>NZ_CP197237.1:405000-5205000 GCF_052076025.1 Bradyrhizobium sp. 956_D2_N1_4 | reverse complement strand
AGCAGGGCTGGGCCGGTCTTCAGGAAGGTCAGCAGGGCCGGCGTTGGATCCTCCGCGCTGATGGTCAGTCCCAGTGCGGAGGCGATGGTGGTCGCGATGTGGCTTGCATCCCTCAGTGGACCGAAGTCGACGAAGAATACGCGCCCGCCGAAATCCGCCGATCTGCGATGCCCGACGGTGACGGCGACGGCGGTCTTGCCGATGCCGCCGGGGCCGACCACCGTCATGAAGCGATGCAGCGAAAGCCCGTTCGATATCTTCTCGACGATCTCCTCCCGTCCGACCATTTTCGAGAGCGGCGAGGGAAGGGAACGGGGAGGTGCGATGTTCACGGCGGGCTGAGCGGCCGGCGGGGCCGCGTGAGCGAGCGAGGCGACAAAGCAGTAGCCGCGGCCGGGCACATTGACGACATAACGGGCCGACTTCCCGGTATCGCCCAGCGCCTTGCGCAGTGCCGCGACGTGGAAGCGCAGGCTGCCCTCGTCGACATTGACGTCGGCCCAGATGCGCTTGACCAGCTCTCTCTTGTCGATGACTTCGCCGGGGCGCTCGGCGAGGAAGATCAGAATATCGAGCGCGCGGCCGCCGACGTGAAGTGGCGAGCCCTCCTTCTCCAAGAGCCGCGACTTCGGAAATAGTCGAAATGGCCCAAAAGAAATGGCCGAGTCTTCGATACGATCTGGCACGCGCCATTGCCCCCGCAACGGGAGTCAAAATGTATTACTTTTTGGTCTATCAGAACGAGGCGTACAGTAAACTGGCCGAAAGCAGTGGGCAGAGCTGGTAGCCCTGCGCGCATGGCTTCGATCGGTCGGTCCGCCGAAATAACCCTTAAGAAGTAAAGGGTTATGGTGACATGACAAGGCGATGACACCGGTGCTCTCACCCGGATGGCGCATTGACGGCGGTAGCAGATTGCTGAGACTGGATGGTTCGGGAGCCGGTCCCGCCTCGACAGTGACCACCGACTTCCGGAATTCGAACATGGCTTCCTTCTCGCGGCGACGATTCGTCCATGCGCTATCGGGCGCAGCGGCGCTGGCGGCGATCCCGCGCAGCGGACAAACCGCTGATTATCCGTCTCGTCCCATTCGTCTGGTGCTTCCGTACGGAGCCGGCGGAGCGGGGGACCAGATCGGGCGTCCCTGGGTGGACAAGATGTCGTCGCTGCTTGGGCCGACCTTCGTGGAATATATCGGCGGTGCGGGCGGCGCGATCGGGGCTGCGACGGTCGCGCGCGAGGAGCCCGACGGCTATTCGCTGCTGCTCGGCAACGGCAGCACGCAGGTCATCATTCCCCTGACCTCGAAAAATCCCGGCTATTCCGTCGACGATTTTCGCGCCATCTATCGCTTGATCAGCACCGCGCTGGTTTTCGCGGTCCATCCGTCGGTGCCTGCCGCGGATCTGCGTGAGCTGATTGCCTACGCTAGGGATAATCCGGGAAAACTGTCCTACGGGACACCAGGCATCGGCACTGGCAACCATCTGGTCGGCGAATCCTTCAAGCAGCAGGCCGGCGCGCTGGACATCGTCCACGTGCCGTATCGGGGCATTTCGCAGGCGACCAACGACCTCGCCGGTGGCCAGATATCGCTCGTCATCGGCGTCATGTCCGACCAGTTGAAGCAACTGGGCGAGGCCGGGAAGGTCAGGCTGCTGGCGGTCACCAGCGAAAAGCGGTTGAGCGGCGCGCCGGAGATTCCGACCGCGGTCGAATCCGGCATGCCGGATCTCCGCTATGAGGGCTGGTTCGGCATCTTCGCACCCAGGCACACCGACGATGCGATCATCGACCGGATCGCACAGGCGACGCTGGTCGCGATGGCCGATCCGGCGATGCAGGCAAACTACCGTGCCCAGGGCATCGAGCCCGACATCGATTCGAGTCCCGACAAATTCCAGCGCATCATCGACGTGACGACGACAAGCCTGGCGCCCGTGATCAAGTCGATCGGGCTGAGCAATTTGTGAGGCCGCTCAGGCCTCCACGCGCGACGTCTGCCGGCCCTCCGCCGTGACCATGCGCGCCGACAGCGCGACGAGACACATCAGCGCGGCCAGCAGCCAGAACGCTGTCGGCAATCCGCCAAGCCGTGCGACGAAGCCGACGCCGGCGGGACCGATGAGGATGCCCGCGTAGCCTGCGGTCGTGATGGCGGCGACGGCGAGCCCCGTGGGCATCACGGTCTGCCTGGCCGCCCGGCGGAACAGCACCGGCACGAGGTTCGATGCACCGAGGCCGATCAGCAGGAAGCCGCCGATGGCGACCGCCGCTACGGGCGCCCTGAGCAGGACTACGAAGCCCGCGATCGCAATGATGCTGCCCCAGAACAATGTCGCGCGATCCCCGATGCGTGCGACGACGGCGTCGCCGCCGAGCCGCCCCGCGGTCATCGCGATCGAGAACACGATGTAGCCGATCCCGCCTTGCACTTCCGAGACGAGGCCGGCGCCGATGACGAGCAGCGCGCCCCAATCGAGCATCGCGCCCTCGACGAGGAAAGTGATAGCGGCGAGCAGCGCCAGCAGGAGCACGGAGCCATGCGGCAGCACGAAGAGCGGTCCGTCCTGGACCTGCACCGAACGAAGCAGGCGCGGCCAGGCCGCCAGCATCGCGACCAGCATCAGCACAGAGCAGATCAGCGTGCAGGCGAGCGCGCCGAGTTGCAACGAGAGCAGCGCAGTCATCAAGGCGGATCCCGCGAAGCCGCCGATGCTGAACAGCGCGTGGAAGCCGGACATCAGCGGGCGGCCCGCGTCGCGCTCCACCTCGACCGCATGGATGTTCATGGCGACGTCGATGGAGCCGAGCGCGGCGCCGAAAGCGAACAGGGCCAGCGCCAGCGTTGCAGGCGAGCTCGCGATCGCCAGCAGGGGTAGCGCCAGGGCCAGACCGAGTCCGCCCGCGATGATGATCGGCTTGCTGCCGTAGCGCGCGCTCATGACTCCGGTCAGAAGCATCGCGACGACCGAGCCGATGCCGAGGCTGAGTAGGAGCAATCCAAGAACGCCGTCATCGACGCCGAGCCGCGTCTTTGCGAACGGCACCAGCGGCGCCCAGCATGCGATGCCGAAGCCCGCGACGAGAAAGGCGAGCCGCGTCGCGAGGCGCGTTGCCGGACGGTCGGCAGAATGCATGGGAACTCCGGGGAAGCAGGGCGGGGGCGATCGACAAGCCCTGAGATTGCCGCGCCTTTATGTCCGAGGCGTGCTCGAATTGTCGCAGATAGTGCTCAAGAACGGCGCGACGTCAACCTGGGTTCCGAAGCGTGTTGCGTTCGGGACGATATTCGTAAGCGCGCCGCCGGATTCGTGAGCGCGCCGCCGGGCCCGGCCGTCGGGCAAAACACCGGGGCATTCCGAGTTCCGCCGGTGTCAAGCCGCGCTTGCAAGAATATTCCACTTTGCCGAAATTCGGAAATGGCGTATGTGTCGTCCATCCCGGCTCACCAAGAGGGGCGATCTTGTGTCGTCACTGTCGCGAGCCGGGCTTGCGGTGGACGCGACAGCGTCGGGCGCGAGAGGTTCAGGGCAGGGCGGATTGCTCTCCGTGAGCCCAAAACTTCGTGCTGGATGAGCGGCGCTGTCAGGTTCGTCTCGTCTGTAAGTTTCCGGCTCTGTCGACAGGGCTGGAAAAACTGCGACGAAATGGCGGGCCGTGCGTACGGCAAAACCGTGTGGTCCTTTCCGCAAGCGCTGTTTTCGGCCGGTTGAAAGCGGTGAAAGTACCTGAAACTAAAGGCATATTTCGGTTTTAGTCGCACTAACGAAAGGCCCGCCCGAACCTGCCGGGCCCTATTAGGCCCTAGTTTCACATCCTGCCGTTGGGCGCGAGTTGGAGTTCGGGAAGCTTAAGCCGCTCGAACGGCCTGAGGATCGCGGCGCGCCCCATGCGGTGGCCCTGCGATCCGCGCGCGCTGTACGGCCTTCCCGGGCCTGCGCTGAGGCGGCCCGGTTGCCGTGGTTGGCCCGAATGAACGGACTACTTTTTCTGCTCGGTGGTGGTTGTGGTGGTCGGGGTGCCGTCGCGCGCGTCCCGTCGCTCGTCGCGTCCTGTGCGCCGGTCTTGACGCCGTTCTGTGCGTCCGGTCCGGCGTTCCTGGCGCCTTTCTGTTCGCCCGCTTCGCCGCTCCTGACGGCGCTCTGTCCCAGACATCGGCGCGTCCGCGGGCGGCGTCGTGGGCGTGGCGGGCGCCGTGGTGGTCTGAGCTTCCGCCTCTGACACCGCCAAAATTGCGGGCGAGGCCATAAGCCCAAACACGGCCGCGTGTCCAAGGAAAGTGAGTGCGTTGCGACGACAGACCTGTTTCGGCTCCGAACGTTCACTCATCGTCAGGCTCCCGGTTGCTGTTGCCCCAGAGCATCGCACCTGAGGTCGAGAGCCGGCGCTTGATCTAGATCAAATAGGCGCAGTTGCACCCGGCAGCGTGCCAACGTCGTCAAAGATTACTTTTTGGTCGGCCCGCTGCTCTCATTTACTTGGTCAGCTTCAAGCCACGCTGGAATTTTCGGCGACGGGATTGACGTTCTCGGCAGGTGGGGGATCATGGTCCCCGCGGTGACGACCAATCCCTCGTTGAATTTGGTTCGCGCAAAATCCTTCGCTTCTGCTTCGGTTTCAAACGTCTTGGTTAAGCGCGGATGTCGCCGTCTTAACAGCGTGCCATCCGGCGGCACTTCAAAAGTGACGTACCAAGTGTGTTTCATGCCGTGATGCCGCCGCCGGCTATCGGTCGCCTGCGCCCGCGCCGGGGGCGATAAAAAAGCCGCCACCGGGACGAAGCGGTGACGGCTTCTTTCTCGCTCGTGACCGCGAAACAAGTCTTTACCGCCCCGCCCCAACGCGATTGACGCCGCCATTTGCATTGCCACCGGCGTTATGACGGACCGCAGCGCGCGCCACCGGACGAGGCCTCAGCACGACGCCTGCCCGGGCAACGCAACCCACTGGATATTCAACGTACTGGCAGTACACGACCGCCTGGGCTGGCGCTGGATTGAGCGAGACACCTGCAAGCCCCAACAGGGCGCTAGCAGCAATCCCGGCAACAGTCGCTGACTTGATCGAAAGACGCTTCTCCGGATGCATGTTGGACCTCCCTCTTCGCGCTTGCGTCACTGAAAGGTGACGGGAGCCGCCTCAGGTGCGGCTGAACATGGCATGAGCGCTAAAGGATCGCTGACGTTGACCTAGATCAACGGAGGGTCTGTGCGCTGTTGCCCCTCCCGGTGTCCGTCCTATGGCCCGGCGCTGGCGGCGCGCTGTACGGCCTTCTGCCGGGCCTTGGCGGTGCCGTAGGCCGCCTGTCGCCGTTGCGGTGACGTGCTGCCGCGCTCGACGGGTGATGAGGCGACGCCGCGCTAAGGGTTCTCCTCGCTGTGTTCTTCGAGCAGCTTCCGGGTAGCCTTGATGCGGGCGGAGACGTTCTGAAGCGTTGCGTCCGAACTGATACCTTGCGAATGCAGGAGCATCCACAGGGCTTCGGCAAGGATGACTTGATTTTCTAAAATGGCGCGTTGGATTTTATCCATCATCATCCATGCTCCGTTGGTTGCCGTCCGCTGTCGGTCGCCTGTCCGCGCCGTGATGCTGGCGCGGTCGAGCGCGCGACTTCGATCAAGTTGCAGATTTTGCGCTTTTGTCCCAAGAACAGAACTGCGCTTGCGTTGCGCGGCGGCTGGCGATGGTGACACGGTGGCGCTGCCGGTGCGAGCCGCTGCCGTGTGAACCAAGGCACTGAGGGCGTTACGCCCGCTTCGCCGTCTTGTTGGAAGCTTCGATCATCGCAAGCTCAACCTGATCTGCAAGGCTGGTCAGATGCAGGGCCAACCTATCGAACATTTCCCGCTTGGCCGGGACAGTGGCAAGATCGCGGATTAGCGCGGCCTCAGCGGCATCTTTCCGAAGCTTTTCAAGAGCCGCTTGATAATCCCTCATCTAGTTGCTTTGAGCGGCCGCTGGGCGGCTGACCCTAAGCTTTCGTTCAGCCAGTCCGCCGTATCGGCCCCGGACGCTTTGCGGAGCAGCTCGTCTTTTTCTGCCCCGGGGGGAAGAAGCGCCGCAAGTTCGCGCGCCGTCTTGGCGAATGACGCAAGACGATCTTGCAGCGACAATTGTTGCTTGAAACGACGCCGTTTCATGGCGCGCTCCTTTCCATTCAAGAGGAAGGCGGGAGCGCAACCGGCGTTCACATCACCGATAAGAGCCAATGAAAGGGCGGTGATGCAGGACCAACACTCTTCGAGCAAGTCTGTTCCGGGCCCGCTCAGTCAAAGAGGACCGGGGCCATGACCAATCGGTCGTCAGGGTCCTGTGGAGGGCGCGAGTTCCTGCGGGTACCGCGCGACCGTGCCGCGCAAGCGTATTTGCAATCGCGCATTCCCGGCTTTATTTTATGCGAATTGGTACACAAATTCCGTGTGCGCCGATTGGCCATAAGCAGACCGCAAACTGCGAAGGCTTGATGCCCGCTTCAGCCGCGTGAGCGGACGTTATCAGCCAAGTCTGTCAGGTCCGAAAAGAGCCAACAAAAGGAGACGTACTGAAGCGACGCGCGGTTATGCGCGCAACAATGAGGCGGTTGCGCAGTTCCAGTGGCCCGTTCAACTCTCGGTCGAGGAGTGGCAATGTGGCCGGCCAAGGCTCCGGCCGCGACGCCGCCGTCGGGGCCCCCAACCT
The DNA here is from genome assembly GCF_052076025.1 of Bradyrhizobium sp. 956_D2_N1_4. Classification (NCBI taxonomy): domain Bacteria; kingdom Pseudomonadati; phylum Pseudomonadota; class Alphaproteobacteria; order Hyphomicrobiales; family Nitrobacteraceae; genus Bradyrhizobium; species Bradyrhizobium sp. 956_D2_N1_4. The sequence continues at coordinate 5,198,318 of NZ_CP197237.1, read as the reverse complement.
AGCTGGCGCTTTTTTGAATGGCGGTTGGCAGAGTGTCGGATTTGTGCTTTTTGCAATAGGCGACAACTTTTTCGGAATTCTTTTGCAGGCGGTCGTAGTCCAAAACATTATTATTTGCAGCCGCGTTATAGTAGCCGCTCATGAAATACCTTACGAAATCTCGGTCTGCTGAACCGTATCCTAGCCAATTTCCGCAAGTGATCTTGTTCATGTCCAGCTTGATCTGAGCCGCGGCTGGCGCTGATGCCGCGCCTATCAAAATCACAGAAACGACAAGAGCCCTGCATTTCATAGCGATCCTCCAAAGTCCCGAGCCGTCAATTTTTGCCTACCGATTGTTGCAAGCCATACATAACGCTTTCCGCCGGATGGTATTGGCACCATGCCTTTACGTTGGCGATATTTTGTTGATGCAAAGCAAGGTCCACAAAGGTCCTGTTGTTCTGATAACTGAACCAACCGCTCATCCAGGCAGAAAACTTATCTGACTGTGACTGCGGCATAGCAAGATATTGGCTACATATGATCTTGCCCATATCAATGGTTACCTGCGCATTCGCAACGATTGGAATTATCGAGACAGCAAACGTCAGACTGATCAATCTACATCTCATCGAGGTTGTCCTTGATGCTGATCTACAGGGATCTGGAGAGGGCTGCCGCCACAAGGACGCAAGAAAACGAAGTCTCGCGCCGCTCATGTTGATCTAAATCAACAGAAGTCCGCTTGGGGTCATTCGCGTCGTTTTGACCCTGCGCTGACTACTTCCGGTTTCCATCCAACACCGGACATCTCGTTGTACTAGGTCGCGGTCACTTGCCCTGCTGCTTGATCGCCCACAGCCGATAGGCTTCGGCCTAGTAGGCGTCCCGCTCTGTCGGCGGCGGGATCAGCTTCGCGCCTTTCGCTGCGGAAGTGATCGAGGCCGCGCCCGAGCGCCTTGCGAAGATCTCGGCGCGCGCGCCAAGCTTACAGCCCATTGTGTGCCTCATCGCAGCTCCGCCGTCGCCGCTCATTGCGCCTGCCACGTTCGGATTGAACGGAGCTGCGCGAGGTCGTCCGGGTCCTGTGAGGCGTGTAGAAAACGCGGGGACCGCGCGACGCCGGGAGGTGGATATTTGCTGCGAGAAAATCCGTTGTTGCAGTTGCAGGCGAAGGCGAACGTCCGCCTTGGCCTGACAGCGACGAACTTTCGCTCCGTATGAAAATGACCTGGGCCCAAGAGGAGACATTTCGAGGCGACCGATTGGTTGCTATATTTGGGCTTTGTACGTCACCGTGACCACGATTAGTCCCGTAGGAGTGCTAACCCTTTTAGGGGAGACAACAATGGGCGATTTGAATTCGGTGATTATCCGCAAGGCCTACGAAGATTTTGCGGTAGGAAACATCCCTCGGTTTTCGCGGTTTTCGACGCCGGCATCACATGGCACGTTCCCGGTCATAGTCCCCTATCAGGCGACTATACCGGTCACGATCAGGTCGGAGGCTTCTTTCAACGCACGATGGAGCTTTCGGGAGGTGCATTCAGCATGGATGTGCACAATGTGCTGGCTGAAGACGATCTCGTTGTCGCCTTGGTTACCGTGAACGCAGAACGAAACGGGCTGTCCGCGTCGTTTCCGGAGATCCACGTCTGGCAGATGAAGAACGGAAAGGCGACCGACTTCCGCGAGTATCAAGGCGATGAGCAGCGGGAGGACCAATTCTGGTCTTGAGACGCCGTCATTTCCTCAAGCGATAGACGGCACAATGATGGCGACGCTAAGATCGACGATCCTTCAAAAGCGGCGCGACGCAACAGGAATGGCGCTGATGTCCGAGACGTCACCGTTGATGGCCCTCATCGCCAAAGGGCTGCGACCGTCAGCGCGTCGGGCCAATGACGCTGCACCTCGATTGCAGCCGGGCCTACATCGGCAAGCTCGAGGCCGAAGGCGTAATCCAGCGGCAAGGTGACGGCTTCCCGCTAGATCAGAGCCGCGTGGCTTACCTGCGATACCTGCGGCGGGAGCGGCGGCAATCGTCGCGCAGTGAAGCCGATGCTGCGCACGTCGCGGCAATGACAGCGTGTTTTCGAGAACGCTGCAATCTCCTCATGCTGTTGCCGAAAGGCAACTGATTTATTGTTTCTTCGTTGAACTGTTCCATTTTGCGTTTACGCCGCAACTAACAGTTCTAGATTTGCGGTCTCCGGGCTGGGGCGTGTTTTACAACAGCGAAATTTCGAACCCGGAGGCTTTTCGAAATGATTTTGGAATTCCTCGCAATTCTTTCTCTCGTTCAGTTCGCCAACATGATTTCGCGACTGATAGGTCGGCGGCATGACGTACTCTCCTACGTTTCAAGATAAGGTCCTCACCGGTAAGCGTGGCTAAAGCGTCACAAAAGCGAAGGCGGGATGGCCGTGGCGTGAGTGTTCTGGTCGTCTCTCGAATGAGCTACTCGCTCGTTCTTGTAGAACCCAAGAGGACATATCCCCAGCTTCCGGACTGAGGCTCAAGCCACCAATGCTGACCTGCATTTGAATACCGACGCGATTCGAGATCGGTCAGTTGCAGAAGCCGCCATGGTAAGATCGCTCGTCACTTCCCGCTCACTGAGACCAATCCATATAGAGCGTGATGCCGATCATGATCAGCGAGCCGATCGCGACCGCCACCGGGCAGATAAACGGCAACTCCTCCAGAACGCCGACAACGACCGCCCGAACGCGGAGACTTCTCTTCATGTGCGCAAAGCGCGAGCCTGCCGCACCCATCGGACATCCCCGTTTGGCCCCCAGCAGCAGCGGTCTCACTCTTCAGCATCAAGTGATCTTCGGCTATCGCCCATTCGGATGTATCCGTGAATGAAGGTGAAGGAACTCTTGCTAGTCCGTTGGTGACGTGTGTTGCCGAGGCGGGCTCAGGAGGGAATGAGCGAGCAGATTGCGCCCGTCTTGACCAGCCACGCAGGTTTGATTGAACATCGCGCACAACGTGGCCGTTGATGGCATCCCTGATGGTACGCCGTTCGAACGACTGGGAATATCGCACCATGTGGAACTGGATGATGCTAGGGCTAGAAAGCAATCGCGTGATCGGACTTCGGATCGCGAAGCTGATGCGCGGCGGCAAGGCGGCTCAACGAGAAGCCCAGCGCATGGTGAGTGAAAAGGTCCTGGCGGCGGCGAAGGCTGGTACAAGCCTGATGGCTGGCGCATCTGGAAACAAGATTGTCGAGCAGTATCGAAGAAAGGTGGCGGCAAACGCCAAACGGCTCAGCAGCAAACGGATACGGCGCAGACGAAAATGACGCGGGCCTCTCGGCAGCAGAGCTCACTTGCTCTGCTGCTCGATCGCCCACAGCCGGTAGGCTTCGTCCTCGTAAGGATCGTCGCGGTCGGTGGCGGGATCAACCTCGCGCCTTCCTTGCGGAAGTGTTCGAGACCGCGGCCCAGGTTCTCCCGGCGAGTGTGTGTTGATCGTTGGCCCGGTCAAGCAAGCATCGAAGCCCGATGGCGGCAGCGAAGTGGCAGCCCGCGCGGGACTTCGGCGCGCGCGCCATCATGCGGATCGCCCGCCATCAGCCGAGCTTCGCCGATCGAATTGCTGTAGCACCCTCGACTTGCGCCAACGCGGTCGCGACGAAGGGGACGACGTGCGGCGCGGCAATGGTGTCGAGGTCTTCATGGCAAATGACCTCCAGCCGAGTGCAGACCATGTTGTGGAATGCCTTGCTGGGGTGGATCAGTTCGCAGGCGAACTCCATCGCTTCGCGCTCCATGCCGCGCCGAGTAAGCGATCAATTCGTGCAGCCCGGCGCGGCCCGCAGAGCGCAGGAGGCTCTGCGGGAGATGTTCTGCAGCCGCTAGAGTTCGTTGTCTGTGCGCCGGTCAACGCGGCGTAGTGGGAGTGGCGGCAGGTTGCTGGGTCGTAGGGGTGCAGCAGGTGCGCCCGCCGGGGGGGGGGCGGCAGCAAATCGTGCGCGTGGTTCACAACGACCGTTCACCATGCAGCAGCGGGACCGCCAATGTCTGCCAAGAGCTTGGCGAGCCGCCGCTCGACGAGCAATGACCGCCTGTGATCCGTCCTTGGAGCGTGTATCCCCAGCAGCGCGGTCGTTGTCGCCGACTTTACTTCGGTAGGCATTCGACATTATAGGCAATGATAACCTGTGCAGGGTCAGCTTTGCCGATGGCCTTCAAGTCTTCCATGCCACTTCTAAGCTTCTCTCCGGCATCCCGTAAACTTCCTTCAAGCGCCGATTTAGCCGCCCTGCATCGTTCTTCGTTCGAGAACTCTTGGAACACCACGGTCGGCAGCAGCCGCCATTCCGCCCTGTTGTTTGTAGCTGCCGGGCTAACTGAGTAAGAGAAGACGTACATCAGTATCCACATCGGTATGCTCCACTTATGACGCCATAGCAGTGACGGGGCCTTGCTCGCGCGTTTTACGCAGATCGCCTTGGCCTTCGTCATTCCGCTGATTTAAGTGCGGCCGAGCAGGTGGGCGACAATTCTGCCACCTGCGCCTTGAGGCAGCGAATGATGCGATGGCCACCAGGCCGAATTCCTCTGCACAAGCGCTCCACATCGCTTTTGCATTCCCGTGCAATCGTAACGGGATCGGTCAACCGGTTTTTGGCGAATGCATTTTGACCAGACAATGCGATTGCAATGCCGAACAAGGGGATGAGCCAGTTCATCTCTAACTTCTCTTCTACAAAGCTGTTGACGTGCCTGAGCCCGAGAGCAGAAACGTTGACCTAGATCAAGCGATTGATGGTGGTGAGGTTCTTCTGAAGGGATAAGGCTTGCGGGCGAACGCCCCGGCTGGGCTCGTTTTGCGGGGATTTTGATCTATTTCGTCAAATGCGTGAGGGATGCAGATGTCAGACAATCCCATGGACGTGATCGAAGCCGCCATTCGCTCTGCATTCACCAGTTACCCAAGGGAAGATGACCCGGATTGGCGAAGTCCGCATTGGATCAAGCCCGAAGAGTGCACGCACTTGGCGCAGGGCATTCTGCTGGAATTGGAGGCAAAGGGGTTTGAGATCGTGAAAAGGCAGACTTGATAAATGCTTCGGCCAAATATCTAGGTGAGCCCGATGAAATATCAAATCTGGTATATGAAGCCATCGTTTCTCCGCGGCGTCGTTGGAGGCTCGCCCGATCCCGATAACCTCTCGGCCACTCATATTCACTTGAAGGATATTGAGGCTGATAGCCAGGAAGATGCTTTGTCTCGCATGCGAGCGGAGAACTGGTCGCCGAATGGTGAGGCTGCCGACTTGCTTAAGAGCAAGGGACTACAACATACAACCATGACAATCGGCGACGTGCTCGTGGATGAAACCGACGCTGTTTATCTTGTCACCGGCATTGGGTTCAGTTTGCTGCCGAAACATGAAGATCCGCGTTGATGATTATCATGTGGGCTGAATAGAGGCCGAGATGTCCTGTCACGGTGCTCTCGGCGATGCCCGCCGCACCAAAAATTAGGCACCCCGTCGCCGACGCCCCGGACCGCGCCCCCGACGCGGATCGAATTCATTCACCGCGTTCTGCCATGCCACGATCTGATCCTCATACCAGACGCGGCGGTTCGGGCTGATATAGGTCGATTTCGGAAACCGACCTGCCTTCTCCATGCGATAGAGCGTCGTGCGGCTGATGGGGATGATCGCCAGCACCCGCGCCTCATTGAGCATCCGTCTAGGGCTCGGTGCGTCAAAGGCGGGTTGTTGTTGCTGAGATTCGTTGCGCCTACCGAGCGTCATCGTGAGAGCTGACCCTACGTTAGTTGGTGTCTGTTTATCGTGGAATGTGCTGAAACGCCGTGGAGTAGATCATGCGCTAGAGAGCGGCTACAGCAAGCCGACTTGCAACGTAAATTAGTCGAATAGGAAAAGGTGAGCACTCTCTTAGATCTTCGAATAAACACGTGTGGCACAGAAGTTTTTTGAGGGTGCTTTCTTTTGGTGAGCGATTTCTTGTCGCGCATTTTTTCTTGCGCCGAAGAATGACGCGCGCATGATCAGCCTCGAGGCTAGTGAAGGTATTCGCTGGCAATGCGAGGAGTAATGATCATGGCTTGTCGATCGCGCGAGGAGAACAACCGACGCAATCCTGTGCCGCGGGCATCCTGGACCGTTGATGAGTTCTGCTCTTCGGTCGGCATCTCGAGATCCACGTACGAACGAGCAAAGCGCGAGGGGTGGGGGCCGCGCGAAATGGTTCTCGGTCGCACGGGCATCCGCATCGCGGACGAAGCTGTGACTGCGTGGATTGCCGAGCGAGAAGAGAAAGCCGCGAGCATCGCTGCCAATAAACGAGATAGGCAGGCCGAAGAGGCTGCCTAAGCAAGACGCCGCCCCGGAGAATGGGGCGGCGCTTCTAAATTCCGACCGGAGAACGATCGGCGTTTCCAGCGCCCTTCCAATACGCCGGTCGGATCTCTCGCGCAAGAGAGGGGACCGGTATGACAAAAGGAAAACTGTCGTGGCGTGACGCGCTGCCGCTCCATCCAGCTGCCGAGCTGCTGCCGCTCATGTCCGAGCAGGAGTTACGAGAGCTCGGCGACGACATTCAAAAGAACGGCTTGCATGAGGGCGTCGCATTGTTCGAAGGCCAGCTGCTGGATGGCCGCAATCGGCTCGACGCGATGGAAATGGTTGGTGCAACGCTGGTCACCGGCAATGGAAATCCTGATTGGGAGAACATTCCGTACCGCAACGTCGGAGGCCGGGACCCGGTCAGCTTCGTGATGTCTAAGAACGTTCGGCGACGACATCTCTCCACGGAGCAAAAACAAGAGCTGATCGCCAAACTCCTGATATTGGCGCCCGACAAGTCGAACCGGCAGATTGCAGAGGCCGTGAAGGTCGATCACAAGACAGTCGCCTCGGTCCGCGCAAAGAGACAATCAACTGGGGAAATTCCCCAGTTGACGGAGACGGTCGGCAGGGACGGGAGGCGGAGGCGGGACCGAAGAGGATCCACTGCCAAGATCAAATGGGCACCGCAGCTCGCCGCGGCTCAGAGTGACGCGGCCGTCGTCACCCAAACCACGTCGGTCTACGGCGAATTGACGGACGCGTGGCGGAGGGCATCCTCCAAAGAGAGGGAACAATTCCTGGAGTTCATCGGCGCCTACGTAAGAGAAGTTGAGTCCGTGCCATGACCAATCCTCGTGACCGCAAATACGAGGGAGCCTTCGAGCGCTACGACGGGGCGTTTGAGAGCGCGATGTCGGCGGCCATCACCAAGGCCGTCATAGAGACCTCAAGGGTAGCCGGCTCCGGCGTCGTCGTTTTCAGAACCGCGGAGACTGCGTCGGCCCTAACGACCGCGCTTGCCGGCATTCTCTCAATGTCATTGGACGCAACGCGCTCGCAGACCGCCATCTCTGAAACATTGGACGAGCTGCGGAAGCGACTGCACCGGCGGATCGAGTTGATGCGGTCAGATGCGGCATTCCAAGACTTCATGTGTCGCGTATTTCAGTGCGACGGTTCAGAGGGCAGCGCATGACGCCGTCAGATGTGCGTCAGATCTTGTTGCGTGGCGGCTATGATCCGCTCCCGCTGGTTGGCAAGCGTCCAATAATCGAGGGTTGGCAGAAGCGGGACCAGACGTCGGCAGGGGATATTGAAATCTGGAGCAAGCTCTACCCCTACGCCACCAACACCGGCTGCCTGACGCGGCGAATGCCGTCGCTGGACATCGACATCCTCAACGCGGACGCGGCCCAGGCGGTCGAGGACCTGATCAAGGACCGTTACGGGCATGTCCTAGTCCGGATCGGTAAGCCGCCAAAGCGCGCAATATTGTTCCGAACCGAGGAGGTCTTCAAGAAGATCACGGCGAACCTCACCGCACCGAATGGTGCAGGTGAAAAGATTGAGTTCCTGTGCGACGGGCAACAACTCGTGGTCAATGGCGTTCACCCGGACACCGGCCAGAGCTATCACTGGCATGGCGGAGAGCCCGGCCAGGTCTTACTAGCGGAATTGCCCTACATTAGCGGTGGTGAGGCCCAGCAGCTCGTTACGGATATTGTCGCGCTGCTGGAGGGGGACTTTGGCTATCGGCGGCCGCAGCACAAAGGCCGTGGCGCCGAGGCTGATCTGGCCGGCGCGAGCGATTGGACGGAATTGACTGTAATGTCATTCGGCCTGCAATATTGACCCCCTAAGCCGGGGGATCGGCGTCCAAAATTGGCTCTGACTCACTTTTGATGCAGTTCGAGGGATGTCTGGCGCTTTGATTTGGGGGAGAATCAGCGCCATGCAGCAGGCACTCCAGCGCTCCAGTCTGGTGCCGAGTGGATTTGTTGTAGAGAGTGCGTACTACGAAGGTGATAAGGCTGTTATTGCGGTCCGGGCGTCGGGAAGCATTGGTCTGTGCCCATCTTGCGGAACGGTTTCCCGACGCGTCCATAGCCGATACCGGCGTCGTGTGACTGATCTTCCCCTTTCGGGGCGGATCGTACAGCTTCTGGTGATTGCTCGTCGCTTCCGTTGCGGCGCCGTCCTATGCGGGCGCCAAATCTTCACCGAGCGCTTCGCCGAAGGGGTGCTGGCACCGTCGGCGCGACGCACGGCAAGGCTGGACTCTATCGTCCATCACCTCGGTCTGGCACTTGGCGGTCGACCGGCAGCAGGCTTCGCAAAACGGCTAATGCTGCCGGTGAGCAAGGATACGCTCCTTCGCGTGGTCCGACGCCGTAGCCGTCCGCCAGCTGATCCGCTCAGGGTTATCGGCATTGATGATTGGGCCTGGCGGCGCAACCACAGATACGCCAGCATCATCTGCAACCTGGAGCGGCGCCGAGTAGTCACCCTGCTCCCGGATCGGGAGCCCGCAACTGCCCAAGCCTGGCTCGCTGCTCATCCCACGATCGCGATCGTTGCCCGTGACCGTGGTGGGGGATATGGCGAAGCGACAGCAAGAGCCTTACCGCATGCGGTACAGGTTGCAGATCGTTGGCATCTGATGGAGAACGCCAGTCGGGCCTTCCTCGATGCCGTTCGCAAATCGATGCGCCAGATACGCACAGTGATCGGCGCGACCACGATTGATCCCAAGCTGCTAACAGCCGCAGAGCGGATCCAGTATGAGGGTTATCTGCGCCGCGAGGAGACCAATGCGGCTATCCTGGCTCTGTCGAAGAATGGCATACCCATCAAGCAGATCGTGCGTCAGACTGGTCACAGCAGGCAGCTGGTACGGCAGGCGATTCGCGGCGAACGACACGATGTCTTCCGGACCCGGCAAAGTTCGTTGGACTTACACTTGCCGTGGCTCGACGATCAGTGGGCGTCCGGCTGCCGAAACGGGGCTGAACTTTGGCGTCGTTTAACGGCGCGTGGCTTCAGAGGCTCGCTCCGCGTCATCAGCGAGTGGGCGACCCGCAGACGAAGGGCTGAAAAGCCCGACGCACGAAAACTTCAGCGGATTCCATCGGCCAGAACGATCGCGCGCCTCATGACAATCGGCGGAGATCTGCTCACGAAAGCAGAGACCGTCACGGTCGCGGCAATCGAAGCTGGCGTACCATCCTTGGTCGAGGCTCGCGAGATCATCGCCGAATTCCACTTGATGATCCGGCGCAGAGCCGAAGCAGGGCTCACGCCGTGGATCGACCGCGCCCGCGCCAGTCTCGTGACTTCCTTCGCCAGCGGCGTCACGAAGGATGAAGCGGCGGTTCGGGCGGCAATCACTTCGCCCTGGTCCAACGGACAGACTGAAGGTCAGATCACCCGCCTCAAGCTCGTGAGAAGGCAGATGTACGGTCGCGGGAAAATCGATCTCCTTCAGGCCAGGCTAATCGGTGCAGAATAATCGGAGCTGCACCAAAATTGCGTCAGAGCCAAATTTACAGGCCGATTGACAATCACCGGCTCATTCGAGGCACCTGACGCCCTCTCAAGGACGTTCTTCCGGGGATATTTTGCGAACTCATGTTCATCAGGGCTCGGTGGTCCCGACGTTCCAATACGGATTCTATAGTGGGATGGCCCCTTATGCTTCCGCCGCTTGAAGGATCTCGATGGCGGCGGTCAGGGTCGCGAGAACGTTGAAGTCCGCGAACAGGGCATTGCCGGGACCGCCGTTGGCGCAGGCGTATTCGGCGGATCTGTAGATCGCATTGTTCGCCCGGTCCGCATTCACCCAACTCAAGACCTGCTGGCGGAGAGCGGCGTTCGTGCGGAAGCCGTGCAGCAGATAGCGCCAGAAGACGCCTGATCCGCACCCGTAATCGTCCGGGTCGTTGGTGAGATTAAGCGTCGGTTGCACCACGTGATCGGTGACCATGTGATACAGCACGCCGCCTGCGATGGAGACGGCCTGCGGTTGGGCGATCGGATTGGTAGGGTCGACACGGAGGTAATCGAGCAGGCCGCCGAGGATTAGGCCCTGATCGCCGCACCAGGCCGATCCGGCGTTGTAGCCGTGGACGGGCGGATAGCTGCCTTTGGCGTCACAATAGGCGTAGGTCCCCACACGTTCCCGCACGAGCGTCAGGGGAGGGAAATGCATCAGCAGGCCTTCCTGGCCTTCATGACCCGGTTCTTGGTCAAGGTAGAACCAGCTCTTTAAGAAATTGAATTCCTTCCTGACCGCCTCGGCAGTGCCCTGGCCATTGGCGCCCAGCCGGGCAGCTAGGACGAGGTAGAGGCCATTCATGACGGTGAGTTGGAACGGGCCCAAATCCGTCTTGTTCGGATCGGACGGATTGGAATCGGAAGGCGAGCACTCCCCACTCGACCTGTATTCCTTAAACATGTCGTATTGCCAGACGCCGCCTGCGATGCGGGGGACCGCCCAGGTGTTTGGGGACGTGAAGTAGTCGGTCGGCGAACTGTTTTCGCGGTTTTCCCAGACGTTCGGTCCGCCCTTGTAGCTGTAGGCCTTGCCCGTCTTGCCCGTGTTCATGACGTCCCAACATTGCCTAGCGATCGTCAGGAAGCTTTCCCTGGTGGGGCCAAAGACACCGTTATATTCGGCGTGAAACGCCTTTTCGCTCGCAATTCCCCACCAGCCATAGTCGTCGTACCAGCACAGGCTGCGGGCGGCTTTCGTCCAGCGGTCCAACGCGATCTTGGCAATCGCTCCCGGGGCTTTTTCCGCATCGGGGAAGCGCACGAGGTAATCCGTCAGCGTGTCGAATACGTTGCCAATCTGCCACGAATTCGTCCAGGTGGAGAAATTCTCGATGAGAGGACTGGTCTGGAAGGTCTTCTTGGCTTGAGCCTTGTATTTATCGATTGGGTATTGCATCGGGCGGCCCTCATTGTCTGTTCTGTCTACGGGCTATCAACAGTGAAGCCGGCTTTCGCCGCAGAAGGCATCAGCCCTTCCACGCCTTCATCACCGCAAAGTAGTTCAGCTTCGCCACCTGCTGTTCGACCGGATAGCTGCCCGCAACCGCATAGGGCTCGCCCTTTTCGTTCCAAGCCGGATAGTGGGTCGGCATGACATAGGGGCTATTTGTCGGCCACGGCCATTCGGTGCTCGCTCCGAATTTCAGGACGCCGAATGACCGCTCCCAACCATCTTCCCACGGGCGCTGCTCGTTTAGGAACACGCAAGCGCCGAGCATCATGCCGTTCGAGCTTCCCGGCACCGATGCAGCCAGTTGCCGGGCCATCCATTCGGCCTGTTGCTGTTCGCTGCCGGTCTGTTCGATACTCGAGCCGAGTTCGGTGAACATGACCGGCGGAATGGGTATGCCCCGGCTCGTCCAATATTGCGGCAGGCGTGTCGACAGGAAGCGGGTGATATCTGGCCCGTCATTCTGCGGGTTGGTCGCGAAGACGAAGCGTGCGTTCCAGAAATCGCGCGGGCTGTAGCTGCCGATCCGAGGCTGGCCTATCAGCCTGTCCCAGACGTCTTTGACATACCCCGCACCTTCGATACCGTCCTTCATACCGAACGAGCAATCGACCATGATCGGCAACCGCGCTGAATCGGGAAGATTGAGCCTGTCTTCCTCCTCGACGAGCCATGTCATGGCGGTTACCACGTGGGCCGGATTGCGGTCGTACCACAATTCGTATTCGTTGAAGATCTTCCACATCCCGGCGCCGGGAGCCGGCCCTTGGCCCTGGCTGTAGATTTCCTTGAACACCTTCTGGATATTCAGATGAGCCGTCGCGGGGTTTTCCCACGGCTTTTTGTTGGGGGTGTCGGCCATGCACAGATAAGTATAGTTGCTGATCGGGACCGTTGCCTTCATTCCGAGTTTGGCGCAGCGCGCAAGGAAGACCAGATGGTTCCGCAGGCCGATTTCCGGCACCGGGGCCGACCAGTCGTAGCAATGGATGAAATTGGCCCCCAGTTTTTCGCTGAAGCGCTGAAGATCGCTTCGGGCATCAGGCCCCATGCCGTCGCCTTTGGGACTCCACAACGCCTGGAAATCTCCGTTGTAGAAGTCTGAATCGAAATACTGCGCTTTCTTCTCCTTGGTGTAATTGCTTGGTCCCGGCATATAGGCCATTCCGCGAATATTACTTACACCGAAGTGCTTGCACCGATCGAGCGCAGACATGTTCGCCATCATCATGAATCCTGAAGCTTGAGTTGGCCCCCATCCATTGGAGAGGAAGCGGGCCAAAGGGACAGCGAAACTAGTAGCATTTTCACCCTTAGATTGAAATAACCTTTTCGCCCTTAGATTGAAATACTCTTGTTGCTGTTGTGGCGCCTGTGGGATGTGGGCAACGCACTTGCGTAGTCCCATATCCTGTCAGTTTCCCGTTAGGAGTAGACTTCGCCAAAGGGGTGTAGATATCTCGTAGATTGTAGGCTCGCAGCCGAATCGATGAAGCTGGAGCGGCGACGGGTCTTGTCAGCCTCTGCGGAGTCTTTCCAATCCCCGCAGCTCATCGTGCGAGTTTTTTGACCGTCTGACACTGCGCGCATGTAGGCCCGGTCGAGAGCAGCGGCATTAAGGTGCTTTCAGCAACTGATTTAATAGATGAATGGGGACCAGTCCTCCAGGTACGACTGGCAATGTATCAACGACTGTGAGGAAGCTCGACAAGCTGGGACCCCAACGGGACACGATGCATTTCACAGGTCCTACGTTCGATTTGTTGAACTCATTCAACAACGCAAGCTAGGTGGCATCCGAATTGTCGCTCTGAAATAGCTCGCGATCTGATCGAATGCCGGAGTGATTTGTTGCGGTGCATGAGTCCGCAGATGGCCCTAAGGCGAAGAAAGGCAAGACGTCCGGCACGTCAGCAGTCGAGGCCAGACCGGACATTAAGATACAGCTAGATCGGCGCGTATGACGTAAGCAGGCTCTGGTCAAACGTCACGATCCACTGGCAGGGTCGAGAGAGGGCCAGCTTAGACTGATTGGTTCGGCCGTTCGTCGAGCTAGGATGCCGCAATCGATGCACGCGACAGCCAAGCATCAGCAAGCATTCGATCTATGCCTGCCGTTCGCGGCATGTTCGCTTTTAGAAAATCCTTCTCCCGACCGCACCTGGATTTTGCGGGGCGAACCGCGAACCAATTGTGGCGGTGGGGAATAATCGTCTACCGCGAGGGCGCGTACCTCCCCGAACCGCTCAACGATCATGAACTCTATCGGATTGCATCGGGTGAGGGCCGCAAATCGATTGCTGAGCGAGCGCCCGAGACGGTCGAGTTAGCCCGTAAACTGGCGCGCGCAAGACCCAAGGGCGGCAAGCGATCACTCCGCGAAATCGCGGCAACGCTCGCGGAAGCCGGTCACCTGACGAAGCACGGCAATCGCTATGCTGCGACCGCCATCAAGCTCATGCTCGACAGGAAGTGACACGATAACGCGAAGCCTCAGGACGCGATGCCAAGCATTCTTTCCGCAGACCCACCGAGGGAGGGAAAATTCCGGATGAAAGCATGCATATTTTCGGCAAAGCCCCCTCACAAAGCCGACCGTCAAAACAATCCCGACTAATGTGCTCTGGAGCCCGACAATTTTCTTGGGCTGTCTGCAATCGCCAAGTGGCCACGAGGCCTGCTTCGTCCGCATGACGGGCGACCGAAGTAATTGCGACTGGGACAAGCATTTTCCGACCCAACGCTAACAGCGGCTGCTGGCAACTGCGAGGCTGCCAGCAGGCGCTGACGACGTCTGTTTAGGAGGGTGGAGCGGAAGTCCGCAGTCATCGCCCAGACCGACGCGATTGACCCAGAACGGACCGCGCTGCTTTGGGTTAGGTGCGGAGATCAAGAATCTTGCACCAGATTTGCGGTCGAACAATTCCAGCGGGTTGCGCAGCGGCATCGTATGTCGGTGGGTTGCGCCGCCGCATCAATGCGTTACAACGATGAAATCCGTGTCTTTTCCCGTCTCGTGGCTAAATCCGTCGTCGGAAATAATCAATGAAGAGGCCGGCGTCAGAAGTTTAGAGATCCTCTCAACGGTATCCCGCGGTATTTCGATGCGGCTGAGGACAGCGTTGGCTTTATCGGGAGACGGTACCGATAGGGCGGTTTGCTTCACGGGCGCTTCGCGTTCTTTTGTGGCATCCTCGATGCGAGGAAATTCGTCCGGAATCGACACGACGGTCCAGAGAATAGCCGCTCCCTCGCTCTGGAATTCCATTGCGGTAAACACGTGCGTTCCAAGGGGCTCCTCCGGATTTTCGATCTTGACCGCGACATCAAACAACGGCGAGAAGCCCTGACGCACGAAGAGCTTGCTCAACTTACGACTCACGAAGACGGAGATCGGGGCCATCTTTCTGGGTGTGCCTTCAGCGGCAGCCGAGTTTGGAACCTGGAGACTAGTGGCTTCTGTAGTCTCGGTCTTGGACACCGGTGATCCATGCGTTGCCGCGGCTGTGCTAACGCTCTTACCCACGACTGTAGCAGCCTGAAATTCCGGCGAACCGGACACTGCTTTCGGCTTAAAGAGGTGCGGACTGGTTATCTCGACCGGCTGGACATCGTGGTGCGCAATGATCACGCGCGTGCCGCGCTTCGTGAGATGCCAGAGTCGAATGGCAAAGTCATTTTTCAAACGGATGCAGCCGTGTGACGCCGGATGCCCAGGCACGACACCGGCATGCAACGCAATCCCTGACCAGGTGATGCGCTGCATGTAGGGCATGGGGGCAGAGCTATAAATATTTGAGCGGTGCCATCGTTGTTTGCTGATCACGCTGAATACGCCCAGGGGTGTAGGATGCCCCTGAGTTCCCGTGGACACCGTCGAGCGTGCGATCAGTGCCCCGTTGTCAAAAAGCGAGACCCGTTGGTCAGCGATCGAGATGATGATCTGGAGCGGGCCCTTCGGAGGGGCCTCGGGCCGAGCGTTCTTCGCAGATCCAGAGTTTGTCTGCCGGTGATAGTGCTTGTGTTTGAACGGAGCGTAGTGGCCTGGCCAGAACCTGTCCTGCGGCCAAAACGGAAACTGAGCGTGTGCGATCCCTGTAGAGAGCATGAAAGCGGCGAAAGCTATTATTGGAGTCTGCCTCCTCATTCAGTGCCTCATGCAGTGAAGTTGCATGCGAGGTCCAACGCAAAAAGCGTGGCGTTACCGACCATAGCCTCGTCTTCAAATCTGGTCGCAGTGGGTCGAAAATTGGACCAATTCCAATGACGAGGCCAATCTGCCGGAAGAAGACAATCGGCAATAGCCGTCGCGCCGATCGCCGGGCCGATCAATGTACGGTGTGAGGGCCGTTGCGACGGACGCTTTGATCTTGGGCAATGGGTTCGGTTCGCTCAGATGATCCCATAAATCGTCAACGACAGACCGCTCGAAGGGACGGCATCCCCGACTACGGCCACTCAAGCGCACCTGTTGGTCCGACATTCACCATGGTCGGCTCGCCGCGAACTAGCCGCATGCGTCGCATGGGTCCGAAACTTCCCAACACGCTTACGTCGCAGAACAATTGCTTGCCGCCGGCGCGTTGCATGCGGGCAACACTTCGTGGAAAAGATGATGAACCGCGGTTTGCGCCATTGCGCGGCCATGTCTCGACCCGAAAATTCACCCGTCGCGTGCTTGGCTGTGCAGCATTGCTCGGGTGGGGCCTTTGGAGGCGACGGGATGATGAACCCGCGGCGATTTACGGCAGTGGTGCCGACGTTTTGCGGAACGGTCGTTCTCGCGGGGGGGATCGTTGGCTGGCTGGCTGGCTTCGGTTCGGCCGGCACCGAGAACATCGGCGCAGTGCCAATCGAGGATCGCGCAGCATCGCTCGCCGCCAACGCCAGGCTCGCGGATGAACCGCAGGCAATCGCAATGGACAACGCCGTTGTCGCTAACACCGTTGTCGCGAACGCTGCTGTGGCTGGCGCCGAAGTGGCGACGGCCGCCGAACCCGCGGCGGGGACGGCCACCCACACGACGGCGGCCTCGGATAAGCCGGAATCGATCGTCGTGGCTGCGTTGCCCGATCCGTCGCAGATGCTGTCGGCCGATTTACCGCCCGTGCAGGAATCGGTGGACTTGGGCCACCATGATGTCGCCCAACCGGGGCCTACAACGCGCAATGCCTCCAACTCGGCGCCGGTGACGCAGGATTTTCGCTATCTCATCTATTACGTCTGGTCCGAACTGCCTCCTGCCGAGAAACCGGCGGAGATCGTCTTAAAGTCACTCAAGGACATCCCGGTCGGAACGCCGGTCGAGGAGATCAAGCGCGCTTCCGACGCTTTCGGTCTGGACTTCCATTTCATGAAAGCGGTTGCCAAGATCGAGTCCGGTTTCGACCCCAAGCAGCGCACGGGGTCGTATATCGGCCTGTTTCAACTGAGCAAGTACGAGTTCAACAAATTCGGCTCCGGGCAGATTCTTGATCCCCGCGACAATGCCATTGCGGCAGCCTACAAGGTCATTACCGAAGGCATTCTGTTCGAGTGGGTGACGCAGAAGAAGCCGACCTTGAGTGATCTTTACTTGATCCATCAACAAGGCTGGGAAGGCGCCGCCGAGCACATCAGCCAACCCGATCGCATCGCTTGGAAATCCATGTGTGCCACCAGCGAAGGGAGGGAGAAACGCGAAAAATGGTGCAAACGCGCGATCTGGCGGAATACCCTTCCGGCCGTCAAAACCGCGTGGAAATCGGTGGATAAGCTGACATCGGGGGCGTTCGTCGGAATGTGGCGCGAGCGGGTTGCGCATTTCCAATCGAAATACATGGCTACCGCCGACGCCGAACGGGCGAACCAGTAGATTTCCGTTGAGTGGTTGGTAGGAGTTGCCGCACGCGCGGGCCGAGCGGGGGGCCTCACCGCCGCCGCGAGACGTGGTGTCGCTCAGTGGTCGCGCAGGACGCGCTTTACGTTTTCAACGACTCGCTCGGACCATTCCTACTGCGCGCTAACGAGGTGATCGATCAGATGCCGATGTCTGGTTGTGGCCCGGTCCATGCGTAGACCGCCGGCCTTGGCCGTGATGCTACACATCAGCTCGTCGGTGTGCAGACTGCCTTTCATCAGCATCTCGCCGTGGGTAGCGTGGATCAGTTCGAGGGCCTTAGCGGCGGCCGCCTCGCTGTGCGGCGCATCGACGATCTCGATTCTCGCGATGTCGAGCCCGTGAGTGTCGGCCGTGTCTCTGATCTTCCCCTCCGGACCCACCAGGATCGGTCGGATGATGCCCGCGCTGGCGCTGTCGAGGACGCCGCAGCGCAGGGAGGTCTCGTCGCAGGGGTGCACCACGACGGTCTGAACGGGATCGATCGAGCGGGCGCTGCGATCAGAGTATCGTACTTGCTCGGAGTGCTCGTGTGGGCGTTTGCGGTAGCCTGGTCGACTGACTTATCGCTGGCGTTTCATTCACGCCTTTCAGGGCTACTGGGCGATTTTTGATCTCAAGGGCCTAGTTGAATCCGCATTGGGCCGGATAGGCTTGAACCATTACCACCTTATACCGTGAGATTTACGGACAACTCTGACGACGACCCAGGCAAAACGTACCTGAGCCTAATCCATGCGCAGAGGAGGCCCGGCGGTTCGCGCAGCAATATGCCGACGTTGGGAAGTTACGAGGTCGCTCGAATTGAGGAAGTCTCTGCCCCCGCAGACCCTCGCCTGAATCCTTGTCCTCCTCATTGCATGATCGAATGAAGTTCGCTGCCGGCGGCACAATACCCATTCAGGGTGCACAGTGGTTCGTCGCCAATATGTTAACGCCTCGCGCGGAACGGCTGGGTTAGACCAGCATCTGATCACTACGAGCGCAGGAAAACCGCAGCGTCTAGATAGCAAGGAGGAAATATCGCCTTAAGCCTCGCGCCGCGCAGGAAGATTGTGTGAGGAGACAAACCGCCACGCGTTGCTATCCAATTCCGAACCGGAGCCGGGTACATTGAATACATTATTCGTGTGGCTTCTGGATTTGTAATTTGGCGTCCGCCAGCCCCCAGGTCCCAGGCTGCGTGGAAGGCAAGATTTGCCCTTTCAGTTACGCAGATTCTTTCCGAAGGGATCTTAGCTAGGACGATCGTACAGGCCGAGGCGCAGAGGCCATCGATGATCACGGTCTGGCCCGTGTTCTTCAAGTTTTCGTACCGATCGAAGTAACGTTGGATCAACCCACCCCGATCGTTGGTAATCCTCACAACGGCATCGCTTGGGCCGGCGTATCCCAGTGAAAATGCTGCAGCGAGCAATGCCGTCAGGAATTTCATGTTTGGGCCTCTCAACATTGCATTGACCCCGGTACTACGTTCGAATGTGTTGCGGCAGGCACGATGTCACTGGGCGTTCGGGTAGCGGGTAGGTTTGGAGCGGCAATCTGAGGCGATCGCAGGACACCCGCAGTTATCGGACGGCTATGCGCTTACATTTCTTGCGACCGCCGAATGGTTTTTGACAGTTTGCCGTACCCGGCGGCCGCGTCTGACTTCCAAGCTGAATACAAGGGTTCGATTCCCTTTCCCCTCCAAATCTTTTCGAAGAATTAGCCTGCGAACGATTGTTGCTTTCGACAAGGACTTCCCGTCTGGCGCGCGGCGCGGTCGTGGTTCGCTGCCTCTACTTCGGTACGCATTCCACGTTGAAGGCAATGATGATCTGCGCTGGGTAAGCCTGACCCACGCTCTTCAAGTCTTCCAAACCGCTTCTCATCCTGGCTCCCGCCTCCTTCAAGCTCTCCTCCAGTTTGGACTTCGCTGTCAGGCAGCGCTCTTCACTGGAAAATTCCTGGAATACCACGGTCGGAAGGAGCCTCCATTCCGCTCTGTCATTTGTGGCGGCTGGACTAACTGAATACGAGAAGACGTACATCAGGATCCACATCGGAAGGCTCCATCTGTGATGCGACGGCAGTGAAAGCCTGCGCCCTCAAGGCCATCGTCGAGGGGCACGTCTCGCCTGCGTCGGTGCTTGCCACAGGCCGTGTTAGTGCAGCGCTGCTTAACAAAGGGAGGTTGATCTGGATCAAACAGAAGCCCGATACTTCCATCCTATGAGCCGGGGCTTGTCCTGGCGGGAGCACTATGGGCGGATCACGCCGATATGGATCATTGCGCTTCCAGCCACGCCAGCGTCTCCGCTTTTTGATCGGACGAAAATCGACGAACTTGCGCCGAGACAAAGTGCTTCGCCATCCGCGGTATGGCCTTGAAGAGCTCGCTGTCAGTCACGACGACCACGCGCTTCACCTGTCGATGATAGCCTCCGACGAGCTTGAGCTGTCCCAGCCCGGAAAGGCCTTTGCGAATATCATTAGGCCGGCCAGCTCTCCATTCGCCGCGACAAAGGGATCGATTTCCTGGGCGAGCCGCTCAAAGTCAGCTTTCTCGCGAGCGCCCCTACCGGCGAGAGAGTGAGGATGCGTCGGTCTCGCAGCAACTCCGGCCTGAGAAGTTCGAGGCCGCTCAAATCGTCGGCTTATTGGGCTGACCGAAAGCAGCCGCAACATCTGTAAACCGGCGCTCTCACCCACCTCAGACATTGCAAAGATGCAGCAACCGCTAGCCATACATAGCCCGCAAAAAAGCCCCGGCGAGCCGGGGCTTTGGTTTGCGCAGACTGGAGCGATCAGTATCTCGCCGCGACAGGAGCTTTTCCATACCCGCCGAAGCGATAGTTGAAGCGCAGAGTGACCATATCCACGTCTTGGCTGATCCGGTCGTTGAGTACGGCCGCAAGCCGCGGATCGGCCACGGAGAAGGAGTTGTTCGCATGTCCCATCCACAGATGATCGTATTCAACACCGACCGACCAGTTTTGTGCGAAGCCATACTCCCAGCCGACACCCAGCGCGCCGCCCCAGCGCGTGTTATCTGCCGAGACCAGACCGATCCCGGTGGTGTTGTCGAATATTGTCAGGCGATTGCTGGTTACGGCCGCGCCGCCCTTCACGTAGAGCAGTGACGCGTTCCACGCCCAACCGAGTTGGCCCGTGAAGAGACCGATGGCGTCGGTCTTAACTGTGGTTGAAAGCGTCGGGTTGAACAGGCTGACGCGCGTGTTGCTGAGGTCGGCCCAATCGCCCTGCGCTTCCAATCCGAACACAAATTGATTGGATTGCCAGCGATACCCGACCTGCCCGCCGACAACGCCACCCGACCGATCCCGGCAACCGCTTGCAACTGTGCCTGCGAGCGTGACGAAATCCACGCAATTGTGGCTTTGGCCCCATCCGCCGTTGGCGCCGATGTAGAAACCGGTCCAGTCATAGATCGGAGCGACCACCGGCGGCGGCGCCTTGGTGTAGGGGCGTGCCGCCATATCAGCCGCCGACGCGGGGGCCGCCATGCTCACTGCCAGCAAGGCCACGCCACTTAACAAAATCTTCCTCATTATTCTCGCTCCATCCACGTTTCACCCGAACGATGCCGGTTCTTTTTTGGATGTCCGGCGTTCCAGCTCGAACCTAGCTGAGCCGACTAGCATTCGATGTGCCTAAGCGGCAACAGTCGGGAAAATTTGGAAATGTGCACGCTCTAGTTGAGTAAGCGCTATTGACCAATCAACGAAGGAATTTGCGTCTTAGAATTTGCGGCAGCGGCGGTTTGTTGGCCCCTTAGCCGAAGGTCGATTGAGCGCGTGTCATGTCGGCTGTCAGGGGCAAACCGGACGCCGATCCAACTTGGCGTCCACCGCTGCTTTTGACCAATTGAGACATGAGCATTCCATGATTTGTGCAGCGCGCATGAACGCAGTGCACCATTCCCCTCGACGCCTTTTCCTGCTGGCCTGAGTATCCGGAGCAGTCATGTGCAAAGCTTTGGCGAAAACTATGTCGCTCGATGCGCTGCACATATTCATTGACATCTGGTGACAGTGGCCGACATTGACGGCCATGGTAGATAATAGGAGTAGGTGCAATGAGGGCTTACTCAATTGTCGGGCTGCTGTTTGCGGCAGTGGTGTTGGCGACGATTCCAGTCTCGCCGCAGGTTACATCGCGTGGCGTCGTGGAGTTAAGCGTTGATCAAGCGCAGGCCTACACGTATCGGCGCGCCCGCGTGACTGCGCGTCGTGTCGACCGTCGCGATTACCGCCATACGCGTCGTGCCGTGCGGCGTGGTGTCTACTAACGGAGCGCGATGCGCGCCGACAAGGTACGAGACGGTGATCAAAGTGCTCGATCACTCGCCCGCGCCGACGATTGATTGAGTAAATCACTGCGGTTCGTGCATGTCGTTTGCTGCGGCGATGAGTCCAGGTCTGGCCCATCAGCGAAGTGGTGACACGCCTCATTGAGGTCCGTTCAACGAGGCCGACTTGCTTACGTTGAGTCCTTCGCATTTTGACCCATTTGAGACATCGGCCGATCGCAGCCGACGTCCGGTTGGCACGAGGTTTATTTCACAACCAGATGCTTCGTGCGCGCTATGGCGGCAGGCGCGGACGGGGAAATGGTGAACGTCAGCCAGGTATTCCATCCTGACGGACGGTTGGCTGCACCGAATTCGCCGTATCCCCTCAGGCTAAGGGAGCCCTGCATGTCTGCGACCGGGAAGCCGTACCCGATTTGCGGACCGACACCGAAAACGCGTGACCTGAAGCCACCGAGGATCGGGTTCTGGCCGGAATCGTCGGTGATTTGCTGGTAGGCATATCCGACAATGCCGAGGAAAAGCTGCTTGGTGACGTAGTGCGATGCGCCCCAGTCGAAGTGGAAATCGATGCCGCTCCGGTACAGGGTATCAGGATTCCTGAAATTGTAGGTAAGGCCGGCGACGCCCGAGATTTCGTTTCCTGCCGCCGGGTCGAAATAGGTATAGGCGCCTCCAATGTCGATCGCGGCGTGCCCGAGCCCGATGTTGGGAATCCGCGTCGGATCATAGTCGCCGACGGGAA
This sequence comes from Bradyrhizobium sp. 956_D2_N1_4, assembly GCF_052076025.1. Taxonomy (NCBI): domain Bacteria; kingdom Pseudomonadati; phylum Pseudomonadota; class Alphaproteobacteria; order Hyphomicrobiales; family Nitrobacteraceae; genus Bradyrhizobium; species Bradyrhizobium sp. 956_D2_N1_4. Next base: position 5,176,053 of record NZ_CP197237.1, on the reverse strand, counting down.
TATTGCCCGTGACGTAAGCCATGTAATTGTCGACGCCATGGCTCCATAGCAGTTGCGCGAATGGCGCGAGGTCGCCGTAGGAGGTAAGTGAGCCTTCGAGCATTCCGGTGCGCGTCATCACAATCGGTCCGGCTATCGCTGTCAGTGTTCCGGCGATACTGGTGGCGGCTCTGCCGTACTGGCCGGACATGCCTACGACCAACTGCCCGCCAAGCACCGCCGTCGTGAAAGTATACGATGGCGCAAGGGCGATCAGGTCGGCCCGCCCGCTCAGACTCAGATTTAGATTAACGTTGACGTTCGCGGGGATTTTGCCGGCCAGGATCTCTTTGGCCGCAGCAGCGCCCCCGGTTGCGGCGACGCAGGAATGGTAATCGATGACACTGAGCGCCCAGCCCGGTGTCTGCTGCATGGCCACGAGGCTCGCAAACTGACCCGGAAACCAGAACGAGCTACCGCCCTGGTCGGCATGCGAAACATCAGCGCAAAGCACGAGAGCAGCAACCGCTGCCGCATTGTTGATGACGCGGCTTCCCGGTTTGTTTGATCTCATTGCAAACCTCTGGGCGGCATTTGCAACCAGTGGCGGCTACTGCAAAGCGCTCCGCGAACCGCGGGGCCCCAAGTTAGACGGCATTCAATACTAGGGCACAAGCAGCGTCGAAATCCGTGACAGAATGGTAACAGCGGGGGATATTTGTATTACGGCGATGACGCAGTCTCGGCTCGACCAAGAGTTGCTTGCGCTGGAGATATTCGGTTTTCTTTGCCGGAGCGAGTTCTTTTCCTGGGTCATCGCGACAAGTGTGGGAGGTCTTGCTGAGGTCTGCTGTTGGCGGCAGAGCCGACTTGATTTTGCTCACCGCAAGTATTGCGGCTCGTGACCCTGGCTGTGTGGAAACGCTGCTGCTTTGCCATGATTCTCTCGTGATTCTGCGGGGGAAGCAGAGAGGCGCTTCGTTGAGCAGGCGGATCGTGAGCAATGGACACTATTGCCTGAATGCCTGAACCCGCTCGCTATGCGCCAACGTCGCGAGACAGTCGAGCATCCGTTCGGCACGATGAATGCACGCATGGGAAGGACCCACTTCCTCACTAGAACGCTCCCAAAAGTAGCCGCCGAGATGGCACTCTCGGTTCTGGCCTGACACGGGTCATCAACATCGTCGGGATCAAGCCGCTGATCTATGTGATCGCGGCCTGAGGCCGAGCCGGTCTTGGCTTGCTATCGGCTCATCTACAAAAGTGTGCTTCTACAGCCAAGACCCTTAGCAAACATCGTCTAGGCATACAGTCAGTTAGCTGCGTATGCTCCGACCATTATGCATTAGGTTCGAATTGAACTGCTTTGGCTCAGTCCTCGTCCTCGGACAGCGCACGGCGCCGGTCTACGGCATCACTCATATCGTGGAGTACCAGAATCGCGATGGCCGCCATGCGCTGCCTCTGTTCGGGATTAAGCGTTTTGTAGAGTGGCTGCCACGCCTCGGCGAGTTTATCCAAATCGGCTGATCGTTGAGCCAATGCTTCCGAGCGCCGCTGCAAGAAGGTGATAGGGTCACGATTGCGCAGGGCTTCGACACGGTTTTCGTCAGCCCGTCTACCCACTGTTTCTCCGATTTTTGCAAGGCGGGCTTTCCGGTCCTCCGCCCTGGCACGAATGGCGCTCTCTACAGCGGGCCAGTATTTCTCCTGGTCAGGTGTCAGCTGCAACGCGGCCTTTACCAGATCAATCCTCATGTCCGTCAGCGTATTCCGGTCGGCTGCATTTAACCGTTCCGGAGTCGCAGAAGAGGTTTGCGAGGTTTGCGCGTTGGCAATCGGGGATGCAGCAAGGAAGAGTGCGGTTGTTCCGGCAACTACTATTTTCAACATCGGCCATCTCCTAGGCGAGTTGCCCCACACGACAATGGTGACGCACTGCGCGGTTACGTTGATCTAAATCAGGGAACCAGCGCCGCCCAGTGTTCGTCCTTTTACATCTCAGAAATCAATCTCGTATCGAGGGCCGACGGCGAGGCCGGGCACGTTCAGACCTTTGTGGGGTTTGGCCCCTCCAAGGAAGAGGCAGAGAAGAGCGCCCTGGGATGGTGCTCGCATATCAGGTTCGATCTTGAGACCTGCTTGAATTCGGATCGCCTGACCGCTCGCAACTATCGGTCAGACGGAGGTGACGCCGCACTTGATCTCAAGTACATGAAGGCAGTTGCGCGCATTACCGGCTACAGTTAGAGCGCGTTCGCGAGCGATCGAACGCGCTTGATCTATATCAAGCAGCTCGTGGCCATCTTGCTGCAGGTAACAGACGACGTAGAGCCCAGGTCAATGTTTCGGGGCGCACCGGAGCGACCGGCATGCCACTGGCGGCATATTTCTGGAAGGTCGGAGCAGTGTTGCTCGCACTGCTCTTTGTTGCAGATTATTGGCTGCCGAGGGCCCCGACCGTCGATCAGGCGGCTGCGGACCGGCCGGCCATACTTATCCACTCAGATCGCAAATGGCCCGAGCGTATTGTCTTCGATACCCAGTCGCCGGTGATCGTCGCCGCTGTGCCCGTGGCCGAGGCGACCGAGGTCGCAACTTCATCGGATGTGGCCGAACCGCCCGTTACCGTCCCACTGAGCCCGGCGGTGGCGAATTCTTTCGCGATGCTGCCGAAACAGGATACACGCCCGCCTGAAACCGTCGATCGCAAGCGACAACGCAAGATGTTGCATGTTGCGGCTCGACCGAGGCGAAACGTCCAGCCGCAGATGCTTCTGGCGGCACGACAAGGACAGTTCGGCTGGTTCGGCTTCAGAACCTGGTGATCGGCGTCCGGATAAGATCCAAACGCCGAGTCTCGCGGCTCCTATTCGTACATCGCACAGACATTTCCCTGCCAACGGAGACACCTGCGCACTGCACGCCGGGTTTGGCGGATCGTCGTCCTTGCAACGCAGACGCCGTTGATCCGCGTTCTGCCCACTCCGCAGGCGGCCGCGACCGGCGTGTTCAGGCTCTCGGATTGGGGAAGCGTCGGGGAGCAAATTGAACACGTCCACCAACAATCACCGTAGCGCCGGTCTTAAGCTGCAGACCGATGGCAGATTTCTGCGCCGCAGCGCCGCAACCAAACAGATCCAAACTCGGGCATTGTTGTTCTTTGGTGCAATGAACTTTAGGACAATACCGAGAATGCACTATCCCTGAAAATCTTGTCACCATGCACGCCCCTAACCCGGCACCGGAATTGCACGGTTACCAGGCCCATCATCACAAGATTAAGGAATGGGTCCAATGCTGATGCATATCACCTCAGTGTCGGTGCCTCATCCGCACTCCCTTTGCGAACTGGGGATACCGACCGAAACCAATCCGATCGTCAGCCTGAGCCAACTTACCTATCGGAAGTGCAACAAGATCTACGGCGAAAAGGAACCCGCCGATTATGTCTATCAGGTCAAGTCAGGCGCGGTACGAAGCTACAAGCTGCTTCGTGATGGCCGCCGGCAAATCGGCGCCTTTTACGTTTCCGGCGATATCTTCGGACTGGAGAATGGAAGCCTGCACCGTTCTACGGCAGAAGCCGTCGTGGACACGACGGTTCGCCTCATTCGGCGACAGAATCTCGATGTAATTTCCGGCAGTGATGGCGCGCTGGCCAAGCATCTGCTCCGCATGACCACCAGCAATCTGAAGCATGCGGAAGACCATATGCTGCTCCTTGGACGCAAAACTTCGATCGAGCGCGTCGCGGCCTTCATCCTTGAGATGGACGAGCGGCTCACCGACGCCGGCATTTTGGCACTGCCAATGTCACGGCGTGATATCGCGGACTACCTTGGACTCAAGCTGGAAACCGTTTCGCGGGCGTTATCGCATCTGAGCAAGCTTGGCATCCTCGGCTTCATCGGTGCCACCCACCGCCAGATCGTACTGTTGGACCGGCAGCAACTCGCCGGCTTCGATCGTCAGAATTGACAGCCGGGTCGAAGCGAAGACCCTTTGCCGTTCCTAATTGAGCGGCCCCGGTGCCATGCCGGGACCTCTAATCTGCGCGGAAGTACGGTTCAATAGCGAGCGGTGACCGGTGCCGAATAACCGCCGAAACGATAGTTCAACCGAAGTGTGACCATGTCCACATCCTGACTGACCCCGTTGCCGAGAAGGGTGATGCCCCCTGGCGTGACCACGCCCGCGAAGGACGTGTTGTCACGCCCCATCCAGAGATGGTCGTATTCGATGCCGAACGACCAATTCGGCGAGAAACCGTATTCCCAGCCGACACCGAGGGCACCGCCCCAGCGCGTGTGACCTGCGGAGTCAGGCCGACTCCGGTGAGGTTGTTGAAGACATCAAAGCGATTGCGCGTCACCGCAGCGCCACCCTTCACATAGAACAGCGACGCTTTCCATGCCCATCCGAATTGAGCCGTGAACAGCCCAATGCCATCAATCTTGCCTGTGGTTGAGATCAATGGATCGATCAAGCTGACGCGTGTGTTCTTGATCTCGGCCCAGTCGCCCTGCGCCTCCAAGCCGAGCACAGACTGGTTCGTTTGCCAGCGGTACCCGATCTGCCCGCCAACAAGGCCGCCCGAACGATCAGCGCAACCACCTGCGACTGTCCCGGCGGGCGTCAGGAAATCCACGCAACCATGGCTCTGCCCCCAGCCTCCGTTGGCGCCAATGTAGAATCCGCTCCAGTTGTAGATCGCCACCACCGGTGCCGGCGGCGCCGCCTTGACGGCCATATCGGCGGCCATGGCAGGAGCCGTCATGCTCAGCGCTGCGAGACTGAGCGCAGCCATCGAAGGCCTTTTCAGCGTCCCTATCCCCTCGCTCAGATTTCTCTCGTTCAGAGAACGCGAGCTCTTATGAAGTGCTACGAACGTCCACAAGTCTAAGAGCGATGAGACCCTAAGCCCGTAACAAGATGGCACCACTTGAGAGCGGTGTATGTGCATGGGAACGTGCTTATTCCGCGTCGGGACCTGTATCTGGCTCAGCGTTCCATTGTTCATCGACAAGCCAAGCTTGGATGCGGGGCGACGGAATGAGTTGCCTGGGGACATGCGGATTGATCGTGCCCGCAAATACAACGAGACCTTCGTCGAGCTTTGCACGAACGAATGCCTTGGCCTCTGCTTCCGTAGCGAAGGTCCTTGTTTCCCGAGGGCTCCGCTGCTTCGGCAGCGTGCCGCGTTTACGAACCTCGAAGGTGACATACCAAGTCGGCGTCATCGCACGCACCAACTAATTGCCCTAGCCCAGTCGGTCTCTTGTTTTGGTGCGGGTATCATGAAGCTGGTTGATCTGAATCAAGATCGCGGTTGGTGCTGTCAGTAAACCAGGCGACGGGCGGTAGGGAACACGGAGGATGTTCGACGGAGTTAACGCACAGCCCAGTTCACCCTTGATGTACGTCAATGTCGCTCATGTGTCCGGGCACACGCTATCGTAAGCCGTAGGAATGCGGCTTCTGCTACCCTTAGGAGGACATCATGAAGGCTAAGATGCGACTTTCGATAAAGTCAGTGACGGTTACAGGAATCGCTGCCAGCGCACTTCTGGGACTTGCAGGGGCCACGCTTGCTCCATCACCGGCCCGCGCGATCGTGTATTGCCAGTACGTCGACTATCCGGTGGGTTGCGTTGCCCGGGCTGGCGTTGCCCTCCGGCCACGGCCCGTTGCGCGCGCTGCAGTCCGTCATAACGTCGGCGGTAATGCCAATGGCGGCGTTAATCGCGTCGGAGTGCGTCGATAGAGGATTTGCCGGCGGGCCCCTAGCCTTGGTGCATAAACCAACATCGTGGCCCGCGGTAGCATTCAACACAACTTTTCGGCCATGGAGCGTCTTCGTTTCGAGGGGACTTCTCGGCTTCAGGAGCAGGCCACCAAATTGCTGTCATCTATTTTCCAACGCGTGATGAAGCCGTCTGGTTGAATCGGCGCGCGTGGCATCACCTGCATCGATATCGCGATGGACAGCCAATAACCTGATCACCGTCACCCTCCGTTGGTGCCCTTTGAAAGGAAACATCAATCCGCGTGCAGAATCAGAAAGAGCTTGATCAGGAGGCAGCCGTTTGGACCGCCTCCTAGTCGTTTCCTTGCTGACTCGGTGTGCCGGGCGTGCGATCAATTCCGCTAGTCTGCAGCAGATCAGGGTGCCATAACGTCGCTGGTATGCTGACGCGCCGAAGTCGATGCCCGCTTCACCGGCCTTCGCGTGTGTTTTACGGGCAGCGGAACGGCAAACCGTTGGTGCCTGTGACCAAAGTCTCCGATGTGCAGGCCATGCCGGTAGGAGTTATGTACCAGCCATTGCTGGAGCTGGCCGTGGACGCCGCATAGTAGGCGTTGGCTGCCCGAGCTCCGCCTGTGTAGTAAGGGCCGCCTCCCCATCCCCAGTTGGGAGATGTAGCCGCCGCCGACGGCGGCCGCGCCGGCGACGCTAGCGCCGACTACCTCGGCTCCATACCGGTACGCAGCCCGTCGGTCTTGCCGGCGAGCAACACCTGCAACGCTCATTGGGGTCAGTGGTCGACCGACCCGTGCTTGGGCACTCTCGACTGACATAGAGACACCGCGTTGTTCAGACCAGCTAAACGAGAACAGTGCCGCGCATGCGACAGTTGAGCCCGCAATTGCAAGTTTTGTTAGATGCATCTTTTTCATGAACTTGCTCCATTACTGGCTTGCCCCATGCTGAAAGAATTCTGCCTCACCGCCGGGTGGGCATTGCGCTAGAAGTAGCGAGCGTCAGCGAGGACATTAAGCTCGCCGTTCAGAGACAGGGTTACTACATGCGCAAGCTAACGGACTTTAAGAAGCGGTAGTCCGCAAAGCGCACGTGAAACCTCTACAGCATCACAACCAACCAAGCCGCGATCATCGCGCTGTTTCGCGTCGTCAACCGCTATGCCGGCAACCTTGCACCGATGCCGGTCGTGTTTCCGGGTTACCCGGCAACACTGACACCGGCCGCGAGCTGGCCATGATGCGCTGGGGCATGCCGCCGCCACCAAAGTTCGGCGGGCCACCGGTCACCAACATCCGCAATGCCGTCACCGCACTGGCCAGGCTGCCTGAAGCCGGAGAACCGCCGCCTTGTCCTGGCTAACAGCTTCTCCGAGCAACGTCCGCTGCCGGATGACGCGCTGAGGATCGTGGCGCGTGGCGCCGAAGGAGAACTAAGGCCGTCAAGTGAAAGTCGCCGTCGATCGACCTTACCGATCCCCAAGAGCTGCCCGCAAGAGTCTTGAGATCGCTACGCAGTCCAGCTCGGCAAGCGCGCGGCATCGCCGATTAATTTCTTGAAAGCCGAGCATTTCAGGCGCTCTAGGTCCCGTTCTCCGTCCGCCGCACGCGCCAGAAGATGTTCAGCAATTTCAAGCGCCGAAGCCGACTTCCGCTGATGGAAACGGGCGTCAAGCAGCACCTCGTCCAACGCGCGGCGCAATGTGGCTATCGTGGATGGATCGTAGCTCATGTCGGTCGTGTAGCCGACGCTGACAACAGTGAGATGACTGCCAAAGGACGCTGGGTCCGTTTGGCCTCTTTACGGCCGCGGTCACACTGAAGATCAAGAATTGTCCGGATTTCATACCCGTTCAGTCGTTTGGTTGTCGCAGATCGATGCACCTACAGCGCCGCAGGCCTCCATCAGCGGATTTTCGCTTCAGCGCCAGCGTATGCGGCTCGTGCGAGATCGGATCGAGGGGCGGGCTCTCCAGAGGCGTCAGCCATCTCAACCCGAGTCGTCGCGCCCCTGTCCGATCTAGTAGGCGCGACGAGGCTGCCGATAGGCTGGTTCCCGTGGCCCTTGTGCGTTTGCAAAATATGGATTGGTAACGCACATGGCGGAGAGGCCCGATGCATTGGCGTGGCACTGCGCCATCGAGCTATAGCCGCAGTAGAAAGTTTCGCCTCCGCCCCAGTACCAACGTTGTAGGCAGATCGGAGCATTCCCGCCATATGTTTGGGCCTGAGTTGGCGCGGCCGCCAAAACCGAGATCGTTGCCCAAATCGCCAAAGTTGGAATGCGCATCAGAATTTCCTTACGGATCGACTCCATCGCATCAGCGTATCGAAGCCAGACAAAGCCCATTGCTTCAGATCAATTCACATTCGCGCGAGTGGCTGGGGCTACGGCTGTGGTGGCTCAACGCTGCAACGGGCGCCACCTCGGGCTTGCTCGCCAAATGAGGGGCGAAGATGGGTTTCCGCGCGGAAAGCTGACGATGATTGATGGGCGGCAGCGCGAACGCCACGAGTTGATCTTTGGGGCAGGATAATCCGGTCAAGGCAGAGCCGCAGCGCCACCGGGTCCCCCGCGAGCGCCGCCGCAAAATCGCCAGCGCGGGGGGGCTCCGGGGGCGTTGTTGGGGCGGCGGCTGTCAAACCATGCCACGATTTACGTGCCAACCGGTCTTGTCGTGATGGCGCTGCGAAACGCGAGAGGCGAACTAACGGTGGAAATGGTTTGCGTACCCTCGCCGACGCCCTGAATGGTGAGGTCGCCATAGTTCAAAAGGCGGCCAAGAACGCTTTGATTGACATCGACGCTCTCAACCTTGTCGAGGCTCATCTCAAAGGTCCGCCTCTTAATGAAACCGGCCTTGTGGACGACCCGCATGTTGGTAACGTCGGTCTCGGTGGTCCAGCGGTGGAACCAAGCCGTCGCCGTCCAGTACGAGGCCGCAAGCCCAGCGACCGCCGCCAATACCAAGTAAACCAACGTCAGCGCGTCGACGGCGGCCAAGCGCCACAGCACCAGAAATGCGACCGCCGCGATCCACGCCCCGATTGCAGGCAGAAAGTACACCCAGTGTTCGTTGGTCGAATACAGCACCCTTTCGCCAGGCTGTAGGATTTCGTCGATATAGCGCCCCATACGCCTACCCGGAGTTTACCTATCACCGCGGTAATATGCGCCATTTTAAACGGAGAAAGACCTTGATCTATCTCAAGCCTTCCAACGGCCAGCGCCGGAAGCTCGCATGCTTTCACACGAGAGCCGGTCCCATCCCCTGCCGTGAGAGGTCGGGATGTTTGGACGGTTAAGGGAGGTGCAGAATGATCAGGTTGATTGCTATTGCCGGCTTCGCCTTATCGGTCGCAGTATCGGCGCAAGCCATGACACCTGCGCCGATTACTCCTCCGCCCAACGGCATGATCACTGAAGTCGCTGCTGCCTGCGGCGCGGGTAGGACACGAGTTAACGGTGTGTGCGTCGCAAGAACCACCGTCCGCCATACCCGTCGAGCCGTCCGCAGATGTGCGACCGGAATGACTTGCTAGCGCGCCGATGGTTTAAGCGGTGCAACCACGAAGGCTGAGACGACCCGAAACTGTCACTAGCGGCATTCTGCGATCAAGGTTGCCCGAAGCCGCTGATGGAGCGGCTGCTGGGCGTGATGGTCGCCGCACATAATCCAGATCAACGCTGTCGCTCGACTGCCGAAAAAATTGGCGCATGGCAAGACGGCTTTCCATTATCGAAGTGGGGGCGATTACGATTATCGTTCTCAGCGTGGCTGTACTCGCCTTCGTCGGGTTTTCCATTTGGGCAGAACTATGAAGGCCGGGGTGCGCCGAGACTAACGCCATCCTCCACGCGCTCCCGGCGCACCGCCTCGCTCGCCGAGTTCTTTCGACTTGAGCCACGTCTTCGATAGTCCGCCGTCCGCTTCGACACGATCCCTTCCAGCCCCATCTGGCAGACGTGCTTGAAGATCGTCGGGTCCGCCGCCGGTCAGGTGTTCGTTGAAGCGGATGGCGTGCGACTGTTGAGCGCGAGCCACACCACGTCCTTTTTCTTGGTCTGTGGGTTCGTAGAGTTGGCACGTCGCGTCATTTCGCTGTGCTAGGCATCCGTCGCCACGACGACACAGAACCGGCGTCAAGGGTGAGGCCATTAGAAGGCCCTACAGCGCGCCGCCAGCGCCGGGCTACCGGACACCGGCAAGCCGCACCAGTTTTCCAGCCACTGGCTTAGTCGTGAACGGTCGGTCCGTAGGTTTCTTGGAGTGTTCTTGCCACGCAACTCCGCGGATGAGAGAAAGCAGGACGAAGCCGGTATGGTCTTGAGTTGGCCCGTGTGAGACATGCCGTCAGGGTCGTGAGACTTAGCCGAATGCTTGACGACGACATGTATCGACGCATCCTCTCAATTTCTCCCGTATGCACGGCAGTTCGTCAGTGGAAATGATAGGCGAACATCGTATGACTACTTCATGCTCACATGCGGACCTATTTCAGCCAAATCCCAGACGCTCGCCCCGGATGGCGCCGCGTCGATGATCGCTGACGACGGAGGACTTATTGCGAGCGTGCCGCCGTCAGCAAGCGAACTGCTGGGAAGTCCGGGCGCGGCAGCCTGATTCAAATGACGCCCACCATTTCAAAAGTCATTCTCGTCGCGTTGGTGATCGGCTGGGTACGCTACAAGTACGCGCGGCGTTCTCGTCGTGCGAGGGTTGTGTGGAGCGCTCGCGGCCCCTGGAAACTGCGCTCCTGCTCATATCTCTTTCGGGACTTGGACTTGTTCCGCTCGTCTACGTAGCGACAGGAATACCTCATTTTGCAGATCGCAGCTTCTATCCTCCCTGGCTTGGCTGGGGTCTCTCTTTGCGATTGCAGCTCTGGGCGTGTTTCACCTGACCCACCGTGCACTCGGCCGGAATTGGTCGATAAGTCTCGACGTGCGGGAGAATCATGAACTCGTGACGGAAGGGATTTATCGGAAAGTTCGACACCGATGTATTCGGCATTTTGGCTGTGGGCTATCGCCCAGGCATTGCTTGGATTGCCGGTTTCGCGGGCCTGGCCGGCTTCGGGATCTTGTTCTTTGGTTGCGTCGGCAAGGAAGAGCGAATGATGTTGGAAACTTTCGGTGACAGCTACCGGGTCTACGCGGAGCGGACCGGTAGGATTTTCCCATCAATATGCTGAAAGAAAGCGTGCCCCTTCTGCAACATTCGCCAAAAAAGGGATCGCGCGACTGTCCGCACGGGCATCTATTTGTTGTGTGGGTAGAGCGTCCGGCTAGGTTCAGAATCGGTAAGGGGTAGCGGGCAACTTCAGGGGAGATTGATGCTGAAATTCGTAATTGCGGGTACTGCGTCTTTGGCTTTGGTGGGAGCGGCAGTTGCCGCGGATCTGCCTCGTCCGCAGCCCGTCGTCCAGACCGCGCCGGTTGGTAAATATCCCGTCGGCAAAACTCCAGTCGGCAAATACCCGATCGGCAAGGCTCCGGCGCCGGCTCCGTTAGTCACCAAGGGCTAATCCCGCAGATTCAAGCGCCTTCGGCCCGTCGGGGGCCGGAGGCGTTCACCTTCAATAATGTTTTGGCTTGGGCTGTGGTGGGTCCAAGAAGGGTTGAACGTGGCAAGGGTGATCTGGGAATACCGCGATCTGCGACTTATTGTCGGGGTCGCAATCTTTGCGGCTTCCGTGGGAAGCGCTAGTGCACAGCAACTCGCGGGGCGCGCTGATCTTCAGCAGCGACCGGACACTGCCCCCAAGACTTCAATCAACTCCGCTACGAAACCGGCCGCAGCTGCGCCAAGCAGCTCGCCAGCCACGTCGGATGCAAAGCCGGCCCGGGTATCTTCAGTTAAAGGACCCTACTACGTCGATTTTCGCGCCCGCACTGCTGCATCCTACGGACACGCATTTGTCTGGTACGGCAAGACGAGCCAAAGGGCGGTTGAAGTTGCCGGCCTGCATCCAGCAGGTGACACGCTGCCGTACGTATTGGGACATCTCATGTTTGTGCCTTCTGAAACCGGCGCGAGCTATGGTGACCTCGATGAGCAATATTTGACAGCCAGTTATCGAGTCTACTTGAATGAGGCTGACGCCAAAAAGGTATTTGCTTACATCAAGCGTCTTCAGGCGACCTCGCCGGTGTGGAACGCGGGAACAACCAACTGCACCAATTTCATCGGTCGCATAGCGAGTTTTATGGGCTTGAAGGCTCCATTCCATTTGTTGAAGCCTGAAGAATACATAACCCAACTCAGAGCGCTAAACGGTGGACGTCCAACGGTGCAACTGGTTGCCAACCGGTAGACCCCGGGAAATGGCGGGCCAAAGTCGAGGTGCCATCCGAGCTTGCGTGATGGCGTATCAACGAGCCGGACGGGATGAGCGATTCGCGTCGCGTAGAGAAGTTGAGCGACGGCGAGTTAACGTGTATCGCGATGGCGGCATACACACGGGGCCGCACTGCTCGGCCAGTCTCGCCTAGCCGAAAAGGCCGCCAACTGAGGCGGCCGCGGAGAAGCAATGTCCAAGTGGCGGCCTAATCTTTATCTGTCCAGCATTCCAAGGAAACTCTACTGGTCGCGCCCGTGAAGCGGTTTCTGTGTTCGAAGCCTTGCCCGATTGGCTCGTAGCGGAACATCCAGCCGCCAACCAATACGGCGAACACAGTGGCAAATGAAGGCCAGCGGCGCTGGCCCGTCTGCCATTGCAAAGGCCCTCAAGATAGGCCACGCGTCAGTTTATCGCGCGCTTGCGGAGTGATCGGTTGCGCGCGCGTCCCTGCAACGGAAACTTGGTGCGGCCTCGGGGGAGGGCAAAATCCCATGGAAAGCATGCTACCAGGTCTGTCTGTGGATCTCGCCGCGCAGCCGACCTAAACCCGAACCTGCCGAAGACCTTCAACATTGATGTGTTCTCGGGCAGGACTTCCGCCGTCAATTCCTTCAGTCCCGTTTCCCTCGCGATGTCGACGAGGTGCCGCATTAGCATCGAGCCAACGCCGCGCCCCTGCCATGCATTGACCTCCATGAAAGCCATCTCGGCCCGGCCGGGCTCGGAGACAATATATCGGCAGCCGCCAACCACAGCCTTCCGGCCTGCTTCCTCCGCGCGCGCAACCAAGGCGATATGATTCTTAAAATCGACGTCCATGAAGAAGGCGCGCTCCTTGAAATGGCTCTTCATCGCAAAAAATCGGCGCTGCAACGACTGCGGGCTCGCTTGGTCTAGTGCGGGGAGCATGTCGGCCTCGTCCTCCGGCCGAAGCGCGCGAACTTCGACCGGACTGCCGTCGCGCAAGCGCTCTCGTGCACTGGTGACCGACATGCGGACTCCGGTGTCGAGAGGCCGGGCGACGCACTTGCCCGATCCCGCCCATGGGCCTCCCGGCCGGTCGTGGTCGCTTGATCTGGATCAAGACCTCCGCGCGAGAGGGGGAACTAGCTCACTCACCCGCAACATGCGTGGCCAAGGCTGAAGGCGCGTCCGTGAGAACACTCCGCCAGATCATCTCCGGAGACGAGGTCATCCAGCTTGTGATCCGGCTGGGGTTGCTCGCGGTCCTGATCGTCTGGACACTGCTCCTGATCCGTCCGTTCGTGCCAATCCTGGCCTGGAGTGTCGTGCTCGCCGTCGCGCTTAATCCGGTGTTTGAGCGCCTTGCCAAAATCCTCGGCGACCGGCCGAAACTTGCGGCAGCGATCCTAACCCTTATCAGTCTCGCCGTTGTCATTGGGCCCGCGACGTGGCTCGGCATGGGCGCAGTCGACGGGATCAGGGATCTTGCCGGCCAAATGACCGCCGGCGAGGTGTTGGTTCCGTCGCCACCTCAATCGATCAAGGATTGGCCACTCGTCGGGCCTCGGCTCTTCGATCTCTGGGATCAGGCCTCGACCAATCTGCGTTCGCTTCTGCGCGAAGTGGTGCCGTATCTCAAGCCCTTCGCGACGACCTTGCTCGGATTTGCCGGCAATGCCGGTGTGGGGACCGTAAAGTTCCTGCTGTCCGTGATCGTGGCTGGCGTCCTGTTTCCATATGGCCCGCAACTCGTGGCCGCGGGTCGTGACTTTCTGTCACGGATCGTGCCCGACCAGAGCGAGCACTTTCTGGACCTCGCGGGTACCACCATCCGTGCGGTCGCGCAGGGTGTGATCGGCGTCGCGATCGTCCAATCCTTGCTCGCCGGCATTGGGTTCAAGCTGGCCGGTATCGCCAGCGCGGGACTACTGGCGTTCGTGGTGCTATTGCTGTCGATCGTGCAGATCGGCGGAACGATCGTCATCCTGCCGGTCATTATCTGGATCTGGACTGACAAGGAATTCCCGATCGCGCTTCTGCTGACGGTGTTTCTCGTGATCGTATCGGTGCTCGACAACATCCTAAAGCCGCTCGTCATGGGGCGAGGCCTGACCACACCCGCGCTCGTCATCCTGATCGGGGTGATCGGAGGAACCCTCGTCCACGGCATCATCGGCCTCTTCATCGGACCGATCATTCTGTCGGTGGCTTGGGAGCTGACGGTTGCCTGGATCCGTACCGAACGCGCTCCGCAGCGGGGAGATGTTGGCTATGGGCCGCCGCGCTCTCTTGATCTGCATCAAGGCGTCTCATCATCCCCTTCGCCGGATAACAATCGCTGACCGACGAAACCAGGAGCATGGCCGAGTCCGCCATGGGAGCACGCGATGGCAGTCCAGTTCCTCGGCACCGTCATCAGCGTGATCAACAGTGATCAACATAGAGCTTCTGCCAGTCTCCGAAGGTGATGTCTTTGGCTTCGCGCTGCCCGCGAGGGGCGATCTCGGCGGGCTTCGCCTCAGAGGCCTGCTTTTGCGCCGCGGCGTTCTGGACCGAAGCTGGTCCGGCAATGGCCGCTGCGAACAAAATCAACAGGAAGGTGCGAGCGTGCCCGGGCCATGGCGTTGAAGGGGCGTTGATCATGGTTGCGTCTCCAGGCGCCAGCCTCTGTAACTATTTATGCGCGTCGAGGGATTTTTCGACGAGCGGTGACCACATCGGAATTGTGTCGGTCGAGCCGACGAGGAAATGCCCCTCATTGCCGAAGGGCGGCATCAGATGATATCGGCCCTGCCGCCGGCCGCAGTGAAAGCCTCATGCATGCGCTTCGACAACGCCGGGCCAAAGAACGTGTCGTTCTCGATATAGAACCACAGCATGGCACCCGCGAGGTACGGCCCAAATCCGCGGTCGCTTCGACCAGTCTGTCCGGCGCGCAGTTGTTGTTGGGCTTGCCGTCGACGCGACCGCCGCGACCTGCTGCAAAGGTGATGATCGCTGGAGACGGACATTGTCTTCGGCGAGGGCCGGCAAGCCGAAGGCGGCAAGGAGAACCAAAGCCGTCAAGAGCGGTCGGAAGATTGCGGCCAACTGCGTACGCATCGTCGCCTCCGTCAGCCGGTATAAGTGAGTGCCACGATGATCGGGCCGAGCACAGTCAGGACGACGTTGCCGATGGCGTAGGGCACTGCGACGCCGAGAACTGGGGTCTGACTCTCGGCGACTTCGCAGGCTCCGGTCACCGCAGCATCGACGGTCATGGCGCCGGCCAGCGCCCCGCAGGTGATGACCGGATTCATGTGCAACACATAGCGCGCAAACAGTGTCGCGACGATCAGCGGCACCAGCGTGACGACCAGGCCCATGCCCACCAGCAACGCCCCGTGCGCCTGTATCGCAGCCCAGGCCGCGGCTCCGTTGCCGAGCCCGATGGCTGCGATGAAGCCACCGAGCCCGAGATCGCTCAGTGTCTGCTGTGCCGCGCGTGGTAACGCTCCGATGGTCGGCCGGCGCGACCGCATCCAGCCGCAGACGAGGCCAGCGATCAGCGCGCCGCCGCCGCCGCCCAAGGTCAGCGGGATGCCGCCGACCCTGAGGCTGACGAGACCCGCGAGGAGGCCCGCGGCGATGCCGGTTGCGAGAAAGGCGATGTCGGCGCGGTCGCCGGAGCGCAGTATCTGCCCGACCTTCGTGGCGGCACGCTCGATGTTGCGAGTGCTGCCGACGAGCGTCATGACGTCCCCGACATAGACGCGGGTGTCCGGGCCCAACGGGACCTCGCGGCCCATCCGGGTCAGCGTGCGGAGATAGACGCCGCGTGCGTCGTTGCCGACGCGTTCAGCGATCTCCTTGATCGATCGGCCATGGAGATGGCGGCTGTCGACGAGGACGTCGATCACATTGCCCGGAATTGCCTTCAGGATTTCGTCGGCATCGATTTCCTTGCCGATGACCGGCTTTGCCGCGACGAGGGCAGCGGTTCGCCCGGCGACGACGATGTCGTCGCCGGGTTCGAGGATGCTGTCGAGGCGCGGCTCGATATCGGCTCCCTGCCGCACGATTCGCTCGACGACAGTGCGGCTGCCGATTTCCTCTTCGACGTCCTTGACCGTGCGTCCCGCGGCGGCCGATACTCGGTAGGCGCGCGCCTGGAATTTGCGATAGTGCAGATTTTCACTCTGTGGCGGGTTGCCGCCGGCAAGCTCCGCCTCCAGCTTCGCCGCCTCCGCCTTCAAATCGATCCGCATCAGTTTCGGTGCGACAAACGGCACGTACAGGAGTGTGAGAATATAGCCGAGGACATAGGTGACGGCGTATCCGGCTGCGATGTTTGCTTCTTGCTGCTTCAAAGCATCACTGGACAAGCCGACTTGCGCGAGCGCTCCGGACGCCGTGCCGATGATGGAAGATTGCGTCAGCCCACCGGCGGCAAGTCCCGAGGCCGTGCCCGGATCGAGCTTGAACGCGAATGCAAATATCAAAACGAGGATGAGACCCGTGCCGCCGAGCACGAGCGCCATGGCGACCTGCGCCATGGTGCGGATGCTCAAGGAGGCGAAGAATTCGGGGCCGGACCGGTAGCCGATCGTGAACACAAACAGGCTGAACAGAAGCACGCGCAGCAGCGACGGGAATGTAAAGGTTCCGAGCTGACCGATAAGAACGGCCACCACCAGTATGCAGGCTGTCGTTCCGATTGAGAAACCACGAATCTTGACTCGGCCCAGCACCGTGCCGATGGCGATGGAAAGCAGCAGGAAGATTTCCGGAGCGGTGGAGATCATCCACCTGACGGTATCCATGGCGCATGCCCTCCAGCCATTTGCGCCGAATCTGAATCGTGAAACCGGGCGACGCTTGATCTAGATCAATCCTCGCCGACGGCACGCCTTCGCCTTTTGAGCCGTGCAGGATTCGGGACAGTCGACGTCTCGGACATGAGCACGATGGACATCGTCACTGCTTCGTCGGCGCACCGCGACGATCGGGTACCAGTCGTGTTCTGCTTTGGGTCTACCGGCTTGGTCTGCATGGACGGAGCTTGGTATCGCTGTGATCGCTCCCTCGACCCTGCTGCCTGGCCGCGAAGCCGACCTCAACGAGGCCCGTTTATGAACGCGCCGGCCGATCGCTCGACAGTGTGCTCGGAGAGGGCAACGCGGGGCAACCGTGATCCAAACGAAGAGCATCCGGCCGCATCGTCAGCCGGGCGGCTACGACGTGAACCGTTTCATCGCACGCCGGTCGGCCGTCAGCTGCCTCGGACATCAGACGAATCAAGTTCGCCTGACCTACTCACCCTACAGAGATTCGCGCGCCACGCGGAGTCCGGGGGAAACACCCCGCAGTTATTCGACCTATTCACAGCGTCTTGACTCCGTGCGAATCGATTCGGCCCCCTTTGATGTGATAGCAAAGCTGTTTTGTGATGATGCTGCTGCTGGTCGGAGTGGGCGCGGTGCAAGCCCAGCAGTCGTGCATGCCCTGCTCGCTGCGCACACCCGGCCTGCTGTACGAATGCGTCGATAAGAACGGAAAGCTGCAGCCTGCTGGACCAACGGCAGCGCGGCAGACAAAACACTTCGACCAGTGCATGGCGCGCGGCGGCTCAGGTTACAAGTGTCTCGATGAAGCAGCGAAGGTGAAGTGAAGCAGCGGAGTGTCTGCCGAAGGGCTGATGTGTGCCGCCGGCTAGGGACGTGCCGGCTGGGCTGCTCGATAGAGCTACAATGGCCGCAACTCTGCGGCCGCGCGGACCGTTATCTCAGTTGACGGAGCTTCGGGCGGCCGCCCGAGCCATGGGTGCGCAGCTTGTGTAGATGATCTTGTTTGAGACACCGAACCGAAAATAAACGCGAACCGGCTTGCCTTCGTAATTTTGATAGTCGATTTGAACGCCGTGGCCCGTCAGGCTCACGTCGTCCAGCGAAAATGAGAGTACTCGCTTCGTTTCGAGCTTAGGTGACCAGTAGGCAGCGATTGCTTCTCGCCCAGTCAGGCTGACGCCTTCGCAGGCGCATTCAAGCACCGCTCGCTCATCATACAGATCGAGCAGCGCGTTGACGTCTCCACGCCGGCAGGCGTCGAGCCAGTCTACAACTGTGGCAACAGGGTCAAAGTCATCCCTCGGAATAGGCATGGAGGTTCCATCATCAGCCGCGCCGCTCCCGGCGCGGGACTTAGATGGACTGTGATGAATGCTGCTTGAACGCACTCCCGCAGAACTACTGATTGAAGCCCGCCTGATCGAAGCTCAGGCGGGGCGATAGATCAGGCCGCAACGTGAAGTCCGATATTGGCGTCCTTTCTCGATGTCCGCCCGCCGACGATCCGCCGCAGCTCGGCCGCGACGCCGTCCAGCACCGCGCGCTTTTCCTTCATCCGCTTGGAGTGATTGTACACTTTGCCGGTGACCGTCGGCACGATCTGCTCGGCCTTCTTGCTCGCGGCGTGGTCGAGGCACTTCGCAATCCATGCGTCGTCGAAGCCGAGGTCGCCGGCCAGGGTCGCTGCCGTCCGGCGCAGGTCATGGGGCGTGAACGGCTTGAGACCGAGCAGCTCGCAGAGGCCAGCGGTTTTGGTTTTGTCCTTGTTCGTCTCGTGCTTGGTGCCGCGCAGGGCGTCGGCCATCGCTTTCCGGTGGATCGGCTGGCCCTTGTACATGGGACTCTCGAAGACAAACTGCTGACCATCCGAGGCGAGCGCCTCCTTGATGATCTCGACCGTCAGATCGGATAACGGCTGCTGGATCACCCGCCGCTTCTTGACCCGCTTGAGCGGCACGTCGAAGCGCGGATGCTCGCCGTCGAGGTCAAACAGCTCATCCCGATGCGCGCCGAGCAGTTCGCGCGAGCGCAGCATAGTGACCAGTTCGAACTTGAGTGCGAGCCGGGTCCGGCGGTCGTAGGGAAGGTCGTTGCGGTCCAGCCCGTGCCAGAACGTCTTGATCTCGTCTTCGGAGAGGACCCGGGTGCGGGGATGTTCGGGATCGAGTTTTGGCAGGTTGACGCAGGGGCTGGCGGTCACATAGTCGCGGCCTGCCTCCGCCGCCCAGGTGAACAGGCCCGAGGCCGCCTTGCGCATATGGCGCGCGTTGCTGACCGAGGGCTTGCCGAACTTGCCTGCGACGATGTCGTTCGAGAGTGTGGCGATGTCGTGCTTGGTGACCTCCATGGCCAATTTCTTGCCGAGACGGGGCCGGATGAGGCGATCGAGGTGGCTTGCCGTGTTCTCCCAGCTCTCCAGCCGGGGCCGCATTTCGCCGTCCGGCTTCTTGACCGGCGTCTTCATCCAGGTGATTCGCTCGTCGATGATCTCGGCGACGGTCTTGCCGCGCTTGGCCGTCGCGGTCTTCTGGTCGCGGAAGGTCTCGGCAAGCGCCTCGCCGCCCATGGACTTGAGGCCGTAGACCTTGCTACGGGCGTCCTCGACCGTGAAGGTCTCAGCATTGTAGACGCCAAGCCAGCCGGTGCGTTGCTTGCCGGTCTCCCGGTCGGTGAACTTGAACGAGAAGGTCGCCACCCCTGCCGTGGTGATGCTGACGTACAGACCAGGGCACTTACGGTCGTAGAGCTTGGTCCGTTTGGCAACGCGTTTCTCGCACATGCGGTCGGTCAGAATGGCGCTGCTATTGCGGCCCCGCTTGCCGGCGGGGGAGGGGGTGATGTTACTATCCATGTGGTTTCGGCTCCTAAGGCTTGGGACCAAAGGGCTCGGCTTTGGGGCTTTCAGTTTGTCGTGCGGACGCTGAAAGGCTTAGGGCCGGGCCCTTATTTTGGTGAAGCCCGCTGAAACAGCCCGCATCAGGGTAGTCGAAAAGCCCTTATTTTAAAGAGTGTTCTTAGTTTCGGCGTGTTTCACCGAACACCAAAATATAGACGTGTGGTCCTGGCCGTCGTTGCTACGGTCAAGTGCTTTGCGAATGCGGCAGTCGCGTCAACCGGCGCGGTGCTGGTGACTTTTGCAAGCGTGAGGGAGGCCAGAAGGAACTCGGCTCCCGGGAGAGCACGGCATAAGCCGTCCAACCACTGCGCAGGGAAGGCCGAGTGATTGGCACCACCTGTATGCTGCTGTGCGGTCTCCTTTGCGCACCACCTCGCGCAGCGGACCGCGGGTGCGAGGTCAGCACCCGGCCTTCCCTGCGCCCTCTTGGCTTCGAGGGTGGAGAGATCAAGCAAAGCTCGGGCGAAATGCGCTGCGAGGATGCGAAGGTGTGTCTGCAACACGCGCTGTTATCGCCCGCGAAGGCGGGCGACCCAGTATTCCAGAGGCGGGTGTGGTTGAACGCTGCGCTTCGGCTATGCCGTGCCGATCACGAAGGGCAAGTACGACATCGTCCAGGAGTTCAGATGCGGCGGCACGTCGTTCTAACCACCGAGGAGCCGCCGGCAGGCGTCGACGAAGACCTGCGCGCCCGTGACGATGTCGGCGTCGGCGGTGTTCTCGGTCCAGTGATGGCTGATGCCGCCGATCGACGGCACGAACAGCATGGCCGCGGGCATGACGGTCGCGAGCAACTGCGCGTCGTGGCCGGCGCCGCTGGGCATGCGAATGGATCGTCCGCTGGCAAGGGCCTTGCTCGCGGCTTCGATGGCGTCCTGGAAGCCGGCGTTCATCAGCGCGGGCGCGCCGGTGCGAATCTTCTCCACGGTGACGGTGCAAGGGCCCTTCGCGTTGGCCTCTTCCGCCATGGTGCGCAGCAGCTCCTCCAGCCGCGCGATGACCGCCGGATTGTCGTCGCGGATCTGGAACAGCATCTCGGCGCCGCCGGGAATGATGCTCGGCGCGCCGGGATCGAGCGTGATGCGGCCGGTGGTCCAGACCGTGCGCGTGCCACAGGCGCCCGAGAACCGCTCGTCGATCGCCACGCAGAACTTGGCCAGCGCGAGGCCGGCATCTTTCCGCGCCGCCATGCGGGTGGTGCCGGCATGGTTCTGCTCGCCGACGAAATTGATCTGGTACTGCCAGATGCCGACGATGGAGGTCACCACGCCGATCGCGAGCTTGCCGCTTTCGAGCGTGTCGCCCTGCTCGATATGCGCCTCCAGATATCCGATGTGGCGTCCCGGCTCGGCGGCGACGCGCGCGCGGCCCGAGAGCCCCATGTCGGCGAGTGCGTCGCGCATGGTGCGGCCGCTGGTGCGGTCGCGGGCGGCATCGATGTCGGCCTCGGTCACCTGTCCGACGTAGGAGCGCGAGCCGAGGAAATGCCCAAAGTGTCCTTCCTCGTCGCACCACGCTGCGACTTCGACCGCGCCCTTCACGGTCGGATCGGCATTGAGCACGCGGGCCGCTTCGAGCGCATAGACGACGCCGAGCGGGCCATCGAGCCAGCCGGCGTAGTTCTGGCTCTCCAGGTGCGATCCCGCCAGCAGCTTCGGTCCGGGCTTTGCGCTGGTGCCGAATACATTGCCGATGCCGTCGATCGCGGCGGTGAGGCCGGCGTCGGGCAGCTTCTGCACCAGCCAGTCGAGCGACAGTTTGTGCGGCTCGGAGAAGGTCGGCTTATGCACGCCGGTCTTGTAGGCGCCGATGGCACGGAGCGTATTGAGATCGGCGAGAACGCGTTGCCCATCGGCACGCGGCTTGGTGTCAGGCATGTTCGGCAACCTTCAGCGCCTCGGTGCGGATCTCCTCGACCAGCCGTTCCTTCAACTGGACGAATTCGGGCGTGGTCTTGATCTTGTACGAGCGCGGATGCGGCAGGTCCACATTGATCTCGGCCTTGATACGGCCGGGGCGCGCGCTCATCACGATGACGCGGCTGCCGAGGAAGATGGCTTCCTCGATGTCGTGGGTGACGAACAGCACGGTCTTCTGGTCGCGCTCCCAGATCCCGAGCAGCATTTCCTGCATCAAGGCGCGGGTCTGGTTGTCGAGCGCGCCGAAGGGCTCGTCGAGCAGCAGGATCTTTGGATCGTTGGCGAGCGCGCGGGCGATCGCGGTGCGCTGCTGCATGCCGCCGGAGAGCTGCTTCGGCCAGTGGTTCTCGAAGCCGGACAGCCCGACCTGGCGGATGAAGGCATCGGCGATCTTGTTGCGCTCCGCCTCGGGCACGCCGCGCTCGCGCAGGCCGAAGGCGATGTTCTCGCGCACGCTCAGCCAGGGAAACAGCGTGTAGGACTGGAACACCATGCCGCGATCGGCGCCGGGGCCGGTCACCTCGCGCCCGTCGAGCGTGACGCGCCCGCTGGTCGGCCGGTCGAGACCGGCGACGATGCGAAGCAGCGTGGACTTGCCGCAGCCGGAGGGGCCGAGGATGGTGACGAAGTCGTTGTTGCCGATGGTGAGATCGGTCGGCTCCAGCGCCCTGGTCGGCGCGTTGCCGTGGCGCGCGGGGAAGGTTCGCGAGACCTGTTCGATCTTCAGGGTGGTCATGCGAGCCTCCACGGAAACAGCCAGGCGTTGAACGCCTTGAACATGAAGTCCGAGAGGAGACCGATCACTCCGATCACGATGATGCCGAAGATGATCTGGCCGGTGTTGAGAAGCGCCTGGCTGTCGGTGATCATGTGGCCGATGCCCGAGGACGAGCCGATCAGCTCGGCGACGATGACGTAGGTCCAGGCCCAGCCCAGCACCAGCCGCAGGATTTCCGCGATCTCGGGTGCGGAGGAGGGCAACAGTACCCGGCGGATGATGCCGCGGTCGCTGGCCCCGAGCGTATAGGCCGCCTCGACCAGATCGCGCCGCGTGGTGCCCACGGTTACGGCGATCATCAGGATGATCTGGAACACCGCGCCGATGAAGATGACGAGCAGCTTCTGCAATTCGCCGATGCCGGCCCACAGGATCAGCAGCGGGATAAAGGCCGAGGCAGGCAAATAGCGAGCAAAGGAGACGAACGGTTCGAGGAAGGCTTCGACCGGCTTGTAGGCACCCATCAGCACGCCGAGCGGAACCGCGATGATCGCAGCAAGGGCGAAGCCGCCGACGACGCGCCAGATCGTCATGCCGATGTCGAACAGGAAGCCTTGCTTGGCGAGCAGGTCATAGCCTTCCTGCATCATGGTCAGCGGGTTGGCGAGAAAGGTCTTCGACACATGGCCGCCGAGCGTCGCCCACGACCAGAGGGCAACGAACAGCACGAAGAACGCGAGGCCGTAAGCCACGCGCTGCTTCGATGTCACGGGATCCAGGGGACGCATCAACGATCTATCCGGGCGGTGAACGAGTTTTCCGGCCCCGCCGCGAGACGGAGCCGGCAGCTCCTGAAGGGTTTACTTGATGTAGCTCGCGTCGAAGAGGTCCTCGACCTTCGGCGCGGCCTTGATGATGCCGATCTCGAGCAGGAGGTCGGCGGCGTCCTTGTTGAAGGTCAGGAAATCGCCGGCAAAGAACTTCTGGTTCGCGGCCTTGTCCTGCCAGCGCAGATATTTTGCCGAGTTGCCGAACGCCTCGCCGGTCTGCTTCACATCGGCACCCATGATCTCATAGGCCTTGGCCTGATCCTTGCCGATCATGTCGAGCGCCTCGAAATAGCTGTCGGCGAGCGCCTTGGCTGCCTTCGGGTTCTCGGTGAGGAACTTCGGCGTGCAGCCAAAGGTGTCCATGACCATCGGATAGTCGAGCGTGGTCGCGATGATCTTGCCCTTGTCGGGCGCGGCGCGAACCGTGGACAGATACGGCTCATAGGTCATTGCGGCGTCGTTCTGGCCGGAGACGAAGGCCTGCGCGGCTGCAGCAGGCTCGAGGTTCACGACGGTGACATCCTTCACCGAGAGCCCGTTCTTCTTCAGCATCCAGGCCAGCGCGAAATAGGGCGAGGTGCCGGGCGCGGAAGCCGCGACGGTCTTGCCCTTGAGATCCTTGATCGATGCGAGATCGTTGCGAACGGCCATGCCGTCGGCACCATAGCTCTTGTCGAGCTGGAAGATCTGCTTGGTCGCAACGCCATTGGCGTTCCACGAGATCCAGGTCTCGACCGTCGTTGCCGCGCACTGGACATCGCCCGAGGCGATCGCGAGGTGGCGGTCCTTCTGCGGGATCTTCTTGATCGTCACGTCGAGACCGTTCTTCTTGAAGATCCCAGCCTCCTTCGCCAGCGTGAGCGGCGCGAAGCCGGTCCATCCGGAGATGCCGATGCCGACCTTGACGTCGTCGGCGAGTACCGGAGTGGAGGCCGCGAGGGCAATGATTGTCGCAAAAATTGTCGAACTACGCATGATTGTCGTCCTCTTGCCGATCGATGGATTGACGTCCCTGTTGATCATTCGGTCCTGATGGACCGTTGCCCGAAGCGTTGCACGATTTGTGCCGACATCGTTCTCTCAGCCTCCCTTGAATCGGGCGACAAGGCGGTGAGAGTCACCGGGATAGAGCAGGCGCACTGCGGTGATGGTGCGCGCGCTGCGCCAAGTATAGCGGTCGATCACGAGGCAAGGCGCGCCGACGGCGATGTCGAGCGCCTCCGCCGTGCGATCGTCCGCAACGATGGCGCTGATCGTATGCTCGGCTTCCGTCCATGGGACATGATGAAGCAGCCACGAGCCGGGCGGTTCGCGCGAGAAATCCGCGGTCGCTGCATCCGGCACGGACGACAGATCGATCAGTCGGTCCTCGACGGCAAACGGCACCTTGTCGGCGCTGTGCCGGCAGGTGATCGCAACGACCTTGCCGGCCTTCTTGACACCAAGACGCTCGCGGTCGGCGGCGGTCGCCGCACGCAGCTTGCGCCCGATCAGCTCGTAGCCGTAGCCGCGGCCAAGCGCGGTGATCTCGGCGCGAATGTCTGCGATCTTCAGCACCGCCGACAGATGCTGCGGCCGGCGTACGAAGGAGCCGGCGCGCCGCCGCCGTTCGATCAGATCTGCCTGCGCGAGCTCCGACAGCGCCTTGTTCACCGTCATGCGCGAGCAGCCGTAACGCGCGACCAATTCGTGCTCGAACGGGATACGATGCCCGGGCGGCCATTCGCCGGTCAGGATGCGCTTCTCGATATCGGCGCGGATGCGCTTGTAGAGCGTCGGCTGGTCGGCGGCATCGGTGGCCAGGCTCATGCGACGAGCCTCCGGACCGCCGCGTTGAAGCGCTCGCGCGCGGTCTGTCGCAGTCTGTGTCGTCCGCCTTCGACGACCTTGTGGCCGCCGGCCCAGACGCAATCGATCGCGCCGGTCCCTCCGGCAAAAATCCAACCGTCGATGGCGGCGTCGCGCAAACGTCCCGCGAGCGATGGATGTGCGGTGTCGAGCGTGACGATGTCGGCGCGCGCGCCGGGCCCGAGGCCAACCGTCGCCTGTGCCAGCGCGCGTGCACCGCCGGCGAGCGCATGATCGAACAGCGTACGTCCCGTCGAGCGGCCTGCACCACCGGAGAGCACGTTGCGCTCGAGATGCTTGAGACGCTGGCCATATTCGAGCTGACGCAGCTCGTCGGCTGCGCCGACCAGCACGTTGGAGTCTGTGCCCACACCGAACGCGCCGCCGGCATCGACGAATTCGCGCGCCGGACAAATGCCGTCGCCGAGGCTCGCTTCCGTGATGGGGCAGAGACCCGCCACCGCACCGGTCTTCGCGAACGCCGTGACTTCCGCATCCGTCGTATGGGTCGCGTGGATGAGGCACCAGCGTTGATCGAGCGGCGCGTGCTCCAGCAGCCATTGCACCGGCCGTCGTCCCGACCAGGCGAGGCAATCCTCGACTTCCTTCACCTGTTCGGCGGCATGGATATGCACCGGCCCGCCATCGGTGAGCGGAATGATCGCCGCGAGCTCGTCGGGCGCAACAGCACGCAGACTGTGCGGCGCGATGCCGATATTGGCGCCCGGCAATCTGCTGATCGCCTTGCGCGACGCAGCCATCAGCGCGGCGAACTGATCGACCGAGCAGATGAAGCGGCGTTGTCCGGCATGCGGTGCTGCGCCGCCGAAGGAGCCATGCGCATAAAAACTCGGCAACAGTGTCAGCGCAATGCCGGAAGCTTCGGCAGCCTGTGCAATGCGCGTAGCCATTTCCGCGAGGTCGGCATAAGGGGAGCCGTCGCGATCGTGGTGGAGGTAGTGGAATTCGCCGACGCGGGTAAAACCCTGTTCGAGCATCTCGACATACAGCAGCGTCGCAACGGCGGCGACGTCGTCCGGCGTCATCGCCAGCGCAAAACGATACATCGTGTCGCGCCAGGTCCAGAACGTATCGGTGCTATCGCCGCGCAGTTCGGCCAGCCCCGCCATGCCGCGCTGGAATGCGTGGCTGTGCAGGCTCGCCAACCCCGGAAGCGCAATTCCATGACGCTCGTCGCCGGCGGCCGGCGCCACGCCCGGCGTCACCTCGGCGATCGCGCCGGCGGTGATCACCATCTGCACGTCATTGGCCCAGCCCGAAGGCAGGAGCGCGGAGGCGAAATGCAGTCGGGTCATGATTACACGCCGGCTGGACAGAACCGCCCCACGATTATATGTCTAGACATATAAGTCAAGCATCCCACGAAGGGACCATTGCATGGCAGAGCGCTTCGACCGGATCTGGCACAACACCCGGCTCGCCACGATGCGGGCCGACCGTCCCGATCTCGGCGAGATCGAGCATGGCGTGATCGCCACGCGCGGCGGCTATATCGTCTATGCGGGCGTAGCGGCGGATTTCCCTGGTGATGCGGACGCGATCAAGCGGATCGATTGCGAGGGGCGTTGGATCACGCCCGGCCTCGTCGATTGCCATACCCATCTCGTCTACGGCGGCAACCGCGCGCACGAATTCGAGCTGCGCCTGAAGGGCGCAAGCTACGAGGAAATCGCGCGCGCCGGTGGCGGCATTGTTTCGACAGTCGCCGCGACCCGCAAGGCGAGCGAGGCCGAGCTCGTTGCAAGCGCGCTGCCGCGGCTCGATGCGCTGATTGGCGAGGGCGTCACCACCATCGAGATCAAGTCCGGTTACGGCCTCGATGTCGAGACCGAGATGCGGCAGCTCTCAGCGGCGCGCATCCTCGGCCGTCAGCGGCCGGTTGCGATCCGCACCTCCTTTCTCGGGGCGCACGCGCTGCCTGTGGAGGCCGGCGGTGACAAGGATCGTTACATCGATCTCGTGTGTCATGAGATGCTGCCGGCCGTCGCAAAGGCCGGTCTTGCCGATGCCGTCGATGCCTTCATGGAAGGTATCGCGTTCTCGGCCGAGCAGACCGCGCGGGTGTTCGAGACGGCGAGGGGGCTTGGGCTGCCGGTCAAGCTCCATGCGGACCAGCTGTCGAACCTCGGCGGCGCTGCGCTCGCCGCAAAATTCTCGGCACTCTCCGCCGATCACCTCGAGCATACCGACGAGGCCGGCGCTGCCGCGATGGCGAAGGCCGGTACTGTCGCCGTGCTGCTGCCGGGCGCCTTCTACTTCATCCGCGAGACGCAAAAGCCGCCGGTCGAGGCGTTCCGCAGGCACGGCGTCCACATGGCGCTCGCGACCGACTGCAATCCCGGCAGCTCGCCGCTGACATCGCTCCTGCTTACGATGAACATGGGCGCGACGCTGTTCCGGATGACGGTGGCTGAATGCCTCGCTGGTGTTACCCGCGAAGGCGCGCGTGCGCTCGGCGTGCTCGACGAAACCGGCACGCTGGAAGCCGGGAAGTGGTGCGATCTCGCGATCTGGGACATCGAGCGGCCCGCCGAACTCGTCTACCGCATCGGCTTCAATCCGCTGCATAGCCGGGTGTGGAGGGGACAGTGACGGAACAGGGCGCAGCGATCGTCGTCAAGCCGGGAACGGTCAGCCTCGACGATCTCGCGCGCGTGCTCGAAGGCGCCGCTGTCGTGCTTGATCCGTCATTTTGGCCGCGCGTCGAGGCGGCCGCGGAGATCGTCGCAAAGGCAGCACACGGCGCCGCGCCGGTCTACGGCATCAATACCGGTTTTGGAAAACTGGCCGCGAAGCGCATTCCGCCGGACCAGACCGCGCTGCTCCAGCGCAATCTCATCGTCTCGCATTGCTGCGGCGTCGGCCCGGCCACGCCGGAGCCGATCGTACGGCTGATGATAGCGCTGAAGATCGTCTCGCTCGGCCGCGGCGCCTCCGGCGTGCGCCGCGAGGTGATCGAGCAATTGCAGGCCATGCTGGCGCAGGACGTCTATCCGCTGGTGCCGCAGCAGGGCTCGGTCGGCGCCTCCGGCGATCTTGCGCCGCTCGCGCACATGACGGCGGTGATGATCGGCGAGGGGCAAGCGATCGTCGATCGCAAGACTGTCTCCGGCCGTGAGGCACTCGCCGTCGCCGGTCTCGCGCCGCTGACGCTGGGCCCCAAGGAGGGGCTCGCGCTGATCAACGGAACGCAGTTCTCGACCGCCTATGCCGTCTCCGGCGTGCTGCGCGCGTTTCGCCTGGCTCGCGCCGCGCTCGTCACCGGCGCGCTGTCGGTCGATGCGGCAATGGCCTCGACGGCGCCGTTCCGCCCCGAGATTCAGGCGTTGCGCGGCCATGCCGGGCAGATCGCGGCGGCCTCGACGCTGACCGCGTTGCTCGACGGCAGCGATATCAGGTTGTCGCATCTCGAAGGTGACGAGCGCGTGCAGGATCCCTATTGCCTGCGTTGCCAGCCGCAGGTCGCGGGCGCCGCGCTCGACCTGATCACGCAGGCCGCGCGCACGCTGATCGTCGAAGCCAACGCCGTCACCGACAATCCGCTCGTTCTGGTCGATACCGGCGAGATCGTCTCCGGCGGCAATTTCCACGCCGAGCCGGTCGCCTTTGCCGCCGATACGATCGCGCTGGCGTTGTCGGAAATCGGTGCGATCAGCGAGCGGCGCATCGCGACGCTGGTCGATCCCGCGCTCAATTTCGGTCTGCCGCCGTTTCTAACGCCCGATCCCGGCATCAATTCCGGCTTCATGATCGCAGAAGTGACGGCGGCCGCGCTCTATGCCGAGAACAAGCAGCGCGCGGCGGCCTGCTCGATCGACTCGACGCCGACCAGCGCCAACCAGGAAGACCATGTCTCGATGGCCGCGCACGCCGCGCGTCGCCTCTTGGAGATGGCCGATAATCTCGCCGCCATCCTCGGCATCGAGCTTCTGGTTGCCGCGCAGGGAATCACGCTGCGCGCGCCGCATGCGACCAGCGCCCCGCTCGCAGCCGTCATCGCTGCGCTTCGCGAGCATGTGCCCGCGCTCGGTGCCGATCGCTACATGGCCGGCGATCTCGCCAAGGCGGCTGCGCTGATCGAAGCCGATGCGCTACCGGCCGTGGCGATCGCGGCGCTTCCGACCGATCCGTTCCCGAGACTTGACTAAAGAGGTGCTCTGCATGAACCGCCGACTGGACAATGACCGCACCATCCGCGCCCCCCGCGGCAGCGACATCAGCGCCAAGAGCTGGCTGACGGAAGCGCCCCTGCGCATGCTGATGAACAATCTCGATCCTGATGTCGCGGAGCGTCCGAGCGAGCTCGTCGTCTATGGCGGCATTGGCCGCGCCGCGCGCGACTGGGAGAGCTTTGACCGCATCACGGCGGCCTTGCGCAAGCTCGAGAATGACGAGACGCTGCTGGTCCAGTCCGGCAAGCCGGTCGGCGTGTTCCGCACCCATGCCGATGCCCCGCGCGTCCTGATCGCGAACTCCAACATTGTGCCGCATTGGGCGACGCTCGACCATTTCAACGAGCTCGATCGCAAGGGCCTGATGATGTACGGCCAGATGACGGCGGGCTCCTGGATCTATATCGGCAGCCAGGGCATCGTGCAGGGCACCTACGAGACCTTCGTCGAGGTCGGTCGGCGCCACTATGGCGGCAGCCTCGCGGGAAGATGGATTCTCACCGCCGGCCTCGGCGGCATGGGCGGCGCGCAACCGCTGGCCGCGACCATGGCGGGCGCCTCGATGCTCGCGGTCGAATGCCAGCCGAGCCGCATCGAGATGCGACTGCGCACCGGCTATCTCGATCGGCAGGCCGCGACGCTCGACGAGGCGCTGGCGATCATGGAAGAGGCCGCGAGGACGAAGAAGGCGGTCTCGGTCGGCCTGCTCGGCAACGCCGCGGAGATCTTTCCGGAGCTGGTGCGCCGTGGCGTCAAGCCCGACATCGTCACCGACCAGACCAGCGCGCATGATCCGATCAATGGGTACTTGCCAAAGGGCTGGACGCTCGCCGATTGGGAAACCAAGCGCGCCTCGGATCCGAAGGCGGTGGAGCGCGCTTCAAAGACGTCGATGGTCGAGCACGTCCAGGCCATGCTGGATTTCCATGCGCAGGGCATTCCGACGCTCGACTACGGCAACAACATTCGCCAGATGGCGCAGGACATGGGCCTGAAGAACGCGTTCGATTTTCCGGGCTTCGTGCCCGCCTATATCCGTCCTCTGTTCTGCCGCGGCGTCGGACCGTTCCGCTGGGCAGCGCTCTCGGGCGATCCCGAGGACATCTTCAAGACCGACGCCAAGGTCAAGGAGCTGATGCCTGACGACAAGCATCTGCACAACTGGCTCGACATGGCCAAGGAGCGCATCAAGTTCCAGGGCCTACCGGCGCGGATCTGCTGGGTCGGCCTCGGCGATCGAGATCGCCTGGGCCTAGCCTTCAACGAGATGGTGGCACGTGGCGAATTGAAGGCGCCGATTGTGATCGGCCGCGATCATCTCGACAGCGGCTCGGTGGCAAGCCCCAACCGCGAGACCGAGGCGATGAAGGACGGTTCGGACGCGGTGTCCGACTGGCCCTTGCTAAATGCGCTGCTCAATTGCGCCAGCGGCGCGACCTGGGTCTCGCTGCATCACGGCGGCGGCGTCGGCATCGGCTACTCCCAGCATGCGGGCATGGTGATCGTCGCCGACGGCACGCCGGAAGCCGCGAAGCGCATTGAGCGTGTGCTGTGGAATGATCCCGCCAGCGGCGTGATGCGCCATGCAGACGCGGGCTATGAGACCGCGATCGATTGTGCCCGCGACAAGGGGCTCGATCTGCCGAGCCTTGCGAAGTAACTAGCCGCTCACCAGCAGCTTCGGCATCGTCATCTTCGCGCCGTCCATGAAGGTCTGGACGGCGTCGCGGACGATCGCGTCGAGATCGGGCGGGATCGGCGTCTCGTAGACGAACTTGCGGATGGCGAGATAGAAGATGCGGCCGTGCAGGCCCCAGAACAGCTCGGTCTCGCGTTCGCTGAGCGGGTGGGATTTCGCGTCGGGCAGCTTCAGATCGTGGCGCAGCTCGGCCGCCGCGGGCTCGATGATCTCGCGGCGGACAATGTCGAGATAACGGCCGGTGATACCGAACGACTTCATGCCGGAGAAGACGAAGATCCGCACCCAATTGTACTCGAACACGCGTTCGACATAGTCGAGATAGAAGCGCGTCAGCCGCGCCTCGAGCGGTAAGGTTCGGTCGCGGATCATCGGCCCCCAATCGGGCGACCAGCGGCTGAGATAGACCTCCTGGTAAACCCGCTCGATCAGCGCCTCCTTGCTCGGGAAGTGGCGATAGATCGCCGAGTGCGTGATGCCCATGCGTTTGGCGAGTTCGCGGGTCTGGCCCTCGAAGCCATGCTCGGCGAAGAAGCGGATCGCCTCGTCCACGATCGCACGCTCGCGGTCGGCCGCACGCATGTTGCGGCGCTTTGGCGCGGACTTGCTGCCTGTGTCCGTTCGCTTCCGGACCGGTCGCTTCGTTGGTTTCTGCGCTTTTCGGGCCATTTCGTCGCTGAATCGCAATCTCCGGCTGCCTTCTTAGCCTAAAGGTGCATTTGTGACCAAATGGTCATTTCCTGTTGACCGCCTCCCGGCGGCGTGTCAGGATTTTGAGACCAGATGGTTACAAATCTGGCATCCCGGCTGATGAGCCGACGGATCTTGAGGAAACGGCGGTGAAGGCGAGGGCTTTCAGCTATTTTCGTGCTGCGACGATCGACCAGGCGCTGGATGCTCATGCCCGCGCCAGCGATGACGCGCGCTTCATTGCCGGGGGCCAGAGCCTCGTGCCGGCGTTGTCGCTGCGGCTACAAGCGCCGCGGCTGCTGATCGACATCACCCATATTGGCGAGCTGCGCGGCGTCCGGCGCGAGGGCGGTTATTTGCGTATCGGCGCGCTGACGCGGCACTGCGAGATGCTGAGCGAGCCGCTAATCGCCGAATTCGCGCCGCTGCTGCATGCGGCTGCGCCTTTTGTCGCCCATCCCGCGATCCGCAACCGCGGCACCATTGGCGGCAGCGTCGCGCTCGCCGATCCTGCCTCCGAATTCCCGGCGATGACCCTGGCGCTCGATGCCGAGATCGAAATCGCCGGCCCTTCCGGCAGCCGGCGTGTGAAAGCCGACGACTTCTTTGTCGAGCTGTTCGAGACCGCATTGCAGCCCGGTGAGCTGATCACCGCGATCTACGTTCCGCTGTTCAAAGCCGATCAGCGTTTTGCGTTCGACGAGCTGGCGCGCCGGCGCGGGGACTATGCTCTGGTCGGGTGCGGCATGCTGGCGACTTTCACAGCCGAACGCATCGACGACATCCGCATTTCCTTCTTCTCGGTCGGCAATACACCGACGCGGGTGAAGGGCGCTGAGGCAACCCTGATCGGCTCGAACCTGGATCCTGAACGTATCGCCGCCGCACAAGCTGCGCTCGAAGGCGATCTCGCCCCGCCTGACAGCGACGAGGTGCCGCCGGCGATGCGGCTGCATCTCGCCCGCGTGCTGCTCGGCCGCCTGCTCGGACGTCTGGGTGAAGGCGCATGAGCGGTTTTGACGAAACCCTTCTGGACGACGCGGACGAGACGGTGCGGGTCCGCTTCGTCGTCAATGGCCGCAAGGTCGCCTGCGAGGTGGCGCCGCGCGAGACGCTGGTCGATTGCCTGCGCAACGCGCTCGAACTGACCGGCACGCATGCGGGCTGCGAGATGGGGGCCTGCGGCGCCTGCCTGGTGCAGCTCGACGGCCGCGCTGTGCACTCCTGCCTGATCTTTGCAGTGCAGGCCGATGGCGCCAAGATCAATACCATCGAAGGTCTTACCGAGAGCGGCGTGATTGCCGATCTCCAGGCCGAATTCCATCGCCGCAACGCGCTGCAATGCGGCTTCTGCACGCCGGGCATGCTGGTCAATGCCCATGAACTGCTCTCGCAGGTGGCGCGGCCCAGCCGCGACGAAATCCGCGACGCGCTGTCGGGCAATTACTGCCGCTGCACCGGCTATGAAGCGATCGTCGATGCGATCGACGCCGTGGCGAAAGCACGCAGCGAAGACGGGGGTCCGGCATGACCGCGCCGCTGACCTCGCTCGACCGTCCCAACTCCTATATCGGCCGGTCCGTGCCGCGGCCGAACGCCAAGCGGCTGCTTGCCGGGCGCGGACGCTATATCAGCGATCTCAAGCTGCCGCGCATGCTCTATGCCGCGTTCCTGCGCAGTCCGCATGCGCACGCGAAGATCGTCGCCATCAATACCGAGCAAGCGCGCGCGCTCGAAGGGGTGCATCTCGTTGCCACCGGCGAGGACCTCGCAAAGATCTGCACGCCCTGGACCGGCACGCTCGACCACTTCAAGGGCATGACGTCGGCCCCGCAATTGCCATTGCCGCTCGACCGCGTGGTCTGGGCCGGGCAGGCTGTGGTGGCCGTCGTCGCCGAGAGCCGGGCGCTTGCGGAAGATGCGCTGGAGCTGGTCGAGATCGATTACGAGGACCTCCCCGTCGTCGTCGATATCGACAGTGCGCGCGAGGTTGGTGGCCCGCTGATCAATCCGGGGACCGCAAATAACACCTGCTTCCGCAGCCAGCTCGACAACGGCACAGTCGACGAGGCATTTGCGCAGGCCGCCCACGTGGTGGAAGAAGAGTTCTCCTTCGGCCGCCATACCGCGGTGACGCTGGAGCCGCGCGCCATCGTCGCCGACTACGACCCGGCCGCCGGCGCACTCACCGTGCATCACGCGACGCAGACGCCCTACCAGTTCCAGGATCTCTATTCGCGCCACTATGGCATCCCCGAGGCCCGTGTTCGCGTGATCGCGACAGATATCGGCGGCTCCTTCGGGATGAAGCTGCATGTCTATCACGAGGATATGGCGGTGGTCGGCCTGTCGATCCTGCTCAGCCGTCCCGTCAAATACGTCGCCGACCGCATCGAGTCCTTCGTCTCCGACATCCACGCCCGCGATCATCGCGTCCGCGCCCGCATGGCGCTCGATGCCAGCGGCGAGATCCTAGCGATGGACGTGCTGGACCTGACCGCGATCGGCGCGTTCTCGACCTATCCGCGCACCAGCGTGGTCGAGGGCAACCAGGTGATCCGCCTGATCGGCGCGCCCTATCGTTTCAAGAACTATCGCGCCACGCTGGAGGTGATCTTCCAGAACAAGGTGCAGACCAGCCAGTATCGCGCCGTCGGTCATCCCATCGCCTGTGCCGTCACCGAGCGGCTGGTGGACATGGCGGCGGTCAAGGTTGGCCTCGATCCCTTCGCCATCCGCGCGCAGAACGTTATCGCTGACGATGCCTATCCGCAGACCTCGCCGACCGGCTATCGCTTCGAGGCGCTGTCGCATCAGGCCTGCCTGAAGCGCCTGCACGAGATGATGGGTTATGAGGCGTTGTGCGCCGAGCAGGCCGACTTGCGCAAGCGCGGCGTCTATCGCGGCATCGGCATTGCGGCCTTCGTCGAGATCACGAATCCCAGCCCGGCCTTCTACGGCGTCGGCGGCGCGCGCATCTCGTCGCAGGACGGCGCGATCCTCAGCCTGACGCCGTCGGGCGAGGTCCGCTGCCTGATCTCGGTCACCGAGCAGGGGCAGGGCACCGAGGCGATCATCAGCCAGATCGTGGCCGATCAGCTCGGCCTTGCGCAGGAACACGTCAAGGTCATCACGGGAGATACCGAGGTGACGCCGCATGGCGGCGCCACCTGGGCCTGCCGTGGCGCCGGCATCGGCGGCGAGACCGCGCTGCAGGCCACGCGCGTGCTCAAGCGCAATATTCTGGAGATTGCCGCGCTCATTCTTCAGGAGCAGCCCTCGGCACTCGACATCATTGATGGCGAGGTCGTCGACGCCGTGACCCGGAACAAGCGGTTGCCTATCTCCGAGATCGCGCGGATCGCCTATTTCCGCTCCGACACCTTGCCGCCCGGTACGCAGGCGCAGCTCACCGTCAGCCATCATTTCGCGCCACAGGGCTATCCCTTTGCCTTCACCAACGGCATCCAGGGCTGTTCGCTGGAGGTCGATGTCGAGACCGGCTTCATCAAGTTGCTGAAGCACTTCATCGTCGAGGATTGCGGCCGCGTCATCAATCCGATGCTGGTGGACGAGCAGCTTCGCGGCGGCATCGTGCAGGGGCTGGGTGCGGCGCTGTTCGAGGAATGCCGCTACAGCGAGACAGGTCAGCTCATGAACGGCTCGCTCGCCGACTACCTCGTTCCGATGCCGATGGAGATGCCCGACATCGTCATCGGCCACGTCGAGACGCCGACCGCCGATACCGTGCTCGGAGCCAAGGGGGTTGGCGAGGCCGGCACGGCGGCGGCATCCGCCTGCGTTCTCAACGCCGTCAACGACGCGCTCACGCCGTTCGGCGCGTCGATCAATTCGATCCCGATCACGCCCATAAAAGTCCTGAAAGCCCTGAAACGCTTCTAAAAAAAATCAGTTGGAGGAAATCATGCCCAAATCCGGTTCGACCTCGACAATATCCCGCCGCACCGCGCTCGCTGGCCTCTCCGCCGGCGCCGCCCTGCTCGCCATGCCGCGGCTCGGCCGCGCCGCGGACGAGACGATTCGCATTGGCTTCCCGACGCCGCTGACCGGACCGTTCGCCGCTGAGGCGCGCGATCAGGTCAAATGCGCCGAGCTTGCCGTCAAGCTCGTCAACGACAAGGGCGGCATCGGCGGCCGCAAGGTCGAGCTCTTGGTGCGTGACGACAAGCTCAATGCCGGCGAGGCCGCGACCCGGACGCTGGAGCTGATCGAGAAGGACAAGGTCCACGCCGTGGTGGGCGCGCTTTCCAGCGCAGTGCAGCTCGCCGTCAACGAGGTCACCCGCGCCCGCGGCGTGATCTACGTCTCGATCAGCCAGTCCGACACGATCAACGAGGCCAAGGATTTCAGCAAATACACCTTCCATGAGGCGCTGAACCCGCACATGACGACCGCTGCAGTGGCGCGGCAGACCCTGAAGAAGGGCATGAAGGTCGCCCATCTCGTCGCCGACTATGCGTATGGCCATGAGATGCTGCGCGGCTTCAAGCGCGCGCAGGCAGCGATCGGCGCGGACAATGTCGGCGAGATCCTGCATCCATTCGGAGCGGCCGACTATTCCACCTTCATGCCGCGCCTGATGTCGATGCGGCCGGACGTGCTCTGCATCTCCAATTTCGGCCGGGACCAGGCCAACGCGATCAAGCAGGCCGTGGATTTCGGCGTCAAGCAGCAGATGAAGATCGTCGTACCCGTCATCCTGCACAACCAGCGCCTCGCTGTTGGCCCCGACGTGTTCGAGGGCGTGGTCGGCGGCGCCAACTATTATTGGGGGCTGGAGCCGCAGAGCAAATCGGCGGCCGCTTTCAACGCCGCGTTCAAGGCTGCCAATGGTGGTGCGATCCCGACCGACTACGGCGCCTACGGCTACTCCGGCGTCGGTTCGCTGCTGGCGGCCATGCAGGCCGCCGGAGGCACCGACACCGACAAGGTCATCGATGCTCTCGAGAAGCTGCAATATGACTTGACCAAGGGCCCGCAGCATTACCGCAAATGCGACCACCAGTCGGTGCAGTCGGTGCTGGTGCTGGAGTCCAAGAAGAAGTCCGCGATGGCGAACGACAACGATTTGTTTGCGATTCTCGCCAACGATTCGGGTTCCGACGATATGCTGCGCAGCTGCAGCGAGCTCGGTCACGCGACCTGAAGCCTGGCCGATGGACCTGTCGCTGATCATCATGCAGCTTCTTTCCGGGATCGCCCTTGGGGCGGTCCTGGTGATCACTGCGCTTGGACTGACGATCGTGTTCGGCATGCTCGGGGTGGTCAATTTCGCCCATGGCGCGCTGTTCATGATCGGGGCCTATGCGGGGCTGTATCTGGCATCGCTCACCGGCAGTTTCTGGTGGGGATTGCTGCTCGCTCCCATCTTGATCGGTGCCTTCGGCATGCTGATCGAGCTCGTCCTGATCCGCAGGCTCTATGGACGCTCGATCGACGATCCGCTGCTGCTCACTTTCGGCCTCAGCTACATCCTGGTCGAGGGCGTGCGGATCGTGTTCGGCAGCGACGGCATTCCGTTTCCGACCCCGCCGCAGCTCGTCGGCGTGCTCGATCTCGGCATCGGCTTCTTCCCGCGCTACCGCCTGTTCGTCATCGCGCTGGTGGCGGTGGTGCTGCTGGTGCTCTGGCTGACGCTGGAGAAGACCCGCATCGGCCTCATTGTGCGTGCGGGCGCCCGCGATCCCACCATCATGCAGGTGCTCGGCGTCGATATCGGCCGGGTCTGGCTCGCGATTTTTGGCCTTGGCGTCGGACTTGCCGCGCTGGGCGGTGTGCTCGCGGGTCCGATGCGCAGCGTCAATCCGGAGATGGGCTCGCTGGTGCTGGCGGAGGCCTTCGTCGTGACCGTGATCGGCGGGCTCGGCTCGATCGTCGGCGCGGTCGTCGCCGGCCTCATGGTCGGCATCTCCATCAGCCTGGTGGCGCTGTTCGCACCTGAAATGGCGACCATCGTCATGTTCGCGCTGATGGCGATTGTGCTGCTGATCCGCCCGCAAGGCCTGTTCGGCGTGAGAGGGAGGACCGCGTGACGTCACCATCGAGCGGCGAAGCGGTCGCCAAGCCCTCGTCCAGCGGGCTTAGTTGGCTTCTCGAGCAGCGCGTGCTGCTGTCGATTGCGGTGCTGGCCGTGCTGCCCTGGCTGCTGCCGTCGCAGGCGCTGGCCGTCAACGTCCTGATCTACGGCGTCGTGGTGATGGGCTACAATCTGCTGTTCGGCTACACCGGGCTGCTGTCGTTCGGGCAGGCGGCGTTCTTCGGCGCGGGCGCCTACTTCACCGGCATTGCGATCGGCCGCTATGGCGTACCCTGGTTCGCCGCGGTGCCGATCGCCGTCCTCCTGAGCACCGGCCTTGCCGCCGCAATCGGCATCGTCTCGACGCGCACCCGCGGCATCTATTTTTCCATGGTGACGCTGGCGCTGGCCCAGCTCGTCTACTACGTCGCGCTGCAGGCCTCGTCCTTCACGGGCGGCGAGAACGGCCTGCGCGGCTTCACCGTCGACCGCATCAGCCTGTTCGGCTTCCCCGTCAATTTCCTCGATCCCGTCAACAAATATTACGTGCTGATGGCCTTCGCGGCGCTCGCGATGTGGTTCCAGTCGCGGATCCTGAACTCGCCGTTCGGCGCCGTCATCGAGGCCATCCGCGAAAACGAGCAGCGGGCGCGGGCGTGCGGCTATGACGTCGAGCGCAGCAAGCTGATCGTGTTCATGCTGTCGGGCGCGATCTCCTCGCTTGGCGGCTGCATGCTGGCGCTGCACCTGTCGATCGTGCCGCTCGACCTTTTGCACTACCAGACCTCGGGCATGATCGTGATGATGGTGCTGCTCGGCGGCGCGCGCAGCTTCTTCGGGCCCTTCGTCGGCGCGGCGAGCTTCCTGATCCTGGAGGATGTCATCTCGCTTTGGACGCCGCATTGGCAGATTTTTGTCGGCGCGATCTTCGTGCTGTTCGTGCTGTTCCTGCCCAAGGGGATCTGGGGAACGCTGCTCGACACCCTCGGCATCGGAAAGGCGCGGCCATGAGCGGCGAACTGCTTCGCGTCGAGGGGGTCGGCAAGCGTTTTGGCGGCTTTGTCGCGCTCGAAGACATCACCGTATCCTTTGCGGCGGGACAACTCACCTCGATCATCGGACCGAACGGCGCTGGCAAGAGCACCTTCTTCAACATCCTCTCCGGCGCGCTGACCCCGACGTCGGGCACGCTGCACTTCAGGGGACGCGAGCTGAACGGCCTGCCGCAGCACCGCTTCGTGCATCAGGGCATCTCGCGCTCCTACCAGATCACGAACATCTTCCCGGACTTGTCCGTACACGAGAATGTGCGCGTGGCGGCGCAGGCGCTGACCGTGAGCTACGACATCTGGCGCAACCGCGCCCGGCTGACGGAGCTGAACGCGCGCGCCGACGCGGCGCTTGAGGCGGTCGGACTGCTCGGCAAGCGCGCTGAATTGGCTAAATTTCTCTCGCACGGCCAGCAGCGCGCGCTGGAGATCGCGATCGCGCTGGTCTCCGAGCCCGAGCTGCTCCTGCTCGACGAGCCCACCGCCGGCATGGGGCCGGAAGAGACCAAGGACATGGTCGCGTTGCTCGAACGGCTCGCGGAGAAGCGCACGGTGCTGCTGGTCGAGCACAAGATGAAGATGGTGCTGGGCCTGTCCAAGCGTGTCGTGGTGCTGCATCACGGCCGTCTGCTGGCGGACGGCGCGCCCGACGAGATCAGGAGCAACCCGGAAGTCCGGCGGGTTTACCTCGGACAGAGTGAGGGCTATGGCTGAGACCGCGCTGCTCGAAATCGATGACCTCCACGCCTGGTATGGTGCAAGCCATATCCTGCACGGCATTTCCCTGCACGTGAAGGAGGGCGAGGTGGTAGCTCTCGTTGGCCGCAACGGCGCCGGCAAGACCACGACCTTGCGCTCGATGATGGGTCTGATGCCGAAGGCGACAGGCCGCGTGCGCTTTGCGGGCAAGGAATTGCTGCCGCTCCGGGCTCATCAGCGCTTCCATCTCGGTTTGGCCTATGTGCCGGAGGAGCGCCGCATCGTTCCCGGGCTCTCCGTGCGCGAAAATCTCCGCCTCGGCCTGGTCGCGGCCGGAAGCGAGATCGAGGAGCGCGCCGCGATCGACGAGATCGCCGAAACCTTTCCGCGCCTGAAGGAACGCCTCGATCAGGAGGGCGTCACGCTTTCGGGTGGCGAGCAGCAGATGCTTGCGATCGCCCGCGCGCTGATCGCAAAGCCCAAGATGATCCTGCTCGACGAGCCCTCGGAAGGCATCATGCCCGTCCTGGTCGAGGAGATGGGCGTGCTGTTCCGCCGCCTGCGCGACGAGGGCAAGACACTGCTGCTGGTCGAGCAGAACGTCGAATGGGCCCTGCGGCTCGCCGACCGCGCGGTGATCATCGACCAGGGCGAGGTCGTGCATCAAAGCAGCGCCGCGGCGCTGCTGGCGGACAAGGACATCCAAGAGCGCTACTGCGCGGTATGACGGCTCCGGAGGGCCGCACGCCGGCCGATCATCCAAGCAGCTTGCCGAGCTCGTTGAGCTTTGCGATCGCGGCTTTGCCGACCTCGGTGATGTTCTTTTCCGCGCGCGCGGCAAGCTCGCGATCGGCCTCGAAGCCTTTCCTGACGGCATTGACGCTTTCGCGGATCTGGCCGCCCACATTGGGGTCGCCGATCGCTTTCTTCACCGCACCGTCGTCGAAGGCCTTGACGGTCTGCTCCTGATCCGCGAGCCGCGCGTTGCTGCCGGCCTCGGTCTCCTTGAGCGCGAGGCCGAGCGCCTCATCCAGGAGTTCGTGCAAGGCTGCGAGCGGACCCTCGCTGGCGGAGCTTGTGGTGCTGACCTTGAAGCCCGGCGTATCCGGCACGAACAGCACGGTGCCGCGCGCGAGCCTGTTCAGATCGGCATGCGGATTGGCCTCCTGCAAGGCTTTCAGCGCAGCCTCGCTGCGAACCTGGCTCAGATTGGCATGCAGCAGCTTCTCGCTGACAGCCTTGAGTTTCGTCTCGTCTCCAACGATGAAGGTGCGCATCGAAATCTCCGCGGATTAGCCGATCACGTTGAGTGGCGCCCACGGCGTGTTGGCAATGCCGCCGGGGATGATGATGTTGCTGGTTGTGATGTTGCCGATCACGGTCACTGCCCGCGCGCCGGTGAGGCGGATCGAGCTTTCGCCGCCGCGCACCCGGTTCGTGCTGATGATGGCGACCGCGCTCTCCAGCGCAACGGCGACGCTTCTGCTGCCGGATTCCACCCGGTTGTCGTTGAACAGGCATTCCTGGCCGGCCACG
The DNA here is from genome assembly GCF_052076025.1 of Bradyrhizobium sp. 956_D2_N1_4. Classification (NCBI taxonomy): domain Bacteria; kingdom Pseudomonadati; phylum Pseudomonadota; class Alphaproteobacteria; order Hyphomicrobiales; family Nitrobacteraceae; genus Bradyrhizobium; species Bradyrhizobium sp. 956_D2_N1_4. Next base: position 5,135,059 of record NZ_CP197237.1, on the reverse strand, counting down.
ACCAGAACGGCGGGTGCGGGCCCGCGCGCGGACAGCATGTTGCCGATGATGCCGGCGCGCGCGCCCTCGGTGTCGTTGGCGGCAAGGCTTGCCCTGACGAACGCATAGTCGGCGCCAAGCGCGAGGATCCGCCCGTCGCCGAGCCGGATCGCGACCTTGTCGCCGGCCTGTCCGAACGGCAGTTTCGGATTGACCTCCGCCGTGGTGAGCGCGAACCAGTTGCCGTCCGAATTGTCCACGCCCGGCGTGAGGTCGCGCTGCACGCTGTTGTGATTGACCTCGATCTGGGTCTGCGGCGCGCGCAGCATGATGCCGGCGCTGGTGCCGACAAACCCCTTGGCGGGCGCGACCTCGACGATCTCGTTGCCGCTCACGCGCGGCCGATTGACGCCGAAGGTGACGACGCCGGCGCGCAGTGCGGACTTGACCGCCGTCAGGCCGATCGCGCGAACCAGATTTCCCGCAATCGTCGCGCTGTCAGCGCGGATCACCTCGATGCCGACCACGGTGCCGTTCTCGCTCTCGGTGACCGGTTCGATGTTGCGGATGTGGTTGTTCTCGATCGATACGGCTGCGGCGTCGGTCGCGCCGCCGAGCATGATCCCGGCACCGCAGGCGTCGATCGCATTGAGCTTGATGATCAGGTCCTGTGCCCCGGCAATCACCTTGATTCCGGCCGTGCCGAAGCCGTGGATCTGGTTGGCGAGGATATGCGCGGTGGCGGTGCTGCGGCGGTCGAGCCCGGGGATCAGCCCGATGCCGACGTGGTCGCCGGGCGACCAGTTGCGCAGCTGGTTGCGCTCGATCCACAGCCCCGCCGCGGCACAGGCGATGCCGTTGGCCGTGACGTTACAACTGTTGCCGTCGATCGCCAGCGCGGCGCCGGGAAGCGCAAGGCCCTGCGCGGTGATGGCGGTATCGGTGCAGCCGATGATCTCGTTATGCGCGATCCGCGTGGCGAGCAGATGCAGCACCTCGTCGGCGAAGGCGATCGCGCCGCGCTGGCACAGAAGGACGTTCTCCTCGATCGTCACCGCGGCCGTCAGCAGGAAGCCGGCACCGTTCTCCACGCCCTTGAGGGCGCCGCCCGCAATCGCAACCGGCGCGAAGATCGCGTTCTCGGCGAGCTTCGCACCGCCAACCACACCGCGCAGCACCACCGCCGGGAGCTGTGCATTCTCGGTGCCGAGTGCCGCGATGGCGAGACGGGTCAGGCCGAGGCCGATGCAGGTCGAGACGTCGATGGTGGGGTCGCGTGCGAGCGAAAGGATCGCGAGGTCCTCGATTGCGATCGCAAAAGAGTCCTGGATGGCGAAGGCGCCGGCCGGCGCCACCAGCAGCGTTGCCGGGCCCTTGCCGGCGATGCGGACCGATTTCGCCTGGTTGATCGCCACGGCCTCTTTGAGCACGTAACGGCCGGGGCCGAGGCAGATGGTGCCGCCGGTCTCGCGCACCTTGTTGACGGCGTCCTGGATGGTGAAGCTGCCGCTCTCGTGCTGCTCGACCGTGACACAGGCCGTGCAGGCACAGTCGTGGCCTTCGCCTTTCGGCGGCCACGGGTGGCGGCAGTCGGTCACACTCTTGGCGCCGACATCCCAGATGCCGAGCCGCGCATAATGGTGATGGATGCCGCGCGGCGGGGTGCGGTCGAGCAACTCGACGCTGGCATCTGCCGTGCGCGCGGCGAAGGCCCACCAGTCGCCGGCACGACAGCCCGCAGCCCCGGTCGAATCGAAGCTCACGGTGACGCCGTCCTCGAGCAGGACGGTCGTGCCCGCGGCCGGCACCTTGATCACGCCGGTCGATCCGGCGGCATCGAGGTCGCCGATCTGCACCGGCGTGCCGCTGGCGTCGGTCCGGAACACCTTTCCTTTCTGATCCCAGCGGCGCACCCGCAAATTGGTCTGCTTCGGCCAATCGCTGTTGGGGAATCCCGACGGCAGCATCAGGCCCGGCAGTGCCGGTGTGAAGCTGATGCGGCGGGTCGCTTCGGTGACGGTGATGCGGCGCATCTCGCCGCCCTTCTGCGAGAACTCTCTGGGGTCGTCGATGATCTCGACCCAGTCGCCGGTGTTGAAACGCAGCACGTCGTCGCGCCCGAGACTGTCGAGCTCGAGTTCGGTGGCCGAGATCATGCTGGCGACGCGCGAGCCGACGCTGGCATTTTCGCGCGACCATTTGAAGGTCGCAGTGCCGCCGGGCTGGCCGGGGTCGTGGATCTCGATCCGGTAGAGCTGGTTCTCGAGGCCGCGGAAGCCGCCGGTCGGCGGCAGCTCGCAGGGGTCGGTCACCGGAGCTGCGTCGAAAGTGCCTGTCGTGAGCACGCCGGTCGATGGCGCGATCACTGTGGTCCAACCCGGCATGTCCTCGTCGGGCGTCGCGCAGCTGGTGTTGGCGCCGGCATCGGTGTCGAGCACACGCACCTGCCACACCGTCTGGAGCCGCGAGCTGGTCTCGACGCCGACGGCGATCTCGACCAGTTCCGGCCGCTCGAGCCAGGTCAGCTCGCGATTCCAGACGTCGAGATAGACGAGATGACGGCCGGCGGTCGGCAGTGGCGGCCGCACCTTGGCCGGCAGATAGGGCTGGGTCTCATAGGTCAGCTTGTCGGTGAAAACAGTCTCGGCCATGAGTTCGTCGAACAGGCGCTTGCCGGGATCGGCAAGGCCGTGGTTCTCCGCGAGCAGACCGTCGACATAGAGCCGCCCCTTGCCGATCTCGAGCGTATTGCCGGCAACGCCGAGCTTGAATGCATCCGGGGTCGTCGAGGACACCGTATCGCGGTCGAGAATGTCGCTGGCGAGTGCACGCAGCCTGCGATCGAGGATCGCCATCAGCTCGTTGGCGTCGCCGTCCAGCAGCACCGCGCCCTGTTTCAGCTCCACGCCGGCGAAGTCGAGCAGCGGGTCGAGACGAACGCGTGAGAAGTCGGCACCCATGATAGCCTCCGATGCACTCGGTCAACTCGCGAAGAACAGGCCCGCGTGCAGCCCGAAACGTAGATATTCATCGAGCCGCAGCCTGAGATTGGCCTCGCGCTGCGGCTGGAATAATGCGTTGAGAACGCCGATCTCGCTGTCATTGTCGCCGCCGGCGCGGATCGTGAGGCTCGTGGCGCGGCGCAGCTGCCCGTAACCGGGATCGCCATAACGCAGCGAGGTGAACAGCGGCAGCGCCGTGGGCGCCGTGTCATTCGGCACGCAATGGAAGCGCCGCGGCGTGATCGAACCCGCGGGCACGTAACAGAAGCGGACGCAACCTTCCTGGCGACGCTGGACCAAGAGCGGCGCGATCCACGTTTCCGCGGGCTTTGGACCAAGCTCTGCGAACAAGATGGTGTTGGAGGCGAGCTTCAACAGTTTCGTGTGAACCTTGCCGATGACGGTGCATTGGGCGACCGTCAGTTCGGCGCCGGGGCTGCCCGCGGCATCGGCGGCAAAGGCGACGTTCGCCGGCGCGCCGGCATCGATCATGCAGTCGGTCAGCGTTACCTCGGCATCAGTGACGGCGCGGATAGGGCCGACGACGCAGTGCTCCAATGTCACTTTGGCGAAGGGATGCTCGATGATCAGGCTCGGCTCGCCCGGCGAGGTCGGACTGCCGTCCCCATTCAGGGTCAGTCCGGGCACCAGCGTGCAATCGCGCAGCAGCAGCTCCCGCGGCTCGACATCGGCAAAAGCCGCCAGCCGCAACGCGCCGCCCGATATCACGAGCCCGTCGAGCGTGAGGCGACCACGCGCGCCGATGTCGAGCGTGATCTCGCCGCCCGCCGCCAGCAGCGGGCGGGTCTGGTCATGGGCGGCGACCACAACATGGTGCGGCGTGGCATCGCCGGTCACGTCGTCGACGACAAAGGTCGGCGTCTCCTTGTAGGTCAGGCTGTCGCCGATGATGAGGCGGCCACCGGTCCTGATCAGATTGAGCTTGGCCTGCCACGCGCCTCCGGCATCGACTGCCTGCTCGTTGCCGATATCGCCCGCGGCGGGCACGCGCGGATACTCGCCGCCGCCGATCTGCCGCGCAGTGCCGTAGTGGAATGTCGCAAGCAGCGGTCCGTCGGCGGGATTGCCGAGCAGCACACGGCCACGCTCGGGATCGAAGCCGATCGTGCCCGCCGTCACCTGCGCCTCATGGGCCCAGCCGATGACATTGCCGCCGCCATCGAGAATGTCGCGGAGATCGCAGACCCGCACCTTGGCCGTCGGCATCGGGATGGGCGGGGTGCCCGGCGTGAAAAACACCAGGCTCTCGCCGTCGCCATAATCGCCCTCGCGCTGTGCGTCCGGCTGTGCGGTTGCCTGTGCGGCGCGCACCGCCATTGCCATCAGCCGCACCGACAGCGGCTCCGGCGCGTTGACCGGCTCGGCGAGATGGGAGATGTCGGACTCGGCCTGCGCGAATCGAAACAGCCGCATGTCCGCGCCGAGCGGGTTGAGACGGAATTTCCGGCCGGTCGCGTCGCCGGCGTCAGGCGTCAGCGGCACCGCCGTGAGCGACAGCGACAACAGTCGCCACAGGAAGATGCCGATGTTGGGAATGTTGTAGCGGCCGGCGCCCGTTTCCGGCCGCCGCATCTCGGCGGTGTGCGCGATGCTGTTGAAGGCGCCGTCGCGCCGGAACAGCGCCGCAGTGTCGCGCAGATTGCAGGTCGCGGGCGCATGCAGGCGGATGTGCTTCATGTATTGCGTGGTGGCGAGCTGTTCGAAAAATTCGACCGCATGTGCCGGCCAGCCGGTGACGTCCTGCGCGAGCTCCTCCAGCATCAGCGCGGTGCCCTTGCGGCGGCGGAAGGCGATGGTGTCGGCGACTTCGGCACGCGGCGAGGTCAGCTCGGTGCCGAGCCCGCGCAGCGGCCGGTAGCCGATGAGATCGCCGATATAGGGCGTCACCCACTCGGCGCAGGTTTCGATGAACTGGTCGTCGTAGAGCTGGTCGATTGACTCTTCCAGCGTGGCGAACTCGCGCGCAATTGCCGCCAACAGAGCCTGGAGCGGACCGGCCTTTGCCGGATCGCCCGCAAGCGCGGCGTCGCGCAACCGGTGCAGCGTCGGCAGCAGGCTGTAGAGCCGTTCGGGGGTGAGGCTGTTCATGCCATCTTCTCCAGGAGGTCGAACGGCGCCGGGCTCAATGTCAGTAGCTCGCTCGGCTTCGCCGCGCCCTGGTCGACATGCATCCGCGAGGCGAGCAGCCGGACCTGGCGCGAGGGAATGGTCTGCGCGAAGGGCGCCGTGCCGCCATAGAGCTGGACGAGGTCGACAGCGACGACGCCGGGCACCGACTGTGCCGCCGCGATCACGTCGGATTGCTGCACTGGCTGGCCGAGCTCACGCGCGTCGAAGGCGAAGTGCGCACGCAGCGCCGCCTCGACCGCGGTGAGCACGGCCTTGGCGTCGAAATCGGGATCGCGCTTGACCTTCAATCCGATCCGGAAGGTACCGGGCTGGTAGGGCAGCAGCACGACGGCGACATGCGGATCGCCGCCGGCCTTCAGCGCAGCGAGCAAATTGGTCCACACCGGGCTTGTCGAATTGACGGGAGCGCCGAGCGGCCCCGCGATCGTGATGGCGATGGTCTTTCCGCGCGGCAGTTGCAACACCTGCGCCTGCGCCTTGGCAATGCCGGTGAAGGCGCGGGCAAAATCCTCATAGTCAAGGACGGACACGACGCGGCCGAGCGTGCGTGCGCCGAGCGGCATGCTGCGTCGCGCCGCATCCGCCGGCTCCGGATCGTTGCCGCCTTCGGCCGCGAACGGGTTGCTCACGCCCTTGAGTCCGAGCGGGCGCGACAGCAGTTGGCTCAGCGTCTCGGCGCGGACATTGCCGGCGACCCCGATGCCCTTGCGGTAGGTGGCGCGGACGTTGTTGAGCCCGCTCGGCAGCCGCGCACCGCTGGCGCCGTCGCCGAATTTCACGAGCTTGCGCCCTTGCTCGTCAATATCGAGCGCAAAGACGCGATCGGACGCGGCTGTGCCGAACAGCGTCGCGCGCTCGTGCCATGCGATCTCGCCGACCCGCAACGTCAATTCGCTCGCGGCACCACTCTCATTGGCGGCGGCGCGATAGGTCAGCGGAACCTGCTTCAGCTCGAATTGCTGGAACGGCTGGGCTGCATCGCCCGAGCCGAGGATCTGAGTCACCGTCTCGCCATGCGAGGCCGGCACCACATTGCCATGAACCACGACGCTGCCACGGTCGAGGCTGCCGGCGAGCGGCGGATCGATCTGAAGCATGCAGCGGCCGGCGTCGACAGCCTGGGCGAATACGAGGTTGGCCTGCACAACAACGGCCTGGCCGTCGGAGACGCGATTGCCTCGCACGATCAGCCGTCGCCCTGCGACGAGGCCATCGGCACTGACGGCTGCAGGGATGCTGCTGCCGGTCGCGGCATCATCGACGGCGTAGGGCGCAAGCGCGAGCTGCTCGGACTGCACGAAGGTTGTGATGCGACGAACTTGGTCCTGATAGCGGTCGTAATGGGAGCCGCGCAATTGCAGCCGGGTGACCTTGCCGGCCAGCGCGAACTCCGCGCGCGACGTCTCGTCCGCATCGGCTATCTGGTAGACGTCGAGATGCGGGCCGAGATCGAGGATGACATCCGACTTGCCGAAGGCCTTGATGATGACCTGGATGGAGCCCCTGGCTGCCATCGAAAGCACGACGTAACCGCCGGCGCGGACCTCGGAATAAACCGTATCGAGATCAATGAAACCGCCGCCCTGGGCCGAGCCCATCGGCGAGATCGTGTAGTCGGGCCACTCCGGCGCGTCACTCCCGCTCGGATAGTTGTTGCGAAAGTCCGTCGACATCGACTTCCACATCGGCGCGTTGTGGCCGAAGGGTGCTGCCCGCTTGCGCAGCGCATAGACCTTCGAGTTCTGGGCGGCCGTGACCCCGGAAAGACCGAGCTGCCAGGTCACCTTGGTGCGATCGAAATCCGATTGCAGCTCGACACTGTCGATGAAGCGGAAATCGCAGTTGCTGTCATTCGTACCGGGATTGAAGGCATCGCCGACGATCAGCAGCGCATCGCCCGGCTTCAGATTGTTGCGCTGGCCGGCGAGGTACATGACCGTGTCGCCTTTGTCCGGTCGGCGTGTCTCCGCCAGCCACGGTCGGATCGCATTCCAGGCCGGCCGTGCGGCGTCCAGTCGCTCGACCGTTTCGAAGGTCTGCGGCTTCTCGTCCGGCCCCGGTACGCTCTGCACTTTCGTGCCGATCTCGATCGACACTTGAGCGGGCACGCCGGTGACGAAGCTGCCCGGCTCGGGCGACAGCTTTGGCGGCGGCGCAGGGGGCGTTTCCAGCGTGAAGGCGAGCCAGGTCTCGGCGGCGACGCCGGACCGCAGGCGGTAGCCGATCAGCCGGCCCATCTCCTGGAGCGAGACGCGCTCCAGCGCAGTGCGGAGATAGGATTCGTTGGCGATGCGCTCCTGGTAGAAGGTGAGCACGTCGGCAGCGCAGGCGAACGCATCGATCAGGCCGATGGTGAAATCGTCATCGGCGCGGCTTTGCAGCTTGCCGAGCGGTGCGAACGCGGCAGAGGACAGCGCGGCGTGCAGGCTGTCGCGGAACTGGGCGTAGTCGCCGACGCGGTAGGTGATGGCGGAGAGGCCATAGCGGTTGGAGATGCGTTGCGGCGTCTCGGCTTCAATGCCGGCGCAGCAGCCGCAGCTCTCGCTGCCGGCAGGCAGGGCATCAGGCTTGATGGTTGGGACCGGTAGCGTCATTTGCCGCCTCCCGCCTCGATGATGAGCCGGCCGCGCTCGCGGAAACTCGGATTATTGGCGAGCTGCGCGATCTCGAGGCTTCCGATCGGGATCACCTCGTCATCCAGCGAGGTCGCGAGCGGCGAGATCAGCCGCTGGAATTTTTCCGCCTGAACCGCCTCGACACCCTCGACCGCTTGTGCGGCTGCGATGATGCGGCTGAGATAGACGGGATCGCCGAAGGTGAAATTGTCGGGATGGAACAGGCCGAGTGTGCCATCGGGCAGCACCGCGCTCGACAGCACCGTCCGCACGGCCTGCGCGACATCGGCGCGGAAATAGTCCGGCTTGACGCAGACATGCAGTGTGACGTCGAGCGGCACATAGCGCGGCGGTCGTACGTCGAGGTCGTAACCGGCCATCCTGAACCGCTCGAGATGGTTGCGCAGTTGCGTAGCGAAGGGCGCGTCGACTACGCCGCCGCCGAAGCGGTCGGGCGTTACGAACACGGTGTGCCAGCTTCCGGTCCAGCGGAACGTCGCGGCCGCGCGCTGCACGTCGGCGCGTCGCTCACTGGCGGCGGCGTAGTCGGCCGCCGTCACCGCGCGCTCCTGGGTACGGAACGCCTGTGGGGCATCGCGGCGCGCGGCTTCGATGTCCTCGGGCTCGACGCCGCCGGATGCGGGAAGCGGATTGCGTACGGCCTCGAACACGCCGTCCGTGGTGCTGACGATGTGGGCGATGGCTTCGGCGCCGACATTTCCGGATGTGCCGTTGCCGATCCGGTAGGTCGCCGTGAATGCGGTGTCTTCGGCCGGGCGCTTGCCGAGCAGGCCGTCGCCGAACCGCAGCAAGGCCTCGCCGTGGTTGTCGATCTCGACCACGACATGCGGCGCGTTGCCGGCGCTGTCGATGAGGTCGCGTCGCGGCAGCCAGTGCTCGGTGATGCCGGCGACTTGTCCCGTGAGATCGACGATGGCAGGCGTGGCGTCGCGCGGCGACAAGAACGAAAATGCGCTGGCCGCCCACCAGGGCTTGTCGTTGCTGACGGGAACGGCGAGCAGCGCGCCGAGATCGAAGGATTGCGTCAACGGGCTGTTTGCCAGCACCGGGCGGAAACGCGGCGGCAGCATGACGTCCGGGGACGAGGTGCAGCAATTGCCCGGCGCGCGCGATGCCTGCTTCAAGCTGGCGCGCGGCATCACGCCGAGCTGTTCGGGCGGCAGCGTGCGGCCGTGATCGACGAGCACGATATTGCCGCGCGCAACACTGATCGCGAGCTCGGGGCGATCCTCCACCGTCAGGCAAAGCGGGAAGGGCAGCGCGTCGGCCTCGCTCCAGGCGATCTCGGTGACGTCGACCGGGCCGTCGACCGGAGGCTCGTCGAACAGCCCGCCCGACGGATCGCTCGTAAGCGTCCTCTCGGTCAGCCGCACCGCGCAGCGATGGCCGGGATCGGCATCGGCGGCAGACAACGTCGTGGGGCTGATGACCTCCTCGAAGATCAGGATGTCGCCGATAGCCAGCGTATCAATGTGGCCGCGCAGGGTCGCGCGCGTGGTGCCGCCCGGCAGGCAGCATCCGTTGTTGCCCCAGACATAAAAGGTGAGACTGTTCTGTTGCTGGTCGAACTCGGCTGGCGCGACCGTTTCGAACACCTCGGCGCCGCCTTCGATCGCATCGCTGAGCGCGCGCGAGCCCGGCGTCAGCACCACGTCCAACCCGGGCACGCGGGTCAGCAGCTGCGTGCCCTTGGGCAGTGCGATCTTCTGCCCATTCACGTCGAAATGGACGAAGGCGCGGGCGTTGCAGCCCTCGTGCAAATGATAGTCGACCAACCTCGCATGGCGCCGCACCGAGATGCGCTGCCGCGCGGTGGCGAGATAGGCTTCGTTGGCGACTGCATCCTGGCGATAGGCGAGGTTGTCGGCGGCATAGGCGAGCAGCTCGACCAGGGTCACGCCGAGATCGGCCGCCGAACGCTCCTGCCAGCCGGGCACGAGCAGGCTCAGCCTGTCAAGCATCAACCGGCGAAAACCCTGATAGTCGCGCGCGAGATAGTCGATCTCCGGCCTCAAGCGCGGCACGGGCGGGCACGGCGCGGTGTCCGCGCAGTCATAGTCCGAGGGACATTCGACCTTGAAGGTGAAGTCGATCGCCGACAGCTTTGGATCGAACCCGGCCGGCGGCAGGGCCGAACCGGAATTGGCGAAGATGCCGAAATTGTAGATCGAATAATCCCCGCTGCTGTCGGTCCGGACGACCAGCGTGCGGGCGAGATCGTCGACGGTGTCGACCAGGCCGGGCTCGGCCTCGGCCGGCAGCGCGTCGGCGGGCGCGCACCAGACCACGCCGACGGTCGCGATCCGCTCGCCGCCAGTGATGCGCAGATTGTCCGGCGAGAGCGCGAAGCCAGCGTGCAGCAGCCGTACCAGCAGCGTCTGCTGTCGCGGTGCGCCGGGTGGGGAGGCGAGATCGAGCACCTCGATGAATGCGATGGCGTTGGCGCTGCCCTTGGCCTCGAGTACTTCGAGCCGGCGTGGGTCGCAGCAATGTTGCTTCATGCCGCGCCTCCCGGAACCGCAAAGCTTGCGACGTGGCTGGTGCGGTCGGCCAGCACCACGTAGCGGATCTCGACCCGCAGCACCGCATCGTCATTGATCACCTCGACCGAGGTCACGGCGATCAGGTGTGCGAGGTGTTGATGCAGCGCGGCCTGGGCCAGCATCTGCGTCGTCGCGGCGAGCGTCACCGAATTAGGCTCGAACACCAGCGCCAGCAGTCCTGCGCCGAAATCCGGCCGCATCACCCGCTCGCCCTGCATCGTGAACAGCACCTGCTCGATCAGGTCGCGGATGTGATCGGGGCGGCCGGTCGTGGCCGTGCGGCCCTGGTCGTCGAAATGATAGGGGAAATCGAGTTCGCTGCTCACGCCGTCCTCCCCTCAGGTTGCCAGCACGCGCGTCTGCGCCACGACGGGCAGCATCGGCGTGCCCGTCGGTGTGCAGACGGATTGCCCCATCATGGTCGCGGCCGGTGCGCCGCCGATCATCACCCGTGCGGCGCCCACTACCATCTGCGCCGTGACGCAAGGCGGCGCCGAGCCGGTGAGCGAGCAGGCCGCGATCGCATAGGGGCTGGTGAGATTGACCGCGGGCTGGCCCGACAGCATCACGCGCGGGAACGGCGCGATCGGCGTCGCCTGTCCGGCATGGCTGCACAATACCGTGGCGCCGAGATGCAAGACGGGAGCGGGCATGTGCGTCTCCTAGATCACGGTGAGCGCGCCGAGATTCACGTCGACGGTCGGCCCGGTCATGGTGATGACCGCACCTTTGCCGTTGGAAATGGTAATGCCGACGTCGCTGACCGAAATCATCGCGCCCGTCGTGGTCTGCATCAGGATGCCGCCGGTCGGGCCCGGCACGTCGCTGATGGTGAGACCGTTCTTCAAGGGGGTTTGCAGGGTGATGCCAGGCACGCCGGGCGGCACTGCGTGCGCCAGCACCGGCACCTCCGCGGCACTGCCCCAGTAGCACCCGACCCAGATCGGATAGTCGGGGTCGCCGCGCTCGAACTCGACCCAGACCCCGGCGCCGATGATCGGCACCGTGAAGAAGCCGGCATTGATGCCTGCGGTCGGCAGGCAAGGCATCGCCCAACTCGTCGGTATCACGGCGCCGACGTCGGGCACCATCACCTGGATCCGGCCGATCTGGAGCGGATCGACATTGTTGATCACCACCGCACGATATTTTCCGAACAGGGGCGCATCGCTCATGTCGGCACCTGCGGGACGGTCGAGATCAGCGCGTTGCGTGCGAGCGAGAATGATTGCTTGTAGGAGCCGCGCTCGATCTCGTGGGTGACGTTCTTGACGTAGTAGAGCCCGTCGAACGGGAGGCCTGCGCCGCGCACGCCAACCAGTTGCCGCGACTTCAGAACGCGGCCATATCTGGCGACGTCGAGCTTGCCGCTCCCGAACACGCTGTCGCTGTGCTGGCTGGCGTAAGCGAGCCCCGCCATCAGCGCCTGCGGCGCGGACAGGTGCGCGGTATTGCTCAGCTTCTCGATCTTCGGCGGCAGCGGCGGCACCACGCCGAGCGGCGGGCTCATCGGGGTGATGTCGGGGATCGGCACCGGGATCGGCGCCTTGCTGTTGGCCTCCTGGAAGAACACGATCGGCATGACCTTGCGTTCCTTGTCGAAGTTGAACGAGATCTCCTCGACATTGGTGAGCGCATCCATGTTGGTGGTGAGTGCCGGCTGCGGCGCGCCGAAGCGGATTTCCGGTCCCCAATAGGCCTTCGAGGCGCCGGGCGCGGGACCGGCCTCGAGATAGAAGACGTAGCCGGCTTCGCCCGCGAGCTTCTTGACGTAGGCGTAGTCGCTGCCCTTCTGCTGCGGGATCTGCTGAACCGGGATCGGCGGGATGTCGAGCACGCTCGGGATCACCATCGGGATCACGCCGAGCGCTGCGTATTTGGCAAGGATCGCCAGCACGCGCACCGAGGGCGGCATCGCCGGGAAGGGCAGGCCGGGCAGCTCGATGATGTCCATCAGCGCCGACATGTCCTTGCCCTTGATCACCAGCTTGCCGACGCCGCCGCTGCCCGGCTGCGTCTCGACATTGGTGACCATGCCGTCGATGACGGATTCGGCCGTGCCGTTGATGGTGACGATCAGCACCACGCGCAGCAGCGGCGGCAGCGCGCCGCCGCCGGCAAGCAGGAAGATGGTGCGCAGCGGCGAGCGCACCGGCAGGTCGAAAGTCAGCTCGAATCCGCTCTGCGCATCGCCCGATCCGATCTCGATCTTGGCATGGGTCAGCGTCTCCAGCACCTCGCGCGGCGCCGGCACCGGCGCCGGGCCGATCTGGAGCGAGAGCTGGACGCCGCCTTGCATCATCGGAAAATCGTCTCCCTAAAGCCCGTTCGGGCGCGGGATCTGCACGCGCTCACCGGGCGTGTCGGTGAGTTCGAGCGGATCGGTCACGACATTGGCGTCGGCGATGCGCCAATACAGTTCGGGGTCGCCGAGCGTTGCGGAGGCGAGCGTGTCGGGCCGTTCGCCGGCATTGACGATGTGTTCGCCGGCGATGCCGATGCCGCGCGCCTGGGGGATGAAGCGGCGCAGCACATAGGCGACACCGGGATCGTCCGCGCTGCGCTTGAGCCGCCCGATCGCGGCGCCATGATAGCGGCTGTTCGGCGGAAAACTGTTGTCCGGAAACGCACCGGCATCGATCAGCATCTGGACGGGATCCGAGGACATCATGTGCTCCGTCAGGGCAGACTGGAAAGACCAAGCGAGGCCAGCGAGGCGCCGCCGGTCAGGCCGGCGAGCGTCTCGCGGTTGCGCAGATAGTTGAGGAAGATGGTGCCGCCGCGATGCGTGAAGCCGAGATCGTCGGTGCTCATCACATGCAGCCCGAGCGAGACCTTTGCGCGGATCGGGTTGAGCGCGGGATCGAACGCTTCCTCGACGATGGAGAACTCGGCGACGCGCACCGGTGCGACCCGGTTCTTGCTCCAGACGAACAAGGTGAGCGGCGCCTCCGGCGGCAGGATCTCGAGCGTGCCGCCATCGGCCTGGCTTGCGATGCCGAGCAGATCGTCGACGCTCGGATTGACGAGCGCTTCGAGCACCGCGAGCTGCGGCGCGATGCCGAAGGCGACCGCATTGGCGTGCGCGTCGGGATCGGCGAGCTGGTCGGTGGCGTCGATTTCGGCGTCGAGCTTGATGGTCTCGATCGCGGGCCCTTTCAGCCGGAACGGTTGCGCCCGCCCGCCGGCCGCGCCGTCGCCGCCGGTGCCCTGCACCTGGTAGCTGCGGCTCAGCGTGTCCGGATTGTACTGGAGCGCGATCTGCCGTCGCACCGTGCCGCCGCCCGGCGCCAGCACCACGAGGCCGCCCTTGATCAGTTTTGGGGACGAGGTGAGGCCGGTCATGGCAGGCGCCCCCCCGATGGGCCGCGCGACGGCGGCAGCCGTTTCATCTGAAGGTCGAGCCGTAAGTCGCGCTGATAGCGTTCAAGACTGCCCGGTGCGAACGCGGCGATCCGGAGCGGCGTATCGACGGCGCGGTTGACGTAGAGCGTCAGGCCCCGCCGCGTGTACACGTATTCATTGGCTTCGACCTCGAACGTCCCCTGGAACGAATTGAGCCTTGTCTCCGGCTCGCCGAGTGCGTCGAGCAACGACGGCAGCGGCTCGACGAGGACGACGTCGGTCGCATCGATCAGCACCACCGTGCCGTCGTTTGCCCATACCCGCGCGCCGCGCGCGAAGCCTGCGGCCGAGGCGTTGAACCAGTCGGTCCGGTGCCTGGCGCTGCCGAGCGCGCCCTGACCATGCCAGGAGCGGTCGAGATCGAACACGGCTGCGACGTCGTCGAGGGAGGTCGGGTGCGCGAGGCCTGCGAACGAACGCAGGTCGCGGCCGGCGAGCAGCCGCAGCGGTGACAGGGCGAGATCCGACGGGCGCGCGGCTTGCATCGCTCAGCCTCCGATCTTCTTGACGTCGCCCTGGAAATAGGCGGCGTAGAGGTTGCGGATGCCGACGACGTTGACGAGCTTCACCGCCTCCGCATACGAGGAATAGCGTCGGCGTGATGCCGGCTGCACGGTGATCGGTTTGAGCCTTGCATATGCGGGGCCCTCAACCGCCTCGCGCAGCTTGGGATCGTTGACCCGCGGTGCGACGTTCTCCCAGGCGATCTCGTCGAAGAGCGAATCGACGCCTTCGATCAGCGTATTGTTCTCGTTGGAGCCATCGCCGAAAGTATTGGCGAAATTGTCGTATTCCGTGGTCCGCAGCGTGTGGATATATTCGTGGATCAGCGTCTGGAACATGTCCCACAGGAAATCGCGATCTTTGTCCGAGTCGGCCTTCTTGAAGATCTGGATGTTGATGTCGCCGAGATTGGCGGAGGCATCCCAGCCGCGGTCGATTTCGTTCAGCTTGTCGACCTGCGCGGCCGTGCTGGTGAAGTCGTCGGCGATCTGGTCGAGGATGATCGCCTCGTCGCCCACGGGATTGTTGCTGGCATCGAAATGCGGTGAGGCATTGAGCTTGCGATTGATGGCGCGCACGCGGTCGTTGGCCTGAAAGAAATACCGCATCAGCGCCTTCGCCTTGTCGCGCTTCTCGGTGCTGTCCATGCCCGCGAGCTCGGCCTCGGTCTCGGCGAACAGGTCGTGGATGTTGCCGCGCGCGCCGAGCGTATCGGCTTTCAGCTCGGGATGCTTCGACTGGTCGTAGTACTCGCCGAACACCTTGTCGGTTTCGTCCTTGCTGGCCTTGCCGATCCGCTCGAACTCCGCAAGCTGGTGCACCTTGTTCGGATCGCCGTGCTCCGCGGTCCCCTTGTCCTTGACCATTTCATCCCAGTAGTCCTGGATCATGCCGGGCATCAGCAGGCGCAAGGCGTCGTCGTACTTCTTCTTGCCCGCCGGGGAGTTGTCGAATGGCAGCGGGCTGCTGGGGTCGGGCCTCAGCGCCACCGCGATGTCTGCCTTCTTCGCGGCATCGGGTTCGACCGTCGTCGACAGATCGCCGGCGCTGGTGGTCAGCGTGACGTCGCGGAACACGCCCTGAAGCATGACGTCGTATTTGTCGAGGATCCTTTCCGTCGCGTCAGCCTGCTGTTTGAGCGTTGCTTTTTTCGCCGGATCGCTTTCGTCCTCGGCCTGGTCGCTGAGGAGGTCGAACCGGCGGGCGATGTCGGCGCGTTCGCGGCCGAGTTCCTCCGTGGCCTTCGCCCGCTCGGCCGGCGCAAGCGCGAACACCTCCGCGGCGATGGTGGCGACCTCGTCGTGGCCCGCTGCCGTCGCAATCCGGATCTTGATGGCCATGGCATCGTAGGCGAAGGTCGGCGCGCCCTTGCCCGGTTCGCCCAGCGGTTCGACGTCGCCCTTGGCGAGCGCGTCGCGTCCGCCGCGAAAGCGGGTTGCGAAGAAGCGCTTCAACCTCTTGTACTCGGCGCCGTCGATGTCGGATTCGAGCTCGGTGACGCTGAGTTTGCCTGAACCGAACATGATCCGCAGTGCGGCGATATCGCTCAGCTCGAGCAGGTCGAGGATGGCGTTCTCGTCGTCATCGAGTGTGGGGCCGTCCTGCATCTCCTGGATCAACAGCGCCTTTTGCAGTGGATCGAGCTTGAACTCGGCCTGGCCGGCTTTCCACCGACGGACGATGGCACGCGCCTTGTTGTCGCTGTCGAAGCTGCTTTCGATCGCTGCGGACTTGGTGATCTTTTCGAGATAGGCGAGCAGCTCCTTGTCGCCGAAATTGCCCTCGGCGCCGAAGAACACGGCGATCGATTCGTACCAGGCGAGCCGCTGCACCGCCGCCGGCGGCACAGTCGCGCCGCGCTGCTGCACAACATGGGCGAGCTCGTGCGCCAGAATGTGCCGGCCACGCGGGCTTTGCGGATTGTATGCGCCGTCGCCGAACACGATGTGGGCACCCGCAGTATAGGCGGTTGCGCGGATCGCACGGGCTGAGGCTGCGGCCTGCGCGTCGGTGTGGATCCGCACACGGCTGAAGTCGGAACGAAATTGACGTTCCATCGTCTCGCGCGTCGGAGCGCCGAGTGGCGAGCCGGCCGATCCGACCACCTCGGATACCGCGGCCGGCGCGGCCGGTCCCGTCGTGCCAGTGGAGCGTGGAAGTGGCGATAGCTCCGGGGCCGGGCCAGTCGGCTGCGATGGCCGCAGGGCGTTCTCGGCCGCATGCTCGGCTTCGCTCTCGAAGCGGTCGCGGGCCGGACGAAGCTCGAGCGAAGGCGCATGGGCCGGCGAGGATGGCTTCGGCACTGCCTTTGGTGCGGCATGCACGGTCATGGCTTGTCTCGCGGAGCGTCGGCGCCGGATGTCGTGGTCAATCGTGCCGCGATCCGATCGGCGACCGCGCGCGGCGCCTCGGCATGGGCGGCGCTCGCCTCGTTGGCGGACCCCGTGAGCCGCTGTTGCAAGGCCTGTCCGATTGCGTCGGCAAGTCCCGCAGCTTCGGAGTGTCGCGACGCATCGACGACGAGACGCCCGATCCGGATATCGATACCGGCATGTTTCATGGCCCGACTCCCGGCCAAGGCCGCTCGAGCTTGGAGAACTCGGCACGCACCGCGGCGTTGATCGCGTCCTGCTCGATCCGCTCGCCGCCGCCGGCGGCGGCCAGGAAGGCGGCGTTGAGCGCGATGGCGCGGATGTTGCCGCCGGTCAGTTGCAGCCTGGCGAGGCCTGCGAAATCGACCTTGCCGAGCGGTGCATCGGCGGGGAACTGCATGCGCCATAGTGTTTCGCGCGCAGCGGCGTCAGGGTAGGGGAACTGGACCACGTAGCGGATGCGGCGCAGGAAGGCACGGTCGAGCGCGCTCTTCATGTTGGTGGTGAGGATCACGAGCCCGCGATAGGTCTCGATCCGCTGCAAAAGGTAGGCGATCTCGATATTGGCGAAGCGGTCATGGCTGTCGCGCACCTCGCTGCGCTTGCCGAACAGCGCATCGGCCTCGTCGAACAGCAGGATGGCGCCGCTGGTCTCCGCGGCCTCGAACAGCCGGCTCAGATTCTTCTCGGTCTCGCCGATATATTTGCTGACCACGCTGGCAAGATCGATGCGGTAGAGATCAAGTGCGGCCGCGCTCGCGATCGCTTCGGCGGCGTAGGTCTTGCCGGTGCCGGATTCGCCGGCGAACAGCGCGGCAGTTCCGAGCCCGCGGCCGTTATGCACGGCAAAGCCCCAGTCGTCATGGACGCGCGGCCTGTGCTGCAATTCACTCGCGATGGCGCGGAGCTGCGCGGTTACCACCGGGGGCGCGACCAGGTCGTCGAAGCCAACGCGGCTGTCGATCCGCTGCGCCAGCGTGTCAAGCCCGCCGCGCACCGCGGCGCGGCAGAGCCGCCACACCGCCGGCCCGAGCAGAGCGGGATCGGCCTGTGTCTCGGCGAGGGCTTTGGTGACCACGAGGCGCAGGTCGGCGGCGGGGACGTTGAACTGCCGCAGCGCCGGACGCAGCGCGGCTGCGAGCGCGGCGGCCTGCTCGCGCGAAAGCCCGCGCAAGGCTGCGACCTGCCGCGCGGCGGCCGGGGCATCGGCGACCTCGAGCCCCAGGATGCGGCGCTGCCGCAGTCGCGACAAGCGGGCCGGCTCCGGCGCGTTGAGCACGATCGCGGGTCCCATTAGGTGAGAGAGCAACGTCATCGCATGCGCCTCGGCATCCGCCGCCTCGATCGGGCGGTCGAGCTCGAGCGCGATGATGGCGTCCGAGAGGGCGGCCTCGCGGTCGAGCAGACGGGCGATCTCGGCAAGCTCGCGCGGATCGTGCGGCAGATCGCGGGCGTGCAACCACAGTCCGTTCGCACCGAGGCAGGCGAGCGCCGCGCGCGCGAGGTCGCGCTGCGGCTCGATCTCGCCGCGAGCGTGACCCAGGGCGGCCAGGGCAGCCGCGCCCGTGCCGAGCGCGTGCGCGATCGTGTTCGCCTGTGGTGTATCGGGCTCGATGGATCCGACCGGCTCGCAGCGAACGAGCCCGATCAGGCGGGCATCCATCGCTGGGACGCCGGTCAGGTAGTGCAGCACGCGCTCGTCGATCTGGATCGGACGGCGCGGCGGCGCCTCGCGGCCCTCGCATGCGATCAGGCGCCAACGCCGCAACGGCCGGAGCGGCGAGAGCGCATCCCAATGTGGCTCAGTCAGCATCTGCACGGCGAAATTGAACGTCGGCTGCGTGCTCGCGATGGCTTCGGGCGCTTGCGCCATCGCCACGCCGACGAGGCGACGCAGCGCACTGTCGAGCTCGAAGCCGGCCGCGAGCAGCACGACGTCGCGCTCGAACGCTGACAGGCCGAACAGCTTTGTCAGCGCCTCGAGCGCGGGCTCGAAATCATCGCCGCATTCCGGCGGAGGCGGCTCGGCGTTGGCCGATGTATCGCGCAACTGCCGTGCGAGGCGCAGGCGCAGCGCAGCGAACTGCGCCGCCAGCCATTGCTGGTTGCGGCTGGCCCAATCGAGCCCCGGCGGCGCTTGCGGTCTGTCGTGCATGTTCATGGCGGCACGCTCAGGGTTTGCGAGGCATCGAAAGCGGGCGCATCGCCGCTGAGATCGAGCAGGAGACTGTCGACGCCTTCGATGCGCAACCGCGCCGGATAGGCCCCAGCGGCAAGCGTCGCGGGGAAGTCGAACACTAACGGATCGGTGGCCGCGCTGCGCGGCTTGGCGGTGGCTTCCGCCGTGCCGAGGACGAGGCTCGCGCGCTGCCGCGGCTGCACCTGCGGCCGCGAGAACAGGGTGGCCGTGACGCGCAGCGGCGCAGTCTTGCGCAGCACGGTCGCCGCAGGCAGCGAAAGTCCGGCATCGGCTGCAATGACCAGTGCTGGGGCGATGACCAGGGCCACCGCGTTGGTCTCGCGCTCATTGGCTTCGCCGGCCGGCAGCAGGCGCAGCGTGAGGCTCCATTGCCCCGGCGCGAGCGCTGCCTGCGCGGCGGCATCGTTCGGCAGCATCACGGTGAGCTCGGTGCCGTCGTCGTTGGGGGCGCCCGGTACCAGTTCAAAAGGAGCTGGAAATAGCGGGTGCGCCAGCCGCACATGAAAATTGCTGCCGCTGAGGCGAATGCCGGAGAGCACCACAGGCTCGCCGAGCCGCGCGCCGGCCTGCTTGTTCTGCGGCGTCGCCGCAAACAGCGTCGGCAGCGGAGGCAACGTGTCGGGATTGACGACGACGCCGCGGTCGCGCTTGGTCGCGGGATCGATGATCCCGCGCGACAGCACCGGCAGCGGCGAGACTGCGGGTTTCGTGGCCTCGATCAGCACCACCGACACCACATAGGCGGCCGTCGGCCGGTAATGCGATTGGATGGCGGCCCATAGCCGTGACATCTCCTCCGGCCCCATCACGGCCGGCGTGATCTTGATCAACTCGGCCTGATCGGCAAGGTCGGCGGCAGCGAGCGCCTGGAACGCCGGCGGCAGCATCGCGACGTCGAGCGGATTGGGATTGAGCGCGCGCTGCACGGCGGCGCGATCGAGCACCGGGCGCTCGTGCAACAGATGCATGCCATAGCCGAGCAGGATCTCGGCCTGGCAGTCGACCCGCGCGTAGGCCGTCAGCAGATAGTGCAGGTCGAGCGCGAGCGGTGCGTTGGTCAGGCGCTCGCCGCTGGTCGAGGACCGCGACGGCAGGGAGCGGTTGCGCCAACCCGGGTTCGGCGTCACCTGATGCAGGAACAGATTGAGCCGCGGCTGCTCTTCAGGGCTGGCGAGGTCGATCGTGTCGGGCGCAACCGCACTGACGTTGACGGTGCCGCCGACCGCGGGCCCGGCCTCGATCAACCCGTTGTCGAGCAGGTTGCGCAGCACTGCGCTGACCGCGCCGATCGCGAGCGGCGAACTCATGCGCGGCCTCCGGGTCCAGGGCGGCGCAGATAGTCGGATAGCGACACCGACGGCTTTGATGCGGGCTTAACGGCGCGTGCCGTGCGTGGGGGCTCCGGCGAGCGGATGTCGATGCGGTCGATCGTCACCTTGATCACCGGCGGTGTCTCGCGCCGGCGCTGCGCCTGGCCGGCGAGCACGGTCTGGCCGAGCGGAAGCGCCGGCGGTGTTGCAGCCTCGTTTCGGGGGCGGGGCGTGTCGCGCAAGACCGTGTCACGCGGCTGTGTGCCGCGCGGCGGATCGCGCGGGTCGGCAGGCAGAGGGGCATCGACAGGCGATCTTGACGGCGCGTCGGTCGATTGAAGCGGCTTCGCGGTAGCTGCGACCTTGGGTTCGAGACGCAACGGTGCGGCTTCGTTGTCCGGCTCCATTTGTCTGCGCTGCGGCGCCTGCAGGCCAGTGGCAGGATCATCTGCGCCGGTCATGTTCGGCAATGCCGCCGGCGAGGATGCCGGTGTCTGCCTTTCATCCCGTGTCGTCTCGTGCATCGGAGCATCGTCGTTCCGGGGCGGGGCGGCAAAACGCGCCGGCAGGGCAACGCGTGCCGCGCCGGGAATCGGTTCGCCGCGGCCGATGCGTGCGAGATTTTGCAGGAGGCCCGTCATGACGCGCCCGCAAGTTGCAGGTAGGCGGCGCGGCGGGTGTGCGGCAATGCCAGCACCTCGGCTTCGCTCCAGCCATATTCGCGCGCGAGCGCGTCGACTTCGAGCAGGGTACGCTCGGCCGCTGCCTGCACCTCGGTCCAGAGCGCCGGCGCGATGTCGATCACGGCCTGCCAGGCGTGGCCGCAATCGGGGCAGTCGAGCGCGAAACTGAGCACCGCGCCGGGATCGCAACGTTCGAGCTCGGCCTCGACCCTGTGCAGGATGTCCTGCGCGGCCGGTGGCGCCTCACCGAGGCAGCGCGCGAGCAACAGTTTTGTTGCGGCGGCGGAATCGCAGGTCGCGGCGAGGCTTGCAAGATCTGAAAGCGTCGGCAGCCGCAGGGCCAGCTCGCTGCCTCCGTTCGTGATGCGCGGCGGCACGGCGTCAGCCGGTGGTGCAAGTCCGTCCGCGAGCACTGCACTGTCCGCCGTGAACTCGCAGTCGGTGTGACAGGTGGGGCAGGCGGCGCGCAGCCGCCACGGCGCGCCGAACAATCGCGTGCGCAAGGCCAGCAGCGCGGCATTGCCTGTGCCGATCGAGTCCGTCGGCGCTGCGCCCGCCGCCGCGAACAGGGCATCGTCGCGCTGGCGCTGCGCGCGGCCGGCGGCCCGGTCCCACAGCGCCAGGATGTCCTGCTCGCGTTGAGCGGTGGCGGAGAGCATGGGCGGTCTCAGGCTGGATCAGTGAAAGTGGGCTCGGACGGCTCGGCGACGGCTTGATCGCGCTCCCATCCCTCGTTCTCCAGCTTGATGTGCTGGATCGCCACCGCATTGGCGTTGGCGTCGAGATCGGGCAGCGACTGGTATTCGGAGACCCAGCAGCGGAATAGCTTGTAGGCCAGCGCGAGCTGCCCGGCCTCGTTGTAGACCTCGAGGATGATGTCCTTGCGGAAATCCTTCAGCGAGACCTCGGCGCCAAGTCCTGCGCCGAAATGCCAGACCTTGTTGGCCCATTTCTCGAACTCGGTGTCGTGGGTGACGCCGCGATCGAGCGTGATCGCCTCGAACTTGCTGCGGCCGGGCGACTTGCGTCCCGTCGAGGGATCGCCGCCCTCGCGGTGTTCGACCACTTCGGTGGTGCGTTTCAGCGCCGACACCTTGCTGATGCCGGCGACGTAGCGGCCGTCCCATTTCACGCGGAACTTGAAGTTCTTGTAGGGATCGAAGCGCTGCGGATTGACCGAGAACTGTGCCATTTGCTTGCCTCAGGTGTCTTTGCCTCAGGTTGGGATGTCGCCGGCGATCTGCTGGATCTTGATGACGACGAACTCGGCGGGCTTCAGCGGCGCGAAGCCGACGATGATGTTGACGATGCCGAGATTGATGTCGGCCTGCGTCGTGCTCTCGCGGTCGCATTTGACGAAATAGGCCTCGCGCGGCGAGCGGCCCTGGAACGCGCCCTGCCGGAACAGGCCCTGCAGGAAGGCGCCGATGTTGAGCCTGATCTGCGCCCAGAGCGGCTCGTCATTGGGCTCGAACACCACCCATTGCGTGCCACGGTAGAGGCTCTCCTCCAGGAACAGCGCCATGCGCCGTACCGGAACGTATTTCCATTCCGAGCCGCGGTCGTTCTGGCCGTGCAGCGTGCGCGCGCCCCAGACCACGTTGCCGTAGACCGGCAGCGTGCGCAGGCAGTTGACGCCGATCGGGTTGAGCTGGCCGTTCTCGGCGTCGCTCAAGCTCAACGCGAAGCCGACGCCGCCGTTGACGCTGGCATCGGTGCCGGCCGGCGCCTTCCAGACCCCTCGCGTGGCGTCGGTCCGGGCGTAGACGCCGGCGACGAAGCCGCAAGGTGGAAAGTCGCGCACGACGCCGGATTGCAGCGGATCGGCCTGCATCACCCACGGGTAGTACAGCGCGGAGAAATTGCCGTCCGAGCCGGTCAGGCCGGCCTCGCCGTTGGCGCCGCTCATGTTGGCGACCGTCTCGTTCTGGAGGCTGTCGATGATCAGGAACGCACGGCGGACGTGGCAGCGTTGCTGTAGCTTGGCGAGTGCGCCCTGGGTCGTTGAATTGACATTGGTGAGGCCGGGCACGCAGACCAGGTTGAACAGGTCGATGCGGTCGACGATCCCGCCGGTCGCGAACAGCGGATCGATCGCGCTCACGAACGGACCGTCATTAGCGGAGAGGACCGTGCCATCGGCGCCGCCCGCAAATGGTTTCGTGGCCGGGGTCGGCACCGTCGTTGATGCCGTGGTCAGCTTGTCCATGAAGGCGGAGCGGCCGTTGACGACGCTCGGCGCGTAGCGCGGATCCGCCTTGTTCATCGACAGGTCCTGGAACGTCTCCACGATGTCAGTCCTCGGCGACGGGCCGATGACGTCGAGCCGGAAGCGGGTGCTGTCGTCCGCACGCAGCGTCAGCCGGACGCTGTAGGAGTTGGCCCACAGGCCCGGCGAACTCGCCTCGATACCGAGATCGTTGATCGCGCAGGTCGCGGTCTTCGCGTCGTTCGCCGGCGTTCCCGAATTGAACAGCGCGATCCGCACGACGTAGGCGTCGCTGCCGCCGTTGTCGAAGAATTGGCGCACGGCGTAGCCGAGATTGGCGCGGCGGTCGAGCCCGCCATAGGCGCGCTCATAGTCGGCAAAGCTCGAGATGCGCACGGCACGGTCAACGGGGCCACGCGGCGCCCAGCCGATGAACAGCGCGATCGACGTCGCCACGCCCGAGATCGAGCGCACGCCGCTGGAGATTTCCTCGATATAGACGCCGGGTTGCAGAAGGGCTGAGGGCATGTCGGCTCCTGTGATTTGGCGGTCCGTCTCGTTTGGTCAGACCGCGGCGATTGTCTTGCCTGGCCGGCGGGCGCGCCGCTGGCGCGGCCTGCGCCTCGGGCCGGGCGGATCCCGAATGGCTTCCGACAGGGATTGCGTCGTGATCTCGGTGATGGCCGTGCGGTGCGGCCGCAGCTCGTAGAGCGCGCCGCTTTCGCCGCTTGCGACGATGGTGACGACCTTCAACCGCGGCCGGCTGTGCAGAAGGCTCGCGAGGCTGTCGCGCTCGTCCGGGGCCTTCTGTGCCACCACGAGGACGTCGGCGCGGGTGCGGCGTGCCTCCGTTGCCAGATTGGCGTCGTCACTCGTCCCGACTACGGACAACGCCGGATCTTTCGCGACGACATGCTCGAGAAGATCGGTCATCAGCCTCGGAAATCCCGCAATGAGGATGCGTCTCTGTCGCAATGGCCACCTTTGCGGTGAGCCTTGCACAAGGCGCGACGGCGCGATTGAGCCAAAAGGTCTAGCGAGGATGGAGCTGATGGTCCGGACCATGCCCGCGGCGGTGAGACCGCGATGACGCAAACGGGCGCGCAATTCACCGCGACTTGGCGGCTTCGCGCGCGATGCCGGCCCGAAGGATCTAGGCCGAAAGGTCTAGCGGGTCTGGATCCGCGACGATGCAGGCGCGGGCGCGCCGTTCGCGTGCAGATGCCTGCTGATCTCGCCGCGCCGGCGAATCTGCAATTTGCTGAGCACGTTGTGCATGTGGTTCTTCACCGTCGAATTGCGGATCCGCAAGGCTCGTGCGATCTCTTTGTTCGATAGCCCTTCGCCGACGAAGCGAATGATCTCGTGCTCGCGTGGTGTCAGCGTGTCGACGCCGGCGGCCGGCGCTCGCGTGACGGTCCGCGCGGAGAGCAGCGCGAGCCGGCCGAACAGGGCGGCGGCGACTTTGGGTGAGCACACGAGCTCGTCGCGCATAGCGTTACGGACGGCGGCGACGACGTCGCTGATCGAACCCTCGCGCAGCACGAAGCCGGACACGCCGGCCTCTGCGCAGGCCAGGATGTCCTGCTCTGCCTCGGCGACCGCGATGGCGACGACCTTCAACGCCGGCGTCAGCGCGCGGCAGGCTGCCGATTGCTGCAAGCCCTGCGGCGTCGCTATGTCGACCAGCAGCACCTGCGCGCCGCTGTCGACGACTTGCTCAGGCGGGGTCGCAAGATCGCCGTGTCCGGAGATGCGTAAGCATTCCTGCCGGGCCAGGCAGGAACTGAGGCCTTCGCAGAGCAGGCGCACGTCGCTGAGGATGAAGAGGCTGATGGGTATGAGGCCGCCGGCGTCCGGCTCGGCGGGCGGCGGTGATGCATGCGAAGCGGTGAGTTGGGAATGCGGCGGGACGTGGCGCCCTGCCGAAAATGACGCATTGGACGACATGCCTGCCTCCCGATTGCCAACTCACAACCGTGTTTGCCGCCGCGCCCAGTTGAAGGCCACCAAGATCAAAAAGTTGTATACTAAATATCTTTCCCCTTGAAATTGAGTATCGCGCGTTTTGACGTCGCTGACAAGCACCGACACGGCATCCCAGCATGTCGGGGGCGTTTCGACGCATGTGAAGCGGACGATTGACAGGCAGCAATTTAATTTATCAGCGCTACGCATGCGGATTGAGATCTGGCCTCTCAGGCCACGACCTTGGCGCCGGCGGCGCCGAGACGCTGGCGTTCCTTTGCGAGATGATCGCCAATCGCATCGCCCGACATCGGCTTTGCGAAGTAGTAGCCCTGGATGAAGTCGCATCCTAGGCGGCGCAGGCTGTCGAGCTGGGCGCGGGTTTCGACGCCCTCGGCGACGCAAGCGATCTCCATGTCGTCGCACAGGCCGGCGAGAGACTTGATGATCTTGTGACTCACCGGATTTTCGTTGATGTCGGCGACGAAGCTGCGGTCGATCTTGATCTTGTCGAGCGGCAGCCGATGCACGTGGCTCAGCGAGGAATAACCGGTGCCGAAATCGTCCAGTGAAATGCCGCAGCCCATCGCCTTCAGCGTCGCGATCGACTGCTGCGCGCGCACGAAGTCGAAGGTGACGGCGGTCTCGGTGATCTCGAAGTCGATCCGGTTCGGCGGCAACCCGCTCTTCTCGATGATCGAGATCAGCGGCAAAATGCCCTCGGCTGCGCAGACATCGTGAGCAGAGAGGTTGAACGACAGGCGGATGTGGTCGGGCCAGGTCCTTGCCGTCGCGAGCGCGCGGACCAGCAGCGCCTGCGTCAGCGGCCGGATCAAGCCGATGCGCTCTGCGGCCGGAATGAAGTCGGCCGGTGAGACCAGGCCGAGGCGGGAGCTGTGCCAGCGCGCCAGGACTTCGAAGCCGGCGGTGTGCTCGCTCATGGCGTCCACGATCGGCTGGAACACCAGGTCCATCTCGGTGCTGAAATCGGCAGTGCGGAGCAAGTTCTCGATGACGCCGCGGCTGCGGATCTCGGCCTCGAGCTCGCTCGAGAAGATCACGGTGCGGCCGCGCAGATGGCGCTTGGCGTGATAGAGTGAGTAGTCGGCGCATTCATAGAGCGCTTCGGCGCTGGTCGCCGAGCTTGGGAACAGCGCGAAGCCGATCGAGCAGGACAGCCCGGTATGGGCGGTGTCGAGCTGGTAGGGCAGCTTGACCTGTTCGCCGATGCGCTGGCCGAGCCGCATCAAATCGTCATCTTCGGGATCGCCGCACACCACAAGGCCGAACTCGTCGCCGCCGAGCCGGGCAAATTCCACCCGCTGCGGGCCGAAGCCCTCGCAAACTTCGCGGATGCGGCGCCCGGCTTCGATCAGGACGCGATCGCCGACCGAGTGGCCGTAATTGTCGTTGATCGGCTTGAAGCCGTCGAGGTCGATGATCCCCACCGCGACGCGAACGCGCCTGCGCTCGGCGCCGCTGAAGGCGCTCGACAGCTCGGCGAAGAAGCGGCGGCGGTTCGGCAGCTCGGTGAGGGAATCGAGATTGGCGAGGCGGAAATTCTCGTCCGAGAGCGCTTGCGTTGCCGCCTGCTGCGCCAGCAGCGATTTGCGGCTGGAGACGAGATCGGCGAAGTCGCGGTAGTAGATGAACAGCACCGTCACCATCGCGCCAGAGACGAGAAGGTTGTTGACCGCGATCGCCTTCAGCGTCGGTTCGCCGGTCGCCCAGAAGAACAGCACATAGGGAACGTCGACGACGAGCGTCACGATCAGCGCCGCGGAACGCAGATGCATCAGCGAAAAGATGCAGCCGATCACGGTCACCGCCATGTAGAAGGCGACCTGGCTCTTGGCGAAGGCGTCGCCGTAAGGGTACAGCGCAAAGGACCATGCGGTGAAGCCGGCGCCGATCGGTAATGTCATCCAGTTGGTGGCGCGCAGATTGCGCAGGATATCGGCATCGCTGCGCACGAGGTGCCGCTGGCGCAGCCACCAGAAGGTCCGAAGCGCGGCGAGCACGGTGAGCACGCTCGGCACGATCATCGTCAGCCAGTCCGGCGCCACGTTGACATAGGTATAGGCGACCGCGATCGTGTTGCTCATCAGGATGAAATAGAGCAGCGGGATCTGCTTGGAGAAGGCGTCGAACTGCGCGCGCGTCAGGTCCGGGTTATCGGCCGGCACGCGAAACAGCCGCATCGCGGCGGCGAGCTGAGACTTCAAATTGACGACAGGCATTGCAATACGCGCCCCGGATCCCTTCAAAACGGCGGCGATCTTGCACGACGGGGGTAAAGGTCGCGTTAGGTGGGGCTGCACGAAAAGTCAGCGCAGGTTGCGCGCGGCCGCGGGATTTTCCAGCCGCGTGTATTGGTGAGGCCGTGTTAAGGATATCCGGCGGCCGAGGCGCGTGTCTCAGGCACACCTTGCCCGCAACCACCCGCAGCTACGATCTGCTAACCATGCGAGACCTTGGCTTTCACATCGGCGACGGCGCATGGCCGCGCGATCAGCCGACGCACGTGCTTGCGCAAGGTACGTCGTGCGAGGTGCAGCAGCAACGGCCTCGTGTCCGCGGTAATTCATGAGCATGCACGGAATAATGGTCGCCTTTCGGTTTGAGCATGGCGGCTATCGCTGGAATGCGGCCGCTTGCTGTTTGACCGCGCGCAGGCGGCCCGCCATACTTTGCGTCAAGGCGAGCCAGAAAGACTTGTCGGCACCGGGAGCTGAAATGACCAATTCTTTGTCCGTCCTTGCGGGGACGCTGATTTCCCTCGTCTCCTTCACTTCAATTGCACTGTCGCAGCCGGCCTGCGTCACCCAGAACATGGCTGTGCCGCCCGGGGCCAACACCACCGACAAGGCGGCACCGTTCTTCATCGACACGGCGGGCCTGGATTTCAAGACGGCACCGCCGACGCGCGATCCCTCGAACCCCAACTATCCGCGCGCGACCGAGCTGCCCGACGGAACGCTGCCGCCGTCCGGCGCCGAGGGCAATTTCATCATCGGGCCCACCCACAATCCCGCGCCGGAGACGATTGCGAAGGAAGGCGTACCACGCGGCACGACAAAATCCTTCACGCTGACGTCGAGGGAGAGCACGATCTACAATCCCGGCCTGATCCGCGACGACGTCGCCGGCTGCACCAATTCCTCGATCATGACGACCGTCACCGCGCCGGATGACAAGTCGCACATGATCGTCACCACCAGCCATCCTGGAATCTGGTCGCGCACGATCGACGTCTACGTGCCGGCGCAATATGTACGCGGCACCGAGGCGCCGTTCATCGTGGTCGGCGACGGCGGCTCCAACGCCTACAAGGACCTCGCCACGACGCTCGATAATCTGATCGCGCAGCGCCGCGTGCCACCGATGATCGCGATCCAGATCGGCAATGGCGGGCAGGACGCGCAGGGCAGCCAGCGCGGCCGCGAATACGATGCGGTGTCAGGCGACTATGCGCAGTTCGTCGAGCGCGAGGTGCTGCCGCTGGTCGAGAAGAACGCCGACGTCAAGTTGACCAAAAACCCCGACGGGCGCGCGACGATGGGCCTGAGCTCGAGCGGTGTGGCGGCCTTCACCATGGCGTGGTTCTATCCCGATCTCTATCACCGCGTGCTGGCCTTCTCGCCGACGATGGTCAACCAGCAATGGCCGCACGATCCGTCGCTGCGTGGCGGCGCCTGGGAATATCACAGCGCATGGACGGGGCCGGCCGGTCCCAACCTCATATCAAAGGCCGGCGTGCTCACGCCGGCCGAGCCGCCCGGCGTGCCGCTGATCGTCGCCGCGCCTGCGAAGCCGATCCGCTTCTGGTTCTTCGGCGGCGATCAGGATCTGTTCTATCCGAACCCCACCATTCCCGACGGCATGCACGACTGGACTTTGTCGAACGCGCTGATGGCGAAGGTGATGGCGGAGAAGGGCTACCACTACCAGTTCCTGTTCGTGCGCAACGCCAAGCACGTCGACCGGCCGACGATCGCGCAAACGCTGCCGTCGGCGCTGGAGTGGGTCTGGAAGGGCTATCCGATCCCCTGAACGCGAAGTCGCGCGAAATCTAGCGGCCAATCCCTATCGTCACGCCGGCGGTCGAGCGCATGGCGTCCCGGAGGGTCGTCGCGTTCATGTCGTCAAGGATCTGACGTGTCAGCACGGTGGTCTGGCCGGGCGTGTTGAGGATCGTCTGGCCGCGCGAGGTGGAGAGCCGGTCGGCCTTGTAGGGCGCGGCCGGATCGGTCGCGGGCGCATGGTGCGGGCGTTTGCTGGACGCCGCAAAGGCCCCTTGCGAGATGCAGAGGGCGGCGATCACGACCAGGCGCAATAATCTGGCGGGCATGCGGCCTCCCATGTCCAGGGCGTCAGCCTAGCATATGGCGGGCATGGTCGCAGAGGACAAGGGTCAGGCGAGAGCGGCCTGGCGTTCCCGTAGCGGTTCGCGGGGCCGGTCAGTGTTGCGCGGCTCGGCGAGCCGGGTAAAGCTGCGCTGACCCGCCGACGCGGGCGCCTCGACGACGACGCCCTCGCAGACGATCTGCCCGTCCAGCATCCTGAATTCGAGCTTGTCGTAGCGTGGCATGGTCTCGCCGGGCGCGGGCGGCAGCAGCTCGACGCGGCCCTGGATGTTCAGCGTGGCGTCGCCGGCGCCGTGAAGCCGCGGATTCCACATCCTGATCCCGGTCTCCGTCCAGCGCTGCCGGATCAACGTGGCGCGGTCGACGGGTTCCACGACCTTTGCGCGCGTCTTCGGCGCGCTGGGGATCACCGGAGCGGGATACTCGAGGATCGGCTCCGGCGCGACGTGCGTGACGGCGCTTGCCGTGTCGGCGGAGGAATCCTCCGCGGCGATCGTTGCGATCGGGGCGGGATCGTTGGCCGGGACCGGCTCGATCTCCATTGCGACGACAGCGAAGGCAGCGCTGTCGATGCTGCTCTCGGAGACCTCCCCTGCCGAGACGTCGCTGTCCGCAAGCGCGACGCACGTGTCCTCTACGACAGCCGGCTCCACATCAGCGACGTCAGAGGAGGTATCGTCGTTGACGGCGAGAACGGGGGCATCAACCGGTGCGATCTCGATGTCGATAGAGGAGACCAGCGCCTCCTCGACGACGACAAGCTCCACCTCGGTCGCGAGTTCGGGAGATGCATCGTTGCTGACGACGGGCTCGGAAACGTTGGCCTGCCGGCTCTCGGCCTCGACAGGCGACAGCCGCGCCTCTTCAACGATGACGGGTTCAGCGATCTCCGGAAGTTCCACAGACGGGTCGCTGCTAACGAGCTCGGGTGCACCGACCGGCTCGCTCTCGATCTCGACAACCGGGACCGGTGTCTCTTCTACGACGACGGGTGCGACGCTGGTTTCAGGCTCCGCGGGCGGATCGTTGGTGACGAGCTCATGAGCATCGACGGCCGCGCTCTCCACCTCGACTGACGAGACCGAAACCTCTTCGACGACGACCGCCTCGACCTCTGTCGGCGCTTCCAAGGATGGATCATCGGCGACGCTGATATCAGTTGGCGCCGCGGACGAGCTCTCCGGGATGACAGAGATAGCGGCGCCATCTTCGGCGACCGGAGCCGCAACGGCGATCTCGGTGTCACTGGGCAGCGGGCTCGTGCTGATGCTGTCGGGAGCCGGAACAGCTTCTGCGATGTCGGCGACGATTGCGGGCGAATCGCTTACCGCGATCGGCGCGACATCGATGCTGCCGCCGTGAGGCAAGGGCCTAAGCCGGGTGAACGCCCATTTCACCGCGGGAATGCGGCGCAGCAACGATATCAGTCTCGAAAGCACAGGGAGTTGTCCAAGAGGTACTCGGCGTGAAGCAATCGCTGATTCGCCAGCAATGCAAAAAACTGCCCCGGCCGTCACATCGATGTCAATGTAGGTGGGACCAATTGCAGAACATCCGTGCCTCCACCGCGCGGGAAAGGGCAACGCGACTGCCGTGTCGGATGCGACAATGCACCACCGCCGGGTTGCGGGCGGTCGCGCCTAGGATGGGCGGGACAGCAACGCAAAGCACGCGCATGTCCGATCCTCCCGACGACAGGATCGTTCCGATCCGCTCGTTGCAAGGCGCCCGGCTCGACGAGCGCTTTGACGCAACGCTTGCGGACCTCGAGGCGCGCCGCGATGAACTCGTGCAAATCATCTCGCGTCTCACCGACGGCTTGAGCGTGATCGATCAGGCCGCCGCTGGCGGATCAGCTCAGTCCGCGCGCGATCTGCTCGATCTGCTGGCCACGGCCAAAGCCCAGCTGAACGAGGTGACGGCCATCATCGAAAAGCTGCGGTCGTCCTGAAGTTCCGGCGCGGCAGGCGGCCAATGTGACCGCGCCCACAGAGTTGCCGCGCCGATCCCCGATACGCTTCCTTCGACAGCGAAGGAGAAAGGACGTGATCCGCGAGACATATCTGGCCGCTGATCCTGCGCCGAACGTCGGACTTCCCTGCGTCATCCTTCCCGCCTAAGTTTAAACGTCAGGAGAGTGAGGACAACACAATGAGAAAGCTTGCCGCCATCGCAGCGGTTCTGGTCTGGTCGACATGCGCATTCGCGCAAGATCGCACCATCACCGTGGCCTCGACGACGTCGACGGAGCAGTCGGGCCTGTTCGGTTACCTGCTGCCGCTGTTCTCGAAGGCGGAGGGCATCGAGGTGAAGGTCGTGGCCGTCGGCACCGGCCAGGCGCTCGACATCGGGCGGCGCGGCGATGCCGACGTGGTGTTCGTGCATGACAGGCCGGCCGAGGACAAGTTCATGTCCGAGGGGCAGGGCGTGAAGCGCTTCGATGTCATGTACAATGACTTCATCATTGTCGGTCCGAAGAGCGATCCCGCAAAGATCGCCGGCGGCAAGGACGTCACGGATGCGCTGCGCAAGATCGCGGCGGCGAAGGCGCCATTCATCTCGCGCGGCGACAAGTCCGGCACCCATGCGGCCGAGCTGAGATTGTGGAAGGAGGCGGGCGTCGATATCGGCGCCGGCAAGGACAGCTGGTATCGCGAGATCGGCCAGGGCATGGGTCCGGCGCTGAACATGGCCTCGTCGTCGAACGCCTATCTTCTGTCGGACCGCGGCACCTGGCTGTCGTTCAAGAACCGCGGCGAGCTTGCCGTCCTGACCGAGGGCGACAAGCGGCTGTTCAACCAGTATGGCGTCATGCTGGTGAATCCGGCGACGCATGCGAATGTGAAGGCGAAGGACGGACAGGCCTTCATCGACTGGCTGGTTTCGCCGAAGGGGCAGGATGCGATCGCCGGCTACAAGGTCGGCGGCGAGCAGCTATTTTTCCCCAACGCGTCCCACTAGCAGGAAGGCGACGGTCGACACCGCCACGCTCAGCGCGAGCAGGATCAGCCCGAGCCCGAGTGCCAGCGGCAGGTCGCCCTTGCTCGTCTCCAGTGCGATCGCCGTCGTCATCGTGCGCGTGAAGCCGCGGATGTTGCCACCGACGATGATGATGGCGCCGACCTCGGCGATCGCGCGCCCGAAAGCCGCGAGAAAGGCCGTCAGCAGCGACGTCCGGCCGAGCGCGAACAGCAAGCCGATGCTGCGCAGCGTCGATAGTCCGTCGATCCGCGCCAGGTCGCCATACTCGGCCCAGAGCAGGCTCGCCGGCCGGTGCACCAGCGCGACCACGATCGGGGTCGCGAGCAGGGTCTGCGCGATCACCATGGCGGTCGGCGTGAACAACAGTCCGGCTGCCCCGAGCGGACCGGACCGCGACAGTAGAAGATAGAGCGCAAGCCCGACCACGACCGGCGGAAGGCCGAGCAGCGCATTGGTCAGCACGATGACGACCTGTCGCCCGCGGAATCGGGTGATCGCGAGCAGGGCCCCGAAGGGCGCGCCGATCAGCAGCGCGACGATGCCGGCGGTGAGGCTGACACGAACCGACAGCGCGACGATGCCGAGCAGCTCGGCGTCGGCCTCGCCGATCAGCGTGAGCGCGGCGCCGATGGATCGCGCGAAGTCGTTCATTCGGCCGGACGCTGTTGCGCCGGCAGGAGATCAAGCACCAGCCACGAAGGGCGGAAAAGCCTGACGTCGTTCGGGGGCACGATCGGCCTGTTGCTCAGGATCGGATGTACCATCATCGCTTCGAGCCGCTGGTCATCCGTCAGTGCCGGGTTGTCGAGCCCGGGCTCCGGATAGGGCGCCGCCTTTTCGCGGACCGCCTCGTGCACCGAAATCCCCATGCGCGCGATGGACTGCTGCAACGGGGCTCGCGAGGGGGGCGTCTTCAAATATTCGACCACGTGCGGCTCGATGCCGGCACTCCTGATCGTGGCAAGCGCGCTACGCGACGTGCCGCAGTCGGGATTGTGGTAGATGATCACGTCCATGCGAAAGTCCCCGGGCTTGGACCTTCGCGCGTTCTCGCCGCTGCGAGCCGGCAACAGGCCTTTCGCAGGACTAAATCACGATTCACGGCGAGATTTCCAGAAGGATCGCGGTCGCGTGGCTGGCACTGGGAACGTGGATGCCCGGGGCATGACGGCCGCTCGTTTCCAGGCTTCAGCGCTTGACGTTAGCCGAGGCCGAGACCGTGGGGTTTGTCTCGATGCTCTGCTGCCAATAGCGTTCGATCTGGTCGACCAGGGCAGGCGGAAGCGGCACGTAATTGAGCGTCTCGGCCTGGGCCTTGCCGTTCTCCAACGACCAGCGGATGAAGTCGATGGCCGCTGCCGATCGTTCCTCGGATTTCGGCGCCTTCGGCATCAGCACGAACGTCGTGGCTGTGATGGGGTAGGCGTCCTCGCCGGGCGCGTTGGTGAGCACGAGGTGGAAATCCTTCTCCGCCTTCCAGTCCGCGCTCGAGGCCGCGGCCTGGAACGATGCGGCGTCGGGGACGACGAAATTGCCGGCGCTGTTCTGCACGACGCCAAATGAGATTCTGTCTAGCCGTTGCAGCGCGTAAGTGTATTCGAGATAGCCGATCGCGCCGGGCACGAGGCTGACGAGCGAGGCGACGCCGTCATTGCCCTTGCCGCCGAGACCAAGTGGCCACTCGACCGAGGTGCCTTCGCCCACGCTCGTCTTCCACTGCGTGCTGACCTTCGAGAGGTAGTTCGACCAGTTGAACGTCGTGCCGGACCCGTCGATGCGATGAACCACCGTGATCGCAGTGTTCGGCAGCCTGATGTCGGGGTTGATCGCGCGAATGGCCGGATCGTTCCATGATCTCAGCTTGCCGAGATAGATGTCGGCGAGCATCTGGCCGGTGAAGCGGATCTGGCCGGGTTTAACTCCATCGATATTGACGACCGGCACGACGCCCCCGATCACGATCGGGAATTGCATCATGCCGAGCCTGTCCAGCTCCTTGGGATCAAGCGGCATGTCGCTTGCGCCGAAGTCGATGGCCTCTTTCTTGATCAAGCCGACGCCGATGCTCGAGCCGACCGCCTGATAGCTGACGGTGTTGCCGGTCTTCGTCTTGTATGCGTCGATCCATTTCGCCATCACGGGCG
Source organism: Bradyrhizobium sp. 956_D2_N1_4 (assembly GCF_052076025.1). Taxonomy (NCBI): domain Bacteria; kingdom Pseudomonadati; phylum Pseudomonadota; class Alphaproteobacteria; order Hyphomicrobiales; family Nitrobacteraceae; genus Bradyrhizobium; species Bradyrhizobium sp. 956_D2_N1_4. The sequence continues at coordinate 5,100,604 of NZ_CP197237.1, read as the reverse complement.
AAACGAAGGTTGAGCCGGCTCCCTTGGTCTCGGCCGCCAGGCTTTGCGTGGCGACGAGCAGAGCGGTGAAGAGGACGGGGAGAGTGAGATGTTTCATCATGCGGCCGAGGCTAGCAGGCCGGGCGCGAAGCAGATGTGGCCTGTGTCACAAAGACGTCTTGGCCCGGTGCTCGCTGGCGCGCCCTCGGCACCCCCTGCAGCGGCCGGGCAAAATGCGCAGAAATCAGCCCGCGGGGGCATCAAATCGCACCTCTCCGCGGCGGAAGAGCGGCTTTATTCCCGCCCGGGATGCTTTAAGGAGGGGGCAGGATCAGGTCGCACCCGCCCGGCGGCGATGCTAGACCCTGATGCAGGAACAATGGGGCCGGGCCGTCTGGCACGCCCGCAATGATGAAGGATACGAGGCAATGATCAACACGGTTGGCATCATCGGGGCAGGGACCATGGGGAACGGCATCGCGCAGATTTGTGCCGCGGCCGGGCTCTCGGTCGTGATGGTCGACATCTCCGATGCGGCGGTGAACCGCGGGCTGTCGACCGTCGGCGGCAGCCTCGAGCGCCTGGTCAAGAAGGAGAAGATGTCGGCGGCCGATCGCGAGGCGGCTCTCAGCCGCATCACCGGCACCACCGACCGCGCGAAGCTCGCCGATTGCGACCTCGTCATCGAGGCCGCGACCGAGAACGAGGAGCTCAAGGTCAAGATCCTGAAGGACCTCTGCGCCACGCTGTCGCCGCGCACGCTGCTCGCGACCAACACCTCCTCGATCTCGATCACGAAGCTTGCCGCCGCAACCGATCGTCCCGATCGCTTCATCGGCATGCACTTCTTCAACCCGGTGCCGGTGATGGCGCTGCTGGAACTCATCCGCGGCTTGCAGACCTCCGACGACACCCACGCCAAGGCGCTGGATTTCGCCAAGCGGGTCGGCAAGGTGGCGATCACGGCCAAGAACAGCCCCGGCTTCGCCGTCAACCGCATCCTGTGCCCGATGATCAACGAGGCGATCTTTGCGCTCCAGGAAGGGATCGCAACCGCTGAGGAGATCGATGCCGGCATGAAGCTCGGCTGCAACCATCCGATCGGGCCGCTGGCGCTCGCCGATCTCGTCGGGCTCGACACCATGCTCTCGGTGATGGAGGTCTTCTATAAGGGCTTCAACGACCCCAAATATCGTCCGGCCCCCTTGCTCAAGGAAATGGTCGATGCCGGCCATCTCGGCCGCAAGACCGGCCAGGGCTTCTACACCTATAGCGCCTGATGGCGCCGGCGGCGGGTGCTCTGCATCCGCCGCCCGATCCCCGCAATTTGCGCTGCGACAAAGACGCCGCGCGCAATTGGCCCGACAATGTCGAACGGGCGGCCTGCGGGAACAAATGAACGGATAGCGAAGGACATGTCGGATCGACTGAAGGCCGAGCGCGAGGCGGCGGCCGCGCGGCGGAACCTGCTGACCCAGGATGCGATCGAGCGCACCGGGATCACCGAGGAGATGATCGGGGAGCTCGTCACCCGCTTCTACGGACGCGTGCGCGAGGATGGGCTGCTGGGGCCGGTCTTTGCGATCGTGCAGAATTGGGACGAGCATCTCGCCAAACTCAAGGATTTCTGGTCGTCGGTCGTGCTGATGAGCGGCCGCTATCATGGTTCGCCGATGCGGGCGCATGTGCCGCTCAGCCTGGTCGGCGATCATTTCGATCGCTGGCTCGATCTGTTCGAGCAGACCGCGCGCGAGGTCTGTCCGCCGCCGGCGGCCGCGCTCTTCATCGACAAGGCGCGACGCATCGCCGACAGTTTTGAGATGGCGTCGGCGACCATCGCCGGCCGTATCGCTGCGCCGCGTCACGTGCTCCGGTCCTGACGACAGCAAATTTGCCTGTAAAACGTGCAGTTGTATCGCTTCGAGGTTGTGCTGTGCGGCCAATAACGCGTTGCACCAATTCCGGCATCATCGGTCTGATCTGCAAAATCATCATGCCGATCGCGCGATGCGACGTTGCAATTGCAAATATGCGCTGGAACGCATTCATTTGCGTTCAACCAAAGCGAGCAAAGACATATTGATGCGCTGCGGCGCCAACTCTCCGCCTTTTTTTCGGCAGAGTTCCAGCGCCTGCTAGCGTGCATGTCGCGCGCATCGTTCAACACCACCCCCTCATCGTCCGAGAGCACCGCGGAGTCCGAAGTCGACGCGGGTACAGAACAGACGCGGCGAACGCTGCTGCTTGGCGCGCTCGCCACGACCGCCTGCCTCGGTTGTTTCACGCAGGCGCGCGGGGGCGAGGATCCGCCAGGCTCCGACGAACGTCCGCAGAAGGGTGATCTCCTCGTCTTCTCCGAAGGCGACCAGGAGGGAAAGCTCATCACCGCGGCCGATCTCCCGGCCGGTGGACCGCCGGTTCACGCTTGGCCGAAGGATCCCAACACGTCGGTGGTGCGCAGCGCCTCGCGCCTCAACGAAATCCTGATCATCAGACTCGATCCCGCCGAGCTCGACGAGAAGACCCGCGCGCGTGCCGTCGACGGCATCCTGGCCTATTCGGCGATCTGCTCGCATGCCGGCTGTCCCGTGACCGCCTGGGTCAAGAGCGATGTCGGCGACAAGGACGTGTTCAAGTGCATGTGTCACAACTCCGAATACGATCCCCGCGAGGGCGCGCAGGTCGTGTTCGGACCGGCGCCGCGGCGGCTTGCCGCGCTGCCGCTCGCGCTCGCTGACGGTTCGCTCAGCGTCGCCGGCAACTTCATCGGAAAGGTAGGTGGCGTGCAGCCAGGATGACGGACGGTGCGGGTTGTGCCCGCGTCACGAGAGGCCGCATCCGCCGAGGGGCGGACGACGGGACGAACGACAAGAATTCAAAACAAGAATTCAAACGGATGAAAAAGGGGAACGTTCATGACCAGGAAGCAATGGTTACTGTCCGGCTTCGTCGCCTTCACGTGCCTTGTCTCGACCGTCGCCGTCGCCGGCCCGATCGAGAACTACGCGCCGGTCACCCAGCAGCGGCTGGAAAATCCGGAACCCGGCAACTGGATGCTCTATCGGCGCACCTATGACGGACAGGGCTACAGCCCGCTCGACCAGATCAACACCTCGAACGTCAAGAATCTCACACCGGTCTGGACCTTTGCCACCGGCGTGGTCGAAGGCCACGAGGCGCCGCCGATCGTCAACAATGGCGTGATGTTCGTAACGACCCCGATGGGGCAGGTGATCGCGCTGAACGCGAGGACCGGCGACGAATATTGGCGCTACAAGCGGCAGCTTCCCGACGACCTCTTTCAGCTGCATCCGACCAACCGCGGCGTCGGTCTCTGGGAGGACAAGCTCTATCTCGCCACCACCGACGACCATGTCGTCGCGCTCGACGCCAAGACCGGCAAGGTGGTGTGGGACACCAAGGTGCAGGACTACAAGAAGGGCCAGTACATGACCCTGATGCCGCTGGTCGTCGAGGGCAAGGTCATCGTCGGCGGCTCCGGCGGTGAACTCGGCGTGCGCGGTTACGTCGCCGCATACGATGCCAAGGACGGCAAGGAGTTGTGGCGCACCTTCACCATCCCCGGCGAGGGCGAGCCCGGTCACGATACCTGGCAGGGCGACGACTGGAAGACCGGCGGTGGCTCCGCCTGGATGACCGGCAATTACGACAAGGACACCAAGACGATCTACTGGGGCGTCGGTAACGCCGCGCCATGGCCCGGCGAGACGCATCCCGGCGACAATCTCTACACCTCCTCGGTGCTCGCGCTCGATCCCAGCAATGGGAAGATCAAGACCTACCACCAGTACCACCAGAACGATTCCTGGGATTGGGACGAGGTCGAAGCACCGATCCTGGTCGACCTGCAACGCGACGGTCGCACCATCAAGAGCCTGATCCATCCGGGCCGCGACGCGATCTTCTGGGTGCTCGAGCGCACCCCGACCAAGATCAACTACGTCGCAGGCTGGCCCTTCGTCGCGACCGATGTCTGGAAGGGCATCGATGCCGAGAGCGGCAAGCCGATCGTCGATCCTGCGCACAAGCCGGTCATCGGCAAGCGGGTCGAGTTCTGTCCGTCGCTGTGGGGTGGCAAGGACTGGCCGTCGGCGGCCTACAGCCAGAGGACCGGCCTCGTCTACGTGCCCGCCAACGAGAATTTCTGCGGCGGCTTCACCGGCGAGAAGGTTCCGCTCAAGGCGGGCGAACTCTGGCTCGGCACCAAGCCGGAGGACATCGGCCTGACGACGAAGCCCGGCGCCGATCATTTCGGCGAGCTCCAGGCCTGGGATCCCGTCACCGGCAAGAAGGTGTGGCAGCACAATTTCCCGAAGTCGCAGTTGTTCGGCTCGGTGACGGCAACCGCAGGCGATCTCGTCTTCGTCGGCGGCACCAACGACCGCAACTTCCGTGCCTTCAATGCCAAGACCGGCGAACTCTTGTGGGAGCAGAAGACCAACTCCGGCATCATGGGCATGCCGGTGTCCTATGAGATCGACGGCACGCAATACATCTCGATCCAGTCCGGATGGGGCGTGGACGCGCAACGCATCCAGGATGCGCTCGCGACCAACAATATCGGCATCGAAGCCAATGTGCCGCAGGGCGGCGTCATCTGGGTGTTCGCGCTGAAGAAATAAGCTCCGCGGGCGAATCGAAGGAAGCGGAGCGTCAGGGGGCAAATGCGGCGGACGGCAACGTCCGCCGCATTTTGCGTGTGCGGTGCTCGCGCCACGAACTCGTCATGCCCGGGCTTGTCCCGGGCATCCACGTTCTTCGTGCCGCGGCAGAGGTCGTGGATGGCCGGGACAAGCCCGGCCATGACGGCGAGCGGCGGTTTGTGGGCGCAGGCGCTGAACCGCTACTTCCCCTGCCGATCAACCTTGTCCTTTTCCTTCTGGTTCATCTCCTGAACCTTCGGATCGGAGCTGGTCTGCCCGGTGGTCTGCGTGGTCGAAGGCGGCGGGGCGCCGGCGTTGGGAAGCGAGTTCTGCTCCGGCGCGGTGGGGCGCGTGGCGGTGGTCGGCGGGGCGGTGTTGCTTTGGGCGAACGCAGCCGTGGTCGTCATGAAAAAGGCGCCCGACAGCAACGAGACTGCGAGCGCCTTTGAGATGTTGGTCATCGATCTGCTCCTGTCAGATCGATGGAAACGGCGCGAGGCCGCTCAATGTTCCGCCTTAGGCCTCCAATTGCTTGCCGAGCGGAAGGCTGCGGATACGCTTTCCGGTCGCGGCGAAGATCGCGTTCATCAGCGCGGGTGCGAACGGCGGAACACCGGGCTCGCCGACGCCGCTCGGCGGCGTGTCGGGTCCGGGCGGGACGATGTAGACGTTGGTTACAAGAGGAGATTCATCCATCCTGAGGACCTGGAAGTCGTCGAAGTTCTTCTGCTCCACCTTGCCGTCCTTGAAGGTGATCGCGCCGTATTTGGCGACGCTCAGCCCCATGATCGCCGCGCCCTCCATCTGCGAGGCGATGCGCTCGGGATTGACATAGGTGCCGCAGTCGATCGCGGTGTCGACCCGCGGCACCGTCAGCTTGCCCTTCTCGTCGACGGCCACCTCGACGATGGTCGCGATGTAGCTGACGAAGCTGCGGTGCACGGCAATTCCGAGGCCGTGGCCTTTCGGCACCTGACGGCCCCATTCGCCCTTCTCGGCAACCAGCTCGACCACCTTGCGCAGGCGCGCGGTGTCGATCGGGTAGCTGTCATAGGGCTCGCCGTAGTTCCACATGTCCTTCACCGCCGGCTTGACGATGCGGGGACTGCCGATCAGCGCGAGCAGCGTCTCCTTCTGGTCGCGCCCGGTCGCCTGCGCGATCTCGCCGACCATCGACTGCACCGCAAAGGCCCGCGGGATGTTCGAGACCGAACGGAACCAGCCGATGCGGGTGAACGCCGCGGCTTCCGGGTTCTCGCAGGAGATGTTGGCGATCTCGAACGGCATGTCGACGAGGCCCATGCCGAGCTCGAAGGGCGCCTGGTGGTTTGCACCCGCGGCGAAGGTCGAGGCGATGCTCGGGGCCACGCTGCGGTGGCGCCAGGCGATCACCTTGCCGTTCTTGTCGAGCCCCGCCTCGATCCGCTCGACCGAGACGGTGTGCAGGAAGTCGTGACGGACGTCGTCCTCGCGCGTCCATTGCACCTTCACCGGCGCGCCGAGCTCCTTCGACAGCAGTGCGGCCTCAAGCGCGAAGTCGCATTTCGACTTGCGGCCGAAACCGCCGCCGAGCAGCGTGACGTTCACCGTGACGTTGTCCTCGGGAATGCCGAGCGTCTTGGCGACGTCCTCGCGGGTGCCGCCGGGACTCTGCACCGGCGCCCAGATCTCCGCCTTGTCACCCTTGACGTCGGCGACCGCCACCGGCGGCTCCATGCTGACATGGGCGAGGTGCGGCAGATAGTATTCGCCGACGACGACCTTGTCGGCGCTCTTCAGCGCAGCGTCTGCGTCACCCTCCTGGCGTACGACGAGGCCCGGTTTGCGCGAGGCTTCCTCGAGCTCCTTGCGATAGGCGACCGAGTCGTATTTGCCGTTGGCGCCGTCGTCCCAGGTCAGCTTCAGCGCGTCGCGGCCCTTGATCGCCGCGCCGGTGTTGCGCGCGATCACCGCGACGCCGCCGAGCGGCTGGAATTTCGACGGCCACGGCCAGCCGCGCACCTGCATTACCTTCTCGACGCCGGGGACCTTCAGCGCCGCGTCCGGATCGAACGAGACCAGCTTGCCGCCGGTCACCGGCGGGCGCGCGATGACCGCATATTTCATGCCTGGTAGTCGCACGTCCGCGCCGTAGCGCGCCTTGCCGGTGGTGATGTCGTGGAGATCGACGATGCTGATCTGGCCCTTGCCGAGATAACGGAAGTCCTTGGGGTCCTTCAGCTTGAGGCCTTCGATGCTCGGCACCGATTCCTTGGCTGCGTCCGCGGCGAGTTCGCCGAAGCCGAGCTTGCGGCCGCTGGCACTATGGACGACCTCGTGATTGACGGCCTTGACCTCGGTCGCCGGCACGCCCCAGCGCTTGGCCGCGGCCTGCTCCAGCATGGTGCGGGCGGAGGCACCGATCTGGCGCATCGGGATCAGATAATGCCGCGTGCTGCGCGAGCCGTCGGTGTCCTGGTTGCCGAACTTGACCTCGTCGCCATGGGCCTGCTGCACCTTCACTTTGGACCAGTCAGCCTCCATCTCCTCGGCGACGATCAGCGGCAGGCTGGTGCGCACGCCGGTGCCCATCTCCGCGCGGTGGGCGAGGATGGTGACGGTGCCGTCGAGTGCGACCGCGACGAAGACGCGCGGATCGACCACCACGCCGTGCGGCATCTTGCCGGCGCCGGTCTCATAGGCAAAGGCCTGGCGCGACATCACGGGGGCGGCGAGCACGAAGCCGCCGGTGATGCCGAGCCCCTTCAGGATGCTCCGGCGCGAGACCTTCTCGACCCGAATGTTCTTCTCGAAGCCACGAAGCTTCCCGGGTTTGTCGATGAAATTCATGTCACACTCCCGTCGATGCGAGATGGACGGCGTTCTCGATGCGCTGGTAGCAGCCGCAGCGGCAGATGTTGCCGGCCATCGCTTCGCGGATCTGGTCGTGTGACGGCTTGGGATTCTCCATCAGTAGCGCTGCGGCCTGCATGATCTGGCCGGCCTGGCAGAAGCCGCATTGGGGCACGTTGACTTGGCGCCAGGCCTTCTGGACGGGGTGGTCGCCGTTCGGATGCAGCCCTTCGATGGTGGTCACCTCGCGCCCGGCGACGTCGTTGATCGACGTGATGCAGGCGCGCACGGCCTCCTTGTCGACGATGACGGTGCAGGCGCCGCATAGGGCCTGGCCGCAGCCGAACTTGGTGCCGGTCAGGCCGGCCTCGTCACGCAGGAACCAGAGTAGCGGGAGATCCGGGTCGCCGTCCCAGCTCTGTTCCTGGCCGTTGATCTTCACCTTGATCATGATGGTCCCTCGCTCTTCATAAGCTTGTCGATTGAACATTGCCGACACAGGTCGGCGCACTGCCCGTTTCGTCGTGTCGTCGCATCCCGGCCTGTTCTCCTGCGCGGGCAGATCCCGGCGGCAAGCAGGAATGCGAATCGTGATGTCCGGATGTGCTCGATACCTCCCGTCTTATTCTTGATTGATTGAATTCGCGCGGCATCGTGACGACGCGATCGTAGCAGAGACCGCGCCGGCCCGGCGTTCACAGCCGGGTGTTGTTGAAGGGAAAAGTTGCAACGAAGGTTTGTCAAAAGCAGGGCGCGGCATCACGCCGCTGCGCCTGCGAAATGTGCACGACGAAAAAAGCTTCGTCCGGCAGAGACTGCGCGGACGAAGCAGGATGCCTCAGTCGAGGGAGGGAGAACGCAGCGGCGCGGACTTCGAGGGGGAAGTGGGCGGCACTGCGCAGTCATTCAGAGACCAGGACTGAGGAGCTCATCTGAGGAGTTCATGGCCCTCGCGTCTGCCTCGTGCGATGCGGCGGCATCGCAGCGATTTGGTCGAGGGCCGGACCGTCCGGCTCGCTGGCGATGGTCGGGCCAGCGAGCGGACGGGCACGGCGAGGGTCTGGCGGGCCTGTTCAGGCGGCCTTGTCAGGCAGCCTTGTTTAGGCGGCCTTGGCTTTCGCCACGTGGGTCGCGATCGCGTCCATCAGCGCCGGCGACAGGCAGTCATAGGGCTCGAGCCCGATTTCCTTCAGCCGCGAGCGGATGCCTGCCATCTGTTCCGGCTTCACGCCGGATTCGATCACGGAGGAGACGAAGGCGGCGAATTGCGGCGCCTGCGAGCCCTGCTCCTGGAACAGCTCGGGATGGATGAAGTCGAGGCCGTAGAACGGATGGCCCTTGTTCTCGATGCGGCCGTACATGTGGGTGCCGCAAGCCTTGCAGGCGTGCCGCTGGATCACCGCCGAGGGATCGACGATCTGGAGCTTGTCGCCGTTCTCGGTCACGCTGACGTTCTGGCGCGGCACCACGGCGACCACCGAGAAGTTCGCGCCTTGCGGCTTCCAGCACTTGGTGCAGCCGCAGGCGTGGTTGTGGGCGACGTCGCCCTTCACGGCGACCTTGACCGGGTGGTCCGTGCATTTGCAGACCAGTGTGCCGCCGGCAAAGCTGCCGCTGCCCTGTTTGACGCCGTTATCGATCGAGGGATGGAGTGCAACAGTCATGGGTCGATCCTCCTTGGGTGTGACGCTTTCGAGCTAGAACACGACGACTGAACGGATGGATTTGCCCTCATGCATGAGGTCAAAACCCTTGTTGATCTCCTCGAGCTTGAGCACGTGGGTGATCATCGGATCGATCTGGATCTTTCCGTTCATGTACCAGTCGACGATCTTGGGCACGTCGGTGCGGCCGCGCGCGCCGCCGAAGGCCGTGCCGCGCCAGTTGCGCCCGGTGACGAGCTGGAACGGGCGGGTGGCGATCTCCTTGCCGGATTCGGCAACGCCGATGATGATCGAGGTGCCCCAGCCGCGATGGCAGGCTTCCAGCGCCTGGCGCATCACGGTGGTGTTGCCGGTGCAATCGAAGGTGTAGTCGGCACCACCGTCGGTCAGGTTGACCAGATGCGCGACGATGTCGCCGGTGATCTTCTTGGGGTTGACGAACTCGGTCATGCCGAACCGGCGGCCCCAATCCTCCTTGGAGTCGTTGATGTCGACGCCGATGATCTTGTCGGCGCCGGCCATCTTGGCGCCCTGGATCACGTTGAGGCCGATGCCGCCGAGGCCGAACACGACCACGTTGGAGCCCGGCGTGACCTTGGCGGTGTTGACGACGGCGCCGACGCCGGTGGTGACGCCGCAGCCGATGTAGCAGCTCTTGTCGAACGGCGCGTCCTCGCGGATCTTGGCGACGGCGATCTCCGGCAGCACGGTGAAGTTCGAGAAGGTCGAGCAGCCCATGTAGTGGTAGACCGGCTTGCCCTTGTAGGAGAAGCGGCTGGTGCCATCAGGCATCACGCCCTTGCCCTGCGTCGCGCGAATCGCGGTGCAGAGATTGGTCTTCTGGCTCAGGCAGCTTTTGCACTGCCGGCACTCCGGCGTGTAGAGCGGGATGACGTGGTCGCCCGGTTTCACCGAGGTCACGCCCGGTCCGATCTCGCGGATGATACCGGCGCCCTCATGACCCAGGATCGACGGGAAGATTCCTTCGCTGTCGAAGCCGTCGAGCGTGTAGGCGTCGGTATGGCAGATGCCCGTCGCCTTGATCTCGACCAGGACTTCGCCGGCCTTCGGTCCTTCCAGATCGACTTCGACGATCTCGAGTGGTTTCTTGGCTTCGAAAGCAACGGCGGCACGTGTCTTCATCGTAAACTCCTCAAATTCTCGCAGGACGCCACGAGGTGGTATCGGTCCTGGTAACCTTCATTTCTTGCCCATGCAGGCGTCTTCCGCCTTGGTGTAGGTCTCGTTCTTCTCATCCTTCTTGGAGGGACGTTGACGGCCCCACGCCTCGTCGGAGCGGGCGCGCAGATAGACGTAGAGATCGTCCATGTAGCAGGCGACGTTCGGGTTGTCGCCGAAGGCAGGCATGACGTTCTCCTGCGCGGTCGAGATGTTCTTGCGACCGGAGGCGACGACGCCGAGGAAGTCGCCGTAGCTCATGGTCTTGACCGAATCCTTCAACGCCGGTGCGTAGGTGGATCCCATGCCGTCGGGGCCATGGCAGACGTGGCAGTCGGAGTGATAGCGGCGATATCCGGAATAGGTGAACCAGTCCACGGTGCCGTCGGCCGAAATCTTGTAGGTTGGGTTTCCTTCCTTATCGAGCCACTTTCCGTCGTCTTCCTTCTTGACGGCGGTCGGGTCGCCCGGACCGTCCGCAACGGCAATTCCCCCCGAGGTCACGAAGATGGTCGCAGCGATGACAAAGCAGATTTTACGCAAGAGATGATCCTCGAAGGCGTTCGGTGGAGACGAGCCGGCGCGTGGAGTTGATCCACGCGCCGGAGCGACACGAAGGTGAGGCTAGTTCGCCGCTGGCAGCGAGAACACGGTCAGCGTACCGCCGAGTGCCGTGTAGTTGCTGAGAGCCGCGTAGCCACCGACTGCGCCGAGACCGGCGGTCGGATCGGTCAGACCAGCTGCCAGACCGATACCGGCCCAGCCGCCCACGCCGGAGAGCACTGCGACATACTGCTTGCCGCCGTTCTCATAGGTGGTGACGTTGCCGATGATGCCGGAGGGAGTCTTGAACTTGTAGAGCTCCTTACCGGTCTTGGCGTCGACCGCCTTCAGGTAGCCTTCGAGCGTGCCGTAGAACACCACGCCGCCGGCGGTTGCGAGCGCACCCGACCAGACCGAGAACTGCTCCTTGTTCGACCAGACGATCTTGCCGGTCTTGCCGTCCCAGGCGATGAAATTACCCATATGGGTTTCACCCTGCGGCGGATACATCGAGAGCGTCGCACCCACATAGGGCTGGCCCGCGGTGTAGCTCACCTTGAACGGCTCGTAGTCCATGCAGACGTGGTTGGTCGGAACGTAGAACAGCTGCGTGTCCGGCGAGTAGGCTGCCGGCTGCTCGTCCTTGGTACCGAGCGCGGCCGGGCAGATGCCCTTGGTGTTGTGATCCTCGCCGCCCTTTTCAGTCGAGGCCGCGTCGAGAACCTTCGGGCGACCATAGGTCGGTGAGTTCTTGTCCATGTCGACGCCGGAGGTCCAGTTCACCTTCGGGTCGTATTTCTCGGCGACCAGCAGTTCGCCGGTGACACGATCCATCGTGTAGGCGAGGCCGTTGCGGTCGAAATGGGTCAGCAGCTTGCGCGGTTGGCCGTTGATCGACTGATCCGAGAGGATCATTTCGTTGACGCCGTCATAATCCCACTCATCGTGCGGCGTCATCTGGTAGACCCACTTGGCCACGCCGGTGTCGGCATTGCGGGCCCAGATCGTCATCGACCATTTGTTGTCGCCTGGACGTTGCTTCGGGTTCCAGGTCGAGGGATTGCCTGATCCGTAATAGATCAGGTTCAGCTCAGGATCAAAGGAGATCCAGCCCCAGGTGGCGCCGCCGCCAATCTTCCACTGATCGCCCTGCCAGGTCTTGAGGCTGGAGTCCTTGCCGACCGGCTTGCCGAGAGCGGTGGTCTTCTCGGCATCGACCAAGATTTGATCATCAGGCCCTCCCGAGTAACCGCGCCAAGCCAACTTGCCCGTTTTGAGATCGTAAGCCGTCATGTGAGCCTGGACGCCAAACTCGCCACCGGAAATGCCAACCAGGACCTTGTCCTTGACGACGAGCGCCGCAGAGGTTCCGGTCTCGCCCTTAGTGGGATCGCCGTTCTTCACAGACCAGGCGACCTGGCCGGTCTTGGCGTCGAGCGCAACCAGTGTGGTGTCAGCCTGATGCAGGATGATCTTGCCGTCGCCGTAAGACAGGCCGCGGTTGACCGTGTCGCAGCACATCACCGGGATGACGTTCGGATCCTGCTTCGGCTCGTACTTCCAGATGATCTTGTTCTCGTTGGAAAGGTCAAGAGCATAGACCTTGTTCGGGAACGGTGTATGGACGTACATCACGTTGCCGATGATCAGCGGGCCGCCTTCGTGGCCGCGCAGCACGCCGGTGGAGAAGGTCCAGGCGACCTGGAGCTTGCCTACGTTTTGTGCGTTGATCTGGTTCAGCTTGGAATAGCGGGTATTGGCGTAGTCGCCCGCCGGCATGACCCAGTCTTTGGGATTCTGCGACATCTTGATCAGCTCGTCATTGGCTGACGCGCTGCCGACGGCGAGCATCGCCGCGGAGCCAAGATAGGTCGCCATTAGCACCTTGCGCATAGTCATTCCTCCGTTGGTCTCGTTTATTGTTTCCGAAGCATTGCTTAATCACCGGGCTTCTCGTCCGGCGTCTGCTCGTGCAGGGCGGTCACGTTTGGGACCAGAAACGATGCTGTGCTGTTTCCTCCTCCGGATGAGAGCTACGGGTCCACGTGCAGGAGAGGCCCGTTTTTGTTGTTCCTGCCGCAATCCCTAACGACTTCGTCATCGGGAAACTTGCCCAAGAGGGAAGCCGGTTTGCTTGACAGCGCACGGACGCAAAGTTTTTGATTTTGCAGTAGCGAATTCAGCGGCTTCCGCGCGCCTTCGCGACCGCCTTCGACGCTCAGGTTCCCCTTGACGGCGCTGCAACTAAGGCGGAGGATTAACCGTCAAGGGCGGCAATGGAACGATCGCGCTCGTTGCAAGAGACCGCTCAAATTCGAGGTAAACGTCACGCAATCATGGCTGAGGGCTCCGGCAGCGCTGGTTGCGATTCGCGTCGAATCTGCAGATGAAACCAGCGGCTGGATTAATGTCCGACACCATTCACACGCTCTCGACGACCGGCCTGACGCCGAAGCGGCAGATCCAGAGCTGGATCGACGGGCTGACAAGCCTGTGTGGGCATTTCGACGTCGATCCGCTCGAGGCGTCCTCGCTCGAGGGCCGCATAGACTACACGAGCGTCTCGCGCCTGAAGCTCTGCCAGATCGAGGTCAGCCAGCATCGCATCGCGCACACGCTGGCGCGCGCCAAAGCCAATGAACACCCGTACATCAAGATCCACTTCCAGACCTACGGCGTGTCCTATTTCGAGCAGGAAGGCCGCCACATCGAGCTGAACCCGGGCGACATCATCGCCTATGACGTCTCGTGTCCGCATTCCATCATCAGCCCTGCCTTCACCCGCCACGACGTGGTGATCGTGCCGAAGGCCTTGCTGCGTGACCGTGGATTCCCGTCGCAGCGGATGCCGGCCTGCAAATTGTCGGCGAAGACCGGGACGGGGAGAATCGCCCATGATTTCGTCCATGCCACCTTCGACGAGGCGGCCAAGCTGTCGGCGAACAGCGCGGTCGGTGTCGCCGATTCGCTGATCGACCTCTTGCTGCTGCCGTTGCGCGAAGCGGACACGATGTTCGATCGCGTCGGGCCCGAGGCGATGTATGTGCGCGCGCAATTCTTCATCCGCGAGCACCTGCGCGATCCGGATCTGTGCATCGACCAGATCTCCGCCGAGCTCGGCTGCTCCAAGCGCTATCTGCACATGCTGTTCTCCGAGCGCGGCACCACGGTGAGCGACTACATCTGGCAGGCGCGCCTGCAGAATTGCCGCCAGGAGCTCGAGGCGCACGGCGGCAAGACCATCACCGACGTCGCCTTCTCCTGGGGCTTCTCCAGCTCATCGCATTTCAGCCGCGTGTTCCGGAAATATTTTGGCGTGGTGCCGTCCTCGATCCACAAGGCCCAGCAGGGCGCCGCGGCCTCGGGCGAGCATTAGGCGAGCGCCGCAGCCGACGCAGGCCGCGCGGCGATATCTCTCAGGCCGATATGGCGACGTAGGGAATGCTGGTCACGAGAGCGACCAGCAGCACCGCGTTGCCAAGCATGCCGCTCCAATGCAGCCGGCGCAGCCGGTGCGGGGCTTCAGCATCGCCTGCGTCCCTCGCGCGGAGCTGGTCGTCGATCCGTTGCATGAACCAGCGGCGTCCCCAGATCGCCAGGGCCGCGAGCAGGCCGACGCCCATCGCGGCGACCAGGCGACCGTCGAGCAGGAAAGCCAGCGCCCCGATCACGCCGGCGACGCGCATCACCAGAAAATGGGCGTTGAACATCCCACGCAAGAGCTGCGCGACGGGCTGGATATCGAGCTTCACCAGCAGGAAGGCGGGCGAGGCCAGCGTGAAGTAGCCCATCGGAAAGAGCAGAATGATCATGACGGCAACGGCGACGCCATCCGGTGTCATGCGATCGGCCTTTCTTGTCCGCCGGTGAAGAGGTCCGGCACCGGCGCACAATCATAGCGGGAAAATGGGGTTCCGACACTAGGCTTTGGTCGGATGCCAGGCTGCGATGGGACAGCCCCGTGCGCCGCGCAGGGTTCAGGCCGGCTCGAGGCCGAGCGACCGCGCGCTCTCGATCCAGATCGGCAACTCGTGCTGATACAGGGCATTGGTCTCCTTGAAGCCGATGGCCGGCTCGAGCACGAAGGTCGCGAGAACCTCCTTCACCTTCGGATCGCTGTTGGCGGCGACGCAGAGCGCCGCCAGGCGGTCGACCACCGGCTGCGGCGTCGCCTTCGGCACGGCCCAGCCGGAGAAGCCGCTCACGGTGAAGAATTTCGACGTTGCGCCCTGCTCCGGGAGGGTCTTGATGGCGGGGATCGCGTCGACCTTCTTCGAATGCACGGCGAACACAGTGCCGCGATCGCTTTGCAGGACGGACTGCGCCGCCGTGTAGCTGCCCATTGCGGCATCGAGCGTGCCTTCCAGCATCCCTGTCCACATCGGCGCCTCGCCGCGGTAATGGACCGGCTCGATGTTGAGACCGTACTGCTTGTTGAGCTCGTTGATCGTCATGTGCGGGGCCGAGCCCGCGCTATAGGTGCCGAAGTTGACCTTGCCGCTCTTGCGCGCGAAGGCGACGAAATCCTCCAGCGTCTTGACCCCGGTCTTGGGGTTCGCGACCAGCAACAGGCCGGCGCCCGGAATGACGCTGACCAGCGTCAGATCCTTGTCCATGTCGTAGCCGGGATTCTTCATCACGACCCGGTTCATGATGTAGGTGGTCGAGATCGAGCACAGGATGGTGTGGCCGTCGGGCTCGGCGCGGGCGACCTCTGCCGTGCCGATCGCGCCGGAGGCGCCGGGCTTGTTCTCGACCACGACGGTCTTGCCGACCTGCTTGGAGATGAATTCGCCATAGGCGCGCGCGAGCAAATCGGTCTGTCCGCCGGCGGGATAGCTGCAAATCATGCGGATCTGCCGCGACGGCCAATTGCCTTGCGATGCGCCTTGCGCCGAGGCGCCGCGCGCGACGAAGGGCATCGCGAGTGCACTGGTACCGGCGGCGATGAAGTGGCGGCGATCGAATTTTGCGGGCATGATTCCCTCCTGATTTTTGCCGACCCTACTGCATCAGGCTGGGGTGGTAGGCGAGACAGATTGGCGCATTCGACAAGGCCGCGCGGTGCCCATTTGCGCGTCATCCGGGCGATCGGGTCTTCCGCATCACCCGCAGCCAGACGATCTCGGTCAGGGCGACCGCTATCAGGCCGAACGTGCCGCCGATCAGCACGTTGACGATGCGCTCCTCGGCGATGCCGCTGGCGCCGCCGGCAAAGGATGCGGCGAGCGCAATGAAGAAGCAGCGCAGGCCGAAGCCGACGACGTAGCGGGAGAACGAGATCAGGGTGAGGGTGGCCGCGAGAATCGCGATGGCGTAGCCGACGCGGCTTTGCGGCAGGGCAAGGCCCGCGAGAAAGCCGAGCGGCGCGCCGACGAAGGCGCCGCTCGCCCGCTGCTTCAGCTTGCCGGTGGACGCCGTGAGGTCGCCGACCACGACGCTTGCGGCCGACCACATCACCCATTGCCCCTGCGCGAGGTTGAAGATCTCGACCAGGGCGGCTGCGGCAAAGACCGCCATGGCGGTTGCCGCTGCGGGCAGAAACCAGTCGGTCGCGGGCGATCCGAACGAGGTCGCGGCATTGCCATGCTGCCGCTGGTCGTAAACCTGGATAGCGCAGACGAGCGCCAGCGCGATCGGAGAGGAGGCGATGATCACGCCGGCATGACGTATCGCTTCCTCGGCGCTCACGCCCTCCCGCACCTCGCAGGCGAGATAGACGGCGGGGATGAACACCCAATTGCCGAGCGTGCGGAAATGTTCGCCATAGCGCGTCCCCGCCACCGCAAGGAAGCCGGCGAGCGCCGTCAGCACTACGAATAGCGGCTTGACCGGAGCTGCAAGGAAAAGCGCGGCAAAGGTGACGAGAATGGCGAGATAATGCCACGCGACGACTTTTGGCGGAAAGTGCTGCCTGAGCGCCGGAATCAGCAGCGAGACCGCGACGAGCCCCAGGTTCAGCAGCGCCGTCTCGCGCGAGATGAAATAGGCGGCGACCATCGGGCCGACGACGATCAGCGCGCGCAGCAGTTCGGCGGTTTTGATTTCGCGGGAGAGGATGTCGCGCAGGTTGGTGGCGGAGGGTGTCGTGGGGGGATTCACGGGGCACCAAAGGGGCGAACGAAACACTATGCATACCACGGAAATGTGGTCGGCACTTTGGGGTGTGGAGCGACGGTCGCACCACACCCTCGCTGTCATCGCCCGGCTTGACCGGGCGATCCAGTATTCCAGAGGCGCTTGCGATTGAATCGAGAGGCCGCGGCGTACTGGATGCCCCGCCTGCCGCCTACGCTAAAGCTTCGGCGCCCCTAGACCTCAACCCCGGCGAAGCCTTGGCGTAGCCGGGTCGCGGGGCATGACACCGGTGATGTGGTGGCACGTGAGGCCACCTCACCTTTGAATGATCTTCGTCCAGACATCGCCGAGGATCGCGGGCTCGCGCGGCGGCAGATAGGTGAGGCCGGCCTGCTTGCCGAATTCGGCGATCTTGCCCTCGGCGGCAAGGCTGGTCAGCGCCTTGTTGACCGCGTCGATCAGTGCGCCGTCGCTGGCGAGCCCGACATAGCCGCGATTGGCGCCGATCGGATAATAATAGCCCGACGCGGTGATCGTCGTCTCGGGATGCGCGGCGCGGTGGGCATCGAAGCGGCCGAGGTCGATCAGCGTCGCGTCATGGTCGCCGCGCTGGAGCGCGCCGAGGAGATCGTCGCGGCCGGGGACGAGATGGGTGATGCTGTCGATCAGGCGGCCCTTGTCGAAGGTCATCAGGATGGCATCGCCCAGCGAGCCGCTCTCGATCGCAAGGCGAAGGCCGGCGAGGTCGCCGATGTCGCCGATCTTGCGGCCCTGCGCTTTCGGCCCGAGTACCACCGTTATCGGCGAATAGACGTAAGGCTGGCTCGGCGCGAGCACGCCGAGCGCGACGCGGCGGCGCCGGTCGTCGCGCGTGGCCCCGGTGAAATCCGGCAAGCGTGCCGTCTTCATGCCGGGCTTGACGAGGGAATCCGTCGTCAGCGCATAGCCGCCGACCAGCGAGCAGCGCCCGTCGGAGAGCAAAGCGTTGGCCTCGAGCTGCGGGCTCGAATCCTCGTCCAGCTTGCTCTCGAACCACTGGATTTTCAGCGGCCGGCCGATCCGGTCCGCGATTGCCTGCGCCAGCAGCACGTCGAAGCCTGAATCCGGCTTGCCCTTGTGATGTACCGAGAGCGGAGGCCGGTCCTCATCGAGGCAAACCTTCAGCGGTTCGTCGGCCGCGCGCGAGGCGGTCGTCGCCGCCGCGAGGATCGCGGCAACGCTCCATGCGGCGAGCCAGGGTCTCATGGCTTTCTCCTGCTCGAGACGAAGGCCCAGAGATTGCCGATCTCGTCGTCGCTCAAAATGTCGGCCCAGGGCGGCATCTTGTTGTTCTTGCCGTTCTTCACCGTCGTGACGAAGCGCGTCTTGTCGTCGGGAAAGGCGCGCAGGTCCGGCGTGATGGTGCCGGAATTCATCATGTTGGGGCCGTGGCAGTGCGAGCATTTCGAAGTATAGGTCGACTTGCCATAGTCGATCTGTGCCTGCACGGGATTGCCGGTTGCATCGTCCGCGGCACGAACGGTCGCCGCAAGCGCGACCGTCAGCACCGCGACGGTGGCGATCGTCGCCACCGTCTTGTGAGATATGTCCTTCAGCATCGGGCCGTGGTTATTGCTTGACCGCAAAAACCCACAGCGAGCCGCCGGGCGGCACCTTGGCAAGCCGCTCGTCGCCGGAGAACAGCGAGTAGACGCCGCCATAGCCGGAGGTGACGGCAACGTACTGCACGCCATCCTGCTGCCAGGTCACCGGCTGTCCCTCGATGCCGGAACCGGTCTGGAACTGCCAGAGCTTCTTGCCGGTGTCGGCGTCGAAGGCCTCGAACTCGCCGGTCAGTGCGCCCGAGAACACGACACCGCCTGCGGTCGACAGCACGCCCGAGAAGCGCGGGATGTCGCTTGGTGCTTCCCACTTGGCCTTGCCGGTCATGGGATCGATCGCCTTCAGATGGCCGCGCGGGCCGTCGCCCCACTCCCAGAGGTCGGTGAGGTCCATGCCGAGATACCATTCGCCCTGCTTGAAGGTGACGGGCTCGGTCTTGTACCTGCCGCCGAAGGCGAGCGTGTTGGCGTAGGCCAATCCGGTCTGCGGATTGAACGACATCGGCTCCCAGTTCTTGCCGCCGAGGATCGACGGATAGACGGTGACCTTCTTACCGTCGCGCGCGTCCTTCGAGACGTCAGTCTCGATCGGCTTGCCGGTCTTCATGTCGATGCCGGTCGCCCAGTTCACCTTCACGTAAGGATTGGCCGCGAGCAGCTTTCCGTTGGTGCGGTCGAGCACGTAGAAGAAGCCGTTGCGGTTGGCGTCCATCAGCACCTTGGTGGGCTTGCCCTCGACATTCATGTCGGCGAGGACCATCTCGGCCACCGAGTCATAGTCGAACGGATTGTTCGGCGAGAACTGGTAGTGCCACTTGATCTTGCCGGTCTTGGGATCCATCGCCAGCACGGAGCAGGTGTAGAGGTTGTCGCCGGGGCGCACCGCCGAGTTGAACGGTCCGGGATTGCCGATGCCCCAATAGACCGTGTTGAGCTCGGGATCGTAGGAGCCGGTGATCCAGGTCGAGCCGCCGCCGAGCTTCCAGGTGTCGCCCTTCCAGGTGTCGCCACCGGGCTCGTCGGGCGAGGGGATCGAATGGGTACGCCAGAGATGCTTGCCCGTCGCCGGATCCCAGCCGTCGATGAAGCCCCGGGTGCCGAATTCGGCGCCGGAGATGCCGGTGATGACGACACCGTCGGCGACCAGCGGGGCCACCGTCATCGAATAGCCTTCCTTGATGTCGGCGGCCTTCTGCCGCCACAGCTCCTTGCCGTCCTTGGCATCGAGCGCGATCACGTTGGCGTCGAGCGTGGTGCGGAAGACCTTGCCGTCATAGAGCGCGGCGCCGCGGTTGATGATGCCGCAGCAGACGATGCGCGGCGTCTCGGCGGGATACTCGACCTTGGATTTCCAGATCTGCTTGCCGGTCTTGGCGTCGACCGCCATGGTGGCGTTGTGCGAGGTCACGTAGATCACGCCCTGGTACACCAGCGGCTGCGATTCCTCGCTGCGATCGTCGTTGAAACTGTAGTTCCAGACCGGGACGAGATTCTTGACGGTGTCCTTGTTGACCTGGTTCAGCGTCGAGAAGCGCTGCAGATTGTAGCCCATCCCGTAATTGAGAACGTTCGATGTATCGGTCGCGCCCTTGACCAGTTGCTCGGTGGTCTGTGCGCTCGCACAAGTCGATGCAAGCATGACGAGGCTCGCGGCCATCGCAAAGCGTTTCATCCGTTCCTCCCAATATGCGCGCCTTTTGACGCTGCAGGAGCAACACTCCGCCCGAACGCAAAACACGTCAATACGAAAGTCGCAAGTGCGTTGCCGATATGTTGGATGCCAGATGCCGGTCACCTGACAGAAACCTGACAACCGACTTTCACTTGTGCGCAGACGCTGAAAAAATTCCGTGGCATGAAGCGGAGACGGCTTCGGCCGCTCTGCCCGGGCCGTCGGGTTCCGCGAGTTGTGCGGTGCGCAGGTTGCAATTCCGGACTTGAACCGGGGCTCGCTTGTAGACTTATGTCGTTTCGACCCCCTACGAATCGGGGGGCTGGTCAGGAGGGTTTGATGATTTCACGTCGCTCAGTTGCGCTTGCGCTCACGATTGCAGTGCTGTCCGGTCCAGCTTGGGCTGCTTCCGGCAACGCCGTAAAGATGTTCGATACCGACAATGACGGCACGCTCGATCTCGCCGAGGTAAAGAAGGCGGCCGCCGCGCTGTTCGCAAAGCTCGATCCCGATCACGACGGCACGCTGGACGCGCGCGAATTGCGCGGACGGTTAACGGCGAAAGAACTCGCCGCCGCCGATCCCGATCGCGACGGGACTCTCACGCTCGACGAATATCTCGCGGTGGTGGAGCAGCGCTTCAACGCAGCGAATCCCGACAAGGACGGAACGCTGGATGCGAAGGAGCTGAACTCGCGCGCCGGCCGCGCGCTGCTGCGCCTGTTGCGGTGAGAGACGCGGCGCTTGACTGGGAGCGAAGGCGATTTGCCCGAGAGGGAAATTCGCGAGCATAACGCGACAGTTCGCCGTGTTTGCGCTTCGATTCCAGGCTTGCGCTGCACCTGACGCAGCCCTAGGTTTTGCCCCGCGCGATGTCGCGCTCAATACCCTTGGGAGACCCGAATGGCTTGGAAAGCTCCGAAGATCGTGGAAGTGCCGGTCGGCATGGAAATCAACATGTACGCCTGCGCTGCGCGCAAGTAAGACTGACGACCTGCCGCGGCTTCGATGGCGAACGCCGTCGAAGCCGTGGTAGTGTTCGCAATGCCCATTGGAGCCCACACGATCTGGACGGCAATTGCGTTCGGTGTTGCGCTTGCACCGGCGTGTGTCAGTGCCGAAGAGAGCTTTGATACCGAGCACATCTTCGGCTTCATGATCGGCACCGATGTCGGCAATCCCGGCGAGCGCGAATTCCAGACTCAGACCACGGGACGCTTCGGCAAGGGCGGCACCTATCGCGCCCTCCAGCAGGAGGTCGAGATCGAAGTCGTGCCGCTGCCGAACTTCCGTATCGAGGTCGGCGGCACCGCCACGCTGCATGACATCACCGGCGTTCCCGACATCGACGACCGCCGTCAGTTCAATTTCCAGGGCGCCTCGCTCGACCTGCGTTACCGCCTGCTCGACCGCGGGCGCGCGCCATTCGGATTGACTGTCGCCGCCGAACTCCATGGCGATCGCATCGACGAGACCAGCGGCGCGAAGGGACGGATGTACGGCTCCGAATTCACGCTCGCTTTCGACCGCGAGCTGGTCCCGAACTTCGTCATCGGCGCGCTCAACCTGATCTATCAGCCGGAATGGGCGCGCTTCGAGGTGGCAGGTCTGTCCGAGAAGAGTTCGACGATCGGGGCGGCGTTTGGCGGCTTGGTGCGCGTGCGCCCCAATTTTCTGCTCGGTGGGGAGATGCGCTACTTCCGCCAGTATGAGGGCATCGGCCTCGGTGAGTTCTCGGGGCAGGCGCTGTTTGTCGGTCCGACCGCCTATTTCCAGCTATCGGAGAAGTCGCGGCTCACCCTGAGCTGGAGCATGCAGGCCTGGGGCCGCCCCGCCGGATCGGGCGGCAATCTCGACCTCGTCAATTTCGAGCGTCATCAGGCGCGATTGGTGTTCGGGGTAAACTTCTAGGGTGTTTGTTCCGCCTCTTCCCGCGCGCGGGGAGAGGGAACATCCCGTCCGTCTGAAACTTCCTGCTCCTCGGAACGTAATCTTTCGTGCTAATCTCCATTGTCCCCTTGCGACAGGATCCCGGCATGAACCCGATTGACCTGGTGGTGACTGTGTGTGCGGTGCTCTCGCCTGCGACTTGCGAGGAGCAGCATCTGGTGTTCAACTTTGCGGGGTCGCCGAGGCAATGCGTGATGGCTGCGCCGCCCTATATCGCCCAATGGGTCGGCGACCATCCGAAGTGGCAGGCGGTGCGGTGGCGCTGCGAATATCCGCACCCGAACGACAAGGCGTAAGCCGCCTTCGCTATTTCGTGCAGTCCTTCAGATCCTTGTCGGCGATCGAGAACACCGCGTCCGCCTTGATCTCGATGTCGCGGACGATGCACTGCCGCGCATTGGGATAGCTGACCCTGGCGTCGTAGTGGCCGGGTTCGACGCCGGTGATGCGCAGCCGCTCGTCGTGGTCGACCTCCTTGTCCTTGTCGTTCAGGCACTGGTTCGGCCCCCACTCGGTCTTGCCGGCGGGCGAGAGCTGGAGGCCGGAGATCGTCTCCGTCGTCAAATTCCAGAGCCGGATGCCCTTGCCCTTGCTTTGGGCGGCGGCTTCGCCGGCCAACGTCAACAACGCGATCAAAGCCAGAAACCAACGCATCAGCCGATCCTCCCAAAGGCGCCCTGTTATTCCCTGATCAGGCGCTCGCGGTTCTTTGCCTTGTCGAAATTCCTGGCGCGGTCAAGGCCGATCGGCGCGATCAGCTTCGCCGAGGCAAGATCAGCGCCCTCGAAATCGGCGTCAGTGACGGTGGCTCCGGTCAGGTCGGCGCCGCCGAGCTGAGCATTTTTGAGCGATGCGCCGGTCAGGTCGGCTCCCTTGAGGGAGGCAAATTCGAGATCGACGCGCGACAGGTCGGCATTGCGCGCGTTCAATCCTTCCAGATTGGCGGATCGCAGCACGGCGCGCATCAGCCCCATCGACTGGTTGCGCATATCGGCGCCAAGATGCGCGTTCGCAATCGAGGCGCCGATCAGGCTTGCGCCGGTGAGGTCGGCCGCGATGCGAGCACCGGTCAGGTCCGCGCCGTCCAGACGCGCGCGCGCCATCTGCGAGGCGAACAGATTGGCGCCCTTCAGGCTCGCGCCCGCGAGATCAGCGTCCAGCAGCCACGCCTGATCGAGGATCGCCTGATCAAGACGGGCACCGGCGAGTTTCGTCTTGTTGAGTCGTGCCGCACGGAGAATCGCCGTGGAAAGGTCGAGACCCGAGAGATCAAGCCCCGACAACCGCTTGCCGGTGAAATCGGCCGGCGCCCCGGCGCTGGCTTTGGCCAGGATGGCCTCGACCTCCTGCCGGCTCATTTCCGCGGAGACCATCGCGGGTGACGTGAGGTCGACGTCACGCATCATGTCCTGCGCGCTCGCCATGGTCGCGACGAGAGCGAGGCCAAGCGTCATGAGGGCGACCATTCGCTTCATCATCGGGCTCCGCTACGGGCCCTGTTTAGCACGCGCTTTGCGTGGCTGCCTATGAGGCATCACGCCCGGCGTGTTCGCCGCCATGTTCGCCTTGGATTCTCGCCACGAGGTCCGCCCTGATCGCGGCGATCTCTGCGTCGCCGCGTGCGCCACGCGGGATGCTGATGGGCACTTCTGCCAGAATTCGCGCCGGCTGCGGCGACAGGAAGAACAAGCGGTCGCCGAGGCGGACCGCATCGTCGAGGCTGTGGGTGACGAGCAGGGTCATCATGGGGCGGCTTGCGACCAGCGTCGCGATCTCGTCGCGCAGGCGGCCGGCGAGCGCGTCGTCGAGCGAGGCGAGGGGCTCGTCGAGCACGAGCAGATCGGGCTCGACCGCGAAGGCGCGGGCCAGCGCGACGCGCCGGGCAAGACCCAGCGACAATTCGCCGGGAAAGTGGCTGCGATGCGCCTCCAGCTCCAGGATCCTGAACAGCTCCGACAGCTTCGCCTCGGAGATGCCAGGAGCTGCAAGCCGCACATTCTGCTCGACCGAGCGCCACGGCAACAGCCGCGGCTCCTGGAACACCATCCCGATCCGCGCTTCTGGTGGACGCGCGATGGTCCCGTGGAAATCGCGGTCGAGCCCGAGGATGATGCGCAGCATCGTGCTCTTGCCGCAGCCGGAGGGGCCGATCAAAACGCCGACCTCACCGGATTGAAGCGCGAAGCTGACCGGGGCCAGCACCTCGTGCGTTTCGCCCGCGGCACTCCTGAACGTCTTTCCGGAGATATCGACTTCAAGCCGCACGGGGCCGCCACCGGGTTGCGCGGGCTTCGAACGGCTGCAC
This sequence comes from Bradyrhizobium sp. 956_D2_N1_4, assembly GCF_052076025.1. NCBI lineage: Bacteria > Pseudomonadati > Pseudomonadota > Alphaproteobacteria > Hyphomicrobiales > Nitrobacteraceae > Bradyrhizobium > Bradyrhizobium sp. 956_D2_N1_4. The sequence continues at coordinate 5,076,137 of NZ_CP197237.1, read as the reverse complement.
CAGCAAGGTTTCGATGACGAGCACGACGGCCGCGAAGGTGAGCGAATAGGCCAGCAGTCGCGGCGTGTCGAACAGCTGGAAGGCGACGCCGATCTCGAAGCCGACGCCGTTCGGCCGTCCCAGCAGCTCGGCCACCAGCACGATCTTCCATACCAGCGATAATCCGGAGCGGGCCGAGGCTGCGATATAGGGCGCAAGCTGCGGCAGCACGACGTGGCGGAACGCACGCCAGCGCGGCATCGCGAACACGGTGGCCATCTCGTCCAGCGAACGGTCGAGCGCACGCGTGCCCTCGCGCAAGGTGACGATGGCGGTCGGCAGCTTGTTGATGGCGATCGCCGCGATCGCGGCCGCTTCGGTCAGGCCGGCCCAGATATAGGCCAGCACGATCACGACCAGCGCCGGCAGGTTCAGCAGGAGGATCAGCCAGGGATCGCCGAGCCGGTCGGCGAGCTTCACCCGTCCCATCAAATAGCCGATGGCGCTGCCGAGCGACATCGCCAGCACGAAGGAGAGCGCGACGCGCGCCAGCGTGGCGCCGAGATGCAGGAACAGGGCGCCGCTCGATGCTTCCGCGATGATGACGTTGAGCACGGCAGGCGGGGAGGGCAGCTTTGCGCCGCCGACGAACAGCGCGGCAATCCACCAGGTTGCGAGGAACAGGGAAAACGAGAGAAGACGCAGCACCTCAGTCTCCGGGGACCGCGTGATAGAAGGTGCCGGGATCGAGCTCGGCCGCCGGCCCGACCAGGTCGCGTCCGCCGATCTCGGCAAGCACGCGATAGAGCACGCGCGCATCCGCCTCCTCGTCCACGATGCTCCGGCGCGGAATGCCGTCGCGATAGCGGTCGCGGTAGGTCTTAAGGATGGCCGGATCGCTCGCGCCGGTGAGCGGCGCTATCTTGTCCCAGGCGGCGTCCGAGGTGATCAGCAGCTGCTTGGCCTTGCGGGTCATCGCAATGAAACGCGCCACTGCATCGCGGTGGCTTGCGGCCCAGCCTTCGTCGAAGACGTAGCCGACCGCGGACACCGCGCCCTTGGCCCCCAGCTTCGGCAAAATGTCCTCGATGCCGGCGAGGCGGCGAAAGCCCTTGGCCTCGAGCTGCGCACAGAAATTCCAGAAGTTGAGGCTGGCATCCATCTCGCCGTCGAGCGCCTTGGCGGCAATCAAGGGCGGCGCGCCATAGACGATGCTTGCATCGGACTTCAGGTCGATGCCGTCCTGCTTCATCCGCGCCTGCAGCAGCAGCCAGCTCTTGTCGATCGCGCCGCCGCCGACGCCGAGCTTCCGTCCCTTCAGGTCGGCGAGCGTCTTGAGCGGCGACGAGGCCGGCACCATCACCGCGCCGAGCGCGCTGGAATAGGGATAGAAGGTGAGCTTGGCGCCGAGCCCGCGCTCGCGCGACACCCACAGCCAGTCGGACAGGATGATGTCGGCACTCCCGGCGCGTAGCGCGATCTTGCCGGCCTCGGGGCTCGCGAGCTCGGCGACGTCGAGCGACAGATCGGCTTCCTTGTCGAGCCCGCCGGCGCGGATCGCCGCCAGCTCCCAGGAGAATGTTCCGGTCTTCTGCACTGCAAGGCGGATCGTATCCGCGGCGCGGCCGGGGGCGGCCAGCGACAGCGCCAGCGTCATCGCGAGCGCCAATGTTCGTCCCGGCGCTCTCAAACCAAGTGCTCTCATCACCTTGTGAGCCGTTTCCTCGAAGGGAGTGCTTTTCATGACAATACGCATAGCATAGCTTTCGTCGCAACCAGCGGGAGGACGCTCATGAATCTGGCGGGACAGCTACGACCGATTGTCGCCGCATTGGCGGTGTGGGCTGCGACCGTCTACGCCGCGCGTGCCGAGGAGGCCAACGATTATCCGACCTCGGCGCGTGCCGAATACGTCTATGGCTGCATGAAGGCCAATGGCGAGAGCCGGCAGTCGATCGAGCAATGTTCCTGCTCGATCGACGTGGTGGCCTCGATCGTGTCCTATGACCGTTACGTCACCGCCGAGACGGCGCTGAGCATGTCCCAGGTGCGCGGCAATCTCGGCGTCCAGTTTCGTACATCCGAGCAGGCAAATTCGGCGGTGAACGATCTCAGGCGCGCGCAGGCGGAAGCCGAGGTGAGGTGTTTCTGACGGCTAGCTTCACGCCAACCGTAGTTGTCATGCCCGGGCTTGTCCCGGGCATCCACGTTCTTAGGATAGGCGCGAAGTGCGTGGATGGCCGGGACATAGGCGAGCAAAGCGACGCCGTCCTTCGGACGGCTATGCCCGGCCATGACGATCGAGAGACCTCACGTCCCCGGCTTCTCCACGTCCCATTCATTGCGGAATACGTGCCCGTCCGTGTCCTTCGCTTCCGCGCGGAAGCGCCTGGCGCCATTGGAGACGTAGGTGAAGCGCAGATTGGGATCTTCCGAGATCGAGATGCCGCCCTCCATCGACAGCACGGGGCTGTCGTCCTGCGCCAGCTTCAGCTGGTTGACGAAAAAGGCGGGGATGTAGAGCTGCGTGACCTGATCCATTTGCAGCCCGGAATTGTTGGGATGGCCGATCATGATCTGCGCCTCGCGGACGCGGCTGGCCGGTGCCTCCTCGCGCGCGAATTGCCGGTAGCGCATCTGGCCGAGCCGGTTCCTGGCTTCCTCGATGTTCTTTCCTGCCGGCGCCGAGCAGCCGCCTGAGGCCTTCACATAGGTCTTGGCGACGTAGAGCTGGCCGTCGCTGAGCTCGGCAACCGCGTGGACGTCGGTATAGTTGTTGACGCGGACGCGCGTGGAGATCTCGGTGACGTTGGCATCTGCGCCGAGCTCGAACTTCGCTGCCATCGGCGCGGGGTTGCGGTCGATCACCAGCGTGATCGAACGGATGCGGCGGCTATCCGCGGGCGACAGTTTGCTGCGCAGGGTCACCGGCACGATCGCCGCGTCCTCGGCGCGATAGGGCATCTCGATGCCGATGACGTCGTTGCCGTCGTTGATCGGACGGTTGCTGAAGATGTCCTGCACCAGGCCCGGCCAGGGATCGTAAGCCTCCTCGGCGCTCGCCGGCAGAGCGAAGGCGATGCCAAGCAATGCGGCGATCAGGGGCAGGCGGCGTGTGCATCCCGTCATGGTCGTGGTTCCGTGCGGACGAAGCAGTTTTCTCTGGGGCGGCGCAGCCGATCCCCCGTCCAGCGTAGCGCGTCCACTACTCCCATTCAATTTCCGAAAATGCTGCGGTTGCGTTGCGAGCATTGTAGTCGTTGAACAATTGCCAATGCGGCCGTTCCGATGCGGCCGCCTTGTCGGCGGCAGTCCGGATCGGCTCGCCCTTCTTGTTCGACGCCCGGACGTCCGCCAGCAGGGTCGTGAGATAACGCCGCTCGTCGCCGAGCGCGGCAGGCCAGTCGCTCACGGGCCCGTGACCCGGCACGACGCGCTGCGCCGGAATTTTATCGAGTTCCCCGAGCGTGCCGAGCCAGCCGCGGATGCTGCCGTCCATCACCGGAATATGGCGGAGGAAGACGAGATCGCCCGCGAACAGCGTCTTGCTGGTCTCGTCGAACACGGTCAGATCGTTGTCGCTGTGCCCGGCCGACCAGGCCCGCAAGGTGAGGCGGCGCGACCCGAGATCGAGCTTCAGGGTATCAACGACGAGCAGGGTGGGCGGCACAATCTTCACGGGATCGATCAATTCGCTACCCATGATGCGTCTAAAATTGTCGAGATAATACGGCCCGCGCGTCGCCAGCGCCTGCGGCAGCTTGCTGTGGCCGACGAAGCTGGTTCCCTCTCCGGCAAAGGCCGCATTGCCGAAGACATGGTCGGGATGGCCATGGGTGTTTATGACGTAGCGGATCGGCTTGGATGTGCGAGCCCGCACCGCCGCCAGCAGCGCCTCGCCCTCACGGAGGCTGCCGCCGGTGTCGATCACGGCCACCGCATCCTCGCCGACGATAAAGCCGACATTGGCGATGTCGCCTTCGTTCTCGCGGGTCATGAGGGCGGTGGTCCCGGAGTGCACGAAGATTCCCGGTGCGACTTCGCTCACAGGCAATTCGGCTGCCCCGGCGCGTGCTAGCGTTGCTGTCCCCAGCAGGGACAGGGCTGCGATCAAGGAAGCGATGCGAGACACTTTTCCGCCTCAGTTCAGATGGCTTGCCGCACTGCACTGCAACAAACCAAAGCCAACACAAAGTTTGGCAAAGCATGGCGCGTCATGCGTTGCATGGCTAGCATTCAAACAAACCGAGGAGGAAGCGCGATGACGGAGGCCGGGCGACATCGTCGCTGGTTGTTTTCACTGTGGGTCCTGGTGGCGTCCTGCGCGTTCGGCGACGTCGCCATTGCGCAGACCAGCGAGACCGGCGACCTCTCGTTCGAGCTGGTCGATCCAAAAGTGCTGCGCGTCTGTGCAGACCCGCGCAATCTGCCGTTCTCGAACGAGAAGGGCGAGGGGTTCGAGAACAAGCTCGCCGAGCTGCTCGCGGACAAGCTCCAGAAGAAGCTCGACTACGTCTTCTTCCCGCAGGCCACCGGCTTCGTGCGCATGACGCTGGGCGCGCATCGCTGCGACGTCATCATGGGATTTCCGCAAGGCGATGACCTCGTGCAGGGCACCAATCCCTATTACCGCACGACCTATGCGCTGGTCGCCAAGACCGGCAGCGGGCTCGAGGACGTCGATACGCTCGAAGACGCGCGCCTGAAGGGCAAGCATGTCGGCATCGTCGCCGGCACGCCGCCGGCGACCAACATGGCGATCGCCGGCCTGATGGGCGATGCAAAACCCTATCCGCTGATGATCGACACGCGCTTCGACAACTCCGCGCAGGCGATGGTCGACGACCTCGTCGCCGGCAAGATCGACGCCGGCGTGCTGTGGGGTCCGATGGCCGGGTATTATGCGAAGAAGGCCGGCTCGCTTCATGTCACGTCGCTGGTGAAGGAAACCTCGGGGCCAAAGCTGATCTATCGCATCGGCATGGGCGTGCGCCCCGCCGACCAGAACTGGAAGCGGCAGCTCAACAAGCTGATCCAGGAGAACCAGGGCGAGATCAACAAGATCCTGCTCGACTTCGGCGTACCGCTGCTCGACGAGAGCGACAAGCCGCTCGGCGCGGAGACGGCCAAGAAGACGCCGTGAGGCGGCGCGTTGCCGCTGCGCTGGTTGCCGCCATTCTGGTGGCGCCGGCGTTGGCGCAGCAGCAGGAGCCGTTCGAGCCCGAGGGGTATCGCTCCGACAATTACCGCGCGCCGGTGCCGGCGACGCTCACTGGCGCGCGCGTGCTGACGACTGCTGAGGCCGAAGCGATCTGGCGTGCGAAGAGCGGCGCCTTCATCGACGTGCTGCCGCGCGCGCCGAAGCCGAAGAACCTTCCCGAAGGCACCGTCTGGCGCGATATGCCGCGAAAAAACATACCGGGCAGCACCTGGCTGCCGGACACCGGCTACGGCGTGCTGCCGCCCGCCATGGACGATTATTTCCAGCGCGGCCTCGCCCACGCCGCGCGCGGCGACAAGGCTGCGCTGCTGGTAATCTATTGCCTGGCCGACTGCTGGATGTCCTGGAACGCCGCCAAGCGCGCCTTGGCTTACGGTTATGCCAACGTCGCCTGGTACCCCGACGGCACCGACGGCTGGGAGCGCGCAAACCTCCCGACCGAGGAGACGCCGCCGCAGCCGCGGCCGGAGCAGTAGGTACAGGTCGTCATGCCCGGGCTTGTCCCGGGCATCCACGTTCTTAATCCGCGTGGTTGGGCGTGGATCGCCGGGACAAGCCCGGCCATGACGCCGTGCCGCGCGCGGGGACAGGTGAAGATGCAGGGTTACTGCTTCTGCAGCTTCGTCAGCGTGCCCGTACCGTTATTGTCGGTCGCCGAGTACGTCACCCTGTCGCCGGCATGGACGGCATCCAGCATCGCGGCGTCCTTGGCCTTGTACTCCTGAAGCGTGCCGGCGCCGCCTGCGCTGCCGCCGACCGTGCCCTTCTGTGTCTGCTGGATCGAGATCGTGCTGTTGAGCCGGTCGATTCTGGTGACCATCCCGGTCATGTCGTCAGCAAAAGCGGGGGACGCAAGCGTGCTGATGGCTGCAGCGCATGCGAAGATGAATTTTGTTGTTCCCATCGAGGCCTCCCGACGTCTTGGAGTTCACGTCGACAAGCCATCCTAGAGCGATTTGGTTCCGGCTGATAGCGCGGCAAAGGGTAACGATGGCGCTGATATCGCGGGAACTTTCCGAAAGTCGTCGTCAGCGAGGCTGACGCTATTCCATTTCTTGCTGGATCACGCGTCCGAGAGCGAACAGGCGCTGGTCAATCGCGGTCGGAACCTCGCAGACGAACCGCACCACCTTGTGGCGATCTTCGAAAATGCGGGTTTCCCAGATCAACTGGTTGCTGAGCGCATCGACCTTTGCGTCGTCGCGTGGTGTCGCGCTCTGGAGCGCCTGGAGCTGGATCGACTCCTCGCGGATCTTGTCGGCCGCCTCGCGCTGTTTGCGGCTGACGCGTTCGAGCCCGTTCATGACCTGCGAGCGCTGGGCGTTGAGCGTGTCGAACAAGCCGGCGAACAACAGCTTGGCGTTCGCCGTCTTGTCAGCGGCGGAGCCGGCCAAAAACTCCTTCACCGACTTCTCGGCCTCGTCCATCGGCGTCTTCCGCGCCGACAGTTTTGAGACCAGCGCGGTGACCTTTGCGTCGTCCTTCCATTTGGTCTCGGCGTCGTCGAGTGCGGGACCGGCCCAGACGGCGGCGAGCGAGATGTCCGGCACCTTGGCCTGCGTGCAAGGCCAGTTGGGATAGCGTGGATCGGCGGCGCACGCAGCCGTGCTCGCAACGGCGAGCGCAAAAGCGGCCATGGCCAGAACCTTCATCCTTCGCCTCCCGCAGGGCCCCGTCGCGCCAGCCCGCGCGAGGGATCATAGGCCAGAATCGCGCCGATCATGAAGACGATTGTGCAGGCCGCCACTACCGCCAGCGAGATCCAGTTGATTTGCCCGTAGAATGCAAAACGTATCAGCTCGACCGCATGGGTGAACGGGTTGGCCTGGCAGAGATAGTAGAGATAGGGGCTGCCCTCCTGCACCCGCCAGAGCGGGTAGAGCGCGGAGGAGGCGAAGAACATCGGAAAGATCACGAAGTTCATCACGCCGGCAAAACTCTCGAGCTGCTTGATGCCGGAGGAGATCAGCATGCCGAGCGAGCCCAGCATCAGCCCCGACAGGATCAGCGCCGGCAGCACGGTGAGATAGCCGATCGCGGGAGGGGTGATGTCCCAGAACCAGGCGATCAGCAGGAACGCATAGACCTGGAGCAGCGACACCGCGGTGCCCGCCAGCAGCTTGCAGAACAGGAGGAACCCGCGCGGCAGCGGGCTCACCAGCAGCGTCCGCATATTGCCCATCTCGCGGTCATAGACCATCGAGAGCGAGGACTGCATGCCGTTGAAGAGCTGGATCATCGCCATCAGCCCGGGCGCGATATAGACCTCGTAGAGGATGTAGGTCTCGTAGGGCGGGATGATGGAGATGCCGAGCACCTGGCGGAAGCCGGCGGCGAAGATGAACAGCCATACCAGCGGGCGCACCAGCGCCGAGACGAAGCGCTCGCGCTGATGCAGGAAGCGCAGCCCCTCGCGCCAGACGATGCCGGTGAGGCAGGTCATGTATTCCGCGGCCGAGAAACCGCGCGGTGTATCCCGCGTCGTGATGCTGCTCATGCGCCGCCTCCCGGCATCGTCTGCGCACCGGTCAGGCGCATGAAGGCGGTGTTGACGTCCTGCGCGCCGGCATCCGTGATGACGCGGCTCATCGGCCCCTGCGCCAGCACCTTGCCCTGGTGCAGCACCACGAGGTCGTCGCCGGCCATGATCTCGTCGAACAGATGCGTGGCCCAGAGCACGCCGATGCCTTGCTCGGTCACGAGCTGGCGGACATGGCTGATGATGTCGGCGCGCGCCTTGACGTCGAGGCCGACGGTCGGCTCGTCCAGCAACAGCAGCCGCGGCCGGTGCAGCAGGGCGCGTGCGATCTCCAACCGCCGCATCTGGCCGCCGGAGAGATCGCGCACCTTGCTGCCGGCACGCTCTTCGAGCCCGATGCGGCCGAGCAGCTCGCCGCTGCGCGCGGCCGCCTCGCGCCGGCTGATGCCATGGAGTGCGGCGTGATAGAGCAGGTTCTGCGTCAGCGACAGGTCGAGATCGAGCGTGCGCGGCTGGAACACGACGCCGAGCAGCCGCAGCGCCTCGCCGGGGCTCTTGCTGATGTCGTGGCCGAAAATGCCGACGCGGCCGCTCTGGATGCCGAACAGACGCGTGATCAGCGAGAACAGCGTGCTCTTGCCGGCGCCGTTGAGCCCGAGCAGCGCCGTGAAGCTCGCAGGCTGCACATTGAAGGAGACGTCCATCAACGCCCGGCGCGGCCCGTAGGAATGGCTGACGCCGTCGATCGACAGCGCCGGCACCGCGGCCGCTTGCAGCCTCGGCATCTCCTGTGGCTCGGCGATGGGAGCAGGGCTGGTCATGGCGAGATCGTAATGCCCCAGGGCAGTTCGCCCACCTGAATGGTCTTGATCACCTTTTGCGCGGCGACGTCGATGACCGAGACGTCGTTCGACACGCCGTTGGTGGTGAGCAGGTATTTCTCGTCCGGCGTGAACGCCATGTGCCAGACGCGCTGCCCCACCAGCAAATATTTCGTCACCTTGCGCGACGCGACGTCGACCACGGCGACGCGGTTGGCCGGGCCGAGCGCGACGAAGGCGGTCTTGTCGTCTTTGGTCATGCCGATGCCGACCGGCTGGATCGCCTCTTTCCGCAACCCCGGAATCTCGAACGTGACCTTGCCGGTCACCTCGTGCTTTTTGGGATCGATGATCGAGATGGTGCCACCGATCTCCGAGGACACCCACAGCTCGGAACTGTCGTGCTTGAATTCGGCAAAGCGCGGCCGGGCGTCGACCAGCACGTTGGCGACGATCTGGCGCGACGAGGTGTCGATGAAATGCGCCATGTTGGTCGTCTCGGACGTGTTGATCAGTGTCTTGCCGTCGGGGCTGATGGTCATGCCCTCGGGCTCGACGCCGACCTGGATGTCGCCGAGCCGCGCACGCTTCTCCAGATCGATCACGGTCACCGTGTTATCGTTCTCGTTGGCGACATAGAGGATTTTTCCGGCGGCATCCTGCGCGAACAATTCCGGGTCGGGCCCGGAGGGCAGGCTGTCCACGATCGCTTGCGTCTTCGCATCGATCACCTGGATGGTGTCGTCGTCGCCGACCGCGACCATCACGAACTTGCCGTCGCGCGTGAAATCGATGCCGCGCGGGCGCTGGCCGACCTTGATGGTCTTGGTCACGGTCCAGCTGTCGGTGTCGATCACCGAGACCGTGTTGCTCTTCTCGTTCGAGACATAGGCGATGAACGCATGCGCGGGCGCGGCCGCAAGCGCCAGTCCGGACAGCAACCCCACACGCCACATGCGCAACATTCGCGTCCTCATTTCAGCTTGCATTTGCTCTCCGGGCGGTCGTAGCCGAGCGTGTCGAGCTCGGAGACCTGGTGCAGAAATCCCTCCTGCGGCGATACCGACACCACCATGCGGCCGTCGACCAGCAGGATCGGCTGGCGCAGCTGCAGGTTCCAGTCGCGCAGGGTCAGTTTTGTGCCCTTGAAGGCAGCGACTGAAAAATCCGGCCCCTTGATGAAGTCGGTGACTTTCTTGACGTCGCCGGAATTGGTGCGCGAGGTGGCCTCGCCGATCATGCGTACCGCCGTCCAGGCCTGCATGTCGAGCGGGGTCATGCGCCGCGAGTTCAGCTTGATGAAGCGGTTCTGCATCTGGATCGCGCCCCACTGGTCCTGCGATGCGTCCCAGCTGCGCGGCACGAGGCCGGCCGAGCCTGCGACGGGGCGGGGGTCCCAGGTGCGATAGGGCAGATAGGCGCCGAACACTTCGCTCTCGTCGGCGGCGACCAGCACGTCATAGGCCGGCAACTGTTGCGTGAACACCGGCATCTGGCGCTGGATCAGCGTGACACCGCTATCGGTGCGGCGCGCGCCGCCCTTGTCCTCGAAGGTCTTCTCTTGCACGATCTTGGCGCCGAAGCGTGTGGCGGTACGCCGGAGCGCGTCTGCAAACAGCTTGTCCTCGTCATGCGAGCCGACCACGAGCACCCAGCGCTTCCACTGCTTCCACACCAGATATTGGCCGAGCGCATCGGCCAGCATCGCGCGCGTCGGTGCGGTGTGGATGACGTTGGCGCGGCAATCGGCCTCGCGCAGGCGCTCGTCGATCGCGCCGGCGTTGAACAGCAGCGTGCCGCGCTCGCGCAGGGCATCCGAGACCTTCAACAGCGCGTCGGCCGGCAGGTCGGCGATGATGAAGCCGTTTTTCTCGGCAAGCGCAGCCGCAGCCTGGACCGGATCTTCGCCTTCCCTGATGCGGCGCTCCTCCAGCGTGAAACGCTGGTTGAGGAATTTTCCCGTGGTGTTGTTGTCCTCGATGGCGAGGCGCGCGCCGGCGACGCCGTCATTCTCCGCGGGCTGCTCGACCAGCGACAGCGTCGATCTGGTGCCGGCGACGCCGAGATAGCCGACGCCGATCTGCACCGGGTCGGCCGCGAGCGCGCTCGTCGCGGCAAGACCCAGGCCGATCAGGCCGACCAACCATCGGATCATGTTTCCTCCAGATGTTCTCCCTGGCTTGACCGCCGGTGGAGAATTGTCTCTGCTAAAGCATGACCGATTTGACCCGGCTTGCAACCCCGCATTTCGTCCCCGCTCGCGCGAGGCCCGGGTTCACGATCATGCGAGCGCTGATCTGTTTCGCAGCTTTGCTGTTGACGGGGTCGGTCGCGTTGGCCGATCCGCCAAGGCTCGCGGTGTTCGATTTCGAGCTGATCGACACCAGCCTTCCCGGCGAGTTCTACGGCTCCAAGCCGGAGGCGGCGCGGCTCGAGCGCATCAGCGAGCAGCTGCGCAAGGAACTGGCGCTGTCAGGAAGGTTCCAGCTGCTCGACATCGCGCCGGTCAGGGATGCCGCCCGTCACGCCAATCTGCAGGCCTGCGGCGGCTGCGACCTCAAGCTTGCCGGGCAGCTCGGCGCCGACCTCGAGATCACCGGCATGGTGCAGAAGGTCTCGAACCTGATCATCAATCTCAACATCTATCTGCGCGACGTGAAGACCGGCAACATGATCACCGTCGCCAGCGCCGACATGCGCGGCAACACGGACGAATCGTGGTCGCGCACGATGAGCTATCTGATCCGCAATCGATTGCTGGCGCCGAATTACGGGAAACCGGAGTAGATTTTCTCTCCGCGAGCGCCGCTGCACCCTCTCCCCTTGCGGGAGAGGGTGGCTCGCCGCGTAGCGGCGAGACGGGTGAGGGGTATCTCTCCGCGAGTCCAACTCTTATTTGAACGCGCGGTGAGATACCCCTCATCCGGCGCTTCGCGCCACCTTCTCCCGCAAGGGGAGAAGGAAGAAATCACCCCTTCAATCTTTCCGCATGCCAGTGCAGATGATCGCCCATGAAGGTCGAGATGAAATAATAGCTGTGGTCATATCCCGCCTGCCGCCGCAGCGTCAGCGGGATGCCCGCCTTGGTGCAGGCGGCCTCGAGCAGCTCGGGCCGGAGCTGTTCTTTCAGGAAATTGTCGGCCTCGCCGACGTCGACGAGGAAGCCGGAATATTTCGCGCCGTCCTCGATCAGCGCCACGGTGTCGTGGTTGCGCCAGGTCTCCTTGTTCGGTCCGAGATAGCCGGTTAGCGCCTTGATGCCCCAGGGCACGAGCGAAGGCGCCACGATCGGCGCGAATGCGCTGGCGGCGCGATAGCGGTGCGGATTGCGCAGCGCGACCGTCAGCGCGCCGTGGCCGCCCATCGAATGTCCCATCACCGATTGCCGCTTGGCGTCGACCGGAAAATTCTCCGCCACGAGCTTGGGCAGCTCGTCGGTGACATAGCTCCACATGCGATAGTTGCGCGCAAACGGCTGTTGCGTCGCGTCGACATAGAAGCCGGCGCCGAGGCCGAAATCATAGGCATTGTTGGCATCGCCCGGCACGTCGGGCCCGCGCGGACTGGTGTCCGGCGCGACGAAGATCAGGCCGAGCTCGGCGCAGGCTTTGCGGAATTCACCCTTCTCGGTGACGTTGGCATGGGTGCAGGTGAGGCCGGAGAGATACCAGACCACGGGCAGCTTTGCGCCGGCCGCATGCGGGGGAACATAGACCGAGAACACCATGTCGGTTCCGGTCGCCTGGCTGGCATGGCGGTACACGCGCTGCACGCCGCCATAGGAAGTGTTGGTCGAGACAGTCTGGATCGTCATGCCGTAATGCTCCGTGGCATCTAACCACATCAAGATTGCAACGCTTGTGTGACCGAATTCGTGGCGGTGTATGCGTCAGGCGACGCCGCTGTCGATCGCCAGCCGCACCAGCTCGACCGAGGTCTTCACGCCGAGCTTCTGTCGCATGATCGAGGAGGTGTTGGCGACAGTCTTGTAGGACGACTGCACCAGCCAGGCGATCTCGGACAGGCTCTTTCCGGCGCTGAGGAGCCGCAGGATTTCCATCTCGCGCGCGTTCAGCTTCGACAGCGGGCTTTGCGCCAGCGTCGGTCCTGCAAACGCGATGCTGCGCGCGATCGCGGTCGGCAGATAGGTGCCGCCGCCCCCGACGGCGCGGATCGCCTCGACGAGGTCGTCGGGGTCGCCGGTCTTGGAGACGTAGCCCTTGGCCCCGCACTCGATCGCGCGCGCGGCGAACGCAGGGTCGTCGTTCATGCTGAACATGATGATGCGGGCCTCGGGCGCACGTTCGAGGATGCGGCGCGCGAGCTCGAAGCCGGAGACGGTCGGCAGGTTGATGTCGATGATGCACAGGTCGGGGCGCTCGACAATGAAGACGCATTCGCCGTCCTCGGCGTCGGCGGCCTCCAAAATCTCGATCTCGCCCTCGTCGGCCAGCACGGCACGGCAGCCGGAGGCGACAATGGGATGATCGTCGACGATCAGAATGCGCATAGGCGTTCCCCGTGACAGCCTCGGCCTGCTTTTCCGCCGCATGATCCGAACAAGAACGCTGCGCGCGTCTCATGTCGCCTCATGCAACCCGGCCGGGATTGCTGTACGCTTTCGATTAGATACCGGGCGCTTCGCCTCTGTCAACGTCATCGGACAGGCGCGGGCCAACCTTCGCGAGGCACGGGCAGCACCAATGTGGCAAAATCTATCGTTGCGCGCGCGCATCAACCTTCTGCTGGCGCTGCTGCTGGCGCTGGGGCTCGCCGTCAATATCGGCCGCCAGGTCGCGGAAGCCGGGCCGCGCGTGCAGGCCGAGGACCAGAGCGTGATCCGGCTTGCGCGTGAATTCATCGAAATGATCGTTGCGGATCTGAACGAGGCGCCCGATCCGGATGCCAGGCTGAACCAGATCGCGCGCGATCTGAGCCGCCTGCGCCATGTCAGCATCGCGCTTCAGGACGCCGGCGGTAACCCGCTGACGCCGCCCCGGCCTGCCGACGACGACGCGCGCGGACCGCCGGCCTGGTTCGTCAGCCTGGTTCATCCCGAGCAGACCACGGTGAGCGTGCCGGTCTCGGTCCATGGCAAGCCGGGCTCGCTGGTGATCACCGCGCATCCCGACGACGAGATCGCCGAGATCTGGGACGCCATCGTGACCCAGCTCGAGGTCGGCTCGGTGATCGCGCTCGCGCTGTTCCTGGTGATGATGACGGTGGTCGGCCGCGCGCTCGCGCCGCTGCAGTCGCTGGCGCAGACGATGACCGCGATCGAGGGCGGGCATTATGACGCGCGCGCCACGCCGGGCGGTGCGCCCGAGCTGGCCGCGATCTGCGGCAAGCTCAATCATCTCGCGGCGGCGCTCGGCGAGGCGGTGGAGGAAAAGCGGCTTTTGGCCGAGCGCGCGGTGTCGCTCCAGGACGTCGAGCGCAAGGAGATCGCGCGCGAGCTGCATGACGAATTCGGGCCGTATCTGTTCTCGCTGCGCGCGCATGCGAGCGCGCTGGCGAAGCTCGCGGACGGGCGCGTGCCGAATGCCGACTCGGTCCGGAAGCACGGCAGCGCCTTGCTGGAACAGATCAACCAGCTCCAGCAGTTCACCCGCCGGGTGCTGGAGCGGCTCCGGCCCGTCGGCCTTGCCGAGCTCGGCCTGCGCCAGGCGCTGGAATCGCTCTCGCGGCTGTGGCGGGAGTCGCATCCCGACGTCGCGATCGAAACCGTGATCTCCGCCACGCTCGGGGTCACCGGCGAGACGGCCGACCTCACCATCTACCGCATCGTGCAGGAGGCGCTCACCAACGTGTTCCGCCACGCCGGCGCGACGTCGGTCAATGTCGTGATCGAGCCCGTCGAGCAGGCCGGCGGCCGCGGCTATGCGCGCGTGCGGGTCAGCGACAACGGCCGCGGCATGGAGCCGGGCCAGAAGCTCGGCTTCGGCCTCGTCGGCATGCGCGAGCGCATTCTGGCGCTGGGCGGCACGCTCAACGTCGTCTCCGGCGACGGCGGCTTGACCGTGGAGGCGCTGGTTCCGACGGCGGCGTCCTGATTGCATCGGGAAAAATTCCCGATTTGGTCGGGAAAACGGGTGCGGATAGTGCCAGACCTTTTGTGGCTGGCGGACTCACTGCCGCCGAATACACTCATCTCAACCAAACGGCGAAAATCAAAACAGCCGGTGGTCACGGATGGGAAGGCAGGGATGGGCAAGCCTCTTTGGTTCAAGCGTCGTTTGTTGATAGCCTCGGTGTCGACGGGGCTGGTGTCGGGCTTGGTCCTTGCAGGCCCCGCCGCAGCCGCGCAGGATGAGGAAACCAACGTCCAGAATCTGCCGGCCGTCGAGATCACCGCACCACCGCCGTCGGCCGTGAGGCGCAGTGCGCCAACGCGGCCGGTCGCACGGGTAGGGGCGCCGGCGTCCGCCGCTCCGAAGACACGCCTTTACGTCTACCCGACCTCACCGGGCACCGGCCGAGGTCTCGATGTCGACAAGGTGCCGTCCGCGATCAATGCGGTCGATGCCAGCCAGATCAGGCGTACCGCCTCGCCAGATATCGCCGTTGCCCTGCAGCAGTACGTGCCTGGTCTCAGCATCAATGAAGTGACCGGCAATCCATTCCAGCCCGATGTGCAGTTTCGCGGCTTCGTCGCTTCACCTCTGGCCGGCACGCCGCAGGGCCTCGCCGTCTACCAGAACGGCGTACGCATCAACGAGGCGTTTTCCGACACTGTCAATTGGGATCTGATCCCGACGGCTGCGATCCGATCGGCAGTGGTCGTAACTAACAATCCGGCATACGGCCTTAACGCGCTCGGCGGCGCCATCGATCTGCAGATGAAGAACGGCTTCAACTATCAAGGGGCCGAGATCGATATCATGGGCGGCTCATTCGGCCGCATCCAGGGCTCTGCACAATGGGGCAAGAAGGTCGACAATAACTGGGCAGTCTACGGAGCGCTCGAAGGCATTCACGACAATGGTTTCCGCAATTTCTCGCAATCGGATGTTCGGCGCTTCTATGGCGATGTCGGGTATCGCTTCGAAGGCAACGAGTTCCACCTCAATGGCGGCGTCGCCAACAATTCCCTGGCAGGACCCAGCACTGTTCCGGCCGAACTGCTCCAACAATATTGGGGCGCGACCTATACAACGCCACAAACCATTTCCAACAAGGTCGGCTATCTCAACCTGACCGGCAAGGTGGAGGCGACGCCGACCTGGACCTTTGAGGGCACGGCGCATCTGCGCAGCTTCAAACAGAGCACCGTGGACGGAAACCCGACCGACGCCCAGGCATGTGCCGATCCAACGCTCCTGTGCTTTGGCAATGATACGGTCCCGGCTTTTGGCCTGAATGGCGTTCAGCTCGCCAATACCTTTGCGCCAGACGCCATCCTCAGCGAGATCGATCGCACCAGCACGAAATCGACCACATTTGGCGTATCCGGTCAGGCAACCAACACCGACCAGCTGTTCGGTCATGAGAACCGCTTCGTAGTTGGCGCGAGCTATGATGTCAGCAGCACGCGCTTCACCGGTAGCGCCGAATTGGGAACGATAGGCACGAACTATGTCGTCACGGGCAGCGGCATATTCCTGGGTCCCTCCGGTGCCCCGACTTCGGTTGGCCCCGTGTCGCTTCGTACCGTCAACCAATATCACGGGCTCTATGCGCTCGACACGTTCAACGTGGACGATCGCTTTGCGGTGACGGCAGGCGGGCGATTCAATGCGGCCCGTGTCACGCTGATGGACCAGCTCGGCACCGCACTCAATGGCGATCATACCTATGATCGGTTCAATCCGATCATCGGCGGCACCTACAAGATCACCTCTGAAGTGACCGCCTATGCGGGCTATTCCGAAGCCAACCGGGTGCCCACGCCACTCGAGCTCGGCTGCGCCGATCCGGCGAGGCCATGCATCATCGGGCAGTTCCTGATCGCTGACCCCTCACTGCAGCAAGTCGTCTCCAAGACCTTCGAAGCGGGCTTCCGCGGCACCAAGGAATTGAACATCGGCTCGCTCGGCTGGAAAATCGGTGCCTACCGTGCCACCAACTACGACGACATCCTCGCGACCCCAATTCCCGGCCTGACTGGCTTCGGCTTTTTCCAGAACGTCGGCCGGACGCGCAGGCAGGGTATCGAAGCCGAGGTGAGCCTGAAGTCGAATGTGCTTCAGTTCCAGGCGAGCTATGCGTTCCTGGACGCGCGCTTCCTCGACGCGCTGACGCTTGGATCAGAGAGCCCGTTCGCCGACGCCGGCAACATCCAGGTCTTGCCGGGCAATCACATTCCGCGCCTCCCTAGCCACCTTATTAAGGCAAGCATCGAATATGCGGTTACCGATGTCTGGAAGGTCGGAGGTGACGCGCTCTTTGTCTCGAGCCAGTATTTCGTCGGCGATGAGTCCAACCAGTTTCCGAAGCTGCCGTCCTACGCCGTGTTCAATCTCCACACCTCTTACCAGATCACCAAGAACCTGCAGATTTACGGTCGCGTCGCCAACATCTTCGACAACCGCTACTCGACCCTTGGCACCTTCTTCGATAGGGAAGCCTTGCCCAACTTCACCAATGGCGGTGCGGAATTTAACGACCCGCGATCGCTGAGCCCGGCAAGGCCCCGTGCGTTCTATGCGGGCATGCGGATGACGTTCTGAGTTCGACACGCAAGCCCGGCCGCCTCTGGAGGGCGAAAGACATCGCCTTTACTCCGCCCAGCCTCGGGCGAGGATCGCCGCTTGCTGCAAGGAAATGCGCCGGACCAGCGGATCTGCATGGCGGTGTACCAGCTGCCAGTCCGTGCTGTCCTTGCGATAGATCTCCGTGACGCGCAGCGACCAGTCCTGGGCATGCAGGCCGCCGACCTCCGCGCGCTGGCGTTCGATCATGACGAGCGCAACGAGCCCGTTCGAGGCATAGGTCTGCAAGACCTCCAGTCCGGTTTCCCCGTTCCTGAAATATTGCGCCAGGTCAGCCAGCCGTTTTGGGCTGCTGTCGAATCCGAAGCTGGCAGGGCCACCGAAGGGCTGCATCAGCGTGAAATCCGGGGCAATCCGGACCAGCTGCGACCAGCGGCCCATGTCGCCACGCATGAAAGCGGCATTCTTCTCGCCGGCGAGCTTGATGAGACCGGCTAGCGCGTCGTCCCCGGCGGCTGCATTGGCTGGAAGCTGACCGGAAGCAGGAATTGCCGCCGCCGCCATCATCATCGAGCGCCTCGACATCCTGTGCGGCGAGTCCCGGTTGTCCGGCGAGCCATGGCCCTTGCTCACCCCTTTCGACCTTCTGATCATTTCGAAGCTCCTGATTGCACCATCTGCGCATTCCATGAGGCCTTGATCTCGATGAATCCAGCGATATGATTTCAGCAACATGCTGAACCAAATTGATCTATCCAGGGTCGAACTGAATCTCCTTGTGCTCTTCCGCGTGGTCCTGGAAGAACGCCATGTCGCGCGCGCGGCCGCGCGACTGAACCTGACGCCGTCCGCTGTCAGCCACGCGCTTGGCCGGCTGCGCCTTGTTTTGAACGACCCGCTGTTCCTGCGAACGCCGAAGGGCGTCGTTCCAACGGAGCGGGCCCTGGAGCTTGACCACCCGATCGCCGAAATCATCGCGCGCGTCGAACAACTGGTTGGCTCTGCTAGACCATTCGACCCTGCAAAAAGCCATCGCCGGTTTACGATCGGCGCACCCGATGCTGTTCTCGCCTCGACAACGGGGCAGCTACTCGGTTCGATCGCGAGAAGGGCGCCCCACATCGACATCGGATTGATCCATGTGATGCCCGCGCCCCGCGGCGGCGCGATCGGCGAACCCTGGCACGAGTGCCTCGAGATGCTCGAAAGACGAGAGCTGGACATCGCGATGCTGCCGCTGCCGGCGGTATCGCCGCGTTTCGAGGCGCGCAGGCTCTACGACGAGGAATTCGTGCTGGCCATGCGCAAGGGACACGCCTTCGCCAGAGCTCCGACACCCGCGGCTTTCTCGCAATCGCAGCATCTGCTGGTGTCTCTCAGCGGTGAGCCGCGCGGCTTCGTCGATGAGATGTTGGCAAAGCGCGGTCTCAAGCGCCGCATTGCCTTGACTGTCCCGAACTTTATGATGGCGCTGGTCCAGCTTGCGGGGTCCGAACTGATCGCTGCATTGCCGCGGCGTCTGGTGCAGCAGCACGGCGGGCATTTCGGATTGATGTTCGTCGAGCTGCCTTTCGCCCGTAAACCGGATACGATCTGCGCCATCGCGACCAAGGCTGCGATGAAGGACGCCGGTGTTGCATGGCTGATGGAAGTTGTCTTCGCCTCGGTCGGAGCAGGTCGGAACCGCAATCGGTAGCGTGGGCTCGCTCAGTTGGGCGGCCCCCAAACCGTTTCCTCCGTCCAGCCCAGATCGGCAAACTCGGATGCCCTCAACGGCGCTTCGGCAGCTGAAAAGAACTCGTCGAGCTGCGGCGGCTTGATGCGCGTTCCCGACAACATTGCATGCGCCTGCCCACGGTGGTGAATTTGATGCTGAATGAGATGCATCAGCAGCCGGTCGCGTCGCTCTATCTGGACACCAGGATCTCGATTGATCCGAACGTCTTCGTTCAACGAGGCGGGTGTCAGGGCATCGCAGACGCCGATGAAGCGCCGGTCCATCGATGCTTGAGCTTCCGAGAGCCCTGCAAGAGCTGGAAATGGGATGGGATCCTCCCAGGCCTTCGGCCCAAGCCATCCGCCCTCGAGTGCATCGACGTAAAAGAGGTCAACGACATAAATATGGTTCAACGTCCGCTGTAGGCTCGGGAAGAAGCCCGTCCGCTCGACCTCAAATTCGCCTTGGCTCAGCTCGGCGCACGCGCGGAGCAACCGGTGGTTCGCCCAGGCATTATTGTAGGCGAAGGCGCGATAGCTTTGAACGATCGACATTGCAAACCCTGCGACTTGCTCGGCGCCGCGTTCCTTTACCGATCAGAAACCATAGCAAATGATCTGAAAATTGTAACGAAACGACTTGGCTGTTTCCGGGTAGGTTTGATGGAGGGCCCGTCCGATGACAGAGCACCAGTTGCGAGAGCGGGAATTCCAGATCGCGCGTTACAGGCTTCTGGAGCGCGAAGTCACCGATCCGCTTGCCGCGTGCCTGCTTCACAGCATCATCGAGGAACTGGAAGCCGAGTTGCGAAGGGACAGACCGGATTCGCACGGGCCGCGCGATTAACCGTTTCTTAGCGCTAATCATGCGGATTATTCGCGAGGGAATGTCAAGGGAGACTGCTCCCATGCTGAAGGACGGCACCTACGCGGCGTGGTACAAGACGCCACTCGACCAGGGTACCGGGATCGTCCATGTCGCAGACGGACAAATCTGGGGCTGCGACAGCCTGATGACCTATCACGGCTCCTGCAAGGTCGATGGAGATCGCTTCACCGCCACCGTGTCGACGAAGCGTCATACCGACGGACGTGCAACGGTCTTCGGCATCGACGACGAGCTCACGCTGGACATCGAGGGAAACTGCCCCGGCAAGGTCGCGACTTACACGGCGAAGGCAGCGCAGATGCCGGGAATGATCCTCCAGGGTACGCTCATTCTCACGGAACAGCAGCCGCCCGCGCGTGAGCGAACCGAGCAGGTAGCCGCGTTCAATCCCGACAAGCTTCCGAAATTGCCCAAGCGCTCGCGCTGATCGAGCGAGCCGGGTCGCTCGGCGTGCCCGGTTCAATGCAGCATCATGTCGGACAAGACTTCGCGTCGCCTGCTTGCCAGGCTGGCGGGATGTCCGCAGCCGGACTCGCAATCACTCGGGACCGCGTTTGTGAACGGATTTATGCGTCCTTGCCATCGATGGTGGCGCGCCGGATCGTTCTATCGATGGTTTCGGACGATCGCTCCTGCATTCGCAGCGCGAAGCTGAAGATCATACCGCCCAACGGCAAGGACCGCGACTTCGTGGTGGATGGTCTGGGCTCGCGAGCTGTGATCAATTCGCTGCTGGCGTGCTTCGATGCGGCTCAGGGCCTGAAAGGTAAAAAGAAGGGCAGGGGGTAAATCCGGGGCGTTCTTCTGCATTTTTGCATCAGCAAGTCCCGGAACTCCCGCTTCTCAAGCAGCTTCCGACACGCCATTGTGCGGCCGCAACAATCGTCTCAAGGGGCAGTATCAATGTCGGACAAGGTCTCGCGTCGCCAGTTTACCAAGCTGGCGGGATTGTCCGCAGCCGGAATCGCAAATCCGCTGGAGGCCGCCGAGACCAAGCCGGCACCGGCGCCGCGGGGCGTGGACGGCTTTCCCGCGGGTTTTGTCTGGGGCACGGCGACCTCGTCCTATCAGGTCGAGGGGGCGGTCGACGTCGACGGGCGGGGGGCTTCGATCTGGGACAAGTTCGTGCGCATCCCCGGCAAGATCGAGGACGGCACCACCGGCGATCGCGCCGTTGAGCATTATCGCCGCTACAAGGAAGACATCGCGCTCATCAAGGAGCTCGGCTGCAAGGCCTACCGCTTCTCGGTGGCATGGCCGCGGGTGTTTCCGGACGGCGACGGCAAGCCGAATCCGAAGGGGCTCGACTTCTACAATCGTCTCGTCGACGAGCTCCTCAGGAACGGCATCGAGCCGTGGCTGACGCTTTATCACTGGGACCTGCCGCAATCGCTCCAGGATCGCTTCGGCGGCTGGCGCTCGACCGAGACCTGCAAGATCTTTGGCGACTATGCGGGCTATGTCGCCGAGCGCCTGACCGATCGCGTCAAGAACGTGTTCACGCTGAACGAGAGCGGACGTTTCGTCCAGTTTGGCTATGGCCTCGGCATCGACGCGCCCGGCGTGACGCTGCCGCAAGCGGAGGTCAACCAGGTCAGGCATAACAGCGCGCTCGCGCATGGGCTCGCGGTGCAGGCGGTGCGGGCGCACGGCCGCCGCGGAACCAGGGTCGGGCCGGCCGAGAATATCGACGTCTGCGTTCCCGCAATCGATACGCCCGAGCATGTCCGTGCAGCCGAGATCGCGCTACGCGAGATGAATGCCGGCTATCTCAACGTCATCATGACGGGCCGGTATACCGACGCCTTCCTGAAATACGCCGGCGCCGATGCGCCGAAATACACCGACGCCGAGCTGAAGATCATCTCCTCGCCGGTCGACTTCCTCGGTCTCAACATCTACGCGCCGCAGAACTACGTGGTGCCCTCCGACCAGGGCGCGGGCTTCATGCCGCTGCCGATCCCGAAATCGTTCCCGCACATGAACTCGAACTGGCTCCGCGTCGCGCCGGAGACGATCTACTGGGTGCCGAAGCTGGCCGCAAAGATCTGGAAGACGGATGCGATCTACATCAGCGAGAACGGCACCTCCGGCGACGACGTGGTGACGCCCGACGGCAAGATCTACGACACCGACCGCATCATGTACCTGCGCAACTATCTCGCCCAGCTCCAGCGCGCGACCGCCGAGGGCGTGCCGGTGCGCGGCTACTTCCTCTGGAGCCTGCTGGACAATTTTGAATGGGTGTTCGGGCTCAACAAGCGTTTCGGGCTCTATCACGTCAATTTCGACACGCAGGTGCGCACGCCAAAGCTCAGCGCGACCTTCTACCGCAACGTGATCGCGAAGAACGCGGCGGGGGCGTAGCTTTCTCTCGCTCTCCCGGATTTTCCGCCGCGCGTAAAATCCGACCTCTTCCCGCAGGCGGGGCGAGGTGACGCAAGATCGCGCGGCCACGGCCGTTTAGCCTGACAGGCCAATCGCTTCACCGGTATCACCGCGCCCCATGCGGAACCCGCGCTTCTACTGTGCATGGGGTTGTTTTTCAGTTTTTTTGCAAGGAGGCCGCGCGGCACCGCACGTTGACTCCACTCTTCCCCTTATTCAGAAACGACATCAACACCCATAAACAATAGGACAACGCCAATGGCTGACGCGCTGATCATCGATGCCTGCCGGACCCCGCGGGGCGTCGGCAAGGCCGGCAAGGGAGCACTCTCGGGCATTCATCCGCAGCAACTCGGCGCGACCGTGCTGCGCGCGCTCGCCGATCGCACCGGCATCGACACCGCCGATGTCGACGACATCGTATGGGGCTGTAGCGCGCAGGTCGCGACCCAGAGTGGCGACCTCGGCCGCATGTCGGCGCTCGATGCCGGCTACGACGTGCGCGCCAGCGCGGTGACGCTCGACCGCTTCTGCGGAAGCGGCATTACCAGCGCCGCCATGGCGGCGGCCTCGATCATGTCGGGCACCGAAGACCTCGTCATCGCCGGCGGCTGCGAGATGATGTCGATGGAAGGACGCCGCGGCGGCGGTCCGATGATGATGGACTCCGGCAATCTGCGCCTGCGTGCGCGGCATCCGCAGTCGCATCAGGGCGTTTGCGCCGACGCGATCGCGACGCTGGAAGGCATCACGCGAAGCGACGTCGACGCGCTCGGTCTCGAAAGCCAGAAGCGCGCAGCGCAGGCGATTGCCGGCGGTCACTTCAAGAAGAGCCTCGTGCCCGTTCATCGCGAGGACGGCAGCCTCGCGCTCGACCATGAAGAGTATCCGCGGCCGCAGACCACGATGGAAGGGCTGAGCGCATTGAAGCCCGCATTCCCCGCGATCGCCGACTATGCACTCGACGACAAGGGCACGACCTATCGCGGCCTGATCCTGCAGAAATATCCGGACCTGAACATCGACTTCATGCATCACGCCGGCAATTCGTCCGGCGTCGTCGACGGTGCCGCCGCGATCCTGCTCGCATCGCCCGCTTATGCCAGCGCGCACGGCCTGAAGCCGCGCGCTCGCGTCGTCGCGATGGCCAACATGGGGGACTCGCCGACCCTGATGCTGAACGCGCCGGTGCCGGCCACGCGCAAGGTGCTGGCGAAGGCGGGGCTCTCCATCGACGACATCGACCTGTTCGAGATCAACGAGGCCTTTGCGGTGGTGGCGGAAAAGTACATCCGTGACCTCAAGCTCGACCGCGCCAAGGTCAACGTCAATGGCGGCTCGATCGCACTCGGCCATCCCATCGGCGCCACCGGCTCGATCCTGATCGGCACCGTGCTCGACGAGCTCGAACGGCGCGACCTGAAGCGCGGTCTCGTCACCATGTGCGCCGCCGGCGGCATGGCTCCTGCGGTCATCATCGAGCGCGTCTAGCCTTATTTTTCAGGGTGAATCGCGACCGGCCTTTCACAAAGAGGCCGGTCGTCGCTTGTCGAAAGCAGCGAATCAGCTTTAGCAAGGCGGCGTGCGGGCCTTTGAAACAAGGCAAAAACCGCTGCCGGAGGCTCCTTCCGCTCTGGAAGCCGCTGAAAAGCAGGGTTTTTTGCCTCAGAGGGCCAAAAAAGCCCGTAAAATCGCGACAAAACTGTGCAGAAGGCTCTGGGCCTTCAACGGTTGGTCTAATATGCAACCGGCAACGAATCAGAGGAGACACGATGCCAACCCAAATGTCCAAATCGCAGCTGATCGAAAAGATTGCGACCGCCACCGAGCTTTCCAAGCGCGACGTCAAGAGCGTCATGGAGACGCTGACCGACGTCGGTCACAAGGAGCTCAAGAAGAACGGCCTGTTCCTGGTGCCGGGCTTCGCCAAGTTCGTGGTCATCAAGAAGCCCGCGACCAAGGCGCGCAAGGGTACCAACCCGTTCACGGGTGAAGAGATGATGTTCAAGGCCAAGCCGGCCCGGAAGATCGTCCGCGCCCGCCCGGTCAAGGCCGCCAAGGACGCGGTGGGCTAACAACGCAAAGGCCCCCTCGGCTAGGAGGGGGCCTTTTGTTTGGGGCTGCCGCGAGGGCTTGAGACGGAGGGCTCAACCCTTGCGGCGCTTCACCCGGACCGGAACGGGCTGAAGCCGCGGCCCGGGTGCCGCCAGCGCATCGCGAACCCGGTCGATCGCACGATCGAGCAGCTGACGCAGCCGCTGCGTCCTCCGCGATTGCCTCGCTTTTTCCAGCAGTTTCTTCATCGTCTTCACTCCGCCGCTTCGACCTTGGCATCAGCCGGCTCGAGCGCTGCGGCGATGGCCTCGTCGACGCGCTCCAGCCAGATGAATTCGAGGTTGTCCCGCGCGCTCTTCGGGATGTCGTCGTAGTCCCGCTTGTTGCGCGCCGGCAGCATCACCCGCTTCAATCCGGCGGCGGCCGCAGCCACCACCTTCTCCTTGATGCCGCCGACCGGCAGCACCAGACCGCGCAGCGAGATCTCGCCGGTCATCGCGGTGTCGCTGCGCACCGTGCGATTGGTGAGCAGCGACGTCAACGCCGTAAACATCGCAACGCCCGCGCTCGGTCCGTCCTTCGGGGTTGCGCCCGCCGGCACGTGAACGTGGATGTCGCTCTTCTCGAACACCGACGGATCGATGCCGAGCTGCGAGGCCTTGCTCTTCACCAGCGTCATCGCAGCCTGCACGCTCTCGCGCATGACGTCGCCGAGCTGGCCGGTCAGGATCATGCCGCCCCGGCCGGGCACGCGCGAGGCCTCGATGAACAGGATGTCACCGCCGACCGGCGTCCAGGCAAGCCCGGTGGCGACGCCCGGAATGCTGGTGCGCTGCGCGATCTCGCCCTCGAAGCGCGGCTGGCCGAGCACGGTGGCGATGTCCTTCGGGCTCACCACGACCTTGGCAGCCGTGCCCTCGGCGATTTGCACCGCGGCATGGCGGAACACCTTGCCGATCTCGCGCTCGAGGTTGCGCACGCCGGCTTCGCGGGTGTAGCCCTTGACGACCAGCTTCAGCGCCTCCGGCTCGATCTCGGCCTGCTCGGCCGTCAGACCGTTGGCCTCGAGCTGACGCCGCACCAGGTAGCGGCGCGCGATCTCCAGCTTCTCCTCCTCGGTGTAGCCGGCGAGGCTGATCAGCTCCATACGATCCAGCAGCGGACCCGGAATCTGGTCCAGCATGTTGGCGGTCGCGATGAACACCACGCGCGACAGGTCGAACGGCACGGCCAGATAGTTGTCCCGGAACGTCCCGTTCTGCTCGGGGTCGAGCACCTCCAGCATGGCGGCGGAGGGATCGCCCTGCACGCCACGGCCCATCTTGTCGATCTCGTCCAGCATCATGACGCAGTTCCGCGTGCCAGCCTTCTTGATGCCCTGGATGATGTTGCCGGGCAGCGCGCCGATATAGGTGCGCCGGTGGCCGCGGATCTCGGCCTCGTCATGCACGCCGCCGAGGCTGACGCGCACGAACGGGCGATCCATCGCGCGTGCGATGGACTGGCCGAGCGAGGTCTTGCCGACGCCGGGCGGGCCGACGAAGCACAGGATCGGCGCCTTGCCATGCGGAGCGAGCTTGCGCACCGCCAGATATTCGATGATCCGGCCCTTGATCTTCTCCAGGCCGAAATGATCGGCATCCAGGATGCGACGCGCTTCCGTGATGTCGATCGGCTTCTCCGCGGGCAGCGCCCAGGGCAGCTCGATCAGCCAGTCCAGATAGGTGCGGACCATGCCGGACTCACCGGCAGCCTCGGGCATGCGCTCGTAGCGGCGCAGCTCCTTCTTGGCGTGCGCTTCCGCTTCCGGCGGCATGTTGGCCTTGGCGATGGCAGCCGTCAGCTCGGCGACCTCGGCCGCCTTGCCGTCGCCTTCGCCGAGCTGGCGCTGGATGGTCGCCATCTGCTCGCGCAGGATCGCCTCGCGCTGCCGCTCGTCGAAGGAGGCCTTGGTCTTCTGGCCGATCTCGTTGGAGATGCGCAGCACCTCCAGCCGCTCGGCCAGGTGCTTCGACACCTTCTCGACGCGCAAGGCGAGGTCGATGGTCTCCAGCACCTCCTGCTTGTCCTGCGGCTTGATGTCCATGAACGAGGTCGCCAGATCGGCCAGCGCGCCGGGCGCGGTGGTGCTCTGGAACATCGCGACCAGCTCGGGCGGCGCCTGCGGCAGCAGCTCGACCGCCTCGATGGCCTGGCGCTGCAGGTTCAGCGCGCGCGCCTCGATCTCGGGCGAGCTCGTGGTCGGCTCGGGGATCTGCTGGAAACGCGCGGCCAGGAACGGTGTTCCCGGCAGGAAGTCGAGGATGCGGGCGCGCTGCACGCCCTGGCAGACGATGTGATGCGTGCCGTCGGGCGCGGTGATGTAGCGCACGATGTTGGCAATGGTCGCGACCCGGTAGAGATCATCAGGCCCGGGCTCCTCGATCTCGGGGCTGCGCTGCAGGACGATGCCGACCGGCCGCTGCTCGCGCAGCGCCTGCTGCGCGGCGGCAATGGACTTCGCCCGGCCGATCGCGATCGGCGCGATGGCGCCGGGAAACAGCACCATCTCGCGCACCGGGATGACGATCAGCGCGTCTTCGGGGATTTTCACGTCGGGATTATTTTGGGAATTGGTTTGTGCGGTATTCATCTGTTCGGTGGCCATGATCGACCTCAGGATTTGGCGAGGCGCAGCGCGACGCAGCCGTCCATCACGAAGCGGCTGATGGCGTAGCGGCCAACGGGAAGCGCGATGCGCCGCTCGAAGCGGCCCTGCGGCAGCTCGAGCCGGTGGATGCGGGCGTTGCGAAGCTCCGGCGGCAGCGTGCGCTGGCCGGAGATGACGAGCACGCCGTCGAGGATCACCGTCTCGACATTATCGGGATTGACGCCGGGAAGCGCGACCAGGATCAAAAGCTCATGCTCGGTTTCGAGCACGTCGATCGGCGGCTCCCAGCAGGCTTCCTGGCGGCCGAACTGCTGCCGCAGCCGTTCGGCGCGGGTCAGCGAGTCCAGGGCTTCGGACAGCATCCAGTCGAGGGGATTTTTGGGTTGCATGGCAAAACTCGGGGAAGGCGCTGCGGTTGGAAAACGAGCATATGGGGACGGTTCCCCAAAATTCCAGCATTGCGCGTTTGGAGCATGCCTGGCCTCTCCAACCGGAAGAGGCCCTTGCAGTCGCACGCTTCGACGCCGCGGGGATATTCCGCGGCATCGAAGGCAACCGTTGGGCGCGTCGCGCCGATCAGGCCGCGGCGCGGTACTCCTCTTCCGCTTCGAGGTTGATGACCGAGGTCGCGAGCTCGGTCAGCGTGTGATCGGTCGCCTCTTCCTCGTCCAGCGTCTCCTGGAGCAGCCTTGCCGCGTCCGGCATGCCGAGCTCCTCGGCCCAGGTGCGCAGCGTGCCGTAGCGGGAGATCTCGTAGTGCTCGACGGCCTGAGCGGCTGCGAGCAGGCCGGCGTCGAGGGCAGGGGCGTTCTTGAAATCCTTCATGATCTCGGCGCCCTCGTCGGTGATGCCATTGATCGCTTCGCAGGGCTTGCCGCGGGCCGGCTTGCCCAGCATCTTGAAGATCTGATCGAGCCGTTTGACCTGGCCCTGTGTCTCGCGCAGATGCTTGTTGAAGGCGGCGGCAAGGTCCTTGGAATGCGCCGCCTTGGCCATCTTGGGTAGCGTCTTGATGATCTTGTTCTCGGCGAAATAGATGTCCTTCAGCGTCTCCAGGAACAGGTCGCTCAACATCTTCGGTGCCTGACGCGGACGGCGCGCCGCGGTCTTTTTCGCGTTCGCCCGTTTCTTTGCTCGTTTAGCCATAAATCCTCCTCTTGAGGCGACACGGGAAGGGCGATGCCCTCCTCAATCCTCGCGCGACCAAGACTCTGCGAGGGCAAATGTTCCTCGCGAAGGCCTCCTCCAGCGGTTATGGATTGCGGCTGCACCTCGCGTGAGACCCACCCGCATGCTCGACTTCGCCCTGTCCGCCTTCGTGACGCTGCTGCTGGTGGTCGATCCCGTCGGCCTTGCACCGGCCTTCCTGGCCGCGACCGGAGGCATGCCCGACAAGGTCAAGCGCACGATCGCGCTGCGCGCGCCGCTGATCGCGGCCTCGATCCTGGTGGTGATCTCGCTGGCCGGAAACTGGCTGCTGCGCCAACTCGGGATCGGCATCCCCGCCTTCCAGATCGCCGGCGGACTGCTGCTGTTCGGTGTCTCCTACCAGATGATCTTCGGCGACCGTCCGCATCGCGAGGCGCGCGAGGCCGACAAGGCGACCTCGGAGCATGCCTCCGACGTCGCGGTGTTTCCGCTGGCCATCCCGATGATGGCCGGTCCCGGCGCGATCGCGACCACGCTGCTGCTGACGGGCAATGCCGGCTATGGGGCCAAGCTCGCGATCATCATCGCGGTCGTCGTCTCCGTCTGCCTGCTCTGCATGCTGTGCTTCGTCTCCGCGAGCCTGATCGCGCGCACCCTCGGGCGCACCGGAAATGCCGTGCTCTCACGCGTGCTTGGCATGCTGCTCGCGGCCTATTCGGTGCAGTTCGTGATCAACGGAATTGCGGCCGTCCGGGCGAGCTTTTCGTAAACCTGCGACAATCTGCTAATATACTGATTTTACAACTGGTTTCTTGATGTAACGGTACAGCCGGCAAGGCAGCGGCCAATCCCGGCCGCTT
This sequence comes from Bradyrhizobium sp. 956_D2_N1_4, assembly GCF_052076025.1. Lineage (NCBI taxonomy): Bacteria > Pseudomonadati > Pseudomonadota > Alphaproteobacteria > Hyphomicrobiales > Nitrobacteraceae > Bradyrhizobium > Bradyrhizobium sp. 956_D2_N1_4. The sequence goes on along the minus strand of NZ_CP197237.1, from coordinate 5,047,279 downwards.
TCTCTTGCGCTGCCACATTGCTTTGACGTACTCCCGGTCTAACAAACGCCCATCGCCAAAAAGTCGAGATGAAATCGGGATGTCGATGACAGCGGACGAACTCGCAAAGCGACAGGCCATAATCGACGCGTGCCGCCGCATGAACGCGCTCGGCATCAACCAGGGCACCTCGGGCAATATCAGCGTCCGGCATGTGGACGGGCTTCTGGTCACGCCGACCAGCGTGCCCTATGACGCCATGACGCCCGACCAGATCGTGTTCATGGCGATGGACGGTTCGCATGCCCCCGGTCAGAAGCCCTCCAGTGAGTGGCGCTTCCACCGCGACATCCTGAAATCGCGGCCCGACGTCAACGCCGTCGTCCACGCTCATCCCACCTATTGCACCATCCTGGCGATCATGGGCATGGAGATTCCGCCCGTGCACTACATGATCGCGGCCGCCGGCGGTGACAGTATCCGTTGCGCACCCTATGCCACCTTCGGAACGGCGGAGCTGTCCGAGCATGCGCTGCGGGCGCTGGAGAGCCGGCTCGCCTGTCTGCTCGACCATCACGGCATGATCACGGTCGGCAAGACGCTGGACAAGGCGATGTGGCTCGCCGTCGAGGTCGAGACGCTGGCGCGGCAGTATCACGGCTGCCTCCAGATCGGAAAACCGCCACTGCTGTCGAGTGCCGAGATCGAACGTGTCAGCCAGCGCATGGCCGGCTACGGCATGTCGGAAGGTTAGGGCGGGCAAAAAGGTGTTCGCGCGGATCAGACACATCGCCGATCGCAAGGGATCGAACCGCGTCATGGTTCGCCTGCGCGCGCTCTTGCGCAGCAACGAGTTCTACCTGATCCCGCTGGCGCTCGTGATCGGCACGCTTACCGGTGCCATCGTGACGCTGATGGCCGAGATAGCGCAGATTGCCCATATGGTGATCTACGGCATTCCCGTCGATGTTCGCCTATCCGCCCACGCCCGGGTCAGCCCCTGGGCGGCCCTGATCGCGCCCGCGCTCGGCGGACTGGCGCTCGGTATCATGGAGTGGTGGCGGCGGCGGCTGAAGATCTCCAACGCGGTCGACCCGATCGAGGCGAACGCGCTGCGCGGCGGCAATCTGTCGATGCGCGACAGCATGGTGGTGTCGAGCCAGACGCTGATCTCGAACGGCTGCGGCGCCTCGGTCGGCCTCGAGGCCGGCTACACCCAGATCGGCTCGGGGATCGCTTCACTGCTCGGCAAGTTCTTCAATCTGCGCCGCAACGATTTGCGCCTGATCGTCGGTTGCGGCGCCGCCGCTGCGATCGCAGCGGCGTTTGGCGCGCCGATCACCGGCGCGTTCTATGCCTGCGAGCTGATCGTCGGCGTCTATTCGGTCGGCAGCGCCGCGCCGATCCTGGCGGCCTCGCTTGCTGGCGCGCTGACCGCGCAATGGCTCGGCGGCGCGCCGTACTCTATCGAGATACCGAAGGTCAGCGCGGTCGGCGTCGAGCAATATCTGGCATTGATCGGGCTTGCGCTCATTACCAGCGGCGTCGGCATCGCCGTGATGCGGTCGTCTTCGATGTTCGAGCGCCTGTTTGTCTGGCTGCCGGTCTGGCTGCGCCCGGTGATCGGCGGCCTTATCGTCGGCAGCTTTGCCATCGTCACGCCGCAGGTGCTCGCGGCCGGCCACGGCGCCATGGTGCTGGATCTGTTTCACGACATGACGATCGGCCTGATCGCGATCATCATCGCCTTGAAGGTGACGGCCTGCCTGATCTCGCTCGCCTCGGGTTTCCGCGGCGGTCTGTTCTTTGCCTCGTTGTTCGTCGGCAGCCTGATCGGAAAGTTCTTCGCTGCGGTTCTTTTGCTCATCAGCCCGGAATTCGTGATCGACCCGCTGGTCGCGATGCTGACGGGTATGGCGACGCTCGGCGTCGCCATCGTTGGCGGCCCCTTGACCATGTCGTTCCTCGTGCTGGAAATGACTCGCAATGTCGACGTCACCGCCGTGGTGCTGGCCGGCTGCATCGTCACCTCGATCTGCGTCCGCTTCATGTTCGGCCATTCCTTCTCGACCTGGCGCCTGCATCTGCGCGGCGAGACCATCCGCAGCGCCAACGACGTCGGCTGGCTGCGCAACCTCACGGTCGAGCGGCTGATGCGCTCCGACGTCGGCAAGGTGCCATCGACCACGACGATCGCCGCCGTGCGCGGTGAATTCGCGCTGGGCTCGCGGCCCGGCATCGTCATCGTCAACAATGCCGACGAATATGTCGGCCTCGTCCTGCTGCCCGACCTGTTCTCCAGCGATCTCGACAGCATCGCCGACGACATCCAGGTGATCGAGCTCGCCCGCCTGACCGAGATCGTGCTGATCCCGGAAATGAACGTGAAGTCGGCGATGGCCGTGTTCGACGAGGCGGAAGCCGAGATGCTGGCGGTGGTCGATTCCACCGACAGCCGCAAGGTGGTCGGCTTCCTCACCGAGACGTTTGCCCGCCGCCGCTATGTCGAGGAGATCGACAAGGCAACGCGCGGCGTGCTCGGGGCGCTGTCGTAGGATCACTCCCGCAGGCGCAATCATGGAAGCGGGACGGCGTGCTTCGTGTGCCGCCGTCCGCGCCGGCTATCGGCCTGGTTGAGATGGGGAAGCGACGACGCACGCCACGATCCGTCGGACCAGTGGCAGCACCATCAGCAGCGTGGGAAAGGCGACGAGCCATGACAGCGCCCAGGCGCCCGGCCAGGTCGCGAGGAACGCCGGCGTCGCGCCGAGGCTCCGGAGCGTCGAAATGACCGACACCACGGCCGTCATGAGGATGGACAGCACAAATGGCATCACGATCGGCGCATAGCGCGCCGGCAGTTTGCGAACCGCAATCATCTGATTTCTCTTGAGGAAAAGGACGCGTCAGTCACGTTGAACCTGCGAAAATGCATCGATCCCGACGGCGTCGGTTGATGCGTTGGTTCACGTGAAACGCTTACGGCGACCGAAAAACGGCGCGGCTGTTCATTATCCGCTCAGGTTGAGTGGTTCAAGCTGCATCTGGTCGTTCGGTTTACAATCGTTCGAAGCGTGGCAGATTGCCGCGATCACGAAACTTTTCAATGGTTTGCACGTTGTGGATCGTTTCATATTTTGACTTTGAGCGAGAGCAAAGGACGGTGAGATGAGCGATAGGCCCGTAAATTCCAGGTTTGGCCGCAACACCGCATTGGCTGCGTTTGCGAGTCTGGCTCTGGCGACAGCTTCCGTCTCGCCCTCGTCTGCGGCAGCGGCCGGTTCGCCGACCGTCAGCGCGAACTCTGCGACGTCTAGCAGATCCGTTGCGACCGATTTCAGCGCCGCCCGCCGCCACCGCTACTATCGCCGGGGTCCAAATGCGGCAGGGCTTGCCTTCATGGGCGTGGCGGCAGGTCTGATCGGAGGTGCGATCGCAGAGAGCCGGCGCCAGGAGTACTACGAGAATCGCTATTATGACGGCCCGGGTCCTTACTATGGTGGTCAGGGATATTATGGCGGCGGTCCCTATTACGGTCCGCGTGGCTACTATCAGCCTTATTAGGCGCCTGTTCTCGCCGTAGCCCGGATTGCACGGAGCGTGTCATCGTGCGGCGGCTTCGCGCCGACCCGTTGGCTCCGTCCGGGCTACGCGTCTCTGTGTTGCCCGACGGCAAAATACCCGAGAGGGCGTCAACCCGCGCGCTATGAGACGAGCTAGCGACATTGAACGGCATGCTCGGGCTGTCGGAACAAGTTCGTTCGGTGTAGGATGGTGTCGCGAAGGAGAATTCACCCACGTATGGGATGAATGAGCCGCGCCATGGAAGAGAAATCTCCTCAAATGAGATTGGCACAGCCGCGGGGGACTGTGCTGACGAATATGGCCGTCGCAGCGTTGATAATTGCTGCGCTCTATTTCGGTCGTGAAATTTTTGTTCCCTTCGCGTTAGCAGTTCTCCTGAGTTTCGTTATGGCGCCCTTCGTGATGCGCTTACGTTCCTGGCGAATTCCGCGCACGATTTCTGTGCTGGTGGTCGTCTTCATCGGATTCTCGATCATATTTAGTCTAGGCGGTCTTATGGTTTCGCAGGCGACCCGGCTCGCCACCAAGCTGCCAGGCTATCAACAAACATTGAGTGACAAGATCGAAAGCCTGCGCGGCTTAATGGGCGGCGGCTCTGGAACATTGGAGCAGGCGTCGACAGTTCTGAAAGAATTGAAGACAGAGTTGCAGAATCGAGATGGGGCCGGTCGACCTACTGACGGCGAACTCACCAGACAGCCCTCAGACAAGCCGATACCCATACCCGTTGAGGTAAGGCAACCCGATCCTGGTGCTCTGTCGACGTTTGGCGCAATCATCCAGCCACTGATTTCACCTTTAACGACGACAGGGATCGTCGTGATCTTTGTTGTCTTTGTCCTGCTGCAACGGGAAGATCTGAGGAATCGGCTTGTCCGACTGGCCGGATCCGCGGATATTCAACGCACGACTGCGGCCCTGGACGACGCCGGTAAGCGTCTGAGCAAGCTCTTTCTTACCCAGATCGCGTTCAATGGCGTGTTCGGTCTTGCAATAGGCTTAGGTCTTGAATTCATCGGTGTCCCCTCGGCTCCGCTATGGGGTCTGATCGCGATGATTATGCGATTTGTACCGTATATCGGTGCATTGATATCTGCGGTATTCCCTCTCATTCTCGCGGCGGCGGTGGGCACGGGCTGGCAGATGCTGATACTTACGGCGGCATTGTTCGTCGTGCTTGAGTTGCTCGCAGGACAGGTCCTCGAACCCTTGATTTTTGGGCATAGCTCGGGTCTTTCCCCGATTGCAATTATCCTGTCAGCGTCATTCTGGACGTGGCTTTGGGGGCCGGTCGGACTGGTGTTGGCCACGCCCTTAACAATTTGTCTCGTCGTCCTTGGGCGGCATGTCGATCGCCTCAAATTTCTTGACGTTATGCTTGGCGACCGACCACCGCTGACGCCGCCGCAACTGGCTTATCAACGAATGCTGGCGGGAGATCCCATTGAAGCGGTGGAACAGGCACATGAATACCTGAATGACTCGTCGCTTGAGAATTATTATGACGACATCCTCTTGAAAGGCCTGAGACTCGCGGAGGCCGACCGTCAATTGGGTCACCTCGATCAGGACCGATTAAATCGGGTAGTCTCAACGGTGGAAGAATTGGTCGCTGAGCTGGGGGCACACCATGACGTGGAAGCAACAGGACCCAGTTCCCCGGATCTAAGCTCAAGCCCCGGAGCTGCCATTACATTCGAGCGAGCAGGCTCCGAGCATGCTTTGATTCCGGAGCCGCCGACCTCGTCTATTTCGGTCGTTTGCATCCCTGGTGCCGGGCGACTCGATGAGGCGACGGCGCTTGTGCTGGCGCAGCTTCTGCGGTACCGCGGGATTCAGGCAATTGCGGAAAAGGCTGATGCTTCATCAATGTCGAAATTGCTTTCGCTCGAATTGGCGAACACCGCGCTTGTATGTGTCTGCTATCTGAGTCAGCCGTCCACCGCCAAGATTCAGCACGTCGTTCGAGGGCTCAGTAAAAGGATTGGCGCAACCCGTATCCTGTTCGCTTTGCTGGGAACGGGAGCCGCAGAAACGGTGGGAAACGCTTCCAACGCGTTGGTAGCAAGCGGGTCGTTCGGTGCAGCCTTGGAAGCAGTCGTTCACGTGACCTCCGCGCAACCTGATGCGTCGGATCAGGCGAAGGCAGCTGCTCCGGCGTAAAAACGAATCTTTTGCTCCTCTGGATTGCCGGGCGTCGCTGAGCGACCATCCGCATCGGTCACCGGGTCCTGCGGAGAGCAAAAGGATGGGCGGGGACCGCGCGACGGTGACACTTGCGAATATTTGCCATCGCGCACCGCACATTTGGCCGGACCCAAAAGCTTCAGCAGGGACAATAGCGATCATTGCGACACGCGCGTGGAATGTCCACTCACGCCTCACAAGCAAAACATTCAGTTTGCACGGCCGCCATGACCCTTTGACCTAGGTCAATACTCTCAACGTGGGTTTACCTTGGAAGTAGCAACTATCGGAGCGACTGCACTCTTCGCCTGTATCTTGTGCGTAACGCCGATATCGCTCTTATGTCGCGCAAGCGAAACGTGTCGTGGTCTGTGGCAAGCAGCCTGAGCTAATCACGCAAGGAGGAGCTGTACATGGGTATCCTTGACGAGTTAATGGGCGGTGGGCAACGCCAGAAAGAGTATCGGGATTTCGTTGATCGATACGAACAAGGAAATCCGTCGGAGGGTTATTCCGATCAAGAGGTTCTCAAACGGTATGGTGATGTGTCACACGCCGTGCCGTCTGACCAGTACGCGCAGGCAGCGATAGAAGCGTTGGGCAAGCTTTCGCCGGAAGAACGGGCGGCGTTCGTGAAGATGCTGCAGGAGCGAGCCGCCGCGCGCGGCGTGGCGCTACCGGGACAAGTGGCCCCCGAACCGAAGGAACTGGGCGAGGTGCTCACCGATCTGCATGGGAGGCCCGGTCAGCTCCGGGATATCCTCGCCAGTGGCGATGCCCAGCCTCACGAGCAAGCCCAACCGTCGAACCCGATCATCGACATACTTGCGTCCCCGCAGGCAAAGGCCGTGCTCGCGGGGATCGCGGCCATGGTGGTCAAGCGTGTCATGCAGGGTTCATCCCGAACCGCGTAGCGCATGCGAGGCCCGCAGCCAAAGTCCGGTTGGGGTCATTCGGTTGACCTACCGGCAAGTCCGGGCAAGGTTCGCTATGCCGCCAAAAAAGCGGTAGCGAGTTATCCTGTCGCGACGCAACAGGAATGAACACGATGACCGAGAGCGACGGCCCGCCCATCGCCAAAGGGTCTGCGATTGTCAGCGCGTCGGCCATTGGTGCGTCTGCAGCACTCGCTGTCATCGCCCGGCTTGACCGGGCGATCTAGCATTCCAGAGAGGGCTGTGATTGAGCCGAGAGGCCGCGGCGTACTGGATTCCCCGCCTGCGCGGGGAATGACAATGGCACTTGGAGGACGCCGCCGCTGCCTCATACTCCGTCTCGTGCCCCGGACGCAGCGCAGCGCTCTTGCGGTGTGCTGCAGAGCCGCAGCCCATGTCTCCGCATTCTACCGTGTCGCTTTCTCGGTCCCGGCTCTGCGCAGCAACGCTTGCGCGTTGCAGCGCGTCCGGGACACGAGAGACGTCGCAGCAACCGCGTTCTACGCCCGTATCACCGTCCCGCCGGTGCCGACAGCGCGCCGTTGGCGTAGCGCTGCCAGTCGGGTGTGGTCGGCTGCGACGGCCAGAACGCGTTGGAGTCGCGGACCGACTGGGTGATCGGGGCGGGGTGTGCCTTGCTTCTGTGGTGGCGGTCGCTCGCGGCGGCGGTCTGGATGGTGGCGGCGGCAATCAGGGTGGCGCCGAGAATGGCAAAGGTCTTTCGCATGGTTGTTTCTCCCGTGACGGCGATTCAGGCTGCGAGAAAAATGTCGCCTGTGTTCGCGGTCGTGGCTGACATGGCGATGTGTCCTGCCGAATATCAGCCGGGCCGGTTTCACGATCCGAAGCGCGGCCATCACGTTGGGGCGAGCAAATTTTCTAGCGCCGGCCAAATATTCGGCAATCGCGCCCGCAGCGCCGGTGGACTTGCCCCCGGCAATCCGGTTCAATGAGGCGAATTGAGTTCTCAGGCGACAACGATGTCGAAATATCTGCTGGTCCTTGTCCTGATCGCCTCGCCGGCGGCCGCGCAGGTTAAGCTCACGCCAAAGACCTCGGCAGCGCATCCAGACCCGTGCGCCCCGATCGGGCGGACCGCGGACGGCAAGCTGGTCTACTCCATGAAATGCGAGAACCTGCCGGCGCCGCCTCCACCTCCGCCACAGGCGGAACTGAAGGAGGCGCCCCCTTCGGCCGCGCCTGCCGCCGAGCCCGAGCCGGAGGTGCGGCGGAGTGGTATTTTCGGCTGGTCCTACGACCGCAGATGACGGGCCGCGCCACTTGCGCGAAGCCCGATGGAATGCTCTTTGCTTGAAAATTCCCCGTGGGCCTTTGGCCCCCGATCCAGAGAGATGAGATGAGCAAACTCGTTATCCGCGCCGGCGACTTCACCTTCGATGCCCGCTTCGAGGAGCAACTGGCGCCCAAGACCGTCGCTGCGTTCCGCAAGGCGCTGCCGTTCGAAAGCCACATCATCCATGTGCGCTGGAGCGGCGAGGGCGTGTGGATGCCGCTCGGCGATCTCGATTTCGGCGTCGGCTACGAGAACCACACCAGCTATCCCGCGCCGGGTCAGATCATCCTCTATCCCGGCGGCATCAGCGAGACCGAGATCCTGCTCGCCTATGGCGGCGTGCACTTCGCCAGCAAAATGGGCCAGCTCGCCGGCAACCATTTCATCACGCTGACCTCGGGCCTCGAGAATCTCGCGACCCTCGGCAAGAGCGTGCTGTGGAAGGGCGCCCTGCCGATCCGCTTCGAGGAAGTCTGAGTGACGGATACTCGCTACCCGCGCGATCTCCGCGGTTACGGCCGCAACCCGCCGCATCCGCAATGGCCCGACAATGCGCGGGTCGCGGTGCAGTTCGTCGTCAATTTCGAGGAGGGCGGCGAGAACAACATCTTGCACGGCGATCGCACCTCGGAAGCGTTTTTGTCCGACGTCCTCGGCGCGCAGCCCTGGCCGGGCAAGCGTCACGCCAATATCGAGTCGATGTTCGAATATGGCTCGCGCGCCGGCTTCTGGCGGCTGTGGCGGGTGTTCAACGAGCGGAAGTGGCCGACCACCGTGTTCGGCGTTGCCACCGCGCTGAAGCGGAATCCCGAGATTGTCGCGGCGATGAAGGAGTCAGGCTGGGACATCGCAAGCCACAGCCTGAAATGGATCGAGCACAAGGACATGACCGAGGCGCAGGAGCGTGCCGAGATCGCCGAGTCCATTCGCGTCCACACCGAGGCGACGGGCTCGCGGCCGCTCGGCTGGTACACCGGGCGCTCCTCGATCAACACCAACCGCCTCCTGATGGAGGAGGGCGGCTTCCTCTATCTCTGCGACTCCTATGCCGACGATCTGCCCTACTGGGTCAAGGGCGCGAACGGCAAGCAGCTCATCATTCCCTATACGCTTGACGCCAACGACATGCGCTTCATCAACCCGCAGGGGTTTGCCGAAGGCGAGCAGTTCTTCACCTATCTGAAGGACGCCTTCGACGTGCTCTATGCCGAGGGCGAGACCGCGCCGAAGATGATGTCGGTGGGGCTGCACTGCCGCCTTGCCGGCCGGCCCGGCCGTGCCGCGGGACTGATCCGCTTCCTCGACTATATCGGCAAGCACGATCGCGTCTGGGTGCCGACGCGGCTCCAGATCGCGCAGCACTGGCACGACAAGCATGCCCATCTTGCCGCCGACGCATTCGAGATCGGGTGAGGACGATGGCGCAAATCTCGCTCGCCGATCTCAATGCTGCTGATAAGGCCAGCTTTGTCGCGGCCCTCGCCAACGTCGTCGAATATTCACCGTGGATTGCGGAGAAACTCGCCGGGCAGCGCCCGTTCGCCGGTATCAACCAGTTGCACTCAGCGCTGATGGCAGCGATCCAGAGCGCCGAGCCCGACGTGCAGCTCGCGCTGATCCGGGCGCATCCCGATCTCGCCAACAAGACCCAGCGTGCAGCGGGGCTCACTGCAGAATCGACCGACGAGCAGAACAGCGCCGGCCTCGACCGGCTGTCGGAGGCCGAATACGCGGCGTTCGAGCGCGTCAACAATGCGTACCGCGACAAGTTCGGCTTCCCCTATATCGTCTGCGTGCGCCGTCACACCAGGGATTCCGTGCTGCGCGACTTCGAGACGCGGCTGCGCAATATCGCCAAGACCGAGACGCGGCGTGCGATCGAGGAGATCGGCCGCATCTCGGCGCTGCGGCTCGATCAGCTCGTCGTCGCCGACGACAAGCTGAAAGTGCATGGCCGGCTTTCCACGCATGTGCTCGACAATCACGCCGGAAAGCCTGCAGCCGGCATCCCGGTGGAGCTCGTCGAGCTCGCGAGCCTCGGTGAGAGCCGCGTGATCGCGCGCGCAATCACCAATGCCGATGGCCGCACCGACCAGCCGCTGATCGGCGGCCGTCCGCTGCCGATCGGCCGCTACGAGCTCAAATTCAGCGTTGCCAAATATTACGCCGAGCGCAACGTGCCGCTGTCAGACCCGCCGTTCCTCGACGAGATCCCGCTGCGCTTTGCGATCAGCGAGCCGGAAAGCCACTACCATGTGCCGCTGCTGGTCACGCCGTGGAGCTACTCGACCTATCGCGGAAGTTAATTCCCAAACTTCTCGTGCAGCGCCGGAAACAGCCGGTCCGGCTTGAACGGCGGCGCGGTGAAGCGGATGCCGGTGGCATCCGCGATCGCATTGCCGAGCGCGGCGGTGACCGGATTGTACGGGCTCTCGCTCATCGACTTGGCGCCGAGCGGCCCGATCGTGTCGGAGGTCTCGGCAAAGAAGACCTCCGTGCGCGGAACGTCTGCGAAGGAGGGCAGGTGGTAGTCGCGGAATTTCGGGTTGGTGACGCGACCGGTCGCGTCGATCACCATCTCCTCGTAGAGCGCCGCCCCGATTGCCTGCGCGACGCCGCCCTCGACCTGGCCGCGGCACTGCATGGGATTGGCGACGACGCCGGCGTCCGCCGCCTGCACGCTCCGGAGAATCTTGATCTCGCCGGTGCCCTTGTTCACGGCGACGCGAAAGCCCTGGACGTTGAAGCCGACCGAGCGCGGCGTCCCCTCGGAATTGCCGCGGGCCGCGAACGGCTGCCCGCGTTCGCGCGCAAGCTTCGCGAGTTCTGCAAACGACATCCGCCGGACGCCGCTGACGACGGCTTCGTCGTCGAGCGTGCAGCTCGCGGCGTCGCACAGCCAGGCGCTGGCGGCCACCGCTCTCAGCTCGGTCGCAAGCTGCATAGCGGCTGCATGCGTTGCCTTGCCGGCAACGAAGGTGCCTGCACTGCCATAGGCGCCGGTGTCGTGACCGCCATGGGCGGTATCGGACTGGCGCAGGCAGATGCGGTCGACGGTGGTTGCGAGCGTCGTCGCCGCGATCTGCCGGTGCACGGTGCTGGTGCCGTTGCCGAACTCGGCGGTGCCGACGGTGAGGTCGAAGCCGCCGTCGTCGTTGAGCGCGATCATCGCATCCGCGAGATGGCCGGCCGGCGGCACCGTGTCGATCATGGTCAGTGCCACGCCGTCGCCGATCAGCCACTCCGGCGTCAGGTCCGGCTGCGGGCCATCGGCCTGCATGGCGCGTTCGACGAGGTCGAGGCACTGGTCGAGCCCGTAGGAGCCATAGAGCACGTCGTGAAATTCGGACGGCGGCGGTGACAGCATGGGATCGCCTGGTTTGACGACGTTGCGCCGGCGCATGTCGTAGGGGCTGATGCCGAGCTGCCGTGCCAATTCGTCGATCGCGGCTTCGATCGCGATCTGCGTTTGAGGCAGGCCGTAGCCGCGAAACGCGCCCGACGGCACCGTGTTGGTGTAGACGGCGAAGCCGTCGACCTTCTTGTTCGGACAGTTGTAGACGGCGATGGACTCGGACAGCGAGTGGAACATCACGGGGCCGGCATGATTGCCGTAGGCGCCGGTGTTGGAGAGCACCTCCAGCTGGAGCGCGGTGAGCCGGCCGTCGGCATCGGCACCGGCCTTGATGTGGACCCGCATCGGATGCCGCGTCGAGGTCGCGATGAACTGCTCCTCGCGGGTCAGCTCCAGCTTGACCGGTCGTCCGGTCTTGAGCGTCGCGAGCGCCAGAATGTCCTCGACGAACATCTCCTGCTTGCCGCCAAAGCCGCCGCCGACGCGTTCGCAGAACACGCGGACCTTGTCCATGGGGAGCCCAAAGATGTCCGACAGCGCGCGGCGGGTCAGGAACGGCACCTGCGTCGAGGTGCGGACATTGAGCACGCCGGAAGCGTCGAGCCAGGCGAGGCCGCCATGGGTCTCCAGTGCCGCATGCTGCACGCGGTGGCTGTGGAAGGTGGCCTCATAGGTGACGGCGGACGTGGCGAGTGCCGCCGCCACGTCGCCGTATTCGCCGTGCGTCTCCGCCGCGAGGTTACGCTGGGGATCGGCGATGCGGTTCGCGGTAGTGCGGTCAGGATGAATGACAGGTGCACCCGGTACCATCGCCTGCTCCGGGTCGATCAGCGCAGGCAGGATTTCGTAATCGACCTTCAGCCGCCGGCACGCCTCCTCGGCGGCGGCCTCGCTCTCGGCGACGACGGCGGCGACCTTCTGGCCGATGAAGCGGACGACGTCATCGAGGATGCGGGTATCCTCCGGATCCATCCAGTCCTTCTCATGCCGCGCGGTCGAGATCAGCACCGACGGCGCATCCTCATGCGTCAAGACCGCGTGCACGCCGGGCACGCGTAGCGCGTCCGACTTGTCGATCGCGACGATTTTCGCGTGGGCGTGCGGCGAACGCTGCAGCTTGATGTGCAGCAGGCCGTCGATCTGGGTGTCGAAGGTGTAGCGCGCCTTGCCGCGCACGACGTCGGGGCCTGCCGGGGCCGGAAGGCTGCGGCCGAAGGCAGCGCCGGCCTCGACGCTCTCCTCGACATTGGTCTTGCCGAGCAGTGCGTCCTCGATCGAGCGATAACCGGTGCAGCGGCAGATATTGCCCTTCAGCGCCGATCCGAGGTCGGTGCGCTGCGCCTGGTTCAGCGAGGCGCAGGTCAGGATCATGCCGGCGGTGCAGAAGCCGCATTGGAAGCCCTGCGCATCGAGGAAGGCCTGCTGCATCGGATGCGCGCCGTGGTCGCCAGCGAGGCCTTCGATCGTGGTGACGGCGCGCCCTTCGGCGCGGAACGCCGGGATCAGGCAGCTATGCACCGGCTCGCCGTCGAGCAGCACGGTGCAGGCGCCGCAATCGCCGGCATCGCAGCCCTTCTTCACGCCGAAATGGCCGAGCTCGCGCAGGAACGTGCGCAGGCACTGGCCGGCGCGCGGCTCTTGCGGGAACGTCTTGCCGTTGACCTCGAAACTCATGACGACGTCGTCCCCACGAGTTCGCCGCGAATCTCCTCGGCGAGCCGTAGCGTCATATGCTTGCGCCAGATCAGCTTGCCGTGGATGTCAGTGTGGTACAGATCATCCGGGATCTGCTGCGCGATCGCGTCGCGAAGCGCGCCCGCGTCCGGAGCCTTCTGAAAGGACAGCTGGATCGGTCGCACGGTCGATGCGGTCACCGACAGCGTCAGCGTGCCATCGCTATCCAGGCTGCCGATCAGAAGCGCCGCAGAGCGGCCGACCGGCGCCAGCGAGATCTGGCGAAAGGCCGTGCGGCGCTTCAGCGCGGCAACCGGGATATCGATCTGCCGGATCAGGTCGCCTGGCGTCAGGCGGTTGCGCTGGTTGCCGGTGACGAAGTCGACGACGGGTATCTTCTCTTCACCGCCGTTGGCCTTCCAGATGATGCAGACGCCGTCCAGCGCTGATGTGAGCGAGATCATCGGTCCCGCCGGCAGCGACATGCAGAGATTGCCGCCGACGGTCGCGGTCTTCCAGATCTTGAATGACGCAAGGAACGCCCGGCAGCACTGGCCGATCAGCGGGGCTGCGAGCCAGTCGGGCGGGCAGGCGAAACCGTCGAGCTGCGTGATGGTGCAGGTGGCGGAGATGGTGAGATGGGTGTCGGTGATCGTGAGCGCCGGCCATTTCAGGTCAGTGAGATCGATCAGCCGCTTCAGGTGGACCTGGGGCTCCGAGAACAGCCAGGTGCCGCCAGCGAGCCAAGCATCACCTTCCCCCCAGGCGGGCAGCTGCGCGCGCGTTTGCGGATGGGCCACCGTCGTGATGGTATTCAAATCCATGGCTGCGCCAAAGCTTCCGCCCGGTGAATCGTACAGATGAGTCTTGCAAGACCGGAGCCAAGTCGCAACAAGCAAGTCGTAGCATGAAGGTGATCGGGCCCACGGCCGCCTTGCCGGCCTTGTCATCAGCGGATGTGAGGAGACCACGATCATGAGCGATGCAAAGCCGATCTGGATCAGGGATCCCCTTGCCATCCTCGCTGATGGTGCCGAGCGCGGGATCGTGGTGAGTGATGGCCGGATTGTCGAGCTCGTGCCGGCCGGTGGCAGGCCTGCGACGGCGGATGTCGCGGTGTTCGACGCGGGCGAGCATGTCGTCCTGCCGGGCCTGATCAACACACATCATCATTTCTACCAGACGCTGACGCGGGCGCTGCCGGCGGCGATGGACCGCGAGCTGTTTCCCTGGCTCCAGGCGCTCTATCCGGTGTGGGCGAGGATGACGCCTGAAGCACTCGAGCTCGGCGTCACCGTGGCGATGTCCGAGCTCCTGCTCTCGGGCTGCACCACCACAACGGATCACCACTATGTGTTCCCGGCGGGGCTCGAGGAGTCCGTCGACATCGAGGTCGCAGTCGCAAATCGGCTCGGTGTCCGGGTGCTACTCACGCGCGGCTCGATGAACCTGTCGCAGCGCGACGGCGGCCTGCCGCCTGACGGCGTCGTACAGGACGAGGACACGATCCTCGCCGACAGCGCGCGGGTGGTTGCAAAGCATCACCAGCGCGGCGCGGATGCGATGGTGCAGATCGCGCTGGCGCCATGTTCACCTTTCTCGGTGACGACGTCCCTGATGCGCGCCACCGCCGATCTCGCCAACAAGCTCGACGTCCGCCTGCACACCCATCTCGCCGAGACCGAGGACGAGACCAAATTCTGCCAGCAGATGTATGGCTGCCGTCCGCTCGACTATCTCGAGCAATGCGGATGGCTCAATGCGCGGACCTGGCTCGCCCACGGCATCTTCTTCAATGCGGAGGAGATGAAGCGGCTCGGCAAGGCGAAGACGACCATCAGCCATTGCGCGTGCAGCAATCAGATTTTGGCGTCGGGCTGCTGCCCGGTGTGCGAGATGGAGGAGGCCGGTGTCGGCATCGGCATCGGCGTCGACGGTTCGGCGTCGAATGACGGATCGAACCTGATGCAGGAGGTGCGGGCGGCGTTCCTGCTGCAGCGGGCGCGCTACGGAGTGGCCAAGGTCAGCCACAAGGATGCGCTGCGCTGGGCGACCAAGGGCTCGGCGGCCTGCGTCGGCCGGCCGGAACTGGGTGAGATCGCCGTCGGCAAGGCTGCCGATCTCGCCCTGTTCAAGCTCGACGAGCTGCGCTTCTCCGGTCACGGCGATCCGCTGGCCGCGCTGGTGCTGTGCGGGGCGCATCGGGCCGACCGGGTGATGGTGGCGGGACAATGGGCCGTGATCGACGGCGCGATCCCGGGACTGGATGTTCCCGATCTCATTCGCCGCCACAGTTCCGCGGCGCGGGCGATGCAGGCGGGATAATCCGGGCAAAAAGAAAGAGGGGGCGACCACAAGTGCCGGGTGCTTCTGGCCACCCCCTCCGAACCTCCTCCGGGAGGAGCAGGTGATCTAGGCAATGCAAGAAGCGTGCTACTTGCCCGGAAGCTTGTCGTCGATGCCCTTGACGTAGAAATTCATGCCGAGGATCTGGCCGTCATCGAGGTGATCGCCACCTTTGCACTCGACCGGCTTGCCGTCCTGCCCAATGACCGGGCACTTGAACGGATGCAGCTTGCCCGCTGTGATTGCGGCCTGGGCATCCTCGGCGAGCTTCTTCACGTCGTCAGGCATGTTGGTGTAGGGCGCCATCGCGAACATATGGCTGTCGAGGCCACCCCAGCTGTCCTCGGACTTCCAGGTGCCGGCGAGCTCGGCCTTGACGCGCTCGATGTAATAAGGGCCCCAGGTGTCCAGGATCGAGGTGAGCTGGGTCTTCGGCCCGAACTTGATCATCTCGGAATCCTGGCCGAAGGCGAGCTTGCCGCGTTCGCTGGCAATCTGCATCGCCGCCGGCGAATCCGTGTGCTGCATGATCACGTCGGCGCCCTGGTCGATCAGCGCCTTGGCGGCGTCGGCCTCCTTGCCCGGGTCGAACCAGGTATTGGCCCAGATGATCTTGACCTTGATATTCGGGTTGATGGTCTGCGCCGCCAGGATCGTCGCGTTGATGCCGGAGACGACCTCCGGAATCGGGAACGAGCCGATATAGCCGAGCACGCCGGACTTCGACATCTTGGCCGCGATCAGGCCCTGGATGTAGCGGCCCTGCCACCATTTGGCCGAGTAGGTCGACATGTTCGGGTTGCGCTTGTAGCCAGTGGCGTGCTCGAAATGCACGTTCGGATATTTCTTGGCGACTTTCAGCGTCGGGTCCATGTAGCCGAACGAGGTCGTGAAGATCAGCTTGTTGCCGGCGCGGACGAGCTGCTCGATGGAGCGCTCGGCGTCGGGACCTTCGGGCACGTTCTCGAGATAGGTGGTCTCGATCTTGTCCCCCAGCTCCTTCACCAGGGCCTGGCGCGCGAGGTCGTGCTGGTAGGTCCAGCCCAAGTCTCCGATCGGACCCAGATAGATGAAGCCGACTTTCAGCTTGTCGGCGGCGGAGGCTGCGCTGACGCTTCCGGCAAGCAAAAGCCCGGCAGCCAGCGCAAGAAGTGATTTCCTCATCATCAATCTCCAAACATCAGGGGACAGCCACGATCCGCAACGTGCGCGCCCCATCGCGCCCGCCGCGGAAATGAAACGCTAGCGGTCCGGCACGAACACGGTGCCGAGCGCGGCCGGCGCGGTCGAGCCGCCGGTGCGCGCGCGTGAGAGCAGGACCAGGACGATGACGGTTGCGAGGTAAGGCAGCGCCGACATGAATTGCGAGGGAATGCCGACGCCCCAGCCCTGAGCGTGGAGTTGCAGGATCGTCACCGCGCCGAACAGATAAGCGCCGACCACGAGCCGGCCCGGCCGCCAGGACGAAAACACGACCAGCGCCAGCGCGATCCAGCCGCGCCCCGCGGTCATGCCGGGAATGAAGAACGGCGTGTAGGCGAGCGGCAGATAGGCGCCGGCAAGGCCTGCGCAGGCGCCGCCGAACATCACGGCGAAGGTGCGGATGCGCAGCACGGGGTAGCCGAGCGCATGCGCGGAGACATGATTGTCGCCGCAGGCGCGCAAGATCAACCCCGCCCGCGTGCGGTACAGGAACCACCAGACGCCGACGACGAGCGCGATGGAGAAATAGACGAAGGCGTCCTCGCCGAACAGCACCCGGCCAATCAGCGGCATGTCCGTGAGGCCGGGAATATAGAGGTGCATCGCGGGCGTGATGCGCTCGCCGACGAAGCCGGCGCCGATCAGGCCGGACAGGCCGACGCCGAGGATGGTCAGCGCGAGACCCGTTGCAACCTGGTTGACGGCGAGCCCGAGCGTCATCAGCGCGAACACCAGCGACATCAGCGTGCCCGCGACGATGCCGAACAGCGCGCCGATGAAGATCGAGCCGGTCAGCCACGCGCCGGCAAAGCCGCAAGCCGCGCCGACGATCATCATGCCCTCGACGCCGAGATTGAGGACACCGGAGCGCTCGGTGACGAGCTCGCCGGTCGCCGCGATCAGGAGCGGCGTGGATGCGGCGAGCACGGCGAGGATGATGGCTTCAACCAGTTCCACGGGCCACCTGTCGGTTCGGGAAAACCAGCTTGAAGCGATAGAGAATGAGCGAATCGCAGGCGAGCACGTAGAACAGCAGAATGCCCTGGAATACCTTGGTGACGTCCAACGGGATCTTCATCGCGATCTGCGCCTGCTCGCCGCCGATAAAGGTCAATGCGAGGAAAAGGCCTGCAATTAATATTCCAAGCGGGTTCAGCCGGCCGAGGAAGGCGACGATGATCGCGGTAAAGCCGTAGCCGGGCGAGATGCCGGGCTGAAGATGCCCGACCGGACCCGCGACCTCGATGATGCCGGCAAGGCCTGCGAGCGCGCCTGACACAGCGAAAGTCAGGATGACCAACTGGTTGGCGTTGAAGCCGCCGAACCGTGCGGCGCGCGGCGCCGCGCCGACCACGCGAATCTCGAAGCCCTTGATGGTTCGGCCGAGCAGGATCGCGGCGGCCGCGACGACGAGCAGGGCGATGATCGAGCCGAGATGCAGCCGGCCGCCTTCGATCAGCAGCGGCACCGTTGCGACCGGATCGAACTCCGCGGTGGTAGGGAAGTTGAATCCATGCGGATCGCGCCAGGGTCCACGTACGAGATAGTCGAGAAAGAGGTCGGCGACATAGACCAGCATCAGGCTGGTCAGGATTTCGCTGGCGCCGAACTTCACCTTGCAAATCGCCGGGATCAGCGCATAGAGCGCGCCCGCTGCGGCGGCGAGCACGAGCATCGCCGGCAGCACCCAGGCCCCGGCATCGGTGCCCTGCGTCTTCACTGCGATCCAGCTTCCGGCCACCGCGCCGATCAGGAATTGGCCCTCGGCGCCGATGTTCCACGTGTTGGCGAGATAGCAGAGCGACAACCCGATCGCGATCATCACCAGCGGCGTGGCCTTCACTGCGATCTCCTGGAGCGAATAGCCGTCGGTCAGAGGGGCGATGAAATAGGCATGCAGCGCGAGTAGCGGATTCTTGCCGAGGATCGCGAACAGGATGATCATGGTCACGATCGTGAGCCCGATCGCGATCAGCGGCGAGACCAGCGCGATCGTGTTGGAGCGCTCGACGCGCTTCTCAAGCACCAACTGCATGCGCGGCCTCCTTCGGCTCCAGGCTGCTGCCCCCCATCAACAGGCCGAGTTTTTCGCGCGTGGCTTCGCTCGTTGCAAGCGGCGTCGACAGCCGGCCATGGAACATCACGGCGATGCGGTCGGCGATTTCGGCGAGCTCGTCGAGATCCTGGCTGGTGACGAGCACGGCGGCGCCTGCGGTAGCGAGATCAAGCAGCGCCTGACGGATCACGGCGGCGGCGCCGGCATCGACGCCCCATGTCGGTTGGCTCACCACCAGCACCGCGGGGTTGCGCAGGATCTCGCGGCCGACGATGAACTTTTGCAAATTGCCGCCGGACAGGCTCGCAGCTTCCGGATCCCGCTTGGCCTTGCGAACGTCGAACGTTTCCGTCGCGCGATCCACGGTCTTCAGTGTCGCCGCGGTGTCGATGAAGCCGTGATGGACCATGCCGCTGGCGGCGTGGCCGGTGAGCAGCGCGTTCTCCGACAGCTTCATGCGCGGCGCGGTGCCGTGGCCCAGCCGTTCCTCCGGGACGAAGGCCGCGCCCAGTTTGCGGCGCTGGGTGATCGAGAGGTGGCCGGCGGCGATGCCTTCGATCACGACGGTGCCGGGGTCCTTCGACAGGCGTTCGCCGGAGAGCGCGGCGAACAACTCGTCCTGGCCATTGCCGGCGACGCCGGCGATGCCGAGGATCTCGCCGCCCTTCAGCTCGAATGAGATGTGCTCGAGCCGCACGCCATGCGCCTCGCTCGGCGCGAGTGAAAGGTCGTTGACGACGAGCCGCGGCACGGTGGTCTTGCGGCCTGCCGGTGCCTTCACTTCCCTGATCTCGCCGCCGACCATCATCCGCGCGAGCGAGGCCGCGGTCTCGAGCCGGGGATTGCAGGTCTCGACCTTCTTGCCGCCGCGCAGGATCGTGGCGGTGTCGCAGAGCCGCTTCACTTCGTCGAGCTTGTGGCTGATGTAGAGGATGGCGCGGCCTTCGGCCTTGAGGCGTTCCAGCACGATGAAGAGCCGGTCGGCTTCCTGCGGTGTCAGCACGGCGGTCGGCTCGTCCAGGATCAGGAATTTCGGATCCTGCATCAGCGCGCGGACGATCTCGATGCGCTGGCGCTCTCCGACCGACAATTGCCAGACCTCGCGCCTGGGATCGAGCGGCAGTCCATAGGTCTTCGACACCTGCTCCAGCCGGGCTGACATGTCCTTGAAGGATTCCCTGCCGTCGAGGCCGAGCGCGACGTTCTCGGCAACGGTGAGATTGTCGAACAGCGAGAAATGCTGGAACACCATGCCGATGCCGCGGCTGCGCGCCTCTGACGGACCCGACAGCACGATGGGGTGGCCCTGCCAGCGGATCTCGCCGGCGCTGGGCTGGATCAGCCCGTAGATCGCTTTGACCAGCGTCGACTTGCCGGCGCCGTTCTCGCCGAGCAGGGCATGGATCTGTTTCGGCTGGATCTCGATGCTGATGGAGTCGTTGGCGAGGAAATCACCATAGCGCTTGGTGAGCCCGATCGTCTGAAGCAGAGGGGGCTCGCCGGAATGCAGGTCGTTGGACGTCTGATCTAACATTCGCTGATGCGCTGGCACGGGGTGAAGTGCCTCAATTGTGGGCTAGTTTGAACCGTCGCGTAAGATGTGAAAAAGCGTCATCCCTTGCTCAACGCTTCGGCAGGCGGTCTATGTCGCGAGTCGCGGCCCTTGTCAGTCGATGATCGTCTCCAACCGACATTCGGGAGAGCCATTGCGGCGGCCTCCTGCGAGAGACGCCTGTTGCAAATTTGTGACGGCTCAAACCAAATCGGAACCCGCTGTGCAGGCCTGACGTGAAGTTGAGCAAAGTCGCACCTGCGCGCGTATGCAATTCCCGACCGGGCCAACGGCCGCTGTCGTCAATTGTGTCTGCATTCTTGCGCCGCCACAAAAGACAAATGAAATCAAACGGGAATCTTCGGCATCGCGTCACCGCACGCACGCAGCAGCGAAACGGAAAAAATCCTCGAATTCCTGGGTTGAAAGGCCGCCTCCTGCCGAAACAAGCGGCATGCCTTGAAAAAAGTTGAGGCTTCTCACTCCGGGAGATCGGCGCAAGTGTCGCACCCAAGGGGCGTTCATTTTTACGTGTCCAAACTTGGGGGTATTCAGGATGTCGTTTGGTTTCAAGGCAATCGCAGCCGCGGCGCTGTCGATTGCTACACTCGCTACCAGTGGCGTGGCTCAGGCAGCGGACCTGCCGGTCAAGGCTGCCAAGAAAGCGTCGGACGTCCCGTTCTTCCTGGTGATCGACAACCGCGTCACGTTCTCCTGGATGCCCAAGGGCACTGACCCCGGCATGTGGAGCGTCAATCCGAACGGCAGCATCAACGGTACGACCGCCAAGCAGGTCTATTCGTTCACGCACTTCGACCTCTGGGCCTACGGCACCAACTTCTTCACCATCTCGATGTTCAAGTCGGGTCATAACGACCCTGCTTCGCCCTGTATCGCACCTGGTCTGTCCTCCTCCTTCGGTGCAGCCGACTGCGCCGGCGCGACCGAGATCTACGGCCTGTTCCGCTCGACCTTCGGCTGGAACCAGCTCTTCAACACCAAGGCCTTCACCACGGGGCCGCTGCAGAACATTTCGTTTGAAGTCGGTATGGATGGCAATTCCGAGAACACTTTCTTGGCGCCCGCGAAGCGGGACGTCGTTGCCGGTCTCCAGTTCGCCTTCGATCTTCCTTACAAGGGCTACATCAACGTCGCGCCCTTGATGTACTGGGAGTTCTCCAACCACAACGCCTTCACTCAGTGCGGCAGCGGTTTTGCTGGCCCCCTCCCGGGTGTGAGCTGTAACTCCGATGGCAATGTCAGCTACAACCCGACCTGGGCCGTCGAAATCAACTACTACATGGACCTCGGCTTCCTGCCGCCGGGCATGCAGTTCTGGTCCATCAGCGGCCGCGCGGGCTGGTATGGAGCGAAGGGCGACTCGAACGGCCTTCCCGCGCTCTCCGGCCCTGGCCGGTTCTCTACTGCTTCCAAGGTCGAGTTGAACAGCGAACCGATCCGTCTGACCTTCGACGCTTCGAAGGCCGCCTGGGGTGACAAGTACTCGCACTTCGTCGACCTCTGGGTCGCCTACCGCTACTGGCAGAACAAGTTCGGCCTCGACCACAACGCCATGCCCGGCGTCTGCACGGTCGCCGCGACCGGCCAGAGCACCAACAGCTGCACCGAGTCCACGGTGTACGGTGGCGTCACTGTGAAGTTCTGATCGGCCGAAGGTCTTCAGGTTAGGATGGCGCCGCGCATGTCCGCGCGGCTCCATCGGCGTTTGTGAGAGCGTAGGGTGGGCAAAGGCGCAACGCGCCGTGCCCACCATCTCTCCGAGCGGTTGGGATTGGTGGGCACGCTTCGCTTTGCCCACCCTACGAAGCCTACGAAGCCGAGTATGTGGCGCCGCCTACCTCGTCCACACGCCGTCGTGCAGCGCTTCGGCTTCGTCCTCGAGCAACGGCCCCACAACTTCCGTCGGCCTCTGGCCGCTGGCAAAGACCTCGCGGCACGGCAAATCGAGCGTCGGGTTCTCCGGATGGTTGCCGGTGACGCCGCGCAGGCGGTGCTCGCTGAGGCCGTAAACCACGCGGCCGATGCCGGCCCAGTAGATCGCACCGGCGCACATCGCGCAGGGTTCTGCGGAGGAATAGAGCGTGGATGTCGCCAGCACCTCGCGGCTGAGCGTACGGCAGGCCTGCGTGGCCGCGAGGCGCTCGGCATGCGCAGTGCCGTCGTGGTCGGGCATGTAGCCGTTCTCGGTCTCGATCAGCGCGTTGCCCTCGGCATCGACGACGACGCAGCCGAACGGATGGTTGCCATGGGTGAGCGAGCGGCGGGCGACCGTGAAGGACAGGCGGAGGAAGTGTTCGTCGCGCTCGGATCCGCCGCTCATCGCTCGTCCCTGGTCAATGCCCCGCCATATGCCGGCCGACCACGGTCAGATCGGCTTCGCTGGTTCGTGCTTCATACACGAATTCGCCGTGGAACATCACCACCAGCCGATCGGAGAGTTCGAGCAATTCGTCGAGGTCCTCGCTGACGAGCAGCACGGCGGCGCCACGGTTGCGAGCGGCCATGATCTCGGCGTGGATCTGCGCCACCGCCGCGAAGTCGAGGCCGAAGCAGGGATTGGCCGCGATCAGCACCTCGACGTTGCCGCCAAGCTCGCGCGCCAGCACGGCGCGCTGGACGTTGCCGCCCGACAGCGCCGCGATCGGCGTATCGGGCGTGCGGGTCTTGATCTTGTACTGCACGATTTTCTTCTTTGCATCGTCCCGGAAGGCGCCGCGGTTGAGCCACCAGCCGAGGCTGGCGAAGGGCGCGCGGTCGAATTCGCGGAAGGCGATGTTGTCGGCGACGCTCATGCCGCCGACGCAGGCGTTCTTGAGCGGCTCCTCGGGCAGGAGCGACATCTTGTGGCGGCGCATCTCCTCGCGGCTGGCGTGATAGGGATCGCCTGCGACGCGGATCTCGCCGCTCTCGGCTTCGCGCTGGCCGGCCAGCACCTCGACAAGCTGACGCTGGCCGTTGCCGGAGACGCCAGCGATGCCGACGATCTCGCCGGCGCGTACGGTGAGCGAGACGTCGTGCACGGCAATGGCGCCTGCGTCATCGAGTGCGCGGACTTTTGCCAATTCCAGCCGGGCCTGGCCGGCTTCGCCGGTGCGCGGCGGCTGCACGGTCAGCTCCTCGGCGCCGATCATGGTTCGCGCCATCGCATCCGGTGTGAGTTCGGAAACCTTGCCGGCACCTGCGAGCTTGCCGCGGCGCAGGATCGTGACGTCGTCGGCGAAGGCCATGACCTCGCGGAATTTGTGCGTGATCATCAGGATGGTCAGTTCGCCCTTGACGACCATGTCGCGGAGCATGCCAAGAACTTCGTCGGCCTCCGCCGGCGTCAGCACCGAGGTCGGCTCGTCCAGGATCAGGAAGCGGCGCTTCAGATAGAGCTGCTTGAGGATCTCGCATTTCTGCCGCTCCCCGGCGGAGATGTCGGAGACCTTGGCGCCGAGCGGCACCTTGAACGGCATCCGCGCCAGAAAAGCCTCGAGCTCCTTCATCTCCTTCGACCAGTTCACCACGGCCGGCACATCGTCGCGGGCCAGCACGAGGTTTTCGGCGACCGTCATGGCCGGCACCAGGGTAAAATGCTGGTAGACCATGCCGAGGCCGAGCGCGTGAGCGTCCTTTGGATTTGCGATCGCCTGCTCGCGGCCGCCGACGAGGATGTCGCCTTCGGTCGCGTGGTAATAGCCCATGATGCATTTGACGAGCGTCGACTTGCCGGCGCCGTTCTCGCCGAGCAGCGCGTGGAACGAGCCCGGCCGCACCTTCAGCTCGACATTGTCGAGCGCGAGGAAGTCGCCGAAGCGCATGGTCATGGCGATGGCGTCGACGCCGAAGGCGCCTGCTGGCGGCGGCGTTTCGCCGATGATCACGAAATAGCTCCGATGAAGGCGTCCGACGTCGAGACCGCGCCGAACACGCCGCCCTGCATCTTGATCATCTTCAGGGCATGGTCGTGATTGCTCTTGTCGGTGGCGCCGCAGCAATCGTGCAGCAGGACGCATTCGAAGCCGCGGTCGTTGGCCTCGCGCATGGTGGTGTGAACGCAGACGTCGGTCGTGATGCCCGTCAGCACGATATTCTCGATGCCACGCACGCGCAGGATCAGCTCCAGGTCGGTGGCGCAGAACGAGCCCTTGCCGGGCTTGTCGATGATCGGCTCGCCCGGCAGTGGTGCAAGCTCTTCGATGATGTCCCAGCCCGGCTCGCCGCGCACCAGGATACGGCCGCAGGGACCAGGATCGCCGATGCCGGCGCCGATCTGGCGCGAGCGCCAGCGCTTGTTGGCGGGAAGGTCGGAGAGATCGGGGCGATGACCCTCGCGGGTATGGATGATGTGAAAGCCTTGGGCGCGCATGGCCGCGAGCAGCTTCTTGATCGGCTCGATCGGCGCCCGCGTCAGCGAGAGGTCGTAGCCCATCTTGTCGACATAGCCGCCGATGCCGCAGAAATCGGTCTGCATGTCGATGATGACGAGCGCGGTGTTTTGGGAGCGGAGATCGCCATTGTAGGGCCAGGCGTAGGGCTCGGACTTGATATAGCGCTCGGGCATGATTTCGCTCTCTAGCGGGTGATCGACAATTCGGCCGGGGCTCCGGTCAGCGTGCGTTTCGGCGAGCAGGTGATGATCATGATCGCCAGCGTCAGGATGTAGGGGGCGGCGTTGAAGAGGTGATAGCCGGAGGTGACGCCGACCGATTGCAGTGCGGGGCCCAGGGCCGCGGCGCCGCCGAAGGCGAGCGAGGCCCACAGGCAGAGCAGGGGATCCCAGCGCGCGAAGATCACGAGCGCCACGGCGGTGATGCCTTGTCCCGAGGACAGGCCTTCGTTCCAGCTTCCGGGATAGAACAGCGACAGGAACGAGCCGCCGATGCCGGCGAGGAAGCCCCCGACCATGGTCGCGCGCAGGCGGATCAGCAACACGGAATGGCCCATCGCGCGCGCGGCATCGGAGCTCTCGCCGGCGGTGCGGATCAAAAGGCCCCAGCGCGTGGTGCGGAAGGCCCAATAGAGGATTGGCGCGAGCGCGACGCCGATCAGGAACAGGACGTTGACGCGCAGCGCGGCGCGGACCTGCGGGGTGTCGCTCCACCAGCCAAAATCGATCGCGGGCAGCCGCGGCGCGGTGGGCTCGATCAGCGGCTTGCCGAGATAGAAGGCAAGGCCGGTGCCGAACAGCATCAGCGCGATGCCGACCGCGATATCGTTGACGCGCGGCAGCGAGCAGATACCGGCGTGCAATGCCCCCAGCAGTGCACCTGTAATGCCGGCGGCGAGCACGCCAAGCCAGGGCGATCCCGTGAGATACGAGATGCCGTAGGCACTCATCGCGCCCATCACCAGCGTGCCCTCGAGGCCGAGATTGATGCGGCCGGAGCGCTCGGTGATGCATTCGCCTAGGCTCACGAACAGGAACGGCGTCGAGACGCGGATGGCGCCGCCGAGCACGGCGAGGGGGACAGTCCAGAGGCCGATCGATCCGTCTGCCATCTCAGGATTTTCCCTTCAACAATCCAATGCGGCCGTAAAGTGCATCGCTGGCCAGCACGAAGACGAAGATGATGCCCTGAAGCACCAGAACGGATGCGTCGGGCAATCCGAGGCGGCGCTGCAAAAGGCCGCCGCTGGCGCTGATGCCGCCGAGCAGGATCGCGACGGGAATGATCGCGAGCGGATTCTGCCGGGCGAGGAAGGCGACGAGAATGCCGGTGAAGCCGTAGCCCGCCGCAAGGTTGGCGTTGGTGCGTCCCTGCACCGCGGCGACCTCGACCATGCCGGCGAGGCCCGCGGCGCCGCCGGCGAGGAAGCAGATGGTCAGGATCAGCTTGCTGACGCCGAGACCGACGATCTTTGCGGCGCGGATGTTGCCGCCGGCGACGCGCGCGGCGAAGCCGAACACGGTGTGATAGATCAGGACGTAGGCGGCGATCGCGGCGATCAGGCCGAAGACGAGGCCCCAATGCACGTCGGTGCCGGGAATGCTGCCGATCATGTTGGCGGCGCCGATCTCGCGCGTCGACGGCTTGTTGAGGCTGGCGGGATCGCGCATCAGCCCCTCAACAAGATGATTGAGGATCGCGAGCGCGATGTAGACGAGCAGCAGGCTCGAGATGGTCTCGTTGACGCCGCGATACTGGCGCAGCGCGCCCGACAGCATGATCCACAGGCCGCCGCCGACTACGCCGCCGATGACCATGGAAATTTGCACGACGAGCGGCGGCATGCCCTGAAGCGCCAGCGCGGCGCTGGTCGCCGACAACGCGCCGATCAGGAGCGCGCCTTCGCCGCCGATGATGACCATGCCGAGCTGTGCCGGCAGTGCGGTGCAGAGCGCGGTGAGGATCAGCGGCGCAGCACGCGTCAACGTATTCTGCCAGGAGAACCAGGTGCCGAAAGCGCCGTAGTACATGTAGAAATAGAGGTCGAGCGGGTTCTTGCCGAACATCGCGACGAAGATGCCGAAGATCACGAGCGCGCCGGCCAGCGCCGCGCCCGGGATCAGGATATATTCGATTGTCGCGCCATGGCGCTGAAGAAAGCCGGGACCGGCGGCCGAGGCAATTGTCCCGGCCGCTTCAGTGGAATCCGCGGCTTCCGTTGTCACGAAGTCGCTCCGATCACGCCGTCGACCAGGTAGTCCATCTTCTCCAGCTCAGGATCCTTCTGGCCGCGATCTGTGCCGGCTGCGATCACCGTCTTGCCCTTGTTGTCGACCAGCCCGCCCTTGAAGATGGCGTAGCCCTCCGCCGACAGGAATTTGGCCTTGACCTCGTCGGCGTGCTTGCGCGCTTCGGCGGAGACTGCCTCACCGTAGGGCGAGGTCTTGACGATCTCTTCCTTGAGTCCGCCGCGATAGAAGTTCGGGATGTTTTCGCCGGCGGCGATCATCTTGACGAACTTCGGATAGAGCGCTTCCCAATTCCACTCGGCGCCGGTGAGATACGCCTTCGGCGCCAGCGGCGACTGGTTGGTGTGATAGCCGCAGACGAAGGCGCCGCGGCGCGCCGCGTTCTCGACCATGGTCTTCGGACCGTCGACGTGGCAGGTGAGCACGTCGACGCCCTGATCGATCAGGCTGTTGGTGGCTTCGGCCTCCTTGACCGGCATCGACCAATCGCCAGTGAAAATGACCTGCGTGGTGGCCTTGGGATTGGCGAGCCTGGCGCCGAGCGCGAAGGCGTTGATGTTGCGCAGCACCTGCGGGATCGGCTTGGCGGCAACGAAGCCGAGCTTGCCGCTCTTGGAGGTGTAGCCGGCGACGATGCCCGAAATGTACTGGGCCTCGTCGATATAGCCAAAATAGCTGCCGGCGTTCTTTGGATCCTTGTCGCTCCACAGGCCGCCGCAGTGCTCGAAGCGCAGCTTCGGGAACTTGGTGGCCATCTTGATCATGTGAGGGTTGTAGTAGCCGAACGAGGTCGGGAAGAGCAGGGTGGCGCCGTCGAGGTTGATCATCGACTCGATCGTCTTCTCGACCGCGTCGGTCTCCGGCACCTTCTCTTCCTCGACGACCTTCAGCCCCGGAATTTTCTTCAGTGCCGCCGCGCCCTGCGCATGCGCCTGGTTGTAGCCGTAGTCGTCGCGCGAGCCGACATAGATGAAGCCGATGGTGGTATCGGCCGCGAAGGCGGGACGGACGCCCGCTGCCGCACCGAGGGTCAGCGCCGCGCCGCCCTGCAACAAATGACGTCGTGAAATCTTGCCGAAATCCATTGCTCGCTCCCCTTGGCGGATGTCCCGCCTTAATCTCGCGGCCGCGCCGGTCTGGCGGAGCCTGGGGATAAGATGTCGCAAGCTTCGTGCCAGAGGCCACGGAGTGATCAATTGATCTGAAGTCGTTGAAAAGTATCGTGTTTATAAATTTTCAGAATTCTGCCGAGTAAACCGTCAGATTAATTTTTGAGCAAAATATAGAAGTTGTATGCAATGGAGTTGAACAGCCAGGCTAGGTCGCGTGCGTGCATGACGGGAGCTACGGTCTGCCGGCCGCATTCATGCTACCCACGCGCGGATCGGGACCGCGGTCGTGATTTTTTGCTGGCACCGAACTTGTATCGATCGCCGCCAGGACCGCCGCCGCGGTCCCAAGAGATGGGAAGCTCGCCGAGATGGTTGCTGGTAACGCCGTTCAGAATGCATCGCTCGGCGAGGAGATCGTGCGACGGATCGACGAGCTCGCCGCGATCTCGGAAGACGGCGACAAGCTCACCCGCATCTATCTCACCAACGAGCTGCGCAAGGCCGCTGACCTCATCCTGGGCTGGATGCGCGAAGCCGGCATGAGCGCGCATCTCGATGCGATCGGGAATGTCTGCGGACGCTACGAAGGCGAGCAGGCGGGGGCGCCCTGCCTGATGCTCGGCTCGCACTACGACACGGTGCGCGATGCCGGCAAATGGGACGGGCCGCTGGGGGTGATCACGGCGATCGCCTGCGTCGCCGATCTCAACCGTCGCGGCAAGCGCCTGCCGTTCGCGATCGAGGTGATCGGCTTTGCCGATGAAGAGGGGGTACGTTTCGCCTCGACGCTGCTCGGAAGCCGGGCGGTGGCGGGCACCTTCGACGAGAGCGTCCTGAACACGCGCGACCGCGACGGCGTGTCGATGCGCGATGCGCTCGTCGCGTTCGGCCTCGATCCCGATCACATCGGCGCGGCCGCGCGGGCCCGGCGCGAACTGCTCGCCTATCTCGAATTGCACATCGAGCAGGGCCCGGTGCTGGAAGCCCGGAACCTGCCCGTCGGGGTCGTCACTGCGATTGCGGGCGCGACACGGCTCGCTGCGCGGCTGACCGGCATGGCCGGTCATGCCGGCACCGTGCCGATGGCGTTGCGCCGTGATGCGCTCGCCGGCGCGGCCGAATGCATCGGCGCGATCGAGCAGTTTTGCCGCACCGACGCGGGCGGGCTGGTCGGCACCGTCGGCTATATCCAGGCGAGGCCCGGCGCGACCAATGTCATCCCGGGCGAAGTGTCGTTCACCATCGACATGCGGGCACCGACCGACATGCATCGCAAGCGCGCGGTCGCCGACGTCGTCCGCCAGATCGAGGCCATCGCCAAGCGCCGGCAATTGGTGCTCCAGCTCGACGTCACTCACGAGAACCGCACCGCGCCTTGCGCACCCTGGCTGAAGGACCAGATCGCGCAGGCGATCGCCGCCGAAGGCGCGTCGGTGTTCGAGCTGCCGAGCGGGGCAGGGCACGACGGCATGGCGATGATCGATATCGCCGATGTCGGCATGATCTTCGTCCGCTGCCGCGGCGGCATCAGCCACCACCCTGACGAGCACGTCGAGCTCGCCGATGCCGACGCCGGCGCGCGCGTGCTGCTGCGGGTGATCGAGAATTTCAGGCCGCAGGAGGGCCGTGCCGGCGCGAACTGATAGCATGAAGCCCGCAAGTCACCGGGTAGAGATACGAATCAGTCATGTTTAAAATGGTGGCCGCCATCACGGGGTCACGAGACATCAGCCGATTGACGCATATGAACAGCGACATCTCTTTTCCATCACATCGTGAGAACCGGTTCTACCAGGGGATGGCTGCGACCTTTGTCGCCAACGCGCTTCAGGCGGTCAATTTTCTCGGTGATCGCTTCCTGAGACAATCGCATCATGCGTTGTCGAACATAGAGGACCTCTACCGGCACTCGATGGACAGCGCCTTTTCGGTGACCGAGGCTTTCCTCGTCACGGGAGCGCCGCACGCCTCCGCCTATTACCCGCGCGACTTCGCCTGGTTTTATCCCGACGTTCTCGATCCCGAAACCATCATGGATTCGCAGGACGCAGTGCGCCGGGCGCGCCTGCTCGAAAAGAGCGTTCGCCTCCTGCTGGAGGCGGTTCGCGCCGACGTGGTCACGACGACCATCGTCCCTGCGGGACGTGGACGGTACCTCGGCGTGAATTATTTCTCGCGGCCCTCGGACACGCTGCTCGGCATTCTCGCCGGTCTCCAGCAGATGATAGGTGCCGACGAGAGAGCGTCTTCCTATCTGGCGATGTCGCAATGCGCACATGCCGGCCGCCTGTTGCTGGCCGAGTATGGCGCAGACCTGAAGCGAGCGATCCTCCGGCTTGCGAGCGAACTGGAGCCATTTGACACTGATGGCACCAGGTATTTGCTATGCGATGCCGGGGGGCCTCGCTCTGCGGCAACGGATACGCGGGCCGAGCGCAGGCGCTTCGTCACCAACGCCTGCGTCTACACGACGTTCGTGTGGGGCGTGCAGCTCGGGATCGTCGACGAGAACGAACTGAAGCGGCTGCTCGGTCGCGACCTTGCGCAGTACAAGCGAGATCTGCTCCGTTTGTTCGGCAAGGACGGCTATATCAGGCATTCGCTTGACGGCCCGGCGGGCGCACCGGTGTCCTTGGTGGCCCTGGATTTCGTCAGCGTGCATCGCGGCTTCTGGGACATGAACGATGCTAGCGAGCGGGCGCTGTTTGCGGCTACGACGGATCTGATCATCGCCGAGCCGCGATTTCGCATCCCCAGCACGTTCCACTTCCTGGTGTCCGCGGACAATCCACGGAACAAGATGATCCACAAGATCGCGGCGCCGGCCTATCAGGGGCGTTCGTCGTGGCCGACATTCAATGTCGAATTCGCGGATCGGATGCTGGATTTTGATGAAGCCTCAGGGAGCGATACCTATCGGGCTTGCGCGCAGGGGATATTGAAGGACATTCGGACCGCGACCGAGGTCCATGGCGGGTACCAGGAGCTGATCTCGGAACAGGGGCTGAAGTATCGCACCTGGGCGTATAAGGGCGCCGTGGCGCACTCCTGGTTTCCACGCTTCCTGTCGGTCTGGAGGAGGGCGTATGGAACGCCACTCCTCCAGTGGAATGATTGATCGGCGGCCTACCCCGCCGTCACGTCCACCAGTTCGCCGCCCTCCAGCACCTTGGCCGCCTTGGCGCGGTCGAGGTCGCCTTCCCAGGCGGCTACCACCACCGTCGCTACGCAATTGCCGACGAGGTTGCCGAGTGCGCGGGCCATGCCGATGAACCAATCGACCGACAGCACCAGCACGAGGCCGATGGCGGGAATGCTCGGCACCGCGTTGAGCGTCGCGGCCAGGATCACGATCGCCGAGCCCGGCACGCCGTGCGCGCCCTTCGACGTGATCAGCGAGACGCCGAGCACCAGCAGGAGATCGCCGAAGGACAGCGGCGTGTTGGTCGCCTGCGCGATGAAGACGACGGCGAGCGTCAGGTAGATCGAGAAAGCGTCGAGGTTGAAGGAATAGCCGGTCGGGATGACGAGGCCGACGACGGAATCCTTCACGCCCATCCGCTCCAGTTTCTTCATGATCTGCGGCAGCACGGCATCGGAGGACGCGGTCGCGAGCACAATGGTCAACTCTTCGCGCAGGTAAGCGAGGAATTTGAGGATGTTGATTCCGGCGAGCGCCATCACGCCGCCGAGCACGCCCAGCACGAAGATGCCGACCGAGACGTAGAACAGCATCACCAGCGAAACGAGCTGCTTCAGCGAGCCGACACCGTATTTGCCGACGGTATAGGCGACCGCGCCGAGCACGCCGAGCGGCGCGACCCGCACGATCAGCCCCATGACCCGAAACAGCACGGTGGAGGCCGCGTCGATGATCGATGTGACCAGCGCGCCCTTCTCGCCACCGACGAGCGCAAGGCCGACACCGAACAGGACCGCGAAGAACAGCACCTGGAGCACGTCGTTGCGCGACAGCGCATCGAAGGAGGTGCTGGGGATCACGTTCATCAGGAAGGCGCCGATGCCGCCGCCGGACAGCTTGTGCGCGTTATCGGCATAGGAGTTGAGCGCCTTGGCGTCGAGCGTCGAGGGATCGATGTTCATGCCGTGGCCGGGACCGAAGAGATAGGCGAGCAGCAGACCGACCACGAGGGCGACCGTCGTCATCACCTCGAAATAGACCAGCGCCTTGACGCCGACCCGGCCGACCTTCTTGAGGTCGCCGGCACCGGCAATGCCGTGCACGACGACGCAGAACACGATCGGGGCTACGATCATCGAGATCAGCTTCAGGAAGGCGTCGCTGAGGATCTTGAGCCCGATGGCGAAGTCCGGAACGGCCATCCCCAGGATGACGCCAAGCACCAGCGCGGCGAGGACCTGGACGAACAGCGAGGTGTAGAGCGGCTTCGGCTCGGCGGTAGGTGCCGCGGTGATGGTCGACATGGTGGACTCCCCCGGTTTGACGCGTCTTGGACGTCAAAAAGGAGCAACAACCGTGCCAGATTGTCGCGGCCTGGTCTTGGAAGTGATCCAGGGCGCCGCATAATCCGGGATTCTTGTGCGCGCTCTTCCGTTTGCAAGTCGGCATCGCAACAGCTATGTCCCGGCTTTCGCAAGAGCTTGATATGACAATCTCGAATGAGAACGATCTGATCTGCCTGAAAGAGGTCGGGCGTATCGTCGCCAATGCCCTTGAGGCGATGGGGAAGGCCCTCGAGCCCGGCATGACCACCGCGGAACTCGACCGGATCGGACGAGAGCTCCTTGAGGCCGCCGGAGCGCGTTCGGCGCCGGAACTGGCCTATGCCTTTCCTGGCGCAACCTGCATCAGCGTGAACGAAGAGATCGCTCATGGCATCCCGGGTGCCCGGCGGATCGAGCGTGGCGACCTCGTCAACATCGACGTCTCGGCCGAGAAGAGCGGCTTCTTTGCCGATACGGGAGCCTCGTTCGCCGTTCCGCCCGTGACCCGTTCGATCGAGCGTCTTTGCAGGGATGGTCGGCGGGCGATGTGGACGGGCCTGCGGCAGGTCGGAGCCGGCAAACCGATTGCCGGCATCGGTCAGGCCATCGGGACGTTTGCGCGGAAAAACGGCTACATGCTCGTCAAGAACCTAGCCAGTCACGGTGTCGGCTTGTCGCTCCACGAGGAGCCGACGGAGATCGCGACATGGCCCGATCGCTCCGAGCGCCGCATCATGAGCGATGGTTTGGTGTTCACCGTCGAGCCATTCCTGTCGCTCGGCGCGGAGTGGGCCGAGAACGGTGATGATGATCCTTGGACGCTCTACAGCAACCCCGAGGCGCCAACCGTTCAGTACGAGCACACGGTTATCGCAACCCGAAATGGACCTTTGATCGTTACGTTGGCGGGTTGAGGTCATCCCCGCGACACGCCGTCAGCGGGAACGCAAAAGACAATTTTCAGGCGATCATGCAGAGCTGTTGCGCGCGGACAGTCTCGTCACGCCACGAGATCCAGTAGCCGGCACGATCCGCGCACCAGCACCTTGCGTCCCGTCGGCGTCATCGAAGGTACGCCGTCACTGACAACAACGAGACCGAGCTTGACGAGACCTTCGACGAGATAGGCCTTCGAGAGGCGAACATTCGACACGGGGTTGCGAAGCGCTTTCAGCGCTTCCCATTGGTCCGGCGAAAGATCGAAGTCGATGTCGTTGCTCATGTTGCCTCAAGCGATAGTCCAAGTTCGCGAGCCCCTGTTAGCGGCGCCGCATGAACACCATGCGACGACAATGAGTCGGGAATTCGGTAAGCTGTTTAGAACCTCTCTTCACGAATTGCCGCACTTCATTGCGCCACAACAGTTAAGATCGTTCGCGCACGAAAATCGTCCCGGTCTCCGATCACTAATTGATGATGTGAGCTTGATCGTGCGGCGAGAGCTACCGCAGTGCACGGGAAGCATCACTGTCCCATTGCGCGTCGCGATATGCACAGAAATCGTGAAGCGAGGACGATTGGACTCTGACTGGACTCTGCTACGTTGATTCGCAGGGGATTGGCTTCACACGACAGGAGTGTGAGTGCATGAACAGGCTGATGGCAATTCGCAGTCAGGAATTCCTCTGCCGAGAGCGCGCCGCGCTGGATTCGGAGCGACGGGCGTTCTGGCTCGCGCAGGCCCAGGAATGGGAGCAGCGCGCGCTCGACGAAATTGCGCATCACTTTCGGGAGTGCAACCTCGTCCAGGCCGAGCTGACTGCCGCCTGACGCCAGCGGCGGACGTGATTGCCGTCTACTGATAAGTCGCCACGATGTCGGACACGGCGCGTTCGAGCTGCTGTGCGGTGGCGCATTGGCGCACGACAGTGCAGAAGGTCGCGTAGCGCGGCATCTCGGAATCACCGAAGCCCCAGGCGAGCCGTCCTTCGGGATTGAGCCAGACCACGCGCTTCGAGCGTTCGGAGATGCGGCGCAAGATGTCGGCGCGCGGGTCGAGATTGTTGCTGCGGGCGTCACCGAGCACGATCACCGTGGTCTGCGGCGTCAGCGTGCTCATAAACTCCTTCTCGAAATCGACGAGAGAGGAGCCGTAGTCGGATGAGCCGAAGCCGACCTTGGACATGATCTCGGCCATCGCCTCTTCCGGCGACTTCTTCTCCAGGATCTCGCTGACCTCGATCAGATGCGAGGAGAAGGCGAAGGAGTGGACGTCGTCGACCACCTCGTGCAGCGAGTGGA
Organism: Bradyrhizobium sp. 956_D2_N1_4; assembly: GCF_052076025.1. Lineage (NCBI taxonomy): Bacteria > Pseudomonadati > Pseudomonadota > Alphaproteobacteria > Hyphomicrobiales > Nitrobacteraceae > Bradyrhizobium > Bradyrhizobium sp. 956_D2_N1_4. The sequence goes on along the minus strand of NZ_CP197237.1, from coordinate 5,012,650 downwards.
TCAGGAGCAGGAAGAAATCGGAGACCTGCGCGACCGAGCCTGAGACGTCGCAGATTGCGACGATCTTCGGCCGGTCGCGGTGCTTGCGCTTCCACGCGGTGAGGAAGGGCACGCCGCCCCAGGCGGCGTTGCGGCGCAGTGTGCGACGGACGTCGAGATGGCCGCGGCGCTGACGCTTGCGCGGCTTCGAGTAGCGCTCGCGCAGGCGCCGCGCGATCTGGCGGATGAGAGCGCGCATCTCCGCGACCTGGCGCCGCTCGATGCGGGCGAGCGGCGCGTTGCGCAGGATCTCGTTGCGGAGGTTTTCGGCCTCTTCGCGGGCATAAAGCGCAAGGCCTTGCGAGACCGTGTCGCGGACTGCTTCGCGCAACGCGTCCAGCGCGCCGCGCAGACGCTCGGCCAGCGACGGATTGGTCGCGGTGGGCGCGTCGAGATCGTCGCGCAGGCGCTGAAGGCCCATGGCGTCGAGGATGCGGCTGGAAAAGATCCCGCGCTGAGTCGAATAGCGGATGTCGGACAGCGCAGCCACACCGGAAGCGCTGGCGATCGCGGCTGCGATCGCGTTGCGATCCTGCGACAGCAGCATCTGCGCAAGCGGGCCCAATGCTTCGGAAGCCTGGCCTTCGCCTGCTTCACTGGCCGAGCTGGGTGAGGGGGTCTGATCCGCGTCCTGCGATGCGTCGTCGTTGTCGTCGGCCTCGGGTTGATCCTGCCGCGGCTCTGGTTGGCTGAAGAAGAGATCAAAGCAGTCGCCGAGGGCGAGCTTCTCGTCCTGCGACTTGGCGAGCGTCAGGAGCAGCGCATCGCGCAGGATAGCCCGGTCGGAAAAGCCGACCTCCTTGACCGCGCGCATCGCATCGATGCTTTCGGCGGGCGAGACATGCACGCCGGCACCGCGCGCCGCTCGAAAGAAACGATGGAGATTCTCGCGCATCGGCGTCAACCGAAGACGTTGGACCGTGCCGCCTTGGCAATGAAGGTCGTAACTTGCGGCGTTGCTGCCTCGATGTCGGCCTCGTACTTCAGGAGCACATTGAGCGTGTCCTTGACGATGTCCGTATCGAGCTCCGTGGCCTGAAGTAGAACCAGGACGCGCGCCCAGTCGATGGTCTCACTGACCGAAGGCAGCTTCTTCAGGTCGAGCGAGCGGATCTCGTGGATGAAGCCGACCATCTGCCGGCGCAGCGCCTGCGAGATGCCGGAGACGCGGCTCTCGACGATGCGTTCTTCGAGCCGTTGCTCGGGGAAGCCGATATGCAGATGCAGGCAGCGCCGCTTCAGGGCGTCGCCGAGGTCCCGCTCGCTGTTCGAGGTGAGGATCACCGTCGGCGGCGTGATCGCCGCGACCGTGCCGAGCTCCGGGATCGTGACCTGGAAATCGGAGAGGATTTCCAGCAGCAGCGATTCGAACTCGGCATCCGACTTGTCGATCTCGTCGATCAGCAGCACGCAGCCGCCCGGCTGCTCCAGCGCCTGGAGCAGTGGCCGTGGCTCGACGAACTCCTTGGAGAAGAACACGTCGCCAAAATCGTGGAGCTGCTCGAGCGCGGCATGCAGCGTCTGCGCGCCGCCGAGGACTTCGCCGAGCTTGTCCTTGAGGATCTGGGTGTAGAGAAGCTGTTTTGCGTATTTCCACTCGTAGAGCGCCTTGGCCTCGTCGAGGCCCTCGTAGCACTGCAGGCGGATCATCTTCATGCCGCGCCAGGCAGCAATGGCCTTGGCAAGCTCGGTCTTGCCGACGCCCGCGGGGCCTTCGACCAGGATCGGTTTCTCGATCTGCTGCGACAAATAGACGGCGGTCGCGATCTGCCGGCTCGCGATATAGCCCTGCGCGGCGAGGCCGCTCTCCACTGCCTCGATCGAGGTCGAGGCCTTCTGTTCAGCCACGAAAGGGCGCTCCCAAAGGTCTTGCTTGAGGCTTGTTCTGCCTGCGTTCCCGGCAAAGAACAAGCCTCGTTTGGGACGGCCTGACCCGCGCAGAACGTCGCTTTTTCCGTTCAGCGCAAATACTTAAGCGATGGCTGATCGTGCGGTCAGTGCCGCAGCTCCGGCTTGCGGATGGTCTGCCGGACTTCCGCGCCGCAGTCCGCGCATTCATAGACGAAGTCGATCCTGGCAAGGCCCCAATGCGGTTCGACCTCGCGGACATACATCGGCAGGAACCCCATGCAGGCGGGACAAATTACAGGCGCGATTTCGATGTCCTGATGATGCTGTACATAAGCTGGCATCTCGGCTCTCCTTCGCAGGCGACCACCAAACCCCGCGAAAAGGCTACTGCCGGAACGCGCCGGTGCCGTCATCAACTCTTTCGAACAGAGGCGGAACGGCGGGCGTTTGTCGTTCGCTGTGACATTCTTGTTACGTCTCTGTACTGTAACGGGCCGACCGAATTCCTATTTCACAGGCCGATCCGTTTTCCGCGGACCTTCACTGCAACAATAAGGGAGCAACGCCCATGACGCATGCCATTCGCTTTCACAAGACCGGCGGTCCTGAAGTCCTGGTCTGGGAGGAGGTCAGTGTCGGCAAGCCCGGGCCTGGCGAGGCGCGCATCCGCCACACTGCCGTCGGTCTCAATTTCGTCGACATCTACAATCGCTCCGGCGTGTATCCGGCACAATTGCCGAGCGGTCTTGGCAGCGAGGCGGCCGGAATCGTCGAGGAAGTCGGCTCGGGTGTCACCGATCTGCAGCCGGGCGATCGCGTCGCCTATGGTGCATCGCCGCTCGGTGCCTATTCCGAGGCGCGGCTGATCCCGGCCGACCGGTTGTTGAAGCTGCCTGATGGTGTCGATGACAAGACCGCGGCGGCCATGATGCTGAAGGGGCTCACCACCCAATACCTGATCCGGCAGACCTATCGCGTGAAGGCCGGCGACACCATCCTGCTCCATGCCGCGGCCGGCGGCGTCGGTCTGATCCTGAGCCAGTGGGCAAAACATCTCGGCGCGACAGTGATCGGCACCGTCAGTAGCGACGAGAAGGCAAAGCTCGCCAAGGCACATGGCTGCGATCATGTGATCATCTATTCGCGCGAGGATTTCGTGAAGCGCGTGGACGAGATCACGGGCGGCAAGAAGGTGCCGGTGGTCTATGATTCCGTCGGCAAGGATACGTTCCTGAAGTCGCTGGATTGTCTTGCGCCGCTCGGTGTTGCCGCGCTGTTCGGTGCGTCCTCCGGCGCTGTCGAGCCGCTCAACCTCGGTCTGCTCGCGCAGAAGGGCTCGCTCTACGTCACCCGTCCGACGCTGTTCACCTACGCTGCCAAGCGCGAGGCCCTGGTCGCGATGGCGAACGAGCTGTTCGACGTCGTGAAGTCCGGCGCGGTCAAGATCGAGGTGCACCAGACCTATCCGTTGAAGGACGCCGCCAAGGCGCATGCCGATCTCGCCGCGCGCAAGACCACGGGCTCGACCGTCCTCACGGTGTGATCGCCAGCCGGGCAGTGACGCAGGCCGTTTGGGCCTGCGTCACGTCTTCTCGTGCTTGCGCAGGTCGTGGGCGTGATCGAGACGGATCGCCTGGAGGTCGACTTCTTCAGGCGGAACCTGGGGGAGGGCGGCCTCGGTCAGGATGGCCTCGGTCACGTCCTCGACCGCATTCTCCGCGATTTCGTGGATGAACGAGATGTTTCGATATTCACCCGAAGCGACGCGGGAGATGACCTCGCGCCTTGTGATTTCGGGATCGACGACGCGCCTCGCGTCCGCGCCGCCCATAGTCGATCATCACGACGAAATACTGCATGAAACGATCCTGCCGCGCCCGTAGCCGGGAGCGCGACAGAGTATTTCCGAAAAACAGAATTAAGTCAAGGATGATTTCCAAAAATCGGAAATCGACCTTTATTTGCTCTTCTTGCGAGGGCGTGCCGACTTGGCGCGCAGCCGCTCGAGTTGACCCTTGGGCATGGACAGGCAGATCTCGCCGACCCACTCGAGCTTGACGCCGACGATCGGCTTGGCGTTGAAGCTGTTGAGATTGACGACGGAGGGAGTTTTCCCGCGTTCGATGGTCTTCAAATAGCGTTCACCGGTCTTGAGCCGGACCACGGCCTCTTCACCGTAGAAGCTCGACAGCGGATGGCGCTGGTCCTTGTAGACGACGATCACGTCGCCGCTCTCGTATTTGGGCAGCATCGAATCGCCAACGATCTCGAAGGCGACGGTCTCTTCCATGATCGGGAACGGCAGCGCGATATCGCCGAGGCCTTCCGGGGGAACCTGTTCATAATCGGGCTCGATCACCGCGCCGGCCCCGACGCGGCCCATGATCGGCGCGAGATTGAGCTCGAGATATTCCATGATCGGAATGATTTCGGACGCCTTCACCAGGCGCTCGCCGCCCAGGATCTCCGACACCGCGCCGGGCCGCACGCCCATGGCCGCCGCCAGGCCGCCCTTGCTTTTGCCCGTCTTCTCCAGGCCCCGCTCGATCATTGCAACGTCCAACATGGTGATTCCCTCGATTGCCCATCGTCCCGCCTCTTGTAATCCGAAATTCGGAATTGATGCAATTATGAATATCAGAATTGTCGCTTGACAGTTGCTTCGGAATAACGGAATGTAGGCGCCGCCTCGCGATCGAACGATCGGAGGAGGCGCATCACAGGACAGCAGCATGGAACCGGGTCATTGGCCGTCGGAGCACTCCGACGCGCTTCGCGACTATTTACTCAAGGGAATGTCTTATGCGGAGATCGGAAGACAGATAAACGGAAGGTTTGGAACGGCTTACACACGCAACGCGGTGGCCGGCCGCGCCAAGCGGCTTGGACTCGCGGCACCGGCGCGGATGACGAGTCCATCGATCGTGCCGTCCTTGCCGTCAGGAGCCTGTCTCATCGGGCCGCCCCGTGCGGCGGTGCCGAACCTGAACTTGCCACCGAAATCCGCAATGAAGCCCGCGCGTGTCAAGTTGCGCTGTGTCGGCGTCCAGCCCCGCTTGGTCGCGCTGGGCGAACTCGGGCGCGACGACTGCCGCTATCCCTATGGTGGCGACAAGGACGGGGAGGGGATCGCCTTCTGCGGCCATCCGCGCCAGCCGGGCTTCAGCTATTGCACGCCGCATGCTCGCCTGACGCGAAGGTCTGACGCCGCGTCCGCTCGCGCCGCCGGTCCCGTCGTCTTGAGGCTGATCTCAGCCGCCTGACGGGACCACTATCCATCCAATTTTGCGAGGAGTATCCGAGTGGCAGGTGCACGACGCAACAAGTCCTACAGATTGACTGGAATCTACGATCGGCGCTCGCGCGAGGTGCCGTTCAATGCAGAGGTGGCGGAGGTCGAGGTCGACAATCCGCTGGCGCTCGATGCCGGCGAGAAGATCGTCGCCGTCCGCTCGATCCGCGGCGATCCGCTCGGCCGGTTGCACGCGCATCATCAGATCGACGAGGCGCAGTATCGCGGCGGGCGCGCCTTCCAGAACGACTGGGAGAGGGCGGAGCGCGGGCCCCAGGCGGTGGACCCGACGCGCGAATATGTCGATGGCACGCGCTCGCGCGAGCCCGTCACCGAGGACCAGCGCCAGGCTGTGCTGCGCCTCAACCGGGTCGAGCGCGAACTCGGTACCGACGGCGCCGCGCTGGTGCACGACGTCCTGGTGCTGGGGCTGACCATGGATCAGATCGGGGAGCGGCGCGCTGTTCGTACCCAGCGCTGGAACGACTATTTCGCGCGGCGCTTTCGCGAATGCCTGGACCGACTGGCGCTGATCTACGGCTTTGCGACGGAAGGCCGGGCTCGGCGCGCCAAGCAGCGTTGAGAGTAGTGGTGCGCCTGCGGGTCTCGCCGCAGGCGCGCCCGGGCCGCTTGTTACGGATGCGGCACGATCTGGTAAGGCGTCGTGTAGGGCTCGACACGGAGAGACGCGTTGGCCAAGAGCCCGATCTTCGCGGTCGGCGCCTGTTGCAATTCACCGTTCGGGCCGCGATGCACGTTGTACTGCCAGACCGTGAGATCGCCCTTCTGCGCCAGCGCGTGCGCAACCGCGCTCGCATCATTGCCGCCGAGCGCCTGGAGCTCCTCCGCCGACAATCCGACGACGATTTCGTCCTTGATGGTGACGATCTTGAACAGATTCATCCTGGTCTCCTGCGCCCATGCGCCTGGTATCGAGAAAGTGAGAAGCGCGACGGCGCCGCCCTTGATGAGATCGCAGCGGGAAAGCATGCTGTCGTCCTTTGGTGCTGAGGCGCGCCCGAATCGAGAAGTCCGTCAGCCATGGCGCCCGTGGTCCGCGTGGCCGCATCGCAACCGCTTGGTCGTTCAACCTTGAACGACGGTTCATTGGCGGAGATATCTTCGAACCGATGAACCCTGGTGCGGGGAACCGCGTCCAAGCCGAGCAGCTCAAGGGGGGCTTCACTGGCAAACGGATCAAGACGCTGCAGGCCGGCTGCGCGGCTCGACGTTCATTTCGCCGACGATACAACCGCCGAGGTCGGACTCAACAATTACGTGTATACGCCGAGGAAACTTTAATCTGGCCTCGTTCACACCGGAAACACGGCGAAACGCCGCACCGATTGACAGCGACCGAGGCCGTGTGCGTGAGTGATGCCGCTTCTTGACGCAGGTGGGTGACGACGGTCCATATTCCTGTTATCCGGAATTGCCGTGCTGCGATGCGGACGAAGCATCGCTACGGCGACGGTTGGGCTTGCCGGAAGGGTTGTTTCTTGACATAATTGCAACCTGTTCGGTTGAGCCAGTATATGGTTCAGCGTGTTAACCCACCGGGTGCCCCGGCCGAGATCTCAGGGTCACCATGGCGTCCGGTCATGGTGTTCGGTTCTCGAGCGAGACCTCGACGTCTGATCACGAGGGCCGATGCTTGTCATAGGTGCGAGATGAAAAACCTCAATTTCGCGGCTGAACTGCACCTTAAGCTCGGCGCGCCTGCAAGCAGCACCGTTGAAAGTCTGCGCCTGCTTCGCGCGTTCCTGAAGCTCGGGCCTCGACAGCGTTTCGAGGTCATCAAGCTGGTCGAAGACCTCGGCACCGAAGAAACCCTTCCCGAGCACCCCCTGTCCTGACCCCAGCCGCGCGCCGGCCGTACGCCTCGTCCCTCGTTTTCCTGCCGGAGCGGACCGCCGGGCGACGTTTGCCCCCAGGCTGCCGCTGGAATGCGGTCCGGCAAGTGTGGTATTCAGTTGGGAAAAAGGGGAGGAGTATGACCATGATCGAACCGAAGCTCGAAGTCCCGGCCGAACTGCGCGACCTGGCCGAAAAGACGATCGACCAGGCGGAACAGGCATTCGGCATGTTTTTCGAAGCTGCCACCAAGTCGATGACGTCGGTTCCCGGAGCGGGTACCGAAGTGTCCAAGCAGGCGCTCGCGTTCACTGAGCAGAACATGAAGTCGGCGTTCGAGCACGCGCGCAAGCTCGTGCATGCCACCGACCTTCAGGAAGCGATGCGAATCCAGTCCGACTTCCTGCGCAGCCAGTTCACCAGCGCCGGCGACCACATGCGCCAGATGACCGGCAGTTTCATGCAGCCCGGCAAGGGAAAGTCCTGAGTTCCAGTGTGCGCCGCGTGCCCGCAAATTGATCCTGCGTGATGCCGCGCTCAGCCGCAGCACGATCCTGGAAATTGCGAGAGATCGATGCGGGCGATGATCGACCGCAGCAGCTTGCGGGTTGCACGATAGAGATGCCGTGCGATTGCCGGTGTGCTCGCAGCTGGCAGGCCAAGGCCTGCCGTCTCGAGACGTTTCGCATCAAGGCTTTCGATGGAGTGCGACACGTGCCTCTCCGGGATGGTGAGGCCCTTCCTATCGTCGCCACCCTGGAGCTGCCTTGATCTGCCGCAAAGGGGGCCCGGCTAGTAGTCGCCGGGGTTCATGATCATCGGGCTTCTGGTGTCAGCCGGCGCGAGCGAGCTGCTGGCACTGTCACGCAGGAAGCGGTCGAGTGTCGCCTGGATCTTCTCCTTGACCGCATCGGGACCGCGATCGCTCATCTCGGTGTGCTGAGCACCGGTATGGACGATGTCGATGCCGCGCGCTTTGGCCTCTTCAGGCGTCGGCAGCACGCCCGGGTCGGTCTGGAAATGCGGATCCTTGGAGCGGAACGACAGGATCTTCAGGTTGTCGCTGAGCACGAAGGGCACCCGCAGATTGTCGAGCGTGATCACCTTCGACACGATCTCCGGGTGCTGATGGGCGACATACATCGAGACGTCGCCACCGTTGGAATGGCCGACGAGGGTGATGTGGTCGTAGTCGGTGTTTTCCTGCCGTCGCTTCAGTTCGGCCAGGGCGAAAAGGATGTTGGCCTCGCAGCGGATATAGACCTCGCGCCGCCCGACATATTGCTGACCGACATGGGTCATCAACGGCGGATCGCTCGGCAGGTCCTGCTGGATGCTGGCAACGAGATAACCGCGCGCCGCGAGCACGTTGGCGAGGAAGGAATACTCGGTCGCCTTGACGGTGTTGCCGTTGCTGATGATGGCGAGCGGGAGCTTCCAGAGCCCGAGATTGGCCTTGGTCTCGTAGTCGCGCCGCACCGCGATCTCGACCGAGATCGGCCGTTGGCGCGAGGCATCGAACAGGGTCAAAATCTCATGTCGGATCGCGAACCGGCTGACCACGAAATACTGGCCGACGCCGAGCACGCAGAGAAAGGCCAGGATTGCAAACACCCTCTTCATGGTTCCGTCCCAATCACTTTCGACTGAAAATGGTCATTGCAAGCCCCTGGATCGAGCGATCGTGAGCAGGTTACGGGATTAAATTTAGGCAAGTCTGTGAGCAAGGCCGCAAAAGAGCCGCATGCCGGGTGTGCTCAAAGCGCGGCAGCTAGAGGCAGCCGCCCCTGCCGCGTTCGGGGCAGAGCCGGAATGCGCTCGAGAGGGTGAACAGGAAGCGTGGGCTGCGGCGCTCGTTGTCTGGCGCCCGGTAGCTCAAGGGGACGGCCACGCCGAGATCGGCTTGAAGATCGTCCGGCAGAAAGAACCGCACGCCGGCTCCGGCCGATGTCAGCGACAGGCCGTCGCTCAGGCGGTAGCCGTCGTTCCAGACTGCGCCGGCGTCGCCAAAGGCGTAGAGCTGATAGCCGGCCCAGTAGCGGAAATTGAGCTTCTGGTCGAAGCGCAGCTCGAGCGAGCCGGCAATACCGTTGTCGCCGCTGATCTCGGCTGCGCCATAGCCCCGGCCGAAAGCCGCGCCGCCGAGATAGAATTGCTGCGAAATGAACAGCGGCCGCGATGCCGTCTGGCTGGCGGCGGACAGCTTGAGCGACCAGGCCTCGTTGAGGGTCTGATAGCGCGTGAACCAGAGGTTCAGCACCGAGAAGTTCGACGCGGCGCCGGCGCGGGATAGTAGATCGTCGTCGAAATGCGAGGCACCGAAGATGTCGAGACCCTGGCGGTAGATCAGCGTCGCGAAATTGGTGCCGCCGAAGCGATCCTGGAGTCGGTAATCGGCGGTCAGGCTCGCGGTCCTGATGTGGTCGTCGTACCAGGGGCCGTAAAGATCGTGCTCGGACACGTTGCTGAAGGTCCCGGCCAAGGTCAGCGTCAACGCCGATGATTGCGACATGAAGGGCACGGTGCTTGCCCGCAGCTCGAACGCCTCTGTCGTGGTGATGTCGCTGTCGAGGCGGCGGGCGTCACCCGGCCGGACCGCGCTGTACAGGACGGAAGCGCCGAGGCGCACGCCGTCGACGCCGACGGGCGCGTCATAGGATAATCGCGCAAAGCCAAGCTCACGCGGGTCGTTGGCAATGGTCGACAGGTTGACCGCCAGCGTATCGCCGGGCGTGAGGTAGGAGTTGAAAGCGCCGGTCGCGTAGGTCTGCCACGGGCCGACCGACGATGAGCCCAAATTATCCAGGCCGAACGACGAGAAGACGTGCCAGGTTTTCAAATGGACGATGAGGCGAAAGCGGCCGGTGGCACCGCCGATCTCCTCGAGCGCGGTGTCGGTGATCCGGATGCCCGGCCCGCTGTTGATGAGGAAGAGCTGACGTTCGAGCGTTGCCAGGCGCGACGGCTGCTCGGCGAGAACCGGCCCCAGCATCGGCCTCACGCCAAACTGCTCGGCGCCGTCGCCTTTCAGCTCGGCCTGCACGATGGCGCCTTCAATCACCTGGATCCGGACGCGACCGTCGGCGATGTCCTGCGGCGGCACGATCGCCCGGCTCAGATGAAAGCCGTCTGCGCGGTAGAGATCGCTGATCGCGCCGGCGATCGCGGCGAGGTCGGCTTGCGAGACCTTCTTTCCGAGATAGGGCTGATAGGCTGCGGCGATGCGATCGCGGGGAATGGCTTGGGCGCCGCTGACATCGATCCCGCGCAACACGAATTGTGGTTTCGTATCCCCGCCTGTGTTGGGCCGGCCGACCGCCGGCAGCGTGACCGGAGGACGGCTCAGCGATTCCTGCTCGGTTTGGTTTTCAAAGTATTTCTCGGGCTGCCGCGGATCGAAGCCGGGCTGGTTCGCCTGTTGAGCGAACGCCTGCGAAATTCCCGTGAAAATCGGTGCCGCCAGCACCAGTGCAACGAGGAGATGCCGCTTCTCAATGCGCGCAGCGAGCCGCTCACCGTAGTTTAACGGAGCGGTGCCCAGGAGCCGGTAAGAGTTCGTTAGCTGCATGATTTTTCTTAGTTTTTTATGGTCAATGATTGGTTAATGCAGCCATTGGACTTGCCGGTTCCCGCTAATTCTCTCTTGAGTGATTTCGGATACGCCTCAGGACTGGCTGTAATGCGGGACTGAGGATCGTGATGCTGGGCAGAGTTGGAATGCGGTGCGCCTTCGTGGCCGCGCTGATCCTGGGTACGGCCTCGTTCGCATCTGCCGCGGACGATGGCGTCTGGTCAGTCAGCAAGTCCTCGGGTGAGGTCTGGCTTGCCGCCAACGGCGCGCAGCCTGTGTCGTTGACCCAGGAAGGGACGCTGAAGGCTGGTGATACCATTCGCACCGGACGCAACGGACGCGTGCTGCTCGTCCGCGGCGAGGAATCGATTTTGATCTCCCCGAACTCGGTGGTCGGTTTGCCGGCCGAGAAGAAGGAAGGGCTCTCGACCACCATCATCCAGCAGGCGGGTTCGATCCTGCTCGAGGTCGAGAAGCGCAACGTCAAGCATTTCGAGGTCGAGACGCCGTATCTCGCCGCCGTGGTCAAGGGAACGCAATTCAGCGTCACCGTGAATGCTGGCAGCACCAAGGTCGGCGTGCTCCGCGGCCAGGTTGAAGTCTCCGACTTCAAGTCCGGACAGATCGCACAGGTCATGCCGGGACAGGCCGCCACCTCCTTTGAGCACGGCAAGCCCGGCCTCAGCCTGAGTGGTGCCGGGACCTTCAATCCGATCGAGCACGGCAAGCCGCGCGCCTCGACGATCGAGCGTGTCCCGGTGCCGAAATCGGGCCTGTCGGCACCGCGCAATGCGGCGAACGGCCATGCGATCCATGCGCTTGGTCCGATCGACAAGGGGACCAAGGCGGCCGGCGCGCCGGCGCAATCGCATCAAGCGGCCGGCGGTCAGGCGCCCAAAGGTGGCGTCGTGCGCATCTCCAGTTCGCTCGGCGAGGTCAAGCTGAACGTCCACAAGGTCACGAACGGGCTCGCCCACGGCGCCGTGACAACGGGGCACGTGCGCAACGCGAACGCCAGCACCGGGACCGAGACGGTGTGGAGCGATACGAAGGCGAGCACGACGACCACGGCCGCCAACAGCTCCAACGTCACGGCGGTTACGGTGAGCAGCAGTGCACCCGCGGCCAGTGCCACGTCGACGTCGTCAAATACGACGACGACTGTTGCGACCACCTCTGGTTCGACCAGCGATGTGTCCGGCGGAAGCTCTGGGAGCGCAAGCAACGGGACTGGCGCGACCAGCAACGGAAGCGGTGGCACCGGCAATAATGGCAACAACGGCAACGGGAACAGCGGAAACGGGAATAACGGCAGCAACGGTAACGGCAATCATGGCCACCACTACGGTTGGTATTGGGGCAAAGGCCATCGCTAGGACCGTGTCGTCGGTATAGGGGAGCGCCAGGCGGCAGGGACCGCCGGTGCAGGGGAGCAAAGTGAAACGTCATCGGCCGCATATTCTCGTCATGATCGCGCTTGCGGTCGTGCTGTCCACGGGGTGGCACGGCGCGCTTCGCAACGCGCTCACCGATCTGCGCTTCGCCTGGCAATCGCGTACGGCCAGCGGCAATGTCGTCGTGGTGGCCATCGACGCCCCCTCGATCGACCAGATCGGGATATGGCCCTGGCCGCGCCGGCTCCACGCGGAACTGTTGCACAGGCTCGAGGCGGCGGGGGCACAGGACGTCGCCTTCGACGTCGATTTCAGCACACCATCGGATCCGGCCTCAGACGAGGCCCTCGTCACGGCGCTTCGGGAGGTCGGCGGTTCGACGATCCTGCCCTCCTTCAAGCAGCCGACGCCGAATGGTGGCGCGGTTCACATCAATCGTCCACTGAAGCCGTTCAGCAACCAGTCGTGGCCGGCCGTCGTCAATGTTGCGATCGAGTCCGACGGGCTCGTGCGCCGCTATCCGGTCGGAGAGAAGCTTGGCGATGCCGTGATGCCGTCGATGGCCGTCGTGCTGGCCGGGCAGGATGCCAATCGGCGCCCGCCCTTCCTGATCGATTTCGGCATTCGTGCGGCCTCCATCCCAAGTGTCTCCTATTTTGACGTGCTGCGCGGCGATGCCGCGACCTTGGACAAGCTGAGAGACAAGAAGATCATCGTCGGTGCTACCGCGCTCGAACTGGGCGACCGGTTCAGCGTTCCCAACGGCAAGAGCGTCTCTGGACCCGTCCTCCAGGCCCTGGCGGCGGAATCGATCCTCCAGAACCGGATGCTGCGCTGGACGTCCGATGCCGGCATGATCATTGGCTTGGGCCTGATCTGCCTGGCGATGATGTATTCGTGGCGCCGTTCCGCACCGGGCGTCCGTGTCACCATCCTCGTCGCCGCAGGAGCGGGCGTGGAACTTGCCGCTGCGCTCGTGCAGGCAAGCTGGCCGCTCATCATCGACACGTCGCTGTTTCACATTGCGATCATTGCCTATCTGACCGCGATTGCACTCGACGAGATCGATTTCCGTAGTCTCCTGGGACGTATTGCCGAGAGCCGCTTTCATCGTATCGCGATGTCGCTCGGCGACGGTCTGATCTGCACCGACGAGGATCACCGGATCACGGTGTGGAATCCGGGCGCCAGCGCGATCTTCGGCTACATGCCGACCGAAATGATCGGACGTCCGTTCGAAACGCTCTGTGCGGAGCCCGCCGGCGGTGGCGCAAAGGCATTTGCCATGCGCGATGCTGCGCGCCAGGCGCTGTTGGTGCCCGGCGGTGCCGTCGTCGTCGAGTTCCAGGGGCGGCGGAAGAACGGCGAGACGTTCCCGGTCGAAGCGAGCTTTTCGGGCTGGCAGGGCACGGACGGCTTCCAGTACGGAGCGATCCTGCGCGACATCTCGGTCCGCAAGCGCGAAGCCGAACGCGTCAGGTATCTTGCCGAACATGACGCGTTGACCGGTCTTGCCAACCGCAACATGCTGCATGCGAGCCTCGCCAATCTGATCGCCGCGGCGGAGCCGCGATCGTCCGACGTCGCGCTGCTTGTGCTCGGCCTCGATGGCTTCCAGCAGATCAACGACATGCTTGGACATTCGGCCGGCGACCTCGTGCTGCGGGCCGTCGCGGAGCGCCTCCGGACCAAGGTCGGTGGCAAGGCGGTCGTAGCCCGGCTCAGCGGCGACGAGTTCGCCATCGCGCTTGATTGTACGGAGGCTGACGAGCCGATTGTGGAGTTTGCCGAGCGGATCGCGCGCGCGTTCGAAGCGCCGCTCGCAACGGGCGCGCGCCAACATCGCGTCAGGATCAGCATCGGCGTCGCCGTCTATCCGGAAGGTGGGCACAACGCCGACGATCTTCTCGGCAATGGTCATCTGGCGCTGAGCAAGGCAAAGATGACGCGGCGCGGCAGCCACGTGATCTTCGAGAGTGCGATCAGGCAGGAGCTGGAAAACCGGCTGACATTGGAGAGCGAACTGGCGCTTGCCGCGGATCGCGGCGAGTTCGAACTGTTCTATCAGCCACAGGTTCGGCTGGTCGACGGCAGCCTGCTCGGGGCCGAAGCGCTCATCCGTTGGCGGCATCCCGCGCGCGGCTATGTCTCGCCCGGGGAATTCATGCCGGTGGTCAACACCTCGTCCCTGTCCGAGCGGATCGCGAACTGGGTGATGGAGACCGCCTGTCGGCAGGCGCGAGCCTGGGAATTGTCCGGAAACAGCGTGCGCGTCGCGATCAACCTCTCGCCGTCGCAGCTCGAGTCCGGCGACCTCGCGCATTCCGTTGCGGCGCTGCTCGCGGAGACGGGGCTCACGCCGTCGCTGCTCGAGCTCGAAGTCACCGAGGATATCCTGCTGCATGACGAAAGCCGCGTGCTCGACATGTTCGAGCGGATCCAGCAGCTCGGCGTCCGCGTTCTGTTCGACGATTTCGGCACGGGCTATGCGAGCCTGAGCTATCTGAAGAAGTTTCCGCTCGACGGGCTCAAGATCGACCGGTCGTTCGTGCTTGACCTGCTCGCCGATTCCGACGACGCCGCGATCGTCGGCTCGACCATCGGTCTCAGCAAGCAGCTCGGGCTCACTGTCGTGGCGGAAGGCATCGAGAACCGTGCCACGGCCGACTTCCTGGTCAGCATGGGATGCGAGGAAGGGCAGGGATATTTCTTCGGCCGTCCGATGCCCGCCGAGGCGTTCGAGAGGCAATTCCTGCCGGCTGAACTCGAAGCCGTCAGCGCGGCCTGAACCGCTTCAACTCCGACCGCTAGCGCCGGCGTGCGACCGCCACGCCAAAGAGGAAGGCGACGAACAGGCTGGCCAAGGGCGCTTCGCGCGTGATTGCCGCGACTGTCGCGAGCGGCCGGCCGGGTTTTCGTGCTTCGTCGATTGCGGCAGTGAGGCGATCGACCGCGGCGTGCAGGCCGCCTGCCACCTCGCCAATGGTGCGGGACACGTCGGTTGCTGCGTCGATGGCACGCTCGGCCATGCCGGGCGGGGGATTGGGCTGCGGTATGTCCGTGCTCAAGATCGCGACCTCCGGAATTGGCGAAGAGATGGAGGCCGGCACCTTTGGCTATCCGCGCGTGCGCTCGTTTTGAACAGCGGGTCGAGAGACCTTTGGCTATCCGCGACAGGCGCCGTTTTGAACGGCGGATGCCGGCCCTGTAAACAAAATGCGGCGTCCGGGAATTTGTTCCGGGCGCGCGAGCCCTTTCGTCCGGTAATCCCGGGAAACGACGGATGCGAATCTCTGTTAGGCTGGCGGAGGCTTGCTGATCTCAGGAGATTGCCGTGACCGATCGGATCATGACGGATCAAGGCCGGCGCATCGCCTTGCTCGGCGCGCCCATCGACATGGGAGCTTCGCAGCGCGGCACATTGATGGGCCCCGCAGCGCTGCGCACCGCCGGCCTTGCGCCACTGCTCGAAGGCCTTGATTTCGAAGTTGTCGATTATGGCGATCTCTCCGTGGCGGAGGTCAGGGACCTCGCTGACAGGCCGCCCGAAAAAGCCAACCACTATCGCGAAATCCAGCGCTGGACGCGCCTGCTGAGCCGCAGAGGCCATGAGATCGCACAGACCGGCGCGTTGCCGATCTTCCTCGGCGGCGATCACACATTGTCGATGGGCTCGGTGAATGCCATGGCGCGCCACTGGCAGGAGCGCGGACGCGAGCTGTTCGTGCTCTGGCTCGACGCCCATGCCGACTACAACACGCCCGAGACGACGATCACCGCAAACATGCACGGCATGTCGGCGGCGTTCTTGTGTGGCGAGCCCGGCCTCGACGGATTGCTCGGCGATGATCCGCGCGCCTCGATTGATCCCGACAGGCTGGACCTGTTCGGCGCGCGTTCGATCGATAAGCTCGAAAAGGAATTGATGCGCACACGCCGGATCAGGGTTGTCGACATGCGCCAGATCGACGAGTTCGGCGTCGCCGTGCTGATCCGGCGCGTCATCGAGCGCGTCAAGGCGTGCGATGGCGTGCTCCATGTCAGCTTCGATGTCGATTTCCTCGATCCGTGTGTGGCGCCGGGGGTCGGCACCACGGTGCCGGGCGGAGCGACCTATCGCGAGGCGCATCTGATCATGGAGCTGCTTCATGATTCCGGCCTGGTCGGATCGGTCGACATCGTCGAGCTCAATCCGTTCCTGGACGAGCGCGGTCGCACCGCGCGCACTGCGGTCGAGCTGATCGGCAGCCTGTTCGGACAGCAGATCACCGACCGCCCGACGCCGAGTAACGCGATCGCTCCGGGCGAGTGAAACTGAGAGCTGTCTTGCATCGCGAAGAACGGAATGACTGTTGCGGCTGGCTGATCTAGACCAGTCCTGGTCGAAATCGCCTGTTTTTGAAATAGGTGCGGATTGCAAACGCCCTTCGCGGAGGGTTTGATGCGGGTCGCGCTTCAGCCGAGGATCCGCAATGAGCAGCACGATCGACGCCGCGGGAAAATCCGCGAGAACAACACGCCGTCGCTTCCTGCAAGGCGGCACCGCGGTGGCGGGCGGCGCCGTTCTGGGCGCTGGTGCGTCGGCCGCGGCGGAGACGGACAACCTTCCGCCCAACATTCCCGAATGGATGAAGGCGCCGGGCGAGCCGATGGGAGCCCAGCCCTATGGCGCGCCGTCACCGTTCGAGAAGGGCGTCGTCAAGAACATCTCGAAGACTCTCAAGCAGTACATATCGGCCTCCAGCCGGACGCCATTGCAGGAGCTCGACGGCATCATCACGCCGAATGGACTGTTCTACGAGCGGCATCATGGCGGTGTTCCGACCATCGACCCGGCGCAGCATCGGTTGATGATGCACGGCCTCGTCGAGCGGCCTCTGATCTTCACGATGGACGATCTCAGGCGCTTCCCGTCGGAGTCGCGCATCCACTTCCTCGAATGCTCCGGCAATCCCGGTTACACCAAGCCCTATGGCAAGACGGCATCGGACCTCGTGGGTCTGGTGAGTTGCGCCGAATGGACCGGCGTGAGCCTGAAGCTCGTGCTCCAGGAGGCCGGATTGAAACCGGACGCCAAATGGGTCGTCGCCGAAGGCGCTGACGCCGCCGCGCTGACGCGCAGCATTCCGATCGAGAAATGCCTCGAGGACGCCCTTCTGGTCTACAGCCAGAACGGCGAGCGGTTGCGTCCGCAGCAGGGCTATCCCTTGCGGCTGTTTCTGCCGGGCTTCGAAGGCAATATGAGCGTGAAGTGGCTGCGCCGCCTGCACGTGACCGCGGAGCCCATTTATTCGCGCGAAGAGACCTCGAAATACACCGATCTCTTGCCCGACGGCACGGCGCGCGAGTTTTCCTTCTACATGGAAGCGAAGTCGATCATTACGCGCCCCTCGGGCGGTCATCGCCTGAGCGCGCCCGGCTTCCACGAGATCACCGGCATCGCCTGGAGCGGACATGGCAAGATCAAGCGTGTCGAGGTGTCGGTCGATGACGGCAAGAGCTGGCAGGACGCGCGATTGCAGGAGCCGGTGTTGACGCGCGCCCTCACGCGCTTCCGCCTGCCTTGGCAATGGGACGGCAAGCCGGCCGTGATCCAGAGCCGCGCCGTCGACGAAACCGGCTATGTGCAGCCGACGCTGGCCGAGCTGCTCGCGGTGCGCGGCGAGAACTATTTCTACCACAACAACGCGATCTGGCCCTGGCGCATCGCGGCCGACGGCGAGGTGACCAATGCGCTGGCGTGAGACCTGCGGCGTTGCCGTCGCAATCGCGCTGGGTGCCTTCGCGAGCGAAGCGCAGGCGCAAAGCCCTTATGGAATCGGTCGCCCTGCGACGGCTGCGGAGATCGCGGGCTGGAATATCGATGTCGGACGTGACGGCCGCAATCTACCGCAGGGAGGCGGTTCGGTCAGCCATGGGCGCGAGGTGTTCGCCCAGCAATGTGCTTCGTGCCATGGCGATAAAGGCGAGGGTGGCTTGGGTGACCGGCTCGCCGGTGGGCAGGGCACGATCGCAACGGCCAAGCCGATCCGCACCGTCGGCAGCTATTGGCCTTATGCGCCGACGCTGTTCGATTATATCCGCCGCGCCATGCCGCAGAACGCGCCGCAGTCGCTGAGCGACGATGACGTCTATGCGGTGTCCGCCTATATCCTGAACCTGAACGGGCTGGTGGGAGCCGATGCGACACTCGATGCCAAATCGCTTTCGGCTGTCAAAATGCCGAACCGCGACAGCTTCGTCGGCGACGCGCGCCCGGACGTGAAAAAGTGATCGCATCGGAACGATCGGTTCCGCGTAGTGGCTCAGAACTTGCTTAAGCGAAGGGCGGAACTCGCAGGATGCGTTTGAGTTAACCCGCGAGAGGAAACAGCACGGGTCCTTCGATGACAACACATCGCTTCGCAAACTCCATGTCCTCGGCGCTTCGCCATCCCGGCGTGATCGCGCTGATCGTGGCCGGCTTGACGATTGCTGCGATGGTGATCGTCGATCACGGGCCGTGGAACCGCGCCAAGACTCAGCCGGCTCATGTTGCGATGTATGCGACGACGGGCGAGGCCGCACATGCCGCCGGCGCCAAGGTGCTTCCCACCGCACCGAAGTCGCCGGTCGAGCCGGAGCGGTCGGGGCCGAAGACATCTCCGACCGTCAATCCCGTGACGCCGTAATACGGTTCATCAGCGTGCCGGCCGTGCTCGCGGCCTTCGTCGTTGTCGCGTCGCAGATCTTGGCGCCGCAGATCTTGGCGTCGCAGGTCTCGGCGTCGCTGTCGCCGGTCTGGTCAGCCGATCGCGGACGAGCCGAGCAGAGCGAGGACGGCCAGCGCCATGATCGCGGTGCCGAGCCAGCCCAGCGCGACCAGCCGTGAGCGGGCCTTGAAGCGGCCCATGATCGCACGGCTCGAGACGATCAGCATCATCATGGCCATGACCGGCACGGCAACGATGCCGTTGAGCACCGCGCTCCATACCAGCATGTGAATCGAGTCGATGCCGGTGAAGCCGAGACCGAAGCCGATGATGGTTGCGGCCGCGATGATGGCGTAGAAGCCGACCGCCTTTTCCGGCTTCGCCTCCAGCGTGGCGTGCCAGCCGAAAGTCTCAGCAACGGCGTAAGCCGCCGAGCCCGCGAGTACCGGGATCGCCAGAAGGCCGGTGCCGATGATGCCGAGCGCGAACAGCGCGAAGGTGAAATCGCCGGCGAGCGGACGCAGCGCTTCGGCCGCTTCCGTCGCCGAGTTGATCCTGGTGATGCCATTGCCGTTCAGCACGGCCGCCGTGGTCAGGATGATGAAGAAGGCGATGCTGTTGGAGAGCAGCATGCCGACGATGGTGTCGGCCTTGATGCGCGCGATTTCAGGGGCGCCCCCGGTTGGAAGGTCGCGCAGCGGCTTGTCGCGCTTGCCCTGGTTCATCTCCTCGACTTCTTGCGAGGCCTGCCAGAAGAAGAGATAGGGGCTGATGGTGGTGCCGAGCACGGCGACGACCATCAGGAAATAGTCGGCGCTGATCGTCGCCTTCGGCCATACCGCGGCGAGCAACGCGGTGCTCCACGGGATCTCCACGGTGAAGGCGGTGGCGACATAGGCGAACAGCGTCAGCGTCAGGAATTTCAGCACCGGCGAATAGCGGCGATAGGGCACGAACACCTGGAGCAGGGTCGAACCCGCCGCGAAGATCAGGGCGTGCTCGTGATTGAGCCCGCCGATGACCAGCGAGAGCGCCTCCGCCATCGCGGCGATGTCGGCGGCGATGTTGAAGGTGTTGGCGATGACGAGCAGCGAGACGAGCCCCAGCACGATCCAGCGCGGCGCGAGCTGCAGGACGTTGGCGGCGAGCCCTTTGCCGGTGACCCGGCCGATGCGAGCGCTGACGAGCTGAATCGCGATCATGAACGGCAGGGTCAGAAACACCGTCCAGAGCAGCCCGTAGCCGAATTGCGCACCCGCCTGCGAATAGGTGGCGATGCCCGACGGATCGTCGTCGGCTGCGCCGGTGATGAGCCCGGGCCCCAGCCGTTGCAGCAGCCCCGGTCCGGACTTCGCCGATCCTTTGGGGCTGTCGTGCTTGGCGGCGTGCTGCTTCGATCGGTTTGACAGGGGCTGACCTTCCGGCTTCCGGAATTGCGAAGTGTGCTTCAAGCGCGTCATGGCCGCAAAGTTCCTGCGTCGGCCAGCGCCCGCGCCGTCCGCTGACGCCAACGCCCCGTCATCCTTTGACACGTCGGGCAAAACACTTGTAGAGTGATACCATCACAGAGATCGTCGAGCCCGCACCGTCACCGGTTGCGGGCTCTTCCTTTTCCCTCCGTTCAAAACGGTCGCCAGCCTCTCGCGCGAGAAGATGTCGCCGACAGTCGGCCGATCCCTGGACACGGAAGCCGTCGGCGATCAGGCAGCACCTGCTCGGCTGTCCGCTGTCGCGCGCGGCACGGTTTGATTCTCATGCCAGTGGCGTCCGCCGACCGGTGGGGTTATCGTTGCTGTGATTCGCGCCTTCCGAAAACCTGGAACCAAAGCTGGATGAGCGCGTCGCGGTGCCGCTCGACGGGCCGTTCCAACCCGCCCCGGCAGCAAAGTCACGGTGCGGTCCTGCCCTTTCCAAGGCGGGGCCGGGCGCCGTACGAGCAAAGAATTTGCAACGACAAAAGGGGGCACATTTGGCCGCCGATCTGGTTTTCAGAATTGCAATTGTCGGGCTGTTTCTGTTTTCAGCGGTGCTCGCTTCCATGCTGTGGCTGAACGTGTGAGCCTCGACGCGTGAGCTCCGACGTATGGTCTCGTCCTGCCGTTTGGAACGGCCGGTCCATGGTGGCGTTTTGCTCTTCCATGAGGGAGGACACGCGATGGACAATCTGACGAAGCGCGGGCAACCGGACCGCAGCAAGATCAACATGCACGAGGCCTTCGAGGTCAAGTACTGGACGCACGCGCTCGGCATATCGAAGGAGGATTTGCAAAAGGCCGTCGACAAGGTCGGCAATTCCGCCGCCGCCGTCCGCAAGGAATTGGCGAGGTAACGCGCCCAATGCATGCGTGCCGACGCGCGTGCCGCTACTTGATGCTGACGAACATGCCCCAGGCGGCGGCCAGCGCGCCGCCGGTGAAGACGACCACCGGGTTGTCGCAGAACGTGCTGCCATAGCTGCACACGTTCGCACCGAACTGGCCGAGCTCGTGATGGCTCGCGGAGTAGAACAGTCCCGACAGCACCAGCAATGCGGCGGCGACGTAATACATCGACGGAATCTCCAGCTTGCCCATGCGCCCTCGCAAGGGACATGTCCCAGCATGACGCGGGGAGATTTCATTCCGCCGAATCCGCTTCGCTGCATTTGGATAAAGTTCGAAGCGTCAGGTAGCAGAGTGAACCGTGTGCCAACGCGCGGGCCACGACGGGCGACCCACTAGGCGCGCAGGCCCTGCCGGGTCGAAATCCTCTTCATGCCGCCGCAGGCGCAATGGACGATCGCATCATCGGCGTACATTCCCAAAATCGTTTCGATGTCGCCGGTGCGGTAGGCATCAAGCCAGTCAACCGCAGCGGCCATCGGGTCAAAGGACATGTTTCCTACCTACGTGCCGTTATTGGCCGCAGCTTTAGGCAAGGCACCGTGAACCCGAAGTGAAGATCGTATTGACTCATTGTTCATGATTTGTTCTTATTGTCCCGTCGTCAGGTGGAGATGGGCCGTGGATAACCGCATCAATGAAATCCGCAACATCGTCAGAGCGTTACGCGTCAGCATGCGAGAGGCCGAGGCCATCATGCATGAGCAGATCAATCGCGACGAGGACTGCACCTTCGTGGCGGAAGAGATCATGAAGATGCGCGTCGTGATGAGCGGCCTGGTTCACGAGCGGACACGGCTCGGCGACAGCGAACCTATTCTTGTGAACAGCCTCTTCGTTCCGCGCCGGCCGCCGGCAGCGCCGCGGACTGGTCTTGCCAAGCGCCGCCTCGTACCGCGCGGAATTGAGCAGCAACGGGGCCACGCACGCCAGTGATCATGGATGGACAATCTCAGGCGGTTTCCGGCGCCGTGGGTCATGATCGCGGAAGAGGAGTGCTTCCGAGTCAAGGACGCGAACGGCTTCACGATCTGCTGCGTTCTTCATCGCGATGATCTGCACTCGTGGGGCTACCAATATGCCCACCAGTATCTATCGCGCGACGAGGCGCGACGGATCGCAACGGCAATCGCGCGATTGCCGGAGCTGTTGAAGCGTCCTCAGTATTGAGCTGTTCGCTTTGCCAGGTCGCCCATTGGAACTTCTTGCTCCAAACTGGAATTAGCTTTGTGGTCGGCCCACCGCCGATGGCCGGCCTGGAATGGCGGCTCCGGCGCCCCCAGCCCCCCGTCCCGCGCCGGGGCCGTTTTCAGGAGTTAGGGCTGGTCCGACAAAAACATCGGCGCAGGCCCTTTGCATCATCGGCAGACCTTCAGCAGGCACCGGTAGATCGTGTTCTGGAGATCGTTTTCGGTCTCGACGAAACACGCCTGAAACATTGCTGAAACCCGATTGTCCTGAACGCCGCGCCCGTTGGCCCCGACCAACGGAGCGAGAAGGAGACAAGTCATGATCCAGGTCGGTTCGAAGGAAGAAGTCGCGTTTCTGCTGGCGCTGTTCGGCACCCACACCCAGCCGGTCAAGCGACCGAACCCGAAATCGCAGCAACGCTGAAGGCTGAGCCATGCCCGGTTTGGCCGATTGCCAGAGCCTCTTGCGTCTCTTGATCGCAAGGGGCGATCCGAGGGCTATTCCGCTCGCCAAAGGCGCCATCGATCAATATTTGAACACCGCGCCGGCCAGCCTCCGGGGGCGTGGCCTGCGTGTGCTCCAGCGCGACGCGCTCGACCAGCATGGTGCCGCGGTGGGGGTGCAGCGCTCCTTCGCCGAGACGGTGGACGCCTATATCGAGCGCAAGCTTGCGGAGGAGTGACGCCTTCCGGTGCGGCGGTTCAGGCGCGTGGCTGCCAGTCAGGCTGCGATGGGCGGCGTGGCTTGCGCCAGCAACAGCCCGATCTTCCGGTCGAGCTGCCAGACCTCGACGTTGCCCCGGCGCGTGAACTGTTGTGCAACGCGAAGCGCGGATGCATCGGAATCGGCCTCGAACGCTTCGGCGGAGCGAAACACGCCGTTCTCGCCGACCAGATAGGCGCGGTATTGCCGGCTCATGTCGGCGCCCTCAGGCCCGGCGAATGCAGCCAGGACTCGATCTGCATGGCCGTCTCGTCCTGTCGCGCCCGGCGCAGCAGGATCTCGCGGCGGCGTCCCGGCGCAAGCGCCTGGGCCTCCTCGCGAAGGCGAACGGCCTCGTCAGCGAGCCGCTCCTTGAGAGTTTTGGACTGTTTGTAACGACGTCGCTTCAGCATGGCATTGCTCCCTCGTTCGAGTGGGGCGGGAGCGCAACTGGCGTTCTCATCACCGACCGATGCCAAGTGCCGCTGCGGTGACATTTCAACTCTACGCTTCGGGCCGAGGAGAGTCAGTATCATTTGTTAAGTGGTTCGAAGAATCTCTCGGGCGTCATCGCAGCTCGGTTTGAGCAGTTTATTCCTGTCGCGTGCAGGTAGTTCCAAAGTTCACTATTGAACGGAAGTGGCGTCGGCGATTGAAGGGCTATCCTCCTTGTCTGCGCCCCGCGCCACGATTTTAAGCGCTTGATCTGACAAAGGCCGTTGCAGCGCCTTGGCCTCGTCCCATGGCGCCCGCAGCCAAACATCTCGTTCTTCGGCCGTCGTCAGGATCACCGGCATTGCCTTTGGATGAATGGGCTCGACAACGGCATTTGGCGCCGTCGTGAGAAAGCCATAGACCTGATGAGGTCCAGGCACGGGCTTTGACTTCGTACCGCGATCGCCCTTGAAAGTCGTCCAGATACCGGCGAACGCGAACAGTGGCCGCGTCTCGTCTATCGCAAACCACACGACGTCTTTCTTCTTTGTTTCCGGATTCGGCTCAGGCCGGCACGATCGAGGGCGAGGAACGCATACGTTACTCCGATACGATAAGGGCGGAGAGACGGCCCCGGCTCCGGGGGCAAAGGCAGGAGTCGCTCCGCCGGCTCTGGCAGCGAGCCAGCGACGACTCAAATATTCGCGCGCGGTTGTGGTTCCTTTTAAAACTCAAGCCGGCGCTGTCCGTATTTGACCCAGTGTCCGAAGCTGATTCAACGGGGCCTAACATGGTAGAAGGCAAGCTAGCGGGGAAAGGCGCTCCCACGTCCCGCGCGGGCAACAGGAAGGCTCAGCAACGGATCAACTTTGCTGAGTGCCGAGAACATGCTGACCACTATAAGAGACTTTCTCGCGCGAGCGGCATTTCCAAGGATCGCGCCGCCGTCCTGAAAAACATCGCCCGTAGTTTCGTGGGTTTGGCCGGCCAACTCGATAGACTGGCGTCGCTCGCGAGGAACGAGCAGAGGTAAGGCCACGGCCTCG
The DNA here is from genome assembly GCF_052076025.1 of Bradyrhizobium sp. 956_D2_N1_4. Lineage (NCBI taxonomy): Bacteria > Pseudomonadati > Pseudomonadota > Alphaproteobacteria > Hyphomicrobiales > Nitrobacteraceae > Bradyrhizobium > Bradyrhizobium sp. 956_D2_N1_4. Next base: position 4,988,202 of record NZ_CP197237.1, on the reverse strand, counting down.
GTAACGCTGCGATGTAGTTGCCGGCGTCGAGCAGCGTCACCAGCCTGCGGCCGTCCGGCAGCGCGATCAGTTCATTGAAACTTCGGCTCCATCCTGTCGGCCTCATCCGCGCTTGTGCCACGGCCGGCTGCGGTCGCCACCGATCGCACGCGCCTCCTTGATCTGGTCGTAGCTGAGCGGCGATTCCAGGTCCGTCCAGGCAGCCGGGAAAGCCGCCTTGGCCGCCTCGAGGCTGCCGGCACGCCCGCGGTGCGTGCTCGGCTGGGGCACATTTGGCAGGCACGACCATGACCATGCTTCCTTGCCCCCGACGGTGGTCGTCTTAAAGATCCGGCCGATCGAGAGGCGATCCCAGGTCACAATATAGTCGTCATAGTCGTCGGGCGCAGTTTCGCCGCCGATCACGGTTCGGCGCATGGAGAGGTCGTCGGGTGTGGGCCTTCATGAAAGCTTGTCTGGTCAGTGCGGATAGAACCGGCCGGTTTGCGGCGATTTTGCTGCGCGCAATGACTTGCGGTTCTCGCGACGGTTGAGTATTGACCACGCGGGGCTGTAGGAATGAATTCTCGCACGCATATATTGTGCGCGAGCATACTGTGTATGCTTGCGTGTTATTTTTTGGTTTGGCCGGTCTGGCGGGCTCAATTCCCGATCGAGATTTGGTTCACCGAGTCGTGGAACGCATTCCATCAGGATATCGCGGCCGCTGGGCTGAGGTACTCGCCCGCCGCCGCACTGGTCGCAGGACGCGGTCCTGCACATCATGCAAGGCCAGCGGGTTTTCTTTGCCGTTTTCTGGCTTGAAAGAGTTTCCCGTACGAGGCCGCATATAGGTGCCGGAACGGGGCTCAACTTGAGAAATGCTAAGGCCGCTCGACCAGGGTCTTTCGCGGTCGACCAAGCTTCGGACGGGGTGGTCTGACCTTGGGCTCAGTCGACGGCGCGACCTCCAGCCTGACCCGGAAAGTCTCAAAGAGACTTAGGACCCGGCTTAGTTGCGGATCCACGGTTCCTCCGAACGTCTTGTAGACCGTCGTCCGCATAATGCCGAGTTCGCGCGCGAGCGAGGTGACGTTCTGCGATTTGACGACGGTGCTCAGCTCCCGGATGGTGTCAGTCGGATCGTCGAAAGCGAAGGCTTGACTGAGCCGTGTAGCGATCGCGCTCGGGCTGGCGATCCTGGACGCAGGCGTAACCCGGGCCTTTACGTTCAGCGCTTCGAGCAGCCTAAGAACCCGGCTGAGCTGCGGGTCGATTCGACCGCCAAACGTCCTATAGAGGGTGTCGCGTCGAAGGCCCGCGTCCCGTGCCAGGATCTGTACGTTATGAGCTCGCGTGACGAGGCTGAGCGCCGTCTTAGCCTTTAGTATCTCGTTTTCTTCAAAGTTATCAGATAGATAGATGGCGATAGCCGCTGGATTGTCGCGGACTAAATTGGCTATGTCTTCTTCGTTGCCAGCCAGCATTTCCAGAGCGTTTGTCCGTCACTGTGGCCTTCCAGCTACAGCATTATCGGCCAATCCGTCTAGATTACCTCACAGACATCGACGACGCTTCCACTTGGGGTAATTTTGACAATGAAAAAGACTTTGCTCGCTCTCGCCGCGGTTGTGGCGATGACCGGTTCGGCCTCGGCCGCTGACCTGGCTGCCCGTCCTTACGTGAAGGCTCCGATGCCGGCGCCGGTCGCCAACTGGACCGGCTTCTACATTTTCGGCGGTGGCGGTGGCGGCCTCTCGAATGCTGACCAGAGCGTTGTGGATACGGTTTCCGGTACGCCGCTGACGATCACCCAGCGCCAGGGCGGCTCGGGCTGGTTCGGCACCGTGGGCGCCGGTTACGACTGGCAGTTCAGCGGCACCTGGGTCGCTGGCGTGTTCGCTGACGGTCAGTTCGGCAGCATCCGCGCCACCATCCAGGATCCGCTCAACGGTATCACGGGCAACCAGAAGCTGGAAACCTCCTGGGCCGCTGGTGTGCGCCTCGGCTGGCTGGCCGCTCCGAACGTTCTCACCTACGTCAACGGCGGTTACTCGGGCGCCCACTTCGGCCAGACCAACTTCACGGACCTCGCCGGCGTTCCCGTCGGTGCCCACCTCAACAGCTACAATCGTAACGGTTGGTTCATCGGTGGTGGCGTCGAGAACAGCCTGAACTTCTTCGGCATCAGCTCGCCGGGCTGGTTCATGAAGACCGAGTATCGTTCGGCCTTCTACGACCAAAAGACCCAGACCGAACTGCTCGACGTTGGCAACGTTCCGCTGGCCAACAGCATCCGTGCCAACAGCTGGAATCAGACGATCTCGACCTCGCTGGTCTACCGCTTCAATTGGACCGGTCCGGTCGTCGCGAAGTACTGATCTGAACTCAACTTCAGACGTCAAAGCCCCGGCATCGCCGGGGCTTTTTCGTTTGTCCTGAACGCTCGTGCAACACGAAGTGCGATGGGATCCAGGCAAACGCCTAGCGCTGGAATATGCAAAATGACCTGCACGATCACATTGAATGCCGAATTACGCTCGCCCGGACCTCCGCGGCGGGCTTTGTCGTTTCGGCCGGTAATGAAGGTCGGGGGTGCTTTCGGCCTCGGCTACGTTGCCGGCGGCTGTGGCTGAGCGTTCTTGGAAGCTTCGGCGCGACGGGCGATTTCGACGAAGAGCTTTGGCTGCGTTCGCAGGAGAATACATGAGCACTGACCGACAGAAGCGTAAGCGCTGTTCAGCGGCCACCTACCGGATGACGGGGTGATCTGCGAGTCTGCGGTTTGTTCGGACCGTTAGGCTTAGAATGGACACAGTGCATAGTGCTATCGCGGAGCCGGTGCGGCGGCTTGCCGATACCTCTCCCAACGCATTCCCGTACGAAACTGACCAGCGATATGATCGCGTAATTCGGTATGGTCGCAGCCGACCGCATAAGCGGGGCTGACGCGGCCCCTCAGAGCCATGCCAGTCCGTCTCAGCGTATTGCGGTACATCCTGAACGACGGATCTCTGAAGCCTCTCAGCGCCTCTCACTGGCGTGCCTTCTCATTGGTGACGTTGTCGCGATAGCGCGTGAGAAGCTGCGCAACAGTGATTGTATTGAGAGATCGTACGTCATTGGGGATCAAAGTCCGATCTAACTCGGCTTCGATCTGCCGTGCCCAACGTTGTGCATCAGATTTTGATTGAAACGACTTGGCTTGTTGTGTGTGTCCGTGGCGTCTGACTTGGACCTGCCACTTCCCGTTCCTGAACCGTAGGCTTGCCATTCAAAAAGCTCCTCACGCGTGACCAGCTTGTGACCGGCCGGTCTGAGGAGCTTTTGAGGAGCTACCACCAACGCTCTAAGAGGTTGGTAGATCGAGAGAAACACTGGCGCACCCGACACGATTCGAACGTGTGACCTTTGCCTTCGGAGAGCAGCGAGCGGCGTAATGTTCGGATATTGAGCCGTGTTTCGAAAACCTGATGCCAATCAAGCCCGCGGAATCCCGCGGGCTTTGTTTGTATGGCGCCTCTGACGTTCGCGCGCTACACCGCAGCAGCCGGTCCAAACCAGGTGGTCAGCGCGTCCTCGAGTCCTCGTTGGCTTTCATCGCCGACCCACGCCACGTGCCCGTCTGGCCGAACCAGCACGGCTTCGGGCGCGGCGACCTGCCCGATGGCGGGGAGCTCCCACGCGCCGTCGTGGCTGGCGTTGACGACCCTGATGCGGTCTGCCCAGGGTGCGATGTCGAACCCGCCGGACTTGCCGAAATTGATCAGCAGGGCCTGCGCTCCGTGCAGCAGCGTGAACAATCTCTGCGGATGGCCCTCGACGATCAGGTCGAGATCGGGCATCCGGCGCCCGAGCAGTTCGTGTCCTTCGCCGAGATCATAGCGGATGTCGAGTCCGCTCATCATCGCGCCAAAACGTTGGCGGGGCTCGTCCATGGCGAGCAGGTCGGACACCACGTCGCGCGCGGCCTTGAGGCCAGCCTCGCCGCGGCGGAGCATGGCGATTTGCGCCAGGGTGTTGCGCAAGACGCGCGCAGCAACGGGATGACGCTCGGCGTGGTAGGTATCGAGCAGGCCGTCGGGCGAAATTCCCCTGACCACCTGCGCCAGCTTCCAGCCGAGATTGACCGCGTCCTGCACGCCGGTGTTGAGGCCTTGCCCGCCGACGGAGTGATGGATATGCGCGGCATCGCCGGCGAGCAGCACGCGCTCCCGGCGATAGGACACGGCCTGCCGCGCCGCATCGGTGAAGCGGGAGATCCAGGCGGGATTTTGGAGCCCGAAGTCGGTGCCGTACACGGCGACGAGCGCATCGCTGAGATCGCGCAGGCCGGGTTCGCCGGTGCGGTCGAGCGTCGCTTCCGTCACGACGACCAGCACGCGACCGCTCTCCGCCTTGCTGAGGCCGTGAAAGCCGATGGCGTCGTGGCGGAGACCCCATACCGGCTCGTCGCGCATCTCGACTTCGGCCATGAGATTGCTGAGCGTCGGATCGGAGCCGACGAAATCGATGCCGGCCTTCTTGCGTACCCGGCTGCGACCGCCGTCGCAGCCGACGAGGTAGCTTGCGCGCAATGTCTTGCCGCCGGCGAACGCAACGTCGATGCTGGTCGCATCCTGAACGAAGCCGATCACTTCGGAGTTTCGATAGATCGGCACCGCGAGCTCCTCGACCCAGTCGGCCAGGATGCGCTCGATGTGGCTCTGCCGCAGCGCGAGGCCATAAGCGTGCCGGCTGGGGAGATCGCCGATGTCGAGCCTGGTCCAGGCGAAGCCCGCGAGCTGGGTGACTTGCCCCTCGCGCAGGAAGCGCTCCGCGACGCCGCGCTGATCGAGGATCTCGATGGTCCGCGCGTGCAATCCGCCGGCCCGCGTACCGACGAGCTCCTGATCCGGGCGCCGCTCGACCACGGCGACGTCGACATCCGCGAGCGCGAGCTCGGCGGCCAGCATCAAACCGGTCGGGCCGCCGCCGGCGATCAGCACGGCATGGTGACTCGCGCGGCTGGCGCCGGCCCGCTTGGTACGGCCGCGCGGCCGGGACGACGGAAGCAATACAGGCATGTGGACCCCCTCGCGTTGCTGCTTTGGATGCTCATTGGGGCGGGGGTTCTACGGCAGGGCGGGGGACTTGAAGCAAGCCCCTTGCGCACCACATATCAAACTGGGAGGAAGGGCTCCTTCTTCCGCGTTCGCCGTGTTGACACGTCGGGCAAAACACCGGCAGAATGGCATCATCGACCTGAGTTTGGTTCGACCCGCGCGGGAGCTCCCGCCGCGGGTTTTCTTTTGGGCTCTGGCGTTCAGCGAACGCCGGTGGTTCGCCGCATGGTGTCGGGGAGCTCCTCGAACGAAAACGGCTTCCTGATCATTGGCAGGCCCCCGCGCCGCGGTTCGCGCCCCGATAATTGCAGGATCTTCAATTCCGGGCGTAGCTGCTTCGCCAGTTCGGCCAGTTCGTGACCGTCCATGCCCGGCATACTGATGTCCGTGATGAGGATGGAGATGTTCTCGTTCTGCCTGAGCCGATCAAGCGCATCCGGGCCGCTTTGGGCGCTTGTCACCTCGCAGCCGAGATCTTCCAGCATGCCCACGATGACGTCGAGGACGCCGGGATCGTCGTCAACAACCAGTACAGTATGGCTCATCGCGCGCACGGTCCTTTGACCGAAGGAATAAACGCGCCGCTCTTCGGCTAAGTTCCGGCACGGTGTGGTCGAACGAGGGATGTTTGACATGTCGAAACACTGGCAAATGACATCATCGAGACGAGTTTGGTCACCCGCGCTGGAAGCACCCGCCGCGGGTTTTTCGTCTCGATTTTGAGATCGGACGGTGGCCGCGCATCCGGCCACGCACTCGCTAGACCACGTTCAAGGAACGCCGACCGGCGCGGCGCCGGGTCCGTTGCTCGCGCCGCTGCGGTCTCGGGGCTCACGGACATAGGGTTCGCGCCCGAAACGATCGCGCTTGGTCACGCGATCTGCCGCTTTTTTCCTTTTTAGTGGAGAGACGATGACCGCCTAACTGATATCGCTCGCACTCGCGGGCTTGGTTGCAATCGTGTTGTGGGAGACATTTTCTTGAAAGATGAGATCGAAGGCGAGCTCGCGAGCGAGCCGGCCCGCCCGCCCGCGCGACGGAAGACGTCTAAGGCGCGGATGCTGACCGAGACTGATTGTATCCTTCTACTTCGCCAAGTGTGGTTTCGAGAACGTTGCAAGGATCATCAACCAGATGATGAAATCAGGGCGATCGTGGCTGAGACACTTGCCGAGCAACACAGGCTGCAACAGGAGAGCATCGATGCCTTCGTACTGAAGGCCGTCGCATCGGTGCTAACTTCCTTCGGAATCGAACACGACGACCGGAAGGAGCTAAGGGCTGATCTCCAACACGTGCGGAGGTGGCGAAAGAGCGTGGAGCAGGCGCAGAGCTACACCTTCAAGGCCGTTATCACGGTGATCGCGACCGGACTGATGGGGGCCGTTTTGCTAGGCGTTAGGGTCGTGCTGGGCAAGTGAGCTCCCACGGTGCCGACATCTCTGCACTTGCACGCACGCTATTTCCCGCAAACGGGCCGTACAAAATTCGTATCGTTGATGCATCCGATGACGACGTCGTCGATACGTTGGCTGATCTGCATCGGTCGACGCTCTTCGACGCGGCGGCCATGCCGCAATTCGAGTTGGGAGCGTGGTGGCTTGCCTAACATGGCGATGAGGCGGTCGCATTTGCCGGCGTCATACCGTCGACGCACATTCGAAACGGCGCTACTTCTCGAGGGTCGGCGTGCTGCGACGGCATTCGGAGCGGGGACTTCAGGGGGCTGCGTATCGAAAGGGATGCCATTCTCTTGAATACGACGGACAACTTCATCCAGGCGGGCTATCGGCTCTTCGAGCCAGAGGTACCCGAGGCCTCGGCGCACACGCTCTATTGGCGGAAGTGGCTTCGCTGAGCGGGGTTTCCCGTAATGCGGAACGAGTTTTTCTCGGTGCAGGATGGCCAATGCGAGACACAGCGTAGCTCGCACTCCCAAAATGTTCGGGCCCGACGGCTTGATGGCTGCCGGGCTCTTTTTGCGTATTGAAGCGATGCGGGTGAAGCACTTGCGAAGTTGGCGGCGCCGGGCTTTAAGTTTGCTCTTGCAAGAAATTCGGCAACCATAAGCCGATGTAAGGGAGCGCCGTCGATGCCCACCAAGCCTCAATTGCCCGAACGTTCGTCGCGGGCGACGGGCGCGCCTACCGCGCTCGACGGTCTGTTGGTCGTCGATTTTACGCGCGTCGTGGCGGGGCCGGCCTGCACGCAGACGCTTGCCGATTTCGGTGCACGCGTCATCAAGATCGAGAATCCGGATGGCGGCGACGATACGCGCGCCTATGAGCACGCCGAAATCGGCGGCGAAAGCGCCGCTTATCTGAGCCTGAACCGCAACAAGCGCGGTATCGCGCTCGACCTAACCGTGCCGCAGGCTCGCGAGATCGCACTGGACCTGATCCGGAAGGCGGATGTGGTCGTGGAGAACTTTTCAAGCGGAGTCATGAAGAAATTCGGCCTCGACTACGAGGCGGTCGCGCCGCTCAACCCGCGGCTGGTCTATTGCTCGATCTCGGCTTACGGACGCTCAGGACCATTTGCCGCGCGGCCCGGCTTCGATCCCATCACGCAGGCGGAAAGCGGCTTCATGTCCCTCAATGGGTTTGCCGATGGACCTGCGGTTCGTACCGGCCCGCCGATCGTGGACATGGCGACGGGGATGTCCGCCTGCAACGCCATCCTGCTGGCGCTGTTGGCGCGCGATCGGCTCGGCCGTGGGCAGCATGTCGAGGTCGCCCTGTTCGACGTCGCCATGGGCATGACCGGCTTCTACGGTATGGCCTATCTGATCAACGGCGAGAACCCTGGCCGGTTCGGCAATTCGCCGAACGGGTCCCCCACTGTCGGTGTCTATGAAGCTTCCGATGGGCCGCTTTACATGGCCTGCGCCAACGATCGGCTCTATCGTCGGCTGGTGGTCGAGGTGCTGAACCGGCCCGATTTGATCACTGATCCGCAGTTCGCGTCGCGCAAGGCGCGCTCTGAGAACAAGGAGCTCCTGCGGGCAGCCATTGCAGCGGTCTTCGCGAGCGATACCCTCGAGAACTGGATGGCAAAGATGAAGCTTGCCAATATCCCGGTCGGCTATCTTCGAACGGTCGAGGAGGGGTTCAATGCGCCCGAGGCCCGCGAGCGCCATCGCCTGAACAGGATACCGCACAGTACGGCAGAGTGGGTCCCCAATATCGAACCTCCGATCAATATGAGCCTGACGGGAGCGATTGATCCCGTCGCTGCGCCCCTGTTAGGCGAGCATACCGAAGACGTCCTGCGTGATACGCTCGGTTACGACGAGCGCCGGATTTCGGAGTTCACTCAGAAGGGCGTCTTTGGATCAGGCAAGCCATCGACCTCAGGCTAAGCTCGAGCGGTCAGCTCCGTGGAGCCAGGCATCGCAAAGCTTGCGGAAAGCTGCTTTGAGAAGACGGTGTACGCGACATCGCATTCCTGCGAACAGCCGGGGTGCAGGGCGACCGCGCAACGTTAACTCTGCCCAGCTTGATTTGACGAAGTTCCCGCCGCATAACTATGTGAAAGCGAGGGACACGAATGGCGCCTGGTCAAGAGCCGAGCATGGGCCAGCCGACGGGGCAGGAAGCCGGCGAACGCGCCTATGCGGCAATGATCGCGAGGACCCGGGCGCTCGTGCCGCGGCTGCGAGAGCGGGCTGCCCGCACGGAGGAACTGCGGCATCTTCCGACGGAAACCGAGAAGGATCTCCACGACGCCGGCCTGTTCCGCATGCTGCAGCCGAAGCGCATCGGCGGTGCCGAGCTTGACTATGTCGCTCTTGTCGACTGCGCCGAACTGCTGGGAATGGCGGATGCGTCAGTGGCGTGGAATCTCGCTAACCTGGCGAGCCACCATTGGATGCTCGGCATGTTCGAGCAGAAGGCGCAGGATCTGGTCTGGCGCCGTGATCCCGACGCGCTGATTGCGTCCTCGTTCATTTTTCCAGCTGGTCGTGCCACGAGGGTCGAGGGCGGTTACAGGTTGCACGGGAGCTGGCCGTTCTCCTCGGGCGTTGCCTCCTGCGAATGGAACATGCTTGCAAGCGTCGTTTACTCCGACGACGAGGCGGATGGCATCGAGTATCGAATCTTTCTGCTGCCGAAGGACGATTACAAGGTGTTGGACACCTGGAATGTCACGGGACTGCGCGGTACCGGCTCCTGCGATGTCGAAGTCAGGGACGCTTTCGTGGCCGACTATATGACGGTCGCGGTTGGTGATCTTGCCGGCGGCCCGACGCCGGGAAGCAAGGTCAATCCCAATCCGCTGTATTCGCTACCTGTGTTCTCGCTTTTTCCTTACGTCCTCTCTGGCGTCGCGCTGGGGAACGCTCAAGTATGTCTCGACGATTATGCGGAGGTCGCGCGTCATCGCATCTCGACCTACAACCGTGCCAAGCTCAGCGACTTTCAAAGCACGCAGATCAAGATCGCGGAAGCCTCGGCCAAGATCGACGCTGCGCGCCTGATCATGCGTTCGGCCTGCGTCAATGCAATGGAAGATGCAAGGCGCGGCCGTACTCCCGATATGGCGACCAAGACCAGATATCGTCGCGATGGCGCATTTTCCGTGAATCTGTGCACCGACGCGGTCTCGATGCTGTTTGCGGCGAGCGGAGCGCGCGGTCTGTTCACGACGGGCGTGTTGCAGCGGCAGTTCCGCGATGCGCACGCGATAAACTCGCATCTTGCGTTCAACTTCGATGCGGCCGGAACCAATTACGGACGGGTGGCTCTGGGCCTGCCGTCCGAGAATCTCACGCTGTGAGGCCGGCCGATGAATGATCTGCCGAAGCAGCCGGCCATTTCCGATCCAGCCAACGAACTCGCCAGCGACAGCTCGCCGATCGATCCTCGTGATTTTCGCAACGCGCTTGGAACATACGGAACGGGCGTAACGATCATCACGGCCATGGCCGCTGATGGAAAGCCCTATGGCATCACCTGCAATTCGTTCGCGTCAGTCTCGCTGAATCCCCCTCTGGTCCTCTGGAGCCTCGGATTCTATTCCTCAAGCCTCCCCGTGTTTCAGAACGCCAGCCATTTCGCCGTTCACATACTCGGCACGTCGCAGCAGGCGCTTGCAAACAAATTTGCAAAATCGTCCGAGGACAAGTTCGCCGGGGTCGACTGGACCCCGGGCCTCGGGAACGCGCCGGTCCTTGCCGAGAGTGTCGCCAACTTTCAATGCCGATCGGTCAATCGCTATTATGGCGGTGACCACGTGATCTTTCTCGGCGCGGTCGAGGCCTATGCCTACAGTGCCAAGGAGCCCCTGCTGTTTGCGCGCGGGGGGTATGGCCGGTTCCTAGCTGATGATGAACGCAAGAAGTTGCCATAAGGCGATTCAAGGACGCGCGTCGGCTCAGCGGTCTGTGGCCGAGAGCTTGTAGATTTCCAAAGCGTCCGCGTCGGCGCCGCGTGCAGCCTTGGCCAGCCTGAATATCTGTCCCGCGAGGGTCGCCATCGGCACCGGCGTTGACGTCGCCTGGGCGACATCGGCGACCGTGTCGAGATCCTTGAGCATTGTCGCGATATGGCCAAGCGGCGGCGAGTGGATGCCCTGGACCATGCGCGGCACGAAGAGCTGAAGCGGGATGGAATCCGCAAAGCCGCCGGCGAGCGCCTCGGGCAGCCGGCTTGCGTCAATTCCTGCGTTCGAGGCAAGACGCGTTGCTTCCGCCAGAACGGCCATCGCGCATCCGACGATCACCTGGTTGCAGAGTTTTGTGGTTTGGCCAGCCCCGATCGGGCCCATGTGGGTGAACCTGCGTGCCATGTGCAGCACGTAGGGCCGTGCCCGCTCGATGTCAGCAGCTTCTCCGCCGGCCATGATGGCGAGCGTGCCTTCCTCTGCGCCCTTGGTGCCGCCGGACACCGGCGCATCTATCCAGCCTGCGCCATTCGCGTCTTTCAGCCGCGCTGCAAGATCGCGCGCGGCGTCGGGATGGATTGACGAGAAGTCAACGACGAGCTTGCCTGCGCCGGAAGCCGCTGCAAGACCGTCGGGGCCGAAAATCACGTCTTCGACGGCGGCGGCATCGGTTACGCACATAAAGACGATATCCGCGTTCGCCAACATGTCGCGGGGCGTGGCTGCGCGCCTGGCGCCGGCCGCGACGAGCGGAGCGACCTTGCCCTCCGAACGATTCCAGACAGCGACCTGATGGCCGGCTTTGAGCAAGCGCCGGGTCATCGGCGTTCCCATCAGTCCAAGGCCGAGATAGCCGAGCCTCTCGACGCCCTGCGGGTTTGTCTTGCTCGCATCAGCCATAGGTTGCCTCCTTCTGTCGCAGCGCAAACGCCGCCTTACCATACATTGCGGGTCGGACAGCGAAACCGTCCGGCTCGCATGGCTTGCCTGATTGTTTGAACCATGAAACATTTGAGTGGTCGGGTTGGGCGGCGCCGGTCGGCGCCGGAGCAGCGGAGTGGGCACGATGCGAACCGTTTCGAAGTGGATCCTGGCTTTGGGAGCGGCCGCGGCTGCGAGCGCGGGGGCAGGCCCGTCATGGGCACAGCAGACCATTCGCGTCGGCTGGACCATTCCGGCCGAGGAATCCAAGTACTGGATGATGCGCAGGCCGGCTGAGTTTCCCAATATCGGCAAGGCCTACAACATCGAATGGACCCAATTTCAGGGCACCGCGCCGATGACGCAGGCATTGGCGGCCGGCGCGCTGGACTGCGCGACGCAAGCGCCGCTGTCGCTCGCCAACGGTGTGGTTGGCGGCAATCTCAAGGCCTACATCGTGGCGCAGCACGTCTTCGAGAAGCCCGGCGGTTTCTCGGTCTATTGGGCGGTGATGGATGACTCGCCGATCAAGACGATCGCCGATCTCAAAGGCAAGACGGTCGGCATTTCCGTGATCGGCGGCGGCACGCAAGGCCCCTTCAACCTGTTGCTCAAGCAGAATGGCGTCGATCCGGCCAAGGACATCAAGCTGGTCGAGGTCGGATTTGCCGTCTCCGAAGATGCTCTGCGTCAGGGCCGCGTCGACGCAGTCAACATGAACCAGCCGTTTGCCGCACGTGCGGAGGCGAAGGGGGGCACAAGAAAGCTGTTCTCGTTGTCGCAGGCGATGCCGAACATCGTGCACATCCTGGAAGCCTGCCGCGCTGATTTCGTCGACAAGAACCCCGACTTGGTGAAGGCCTACGTGCGTGACATTACCTCAGGTATGAAGAAAGCGCTGGCCAACCGCGAAGAGACGCTAAAGGTCGTCAATGAGGTTCTGAAGGCGCCTATTCCGGTGCTCGAGACCTATCTGCTAAAGGACAACGATTTCGGCCGCGATCCGGGTGCGGCGCCGAACTTCCCCGCGATCCAGAAGATGCTGGACATCTACGCGGAGACCGGAATGCTGCCGAAGCTGGATGCCATGCAGTTCAAGCACGCGACGATCGTCGCGCCGCTGGAATAGGCGACGGGCGAATTGTCCCAACAAGGGGCGCGGCGTCCTGGATCATCCCGGACGTTGCATGAAAAAGATGCGCGCATGAAGAAGTTGCGATCACGGGTCACGACTGACGGCCTCGACCGGGCCCCGCACCGCGCTTTCATGCGCGCAATGGGGCTCGACGACGCAGCGATCGCCAAGCCGATGGTGGGCGTCGTCAGCATGAAGGGCGAGCAGACGCCCTGCAATATGACCCACGACTTCCAAGTGGCCGCGGCAAAGACGGGAATCGAGGAGGCTGGTGGCACGCCGCGCGAATTCTCCACCGTGTCGGTCTCCGACGGCATCAGCATGAATCACGAGGGAATGAAGTTTTCTCTCTTTTCGCGCGAGCTGATTGCCGATTCGATCGAGGCCGTCGTTCATGGTCTCGCCTATGACGCGCTGATCGGGTACGGCGGATGCGACAAGACGCTTCCCGGCGTGATGATGGGCATGGTTCGTTGCAACGTACCGTCCATTTTCATCTACGGCGGCAGCTCGCTGCCTGGCCGGGTGGATGGGCGGACTCTCACGGTGCTCGACTCCTATGAAGCTGTCGGCAGCTTCATGACCGGAGAGATCGACGGTGCCACGCTCGAGCGGATCGAGCGCGCCTGCCTGCCGACCATTGGCGCGTGCGCCGGCCAGTTTACCGCGAACACGATGGGGATGGTGTCGGAGGCGATGGGGCTGACCATTCCCAACGTCTCAATGGTGCCCGGTGTCTATGCGGAACGTGCACAGATCTCGCGCCGCGCCGGGCGGCTGGTGATGGAGATGCTGGAACGTGGCGGCCCGCTGCCGCGCGACCTCGTGACTCGGAAATCCCTCGAGAACGGTGCGGCGATTGTTGCCGCCACGGGCGGCTCGACCAACGCTGCGCTGCATCTGCCGGCGATCGCGAATGAGGCCGGGATCGCATTCACGATTGATGACGTCGGCAAGGTCTTTGCCAGGACGCCGCTGATTGGAAACTTGCGGCCGGGCGGCAAGTACACTGCGAAGGATGTCTACGACATCGGCGGCGCGGCCGTCGTGATCCGCGAGTTGATCCAGAGCGGGCACATCGATGGGAGCTGCTTGTCCGTCACGGGGCGCACGCTCGCCGAAGAATATGGCGCGGCCAACGCTCCCGATGGTGAAGTCGTTTACGCGTCTCGTGCGCCGATCATGCCTGATGGTGGCGTGGCGGTTCTGAAGGGCAATCTCTGTCCAGACGGTGCGGTGATCAAGGTCGCAGGTTTAAAGAGTCAGCACTTCGAGGGCGTTGCGCGCGTCTTCGAAGATGAGGAGGCGTGTGTCAAAGCGGTCCGTGACCGCGCCTACACGGCGGGCGAGGTGCTGGTGATCCGCAATGAAGGGCCAGTCGGCGGCCCGGGCATGCGTGAGATGCTCGGCGTTACCGCGCTGATCTACGGCCAGGGTATGGGCGAGAAAGTGGCCCTGATCACCGATGGACGGTTCTCCGGCGCTACTCGCGGCATGTGCATCGGCTACGTGTCCCCCGAAGCGTTCGTCGGCGGTCCGTTGGCGCTTGTTCGCGACGGCGACAGGATCCTGATCGATGCCGCAAACCGGCGGATGGATATGCTGGTCGACGAGCAGGAACTCACGGCGCGCCGACGCGATTGGAAGCCGAGGCCGCCCCGTCACCGTGCAGGTGCGCTCGCAAAGTATGCGCGGCTGGTCGGACAGGCGCCGGGCGGAGCCGTGACACACGAGGGCCCTGCAGAATGGCCCTGGTTCGAATGATGCGCCGCTCCCGCGCGAGAATGACCGCCTGTCTGGCAAGTTTCTTGCTAAGCTCGATCGGCTGATGGAGGACATCAGCGGATCGGCTGCGTGACGTTCGCGCGTGAGTCAAGCGAGAGACGGAATGAGGGTAGTGCCTTCGAGATCGAGCGAATGGGTGAATCCGGTGACGTCACAAAGGCCGGCTTCTGCGATCATCGAGATCGACCGCGTCTCCCAGGTTTTCCAGACCTCGGCGCGCAAGGATCATTTGGCGCTATCGGACATCTCGCTGACGATCGAGGAAGGAGCCTTCGTCTCCATCCTTGGTCCGTCCGGCTGCGGCAAGTCGACACTTCTTTATATCGTCGGCGGCTTCGTCCGCCCGACCAGCGGCGTGGCGCGGATGAAGGGACAGACGATCACGGGCCCGGGTCCGGATCGCGGACCAGTGTTTCAGGAGTTCGCTCTGTTTCCCTGGAAGACCGTGTTGGGCAATGTGATGTATGGCCCGCGCCAGCAAGGTGTGCCTGCCACCGAGGCCGGAGCACAGAGCCAGGCCTTGATCGAGATGGTCGGCCTCAAAGGCTATGAGAACTTTTATCCCAAGGAGCTCTCGGGTGGCATGAAGCAGCGCGTCGCGCTGGCCCGGACATTGGCTTACCACCCTGAAGTTCTGCTGATGGACGAGCCGTTCGGCGCGCTCGACGCGCACACCCGTACACGTCTCCAGAATGATCTCCTGAACATCTGGGAGCGTGACCGCAAGACGGTGCTGTTCGTGACCCATTCGGTCGACGAGGCCGTCTTCCTGTCGGACAAAGTCGTGATGATGTCGAAATCTCCCGGCCGCATTCGGCAGGTGATCGACATCGATCTGCCTCGGCCGCGTCGCCGCAACGAGCTGTTGCTCGATCCGCGCTACCAGAAATACGTCGTCGACATCGAGCGCATGTTCGACGAGGTCGACGAGACCGGATCGCCGTCATGACATCGCTGGCTGCCGCCGCCAGACGTGCCGCCCCGGTGTTCGCTTGCATCGGGCTGCTGGCGGTGTGGCAGGTCGCGTCGCTCGTACTGAAGAATGACAGCTTTCCGACGGCGATCGAGGCGATCCGCGCAATCCCGGATATCCTTGGCGACAAGGAGTCGCTGATCAACATCCTGGCCTCGCTTCGCCGCATGGCGATCGGGTTCGGCGTAGCCGTGCTGGTTTCGATCCCGCTGGGTCTGTTGATGGGGCGCAGTCGTGCCGTCGCGGCCTTCTTCAACCCGCTTCTAATGGTGATCTATCCCGTGCCGAAAGCGGCGCTGATGCCGATCATCATGCTTTGGCTGGGCGTCGGCGACATCACGAAGACGCTGGTGATCTTCCTCGGCGTCAGCCTCCCCGTGATCTATCACAGCTTTGAGGGAGCCCAAGCCGTCGAAGAGAAGATGCTGTGGTCGGGCGCCGCGATGGGACTTTCGCCGCTGCAACGGCTGGTGCGGATCGTGCTGCCGGCGGCGCTGCCGGAGATCCTGACCGGATGTCGCACCGGTCTCGTGCTGGCGCTGATCACGATGATCACCAGCGAGATGATCGCCCGCCAGTCCGGCGCCGGCAACATTCTGTTCAATGCGCTGGACATGGGCCAATACGACACCGTCTTCGCGATGATCATCATCGTGGGGGCGATGGGAATTTGCCTCGATGCGATTTTCGAGCGGGTCCGCGCACGGCTGGTGCGCTGGTCCGAGCCTCAGTTCGACATGCCGCTGAGCTTCTCATGACATCGCGTCTTCCCTCAGCAAACGTCGTTCTCGGGCTCACGCCAATTGTGCTGGTGATCGCGGTTTGGCAAGGCCTCGTATCGTTCGGCTTTGCGCCTGCGGTCTTGCTGCCGCCGCCGGGATACGTCTTCAGCAGGTTGCTCCAGCAACTCGTGACGTGGACGTTTCAGCAGGAGATCGCGGCGACCCTGATCCGGCTGTTTGCCGGCTTTACGATTGCGGTCGTGCTCGGTGTAAGTATCGGCATCGCCGCGGCCGCCAATCCAGCGATCAATGCCGTGGTTCGGCCAATCGTGCGCGTATTGGCGCCGTTGCCTAAAGTCGCACTCTATCCGGCGCTGCTGCTTCTGCTCGGCTTCGGTCACGGATCGAAGATTACGCTGGTGGCTGCGGATGCGCTTTTTCCCATTTTGCTGTCCACCTATTACGGCGCGTCAGCCGTCGAGCAGAAGCTGATCTGGTCGGCGATGGCAGCGGGAACGCCGCGCTATGAAATCTTGTTCAAGGTGGTCTTGCCGGCGGCGATGCCGTCGATCCTGACGGGCTGCCGGATCGGCCTTGTCATTTCCTGCATCGTGGTGTTTCTGGCCGAGATGATCACGTCGACGGACGGGTTGGGGCACGTGCTGGTGACGGCGGCCCGAACTTTTCAGGCCGTCGACATGTTCGTACCGCTGATCACGATTTCGCTGCTGGGGTTGATCCTGAACGGCTTGCTGGGTGCCCTGCGATCGTATCTCTTGCGGGGCTTCCCCGAAGAGTGATCTGACTGAACAAAGAAACCAGAAGACCGGGAGTGAACCATGCTGGCGGATCGCATCGAGGCAAAATGGATCGACGCGTTTTGCGAGATCTTTGAGCGCTGCGCCGTCAAGGCCGGCGACACCGCGGCAATCCTCTCGGAAACCCAATCGCGCGCGCTGAACGTTCATTTGGCGGAGCTCGCCCTGCTGCGGATGGGCGCGCGGCCGTTTCATGTGGTGATGCCGACGCCACGTAACCGGAATATCGTGCCGGTTCGCTCGACCGGGGCAAGCGAGGCAATCCAGCGGCTTGGTCCGGTCATCACCGCACTCCAGCAGGCCGGCTTTGTGGTGGATTGCACCATCGAGGGCCTGATGCATGCGGTGGAGACGCCGGAGATCCTCAAGGCCGGTGCGCGGATACTGGTGATCTCCAACGAACACCCGGAAGCGCTGGAGCGGATGGTGCCGGATCCCGCACTCGAGAAGCGCGTTCGCGCGGCGGCGAAGTTGTTGCGTGGGACGAAGCGGATGCGCGTGACATCGAAAGCCGGCACGGCGCTCGACGTTGACATGGTCGGTGCGTCCACGGTCGGCGTGTGGGGCTGGACCGACAAGCCCGGCACGTTGGCGCACTGGCCCGGTGGCATTGTGGTCAGCTTTCCCAAGAGCGGAACGATCAACGGGACCTTGGTGATGGCGCCCGGTGACATCAATCTGACCTTCAAGCGCTACCTGGCGTCCCCGGTGAAAATGACGCTGAAGGACGATTATGTCGTCGAGCTGGAGGGCGAGGGCACGGATGCGGCGATGATGCGCGCCTATCTCGCGGCGTGGGGCGATCGCGAGGCCTATGCGGTCTCGCATGTCGGGTTCGGCATGAATCCGGGAGCCCGCTACGAAGCCCTCTCGATGTATGACCAGCGCGACACCAATGGCACTGAAATTCGTGCCGTCTCCGGCAATTTCCTGTTCTCGACCGGCGCGAACGAATTTGCCGGCCGCTACACGGCGGGCCACTTTGATTTGCCGATGATGGGAACGACGATCGAACTCGACGGCGTCGCGGTCGTTCGCGAAGGCGTGCTGCAGGACGTCTTCGGCTAGCTGCGGTCGAGGACCGGCGGGCGCGCGAGGCCGAAATGCCGGAGCAGGTCGACCATGGCCTGAAGCCGCTTCACGCGATAGGCGTCGACGTCCATGCTTGAATAATCGAGGAAGCCGGCACCCGTTCGCAAGCCGATGCGGCCTTCTTGCATATTGCGGGCAATGACGTCCGGCGCGCGATAGCGGTCGCTGCCGAGCGCGCCCTCGAGATACCGGCTCGCGTAGTACAAGATATCGCCGCCGCCCCAGTCGATGAACTCGAGCAGTCCGAGCACGGCATAGCGGAAGCCAAAGCCGTAACGGATCGCTTTGTCGATCTCCTCGGCGCTGGCGACGCCTTCCTCGACCATGCGTGCGGCCTCGTTCATCGCAAGCGCCTGAATGCGCGGGACGATGAAGCCGGGCGTCGCCGCGCAGACCACGGGGACCTTTCCGATGGCTTCGAGCAGCGCCTTGACCTCATCGATGATGGCGGGATCGGTGGCTTTGCCGGGTGAAACCTCGACCAGCGGGATCAGATAGGCCGGATTGAGCCAGTGCACATTGAGGAAGCGGCGAGGGTTCACGATCGCACCGGAGAGATCGTCGACGAGGATGGTCGACGTGGTCGAAGCGATGATCGTATCCGGGCCGACTTGTTTTGAAGCCGCCCCCAGCACCTCGCGCTTGAGCTCGACGACCTCAGGAACGCCCTCGAAAACCATTCCGGCGCCGGACAGCGCTGTGCCGCTTCGGCTGGCTGGTACCACCGAGACCCGTGCGATAAGCGGATCGACATCTGCCTCGCTCAGCAGTCCCAGCTTCGACAGGCTGGCAAAGGTCTTCCTGACTTCGTCGAGCGCGTCCGCCTCCAGCCTGGCGAAATCTTCCGCGGAACGGCCCTTGATATCGATCATCGTGACCGTATGCCCTGCGTAGGCGAACGCGACGGCGATGCCGCGCCCCATGCGGCCGGCCCCGAGGCAGGCAATGTTGGCGCGGCTGGTCATCGGTCAAAATCCCCTGCGAAGAAGCGCCTGGAGCTCGGCCTTGCCAAGATTACCAAGCCCCAGCGTCTCGAGCGTTCGGCCGCCCTGTGCAAAATCCTCGCCGCAAATCGCGCCGCCGATGGCCAGAAAGGCCTTGGCCAACGGCGTGGGCGTGCCCGCCAGGGCAGCGACTGAGACCAGCAGCGACAGCCCAAGCCGCAGATCCTCACGCATATAGCGGTGCTCGGTCAGCATGATCCGCTCACGCCAGTCGCCGGAATCGGTCAGCCGGTCGTGCGAGCCACGGCCATACATCCAGATCTCGCCTTCTTTGGCGTAGTGGTGGGCCAGCGGAAAATGCGGTGCGCCATAGCCAAGCGCTTCGCGCACCGCGATCCGTTCTGCGTCGAACGCGTCGGTCACCCGGCGGATCGCGGCCTGCGTTCCTTCCTTGTGGATGTCCCATCGTTCGAAATGCTCGATCGCGCCCGCGTTCATCACGATCAGCGGCGGGTGAATAATGGGCCCAGCATTCATCAGCGCGCCGGAGAGCGCATCGCCGCAGGGTTCGATCGCATCAGGGAAAGCGCGTCCGATCACTTCGAGTGCATGCGCGGCCTGATCGAGCGGAAACACGCCGACCGGCAGCCGCTTGGCACGGATGGTGATTGCGACCTCGAACGGCCCGTGCTTGCGGGTCAGCCAAGGCAGCGTGCCGGTCTCGGCAAAGCTTGCCTTGGCGTGGTTTCCGGCATCCCGCGCGGCTTGGGCGAAGATCATCGAGCCGAATGTGGCGGGCGGCAGGAATACGACCTGGCCGTCCCGCAAATGCGGAGCGAGCAAACGAGCAATGTCCGGCTGCGCGAAGGCAGGGGCGGGGCACAGAATCAGCTCGGTGCCATCAATTGCTTCGGCGATGTCCGTCGTCACCAGCGCGAGCTTCACATCGTGCCGGCCATTATGATCCTTCACCAGGATGCGCGAGCCGGCCGCGCGATGCGCCGTCACCTGATCGGTGTCGCGGCGCCAGAGCCGGACCTCATGTCCCGACAGCGCAAAATCGCCCGCGGCCGCGAAAGAGCCGTTTCCCCCACCCAGAACTGCAATCTTCAAGATGCTTCTCCTTGCGCGCGCGACTGCGCATCAAGCTGCTTCAGCAGGAAATGCTGGACCTTGCCCAGTGCCGTGCGCGGCAGGTCGTCGACGAAGACGATGTCGCGCGGAACCTTGTAACGGGCGAGCTGCGTCTGAAGATGCGCTCTCAGCTCGTCCACTTCGAGCCGGGAGCCGGACCGCCCGATGACATAGGCGATCGGTACCTCGTCCCAGCGCGGGTCCGGCCGGCCGATCACGGCGCATTCGCTGACATCGGGATGTTCGAGCAGGACGCGCTCGACCTCGGCCGGATAGACGTTCTCGCCGCCGGAAATGATCACATTCTTCTTGCGGTCGCGGACCCAGAAATACCCGTCGGCATCGCACAGGCCGATATCGCCGGTGCGATACCAACCGTCGTGCAGCGCATCGTGCGTGGCATCCGCATTGCCCCAATATTCGAAGAACACGTTGGGCCCGCGCACGGCGATTTCGCCCGGCGTACCCGCAGGGACCTCATTGCCGGCCTGATCGATCACCTTCGCTTCGCAGCACAGGCCGGCAAGTCCGGTCGATCCCGCGCGCGAAAGATCGCCGCCAAGCCGGGTGTAGACTGCGATGGGGCAGGTTTCCGTCGATCCATAAACCTGAAGCACCGGAACATCGCGCGCCACGAAGCGATCGATCAGGTGCGGTGGCACGATGGTCGAGCCGGTCGAGACGGCTTTGAGCGACGAGAGATCGGTCGTTGTCCAGGCGGGATGCTCGCTCACGGCCTGGAGGATTGCAGGCACCATCACCGTCAGGGTCGGTCTTTCCCGTTCAATGGCCGCGAGCGCGGTATCCGGCGTGAAGCGGGCGTGGATCGTGACGGTCGCACCAAGCTGCAGCGCCGGCGTGGTCTGGATGTTGAGGCCGCCGACATGGAAGAACGGCAGCACCGTCAGCACGTGATCATCCGACGTCATGTTGTGCATGTGCTGGCTCATGACGCCGTTCCAGAACAAGGCTTCTTGCCGCAGAACTGCGCCCTTCGGCCGTCCCGTCGTTCCTGACGTGTAGACGATCAGAAGCGGGCAGGAGAGATCAGTGTGCGGATTGCGGCCGCTGCCTTCGCTGCGAGCCAGCAACGCCTCGAATATCGCGCCACGAGGTGGCGTGAAGTCGAGTCCGATGACGGCCGTCCCCGGCGCAAGCTCCGGGAGAACTCCCGCAAATGCCTGCTCGAGTACCAGGACCTTTGCGCCCGCATCGGTGAGAATAAAGCGCTGCTCGGCAACCGCCAGCCGCCAGTTCAGCGGCACCAGAATCGCACCAAGTCGCGCGCATGCGTAGAGCAGAACCAGATAGTCCGGTCGGTTCAGGCTCAGGATTGCGACGCGGTCGCCTCGGCCGACGCCGAACTCCTGCTTCAACGCCGTGGCGGTCCGTTCGATGCGCGCGGCGAGTGCGCCGTAGCTCAGCCGCTCACCTTCGAAGGCGATCGCCGTCTTGTCTGGCGCGAACGCCGCGTTGCGATCGATCAGACTACAGAGGTCCACCGTCAGTCGTCCGTTTCACCGGCCTCGTACAGCGCCTCGCGCCCGATCCGGTCGAGGCAGAGCTCGGCGGTCCAGGGCAGCATCAGCGAGCCGCAGCGGCTGTCGCGATAGATGCGCTCCAGCGGCAGCGAGCGGAGCATGGCCTGACCGCCGCAGGTGCGGATCGCGAGCGCGGCGAGCTCATTGGCGCCCTCCATCACCGAATATTGCGCGGCATAGGCGCGCAGCACCTGCTCCTTGCTTGGATTGGCGCGGGCCTCGGTGACGGCCTGGAACCAGATCGCCTTGATCTGCTCGAGCTTGATCTGCATCTGCGCGACCGCGATCTGTTTGGTCGGGTACATCCGGCGCTTGACCGGCGGCATGCCCGGTACCTCGCCGCGAAGATAGCGCACGGTGAAATCATAGGCGGCTTGCGCCAGGCCCATATAGGTCGGCGACAGCGTCAGGAACATATGAGGCCAGCGCATCGCCGCCTGGAAATAGACGCCGCGCGGCATCAGCGCGGAATCCTCAGGGACGAACACATCCTTGAACAGCAGCGTGCGAGAGACTGTGCCGCGCATGCCGAGTGGATCCCAGTCGCCGACCACCGAGACACCGTCCGATTTCGCGGAGATCGCGAGGTAAAGGGTGTTGCGGCGCGAGGCTTTTTCGCCCTCCTCGATCTCGGTGCAGAGCACGCCGTAATAGTCGGCATGACCGGACAGCGATGCAAAGATCTTCCTGCCGTTGACGATCCAACCGCCCTTCACGGGCTTTGCTTCCGTGCCGAACGCGACGCCGCCGGCCGCGGCCGCTCCACCCTCGGAAAAGGGCTGCGAGTAGATCGCGCCATCCTCGACGATACGCTTGTAATGCACCGCGCGCCGCCGCTCGTGCTCGGCGCGGGTCTCCGCGTCCATGTCGAGATCGTCGGCGAGCGGACCGGACCACAGGGTCGAGCAGACGTGCATGTTCCAGGTGAGGGCGGTCGCGCCGCAATAGCGGCCGATTTCCGCTGCCGCCAGTGCGTAGGTTTGATAGTTCGCGCCGAGCCCGCCATGCTTCTTGGGTACCGCGATGCCGAGCAGGCCGACGCGATGCAGGTCGCGATAGTTCTCAGTCGGGAAAATCGCCTCGCGATCGTAAGTCGCCGCGCGACCAGCGAACACGCTTTGGCCGATCTCGCGGGCGCGCGCGATGATGCCGGCCTGCTCGTCGTTCAGGCGGAATGCGACGGGATCGAAGATCGGCGTATCCAGTGCGACCTTGTCGGTTACGCCGATGTTCTTGCTGACTTGCATGGTCATTGCGCAGCCACCTTACGTTTTGGTTGCGACGGAATTCAGGAACCGGCCGAGGGCTTCGTCGAACGCGTCAGGGCGTTCAAGATTGGCGAGATGGCCGACCCCAGCCAGCTCGACATATTCGGCAGAGGGAATGAATGTTGCCGTCTTTGCCATCATGGGGGCAGGCGCATTATTGTCCTTGGAGCCGGACAACAACAGCGTCGGGACGGAAATGTCCTTGAGTGTGCTGCGCTGATCGAAGCCCATCAAAGCCAGCATCATGGCGCGATAGCTCGCCTCGGGCACGCTTGCCATGCACTCGCGCGCAAGCTCCATTCCCTTCGGATCGGGATCGTCGCCGACAAGCTCCTTCACCAGGGAGGGAGCCAGCGACTTCATGGTCTCACCGCGATCGAGCGGCCCAAGCCGCGCCGCGATGAACGATTTTTGCCAATCGCCATCGGCCTTGCCGAAGGCCGGGCTGGTCTGCGCGAGGACGACCGCGCGGGCCAGCTTCGGAAATTGCGCCAGCCATTTCTGCACGATCATGCCACCGATCGAATGGCCGACCAGAATTGGCTTGCTTGCACCAAGCTGCTCAATGAATTGCTGGAGCACATCGGCAAGGGCCGTGATGCTGACGGTGGCGAGTGGCGCCGATCCGCCGTAGCCCGGCATGTCCCACGCAATCGCGCGGAACTGGTTGCTGAATCTGGCAAGCTGCTGCCGCCAGGCCCGTGCCGCGCCGCCAATGCCATGCAGGAAGATCAGGGGCGTCGCGTCCAGATCGCCCGCGGCTTCATAGGCGAAGCGGCCGTCTTTTGTTATCATTGGCGCAGGCTGCGACACGCGACATCCTTTTGCTCGGCCGGGCGATGCTAACAGGCCTGTGGGGGATGGGAAGCGATAATTTTATACTTAAAGCAATTTTCGGGCCGGTCTCTCGCGCGAAGGCGTTCGCGGCGCTGCGGCAGCTTCGTTGCAAAAACTTGAAGGTTAAAATATATCGAGGAACGATCAGCAGAGCCAAGGAGCCAGCGCATGTCCGGATTGCCGCACTCGCCGCACGCGCTCGTGACCGGTGGCGGTCGCGGCATTGGCCGCGCCATCGCAGCCTCTCTTGTCGGGGTAGGTGCAACCGTGACGGTGCTCGGCCGGAACGCGGCTGCTCTAGAAGAGGCGGTCAGCGCAGGTGCCGCGCATTTTGCTGCGGTCGCCGACGTCTCGAACGAATTATCACTGAAAGCCGCTATCGCTGAAGCGAGCGCGCGAAAGCCGATCGACATCCTGATCGCCAACGCGGGAAGTGCAGAATCCGCGCCGTTCGCGAAATCGGACGCTGCCCTGTTTGCGCGCATGATGGACGTCAATTTCATGGGCGTTGTCCATGCCATCCAGGGCGTTCTGCCGGGCATGAAGGATCGTCCCTATGGCCGCATCGTCGCGATTGCCTCGACGGCGGGGCTCAAGGGCTACGCCTATGTCAGCGCGTATACGGCGGCGAAGCACGCCGTCGTCGGTCTCGTGCGCTCTCTTGCCCTCGAGACGGCCGGAAGCAATGTGACTGTGAATGCGGTGTGTCCGGGCTTCACCGACACCGATCTGGTCGCCGGCAGCATTGAAAACATCATGAGGAAGACCGGCAGGAGCCGCGAGCAGGCGATCGCCGAGCTCGCGAAGCACAATCCGCAGGGACGGCTGATCACGCCTCAAGAGGTGGCTGACGCAGTGCTTTGGTTGTGCGGCGAAGGCGCCGGTGCGATCACCGGGCAGGCGATTGCAGTCGCAGGCGGCGAAATCTAGTAGCGCGGAACAAACATAGTTAGGAGATCGCATGAGCAGACCAGCCAATCCTGTGACCGTGCCGCTCGCGGATTATTCGCCGCAGCACTTCCTGCTGGCGGTGGTCGACAGCGTTGCCACGGTGACGCTCAACCGTCCCGAGCGGAAGAATCCACTGACCTTCGAGAGCTATCGGGAACTGACGGATTTCTTCCGCGCCTGCGCTTTCGATGATGCAGTCAAGGCCATCATCGTCACCGGCGCCGGCGGTAACTTCTCGTCCGGCGGCGATGTGTTCGAGATCATCGGCCCGCTCGTGAAGATGGACACCAAGGGGCTGACCGCCTTCACGCGGATGACCGGCGACCTCGTCAAAGCGATGCGGGCCTGCCCTCAACCCATTGTGGCCGCGGTCGAAGGCATCTGCGCCGGCGCCGGCGCGATCATCGCGATGGCATCGGATATGCGGCTCGCGGCGAGCGGCGCGAAGGTCGCGTTCCTCTTCAACAAGGTCGGCCTTGGCGGCTGCGACATGGGCGCCTGCGCGATCCTGCCGCGGATCATTGGACAGTCCCGCGCCTCCGAGCTGCTCTACACCGGCCGGTTCATGACGGCGGAGGAGGGCGAGCGCTGGGGCTTTTTCAGCCGCATCGTCACGCCCGAGCAGGTGCTGCCCCAGGCGCAGTTGCTGGCCAAGCAGGTCGCGGAAGGCCCGACCTTCGGCAACACCATGACCAAGCGGATGCTGGCGATGGAATGGGCGATGTCGATTGAAGAGGCGATCGAAGCGGAAGCCGTTGCCCAGGCCTTGTGCATGACCACAGCGGATTTCGAGCGCGCCTTTGAAGCGTTCGCCAACAAGGTCAAGCCGGTCTTCAGGGGCGACTGAGCCCCGGACTTGCTGCGGGAAGCCAGCAATGGGGATTTGCGCCGCAGTACTTGCCCGGAACAGATCAGATTTTCTGCAACGACGTGCGCGACCGGCGGGATCTCGAGAAGCTGAGAATTAAGGCTAAGCCCAAGACCCGGGCCGAGCTCAAGGCGGAGGCGACAAAGCCGCTTGCGGCGGAGTGACCGCCCGTGCGACTTTAACCCCATTGCCTGGCGTATTTTCGAGTGGAGTAAGGGCGATGAAGGCGATTATCGTCGGTGGCGGTATCGGTGGTCTCACCACGGCATTGATGCTGCGCTCGCGCGGCATCGGATGCGAGATTTTCGAGCAGGCCGACACCATCCGCGAACTCGGCGTCGGCATCAACACGCTGCCGCATGCGATGCGGGAGCTTGCCGGCCTCGGTCTCCTCCAGCAGCTCGACGACGTCGCGATCCGCACCGACCAGCTCTATTACCTCAATCGCCACGGCCAGGAGGTCTGGCGTGAAGCCCGCGGCATCGACGCCGGCCATGACGTGCCGCAATTCTCGATTCACCGCGGCCGCCTTCAGGGCGTCATCCATCGCGCCGTCGAGGAGCGGCTCGGACCGGAGGCAATTCACACCGGCTGCCGCCTCGGCGCCTTCACGCAGGACGAGGGCGGCGTCACCGCTTATTTCTTCGACCGCTCGGGCGCGCACATCCATACTGCGCGCGGCGATATCCTGATCGGCGCTGACGGCATCCATTCACGCATTCGCGACACGCTGTTCCCGAACGAGGGACCGCCGTGCTGGAACGGCCTGATGCTATGGCGCGGTGCGCGCGATTGGCCGCTGTTCCTCACCGGCAAGTCGATGATCGTGGCCGGCGGCCTCAACGCCAAGGTGGTGATCTATCCGATCGCAGAGGGATCGAGCCCGGCGAGCCGTCTCACCAACTGGGCGGTGCTGGTGAAGGTCGGCGAAGGTAATGCCCCGCCGCCCCGGAAGGAAGACTGGTCGCGGCCCGGCCGGCGCGAGGAGTTGATGCCGCATGTCGCGCGCTTCTCGGTGCCTTATATCGACGTCAAGAGCCTGATCTCGGCAACGCCGGAATTCTACGAATATCCGACCTGCGACCGCGATCCCTTGCCTTACTGGTCGTCCGGGCGCGTTACGCTGCTCGGTGACGCCGCGCATCCGATGTATCCGGTCGGCTCCAACGGCGCATCTCAGGCGATCCTCGACGCGCGCTGCCTTGCCGATGCGCTGGTGCGCGCCGAGCATCCGCGCCAGGCTTTGCTTGAATATGAGAAGAAGCGTCTGCCGATGACCGCTGACATCGTCCGATCCAACCGGCGCGGCGGTCCCGAGGGCGTCATCGACGCAGTCGAGCAGCTTGCGCCCGATGGCTTCGACAACGTCGATAACGTGCTGAGCTATTCCCAGCGCGAGGCGATCGTCCGCGGCTACGCCACCAAGGCCGGCTTCGCCGCAGTGCCGGGTCTGGCGGCGGTGCGCGCTTAGGACTCGCTGCTAGCCGCCGGGCGGCGGCGGCAGGAAGTGGATGTTGAACTCGGCGGCCATCGCCACCACGTCCTCGGGCTTCTGTTCCTTCATATTGTGAAGGCCCCAGAACAGGTCGAACAGCTTGCGGGTCGGCGACACCCAGAACAGCACCTTTGCGGTCTGCTCCGACTTGTTGAAGATGCCGTGCGGCACACCCATGCCGAGGCGGATCAGATCGCCCGCGGTCGCCTGCGACTCCGAATTGCCGAGCATGAAGTCGAGCTTGCCCTCGAGCATGTAGAGATACTCATCCTGGTCGGGATGGATGTGCGGCGGCACGAATGTGCCCGGCGGCAATGTCGCGTGCCAGGAGAAGCTGTGCTCGGTATTGCTCTTCGGCACGTAGGTCTGGCCGAGGATGTTCCAGGAAATGCCCTGGATCCCTTCATTGGCCCGTGTGATGCCGGTGATTTCGCTTTTCATTGCAGTCCTCCCGTAATGCGGTGCGGCTTAGTTTGCCGCCTTGCAGTCCTTGGCATAGCGGTCGCCATAGTTCTCAAAGACTTTCTGAACGATCTCGGTCTGGAACTTGCCGTCCGCACGCTTGGCGACCTTGGTCAGATAGAAATCCTGGATCGGATAGCCGTTGGTGTTGAACTTGAAGGCGCCGCGCAGAGAGGTGAAGTCGGCCTTCTTCAGCGCAGCTCCAACCGCATCCTTGTTCGAGAGATCGCCTTTCACGGCCTTGACCGCGCTGTCGATCAGCATCGCGGCGTCATAGGCCTGGAAAGCGTAGGTGCCGGGCACGACGTTGTAGGCGGCTTCATAGGCCGCGACGAACTTCTTGTTCTGGGGGTTGTCGAGATTGGGCGCCCAGTTCGCGCCGCCAAACATGCCGACGGCCGCATCCTGCTGCGCCGGCAAGGTCGATTCATCCACCGTGAAAGCCGAGAGCACCGGAATGCTGTCGGCAAGGCCAGCCTGCCGGTATTGCTTGACGAGATTGACGCCGAGGCCGCCCGGCATGAACGTGAACAGCGCATCGGGCTTCTGCGACGAGATCTTGGAAAGTTCCGGCTGGAAGTCCAGCGTGTTCAGCGGCATGTAGGATTCTTCGACGATCTCGCCCTTGTAGTCGAGCTTGAAGCCCGCCACTGAATCTTTGCCGGCCTGATAGTTCGGCACCATCAGATACATGCGCTTGTAGCCGCGATCCTGCGCGACCTTGCCGAGGATCTCGTGGACCTGGTCGTTCTGATACGACGTCACATAGAAGAACGGGTTGCAGTCCTTGCCGGCGAAAGTCGATGGGCCGGCGTTGGGGCTGATCAGGAACGTCTTGGACTCCGTAATGGGGCGGTGGATCGCCTGGAGGATGTTGGAGAAGATCGGGCCCACCACGAAGTCGACCTTGTCGCGCTCCAGAAGGCCCTTGACCTTCGTGACCGCTGCGTCGGGCTTCAACTCGTCATCGGCGACGATCACCTCGACATCTCGGCCGCCCATCTTGCCGCCGAGATCTTTCACGGCGAGCGCAAAGCCGTCGCGGACCTGCTGGCCAAGTGCGGCGGCGGGGCCCGACAGGGTCACGACCACGCCCAGCTTGATCTTCTCCTGGGCGAGGGAAGGGCTCACCGCGGTGCCGAGCAGCAGGGCGGCAGCGGCCAAGGTCATTTGCGTCTTCATGATGTGTCCCCCGTGACGATCGGGCTTGCGCAGCAAGCCGCGTTCTCCAATCCAAGCTTATGCCGATGATGGCGGCCGCGGCAAGCAAGCTCAAGGCGCGGCCATCCTGCAGGCCGTGGCGCATGCAAGCGGCGCGCCAGTTATTTGAAGCCTAAAGAAATTCGGATGTGGTCGATTGTTGCAGCTTTAGGCTTGCGGCCGGGGCCGATTTATTTGAAGCTCAAAACGTTGGGGAATCCGTGCTGGCGCCAAGGCCGGCCATGAGTGACTGCATCGAGATGCTCGATTCCGAGACCAAGGCCGTCGAGACGCCGGAGGACCACGCCGAAGAGCTTCGGCTGTGGCTGCGTCTGCTCACCTGCACGAACCTGATCGAAGGCGAAGTCCGCGGCCGCCTGCGACAGCGCTTCGACGTCACGCTGCCCCGGTTCGACCTGATGGCGCAGCTCGACAAGGCGCCCGACGGCATGACGCTGTCCGACGTCTCCAAGCGCATGATGGTGTCCAACGGTAACGTCACCGGCCTCGTCGAACGGCTGGTGGAATCGGGCCATCTCGACCGGCGCACCTCGGAGACGGACCGCCGCGTCCAGGTGATCCGCCTCACAAAGCTGGGTCGCGCCGAGTTTCGCAGGATGGCCGCGGAGCACGAGACCTGGATCGCCGATCTCTTCGCCGACCTGACCCCGAAGGATGTCCGCGAATTGATGCGGCTCCTGGCCAAGACAAAGGCGTCGGCGCAGAAATCGGCCGGTCGCCGCCGGCCGTAGTCCGCCAGCCGCGGCCCCCGCCAGTCCCACCTTGCCGCAGGAAAATGCATGGGATGCCCAAAATCCGCTATTGCGCCGAATTGTTTTAAGCCTAAAATGTTTCCCAGATGATGCTGCCGGGTGCTTTCCATGCTGAAAGGAGCGTGCGATGGCCAACGCCGCTAAGGCTCAAGAGTCGGGCTCGTATGACGGCAACGCCGCGACAGCCCACGTCGATACATTCGCACGGCAGCATCTGCCGCCGCGAGAGTTCTGGCCTGAATTCATCTTCACGCGGCCGGAGCTGCACTACCCGCCGCGATTGAACTGCGTCAGCTATTTTCTCGACCGCTGGGTCGAGCAGGGCCACGGCGACGCGCCGTGCGTCATCAGTCCGGCCGTCAGCTACACCTATCGCGAGCTGCAAGCGCTCGTGAACCGCATCGCCAACGTGCTGGTTCGCAAGCAAGGTCTCGTAACCGGCGGACGCGTGCTGCTGCGCTCCGCCAACAATCCGATGATGGTTGCGACCTATCTCGCGGTGATCAAGGCTGGCGGCATCGTCGTGGCGACCATGCCTCTGCTGCGCGCCAAGGAACTATCTTATCCGATCCAGAAGGCGGAGATTACGCTGGCGCTCTGCGATGGAAAACTCTCGGAGGAGATGGAGAAGGCGAAAGCGGCGGCGCCCGGCCTCAAGCACGTGGTCTATTGGGGCAACGGCGCGTCGGACTCGCTCGAGGCGCTGATTGCTGATGCGAGCCCGGAGTTCAAGGCGGTCGATACCGCCGCCGATGACATCTGCCTGATCGCCTTCACGTCGGGCACGACGGGCGATCCCAAGGGCACCATGCATTTCCATCGGGATATGCTGGCGGTCTGCGACGGTTATGCGCACAACATCTTGAGGGCGGAGCAGAAGGATCGCTTCGTCGGTTCAGCGCCGCTCGCCTTTACCTTCGGCTTCGGCGGCGTGTTGTTTCCGATGCATATCGGCGCTTCCTTCGTCGTGCTGGAGAAGACGACGCCGGACGACATGCTGACGGCGATCGAGCAATACAAGACCTCGGTCTGCTTCACCGCGCCAACCGCCTATCGCGCCATGATCGGCAAGCTCGCAGGTCGCGACATTTCCTCGCTGCGAAAGTGCGTCTCTGCCGGCGAGACCCTCCCCAAGCCGACATTCGATGCCTGGCTCAAGGCCACCGGCATCAAGCTGATGGACGGCATCGGTTCGACCGAGCTGCTGCACATCTTCATCAGCGCGACCGAGGACGAGATCCGTCCCGGCGCAACCGGCAAACCCGTGCCGGGTTACGAAGCAAAAATCGTCGATGACGACGGCAATGACCTGCCGCCGGGCACGATAGGGCGGCTCGCGGTGCGCGGTCCGACCGGCTGCCGCTATCTCGCCGACGAGCGGCAGCGCAAATACGTCCAGAACGGCTGGAACATCACCGGCGATACCTATCTGATGGATAGCGACGGCTACTTCTGGTACCAGTCGCGCTCCGACGACATGATCGTGTCAGCCGGGTACAACATCGCGGGCACGGATGTGGAGGCAGCGCTGCTGACGCATCCATCCGTAGCCGAGTGCGGCGTCGTCGGTGCGCCGGACGAGGCGCGTGGCATGATCGTGAAGGCCTATGTCATCGCCGCCCCCGGCGTGACGCCGGACGCTCAACTCGCAGCGGAGTTGCAGGAGCATGTCAAACGTGAGATTGCGCCTTACAAATATCCGCGCGCGATCGAGTTCGTGGCGCAACTGCCGAAGACCGAGACCGGCAAGTTGAAGCGATTTGCCCTGCGGCAGTTGGCGCAGGCTGCAGCGACGTCCTCTGGCGTTGCGGCGGAATAAGAGAAGGATGAAGAATTGTCCGTGACGACGCCGAAAGGTCCGCACCTCGCGGTGCTGCCGACAGCAGCCGAGGACGAAACCGGCTCCAGGGCGCAGGTGCTCCAACCGTCTGGCTGGCCGCTACCGAAAGGCTATGCCAACGGCATGGCCGCCGAGGGACGCATCGTCGTCACCGGCGGCGTGATCGGCTGGGACGCCGAGGAGCGTCTCGCGGACGGCTTTGTCGCGCAGGTGCGCCAAGCCCTGAGCAACATCGCCGAGATATTGGCGGAGGCGGGTGCGCGGCCCGAGCACCTCGTGCGCCTGACCTGGTACGTCGTCGACATGGACGAATACCTGGCGAACCTGAGGGAGCTCGGCAAGAGCTACCGCGCCACCTTCGGTGCGCACTATCCTGCGATGGCACTGGTGCAGGTCGTCCGCCTCGTCGAGAAGGCGGCGCGCGTCGAGATCGAAGCCACCGCCGTCATTCCCCGCTAAGCCGCCTTTGGTTCGCACCTAGCTGGCCTTGGCGAGATCGTCGTCCTCGGGCGAATTCAGATAGACGCCCGATACGGTGTCGACCCAGCACAGATGGTCGTGCACCTTCTTGACACCCTCGACGTTCTCCGCCGCAACGACGGCGGCCTGACGCGCGCGTTCCTCGGTGATGACGCCGCTGAGATGAACGATGCCGCCCCGGACGATGACGTTCAGTCCGAACGGGCACCAGTCGTTTTTCTCCATGGTGTCGATGATACGGCCGCGAATGTGATCGTCGTCGGCCGTCGGATCCGGTACCTCGCGGGCGAGCCCCGCCACCGCCTGCAACAGATTCGCGCGGGAGACGATGCCGACGACCTTGTCGCCGCGCACCACCGGCAACCGCTTTACGTTGTTCCGTTCCATGAGATCAACGATCTCCGCGAGCGCCGTATCCTCGGTGATGGTCACGACCGAGGCGGTCATCACCTCCGAGACCGTGCGGCCATGTTCGTGGACGAAATCGCTGGCGGATGCGCCGGGGCCGAGGATGAACCGCAGCCAGCGGCCTCGCTTGCGCCCGGTGCCGATTTCGCTGCGGCGGACGAAATCCCCCTCGGAGACCACGCCGACCAGCTTGCCGGCATCGTCGACCACGGTGAGGCCGCTGACGTGCCGCTTCAGCATGATGTTTGCCGCCTCGACGATGCTGGTGTGGGGGGCAACCGAGATGACCGAGCGGGTCATGATCTGGTGGGCGCGCATGGGGAAGCTCCGCAAGTTCACACGAATATCGATGTGTGGAGCTTAGGTCACCGGCAGGAAGCTGATTTGACCCAAGTCAAGCTGGTCGCACCTAATCCTCGGGCTCTGCATTCGGGGCGAGGTCGGAGGAGCGGAACGGCTTGGCCTTGTCCAGTTTCCGGTAGGCGTTCGAGGCGGTCCGCAACAGCTTCTTTTCTCGCTTCCGGTTGAGGAAACGAATGCCCGCCTCGGGGACGGCCTCGTTCAGTGACGCTGCCAGGGTTTGCCCTCGCGCATCGTCGTTCAATTGCCCGAGGGACTTCTGCGCCTTGCGCAATTGCTTGAGGATCGACTTCTGTTTTGTCAGCGATTCGTCTGCAAACAAATCCTCCAGCGATTCGATCGAATAGGTCAGGCGCTTGTTGAGGAGCCGCAGCCTGTGCCGCTTTTCGACGTCGAGCTTGCGCAGTTTCCGCGCCTTCCTGAGCAGCGTCGTTTCCCATTCCGTGAGCTGCGCCGTCGCGTGGTCGGCAAGCGGGCAGCGGCGCAATCGGATGGCTTCCTTGCTGCGCCGGGTCGACCAAGGACCGCTCTCGATCCAGGCCGAGGTCTGCTCGACAAGACGGCGATACCGCGCCGATTGCAGCGCGCGCGCCAGCAGGCGGTGGCTCTCGGCGCGCTTCTCGTCCCAATGCTGAAGCTCGGCGATCACGTCAAGCTCGCCCCCGCTCTCGGCGATAACCCGCTCGATCGCCACGTCGAGGTCGCGCACCATGCCGAGCTGGCTGTTCAGCCATTTCAGTTCGGCCCAGACATTCGGCCGCAGGGCATCGTCGACCATGGGCGAGAAGAAGCGGATGGCGGTGCGCAGATGCGTCAGTGCGATCCGGATCTGATGCAGCGCCTCCGGATCGCCGTGGCAGGTGCCATCGTGCTGGGCGAGGACGGCATCGAGGTGACGGCGGGCGATGATCCGGAACGCGGTGTCGCAGGCCATACCGGGGCTGAGGCGGCCGGGCAGAACATTGCGTCGCGCCGCAGGCTTGGCGCGAGCGGTCGCCATCGAACTCGTGGTGGGTCGCGCCATCCTAGCCCGCGCCAATCGGATTGCCTTATTTGCCCTCAGCGATTACGTCCCGGCAGTTCTGGAGCGTCTGCGCTTGTGTCCCGGATGCATCGATGGTCGCCCAACCGACATGGCCGATACTATAGTGCTCTTGCTGCGCGGCAACCTCTTGCGTGGCGTCGGAAGCGTCGCCCCGGCGGCCGCCGATTCGCGCCTGGCGGGTGGCGAGGTCGGCGACGAGGAATAGTCCATTGAGCGGTGCGCCGCACTCGCGTGCCAGGGCGGCCATCTCGTTTCGCTCGGACTCGCGCGCAAAGACGGCGTCGACGATGGCCGAATGGCCTTGCGCCAGAACCTGCCGGGCGCGCTGCATCAGCACCTCGTAGACGCGCGCCGTCACGTCAGGCCGGTACGTGGACGGCGGTAGCCGTTCGGTGTGTCCCACCTGAAACAGCTGCTTGCGAATGACGTCGCTGCGCAGCACGACGGCGCCGGGCTGTGGCGCCACGGCGGGCGCCAGCGCGCGGGCGAGCACGGATTTGCCGGTGCCCGATAGTCCGCCAACCGCGATCAGGCGAGGGGCGGGGGGATGAATCAGAGCCTGGGCGCGCTCGAAATAGCGGCGCGCCTCGTCGAGAGTGCCGGGGCCGTCGGCATCAGGCCGCCTCAGCCGCGCCAGCGCCACCTGCGCACGGATCGCCGCGCGCATGGACATGAACAGTGGCAGCGCAGCCAGGGCGTCGAGCGTTTCGCCGGGCGCCGTCATCAGATAATGGTTCAGGACGGCATTGGCCGTGGCCGACTGGTCGTGGCGCAGCAGGTCCATCAGCGTGAACGCAAGATCATAGAGCATGTCCACGGTCGCCATCTGCGCGTCGAATTCGATCGCGTCGAACAGGACAGGCTGCCGGTCGATCAGCACGATATTGGCAAGATGCAAGTCACCGTGACAGCGGCGCACGAAACCGTGGCGCGCGCGTTGTTCCAGTGTAGCGCGGACGCGCAGGAATGCCTGATGTGAGGCTTCGCAGAGTTGCTCGATCTGGGCGGCTTCGAAATGATCGCCATTGCGCAGCCCGGTGCTGTTGCCATCGATCAGAGCAGGAATGGAGGCAATCCACGCGGCGCCATCCGCGACGGGCGCTCTCGCATGCGATGCTGCGATCGCATCCGCGATGGCCGGGGCGAGCGCTGCATCCAGCGGGCCGGCATTTGCCACATGGTCCAGCGTCCGGTTTTCGTCGAAGCGGGACATGTCGACTGCATACTCGACCGGCCGGCCGCGACCGTCGATCTCGATCGATCCATCCGGCTCCTCCGTGATCGCCACGACGCGGTGATAGATTTGCGGCGCGAGCGGCCGGTTGATCCTGATCTCCTCTTCGCAGGCCGCCTCGCGCTTTTCGAGCGTCGAATAGTCGAGGAATGGAAACTTGACAGCCCGCTTGATCTTCAGGGCGCGCGTTCCGTCGAGAAACACCGACGCTGCGTGGGTGTCGATCCGCTTTACGCCAGGACGCGCGTTTAGAGCTTCGAAGACCCGTTCCTGGATTGCAGAATCGTCTGTCATCTCAGCAGGCATTTCCAGATGCGTCAGCGGTGAGGCAGCAGGCTAATCCTTAGAGGCGGATCGGGGCCAGTCCTTGACACCGGTCAAAGCCTGTCGTCGGCTGGCTGCGCGGTGTTCCCGCCTTGAGGAGGATCAAGCTTCCCGGCGAAAGGTGGCTTATCCTGACCGGTAAGGAGAAACCCGATGCCCATCAAGGATGTCTTTCTGCCGCTTGTCGGCCAGCCGCGCGGGCCGGCCCTCGCTGCGATCGCGACATGCGTGGCTGTCGCCGCCGACCTCGGCGCCAGGATCACCGCGCTCGCGCTCGAGGAAGATGTTTTCGTGCGGCCGACGGTCATCAGCCCTGGCGATCTGGATTCCGCGGAGGCGAGCGGTTCGCGTGAGGTAAGCGACGTGCAGCAACTCCTCAACGCCTTCACCAATGCAGCCTCCCGCGCCAACATTCGCGCCCAAAGCCGATCGGGTAAGGTGCCGGCGGACCAGATCGCGTCGATCCTGGCCGAGCATGCGCGCTTCAGCGATCTGATGCTGGTCCCCGTGAGGCCGCATGACAGCCGAACGGAGCGCATCATCGAAACGCTCCTGTTCGAATCCGGCCGGCCGCTGCTGCTCTGCCCGGAACAGCATGTGGACGAGCTGCGACCGGAGTTCGAGAACGTCATGATCGCCTGGGATCACTCCGCCCGTGCCGCGCGGGCCGTTGGCGACGCGCTGCCCATTCTTCAGGCTGCGGCATCCGTCCGGGTGGTTACGGTGGCGGACGACAAGACCGATGCCATCGTGCAATCCGGAACCGCGCTCGTCGACCATCTGAGGGAACACGGGGTCTACGCCTCGTTCGAAACCGCGAAGGGCGGCGGCAGCTCGATCGGCAAGGTGCTCGGAAGCTGGGCGAATTCCCATGCCATGGACGCGATCGTGATGGGGGCCTACCATCATTCACGCCTGAACGAGATCGTCTGGGGTGGTGTGACAAAGACTGTCATTGGCCAGCCGCCGTGCTGGGTTATGATCTCGCACTAGGCGCATCGCCAGTTTATCGGCCGATCGTCAACCATCGGAATCGCCACCGACCGGGCGCATATGCTTTCATGTCAACCTATCGCTTGAAGAATCTGCTGTCGCCGCGTTCGGTTGCGCTCGTCGGCGCGAGCGCCCGCCCGGTCTCGGTCGGACGCGCCGTTCTCGAGAACATTCACAAAGCCGAGTTCAAGGGTCGGTTCGGCCTCGTCAATCCGCGCCATGCCGAGATCGGCGGCATCGCTGCGGTGGGCAGTCTGGACAGGCTGGACTTCGTGCCCGAGCTCGTGGTCATCACCGCGCCGGCGCGAGAGGTCCCTGGCATCATTGATCAGGCCGGACGTCGGGGCTCGGCCGGCGCGCTGATCGTCTCGGCGGGCCTCGGTCATGGACCGGGATCCCTGCACGAGGCCGCGATCGCTGCGGCACGCAAATACGGCATGCGGCTGATTGGGCCGAACTGCCTCGGCATCATGATGCCCGGCGTCAGCCTCAATGCCAGCTTTGCCGCACACATGCCGGGGGCGGGCAACCTCGCGCTGATCTCGCAGTCCGGCGCGATCGCGGCCGGAATGGTGGATTGGGCTGCGCAGCGCGGCGTCGGGTTCTCCGGCATTGTCACGATCGGCGATCAGATCGATGTCGATATTGCCGACCTGCTCGACCATTTCGCGATGGATCACAAGACCCGCGCGATCCTGCTTTATATCGAAGCCATCAAGGACGCGCGCAAGTTCATGTCGGCGGCACGGGCCGCGGCGCGCGTGAAGCCGGTCGTCGTGGTCAAGTCCGGCCGCATGGCGCAGGGTGCCAAAGCCGCGGCAACCCATACGGGCGCGCTCGCCGGCGCCGACGCCGTCTATGATGCCGCGTTCCGCCGTGCGGGCGTCCTGCGAGTCTCCGATCTGCGCGAGCTGTTCGATTGCGCCGAGACGCTCGGTCGCGTCGAGCCGCCGGCGGGAAAGCGTCTCGCTATCCTCACCAATGGCGGCGGCATCGGTGTCCTGGCCGTGGATCGGCTGGTGGACCTTGGTGGAATCCCGGCGTCCATCTCGGCCGCGACGCGCAAGAGCCTCGATGCGGTGCTGCCGCCGACCTGGTCCGGTGCGAATCCCGTCGACATCGTCGGTGATGCCGATGCATCGCGCTACGCGGCGGCGCTGGAGGTGCTGCTCGCGGACCCTGATAATGATGCCGTCCTCGTCCTCAACGTGCAGACCGCGATCGCCCCGGCGGCCGACATCGCCGCGACCGTGACCGAGCTCGTCGGCAAATATCGCGAGCAGCAGCGCCGATGGGCGAAGCCCGTGCTGGCGGCTTGGGTCGGAGCCGATCAGAACATCATTCAGGCGCTCTCCGGCGCGGGCATTCCGAATTATCCGACCGAAGATGATGCGGTGCGCGGCTTCATGCATCTCGTGAGGCATCGCGAGGTCGTAGAGGAGCTGAGCCAGGTCCCTCCCGCGATGCCCGACACGTTCGTGCCTGACGCCCGGGCTGCCAGGCAGATCGTCGCCGCTGCGATCGCGGACGGCCGCAAATGGCTCGATCCCGTCGAGATCAAGCACCTGCTCGGAGCCTATGATATCGCGATGGTACCGACTCGTGCTGCGACCGATGTCGAGCAGGCCGTCGCCTACGCCAGCGAGATGTTCGTGCAGGGCGTCACGGTCGTGCTGAAGATCATGTCGCGCGACATTGTCCACAAATCGGACGTCGGCGGCGTCGTCCTCAATCTGACCACGCCGGAGGCCGTGCGCGCGGCTGCCACCGACATTCTCGCGCGGGCGAGGAAGCTCCGTCCCGAAGCCCGCATCGAGGGCGTCATCGTGCAGGCGATGGTCGTCAAGGCGAAGGCGCGTGAGCTGATCCTGGGTCTTGCCGACGATCCCACCTTTGGCACCGTCGTCGTCTTCGGCCGGGGCGGGACGGCGGTCGAGATCATCAACGACAAGGCACTGGCGCTTCCGCCGCTTGATCTGCAGCTCGCCCGCGACCTGATCGGCCGCACGCGCGTATCACGGCTGCTGCAGGCCTATCGCGACGTACCCGCGGTCGAGCAGGACGCCGTCGCGATGGTGTTGGTCAAGCTCGCCCAGATGGCCGCTGACATTCCCGAGATCCGTGAATTCGACATCAACCCACTGCTTGCGGACGAGACCGGCGTGACTGCGGTCGACGCCCGCGTCGCGGTGGGGCCGCCGCAGCGCAAATTCGCCGGCTCCGGCCCGGCCAACTTCGCCGTCCGGGCCTATCCGTCGCAGTGGGAGCGCCGCCTGGCGCTCAAGGACGACTGGCGCATCTTCGTACGGCCCTTGCGTCCCGAGGACGAGCCGACCATCCACGAATTCCTGCGTCACGTCACGGCGCACGACCTCCGCCTGCGCTTCTTCGCGCCGATGAAGGAGTTCACCCACGAGTTCATCGCGCGCCTGACCCAGCTCGACTATGCGCGCGCAATGGCCTTCATCGCATTCGACGAAGCGACCGGCGAGATGGTCGGCGTGGTCCGGCTCCATTCGGACTCGGTCTATGAGAGCGGCGAATATGCGATCCTGCTGCGGTCGGACCTCAAGGGCAGGGGGCTCGGATGGGCGTTGATGCAGTTGATCATCGACTATGCGAGGTCGGAGGGGCTGAAGACCATCTCGGGTGATGTTCTCAGGGAGAACACCACAATGCTTGAGATGTGCCGCCAGCTCGGCTTCGACGTGAAGCCGGATTCGACCGAGCCCGACCTCTGTGACGTCAGGCTCAAGCTCTGAGCGTTCCGATCACGAGTGCGCTTCGCGCGATGCGGCGGATTCCGTGGCCGTTTTCCGCAGACTCTTGACGATGATCGCGATCAGCGGCACCAGCACCGGCACAATCGTGCTGAGCGGATGATGGACCGCGCCTGACACCTGGGCTTGGAGCGCCCGCGCCTCGAGCTGCAAGGCTTCGATAGATGCGCCATGAATTTCATTGGCGAGCTCGATGTCGCGGCCGGATGGAGGACGGCCGGCAACGATGAGGAGAATCGCCGCGATGGCGAAATTGACGGTGCCGAGGATGGCGGCCGCCGCAATTGCGCTCCAGATCTGGACCAGGGCGAAATAGGCCGACAGCTCCAGCATCAGGAGCCCGAATGTCGCGATCAGCGCCGCGAAGGCCCGCAGGCCGAGACCGATCAACAGATGGCGCAGCCTGATGTCCGCGATGATCCTGTCGGTGCGCCACAGTGCACGCAGATGTTTGACGACATTTTCCGTGTTCACCTAGTGACTCCTCAGCATGACGCCGACGACCACGCCGAGCGCGAAAGCCGAGGCCAGCGACGTGACCGGGCGTTCCGCAATGAGGCGCTGAAGCTGCTCCTGCTCGTCGCTGACGGTTTCTCCGAGCTCGGCAAGCGCAGCCTTGATCTGATCGGCCAGAGCCTCGGTCCGGTCTTTCGAGCTGTCGAACATCTCTTCGCCTGCGGTGCTCAGCAGACGCGTGACGTCAACCTTCAGCGCTCGCAGTTCTTCGCTCATCCTGTCGCTGTTGAACATGGATTTGAGAACTCCCTTGAATGGAAGAGACCCTAAGGCCCGGCGGCGCGGCCGCGCTTGATTTGCGTCAAGGGACGGCGCGCGGTCCTGGTGTTGAGACAGGTCAACCCGGCCGCCATATGCTGGCCTAGAAGTGGCGGCTGAATGGGGGCCAATTGTCCCGATGAGGTGGATGCGTGAACTCCGAACCGCTGTTGCTGGCAACGCCCTCCGGCGATGCGCTGAAATTGCGCCCGGAAGGGCCGTGGACGGCAGCCAACGTCTCGGCGCTCGAGACGCTGTCCCGTTCGGTCGGGGCCGATGTCGATCGATCCAGCGCCGTGACGCTGGACATGTCCGGCGTCAGTGCGCTCGACACGCTCGGCGCCTGGGTGTTGGAGAAGCTGTCGCGACGGGCCGCATCATCCGGCAGATCGGCCGAATTCGTCGGCGTCGCCGATCATTTCAGCGGCCTGATGGACGAGGTGCGCCAGGTCAACCGCCACACCCCGGCGGTTGCGGCCGCGCCAAACCCGGTCCTGCTCAGGCTCGGCGATCTCGGCAAATCCACGGTTGGCGCGCGCGAAGACGTCACGATTTTTCTTCAAATGCTCGGTGCATTGTTCATCGCCGTGATCGGCGTGCTGCGCCGGCCACGCTCGCTGCGGCTGACATCGCTTGTCTATCAGCTCTACCGGATCGGCTGGCAGGCCATTCCGATTGTCGTTCTCATTACCTTCCTGATCGGTGCCATCATCGCCCAGCAGGGGTTCTTTCATTTCCGTAGGTTCGGTGCGGAGTCCTACACTGTCGACATGGTCGGAATCCTGGTGCTGCGCGAGCTGGGTGTGCTGATCGTCGCCATCATGGTCGCCGGCCGGTCGGGGAGCGCGTACACCGCCGAGCTCGGCTCGATGAAGATGCGCGAGGAGATCGACGCGCTCTCGACCATGGGCCTCGATCCCGTCCATGTCCTGATACTGCCGCGAGTAGCAGCCCTCGTCATCGCGCTGCCGATCCTCGCGTTCATTGGGGCAGTTGCGGCGCTTTATGGCGGAGGGCTGGTCGCGCAATTCTACGGCGGCATGGCGCCGGCGATCTATATCGCGCGGCTGCATGAGGCCATCTCCGTCACCCATTTCGAGGTCGGCATCCTGAAGGCGCCCTTCATGGCTCTGGTGATCGGGATCGTCGCCTGCAGCGAAGGATTGCGCGTGAAGGGCAGCGCCGAGTCGCTGGGGCGGCAAACCACGACGTCAGTGGTGAAGTCGATCTTCCTGGTGATCGTTCTCGACGGCCTCTTCGCGATCTTCTTTGCCTCGATCGGAATGTGACGATGGAGCAGTCGCAAGAGGAGTTCGCGATCCGCGTCCGCGACCTCGTGGTCGGCTTTGGCCGCCAGACCGTGCTCGATCATCTCTCGCTCGACGTCCGCCGGGGCGAAATCCTAGGGCTCGTCGGTGCGTCCGGCGGCGGCAAGTCGGTGTTGATGCGCACCATCATCGGCCTGATCCCACGCCAGGCCGGCACCATCGACGTGATGGGACAGCCCGTCGGCGGTCGCAAGGAGGGCGCAGCCACGACATGGGGCATCCTTTTCCAGCAGGGTGCGCTGTTCTCCTCGCTGACGGTCCGGCAGAACGTCCAGTTTCCGTTGCGCGAAAATCTGGTGTTGTCGCAAGAGCTGATGGACGAGATCGCGATCGCCAAGCTCGAGATGGTCGGGCTGCGGGCGCAGGACGCCGACAAATATCCGTCCGAGCTCTCGGGCGGCATGACCAAACGCGTGGCGCTGGCCCGCGCACTCGCGCTCGATCCGCCGATCCTGTTCCTGGACGAGCCGACCTCCGGTCTCGACCCGATCGCCGCCGGCGATTTTGACGCGCTGATCGGGACGCTGCAGAAGACCCTCGGCCTCACCGTGTTCATGGTCACCCATGATCTTGCGAGCCTCACCACAGTCTGCGACCGCGTCGCCGCGCTCGCCGACGGCAAGATCGTGGCGATCGGCCCGATGCACGAATTGCTGCAATCCGAGCATCCCTGGGTGCGCGCCTATTTCCACGGCAAGCGCTCGCAGATGCTGCAACACCAGATGAGATGAGACATGGAAACCCGCGCTCCCTACGTGCTGATCGGCAGCTTCGTGCTGGCCGCTATCCTCGCGGTGTTCGGCTTCGTCTATTGGCTGAACAACACGGGCGGCATCGGGCCGCGCGCAAACTATCATGTGCAATTCCAGGGGCCGGTGCCGGGCCTGCTGGTCGGTGCCGGTGTGCTGTTCAACGGCATCCGGGTCGGCGAGGTGACGCAGATCGGCCTCGCGCCGGATAATCCGCGCTTTGTCAATGCGACGATCTCGGTTGCCTCGACGACACCCGTGCGTACCGACACGAAGGTCGGGCTGGATTTCCAGGGGCTGACCGGCGTGCCGGTGGTGACGCTGGAGGGCGGCATGATCGTTGCCAAGGCCGGCGAGCCCGTGACCCTGATCGCCGAAGCCGGTGCAGGCCAGAGCATGACGCAGGCTGCGCGCGATGCGCTGCGACGGGTCGACACCGTGCTGGAGGACAATTCCGGTCCGCTGAAGGACACCATCGCGAACCTCAAGACATTCTCCGACGGGCTCGCGCGCAACACCGGCAAAATCGACGGTATTCTGGCAGGCCTCGAAAAGATGACCGGCGGCGGGACGCCGGCGCAGAAGATCACCTACGACCTGCGCACGCCGCAGAATTTTGGGCCGGCCGGCAAGACGCTTTCGGCGTCACTGGCGATTCCCGAGCCGACCGCGGTCGCGATGCTCCAGACCCAGCGGATGTTGTTTGCACCCAGCGGGGATAATCCGGGCTTTGCGGAATTCCTCTGGGCCGACAGCATTCCAAAACTGGTGCAGGCGCGGCTGATCGACAGTTTTGAGAATTACGACATCGTTCACGCGCCGTTGCGCACGAGCGATCTCGGCCAGGCGGACTACCAGCTCCTGATCGACATCAGGCGCTTCCGGATCGCCACGGAAGGCGAGGCTCGGGTCGAGATCGGACTGTCGGCACGCATCGTCGACAAGAACGGCAAGGTGGTGGCGTCGCGCCTCGTCGAGACCAGCGAGACGCTTGACAAGGTCGAGCCGGCCGCAGCGGTCGCAGCGTTCGACACAGCTTTCGCCCGCATTGCAAAGGAGCTGATCGGCTGGACGGTGCAGGCGGTCTAGCAACAGCACAAGACGGCCATGCCCGCCAAAATTGATCTGGGTCAATCGGCTTTGGCGCAGTGCAGTAAAATGCAGCCCGCGCGGTGGGCTCGGCCTGATGCGGGGCAGCCGGTGCTTGGAGCGGTAGATGAAGGCTTCCGTGGTGACGATCGAGCCGAACGGGCATTTCTGCAGCGATTGTGCGGTCCGCGACTTCGCGGTGTGTTCGTCGCTGGACCCGGCCGAGCTCAGGGAATTCGAGCATCTGGGACGCCGCGTCCTCTTTGAGGGGGGCGAGACCGTCTTCTCCGAGGAGGACACCACGACCTCGTTCTACAATCTCCTCGACGGCGTCATGCGGCTCTACAAGCTGTTGCCCGACGGTCGGCGGCAGATCGTGGGATTTGCGTTACCAGGCGATTTCCTGGGGATGAATATTTCCGGCCGTCACAATTTTTCGGCCGATGCGATCGGTGGCGTCACACTGTGCCAGTTCGCAAAGGCGCCCTTCGGCCGCTTCGTCGAGAGCCGGCCGCATCTGCTCAGGCGGATCAACGAGCTGGCGATTCGCGAGTTGAGCCAGGCGCGCGACCACATGGTCCTGCTCGGCCGCCGATCGGCGGACGAGAAAGTTGCGACGTTTCTGCTCGCCTGGCGCGAGCGGCTATTCTCGCTGAAGGGGGCGTCGGACACGGTTCAGCTGCCGATGAGTCGTCAGGACATCGCCGATTATCTCGGCCTGACCATCGAAACCGTCAGTCGCACCTTCACCAAGCTGGAACGACATGGGGTGATCGAGATCGTTCAAGGCGGCATCAGCCTGCTCGATCCGGCGAAGGTCGAGGCCTTGGCTGCGGCCTGATCCGGCGCTCGCCAATTTTGATCCCAATCAATGACGGCGGTCGTGCGCCGCCAATAATGCCCAAAATAACAGGGGAGGGCATCATGCCGACTGACGCACTGCTGGTGACGATCGCTGTCGTGGTCGTTTTTGTCACATTCGCCGGGGCTTTGGCATGGGCAGACCGGCAAACCAGCGCAGGTCGGCCCGATTCGGAGGCCAAGCACTGACGGTCCTGAGATCACAATCGCGTTTTACCGTGCTTGCCGCGGAGGCTTCCACGGCCAGCTCGCGGCCGGCGGCAGCGCCTCAACGCAATGGTGCGCGCGATAGTGCAACTCTGCATCGACCGGGACACATTGGCTCATCCCCCGGATGCCGCTTTGGCGCCCGACCGCGGCATTTTCGCCGTATTTGGCTCAAACCGTGCACATGCTTTCCGGTTGAAAAGCCTGCTAACGTTGACTACGCAGGAACTCCAGTGCCTCGCAGTCTTAGGAGCCGAGCGGCGTGCCTCAGGACAAGACCGGCGACCCCCGACAAGCGGCGGGCAACAAATTATCGGTCCTGCGCAAGCATCCGATCTTCGCGGATCTGGAGCCAGATGCGCTCGATCAGCTCTGCCGCTACGCCAAACAC
The DNA here is from genome assembly GCF_052076025.1 of Bradyrhizobium sp. 956_D2_N1_4. Taxonomy (NCBI): domain Bacteria; kingdom Pseudomonadati; phylum Pseudomonadota; class Alphaproteobacteria; order Hyphomicrobiales; family Nitrobacteraceae; genus Bradyrhizobium; species Bradyrhizobium sp. 956_D2_N1_4. The sequence continues at coordinate 4,943,951 of NZ_CP197237.1, read as the reverse complement.
ACCACGGTGAAGCGCGGTGCGACGATCGCCGCCAAGGGCGATCCCGGCAACAACCTGTTCGCGGTGATCACGGGAACAGTGAAGATTTCCTCCTCTTCGCCGGATGGAAGGAACGCTATTCTCAATCTGATCGGTCCTGGAGAAATCTTTGGCGAGATCGCGGTTCTCGACGGCGCGCCGCGCTCGGCTGACGCGACTGCCAACACCAATTGCGAACTCTACATCATCGACCGTCGCGACTTCCTGCCATTCGTGAAGAGCCAGCCGGCGCTGGCGATGAAATTCATCGAGTTGCTTTGCGCGCGCCTGCGCTGGACCAGCCAGCAGGTCGAGCAGGTAATCCTGCAAAATCTGCCGGGCCGGCTTGCGAGCGCGCTGCTCGGTCTCACCGAAGAGCGCAAGTTCGACTCCGGCAGCGGCACGCTCGCCATCACGCAGCAGGAGATCAGCGAGATGGTGGGGATGACGCGCGAGAGCATCAACAAGCAATTGCGCGCCTGGGCCGGCCGCAGCTGGGTTCGTCTCGAGCACGGCGCCATCGTCGTGCTGGATACCGATGCGCTGCGCGACCTCGCCGAGAGCGGCCTCGACGGCGAGTGAAGCTCAGACCTGACTGTCGACGATGGCGACCGCTCGGGTCCACCCTGCGGACGCTCGCTCGATCTTTACCGGGAAGCATGAGATCGTGAATCCGGTCGACGGCAGCTTGTCGAGATTGTGCAGCTTCTCGAGATGGCAATAGCCGATGTGTCGTCCCGCCTTGTGACCTTCCCAGATCAGGCCGGCATCTTTTGTTTCGGCATATTTCTTCGCGGTATAGACGAACGGCGCGTCCCAGCTCCAGCCGTCGGTGCCGGTCAGCCGCACGCCGCGTTCGAGCAGGTACATGGTGGCCTCATAGCCCATGCCGCAGCCGGAGTTGACGTAATCGGCCTGGCCGAATTTGGCGCCGGCGCTGGTGTTGACGACCACGATCTCCAGCGGCGACAGCGTGTGCCCGATCCGTTTCAGCTCCTTCTCGACGTCGTCGGCAGTCACCACGTACCCATCGGGCAGGTGGCGGAAGTCGAGCTTCACGCCGGGCTGCAGGCACCATTCGAGCGGCACCTCGTCGATCGTCCATGACCGCTCGCCGCGATTCATGGTCGGGTGGAAGTGCCAGGGCGCGTCGAGATGCGTGCCGTTGTGGGTGGACAGCGAGACCTGCTCGACCGCCCAGCCCTGGCCATCCGGCAAATCCTCCGCCTTGAGGCCGTCGAAGAACTGCAGCATGCGGGGCAGGCCCTGCTGGTGATCAATATACTGGATCGTCGGGTGATTGCCCGGCGGATCGGCCGTCACGTCGTTTCTGAGCGGCACGGAAATATCGATCAGCTTCCGCGGCATGGGCATTTCCCTCGCGATGTTCCGTTTCGGCGCATCTTGGGCGGGCTCTACCTCTGGCGTCAAGTAACGCGCCGGTGCAGGCGATTTCGGAAAAACGGGGGCATTCGCCGGTCGCGCCCTCGAAGTGATGCATGATCGATCGATGCAACTCCAGCATTGATCGATGCCGGATTTGGCTTGGACTCAGAATGCCGCCCGCCCTAGGGACGACGTTGGCGACATCGCGCTGATCAGCGCGCATCGCACAAGGATGGGGCGACCGTCACGTCTGCACCTCCAAGCCGCAACCAATAGCGGTCGATTCTAAAACCAGAGGAACGTCCATGGATATGACGAGCATCGTCACCTCGCGTCCGGCATTGGCCGACGGCGAGGCGGGATTAAAGGGAAGCCGGCACCTGCCGCGCAAGTCCCTGCCGGAGAGGGCGCGATGAAGCTCGCACCTTTCCTCGCCGTGATCATCCACCAGTCAAATCCGCTCGACTCCGCCGCGCAATCCTACCAAGGTGGTGCGTTTGCAACGCTTGACTTTACACCCGAAGTGGAGCGACCCAAGGCGGCCTGCACAATCGGCTCAACGACGACATAATCAACTCAGGAGGAAGCCCAGATGAAGACACTCACCGGCATCATCGCAGCCGCCGTACTGGCGGTCTCAGCGCCGCTGGCGACCGCACGCGATTTCCGTTCGGCCGACATCCACCCCGCCGATTATCCGACCGTCGAAGCCGTCAAGTTCATGGGCAAGCAGCTCGCGACGGCGAGCGGCGGCAAGCTTGGCGTGAAGGTGTTTCCCAATGGAGCCCTGGGCTCCGAGAAGGACACCATCGAGCAGCTGAAGATCGGCGCCCTCGACATGATGCGGATCAACGCATCGCCGCTGAACAACTTCGTGCCCGAGACCATCGCGTTGTGCCTGCCCTTCGTGTTCCGGGACACGCAGCACATGCGCACGGTTCTCGATGGTCCGATCGGCGACGAAATCCTGGCGTCCATGGCGCCCGCGGGCCTGATCGGCCTTGCCTATTACGACAGCGGCGCCCGGTCCATTTACACCGTCAAGGCGCCGGTCAAATCGCTCGCCGACCTCAAGGGCCTGAAGATCCGCGTCCAGCAGTCCGACCTCTGGGTCGGCATGATCCAGAGCCTCGGCGCCAACCCGACACCGATGCCGTATGGCGAGGTCTATACCGCGCTCAAGACCGGCCTCGTGGACGCCGCCGAGAACAACTGGCCGTCCTACGAATCCTCGCGTCACTTCGAGGCCGCCAAGTTCTACAACGTCACCGAGCACTCGCTCGCGCCGGAAGTTCTCGTGATGTCCAAGACGGTCTGGGACACGTTGAGCAAGGAGGATCAGGCGATGGTCCGCAAGGCGGCCAAGGAATCGGTGCCCGTCATGCGCAAGCTCTGGGACGAGCGTGAGCAGGCCTCGCGCAAGACCGTCGAGGCCGCCGGCGTTCAGGTCGTCACGATCGCCAACAAGGCGGAATTCGTCGACGCGATGAAGCCGGTGTACGACAAATTCGCAGGTGACGAAAAGCTGAAGGGCCTCGTCAAGCGGATCCAGGACACGAAGTAGGACCACAGCGTCGGGTCCGGCGTCGCCGCGAGGCGGGCGCCCGACCCTCGCGAAGGGGACGCGCAAGGAGACGCCGATGACAGACCCACATGTCGCAAGCCACGAGCAGGAGGTAACCGGCCGACCGTCGACCGGCTTGCTGTCGCGGATCAATGCCGTCGTTGCTCGCCTCGGCATGTATCTGTCCGTGACCGGCCTGCTCGTCATCGTCACCATCGTGTTCTACCAGGTGTTCGGACGTTACGTGCTCAATTCCAGCCCGACCTGGACGGAGAACCTTGCGCTGGTCCTGATCCTGTATGTCACGCTGATCGGCGCCGCCGTCGGCGTTCGCGACGCCGGACATATCGGCATGGACAGTTTGCTGGTGATGCTTCCGGATCACGTGCGCGAGAAGATCGAACTCGTGATCCACGTTCTGGTGGCCGTGTTCGGCATTGCGATGGCCTACAACGGCTGGATCCTCGGAGCGTCGGTCGGAACCGTGAAGATCCCCAATCTCGGGCTCCCCGAGGTCATCCGCTACGTCCCGCTGATCGCCTCCGGCGTCCTGATCGTCTCCTTTTCAATCGAGCACATCATTGCGCTTCTGCGCGGCGAAGAGGTCGTCCCCTCATGGAACTGATCATTCTGGGCGCGACCTTCTTCGGCTTCCTGATCCTCGGCGTACCCGTCGCCTTCGCGATCGGTCTCTCCGCGATCTGCACCATCCTCTACGAAGGCCTGCCGGTCGCAGTCATCTTCCAGCAGATGATGTCGGGGATGAACATCTTCTCCTTCCTCGCCATTCCGTTCTTCGTCTTCAGCGGTGAGCTGATGCTGCATGGCGGGGTCGCCGACAAGATCGTGCAGCTCGCCAAGAATCTCGTCGGACACATCCGCGGCGGGCTCGGCATGTCGAACGTGGTCGCCTGCACGCTGTTCGGCGGCGTCTCCGGCTCGCCCGTGGCCGACGTGTCGGCGATGGGCGCGGTGATGATCCCGATGATGAAAAAGGAAGGGTTCGATACCGACTACGCCGTCAACGTCACCACCCATGCCTCTCTGGTGGGCGCGCTCATGCCGACCAGCCACAACATGATCATCTATGCGCTCGCTGCCGGCGGCAAGGTCTCGATCGGCGCGCTGATCGCCGCCGGACTTCTGCCGGCGATCGTGCTGATGGTGTGCATGCTGGTCGCCGCCTACGCGGTCGCGGTGAAGCGCGGCTATCCGGCCGGCAAGTTCCCGGGCTGGGCCGAGGTTTTCCGCTCGTTCGCAGCCGCGCTGCCCGGACTTCTGATCGTCGGCATCATCCTGGCGGGCATCCTGTCCGGTGTCTTCACCGCAACTGAGTCCGCTGCCGTCGCGGTCACCTACACGATCCTGCTGACCTTCTTCATCTACCGCACCATGACCCTGCCGAACTTCCTGCGGGCTGCCGCCAAGGCCGTGAAGACGACGGGCGTGGTGCTGCTGCTGATCGGTGTCTCCACCATGTTCCAGTATTTGATGGGACTCTACGAGGTGGCCGACTTCGCCGGCGACTTGATGAGCAAGGTGTCCTCGCAGCCCTGGGTCATCTTCCTGCTCATCAACGTCATCCTGTTCGTGCTCGGCACGTTCATGGACATGGCGGCGACCATCCTGATCTGCACCCCGATCTTCCTGCCGATTGCGATGAAGGCGGGCATGGACCCCGTGCAATTCGGCATGCTGATGCTGATCAACTGCGCGCTGGGGCTGAACACCCCGCCGGTCGGAACGACGCAATTCGTCGGCTGCGCCATCGGCGGCATTTCGGTGGGCGCAGTGATGCGCACCATCCTGCCGTTCTATGCTGCCCTAATCGCAGCTCTGATGTTCGTGACCTACGTCCCCGCGTTCTCGCTGTGGCTGCCCCGCCTGCTGATGGGCTACAAGGGATAGCAGCAACAGGAGAATCCGTCCGTGACCGACTATCGCAAGCTCTTCGATCTCACCGGCAAGACGGCCGCGGTGCTCGGCGCCGCCTCGGGCATCGGCAAATCGTCGGCCGAGGCGCTGGCCGGGCTCGGCGCCCGCGTCGTTTGCGCAGATCGTGCGCTTGACGCCGCCGAGGCGACGGCAGCCGGCATTCGCGACAAGGGCGGCTGGGCGGAAGCAGCTAGCTGCGACGCCGCGAGCGCGGCGGACGTCAACGCGCTCGCCAAGATCGTGATGCAGAAATTCTCGCGGCTCGACATCGCCGTGACGACGCCCGGGCTCAACATCCGCAAGACCATCCTCGACTACACCGAGGAGGATCTCGACCGCGTCCTGAACCTCAACGTCAAGGGCACGGTCTGGTTCTTCCAGGCCTTCGGCCGCATCATGGTCGAGCAGAAGGGCGGCAGCATCATCGCCTGCTCTTCGGTGCGCGCGGTGACCATCGAGCCGGGCCTTGGCGTCTACGGCTCGACCAAGGCGGCGATCGGCCTCCTGGTGAAGGGTTTTGCTTCAGAGGTCGGCCACGCTGGCGTCCGCGTCAACGCGATCGCGCCGAGCATTGCCGAGACCGCGCTGACCGGCCCGTTCAAGCAGCGGCCCGATATCTACAATCTCTATGCCGGCCATACCGTGTTCAACCGCTGGAGCAGCGCCGACGAGGTCGCGACCGCCGTGGCCTACCTCGCTTCGGATGCCGCGAGCTATGTCAGCGGCAGCACGCTGTTCGTCGACGGCGGCTGGACCGCGGTCGATGGGCCGCCGACCGGTCTCACCCAGTTGCACAAATAGGGCGGCCGTCGGCACCTAGCCGGTAAAGCCCATGCTCCGGCGCAGCTCTTTTCGGTCTACGTCGGTCAGCAGAGCGATCAGCGCGGCCGCCTCCTTCGGGTGTGCGGCCCGCGCGGTCACGCCGGCCGTGTACATCGTCACGAGCTCGCAGCCCGGCGGCAGCGACCCCGACAGCGCGATGCCGTCGGTCGCGATGATCTCGGTCGCCTGGGTGCATCCGATCGGCCGAGTTGCGGTGGATTCAGCAAGCTCGCGCATCGCGGTCGCGCCGTTCGGAAAGATCTTGAGACGCGATGCGACCTCATAGGCGATCCCAAGCTGATCCAGGACTTTTGCGACATGCTGTCCCGCGGTCGAGGCTTTGGTGTCCGGAACATAGATGGCATCCGCGGATCGCAGCACCTCGCGGAGATCGGCCTCAGTCTTCACCGTGACTTTGGGATCGCGGTTACGGACCGCCAGCGCGGTCTCGACCCGGCCGATATCTGCGATCGAGGAGGGGACGACGAGCTTCTCTGCGGCGAGCTTCGCAAGGAGCGCCTGCGTCAGGATCACGAGATCCGCCGGCGTGCTGGCGCGCAGCTTGTCGGCCATGAGACCAACCGCACCGAACTCGCCATCGAAACTGAGGCCGGTCTGCACCTTGAAGGGCTCGCTGAGGCCGCGCACCAGGCCTTGCGCCGCGCCGCCGCTCAAAATGGTCACTGTCGTCACGATGCAAGCTCCATGGCTGCGATGATCCTGTCGCGCGTGATCGGCAGGTCGCGTACGCGCACGCCGAGGCAATCGTAGACCGCATTGGCGATCGCCGCCGTCACGGGACCGTGCGCGGCCTCGCCGGCGCCGACCGGCTCGATCTCCGGCCGCTGGATGATTTCGACATCCACCGCCGGCACCTCGCTGAAGGTCAGGATCGGATAGTCCGTCCAGGACGTTGATGTAATGTGCGTGCGATCAAAGCGCACGCGTTCCTTCAGCACCCAGCTCGTGACCTGGATCGCACCGCCCTCGATCTGGTTGATGACGCCGTCCGGATTGATGGCCTCGCCGACGTCGACCGCGAGCGTCAACCGCCGGACGCGAATGTTGTCGGTGCCTTCGATCTCGGCGATCGCGGCGCAATAGGCGCCCGTGTTCTTGTAGCGGGCGAAGCCGACGCCATGGCCGATGCCAGACTGTTTTTGCGGTTTCCACTGCGCGCGCCGTGCCGCGGCGCGAATGACGTCGCTGGCGCGCTCGTCGCGGAGATGACGCAGGCGGAACGCGATCGGGTCCTCGCCGCGCAGGACCGCGATCTCGTCGAGTATGGATTCGATCGCGAACACATTGCCTTGCCCGCCCAGGGTCCGCAGCGCCGACGTGCGCACCGGCATCGTCAGCAGCCGGTGGCTCGTGATGGTCCAGGCCGGAAGGTCGTAGAGTGGAACGGAGTTGCGGTCGCCGCCCCCGCCATTGGCGGCCGGTGGATTCGTCGAGATCATGCGCGGGTAGGGGTTCGCGATCTCGGTCGCCGCAAGCAGCGCCGGCTGCGCCGCGCGTCCCGGGCGCGCGGCGTGGCCGTTGCTCCAGATCGCATGGCGCCAGTCGATGATCTCGCTGTCCGCATCGAGGTCGGCCTCGATCTCGATGGCCATCGCTGCGCCGAATGGCGCATGAGACATCTCGTCATGGCGCGACCACTGCACCCGCACCGGGCGGCCGCCGGCGCCCTTCGCCAGCAACACGGCATCGAGCGCGACGTCGTCGGCCGCATTGTGCCCGTAGCAGCCGGCCCCCTCCATATGCTCGACGACGATGTTCTCGGCCGGCAGCTCGAGCACGATCGCAAGATCGGCGCGCAGCAGATAGACGCCCTGGCTGTGTGTCCAGACATGGACACGCTCGCCGTCCCATTGCGCCATGGCGCAGGACGGCGCGATCGAGGCGTGTGCGATGTAGGGACGGGTGTATTGCCGGCGAAGGGTGCGCGCAGCTCTCTTCGTCATTGACGCTGCTCTGGTGTCGATGACGGTGGTTTCGACCGGCTGGCTCTTCAGAAAGCTCGCGAGATCGTCTTCGTCGGGCAACGGCTCGCCGGCCGACCAGGTTGCGCCCTTGCGCAAGGCTTTCAGTGCGGCTTCCGCCGAAGCCTCGCTATCGGCAACCACGCCGGCAAAGCCGCCGTCGCGGACGATCGCGACGAGGCCGGGAACGACGCGCGCCGCCGTCTCGTCGAGCGCGATCAGCCTGGCACCCGAGATGTCAGGCCGCAGCACGCGGCCGTGCACCAGGTCCGGCAATGCACAATCGTGAATGAAGCGCGGTCGCGCAAACACCTTGTCGGGAATGTCGACCCGCTGGACCGAATGTCCGGCGACATCGCGTGTGGCAGCGGGCTTCGCGACGGCGCCCGCGGTGGCGTCGCGGTCGAGCGAGACGTCGCCAGCCAGCTCCCAATAGCTGGTCCTGACATTGCCGGGACCCGAGATCGTGCCGTCATCGACATCGAGCAGCGCCGCATCGACGCCGAGACGCTCCGATGCGGCTGCGAGGAAGCGCTGGCGGACCTCGGCGCAGACCTGTCGCAGTGCGCGGCCGGATTGCTGGACCGAGAGGCTGCCCGAGGTGACGCCCTCGTTCGGGCTGGCCGCCGTCGAGGCGCGGATCAGCTCGATCCTGCCGATCTCGACGTCGAGCTCGTCCGCAGCGATCTGCGCCAGCGCCGTGACGATGCCCTGGCCGATCTCGACCTTGCCGGGCGAGATTGCGACACCGCCTTCGCCACTGAACCGCACCCAGGACGACAGCTTTGGATTGGCCGCGAGACTAACCGGCAGTTTCGGGACGGGGGACGGCACACTCATGACGTCGCCGTCTCCGCTGCGGCGCGCAGCACGGCGCGGACCATGCGATTATGCGATCCGCAGCGGCACAGATTGCGATCGAGCGCGGCTCTGACCTCAGTCTCCGTCGGCGAGGGATTGCGCTTCAGCAGCGCTGCCGCGCTGATGAGGATTCCCGATACGCAGTAACCGCATTGCATCGCCTGCTCGGAGACGAAGGCGCGTTGCAGCGGATGCGGCTGCTCGGCCGTGCCGAGGCCTTCCACCGTGACGACGTCCTTGTCCGCCACCGACCACATCGGCATGTCGCAGGAGGCCATCGCGCGGCCATCGACCATGACGTGACAGGCCCCGCACTCACCGGCTCCGCAGCCGAAATGCGGACCGGTGACGCCGAGCCGGCCGCGCAGCACATCGAGCAGCGTCTGGTCGGGATCGGCCTCCACGGCTATCGCCGCGCCGTTGAGCTGAAATTGAATGGTCGGCATGATCGCTCCGCGACCTCAGGACTTGTCGAACTTCTTGACGACATCGGCCCATTTCTCGATATCGCCGCGAAGGAATTTTTCGAATTCCTCCGGCGTCATGGACATGGGTACGGCACCCTGCTCGGTCCAGAGCTTTACGATGTCCTGTCGCTTCACCATTGCGTTCACGGCGGCATTGAGCTTGTCGATGACAGGCTTCGGCGTACCGGCCGGGGCCATCAGACCAAGCCAGATCGTGGCCTCATAGCCCGCGACGCCGGCTTCGCCCGCGGTCGGCACGTTCGGCAGCACGGCCGAGCGCTCCTTGCCGGTGGTCGCGAGCGCACGGACCTGGTTCTCGCCGATATTCGGCGCCATCGCCGGCACGGCGTCGATCATCATCTGCACCTGTCCACCGATCACGCCGCTGCGCGCCTCGCCGCTGTTGCGGTAGGGCACGTGGACCACGTCGATGCCGGCCATCGCTTTGAACAGCTCGCCGGCCATGTGATAGGGCGTGCCCTGGCCGGAGGAGGCGTAGTTCAGCTTGCCCGGCTGCGATTTGGCGAGCGCGATGAACTCCTGCAGAGTCTTCGCCGGAACCTGCGGGTTCACCACGATGACGAGGTCGGAGTAGTTCACCGGCGCGATCGGCGCGAGGTCGCGCATCAGCTCGTATTTGCGCTTGTCCGGCGTCAGGAGCGATTCATTCGCGGTCTGGGTGTTGGACATCATCAAAAGCGTGTAGCCGTCGGCCGGCGACTTTGCCGCTTCGACGGTGCCGATGAGGCCGCCCGCGCCGGTGCGGTTCTCGACCACGAAGGGCTGGCCAAAGCTCTCCTGGAGCACGTTGCCGATCAGCCGTGCCGCGACGTCCGCCGGCCCGCCGGCGCCAAAGGGCACCACGATCCGGACCGCGTGGTTGGGGTAATCCTGTGCCAATGAGGGGGATGCCGAGAGTGCGGCGAACAGGCTTACGGCCAGCGCCAGCATAAAACGTCGGGCCATTATGCCCACCTCCCTGATGTCGTTCTTGTTGGCTGGCACTGTAGCGGCACGGAACGTGGACTGTCGACGCCTCACAAAGCTGGTCGAACAGGGAATATCGGGCGGTTTTCGGTGTGATCCCGCAGCATTTCGCAGGCGCGGCAGGAACCGCGGGCGCGCGCGATTTGAGCAATTCGCATGGGCATTGCCGGATAAATGCCCTCGGCTGGCTGCTATTTTGATGTTACGAAATGGACATGAACCAGCACGCCAAGATCGAAATCCGCCATTCGACCTGTCCGCACGACTGCCCTTCGGCCTGCGCGCTCGATATCGAGGTGGTCGAAGGCCGCAGCATTGGCCGCGTCCGAGGTTCGAAAAAGCAGACCTACACGGCTGGCGTCGTCTGCGCCAAGGTCGCCCGCTACGCCGAGCGCATCCATCACCCCGAGCGGCTGATGTATCCGATGCGCCGCACCGGGCCGAAGGGCTCCGGGCAGTTCGCGCGGATCTCCTGGGACGAGGCGCTGGACGAGATCGCGGATCGCTTCAACCAGGCCGAGCGCGAGTACGGCGCGGAATCGATCTGGCCTTATTACTACGCCGGCACGATGGGACTGGTGATGCGCGACGGCCTCAATCGCCTCACGCATGTGAAGAAATATTCGCGCTTCTATCAGACCATCTGCGCCAATGTCGGGCGCATCGGGTTCGCGATCGGCACCGGCAAGATTGCCGGCGTCGATCCGCGCGAGATGGCGCTCTCCGATCTCGTCGTGATCTGGGGCACCAACCCGGTCAACACGCAGGTCAACGTGATGACGCATGCTGCCCGTGCTCGCAAGGAGCGCGGCGCCAAGATTGCCGCCGTCGACATCTACGACAACGAGACCATGAAGCAGGCTGACATCAAGATCATCCTGCGGCCCGGCACCGATGGCGCCTTCGCGTGCGGCGTGATGCATGTCCTGTTCCGCGATGGCTACGCCGACCGCGCCTACATGGACAAGTACACGGATTGCCCCGATGAGCTCGAGGCGCATCTGAAGACGCGCACGCCGGAGTGGGCGTCCACGATCTGCGGCGTGCCGGTATCGGAGATCGAGGCCTTTGCGAAACTGGTCGGCGAGACCAAGCGGACCTTCTTCCGGCTCGGTTACGGCTTTACCCGCTCGCGTAACGGCGCCGCGCAAATGCATGCAGCGCTCTGCGTTCCCGCGGTGACCGGCGCCTGGCAATATGAAGGCGGTGGCGCCTTCTTCAACAATTACGCGCTGTGGCACTTCAATGAATCCCTCATCGAGGGCCACGACGCGATCGATAAGACCACGCGGGCGCTCGATCAGTCGCAGGTCGGCCGCATCCTCACCGGCGATGCTGAAGCCTTGCTCGGCAAGGGGCCGATCAAGGCGATGCTGATCCAGAACACCAATCCGATGACGGTGGCACCGGAGCAGGCGCTGGTGCGTCAGGGGTTTGCGCGCGAGGATCTGTTCGTGGCGGTGCACGAGCAGTTCATGACCGAGACGGCCGAGATGGCCGACATCGTGCTGCCGGCGACCATGTTCATGGAGCATGACGATCTCTATTACGGCGGTGGCCACCAGCACATCTCGGTCGGGCCGAAGCTGATCGACCCGCCCGGCGAATGCCGCTCCAACCATCAGGTCATGCAGGCGCTGGCGCCGCGGCTTGGCGCGAAGCATCCGGGCTTCGAGATGACGCCGCGCGAATTGATCGACGCGACGCTGAAGCTCAGCAACCACGGCGACATCGCTGGTCTCGAAGCCGACATCTGGCGCGACCTGCAACCGGACTTCCGGACCTCGCATTATCTCGACGGCTTTGCCCATGCCGACAAGAAATTCCATTTCAAGGCCGACTGGGCGCATCCACCGTTCGGCGAGACGATGGGCGATTTCGACAAGATGCCGTCGCTGCCGGACCATTGGGCGGTGATCGAGCATGCCGATCAAGCCCATCCGTTCCGGCTCGCGACCAGCCCCTCGCGCAGCTTCCTCAACACCACCTTCAACGAGACGCCGTCCTCGCAGGCGCGCGAAGGCAGAGCGAGCGTGATGATCCATCCGCTGGATGCGGCCGCGCTCGACATCGCCGACGGCGACGCCGTGACGCTCGGCAACACCCGCGGCGAAACCACGCTGCTCGCAACGCTGTTCGACGGCGTGCGGCGCGGCGTGCTGATCGCGGAATCCGTTCACCCGAACAAGAATCATATCGGTGGCCGCGGCATCAACGTGCTGACTGGAGCCGATACGATCGCGCCGATCGGGGGAGCTGCATTCCACGACAACAAGGTCTGGATCAGGAAAACGGTCTTGGCCTGAGCGCGCGCTTCGCTCGCCCGCCAATTTGTGTCGAGGCGCTAAAGCAAGGCCTCGTCGCAGATTGCCCTTGCGCCTGCCGCCCGAGCTGCCGCAAATGGCTGCAAACGGGAGCAAGGAAGCGAGCGTACCATGACCGACACCACAGCAATCATCACCGATAAGCGTGGGCAGGCGTTTTGGATCACCATCAACCGGCCGGAGAAGCGCAATGCGCTGAATGGCGAAGTCATTGCCGGCATCGCCAAAGGCTATCGCGACGCGCATGACGACAAGGACGTCCGCGTCATCGTGCTGACGGGCGCGGGCGACAAGGCGTTCTGCGCCGGCGCCGACTTGCAGAATTCCGGCGCGGCGTTCGCGATGGATCATTCCAAGCCGAATGTCGACTATGCCGATCTGCTGCGGCTGTCGCAGAACGCGACGAAGCCGGCGATTGCGCGGGTCGGTGGCGTCTGCATGGCCGGCGGCATGGGCCTGTTGTGCATGACCGACATGGCGATTGCGGCCGATCACGTCATCTTCGGCCTGCCGGAGGTGAAGGTCGGCGTATTCCCGATGCAGGTGCTGAGCCTGTTGCAGAGCATCGCGCCGCCGCGACTCGTCAACGAATGGGCGCTCACCGGCGAGCCGTTCAACGCGAAAGCGGCGCAAGCTGCGGGCCTGCTCAACTACGTCGTGCCCACCGTCGAGCTCGATGCCAAGGTCGACTGGCTGATCGGCCGCATCGTCGACAAGTCCCCGACCGCGATCCGCCGCGGCAAATATGCCATGCGCGCCATCGCCTCGATGTCGTTCGACGAGAGCATCGCCTACACCGAAAGCCAGATCGCGTTACTCGCCATGACCGAGGACGCCAAGGAGGGCCTGAAGGCGTTCAGCGAGAAGCGGAAGCCTGCCTGGACAGGGAAATAGCATTCCCACTCCACGGGGTTCAAAGTAGATCGCAATTGCGAGGCGTTCACCTGTACGTCTCGCGTAAGCTCCAATTATCTCGAGAGCAATCTTCGGTCGCGTAAGCTCTGATGTTGTTGGTGTGGTCGCGACTCCGAACTCGCATCAGTCCTCGTCTGAAGCGCGCCGACAGGAGAGGCTCATCAATGATTGTGGCTCGCGCGAAAACGTTGTCCGTACATTATCGCCGATGGTGCAATCGGCGACGACGCTTGGCCTTAGAGTTTCACGAGCGAGCGGCCTCCGCCCAGTCTCCCCCTTGATTCCGAAGGCGGACTGAGAAGCTTGATCCGTATCGGAAATGACCTTCCGGCAACGGCTTGAGCGTCTGATGGTGTCGAGATAGCGCAACCAAGATGCGTCGAAGCCGATCGGCCGCGGTAGTCGCGAGTTTTGCTCGTCCATTCTCATGAGGGCAAAGTCTTTCGCGGCGCCTCACGCTGCAGAGTACGTCAGGGTCCCCGGGCGACGAACGCTGTACGTAGAACTTTTGAAGCGGGTCGCTCACCCGGTAAATGGACCTCAGGCTTGGCCTTTCAGGGCGAGTTGCTTGGCGGCCTCAAGTAGCAGGCGGCAAAGTATGGCCGCCGAACGCGATAACGTTGCACAAAGCCCTATCGGTCATTGTTATCAGGAAATGATGGCCGACACGCGGATACAAGGGAGCGCGCTTAGCGCCTGTCAAGTACCGGCCTGAGCCACCACGAGTGAGCTTGATCTCCGTCGAAATCGCACTGCGATAGGCGTTCGCCGTGAGGCTTGCCGGTCGGAAAATAAGCTTCGCATCAAGGCGATCACGGCTGGGAATTTCGTGCTTATCTAGGTATCTCGGTCCGAACAGCCAGATCCGCAGTATCCGTCTCGCTCGTGACGGTAAAGCCGACTGCTTTGCCGTTCACTGCTTCCAGCGCGCGAGTCAGTTCCGCCTTCGTCTCTTCCTTTCATGTTTATTTTCACCATGTTGGGGCCGCCTACGCGACCTATTAACAGACACTCGTCCGTTCGGTGACCTCCGGCGATTGCATCGGTAAGATCTGCCTAGAGCACTACCTTGGAATGATGCGTTGCATAACCGCAACCGCTGACCATCTGGCCCGCCGGAGACTCCGGTGCCGGCTGTTGAAAACGGGGACGGCAGCCGGAATCCTGTTAGGCCATCTGTACGTTCGGAGTTAACAGCGTTTTGGCTTGCCGAGATTTGCATGCTTTTGTGTCACGGTGCCGAACGAACTGTAAGGTCCGCGCCGTCGGCTGAGGCCTTTCCAGCGGGCATAGAAGCTTAGCTCGCGGCACAGATTCATCTCACCGCGGATCCAATCACCGACGCCCTGCTGAGGCCGAGGCGGTGAAGTCCCGCCGGAACCATTCCGCTGCCGCCGTTGGGACGAACGGGGGACCCAAAGTCCGGCCGGAGAGCCGTGTCCTCGAAGGAGCCCGAGAGGCAAGGACCGGGTCGATCTCCATCACATCGAAGCAGCCTTGAGAGCCATCCAAGGACGAGTGTCCGAGCGCGTCGCGGCCATGTCGAGACGCGCCCCCTGGCGAAAGCGATCGTCGCAAGGGCGCTGGCGCGCGGAATAGCACTTGACGAAGCCTTCGAAGATCGGCTGTCGATCTACGGCGATGCTGCCACGTTGGGGAAAATGCTGGAAGCCGCGGATCAGATAACGGACTTCCATGCCTACGCCTCCGAGATCGGCATCAAAGATCCGAACTCGCAACCATGAGCTACTGAAACGACGCCGGCACGTCCTCGCGCCGAAAGATCCAGGCGCGGATCTTGTGCGGATGCGGAGAAGACGGTTAACGGCTGGGCTTTAGTTCGGATCGTCCGAACTAAAGTAGTAATTTCCACACCGTAATCCGAGTAGCCGGTAATTCGATGAGCAGCTTGCCTGGGACGGCCGCCGCGCAGCAGGTGACTATCCGTTTTCGGAAACTTCTCTACTGCGGCCCGCAGTGACAGCGGTCCCTGGTGCAGATATCCTTGTGGCCTTCGCGCGGGCGCATGTCGAACTTCGGGCTCGCCATCGACTTCGACGCCTTGTCGGTCTCGGCGATCTGCCGCCTGACGGCGTGGGTCGCGGTGTCATCCTGGGGCTCCAGGCGCAGCGAGACGTTCTCGAGCGCGGTCAGGATCGCGAGTTGATTGCGGAGGGCCAGTTCGATGCTCATGCGGCAACTCCCTGATCGAGGCGCTCGAACGCCTTCTCGACGCCCTTACGAATTTGCGGATCTGCGATCGAGAGGTCCTCGAGGGTGAAGATGAAGTTGCGGACCACGACGTAGCGCAGGCCCGCGTCATCCACCGCCCAGGCCGTACGGCCGCCAGCGCCATCGATACCTTCAACGTAAGGCCACCGATCAGCCTTCCCTGCCTTGCGGCCGGCGCGTTTGCGCATCGCTGCGATCGCGCCCGTCAAGCCTGTGTCCGCCAGCATATCGGCCGTCGCCGTCGGGTTCTCGCGTGGGTCGAACATCAGGATCTGCATCAGACCACCTTCCTGGTGCTTTCCTGCCAGGCCTTCACATCATCGGCGAATTAGGCGATGCGTTGGGAGTGATCGCGCGAGCGGCCGGGAAGTGCCCAGCGTCCATCTCGCGATAGAGCGTCGCTCTCGACATCGGCACGGCCTTCAGCACTTGCTTGACGGACAGCATCGGTCGCAGATCGACAGGCTAATCGTTATTTGCGTTCTCGGTCATCATGAGACTGAGCATGACGCCGCCGCCGACACCGCGTTAGAGGCACGCATTCTCTCTCCGCAAAAACCACCGTTCACCGTCCACCACCGGCGTCCACCATCCACCACCGTCATTGACGCGCTCTGTAAAATGTTCTCTATCTGTTCTCAACGAGGAGGCGAGCTATGGCGGGTCGGCGGGCCGCGGAATGGCGACTTCCGACAGAGAAGCAGCAGCGCACCGACGAACTGCGCAAGGCGCTGCTCAACCGGACGCAGTCAGCTCCAACAGATGAAGATGCCTGGTGGGACTCGGTGCTGTCGGATCCTCGCGCCAGGCCGACGACGCCCATTGCTGATCGTGAGCTTGGTCAAATCACTGAGGAGGTGCTGTGAGTCGAGTGCTTGAGATGCATGCGCATCGTCCAGATCACGCGCGCGGATGCGATCAAGCTCTACAGCGTAGGTTCAGTGTGGCGCGCCGTCTGAATGCATCTGTCCGCCGATGGCTGCCAGCACCGCACCGGCAGCCACGAGGAAGACGGCTGCTGGCCGGATTTTCGTTGATGCTAACAGGTCCGAAGCGGCCCTGTTGGGAGCTCCCAACTTTTCGAGTTTTGAGCCAGCACCGCACCGGCAGCCACGAGGAAGACGGCTGCTGGCCGGATTTTCGTTGATGCTAACTAGGTCCGAATCGGCCCTGTTGGGAGCTCCCAACTTTTCGAGTTTTGAGCCAGCACCGCACCGGCAGCCACGAGGAAGACGGCTGCTGGCCGGATTTTCGTTGATGCTAACAGGTCCGAAGCGGCCCTGTTGGGAGCTCCCAACTTTTCGAGTTTTGAGCCAGCACCGCACCGGCAGCCACGAGGAAGACGGCTGCTGGCCGGATTTTCGTTGATGCTAACTAGGTCCGAATCGGCCCTGTTGGGAACTCCCAACTTTTCGAGTTTTGAGCCAGCATTCGCGCCGCCAACTAGGGCCGAAGCGGCCGAGGTGACACCTGTCAACTTTTTGAGTTTTGGCTCCCGGCCTTGTACAGCCGACTGAGTTGGCAGATGCCAACTCAGTCTTCCTGGCTGCGCCGGTGCGCCCACATGGCGACCTTCGCGACCAACAGCCAAACCGATGTCGCGCGGGAGTGCTTCTCGATGCGACCGGTATCTGTCCATGCCCGCACTGCGGTCAGATCGTTGTCTTCCTCACCCACCGTGAACTCGTAGTCGCCAACCCACGCTGAGCCGCCGACATTCGAGATCTCGGCGCGCGCGAGTGTACGGATGAACCTTTCTTGGCCACCTGGAATCAACTCAACTGTCACACGCAGCGTCATCTGAGACCTCCGCATTTTCTCGACTGAACAAAACGTTTAGTCGAAAAAAATCGCCTGACGTCAAATGCGATCAGGGCAGCTTCACGCGGTCGAATTCGGTGAAGACATCCTTCAACCACTTCTTAACCGTCCCGCTCAGCACGGCCAACTGATTGTTGGCACCGAACGCAGCGAAGCCGGAGTTGGACCTGTCGACCGCCTCGCTCGCCTTGGCGGACAACATCGGGATCTTCACTGCGCCAGCGGGGAAGGCGAACTTGGTGTCATTGATGTGGTTGACGATCGCGATGTGACGCATGCCGGCGATCTTCTGCGCGACCGGCGCCAGCTCATCGATCGACGCCTGGTTGTTGCCGGCACGTGCATGATCGTGATGCCAAAGCGGCTAGGATCGAGGAAGCCGATATCCTCCAGGAGCTGCCGCGTCGGCGACAGCAGGCCGGCGCGAACATCGATCACCGTGGCGGTGGCGCCGCTGATCGTGTCGAACACCTTCATCTGGTCGTCGGAGTCGCGCAAGTTCACGATCTCGGTGCGCTCCGGGAAGAAGCGCTTCCGCACGCCTTCGGCGACCTCATTCTCCGTATCGAAGGCTCGGTTGCTGACGCCGCGCGCGTCGAGGAAATCCAGAAAGGCGCGGGTGACGGTGGTCTTGCCGACGCCGCCCTTATCGGCGCCCACGACAAAGATGACGGGCTTGCTGTGCATGGTGGAAGGACCTCCTTGATCCTGCTGCGCGTGAATTCGCGGCAGGCACGATCGCCTCCATGCCGGTGTGCTCGCAAAGAAGAATCGAGTCGATTTAAGCGAACCTTGAGTCTGGCTGGCGACGCCCACCCACCAGGTGGCTACGCAGCATAGCCGACATCCCGCACCGCGAAGCCCAATGGTGCGCGCTCGATCGCTTGTCTGAATGCCCCGGATCTTGGTCATAAGGATGCGACCCAACCATATTCAGTGAGGTGGCTCGACCCGCTTCGAGGCCTTTGAGCATGCGTCCTACCGCAGGATCCCGCGGGCACCGGCCGCAACACCGATCCGCCTTTCTTGAACGTTTGCGCCAACTGTCATAGATGGAACGACACATGACTAAACGACTTCAAATGCGTAAACGAGACACCGACCCGCCACAACCGATTGAGAAGACGCGGCTGGCTGCAGTCGCTAGTCTGCTTGGCGCTCCGTCTACTTTTCGAAAGGTTCCCCAAAGCCCGTTGGAGGCGCATGAGATGCTTCTGAACGGGCTGCCGTCCAGAGCACTGTTACATCTGGTTGAGAACCTGGCGTTTCTTCGCTGGGACGACTCTTTCGCCAAAGCGATTGGAATGAGCCATCGCACCTACCAACGCCATGCCTCCGCGGGAGGCAAGCCACTCAGCCCAGAGCAAAGTGGGCGAACATGGAAGCTCGCGGAAGTCCTGGCGAAAGCAACCTCCATTTTCGGTTCCATGCAGGAAGCTGAGCAATGGTTGGAACGGCCGGCTATCGGCTTGAACCAGCATAAGCCAATCGATCTGTTGGCCACACCGGCTGGTGTTGAGTTGGTGGAAGATTTTCTCGTTCGACTTGAGCACGGTTTCTAAAGTCTGCGCTCAGCTGATCCGTTCGACATGACATATCATTGAGTGGTGCCGTGGTGATTGATCACGGCAAGGATACCGTCAACGAACGCCTGGCACTCAGCGTGGGTCTTGAATGTGCCTTTGTATTTTCCGAATAGGAAGATGGTTCGTCCGTGGCCCTTTCCGAACAAATATTGGCCGATCGGCCTCCCGGCTTCGTCTTTAAGTTCAATGCTGTCGACGCTTTGCACTGCCTTGAGGTCGGTCGCGGGAAGCTTAATCTGCATAAGGTGTCTCCGCTGGATTGAGACCAGAACAGCCTCGCACCTGTTTGGTCAAATCCGCTGCTGCCGCGCCGGCAAGCAAGCCGTTTGTGCCATTATTTCTGGTCGTCCTTGCCGATCCAGAGTTAAAAAGTAAGATGCGCATCTGAAAGCCCTCCATACATCCAACCGCAACCAAAGCGAGAGCTCAAGGGGCGCCACCCTCATTAAGCGGTGGATTGCCCCAATCATCCTTTGACCCGCCGCGACTAAGGCGCGCCCTTCCGCAGCGCAATTATGCGCGTTGTGGAGCCGAGTATATCCCGTGTCAGGGCGCCCTGGCGCCGCCACAGGTGCAGGCGCGCGGGCCGTCCCAAGGACGGTCACGGCTGTTTCTCGCAAACCCAGCCGAGATCGTCACAGTTGATGCACGTCGTGGTCATTGCACCGGCGGCCAGAGGCTAATCCTCACGGGGCATCAGGCGACTCCGCGCAAGGGCAGCGTCAGCTGCATGTCGAGGCGCCTTCGTGGCGTTAGCGGCGATGAAGTCCTGCAGTGCAGGCGAGACCTCCACATCGGTGTCGGCTGCGCGCTGGGCCAGTGCGTCGGCAACGTCGGAAGTCGCATCCCGCGACCAAGGTAGGGCTTACAAGGGCACGTCAACCGCCCGTTCGCACCCCCTGAGGGAGTAAGTCAGACTCCTGAAGGGATTGGACTAGCGCCCGGAGGGAGTGAAAATTGCTGAAACTTGAGATGCGTCAAATCGACGGGGCCCCTCCCATCTAAATTTTCTTCATGTGGGCAAGAACAGTTGTGGGGTTTTCAATCCTTTGTATTTCGGGACCGAGGGCTCGACCAGCCTTGGTGTACCACAAGTTGCGCTCAACTTTCCCTATCATTTCGTCCCTCGCAACGTTCGCGCGGCCCCGGAATATCCCGCCACCGGCGCTAGCTCTCCGCTGCGGCTATTTACGAATGACATAACGGCCAGAACAACACGCTCAGTATATGCGAGGCAGGCCTTTGAGTGACCCGGGGATGCTGAACATCGTGCTGGATGGGTGCAAGGCGGAGCTCCAAATTCTCCAGGCCGAGCTTGATGACTTGCTCGGCTCAAATCCGCTGGACGTGACTGCCGTTCAGGACGTCGCACGACGCACGAGCGCGGTTGCCTTAAATCTCGCAGCGGTCAGCTTTGCGATTCTGGCTGGCCGGCCGTCGGGTGATCCTGTGAACTGAGCAGTTCGCTACCCTTGAGGTAATGGACTGGCGCCATCGAAGGGATAAGAGTTGCGCCGCAGTATCGACCCAGAGTGCCGGCATTGTTGCCGATACCAACAAAAAATGCCAACAAGCTGACGCGCCGTGGCAAAAATAAAACAGCAGGCTCCTTGCAGCAGGGAATGCCCATGCCGCTCCGGTCTCCACAATCGTCCCAACTGGAATCGAACCCGGCTCGGATCGAAATTGCTGCGGGATCGAGCTAACCCAATATCAGGAGGTCAAGGGCGGCTCTTGT
Source organism: Bradyrhizobium sp. 956_D2_N1_4 (assembly GCF_052076025.1). NCBI lineage: Bacteria > Pseudomonadati > Pseudomonadota > Alphaproteobacteria > Hyphomicrobiales > Nitrobacteraceae > Bradyrhizobium > Bradyrhizobium sp. 956_D2_N1_4. Next base: position 4,923,313 of record NZ_CP197237.1, on the reverse strand, counting down.
CATACGTACCCATCCATTAGGCCCGACGATGTCGAGCGAGACACTTACCTCACAATAGACGACTTTGGCGGTCAGCTCGGTGGCGCATGGCACGAGACCGACGTCGAAAAGCGCTGATCGCGCGACGCTGATCCGCGATATGCTGAACCTACGATAAGAATGGCTCAATAAACGTCCTGACCCGAGAGCGCCACCACAGTCCGCATCATGATGCGGATGTCCAGCCAAATGCTCCAATTTGAGACGTACCATACGTCATACTCGACGCGCTTATTCATCAGATCGATGGTGGGTGTCTCGCCGCGCAAGCCGTTTACCTGAGCCCAGCCGGTCAGGCCTGGTTTGACGTGACGACGACAGGCGTAATTGCCGATCATCTGATCGTAATAGTTGTCGTGCGCGAGAGCATGGGGTCGCGGACCTACTAGCGACATTTCTCCGCGCAGCACATTCCACAGCTGGGGCAACTCATCGATACTGGTCTTGCGCAAGATCCGGCCGGCCCTGGTAACGCGCGCGTCCTCCTTGCTTGCCTGCTTGATCTCGGGACCATTCTCCGAGACCGTCATGCTGCGGAACTTCCAGATATCGAACAACTCGCCGTTGAAGCCACGGCGGGTCTGACGGAAAATGATGCTGCCTGACGAATCCAGCTTGACGACGATCGCCGTGATGATGAGCAAGGGCGCAAGAAACAAAAAGCCGATCGAAGCAAGGCCAATATCGGTGGCGCGTTTCAAGGCTCGCTCGCCGACCGAAAGAGGCGCTCGCTGGATTTCGATCGTGACAGATCCGCCGATGGGTGAGAATGGCCGAGATACAAGGTCGGCGATCTCGGAATCCGGCAGCAGACGGACTGGATTCGGCACCTGACGCAAACATTGGCTCAGATGCTGAAATAGCGGCAGGTCTCGCCAGTTGAAGGCCAGCAGAAATTCGTCGGCGCCTGCGCGACGCGAACTTTGAACGACACTCGCGAGCTCGCGCTTCATTGCGGCTGCGTCAGACTTCAGCGCAGGGTCGAGGACGAAGTGACCTACCACCTGAAAGCCGTTTCTGCGCAGATCTTTGAAACGGGCTGAGGTGAAGTCAAGCGGCTCGCCGCTGATCAAAACGACTCTTCGTTTGGGGGAGTGCCTGCGCGCGAAAGAAGAAGACAGGGCAAGTCGCCAAATCACGCGGTGTGCGACCAGACCAACGAAGCCGGTCGCGGTAAACAGCACGATGGTGATGCGAGATAACTCGGCGGTCGATCTCAGCAGGAAGGCGGAAAGCACGAGAATTGCGAGTGAGAGAAGCCATACGGTCGAGGTATTGCGCAGCTGCAAGCTCGTGTTGGCCAGGTTGTGGTTGTCGTAATAGCCTCTGAAGAAGGAGATGGCGACGAATGCTGTCGCCACAAGGAACGCAACACCAACGGGAGGTTCCCGCTCGGCAAGTGTCGCCATGAATCTGCGGTAGATCAGGTCGGCCGCGGCGTAGCTGAGCAGAATGAGCAGAAAATCGCCGGCCACGATGAAGAATTGGAGCGGCCTCTGGAGTGAGACGCCCCGCCTTGCCGGCATCGGGAATGAGGACTTCGAACCGTATGTGGTTAATGACATGAATGGCCTCATATCAAAGACTTGACGCGGAAATCGTATTCGCGAGAGGTGCTTTCAAAAATCTGCGTCGAGAGGCGACGGCCCCGATGCGATCGACGTAGCTCCTCGCGACGTCTCGACGATCGCGAGGATGAATTGCGTATGGCTCCTATCGCGGCGCCAGGGTCCGCAGACACGGCGAGGGTCCGCTCGCAGTGCGCTGGGTGCTGGCGACAGTGGAGGGGAGCGAAGACTCGGCCAGGGGTGGGGGTGGGTCCGCGACGAACTGCGCCGTGCTACCCGAAAAGAAGTAGAGTGTTGACCAATTGGTAGAGAGCTCGACCCAGTTGCTATTGCCGGCTCCTCGATTGTTGGCACCGTTGTGCAGCGCGTCCGGAGAGCGCCACCAATCGGCTCCGACATTAGCGACCACTTTCATCTCGGGATCCGTCGTCTTCATGTCGATCTGGACGTAAACGGCATCGACGGCGCCGGCGGCGTAGCTACCGCGTCTCACGAGCCACATCAGGTCATTGCGGCCGGAAGGAGGGCCGTCGACAAGGGTGCCTCCATCCGTCTGAACTTCGACCTTCAACTGGACGGCCACGTTCCTCGAGACAATCGCGTCGAAATGGGCTCCGACGATCTCGTTCTCCGACTGGTCTTGCACCAGAACCCATTCCTTCGTGGTGCGGAGGCGAACCCATGTCTTTCCGTTGGCGACGACGATCTTGCCGTCCTTGCCCGGCGTGGTCGCCCCGAACTTTGGAAATACAGACGCTATTCCCGTGACGGCGGTGAAGTCGGCGGGAGGTTCGCCGTTCTCGGGTTTGGAGGCGCCATTGCACCAGGAGGCCGTCTTTGGCGCTCCGGCAGGATATGCTTGGCTATACCCGGTGGTGTTTTGCTCGACGACGCTCGGGACGGCGTTCGGCCTTTCGTTCGCGGCATCGGCACTCTTCGTAGGGAAGGCTAGAATGCCAATGATGCCGAGTGACAGGAGCCAACCTGAGATGGACCGCTCGCAGGCGCAAATCGTACGAGCCTTAGCGGTAGGTGGCGAACAGGACGACGGGATAGAATGGCAAGTGTCAGACATAGACCGACCCATAACCAGTTAAGCGTCTTTTGGATCGTAGGCACCGGCGGTGCTCCGGACTTGACGAACGTCAAGAATGGCTCTGCGATTGGCGATGCGGCTCGGAAGATCGGCGTTGCGAAGCATTCCGTATCGCCAGAGCTGTTGGTTCCGGGCTCCGGAACAGCCGTGATGACTGTCGGCGTGCTGCCGCGTCAGCCCGTTTGACGCCGAAGCCCTTTGTTGTCGGGTGCCACGACGTCCGCGATCCGGCGCCTGCTGCCTCGCCCGAGACCGTCGATATAGTGCCGCGCCGGCGTTTCGATCACGACGTAGGAGAAATAGGAGATCGCGAATATGATCACCCATGAGATTGCGCAGAACACGACCATTAGTCCGGACGATGCCTGGAAGAGCTTGTCGGCGATCGCATTCATGACGATCAGGATGACGAGGGAGTGCCACATATAGATCGAGTAAGTCAGTTGGCCGAGAGGAGCGAAGCGCTTGACCAGCGCCGGCGCAGTCGCTTGATCCGCCGCGATTGCCGCGATTGCAACGACATAGACGAGCCCAAGCGAGATGAGATGATGGGTGTGGGTGACCATCGAGATCGTCAACATCGTCAAAGATAATAGCAGGACGCGTCCCGGTGCTGGGATCCGAACCTTGTCGCGGAAGTAGAACAGGCAAACGCCGATCATGAAGGAGGGAAGCGCCCGGAGGGGTGGCCAAACGTCGACCCAGGAGCGATCGACCGGGTTCTGCACGAGATCGACGATGATCATTGCAACGAGCGCAAGGGAGGTTATCGCAAGGAACCGGAGCTTTGACCTGACCACCGCCCAGGCGAACAGCGGAAACATCAGATACATGACCATCTCGGCGCCGATCGACCATGATACGCTGCTGAATTGATTCCGTTGCCGCAGGAGAACATCGAATTGAGCAGAACGGCGGTTTCAGCGATGCATCTCGCTTCGAAGGATGGCTGGTGATTTCCTGCCTTGCCGAGCGCGACGAATCCGGACCAGACGATAATCGCCGCGACTAGCGTCAGCCAATGCAGCGGCATCAGCCGGCCGACACGTCGTTGGAGGAACATCCCGTACTCGGAAAGGGTGCCCACTTTTCCCTGGTAGACATGTGCGATCACGAATCCCGAGATCGCGAAGAAGAGATCGACGAACAGGGCGAGGCCGCTCGGGAGCGTCGGCCGAATGGCAGCCGGATAAAAGAACTCGAACGAATGCCGGACGACAATGCCGACAGACGCGATGAACCGGAGCAGGTCCAGATGCAGCATCTCATCGGATGCGACCTGCAGAGCAGGAAGTTTCCACGCGTTGGCCGTCATGCTTTCACATCCGGTTTGCCCGTCTGCAGCTTGGCAGTTCTGGTCCGGCCAACTTTGACCAGTGCTCCCAGCGTCAGGGCGAAACCCAATAGGCAGTCGTTCGCCATCACACGGACGGTTGTGATCGGATCGGCGAGAATGATGTGCGAGCCGGAGTTGATGGACTGCTGCGAGGCCTGTTGAGCTGGAGCCTGCTCGCCGGTCGCGTTCAGGCCGGTGTGTTTCTGCTCCCCGGAAGGCGGCGCAGGTTGAATCGGCCCCTCCTGGATGACATTCTCGCCGCTTCGGGCAGGTGCCGGAGGGCTTGCGGGCGGCGTCTCCGTCGCCAAGCCGCGCAGCGGCGGAGCCGGGCTTGCGAAAAAATCATCGGCGCTCATGGAATAGAAGCCGATCACCTTCCACTGCGTCGAGAGCTCGATCCAGTTGGTGCCGCCGATGCCCGGATTATTGCTGTGGTCGTCGAGATATGGGGCTCGTGCGTCGCGCCACCAGTCGGCGCCGACCATAGCCACAAGACGCAGGTTCGGATCGGTGACCCGCATCTCCATCTGGACATAAACGGCATCCACGGCGCCAGCTGGGTAGGTTCCGCGCGCCTTGTACCAAAAATGGTTGTTGTAGCCGGCTGGGGGCGCATCGAACGCGATCGTCGCCCCGGCCAGGGGAGTGGCCTTCATGGGAATGGCAACGTTGCCGACGAAGTCGGGGACGAAATGTCCTCCCGTCAATTGGGTTTTGGCCTGGTCCTGCACCAGCGTCCATTCGCCCGCATGCTTGATGCGGACATAGGTCTTGGCGTTGGCGACCTCGACCGTCGCACCCGGATTGGAATACGGCGCCTCTCCCACCTTGGGATAGACCTGTCCCCAGCCCTCGACCGCGGTGAAATTCGTGGGCGGCGACCATAGCCCACCGTCATTCCAGCCCTGATACCAGTTGTAACTCGGGGGCACACCTGCCGGAAAGCCTTCGCTGTTCCCGGGGCTATTCTGCTTGATGAGCGCTGAGATCGAGAAATCCATCAACTATGCTTCCTTGCTCATGCATTGGGCAGGTCACGTGCCCGCCATTTCGGGGACGTGAACCGGCCTGCGTAGGAAAAGAACAGTGTCATCGACGTGAAATTGTCGATCAGGTTTTCGGACAGGAAGTAGATCAGAAGCACCGTGTACATTATCTTTGCCGCCCGATCCTTCAGCGAGAAAACGATGCTGAAGACGAAGACGACGAAGACCAGGAAATTGAGCAGGCCATATTCCGCCAGGACACGAAGGTAGTCGTTGTGCGGCGGGAGTGGCAGCACGGTAAGGACGCCGGTCTGGCTCGCGCCGTATCCGAACAGTATTCCGCCGGGCCCCAGCGACGAATAGATCTGCCAGATATTGGTCCAATGGGTGATGCGAAAGAACGCGGACATGTCCGTCGTTCCAGTCAAATCGATCAGCTGCTTCGTCGTCATCCGGGCGACCGTGCTCGGGTCAAGGCTCCAGATCAGCGCGATTGCGTTTAGCCCGGTCAGAAGTCGATCGAGTGCCCCGAAAGCGTGGGCCGCAATGCTGGCGCACGCCAGCAGGATGAGCACGACGAAGACCTGCGGTCGCAATGGGAAGAAGGACCAGAGGCCGATGGAGACGATGGTCGCCAGGGCCGGACCGACACGGTTCATGATCGCGGCATTGATAAACTGCGCGACCAGGACCCGATTTCCGAACCAGGGGGACAGAGCGAAGAACAACGCCGAGAAGTAAAGCGCTGCGGTATTCGTGTTGGGAAAGTAGGAGAACACGTCAGGATATTCGATGCTGGTGTAGACGTGGGTCTGGCCAACCACCCTGAAAATGAGCGGCAAAGCCGCAAGCATGTAGATGCAGCGCTTTTCCGGGAGTTGCATCCGCTCGGACATGCCGCGGCCGGCGACATAGAACGAATAGATCGAGACGAGCTTCAAACCATCGGATAGTTCGAAAGAGCCGAAGTTCACTAGATAGCTCGTACCCGTGAAGATGCAGGCCAGCGTCAACAGCGCATTATAGAAGTAGTTCTTTTCGTTCGTGATCATGACGTGGTGCGCAGACCACAGGATCAGGAGCAGGCTCGTCGAGTTGCTCAGGACGTTGAATACCGTCGAGCCGGTGAGATGAAAGAGGAAAGTCAGGCAATTCAGGAACACCAGGCCAAAGCAGGTGACCACGAAGAAGCGACCCTGCATGGTCATTGAACCGGAAGCGAGGTGCGGTGTTCCCTCCCTTCCCAGAGCTAGATCGTTCACGGCAGGCGTACTCCGCGCTTCTGACCTTTCGGTTCCGCGTCGTCCCTTCGAACGGGAGCGCCCTATCCGGCACCGATCTGTCGGATCAACATGTCGGCAATTGCCGGGTCTGAGTTGACGGTCGTCAATACCCGCCCGAGCGCTTGGGTGGACCGTGGGCTGTCACAAGAATTGGAGTCAACCGTGGAACGTGGCACGAGCAGTGTATTGGCCAGTGCATTCGGTCTGTTGTGGCGTCGGCAATGGGTCATCTATCTGTGCTTGTTGCTGACGTCCGGCGCGGCCTTTCTGTACTACGCTGCGGTTGGCGACCGCTATGAAGCCTATGTCCTGCTTCGTGCCGGGCAGGGCATCAAGGAGCGATCTGCCACGAATGCGGCGACCTCGCCATTCGGAGAGGGCGTCGACCTCCAAAGCCGAATGGAATCCCTGTCGCGCATCGCCAAGATCGATCAGGTCATCCTCGAAGCGGCGAAGAACGTCGGCTACGAGAGGCTATCGGCCGACTCGAATCCGACGCTTCTGGCCAGATTCATGGCATGGGGAAGGGAGATCGATCTTCGGGACGTATTCACCAGGGAATCTGCAGACCAGAAGGCGCAGGCGAATCCGGTTGACGAAACGGAAGAGGACATCGAGCGCAACCAGGCGGGCATTCTCAGCTTGCGGGACCGGGTGAATGCGAAACAGGAAGGGCGCTCGGATCTACTGAAGATAACGTTTCGCCACAAGGACCCGGTGATCGCCGCGAGCTATCTGAACGAGCTCGCCAACGCGTTGGTCACCGTGCAAAGCCTCGACGTGCAAATGCCGGGCGCTCAGGAGTTTTTCCAGGCACAAACGAAACGGCTGGAGGAGGAAGCCGAGGTCGCGGCTGCGGACCTGAAGCGCTTTTCCGTCGAGGCCTCGATTTATGCCGTCGACGACCAGCGGCAATTGCTTCTCAAACGAGCCAGCGACCTTTCTGCGCAGATTGCCACGACGCGAGGAACGATCGAGGACAAGAAGGGACAGAAATTGTCGATCGCCGATCAGCTGTCGATCTTGCGGCCAGTTGCACAGAACAAGACCGTCAGCCGGATGGTGACCACGCTCGGAGGGCAAGATACCCGCAAAGCGCTTGATCCGGTCGCAAAGCCGCCGGATCAGTTTGAGGAACAGCCGCCGTTGCTTCTGATCAAGGTCTACCAGGACAACATGGCATCACTGATGAAGCTGAATGCCGAACTCAATGGTCAGACGGAACTCCTCAATCAGCTCGGCACCGAGCTCGAGAAAGTGAACAAGGAGCTGGCGTCGCTCGCTGCGAAAGAGGCGGAATACGGAAGATTGAAGCGGGTTCTCACAACCGCATCGTCGGCTGCCGCTCAGTACGCGACTCGTATTCTCGAAGAGCAGATCAGCTCTGAGGTCGCCAAGAAGAGCCAGCTCTCCTCTCTTAGAGTGGTGCAGAAGGCGATAACGCCGACGGCCCCGGTGTTCCCGCAAGTCTCGCAACTCGTCGCACTGGCGATTGCTGGCGGAATTCTGCTCGGTCTGGGCGGCATTTTCGGTCCCGAGATTGCCAAGAGCACCATGTCTCCAGCGTCAAGCCAGGCCACCGCGGTTGCGGATCAGGATCAGGTCACGAATCTGTTGATGGCCGCCCAAAGAGGAGATCGGGTGAGGGGGCTCTATCCAGCCGGGTGGGCTGACTACGAGGACAACGGCGCCGGCACTGCGCGATCGTCCAGAATGCCGCCGCTCAAGGGATGAACGCAGTGTGCCGTGCGCGTGAGTGCCACCTGATGCGTTGGTAGCCGTCGCCGGTACAAAGGGTGATCCGCGACATGAAGATATTCAGCATTTGCTGCGTTCGAGACGAGAATGACATTGTCGAGGAGACGCTGAAGGCGGCTCTTGGGTGGAGCGATCGGATCTTTGTCTTTGACAACGGAAGTGTCGATGGGACCTGGGAGACGCTCCAGGATCTCGCCAATTGCCACCCCAGAATCGAGCTCGTTGGCCACGACGACAGGACGTTTACCGACGAACTCCGTGGAGACATATTTGAAACGCGACGCCACGTTGCTTCTCCGGGAGACTGGTGGTGCAGGCTCGATTCCGACGAGTTCTTCATCGATCATCCGGCCCGATTCCTCAAGGACGTGCCCCAGAACTACGGCTTCGTTCTCTCGGCGACGATGAATTTCTACTTCACGGATGCCGATTTGAGGAATTACGAGGAAAACCCGGCGGAATGGCTCGCCCGCCCTGTGCAGGAGCGCCTCAGATATTATCAGAACAATTGGAGCGAGCCGCGTTTCGTCCGTCATCGGCGCGATCTCCGCTGGGGCGGACTGATCTGGCCACATAATCGCGGACGCACATATCCGTCACGGATACGGTTGAAGCACTTTCCATACCGCTCGCCGGCCCAGATATCCAAGCGGCTTGCGATCCGTCAACAGCAGCCGGGGCTGTTCAAGCACGAGGCAAATCGGGTGCTTGCGAAGGGTCTTCAGCCTGACTGGGCGGACAGCGCTCCAACGCCGCAGCATGAGCTCGCCTCCTGGCGCGATCGCGTGAGAGAGGCTGCCGAATGCGATCTCGATCAGGGCGATGGAGTCTTCTTCACGCGCGACGATCTGATGCCCCCCCTTCCGTCGCCGGCCCTGGACCTGGTGAAGGTTGGGCTGCGGCGGACCCAACTGGGCAGGGCAATTGTGTCGCCGCTCCTGAGATGGCGGCGAAGCCAATTCGGCTGGCGGTGAGCCGTCTGTCCCACCCACACGCGATATCGACCACCTGGTCGAACTTGACTGAACCCGACAGGAGCAGAGACATGATGGTGAAGGATCGACTGAAATCGTTCGTCAGAGCAGCTGGATACGAGATTCGCCGTCATCATCCGAATTTGACGGAGTTTCTCCAATCCCGCTCTGTAAACCTTGTTCTCGACGTCGGTGCGAACGAAGGCCAGTTCGGGCAGGATCTCAGATCGCAGGGTTATTCGGGCAAGATCGTCTCCTTCGAGCCTGTGGTTGACGTGTTCAAGAGTCTCGAGAAAAGGTGCGCCGCCGACCAGAAATGGGAGTGCCGGAATACTGCGCTTGGTGACGCCAATGGCATCATCCAGATCAACGTGAGCAAGAACTCCGCGATGAGCTCGATCGTCAGCCAAACGGAGATCGGTCGCGCCAGCATCTACGAATCCCAAGTGGTTCGCGTCGACCAAGTCCCGATCGCCACGCTTGACTCGATGTTCGCGGAATTCGCCGGCGAGCGCGTGTTCCTGAAGGTCGATACGCAGGGGTTCGAGCAGAGCGTCCTGCGTGGAGGCGCAAACTCGCTTCATAACCTGCTTGGCGTTCAGCTCGAATTGCCCCTGATCCATCTCTATGAGGACACCTGGAAGTTCGATGAAGCACTCTGCTTCATGCGAGAGGCTGGCTTTACGCTGAGCCAGTTGCGCCCGGTGACTTATTACACCCGGGATCCCGCATCGTTGCTCGAGGTCGACTGCGTATTCAGGCGGACCAAATATGCCGGCGGTGTCAGCCGTCCCTGACGGCTGAACATTCCCGGGAACGCTCTGAACCTCTGAACTAGACGCCCGCCCGGCGGGAATGGACGTTCGAGACAGGGAAGCCGAACAGCAGCCAGTAGCGCCACAAGGTCATGATGAGCGAGGCCAGGAGGATTGCCGCTCCGGCGCCATGGAGCCCAGCGATGGGCAACAGCGCCAATTGCGCCAGTACAAGTACGCCGACCGAGGCGAGGTTCGTGACCGTCGTCAGACGGTCAAGATGCGCCGTAAACAAGGCCAAGGCTCCGAAATCGGCCATGTAACGAACGGCCAGTCCCGCCACGATCAGCCAGAATGCCGACAGTTGGGCGATGAGGGCTGGCTGTGGGGCAACCCAAGGCAGAAGCACCTGGAATGTGAATCCAACCGCCGTGCTGAGCGCAGCGGTCGCGAGCGCCGTCGTCTGCAGGAAACGCCAGGCCAGCTGACGATGCGCCGAGGGGCCGCTGGTCCGATATGCGCTGATCAGCGATGGGCGCTGCTTCTGTTGCAGGACCAGAGCCAGGAAGGTGGTTGCGGAACTGCCGACCGTCCAGAAAAGGAAGTAGACGCCGGCGACTTTCAGGCCCAGGAACAGTGTGATCAGGTAACGGTCGATATATTGACTCGTAATGAATCCGAGGTCGCTCAACAGCATCAGATAGGACCTGCGGATCGCGTCGGTGATCACGGCAACCCGGAACGGACGGGAAAAGGATGCCAGCCATGGCCATGACCGGCTCAGGAGGGCGAACAGTCCCACTGAGGCGGCGCCTCCCACCAGCCAGAAGCCGAACAGATGCGGAAGCGATCTGAAGCTGGTGTCCCAGATGGCGAGCGGGACAAAGACGAGAATCCAGGCCGCGCCACGAATGAAGCCGATGGCGTTTGCCCAGACGTGGCGCTGCAAGCTGGAAAGGAGGTAGAAAATGTCGTTGCCCACGTGCTCGAACGCGATCACGGCGACGATGAGGATCCAGAGAGACGTGGTGCCGAGGAGGACGGTTACCAGCGCCGCGATCGTCAGAAGAGTCGTGTACGCGAAGCCCACGAAGCCCCAATAGTGGCGCATGCTGTCGATCATGTCGTCGGTAGAGGCCGTGACGGCGTCGCGCATGAGCAGGTGGTTCATACCAAGATTGACCACGATCGGGACGGCTGCGATCGCGCCGGCGGCGAGGCCATAGAGACCCAGCGACGACAGGTCGAGATAGCGGGCGATGAACAGCGCGAGGCCGAATTTGCAACCCATGACGCTCGCCCGCATGGCCATGACCATGAGATCGACGAGAAGGCGTCTGGATGAAGCAGGCAACGCTGTTGTGCTCATGATGCGGGCAGTGAATCAGGCATAAAAAACCACCATCGCGCTCTTTCGCGTCCTGTCCGCTCGATCGGCAATCAACGACTCCCGGGCAGCCTAGGGCGCGAGAGCCGGACGAATTTGAGAGGCATCAATAACGGTTTAGGCCGGTCAATCGTGGCCGACTGTGCCGGCCCTGCAGAATTCGCTGGCGGCCGGCCAGGTTCGTGCCGTCAAGCGAGTTGTTCGGCGGTGCCGCGCCTCAAGCGACGCAGGCGGGCGGCGAGAAGCGGAGGACAAAGGGCGACAGCAACGAAGCGAAGGATGGCTTGCAGGCTTACGCCGCGAAAATCCCGGCGGAACTGCCAAGCCACGCTCGCCATCTCCGCGATGCTCGCACCGCCCTTGCGGAAATCCGTCAACGTGATCAGTCCCCGACGTGCAAAGCAGCGCCTGGCCTGGAGCTGGATGGTCTTGCGCAGCTGCATGTCCTGCACACAGGATTCCGCGGTGTGCGCGATCAGATCGGCGACCTTGCGACCGTCCTCCAGCAGCTGTTCCACTCCCAGTCGAGCCGTCTCGGAATCGTCGTGATAGGTGTAGGTCGCGCAAGCTTCGTTGACGAGACCGGCCTTGCCGAGAAGAAGCAGTGGTGCCCATGCGGCAACGTCGGCGGTGTGCGGCAGATCCAGCGGGATGCCGCCACGCTCGCGCAGGAGGTCGATGTTCATCGTCACGCCGCATACATTGACGGTAATCTGGTCGGTCAGGAATGCATTCAGAATCGTGGCTCCGTCCCAGACGCCGGTATCGAGAGTCCGGCTGGCGCGCGGAGGGCGCGTCTGGCCGAGCGAGGCCGCATGCAGATTGCTCAGCGTGATGACGACTGGAAGTTGCGGCTGTTGTTCGATGAGGGCGACGCATCGCTCGAGCAGAGAAGGCATGATTCTGTCGTCATCGGAGACGAGAATGATGTAATCGCCGCGGGCATTCGCGACGCATGCATTCCAGTTCGGAAGCAGGCCGATGTTCGTTTCCTGGGTGATGACGCGCAGCCGCGGATCGCTGAATTCGCCCAGGATCCGTGCGGTATCGTCCGGCGACGCATTGTTCGAAACGAGAACCTCGAAATGAGGGTAGGTCTGCGCCAGCGCCGATACGATGCATCCCTTCAGGAGTGCGGCCCGGTTATACGTCGGAATTGCGATCGTCACGTAAGGATGGCCTGTCGCGGCTGGAAGCGCGCGATCGGCGGCCGCACCGGCATGATTGGGCGGGGGAAACTCCACGATGTTTGCCGAATTTGCCGTGGGATTTGGGATCATCCGACGTGTCGCCGCGTCAATTGCCATGAGGCGCTTGATCTCGCCCGACCTAGTTTCCGATCGGAAGTAGAATTGCTCGGATGCACGGCCGGCTCCTTCCACGTGTGAGATCGCGCAAAGGCGTCATGGACGGCGAACGGCATCATTCTGGGCGCGCCCGGGGTCATCTAAACTGCGGCAGGTCGGGCCGAGTTGACGGCTATCAATTCCGTCTCTCGAAGCAAAAACGGGGCGCCGTGAAAAACGGGGCCCCGGAACTTGGTTCTATCCCGTCGCCGGAAAGCTAGTGTTGGGCGGGCAAGGAGAGCGTCTGCGCGAGTGAAGCGTTCGGGTCGGTTACAAGCGGCCCGTTCGTCACTGCGCTGGTTGTGGTCGCATCGGTCGCACTATATTGGCTCATCAACGCGACCGCCTGGTTTGCAGTGCTGAGCAGCGACGCTGAGGCAGAGCCTGCCGGCTTTGCAACCAAAGACACGTTGTCGTAGAGCGCACCGAGCCCGTCACTGCTCTGGCCCGCAACTTCGCGGAACGTCACGCGGTCCTGTCCGCCCGTGCCGGTCACCGTGAAATCGTAGTTCTTCCACGTGCCGTCCGGCGGTACCACTCCGACGACCGAGCCGTTCCAGAGCACTTCGATCGAGCAGGTCGAGCTTGTGAACCCCGGCCGCGAACGCGCGTCGAGGGAAAGAACGTACTGCTGCCCGGCCACGGTTTTCACATCCTGGTAAAGTCCGTCGCGGGCCCCAGCGTAGTCCAGTTCGCCGAAATTGACGCCGTCGGTTGCCTTCACGCCATTCAGATTGTTCCAGAGCTCGATGGTTCCGCCACTGATGGCGTGCCAGCCTGGAATGGCATCGAAGGCACCCCAGCGGCCGTCGAGGAGGGGCCCCAGCGAAGAGGATTCGAACGATCCGTTCACCAGAAGGTTCTTGTCCGCTGACTGCGGCGGTGGATCGACCGGCTTCGCCGTGGCGGTGAGCTGGATGTTGTCGTACATGGCACCGAGGCCGTCGCTGCCCTGGCTGACGACTTCGCGGAAGGTCAGGCGATCATTGCCGCCGGTGCCTACGACGTTGAAGTCGTAGGTGTCCCAGGTGCTACCGGGCGGGACGGTCGCAATGACCGAGTTATTCCACAATATCTCGATCGAGCAGGTCGCGCCGGTGAAACCGGGTCGCGAGCGAGCATCGAAAGACAGTTGGTAAGTTTGTCCGGCGACGGTCTTCACGTCCTGGTAGAATCCATCTCGCGCACCGGCATAGTCGAGCTCGCCAAAATTGCCGCCGTCGGTCGCCTGGACGCCACCGAGGTTGTTCCAGAGTTCGATCGTTCCGCCGGAGATCGCAGTCCAGCCCGCCACCGACTGGAACGCACCCCAACGGCCGTCGGCGAAGGGCGCGAGAGTCGTTGCCTCGAACGATCCGTTGACCAGCAGGTTCTTGCCATCTGCCGGTGGCGAAGTGACGGGGCCGCCCACGGTCACGTTCAGGGCAGCAGATTTCGTGCTGACGTTACCCGCGGCGTCAGTGGCCATCGCTGCAAAAGCGTGGCTGCCGGCCGCCAATTGGCCCGTTGTCAGGCTCCAGGCGCCGCTCGCGTCAGAAGTGGCCGTGCCAATCACGATCGTTCCCTCGACGACCTTGACCGTGCTGCCGGCTTCCGCCGCGCCGCTCAACGTCAACTGCCCGGTGTTCGTCGTCTTGGCCGCGGCGGTAACAGCACCCGGTGCCGTGATCGTGGGGGCCGCCGGCGCCAGCGTATCCACGCGCATGCTGAGCGAAGCGGATGTGCGACTGACGTTGCCCGCCGCGTCCGTGGCGGTTGCGGTGAAGGCGTGATTGCCGTCCGACAATTGGGCCGTGGTCAGGCTCCAGCTGCCACTTGTACCGGCTTTGGTCGTGCCGACCACGGTGGAGCCTTCAAGCACCTTGATGGTGCTGCCCGCCTCAGCCGTTCCGCTCAACGTCAATTGCTTGGCGTTGGTGATCTTGTCTCCGGTGGTACCCGTGTCCGGCGAAATCGTCGCTATCGTGGGCGCTGCCGGAGCCAACGTGTCGGGAGACATGACCGGGGGCGTTTGAGGAGACCCAAGCAGCGGCGGCGGCAAGTCTGCCTGGAACGCCGTAGTGCTCAGGGAATAGTAGCCGATCGTCTTCCACTGGGTCGAAAGCTCAATCCAGTTGCTGCCTCCGACACCTGGATTATTGCTGTGGTCGGCAAGAAATGGTGCCGTGGCGTTGCGCCACCAGTCCACGCCGACCATGCCCACCAGCTTCGCGTTGGCGTCGGTCGTTCTCATGTCCATCTGGACGTAGACGCCGTCGACCGTACCGGCCGCGTAGGTGCCGCGCGATCCATACCAGAAATGATCGTTGTATCCGGTCGTCGGCGCATCAAAGCTCGCTGCTCCGTTCGACAGGCGGGTCACAGTCATCGGGTATGCCGAATTACCCGCGAAGTCAGAGACGAAATGGCCACCGCCGATGCCAAGCTTCGACTGGTCCTGGACCAGCACCCACTGACCGGTCTCCTTGATGTGCACGTAGGTGACTGCGTTGGCGACTTCGACGTCAGCGCTTGGAGACGCAGCAGGAGCACCTTCTTCCGTATAGACCTGGCCCCAGCCTTCCACCGCGGTGAAGCCGGCCGGCGGTGTCATCTGACCGCCGGGATTCCAACCCTTGTACCAACTGTAGCTGTGCGGAACACCGGCAGGAAACGCCTCGCTCTGCCCGAGCGTGTTCTGTTTGATCAGGTCTGATAACGAAATCCCCATTTCACCTTCCCAGTCTTTCGATTTTTTGGATGTGAGACAGCACTCAAGGCTGACCGCGGATTGCGAGGCCAGAAGGCGCGCCGACGTCACGTCGTTCGCGCCTACCAAACGCTGTTTCTGCTGATACTCGACAGGTGCAAGAATCGGCCGGACGCCCTGCGGCCATTAACTCGCATTACGAAATCGGACTTGCCGAATCACTCTGAGCCTTTCCCGAAAGGATGAACTAAGCTGCGATAAAGTTCAATCAACGAGGCGCAATGAAATCCACGTAGCTTCACGTGATTGCACTCATTTCGAGCAGCGACTGTCACAAGCAGCGACCCTGCAACAGGGTTAACGCTTGCAACAGAATCTGTCGTCAATGTGATTGATTTGTTGCGGAATGGGGTAGCACTGAGGCACTCCTCCATCATTGCTGGATCATCGCGATATCTGCCTCAAGAGGCAGCAAGGCCTGTTTAATTGCCACCGCCGCTATCGCGAGGAAATACCGCTTGTTTTCGTCTTTCGTGCGTCGTGGGCTGGTCGCATGTTGGGCGCATTGCGTCGAATTGTCCTGCCTCGGTGTGCCGCATGGCTCCTCTGACATTTGAAACTTCGCGCATCGGCATCTCCTGACGAATGCGATCCTCGCCATCCCTGCGACGAGAGGTATTCGCGTCTGCCGCCGCTGGACCGCTCATTATTGAGCATCGTCAACTCGACTGGAAAGCTCGGGATTAAGCGGGAAGGCTGGCGTCTTTTCGGTGGTTCGAAGTGGTTCGAGACGGAAGGCATCACGTGATCGGCTTTCGCGCACAGACCGGAATTTCGAATGTCGTGTCGGATTGGCTCGATCTCGCACGCGGCCTCGCGGCAGTCGAAGTCCTGGCATTCCATTCCTATCAGCTGATGTTCATGGAGAAGCTGCCGGACGAGAGTTACGGTCCGGCAATCAGAGCGGTCTATTCCTTGCTGTGGGCAATCAGCGCGAATGGCCCCGCGGCCGTCCTCGTGTTCTTCGTCCTGAGCGGGTATCTCGTCGGTGGGCCTGCCTTGGTCAGAAGCTCGCAAGGACGGCTGAACGCCGTCGATTATTTCTCCGCGCGCCTATCGCGTCTCTACCTCGTTCTCCTGCCGGCGCTGACGATATCCTTTTGCCTGTACATCTCGACACGGCAGTCGACGGGGTGGCAGACCTACGTGTCCTCGCACCAGGATGTCTATAACAGTGCGCTCATTTTCCGCGCGCCTGTCAGTGCGGCGGCCGCGATCTGCAACGGCCTGTTTCTCCAGTCGATAGCCTGTTCGGAATTCGCGGGAAATGCCGCCCTCTGGAGCCTGTCGAACGAATTCTGGTACTATGTGCTGTTTTTTGCGCTGATCTCGGTGCGCAAGAAGCCAGCTTACGTCGCAATGATCGTCGTCGTCTTCGGGCTGTTTGCGCTCGCAGAGCATCACGACGCCAGCGGCACGCATGTGGGTCTGAAGTTCATCTTCTTCTTTTTCATCTGGTGCCTCGGCGTGATCGCCTACGCGGTGGTTGCGCCGGCCTGGGCGTGGTGCTGCTGCTTCCTGTTGAGTGCAACGGGACTGTATCTTCTCACAATGAAGGGCCTCTTCCCGCAATGGGCCGCGTTCAGCATGGCGGTCGGATTGGGCACAACCGCAGTCATTGTCGCCATAGACCATCTGAAGGTATCGCTGCCCTCATTTCTTCACGCCGGCAGGGAGCTCGCAAAGTTCAGCTTTTCCCTTTATGCGATTCATTATCCGATCCTGCTGCTCCTGAACGCCACAGCCGCCAGTGATCGCCAGGAATTCACCTTCGCCTCGGTCGGACTCAACGCAAGTTTCATCCTGTCGTGCCTGCTCACGGCGACCATCTTCTATTTTATGTTCGAAAGCCGTACGCCGGCCGTCCGTGACTGGCTGAAGGCCGTGATGGTTCGCAGTTGGGCAGGTGGGCGCGCTTTCCAATCGGCAGTGATTGCCTCCATGCCATACGCCTTGGCGTCCGATCGTGGCGTGGCTGGGCCGGCTACGACTGCTTTTGGAATGGCGCCGAGGCAAGCAGAGCCGCCGCAGGAGCACCTCGCTGCAGCTGCAGCGCAAGTCCCGATGGTTCTGTTGAACGACGGCCAGGCACTGCCTCAACTCGGCCTCGGGGTCTGGCAGATCGACAACGCGATCGCGCCGGAGGTCGTCACATCCGCGATCAACGCTGGTTATCGTTTGATCGACACGGCTGCGGGTTATGGGAACGAGAGCGGCGTTGGCACGGCCCTCAGACGGGCAAGAAACCAGTTCTACATCACGACCAAGCTTCGCAACGAGGATCAGGGATACGACCGGACGATGCGGGCGTTCGAGGCGAGCGCAGCGAGATTGCAGGTCGACATCGTCGATCTCTATCTGATCCATTGGCCATGCCCACAACAGGGCGCTTATCTCGAGACCTGGCGCGCGCTCGTCGAGCTCCGAAAACAGGGATGCGTCCGGTCGATCGGCGTATCGAACTTCGTGGCCGATCATCTGGAGCGAATCATCCACGAGAGTGGCGTCGTACCGGCGGTGAACCAGATTGAGCTGCATCCAGCGTTCCAGCAGCGCGAGCTGCGGAACATCCACGAGCGCTATGGCATCGTGACGCAGGCGTGGAGTCCGCTCGGGCAGGGCGCGGCTCTCGCCGACCCGAGGATATCGGCCATTGCGGAACGGTGCGGCCGTTCGCCTGCGCAGATCGTGCTTCGCTGGCACCTCGAAAATGGCACAATCGCGATACCGAAGTCAGCGAATGTGGCCCGTATGGCCGAGAACATCGACTTGTTCGGGTTCGAGTTGACCAGCGATGATCACGCCGTCATTTCGAGGCTCGACCGGCATGATGGAAGGATCGGCCCCGATCCGGCAGCTTACGGTCGCATTGGCCTGCTTCGCCGACTGAGCCGCCGCATCTCGAGGTCCTGAGGCAGCGGGGCTCCTGGTCCTCATGGTTTCCGGTTGCCCGACGCCGGCTGGATGAGTGGACGGAGCCGTCGGCTTGGAAGGTGCTGTGCGGGCTCACGCGGGCCGGCGAAACAGCGAGCTCCACGCGGTGAGGAGCATGTACCGCGAGCGATCCGCGAGTACGGAAACGAACGCCAGGATCGGTTTCTTTTCCGCCATAACCCTGGATTCGAGCAGGTGCCAGGATGCAATCGCGAATATCGAAGTCACGGCAAGGCTGAGGCCAAAATTGACGTACCAGATGCGGTGGTTCGGCAGCAGCTCGGCCATCGTTTGCTGGACGGGAAATCCGTAGAGATAGATGCCGTACGAGTAGTCGGCCACTCGGGTGACAGGTCCAATCTTGAAATTGAGCAGTCCGAGATACACCGTGAAATAACTGACGAAGAGTGCGGCGAGATCCTCCCCGGCGCGGCTGGAGGCGAGCACGGAAGCAGCGAAGCCAACCAGGCTGATCAATAGCCGCCAGCGCGAATACACAATCCGAGTTCGATTCAGGAACAGCGCCACTCCGCACAGGAAGGCGAGAACCAGCATCCGGCCCGGCGGCGCGGCGGGCGAGGCGGGCTTCGCCCCCACAATGTCTCGCAACGCCATCGCGATGACGACGAACAGGACTGCGAACAGGAAGAGCCGGTGCCGTTTCGTCAGGCCGATCAGCGCGGCCACGCTGATGACAACATAGCATTCGAGTTCGTGCGGGACGGTCCAAAGCTGGCTGTTCACCATGTTTGGTACGGGTAGGTCGGAAAAGACACCCGGCAGATAGAAGTGAATGTCACCGATCGTATTGAGAAAGTAACGGAAGAAGTCCGTGTCGGTGAAATATTGCGACAAAGCGAGATCCGTGAAGAGCGGGCCGATCAGAACGGCAGAGATCAGGACTTCCGCCGTCAAGGCAGGGAATATCCTGATGACCCGCAAAGTGACGAATGCCGGAAGGCTGTTTCGCTCGAGGCTTCCGGCAACGAGGAATCCGCTGAGAGCAAAAAAGGCGGGAACGATAACCCAGACCACAGGCTTCAATGGGCCGCCGTAGAACCATTGTTCGGCGGGCAAGCCGTAGCAGACCGCGACCGAGTGCCAGAGGATGACGGCGACCGATAACGAGATACGCAAGAGATCGAAGCCCGCGGGCCTGCCCTTCGCCGCTTCCCACTTGTCGCCGACCGATGTCATCGCGCTTTCCGCTTGGGTGGCGGGCGTCCGCCTCGATCCTCGAATATCGGTGGCGCCGATCGGCAAGTTGATGAACGTCAAATCGTCGCGCTGGTGAACGCGTCGCGACAGGGCGGTGCACGGTTCGATATCGCCCTCCCGAGTTGACGATCATCAACTTGATCGTGCCCCAGCGACCTACGGTCCAGGCTGCGCCATCCGAAACTGCAGCTATGCATGTTTCGGTGGGGAACCCAGCACAGGAGATCCCTATGAAGGTTGTTATCCTCGCCGGTGGCTACGGCACGCGATTGAGCGAGCATACTTCTGTGGTACCGAAGCCTCTGGTCGAGATCGGCGGTCGTCCGATCCTGTGGCACATCATGAAGCTGTATTCCCATCACGGCCTGAACGACTTCGTGATCTGCTGCGGCTATAAGGGCACCGTGATCAAGGACTACTTCATGAGCTATTTGTCCCATCAGGTTGACTTCACGATCGATCTCCAGCGCAACCGCATTGAGATGCATCGGAGCGGTACGGAGCCCTGGAAAGTGACGCTGGTCGATACCGGAGAGAAGACGATGACCGGCGGGCGGGTCAAACGGGTGCGCGAGCATCTCGGGGACTCCACCTTCTGCATGACGTATGGCGATGGCGTCAGCGACGTCGACATCGGCGGCCTCATCAAATTCCACCATCAGCAGGGCGCACTGGCGACGGTCACCGCGGTTCAGCTGCCAGGCCGATTTGGCGCCATCAATCTCTCGTCTGATCGTCCCCGCGCGGCCGGCTTCCGCGAGAAGGACGCGACCGACGGTCAGGTCATCAACGGCGGCTTTTTCGTTATCGAGCCGCAGGCCCTCGATCTCATCGACGACGACAGCACGAGCTGGGAGAACGAGCCGCTTGCCCGTCTGACCGAGCAGGATCAACTGGCCGTCTACAGGCACCGCGGTTACTGGCAGAACATGGACACCTTGCGCGACAAGGCCATTTTGCAGAGCCTCTGGGATGCCGGGGATCCACCCTGGTGCGTCTGGAATAAGGGCTCCGCCGCGAATGGAAGCGCCAAGGTATCGCAACC
Source organism: Bradyrhizobium sp. 956_D2_N1_4 (assembly GCF_052076025.1). NCBI lineage: Bacteria > Pseudomonadati > Pseudomonadota > Alphaproteobacteria > Hyphomicrobiales > Nitrobacteraceae > Bradyrhizobium > Bradyrhizobium sp. 956_D2_N1_4. The sequence continues at coordinate 4,902,839 of NZ_CP197237.1, read as the reverse complement.
CGCAACCGCCGATCAGGCGACTCATTGAGGAGATGAATCAGATGCGAGTTCTCTTCACTGGGGCTGACGGATATATCGGTGCTGTGCTTGGTCCGCGACTGCTCGAGCGCGGTTACGATGCGACAGGCATCGACACTGGCCTCTATCGCCGCGGCTGGCTGTTCGATGACGGCAGGACGCGTCCGATGGTCATGTCGCGCGATACGCGGCAGCTGTCACCGTCCGATCTGGAAGGCTTTGACGCCGTGGTCCACCTCGCGGAGCTTTCCAATGATCCGCTGGGAGAAAACGATCCTGCCATCACGATGGAGATCAATCATCGCGGCTCCGTGGAATTTGCCCGCAAGTGCAAGGCGGCGGGTGTCGAACGGTTCATCTATGCGTCCTCCTGCAGCATCTATGGTGCCGCCGGCGCCGAGACGAAATCCGAGACGTCCTCTTGCGAGCCTCAGACTGCGTATGCGCGATGCAAGGTTCTCGTCGAGCGCGATCTTGTCGAGCTGACCGATTCCCGTTTCACGCCCGTGTTTCTGCGTAACGCTACCGCGTTTGGCGCGTCTCCCCGACAGCGCTTCGATCTCGTCCTGAACAATCTTTCGGGGTGGGCGTTCACAACGGGAAAAATCCGCGTCATGAGCGACGGCACTCCCTGTCGCCCGCTGGTCCACATCGAGGACATCTGCCAGGCCATCCTGTGCGCGTTGGAGGCGCCGCGCGAAGCGGTTTGTGCCGAGGCGTTCAATGTCGGCGATGAAAGTCAGAACTACACGGTGCGGGAGATCGCGGAGATCGTGAACGACACGTTCACCGGTTGCGATCTTTCGTTTGGTCCCAGCGGCCCGGACAATCGCAGCTATCGCGTCTCTTTTGCGAAGATCAAGGCGCATATGCCGAATTTCCGCTGCCAATGGAATGCGCAGCGCGGCGCGCAACAATTGAGGGGGGTGTTCCAGCGCATCCAGCTCGACGAAGCGACCTTCAATGCCGCGCCGTTTACGCGCCTTTCCGAGCTCCGGCACCTGCAGCACACCGAGCAGCTGGATCCTCATCTGCGGTGGACGCCAATTCCGGAAATCGTTCCGACGATTGTGGGTGCATGATCACGCAATTTTGACGTGTTCTCCAGGCGACGCCGGCCCTTTGGCGCGTCGACTTCGGAACGCATTGCTATAATGCGTTGACTTTTCCCTAACTCCTCATAATATTTTTGCAATGCGGCAATCGATCATGCCGTCGTTTGAGTGGAGGTAGGGGACACCAAGAGCTAAGAGCCTATGACCGTGCCTGTTTTGCCATCGTAATTATTATTCGTTCGAACTGCCATCTATGTGAGAGTCCCGGGTAAGAGTACGGGATTGCTCGGAGTTTGAGCAGTGCCTGTCATTCTGATTGTTGATGAGCACAGTGTTTATCGGAGCGGCCTCCAAGGTGTTATTGAAGCCCGGTTCAAGAAGTCGCGCGTCATAGACGCTTCACAGCTCGAGAATTTTGAGCTGGAGACAAGTGTCGACCTAATCCTGATTGATCTGGATTGTCTTAACCATCACGCGCTTGCGGTCCTATCCGAAGTTGTCGATTTGAGGCCGGCGACCCGTATTGCGGTCATGTCGGCGTCGAGCAGTCGGGCGGATGTACTGAAGTGTCTTTCGGCTGGCTTTCATGGGTTTTTGCCCAAGCTCCAGTCGGACGAGGAATTGCTGTCCGCGATCGGCGACCTGCTCTCCGGACGCATCTACGTTCCGCGATGGTTGGTGGATGATGATGTCAGCCGACCCGAGCCCCAACAGACGGTCAACTTCAATCTGGAATCTCTGCGATTGACTCGCCGGCAGAACGAAATTCTTCCACTGCTAGCCCAGGGAATGTCGAACAAGGAGATTGCGCGCGAGCTGAGCATCGCGGAAGGGACCAGCAAGATCCATACGGCGGCGCTCCTGCGTGCGCTTTGTGCCCGCAATCGGACGGAGGCGGCGTTTATCGCCGCGAAATTGGTCGGCCCCAGGGACAAGCTGGCGAGAAAGACGAGAACCAGGCGCTTCTCATTGGATCGGAGCAATGGCTCGGGCCCAGGCTCGGATTTGATTATTGGCGATCGATGGGCGCGGCCTGCGGAGAGGTTCGTCTTTAGGCGAACAAACGGGTGATCGCTGCATTGGCTCAAGCTGTTTGAGATGGCCTCTCGGCGACCGTGTTCGCCGGCGGTCGTGCCGGTTCGGCTGAATAAGCCCCCATGCGCGAGATCTTGTCCTTCTGAACCGGCTGCCGTGCGGCGGCAGCCGGAGGGATGCCGGTGGGGTCGCGATACGCGACCGCAACCGCAGAGCCGCCGATAATCCACGATATCATGAAGCTCCGCCACGCTGCGGACCAGCAAGGCCGAACCGTTGCAGTCCGGTCAAAGACGACCGGCGGCGGGTGTGGGGCCGCGGAGATTGGGTGAAAGCCGTCGAGGGTCGCGTCGTCCCGTCGCGGTGATCATCGTCAACGGCGACGGCCGGTCGGCAGGAGTTCGACATGGCTCACGCGATGTCACCACCGGTACGGGAGGTCAAGGTTCTGACGCCCTTTGGCAGCGCTGTACCAACCTTAAGCTGAGCTTTCCGGCTCAAGCGACTGTCAGGGCCTCTTCGAGGAGCTCGCGGCTTCTCGGACAGGCGAGCAGCTTCGGATGACGTCATGCCAAGGGGCAATAGCTTGTTCGAGAGCGTAACTTTCCTCGAAAAATGGCACGGAAGATGAAGCTCTCAGATTGGGCAAATGTGGCAACTGCGTGAGCATCGCTGCTGCCAATCTGCAAGAGTCTTTTGCGCCACTGAGCGCCGGACGGGCAGCGAATAGTTTTATCGCCTGACCGGACTAGTCCAACCGGCTTAGCCGGAACCGGAAAAATCCTAACGCATTAGCCTGAATATCCTTCGGATTTAGTCAGCCTACACTTCAGCGTATTGGAATACGTGCTGAGGTGTTTTCAAATGCTTACCGAATCCGCGTTTCTTCCGAATGGTGAATCCCTTTCGCAAGGTCTCAGATCGAACGTTGCTAATTTTCGGCGCCCATCCACGTCCTTTGTCCCTCGCTGCCGGGCCCTCTTTTGGGAAGGAGAGGAAGACGCGCAGAAGATCGAGATCGTTGAGGGGGTCGTGCGGGCAGTCCGCCTTCTCGAGAACGGAAATCGCCAGATCCTCGCTTTCTACTGGCCTGGCGAAGTAGTCATGCCGACCCATTCAACCCATCAGCAATTTACTGCGGAGGCCGTGACGGATTGTCGCGTTATCCGATCGAGGACCTCCGGAGTGTGCCGAAGCGATGAGCCCTGTGGGGCGCACCAGGTTCTGGCAGATACCCTTACCCTCGTGATGACCATGAGCCAGAAAAACTGTGTGGCACGCATCGCCTGGTTGTTGTTGCGCATTCGGCCGCGCCTGCCTCCAGACCCCAAACGCCCTGGCGCGTTTCGGCTTCAGCTCCCCCGGGCCGATATCGCCGATCACGTTGGCACGTCGCTCGAAACGGTCTGCCGTACGCTGGCGGAGTTCAAGGCGAAGGGGGTCATCGACCTTCCCAATCGTAAGACGATCAAATTCACTGATATCGAGGGGCTCGCGAGGATCTCCAACGGGCGCGCCGCCGACTAAACCGATCCATGTGTTTCAAGCTTCTCGCCGCGAATTGCTCCTTGAGCTCGCGGCGAGTTGTTTTTGGATGTCGAACGTGATCGGATCGGCGGGCCTTGCAATACGAGACGCCGCGCCAGCCCCGATGACTCAACCGGCCTTGGCGCGCCTTCAACGGCGAGCTTTCGTTGCAGGCGCCGCGGTCGAAGTCGAAGTGGCTCGTCGACGAAACACCGGCGCGACCGGTCGGCCAGTCAGATGGGTTTGCGGCCCGTCTTCCAGCGCCCTCTGATATACCGCGAATGCGCCGTCGATCGCCTCGATGGTCCGGTCGATGTCATCGTCGCTGTGCGAATAGCTTGTGACCAGCGAGGGCGCCAGCACGCCGCGACGAATTGTCTCCTGGAGGAACAACGTGCGGAAGATCTGTGATGGCACTCCGTCGCGATCACAACAGGCATAGACCAAATTCGCAGTTCGGCCGGCGAGCCTGAAATTGCGGGTAAGGCCGCGGCGCTGCGTCGCGGCTTCGATGCCTGCCTTCAAGCGATCTCCCTGGCGGTGAAGCGTTTCGACGACTGGCTCGTCACGATAGGTGTTCATGACGGCCAGGGCCGCAGCCAAAGCGTGGGTCTCGGCTCCATGGGTCGTCGAGAGCAGGAAGACGCGATCGCGATCATGATCAAGGCCGCCCAGCTCCATGATTTCGCGCCTGCCGACCAGCGCCGAAATCGCGATGCCGTTGCCCATCGCCTTGCCGAAGGTCGATAGGTCGCCCTCAATTCCATGGTGGCGTTGGGCGGAGCACCCTGGCCATCGAAAGCCAGTGATCATTTCGTCCAGGATCAGGAGGGCACCGTTCCGATGACACACCTCTCGCAAGCCGGCTAGATATCCTGGCGCCGGCGGCACGTCCTTTTCGGCCTCCAGGATCAATGCCGCCAGCCGACCCGGGTACCGGGCGAAAAGCGCCTCCGCCGAGGACAAGTCGTTGTATCGGAATCCCTGTGTCAGGTTCGCCACGGCGCTGGGAATGCCGCTGCTCATAGGTGTCGTGCAGATTGCCCAGTCGTCGTAAGAGAAGAAGGGGTGGTCGGAGCAAAGCGCGATCATGTCGCGTCCCGTGTAAGCCCGGGCAAGCCGGATTGCGGCCGTCGTGGCCGTCGATCCGTCCTTCGTGAACTTCGCCATTTCGGCGCCTGGAACGAGTTCGATCAGACGTTCCGCACATTCGACCTCGAGCGACGAAGGCCGCGTGAAGTTTGTGCCTCGCAGCAGCTGCTCGACTGCGGCCTGCGCGGCAGCCGGAAAGCCGTGGCCCAGCGACACTGCGCGCAGGCCCATTCCATACTCGATGAACTCGTTGCCATCGACGTCCCAGACATGGCAGCCCGCGCCTCTCGAGATGAAACCGGGCGACACGAGTGGATACTGATCGTCACCCTTCGCGTAAGTATGTGCTCCGCCCGGAATCGCGGCGCGCGCTTGCAACCGCAGCGCTCCAGACTTGGCATACTTCTGCGCGTCTACTTCCGAGAAAAACCGTGACCTGATGTTCATTGCCAAAGCCCCTCACAATGCGTGACTCATGAAAAACCGCAATCGCATGCCGCCCTGGGAGCATTTGACGAAGCCCGAACTAGGCGAATTTGACGGTTCTCAACTTGGAACCGACTCCGGCCACGATTCCGGGAGGCATTGTCCAGGCCGCAATCCGGTTCAGGCGAGACCTGGAGGTCATCGACCTCTAGACGATGTCCGGCGCGGATGCGGTCGGACTGGCGGGATCCATTATCCTGCTACCCACAGCGTCGTTCGGGCGCTGCTGTCCCATGGCCCGCGTTATTGAGCTTTGTCAGATTGGCGAGCCTTTCCCTGGCTAGCCTGTCGCGAGGTCTCGTCACAGATTGAGCGGCCCAATGTCTGAATTCGATCAACTCAGGACCACAACCTACGCACCGCAGCTCAGGATCGCGAAAGCCTTAAACTGGCCGGCTCTGGGTATCGGGGTTGCGCTGGTCAGCCTCGTTGCGTGGGATCTAGCCTTGGCGTGGCTTGCCTTCAAACTCTGCCGAATCGTCTTCCTCCAGTAGCCAGAATCGAGCCAACGCGTCTGTCGTATGATATTTTCCGAAACAATCCTCGCGGGCGCCTACACCGTGGAAATAGACCGGCATCAAGACAGCCGGGGTTACTTTGCTCGGGTATTTTGTGCTGACACGTTTCTTGCGCACAGTCTGAAGCTTGCCGTTGCGCAGGCGAGCATCAGCTACAATGCAAAACGCGGCACTCTGCGCGGCCTGCATTTCCAGTACCCCCCCGCAGCGGAGGTCAAGTACGTCCGTTGCACAAAGGGGGCGGTGGCGGACGTGATCGTCGACCTGAGGCCGGAATCGGCAACATATCTACGGCACGTCATCGTTAACCTCTCGGCGGACAATGGCCGCGGGCTCTACATACCGGAGCGCTTCGCGCACGGGTTCATCACGCTAACCGACGATACGGAGCTGATCTATCTCATCGGCAACTATTACACGCCAGGCGCGGAAGGCGGGTTGCCGCACGACGATCCTGCGCTGGCAATTTCCTGGCCGACAGAAGTGCGCGTGCTCTCGGATCGCGACCGGGTCTGGAAGCCCTATGGCAATATCGGGGACGAATTGAAGGCCCGCATGAACTTCGCTGCGGCCAGGGGATCGTAGATCGAGCGCGGACGCGATCCGCAGGCGTCAAAAGCAAACGTGACTTGACGACCGTCAATAGCTCTGTCCCTGGCCGACGCTAGCCTGTCGGCGACAATCACAGATTGCCCTGCAGGAGACCTAGAATGCTGAAAGAAGCGGCGTCCCCCATCAATCTCAAAGCACCAATCGGGCACGCGCCAGAGTTGAGCTGTTGCCGTTTCTGTAACGCGCCTCTCGAACGCGTGTTCATCGATCTGGGGCTGTCTCCGCTGGCCAATTCCTATCTTCGTGACGAGAAGGCCAAGCAAGACGAACGGTTCTTTCCGTTGCGTGCTTACGTCTGCGGAGAGTGTTTCCTTGTCCAGCTCGAGGAATGGGAGGCGCCGGAGAACATCTTTGGCGACTACGCGTATTTCTCATCCTACAGCGATTCATGGCTGCAGCATGTGAAGTCCTACGTCAGCCGGGTCATCGAACGGTTCGGAATCGGGGCGAACAGCAAGGTCGTCGAGATCGCAAGCAACGATGGTTATCTGCTGCAGTACTTCGTCGAAGCCGATGTGCCGGTCCTGGGCATCGAGCCGGCGCAGAACGTCGCCGCGGTGGCGCGGGCGAAAGGCATTCCCACTCGCGTGGAGTTCTTCGGTGAACGTGCGGCCCGTACCCTGCGACGCGAGGGGTTGCGCGCCGATCTGCTGATCGGAAACAACGTCCTGGCGCACGTGCCGAACCTGAACGATTTCGTCAAGGGAATGAGCTTGCTTCTCGCCGAGTCGGGTGTCATCACGATGGAGTTCCCCCATCTGATGCGTCTGTTCGACGAGTGCCAGATCGACACGATCTATCATGAACATTTCTCGTACTTCTCGTTCATCGCCGTGGAGAAGATCCTTGCGGCCCACGGCTTGAGGTTGTTTGACGTCGAAGAGTTGCCGACCCATGGCGGTTCGCTTCGGATCTACGCTCAGCACGCCAACGAGGGGTGGCATCCGATCTCCCATCGGGTGCTGGATCTCAGGCGACGCGAAATCGACGCCGGGTATGCCAATCTCGATCACTATGCTGCGTTCGAGGAGCGCGCCATGGAGACGAGGAAGAAGCTTCTTTCCTTTCTCGAGGAAGCAAAACGCCAGGGCAAGCGCGTGGTCGGATACGGTGCGCCGGCCAAGGGCAACACTCTCCTTAATTACTGCGGCATCACGGCGGACCTCATCGAGTATACGGTCGATCGAAACCCTCACAAGCAGGGATCGCTGTTGCCGGGATCTCACATCCCGATCTACGAGCCCGAACGCATCAATGTGACGAAGCCGGACTACATCCTCATCCTGCCTTGGAACCTGAAGCGGGAGATCGTCAGCCAATTGTCCTTCGCCCGCAGCTGGGGAGCTCAGTTTGTGGTGCCGATTCCCGAGCCCAGAATCGTCGATTGAGTCAGCAGGATCCCGGAGGACGGTAGAGCATGGACGATATAGCAAAACATGCGGACCTCGCGGGCCTCCGGGAGAGTGACGCGGCCGTCGACCTGTCGGCGGACAAGACCGGACGCGCACTCCACGAATTTGTTGCGGAGATGTACCCCATCTCTCGCAGCATCACGGGAGATGGGGTCCGAAGAACGATCGATCTCATCCGAAACCATATCCCGCTGACGACGTGCGAAGTGCCGTCCGGCCTCCAGGTATTCGACTGGACCGTGCCACCCGAGTGGAACGTGCGCGACGCCTACATCAAGAACTGCGCAGGCGAACGGGTGATCGATTTCAGGAAGTCGAACCTGCATCTTCTTGGTTACAGCATACCGGTCAGAGCGCGTATGACGCTCGAACAGCTCAAGCCTCATCTCTACTCGGACCCCGATAAACCGGACTGGATTCCCTATCGGACGAGCTACTACAAGGAGGCCTGGGGCTTCTGTCTGTCGCACAATCAATTGTTGGCGATGCAGGAGGACGAATATGAGGTTTGCATCGATACCAGCCTCGCTCCGGGCCATCTGACCTATGGGGACCTGAGGCTGCTCGGTCGCACCTCGGACGAGGTGCTGATCTCGTGCCATATCTGTCATCCCTCGCTCTGTAATGACAATTTGTCCGGAATCGCGGTCGCGACCGCGCTCGCGCAACACCTGCGGAAGATGGAGCACAAGTACACCTATCGCTTCGTCTTCATCCCCGGTACGATCGGAGCGATTACCTGGCTGGCGCTCAACGAGGGGCATGTCGGTCGCGTGAAGCATGGGTTTGTGCTGACCTGCGCAGGCGATCCGGGGTCGATGACCTACAAGAAGAGCCGCCGCGGCAATGCGGAGATCGATCGGGCCTGGTGCTATGTGCTCAAGCAGAGCGGCGAGGCTCACGAAATTCAGGAGTTCTCGCCCTACGGCTACGACGAGCGGCAATATTGCTCGCCTGGCTTCAACCTGCCAATCGGGACCGTGATGCGAACGCCCTTCGGCAAGTTCGCGGAGTATCACAGCTCGGCCGACAATCTGGATTTTGTTCGCCCCGACGCGCTGTACGATACTCTGACGAAAGCGATTGCAGCTATCGACGTCATCGAAAACGACGCCTGCTTTCGGAACGAAAAGCCGTTCTGCGAACCGAAATTGGGTAATTATGGCCTTTATCGCGGATTGGGCGGGCTCGCAGCTGGAACTTTCCAAATGGGGCTGCTCTGGATTTTGAATATGTCGGACGGCGACCATTCACTCCTCGACATAGCAGAACGATCTATGCTGCCTTGGGCCGTGGTCAAGGAAGCCGCCGCCGCATTGAGCGGAGCTGGTCTCATCAGGCAAGCCGTGCCGATTTCAGCAGAATAGTATGAGGCAATGATCCAAAGGCTGGCTCTCATTGCCGGGTGGGCGGCGCTTGGGTTCATCACGTTCGCGACACTATCACCGATTCAAGATTGCCCGACGCTGGCTGGCCTCAAGACGGAACACTTTGCAGCCTTCGCTGTCACGGGCTTTGCGTTTGCACTCGGCCTACCGCGTCGCACATCGGGCGTTCTTGCGCTGACGATCCTCAGCGCGCTTGTCCTCGAGAGTGCTCAGTTGCTGACGCCGGATCGGCATGGTCGGCTTCTCGACGCTGCCGTGAAGGTCCTTGGCGGCGTCTGCGGGATCGGCTCCGGCCGTCTCGCTCCGAGCTGGCGGCAGCTGATCGAACTCGGCACATCGTCATCCGCGAAACGTCAACAGCAGTAGCACGGCCAATGTTCGGGCGAAGTGCTCGCGCTCTAAAATTAGCGCTCCCGCAAGCTTTCCTGCTTGTACCGCATGATCGGCGACAAGAGATAACTGATGATGCTGCGCGAGCCGGACTTGATCTCGACCGTGGTGGCCATGCCGGGGGAAAGGCTGACGTGCTTGTTCTCGATGTTCATGTAGTTGCGATCGAGTGACACCCGTGCCGCATAGACCAGCTCTTGCCCAGTCGGTTCGCTGCTGGTCGTCCCGGCACCGAACGACTTGGCGTTGCCGTTTTCCGGCGGCTTGTTGCGGGGAATTGCATCCTGGGAGATGCTGATGACCTTGCCTGTGATCAGTCCATACCGGGTAAAATTGAAGGTATCGATCTTGATTGCGGCGTCCTGACCTGCCTCGACGAAGCCGATATCCTGATTGGAGATCATGGCTTCAACTTCGAGATTGCTATCGCGCGGGACGATCATCATGGTGGGTTGCGCGGGTGTCACGACACCCCCAACCGTGTGAACGGCGAGTTGCTGTACGACACCATCGATTGGTGCCGTCAGGGTCTGCAGGCCCGTGTGCCGCTCGGCCTTGATGACATCCTGGCTCAGGCCGGCAGCCTTCTGTTCGGCCTTCGCTAACTCCTCGAACAGATTGCGTTCGTACTCGGCGATGGTCTTGTTGCGGGTCTCCACCAGGACCGCGATGGCCGCTTCCGCTTCGCCAAAGCGGCTTTGCTGAACGAGTATTTCCTGGCGTTGGCCAAGTAGCTCCTGGTATTCGGTCAAATACTGTAGCTTGGATCCGAGTTCCTTCTGGTACAGCTGCTCGCGTATCTCGACGCGCTGCTGGAGTGGGCCGATCGTGGCCTTCAGCTTGTCGATCGACGCTTTCGAGGTGGCTCGTTCGGCTTCCTTTTGCGAGATCTGGCGGTCAATTGCAGCCAGTTTCGAGGCCTGCTCTGCGGTTTGGCTGGCGAGAAAGCGACGATGCATCTCGATCAGGGCAGGCGGGGCGGCTGGCGGTGGGACGAAAGCTGAGGCGGGGTCAGTCTTCGACAGTAATGCCTTCAGGCGAGCAGCGTCGAGCTGCGCACTCATCAGATCGCTCTTGAGGTGGTTCAGCTCTGCAGTCGAAATGGTCGCATCCAGATCGATCAGGCGTTCGCCGGTTCTGACGGATTGGCCGTCTTCAACGTAAATTGCGCGGACGACGGCTGTCTCGAACGGCTGGATGGTCTTGGTTCGATCGCTCGGGATGACCTTGCCGGGAGCGGTTGCAACAATGTCGATGGTTCCAAGGCAGGCCCAGATCAGCGCGACAACGAAGCCCGCCGTGATGCTGATGACGATCGTACGTCCCACCGGCGAAGGAGGGGTCTCTACGATTTCCAGCGCCGCCGGGAGGAAGGCGAGTGCTTCGTTCGGGCGAGCGCCGCGAGAAGGTGTCAGCCCCGCAACCGCCCGACCGAGCCTGCGGGCATGGTCAGCGAAAACGATGACGGCATTCCCGCCGTTCGTCCTCTGGAGCGGCTCCGCCGGCGCAGCCGGCTGCGGCTTGGAAACCGCGGACGCGCGACCAGCGAGGGATGAAAACAGTCCAGCCGGTCGTATCCGCACGACCCCGTAGCGCTCCTTTGACTGCCGAACAAATCCGAGACAGCTTCGCAGAATGCGCGAGAGCAACGCGGTGGCGGCGCGTCGTGGTGCGATCACGATCAATCGCCCGTCCCAAGTGGTCTCGAGGTCGTATCTCGAGATGATGGACGGCCTCTCGGCGCCCGATGTCATCACGACGGCCTCATGGCCATGGACCTTCCCGAGCAGAAGAAAGCCTCCGCCGCGAAATGGCAGGATGCCGGGCAGGGCAGATCCGGACAATCCATCCCAATCGGTCGTCACACAGCTCGCAGAGAGATTGAGCTCCTTCGCATAGGCGAGCATCTCCGGAACGCCGATCGGCCGGTAACCGAACCGCTGGAGAATGTGATCGAGGCTGCTGTCAACGCCGCGCAAGCGGAGGAGCAGGTCGAGCACGAACAGCCCTGGATCGTCGCGCATCTCCGCTCTTGTCTGTTTCATGCGATCTCGTCGACGCTGGCGTGTGCTCGACCGTTTCGTCGGTTGGTGGCGCGGTGAGCGATGGGGAAACTATGGAAGGTCATGGAAACCCGACTGTAGGCGGAAGAGCTTTGAATAGCGCCCCCCGCGCTTGATCAACTCCTGATGCGTGCCGTCCTCGACCAGGCGGCCATCTTCGATCGTGATGATCCGGTCGGCCATTCGTAGCGCCGATAGCCGATGCGCAATGATCAGCACAGTACGGCCCTGCACGATTTTCGCCATGTTCTGTTGGACGACGTGCTCACTCTCGTAGTCGAGTGCGCTGGTCGCCTCGTCGAAGATCAGGATTCGGGGGTCGGTGACCAGCGCGCGTGCTATCGCAATGCGCTGACGCTGTCCACCGGATAGACTGCTCCCGCGCTCCCCAACGATGGTGTCGTACCCGTTCGGTAGCTGCAGGATGAAATGATGCGCGCCGGCCATCGTGGCTGCCTGGACCACGCGTTCCGTCGATGTCGCAGGATCGGCGAAGGCGATATTGTCCCTGATCGAACAATTGAAGAGCACGCTATCCTGGAGAACCACGCCGATCTGTCGTCGCAGCCAGGCAGGGTCAACCTGCGTCACGTCAATCCCGTCGACCAGAACGCGGCCGCGCTCCGGGATATGCAAGCGCTGAACCAATTTTGCCAAAGTGCTCTTTCCTGATCCCGAGGAGCCCACGATTCCAATGACCTGCTTTGCTGGAACGCGTAGTTGGACGTCTCGAAGGATCTCGGGTCCATCGATGCGGTAGCGAAAAGTCACCTGCTCGAATGCGATGTCGCCTCGGATCGTCGCCATCGACATCTTGCCGGGACTGTAAACGGGCTCGGGTTCCGTATTCAGGATGTCGCCGAGACGCGCGATCGATAGCCTAGCCTGATGAAAATCCTGCCAGGTTTGGGCCAACCGGAGCACTGGGGCGCTGACGCGACCGGAGATCAGATTGAAGGCAACCAGCTCGCCAACGGTAAGGTACCCTGTCATGACGAACCGTGCGCCGAAATAGAGGATGGCCACGCTGACCAGCTTGTTGATGAACTGGACTGATTGGCTCGATACGTTCGCGAGGCTGGTGACGCGAAAGCTTGCCGCGACATACCCGGCAAGCTGCTGCTCCCAGCGACGTTGCATCTGAGGTTCCACAGCCATCGCTTTGAGCGTTTCCATGGCCGTCACCGTTTCCACGAGAAACGCCTGGTTCTCTGCGCCCCGCTGAAATTTGTCGTCGAGACGTTGTTGAAAGAGAGGCGTTGCTCCGACGGAAATCGCGACGTAGATCGGAAGCGAGGCGAGAACGATCCAGGAGAGGGTTGGCGAGTAGAAGAACAGCACGGCAATAAAGACGACCGAAAAAAACAGGTCGATGACCAGGGTCAGGGCCGAGCTCGTCAGGAAGTTGCGGATATTTTCGAGCTCTCGGACCCTTGCGACAGAATCACCCACCCGTCGCGCCTGGAAGTAGCCGATCGGCAGCGCCAAGAGGTGACGGAACAGCCGGGCGCCGAGCTCGACATCGATCCGGTTGGTGGTGTGAGAAAACAGATACGTCCGTAGAACTCCGAGGATCACTTCGAACAACGCCGTTGCCAGGAGGCCGAACGCAAGCACGTCCAAGGTGCTCATGCTGCGGTGCACGAGCACCTTGTCGATGACGACCTGGAAGAAGAGGGGCGATATCAGGCCGAACAGCTGAAGGCAGAACGATGCTGCAAGGACCTCGAGAAGCAATCGCCGGTATTTTCGAATGGCACCAAGAAACCACGTGATGTCGAAGCGCCGTGCAAGATCGGAAAGCGAGGCGCGGCGCGTCATCAGGATGACCGCACCGTCCCAGACGGCCTCAAGTTCCATCCGCGACAACATCACCGGTTGCGGTTGACCAGGCTCGAGCGCGATGACTCGCTCCTCGGTGGCCTTTCCGAATATGAGAAATCTGTCTTCCCGAAGGATCGCAAGAACCGGCATCGGTAGACCGGAAAGCCTAGACCAATTGGTCCTGACGATTCGGGCCTTCAACCCAAGCTCCTTGGCGCAGCGGAGGATCTCGGCGGCCCTGATGATGGTCCCGAACTGGTGACGGATGCGCTCAGGATCTATCGCGAGCCCGTTGAATCGGAGCATCATGACCAACGCAATCAACCCTTGGTCGGGGGCTGCGCCGATTGGCTCAAGTTGCTCGGGCATGCTCTCTCCGCGCGGCATCAAGCAGTTATGACCCGGCAACCCCGTGCAGTTTCTCGCCGATTATGAGGCTATTTCGCGTTGGCGCCCGAGCGGGCCGTAGGAGCCCCCGTATCCGTCGAATGGGGCAGCCTTGCGACTTGAAGCCAGCACGACATCTTAGCTCGGGCGACGACGCCGAGTTGACGGCCGTCAACTTCGGCGGGCAGCGGTCGCCTATCATCCCGGAGATGGTTGTAATTGCGACGAGATCGGCCGTGCACCGCCCGACCGAATACCAGGCCCCAGGCTTTGGTGTTTGTCCAGCGGTGCGGCCTGTCCCGGTCACCAGGGAAGGGCCGCCGCGATGACGGAGCCTTCGATCGATTTCAGCGAGGAGGTCGCCGTTTCGGCCGCTCGTTCAAGGCTCATCATCGAGCAAGATGCCCAGGCACGCAAATTGAAGCGGCTCGGTGATCCGGAAAGGCACGTCGAGAAAGTCCTGTTTGCGAACAAGTTCTTCTTTCGCAATGGCGGATCCGAAGTCGTCATGTTCGACGAGATGGATCTGATGCGGAAATGGAAAGTCGACATCGTCGAATTCTCCATGAACGACGATCGAAACATGCCGTCGCGCTTCCAGTCGTACTTCGTTTCGCAGAAGTCGTACCGCGCCTCATCCAGGCGCGAAAAGCTGAAGTCGGCCATATCCTTCATTCATTCGCCGGAAGCAGTCTCGAACATTACGCGTCTGATCCGGGATGAGAAGCCCAGCATCCTGCACTGTCACAACATCTACCACCAGCTCACTCCCTCGATCGTCACCGCAGCAGCGGAGATGGGCGTTCCCGTCGTTCTCACGCTTCACGACTACAAGCCGGTCTGTCCGGTCTATACGCAGCTCAGCAACGGAGAGGTGTGTTCAAGATGCGGCGACGGCGCCTTTGAGACGATTCTCGCCCGCCGTTGCGCAGACGGCTCTTTGGGACGTAGCGCCCTGCTTTGGGCGGAGGCTCGCTATCACGCGCTGCTGGGAAGCTACCATCGTGTCGGAAAGTTCATTGCGCCGAGCAAGTTCATGTACGATGCCGTGGTTCGACGGTTCGGTGCCGACAAGGTCGTTCATATTCCGAACGGTATCGACGCGTCGCGCATCGACGCTTCGGCGGGCGATGACGGATACGCGCTGTATCTTGGCCGCCTGTCGCCCGAAAAAGGCGTCGAGGATCTTCTCAGGGCCCACGCGAAAGCCGAGGGAGCCTGGCGGTTGGTGATCGCCGGCACCGGTCCGCTCTTCGATGAGCTTCAGCGCAAATACCCCGCTGCGGAGTTCAGGGGGCATCTCACAGGCACCGACCTTGCGCGAACCATCAAGGGGGCCGCGCTGATGGTGGTGCCCTCCGTATGGCACGAGAACAGTCCGCTCTCGATCCTCGAAGCGATGGCGCACGGCAAGCCGACCGTTGCTTCGAGCATCGGCGGAATTCCCGAGTTGGTCAGGGACGGGACGACAGGTCTGCTGTTCGAGCCCGGCAATACGGCTCAAATCTCCGAAAAAGTCGGAAATCTTCTCGTCGACCGTAGTCGTCGCGAAGCGCTCGGTCGCAATGCGCGGGCAATCGTCGAGACCGAGTACACGCTCGAGAAGCACGGCGCGGCGCTGTTCTCGTTATACGAGGACCTGATTGCATCAGCTGGCTCTTACAGGAAAGTTGGATCATAAAATGGACCTCACCGTCATTTCCACGTTCCGCTGCAACTCCAAGTGTCAGATGTGCTACATCTGGCAGAATCCGACCGAGCCGAAGGAGGAAGTGTCGCTGGCAACATTGTCGAAGCTGCCGTCCGGCTTCGACAATCTGAACGTGTCGGGCGGCGAACCGACGCTTCGCAAAGACCTCGGCGAGATGATCGACCTTCTCTATCCCAAGGCGAGGGTGGTGGAGATCTCGTCGAACGGGCTGCATCCGGAGCGCCTCGTTCCGATCATCAAGAAGCACCCCAACATCAAGGTGCGGTTCTCGCTCGAGGGCGATCAGGAAACGAGCGACAGAATTCGCGGCGAGAAGGATGGCTATTACACCAAGGTCGCGGGGCTGCGTATGCTGCGCGAAGCTGGCGGCACCGACCTTGGCTTCGCCATGGTCATCCAGGACGAAAACGTCGATCAGCTCGTCAATGTCTACGAGTTCGCTCGCAAGGAGGGCTTTGAGCTCGCAACTTCCACGCTTCACAATGCCTGGCAGTTCTACAAGAACGACAATTACTTCTACGACCGGAAGGCAGTCGCGCGGAAGGTCGAGGGGCTCATCTCGGCGATGCTGCGCAGCAAGAAGCCCAAGAACTGGTTTCGTGCCTATCTGAACCTCGGCCTTATCGAAAAGATTCTTGGTCATGACCGGCTGATCCCTTGCAGCGCAGGCAAGGATTTCGCCTTCATCGATCCCTGGTCGGACGTGTGGGCCTGCAACGTCCGTTCTGATCTTCCCATGGGAAATCTCGCGCGGGAATCATGGGACGAGATCATGGACAGCGAGGTCGCCCAGCAGACGCGGAAGAAGGTCGCGAATTGCGGACAGAACTGCTGGATGGTGACCACCGCGCGAACGGCGATGCGGTCCAATCTGGTGCCTCAGCTCCCGAAAAGCGATCCGCTGCTCTGGGTCCTCAAGAACAAGCTCAAGGTCTCGATGGGCAAGAGCGTCTGTTTTGACAGTTACATCAATTATTCCGACGTGCGCCCGTCGCCGCACGTCGAGCGAACGTCGTTCCTGAACAAGACTGTCAAGGCCAGGCTGGTCAAGGGACGCATGACGGCAGACGAACATTACCCGTTGCGAACATTCATGAACAATTAGATTTGGAGGAAGTCCAGATGAGCAGGCGTGAGATCTACATGTTTGGCTTCCGTGGCTTCCCTCAGATCCAGGGTGGTATCGAGACGCATGCCGAGAATCTCGCACCAAGGGTGGTCGAGCTCGGCAGGCGGGTGACCGTCTGCATGCGATCTCCCTATGTGACGCCGGATGTCCCAAAAGTTTGGCGGGGCGTTCGGGTGCTGCGGCTGTGGACTCTCAGCAACAAATATCTCGAAACGCTGCTCCATTCCGTGGTCTGCGCAATTGTCGCGATGGTGCGGCGGCCGGGGTTGGTCCATATTCATGGCATCGGCCCTGCAATCGTGACGCCATTGCTTCGTGCTGTCGGCCTGCGGGTCGTCGTCACGCATCATGGTGAGGATTATAATCGCGAGAAGTGGGGCTGGGCCGCGCGCATGGTGCTTAGGACCGGCGAGGCTCTCGGAATGCGTTATGCGAGCAAGCGCATTGCGGTCAGCCGCAGCATCGGCGAACTGATCACGTCCAAGTACGGTAAACCCTGCGAGGTCGTGCCGAATGGCGTGGTATTCTCGGATTTGCCGCAGCAGAGCGAAAAGGTGGTCGAGTTGGGCCTCGAGCCGGGACGATACGTGTTGACCGTCGGCCGGCTTGTGCCGGAGAAGCGGCAGCTCGATCTGCTGCACGCGTTTCTGGCCGCGGAACTGCCGGGGTGGAAGCTTGCCATCGTCGGAAAGATCGACCACCAGAATGAATACGCCGATCAACTGGTTCGAGAGGCGGCCGGCCACCAGAACGTCGTCATGGCCGGTTTTCAGACCGGCGACGGCTTGCGGCAACTCTACGCACACGCTGCGCTGTTCGTTCTGCCGTCATCTCATGAAGGGTTGCCGATCGTTCTGCTTGAGGCGCTCAGTTACGGATTGCACGTGCTGGTCAGCGATATCGCCCCGAACCTGGAGGTGGTGACCGATCCCGAGCACATTTTCCATGTCGGTGACTGTGAGGAGTTGGGTGCAAAGCTGTCGGCGCTGACGAAGACACGTTTGAGCGAGGTCGAGCGCGAAGCGGTGCGCCGCGAGAGCGCCATGCGGTACGATTGGTCCGACATCGCGTTGCGAACGCTGGACATTTATGATGACCTGCTCGGCCGCCAGCAGCAGGGCAATCTGTCGCACGCAGGCTGGGCCGCAGGGTCGCCATCTTCGCCTTACGGCACGCCCGCCAACAACTGAGGCATGGCCCGACGCACAGTCTGGCAACATGCGCGACGCGCCCCAGTCGTTGATCGCACCAGTCTGACGCCGGGCGCCGGCCGGTGACGCAGCGGATTATGGGGGACCCGGAGTCCGGTTAAGATCGGGCCCCGAATGTTCTTGGTGTTGAGATCTCAACTCGGTTAGTTGCCCCGGGACGTTGGTGTGGCGATAACGCCGGCCCGACATGGGCTTGGCCGCTAAAGTCTTCAGCCTTCAATCGAAATCCTGGTGAACCGCAGTTTTTTGCGGCCGGATCCTGTCGATCGCCCAGCCGCCGGCACAAAGCCGGATTTGCCCCGTTGCCCGGGTACCAAGCATAAGATTGGGCTTTCGAAACCGGTTGAACCCTGAGAGGCTCCGGGCTGGGGATTCGTAGGCCCGATGGCCAGCCAGGTGTCGAGGCGCCGGGCGGCGTTGCCGGATGATCTGAGAATGAGCAGTGTGGTGGGTGTGCTGACGACCAGCGAGATCGACGAGCGGATCGTTTCGATCATCGAACTCGCCGGAGAAAGGTTGATGCGCTTGTCCGATCCGTCATTCGAGTTCGTGACGGAGCGGATGAGAGGAGGGATATTGACTATTCATCAGCGCCTGAAGGCTGAGCTTGCTTCGCTTGTCGAACTGCGGACCGTGTATGGCGATCTGATGGTTTGTCGGGTTGTTGCCGGCGACTATTCGCGGGGCCATGATCAGGTGTCACCGTATCAGCATTTGCGGCTCGCCTGGCTGCAGCTCAAGCAGTTGGGCAACATGTTCGATCACTCCATGAGCGAGCTTGATCGGCTTCACAACGAAACGCTTGAACTGCTCTCTATCGACGTCGAAACGGCAGCTGTGGGTGACGCTCCCCGAACGAGGTTGAGCGAACGAGAGGCGCCGGCCGATCGATGGTTCGCAATTATGCCAGGACATGGAGTGCCGAGGTTCGAGAGGATGAGGGTTCCGGGCGAGTTGTCGATCGCTGATGCAGACGTCGCGGAGTACTGTGACAATGCCCGGCGCGAATTATTTGCGCAATTGGACGCGACCGTCGATATCGTCAGTTCCGGCATTGCCGGTTTCCTGTCGAACCATGGGGGCGAGCTGCTGGACCTTATCGGTCGCTACAACGACCTGATCGACAACCTTCAACATCAGCATCGACGGATGTAAGACGAATCCGAACCGTCGATGGCGCCAGGTTGCGTTCATTCTGCAGACTTGGACTCGCGGGTTGCGACGCGCAGCTGACCGGCCGTGACCTTGCCTTCAACGGAGACGAGTTCATAGCTCACACTCTGGCCTTGGATGAGCGTTGGCAAACCAGCTTCTTCGACGGCAGACATATGGACGAATATGTCTTTACCTCCGCCGTCGGGCCTTATGAAGCCGTAACCCTTGAACTGGTTGAACCAGACTACAAATCCGTTAGCCAAAATTCCTCCGGGCATTCGCGTAATCCAGTCCGACGCAATCATCGCAATGTGCTGAATTTACATCGAATCCAGATGCAATCACCGTGCCAAAGAGCCCTGGTTACCGCGTTGCGCGAGTTTCCATCCTTCGAGCACGCAAACGACGCCGCGGTCGACGTATTCCTCGATCGCCGCGTAATCGATCGCGAACCAATCGAGGAGGACGCCGACCTTGCTCTCCATGCCTTGGGCTTCGCGCTACAAGATATCGGTTGGGCGTCTTGAAGGCTCAAGCCAGCGGATTCCGGTTCAGAGAGGGAGCCCGGCCCGCCAGCACGACGAAGGCCTCCTTGGGATTTTCGTCCACTAGGCGAGCGAGCAGATCGGTGCCGCCCCGGGAACGGGCTGCCACCAGTTGCCAGAGCTCCGCCGCCGTGTCCGGATATCGTCCCACCTATTTGCGACATATTCGGCAGGCCTATGACCGACACATCGAAAACTATTTTTGGTTTCCAGACGATCCTTGGTAACGAGCGCCTCGCTTGCATATCTAGCTGGAACTCAGCCGGCGGGCTGGTACATCCGCGCGCGCCGTACGAGTTCATCGACATGTCGGTGAAGGAGGCATACGACAGCGGTTGGAAAGATAAGGTGCGGACTCGGATTCGCCGATCTGACGGCGTCATCGTTCTTGTGAGTAAGAACTCCACCAACTCGACCGGCCAGAAATTGGAAATTGCCTGTGCCAAGGAAGAGGGCAAGAAGGTCCGTGGAATCCGGGCTACAGCAACGACCGCACGGAGATCCAGGGCATAACCACCTAACTTGGTTGGCGACGTAACGCCTGGCAGCGTCTATGCGCACATCGATCAATCGCTGGGGCCTTGGGGCGGCCAGAGGCCCGTATTCAAGACCAACGTCAAGTCATTTGTCTCCCTCCGAAAAGCCGCGCCACCCATTGCGCTCGAAGAGTTGCTGCAGTTGGCCAAGCACTTTCCGAAGCCGGGGTTCAATTTCCCGCTCGATCCATCTTACGAGCCGGAAAGATCTCAGGAGCAGCGCGACGATCCAAGCATTCCTCCACCTGGTCCTGCAAAGAATGTCATCTTTAAAGTGCTGCAGAACTACGTCAGGGTGAACTTGGTTCGGCGGGTTTCACGACACCAGTTATGCGAGGGTTATCGATTCCGAGGTCTGCCCGGGGGTAGAACTCGACCACCCAGGTTGGGAGCGCCGAAAAGACTGAGTGGAAACGTTTCCCGACCAAGCGGTCGAGCCAATCATGCGAGACGGTGGCTCGATCATCATGACCACGGCCTGGTTGAACCAGGTTGGGGTGTCGGGGCGTGCTGTCCTGTCGGCTTCAAAAGCGGCCGTGCGCTCTTTCGCCCGCACCCTGTCGGCGGAGCTGCTGGACCGGCGTATTCGCGTCAATGCGATCAGTCCAGGTCTGATCGACACTCCTATCCTGCGGGGAGTGGGACAGTCCGAAAATCCTGGACGGACCGAAGCGCAGTTTCGTGACTACCTCGCAGGCGCGAGCAGCATCATTCCGATTGGACGCCTTGGACACGCCGACGAAATTGCTGCGGCGGTACTGTTCCTCGCCAGCGACGCATCCAGTTATATGCTCGGATCGGAGCTGGTCGTCGATGGTGGGTTCGCCGAGCTCTGAGAAGGTTATCATGGCGCGGCACAATCCGACTTTGGGCCGAGCACGCTTGCAGTCAAGCAGGTCTGCTATAGACCCGAAGGCGATTTCGGCGGCTGTCATTTGACATCCGAGTTGGCGCCGAAGCCGGAACACCAGCGCGAACAAGTAAGCCCAAGTCTCCTCACGGCTTGTACCCGAACCGCGCTGCCGAGCAAGGCAGCGCGGCTTATTGTTGGTCACGGACCCTGCGACAATTCATGCGGAGCTTTTAGGATAAGCAGGTCAATTGAGGAGTGTTCCGCCGTCTCCTTCTCGTAGCGAAGCGCGATGGTTAACGAACGGTTCCGGAGGCTGCTCGATCGAATCGTCAGCCCATGTCGCGCTCGCCCGGACGGTTGTGCCGACGATCGTTATGACAGAGTGTTGCTTTCTGCCACGGCACAAGCGGATTCGGCAGGTCGCGGAAGCGCCCGAGTCTTACTTCGAGCTCAAGGCTGCTCAAATCCCAGATGAATAGCTGGACCTCCCAAATGGTCCAGTTCGTTGGTTCATCCAAGTCAGGCGGCAGATCGAGGTCCGCATCGGGATCGCTCTGCGCGTGCTTGTGCCGAGCGGTGAATCCATCGACTTCCTCACCGGCGTAGTGACGAACAAATGCCTTGGTGATAGGGCTGAACGCGTCCAGCGCCCTTTCCCGGAAGGAGCCGCAAGATGGATTTCTTGAGCTGCATAGGTCTTGCAGCAATTTGAGGCCGCTGCGAGCGGAGGCGCTATATGCAAGCCGATTGCGTACCTCCTGCGAAGCAATGATCGGTGCTGGAGTGCTATCCTTTCCGTTCTTGGGCAGCTCTTCCCAAAAAAACTGATCCCCCAGCATGCTCGCGTCGGCGTTCGCGTCGCGACATTGTGTCCGTTGATGCGGGAGCGCGGCGAACAGCGACCGACGGGCAGCCTCGACAAGCTCAAGCTGGTTTCTCGCGATCTGGGGATCGACAAAAATCTTCACGCCGTCGTTATAGCGCGCTGCGAGCAGAAGAGCAGCCCATACCCGGCGCGGATCCGTGGCCTCAATGGTCAATTGGGCAGGGGCCGTGAGACCGAAGGCTTGCCTCAGGGAAATAGCTGCCGCCGGCTGAATGTGGGCGTGGTCAAGCTTAAGGTCGATCACCTGACGCTCGTCCCAGATCATAACGTCAGTTACGCCGCTTGCCCGATCGATAGCGGCGATCTGGAAAAACTCGCCGCATTCGATGGCCTCATTGGAGACCAACTTGTCGGTTGTCACGAACCATTCGCCGACAGAGAGTGCGTCCTGGACGATCGACGGCGCTATAGGAGTGTAGTGAAGACCGGAATGCCCGTCGGCGCCTCGCGCAACATTGTGCGTCGAGACAAGTCGCGTTGGATCGTCGCACACGATAAATTCCAGCTTGTGCGGACGGTGGTCAAGGCGATCGCCGAACGCGATAAAGCCACCGCGCACCATCAGCTCGACGGCGTGCCGCACGAGGCCGGCCCGGAGCAGTCGTCCGGCAACATCCGAAGCGTCCTGCTCCGCCGGAATTTCGGGGCTTGCCAGCACGTCCGCGGCGTAGGCGGCGAGCTGGCGGCGCACTGTTCCGGTCTGGGCGCCTTGAACGTGACCGAGGACGAGCTTGGAGCCGGCCTTTTTCGCGGCCACGATCAACGAAGCCAGCGGCTGGTCTTCGATGAGCTCGGCGTGGGGGACGATCACGGGGCGTCCGGGCCGCAGGGCCAGCGCGTCGGTAATGGCCGTTGATTCCAGCCCGTCGATCCTGAGGAGCCGGGTTTCCGGGTTTGAAAGCACATTCGCGGTGGCCTCGCAGTTGGAGAGCGCTTCTGCGAGGAGGAGGGGGCGGTCAGCCGATGCGTTCTCGCACAGCCGGGCGATCTGCACCACGACGGCGGGCTCATCGGCGCCAGTGGCGGCGACGACTGTGCTCTGTCCCTGCTGATCGAGAATTTCGGTGGCCAGCGTCAGCAGATCGTGGACTGGCTTCGTTGTCACGAAGGCGGCCGTCGACGGCTTGCGAAGATCGGCGTAAGTGACGATTTCCTTGCCCATCAAGATGCGGTCGATATGCGAGTCCCCGCCGTCCACGAAGAATTTCCCGCATAGTTGGCGCACAGCGGCAACCGGAAGGGTGGATCGGCCACGGAGGAGTCCGTCGACGAGCAGGAGGGGCGGCCCTTTGATGATGTCGATGTTGGCGCTGCGGTAGTCGAGACGCGCGGCGGGAAGCTCGTTCCTGTCCGTTAGATGCTTCATGGGGCTGGGAGCAATGGGATCGACGATGAGATCGGTGCCAAGCTCGACGAAAAATGCCTGCTGGGTCTCCCAGCTAAGGTTCGGCCAGTGGATCCCTTCCTTGACTTCTACCTTGACCTTGGCCTGATCGCCGCGAGGACGGACGCGTGCCACGAAATCGCGCTGCTTCAGACCGAATTTGCCGTTGGCGTCGATCGGCCGAGTGGAGAAAAGATAGTGCGCGTGGCGGTTCGTGCCAGCTTCGTGGATCGCCAGGTGGATCGTCAGACGTGACGATCCACGGACATGTAATGCGATCCTCTGCGTTATCTCGATAGCTTCGTGAAGCGACGCCTCGTGCGGTGCGGGCAGGGCGACAACGAGGGCAAACCCTGCCTGCGGTGGCCGTTGGCGTTCATCGAGGGGCTTGATCACCTTGCTAAGCTCGGCGCTGTCTATCGCGCGTGCAAGAGAGGCGCTGTCATAATGGCTGACGAGGTGAGCGTCCGGCAGCCAGACATCCTGGTAGCTGACGTCGCCCGCGAGGTGGATGTAATCGACAGCTCCTCCGGGGAGGCGTGGATCGTTGATCCGGTCCCGAAGGATATAGGCGACGTTCGTGGTCGCGCCCGCCAACTCGGTCAGCGACACGATGGTAAATCGGGCGTAAGGGATCGCCATCAGAAACTAAGCTTCCAAAGATTGCATATTGAGCGTTTGGCATTCAGCAGGCCAACAATGGGCAGCCGCCCTGGAAAGCCGCAAGCTCATAGGCCGGCCGTCCCCGCAATTTGAAGTTTTTGCAGGTATCGAGCCCGGCCGCGCGGTGGTGGACGGCAGCAATCCACACCACTCCACGAAATGTCACCCCGCTGGGCGTCTTCTCGCTTTGACCCTGCTGGACGTCGTGCTCCGATACGGCGGTAGACGGAGGGAGATCCCATGAAGAACGAACTCAAACGCATCGATGCAAGGCTGGCGCGTATCAGCGAGGAGCGCGCAGAGCTTGATCGCGACACCGCGGCCGCGAAGGGCGAACGTGAGGCGGTGGTGCTTGCCGGGTTGAAGGAAGCGGGGGTGTGCGAGCTGCCTCCTGCGGAGCTGGAGGCGCTGATCCGGGGCATCCGCGCCGCCGGACAGGTCCAGACCAAGGCTTCCATCGACGAGGCTGGCACCAAGCAGGATTGCGTGAAGGTGAAGGTCCGTCTTAGCCGTAACGCAAGCGAGCAAAAGCAAGGCGCTTTGCGCGCGGCGGGGGTCAACTGGAATGGTAAGCAGGGGCGGTATGTCGGTCGCGTCAGTAAAGCCACGCTGGCGAAGCTCATCGAGCAGTTTGATGACCGGGTCGAGGTCGAGGCCGCCGAAGAACCGCCGCCGGATGGAGGATTGCCGTCCACCGCCTTGCCGAGCGTCGAAGCGCCGTCGGTGGCAGCCGAACCGGCTGGCGAGCCGGCGCCGGAGGGTGCTCTTGAAGCTGACCAGGCGCCGCCGGCGGTGGACCCGTCCACCGCCGCCCCGGCCGCCGAGGAACCGCCGGTGGCCGCCGCTGAGCCCTCGCCGGCGTCTGAGCCGGTTGCTCCCCGCGAGGGCCTCCAGCAGCCTCCGCAGGCGCCCTGGCCCCGCCTGCCGCCGTTGCGCCGCCCGAGCACCTAGAGCGGTTCACGGAATTATTGAATCGGTGCGGCGACGGGCATAAAACGCCCCCACAAAAACGCCCTCCACTTTCGCAGGACACAAAAAACCCACCGGCGACGGCGGGGTTTTCCTTTGGGTGATGCGGTTGAACTTGATCGAGAGGCTATCCCTCGAGCTTGTGGGTCCCCTCCAGCCATCCCGGGAGCAATTCCTCGACCACCCCGGACACGCTCGTCTTTTCGCGGGCGGCGAGGTCGCAGAGCGGGACGACGCCATCAGAGCGCTTTCGCATCGCCATTTATCATCGTGCGAAATCGAGGTATTTCAGTACCTTATTCTCAAGAGCTTGAACTTGATTTCATTAGTTTAAGTATTTTATGATATTTGAGGAAGAGGAGCTAGTCATGGCCAAAGCAAAATCGCGTTCGACCTCCCTCCCCGAGGATCTCGATCTTCGGGTTCGCACGATTGCACTCAGAGAAAATCGGACTCCCGCCAATGTTCTCGAAAATGCCGTCAGGGTTTTCACATTGTTACCTCAGGACCTCCGGAATCTTTTGATCGAGAATTCGGCCGACCAGATGAAGGGCGCGCGGAAGATCGAGGAGCTGAGCCGTCGCATCATGTTCTCACTGGCCAGGGAACGTTTCGAACAGGCTGCTGCGAAGCTTGCCGCTTCCGATGGAAAGATCGACCACGACATGCTTAACGCCGACGAGATGGTCGTGGTCGAGACGTACGGTCCTGCGGCGACCTGACGATGATCGTCGTGGTCCCGGACATCAACGTGCTCGTCTCAAAATTGTATGCCGACAAAGCGGCCAAATCGTCGACGATAAGTCAAAAGGTCGTTCTGCATCTCGTTTCCGGGTCGATCAACGGTGAGCCGGTGCAGATCGCCATGTCGTTCAAGATGCTCGACACGTATCGCGAAGTGCTCCTCCGAAAGGAATACCCGGAAGCCCTGGTGGAGGAGGAGATTTTCGCACTTGTCGACATGATGAAGTTCGGGCCAGCCGGTTTCGACCCGCACATCGTCCTAGGCGGGTCTCCGGACCCGGCATTGAAAGATCTCGAGGATGGCGGCGTTCTTGCGACCGCCTACGCCGCGCACGCCGGCATCCTGATCTCCGACAATCTGAAGGATTTCGCCGGACAAGATGCGGAGACATACCGGACGTCGCGCGTCCAAGCGCCCGACGGCAAAACGCGCGAACTCTATTGTGTCATTCGCGCTAGACCAGACGGAAGAGAACTCGTGATCGTGCATCCGGCCGATTTCATATCGTGGATCGACCGTAAGTTTAAGATTTCGCCCGAGGCGATCAGACAGGCATTCACCGTCATACCGCAACCGTAAGGCGCGGCGGATGGTCGAGATTCGAGATACGTCGTCCAGGGGACATACTTTGCCCGGCGACCTCTGCCAATGGTTCGCGGCGCTCAATCCAGCACTTGCATCTTCAATGATTTAGAGAGGGATTAGAGGACCTACTCTGCCCGTGGCCGCAATCGGGAGGGATTCCGGATTTGGAACGAATATGATTCAAGATGCTGGCTGGGCTGGAGGCCAGCATCCGATGGTCCGACCAATTTCCAATGATTTGCGTAAGCGTGCGGTTGCGGCTGTCGCAGAGGGTGAGAGCTGCCGCTCGGTGGCATTGCGGTTTGGGGTTGCGGTGTCGTCGGTTGTGAAGTGGTCGCAGCGTTATCGAGCGACCGGCTCGGTAGCGCCCGGTAAGATGGGCGGCCATCGCAAGCCCGTACTTGAACCGCATCGCGCCTTCATCAGGGAACGGATCAGTCAGACGCCGCATTTGACGCTTCACGCCCTGAAGGACGAACTCGCCGCGCGCGGGATCAAGGTTTCCCACAATGCGGTCTGGCTGTTTCTGCGGCGCTAGGGGCTGCGGTTCAAAAAAACGCTGCTCGCCCTCAAGCGAGCTCGCTCAGACATCGCGCGTAGACGCCAGCGCTGGCGTTCATGGCAGGCTACCCGCCGGCAGCGTGCTGTCGGTTCAAGGGCCCCGGAGGGGAAACCTGAAGCGGCCTTTGCTTTGTCTGTTGGGCCTCGCCCCCTGAGAGCCTATGCGGACCATTATTTATGTTGACGGTTTCAACCTTTACTACCGGATGCTTGAAAAGCGTCCCGATCCGAAATGGCTGAACATCAAGCAGCTCTGCGTCCAGTTTCTCAAACCGGAAAATATCATCATTGGTGTTCGCTCTACACCGCGCCGCGTTGATCCGCTCGCTCCAGCCCGGCAGCAGGTCTATTTCGACGCGCTCGCTACCATTCCTGAAATTTCTCTGCACATGGGGAGTTTTCTGGGTGCAAAGAAATTCTCAGGCCTGGTCCACCCGCCGGCGCTCCGTCCGCCGCTCGCCAATCAACTTCCGCAGCCACGGCCAGCCGTCGTCAAGGTTCACAAGACCGAGGAAAAAGGCGGCGACGCAAATCTCGCCTCGCATCTTCTTCTCGGGGCATTTCGAAACGATTACGATGTTGCGGCTGTGCTCTCAAATGACACTGACCTCGTCGAACCTAGCATGTTGCTTCTCAAGATTTTAGCGAGTTGTTGCGATCCTTAAGTAATTCGCAACACGCCTTCTCCAAGAGGGCCCAGACCCTCTGTCTGCGGTGGTGCGCAACCACCATGCACTCGGCCTTACGCGCTGGGTCGCCAGTCAAAGGGTTTGCGGTCTCCGTAATCTCGACATGGTAGTCCGAGCAGTCAGCGAGGTCGCTTACGTTGGATATCTGCATCGAAGCGACGGCGCGGCTCTCCAACTCAATGCCTCCAGGCACCAATTCGATAGTTATCCTCAGCATTTGTTCCGCCTTCTTTGTTTGATGCGGGAAGCTCGGCCCGATGCCGATTGAACGTTGCCCAACCGGAAGCCTGAGCAGTGATCGAAAATTACGACTTTGGAGCGCCCATCGGCATCCGACGAATTGCTGAACCGCAGCAACTCATAGGAGGAGTTGCGCGAATTGCAGGAGAACTTAAACGCCAATAATGGAAGTGAGGTTTGCAGCTTCGCGTACATGGAAGGCTGTCATTCCAGCCCTAACGACGCAGGAGACACATCGGTAAAGCTGTTGGTTTTCGGATCGTATCGTCTGCAAGACAGAATTTGAATCTTGCCGTTGATCTCGCCTCGACGGATGTAAATGTTCTCGAGGCCAGGCTTCATTGGCGCTCGTTCACCCTTAGCGTGAAGGTCGCAAGCGGTTGCAAGGTAACTTCCGCGGCGGTAGAGCCGACCCTCCTCACTGCAGATTTCACACGTGCATGCTGAACACGCACATGCGAGCTCAATCAGCTTATCCACGTTAGCAGTGGTGGATTGCGAAAGTAGCCCATTCCAAGAAACCCGTAGGAGGCCTTGCTCCTCCTTGATCTGCATCAGCTTAATCGTATTGCCTTTACCTTCTTCGTCGAGAAGGTATTGGAGCTGTGTACAGAGCCGATCGAGAATGCCGAGCCATCCTATTCCGCAGTCGGGAAGACCTTCAGCTAACTCCGGATGAGATTCTGGTGGTTGGAAGAGCTTGTAGTGCACCCAGACAAGTTCAGCTCTCCAATCTTCGGGCGCGGGGCACGAAGGCATGCCTTCCTCTTCGAGGTCCAGATTATCATGAGAAAAGACTCGCTCGTCTTCTGCCATCTTCAAATGTCTATGATGAGTTCAGGGTCGAAGTGGCCGCCTTCGACGGGATTGCAGATTACGCGGGTTCGACCGCATTCTACGTGGTAGGGAGCATGAACATGACCGCAGACCCAAAGTTCAGGCCGGACATGATCGGGTAATGTTGGGAGGATGTTTGATGTGTAGAAGGCGGGTGCCCACCAAGGAAGCCGAGCACCTCGATATGCATCGACGCAGGCAGCGAGAGGAGGGTGGTGTGTAACTACTACGGTTGGGCCTTCGTGGATAGAGACGAGTTCGTCAACGAGAATAGCCCTTTCCCGCGCATGCTCGGCTGCGGCATCATATGGGGTCCATCTGCCTCTTTCGGTTGTGATCGCGCCATACTCACGGGGACCGGTCTTTGGATGAACCGCGATAGCGCGCGCGCGGGCTGCCCACTCGATTTCATTGTCAGTGCCCCACATCCAGCGGCTGGCTTGAGCCCAATCCCCCCAAAGCGTCAGCCCGATAAAGCGCGTATCGTCAATTTCGTATGTAGGACTGTCGGCGCTTAGAACGGTGACAACCTTTCGACGAGCCTCGGCGTTTTGTCGATCTGCCTCATTACGCATTAATTTGATGACGTCAGCGATGGTGTGTCCACCGGTCTCATGAGTCCAAAACTCATGATTACCAGGAACAATTAGCGCGGGCTTTCCATGCGCGATTTGCGTGACACACTGAACAGCTTTTTGGGGTTCGCCTTCCCAAATGTCACCGGCGCAGACCAGCACGTCGAATGACTCACTCAGGTACGGTAGTTCGTTTAACGCCCGGCGTTCCAAGTGCAGATCCGAAATAGCGAGTACTCTCATAAGATCGGATCCAGCCGGAATCGCACGATGTGAATACTATAGTCTGTAGTCCTTTAGTGTTCAAGCGCGAACTATCGCGGGGTGACAAACCCCAACATAGCCTTTGGAAAACTGGTCGCTAGTCTACGGCAATCCGCCCAACTCTCTCAGGAGGAGCTTGCGGAACGGGCGGCTATTCATCGAACCTACGTGAGCCAGCTTGAACGTGGCTTAAAATCGCCCACGCTTGTCACACTATTCAGGTTGTCGAAGGCGCTTGGCACAACTCCAAGCAAGCTGGTGCGGCAATTGGAGACCGATCTCGGCGGAATATAGTTCGAGGTCTCTTGGCTGAATGGCGTTTTCCGGAACATAGGTGGCAAATATCATTCGTGCACGGCCGCTCACCTCGCTTCAACTGGTTATCGAGGATGTCCGGTGGTTTGCGGGCGCGCCGGATACCTTACTAGTCGATGCTAGACCACCGCGCGCCGCTGTGCTTGCCGTTACCGGATCCAGTCGACGGGCACGCTTTGATAACGCTCGACCAGAGCCTCGCGGACCTCCGAATAGTTCAAGGTCGCTTCGGCCACGTGCAGCATGGTCGGAAACCGTATGCCGCCCTTGGGCTCGAAGCGCAGGCGGTCTTGCCTGCCGACAGCTAGGTCGGCCTGCAGGGCGCTGAAGTCGGTCCGCTCGTTGACGGCCACGACGATCTCGCCGTCGACGATCGCGCTGCCGAGTCCGGCCGAGGCGTAGGCCGCCGCGATGCCGGTGAAACGCTTGGTCCAATTCAGGCTCTTCCGGGTGAAGATCTCGGTGCCGGCGTCCGAGACGTGCAATTGGCTGCGGTAGCCGTCGAACTTGATCTCGTGGATCCAGCGGCCACCAGCCGGCGGCTTCGGCTTCAGCGTCGCGAGTTGAGGGGCGATGAACCAAGCATCGGCCCGAGGGGAACTACTCCCTCGACGGCCGTCAGGTCCGGGATCCTGCTACGCTAACGCCGCCCATTGTGAGAGAGATAGGGGCTCAAGTCCCTGAAATCTAATCATTTCTTGCGACTTGCAGGTCTGTTCCCGATTATCGGGTGTAGATCGAGAAGAGCCATGCTGCACACCAACAAGCCCGTTATGCCGGTCATCAACGGCATCCTGGAACTCCGCGAGGGCTACCGCCGTCCGCTCGGCGGGCGCGAACAGCGCGTCGTCGACGCTGGCCGCGCGCTCTATGGTGAGCGGTGGATGCGCCGTCTCCCGCCTCGTGAATGCCTCCCGTTCGATGGAGGTGTCTCACCAGGACGCGCTACGTGTTCGAGCGCGTCCTGGTGCGCCTCGGTGAGTGCGAAGTCTGGAACAAGCGCCTCGTGCTGAAGGGCGCGATGGCTCTGATCGGTGTGACGCAGGATCACCAGCGTACCACCACCGACATCGACGTCTGGGCGATCGACAAGCTCACGCGCGAGGAGGCGATCGAGGCGTTCAAGGCGATCGCCTCCGTTACGCCCTCCGATGCCGATCCAATGACGTTCAACCTCGACACGCTCAAGGTGGAATCGATCAACACCAAGGCTGACGAGCCGGGTCACCAGATCACCTGTGAGGCCCGCATCGGTAATATGCGCCTGAAGTTCAAGTTGGAGATCAGCCACGGCCACGTCTGCACGCCGAAGCCGGTCATGATGACCTATCCGACCGTCCTCGACGGCCACGCGCCGGCGAAGATCATGGCTTACAACGCCGAGACGATGCTCGCGGAGAAGGTGCACGCCATTGTCTCGCTCGGTACGCACACCAGCCTCTACAAGGACTTCTACGATGTCGCTCTCATCATGAAGAAGTGCGATCTCGACGGCCAGGATACCGAGCAGGCTTTCAAGCGCACGTTCGGCAAGCGCCTGACGGATATCCCGGACCTGGACAGCGAAAAGCTCCCCGTCTTTCATCCGGATTTTTTCGCTGAGGGCGAGCGCAACTGGCGTGAATGGGCTGATAAGAAGTTCGCCGGACAGCGCGGCTACGTGAAGCAGAGCTACGCTGATCTGGTATCTGTAATCGAGCCCTTCATTTCGTATTGCTGCTCGATGACCCGCGACGAGGCCATGACGATGGACTGGAAGGCCCAGGCCTGGAGCGTGCCGCTGGTCGACAAGGAGATTCTGGACTGGCAGGCGGACATCGCGTGGACTATCGCGACTGAGCGCCGAATGGCATCTGGCGAGTACGTCAGTCAGCGTGAGTTGATTGAGCGCGCGCGGTCCGCGGCCACCAGCGTGACGGAAGAGGAGGCGCCTGGGCCCGCCTTCGGCATGTATCCGGCAAACAGCTACGCAACCTGCGGATATCGCGTCC
Source organism: Bradyrhizobium sp. 956_D2_N1_4 (assembly GCF_052076025.1). Classification (NCBI taxonomy): domain Bacteria; kingdom Pseudomonadati; phylum Pseudomonadota; class Alphaproteobacteria; order Hyphomicrobiales; family Nitrobacteraceae; genus Bradyrhizobium; species Bradyrhizobium sp. 956_D2_N1_4. The sequence goes on along the minus strand of NZ_CP197237.1, from coordinate 4,871,188 downwards.
CGATATCAATGAACGTTTCGCTCTTGCCGCCAGAAATCCAGCCACCGTCCGAAGCTTTGCGAGCGCCGGAACTGTTGCGCCTTTCAGCGGCTTGCTGGCCTCGACGCCGCGAGACTTCGTGCGCAATGATATCGAGCTATATGTGCCACGGGATGGCGATTACGAATGGCTATTCAGCCTCACCCCACGGTACTTGTCCAGAAATGCTCGGGACATAATCGTAAGCGACATCTTTCTTGAGTTGTCTGAGCGTCGCGTCGATCGCGCTGGCGTCCCGGCTTGCGCGAAGCGCATGATTGCCGCTTACAACAAAGACAATCCTATGAAGACTTACGGCGACATTCGCACGCCGCTGCCTCTCGACGCGCCAGCCTATTTCGACGGGACCATGTCGCGCGTTGAGATTGTTTCGGAGAACCTCTGGCCGTGAACTCAACGGCCGGAGGCGCCTCGGCGACAGCGGGTCCTCACCGGTCACGGCGCAGTGCCGTATCGACATAGGATGTAGGCCCGCCGGCTCAGGCTTGCGGGCCCTCACTCAATGTTTAATCACTGCCATGCAACTGAATAGCTTCGCCCGTTGGAGTTAGGATCGCTGTTGTCGCTGGCCGAAAAGATGATGCCGGCACCGCGAAAATGCGAATAACCTCCGTTGGCCACTTTTGAGGGACTATGTGGTGGGCCAAGCGGACTCCCATCCTCAAGCAAGACAATGGTCGATCTGGTCGGACCACTGTCAAAGTCCGCGAGCCCGTCGAGTTTTGGCGCAAGGGCCTGATAGGCGGTCGCATCGAGCTTACGGAAGGGGCCGGACAGATTCGCGAACTTGGGCGGCTCAGGTATTGGAACGTAGCTGTAGTGCAGATAGAGCGCGACCGGGAAGTAGACGGCAAGTACGACTAAAACCGCCTTTGTAACCTGAGGAAGTGTCCAAGACGGCATGGCTAGACCACGCGACGATGGGATCACTTGCTCGAGTATAGACGAGAAACCAGCAAGGAGGCAGTTCACCTTGGCGGGCCTCCACACCTTGGCAGAAGTACGAAGCAAAACGGTCAACGCTATTGTCTTTCCCGGGACCCAGATTCCTAGTCACGCTTCGTTGCACGAATACAATTTTTGCGGCTATCGATTGAACCAATTTTCCGCGCTCGCGCCAAAGTAGTAATCGCCATTCGGCGGGGAAACAGAAGGGAATTGACCATGCGTGCATTGCAAATTGCTGCCGCCACGGCAGTTCTTGCCTTCCTATTCTCATCTCCATTGTTTGCGCAATGCGCGGGGTGCGGCGCGGACTACAACTGAGCCGAACGAAACCGCGTTAACCCGGGTTCTGAAAATCGCACCACTTTGCAGGACATCGAGAGACAAAGTGAATCGGCGCGATGCGCAAACGATGCCATGCGGAGGAACGACCTGCGGCAGGTACATCCGCCGGGTGATCCCATACGACGCAACCAATGATCTTTCTCGAAAGCGCGGGGCTTTGGTCCCGCGCTCATACCTATAGCGCCGGTCGCCGCCGGTGGTCACCACCGGCGGCAACCGAGCGGACAGGCGGCCGGTTCACGTTGATGGGCCTGCGCTAATCATTCGTGAATTGCCCACCCCTGACGCCGTAGAAATACTGATCCAGCTATGATGGCGGTGGCGTTGATTACCGGCTGTGTCAGCGTTTTGGCTCTAGGCGCCACATTCGCGGTGGTCATCTATTTCGATGCTAGAGCGGATCGCAGGCGCCAACAGTAAGGCCGCGCCGGAAGTTGATTGCCTGATGAACAGGATCACTCAAACGTTGGGCCGGACGGGGATGTCCCTTGTTGTCGTCTCTCTCGTCTCTGCCTGCTCCAGCTCAGAACATGCCGCTCCGAAGTCAGTTGCTCGATCTGGCGCGCCGTGGGCCCGAGACCTCAATGAGCCGCCCCCAAATCGAGAGCCCGCGAGTGCCGCAACTGCACAGACAAAGGCAGGCCTGAACGCTGCGCGCCAGAAGGCGGTTACCGGGCGGTAGGGGGGCTTTCGCGCTGAGTCGTCCGCAAGCTTACCTGTGCTGGCAGAACTTCACGAGCGGCGGGGCTTTGGTCCCGCACCTAGATCAGCGGAAAATGGTTGTTCCTATATTGAAGGGCTGACGGATCCGCAGGGCTCATGGGTTAGGAGCACGTGCCCGTGCCAACATTCATGGTGCGTTTGGGCGAAGCCAATCAAGGCCAGGATAATCAAAGCCACTACGACGCATCCGGCTACAACGTTCTGCATCATGGCTGCCACTCCAGGTAAACTGTGACTGGCTTACTCGGCCAGGCACCGGCGAGCAGGCCTTCGAAGTCCGCGCTGGGCGCCCGGTCACCGAGTGATCACCGCGGACGGTGACCGGGCGGACAAGCTATCTGGCGAAACCGGAGTCTAGAAGCTTCAGAGTCGAAATCGGCCACTTGCCGTCGTGGCCACCGATCGAGATCCGGAGCCCGTGCACCTCGTCAAGGAAGACGTGATCAACCGTCCCCGCCTTACCGTCGCGGCGGGCTTTTTTTGGTCTTGGGAAATTCACGGGTGGTTGCCGGTTCTTTCTGGCGGGCCTACAAAAGAAAAGGCCGCAGGGGTGGACCACTGCGGCCGACCGGGTTAAAAAAATTTAAAATATGCAGCCAGCCCCGTTTCACCTAGGCTGAATACGGCGCAGCGCGGCAGGACAATTGTTCTCTCTGCTTCGGGCTGGGCTCGCGCGAATAGGCGGCGATCGCAGTTGCGCTTGGCGGCGTGGCGCTGGCTTTGCAGCGAATCTGGCTACACTATTCCGCGGCTTGTACGACCTGGGGCAGGGCCGGCGCAGGCTGTGTTCCGCGTCGCAGCAGCCTCGCGAGCAGAACAAGCAGCGACATCAGCGCGAAGCCACCGATGGCGGGTGCAAACTTCCCATCCATGTCGGCAAGATCGGCCTCATTCCCGAACTGTGCCGCCATGCGTGCCGACTGAAGCATGCCGTAGGCGCCGGCGAGCAGGATCAGTCCATAGATGACGCTGCGTTCGCGCGCACTCGCCAACTGGACAAGATCGGGAAGCAGCAACGCGAGGCCAATCCCCACCATCGGCAGGTCGTAGTCATAGGCATAGGGGCTGACATGGTGGTGATGCCGAGCGCGAATGTGGGCGACATTTATTCGCGCGGCGCCAAGCCGGACGGCGAGCACGACCGCGAACAACGCGAAGCAGGCGACGACCGCCTGGGCCCAGAAAGCAAAGGTCGGAGGAGCACCGGCGCTGCCGACGGCCGCGTAGGTCGAGATCATGCGAAGCAGCGGATAAAGACCGTGCTCCAGGAAGATGGCTGATTCCCGGACAGCACCGAGCCAGACGGTCCAGATCTGCCATCCGAACACCAGCGTGCAGATGAGTGAGCTCGCCAGCACGAACATGGTGGCCGTCGCGAGCGCCGCCCAGCGGCGCGCCGCCAGCATGTAGACGCCGGCGGCAATGGCCAGATGCGGCTTGATCACCATCGCGCCCAGTGCGAGACCGGCGAGGACCTGGCGCCGCTCCACGTTGAGGCAGACTAGGCCGATCAGTGCGCCTGTGAGGAAGCCGTTCTGAACGGCTATGCGCCGAGGCAATGATGAAGACCGAGCTACCTGGTTAATTCTCGCACTATGCCAAGATGACCGCCTCTGCTTAGCAATTTTACGAGGAGACCGCAGCCTGCCGCGATGAGGCAACTCGCGCCTCGATCTGGTCGATCGGGAAGGCTGCTTGAAGCTTGCTCACGAATGGACCGAGCTGGCGCTCGCGGCCGAGCGGGGCCAGATTTTCCGCCGAGGTTAACGGTGGATACGTCCCAGCAGCATGTGTCGCTTGCCGGATTGAGCTCCCGAGCGCAGGCTGTCGTGCACCGCGCCTTGGCGGGCCGCGCGGTCACACCGAATAACCTCCAATCGCTGACGCAGCGCGACCTGTTTATGCTCGTGGGCGTGGGCCCGCGGACGTTGAAGGAGATTGTTAGCTGGGCGGAGGCGAAGAGCCTGCGGTTAGCGCGCGGGGCTTGAGTGCTACGAGCGCAGCGCACTGGCCGCGCAGAAGCGCGCGCTTCGATCGGTGAAGGTCACCGCGAGGGTAAAGTTTGTGAAGGCTTCGTTCTGGAGAAATCTCGACTAGCTGGCCAGCGATCGGTCACGGGAAGTTATAGAATTAACCTCTCGGCTGACTGAAATGACGTCAAGTTCTTTCGATGTTAGCTTAAGTATTGACTTATGCTGAGTTTTTCTCTTCCGAATTCTTGTGCGTAATTCTTTGTGGAAGAGAATGAATACAAAACTCCCGCCTCGGCTGGGTGCAGGACATCTCGACGATGCACTTCGGAGGGTTGCAGCATACCCAGGCGAATGCCCGAACTACGGCCATGACCGGACGAGCGACTGCTTAACGAACTCTTCCGCACTATGGCGGCTCGTTCTCACCACCTTTGCAGATATTTGCTCCGCTAATCTCGTCACCGCTGCCACCGGCTACTGCCTGACAGACTAGGCTAGTCTGCCAAGAGCCGACCTGCCGTCGCATTTATTTATGCCGCGTTAATCGCCGATGCATAGAATGAAGGGATGTGTCATGGGTTTTTCAACCGCCGGTGAACTTTTAGCATCGACGCACTCTTGCGCTTCGCTTCGCCGCGGACGAGCGCTATCCAGCGTTGGCCTTCAGCCTTGCGGCCTGGATGCCGGTGATGGCATAAGCCCTGTCATTGTCGGAGGTGTCGCCGGACACTCCGACGTCACCGAGCAGTGTTGCGCCATCCATGATCAGCACGCGGCCGGAGACCGACACCAGCGAGAGTGAACTCGTTCGCAAAATCGCACGTTTCGCTTCGAAGCGTCCGGCGCGTTGCGGCAGAGGGTAATCGCGCGTCTCAGTTCTCCACGAGCCTGAAGGTTTGTTCCACATCGAGCAGGTGATATCTCGCTCGCTGTGCTCACGTTTGGACAAATAGCCCCCTTACTATTGCTGAGATTCAATGCGCGTCGTAGGGCGTTGGGTCTTCGTGCATTTCCCTGATCATCGTGTGCCAGTCTGGCGCGCGGAAACCGGTTCGTTTCGCGAAGTTGCTGCCGTCGAGTCTGCGATCGCAGAAAAACGTCTCGTCGCGCTCGAGGGTCACGCCGAGCCCGTATTGAGCGTTCACGATCTGCAAAAGCTCGTATTTGCTGATCGGCTCCGAGGCAACGTGCCAGACGCCATCGACGTCCGGATGTTCCGTAATCAATTTTCCGACCAGATCTGACATGGCGCTGGTCGTGAGCCCAGTATAGAGAGCGCCGACGAATCCCCTCGCGTGCCCGCCGCGTTGCGCAAGGAACCATTCGATCAGACTGGAGCGCCCGCGCAGTTCCCTGCCGACGATGGAAGACCGAATGGTCAGGCAGCCGGGCCCCGAAACTTCACCCAGCAGCTTGCTGCGTCCGTACAGATCCTCGGCGTCGGTAGGCGAATTCTCCGCAAAAGGACCTTTCCGGCCGGCGAACACGCAATCGGTGCTGAATTGTATCAGGCGGGCGCCCCGCTGCCTGCAAAGTGCTGCGGCTCTGTGCGGAAGCATCGCGTTGGCAGCGATCGAAGTAATGGCGTCCTTCGCCAGATCGAGCTGCTTGATCACGCCGACCGCATTTATCACGACATCAGGACTTGCCGCCTCGATCGCGGCCTGGAGGGCCGTGTCCTGCAAAACATCCACATTTGGCTGAATCTGGTGTGTGACAGCCAGGGCCAGTCGTGCCGCGGGCGTGTCGGGAATCGAAGATGAGCGTATCGTTCCGGAAACCTGAAAGCCCTGCGCCGCTAGCCGCTGGACAAGCTTGTGCCCAAGCATACCGGTCGCCCCGAGCACTAGCACGCGCGGGACGCGGCGAGCCGTGTGTGGATCAGGCGGCAATTCCGACGACATTCTTCATTTCCACTCACGATTGACGTGGCCCAGCATCTCAGCGGATGGCATCTATCTCACCGGTCTGTCAAGAAATTCCGGATTTCGCGTGGGCGGGCCCGGACCTGAGGCAGGACGATGTGTCATTTCCGGCCCGCCCGGTGGTTAGGTCCCGCTTGACAAGTTCGAGCCATCAGGCGCACGCCTAGTGCATAGGGCTTGTTGGCTAAAAAGTTCGCTAGCTACCGCTTAGTTGGACCTAATCTCGGGGTTCGACCCCATCAAGTAGGACCTCGACAGTCGTTATGGAAAGATTGCATCCGATTGACACCCAGAACGGTCGATGTGCATTTTGTGAGGCAGAGGGTCTGGTAGAAGTCATTGATTTCGGCGAGGTGGCGCTGGCCGGCGGGTTCTTGAAGGAAGAAACGTTCGCCCGAGAATCGAAATTCCGCCTGCGGGTGTGTTTTTGCCCGAGCTGCTACGCGGTTCAGGTTCCCGACAAGGTCGATCCGAGCCTCCTCTTCGCCGATTATTTTTACTTCTCGTCGGCGATCCGGACACTGAGGGAGCATTTCAACGATTACGCGACGGAGGTGGTTGCACGATTTGTCAATCCGCGCCATGCCACCGTGCTCGAATTCGGCTGCAATGACGGCATCCTCCTGAAGCCGCTGGCGGATCAGGGTATCGCCAATCTCATCGGCGTCGATCCGGCGCTCAATATTCTGAAGACGATAGACGATCCGAGAATCAACACGGTCCATGGCTTCTTTGACGAATCGCTCGTCGAGCAGTTGATCGGGCGTTTTGGCAAGGCCGATCTGGTTCTTGCCAACAATGTGTTCGCGCATATCCCTGACATCAACGGCGTTACGCGGGCGGTAGAGAGAATCCTGAAGGACGACGGCGTCTTTGTCTTCGAGGTGCACTATCTCGGCAAGATCATCCAGGATCTCCAGTACGATATGATCTATCACGAGCACCTGTATTATTACTCCCTGCTCGCGCTCGAAAATCATTTCGCTCGTCATGGCATGACAGTCTTCGACATCAAGCCGATACCGATTCACGGTGGCTCGATGCGTTATTATGTCTGCAAGAAGAACAGTTTCCATGCCAAAGACATCTCGGTCCGCGTGCATAATCTGCGGAACGAGGAGCGGGCGCTTGGCTATGACCGTCCGGAGACCTACACGACATTTGCTTCAAACTGCGCCGACCGTCGCCAAAGGCTGCTGGACCTGTTGACGCGGTTGCGAGCAAAAGGCCGCACGATCGCCGGTTACGGAGCATCCGGCCGAGCCAACACCATTATCCAGTATTGCGAGATCGGGCGCGAGCATCTCGAATACATGATCGATGATGCGCCGGCAAAGCACGGCTATTCGACACCCGGTTCGCATCTCATGATCCGCAGCAACGACGTGCTGCGTACGGATCCTCCGGATTATCTGCTGATCTTTGCCTGGAGCTTCTTCAATGAAATTGCGGCGAAGAGCGCAGACTACGTCGCGCAAGGCGGCCGGTTGATGGTACCGCTTCCCGATGTGCGGATAACGTTCTATCCGACGTCGGATGATCTGCTCTAGAAAAACTGAACTACCCCGGTAAAAGTCGGAGACTAGAATGAAAGTTATGTCGATTTTCGGCACGCGGCCGGAAATGATCAAGATGTGGTCGACGTTCAAGAAGCTTGATGCCCTGAACTTCGAGCACATCATGGTTCACACCGGCCAGAATTTCACGCCGGAGCTCAAGGATTTCTTCTTCCGCGATCTCGAGCTGCGCGAACCGGATCATCAGCTCAATATCGACACCTCGAGCTATTCGCGCGAAGTCGCCGACGTGATCATCAAGTCTGATCAGTTGTTCGAGCAGTACAAGCCGGACGCGCTGCTGATCCTCGGTGATACGTTCAGCGGATTGTCGGTGATGCCGGCGGCACAGCGCGGCATCAAGATCTTCCACATGGAGGCGGGGCTGCGGGCGTGGGACAAGCGGATGCCGGAGCAGCGCAACCGCATCCTGATCGACCACATGAGCAGCATCCTGCTGCCGTTCAATGCCTATCACAGGGAGAATCTCCTCCGCGAGAATATTCATCCGTCGAAGATATTCGTGTCCGGCAATCCGACGTTCGAGGTGATGCGTCACTTCCTGCCGCAGATCCAGGCCTGCGACGTTCTCAAGCGCCTGAACCTGTCGCCGAAGGGCTACATCCTGGTCACCGCGCACCGTAGCGAGAACGTCGACAATCCGGTCTATCTCGCCCGTCTGTTCGAGGCCTTCGGGGAGATGGCGCGCCGCTTCAAGCGCGAGGTGATCTATCCCATGCACCCGCGCACCAAGAGCAAGCTGAAGGATATCAAGATCGCCGACGGCGTTCGCGTCATGGCGCCGCTCGGATTCTACGACTTCAACAAGCTGCTCGCGGAAAGCTTCTGCGTGCTCTCGGATTCCGGCACCGCGCCGGAAGAGGCGCTGTTCTACAAGGTGCCGTGCGTCAGCCTGCGCATGACCACGGAACGACCGGAGACTGTCGAAGCTGGCGCCGTCGTGGTCGGCGGCATGGAAGTGTCCAACCTAGTTGACGCCGTTGAAACGGTGACCGGTCAGGATTGGCAGGTGCGGTACGACTTCAACGACAATTTCGCGGCCTCGTCGGTCGTGGTCAACTGCATCCGCAGCCAGATCACGAACTGGTTCTGAGCGAGCGGAAGGCGCTCGCCTGAGGGGTTGCCGGCCTTGAGGGGGTAGGCCGGCTTTCCCCGACCCTGGGTGCTGGAGACCGCGTGACGGTCTCCGGCGGCGTCATCTCTTGAAGATGTAGTGGAGATAGCGCCAGTAGATGCTCCACTGGTAGGTGAACTTCGACTCGGAGCCCTCTTCCTGCCTCACGGTCAGGATGTAGGGCACTTCGGCGAAGCTGAAGCCCATCTTGCCCGCAAGATAGACTTCCTCGATCAGGACGATGAAGCCTCTCTCCGTCGTCGGGAGCTTGGTCCAGGCCTCGGTCCGGATCGCGCGAAATCCGTTGGTGAAATCGGTGATCGGCAAGCCCATCACCATCCGGGCCAGCAGATTTCCTGCACGGGAGATCCAGTAGCGCTGCCAGGAAACGCCCTTGACGGTGCCCCCCATGTCGTACCGGGTCGCTTTCACGAGATCGACGCGGCGCCGCATGGGCTCGTAGAAGTTGGCGATGAAATGCGGCGCCTGCGTCCCGTCCGCATCCATGACCAGCGCGTACTCGAAACCATTCTCGGCCGCGACCCGGCAAAGGGTCCGCTGCGCTGCGCCGTAACCACCGTTCTGGGCGTGGCGCTCGAGAACGAGCGACGGAAACCTGCGCTGTAACTGAAGCAGGATCTCCCAGGTCTTGTCGCTGCTGCCGTCGTCGACCGCGATGATGGCCGTGCGCGTCGGGACCGTGCTCAGGAACGCAGAAATATTGGTCAAGCAGTTTTCGATTGCGGCCGCCTCATTGTAGGTGGGCAGCGCAATGCAGAAGCTCGGCAGTCCTTCGGCACTCTCCGTCGGGCGGGAACTCGCAGCAACGGACGAGGTGTCGGCGGGGTCTTGCAAGTGCAGATCTCCAACAGGCTAACCGATACAGGATCCACTATCCGGCCTGCCGGACCTGTGCGGACGCGCCGCCAGCGGCCCCTCCCATCAAGGCCCCCAGCCGCGGGTCAATCCATTGCCGGAATAGAACGAGACAAAGCAAGACGGCAAGCCCAATGCCCGAAAATATCTCGCCTATCAAGAATGTCCGGGGGGCATAGCGCATCTCGACGACATGCTTGCCGGGGTCCAGAAGCACGCCCCGGAAGGCCTGGTTGACCCGGCCAAGATGACGTTCCTCGCCGTCGACCCAGACCTTCCAGTTCGGATGCCAGGCATCGTTGAGCACCAGGACGCCCTTTTGCGACAGGCTGGCCGACATCTCGAGCCGGGTATGGTCGTAGCGCGTGATGTCGGCATATTCGGGCTGGCTCGGGGGCCCCGCGCTCGGGCCCAGAACTCCACGTGCTTTTGCCTCCGCTATGAAGACGGGATCGTCGGAGGTCACGACCTCACGCGGCGACCTGTCGATATCCAGCGGTGTCTGATGTCCTTCGGAAACCTGATGGACAATGAGCGCGCGCGGCAGGGGACCAGGGTTTTCGACGATTGTGAACATGGGATCCTGGTAACTGATCCGCCAGCCGGACCCCGTCACGAACTGACGAAGGCGCACATACGACGTCGGCAACACCAGGAACCTGACGCCGAGAAAATCGAGCCCGCGAAGATTGAGAAAATCGGTGTCAGGTGCCAGCACCAGGGTCGCGAATGTCTCCCAACGCTGGGCCGGATTGGGCAAGATCAGGCGATTGAAGAGATCCTCATAACGGGGGAACAGCTGAAAGTTCATCGAGCCGATCTGGTACAATCCATATGCGCTGCCGTATTCCGGCGGAACGCCCGGCTGCCCGTAACTCGCGACCCGGTGCAGACCGCCTTCCTTTTGCAGCATGTCGATGAACGGCGCAGGCTGCAGGAAACGGTCGTACCGCACCAGCTTGTAATGATTCACGTCGAACGTGAGCTCGCCCCAGGAGAGCACGACGAGGCTCAACGCCACGATGATCGGAGCGACCTGTGTTCGTCTCAGAATGATCAGTGCCACGCCTGCCTCGAGGAGGGCCAGTGTGACCCCGAGATAGAGCGGGTGCTTGATGTTCTCCCGGCCATAAAGGAGCGTTGTGTAGGCGAATGCTCCGCCAATCACCGCCGCGCCGGTAAGCAACGGGATCCAGCGTAGTCCACCCTCGAGCAGGGCGTGCAGTCCGAATGCGACGATGATCGAACAGACCAGCCCGATGCTGATCCATACATATTGTTCGCCGAGGTTGCCGAGCACCGGGATCGCATCGATGAGCGACGATACGCCGGCTACTCCGTAAACCCGCCCGATCAGCAGCAGGAGAACCGCGCAGAGGGGAATGAGGATGGTGCGCTGAAAGACCGGCCATGGCCGAACGATCTGGGTCGCGAGCAGGGCGCCGATGATGCCCTGGTGAAATGCGGAGTTGCCGCGCAGCTGTGTGAGCTGCGCGGTCGGGGCGACGTAGGACTCGAAGGCGTGCTTTGGCGTGAAGAGCGAGATCAGATTGAAAAGGTTGGTCGGGAAGAATTGCCGCTTTGCGTAGGAGTCGCCGGTGGCCATGTATTTCAGCGCTTCGAAGATCGGCAGATACACAACCGCAAGCGTGAGCAGAGCGAGCGCCACGCCGCCTAGCTGTCCCGCGATCAAACCGCCGGCGACCCTGGAAATCGAGCCCAATCCGCGCGCTCGCGAGATCGCATGTCCAACAGAAGCGGCAGCGCCGACCAGCAGGGCCGTTGCCATTGTCAGGATCGTCGTTGGCAGAAACGTCGTGGCGAGGATCAAGCCTGCCCCACACGAAACGCCCGCAAGCTTCAAAGCGCTCGGACGCCGCGCGAAGCTCACCAGTGCCAGCGTCAAGATCGGGAAATAGAGCCATGTCTGCGAGACATTCGAGCCCATATTGGCGACGTAATAGCCATTCAGCAGATATGTGACGCCACCGGCCAGCGCTGCGACGAACGAGAGCCGAAATTCGATCGTAAGCAGCACGAGCAGGCAAAAGACGGCGATCAGGTTGAAGACCAGGAAGACGGCGTGGAACGCCCCATCGCTGCCGCCAAGAAGCGCGGTCGTGATCGTCAGGGGCGAGGTCTTGATGTCAACGAGCGTTTCGGGGCCATATGAGCCGGTCGCCGAATACGGATTCCAGTAGATCGATTGCCCATCGCGAAAGCTGCGCCGGACGAACTGGATGCCAGGCTCAGACTGGAACGCGGCGCCCCCCGGATCGGTGAACCCGTCGGCGATGGTGCGGCTCTCCCGCTCGGGAAACAGCTGAACCTTGCTTTGCTTGTCGTAGGTGATGTTGACGATATTTGCGTTGCTCAAGCTGGCCTTGAGGAAGATGACGTCCGGGAATGCGCACACGATCAGGACGATCGCAGCCACCGCACAACGTCTGACAAGTCCTCGGTCGTTTGAGCCGGATCGACGATCTGCAAAAATCTCCAAAACCGAAAAGCCGCCCCACCCCGACATCGCAATAGATCCGCTTCACTCGTCTTGCAGCCGCAGCGCCAACGTGGCGGCTTTTGTGGCACCTGCCGCGCAACATAGCACGGCCACGCGGCGAGACGCGACGGCCCGTACGAATACGGATAAATCGCGTGCCCATTTGCGGGAGGGCCACGCCGCCGCGATTCGTCAATTCGCATTCTGAGTAGCCAACAGAGTTCTCACCGCGCGTGCCACGGAATCGGGCCGCCGCGGTTGCCGCGGCTTCGGCATCGACGGGTTCAGCGTCGGACAGCTCGTGGAGTCCAGAGCATGCCGTCAGGCTTCTTGACCCGCATCGTGCTGGTCGTTGGTTGGGTCCGGTGGCCCAAAAAGGCTGGTTCCAGAGGCCATTGGTGGCTCTTTTTGTTCTCTTAATACTGGAGGGCTTGCGGTTTACAGAGGCGTCAAATGTCGAAATTTGCTTGACAAGTGAGCATCATGCATCGCGAGGGCCTGGTTGTGGGTAAGAACGAAGAGCCGCGGGGCTCGAGGACAGTCGACGATTTTTCGAGCCAGTGGACGACGTTCCCCGACAACTCAGGCTATTTCGTTTCGATCGATCTGTTCGAGGACTCGCTCGCCGGTTTGCTGAGCTTGAAGGATTTCTCGGACAAGCGGGTTCTTGATCTCGGCAGCGGCACCGGTCGCATCGTGCGTTGGATCCTGAAGGCGGGTGCGCAGCATGTCTACGCGGTCGAGCCGGCGGAACGATCGAGATCTTGAAAGAGAATACGCGCGAGCGCTCCGAGAGAATTACCTACAAGAACTGCACCGGCGACAAGGTCGACATCGACTCCGATGTCGATGTCGCGGTTTCGCTCGGCGTCGTGAGCTATATCGAGAATCCGCTGCCGACGTTTCGTGCCATTCGCAATGCGTTGCGTCCCGGCGGTCGCTTCTTCGTGCTGCTGATGTCGCGGGAAGGAAACGCATTCTATTATTACTTCGTGCTTCCGCTACGATGGATGACGACCAAGCTGCCGGATTCCTGGCTCGTGGGCGTCTCCAGGTTCCTGGCTGGTTGCGCATCGATCTACGGCGCGCTGTGTCACGTCGCTCCGCTGCCGATGCATGTCTATTTTCGCTCGGTGTTCACGAAGGTCGCCTGGCGCGAACGGGTCATGCTCGTGTTCGACCAGCTGAACCCCACCTATGCACACTATTATCGCGGGCCGGAGCTCCGGCAGCTGTTCGAAGCCGCAGGATTTACCGACATCAAGATGATTCACAGGCATGGCTACAGCTGGGCAGCGATCGGCACGCGGCCGTCCTGACTTTCCCGCGTGCCAGGCTGGTGGCACCCGTTTTCGGTCCATCGATGCTGGCCGTGGTGAGCAAGTAAGCGGGAGTGCTTGGGGGCTCGAATGATCCCGGGTCGCCGGCGAGATCAGGAAGAGTCTGAGAATGCCTTGGAGGTGGGACTTCCTGGGTCTGCGGAAAGTAAGCCGCGGCGCCGTCGATCTGACCTTGCTTGCGCTGCTGAGCACGGTCGAGGTCTGGCTTCTCGTGCGGGATTTCGGTGTACGGCTATCGCAGCCGCCGATCGACGAAGGCCCGGTGGCGCACGCCTACTACTTCGCCAACCCCGGCAATTTCTCGCTAGATGCCTACATGACGGTCTGGACTCACGTTGGGATGAGCTCAGTCACGAACTGGCTTCCGGCGTTTCTCTTCAAATACCTCTCCGTCCCGCCTGAGATATTCTACGCGCTCTTCGTCATCTTGCAGGCCGCAGGCCTCAGCTGTGCCTGCTACTATTTCGCGATGACGTTGTTCAAGTCGCGGGGCATCTCCTGGCTGACCGCGCTCTTCGTGCTGATGTGGCGGCCACACTTCTTCAGTCCCGCACTGATTGGAGGGCTCGACTGGATGCCTTATGCCAATTGGTTGGCGCTGCCGTGCCTCATCATGGCGGCGGCAATGGTGGTCCAGGAGCGCGTCAGATCCAGCACGATATGGCTTGCTGTCGGCGCGGCCATTCATCCGATCATGGCGCTGATCGCCACCATGTTCGTTCTCGCCTATATCGTGACGCAGCGTGGACTGAATGTCAGAACGGTCTTGCTTGCCGCCGGTGCGGGTTCGGCAGTTCTCCTCGTGGCCTATGTTCCGGGCTACATTTCAACACGCGGACTGGCGACAATCTCGATGTCAGCCAAGGCGCTGTTGAACAACGCGCACATCTATCCTTTGGGGGCCGAGTACCCCTATGGTCTGGCAGCCTTCATCAACGGAATATTCTGGACGGTCGGACTGTTCCTGCTCGGGCTGTCCGGCCTCGCCGGCGCGAGCAGGCAGGCGCGCTGGTTCCTGTTCAGCGCGGGAGCGATGACGGGCTTGGCCTGTGCGCTGCATGTTCTTGCGGTGATCCTTCAATTTGCCCCCGTCATGAATCTGATCCTGTCGCGCGCCTGCATTCTTCTCCTTCTCGTGAGTATTCCCTTCGTCGTGCGGCGTTTGGTGGCTGATCTTGCGAGCGGGTCGCCGCTTCGGGTGATTGCCGCTCTGTTGCTCCTCTTCAATTGCTGCACGTTGTCGATCCTGGGGCTTGTCGCGCTTTCCTTGCGGCCGGCCGAAATTGCCGGGAACCGTGTCAGAACTGCTTTCGCCTGGATGGGGAGCGCGGTCGCCCTCGTGACGTCTGTCGTCCTGCTTGTTCGTCACGTGCCCGGTTATTCAGCAGCTGTTGATCAGAAGCTGCTTTTCTGGATGGGGAGCACGATCGGCTGGATGCTGACGGAAAACAGGCTCAGTCTGTTCAGGTGGGATCTGTTCATTGCGTGCACTGCGGTGATCGCGCTGGCGAGCATCTTTGCGCGAACCTCCTGGGGGCGGGATTTGATCGCCTTGCCTGCAAGGAAGCTGGTCGAATTTCGTGCGGCTGTTGCTGTCGTGGCCTGCGCTCTCATCGTTGCGATGTCGCTGGACAATGCCGCGACGGGCCTGGCGGAGACGACGGGTGTGCATCGTGACCTGTACGATGCCCAGGTCTGGGCGCGCGATCACGCCCGGCCCGGGTCGGCTTTCATCAACACCGGCTTGGCGCCGCTGGCCTGGCGCGGGGTCAGCAGGCGTCAGACCGTGGTGACTTATTTCGTCGGGAACGTCTACGTTTCGACTCCCGAGGCCCAGAAATACAACGCACGCCTGACCGATTTCAAAACACGGAACATGATCGTCGATGGTTCAGAGAGCTGGGCAAGGCTTGATGAAAACCAATGGCGCGCGTTTAAAAGCGAGTTTGGCGGGGACTACCTGGTTCGAAAAGCCGGGTGGAATTCGCTGTCATTTCCCGTCGTCTTTTCAAACCACTCATTCGTCATCTACAAGCTTGACGGCTAGAGCGAACGACGGAGGCCAGATTTTGGGCCTACGACATCAGCTGCGACGGGAACGTTCCGGCGCGGCTGACGCATCGGATATCTAGCCCGCGTTGGCCTTCAGTCCCGCCGCCTGGATGCCGGCGACCGCACAGGCCTCGTCATTGTCGGAGGTGTCGCCGGAGACGCCGACCGCGCCCAGCAGGGTGGTGCCGTCCTGGATCAGCACGCCGCCGGGGACCGGCACCAGCGCGCCCTTGGCGATCGTGTTCACGGCGTCGATGAAATAGGCCTGCTCCTGTGCGCGCTGGTACAAGGCGCGCGAGCCCATGCCCATGGCGAGCGCACCATAGGCCTTGCCGTGGGCGATCTCGGCGCGCATCAGGCTGGTGCCGTCCTGCGCTGCCGCGATCTTGAGCACGCCGCGTGCGTCCAGGATGGTGACGACCAGCGGCTTGAGCTTCAGCTCGGTGGACTTGGCGAAGGCGGCGTCGAGGATTTTGCGGGCGGTGTCGAGCGTGAGGTCAGCCATGGCTGGTTTCCTTTTTGGTGTGAGAAGTGGAATTTGCTCCGGCGCGGTCGAGGCTCATCGCCAGCACGCGCGCGACGTGAAGCGCTTCGCGCTGGGCGCCGTCGTGGATCTGATGCCGGCAGGAGGTGCCGTCGGCAACGACCAGTGTAGCTTGGTCGGCGCGCCGCACCGCGGGCAGCAGCGACAGCTCGGCCATCTCGATCGAGGCATCATAGGTGTCAGCACCGTAGCCGAACGCGCCGGCCATGCCGCAGCAGCTCGATTCGATGGTCTCGACCTTCAGGCCTGGAATGAGGCGCAGCACCTGCTCGACCGGCTTGAAGGCGCCGAAGGATTTTTGGTGGCAATGGCCATGGACGACGGCCTTGTCCGCGACGGTGCCGAGCGACAGCTGCAGCCTTCCGGCCTCCGCTTCGCGCACCAAAAATTCCTCGAAAGTCAGCGCGTGGGCGCCGACGGCCTTGGCATCGTTGTCCTTGCGCAGCGAGGCGAGCTCGTCGCGCAGCGTCAGCAGGCAGCTCGGCTCAAGGCCGACGATCGGTACGCCACGGGCGGCAAAGAGCGCGAACGCGGCCACTAGGCGGTCGAGTTCGGCCCTGGCTTCGTCGACGAGGCCGGCTGAGAGGAATGTACGGCCGCAGCAGAGCGGGCGACTGCCGCTCGCGGGCCTAGGCAGGTGCACGCGATAACCGCCCGCCGCGAGCACGCGGAGCGCGGCGTCGAGATTTTCGCGCTCGTAGATGCGATTGAAGGTGTCCGTGAACAACACGACTTCGCGTCCGGTCTCCGGCCCGACCGCTTCCGCGGGCGGCACGAATACGTCGCTGCGGAAGGCGGGCAGGGCGCGGCGTGCGCTGATGCCGGCAAAGCGCTCGAACAGCTTTCGGAGCAGCGGGCTGCGGTTGCGCAAATTGGCGAGTGGCGCGAAGCGCGATGCGAGACCGGCATAGCGCGGGAGGTAGCCGACCAGGCGATCGCGCAGGGTCAGGCCATGGGACGCGGCGCGGGCGGCGAGCACCTCGATCTTCATCTTGGCCATGTCGACGCCGGTCGGGCATTCGTGGCGGCAGGCCTTACAGGAGACGCAGAGTTTTAGGGTCTCCATCATCTCGTCGGAGGACAACGCGTCGGGACCGAGCTGGCCGGAGATGGCGAGCCGCAAGCTGTTGGCGCGGCCGCGGGTGACGTCCTTCTCGTTGCGCGTGGCGCGATAGGACGGGCACATCACGCCGCCCTCGAGCTTGCGGCAGGCGCCGTTGTTGTTGCACATCTCGACCGCGCCCTGGAATCCGCCGCCGGCGCCGGGATAGGCGGACCAATCCAGCTTCGTCTTCAACTCGTTGACGCGGTAGTTGGGTTTGAAGCGGAACAGCGAGCGATCGTCCATCCGGGGCGCATCGACGATCTTGCCGGGATTGAGGACGCCCTCGGGATCGAAGCGGCTCTTCACCTCCCTGAAGTCGGCGACGAGACGCTCGCCGAACATGGTCTCGTGGAATTCGGAGCGCACCAGGCCATCGCCATGCTCGCCGGAATGCGAGCCCTTGTACTCGCGCACCAGCGCGAAGGCTTCCTCGGCGATGGCGCGCATCGCCTTGACGTCCTTCTCCAGCTTCAGGTTCAGCACCGGCCGTACGTGCAGGCAGCCCTCGGAGGCATGCGCATACATCGTGCCGCTGGTGCCGTGCTTTGCGAAAACCTCGCCCAAGCGCGCGGTGTAGTCGGCCAGATGCGGCAACGGCACGGCGCAATCCTCGACGAACGAAACCGGCTTGCCCTCCTGCTTCATCGACATCATGACGTTGAGGCCGGCGGCGCGGAAATCGGCGATGCCGCTTTGCAGCGCGGGCTCGGTGATCTCCACCACGCCGCCCCATTTACGCTTGTCATTATTCCAGCCGAAGCCGAGATCGCCCATCAATTCGCCGAGTTGCTTGAGGCGCACCAGATTGTCGGCCTGGTCCTCTTCGGCGAATTCGACCACCAGAACGGCATCCGGATCGCCCTTGATGGCGGCAGAGATGATCGGCCTGAACATCGCGATGTCGCGGCCGAGCGCGAGCATGGTGCGGTCGACCAGTTCGACCGCGATCGGCTTGAGCTTGACCAGGTGCTGGGCGGCGTCCATCGCCTCGTAGAAGCTGCCGAAATGGCAGATGCCGAGCGCCTTGTTGCGGATGACAGGCCACAGCTTCAGCTCGACCTTGGTGGTGAAGGCGAGGGTGCCTTCGGAGCCGACCAGGAGATGCGCCATGTTGTTGCGCGCATTGCGCGGCGTCAGCGCATCGAGATTGTAGCCGCCGACACGGCGCTGCACCTTGGGAAAGCGCGCAGCGATCTCGTCGGCCTCGCGGGCGCCGAGATCGAGCATGTCGCGGAACAGGGCGCGCGCGCTGTCGTTCGCATCGAGATCGGAGAGATCACGCGACACCTCGCCGTACCGGCCCAGCGTGCCGTCGGCGAGCGCCGCCTCCATCGACAGCGTGTTGTCGCGCATCGTGCCGTAGCGCAGGCTACGGCCACCGCAGGAATTGTTGCCGGCCATGCCGCCGATGGTGGCGCGCGAGGCCGTGGAGACGTCGACCGGAAACCATAGGCCGTGCTTCTTGAGCTGGCGGTTGAGGTCGTCGAGCACGATGCCGGGCTCGACCACGCAGGTGCGGCCGGCGACGTCGAGCGACAGGATCCGGTTCAGGTGCTTCGAGAGATCGACCACGAGGCCGTCATTGACGGTCTGGCCGCATTGCGAGGTGCCGCCGCCGCGCGGGGTGACCTTCAGTCCCTCGTCACGGGCGATCGCCAGCGCCCGCAAGGCCTCGTCCATGGTCCTGGGCACGACCACGCCGGCCGGCATGATCTGGTAGAACGAGGCGTCGGTGGCATAGCGGCCGCGGCTGAAGCCGTCGAACAGGACGTCGCCGGTCATTTCCGCGCGCAGGCGCCGTTCGAGCGAGGAGGCGTTTGTCATCCCTGGTCCCGGATTGGCCCAGCGAGGCCCAGCCTTGCTGAGTTATTCATTATTTCTCACGACGGATTATATTATGAATTCAAAATGAGCAAGTCCGTCGCCCCTCAGGGCGAGCCCGGCGCGTCCTCTTGGGGCTCGGTTAGGTGCTCGATTGCGGCCGCCCGCTTGTTGCGCAGGTGCTGGAACAGGATGTCGCTGAGCTCGCTGGCGGCGCGGCGGCGCAGCGCGTCGAGGATAGTCTCGTGCTCGCGCATCGCTTCCGCCCAGCGCTGCCGCTTGCGGGCGAAATTGGCGGAGTAACGGACCCGGCGGATGCGGCCTGCGAAGTTGGCGTAGGCGGTCTTCAGCGTCTCGTTGCGCGCGGCCGCGACGATGCTTTCGTGGATGCGCTGGTTGGTCTGGAAATAGCCGTGCATGTCGCGATGCAGATAGTGCCCGTACATCTCGTAATGCAGCTGCTCGATCGCGGTGATTTCCTCATCCGTAATGGCTTCGCAGGCGAGGCGCCCGGCAAGGCTCTCCAGCCCCGCCATGACGTCGAACAGCTCCTCGAGGTCGCGCTGGCTGAGTTGGCGGACGCGCGCGCCGCGGTTGGGCAGAAGCTCGATCAGGCCCTCGGAAGCGAGCACCTTCAGAGCCTCGCGCAGCGGCGTGCGGGAGATGCCGAGCATCGCGCAGAGCTGGCGCTCGGGGATGCGCGCGCCGTCGGGAATATTGCCCTCGACCACGTAGTCGCGCAGCCGCAGCAAGATCTCGCCGTGAAGCGAGGCCTCCTGGCGGTCGCCGCCATTTGCGGCTGGTGGGGCGATCGGAACCCCGGTGTCGGGAATCGTGGATTTCATTTGCAGCACAATAGTTTGCCTGTTTGATCGCGTCGATGTTCACAATCGAATACCAAAATTCGATTGAAATGACAAAAAATGAATGCAAGATGGCTCCGAAGCTGGCCAGAGTCCGCCGACAGGGAGGTTTTCATGCACCAGGGACGCCATTTCCTTCAGATTCCGGGCCCGAGCCCGGTCCCCGAGCGCGTCCTGCGCGCCATGGACATGCCGGTCATCGACCACCGGAGCGCGGAATTCGGCGAGCTCGGCCGCGCCGTGCTCGAAGGCAGCCAGACAATTTTCCAGACCGCGGGCCCGGTCGTGATCTTCCCCTCGTCGGGGACGGGCGCCTGGGAGGCCGCGATTGTCAACACGCTGTCGCCTGGTGACCGGGTGCTGATGGTCGAGACCGGTCATTTCGCCACCCTGTGGCGGCAAATGGCGGGGCGGTTCGGCATCGAGGTCGACTTCGTGCCCGGCGACTGGCGCCGCGGCGCCGATCCCGCATTGATCGAGGCGAAGCTCACCGAGGACAAGGCGCGCGCGATCAAGGCCGTCATGGTCGTACACAACGAGACCTCGACCGGCGCGACCAGCCGCATCGCCGAGATCCGCGCCGCGATCGACCGCACCGCGCATCCGGCGCTGCTGATGGTGGACACCATCTCCTCGCTCGGCTCGGTCGACTACCGCCACGACGAGTGGAAGGTCGATGTCAGCGTGAGCTGCTCGCAGAAGGGTTTCATGCTGCCGCCCGGCCTCGGCTTCAACGCGATCTCGGAGAAGGCGCGCGCAGCCGCGAAGACCAACAAGATGCCGCGCTCCTATTTCGACTGGGAGGAGATGCTCAAGCCCAACGCCAACGGCTTCTTCCCCTACACGCCGGCGACCAATCTGCTTTACGGCCTGCGCGAGGCGATCGCGATGCTGCTCGAAGAGGGGCTCGACAACGTGTTCGCGCGCCATCAGCGGCTGGCTGCCGCGACGCGTGCCGCCGTCAGTCACTGGGGCCTCGAGATCCTCTGCCAGGAGCCCTCGGAGTTCTCGCCGGTGCTCACCGCGGTGTTGATGCCGCCGGGCCACGACGCCGATCAGTTCCGCAAGATCGTGCTCGACAATTACAACATGTCGCTCGGCTCGGGCCTGTCGAAGGTCGCCGGAAAAGTCTTCCGCATCGGCCATCTCGGCGAATGCAACGCGCTGACGCTGCTCGGCGCGCTCACCGGCGTGGAGATGGGCCTGTCGGTTGCGGGCGTGCCGCATCGCTCCGGCGGTGTCGACGCCGCGATGAAGCTGCTGGAGCAGCGCCCGCAGGGTAATGCATCGCCGCATCTGAAAGTGGTCGGTACCTAGGTCGCGCGGGACAGGCAAGGCCAATCATAAAAAGCAGTCAGGGAGGGTGGAGATGGGAATTCGGTTCAAGGCCACGCATGTCGTCTTGGCGATGCTCTGCGCGATGTATTTCATCACCTATGTCGACCGGGTGAACATCGGCACCGCCGCGAGCGAGATCCAGAAAGAGCTGGGTCTGTCGAACACCCAGCTTGGCCTCGTCTTCTCCGCTTTCGCCTATCCCTATCTGCTGTTCCAGGTGATCGGCGGCTGGGTCGGCGATCGTTTCGGGCCGCGCAAGACGTTGTTCTGGTGCGGCATGATCTGGGCGGCGGCGACCATCTCGACCGGCTTCGTCAACGGCCTTGCCGCACTGTTCGTCGCGCGCTTCGCGCTCGGCTTCGGCGAGGGCGCGACCTTTCCGACGGCAACGCGCGCGATGCAATACTGGACGCCCGCGAACCGCCGCGGTTTTGCGCAGGGACTGACACACTCGTTCGCCCGGCTCGGCAACGCCGTGACGCCGCCGGTGGTGGCGCTGCTCATCCTCTGGCTGACCTGGCGCGGTGCGTTCGTCGTGCTCGGTCTCGTCAGCCTGGTCTGGGGCGTCGTCTGGGTCTGGTACTTCCGCAACGAGCCGAAGGAGCACGCCTCCATCACCGAGGCCGAGCTCGCCGCACTGCCGCCGCGCCCGACCGGCGAGCGGCCGCGCGTGCCGTGGCGGCCGTTGCTCGGCCGCATGTGGCCAGTGACGCTGACCTATTTCTGCTACGGCTGGTGCCTGTGGCTCTATCTCAACTGGCTGCCGCTGTTCTTCAAGAACAACTACAATCTCGATATCAAGAACTCGGCGCTGTTCGCCTCCGGCGTGTTCTTCGCCGGCGTGGTCGGCGACAGCGTCGGTGGCGTGCTTTCGGACAAGATCCTCGACCGCACCGGCAATGTCCGCCTGGCGCGGCTGAGCGTCACCGTTGCGGGATTTACGGGCGCGCTGCTCTCGCTGTTTCCGATCCTGTTCGTCCACGACATCACGATCGTCGCACTGTGCCTGTCGGCCGGCTTCTTCTGCGCCGAGCTGGTGATCGGCCCGATGTGGTCGATCCCGATGGATATTGCCCCGAAATATTCCGGCACCGCCTCGGGACTCATGAATACCGGCTCGGCCTTCGCCGCCATCGTGTCGCCGCTCGTTGCCGGCTTCGTGATCGACGCGACCGGCAACTGGTACCTGCCGTTCCTGATGTCGATGGGGCTGCTGTTGCTCGGTGGCTTCTCCGCCTTCCTGATGCATCCGGAGCGCCCGTTTACGGAGGCCGAGGGGCGCCTGCCGGTCGGAAAGGTGGTGGCGGCGGAGTAGGGGCGGCGGAGGCCCGCCGCTTATGCATGGGAGGCGTCTTAAGGAGAGGGGACAAGCCGGTCAAATGGTGCTATTCGGCGCCCATCAAAACCAAGGCTAGACCGGGAAGGACGCCGATGACCGTGCACACTGGAAGGCATTTCCTACAGATTCCAGGACCGACCAACGTGCCCGACCGGGTGCTGCGGGCGATGGACATGCCGACGCTGGACCATCGCGGTCCGGAGTTCGCGGAGCTCGGTTTTGCGGTCCTGGCCTCGATGCAGCGGGTGTTCCGCACCCAGCAGCCCGTGATCATCTTCCCCTCGTCCGGCACCGGTGCCTGGGAAGCGGCGATGGTCAACGTATTCGCCCCCGGCGACAAGGTTTTGATGTGCGAGACCGGCCAGTTCGCCGTGCTGTGGCGCGGCATCGCCGACAAGTTCAAGCTCGACGTCGACTTCATCCCGAGCGACTGGCGCCATGGCGCCGATCTCGCCGAGATCGAGAAGCGCCTTGCCGCCGACAAGCAGCACACGATCAAGGCGGTCTGCGTCGTCCACAACGAGACTTCGACCGGCTGCGTGACGCCGCCGCTCGAGGTGCGCAAGCTGCTCGACCGCGTCAAACATCCAGCCCTTCTGATGGTCGACACCATCTCCGGCCTTGGGTCGATGGAATACGAACACGATGCCTGGGGCATCGACGTCTCGGTCGCCGGCTCGCAGAAGGGCCTGATGCTGCCTCCGGGCCTCGGCTTCAATGCCGTCTCGGAGAAGGCGCTCGCGGTGGCGAAGGCCAACCCCGGCATGCGCTCCTACTGGGACTGGCAGGAGGTCATCTCCTTCAACAAGCTCGGCACCTTCCCCTATACGCCCGCGACCAATCTGCTCTACGGCCTGCGTGAAGCGGTCAAGATGCTGGAAGAGGAGGGGCTGGAGAATGTCTGGACCCGCCACAAGCGCCACAGCGCCGCGACGCGCGCCGCGGTCAAGGTCTGGGGCCTGGAGACGCAGTGCGCCGATCCCGCCGCACACTCGCCGGCGCTGACCGGCGTGCGCGTGCCCGATGGACACGACGCCGACGCCTTCCGCAAGGTGGTGCTCGAAAACTTCGACATGTCGCTCGGCACGGGCCTGAACAAGGTCAAGGGCAAGGTGTTCCGCATCGGCCATATCGGCCATTTCAACGACCTGATGCTGATGGGCACGCTTGCCGGCGTCGAGATGGGCCTGGATCTTGCAAAGATTCCGCACCGGAGCGGCGGCGTATTGGCGGCCATGGACGTCCTGAAGGGACGCGACGCGGTGCCGATGGCCAAGGCGCAGGTGGCCTGAAGGCTCAGGTGGCCTGAACTAACCTAGAAAGTGAGCGCGCGATGAACGCACCGACGACGACCAACGAAGACCTGCTCTACTCCGTCCAGGACGGCATCGCGCGGATCACCTTCAATCGCCCCCAGGCGCGTAACGCAATGACCTTCGCCATGTATGACCGCATGGCGGAGATCTGCCAGGAGATCAACGCCGATCGCTCGATCAAGGCGCTGATCCTCACCGGGGCCGGCGACAAGGCGTTCGCCTCGGGCACCGACATTTCTCAGTTCCGTGCGTTCAAGACCGCGCAGGACGCGCTCGACTACGAGGCCCGCATCGACCGCGTGCTCGGCACGCTCGAGCAGTGCCGTGTGCCCGTGATCGCGGCGATCGCGGGAGCCTGCACCGGCGGCGGCGCCGGCATCGCGGCCTGCTGCGACCTTCGCATCGGTACCGAAACCACGCGCATCGGCTTTCCGATCGCACGCACGCTCGGCAACTGCCTGTCGATGTCGAACATCAGCCGCGTCGTCTCGCTGGTGGGACCTGCCCGCACCAAGGATCTGATCTTCAAGGCGCGCCTCGTCGAGGCGCAGGAAGCGCTGTCGCTCGGCCTGCTCAACGAGGTCGTGCCCGACGTCGAGACGCTGCAGCGCCGTGCCGACGAGACCGCCAAGCTCGTCGCAAGCCATGCGCCGCTCACGCTGGAAGCGACCAAGGAGGCCGTGCGCCGCATCCGCCGCACGCTGTCGCGCGAAGAGGGCGAGGACCTGATCCTCAAGGCCTATATGAGCGAAGATTTCCGCGAGGGTATGGACGCCTTCCTCAACAAGCGCGCGCCGGTCTGGAAGGGCAAGTAGCGCGCGCTTCGTCAGCCGAAAGTCATATGTGGCGGAATGTCCGTCGGCTTGAACTCGCGATCTTTAGTCCGCACAATGCATCGATAGACTTCACGGCATCACAAAGACGAAACTCGTGCGAATTTCCGTGAAAGCCGTCGGAGCTGTGAAGGCCTTGTTGTTGAGCACGCCGGCCTTTGCCGGCTGGTAGCCGACCAAGCCCGTCGAGATCGTGGTGGCGGCAGGCGCGGGCGGCGCCTCCGACCAGATGGCGCGGATGACGCAGGCCGCGATCCAGAAGAACAATCTGATGAAGCAGCCGATCGTCGTCTCGCTCAAGGGCGGTCGTGCCGCCTCTCGACAGAGATCAGATGCTGCCGGTCGACAGTCGATGGCATTGCGCGGCTGGTCGCTGTGCGCCCGCTTGATAACATTATTCATGATACATTTCTTTAATCCGAATGTTAATTTCGATCGCTAGAGACCCGCCTACCGTCGCAATTGCGACCGAGTAGGAACAGGCAATCTTCTATGAGCAATGACGACATCGACCGCGCTGGAAACCATCGTTCCGGCAGCAACAATCCCACGCGCCAAATGATCGATCGCCGCGCGGTCCTCCAGGGCGCCGCCAGCCTTTCCGTGCTGGCGCTCGGCGCGGGCGCGGCAAAGGCGCAGACCAGCAGTCCGTCATTGACCAGCTTCTCGATCGCGGTGCTGCCCGACACGCAGTTCTATTCGCGTTACGCGACGACCGACGAAAACCAGCAGTTTCAGAAGGCCTATGGCTCGACGCCGTACGACGCGCAGACTCAGTGGATCGCCGACAACGCCGCGAAATACGGCGTCCGCTTCGTCATCCATCTGGGTGACGTGGTCGACCAGCAGAACAAGCCGAACCAGTGGATCGTGGCCGACGCCGCGATGAAGAAGCTGGAAGATGCCAAGGTCCCCTATTCGATCCTTGCGGGTAACCATGACGTCGTCACCGACAACGACTACCATACCCCCTGGGATCAGAATTCGGGCACCGACGCCCAGCGCAGCCTCAACGCCGAGCCCTATTTGAAGTGGTTTCCGAGCACCCGCGCAGCGCAGCAGTCGACATTCCGCGAGCGAGATAGCAGCGGCTTCCACGAGTACCACATCTTCCAGACGAACGGCGTGAAGTTCATGGTGCTGTCGCTGTCCTGGCGCATTTCGGACGGTGCCATCGCCTGGGCGCGCGACGTGATCGACCGCAACCCGACGCTGCCCGTCATTCTTTCCAACCACCAGTTGCTCAACATCGACAGCGACGGCCTGTCGCCGCTGGAGACCGATTACGGCAAGATGCTGTGGGACAAGCTGATCCGCGACAAGGATCAGATCTTCATGACGCTGAACGGCCATTACCATGGCGCGGCGTATCTCTCCAAGATCAACGATTTCGGCAATCCGGTTCACCAGATGGTGGTCGACTATCAGATGGATTATCAGGGCGGCAACGCCATGATGCGGCTCTACGAAATCGACCTCACCAACAACAAGATCGACGTGATGTCGTTCTCGCCCTGGGTGGTGCAGAAGCCGAAGAACACGCTCAACCAGTTCGATCACGCCGAACTGACGGCGTCGAACAACAGCTTCTCGATTCCGATCAATTTCAAGAGCCGATTCGCCCGGTTCACGCGCTTCAGTCCGAGCAAAGTGCTGACCGGACCCGCGATCATTCCGTCCGTGCGCGCCGACCTGCTCGCCGGCTATGTCGATCCGCCGACGCCGGAAGTCGTGCTGCCCGCGGATACCGAGGACTACCCGCATGTCGCCGATACCGTGGCGCACTGGCGCGCGCCCTCCACGGTCGTCGAGGGTCAGGTCGTTCCGATCGGTGGGATCCTGCCTGACGTCGCCGGCGGCAACAATCTGATGCGTGCGGCGCTCGTCGCGTCCGCTCAGCTCGGCGACGTCGTTTGGACGACGGATAAGCACCGTCTGTCCTCCGCCGCGGGCAGCGTGGTGTTTCTCAACACCGACAATACGGCCGGTCGCCTCAACGCCTTCCTGACGGCGTCAGCCGCCTCGCTCAACGGCCGCAGCTTCTGGAACGGCTACACGGTCGAGGCCTTTGTGAAGATCCCGGCCGGCTGGACCGCGAACCTGCACAAATGGGGCAATATCCTCGGTCGCGTGGGTAACCGCGGCAACGTTCCCGGCGGCTATCAAGGCGGCGATCCGGAGGCGTCGAGCGTCCTGTTCGCCATCTCGAACTTGCGCGAAGTGCAGTGGGAAGTGGTGCCGGCTTCCGTTTCGCACTACGCACAGACCAACTGGTCGGGCGAGATCATCCGCGATAGCTGGTATCATATCGCGATCGTCAACGATCCGGCGACCCTCACCACCACCCTGTACATCGACGGCGCGCCGGTATTGCGCAACGTCGGCAATGCGGCGATCGGCATGCGCTCGCAGAGCACGCCTCAGCCCTGGATCCTCGGCGCCGGCTGGTGGAACGGCGTGCTGTCCGACGGCTTCTTCGGTGCGGTTGGAGAGATCCGCATGGTCTACCGTCCGATCGGTCGCGACCAATGGCTGACCGCGCGCCGAACCTGACCTGACCGCGTCCAGGCGACGCGATCATTGACGCAGACACAGTGGAGCTCGTTGCAACGAGCTCCACTTTTTTTGGCCGCATGTCCGAATGCGACAACGATCGCGCCGCCGTTGTCTGAGCGTTGTCGCGCGAAGTTTTGCACACCTCGGATGCAATCGGCCCCATGATCGCTTCATTCACACAATACATAACATACTATCAAAATTATGATATATTGCGATGCAATACGGGCGCTCTCACAACCTCTTGCTCATAGGCCAGCGGATGACATCCGTGGCCGGCACAGTTTGAATGAAAGCGATCCAGAACTATGGCTGCTCCCGTTGTAAAAGTCGGCTCCGAATTCTCCGTGAACACCAATACGACTGGGGGCCAGGAGGCGCCGACCGTCACGGGGCTCGCCAATGGCGGCTTCGTGGTCTCTTGGGATGACGCCAGCGGAACGCTGGGCGATGCCAGCGGCACCAGCATCAAGGCGCAGGTCTACGCGGCCGACGGCAGCAAGGTCGGTTCGGAATTCCGCGTCAACACCGAGACCGCCGACGGCCAGCTCGCACCGGTGATCACGGGCCTTTCCAATGGCGGCTTCGTCGTCACGTGGTTCGACAACAGCCAGACGCTCGGCGACAGCGAGGGCACCAGCATCAAGGCACAGGTGTTTTCGGCCGATGGCACGCCGGTCGGGTCGGAAACCCTCGTCAACAGCTCGACGTCCTATTCGCAGTTCGCGCCGACCGTCACGGGTCTTTCCAATGGCGGCTTCGCCGTCACCTGGACCGACGACAGCGGCGAAGGCGGCGACGACGACGGCACCAGCATCAAGGCGCAGCTGTTCGCGGCCGATGGCAGCAAGGTCGGCCCGGAATTCCTCGTCAATACCGAGACCGGCGGCAGCCAGGACAACGCAACCATCACGGGGCTGGCCAATGGCGGGTTCGTGGTGACCTGGGAGGATCTCAGCGGAACGCTCGGCGATGACGATGCGACCAGCGTTAAGGCGCAGATGTTTGCGGCTGACGGCAGCAAGGTCGGCAGCGAATTCCTGGTCAACACCGCGACGGCCTCCGACCAGCTCAAGCCAACCATCTCGGCCCTGCCCAATGGCGGCTTTGTCGTGACCTGGTACGATTTCAGCCAGACCGGCGGCGACAGCAGCGGCAGCAGCATTAAGGCGCAGATCTATGCGGCCGATGGCAGCAAGGTCGGCAGCGAATTCCGCGTCAACAACACGACGGTCAACTCCCAGTTCACGCCGACGGTGACGGCGCTCAGCAATGGTGATTTCGCCGTCGCCTGGCAGGACTGGAGCGGTGCCGGCGGCGACGCCAGCGGCAGCAGCATCAAGCTGCAGGTGTTCACTGCGGATGGTCAGAAGGTCGGGGCTGAATTGCTGGTCAACACCAGCACGGCGTCCAATCAGTTGCATCCCTCGATCGCCGCCTATGCCGACGGTCGCTTCGTCGTCACCTGGCAGGATGCCAACGGAACCGACGTCAAGGCGCAGGTATTCTCGGTCGATACCGTGAAGCCGGTGCCGGTCCTGTCGGCCGTGACGTCCACAAGCCCGTGGGTCGCGGTGCTCGCCGGTTCGGTCGACGTTGACGCCGCCGGCCAGACCCTCACGCTGCGCGACGGTACGTCGCAAAGCGGCGGTTGGAGCACGACGGCGACCGTCGACGGCAACGGCGCCTGGAGCGCCGAATTGTCCTGGGACCAGTTCAACACCGCCATCGATCTCGTCGTCACTGACGCGGCCGGCAACACCGGTGTCTCGAACTACGTGTATGGCACCGCCAGCGGCCGGACTTTCGGCGCGGGCAGCCATCAATACATCTACGGCACGGCGACCGATTACGTCATTGGGAATGGCGCAGAGCAGCACGTCTATGCCGGTGGAACGGCCATCGGCACGACCCTGAACGCTGGCAGCATGCAGATCAACTGGGGTACGGAGCACCACACGGCCGTGACTTACGGCGCTTTGGAATATGTCTATGGCATCGCCACCGGTTCGACGATCGCCGGCCGGCAAGTGATCGGCACCGGCGGCACAGCCAGCACGACGCTGATCGTCGCCGGCGGCGAGCAGGACATCTACGGCGGTGGCACGGCGACCGGCACCACCATCCAAGGCGGGTTACAGGCCGTCTACGGCACGGTCGACCAGACCGTGATCGGCAGCGGCGGCGTGCAAATGGTCCACGGCACGGCTTCGCACACCGCCGTCAACGATGGCGGCGAGCAGCGCGTCTATGAGAGCGGAACAGCCATTGGCACCACGCTGAACGCTGGCAGCATGCAGATCGACTGGGGCAGCGCCACCGGCACGACCATCAACGGCGGTATTCAGTACATCTGGGGCACGGCGAGCGATACCACGATCGTCTCCGGTACGCAGTATGTCGGCGCCGGTGGCAGCGCCAGCGGCACCACCATCGGCTCACACGGTCTCGAATACGTCTACACCGGCGGAACGCTCACCGATGTCACCTTCGGCGGGGGATCTGCGAGGCTGGTGCTTGAGCAGTCGTCGGCCTTCAGCGGGACGATCGCCGGCTGGCAGGATGGCGTGGAGCTCGATCTCGGTGACATCGCCTTCGGCGAAACCACCTCGCTTGGCTATGCGGCAAACGCCGAGAACACAGGTGGCACGCTGACGATCACCGACGGCGCTCATACGGCGTCGCTGCACCTGCTTGGTCAATACAGCGCCGCGGACTTTGCGCTCGCTGCGGACGGCCATGGCGGTTCGATCATCACCAATCCGGTGGATCAGTCCCAGGCACAGCTTTCCATCTCGCACGCGGCGTAAGCTGAGGACGAAGCCAGGGCGGGTCCGCGCGGGCAAACGAAAGCAGATCAGAGGGGCGCGCCTCATTGGCGCGCCCCTTTGGATTCTCCGCTGTTCATTCTGCCAGAGCGGCAGTCGCTGCCGTCGCGACGGCTGCCACCTTGGGCTGTTGGGGTCGTAGCCCTGACAAGCGAGCTGCGACGTCTGGTGCCTGTCGGCGTGCGGCCAGCAGGCGTCAAGCTGGCATGGTTGGATGCGACGGAATTGTCGCATAGCGACGCGATGAGCCGGCAAGCGATCGCTTAATATGAAGGAGGCTTTGGCCTGTTGGCACCAGTCAGGTGTTCGACACGCTTTCGCATTTCACCGGTCGGTGCACCTGCCACATGCCTGACTAGCCCGGCCAGCTGCCGAGCCAATTGGTGTACCAGCGTTCACCCAGCCAACCGACCCAGATTGCGGGGGCGAGGAAAAGCCCGAAAGGCAGGAAGGCCGTGCGGCGGAGCCGCTCCTTTCTTAGGGCAGCATTGGCGAGATAGGCGGCGATCGCGGCCAGCGCCGCAAGCTCGATCACTGCGACCACGGTCGCGAGATCGAGCCAGGCGCCGCAAACCGCGGCGAGCTTGACGTCGCCGAGCCCGAACCCGTCGCGGCCACGCCAGCGCCGATAGAACGTCATCAGGAGCAGGAGCGGCAGCGCCACGGCGGCCGCGCGGGCCACGGGCCAAAGCAGAGCCTCGACGCCGATATCAGGCACGAATGCGCCGGCGCGGAGCAAAGCGAGCGCGAACGCCGCCGCCGTCAGCTCATTCGGAATGAGGTAGTGGCGGGCATCGTTCGCTGCGATCGCGAGCATCAGGGCGGCGAGGTATGCACCTAACAGCCCATCCGCGCCCGGCGCGATCATGAGGCTTGCGACAACGAACACGAATACGACAACAGCGAATACCAAATTGCTTTGAACTACCTCTGATTTTCCTCCGGTGGAATTTCGATTGAAATGGGCCATAGGCTCTCGGCATCTGCGAAATGAGGAAACGCGCCCGTTCTTCACTGAAGCGACTGGAGACCAGTGATCATATCGGTTGCATTCGCGTGCTGGCCCATCCGCCGATGATCTCGCGGGCTTTGTGGCACAAAGCTGTGACAAATTATCTCTCACCGCCAAACAGCAGGCAATTCCCGAACGATCGTAGGGGGCAACCCGAACTGCAACGTTGATTTGGGGGCTCGCCTTCTATTCCAGTCCCGAGATTTCGGCGGTCGAGCTTGCAATCGATCTCATTCCAAAGTCATAAGCGGATCGGCGCCGGGCCGGCTTGAACTGGCCGGCATTCGCCCGCACAATGCAATTCGCTTCGCGAATTGCCAATCCGAACAAGAACATCGGCGAAAACTTGGGGAGACGCACGTGGGACATGGAATGAAGGCCGCGGTCGTGCTGGCGGCTACGCTTTGCGGCGCGCCGGCTTTTGCCGGCTGGGAGCCGACCAAGCCCGTCGAGATCGTGGTGGCGGCAGGCGCGGGCGGCGCCTCCGACCAGATGGCGCGGATGATGCAGGCCGCGATCCAGAAGAACAATCTGATGAAGCAGCCAATCGTCGTCTCGCTCAAGGGCGGCGCCTCCGGCGCGGAAGCGCTGATGTACATGAAGTCCAGCGAAGGCGACCCGAACAAGGTGCTGATCGCCTATTCGCTGATCTACATGCTGCCGCTGTCGGCGAAGATCCCGTTCAACTGGCGCGAGCTGACGCCGGTCTCGGTGATCGCGCTCGACCAGTTCGTGCTGTGGGACAATAGCGCAGGTCCGAAGACGGTGAAGGAATTCGTCGCGGCCGCGAAGGCGGCGAGTTCGCCGTTCAAGATGGGCGGCACCGGCTCCAAGCGCGAGGATCACGTGCTGACCGTCTTCCTCGAGCAGAAGACCGGTGCGAAATTCTCCTATCTGCCCTACAAATCCGGCGGCGAGGCCGCGACCCAGCTCGTCGGCAACCACACCGAATCCAACGTCAACAACCCGAGCGAAAATCTCGAAGTCTGGCGTGCCGGCCAGGTGCGCCCGCTCTGCGTGTTCGACAAGGAGCGCATCTCCTACACCAGCAAGGTGACGGACACGCAATCCTGGGCCGACATCCCGACCTGCAAGGAGGAGGGCGTCGACGTCCAGTATCTGATGCTGCGCGCGATGTTCCTGCCCGGCAAGGTCACACCGGAGCAGCAGGCGTTCTATGTCGATCTGTTCCACAAGGTGACGCAGACCGCGGAATACAAGGACTACATGGAAAAGCAGGCGCTGAAGCCGATCTTCCTCACCGGCAGGGACATGGTGCAATTCCTCGAGGAGGACGACGCCACCAACAAGTCGCTGATGACGGAAGCCGGATTCGTCGCGAAGTAGCCGTCTCTCTTCTCCCTCCCCCCGTTCTTACGGGGAGAGGGCAGGGGTGAGGGGCTCCCTCCCCCGAAGAGAGTGGCAGACGGACTCGCGGAGAGTCTCCCTCACCCAGCGCTTCGGCGTTCCAGAAAACGGCCGCGGACGCGGCCTCTGCCTCTCCCCGCAAGCGGGGCGAGGTGACATCACTCCCGGCTTTTGCAAAGCAGCCCATGTCCCAAACCGATCTTGAAATCGTCGTCGACGATCCGACCGCGCCTGAAGACGACTCACCCTCCGTCGTCTCCTCCGGCACGATCGAGATATTCGTCTGCCTGCTGTTGCTCGCGTTGGCCGCAACGCTCGGCTATGACAATTGGCGCACCGGCGCCTCCTGGGATTCGACCGGGCCGGAGCCCGGCTATTTCCCGTTCTATCTCTCCGTCATCCTCGGTGGCGGCAGCCTCTATGGCCTGATTGCGGCCTTCGTGGCGCACCGCGCGGCATCCGAGAGCTTCGTCACGCGTGCGCAAGCGCGCCGAGTGATGGCGGTGTTCGTGCCGACGCTGCTGTTCTGCCTGGTGATGCAGTTCCTCGGCCTCTACGTCGCGAGCTTCCTCCTGATCGCGGGATTCATGCGGCTCGTCGGCAAGATCGCGCTGTGGAAGTCGCTGCTCACGGCCTTCCTGTTCACGGCGATCATGTTCGTCACCTTCGACATCGCCTTCGACGTCATCATGCCGAAAGGGCCGCTCGAAGCGGCCTTCGGCTACTAGGCGCTCACGATGGAAGCTTTCGGTCTCTTGCTTCATGGCTTCGCCGTCTTGCTGACGTGGAAGACGCTCGTGCTGATGATGGTCGGGCTGGTGCTCGGCATCTTCGTCGGCGTGCTGCCCGGGCTCGGCGGCCCCAACGGCGTTGCGATCCTGCTGCCGCTCACCTTCACGATGGATCCAACCTCGGCGATCGTGATGCTGTCCTGCATCTACTGGGGCGCGCTGTTCGGCGGCGCCATCACCTCGATCCTGTTCAACATCCCCGGCGAGGCATGGTCGGTCGCGACCACGTTCGACGGCTATCCAATGGCGCAGCAGGGCAGGGCGGCGGAGGCGCTGACCGCGGCGTTCACGTCGTCCTTCATCGGCTCGCTGGTCGCGGTGCTGCTGATCACCTTTCTCGCGCCGATGATCTCCTCCTTTGCGTTGAAGTTCGGCCCGCCCGAGTTCTTCGCAGTTTATCTGCTGACCTTCTGCTCCTTTGTCGGATTGGGGCGCGAGGCCAAGCACAAGACGGTCATCTCGATGTCGCTGGGGCTCCTGCTTGCGGGCGTCGGCATGGATACCGTGTCCGGCCAGTTGCGCATGACCTTTGGCTCGTCAGAGCTCTTGCGCGGCATTAACTTCCTCGTTGCCGTCATCGGCCTGTTCGGCATCAGCGAGATCCTGCTGACGATGGAGGAGCGGCTGGCGCTGCGCGGACACGCGGCGACCATTTCGCTCCGTGTCGTGCTGAGCGTCTGGAAGGACCTGCCGAAATACTGGGCGACGCTGCTGCGTTCCTCCTTCATCGGCTGCTGGCTCGGCATCACCCCGGGCGGCGCGATCGCGGCCTCCTTCATGGGTTACAACCTCGCAAAACGCTTCGCCAAGGATCCCGAGAGCTTTGGCAAGGGCCGCATCGAGGGCGTGTTCGCACCGGAGACGGCGGCGCATGCCTCCGGCACCTCGGCGCTGCTGCCGATGCTGGCGCTCGGTATTCCCGGTTCCGGCACGGCCGCGATCCTGCTCGGCGGATTGATGGTGTGGGGACTCAATCCGGGTCCGCTGCTGTTCGTGGAACACAAGGACTTCGTCTGGGGCCTGATCGCCTCGATGTATCTCGGCAATGTCGTCGGTCTCGTGCTAGTGCTGACGACGGTGCCAATCTTCGCCTCGATCCTGCGGGTGCCGTTCGCCGCGGTGGCGCCGATGATCGTGGTGTCCTGCGCGATCGGCGCCTATGCGATCCAGAACGCGATGTTCGACATCTGGCTGATGCTGGGCTTCGGCGTCGTCGGCTACGTCTTCAAGAAGATCGGCATCCCGCTCGCGCCGTTCACCCTGGCGCTCGTGCTCGGCAACCGCGCCGAGGATGCCTTCCGCCTGTCGATGATCGGCTCCGGTGGCAACCTCAAGGTGTTCTGGTCGAATGGCCTGGTCGGCTCGATCACAACCTTGGCGATCGCGCTGTTGTTTTGGCCTGTGATCGACCGCTTGCTGCGCTGCGTCGGATGGCCGCGGCAGACGAAGCCTGCCGCTTGACCCAAGCGGATTGGAAACTGGAGCGCCGAACGTCGTGAACACCACGGGATATGGGAGGCAGCGGCTTTGCGATTGCAAGCGCGGCTGCGGGCTTGATCAAGGCGACGCTCAGCAACGTCAAGGTGATCAACGCGGCCAGCGGTATCGGCGTGGGTGCCGGCGCCGCCGTTCACCTCATCAATTCGGTCGTGTCAAGCAACTCGGTTGCCGGCATTGCCATCTCGGGCGGTGGCATCAACATTGACGCCACGACGATTTCCTTCAACACGATCGGCATCAAGCAAGTCGGCGGATCGGTCGACCTGTCCAACAACGACCTTTCTCCGCTATGTCGGCACGCGCTTCGACGGTTTGCGTAAGATCTAGATGGTTGCTTAAG
This sequence comes from Bradyrhizobium sp. 956_D2_N1_4, assembly GCF_052076025.1. Classification (NCBI taxonomy): domain Bacteria; kingdom Pseudomonadati; phylum Pseudomonadota; class Alphaproteobacteria; order Hyphomicrobiales; family Nitrobacteraceae; genus Bradyrhizobium; species Bradyrhizobium sp. 956_D2_N1_4. Next base: position 4,836,225 of record NZ_CP197237.1, on the reverse strand, counting down.
CCGTCAATGCGCGGCCGATGGTGATCACCGCGGCGGCCCGGACCCGAAAGGCCGGCTGTCGCGACGCGGCCGTTCTTTCACACCACCTTGGCGTTCCGGAGCGTCGCGATCTCGTCTGCACTGAGGCCGAACTCCTTCAAGATCTCGTCGGTCTGCTCGCCGAATTCCGGCGGCCGCGCCACCATCTTGCTCGGCGTGCGCGACAGCGTGACGGGTTGGCCGACCAGTCGAATGTGGCGGTCCTCGTCGTTCGGCACGTCCTGAGCGCAGGTCTTTGCGTGGGGTAATGGCTGAGAGAGGTCGGAGAATTCTCGCCAAACGGATGATCTTGCCCGCAGATCTCGCAGCTCTTCTAGGCAGCGTCGGGAGTCTTCTCAGCCATGGCATTCAATGGAACCGGGATTCAGATTGCCGTCCGGCCCGCGCGCTGATTCCTATTGGAGCGACGTGATCACGCACCGCCAGAAATCCTGCTTGACCCTAACTTCGCTCTCGAAATCGGTGTTGCCGATGATGTCTCAGAAGTGGATGATTGGGCCGTGAGGATGCAATTCATCTGCGACGTCTTAGAGAAAGGCATCCTGACAAAATCGAACGCCGCAAAAAGCAGATGAAAAAAGGGAGTAAGGCTGTTCTGCAGCGATGGCCGTGCAGCTGACACCTCCGCGAGGCCAATGCGCTTTAATTCGTTAATGGCGCTTACGGTCCAGAATGGGGCGCCTTGCGTATACGAGCAATTCAAAACATGGAGGCCCGCGGATTCACAGTGACGAATGAAGCTAGGTTTGGTGAAGAGAACAAAATGTCGAGGCGTGTGATATCCTCCCCAGGAACGATATCTAAAAATACGAGCGTCTAGCGAGTCGTAGTTGGGCGTTTTAATCCAAATGAGACCACCAGGAGAAAGCAGGCTCTTTGCCTTTTTCAGTATCTGGATCGGATCTGGAACGTGCTCGATCAGGTTTAGCATCAAGATCAAGTCAAACGTTTTTTCAGTCTCGAAGCCTTCAATAGGCGTGAGGTGAAAGTTGTGACCTTTGGCGCGGGCGACATCGGCCGCTCCAGCATCAATGTCTACTACCGTTGTATCAGCAATTCTGGAATCGGCTCTCTTCAGCCCGTCGAGGAGCCAACCGATTCCGCCTCCAACGTCTAATGCAGACAGGCGTTCTCCATTGAGTTGTTTGGTGATTGCTTGGAAAGCCCTGTCGTCAAGACGCTTCTTGAAGCGTAGTGCCAAGGTATCGGCTGCATTGGCGTGAAACGAATAATAGTTGGATGGATAGATTTCATTCAGCCGATCCGACAGCATCGGGTAAATGAACAGAATATCGCAGCTGTCACAGCGGTAGAAATCGAAGAGCCTGCCGGATGTAAAATACTCAACGTCGTTGGCTTTCGCGAAATGACGCACAGAACCATCGGCACAAATCGGGCACGTTATTTTGGTCATGTGAACCTGAAGAGACTGAGGAACGTTTTCAAATATGTGGAGCGACGCTGCTCGATAACCGATGCTAACTCCGTCTTGAGGAGATATGCCTCCATTTCATGCAAGTTGGTATAGGAAACCTGCGGCTCCCAGTGGTGCAGTAGGTGGCGATTGAATCCCGCGGCTCCGAATACCGAAGCGAATATGCCGGGTCCAAATATCCTCGTATAGGCGCCATGATCATGCTCATTGTAATCGACACATGGATCCGCAGAGGGGTCTCTATGTTCCAGCAACTGGCGAAGAGCGCCGAAGAGGGGGAAAAACATCACGGTCCCCAGGACCCACGCGGCGCAAAAAAGTAGCTCGCGAGAAAAGAAGGAAATCGTGACGATTGCAATGTGCGCAAGGAGACCCATGGGCCTGACCCATGTGCCTCGATCGACCCTCTTGGCTTTAGCTTCGAGTTCGGTGCGCGACCGCAGCACTTCCATCACTCGGACGCCAAACAGAGCCTTGATCAGAAATGCCAGATTAAGCGAGGAGAAATAAGTCGATTCGCTGTCGTCGATTTTGCCGAGCGCGCGATGATGCTGAAAATGGGTGATGCGGTACTGCTGAACAGATGTGCCTATCATCCAAGCAACCAGAATGTTGCATAGAAAATCACTTTGTCCTCTATCAGGGGCGAAATTGAAGTGAGCGCCTTCATGAAGGAACAGTTGCAGGTAGGCGATCCAGAAGCCAATAGAGATTGCACCAGCAAACACAGTAAATAGCAGTCCATAGTCCGTTTCCACGGGCACGGCGCGGACAAACGCAAAAGTAACAACCAGCGCAAAGTAGCCGAGCGCAATATCCAGATAGAGCCTCGTATAGTTGGGCGTCAGCGTCTTGATGAAGTCCGCGTATCTGAGACCTTCGTCATTTACGAGAAATGGCCTTATTTCCTGAAACCTTCGCGAATAGTCATCATTACTATCGATCATTTGCCGTCACCCCGGAGATGGTTCGCCGCCTGAGCGTGCGCCGAGCGTCATTGGTTTCGCCCCCGTCTGGCTCAAGTTGAAGAGGTCAGGTTAATATTTCCATTCCCGGTCCATCCTCCGATTGACGCGTTGAGCGAGAACGGACAGCGAACGGCAGCCGGGCGCAACAAACCGATGGATCATTAGATTCCCCCAGCGGGGCGACGATCTAGTTCGCAACCTCTAATCGAGCAACTCATGACCGCCCCTTCGGCGCCGATACCAAGTTGCGCACCGTCTCACTTCTACAATTCGCCTGGTGGCGCCACGGCTGTCGCGCAGTCGCCGACTACCGGCGCAAGCGGTGGCATTAACGGCGGGCTCGGCGGCTCCGAGGCGCGGCCGCGCAATATCGCGCTGCTTGCGTGGATCAAATACTGAGAACTCGCTATGAAAATCTGGAACTACAGCTCAGAAGCCGGCGAGGTCCTTACTGAGAGCGCCGCCGATCCCTGTCCCGTGCAGGAAGACGTTTGGTTAATCCCGGCTTTCGCGACGAATATCCTATTCGCGGACGGAGCTTGATTCGTCATGCTGGAAGTCGTTCTTCTGCTACTAGGAATTGGAGCGCTGGCTCTTGTAGTGATTGCCTTCTGGGCGCGTCTATTTGGCCCCATCAGGCGCGATTTTCTCAAGCTGCTCGACGAATACAAGCTTGATGCGACACTGCTTGAGCTGGACACGCCGGGGGGGGCGCTGCTCCACTGCCCGCCGGACTGGCAATGCATCTTCAGCGACAATGTGGCGGTCGCCCATCGGCGGTTGGATGTGTTGTAGAAATAGTTCAGGCGGTACCAAAGGCGGCGTATTGGGCGCCGAGCGGAATACGCCTCAAGGCGCCCTCGACGCGGCGTGCCGGCTCTGCCTCCCAGGGCAACAGTAGGAAATGATGCGCGCCGATCTTCTGCAAACCGCTAGCCGCCATCAATCTCCGTGCCTTGCGAGCGCTGAGCAACACGGCGTCGCGATCGAATTCGCAGCGCGCAACGGCAAGGCGGGTAAGCGGATTGAGGGGATTGTGCTCGATGATGCAGATAAGGCCCCCCGGGCGCGCCACGCGCCGCATCTCATTGATGAAGTTGGTCCATTGGGCAGGCGCGACGTGGTGCAGCACGCAAATCGCAGTCACGATATCGAAACTGTCGTCGTCGAAGGGAAAGCTCCTGCCGTCGAAGGCGCGGTACTCGCCGCCGGGATTGTCGGCGCGCGCCTGTTCGATACTCTCCGATGAAACATCGATGCCGGTCAGGCTGCCGACCATGCCGCGCAGCAACGGATGAAAGCTGCCGACGCCGCAACCGACGTCGAGCATCGCGGGTCTTGCCGATCCGAGACGCCGCGCGGTCAGGTCGCGTAGGAGGTCGGCTTTGGAGCGCATGAAGAAGCTGTGGGGCAGGCCCGAGAAGTCGATCGATGATTGGACGACGTCCCGGTAATTGCTGCGGTACTGGTCGAAGAGCTCGCTCATGTGGGCTCACTATTCGTGCATGGCGTGAGCTGCGGCGCTCGCCGGCGCAGCCTGGGCGCGATCGAAGCCCAACCGCTTCTGCACGACGTAGAGTGGACGGTGTTTCACCTCGGCATGAATGCGGCCGATGTAGAGCCCGACGATGCCCGTCATGAGCATGTTAAGTCCGGATAGGAGCGATATGACGACCATGGTCGAGGACCAGCCGGCAATCAGGTGGCTGTCCTTGCTCATCCACAGCACAAGCACCCAGCCGCCGTAGAGGAGGGCCAGGCACGACACCACGAGCCCACACCAGATTGCCAGGCGTAAGGGCACATCGGAAAAGCCGAGCGCTGCAGCCAACGCAAGACGGGTCATCTTGAGCAGAGGATATTTTGTTTCGCCGGCCGCGCGCTCAAGGCGATGGAAGGTCACTTCAGTCTGCCGGAAGCCGAGCCAGGCGATCATGCCGCGCACGAAGCGGTCCCGCTCCGGCATCTGGCGCAGCGCGTCGAGCACCTTGCGATCGATCAGGCGGAAGTCACCGACGTCGGCCGGAATCCGAACCGAGGTCATGCGCCCGAGTATCCGGTAGAACAGATGGGCCGTCGAGCGCTTAAACCGGCTTTCGCCAGCGCGCGACAGGCGCCGCGCATAGACGACTTCGTAACCTTCTTCCCATTTGGCGATGAGTTGCTCCACGACCTCAGGCGGGTCCTGCAGATCGGCATCCATAACCACAATCGCTTGGCCCTGCGCCGCGTCCATGCCGGCGGTAATAGCGACTTGGTGGCCGAAATTGCGCGACAGGCCGATCAAGCGATAGCGCGGATCGCGTTTGACGAGTGCTTCCAGCACGATGGTGCCGGAATCGCTGCTGCCATCGTCGACGATAATGACCTCCGCCGGCCCGTTGAGCCGGGTCAGCAGCAGGTCGAGCCGGCGCAGCAATATCGGGAGAACGGCCTCCTCATTGAAGACCGGGACAATGATGCTGTAGCTAACCGTCCGGGAATCGATCGCCATTGGGTTCATTCCGCTTTGAATGGGCTGAAATCTAGAGCACCTGTGGTTAAAGCAGCCTTGCATGAACAACTAGGAACGGCCGGAACGGAGACTCTTTTTTCGTGAAAGCCGGGATGGGGGGCAATAAGGCTTATCCGGTCGGGCCCGGCGGCCCCGAACGGACAGGCATCCAACGTTTTACCCAATGCGAGACTGCCCCTGTCGTGAGCGGACTCAGACGACGCCCGCCTCCCTAGTCTTCGTGCTCGGCAACCGCGCCGAGGATGCCTTCCACCTGTCGATGATCGGGTCCGGCGGCAACCTCAAGGTGTTCTGGTCGAACGGTCTGGTCGGCCCGATCACGACGCTGGCCATCCTGTTGCTACATTGGCCGGTGATCGACGGTCTTCTTGGGCGCGCCGGATGGACGGGGCGGGCGAACCCCGCGTCGAACTAGCAAAGAGGGTCGTAGGCGCAGATCGTCGGCGAGACGAATCCGCTGTCTAAAGCCGCGCGTCGTCAAGGGTGGTCACCTGTTCTGACGGGCTGCGGCGGCCAAGGCCGAAGAAGGCCGAGCGCTGCTTCTCGACGGATCTTGCGGTGGCGCGAATGCGCAGGAGATCCTTGCGGGCAACCAGGCCGACGAGATGCCCGCTCGCGCGTTCGACGATCGGCACGCGCCCGACGTCGGCCAGAACCATCCGATCCGCAAGATGTGACGCCGGTTCGTCGTGATAACCGAGTGTGAGCGAGCGGTCCGAGGCGCAGTCGAACAGGGTGTCGCGACCGTCGGCGCTTTCCGCTCGCCAGCGCAGGACGTCCGAGCGGCCGACGAGACCCGAGACCTGACCGTCCGCATCGATCAGCGGATAGGACTTGTGACGCCGCCCGTTCCCGGAGAAGAACGTCACCGCTTCGCCGACCGTCATCGTTGCCGGCAGCGTATCGACGTCCGTCACCATCACTTCGTTGACGCGGAGCAGTTCGAAGGGATCGATGCCGTATTCTCGCACCACGTGCTGGCCGCGCCGCGCGATTTTCTCCGTGAGGATCGAGCGCTTGAGCAGCAATACGGTGAGCGCATAGGAGGCGCTCGTGGCAATCAGAAGCGATCCGAGCAGCGGAAAGTCGCCGGTCAGTTCGACGGCGAACAGGATACCGGTCAGCGGCGAGCGCATGGTGCCACCCATCATCGCGGCCATGCCGACGAGCGCCCAGGCCCCATGCGACCCCGGCAGCAATTGTCCTTCGAGCCAGCCGACGCAGCCGCCGAAAATGAGAAGCGGCGCGAGGACGCCCCCGGATGTGCCCGACGCCAGGGCGACGATCCAAGTCGCGGACTTTACCAGCAGGATCAGCACCGCGGCCGATACCACGATGTTGTCGTTGAGCAGGTCGCCGATGATGTCGTAGCCGACACCGAGCGCCCGCGGTTCGATCAAGCCGCCGGCGCCGACGAACAGTCCGCCGATCGCTGGCCACCACATCCAGTGGATCGGCAGGTGACTGAAAAAATCCTCGGCCTTGTATAGCAGTGTGGTCAGCAATCCCGATTGCAGTCCTGCGACCACGCCGACGCCCACGCAGGCAAGCGGCCCCCACCAGGGCAGATCGAGCTGGCCGGCAACCGGAAACAGTGCGCCGCTGCCGATCAGCCAGGGGCGCAGCGACGACGAGACCACGCAGGCGGCGATCACGGGGATCAGGCTGCGCGGCTTCAGCTCGAACAGGAGAAGCTCGACGGCGAGCATGACGGCGGCGATCGGTGTTCCGAAGATGGCCGTCATTCCCGCGGCGGAACCGGCCACCAGCAACGCCTTGCGCTCGGCCGCGCTGAGATGGAAGCATTGCGCGAAGAGAGAGCCCACCGCACCGCCGGTCATGATGATCGGGCCCTCTGCGCCGAACGGCCCACCGGTGCCGATCGAGATCGCCGACGACAGCGGCTTGAGGACGGCAACTTTAGGTTGCAAGCGGCTGCCGCCGATCAGGATCTCCTCGATCGCCTCGGGAATGCCGTGGCCGCGAATTTTTTCGGACCCGAAGCGCGCCATTAGGCCGATGACGAGGCCGCCAATGGCCGGGGCCGCAACCATCCAGGCGTCGGGTTTCAGATTGGCTGTCGAGAGGGTCTGCGTGCTCAGCGTGTGCAGCCACACGGCATTGGTGACGAGCGCGATGGCGCGCAGCAACAGCCACGCCGTACCGGAGCCACCCGCGCCGACGAAGACAGCCATGGCGACCAGCATGAGAACGCGCCGGTCTGTCGTGAAGTCGCCGAGGCGCGGCAGTGAATTGGCGGGGATGGGGCGGGGCATCTTGGTCCGATCGGGATAATGCGATTGTGAGGATGATGAAGCGGCGCCGATCACATCGGCCGGCGCCGGAAATATATCGTAGAGCGATATAAATCAACGGATCATTGCTGGCAGGAAGGCCGGTTCGCAGATTAGGCGAGAAGGCAACCTAGCGCGGCAGCTCGGGAATCCGGGTGATGCAGGCATGAGCTCGGCACCGCTTCAGATGCGCGCCGGAGCAGACCGCCAGGTACGATTTGAGTTGGACGACAACGATGACCCGCGGTTCTGCTCCCCTGGAGCATGATATTCTTCGGCCCGAGATCGCCTTGGCAGATCGCTTCAGGCAGGCCCGCGAGACGATCCCCGAGCCGTGCGCAGGCCCTAGCGGGCCGTGCGCGTTAGCGCTGCACGACGTCAAACGACCTTCGCTCGTCTCAGTTCGGCAGTTTCGTCAGGGGCGAAGCCGAACTCGGCGAGCACTTCGCTCGTCTGCTCCCCAAACTCCGGCGGCCGCGCCACCATCTTGCTCGGCGTACGCGACAGCGTGACGGGCTGCCCGACCAGGCGGATTGCGCGGTTCTCGTCGTTCGATACATCCTGCGCGATGCCGAGATGTTTGACCTGCGCGTCCTCGAACATCTGGTCGATGGCGTAGATCGGCCCGCAGGGCACGCCGGCGTCGTTGAGCTCCCTGACCCAGGTCTCGGTCGACTTGGTCACGGTGCGCTCCTCAAGCTCGGCGTTGAGCGCGTCCCGGTTCTTGGAGCGTGAGGGCGCGGTCGCATAGTCGGGATGGCTAAAGAGCTCGGGGGCGCCGATCGCCTGCGCGCAACGCTCCCAGATCCGCCCGCCGGTCGTGGCGATGTTGATGTAGCCGTCCGAGGTCTTGAACACGCCGGTCGGGATGCTGGTCGGGTGATTGTTGCCGGCCTGCTTGGCGACCTCCTTCTCCATCAGCCAGCGTGCGGCCTGGAAGTCGAGCATGAAGATCTGGGCCTGGAGCAGCGAGGTCTGCACCCACTGGCCCTTGCCGGACACCTCGCGCTCGAGCAGCGCGGTGAGGATGCCCATGGCGCAGAACAAGCCGGCCGTGAGGTCGGCGACGGGAATGCCGACCCGCATCGGCCCTTCGCCCGGTGCGCCTGTGATCGACATCAGCCCACCCATGCCCTGGGCGATCTGATCAAAGCCCGGCCGCTTGTGATAGGGCCCGTCCTGGCCGAAGCCGGAGATGCTGCCATAGACGATGCGCGGATTGATCTCGCGCAGGCTCTCATAGTCGATGCCGAGCTTCTTCTTCACGTCGGGACGGAAATTCTCGACCACGACGTCGGCCTTGGCGGCGAGGCGATTGAACGCAGCAGCCATAGTCCTCGTCCCACTAGCTGGAGCGAGAGAAGGCCGGCTAGTGCCACATCCCAAACGCTTAGCCTGGGGCCGTATCTAAGCGTCACCATCTCGCGCTGATCTCATAGGTTCTTTAGAGCGGACCATTCTCTGAGGAGGGAGGCGAACGTCGATCTACTCGAAGTATTAAGTTGATTTGTATTGAGGCCGCCACGACCGCTCAACGAAATCACTGCATTTAGGTGCAGGGTCCAAGATTTCGTCGAATATCGCTGCAAGATTGGGCTTTCCAATATGAGTGCGCGTGAAAGGCTTTGCGGTGCCAAGCTTTGAGCGGGGCTTTGAGCAACGTATAAATCGGCAAGTACTGAGTGTACCATTGGGCGAACACCTCGCCGCAACCGGGACATTGGAATTGTCCGGCTTCCGCTAAGGGAACGAACCGCATTGAACGTTCGTAAACAGACCCGCATGTTGGGCAGGACATTCGGTCATGAAGCTTAGGGGCCATCCGAAGAGCTCACCATGAACGCTATTTGGCTAATCTGAGGCGTGGCTCTTTCCGCGGTGTCGATTTGGCTACTTCCAAGCCAATAGATATATCCGAGAACTTGTCTATATTAACAGAATCGGCAGAAGGAAACCTCAACACACCTTTGCCTGACCGAGCCCGTGCCAAACGTCTTACTCTGATGAATGGTTCTCAAATGGCCAAGAAAGTAAGGAGGTCGGGGCGGATCACAGAGGCGGTTTTGGTCAGCCTTGTTGTCTCGTCCTGCGTGAGCTCCGATCAGGCTTCCTCGGTCGCGACCGTTAAAACCGGTGCACCCTGAGCTCGAGACCTCAATGAGCCACCGCCTAGCCGAGAGCCGGTAATCAGCCCTGCGCAGGCGTCAGCTGATCTACGGGCCGCACGGGAGAAAACATTGCGCTAACGCTTGCGGAACTCCCACTGCTTCTTCGTTATCCACGCTCTCCTGGTCGTTTTGTAGTTCAAACGACCTTGGCAGCCTTTAGACCTGCGATTTCCTCCTGGTCGAACCCGAACTCCTTCAGCACCTCATCAGTCTGCTCCCCAAACTCCGGCGGCCGCGCCACCATCTTGCTCGGCGTACGCGACAGCGTGACGGGCTGCCCGACCAGGCGGATTGCGCGGTTCTCGTCGTTCGGTACATCCTGCGCGATGCCGAGATGTTTGACCTGCGCGTCCTCGAACATCTGGTCGATGGCGTAGATCGGCCCGCAGGGCACGCCGGCGTCGTTGAGCTCCCTGACCCAGGTCTCGGTCGACTTGGTCACGGTGCGCTCCTCAAGCTCGGCGTTGAGCGCGTCCCGGTTCTTGGAGCGTGAGGGCGCGGTCGCATAGTCGGGATGGCTAAAGAGCTCGGGGGCGCCGATCGCCTGCGCGCAACGCTCCCAGATCCGCCCGCCGGTCGTGGCGATGTTGATGTAGCCGTCCGAGGTCTTGAACACGCCGGTCGGGATGCTGGTCGGGTGATTGTTGCCGGCCTGCTTGGCGACCTCCTTCTCCATCAGCCAGCGTGCGGCCTGGAAGTCGAGCATGAAGATCTGGGCCTGGAGCAGCGAGGTCTGCACCCACTGGCCCTTGCCGGACACCTCGCGCTCGAGCAGCGCGGTGAGGATGCCCATGGCGCAGAACAAGCCGGCCGTGAGGTCGGCGACGGGAATGCCGACCCGCATCGGCCCTTCGCCCGGTGCGCCTGTGATCGACATCAGCCCACCCATGCCCTGGGCGATCTGATCAAAGCCCGGCCGCTTGTGATAGGGCCCGTCCTGGCCGAAGCCGGAGATGCTGCCATAGACGATGCGCGGATTGATCTCGCGCAGGCTCTCATAGTCGATGCCGAGCTTCTTCTTCACGTCGGGACGGAAATTCTCGACCACGACGTCGGCCTTGGCGGCGAGGCGCTTGAACGCGGCGAGCCCGCGCTCGTCCTTCAGGTTCAGCGTCATCGCCCGCTTGTTGCGGTGCAAGTTCTGGAAGTCGGAACCCCGCCGCGGCCCGCCCGGCTGCTCGCCGCCGGAATCCTCGGTCAGCGCGTCGATCTTGACGACATTGGCACCCCAGTCCGCAAGCTGCCGCACGCAGGTGGGCCCGGACCGGACCCGGGTCAGATCTAGCACGGTGAAGCGTGACAGGGCTTCCGAGGCATGCGGAAAGGGCATTAAGGGGCTCCGGGGCAGAGGCGGGCGGTACGAGACTTCTCTGATCAGGCAAATCGAACAAAATTTCAATGCGCTCCAGCAGCTAGCTGGTTCCCGCACCGCTTCAACGTCGGGTTGGCACAACAACCACGTTGCACCGAGCCCAGCATTGAGTATCAAGTGCGAAAGGTCGCACAAATTTTTGGGGGCACATGAAAGGCATCATTTTGGCGGGAGGCAGGGGGTCGCGACTGTATCCCGTTACCGCTGTCGTGTCTAAGCAGCTCCTGCCTGTCTTCGACAAGCCGATGATCTACTATCCCTTGTCCACTCTAATGCTGGCGGGCATCCGGGAAATTCTCGTTATCACGACGCTTGAAGACCAGCCCTTGTTCAGGCGCCTGCTCGGAGACGGCGCTGAAATCGGGCTGCGCCTCTCCTACGCTTCGCAGGATACGCCGCGGGGGCTGGCGGACGCCTTCATCGTCGGTCGCGAGTTCGTCGGCACGGACGCTGTTGCCCTCGTGTTGGGAGACAACATCTTCTATGGCAACCGTATGCAGGAGATGCTGAGTTTGGTTGCCTCGCGTGAGCAAGGTGCGACTTTATTCGGCTATACCGTCAATACACCGGAACAATATGGCGTCGTGGAGCTGGACGCTGCCGGCAGGCCGCTGTCTCTCGAAGAGAAACCAAAAAATCCGAGATCAAATTTGGCGGTCACCGGGCTCTATTTTTACGACAACGATGTCGTTGACATCGCCGCCAAGATCAAGCCGTCAGAACGCGGGGAACTCGAGATCACCGACGTGAACAAAGTGTATCTCGAGCGTGGCAAGCTGTTCGTACAGCAGCTGGGCCGCGGCGTTGCGTGGCTGGATACCGGCACCCACGGGTCTCTGGTCGAAGCGAGCCATTTCGTGCAGATCCTGGAGCAGCGACAGGGATTGCGGATCGCGTGTCCCGAAGAGATTGCGTTGCGTCTAGGCTATATCTCACTCGAAGCGTTCGAAAAGCTCGCGCAAAAGAACGCAGCGAGCAGTTATGGAGAGTATTTGCTCTCGGTCTATCGCTCGTTCAAGCGCTAGGCGGCAGCCGAAAAGAAAGACTTAAATGCGCTTTAACGGAGTGACTATTTTCGTGACCGGCGGTGCGGGCTTCATAGGCTCCGCCGTCATTCGTCATCTGCTCGCGGATACCAGTGCACGGGTCATCAATATCGACAAGCTGACCTACGCCGCCAATCTCGCTTCGCTTCCGGGAGCAGCGAATCATCCGCGGTATGCCTTCGAAAAGCAATGTATCTGCGATGGCGTCGGCTTGCGCCGGCTGTTCGATCTCTACAAGCCGGACGCGATCATGAATCTTGCTGCTGAAAGCCACGTCGATCGCTCCATTGATGGACCTGCCGAATTCGTCCGGACCAATGTCCTGGGCACCTTCACGCTCTTGCAGGAGGCATTGCGCTATTGGCGTAGGTTGCAGCCAGCGAATCGGGCACGTTTCCGGTTCCTGCATGTCTCGACGGACGAGGTGTTCGGTTCCCTCGGAGCTGAAGGGGTGTTCACTGAAGAGACAGCCTATGCCCCAAATTCACCCTACTCGGCAAGCAAGGCATCATCGGATCATCTGGTGCGCGCGTGGCGCGAAACCTACGAGCTCCCGACGCTACTGACGAATTGCTCCAACAACTACGGTCCTTATCAATTTCCCGAAAAACTGATCCCGCACATGATCATCAGGGGATTGGTAAGCGAGTCGCTGCCGGTCTATGGCGACGGCAAGAATGTCCGGGACTGGCTTTACGTCGAAGATCATGCAAAGGCGCTGACGCTGGTGCTTGAGAAGGGCAGGGTCGGCGAGACCTACAACGTTGGTGGGTCCAGCGAACGTAGCAACCTTGAAGTGGTCGAGTGCATCTGCGACGAGCTGGACCAGATTGCGCCGGCCTCAGACCCGCGGCGAAGCCTGGTTACATTCGTGAAGGACCGGCCTGGGCACGATCGACGCTACGCGATGGATGTGGGCAAGATCGAGCGCGAACTCGGCTGGCGCGCAGAAGAGAATTTCACCAGCGGACTTATTAAGACAGTTCGCTGGTTCTGCGACAACCGAGAATGGTGGAAGGACATTCTGGAGCGCGGCTATCAGCACGCGCGGATCGGTCTCGGTTAACATGGACACGGCTTGAGGATTGTCGCTGAGAGCCGGCTGTTAGCCCTGATCGCTCGGCTCTTGCAGAGTGATCCCCTCCCGAGCTTCCGCCGAGTCACTCGATGAACGGCGGTCAGGCGTTTCCAATCAAGGCCGAGGACTGAGCCTAGTGAGCTCGGCGCGCGCCTGCTCGGCCAGCGGGTCATCGCCATGCCGCGCAATGAAGAGCTCGAACGCCTCGCGGGTTCCCTTCCGGCGGGCGGCTTCGTATTCCTCCGCCACCGCCGCGGAGGGATCCCGGGCCATTGGCATGGAGGGGGCGGGTCCCGCCTTGCCGCCATCGTCTGCATTGGCTTTCCCGACCATGGCGGGCTGTTCTCCGATGGGCAGACGGTCCGGCCCGGCGAACACCGCCATGACCCCGATGAGACCGACTGAAAATGGGCCTGGTTTCATGATTTCCTCTACAGATCATACCCGCAGGCGGGACCTGAATCCTTGCCCTTGGCCGGTACCGCTACTTGATTTGATGGTTAATACGGCCTTATGAAAGGGGGCCGGCGGCCGCTGCCGAATTTTAACCAAACGTATAACTCTCAAGCTAGAATCACGTGCCTTCGTCCGCGAATCGCGTGATCCGTTGCTCCGGAGAGACCATTGGCTAATTCTGTCACCGTTGGTGCCACCAACAACGCCGATATTGACGGCTTGCTGTCGGGCTACAAGTGGACCGGCACGATCACCTATAGCTTTCCCGACTCGGCCAGCGACTACTCCAATCCTTATTACGGCGGCAACAGTGAGCCGACATCGTCTGGCTTCGCCGCGGCGCCAAGCGCGATGCAGGCGGCGATCAACTACGCGATCGGACTGATCCTCGGCTACACCAACGCCAGCATCCAGTACTCGGGGACCGACGGCGCGGACATCATGATCGCGCGGTCGTCGAAGCCCGCAACCTCCTACGCCTACTACCCCGGCGACTATGCGGCCGGCGGCGACGTCTGGTTCGGGACCCAATACAATTACTCGCTGGCCAAGCTCGGCAACTACGAGTTCACGACCGCGATGCACGAACTGGGCCACGCTCTCGGTCTCAAGCACAGCCAGGAGACCGGCGGCCCCGCCAATGTCGCGGTGCCGAGTGCGCATGACGACAGCGAATATACCATCATGAGCTATCGCAGCTATGTCGGCGCCTCGACGACCGCCGGCTACAGCAACGAGGCTTACGGATATCCGCAGACCTATATGGCCAACGATATCCTCGCGCTCCAGACGATGTACGGCGCGAACTACGCGACCCAGGGCGGGAACACCGTCTACTCCTGGAATCCCACCACGGGTCAGGAGTTCATCAACGGTGTCGGGCAACTCGCGCCGGGCGGTGGCACCGGCAACTCGGCCAACCGCATCTACGACACGGTCTGGGACGGCAATGGCGTCGATACCTACGACCTGTCGAACTACACGACCAACCTGACCATCAATCTCAATCCCGGCGCGTCGTCGGTATTCTCCACCACGCAGCTGGCCTATCTCGGTAACGGCCACTACGCGGCTGGCAACGTCTACAACGCCTATCTCTACAATGGCGATGCGCGCTCCTACATCGACAACGCCACCGGCGGCTCCGGTAACGACTCGATCATTGGAAACGCCATCGCCAACGTGCTGCAAGGTGGCGCGGGGAACGACACCATCACGGGCGGCGGCGGCAACGACACCATCATCGGCGGCGCCGGAACCGACACCGTGGTGTATTCCGGCGGCAAGGCCAATTACGGGATCAGCTACAACTCGACCACGCAGGTCTTCACGGTGGCCGATCTGCGGTCCGGCACGCCCGACGGCACCGATACCGTGTCGGAGGTGGAGTATTTCCAGTTTGCCGACGACACGATCTCGACCGCCACGCTGATCAGCCTGCTCGTTCCGACCGTGATCGAATCCTACGGATCGACCAGCCTCGCTGTCGTGTGGACCCATTACTCATTGTTCGCCAACGGCACGTCCAGCGGGCCCACCGTGACCTATGGGACCACGCAGATGATTGCGTCGAACGATGCGGGAGTTTGGCGTGCGATCGGTGCAGAGCAGTCGGGCAGTGGTTACCTGATCGCCTGGAAGGTGAACGGCTCCGACCAATATGCGGTCTGGAATGCTGACAGCCAGGGCATCTATGTGTCCAATGCGGTGATGCCGACGACGGGTTCGGATGTGGCGCTGCAGTCGATCGAGACCAGCTTCCATCAGGACCTGAACGGCGACGGTGTGATCGGCGTTCCTGCCGTGACCGCGACCGTGATCGAATCCTACGGATCGACCAGCCTCGCTGTCGTGGGGACCCATTACTCGTTGTTCGCCAACGGCACGTCCAGCGGGCCCACCGTAACCTATGGGACGACGCCGATGATTGCGTCGAGTGATGCGGGAGCCTGGCGTGCGATTGGTGGAGAGCAGTCGGGCAGCGGCTACCTCGTCGCCTGGAAGATGAACGGCTCCGACCAGTATGCGGTCTGGAACGCAGACAGCCATGGCACCTATGTGTCCAATGCGGTCATGTCGACAACGGGTTCAGATGTAGCGCTGCAGTCGATCGAGACCACCTTCCATCAGGACCTCAACGGCGATGGCGTGATCGGCGTTCCTGCCGCGACCGTGACCGCGAGCGTGATCGAATCCTATGGATCGACCACCCTCGCTGTCGTGGGGACCCATTACTCATTGTTCGCCAACGGTACGTCCAGCGGGCCCACAGTAACCTACGGGACGACGCAGATGATCGCATCGAGTGATGCGGGAGCCTGGCGTGCGATCGGTGCGGAGCAGTCGGGCAGCGGCTACCTGATCGCCTGGAAAGTGAACGGCTCCGACCAGTATGCGGTCTGGAACGCAGACAGCCATGGCACCTATGTGTCCAATGCGGTCATGTCGACGACGGGTTCAGATGTGGCGCTGCAGTCGATCGAGACCAGTTTCCATCAGGACCTCAACGGCGACGGTGTGATCGGCGTTCCTGCCGTGACCGCGACCGTGATCGAATCCCAGGGATCGACGACCCTCGCTGTCGTGGGGACCCATTACTCGTTGTTCGCCAACGGTACGTCCAGCGGGCCCACCGTAACCTACGGGGCGACGCAGATGATCGCATCGAGTGATGCGGGAGCCTGGCGTGCGATCGGTGGAGAGCAGTCGGGCAGCGGCTATCTCGTCGCCTGGAAGATAAACGGCTCCGATCAGTATGCGGTCTGGAATGCCGACAGCCAGGGCACCTACGTGTCCAATGCGGTCATGCCGACAACGGGTTCGGATGCGGCACTGCAGTCGATCGAGACCAGCTTCCATCAGGATCTCAACGGCGATGGCGTGATCGGTGTCAAAGCATCGGGACAGGGAATTCAGCCGAGTACGATCTCGCAGATTGCGACGGAGACAGCGGATTCATTTGTGTTCCAGAAGCTCCAGGATCTGGGTCCGGCTGGCGATCACGTGGGCACTCAAGCGGGTGGAGCGGAATTTCCCGCGCCGTCTCACCCCGGAACCGCAAGCCCGCCGGATACGGCTGATTTCTTCCCGACGCTCGCCCACGAAGTGAGCGATGCGCAGGATGTGTTCGCGGCGCTGGTCGCCAGCCACACATCGGGGTTTCTGATTCGCTGACCGCGCTGACCGGATATCGCTGCCGCGAATCCGGTCGCGGCCAGCGGCAATATTTGTGCAGAATCAAGGCCACGCGCCTTTCGGCCAGCGAGCCAAATGCGCTATAAGCGCCCCCATGATCAAGTCCGACCAAGAGAAGCACAGGCAAGTCGTCATATTCGGAATCGGAGAAATCGCCGAGCTCGCGGACTATTATTTTTCCTGCGATTCCCAATATGAGGTTGTCGGATTTACGGTTGATGGCGCTTTTCTGAAGCAAACGGAATTTCGCGGCCGCCCTGTCGTCGCATTCGAGGAGGTCGGGGACAAATTTGCACCCGACCGCCACGCGATGTTTGTCGCTGTCAGCTATGCCAAGATCAACGCTGTACGTACGGAGAAGGTGGCTGCCGCCCGGGCCAAGGGGTATCAGCTTGCGAGCTATTTGAGCAGCCGCGCCACGGTATTTGCCGACTTCGAGTTGAAAGAGAACTGCTTCATTCTTGAGGATAACACCATCCAGCCCTTCGCCAGCGTCGGCGCAAATGTCACGCTGTGGAGCGGGAATCATATCGGTCACCACTCGGTGATCGAGGATGATGTCTTCCTGGCATCTCATGTGGTCATTTCCGGAGGCGTTCGCATCGGACGAGGGAGCTTCGTGGGCGTGAACGTGACGATCCGCGATCACGTCACGATCGGCCAGCGATGCGTGCTGGGCGCCGGTGCGCTGGTGCTCGAGGACCAGCCCGATTTGTCGGTCGTCGCACCCCGAGGAACCGAACGCTCGCCCGTGCCAAGCACGCGCTTGCGAAGTCTGTGAGGCCGTCATGTCCTGGCGACGCCTCGGAGTCGTCTTTGCTCCCAGCGGAGAGCAATGGTGGGCGCGCAGTCACGCGGCGTTACCGATCCCTGTTCATATAACGAACGACACATTTCGCTTTTTCTACAGCTCGCGCGATGCAGACAAGCGCTCGCACATCGGTTGGGTCGACGTCGCCGTTTCGGATACACCGCAAGTCCTGGGAGTGGCCGCGCAGCCGGTAATCTCACCTGGCGAAGACGGGACATTCGACGACAGCGGCATTAGCATCGGCTGCATCACGCGTGACGAGATCGAGTATCATCTCTACTATATGGGCTGGAACCTGGGCGTCCGCTCTCCCTGGCGAAACGCGATCGGTCTGGCGCGATCATCCTCGCTTGATGGCCCTTTCGAGCGCTTTTCACCCGGACCTGTTCTCGATCGCACGCCGGTGGATCCGTACACTCTGACCTACCCTTGTGTGCTCAAAATCGGTCCTGGGCAATGGCGCATGTGGTATGGATCGAACCTTGCGGCAGGTCTCGGTGAGGAGACGCTCCGCCATGCGATCAAGGTTGCGCATTCCGGCGACGGCCTTCGTTGGGAGCGCGATGGCTCGATCGCCATAGGGCTGACAGGGCATCAGGAACATGTTGTTGTACGGCCAAGTGTCGTGCGGATTGGCGAAGTCTATCTGATGACTTTCGCAACGCGCGGCTCGCGTTACACGTTGGGAGCAGCCTGGAGCAGGGATGCAAAGCATTGGGAACGTATCGACGGGATCATGGAATTCGATCGAACCGAGCCTGGGTGGGACCTCGACATGGTCTGCTATCCGGCGCTGTTCTGGCACCGTGAGCGGCTGTGGCTCGCGTACAATGGCAATGGCTACGGAGCTACCGGCTTCGGACTGGCCGTGTGGGATGGCGATCATCCGTTGAAGAGGCTCGCCGGCTGACGCAATCTACGACGAGGCTCGTTCTCCAAGTCCTCGAGAGTTAAGATATGACCGCAACATCTGTCGCACGTTACGGCGTTCACGCGCAGGCTCAAAGCAGCAATGCGCTGGACAGGGCAATTGAGCAAATCAAGCTGTTGGGATTTGCTGTCGTGGATGGAGGTTTCGACGCGGAAGCTTTGCGTCGGCTCGCGGACGCGTTCGATCGCGTGTTGGAGTCAACCCAAGACCGGTATGGCGGTCGGGAAGAGCTCAAGAGGATCGACGAACATAATACGATCCGAGTGCCGCTCGCGCATGATCGTCTGTTTCTAGATCTTGCGATGAACGCAAACGTTCTGGAAATCTGTCGCCGGTTGATCGCCGACTATATTATCCTCAATCAGCAGAACGGCATCATCAATCCGCCGAATGCGCAGCAATATAACCAGGCGGCGTACCATCGGGATTTGCCATATCAACATTTCGTTTCGAGCCGTCCTCTGGCGATCAATGCGCTGTTCTGCCTCGATCCCTTCACGTTGCAAAATGGTTCCACGCTGGTCGTGCCCGCGAGCCACAAGGAGGAGGCGTTTCCATCCGATTTGACGGTGGAGGCCCTGCAAAGGACCGTCACGGCCCCGGCCGGTTCCTTCCTGGTGTTGGACGCGATGGTGTTTCACCGCGGCGGTGTGAACCAGACCTCTAGTCCGAGAAGAGCGGTCAATCACCTCTACACCATACCTCTCATGCGGCAGCAGATCGATCTTCCTTCATTCCTTGGGCCTGAATACACCGACGACGAACAAACCCGTCGTCTCCTCGGTTATGGAGTCCAGACGCCGCGCGATGTTTCCGCCTTTTATGGAACGCGCCCGTCGAAGGCTACTAGCTAGCCATGCAATGCGAAATTTTGCCGAACAGAAGGACCAGTTCATGACGGAGTCAGGGTTTTTCTGTCCTCGCTCGCACGAGCCTCTCGTCAAGTCGGCCGATGGGCGCTTCCTTGAGAGCCCTGCGGGCGATCGCTACCCAATCATTGACGGCATTCCTTCGTTGCTGCTGGCCGCGGGTCACGATGACGCTCGCGGGGACAGAAACAAGTACTATCGAGAGCGCGCGGCGGAATACGATGCCGGCAACGATGTCATGTACCGTATGCTGCTGTGTGAGGAGGAGAAAACCCGCGAGCAGCTCACAGATCTGCTGGGGATTACCCGAGGGGATCGCATACTGGAAGTTGGCTGTGGCACGTGCCGCGACACCCGTCATTTCCTGACGCGCGGGGCGTCGGTATACGCGGGCGACATCAATCGTGAGATGGTTCACATCGGGCGCGATCGACTGGAAGCGGCAGAGGTCGACACCTCTGCCCTGAAGCTCTTTGTCGCCGATGCTGGAAAATTACCATTTCCCGACGGATTCTTCGATCGCGCTTTCCATTTTGGCGGCCTCAACCTCTTTCCCGATATCAGGGCTTCTATCGCGGAGATCGCGAGGGTCGTTAAGCCGGGTGGCCGGGTGGTGCTGGGGGACGAAGGGGTTGGAGCCTGGCTCGGCGAGACCGAGTTCGGAAAGATTCTGAAGAACTCAAATCCGCTTTTTCATCATCAAGCGCCACTCGAGAAGATCCCATCCCATGCTCGCAATGTGTCGTGTCATTGGATTTTGAATGGATCGTTCTACGTGATCGTGTTTGACGTGGGTACCGGAGAGCCGCAGCTCGATCTCGACATCGAGTTTCCCGGATGGCGCGGCGGATCGCATCGCAAGCGCTATTTCGGCAAGCTCGAAGGCGTTTCGCCCGAACTGCGCGACCAAGCCCTGAAGGCGGCGGCCGCGGATGGGATTTCGGTTGTTTCCTGGCTTGAACGGACGCTTCGTCGCGCGCTGGAGTGACTTGGTCAGGTCGTCCGTGACGTGGTCGTGCGCACGATGACCGTGAATTCGTAAAGTCCATAGTCCTGGAGAAGGGCTACGGATCGCCCGTACCGGGAAAGGCAGTAGGAAAGCATTTCGGCTGGCTCGGCATAGTACAGGTCGGGTCTGCGTCGGTCCGGATCGCTCGACATGCTTAGCACGTTGAAACCGAAGCCCTGTCGTCCCGATTGCGCGAGCACATCGATGGTCCGCAGCACATAACTGCGCCAGGTCGTGCTCGGAATGTCGCCTTTGACGTTGAATATCCCGCTCGCGACGGCGAAGTCGGCTGTGTCAGAAGGAGCAGAGCCGACACGCCACTGCCGGTCGTCGCCCTCGCCGTACAGCTCCCGCGCTTTGTCGATCATGCTCGGTGTGATGTCATAGCCGACAAAGTGCCCGCGATGTCCAGTCTCGCGCAGGAAGCGCAGGAAATCTCCGAATCCGCATCCGAGATCAATGAGCGAGGCGTCAGGGGAGCTCTCAATGAGGCGGAGAAACTGCCGATGTCGCAGCTCATGAGAGTGGACGTCGTTCCAGTCGACTCCTTGCGAAGTCGATCCGTGCGTCTCAAGCTTGGACGTGTAGTGCGCCGCGACCTGTTGCAGGATCGGAGGGTCAATCGCGTTATTCATTTGATTATCGTCGAATCACGAGTTGCGCGTCTGACAAGCCGTCACGGCTCGGCTTGCGATCGATTGCATTGTCCATCCTATAGATGCGGCGAACCAACGTGTAGGGACGCCGCTTGGTTTCCGACATGATATTTGCGATGTAGATTCCGAGAATGCCTAGGATAAGCGTTATCAGGCCGCCCAGGAACCAGATCGATATGATGAGCGAAGTGAAGCCATCCACACCGATCCCCGAGACGAAGTAGCGCACCAGATAATACAGGATTAGGACACCGGAAAGTCCGAAAATAACTATTCCGGTGTAGAGAACAAAGTAGAGCAGCCGCGTCGACGTCGTCGTGACATGCTTGACCGCAAGTTCGATCCGGTTGCGCAACGAATAGGTGGATGGCGACAACGAAAGCTTCTTCACGGTGATCGCAGTCTGACGAAAGCCGGTCACCTGCCACAGATCCGAGATGATGAATTCCCGGTCCTGATGGCTGACCAGAGCGTTGACATAATCGCGCGTCATCAGGCGCGACGTCACCACATTGCGCGGAACCGGTCGGTCACCCAGGACATCGAGGGCAGCAAAGAACAGCGCACCGGTCGTCCGCTCGAAAAATCCGCCGCGCCGGCTTTCCTGGACGCCGTAAACGACGTCGCAGGCTTCCCGCTTGAAGAGCTCATAAAACTGCTGGAGGCTTTCGGGCGGCTCCTCCAGGTCGCTGTCGATGAGAAATATCAATTCGCCGGTTGCGTGAGCAAGGCCCGTCATCATCGCCTTGTGGTGACCGAAATTGCGAGCGAGATCGACGACGACCACGCGCGGATCGGATTTGTGCAGTTCGACGGCCACCTCCAGACTGTCGTCCGGAGAGCCGTCATTGACCATGATGAGCTCGACGTCGTCTGTGATTGCGCTCGCCGCCTGCATTGCCCGTCGATGGAACTCGTCGATATAGGCCGCGGATCGGTAAAGCGTGGTGACGATAGAGACCTTCAATGCGACTCCCTCCGCGTCGAGACGCCCGTTGCGTCAAGGTAGCTCCTGGCAACCTCGCAATCGATGTCAGAGAATGATGCCGTTCGTGGTACCCCCTGGGGGAAAGTTCCCACTCGCACCAGGGCCTCGGGGCGTTCCAGCGTCGTTTGCATCACTTCCTCTTCGGGACTGCTAACGCTCTGCGAATCATCCGGCTTTGCAATGCCTTAGGGAGATGTCGCGGGAACGAGTCCATGAGGCAGTCTCATACGGCAAGTGGGCGGGAGGCGCAAACGCGTGCAGGCCGTGAATCAACCTCGAGGAAATACAAGATGAAGTTGCACCGGCTTTGAACCAGTGTGGCGTTCAAAGGACATACTGACCGAGTGCGGACCGTCTTTCCGGCAGAAATTTGCTAGCTCGACTTGATTCGCTTCCGATTTTCGTTTGCGTAACCCTCGCTTTGGCAGGCACCTGCGGACTATCTCCGGAGGAGATTACACTCCTGGCTCGGCTTGCGAGTGCCGGCTTGCCTGATGCGGAGGGCAGCTTCTAGGAAGGAAGCTACTGCATTCACTTTAGAAGGCATCATGCCCTGTTTAGACTTATACACACTTGCTGTAGGCCTGTTCGTTCCGCTGCTATGCCGGCCCCGGCTCATGCCCGGGCGACGCGAACCTGGGTGTCTGGCGTTGGGGACGACGTCACCGGTGCGATTTCGAAGACCGCGGCGTTTGGCGAGATCAACTTTCTGGATCCGGCCGGCTACGGCGCCCTGACGATCACCAAGTCGATCACCGTGAACTGCGGTTACAACCTCGGATCCGTCCTGATTGCGGGCACGAACGGCATTGTTATCAACGCGGCCGCGACCGATAAGGTCACTCTCCGTTGTATCCAGCTTCAAGGCCTCGCCGGTACCGCTTCCCCCGCTCTAAACGGCGTCCGCATCCTGTCGGCGAAGACAGCCTCGATCGAGAACTGCGTGATTACGCAATTCTCGCAAGCCGGCATCAGCGACGCCCGAACTGCGGGCAATACCCAGCTCTTTGTTCGCAACACCATCATCAGCAACAATACCGGAAACGGCATAACCTCGGCCGCGACCAGCCCGATCCGGGCTGTGTTTGATGGGGGCGAGTCAGTCGGCAATCCCTTCGGCATCGCGGCAGGCAACGGCAATCTTGCCATGGTCACGCGCTCCGTGCTTCCCGGCAATACCACCGGTGCGCAGGCCAACGCCAGTGGCGCAATCAATATCGAAAGCAGTTCGATTACCGGCAACGGGACCGGCGTGCAGTCCCTCACCAACATCCGCCTGTCGAACTTCGACGTGACGCTCAATAGCACGGGCTTCAACGGAACAGCGCTTTCCCACGGCAACAACCGGCTGCTTGGCGATTCGGCGTTCGGAACCGCGGTCATTGCCGCCGGTGGCGCCTGCACCGGTCTGGGCGAGCAGTAAGCGCACGCCTTGTCGCAAGCCGTCGCGTCAGCCACGGATCGCGCGCCTCAACAATCGAAAATCCCGGGACTCGTCCCGGGATTTTTTCGTCCAGGGCCCGAATCCAGCGGTCTTTCACCGCTCAGGCTTACGCATGAAGTGCCTCGCGTCCGGGCCGGTGTTGAAAATTAGGTCGAGCACGCTGACGGCATGTTCGAACCCGGCATGGAGCTGCGGATAGTCGGCGTAGCCCTGGTAGTTCATCCACTCCGTGGCGATTCCGGCTGCGGCGAACAGGGACTCGTCGAGATAAGCGCGTGCTGAAGGGCCGCTGAGATAGCGGTTGGCGCCAGCGGCCTGTGCGATCGCCAGCAGTCGGGCTGTTTTCACGCCCTCCGCGGGGTAGGCCGTATCCCTGACAATCCGCGTCTTCAGCCCGAGCAGGCCCGCGATCTCGCGCATGAAAAGCTCGTTGACGCAGGTGAGGCGGCTCTCCCTATCAGCGCGCTCGTACCAGGCGCGGACCGCGGGTGCGAATGCATCGAAGAATGGTGCGCGACGATAGGCAAGTTCCAGCGTGCGCCAGTGCTTCTCGGCCCAGGGCTTTTCGATCGCGACCTCGTCGATCGGCTGGTCGAACCGTCCCTTGGTCACGACGGGAATGGTCAGCCATTCGACGCCATTGGCGGTCTTGATCCTGTTGCGGTTGTGCCAGTGGCGCTTCACATATTGCATACGATCGAAAATGACGTATTCGTCGCATCGCCCCATAAGGTCGAAAAAGCCCTTCCAGGGGATGTAGCAGGACTGGATGATCGAGATTCGCACAGCTATGACTTCAGGGGCGGCGCCAGACGACGCGCCGCGATGGAACTTGACGCGCGTGGGTGATCCGAACAGTTTGTTGGCAAGGCCCTCGTCCGGGCCTCCATCTGGACCGTGTTTACAGTGACTCCGCGATGAATTCACTCCCTATTGTCCGTCCTGCCGAATCTGCGGCCACCGTGAGTTTCGTATGATCGATTCGGTCCGAGGGCGCCGCCGCTGTCCGGCCTGCGGTGCCGAACAGGAAATCCACGACAGCGAACCGACCTGGCCGGTCGGCTGGCGTTGCCCTGCTTGCTCGGTGGCCGTGGCAGAGCGCGAAGGCATCCCGATGTTTGCGCCCGAACTCGCCGATACGATCAGCGGAATGGATCCGCACGGCTTCGAGGCGCTTGCCAAGGTCGAGGACGAGCATTTCTGGTTCGTCGCGCGCAATCAGCTGCTGGTCGGACTTGCCGATCGCTTCTTTCCCAAAACGCGCCGCTTTCTCGAGATCGGCTGCGGCAACGGCGTGGTGCTGCGCGCGTTCGCGCAATCGCGCCGGTGGCAGCGGCTGGTCGGATCGGAGCTGCATCCGTCTGGGCTCGCCTTTGCCCGCGCGCGCCTGCCGCACGTCGAATTCGTGCAGATGGATGCGCGCCACATTCCGGCGCGCGGTGCGTTCGACCTCGTCGGCGCGTTCGACGTGATCGAGCATATTGCCGATGACGAAGGCGTTTTGCGCGGGATGCGTGCGGCAACGGTGGACGGCGGTGGCATCATCGTCGCCGTGCCTCAGCATCCCTGGCTGTGGAGCCGTGCCGACGAGATTGCCTATCACGAGCGTCGCTACCGCCGTGGCGAGCTCGAAGAGAAGATGCGTCGCAACGGCTTTGAGCCGCTGTTCTCGAGCTCGTACACGTCACTGCTGTTGCCGTTGATGGTCGCAAGTCGCCTGAAGAGCCGCGGCAAGGCCGGCAACGAGGAAGTCGAGCGTGAATTCGCGCTCGATCCGCGGGTCAACAGTATATTCACCACGATTTTGCGTGCCGAAGTGCGCATGACACTTGCGGGCCTGCGCTGGCCCGCTGGCGGCAGCCGAATCGTCGTCGGACGGGCGGTTTAGCTTCGTGGCGGCATGCTGACGGGAACTTACGTTGAATTGCAAGATGAGTGCACTGCTGTGGAAATGGCCTCCCAAAACTGCGCGCGCTGCCGGATCTTGTTCCGTCGGCGCTCGGCCAGCGATCGCCGAGCAGAAGCGCAGTTGACATGATCCAGCAGTATCGTGCCGAGATTGATGGTCTTCGCGCCGTTGCGGTGATCCTCGTCGTCCTGTTTCATGCCTTTCCCAGCACTGTCACTGGCGGATTTGTAGGCGTCGATGTCTTCTTCGTGATCAGCGGTTACTTGATCACCGGGATCATCCTGTCTGATCTCAACGCATCAAAGTTCAGCTTCGCAGGCTTTTATGCACGGCGCATTCGCAGGATCGTTCCCGCACTTTTGGTCGTCATCTTCGTCACGCTGGCCATAGGCTGGCTGCAGCTCTTGCCGGCGCGGTTTCAAGTGCTCGGACGCCATGGACTTGCTGGGGTTCTATTCGTTCCGAACTTTCTGTCCTGGAGCGAAGTCGGTTATTTCGATCAGGCCTCGGAGACGAAGCCGCTCCTGCACCTCTGGTCTCTCGGCGTGGAGGAACAGTTCTACCTGATCTGGCCGCTGTTGCTGCTGCTGCTCTATCGATCGAGGCGCCTCGTGGTAGGCCTTTCGGCCGTGGTAGCGGTCTCGCTGATCTACAGCTGCTTTGCCGTCCGATATGACGCTACCGCGGCGTTCTATGCTCCGTGGTCGCGCCTGTGGGAGTTGGGTGTCGGGGGAATTTTGGCATGCAGCAACCTGCGCGTTCGGGATCGCGAATGGATGTCCAATCTCGGAATCGCGCTCATCGTCGGGAGTACCGCGATGCTGACCAAGTCGAGTCCCTTTCCCGGCTTGCTCGCATTGCTTCCAGTTATCGGCACTTCCATTGTCATTGTATGCGGTTCGCGGATTTTGGCGCAGAAGTGGGCTGTTTCCATTGGCTTGGTCAGCTATCCGTTCTATCTCTGGCACTGGCCTCTTCTCTCATATGCAGCCATCCTTGGCGCGAGATCGGTTTCGGTTCGAGCAGCACTCGTCGTGCTGAGCCTGTTGCTGGCCGCGCTGACGACCAGGTTCGTCGAGCACCCCATCCGATTTGGAAAGTTGAGAAGGCATGGCGTCGCCGTTTCGCTCGCCGGCATGGCGGCGGTCATTGGTTTTTCCGCCGCCGTCTGGCAAAGTGGAGGGTTGCCCCGTCGCTATCCCGGCGATGTCCAATCCGTCCTCGCAACGATGCAATACGATCCTGCCTCGAACGCGCGCGTTCGGAGATGCTGGTTAAGTGCGGAAGCACCGTTCGACGGCTATGCGCCCGAATGCGGCAAGGGAGCCAGCTTGATATGGGGCGACTCACACGCGGGACGGCTCTACGCGGGACTCAAGCGTGACGGGAGCGACATTGCGCAATACACAAGGGATGGCTGCCCACCGTCACGTGAAGGCCCCTACGAGAACTGCACGAAGGCCAACGCCGCGGTTCTGCGCAGGATAGCCGAACTCAAACCACGAACCGTCATCCTGTTTGCGGTTTGGGCGAGGTATGAAAACTATCTCGCGGCTGACCCGCAGGATAAGGGGCTGATGGAGGCTCTGACGGAGCTTAAGGGCCTCGTCGACGATGTCGTCATCGTCGGTCAGTTGCCGCTTTGGTCCCCCGATTTGCCGACGCAGGTCTATGAATATTGGCGAGCGAATGGTCGGCTTCCCGATCGACTGCGTCCGAAACAGTTGCCGTACAAAGAGATAAACGATGCACTTGCGGCAATGTCAGTTGCGATCGGGGCGCGGTTCGTGTCGCCGTTCGATGCGCTGTGCAACGAGCAGGGCTGCCTCACCCATACACCGATTTCCCAGGGGGAATTGTTGAGTTGGGATGACGGGCACCTCACGACTCCAGGCGGGAGGTTTGTCGGCAAACTTCTGCGCCTCGATTGAGGCGCGGTCCGCGTGTCCTCGATAGCCGGCCAAGTCAATCGAGCGCTTCGAACCAGCTAACACGTGGTGGGTTCTGAGTGGAGCGCGCGACGAACTCCCAGGGGCGCCTGCGCCGCCGCGGGCGCGCGAGGCGCGGGCCCGGACCCGCGATGCCGTCACCGCCAAGATGACGCGTGCCGAGATCGCGGAGGCGTTCATGCGCGCGCTGGAATGGACGCCGAGCCGCGAGCATTGAAGCGAAGGGACTAGGGCTGGCTCCAGGCTGGCCAGAGCGTGGGCCAGCCCGTGATCCATTTGGCCGCCATGACCTCGCCCAGTCAGCCCAGCCAGATCGCCGGTGCCAGAAACAGGCCGAAAGGCGGTTGTGCTCAACGGCCTTCTTCGCAATGCAGCATTGAGGACGTAGACGGCGATCGCCGCCAGCGAGGCCAGCTCGATCGCCACGGCGACCGTCGTGAGATGGAGGCAGGGGCCGGCAATCCCCGCTAGCCCTCAAGGCCGCGCCAGCGCCGGTACGCATATCAGGGCGAGCAGCGGCAAGACCACCGCGAGGGCCCGCAAGGCCATCCGGAGCGGAGTCTTCGCGCCTGCCTCCGGCCCGACCGACCGCCCAGGCCCGGAGCAGGGCGAGGGTAAAGGCGGTGGCCGTGAACACGTTGGGGATGCCTTAGTTGCGGGCGTCGGTCCCTGTGTCTTGGAGGTCTGTCAGGATTGGTTGGGCGGGAAGCCGTTGGGTCCTTGGCGCTTGACGCCGTGAGCCGGCTCGGTCTCCCGCCCGTTCCATTACCAACCTGAACAGTTGCATGAGGCTGCCCAACAGACCTCGCCCCTTCGTTACGTCGGAATCGACGTCTCCAAGAAATATCTCGATATCTTCGATGAGGGCTTGGGCGTGCCGAGCGCATCGCCAACGCGACGCAGGCCATCACACAGATCGCGGCGCGTTGGCGATGCGATGTGCTGGTCGTCTTCGAGGCAACGGGTATCTATGACCTCGAGCTTCGCGAGGCGCTGAGCCAGGCCGGCATCCGCTTCGCCCGGATCAATCCGGCCCGGGCCCGCGACTTCGCGCGTGCCAGCGGCCAGCTCGCCAAGACCGACCCGATCGATGCGCGGATGCTGGCAGCCTTTGCACGGGCCATGCAGCCAACCAGCGAGCAGGCTGCCCATCTCGCTCGCAATGCCTTGGCAGGGCTTGCAAAACGGCGAGATCAGCTGGTTCTCATGCGCGCGCAGGAGAAGAACCGGCGCAGCGAGACCGACGACCGCGCCATGGCCGAACGGATCAGCCGCCTCGTTGAGGTCCTCGGCAGCGAGATTGCCGAGATCGAAGCCGACATCAAGGCACTCGCTCACTGCCTGGCGTGGGTCCCGTGGCTTGCATGCAGCTCATCACGAAGATGCCGGAACTCGGACATGTTGGAGCCAAGCAGATAGCGGCGCTCGCCGGCCTGGCCCCCTTCAACGTCGACAGCGGCACCTTCCGTGGCAAACGCAAGATCGCCGGCGGTCGAAAGCGCGTCCGTGACGCCCTCTACATGGCCGCTCTCAACGCGGCTCGCCGGGCCGATCCGTTCAAGGCTTTCTACGCACGACTGCGGCAGGCCGGCAAACCAGCCAAGCTCGCTCTCATCGCCGTCTCCAGGAACCTGCTGACGGTCCTCAATGCCATGATGCGCGACAGGAAGCCGTACCTCCAGGCCAAGCCGACATAACAGTTGCCGGCTATGGCAAGGATCAGGGCGGCCAGGAGGGCCCCCCAGAAGCCCCTCGGCGCCGGCGGCGGCGACGCCCGCGCGTAAAATGAGGCTGAGAACGGGCCTGAGCCTTGAGACCCCGAATCTTGGGACGCTGAGCCTGAGACGCCGAGCCCTGGGCAGGGATGGCCGGCTCGTCTGTCACGCCGTCAGCATGTTGCCTTGGGAACGACCACGACCGGATTGCTGGTGCCGACCAGGCGGCCGTTCATCTTGCATCGAGCCCGTCGCGCATGACGGCCGGACGAATGAACAGGATCCGCTCGGTGCGTGACCGGCCGGTGCCCCGGTGCGAGAAAGCGTCGCCGACGCCCGGGATGGAATCGAGGATCGGCAATCCCTGGCGCTGCTTGTTCTCGGTCTCGCTGATCAGGCCGGCGAGCAACACGGTCTGTCCGCTCCTCACGGCGATCGAGCTCTTGACGCGGCGCTGCGCGATCGTCGGCGTCAGCGAGTCGGCACTGCCCGCGGTGACCTGCTGGATGTCGAGCACGCCGTTGCCATTGGCGATGGCCGCGTACCGCGCCTCGCAAGCCGCCGAGCGCAGCATCCACAGGGCTCCGGACCTGACCTGGAACCGACGTTGGGCTAAATCTTAATTCGGTGCGGGTTTGATCGCCGGGACCCCAAGACCCAGGCTGTTGGCCTGTCAGCAAGGGCGGTCTGGTTCGACGACCGACCGTAGGGGAATTCTATTGGCCAGCAGTCTGGGATTGATCGGATTGGCCTGGGGCTCTGGGCGCGCCCCGGAGCGATGGCCGCGACCTTGTTCCGGATCGACATCCCGCCCGAAGAGGCCGCGCCCCCAAGCGAGAACATCGATGTCGGCACCGTGAAGCCGATTGCCAAGCCGGTCCCGTAGCGGTAATCCGCTGTGGTCGGTGCCGCTCTCCGCCCTGACCGCGACCGAGGAGCGTCCGACCTTCTCGGCCCCGGCGCCGTCCGCCGCCCCGTGCGGCGGCCACGACACTGGTCGAGGAGGTTAGCGCGCTGCCGTCCAAGGCGGTGGAGGCGGCGCCGCCGCTGATCCTGGTGGGGGCGGGCGATGCCCTTGCGATCCTGATCGACCGCACCGACCAGAAGGTGGTCCGGCTGCGTCAGGGCGAATCCCGCGCCGGCACGGTTCAGCCGTGCGAGATGACCCTCAAGCAGGGCGGTCGCAGCGAGGTGCTCGTTCTGCGGCGCTTGGATGGGCAGCTTGCCCCGCCGCCGACGCCACCCGGAGTGCCAGGCGTGGCGAGCGCTCCCGTCGAAGGCGGCAAGCTGGTGGCGCCGACGGCGGGCGATCTGTCCTTTGAGCCCTTCGTATCGCGTTCTGGCCCAAAGAATGGCGAATCGGACGGACTATAGATCTGGTGCTTACCGCCCGAGGATCGTCCCCAGCGTGTTGCAGATCCGCTCCTGCTGGGCCTGCTGCAACCCCATCCACATCGGCAGTCGGATCAGACGTTCCGAGAGTTCGGTTGTCAGCGCCAGATCGCCATGCGTCCGCCCGAACCGTTGTCCCGCGGGCGAGGAATGCAGCGGCACGTAGTGGAAGACCGCATGGATGTTCTCGTCCCTGAGCTTGCGCAGCACCACGGACCGGTCGACCTCCGGAGGCAGCAGCACGTAGTAGAGATGTCCATTGTGGAGGCAGTGGTCAGGCACGACGGGGCGGCGTAGGAGGCCGCGCTGCTCCATCGGCGCCAGCATGTCGTGATACTTGTTCCAGATCGCCAGTCGCTCGCGCGTGATGCGCTCGGCCTGCTCGAGCTGTGCCCAGAGGAAGGCGGCGGTGAGATCGCTCGGAAGATAGGAGGAGCCGATATCCTGCCAGGTGTATTTGTCGACCTCACCGCGGAAGAACCGACTACGATCGGTGCCCTTCTCGCGCATGATCTCGGCGTTCAGCACGAACGCGGGATCGTTCACCAGCAGGCAGCCGCCTTCGCCCGATATGATGTTCTTGGTCTCGTGGAAGCTGAAGCTGCCGAAATCGCCGATGGCGCCGAGCGGCGAGCCTTTGTAGCTCGCCTCGACCCCTTGTGCGGCATCCTCGACGATCCGCAGATTGTGACGCCGGGCAATCGTGACGATCGCGTCCATCTCGCAACCGACACCGGCATAATGCACCGGCGCAATCGCGCGCGTGCGCGAGGTGATCGCGGCCTCGACCTCCCGTTCATCGAGGTTGAGCGTGTCTTCGCGAATGTCGACGAAGACCGGGACCGCGCCGCGCAGCACGAAGGCGTTCGCCGTCGAGACGAAGGTGAACGAGGGCAGGATCACCTCGTCGCCGCTCTTGAGGTCGATCAGCATCGCGGCGAGGTCGAGGGCCGAGGTGCAGGAGTGCGTCAGCAACGCTCTCGCGCATCCGGTGCGCTGCTCGATCCATTGGTGGCAAAGTTTGGTGAAGCGACCGTCACCGGACACGTGAAGGCTCTCCAGTGCATTCTGGATGTAGCCGTGCTCCTTTCCGGTTGCGTAGGGCCGATTGAATGGGATGAATTCGGATGCCATTGCCTAAGCCGTTGAACCACCTTAAGACGCGCGCTAACGCTCTGTTTCGAAACCACGTTGGCGGTTTCCGCTGCGGGAATCAACTGGCGATCGGATGGGGTCCGACGGAACTGCCGCGCTGCCCTGTCGCTTGCGATCGCAACGGTTCGGGGCGGGCGTTTGTGGGAAGGATGCGGCTTGACCGATACCCAGGTTGACGCGCCGGGCGGGGCGAACGGCCCCAGGAGCGAACAGGGCACCAGTCGCCTTCACCGGCTCATTCACGGCTGGTCGGCGAATCTGGTGCAGGTATTTCTGGCGCTGACGCAGCAGCTGCTCCTCATTCCTGCCTTCCTGCATTTCTGGAGCAGCGACATGCTCGCTGCGTGGCTCGCGCTCTTTGCGGCCGGAAACCTCATCGTCGTCGCGGACGCGGGCTTGCAGCTTCGCTCGATCAACCGGTTTCTCGCCTTCAAATCCTGCGTTGATTGCGACGGGCGCACGGCGAACTTCTACGTGCGCATCATGCGGATCTATCTGCGGATCATCGTGATGCTCGGGGCGCTGCTGATCGTCGGCACCGAGCT
The DNA here is from genome assembly GCF_052076025.1 of Bradyrhizobium sp. 956_D2_N1_4. Taxonomy (NCBI): domain Bacteria; kingdom Pseudomonadati; phylum Pseudomonadota; class Alphaproteobacteria; order Hyphomicrobiales; family Nitrobacteraceae; genus Bradyrhizobium; species Bradyrhizobium sp. 956_D2_N1_4. The sequence continues at coordinate 4,804,286 of NZ_CP197237.1, read as the reverse complement.
GTTTCCGTCCGCCGAATATCTCGGATTTCGCGGGCTGCCGACTTTCGACACGGCGATGCTCGTCATCACCGTCGGCACGCTGCTTTCGCTGCCGGCCAATCTGGTCGCCGGTCTCTATCGCGCGCGCGGCAAATACGGTCGCGCGGTGTGGGCGCAAAACGTCGCGCTGGGGCTCGGACAGGTCGGGCAACTCGTCGCGATCGCCTGGTTCGGCAGCCTGCTCGCGGTGGCGATTGCCTATGTCTCGGCGCAGATCCTGTTTGCGCTGTTCCTGATTGTCTATGACGCGCCCCGCCAGTTGCCGTTCCTGCGGCGCGCTCGTGGGCGCCTGGTGGCGCGCTCCGTAGCGTCCTGGCGCTGGAGCGCCGGGCAGCTCCGCCTTGGCTTTCCGTTCTTCATCTCCAACATGGCGGAGCTCGCGCTGGTCAACGCGCCGATGTTGCTGGTCAGTGCGATGGTCCCCGATCGCGTGGCCGTGGCGCAATGGGGCCTGGTCCGCGTGATATCGAGCTTCCTGAGAGGCCTTTGCGTCCTGATGACACTGCCGATCGGCGCCGAGCTCGGTCACGACTATGCGACAGGCGACAAGGAGCGGCTGCGCCGGCTCTATGCCCAAGGCTCGCTGCTTGTCACCGCGATGGCCAGTCTGATCGTCGCAGGCCTGTTGCCGTTCTGGTCGGATTTTTTCGCCTTGTGGACGCATGGCAGCATTCCGAACGATGCGACGCTCGCCGTCGCGCTGCTGCTCGGCTCCGCCGTCGTTGCGCCGTCGCTGATGGCTTTCGTCTTTGCCAATCACAGCAATCGCGGCGATCTCCTGGTTCGAACCAAGGGGCTGCAGCTGATTGCTTTCCTCATCCTGTCGGTCCTGCTCATTCCCAGGCTCGGGCCCCTCGGCGCGGCAATCGCGATCGTGGCGAGCGATCTGCTGACGCAGTTCGGAATCCTGACGCTCGTCATCATGAGGCAGACGCTTGCCCATCCGCTCCGTCACATGCTGGTCCTGATCGCGAGCATGGTCGTAATCATACCCGGCGGATGGGGGCTTGGACTGGCGATCCACGCGATGGTACCTGGAACGGGGATATTCCGCTTCCTGGCGGAATGCACGATCTGGCTCGTCGTCGTCATGCTCGCGGCGAGCCCGCTTCTGATCGCGCGTGTGCGCCAATACGTGCTGGCGGCGGTACCGAGCTGATACGAGGCCGGTTCAGCAACAGGTCCCGCGCTCTCCCTCCAGCGTTGCCCTGATCTCAATAGATCTGGGGGTAGCGGCGGTACCTGAGCCGCAACAGGTGCTTCGCGAGCTGGCGGTGGCCCTCATCAATCCGCTCGGCGAAGTAGGCCAGCCTTTGCCTGCCTGCAATGGCGAGCCGCGCGCGCTCCTCGGCCGAACCGAGCCTGGCGATAGCCTTCGCGAGCGAATCTGGATCGTCATAGTCGAACAGGATGGCGGCGTCGCCGGCCTGCGCCTGGAAGGCTTCCGGATAGACCACCGGCGTGCCGACCGCCCACGCCTCGAGCGGGGGCAGGTTGGTGGGGCCGAAATAGGTGGCCATCACCAGCGCGTGGGCGCCGCGATAGAGCGCGCCAAGCTCCACGTTGGGGACAAAGCCGAGCATGCGCACGCAATCACCGAGCCCGTGTTGCGCGACCAACGCCTCGAACGCGGTGCGCGCACCGGGATCGGAGCCGCAGAGCACCAGTCTGTGAGTTTGGCCCTGATCCCTGAGCAGGCGCATCGCGAGCAGCACGGTTGCGTGGTTCTTGTGCGACCAGAATTGTGCCGGATAGAACAGATAGCCAGGCTCGATGCCGTGCTTGCCGAGGATCGCGGTGTCCTCGGCCTCTTGTTCGGCCGCAGCCGAGCGCGAGACGTAGAGCGACGGCGAGAATGGAATGCAGACAGCGTGGTCGCGCTCCATCGCGTAGCGCCGGCAAAGCATGTCGATCAGTTCGTCGGCGTTGGTCACGACCACCGCGGCCTTGGTGACGGCACTGCGCCACACGATGTCGCGACGCTCGAACTGGGCGAACTCGCGCACCTCGTCGAATTCGGGGCTGTCGCGGAAGCAGCCGTCGAAGATCGTGATGATGAACGGCAGCTTGTAGAGCAGCAGGTTCCAGTTCGACGTGGTGGTGAAATAGACGATGTCGACACCGGCCCCGATCAGCTTCTTCTCGAACGGCGCACGGGCCCGCAAGGAGTATTGCAGCAGGTCGAACGGTCCGGAATATTTGAGGAAGAGGAACAGGCGGTCGAGCCAGCCGAGCTTCAGATGAACGCTGTTGACACCGAGCTCGGCGAGGATCGCGACGTTGTCGGGGAGCGTCGTGAACACAGTGACGTCGATGTCGGCGGTCGCGGCCCAGTCGCGCATCCAGATGATGTCGGTGAGCGACTGCTGGAAGCCGCCGCCGACGTCCAGCGGCAGTTCGAGAAAGATGCCGACGTGGTAGCGCTTCACGGCTGCGCGGCCTTTCTCGCGACCGTATAGGCGCCCCAGTCCTTCACGTTCGGCGCGGCGTCGGACGGCCAGGCATGGCTGCCGGCCGGCTCGAACCCGCAACGCCTGAGAACGGCGTCGATCTCGAAGGGAAACCAGTAGCGCATGCGATGGGTCTCGTCGACGCGCCGGATCGTCGAGCGGTCCGTGTCCTCGCAGAACAGCGTGTAGTTCACGAGCACCGTCGCTTTCGGTTCGTCATGGTCGGATTGCGCGATCCGGGTCAGGCGCAGCGGAGCCTGCTCGATGACCTTGACGCGCGTCTCGACACCCTGGGCCAGCACGGCGCCGCCGTACCAATAGTCGAAGAAGAACACGCCGCCGGGCTTCAACGCCGCGTGGGCGGTACGGAAAAGCGCAGCCAGCTGCTCATGGTCGTTCTGGTAGCTCGCGACGTGAAACAGCGAGACCACGGCGTCGCAATCGCGCTCCGCGCCGACCTCGCACGCGTCGCCCTGCCGAAAGGGAATATCGAGCCCAGCCTGCGCGGCGCGCGCCTTCGCTTTCGCGATCATGTCCGCGCTGAGATCGACGCCGGCGACTTGCCAGCCCCGGCGCGCGAATTCGATCGCATGCAGCCCGGTGCCGCAGCCGAGATCGAGGAGTTTGCCCGAGGCAATGCCAGCCCTGCGCAGCCGGGCTTCGACGAAGTCGACCTCAGCGGCGTAATCCTTGTCCCGGTACAGGAGATCGTACCAGGGCGCGTAATCCGCAAACACGCTCACGCCAGGATCTCCTTCAACGCGTCCGCGGATCGCGCGATCTCGTCGTCGGTGAGCGCAAGTCCGCTCGGCAGATAGAAGCCGCGGCGGGCGATGCGCTCGGCGTTCGGATGGGACTCGTTCAGCATGAGGCCCATGCGGCGCAGGACCGGCTGCTCGTGCATGCACCAGAAGAACGGCCGTGTGCCGATCCCCTTTTCCCCCAACCGCCGCATCGCCTCCTTTGCATCGAACGGAACGTCGTCGCTCAGGACGACGCCATAGACCCAATAGATGTTATCGGCGTAGTTGGTCCGAGGTACGGGACGGCGGATGCGGTCGACGTGCTCGAGATGGCTGTCGTAGAGCCGGCCGATGCGGCGCTTGATCTCGACGGTTTGCGGCAGTCGCTCCACCTGGGCGACCCCGAGTGCGGCCTGAAGGTTGGTCATGCGCGCGTTCCAGCCAAGCTCTTCATGAACGAAGCGCTGCTGCGGCTGGAAGCAGAGATTGCGCAGGCCCGAGAGGCGATCGGCAAGCGCGTCGTCGTCGGTGACGATCATGCCGCCTTCGCCGGTGGTGACGTGCTTGTTGGGATAGAAACTGAAGGTCGAGAGGTCGCCGAAGCTGCCGCAGGGCGCGCCGCGATAGGTCTGGCCGTGCATTTCGGCGGCGTCCTCGATCACCTTCAGGCCCCGCTTGCGGGCAAGCGCGAGGATCGGGTCGAGATCAACCGGCAGGCCGTAGATGTGGACCAGCATGATCGCGCGCGTTCGCGGCGTGATCGCGGACTCCACGCCCTCGATCGTCATGTTCCAGGTTGCGGGATCGCAATCGACACCGACGGGAACGAGGCCGGCCCGCACGATCGCCGCCGCGCAACTGATGATCGTGAAGGTCGGGATGATGACTTCGTCACCCGGCGCGAGCCCGAGCGCGTGAACGGCAATGTCGAGCGCAACGGAGCCGTTCGTGACGGCGACGCCGTGCCGCCGTCCGGCGGCACTCGCCATCGCCTGCTCAAAGCGCTTGATGAACGGGCCTTCCGACGAAATCCATCCGGTGCGGATACACTCGGCGAGGTACTCAGCCTCGTTGCCGTCGAGCAGCGGCGTGTTGACGGGAACGAAAGGCGCGGTCACAGCCCGGGACCCTTGATCCGGATTTCGGACCGGGGCGCTTCTGCAAAGCGGGTCTTGTCGTTCTCGCCGGAATACGGACCTTGCTTGATCTCGAACATCTCGAGCGGTTCGAGCACATGGAAGCCGTGGGCGCCGCTGCAGAGCAGGATGATGTCGCCGGCGCCGAGGACCCGGCTCTCCAGATATTTTTCTTCAACCGTGTAGAAGTCGACCTGGAGCTTGCCCTTTTGGATCATGAGCACTTCCTGGGTGTAGTGCACCTCCCGCGTCACCTTGTTGTGGCGATGCGGCTCGATGCTCTTGCCTTTCGGATGGCTCATGTAAGCGAGCTGCTGCGACAGCTCGGGCGACGAAAAGAAGTGAATACCCGGCTCGCGAAACGAGGCGCGGACAATGATCGCGTAGAGCTGCTCGCCGAATCTGACATGTTCGACGTGTTCCATCCGAAGCCTCGACAAAAAGCGCTGATATTATAGTGACATAGCGTCTTCGACGCAGCGGCACTTTGGCTATTTTGCCCTGCACCGTCAAGGGCGGACGCGGCCCTGCGCCGTGCCCCGCTAGCCGCGGCCGGCCAGGTGAAGGATCTGGTCGATCCGCTGCCGGAATGTGTGGGCCGAAAGCGTTCGCGCCTGTCCTGCCGCGGCCATTGCGCGGCGCTCGTCCTCGCTTGCGAGGTAACGGTCGATCAGGCCGAGGCAGTCGTCGACCGAGCGCCAGGCTGCGACCTCTCGTCCGTCGTCGAACAGCGTGTGAAGATTATCCTTGCAGTCGGTGAGCAGACAGGTTCCGACGCCGGTGGCCTCGAACAGACGCGCGTTGCCTGCCTCGCGCCCGACCATGTCGATGTGCGAGTTCAGCGTGAGGCGGGATGCGCGTAGCGCCTGATACATCTCCACGCCCCAGACCTCGCCTTGATAGCAGCGGTGCAGCGGCGAGGACGCGGGCAGGCTGTCGAGGCCGCTGCCGTAGAGTTTCAGATCGTATTTTCGCGCAACGGCTTCCAGCTGCGCGACCCGCTGCTGGTGGTCGGCCGAAATCGCGCCGACGAAGGAGACGTCGATGCTGCGCTCGGGCGCCGGCGGAAGCACGTCGAGAATACCGGGCTCGAACGCCAGATGGACCACTTCCGACCTGACCCCGGCGTCACGAAAGAACTGCACGGCCTTGGAGAGTTGCGAAATCATCAGGTCATAGGACGACCAGTCCTGCCCGCGTGAGGGCATGATGCCGATCTGGCCGATCAGGATTGGGCGGCCGATGCCCTTGATCTGCCGCGCGAGGCGCGCATCGACATGGAACAGGTCCTGATTCAGCACGAGGTCCGGCTTGAACTCCTCGATCTGCGCCAGCAGGATTTTTTCGGCCTCGGCATCGAGCCGCGGGCTCAGGCCTACCTTGCGCGCGAGTGGCCGGAGGACCGGCTTGAACGGAGCGACCGCGCGCAGCAGCCAACCCGGAACGGCCTGCCGCTGCACCGGTGCATCAGGTGATGCCGGCTGCGCGACCGCGAGCCCGTGCTCGCGCGCCCACGCCGCCCGCATCCAGGGATTGTTGACGTGAATGTCGGCCGCGACGTGTCCCGCCGCGGCAAAATTGCGCGAGTAGAAGTCGGCAACGCCGAACAGGCTGGTATTGCGTGCCGCCATCTGCGTCGCATAGAGGGCATCGGCAAGATCCGGCGTGCGGCGGTACAGCCACCTCAGGAAGCGCGCATAATCGGCATTGAGGATGAGGACGCGCACGGCGTTAGAGCTCCGGAGGGATCGACGAGGATGGGATCGGGCAGGAGCGGGGCAGATCGTGTCCGTACGTGGTGTCATCGTCTGCCGCAAGCAGCGGGCAGGTCATGTCGGCAGGGGTTTCCATGTGGCGGCTCGAATATCCCATTCGGGTCGCTCAGACAACGTCCGAAGCGGACCGGAAAGCTGCGGCAAGGCGGGTCCAAGCCCTTGATTTGTTCGGGCTTTTGTTAATATAGGTCACCCCTAGACCGGTGCGTTCGGACTTTTCTGGTTTCCGCACGACCCTCACCGTTGCGGGAGGCTTCCGCCTCGACAGTGCGCGGGTTGAGCTCCAACTCTTTATGCGTCGGGCGCTCCATGGAAGGTTTCGAGGTAATTGCGCATGTACGTCATTGGAATTAGCTCCGGGATCAAGCATGGCCACCACGACGGTGCGGCTGTGCTGTTGCGCGACGGCGAGTTGATCGCGGCCGCCGAAGAGGAGCGCTTTACCCTGGCCAAGCATGCGCGCGGCGAGCTGCCGCGCGGGGCGATCGGCTTTTGCCTGAAGCAGGCCGGCATCACCATGCGCGACGTCGACTGGATCTGCTCGCCGCTCAAGACCTACACCAACTACACCCAGCGCTTGACCGAATATTTCAGGTACCAGTTCGGTCACAGCCCGAAGATCGAGCTCTACGACCATCACCTCTGTCACGCCGCGAGCTCGTTCTACGGATCGGGGTTCTCCGAGGCGACGGTCGCCTGCTTCGACTTCTCAGGCGATTCCAGCTCCGGCCTCGTCGCGCATGCGCGCGGCAACGATTTCCGCGTGCTGACGCGCTTCGCCCGCAACAATAGTCTCGGTCTCTATTACGGGATGCTGACGCAGTATCTCGGCTATCAGATGACCAATGACGAGTACAAGGTCATGGGCCTGTCGTCCTATGGCAGTCCCGAATATCTCGACAAGTTCGCCAAGCTGCTGCGCCCGGCGGGCATCAATTACGAGCTCGATCCTGAACTCGACAAGCGCAGGCGCGACGCCGAGATTTTCACCAGCGATTTCTCGACGCGGCAGGAGCGCATCTTCACTGAGAAGATGGAGGAGATCCTGGGGCCGCGACGCCTGCGTGGCGGGCCGCTCGACCAGCGGCTGACCAACATCGCCGCGAGCGGCCAGAAGCAGCTCGAGATCGTCGCCACCGAGGTGATCCGCTCTGCTATCGCCGAGACCGGCTGCGGCGACGTCTGCATCGCCGGCGGCGTCGGGTTGAACTGCAAGATGAACATGGAGATCGCCGCGGAACCGTCCGTGAAACGTCTCTACGTTCCGCCGGTGCCGCATGATGCGGGCGTGGCGTTGGGCGCGGCGATGATGAAATGCGCCGAGGCCGGCCATACGATCGCTCCGCTCACCCATGCTTATTGGGGCCCCGAATACTCCAACGACACGATCCGCGAGACGCTGGACAAGATCGGCGCGAAGTTCGAGCCGCTCGACGATCCCGTGTCGCGCTGCGTCAGCGACCTGACGGACCAGAGGACCGTGGGCTGGTTCCAGGGCCGGATGGAGTACGGCCCGCGCGCGCTCGGCAACCGCTCCATCCTGGCCGATCCGCGCCACGCGGGCATGAAGGACCGGATCAACCTTACGATCAAGTATCGCGAGGAGTTTCGGCCGTTCTGTCCGTCGGTGCTGTACGAACGCCAGGCCGAATATTTCGAGGACACGTTCGACGCGCCGTTCATGGTGGTGACGTTTCCGGTCAACGAGAAGGTCGCCGAGACCATGCCGGCGGTGGTTCATGTCGACAACACCGCGCGCATCCAGAGCGTCCATGCGGACAGCAATCCGCTCTACAGCCGCCTGATCGGCGAGTTCGCGAAGGCGACCTCGCTGCCGGTCCTGATCAACACCAGCCTCAACATCAACGAGCAGCCGACCGTGAACGCGCCGCTTGAAGCGCTGCACACCTATTTCTGCTCGGGACTGGATGTTCTGTATCTCGGACCGTATCGGCTATCCAAGGCGCGTTGAGTCACGCGCGGCGCCGTCCGGTTTTTGGCATCAGTCGGATTTCAACGCTTCACGCACGAAATTCGCGAGATTGCTTTCCCGGAACAGCAGGCCCCGGATGCCGGCGGCGCGCGCCGCATCGAGGTCGCGCTGCTGGTCTCCGATCAAGAAACTCTTCTCGGTCGCGACGGGAAATCGCTTCATCAGATCGGTGATCATGCCGGGCCCGGGCTTGCGCCGGTCGCTGTCGCGCCGGTAGCGCTCGACGACGCCCTCGGGATGATCGGGGCAATACTCGAACGCATCGATGTGCGCACCGACCGCCGCCAGTTCGCCCGCTATCCAGCGATGCAGCGCGTCCACGTCGCTCTCCTGGTAGAACCCGCGGGCAACGCCGGACTGGTTGGTGACGACAAAGGCGAAATAGCCGGCATCGTTCACAAGCCGGACCGCCTCGCGCGCGCCGTCGATCCATTCGAACTTGCTTGCTTCGAACAGATAGCCTGCGTCGCGATTGAGAACGCCGTCGCGGTCGAAGAAGACGGCTGGGCGCGTTGGAGTCGTCATAGGGTGTCGCAATAAAGGGTTTGCGTCCCTTGTTCGCCGTTCGGCCAGTCTCTTGTCAAGACGATCGCAACTGCCGCTACCGCTCGTCGGCGATCACCTTGCCGTCGTTCGGCAGCGCGCCGGGGCTGACCAGCTCGACGTTGCCGCCGAGCTTCGTCACCGCGCGCAAGGTGCCGGCGATCTCCTTGCGGAGCGCCTCGCTCGTGCCTGCCGTTTCCACCTTGAGCGTCATCGCGTCGGCCTCGCCCTCGCGGGTGACGACGAGCCGAAGCCGCCCCAGGTCGCCGTGACGCTTGCCGATCTCGGCGATCTGCTCGGGGCGGACGAACATGCCCTTGACCTTGGTGGTCTGGTCGGCGCGGCCCATCCAGCCCTTGATGCGCATGTTGGTGCGGCCGCAGTTGCTCGGGCCGGGCAGTGCGGCGGTGAGGTCGCCGAGCGCGAGCCGGATCCACGGACGATGCGGGTCGAGCGAGGTCACGACGATTTCGCCGACATCGCCGTCGGCCACGGGATCGCCGGTGCCCGGCTTGATGATCTCCAGGATCAGATCCTCGTTCACGACCATGCCGTCCCGTGCATCGCTCTCGAAGGCGATCAGGCCGAGATCGGCGGTGCCGAAGGCCTGGTAGGCGTCGATGCCGCGCGACTTGATCTCGGCCTGCAGCGAGGGCGGGAAGGCCGCGCCCGAGACCAGCGCGCGCTTGATCGAGGAGACGTCGCGGCCGGCGGTCGCGGCGGCATCGAGCAGGATCTTCAGGAAGTCGGGCGTGCCGCTATAGCCGACCGGACGATAGGCCTCGATCAGCTCGAATTGCTGCTCGGTGTTGCCGGGACCGGCCGGGATCACCGCGCAGCCGAGGGCGCGCGCGGAGGCATCGAAGATGAAGCCGCCGGGGGTGAGGTGGTAGCTGAAGGTATTGAGCACGATGTCGTCGGGGCGGAACCCGGCTGCGAACAGGGCCCGTGCGCCGCGCCAGGGATCGGCCTGCCGGCCCTCCGGCTCGAAAATCGGGCCGGGGGAGGTGAACAGGCGGCCAAACGACCCCGGAGAGGCCGTCACGAAGCCTCCGAAGGGCTGGGAGGCCCTGTGCAGGGCGGGCAGTTCCGATTTGCGCAGCATCGGCAGGGCCGCCAGCGCCGCCCGGGACGTCACGGCAGCAGGATCGATGCCCTTCAGCCGCTCGGCGTAGGCGGGCGCGGCCATCGCGCCGCGTAGCACGTCCGGCAGGCGGGAGAACAGCTCCGCCTCGCGCACGGCCGGTTCGCGCGTCTCGCGGGCGTCGTAATAGGCAGTCATGGCTGGTCTTTCCGGGTTGGCATCCGTTGCACGCCGCCGCCGGCATGGGTATCAGACGGCCAGTGTCGAGGCGTGGAGAGGACGCGATGGCGGACGAAGGCATCATTGCGGCGGACGAGGCGGCGGACGTCGTCGCGCGCCTGAAGCGCCGCATGATCGACGAGGCGCTGCCGCTGTGGTCGTCCGTCGGCTGGGACGATGCGGCAGGCGGTTTCATCGACCGGCTGCACCGTGACGGCACGGCCGATGCGGCCGCACCGCGGCGCGTGCTCGTGCAGGCGCGCCAGATCTATTGTTACGCCAAGGCGGCGCAGATGGGCTGGTACCCTGGGGGGCGCGCCATCGCGCTGAAGGGGCTGGAGCATCTGCTCAGCAAAGCGAAGGCGCCCGACGGCCGGCCTGGTTACGTGCACCGGCTGACGCCGGACGGCGCCGTGCTGGACGGCCGACGCGATGCTTACGACCACGCCTTCATCCTGTTTGCGCTCGCGGCCGTCTACGGGCTCGACCGGGATGCGCAAATTCGCGCCGAGATCGACGCGCTGCTCGCCTTCCTCGACAGCCATCTTCGCTCGCCGCATGGCGGCGTCCATGAAGGTCTGCCGGTCTCGCTGCCGCGCCGGCAGAACCCGCACATGCATCTGTTCGAGGCGATGATCGCATGCTTCGATGCGACCCACGACCTGTCGTTCCAGAACCGCGCCGGCGAGTTCTTCGCGCTGTTCCTCGCCAATCTCTACGACAAGCAGAAGCGGATCCTGACGGAGTATTTCGAGGAGGACTGGTCCAAGATCGAGCCGGTCAGCGTCGAGCCCGGCCATCAGGCCGAGTGGGTCTGGCTGCTGAAAGGGTTTGAACGCATCACGGGTTGCCCGACCGGACAACGTCGCGCCGAACTGCTCGCGACCGCGCTGCGCTATCGCGACGAGGCCACGGGGTGCCTGGTCGACGAGGGCGATGCCAGCGGCAACATCCGTCGCAGCACGCGCCGGCTGTGGCCGCAGACTGAGATGGCCAAGGCGTGGATCGCGCAGGCCGAGTCCGGCGAGGCGGGCGCTGCGGACGAGGCGCGCGCGGCGCTGGTGCGGCTCGAACGGCATTATCTCAGCCATCCCGTGAAGGGCGGCTGGTACGACCAGTTCGATCGCGACGGCAAATCGCTGGTCGACACCATTCCTGCGTCGTCGTTCTATCATGTTCTCTGCGCAGTCACGGAAGCGGAGCAGGTGCTTGAAGGTTAGAGTTCTTTTGTTTTGACGCGTTTTCTTCACGCGAGCCGGTTCCCACTTCGCTTGAAAACGCTATGTCAAAGCCAGCGCTTGCGCCGCTTGAAGCTTTTGAGGTTCTTGAAGCTCTTGCGCTGATCGCCGGCGCCGCCGAGGTAAAACTCCTTGACGTCCTCGTTGTCGCGCAGCTCGTCCGCGGTGCCGTCGAGCACGACCTTGCCCTGCTCCATGATGTAGCCGTGGCTCGCCACCGACAGCGCGGCGCGGGCGTTCTGCTCGACCAGCAGGATGGTAACGCCGAGGTCGCGGTTGATCTTCTGGATGATCGAGAACACCTCTTTCACCAGCAGCGGCGACAGGCCCATCGAGGGCTCGTCCATCAAGATCATCTTCGGTCGCGCCATCAGCGCGCGGCCGATCGCGAGCATCTGCTGCTCGCCGCCTGAGAGATAACCGGCAAGGCCGGTGCGCTCCTTCAGGCGCGGGAAATAGTTGAAGACCATGTCGAGATCGGCATCGACCTCGCGGTCTCTGCGGGTGAAGGCGCCGAGCTTGAGGTTTTCGAGCGACGTCATGTCGGCGACGATGCGCCGGCCCTCCATCACCTGGAAGATGCCGCGACGCACGATCTTGTCGGGATCGATGCCGGCGATAGCGGAGCCCTCGAACAGGATCTCGCCGCGCGTGACCTCGCCGTCCTCGGTCTTGAGCAGCCCCGAGATCGCCTTCAGCGTCGTCGACTTGCCGGCGCCGTTAGCGCCCAGCAGCGCCACGATCGCGCCCTTGGGCACGTCGAGGCTGAGGCCGCGCAGCACCAGGATGACGTCGTCATAGACGACCTCGATGTTGCGGACGGCGAGGAGGGGCGGCGCGGGCACGACGCTGGGGGAGGGACGCTCGATGTGAGCCGGTTCACTCATGGCTAGTTACTCTCTTGATGTCGTCACCCGCGAAGGCGGGTGACCCAGTATTCCAGAGACGCTCGACGTTCCCCGAGAGGCCGCGGCGTACTGGATCCCCCGCTTTCGCGGGGGATGACCGTTGTGCGTTGGGTGAGCGCCGGGCTCACCACCCCAGCAATTCCGGCTTGCGCGGCAGCTCGACGGTCTTGACCTTCTCGAGCTTGATCGTGCCCTTGGCCATGAGATCATTGAGGTCGCCGTCGGTCGCACCCGCGATCGTGGTGCGATAGAGGTCGACCTTCAGCGTGCCGCGGTGGTCCTTGTCGGTCCAGGTCGAGGCATTGCAGACGCCGTCCATTCCGGCCGGCACCCAGTCCTTCTTCTGGTAGAAGCCCTTGGCGACGTTCTCGCCGGTCGCCCCGCCGTTCTTGGCAGCCCAGTCGAGCGCCTCCCTCATGTAGAGCGCCGAGCAGACCGCCGCGATGTAATGCACGGGCCGGTAGACCTTGCCGGTGGGGTCGGACATCTTGGAGATCTCCATCACCGTCTTCATGCCGGGCGCATCGCCGCCCCAGCTCACTGCGGTGCGCAGCGGGAAGATCACGCCGTTGGCGGCATCGCCGGCGGTCTTGGCGGCGTTCTCGTCCATGCCCCAGACATTGCCGAGGAACTGAATCTCGACGCCGGCGGTCTTGCAAGCCTTCAGGACGGAGATGTTGGAAGCCGCGGTGTTGCCGAGATAGGCGTAGTTGGCACCCGAGGATTTCAGGCTCAGGCACTGCGCGCTGTAGTCACCCGGTGTGAGCGCGAACACCAGCGGCGGCAGCACCTCGAAGCCGAGCTCCTGCGCCATGGCTTCGCCTGCGGCCTTCGGCGCGTTCGGATAGGGGTGGTTGGCGCCCATGTGCACGAACTTCGGCTTGCCGGGCTTGCCCTTGGCCTTCCAGTCCTCGGCCGCCCACATCAGCATCGCGCGCAGCGAGTCCGAATAGCTCGGGCCGTAGAAGAAATTGTAGGGCGCGGGCTTGGCCTTGCCGCTGACGCCTTCGGGATCGGTGAGGGCTGCGGCATAGGAGCCGGAGAGGTCGGGGATCTTGTCCTGGGCGAGGAAGCCGGTCAGCGCTTCGGTGTCTGCGGTGCCCCAGCCCATGATCGCGGCGACCTTCGAGTCCGGCGCCGACCATTTCTTGTAGAGCGCGATCGCGCGCGGCACCTGGTAGCCGTAATCGTTGGTATCGACGCTGAGCTGCTTGCCGCCGACGCCGCCGTTCTTGTTGACCCAGGCGAAGGTGTCGGCGACGGCCTGGCCGTAGGGCGTGCCGACGTCGGAGGTGCCGCCGGAATAATCGGCGAGATGGCCGATCGCGATCTGCGCCTGCGCGCCGGCCGAGAATGCGGCGATCGCAAGCGCGAGCGATGCAGTGCTCAAAAGGGATTTTGTCTTCATTGGTTGCCTCCTCCTGTTTATTAGTTGGTTAGCGAGTTGCCGTGCTCAATGCGAGAACGGGTAGAGTTTCCAGTACGCCTTGATCTGTCGCCAGCGATGGGCAAGCCCATCCGGCTCGAACATCAGGAACGCGATGATGATCACTCCGATCGCGATCTCGCGCAGGAAGGTGATGTTGGTGTTGAGGGACAGCGCCTTGTCGATCGCGCCGCCCTTCAGGTACAGGCTGATGAATTCCATCGTCTCAGGCAGCAGCACCACGAAGGCGGTGCCCATCAGCGTGCCCATGATCGAACCGGTGCCGCCGATGATGATCATGGCGAGGAACAGGATCGAGCGCTCGATGCCGAAACCCTCCTGCGAGACCACGAGCTGGTAGTGGGCATAAAGCGCGCCGGCGATGCCGGCGAAGAAGGCGGCCAGCCCAAACGACAGCGTGCGGTATTTGGTGAGGTTGATGCCCATGATCTCGGCGGAGAGATAATGGTCGCGGATCGCCACCAGCGCACGGCCGTCGCGTGTGCGCATCAGATTGGTGACGAGGACGTAGCTCGCGACCACATAGGCCAGCACGACATAGAAATACTGTCTGTCGCCGCGCAGCGTGAAGCCGAAGATCGAGAACGGATTGGCGCTGGCGGGCACCGAGCCCCCGGTGAACCACTCTGCGCGGGAGAAGAAGTCGAGCAGGATGTATTGCGCCGCCAGCGTTGCGATGACGAGGTAGAGCCCCTTCAGTCGCGCCGCCGGGATGCCGAAGATCAGCCCGACCAGCGCGGTGACGACGCCCGCAAGCGGGATCGCGAAGAACACCGGGATCGGCGCGTTGTTGGAGATGTAGGCCGAAGTGAAGGCGCCGAGCAGGAAAAAGGCGGCATGGCCGATCGAGATCTGGCCGGTGAAGCCGACCAGGATGTTGAGGCCGAGCGCCGCGATCGAGAAGATGCCGATCTGGATCAGGATGCTGAGCCAGTACCCGCCAAGGAGTTGCGGCACGAGGCAGAGCAACAGCACGCCGATGATCGCAAAGTTGCGGCTGGTCGTGGTCGGGAAGATCGTGGTGTCCGCCGCGTAGGAGGTGCGGAAATCACCAGCAGGGATGAGGGCAGGGCCGGCCATGGATCAGATCCGCTCGATGTCGTGGGTGCCGAACAGGCCGTAGGGCTTGATCATCAGCACGATGATGAGGACGTAGAACGGTGCGATCTCGTAGAGATTGCCCCAGTGCAGATACTCGCTGTCGACATATTGCGCGATGTTCTCGAGCAAGCCGATGATGATGCCGCCGAGCACGGCGCCGCCAACGGAATCGAGCCCGCCGAGGATCGCCGCCGGAAACACCTTGATGCCGTAGGCCGCAAGTCCCGAGGACACGCCGTTGACGACGGCGACCACCACGCCCGCGACCGCCGACACTGTCGCGGAGATCGCCCACGCCATCGCGAACACGCTCTTGACGGAGATGCCGAGCGATTGCGCGACCTGCTGGTTGAACGCGGTAGCGCGCATCGCGAGGCCGTATTTGGAGGCGCGGAAGAACCAGGCCATGCCGATCATCATCGCGACCGAGACCACGAGGCTCATGACATAGACGGTCTGGATCTGAAGCCCGAGCAGGCTGACCGACTGGCTCTCGAACACGCGCGGGAACGGTTGCGGATTGACGCCGAACATCCATTTCAGCGTGGCCTGGAGCACGGTCGAGAGGCCGATCGTCACCATGATCACCGAGATGATGGGTTCGCCGATCATCGGTCTCAGGATCAGGACCTGGATCGCGATGCCGAATACGAACATGAACACCAGCGTCATCGGCATGCCGATCCAGAACGGCACCTGGTACTTCGCAAGCAGCGCCCAGCACACCCAGGCGCCGACCAGCAGCAGTTCACCTTGCGCGAAGTTGACGACCTGCGTCGCCTTGTAGATCAGCACGAACGACATCGCGACCACGCCATAGAGCGTGCCGACCACGAGGCCGTTGACCAGGAGCTGGATGAGGAAGGCGGTGTTCATGTCGATGTCCGCGCAAAATGCAGAAGCGATGACGGTGCACCCTCTCCCCTTGTGGGAGAAGGTGGCTTCGCGATGCGAAGCCGGGTGAGGGGGTCTGTCGGCAGCGACGGTGCGGAGAGAGGACCCCTCACCCGGGTGAGGATGTGGTTGACTGCGGAGATGCCCTCTCCCACAGGGGGAGAGGGCGCATCGACGGGCACCGCAGGATGGGATGGAAGCAGGCTCACTCCGCGGCCTCCGCCATATGCCCATGCCCGCCGAGATCCACCACGCGCAGCGTCGTTCGCACGCGTTGCGTGGTGCCGTCCTGGAAGCGGATCACGGTGTCGACGGGGATGTCGGCATCGCCGCGGTAGATTGCGTTGATGATGCCTTCGTATTTCTCGTTGATGACGCTGCGACGCACCTTTCGGGTGCGGGTGAGCTCGCCGTCGTCGGCGTCGAGCTCCTTGTAGAGCAGCAGGAAGCGCGAGATGCGTTGGGCCGGCGGCAGCGTGGCGTTGACGGTCTCGACTTCCTTCTTGAGCAGCGCGTAGACCTCGGGGCGCGAGGCGAGGTCGCTGTAGGTCGTGAACGAGAGCCGGCTCTTCTCCGCCCATTTCGAGATGATGGAGTAACGGATGCAGATCATCGCCGCGAGCGCGTCGCGGCCGGCCCCTAGCACCACGGCCTCCGCGATATAGGGCGAGAACTTCAGCTTGTTCTCGATGAACTGCGGCGAGAAGCGCTCGCCGCGCGAGGTCTCGGCCAGGTCCTTGATGCGGTCGATGACGACGAGCTGCTTGTTATCGTTGAAGTAGCCGGCGTCGCCCGACAGCATCCAGCCGTCCCTGATGTCGGCAACGCTCGCTTCCGGGTTCTTGTAATAACCCAGGAACATGTGGGGATGCCGCACCACGATCTCGCCGACGCCGTGGACGTCGGCATTGTCGATGCGGATCTCGACGCTGTCGGCCATCGGCACGCCCGTCGTGTCGGGATCGACCTTGCCCTCGGGATGCAGCGTGTAGGCCCCTAGCAGTTCGGTCTGGCCGTAGAGCGTGCGCAGCGGCACGCCCATGGCCTGGAAGAACTTGAAGGTATCAGGGCCAAGTGCCGCGCCGCCGGTCGCGGCCGAACGCAGGCGGGTAAAGCCGAGGCGGTCGCGGAGCGCGCGGAACAGGATTGCGTCGGCAAAGCTCGAACGTTTGCCGTCTTCGAGCGCGGCGAGGCCGCTTTTCATGCCGATGTCGAACAGGCGCTGCTTGAAAGGCGTCGCGTCCATCACCTTGGCGCGGACGTCGGCGGCGATGGATTCCCAGACGCGCGGCGCAAACAGCACGAACGTCGGCGCGATTTCGCGCAGATCGTTCATCATCGTATCAGGCTCTTCGACGAAGTTGATCTTCATCCGGCACAAGAGGCCTTTGCCGAGCACATAGACCTGCTCCATGATCCACGGTAGCGGCAGCACGGAGACGTATTCGTCGTCGGGCCCTTTCGGATCGAAGGCGAGATAGGTCGCGCAATGGCCGAGCACGCGGCCGGCGGCGAGCATGGCGAGCTTCGGGTGCGAGGTGGTGCCCGACGTTGTGCAGAGTATCGCGACATCCTCGCCCTTGGTGGCATCGACGAGGCGATCGTAGAGCTCCGGCTCACGCGTGGCGCGGCCGCGGCCGAGCTCGGCGAACGCTTCCGCCGACATCAGTCGGGGATCGTCGTATTTCCGCATGCCGCGCGGATCGGAATAGATGATGTGCTTCAGCCGCGGCACCCGCTCGGCAAGCGCGAGCAGCTTGTCGACCTGCTCTTCGTCCTCGGCGAAAACGACCTGCGCCTCGCCATAGTTGAGGAGGTAGGAGGCTTCCTCGTCCAGCACATCGCGATAGAGCCCAAGGCTCAATCCACCGATGGCGTGGGTCGCCACTTCCGCCGCGACCCAGTCTGGCCGGTTGTCGCCGATGATGCCGATGACGTCCTCGCGCCCCAAGCCCAATTCGATGAGGCCGAGCGCAAAGTCGCGTACGCGGGTGTGGTAGTCATTCCAGGTGAAGACGCGCCAGAGCCCGAGATCCTTTTCGCGCAACGCGATCTCGTTGCCGTGCTCCCTGGCATTGAGCCGCAGCATCTTTGGATAGGTGTCGGCCTGCGCGACGCGGCCCGCGTAGTCCATCATGCCGCACTCTCCTGCGCTGGCGGAGCATCGTCCGGGTCGACCAGCACCTCGTCCTCCTCGCCGAGATAGGCGCGCCTGACGTGGGGATCGGCGAGCACGGCGGCCGGATCGCCCTCGGCGATCTTGCGGCCGAAATCGAGCACCATGACGCGGTGGGAGATGTCCATCACCACGCCCATGTCGTGCTCGATCATCACCACCGTCATCCCGAACTCCTCGTTGAGGTCGACGATGTAGCGGGCCATGTCCTCCTTCTCCTCGAAGTTCATGCCGGCCATCGGCTCGTCGAGGAGAATGAGGCGCGGTTCCAGCGCCATGGCACGGGCGAGCTCGACGCGTTTGCGCAGGCCGTAGGAGAGGGTGCCGGCTTGCGCCTTTCGCACCGACTGGAGATCGAGGAAGTCGATGATCTCTTCGACCTTGCGGCGGTGCTCGAGTTCTTCCTTGCGCGCGCCGGTGAGCCAGTACAGCGATCCCGTGAGGAAATTGTTCTTCAGGAGGTGATGGCGCCCGACCATGATGTTGTCGAGCACGCTCATGTGGTGGAACAGCGCCAGATTCTGGAAGGTGCGGCCGATGCCGAGGGTGGGGCGCGCGTTCGGCGTCAGCCCTGTGATGTCGCGGCCCCGGTAGAACAGCTGGCCCTCGGTCGGCTTGTAGCGACCGGAAATACAATTCACGATCGAGGTCTTGCCGGCGCCGTTGGGGCCAATGATCGAGAACAGCTCGCCGTCATTGATGGCAAAGCTGACATCGGTCAGCGCACGGACGCCGCCGAATCGCAAGGACACGCCGCGCACTTCGAGACTGGTAGCCACCAAACAAATCCCTCCCGGTGATGGCGCATTCAGCGGCGCTCTTCGTCCGTTCCTGTCGGGCGATCCTAGTACGGCCGTGCCGGTGAGGCCATGCAGCTATTGGTCTCGACCGGCGCCGCGCCACTCTTGCTCCCGATCGGGATCAAAAGCCGCATCGCCCAAGGTGGTCCTCAATAGGGGAAAGCGCTATTTTGAAATGTCTCCCGCCTGACAATTCTGCGACAAAGTTTTTTCAGGCGGGAGTGGCCTTCATCTTTCGTCGGATGGTGGTCGAAGCGATCGTGTTGCAGTGCAGCAGAGAGATTGGGTGGCGAACGGTGCGGCTGGCTTCGGCATCATGATTTCAGAGGATCAACTGAAGCGGGTCGCCGCCTGGTCGCGCGAGCTCACGGACGCGGAGATTGAGGTCGCCCGCACCGGGATCACGGAACGGTCCTACCGCACCGGTGAGACCGTGTTCATGCGCGGCGATACGTTCAGCTATTGGGCGGGCATGGTGAGCGGCCTGGCACGGATGGGCGGGGTCTCGCGCGACGGCAAGGAGACGAGCCTTGCGGGGCTGACGGCCGGGGCCTGGTTCGGCGAGGGCAGCGTGCTCAAGAACGAGCCGCGCCGCTACGACGTGGTCGCGCTGCGCGACAGCCGCGTCGCGCTGATGGAACGCAGCGCCTTCATGTGGCTGTTCGAGAACAGCGTCGGCTTCAACCGCTTCCTGGTGCGTCAGCTCAACGAGCGGCTCGGCCAGTTCATCGGCATGCTCGAGGTCAACCGCACGCTGGATGCCACCGCACGCCTCGCGCGCAGCATCGCCTCGCTGTTCAATCCGATCCTCTATCCCGAGTCGACCGCGCATCTGGAAATCACCCAGGAGGAGATCGGGGCGCTCTCGGGCATGTCACGGCAGAACGCCAACCGCGCGCTGAACCGGCTGGAGAAGGAGGGGCTGCTGCGGCTCGAATATGGTGGCGTCACCATTCTCGATGTCGAGCGGCTGCGCGGCTACGGGGACTAGCGCGCGTTTGCGGGGGCGTGGACCGGCCAGAGGTCGGCGCGCCAGCGGACCGCGATCGCCAGCATCGCGATGAAGCCTGCGGCGGCGTAGAGCGAGCCCGTCGCGGAATAGCCGATGATGTCGATCAGGCTGCCGGCCGCGAGCAATCCGAGCGGCAGGCCGTAGATCACCATCATGCGCACGCCCATGACGCGGCCGCGCAGGTGCGCGCTGGCCGTCCGCATCAGGATCACGGCCGCTGATATCATCGACATGCTCTGGGCGATGCCGGCGAGAACGAGGCAGGCCATCGCCACCGGCATGGTCCTGATCTCGACGAACACCAGCAGCATGGCGTACCAGGCCAGCGTCGCGCCGATGAGAAGCCGGGCAATGCGCAGTCCGCTGACCAGGCTGAGCGTGATGGAGCCGATCAGCGAGCCCACGGCGAAGCTCGCCGAGAGATAGCCGAGGCCGGTTTGGTCGGTATGAAAGATGTCCCGCGCGATGTAGGGCAATAGTCCGCCGGTGAAGGGAAATGCGGTGAGATTGGCCAGGAAGGCGACGCACAGCGCCGCGCGCATTCCCGGGCCGTTCCAGGCATAGACGATCCCTTCCTTGAGGTCGCCCAGCAATCGCGAGACCGCGTGGCTGTTCGCCGGAAGATCGCTCGTCGTGACGGTCCTTTTCGGCCGGGTCAGGCAGAGCATGAGAAGTGCGGCCGCGAGATACAGACAGGCGATTGCCACGTAAACGAGGCCGATGCCGAGGACGGCGAACAGGCCTGCGCCGGTCAGCGCTCCGGCGATGCGGGCGCTGTCCTGGGTCGTGCGCGCAACGCTGATGGCGCCCACCAGTTGCTCGGCCGGCATGATCTCGGCAAGCAGCGCGCCGCGAACGCCGAGATCGGAGGGACGGATCAGCCCCATGAGCGCGACGATGATCATCACGCTCAGCGGCGACAAATGACCGGTCAGCGCCAGAACCATGATGGTCGACGAGAGCGCGGTATAGGCAAGACGCATCACGACCAGGAGATCGCGATGACCCATCCGGTCGCCGATCATGCCGAGCACCGGCGCGACCAAGGTCCCGACGAACTGCAGCGACGCAAGCACGGTGAGCAGCAGCACGGAGCCCGTCTCGACCATGATGTACCAGCCGAGCACCAGCGTCTCCACTTCGAACGCCCACGAGGTGAGCAGATCGGACGGCCACTGGAAGCGATAGTTGCGGATGCGGAACGGCGCGAGTGCGGATGTGCTCAAGATGCGATGACGGGTTTCACGGCGATTCCCCCTTATTCTTGTTCTTCTGTTGGCAGGGTAGCCCCGGCCATGCCTCTGTCAATTGGCGCTACCGCATGCCGCCATGCTTGCCGACGATTTGCGGTGTGCCAGTGCGCCCGCGGCATCGCTTCGTCGCCTAGCCGATACGGAGCGGGTGATCAACCACCGCTTGCTCTTCCCGTGTGACGAGCCCATGCTTGCCTGGTTCCTGGGCCCATTCGGCAGGTCCAGGAGCTCGCGCCATCGCGGCTTCCGCGAGGTCTTGACCAATGAACTGCTCTTGCTGTGGTTTAGAGGTCCAGAGCGGCTTTGCCTTCTGCCCGAAGTGCGGCACGAAGCAACCGAACGCGTGCCCCGGCTGCGGGTTTCCATGCGCGCCGGATTTCGCCTATTGCCCGAAATGCGGTGCCTTCGTCGCCGAGGTCCCCACAGGCGGGCAGGCATCGGCGCGGACGAGCCCGACGACGCTCCCGATCCGGTCCTCCTCTCCGCCGCTCGTGCCGACGGAGGACGCTCAAGCCGCATTTCGAGCTCCGTCGGACAAGATCGACAGCGAGGCGAACCGCCGCACCATCACCGTGCTGTTTGCCGACCTCAGCGGTTTCACTGCGATGAGCGAGCGGCTCGACCCCGAGGTCATGCAGACGCTTCAAAACGAATTGTTCGAGGAGTTGACGGCCGCGGTGCAAAGCTTTGGCGGCTTCGTGGACAAATTCATCGGCGATGCGCTGCTAGCTCTGTTTGGCGCGCCGGCGGCGCACGAGGACGACCCGGAGCGGGCGGTGCGCGCTGCCCTCGACATGATCGGCCGGACGGCGCGTCTCAGCGAACGCGCGAAGGCGTATGCCGGTTCACCACTGCTGCTCCATGTCGGCATCAACACCGGGCACGTCGTCGCGGGCGGGCTCGGTGCGGGCGTTTCCAAATCCTATTCGGTGACCGGCGACACGGTGAATACCGCCCAGCGGCTACAGTCGATGGCGGCTCCGGGCGAGGTGCTGGTCGGGCCGTTGACCCACCGTCTGACGCGGCATGCGTTCTCCTATGACTCGCTTGGCGAGGTCTCGCTCAAGGGCAAGATGGGCAGCGTGCTGGTCCACCGTCTGAAGGAGCCGCTCGACACGCCCCGTGCCGCGCGCGGTCTCGACACGCTGGGCCTCAATGCGCCGTTGATCGGGCGCGACGCCGAGCTTGCGCGCCTGATCGGCAGCCTTGATCGCGCGTGCGGCGGCGCGGCTCAACTGGTGCGGCTGGTCGGTGAAGCCGGCATCGGGAAAACGCGCCTGGTCAGCGAGTTCGTCGCGCGCATCCGCGACCAGGATCGATTCGCCGGCGTGGCGATCCGGCACGCGGCGTGCTCGCCGCTCGGCGAACAATCCTACGGCACTCTCGCCGCCGTGCTGCGCAGCGCCTATGGCATCGCGCAGAAGGCGGGCGCCGCAGAGGCGGAGGCAAAGGTCGCCGAAGCGCTGTCGGAGCTTGGCCTCGCGACCGACGAGGCCGACCGCCTGATGCCCCTCTATCTGCACGTCCTCGGCCTCGGCGACCCCAACGCCGCGCTCAGGCATGTCGAGCCCGAACAGCTCCGCCGGCAGATATTCTTCGCGATTCGCACCGTCTTCGAACGCCGCCTGGCACTGTCGCCACTGCTGATCATCGTCGAGGATCTGCATTGGGCCGACGCGGTGTCGCTTGAAGCGTTGCGGTTCCTGATGGACCGGCTGGAGCGGACGCGGCTGATGCTGCTGTTTACGCATCGGCCGATGCTGGAACTGGACCAGTTCGGTTCGAGCAGGATCAGCCACACGACCCTCCGGCTGCCCCCGCTTGGCGACGCCGACGGACAAAGGCTGCTCGCGGCCTATTTCAGTCACGGTTGGCGTGAACCGCCGGGAGCCCTGTTCGGTCGAATCCTCGATCGCGCCGGCGGCAATCCGCTTTTCCTCGAGGAGATCATACGCGGCCTCATCGAAGCCGGCACCCTCGAGCGCGACGGCGCGCAGTGGCGGATGAAGTCGGATGACGCCGCCGCCGATATCCCGGCAAGCATTCAGGCGTTGTTGCTGGCGCGTCTCGACCGGTTGCCGCATCAGGTGCGCCGCCTGGCACAGGAGGCCGCCGTGATCGGCCCGCGTTTTGATGCGGTTGCTCTCGGTGCGGCGGCAACCGAGCCGGCAAGGGTTGAAGCAGGGCTCGAGCTTCTGTGCGACGCGGAGATCATCGAGGAGATCGCGGGCGCGAACTCGATTTCGCTGCGGACCTACCGCTTCACGCAAACCATGCTTCAGGACGTGATCTATCAAAACCTGCTTCTGCAGCGCCGGATCGAGCTTCATGGACGGATCGGCGGGGCGTTCGAGAGGCTCTATGGCACCGAGCCCGAGCGCCTCGACGATCTCATACTGCTCGGACATCACTTCAGTCTGAGCGCGAGCAAGCCGAAAGGCGCACGCTATCTGCGCGCAGCCGGCGATCGCGCACGCGCCAGCTATGCCAATGACGATGCCATCCGTCTCTACCAACAGGCCCTCGCCGTGCTGTTGACCGGCGGCGAACAGGAGCCGGAACGTCTGGTCCTGTACGAGCGGATTGCGGACCTCTGTGGCGCGGCTGGCCGACGGAATACGGCCGAGGAGCACTATCAGAGCGCGTTGGAGGGGCACCGCGCCATCCAGGACCGGATCGGCGAAGCGCGAATTCTTCGCAAGCTTGGACGATTGCTGTGGGACGCCGGCAAGCGGATCAGGGCAGAGACGCATTACGCCGAGGCGGCCAAACTGCTTGGAGGGACCGACGCGCCCATCGAGTGGGCGCATCTGTTGCAGGAGCGTGGCCGTCTCGCGTTTCGGACCGGCGATCACGTCGCCGCCGCAAGATGGGCAGACGAGGCGCTCGGCTATGCACGGTCCGTACCGGCGGACGCGGACGAGCAGGGTGGGCCCGAGGCGGCACGTGCGATTGCGGAGGCCCTCAACACCAAGGGCGTTGCGCTGGCGCGGCTTGGACGACACGAGGAGGCGGTGCGCGAGGTGGAGCAAAGTGTTGCCGCCGCCGAAACCGCCGGCCTCCTCAACGTAGCCTGCCGCGGCTACACCAATCTCGGTGTGCTCTACACGATCGTCGACCCGGCGAAAGCCGTGGAGGTCTGCCGGCGTGGACTCGATGTCGCGCGTCGGATCGGGGATCTCGGCTTCCAGGCGCGCCTCCTTGCCAATTTTGCCGTTGCCTGTTGCACCTTCACGGACAGATGTACCGAGGAAGGGGTGCCGGCTGCCGAAAAGGCGATCGAAATCGACCGTGCACTCGATCAGCGCGAGCATCTCTCCGTGCCCCTGATCGTGCTCGGGCAAATCCATCAATGCCACTTCCGCCCCGATCTGGCCGCCCTCTGCTACAATGAGGCAATCGAGGTGGCGAACGAAACCGGTGAGCCGCAGCAGCTGTTTCCATGCTATGATGGTCTCGCCACGCTGAGCCTTGATCGAGGCGACATGCCCGAGGCCGACCGATATTTCGCGCTGGCCCATGATGTCTGCGCCCGCCATGGGCTTGATCCCGCCGGGCTGATCGTACTGCCATTTCTTGACTAGGTCATATGAAGGAGTTCAACCATGTCAGAACTTCATGTCGACGGACCGCTTCAGCCGGGCGATCGCGCGCCGAACATCGTGCTGGACGCCATCACACGCGATGGAACGATCGCGCTCCAGGATTTTCGCGGGCATAGCCCGATATTGATCGGCTTGTTTCGCGGGCTGCACTGCCCGTTCTGTCGGCGCCATATCGCGGCACAAGCGCAACTTGGCGCAGCCCTGCGCGACAAGGGCGTCGAAAGTCTTACGGTCGTGAATACGCCCATCGAACGCGCGCGGCTCTACTTCCGCTATCATCCCTTGCCCAATCTGCTCGCCGCGTCCGACCCCGAGCGGGTCTCGCACCGCGCGTTCGGCCTGCCCACTATCGAGTTTACGGAGAACGAAACCGAGTGGCCGCGCAAGGTGGGTATGGACGTCGTCAAGAGCATGCAGGTGGATGTGCCCGGCGAAACATCGGGGTCGATGAATCGGTTGGCGGCTGCCGAGTACCTCAACAACAAGGACGGTTACGAGATGATGGAGGCCGATCAGCGCATGGCGGCAACCGGCCAGGGCCAGCTGTTCGGCCAGTTCCTGCTCGATCGCGAGGGGATCGTGCGCTGGACCTTTACCGAGGTTCCTGAAGGCGGCCACCGCATGTTCGGGGCTCCGAGCCCTCAGGAGTTGATGTCGGCCGCCTCGCAGGTGGCGAGCTAGGCATCGGCGCCTGGTGATTGGCCCGCCACCTTCGGTCGTTTCTCGGCGAGCGCTGCCGCCATCGCCGAGATCAGCGGGCGCATGAAATAGTGGTCTTCCGCCGGCGCGATGTCGGTGCGCAGGCCATGCGCGGCGAGCTCCCCGGACACCGCAGGACCCACCGACGCAATCAGCGTCCGCTCCAACCCTGCGCGCAACTTCGCCTCACTGCCATGTGCCTTCGCGGCCTCCACGAGGCGGCGGACCTGGCCAAGATTGGTCAGCGCGATGGAATCGATCCGCCCCTCGGCCATGTCGTCGATGGCGGCGACGATGTTGGCATCCGCTGCCTTGGAATCGTAGGCATAAGGCAGAACGGTATCGACATCGGCGCCCTGCGCGGCAAGTGCGCCGGTCAGTGCGCTGTGGTCCTTGTCCGGATAAAGCTGAAGGCCGACGCGTCGCCCCTTCAGATCGAGCCTGCCCAGCATTTCGATCACGCCCTCGGTGGTCGGCTTCTCCGTCGTCTGCTGCGCATCGAGAGAGATCTCGCGCAACGCCTTGCCGGGCTTCGGGCCGCGGGTGAATTTTCGCGATTTGGCGAGGGCTGCGACCAGAGCCTGGTCGAGACCACGGGTCCGCGCGAGCTTCATGATCCGCCGCAGGCCTTCGCCCGTCATCAGCACGAGGTCGTCAAAGGGCTGGTCGATGGCGCGGCGGATCCAGGCCTCGACCGGGGCGGGATCGGGCGCGTCGTGAATCGTGAACATCGGGCACTGCACGACATCGGCACCCTGCTCGGCCAGAAGCTTTGAAAACTGCGCCTCCTCGCGCGTCTCCAGGATCAGGATGCGGTAGCCGTTCAAGCGGTCGGCCATGGGGATGCTCCGGTCAGAATTCGCAATCGTCTGTTCATCCTGACTCCGCGCTCGGGATTGGCGCAAGGGCGGGGTCGGTGATAGAGCAGGGCGCAAATCGCGGGGTTCCGCATCCTCTGCCCAAACCTTCATCAAGAGCCATGCCCGATCATCAATATGTCCTGACCCTGTCCTGCCCGGATCGTCCCGGCATCGTCTCGGCGGTGTCGACCTTCCTGGCCCATAACGGACAGAACATTCTCGATGCCCAGCAGTTCGACGACATCGAGACCAAGAAGTTCTTCATGCGCGTGGTGTTCACCGCCGCCGATCTCGCTGTGGAACTGTCGGCGCTCCAGACCGGCTTTGCCGCGATCGCGGAGCGTTTCGGCATGGATTGGCAGATGCGCGACCGTGCTGCGCATCGCAAGGTGATGCTGCTGGTGTCGAGGTCCGACCATTGCCTGGTCGACATCCTCTATCGCTGGCGCACCGGCGAGTTGCCGATGGTCCCGACCGCAATCGTCTCCAACCATCCGCGCGAGGCCTATGCCGGGCTCGATTTCGGCGGCATCCCGTTCCACCATCTGCCTGTCACCAAGGAGACCAAGCGCGAGCAGGAGGCGCAGATCCTCGATCTCGTCGCCAAGACCGGAACCGATCTCGTCGTGCTCGCGCGCTACATGCAGATCCTGTCGGATGACCTTTCTGCCAAGCTTTCCGGCCGCTGCATCAACATCCACCACTCGTTCCTGCCGGGCTTCAAGGGCGCAAAGCCCTATCACCAGGCCCATGAGCGGGGCGTCAAGCTGATCGGTGCAACCGCCCATTACGTCACGCGCGACCTCGACGAAGGCCCGATCGTCGATCAGGACGTCGAGCGCATCAGCCACCGCGACACGCCGGAGGATCTCGTCCGCAAGGGCCGCGATATCGAGCGGCGCGTGCTGGCGCGCGCGATCCGCTACCACCTCGACGACCGCGTCATCCTCAACGGCCGCAAGACTGTGGTGTTTGTGGATTAGGCAAGTATCGCAACACTAATCTGCCGATCCGTAGGACCTCCGAGCCTCCCGATGACCGTCAAGCTGCTCGTCGAATCCGGAAATGATTTCGCCGACAACAGCAATCACGGCGATCGGGCGATCTTTGGAGGCATCGTGGCAAGGCTGCGCGGCATCTGGCCGGGCTGCGAGACGCTGGATCAGGGCGGAGGCGAATGTCGCGCAGGCGCAGGGTGGAGGCGTCACGGCCGTTGCCGCGGGCGAGGCGGCCAGCGACGCGCGGCGAATGGAGCTCTTGCGCGACTGCGACCTGGTCCCGGCGGCGGGTAGCGGGTATTTCACCGAGAGCTTCGCGCCTCACGCACGCAGAGTTCTCGATACGCCGGCGGCGGGCTTGCGGCGCGGCAAGCCGGCGGCGATCCTGAGTTGCGGGTTCGAGGCCGTCCGAGGCCGGGCGCTGGCGGAGAGAATGCTGTCGGTGCTGCCGAAGCTCGGCCGCATCGTTTGCCGAGAACCGCCGCAGAGCCCCGACGTGCTCCGCTCCTTCGGAGTTCCGACCGATCGGATGGTGATCGCGGGCGACGGGGCCATCGAGTTCGCGCTTGCGAGGCGGCCCGAGGTGCTGGGCAGGGGGCTGGCATCAACGTGCGTTGCGCCGACTATGCCGGCGTCGGGCCTGCCACAATCGCCGACCGGCGCAAGATGTTGCGCGGCGCGGTCGTTGATCTGGACGCGCTGATCGTCCCCGTTCCGATTTCGGTCTTCGGGCCTTCCGACGCGGATGCCATCCGCGAGACGCTGGGCGACTTGGCGGAGCGGGTCGATGACCATCGCGGACTTGCTACTGGCACGGGCCGGCGATTGCTGCCTTGTCGTTACCGGCAGCTACCACGCTGCCATGTTTGCCCCGTCGCAAGGCGTCTCCGTGGTGGCGCTGGCCGGGTCACCTCACTACAGGTTGAAGTTTCGGGGGTCTGCAGGCCAGCTTCTCCGACACGGGGATTCAGATCGTTGAACTGGGGCGGAGAAACCGCCTCCGCGCTAGCTCACGCCATTGCGAAAGGTTGGTGCGAGACCGCCGGGGCTCACGCGGATCTGCTGTGCGCAGCCGAGCGCAACATCGTTCAGGACCGCGCATTCCGTTAGGCCGAGTCCGATGTCGCCAAAATCGATGCATTCACTCTCCGCAGCGGAGATCGAAACCTTCGACGCCATGGTTACCTGGGGCCGTTCACCGCCTTTGATCCGCAGCAGGCGCAGTAGGCGCGCCAGACCATTCTCGAGCGCGTGCTAACCACGCCGACGCGCTATTGCCCGTTCAGTCTGCGCGTCCGTCACCTCGACAGCCGGACCGTCTACGATCTGTGCTCCTCGCCCGAAATTCTGGGACCCATGGCCTCGCTCTCTCGCTCTTTGGGTCGAACCTCGTATTGAGGAACTCGAACCTGTTCAACAAGCCGCCGGACGAGCCTTTCTAGCTCGCGGAATATACGTGGCACCAGGATCACCGCAACTGGAACATGGAGCCGGTTCTCAACATCTCGGCCTAGCCGGCGATCTTTGCCGATTTCTCCGAGCCTGCGTCGGCGTTGCGGCGTCGTGTTGAAGTGAATCTCGCTGGTATCCTGGATGGCCAGCACATGACGGCTTTCTACTGTCGCGGCCATGCTTTCGCCCCAGCTTTCGCTGATCCGCTCCGCTCTCACCTTGTCGTGGCCAAGAAAGCGGTTGAACCGCACCTCCAGCGCGCGATCTCCCGGCAAAAGCCGCCGTAGGCAGACAATTCTGCCCGCAACCATGCGTTCGACAAGCGCCGCCCCCTTTATCGAGACGACAATCTCAGAACCGGCCCAACGTCCAGTCAATTCGTGACGACATCGCGGCACCCCGTCCAACCATGGAGTGCTGCAATAGAAATCACACAGACTTCCGATTCTGGAATCCCTCGCGGCCAACCCGGGGCAATCCGCCGCACCACCAGATATGGGCATGCCTTAGACCCAGGGGCGGAGATCACACTGTGCGCTGGGGAGTTGCACCCGCGATCTCGTAGGCAGCGGTCGACGAAGCCGTGCTGCGCGTCAACGACGCCGCCGTGACGTCGAACGCAGGCAGGAGGGGGACGTGGTCGTGCTCGAAGGCCTCGTGCCGGAGCGCCTCCTCCGGCTCCGATCCGACCGGGTTCGCCTTCAGCTGGACGACTGCACGCCGCTCTGGCCTTGCGACTTGAATGCCGCAAGCGGTGACAAGCGCCTGCACGGACTTGGTGTGCGCCGTGTCTCGCTGGTGGCCGTCGGCAACGGGTAAAAGCCTCGCGATCGCCTTCGCGTACGCCGAGGAAGGATCCCGTCCTTCGTCATGCTTTAGCGAACCGCGCCTCGGGAGGTGAGGGGCGCGGAGCCTTCATCGCGCAGATGATCGTTCGAACATCGCGCGCGGCGTCACATACCAGAGTAGAAAGAGTACCCCAGCCCCATGCGTCAGAAGCGTAGTCGACAGAGGAACGTTGAGAAAGACCTGCGGCAGGATCGCGCTGGAAATCAAGACAAAGCTGGGCGGCAGATCCGCAGACAGACGATTGCCGAAAGCGAAGACCAGCCCGCTCGCGAACGCCGCGATCGGTGCAAGCATGGGGCCGACAGAGGCGACGCCTTCGGTCGCAAACAGTGACGCATTCAAATATCCGAGTTCATAAGCTCGATTCATCACGATCGTCAGTGGTTCGCTGTAGGCACATGAAACGAACGGCTTCAGGAATCCGATCTGACAGAAATGGGTCAGCTCGTGCCTGGAGAAATAATCGTTGTAGATATCGAAGGCGTTCGACGGGATTATCATCATCCGAAAATTGACTGTGTAGAAGAGGGTTGGCAACACCATGAAAATGGAGGTCAGGAGTCCTGCAAGCATCGGCAGCAACAGGGAGAGAATGACGGCAGTTCTGGATCCGAAATATCTGGCGAGAAAGGCAACAAAGACCAGCCAAACTGGCGTAAAAACAGCGAACTTGGTCAGCGTAACCGGATAAAATAGCAGAGAGAGAACCAGCGCCGCACCCGCGCGCCAAATGTTTCTTCGCGCAACGAAACAGGCAAAAGCGAAGGGGAGCATGGTGGTGGTGATGATCCCGATCGCGTACCTGAGTCCGGCAGGAAAATCGAGCTTGTCACGGTAGCGGTAGATATCCTCTATGGGTACAATTCTGAAATTAAAAATCGCACCCGCTATGATCGTGGCCAAGGATAACAGCAGGATGAGCGTCAGCAAATGATCGAACACGCTCGCGGGCAGTTCGTATGCTCTGCCAACAGGTGATACGATCAGTGTGGCGGGGACAAGAAACGCAACAGCCGAAAAAGCCGCAGACCATCCAGCCAATCTGTGATCGTAGTGGAAGTCGCTGAAGCAGTTTAGCCAAAGATAGCCGAGGATCATCGAATAGAAATAGAATCCGACCAGGTACCCGAAACTGAAACGAGCTACCAAGAAGATCATTCCGACAAAGGCGAAGGCTGCGACCACTGCGACTGCCACCGGCAATCGAGCCGGCTCGTAGAAAATATGGAACGCGGCGGCACTAAAATAATGGCTGCTGAAAGTTGTGACGGCTCTCAAAGAGAACCCGACGGTGACAATGTACAAGCAAATCAGGACGCCGATTCCGCCTGGACCTTCGACGAGACCGGCAATTGCCCGCCATCTATCCTTTAAAGTCATTCACCGGATTCCTTAAGGGGTCGAACGACCTCAATAGGGGCGAGGGGAGCGCCTGGCAACCGGGCGGAGCCGGCATCGCTTGCGGGCCACCATAGCCTGCATCTTCGGGGGGCCATCGCACTGAGCACGCCGTCGATCGCATTGCGCCGTCAGGACGCAGGACGTTCCGAATCGGCTTTTGCCCAAACAGGAAAATCTTCGAGCCGCCAGATCCCGATAATCCGGCCGACGCTGATGGAGTCATCGGCAATCTCCATGATCGGTGGCCCGAAATTGTATGGAGAAATCTGTAAATTCAGAATGCGGAAGTCTCCGCTGTCGATGTCGGAGTTGTACCCAGTCGCTCGTTCTGTCGTCGTCAGAAAGAATCTGCTTTTTGAATTGTAGACGTTTCTGATCAGGCTCATGCTATCCGCAAAGCTCAGGTGGAAAAGCACCTCCCGGCAAAACACCGCATCCGCGGCCGGAATATCTTCGGTGATGGCATCCAGGCAAATGAAATTCCGCTGCGCAGTGGAAAATTCCTTCTGGTTGTGCGCAATGACGGACGGAACGATATCGATCCCGGTGTATGAGCAGGGCAGTTCTATCTTCTTCATCCAGGTGAAGTCTCCGCAGCCGATGTCTAGGAGCGACGATATGCCGAGCTCGGATAGGACTTTCGGAAGGGTCGCGATGACTTTCTGTGCCGCGCGCTCACTTGACCCGGCTCCTGAAGAGGGCTGGCCCTCATTCAGCTTCCAAAGATCGTTCTGATAAATTGCAGCGAAGCGATCCCGCACGGGAGCGCGCTTGTCGATGGTGAATCTATTCCCCCTCGCCTGGCGCAGCCAGTCGATGACTCTCGTCAGGCCAAGACGATGAAGTGTTCCTCGTAAGAACTCGCGCGCCGTGACCCTAAGCGTCATTTACAACTCCAGCCGGGATGTCAGGGATAGAAGAGCGGACAGTACTTGAAAGCCGGTCGCTGTAGAAGGGGGAGGCAATTCAGGTCTCCGGGGGCCACCTGGCGGCGAATTCGCCAACGTCCGTGGGGATCCTGCCCGAATTGGCCGCCAGGTCTGCGGCAGAGACCGCGACTCGCTCACTTGTCGATGCCCCAATCGACGTATAAACGATCCGTTCAAGTTGTGAATCCGCGCCCGTATTGCCGCCGATCCGCTCGGAGGTCGGACCCAGATCGACCCGATTGTGAGTCTCCCTATAATGTCGAGAAAATCCGTGACGATGCCTGGCCGCCCGGACTGGGTTCTTGGGGTGGGGTTCGCCCTGTTGGGTGCGGTGCTGGGCGCTGCCGTGCTTCACCAATCGAGCATGTTGTACTTCTATCAGGCGTTCATGCCGGAGATGGTCTATTCGGCGTGTGGTCACGGCTTCGTGCGCTCCCCGGTCACTCCCCCGCCGATGGTCGATTTCCTGTCCGGGCGCGCCACCGTGTTCGACTGCGCGTCGATCGGGATCGCTCCGGAAGAGCCGGCCGGCATCTTCTTTCGTTCGCAGCTCTATCTGGGTTGGGCGGTCTCTGCCTTGTGGCGCGTGACGTCAATTCGCTACACGAACCTTTGGCCGCTGGTTTCGACGCTGGTCGGTGCCTATGCGTGCGGCTGCTTCGTGCTCGTGCGTCTTTTTTTTGCCAGATGGCCGGCTGCGGCAGGGGCCGTTCTCCTGACTCTGTCGCCGGTCATGCTGTCAATGGTTCCGTACTTTCGGGACTTCGCCAAGGCGCCATTCTTCATCTGGGCTCTCGTCTTTCTGATTTTGACCATCCGCGCCGAGTCGCCGCGCATGGCTTTGTTGTGGGGGGCCCTGTCTGGCGCGACGGTCGGCTTGGGAGTCGGCTTTCGCTCCGACGTTTTCATCCTGTTGCCAATCGGAAGCATCGCATTGGTGGTCGGTTCGGGACCGAAGAGATGGAAAGTCGGCGTCGCAACAATCGCCGTTTTCGTCGCAACAGCCTTGCTTTCAGCCGCGCCGCTGTTGGGGGTCGGAAAGGCCGGCGCATCCGGCACGTTGCTGATGCAGGGCTTGTCAGATCCATTCCAGAGTTATCTGGATTTGGGGCCTGTGCCGTATTCGCTGGGAGCGCGCTATTCAGACGAGATCACGCTGTCGTCCGTCGCCGCAGACTTGCGTCCTGCTGATCCGGGTTGGGATGCGGGCGAAGGAAAGCTGGGCCACGCGGTTTCCCAAGCCATAACACGATCGGGTTCTTACGTGCTCGGTTGGCTTCCTTACTTCGCCGGGGACATGACGACGCAAGCGCTGAAATCTGCCGCCTGGGTGATCGTGTTTCCAGAACTCGTCGCGCCCGGGCGTGTCAATCTGGATCCAGGTGTTCCGGTGCGTGCGGCTCCGTGGATCGCGCGCTTGCTGAACCGGCTCTACGATCGCCTGGCGAACCCGTGGGTTGCGATCATTTGTGCGGCGGGATTTGTCGCGTTCTTCTGGCGAGAGGCGGCAGTCAGGCCGCGTGAAGCGTTCGCTCTGTTTCTGATGTTCGGCGCGCTTTTGACATATCCGGTGGTGCAGTTTTCGGTTCGGCACGTCTTTCAACTCGAGTTCGTCTGGATCCTGTCAGTTCTCGCGTTCTTCAGCGTTCCCTTTGAATGGTCGCGGCTTCGTGGCGTTTTGCCTCGCTTCCTGATCGTTGCGGCGATCGCGCTGGTCGGACTGATTTCAGCATACGCCGGCATGACGATGTATCAGGATCGCGCCCTGCGGCATCAATTCGAAGCGTTGCTGGCGCAACCGAGAGAGCCGATCGCCCTCGTCGCAAAACCCTCCGCCGGCGAGACGGCGATCTTCGGTCTGCCACTGCCCGACAGACATCGCGCGCTTGTCGAAAGCGCCCCGGACAGTATGACCCCCAAACTTGGCGAACGGGGTCTGCAGTGGGATGTGCGGGCTTCCGGAGATCGCATCCTGCTGACTTTCGGCGGAGAGAACTGCCGGCAGGGCAGGGCGACGGTTTCATTCCAATACGCGAAGCGCGAAGGCATATGGCAACCCCTCGATCACGGCTTCTCGGTGGACCTTCCGCAGGACCGGGCTTCGTTCAGCACGGTGCTGGTGCCGGCGTTCTATCGGCCGACCCAATATCTGTCCGAGATCCAACTGCCGACCGAATATGCGGCGTGTCTGGTCAAGGCTGAGAGAGTGATCGGGCCGACAAGACTTCCGCTTCTTCTGGACGCCGCGCTTGCCCCCGGATGGCAGGACCGGCCCTTGCATCGTGCCTTCGGGGGATTCTCCACATTCGGGACCAAATGACAGGTCGGTGACGGCGATGTTGATGCCGAAGGCTCATGCGCCGATTTGGTCGAATTCGGCTCGAATCCGCCCAAACCAAGCGTTCCACGCCCTAATTTGTGTTTAATCCCCGTATCGGCCTGATATGAGGGCAATGGGCGGTTGCGGAAGCGCGGGGGGTTCTGTAGCAGTTTTCTGAAGGCCGGGTCGAGTTCGACTGCAAAATGCTCGCAGCGCCGCCAACTTTGATAGATCGCTTGGGAACGTCAATGTTCGAAGACAAATGCTTGCTCATCACGGGTGGCACCGGGTCTTTTGGCAACGCAGTATTGCGTCGCTTTCTTTCGTCAGCAATTCGCGAAATTCGCATTTTCAGCCGGGACGAGAAGAAGCAGGATGATCAGCGCAAGCTGTACAATTCCGACAAGCTCAAGTTCTATCTTGGCGATGTCCGTGACTACTCGAGTCTTCTCGGCCCGATGCGTGGCGCCGATTTCGTGTTCCATGCCGCCGCGCTGAAGCAGGTACCGTCCTGCGAGTTCCATCCCATGGAGGCGGTCAAGACCAATGTCGTGGGAACGGAAAACGTGCTCGAGGCGGCGATTGCATCCAACGTCAAGCGCATCGTCTGCCTCTCGACCGACAAGGCCGTGTACCCGATCAATGCGATGGGAATATCCAAGGCGCTGATGGAAAAGGTCATGGTCGCCAAGTCGCGCAATCTCGATGAGCGATCGACGGTGATTTGCGGCACGCGTTACGGCAACGTCATGGCCTCGCGCGGCTCGGTCATTCCGTTGTTCGTTGATCAGATTCTCGCCGGCAAGCCCATCACCATCACCGATCCGAACATGACGCGCTTCATGATGTCGCTCGGCGACGCGGTGGATCTCGTGCTCTATGCGTTCGAGCACGGCGACAACGGCGACATCTTTGTCCAGAAGGCTCCCGCCGCGACGATCGAAGTTCTTGCCGAGGCGATGGTGAAGGTTCTTGGCCGTCCCGATCACCCAATCCAGATCATCGGGACCCGTCACGGGGAGAAGCTGTACGAAACGCTGCTCAGCAGGGAGGAGCGCGCCAGCGCGCAGGATCTCGATCTCTACTTCCGTGTTCCGCCTGATTTGCGCGACCTGAACTACACGAAATTTTTCGAAGAGGGCGAAACGCAGATCTCGCGCAGCGAGGATTACAATTCCCACAATACCGAACGCCTTGATGTCGCCGGCATGATCAAGTTGCTCAATAGCCTTGATTACATCCGCACGGTCGTTGCAGGCCGCACACCCGTCAACGAAGGATGACGAAGCGGCGTGGTAAACCCGACGGGGCTGGGCATGCCACTGCTGCTCGTAGCCGGTGGGTGGTCGTCAAGTTGCAAAAAATGAGACGTAGGATGTCGGGTTCATGACTGCTGGCAAGCTGAAGGTACTTACGGTAATCGGCACCAGACCCGAGATCATTCGGCTGTCGCGCGTTATCGCCAAGCTCGATCAATTCTGCGATCACACGCTGGTCCATACCGGACAGAATTACGACTACGAGCTGAATCAGATCTTCTTCGATGATCTTGGTATCCGAAAGCCGGATGTTTTTCTCGGGGCTGCGGGCGCGACGGCAGCCGAGACGATCGGCAACGTCATCATCGCGACGGACCGGGTCCTGGCGGAGCGGGGTCCGGAGGCTCTGCTTATCCTCGGCGACACGAACAGCAGCCTCGCGGTGATCGCAGCCAAGCGTCGCAGGATTCCGATCTTTCACATGGAGGCGGGCAACCGCAGCTTCGACGACCGCGTTCCGGAGGAGATCAATCGACGGATCGTCGATCACACCGCGGATATCAATCTCACTTATTCGACCATCGCCCGCGACTATCTGCTCCGCGAGGGATTGGCGCCCGACCGCGTCATCAAGACCGGGAGCCCGATGTTCGAAGTGCTGGAGCACTACCGTCCACAGATCGATGCTTCCGGCGTACGGGCGCGGCTCGGGCTGGAGACCGGCCGCTATTTCGTCGTCAGTGCGCACCGGGAGGAGAACGTCGATTCCGAGACGAATTTCGCCAAGCTCAGAGAGATGCTTAATGCTGTTGCCGCGCAGTTCAACCTGCCGGTCATCGTCTCGACCCATCCGCGCACCCAGAAGCGCATCGACGCGAGGGGCATGTCGTTCCGGCCCGAAGTCCAACTGCTGAAGCCGCTTGGATTCAGCGACTATGTCAATCTGCAGATCGGAGCCCGCGCCGTACTTTCAGACAGTGGCACCATCACCGAGGAAGCGTCGATTCTTGATCTCCCGGCGCTGAACATTCGAGAGGCGCACGAGCGCCCCGAAGGCATGGAGGAGGGAACCGCGATGATGGTCGGCCTCGACGTGGATCGTGTCATGCAAGGGATTGCAATCCTCGATGCGCGAGAGCGCGGCGCCGATCGGGCCCTCCAGATCGTATCCGACTATGCGACGCCTAATGTGTCCGACAAGGTCGTTCGCATCATTCATAGTTATACCGACTACGTCAAAAGGGTTGTCTGGAGAACGAATCGTTAGAAGATATAGCGCCGGACGCCGCCGGTCGTCCGCACCGTAAGATAGCCTGATTTGGTGCTCCTTGAAGTTGCTCGTCGTCAGCCAGTACTTTTGGCCGGAAAATTTCAAGATCAACGATCTTGTGGAAGATCTCGTGGCCCGAGGTCACGAGGTCACGATCCTGACCG
Source organism: Bradyrhizobium sp. 956_D2_N1_4 (assembly GCF_052076025.1). Taxonomy (NCBI): domain Bacteria; kingdom Pseudomonadati; phylum Pseudomonadota; class Alphaproteobacteria; order Hyphomicrobiales; family Nitrobacteraceae; genus Bradyrhizobium; species Bradyrhizobium sp. 956_D2_N1_4. Next base: position 4,767,669 of record NZ_CP197237.1, on the reverse strand, counting down.
GGACGCCCAGCTATCCCAATCGCAGCGGATTTGCCGATTTCTACGCTGCGCCCGAACGGTACGAGCGGTACAAGGGCGCGCGGATCGTCCGCGTTCCTCTGCTGGCGCGATCTGCCGGGCCCGGGCTATTGCTGAACTATCTAAGCTTCGTCGTGACTGCGACCGTTCTCGGTCCAATCAAGCTCCGATCGACGCCATTCGACTGCATCTTTGTGTTCGAGCCGTCGCCGGTCACGGTCGGCATTCCGGCGATCCTGCTGCGTCGGCTGCGCCGGGTGCCGATGGCCTTCTGGGTGCAGGACCTGTGGCCTGAAACGCTGTCTGCCATCGGCGCGGTGACGTCGCCCTGGTTGTTGGCGCCGATTGGTCGTTTGGTCCGGTTCATATACAATCGCTGCGATCTGATCCTGGCGCAGTCGCGCAGCTTTGTTCCGCGGATTGCCGGCAATTGCGATCATCCGGAACGCATCGTCTATTTTCCCAACTGGGCTGAATTGATCTATGAGGCGCGCGATCAGGCAGCGGCGCCCGAGGTTCCGCCGGCGCATGGCAAATTCACGGTGATGTTTGCCGGCAACATCGGTGACGCGCAAGACTTTCCCGCGATTCTCGACGCCGCCGAGCATTTGCGCGATCGCCCGGATTTCCGCTGGGTCCTCGTTGGCGACGGCCGCATGTCCGATTGGGTCGCTTCCGAAATCAGTCGTCGTGGCCTTGGTGACCTGGTCTTGATGCTTGGACGGTTTGCAGTCGAACGGATGCCGTCATTTTTTCGCTGCGCAGATGCACTGCTCGTCTCATTGAAGCCGGAGCCGGTGTTGTCCTCGACGATTCCTGCCAAACTGCAGACCTACCTCGCTGCTGGTGCTCCAGTTCTCGCGATGCTGGACGGCGAGGGAGCGGCGCTGGTCCAGCAGGCAGGAGCAGGTCTCGTCTGCTCCGCCGGTGATGCGAAAGGACTTGCCCATGCCGTCGTGCAGCTCGCGGGTTTGACGCCGGATGAGAGGCGCGCGATGGGAACGCGCGGACGTGATCTTGCAGCTGCCGAATTCGATCGCAAGAAGCAGATCGACAAGCTCGTCAGCTGGTTGTCCGAATTGCGTTATTCGGGTGACGGGAAGCGGGCAGCGCGTTGATGGGAGCAGCTTCGACCAGCGAAGCTCATCTCCGATCCATACGTCGCGGCTCAGACCAACAATGCGTCCGAAATGTTCACCAGCTCCGCGATCTTTTGCGATGTGATCTCACTTCGGGCGAACGATGGTATACCGCCTGCCGTTTGTGTTGGGGTTGGTGGCGTCGCTGGCCGAGAAAATGATTCCGATCCCTCGCCAATGCGAAAATCGTCCGCCGCCGATCTTGTTGATATCCTCGTGCGAGCTGTGCGCGGGCCCGAGCGGCTTTTCGTTCTCGTAGATCACGATCGGAGACCTCGCCGCTTCGTCGGCGGAGTCAGCGAGCTGATCAAGCGATGCGATGTACTCCGTTGATGCCTGATACGCTTGCCCATCGCCGTCAAACTTTGCGAATGGCGCGAGCATGAAACTCCGGATCACTGGCGGATCCAGCCGCGGAGTGTAGGAATATTTCAGGTAGATCGCGACCGGAAAATACAGTGCTAGCACCCCCAGCACTAGCGTTACCGTCCTCGAGAGCGTCCCGGATTGCATGGGCGCAGGATTACCAGAAACAGTTTGATGGGGCAATCGACCGATTATCAGCAGTGCGTTGACCGGATTCAACCCAAGGCGGACGACTGGATTGCGCTGTCTTCGTCGATGCTCTGAATTTCACCGTCATTCCGGCAACGTGCTTCGCAAGCTCTTCGGCGTGTGAGACAATAGCCGACCGACACGCAAGGGGTTTATCAGCCTTGCATTCGCGATGAGCCCGAAAAATTTCCTGACGAGAAGGACATTCACGAGCGCTTGCACGGTCGAACTTGCGGCATATACGGCCGCCACGCCCAAGATCCCGAAATTGAACATGGCCCAAACAGCCAGCAGCACCGTCACGCTCGCGATGATCAACGTGCTCACCATTGCGACTTTCTGTCTGCCCAGCAGAATGAGCACGTAACCGGCAACGCCGCCAGCTGAAAACATGACTTGGCCAAGTCCCAGGATGAGCGCGGCGCCGAAGGTCTGCGAATACGCCTCTCCCCAGATCGTCAATATCAAGCTTCGTCCGAAGCCCGCGAACGGGATAAAACCAACAAGCGCTGCGAATGTCGCGCCGGTGGCTGAAAGAGTTAGCAGCCACTGCAAGTACAAGCGGCGGTGACACGCCCAATTCGTCACAATATGGGGTAGGATCGTGAGCGATACAATCGTGAGCGGGACCGCAAACAGGCCGCCTATTCTCAAAGCCAGTCCATAGCACGCGACGTCGGCGGGGTGGCCGCCGAGCCCCACGACCCAAATGTCGAGCTGGGACGCGGCAACGAAACTCATGGCGGTTACGAGATTTGGCCAGCTTTCCGCGAGGATGTCCGACGGGGGCGCCGGTGTGATCGGCACCCGCTGCCACGCACGCATCGTTTGTTCCAATTGCACCAGTCCGAGCACGATCCCGGCTATGGCCGCGAGCACGCTGGCGGTCAGAAGGTGCGAGATGGACAGGGGGACCTTGAAAGCGAGCGCAAATACGAGATAGGCGCTGACGATCAGTCCCTGAAGGGCAGGCAGAAACGAAGCAGCCACCATGCCGTACAGCGCACGATGGATTTCTGCCAGCACGCCAAGTAGAGCGCCGGCTGCGATCATTGGTATTATGAGCGGAACGAGATTCCAGATCTGCGGGCTCAATGGGTTCGCAGCCGGGCCGAAAGCGAATGCACAAATCCCGACCAGGCATCCGACAGTCAGGCCGGAGATGATGGATATCTTTATCGTTTCGATGGCGACGGTCCGGGCTCGTCCCGTGTCTCCAACCGCCATCGCGTGTGAGACGATCCCGGGGATCGTCACGGGCAGCCCCAATTGAGCGAGGACAATGCTCACACTGATGATGGCTTGGACGAAAAAGAACACTCCGACATCGTGCAAACTCAGGCCCAGCGGGAGCAGCAAGCCGATCCCGGCGCCGGTCGCTAGTTGGAGGACTTTGCCGGCCATGGCCGTGCCGCCCGATCGGGCCGCATTTCCTCCGCTCGAAGGTCCGTCCGTCTGGCGTTTGCGTAAGAAGGTCACGGCCGCATCTCTATGATCCGTTGCCCATGCTGTCGACGTCTGCCCCTGACTTGGCACGAAAGCTGGCTAGAGCTGATCCTTGGCGGAGTGATGATCCAAAGCGGCGGACGCCGAGGGCGACGTTCTGATGGGACTTAGCCGGAAAAAACCGGCAACGAAAATCAGGAATAGCACTAGGAAGCCGAGAAGCGTGTCGGCCGACTGCAACAGCTGATTGTTGGCCGGAAAATACAAGACCATCGTGTTCAGCAGATAAAACATGGATAAGGCAACGACGGATCCTGTCATCAAGAGATTGCGCCATACCAGGCCATAAAGGGCACCAATCATCAGAACGACGAACAATGAACCCGATACGCCGAAATCCGAGATGAACCAGGTGAACGCGGAGTGCCAGGTTGTCCAGAGACTCCAATCGTATTTCTGTTCAATGACCGGAAGAAGCGTATGGAAGTACCAGCTGTCGCCAAGAAGGACCCTGGCCTTCCTCAAGATGACCAAGGAGTTGGTAAGTCCCAGCCCGAGTCCATAGTCGGTTTCTGCCAGCGCGAGGGAAAGTCCATAGTAGCCGACGCCGAGATATCGCGTCACGGTCTCGTAGCCCGGGTACAGCGCCGGCGGAAGGATTCCGTAAATCGCTCCGGATCTCTGCGCGTCAAGATTCAAAGGCGTGAAGTGGCCTATGTTCGAGGCGGGATCGCGGAACGAGATGAAGAAGACGAAGATCCACAAGAACAAGGCCGTGCCAACGACTGCGGAGGAGAGCAAGATCCAGATCGTGCGCCGTGAGGTCAGTCCTGAAAAGAGATAATAGAGCCCAAAGGTCAGCGGCAGCAGCACCGACAATTGGAATAGACCGCGATTAACGCCGATGTGCGTGTAGACCAGCAGAAAAGTGAGACAGGCGAAGATGTACGCAATCCGGTAGGGCCACCCTAGCCGACGCCAATGCTGAATTGCTCCGGTCAGCGCAAGAAAGAAGAGCGGGCTGAACAAGGCGAACGCATACTCGAAGTAGGTCCACCATCCTCGCGTGAAGTTCCTCGCAACGAAGATATCGTAGTTGTAGTTCGCGCGCGAGAGCTGAAGCGAAACCGGTGGAAGGAGCGAGTCGGTTCGCGCCACGGACAAGATCAGCACGCTGAGAACCATGACCAGAATCGCAACTTTGATCGTTGCAGTTTCGCGATGACTTGCGATGGGCGATCGCCACGGAAGTGATGCGAGGGTGCCGCCGATCGAGCCAATGAAGAACAGGGCGATGGCTGCCGTGAGATAAAGGTAGACGTACTCCGGCTGTCGCACTGGCCAGGGCCATGGGCCGAAACGAAAGGCCAGGACTGTCAATGCAAGATAGATCGTCATGGCAACTGGCGCGCCGGCCAGCCGAAGGACACTGAGACGCTCGGGAGTCCTAAAAGCCATGTGCACCGATCTTTGTGACGATAGGAATCATGACGACATCAGCTGGTGCGTCGAAAGCGTCCAAACAGGCGGGCGATCGGTTGCTTGAGCTGAGGGGGGATCACCGCGCGAACGAGTCTCGACATCGCCTTCAGGTTGAGGCTTGCAGGATCGTATCTGTAGGCGGTCATGATTGACCGGGCGAACCGGGTCAGCTGACCGTTGCGTAGATGTCCGCGAGCTGCAACGAGGTTGGCGTTGGCTACCGCAAGGTTCTTGCTGGCCCGAAGCGAGCTGGGACAAAACGGGCCATCGAAGAACTTGTCCGCGACGTAGATGAACTCATCGACCAGCTTGTCCGACACGATTCCGCTGATTGAAAGAGATCCGGAATGGACCCTATACAGCGCCAGCACCTCTGAATTGAAATCGATGCGGCCAAGACACCCCACCCGCATCCAGAATTCGCGATCTGGTCCGAGCTTGCAGTGAGGGTCCCACCCGCCGACCGCGTCATATACGCTGCGACGAAATATTGCGCCTGGGCCAATGTAACACTCCTGTTCGATCACGAGTTCGGCCAGGGAAAACGGCCGGCCCCCGCGCTCCCTGACGACCCTGCCGTTCTGATCGATCAGATTCGTGTTTGGGAATGTTGCGACCGCCTCAGGTTCCGCTTCCAGATGCTTGACTAGGGTGGTGACCGCGTCCGGGAGCAGGATGTCGTCGTCGCTCAGGTAACCGAGATATGTTCCGCTTGATGCGCCCCAGCCTGCGGTCAGAGCTGCGACTTGTCCGGCGTTCGATTGTCGCAAGACTTTGACGCTCGGAGGAAGCGTCGCGAGATACTCTCCGGTCGAGTCGGTCGAACCATCGTCGACGATGATGAATTCGATATTGCGATAGCTTTGATTGAGGACCGAGTTCACCGTCTCCGGCAGATATTTGGCGCGGTTATAGGTGGGCGTCACTAAGCTTATCAGTGGCAGTTCCGTCAACATATATCTCCAACTTTGTCCCTGCCACACCCGAAAGTTGCCGGTGATCCGTGATTACTACAGGCTGGCTATCTGGCGCAATTCCCAGTAAATCATCGAGCTTAGTCTTGCGACTTTCGGCCTTGGGGCGACCCGTCGTGCTTCGCGACCGCCGTGGTTGCGGTCAGCTGGCCGGCGATGGTCTCCGTCGCGCGACTGACACATTCGCCTGGATTCGAGATCGCGTTCCTTTTGGAAGGGAATATTCCGCGCTTGACGTTGCCAAATGTCGATATTGCCGCGACAGTATCGTTCACTTCCGGCGCGTGAACCAGATCATCATGAAAGTCTTGGCATTTAACAGGCACTATCTGCCGGGCTTCAAAGCGGGTGGTCCGATCAGATCGCTGGCGAACATGGCTGAAGCGCTCGGCGACGAGATCAGATTTTTCATCGGGACAACTGATCGCGACCTGGGGGACGCCGAACCGTATCCGGAGGTTGATACGAGTGCCTGGATCAGGATCGGCAAGGTCGAGGTTCGATATTTTGCACCCGGAGCCGTTTCCATCCGAGCCATCCGCGCCCTGATTGACGAGGTTCGGCCTGACTGTATTTATCTCAACAGCTTTTTCGACCCGATCTTCAGCTTGCGCGTCTTGGTCGCTCGGCGAATAGGTCTTATTCCACGCATACCATTGCTTCTTGCGCCGCGTGGAGAGTTTTCGCCCGGGGCCTTGACGCTCAAGAGCCTGAGGAAATTGGCCTACATCAAAAGCGCCTCGGTGTCTGGGCTGACTCGGGATGTCATGTGGCATGCTTCGACCGCAATCGAGGCTGACGATATTTCCCGAGCGATGTCGATCGGCTCGTCTTCGATCGCAATCGGATCTGATCTGGCCACCGCGCCGCCTTCAAATGCCGCTTCAGCGTGGAGTCCACGTGAGAGTGCTAGTCCGTTTCGCCTTTGTTTCTTGTCCCGCATATCGCCCAAAAAGAATCTGACCGGCGCGTTGCGGGCGGCCGGCCTCGCGAAGGCGAGCATCGTTTTCGATATCTACGGGCCGAAGGAGGACGAGACCTATTGGGCGGAATGCCAGAAGCTCATCGACGGGCTGCCACTGCATGTCCGTGTCACCTATCGCGGGGAAGTCGCGCACCAGGACATCGCGTCGGTCTTTGCCGGCTATGACCTGTTCTTGTTTCCGACGTTAGGCGAGAACTACGGGCACGTCATTTTCGAGGCAATGAGCGTCGGGCTCCCTGTGCTCACCAGCGATCAGACCCCGTGGAACGATCTGCGCGAAGCGGGCGCGGGATGGGCAATTGCGCCGGACCCGAGCACCGTCGCGGCTTGTATAGATGAGGCGGCGCATTGGACGTTGGCCGAACAGTCCGCGGCGAGATCTGCGTGCATACGATATGCTGAACTAATCTTGCAGGATTCGCAAAGCATCGAGCAGAACCGTCAGTTGCTTTTTGCCGCCGCGAGGATTGGAGGAGGATGATCGACCTCCATGTCCGATCTCTCGTGAACTCCGGCGCAATGCAGCGCGCGCAACGGCGTTCCAGAGCCCCGGGGCGGCCAATGATACCTCTGGCCCGGATGATCGCCGGGCCGCGCGGGAACTCGTCGTCGGCTGATCGTCGCTCCAGGGTAGGTAAGCCGACGCCAAGATCTGTTGGCAAATATCCTGGGGATTAGAGCCGGACTGGCTGTTGGTTCACGACGATGGAACATATTTCAGCGATTCTGTGCGCGACCGGGATTCTTGGCCGACGATGCTTCGGCTGATTCGTGGCAGGATTGCAGACGGGCCCGCCAATGGCGCTGGGCCGCGGCCAATCCAGCTCATCAGAATGGTTCGGGCGGTCGTATCGGACCTTTACCGTGGGTTGCGTATCCGCTTTAAGACATTCGGCGGAAGCTGTGAGCGCGTCAGGACAATAGGATGCCGTTTCGGATACTGGTCACCGGCTCATCAGGCTTCATCGGCGGGGCGGTCTGTTCCGCCTTGTCGTCCGCCGGGCATCATGTCAGGGCGGCGTCGCGCAAGCCGGGCAGAGTGGGGAACAATCTGGAATGGGTGAAATTGCCCGATCTCGAAACCCAGTTGGACTGGCATCCGCTCCTTGAGGGCATCGACATCGTCGTGCATCTGGCCGCAATCGCCCACCGGAGCCGCGTCGATAGCGGCAACTACACGCGAGCCAATCGTGTTGCGACAAAAGGCTTGGCAGAGGCCTGTCGGCATCACGCGATCAAACGCTTGATTTTCATGTCGTCCATCGGTGCCCAGGCGGGCTCGGCGGCGGATGGCCTCGTTACGGAAAATGACAAGGCGTGCCCGGTCACGGCTTACGATCGAGCAAAGCTCGAGGCGGAAGAGGAAATTAAACTCTCTGGCGTGCCATTTACGATTCTCAGGCCCGTGATCGTCTACGGGCCGGGAGCCAAGGCCAATATCGCGTTGATCGTCCGTATTGCGGCGCTGCCTATTCCGCTGCCCTTTGGAGCGTTCCGCAATCGACGCTCTCTTCTATCAATTAAGAATCTGTCAGAAGCAGTCTTGTTCTGTCTCAGTGGATCCGCCACGCTGAACCAGACCTTCATCGTTTCCGATCCGGAGCCCATCACTATCGCTGAAATCTTTGCCACGCTAAGGGAAGGAATGGGACGTTCGCCTGGACTAATTTCGATACCGCCGCAGGCACTCAAAGCCATGGTGATTGCAACAGGGCGCCGGTCGCTTTGGGATCGAATCGGGCGGGAGCTCGTTGCAAGCTCTGCCAGCTTGCAGAAGGCTGGATGGTCTCCTCGAGTTGAGACCAAGGCGGGCCTCCGTGCCATAGTCGAGCCGCCGTCGGATCGTTGGAGTGATTGATGAAGCGGGCGTTCGATTTTGCAGCCTGCGCGCTGTTTCTTTTGATTTCCTGGCCGGTGCTCCTCGTAATCGCCATCGCCATTCGGCTTCAGAGCCCGGGTGCAGCGATCTTTGCGCAGGTTCGCGTCGGAAAAGGCGGGCAGCCATTTACCTGTTACAAGTTCCGGACGATGTGTGCGGGAACCGCGAATGTTCCTACCCATCAGGTCGAGGCGTCCTCGGTCACCGCGCTCGGTCAGTATCTTCGGCGTTTCAAGGTCGATGAAATCCCGCAGCTCTACAACGTGCTGGCTGGCGATATGAGTCTCGTCGGACCTCGGCCTTGCTTACCGTCCCAGGTGGCCCTGGTTGAGGCGCGCAAGCGATTAGGCGTCCTGACGGTTCTGCCTGGCATTACGGGCCTTGCGCAAAGCCGGGGTATCGATATGTCGGACCCCAAGCGTCTGGCTGAAGTGGATGCCGAATATATCCGTAGACAAAGCTTTGCCGGAGATCTGAAGCTGATCTGGTCGACCCTTCGCGGGCATGGTGTCGGAGTCGATCGTGTCGTTCGGGACAAGACCTCTGGTTAGCAACACCAGGCAGCCGAACCCTGCGTTCAGATGACGATCAAGACGGTTTCTTGACGCGCGATTGATCAAACAACGGGTGAAAAGTCCGAGGCTTCCAGCCGAAATCCTGTGATGCAGGCCTCGAATCGAAAATCATGTCTTTCGTCATGCGAGTGCCCATCGCCACGTTCGCACCTGGAAAGAGTGGTTTCGCGAAAACGAAGGCGGCCTTCCAGAGGGCCGCTGGAATCGAGACGGTTCGTTGGGGTATCCCCATTCCTTCGAAAATCCGGCCTATCATTTCACGATAAGTCAGCGTCTCGCCGCCGGGGAGCGAATAGAACTTGTTCGCAGCGGAAGCGGCTGATGCTGCTGCAATGGCTCCGACGGCCAGGTCCTCTGCATGCACCGGCTGTCGGAGGCCCGAGCCACCGCCGACCAGCGGCATGAAGCCAAATCGTCGTATGAGGCGCGAGAGCGGCGTAATGTTGGTGTCACGGCCGGGGTCGTAGATCAATGTCGGACGCAAGATCGTCCATTCGACATCGTTGCGTACGCAAGCTAGCACGATCTTGTCTTCAGCCTCGGCGAGCCTTCCTAACAACTCCCGCTCTTCGGCGACCTCGCTATCTCGCTTGGTCATGACACTGGTGGAGCTGAATACGACGATCCGCTTCAGCGAAGGATTGAAGATATGGGGAAGCGCGTCCGCCAACAGAATAGCATCGGCGGTACAGTAGAGGGTCGTGAACGCCGAGAAGTTCAGGGCTTCGGGCCTTACGAGGTCACCGCAAAACCAGTCGACGTTTGCAGCGCTCTTTCGTGATCTGGAGAGGGCGAGCGGCCGTTGTCCGCTCTGCAGCAGCAGCCGGAGAATATGGCCGCCGACCAGCCCCGTGGCGCCAATAACCAGGCATCTTTCTGCGTCCGCCGAACTCATTCTGGAAATCATTGCTGAATGATCCAGAATCGCACGTCCAGAAAACAGCGTCCAGTGACGCCTTTGCAGATTTGACCGAATGAAGGTTCCCCTTGTTCGTTTTGCAATTGCTCAAACTCCGGTTCGTCAGGACTGCGGTAATGATCGCGGCAACATTGTAGACCTCAGGGTGTTATTCTATTATTCGACCGCAGTGAGATCTGATCGCAACAAGCTAGGGGTATGACAGTGGCTTTGTCGAATATGCTGGATGTCGTCAAGATCAAGCTGTTCCCTCCGAACTATGACGCATGGATCGCCAAAAGCCACAAGTACAAGGAGCGCCTTGCTTCGTCAGGGGCGGCCTATGCAGACCAGTGGCGGCCGCTGGATCGTCTCAGTTTTGCCGACTACAGCGGTGACATCATCAACGCGTCCCACCAGCACCTTGCTGACGCGCCGCTCGGTCATCAGGGCGTTGAATTCCTGATCGAGCTCGGCATCACCGGCTATTTGCGGCGGGGCGATGCGCTGAAGCTTTATGATCTGGCGTTCCGAGCCCCCGGAGATATTCTGGAGGCTGGCACCAACAAGGGACTATCGACCTCGATCCTGGCGCAGGCCGTTCATGATCGAGGCCACGGCTCCATCGAGACAATCGAGCTGGACCGCGAAAACAGCTCTGAAGCCGAGCGGAATCTAACAGGACGCCCAGGCAGCGAGAGCGTGACATTCATCGTCTCGGATGCGACACGACGCATGAGCGAGCTTGCTGCGGAGGGGAAAAAGTACGGCTTCATTTTCATCGATCACTGGCACGGATATCAAGCTACGATCGATGCCGCCGAACTCACCAAAAAACTTCTGGCCGACGGCGGTTTCGTCATGTTTCACGATTTCCTCGATCCCGGGAATGCGGATCGGCGACACGTGTATGGTGTCTACCAGGCAGTGCTCGACCGAATAGTTGACGATGATCGCTTTTCCTTTGCGGGCGTCTCCGGCTGTTGCGCGATCTTTCAGTATAGTGGTGTTCAAAACGCTCTGTAGCGCCTGAGAAGCTGCCAAGGTTTGCGAACGGTTATGAGGGTGGCGAACCACAATCCGGCGGACGTCTTCAGCGCCCAGGAGTGGCCAAGCTTCGCCGTCCGGTCATGATCGCGCCTGATCGAAATCCGCTCTAGCGAACCGCTTCCCGGGCGGGGTTTGTGCCGGTCGGCTGCTCGGCTTGCCCTTCCTTTGGCCGCTCAGCGGCTGGAAGTTGGCGCAGGCGTTGGCGCTCCTTCATCCAGGCATCGTACTCCGGGGTGCCCGCCCGTGGCGGTGCGTCGGCCGGCAGGCCGCCGGCCCATTGCGGGACGTAGTCGCCCACGCTGGCGGAGAGCTTTTCGTTGACGGTGCCGCAGCCGGACAGCCCCGCGGCGAGCGCTACGAGGGTGAGGACGGTGCGGAAGGGCTTGAGCATTGTGCGCGCGCGAATTCAGTCAGGTTGGACGCCGGGTTAGGCTGGCGCGGGAAGAGTAGTCTTCAACAAGGTAAAATAGACTTATTCGAGGTAGGTATTTGGCTACCAACTTGCAGTGAACCGAAGCCTCGCCGGTGTCCGAATTCTGCAAAAGAAAGACGAAATTCTCCATCCACGCGGCCGGCCGCTTTCTAGACTGTTGTGCCAAGGGGCGCGCGACAAACTGGCTTGGTCGGCGGCGGGGCTTTTTCGTTGACAGGTCCATTTTATTTGTACAATCGTACAAATAGGAGCGACCAGGATGGGGATGCTCGGGTTACCCGGACGTAACCACGGCATCGCTCCCTGTCGTCGGCAATCGGGACGCGCGGCTTGCGCCGAATGGTCGCCAAACGTCCGATTGACAATAAGGGCGCGAAAGACGCCATGTGGCGCGACATCGCGCGTGCGTGAGCTAGGGTTGAGCCAAGGACCGGGCACTCGGTCCGGCGCACAAGAGGTCAGGAATGAAGGGGAGGGACATCTGATGTTCGAACGGAAGACGTTTTCTTATAAGGTCTCTTGGACCGCAGCAGCGGCCGCCATCGCCGGCCTCGCGGCCATCGTGCCGGCCAAGGCCGAGGACACCGTCAAGGTCGGCCTGATTCTGCCGATGACCGGAGGTCAGGCCTCGACCGGCAAGCAGATCGAGAACGCGATCAAGCTCTACATGCAGCAGAAGGGCGACACCGTCGCCGGCAAGAAGATCGAGATCATTCTCAAGGACGACGCCGCGATTCCGGACAAGACCAAGACGGCCGCGCAGGAGCTGATCGTCAACGACAAGGTCAATTTCATCGCCGGCTTCGGCGTGACGCCGGCCGCGCTCGCGGCCGCGCCGCTCGCAACCCAGGCCAAGATCCCGGAAGTCGTGATGGCGGCCGGCACCTCCATCATCACCGAGCGCTCGCCCTACATCGTGCGCACCAGCTTCACGCTGGCGCAGTCCTCGACCATCATCGCCGACTGGGCGGTGAAGAACGGCATCAAGAAGGTGGCGACGCTCACCTCCGACTACGCGCCGGGCAACGACGCGCTGAACTTCTTCAAGCAGAATTTCACCGCCGGTGGCGGTGAGGTGGTCGAAGAGGTGAAGACGCCGCTCGCCAATCCCGATTTCGCGCCGTTCCTCCAGCGCATGAAGGACGCCAAGCCCGACGCGATCTTCGTGTTCGTGCCGGCCGGCCAGGGCGGCAACTTCATGAAGCAGTATGCCGAGCGTGGCCTCGACAAGGCCGGCATCAAGGTAATCGGACCGGGCGACGTCACCGACGACGACCTGCTCAACAACATGGGCGACGCCGTGCTCGGCACGGTCACCGCGCATCTGTATTCCGCGGCGCATCCCTCGCAGATGAACAAGGATTTCGTCGCGGCCTACAAGAAGGCCTACGGCAACCGTCCGGGCTTCATGGCCGTGAGCGGCTATGACGGCATCCACCTCATCTACGAGGCGCTGAAGAAGACCAATGGCGACACCGACGGCACCAAGCTGGTCGAAGCCATGAAGGGCCAGAAGTGGGAAAGCCCGCGCGGCCCGATCTCGATCGACCCCGAGACCCGCGACATCGTGCAGAACATCTACATCCGCAAGGTCGAGAAGGTCGACGGCGAGCTCTACAATGTCGAGTTCGCGACCTTCGAAGCCGTCAAGGATCTCGGCAAGACCAAGAAGTGACGCGCGAAAAGCGCGTCATCCCCGAGCGCGCTTAGCGCGCATCGGGGATCTCGACGTGATGGAAATGGATTCCGGGTTCAGCGCTGCGCGCTGCCCCGGAATGACGAGTGATTACCAGGGTTCACCCGCTTCCGATGACCTCTATCCTCACCAACCTGTTCGATGGCGTTGCCTACGGCATGCTGCTGTTCGTGCTCGCTTGCGGGCTTGCGGTCACGCTCGGCCTGATGAACTTCGTCAACCTCGCCCACGGCGCCTTCGCCATGGCCGGCGGCTATGTCTGCATGGTCCTGGTCAACCGGATGGGCTGGCCGTTCTTCGCTGCGCTGCCGCTCGCCTTCGTCTCGTCGGCTGCGATCGGCATCGTGCTCGAGCGAACGCTCTACCGCCATCTCTATGCGCGCAGCCATCTCGACCAGGTGCTGTTCACGATCGGTCTGACGTTCATGTCGGTCGCGGCCGTCGACTACATCCAGGGCTCGTCGCGCGTCTTCATCAACTTGCCGGCTGCGCTCCAGGGCCAGTTCGACGTGTTCGGCGTCGGCATCGGCCGCTACCGGCTGATGATCATCGTGATCTGCGGCCTGCTCACTATTGGTCTCCAGATGGTGCTGGCCAAGACCCGGTTCGGCAGCCGGCTGCGCGCCGCGGTCGATGATCCCCGTGCCGCGAGCGGCCTCGGCATCAACGTGCCGCAGGTGTTCGCCTTCACCTTTGCATTCGGTTGCGGGCTTGCCGGCCTCGGCGGCGCGCTGAGCGCCGAGATCCTCGGCCTCGATCCGTATTTCCCGCTGAAGTTCATGATCTACTTCCTGATCGTGGTCACCGTCGGCGGTTCGTCCTCGATCACCGGGCCGTTCCTGGCCTCGCTCCTGCTCGGCATCGGCGACGTCGCCGGCAAATATTATGTGCCGAAGATGGGCCCCTTCGTGATCTACACCATGATGATCGTGATCCTGATCTGGCGCCCGAACGGCCTGTTCGGCCGCACGGCCGCGCGTTGAGGCCGCCGATGAGCGCTTCCTCCGACGTCGGTTATCACGCCCAGCGCCACGCGCGCTGGCACTATGGCGAAGTCGCCTTCTGGCTCGTCGTGCTGGCCTGCGGCTTCGCCTTTCCCACGCGCTATCTGATCATGACTGACATCCTGCGGCTGGCGCTGTTCGCGATGTCGCTCGATCTCATCCTCGGTTATGCCGGCATCGTCTCGCTCGGCCACGCCGCTTTCTTCGGCGTCGGCGCCTACGCCGCGGGGCTTCTCGCCTTGCATGGGATCATCAGCGAGCCAGTGCTCGCGCTGATCGTCGCCGGCCTTGCCGCGATGGTGCTGGGTTTCGCCACCAGCTTCCTGGTGATCCGCGGCGTCGATCTGACCCGGCTGATGGTCACGCTCGGTATCGCGTTGCTGCTGGAGGCGCTCGCCGAGCGCTTCTCCAACATCACCGGCGGCACTGACGGCCTTCAGGGCATCGAGATGCAGCCGATCTTCGGCGAGATTGCGTTCGACATGTTCGGCAAGACCGGCTTCTTCTACTCGCTGGCGGTGCTGTTCCTGTTGTTCCTGTTCGCTCGCCGCGTCGTGCATTCGCCGTTCGGCCTGTCGCTGCGCGCGATCAAGAACAATCCGCTGCGCGCAGCCGCCATCGGCATCCCCGTCAACCGCCGCCTGATCGCGATCTACACGCTCGCGGCGTTCTATGCCGGCGTCGCGGGCGCGCTGTTCACCCAGACCACGGCGATCGCCTCCCTCGACGTGTTCGCCTTCGAGCGTTCGGCCGATTTGATGCTGGTGCTCGTCATCGGCGGGACCGGCTATCTCTATGGCGGACTGGTCGGCGCGGTGATCTTCCGTATGCTCCAGGAAGTGTTCTCCACCATCACCCCGCAATACTGGCAGTTCTGGATCGGCCTCGTACTGGTCGTGATCGTGCTGGTCGGCCGCCAGCGCCTGCACCGCTGGGTGCTCTATGTGCCCAACCTGGTCATCAAGCAGGTTGCCGGACGCAAGGCTGTCGTCGCTGTGCCGGAGAGCGACGCATGACCATTGCGCTCGAAACCCAGAACCTCGAAAAGACCTTCGGCGGCCTGCGCGTGACGCGGGACCTGTCGCTCAAGATCGAGCAGGGCGCCCGCCACGCGCTGATCGGCCCGAACGGCGCCGGCAAGACCACGGTCATCAACCAGCTCACCGGCGTGCTGAAGCCGAACTCGGGCCGGATCCTGCTCGAAGGCCAGGACATTACCGATCTGCCCGTGCACAAGCGCGTGCTGCGCGGCCTGTCGCGTACCTTCCAGATCAACCAGCTCTATCCCGACCTGACCCCGCTCGAGACCATCGGCCTTGCCGTCTCCGAACGCCTCGGCCATGGCGGCGACTGGTGGCGGCGGATGGGCACGCGGAGCGACGTCAATGGCGAGATCGCCGATCTCCTGAGGCGCTTCCATCTGCTCGACGTCATGAACGAAGAGACCGTGACGCTGCCTTACGGCAAGCAGCGCCTGCTCGAGATCGCGGTCGCGATCGCCGCCAAGCCGCGCGTGCTGCTGCTCGACGAGCCCGCCGCCGGCGTGCCCGAGAGCGAACGCCACGACATTCTCGCGGTCGTAGGCAGCCTGCCGCGCGACGTCACCGTGCTCCTGATCGAGCACGACATGGACCTCGTCTTTTCCTTCGCCGACCGCATCTCGGTATTGGTCTCGGGCGCGCTGCTCACCGAAGGTCCGCCCGACGTGGTCGCGCGCGACCCGCAGGTCAAGGCCGTCTATCTCGGCGAGGAGGCGGTCAATGTCTGACCTGCTCGCGATCGACGCCCTGCGCGCCGGCTATGGCGAGGCGGTGGTGCTGCCCAACATGTCCCTGCGCCTCGCCGAGGGGCAGGTGCTTGCGTTGCTGGGCCGCAACGGCACCGGCAAGACCACGCTGATCAATTCCATCGTCGGTGTCACCCGCCGCTTCTCCGGCTCGGTCGCGCTGGCCGGCACCGATGTCACGAGCTTGCGGCCCGATCAGCGGGCGCGGGCCGGCATTGGCTGGGTGCCGCAGGAGCGCAACATCTTCCGCTCGCTGACGGTGGAAGAGAACATGACCGCGGTGGCGCAGCCCGGCCCCTGGACGGTCGAGAGGGTCTACGAGATGTTCCCGCGGCTGAAGGAGCGGCGGAGCAATTTCGGCAACCAGCTCTCCGGCGGCGAGCAGCAGATGCTGGCGATCGGCCGGGCGCTGATCCTCAACCCGAAGGTCCTGCTGCTGGACGAGCCGACCGAGGGCCTCGCCCCCATCATCGTCGAGGAGCTTCTGAAGGCGATCGGCGCCATCACCCGGGCGGGCGGCATCTGCTCGATCATCGTCGAGCAGAACGCGCAAAAGATTCTGGGGCTCGCCGACCGTGTTGTGATATTGGAGCGCGGAACGATCGTCCACGACGCCCCGAGCGCCGCGCTGAAGGCCGACCCGTCGGTCCTCGAGCGCCACCTCGGCGTCGCAGGGGCGGCGGCCCACTAGAAATACGGGAGAGACAAGAAATGCAGCGAACCAAAGCCCCCTTCCGCGCCGACGAGGTCGGCAGTCTCCTGCGTCCGGCCAAGATCAAGGAAGCCCGCGTCAGGCTCGAGAAGGGCGAGATCTCGGCCGACGATCTGCGCAAGATCGAGGACTTGGAGATCGAGAAGGTCGTGCACAAGCAGGCCTCGATCGGCCTGAAGCTCGCGACCGACGGCGAATTCCGCCGCTCCTGGTGGCACTTTGACTTCCTGGCCAAGCTCACCGGCTGCGAAATGTTTCACCCGGACACGGGGATCCAGTTCGCGGGCGTCGAGACGCGGCATGATGCGGTCCGCGTGATCGGCAAGCTCGATTTCCCCGACGACCATCCGATGCTGGATCACTTCCGCTTCCTGAAGAAGTCCGCCGACCAGGCCCACGTCACCGCCAAGATGACGATCCCCTCGCCGGCGGTGCTGCACTTCCGCGGCGGCCGCAAGGCGATCTCCAAGGACGTCTATCCCGATCTCGACGCGTTCTACGAAGACCTAGGCAAGACCTACCGCAAGACCGTGAAGGCGTTTTACGATGCGGGCTGCCGCTATCTCCAGTTCGACGACACCGTGTGGGCCTATCTCTGTTCGCAGGACGAATTGAAGAAGGCGCGCGAGCGCGGCGACAATCCCGAGGGTCTCCAGCAGATCTATGCGCGCGTCATCAATTACGCGCTGGCCGAGAAGCCGGCCGACATGGTGGTGACGACGCATGTCTGCCGCGGCAATTTCCGCTCGACCTGGATCTCCTCGGGCGGCTACGAGCCCGTGGCCGAGACCATGCTGGCCGGCACCAATTACGATGGCTACTTCCTCGAATACGACTCTGACCGCGCCGGCGGCTTCGAGCCGCTGCGCTTCCTGCCCAAGGGCAACAAGGTTGTCGTGGTCGGCGTCATCACCTCGAAGTTCGGCGAGCTCGAGAAAAAGGACGACATCAAGCGTCGCCTCGAAGAGGCCGCCAAATTCGCGCCGCTGGAGCAGCTCGCGCTGTCCCCGCAGTGCGGCTTTGCCTCGACCGAGGAGGGCAACATCCTCTCCGAGGAAGAGCAGTGGGCGAAGCTCGGCCTTGCGGTCGAGATCGCCAAGGAAGTGTGGGGCCAATAAGGCTCCGCGCAGCCGTGAGTGACGGGGGCCTCTCCACACTCTCACTGTCATTCCCCGCGAAAGCGGGGAATCCAGTACGCCGGCCCCTCCGTATCTCACCGCTGTCTCTGGAATACTGGATCGCCCGGTCAAGCCGGGCGATGACAGCTGGGGCGAACGCGCGGCGCGCTTGACTACGGCGCCGTCCGCATCATCGGCCCCAGCATCTCGTGCACGTCATAGGTCATGACCGCGAGCAGGGCTGCGAGCGCGAGATAGGCGCCGCCATATTCGAGCTTGGTCTGGAGCGGCACGCCGTAATAGGCGACGTTCTCCGGCGCGTGCGGATCGTGCCGCCAGGCGCTGATCAGCTGCGGGGCCGCCAGGATCGCCACGATGAGCAGCATCGGGCTCGGCCGATACAGCATCAAGGCAACCAGGATCGGCACCCCGACGAACCAGATTCGCGGGCCGAGGACGGCCGTCACCCGGCCGCCATCGAGCGGTGAGATCGGCAGCAGGTTGAAGAGATTGAGGAACAGCCCCGCATAGGAGATCGCGAGCAGGAGGGCGCTGTCCTCCGATCTCGCCCACAGATAGACCGCGAGCGCCGCCGCTGTTCCGACCACCGGGCCCGCGATCGCCACATAGGCCTCCGTCTCGACATCGACAGGCTTGTCCTTGAGCGCGATCCAGGCACCGACGAATGGAATGAAGGTGGGCGCGCCGACGTCGAGGCCTCGCTGCCGCGCGGCGATGTAGTGCCCCATTTCGTGCGCGAACAAGAGTGCGATGATGCCCGCGGCGTAGCGCCAGCCCCAGATCGTCGCGTAGACCGCCAGAGACAGCAGCATGGTGCCGCCGCTGGTGGCGAGCTTTCCCCATTTCAGTCCGGAGAACAGCAGCAGGAAAAGCGTCTTCATGCGGCGCCGCCGGCGGAATCGTCGCGCGGCTTGCGGCGGAAGAATTTCATGACGCCGGCACCGGCCACTGCGAGGCCGAAGATGATGACTTTCGCGAATTTCAGCACGAAGGCGAGCGCCAGGGCAAACAGGCCGAGCTTCTTGGCGGCGACGCCGCCGACCAGCGCGAGCAGTCCGTATTCGGCGATGCGGTCGGTCGAGGCGCTGAAATCCTCGTAACGCTTACCGGATTGATAGGAGAGGTTGGCGAGCAGCTCGTGCGCCGCCCCCTTGTCTGTTGCGATCCGGCTCGAGTCCGACAGCAGGTTCAGGCTGAAATACCCGTCGCGCCCCAAAGCGTAGGTGTTGTAGTTGACGTCCTTGCGCGCGTCGTCCGGTGCGCCCTTGTCCTTGCCGAGGATCGACCAGACCAGCCGATGCGCCACGGCATCATATTTCGGCGGCTCGATCCAGCCGATCACCTCCATCTCGGGAAATCCGCGGGCGGCGCGGTCCTTGTTGGACTCTTCGACACCTTCCTTCAGGTTCTTCAGGAGATCGTCGGCGTTCCAGTCCTTGGCGGCATCATCCTTGATGTAGCCTTCCTTGATATAGTTGATCACCACCAGCCAGCGGTCGTTCTGACGGGTGCCGAGCACGAGGCCAACAAAATTCGTTTCGTGAACCGTGTTGCCGAGCGCGCGCATCACCCGTGCCGCTTCGGCCTTCGGCACGAAGAAGTCACCGGCCGGGATTTTCAGCGTCGCCTGGTCGATCAGGGGAATGTCGGCGGGGCCGGCCGTGCCCGCATTGCCGGCCGCCTGCCATGAGGCGGCCAGCTCCGCTTTGCGCGCTGCCTCGCTGGACGGAGCGTTTTGCGAGAGGCCGGGCTGTGCCCCGAATATGACGGACAGAATGATGCCGACAGCGGCGATGAATTTTCTCACAAGATTCCCCAGCGATCAGTACACCGATGCCCGGTGTTGCCGGCACTGTAGGATAACGATATGCGACAAAATAGAGCAGCCGCAGGTTGCGTGCGACTATCTCACGGGTTGTTGCAAATTTGGCGCGTTGGCGCGATGGCAGATGCTTCGTCCTCCGCTGTCATTCCCCGCGAAAGCGGGGAATCCAGTACGCTGCGGCTTCTCGGTGAATCACTGGTGTCTCGGATTACTGGATCGCCCGGTCGAGCCGGGCGATGACACCGAGTGAGTGGCGGGCAGCGTCGCACCTTTGAAAACCAGTGCGCTCACCCGCCCTCACTTCTCCGCCAGATAGACCTCGCCCAGCAGCGACGAGTTCGACCACGGCACCTGCTTGTTCTTCGTGCTCGAGACCACTTCCGCCCGCACGCGCGTCAGCATCTGCTGCACCTCCAGCCCCGGCGTGCCGAGATGGCGGGAGAGGGCGGCGGAGAACGGCGAGTTGGCGCCTTCGCCGTCGAGCGCGACCTGGCCCGGCGCGGTGGCGAACGCGATCAGCGTGCCCGCGCCCAGCGTTGCACCGGCGCCCAGGCTCGTTGGCGCTGCGAGGCCCGAAGCGCCCTCGATGCCTCGGTTGGTGCCGGCGGCTGCGACCTGCTGCGCCATCGGATTGTTGCGGCAGGCATCGAAGATCAAAATGTTGGTGCGGACCTGGTCGTCGAGGCCGGCCATGATCGTGTCCATGTCGATCATCGCCTCCGTCATGCCCGCGCCGGGCTTGAGCTCGACGTCGACGGGGATGAGATAGTTGCGGCCGTCGACCTGCACGCCGTGGCCGGCATAGTACACCAACGCGACCTGTGCCCGCGCCGCCTCGCGCAGGAAGTCGCGCGTCACTCTCTGCATCGCTGCGCGGTCGAGATCGATGCCCTCCGACACCGTGAAGCCGATGTCGCGCAGGCTCCTGGCGACGGCGCGCGCATCGTTGGCCGGATTGGGCAGCGCTTTCACATGCGCGTAGGCGCCATTGCCGATCACCAGTGCGAGCCGCTTGCCAGGCGTCGCCGGGGCAGGCGAGGGCGCAGGCGCCGCGCCCGTTTGCTGCGGGGCCGGCTGCGTCACCGGTGACGGCGCATCGCGCGGGATGGGGGTGAGCGCATCCGTCACCAGCGACAGCCGCACCTTGGCGGTCGCCTGGTTGGCCTTGCTGCCGGCATCGGACGCCACGATCGCCAGCGTCGCCTTGTAGTCGTCGCGCGCATGGGCGTAGTCGCCCTTCGCCTCATAGGCCAGCGCGCGGTGGATATAGCCGGAGATCAGCACGCTGTTCGGCGGCGTCATGATGTTGACGGGCGGTTTTTCTTTCGCAAGCCGGATCGCCTCGCTGCCGTCGGCAATGGCGCGATCGAGATCGCCCCGCACGCGCCAGATCGCGGTGCGATTGATCAGCGGCTGCGGCAGTGTCGGGTCGAGCCGGATCGCCTGGTTGATGTCGGCAAGCGCGCCGTCGAGATCGCCGAGCGCCTCCTTCGCGATGCCGCGGTTCTGGAACGAGAACGTCGATTTGGGCTGCAGCTTGATCGTGGCGTCGTAGTCGGCAATCGCCTTGGCGTAGTCGCCCTTGCCGCGCCAGGCGTTGCCGCGATTGTGGAAGATGGTGCCATCAGGCGGGCCGAGCTTCAGCGCATCGTCGAAATCGGCGATCGCGATGTCGTAGTCGCCCTTGTCGTAATAGGCCGATCCCCTGAGATTGTAGACCGCCTGGCTCGGCTGGAGCCGGATCGCCTCGGTGGTGTCGGCGATGACCTTCGAATAGTCGCCCTTCTTGTTCCAGCCCACCGCGCGCCAGAAATAGATCGTCGCGAGCTGCTCGCCTTTGAACACCTTCAGCGCCACGATCTTGTTGCAGGCGTCGATCATCTGGTCTGGCGGCGTGGTGTCGGTGGTGCAGAGCGGCCCGAGCTGGCTGCGCGCCTGCGCGAAGGCGGCCGCGGCCCACATGGTTGCCGTGAGCAGGCAGAGCGCGACGAGCAGGCGGCGCATGGCGATGGTCCCTTGAAGGAGAAGCGCTTGTTTGTTGCCCGGCGGTGCGCCGGGGTTCACGCGCTCGTCATTGGACGTGGGGTAAAGCCAAGAGAGGGTATTCCCTCGGTGGGCAGATTTTGCTACGACGCTGGTCCCAACAGTTCTGCCCACCGCTTTCCCACTCATGAAGAACGACGAAATCCTTAGCCAAATCACCGAGTTCTGCCGCAAGGCGGACATGGCGGAATCGACGTTTGGCCGGCGCGCGGTGAACGATGGGAAGCTGGTCCATCGCCTGCGCGAGGGAAAGCGCATCACGATCGACACGCTGGAGCGGATCCAGGCCTATATCGCCGCATCGACGACTGGCGGTCTGCCGCCGCCGCGGGGGCTCCAGGTGCCCCCGGAAAAACGCGATCCGCGCGGCAATTTCCGTTTCTTCGAGAACCGGCAGAAATACCTGTTGTTCGTCCACACCTGCAGCGAGAAGCGGGTGGTTGCCGAGCGCGTCGCGCTGGAGCTCGCCAGCATCCATCCGCGCCCCCCGGCGCTGCGCATCTTCGACGCGGGGGTCGGCGACGGCACGGTGCTGGCCCGGGTGCTGCGCGCAACGCACCAGCGCTACCCGCACATGCCGTTCTACGTCGCCGGCAAGGAGCTCAGCCTCGAGGACTTGCGGCTGACGCTGGAGAGGGTCCCGGACCGCATTTTCGAGCATCCGGCGTCGGTGTTCGTCTTCACCAACATGTTCTACTCCGAGGCGCCCTGGCTCACGCCGGCATCGCCTGCGGCGGCGGCGGCCACCGTCTGGCACGAGGTTCCGCTACGGGGCGCCTCGTCGGGCGAATTCGAGCAGCAGATCGCCGAGTTGAGGCCGTTCCTGGAACAGAACTGGCGCGCCGCGATCAGCCCGCGCACGGCCATGCCGCTCTACGAGCGGCCCGTCGTCCTGGTGCTCTACCGCGAGGACCACAGGTTCCTGCTGGATTCGACCATTCCGCGGCCGGGCCAGACCGAGGCCAATTTCGACCTGGTCATTGCATCCCAGCCCTACCGCGCCCTGTCCTCGGTCAATTTCCGGGCAAAACGGATCATTGCGCCGCTGGCGCGGGCGCTTCGGCCGGGCGGGCGCCTGATCGGTATCCACTCCCACGGTCACGATCCCGGCATGGAAATGATCCAGGCGATCTGGCCTGGAGAAAATCCTTTCGCGGTCAGCCGTCATGAGCTATTGCGCGCGGTAAAGTATGAGCTCGGGTCGTTGGGCCGTGACCTAAATTTTAATGCTTATGCGGACAACCGTTCGATCTTCAGGTATGATATGGAAGCGCTGCCCAACGAGGTGACGGGTACCATCGGAACCTCGACGGCCTTTGCAGCGTGGAATGCGGCGGTGTATGTGGCGCAGATCGAGGACGACCGATTGACAGAAATGACTCAAAACGGCCGCACTCTGGATGCCGCCCGGGACGTGCTGCGGAAGTACAACGGGCTCTGGTTTCTCGACGAGTCCTACGTCATCTCGCGACGGCGTGATTGACATAATCCAAGGTTAAACATCGCAAACGCCCGCCAGGTTAACGGCGGAACAAGGGGTTACTGATGCGCGCGTCCTATCTCTTCACCAGCGAATCCGTGTCCGAGGGTCATCCCGACAAGGTCTGTGACCGGATCTCCGATGAAATCGTCGATCTGTTCTACCGCGAAGGGCCGAAGGCCGGCATCGATCCGTGGCAGATCCGTGCGGCCTGCGAGACGCTCGCGACCACCAACAAGGTGGTGATCGCCGGCGAGACCCGCGGTCCCGCATCCGTCACCAACGAGCAGATCGAAGGCGTCGTGCGCGCCGCGATCAAGGACATCGGCTACGAGCAGGACGGCTTCCACTGGGAAAAGGCCGACATCGAGATCCTGCTGCATCCGCAGTCGGCCGACATCGCGCAGGGCGTCGATGCGCTGCAGCCGGGCGAGATCAAGGAAGAGGGCGCAGGCGACCAGGGCATCATGTTCGGTTACGCCACCAACGAGACGCCTGATCTGATGCCGGCGCCGATCTTCTACGCCCACAAGATCCTGCGCCTCATCTCGGAAGCGCGTCACTCGGGCCGCGAGAAGGTGTTGGGTCCGGACTCCAAGAGCCAGGTCACCGTGCAGTACGAGAACGGCAAGCCGGTCGGCGTGCGCGAGATCGTCGTGTCGCACCAACATCTGGTCGAGGACATCTCGTCGAAGCAGATCCGCGACATCGTCGAGCCCTATGTCCGCGAGGCGCTGCCGAAGGACTGGATCACGCCGAAGACCATCTGGCACATCAACCCGACCGGCAAGTTCTACATCGGCGGTCCGGACGGCGATTCCGGCCTGACCGGCCGCAAGATCATCGTCGACACCTATGGTGGCGCGGCCCCGCATGGCGGCGGTGCGTTCTCCGGCAAGGATCCGACCAAGGTCGACCGTTCGGCGGCTTACGCGGCGCGCTACGTCGCCAAGAACATCGTCGCCGCCGGTCTCGCCGATCGCTGCACCCTCCAGCTCGCCTACGCCATCGGCGTCGCGCGTCCCCTGTCGATCTACATCGACACCCACGGCACCGGTAAGGTGTCGGAGGACGAACTCGAGAAGGCCGCCGCCAAGGCGATGGATCTCACCCCGCGCGGCATCCGCAGCCATCTCGACCTCAACCGCCCGATCTACGCGCGCACCTCGGCCTACGGCCATTTCGGCCGCACGCCCGACAACGAGGGCGGCTTCTCCTGGGAGAAGACCGATCTCGTCGAAGCGCTCAAGCGCGTAGTCTAAGTACCAACGTCATTCCGGGGCGCCGCGACAGCGGCGAACCCGGAATCCTCATCCATCATGTCGAGATTCCGGATCGCCTCTTTGAGGCGATCCGGAATGACCAATTCAACAACAGGACCTCCGCTATGAATGCGAAGCCCGGCTTCACCGATTACATCGTCAAGGACATTTCGCTGGCCGACTTCGGCCGCAAGGAACTCTCGCTGGCCGAGACCGAGATGCCCGGCCTGATGGCCACCCGCGAGGAGTTCGGCCCGAAGCAGCCGCTGAAGGGCGCGCGCATCGCCGGCTCGCTGCACATGACGATCCAGACCGGCGTGCTGATCGAGACGCTGGCAGCCCTCGGCGCCGACATTCGCTGGGTCTCCTGCAACATCTATTCGACGCAGGACCACGCCGCCGCGGCGATCGCCGCCGCCGGCATTCCGGTGTTCGCCGTTAAGGGCGAGACACTCGCCGAATACTGGGACTACACCGCAAAACTGTTCGACTGGCACGGCGGCGGTCACCCGAACATGATCCTCGATGACGGCGGCGATGCCACCATGTACGTCCATCTCGGTCTGCGCGCCGAGAACGGCGACACCGCCTTCCTCGACAAGCCCGGCTCCGAGGAAGAGGAAGTCTTCTTCGCGCTCCTGAAGAAGCAGCTCAAGGAGAAGCCGAAGGGCTACTTCGCCGAGATCGCCAAGAGCATCAAGGGCGTTTCCG
The DNA here is from genome assembly GCF_052076025.1 of Bradyrhizobium sp. 956_D2_N1_4. Taxonomy (NCBI): domain Bacteria; kingdom Pseudomonadati; phylum Pseudomonadota; class Alphaproteobacteria; order Hyphomicrobiales; family Nitrobacteraceae; genus Bradyrhizobium; species Bradyrhizobium sp. 956_D2_N1_4. The sequence goes on along the minus strand of NZ_CP197237.1, from coordinate 4,742,577 downwards.
AAGAGACCACCACGGGCGTGCATCGTCTCTATGACATGCAGAAGGCCGGCACGCTGCTGTGGCCGGCGATCAACGTCAACGACAGCGTCACCAAGTCGAAGTTCGACAACCTCTATGGTTGCCGTGAATCGCTGGTCGACGGCATCCGTCGCGGCACCGACGTGATGATGTCGGGCAAGGTCGCGATGGTCGCGGGCTTCGGCGACGTCGGCAAGGGCTCGGCCGCGTCGCTGCGCCAGGCCGGCTGCCGCGTGATGGTGTCGGAAGTCGATCCGATCTGCGCGCTCCAGGCCGCGATGGAAGGCTACGAGGTCGTGACCATGGAAGACGCCGCCCCGCGCGCCGACATCTTCGTCACCGCGACCGGCAACAAGGACATCATCACGATCGAGCACATGCGCGCGATGAAGGATCGCGCCATCGTCTGCAACATCGGCCACTTCGACAACGAGATCCAGATCGCGGGTCTGCGTAACCTGAAGTGGACCAACATCAAGCCGCAGGTCGACGAGATCGAATTCCCCGACAAGCACCGCATCATCATGCTGTCGGAAGGCCGCCTCGTGAACCTCGGCAACGCGATGGGCCATCCGTCCTTCGTGATGTCGGCCTCCTTCACCAACCAGACGCTGGCGCAGATCGAGCTGTTCGCCAACAACAAGGACGGCAAGTACAAGAAGGAAGTCTACGTGCTGCCGAAGTCGCTGGACGAGAAGGTCGCGCGCCTGCACCTCGCCAAGATCGGCGTCAAGCTCACCGAGCTGCGCAAGGACCAGGCCGACTACATCGGCGTGAAGCAGGAAGGTCCGTACAAGTCGGACCACTACCGCTACTGAGATCGCATCCAGCTGCGACACGAAGGCCCCGGAGCGATCCGGGGCCTTTTTTTGTAGACTCATTGTGCTACGCTCGGAGGTAGAGCCAAAACAAGCCCGCCACTTCTGAAGCGGGTGGCCGCGTTTCCCACGTTCATTGTCAAATGCATATGGAGGGAATGCGATGTCCTGCGAAGCCAACGTTCAGTTGCTCAAAGAAGCTTATCGTCGGTGGAACGACAGCAAAGGCGGGAGCGTCGACTATTGGTTCGACAGCGTCATCGGCCCGCAGATCAAATTCGACTCGCTTCCGCAGGGGGCTCCGGCGGTGCCCTTTGCCAAGTGTTATGACGACCGCGCGCAGCTGCGTGGCTATTTCGACGGTCTGCTGGCTGACTGGAGCATGCAGTACTACACCATGAATGAATACGTCGCGCAGGGCGACGCTGTTTTCGCGCGCGGCTCATGTGCCTGGACCAACAAAAGGACCGGGAAGATCGCTGAGACCCCGAAGGTCGATTTCTGGCGTTTCAAGGATGGCAAGGCAGTGGAATTCTACGAGTATTTCGACACAGCCCTTGTCTACGGCGCTGCCACCGCCTGACGGTTGCAATTCGGCACGGCGTCGCCCATCCTGTGCCGGGGAGAACGCCATGGCTAAAGCCGCAGAACATTTCGACGTGCTCATCGTCGGTGCCGGCCTGTCCGGCATCGGCGCGGGCTATCATCTTCAGAGCAAGTGCCCGGACAAGAGCTACGTCATCCTCGAAGGCCGCGACTGTATCGGCGGCACCTGGGACCTGTTCCGCTATCCCGGCGTCCGCTCCGACAGCGACATGTTCACGCTCGGCTACTCCTTCAAGCCGTGGACCGATCCGAAGGCAATCGCGGACGGGCCGCAGATCCTGAACTACGTGCTTGAGACAGCAGCCGAGAACGGCATCGAGAAGCACATCCGCTTCCGTCATCGCGTCAAGCGCGCGGCGTGGTCGACGCCGGACGCGCGCTGGACCGTCGAGGCCGGGTGCATTACGGGCGAGGGCGCAACCGAGCTCGTGCGCTTCACCTGCAATTTCCTATTCATGTGCTCGGGCTATTACAAATACGAGGCGGGTTATACGCCGGAGTTCGCGGGCGTGGCGGATTTCGCCGGCCGCATCGTGCATCCGCAGAAATGGACCGAGGACATCGACTACGCGGGAAAACGCGTCGTCGTGATCGGCTCGGGCGCAACCGCGGTGACGCTGGTGCCGGAGCTCGCCAAGAAGGCGGCGCAGGTCACCATGCTCCAGCGCTCGCCGACCTATGTGGTGTCGCGCCCGGCGCAGGACCCCGTGGCCAACAAATTGCGCCGCAATCTGCCGACGCGGCTTGCCTATCATGTCATCCGCTGGCGCAACGTGATGTGGGGGATGTTCTTCTTCCAGCTCAGCCGGCGCCGGCCTGCCAAGGTGAAGGAGCTGGTGCTCAAGGGGGTGCAGATGGCGCTCGGCCCCGACTACGACGTCGCGACCCATTTCACGCCGCGCTACAATCCCTGGGACCAGCGGCTCTGCCTCGTGCCCGACGGCGATCTGTTCAAGGCGATCCGCGAGCAGCGCGCCGCCGTCGTCACCAACGAGATCGACACGTTTACGCGCGACGGCATTCGCCTGAAGGATGGCCGCGAGCTTGCGGCCGACATCATCGTCACCGCGACGGGGCTGGTGCTCCAGGTCGTCGGCGGTCTCGAAATCAGCGTCGACGGCCGCGCCGTCGATTTCGCCAACACGCTGACCTACAAGGGCATGATGTATGCCGACGTGCCGAACATGGCGTCGGCCTTCGGCTACACCAACGCGTCCTGGACGCTGAAATGCGATCTCACCTGCGAATATGTCTGCCGGCTCATCAACTACATGGACCGGCATAATTTCCGGCAATGCATGCCGCACAATGACGACCCTGAAATCACCGCGCAGCCGTCGCTCGATTTCACCTCGGGCTATGTGCAGCGCTCGGTCGCGAAGATGCCAAAGCAGGGCTCGAAGCAGCCATGGCGGCTGTACCAGAACTACGCGCTCGACATCGTCACGTTGCGCTTCGGCAAGATCGACGACGGCGTGATGCAGTATTCCTGACCACGCCGCCGCCCGCTTTATGCCTTGCGCGTGGTGAGCGCGAGCCCAAGATCGATCGCGAGCGCGAGCACCGCGGCGCCGCCGCCAAGTCCGAACAGCACCAGATAGTCGCCGCCGGTCTGCGCGTAGATCCAGGAGAAGCCGTAAGCGGCCGCTGCCTGGAACAGCGCGAAGCTGGTTGTGGCGTGGCTCCATGTCGCGCGCTGCTGCTCGGTCGAGTGCGGCACGAGCTCGTGAATGCGCCCGAGCACCAGCGGTACGATACCGGGTGTGAAGCCGCCGACCACGACGCTCGACACGATCAGCGAAACCGGCGCGGTGCTGACCGTGGGCAGCAGCACGGCGGCCGCCTCGATCAGGAACGCGGCGCGCAAGGCCGGTCCGAATCCCGAACGGTCCCCGAGATGGCCGGTGACGAGCGGGCCGACGATGGCGCCGAGACCGTACAGCACCCAGTAGCGCGAGCCCGCGGCAATGCCCTGGCCGAGGCCACGCGCCACGAAATCGACGATGAAGACCATGTGCGGCACCAGGGCCACCGCGTTGAGGCCATACTGGACCAGAAGCGCGCGGACGGCGGGCGAGGCCTGATGGGACTTCGCGTGATGCGAAGGCGCGGCATCGCTCCTGGCCTCCGCAGGCCAGTTCCACCAGCTCGCGAGCGTGAGCACGGCGGAGAGCGCGCCGAGGCCATACCAGCTCTGCTGCAAGCCCTGTTGCAAGAGCAACGGCACCAGCGTGCCCGATGCAGCGACGCCAAGGCCGACGCCGGCAAAGATCACGCCGCCGACGATGCCGCGCCTCGCGGCCGATACGTGCGGCAGAATGACGGAGGCCGCCAGCACCATGATGATTCCGCCGGTGAGGCCCGACAGAAAGCGCCAGGCGAAAAACCAGGTGAACGACACCGGGGTAGAGCTCGCGAAGAAGGAGAGGGTGGCAAGCAGCATCATCGCCCGCAGCGCGCGGACTGCGCCGATGCGATTGGCCAGGGCGCGTGCCGCGAGCGCGCCGGCGAGATAACCGGCGAGGTTGGCAGCGCCGAGATAAACGACGTCGGATGCGCTGAACCACTTTGCGGCGATCAGCGCCGGGATCAGCGGCGTGTAGGAAAAACGGGCAAGGCCAAGCCCGACCAGTGATGCGGACAATCCCGCCACGGCGTACCGCCAAGCCTGTCGCGAAGTCGATTGCGATCCCGGCCGCTGATGCGGCCGGGCGTGGTGCCCAGTGTTTGCATTGAGTTCGGTCATGTCATCCTCCTGCGCACACAATGGCGCGCGGATCATCCTGTCTTTGCGGCGCGGCGGCGCCGGAAGTCCTGCACGGGCAGGCCGCCCCAGCCCCAATTGTCGGTGTCGACTTCCTCGATCACGACGAAGGTGGACTCGAGCGGCTTGCCGAGCACGTCGAGCAGCAACCGGCTCGATCCCTTGATCAGCGCGGCCTTCTCCTCCGCCGTGAGCGACGCCGCTCCCGGCGTCGTTCCTTCGCGGGTCACTTGAATGGTGACGATCGGCATGGTGTTTCTCCGCGCTCAGTGGCCGGCGCTCTGGCCGCCGTCGACGTGCAGGATCTCGCCGGTGACGAAGCTCGCCTGCTCGAGATAGAGCACGGCACCGACGATGTCGGACATCTCGCCCATGTGGCCGACCGGATGCAGCGCGCCGAGCTGGGCATGCGTCGCAACGGGATGCATCGGCGACTTGATGATGCCGGGCGCCACCGCGTTCACGCGGATGCCGCGCCTGGCGTATTCGATCGCGAGCGACTTGGTCGCGGCATTCAGTCCGCCCTTGCTCAGCGAGGCCAGCACCGACGGCACGTTCGAATTGGCCTGATCGGCCAGGGTGGTCGTGATCTGGACGACGTGACCCGAACCCTGCTTCTCCATCTCCGCAATGGCGAGCTGAGTGATGTGGAAAAAGCCTGCGACGTTGGTGCCCATCACCGCCGCATAGTCCTCGGCCGTGTACTGCGTGAACGGCTTTGCGACGAAGATGCCGGCATTGTTGACCAGCGTATCGACGCGGCCAAAGCGCGCGACGGCCTGCGAGACCACACGTTCGGCGGTGGCCCGGTCGGCGATGTCGCCGGGTACGGCGAGGATGTCATCGTCGCCCGACGGCTTGATGGAACGCGCCGTTGCGACGACGCGATAGTTGCGATCGCGAAAACCCTGGACCAGGGCGGCGCCGATGCCCTGCGATGCACCGGTGATGATGGCGACCTTCTGCTCGATACCCATGACGGACTCCTGTTGTTGGCTTTCAGAACCTGCGCCAGCAGCGGCTGGCCTGCGTGCTGAAGTACGCCGCGGCGGCCCGGCTGCGAATACACGTTGTCCGGCAGACACTGTTACGTGGCGCGAACGAATGCCGGACCGGCCTTTGGCGGCGGTTGTCGCGGCGGGGGCGAACGCCTAGCTTGTCACTGGAATTTGATGGGGCGACGGGTAGGCATGGATCGTCTGGATGCGATGAAGGTGTTCGTCCTTGCGGTGGACGAGGGCAGCTTGGCCGCCGCGGGGCGCAAGCTCGGCCGCTCGCCGGCGGCGGTCAGCCGCGCCATCGCTTTCCTGGAGGAGCGGGTCGGCGTCGAGCTGCTGCACCGGACGACACGATCGATCAAGCTGAGCGAGGAGGGCGAGCGCTATGTTGCGATCTGCCGCCGCGTGCTCACCGAATTGGAGGAGGCCGACGACATCGCGGCCGGTCCGCGCACGGCACCCCGCGGCCTGCTCACGATAACTGCCCCCGTGGTCTCGGGCGAGATGGTGCTGCGGCCGATCCTTGATGCATTTCTCGATGCCTATCCGACGGTGTCGGCGAAGCTCCTGCTGTTCGACCGTTCGGTCAATCTGATCGAGGAGGGTGTCGACATCGCGCTTCGAATCGGGCCTCTCGCGGATTCGGCGATGGTGGCGATGCGGGTCGGCGAGATCAGCCGCGTCGTCGTCGCAGCGCCCCGCTACCTGAAGCAGCACCCGCGCATCGCTGAACCCGGCGATCTCGCCAAGCACCAGATCGTGGCGATGGCGCACCTGCCCAATTCCTGGACCTTTGCGCCACAGGCCGGCTCATCTGCAGCCAGGACAGTCCAGTTCACGCCGCGCCTCGTCGTCAACAGCACCTACGCGGCGGTGGCGTCCGCGGTCGCCGGGCGCGGCGTGGCACGGATGTATTCGTATCAGGTGGCCGAGCAGGTCGGGCGCGGCGAGCTCGAGATCGTGCTGGCCGGCGATGAGGATCCGGAGATGCCCGCGCATTTGATCTGCCCGCAGGGCCGGCTCGCGGTGCCCAAGGTACGGGCCTTCACCGACTTCGCCGTGCCCCGGCTGAAGAAGCACTTTGCGCAGCTCAAGAAGAGCCTCGGTGCACGCTAGACATTGCGGCCGCGCGGCGACTGCCAATGCGTTGTTTTGCGTATACGGCCGCCGGGCTGAATCGGCGATGGTTCTAGAACGGTTAACGCCGATTTAACGGATGAGTCCTAGCCTGTCTCGGCCGGGGTTACTCGCAAGGCCGAGGTGAGCCCAATGGAAGCCCAGAAGATTGCGGTCGACGCCGTCGTCGCGCTGACCGATTGCGACCGCGACGCCGTCATCGCCTTCATCCGCCGGCTCTATCTCGCCGGAGTCACCGACCCCAAGCGCCTCACGTTCAAAGGCCTGCAGGCGCTGTCGCGGGCTTGATCGGACATAATCGAATCTACTTGATGGTCGGATCGCTGATCCGGATCGAGGTGACGCGGTCCTGCCTCACCTCGAATGAGAAGGGCCATGGCTCGTAATTCCAGAGCTCGGTCTTCTCCAACCCGCTCGGCCCGACGTGGAATGGGCCGCCGAACTGCGCCATCAGTTTGTCGGTGCTGTCGCCGAGATTGACCCGGTTGAAGCTGTAGGCGGCGACCGGTGCCTCGCCGCTGATCTGGAGCGCGACGGTGCGGTTCGCTTTCACGATGGCGGCAAGATAGGGAAACTCGCCGGTCTTGCCGAGGAAGTAGACATAGGCCGTCGCGTTGTTCGGTTGCGGCAGCTTGCGGTGCGGCTCGCCGAGCACGGCCTTGAGCGAGGTCTCCGAGATGCCGACGCCGAGCGCACCCATGCGCTGGCAGGCAAAGCTAAGCACGTCGGGATCGGGCGGGGTGATGCGCTTACCGGCTTCGACCTTGCAGGCGAATGTCTGCCCGACCCGTAGCCACTGGCCGCGCAGCTCCGGATCCGGAGGCTTGCCGCCTTGGGGTGACGGCGAAGTGCCTTGGCCGTTCACGGGTGCGAATATTCCAAGCAGAACCAGCGCGAGCGCGGAGCCCGCCAACGACCGCCACATCCCCAAGACGCACCCCGATTTTCCAACCCTGGAACCAGGATAGCACGCCGCAAACCGACCGCAACGCGGGGATTGGCGGCGGGTCAGCTACGATTTCAAATTGTGCGCGGCACGGCCCAAGACGGCCCAATCACAACCTGCGGAACAGCCTCAGGATGCACGCCAATATCTTGCAGCTCGGGCCGGGTCGGAGTAGATCACGTCCCCGGCTGGGTCACTCGGGATTTGGGGAAATGCTGAAACAGCTTTTTGCGCCGCAACTTGTCATTCTCTATGTGCTCGCGGCTTCGACCATTTACGTTCACTTCCGCGGCAAGCAGCGACTGCGCTTCGCGCGCCAGCTCGGCGATCACTCGACCTATCTCGCGCCCTACAACGTGCTGATGTATGCGGGCTCGGCCGTGCCGAACAAGCCGGTGATCCCGGTCGAGCAGTTTCCGGAGCTGAAGCCGCTCAGCGAGAATTGGGAGACCATTCGCGACGAGGCGGTGCGCCTGTTCGACGAAGGCTTCATTCGGGCCGCGGCGAAGAACAACGACTGGGGCTTCTACTCGTTCTTCAAGAGTGGCTGGAAGCGGTTTTACCTGAAATGGTATGACGACTTCCTGCCGTCGGCGAACACGCTGTGCCCGAAGACGGTGGAGCTGCTCAAATCGATCCCGAGCGTGCACGGCGCGATGTTCGCGATGCTGCCGCCGGGCGGCAAGCTTGGCGCGCACCGCGATCCGTTCGCCGGCTCGCTGCGTTATCACCTCGGCCTCGTCACGCCGAACTCGAACAAGTGCCGCATCCTCGTCGACGGCGTCGAATGCGTCTGGCGCGACGGCGAGGCCTTCATGTTCGACGAGACCTTCATCCACAGCGCGGAGAATGCGACCGACGTCAACCGCATCATCCTGTTCTGCGACGTCGAGCGCCCGATGAAGTACGGCTTCATGACCGCGATCAACCGCTGGGTCAGCCATCATATCGTCAAGGCCTCCGCGACCCAGAACGTGGACGGCGAGAGCGTCGGCGTGCTCAACAAGGTATTCGGCAAGCTCTACGAAATCCATCTCGGCAGCCGCAAGGTCAAGGAGTGGAACCGCAACGTCTACTACACGCTGAAATATTCGCTGACGGCGCTGATCCTCGGTCTCATCGTGATATCGGCGCTGCGCTAATCCGCCCTACGAAAAACCCCGGAGCAGGCTCCGGGGTTTTGTTTTTGCGGACGTTGCTGCGGCCTCACACCGGCTTGGCGCCGGTATTGATGATCGACCCCACATGCTGCCCGCGCAGCGCCGCCGCGATCCGGCCGGGAACGAGACCGTTGACGACCTGCACGCGCGTGATGTGCCGCGCGTTGGCCATCACCTCGAGCAGCGCGGGATCGAACGGCAGTGTGCCCTTCAGCTTCGCAAGATCGGCAAAGCTCGTCTCTTTCAGCAGCTCGGCCTTCTTGCCATCCGCGCCATTGGGATCGGTCGTGTAGACGCCGTCAACGTCCTCCACGATCGTGAGCCCGGCAGCGCCAAGCGCGTCGGCGAGCAGGAAGGCGCCGGTATCGGCCCGATGCAGCGGGATGCGCGCGGTCGGGAATTCATGATGGTGGTAGGGCGGGAACGCGCTGCCGACGACAGCGCGCGCCGCCTGGAGGTGAATGGCGAGCTGGCTCGCGATGGTCGGGTGCTCGACATAGGAGACACCCTCCGGTGCGAGCAGGCTTGCCAGGATGTGGCCGTTCTGACCGGCCTCGCTGGCGGCGAGCGGTGCGAGCGAACCCACGGGAAGGCCGAGATCGAGGCCGACGCTGTAGAGATGGCGGGCGCGGATGCCGGCGCCGGTCAGGATGAGCAGGCGATGCTCCGGCAAGAGCGACCGCAGCTCGTCGACGAGCGGGAGGATCGCTTCGTGACCGCGGTCCATGATGCGGCCGCCGATCTTGATGACCTGCAGCCAGGGCAGCAGCTTGATCGGGCGGTTGCCGGCAACGGGGCGGGTGAGATCGCTGTCGAGCAGAGTCTGGCGCGCGAGCGGCGAGGCGACGTGCTTGATCTGGTTGGTATCAGCCATGACGGTGCTCTCTTCAGCTCGCGGTGATGATGGTGCCGACATGCTCGCCCGCAAGCGCGCGGGTGAGATTGCCGGGGACGAGGCCGTTGATGATCTGCACCTGCCGGACATGGCGCGCCGAGGTGAGGAGATCGAGCACCGGGAATTCCAGGATGGAGTCCTGCAGGCCCTTGGCCTTCATCTCCGCCACAGAGATTTTCGGGATGAAGGTGGCGTTCTTCGACGTCTTGGGGTTCGCGGTGTAGAGGCCGTTCTCGTCCTTCACATAGATCATCGCCTTGCAGCCGAACTGTTCGGCGACGAGGAAGCATCCGGCATCGGTGCGATAGGGCGGGATCACGCCCTCGGCCGCGGGCCGCATCCACAGACTATAGGGCGGCATGCCGCTGAAGATCACCGCGTTCACCTCGGCGAGGAACAGCGGCACGGACGACAGCCCGGCGCTGGAGACGGCGGAGATGCCGTGCTTGGCCAGCAGCTGCCCGAGCATCGCGGCGTTCTGGTCGGCGACGGAAGCGCCGAGCTGCGACAGCACGCCGGCGGGCAGGCGGAGCCCGGCCGCGATCGAATACAGATGCCGCGCACGGGTACCGGCACCGGTGCCGATCAGGAGCTTGTGGGCCTTGCGGGCGGCGACGATCTCTTCGACGATTGGATAGACCGCGGCACGGCCGCGATCGATCATGCTCTGGCCGCCGATCTTGATGACAGTTGCCTCGGGGAGGATGCGGAAGTCCGCTGCCTTTTCCGCTGCGGCCAGAAGCTGCGGGTCGGTGAGCGAGCGCTGCATCAGCAGCCCCTCGAGCTCCGTGATCGTGTTCGACATCCGAGACATCCTCTCGTTTTCTGATGCAGTCTCTGCGGCGGACCCTTCAGCCTCGACCGCGAATCTTGCCGCACACTTCAGTCCATGGCAACAAGGTCGCCGCGATTTAGCGGCCAAACATGGAGCAGGCAATGGCCCCGTTGCCACTTGCGAACACCGAGATCGTGCAGTTCTTCCGCGAGTGGTTGGATACCTTCTCAGCCTGTGTCCGGGAGGTCGACTACGCTTCGGCGCGGCCGCTCTTTCATCCGGACGTGCTCGCCTTCGGCACGCATAACGATGTCATCCCCGGCCTCGACCAATGGGTCTCGTCCCAATGGAACAACGTCTGGCCGAGGACGACCGACTTCCGCTTCGTCCTTGATCAGGTCTCGATCCTGGCATCCCCCGACGGCACGATGGCGACGGTGGTCGCGCCGTGGACGAGCACGGGCTACCATCCCGATGGCAGCGCGTTTCCTCGCCCCGGCCGTGCGACGATGGTGTTTTCAAAAAATGGCGACAGCTGGCTGTGCGTGCATTCGCACATGTCGCTCAATCGCGGTGTGCCGCAGGCAAGCCACGCCAATCGGCCGGTGAAGGCCTGGTAGAAATGCAAAAGGCCCCGGACGTGTCCGGGGCCTTTCGATTTCCAGATGTCATTCAGCCTATTCCGGCTGGCCGATCGAGACCTTCAGCGTGCCGACGCCGTCGACGCCGCATTCGAGCTTGTCGCCGGGCTGGAGCTGCGACACGCCGGCCGGCGTGCCCGTCATGATGATGTCGCCTGCGGCGAGCTTCACCTGCTGGGAGAGCTGCCAGATGATCTCGGGCACGTTCCAGATCAGCTCGGTGAGATCGCCCTTCTGGGCTTCCTTGCCGTTGACGGTCAGCCAGATCTTGCCTTTGGCGGGATGGCCGATCTTCGAGGCCGGCTGCACTGCGGAGCAGGGGGCGGAGCCGTCGAACGACTTGCCGATTTCCCACGGACGCTCCTTCTTGCGCGAGGCGATCTGGAGGTCGCGGCGGGTGAGGTCGATGCCGACGGCATAGCCGTAGACGTGGTCCAGCGCCTTGTCGGCGGGGATGTTGAGGCCGCCGCTCTTCATCGCGACGATCAGCTCGACCTCGTGATGCAGATCCTTGGTCAGCGGCGGATAGGGAATGGTGGCGCCGTCGGGCACCAGCATGTCGGCGTGCTTGGCGAAGAAGAACGGCGGGGCGCGCTCGTCGTTGCCCATCTCGCGGATGTGCTCGAGATAGTTGCGGCCGACGCACCAGATGCGGCGCACCGGGTAACGGCCGCTCTCCCCGACGACGGGAAGCGAAGCCTGGGGCGGAAGCGGGATGACGTAGGAGGCGGCGTTCATGGAGCGATCTCGCTGCTCTTGAGGTTGATGAGGAACTCTATGCGGTTGCGCTGATCGGCGCCAGAGCGCCGGCGTCGTGGTGTTGCAGGCGGAAGAACGAGGCGTAGCGGCCGGAGCGGCGGAGCAATTCGTCATGCCGGCCCTGCTCGACGATCTCGCCGCCCTCGACCACCAGGATCGCATCGGCGTGCATGATGGTATGCAGGCGGTGCGCGATCACGATGGTGGTGCGGTTCTGGCAGAGATGCTCGATCGCCTCCTGCACCTGCCGCTCGGACTCGGAATCAAGCGCGGCGGTGGCCTCGTCCAGCAGGATGATCGGCGCGTTCTTGATCAGCGCGCGCGCCACCGCGATGCGCTGGCGCTGGCCACCGGAAAGCTGCGTGCCGTGCTCGCCGACCGGCGTGTCGTAGCCGAGCGGGAAGCTCATGATGAAATCATGCGCGCAGGCGGCTTTCGCAGCATCAATGATTTGCTCTTCGCTCGCGCCGGGTTTGCCGAAAGCGATGTTGCTGCGGATGGTGTCGCGGAACAGATACACGTCCTGGCCGACATAGGCGGTCTGCGCGCGCAGCGATTTGCGCGAGATCGCGCCGATCGACTGACCGTCGATCACGATGTCGCCTTGCGTCACCTCGTAGAAGCGCAGTAGCAGCCCCAGCACGGTCGATTTGCCGCCGCCGGAGGGGCCGACCAGCGCGGTGACTTTTCCGGGCTCGGCAACGAAGGACATGCGGTTGAGGACGGTCTCGCCGGTCCGGTAGGAGAAGCTGACGTCGCGCAGCTCGATCTTCGCTTCGGACAGCTTCAGCGCTGGCTTGTCGTCGTCGGAATGTTCGCTCGCCGGGCTGTCGACGACCTCGAGCAGCATGCGCGCGCCGACGAGCTGGCTGTTCAGGTCGATGTTGAGCCGCGCCAGCCGCTTGGCCGGCTCGGTCGCCATCAGGAACGCGGTCATGAAGGAGAAGAACGCGCCGGGCGTGGCGTTGAGCGCAACCACGCTGTAGCCGCCATAGAGCAGGCAGCCGGCGACCGCGAAGCCGCCCAGCATCTCCATCAGCGGGTTGGAGCGGTTGGCGACGCGGGCCATCTTGTTGGCATTGCGCTCGACGATCGCGATGTTCTCGTCGATGCGCTTCTGCATGGTGTCTTCGAGCGTGAATGCCTTCACCGTGCGGATGCCCTGGAGCGATTCCTGCATCGTCTCCAAGATGTCTGCGGTGCCGGTGAACTGGTTGAAGGCGAGGCCCTTGATGCGCTTGACCAGCTTGCGCAGCACCAGCATCGCCGGCGGCACCACGACGAGGCCGATGAACGACATCACCGGGTCCTGCCACACCATCACGCCGATCATCGCGAGCAGCATCATGAGGTCGCGGCCGACGGCGTTGACCAGCATGTTGAGCACGTCGGTGATGGATTTGGCGCCGGCGGTCAGCCGCGCCAGGAATTCAGACGAATGCCGTTCGGAGAAGAAACCGACGCTCTCACGCATCAGCTTGGCGAACAGCTGGCGCTGGTTGGTGGCGAGGATCGCGTTGGAGATCTTGGTCAGGATCACCATGTGGCCGTAGGTCGCCACGCCCTTGATGAAGAGCAGGATCACCGTGATGCCCGAGAACATCGCGATGCCCGGGATGTTCTTGTCGACATAGGCCTGGTTGATGACCTGGCCGAGCACGTAGGTCGCGCCCGCGGTCGATCCGGCGGCAAGCGCCATCAGCGCGAAGGCGACGAGGTAACGCCGCCAGTAGATGATCCCCTGTTCCGTGACCAGGCGGCGAATCAGGATTGCCGCCGTATAGGGATCGTCGGTGATTTTCTTTGGAAACTGGGCCATCCGGTGTCCATTGACGGGGCAAGGAAAAGCCTGCCCGCGCGTCAGGGATCGAAGGGCCTCTGTGCCCGCTAAAGCCGCGCTTTTCAAGCCCAATTAAGGGCTTGCGCTGGGATGGAATCTAGGCCGAGACGGCGTGGCGGAGCTCGCCATGGCGCTCGCGGAACAACTTGTCCTCCCAGGCCAGCGCGTGGGCCGCGATGGTCTCGAGGTCGTCGTATTGCGGCTTCCAGTCGAGCAGGCCGCGGATGCGGCTGGTGTCGGCGACCATGGTCATGATGTCGCCGGGCCGGCGCGGGGCGTATTGCACGGCGAAGCTGCGCCCCGAAACCCGGCGCACCGCGTCGATGGTTTCCAGCACCGAATAGCCGCGGCCATAGCCGCAATTGAGCGTGGTTGAGGCGCCGCCATTGCGCAGGTAAGCGAGTGCCGAGCGATGGGCCTGCGAGAGGTCCGAGACGTGGATGAAATCGCGGATGCAGCTGCCGTCCTGGGTCGGATAGTCGGTGCCGAACACGTCGATCTTGGCGCGCTGGCCGGTCGCGGCCTCGACCGCGATCTTGAGCAGATGCGTGGCGCCGACGGTGGCCAGCCCGATGCGCGCCTGCGGATCGGCACCGGCGACGTTGAAGTAGCGCAAGGTCACGTATTGCATGCCATAGGCGGCGGCGACGTCGTGCAGCATGATCTCGGTCATCAGCTTCGACGAGCCGTAGGGCGACAGCGGTCGCGTCGGCGCGTGCTCGGGCACCGGCACCAGGTCCGGATTGCCGTAGACAGCTGCGGTCGAGGAGAAGATGAAGCGGCTGATGCCGCGCTTGACCGCGACGTTGAGCAAATTGCGCGCGGTCATGAAATTGTTGCGGTAGTAGCCGAGCGGATCGCGCATCGACTCCGGCACGACGACGGAGCCCGCGAAATGGATGATGCTCTCGATGTTGTGCTGGGCGATCACGCCTTCGACCAGGTTCTCGTCGCCGGCATCGCCAATGAACAGCGGCACGCCCTCGGGCAGATAGGCGGAGAAACCGGTGGAGAGATCGTCGATCACGACGACGTCCTCGCCGGCTTCCGCCAGCGCCAGGACCGTGTGACTTCCGATATAGCCGGCGCCGCCGGTGACTAGCACAGTCATGATCTCACCCGTCTTCGATCAACGCGCCACGTTAACGTTTGCGCGGTGAAGAGGGGGTTTCGGCAGCCCTGAACTGGTCACTATGCTTAATGTTGCGTATAGGGGGCTTCCGTAACGGAGCATGACGTGGCGAATTCCCCCGGCGATCTCGAAGTGATCGTGCCAAATTTGCACAGGCGCTATTCCGGGGTCACCGCGACCAACCGGATGGTGGCGCCACGGCTGGCAAAGCTCTATCGCGCGGCGTGGTTCGGCTCGGATGCGCCGGAGGGGATTTCGCTACTGAGCGCTGCCGATTTCCTCAGGCTATGGGGCCGCAAGACGCCATTGATTTGGCATGCGCGGCGCAACAACGAGATGATCGCAGGCGTGCTCCTGCGCGCGCTCGGCTGGCCGCTCAAACTCGTGTTCACGTCGGCCGCGCAGCGCCATCACAGCTGGATCACGCGCTGGCTGATCCGGCGCATGGACGCGATCATCGCGACATCAGACATCTCGGCCTCGTTCCTGAAGGTGAAGGCGACGGTGATCCCGCATGGCGTCGACACTGATGTCTATGCGCCGCCAAACGATCGCGCCGCGGCCTTCGCGGAAGCCGCGCTGCCGGGCCGCTACGCGATCGGCTGCTTCGGCCGGGTGCGCGCGCAGAAGGGCACCGATGTGTTCGTCGATGCGATGTGTCGCCTGCTGCCGCGCTATCCTGACTTCACTGCAATCGTCGTCGGACAGGTCACGCCGGAGCAGACTCCCTTTGCGAACGATCTGAAGAAGCGGATCGAGGCCGCCGGCCTGCAGTCGCGCATCGTCATCACCGGTGAACTGCCGATCGAAGCGGTGCAGCGCTGGTATCAGCGGCTGACGATCTACGCCTTCACCTCGCGCAACGAAGGTTTTGGTTTGACGCTGATCGAGGCGATGGCGGCCGGCAGCGCGCTCGTCGCCGCGCGCGCCGGTGCGGCCGCGCTCGTGGTCGAGGACGGCTCGACAGGTGTGCTGATCCCGACTGGTGACGCTGATGCGTTGGCCGCCGCGCTCGAACCGCTGATGCGCGACCCGGACGCCGCGCTCGCCATGGGCGCGCGGGGGCGGGCACGGGTGCTGGCGAAGTTCAGCCTCGATGCCGAAGCGGCGCGGATCGGCGACGTTTATCGTCCTCTGCTCTGAACTGCCGTTTTCGCGACCGCAAACAAAAATCTCGAAAACAACCCCATGCAAAGTAGCCGGTGCCAGCGGAATCAACGGGTTAACGGCCGGTGCGATGCGTTGCGGATTTTACGAGGCCGTTTGACACGTCGGGCAAAACAGCGGCACGATGTCATCATCGGCCGCAGTTGCGATACCCGGATCATCCATCCAGGTTCCTTCAAACCGTCGCGGTCGACTTCACATTGGGCAGCGCACATACGGCATTTGCACTGGCACCGGCTCCTTGGAGCTGAGTGTGATATTATTCTCTCCGGAGAATGTCAGGTCGAATGCGACGTCTGAAATCGCGACGCCGTCCGAGCACGACGCGATTATTCGCATATTCGGCCCGTCATCGCGCAACGATTTGACCGTGCATTTTTCAAATGTGCCGGTTACTTGCCTTCCCTGGACGATTAAACCGCCCGCGTGGAGATCAGCATCTTTCTTGAAGGCAAGCCTGTTGTTCTCTTTCGTGAATATTTGGCCACAGGCCGAGGCGTCGATTGTCCAAGCTCCGTTCAAATCCGCAGCCTGAATCGAGGCCGATTGCGTCACGAGAAGTACCAACGTCACCAAAGGATTGAAGGTCCTCATGAAACTCTCCGACTAAATGGTCAATACTGCCAAATCAGCCTCTTCGACGCCGATGGGGGCGCAGCAAGACGCGCCCCTTCGTATCGGTCTTGAGCAGTATTTGGGTGCGGCGAACTGGCGAAGCTGTTGTTGATCTAAGTCAATAGGCTCTGCAGAGCGCTCGTCTGCTTGAGGCAAAGCGCAGCGTAGCGCGATGACGAGTGCGATCTGTCAGAGCTGGAAAGGCCGCCGCATTTGTCCGGCGGCCTCCGCGCTTGAGTGGCTTGCGGGGCGGCGCCCCAGCTAGAGATCGATGCTAACGGCGATGTTGCGGCCCTGTAATTGGGAAATCTTCATTCCGTCAGCCTGCACTTGCGCGAACTCCGGGTCGTTTGCCACGGCTTCCTGCACTTTGCCGTAAACTTCCCAATTGGAATAGCGCGTCGCAACCAGCAACTCTCCTGCCCACTGGCCAGTGTGGAAGCGGGAGAGCCGAAGAAATTCGGCGCCGTGTTTCTCAAAGATTTTCTTCGCCTGCCTGACGATCTTGATCATTTCCTCGGGCTTGTCGGTCTTGAAGCGAGTGAATTGAACGATCGGCATGGGGCTACCTCCATAACTGTGTAAAATGTCCAAGAGGCATGTATCGAGCGACGTTTGAGGAGCGAACCTCTTGTTCGAATCTCGATGAAGATTCGTCTTTGTCGACGTGATCTTGGTTCAGCCTTCACAAGCGGCAGCGACGCAGCCTTATCCCGCGAATGAACTGACAACGTCACTGACTAAAGCTGGCGGACGGAAAGACCTGCTGTTGGATTCGCTGCCAGTTGCCCGACCAACGCATGGCGTCAATGAGTTCACACTCCGAGCACCCGCTGCGCGATCGCCACCACCTCGCTCGCCGCGATATCCCGCATGCAGCGGTGGTCGTTCATCTTGCAGATCGTGCTCTGGCAGGGCTGGCATGAGAGCACGCTTTTGTCCTGGACCACGGTCGCGGCGAGGCCGTTGAGGGGGGCCCAGAGATAGGGGCTGGTCGGGCCGAAGATGCCCATGGTGGGTGTGCCGAGCGCGGCTGCGATATGCATCAGGCCGGAATCGTTGGAGATGGCGACGCCGGCCGCGGCCATCGCCAGCACGCCGTTCCGCAGATCGTTGCCGGTGAGGTCCCGCACGCCCGGACCGCCCGCGGCGACGATCTCCTGGGCGAGGCCCTTTTCGGCGGGGCCGCCAACCACCCAGACCTCCAGGCCGCGCTCGGCCAGCAGGCGGGCAGCCTCCGGATAGTAGGTCCAGCGCTTTGAGGCGCCGACTGAGCCGGGAGCCAGCGCGACCGCCGCCCCGGCGCTGAGGCCATTGGCCTGCCGCCAGCGGACGATGTCCTCGGCCGGGACCCGCAATTGCGGCACCGGCCATTCCGCGGGCAGGGGGGCGCCATCGGGTTGGGCCAGGGCGGCGTTCTTGTCGATGAAGCGGGGCAGCTTCTTCTCGCCCCAGCGCCAGCGGTTGAGCAGGCCGAACCGGAACTCGCCGACGAAGCCGACCCTTTCCGGAATCCTGGCCAGCGCGGGCGCGATGGCCGCCTTCCAGGTCCGGGGCAGCACCAGGGCTGTCCCGTAATTCCGCTCGCGCAGGAGCTTCGCCAGGCCGAACTGGCGGCCAACGGCGAGCCGGCTGCGCGGCAGGTCCCACACGATGCCATCGCGCACGCCGGGCATGTAATCGACCAGGGGGGCGCAGAGGGAGGTGGTGAGGAGATCGACCGGCCGGTTGGGCCAGCGCTCGTTCAGGACCCGGACAACGGTGTGATTCCGGACGAAATCGCCGATCCACATATAGGGGACGATCAGGATCGGGCGTGTGTCGCCCCGATCTGCATCTCGACCAAATTGCGAATCTTGATTCATTCGTTAATAGGACCGGGAACGTGCTGATGTGGCGGTTCGGTTACCCGCTCCGGACCTGCAGGTAAAGCGGGGACAGCGCCGATCCCAAAACCGCTTACACTTTGGCGGATCATGCGCTAGGGCAGGACCGGGCCGTGAAAATCGGGCAGGGCAAAACCTGGCAGGGTAGGTGGAATGTTGCTGGTGACCGGTGGGGCCGGTTTTATCGGATCGAATGTCGTCGCCGCGCTGAACGAGGCCGGTCGCAGCGATGTCGTCGTCTGTGATCTTCTCGGGACCGAGGGCAAGTGGCGAAACCTCGCCAAGCGCCAGCTTGTGGATATCGTCCCGCCGGCCGAGCTGCCCGACTGGCTGAAGGGCCGCAAGCTCGACGCCGTGATCCATCTCGGGGCGATTTCCGAGACCACCGCGACCGACGGCGACCTCGTGATCGAGACCAATTTTCGCCTGTCGATGCGCCTGCTGGACTGGTGCACGACGGGTGCGGTGCCGTTGATCTACGCCTCCTCGGCCGCGACCTATGGCGATGGTGCCGACGGCTTTGACGACGACGCCTCACCGCCCGCATTGAAGAAACTGCGGCCGATGAATCTCTACGGCTGGAGCAAGCACCTGTTCGATCTCGCCGTCGCCGAGCGCGTCGCGCGCGGCGAGAAGCTGCCGCCGCAATGGGCCGGCCTGAAATTCTTCAACGTGTTCGGCCCCAACGAATACCACAAGGGCTCGATGATGAGCGTGCTGGCGCGCCGCTTCGATGATGTGAGGGCGGGCCGTGTCGTGCAACTGTTCAAGTCGCACCGAGAGGGCATCGCCGACGGCGATCAGCGCCGCGATTTCATCTATGTCGACGACGTCGTCCGCGTCGTCATGTGGCTGCTGGCGACGCCGTCGGTGTCCGGTCTCTTCAACGTCGGGACCGGCAAGGCGCGCAGCTTCAGGGACCTGATGCTCGCTGCCTATGCGGCCCTCGGCACCAGGCCCAACATCGAATATGTCGACATGCCCGAGCAGATCCGCGGCAGCTATCAATACTTCACCCAGAGCGAGGTCGATCGCCTGCGCCGCGCCGGCTATAACGGCGGCTTCACGACGCTCGAGGATGCGGTGAAAGCCTATGTCGGCGATTATCTCGACCGGCCAGACCGCTTCCGCTGAGGCTTCAAGGACCATGCCGACGCCCATTCTCGATTTCGACGCTCTCGCGCAAGCCATCTCAGGCCGTACGGTGCTGTGCATCGGCGACATCATGCTGGACGAGTTCGTCTATGGCGAGGTGTCGCGGATCTCGCCGGAAGCGCCGGCGCCTGTCATCGCCGCCCAGCGCAGCGAGATCCATATCGGCGGCGCCGGCAATGTCGCGCGCAATATCGCCTCCCTCGGGGCGCGCTGCATCTTCGTCGGCCTCGTCGGCGAGGACGATGCGGGCAAGCGGCTCGAAGCGGCACTTGCGGAGCATGCCGGCATCGAAAGCGTGCTGGTGTGCGATCCGTCGCGGCCGACCACGCGAAAAGTCCGCTTCGTCTCCGAGCATTTTTCCACGCATATGCTGCGCGCGGATTGGGAGCAGGCGGTGCCTGCCTCCGACGACATCGAGACCACGCTGATCGACGCAATCCTGCCTCAGATCGCGCGCGCCGACATCGTGCTGCTCTCCGACTACGCCAAGGGCGTGCTGACCGCGCGGGTGATCCGCCACACCATCGACGCCGCGCGAACGCTCGGCAAGCCCGTGATCGTCGATCCCAAGAGCCTGAACTGGGCGATCTATCGCGGCGCCACGCTGCTCACGCCCAATCGCAAGGAATTTTCGGAGGCGACCCGCAGCCGCGCCGACACGCCGCAGAGCATCGTCGATGCCAGCGAGGACGTGATGCGGCTCGCCGATTGCGAGGCGATCCTGGTCACGCAAGGCGAGCACGGCATGACGCTGGTGCCGCGCAATGGCGAAGCCGTTCATGTTCCGGCTGTCCCCGTGAAGGTGCGCGACGTCTCCGGCGCCGGTGACACCGTCGCCGCCGCGCTTGCGGTGTCGCTCGCGGCAGGCGCGGACTGGGACACGGCGTTGCGGATGGCGAATGCGGCCGCTGCCGTCGCCGTCGGCAAGCAAGGCACGGCCAGCGTGAGCGCGGCCGAGCTGCGGCGGAAGATCCTGCCGCATGCTTATCTCGCGGCTGAGGAGAAGATCGTGCTCGAGCCTGATACGCTCGACGCACAGCTCGCGGAATGGCGCCGGCAGGACCTGCGCGTCGGATTCACCAATGGCTGCTTCGACATCCTGCATCCCGGCCACGTCAAGGTGTTGACCGCGGCGCGCGGAGCCTGCGATCGCCTGATCGTCGGCCTCAACAGCGATGCCTCGGTGCGGCGGCTGAAGGGCGCCGATCGCCCGGTTCAGGACGAGCGGGCGCGTGCGGAAGTGCTCGCGGCGCTCGAAGCCGTCGATCTCGTCGTCATCTTCGAGGAGGATACGCCGATCGATTTGATCACCCGGATCAAGCCGAGCGCGCTGGTGAAGGGCGGCGACTACACCCGCGAGCAGGTGGTCGGCCACGAGGTCGTCGAAGCCGCCGGCGGAATCGTCGTGCTGGTCGACATCCTCCAGGGCTTCAGCACGACCGCGCTGGTCCATCGCGCGCGGGGAGGGGGCAAGTGACGGACCAAGCGACGACGCTCGCCCGGGAGACGACCGCCCAGATGCTGTGGCGGCGCTTTCGCAGCCCGGCGGCGTGGTGCGAGACGGCCGACCTGTTCGCGATCCTGACCGTGGCCTCATTGCCCTGGTCGACCTCGCTCACGGCGATCTTCAACGCTCTGTTCCTGGTCTGCATGGTGCCGTTCCTCGACGTCCGCGCATTCCTGCAATCGCTGAAGCGCCCGATCGCGGCCGCGCCGATCGCGCTGGTCCTGCTCGCGCTGGTGGGCACGCTGTGGTCGGATGCGGCCTGGGGCGCGCGCCTCTATGCGGTCAATCCGACCGTCAAGCTGCTCGTGCTGCCCGTGCTGCTCTATCATTTCGAGCGCTCGTCGCGCGGGCACTGGATGTTCATCGCGTTCCTGGTGTCCTGCGCGCTGCTCTCGGTGATATCGTGGCTGGTGGCCTTCTATCCCAACCTGACGCTCAAGCCCGATCACCTCGAGCGCGGCATCTTCGTCAAGAACTACATCGACCAGAGCCAAGAATTCGCGCTGTGCGCGGTCGCGCTCGCCTATCCCATCGTGATGCTGCTGCACGAGAAGCGCTATTGGTTCGCGGGACTATTGATCGCGTTGGCTCTGAGCTTCTTCGTCAACATGGCCTTCGTGGTGGTGTCGCGCACCGCGCTGGTCACCGTTCCGATCATGTTCGGCGTGTTCGCGTTGCTGCACCTGCGCTGGCGTAGCATCGCGATCATCTCGGTCGCTCTGCTCGCCGGCGCCGCTCTCGCCTGGCAGGCCTCGCCGCAATTGCGCAAGACCGCGGACACCTTCGCCAGCGACTACACGCGCTATGTCGAAAAGGGCGAGCCGACCTCGCTGGGCCTGCGGCTCGAGTTCTGGCGGAAATCGCTCGGTTTCTTCGCGGAGGCGCCGATCAAGGGGCACGGCACCGGCTCGACGCGCGGATTGTTCGAAGCGGTCGCGACGCCCAGCGGCCACTACCAGGCCTCCGCCGAGGTGATCGGGAATCCGCATAACCAGACGCTGAATGTCGCCGTGCAATGGGGCGTCATCGGCATCGTCGTTCTCTACGCGATCTGGATCCTGCATCTCCTGCTGTTCCGCGGCGACGGGCTGGCCCATTGGGTTGGCCTGCTGGTGGTGGTGCAGAACGTCTTCACCTCGCTGTTCAACTCCCATCTGTTCGACTTCCACGAGGGCTGGATGTATGTCATCGGCGTCGGCGTTGCCGGCGGCATGGTGATCCGGGCCCGACACGCCGAGGCGAAGGTGGGGGAAGCCGGTTCCTGAACGGCCGCGCGGCTGGCAAGCCTTGTACTGGCAAGTCTTGTCGAGATGGGCTATCAGCGCGGTCAGGTTGCATCTAACTGGGATTTCATCGGTCGGCGGATGACGCGTCTTTCGCATCTCACCTTGCGCAATTTCCTGATCGCGCTCCACGACCTGCTGGCGACCACGGCGGCGCTGTTCGCAGCCTTCTACCTGCGTTTCGAGGGCGGCGACGGCTTCTTCGACCGCTTGCCGCTGCTGTTCCAGATCCTGCCCTACTTCCTCGCCTTCAGCGTGGTCGTGTTCTTCGTCTTCAACTTGACCACGACGAAATGGCGCTTCATCTCGCTGCCTGACGCGCTGAACATCATCCGGGTCGCGACCGTGCTGACGGTTGCCCTCCTGGCGCTCGACTACATCTTCGTCGCCCCCAACGTCCGCGGCGCCTTCTTCCTCGGCAAGGTGACGATCGTCCTCTACTGGTTCCTCGAGATCGCCTCCCTCAGCGCGTTGCGCATGGCCTATCGCTATTTCCGCTATACGCGGGTGCGGCGGCATGCGAGGGGCGAGGATGCCGCGCCGACGCTGCTGATCGGCCGCGCCGCGGATGCCGAGGTGCTGTTGCGCGGCATCGAGAGCGGGGCGATCAAGCGCATCTGGCCGGTGGGCGTGCTGTCGCCGTCGAGATCCGATCGCGGCCAGTTCATCCGCAACGTGCCGGTGCTGGGCGACATCGACGACATCGAGGACGTCATCGGCGACTTCGCCAAACGCGACAAGCCGATCGCACGCCTGGTGATGACGCCATCCGCGTTCGAGCCGGACGCTCGTCCGGAATCGATCCTGATGCGGGCGCGCAAGCTGGGCGTGATCGTCAACCGCATGCCCTCGCTGGAGAGCGGCGATGCGCCGCGCCTCACGGCCGTCGCGGTCGAGGACCTCCTGCTGCGGCCGAGCGAAAAGATCGACTACGCGCGGCTCGAAGCTCTGATCAAGGGCAAGGCTGTGATCGTCACCGGCGGCGGCGGCTCGATCGGCTCCGAGATCTGCGAGCGCGTCGTCGCCTTCGGCGCAGCGCGCCTCCTGATCGTGGAAAATTCCGAACCGGCGCTCTACGCGGTCACGGAGACGCTGGCTGCGCAGGGCGCGGCGGCCGCGATCGAGGGGCGGATCGCCGACATCCGCGACCGCGAGCGCATCATCCGCCTGATGGCGGAGTTCAAGCCGGACATCGTGTTCCATGCCGCCGCGCTCAAGCACGTGCCGATCCTGGAGCGCGACTGGAGCGAGGGCGTCAAGACCAACATCTTCGGCTCGATCAACGTTGCCGATGCGGCGCACGGCGCCGGCGCCGAAGCCATGGTGATGATCTCGACCGACAAGGCGATCGAGCCGGTGTCGGTGCTCGGCCTCACCAAGCGCTTCGCCGAGATGTACTGCCAGGCGCTCGACCACGATCTTGCCGCAGGTAGCGGCAGTGCCAGGCCGCCGATGCGGTTGATCTCGGTCCGGTTCGGCAACGTGCTGGCGTCGAACGGCTCGGTGGTGCCGAAGTTCAAGGCCCAGATCGAGGCCGGCGGCCCCGTGACGGTGACGCATCCCGACATGGTCCGCTACTTCATGACGATCCGCGAGGCCTGCGATCTCGTCATCACGGCGGCAACGCATGCGCTCGGAACGCAGCGTCCCGACGTCTCGGTCTACGTGCTCAACATGGGCCAGCCGGTGAAGATCGTCGATCTCGCCGAGCGCATGATCCGCCTCTCGGGCCTTCAGCCCGGCTACGACATCGAGATCGTGTTCACCGGCATGCGGCCGGGCGAGCGCCTGCACGAGATCCTGTTCGCCTCCGAGGAGCCGACCCGAGAGATCGGTGTCGCCGGCATCATGGCCGCGCAGCCGAACGAGCCGCCGATGCAGACGCTGCGCAAATGGATCGCGGCGCTGGAGCAGGCGATCGCGCGGGACGATCGGGCCACGATCAGAACCATCCTGAAGGATGCGGTTCCGGAATTCGGGATGAATGCGAGCGCGGCATCCTGAGGCCAATCGCGGTTGGCCGTGCTGCTAGCGGAGCTGAAAGATCCGCCGCGCAAAGCGCAGAAAGAACGCAGGATCGATGATCGGCGCGTTCAGATGCTGCCTGCGGGATCGCAGGCACTCCAGATTGCCGCGCAGGGTAACGCGCCAGCTGCTGGTACTGATGCCGCCGATCTTGAAATCGGCAAAGACACGCGGGAGATAGGTGACCCTGAAATCGTTCAGCGCCAGCGCCCGAAGCATGTAGTCGTAGTCGGCCGTCGTGATGTAGCTCAGATCGTACTCGCCGACCTTGTTGCCCACCTCGCGCCTCATGTAGAACGTCGGGTGCGGCGGGACCCAGCCGAACTGAAACGAATAGCGTCCGAAGCGCCCGCCGCGCCATGCGCGCACAATTGTCTTGGTACGATGGTCGGTGACCATATTGAGGTCGCCGTAGACGATGTCGGCCTGTTCCAACGCCGCCGCGATCGCCGCCATCACCGTCGAATCGTGGAATGTGTCGTCCGAATTGAGGAAGCCGATGGCGTCGCCAGTGAACAGATGCAGGCCCTTATTCATGGCGTCGTAGACACCCTTGTCCGGCTCGGAGATCACCCGAACGTCCCTAGAGCCGAACGACTCGACGATTCTGAGGGTCGAATCCGTGGACGCGCCATCGATGACGAGCATCTCCTTGTCGGCATGCGTTTGTCCGAGAAAAGATTCGATGGTGGCGCCGATGGTCGCCTGGGAATTATAGCTGGCGGTGATGACGCTGATCTTCATTCCGGATCCGTGAGGCGACGCCGGACGTTATAGGAAATGAGACCCACATAATAGTCGCCTGATTTGAAATTGCGGTGTCGAGCGCGATCCGTGTGAACGCTTATTCACGGATTTTGAGCGGCGCCGACCCTTTCGCGGCCTTCTCCGCGCTGAGGATCCAGACCAGGCCGCCGATCGCGCCGACGATGAAGAGCACGGCGCCGAACAGCAGCGAGACGTTGACGCCTTCGTTGGCGGAAAGCCCGGCGAAACCGAAGGCCAGGCCCATCGTGGCCTCGCGCACGCCCCAGCCGGCGATCGAGATCGGCATCAGGGTGATCAGCATGATCGGCGGAATGAGGAGGAATGTCTGGCCGAAGCTGACCGGTGCGGCGATCGACTGCACCACGCACCACGCTATGACGACGGCGAGCACGTGAACGAGAAGCGACAGAATTGCGACGATCGGTCCGCGCTTGGCATTGAAGATCACGCGGTTGGCAATCACGGCGCAGGCGTGGATGTGATGGGTGGCCCACCAGGTCTTCAGCCACGACCATTTCAGCGCGCCGAAGATCAGGAAACCGACGCCGCCCGCGAGCGCGGCGAAATCGACGAGCAGCAGCGCCGAGCGTCCGTGCGGATCGGTGATGAGCTCGTAGCTCCAGGGCAGGCTCGCGACGACGACTATCGCGAGCGCGACGAGGCCAATCGCGCGATCGACGAAGATCGAGTAGGTGGCCGCACGCCATCCGGCGCCGGCGCGCGCGACCAGCCACAGCCGCACCGCATCGCCGCCGATTGCCGAGGGCAGCGTCTGGTTGAAGAAGGCGCCGATCACGTTGTAGCGCATGGCGCGAGCGAGCTCGAGCGGCGCGCCGCATTCGGCGCTGATCTCGCGCCAGCGCAGCACGCCGATGAAGATCTGCAGGAACGTGACCGCGATCGCCATGGCGATCCAGAACAGGCTCGTCGCAGTGAAGCGCGACAACAATTCGGTCAGATCGACCTTGCGCAACGCCAGATAGAGCAGCGCCACGGAAATCAGGATCTTGGCCGTCGACAGCAGGATTCGGCGCATCTCGCCCGCATGAACAGGGTTTGCGAAGATTTGAGGCAACCCGACGCGAGGCGTCGAATTCGGCCGCTTTGGTATGGTCTTGGCGCCGATCTTGCAATAGCGCTTATCCGGAGCGGTGATGAATAGCCGGCGGGGCTATTGCGACGGCCTCGATACCGCGGCTAAAGAGGCGCCGCGGGGCCGGCTTGGGGACCGCGTGGCAACAGATCGCTTGGGAACAGGATGACGGATCAGGCGATTTTGGTCACGGGAGCCGCCGGGTTCATCGGCTTTCACGTCGCCCGGCAGCTTCTGGCCGAGGGCCGGCCCGTGGTCGGGCTCGACAATCTCAACAGCTATTACGATCCGGCGCTGAAACAGGCGCGCCTGGCGCTGCTTCGGAACGATTCCCGCTTTACCTTCGTCGAGGCCGATCTTGCCGACCGCGAGACCATCGCGGCGCTGTTTGCGCGACATCGATTTGACAAAGTCGTGCATCTCGCGGCCCAGGCCGGCGTGCGCTACTCGATCGACCATCCGCACACTTACGCCGATTCCAATCTCCAGGGCTTTCTCAACGTGCTGGAGGGCTGCCGCAACAACTCTTGTCGTCATCTCGTCTACGCCTCGTCATCCTCCGTTTATGGCGCCAACACTAAACTGCCATTTGCCGTGCAGGACCGCACCGACCATCCCGTGAGCTTCTATGCTGCGACCAAGAAGGCGAACGAATTGATGGCGCAGTCCTACAGCCATCTCTACCGGCTGCCGGTCACGGGCCTGCGCTTCTTCACCATCTACGGCCCGTGGGGACGGCCCGACATGGCCCTGTTTCTGTTCGTGAACGCCATCATGGCTGAGCGTCCGATCCGGCTCTTTAACCATGGCAAAATGCGTCGCGACTTCACCTATATTGACGACGTCACCCGTGTAGTATCCAAGCTGATCGATCGGGTGCCCGCGGATGACCCGGCTGCCGCAAATGCGCCGTCTAAGGTCTACAATGTCGGCAACCACCATCCGGAAGAGCTGATGCATGTCGTCGGGCTTCTGGAGCAGGAGCTGGGTCGGACCGCAATCAAAGAATTGCTGCCGATGCAGCCGGGAGACGTCTTGGAAACGTTCGCGGATGTCGAGGATCTGACGCGCGACACCGGCTTTGCACCGTCAACGCCGATCGCGCTCGGGGTCCGTAATTTTGTCACCTGGTATCGGGACTACTTCAAGGTTTGAAATGACGATGGACAAACGCATTATCCCCCTGATCATGTGCGGCGGTGCCGGCACGCGGCTGTGGCCGGCTTCGCGCGAGGTGCGCCCAAAACAGTTCCTGCCGCTGTTCGGCACGCGCTCGACCTTCCAGGACACGCTGCTGCGCGTGTCGGATGCCTCGCTGTTCGATCGTCCGATCGTCATCACCAATGCGTCCTATCGCTTCATGGTGCTGGAGCAGCTCGCCGAGATCGGCATCGAGGCCGACGTGATCCTCGAGCCGATGCGGCGCGATTCCGGCCCCGCGATCGCCGCGGGCGCGGTGTTCGCGCAGAACCGCGCCAGTGACGCGATCGTGCTCGCGCTCGCCGCCGACCACGTGGTGCAGGACAATGCGGCCTTCGTCGCGGCGTGCCGTGAAGGCCTCACCGCCGCGAGCGCCGGGCGCATCGTCACCTTCGGCGTCAAGCCGGAGCGGCCGGCGACCGAATACGGCTATATCAGCCCGGGCGAGGTGATCTCCGGCGAGGTGCACGCCGTCGCGCGCTTCGTCGAAAAGCCTGATGCCGTGAAGGCGGCCGACTACGTCAGTTCGGGCTATCTCTGGAACAGCGGCAACTTCATGTTTCCGGCCACGGTCCTGCTCGACGAATACCGCAGGGTCGACGCGGCGAGCGTTGAGGCGATCTCCACTGCGGTGAGCAATGCCGGCCGCGATCTCGGCTTCGTGACGCTGGAGCCCGAGGCGTTCGGCGCGGCGAAGGCGATCTCGATCGACTATGCGGTGATGGAGAAGACCTCGCGCGCAGCGGTCGTGCCGGTGTCCTGCGGCTGGTCCGACGTCGGCTCCTGGCACGCGGTGTGGGAATTGTCGGAGAAGGACGCGCAAGGCAATGCTTCGCACGGCAGCGCGGTGTTCGAAGACTCGCGCAACTGCAACGTCACCACAGATGCAGCGCTGGTCGCGCTTGAAGGCGTCGACGATCTCGTCGTGGTCGCCACCGCGGATGCGGTGCTGGTCTCGCGCCAGAAGGATGCCAACGGCCTGAAGCGCCTCGTGACCAAGCTGAAGGCGGTCGCACCGAAGGTCACCGAGGAGCATCTCAAGGTGCACCGGCCCTGGGGCAGCTACCAGTCCGTCGACAACGGCGAGCGCCACCAGGTCAAGCGCATCGTCGTCAAGCCGGGCGGGCGGCTGTCGCTGCAGAAGCACCATCATCGCGCCGAGCACTGGATCGTTGTCCGCGGCGCCGCCCGGGTGACCGTCAACGAGACCGTCAAGACCGTGCACGAGAACGAGTCCATCTACATCCCGATGGGCGCGGTGCACCGGATGGAGAACCCCGGCAAGATCATGCTGGAACTCATCGAGGTCCAGACCGGAAGCTATCTCGGGGAAGACGACATCATCCGGATTGAAGACGACTATCAAAGGTCGTAACCAGCAAGCTCCGAATCACGCGACCCGGGCCGGAAGGCGCAAGCTTTTGGCGCTAAGGCCCGGGGAACGTGTAACTTTTTGAATCAAATCGTGTCCGGTCAATTCGGCTGACATTCGCCACAAATGTGGCGCCCGTGCTAGAAGCGGCCCGGGGATTTGCGTTGAATCGGGGTTTACTCAGATGAGTTCCAAAGGGTTTGCACCGGCAAAGGCCGGCTTGCGCGTTGGCGTCGTCGGCGCGGGCGTGATGGGCAGCAACCATGCGCGCGTGCTCGCGGGTCTTCCAGGCGTCAGCCTCGTCGGTGTGGTCGATCCGTCGCCAGCGCATCTGACCCGCACCGCCGAGCTTGCCAGCTGCCAGGGTTTCGAGACGCTCGACCAGCTCCTCGCCGAAGGCGTCGACGCCGTCACCATCGCCGCGCCGACCCATCTGCATCACGAGGTCGCGCTGGCCTGCATCGCCAGGAACGTCCACGTTCTCGTGGAGAAGCCGATCGCCTCAACGGTCGCGGAAGGCCGCGAGATCGTCGCCGCCGCGCAAAAGGCCGGCGTCACGCTGATGATCGGCCATGTCGAGCGCTTCAATCCGGCGGTCGCCGCCGTCAAGCAGGCGATCGCGGGCGAGGATATTCTCTCCATCGCGATCACCCGCGTCGGCCCGTTCCCGCCGCGCATGTCCAATGTCGGCGTCGTCATCGACCTTGCCGTGCACGACATCGATTTGATCCGCTGGTTCACCGAATCCGACATCGTCGAGGTGCAGCCGCAATTGTCGAGCGCGGTCGCCGAGCGCGAGGACATCGCGCTCCTGCAGTTCCGCACCGCCAACGGCGTGCTCGCGCACATCAACACCAACTGGCTGACGCCGTTCAAGGCGCGCAGCGTCACGGTCGCGACCCGCGGCAAATACGTGATGGGCGATCTGTTGACGCGCCAGGTCACCGAGTGCTTCGGCTTCAAGCCGGACGGCAGCTATTCGATGCGGCATCTGCCGGTCGGCCACGACGAGCCGCTCCGCGCCGAGTTGATCGCGTTCCTGAAGGCCGTCCGCAACGGCGAGACGCCGGCGGTCACCGGCGACGAGGGCGTCGCCAGTCTCGAGATCGCCACGCAGTGCCTGGAAACACCGTCCCGGCCCGCAGCCACGTCGTCCGCCCGCAAGGGTCCGCGCCGCGTCGCGGGCTGATCTCTTCTCCATGTCGACCGCTCAAAACCCGCAAGGCGCCATGAACCAGCATCTGCGTTCCGAACCCATTCCCTTCGTCGACGTCGCCTCGCAGCGCCGCCGGCTCGGCGCCTCGCTCGATGCCGCCGTCAAGCGCGTCCTCGACCATTGCCAGTTCGTCAATGGTCCTGAAGTCGCCGAGCTCGAGAAGCAGCTTGCGGCCTATAGCGGCGCCAAGCACGTGATCGGCTGCGCCAGCGGCACCGATGCGATCCTGATGGTCATGATGGCGAAGAATGTCGGCCCCGGCGATGCCGTGCTGTGCCCGTCCTTCACCTTCATCGCAACCGCGTCGCCGGTGGCGCGCACCGGCGCGACGCCTGTCTACGTCGATGTCGATGAAGCCACCTTCAACATGAGCCCGGAGTCGCTGAAGCGCGGCATCGCGACCGCCCGCAAGGCCGGCCTGAAGCCGGTCGCGGTGATTCCGGTCGATTTGTTCGGGCAGCCCGCCGACCACGATGCCATCGCCGAGATCGCCAGGGCCGAAGGCCTGTTCGTGCTCGACGACGCCGCACAGGGTTTTGGTGCGAGCTACAAGGGCCGCAAGCTCGGCACCTTCGGGCTCGCCACCGCGACCAGCTTCTTCCCGGCCAAACCGCTCGGCTGCTTCGGCGACGGCGGCGCGATCTTCACCGATGACGACGAACTCGCAGCGACACTGCGCAGCATCCGCGTGCACGGGCAGGGCGTGGACAAATACGACAACGTCCGCCTCGGCCTGACCGGCCGGCTCGACACCATGCAGGCCGCGATCCTGATCGAGAAGCTGAAGATTTTTGACGACGAGATCGCCGCCCGCAACAAGGTTGCGGAGCGTTACGCGCGTGGCCTGTCCAACGTTGTCACTGTGCCGCGTCTGGCACCGGGCAACACCTCGGTCTGGGCGCAGTACACCATCCGTCTCCCTGAGGGCACCGACCGCGACGGCTTCGCCGCCGCGCTGAAGGCCCAGGGCGTGCCGACCGCGATCTATTACGGCAAGTCGATGCACCAGCAGACCGCCTACAAGCAGTATCCGGTCGCCGACGGCGGCCTGCCGGGCTGCGAGAACCTGTCGCAGGACGTCATCAGCCTGCCGATGCACGCCTACCTGACGGAAGCCGACCAGGAGCGAATCATCGCCGCAGTCCGCGGCGCGATCGCGGGCTGATTTCGCTGTTTTGCCCTCCTTTCCCTCTCCCCCTGTGGGAGAGGGTGGCATAGGCGGCCTTCGGCCGCCGTTCTTAACGACGCCGATGCTTCGCATCGGCTATCGCGATAGCGGCGAGACGGGTGAGGGGTCTCTCTCCGCACGGAAAGCTGGGAGAGAGACCCCTCACCCGATTGAGTTTGTATCTACCTGCGGCGTGGCCCTCTCCCACAAGGGGAGAGGGCACAGCAATGCACATCGCAAGCCGAGCGCCCGTCTTTTTTGATCACGTCAAACTTCAAAGCCTTATCGTTGGGCTGATAAGTCTCTAAAACAGACGCATGCTCGGACGCATCTTCACGGTTGGTGGTTACACGCTGCTCTCGCGGCTGACGGGATTTGCCCGCGACATCATGCTCGCGGCGATCCTGGGCGCCGGCCCCGTGGCCGACGCCTTTTTCGTGGCGCTGCGGCTGCCCAATCATTTCCGCGCGATCTTCGCCGAGGGCGCCTTCAACGCCGCCTGGGTGCCCGCCTATGCGCATGTCCATGGCGAGCGCGGGGAGGGGGCGGCAAAATTGTTCGCCGACCGCATCTTCACGCTGCTGCTGGCCTCGCAGGTGGTGCTGCTGATCGTCGCCTGGCTGTTCATGCCGCAGGCCATGAGCATTCTGGCGCCGGGCTTTTCCGAGGATGCCGAGCAGCGCAAGCTCGCGATCGAGCTGACCCGGATCACCTTTCCCTATCTGCTGCTGATCACGCTGGTGACGCTCTATGGCGGCATGCTCAACGTGATGCAGCGCTTTGCCAGCGCTGCGGCGGCATCGATCTTCCTCAACATCTCCATGATGATGACGCTGGCGCTGGCCGCCTGGTTTCCCAGCGCGGGCCACGCCGCCGCCTGGGGCGTCCTGATTTCCGGCTTCCTGCAATATTTCCTGCTCGCGGGCGATCTCGCGCGCCATGGCGGCCTGCCGCGCTTTGCGCCGCTCAAGCTCGACGAGGACGTCCGCAGCTTCTTCAAGGCGCTTGGGCCGGCGACGCTGGGATCGATGGGCACGCAGGTCGCGCTGTTCGCCGACACCATCATCGCGACCTTCCTGCCCGCAGGCGCGCTGTCGGCGCTCTATTATGCCGACCGCCTCAACCAGCTACCGATCGGCGTGATCGGCATCGCGATCGGCACGGTTCTGCTGCCGGAGATGTCGCGGCGGATCACCGCCAACGATCATGACGGTGCGATGAAGGCGCAGCGCCGCGCCTTCGATTTCACGCTGCTGTTCTCGATCCCGTTCGTGGCGGCCTTCATCACTGTGCCCGACGCGATCATGCGTGCGCTGTTCGCCCGTGGCGCGTTCTCGAAGGCCGATGCCGCCGCCGCCGGCGCCACGCTCGCGGCCTATGCCATCGGCCTGATCCCCTTCGTGCTGATCCGCAGCGCAGTCGCGACCTTCTATGCCCGCAAGGACACCGCCACGCCAGTGCGCGCCTCGCTGACCGGCATCGCGGTCAATGTCGCCCTGAAGGTGGCCTTGATGGGTTCGCTCGCCCAGATCGGTTTGGCGCTGGCAACAGCCGTCGGTGTCTGGACCAATCTGCTGCTGGTGCTGTTCTTCGCCGTGCGGCGAGGCTTTCTCGTGCTGGACCGCGCGTGGCTGATGTCGCTCGCCAAATTCCTGCTGACCGGACTGATCCTCGCCGCCACGTTCTGGCTGATCGCGCGCTTCAGCGGTTCTATGCTGGGCTCGATGCACTTCCGCGATGAGCTGATGCTGGTGCTGCTGGCCGTCGGAGGCACCATCGTCTACGCGCTCGCGATCCTCATCCTGTTCGGCCGCAGCTGGTTGGTCTCGCTGGTGCGTGGCTAGGCCTGTATCAATCCGACGGGCCAAAGCCTGCTGCAGCAGGCGAGACACGCCGGAAGCAGCCATCACGTATATGGCTCTCCTCTGGTTCCCGGTACATGGTAACGTTTAACCTCGGTCGAGTTCGAAAGGGTGCGGTCTCACCAACGGTTATGCGATGACCAGACGGGCGAAAAAGGCGACCTCGCCGCGGAAAGGGCGGGTTGGTGCTACCCTTGCGTCCCCCAGTTTGCAGGGTCGCGCGCAGGACATTGCGCTGATCGATCACCTGATCGAACGGATCGACCAAGGTGGATCCACGCTTGTTATCAGCGGTGAGCCCGGCATCGGAAAATCTGCGCTCCTCGATGTTGCCAGGCACAGAGCCAGTGAACGCGGCTTCTCCGTCTTGAGCATGACCGGCGTCCTCGCCGAAGTCCATTTGCCGTTTGCAGCACTTGAACAGGCCTTGCGTCCGCTGATGAAAGGGGCCGAGGGCCTTGTCCCTCGCCAGCGATCGGCCTTGCTGGCCGCTTTTGGCATGCATGACGACGCGGGGCCGCCCGATATCTTCCTGGTTGCGCTCGCGACGCTGTCTCTTCTGAGCGAAAGGGCGACGCGCGAGCCTCTGCTGCTTGTTGCCGACGATGCCCAATGGCTGGATCAGGCGACATTTGAGGTGCTGGCCTTCGTCTCGCGCAGACTGAGCTCGGACCCGATCGTTCTCGTGGTCGCCATGCGCGACGACTTCAAGAGTTCGCTTGGCGACGCCTCCACCCAGAGGCTGCGCCTTTCAGGGCTCGATCAAGCCGACGCCGAGCGCTTGCTGGACGCCAACGCGCCGGGCCTTCCGGCGGAGCTGCGCAGCCGCTTCCTTCGGGAGGCCTCGGGCAATCCGCTGGCCCTTGCGGAGCTGCCCCGCGGAGAACGAGCCGCTGGAGATGCGCCGTGGCTTCCGCTGACCGACCGGCTCGAGCGCGCCTTCTCCAGTCGCTTGTCCGACCTCCCGCACATCGCGCAATTGCTGTTGTTCGTGACGGCGGAGAACGACGGGACATCGCTCCACGAAATCCTTTCCGCCGCCGAAGCCGTGTTGGGCGAGCGCGTGGGTATCGCTGCCATCGCGCCCGCGGTCGCCGCGAAGCTCATCGAGATCAACGGGACGGAGGTGAGGTTTCGGCATCCGCTCGTTCGCTCCGCCATGCACCAGGCCGCCGACCCGGCGACCCGCCAAAGGATCCACGCCGCGCTTGCTGCCGTGATTCACGATCAGCTCGACCGCCAATTGTGGCATCGTGCCGCAGCAACGATCGGACCTGACGACGAGCTCGCCGGCGAATACGACCTGATGGCGGCGCGCGCGTTGCGGCGCGGCGCCGTGGCGATGGCGATCGAGGTTCTGGAAAGCGCGGCACGGCTGAGCAGCACGGCGAAGGCGAGAGGCGACCGGCTGTTGCGAGCGGCCGAACTCGCCGCCGATCTGGGGCAGCCGGAACTCATGGAGCGCCTGCTGCGGCAGGCCGACATCGACGAGACGAACCAGTTGGCGCTGGTCCGGATCGCCTGGTGCCGTGAGATCAGCCAGCCCCCGGCGGTCAACGACCCCGCAAAGATTCTCGCATTGATCGGGTTCGCCGCGAAAGCCCACGCCGCCGGCGCGATCGATCTGGCCGCCAATCTTCTTTGGCGAGCCGCGCAACGCTGCTGGTGGAGCAGCGCAAGCGATGAACTCTGCACAAGGGTTCACGATGCGGCTGCGCGGCTGGAATTGCCTGACGGGGACCCCCGCCTGATCGCGATATCCGCTTACGTCGAGCCGCTGCGGCGGGGGGCGGACTTGTACCTCAAGCTTCAGGGGCTCGCGGGAACGGCGCACGGCGATCCCACCGTTGCGAGCATCCTCGGCAGCACCGCCAATGTCATCGGGACCTTCGACATCGGCGTGAACTTTCTCGCCGAGTCCAGTGCCGTGCTGCGCATGCAGGGACGGCTCAGCGATCTCGCCCGGGTGCTTTTCGCCCAAGGGTGGGCGGAAATGGAAGTCGGTGACTGGCGGGGCGCCATGAGGGAGGCCGAGGAATCCGCCCGGCTTGCCGAAGAGACCGGCGGGCTTCCGTGGATTGCCGCAGCCACGATCCTGAAAGCCAGGCTCGCAGGAATGCAAGGCAATCTGGAGCAATCCGAAGCGTATGCGGCGCAGGCGGAAGCCCAGGCCCTGTCCATCGGCGCCAGTTTCCTGCTGGCCATGTTGCAGATCGCACGAGGCGTATCCGCAATCGGCGCGGGCCGTCATTGGGAGGCCTTTGAGCATCTGCGACGCCTGTTCACGCCGGCCGATCCCGCTTTCAATTTCGGCCTTCAGTTCTTTGGCCTCGCGGATTTCGTGGAGGCCGCCGTGTCGACCGGCAATGCGGACGAGGCGAGCCGCGTGCTTGATGAGATCGAGCGCGCCTCGGCTCCGACGCCGGTGCCGTGGGTCGGGACGATGCTGCAATATGGCAAGGCGTTCCTCGCTGCGCCGGAAGACGCCGAGCCGTTCTTCCTGCAAGGTCTTGGACTGCAAGGTCCTGGGCCGGCCGCGAAGAAATGGCCGTTCCTGCGAGCCCGTTTTCTCCTGGCCTATGGCGGATGGCTGCGCCGCCAGCGCAGATCCGCCAATGCGAGGGCTCCGTTGCGCGAGGCACGCGACATGTTCGATGCGCTCGGCGCTTCGCCCTGGAGCGATCGGGCCCGCGAGGAACTGCGCGCGTCGGGCGAAACCAGCCGCCGGCGAACCGAACAGGTGTGGGACACGCTGACCCCGCAGGAGCTTCACATCGCGCAACTCGCCGCCGAAGGTCTCTCGAACAAGGAGATCGGCGCCAGACTGTATCTGTCCCACAGAACCGTCGGGTACCACCTGCACCGGATCTTTTCGAAGGCCGGAATTACCTCGCGGTCCGGGCTACGCCCCGTTCTCGCAAGCATCAGCCGCCCCGCGGACTGATCGCCGTCCCGTCATCGGACTGGTCATTTGACAGAAGCGGCAGCCCCTCCGCGCGGGCTAGCTGTGCGAGTGCGTCTACCCCCAAGCAAAAGTTGACCATGAAACTGTTCTCTTCACTCGCAATCCTCAGCCTCGGAGCAATCCTCATGACCCAAGCCGCCGATGCGGCCCCGGACGCCGGGACCGACCCCCGGATCGATCCCCAGGTTCGCGCCTTCCTGCGCGAGATCAACAAGGATCCGAGCCCGTTCTGGGAGCTGCCCCAGCCCAAGCCGCAGGACATCCTGACGGAGCTTCAGAACAAGACGCCAGTCGACATGTCGGGGGTGAACACGACCGAGCAGACCATCACCCAGGATGGTCAGTCCGTGAAAATCTACATCATGAAGCCCGAGCACGTGACCGGAAAGCCCGGCGTACTGCTGTTCATTCACGGCGGTGTCTGGATCGTCGGCAATTTCCAGAACCATCAGCGTCTGTTGCGCGACCTGGTGGTCGGCTCCGGCCAGATCGGTGTTTTCGTTGAGTACACGTCCCTGCCGAAGGCGCGCTTCCCCACGCAGCTCGACCAGTCCTATGCGGTGCTGAAATGGGTGGCGAGCCACGCCGAAGAGTTCGGCGCGGACGGTAGCCGGATCGCAGTGGCCGGCAATTCGGTTGGCGGCAACATGACCGCGGCATTGTCGCTGATGGCCAAAGACCGCAGCGGACCCAAGATCAGCTATCAGGTCATGATGATCCCGGCGACCGACGCCAGCGTCGACACCGCATCCTACCACGAATATGGCACGGGACGATTTCTCGCCCGCGCCTTCATGAAATACGGCTGGGATCTGTACGCGCCGGACGCAGCGACGCGCAACAACCCCTACGTCTCGCCGCTGCGCGCCAGCCTGCAGCAATTGAAGGGGCTTCCCCCGGCTCTTGTCATCACCGCAGAGAACGATCCGCTGCGCGACGAAGGCGAGGCTTACGCGCGCAAGCTCAAGGAGGCCGGAGTGTCCGTGATCGCGACCCGCTACAACGGGATGATCCACGACTTCGTCCTGCTGAACGGCATCCAGAGCGACCCCGAGCCCCAGGCCGCGATTCGGCAGATGTCGGCGGAGATCAAGGCACATCTCGCACCTTGATCCAGCCTTGAAAGAGCAGGCGGCGACACCGTCGCCGCTTGCTACGTTTTGATTGATCCCGAACTTATGATTGCGACGTTCTCGCGCAATGCCCCGGTGACTGAATAAGTCCAGTCGGTTGGTGTCGGCAGCGACTTGCCAAGCCCAGTTTTGCGATTCTAGTCGGCTCACAGTCTCAAGGCCGACATCATGGCATCGGTTGGTACAGCCAGAATCGTCAATCTTGGTACTTTTTTATAGCCAGGCGCAACGCATCTACTCGCTACGACCGTGGATCGGAGCGAGCCCGATCCATCGGGCTTGGCGGGAGTTCCGATCGGTGCAGACAACTCAATCGCCGACACGGAGACAGGAGTTCCACACTGCCTGGCATTTTGTGGAAAGCCGGCGCGTGCGCGCTCCCTCACATTTCCACCGAAGAGACAATGACCAAGGAGAAAATCTCATGAAGGCGATCGTTGTAACGGAGCAAGCCGCGGGAACGGCCGGTATGAAGCTGGTGCGCCGGCCCGAGCCGCAGGCGGCGATAAACGATGTCGTCGTCCAGGTTCATGCGTCGAGATTCATCCCGACTGAGCTTGCGTGGCCCTCGAGCTGGGCCGATCGCCTTGATCGCGACCGAACGCCATCGATCCCTGGGCACGAGCTGGCCGGAGTGGTCTCTGCACTTGGATATGGAACGACGGGGCTGTCGGTGGGACAACGGGTGTTCGGCCTCGCGGACTGGTATCGCGACGGCACGCTGGCCGAGTACGTGGCAATCGAGGCGCGCAACCTTGCGCCGCTGCCGGGCGACGTCGACTTTACCGTGGGCGCGAGCCTGCCGATCTCGGGCCTCACCGCGTGGCAAGGGCTGTTCCAGCACGGTCGCCTCCAGGCGGGGCAGAGCGTGCTGGCACACGGGGCGGCAGGCGCAGTCGGGTCTATGGTGACGCAACTCGCACGAGCGGCCGGAGCTTATGTCATCGGCTCCGGACGTGCCGCCGATCGTCAGACAGTGCTCGACCTCGGCGCGAAGGAGTTCGTCGACCTCGACAACGACGCACTGGAGGACATCGGCGAAGTCGATCTGGTGTTCGATGTCATCGGTGGTGAGATCCAGAAGCGGTCCACAGGACTCATTCGAGCGGGGGGAACACTGGTGTCCATCGTCGGGCCGGCGGAGGCGCAGCCTTCCAACGGGCTGGCGATCGACTTCGTCGTCGAGGCTGATCGTGCCCAACTGAGTGAGATCGTCCAGCGGGTGCGGGACGGACGACTGCGGACTAACATCGGCAACGTCTCGACCCTCGACGATGCCGTCGCCGCCTTAAATTCGACCGAGCGACGTAAGGGAAATACGATTATCCGCGTTCGTCCCTGAGCGACGCACGTCCGTTGATGCGCGCAGCCGGCCGGCTCGTCCAGGTCGGCCGGCTGTTGAGAATGTCCCAGGGGGCAATGGCCGCCCTCTCGGAGCGGTCGTAAACGTCCGCTTTGGAATGCCCCTCGCGTAGGGGACATGAACCGTCGCGTCGAATGAGCGAATTCGTCGGAGCGAGGGACTCGCCTCCAAGGTGCAACCGACCTCCGCACATCCCTTGATTTTGCACGATTGCCGTGGTATTGGCGCCGCATGATCAAATCGTCGCGCCATTTCAACCGCAACCACATGACCCGCTTCGGCTGGGCCGTGGAAGGAGTCGCGCGCTAGGAATTCGACGACGACATCTTTTCCACCAGGCCCCGCCGGCATCGGACGGGGCCTTTTGTTTGGCCACGCTCCCTGCCGGCACAACAGCAGGAGCATCCGATGCCACCCCAACAGACGGACAGCTCATCCGAGATTGAGCGCGATGCCGCGAGGCTTCGGCTCGACCTCTCCATCGTCTTGAGACTGATCAAGCGATACTGGCGTGCGTTTCAGGAGCGGCGGCAGCGCCCGCAGGTCGCATTGCAGGACCTGAGTGACAGGGAGCTGATGGATATCGGCTTGACGCGTAGCGAGATCGACTACATCACGCCTGAACGCGCTATCGATACGCTGAGAGATCGCGCCACGGATCTTTGGAGGCGGGGCGTGATATAGGTGATCAACCGTCGGAAGCGGCGATACGCTTTGCGAACAAGCGGCAGTCAGCACGACTACTTCTTAGGAGTGCACCGCGGGAAGCGTTCGGCAACTATCGTGCCATCAACCGGACCGTTCCTCACAGGGAAATGACCGGGCTGCGGCGTTTTCGTCGCATCCCGCTCTGACAGGCGAGGCGCCGGGCGAGTCTTCGCGGCCTGTGCCCGCCTAAAGCCGTTTGCCTTGCCACTTTTTCCACGGCAATATGCCCGCAAAACAACCATGAGGACGGGATAAGAAAATGGCGGCTCCCATCAAGTTCGGCGTTGGCCAAAGCGTGCTGCGCAAGGAGGATGACGCGCTCATCCGCGGCAAGGGCCGATATACCGACGATTATGCGCCGCAGGCCGCGCTTCGCTGCCTGATGCTGCGCTCGCCGCACGCGCATGCCAAATACACCATCGATGCGAGCCGGGCTCGCACGCTGCCGGGCGTTGCGCTGATCCTGACCGCCGATGATGTCAAGGATCTCGGCAATCTGCCCTGCCTGTTCAATCTCGAGACCGATCCGTTCACCGGCCCGCCTTACCCGATCCTCGCCAAGGACGAGGTGCGCCATGTCGGCGATTCCATCGCCTTCGTGGTCGCCGAGACCATCGACCAGGCCCGCGACGCGATCGAGGCGATCGAGGTCAAATGGAGCCCGCTGCCGGCGGTGACCGGCGTCGTCAACGCCGTCAAGAAGGGCGCCCCGCAGGTCTGGCCGGACAAGGCCGGCAACGTGCTGTTCGACGTCTCGATCGGCGACAAGGCTGCGACCGAGGCTGCCTTTGCGAAGGCACATGCGGTCGCCGAAATCAACATCGTCAATCCGCGCGTCGTCGCGAGCTTCATGGAGGCGCGCGCGGCGGTCTGCGAATACGACGCCAAGCGCGATCATCTGACGCTGACTGTCGGCAGCCAGGGCAGCCATCGCCTGCGCGACATCCTGTGCCAGAACGTGCTCAACATCCCGACCGAGAAGATGCGGGTGATCTGCCCGGACGTCGGCGGCGGTTTCGGCACCAAGCTGTTTCCGTACCGCGAATACGCCTTGATGGCCGTCGCCGCGCGGCAGCTCAAGAAAGCAGTGAAATGGGCGGCCGACCGCACCGAGCACTTCATGGGCGACGCGCAGGGTCGCGACA
This sequence comes from Bradyrhizobium sp. 956_D2_N1_4, assembly GCF_052076025.1. Classification (NCBI taxonomy): domain Bacteria; kingdom Pseudomonadati; phylum Pseudomonadota; class Alphaproteobacteria; order Hyphomicrobiales; family Nitrobacteraceae; genus Bradyrhizobium; species Bradyrhizobium sp. 956_D2_N1_4. The sequence continues at coordinate 4,702,457 of NZ_CP197237.1, read as the reverse complement.
ACGTCACCACCGCCAAGATGGCGCTGGCCGAGGACGGCAAATTCCTCGCGATGGATTGCGACCTGATGGGCGACATGGGCGCGTATCTGTCGACCTTCGGCCCCTACATTCCGCATGGCGGCGCCGGCATGCTGCCGGGCCTCTATGACATCCAGGCCTTCCACTGCCGGGTGCGCACCATCTTCACCAACAGCGTGCCGGTCGATGCCTATCGCGGCGCGGGCCGTCCCGAGGCGGCCTATGTGATCGAGCGTCTGGTGGACGCCTGTGCGCGAAAACTCGACATGACGCCGGACGCCATCCGGCGCAAGAATTTCATTCCGCCGAAGGCGCTGCCGTACAAGACCGCAACGGGCAAGGTCTATGATTCCGGCGACTTCGCCGCGCATCTCAAGCGCGCGATGGAGATCGGCGAGTGGAAGGAATTTCCCAAGCGCGCCAAGGCGGCCAAGAAGAATGGCCTGATCCGCGGCATCGGCCTTGCGAGCTATGTCGAGATCTGCGGCGTGATGGGCGAGGAGACCGCCAATGTGCGGCTCGATCCCAACGGCGACGTCACCGTTCTGATCGGCACACAGTCGAGCGGGCAGGGCCACCAGACGGCTTATGCGCAGATCGTCGCCGAGCAGTTTGGCCTGCCCCCGGAGCGCGTGCACGTGCGCCAGGGCGACACCGACGAGATCGCCACGGGGCTCGGCACCGGCGGCTCGGCCTCGATCCCGTCAGGCGGCGTCAGCGTCGAGCGCGCCACGCGCGAGCTCGGGCAGAAGCTGAAGGAGATCGCGGCGCAGGCGCTGGAAGCCAGTGCCGGCGACCTCGAGCTCTCCGAAGGCGTCGTGCGGATCGCCGGCACCGACCGTTCGATGTCGTTCGCCGATCTCGCCAAGCGCGGGAGCGCCGATCCATCGAAGCTTAACGGCAGCGCGACCTTTGCCAGCGCCGACGGCACCTATCCGAACGGCACGCATCTGGCGGAAGTCGAGATCGATCCGGCCACCGGCATCATCAAGATCGTCAACTACGTGATCGTCGACGATTTCGGCAAGACGCTCAATCCGCTGCTTTTGGCGGGCCAGGTGCATGGCGGCGCCATGCAGGGTATCGGCCAGGCGCTGATGGAGCAGGTGGTCTACGGCGCCACTGACGGGCAACTGATCACCGCGACCTTCATGGACTACGCGCTGCCGCGCGCGGCTGATGGTCCGGACTTCGTATTCGAGACCAGCAACGTTCCCTGCACGACCAATCCGCTGGGCGTGAAGGGGGCGGGCGAGGCCGGCGCGATCGGCTCCTGTCCGGCCGTCGTCAACGCCATCGTCGACGGGCTCTGGCGCGAATACAAGATCGACCACATCGACATGCCGGCCACCCCGGAGCGGGTGTGGATCGCCGTCAACGAGCACCACCGCCGTCACAGCCTTTAATCTCGAGCTCGACCAAATAATCCATAGTGCGACGATCTATCGCCGCGCTTTGGATGGAATGAACTCTGCCAATCGGTGTTGGCCCAATGTGGGGTCAGCACGATCCTGTCTCAGGGAAAGGGATTTTGCGAATGAAGCGAGTGTTGGTTGTTGGGGGCGCGCTGCTGCTCGGCATGGGCGCGGTTTGGGCGCAGCAGGACTCCGTCAAGGAGGTCCAGACCCTCATGAAGGGCAACGGCAAGAACGCCGGCGCGGTTGCGGCGATCGTCAAGGGCGAGAAGCCTTACGACCAGGCCACGGTGGACAGCGCGCTGGCGCAGTTCGCGGATACGGCCAAGAAGCTGCCAAACCTGTTCCCGGCGAGCGCAAAGGGCCAGAAGCCCGAGGGCGACTACAGCGCCTCGCCGAAGATCTGGGAGGACAAGGCCGGCTTCGACGCCAAGATCGCAAGCTTCGCCAAGGTCGTCGGCGAGGCCAAGGGCAAGATCAAGGACCTCGATTCGCTCAAGGCGACTTTTCCCGCGGTCGGCAAGGAATGCGGCGGCTGCCACGAGACCTTTCGTGTGAAGAACAGCTGACGCGGAGTCGGCAAAAAGTGAGGGCGGATGCGCACGGCATCCGCCCTTTTTGCGTTGTGCGCGGGCGCCTCGGTTGACTCGTACGCCTTTTCGGTCGGACGCGCATCTGGGCGGATCGAAGGCGAGCGTATTGCTCAGCCGGCTCCCGATGCTTTTCGAGCGGCAGGCTTGCGAGTCTCTTTTTCGAGTAACCACCCCAAAGCCTCCGCTGGGTTCAACCAGCGCACCTCATCGATCTGTTCGGCGAGCGTCAGCGCATGAACGGTCAGTACCTCAATGTCCTGAGGATCGACGTCCGCCTTTTCCAGCACGTGTATGCACCGGTTGATCGCCGCCAGATCGAGCTGAAGTTGCTCGACACTTGAGTGGTGATGTTTGGCCCCCACGACTTTCCATGGTCTCATTGCGCGCACTTTTTTCTCCTCATACGCGGTCACGCCTTCGTGAGTGCAGTTTGTGGCGGCAACACGAAAATGGATGGACGGAATCGGGGATGTTTGCGGGCGGCCCGTCAAAGGTAGGGCAGCAGCGGGGGAGGCTTGGACCATTGCGTTGAGGTGCCTCGGTTACCGAGGCATCGATTCGTCGAACCACACCAAAGGCAAAATTTGTTTGCGAGGCCTGGCGGATCGCTGTCGGGGCGCCACGTATGAGCTTATCTTCAACCGCAGCCGCTGCGACGTTGACGAGAGTTGTTGGATGCAGGCGCATCCGAGTCGTGTGCTTCGATCGCAGAGTTCCAATTCGCGGCGAGAATCTGAATCAAAACAGCGAGGCAGGCCATGGTCAAACCGTTCCCGTCGAAGACGCACATCGGCAACCATATGCTGCATCCTGAAACGCTGATGCTGACCTATGGCTATGATCCGCAATTGTCGGAAGGCGCCATCAAGCCGCCGGTGTTCCTGACGTCCACCTTCGTGTTCAAGACGGCCGACGACGGGCAGGACTTCTTCGATTTCGTCGCCGGCCGGCGCGAGCCGCCGGAAGGGATGGGCGCGGGGCTGGTCTATTCGCGCTTCAATCACCCCAACAGCGAAATCGTCGAGGACAGGCTCGCGATCTACGAGCGCACCGAGAGCTGCGCGCTGTTCTCATCCGGCATGGCGGCGATTGCAACCACGATCCTGGCGTTCGTCCGCCCCGGCGATGTCATCCTGCACTCCCAGCCGCTCTATGGCGGGACGGAAACCCTGCTGACGAACACGCTTGCGCGCCTGTCGATCGGCGCCGTCGGCTTCGCCGATGGCGTTGATGAAGCGGCGGTCAGCCAGGCCTCGGAGGAGGCCATGCGCAAGGGCCGGGTCTCGATGATTCTGATCGAAACTCCGGCCAACCCGACCAACGGGCTGGTCGACGTCGCGATGATGCGCCGTGTCGCCGAAGCCATCGGCAAGACCCAGGGACACATTCCGATCATCGCCTGCGACAATACGCTGCTCGGTCCGGTGTTTCAGCGGCCGATCGAGCATGGTGCGGACATTTCCCTGTACTCGCTTACGAAATATGTCGGCGGTCATTCGGACCTGATCGCGGGTGCCGCGCTCGGCGCGAAGGCGATCGTGAAGGGCATCAAGGCGCTCCGGGGCGCGATCGGCACCCAGCTCGATCCGCATTCCTGCTGGATGATCAACCGCTCGCTCGAGACGCTGAGCCTGCGCATGGAAAAGGCCGACAGCAACGCGCGCCTCGTGGCGGACTATTTGCGCGATCACCCCAAGGTGGCCAAGGTCCACTATCTCGGCCATCTCGAGAAGGCTTCGCCGGCCGGAATGGTGTTCGCGCGGCAGTGCCTGGGGGCGGGCTCCACCTTCTCGTTCGACATCGTCGGCGGCAAGGACGCGGCGGTGAAATTCCTCAACGCGCTGCAAATCCTCAAGCTGGCGGTGAGTCTTGGCGGAACGGAGTCGCTTGCGAGCCTGCCTGCAACCATGACCCATTCCGGCGTTCCCGCCGACATCCGCCGCAAAATCGGTGTGCTTGATTCCACGATCCGGCTGTCGATCGGCATCGAAAACCCGTCGGACCTGATCGCGGACCTCACACAGGCGCTGAACGCGGCTTGAAGGCGTAGCCCCGACATTGCCGAAGCGTCCCCAAGCAACGCAATGAGGTCGGCCATGCCGCCGCTCGCGCGAGCCAAGGTGCCAAGCCGTTGGTCAGGCTGGTGTCCCCTGGCAGGCCGAATGGCTCCGGACTTACGCTCCGCGCGAATGGCTCACGATGTCTCGCGGGTCGATATCGCGGCTGGAGGCAACGTAGTCGATCTCGCCGCGCGTCGTGCCGATGTCCGTCAACTCCCGGTCACTCAAGCCGGACAACGTGCCGCGCACTCTCTGGCGATCGCGACGTGCCTGAAAGACATCCCAGTACTTCCAGATCAGGCCGCGGACATGCCGGGACGATATGGACGCCCGTTCCGGCCACATTGTACCTTGGATCAGGGTCATTGCAGTGCCTTCGGAGGGTGTTTTTCACCCCGAGAAGGTGCCCGAAGACCGACGCGCGTGCTTGACCGACAGCTTACATTTTTCCTACCGGCAGCTTATTCTTGCGACGTCCAGCGGGCCAAAAAGCCCACCCCGGTCGCCCCGGAGGGCTCACCCAAGGGATTCGCACCGTGCGCTATCTCTTTGAGGAGTATGCATTCGACGCCGGTCGGCGAGAGCTGCATCGCGGAGCGGATCGGATCTCAGTTACGCCACTGGTGTTCGATCTCCTCGATTACCTGATCCGCAACAGGGAGCGCGTCGTAGGCAAGGATGAACTCATCGATGCCATTTGGCAGGGGCGCTGCGTGTCCGATGCCGCGCTGACGACCCGCCTCAACAGTGCGCGATGCGCGATCGGGGATTCTGGCGAAGAGCAGCGGCTGATAAGAACACTGCCACGCAGGGGCTTCCGCTTCGTGGGTCAGGTCCGGGAAACGCTTGCCGCCGAGGGCGCAGCGGCCGCCGACGGCGGAGCCGAGACGCCGAAACCTGCGCTCTCGCTCCCCGACAAACCCTCGATCGCGGTCCTTCCATTCGCCAACCTGTGCCCGGATCCGGAGCAGGACTATTTTGCCGACGGTATGGTCGAGGACATCATTTCGGGACTGTCGCGTTCGAAGTCTCTTTTCGTCATCGCGCGACATTCGACTCTGGCCTACAAGGGCAGGGCGATCGACGTCAAACAGATCGGTCAGGAGTTGGGCGTTCGCTACGTGCTCGAAGGCAGTGTGCGCAAGGCCGGCAATCGAGTCCGAATTGCCGGTCAGTTGATCGACGCGACGACCGGCCTGAATCTCTGGACGGACCGGTTTGACAGTGAGATCGAAGATCTTTTCGACCTGCAGGATCGGCTGACGAGCAGCGTCATCGGCGCAATCTCCCCGCGACTGGAGCGCGCCGAAATCGAGCGCGCCCAACGCCAGCCGACCGACAACCTTCAGGCTTACGACTATTATCTTCGGGCATTTGCCTCCTTCTTCAAATTCACCGAGGAAGCAAGCATCGAGGCTATCGAGCTCGCAAAAACTGCCCGCGAGATCGATCCCGAATTCGCGCGTGCATACGCGCTCGGCGCCCGTTGCTATGTCCTGAGGAATGTTTTCGACTGGATCACTGATGAAGCCCATGAACACAGTGAAGCCGCGCGGCTGGCGAGGCGGGCGGTCGAGCTTGACCCGAACGATCCGTCGGTGCTTGCGATGGCCGGACACGCGCTCTCCCAGGTGGCAGGCGAGGTCGAGGAAGGCGATGCTCTTCTCGTGCGCGCGATAAAGCTGGACCCAAACCTCGTCATCGCACGACATTGGAACGGTTGGAGCCAACTCTGGCTTGGTCGTGGTGACGCCGCAATCGAGCAGTTCAACACCGCATTGCGTTTGAACCCGCTTCATCCGCATGGGGGCGCCAATGCCCAGACGGGCTTGGCTTACGCTCATTTTCTTGCTGACCGTCATGATGACGCCTTGGCTTGCGCGGCAGCCGCCATCAGGCTGATACCGATCTTTCCGCCTGCGCAATTCATTCTGGCGGCATGCCATGCGGCGTCAGACCGGGTTGGGGAAGCCCGGCGGATTTGCGACCGTGCGATGCAACTATGTCCCAATAAGCGTATCGATGCCTACACACGGCGATACCGCCGACGGGAAGATGTCGAAAAGCTGACGCAAGCGCTCCGGGTTGCCGGCATGCCGGAATGAGCGTGCGCGGCCGCCTCGCGGCGTGCGGAATCGAAAAGGCCGGACGCTCCCTCCGGCGCCCGGCCTTCGCGTACGAAGCAGCCTTGAGGTTACTTCGTCACCTGGCCGCGGATCTCGCCGCCCGGATTGGCCGCGGTGTGGATGTTGACGTAGAGCTTGCCGGCGAGCAGGTCAGCGGCCTGCGCATCGGTCAGCGTCGCCGAGCCCTCGACCGGGCTGGAGGTCGCATTCGGGATCGCGACCGCGACGCCGGCGTTCTTGCCGGCCTCGGCCGGCCCGTGGAAGTGGGCGGCTGTTGCCGGGCCGGACAGACCGGAATAGGTGACCTTCCAGGACAGCTTCTTGCTGGCGGCATCATAGTCCAGATCGGCGGTTCCGGTGCCGCTGGTGGTGGTTGCTGGCACCTCGGACTTGCCGTCGAGCGTTGCTTTCAGCTTTTCGGCGCCGGCGGGGGCTGCAAAAGCTGCGGCGCCCAGCGCGACCATGGCGATGACGGTCTTGTTCATGACATTCTCCCTGAGACCTCGTTGGCCTGCCAACCTTCCAACATTGGCCGTTTCAGTTTATTCCCGTATCCGGCCGGGGCGGGCTAAATTCTTCGTGGCTGGAGCCGCGTGGACATCGGTCATAAGTTCGCGGCAAGCAATGAATGGATCTGCATGTTGCAACGAACAATTGTCGTGGCGCTGCTTGCCGCGGTCGCTGCTGTGGGCGTCTATTGGTGGCTCAGCGCGCCGGTGGTGGCGGCCGGTGCCGCCGCAGCGCCTACCCATGTCCCCAATCTCGCCAATGGCGAGGTGATGTTCAACGCCGGCGGATGCACGTCCTGCCATGCCGTCCCCGACCAGCCCGATCGCACCAGGCTCGGCGGCGGCGTCGCGATCAAGTCGCCGTTCGGAACGTTCTACGCGCCGAACATCTCCTCCGATCCGACCTACGGCATCGGCAAATGGACCGACGCCGATTTCGTCAACGCGGTCATGCATGGGGTCTCGCCGGACGGACAGCATTATTTCCCGGCCTTTCCCTACACGTCCTATCAGCACGCCAGGCGCGAGGACGTGCTCGACCTCTTCGCCTATCTGAAAACGTTGCCGCCCGTTGCAGGCAAGGTGCGTGACCACGACGTGCGCTTTCCGTTCGACATCCGGCGTAACATCGGGATCTGGAAATTCTTGTTTATGGACGGAAAGCCCTTCGTCGCCGACGGCACGAAGTCGCCGCAATGGAATCGCGGCGCCTATCTCGTCAACAGTTTCGGCCATTGCGCCGAATGCCACAGCCCGCGCAATGCGCTTGGCGGCATTATCTCCGGAGAACGCTTTGCCGGCGGCCCCAATCCGGAAGGCGAGGGCTGGGTGCCCAACATCACACAGAAGCGTCTCGGCGAGTGGAGCGCGAAGGATATTGCCTATTTCCTCAAGACCGGCGAATTGCCCGACGGCGACAGTGTCGGCAGCGCGATGACGCGTGTGATCAAGAACACCTCGCAATTGCCGGACGAGGATCTCGCGGCGATGGCGGATTACATCAAATCGCTGCCGCCGGTGGACGGGCCGCCGCGGCCGAAACGCAAGGAAGGCAGCTAGTCTAGGGTATGTAGCGGAAGTATGCGGCTTTTTGGGGAGGCTCAGGGAAGCCCCGGATTTCAACTAGCCGCGGTGGAGGCTTGCCTTCCATAAGTAGTATCGCAAGATCGTTAAGCACATTTCGTGTTGTGGCGAACGTGTTATGATTTAGTCCGAACAGTTCATCTCCAATTAGACTGACATCAATCGTCCAAAGTCCAGGCAAAACAACTGGCCCGGCATCAGGTACATCTCCTGCGCGCGGGATACCTCCGGCAATACGCTTCGATAGCTGCAAGGCCTTGTCGTTCTTGGATGCGTAAAGTGTAAGCCCCTTAGTGACCTTTGCAACGCCGGAGATGTCTTGAACAAACATGTCTCGGTCCACATCGGGGGCGACCATAATCAACTGCGCGATAGCCGTGGGTGATCGTGTCGCGGCGCTATTTGATAGGGCCTCAACTGCGATCAAGTTCCCCATACTGTGAGCTATCACATCGATGTTGTCATATCCGGCTTTGTAAAGATCGTCGATCACGCGAAGAAAGGCCGTGCGCGAAGCCAACGCGCTTTCTTTGTCATAGAGATAGTCCGCGATATCCCCGCGAGACGGCCATGAGAATAAGATTGTGGTGCCTCTGAACTGAAGATCCCAAGTTATCTGCGCTGCCCGGAAGACGGCGTCGCGGAATTTGGTATTGAAGCCATGGACAAACACGAGAGCCTTTCTCTTCTTCGTTGACGCTAGCGTTTTTATCCATTTCGCTTCGTCTGTTTTCTCGATGCTGCGAATAGTAAAATGCTTCGTTGGGTCAAGTGTGTCTCTTCTCAACTTAAATCCGAAGAGCTTAAGGCTCGAGGGCAATTCTATGTTTCCGATGTGGTGTCCTTCAGGCACCCGGACGCGAACGATCCCGACACTCAGATCAGGGTTGCGCTCGCCTGTGTAGCCGCTGACAGCAGTCCAGCCGTTTAAGCTGTAGACAGGAGGTCCATCGCTTGTGAATGCGGGCTGGGGATGGCCTTCGACATCGGGGGGAGTGTCCGACTGTTTGCGGTTCGTTGCATAGAAAAACTCAACGATACGTGTGTCGATTTTGGAGTCTTGCGCTGCGTTTTCTAAGGATTTGTCCGTATCGTTAGCCCCACTCGCTGTACTTTGATTCCCTTTCTGAATTGCACCGCCTTGGATATCCGGGTCTATTTTAGTGCCGCCGGGTTTAATCGTCGGCTTGATCGGGGCTACTATCACATCAAAAGGCGCGCGCCATGGCTCATCATCTGCCAGCGTGATGGGCCTAAACCTCTCGATAGAAATCCGTTGAATTGAGTTGGGATCAGTGAGGAACTTCCAGTAACTCTCGTACTGTGTGTTCTGAATCAAAAAAGTCACGCTATTTGGTTCGCGCTCGCGCTCCGATGCCGATAGGCAGCCTCGTAGCCGGTCCGAAAAGCGAGCGTATCTCCCAACGAAATTTTTGGCAGCTTCCGGCTGAACAATTGCCGGCATTCGCTCTGGGGCCTTCCGCGAAAACGCTTCGCAGATCTGAAGGACGTCTCGCTCGGCGACGATCGGTTGCGCGTAGCTGCTCCCGAAGCTCGTTGCGAAGGCAATTGACCAAACAGCCAAGTATTTTAACCAATGCTGGGGCACGGCACTCCCCTCAAAATGAAAATGCAAGGGACCGAGCAGGCGTTCGTCGCGGAGTTTCTCTTCGTCCAGTGGGGCTCCCTGGCGGCCCCGCTCGGTAGTATGCAGTCGTCGTCGGACTTCGGCTGTTGAGAGTTGGGAAGGTCGGGCCTCATTGCCGCGCTCCAGCAAAGGTGTTGCAGCTCTTCACCAATCCAGTTGCGTAACCGACATCGAACCAATGATGGCGCTGCGCGGCGCTGCCATGAGTGAACGAGTCAGGCACTACGTACCCCAAGGCACTTTTCTGCAGGGTGTCATTGCCCAGTGCTTCTGTCGTTCGAATTGCCGCTGCTATGTCGCTCGCGTTGATCTTCGCTTTCTCTTTAATTTTACGCGCCCAAATGCCGGCGAGACAATCGGCCTGCAACTCGAGAAGAACTTGTAACCGGTTTCTCTCCGCCTCCGTTTCCAAGCTCCCTTGAAGCTCGCGCACTTTTGGCATAATTCCCAGCAAGTTCTGAACGTGGTGTCCGATTTCGTGGGCTATCACATAGGCCTGAGGAAGTTGACAGTCGGCACCGCTCGAATCGCAGGCGTGAAGTTCAGTCTGCATCTCTTGGAAGAACGAAAGGTCGAGGTAGACTTTCTGATCATCAGGACAATAGAATGGTCCCATGATTTTCTCGGCTAATCCGCAGGCTGCGTAGGTGGCGCTTGTGTACAGGACGAGACGGGGTGGCCGATAAGTTAGGCGATCGGATGCGAAGATTGCCTGCCAGACCTCCTCCGTGCTGCCCAGAACTCGCGAAACGAAGAGATACATTTTGTCGCGCGGTGCACCGGTCTGGTCGCCCGACTTCGCTGGAAGCTCAGCATAAAGCCGCTCGGCTTGCGCGTCACCGCTACTCGTTGTTGCCGTGAATCCTTCACCGAATAGGCGAGCCCGCATGAAGCTGCCAACCTCGATCTGTTCAGTTTGAGCCACGCCATGACGTTGGTGCGGCTGGACGGTTATTGGCTCGTGATAGCCGACCGTCATTTCCGTCGGAGGATTAAAGACAACTGAACCCGGTCCAATCTTGTCGACTTGGTTACGGAGGATGGCAGCGGGGTCTATCGCTGCTGGGCGAACCGCCCAGGCTAAGCCGCCTGTGCAAAGCACCCAGGCAGCCACTGCTATCGAAACAAGCGGTCCTTTGGGCATTGCCGGCCCCCGGCGCTCACGATCCGTGCGAAAAGAGCATTCCAGGGTTGTATGTTCAATGAAATATTTCACACTTTGCGCGCGGCATAAGTGCACGCGATCGGGCCGCCGAATTGTTCCTCCGCGGACCTAAGCGCGTGGGCTACGAAGCAAAGGCCCCAACCACTTGGAGACTATCCGTTTTTTGAACGGACATTGGCGCGATGTCGACGCGGCCGTCATCGATGAAGCGAGTTGGGCCTTGCCAGCGCGAGAGGGGGGCGAGCGCTGGATGATGCATGCGATGGTCAAAATCCGAAGAACTCACTTTGAGCACAATTGGTCCGCTGCGCTGTCTCGGAAGCGGACTTCCCATCCGGCCCTCTGTGAGTGCACACCCTAGCTCGCGCCAAACGCCTTGAAGGTGATGATGGTGAGGGTGTCCTGGATGCCCGGCAGCACCTGCACCTTCTCGTTGATGAAGTGGCCGATGTCGGTGTCCTTGTCGACGTAGAACTTCACCAGCAAATCGTAATGGCCGGCCGTGGAGTAGATCTCGGAGGCGATCTCGGCTTCGGCAAGCGCGTTGGCGACCGTGTAGGACTGGCCGAGCTTGCATTTGATCTGGACGAAAAAAGGAACCATTGCAGTCACTCCGAAGCATATCTGGCGGCTAATAGGCCAAAATCGGCCGGATTTAGCAAGCGAACTTGCGGGCCACCGGGGTGCGCGCTAGGACGGGTGATGGTCTCAAAAACGCGGAAAATCGCCCCATGACGACGCCCGTGGCGCTCACCATCGCCGGCTCCGATTCGAGCGGCGGCGCCGGCATCCAGGCCGACCTGAAGACCTTTGCCGCGCTCGGCGTCTATGGCGCCTCCGCGATCACGGCGCTGACGGCGCAGAATACGCGCGGCGTCACCGGCATCCACGCGGTGCCCGCCGAATTCGTCACCGCGCAGATCGATGCCGTGTTTTCCGATCTCGAGGTCGGCGCGGTGAAGATCGGCATGGTGGCGCAGGCCGCCAGCATCGATGCGATCGCAGCGGCGCTGTCGCGCTGGAAGCCGGGGCATATCGTGCTCGATCCCGTGATGGTCGCAACCTCGGGCGATCGCCTGCTCGCCGCGGAGGCCGTGGAAGCCCTGCGCAGGAAGCTGATGCCGCTGGCGTCGGTGATCACGCCCAACCTGCCCGAGGCCGCGGCTCTGCTCGACGAGCCCGTCGCGACACGCGAGGCCGAGATCGAGAGCCAGGGGCGCCGGCTGCTGGCGCTGGGCTGCCGCGCGGTCCTGATCAAGGGCGGGCACGGCGAGGGCGCCGAAAGCATCGACTATCTCGTCGAGGCCGAGAACACGATCGCGCTTGTGGCGCCGCGCGTCGCCACCCGCAACACCCACGGCACGGGGTGCTCGCTGTCCTCGGCCGTCGCGGCGGGGCTTGCCAGGGGCGAGGATCTCGCGCGGGCCGTGCGGAACGCCAAGGCCTGGATCAGCGCAGCGATCGCGGCCGCCGACCGCTTCAGCGTCGGCCACGGCCACGGGCCGATCCATCATTTCCACAAATTTTACTGATCCGGGCCGCGAGCGCACCGCCGGCGGCGCGCGGGACCGCTGCCGTTAACCTGTTCAGCCATCGGTTCCGGGCGTCTTGCGGAGGCCGTTGCGGCGTCATGTCGCCTGATTGTCGCATGCGACTGATATTCGCGGGGCGGGCGAGGCGAGGTTTGATTCGTATCCGAGGGTGCCTCAAAGGTTCATTGGTCATCCCCCTGTCACGGGATATTGTTACAGGCTGTCGCATGGGAAGTTACGATGTGAGTGACGAGGGCCCTGAAAGGCGCTTTCGCACGTTGTTCATCTCCGACGTTCATCTCGGAGCCCGCGGTTCTCAAGCCGACCTTCTGCTCGACTTCCTTCGCTACCACGATGCCGATACGATCTATCTCGTCGGCGATATCGTCGACGGCTGGGCGCTGAAATCGAGCTGGCACTGGCCGCAGTCGCATAACGACCTGGTCCAGAAGCTGCTGCGCAAGGCGCGGAAGGGCGCCAAGGTCATCTACATTCCCGGCAATCACGACGAATTCCTGCGCAACTATTACGGCACGCATTTCGGCGGCATCGACGTCGTCGAGAACACCGTCCACACCGGCGTGGACGGCAAGCGCTACCTCGTCATCCACGGCGACATCTTCGATCTCGTGGTGCAGAACGCGCGCTGGCTCGCCCATCTCGGCGACAAGGCCTACGACTTCGCGATCCAGATGAATCGCTTCGTCAACTTCTTCCGGCGCATGTTCAAGGTGCCCTATTGGTCGCTGTCGCAATGGGCCAAGCAGAAGGTCAAGAACGCCGTCAACTATATCGGCGCGTTCGAGCAGGCGCTCGCCGCCGAAGCGCGGCGTCACGACGCCGACGGCGTGATCTGCGGCCACATCCACTATGCCGTGATCCGCGACGAGGGCGGCATCCGCTACATGAATTGCGGCGACTGGGTCGAGAGCTGCACGGCGCTGGTCGAGCATGACGATGGTCATTTCGAGATCATCACCTGGGCGGATCAGGCGCGGAAGCCGGCACAAGTCCCGCAGGTCGCAGCAAGGGCCGCTTGATGCGCATCCTGGTCGCGACCGACGCCTGGCACCCGCAAGTCAACGGTGTGGTTCGGACGCTGACCAAGCTCGCAGACGCCGCCAAGGGGTTCGGCGTCGAGTTCACGTTCCTGACGCCGCAATCGTTCCGCACCTTCGCGATGCCGAGCTACCGCGACGTGCGGCTTGCCATGCCGCGCCCGGCGCGAATCGCGAAGCTGATCGAAGAGGCGCGCCCCGACAGCATCCACATTGCGACGGAGGGGCCGATCGGCCTGATGGTCCGCCGCTACTGCCGCCAGCGCAAGCTGCCGTTCACGTCCAGCTTCCACACCCGCTTTCCCGAATATGTCCGCGCCCGCGTGCCGGTTCCGGAATCCCTGATCTGGCGGGCGCTGCGCCGATTTCACGCGCCCAGCCGCGCCGTGATGGCGGCAACGCCGGCGCTCGCCTGCGAGCTTGGCGAACGGGGCTTCGACAACGTCGTGCTGTGGCCGCGCGGCGTCGACACCAGCCTGTTCCACCCCCGTGGGATCGACCTCTGCCTGCCGGCGCCGGTATTTCTCTCGGTCGGCCGGATCGCGGTGGAGAAGAACCTCGAGGCGTTTCTCGATCTCGATCTGCCCGGCACCAAGGTGATTGTCGGCGACGGCCCGGCGCGGGTTGCGCTGGAAGAGGCCTATCCGGATGCGATCTTCCTGGGCGAGAAACACGGCGAGGCGCTGGCGGCAATCTATGCGGCGGCCGACGTGTTCGTGTTCCCCAGCAAGACCGACACGTTCGGCCTGGTCCTGCTGGAAGCGCTCGCCAGCGGCCTGCCGGTTGCGGCCTTCCCGGTGAAGGGCCCCCGCGACGTGATCGGCGATGCACCGGTCGGCGCCCTCGATCACGATCTGCGCAACGCCTGCTTCGCGGCGCTCGACGTGTCCCGGCAGGACTGCGTCGAATTCGCCGCCAATTACACCTGGGAGGCCTCGGCGAGGGCGTTTGTGGACAGCATCAAGGCGGTTGGCGCGGTGCTTCCAGGCAGGAATGGGGCGGAGCCGGTTAGTTTCGTAGCCTGAAAACCAAGGTTCATCGCGCGCAGGTGTCTTGCCCCGCGCCTCGTCCGGCGCGATAACATTAGGCATGACCGAACAGCTCCTCCCGATCGGCCCTGCCGATATCGATGCAGCAGCACGCGTGATCGCGCCCTTCGCCATCCGCACCCCGCTGTTGTCCTTTCCCGTGCTCAACGAGCGCGTCGGCGCAAAGGTCTTCCTGAAGCCGGAGATGCTCCAGCGCACCGGCTCCTTCAAGTTCCGCGGCGCTTTCAACAAGGTCGCCTCGATCCCGCAGGACAAGCGCGCCGGCGGTGTCGTCGCGTTCTCGTCCGGCAACCACGCCCAGGGCGTGGCGGCCGCGGCAAAGATCCTCGACATGCACGCGACCATCGTGATGCCCGCGGATGCGCCGCTGTCGAAGCGCGAGCGCACCAAATCCTATGGCGCCGAGGTGGTGCTGTACGATCGCGACTGCGACGACCGCGAGGCGATCTCGCGCGGCATCGCCGAGAAGCGCGGCGCGACGCTGGTCAGGCCCTATGACGATCCGTTCGTGATCGCGGGGCAGGGCACCGCAGGTCGTGAGATCGCGGAGGACATGGCTGCGCTCGGCCTCAGCCCCGACATCGTGGTGGCGCCGGCCTCCGGCGGCGGCCTGATCGCGGGTGTCGCCACGGCAGTGAAGGCGCGCTATCCGCGAGCCGAGATCGTGGTGGCCGAGCCCGAGTCCTTCGACGATCACGGCATTTCGCTGACCGCCGGCCACCGCGAGCCGCATGGGCCTGCGGGCCGCACCATCTGCGATGCGCTGATGGCCCTGATCCCCGGCGAGATGACCTTTGCGATCAACAGCAAGCTCTTGGCGCGCGGCGTGACTGCGTCGGACAAGGAAGTCGGTGCGGCCGTGGCCTTTGCCTATCGCGAGCTGAAGCTGGTGGTCGAGCCGGGCGGTGCTGTCGGTCTCGCCGCGCTGCTTGCCGGCCGCCTCGACGTCGCCGGGAAGAACGTCGTCATCGTGCTCTCCGGCGGCAATGTCGATGCGGATCTGTTTGCCGAGCTGGTTGCTTAGGTTTCGGACCTTCTAACATGAGGAAGGGGCAGAGCGTTGTCGCTCTGCCCCTTTGTCGTTTCGCTTGTGGCGATCAGCGCATGATGCCGCGGTGATTGTTGCCGCCGCCCATCGAGGGCGCCTGGTTCATCGACTGCCGGAAGTTGTTGCCGCCGTTGTTGACCACACGGTTGGCCGCATTGAACTGCGGGCGGTTGTTCTGCTGGTTGTTCTGGACCTGCACCTTGTTCACCGGATTGTTGTTGAGCTTCACGCCGTTGTTGACGCGGATCGGGTTGTTCTGCGCCTGAACGACCGGCTTCGTATCGACGGTCGTGCCACCCTTGCCGACATTCACCGGCATGCAGACGATCTTGCCAGTAGTGCCGTTGGCAGTGCCGGTATTGTTGCTGCGGCCGTTCTGCGTTGTGTTGGTCGCGGGCAGGGTGACGATCTTGCCCGGGGTCTGCGACGGCGTGCCGTTCGGCTGGTTCGGCTGATTGTTGCCGGCCGGCAGGTTGACGATCTGGCCGCCATTGCCGAGCTTGCCGATGACGTTGCTGTCGATCGGCTTCTGCACGACCGGCAGATTGCCATTCATCTGCCCACCGCCATTGCCCTGCTGCATCAGCGGCATGTATTTGGGCTGGCCGAGATTGCCGACCTTGAACGTCGGAGCAATGTTCTGCGGCGCCAGGAACTTGGTCGCCTGCATCAGGGGGATCAGCTTTGGCTGCACCTGGAGCTTCAGCGCGGATTGCGCATAGGGGCTGTTGCCGTAGCTGTCATAGAAGCTCTTGTAGCCGAGCGGGGAGTTCGCGAGCACCGCCTTGTGCCAGGCCTGCGTGATCAGCAGGTTCGAGAGCAGCCAGCGGATGTGGTCGCACAGCGGGTCGTGCGGGTACATCTGGATGAACTCCTGATAGTACTCCTGCCGTCCCTCGGACACGACGTAGTCATAGGCCTGGCGCGTCGAACGGCCCGGCAGGTTGGAGGCCATCTGCACGACAGGCGCATTCACCGGCGCGCGGGTGGCGGCGACAGCGGTGTCGCCGAAGAAGGTGAAGTCCGAGGTCAGCGACGAGCTTTCCCACGGGATCTGCGCGCCGCTGGTGGTCTGGTTCACTTCCAGACGCACGCGCTTGAACAGCTGCTCGATCGGCACGTTGGGTTCGCGCGCGACGTTGAGGAAGGCCTGGGTGTAGGGGCTGTGGCCGTTGGTGCCGTCCTGTGCTTCCGCACCCGGCGCGGTCGAGTAGCCCACGATCGAGCCGTTCGGCGCATCGACGATGGCGAGGCCGCGGCCGGCGTCGTTGACATCAGGGAACGGATTGTTGCGGCAGGCATCGAGGATGACGATGCGCATGCGGCTCGGGATCGTCTCCAGCGTCGACATCACGTCGACGAGGCGCACCGAGTTGCTCACGAGCTCGGTGGGGTTCGAAACTTTCGCATCGACGGGGACGAGATAGTTCTCGCCGGCGAGCTGCACGCCGTGACCGGCGTAGTAGACCATGGCGACAGTGTTCGGACCCCGCGCGGAAACCTTGGCGGAAAAGTCCTGGACGACGCGGAGCATGTCGTTCTGGGTCAGGTCGGTCGCGGCAACCACCTCGAAGCCGGCGGAGTTCAGGAACTGCGCCATCGACTCTGCGTCATTGTCGGGGTTTTGGAGCTGCGGCGCGTTCTTGTAGTTGGAATTGCCGATCACCAGCGCCACGCGCTGTTCCGGGCCTTGCAGCGCGGTCGGGGCAGGCTGGACCGGGGCGACCTGCGCGGAAACAGGGCCGCAGGCAAAGCCGAACAGGCTTCCCACGAGGCTAGCCGTCATCAGGAAAGGCTTTAGGCGGAACATGGCGTGCTCCTTTGGCACTCATCTCGATGCGAGATTGGTTGCGAGGAAGCTTGGCCGCGTTCGAGCCCGTGGTCCGTGATCGCAATCACCATGATGAGCTGCGTGATCTGAATCACGCTTGGAACCTGCTATGGTGAACGGCCGATGACCGGCCGCGCCGGTTCGGCCCGCGAAAGACCCGCTCTACGATTTCGATCCCGATCCGGTGCGCGTGATGGCGCCGGTCGACGATCCCGATTGCGTCCCCGACGTGCAGCGCGCGATGCTGGCGGAGATCGAACGCGCGGCCGGCGGCGCCGTCAGCCCCGGCAAGCTCTCGCGCTCGGAATTCTATCGCGCGGCGTCGGCGGGGTTCGGTGTCGTGCAGGTCGGCGACAGCAGGGGCTATGGCTGCTTCCTGATCCGCAAGGGCGTGATCTATAGAGCCCCTTCCGATGGGATCGGAACGGGGCTCCAGATTCTTGTTTGACGC
Source organism: Bradyrhizobium sp. 956_D2_N1_4 (assembly GCF_052076025.1). Taxonomy (NCBI): domain Bacteria; kingdom Pseudomonadati; phylum Pseudomonadota; class Alphaproteobacteria; order Hyphomicrobiales; family Nitrobacteraceae; genus Bradyrhizobium; species Bradyrhizobium sp. 956_D2_N1_4. The sequence continues at coordinate 4,684,871 of NZ_CP197237.1, read as the reverse complement.
GTTTTCTTGACGCGAACCGGTATCCACTTCTTCGCTTGAAAACGCGCTAGCCGCGACCGATGAGATGGATCGCCGAACGCCAGGCGTGCTGCGACAACGCCTCGAGGTTGCGAACCGCCTCGACGCGAAGGAGGGCAGAGTCTGCGGTCAGTGTTCCATTGGCCACCGCACCAAGCGTCGCGCTGCGGTGGATGCGCAGCATTTCACGGAGTTGTGTCGTACAACGCTCGAACTCGGCGATGGCCTCGTCGGGCGGGTCGGCGCGGGGACCAGCCAAGATGTCGCCGGCATGCGAGGCGGGCGCGAAGTGCGTCGATCCGCGGGGCGGCGCCGCGACGCCGCGCGCAATCGCGGCGGCGCTCCGCATGACCTCGGCACATAGCTCTCCGGCGCGGATGTCCTCCGGCCCGCCTGCCACCGAGCCGAAATTGTTTCCTCCACTTGCGAGGTCCGTCAGTCGAGATGCGTGGTCGAGTGCGTGCAGCGTGCTCGTGAGACGCCGTTGCTCGTCGTCGGTGTCGGGTGGCCCGGCCACATCCGACAGGAATATTTGCGCCTGGCTCACGGCATCGGCCGCTTCCTGCACGGAGACGGTGTCCTTTCCCAGCCGTATCGGTGCAGCGCGGGCCGCCAGTTTCGCCTCGACCGAACCGCACACCGTCAGGAGCACGCGCGCGATCGTGCGCCGTACCGCCTCGACGGCCACGATCGGGGTCTCAAGCGCCGAAGGATCGAGACATCGCGTCAGCGGCGAGCCGCGCTCGGGCAGGATCCGTTCGACCAGCCGCGTAAACGGGTTGATCAGCGGGAGCAGGACCGCGACGCCGACGACGTTGAAGGCTGTGTGGTACCCGGCCAGCAGCGTGACGCCGTCGATCGTGTCCGAGGCGCGCAGCAGCAAGGGCGTTACGACGGGAAAAGCTACCAGCGCGATGAGCGCGGCGATCAGCTTGAAAAGAACGTAGGCGATGGCCAACCGCTTCGCGGTGGCGCTCGCGCCGATCGCGGCGAGCGCGGAACTCGTCGCCGTTCCGATGTTCTGGCCGATGATCAACGCGCAGGCCTGGTCCAACCCGATTGCGCCTGCGAAATAGCCGGACAAGGTCACTGCGATGGCGGCCGTCGACGATTGCATCAGCGCGGTCATGACCAATCCGATCACCACCAGCGCCAGCACGCCGAGCAGGCCCGACCACCATGACGTCCCGGGACTGCCGAGGACCGCGGGCAGGTCCGCCGGGTGCAAACGTTCCGCCAGCCCGCCCATGCCCTGCTGCAGGGTCGTCAGCCCGAACAGCACGAGTCCAAATCCCGCGAGCGCGGCACCGGCGCCGGAAACTCGCCCTCGGCCGAGAAGCTTGGTCAACGCGCCGACGAAGATCATCGGCAACGCCGCGGCCGTTAGCGAGACACGGACGCCGATCAGCGCGACCAGCCAGCCGGTCCCCGTGGTGCCGATATTCGCGCCGAAGACCAGGCTCAACCCTTGCTGGAACGTCAGCAGGCCGGCGCTGACAAGACCGATCGTCGTCATCGTCGTCGCGCTGGAGGACTGCACCAGCAGCGTGACGAGGGCTCCCCAAAATGAGCCAAGCAGCGGCGTCGATGCCGCCTTGCCGAGCACCCCGCGCAGCGCGGAGCCGGCCAGCGTCTTCAGGCCCTCCGTCATCACGGTCATGCCGAGCAGGAAGAGACCTACCCCGCCGAGCGTCGAGATCGCCGTGGACATGCATGCTCCTCGCGACAATGCACCACGAATAGCGAAGCAGACAGTACAGCAACAAAGCCCCGATGGGTCGGATCAATCGTTACGCGATCGTCTGCCATCATCCCACTCGGGAGGGGCATCGTCAGCCGCGGGAGGTCATCAGATCGGAAGGCCAGCCGATCCGGACGAGAAGGCCGTCAGGTCCGTTGATGCCGACCTCATACATCCCCCATTCGCGGTGGCGCAGCACGCCGCCCGGCCGGATGATCAGATCGTCCACGCGTGCGGCAATGGCCTCGACGTCGGGCGTGCGAATGAAGACGCCGAAGGGATTGTGCTCGGGCACGCGCCACGGGCCATCGCCGGCTTGCGTGAGATGCACCTCGCAGCCCCAACCCCTCATGATCACGTAGCCGGCGTCACCACCCGCGCGCGTGAAGCCAAGACGCTCCCAGAACGGTATAGCAGCGGCAAGATCGTTGCTCGGAATGATGGCGAAGGCGCCGACGGGCGGGGTTTGAGGCATTCGCTCGCTCCGGAATAAGCGGTTGTCCGCGCAGCTCTCATGCTGCTTTTTCAAGCTTATCGGGAGAGCACGGTGAATCGAAGCGGCGAAAAGTCTAGCACTCGAATTTGAGTGGCCTGTCAGCTCCCGACTGTCTATGGTCGGTTCATGTCTCGCCTTATGTGTCTATCCGTTGCTGTCATCCTGTCTCTGCTGCCGGCCGTCGCGCCCGCTGAGCCCGTTCAAAAGCGTCCTAAGCAGGCTTGGCATGGCTACGGCTTCCTGCCGGGCTATCGCCAGCCGCTGAGCAACAGCATTCCGCTCTACAAGCAGAAGGAGGCGATGCGCCGCATGTCGCGGAGCGATCGCCGCCATTGGTATATCGACCCGGTTCCCCAATATTACGGCTGGGACGGCGAATGGCGCTATTTCGGCCGGCCCGGCTTCGGCGGCGGCCGCTACAATGGCGGCAGCTTCGGGCCGTGCTGGACGCGGACCCCGATCGGCGCGGTCTGGAACTGCGGGTGAGCGGCCTCACATCGATTCGCGGAACGCTTCGCGCGACAGATTTCAATCGTAACCGAATCCGGTTCGGCTGAAACCAAGCCGTCTTTCCGGTGTCCTAGCTCTTGTCCGGACCTTGCGGGTTCGGATGGAGTTATTGGCATGAATGATCGGTTCAAGGACAAAGTCGTCATCGTTACGGGCGCCGGCAGCGGCAGCGGCAGCGGCATCGGCGCCGCAGCCGCAAGGCGCTTTCACGGCGAAGGCGCCATTGTCGTGCTCAACGGACGGCGCGAGTTCAAATTGGCCGAAGTCGGTGCAGAGCTAGGCACCGATCGCTGCATGATCCGATCCGGCGACGTCTCGATCGCCGAAGACGTCGAGAGTCTGGTCGCCAACGTGGTGCAGCGCTTCGGGAGGATCGACATCCTCGTCAACTGATCGGTTTCCTGGGCTCGCCGATCCAGCTGTGGCGAGACGTCTTCGCGGTCAATGTCGACGGTGTCCTCTACATGACGCGTGCGGCGCTTCCGCACCTGATCGAAAGCGGCGGCTCGATCGTCAACGTGTCGTCTCTCAGCGGGCTTGGCGGTGACCGGGGCGTGAGCTTCTACAACGCCACGAAGGGTGCCGTCAGCAATCTCACACGCAGCCTGGCGCTCGAATTTGGCCCGAGAGGCGTGCGCATCAATGCGGTGTGCCCATCATTGACCCTCACCGACCTGACGAGGCCGATCATGGAGCAATATCCGGAATTGTTCGTGAAGCTGGTGGAACGTATCCCCTGGGGCGCGCAGCCCAGTCCGAGGAAATTGCGAGCGTCATCGCATTTCTCGCAAGCGACGACGCCAGCTTCGTGAATGGGGTGAACCTTCCAGTCGACGGCGGCGTCGACGCATCGACCGGGCTGGCCCCCTTCGCGTAGCGCGGCTAGGTTTGCGAGAGCACCCGTGCAGCAGCCTGGGTCCCGGCTCTGCGCCGCAACGCCTACGCGTTGCAGCTTGTCCGGGACACGAGAGAGGGCGCGGTGATCCACCTTGCTCCGTCATTGCGAGTTAGCGAAGCAATCCAGAATACCTCCGCGGAAAGACTCTGGATTGCCTCGCTGCGCTCGCAATGACGATGTGGAGCGAGCGTGTCCCTTACGAGAAGAACGCGATCTTCTCGGCTTGGGTCATGCGGCGGATTGGCGCCATGGGGTCGTTGGCCGCCGCGCGGGGCTTTTGCAGGATGCCACTGGCGAGGATGGTGGCGCCGAGCGAGGGCTCGGGCAGGGACGCGGACAAGGGCGAGGGCATCGGAAGCGTCGCGGTTGGCGCCGCACCGAATGTCGCGGCGGCTGCCATGGCCGGGGCCGGCTGCTCCATCACTTCGGCGGCGGCCTCCGCAATGGCGTCGGTGAGGCGCGCAAGCGAGTCCATCGCGATCGGCGCGTCTTCGGCGGGCTCCTCCGCGGCTGCGGTGGCGGCCGGCTCGGCTGCGACCGGCTCCGGAAGCTCTGCGGCAATGGGCGCTGCGACCTCCGCAGCCATCGGCTCCGGAATGGCCGCTTCCAGCTCGACCGGTTCGGTGATCTCGTCGAACTCCGGATCGGGTGCGGCCATTTCCAGCGCGATGGCATCGAGTATGGCTTCGTCCTCGGCTTCCGCGGCGGCGTCGAGCGAGACCCCGTCAGTCACCTCAGTGAAAGCGGCGGCCTCTGCGACCTCCTCTTCGGGTCCGACGTGATTGCCGGCGATGAACTCCGGCTCGATGGCGACGTCCATTGCCTCCTCGCCAACGGCGAGTGCTTCGACGGCGCCGGCCGCTTCGACCGCTGCTTCGGGCGCGGGAGTCGCTGCGATGTCCTGCGGCGCCTCCGTAAGAGCCACGGGTGCTTCGGTGGCCATCACGGCAGGCGCAGCCTCTGCGACGGGCGCTTCCTGCACCGGCGCAAGTGCGGAATGCGCCGCCGCTTGCGGCGCTGTGTCGCCGTCACCATCGAGCTGCTCGACCCGATCCCTGAGCAGATCGAATGCGGCCTTGAGCTCGACGCGGGGGTCGACGGTCGATAGCTGCCCGCAAGCGGCCTCGATGGAGGCGAGCTGCGAATCAATGAGGTCGCAGATTCGCCCGTCGGCGCCGATCTCGCGCCAGCGCCAGGAGATCTCCTTGATGATGCGCACGCCGCGCGGAATCGGCGCGAGGCTGGCTTCGATCGCCGCGGGATCGAAGGCGGCGATCGCGATCGTCTCGGCTTCGCGGATGGCGCGGCGGATCTCGACCAGCGCCTCGGGCAGGCGATCCTCGACGACCGGTTGTCGCTGTGCCGCAAGGGTTTCTTCGATTTTCGCGACCGCATCGAGCACCATGCGGGTATCCGCATTGCGGTTGCGCTTGGCATATTCGCCGAGGAACCAGCGGCCGCGCGCGGTCTCCATGAAGGCTTCGCGGATCGCGTCGTAATCCTGCTCGTTCGGCTCGGCCGCACGGGCAGACATAGGCGAGAGGGCGAATGCTTCGTTGGCCATGACAATCTCGTCGCGCAAATCACTACGCGTTACTGTAACGATCACCACGATATCGACCGAATCGCAATTGGTTTGATGGCAGGCGAATCACAAATCCCCACGCAAGCTGCCGTGAAGCGGCGATTCGCCGTGAGCCTGGCGCTGTTCTATTCGGCGGTCTTCGCGGTGTCGGGCACGCATCTGCCGTTCTTTCCGCTCTGGCTGAAGGCGATCGGCATCGACGCAAGCTGGATCGGCCTCATCAACGCGTTGCCGGCGATCACGCGCTTCACCACGCTGCCGCAGATCACCGCCCTTGCCGAAAGGCGACATGCCATTCGCGCCGGCATGATGGTGTCGGTGCTGGCAACCGCGATCGGGTTCACGGCGGTCGGCCTGCAGCAGCAGCCGCTGGCGCTGTTCCTGATCTATGCGCTGACCTGCATGATGTGGACGCCGACGACCCCGCTGACCGATGCCTATGCGCTGCGCGGCGTCGCCCGCTACGGGCTCGATTACGGACCGTTGCGACTGTGGGGTTCGGCGGCCTTCGCCGCGGGCTCGCTCGCCTGCGGCTTTCTCGTCGACCACATCGCTGCGCGCGATCTGATCTGGATCATCGTCGCGTGGGCCGTCGTTGCGGTCGCCGCCAGCCTGCTGCTGCAGCCGCTCGACGATGTCAGGCGGAGGACGACGGAGACGCATGCCGGCAAGGCCTTGCTGCGCGATGGCGGCTTCTGGGCCGTCATCGCGTCGGCCGCGCTGATCCAGGGCAGCCACGTCGCCTACTACACGTTCTCGGCCATCAACTGGCAGCTCCACGGCTTCGGCGGGCTGACGATCGCGGGCCTCTGGACGCTGGGTGTGATCGCCGAGATCGTCGTCTTCGCGCTGTCGCCGCGGTTCTCGCTGTATCCGTCCACGCTGATCGCGATCGGCGGCGTGAGCGCCGTGGTGCGCTGGATCGTCACCGCGCAGGAGCCGCCGCTGGCGCTGCTCGTGATCGTGCAGCTCGGCCACGGCCTCACCTTCGGCATGACCATCGTCGGCACCATGAATCTGCTGGTGCAGCGCGTGCCATCGCATCAGATCGCGCGGGGGCAGGGCTATTACGCCGCGTGCAACGGCCTGCTGGGTGCGACGACTTCGATCGCATCAGGTGCGATCTACGCCCGCATCGGCGACAGCCTGTATTACGTGATGGCCGCGATGGCCGCAGCCGGCGCGCTGGTGATCTTGTCGGCGCGGCATCGACTCAAGGCTCATCCCCAGAGCGAGGAGGCGGGCGGATAGACCAGACTGTCGTCGTAGCGCAGCCCGTGGTCGCGGTCGCGCGCGAGCAGCAGCGGGCCGTCGAGATCGACGAAGCGCGCCTGCGGCGTCACCAGCATTGCGGGGGCCATCGACAGCGAGGTCGCGACCATGCAGCCGATCATGATCTCGAAGCCGAGCGCCTGCGCCGCGTCGGCCATCGCCAGCGCCTCGGTGAGCCCGCCGGTCTTGTCGAGCTTGATGTTCACGGCGTCGTAGCGCTCACGGAGCGGCGCGAGCGAGGGGCGGTCATGCACGCTCTCGTCGGCGCAGACCGCGAGCGGCCGCTTGATCCGCGACAGCGCGCCATCCCTCCCGGCCGGCAGCGGCTGCTCGACCAGGGTGACGCCGACGGCGTCGCAGGCGGCGAGATTCTGCTCCAGATTGGCCTCGGTCCAGGCCTCGTTGGCATCCACGATCAGCTCGGATTCGGGGGCGGCCTTGCGAACCGCCGCGATCCGCTCAGGATCGCCGTCGCCGTCGCCGCCGAGCTTGATCTTGAGCAGGGGCCGGTGCGCCGCCTTGGCGGTCGCCGCCGCCATCGCCTCGGGGGTGCCCAACGAAATCGTGAAGGCGGTGGTGCGCTCGCCCGGCACCGGGCGGTCCAGCAGGTTCCAGGCCCGCAGGCCGGTCGCCTTGGCCTCGAGGTCGATCAGGGCGCAATCCAGCGCGTTGCGGGCCGCTCCGGGCGGCATGGCGGCTTGCAGGGCCTCCCGCGAGAGGCCGCCCGCGACGGCCGCCTGCATGGCCTGGATGGCGGCAAGGGTTGCCTCGGGGGTCTCGCCATAGCGGGGATAGGGGACGCATTCGCCGCGGCCGGTCAGGCCGTTCCGGCTCAGTTCGGCCACAACGGTCACGGCCTCGGTCTTGGCGCCCCGGCTGATGGTGAAACTGCCGGCGATGGGAAATCGCTCGATTCGCGCCGCGAGGGCCGGAACTTTGCTGGAAGTCATTTTGAACTCTGGCGAAATCTGAACCTGCTAGTTACCTCTAGCAACTAACATTAACCAGTTGGGGATACCTTCTCCGGGTAAGGGCGTGTGCGCAACCATCTGATTCTACCCGTTTCTCGCGTTCCGGCACGGGAGCGGAGACCTTGAGCGGCGATCCGAAGCTGGAACGGATTGCCAAGGGCAACGCGTTGGCACTCTGCGCCACCGGAACCTGGACCGCGAGCTTCGCGCCGGTCCTGGAGCGGATGGTGGCTGACGCCGAAAAGCTCGCCGGCGGCTCGCAAAGCATCTTCATCGACGTCTCCGAGGTCGCCAAGCTCGACACCTTCGGCGCCTGGCTGATCGAACGGCTGCGCCGCAGCCTGACCCAGGGCGCCGTCGAGGCGCAGATCGCGGGGCTTTCCGCCAATTATTCGAGCCTCGTGGACGAGGTGCGGCGGGTCAGGGCGACGCCGGTCGTCGACAGCAGCGCGGTCACCATCACCGGCATGCTGGAGCAGATCGGCCGGGCCGTGGCCGGGGTCGCCGGCACGGTTGCGGGCCTCGTCGACATGCTCGGCGCGGTGCTCGCGGCGGGGTTTCGCGTCTTGATCCACCCGCGCTCGTTCCGCCTCACCTCGACCGTGCACCACATGGAGCAGGTCTGCTGGCGTGCGGTGCCGATCATCGTGCTGATCACGTTCCTGATCGGCTGCATCATCGCCCAGCAGGGTATTTTTCATTTCCGCAGGTTCGGCGCCGACATCTTCGTCGTCGACATGCTCGGCGTGCTGGTGCTGCGCGAGATCGGCGTCCTCCTGGTCGCGATCATGGTCGCGGGTCGCTCGGGCAGCGCCTACACGGCCGAGCTCGGCTCGATGAAGATGCGCGAGGAGATCGACGCGCTGCGCACGATGGGTTTCGACCCGATCGAGGTCCTGGTGCTGCCGCGCATGCTGGCACTGGTGCTGGCGCTGCCGATCCTCGCCTTCCTCGGCGCCATGGCCGCGCTTTATGGCGGCGGCCTCGTCGCCTGGCTCTATGGCGGCGTCGATCCCGAAGCCTTCCTGCTGCGCCTGCGCGACGCCATCTCGATCGACCATTTCATCGTCGGCATCGTCAAAGCACCGGTGATGGCGGCCGTGATCGGCATCGTCGCCTGTGTCGAGGGGCTCGCCGTGCAGGGCAGCGCGGAATCGCTCGGACAGCACACCACGGCCTCCGTGGTGAAGGGCATCTTCTTCGTCATCGTCATGGACGGCGTGTTCGCCATCTTCTTCGCCTCGATCGGGATGTGACGATGGCGCAAGAAACTCAAAACGCGATTCAAGATCCGATCATCCGCGTTCGCGACATCACCGTGCAGTTCGGCGCGACGCGCGTGCTCGACGGACTCAACCTCGACGTCAAGCGCGGCGAAATCCTCGGCTTCGTCGGCCCATCCGGTGCCGGCAAGTCGGTGCTGACGCGCACCATCATCGGCCTCGTGCCGAAGGTCGCGGGCTCCATCGAGGTGTTCGGCGTCGACCTCGATTCCTCCAGCACCTCGCAGCGCCGCAGCGTCGAGCGCCGCTGGGGCGTGCTGTTTCAGCAGGGCGCGCTGTTCTCCTCGTTGACCGTGCGGCAGAACATCCAGTTTCCGATGCGCGAATATCTCCGGGTCTCGCAGCGGCTGATGGACGAGATCACCCTGGCCAAGCTCACCATGGTCGGGCTCAAGCCGGAAGTCGCGGATCGCTTTCCCTCGGAACTGTCGGGCGGCATGATCAAGCGCGTGGCGCTGGCGCGCGCGCTGTCGCTCGATCCCGATCTCGTGTTCCTCGACGAGCCGACCTCGGGCCTCGATCCGATCGGCGCCGGCGATTTCGACGAGCTGGTCAGGACGCTGCAGCGTACTTTGGGCCTGACCGTTTTCATGGTAACGCACGACCTCGACAGCCTTTACACAGCCTGCGACCGCATCGCCGTTTTAGGGAACGGTAAGATCATTGCGGCAGGGTCGATCGCCGACATGCAGGCCTCGCAGCATCCCTGGCTGAGACAATATTTCCACGGCAAGCGCGCCCGTGCGGTGATGGGCTGAGGTGCCGGAGTAGCTGATGGAAACGCGGGCCAATTACGTACTGATCGGATCATTCACGCTGGCGGTGATCGCCGCGGCGATCGGCTTCGTGCTGTGGTTCCAGTCGCTGCACACCACCAAGCAGCGCAGCCCCCTGCGCGTCGTGTTCGAGGGCCCGGCGGCGGGCCTGCGCAACGGCGGCAGTGTCAACTTCAACGGTATCCGGGTAGGTGAGGTGGTCTCCGTGAAGCTCGACAACCCGCGGCGGGTTGTCGCACTCGCCATGGTCGAGAACAACACCCCGCTCCGCAAGGACACCCTGGTCGGCCTCGAATTCCAGGGCCTGACCGGCGTCGCCGCGATCTCGCTCAAGGGCGGCGAGGAGGCCGCGCCTCCGCCGCCGCTCGACGAGGACGGCATCCCGTCGCTGACGGCCGATCCCAACAAGCTCCAGGACGTCACCGAGGCGATCCGCGGCACGCTCCAGAACATCAACAAGATCGTCGCGGACAATCAGGAGTCGGTGAAGAACTCGCTGAAGAACCTCGAGACCTTCACCAACTCGCTCGCGCGCAACTCGGAGAAGATCGACGGCGTGATGGCCAAGGTCGACGGCGTCATGCACAAGGCCGACAGCCTCATGCTTGGCCTCAACACGCTCGCCGGCGGCAAGGACGGCGGCGAGCTGTTCCAGGCGGTGAAGTCGATCCGCGAGCTGGCCGAGGATTTCGACAAGCGCTCCGGTGCATTGATGACCGACGGCCGGCGCACGCTCGGCGACATCAGCCGCGCCGTGAACAATTTCGACCGCAACCCGACCCGCGTGCTGTTCGGCGCCAGCAACAGCGCGCCAGCGGCCGCAGCGCCGCCCGCAGAGCCGCCGAGGCCGGCGCCAGCGAACGAGCGCAAGCGGCAGTAGCGCCTCTCTCCTACGTCATTGCGAGCGACTTGTCCGCCGTAGCTCGAAGAGCGAAGGCGGAAGCGAAGCAATCCAGATTGTCTCCGCGGAAGCAGTCTGGATTGCTTCGTCGCAAGGACTCCTCGCAATGACGGGCTCAAACGAAAACGGAGGCCGTGAGGCCTCCGTTCTCATTCGCTATTCGTTGTCGCTATGGGCTGATCACCCGAGCCGGCCCGCTGCATGCGCGAGCAGCGTGTAGACCAGGCCCGTCTCCGAGGTCAGGTGGCTGCGCAACTCCTGTGGACCACGGCCGTCGCGGGCGACTTCGTCGAGCAGACGCTCGAACTCGGCGACGTAGCGGTCGACCGTGCCCTTGAAGTTGCGGTCGGCGCGGTACTTGCGGGCGACCTCGTCAAAGGCCTTCTGGCCGGCGGGCGTGTAGAGACGCTTGGTGAAGGCCTTGTTCTCGCCGCGCTGGTAGCGGTCCCACATCTCGGAGGCGAGGTTGCGGTCCATCAGGCGACCGATGTCGAGCGACAGCGACTCCAGCGGATTGCTGCCACCCTGCGGAGCCTGCGGCTGCGGCGCGGGTGCCGCGCGGCCACGCGGGGCCTCACGTCCGGTCGGAGCACCCTGGTTGGCGTCCGTGCGGTTCAGGAGGTCCGACAGCCAGCCGTCGCGGCCCTGGTCGTTGCCCGCGGGTGCGACCGGCGGCGCTTCGGTGCGGCGCGAGGGGGCGGGCATGCCGAGGTCCGGCGGCGGCAGCGTCGAGGCGCTGCCGGTGTCGCGGCCGCGCGTCTCGGTGTTGCGCGTGCCGACGGCTGCCAGCAACGGCTCTTCCTGGCGCTGCGCGCCGGCGCGGCCCGTCGTGGAGACGTCGAGGCCACGGCCATGCTGGGCCACGATGCGGTTGAGCTCGGCGAGGGCCTCGATCTGGTCGACGATCACCTTGCGCATCTGCGCAGTGCTCTCGGCGGCCTCCTGCGGCATCTCGAGCACGCCGCGGCGCAGCTCGTTGCGGGTGGCTTCGAGCTCGTTGTGCATCTCGAACGCCATCTGCTTCATGCTGGAGACGAGGTTGGTGAACTTCTCGGTCGACTGCTTGAACATCGTATCCGCCTCGTCCGTGGTCTGGCGGTAGATGTCGTGCATGGCCTCGATGGTCTGGCGGTGCTCCTCCTCGGACGCCACGCGCACCGCCTCGAACTGCCGGGTGATCGCGGCGGAACCTGCGCCGGCGGTCTCCGCGACGACGCGGGCGATGTCGCGGGCACGCTCTTCGGCGGCGGCCAGCGATTCATCGAGCAGGCCGGTGAAGCGCGACAGACGCTGGTCGAGATCGGCCGTGCGCAGGTCGATGGTCGTGACGAGCGATTCCAGCGCCTGCTTGCGTTCAGCGAGGGAAGCGGTGGTGTTCTTGTTGCTCACCTCGACGACCTGCGCGGCCTCGACCAGTGCCTTGCCGTGCGCGTCGAACTGGGTCGATAGCTCGCCGAGGTCCTGCAGCGCCCGCGTGGTCTTCGTGTTGAAGACGTTGAGCTGGTCTTCCAGGTTCTGCGTCGCAGCGCCGTTGCGCGAGGTGACGTCGTTCATCGCCGAGACGAAGTCGGCGACGCGCGTCACCAGCGCCCGCTCGAGCGAGTTGAGGTTGTCGTGCGCACCGGTCAGCACCTCCTGGAGCAGGATGTTGCCTTCGCGCAGACGCTCGAACAGGGCCACCGTATCGGTACGCAGGATCTTGCTGGTCTCCTGCATCTCGGTGACGGCCGCGATCGAGACCTGGCGCGACTGGTCGATCGCCGAGCGGGAGGCCTGCTCGAGGTCCTTGAGCGACTTGCCGACCGCGCCGGTGGCCATCTCGCTCGCCGCGTTGATGGTGCGGGCGACTTCGGAGCCGTTGCCCATCATCGTCTGCGAGAACGCATGGCCGCGCGTCTCGATCGACTTCAGCGCATCCGAGGTGACGCGGTCGATGTCGAGCGTGAGCTGGCTGGTCTTCGAGCCGATCGCGTCGACCAGCGCGCCGCGCTTGGCGTCGATCATGTTCGACAGACGGTCGGCCTGCTGCTGCACGTAGGTGACGATCTCGTCGGTCTTGCCGGTCATGGCCTGGCCGAAGCTGCTGCTGGCGGCGAGCACCGAACGCTCGACGTCGGACGAACTCGACTTGACACGCGAGCTTGCCTCGTTGGAGGCGTTGATCAGCGCGTTCTGGGCGTTGAGCGCGCTGGTCTGGATGTCGTTGGTGGCGTTGGTCGTGGCCGTGCTCAATACGCGCTCGATCTCGGTCGAGATCGTGCGGATCTGGCTTGCGGCATCCGCCGACGTCGAAGTCAGCGAGGTCTGCGCCTCACGCGCGCTGTTGAGGATGGTCGAGGCGGTGTCGGCGCCGATCGAGGTCAGCGTGCGCTCGATGTCCGTGGTCAGCGACTTGATCTGGCTTGCCGCATCCGTCGAGGCGGTGATCAGCGTGCCCTGGGCCTCGCGCACGCCGCTGGTGAGCGCCTCGATGGTGGCGCCGCCGGCGGTCGCCAGCGCGCGCTGCATCTCGGCCGCCAGCGAGCGGACCTGGCTGGTCTGTTCGGCCGAGACGGAGAGCAGGGTGCTCTGGGCGTCGCGGGCGCTGGTCGTGATCGTCTCGGCGGTCGACTGGCCGACCTGCGAGAGCGACCGATGCACTTCGACCGCGAGCGACTTGACCTGGGTCGCCGCATCCGAGGACGCGTTGACGAGCGTGGTCTGGGCTTCGCGGGCGCCGGTCATGATGGTCTCGGCCGTCGAGGTGCCGGCCATCGAGAGCGAGCGCTGCACGTCCGAGGACAGCGCCTTGATCTGGTTGGCGGTCTCGGTCGAGGCCGCAATCAGCGCGCTCTGCGCATCGCGGGCGCCGGCGGTGATCGATTCCGCCGTGGTGGCGCCGGCCAGCGACAGCGAACGCTGCACGTCGGCGGTGAGGGTCTTGACGTGGTTGGCCGCGTCCGAAGACGCCGTGACGAGCGTGGTCTGTACCTCGCGGGCGCCGGCCAGGATCGAGGCTGCGGTGGCAGAACCGGCCGCCGACAGCGTGCGTTCGACGTCGACCGCGAGCCCCTTGATCTGGTTGGAGGCATCGCCGGAGGCAGCGACCAGGGTCGACTGAGCCTCGCGGGCGCTGCTCAGGATCGAGTTCGCAGCACCGGTGCCGACCGCGGTCAGCGCGCGCTCGACCTCAGTGGAGGTCATCTTGAGCTGGGCGTTGACATCGGAGGAGGTCATTTTGAGCTGGGCGTTGACGTCGGAGGAGACCGTCATCAGCGACTGCTGGGCGGTACGCGCACCGGTCTGGATCGTTTCGCTGGTGTTGACGACGAGGTTGGTGAGCGAGCGCTCGGCATCCTCGACATGCGAGCGGATCGCGGTCGAGATCATCTCGGCGCGGGACATCATGTCCTCGCTGGCCTGACGGCCGCTGCTTTCGATGCGGCCGGCGACGGCTTCGACACGCGAGCCGAGCAGGTCCTCGAACTGCGCCACGCGCACGTCGATGTCGTTGGCGACCGAGCCGACCTTGGTCTCGATGGCCTGGTGGATGTCCTGGAAGCGCGCCGTGACCGTGTCGGTCAGGTGCGTGCTGCGGCCGTCGATCATCTCGGCGACGCCGGTGATGCGGCGGTCGACCGCCTCGATCGCCTGCGCGGTGCCGTCGGTGAGCGTCGAGGTCAGGAGGGTGAGGCGCGTGTCGATCGACTGCACGGCCTGCGAGGCGCCGTTCGTCACCGCAGTCGTCAGGTAGGTGAGGCGCGTGTCGATGGATTCGAGCGCCTGCGAGGCGCCGCCCGAGAGCGTCGTCGTGAGGTGCGTCAGCCGCGTATCGATCGACTGGATGGTCTGCGATGCGCCATCGGTGAGCGAGGTCGCGAGATAGTTGAGGCGCGTATCGATCGTCTCGATGGCCTGCGATGCGCCGTCAGTGAGCGACGTCGTGAGGTGGGTGAGGCGGGAGTCGATCGACTGGATCGCCTGCGCGGCACCGTCGGTCAGCGACGAGGCGAGGGTGTTGAGGCGTCCGTCGATGGTTTCGGTCACCGACTTGGCGCGGGTGTCGAACGACTGCTCGAGCGCGGCGACGCGGCCGACGAGCTGGTCGTCGAAAGTCTTGATGTGGCCTTCGATCGTGCCGTCGAGGCTGACGATCTTGTCGTTCAGCGAGGCGTCGAGGTTGGTGACACGTTCGCCGACCGTGGTCTCGAACTGCACCAGGCGCTGGTCGAGCACGGCCGTGATCGCCCCGCCGTTCGAGGTGAAGCGGGTATCGAAATTGTCGACATAGGTCTTCAGGCTCTCGGCGATGTCCTGGGTGCGCTGGCCCATGCGATCGACGATATCACCGCCGAACGTCTTCACGGTGCGGTCGAACTCGGAGATGTGGCGGGTGATCAGCGCGCCGAGCGTGCCGGAGTCGCGGGCGAACCTCTCGACCAGCTCGGTGCCCTGGTTCTTCACCAGCTCGTCGAACGCGCTCATCTGCAGCGACAGCGAGTCGTGCGCGGTCTCGGTCTGGCTGACGACCTTGGCGACGAGGGTGTTGACGGTGGCGTCGAGCGCCTCGCTCGCCTTGTCGCCGGAGGTCATGATGTGGCCGGCGAGCCGGTTGCCGGCATCGTCGATCTTGGCGGAGAGGTCGTTGGAGCGCAGCTCGAGCTCGAGCAGCAGCGAGTCCGACGAATTCTTCAGGCTGTCGTGCACCTGCTCGGTGCGCTCGGAGATGCCGTCGACGATGGCGGCGGAGCGCTGCTCGAACTCGCCGGTGATGCGGTCGATACGCTCGTTCAGCATCTCGTGGACGCGGTCGGCGAGGTCGACGAACTCGTCGTGGACGTGGCCGGTCTTGAAGTTGAGGCTGGTGGTCAGCCGCTCGCTGGCGTCGAGCACGGCGCGCGTGGTCTCGTTGCTGGCCTCCTCGAGGCGGTCGAGCAGGTCGCCGCCGCGCTCGCCGAGCGCGAGGATCATGTTGTCGCCGGCGTTGCTCAGGGCGCCGGTGATGTGGGCGCCGCGCTCTTCCAGCGCGCCGGTGATGCTCTTGGCGACCTCGTCGACGCGCGAGGCGATCGCGTCCGAGATCAGCGCGATGTCGTGGCGCAGATCGATCTGCACGCCGGAGATGGCGCTGCGGACCTGCTCGGCCTGGCCGACCAGATTGTCGCGCTGGTGCGCGATGTCCTGGAGCAGGGAGCGGATGCGCACTTCGTTGTCGGAATAGGCGCGTTCGAGCGCCGCAACCTCGTTGGCGACCAGCGTCTCGAGCTCGCCGGCGCGCGCGATGGCGCGTTCGATGCCGTCGCCCATCGCCGCGACCTCGCGGCGGATGGCCTGGCCGACGGTCACCATGGAATCGGACGCCGAGCCCTCGGGCTCGGAGAAGCGGATCGCGACCTGCGCCATCGCCTGCGCGATCATGCGCATTTCCTGGCCGCGCCAGACCAGGCTCGCCAGGAAGTAGAACAGCATGATCGGCGCGAAGAACATCGCGATCAGGCCGGCGATGACGAGCACGCCGCCGCTCTGGCCCATGGCAGCCTGGATCGAGGGCAGGAAGCCGACGGTGAGCGCGGCGCAGGCTGCGAGCCAGACGCCGGCGAAGATGGTGGCGAAGGTGTAGACGCTGCGGGCAGGGCGGCCCTTCTGAAGCGCCTGGAGCAACTGGCCGATGGTCTCGCGGTCGTCGTTGGCGGCGCGGCGCGAGGTGCGCGGCTCCTCGATCGTATCGAACACGGTGGCGCGCTCGTTGGCGGCAGGACGCGGCTCGAAGGTCGGCTCGTCGAAGATCGGAGGAGCCGGCGGCCCCACCGGAGCCGACGTTTCGTTGCGCATCGAGGCGTTGCGGCTGGTGTCCGCGGCCGTGTCGCTGATGTTCAGGGCTTCCTGGATCGCAGAAAGCGCAACTTCTGTCGGGTCTTTGACCTTTTTCGGAGTGTTCGCCATGTTCAGTCCGAGCCCTCGTTACTTGTACGCGTCCTCCCGCGAGCCCAGCGCGCTACGCAAGCCCACAGACCGGATCATGCCGCTTACGCGGATTCCCAGCCGTCCCCACCCGGACGGCTTGTCCGCTAATTTCTCCCAACATCCTATTGGCAGAGCGTCGCGAATGAAATGCCCGGGATTAAGACAATCTTAATCATCGTTAACAGGATAGCGCCGTAACGCCTTAGCAATAAATGGAATTCTCCACCGGACTCGCCGGATTGCGGCAACTTTTCGTCAATAAACGGGCGGATTTGCGTAAAACGGCCCAAACACTTCGTTAACCATTTCCATGCTTCGGTGGGGGAACTTGACCGCCGGATCGGCGGACATCGCGCGATGCCGGGGTCTGCGCCATGACGCCTGAACTGCAACGGATGGACTGGATGCCTTCGCCCCCGCTTGCACCCATCGACAGCCCGCTCGACCTCGATCACCTCTCGCGCATGACGCTCGGGGACACTGAGCTGGAACAGGAAGTGCTCGCGATGTTCGCCGAGCAGGCGGTTCGCCTGGTTGCGGCGATGGCAGCACTGCCGGCCGAGGCCGGCACACTCGCCCACAAGCTCGAGGGCTCCGCGCGCGGAATCGGCGCCTTTGCGGTGGCCGATGCCGCGGCCAGCCTGGAGACCGCGGTCCGGACCGGCCATGGCCAGCCCCACGCCTTCGCCGCGTTGAAAGAGGCGGTGACCGAGGCTCGCGCCGCCATCGAGGCGATCCTGAAGCCCTAGGGCGACAGGGCGAGAAACCGCGCTCTAGTCTTTTGTTTTGACGCGTTTTCTTCCCGCGAAGCGGGATTCACGTCGCTTCAAAACCCTATGGCGCCGGGCGGATCGACCCGTTATAGGACAGCCCGGACCCTCCTTCATTCGCAACATCGCGGCAGCACGAGCACACATGGCCAAGATTAACTTTGTCGACCACAAGGGCGAAACCCGTACGGTGGAAGTCGAGAACGGCGCGACCGTGATGGAAGCCGCCATCCGCAACAGCATTCCCGGCATCGAGGCCGAATGCGGCGGCGCCTGTGCCTGCGCAACCTGCCATGTCTATGTCGACGAAGCCTGGCGCGAGAAGGTCGGCAGCCCGACGCCCATGGAAGAAGATATGCTCGATTTCGGTTTCGACGTGCGCCCGAACTCGCGGCTGTCCTGCCAGATCAAGGTCTCCGACGAGCTCGACGGGCTTGTCGTGGCGACGCCGGAACGGCAGGCCTGATCGTCTCTCGATCTACTAGATGCTCGGCGGCGCGACCACGATACCGCGCTTGTGCCAGGGTCTGAGCTTCTCGATGATCTCAGCGGTGAGCGGTGCGGGCCGCCGCGTCGCCTCGTCGAGCATGACGCCGACCGACATCGCCGAAGCGATGCAATTTCCTTCCGAAAACACGACCTGTTCGAAGGTCACCGACGTCCGTCCCAGTTTGACCACGCCGAGGCCGAGCTCGATCGTGTTCGGCCAGTGCAGCTCGGCGCGGAAATGGATGTCGAGGCGCACCATGATCCAGGCGAGGCCCGGCGGCGTCAGCCCGTATTCCGGGCTCTTCATCAGCGTGACCCGGCCGGTCTCGAAATAAGTGGCGTAGACCGCGTTGTTGACGTGCTGGTTCGGATCGAGATCGCCGAAGCGGACATTGTCGCCGAGACGATAGGGATAGTCCTCCAGGCGCGGCGTCGTATCGAGGCGGCTTGGTGCGTTCACCGATTGATCTCCGTCATATCGCTTCCCGTTACAGCCCAGTTATCCTGACCCGGCAAGTGGGCGCGGCTGCGGGGTGCTCCCGCTTTTATGCCTTCCCTGATCCATCCCCGTTGGCTAGACAGGCAGGGTCACTTCTGCCCCCCGGGCGGCGTCCAACCGATAACGATCGATAAAGAGACGACATGAGCGACGTGATCAAAACCGATGTGCTGATTATTGGCGCCGGCCCCTGTGGTCTGTTCGCCGCCTTCGAGCTTGGCCTTCTCGACATGAAGGCGCATTTCATCGACATCCTCGACAAGGTCGGCGGCCAGTGCGCCGAGCTCTATCCGGAAAAGCCGATCTACGACATTCCCGGCATTCCGCACGTTTCGGGGCAGGGCCTCACCGACGCGCTGATGGAGCAGATCAAGCCGTTCCATCCGACCTTCCATCTCGGCGAGATGGTGGAGACGGTGGAGAAGATCGGCGATCCCTTGTTTCGCTGCACCACCGACGCGGGCAAGGTGTTCGAATGCAAGGTGGTGGTGATCGCGGCCGGCGGCGGCTCGTTCCAGCCCAAGCGCCCGCCGGTGCCGGGCATCGAGGCCTATGAGGGCACCTCGGTGCACTACGCCGTGCGCAAGATGGAGACGTTCCGCGACAAGAGCGTTCTGATCGTCGGCGGCGGCGATTCCGCGCTCGACTGGACGCTCAATCTGCATCCGCTCGCCAAGCGCGTCACGCTGCTGCACCGGCGCGACGATTTTCGCGCCGCGCCCCACAGCGTCGAGCAGATGCGCGCGCTGGTGGCCGACGGAAAGATGGATCTGCGGCTCGGGCAGGTCACCGCGCTGTCCGGCACCGAGGGCAAGCTGACCGGCGCCACCGTCAAGGGCAACGACAACAGCGTGAGCGAAATTTCCTGCGACACCATGCTGCCGTTCTTCGGGCTGACCATGAAGCTCGGTCCGGTCGCGAACTGGGGCATCGCGCTGGAGAACAATCTGGTGCCGGTCGAGACGTCCGCGTTCGAGACCAACGTATCCGGCATCTTCGCCATCGGCGACATTAACACCTATCCGGGCAAGCTCAAGCTGATCCTGTGCGGCTTCCACGAGGGCGCACTGATGGCGCAAAAAGCCCATCGCTACGTCTATCCGGAGAAGCGGCTCGTGTTCCAGTACACGACCTCGTCCTCCAGTCTGCAAAAGAAGCTCGGTGTCAACTGACGGCACCGGGTTCGGCAGGCAATGCCCCATGTTTCTGGTGCTGGAACCGTTCGCGAAATCGCCGTAGTCTGCGGCCATTGCAGTGGCGGCTTAGCAAGGTGATCATAATGCGGACTCTCTTTTCCAGCTTTCGACTGCTCTCGCCCCTCGCGCTCGCTGTTGCGCTGACGCTTGGCGCGGTTGGGCCGGTAGCCGCACAGGCGCAGCAGCCAACCGCCGCGGGTCTTTGGCAGAAGACCGAGGACGGCAAGACGGTGGGATGGTTTCTCTTCGTCGACCACAACGGCATCTTCGAAGGCGTGATCGCAAAAACCTTTCCGCGCCCCGGCGACGACCCGAATGAGGTCTGTGCGAAATGCACGGATGATCGCAAAAACGCCCCGGTGCTCGGGCTCTCCTTCATCCGCGACATGAAGCGCGACGGCTTGAAGTATGACGGCGGCAACGTGGTCAATCCGCGCGACGGCAACATCTGGAAGGCCAAGATGTCGGTCAGCCCGGACGGGCAGACGCTGACCATGCGCGGCTTCCTCGGCATTTCCCTGTTCGGCAAGGACGAGACCTGGACGCGTCTTCCCGACGCCTACATCGCCCAGGTCGATCCTGCCATCGTCGCCAAATATCTTCCGGCACAGGCGACCGCCGCGACGACGAAGCCGGCGCCCGCGCCCGCGGCGAAGAAGGGCGGCGCGATGATGGCGCCGGCGCCGAAGCAGTAGGGCCCTCCGTATCCTCGCACTGTCTCTGGAATACTGGATCGCCCGATCAAGTCGGGCGATGACAGTTGAGTGTGTGGCTCGGGCCTGCCTCAGCAGCGACGGTCTTGACGACCGTCAATACGTCCGGGCCTTCTTGCAAGGCGCGTAGAACGTGCCGTTGCCGGCGACGACCCGCTCGAGGCATTGCCGGGGATCGGTGATCTCGCCGTCGACCTGGAAATAATAGGCCTGCGGTCCCAGGCTCAGGACGTAATGTCCCGGCGCAAGCTCGAGCCCTGAATCGCCGGTGTGAAGCTCGTACATCTCGGGCTTCCCCGGGATCGGCGACACCCGGAACGGATAGGAGAAGTTTCGGATCACCCCGACATCTTCTCCGCCGCCTAGATTTTTGCCTGCAGCGTCGGTAGAAAACTCCCTGGCGATCTTCGCGACGACCCGAACCTCGACGCGCTCGGGGATCACGTTCGCGGCGTCCCGCCGAAACACGATGAATTTGACGCGGCCGTTCGGCAGATGCGGGCGATCGGGCTTCTTGAACTCCGGTGAAATCGCGATGCGCATGTCCGGCGCCATCACGCCGGTCGCATTCAATTCCGCCAGCGATTTGTCGTCGATCAATGCGTAGATGCCGTAGTCGGTTGGCAATACGCGCGTCGAGGGAGGCGGGGCGGGGGCGACCATCTCCGGTTTGGCGACCGTGATCGTCGCCTCCGGCTTGGGCGATACCTGCGCGATCTCCTGGGCCTGGGACGAAATCTGGCGGCGCAGCGCGGCGATGTTGTCTCGCTGCGAGACGATCAGGATGACGGCGCCAACGGCAAGCAGGATGGCCGCCGTACGCTTGATCACCGGTAGAAGCGGGCCCGAGATCGCAGGCAGCTTGCTGCGGGATATCTCGATCCTCGATCGCAAAACGGTCGCGTCGCCGGACACCAGGAGACCGCCTGTCTCGGTCGCCTTTGACGACGTGAGCTGTTGTGACGGCAAGCGCTCCAGCGGCGCCTGGTCGCGCGAGAATTTTTCGACCTCCTCGATTGCGACCTCGAGCGCCCGCTTCATCTGGTCGATGTTCCTGGCGTCGGCGTAGGTGAACTGCTCCTGGAGCTTGTAGCGGGCAAGGTCGTAGACCATCTGCCGCCTGGCTTCCGCGTCGTCCTTCACCGTCTCGAGCATCCGCGAAATCACGAGCGCAAACTGCACTTCGCTTGCGGGCAAGTCGGTCGAATCCTGCTGGCCAGGAAGCAACTCTCTCGAACTCATAGCGCTGACGGTCCAATGCCAGTCACGCCAACACCTGATTTCTCTAATTGAAACAGTTGATTAAAAGATGCGGCCCGCGTCCGCGGCCGTTTCGTACACGTCCTCGCGGAACAAGGAAAGCCTCCAAAACAGCTGCGGCAAATTGCCGACGCGTTGGACATGCAGGACGTGCGCGCCGGCCGGGGCAACGCCGTGCGGCCGTAGTTCCCCGGAATGCGCGCTGGCGCCGGATTTGCATAGCTGTCGCAAAGCCGCTGGGGAGCGAGTCGCCGTCTCCACGCCTGCCGCGACCGTGCGGAAGGCGGACGGCGGTGTCTGTCCCTCGCGGCGCTGATTGCGATCCGCGGAGACGATATGCGACTTGCCAGACTATGTGCGGCGGCGCTGCTGGGGCCGATGGCGCTGCTTGCGACCTCGGCGCTGGCGCGCGACGACGGCCGCTATGCCAACTCGCCGCTAAAACCCTGGTTCGAGAGCCTGCACAGCCAATACGGGCAATGCTGCTCGGATGCCGACGGCTACGTCATAGCCGACGTCGACTGGGAATCCGATCGCGGCCACTACCGCGTGCGCATCGACGACGAATGGGTCGTCGTGCCCGACGGTGCCGTGATCACCGAGCCGAACAAGATCGGTCGAACCATGGTGTGGAAGCACTATGTCGACGGCCATCCGCGCGTGCGCTGCTTCATGCCCGGCAGCATGACGTAGCGGTCGTGGCTAGAATTTGTACGTCACGCTGCCGAGCACCGTGCGGCCGATACCGAGAAAGCAGTCGCCGCGCGCCAGGCACGTGGTGAGGTGACGCTTGTCGAAGAGATTGCTGGCATTGACCTGAAGCCGCCAGGAACCGGTCTCGTAACGAACCATGGCGTCGAACAGCGTATAGTCGGGTGTGCGGAGGGTGTCGGTGCCGTCCCAGGAGGTGCCGATGTAGCGCACGCCGCCGCCGAGCGTGACGCCGGGCAGGCCGAGCAGGGACAGACGGTACTTCGCCCAGAGCGAGGCCTGGTGATCCGGCACGGTCTCGA
The DNA here is from genome assembly GCF_052076025.1 of Bradyrhizobium sp. 956_D2_N1_4. NCBI lineage: Bacteria > Pseudomonadati > Pseudomonadota > Alphaproteobacteria > Hyphomicrobiales > Nitrobacteraceae > Bradyrhizobium > Bradyrhizobium sp. 956_D2_N1_4. Next base: position 4,662,537 of record NZ_CP197237.1, on the reverse strand, counting down.
CATGCTTGCCGGCATTGTCGCCGCTTTCCACGCGGGCATCGAGATAGGTATAGGCGCCGATCAGGTCGAGCTCCGGCGTGACGCGCGCCAGCACCTCGAGCTCGGCGCCGCGGATGCGCACCTTCCCGGTCTGGATCGAGAAGCGGTCATCATCGGGGTCGCTGGCCAGCCGATTCCGTTCGGTGGTGTCGAAGATCGCGCCGTTGATCGCATTGCCCGGTGTCGGATTGTACTTGAAGCCGAGCTCCACCATCTCGCCGCGCTGCGGCGCGCACACCGTGGCGCAGACGCCGCTGCCGAACACCGGGTTGAACGACTGCGCATAGGTCACGTAAGGCGTGACGCCGAATGGCAGCTCGTACATCAGCGCGGCGCGGCCGGTGGTCGCCTGGTAGTTTTCGACCGGCGAGGCCTGCGTGTTACTGGTGACGTAGTCGTGGCGCAGCCCAAGCACGGCGAGCCACGGTCCGAGGCGCAACTGGTCCTGAGCGTAAATACCGAGCTGGGTCTGGCGCAGATCCGGTTCGGGAGACATCGTCGGCGCGGGTACGCCGCGGTAGACCGGCGCGTAGAGATCGAACGGCGTCGGGTCTGTGGTGAAGCCTGATTGCGCGTGCTCCCTGAACTCGCGGTAGTCGGTGCCGAACAACACTTTGTGTGCGACCGGTCCGGTGTGCAATTTCAGCTCGGCATTGCTGTCCGAGGTCAGGTCGTCCTTGACCGTCTCGCGGCTCCATACGCTGCGCGCCACGGAGCGTCGGCTGGCGTCGAGAAATGGATAGTTCGGATCGCTTGGATCGACGAAGTTCAGGTCCGGCCACGTCGACCGGTAAATGCCCTCGACATGGGCGTAACGCAGGTTTTGCCGGATCTTCAGACTGTCGCTGAAGCTGTGCTCGAACAGGCTGCTGATCGCGCCGGTCTCGGTCTGGTACTGGTCGAAGCCGGGCTCGCCGGCGAAGCGCCGCACCGGAATGTAGCCGTTGGGGCCGGCAAACAATGTGCCCTCATGCGGCAGGAAGGCCGTGGAGGACCCCGTGGTGTCCTTCTGATAGGTGCCGAGCACCGTCCAGCTGGTGTTGTTGGTCGGCCGCCAGGTCAGTGATGGCGCGAGCACGATGCGGCCGTCCTTGACGTAATCGGTCTGCGTGTTGCTGTCGCGGTATACGCCGATGAAGCGATAGAGCCACTCGCCGTCCTTGGTCAGCTTTCCCGTGGAGTCGAGCTGCACCTGCTTACGGTTGAAGCTGCCATATTGCACGCCGATCTCGTTGGCGGATTCGGCCTGCGGGCGCTTCGAGATCAGGTTCAACAGGCCGGCGGTCGAGGTGTCGCCGTAGAGCACGGAAGAGGGGCCGCGCAAGACCTCGATGCGCTCCAGGGTGTACGGCTCCGGCCGCCATTCGTTGAAGTTGTTGGTGTTCACCATGCGGGTGCCGTCGAGATAGATATTTGGGTCCTGGCCGCGGATGCGCGGATAGTCGCCGCGCGAGTCCGCGCCGTAGGCGTCGGCGAACACGCCGGGGACATAGCGCAGCGCCTCCTGAACGGTGGTCGCGCCCTGGTCGATGATGCGGTCGGCGGTGACCACGGTGATCGACTGCGGTGTCTCACGCAGCGGCGTATCGGTCTTCGTGCCGGTGCCGCTGCGGGTCGCGACGTAGCCGCGGACGGGGCCTGTCGCGGTCTCCGCGCCCGTGCTCGCGCCGGCCGCCTGTGTATCGGCGTTCGATGGTGCGCGCTCGGCCTGGCGACGGCGGCTTGCCGCCTGTGCGGCCTGACGGGAGGGAGACGGACGTGTGCGCGCTGCCGGCCGCGACGATTGCTCGACCACGACGGCGGGCAATTCCTGCGACGATGATTGCGCCTCGGCCGGCGCCGCATCCATCAGGCCTGCCAACAGCGGCAGCGCGCCGCCGATCAATCCTGCCGTCGTTCTGAGATATGTAGTCATTCGCCACCCCATCATTTGCGGGGCGGACGACTAACAAGCGCAGTCGATGGCTTGAAGTGCGGGAGGGGCGCAATGGTCCCTCAATCATCAGATTTGGAATTAGTATTTATATAAGTAGAGCGCGCGCCGCTTGATGGCGGCGCGCGGATGGCCTCATGTGAGGATGGAGAATCGTGTCTCGTCGCGGCGTAGGCCCACGCCGTCTTGATCGACGTGTGCGATTTACTTGCAGTCGCCGCAAGGCATCGTGGATACGCAGGGGCCCGCCTACGCGCGACCTGCCGGCAGGCTCCGTCTGACCCGCGGCGAGAGCGAAACGGCGCCGTTGACCGCACCGGCACGAGCCGCTTCCGTCGCGAGATACTGATTGCCCCATGTCCAGAGCATGCGAACGACCGGTTCGAGCGAGCGCCCAAGCGCTGTCAGGGAATACTCGACCCGCGGCGGGACCTCCGCATAGATCTCGCGATGAATGAGGCCGTCCGCCTCGAGCTCGCGGAGCTGGCGCGTCAGCATGCGCTGCGTGATCCGGGACAGGCGCCGCTTGAGCTCGTTGAAGCGAATCGTATCGTCGAGCAGGTGGTAGAGAATCACGCCCTTCCACTTGCCGTCGATCAGATCGAGGGTGGCCTCCACGGGGCATCCCACGGCACAATCATACGTCTTGCTGCCGAGCTTCTGCATGGTTCACTCCGTGATACTAGAGGACTGGCCTGTGCGTAATTGTCAGTCCGCAAATTAGCGCGCATCGTGGCTCTCGCAAAGATCGATATCGGCGAGGCGGTGAACGAGCGGCCGCTTCGGCTCGCATTGGGTCTCTGCATTCAAATCCTGCGGCGGTTGCCGGCGCGGACCGGGCGCACGCGCGCCGGAATAACCGTGGAAAACAAAGGGAGGGAGCGGTGCGAAGCGTGAGGAGAGGAATTCGACTTGTCATTTTTCTGTCGGCGGCAATCGTCACGGGCGCGGCCTGTGCGGAGAACGGAGGCGGCAACGCGGAAGTCTTTGCGAAGCTCCCTCAGTCGGTCGGCAACATTGCGTTTACGCCGGACAATCAGCTGATCTTCAGTCACCATCCATTCTTCAGTCCCGACGTTCGTGTGGCGCGGCTGACATCGCCGACGACGTTCGAGCCGTTTCCAAATGCGGAATGGAATACGCCACGAAAAGGCACCGATCAGTACCTCGATAACGTCCTGGGTCTTCGTTCCGACGAAAGCGGTGTCGTGTGGATCATCGACATGGGATTCCGGACGCAGATCACGCCGAAGCTGGTCGGCTGGAACACGCGCACGAACAGGCTGGAGCGCATCCACTACATGCCCGAGCCCGTGACCGTGAAAGGCTCGCAGCCGCAGGACATCGTGATCGACCAGAAGAACCGGAAATTCTACATCGCCGACGAAAACATCGGGCCCGGCGGCGATGGCTCTCACGCTGCGATCATCGTCATCGACATGGATACGGGTGCCGCCCGGCGCGTGCTGGACGGCGATCGATCCACCGTCCCTGAAAATGTGCCGATCACCGTGGATGGCAATGATCTGACCGTGCCTGGCAAGGACGGCAAGCCTTCGCTCATTAAGGTCGGCTGCGACGGCATCACGATGGATGCCAGGTCCGAATGGGTCTATTTCGCGCCACTCAGCGGCCGGTCGCTGTACCGCATAAGGCCACCGACCTCGGCAACGAGAAGCTGCCCGCCGAAGAGCTGAGCGCGCGGGTGGAACGCTACTCGGACAAACCGAACAATGGCGGCCTGTCGATCGACTATGCGGGCAACATCTACCTGACTGCGGTCGAGACCAAATCGATTGGAGTCATAGGAGCCGACCGGAAGTTTCGCACTTATTTGAGCGATCCGGACATGGTGTGGCCGGACGGGATTACTGCCTCTCCCGACGGGTACATGTACGTGTCCGCGTCTCAGGTCTCCGCAGCCGCCATGTTCCATGGCGGCAAGGCCGAAAACAAGACGCCGTATCTGATCTATCGGTTCAAGCCGATCGCGGCAGGCTATATCTCACGCTGACGGCGGGAGCGACGACCCCGGCAAGGGCAGCCGGGGTCGAAAACTGTCTCAGCGCTCTTCGCTCGTGGCGTTGGCGCTCGCCAGCCGCTTGACGCGCGGCGACAGCACCGACATTTGCGCGGGCGAGGCCGGCATGCCGGCGACGATCATCGCGGGCGCAGACGACTGCTCCTCGACCCCGGCGCCGCCGAGCACCTGCACTTGCGTCGTCGAAATCGGAAACGACTTCACGTCGTAAGAGGGAAGCTCGCCGGCAAATGCACCGGCCGAGCTCGCAATCATGGCGCCGGCAACGGCAAATATTGAAAGAACGCGCATTGGAAAATCTCCGTGGAAGATGGCAATCGGAGGTTTGGTCGCGGCGATGCCACGCCAGGTTCGCTTGTGTGCGAACATTCGACCGCCGCCGGCGGATCTATTTGATTGCGTGATGCGACAGACGTGAAACGCGGAAGAAGTTTTCCACGCCAATGTTTCCGGACGGTTTCGCCGAAGGGCTAGAAGCGGCTCGTCAGCCCGTTTGCAGATCGAGGTGCGGCGATCTGGTCGTCGCGGTGGCCTCGGGAAAGCGCAAGCTCATCGTCGTGCCGCGGCCCGGCGCGGAGGAAATGACCAGCTCTCCGCCGTGCGCGGCCATGATCTCGCGGACGATCGACAGGCCGAGGCCGGCGCCGTCGCCCGCGCTGTTGCCGGTCTGAAATGGCTCGAGCAGCCTGTGCTCCGCGCCGTCGGGCAGGCCCGCGCCGTCATCGTCGATCGAGATGTCGCCGCGGCTGAGCGTGGCGACGATGCGCCGCGCACCATGGGCGTGGATGAGCGCGTTGCCGACGAGATTCGCAAGCGCACTGCGTACCGCGGCGTCGACGCCTTGCACCAGGAACGGACCTTCTTCGGCGTGCTCCAGCGCAAGCTCTATGCCGGCGTCCAGCGCCGAGGGGCTGAAATCGGCGAGCACGTCCAGCGTGATCTCGGCAAGATCGATCGGTCGCTTCTCGATCGCATGATTTTGCAATCGCGCCAGGTCGAGCATGGCGGAGACCAGCGACGTCAGGCGGCGGACGTCGCGCACCAACTCCACCCTCAGCGCCGGCTCGGGCACGTCCTCGATTTTCGCGCGCAGCAGCGTGAGCGGCGTGCGGAGCTGATGGGCGGCATTGCCGAGAAAGCGGCGTTGCATCCTGATGTAGGCGTCGATCTCGCCGAAGGCGCGGTTCAGCGCCGCGACCAGCGGCTTCAGCTCGGTGGGGACTTCGGACAGGGATATCAGGCCCTGCGGGGCCGATGGGTCGATCGCGAGCGCGCGACGCGCCACCCGTTCGATGCCGCGCGAGACGAAACGTGCGGCCAGCATTGAGCCGATGGCGACCGTCGCCGCAAAGGCCAGCGCCAGCGTGATGATCGCGAAAATGCTGCGGACAAGGAAGTTCCTTGCAATCCGGCCGAAGCGAACCTTGGGTTCGCCGACCATCATCGTAAGCTGCAACGGGCCCCGTTGCACGACGGCGAGACAAAAGGTGTTCTTCTGGTCGAGTGTGCTGAAGACGGACGAGCCGATCGGCCCGTGATAGGGAAACGCGAAGGGGAGGGTGGGCCGGCGTTCGCTCCCGTATTCGCTGACCAGATCGCCCGCGGACAAGACGTACCAGAGGTTCGGGCTGTCCGCTTTAAGCTCCCCGAGGGCGGGAGTCGGGCGTACCGTCAGGTTTTGCCCCTCGATCACCGTGGCGCGATCGAGAACGGCGATCACAATGCGGCAAGCCCTGAACTCGCGTTCCTCCATCGGGTAACGCCAGATGAAGACACCGAGCATGATCAGGAAGATCGTCGTCGCGGCGATGCCAAGCGACAGCGCAAACGTTCGGGCAATCGACGTCATCGCGGTGTTGCCAGCCGCAGGATGTAGCCGATGCCCCGCATGCTGCGGATCTCGACATCGCCGCCGAGCTCGGTCAGTTTCTTCCGCAAGCGCGAGACCTGCGCTTCGAGCGTGTTGGATTCGATCTCGTCGTCGAAGCCGTAGATCTCCTCGATCAGGGCGGCGCGGGTGATGACGCGGTCGCGGCGCATCAGGAGCGCTCCGAGGATCAGCGCCTCGCGCCGGCGCAGCAGGATTTTCGTGTCGGCGACCACCGCCTCGTTGCTGCCGAGATGCAGCTCGACATTGCCGAGCGACAGCACCGAGGGCGCGAGCTGCCGGGGGCGCCGCAACACAGCGCGCACCCGCGCAATGAGCTCCTGCGGCTCGAACGGCTTGCCGAGATAGTCGTCGGCGCCGCCATTGAGACCGTCGACGACATCCTCCTTGGCGTCCTTGGAGGTCAGCATGATGATCGCGGGACGGTCCGCCGATCGGCTCAGCGCCGTCACCACCTGGAGCGCATCTCCATCGGGCAGCATCCGGTCGATGATCGCGAGATCATATTTGAAATTGTCCAGCGCCTGGCGGGCATCGGCAATCGAGCCGACGACGTCGACAATGCCGTGCAATTGTCCGAGCAGGCGGCTGACATAGGCGCCGATCTGCGGTTCGTCTTCGATTACGAGGGAGCGCACGGGACGTCCTTGACTCTGCTGGGGCAACAAAACCTGAGCGTGACGCTCCCTGGCCGAAGTCTGGCGTTCCGGCTCGTGCGCAGGGTTCCCATTAAGGCAGCGAGCTTGGCGAATAAAAGGCAGGAGCGAGGGCGCCGACCGGCCCTAGCGCTCAAAGTTTGCGAGCGTGAGCGCGGCCCGGCAATGTTCGGGCAACATTGATCCGGCGGCGCGCCCGGCATGCGCCGCGAATGGATCGGGGCGCTGTCTGCCCCTTGCAATCTTGGGGCAATTTTGCCGGACCACATGCTGTGGCTCCTAACCACACGAGTCGACCAGGCCAGCAAGGCCGGTCCGGGGCCCTGTAAATGAAGCATTTTGACGAAGCTGCTCTCGATCCTGCGGCGAGAGCGCAGCAGACCTTGCTGACCGCATTCCTCGCCGCGTTCGGCGCAATCCTGGCAATCCCGCAGTCGGCATCGGCGCAGACGGCGTTCACGTTGCCAGCCCCGCCGTTCGACGTGCCGATGCTGCCGTCACCTTCCGGCAACTGGACCGTCATGGTCGGCATCGGCGGAGAGTACACGCCGGATTTCGTCGGATCGAAGAACGGGAAGCTCATGCCGATCCCGATCTTCTCCATTCGCCGTGCCGGATCGGTCGACCAGTTTCGCGGGCCCCGCGACAGCGCCAGTATCGCGCTGTTCGACGTCGGAAATTTTCGCGCCGGCCCCGCGTTCAAATACGTCGCGTCGCGCAGGAGCGATAAATATGCCGAGCTGACCGGCCTTGGCGACGTCAAGGCCGCATACGAGCTCGGCGGCTTCGTCGAATATTTCCCGGTCGACTGGCTGCGCCTGCGCAGTGAATTGCGCCAGGGCATGGGCGGAAATACCGGCACGGTCGCCGATGTCTCCGCCGACGTCATCGTGCCGCTGATCCAAAGGCTCACGATCTCGGCCGGCCCGCGCTTCACCTGGAAAAGCACCAAGGCGACTGCGCCCTATTTCGGCGTCGACGCCGTGCAGTCCGTGGCGTCCGGGCTGCCGATGTACGATGCCAAAGGCGGTGCGCATTCGGTCGGCTTCGGCGGCCAGATCTCCTATCGCATCAATCCGCATTGGGAAGTCCATGCCTATGTCGAGTACGAGAAGCTGCTGGGCGACGCCGCAGACAGCCCGCTCGTGAAGCTGCGGGGATCGTCGAACCAGACGACGATCGGCCTCGGTGCGTCCTATTCGTTCGATTTCAGGATTCGATAGGTCACCATGCGCCGCATTGCTTTTCTATGGGTTGGCCTGGCGGTCGCTTGCATCGCCCTCGGCGCGGCCGCCGCGTTCGAGACGCGCGCGACCCGGCTCCAGGCGATCAAGACCGTCGGCATCGTCTCGGCCATCGGCGAGGAGATGAGCCTGACGCAAGCCGGCCTGATCGCGCTCGGCAACGCCGGGCAAAGCCTCTCGATCAGCGCATGGGGGCTGGACGAGCTGATCGTCCAGCAGGCGACGAAGCTGCTCGGTGGACGCTTTCGCGTGCAGGCGGTGAGCTACCGACGTGCCGCGTTTGCCGCGATCAGGGATTCGGCGGTTGCGCCAGTCAATCTCCTGCGCAGCGATCCGTTCAAGGAGCTGGTTCGCAGCGATGTCGCGCCGCAGGGGTTGGATGCCTACATCGTCATCACCCGGGCCAGATCGAAGCTCGGCAACGGCCGCAACGTCGAGGGCATCGGGCTTGCCCAATATCGCACGCTGCTTGCGGATTACGGCCTGATCCACGCGCTCTACGAGGTGCGCGTGATCGACGGCAAGTCGTTCAACGTGATCGAGAAGCGGGCAGCCGCGCCGCTCGACAACACCGGCACCATGCGGCTCGCCGGACCCAGCGGGCCGATCGACGCGACGTTCGAGGGGCCGGCTGCGAACGAACGGCTACGCGCGGCGGTCGCGGATCTCATTACGCGCAGTCTGCCGGTCACGCTCGGCGACATGCACCTGATCGACGGTCAGTGAGGCCGGTTGGCCCGGCCTCAGGTCACCGGCGCCGGATTGAACAGCGTGAGGTCGTTGTGGATGCCCCAACGGTCCGACCACGGCTTCGTGCGGCCGCTGGCGACATCGAGGATCAGGCGGAACAGGTCCCAGCCGGTTTCCTCGATGGTCTTCTCGCCGGTGGCGATGCCGCCGGCGTCGAAGTCGATCAAATCCTTCCAGCGGCGCGCGAGCTCGGTGCGGGTCGCAACCTTGATCACGGGCGCAGCCGCAAGACCGTAGGGCGTGCCGCGGCCGGTGGTGAACACCTGCAGCGTCATGCCGGAGGCGAGCTGGAGTGTGCCGCAGATGAAGTCGGACGCGGGCGTTGCCGCGAACAGCATGCCCTTCTGGGTCGCCTTCTCGCCGGGCGAGAGCACGCCGGTGATGGCGGACGAGCCGGACTTGACGATCGAGCCGAGTGACTTTTCGACGATGTTGGCGAGGCCGCCCTTCTTGTTGCCGGGCGTGGTGTTGGCGCTGCGATCGGCGCCGCCGCGGGCGAGATAAGAATCGTACCAGGCCATCTCGCGCACCAGCGCGCGGCCGACGTCCTCGTTGATGGCGCGTCGCGTGAGGAGCTGGATCGCGTCGCGCACTTCGGTCACTTCCGAGAACATCACGGTCGCGCCGGCACGCACCAGCAGGTCCGCGGCGAAGCCGACGGCGGGGTTCGCGGTGACGCCGGAGAAGGCGTCGCTGCCGCCGCATTGCAGGCCGATGACGAGGTCGGCGGCCGGGCAGGTCTCACGGGTGCGGGTGTTGAGGATCTTCAGGCGGGCTTCGGCCTGGGTCATGATCGCATCGACGATGGCGCCAAAGCCGTCGAAGGCTTCGTCCTGCATGCGCACGATGGCATCGCTGACGCCCTCCGGCACCAGTCGCTCGGGCGCGAGCTTTTCGCAGCCGAGGCTGATGACCAGGATCTCGCCGCCGAAATTCGGGTTCTGCGCGATGTTCTGCAGCGTGCGGATCGGAACGACCGCATCGGGGGCATTGATGGCGACGCCGCAGCCATAGGCGTGCGTCAGCGGCACGACGTCGTCGACGTTCTGGTATTTCGGCAGCAGTTCGGCGCGGATGCGCTTCACGGCGTATTCCATCGTGCCCTTGACGCATTGCACGGAGGAGGAGATGCCGAGGATGTTCTTGGTGCCGACCGAGCCATCGGAGTTGCGAAAGCCTTCGAAGGTAAAGCCTTCGAGCGGCGGCAGCGGTGCCGGGACGGCGGTCGAGATTTCCAGCTTGTCGAGGGCAGGGGCCTCGGGCATGCGGATGCGCGCTTCGTCGACCCATTCGCCGGCCAGGATCGGCGACAACGCGTGGCCGATCACCTCGCCGTAGCGGATAATCGGCTGATCTTGCGCGATATCGACCAGTGCCGTCTTGTGCCCCTGCGGCACGAAGGCGCGCAGCGTCAGCCCGCTGGCGAAGCGGGAGCCGGCGGGAAGCCCGAAATCATTGACCACGATCGCGACATTGTCGCGCTCGTTGAGCTTGATGTAGCGGGGCTGCTCTTTCGCTGCGACGTCCTGGTCCATGGGAGGACTCCGAAAGTGTAGGGTGGGTTAGCGTAGCGTAACCCACCAATGTCTTCATCCGCGGAGGCAGAAGAGGTGGGTTACGCCAGCGGACCGCGCGTTGCGCAGCCGCGGGCTAACCCACCCTACGATCGTGGCCTATCAACCCGGATAGGTATAGGCGGTCTTCACCGTGGTATAGAACTCGCGCGCATAGGAGCCCTGCTCGCGGGCGCCGTAGCTCGAACCCTTCCGGCCGCCGAACGGCACGTGATAGTCGACGCCGGCGGTCGGCAGATTGACCATCACCATGCCGGACTCGCTGTTGCGCTTGTAGTGCGAGGCGTATTTCAGGCTGCTCGTGCAGATGCCCGAGGCGAGGCCGAACTCGGTGTCGTTGGAGATCGCCAGCGCTTCCTCGTAGTTCTTGGCGCGGATGACGGCGGCGACGGGGCCAAAAATCTCCTCACGCGCGATGCGCATATTGTTGTTGGCCTCGGTGAACAGCGCCGGCTGGAGGTAATGGCCGGGCGTCTCGCGCTTGAGCAGCTCGCCGCCGAAGGCGAGCTTTGCGCCTTCGTCCTGGCCGATCTTGATGTAGCGCAGATCCTGGTCGAGCTGGCTCTGGTCGACCACCGGGCCGATATGCACGCCGGCCTTGAGCGCGTCGTCCACCGACAGGCCCTTCAGGCGCTCGGCCACCGCCGCGACGAAGCGATCGTGGATGCCTTCGGTGACGATCAGGCGGGAGGAGGCGGTGCAGCGCTGGCCGGTCGAGAAATAGGCGCCGTTGACGGCGACCTCGACGGCGGTCTTCAGGTCGGCATCGTCGAGCACGACCAGCGGATTCTTGCCGCCCATCTCGAGCTGGAACTTCTTCATCGGGTTCGACAGCACGCAGGCCTGCGCGATCTTGCGGCCGGTCTGCACCGAACCGGTGAAGGAGATCGCGGCCACATCCGGATGGTCGAGCAGGGTCTGGCCGACGACGGAGCCGGAGCCGACCACGAGGTTGAACACGCCGGCCGGAATGCCGGAGCGGGTGATGATCTCGGACAGCGCATGTCCCGAGCCCGGCACCAGCTCGGCCGGCTTGAACACCACCGTGTTGCCGTAGCAGAGCGCGGGCGCGATCTTCCAGGCGGGGATCGCGATCGGGAAATTCCAGGGCGTGATCATGCCGACGACGCCGACGGGCTCACGGGTGAGCTCGACGTCGAGGCCGGGACGGACGGAGGCGCCCTTCTCGCCGATCAGGCGCAGCGCTTCGCCGGCGAAGAACGCAAAGATCTGGCCGGCGCGCGCGACCTCGCCGATGCCCTCGGGGAGCGTCTTGCCTTCCTCGCGGGCGAGCAGGCGGCCGAGCTCTTCCTTGCGGGCGAGGATTTCGAGAGAAATCTTGTTCAGCGCGTCATGGCGCACCTGCGGCGTCGACTGCGCCCAGGCGGGGAAGGCGGCCTTGGCTGCCGCGATCGCCTTCTCGGTCTGCGCCTTGTCGGCCTTTGCGTACTCGCCGACGAGATCGTTGGTGTTGGAGGGGTTGATGTTCTTGGTGACGCCGGAGCCGTCGACCCATTCGCCGCCGATGAAGTTCTTCAGGATCGCAGTCATGTAGTCCTCCGAGATTTTCTTAACGCACGAGGCAGGGACGCTTGTCGTCAAAGGTCCAGCCGGGGATCAGGTCCTGCATGGCAGTAGCGTCATCGCGGGCGCCGAGTCCATGCTTCTTGTAAAGCTCATGCGCGGTTTCGATGGCCGGGCGGTCGATTTCGATGCCGAGGCCCGGCCGCTCGGGCACGGCGATCTTGCCGCCCTTGATCTGGAGCGGCTCCTTGGTCAGCGCCTGGCCGTCCTGCCAGATCCAGTGGGTATCGATCGCGGTGACCTTGCCGGGCGCGGCGGCGCCGACATGGGTGAACATCGCGAGCGAAATGTCAAAGTGATTGTTGGAGTGCGAGCCCCAGGTCAGGCCGTTGTCGCGGCAGGTCTGGGCGACGCGCACCGAGCCCTGCATGGTCCAGAAGTGGGGGTCGGCCAGCGGAATGTCCACCGCCCCCAAGCGTAGTGCATGGGAGAGCTGGCGCCAGTCGGTCGCGATCATGTTGGTCGCGGTCGGCAGGCCCGTGGCACGGCGGAACTCGGCCATGATCTCGCGACCCGAGAAGCCGGCTTCGGCGCCGCAGGGATCCTCGGCATAGGCCAGGATGCCGTGCATGCCCTTGCAGAGGCTGATCGCCTCGTCGAGCGACCATGCGCCGTTGGGATCGAGCGTGACGCGTGCGCTGGGGAAGCGCTTTGCGATGGCGGTGACGGCCTCGATCTCCTGCTCGCCGCGGAGCACGCCGCCCTTGAGCTTGAAGTCCGCGAAGCCATAATGGTCGTGGGTGGCTTCCGCGAGCCGCACCACGGTCTCCGGCGTCATCGCCTCCTGGTGGCGCAGGTTGAACCATTCGGGCTTGCCGGTCTCGCCGCTGACGTAGTCAAGCTTGCTCTTGCGCCGGTCGCCGACGAAGAAGAGATAGCCGAGCGTCTCGACGCTCTTGCGCTGCTGGCCTTCGCCGAGCAGTGCGGCGACGGGCAGGTTGAGGTGCTGGCCGAGCAGGTCGAGCAGTGCGGACTCGATCGCCGTGACCGCATGGATCATCACGCGCAGGTCGAACGTCTGCTTGCCGCGGCCGCCGGCATCTCGGTCGGCGAACGCCGTGCGGACGTCGGCAAGGATGTTGTTAATCGCGCCGACGGTCTTGCCGATCACTAGATCGCGGGCATCCTGGAGCGTCTGCCAGATCTTTTGCCCGCCCGGTACCTCGCCGACGCCGGTGTGTCCGGAATTGTCGGTGAGGATGACGATGTTGCGGGTGAAGAACGGCGCGTGCGCGCCGCTCAGATTGAGGAGCATGCTGTCGCGGCCCGCGACCGGGATCACCTGCATCGATGTGACGACCGGTGCGCCGGAGACCTCAGTCTGGGCCATCGCACGCTCCTCCCTGTTGTTGTCTGTTATTCTGCAGCTTGTTGTGACGATCGGATGGCGGGGAGATTCTTCACCAGCGCGGTCAGCTCCGCAACCTCCTGCTCGGTGAGATCGGTCAGCGGCGGGCGGACCGGGCCGGAATCGCGGCCGATCACCTTCATGCCGGCCTTGATGATCGAGACCGCATAGCCCTTCTTGCGGTTGCGGATTGCGATCAGCGGCAGGATGAAGTTCTTCAGGCCGGCATGGATCGTCTCATGGTCGCGCTTGCGCACCGCGGCGTAGAAGTTGGTGGCGAATTCCGGAACGAAATTGAACACGGCCGAGGAATAGGTCGTCACGCCCATGTCGAGATAGGGCAGCGCGAAGGTTTCCGCGGTCGGCAGGCCGCCGATATAGGTGAGGCGGTCGCCGAGCTTGGTGTAGACGCGGGTCATCAGCTCGATGTCGCCGATGCCGTCCTTGTAGCCGACGAGGTTCGGGCAGCGCTCGGCGAGGCGCGCCAGCGTATCGGGCTGCAGGATGGCGTTGTCGCGGTTGTAGACGATGACGCCGATCTTCACGGCGGCGCACACGGCATCCACGTGGGCGGCAAGGCCGTCCTGCTCGGAATGGGTCAGATAGGGCGGCAGCAGCAACAGGCCGTCGGCGCCGGCCTTTTCCGCGCCGATCGCGATCTCGCGCGCGGTGGCGGTGCCGTAGCCGGTGCCGGCGAGCACGGGCACGCGGCCCTTGGTCTCGTCGACGGCGATCTTGACCACCTGCGGAACCTCGGTCGGCGTCAGCGAGAAGAACTCGCCGGTGCCGCCGGCGGCGAACAGGCCGGCAACGTCATAGCCGCACAGCCAGTCCATGTTGGCGCGGTAGGTCGCCTCATCGAACGAATAGTCCGCCTTGAAGGGCGTGACGGGGAAGGACAGGAGGCCCGATCCGATCTTCTGGGCCATTTCCTGCGGGGTCATCTTGCTCATGGGCGCTGCTCCCTTAATTTGCGTGTTGTGGAGGACGCGGGCCGAAGCCTGCGCGTCCATGCGCCGTTGTTTAGGAGACCGTTCGATGCGCGTCCAAGCCAAAGCCTATATCGACCGATGCGGATTGAGCATCAATCGTCCGCTACCTCCGCGGAGGACAATTCGCCTGCGATTTTGACCAGAGCGGAGAGCAGCGGGTTCTCGTCGTCGCGGCGCCAGACCATGAACAGCTCGACGGGGACGCGGGTGCGCAGCTTCAACGGCCGCAGTCGCACGTCGGAGATCTTCAGGCTCGCAGCCGCGGCCGGCACGATGGCAAGGCCGAGGCCGGCGCGGACCATGGCGAGGATCGAATGGATCTGGCTCAGATGCTGCACATAGCGCGGCAGCACGTCGGCGCGGGTGAACAGCGCCACCAGCAGATCGTGGAAATATCGGCTCTCATAGGGCGAGTACATCACGAAGGGCTGGTCGTCGAAATCCTTGATGGTGATGGTCTCGGCATTCGCCAGCGGATGCTTCTTCGGGATCGCGGCGAGCAGGGGCTCGGCGACGACACGGCGGCTGGCCACTTCGGGGCGCGCGATCGGCGGCCGCAACAGCCCGGCGTCGATCTGGCCGGAGCTGAGCGCCTCGAACTGATCACCGGACACCATCTCCTTCAGCGAGAAATCGACCTCGGGCAGCTTGGCGCGGCAGGCGGCGACGAGCTCCGGGAGGAAGCCGTAGGCGGCAGCCGCCGTGAAGCCGATTTTCAGCGAGCCGGTTTTGCCGAGCGCGATGCGGCGGGCGACTTGCGAGGCGCTTTCCGCAAGCTTCAGGATGCGCCTTGCCTCGGGCAGGAAGCTGCGCCCCGCCGGCGTCAGGCGCACCGAGCGGCTGGTGCGCTCCAGCAGCGGCGCGTCGATGATGTGCTCGAGCACCTGGATCTGCCGCGACAGCGGTGGCTGGGTCATGTTCAGTCGCGCGGCGGCGCGGCCGAAATGCAGTTCTTCGGCCACCGTGACGAAACAGCGGAGCTGGTTGAGGTCGAACATCGATACATGCCTTAGATGGATAAGGCGTTTCCCCGGCACTTCTAGCATCGATCATCCCCAAAACAAAGACGGCGGCTGAGGAGCCGCCGTTGAGTTGCCTGGTCAAGCTCCCGCGGGAGCCCTCAGGAGGAACGTTTGAGCACCACCCGCTCGATCTTGCCGACCACCACGAGATAGGCGAACGCGGCCACCAGCGCATTGGCGCCGACGAACAGCAGTGCGCCGTTGAATGAGCCGGTCGCGGCCAGGATGTAGCCGATCACGATCGGGGTGCTGATCGAGGAGAGGTTGCCGAAGGTGTTGAACAGGCCGCCGGAGACGCCGCCGGCTTCCTTGGGCGAGGTGTCGGAGACGACCGCCCAGCCGAGTGCGCCGATGCCCTTGCCGAAGAAGGCGAGCGCCATGAAGCCGACCACCAGCGCCTGTCCGTCGACATAGTTGCAGGCGATGATCGACATCGACAGCAGCATGCCGCCGACGATCGGGATCTTGCGCGCCATGGTGAGCGAGCCGGTCTTGCGGAGAATGGCGTCGGAGATGACGCCGCCGAGCACGCCGCCGATGAAGCCGCACAGCGCGGGCAGCGTCGCGACGAAGCCGGCTTGCAGGATCGACAGGCCGCGCTCCTTGACGAGGTAGACCGGGAACCATGTCAGGAAGAAATAGGTCAGCGTGTTGATGCAGTACTGGCCGAGATAGACGCCGAGCATCATGCGGTTGGAGAGCAACTGGCGGATGTGATCCCACCCGGAGCCGGACTCGGGCGCACGCTCCTGCACCAGATCGTTTTTGGGCGCGTCGAGATCGACCAGCGCGCCGCCTTCCTTGATGTAATCGAACTCGGCCTCGTTGATGCCGGGATGCTCCTTCGGGCCGTAGACGGTCTTGATCCAGACCAGGCCCATGATGACGCCGAGCCCACCCATCACGAAGAATACGAAGCGCCAGCCGTAATCATGCGCGATCCAGCCCATTAGCGGCGCGAAGATCACGGTGGCGAAATACTGTCCCGAATTGAAGAAGGCCGATGCGGTGCCGCGCTCATTGCCGGGAAACCAGGCGGCGACGATGCGGGCGTTGGCGGGGAACGAGGGCGCTTCCGCGACGCCGACGAGGAGGCGAAGTGCGAACAGCACGATGATGGCGGCGCCGGCGCTGAGGAAGCCGACCCAGCCCTGCATCATCGTGAACAGCGACCAGACGATGATGCTGAAGGCATAGACGAGGCGCGAGCCGTAGCGGTCGAGCAGCCAGCCGCCCGGCACCTGCGCCGCGACATAGGACCAGCCGAAGGCCGAGAAGATCCAGCCCATGGCGACGGGATCGAGATGCAGCTCTTTCGAGAGTGCGGGGCCCGCGATCGACAGGGTGGCGCGGTCGGCATAGTTCACGGTCGTGACCAGGAACAACATGGTCACGATGAACAGCCTGACGCGAGACCTCCTCACGTCCGCTGCGGACGACACCACTGCGCTCATCACGCGCCTCCTTAGAACTCGAAATGTTTCCTCTCTGCGACTCCTAGAGGCGCGCGCGGCAAAGTGTCCAAGTTCAAGGGAGTATCGATCGATGCCGTTTTTGGATCGATGGAACGGCAGGTGCGGGGAACGATCACGAGGTGACGAGAATGTGCGATCGTGATGCGCGAGGTCGTGCTCCGCACACCACTGTCATTCTCCGCGAAAGCGGGGAATCCAGTACGCCGCAGCCTCTCGATTCAATCACCGCTGTCACGGAGTACTGGATCGCCAGCCTTCGCGGGCGATGACACCGAGTATGTGGGAGCAGTGTCGTGCTATTGCTGCGTGCCCAGCAGCGGCGCCAACAGTCCGCGTGTCACGCCGGGCGGCACGGCATCGAGGCCGAGCACGCTGCTCGCGGCCGGCAGTGCGGCGTCCGCCATCGCGGCGTGGCCTTCCGCGCTTGGATGCACGGCGCCGCCGTAGACGGCGGAGAGCACGCCCCAGGTGGCGTCGTGGATGTCGGTCGGCTGGCTCGCCGCCGGCAGGCCTTGCGGATAGGTCATCGCGGCAAAATAGCTGTCGTTGGCATCGCGGATCCAGCGCGCGCGCGGCAGGTAGGCGCGATACTCCGAGGCGCCGCGGCCGCACAGCATCGGCTGGCTCGCCGCGCTCACGATATCGGGATTGAAGCTCTGGCCGTTCTCGGCGAAACACGTGCGGTCGAATTCGGGATCGTTGCCCGCATGGGCGCAGAAGCCGTGATCGGCGAACACCGCCTGGTGCGAGTCCACGAAGGTCATGCGGTCGGTTTCGGGATCGCGGCACAGCGCCCCGCGCGTGCAGGTGGCGAGGCTCTTCAGCTGCGGCAGGAATTCGGTGTCGACGAAGGTCGAGACGCGGGCCAGGCGCTGCGGATCGGCGTTGAAGGACGGATGGATGTCGAACCCGGCGCGGCCGCCGCGGCAGGGCACGCCGCCATCGGCGAGCGCGGGATTGGCGTAGGAGACATAGACCACGTGCGAGAGGTCGCCGCTGACGAGCGGCTTCAGCGCCTCGCGCAGCTTGGCGAAATTCTGCGGCAGCTCGCGCGCCAGTGCATCGCGGGAATCGTCGACGCTCGCCATTACGCCGGAGCGGCGGAACAGCGCGCGCTCGGTCGCGGTGTCGACGATGACGTCGGCGACGAGGCCGGAGAAATAGACGTCGTTGGCGCCGACCGAGAGCAGCACGAGATCGAGCGTGCGGTCCGGCTGGCGCTTTTTCGCCGCGGTGAGCGCCTCACGCAGCTCGGCGACCTGGGCGTTCACGCTGGTGTTGCAGACGCCGGTCTTGCCGGGCGGGCATTCGCGGGCGCGCTGCGAGCCCAGCAGACCGTCGCCGATGCTGGCGCCGGTGCAGGCGAGTGGCAGAAAGGTCACCGCGATGTGGGTGTAGCGCACCGCGAGCGCGAGAGCCGTGCGGGCCTGGTAGCTGTAGAGCGAGCGGTGGCAGGGCGAGTTGAACCAGAGCGCGCCGTAATGCTGCCAGTTGGCGAGCGTGTCGGGTGCTTCGCAGGCGCGGCCACCTTTATAGCCGGCACGGCTCGGCCGGTAGTATTGCGCACCGGCGGTACCGAGATAGGAGCGGAAGCAGAAGCCCTCGTCCGACAGCGCCAGCGGCCGGTCCGGGTTGCCTTCGCCGGAGGCGATGCTGTCGCCGAGCCCGGCGACGAAGATGTCGCGGACCTGGATCTCGGCCTGGACGCGCTGGGTCGGATCGGAGCCGGAGGAGACGTCGACGCTCGCGACCGTCTGCTTGCCGTAGCGGACCCGCAGGTTGATCGGCTCGGCGCAATCGAAAGTCGAGGTCTGCGGCCCGTCGCCGTCGTCGAACGACCAGGCGCAGGTGGCGCCGACCGGCACTGCGCCGGTCAGGCGCACGGTCACCGGATGATCGGTCGGGGTGAGGTAATTCTCTTTGACGTTGTCGCGGGTGCAGGGCTGGTTGACCCGGCCCTGGAGGTCGATGCAGAGCCGGTTGACCATGTTGCGGGCCCAGCCGCGGCCCTCGCTCTGGAGCTCCAGCGACTGCTCGGCGGCGAGGATGCTGCGGTTACGCGCGTTCTCGACATGGAGCTGGAAGTCGCGCTCCTCGCGGAACAGGCGGAAGCGGTTGCGCACCTCCCAGGATATTTGCATCGCACCGGCGCCCTGCGCGGCGGCGCGCTCGAGCGGCAAAGACGTCAGAATCCCGGCAAGCAGCAGGAGGCCTGCGGGAAGGGTACGAAAGGAAAAAGGGATCATGGCCCGCGTGTTCAACGGCAAAGTTGAGGCGGAAATAAGAGAGCATTGCTGCGCCGCCCGCAACCTCTGACGGTCGCCCGCCCGCCTTACCGCTTGCTGGCCTGTCGCAACGACCGCTCGCGTTCCATCGCTGCTACCTGCTTGGGCAGGTTGCCTTGCGCGCAGGCCTCGGCCAGCCGCCGCCGCTCCTGCCAGGGCTCCACCACGTTCATCCAGAGCTCGCGCGCGCCCATGATGGAGATGGCGAGGCCGAACGGGATCACGAAATAGAGGATGCGGAAGACCAGCAGGGTCGCCAGAAGCTGCTCGCGGCCGAATTCGGGCAGCGCGACCAGCATGGCGACATCGAACACGCCGATCGAGCCGGGCGCGTGGCTGGCAAAGCCGATCAGCGTCGCCAGGATGAACACCACCGCCAGCGACATGAAGTCGATCGACGGATTGGCCGGCATCAGCAGGTACATCGCCGTCGCGCAGAAGCCGAGATCGACCACGCCGATCAGGATCTGGACCAGCGTCAGCGGCGCCGAGGGCAGCACCACCTTCCAGCCCTTCTGGCCGAGCTCGCGGCGCTTCTCGCCCATGCAGAGCCAGACCAGATAGGCGCCAATCGAGGCGAGGCCGCCGAGCCCGATCAGCCGGTTGATCGACGACGGCAGTTGATCCATCGATGAGGCGGCATCCGGATGGATGACCATGCCGATCGAGAGCACGAAGATGTTACCGAGCCAGAAGGTCAGGCCTGACAGGAAGCAGATCTTCGCGACGTCGATCGCGTTCAGCCCGTAGTCCGAATAGATCCGGAAGCGGATCGCGCCGCCGGTAAAAACGGTGGCGCCGATGTTGTGGCCGATCGAATAGGACGTGAAGCTGGAGAGTGCTGCGATGCGATAGGGCACATGCTTCTTGCCGATCGTTCGCAGTGCAAAATAGTCGTAGAAGGTCAGCGTACAGAACGCGAAGACGACGCAGATCGCCGCCAGCCCGATATTCCCGCGGGGAATCTCGGTCAACGCGGTCAGGATGACGCCGGTATCGATGTCCTTGAGGGTGCGCGCAAGCGTGGTGATCGCGAAGGCGATGATGAAGACGCTCGCGGCAACACCGAGCCGTCGCCAGCCGATCCATCTCTTGAAGCCGCGCTTCAGCGCGGGCAGCAGTCCGTGCATTCATCCTCCCGGCGGGGGGCAAGACCGATCGGCCAGACATTGACCGGTCGGGCGCGATCACTGCCCGAAATGGGCTTCGACCGCTAGGCATGTTGTAGCTCATTTAAGGCAAAAACAGCGACTTGTGCAGCCCTTGACAACGATAGGTTCTGCGTTCGACCGATAGGTTCTGCGGTGGACCGCCGCTTTTGTCATATGTGGTTCATATCGGGCGCGCGTTAAGCATATGAGTCGGGGCACCTGCCCGGAACGCGCGTCCGCATCTTGACATGATTTCGTGTCCGCCCGCAGTCGGCATTGTTCCAGCGCAAGCGATGCGAGCTTTTTTGGAACGTCGGTACCGTGCGCTGGTTAGCGCTCCATCAGCAATCGAACATGGCGGAATAATCGGCTTTTCGTGCGAGCCGACGCCTCCGTGTTCCCGAAACCGAGAGGATCGGAACGATGGGACTGTTCACAAAAGATATCAAAACCATGAACGACCTGTTCATGCACCAGCTTCAGGACATCTATTATGCCGAGCAGCAGATCACCAAGGCGCTGCCGAAAATGGCAGATAAGGCCACCGATCCGCAGTTGAAGCAGGGCTTTTTGACGCACCTCGAAGAAACCAAGCAGCACGTCAAGCGGCTCGAGGAAGTATTCAAGATGCACGGCACGCAGGTGAAGGCGGTCGACTGCCCGGCCATCGACGGCATCATCGAGGAAGCCGACGAGACCGCCGGTGAAGTCGCCGACAAGGCGGTGCTGGACGCCGCCCTGATCAACGCGGCCCAGGCCGCGGAGCATTACGAGATCGTCCGCTACGGCAGCCTGATCGCCTGGGCCAAACAGCTCGGCCGCAACGACTGCGCCACCGTGCTCGCCAAGACGCTGGAAGAAGAGAAGGCGACCGACAGGAAGCTGACCGCGCTCGCCGAGAGCAAGGTGAACCTGCGCGCGGCGAGCTAGGACCGGGCGTAGCTGCGAAAAAGGCGTCGCGCGGTCATCCGCGCGGCGTTCGCATTTGACGCATCCATAATACGATCATTGTCGAAGCATGAATGCGGGCTGGAAGCGTATGTTTCGCGTGGGGCTGCAACCGAGGTGGCAGCATGCGAGCCAGCACCATCAAATATGAACCTCTCGACAACGGAGCCGGCGCGCAGCGTGCCGGCTCGCGCCTTGCGACCTCCCTCACGCTTGCCGCGATGAGCCTCGGCTATGGCGTGGTGCAACTCGACGTCACCATCGTCAACACCGCGCTCGACGCGATGGGTAAAACGCTCGGCGGCGGCGTCGCTGAGCTGCAATGGGTGGTCAGCGCCTACACCATCGCCTTTGCCGCCTTCATTCTGACCGCAGGTGCGCTCGGCGACCGCATCGGCGCCAAGCGCATCTTCATGGCGGGGTTCGCAATCTTCACCGCGGCCTCGCTCGCCTGCGCGCTGTCGCCCAACGCCATCGTGCTGATCGCAGCACGGCTGGTCCAGGGGCTGGCGGCGGCGATCCTGGTGCCGAATTCCCTGGCGCTGCTCAATCATGCCTATGCGGACGACCGCGAGCGTGGCCGTGCCGTGGCGGTCTGGGCCGCCGGAGCGAGCCTGGCGCTGACTGCCGGTCCCTTCGTCGGCGGCGCGCTGATCACGCTGGTTGGCTGGCGCGCGATCTTCCTGGTTAACCTGCCGATCGGTCTTGCCGGCTTGTGGCTGAGCTGGCGCTACGCCAGCGAGACCACGCGGTCGCGCTCGCGCGAGATCGATCTGCCGGGACAGCTCGCCGCGATCGGTGCGTTGGGCGCGCTCGCCGGCGCGATCATCGAAGCTGGTGCGTTCGGCTGGAGCCATCCAGCCGTGATCGCAGCATTCGTTGCCTCAGCCGCATTCGCGGTGCTCTTCGTCTGGCGCGAGAGCCGCACCGTGCAGCCGATGCTGCCGCTGTCGCTGTTCAGTCACCGGCTGTTTACCCTGACCACGATCGTCGGCCTCCTCGTCAACATCGCGATCTACGGCCTGATCTTCGTGCTGAGCCTGTATTTCCAGAGGATCAACGGGCTGTCGGCCTGGTGGACCGGGCTTGCCTTCGTGCCGATGATGGGCGCGGTGTTGCCGCTCAACCTGCTGGCGCCGCGTCTGGCCGAGCGCATCGGCTCGTGCCCGACCATCGTGGTCGGCGCCTGTATCTCGGCGCTCGGCTGTCTCGGGCTGCTCTGGACCGAAGCCGGGACCAGCTACTGGGCGATCTTTGCGCAGATGATCGCGATCAGCGGCGGACTTGGCCTGCTGGTGCCGCCGCTGACCTCCACCTTGCTCGGCAGCATCGACAAGGCGCGCTCCGGCATCGCCGCCGGCGTCCTGAACGCGACGCGGCAGACCGGCAGCGTGCTCGGCGTCGCGCTGTTCGGCTCGCTGGTGGCCTCGGACAGTGCATTCATGACGGGCCTTCACCAGTCGCTAATCATATCGGCGGCCGTCCTGCTGCTCACCGCCGCCGTGATCGGCCTCGGCGCAAATGCACCTGACGCAAGGGCGCAAGGGCGCTCAATGTGAGCGATCCCACACATTCTATGTTCACCATTCCCGAAACCGGCACATAGCCGGTTACCGACTGTCCATCTCTGCCGGTTCTAGTGCGGTTGGAATAGGGACCGGCAATGTATCAAGTTCTTTACTGCCTGACGGATCAGCATGATTGGCGACTGGTCGCACTCGGCGGAGCGGTATGTCTGCTCGCCAGCGCGGCGGCGATCAGCCTGTTCCACCGCGCGCGTGCGGCGCGCGGGGGAGCTCGCGTATCGTGGGTCGCGCTTGATGCCGTCGTCGCCGGCGGCGGCATCTGGGCAACCCATTTCATCGCGATGCAGGCTTACGGGCCTGGTGCGGGCGGCGCTTACAACATTCCGTTGACGGTCCTGTCGCTGATCTTCGCGATCGCGGTCACCTTCATCGGGCTGAGCATCTCGGTGTCGGTGACGCGGGCGGGCCTGGTTGCGCTCGGCGGCGCCGTCGTTGGTGGCGGCGTTGCCGCCATGCATTACACCGGCATGATGGCGCTCGAGATTCCCGCGCACATCGGCTGGACGACCGGCACAGTGACGGTCTCGATCATCCTCGGCATCGTTCTCGGGTCGCTTGCCCTGGTGGTTGCGGGGCGCCGCGACAGCCTTGCGGGCGCGCTCGGCGCGACGGTGCTGCTGACGCTTGCCATCGTCTCACATCATTTCACCGCCATGGGCGCCGTGGAGCTGACGCCGGATCCTGCGGTCGTGATCAGTGGCCTGTCGATCCCGCCGGCCTCATTGTCGATCCTCACCGCCAGCGCCGCCGCTGCGATCATCGCGATCGCGCTCGCGGCGGCTCTGCTCGACCGCCGCGCCAAGGGCGAACTGGGACGCCAGCAGGTCGTGCTGGATACCGCGCTCGAGAACATGTCGCAGGGACTGTGCATGTTCGATGCGGACGGCAAGATCCAGCTCTTCAACGAGCGCTACGCGGCGCTGCTCGGCCGCACCGACATTCCGCTCGCCGGCCGCCTGCTCGTCGACGTGTTGCGGGAAGAGCAGGCCAAGGGCCAGTGGCAGGGCGATGCGGGCGAATTCTTCGCGCGCCTCGTGGCCGACGCGCGCGAGGGCCGCACGACCAGCCAGGTCGTCACCCGGTTCGGTCGCTCCATCCGCGTCGTCAACCAGCCGATGCAGGGCGGCGGCTGGGTCGCGACTTTCGAGGACATCACCGAATGGCTGGAGGCGCAGGCCAAGATCTCGCACATGGCGCGCCATGACGCGCTGACCAATCTGCCGAACCGCGTGCTGTTCCACGAGCAGCTCGAGCAGGGACTGGGCCGGGCGAAGTCGGGCGACCAGCTCGCGGTGCTGTGCCTCGATCTCGATCACTTCAAGGACGTCAACGACTCGCTCGGCCATCCCATCGGCGATGCGCTGCTCAAGGAAGTCGGTCGCAGGCTGAAGGCCACTGTCGGCGCGAGCGACACCGTGGCGCGGCTCGGTGGCGACGAGTTCGCCGTGGTCCAGATCGGGCGCTCCGAGGAAGCCGCGGCGCGAGCCCTTGCCGGCCGCCTCGTCGAGGTGATCTCTGCGCCTTACGAGATCGACGACCATCAGATCGTGATCGGCGTCTCGATCGGCATCTCGCTGTCGCCGCAGGACAGCGACAATCCGGACGAGCTGTTGAAGAACGCCGACCTCGCGCTGTACCGCGCCAAGGCGGACGGCCGCGGCACCTATCGCTTCTTCGAGACCGGCATGGATGCGCGTGCGCAGGCGCGGCGGCTGCTGGAGATGGACTTGCGGGCGGCGTTGCTGCGCGACGAGTTCGAGGCGTACTACCAGCCGATCCGCGACGTCGCCAGCGGTCGCGTCGTCGCCTTCGAGGCGCTGTTGCGCTGGAACCATCCGCAGCGCGGCCTGATCGCCCCCATCAACTTCATCCCGGTGGCCGAGGAGACCGGCCTCATCGTCCAGCTCGGCGAGTTCGTGCTGCGCAGCGCCTGCAGTGACGCCGCCACCTGGCCGGACGACGTCGATGTCGCCGTCAACCTGTCGCCGGTGCAGTTCAAGAGTCCGAACCTGATCGCATCCGTGACCGATGCGCTGGCAGCCTCAGGGCTCGCGGCGCGGCGGCTCGAGCTCGAGATCACCGAATCGGTGCTGCTCCAGAACAGCGAGGCGACGCTGACCACCCTGCACGAGCTGCGGGCCATGGGCGTGCGGATCTCGCTCGACGATTTCGGCACCGGCTATTCGTCGCTGAGCTACCTGCGCAGCTTCCCGTTCGACAAGATCAAGATCGACCGCTCCTTCGTGTCGGAGCTTGCGACGCGCGAGGATTCCATGGCGATCATCCGCGCCGTGACCGGCCTCGGGCGCAGCCTCGGCATCGTCACCACGGCGGAAGGCGTCGAGAACGACGCGCAGCTCGAGCTGCTGCGGCGCGAGGGCTGCACCCAGGCGCAGGGCTATCTTTTCAGCAAGCCGCGGCCCGCATCCGATGTCGCGTTGATGCTGAACCGGCCGCGGCTGCTCGCCTCGGCCTGATGTCTAGCCGCGGCGCAGCGCGAAATGCGCGCCGCAAAACGCCATCACGGCGCCAAGACATAGCGCGGCGAGCCCGGCGAGCACGCCCGAGACGGACGGGATCGGGCTCGGCGCCGAGGCCACCTGGCCCGCACCGGCAAGCAGCAGCACGCCGACCGCGATCAGGAACTGCCGCATCCGCTGCGGGATCTGTCCGGAGACGGCGCTCTGCATCAATGTCGCCGTGAAATAGCCGCCGGAGAAACCCACCGTGGCAATCAGCCACCAGGCGATCGCTGCGCCCGCGGGTATGAATTCGTGCGTGTCGGAATGCCAGAGCCCGCCGAGGTCGAGCCCGTAGCGCGCGCCCAGCATGTGCACCGCGAGCGCGAGCAGCACTCCGGAGATCACGGCGGCGCCGAGAATCAGGCGGCGCGGAAAAAAGGTCGTCTCAGCCATGCCCCGCTTGTAGGATGGGCGAGGGCGATCGCGCAAGCCGATCGCAGGCGGGATTGCGCGGACGGGATTGATTGTGGGGATACAGGTTTCGGGAGCGCAAGGCCCGTCGGTCACGAGCTACGCCTACAAGGCGTCGCTGATCGGCTCGGCGCATCGTTTCGAGCTGACGGACGAGGGCCTGTCCTGGCACATCGCCGGCCGCTCCGGCCTGTGGCGCTATGACGAGATCTCGGCGATCCGGCTGTCGTTTCGCCCGGTGTCGATGCAGCAGCACCGCTTTCGCGCCGATGTCAGCCACACCGGCGGCGGCCGCATCAGGATCCTGTCGACGAGCTGGCAGACCGCGGCGTTAATGGCGCCGCAGGACAACGGTTTTCGCGATTTCATCATCGAACTGCACGCACGTATGGCGCAAGCCGGCAGCCGCGCCGAATTGACCGCAGGCCTCGGCCGCAAGACCTATGCGGCGGTGCTGGCCTTCCTGGCGGTGCTGACGGTGGCGATGACGGGGCTGCTGATCCGCGCGCTCCTGATCGGCGAATTCGCCGGCGCCCTCTTCATCATCGGTTTTGCCGCGCTGTTCGCCTGGCAGGTCGGCGGCTTCGTGCGGCGCAACCAGCCGCACAGCTACAGTTTTGATCGTGTGCCGAAGGCGTTGCTGCCCTAGGTGCAATCGGCCGCAATCAAACGTGACTTCGTGCCCCTGCGCCGGTGTCGCATCGTGCTGTCATGCCAACCATGGATCGCAACAGGCAGCAGCCTACAGCGGATGAGATCGTCGAAATCAACCGTACGCATCTGATCGATACGCCGCTCCGGCCGGCCGATCTGTTGTTCATGTTCGGCACCCGCGAGGACGTTGGCTTGCGCGCCGACACCGCCGCGAGGCTGTGGCGCGAGGGCCTTTTCCGCTGGTCGATTGTCAGCGGTGGTGTGACGCCGGGCTCGGAGCAATCTGAGTGCACCATCATCAAGGCAGCGATGGTCGCGGCCGGCATTCCGGCGGACCTCATCCTCGAGGAACATCGCGCAATGAACACCGGCGAGAACGTGATCTTCTCGCTGCCGATCATTGATGCAGCGCTTGGACTGCGAAACATCCGGAGCGTGATCTGCCTCGGCAACACCTGGACGGCGCGCCGCTACCCGATGACGCTGCACCGGCACTGGCCTGACGTCGAGAAGATGCTGCTCACCGTCGACAGCTTTGCGACGCCGCGCGCGCTCTGGCACACCAATGTCGAGTTTCGCCGGCGTGTCCTGCACGAATGGGACAAGATCGAGCCGTACAAGGCGAGGGGCTTTATCGCGGAATGGCCGGCGACCTGAGCGGCGAAGGGCCGGATCTTTGTTGCGACGCGTTTTCGAACCGGTATCACTTCGCTCGCAACGCTCTCGCTTACTCCGTCGAGTCGAAATCCTCTTCCTTGGTGCCGAGCAGCGACACGAGTGTGCGCAGGCCGGAATCGAGCTGCTCGAGCGAGGGCGGGGCGAGCGCGAGCCGCACCGCGTTCGGTGCATGTCCGTGCGCAATTGCAAACGTCGAGGATGGCGTCAGTGCGATGCCGCGCCGGGCTGCTGCGGCGACGAAGGTCTGCGAGCGCCAGTGTGGCGGCAGCGTCAGCCACAAATGATAGGAACGGGCGTCGGCCGCGATCTGGTAGCCGGCAAGCAGCCTTGCCGCGGTCTGCTGCCGGCGCGCAGCGTCGATCCGTTTCAGCCGCGTCAGCTCGGCGACGGTGCCGTCGGCCATCAGCCGCTGCCCGGACGCCAGCGCGTGGCCCGAGGCGATCCAGCCGCCGGTCCGGACCGCGCTCATCACGCTCTCGCGCAGATGCGGCGGGGTCACGAGGATGCCGAGCGCGAGGCCCGGTGCGACCTTCTTGGACAGGCTGTCGATCACGATGCAACGGTCCGGCCCGAGCGCTGCCAGCGGTGTGTCGTCGGCGAGGAAGCCGTAGACGGCGTCCTCGATGATGGTGAGATCGAGCTTCTCGGCAACGCGCATGATGTCGGCGCGCCGCGTCGCGTTCATGGTGACGCCGAGCGGGTTCTGGATGATGGGCTGGAGATACAGCGCCGACAGATGCGCTTCGCGATGCGCTTTCTGGATCGCATCGGGCCGTGCGCCGTGTTCGTCCATCGGAATCGGGACCAGCGTCACGCCGAGCCGCGCCGCGATGCTCTTGACGTAAGGGTAGGTCAGCGCCTCGACGCCGCAGCGGCCGCCGGTGGGAACGAGGGCGGCGAGCGCGGCGGCGAGCGACTGCTTGCCGTTGGCGGTGAAGACGATCTGCTCGGCCTGCGGCGTGAAATCCTTGCGCGCGAGATAGGCGACGGCCGCATTGCGCGCGCTCTTGGTGCCGGTGCTTGTCGAGACGCGCAGGGCGGATTCGAGCGCGTCGACGCGCTCGAGCCCGGCAAGGCTCTTGGCGATCATCGCCCATTGCTGCGGCAATAACGGATAATTGACCTCGAAATCGATCCGCGCGTCGCGCGGCTCGCTCAACGCCTCGACCTCGCGCTTGATGTCGCCGGAGATGAACGTGCCGCGGCCGACCTCGCCGACGACGAGCCCGCGGCGAAGCAACTCCGTATAAACCCGGCTCGCGGTCGAGACCGCGATGCCGCGGTCATAGGCAAAGTTGCGCTGTGGCGGCAGCCGGTCGCCGGGCCTTAACGTGCCTTTAGTGATATCGGCCGCAATGGCATCGGCAAGCTTCACGTATTCGAACTTGGACATTATTGCACCGAGAGCAATGTTTTACTTGCTCCGAGTAGTGTACTGGAGCATTTAAGTTCCATCAAGTTCCGCGATTGAGCCGAGGAGAGCGAGAGCAATCCGATGGCAAATGAGGTGCAGGCGCTCACAGCGTCCGCGCCAACGGCACCTGCTTCGCTGCGCGGACAATAGGCCGGAGAAGAAAAATGACCACGATCTCGCAAACTGCCGGGCGGAGTTTACGCCCATCCTCGTCGGGCGGATTTTTCAGCACGCTCGCCAACGCCGCCCATGCGCTGTTCGATCGCCTGGAGCGCCGCTCTGCCGTCAAGACGCTGAACGAGCTCGACGACCACGCCTTGCGCGACATCGGGATCACGCGCAGCCAGATCGAGGACGCCGTCTACGGGCAGTTCAAGGCCGAGCTGACGCGGTATCTGTGAGTTTGTTCGGCCGCCACGCCCGCAAGTCCGGGCGTGGTGACAATGCCTCCGCGTCGTCATTGCGAGCGGAGCGAAGCAATCCAGACTGCCACCGCGGAAAGACTCTGGATTGCTTCGCTCCGCTCGCAATGACAGCGTTTGTTGTGGCTCAGTGCCTGACCACCAGCACCGAGCACTTGGCGTAGCGCACGACGTGCCCGGCGTTGGAGCCGAGGAAATAGGTGCGCATCGCCGGCCGGTGCGAGGTCATCACGATCAGGTCGGCCTTCATGTGCATGGCCTCCTCCAGGATCTCATGATAGATGCCGCCCTGTCGCACCACGCTGGAAATGCGCCCCGTCTCGATGCCTGACTCCCGCGCGACGATGGCGAGCGCTTCCTCGGAGGTCTGGCGCTGCTGCTCGTCGAAATCGGCCGGGACGTATTCGGCGAGCATCACCGGCGTCATCGGCAGCACGTTGAGCAGTCGTATCGATCCGCTCCAGGTCTGCGACAGCGTTATCGCGGTCGCGAGCGCCGGCTTGGCCAGATCGGTGTCGGCGAGGTCGATGGGCACGAGGATGGACTTGAACATCTGCGCCTCCCAATTGACCAAGCTGGGATCAACCGGTCGAGACGGCGCGCCCCGCGCGTCTCAACCCGATCGAAGCAGCTTGGGGCTGACGAACAGCACCAGTTTGCCGCGGCGGTAGGCCACGTCACCCCAATCCTTGACGTCAAAGTCGAAGATCGCAAGCCCCGACGTGGGCAGATTGTGAGCGAGCGCCTTGGCGCCGGCCGGATCGCCGCCGCCCATCAGCATCAGCGCGGCCTCGTGCATGCCGGGATTGTGGCCCACCAGCAGCAACTGCTTCGGGTTGGCCGGAACGGTTGCAGTGCGAATGGATTCCAGGATCTGGGCGGGATCGGCGCCGTAGAGTTCGGGCAGGACCTCCACCTGCGGCGCTGCGACGCGGTCCTTCATCGTCTCCCAGGCAATGTCCCAGGTCTGCCGGGCCCGGACGGCATGCGACACCAGCACGGCCTTGGGGAAGGGGGGATGGGTGGCGAGCCAATCCCCGATCTGCGCGGCGTCCTTGTGGCCGCGGTCGTCGAGGCGACGATCCTGGTCACGGCCGCTCGGCGCGTCAGTCTCGGTCTTGGCGTGACGCAGCAGCATCAAACGGCGCATGGCATTCTCGAATCGTTACGCGTCCAGAATAATCTACAGGCGCCGGTTGAGGACAAGGTGACAAGGGCCCGATCGGTCCTTTAAGGAAACGACATGAGCGAGACTTTCACAAGCGTGTCCCAGGAAGAAGCCGGCTTTCGTGAACGCACGCGACTGTCGTTTGATCTCGATGCCGACATCTGCGTGATCGGGGCCGGGCTTGCCGGGCTCTCCATCGCGCTGGAGGCAGCCCGGCTCGGAGCCAGCGTCGCGGTGCTCGAGGGCCGCCATGTCGGCTGGAACGCCTCCGGAAACCAGCTCGGCACCGTGATGCCGGGCTTTGCGCTGCCGCTCGCCGATTTGATCGAGCGCATCGGCTTCGAGGACGCGCGCGAATTGTGGACGCTGGCGAAGGAGGGCGCCGAGTTCGTCCGGGCCAACGCCACCGAAGAGAACATGCCCGGCATTGGCCCGAGCGATGGCGTGCTGGAGGTCTCCAACGTCGATGCCGGCGACCGGCTGATCAGCCGGTTGCAGATGCTCCACGAGGATTTCGACACGGAGGTCGAGGGCTGGCAGGTGGATCGCGTCCGCGAGGCGCTCAAGACCGACCGCTACTTCCACGGCGTCTATTATCCCCGGGCATTCCAGCTCGACGGCCGCAAATATGTGCACGGCCTCGCAACGCTGGCGCGGCGGGCGGGAGCGCGCATCTTCGAGGATACGCCGGTCGTCAGCATCGATCATTCCGGCATCCGCAAGCGCATCGTCACGCCCTCGGCGCGGCTGCGCGCCACCCACATCGTGCTTGCCGGCAACATCCACCTCGGCGCGCCCTTGAGGCGCCTGTCAGAGACGCTGCTGCCGGTCTGGCGCTATGCCGGGATTACCGCGCCGCTCGGCGAGCGCGTGCACGAGATCGTGGCGTTCAAGGGATCGGTGATGGATTCCGACGGGGTCGACCATTTCCGTGTCGTCGATGGCGACCGCCTGATGTGGGAAAGCCCCGAGACCACCTGGGCCGCGCGTCCGCAGCGCTTTGCGGGCGCGGTCAGGCGGCGGATCAGATCGATTTTCCCCCAGTTCGGCGATGTCGAGATTACCGACATGTTCGGCGGCGCCACCGGCCAGACCGTGCACGGCATGCCGCAGATCGGCCAGCTGCGCAAAGGCCTGTGGGTGGCGAGCGGATTCGGCCGCCAGGGCATGAACACCTCGGCCATGGCCGGGCAGCTGATCGCGCGCAGCATTTTGTGGGGCGACGAGCGCTGGCGGCTGTTCTCGCCATTCGAGCTGGTCTGGGCGGGCGGCACGACCGGGCGGGTCGCGGGCCAATTGGTGGGAGTTTGGGGCAGGGCGAGTTCCGCCGCCGCAGGCTCGCTCGCCCGCTACCGCGAGCGTGCGCGGGTCAAGGACCGGGAACGCGAGGCGCGCCTCGCTGAAGCCAACCGGGCCGCCGGCACTGGTCCTCGCCGTCCGCCGCCCAGCGTCCGGCCGCAGCCGGCCCCTCCGCCGAAACCTGTGGCCGAGGATGTGGAACCGGCCTCGTAGGACCAGGGTGTCTCGCGATAAGTTGATAAAAACCCCGCCCGGACGTGTAACGTCGGCCGTTAGAGCCCGTATCACAGAGCGTGGACTCCCCCGCGCACGGAGAATGAGATGTTTGACCGCCGCATCCTGCTGACGACTGTTGCCGGCCTGTTCGGCCTTTCGGCCTTCCGCTGGTTGAGAGGAACGCCCGCCGAGGCTGGAGAGAAGGCCGCGCAAAAATTCGAGATCGAGAAGACGGACGCCGAGTGGCGCGCCCAGCTCACGCCGCAGCAATATGAAATCCTCCGCAAGGAGGGCACCGAAAGGCCGGGCTCCAGCCCGCTGCTCAAGGAACACCGCAAGGGCATCTTCGCCTGCGCCGGCTGCGACCTGCCGCTGTTCTCGTCCGAGACCAAGTTCGAGAGCGGCACGGGTTGGCCGAGCTTCTACCAGCCGATCGAAGGCAATGTCGGCAAGACCGAGGACCGCACCTTCGGCATGGTGCGCACCGAAGTGCATTGCCGGCGCTGCGGCGGCCATCTCGGCCACGTCTTCGACGACGGTCCGAAGCCGACCGGATTGCGCTATTGCATCGACGGTTTCGGGCTGGTCTTCCACCCGGCCGCCGCGTCGGCAACGTAGGTCTCGCTGGAGACATTCCGGAGCGAAGCGTGAGCATCGAATCCGGAATCTCGAGCTTCTCAGGTGCGCAATTGCGCACCTGAGTTCGGTGCTGCGGGCCGCCCCGGAATGACCCGATGCCCCGGCAATTGTTGCCGGCCCGGCAATTGTGCCCCGGTCATCGGACCGGGGCCTTCCCATTCAAGTCATTGATTTCCTGAGAATACCCGCATTGGCATAGCCCTTGCGACTGTCTCTTCCGACTGCGGCCATGGTCGACCGGCCGCCGAGATCGGATCTGGAGACAAAGTTATGGGTATCTTCGATGCAATGAACACCTCGGTGGGTGGCCTGCAGGCGCAGTCCTACGCGCTGCAGAACATTTCCGGCAACATCGCGAACTCATCCACCACCGGCTACAAGGGCATCGGGACCAGCTTCGTCGACCTCATTCCCGACGCCTCGGTGCCGAGCAAGCAGGTCGCGGGCGGCGTCACGGCCAACGCCAAGGCGACCATCACGACGCAGGGCACGATCTCAGGCTCCAGCGTCGCCACCAACATGGCGATCACCGGCGACGGCTTCTTCTCGATCCAGAAGGCAACCGGCGTCGTGGATAACGTGCCGGTGTTCAGCGGCGTCACCTATTACACCCGCCGCGGTGACTTCCAGCTCAATTCCAACGGCAACCTGGTCAATGGCGCCGGCTACTATCTGATGGGCGTCACGGTCGATCCCAAGACCGGCAACCCGACCGGCAATGTGGCGTCCGTCCTGAAATTCCAGAACAACTTCATCCCGGCACAGGCGACAACCTCGATCCAGTACGCCGCGAACCTGCCGAGCGTGCCGAACACGGGGGCGAGCTCGACCGCGGCGAGCGGCACGCTGCTGGCGGCCGGCGGCCTGAACCCGTCCGATTTCGCCGCCAACCCGCTGATCGTCGGCACGCCGCCGCCGCCCTATTCGAATGCGACGGTCTCCGGCGCGGCGGCCACCGGCAATCTGCGCTCGGCCTATACGGCGACGACCGCGACTGGCTCGGTGGCGCTGCAGGACAACGCTTCGGCGGCGGCAACTGGCAGCACGCCTCTCGATGCCGGCTTGGCCACGCATCTCAACACCAGCCTTCTCACCAACCTCGCCGGCAAGTCGTTGACGGTCAACGGCCAAACAATCAACTTCGACAACACCGTCTCGGGCGCTTCGACGGCTGCAGGCCCCCCTGTCGTCACCACGATTGGTCTGAAGTCGCCCACCAGCGCACTGATGTCGGATGTCCTCAACGCGATCGCGTCTGGAGCCGGCGTCCCCACGACCAGCGTGACTCTGACCGCCAGCGGTAACATCCAGATCACGACCAACACCACGGCCGACGTGACGATCGGCGGCACTGCGGCAGGCTTGCTCGGCGTCAGCAGCGTGACGCGCGGCGGTAACGTGCTGTCCACCCCCGCGATTACGAGTGGTACACAGCTCGGCGGCACCGTGACGCCCGGCGGGGCGGAAGTCCTCTCGACGCCCTTCCTGGTCGGCCAAAAGATCCAGGTCAACGGCACGGGAGCTGCCAATACGATCACCTTCGTGGCCTCCGGTGCTAGCCCTCCGAACCAGATCAACATCACCGACTCCATAGCGACTCTGCTCAGCCAGATCGACACGCTCAGCGGTGCGAGCGGTTCTTCGATCAGCAACGGCGTGATCACCCTGAATACCGGTATCGCCAATCCCACCTTGACGGTGACCAGCAACAACAGCAGCGCCTTCGCTGCGCTCGGCTTCACGTCGTCCATCTCCAAGAACCGCGGTGGTGGCGGCACTGCCGGCACCGGCGGCGTGATCGGCAACGACATCGCCACGTTCACCAAGGAATCGATCAGCGGCGGTGCGGTCACCGCCTACAACGCCGCGGGCACGCCGGTGAACCTGCAGCTGCGTTGGGCCAAGACCGACAGCGCCTCGCTGGGTACCGGCCATTCCGACACCTGGAACTTGTTCTACCAGACCGATCCGAATGCGACCGGCACGATGGTCGGCTGGGTCAACACCGGGCAGGCCTTCACCTTTGCCAGCGACGGCTCGCTGACCTCGCCGAGCGGATCGGGCATCACCATCAACAACGTCAGCGTCGGCGGCCAGTCGCTCGGCTCGGTCGCCTTCAACATGTCCTCGGGCGGGCTGACGCAATATGCCAGCACCAGCGGCGCGGTGACGATCAACACCATCACGCAGAATGGCTACGCCGCCGGTCAGCTCCGCTCGGTTGCCGTCAACAACAGCGGCCTCGTGGTCGGCACCTTCTCCAACGGCCAGAACCTCAACCTCGCCCAGGTGACGCTGTCGCACTTCAACGGCACCAATTACCTCAAGGCCCTCGACGGCGGCGCTTACGCCGCGACCGAACAGTCGGGCACAGCGATCGACGGCGCGTCGGGCAGTATCAGCGGCTCGTCGCTGGAAGGCTCGAACACCGACATCGCCGACGAATTCACCAAGCTGATCGTGACCCAGCAGGCCTATTCGGCCAACACCAAGGTGATCACGACAGCGAATTCGATGGTGCAGGATCTCTTGAACGTGTTGCGCTGATCGGCGCGTGACGTAACCAAAGGCGGCTAGTGATATGGGTTTGAGTTCAGCCCTCGCCAGTGCGATGAGCGGTCTGCGTGCCAACCAGGCCGCGCTCTCGATCGTCTCCTCGAACGTCGCCAACTCGCAGACGCCGGGTTACGTCGTTCAGAGGCCGAACCAGATCGAGGTCACCACCGGCGATTTCGGCTCGACGGCGATGACGACCGGCGTCAGCCGGGAGCTCGACACCTTTGTGCAGAACCAGCTGCGCACCGAGACCGGCGGCAGCGGTTACGCCGACCAGATGGCTAACATCCTGAAGCAGCTTCAGAGTGTCTACGGCACGCCCGGCAACAGCGGCACGCTCGAAACCGCGCTGAACAAATTCACCACGGCGTTGCAGGCGCTGTCGACGAGCGCCGGCTCGTCGTCGGCGCAGACGGTTGCCCTCGGCGCGGCGCAGGCGTTGGCGAAGCAGCTCAACGTCACCACCAACGGCATCCAGTCGCTGCGCTCCAACGTCGAGCAGGATCTCGGCACGTCGGCACAGCAGGCCAACGCGGCGATGCAGCAGGTCGCCGACATCAACACCAAGCTTCAGGGCTTGTCGGCAAACGACCCGTCCGCCGCGACGCTGATGGACCAGCGCGACCAGGCCATCAACACGCTGTCGAAATATGTCGACGTTCGCGTCACCACCGACGGTTCGAACCAGGCCAATATCTACACCACGACAGGCATCCAGCTCGTCGGTGCCGGGCTCGCCTCGCAATTCACCTTTGCCTCCGCCGGCGCGCTGTCGGCGACCTCGCTCTACAACGCCGACCCGGCCAAGTCGGGCGTCGGTGCGCTCAACATCAAGCTGCCGAACGGCTCGCAGCTCGACGTCGTCGCCAACAACGTGGTCTCCTCCGGCCAGATCGCGGCTGATCTCAAGCTGCGCGACCAGACGCTGGTGCAGGCGCAGGACCAGATCGACCAACTCGCCGCGACGATGTCGAGCGCGCTGTCGGACAAGACCACGGCCGGCAGCACGGTCTCGGGCCCGCCGGCCGGATTCGATCTCGACCTTGCCGGTGCGCAGCCGGGCAATACGGTCAACATCACCTACAAAGACACGGCGACCAACACCCAGCGCCAGATCACGCTCGTCAACGTGACCGACCCGGCGGCGCTGCCGCTCCAGAACGCCACCAATGCCAACCCGATGCGGGTGGGCGTCAATTTCTCCGGCGGCATGAATGCGATCGCCGCTGCGCTCAACACCGCGCTCTCAGGCTCGCACCTGACGTTCTCCGCAGCTCCGTCGCCGGCGACGGCCACGACGCTGCGGGTGACCGATGACAATACCGGCCTTGCCCAGGTCAATTCGGCCTCGACCACCAAGACGATCTCGTCGCTGACCTCGGGCAGCCCGCAGCTGGCGGTGTTCACCGACGGCGGGCAGGCGCTCTACACCGGTGCGATCACCGCCTCGGGCTCGCAGATGACCGGCCTTGCCGGGCGCATCGCCGTGAACACGCAGCTGGTCAGCGATCCCACGCGGCTGTCCGTCTACAACACCTCGCCGGTGACGCCGGCCGGCGATACCACGCGCTCGGACTATCTCTATTCGCAGCTCACCAATGCGGTGTTTTCCTATTCGCCGACGACCGGCCTCGGCTCGGCGAACCAGCCCTTCACCGGCAGCGTCTCGAACTACCTCCAGCAGTTCCTGAGCGTCCAGGCCAACGCCTCGACCCAGGCCACCCAGCTCCAGCAGGGCCAGAGCGTCGTGGTCTC
The DNA here is from genome assembly GCF_052076025.1 of Bradyrhizobium sp. 956_D2_N1_4. NCBI lineage: Bacteria > Pseudomonadati > Pseudomonadota > Alphaproteobacteria > Hyphomicrobiales > Nitrobacteraceae > Bradyrhizobium > Bradyrhizobium sp. 956_D2_N1_4. The sequence continues at coordinate 4,626,287 of NZ_CP197237.1, read as the reverse complement.
GACGCTCCAGGCCAAGTTCGACTCGACCTCCAGCGTCAATCTGGACTCGGAGATGTCGAACCTGATCCAGCTTCAGAATGCCTATGCCGCCAACGCCCACGTCATGTCGGTGGTGCAGAGCATGATGAACACGTTGATCCAGGCTCAAGTGTAACCAGTACAGGGTTCTAAAAGATGTCGATCAGCAGCATCAACTACTCTTCGTCGGTTCTCGGCGCGCAGATCCGCAACATCAATCAGCAGCTTACCGACCTGTCGACGCAGCTCGCAACCGGCAAGCTGTCGCAGAACTATTCCGGGATGGGCACCAACGAGGGCTTTGCGATCGCCGGGCGTTCGCAGCTCTCCAACATCGCCGCCTATACCGACACGATCACGAACGTGAACGTGAACATCAACCTCGCCAATACCGCGCTCCAGTCGCTCACGACGATCCGCAACACGGTGCAGACCGGCTCCGCAAGCACTGCGCAGGATCTCAACGTCAACGGACAGACCGTCGCGCAGAACACAGCCGCTTCGCAGTTCGGCTCGATGGTCGGCGTTCTCAACACGCAGTCGGGCAACCGCTATCTGTTCTCCGGGACGGCGTTCAACACGCAGTCGGTTGCCAATGCCGGCGACATCATCAACGGCACGACTACGCAGGCGGGCTTCAAGACCGTCATGGCGGAACGCCAGGCCGCCGACCTCGGTGCCAACGGCATGGGACGGCTGGTGCAGACGCAGCCGACGCCGAGCTCGGTGCGGGTATCCGAGGACGTCGCCGGATCGCCGTTCGGAATGAAGATCGCGGCGGTGTCCTCGACGCTGACGGGTGCGACGGTCACCGGCCCGAGCGGCTCGCCGGTGTCGTTCTCGGTCGATCTCAACGGCCTCAACCCGAACGACGGCGACAAGCTGAGCGTCCAGTTCACGCTGCCGGACGGCACCACCGGGCAGGTCGACCTGACCGCGTCCTCGGCCACGCCGACGCCGATCGGCAGCTTCGCGATTGACGCGACGACTCCCGGCAACACCGCCACGAATCTTAACACGGCATTGAACACCGCGATCACGAAGCTCGCCAACACCTCGCTTGTCGCGGCATCCGCGATCACGGCCGGCGACAATTTCTTCAACACCGCAAGCTCCGCGATCGGTGCGCCCGTCAACAACCAGGCGGCCCCGCCGGCGCCGGTCAGCGGAGCAACGGCGCTGTCCGGCGCGAGCCCCTCGAACTCGATCTCGCCGGGCTTCGCCGCCGGCGACACCATCACCGTGAACGGCACCACGCTGACCTTCGTCAGTTCGGGCGCGACCGGCAACCAGCTCAATGTCGGCGACAGCATCCAGACGCTGATGAGCAAGATCGACCAGATCACGGGCACGTCCAAGCCTTCGACCGTGCATGGCGGCTCGATCACGATCAACACGGACGACGCGGCGAGCCTCAACATCACGACCTCGAACACGGGCGCACTCAACGCGCTCGGTTTCGGCTCGACGCCGGTCACCGCGACGCAGCCGCCATTGCGCGTCGGTTCTTCACCGGCGAGTTCGGCGACGACGCTGGTCAACGGCTCGGCCAATACCGTGAAATGGTACACTGGCAATGACGGGCCCGGCTCGCCGCGCTCCACGGCGATGGCGCGGGTGGATGATTCAGTCACGGTGCAATATGGCGCGCAGGCCAACGAGGACGCGATCCGCCAGCAATTGCAGGCGATCGCCGTGTTCGGGACGTTCTCGACCTCACCGACCAGCCAGTATGCGGGCGGGCAGGTCTCCGCGCTGAGCCTGCGGGTGACGCAGTCGCTGACGAAGCAGCCCGGCCAGCAGCACATCGAGGACATCCAGACGGACCTCGCGATGGCCCAGAACACGATGAAGGACGCAGGCACGCGCCAGACCCAGGCCAAGGCGCAGCTCCAGTCCATCATCGACCAGGCGGAATCGGCCTCGCCGGATCAGGTGGCGAGCGAGCTCCTGTCGCTCCAGAATGCGCTTCAAGCGTCCTACCAGGTTACCTCGAAACTTGCGCAGCTGTCGCTCGTCAAGTTCCTGTAACGGCGCATTAAGACGCCGTTAACCATGCCTCTTTACCTTTTGGTGAGGAGTTGAGCGGGGCGGGGGCCGTCGATGTCGGACAAGATGCAGCTGGTGGTGGCCACGCCGTGCTTCGGCGGGCAGGTCTCGAGCATTTATGCGAGCTCGATCTTCGCGCTCCAGCGCGCCGTGCACGGCATGTCCAACCTCGAGCTCAAGGTGGTCTTGCGTGACGGCGACGCGCTGATCACGCGCGCGCGGGCCAATCTGGCCGCGATGTTCCTCGACGATCCAAAGGCGACCCATTTCCTGTTCATCGACGCCGACATCGGCTTCAAGCCCGAGCAGGTGTTCCGGCTGATCGAATGCGGCGCGGATGTCGTCGCCGGCTGCTATCCGATCAAGCGGGTCAACTGGGACAAGGCGAGGCGGGCGATCGAGTCCGGCCGCACGGATGTGCCGGCGGCCGCGCTCGATTATGTGCTCGAGATCGAGGATCCCGACCGCATCGTGGTGGTCAACGGTTTTACCCGCGTGCGCTACGCCGGCACCGGCTTCCTGATGATCCGCCGCCACGCGCTGGAGGCGATGTGCCGCCATCCCAACTATGCCGGTCTGCAATTCTTCCGTGAGCATTCGCACGACACGCTGGCGGCGAGCCAGAACCGCTTCGCGCTGTTCGAATGCATGATCGATCCGGCGACGGGGACTTATCTTTCCGAGGACTTCGCCTTCTGCAAGCGCTGGACCGACATCGGCGGCGAGATCTGGGCCGACATCGAGAGCTCGCTGGATCACGTCGGGCCGTCGGTGTTCCACGGCGACATCGCCTCGCAATTCGCAGTTGCGCCAGCGGCAGCTGCCGATGCGGCGTGAGCCTTCCGGGATGAGCGCCGGCGCATCCGGTCTGTCAGTCCCCGAGCGCACATTCGACGGCGGCTCGCGCTACCGCCTGCGCGATCTCTTCACGCCATTGGACACGCTGCTCGTCTCCGGCGGAGATCCGCGGCTGGCGCTCGACGCTGGGGATCGCGTCAATGCCTATGGCTGTGCGGCCTCGCCGGAACCGGAGATCTGGAATTTCGCCTCCTCGACGGCATCGACGATCTCGCAATTCGCCTATGACCGCGCCGCGCTGGCGCGCGAAGAGCTGATGCACAGGTGCCTGTTCGACGAGGTCGAGATCGCCTTCGATGCGCGCTGCGAGGCCATGCGCGAGGAGCTGCGCGGCCATCTCCAGCTCTCGCCGCGCGTCGACGTCGTGTTCTCGCCGTCCGGGACGGATTCTCAGCTCCACGCCCTGTTCCTGGCGCGTGCGGTGCTCGGCGCCCCGCCAGTGACGATCGTGGTCGGCGCCGACCAGACCGGTAGCGGCACGGCCCAGACCGCACGCGGTCACCATTTCAGCTCCATGACGGCGAGCGGCCTTGCCGTGCGCAAGGACGGCGCGGTTGCCGGACTCGCCGGCGCCAGCGTGACGTTGCCGCTGCTTCGGGCCGGGCCCGGGATCGCGATGCGCGCCGACACCGATGCCGCGGTGCTGGAGTCGATCGAAGCGACGATCGCGCAAGGTGCGCCCGTGCTGCTTCAGATCATGGATTCCTCCAAGCTCGGCTGGCGCGCGCCGGGCGTGGCCTGTCTCGACGAGATCGCGCGGCGCTGGCCGCGCAAGGTTCAGGTCGTCGTCGACGCCTGTCAGGCGCGGCTCGGCCGCCGCCGGCTGCGCTCCTATCTCGACCGCGGCTATATGGTGCTGATCACCGGCTCGAAATTCTTCGGCGGCCCTGCCTTCAGCGGCGCGCTGCTGGTGCCGAAGGGGTTTTCGCGGTCGCTCGACCGGATTGAGGGGATTGCGCCGGGCTTCTTCGACTATGCCGGCCGCTGCGATTGGCCGGTGGCCTGGACGGCGCTGCGCTCACGTTTCGAGCGCCGGCCGAATTTCGGACAATGGCTGCGCTGGGAGGCGGCGCTTGCGGAGATCGGCAGCTACTACGCCGTGCCCGGAGCTTTCCGCGTCAGGGCGCTGGCCGAGCTTGCCGCCGGTATCGACAGCATGATCGCGCTGTCGCCGTCGCTTCAGTCCGTTCCAACGGCAACCGAGAAGACTGCCGATGACGACGAGGAGTTCACGCACGCCACGATCTTTCCGTTCATGCTGCTGCGCGACGGCAAGCCGGTCTCGATGGCCGAGACCAGCGCCGTCCACCGGGCGCTGCGGCGTGACATGAACGAGGAGATCAGCGGCAGCGCGGCGGACCGGCAGGTCGCCGTCCAGCGTAGCCTGATCGGCCAGCCGGTCCGGCTGGAGCGGCAGGACGACGCGCCGCAAGCCGTGCTGCGCCTCTGCGTCGGCGCCCGACTCGTGACCGAGGCCTGGTCGCCGGATATGGCGCAGGCACAACGCAATGTGCAGCACCTGCTCGATCGCATCGCCCATGTCCTGGTGAAGATCGAGCTGCTGCTTGACCGCGGCGCAGCCGCAACCGCGCCGGAAAAATCCGCCTTCGAGGTATGAGATGCAGCATCCAGTTTCCGCGCTGATCGTGACCGTGCCGAACTATGCCGACCGCATCGGCTTCGCGCAGCTGACGCGCCAGGCCTTCGAAGGTGTGGATCTGCAGCCATTGCGCGATCAGCTCGTCACGCGGATCACGGAAGGAGCAGCGCACGCGGGCGAAGGCCTTGACCTATCGCTGATCGTCCAGCTACTCGGCGACAAGGCGGCGGGGCTGGCGATCCAGTCGGAGGTGCTGACCTTCCATCAATTGTTTCGCACGCCCGCTGCGGCTCCGAAGCCCGGCTTGCGCGTGCTCGCCCTTGCGGCCGACATCGACATGGGCGGCAACACGCCGATCGAATTCCTGCTCGAAGGCTCCGATTTCGAGCTGCTGACGCTCTATGTGACCAAGGATGTCGGCTTGCCTGAAACGTTGCCCGATCACGACGTTGCCATCGTGGTTGCATCCGATTCCGAGGAATGCCGGGAACCGCTCGCCGTGATCGAAAAGGCGGCGCCGCGCTGGCCGCGGCCGCTGCTCAATCGCCCCGATCTCATCGGCAACCTCGATCGCGACAAGCTGTATCGGCTGCTGGCGGGCATCCCTGGTCTCGAGATTCCATCGACCATCCACGCGACGCGCGCGCAATTGACGGATCTCGCGCAGGGCCGGGTCGCTTGCGAGGACATCGCCGGCGAATTACGCTTTCCGATGATCGCGCGGCCGCGCGGCACGCATGCCGGTGTCGGGCTCGCGAAGCTCGACGATGCGCCGGCACTCGCGGCCTATCTCGCCGAGCGCGAGGAGCAGGATTTCTTCGTCGCGCGCTTCGTCGATTATGCGAGCCCCGACGGGCTCTATCGCAAATATCGTCTCGCCATGGTCGACGGCAAGCCCTACGCCTGCCACATGGCGATCGCCGATCGCTGGGACATCTGGTATCTCAACGCCTACATGGCGTTCAGCGAGGAGAAGCGGGCTGAAGAGGCCGTCTTCATGCTGGACTTCGACCACGCCTTCGCCGCGCGCCACAAGGCCGCGCTCGACGAGATGAGCCGGCGCGTCGGCCTCGATTATTTCATCGTCGATTGCGCCGAGAACCAGAACCGCGAGCTGCTGGTCTTCGAAGCCGACAACACCGCCGTCGTGCACAACATGGATCCGCCGGTCGTGTTTCCGTACAAGCCGCCGCAGATGCGCAAGATCTTTGCCGCGTTCACGGCGATGCTGTCGCGGCACGCAGGAGAGGGCAAGGCGAGCGCAGCATGAACGAGATCATCCGCAACGCGCAAAGCTCCGTCGCGCAGGCTTCGCTCGATCCGCAGGACTGGAGCGAATTTCGCACGCTCGCCCATCGCATGCTGGACGAGGCGATCGACGGCATCGCCAATGTCCGCGCGCGGCCGGTGTGGCAGCCGATTCCCGACGGCATCCGCGCGGCATTGAAGGCCGACGTGCCGCGCGAGGCGAGCGACCTTGCCGATGTCTATCGCGAATTCGCCGAGCATGTCGCACCCTATGCGACCGGCAATGTCCATCCCGGGTTCATGGGCTGGGTGCATGGCGGCGGCACCGCGGTCGGCATGCTCGCGGAGATGCTCGCAGCTGGCCTCAATGCCAATCTCGGCGGGCGCGATCACATGCCGATCGAAGTCGAGCGCCAGATCGTCGCGTGGATGCGGCGCCTGTTTGATTTCCCGGAGACTGCGAGCGGCATCTTCATCACGGGCACATCGATGGCCAATCTGATGGCGGTGCTGGTGGCGCGCACCGCTGCGCTCGGGACGCTGGCGCGGCAGCACGGCATCGGCAATGACGGCGCGCTGCTCACGGCCTACACGTCGCGGGCTGCGCATGGCTGTGTCTCCAGGGCGATGGACATTGCCGGGCTCGGCACCGATGCGCTGCGCAAGATCGGCGTCGATGCCGATCATCGCATCGACGTCGCCGCGCTGCGCGCGCAGATCGCTGTCGACCGCGAGGTCGGCTTCAGGCCGTTTCTCGTCGTCGCTTCCGCCGGCACGGTCGATATCGGCGCGATCGACGACCTCAAGGCCATCGCTGCGCTGTGCCGCGAGGAGGGAATCTGGTTTCACGTCGATGGCGCCTTCGGGGCGCTCGCGATCTTCTCGCCCGAGCTCGCGCCCATGCTCGGCGGCATCGAGCTCGCCGATTCCATTGCGCTCGACTTCCATAAATGGGGGCAGGTGCCCTACGACGCCGGCTTCCTGCTGGTGCGCGACGGCGAGCAGCACCGGCAGGCCTTTGCGCAGCCGGCGGCCTATCTGCGCCGCGAGGCGAGGGGGCTTGCGGCGGGTGCAGTCTGGCCCTGCGATCTCGGCCCCGACCTGTCGCGCGGCTTCCGCGCGCTGAAGACCTGGTTCACGCTGAAGACGTTCGGCACCGACCGGCTGGGTGCGGTGATCGCGCGAAGCTGCGCGCTGGCGAAGTATCTGGAGACGCGCGTGCTGGCCGAGCCGCGGCTGGAATTGCTGGCACCGGTGAACCTCAACATCGTCTGCTTCCGTTACCGCGCCGACGATGCGGTCAATCGCGAGATCGTCGCCGATGTCCAGGAGTCCGGCGTTGCGGCGCCCTCGAGCACGACGCTGGACGGCAGGTTCGCGATCCGCGCTGCCATCGTCAATCACCGTACCGACGAGACGGACATCGACGCGCTTGTGGCTGCGGTGCTCGAATTCGGCGCGCGGCGGACCGGCGATGGTCTGATCGAGATCGAGGCGCCGCCGCTGGCGGCGCAGTGACCAGGAACGCAGCTGAAACGACAACGGCCCCGGAGATGATCCGGGGCCGTTGTCGTTTGGGCAGGCTGATGCGTGCCGATCAGGCGGCCGAGCTGACGTCGCCCTTGGGATGCGTCGCTTGGTACTGGTCCCGCAGCTTCTCTTCATAGGCGATCAGCTTGCGGGCATCCTTCAGCGCCCGGTAGAGATCGCCGCTCATGATGTTGTTGTTGATGCTTTCGATGATCGGCCAGGCGCTCGGCACCGCGGTGACGATGTCGCGCACCAGGTTGAAGTAGGTGCCGTGCTGGCTCTGCGGATCCGGCGAGATGTACATGAGCTGGACCGCGAGATAGACGAGCTTGGCCGGCGTGTCGGCGGTCTCCGGCGTGAGGATGTCGCGCTCGCGCAGGATCGGCACGTTGTCGCCGTCGATCAGGAGGCGGGCGCGCTGGTCGGTGTTGGTGATCACCGAATTGCCGACGATGATGCGTTCGTGCGGTTTGAGCTCAACCTTGAGAGCCATGCCTGTTCTCCATCAACCCTTTTACAACGATCCGTCGCGGCGTTCGTGCGATGAGGGCGATCGTTCGTGATTTGGAGCCGATCCTTGCGCAACATGGTTAACAGGTCGTAAACGACGGCGCCGGGGACGGAAAATGCAACAATTTCAAGGCCGATAGCGGCATGTCCAGCCGTCTGCCGCGGCCTCGAAGGGGGCTTCCGGCGTCGCGGCGGGAAAAACTGCGGGTTTCATTTCACGGATTGTTAGAGGCTTGGACGCACGGTCCGGCGGTCGTCTGATCAATTGGTCAGATAGGACGCGTAGCTACCAGAAAGGTAACAGTATGTCCGTCGTTCTCTCCGCATCGGTTCGCCAGAACCTGCTCTCCCTCCAGTCCACAGCCGACCTCCTCGCCACCACCCAGTCCCGTCTGTCGACTGGCCGCAAGGTGAACTCGGCTCTGGATAATCCCACCAACTTCTTCACCGCCCAGGGCCTTGATAACCGCGCCAGCGACATCGGCAATCTGCTCGATGGCATCGGCAACGGCGTTCAGGTTCTCCAGGCAGCCAACACCGGCATCACCTCGCTGCAGAAGCTGGTGGACAGCGCCAAGTCGATCGCCAACCAGGTGCTGCAGAGCCCGACGGGCTACTCCACCAAGTCGACCGTGACCTCGACCGCCATCACCGGCGCGACCGCCAGCAACCTGCTGGGTACCGCTTATACCAACAGCACCGTCGCCGGCACCGCCGTGCTGAACGACAACACCGGCACTGCGGTCAACATCACCGCTTCCACCCAGCTGGTTGGCACCGCGGGCGCGACGTCCGACGACCTTGCTACGGCCATCACCAACGGCTCGGTCCTGACGGTCAACGGCAAGAACATCACGTTCTCGACCGCGCAGACCACTTCGACCACCGACACCGCCGGCAACGTCACCATCGGCATCGGCACGGGCAGCACCTTGACGGTGCAGAGCGTGCTGAGCGCGATCGACGGCATCACCGGCACCGGCACCGCCTCGACCGTCGCGGCTGGTAAGCTCACGCTGAGCACCGGCACGACCTCGGATCTCACGATCGCGGGTTCGGGCAACGTGCTCGCCGCGCTCGGTCTCACGGCCGGCACCACCGCCCGCGTCCCGCCCGCCATCTCGGGCCAGACGCTGACGATCGCAGCCACCGGCGGCGGCACGCCCACCAGCATCACCTTCGGCACCGGCACCGGCCAGGTCTCGACGCTGAACGGGCTCAATTCGGCGCTGGCGGCCAACAACCTGCAGGCCTCGATCGACTCGACCGGCGTGATCTCCATCACGACCACGAACGACGCGGCCTCCTCGACGATCGGCACGCTCGGCGGCTCGGCCTTTACCGCCACCGGTCCGTTCCACAGCGCTGCCATCGCGGCTCCGGTTGCCGATCCGACCTCGCAGACGCAGCGTGCAGGCCTGGTTGCGCAGTACAACAACGTGCTCGCGCAGATCAACACGACCGCGCAGGATGCCTCCTTCAACGGCGTCAACCTGCTCAACGGCGACACGCTGAAGCTGACGTTCAACGAAACCGGCAAGTCGACGCTGAGCATCACCGGTGTGACCTTCAACACCGCGGGTCTCAACATCTCGACCCTCGCCTCGGGCACCGACTTCCTGGACAACGCTTCGGCCAACAAGGTCCTGACCTCGCTCAATGCCGCCAGCAGCACGCTGCGTTCGGAAGCATCGACGCTGGGTTCGAACCTGTCGGTCGTGCAGATCCGTCAGGACTTCAACAAGAACCTGATCAACGTCCTGCAGACCGGTTCGTCAAACCTGACGCTGGCCGACACCAACGAGGAAGCGGCCAACAGCCAGGCGCTGTCGACCCGCCAGTCGATCGCGGTCTCGGCGCTGTCGCTGGCCAACCAGTCGCAGCAGAGCGTGTTGCAGCTCCTGCGCTGATACGCGGCGAAAATCGTCAAACAAGGCATTACGGCGGGGCTTTTGCCCCGCCGTTTTTTTGCGCGTGACGCGGCGTGAGCCGGGTTTCAGGGAACCCTGACCGGTTAATACCTTGTTAACCCTGTGGCTTAAGCGGCCATTAACCTTAATTTAAAGGAGTGCGCCTAGAACTAGACAAAAGCCCATTTGCCAGACCGGCGGGCTCCGATTCGTACGCGTCGCGCTCCAAGAGGAAGATCTGCCAATGTCCAACATCGTTCTCTCGGCATCAGTCCGCCAGAACCTGTTGTCGCTGCAGTCGACAGCCGACCTGCTCGCTACCACGCAGGAACGTCTTGCAACCGGCAAGAAGGTCAACACGGCGCTGGACAATCCGACCAACTTCTTCACCGCACAGGGGCTCGACAATCGCGCCAGCGACATCAGCAATCTCCTGGATGGCATCAGCAACGGCGTGCAGGTGCTGCAGGCCGCGAACACCGGCATCACTTCGCTGCAAAAGCTGGTCGACAGCGCCAAATCGATCGCCAGCCAGGTGCTGCAGAGCCCGACGGGGTACTCGCCCAAGTCCAACGTGACGGCGGCCGCGGTCCCCGGTGCGACCGCCAACAACCTGCTGGGCACGGCATACACCAACAACACGGTCACCGGCACCGTCGTCAACAATGACGATACGAGCGGCGCGGCGCCGATCACGGGCGCGACCAAGCTGGTCGGTACCGCCGGTGCGGGTTCCGACGATCTCGGTACGACTATCACCAACGGTTCGGTCCTGACTGTCGATGGCAAGACGATCACCTTCTCGACCGCGCAAACCACCTCGACCACCGACTCGTTCGGCAACGTCACGATCGGCATCGGTGCCGGCAGCACACTCACGGTGCAGTCGGTACTGAGCGCGATCGACGGCATCACGGGTACGGGCACGGCCTCGACCGTTTCCGGAGGCAAGCTCGTGCTCAGCACCGGCACGAGCCAGGATCTGGCGATCTCCGGCTCGGGCAACGTGCTCACGGCGCTCGGCCTCACTGCCGGCACCACCGCCCGCGTTCCGCCCCCGCTCAGCGGCAAGACGTTGACGATCGGCGCGACCGGCGGCGGCACCGCCACCAGCATCACCTTCGGCGCCGGCGTCGGGCAGGTTTCCACGCTCAATCAGCTCAACGCGGCGCTGGCGGCGAACAACCTGCAGGCGACGATCGACACGACCGGTCATCTCAACATCGTGACCTCCAACGACTCGGCGTCCTCGACGATCGGCGCAATCGGCGGCACGGCCGCGGCGAGCGGCCAGCCCTTCTATGGCCTGATCGCGCAGGCGCCCACCGTCGACCCGGATTCGCAAGCCACGCGCGCCAATCTGGTCGGGCAGTACAACAACGTGCTCGCGCAAATCAACACCACGGCGCAGGACTCTTCCTACAACGGCGTCAATCTGCTGAACGGCGATACGCTCAAGCTCGTGTTCAACGAAACCGGGCGTTCGACGCTGAACATTCAGGGCGTCACCTTCAACGACGCCGGCCTCAACCTTGCTCCCTTGACCTCGGGCGTTGATTTCCTGGACTCGAAATCGGCGAACGCCATTCTGACTTCGCTCAACTCGGCCAGCACCACGCTGCGTGCCGAGGCGTCGACGCTCGGTTCGAACCTGTCGATCGTGCAGATCCGTCAGGACTTCAGCAAGAACCTGATCAACGTGCTGCAGACCGGCTCGTCGAGCCTGACACTTGCGGACACCAACGAGGAAGCGGCCAACAGCCAGGCGCTCTCGACGCGCCAGTCGATCGCAGTCTCCGCGCTGTCGCTCGCCAATCAGTCGCAGCAGAGCGTGCTTCAGCTCCTCCGCTAAGCGCGACGCTGACGTACACGATGAATCATTCAACGGCGAAGCCTAGGCTTCGCCGTTGTTTTGAGCGAGATCGCTAACTGTCGATTAGCTCAGATCAGCGCATGATGGATGCAATCGTTTACAGTGCGCGCACTCGGATTTAGCCTTGAGGTGAAGGTGGATGCCGCGACCCGTAATTGTCCGGAGATCGTCCGCACTCTCACGTAAGCAAATCTTAAGCGGTGCTGCCTAGGGTTGGGAAAGAAATCCTTAAGCCTGTACAACGGGCGAGGAAACCTCCAGGGTGATCGATGTCGAGTTCTGCTGCTTCGGCCTACGCGCGTGTAGCCACGACCACTGCGTCTCCTCGCGATATCGAGGCGCAGACGCTCCTGAAGGCCGCCAACAAGCTGCAGGACGCCATCAACAGTGCCGATCCCTTCAACGAGCAGACGACGCAGGCGTTGATGTTCAACCGCAAGCTCTGGACCATCTTCCTGAGCGAGGCGATGCGCGACACCAATCCGCAGCCGCTCGACGTTCGGCAGAGGATCGCCAATATCAGCGTGTTCGTGCTGAGCCAGACTGCAGCGCTGCTGATGAGCCCGCAGCTCGATCACTTCCGCCCGTTGATCGAGATCAATCGCAATATCGCCGCCGGTCTTTCGGGACGGTCGTAACGCGACCGGTTCGAGCGACCTCGATACGGCCGTCGCGACCCGCGGAGTGAACGTCAGGCGCTGCGATCGGTGCTGAGTGGACGCGGGGGCTCGGACTTCATGTCCAGTGCGTGGAAATAGGCCCGCCGCCGCAGCATCGCTTCGTCCGGAAACTGATCGACGACCGCATCGGTCCTTTCGTTCACGACCTGGAACACGAAGGACGCGGCGGGTTGGTTGAAAACGACCTGGCGTGAAACGCTGTCGTTGGTGCTCTGCAAATCATTGCGCGCAGCCGCGCTCGTATCGCTCGCGGCGACCGTCTGGCTCACCGGCAAATCAGTTTGCACGGCCTCGTTCGCCGCCGCATTGGACGTCGTTATGATCTGCACGGGGGCCGGTATCCCCACCGGCCTGATGCTGAAATCTGTACTCATGGCAGCCTCCTGGTTGCCTTGTCTGAGTCAAATCCCAACCCCTCTCAATACGCAACCATGGAACACCAGGATTGAAGACCGGGTAAGCAAACGTGCCTAACCGCGCGACGATATCGCCGCGCGGTTTTTCGTAAAATTGCAGGGAGTTTTCGCGCGCGCTCAGAGCGAGCGGCTGACCGCGAGCGGGGTGATGTGGCGTGGGCCCGGAGCCGCGCGGCGTCCCGCCGCCGTGTAGGTGTTGGGCACGTTGCGCTTCTGGATCTCGGCGTTGACGCCGCGCACCACGCTCTCGGAGACCGCGTGTGCGGTCGCGAGCACGGTGAGATTGACCTGGAGCATCGCGCGGAACGCATCGTGGTGCCGATGCAGCGTCGAGAGCAGCTCGGGCGCGGATTTCGCGAGCTGGGCCTGGTTCGTCTTCAATTCGCTGACGGCGCTGACATAGTTGCGCGACAGCTCCTGCTTCTTGCTCTCGAGCGTCATCGCTTCGCGGACCTGGCCGGCGCGGACGAGCTCGGTCTCGCGCTCGACCAGTCCGAGCAGGGCGTTCATCGAATCCATCAGCTGCTCGGCGACCTTGCGCGCCTCGGCGTTGCCGGGTGCGGTGTTGGGGCGCTGCGCTTGCACCGGCTGACGTGAGGCGTTGAAATGGTTCATCTCGGTTGACCTTATGCCGTGCGGATCGTTTTCGCCTGCTGCATGATGAGGGTGCGGTAGACTTCGGTGGCGACACCGACGCCGCCGGCCTTGGCGAAGTTCTTGGAATATTGCTCGGTCAGCATCGAGCGCCACACGCCGGTGCCCGGGGTGTCGCCGAACGGACCTTCGCCCTTCAGGCCCGAGGTCATCTGCGAGAACATGCTGTTGAGGAACATCGCCTCGAAATCGGTGGCGGTCTTCTGCGCCTTGGACTGCTGCTGTGGCGAGACCTTCTGCAACGCGGCGGCGAGCTCGAAGTCGGGCCGGCCGTTGCGGCTCTCCACCGAGAAGGCCGAGGAGGTGACGACGTGGGGGGGGGTGATCATGCTGGTCTGCATCACATCACCTCGATGTCGGCTTCGATCGCGCCGGCGGCCTTGATCGCCTGGAGGATGCTGATGAGGTCGCGCGGGCCGATGCCGAGGCCGTTGAGGCCGTCGACGAGCTGCTGAAGCGAGACGCCGTCCTTGACGACGGCGAACTTCTTGCCGTCCTCGACGACGCTGACGCCGGTGCGCGGCGTGACCACGGTGCGCCCGCGTGACAGCGGGTTGGGCTGGCTGACCTGCGGGCTCTCGGAGATGGTGACTGTGAGGTTGCCTTGCGCCACCGCGACGGTTGCGACGCGAACGTCGCGGCCCATCACGATGATGCCGCTGCGTTCGTCGATGACGATCTTGGCGGCGAGATCAGGATCGACCTGGAGCTGCTCGATCTCGGTGAGGAAGGCGACGACGTTGCCCTTGAACTCCGGCGGGATCGAAAGCTGCACCGTCGAGGGATCGATCGGCTCGGCCGTCTTGACGCCAAGATAGTCGTTGATCGCGGCCGCGATCCGCTTGGCCGTGGTGAAGTCGGCGTTGCGCAGCGCGAGCCGCACATTCGGCAGCCGATTGAGTGCGAACTCGATCTCGCGCTCGATGATGGCGCCGTTGGCGATGCGGCCGACGGTCGGAACGCCGCGCACGATTTTCGCGGCTTCGCCTTCGGCCTGGAAGCCGGAGATCGCGAGCGAGCCCTGTCCGACCGCGTAGACATTGCCGTCGGCGCCGAGCAGGGGCGTGACCAGCAGGGTGCCGCCGCGCAGATCCTTGGCGTCGCCCAGCGCGGAGACGGTGACGTCCATGCGCGTGCCCTGGGTGGCGAAGGCCGGCAGATTGCCCGTGACCATCACGGCGGCGACGTTGCCGGTGCGGATGGTGGCGCCGCGGATGTTGACGCCCATGCGCTCGAGCATCGCTTGCAGCGACTGCTTGGTGAAGGGGATGTTGTTGAGCGTGTCGCCGGTGCCGTTGAGGCCGACGACGAGGCCGTAGCCGATGAGCTGGTTCTGCCGCACGCCCTCGATATTGGCGAGGTCCTTGATGCGCGATGTCGCGCTTGCAGGCGTGACCGAGAGCGCCAGCGCTGACAGCGCGGCGCAGGCCACCCCAACAATCCTCACCCAACGAACGCCTGGCATCCTCTGCTCCCCGAGGCTCCTCACATCTCGAACCATCCTCGACACTCCCATGACGAGCTGGTCCGACGCTTTCCTTGCGAGTGCTGTGCCAACGCGGGGCAGCGGGGTTACGCGATTGAATAGGTTGAATAAACCTGTTTCCACCGGTGTCAGGGAGCGTTCTCCCTGAGGAGCGAAACTGCCGCCTCTCGGCAGATTTTGCCGGGCCGTTTACGCGCCGTTAACCATAAGACGGCGAAGGTGACGGCATCGATCACCCGGATTCCTGCGATGCGCATCTACGGACCGAACGGCACCACGCTTGGTACGCCGGCCAGCCAGGCCAGGCGGACGAGCTCCGGCACCTTCGTGCTGCCCGACACCTCGTCGGCGCAGGAGACGCGGGGCGCTGCCGCACCGAAGGCGGCCGCGAACATCGATGGGCTGCTCGCACTGCAAGGCATCGAGGAAGATCCGGTCGAGCGCCGCAAGCGCTCGGTCGCCCGTGGCAGGACCGCGCTCGACGTGCTCGACGATCTCAAGATGGGATTACTGTCCGGCAATCTCGACGCCTCGACCGTGATGCGGCTGCGCGATGCCGCGGCGAACCTGAAATCATCCTCGGGCGATCCTAGTTTGGATTCCCTGCTGTCCGAGATCGAGCTGCGCGTCGAGGTCGAGCTGGCCAAGGCCGGGCAGGCTTAGGCCGCTTCGTCCTTCTGCTGCGTGTCGTAGCGGCGCTGGGCGGCGAGCACGTCCTTCAGATTCTGCTCGGCCCAATCGCGCAGGGGATCGACGGCGGCCGCGAGCGTCCCCCCGAGCTGCGTGATCGAATACTCCACCGTCACCGGTACGGTTGCGATGGCGTGACGCTTGATCAGGCCGTCGCGCTCGAGCGACTTGAGAACCTGGCTCAACATCTTCTGCGAAATGCCTTCAATCGTTCGGCGCAACTGATTGAAGCGCATCGGCTCCTCGCGCAGCAGCAGCAGGATCAGCACCGCCCATTTGTCGCCGACGCGGTCGAGGATCTGGCGCGTGGGGCAGTTCGCTGCATAGACGTCTGGCTTCATCGTCAAGTCCTCACGATCCGTTTGGCCCCTTGCGGCTCGCGCGCCGGTGACGGGTCCCGGTTACTCTTGCGTAATCAGGTAAGCACAAAGTGCTCTCTTAACACCAGCATCCGTTGCGATATCTAGTAACCGTTAGTTACCAAAAGAAGCAAAGGAGCCTTCCATGAAAATCGCAGTCGCCGGCGCCTCGGGCCGGGCCGGGTCGGAGATCACCAAGGAACTGTCGCGCCGCGGCCATGCCGTCACGGCAATCGCCCGGAACCCCGAGAAGATCGCGACCCTGCCGAACGTCACGTCCACCAAGGGCGACGTGCTCGACCAGGCCGGCCTTGCCAAGCTGTGGGCCGGGCATGACGTCGCCGTGAGTTCCGTGCACTTCCTGGCCAGCGACCCGCTCAAGCTGATCGGCGCGGCGAAGGCGTCCGGCGTTGGTCGCTACCTCGTTGTCGGCGGTGCCGGCAGCCTGGAAGTCGCTCCCGGCGTCAAACTGGTTACAACCCCCGGTTTTCCCGCCCAATACAAGGCCGAAGCGGAGGCGGGCGGGGCTTTCCTTGACCTGCTGCGAGAGGAAAAGGACCTGAACTGGACCTTCATCTCGCCGTCGGCCCTCTTCATCGAGGGGGAACGAACCGGCAAGTTCCGGCTCGGGACCGATCAGCTTCTCGCAGATGCGAACGGGAAAAGCTGGATCAGCTTCGCCGACTACGCCATTGCGCTCGCCGACGAGATCGAGCGGCCGGCCCATCCAAGGCAGCGTTTCACGGTCGGTTACTAGGCCTTCGGCCGCCCCCGGGTTCTCCAGGATAAACCTTCCTGTGCAAGGGCTTGGGGGCGCTAACCGAACGATCAGGGAAATATTGTCTGTCACAGGAGGCCGCTATATAAGCCCGGCTTAACGGACCCCGTTCCGTTGCGAGTCGTTGCTTAGACAGATAGGCCGCCCTTGGAAAAGTTGAAAAACTACCGACCGACCGAAAAAGAGCCTTTCATGAACGACCGGCAGAAGGAGTACTTCCGTTTGAAGCTCCTCGCCTGGAAGGATGAGATCCTCAAAGAGTCCAAGCTCACGCTGCAGGCTCTGCAGGAGGAGAACGTGAACCACCCCGATCTCGCCGATCGGGCATCGTCCGAAACCGACCGCGCCATCGAACTCCGCGCCCGCGACCGCCAGCGCAAGTTGATCGCCAAGATCGACGCCGCGCTCCAGCGTATCGAGGACAACACCTACGGCTATTGCGAGGACACCGGCGAGCCGATCTCTTTGAAACGGCTCGAAGCCCGGCCCATCGCAACGCTCTCGGTGGAAGCGCAGGAGCGCCACGAGAAACGCGAGAAGGTCTACCGCGACGAATAGAGTCCGAGCCGCAGCGATGCGGCTCTTTGTTTTTGGGCTCACGGTGCAGCTTGAGCGCCGTGATCAGCATTTTGTCTGCCGCTTGCCGCGACGCGCATCAGCGATCGCGAAAAGTGAATCACGATCAATGGGCTAGAGTCACTTCCTCCGAGCTCACGTAAGTTCGGATGAGAAACAGCCTTCACTTCAGGTGGGGGAGGTTTTGCGAGTCGCATCAACGAGATCGACTCGAAGGCTGAGGCAACGATCCGGCAGCTTCACACATCGCTGCAATCAGGCTTGGCTGCAATCAGGCTTGCTGCGACGCCACAAGGCGCGCATCGCCATAAAGCCTGGACCAGCTCAATATTTCCTTAAACGCCGGCAACAGGCCATAGGCCGCATCCGTCAACTCGTACTCGACCCTCAAAGGTTTCTCCGCGAAGACGGTTCGCGACACCAACCCGTCCTGCTCGAGCTCGCGCAGCTGCGTGGTCAGCATGTGCTGGGTGATGCCGCCGATCGATCGCCGCAACGCACCGAAGCGAACGGCGCCGTTCATCAGCGCGAACAGGATCTCCAGCTTCCACTTGCCGCCAAGCGCATGAATGGCCCGCTTGAAGTCGGCGAGCAGGGCAGGGTCGGAGCTGCAATCGCAGTCGCCGTCGCAAACGCTGGTCAGGTTTTCCATACCGGTCTCGAAATCCATTCTACTTGTTCCCCGGGAGATAGTGACCAGATGCGGCCTTGAGCAGGGTGGCGGAACCAATTCGCCGGCCTGCGCAATGAGGGGAATTCGGCAATGAGCATTGTTCTGGTGACCGGCGGGTCCGGCTTCGTCGGCATCCATGTCGTCCTGCAGCTTCTGGCCGCCGGCCATCAGGTGCGGACCACGGTGCGCCGCCCGGACCGGCAGGCCGACGTGCTCGCCATGTTGCGCGAGGGCGGAGCTGCGTCGCCGGAAAGCCTGTCCTTTTTCACCGCCGATCTCACCGCGGACGACGGCTGGCGAGAGGCCGTCGCCGGCTGCGATTACGTGCTCCATGTCGCCTCGCCATTGTCGACCAGTGTTCCCAAGGACGAGAACGAGATGATCATCCCGGCCCGCGACGGTACGCTGCGCGTGCTGCGTGCCGCACACGAGGCCGGCGTCAGCCGGGTCGTCGTCACCTCGTCGCTGGGCGCGATCGGCTATGGCCATCCGGCGCGCGACAGGCCGTTCGACGAGACCGACTGGACCAATCTCGACGGCGCCGACGTGCAGCCCTACATCAAATCCAAGACGCTGGCCGAGCGGGCCGCCTGGGATTTCGTCGCGCGCGAGGGCGGTGGGCTCGAATTGTCCGTCGTCAATCCCGCCGGCATTTTTGGCCCCGTGCTCGGGCCGGACTTCTCCGGCTCGATCGAGATCGTCAAATCGCTGCTCGACGGCGCCATGCCGGCGGTGCCGCGGGTCTATTTCGGCGTGGTCGACGTGCGCGACGTGGCCGATTTGCACCTGCGCGCGATGACGGCGCCCGAAGCGAAAGGCGAGCGCTTCATCGCGGTCTCCGGTGAGACGATGTCGATCCTCGATATCGCCAGGGTGCTGCGGCGGGAACTCGGGCCTAGGGCGCGCCGGGTTCCGCGGCTCCAGGCCCCGGACTGGCTGGTGCGGCTGGCCGCGAACCGGATTCCGCTGCTGCGCGCGGTCGTGCCGATGCTTGGAAGGGTTCGGCATTCCACCAGCGCCAAGGCGAGGTCGCTGCTCGGCTGGCAGGCCCGTTCCAACACTGAGGCGATCCTCGCGACGGCCGAGAGCCTGATCCGGCTCGGCCTCGTCAAGGGCTGAGGCCGCCCTTGGCCCGTCCCTTGGCCCGCGCTTGTCACGCCCCGGCAGGGATGCTGAAGTGCCGACCTCAATTGCGTAGCGTGGGAGCCGGCGCCGATGGACAAGATTCTCAAAGCCGCAAAGGCGATTGCGCTCGCGCGCCGTAACCACGCGCCGCTCGCGGCGCTGGACCATCCACCGGCCGACGAAGCCGAGGGCTATCAGGTCCAGCGCGCGCTGCACGATCTGCTGCTGCCGCATGTCGGGCCGCTGGTCGGCTACAAGATCGGCTGCACCAGCCAGGTGATGCAGGACTATATCGGCATCCCGCATCCCTGCGGCGGCAGCGTGTTCCAGAAGGGCGTGCACGAGAGCGGGGCCAAGCTCGCGGCTGCCGACTATGTCCGTGTCGGCGTCGAGTGCGAGATCGCGGTGCGATTGAAGCGCGACCTCGCCGCCGGCGAGGCGCCGTTCACGGCCGAATGGATCGGCGAGGCCGTTGAGTTCTATCATCCCGCGATCGAGATCGTCGACGACCGCTATGTGAAGTGGGAGTCGATGGGCGCGCCGACGTTGATCGCCGACGATTTCTTCGCCGCCGGCTGCGTGCTGGGTGAGGCGGTGCCGCGCTCGTCGGTGCCGGATCTGAAGGCGGTCAAGGGCCGCGCCATCGTCAATGGCGAAGAGGTCAGCCACGGCACCGGCGCCGACGTGCTCGGCCACCCCCACAACGCACTCGCCTGGCTCGCCAACCACCTCGCCGCCGAAAGCAAGGGTCTGCACGCGGGGCAACTCGTGCTGACGGGGAGCCTGGTGAAGACGCTGTGGCTGAAGGCCGGCGACAAGGTGCGGATGGAGCTGGACGGGCTGGGCGTGGTGGAGGCGGAGTTTACGTGAGGCTCCTACGGCAATCCCCGCCGTCAGTCGTCCCAATCGGCTTTACAAAATACATGCGGCCCTCGCCAGGGGAGCTAGCGAGGGCCGCGTAGTACATCGTCGTTCGCGCCTAGGTTCGCGAACACGATGTGGGAGCTCGGGAGAGGCTTAGAAGGGCAACAGCACGTCCATGACCTGCTGACCGTAGCGCGGCTGCTGCACGTCCGTGATCTGGCCGCGGCCGCCATAGGCGATGCGGGCCTGTGCGATCTTGCTGGAATCGATGGTGTTGTCGCTCTGGATGTCTTCGGGGCGGACGATGCCGGCGACGATGAGTTCGCGGATCTCGTAGTTGACGCGGATCTCCTGCTTGCCTTCGACGACGAGGTTGCCGTTCGGCAGCACCTGGGTCACGACCGCGGCGACGTTGGTCTGCAAGGCCTCCGTGCGATTGACCGAGCCCTTGCCGTCGGCGGAGGATGTCGAGTCGGTGGTGAGAAGGCGGCCGGGCAGGATCTTGAGCGGCTGCGTGACCGTCTTGCTGCCGATGAAATCGGTAATCCCCGAATCCTCCTTGGCGGTTCGGCTGCGCTGGGTCTCGTTGGCGATGTTGGCCTTGTCGGTAATGTTCACGGTCACGGTCAGGAGGTCGCCGACATGGGTCGCGCGCTGGTCCTTGAAGAAGGCGCGGCTGCCGTTGCGCCACAATGAGTTCGGATTGTAGGAGGCGACTTCCGGCTTCGGCATCGGCATCTGCACCGGCTTGTAGCCGGGCTGCGTCGTCGGATTGTCGATCGCCGACAATTTCGGTTGCTCGCCGATCTGCGACAGGCGGTCGATCGAGGAGCAGCCGCTCGCCAGCGCGCAAACTGCCAGCAGCAGACCAGAGATCGCGACGCGACGAAGACGGGAAGCCGAACTGAACCTGGACATGACTTACTCTGACTTGGCTGGAGCTTGCGGGACGCGAACTTGCGGAATATGGGCTTGGGCGATCTGAGCTTGAGCGGCTTGGGCTGGAGACGCGGGGGCCTGGACCAGGCTCTGGGCGAGCGCTGCAGCAGCGGCCGCAGGGGTGGGCGTTTCGTCGCGCTTGAGCGAGGAGGTCTGCTCGACCGCAGGCGCCATCGGCGCGGACTGGCTCGCGCCCTGGATCGTCACCTGGCCGCGACCGGTGACAATGCCTGCCAGCGTGCGCTTGGTCTGGAGATTGAGCACGCTCACGGTGTCGCCCTCGGCGCCGCTCTCGAGCGCCTTGCCGCGCGTGGTGAGGTAGATCCCGGGGACCTGGTAGATGACGGTGACGCTCTGGTCGCGCGACACGAAGTCCGGCTTGACGATGTCGGCGACGCGGATCGGCATGCCCGCCCGCATCGGCCGGCGGAGTTGCATGCCAATGGTGCGGTCGCGCGAGGCGGGCTCACCGGTGACCTCGGCCTTGGGCCGGCGCTCCAGCGTGACGTCGGAGGATTTCAGGAGGTCGGCGCGGTCGATGTCGCGCGTCAGCACGGCCACTTCCACCGTCTCGATCGCGATGCCGGTGAAGCGCAGCTTGGTCGGCGTCGGATTGTTGTCGTTGTTGATCTCGAAGGCGATGTCGAAACGGCCGTTGCGGGCGTCATAGCGGGTTGCGACCGGCTGGAGCGCACCGGTGTTGGAGGCGTCGAGCCGCATGTCGGCGACGCCGCGGTCGAACGTGACGGCGATGTTGGCGGCTTCCCCAAGGCCGAAGCGGCGCTCGAGCGCCGAGGCCACCGCGGTTTCGAGGTCCTTGTTGGCGAGTGTGCGGGCGAGGCGGGTGACCTGGACTTCCTTGATGTCACCGGTCATCACGCCGATCACCTGCTTTGCGCGCAGCACCGACAGCACATGCGCGACCGGCAGCGCGCCGGTGGTGCCGAGATCGGGCGAGCGGTAGACCGGGATCAGCGCGGCCGAGCCGGCATGGTCGATGAGATCGCCGACCCGCACCACGTCCGAGGTCACGGTGACGCTCGCGCGCAGCGTCGGCGCTGCGATGAAATCGTCGGCGGCCTGCGCCGGCAGCGCCAGCAGCAGGAAAGCGGAGATCGTGGCGAGGGTGGTGCGGATCATCGTCATTACCTCAGCGGAACAGCGCCGTGGTCGATTGCATCATCTGGTCGGCGGCGCTGATGACCTTGGCGTTCATCTCGTAGGCGCGCTGCGCGGCGATCAGGTCGCTCATCTCCGAGACGACGTCGACATTGGCCTGCTCCAGGCTGCCCTGCGTGACCTTGCCGTAGCCTTCGGAGTTCGCGGTGCCGTCCTGCGGCGGGCCGGAAGAGGGCGTTTCGACGAACTGATTGTTGCCGACGGGCTGGAGGCCCGCCTTGTTGATGAAGCGGGTCACGCCGATCTGGCCCTGAACGGCCGAAGTCGACGAACCCGGCAGCGTCACCGAGACCTGGCCCTGCTCGTTGACGGCGAGGCCGGAGGCGTTGTTCGGGATGGTGATGGTCGGCTGCACCGGGTTGCCCTGCGCGGTGACGACGCGGCCCTGGTTGTCCATCTGGAAGGTGCCGTCGCGGGTGTACTGGAAGGTGCCGTCGGGCATCAGGATCTTGAAGAAGCCTTCGCCCGAGATCGCGAGGTCGAGGTCGTTGCCGGTCTGCGACAGCGTGCCCTGCGTCATGCTGCGCGGCGTGCCGACGGTCTTGACGCCGCCGCCGATGTCGACGCCGACGGGCACGATGGTGCCCTGGTCCGAGGCCTGCGCGCCGACGCGGCGGACGTGCTCGTAGATCAGGTCCTGGAACGCCGCCGTCTGCTTCTTGAAGCCGGTGGTGCGCAGGTTGGCGATGTTGTTGGAGATGACCTGGACGTTGAGTTCCTGGGCCGCCATTCCGGTCGCAGCGGTGTGGAGCGCTTGCATGTCAATGATCCCCTAATCAGGCCGGAACGTCGGCGAGCTTCTCGATCGCCGATTTGTGGAGGTCGCTCTGCTGCTGGAGCAGGTTGGCGATGGCGGTGTAGCTGCGCATGACTTCGACCATGCGGCTCATCTCGCCGACCGAGTTCACGTTGGACTTCTCGATGTAGCCCTGGCGCACGGTCGACTTGGTGATGGCCTGCGGGGTCGCTGAGCCGACGTCGTAGAGGTTGGCGCCGAGCTTGGTCAGCTTCGCCGCATCGTCGAACGCAGCCATGCGGATCTTGCCGCGGATCGAGTCGGTCTTGGCGGTGCCCTCGAGCACCGTGACGGTGCCGTCGGGTGCGACGTTGATGTCGTGGTCGGTCGGCTGGAAGGTGATCGGGCCGCCGGTGCCGAGCACGAGGTTGCCGTCGGAGGTGACGAGCTGGCCGGTGCTGTTGAGCGAGAATTTGCCGTCGCGGGTGTAGCGTTCGCCGCCATTGGCCTGCACCGCGAAGAACGCGTTGCCGTCGATCGCCATGTCGAGCGGGTTGTTGGTCGGCTCCATCGGCCCCTGGCCGACGTCGCGGAAGGTGCCGCGGTCCTGCACATAGGAGACCCGGCGGTCGGACGCGATGAAATTGTCCTCACGCGCGTTCGAGTTGAGAAACTCCTCGAACAGCGAATGGTCGGCCTTGAAGCCGTTGGTGTTGGCATTGGCGACGTTGTTGGCGATGACATCCATCTGCCGTTCCAACGTCATCTGCCGTGACAAGCCGATCAGAAGCGCGTTCTGCATCGGAAATCTCCCCTGAGTGAGCCTGCCACCTCGCTCTCCCAAGCGCCTTGGCCGACCCGTGAACGAGACCGCCAGGTTCTCCCAAACCCTCCGGCCTCGGTCCTCTCTCAGCGAAAGCCGTGCCAACTCGAAAAATGGCGTAATTTCAATGTCTTGTCGATTTTTGAGGGGCGCGGGGAGGCGGCAGAAAGGTTCTGTTAGCCATGTTTGCCCGGCAGATTTTTCCTAGTGGAGGCCCAATCGAAAGATTCCGTTAACCATTATTACCGTAGCGTTTGCGTGTAAGAGGAGCGCACTGCGCTGGGGCATTTGTATCGCGTCACTGTCTGCCAGGAGGCTTCGCTCTTTCGACCCCTTATGAGATGAGCGAGCCTATCGACCATGGCAGACAATGAAGCGGAAGGCGGCGCAGCCGTCGAAGGCGCGGAAGCCGCTCCGCCGAAGAACAAGCTCAAGCTCATCATTATGGCCGTCGGTCTGCTCGCCGTCCTCGGTGGCGGTGCCGCGACCTGGTTCTTCTTCTTCCGTCATGGCGACGACGAGCATCACGCCGAGGCGGCGCCGCCGCCGAAGCCGCCGGCCTTCGTCGACGTGCCCGACATCATGGTCAACCTCGCCGGCGCGCCCGGTGAGCGTGTGCAATATCTGAAGCTCAAGATCGTGCTGGAGCTGAAGGAAGAGAAGCAGATCGAGGCGATCAAGCCGACGATGCCGCGCATCACCGACATCTTCCAGACCTATGTGCGCGAGCTGCGCTCCTCCGACCTCAACGGGTCCGCCGGCGTCTTCCGCCTCAAGGAAGAGCTGACCAAGCGCGTCAATGCGGCGGTTTCCCCGATCCAGGTCAGCGCGGTGCTGTTCAAGGAAGTCGTGATCCAGTGAGCATGACGGGCTAGGGATCATGGCAGGCACCGACCAACCAGACCAGGATGCAATTGCCGCCCAATGGGAGGCCTCGCTTGATTCCGAGGATCCCGCGGAGGCCGCGAAGGCTGCTGCCGAAAACGAACTATCCGAGACCATGGCCCTGCAATGGGCGGCCATGGTCGAGGACGGCAGCCGCGATCTCGGCGCCGGCAAGAATTCCGGCGAGCGGGTGCTGTCGCAGGAGGAGATCGACAATCTTCTCGGCTTCGCGGTCGGCGACGTCACGCTCGACGACCATTCCGGCATTCGCGCGATCATCGATTCAGCGATGGTCTCCTACGAGCGTCTGCCGATGCTCGAAATCGTCTTCGACCGCCTGGTGCGGCTGCTGACGACCTCCTTGCGCAATTTCACCTCCGACAACGTCGAGGTCTCGCTCGACCGCATCACCTCGGTGCGCTTCGGCGACTACATGAACTCGATCCCGCTGCCGGCCGTTCTCTCGGTGTTCAAGGCCGAGGAGTGGGAAAACTTCGGCATGGCGGTGGTCGATTCCAGCCTGATCTATTCGATGATCGACGTGCTGCTCGGCGGCCGCCGCGGCGCCAGCCAGCTCCGCATCGAGGGCCGGCCCTACACCACGATCGAGACCGAGCTGGTCAAGCGACTGGTCGAGGTGGTGCTGGTCGACGCCGAGCAGGCGTTCCGGCCGCTGTCGCCGGTGACCTTCACGATCGACCGGCTCGAGACCAATCCGCGCTTCGCCGCGATCAGCCGTCCTGCCAACGCCGCGATCCTGGTGCGCCTGCGCATCGACATGGAAGATCGCGGCGGCAACATCGAGCTGCTGCTGCCTTACGCGACCATCGAGCCGATCCGGGGCGTCCTGCTCCAGATGTTCATGGGCGAAAAATTCGGCCGCGACACGATCTGGGAGGGCCATTTCGCCACCGAGATCAACCAGGCCGAGATCGCGGTCGATGCCGTGCTCTACGAGGCCGAAATCCCGCTCAAGCAGCTGATGCGGCTCAAGGTCGGCGACACCCTGCCGCTCGACATGCGCGCGGATGCCAACGTGACCGTGCGTTGTGGCGACGTCACCCTGACCGAGGGGCGGATGGGCCGGGTCGGCGACCGCGTCGCGATACGGGTGACGAAACCCCTGCGCAAGCCAAGTACGACACTTGCGATGTTCGAGAAGGTGGACGAGCAGAACAAGATGATGGAGGCCCCATGAACCACTCCCTGGGAATGGCGATCGAGACGCTGGTGGCTATCCTGCTGATGCTGACCATCGTCTACTGTGTCATGCTCAACAAGCGGCTGACGCGGCTGAAGGCGGACGAGCATTCGCTGAAGGCGGTCATCGGCGAGCTGATCACCGCCACCGAGATCGCCGAGCGCGCGATCGGCGGGCTGAAGCTCGCGGTGCGCGACGTCAACGAGAACCTCGGCAGCCAGCTTGCGGCGGCGACGCAGATGTCGGACCAGCTCTACAAGCAGCTCGGCGAAGCCGACAACGTGGTGCGGCGCCTGTCCAAGATCGCGATCGCCGCGCGCCCTGCGGCGAGCCCGGAAGCGGCCGCGGTGCCCGCGGCCAAGCCCTCATCGGCGAAGGCGGTGGCGGCTGCGGCCGAAGCCTTCTCCGAGCGCCGACGATCCAACGGCCTTGCGGCATAAAGTCAGGGTATGAAATCCTTTCGTAACATCCGCGTCATTCCAGTCGTCCTGGTCGCCGTCGCGGGGCTCGCCACGCTCAAGGTCGTGGGCCTCGTGATCAATGGCGGCTATGTCTTCGACTACCAGCCGAGCCAGATCAAAAAATCCTGGGCGCAGGAGAATCTGAACTTTCCGACGGGGCGGGAAGACCCCGATATCACGGGATCTACCCACGGCGCGCCGAAGGAGGCGCCGAAGCCCGCCGCGCCCGAGACCAAGCCCGAGGGCACCGTGGTCAAGATGGACGAGGCCCAGCCGCAGGTCTCGGCCTCCGAGCGCGCGATCCTGGAGCGCTTGCAGGCACGCCGCCAGGAGATCGAGTCCCGCCAGCGCGAGATCGACATCCGCGAGAGCCTGCTGAAGTCGGCCGAGAAGCGCATCGAAAACAAGGTCGAGGAGATGAAGGCGGTGGAATCCCGCATCTCCGCGACCCAGGCCGAGCAGAAGGCCGCCGAAGCCCAGCGCATGAAGGGCCTCGTGACCATGTATGAGGGCATGAAGCCCAAGGACGCCGCACGGGTGTTCGACCGGCTCGAGATGGGCGTGCTGATCGAGATCGCCTCGCAGATCGCGCCGCGAAAGATGTCGGACATCATGGGCGTGATGTCGCCGGAGGCCGCCGAGCGGCTGACGGTCGAGATGGCCCGCCGGGCCAATGGCGGCGGCGATCAATCGGCCGCGGCCGGCGATCTCCCCAAGATCGACGGCAAGCCGACGCAAAAGCCTAATTGAAGGCTCCGGAGGCGCGGCGCGCTACGGCAACCTGCGCGCAATCGCGCGGTCGTTCGGACTGTACGCGGCTAGACGCCTTGCGTGTCTAGTTCGCGAACCGCTGTTGAACCCTGGGACCCGTCGCGCTCAGCGGCTTCTCGACGGGAAGGAGGGTCTCGCAGTGCTGCCTGATCAGCGCAGCCTTCGTCGTGCGAGTCACGAGATGAAGGGTGCTGTGGCAGCAGGAACACTCGTATACCTTTAGTGCATAGCCCCGCGCGATTGGAAAGACGGCTACGACCGCTCTTGCCTGGCTACATACAATGCAGTTGGCTTCTCCGCTCATTGATTGCTCCCCCAAAAAAGTTGACCAATCGCATTCGCATCGCAATGATCACATTTGATTCAGAGTCGTTGATGGACCGCAACACCTCTGAGGTTGTGCGAGCCTACTCGGCAACCAAGTACGCAGATCAAACGCGCCGGGGAGTGGGGTGATCGCGAGCTTGATGTCTTTGCCGCACGAAGCTCGTCGGCTCGCGTTGCAGATGCAGCTGAAGCAAGCGGCATCTTCTGAGGCTGCGATGAGTTGACGCGTGCAACTGTGAACTGGAGTACAGTGGTGCTGGAGAGTTCGTCCTAGGCTCCCGCCATCGGCAATCAGCCGCGCGGGCGGAAGCCATGAATTACTCGTCCGTAGCAGAACGCGCAATCGAAGCCGTCAATCGGCTGCTCATCGCGGCGATGACGTTGGCCTGGACATCCGCGCTTGACCATCAGCATGCATTGCCGCCGCAAGAAGAGGTTGGCGACACTGACGATGTTTGTCCCGAGCGGGACAGCTCCGCCGCATCGGATGGCACCGGAAAACAACACTGAAGATCCAGTTGCCCTGCGGACATCACACGATCAGATCGTGGGGCACGTGGGCGTGAGCTGAGCCTGCGCCGTGAGCCGGATCAATAGGCGGCGGGGACGGCTCAGGCATCGACGCCGCCCTGAATCCGTGGACGACGCCAGCATGTTCGTGATGACCGGACGGGTCCGAAGGATCGTCCCATCCTGCGCTGAGCTCTGAATGGTGGCCATGCAAAGCGCCATCCTTGATGGCGTAGGGTCCGACCGCCGCGTGCCAGGGTGCGGGCGCAATGTCACCCGAACCGTCAGAGCCGTGCTGCTTGAAATGAAATGAGTCCCCGAGGTGAACCGAAGCAACTCGAGGAAGGCCGTTCTCGGCTATCGGCTCCCCATGATGATGCTCGCGCAAGTGATTTTCGTGGTGTGACGTCTCGATGGAGTCTGGGCCGGACTCGATGCTTGGGTCGACCGTGGACGGTATGACCGGGCCGCTGTCCTTGGCGGCCACGCTCTCTGGAACGGGCGCGATCCCCTTGCCGTTGTCGAACGGTGTCAACTTGTCGAATACGAACCTATTCTCCGCGACTGCCGTGGGATGAAGCTGGTTGACGGGCTGCACGTGGCTCACCGCGGAGGCCACGTTCCCGCCGGTGGGCGCGTCCGATCGCGTGTTCGTATCGTCGGGCTGAACGAACTGGGTGTGCCCGACCCGGACAACCCGTTCGCAATCGGCATCGAATGTGCACCCGCTCGCCTTCGCAGCTTGCCCGGGCCCGTTTCCGTCGATCAGGGCGGCTCGCTCATGGACGGTTTCGCCTGATGAGGGGCTGGTCGCCGTCGTCGGGCTACCGGTCGCGTCGTTGCCCGCGCCCGGTTCCAGATTGGCCGGCGCGGCTGCCATCGCATGACCCGACGTTTCCAGCGCGAGCATGAAATCCGACGTCTGGACGGTGGAGAAGCCATCGAGATGGATTTCCACCAGACTGGAATCGCCGATGCTCAGGCTTTGATCCGTCGGATTGACGTACACGATGGTCTGGTTCGCCGAGCTGTCGTAGAGCCAGGCGATCGTATGTGCGGGCACCGTCGTGCTGGAGGGGTCGAGTGCCAGAACGGAGAGGGTGAGCGCGCCGAGCGCTATCAGGTCGCCCCGCCCAGAGTCTGCCTTGAAACCAGAGATCATATCAGGGCGCGCTGCACTGGAATTCGACGTCGAGGCAAAGACGAAATGATCGTCTCTGGCGCCGCCGGCAAGAAGGGTCTGTTCGTGCCCGTCGTGAGAGGTGTCGCGACCGCCGTTTGTGCCGATCTTGCCCTGATCCGGACTTTCGCCGGAGACGGCGATGCCATCCGTGTTCGCGTCATGGGTGCTCGCAGCCACCGTCGGACCGGCGGCAAAGGCTCTCGCAGCCGTATTGTCTTCGGGGGGCGCGGTGGCGTGGGGCGGATCGGCGGCATCGAGAGCTGCCGCGTGGCCGAAATGGTCGCGATCGTCGGCGCCGTGGATTGTGATGGCTATGGTCTGTTCCGTCCCATCGATGGTCGTGACCGTGAAGGTGTCGGTCAAAGTCTCGCAGGAAGGAAGCGCCTGCACGGCACAGTTGGTGGTGTCGAGCGTGTAGGTCCACACACCGGCGGCGGTCATCGTGAAAGCGCCGTAGCCGCCCGCGCTCCGGGTCGCACAAGTGACCGGCGTGAATGTGTTCGGCGTGCTGTCGACGTCGGTGTCAGTCAGTCTGCCGCTCGCCGTCGGCTTGCCGTGTTCCCTGCAATCGGGCTCGGTCACCGAGCCGGTGATGCAGCCGTGGATGATGGCCGGATCGTTCGTGCCGTGGATGGTGATCGTCACCACCTGCGCGGTGCCGTCGATGGTGGTCACGGTGAAGGTGTCGGTCAGGGTGTCGTAGACGTTCAGCGCCTGGACGACGCAATTGGTGTTATCGAGCGTGTAGGTCCAGACGCCGTCAGCC
The DNA here is from genome assembly GCF_052076025.1 of Bradyrhizobium sp. 956_D2_N1_4. Classification (NCBI taxonomy): domain Bacteria; kingdom Pseudomonadati; phylum Pseudomonadota; class Alphaproteobacteria; order Hyphomicrobiales; family Nitrobacteraceae; genus Bradyrhizobium; species Bradyrhizobium sp. 956_D2_N1_4. Next base: position 4,596,609 of record NZ_CP197237.1, on the reverse strand, counting down.
GTCATCCGGAAGCAGCCGTAACCATGGTCGCTCGCCCTTGGCGAGGTCACCGGCGTGAAGCTGTCGGGAGTATTGTCGACATCCGTATCTGCAAGCTTGCCGGTCGCGATCGGAGTCCCGGGCTTCCAACATGCGGCTTCCGTCACGGTGCCGGTCGTTGTCCCGGAAATGATGGCAGCGTCGTTGGCGCCGTTGATCGTGATGGTAATCAACTGCGGGGTCCCGCCGATGCTGGTCACCGTGAAGGTGTCGGTCAGCGTCTGGCCGACGTTCAGAGCCTGCACTGCGCTGTTGGATTGATCGAGCGTGTAGCTCCAGACGCCGTCGGCGGTCATCGTGAAAGTGCCGTAGCCGTGTGCACTCTTCGTCGGGGAATTGACGGCCGAGAAAGTGTTGGCGGGGTCGTCGACGTCGATATCCGAAAGCTTGCCGGTTGTGACAGGTGGGCCGGTTGTGACAGGTGGGCCGGATGGGGCATTGGCGACGCCGCCGGATTCGATTGACAAGCCGGTCGTCGTGCCGGAGATGATCGCCGCGTCGTCGGCTCCGTTGATGTTGATCGTGAAGGCCTGTTGAGCCGAAAGCGATCCGTCGGACACGGTGATCACAAAGCTATCGGTGGTCGGCGTCTTCAGCGCGTTGATCGCGCCACTGTTGGGAACGAAGGCATAGGCGCCAGTCGAGCTGTTCAGATAAAGCGTGCCATAAGAGCTGGTCTTCGATACGTCGTAGATCGCTCCCTGCAGCGCGGTAGCGCCCGTAGCGCCTCCGCTGATGCCGAAAGTCAGCGCGGCGCTGGAGCTGCTGGCGCTGAAGGTTCCCCTCGTTGCGGCGAAGACGTCGAACGCGACCGTGTCGAGTTCAAGCGGGCCCGCCTGCACATTCAAGATCGGCGGCGTCCGCACGGGTGTCACGGGTGTGATGATGTCGGGCACCGTGACGATGATCGGCTGCAACGGCAGCAGTGCGCTTGGCGCCGCGGGCGCTATGAAATTGATCGGCTCCAGCGGCAGAGATTCGACGAACGGAGGCGTGCCGGACCCGTTCTTGCCAAATCCCTTCGAGAAATTTTCGAGCGCCTCCTGCTGGGCCACCCGCAGCTCCTCCATGCGGGTCGCGCTGTTGTCGAGCTGATTCACGGTAAGCCCGGAGCCGACCTTGCTCAGCACGACCGTTTGTCCGGGGTCCTCGACGATGATGTGCCGCGGGGTTGATTCCTTGGTCGTGAGCTCGAACGTGCCGTGTGCAAAGTCCTTGTATGTAATCGTATCGTCGTCCAGGAACGTTGCGTTCGGGTCTGCGGCCCTGACCTCTTTGATCATCGAGAAGAGCAATGCCGTGAGCGACAGCATCCCGAAACGGCCGGCAGAGGCCCGCTCATGAGATTGAATAGCGGGTACATCAGGAGGATTGCTCTTCGCCGTCTTCACGCGGCGATGCAGGCCCGCAGCGGCTTCGCGCTCGCCCCCGTGCTCTGCAGTGGACGTGACGGCCATTTTTCAACCTCGATTGCCCTAGCGGTCGGCCTCAGGCGTCGCCCTATGCCGCCGCGTCTTGGCCGGCTTGCCGCGTCACGCGATCGGGAACAATTTTGTGCCGGCAACCTCAGCCATGCCCGCTAAAAAGTTGTCGTTTCTGAGAATTCCGCCCAGGCTGATCACGGCAGAATTGCTGTCGTTTCGCCCGACGGTACCGCTTCCAGCGGCAAAAGCTGTTTGAAATTACCTGGCGCGGATAGTGACTCTTTTGGACACGGCGATCAGCCATTCGGATTACCCCGGAATAACCATTTTGGCTGTCGTGGTTTGCTGTTGCTGGTCTGCCATTATCCCCGACGGCTTTCGTCGGCGCTGTCGGAGCCGTTCGGATGCTCGAGGATCATATCTTCGAAAAGGAGGAAGCCATGGGCACTCGTGCAGCGATTGTTCTCGTGGCAGGTCTCGTCCTTGCGCTGGCCGCTTCGTCACCCCGCCCGGTTCAGGCGCAGGACGATTCTCCGCGGCGCGCCGTGCTGGACTCGTCGTCAAAGCCAATCGGGAAAGTTGTGACAGCCGATGGCTCGGTCATCATCGAGCATGCGGGCGCCGCCATTGTCCAGGCAAACGTCGGGGCCGAATCCATCCAGACGAAAGTCGGTGATCCCGTCTATTTGGGCGATGTGGTTCGAACCGGTGCCGACAGTCGGGTCGGCATCAATTTCGTCGATGGAACTTCGTTCAACTTGTCGAGCAACGCCCGCATGACATTGGACGAATACGTCTACGAGCCGGGTGGAAAGTCCAATTCGACAGCCTTCAACCTGACCAAGGGTACGTTCGTTTTTGTTGCCGGCCAGGTTGCGAAGACCGGTGACATGAAGATCGAAACACCGGTCGCGACGATGGGCATTCGAGGCACTACACCTCACGTCGAAATCTCGGACGACGGAACCACCAGGTTTTCCACTCTGATCGAAGAGGGCAAGAACAAATATACGAAGAAGCCCGGCGCAGCGGGGCCACGCCAACCCGAGCAAAGGGCCGAGCAAAGGCTCAATCTGAACATCTGTCGCGGCTGCTAGAGAATTGGTCCGAGCCCGTGCAATCGCCAGATCTCAGAAGATCGGGAGCCTGACATGAAACCAGGATCCTCCGTTGCCGAAGGCGGACTGGCGCTTGTCGTCCTGATGCTGGTCGGCTTGCCGGTCGCGGCCCAGAACTCCGGGGTGAAGGACAGCTATCTCAGCAATATCGAACTGTGCAACGGGACGGGTACCACCTCGCTCGATGCCCGGATCGGTGCCTGCACGACTTTCATACAGGCGCGTCCAGATTCGTCGGCAGCTCTGGCAATCGCGTATAACAATCGCGGCAACGCCTACACGGCAAAGGGCGACTACGACAGCGCCATCAGCGACTTCGATCAGTCGATCGCACTCAATCCGACATACGCAAAGGCCTTCAACAACCGCGGCGTGGCTCAGTTGAGGAGACGTGAATATGAGCTCGCGATCGAAGCCTTTGATGATGCGATCAAGCTCGATCCCGGCTATGGCGCTGCCTTCGTCAACCGCGCCGGAGCCTACCTGAAGAAAAACGACCACCAGCGCGCGGCGCATGATTACGACGAGGCAATCCGTCTCCAGCCCGCCTCGCGGGCGGCATGGAGCGGACGATGTTGGACCCGCGCGGTTCTCAGCGCCTCGCGAGAAGCGCTGGAGGATTGCGACAGAGCGCTTCAATCGGGATCGACCAGCGCTGCCGTGTACGACTCGCGTGGGCTGATCCACCTGAAGATGGGTGAGTTCGGTGCGGCGATCGATGACTACAATGCTGCCTTGCGAGTCGCCCCCGAACTGGCGAGCGCGCTTTTTGGTCGCGGGCTTGCCAAGCTGAAGCAAGGCGATGCGATCGGCGGAAAATCTGACATTTCGACTGCAAGGACAATTCAGAAGAACATCGGCGACGAGTTCGCGCGTTATGGCGTCGATTACGACTGAGTTGGCTCGGTGAGGCGGAACGAATCGGAGGTGAATATGGATGCAAGGTTCGCGCTCATTCAAGCTCACGACGATAGCATTCGCCGCTATCAGCGGTTGTTGAACACACAGCTGACCGATCTCGAGCGTGAGTACATCGAGAGCCGAATCTCGGAAAAGCGATTGACCTTGCAGTCAATTCGCGAAGCGCGAGGCAAGTTGAATGCCTTGCCGGCCAATCGCGGGGTTTGATTAGCATTCCTGACGGGTGCGGACGACGGGGTGTTAACACCTCCTTAACCACTTGCTCTCCAGATTCGAAGCACGAACGCCCGAGCCCGCAAGCAGGCGTCGCGACGCACTGTGCCGGGTGAATTCGTCATTACAGCATTAACAAGTCCTTAATTGGCAAAACCTACAGTCGACGGCACGGGCCGGCGCCAGTGCCGGCATGGACCGCCGAATTGGAAGAAACGCCGCCAATGGCGCAGAAGGCTGCCGCTGGATTTTTGTCGCGAGCCCGCGCTTTGGCGCGGGGGCTGTCGCGCCATGTCCGCAAGGCGCCCGTGCTGGCGGCCTGCCTGCTCATCGGCCTCGGTGCGCCCGCCCGCGCCGCCGATGTGGTCCGGGGCGAGGCGACTTTCTCGGCCGGTGGCGGCTTTGCCCGTCTGGTGATCAAGCTCGGCGAGGACGTTCCCTCCGAGGTGACGACGGCCGGCTCCATTCTCATCATTCGCTTCGACCGGGCGGTCGACGTTCCCGTCGATCGCGTTCCGGAAGGTGCGCCCGACTACGTCAATTCTGCCCGCCGCGATCCCGACGGCAGCGCCATCCGCCTGTCGCTGGCGCGGCGCGTCACCGTCAACACCATGAACGCCGGCGAGCGCACCTTCATCGATCTCTTGCCGGAGGGCTGGAAGGGGCCGCCGCCAAGCCTGCCCATGGACGTGGTCAAGGAACTGGCCGAGCGTGCGCGTGTCGCCGAACGTGCCTTGCGCGCCCAGCGCGCCGCGGCAGAGACCAAAAAGCGTCCGCAGATCCGCGTGCGCGCCTCGGTGCAGCCGACTTTCGTGCGCTTCGTGTTCGAGATGCCCGACGGAGTCGGCGTGTCCTCAGTGCTCAACGAGCAGAAGCTGACGCTCGCGTTCAATTCCGGCCTCAATTTCGATCTGGCGGACGCGGTCGTCGCCGCGCCCCCGAACGTCGCTTCGATCAAGCAGAAGTCTGACATCGACCAGACCAGTGTCGAGATCGCGCTGATCGGCGATTCGGACGTGCACTCCTTCCGCGACGAGAAGAATTACGTCGTCGACATCTCCTTCCAGCCCGACAAGGGCAAGACCGCTGCGACGGCTGAGGCGGTGATCGCGCAGGCGAAGCCTGTGGCCCAAAGCCATGGACCGGCTTCGGAAAAGCCGGCGGCCGAGAAGCCGAAGGAGGTCCATCGCGAGGTCGCGCCGCCGACGTCCGAGACGATCGCGCGCGAAGCCAGGATCGAAGCCAAGATCGAAGCCAAGCCCGAGGTGAAGCCGGAAGCTCCGGCGGCGACGCCGCCCGTCGAGGCACCGAAGCCTGCGCCGGCTCCCGCGGCCGAAGCACCGCATGCCGCGGAACCGCCCAAGGACGTGTCGAAGCCTGTGGCGCCGGCAACGGAAGCTGCGGTCGCGCCCGTCAAGCCCGCGGTGTCCGAAGCGCCCAAGGAGGTCGTGAAGGAGGCTGCGAAAGAGCCGGTCAAGGAAAGCATCAAGGCCGCACCTGCCGAGGCGCCGGCCGCGCCGCAGCCCACCGTGGCCAGCGTCGATGTCCGCCGCGACAGCGATGGCTTGCGCGTGATCTTCCCGCTTCAGGTGGCAACGCCTGCGGCGGCGTTCCGCCGCGGCGATACGGTGTGGCTGGTGTTCGATACGCCGAAGCCGATCGACGTCGAGGCGATCCGCAGTCGGGGCGGTGCGATGATCGGCGAGGTCAGCCGCATGCCGCTCGACAAGGGGCAGGCGGTCCGCATCCGTCTCACCCGGCCGCTGGTCTACTCGCTGACGAGCGAGGAGGTCGGCAAGGAGACCAATTGGCTCCTGACGCTCGCCGACAAGATCCAGGCGACGCCGCTGCCGCTGATGATGTCGCGCAACATCACCGACCCCGCACTCGCCAATATCGCGATCCCCTTCGCCAATCCGGGCCTGTTGCACAAGCTGACCGATCCCGACGCCGGCGACACGCTCTATGTCGTCACCGGGCAGCGGCCGGTGCGCGGCTTCATCAAGCGGCAGGATCTCGTCGATCTCTCGCTGCTGGAATCCGCGCACGGCATCGCGATCCGGCCGAACTCCGACGAGGTCGGCGTCGAGGTCGGATCCGACAAGGTCATTCTCGGCAAGAAGGGCGGACTGACGCTGTCGCCGGTCGATATCTCCGCCGAGCGCGCGCCGACCGCGGTGCGGCCGGTCTTCAGTCCGGAAGGCTGGCGCAAGGGCCAGTCGGAGGATTTCTGGACGCGCCAGGGCAGTCTGATCACGGCGATCGCGGCCGTCGAGCCGGCGCAGCGCTCGCTGCCGCGGCTCGATCTCGCGCAGTTCTACATGTCGCGCGCCATGTACCACGAAGCCAAGTCGGTGACCGACCTGATGCTGGCCGATCCCCTCAACAAGGAGGAGAGCGGCGCGCTGATCATGCATGCGATCGCGAACATCTTGATCGGCCGGCCGGCGCAGGGCTTGAAGGACCTCGCCAATCCCGTGATCGGCAACAGCCACGATTCCCAACTCTGGAAGGCGCTCGCCTATGCGCGCCAGGGCAAGTGGGCGGATGCGCGCGAGAAGTTCAAGAACGTCGAATTCGCCATCGCCTCGCTGCCGATCGACATCCAGCGCATCGTGACGATGGAGGCGATGCGCGCCTCGCTCGAGGTGAAGGATTATGCCGGCGCCTCCAAGCGCCGCAGCGAGATCGAGGTGGTCGGCATATCGCCAGAGGCGGCGCCCGGCTTCGCCGTGCTGCGCGGCCGGCTCGCCGAGGCGCTCGGGCACGACAGGGATGCGCTCGACGACTACAAATTCGCGGTCGCCTCGAACGATCGTCAGGCGGCGGCCGAGGCCAAGCAGCTCGAAGTGGCGCTGCGGCAGAAGCGCGACGAGATCAGCAAGGAAGACGCGCTGCGTGAGCTCGAGACGCTGTCGATGACCTGGCGGGGCGACTCGATCGAGGTCAAGACGCTCCAGATGCTGTCGCAGATATATGCCGAGAACGGGCGCTACCGGGACGCGCTCAGGGCGGCGCGCACCGCGACAAGGCTCCAGCCGAACGCCGAGGCCTCGCGTCAGGCGCAGGACCTCGCCTCCGACCTGTTCACGCAGATCTTCCTGGGGCCCAAGGGCGACGAGCTGCCGCCGGTCGAGGCGCTCGGGATGTTCTACGAGTTCCGCGAACTGACGCCGATCGGCCGCCGCGGCGACGAACTGATCCGCCGCCTCGCCGACCGTCTCGCCTCGATCGACCTGCTCGACCAGGCCGCCGAACTGTTGCAGTACCAGGTCGACCATCGCCTCGAAGGCGCAGCCCGCGCCCAGGTCGCCGCGCGCCTGTCCATGATCTACCTCGCCAACCGCAAGCCCGACATGGCGATCTCGGCGCTGCGCGCGAGCCGCATCAGCGATCTCTCCGGTGAGCTACGGCAGCAGCGGCTGCTGCTGGAGGCGCGCGCGCAGAGCGACGTCGGCCGCCACGATCTCGCGCTCGACATCGTCTCCAACGTTTCCGGACGCGAGGTGCTCCGCCTGCGCTCCGACATCTTCTGGGCGGCGCGGCGCTGGCGCGAATCCGCCGAGCAGATCGAGCTCTATTACGGCGACCGCTTCCGCGACTTCAAGCCACTCAACGCGGTGGAGAAGAGCGACATCATCCGCGCCGCCGTCGGCTATGCGCTCGCCGACGATTCGATCGGCCTGTCGCGCTTCCGCGAGAAATATGCGCCGCTGATGAGCGAGAGTGCGGACCGGGTCGCCTTCGACATCGCGAGCAAGCCGGCAGCGTCCTCCAGCGCCGAATTTGCCGAGATCGCCAAGCTCGCTGCCAGCGTCGACACGCTCGACGGCTTCCTGCGCGAGATGAAGCAGCGCTTCCCCGACGCAACCGCCCGCGCGCCGGCCTCGCCGCAAGCCAAGGACGAGGCCGACCACACCGGCTCGCTGCCCACGATCCCCGTCGTGCGGCAGATCAAGATGACGCGGTAGGAACCCTGCTACTACGAGGCCTCTCGACAGGTGCCCGTTGAAGCGGCAACCTGCGCGTCTTCATGCCGGGAGAGCGTCGATATGAGCAAGCCTGCCAAGACCGAAGCCGAACTCATCGCCATGGCGCGGGCCGAATTGAAGGTCCATGCCGATGGTCCGGATGACCTCGTCATCTCGATCGTCCGCGACGGCGATAGCTGGGAATTCCGCGCCGATGCCGACCAGGCCGCGACGGATAAGCCGGGCTTCCCCGAAAGCGTCGCCATGCTGGTGCAGATCGGCGATCACCTCAGCAAGCAGTATGACGTGAAGGGGTAGGGGCGCTGTCGACGCCGTCTCACTGTACGCCACGTTCTCGGTGTCATCGCCCGACTTGATCGGGCGATCCAGTATTCCAGAGACCGCAGTGATGAAATCGAAAGGCCGCGGCGTACTGGATGCCCCGGTCAAGCCGGGGCATGACGGCGGATGGAGCCGCAGCTATCCGCCCCCGTAACTCTGCACCAGGCTTCCCGCCACCAGCGACCAGCCATCGACCAGCACGAAGAAGATCAGCTTGAACGGCAGCGAGATCGTTGCGGGCGGCAGCATCATCATGCCCATCGACATCAGCACGGAGGCGACGACGAGGTCGATGATCAGGAAGGGGAGAAACAGCAGGAAGCCGATCTCGAAGGCGCGCTTCAACTCGGAGATCATGAAGGCGGGGACGAGGATGCGCAGGGCGAGGTCGTCCGGCGTGGCCGGCGGCGGCTCGCCGGAGAGATCCAGGAACAGCTTGAGGTCCTTCTCGCGCACGTTCTTCTGCATGAAGCCGCGCAAGGGGACGGAAGCGCGCTGGAGTGCGTCCTCGACGCCAAGCTGGTTGGCGACGAGCGGGCGGATGCCCTCGTCGTAGGACTTCTGCAGGACAGGTCCCATCACGAAGAAGGTGAGGAACATTGCGAGCGCGATGATCACCGAGTTCGGCGGCGCGGTCGCCGTGCCCATCGCGGTGCGCAGCAGCGACAAGACGACCACGATGCGCGTGAATGACGTCATCATGATCAGGATCGACGGCGCGATCGACAGCACCGTGAGCAGCGCGATGAGCTGGATCGCGCGCTCGGTGACGCCGCCCCCCTGACCGCCGAGATTGATGCTGATGTCCTGCGCATGCGCAGGCATCGCGAGCGAAGCCGCGGCGATCAGGACAGAAAGAAAAACAACTCTACGCGGGAGGGCCGGCAGCCTCACGAAGACGGCTTCGGACGGCCGAGCAGCGAGGCCATCTCGTCTTCGAGATTTTCAAAGCTGGTCTTCTCCGCGGCCGGCTTTGCGGGCGGAGCCGGGGGTGCCGGCGGCTCGCTGCGCGCGGCGCGGGGCGGCGGCGGCGCGGGCGGCTCGGGCGCAACCGGAGGCGCGACCGTCTCGCCGGCGGGGCGGCGCAGTGCGGCTTCGAGACGCTGCGCCATCTCGGCGAGATTCTGCTCGGCGTTCGAGGGCGCGGCAGGAGCGGGGGCCGGCGGCGGAACGGGCGGAGCCTGCGGCACGGGCGGGGGAGGCGGTGGCGCGGCCGCGCGCTCGGCGCGCACCGGGGGCACTTTCACCGGCTCGGTCTGCCGCGGGGGACGTGGCATCAGCGGAGGCTCGTTGCGGGCGATGCGCGGCGGAACCGGCTCGGGGCGTGCCTCGCGCTCGGGGCGCGGCGGCAGGATCGGCTCAGGCGGAAAGCCGGCCAGTGGCGGTTCGTTGCGGCGCTCGGCCAGTGCGGGAGCGGGCCGGCGTACCTCGTCGGCGAAGGAGGGGCGCGGCCGCGGCGGCGGCTCGGGCATTTGCGGTTCGGGATGATCGAGCAGTTCGGGCCGCGGAGCTTCGTCGGTCCAGCTGCTGGTATCGGGCATCGGGGCAAGGCGCGGCGGCTCGGCGGCATTGGAACGCTGCGGAAGCTGGTCGCGGCCGGGCGCTGCGCGCACGATATTGGGCTCGACGACGATGTCGGTGGGACCGCCAATCATCAGGAGATGCTCGACATTGTCACGCCGGACCAGCACCAGGCGGCGCCGGCCATCGACCGCGGCGGCATCGATCACGGCAAGCCGGGGCATCCGGCCGCGCTGGGTGTTGGCACCGAGCCGGCTGCTGGCGAATCGGCGAACCAACCATGCGGCGACGCCGATCAACGCCAGAACGACGATGAACGCCACGATGAAGGTGATTGGGCTGCCTTGCATACTTGTCCCCGACAAATGGCGCTTTTCTCGTGCCCATGGTCAGACGCGCCAACCATCGGCGTGGGATGCCCCAAACTGCGATTTCTTAACGTCCCACGGCAAGTTTTGCCGTCCCCAGCTCTTAATAACCTATGAATCGCTCGATCCAAAACGACTTCTTGGCCTGTGCATGGCCCGCCAAACGGTTGGGTTAATGCCGCTTTTGGATGCGTAGAATCACGGGGGGCGCAAAGTGGTGTTCCATCAAGGGACATGCATCGACGCCATCTTTAACCACCTGTTAACCATACACGCGGCAAATTCTGCCTAGCTTCGGGCCTTTGGTCCGAGAGGCGGAAGGAGCCGCAACGATGTCCATCAACGACCTCCCGGTGCTGTCGGCGCTTCGCACCAAGATGCAGTGGCACCAGGAGCGCCAGCGCGTCCTGTCCGAGAACGTCTCCAATTCCGACACGCCCAAATTCCGGCCGCGCGACCTGGTCGAGCCGAAGCTCGACAAATCAGGCGCCGTCACTGGCTCGATGGGCCCCCTGGCGCTCACCCGCACCAGCGGCTCCCACATGACGCCATCCGGCGCGGCCTCGGGCTTCGACCAGAACAGGAATGCGGGTTTCGAGACCCGTCCCGCGGGCAACGCCGTCAATCTCGAGGAGGAGATGATGAAGGCCGCCAGCAACCAGATGGACTACGCGGCGGCGACCTCGCTCTATTCCAAGAGCCTGCATCTGCTCAAGACCGCGATCGGCAAAGGCTAGAGCATGATCCGGAAAAGTGTGCGGGCGGTTTTCCCTCGCGACAAACGCGGAACGCGTTTGCGCGGAGATCATGCTCAAGAGCTGAGGGAAGCGCATCATGGCGAATGACAGCAGCGACTTTGCCCGCTCGATGGCGATCGCGACCTCCGGCCTGCGCGCGCAGGCCGGGCGCATGCGGGTGATCTCGGAGAACATCGCGAACGCGGATTCGACCTCGCAGACATCAGGTGGCGATCCCTACCGGCGCAAGGTGCCGACCTTCTCCTCCGCGCTGGACCGCACGCTCGACGCGCAGGTCGTCACCCTCGGCAGGATCAAGCCGGACCGGTCGAACTTCCGCACCAAATACGAACCGAGCAATCCGGCCGCCGATGCGACCGGCAACGTCAAATATCCCAACGTGAACTCGGTGGTCGAGATGACCGACATGCGCGACGCGCAGCGGTCCTACGAGGCCAATCTCAACATCATCAGTGCGACGCGCCGGATGATCCAGCGCACGCTCGACATCCTCAAGAGCTGAACAGGACAATTAAGCCATGGCATCACCGACAATCGCAGCCAATGCTTATGCCAACCTCGCCCGCGTGCTGGAGAACAGCGGCGCCGGCAAGGGCAGCGAGGCGAGCGGGCAGTCCTTCGCGTCACTCCTGAAAGACGCTGTCGGCAGCGTCATGGAGTCCGGCCGCAAGTCCGACGCCCAGACCGTGGCGATGGCCGCCGGCAAGGCCAACGTGATGGACGTGGTGACGGCGGTCGCCGACACCGACGTCGCGGTGTCCACGCTGGTCTCGGTCCGCGACCGCGTGATCGCGGCATATGAAGACATCATGAAGATGCCGATCTGATCGGTCCTGTCATTCCGGGGCGCGACGAAGTCGCGAACCCGGAATCCATGGTGCTACCGACGATGCCGCAGGATGGATTCCGGGTTCTCGCTTCGCGAGCCCCGGAATGACGACAAACAATCGAGAGTGAGAATTCACATGACCGGACCTGAAACCCTCGACGTCGCGCGTGATGCGATCTGGACCATCGTGATCGTGTCGTCGCCGCTGATGGTGGTCGGCCTCGTGGTCGGCGTCGTCGTGTCGCTGTTCCAGGCGCTGACGCAGATCCAGGAGCAGACGCTGATCTACGTGCCGAAGATCCTGGCCATCTTCGCCACGATGCTGCTGGCGCTGCCGTTCATGGCCGACGCACTCCATTCCCACATGATGCGGATCTCGTCGCGAATCATCGGCGGCTGAGGCACAATGCGCCCGTCATGCGCATCGACGTCTCGCTGCTGCCGGCGCTCGCCGCTTCCTTCATGCTCGCCTTCGCCCGGGTCGGTGCGATGGTGATGCTGTTGCCGGGGCTGGGCGAGACCAACATTCCGACGCGGATCAAGCTGGCGATCGCGCTGCTGCTGACGCTGATCATCCTGCCGCTGCATCGCAACGCCTACCACGTCGACATGGGCTCGATCGCGCCGCTGCTGGTCATGATGCTGCATGAGATCGTGATCGGCATCGTGCTGGGGGCGACCGCGCGCGTGACGTTGTCGGCGCTTCAGGTCGCGGGCGCCGTGATTGCGCAGCAGATGGGGCTCGGCTTCGTCACTTCGGTCGATCCGACACAGGGACAGCAGGGCGTGCTGGTCGGCAATTTCCTGACCATGCTCGGGGTGACGCTGCTGTTTGCCACCGACAGCCATCATCTGGTGATCGCCGCGCTGAACGACAGCTACACGATCTTCGCGCCCGGCGAGACCGTATCGAGCGGCGACGTCGCTTCGCTGGCGACGCGCGCCTTTGCCGCCGCGTTCAGCCTGGGCTTGCAACTTTCCGGACCGTTCCTTGTGTTCGGCCTCGTCTTCAACATCGGGCTCGGCGTGCTGGCGCGGCTGATGCCGCAGATGCAGGTCTATTTCGTGGGCGTGCCGCTGTCGATCTTCGTGGGCTTCCTGGTGCTCGCCGTGGTGCTCACCGCGATGATGGGCACGTATCTCGACTATTTCATCGGTGTGATGCACCAGATGATGCCGCTCAAATAGGTGATCGATGGCAGACGACAACGATCCCGACAGTCAAACAGAAGACCCGACACAAAAGCGTCTCGAAGAGGCGCTCGAACGCGGCGACGTCGCCAAGAGCCAGGAGATCAACACCTGGTTCATGATCGCGGGCGGCACGCTCGTGGTCTCCACCTTCTCGGGCTCGGTGGGCAGCGGGCTGGTGACGCCGATGCGCAACCTGCTTGCCAATTCCTGGATGATCAAGACCGACGGCAGGGCTCTGCTCGCGCTGATGCAGCAGATCGAGGTCGCCGTGCTTGCGGCGATCGGCGTGCCCCTGCTGATGCTGGTGCTGGCGGCGATTGCCGGCAACGTGCTCCAGCATCGCCTGGTCTGGTCGGCCGAATCCCTCAAACCCAAATTCAGCAAACTGTCGCCGGCCGAGGGCCTCAAGCGCATCTTCGGCAAGCAGGCGGCCGCGAACTTCCTCAAGGGGCTCGGCAAGCTGATCGTGCTCGGCGCGGTCATGACCGTGGTCCTGTGGCCGGAGCGCCATCGCATGGAGGCGATGGTCAGGCTCGATCCGGCCGCCATGCTGGGCGCCAGCACCAGCCTGACCATTCATCTGCTCGGCGCGGTGGTTGCGGCGCTCGCGATCATCGCCATTGGCGACTATTTCTTCCAGTATCGCAGCTGGTTCCAGCGGCAGAAAATGTCGCTCCAGGAGATCAAGGAAGAGTTCAAGCAGTCCGAAGGCGACCCGCACATCAAGGGCAAGCTCCGGCAATTGCGCCAGCAGCGCTCCAAGAAGCGCATGATGGCGGCGGTTCCCAAGGCCTCCGTGATCATCACCAACCCGACCCACTATTCGATCGCGCTGTCCTACGAGCGCGGCATGTCCGCGCCGATCTGCGTCGCCAAGGGCGTCGACAACCTCGCCTTCAAGATCCGGGAGATCGCGCGCGAGCACGACATCCCGATCGTCGAGAACGTGCCGCTCGCCCGCGCGCTCTACGCCACCGTCGAAATCGACCAGGAAATCCCGACCGAGCACTACCATGCGGTCGCCGAGGTCATCGGTTACGTCATGCGGCTGAAGCAGGGATTCGGCGCCGGACGCGGATAAAATGCCCGAAAAGTACCGGAAATGGCCGTAATCTGGGAATCAGCGTACCTTTCGCCCTTGCTGCCCTTGCGCCTGCGGGTCCGATTCAGGCAGGGAGGACCCCACGCGCCCCGTAGCGCGTTGATTCTCTGCCGACAGGCTGTGCCAGCTTGAAATGACTGCCGAGACCGACCACGACCTCACACGCGAGCCCGTTGCGGCGCACGAGCCGTCGCCGCGCTCGGGCAGCATTGCGCTGGTGCTGCTCGTGGCCGCCGGCCTCGTCGCCGTCGCCGTCGGGCTGATGACGCTCGGGCGCGCGCAGGCGCAGCCCTACATCCTCGGCATCCTCGCCGTGCTGGCGATGGTCGGCCTGTTCAACCTGTTCGCCTTCGCCGCCGGCATCATCCGCTTCGTCGACCGCAGTCTCGATGATCCCGTGATGGGGCGCATTGCCGACCACGCCTTCGACGGCCTGGCCGTGACCGATCCCCGCGGCCACGTGGTCTATTCCAACGCCGCCTATCTGACGCTCACCGGCGCCAGCGGACCGCAGGAGGTGCGGCCCGTCGAGCGCGTCTTCATCGGCAACCCCGACGTCTCCGAAGCCGTGTTCCGCCTGCTCAAGGCCGCGCGCGAAGGAAAACGGCAGCAGGAAGAGGTGCGCATCTCCGGCCATGACGGCAGCCAGGGCCGCTGGCTGCGCATGCGGGTGCGCCCGCTCGGCACCGGGAAGCGCGAGGCGAAATACGCGGTGTGGTCGATCTCCGACATCACCCGCGACCGCGAGCGCCAGGAGGACGTGTTCCAGGAACTCCAGCACGCGATCGAATATCTCGATCACGCGCCCTGCGGCTTCTTCTCGGTCAATCCGGCAGGCGAGCTCGCCTATGTCAACGCGACACTGGCCAACTGGCTCGACTACGATCTTGCCGAGATCGGCTCGGGCGGGCTGAAGCTCACCGACATCGTCTCCGGCGACGGCGCCTCGCTGCTCACCGCGATCGTGGCGGTGCCGGGCGAGGTGAAGACGGAAGTCTTCGACATCGACTTGCGCATGCGCACCGGCAAGACCATGCCGGTGCGGCTCTATCACAAGCTCGCCTTCGGCGCCGACGGCGCGCCGGGGCCGTCGCGCACGCTCGTCATCAGCCGCGCCCGCGACGAGCGCAGCGATCCCGACCGCGCCGCCGAAGTGCGCTTCATGCGCTTCTTCGACCATACGCCGATGGCGATCGCGACCGTCGACCGAGGCGGCAACGTCGTGCGCGCCAACGCGCGCTACGCCAAGCTCGGGCAGGCCCTCGGGCTCGACAGCGCCAGCAAGTCGATCTTCCGCGCGGTCAATTCGCGCGACCGGCAACTTTTGATCACGGCCATCAACCAGGCCGCGGAGGGCCAGGCCGACGTCGCGCCGGTCGAGGTGGCGCTCGAGGGAGCCAAGGAGCGCTGGGGCCAGTTCTTCGTCACGCCGGTGGATGCGGCCGAGAACGAGGCCGAAGCCGCCATCGTGCACATGCTCGAGACCACCGAGCGGCGCGCGCTGGAGAACCAGATCAACCAGTCGCAGAAGATGGAGACGGTCGGCCAGCTCGCCGGCGGCATCGCCCACGACTTCAACAACGTGCTCTCCGCCATCATGATGGCGAACGACTTCCTGCTGAACGCGCACAAGCCGACCGATCCGTCGTTCCAGGACATCATGCAGATCAAGCAGAACGCGACGCGCGCCGCGACGCTGGTGCGGCAGTTGCTGGCGTTCTCGCGGCGGCAGACGCTGCGGCCGCAGGTGCTCGACCTCGGCGATGCGCTGTCCGATCTCGCCATGCTGCTGCGCCGGCTGATCGGCGAGAAGGTCAAGCACGAGACCATCCACGGCCGCGATCTCTGGCCGGTGAAGGTCGACGTCTCCCAGTTCGAGCAGGTGATCGTCAACCTCGCGGTGAACGCGCGCGACGCCATGCCCGACGGCGGCAAGCTGATCATCCGCACCGCCAACGTCACGGCGGAAGAAGCGGCTAAGCTCGCCTACAAGGGCATGCCGGCCGCGGACTATGTACGGATCGAGGTCGCCGACACCGGCACAGGCATCCCCGCCGATATCCGTGACAAGATCTTCGAGCCGTTCTTCTCGACCAAGGAAGTGGGCAAGGGCACCGGCCTCGGGCTCTCCACCGTCTACGGCATCGTCAAGCAGACTGGCGGCTTCATTTACGTGGACTCGGAACCGGGGCAGGGGACTTCGTTCCATATCTTCCTGCCGCGCCATCACGCCGAGCCCGAGGTGCAGGAGCAGCCCGCAGCAGTGGTCGGCGCGGCCAATGGCGCCGCGAAGGAGACCGCACCTGCGGCGGCGGAGGCCAAGCCGCGCACAGATCTCACCGGACAGGGCACCATCCTTCTCGTCGAGGACGAAGAGGGCCTGCGCGCGCTGAACGCACGCGGCCTGCGCTCGCGCGGCTACACCGTGGTCGAGGCCGAGAACGGCGTCGAGGCCATGGAGGTCCTGGAGGAACAGAGCGGTGCGATCGATCTCGTCGTCTCCGACGTCGTGATGCCCGAGATGGACGGCCCGACGCTGCTGAAGGCGATGCGCGAGAAGAATCCCGACATCAAGTTCATCTTCGTCTCCGGCTACGCCGAGGATGCCTTCGAGAAGAGCCTGCCCGAAGGCCAGCAATTCGACTTCCTGCCAAAGCCGTTCACGCTCAGCCAGCTCGTGGCGGCCGTAAAGGAGACGATGGCAAAGGCGGGATGACGGCGACTACCACTGTCGATTTGCGAGAGTTCCTGGAAATGACGAGGAAAAAGCGGCATTCCTGTCGTAAACCCGCCGGTAACCGGCGACCGCGGTTCCTCCGGCTCCCCGGCCAAACCCCCGCCAAATATGGGCTTTTGCCACATCCCCGCGACTGAGGGCCGCAGCCATAAGTTCCGAAACCGGCTTCACTTTTCGGGAAGTCTGCCCATCTTAGGAGCACGTCCCCATGCCGGGGATTTGGGAAACGCACATGACTTTCTCGCAACGCTCCCGCACTCTCTTCAAGACCCTCGCCGTCATGCTGGCGCTTGCGCTGCCGACTGCGCTGGTGATTTCGTCCGCCGACGCCCGCGTCGGTGGTGGCATGTCGTCGGGTTCGCGCGGTTCGCGCACCTATTCGGCGCCGCCGTCGACCACGACCGCGCCGGGCTCGACCTCGCAGTTCAACCGCACCTATACCCAGCCGGGTGCCGGCATGAATTCGGCTGCCGCCGCACCCGCGCGCGGCGGCCTGTTCGGCCGCGCCGGCGGCTTCATGGGCGGCCTTGCGGCCGGCTTCCTCGGCGCAGGCCTGCTCGGCATGCTGTTCGGCGGCGGCCTGTTCGGTGGCCTCGGCGGCCTGTCGTCAATCATTGGCCTGATCATCCAGATCGCGCTCGTGGTGTTGGTGGTGCGGCTGGCGATGTCCTGGTGGCAGCGCCGCCACTCGCAGCAGGCGGCCTATGCCAATGCTGATGCAGGCAGCGGTCAGGGACCGCAGCCGAACTATCGCAGCGGCCTCGGTGGCGGTAGGGTCGGTGGTGGACTTGGCGGTGGTCTCGGCGGCTTCGGCTTCGGCGGCGCCAACAACGCACCGCTCGAGATCAAGCCGGATGACTATGAGGCATTCGAGCGCCTGCTCGGCGATGTCCAGGCCGCCTGGTCGAACGAGGACGTGGCCAAGCTGCACACGCTCGCGACGCCGGAAATGGTCTCCTATTTCGAGCAGGACCTCGGCCAGAACCGCGCGCGCAACGTCGTCAACAAGGTGACCAACGTCAAGCTGTTGCAGGGCGACCTCGCGGAAGCCTGGCGCGAAGGCGAGACCGAATACGCCACGGTGGCGCTTCGCTTCGCCCTCACCGACAAGACGCTGGACCGCAACAGCGGTACGGTTGTCGCCGGCAGCGAGCAGCCGGGCGAGGCGACCGAGATCTGGACCTTTGCCCGCCGTCCGGGCAGCGGCTGGGAATTGTCGGCGATCCAGCAGACCAACTGATCGTACGCAGATTAAAGACAAGGGCGTCGTGCTTCGGCACGGCGCCCTTTTTCTTTGAGCCGCTTATATCCTGATACGGCCGACCATTTTGCGCGAAGCACTTAATTGCTTGTTGCCCGCGCAGAGCTCCCGCAATTTCGCGCCTGTCGGTTAGAGAGGGAGATATTCGGTGAGCCAGTCTGTCGCGCGCTCCAGGACAAATCACGAAACCATTGCCAGGAATTCGTCCCCGCCGCTGGAGGCGATCGAAGCGGCGTATGACCGGATCGAGGCCGAGCGCGACCGCAATTGCTGGATCTATCTCCGCCCGCGGGAGGAGGCGCTCGAAGCATGCCGGAAGCTCGTGGCGCGCGCGCGGACGGGCGAAAATCTTCCGCTGCTCGGCATTCCCTTTGGTGTGAAGGACAATATCGATGTCGAGGGAATGCCGACCACTGCCGCATGCCCCGCGTTCAGCTACACGCCCTGGCATTCCGCGCACAGTGTCGAACGCCTCACCGCGGCCGGCGCAATTTGCCTCGGAAAGACCAATCTCGATCAGTTCGCCACAGGCCTGTCCGGCGCGCGTTCGCCCTATGGCCCCTGCGCGTCGGTTGCCGATGCGCGCTATATTGCGGGGGGCTCCAGTTCCGGGTCCGCGGTCGCCGTCGCGGCCGGGCACGTCGCGTTCGCGCTCGGCACCGATACCGGCGGGTCCGGCCGCATACCTGCCGGCTTCAACAACATCGTCGGAATCAAGCCGACCGTTGGGCTGGTGTCATCACGCGGGCTGGTGCCGAATTGCCCGACGATCGATTGCGTTTCGGTGTTCTGCAACACCGTCAGCGACGGCGAGGCGATCCTCGAAATCATCGAAGGGTTCGATTTCGAAGATCCCTACAGCCGCTTGCCCCGGGCCTTTTCTTTCGCCAGCGGGGCGGTGCCATCGTTCCGGTTCGGCCGCATTGCGGCCGCCGATCTCGAATGCTTCGGCATGCCGGAATGCGGCGAGCTCTATGAGCGCGCCTGCGAGCGTTTCACGCAGATCGGAGGAACGGCGATCGAGGTGGACTTCGCGCCGTTCCGCCAGGCCGGGGAGTTGATGTTCAGCGGACCCTGGGTCGCGGAGCGGCACTCGGCCATCGCTTCGCTTATGGACATCGATTCTGGCTCCCTGCTTGATGTCACGAGGACCGTGCTGGGCTCGGCCGCCGGCTATTCAGCGATCGACACATTTGGTGCCATTCACCGGCTGCACCGGCTTCGCCGCGACGCCGAAGCGATCTTTGCGGGTATCGATGCGCTGGTGGTCCCGACCGCACCGCGGCCGTTCACGCTGGAGGAGATGGATCGCGATCCGATCACCCTCAACAATCGCCTCGGCTACTACTCGTACTTTGCCAATCTGCTCGATCTCTGCGGCGTGGCGGTTCCGAACGCGACATTGCGGAACGGCATGCCCATGGGCGTGACCCTGCTGGCGCCGGCCTGGCATGATCGCGCGCTGATCGGACTGGCGCGGCGGTTCGAGGCCAGTGCAGGCCGAGCGGCGTTCGAATTGAAGTCTGGCGGCTGAAGGTCGGAATTCATTCCATCTCTTGCTCGAGCGTCGAAAGATCCAGGATCGAAATCACGGATCTGTCGTACCTGATCACGCCTTCCTCCTGGAGCCGCGCGAGCTGTACTGTCACCCATTGGCGGGTGGATCCGATGAGATTGGCGAGATCGCCGTGGGTAAACGGCATCCCGATGACAACCTCGCCGTCGCGCTTCACGCCGTAGACATGCGACAGGAAGATCAACAGGCTATGCAGCCGCTCGGTCACCGAGCGCGTCCCGAGCATCTGGGCCATCGCCGAATAGCATCGCGCCTTGAATGCCAGGGCATCCAGCAAGGCGACGGCGATCGCCGGCGATTCCAGCGCAAGCCGCCGCAGCGCCAGTCCCGGCATGAACGTCAACAGGCTGGGTTCGGCCGCAACCGATGACCACATGTGCGGGCCCGTTCCGAATATATCGGGGCCGCCGACGAAGTTGCCGGGAAACCAGTAGGCGAGCGTGACCTCGCGCCCCGACGGCGCCGCATAGTAGCTGCGTATGCGTCCCTCGCTGATCAGGTAGATCCCAGCCTGTGTGTCGCCCTGAGACCAAACCAGTTGGCCGGCTTCCAGGGCCTTCTCGCGTCCGATCGCGCGCAGCCGATTGCAATCAGCCCGGTTGAGACCATCCAGCAAGCCGGGCAGCGGTCTGACGAGATTGTCCGACTCGGCCAGCATCACGCCTGCCGCTATCGCGCTATTCGCCCTGTGCATCGCCGGCTCCACGGTGAGACCCGGCATCGATTATTCAAGAACCATGCCAGCGCGCTGCGGGCTGCTTCGCGATTTCCAAGTTCTGGGGGATCAGCTCGCGTCCGACTGATTGAACGCCCGCAACCCTTCTGCGCGGATGACGTCGAGACAATCCTTCTTGAGGGAAAGATAGGTTGGCTCGACCATGACAGAACTCGACCGCGGGCGCGGCAGCTTGACCGCGACTTCGCGCAGGATGCGGCCGGGCCCCGCGCTCATGATGAGAACACGGTCGGCCAGCACGATGGCTTCATCGATGTCATGCGTGACGAACACGATCGTCGCCTTGATCCGGTCGCGCAGCTCCAGCAGATTGTCTTGCATCACCGCCCGGGTCTGCGCATCGAGGGCCCCGAAGGGCTCGTCCATCAGCAGCACGCGCGGCTGATTGGCCAACGCTCGCGCGATCGCCACGCGCTGTTGCATGCCCCCGGACAGCGTGTTCGGATAGGCGTCGGCGAAACGCTTGAGACCGACCATCGCGATCAGATCGTCGGCGATGGCATTCGCTTCCGTCCTGGACTTCCCATGCATCCTCGGGCCGTGGGCGATGTTCCTGCGGACAGACTTCCAGGGGAAGAGATGCGGCTGCTGGAATACCATGCCGACATCGGGTCGCGGGCTGTAGACACGCGAGCCCTCTACCAGGATGTCGCCTTCAAACGGCACCTCCAGTCCGGCGATCGTATTGAGCACCGTCGACTTGCCGCAGCCGGAGGGCCCGACGATGCAAACGAACTCGCCAGGTGCCACGTCGAAGGACACGCGATCCACCGCGATGGTCTGCCCGCCGCGGGTGTCAAAAACGATGCTCAGGTCTGAGACTTGAATGGCCGGTTGTTTCCGCGCCGATTCGACGGAGGCTGGCGAATTTGCCAGAGCCAGTTTCATGGTCGATCGAGCTCCAGACATCAACGCCACCAGACAGTACGTTCCGCAAGAGCCGAAAACAGCCGGTCGGCAGTGAACGAAATCAACCCGAGCGCTGCGAGCCCGCCCATGACCTGGCCCGTTTGCAAATTCTGCTGGGCAATCTCGATCCTGTAGACAATGCCGGCGAAAGCGCCTGCAAGTTCGGCCGCGACAAGCGTGTAAAACGAGATGCTGACGGCGGTGCGCAACCCGACCACGATGTAGGGAAGCGCGCCCAGCAGCACGATCTCCTGGAGCATCTGCCGCCGGGGCGTGCCGAGCATCAGCGCCGCCCGAATCAGGCCGCGGTCGACCTTCTGCACGCCGATGTGGGTCGAAAGCCAAACCGTGAAGAACACGCCCCATACGACGAGGAATAGTTTTCCCGCCTCCGACAGGCCGAACCACAGGATGACGATCGGCACGAAAGCAATCGGCGGAATTGGCCGCAGGATGTGGAATAGCGGGGACAGCAAGCTCGAAATAACAGGGAATTGGCCGGTGAGGATACCGAGCAGGATGCCGAGCGCGCCGCCCACGATGAACCCCGTGGTGACGCGAAAGAGGCTGGCCAGCAGATCGCCAAGGAACTGTCCGCTTCGTATCCACTCAAGGACGGCCGCAGCAACCACCGTCGGCGGCGGAAACAGCACCATGTTGACGGCCCCGGAACGGGAGACCAGTTCCCAGAGGCCGACGAACAGGGGAAGCGAAATCGCCCCGACCAGAATATTGAGGCGGCGAAGACGAGCTGAATCCGGCCGCCGACCGCGACCGTCGGTGCGGAGAGCAATTTCTTGTCCTGCTGAAGTGCCGTCCTGCATGGCTGTGCGGGTGCCTATTTCCACGAGAGCGTGACGCGTGCGGGGTCGACCTTCTTCAGCGGCTCGGCGACGACGACCTTGCTGAAGTCGGGCATCACCGCTCCCGGAGGATGGTTGCCGCTCTCGAGGCGCCATACGGAGTGGGTCTTGAGAATCTCAATCAGCCGGTCGTCGAGACGCACCCGGTAAACATAGTCGGCCCAGATCGGAGCGAGGTCGTCCCGCTTCATGCCGACCGCGTCCGCCACGACCGTGATCGCTTCATCCGGGTGTGCTTTCATCCAGACCTCGGCGTCGATCAGTGAGGCGATGAACTTCTCAACCAGCGCAGGGTTGGCATCCAGATAGGTCCTCATGACAACGATGTTGAACGTCTCGGAGTAAGTGCCCGTTGTATCGAGCTCAGCGACGGCTTCGCTGAGGGCCTTCTTGGCGTTGGCGATGTGGGGTTCCCAAGTGTCGATCGCGTCGATGCTTCCTGCTGCAAGTGCCGGTAGCATCTCCTGCGGCCGCAGGTTGACGAGGGTGACATCCTTGGGAGTCAATCCCGCCGACTTCAGCAAAGTCGCCGTGTAGACCTCGCTGCCGGTGCCGGCAGTGAATCCGATTCGCTTGCCGCGAAGATCTGCCTTGGTCTTGACGCCGGCCTTGGCCGCGACGACCGTCTTGAGGTCGGAATATTCCATGCCGGCGACGAAGGCGATGGGCTGGTTTGCCATCGCCGAAGCGGTGACCGGCGCCTCCGCCGTCGTCGCGATGTCGGCGCCGCCCCCGATCACGGTGTCCAGGCACTGCTTGCCGGACGTGAAGTTCGAGACGGTGACGTCCAGTCCGTTCTTTTCGAAAATCCCCTTCGATTTGGCAACGATCGCAAGGCCGGAGATCGGTCCGAGGTTTTGCGCAAGCCGGGCTTTGAGCAATTCCGCGGCCGAGGCGGAGTCCGGACTGATGGCAAGGCAGCAAAGCGCGGCATAGCCGGCAATTGCCGCGATTGGGCGGACGGTGTTCCAGTGCATGACGATCTCCCCTCGCGCCGCGCCCGGCGGCAGCCCCGATGTGATCGCGGATGCCGCCCTGAACGGCCCCGCAGCTGACTCCCGCGTCCCCTCCCGGGCGATCTCTTGAGGATCGGCCCCACGTTGGTATGCTCGCCCGGCGCTACGGTCTCTGGAAGCAATTAATCGACATGGTCCTCGGGGCGACCGGTCGAGCGCCGCCGCTCGAGGTGATGCGCGTGCGGCGGATGGCCGCTGGAATAATGTCTGTCGTGACGGGTTCATGTCAGCGGATCAAAGACCGTCCAGCGAGGCGCAATCGCAGGAACAATCGGGAGGATAGGATGAGCATTATTGCCAGGGTCATCGTGCCAGCAGGCGTTGCGCTCGCGGTTTTCGCAAGTCCATCGGTGTGGGCGCAGTCAGCCGACATGACCTTCTTTGTGACTTCGAGCGGGCCGGGCAAGGGAGCCGATCTCGGCGGCCTGGAGGGAGCCGATGCGCAGTGCCAGAAGCTGGCGCAGGCCGGCGGTGCCGGTGCCAAGACCTGGCGCGCCTATCTCTCGACGCAGGCCGCTGACGGCAAGCCCGCCGTCAATGCCAAGGACCGCATTGGCAAGGGACCGTGGCAGAATGCCAAGGGGGCGGTGATTGCCAAGGACGTTGCCGACCTGCACGGCGCGGCCAATAACCTCACCAAGCAGACCGCGCTCAGCGAGAAGGGCGAGGTCATCAACGGCGCCGGCGACACGCCGAACCGGCACGATATCCTCACGGGATCGCAACCGGACGGCACCGCTTTTGCCGCGGGCGACGACAAGACCTGCAGGAACTGGACGTCGAGCACGCAGGGCGCGGCGGTCGTCGGCCATGCCGATCGTAAGGGCCTGCGCGACGACGAGCCGTCAAAGTCCTGGAACAGCTCTCACCCCTCGCGCGGTCCTGACGGCGGCTGCTCGCAGGCCGATCTGAAGAGCACCGGCGGCGACGGCCTGCTGTTTTGTTTCGCGGCGAATTGAGTTAGGGCGCGCAGCTCTCTCCCCGCGACATTGCGAGCGTAGCGAAGCAATCCAGACTGTCTCCGCGGAAAGATTCTGGATTGCTTCGCTTGCGCTCGCAACGACGGGGTATGTGGTGCCGCCGTTCCGTCTCGCTCTCACGGAACCTTCGGCCGCATGTTACATTGGTCCGACCGCTTCCACGCTCACGGACCCTTCCCATGAAATACGAGCTCTATTACTGGCCCGAGATCCAGGGCCGCGGCGAATATGTGCGGCTGGCGCTGGAGGAGGCGGGGGCGGCTTATATCGACGTCGCGCGGGGGGCGCGCGGAACAGCTGCGATGATGAAGATGATGGACGCGCATGGCGGCACGCCGCCCTTCGCGCCGCCGTTCCTGAAAGCGGGCAAGCTCGTCATCGGCCAGACCGCCAACATCCTGCTCTATCTTGGCGCCCGTCATGGGCTCGCGCCGAAGACGGAAGCGGGCAAGCTTTGGGTGCACCAGCTTCAGCTCACCATCACCGACCTCGTGACCGAGATCCACGACACCCATCACCCGCTCGGGCCTTCGATTTACTATGAAGATCAGAAGGCGCCGGCGAAGAAGCGCACGGCCGAGTTTTGGGACGAGCGCGTGCCGAAATATCTCGGCTATTTCGAAGAGCTTCTCGCCGGCAATGGCGGCGCCTATGTCACCGGTCGCAGGCTGACTTACGTCGATCTCTCGCTGTTCCAGATCGTCGCCGGGCTGCGCTACGCCTTTCCCAAGCGCATGAAGGCGTTCGAGGGAAATATCCCGGGCCTCGTCGGCCTGCACGACCGCATCGCCGCGCGGCCGAACATCAAGGCCTATCTCGAAAGTGAGCGCCGCATTCCCTTCAACGAGCAAGGCATTTTCCGCCGCTACAAGGAATTGGACAATTAGCTGGTCCGGATAGCGGCTCACCACACGCCGGGCAGCAGGCGATAGCGCACGCGCGTCATATAGTCGGAATAGCCCGGCAGGCCCTCGCGCAGCGTGCGCTCCTCGATGCCGATGCGGACAGCAAACAAAACGACGATGACCGGCGCTATCGCAAGGCCCCACCACGAGCCCAGCAGCAGCGGCACGCCGGCGAAGAACAGGATCATGCCGCTGTACATGGGATGGCGCACATGCGCGTAAGGCCCCGTCGAGACCACGCGCTGTGCGCGTTCGGCCTGGAGCTTCACCACGGGCGCGGCGAACGAGTTCTCGCGGAACACCCACAGGATGAACAGCGTCGAGAGGACGAACAGCAGGAGACCGAGCGCCTGGAACGCAACCGGCACGTCGGAGGACTGCGTGCGCCGGTCGAGCTCCATCGCGGCCAGCCAGGCCAGCATCGCAATGACGAAGACGATCATGAAGGCCTTGTCGGCGGCAGGCTGGTCCTTTTGCAGGACCGGCCGCAGACGTTCGGCGAGCAGCGCCGGATCGACCCGATAAAGCCACCAGCCGCAGAGCGGGCCGAGCAGGGCGCAGGTGGCGAGGAACACCCAGGCCGAAGGCCAATGCATCGTCCCGGCGCAAGCGAACAGCAGCGCGCCCATGCCGGCGGTGGTGATCGTGTTCTGCAACAGCAGTTTTGCGATCATGTTCGATCTGATTCCGTCACACGCCGGCGCATTGATAGCATTCTTCGGGCAAACATGCGGCCGGTGCGACAGGGTTGGCTTCAGATCTTGATGGGCGATGTAAAGGCCGCCACGAGCCGAACCAGATCCGCCTGTCGTTTGGTTCCGGTCTTCGTGAAGATCCTGGTGAGATGGGTCTTGATCGTCGTTTCGGCGATGCCCATGCTTCTGGCCACGTCAGGAACCCCGCCGATTTCGACGATGGCCAGGAAGACGCGCAGCTCGGCCGGCGTCAGCTTGAAGAGCTTCCGGATGAGGTCGGGCGCGACGATCGTCTCGAGCGCTGCCTTGCTGACGAACAGGACGGCGCAGGCCTCATAGCCGGCCCCGAACATTTGCCGGCGTCCAGCGGTGAGCGGCAGGAGATTCCCGACATAATGCGAGCCGTTGCGGGCCGTCAGATGCAGCGAGATGTTCGCACTCATCATCGACCGGTCGCCGAGAGCCGTGCCCGCCAGCGCCTGCCGCAGCATCCGATCGGCATTCAGGTCCGACGTCACGAGCCGGCCATGGACCGAACGAAGGACGTCGGCCTCGTCCAAAATCTCTCGCGCGCTTACATTGGCGTGCGTGACATGACCGTCGGCATCGAGCAGCAGAACGGCGGTGCGCAGAGCGTCGAGCGTGCGGACCGACGTCGTCTCCAATGCATTCTGCTGCTGCAGCTTCTGTCTGACGAGCATGGCCCGTTGCATGTGCGGCGTCAGGTGAGAGATCGTCTGATACATCCTGCGATCGACAGGCCCGCCGCCCTTCATGATCGAGAGACGGGATATTCCCTCGGCAGACTTGCCGAGCAGGATGTTGGCGGCGTCCTCGAGACCCTGCGGCCGCGCCCATTCGTTGTAGAACGTGGTCGTCCGGAATTCGCCGACGTCGATCCAGTCCCTGATCGTCTGGATTTGGCCGACCGCGGCGTGGAGCACGCTACGCGACGGATCGAATGGCTCGTAGGTTTCGATGTAGGACTGAACATAGGCGGGTTCGACACCGACGGCATGCGAGATCACGGCCTCGCCGGCTGCCCCGATCCAGACCAGACCACCGCTCTGGCCGCCCGCCATGTCGACGATGCTGCCAAGTGTCGCCGTCCATCGGGAATCGTCGAGCGCTGCATCGTAGATGTCCGTCACCAGCGAGAGCAGCTTTTCATTCAGTTCCATAGGCGTGTCCATGAACGGATGGATGGGCTCGTTCAGCCTCACAGATGAGCACGCCGGATGTGGAAATTTGATGAGCCGGATCACACTTGAAGACGCTCTCGCAGCCCTGGCGGGCGCTGAGCGAGATGCCGGGAGGAACGGGCCGGACGGACGTGGCGCGGGAACAGTCAGGCCGAAGGCCAGTGCATCGTTCCGGCGCAAGCGAACAGCAGCGCGCCCATGGCCGCGGCGGTGATCGTGTTCTGCAACGGCAGTTTTGCGATCATGCGCAGGTCAGCCGCGCACGATATTGGTCCCGCTATCCGGCGAAGATGCGGCCGGACACGCGAAAAGCCCGATCGACCGGATCGGGCGTTTCATCTTTGACCGGCCCTGATCAGGCGAGCTGATCGATCCGCGTGCCCTGACCCGGCGGCAGCGGCGCGGGCGGCGGCGGCTTGTAGGTCGGGTCGTTGTCCTTGGTCTTCTGGTCGTCCTGCTGCTTGGTCGCGTCGTAGCTCGGCACCACGATCGCAATCGGCGGCGGCGCAACGGTAGAGACGCTCATCCACAAATCCTCACACATGGAAACAATCGACCTTGCGCTGCGAGGAGCGAAGCTTCCGTCAAGCCAATCGTTAAAATGCGAGGGAGTTGGTGCGGTGGGATGCCGTTCTTGGTCCCGCGAGTGCACGATTTGAGTGGACCGCGGCTCTCTCCTCGTCATTGCGAGCGCAGCGAAGCAATCCAGAATCCCGCCGCGGGAAGACTCTGGATTGCTTCGCTGCGCTCGCAATGACGGAGCGTGTGGAAAGAGCGAGTGCCGTCTACTCGTCCTTGCCGCGCGTGATCGCGATGGACGCATCCGTCTTGGTACGGGTGCATTCCATGTTGAGCCGGCGGTAGCGCATGACGACCTTGTCGCCGCGCAACAGTCCCATCCGCTTCAGGCAGCGTGTCGCGCCCGTCGTGGTGTCGTCCTTCGTGACGGTGAAGACGATCGCCGCCATCGACCCCACCAGTGAAAAGAACTCCGGTGTCGGCTTGCGATCGCCCTTGGCATAGAGCTCGATGGAATATTTGTCGCCGCGGCAACCCACGGACAGCTCCTTGGCCGCGGGGTGCGAGAGGTAGACGATGTTGGCGGCCCGGAAATTCACCTTGAGGCGCTCGACCTGGTTCGTCAGCTCCTTGGCGCTGTCATCGCAGCGATCCGCGCGGGCAGGCGAGGCGAGGGTCACAAGGCCGGTGATGGCGGCGGCGACCAGGATCGCGCCGCGGACGTTCAGTTTGAAAATCATGATGAAAAGCCCCTTAGGCCGCGCATTCAACCTTCGTCGCGCGCCGAGCGCAAGGGGTGCACCCAGAGCCTGCCGGGGACGGTCGTCGCCACCTTGCGTCCGGCCGACGGCAACCAAAAAGGGCCGTCGTGACGCCGAATCGGGATGCCTCGGCCGCGCCAGAACGCCTTCCATTCGCGGCAAAAAAGCTTAGAACGCTTCTATGCTTAGAGGCCCGCGAGGGCTCCAAAACCCCGAGATTTGCCCATGAACGCTCCCACCGCCTTCCCCGACCCCGCAAAACCCGTTCCGCCCTACAAGCACACCCCGCTGTTCCCGCTTGGCAAGGACGAGACGCCCTACAAGAAGATCACGGCTGAGGGTGTCAGGGTCGAGAAGGTCCTGGGGAAGGACATGCTGGTGGTGTCGCGGGAGGCGCTGCGGGCGCTGTCGGAGGCGGCCTTCGGCGACATCAATCATTATCTGCGCCCCGGCCATCTGAAGCAGCTCCGCGCGATCCTGGAGGACGGCGAGGCGAGCCCCAACGACAAGTTCGTCGCGCTCGACTTCTTGAAGAACGCCAACATCGCGGCCGGCGGCGTGCTGCCGATGTGCCAGGACACCGGTACCGCGATCATCATGGGCAAGAAGGGCTGCAACGTCATCACCGATGGTGACGACGAGGCGGCGCTGTCGGAAGGCGCGCGCGACGCTTACCTGCGCCGCAATCTGCGCTACTCGCAGGTCGCGCCCTTGTCGATGTACGAGGAGAAGAACACCGCCAACAACATGCCGGCGCAGTGCGAGATCTACGCCGAGGGCGACGACGCCTACAAGTTCATGTTCATGGCGAAGGGCGGCGGCTCCGCCAATAAAAGCTTCCTGTTCCAGGCCACGCCCTCGGTGTTGACCAAGGACCGGCTGCTCGCCTTCCTGAAGGAGAAGATCCTGACGCTGGGCACCGCGGCGTGCCCGCCCTATCACCTCGCCATCGTGATCGGCGGCACCTCGGCCGAGCTGTGCATGAAGACGGTGAAGCTCGCCTCCGCCCGCTATCTCGACGCGCTGCCGACCCACGGCTCGCCCGACGGCAACGCCTTCCGCGACGTCGAGATGGAGCAGGAAATCCACAAGATGACGCAGTCGCTCGGCGTCGGCGCGCAGTTCGGTGGAAAGTATTTCTGCCACGACGTGCGCGTGATCCGCATGCCGCGCCACGGCGCCTCGCTGCCGATCGGGCTCGGCGTGTCGTGCTCGGCCGACCGGCAAGTGCTCGGCAAGATCACCAGGGATGGCGTCTATCTCGAAGAGCTCGAGCACAATCCGGCGCAGTATCTGCCGCAGGTCGAGCAGTCGCTCGGCGGCGAGGTCGTCAAGATCGACCTCAACCAGCCGATGAAGGACATCCTGGCGACGTTCTCGAAGTACCCGACCAAGACGCGGGTCTCGATGACCGGCACCATGATCGTCGCGCGCGATTCCGCGCACGCCAAGCTGCGCGAGCGCCTCGAGAGGGGCGAGCCGCTGCCGGACTATTTCAAGAACCATCCGGTCTACTATGCCGGTCCCGCCAAGACGCCCGAGGGCTACGCCTCCGGCGCGTTCGGCCCGACCACCGCGGGCCGCATGGATTCCTTCGTCGACCAGTTCCAGGCCGCCGGCGGTTCAATGGTGATGGTGGCGAAGGGCAACCGCGCGCCTGCCGTGCGCGAGGCCTGCAAGAAGTATGGCGGCTTCTATCTCGGCTCGATCGGCGGTGCGGCTGCGAACCTCGCCGAGCACTGCATCAAGAAGGTCGAGGTGCTCGAATATCCCGAGCTCGGCATGGAAGCGATCTGGCGCATCGAAGTCGTCGACTTCCCGGCGTTCATCATCATCGATGACAAGGGGAACGACTTCTTCAAGGAGCTGAATCTGGGCTGATCAGGTCCAGCGTCGTCCGCCGGTCCCGGGCCGGCGGACGCACGCGGGGCGCGCTCAGCGCTTTATCTTGAACGATTTGGCGCCGCCATTCTCGACGCCGTCGAACATGACAAGGACGCGAATGCTGGTGGCGTCTTCGTCGAGGGGAAGCAGAATTTCCGCTTTGGCGCCTTCTTTGACCTTGCTTAGATCCAGCGTAGCCAAGGGCTTTGCGGTCTCGCTGCTGCCGTCCCACAGCCAGACGGTATAGGGAACGTCTTCTTCGCGCGTCGGGCCTGCGAGTATCAAGAGGCCGTCGCTGACCACGGCGAGGTCCCGGATCCCGGTGTTCTTGCCGAGTTCGAGTGAGGTCGTGTCGGGCTCGAGGTCGTCGTCTTTGGTGAAGAGCGCATCCGCATCGACGCTGACCACGAAGGCATGACGTTTCAGCGACGGACCTCGCAGTCCGAAGTACATGCGACCTTTCCTGACCGCAATCCCTTCGATATTGACACCGCCTTCCGCCAGCGGCTCATTGACGTACGCCTCGACGTCGTCGTCATTTTTGATCACGTCGCGCAGCCGTGAGCTCGATTCCACGCCATCGACCTTCTTGGCGTTAGGTTCGGTCTTGGGAGCTCCTGTTTGCGGGTCCACGGCGATCCGAAACACGACGTAACTCGACCGATTTTTCTCGTCACCGTGACGGCTTCGGCCATGTGAGCCGGTCACATAGAAGAAGCCCTTTCCATAGGCGACGCCCTCGGCATCGGGGTCGTTGTCGTCGTCCGAAAGCCGAATGAGCTTCCTTGGAACGAGGACGTTGCCTTCAATCGAGAAGAACTGCGCATATTTCTTCTCGTCATTGGCGATCAGGCATGACGTGAACTTGGGCGTGGTCGGCACGCATGCTGCGCCGCTCAGATTCATGCGCGGCTGTTTCTTGAATTCGTCCTTGCTGTCTTTTTTAAAGATCGAGGCGGGCTTCCAGGTCGTTGCCTCCGGAGCAATTTTCGGCGGCAGATGTTCGCCGCGCCCGGCCGGCGTCGTGGCTCCTAGCAGAATGCAGACGAATGCGGCTGTCAGCAATCGGTGAGATGCACGCGTGCTGCTGTTCGGCATTCTTCCCTCCCGGGCGCCATCCTCAAGTACAATCCTGAATTGCGGGGAAGGCAAGGGTGAGAATGTCGCGGGGCGCTCTCGCCCGTCAGCTGCAATTCGTAACCTGGTTCGAGCACAGCGAGCGCCACCAGCCGCGGACGCCGTCCTGGCTCTCGACGAGGCCCCAAAGTCCGCTGCAGGCAAAGATGCGCTTCGGGCCGCCGTCGGTGTCGATTGGGCCTCCGAGCTCGCGCTGGGCCGGCATCCATTTCGCATCGACGAACGGCGCCTGGAAAAGTCCGCCCATGCGCGTCGCGCCATTGGCGTAGGACGCGCCGACCTTGTTGGACGCGACCCAGCCGCGCCCCGCATAGGGTTTTGGCGCGCTGCGCGGATATCTCTTGTCGTCCTCGTAGTCCTTGCCCGGCGGTTTTGCGCCTTCGATCAGAAACCAGCCATCCTTGAAGCCGATGATGCGGAATTCGGTGAGCCAGCCGCCGTCGGGCGTGTTCTCGGCACCGCCAAGCTTCAGACGATAGGGCGGCGGCAGCGTGCCGAGCACGCGCGCTTTCGCCGAGGGCTCGGCGCGCACGTTGAGGCCATCAGGATCCTTGTCGATGGACCAGGCGCCGAGATCACACGGCTCGGTCCCATCGGGCAGCGTTGCGCGCCTGGCGGCGAGATCGGCGTGGAGCTTTGCGAAGTCGGTGTCGTCGTTATCAGGGTCCGGCGCGCTGCGCGGCTTCAGCTCGGCCGAGACCGCGCGCGTCGCATCCGGCGTCAGCGTGACGACGAGGGCCTGGCGCGCAGCGAACACGCTTGCCGGTGTCTTTGGATCGTTCGACGAGGCCGGATAGACGGCGAGGGTGCCGGTCGATCCTTCGGTCCGGTAGGCCGTGCCGGCGACATAGCCCGCCGGCACCATGGCGAGCGCGCTTGCACGCCACGCCGGTTCGGTGTCATCCGCGCGCGCCGCTTGCGTCGCGACACACAGGATCGTTGCCGCGATGAGACGGAGCACGCGCACGGTTCGCAACGTGCCTACGCGCGCGCGCCCGTGAACGGAAAGCTGCCCATCGGGCCGATGCCCATCTCGCCGCTCATGCTGTCGCCAGAGACCGTTCCGATGAACTCGAGCGTCAACGGCATCGGATTGGTGATCGAGACTTTCCAGTTGACGGCGTCGCCGCTGATGGTGCCGTCGAAGATCTCGGCCGAATTGCCGTCGGCGCCCTGCGTTCCGGTCAGTGTGCCGCCGGAGTTCAGCAAGGTCAGCGTGGCCTTGCGCTCGCCCATGGGCGTCGTCATGGTCAGAGTCCAGTTGCCGTCCACGGCCATTCGTGTCTCCCAACTTGTTCCCGGCACCTCGCGACAATCCGCAAGGTGAGCCAGGGACGCCTATAGCCTAACTCGGGGGACGTGCCTAACGCTCTCTTTGACGCGCCCTTAAGCGCGGGCTGCGCGAATACGGCTGCCGATGAGCAGGCGGAAGGCCACGTACTGGATCGCGAACGCAACGATCTTCGCGCCGATCAGGACCACCGAAATATAGAAGGCCCACAGCTTCATGTCGCCGGTCATGGCAACCGCAACGGTCCCCGCGGCGAGCGCAAACATCAGCGCGGCCCAGGCGTAGCCCGCGACGGTAACGTATTCCGGAATGGTCTCGGTCACGATCGCCGGCAGATAGCGCAGCATCCAGCCGCGCTTGAGCATGATGATGCCGATCGCGACATGCCCGATCGCGGGCTTCGCCAGCACGAAGCGCGGATCGTGGGTGAGCAGCGTTGCGCCACCGAGCACGATGACGAGGCCGAGGCTCGCCCAGGTCATGTAGCCCAGCGTCTGGCCCTTGACCCGCGACCAGACCACCTGGCCGATGGCGCCAAGGATCGCGACTGCGGTCGCGAGGATGACGTTGTCGGTCACGAGATAGATTACCAGGAAGACGATGGTGGAGAGGAAATCAGAGACGAGCCGGCGGAATACGTCTTTCATCGTCTGTCCTGTCTTCAATGGGGGTGGGGCAGCGCGGCGGCGGGCGCAGCATATTTGATCTGGCGATACTCGGGATACCATTTTGTGAAGTAGATCGCGCTGTTGCGGGCGGCGAAGGCGACCGCAAGGCCCGACCAGAGCGGCAGGCCGGGGACGTAGAGCAGCGCGATGTTGGCGGCCATCATCAACAGCGCGGCGGCGGTCCAGGCGCCGGTGATGACGTAGTTGGCGGTGAGGAAGCCGGGCATCGCCGCCGTCTCGGCCGGGACCGTTTCAACCGCATATTGCAGCGTGAACGGGTGGCGGACCAGCATCGAGCCGAGCGAGATGACGAAGATGCCGATATCGACCGACAGCTTGACGCCCAGCGTGCCGAGCTTCGGGTCGATCAGCGCGAGGTAGAGGCCGATTGCGGCGAATACGATCGCCGAGCCCATCGCCAGGATCTTCACGGAGCGGCCGCGCGCGACATCGACCGTGATGGTGGCGAGGCAGATCGCAGACGCGGCAAACACGCTGATCGTGGCCGACGTCACCAGCATCAGGAAGGTGTAGGCGCCGTAGGGCGCGAGGATCAGGAAAATCGCCATGAGCCGCCTCGGTCTGGCTAATCTTTACGATGTAAAGATCAATAAATCAGGAGCGGTGCTGGGTCAAGCGAAATCTTTACAGTGTCAAAATAACGTAGGTGACTTCCAAAAAGTGAAGGGCAGCAATGGCTTGGTCGGATGCCTCGTCGGCGAATTCCGCCCAGGGCAGGCGTGACAGGATCGGCAGCGCGGCGGCGAGCAGGAGGCCGACCGAGAGCAAGATGCCGCCGTTGAAGATGACATGGCCGCTCCGTCGCAGCCGGATCATCCGGAGTGCGAGCGCGCCGCAGGCCAGGGCGAGGACGGCAAGGCAATCTGCGGTGATCGAGGGCATGTGCATGCGAGGCCTCTTTGGTGACATCCGCGATGTCATTCCGGGGCTCGCGACGTCGTCGCGCCCCGGAATGACGAGGCGAGAGTTACTGCGCGCCCACCCAATTGCCGTGAAAGCCGTCGGGCACGCGGTGGCCGAGCTGCACCAGCGCGACGGGGCCGGCTTCGACATCGGTGGCGTTGAACACGGCGAGGTCGCTGCGGTTCTCCCGCGCGCGCCAGACCACCGCCAGCAGCCAGCCGTCGCCTTCCGCTGCATCCGTCGCGCGTTCGACGAACACCGGCTCTGAGATGGTATCGCCGGCCGGCAGCAGATAATGACCGAGCCGTCTGCCGTTGCCGTCGACATGGACGACGCCCGACAGCGCGCCGAACATCGGCAGCCGCGGATTGGCGCAGGCGTACCAGCCGTGACGGCTTTTCAATCCCGCGCGGCGGTCGTCGATGCGGGGGAATTCGCCGGTGAGATCGTCGAGATAGGTCTGCTGGAAGCGGTCGGTCTTCCCTGAGAGATCGAATGTCCAGCGGCAATGGCGGGCGCGTGATTTCTCCGGATCAGTCGGCCGGCCATCGGGATGCGGAAACAGCGGCGCTTCCTCGAACTGCATGACGTCGGCGATGATGCGGTTGCCGTCCTCCCACGCATTCATGATGTGGAAGACGTAGCAGGCTTCACCGCGGAACCAGACGATGTCCTTCGCCGTGCCGTTGCGCTTCATCACGCCGACATAGGCGCCCTTGTCCGGCTCCCAGGCATAGGGCGGCCGTCCGCTCATCGCGCGCTCCATGCTGCCGGTGATCGGCAGGATCGGAAACAGCGCATGGTTCTCGGTGACGATGAAGTCGTGCACCATGCTGGCGTAGGGCGCCTCGAAACGTTCGAAGCGCGTCGCCTTGCCGGAGGCGTCGATCGATCCGTAGGAGAGGGCGGGCGTCAGCGGACCCGCGGCGTTGTAGCCGAAGAACACGAGCTCGCCGGTGATCGGGTCGACCTTCGGATGCGCCGTGAAGCTGCCGGCGACGCGACCCTGATAATTGTGATAACCGCGCGTCGCCAGCGTGCCCGGCTCGATCTCGGTCGGCAGATGCGCTTCTTCCAGCGCCAAAAGCTTGCCGGCATGAAAGATGATGTTGGTGTTGGCGACGCCGCCGTCGGTGAGGTTTTGTGGCGCATCCGGCAGCTTGCGGCCGAAGCCGCCGAACAGCGCGCGGCCGGCATCGTGCTCGGCCAGCCATTTCGGCGTGCGGACCCAGCGGTTGCGATAGCTGGCGCGGCCGTTCTCGAGGTGGAAGGCATGCAGCATGCCGTCGCCGACGAACCAGTGCGCACCGGGCGCATCGAACTGCGGATTGGGACCGTTGCGATAGAGCACGCCATTCAGATCGCGCGGCAATTCCCCGACGATTTTGAGGAATGGCGCATCGGCTTCGAATGGAATCGGACCGAGGTTATGGCGGCGCTCGGTGACGGCGTCGTGCTGCACGACGTATCCCTCCCTATCTTTACATCGTAAAGATCGAATAATGCCGATCGCCGCATTCGTCAAGTGAAATCTTTACACTGTCAATATTGCGTCATATAGCTTGCAAATGGCCAAAAGCGACACCAAGAGCGAAACAGCGCGCAAGCCGCGTACCCCGAGCAAGACATCGACGGCCGCGAGCGCGCAGGCGCGTTCCACACGCCGTCCGGCAGTAGCGAAGACGGAGACGCCGTATCATCACGGCGCCCTGCGCGAGGCGCTGCTCCAGGCCGCCGAACGGGTGCTGGAGCGCGACGGGCTGTCCGGCCTGACCTTGCGCGCAGTGGCGCGCGAGGCGGGCGTCTCGCATGCCGCGCCGACCCATCATTTCGGCGATCTCACCGGCCTGCTCAGCGAGCTCGCGGCCGTCGGCTTCCGCCAGTTCAACGCGGCGATGGCCTCGTCCTGCGACGCCGCCACCACGCCACTGGAGCGCGCGCTGGCGCGGCCGAAGGCCTATGTCGCCTATGCGCAGGCCCATCCCGGCATGTACGGCATCATGTTCCGCACCGAGCGGCTGGACTATTCCAGGCCCTCGCTGCACGAGGCGGCCGAAGCCTCCTTCGCCGGCCTTGCCAATGCCATCGGCATGATGCGGCAGGAGCAGATCAGTGGCGACGCACTGACGCTGAACCAGGGCGCCGCGATCGCGCGCGCCTGGTCGATGGTGCACGGCTTCACCATGCTGCTGCTCGACGGCCGTCTCGAGGACATTCTGGGGCGGCTGCCCGAAGGGACGACGACCGAACAGTTGCTCGAGGCGATGCTGACGGCGCCCATCACGGCGAAGCTGCCGGCATAGCGCCTTCGGGCGGGCGCTGCCCTAGCGCATCGTCGCGAGTTCGACCGCACGTCCACGCGTGCCGACAATCTTCACCTCGTCCTTGCCGCAAGTGAAGCTGCGGGCGAAATCGTCCGCCGCCTTGCGCGCGAGCTCATTGGCGGTGGGGTTGGCGATGGCATCGACATAGGCGACGTGGCAGACCGGCCCCGGCGGCAGCCGCGTCACGACGAGCATGGCCTTGGTGTTCGGCCGTCCCTGCTTGTCGGGATCGGTGCCATCGGCGATGTGCCAGCGCTGGATCATGGCAATCGGCTTGGTGCCCGCGCTACGCCATTCGACGGTGGCCTCCGACGAATTGAATGGCGCGAACCAGACCTTTGCCGCCGGTTCCTCCGCTGCGGCCTTGCGGTTGCGGCCGACCGAGACGATTTCGCGCAGATCATCCTCGGCGATCAGCACGATCAGGCCGTCTTTTCCCGGGCAGGCCCGCGTGGTGCTGCCGTCGAGCTCGCTGGGCTTGCCGATCTGGCGGCAGTCTTTTGGCAATGTGGAGGAATAGGTGCTGCCCATGGATTGGGCGGCGACGTGACCCGCGCTCAGGCAAGTCAGCAGCACGGTCAGACAAAGGAACGCGATACGCCTCATGACGACGCCTTGATACAGAGGGAACTCCCTCCATCAGACGTCTTCACTGTGGGCAAGGTTCAAACAGAGGCGGGATGTACCTGACAGCGGCGCGGAATCGTTCTAGAAGGGCGCCTTCCGCTGCGCTTACCGCGCTTCGTCCGCGACATCTCATTCGATCATGCCAGCCATCGCTTCCAGCAAATCCTATCGCGTCGGCCGTTCCAAGACCGGACTTGGCCTCTTCGCCACCATGCCGATCAAGAAGGGGACCCGGATCATCCGTTATTTCGGACCGATCCTGGACTCCAGAATTCCCGCGCACGACGAAATCGAGAACAAATATCTGTTCGAGCTCAACAACCGCTGGACCATCGACGGTTCGGTGCGCAAGAACCTCGCCCGCTACATCAACCATTCCTGCCGGCCCAACGCCGAGTCCGACGTCCGGCCGCGCGAGCGCAAGGTCTTCATCCGCGCCATCAGGAACATCGAGCCGGGCGACGAGATCAACTACGATTACGGCACCGACTACTTCAAAGCCTATCTGAAGCCGATCGGCTGCAAATGCCCTTCCTGCGAGGCCAAGCGCAAGAAGTTGCGTGCCGAGGCCCGCGCTGAACGCACCAAGGTGAAGGCGCGCACGGAAGCCAAGGCCAAGAAGGCGGG
The DNA here is from genome assembly GCF_052076025.1 of Bradyrhizobium sp. 956_D2_N1_4. Taxonomy (NCBI): domain Bacteria; kingdom Pseudomonadati; phylum Pseudomonadota; class Alphaproteobacteria; order Hyphomicrobiales; family Nitrobacteraceae; genus Bradyrhizobium; species Bradyrhizobium sp. 956_D2_N1_4. Next base: position 4,559,167 of record NZ_CP197237.1, on the reverse strand, counting down.
CGCGAAGGCCGGCAAGAAGAAGCTCAACGGCCATGCCGTTGGCAAGAAGAACGGTCGCGCGCGGGCATAGCACGAGGTCGAGCCCCCAGCTCCGCTGTCATGCCCCGGCCTTGACCGGGGCATCCAGTACGCCGCAGCCCGTCCGCATACGTCTACTGTCTCTGGAATACTGCGTCGCCCGGCCCGGCCGGGCGACGACTGCGAGTGGTCGAGCCGAACCTCACGCCGCCACCACATTCCCGCTCTTCCGCAATCCCACATATTGCAGCTCGGCAAACACGCCGGTCGCAATCGCCTGCGCGACGACCATGAGCTCGCCGCCGATGTTCGGCGACACCGCGCCCGAGAACAGCAGCGCGATGCTGCCGACCGTCCAGGCCGCGTTGCCGACCACGACCAGCAGCACGAGCGGCCTCGGCGCGGAGGCACGCGAGGCAAGCCAGCCGACCAGCGCGGTGTAGGCGATCAGGAACAGGCCGGTCTCGCGCAGCAGCGCTTCAGGCAAGTTGAACAGCGATGCGAACGCGCCGGCGCCGAAGGTGAAGCCGACGGCGGCGACGCCGCTGAAGATGGCGTCGGCGAGAAGCGCGCGGCGCAGGAAGGTGGATGCGTCGATCATCGTGGTCTCCATGGTTGGGTTGGGCTTTGGGGTGAATTCAGTGCCGTCCGCGCCACCAGGCGCGGAGCAGGCGGGCGAGGCGGAACGGGTAGAGGCTCTTGCCGACGCCGTGCTCGAAGGCTGTGACCTGCGCGACGACATAGTGGCCGGTCGAATGCACCAGGGGCTCGGGCATGTTGAGGCTGCGTGCCAGCATGCGGGTCGCGAGCGTCACGGCCCAGGGAACAAGGTGGTCTGCGATGGTCCGGTAGAGCAGCAGCGCGATCATGGTCATCTCCTGTCGCGACCGAAGATGCGCCGTGGCGGGGACCAATTCGATTACCTCGCGGGTAAAAAATGCGCCCGTTCGCGACAGTCCTAAGGTGTTCGATGCTGTTCGCGAGGTGCGCTCAGGCTGGTCACCGTGCGCAGTCCCGAGACCATCGCTCTACTGGAAAGATGGGCCGGTTATTTGAAGAAGCGTTCCGACAGGCTCTACCGGCAAGACATCAGGCGCCCTGATGTGCTTGCCTTCTTTCGGGCGATGCAGGCTGAAGGCAGGTTGGAGACCCGTGACCGAGTCCACAGTATTGGTGAGCAAGTCTGCGACTACGCCGACCTCGAAGGTGATAGTTACAATCCGTTCCGTGCATGCAAGAAGCAGCTCACTATCAACGTCTCGACACCGCGCGATCGACGAGCGCGATGACCTCGTCGGCTTCCTGTTCGGTGCTGTCAAAGCGAGCCACGAATCGGATTACGTCCTGGCCCCGTCGCGCGAATTGCAGCCCGCTCGCTGCAAGACGGTTGATGGCCAAAGCGGGCAGGTTGATGAAAACCAGATTGGCTTCCACTGGCGCAATGAGCTGAACGTCGGGCAGCGCGGCGAGACCCGCTCCAAGACGCGCGGCCACGGCATTGGCCTTCGCCGCGAGCCGCAGATAAAGGCGATCCTCGACGTAGGCGAGCAGCTGTGCAGACGCAAAGCGCATCTTCGACGAGGTCTGGCCGGCGCGGCGAAGCCGATAGGACAGGGATTCGACGAGATCCTGGTCGAACACCACGATCGCATCCGCCGACATCACCCCGTTCTTGGTCGCCCCGAAGGACAGGATGTCGACGCCGGCGCGCCATGTCATGTCGGCCGGGCTGCAATCGAGCCGCGCCAGCGCGTTGGCGAACCGGGCGCCATCCATGTGCAGCGACAGATTCCTGTCGTGGGCGATTGCTCCGATTTCGGCGATCTCGGCGAGGGGATAGATCGTTCCATATTCGCTGGCCTGAGTGATCGACACCGCATCGGGCTGGGAGCGATTGCGGACTCCCCAGGCCGCCTGGCCCAGCGCCTGGCGCAGGCTCGACGGCTCGATCCGAAAGTTTCGGCCGGACATGGCGACGAGCTTCGCGCCGCCTGTGAAGGCTTCGGTCGCGCCGCCTTCCGCGGTGTGGATATGCGCCTCTTCGTGACAATAGATGGCGCCATAGGGCCGCGCGCAGCTCGCGAGTGACAAGGCGTTGGCCGCCGTACCGGTCGAGACCGGGAACACGGTGACCGCGGTCTCGAACAGCTCCGAGAAGCGCGCATTCAACAATCTCGAATAATCGTCGTCCCCATAGGCGGCGGCCGGGCCGCGATTGGCCTCGGCGATCGCTCGCAGAATCTCGGGGCAGACCGGCGCGACATTGTCGCTGCGGAAATTCGGGAGCGTCGGGGCTGCTTCGTTCATACCGTCCTGTCCTGCCGTCATATCACGGTTGATTCCTGCTTGTTGATGCGCCGGTTGATCAGGAGCAACGGGATTGCGGTGACGAGGATAAGCACCGCGGCCGCGGCGGCCGCCAGACCCGCGCCGGTGCCCTCGATGGCATGGTACATCACGACGGTCGTGGTGACCCAGCCGCTCGCATAGAGCACAATGGTCGCGCTCAACTCGGATGCCGCGGTGATCCAGACCAGTACCAGCCCGCCGACAAGGCCGCTGGCCATCAACGGCACGGTCAGGGTCGCGAAGGTTTTGCTTGGCGAGACCCCGAGATTGATCGAGGCTTCCTCGAGCGAAGGATCGAGCTGGTGCACGATTGCCGAGGACGACCGGATCGCGAAGGGGAGCTTGCGGACGACATAGGCGATGACCAGGATCAGCCAGCCGCCGGTCAGAATCAAGGGACCGCTGTTGAACGCGATGATGAGCCCGATCGCCAGGATCGTGCCCGAGACCGCAAACGGTACCATGCCGACGAAATCTAGCAATCCCGACAGGCGCGAGCGGTGCCGGGCCACGACATAGCCGATCGGAGCGCCGATCAGCATGGTGACGACGGCCGCGATGCTGGCGAGCGTCAGCGTGTTGAGCAGCGGCCGATAGGAGCCCGACAATAGGGTGGCGTAATTGCCCAATCCGAACTCCCAGGTCAGGACAGGGCCGCGAAAGCGCAGGAGGGAGATCATCAACACGGCCGCGAACGGCAGCAGCGAGGCAATCACAATGCCCCAACTCACGATCGTGGCCGTGAGCCGCAGTCCCGGCGTCAAAGGCAGCTTCGCGGGCGCGCTGCGGGCATTGGTCGAAAACCGGCGCTTGCCGAGGTAGTGCCGCTGAACGAGCAGCGCGATCGCCGTGCAGGCGATCAGGAGCACGCTGAGTGCGCCCGCCGCGGCCGGGTTGGCATCAGATTCGCCGGCGAACAGCTTGAAGATGTCGACGGCCAGGAACGGCCGGTCCTCAGCCAGCACCGCTGGCACGCCGAAATTCTCCAGTGCCTCAATGAACACCAATAGTCCGCCGGCAAGGATCGCCGGCATCACGATGGGCAGCAGCACGGTGCGGATCACATAGGGCCGTGAGCCGCCGAGATTGCGGGCTGCCTCCTCCATCGAGGCGTCGACTGCCTGGAATCCGGCCAGCACGGGCATGACGACGTATGGATAGAGCGTCAACGTGAACACGATGACGATGCCGGGCACGCCGTAGATCGATCCGATCGGGATGCCGATCCCGCGCAGAGCGGTGGTGACGACGCCAGCATGGCCGAACAGCAGCACAAGGGCGTAGGCGCTGACGAACGAGGGCAGGACCAGCGGCAAGGACGCAAGCGTCAGCAGCAGCGCGCGGCCCGGTATGTCGATCCGGGCAAGACAGAAGGCGAGCGGGATGCCGATCGCGCATGCGAAGGCCGTCGCGAGCGCGGCGCAGAGCAGACTGTTGCCGATGCTGCCGAGGTAGTAGCGGCTCTTCACAATCGCCGCATAGTTCCCAAGTGTCAGGCCGCCCGTGCCGTCGATCCGAAAGCTTGCATCCAGGACGAGCGCCAGCGGGTAGAGCAGAAACACCGCGAGCAGCACCAGCGCCGCCAGCGTCACGATGGTGGCAAAGCGTTTCATGGCGCCGGATACGCCGTGATCTGGGCAGGGTCGTAGGCAAGGGTGAGCGGCGCGCCGGGCAAGAGATCGAGCGCCTGGCCGCCGAGCGCCGCAATCCGAATCTGGGTGCCGTCGGGCAGGGTTGCGTGGAGGCGTTGTACCGGGCCGAGAAATTCACGCAGCGCCAGACGCGCATGCACAAGCGAGCCACCGGAACCGTCTCGCAGCTGCAGGGCCTCCGGCCTGACCGACAGCAACACCGGCGCGCCCGGCGCTGCGACCTCGCCTCTGACCGTGAATTCCGTTCCGGCTGCTGCGACAGGAGTGTTACGGCCGTCGAAAGCTCCCGCGATGCCCGGCACCATATTGGTCGAGCCGAGGAATTCGGCGACGAAGGCAGTCTGCGGCATCCGATAGATGCGCTCCGGCGTGTCCACTTGCTCGATCTTGCCGTGACGCAAGACGGCGATGCGGTCGGAGATGGCGAGTGCCTCCTCCTGATCATGCGTCACGTAGATCGCAGTCAGGCCGAGCGCCTGCTGCAGCTGCCGGACCTCGATCCGCATTTCGGTGCGCAACTGCGCGTCGAGGTTGGACAGCGGCTCGTCGAACAGGAGCACGGCGGGCTCGATCACGAGTGCGCGGGCGATTGCCACGCGTTGCAGCTGACCGCCGGAGAGCTGGTGTGGTGACCGCGGACCGTAACCTGCAAGGCGCACCCGCTCGAGCGCCTTGTCGACGCGCGATGCGATCTCGGCAGCCGGAACCTTCCTGGCCTTCAGCCCGTAGGCCACGTTTTCGGCGACGGTGTGGTTCGGGAAGATCGCGTAGTTCTGAAACACCATGCCGGTGTCGCGGCGATGCGCGGGCAGAGCATCGATGCGCCGCTCGTCGAAGGAAATGGAGCCGGATTCGACGTCGACGAAGCCTGCGATCATGCGCAGCAACGTCGTCTTCCCGCAGCCTGACGGCCCAAGCAGCGTGAACAGCTCGCCATGCTTGATGTCGAGCGAGATGTCGTCCACGGCCCGCACCGCGCCGAAGGTACGGGTCAGGTTTTCAATCCGGATCGCGGTCATCGGATCAGCGCGTGTTCTGGATCGTGGTCTTCAGCCGCGCGAGGGTGTCGCGACGGGCCGCTTCCCATTTGGTGTCGTCATAGGGCAGCACCTTGACCGCCGCAAACGGCAGCATCCCCGGTGCGACTGCCTCGAGCTCGATATCCTGACGGGCAGGGCGCCGGAACGTCGCCTTCAGCAACATCTCCTGGACTTCCTTGCTGGCCAGATAGTCGACCAGCCGTTTGGCAGGCTCGGGGTTCGGTCCGCCTTTCAGGATGGCCGCGCCTTCGACGCCCGCATAGGTGCCCTCGGCCGGATAGGCGACGCTCACCGGCGCACCGTTATGGGCCCACAGGAAGCCGGCATATTCGAGCGTGATGCCAAGCGGATATTCGCCGCTGCCGATCCCGTCGAAGACCTGGGTCGAGCGGTTGAGCACCTTCGCATTCGCAAGCAGCCCGTCCATCTTGGTCCAGGCTGCGTCGTCCGCGCCCCACAGCGAGAGAAGCGTGGTCGCGGCCGCATATGAGAATCCGGAATTGGCAGGGTCGGTAAAGGCGAGCTTGCCTTTCCATTTCGGATCGAGGAGGTCTGCCCAGGCTTTGGGTCCGCTGGCCTTGTCGATCGCCTTGGTGTTCTGGCCGATCACAACGACCTGGATGTTGGTGCCCAGCCAAAGGTCGTTTGGATCGCGAAATTGCGCCGGCACGGCTTCGCGGCCCTTCGCCGCGTAAGCCTGAAGGTGCGGGCTCGCCAGCCGCAGCAGCGTCGCACTGACGCCCCAGATCACGTCGCCCTGCGGATTGGCGGCCTCGGACGCGACGCGGCGCACCAGCACACCTGATCCGGTCGAGACCACGTCGACCTTGATTCCGGTCGCCTTGGCGAAGCCTTCGGCTACAAGCTTGTTCACGGTGTCGTCGTTGGCCGAATAGAGCACGACGTTCTGCTGGGCCGAGGCCAGCTCGGCCGCGAACAGCGATGCCGCGAGCGTCACGACTCGGGCGAGGATGGAGGCAGGAGATCTCATCGTGGTTCGCCCTCGTGGGTTCAGCGATTGCTCATGCGGTTGCGGCGAGGTACTCGGTGGCCGCCTTGAGCCCGGCGCCGGGTTCGATCGGCAGGCCGAACTTCGTGAGTGCGTCCTCGAGATGCAGAAGGTCGGTCAGAATGGTCCCCGCGCTCAAAGCACCCATCGTGCCAAACCGGATGACACGGCCGGAGAGACGGTTGCGGGCGCCTGCGATCACCGTGCGGTGATCCTGGTAGAGCTGCCGCACGATGGCTCCGCCTTCGAGCCCGTCGGGGACCTTGAAAACCACGACCGTGTTCGAGCGTGGCTCATCGCGGCAAAAATCTGCGAGTCCGAGCGCCGCGCCGCCGGCGCGCAACGCGGCGGAGAGCTTCTTGTGGCGCGCGAGCACATTGGCGAAGCCTTCCTCGTGCATCATCGTCAAGGCCTCACGCAGGCCATAGATGAGGCTCACCGGTGCCGTGAACGCGGTCTCGTTCTGCTCTGCGGATTTCAGCGCGCGACGGAAATCCCAATAGAAGGCCGATCGCTGCTCGTCCTGCCCGATCACGCGCCACGCCTTGGCGCTGACGCTGGCAAGTGCGAGGCCGGGTGGGCACATCAAGGCCTTTTGCGAGGCCGAGACAACGATGTCGACGCCCCATTCGTCCTGCCGCATCGCGATGCCGCCGAGACCGCTGACGGAGTCTGCGATGAGCAGCGTTGGCCGGTCGCGCACCAGTGCGCCGAGCGCCGCGAGATCGGCCACGATCCCGGTCGAGCTCTCATTGTGCACGACGACGACGGCGCGATAGGCGTGCTCGCGCAATCGGGCTTCCACCGCGGCGACATCGATCGCCTGGCCCCATTCGATCGCGACCGTGTCGACGGTGATGTTCATGGCCTTGGCGATCGTGGTGAAACGCTCACCGAACTGACCATGCTCGACTACGAGGATCCGATGGCCCGGTCCGGCCACGTTGACGAGCGCAGCCTCCATAACGCCGGTTCCGGAGCTCGCAAAGAACAGGATGCGGTTCGTCGTGCCTAAAATCGGGCGGATCATCTCCTCCGCCTCGCCGATTGCAGTCCGGCATTCGGGTCCGCGATGGTTGACCATCACCCGAGCCATCGCCTGCCGCACCCGCTCGGGCACTTCGGTTGGACCGGGAAGCCGAAGACGGTATCCCGTCGAAGCAATGGCGCTCGGAGTGTCTGTGGTCGTCATAGCTTGAAGTCACCGTTTTGACGCATGTAGGGAACGAGGCCGCCCGCGCGCAGGATCGCCAGCATAATCGGCGGCAGCGGCTCCGGGCTGAGCGTCTCGCCGCTGCGTTCGTTGCGGATCGCGCCGGTGCCGTCGGAGATCAGGATGTCGCCCTCGCGAATCCCGCCGGTTTCGCAGACAAGCGGCAGCAGGCCGTTGTTGATCGCGTTGCGGTAGTAGGTGCGCGAGAAGCTTCGCGCCATCACCGCCGGAATGCCGGCCCCGAGCACGGTCGTGACGGCAACCTCCATCGCCGAGCCGCAACCGAAATTCTTGCCCGCCACCAGGATGTCTCCGGGTTGCACAGAAGCTGCAAAGGTCGGATCGACATGCTCGAACAGGAATTGCCTGAGAACGGCAGGGTCGAGGCTCTCCCGCTTGCGGGTCGAGCTGATGATGGAGTCGGTGTTGACGTCGTCGCCGACAAGTCGCGCGCGTCCTCGCAGGGCTGTCATCGCGACACCTCGCGAGGATCGGTCACGACACCGCGGGTCGCGGCGGCTGCGCAAGCTGCCGGGGAGGCGAGATAGATCGATGCCTTGGCGTTGCCCATGCGGCCTTTGAAGTTGCGGTTGGCGGTCGAGATCACCGAAACCCCGTCGCCGGGGATCACCCCGCAGGTCCCGCAGCAGGAGCCGCAGCCCGGCTCGACCACGGTGGCGCCGAAGCCGACCAGGGCGTCGAGCGTGCCATCGGCCGCCATGGCGTCGCGGACCTCGCGCGATGCCGGCGTGACCACGAGCTGCACGCCGGGTGCAACGCCTCCACCCGCCTCGAGCACGGCGAGGGCTTGATGGAAGTCGCGTAACCTGCCGCCCGTGCAGGTGCCGAGATAGACCATCTGTACCGGCGTGCCGGCCGCATCCTCGAGCGCCACGACCTGATCCACCAGATGCGGCAGCGCGATCCGCGGCGTGAGGGCGTCGAGCGCGATCTCCACGGTCCGGCTGTAGTGCGCATCCGGATCCGCTGCGACCGGTTCGAAAGCCTGGCCGGTGCGGCCCTGCAGATAGGCGACGGTTTCAGCATCGGCCGGGAAGATGCCGGTCTTCGCGCCCATCTCGACCGCGAGATTGCTCAGGACGAGGCGGTCCTCCAGCGCGAGGGTGGCGACACCCGGTCCCGCGAATTCGAGTGCCTGATAGGCGGCACCGTCAGCGCCGAGCATGCCCGCGAGGGCCAGTGCGATATCCTTCGCATAGACGCCGCTCGGCAGTTGTCCGGTCAGGACGACGCGGATCGAATCCGGCACGCGCAGCCAGATCCGGCCACACAGCATGACCGCGGCGAGATCGGACGAGCCGATCCCGGTCGCAAAGCAATTCAGTGCCCCGTATGTCACGGCATGGCTGTCGGCTCCGACGACCAGACCACCCGGCAGAGCGCGGCCCGTCTCCACGATGAGCTGGTGACCGATTCCTTCACCGGCTTCATGCAGCGTGACGCTGAACCGCCTGGCGAAGTCCCGCATCACGCGGTGCAGCTCGATCGTCTGCGGGCTTGTCGGCGGCACGTAATGGTCGAGCGCAAAGACCAATCGGGCGGCATCGCGCACGTTCTCTCCGCCCATCGCCTTGAAATAGTCGAGCGCCATCGGGACCGAACCGTCGGTGCCGAGCGCGCAATCGACCTCGCAGACCACGAGGTCCCCGGCGTGCGCATCCTGCCCGGATTTTCGAGCGAGGATCTTCTCGGAGATCGTACGCCCGGCCATCGCTAGACCTCTGGCATCTCGCAGCCGAGACGTCGGAGCGAGGCGTCGACCCAGCTACGATCGAGCGTACCGGCTTCGATCGCCGCCATTTGCTTGGTCTCGGCAGACTGCTTGGCTTCGGCTGCCTCGATCACCGCTCGGCAATCGTCGATGGCGACGGCTAGCACGCCGTCGTCGTCGCCCAGCACCAAATCGCCGGACTGGATGACCATGCCGCCGATCGCGATCGGTCCGTTGATCTCGCCCGGACCGTCTTTGTACGGACCGCGATGGGTGACACCCGCCGCGAAAACGGGAAGGGGGTTTGCCCGGATCGCAGCGGCATCGCGGATCGCGCCATGGATAACGATGCCGGCGACGCCGCGCCGGGCGGCCTGCGCGAGCATCATCTCGCCGAAGATTGCGTTGCTGAGGTCGCCGCCCGCATCGACCACGATGACGTCGCCGGCAACCGCGATGTCGAGCGCTTTGTGGACCATCAGATTGTCGCCGGGGCGCGTCTTCACGGTCAAAGCGGGACCGGCCATGCCGCCAGCCGCATGCATCGGCCGGAGCGTGGCGCCGCCAGCGGCCATGCGCGACATCACATCGCTGATGTTGGCGACCGGAAGGGCGCGAGCCCGTTCGACCCATTCGCTTGCGACAACACGCTTGCGGGAAAGGATCCTGAACCCTACGGCCATATCAACCCCATTGAAAATGGAACGGCGTTACGCATAGTGTAACGGTGACGAGCCGAGGTCAACCGAAAATCGGCAGGACAGGGATTTTCGATGCCCAAGACGCAAGGGGTCGCCGCCGTGCAACGGGCGTTGGCGATCCTGGATACCTTCGCTGGAGCCGGGTCGCGCAGCCTGGCCGACATCGCCAAGATCACGGGCTTGGCGAAACCGACCGTGATGCGCTCGCTGGTGTCGCTGGATGAAGCCGGCTACGTCGTCCGCCTCAGCGACGGCCGCTACGCGCTCGGCGCAAAGACATTCCAGCTCGGCACCACCTATCGGGCCAATTTCAATCTCGAACAGCATGTGCTGCCGGTCCTTCAGCGGCTAAGCCAGGAGACGTTGGAGAGCAGTGCGTTCCACGTGCGTGAACGCGATAGCCGGCTCTGTCTGTTTCGGGTGGATTCGCCGCAGCTCGTGCGCGACGTCGCGCGGCCCACAAACCTCGCGCCACTCGATTTGACCTCGACGGGACAAGTGCTGCGGACGGCGCGCTGGGCAGACCGCACGGATGGCGGCGTGCAGGTCTTCGTCAGTTCCGGAATCTACGACGCTGTGACGGCCTCCCTCTCCACCGCCGTTTTCGGCCACGACGGAGCGCTGGTGGGCGCCATGACCGTGAGCGGCCCAATCGAACGCATCCGTCAGGCCGACCTCCAGGCGCTGGCGTCCCGGCTCACCGACGCTTCGTATCGGCTCTCACTTGTGCTCGGCGCGCCATTGCGCCGCGAGGTCGGCGCGCCGCGGATCATCAGTCTGCCATCGGCCGAAACAGGCTCTCCCTGACGCCGCCCCGTTCGGGGCAGGGCACTATTTTCGACCGGCAAGCTCGTGAATAGACTCCGCTCAGGTCTTGTACAGACTGTAGAGACTGGACTCCAAGCTCGCCTCCGCAACTCTGAATCCGGTCACGATGTCCTCGCGAAACTTGAGCCATTCGGCGTAGATCAGCCTACGCCCCACCATTGCCGGTAGGTCAGGCGAAGTGCGGTGAGGAATACACACGTATGGAAGTGAGCTAGCCGGTTGCGCGCGGGAGCATGCCCTTGGCGGTAATCTCCGCCGAAAGTTCTTCGATCGTCTTGCGTTGTTCCATGGCGGCTTTGCGGATCAGCGCAAAGGCGGCTGGTTCTGCGAGCGCGTGCGAGTGCATCACCTGGAGAACGGCGGCGAGCACGACGCGACGCGACCGAAGACGCTGCTCGAGCTTGAGCACCTGCTGCTTCAATTCGCTGGTGCGTTCGCTTCGCTCGATTGCCATGACGAGCGCCGCGTAGATGCCGGCCGAACGCAACGGCTTGACCAGGAACGAGGCTGGATCGAGCTCGAACACTAGCTTCAGCCGGCTTGGCGTTTCGGTGCCGAGCAGGGCGATGACCGGGCAGCGTCCCAGGAACGCGCGTCGTGCCGGTTGCGTCAAAGGCAGGAACTCGTCATCGATCAACGCCAGATCCGGCGCGAAGTCGATCGCCTCTGTCGGCTCCCACGCGATGCTGTCGACCCCAAGACGCTCGAACTGGCGTCGCACGATGGTTGCGTCGCGTTCGTCCTTGATGGCGACGATTGCCTTACGCCCGCGCAGCGAAAATGAAGACGGTCTGCTCATTTTACAACCCGCAAATGCGGCGCATTCGGCAATGCGCCGCCCGCCGAGGTCTCCCTCGAAGGGCTGACGGCAACGTCGAGCTGCGTCAGGTAAGGATCAGGCTTAACAGGCGCGTCGGCTTCCCAGAAGATATCAAACTGTCCTCGCGGATTGGAAACGGCAAGCCGCGGTGTAAGGACGCAATGATTGTTGCCGCCGTCGATCCAGACCGGTCCTTGCGGCGAATTGTAGCGATGGCCGGCCGCGGCGCGCCGCACCTCGGCGATGTTCGATGTGCCAGCGCGCTGCAACGCGCGCGCCAGCAGATAGACGGCGACATAGGCGGACTGCCCGTCGACCGAGGGGCTGCTGTCGTCGCCATAGCGCGCCTTCCAGCGTGCAACGAATGCGCGGTTCTCCGGCAGGCGGATGCTCTCGAAATAGGCCGATGACGTGATGCAGCCGGCCGACGCCGGTCCGACGATCGACAGTTCCGGTTCGCACAGGCTGCAGCTCAGCATCGGAATCTCGAGCCCGGCGGCCTTGGTGCCGGCGTGGAAGGCGCGAATGAAGTCGTAGCTCGAGCTTCCGACCAACGTGTTGAAGACGATCGGCGGCTTGCGGCGGACGATCTCGTCGACGATGTGCCCAACGGCGCTTTCGCCGAGTTCGAGCAGCCGTTCGGCCAGGATGTGGCCGTCTGCCGCGCTGACCAACTCCCGGGTGACGCGATTGGTCTCCCATGTCCAAACGTAATTGGAGCCGACGCAGAAGATCTCCCGTGACAGATTGTCGAGCACGTACCGGACGAGCGGCAGGACGTTGTGATTGGGCGAGGCGCCGACATAAATGACGTTGTCGGAGCACTCGAAGCCCTCGTAGCGCGCAGGATACCAGAGCAGGCGATCGGTGCGCTCCACGATCGGCAGAACTTGTTTGCGCGACGCCGACGTGTAGCAGCCGATGATGTGCTCGACGCCGACATTGCGGATGAGATCGTCGCAGACCGTATGGTATTCGGAGATGATGCCGCGAGGATCGCGGATATGAGCGGCAATCGAGAAGCCGAACTCCGTCTGGTTGTTGATCTCGTCGACCGCCATCATCGCGCTCTTGAGGATCTCGCGGCCCATAGCCTGATATGGCCCGGACTGTGAGCAGATGATGCCAACGGGAACAGACGGTTTTGTCATTGACGACTTTCGGTAGTGCAACGCGAAGATGAAATCATCATCGGCGATGACAGTGCAAGTGGCTTGCCGTTTTGCTGCGCAGCACTATCGAAATTTAGGCAGAGAGCATCGTTGACAATGCGATGGGCAGTTACTTAGACTTTTCTCCTACAGGGCTACCTGTCGAACCTCGCGTGCGCCGATCTGGCCGATGACGTCCAGCTCCTTGCACTAAGTGCTTCGTTCGATTGCGGCCCCTAAGCGATAGATCATAGCCGCGGCATTTGAGCCATTCGTCGCCTCATTCGGGAGGGACGGGTGGCTTTTTTCGTTTGCCGCCAAGGAAGCTGGCGATGCGTCCGCGTCGCCAGAACGGTGACGCATGCGCGGAGACGACCGCGCGTCACATCGAGTGTGAGGAAGAAGAACGATGGCGGCAACAGATCTCCACTATCTCGGACTCGTCGACGTCGGGCGGAAGATCCAGGCGAAGGAGCTGTCGCCGGTCGAAGCGACCAAAGCGATGCTCGGGCGGATCGAGAAGCTCGACGGCAAGCTCAAGAGTTTCGCTTATGTGATGGCTGACTCGGCGCTCGCGGACGCTGCCACGGCCGAGAAGGAGATCGCTTCCGGCAAGATCAAGGGGCCGCTGCATGGTGTGCCAGTGGCGGTCAAGGATCTCTGCTGGGCCAAGGGCGCGCCGGCGGCCCATGGCATGACCATTCATCGAGATTTCCGTCCCACCGAGGATGCAACGGTAGTTGCGCGGTTGAAGGATGCCGGCGCCATCATCCTCGGCAAGCTGCAGCAAACCGAGGGCGCGTACGCCGATCATCACCCGAAGATCGACCCACCGAAGAACCCGTGGAACGCGGATCTCTGGCCCGGCGCATCCTCGAGCGGCTCCGGCGTCGCTACTGCGGCGGGCCTCTGCTTCGGCTCGCTCGGCACCGATACGGGCGGATCAATCCGCTTTCCGTCCGCGGCTAACGGCGTCACCGGGCTCAAGCCGACCTGGGGGCGCGTCAGCCGCTACGGCGCATTCGAGCTTGCGGCGACGCTGGATCATATCGGCCCGATGGCAAGGAGCGCGGTCGATTGCGGCGCCATCCTCGGCGTGATCGCGGGTCAGGACCCCAAGGACACGACGTCGGTTCCGCTGCCCGTACCTGACTATCTCGCCAGTTTGTCCGGCGACCTTCGCGGCGTGACGATCGGCGTCGACCGGCGCTGGACCAGCGAAGGCACCGATGGCGATGCGGCCAAGGTGTTGACCGAGGGTCTGCGTGTAGCGGCCGATCTCGGCGCGAAGATCAAGGAGATCGCGTTCCCCGATCCCAAGGCGGTCATCGATGACTGGTTCCCGCTGTGCGGCATCGAGGTCGCCGTCGCGCACGAGGACACCTATCCCGCGCGCAAGGACGAGTACGGCCCGGCACTCGCTGGCCTGCTCGATCTCGGTCGGCAGCAGTCCGGCATGGACTATCAGAAGATCGTGCTCCGGCGCGAAGCGTTTCGTGGCGCCGTCCGCCTTCTGTTCGAATCGGTCGATCTCCTCGCAGTGCCGGCCCAGGCGTTCGCCGCGCCCACGCTCGCCAAGATGGCGTCGCTCGGCGAGGACGCATCGCTGATCGCAGGATTGCTTCGCTTCACATGCCCGTTCGACATGACGGGAAGCCCGACCGTGACGCTACCCGGCGGCTTCGCCGCGAATGGCGGTCCGGTTGGCTTCCAGTTCGTCGGTCGTCATTTCGATGAGGCCGGCCTCGTTCGCGCGGGCGATGCGTTCCAGCGCGTCACCGACTGGCACAAGCGTCATCCCGGGATCTGAGTTGAGGAGCCATTCGTATGTCTGCAGAAGACTGGGTGAAGAATTCCATCATGGCCAAGCGTGCGGTCGCCAAAGGCGCGACCGGGGCGACGCATAGCCTGACGATCGAAGAGCAGGGCGGCTTCCACTACGTCTACGGTCCCTATGCAAAGCCGACCCTGTCGATCGACCCCGGCGGAGTGGTGGTTGTCGAGACGGAGGATGCGTTCGGCGGTGTGCTCACCAGCGAGAGCGACAGCCCCACCGCCAAACTGAACTTTCCCTATCTCAACCCGCAATGCGGGCCGATCGCCGTCAAGGGCGCCAAGAAGGGCGATTGCCTCGCGATCTACATCCGCGACGTCGAGACGCGGGGTGAACAGCCGGCCGGTACGACCTGCATCATTCCGGAATTCGGCGGGTTGGTCGGAACAAGCTCGACGGCGCTGCTCAATCCGCCCCTGCCGGAGCGCGTGAAGAAGCTGCATGTCGACAGGAACGGCATACGCTGGAACGACAAGATCACGCTGCCCTACGAGCCGTTCATCGGCACCATCGGCGTCTCGCCGGAGATCGAGGCGATCTCGTCGCTGCAGCCTGACTACCACGGCGGCAACATGGATCTGCCCGACGTCGCGCCTGGCGCGATCATCTACTTCCCGGTGCATACCGACGGCGGGATGCTCTACGTCGGCGACTGCCATGCGACGCAAGGCGACGGTGAGCTCTCCGGCGTGGCGCTCGAGCAGCGCGCGACCGTCACGCTGCAGGTCGACCTGATCAAGAACTGGAGCTTTGCCTGGCCGCGGCTCGAGACCAAGGACTTCATCATGACGATCGGCAGCGCGCGTCCGCTCGAGGACGCGGCGCGTATCGCCTATCGCGAGCTCGTGCGCTGGATGGCGGCCGACTACGGCTTCGACGAGATCGACGCCTACATGCTGCTCAGCCAAGCCGGGCGGATGCGCCTCGGCAACATGGTCGACCCTAAATACACGATGGGAGCATCGATCCTGAAGAATTACCTCAAGCCATGACATCCAGTCGCTTTCAGAAACAGGGGATATCACGATGAGTTCGGGACGCAAGTTAGGGATGGTTTTGCTCGGCGCCATGCTCGGTACCGCAGCGGCAATGACCGTTGCTCGGGCCGCGGAACCACCGTTGAAGGTGGGTCTGCTCGAGGACGTGTCGGGCGATCTCGCCTTCATGGGCATGCCGAAGCTGCACGGCTCGCAGCTGGCCGTCGAAGAGATCAACAAGAGCGGCGGTATCCTTGGTCGGCAGATCGAGTTGATTCACCTCGATCCGCAGGGCGACAACGCGCGCTATCAGGAGTTCGGCCGTCGATTGCTCAACCGCGACAAGGTCGACGTGCTGATCGGCGGCATCACCTCGGCCTCGCGCGAGGCGCTGCGTCCCATCGTCGATCGCACCTCGACACCGTACTTCTACACCAACCAGTATGAAGGCGGTGTCTGCGACGCCAGCATGATCAGCATGGGCGCGGTGCCGGAGCAGCAATTCTCGACGCTGATTCCATGGATGGTCGAGAAGTTCGGCAAGAAGGTCTATGTCATCGCCGCCGATTACAATTTCGGTCAGATTTCCGCGGAGTGGAACCGCAAGATCATGAAGGATCTCGGCGGCGAGGTCGTCGGCGAGGAGTTCATTCCGCTCGGCGTGTCGCAGTTCGCGCAGACCATCCAGAACATCCAGAAGGCGAAGCCGGATTGGTTGCTCACGATCAATGTCGGCGCTGCCCAGGATTCATTCTTCGAGCAGGCGGCTGCGGCCAACCTCAATCTGCCGATGGGATCGTCGATCAAGGTCATGCTCGGCTTCGAGCACAAGCGGTTCAAGCCGCCGGCGCTTAACAACATGCATGCGACTGCGAATTGGTTCGAGGAGATCGACACGCCAGAGGCTACCGAGTTCAAGAAGCGCTGGCACGCGAAATTCCCTGACGAGCTCTACATCAACGACATGGGCTACAATGCCTATAATGCGCTCTACATGTACAAGGCGCTGGTCGAGAAGGCGAAGTCGATCAAGCTCGACGACATGCGCAAGGTCATCGCGACCGGCGATGCATGCATCGACGCTCCCGAAGGCAAGGTGTGCATCGATCCGAAGAGCCAGCACACCTCGCACCGCATGCGCCTGATCTCGGTCGGGCCGAAGCATGAGGTGAAGGTCGAGAAGGACTATGGGACGATCCAGCCGTACTGGCTTGGCGAAATCGGTTGCGATCTCACCAAGAAGAACGACAAGGACCAGTACACGCCGAGCCATCTCCCGAAGAAATCGTGACGCCTGACGGGCACGGATTTTGCTCGTATTGAGAGTTGTGCTCTTGGACAAGGCCGGCGCCGCAACGATGCGGCGCCGGGATCGACAAAGGGACCAAGATGTCGGCTGAAGTATTCTCGGTATTCTATCAGTTCGCCGACGTGTTCGCGTTCCTCATTCTCTCGGCCGCAGGTCTCGCTATCGTGTTCGGCATGATGGGCGTCATCAATATGGCGCATGGCGAGTTCATCATGTGCGGCGCCTATGTCACCGTTGGCCTGGTGAATCTGGGCGTTCCGCTCGCGATTGCCCAGATCCTGGCCGCGCTGACGGCGGGACTCATCGGTGTCGCCGTCGAGTTCCTGATCGTGCGGCGCTTCTACAAGCGGCCGCTGGATTCTCTGCTCGCCACTTGGGGGCTCAGCCTCATCGTGACGCAATCGATGCTCCTGATTGTCGGTTCAGCCGTGCGGGGCATCGGAACGCCCGAAGGAAGCTTCGCAATCGGCGGCTACACGTTTTCGACCTATCGTCTGGTTCTGTTCGGTTGCGCGGTGGCCGTGCTGGGCGGTCTCTACATCGTTTTCATGAAGACGCGCTTTGGTGTGATCGCCCGGGCGACGATGCAGAATGCGGCGATGGCGAAGGCGCTGGGCGCGCGAACGGGCCGAATCTATTCGATCAGTTTCGGGATCGGCACCGGCCTTGCCGGACTTTGTGGGGCGCTCTACGCGCCAACGATGACGCTGATCCCGACCATGGGGGCGACCTTCGTGGTCGAAAGCTTCGTTACGGTCGTAATTGGAGGGGCAAACGTGCTGCTCGGAACAGCGCCGGCCGCTGTGTTCCTGGCGATGATCCGGATGGCGCTGAACGCGAGCTACGGCCAGATCATCGGACAGATTGGCATGCTGGTCGCCGTTATTTTGATCATTCGGGTGTTGCCCGAGGGGCTCTCCAGCGTTCTGGTTCGTCGTGGGCGCTAAAGGGAATTTTTGATGTTCAAGCTGCTGGAAGGACCGCAGACGCTCGGACGTGGCAAGATCTTCTGGTCCTGCTTCCTTGCAGTGCTCGCGGGCGCACTGACATATCCGCTGTTCGCCGACTCCTATGATGTGGGGAATTTCGCCTATTTCCTGATCTGGATATTCATGGCGCTCGGCCTTTGCCTGATGTGGGGCTATGGCGGGATGCTGTCGTTCGGCCAGACCTTGTTCTTCGGCATCGCCGGTTACGGATATGGCGTGCTCGCGATTAACATGGGCGGCGGCACCGCAACGATCGCCGCGCTTGCGCTGTCCGTTGTCCTTGCGATGGTGGCGGCCGGCATCCTCGGCTATTTCATGATCTGGGGTGGCATCAACGGCATCTTCTTCGGGATCGTGACGCTGTCTGCGACGCTGGTGCTTGCCTTCTTCCTCGGCCAGACCGCGGGGCCCGAATGGCACATCGGCCCGGCGCGGCTGAATGGCTTCAACGGCATGAAGGGCATGGACCCGCTCGCCGTCGGCGACTTCTATATCGAGGGATCGGCGCTCTACTACGTCATGATCGCGCTGATCGTGATCGTCTATCTCGCGTTGCGCATGCTCGTGAATTCGGGCATCGGCAACGTCATCGTGGCGACGCGCGAGAACCCGCAGCGCGCCGAGATGCTGGGTTATGACGTCCGGAAATACCAGCTCCTGACCTTCGTGATCGGCAGCGGCCTCGCAGGGCTGAGTGGTGCGCTGTACACGTCCTGGGGCCAATTCATCACGCCGTCCAGCATCGGCCTGCCTGCGGCGGCGATGCCCATCGTATGGGTGGCTTTCTCCGGACGGAGCGATCTGACCGCAACTCTGGTCGGATCGTTCCTGCTGCTGTTCGGCTTTCAGACCATCACGGTCTACAGCCAGCAGGCAGCACTCGTGCTGATGGGAGCGCTGCTGCTCGCCACGGTGATGCTGGCGCCGCAAGGTTTTGTGCTCGGCATCGGCAAGCTTGCTGCCGATTGGTGGAGCGGACGTCGGCGGCGCGATGATAGCCCCGTCATGGCGGAGGCTGGTCGCTTGCACCCGGAAGAATCCTGATCATGGCGCTGGTCGAAGTCAAAGGCGTATCCAAGCGTTTTGGCGGATTGACCGCAGTCTCCGACGTCGACCTCACGGTCAACGCCGGCGAGGTCCACTGCCTGATCGGACCCAATGGCGCCGGCAAGAGCACATTGTTCAAGCTGATCGTGGGTCTCTACCCGCCGAGCCAGGGCAGCATCCTGTTCGATACCGTCGACATCACCAAGGAGCGTCCCTACGCACGCGTGCAGCGAGGCATGAGCATCAAGATGCAGGCTCCGAGCGTGTTCAAGGAGCTGCCGGTTCGGCAAAACATCCAGACTGCGCTCCAGGAACGACTGTCCGGCGCGGAACGCATCGCCGAGGAGGATCGCCTGCTGACTCTGCTCAACCTGGGGCCGGACAGCGATAAGCTCGCGGGTGCGCTGTCGCATGGCCAGCAGCAATGGCTCGAGATCGGGATGGCGCTGGCGCTGAAGCCGCAACTCCTGCTGCTGGACGAGCCGACTGCCGGCATGTCGCCGGAGGAAACCTTCAAGACCGGCGAGTTGATCAAGTCGTTCAATGCAGAGGGCATGACAGTTCTTGTCGTCGAGCATGATATGGCCTTCGTGCGCCAGGTCGCCCAGCGCGTCACGGTGCTGCATCTCGGCAAGATTTTCGCACGCGGCGATCTCGAAAGTATTTTGCAGGACGCGAAAGTCGCGGAAATTTATCTCGGTAAGACGCATGCTCACTGAACCCAATCCCACGGACCGGATTCTGGACGTATCGGAATTATGGGCGGGATACGGTGCGACGCCGATTCTGCAGGGCGTCACCATGTCGGTCTCCCGCGGCGAGATTGTCGGCGTGATCGGCCGTAACGGTGTCGGCAAGTCGACCCTGATGCGGTGCCTGATCGGTTTGCTGCAAACCTGGCGTGGCACGATCAGCTTCATGGAGCAGGACGTAACAAAGCTCGAAGCCGACGCGCGGGCGAGGGCGGGCTTCGGCTACATCCCGCAGGGACGCGATGTCTTTCCGCAGATGACCGTCGAGGAAAACCTGCAAGTCGGCGAGTTGATCGGCGGTCCCGGCGGCAAGAAGCTGCCTGAACTCGTCTATGAGTATTTTCCGCGGCTGAAGGAACGCCGGCGGCAGGCCGCAGGCACGATGTCGGGCGGCGAGCAGCAACAGCTCGCCATAGGCCGCGCGCTGATCGGCAATCCGTCCTTGATGATCCTGGACGAGCCGTCCGAGGGTATCCAGCCCTCGATCGTCCAGCACATCTGCGAGGCGCTGAGATCGTTCCGGAACGAGCTCGGGACCACCATCATCTTCGTCGAGCAAAACCTCGACACGATCCTGGCAATCGCCGAGCGTTGTTACATCATGGAGAAGGGCAAGATCGCGCAGTCGCTGGCGGGTGGCGAGGTTAACGAGGACAATGTCCGCGAGCAGCTCCTGCTCTGAACGGCCGCATGGCATGTTTTCAAGTCGTCAATAGAGGGAGGGAATGGACATGGATCTGGGACTCAAGGGAGCAAAGGTTCTCGTCACCGGCAGCACCAAGGGGATCGGTAGGGCGATCGCCGACACATTCGCGGCAGAAGGCGCGGATGTCGGCATCTGCGCGCGCAACCAGGCCGACGTCGATAGCGCAGTCGCCGCGATCAAGGCGAAGGGCGTCGCTGCCTTCGGTAGTTCGGTCGATGTCTCCAACGGCCCGGCGCTCAAGGCCTGGGTCGAGGACATGGCCTCGAAACTCGGCGGCATCGACGTCGTCGTCGCCAATGTCAGTGCGCTGTCGATCGGACAGGACGAGGAGAGCTGGGAGAAGGAATTCTCCACCGACATGATGGGCACCGTGCGGCTGGTCAATGCGGCGATGCCGTATCTCGAGAAGAGCAAGGCCGCGGCGATCGTGACCATCTCCAGCGTTTCAGGGCGGGAGGTTGACTTCGCGAGCGGCCCCTACGGCACGTTCAAGGCCGCCATCATCCACTATACGCAAGGTCTCGCCTTCCAGCTTGCCAGCAAAGGCATCCGCGCCAATTCGGTGTCGCCGGGCAACACCTATTTCGAGGGCGGTGTCTGGAATCAAATCAAGGACGGCAATCCCGAGCTTTACAAGACCGCGCTGGCGCTGAATCCGACCGGCCGCATGGGCACGCCGCAGGAAATGGCGAACGGTGCGGTGTTCCTTGCCAGCAAGGCAGCGAGTTTCATCACGGGGACCAACCTCGTGGTCGACGGTGCCCTCACGCGCGGCGTGCAGTTCTAGGCGCTCCCTGAGTAGCGCAGTCACGAAACCGGGCCGTCTGCGGTGCCGGTGGGCGAAGCCGTTTCCGACAACAGCAGGACAGTCAGATGTCAGCAGATCCAATTCACTACAAGTCGATCATCGAAATCTCCGAGCTGTTCCGCCGCGGCGAGCTTCTACCTTCGAAAGTGACCGAGGTGATGCTGGGCCGGATCGCGAAGCTCGATCAGAAGTTTCACGGCTACGCGCTCGTCCTCGCCGAGCGGGCCATGGCGCAGGCGAAGCGCTGTGACGCCGAGCTTGCCAAGGGCATCTGGCGCGGGCCGCTGCACGGCATGCCGATCGGATTGAAGGATCTCTGCTACACCACTTTCGCGCCGACCGCTGGAGGTACCACGATCCACGCTAGGTTCGTTCCCTCCTTCAACGCGACGATCGTGGACCGGCTCGAACACGCCGGCGCCGTCACGCTCGGCAAGCTAAAAATGACCGAGGGCGCCTATACGAGCCATCATCCCGACGACCAGGCGCCGCTCAATCCCTGGGGGACCGATTACTGGGTCGGCTCCTCCTCAAGCGGATCGGGCGTGGCCACTTCGGCGGGACTTTGCTTCGGCTCGATCGGCAGCGACACCGGCGGCTCGATCCGGTTTCCGTCGGCGACGTGCGGGCTGACCGGGATCAAGCCCACTTGGGGACGTGTGAGCCGCCACGGCGTCTTCCCGCTGGCTGACTCTCTCGACCATGTCGGGCCGATGTGCCGGACCGCAGCCGATGCCGCGGCCATGCTCGGCGTCATCGCGGGCGCAGACGTCAATGATCCGACCGCCCTTCAGGCGCCGGTGCCGAACTATCTGGCGGGGATCGGTGACGGCGTGCGAGGCTTACGGATTGGCGTGGACCGCAGCTACACGCAGGACGGGATCGATCCGCAGGTGGTCGCCGCCTTGCTGGAAGCGGAGCGTACGCTTGCGGACCTCGGTGCCGATATTCGTGAGGTCAAGTTCCCAGCTTACGAGAAGCTCGTGAGCATGTGGATTCCGATGTGCTCCATCGAGACCGCAGAGGCGCATCTCGAGACCTATCCGTCGCGGAAGTCGGAATACGGTCCGGATCTGGCGCAGCTGATCGAGCAGGGCAGATCGATCAGCGGCCTCGAGATCGCTCAGATCCATCATGAGCGGTTGAAGTTCTGCGGCAGCCTCGCGGCGCTGTTCGGCGATATTGACCTGCTCCTGATTCCCACCATGCCCGTTCCGATCCCAACGCTGACCAAGATGGGCGAATACGGCGCCGATCCGAACGTGCTGCTCAGCATCCTGCGCTTTACGGCGGTATTCGACTTCTCGGGCAGCCCGACCATCACGCTACCGAACGGCATGGCGGCGGACGGGTTGCCTCTCAGCATGCAGCTCGTCGGCCCGCATCTGTCCGAAGATACGCTTGCCCGCGCCGGGTATGCTTTCCAATCAGTGACAGATTGGCACACCCGACGCGCCCTTGGCGAATGAAGATCTTCGGAATTCTAGGGTGCCTATCCGAAAATCAATCATGGGGCGAGTTCAGAGAGGGGAGACGCTGAGCACGTCGAAACGAAAATTCGTCAGCGAAACTGATGGCCACGACCCTCGGCACGGTGTTCGAGTGGTACGACTTCGATCTGGCTCCAGCCGGTGAGCAGCCCGCGCCACCGGACGCGAGTGCTCCGCAACGTAGACGACGGCACCGCCATATTCGCCGCCGCATCGTCGGTCGGGCTGGCGCTCTCCATCGCGGTCATCATCGGGAGGCAGAACGTCATGAGCGAGGCCGATTTCAAGGCCTGGGGATAGCGCGCTCCCCATTTGATGATCGGGTGCTTGCCGCCAGGACCGAATGGAGCGCGTCGTGAAGCCTTGGTCCGTTCCTGATGTTGAACAGATCCGCGCTGGGAAGGCCGGCTGTCTCTACTGACGTTCGCAACCGCACAAATCGAGATAGGGCCAGGGTTAGATCCGGCCCGGCGACGTGATCCGCCATTGACAGGTCGGCGGAGATGATAGAATTATAACAGGATAAGTTGCAAAAATAACAATATGTCACCATCGTACCAGCGTCTAGCGGGGCGACGGGAGGAAAGTTTGGAACTGTCCGGTTCGGTTGCAGCAGAACCTCGGTCGTCGGCCTCGCTTGTGATGGTCAGTGGCATCAACAAGCGCTTCGGCGGCGTGCGAGCGCTGCGTGACGTCAACCTCGAGGTCCGCGCCGGCGAGGTCCATGCGCTACTGGGCGAGAACGGCGCGGGAAAATCTACCCTGATCAAGATTCTCAGTGGTGTTCATGCCCTCGACAGCGGCACGATCGAGATCGCCGGCAGGCCGGTGGAATTCGACAGCCCGGCGAAGTCGCGCGAGGCGGGGATCGCTGTCGTTTATCAGGATCTCAGCCTCGTCGAATCCCTGAGCGTTGCGGACAATCTGTTGCTCGGCCGTGAGCCGCGTGCGCGTTTCGGCTTCGTCCGGCAGCGCGCGCTGATGGCCAAGGCCGAGGCGTTCCTGAACGCGCTCGGCATTCCCCTGGATGCGAGTGCGGCTGTCGGCTCGCTGCCTTTCGCCTATCGCCAGATGACGGAGATCGCCAAGGCGCTGATGGGCGAGGTCCGGCTTCTGATCCTCGACGAGCCGACCTCCTCGCTGACATCGGATGAGGTCCGGATCCTGTTCGATGCGATCGGGAAGGCGACGCGCCGCGGAGTCGGCGTGATCTATGTGACCCATCGGCTCAATGAGGTGTTCGAGATCTCGCAGCGCGTCACGGTGCTGCGCGATGGCGCTAACGCAGGCACGTTTGTCACAGCCGAGACCGACATGAAGCGGCTGGTGAACGCGATCGTCGGAACCGATCGATCGGCACCCACGGGCCCGCGCACCGAACCTGTCGCGAAGCGTGAATTGGATCCGTCGCCGGTTCTGTCGCTGTCCGACGTGTCCAACGACCGGCTTCGTGCCGTCGATCTGTCCGTGCTGAAGGGCGAGATCCACGGCCTCGCCGGATTGATCGGCAGCGGCCGCACGGAGATTTTGGAGACAGTGTTTGGCCTCCGGCCGCTCGAGAGCGGCGCAATCGAGATCGAGGGCCGGGGATGGCTGCCGAGAGGGCCTGCCGATGCGATCGAGCAGGGCATCGCGCTGGTGCCGGAAGACCGGCATGTGCAGGGTCTGGTCCTGGACCATTCGATCGAGCGAAACGTCACCTTGCCGCGAATTCCCCATTTCTCGCGCTGGGGCTGGATGCAGCAACGCGCCGCCGCCAGGCGTGCGGAAACCGCGGTCGCCAGGCTTTCGGTGAAAGCGCCAGGCGCGTTCAGCCTGGTCAGGACGCTCTCCGGCGGCAACCAGCAAAAGGTCGTGTTCGGAAAATGGAATGATCCGCGGCCGCGCGTGCTGCTCCTGGATGAACCGACGGTCGGCGTCGACGTGGGCGCACGCGAGGAAATCTATGCCGTGATCCGGAATGCCGTCCGCGACGGCAGCGGGGTCCTGGTCGTCTCGTCCGATCTCGTCGAATTGATCGAGCTCTGCGACCGCATCTCCGTGATCGTCAACGGGCGTGTAGCTCGTACGCTGTCGCGCGGCGAGATCGATGATGCCGAAGAGCTGCATCATCTCCTCCAGATGTACCAGGCCTCCGGGCCGGGCCACTTGCAAGAGCTTCCCGCATGACTGAACTGACTGCTCCCAACGTGGTCGCCTCGTCGACCCCATCTGATCGCCGCCGCAAGATTCTCCAGAATTTGCTGCGGGGCGAGCGGCCGTACATGCTGTACATCGCCTTCGTGATCCTGCTGGTCGTGTTCAGCCTGTCTTCGCCCTGGTTTCTCTCGGTCGACAATTTCCTGAACATCGGGCGCCAGACCACGCTGGTGTCGATCATCGCAGTCGGCATGACCTTTATTATCATCGCGCGTCAGATCGATCTGTCGGTTGCCTCGACGCTGGCGCTGTCGGGCATGGCGGCCGCTCTCGCGATGAGCCAGATCAACAACAGCTGGATCGTGGGGGCCGTGGCCGGGCTCGGCACCGGTGCGCTGGTCGGGCTGCTCAATGGCATCCTGACCACGCAGCTATCGATCCCGTCATTCCTGGTGACGCTGGGCTCACTGAGCATGGCGCGGGGACTGGCGATGATGGTGACCAACACCAAGCCGGTGATCATCACCAACGAGACCTATTTCGCGATCTTTGGCGAAGGCACGTTCCTCGGCATACCGGTTCCGATCGCCTGGACTTTGGCGGCGATGATTATCGGCATCCTGCTGCTGCACTATAACGTGTTCGGCCGGCGCATCTATGCGGTCGGCGGCAACCCGACTGCGGCGCTCTATTCCGGCATCAACACCAAACGGGTCACGACTGCAGCCTTCGTCCTGACCGGCACGCTGGCTGGTCTCGCGGCGCTGGTGCTGTCAGCGCGCTCACACGCCGCGCGGCCCGACGTCGTGCAGGGAATGGAGCTAGACGTCATCGCCGCGGTGATCCTCGGCGGCTGCAGCCTGTTCGGCGGGCGCGGCTACATCCTTGGAACACTGTTCGGCAGCTTGATCATCGGCACGCTCAACAACGGCCTTGTTCTGCTCGGCGTGAGCTCGCCGATGCAGCTCGTGATCAAGGGCGCGATCATCGTTGCCGCGGTTGCTTTCACGAAACGCTAGTCGACGTCCGGCGCGACGCATGAACAACAAGTTCATCGCGCTGCGCGGGTAGGGGCAAGGTCGCTGGCCCTCCGGTGAATCGGCGACCAAAAAATGGAGGAAACAATGAAATCAATCTTGCGACAATCCTTGCCTTTGACTGCGTTGGTGGCCGCTGCCGCCCTCTCGATGATCCCGTCGGCTCGCGCCGAAGTGCCCGCGACCTGCGTCAAGGGTGTCGATCTCGCGAAGCTCGGGCCGAAGTCGATCGTCGGCCAGGGACCCCACGGCGAAAAGGCGGCTTCCCCCGAGGTGCTCGCGCTGTCGGAGGCCGACGCCGCCAAGATCAAGGAGAAGAACTTCAAGGTCGGCATCTCCATGCAGACGGTCAACCTCGACTGGTCGCAGCTCCAGATCCAGGGCATCACCGACACGCTGAAGAAGTACGGCGTGACGGTGACGGGCGTCGCGTCCGCCGAATATCAGGTGGACAAGCAGATCGCCGATATCGAGAACACGATCCAGCAGCATCCGGACGGCATCATTTCGATTCCGGTCGATTTCACCGCGACCGCGCCGACCTACAAGAAGATCGCCAAAGCCGGCATCAAGCTCGTGCTGATGGACAGCATCCCGACTGGTCTGAAGCATCCCGAGGAATATGCGACGATGGTCTCGGCCGATAGCCAGGGCAATGGCCAGATCGCGGCACAGATCCTGGCGTCCTGCGTGGCGCAGGGCGGCACCATCGGTCTCGTCAATTTCGGCGTCGACTATTTCAGCACCAACGAGCGCACCAAGGGCGTGCGGGAGTGGATGAAAGCAAACCGCCCTGACATCAAGATGAAGCAGGTCGACTTCACCGATCCGCCGAAGGTCTCGCAGATCGCGGGCGACTTCCTGACCGGCAATCCCGACGTCAAGGGACTGTACGCGGTGTGGGATCAACCGGCGCTCGACACGCTGAGCTCGATGCGGGCTCAGGGCATCGATATTCCCATGACGACGGTCGACCTCGGTCTGCAATCGGCGATCGAGATTGCCAAGGGCGGGCCGCTGAAGGCGACCGGCTCGCAGCGTCCCTACGACCAGGGCGTCGCCGAGGCGATGGCGATGATGAACGCGCTGCTGGGTAAGGAAACGCCTGGCTGGATCGGTGTGCAGTCGCTGCCGGTGACGCAGTCGAATGTGCTGGAGTCCTACAAGACCGTATTCAAGAAGGACCCGCCGGCCGAGCTGACGGATGCCTGCAAAAAGGCGAAGCCCGCCTGCAACTAGCCTGAAACAGCGATGCGCGATCCACCGAGACCGCGCATCGCTCAGCAAGCCTGATCCGGGCGAACCAGCCCCCGTCCGGATCAGGCCGTGCTGGTGACGTATTCGACGGGAAGGCTGCGGAAGTGCTTGCGCGTGTCTGCCGACACGGAGCCACCGACGATGATCCGCGAGAATGAGCTGACGTCGGAGAAAAACGCCGGCTTGAGGCTGCCGAGCTTGCTGGCGTCGACCACGAGGATGCTCTCCATCGCGGTAGCGATGACGGCCTGCTTGATGGCGACTTCGTGAAAATTCGAGCAGCTGGCGCCGCGGGTCCAGTGCAGGCCGCCGGCCGAGATGAAAGCCTTGTTCACCCCGAGCCGCCGCAGGTAGGACAGGCCGTCATCCGACGAGAACGACTGCGACGACGGATGGTAGAGCCCGCCCATCAACATCACCTGCGTCGCTGGCCGGTGGGTGACGATCGAGGCGACGTTCAGCGAATAGCAGATCACCGAAAGAGGCATGTCCTCAGGCAGGCAATCCGCCAGCGACTGCATCGTGGTGCCGCAGTCGATGAAGATGGTGTCACCTTCCTTGATCGAGGCGGCTGCGGATCGGCAGGCGAGGCGCTTGTCCTGCGTGTGCTGGTCGATTTCCTGCTCGAATGTGTACTTGATCCCGGTCGGCGACGCCGCGTTGACGACGTAGCCGCCGAGCAGGGCGAGCGCCGCCTCGGGCCCGGCAAGGTCGCGCCTGACCGTCATCTCCGACACCTTCAGCAGCTCTGCGGCGTCCTTCAGATGCAGTGCGCCGCTCGTCTCGACGGCGCGTCGCAGCCGTTGCAGCCGTTGGACGCGGGTCTCGCTGGGGCGTGCGGTCGGTGTTTCAGTCATTTTCGTCACCGAGCTTGCTTATCCGGTTGACAATGATCTTACAATGATGTGAGTTTAGCAACGTCAATCTGTTACAATAATAACATTTGGCCCGAAGGGTGTTTCGCTGTCGGCGACGGGAGGCAGCAGATGCGCCGGCGGCCAAGGGATGGGAGGATCGCATGTTGCAATCGGCACATTCAGTCTATCTGCCGTTTCAGCCGATTCGCTAGCATTGCGCGGCGTACCGATGGCGCAGGGCGTCTTGATATCAAATCCATCCGCGGTGCCGGCGCAGCCCCATGCGCGGGATCACAATCATCCGCATCCGATCGCGCGCAACAGCGGCCGCGCGCTCGAGATGGACTGGGTCGACGATATCCGGATCAATCTGTCCGCCGCCGAGCGCCGCGTTGCGAGCCTGCCGGGCCGGCGCACCGTCAAGAAGGACGCGCAGGCGGCGTGGTTGCTCAAGGCGATCACCTGCATCGACCTGACGACACTCAACGGCGACGATACGGCCGAACGGGTGAAGCGCCTCTGTGCCAAGGCGAGGGCCCCGATACGAAGTGACCTCCTCGAGGCACTCGGTTTTGCCGGGCGCCGGCTGCACACGGGCGCGATCTGCGTCTATCACCGCTTCGTCGCAACCGCGGTCGAAGCGCTCGATGGGTATGACATTCCGGTCGCTGCGGTTTCGACCGGATTTCCGGCAGGCCTCGTGCCTCACGATCTGAAGCTCAAGGAGATCGAGGCGTCCGTCAGGGACGGTGCGCAGGAGATCGACATCGTCATCACGCGTGAGCATGTGCTGACCGGAGATTGGCGCGCTCTCTACGCCGAGGTCCGGGATTTCCGCGCAGCCTGCGGCGATGCGCATCTGAAGACGATCCTCGCAACCGGCGACCTCAAAACGCTGCGCAACGTCGCCAAGGCGTCGATGGTCTGCATGATGGCCGGCGCGGACTTCATCAAGACCTCCACCGGCAAGGAAGGCGTCAATGCCACGCTGCCGGTGACGCTGGCGATGCTGCGCATGATCAGGGTCTATGAGGAGCGGACCGGCTTCAAGATAGGCTTCAAGCCGGCCGGCGGAATCTCGACGGCGAAGGATGTGCTCAACTACCAGTTCCTGATGAAGGAGGAGTTGGGACGCGATTGGCTCGAGCCGGATCTGTTCCGCGTCGGCGCCTCGAGCCTGCTCGCCGACATCGAGCGCCAGCTCGAGCATCACGTCACCGGCCGCTACTCGGCCTTCAACCGTCATCCCGTGGGCTGAGCATGAGTATCGCACATTACTTTGAGACCATGGATTATGGTCCCGCTCCCGAGGCGGACGGCGAGGCGCGCGCCTGGCTGAAGCGGCACGACGCGACGTTTGGGCATTTTATTGCCGGTAAATTCGTCGCGCCGGCTTCGGGCAAGCATCTGACGACGATCGAGCCAGCCACCGGAAAGACGCTGGCCAAGATCGCGCAAGGCATCGCAGCGGATGTCGAGGCTGCAGTCGGCGCCGCGCGATCGGCGCAGTCGTCATGGGCAAAGCTCGGTGGTCACGGTCGTGCCCGTCATCTCTATGCGCTGGCGCGCATGCTGCAACGTCATGCTCGTCTGTTCTCGGTATTGGAAGCGATTGACAATGGCAAACCGATCAGGGAAACCCGCGATCTCGACGTGCCGCTCGCCGCGCGCCACTTCCTGTATCACGCCGGCTGGGCACAATTGCAGGACCGCGAATTCGCCGACCATGTCCCGGTCGGTGTGATCGGCCAGATCATCCCCTGGAACTTTCCGCTGCTGATGCTGGCCTGGAAGATCGCGCCCGCGCTGGCGACCGGCAACACCGTGGTGCTGAAACCGGCAGAGTTCACGTCACTCACCGCGCTGCTGTTCGCCGAGCTCGCGGCGGAAGCCGGCCTGCCGCCCGGCGTGTTGAATGTGGTGACGGGTGATGGCGCCACCGGCGCGTTGCTGGTCGAAAATCCCGGTGTCGACAAGATCGCCTTCACGGGGTCGACCGAGGTCGGGCGGTTGATCCGTCAGTCGACCGCAGGCAGCGGGAAGTCGCTGACGCTCGAGCTCGGCGGCAAGTCGCCGTTCATCGTGTTCGACGACGCCGACATCGATGGCGCCGTGGAAGGCGTGGTCGATGCGATCTGGTTCAACCAGGGCCAGGTCTGTTGTGCCGGATCGCGGCTTCTGCTGCAGGAAGGGATCGCAGAGACATTCCGCAAGCGCCTCATCCGCCGCATGGAGACGCTGCGCGTGGGTCCGCCGCTCGACAAGGCGATCGACATGGGCGCGGTGGTCGCACCGGTGCAGCTCGAGCGGATCAAGGCGCTGGTCGAAACCGGCGTCAAGGAGGGCGCCGAGAAGTATCAGGCGCCGGGGCCGATCCCCGCTGAGGGATGCTTCTATCCCCCGACCTTGCTTTGGAACGTACATCCGTCATCGACCGTGGCGATCGAGGAGATCTTTGGCCCGGTGCTGGTCGCGATGACGTTCCGCACGCCGGACGAGGCGGTGATGCTCGCCAACAACACGCGCTATGGCCTTGCCGCCAGCGTGTGGAGCGAGACCATCGGGCTGGCGCTCGATATCGCGCCGAAGCTTCAGGCCGGCGTGGTCTGGGTCAATGCGACCAATTTGTTCGATGCCTGCGTCGGCTTCGGCGGCTATCGCGAGTCCGGCTTCGGTCGCGAGGGCGGCCGGGAAGGTCTCTACGAATATCTCAAGCCGAAAGCCTGGAGCGGGCGGAAGGCGCGGGCGAAGGTGCCGCCGCCATCCCCGGCGGCTTCTAACGACGGCGCCGGATTTGGCACGCCGTCGATCGACCGAACCGCCAAGCTGTTCGTCGGCGGCAAGCAGGTTCGTCCCGACGGAAATTATTCGCGCGCGGTGCTGTCGCCGAAGGGGAAGCACCTCGGCGAAGCCGGCGAGGGCAATCGCAAGGATATCCGTAACGCGGTGGCCGCCGCGCGCTCGGCCGAGGGGTGGGCGCGGGCGACGACGCATAATCGCGCCCAAATCCTCTACTACCTTGCCGAGAATCTGTCCGCGCGTGGCGACGAGTTCGCCCGGCGCGTCGGTGATATGACCGGCGTTTCGCCCGCCAAGGCGCGCGCGGAGGTCGAGGCGAGTATCGAACGGCTGTTCAGCTATGGGGCCTGGGCCGACAAATACGAGGGGACGATCCATGCACCGCCGTTGCGCGGCGTGGCGCTTGCCATGCACGAGCCGATCGGCGTGGTCGGGGTGGCCTGTCCGGACGAGGCCCCGTTGCTGGGCTTCATCAGCCTGGTGGCACCGTTGATTGCGATGGGCAACCGCGTCGTCGCCGTCCCAAGTGAGCGGCATCCGCTTGCAGCGACCGATTTTTATCAGGTGCTGGAGACGTCGGATGTGCCGGCAGGCGTCGTCAATATCGTCACCGGCGAGCGCGATGCGCTCGCGAAGGTCCTTGCCGAGCATGACGACGTCGATGCGCTCTGGGTGTTCGGTTCGCAGGAGGCCTCGACTGCTGCGGAGCGGCTGTCGATCGGCAACCTCAAGCGCACGCTGGTCGACCACGGGCTGGCGCTCGATTGGTACGACCGGGTGGCGAGCGAAGGTCCGATCCTGCTCCGCCACGCGGTGCAGGTGAAGAACATCTGGATTCCCTATGGCGACTAAAGACGTCACCTTGCGGTGATACGGGTTGGCATCCGGACCATCAGAGTTCGGGCGATTTTTTGAAGACAAGGGAGGGACGCAACATGCTCAAGGGCATCAATCCACTGCTCAATGCCGACGTGCTTTACGCCTTGCGCGCAATGGGGCACGGGGACCGCCTCGTGGTGTGCGACACCAATTTTCCTGCCGACTCCATCGCGCGCCAGACCGTGTTCGGCGAGCTGCTTCGCATCGACAACGTCAGTACGGCAAAGGCGATCGAAGCCATCCTCTCGGTGCTGCCGCTCGATACGTTCGTCGACGATGCCGCGATCCGCATGGAGATTGTTGGCCAGCCCCAGGAGGTGCCGCCGGTGCAGCGCGAGGTGCAGGCCGCGATCGACCGCGCCGAGGGACGCTCCTGGCCGCTGGTCGGGGTCGAGCGCCATGCCTTCTATGAAAAGGCCAAGACGGCCTACTGCGTGATCGCCACGGGAGAGCGGCGCTTCTACGGCTGCTTCCTGTTTTCCAAGGGCGTCATCGCGCCGGACGGAGAGTAACGACCATGAGCAAGACTGGCGTCGCAGTGCTCGGCATCTTCGTCGTCGATCTGGCCTTCCGGGCCGGCAACATGCCCGCGATCGGTGAAACGATCGCCGGCTCGGGATTTGCCATGGGACCAGGCGGCAAGGGGTCGAACCAGGCCGTGGCCGCTGCGCGCGCAGGCGCAGACGTGACCTTCATCTCCCGGATCGGCCGCGACGCCTTCGGTGATCTTGCCATCAAGACGTGGGAAACCGAGGGCATTCGACCGCGCGTCGCCAGGACTTCGGAGGCGCCGACCGGCGCGGCCTTCATCTATGTCCACGAGACACGCGGCGACAACGCCATCATCGTGGTGAGCGGAGCGGCCGACGGTCTCAGCCCCAGCGACGTCGACGCGGCGGCGGATGCGATCCGCACCAGCCGCGTCTTCGTGACCCAGCTCGAGCAACCGGTCGCGGCCGCGCAACGCGGGCTCGAGATCGCGCGCGCTGCGGGGAGCATCACCGTGTTCAACCCGGCACCTGCGGTCAAATTCGACGATGGCCTGTTTGCCTTGTGCGACTACGTCGTTCCCAATGAGACCGAGGCGGAAGCGCTGACGGGGATCGCGGTGAGCGATCTTGCCGGCGCCCGCCGCGCCGGCGAAGCGTTGGTGGCCAAGGGAGCGGGCACCGCGCTGATCACGCTCGGCGAACGCGGGGCGCTGTTTCACGGGCGAGATCGCTCGCTACACGTGCCCCCGTTCGCCGCCGGCAAGGTGGTCGAAACCGCGGGCGCGGGCGACGCATTCGTCGGCGGCTTCGCTGCAGCGCTTGCGGGCGGCGCCGATCCCCTGGAAGCGGCGCGCTTCGGTTCCGCCACGGCGGGGATTTCCGTGACGCGCGCGGGGACTGCGCCTGCCATGCCGCGGCGCGCTGAGATTGAAGCCCTGTTGAAGGGATGATCTGCTCATGATGCGGAACGATCCGATCAAGCATGTCTTCATCTGGCCGGCGGTGCTCGTCGTGCTGGCGATCTCGATCTTTCCGCTGATCTATTCGTTGACCACGAGCTTCCTCAGCTATCGCCTGGTTCCGCCGATCCCGCCGCGGGTCGTGTGGTTCGGCAATTATGCTACGCTCCTGCAAGAGCCGCGCTTCTGGAATGCGATCTTCACGACGACGCTGATCGCGTTCATTGCCGTCGGGTTGCAATACGTGATCGGGTTTGGCGTTGCGCTCGCGCTGAACGCGCGCGTTCCGGGCGAACGGCTATTTCGCGTTGCCTTGCTGCTGCCCATGCTTCTGGCCCCGGTTGCCGTCGCGCTTGTTGCTCGCATGATCTTCAATCCGACCATGGGGCCGCTCAACCAGTTCCTGTCCATGTTCGGCATGGCGAACCTGCCGTTCCTCACCAACGGTCATTGGGCGCTCGCCTGCATCATCGCTGTCGAGATCTGGCAGTGGACCCCGTTCGTCATCCTGATGATGCTGGCTGGCCTGCAAACGCTCCCCGAAGATGTTTACGAGGCGGCCGAGCTCGAGAACGCCAGCGCCTGGCAACAGTTCTGGGGCATCACCTTTCCGATGATGCTGCCGATCTCCGCCGCGGTCGTCTTCATCCGCCTGATCGAGAGCTACAAGATCATGGACACCGTATTCGTGATGACGGGCGGCGGACCGGGTGTGGACACCGAGACCCTGACGTTGTTCGCCTATCAGGAGGGTTTCAAGAAGTTCAATCTCGGCTACACGTCGGCGCTCAGCTTCCTGTTCCTGATCGCCATCACGATCATTGGCGTCACTTATCTGGCGCTGCTGCGGCCGCATCTGGAGAAGCGCCGATGAGCGGGCAGGGCCTTACCGGACTGTCGCGCTGGAGCCGCCGCCTGGTCGCGGCCGGTGTCTTCGCATGGTGCCTGATCACGGCGTTTCCGCTCTATTGGGTGGTCGTGACGGCGTTCAAGACCCCGCCGGGCGTGGTCGGCGGCCCGACCTATATTCCGTTCGTCGATTTCACGCCGACCCTGCAGCCCTTCATTGATCTCTATCAGGGTATCCGTGGCGAGTTCTTCCGGACCTTTTTGAACTCGACAATCGTTGGCTTGTCGGCGGCAGCGATCGCGACTGCCGTCGGCGCAATGGCGGCCTATGCGCTGGTGCGGTTCGAATTCAGGGTGCGCTTCGGCGCCGGCCTGATCTTCTTCCTGCTCGCGCTCGGCGGCTATCTGCTGTTCAACAATTCGCTCGGATTCACCCGCGCGCAGGCGCTGCTGCTGGCGTTCCCGATCGCGCTTGCCGCTGCAATCCTGGCCAACCGCCTGCCGCTGCCGGGGCCGATCCTCGGCAATGAAGACATCCTGTTCTGGTTCGTCAGCCAGCGCATGTTTCCGCCGATCGTCACGGCTTTCGCGCTGTATCTCCTCTACAGCGAAATCGGCCGGCTCGGCTTCCAGCTCATCGACAGCTTTGTCGGCCTGACGCTGTGCTACGTCGCGTTCTCGCTGCCGATCGTGGTCTGGCTGATGCGCGACTTTTTCGAGGCCATTCCGATCGAGGTCGAAGAAGCTGCGATGGTCGACAACGTGCCAAGTTGGCGCATCTTCCTCGGCATCGTGGTGCCGATGTCGATGAACGGACTGCTGGCGACTTTCATGATCACGCTCGCCTTCGTCTGGAACGAGTTCCTGTTCGCGCTGTTCCTGACCAATTCCAGATGGCAGACGCTGCCGATCCTGGTGGCAGGACAGAACAGCCAGCGCGGCGACGAATGGTGGGCGATCTCGGCCGCGGCGCTCGTCGCCATCATTCCGATGATGATCATGGCAGGTCTGCTCAGCCGCATGATGCGGTCGGGCCTGCTGCTCGGAGCAATCAAATAACAAAAACCTATGTAGGGAGGACTGGACGATGTTGCGACGGACGTTTCTGATGCTGACCACCTCGCTCGCGATGGCTTGCACCGCGAGCCAGGCGAACGCTGCTTGTAGCCCGGATTACTCCGGCGTCACCCTGACTGTGGCGTCGCAGACCGGACCGTATATCGCCTCCGCGCTCAAGCTCGGTGCGGACGAATGGACCAAGAAGACCTGCGGCAAAGTCAATGTGGTCGAGTTCCCCTGGTCGGAGCTCTACCCGAAGATCGTTACATCGCTTACCGGATCTGACGCGACGTTCGATCTGGTCAGCTTTGCGCCGGCCTGGCTGCCCGACTTCGTCACCTATCTCAGCGAGATGCCGAAAGAGATGCAGTCCGGCAAGGATTGGGACGATGTCGAGCCGGCCTACCGCGAGCGCCTGATGGTGTGGGAAGGCAAGATCTATTCGCAATCGATGGACGGCGACGTTCACACCTACACCTATCGCACCGACCTGTTCAGCGATCCCAAGGAGAAGGACGCCTTCAAGGCCAAGTACGGCTACGACCTGGCGCCGCCAAAGACCTGGAAGCAATATCTCGACATCGCGGAGTTCTTTCAGCGCCCCGACAAGGGACTCTGGGGCACGGCGGAGGCCTTCCGTCGCGGTGGCCAGCAGTTCTGGTTCTTCTTCAGCCACGCGGCGGCCTATACCAACAACCCGAACTATCCGGGCGCGATGTTCTTCGACCCCGAAACGATGGATGCCCAGATCAACAATCCGGGCTGGGTGAAGGGATTGGAGGAATATATTCGCGCTTCCAAGCTTGGCCCGCCCAATGCGCTGAACTTTTCGTTCGGCGAGGTCAATGCCGCCGTGGCCGGCGGCCAGGTGGCCGAGTCGATCGGTTGGGGCGACACCGGCGTGATCGCGGCCGACCCCAAGCAATCGAAGATTTCCGGCAAGGTGGGCTCTGCGGTGCTGCCCGGCTCTGACGAGATATGGAACGCCAAAACCAAGAAGTGGGACAAGTTTCCGGCAGTGCTGCCGGCACCCTTCATGGCGTTCGGAGGCTGGCAGATTGCCGTGCCAAAGGTGGGCAAGAACCAGCAGGCGGCATGGGATTTCGTCAAGACGCTGACAAGCCCTGAAGTCTCCGGCAAGGCCGCGATTACCGGTGGCACGGGTGTCAACCCATACCGCAAGTCGCACACCACGAATCTGGAGTTGTGGAGCAAGATCTTCTCGCCGACGGAAGCCAAGGAATATCTCGGCGCCCAGGCCGACTCCATTAACGGCAAGAACGTTGCGCTCGACATGCGTTTGCCCGGCTATTTCTCCTACACCGAGGTTGTGGAGATTGAGCTTGGCAAGGCGCTGGCCGGCCAGACCACGCCGCAGGCCGCGCTGGACGCGGTCGCGAAGGAATGGAATCGCCTGACCGATGAGTTCGGCCGCGCGAAGCAACTCGCCGCCTATCGCGCGGCGATGGGCCTCTCACCGAAGAACTAGCTTCCGCGGAGACTGCCCCGGATGATGCGTGAGCATCATCCGGGCTTTGTTGGCCGTCGATATAGGGACGGAAAAAGGAATCCATGGCGCACGTCGAGATCGAGAACGTCAGCAAGGCATATGGGCCCTACAAGATCATCGAGGGGCTTAATCTGAGTGTGGCCGACGAGGAGTTTGTCGTGCTTGTCGGACCGTCCGGCTGCGGCAAGACCACGACGTTGCGCATGATAGCGGGACTGGAGACGGTCACCAGTGGAACCATTCGTATCGGTAATCGCGATGTGACGCAGCTGCGCCCAGGCTTGCGTAATTGCGCGATGGTGTTCCAGAATTATGCGCTCTATCCGCATATGACTGTTGGTGAGAATATCGGCTACGGCATGAAGGCGCGGGGCGAGTCGCGCGCCAATATCGCGAAAGCCGTCGAGGACGTGGCGCGGGTTCTCGACCTCGAGCAATACGTGGACCGTCGGCCCAAGCAGCTCTCCGGTGGGCAGCGTCAGCGCGTGGCGATCGGCCGTGCCATCGTGCGCAGCCCGGACGTGTTTCTGTTCGACGAGCCATTGTCAAACCTCGACGCCAAACTCCGCATCGAGATGCGGACCGAGATCAAGGCATTGCATCGCCGTCTCGCCAAGACGATCGTTTATGTCACACACGATCAGGTCGAAGCTATGACCATGGCCGATCGGGTCGTGGTGATGAATCGCGGCCGCATCGAGCAGGCGGCTGATCCGATCACGATCTATGAGAAACCAAGCAATCTCTTCGTCGCGGGCTTCATGGGCGCGCCCAGCATGAATTTCATCCACGGGGAGATTGCCGCTCGCGACGGTGCACTGATCTTCACCGAACCCTCGGGTACGGCGTTGAGATTGCCGAAATCCCGAGAGGCGGCCTATGCAGGGAGCATCGGCAAGCCGGTTGTGCTCGGCGTGCGGCCCGACCACGTGCTGCGGCAAGATGCGCCACCGGGCTCCTCCGTCCGCATGATGGTGAAAGACGTGGAGCCGCTCGGGCCGCATACTCTCGTGATTGGAACCGTGGGCGCATTTCCATTCACGGCGCAGATGCAAGTCGGTGTTTCTGCGGCGCCGGATTGCCCAATAGATGTCGCGATCGATCTGGAGCGAACGCACCTTTTCGACAAGGTTTCCGGGAAGGCCGTTTCATAGTCGGCGGTCCTCTGGCGGTGCAGGTAATCCCAAATCTGTACTTCCAGCGTACGCATGCCTCATCGCGGTCACTTGCGATGCGGCGAGCTCGCAGGTGATGCGGGCGACGTTGCACCCTTCTTCGCAAACTTTGCTCGTCCGGTATTGGTGTCGAGCAGAGTCTGCGAAAAGAGATTAAGCGATTTCAGCTGGTTACATGCCAATATTCATTACCTCGCGGGTAATGGAAGGGCTGAGATCCGCATGCTAGGTTTTCGAGCATGAACGCACATGCATCTACGGCACAGGCCGAACGCAGCCAGCCCGTCCATATCGGCGACCATTTGCGCGAATGGCGGCAACGCCGCCGCATGAGCCAGCTCGATCTGGCGGGCGAGGCCGAGATTTCCGCGCGGCATTTGAGCTTCGTCGAGACCGGCCGCGCTGCGCCCTCGCGCGACATGGTGCTCAGGCTCGCCGAACGTCTCGAGGTACCCTTGCGCGAACGCAACGTGCTGCTGGTCGCGGCCGGCTATGCGCCGGCGTTTCCGCAGCGCCCGCTGGAGGATCCCGCCTTGAAATCAGCTCGCCAGGCGATCGACCTCGTTCTCAGGGCGCATGAGCCCAATCCGGCGCTGGCCTATGACCGGCACTGGAATCTGGTTTCCGCCAACCGCATGGTGGCGCCGCTGCTCGAAGGCATCCCGCAGCGGCTGCTCGGTCAGCCCTTCAACGTGCTGCGGCTCGCGTTTCACCCTGAAGCGCTGGCGCCGCGCACGGTCAATCTCGCGGAATGGTGCGGGCATCTGCTGGAGCGGCTGCACCGGCAATGCGAGGCAACGGCCGATCCTGAGCTGATCAAGCTCTACAACGACCTCAAGAGCTATCCCATCCCGGCGCGCTCGGGGCCGCTGTCGAGCGACAATGTCGCGATTCCCTTCAAGCTGCGCCATGGCGGAGAGATACTAAGTTTCTTCTCCACCACCATGGTGTTCGGCACACCTGTGGACATCACGCTGTCGGAGCTGGCGCTGGAGACATTCTTCCCGGCGGACGAGCGCACCGCCGAGCGGCTGAAGCAGATGGCAGCAGCTATGACCTAGCGCCCTTGCCTCGGGGCGGGTTCTGCTTATCTTCGGCTTATCTTGGGTCAAACCCGCATCGCCCGAAGGAGGCGCTATGAGCACGTTGAAACCGCTCCAGATCGATGTCGTCTCCGACGTGGTGTGCCCCTGGTGCTATATCGGCAAGCACCGGATCGAGAGCGCGCTGGCGCTCGTGCCCGACGTTCCCGTCAAACTCAATTTCCGTCCTTTTTTCCTCAATCCGTGGGTGCCGCGCGAGGGCATCAGCCGCGAGGACTATCTCACCACCAAGTTCGGCTCGGTCGAAGCCTATAAGGGCATTGCCGGCCGCGTCGTCGCGGCTGCAAGCGAGGAGGGCCTTGTCTACAAGCCCGAGCTGGTCGCGCGCCAGCCCAACACCACCGACTGTCACCGCCTCATCCTCTGGGCCGAGGCGATCGGCAAGGCGCCCGAGATGAAGCAGCGGCTGATGGAGCTGTATTTCCGCGACGGCGGCGACCTCACTGACGTGAACGTGCTGGTGCAGGCGGCCGCCGATGTCGGCC
Source organism: Bradyrhizobium sp. 956_D2_N1_4 (assembly GCF_052076025.1). Classification (NCBI taxonomy): domain Bacteria; kingdom Pseudomonadati; phylum Pseudomonadota; class Alphaproteobacteria; order Hyphomicrobiales; family Nitrobacteraceae; genus Bradyrhizobium; species Bradyrhizobium sp. 956_D2_N1_4. Next base: position 4,520,143 of record NZ_CP197237.1, on the reverse strand, counting down.
TCGATGCCGACGACGTGCGCAAGCGCCTCGCCACCGACGAGGACGTCGCACGCGTGTCGGCCGACGCGCAGGAGGCCGCCGAGAAGGGCATCTCCGGCGTGCCGACCTACGTGTTCGCGCAGAAATACGCCGTCTCCGGCGCGCAGGATCCGAACCTGCTCGCCCGCGCCATTCGCGAGGTCTCGGCGGAGATCAACGCGCAGGCGGCAGAGTAGCTTTCGCTTATTTGCGGAGCAGACGCACCACGCGTCGCGCGCCGTCGTGCGCGACGTTGAGGCCAACCAGCGCCGCGTGAATGATCGCGACGACAGGATCGTGACGCCGCAGCGGAATCAGCACGTCGCCGATGGCAAAGCGCCCGCGCCAGATCGGGTTGATCATGGGGTGGTCGGCGCTCGCCGTGGAGTCCGCGCTGGCGATGGCCGGATCGGCGCAGAGATGCCGCGTGAGGTCGAGCGTGAGCTGCACGCCCGGCGAATATCTTGCAAAGCGTTCGTCGATACCGAGCTTGAAGAAGAAGGCGCGGTCCTGGTGGCGTAGCACGATGCCGGCCGCCACCGGCGTCGTGCCAGCGCGCAGCGTGATGACCTCGCACTGCGCGGTCTCTGCCAGCGCAAGAACCGCGCGGCGAATGAAGGTCGCATCGCCCGCATGCTGGATCAGCGCGGTGCCGCGCTTGCCTTTCCAGCCACTGGCCTCGAGTTGCAGGAATGTTTCGAGCGCCGGCCCGATCTCGTCGGGCTTGCGCGCGACCGCGAAGGCGACGGGCCCGTGCTCTTCGAGGCGATGGCGCTGGCGACGCAGCTCCTTGAGCTTCTTGGCGCCGAGCGCTTCATGCAACAGCGTTTCACCATCCTGCGTCGCGTCGAGGCTGGCGCGGATGTAGGAGGAGAGGATACGCGGCTTCAGGCCGTCGCGATTGAGAACGTCCTTGAGCGAACTCATCGCCGCGCCGTCGAGTGCAACGTCGTTGAGCACGAGCGCATGTGCTCCGGCCTCGCGCGCCTGCTGCAACAGGCGCGTGGCCGCTTCGATCGGCGCGTCGCGGTCGATCAGGGGGCTGCACAGGGTGCCATAGGGATGCGCGCTCACCAGCGCGGGCAGGGGGATCTTCCAGGCGCGCCAGAGCGAGACCACCGGCATCAGCCCGATCAGCCGCACCGACGAGCCGTCGAATGCGGGTAGCGCCGAGGCGTCGGTGCGGCCGCGTGCGGCCTCGCTCACGGCGAGCTCCCAGCCCGGCAGGTAGTAGCCGTTCGGCTCGATCACGCGCTGGGCGAGCGCACGCCATTGGCCGGGATCGATGGACGTGAGGGGGACGAGCGCGCGCGTTGCCGCGGCAGCCCTTGCCGATGCCGGATTGATCGCTGCCTGATGCGCGATATCGACCACGTCCCGTCGTTCCCCGTTCAGAAGGTCATGCTTAGCGCAAAGATTGGAAAATTCCGTTGGGACGCCGCTTCAATTCGAATGGTAATATTAACGTCTCATTGAGCATTCGGGCCGCCGCGGCGTGCCATGATGGAAGCTCTCGACCTGGAGGATCACAATGATCGCCACACCTTTCACGCCGATGGCGTCGCTCCTTGGTGGCGCGTTGATCGGACTGTCCGCCGTGCTCCTGATGTGGGCGACGGGACGGATCGCCGGTGTCAGCGGCATCGCGGCGCGGCTGTTTCCGCCTTACGAGGACCGCGAGTTCGCCGGCCGGCTCGCTTTCGTCGCCGGCCTCGTCGCCGCACCCATCCTGGTGCGCATTGTCAGCGGAAGCCTGCCGGCGCAAACGATCGCGGCGGGAACGCCGGTGCTGATCGTCGCCGGATTGCTCACGGGCTTCGGTGCGGTCTGGGGCAGCGGCTGCACGTCCGGCCATGGCGTCTGTGGCCTGTCGCGGCTGTCGCTGCGATCGCTGGTCGCGACCATCACCTTCATGTCGGCGGGCATTGCCACTGTCTTCGTGATGCGGCACTGGGGCTGACGACGATGGCAATCCTCATCCAATTCGCGATCGGCCTCCTCTTCGGTATCGGGCTCATCGTCTCCGGCATGTCGAATCCGGCAAAGGTGCTGAACTTCTTGGACGTCGCCGGCATTCCCGCCGGAACGTGGGATGCGAGCCTCGCCTTCGTGATGGCGGGTGCTGTCGCGGTAACCTTCATCGGCTTCAGCCGTGTCTTGAAACTCGCGCGACCGTTTTTCGCAGACCGCTTTTACCTTCCGACGCGAAAGGATATCGATTCGAGAGTTATCGCCGGTCCCGCCATCTTTGGCATCGGATGGGGGCTCGCAGGCTTTTGTCCGGGCCCTGCGCTCACCGCGCTCGGATTCGGCTCGGCGTCCGCTTTCATCTTCGTCGCCGCAATGCTTGCCGGCATGGTGCTCGCCCGCTTCGTCGCGCAGCTCCCGTCATCAACGCGCCTCGTCGCGCCGGCCGATCCGCTCGAAACCTGACATGGGCAGGACCGGGCGAGTGGATCTCGTCCGGTCCTGCCCTGTTAGAGCTTCAGTGACTACCAGCGGTCGCCGCCGACACCGACGCCCACGCTGACGCCGGGCGCCCGAATGCCGACGCCGCCGCGCGGACCATCGTCCCAGTCGCGATAGGTGCGGCGCTCGTAATAGCGATCGCGCGGCATGGCGTTGTAGGAGTCGCGCACGATCACGCGCGAGCCGCCACGGGTGCGATAGCAATTGCCGGCGTCATCGCAGACAAGCCGGACTTCCTGAACGAGCTCAGGGTTGGCGTATTCGCTGGTCGTGTAGATGTCCGCGGCCTTCGCGCCGCTCGCCGCAGCGAGGGCGCCGACGCCAGCCAGTAGTGCGATCGTGAATGTCCTCATCGTGTCCTCCTCCGAAACTGCCCTCGGGGGTAACAAGAAGGGGAGGCGGTGATCGTTCCGGGTCGAATTACAGGTTTTTCCCGGAACCGGAGCGCGTGTCGGCGTGATTTGTTCCTAGATCGGCTCGTAGGTTTCCGTCCCGCAGATGTCGTCGGCTTCCGCGCGGCGGCGATCGACCACTTTTCCGCCTGAGATCGTCACGATGTAAATCTGGGTGCCGAGTGTGGAGCCGGTGGCGGAGGTGAGCTGCGCGCTGACGCAGGCGGTCCAGCCCTGTCCCCGCACCTCCCGATGGGGCGGGGCGACGTGCACCTCGCGCGGATAGGACGTGTTGAGGAAGACCACGTTGATCTGCTCGCGGACCACGCGCTTGACGTCGGGGGGCGCTTCGGGTGGCGGCTGCTCGGCTTCCTTCAGGCGCATGAACTCGGGCACCGGCGCGCGGCTGTCGGCGAAGCCGCAAGAACCAAGTGCGAGGGCGCTGGCCAGCAGCGCCGCATGAGCAACAATCCGCAACATCCGTGAAGGTCCCCTGCGGGCCAACAGATAGGCAGGAATGCGATCCGGCAAAGTCCCGGCCGATCAAGATTTGCTGAAATTCCGGCCCTCCGGCATTTGCTATTACGGGATTGCAGGCTAGTTTGTGCCCCAGACGAGGGGGATTGCATCAATGCGGATTTTGGTCATCGCGGCCGCCGTGCTCGCACTAACGGCTGCGTCGGCGCAGGCGCAGGGCCGCAGCAGAGGCCAGCCGAACGAAGCGAAGTCGGACAACAAGCCCAAGGTCGACGAAAAGGCCTACAAGGCCGCGCTCGAGCGCATTCCGGAGCCCAAGGAGAAGTACGACCCGTGGGGCGGAGCCCGTCCGGCTGAACCTGCCAAGAAGCCCAAATAAATGAGGGGGGCGTTGGCGAGCCGTCTATGTCAGTCGGCCGCCGCCATCGTGCTCCTCTTGTTTTCCTCGTGGCCAGGCATCGCCTGGGAGAGCTGGGGTGGCGATCCCGGCGGCTCACGCTTCTCGCCTTTGCGGGAGGTCACGCCCGACAATGTCGACAATCTGGTTCGGGCCTTCGAATTCCATACCGGCGATCTCGCGGCGCGGCCGCCCGAGGTGATGCGGCGAACCAAATTCCAGGCGACACCGTTGTTCGTCGAGGACAGCCTGATCTTCTGCTCGCCCTTCAATGAGGTGATCGCGCTCGATCCCGGCACGGGCGCGCAGAAATGGCGCTTCGATCCGAAGATCGCGACCAATCAGCGGCCCGCCAACCGCTACGTCTGCCGTGGCGTGACCTACTGGATCGACGATGAGGCGCCCGCGAATGCCGCCTGCCGATCGCGCATCTTCATGGGCACGAACGATGTCCGCCTGATCGCGCTCGATGCAAAGACAGGCATTCGCTGCGCCGGTTTCGGCACTGGCGGTGAGGTCAGGCCCGATATCGGCATGAAGCTGGATTGGCCCGGCGAATTCCAGATCACCTCGCCGCCGGCGGTCGGCCGCGGTGTCGTCGTGATTGGCTCCGCGATCGGCGACAACCGCCGCGTCGACGCGCCGAGCGGCGTGGTGCGCGCGTTCGATGCGCGCAGCGGCCAGCCGCGCTGGACCTTCGAGCCGCTCAAGCGCGACCGTGTCGAAGCTGGTCACGCCAATGTCTGGGCGCCGATGTCGGTCGACGCGGCCCGCGGGCTGGTTTTCCTGCCGACATCCTCGCCGTCGCCGGACTTTTGGGGCGGCAAGCGGCCGGGCAACAACGAGCACGCCAATTCGGTGGTCGCGCTGCGCATCGAGACCGGCGAGCTCGTGTGGGCATTCCAGACCGTGCATCACGACGTCTGGGATTACGACCTGGCGTCGCAGCCGACGCTGACGCGTATCGACACCGGAGACGGCCAGCGCGATGTCGTGATTCAGCCGACCAAGCAGGGATTTGTCTTCGTGCTCGACCGCGATACCGGCAAGCCGGTGTGGCCGGTGGAAGAGCGCGTGGTGCCGCAAGGCGGCGCGGAAGGTGAACGACTGTCGCCGACGCAGCCATTCCCGACGCATGTGCCGCCGCTGACATCGCAAAGAATCTCGACTGAGGATGCGCTCTCGCTCCTCCCTGGCCTGGGTCGCTCCGCTTGCGAAAGGCAGTTCGCGGAGGCACGTAACGAGGGGTTGTTCACCCCACCCTCGACGCAAGGCACGGCGGAGTTTCCCTTCACCGGCGGCGGCGTCAACTGGGGTAGCGCAGCCTTCGACCCGGTCAACCAGATCCTCTACGCCAACACCGCCCGCGCCGTTCATCTCATCAAGCTGATCCCGCGTGCGGAGGCCGCTGGATTCGATCCGCCGCCCGGTCATGATTTCGGCCAGCAGAAGGGCGCGCCGTTTGCGATGTCGCGTGCGGTGGTGATGTCGCCGCTCGGGCTTCTTTGCAACAAGCCGCCTTGGGGCGAGATGGTCGCGGTCGATCTGAAGGCCGGCAAGATCCTCTGGCGTTCAACGGTCGGCACCACGGAAGACCTTGCGCCGCTCGGCGTGCCGCTGCCGTGGGGCGCGCCGCTCGTCAACGGGCTCGCAGTCACCGCAGGTGGTCTCGTCTTCACCGGCGCGATGGATGCTTATCTGCGCGCCTTCGATGCGCGAAGCGGCCGGGAGTTGTGGCAAGGCCGGCTGCCGGTGCCCGGCGTCGCCAACCCCATGACCTATCTCTGGAAGGGCGAGCAATATGTCGCGATCGGCGCCGGCGGCCACTCCGAGGTCGGCACCTCGATCGGCGACAGCGTCGTTGCGTTTCGCCTGGCGCGGCCGGGTGAAGGGCCGTCGCTATGGTCGCGCACCATCGATCGTCCGGGCGGACGATTTTGGGTGTCGTCGTCAGCAATTGTGTTCGCGATCATCCTGCTGACCATCGCGAGCCTGCGCTGGCGTCGTCGACGTCGTATAAAGCAAGCATGATGCTGCGTTGTGTATGCGATGCGAACGGTTGTTCACATCGCGCACGCTATCGTACGAAAGCGAGGCCGATGCGCCTGTCATTGCGCCATACGGTGCGGCAATTCCGTACGAAATTGTCGCGCGCGATCGAGAGCGTGAATGATTTCGGCAATATGACGGGGGAATCGAGCTCGATCGCCGCGCCGCCTTCCGACATGTTTCGCACCGTGCACGCGATGCCGCTGCTTTCAAAGGTGATCGTTCCACCCTTGAAAACACGGTAACGCTGCGCTGCACGTTTCTCGATCATCGGCATTAATCCATAACGATGATTGTGAAGTAGTGCATAGAAATTACGTTGAAATAAACTCAATACTGACGCTACTTGCACAGCGCTTCAGACTTCGTTTACGACGTTGGAGCGGTGAGTCACTTCCCGCCGACTTCCCTCACAAGCCCTTCCTTTATGGCGTTACGCGCCGATGGAGATATTGATGAAGACCACGCTTTCGCTTCTGTTCGCCGCAGCGCTCTCGCTGTCATCGATGCCCGCCCACGCCGTCAAGTGGGACCTCTCGACCATGACCTGCAAGCAGTTCCTCGAGAGCGGCGAAGACAACATCGCGGTCGTGCTGACCTGGATGGACGGCTGGTACAAGGGCGACGAGGACAACGCGATCATCGACACCGAGGTGTTCATCGAGAACGCCAAGAAGTTCGGTGCTTATTGCGGAAAGAATCCGACCGTTAGCGTCGTCACCGCGGCTGACGAAATTCTCGGCAAGTAATTCCCGAAGCCGACCGAAGCGCGGACGCAACCGCGCTTCAGTCCCTCGCTTCGATGCGAAATTGATTGGAGAGCCGCGGAGCGCCTTGCGCGCTCACGCGGCTCTCTTCTTTTTGGATGATGCTCAGCCCGGCAGCATCGCGAACGCGCTCGACACCATCGCCACCTGTTTGTTGTCGGTGGCCGAGAGCAGCGTGACGCGGCCAAAACTCATGGTGCGTCCGAGCCGCACCACGCGCGCGTCGGCGAGCACATCCGAGGAGGAGACTGCGCGCATGAAATGCGTGGTCTGGTCGACCGTCGTCATCGGACGATAGCCGCGATTGGCGGCGAGGTTCGCGATCACCATCGCGGTATCGGCAAGCGCCATCAGCGCCTGGCCGCACACCACGCCGCCGTTGCGGCACAGCCGCTCCGAGAATGGCATGCGCAGGAGCGCGCCCGGCTGCCAGTCCGGCTCGTCCGGCGGCGGCAGGTGCTCGAGGCGCTCGACGGCGAGGTTGAGATCCTGGACCCAGGGCGCAAAGACCTCGCCGAGTATGCGTCTGGCCTCAGCGATGCCGAACTGGGCTTCTGGCTGCGATGGCATTGCTGTCGGTCCCCCCCTGTGTTGCCGGATGTTTCGGCCATTCTGCGCGCATCGGCGCGGCAAAGTCACCCGGTCTTCGGTCGGCTCTGTCGGCTTGAAAATGCCTGACTTGGCCCGATATGATACCGGGCTTGGGAGCGGGTGGGCGATGTTGCGTCGGTGTGTCCTCGTGTTTGGGTTGATAGCGCTGGGTCTCGTGCTGGACGGGTGCACCAGATGCGGCCCGATTTGGGACGACTGGCTGCAGGCGCCGAAATCGTGCAGATCGGACCGGCTCTAGCGCGCCATTCGGCCCTGGCGGGCCGTTGACAAGAACGACAAGGCGCGGTTGACCCGCCCTTCATGGATGATCAAGGAGTCAATGATGAAGCTTTTCCGTATGGCGGCGGTGCTGCTGGCCGTGCTGGCGGGACCGGCCTACGCGCAAATGCCCAATCTCAATTTGCTGCAGGAGGGTCCAGGCAAGACCCCCGAGGAAAAGGCCGCGGAAGCCGAGCGTGACAAGGCCTACAAGGAAACGCTGAAGAAGATTCCGGATTCCAAGGCGTCCAACGATCCCTGGGGCAACATGCGTTCCGACCCGCCGAAGCAGGCGGCTGCGCCGAAGGCATCGGCCGCAACCAGCGCGCCCAAGAAGAAGTCCGGCACGACCGCCAATTGACCTTGTCCCCGATCGGAGGCGGCTGATGCCTCCGGCCGGGACTCCTCTTTGGCCGGCCTGCTTCCTACATCTCCGAGAGCGTATTGCGTTGAGGAGGAACGGCATGGCCGATCGTCCGCGGGATCTCGCCGAGCGGATGGCGCGCCGGCGCAAGATGGGCGGCAAGCCGGGCGAGCGCGGCGGCGACGGCTTCTTGCGTGAGACTTTCACTCTGCCGCGCCCGGCGGCGCGGGCGAGGGCGGAGGCTTTCTTCGCCCGCTACCCCAAGGCCGGCTATATGAGCGCGGTCGAGACCTGGCGCGAACTGCCGGGCGGCGACATCGAATTCACCATGCGGCGGCTGCCCAGCGCCGACTAGACGTCAAGTCTCCTCGAAGGATTCGGCGATGATGCGGATCCGGAACACGGGCTCCTTGGCCTCGTCCAGCAGCTCCATGTGCCATTCGGAATTTTCGTTGAGCTTGCGCGCGAGGCCGGCGGCCATGTCGGCGCAGATGCTGGTCATCATCTTCCAGGCCGCATCGCGATCGGCAAATTCCGTCGCCTGGTCCGCGCAGCCGGAATAGCGGCCGTTCCGAATTCGAAAGAAGTAGAGCGGCATGGCTGGCACCGGTCACATGATGGTCCCGCCTCCCGGGCCATGGGCGCGCGCAGTGCAGTCCCAAACCAGGGACAGATCAATTCCGGGCCGCTACGGACGAGACCTCGCGGGGCGCGTATGCTGCTGAAACCGGCCCGGGTGGTCTATTCATGCGGTCTTGCGCCCGATCGCCTTCAGCTCCCGATCGATGCGCAACTGGACGCGCCGGATCGCCAACAGATCGATCTTCGTCTCGGTCTTGCCCGTCCTGGTCTCGTCACCGATGCGGAACTGCCACTGCCAGACCCCGGGAAGCGCCGTCTCGGCAACAGTGAACTCAACGCCCCTGTGATTCATGGTCATCTCCACGATTCACCCTCCATTCACCGTGAACATGTTGGGCGTCGCCCTATTCCTGCGACAAGCGAAATTTGGCGGTAAGCCTTGGATAATTCACGGTAATCTTTGGAACCGCGCGCGGTCCGAAACAAACGAAATTAGGTTCCGAAAACCGTGCACGGAATCCGGGCAAGGCATGGCAATTCACGCGGCCTTGCCGTGCCACGCCGAGGAACTTTGTTCATGGTCGGAGAACCCCGGAACGCGGGATCCGCGCATTTGACACATCGCTGCGAGCGAGGCGCGGTCCGGATTCCTTTCCGTATCGTGTGGAACCCAAAGCGGCGCGCGTTGCTACCGCCGCCATTCAAAGCGAACAGGTGTGGTCGATACTTTTCCACTTTTGCGTGTCATATATCTATGCTCTGCTTGTGAACGACGGTTCGAACGCGATGTCACGAAGGGGAAGGTGTGAGCTGGCTGAGACATCTTGTGCTGCGCTGGGGTGCACGGAATTTCTCGCTGACCTGTCCCCATTGCCGGCATCCCGCGTCCTCATCGAGCTTCAAGCGCGCGCGTTTCATGCTCGGTGACGAGAAGCTCGTCTGCGAAGAGTGCGGCGAGACCAGCGTCGTCACGTTCTGGCGTTTCGAAGGACTATCGTCGCGGCCCGATTGCACTGAAGCGAGGCGGCGCGCGCCGCTGTCCGATTCGCGGCACTGATCCGACGCCGGCGGTGTGCGTCGAAGTCCACTCCATGCGTGCTGCGGCATATGCCTTGCTTGGCCTCATGACGGCAAACAACATGGGCGCGTCATGCTCGGCATTCCCCGCCGCTACTCTCATTTCGTCTTCGGTGTCATCCAGTCCGGCCTGACCTCGCTGATCGCGGCGGGCATCGCCAGCTTTCCCGCTTCTGGCGCGACGGTCTTCCTCGCGCACTGGATGGTGTCGTGGCTGATCGCGTGGGCCGCGATGCTGCCGATCGTGCTGCTCGCGGCGCCTGCGATCCGCGCCTTCTCGCTGCGGCTGACGCAAGAGGAGAGGGCTCGGTGAGGCGGCCGGCAAGCATGAAAAAAAACCGCTTGGGGAGAGCCAAGCGGGTGAAAGGTTATTGGAGGCTGAGGTGCTGGGCTGCAACACCGTAGCCCGACGACCCTAGCCGGTTGAGCTTACGACAGCCTGACAGGGCCGGCAGATCGGCTTTCAACCTGCCGCGCCTCCGCGCCCGCAAACAGAAAACCCCGCTCGGGGCAGAGCGGGGTCCTCGACTGTGTATGGAGGCCCGGTGTTGGTCCACCGGGCAGAGCCAGACTAGGAGACCAGGCTTACGGGTGCCTGACGGCCGGCACCGAAATCCGCGTCGGGAGGCCGCAGACTGGCCCCGCACGCGTCCCAATTTGGCCACCCGATCGCACCACTGGAGCCACACCCCTCGGCGAGATTTCGTATCGTCGGCGACGCCATGGGGGAAACGTGGTGCGCCGGCAGCGGGGTGGCATCATGGATAACGTAGAGCGGTCATTCGCCGCCGCGACGGCGGCTGGCTTCGTCGTGCTGGTGATCGGCCTCGTGCTGCTGGCGCTGCTGTAAGGCGTACCGGCGGACGGCAGCCAAGGCCGGACCGGGCTAAAGCAGGCGCTTCGATCCTGGGTGGGCACCCAGGACGCCGCCGCGCCCTTTCAAAACATGGAAAACAACCCCATGCACAGTAGGGGGTCGGGCGATTTCGTTGTGCGATCAATGGCTTAGTTGTGGTATTAGATACCTTAAATGCCACGCAATGGCTCCGGGGCGCACCCCGAGCGCAATGCCGGATCCTCGACATGAACAGGGGCTGGCTCTGCCGGCCCAATTCTGCGACGCGCATTCCCGACGGCCGGTACGACGGCTAGCCGCCCATCGCGGCGCAGCCTTGGTCAGATCGGAAGCCCGTCGGCAGGCTCAGTGGACCTTGATCTCACCCAGGGGAAGGCGGAGTTCGGCGGCGCGCGCTTCGCGGTCCTTCTTGCGAAACTCGTTTTCCTTCCGCTCGAATTTCACCATTTCCTCGTGCGCCGCCGCCAGGAGGTGATTGCGCCTGACAGCATTGGGGTGCGCGTCTTCCGTCATGTTCCTGGTCCCCGTCGTTGCGATCCGATCTCGAAGAAAGCCGGGCATCGCAGAAAGGTTCGATGCCGCAGGATTGCGGAATTATGACGGCGCACGGCGGCTGCGTCTTTGATGCGCGTCATCTTCAGTCGAAGGGTGACGAATGCGGAGGATCGGCAAAAATCAAAAAGGCCGCCAACCGAGGCGGCCTCTCATCATCTTTGAATCACTTGATCTTTGAATCGCTTGCCCGCTAGCGGCAGGGCTTCTAGCGGCAGGGCTTCTAACGACAGGGCTTGCCAATCATCTGGGCATGCCGGCTGTGGCAGCCGTCGTGCAACTGAGACTTCCTCGTCACCTTTGCGCCGACCTTCGGGGCGCCCGATGCCGTCGCGGCATTCGATATCTGGGCTTGCGCCGGCACCGAACCGGCGAGGACAGACAGCGCCAGAGCGATCTTGAGGATTGCCTTCATCGTGCCTCCCGAGGTTGTTCGAACGGTACGCAAAGTAGCGCTACCGATGTGAGCGTTACATATTGTAGCGCTACATTCAAGTTCGATCAGAGGCATGACGACGAGCCGCCGTCCTTGCGGCGGACCGAGATGGGGCAAAGTGAGGTAGATCGCAGATGAGGCGGGGCGAGCGCTCCGCGGAATGGACCGATCAGGCGGCCTCGGTCCGTCGCGACGTGCACGCCCAATGTGGCGAGCCGTGGCGGCCTATTGCTTCGTTGTCGGCGGCTCGAAGATGAGGGCGGCTTGGAACACCCGCCCGGCGTCGGTGCGGACTTCGATCGCAACGTCTGTTCGATCCTCGTGTCCCGCCAAGTCGCGCGCAAGGCCGCTCAATGTCTGCGTCGCCTCGATCTCTGCTTCGCGCTGGGTTCGAAACTCCAGTCCCTCATCGTCGGCATAGAGGCCGGTGTCGTCTCGGATATCGAAAAAGTACCGGACCATGGCGCCGCCTCTCAGAGAGAGTATCGCCGCCAACCCCGCCTTGGGAGGACCGTTCCTAATTATTTCGGCGGCTGGAATCCGGGTACTGTCCCAATCCCCGGGCGTGGTTGGCGTCCCGTTGGCCGGCGAGAATGCCAGGACCGCCGCTTGCAGGTTGGGCAATCGTAGACCTGGACGCCGAGCGCCGTTGAACCAGGTCAATCATAGCTGTCTTTACGGACGGTCTCGATCCGCCTTGCGTCCGCCTACATCTGTGGCGGCGTGACCCTTGCTTCGTCTCTCGTCAGGGCGGCAAGCCTGTCCAATTGGCTAGCCACGCCAGTGAGGCTCCGGGCGATGTTCTTCAACAGGAAGGCCCTGTCCGCCGAAACCCCGGACGATTGAGAGAGGACCTTGTAATGATTTGCGAGTTCCTCGCATTTAGCAGCGTCGATCATAATTGAGCCCATCTATGAAACAGGTCAACAGCTCAACCCTAATACGGTTCCCACGCGGGGCGCTGACGACCCTTGGCGTTGCAATGCCTCGCATCCTACCACAGCTATTCGTCGTCAGGTTGTGTTCTGCGCCACAAATCGCGTCACTCCCGAAATCAAAGGCCACCACGCCAGGAAACAGGCTCGTCCCTGAAGACGGCCCCGGCCGGTGGGGCTTGATAGGGGTGAAGGCCGGGGCCGCTTGGGGATGCTTGGCCCTTGGCAAAGACCAAGCGAATCCGAGTTTAGTCGACCCTCACCGCGCCTCTGTTCGTTTCAGCACATAATTGCCAAATTTTCCTGCCCCGCATTCGCATGCGCAAATGCATCTCGAGGCCGGCACGGTTTCCTTATCGTCTTCGATTGGCAGACCACGGAGACGTGCGTATTGCCTGACCGGCACCCTCGCAGGGCAGATTTTTTCATTCGGATGGGTGGCATCGGTTGGATGATCTCCGACCGAGAGCGCAAGGGCCTGGCGATCATCGAAACAGCTGCGCCCGATGTCTTCGCGGGTGCACGGCAGTCAAGTCCGCCGTATTGCCAAAAATTCCCGCGACCGATGGGCCGCGGCATACTCCCGTCCGGCTTCCTCGGTGCGCTCCGGATCGGGAGACGGGAGCGGCTTTGGGAGGGACTGATTTTCGGTCACCTATCTCGGTGTCTCAAACGCAGCTGTGGCAACTCTGACACCGGGACTGCCGAATGAGCTCACAAGAAATCCGTGCAATGAGCGATCCCCGGTAAGGTTGCAATCGCACCCGGTGCGCGCGCCCAGGCTCGGATCGCCAAATTGGCCGCCTTCAAAACCGAGGGGCGCAAGATTTGAAGCGCATCGCGGATCGTTGCGCTCAGGGGCTGCTGACGGATCCGTGTGCGCAGCCGGGCAACCCGCAATGCACGCACCATCGTTTCAGGATCGGGAAGTCCGCGCTTATCCTCCAGAAGGCTCCAGGCGAGGTGCTTGAGTTCGATGGTCTCCTGGTCAATCTGAGGGAACGATCCCAATGCCGTGATGCTCGCGTGGTTGGTCGTGTCGTAGAACACAAGACCGTCGTCGATCGCCACCATGTCGCCCTGGCAGGCGAGATCGAGAAAGAACAGTTGGTCCACGCCCCAACTGATCGACTTGTAGTTTCGCATCAGGCAACCGGCCCGGATGACCTTGCCGTTGATCAGCAGGGTCGACGGGACAATCCCAAGCAATCGGGTCTTGCCCGCCAGATAGAGATCCGCCAGGCACTGCTGGCCCGAATACAGATAAACCTGGCGTCCTCGCCGGTACCTTATGCCGCTGTCCTGAACGAGATGAGATGTGGAGGTCATGAACGCAGCGGCGGGGTACGTCCTCGCCAATTCCGCAAAAGTCGCAAGCGATCCTGGCGTGAGCCAGTCGTCGTCGTGCAGCACTTTGATCCAGTCGCCGCGACATGCGAGCATCGCGTTGTTGGTATTCTCAACCTGGCCGCGGCCGCGGTGGTTCTCGATAACGCGAATGCGCGGGTCGCTCCGCGCGTGCTCGGACAGGATGCTCCAAGTCGCGCCTTCCGGACCTTCGTCGTCGCTGATCACCATTTCCCAGTCGGCGTGCTCCTGCTGCAGCACGCTTTGAATCGCACGGCGCACCATCTCCGGTCGGCGGAAGGTGGGTATTGCCACCGAAATGAATGGGCGGTGTTCCGAACTCTGGGAGCTATCGAACCGCTCGGCGTACAATTGATCCATTCATCGTACCTCGTTGATCGAAGCGGTCGTGGCTGGAAGTGGCAGACCCTTCTTCGGTTTGAGCCTGTTCGCAGAGCATCTTGAATCGAAGCGAGTGAACGAGGCGCGTGAATGCTAGGGAGACGATCTCGATGCGGTCATCGTCCATTCGCATGAACTTTGTTCCCGCAGGCCGCGACGTTTCGAAGCGGCCGCTTGTCCGCCTTGGTGAAAGAGTGTTCTGGTTCCCCTCGCTTTCTGTCGCCGCAGCAGCCGCGCCAACGCGGTGACGGATCAAGACGGGGGCGGCCAATCGAGCCGGCGTTGGTTCAGTTTCTTGCGGAGCTCTTGGAGGATTTCGCGAAGCTCTGCCGAGTTGCTTCTTTCCGAGAGGGAAGCGAGGCGCGAGCGTGATGGCGTTTTCAATCACCGGTAGATTGCCAAGGGCCGCTCGGTGACAGGTGGAGGGTGACTGCGTCCTGCCGCGACGTGCTGTCTCACCTCGCGACAATTGAACGACTTCAAATCCGGCCACGGCTCGTTTCAAAGGCTCGTTTCAAAATCGGACAGTGAGGTCGGAAACAGACCACGCCCAAACCCGGGTGCTGTCCCAATTGGGACACTCGGAACATCAAGTCAGGACAGGCTGCTTGTTGGGCTTCAGAAGCAAGAACGCCGTCCGCTTAAATGAAGCGCGGACGGCGGCTTTCCAGCCCCGGGAGGGAAATTGTAAAATCCCGATATCGTTTTGTCTGCACGTCCCGTGCCAAGGTTCATCGGGCCAGCCGCAGGAATTGGGAAAACCTTCATCCTCAAGCGTTGATGCCGCCAACGCGAATGACCACGCCGGGACAGAAACCGGATCTGTGCCGGCAACGCGATACCTCAGGCGCGTCTGCTTCTAGGCTGGCTTGGGCGGTTGAAGCCCCGGCGATCTCAGCCACTCGCTCATGTGCGAGCCGGTCTCAGCCTGTCTGGCTTTGCGGAGGAGGTCCTCTCGTTGAGGACCGTGAGGGAGGGCTTTAGCTTGTTCGCGGAGGCGTTTCGCTTCTCCGGCAAGTCGTTCTTCCAGTGACACGGTCTGCGTGAAACGACGGCGCTGCTTCATGACACAACCTCGTCTTTACGGGTCCTAACCGCAGGGTTTGAGTTCCAGCGAACTTAATATGCAGACGGGCCACCTTCAGTTCCAAAGTGAACTTTTCAAATCAAGCCACGGTGAATTTCAAACCAGGCCACCGCGCTCGGAAACAAGCCAGCACCAAATCCGGGTGCTGTCCTAATTAGGACAGCGGGGCTGTCAGATTGCGACATCAATAAAAACGCCGCCCGCTTAAATGTCGCGCGGGCGGCGGCTTTCCAGCCCCGGAGAGGTGGATGCAAAACCCCGGTGATGATGAGTGTGCACAACCTGTGCCAAGGTTTTATGTCACGTTGCGGGACGCCGCAGCGGGGATCGGGCCACCACCTACCGCGAACTTCTGAGAATCAGTATTGTCTCGAAGAAAGAACGTCGTGGGGGCAGTACTTGTTACGGGATTGCCGAAGGACTATTCGCCTGTCTAGCCAGATTACCGGCCTTTGACGCGAGCTTTCGGCTGATTGCGAAGACGACGTCTTCAAGTGAAAGAGGCCGCCACTGAGGCGGCGTTATCATTGCTTGCTGAAAATCCTGGAATTGAAAATGGCCGTGACTTCGAGAACACGGCCAGTTCTGTTACGAACTTCCACCGCGAAATGCTGGCCCGTTGAACCTTCCATGACCGCATCGCGGGCGGCATCGACAAGTGCGCCGAGCGCCATATCGTGTGCCGCCTCGGCGTCCAGCAGTTCGACGCCATCTTTGTCCTGCGAGAAGATGCCATCCGACCTGAGGTCGAAAAAATACTGAGCCATGATGCTCAGCTTACTTCGGTGCCTGCAAACCCGAGGAATTGACCCACTCTTCGAGGTGACATGCAGTGTCAGCCTGACGGGCTTTCCTCAGCATATCATCCTTCAGAACGCCTGGCGAAAGCTCTGCCGCCCGGGTACGGATATCGTCAGCGAAGACCCGCAGCCTGTCCTGAAGAGATACGGATTGTCTGATGCGTTGCCGTCTTTGCAAGGCGCTGCTCCCTGTTCGAGGGGGCGGGAGCGCTGTGATGGAGCGTTCTCGTCACCGATGGTAGCCACGATCCGGGCGGTGATGGTGAAAGTGTGCGCTCGGATCAGGGGATTAGCGAGTCCTCAATTTGTCCCGCCATTCGGAACTTTTACGAATTAGGACACTGACGAATTCAACTTGGGACACAACGGCTCAAATGCGGACAGCACGCTCCGCCGCAACTAAGCGCCATGTTATTGAGCTGGGCGTGTCGCCAAAGCAGAAAGAACGGGCGCGGCATGGATCCGGCGGCCAGCATCTTCAAGATGATCTATCGGGATCAACCAGTCGGTACGGAGGGGCTTCCTTGGCGGAAGGAAGACTTCACGAAACGAAAGAGGCCGCCAACCGAGGCGGCCTCACGAGACCCGGCCCATCGCCAACGCGCGCATTGTACGATGGACCGTTCCGGGTGGATGGCGCGAGAGTGTCGCGCCACAGACCGGAATCTCAATCCCTTGGTTCGAGTCGTTCCCGTCAGGCCGCCTACTGAGGCGGCCTTGCTTCATCCGCCTACAAAGCGGGTTTGCGTGACCGGAAATACGAAGCCGATTCCGGTCACGGCGAGGAAGGTGCAAAAATACCGGATGCGATACATGCCGAACCAACCCGGGCGTGCCGCCATGGTTCAGGAGGTCGGCGAGCTCTCCGCCCATCTGGTGGTCTAGGCCGAGGTTGGACGGAGAGCCGCGCGCCGGACCCCCGTCGCATGACAATGCTAGGAACGTGCCATGACAGTCGTGTGAAACTGTCGGCGCCGCTCAGTGGAGATCAGGCCACAAATGAAATGAAAACGCCGCCCGCTTGAAATGAAGCGCAGGCGGCGGCGTTCCAGCCCCGAGAGGGATTAGCAAAATCCCGGATATTGATCAGTCCGAATGGATGACGAGAAGGTTCAACGGCACAACGCGACCAAGCTCAAATGGATGCGTGGCGGCGCTGCGTCGAACTGGGCATTGAAATCCCCCAGGCCAATAGATACGGGCAGGAGACGAGATCGTTTCACACGCGCAGAGGCGGATTAGGGCACTTCTTTTCCGTGGTTCTATGAATGGCGAGCTTGCGCGTTTTTCCCGGAGGGATTGTCGGCTGACAGCGTGGCTGACTTGGAAGGCTACATCGAAATCCTTTTGCGAAAGCTTCGCCGGGAAGCTGGCAAAGAAGCCGCCAACTGAGGCGGCCTTAACCGGTCTTCCGTTCGAGCATCGCCATTTCAACTTGGTCGGCCAGGACTGTGAGATGACTTGCGAGGCGGTCGAATAGTTCGCGCTTAGCGGCGTCGGTCGCGGATGAGAGCGCACTCCGCCGCGTCCTTCCGCAGCTTCTCAAGTTGAACCAGATGATCTTGCATGGCCCGCTGGCCCGCTGTTTCGAGAACCAGCGGAGTCAACGCGACGGGCTTACTTCGGCGGCTGCAAGCCGGATGATTTCAACCATTCCTCAATGCGGGCGGCGACATCGGATTCGTGGGCCTTCTTCAAAAGAGCCTCTTGCTCTGGGGCCGCCTGCAATTGTTCTGCCTTTTCTCGCGCTAGTCTGGCTTCCTTGATGAGCCGCTCTCCAAGCACTCTATCCGGTTTGAATCGGAAGCGCTTCATGACTTCCTCCTGTCACAAAGTTCGCTCTGCTTAAAACTTTCAAGGGGCACAGAAGTTCTACGGAACTCTACACCTCATGTTCGCTTAGCGGAACACATTCGTTTGCGGTCCGTTCTTCAAATCCAAATCGGGCCACCGCGAAAATCAAACTAGGCCACCGCGCTCGGAAACCAGGCCAGCATCCGGGTACTGCCGAAATAGGCCACTCGGGATTGCAAAGTAGGCCACTGGTAGGAACTAAGGGATTGCCCGCCCTGTTGCATGTTGTTCCTCCCTCTAAAGGAACAGCCTTATGGCCGACGACAACAATAAAAATCCAAATGAGAAGCAGCCCGGCGAGAATCCGGACGGCAAGTACCATTTCAATCCTGGGAACATGGCCGGGAAGAAGCCCGGGGATCCGGAGCAGACTGCCGAAAACCGTGGCGAGCAGCCGCACGAGGACAAAGAAAAACCCGCCGGTTAGATGCCGGCCACTCGCAGATGCGAAGTAGGGCCACTATAGGACCGCACCGGACGGCGGCTTTATGGCCGGCCACTCACCGAAGAAAAATGGGAATGGATTGTTTATCCCAGGATCGGGCAAGGAGATCGCTTCGCAGGAATGGCTCCCACTAGAGCGGCCTCAAAGGGAGCGCGGGCCTACATCGATGAGAAGCTGGATGGAAAAGAGGCCGCCAACTGAGGCGGCCTCAAATCATCAGGATCAGCCAGACGATTAGGCCAGCGTTCACGGTGCCTACGGTGACAATACCTGTCTGAATAAGTCGCTCGGTCATGGTGTCACCCCCCGATTGAGAGGGAACCCTGCGCTCAATCGGAACGAGCGTCTATGCAGATTGTGCCAGACCCGGGAAATTTCGGTAATATATGACGGCGTGTTCCGCCCGTGAATACACCTTATGGTTGGCCCAGAACAAAACAGGCCACGTGTCATTTCAAACCAGGGCAATGTCGCCGGAAACAGGCCAGTACCAAAATCCGCGAAAGAACATATTGCGAACTTGGAACAAATAGGGTACATTACTTTTATCGCCGGCCCGCCCCGCCAATCGTTTGTCCCTCTAGCGAATCCTCGCCATAAGGAGCACGACCCAATGTCCAACACTGCCCTGCGTATCGTCGAAGGATCTTCCATGGACAAGAGTAAAGCTCTGGCCGCCGCGCTCTCCCAGATCGAGCGCCAGTTCGGCAAGGGCTCGGTGATGAAGCTCGGCAAGAACGACCGGTCGATGGATGTCGAGGCGGTGTCCTCGGGTTCCCTCGGGCTCGACATTGCGCTCGGGATCGGTGGTCTGCCGAAGGGGCGCGTCGTGGAAATCTACGGGCCGGAATCCTCGGGCAAGACCACGCTGGCGCTGCACACGGTGGCGGAAGCGCAGAAGAAGGGCGGAATCTGCGCCTTCATCGACGCCGAGCACGCGCTCGACCCGGTCTATGCGCGCAAGCTGGGCGTCAACATCGACGAGCTCCTGATTTCGCAGCCGGACACGGGCGAGCAGGCGCTGGAAATCTGCGACACGCTGGTGCGCTCGGGTGCGGTAGACGTGCTGGTGGTCGATTCGGTCGCGGCTCTGGTGCCGAAGGCCGAGCTCGAGGGCGAGATGGGCGACGCGCTGCCGGGTCTCCAGGCCCGTCTGATGAGCCAGGCGCTGCGCAAGCTGACGGCCTCCATCAACAAATCCAACACCATGGTGATCTTCATCAACCAGATCCGCATGAAGATCGGTGTGATGTACGGCTCGCCGGAAACCACGACCGGCGGCAACGCGCTGAAATTCTATGCCTCCGTCCGTCTCGACATCCGCCGCATCGGCGCGATCAAGGAGCGGGACGAAGTGGTTGGCAACACGACGCGCGTCAAGGTGGTGAAGAACAAGCTGGCGCCGCCCTTCAAGCAGGTCGAATTCGACATCATGTACGGCGAGGGCGTCTCCAAGATGGGCGAGATCCTCGATCTCGGCGTCAAGGCCGGCATCGTCGAAAAGTCCGGCGCCTGGTTCTCCTATGACAGCCAGCGCCTCGGCCAGGGCCGCGAGAACTCGAAAGCGTTTTTGAAAGCCAACCCCGACATCACCGCCAAGATCGAGACCTCGATCCGCCAGAACTCCGGCCTGATCGCCGAGCAGATTCTCGCCGGTGCACCGGAGCGTGACGCCGACGGCGAGGAGCCGGCGGACGAGTAAGGCCTAACGCGAAGAACTTTCGCGAGGAGCGGGCGCTGAGGACGTTGAGTTGCCGACGTCGTCAGTGCCCGTTTCGTTTTGTGGGGCGTTCGCGATGAAACGCGTGATCCTGACCAGTTCGTCCGGCGTCGGTCTTGCCCATGCGGATCGCGCCGACATGGTCGTGCCGTTCATCTTTCGCTTCGTTTCGGGGCCACTGCCTACCTCGCATCACCTCGAGCAATACCTGACGGGAGGCTATGTCAGAGGCGATCCGGAGGTGCGTTGGTCCGATCTTGTTGGCCGGTTGCCTCAGACCGGTCTCGCGCACAAAGAGACAGGCCTGATTTGGTTTTGCGAGACCTATGGCGTCGATCTCATCGAGCTGTGGTTCGACCCTGAGCCCAATAGTCAGTTGCAACTGATCTGGATCCTCGATTATTTGCGGTCCCATCCATCGATCACCGATCGTCTGAGATTGCGACGTGTCAATTTCGATCTGCGCGGAGCGGACGGCACAGAGCTTCGCGATCGTATGGTGCGGGAATTGGAGGTCGCGGACTGCGACTTCGAGATCGCCAACATGGCCTGGGAAGCCTACCGGGCGCCAACGCCGGAGCTCTGTTTCGGATTGCTCGGCAGGGATTTCCCCAGGCTGCCCTTCCTGAAGCCTGCGATGGAACAATTGCTGGCAGAACTGCCATCACCAATCACCGGACTAGGTACGACGGAAGCGCGGCTTCTCGACCTGATTGCGCGGGGGCACAACCGTACCAAGGAGCTGTTTCAACCGGACGGTCCGCTGCAAACGCGCGTGTTCGATCAATGGGAATTGGGCCCGCTGCTCGAAGGGCTTGGGTCCGGCCCAATGCCGGTGATCACGGGTCTCGATCCGAAACTCGCGACGCTGGCCCCGCGCGAGGCCGCAACGCCGCCTTTCGCCGAAGCCGGCTATCGCTCACCGAATTTGGGGAAGCGGTCCTTGAAGGCCGGGAGGATTTCCGCCGTCAAACCCCGATCAGACGCTGGTGGGGCGGAACGCTTCTGACCAACGAACGGCTGTGGCGTTGGGACCGACAGAACCGTTCGCTCGTTGCACCCTTGATACGCGTTCGGGGACGTAGGGTGGGCAAAGGCGCGCAAGCGCCGTGCCCACCATATTCCAACGCGCATAAAGGTGGTGGGCACGCTTCCGCCTTCGCTCTTCGAGCTACGGCGGACAAGTCGCTTTGCCCACCCTACGAAGCTACGATCCCTTACTCCGCCGCTTCCGCGTAATCGCTCACCGGCGGGCACGAGCACACCAGGTTGCGGTCGCCATAGACGTTGTCGACGCGACCGACCGGGCACCAGTATTTGTCGGTGCGCGAGACGCCGTCGGGAAAGCAGCCCTCGGCGCGGGTGTAGGCGCGATTCCAATCGTCGTCCGCGATGTCGTGCACGGTGTGCGGGGCGTGACGCAAAGGCGAAGCCTCGATCTTGAAGCGGCCGGCCTCGACCTCGGCGATCTCCTTCCGGATCGCGATCATGGCGTCGCAGAACCGGTCCAGCTCCGCCTTCGATTCCGACTCGGTCGGCTCGATCATCAGCGTCCCCGGCACCGGAAAACTCATGGTCGGGGCATGGAAGCCGTAATCGATCAGGCGTTTTGCGATGTCGTCCACGGTGACGCCCGACGTCGTCTTCAGCGCGCGCGGGTCGACGATGCACTCATGTGCGACGCGGCCCTTCGCGTTCTTGTAGAGCACCGGGAAGTGCGCATCGAGGCGCGCGGCAATGTAGTTGGCGTTGAGGATCGCGATCTCGGTGGCGCGCTTCAGGCCGTCACCGCCCATCATCAGAATGTAGATGTAGGAGATGGTCAGGATCGACGCCGAGCCGAACGGCGCGGCCGAGACCGGGCCGACCGGTGCTTCGGCTTGCGTCGCCGGATGACCGGGCAGGAACGGCGCGAGATGCGCCTTCACGCCGATCGGGCCCATACCGGGGCCGCCGCCGCCATGCGGGATGCAGAAAGTCTTGTGCAGGTTGAGATGGCTGACGTCGGCGCCGTAATCGCCGGGCCGCGACAGGCCGACCTGCGCGTTGAGGTTGGCGCCGTCCAGATAGACCTGGCCGCCATGGCCGTGCACGATGTCGCAGATCTCGCGGATGTGCTCCTCGAACACGCCATGTGTCGAGGGATAGGTGATCATGACCGCGGCGAGATCGGCCGAATGCTTCTCGGCCTTGGCGCGGAGATCGTTGACGTCGACGTCGCCGTTCTTTTCGCAGGCGACCACCACCACGTCCATGCCGACCATCGCGGCCGAAGCCGGGTTGGTGCCGTGGGCGGAGGAGGGGATCAGGCAGATTTTTCGGTGCGTCTCGCCGCGCGCGGCATGATAGCCGCGGATCGCGAGCAGCCCGGCATACTCTCCTTGCGCGCCCGAATTCGGCTGCAGCGAGATCGCGTCATAGCCGGTGATATCGCACAGCCATTTTTCCAGCCGCGCGAACAGTGCGTGGTAACCCTTGGCCTGCTCGCGCGGGGCGAACGGGTGCAGGCTGCCGAACTCCGGCCAGGTCAGCGGCATCATCTCGGTCGTCGCGTTCAGCTTCATCGTGCAGGAGCCGAGCGGGATCATGGCGCGGTCGAGCGCGAGGTCGCGATCGCTGAGCTTGCGCATGTAGCGCAGCATCTCGGTTTCCGAGCGATGCGCGTGGAACACGGGATGGGTGAGGAAGGCGGTGGTGCGCTTGAGCGACTCCGGCAGCGCCTCGCGCGTGGTGGCGTCGATCTCGGCATAGGTGAGCGTGCCGCCGAATGCGCGCCAGACCGCTTCGACGGTTGCCGGCGTTGTGGTCTCGTCGAGCGCGATGCGCAACGCCGTCTCACCGACGCTCAGGTTGATCTTCTCGGCAGCCGCGCGCGCGACGATCTCGGCGCGCTTGGCACCGGCGTCCACGCTGAGCGTGTCGAAGAAGCTATCCGACTGCGGCGCAAAGCCGAGCTTGCGCAAGCCCGCTGCGAGCACGGCGGCGCGGCGATGCACGTTGCGCGCGATCTGCGAGAGACCCTCGGGGCCGTGATAGACCGCGTACATCGAGGCGATCACGGCGAGCAGCACCTGCGCGGTGCAGATGTTGGAGGTCGCCTTCTCGCGGCGGATGTGCTGCTCGCGGGTCTGCAGCGCGAGGCGATAGGCCGGCATCCCGCGCGAGTCCACGGAGAGGCCGACGATGCGGCCGGGCAGCGAGCGCTTCAGTGCATCGCGCACCGCCATATAGGCCGCGTGCGGCCCGCCATAACCCATCGGCACACCGAAGCGCTGCGCCGAGCCGATCGCGATGTCGGCGCCCAACTCGCCGGGCGAGGCGAGCAGCGTCAGTGCCAAGAGATCGGCGGCAACGATCGCGAGCGCGCCCTTGGCCTTCAACGTCGCGATCGCGGGCCTGAGGTCGCGCACGGCGCCCGAGGAGCCCGGATATTGCAGCAGCGCGCCGACCACGTCGGCCTTGTCGAGATCGGCGAGGGGATCACCGACGATCAGGGTCCAGCCCAGCGGCTCGGCGCGGGTGCGCATCACCGCCAGCGTCTGCGGATGCACGTCCTTGTCGACGAAGAAGGCTTTTGCTTCGACCCGCGAGTGGCGCTCGGCGAGCGCCATGGCTTCGGCCGCGGCGGTCGCCTCGTCGAGCAGCGAGGCGTTGGCGACGTCGAGCCCGGTGAGGTCGCAGATCATGGTCTGGAAGTTGAGCAGCGCCTCCAGCCGGCCCTGGCTGATCTCGGGCTGGTAGGGCGTGTAGGCCGTGTACCAGGCCGGGTTCTCCAAAATGTTGCGCTGGATCACCGCGGGCAAAACCGTGCCGGAATAGCCCTGGCCGATCAGCGAGGTGAAGACCTGGTTCTCTCGCGCGAGCTCGGCCATGTGCGCGATCGCCTCGGTCTCGCTCAAGGGCTTGCCGAGGTCGAGCGGGGCGGTCTGCCGGATCGAGGCCGGCAGCGTCTCCGCCATCAGGGCGTCCACGCTCTTGGCGCCGACGGCCTCCAGCATTGCGGTGACGTCGCGCGCCGACGGGCCGATGTGGCGGCGAACGAAGGTGGCGGCGGTGTCGCCATTGGATTTGCGGTGCGCGGTCATCATGGGTCCTCGCTTTAGATTTCGCTGTCGCCGTCATGCCCCGCGAAGGCGGGGCATCCAGTAAACGCAGGCGTCACGGCTTGAGCCGAGAAGCCGCGGCGTACTGGATCACCCGCCCCAGTGCGCAGTGCGCACAAGGCGGGTGATGACACCGAATATGAGGTCAGAGTTCGCTTCATCTCACGCCGTATGTGCCTTGTAGGCGGCCTCATCCATGAGGCCGCCGAGCTCGCTCTTGTCGGCAATTC
The DNA here is from genome assembly GCF_052076025.1 of Bradyrhizobium sp. 956_D2_N1_4. Classification (NCBI taxonomy): domain Bacteria; kingdom Pseudomonadati; phylum Pseudomonadota; class Alphaproteobacteria; order Hyphomicrobiales; family Nitrobacteraceae; genus Bradyrhizobium; species Bradyrhizobium sp. 956_D2_N1_4. The sequence continues at coordinate 4,495,914 of NZ_CP197237.1, read as the reverse complement.
TGATCTTGAAGAACCACGCCTTGCCTTGCGCGTCCGAGTTCACCAGCGCCGGCTCGGCGGCGAGCGCGTCGTTGGTCTCGAGCACTTCGCCCGTAACAGGCGCGTAGACGTCGGAGGCGGCCTTCACCGACTCCACGACGGCGGCGGCTTCGGCCTTCTTCAGCGCACGGCCGGCTTTGGGCAGCTCGACGAACACGACGTCGCCGAGCTGGGACTGCGCGTAGTCGGTGATGCCGACGGTGGCGACGTCGCCGTCGATGGCCAGCCATTCGTGGTCGGAGGTGTACAGCGTCGTGGTCATTGTCTTGTCCTCAGCGTTTGTAGGTGTTTTTCACGAAAGGCATGGCGGCGACCGTGAGCGGCAGCCGCTGGCCGCGCACCTCGGCGAACAGTTTTGTATCGAGCGCGCTCGATGCCGTGGGCACGTAGCCCATCGCGACCGGCGCATTCAGGCTCGGGCCGAAGCCGCCCGAGGTGACCTTTCCGATCGGCTCGCCGCCGGCGTCATCCGCAAACAGCAGCGCGCCCTCGCGCACCGGCGCGCGGCCTTCCGTACGCAGGCCGACGCGGCGGCGGCTTGCGCCGTTATCGAAATGAGCGAGGATCGCATCAGTGCCGGGAAAGCCGCCGGTGCGCGCGCCGCCGCTGCGGCGACTCTTCTGCACCGACCATTCCAGCGCGGCCTCGACCGGCGTGGTGGCGGTGTCGATGTCGTGGCCGTAGAGGCAGAGCCCGGCTTCCAGCCGCAGGCTGTCGCGGGCCCCTAAGCCGATCGGCATCACATCGGGATTGTCCAGCAGCGTTTTGGCGAGGCGCTCGGCATCGGCCGCGGGGACCGAAATCTCGAACCCGTCCTCGCCGGTGTAGCCGGAGCGCGAGACGAAGCAGTCGAGGCCGGCGACCTTGTGCGGGCCGGCATCCATGAACTTCATGGCGGGCGCCTCTGCACACAATTTCGCCAGCACCGCTTCCGCCTTCGGGCCCTGCAGCGCGATCAGGGCGCGGTCTTGAAGCGAATCGATGATGCAGTCGTCCGAGAGATGCGCGCGCAGATGCGCCTCGTCCGCTTCCTTGCAGGCGGCGTTGACGACCAGGAACAGGTGATCGCCGAAATTGGCGACCATCAGATCGTCGAGAATGCCGCCGTCCGGATTGGTGAACTGGGCATAGCGCTGCCGTCCCGGGGCGATCGCCACGATATCCTGCGGCACCAGCCGTTCCAGCGCGCGGGCGGCGTCCTCGACCTTGCCCGACTTCGGCCGGAGCGCGAGCTGGCCCATATGGGAGACGTCGAACAGGCCGGCGGAGGAACGGGTATGGAGGTGCTCTTTCAGGACGCCCGCGGGGTACTGAACGGGCATGTCATAGCCCGCGAACGGCACCATCTTGCCGCCGAGGGAGACATGAAGCCCGTGAAGGGGCGTACGTTTGAGGGAATCTTGGTCGTGGCGCGCAAGCATTACGGGGCCCTCGGCGGTTCCCCGGGGACGATTCCCCGATGGACACCAGTCGAAGCCCCATCTGTCGCTGTGCCTGAGAGTATTATCCCGTCGGCGGACGCAGTCCGGGCCAACCCTTATGAAAAGGTATTTGCCCGTCGGCGCCTCTTTCCAGATGTCGTCAAAGCCACGCGGTCCTTTTGCCTGAGAGTTTCCGGGGCGGTTGCTCCTTCGGCGCCGGCACCAAAGCCGGTCTCTCCCGACGTGGCCGTACGATACAGATGGGTACAGACCACAGGCCGGCCAAGCCTGTCAACGCGCACCTGGCGGCTTTCAACGGGATTGCAAACGGGATTGCGCGCCTGCGGCAACTCACTGATCTCCTTGCACAGTTTCTGGACAGCGCAGCTGGCCTTGTCTAAAAGCGCTTTGACCCGCAGATATCAGCCCAAATGCCCGGTTTGGATGGCGTATCGCGGGTCCAAGCACACCCGATTGGATGAACATGAGCGGCGTCAACGAGATCAGGTCGACCTTTCTGAACTTCTTTGCCGAGAACGGCCACGAGATCGTGTCGTCCTCGCCATTGGTGCCGCGCAACGATCCCACGCTGATGTTCACCAATGCCGGCATGGTGCAGTTCAAGAACGTCTTCACCGGCGTCGAGAAGCGGCCCTATCAGCGCGCCACCACGTCGCAGAAATGCGTGCGCGCCGGCGGCAAGCACAACGACCTCGACAATGTCGGCTACACCGCGCGCCATCTCACCTTCTTCGAGATGCTCGGCAATTTCTCGTTCGGCGACTATTTCAAGGAGCGCGCGATCGAGCTGGCCTGGACCCTGATCACGCGGGAGTTCGGGCTCAAGAAGGACAAGCTGCTCGTCACCGTCTACCACACCGACGACGAGGCGGCCGGGCTGTGGAAGAAGATCGCGGGCTTCTCCGACGACCGCATCATCCGCATCCCGACCTCGGACAATTTCTGGGCGATGGGCGACACCGGGCCGTGCGGCCCGTGCTCGGAGATCTTCATCGACCGCGGCGACCACATCTGGGGCGGACCTCCGGGCTCGCCGGAAGAGGATGGCGATCGCTTCCTCGAATTCTGGAATCTCGTGTTCATGCAATACGAGCAGGTGACGAAGGAGGAGCGCGTGGATCTGCCGCGTCCCTCGATCGACACCGGCATGGGGCTGGAGCGCATGGCCAGCATCATGCAGGGCGTCGACAGCGTGTTCGAGACCGATCTGTTCCGCCATCTGATCGATGCGACGTCGTCGGCGCTCGGCGCCGGGCCGAACGAGCAGACCGTGGCCTCGTTCCGCGTCATTGCCGACCATTTGCGTTCCTCGGCCTTCCTGGTCGCGGATGGCGTGCTGCCCTCCAACGAGGGCCGCGGCTATGTGCTGCGCCGGATCATGCGCCGCGCGATGCGCCATGCGCAGCTGCTGGGTGCCAAAGAGCCGCTGATGCATCGCCTGGTCTGGGCGCTGGTCCGCGAGATGGGCCAGGCCTATCCCGACCTGATGCGCGCGGAGAATCTGATCGAGGAAACGCTGCGGCTGGAAGAGACCCGCTTCCGCAAGACGCTGGTGCGCGGCCTTGCCATCCTCGACGAGAAGAGCGCGTCCCTGAAGAAGGGCGACATGTTTGACGGCGACGTCGCCTTCACGCTGTACGACACCTACGGTTTCCCGCTCGACCTGACCCAGGACGCACTGAAATCGCGCGGCATCGGCGTCGACCAGGCCTCCTTCACCGACGCGATGGAGCGCCAGAAGGCCAAGGCGCGCGAGTCCTGGAAGGGTTCGGGCGAGGCGGCTTCCGAAGCGATCTGGTTCCCGCTGCGCGAGAAGCTCGGGGCCACCGAATTCCTCGGCTATGAGACCGAGAGTGCCGAAGGCGTGGTCTCCGCGCTGGTGAAGGACGGCCAGGAAACCGCGAGCCTCAAGGCCGGCGAGACCGGCGCGATCGTGCTCAACCAGACGCCGTTCTACGCGGAATCAGGCGGTCAGGTCGGCGACACCGGCGTGCTCAGCGGCGAGGGCGGCATCAAGTTCCGCGTCACCGACACGCAGAAGAAGCTCGGCGATCTCTTCGTTCACGTCGGCACCGTGGAGAGCGGCGAGCTGAAGCTCGGCACCGCGCTGCAGCTCGAGGTCGATCACGGCAGGCGTTCCTCGATCCGCGCGCACCATTCGGCAACGCATCTCATCCACGAGGCGCTGCGCCAGGTGCTCGGCGACCACATCGCCCAGCGCGGCTCGATGGTCGCGCCGGATCGTTTGCGTTTCGACTTCGTGCATCCGAAGCCGATCACGGCGGAAGAGCTTGCCCGCGTCGAGGACATCGCCAACGACGTGGTGCTGGAGAACGACGAAGTCACGACACGCGTGATGGGAGTCGATGAAGCGCGCGAGGCCGGCGCGCGCGCGCTGTTCGGCGAAAAGTATGGCGACGAGGTCCGCGTCGTCTCGATGGGCCGGACCGCGCGGGAGCGCGGCACCAACGCGCTCGGCTGGTCCGTCGAGCTCTGCGGCGGCACCCATGTGAAGCGCACCGGCGACATCGGCCTGATCACGCTGACCGGCGAGAGCGCGGTCGCCTCCGGCGTGCGCCGCATCGAGGCGCTGACCGGCAACTACGCGCGCAGGCACGCCAACGAGACCATGGCGCTGGCGAAGACCGCGGCCAACGAGCTGCGCACCTCGATCGACGACGTCCCGGCGCGCATCACAGCCCTGATGGAGGAGCGCAAGAAGCTCGAGCGCGAGCTCTCCGACGCCCGCAAGAAGCTCGCGATGGGCGGCGGTACATCCGTCGGGAACGGCGCAGCCGCAGGCGTGCGCGAGGTCGGCGACGTCAAGCTGATGGCGCGCGCGGTCGAGGGCATCGAGATGAAGGATCTCAAGAGCCTTGCGGACGACGGCAAGAAGCAGATCGGCTCCGGCGTGGTCGCCATCGTCGGCGTCACCGAGGACGGCAAGGCCGGGATCGTGGTCGGCGTCACCGCCGATCTCACCGCGCGCTTCAATGCCGTGAACCTGGTGCGCGTCGCCTCCGAGGCGCTCGGCGGCAAGGGCGGCGGCGGCCGGCCCGACATGGCGCAGGCTGGCGGTCCCGATGGCGCCAAGGCGCCCGAGGCGCTCGCGGCGATCGAAAAAGCGATGGCAGGCGCGTAAACGGCCATGCGCCTCGTTCCGCGAGGACGTGGCTCGGCCGATCCCAACCTAAGGGATCGCCTGTACGAATTGCTGGAGCACGATCCGCTCGCCTACTCGATCGGGTCGCGCTTCATCCAGGTGATCATCAGCGTCATCGTGCTCGACGTGGTCGCGATGATCCTCGCCTCGGTGCCGGAGCTCGACGCGCGGTTCGACACGCTGTTCAGCGCGGTCGCCGTCCTCGCCGTCATCGTGTTCGCGCTCGAATATCTGGCGCGGCTGTGGACCGTGGCGGGGCACACCCAGCGCAACGGCTCCGCGCTGTCCGACCGGCTCTCTTATGCCTTCTCCGCGCTCGGTATCATCGACCTCATGGCGTTCCTGCCGGCCGCGATCGTGCTGGCCACCGGCCGGCACGCGACGCTGGCTGGGCTCGGCGTGCTGCCGTTCTTCAAGCTGATCCGTTATTCGCCGGCGATGCGCTCGCTGCTCGCGGCCATCCATGCCGAGCGGCGTGCGCTGATCGGCTGCATCGTCATCCTGATCGGCGTGGTACTGACCTTCGCCTCGCTGCTCTACGCCATCGAGCGTGATGTGCAGCCCAGCAAGCTCGGCACCATTCCGGACGCGATGTGGTGGGCAATCGTGACGCTCGGCACCGTCGGCTATGGCGACGTCGTGCCGGTGACGCCGCTCGGCAAATTCGTCTCGGTGTTTGCGATCATCTCAGGTTTTGCCATGATCGCGCTGCCGGTCGCGATCATCTCGACCGCCTTTGCCGAGGAGGTGAGGCGGCGCGACTTCGTGGTGACCTGGGGCATGCTGGCGCGGGTGCCGTTGTTCTCGCATCTTTCGGCCGCGGAGATCGCCGACATCATGCGGCTGCTCCGCGCCCGCACCATCGAGCAGGGCGAGATATTGGTGCGCCGTGGCGATACCGCCTCGTCGATGTATTTCATCACTGCCGGCGAGGTCGAGATCACGCTGCCGAGCCAGCAGGTGCGGCTCGCCGACGGCACGTTCTTTGGCGAGATCGCGCTGCTGCACAAGACCAAACGCAGCGGTACGGTGACGGCGACGCGCAAGACGCGGCTGCTCGTGCTCGACGCCCAGGATTTTCACGCGCTGATCGAGCGCATGCCGACGCTCGCCGCCCACGTCCACCAGACCGCGAAGGCACGGCTCGAGGAGACCGGCGATCTTGCGGCGGCAGAATTGGCGCAGGCGGAGCGCGACGACACCGCCTCCTAAGCGGTCAGCCCTTCTTCAGGAAAATGTAGTCGGCCGAGTAGGGCGCGCTTTTGAATTCGCCGGCCTTGTCGCAAGAACCCTCGAGCTTGCCGCCGTGGGTGTTGATGCGCTGGACGGTGGTGACGGGCGTCAGCACGCCGCTGCCGCGGCGGGAGGCGACCTCCAGCTTGAGCCAGGGGATATCGGCGGCGGTTGCGCCCGGCGCGTTGCCGATGGCCTTGCCGGCCACGGCGCTGCCGTCGGCGAGTTCCCAGTTCGGGCCGGCATAGTGGCGGCCGACGGTCTTGCCCTCGGCGAGCAGCGTCGCCACCGGCTCGCGGAAGGCCCAGGCAAGCTTGCCGTCGGCGGCTGCCTTGCAGTCATAGACCTGCGCGCCTTCGGCATGGACGCTGAGCACGACGGTCTCGCCGGGGGCGGCGATGGCGTCGGGGAGCGGCTCCGCGGCGGCGGCCGGCCCGGCCAGGGCGGCCAGCAGCATCAGGCAGGGGACAGCGAACTTGACGATGGACATGGGTGGCCTCCGCGCAACGGTGTCAAAATGAATGGGCCGCGCCCAAGCGCGGCCCATAATGATGTCTAACCCCGATCAGGCAAAAATAATGCGCGGGCTTACGCCAACGCTTTCGTGAGGTTCTCTGCGACCTTGTCGAGGAAGCCGGTGGTCGAGAGCCAGCGCTGGTCGGCGCCGACCAGGAGCGCGAGGTCCTTGGTCATGTAGCCTTCCTCGACGGTGTCGACGCAGACCTTCTCCAACGTGCTCGCGAACTTGGCAAGCTCGGCATTGTTGTCGAGCTTGGCGCGATGCGACAGGCCGCGGGTCCAGGCGAAAATCGACGCGATCGAGTTGGTCGAGGTCTCCTTGCCCTTCTGGTGCTCGCGGTAATGGCGGGTCACCGTGCCGTGAGCGGCTTCGGCTTCCACGGTCTTGCCGTCGGGGGTGAGCAGCACCGAGGTCATCAGGCCGAGCGAGCCGTAGCCCTGCGCGACCGTATCGGACTGCACGTCGCCGTCGTAGTTCTTACAGGCCCAGACATAGCCGCCGGACCACTTCAGGGCCGAAGCCACCATGTCGTCGATCAGGCGGTGCTCGTAGGTCAGGCCCTTGGCCTCGAATTCCTTTTTGAACTCGCGGTCGTAGATGTCCTGGAAGATATCCTTGAAGCGGCCGTCATAGACCTTGAGGATGGTGTTCTTGGTCGAGAGGTAGACCGGGTAGTTGCGCAGCAGGCCGTAGTTCAGCGAGGCGCGTGCGAAGTCGATGATGGAGTCGTCGAGATTGTACATCTGCATCGCGACGCCGGACCCCGGGGTCTTGAACACTTCCTTCTCGATGACGGTGCCGTCCTCGCCGACGAACTTCATCGTCAGCGTGCCCTTGCCGGGGAACTTGATGTCGGTGGCGCGATACTGGTCGCCATAGGCGTGGCGGCCGATGATGATCGGCTTGGTCCAGCCGGGAACCAGGCGCGGCACATTCTTGCAGATGATCGGCTCGCGGAAGATCACGCCGCCGAGGATGTTGCGGATGGTGCCGTTCGGCGACTTCCACATCTGCTTGAGGTTGAACTCCTTCACCCGGGCCTCGTCCGGGGTGATAGTGGCGCACTTGACGCCGACGCCGACCTTCTTGATGGCTTCGGCGGCGTCGATGGTGACCTGATCGTTGGTCTCGTCGCGGTACTCCATGCCCAGGTCGAAATACAGCAGCTCGACATCAAGGTACGGGTTGATCAGCTTGTCCTTGATGTACTGCCAGATGATCCGGGTCATCTCGTCGCCATCGAGTTCGACGACGGGGTTGGACACCTTGATTTTTGCCATGATCGGGGAAGCCTCTTAGGAACGGCGCTTTGGCGCGCCACGGGAATATCCGCCGCCTCTTAGCACCGGACTGCAGCGGGCGAAAGCCAAGGGATTATGCACTTTTAGCTCATCCAGCTTGCCCAGATGGGGGGCGGGGCGGGCCCTGCCGCGGGGGCGAGCCTCAGGCTTCAGAAGAGATTCAAAAGTCGAATCCAACCCGTTATTTCCCTTGAGAATTTCGTCAGGACAGGCAAACGACAGGCGAACGGGCAGCCGGCCCCTTGGGCCGGCTTTGAATCAATTCCTGAAGAGCGCCTTGCCAAGGCCTTGAGAACCAGTGTGAAAGCGAAGCGAGATGTCGGGGACTGACAAGAGCAAGGCGGGCCTTTCCCTCGACGGTCCCATCGTGATCCTGGTCGAGCCGCAGCTTGGCGAAAACATCGGCATGGCCGCGCGCGCCATGGGCAATTTTGCGCTCAGCCGATTGCGCATCGTCAATCCTCGCGACGGCTGGCCCAATATCGCCGCGCAGCGCGCCGCGGCCGGCGCCGACTATATTCTGGAAAAGGTCGAATTGTTCGACACGGTCGGCGAGGCGGTCGCCGACCTCGATCTGCTGTTCGCCACCACCGCGCGTCCCCATGACCAGGCCAAGCCGGTGGTGGGGCCCGAGGCAGCCGCGGCCGAGATCTCGGGTCACGTCGCGACCGGGGGCAAGGCCGGCATCCTGTTCGGCCGCGAGCGCTGGGGGCTGACCAACGAGGAGGTTGGGCTCTCGAATCGCATCATCACCTTCCCGGTCAATCCGGGCTTTGCCTCGCTCAACCTCGCCCAGGCCGTGCTGCTGGTTGGCTATGAATGGTTCAAGCGGGCAACGTCAGGCGAGCTGCCGCACAGCATGCCCGAGCGGTCCGAGCGCGCCTCGCAGCACCAGATGCAGGCCTTCTTCGACAACCTCATCCGCGAGCTCGACCGGGTCGAATTCCTGCGCCCGGCCGAGAAGCGCGACACCATGCTGGTCAACCTGCGCAACATCTTCAGCCGGATGGAGCCGACCAAGCAGGACATGCACACCCTGCATGGTGTGGTGATGGCGATCGCGGAAGGGCGCAAGGGCCCGGCCAAGGGCGGCGTGCTCGACGGCGAGCAGGCCACGCGCCTGCGCGCGTTGCTGGCCGAGCACGGCCAGGGCGGCGGCGTACCCGACAGCGGATCGACCGTGCGCGGCCTCGCCCGCCTGCTCCGCCGCAACCCGACCGATGCCGAGCGCCTGCTCTGGCAGGCCCTGACCCGCGACCGCCGCTTCGCAGGAGGGTTCAAGCGCCAGACCCCGGTCGGCCGGCACATTCCCGATTTCGTCTCGTTCCCGCACCGGATCGCGATCGAGCTGGTCAACCCGGGCGAGGGCGAGACCATCGCGGCTGATCGTGCGGGTCGGCGGACGTGGCTGGAGGCGCGCGACTATCGCGTGCTGGAGATCCGGGCAGCGGACGTCGAGCGCGATCTCGAGGCGGAGCTGGTGCGGTTGCAGGGGATGATCGAGCAGAGCGCGTAGGCCGGAGCTCTCGTAGGGTGGGCAAAGGCGCGTAGCGCCGTGCCCAACATTTTGCCTTCGAGCGCGATGGTAGGCCCGCTTCGCTTTGCCCACCCTACGAGATCGCGCTTGTGGGGTGCGTTAGTCGTACTGCGTCAGGCGGCGCTTGCGACCGGGGCTTTTGGGCCGCTCTGCTGCAGCCGACGTAACGCCGCGAGGTTGGTCTCGACCGAGGCGAGGCAGCAACGCGATTTACCGCCTGACTTCGCCTCGTAAAGTGCTGCATCGGCGACCGCGAGCAATTCCTCGACTTCGGCGCCATGATCCGGCGACATCGCAATGCCGACGCTGGCGCCGACACCGGCGCGCACCTCGCCGCCGAGCTCATAGGAGACGGCAACCTCGCTGATGAGGCGGTATCCCGCCTCCTGGGCCATTTCGGCCGTGACGCCGTCGACGAGCACGACGAACTCGTCGCCACCCATCCGGGCGACCACCGCGCCGTCCGGCAGCGCCCGGCGCACGCGCCCGGCCACCGCTTTCAGCACCTCGTCGCCCGCCGCATGTCCGAACGTGTCGTTGACCGGTTTGAAGTCGTCGAGATCGAAGAACATCACAGCGAACCGTCGTTCGGCGTGGGCTCCAAGTCTGGCGCTGAGTGCCTCGACGAAGCCCGCGCGATTGAGCAGCCCCGTGAGTGCATCATGATGTGCGCGATGGCTGTTCTCGCGTTCGGCGCGCATGGTGGTGATCAGCATCCGATTGAGGCGGAAGGCGGCGGCCGTCATCGCGGCCAGATACATCGGCACCTGGAGGTAGACGATGTAGAACAGCGGCTCGCCGGCGAACGCAGCGCCGGGGATGATGGGACCGAGGCTCAGCAGGATCATGGTCCCGGCCAGCCGCGGCGCGCCGAAATTGCGGAAGCAGATGCCGCCAACCATCGCCGCCGCCGAGAGCGAGGCCAGCATGGCGACGACCCAGTCCCCGCTGGCCAGGCTGGCAACGACGCCAAATCCAACGCTGGCGCTCCAGGCGACCGCGAGCAGGAGATGAAGGTCGGTCGGCGTCGGGCAGTGGGCACGCGCCCTGCGATGCGCGCTGACGAGCACGGCGAGGCGGGCCAGGCAGATCGCGATCTCCATGACCAGCCAGACAATGAATGGTGCAGTCTGCTTGCGGCCAGCGATCACGGCGGCGACGGCAATGGTGTTGACGGCGCCGGCAGCAAAAACCGGCAGCGATCCATAGAGCTGGACAATGAGCGCGGCGCGGATGTCGTCGGGAACACCTAGCCCCGGCTCGGCGAGCCAGCGTGTCAGGCGCCAGCGTGGCGCACTGTAGAGTCCCTCGTCCGATTGCATTGCAGAGCGTCCCCGTATTCCGGGCGCCAACAACGATGACCGCTCCTAACAAGCCTTTTAAGACAGCCATCGATTGCCGGGCGTGCTTGACGCAAGGTAAACCGTCGCAAGCGCGGCCGCGGGCGTGCAGGAGAATGCGGATTGGTGCAGGCCGAAGGTGCGGCGACGGATGTGTTGCGTGATTAGAGGTAGGTAGGGCAAAGCGACTTGTCCGCCGTAGCTCGAAGAGCGCAGGCGGAAGCATGCCCACCATGTCGCTCAACGGAGCTGAGACAGAAGTGGTGGGCACGGCGCTGTGCGCCTTTGCCCACCCTACGAAGTACGCCCGAGCTGCACCTCGCGCTCCACCGCAATCCATGTCGTCCTCGCCACGGCCAGCAGTCCCCCGGCTTCATCGTGGAGCGCGGCCTCGGCCATGCGCTTGCGGCCGTCGCGGCCGGTTGGCCAAGCCGTGATGACGCAGCGGTCTCCGGGGCGCGGCCGGGCTTCGATCCGTGCCGACATCCGGCCCAGCAGCAGTGGCGTCTTGTCGAAGGTCGCGCTCTGCTGATCGCAATTGCAGGCAAAGCCGGTGGGACAATCGAGCGCCGACCAGAGAAATTCTGACGCAACCAGGCCGTCCTCGGCGGCCAGATTCGAGTCCGGCGTCCAACTCGCCGCGAGAACGGCGTTGTGACGTCCGAGCGGGCCGGCGAAGATGCGCAGGCCGTCGCCTTTCGCTCTTGCGGGACCGCAGACGAAACAGTTCGGCAGCGGATGCTCGTGCGGCTTGAACAGCGCCAGCAATTCGGCTGCGCGTGCTTCCTGCAAACGGGCTGTCTCAAGGCGCGCAAGCTCGACGCTGGCCACCCGCGCGGTCGCGACGACCTTGGCGCCGTCACGAAGCTCCCATGTGCCGTCGGCGGTCGCGGCCGCATCGAGCGATTTGTCTAGAGGAGGCGGCGCGCGCAGCGTCACCTCGGCGCCGCCGGAAATGTGGCGGGCCAGCCGGCCGCAGACATAGCCGCCGTTCCCGGAGTTCGGAGGACCGCAAAAGCGCTTGTCGATGATGATCTCGGTCATCGGTTCTGTCCTCTCTTCCTCGTCGGGCGCAGTCTACCTGATCTTGAGGACAATTCGTCCCAGAACCGCGCGATTGGCGACGGCGCGCATGGCGTCGCCGGCCTCCTCCAAAGGGAGGACGCGATCGATGTGCGGGCGGATCTTTCCGTCGGCCAGCAATTGCATCAGCGTGTCATTCATGCGCGCGGCCTCCGCGGAGAATTTCTCCGCCCAGGCGCCGACAAAGACGCCGATGATGGCGTAATTTTTGAGGAGAGGAAGGTTCATCGGGATCTGTGGAATCTCGCCGCCGGTGAAGCCGATCGGCATCAGCCGTCCGTCCCATCTCATCAGCCGGGCCATCTGTTCGAAGATCGTGCCGCCGACGTTGTCGAGACCGACATCGATGCCTTCTCCCGATGTGATCGACTTGATCCGGTCGCGCAGATCTTCGCTGCGATAGTTGACGACATCGCCGGCCCCGTAACGCCGCACCAGGGCGGCCTTGTCGTCGGAGCCGATGCCGGCGACGACGCGCAGGCCGAGATGGCGGCCGAGGTCGACGGCGGCAAGGCCAACCCCGCCGGCTGCGCCGGTGACGAACAGCGTTTCCCCGCGTTGCGCCCGTGCCCGCTCGACCAGCGCATAATAGGCCGTGCCGTAATTGTGCAGCACTGTTGCCCCGGCTTCGAACGCGACGCCATCAGGCAGCCGCACGCTCTTCGATTCCTTCGCGATCATCCGTTTGGCGTAGCCGCCGGTCCAGGCACTGCAGGCCACGCGATCGCCGGGGGCAAATGTCGTGACCTTGTCGCCGACCGCGACGACGACGCCGGATGCTTCGGTGCCGGGCACGAAGGGTGTCGCTGGCCGCATCTGGTAGAGGCCCGAGACCAGCAACTGGTCCATGAAGCTCACGGATGCCGCGTGGACGTCGATGAGAATCTCGTCGCCGGCAGGCCGCGGCGTAGCGATCTCACCGAGGCGCAGATCCGCAGGGCCAGTGAATGACTTGCACAGAACCGCTTTCATCGGGGCGCTCCGAAAATGCGCGGCAACAGCATCGGAACCCGCCGGCGATAGTCCTGATAGGTCGCGCCGAACTCGGCGATCAGGTCCCGCTCCTCGAACTGCAGGGCGACCAGGATGTAGGCCGTGTTGGCGATCGCGAACAGCAGATGGCCGGCGGTCATCTCGGGCGTCGCCCAGAACGCGAGCAGAAAGCCCAGCATGAGCGGATGCCGCACGATCTTGTAGAGCAGCGGCGCCCGGAAGGATTGACCTGATATCTCGGCTCCGCGCAACGCGACGAGAGCCTGGCGCAGGCCGAACAGATCGAAATGATCGATCATATAGGTCGAGGCGAACGCGATCAGCCAGCCGAGCCAATGCACGCCGGTCAGGAGCCACGCCGTAATGCCGCTGGCCTGCCAGATCGGCGTCGGGATCGGACGCCACTGCCAGAACAGCAGCACGAGGACCAGGCTGGAGAGCAGCACATAGGTGCTGCGCTGGCAGGCCACTGGAAGAAATTTGGCCGACCAGCGTTTGAAGGCCGGGCGCGCCATGACGCTGTGCTGGATGGCAAACAGGCTCATCAGCAGCAGGTTGACGACGATAGCCTCACCCAAATTCGCAGGCGCGCCGACGTCGATCGACGTGTCGATTGACTTGGGCACGACATAATTGCCGACGAAACCGAGCGCGTAGAGGAATGAAGCCGTGAAGACGGCGTAGCTCACGATGGCGTAGAGCAGGATTGCGAGGCGCGCGAACATGGTTTTTCCTATTGTGCCGATGGCGGCGGTGCCGCATTCAGGAGCCTGAACCGCTCGCTGGCGAGCGGGCTCGATCTGGCCTGACCGCTATCGCTGGACCGTCCCCTGCGCGTCCCCCGGGGGCGCCGACCGGGGAGGGAGGATCTCCATGACGGCCTTTTCGCTTGTCACGTTCGGGTTCCCCGAGGTCCATGCCGACGACCGCCCGATCAAGCTGGCCTTACGCAAGGGGCTAGCGCTGCTGGTCTATCTCGCGGAAGCCAAAGGCCCCGTCGCGCGCGACGTCATTGCCACGCTGCTATGGCCCGAGACTTCCCGCGAGACCAGCCTCGCGCGATTGCGGCGTCTGCTTCACCGCGTCGAGCTCACGCTCGGCCAGGCGGTTTTCGAGACCGACCGCACGAGCTTGCGTTGGTCTCCGGAGGTCGAGCTGAAGATCGACTCGCATCGGTTCGAGCGCGCCTGCGACCGCGGCGACTTTGAAGAGGCCTGCCGGATTTATCGCGGCGACTTCCTGGCGGGCTTTTCTCCGGACGACTGTCCTGAGTTCGACGATTGGGCGTTCTTTCGCCGCGAGGCGCTGCGGGGGCGGCTCGTGCAGGCGCTCGAGCGTCTGGTGCAGGACAGGAATGCCGCGGGCGATCATCTCGCCGCGACACTGCATGCGGGCCGTCTGGTCGAGCTCGATCCGCTCAGCGAGGTGTATGGCCGGCACCTGATCCGCAGCCTGCTGCTGGCGGGCGACCGAAGCGCGGCGGAACGGCATCACGCCGCACTAGCGCAGCGGCTTCGGGACGAGCTTGGGGTCGCGCCGGAAGCCGAGACCGAGGCGCTCATGAGCCGCGCGGCCGCGCCGCTGCGCGATGCTCTTCCAGCGACACGCTACGTGAAGGGCGCCGGCGTGCATCTGGCGTATCAGACCTACGGAAGTGGTCCGCTCGACATCCTGGTTATGCCCGGCTTCGTCTCGCATGTGGAGCGCGCCTGGGAGAACCCTGCGAGCCGGACGTTTCTGGCTTCATTGATGAGGCTTGGGCGGCTGATCGTTTTCGATCGCCGCGGCATCGGCCTGTCCGACCGGGTCGGATCGGCCCCCGGCATCGACGTCACCGCGGAAGACATCGGCACGGTGCTGCGGGCGGCGGACTCGCGCCGCGTCGTGTTGTTTGGCGCATCCGAATGCGGGCCGGCCTGCATCAAATTTGCGGTCGAGGAATCCCGCCATGTGGCCGGGCTCATTCTGTTCGGCGCACTGGCCAAGGGCTGCTGGTCGGAGGACTATCCGCACGCGCTGCGCGCCAGCCAGTATGACGCCTGGAGCAAGCACCTGATTGCGCAATGGGGCGGTCCGGTCGGGATCGAAGCCTTCGCGCCGAGCCTGGCCAATGATCCGCAGGCGCGCGCCTGGTGGGCGGGGCTGTTGCGCGCGGCGTCCAGTCCCGGCGGAATCTCCGCCGTGCTCGAGGCATTTCGCGATGCCGATGTGCGACACCTTCTGGCGCGGATTGCGGTGCCGACGCTGGTGCTGCATCGTCGGGACGACAAGGCCGTGCGGATCGCGGCCGGGCGCGACATCGCGAGCCGGATCATCGGTGCAGAATTCGTCGAGCTCGACGGCAATGACCATTGGTTCTTTGCCGGCGATCAGCAGCCGGTGCTCGAGGCGATCAAGCGGTTCACGGAGGCTTTACCGCGTGAGGGGAGGTCGAGGCGGTGACGCCTCAAGCCTCATTTATTGGCACGTTTCGTGCCTCCCAAAGCGGCACAAACGACGTGACACGATGCCTGGCCAAGGGAGACCCTGACATGAAACGCGAAGACCTCACCGAAAAGCTGCTCGACATCAAGCGCGAGAACGGCTGGAGCTGGAAACACATCTGCGACAAGGTCGGCGGCTATTCCGAGGTGCTGATCGTCGGTGCGATTCTCGGCCAGATGAAGCTGACGAAACCGCAGGCCGCCAATGCCGGCGAGCTGTTCGGCCTGTCGAAGGCCGAGACCGCGATGCTCAACGAGGTGCCGATGCGCGGCACCGGCACGCCGATGCCGCCGACCGATCCCCTGATCTATCGCTTCTACGAGATGGTGATGGTCAACGGTCCGGCGTGGAAGGCGCTGATCGAGGAGGAATTCGGCGACGGCATCATGTCGGCGATCGACTTCGACATGGCCATGGAGCGCGTTGCCAACCCGAAGGGCGACCGCGTCAAGATCACCATGAGCGGCAAGTTTCTGCCGTACAAATATTACGGCGCCAGCGGCAATGTGCCGGAATACGGCTTCAAGGAGGGGTGAGGGACGCGAATGGCGAATGGCGAGTAGCGAATGGGGTTCATTCGCTACTCGCCGCTCCCTATTCGGCTATTTCCCCGCCTTCACCTCGGCCGCGGCCACAGCGATCAATTCGCTCATCTTGGCGCGAATCGCCTGTTCGGTGATGGCGACGTTCTTGGCGGCGAAATCGGCCATGACCTTGCGCAGGACGTCGGCATCGCCGGCCTCCTCGAAATCGGCCGCGACCACTTCCTTGGCGTAGGCGGTGGCGGCCTCGCCGGTGATGCCGAGCTTCTCGGCGGCCCAAAGGCCGAGCAGCCGGTTGCGGCGGGCTTCCGCCTTGAATTTCTGCTCCTCGTCGAGGGCGAACTTCTTCTCGAAGCCTTCCTCGCGCTTGTCCAAACTGCTCATGCCTTTTTCCAATTCCCTGCTGACTGGATCCGGTGGCCGTCGTTGCGACGGCCCCGGCGCATGCCTAGATAGGGGGCACGAATCGGCAAAACAACGAGCCGTTAAGCCGCAGGCAAGACGGTATAAGTTGATGCCGGGCGGCCGGATCGATTGTGCTGGGACAGCCAATCGGATAGGTTGCCTGAAGGTTTGGTTCCCGTTCTGTTTCCAAGGGGTTATAGACGGGTTCCCAGCCGTTCACGGCAGCTCCGCTGTGGGTCGTAGCCTGGTAACCGGAGCACACCAAATACATGGATTTCAACAAAACACGGTACATCCCCATGAGCCGTCGGCGTCGTATTTATGAAGGCAAGGCAAAGGTTCTTTACGAAGGCCCGGAGCCCGGTACCCTGATCCAGCACTTCAAGGATGACGCCACCGCGTTCAATGCGAAAAAGCATCAGGTGATCGAGGGCAAGGGTGTCCTCAACAACCGGATCTCGGAGTACCTGTTTCAGCACCTCAACGACATCGGGGTGCCGACCCATTTCATCCGCCGCCTCAACATGCGCGAACAATTGATTCGCGAGGTCGAGATCGTGCCGCTGGAAGTGGTGGTGCGGAACGTTGCCGCCGGCTCGCTGTCGCAGCGCCTCGGCATCGAGGAGGGCACGCAGCTGCCCCGTTCGATCATCGAATTCTACTACAAGAACGACCAGCTCAACGACCCCATGGTGTCGGAAGAGCACATCACCGCCTTCGGCTGGGCCACGCCGCAGGAGATCGACGACATCATGGCGCTCGCCATCCGTGTCAACGACTTCCTCACCGGCCTCTTCCTCGGCATCGGCATCCGCCTCGTCGACTTCAAGATGGAGTGCGGCCGGCTGTTCGAGAACGAGATGATGCGGATCATCGTCGCCGACGAGATCTCGCCGGATAGCTGCCGTCTGTGGGACATCAAGTCGAACGAGAAGCTCGACAAGGACCGTTTCCGCAGGGATCTCGGCGGCCTGCTCGAGGCCTACACCGAAGTCGCAAAACGCCTCGGCATCCTCATGGAGAACGAGCGTCCGCAGGGCACTGGCCCGGTGCTGGTGAAGAGCTAAGAGGGATTTGACGTGAAGGCACGTGTTACCGTTACCCTGAAGACGGGCATCCTCGATCCGCAGGGCAAGGCCATCGAAGGCGCGCTGAAGTCGCTCGGCGTCGACGGCGTCGCCAGCGTCCGCCAGGGCAAGGTGTTCGACATCGAGCTTGCCGGCGCCGACAAGGCCAAGGCCGAAGCGGCGCTGAAGGAGGCCGCCGACAAGCTGCTGGCGAACACCGTGATCGAGAACTATCGCGTCGAGATCGTCTAGCCCGCGCGGCGCTCACAGCCACCCGACGCGGCGGAAGCGCCAGTACAACCCGAGGCAGGCGAGGGCCATCGTCCCCATGACGACGAAATAGCTGTACTCCCATTGCAACTCGGGGATGTACTTGAAGTTCATCCCGTAGATGCCTGCGACTGCGGTGGGGACGGCGAGGATCGCGAGCCACGAGGCGAGCTTCTTGGAGACCGCCGTCTCCTGCGCCTGTCCGACCAGCAGGCTCGCCTCGAAGGCGAAGGCCAGCACCTCGCGCATGGAATCGATGCGCTCCTGGATGTTCCTGACGTGGTCGGTGACGTCGCGGAACAGCGGCTGCATCGTCGCACGCACCATCGCAAGCTCGTCATGCTCGAGGCGGCGGCAGACTTCCACCAGCGGGCCGATCGCGGTCCTGAGCCGCAACAGGTCGCGGCGCAGCATGTAGAGCCGCTCGATCTGCGCCTTGCTGATCGGCTTTGAGAGCACGTCGTCCTCGATGCCCTCGACCTCCTCGTGGATGCTCTCCAGCACGGGCGAGTAGTTGTCGACGATGAAATCGAGGATGGCGTAGAGGATGTAGTCCTCGCCGCGCGCCAGCGCCCGTGGGCAGCTTTCGCAGCGTTCGCGCACCGGCGTGTAGGATGTCGAGGCGCCATGGCGCACCGAGACCAGATAGCCTTCGCCGACGAATATGTGCGTCTCGCCGAAGGCGATCCGGCCCTCGAACAATTGCGCCGTCCGCGCCACGATGAACAGGGCCTCGCCATATTGCTCGATCTTCGGCCGTTGATGGGCGTTGTTGGCGTCCTCGATGGCAAGGTCGTGCAGGTCGAACTGCTTCTGCACGGCGCCGAGCAGCGCCATGTCAGGCTCGTGCAGCCCGATCCACACCACGTGGCCGGGCTTGGCCCGCCAGCTCGAAGCCTCGCTGATGGCGATATTGGCGACACGCCGGCCGTCGACATAGGCGCCGGCGGCGATGACGCCCTGAGTGGACACCGGTTCGGAGAGGGAGGCGGGCAGCGACGGGACGTTCATGGCTTCAATCCCGGGCAAAATCGTCAGGCAAAATTGCCGTGGCTATGGCCTGTGTACAAGGCCGCCCGGCGAGGCTAGCACTGGTAAAATCCCCGTCAAATGGCTATGTCTCCTGACGAATTGGCCCTTTGGCCAGCCCGATTCCCATCACCGTCGGAACCCGAACCATGAAAGCCGCCATCCTCGTCTTTCCCGGAATCAACCGCGAGCGCGACATGGCGCGCGCATTGAGGCTGATCTCCGGCAGCGAGCCCGCGATGGTCTGGCACGCCGAGACGTCGCTGCCCGCGGGCACCGACCTCGTCGTGGTGCCCGGCGGCTTCTCGTACGGCGACTATCTGCGCTGCGGCGCGATTGCGGCGCGGTCGCCGGTGATGGACGCGGTGCGCGAATATGCGGCCAAGGGCGGTCTCGTGCTCGGCGTCTGCAATGGTTTTCAGATCCTCTGCGAGTCCGGCCTGCTGCCCGGCGTCCTGATGCGTAACGCACGGCTGAAATTCATCTGTCACGACGTGCATCTGCGCGTCGAACGCTCCGACACGCCGTTCACCCGCGGCTACAATGCGGGCCAGGTGATCCGCGTGCCGGTGGCGCATGGCGAGGGCAATTACGAGGCGGACGAAGAGACCATCAAGCGGCTCGAAGGCGAGGGGCGGGTGCTCTATCGCTACTGCTCGGCCGAGGGCGTGGTCGACGAGGCCCATAACATCAACGGCGCGGCGCAATCCATCGCCGGAATCGTCAACGACAGGGGCAACGTGCTCGGCATGATGCCGCACCCGGAGAACCACGTCGAAGACATCATGGGCTGCACCGATGGCCGCGGCCTGTTCGCCGGCCTCACTGCCCATCTGGAAAAGGCCGCGTGATCTCGTTCGTGGGGAAGCGGGCTCTCGCCGCGATCGCGGCGCTGTCGCTCGCGACATTTTCGCTCGCGACCGCCGCCTTCGCGCAGGATTTCCCCAAGCGCCCGATCACGATGATCGTGCCGTTCGCGGCCGGCGGCACGTCGGACGTGATCGCGCGCACGGTCGCCGAGCAAATGGGCATCGCGCTCGGCCAGACCATCGTGATCGAGAACGTCGCCGGTGCCGGCGGCTCGACCGCGCTGGCGCGCGCCTCCCGCGCCGAGCCTGACGGCTACACCATCGCTATCGGCAACGCCGGCACCAATGCCGCGACCTACACGATCTATCCAAAACTGCCGTTCACGCCTGAATCCTTCGTGCCGATCGCCATGGTGGCGAAGACGTTCGGCGTCATCGCGCTGCGCAAGGATTTCCCGGCGAAGGACCTGAAAGAGTTCATCGCCTACGCCAAGGCCAACCCGGGCAAGATCAATCTCGGCCACGCCGGCGTCGGCTCGTCGAATTACCTCATTTGCAAGAGCTTTGTGACGGCCGCCGGGGTCGACGCAACACTGGTCGGCTATCGCGGTGCGGCGCCCGCACTCACGGATGCGATCGGCAGCCAGATCGACGGCGTCTGCGACGCCGCAGCCTCCGTCTCGCAGTCGATCAACGAGAAGCTGGTGCGGGGGCTCGTGGTTGGCTCGACCGTGCGGCTGGCCACGCTGCCCGATCTGCCGACGTCTGCCGAGGCAGGCCTGCCGGACTTCGAGGCGCAGGGCTGGAACGGCCTGTTCGCGCCGAAGGGCACGCCGCCGGCCATCATCGCCAAGCTGAACGCGGCTGCGCGCACGGCGGTGGAAACCGACGCGGTGAAGAAGCGTTTTGCCGAGCTCTCGACCGTCGCGCCCGACCCCGACGAGCACACGCCCGAGGTTCTGCAAAAGCTCGTGACGCGCGACGTCGAGAAATACCGGAAGATGCTGGCCGACGACGCCAAGTAGCAGCCGCCCAAGTCATAGCAGGTCATAGCGGTTTTGGGCTTGCTGTCTCATGAACCTCAATCGCGTTTGAGACGACTGACTCCTCGTCGCCATCAAGGTGCGCGCGTCCGGGGTCGCTGATTTCCGCGCGGGTGGAAGCAACTCAAAGTTGTTTGGCCGCGCGAGTTGCGATATCAGGAAGCGTGCGCTGTCGTTGTGCTCCCGGATGTCCCATGCCCGTCGCTTTGGTCGTTCTGCTGCTCGATATCACACTGATTTATCACGCGTCGCGAACCGGGCGGTTGCAGCCCTGGGCCTTCATCATCCTGATGGTGCCGCTGATCGGCGCGCTCGCCTATATCGCGGTCGAGCTCGTCCCTGAATGGTTTTCCAGCCCCGGTGCGCGACAGGCGCGTCAGCGCGTTGCCAATCGGCTCGATCCGGAGAAGCGTTATCGCGAGCTGTGCGACCGGCTGGCGGCCACCGACACCATCGCCAACCGTGCGGCGCTGGCCGAGGAATGCGCAAAGGTTGGCCGCTTCAGCGAGGCGGAGCAGCATTACGGTCACATCCTGAGCCTGCCGATGGGCCACGACCCCGCTTATGCCTTCGGCAAGGCGCAAGCCGAGTTTGCCGCCAAGCGTCCGGCCGATGCGCTGGCGACGCTGGACGATCTTCAGAAGCAATGGCCGGACTTCGATTCCGCCGATGCGCATCTGCTCTACGCCCGCGCACTCGCCGAGGTCGGCCGGCTCGACGAGGCGCTGGAGGAATATCACGCCGTCGCCGGCTATTTCCCGGGCGCCGAGGCGCGGGTGCGCTACGGCATGCTGCTCCAGATGGTCGGCCGCAGCGCCGAGGCGCGCGTGGTCTTCAACGAACTCCTGATCCAGATGCGGCGCGCGCCCAAATATCTGCGCGAGGCGCAGGCCGAGTGGCTCTCGATCGCCGAGAAGCAGATTTCGACCTGAGCGGTCTTATTGTTTGAGCATGATCTCATCGGAAAACTGCTGCGCACTTTTCCGGATCATGCTTTGCGCAGCTTGAACTTCTCCGCCGGCACCGTCATGGCGGCGACGCCGGCCATGACCAGCAGCAGGCCCAGCGCCAGGTTCGACGGCACGCTCTCGCCAAGCAGCAGCACGGACAATCCAACGCCGATTGGAATGCGCAGATAGCCTTGCGCGTTCGTGGTCAGCGTGCCGAGCCGGCCGAGGCAGACGTAGAACAGCATCAGCCCCAGCGCGCTGGAGACGATGCCCATGACGATGGTGGCGACGATCGCCGTCGGCGTCGGGTGCAGCGTCCAGGGCTGGTCGATGATGAGCGAGGGCGGCAGCAGCACGAGGCCACCGAACAGCAGCGAGCCGGTTGCGACCACCATCGGATCGTATTCGGAGAGCCGCAAGCCAAAGATGGTCGCGCAGGCAAAGGAGATGGTGGCGAGCAGGATCGCGATCTCCGCCACGATCTCGCCACTGAAGCCGCGCAGCGCGTCCAGCCCGACGATGGCGATCGTGCCGGCGAGGCCGAGAATTGCGCCCGCGAGCTTCAGCAGCGTGGCCGGCTCGTGCCGCGTGATCAGCGACGTGATCAGGAAGGCGAAGATCGGCGTCGTCGAGGCCAGCACCACCGTGTTCGAGGCCGGGACATATTGTTGCGACCAGGTGATGACCAGGAACGGGAAGGTCGAATTGATCAGCTGCTGGGTCGCAAACAGCTTCCAGGCCTTCACGTCGGTCGGCAGCTTGACGCCGCGCATCCACAGGATGGCAAACAGGAAGGCGAACGCGATCAGCGAGCGCGCCGAGATGAAGGTGATGGGCGGGATCGTGGGAAGCGCGAGCTTGGCCAGCGGATAGGTCGAGCTCCAGCAGCAGGCGAGCGCGAACAGCAGCGCATAGTCGCGCCAGTTACGGGCGCCGACGGCGGTCATGGATGGCAATGGCGCTGACGCGGAGGGCGCTGTGTGGCCCGATCCGGATGTGCTCTGCGGCACCTTGTTCTTGCTCCCCCGCGCAAAAGCGCTTTCAGCAAGTCTGGGCGAGGGGGCGCGAAAAGGGAAGGCGTCGAGCTATGCGTTTGGCTGGAGTGCGGGCTTCCGCTTCACCCGCTTGATCGTGCCGGAGAAGGTAAACAGCGGCCGCCCGGCCGAGGTCAGCTTGCCCCGCAGGAAGATCAGTGAGCCGCCGGCGCGGGACACTTCGCCGACGCATTCGACCAGCTCGCCCTCGCGGGCCGCGTCGAGGAAATCACAGGCGAAATTCGTCGTCACGGCCGGGCCATCCAGCTCGTGGGTGGCGATCGCGAACAGGCAATAGTCGGCGAAGGCCATGAAGCAGCCGCCATGGACGTTTCCGGAGCCGTTGAGGTGCTTTTTCTCGACCCGGAACGCCGAGCGGACGCTGCCGTCCTCCTCGATCTTGTGCCAGAACGGGCCGATATGGCTCTCAAAACTGTCGCGAACCCAGGTCCGCCAGCCCGTGAACTCGCCATCGGTGGCGACGTGCAGGTCCGGGCGGCGGGTGGAGGGGACTTTGGTCAATTCGTGCAAGGAAATGGGCCTTCAATTACGGGTCTTTAGTCCTTAAATCCGATCCGTCAGCGCCTTGCAATTCCCGTTCCCGCCGACCGCCTGCCCGCAAAACGTGGGACAGCGGGAAAATGCGCCATAAAGGGCTTTTCGTAGGCCCCCGATCTTCCTAAGAACGGCAAAACGCCGCCGAAAGCCCCGAATCCATGAAGAACGAACCCAAGATCACCCCCGAACTGGTTGCCGCCCACGGGCTCAAGCCCGACGAGTACGAGCGCATCCTGAAGCTGATCGGGCGGGAGCCGACCTTCACCGAGCTCGGCATCTTCTCGGCGATGTGGAACGAGCACTGCTCGTACAAATCCTCGCGCATCCATCTGCGCGGCCTGCCGACCAAGGCGCCCTGGGTGATCCAGGGCCCCGGCGAGAATGCCGGCGTGATCGACATCGGCGACGGCCAGGCCGTGGTCTTCAAGATGGAGAGCCACAACCACCCGAGCTACATCGAGCCCTATCAGGGCGCGACCACCGGCGTCGGCGGCATTCTGCGCGACGTCTTCACCATGGGCGCGCGTCCTATCGCCTGCCTCAATGCGCTGAGCTTCGGCGCGCCCGAGCATACCAGGACACGGCATCTCGTCTCCGGCGTCGTCGCCGGCGTCGGCGGCTATGGCAATTCCTTCGGCGTGCCGACGGTCGGCGGCCAGGTGCGCTTTCACACCCGCTATGACGGCAACATCCTCGTCAACGCAATGGCGGTCGGCCTCGCCGATGCCGACAAGATTTTCTATGCTGCCGCCTCCGGCGTGAACATGCCGATCGTCTATCTCGGCTCCAAGACGGGGCGCGATGGCATCCACGGCGCCTCGATGGCGTCGGCCGAGTTCGACGACAAGTCCGAGGAGAAGCGCCCCACCGTGCAGGTCGGCGATCCCTTCGCCGAAAAACTGCTGCTCGAGGCCTGCCTCGAGATCATGGAGAAGGGCTGCGTCATCGCGATCCAGGACATGGGCGCGGCCGGCCTGACCTGCTCGGCGGTCGAGATGGGCGCCAAGGGCGACCTCGGCGTCGACCTCGATCTCGACGCGGTGCCGACCCGCGAGACCGGCATGAGCGCCTACGAGATGATGCTCTCGGAAAGCCAGGAGCGCATGCTCATGGTGCTCAAGCCCGAGAAGGAAAAGGAAGCCGAGGCGATCTTCAAGAAGTGGGGGCTCGACTTCGCAGTGGTCGGCTACACCACGCCGAGCAAGCGCTTTGTCGTCAAGCATGGCGGCGACGTCATGGCCGACCTGCCGATCAAGGAGCTCGGTGACGAGGCGCCGCTCTACGACCGTCCGCACGTTCCCTCCGCCGCGCTGCCTGTGGTGCACGCGCGCGAGGTGCCGGCGCCGATGGGCGTCGGTGCCGCGCTGGAGAAGCTGATCGGCACGCCCGACATGTGCAGCAAGCGCTGGGTCTGGGAGCAGTACGACCACGTCATCCTCGGCAACACCTTGCAGCGTCCCGGCGGCGACGCCGCCGTCGTGCGCGTGCAGGACGGGCCGAAGGGTCTGGCGCTGACCGTCGACGTCACGCCGCGCTATTGCGAAGCTGACCCGTTCGAGGGCGGCAAGCAGGCGGTGGCGGAAGCCTGGCGCAACATCACCGCGGTCGGCGGCAAGCCGCTCGCGATCACCGACAATCTCAATTTCGGCAATCCTGAACGGCCCGAGATCATGGGCCAGTTTGTCGGCTGCCTGAAGGGCATCTCGGAGGCCTGCCGCACGCTCGACTTCCCGGTCGTGTCCGGCAACGTCTCGCTCTACAACGAGACCAACGGCCGCGCGATCCTGCCGACACCTTCGATCGGCGGCGTCGGCCTGCTCGACGATTTCACCAAGTCCGCTTCGCTGGCCTTCAAGGCCGAGGGCGAGGCGATCCTCCTGGTCGGCGAAACCCACGGCTGGCTCGGCCAGTCGGTCTACCTGCGCGACATCTGCGGTCGCGAGGAGGGCGCGCCGCCGCCGGTCGACCTCGCGGCCGAGAAGCGCAACGGCGACTGCGTGCGCGGCATGATCCATGCGGGCACTGCGACCGCGGTGCACGATCTCTCCGACGGTGGCCTGCTGATCGCGCTCGCCGAGATGGCAATGGCCAGCGGCATCGGCGCAAAATTGCTGGCGGCGCCGACGTCGCTCGTCTCGCAAGCCTATTGGTTCGGCGAGGACCAGGCGCGCTATCTCGTCACCGTGCCGGAAGCGGAAGCCGGCCGCGTGCTGGCCAAGATGCGCGGCTGCGAGGTGCCCTGCGTGCGCATTGGCACCACCGGCGGCGATGCAATCGCGATCGCGGGCGAGGCGCCGGTCACGATCGATAGCCTGCGGAAATCGTTCGAGCGCTGGCTGCCGGAATATATGAGCGGGAAGGCGGCGTAAGGCGCCGCCACACACTCCGTCATTACGAGGAGCAGAGCGACGAAGCAATCCAGGCTGTCTCCGCGGAGAGACTCTGGATTGCTTCGCTACGCTCGCAATGGCGGATGGAGAGACCTCGGCCTCACAAAACGTGCGACGCGCCCGGAATCTTCCGCAACATTGCCGTCAGTCCCCAGCTCAGCAACACCGTGAGCACGAAGCCGATCGCGGCCTTGAAGATCGCAGGCCACGAGTAGTCGAACAGCACATACTGGATCCACAGCGCGATCGGGTAGTGCACCAGGAACATGCCGTAGGCGTCCGCCTGCATGCGGTCGAGCAGGTTCGGCCCCGGCGACTTCTGGTGCAGGAAGAAGGCGAGGATCGCGAGCAGGATCGCGGCCGAGAACAGCACGACGAGCGTGCCGTAGATCGCCTGATACCAGTCCGGCAGCACGTTGGGATTCCCGAGGATTGCGCGCTTGATGTAGATCATGCACCACATCAGGCAGTAGGGGACCAGCGTGGCGATCACCCACATCCATCGGTTCTTCGGCAACTGGCCCTCGGCGCTGAGGATGCCGCGATCGAAGTTGGCGGCACCGACGCTGACGCCAATGAAGAAATAGGCGAAGTAGAGCAGGATGCGGCTCGCCTGCACCGAAAACGGTCCGAACTCGAACCATTTGTTGGCGCCGAAATGGACCAGCGCGGGCACGTAGACGACGGCAGTGACGACGGCGAGCAGCAGCCAGAACACGGCCGGCTGGTCAAATCCGCGCACCGAAACGCGGTTGACCGGATCGACCAGGTGGGCTGAGACCCGGTAGAGCAGGCTCGCGGTGAGGTCGAACGCCAGCAGCACCCACACGAACCAGATCGGCCCGCTCGGCCACGGCCCGACGGTGATCGTCTTCCACCAGAACGAAGCGAAGGTCAGCTCGGGATCGTGCCGCAGCGCGATCGCGTAATAGGCGAGCGGGATGACCGTGAAGGCCGCGATCACGAACGGCAGCCCGAGCCGCAACAGGCGGTCGCGCAGGAAAACCTGTGGCGCCTTGCGCGCGATGCCGGACCACGTGAACAGTCCCGACAGGAAGAAGAACATCGCCATGAAGAAGCTGTCGGTGCAGAGCACGACGACGTCGAAGCCGATCCAGGACGCCGGGTCGGTGTGACCGAAATAGGTGTAGGGAATGACGGCGTGGTGCAGCAGCACCACCAGCGTGAGGAAGGTGCGGGTCCGATCGAGCGACAGATTGCGCGCCTTGGCTTTCGGCGCGGCGTGCGCCTCCGCGCCGATCGTCGCGGAATGTGACATCGTCATCATGGTCGCCCCGATTGCGCTCCTGCCCTGGCCGGACTGTGCCGCCGGGAACCGGATTCAGCAAGCGCAGTTTATGCCGCGCCTTGCCCGCGGAGCGCCCTCAGGAACCAGTTCCGCGCAGCGAAGTTAGCGTTCGCGAATAGGTTGAGGGCCGCACGTGCGGCATTTTAGTCGGAGTTGGTTATGACGATCCTGAAATGGGCGCTGATCTTTCTCCTGGTCTCGATCGTGGCCGGCGTGCTCGGCTTCACCGGCCTCTCGGCCGCCTCGGCCGATGT
This sequence comes from Bradyrhizobium sp. 956_D2_N1_4, assembly GCF_052076025.1. Taxonomy (NCBI): domain Bacteria; kingdom Pseudomonadati; phylum Pseudomonadota; class Alphaproteobacteria; order Hyphomicrobiales; family Nitrobacteraceae; genus Bradyrhizobium; species Bradyrhizobium sp. 956_D2_N1_4. The sequence goes on along the minus strand of NZ_CP197237.1, from coordinate 4,469,119 downwards.
CGCTCGCTTCCTGTTCTATATCTTCGTCGTGATCTTCCTGGTGCTGCTGATACTGGGGCTCACGATCTTCAGGGCGTAGCCGGGCTGCCGAATCGGAGGGCCGGCGCGCCGGCCCTCAATTGCCTGCGAATGGCATGACGCGGGCCATCAGCTCGGCCAGGAACTCATCAGGACGATCGAACGGAATGAAATGATTGCCGCCGCGAACCCACACAAATTCCTTATGCGGGGCCGTGATCTCCTTGAAATATTGCTCGGCCGGTTCGCCCGGCGTCACGCCGTCCGCGTCGCCCTCGATGAAGAACATGGGGATCGAAGATCTGAATCCCATCGAGGCCATGTCGCTCTGAAACATCGGCCCGTTCCGTCCGGTCAGATATTGGGCCGAGAAGGCGACGCCCTTGCGCCAGTTGTACAAGTCGAGCAGCGAGACATCCGGCATGAAGAGCGGCGGGATGGGGCCGGCGAGCTGGAAGCCGCCGGCGGGCGGCAGACCCAGCGCGTTGCTCCATTTGTCCGCAATCAGGCGATTTTCCGGGGTGAGGGTCGGCTGTGAAGCGATCGGCGCCAATTCCGCCAGGGCTTCACGATTGTTGGCGGATGCCGCAAGCCGTTGCAGGCGCGCGATCGTGAGCTCGAATGCCTTCTCGAAGGTCGTCCTGCCAACCACCTGGCCCGTGCCGACATAGGCCGAGAACAGATCCGGGCGTTGCTTCACCATGTGAATTCCCAGGAACGAGCCCCACGAATGCCCGACCAGGACGATCCTGTCCTTGTGCAGATGCGTGCGCAGATGCTCGGCCAGCTCGACGCCGTCCTGCGTCATGCGCTCCAGTGTCATGGTTGGCGCCAGCGAGTCTCCGGCGGCGCCATACGTGCGGCCGGTGCCGCGCTTGTCCCATTGCACGATGGTGAAGTGCTTTTCCCAGGGGCGCCAACCCGACGACATTGGCCAGCTGGACCCTCCGGGCCCGCCGTGGACGAACAGGAGGACCGGGTTATCCCGATCCTCGCCGCGGATTTGAATCCATTGCTTGATTCCGCCGATGTCGACGAACCCTCCCTCCTGCACGCCCTTTGGTGAGCGGATCGCGAGGGTTTCGGCAGCAAGATGCTGGCGATAGGCGCGAAAACCCAGTCCGGCGGCGGCCACCACGATGAGGATGCCGGCCACGCCCAGCAACGAGACCCCAATCAGTCTTGCGGCTTTGCGCGGCATCTTGAGCCTTGTGTCGACGGAGAGGAAGCGACCTGCAATCGCCCCGGCGCGGTGAGCCTACCCCACTTCCTCGATCTTCACCTTGTCCGGATAGAAGGCGAGATGGCCGGAAATCTCCGTCATCGCGGGGAAGGGCGTCTCGTAGGTCCAGATCGCGTTGTCGAGCGTCTTGCCATCGGCCTTGACGCTGTAATAGCTCGCGTCCCCTTTGTAGGGGCAATGGGTGACGCGGTCGGTGCGCTCCAGCACCGCCATGTTGGCGTCCTCCCGCGGCACATATTGCACCGCCGGATATTTGGCCTCCTTCAAGATCAGTGCCTTGCTGGTCTCGGCGATCACGATGTCGCCGGCCGTGACGCGGACGCGTCGGGGATTTTGGGTAATGGTGATGGGGTGGTCGGGCCCTGGAAGCTTCATGATTTCACGCCTTTTCGATCAATCTTGCGCGCGCGGCACTTTGTCGTGCCTTTATCCGGATGGGATCAGGGATATAGTGCCGGAATGCGTGACGTAGAAGGCCGTTCACGCTAAGTTTGGCCCTGCCGGTCCGGGGACCCCGGCAAGCGATTCGAAGCCGAGACAGGAGCAAGACCCGAATGCCCATGGACGCCCACGATATCGAGGCGATGATCAAGGCAGCGATCCCCGATGCCGAGGTGACGATCCGTGACCTCGCCGGCGATGGCGACCACTATGCCGCGACCGTGATCTCGGAATCCTTCCGCGGCAAGTCCCGCGTCCAGCAGCACCAGATCGTCTATCAGTCCCTGCAAGGCCAGATGGGCGGCGTGTTGCATGCTCTGGCGCTGCAAACCGGGGTACCGGGGGCCTGATCTGATCGCGTGACGGGGGGATGACGATGGCTGCGGACAATCCTCGCGGCGCGATGTTTCGCGTCATCGCTCCGAACCAGCACAGCCGCGTCACCAATGCCGAGCTGTTCTTCGACCTCGTCTTCGTCTTCGCCGTCACGCAGGTCTCGCATACGCTGCTGCACCATTTCACCCCGCTCGGCGCGGTGCACGTCACGGTGCTGTTCCTCGCGGTGTGGTGGGTGTGGGTCTACACCGCCTGGGTCACCAACTGGCTCAATCCCGAGCTGACCCCGGTCCGCATCCTGATCTTCCTGATGATGCTGGGCGGCCTCGTGCTGTCGACGACGATCCCGACCGCCTTCGAGGGGCGGGGCCTGTGGTTCGCGATCGCCTACGCGACCATGCAGGTCGGACGCACCGCCTTCTGGCTGTTCGCGACCCCGCGCCATCGAACGGCCGTCCGGCACAACGCGATCCGCATTCTGGTCTGGCTCTGCGGCTCCGCGATCTTCTGGATCCTCGGCGGTCTCGCCCATGACGAGGCGCGGCTGTGGTTCTGGATCGCGGCGCTCGCGATCGAATACGTCTCGCCGGCGGTGCGCTTCTGGGTCCCGAAGCTCGGCTTCTCGTCGGTCGAAGCCTGGGCCGTCGAGGGCGGCCACATGGCCGAGCGCTGCGCCGGCTTCATCATCATCGCACTCGGTGAGGCCGTCGTCGTCAACGGTGCCACCTTCGCCGAGCTGGAGTGGACCGCGGACAACATCCTGGCCTTCGTCTCGGCGCTGGCCGGGGCCATCGCGATGTGGTGGGTCTATTTCCACAAGGGCGCGGAGGCCGGCTCCGAGCGGCTCTCGAAATCCACCGAATCCGGCCGGCTGGCACGGATGGCCTATACCTATCTGCACATGCCGATCGTCGCCGGCATCATCCTGACCGCAGTGTCGGACGAGCTGGTGCTGAAGCATCCGACCGGCCATTCCGATATCAGGACCATCGTGAGCACGGTCGGTGGTCCCTTGGTGTTCCTGGTCGGCACCATCCTGTTCAAGCACGCGATCCGCGGCTTCCTCCAGCTCTCCCACGGCATCGGCATCATCCTGCTACTGGTGCTGTGGTGGTTCGCCGCCGATCTCTCGCCGCTCTGGCTGTCGGTCGCGTCGACCGTGATCATGATCGTGGTCGCAGTGTGGGAGTCGATGTCGCTGGGGTCGAAGCCGGAGGAGGCAGAGCAGCATTGAATTTGGAGCGGTCTGAGCGAGCGCCTCGTCCTTCGAGACGACCGCTGCGCGGTCTCCTCAGGATGAGGCTAATCGGCATAGGCGCCCGCTGAAACTGCTGCCGCGCGCTGGAGCCCGCCGAAGGCGGGCGTCTCGAAGGATGCGCCGCAGGAAAACGCTCTCAGATTCAACGGAGCACTTACTCCGCCGCCTCCAGCGCGTGCACCGAAAACATCTTCGCCGCGTCCGTCCAGCTTTCGCGAACCTGCCAGCCCGCGCCCTGCGCCAGCGCAGCAAAACGCTCGAGGCTGTATTTGTAGCTGTTCTCGGTGTGGATGCTCTCGCCGGGGCGGAACGAGAAGCTGGTGCCGAGCAGGCGCACGGTCTGGCTCTTCTTGCTGATGAGATGCATCTCGATCCGGTGCCGCTCGCGGTTGTAGATCGCGCGATGGGTGAAGGCGGACAGGTCGAAATTGCCGCCGAGCTCGCGGTTGATGCGCACGAGCACATTGAGATTGAAGCGGGCGGTGACGCCGGCGGCATCGTTGTAGGCGTCATGGAGGACGCGCTCTTCCTTCTCGAGGTCGGCGCCGATGATCATCTGCGCGCCCTTGCCCAGGATCTTGCGGGCGCTCTTCAGGAAGGCCTGCGCCTCATGCGGCTCGAAATTTCCGATGGTCGAGCCGGGGAAGAAGCCGACCTTGGGCATCGATGCGACTGCCTTGGGCAACTCGAACGGCGTGGTGAAGTCGGCCGCCACCGGATAGATGCCGAGCGTCGGGAAGTCTCGCTTCAGGCCGTTCGCCTGCGCCTTCAGGAAGTCGCCGGAGATGTCCACGGGCACATAGGCCGCGAACTTGCAGTGATCGAGCAGCAGGCGGACTTTCGTGGTTGCTCCAGCGCCGAACTCGACCAGCGCCGCATGCTGCGGAATGATCTTCGCGATCTCGCTGCCGCGCTCCTTCAGGATCGCAAGCTCGGTGCGCGTCGGGTAATATTCCGGCAGGCGCGTGATCGCCTCGAACAGCTCCGAGCCGGTCGCGTCGTAGAAATATTTCGGCGACAGTTTTTTGGGCTGCTGCGAGAGGTCCTCGATGGCCTCGCGGGCGAAAGCGGTGGTCTGCTCGTCGGGGAGATGGGCTTCGGCCAAAGCGCTGGCGTGCACATTCATGATACTCTCCTGAACGCGCTGTCCGGCGCGTATTTGTCGTCGGATGATTTTTTATTCGTAGTCGGCGAGCCGCAGTCCCGTGAACTGCCAGCGATGGTGCGGATAAAAGAAGTTGCGATAGGTAATACGGCTGTGGCCCTCGGGAGTTGCAAGCGAGGAGCCGCGCAGCACCAGTTGGTTGATCATGAACTTGCCGTTGTACTCCCCGAGCGCGCCTTCGATGGCGCGATAGCCGGGGTAGGGCGAATATGAAGAACGCGTCCACTGCCAGACGATTCCGAAGGCGTCGTTGAGCTGGCCGGCACGCGAAGCAACCTCCCATTCCATCTCGGTCGGCAGATGCTTTCCGGCCCAGCGCGCAAACGCATCGGCCTCGTAATAGCTGACATGGCAGACCGGCGCGTCCGGATCGACCGGCTTGAGGCCGGCGAGCGTCATCATGTGCCACTGGCCGTCGATCTCGCGCCAATGGCCGGGGGCGTCCCAGCCTTCGTTGTTGACGGTGGCAAAGCCGTCCATCAGCCACAGCGTTGCGGTCCGGTAGCCGCCGTCGCGCATGAAGGCGAGCCACTCGGCGTTGGTGACGAGATTGCGTGCGACCCTGACCGGACCGACGAGGGCGCGATGCGCCGGCTTCTCATTGTCGAAATGAAAACTGTCGTCGACGTGACCGACGGTGTGGATACCTTCGTTCAGCGTCAGCCAATCCTCCCCCGCGCGTGTCGAAGCCGGGAAGCGCCAGTCCGGATCATAGGCCGGCGGGATCGGGTTCTGCGCGAAAGCATGCAGGATGTCGGTGACCATCAATTCCTGATGCTGCTGCTCGTGATTGAGCCCGACCTCGACCAGCGGTGCGATCTCGCGAAGCTTGTCCGCGCCGACCTCGCGGAAGAATTCGACGACGGCCGCATCGACATATGTTCGATAGGCGCCGACCTGATCGGCGCTGGGGCGGGTGATGTCGCCGCGGTGATTGCGGGAATGACGCGGGCCGGCGCTGACGTAATAGGAATTGAACAGGAAAGCGAAATCAGGGTGGAAGGGCCGGTAGCCGGGACAGTGCTCGCCGAGCAGGAATTGCTCCCAGAACCAGGTGGTATGGGCCCGATGCCATTTCGTGGGGCTCGCATCCGGCATGGATTGAATCTGCTGGTCTTCAGGCGACAGCGGCGCGGCCCGGCGCTCGGTCTCGTTGCGGACGGCGAGAAACGCCTCTTCCAGCCCCTGGGCGAGGCCGCGCGGGTCGGCCGACGGTGACGAAAGCGGCGGGGTGGCCGTAGCGGAGGCTTGTTTCGTCACGTTTTTCTCCAGACAGGACAAGAGAACGTTGTTGGCGTTGCCCGGTTCCAAAACCTGGGTTCGTCCTAGATAGGGGCTCCGTTACGGTATGAAAGTCCTCCCCGGCGATGATATTCGTGGCATCATGCAATGGGGCCGGCGTGGCCTGGACCCGCCGCCCAGGCGGTGTTCAAGGGGTGTTCGCCGCCATTTTACTTTGGATGCACAACGGTTTGGGCTACATATATGGGCAGGTATCGGGTTAAATCGGCTGAGCCGGCCCGGAGTGATTGTTGAGGGCTCCGCCCCAGAAGGACACGGATATGAGCATCGCGGAATTCATCGCCAACGAAGTCAAGTCGAACGACGTGGTTCTGTTCATGAAGGGAACGCCGCAGTTTCCGCAGTGCGGTTTCTCCGGCCAGGTCGTCCAGATCCTCGACCATATCGGCGTTGGCTATAAGGGCCTCAACGTCCTCGAATCCGCCGAACTGCGCAACGGCATCAAGGACTACTCGAACTGGCCGACCATTCCGCAGCTCTATGTGAAGGGCGAGTTCGTCGGCGGATGCGACATCGTCCGCGAGATGTTCCAGGCCGGCGAACTGCAGCAGCTGCTCTCCGAGAAGGGCGTCGCCGTCGCGGCCTGACACGTGACCCAGCTGACGCGCCGCATCGGCGGCGCCGAGCTTGAGGTCATCGTAGCTGACATCACGACACTCGGCGTTGACGCCATCGTCAACGCCGCAAATTTGTCTCTCCTCGGCGGAGGCGGCGTGGATGGCGCGATCCATCGAGCGGCCGGGCCCGACCTCGTCGCCGAATGTCGGATGCTCCACGGCTGCAAGACGGGCGACGCCAAGATCACCAAGGGCTATCGGCTCAAGGCCGCGCATGTGATCCACACCGTCGGGCCGGTCTGGAACGGCGGCACGCTGGGCGAGGACGATCTGCTCGCCTCCTGCTATCGCCGTTCGATGGAGCTGTGCGGGATGCATAAGCTGACCTCGGTGGCATTTCCGGCGATTTCGACCGGCATTTTCCGCTTTCCCGCCGACCGGGCCGCCGATATCGCCGTCCGCACGGCAATCGAAGGGCTCTCTGCCGCGCCATCGGTCGCCCGCGTCGTGTTCTGCTGCTTCGCCGAGCCGAGCGCCAAACTCCATGCCGAGGCGCTCGCGCGACACGCCAGCCCTTGTGCCTGATGACGTGGTCAGTACACTCCGCTCGGCCACCTTCCGGGGAGGGGATATGAATTCACATTTCGGACTGCGTGCGTTGGTTTGCGGCGCACTGGTGTCGCTGGGCGCGATGTCGCTCGCGCGCGCCGAAGGCACCTACGAGATTCCGGCCGGCGCGCATTTCAATCAGGACAAGCTCGCCAAGGTCAGCGAGTTCTTCAACAACGAGGTCGCGACCGGCAAGATCGCCGGCGCGACCGTGCTGATCAAGCAGCACGGCAAGCCGGTCTACCACGAAGCCTTCGGCGTGCAGGACGTGGTGAGCAAGGCGCCGATCACGGACAAGACCATCTTCCGCCTGTTCTCGATGAGCAAGGCGATCACCTCCGTTGTTGCGGTGCAGTTGATCGAGGACGGCAAGATCAAGCTCGACGATCCCGTCTCGAAATACATTCCGTCCTTCGCCAATGTGAAGGTCGGCGTCGAGAAGAAGGCCGACGACGGCACCAGGTCGCTCGAACTCGTGCCGCTGAGCCGGCCGATGACGGTGAAGGATCTGATGACGCACACGTCTGGCGTCACCTATGGCTTCTACGGCGACAGCCTGGTCCGCAAGGCCTATCGCGACGCCAAGATCTACGACGGCGATTTCGATCTCGCTGAGTTCGCCGAGCGCATCGCAAAACTGCCGCTGCACAACCAGCCGGGCGCGCTGTGGCAATACGGCCATTCCACCGACATTCTGGCGCGAGTCATGGAGGTCGCAACCGGCAAGCCGTTGCTTGAGATCGAGCGGGAGAAGCTGCTCGATCCGCTCGGCATGGTCGACACCGGCTTCTTCGTCACCGCCCCCGAGAAGCAGAAGCTTCTGGCGCAGCCGGTGCCGAATGACGCTGATTTTCGCGTCGGCCGGATCAACGATCCGACGGTTGTCAAAAAAATCCAGTTCGCCAGCGGCGGCATGGTTACGACCATGGCGGACTATGAGCGCTTTGCGCAGATGCTGCTCAATGGCGGCAGCCTCGACGGCAAGACTATCCTCAAGCCCGAGACATTCAAGCTGATGGTGACCGATCAGGTCGGCCCGACCTCGGGGGTCGGTCGCGACTATTTCTATTTCCCCGGCGACGGTTTCGGCTTCGGTCTTGGCCTTGCGGTCCGCACCGATCCCGGCAACGCCAAGCCGCCGCCGCCCGGCGATCTCGGGGAGTTGAAGTGGGACGGCGCCTCCGGTTGCTATTTCGTCATCGATCCCAAGCAGGACATGTTCTTCGTGCTGCTGGAGCAGACCCCGACCGAGCGCCAGCGCGTGCAGCGGACATTGAAGCAGTTGGTTTATGAAGCGATGGAGAAGTGACATGTTCGGGCGCCGCGCGCTGATCGCGGCGCTCGTTCTTTTGTTCGGTGCAGGTGGTGCGCAGGCGGGCTCCGAGGGGCGCGCCCACACTTTCTCGCCAGATGGCCTGGCAAAGGTTTCCGACTACATCCGCAGCGAGATCGTCGCCGGTACGTTTCCGGGCGCGATCCTGCTGCTCCAGCAGCACGGCAAGCCGGTCTATTACGAGAATTTCGGCGTCCGCGATGTCGCCACCGAGATCTCGATGAGCGCGGACACGATCTTCCGGCTCTATTCGATGTCGAAGCCGGTCACGACAGTCATGGCAATGATGCTGGTCGAGCAGGGCAAGCTCTCGCTCGATGATCCCGTCGCAAAATACATTCCGGCCTTTGGCAAGATGAAGGTCGGTGTCGAGACGAAGGCCGAGGACGGCAAGGTTGCGCTGGCGCTGGAGCCGCTCAGTCGCTCCGTGACGATCAAGGATTTGATGCGCCACACTGCCGGGCTGCCCTACGGTTATTATGGCGGGGGCTTGGTGAACAAGCTCTATGCCGACGCCGGTCTCTTCGACAACCAGGCTTTGACCAACGCCGAACTCGTCGCGAAGATCACCACGCTTCCGCTCGCCGAACAGCCCGGCACGAACTGGGACTATGGCCACTCCACGGACGTGCTCGGCCGCATCGTCGAGGTCATATCGGGGAAATCGCTGTTCGAGTTCGAGAAGGAGCGGCTGCTCAATCCGCTCGGGATGATGGACACTGCATACTATGTCGCCGATCCTGCCAAGTGGCCGCGCATCGCCGAGCCGATGCCGCAGGATCGCGCGATCAGTCCGATGACGCAGGTCCGCGATCCCCGGAAACCGCTGAGGTGGGAGTCGGGCGGCGGCGGCCTTGTCGGTACGGTCGGTGACTACGCGCGCTTCTCGCAGATGCTGCTCAACGGCGGCAGCTATGAAGGTCGGCGCTATCTCAAGCCCGAGACCATCGCGCTGATGGCGTCGGATCATATCGGCCCCGCGACGAAGATCGCGCGCGATCAGAATTACTATCCGGGCGGAAGCTCCGGCTTCGGCCTCGGTTTCGCGGTGCGCACCTCGGTGCCATCAGGGACATCGTGGCCGCTTGGCGAATATCGCTGGGACGGCGTCGGCGGCACCTTCTTCTTCATCGATCCCGAAGACGATCTGTTCGGGATCTTCATGGTGCAGACCCCGTCGCAGCGTGGCCGGATTCAGCTGGCGCTGAAGACGCTGATCTATCAGGCGATGGGGCGGTAGCTAGCCGCCTTCGTAGCCCGGATGGAGCCAACGGGTCGGCGCGAAGCGCCGCCCGATGACAGGCTCCGCGCAATCCGGGAAAATCTTTCCGCGAGGCGAGGACCCCGGATTTCGCTGCGCTCCATCCGGGCTACGGACTTACGCCCCGCGCACGATCTCTCTGACGTACCCGATCGTTTCCTCGACCTGGGCCGCATTGACGTCGAGATGGGTGCAGGCGCGGATGCGGCCGTCCATCATCGCGAGCGTCACGCCGCGCTGGCGCAGTGCGGCGACCATCTTGTCGCCGGCAATTCCGGCGCCATCAGGCTTGAAGAACACGAGATTGGTCTCGGGCTCCTGCACCTCGACGCCTGCGATCTGCGACAGCCCGCGGGCGAGCGCGCGCGCATTGGCGTGGTCGTCGGCCAGGCGATCGACGTGATGGTCGAGCGCGTAGATGCAGGCCGCCGCACAGACGCCGGCTTGCCGCATCGAGCCGCCGAGGCGCTGTTTCCACTGCCAGACCGCGTCGATGAAGGCGCGCGAGCCCGCCAGCACGCCGCCGATCGGCGCGCCCAGGCCTTTGGAGAAATCGATCCACGCCGAATCCCACCCCGCCGTCATGTCGCGCGGGGAGATGCCGCTTGCGACGGTGGCGTTGAGCAGGCGCGCACCGTCCATGTGGGTGACGAGGCCGTGCTGCTTGGCGATCGCGACGATCTCGTCGAGCGCTGCCTTCTTCCAGATCGTGCCGCCGCCGATATTGGCGGTCTGCTCGACGCTGACGACGGTCTGCGGCGGCTGGTAGCGCGTCCGCGGATGCAGTGCCTTGCGAAAGGTCTCCGGCGTGAACTGGCCGTCAGGTCCCTTGAGCTGGGTGACCTGGAAGCCGCCGATCGCGGCATGCGCGCCGCCTTCGCGGGCGATGATATGTGCGCTCTCGTGGGCGAGGATCTCGTCGCCGGGACGGCAATGCACCAGCGTCGCGGTGACGTTGCACATCGTGCCTGAGGGCATGTAGACCGCGGCTTCCTTGCCCATCAGCGCGGCAACGCGCTCGCACAGTGCGTTCACGGTCGGATCGTCGCCGACCTGCTCGTCGCCGACCTCCGCCCGCGCCATCGCCTCGCGCATCGCAGCCGTCGGCTTGGTCTGCGTGTCCGAAAGCAGATTGATGCGCACCGGCGGCGCCTTGGGATCGATCGGGGGAGGGGTATAGAGCATCAACTTGCTCCCTGAGGGGAATGGCACTCGCTCGCGGTCAGCGAGCTCTGGGTGGACGCCGGGCGGCGTGACGAAACCGCATAATAACGATTTCTGTCTCGGTCACACGATAATCGATCAGATAGGGATAAGGGTTGACCGGCAAGCGACGGACGTATGCACGCGTAGTCGTTCGCCCTGCGTGGGGGTAGGTCTCTAGCAATGCTATGAGAGCGACAATGCGGCCGCGCACGTGGCCTGCGCCTTGGGGCGAGTGCGCCTCGATGTAGGTCAGAATTTGGTCGATTTGGGCGAGCGCCCGCTTCGTATAGCGGACCTTCACAGGCCGTGCTTAGCCCACATCGCGCGGACTTCGTCGGCGCTGGCCAGCTCGCCGCGGGCGATTTCGGCTTCGGCCTCGGCGAGATCTGCCTCTTCCGCCGCCGTCAGCTGGATTGGTGGCTGATCGACCCCGGCAAGCTCAAGCAGGGTCCGCGCCAGTTCGTCCTGCTCTGAATCGGGCAGGCCGGAAACTTTGCTGAAGGCCTCTTCCAGAAGACGAGTCATGCTCAACTCCGCGATGTGCAATCATAGCACAGATGGCCTGAGACATGGGAATCGCCGGCTCAAACAAAAAGGCCCCGGTGAACCGGGGCCTTTGAATGTCGTTCTGCCGAACTATTAGCGCGAATAGAATTCGACGACCAGATGCGGCTCCATCTGCACCGGGAACGGCACGTCGGAGAGGCCGGGGATGCGCACGTACTTGGCGGTCATCTTGCCGTGGTCGACTTCGAGATAGTCGGGGGTGTCGCGCTCGGGGAGCTGGCTGGCTTCGAGCACGTGGGCGAGCTGCTTGGAGGCTTCCTTGACCTCGATCACGTCGCCGATCTTGAGCTGGTAGCTTGAGATGTTGACCTTGCGGCCGTTCACCTTGATGTGGCCGTGGTTGATGAACTGGCGCGCGGCGAAGATCGTGGAGACGAACTTGGCGCGGTACACGACCGCGTCGAGACGACGCTCCAGGAGACCGATCAGGTTCTCGCCGGTGTCACCCTTGAGGCGGCTCGCCTCGACATAGATGCCGTGGAACTGACGCTCGGAAATGTTGGCGTAGTAGCCCTTCAGCTTCTGCTTGGCGCGCAGCTGCACGCCGAAGTCGGAGAGCTTGCCCTTGCGGCGCTGGCCGTGCTGGCCGGGGCCGTACTCGCGGCGGTTGACGGGGCTCTTCGGGCGGCCCCAGATGTTCTGGCCCATACGGCGATCGAGTTTGTACTTCGCCTCACTGCGCTTAGTCATCGCGTCCTCTTCAGGTACATGGTTTGAGGAAACGCGCCCTCCTGTGTGACGGGCTGGGCCCGGCACTGACAGGTCCGATCCCCAAAGCTTAAGGGAGGAGGACCACGGGTCGCGAAACGCTTCGCGGGCCGAAATCGGCCCGCGAGCAGGCGGCTTTTAGGTGAGTTTGGGCCGTTCTGTCAATGCGAATAGCCCCGAAATCATGTCCGGACCGCCCGGATCGGCTTCGGCCCGGCCGCGCGCAATTCGGCAGCGATTTCAGTGTTCAGGACCTGTTCCAGCCGGGTCAGGACCCGGGCAATGGGGGCGGCGTCGGTGACCCGGTGGTCCCAGCGGATCACGACATGGATGGTCTGGTCGGGCTCGACCACCCCATAGCTGACGATGAACGGGCCCGGCGTGATGGGATGGAGCTCGCCACCGCCATAGGCGGCCACTGAGCTCACGGCAAAACTGCCGAACCAGTTGCCGCGCTGTCGGCCGAAATTCAGGCCGACCGCCCAGCATAGCCGCCGCAGCGGCAGCGGCAGGCGGGTGGCCCGCATGATCTTGCGGAACATCGGGATATCGTCGACCGGGGCCGTCTTGGCACGCCGGATTTCGGCGTCCACCGCGGCCAGCGCCATGGCTTCGGGAGCCGCGATTCGCTGCGGCATCACGCATTCCTCGCCGTCTTGGACCCGGGCGATCGCCACCGACGCCACGCTATTGGGCAGCTCGTAGAGCGACGGCCAGGGCCATTTGGCGTAGACGGTGCGCAGGACCGGCTCGTCCCTGGCGACCAGGGCAAAGGCCTTGACGAACATCGCGGCCCAGCCGGCAGGCGCCATCGCTCCGGCACGCGCCTCCAGCAGGGGGCGGATATTGAGGGGGCGGGAGAGCGAGACGAATGGCACTTCCATCGACGCCCGCATGAGGTCGCAAATCAGGCGGCGCGGCAGCGAAATGGTCTTGGACGTCCCGCGCATGGGTCTTTCGGTTCCTGCGGACTAAAATATGTGCAGCGAGCGGGTGGCCCGCTCGCCGCGTGCTCTAGCACGAACCAACCCGCCTGGCGCCGGTCGGTTCGCCGCATCAGGGCGCCGGCGAGGCTAGCGGCTTGGTTTTGTCGACGATGTAAACCCCGAGTACTTTCATGGCCTTGTCGCCATGAGCCTTGGCGTCGTGCACGACGCCTGCCGGGATCTGGTAGGAATCCCCGGCTTTGAGGGTTTTCTCCGGCTGGCCGTCGATGAGGAGATTCAGCTCGCCTTCGAGCACGTAGCCGGTTTCGACCCCAGGATGGGTATGGCGTCCGGCCGCGCCGCCCGCCGGGACCTCTGCGATGGCGGTGACGGTGTTGTAGCCGTCGGGAAATTCGACCTTCTGCAGTGGGGTCCGCTTGATGCCGGTCTGCTGAGCGAAGGCCGCAACGGCGAGGCTGGTGAAGGCGAGAGCGAGCAAAGTCTTTTTGAGCATGGTTCTTCCTCCCTGGAACCGCCGACCCTAGCAGCGTCGCAGTTCCCGGCAAGGCCGCGATCGGCTCGTTCAGCGCTTGATTCCCTCGAACGCCGCCATGATGCCGCGCTGGAACAGCGACCAGTCGAAACCCAGCGCGATCGCGCGATAACCGCGGTCGACCAGGGCGTTGGCCTGGTCTGCGGTGCGGGCCACGCCGCCGATCGGCACGCCGCTCTTGAGGATACCGGCCTCGGCGCGGGCGACCAGCTGCAGCAATTCCGGATCGTCCATCTGCCCGCGCTTGTTGATGGACGTCGCGAGATCGCCGGGGCCGATCACCGCGACGTCGATGCCCGGCGTCGCCATGATCTCGTCGATGCGATTGACGGCCTCGACATGCTCGATGGTGATCATGCAGATCATCTCGTCGTCGGCGCCGGCCATGTAGTCCGGCATCGACTGGCCCCAGCGGAACGGCGCGTGGAACGGACCCCAGAGACGATCGCCGCGCGGCGGATAGCGCACGCTGCGCACCGCCTTCTCGGCTTCGGCACGATTGGTGATCATCGGGAAGTTGATGCCGAAGGCGCCGATGTCCATCGGCGCTTTCGCAAGCCACGGCTCGTTCGCCGCGATCCGCACCAGCGGCGTGCATGGCGTGCCTGTCGTGGCGGCGATCATCGCATGCGCTTCGGTCAAGCCAATCGGGCCATGCTCGAGGTCGACGATGATCCAGTCGAGCGAGCGCGCCATGATCTGTACGGTCTGCACGCTCGGGATCGTCGCGATTGCGCCGAAGGCGGGGCGCCCTTCGCTCCAGAGCTGGCGGAGACGGTTGAGCGGCGCTGCGGGGACCGACATGGGGATGAACCTGCGAAGATGGCGACGGCGAAACCTAGCAGCGCGCCGTCGAGGCGCAAGGTCAGGCCAGTGCGCGTCCGCCGAAGAACGGCGTCAGCGTGGCCGAAAGCCCATGCACGCGGTTCGAGGTGAAGATCATCTCGGCGCCGGACTGCGCGATGCCGCCGATTTGCGTGCCGAGCAGGTCGGAGACGCGGCGGGCGATGGCCGGCGCGGGGTCGATCCATTCGACCGGCCAGGGCGCGAGCGTCTTCATCCGGTCGAGCAGCAGCGGATAGTGCGTGCAGGCGAGCACCACGGTGTCGGTGCGCGATGTCGCGTCCGCGGGATCACCGACGAAGCAGGGGGCGAGTTCGGCGAGGATGTCGCCGTCGCTGATCGGATGGCCCCTGAGCGCGGCTTCTGCCAGCGAGGCGAGCTCGGGCGAGCCGACCAATGTCACCTCGCAACCCAGCGCGAAATCGCGGATCAGCGCCTTGGTGTATTCGCGCTTCACCGTGCCCTTGGTGCCGAGCACCGAGACGCGGCGGCTCTTCGACTGCGCGCAGGCGGGCTTGATCGCCGGCACGGTGCCGACGAAGGGCAGGGAATAAGCGGCGCGCAAGTGAGATAGGACCAGGGTGGACGCCGTGTTGCAGGCGATGACGACGAGGTCAGGATCGTGGGTGCCAATCAGTTCGCCCATCAGCGGCACGACGCGGGCGATGATCTCGTCCTCGCTGTGGTGGCCATAGGGGAAGAAGGCATCGTCGGCGACATAGACGAAATGCGCGTCCGGGCGCGCAGCCACGACCTCGCGGAGCACCGTGAGTCCGCCAAGGCCAGAATCGAACACCAGGATCGTCGGGGAATAGGTCACGTCGCTACCTTAAGGGCACCATGGTTACCATTCGGTTTTTGGGGCGGTTTTGCGGCGGGGCCGTTTGGGATCAATTTGGAACGATTCAATTTCACGGTTACCGCAAGTTCCCGCTATCAGCATTTGCGCTGCGGACGGGGACATATCCGCAAAACTCCGGAGAGCCGACATGATCAGAAATACCAGTAGCGGCTGGGGCAGCGTTTCCCGGTGGCTGCACTGGATTTTGGCGCTGGCCATCCTCGCCATGATCGGCTTCGGCTGGTGGATGAACCACATCCCGGCGCGTCCCGACCGCTTCTTCTACCGCTCGATCCACGCCGATATCGGCTATGTGATCCTGCTGCTGACCGTGCTGCGCCTGGTCTGGCGCGCCGTCAACCCGACGCCGGCGATGCCGCCTGAAACCTCGCGCTGGCAGAAGATCGCGGCCCATGTCAGCCACGGCGCGCTCTATCTCGTGGTCATCCTGGTCGCGATGCTGGGCTGGGCGCATTCCGGCGCGCGTACGCCTGATTATTCCGACTTCTTCGGCCTGTTTCACGTGCCGCAATTCACCTCTCCCGACCGTGCGGCGGCGGGCGCCTATGAGGATCGCCACATCCTCTTTGCCTATGTGCTGCTGGCGCTGATCGCGATTCACGTGGTCGCTGCCCTCTGGCACCACTTCATCCGCCGCGACCGCGTCGTGGCGCGGATGGTGGCGGACGAGGCGGGGTAGGGCGGTCCCTCCACGTCGTCATTGCGAGCGCAGCGAAGCAATCCAGAGTCTTTCCGCGGTGGCAGTCTGGATTGCTTCGCTGCGCTCGCAATGACGGGTTAAGATGCGGCGTCACGGCAGGTCTAACTCACGGTCGCAGGAGACGCCATGCTCACCGTCCACCATCTCGGCAAGTCGCAATCTGAGCGCATCGTCTGGCTCTGCGAGGAACTGGGAATTCCCTACGAACTGAAGCGCTACGTGCGCGATTCCGTCACCATGCTGGCGCCGCCCGACTACAAGGCGCTGCATCCGATCGGGAGTGCGCCCGTGATCACCGACGGCGATCTCGTGCTCGCCGAGTCCGGCGCCATCGTGGATTACATCATGGCCAAATACGGCGATGGGCGCCTTGCGCTCCGCCCTGATCATCCTGATTTTGCGCAGTTCCTGTACTGGTTTCACTTCGCCAACGGTACGCTGCAGGCCGGCATGGGCCGGCTGATGATCCTGAACCGGCTCAAGCTCGCCGAGGACAATCCGATGCTGGCCGCGAGCAGAGGGCGTACCGACCGCGCCTTCGACCTGGTCGATGCGCGCGTCCGCGACGCCGAATATCTGGCGGGCGACACCTTCACCACCGCCGACATCATGATGGGCTTCTCGCTCACCACGATGCGCTACTTCCAGCCCTATGACCTGTCGCGCTGCCCGAATGTGATTAAATATCTCGGCCGCGTCGGTGCCCGCCCGGCCTACCGGCGCGCGATGGAGAAGGGCGATCCGGGAATGGCGCTGCTGCTGAGCTGAGCCGCGGCGCCGTTCACGCGATCCGGTTCGTGGTCGTTGACCGCTCGCTCGCCAGCTGCTTCTGCAAGCGGTCGATGTTTTGCAGCAAGCGCTGGCTGGTCAGCACCAGGAAGTAATAGCCGAACTGCGGGTCCTGAAAATAGATCTCGAGCAAGCGGTCATAGGTGATCGTCAGCACCTGTCCGTCCTCGACGCATTCGATCGTTCCGGTGCGCCGGTTGTCCGGCGTGAGGAACCCGAGCTCTCCCATGAGAGCTCCGGGCCCGATCTCCACATTGATCTCCTTGACCAGGAACTTGCCGGTGACCGTGAGGAGCATCTCCTTGGCCGGATCGCCCAGTTTGAAGAGCGTATCGCCACTGCGATATCTGCGCTCGGTCATGAACGGCTTGAGCCACTCGATCGACATGTCGCCTTCGGCCGCATGGCGCGCCTTCTTGACCAGCTTGAGCATCTGCCGCAGGCGCAGGGCGTTGATCGGAAGCAGCAACAGATAGAGGAGGAAGGTCGAGACGTTGGCCGAGAGCGCGCCGAAAACGGCGAAGAATGCACAGCCGACCATGTTGGCGACGCGCAGCGGCACCATCGTCCGCATCAGGAGGGTGGCGACGAAGAAGCCGGCGCCGACCGCGGCGAACAGATTGGCCAGCGTAATGTTTTGGACAAAGATCTCCAGCAACCGGTTGAAGATCGCGTCGTAGGTGACGTTGTTGGGATCGAGGCCCATCTGGACCAGGATCTTTGCGATCCTGAGGTTGTCCGTCGCCGCATCCAGAATGCGGTCGAGGATCGAGGAAATGTCTGCGCTGCCGGACGGCATGTACTAACCCCGCGTAAGGCCTTCAGTCCTGGTCGGTATGCTCGACACGTATAGCCGAAATCGAATGACGACCGCTTGAAATGAAGCCTTCGGCCGCCATGCCGCAAGAGGCAAATTTTAGCCTGATCGGGCGTTTCGGCAATTGCCCGTTGGTTGTGCGCATGGCCGTGGCGCGCCCGTGATTCGGGGCCCCGGGGGCGCGGGCTTTGGCGTCATGGACCGTGGCGCCCGACGGGGCGGGGCGCAGGGCGACCGGCCCTTACGGCTTGGCGGCGGGCTGCACGACCTGCTGCTCGACGAGGTCGAGGTGCCCCGGCAGCGAACCGGCGCGCAGCAGCATCGCGACGCTATTGGCTTCCTCCAGGGTGAAATTGCCGGAGATCTGGCCCGAGCCGCCGGTGATGGGCTCGCGGATCACGGGGGCGGAGATCACCTTTCCGTCGAGCACGATGGCGAAGGGCCTTCCGATGTTCTCTTCGGTGACGTGGGCAAAGCGTCGCGTGCCGCGGCCGTTGAAGCGGAACGAGGCGATCGGGTCTTTCGTGCCGCTGGCAAATCCCGGGCCGGCATAGCTGATGTCGTCGCCGTCGAGTGCGCTGTCCCTGGCGACCAGGTAATGGCGCTCGTCCTTGAAGCCGGGCAGGACTTCGGTGCCCGTGGGCGGCGTGCCGAATTGCGCCTGCTCCGCGGGCATCGAGACGTCGATCAGGCGGAAGCTGACCTTGACCTTCCTGGCGAAGACCGCGGTCACGCGGGCGGGCTCCATCATGCCCGGGATGAAAATGCGGATGCGATCCGTGCCATCCGGCAGGACGCTGGCGAGGTTGATGCCGGCATCCTTGAGGCGCTGCTCGATCATGGCGATGGAATCTTCGACGAGATCGCGCAGCCGGGCCGCGGATGCGGCATCGGTCGGCGCGAGCCTGACCAGTCCGTCGCCGCTATCGGTCACCTTGAGCGCATGCGATGGCAATCCCTCCGCGGCCGACGCGAGCTTGCGTGCGAGCTGTTCGCGGCCCTTGGCATCCGCGATCTTCACATCGACGCCGGCGTCGCGGATCGCAAGACCGGCAAAGGCGATCTTGCCCTCGCGCAGGGTCTTGTAGACATCGTCGCGCAAATCCGTGACGACGCTCTCGCGCAAGCCGTCGGTATCGACCTTGTAGACGATGCGCGAGCCGCCCAGCTTCTCCATCTTGTCGGCGACGAAGGCGGCGATCCTGGCACGCATCCTGTCGAACTGGCCGTCCTCGGCGCGCGCCGCGCGCGGCAGGACGATCGCCGAAGTCATGATCGCTGAAGTCATGATCGCCGAGGTCACGGCGAGCGCGACAATCAGCCGTGTGACGCGGTCCCGCGGGGGCGTGGTCATGATTTCCTCAAGTCTTGCGGCAGGACGCTGGCAGGGGAGTCCGATGCATGTTCTTGGTCCCCCGATCGGGCGGGGAGGTTCAATGGCCTCGAAGACGAGTGCTACGGCCGTAGCCGTTCGGCCATGGACGAACGCTCAATCATCCATCATTCTGTCCGCGTTCGACCGGCCATCGGCCGAGGCCTCGCCGACCAAAATGTCAAAAGACAGGGGGCGGGGAAATGCATCTGAGGGAGGACGGAATTCCATGGCGGGCATCCACGCGCTCGATCGGTTCATCGGCAACGACTATCCGGACTTCGCGACGGACGCAGAGGTCCGGGCGTTCGAGCAGGTCGCCTACGCCGATCGCGTCGCGGCCGAAAGCACCTATGACGCCATCAGGCTCGGTGCGGCGCGCAACCCCGACGGTGCGGCGATCCAGTTCCTGCAAAACGCCGATCCGGCCGATACGCCTGTGATGGTCACCTATCGCGATTTCGTCGCGCGCGTCACGCAGGCGGCCAACATGTTTCACGCGCTCGGCGTCGAGAAGGGCGACGTCGTCAGCTTCATGCTGCCGCTGGTGCCCGACGCCTTCGTGACGCTGTTCGGCGCCGAGGCCGCGTGCATCGCCAATCCCGTCAATCCGCTGCTCGAGCCGCACCAGATCGCGGAGATCCTTGAGGCCGCGAACACCAAGGTTCTGGTTGCGCTCGGGCCGATGCCGGGCACCGACATCTGGCAGAAGGTCGAGCAGATCCGCCCGCAGCTGAAACATCTCAAGGCGGTCGTGCAGGTGTTCGGCGGAGGCAATCCGGACAAGGGCATCTTCGCCTTCAACGACCTGATCAAGCAGCAGCCGTCCGACCGGCTTATCAGCGGGCGCAAGATTCCGGGTGGCGACATCGCGGCCTATTTCCACACCGGCGGCACCACCGGCACGCCGAAGCTCGTGCGGCACACCCACGCCAATCAGGTCTATCAGGCCTGGGCGCTCAATCTGCTGCTGAAGTCGAAGCCCGGCGCCAACATGCTGTTCGGCATGCCGCTATTCCATGTCGGAGGATCGCTGACGCAGGTGCTGCTGACGCTGTCCGCCGGCGGCTCATTGGTCGTGCTGTCGCCGAGCGGCTGGCGCAACCCGAATTCGGTGAAGAACATCTGGGGGCTGGTGGAGCGCTTCAAGCCCGAGGCGCTGTCGAGCGTGCCGACGGTGCTGGCGGCCACGCTTGCGGTGCCGCCAGGCAATGCGGACATCTCCAGCCTGAAATATGCCGCCGGCGGCGGCTCGGCGATTCCCGTCGCCGTCGGCTCGGCGATCCAGGAGAAGCTGAAGCTGCCGGTGGTCGAGGTCTACGGCATGACCGAGACCTCGAGCGTGCACACGCTTGCTTATCCCAGCCGGCCGATCCGGCTCGGCTCGGTCGGCCTTCCCATGCCTTACGCGCGCGTGCGCATCGTGCAGCTCGATGCCGACGGCCGCCTGATCCGCGACTGCGCGGCCGACGAGATTGGCGTCGTCATCATGGCCGGGCCCGGCGTGTTCGGCGGCTATCTCAACGACGAGCACAACAAGGGCGCGTTCGTCGACGATGTCTGGGTCAACTCCGGCGACCTCGGACGTCTCGATGCCGACGGCTACCTCTGGATCACCGGCCGCGCCAAGGATCTCGTGATCCGCGGCGGCCACAATATCGATCCGGCGCCGATCGAAGAGATCATGTTTCGCCATCCCGCCGTCGGCTTCGCCGCCGTGGTTGGCCAGCCCGACGCTTATGCGGGCGAGCTGCCGGTCGGTTATGTGCAGCTGAAGCCGGGCGCCAAGGTCGAGCCGGGCGAGCTGGAAGCCTGGGTGCGCGAACGCACGCCGGAGCGCGCGGCCGTTCCGGTGCAGGTCATTCCGATCGATCCGATGCCGGTGACCGGCGTGGGCAAGGTGTTCAAGCCACAGCTGCGCTGGGATGCCGCGCAGCGCGTGTTCGCCAAGGTGCTGTCGCCGCTCACTGAGCGCGGCATCGACTGCAAGGTGAAGGTCGGCGCGCATGGCAGCCACGGCTCGATCGCCACTGTGACGCTCGCGGGCCTGCCGGCAGACCAGCGCGAACTCGTCGCTGGCGAGGTGCACACGCTGCTCGATCCGTTCGTGATGCGGCACGAGGTGGTGCAGGCGTAGGTAAGGGCACGCGAGGCTTGCGCGCCTCGCCGCGAGCGCGCATCATCCTCTCAAAAAATGGGGGGAAGCCGATGCCTGAACTCTCTCGCCGCCGTCACCTTCAACAATTGTCGGCCGTGTTCGGATCCGCTGCGCTGTCCGGATTGTCACGGCCGGTATGGGCGTCAGAGCCGGACATTCCGCCGGAGGGCATCGGCAAGGGCATCAAGCATATCTCGTACAGCGATGTCGGCGGCCGGCCCGACACCGTGCAGGTGATGTTCAACCGGCAGCACGTCTATGTCGGACACATGTTCAGCGACGGCGTGACGATCCTGGACGCATCCGATCCGCGCGCACTGAAACCGGTCAATTTCTTCACTGCCGGGCAATACACCCGCACCCACCATCTGCAGGTGGCGGAAGACCTGCTGCTGCTTGCGAACGGCGCCAACATCGTCGCGATGCAGTCCTACGACAGCATGCGCGGCTATTTCGAGAATTCGCTCGCCGACAGCATCACCAAGGCCAAGAAATTCCGCTCCGGCCTGTCGATCCACGACATCTCGAAACCGGGCGAGATGCGCGAGGTCGCGTTCCTCGAAATGCCGGGCTTCGGCATCAACCGGCTGTGGTGGCCCGGCGGCCGCTATGCCTATGTGTCGGCGCATTTCGACGGCTTCACCGACCACATCCTTTGCGTGGTCGATCTCAAGACCATCACCAAGCCGGAGATCGTCGCGAAATGGTGGCTGCCGGGCATGAACCGCGCGGCCGGCGAGCCGGCGACGCCCAAGGGTAAGCGCTTTGCGCTGCATCACATGATCACGGCGGGCGATCGCGGCTATGCCGCCTGGCGCGACGGCGGCTTCACCATCCACGACATCGGCGATCCCGCCAATCCGAAGCTGCTCTCGCACATCAACTGGTCGCCGCCCTTCGCCGGCGGCACGCACACGCCGCTGCCGCTGCCCAAGCGCCAGCTCGCCATCGTCGCGGATGAAGCCAATGCGGATCAATGCGCCAAGGGGCTGTTTCACACATTCGTGCTTGACGTGCGCGCGCCGCAAAATCCGGTGCCGATCGCGACGCTGCCGACGCCACGCGATCGCGACTTCTGTGCGAAGGGCACCTTCGGTCCGCATAATCTGCATGAGAACCGCCCCGGCTCCTTCCAGAGCGAGGAGACGATTTTCGCGACCTACAACAATGCCGGCGTCAGGGTGTTTGACGTCAGGGATCAGTTTGCGCCGAAGGAGATCGCGTATTGGGTGCCGCCGGTACCGAAAAAACTCGTCGACCCCCGCCCGAACGTCGCGCTCGCAGCCAAGACCTGCGATTCCTATGTGCGGCCCGACGGGCTGATGTTCGTCTCCGACTGGAACGCCGGCATGCACGTGCTGCAATATCAGGGGTAATCGCCGCGCAGCGGGAGTCGGCGACTTGTCCGCCGTGGCCACCTCTTCCGATCGGGCGACGCCTCGCCGCTACCCGCGGATCGCCGCATTGGCCCTTTCGGCCGCGCCCGTCATCGCATCCTTGGCCGATTTCGCCCCGTTGACCACTTCATTCACGCCGATCATGAAGGCGTCCAGGATCAGTCTCGATTGCGGATGGAAAAGAATCGCCTTGGCGCGGTCGACGTCGGCATTCTGCAAATTGATCAGCGCCGCCTCGGCGGCCTGCGGACCGAACGCCTTCCTGAAGCCCTCGCTCGACCAGGCCGAGACGCGTGTCGTCGCCAGCCCTGCTGCAGCAGTCTGCAGCGAGGTCGCCTTGCCCGTCGCCCAGAGCAGGAACAGGAAAGCCGCGCGCTTGTTTCGCGATTTGGAATTGATGCACGCCTGCCAGTGCGACATGAAGGGGACGGGGCCGCGACCGGCGAGATGCGGAAAGGTTGCAAACCCGGCCTGCTTGGCGACACGGCTTTTCGCTGGATTGGAAATGTCGGTCGCGAAGTTGCTGCTGTCGATCGCCATGGCCGTCCGCCCCTGCAGGAAGTCGTCCAGCACGTGGTACCATTCGTAGCTGCCGACGCCGGCAGGCCCGGCCTGACCGAGCAACTGTCCGTACATCTCGACGGCCGCGATCCCCTCCGGGCTCGCGAAAACGACCCTGTTGTGCTCGACCATGGCCCCACCGTAGGAGAACAGGAAGCCCATGGCTGGCGGGGAGGAATTGCCGCTCGCCTGGGCCCGCATCGCGATCCCCGACATCCCGTTGCTCTTGACCGCCTTGGCGGTGACAAGCAGCTCGTCGAAAGTCTGGGGTACCGGCTGGTCCTTGGCTGCCAGCGCATCGCTGTTGATGAACAGGGTCGTCGCCTCTGAGGTAATCGGGACCGCGTACCGTTCGCCGTCCGACCACAGCGGGAAGGCGCGGGCCGTCTTGAGCAGGTCGCTCTCGTCATACCAGGCGGGGTCGGTCAGCGACTTCATAGAATAATAGCCGTTCAGTGGCTCCACCCATCCGTTCGTGATGCCCTGGCCATAGGTCGTGAACATGAAGACGTCGGGCGTGCTACTGCCGCGAGCGAGCCTGATCGGCAGCGCGCCGAGGTAGGTGGTTTCCAGCTGGAAATCGATGGTGACGTTGATGCCGGTGAGGATGGTGAACTCCGGCAACAGCGGCGCGATCGCGTTCGACCACGGATGGATCGCACCCGAAAGTGCGATCGTCTGTCCCGCAAATTGCTTCCAGTCGATCGCGGCGTTGGCGTTAGCCGCAGCGGAATCCTCGGCAAAGCCCCATCGCGGCAGCGCGGTCAGGCCCGCGCCAGCCGCCCCCAGTCCCTTGATGAAACTGCGGCGGCTCGCCGGATGGCTCAACGAGTTTTCACCCTGTGCCATGATGATGCTCCTTGAATCAACCAAGGGCATTCATCCATAGCACACGCACGGTGCCGCAGTCCTGCGACATCACGGCCCGACCTCTGGCGTATCCGATGAATGTCGGGTTCCCGACCTCCTTATCCGTGCTATTGTTTATCCGTGCTATTGTCCCATCATGCTCTGGCGTCGGCACCAGAACACGCGCGGTCACACGAGCATCGAAGACCCACGGCCAATGTCCGTTCCTGTTCGGGCCCTGCCTCTGCGATGGTTTGCTCGTCCGCTGATCCTTGCGGTCGCAGTGCTTGTGACCCTGTTTGCCGCGACCAGCTTCCTCGGCCTGCAATATTGGCAGGAGCGGCAAGCAGCTCATCACTTCATCGAGCATAGCCGCCAGGTCCTCGAAACGCTTGATCGGCTGCGGGCGATCGTCGCGGAACTGGAGACTGAAAGGCGCGGGTATCTCATGACCCTCGACCCCGCCTATCTCAAGGCCTACGGCGTCTCTGACGAAAGCGTACGGCGCGAGGCTCAGGCGCTGCAGATGTTGGTGGCGGATGATCCGATGCAGGGCCTTCGGGCCGGACATCTGGCGCTGACCGTTACAGCCACGCTGCGCGAGATCGACGAGCTGCTGAAGACGGCCGGCACGTCCGGGCTGGCCGCGCTGGCAATGATCCGCAGCATGGACGAGATCCGCTCGCAAATCGACCAGATGGTGGATCACGAGCGCTTTCGGCTCGCCGGCCGGGAGGCGCGCGCAGAAGCATTCGAGCAACGCTGGACCTGGCTGATCGCCGGCGCCGTTGTCCTCGTCGTCGCGCTGGCCGCAGCAGCGCTGGCGCTCGCGCGGCTCGAAGCGAAACGGCGGCGGGAGGCGACCGAGGAGAACATCCAGCTCCAGAGTGATCTTGCAGCACGGGATATCAAGATCAGGCGCCTGTTCGATGCCAACATCATCGGCATCATCATCTGGGAAGTCGAGGGGCGCATTCTCGAGGCCAACGATGCCTTCCTGCGCATCGTGGGATACGACCGGGAAGATCTCGCCGCAGGGCGCCTGCATCGGACCGACCTCACGCCGCCGGAATGGCGCGACCGCGACTTGCATACCGTGGCGGAACTGAAGCGGATCGGGACGGCCCAGCCATTCGAGAAGGAGTATGTGCGGAAGGACGGAAGCCGTGTTCCGGTGCTGATCGGCGGGACCATGTTCGGAGAAGGTACGGATCATGGCGTCGGCTTTGTCCTTGATCTGACGGCTCTCAAGCGGGCGGAAGCCGAAGGCCGCGAACACGAGCGGCGCTACCGTGAAGCGCTGATGGAGCTCGCGCACGCCAATCGCGTCACCACGATGGGACAGCTAACCGCTTCGATCGCCCATGAAGTCAACCAGCCGATCGCCGCGATCGTGGCGAACGCCGAGGCCGGGCTGAATTGGCTGGAGGCGCGACCGCCAAACCTGGAGCGGGTTCGACAGACCCTCGACTGGATCACCGGTGATGGTATGCGAGCCGGCGACATCATCGGCCGGATCCGGGCGCTCATCAGGAACGCGCCCCCGCAAAAAGAGACCCTGGAGATCAACCCGGCGGTGCTTGAGGTCATCGCGCTGACACGCAGCGAAGCGTTCAAGAACGGCGTCTCGGTGCGAATGCAATTTGCCGAGGGCTTGCCGCCGATTCAGGCCGACCGGGTTCAAGTTCAGCAAGTGGTGCTCAACCTGATCGTCAACGCGATCGAGGCGATGGCCGCGGTCGGCGAGGGGGGACGGGAGTTGCTGATCAGCACCGGTCGGGATGCATCCGACGGCGTCCACGTCACCTTGCGGGATTCCGGTCCGGGGCTGGATCCGAAGAACGTGGATCGCCTGTTCGAAGCCTTCTACACCACCAAGCCCACCGGCATGGGGATGGGTCTCGCCATCTGCCGCTCGATCATCGAGGCGCATGGCGGGCGGATGTGGGCCGGCGCAAACGAACCGCGGGGCGCCTTCTTCCAGTTCACCCTGCCTCTCGCCTCAGACGAGAACGCATCTCGCCTGCTGGAGACGGAAGAGCCAACGGGGCAACGCTCTGCGGCTCGATGACGGGCTCCGCGTGGCGTGGCCCTTTGGCGGCAATGTCGCCCGGGCCACGGCTGCCGCGAAGCGGCGCTAACCCGCCGGCATCCGCGTCTCCACCAGGCGCGCCCAGTAGGAGGCGCCGTGGCCGAGGATGTTGTCGTTGAAGACATAGGCCGGGTGATGGCACTCGTTGCCGTCGCCCATGCCGACCAGGATCATCGCGCCGGGACGTGCTTCCAGCATGAACGAGAAGTCCTCGGCGCCCATCATCGGGATGAACTTGTCGTTGACACGCTCGGCACCGACGATGTCGCGGGCGACGTCGGCGGCAAGGCCGGCCTCGCGCGCATGGTTCATCGTCACCGGATACATCCGCGTATACTTGGTCTCGGCCGAGCCGCCATAGGCGCGGGCGACGCTTTCGGCGACCTCGCCGATGCGGCGCTCGACGAGATCGCGCACTTCAGGATCGAGCGTGCGGACGGTGCCGCCGAGCTCGGCGACTTCAGGGATGATGTTGAAGGCCGTGCCGGAGTGGAATTGCGTGATCGAGATGACGGCGGACTTCAGCGGATCGACGTTGCGCGCGACGATTGACTGCAGCGCGTTGACGATCTGCGAGCCGATCAGCACGCTGTCGACGGATTTGTGCGGACCGGCGCCGGCGTGGCCGCCCTTGCCGTGGACGGTGATCTGGATGTTGTCGGACGAGGCCAGCATCGCGCCGGGCGTGGTCGCGAAATGGCCCTCGGGCAGGCCCGGCATGTTGTGCATGCCGTAGACCTCCTGGATGTTCCAGCGCGTCATCAAGCCGTCCTCGACCATCGCCTTGCCGCCGCCGCCGCCTTCTTCCGCAGGCTGGAAGATCATGATCGCGGTGCCGTCGAAATTGCGCGTCTCGGCGAGATATTTGGCGGCACCGAGCAGCATGGCGGTGTGGCCGTCATGGCCGCAGGCGTGCATCTTGCCGGGAACCTTGGAGGCGTAGGCGACGCCCGACGTCTCCATGATCGGCAGCGCGTCCATGTCGGCACGCAGCCCGATGGTCTTGCCGGAGGCCGACTTGCGGCCGCGGATCACGCCGACGACACCGGTCCGGCCGATGCCCGTCACCACCTCGTCGCAGCCGAATTCGCGCAAGCGATCGGCGACGATGCCGGCGGTGCGATGGACCTCGTAGAGCAGCTCCGGGTTCTCATGGAAGTCATGGCGCCAGGCGGCCATTTCGTCGGAGAGGGCGGCAACGCGGTTGACGATGGGCATGAGGGGATCCGTTTCTTGTTCGTGGGGTGGGTCAGCGTAGCGTAACCCACCGCCGTGTCACGAGGAATGGTGGGTGATGCCTGCGGCTAACCACCCTACAGTTTCGACGGACGCGCGCTCAGCTCTCGCCGAACACGCGCTTGAAGATCGTGTCGACATGCTTGAGGTGATAGCCGAGGTCGAACTGCTCCTCGATCTCGGCGTCGGTGAGATACTTCTTCACTTCAGTGTCCTTCTTCAGGAGCTGGAGGAAGTCGCCTTCGCCGCGCCAGACCGGCATCGCGTTGCGCTGCACCAGCTTGTAGGCGTCCTCGCGGCTTGCGCCCTTCTGGGTCAGCGCCAGCAGCACGCGCTGCGAATGCACGAGGCCGCCGAGGCGGTCGAGGTTCTTCTGCATGTTGGCGGGGTACACCAGCAGCTTGTCGATCAGGCCGGCGAGGCGCACCAGCGCGAAGTCGAGCGTCACGGTGGCATCCGGGCCCATCATGCGCTCGGCGGAGGAGTGCGAGATGTCGCGCTCGTGCCAGAGCACGACATTCTCCAGCGCCGGCGTCACATAGGCGCGCACCATGCGGGAGAGGCCGGTGAGGTTTTCCGACAGCACCGGGTTGCGCTTGTGCGGCATCGCCGACGAACCCTTCTGCCCTTCGGAGAAGAACTCTTCGGCCTCCAGCACCTCGGTGCGCTGCATGTGGCGGATCTCCACCGCGATACGCTCGACCGAGGAGGCGATCACGCCAAGCGTCGAGAAATACATCGCGTGGCGGTCGCGCGGGATGACCTGAGTGGAGATCGGCTCGGGGACGAGGCCCATCGCCTTGGCGACGTGCTCTTCGACGCGCGGGTCGATCTGCGCGAAGGTGCCGACGGCGCCGGAGATGGCGCAGGTCGCAACTTCCTTGCGCGCCGCGATCAGGCGCTCCTTGGCGCGCGAGAATTCGGCATAGGCATAAGCGAGCTTGAGGCCGAAGGTCACAGGCTCGGCGTGGATGCCGTGGCTGCGGCCGATGGTCGGCGTCATCTTGTGCTCGAAGGCGCGCTTCTTGAGTGCGGCCAGCACCTTGTCGAGATCGGCGAGCAGGAGGTCGGCGGCGCGGGTGAGCTGGACGTTGAGGCAGGTGTCGAGCACGTCGGAGGAGGTCATGCCCTGGTGCACGAAGCGCGCTTCGGGGCCGACGATTTCGGCAAGGTGGGTCAGGAAGGCGATGACGTCGTGCTTGGTCTCGCGCTCGATCTCATCGATGCGGGCGACGTCGAAAGTGGCGTCCTTGGCCTTGGCCCAGACCGTCTTCGCGGCCTCCTTGGGGATCGTTCCGAGCTCGGCGAGGGCGTCCGCCGCGTGCGCCTCGATCTCGAACCAGATCTTGAACCGGGTCTGCGGCTCCCAGATCGAGGCCATTTCCGGGCGGGTATAGCGGGGGATCATCAGACTGCTCCAGGAAGGTGGGCGGGCGGCCCAAGGGGGCGGCGACCGGCCAAAATGCTTTTTACGCCGTGATTTAGCAGAGCGGGCAGGGCGAAACAAACGATCTGGACCCCGGTCGAGGGGGATCGGCGAGCTATCCACCGCCCCCCGTAGCCCAAGCAGAGGCGACGCCGCTCGCAAAAATTAACTGTCAATCACGGATCATTGACTGACAGATATTGAAATCTGTCAGCGAGACGTGTATATCCGTTCTCGGACGCTCCGATTGGGCGTCCCGCGGTGACCCGCCCGGGGAGCCCGAGGTCCGAAACACTTGCGGATCGCGGGACATAAGGAGGTGGGGACCGTGGACGAATGGAGACTTAAGACAATGACGACCGAAATCATCAACTTCACCGGAACGATTGGGCATTGGCTCAATTTACTGGTTGCGCGCCAGATCGCGGCGCAGGCTGCAAAACTGCCTCATTAAGGCGAGAGCTTTCCGAAACGACCGGCACGGGCGCTTCGGAAGCAGCTCCATCGCCGGGTAACTGAGCCCTCAACGGGAATGGTGCTGGCATGAATGAAGCCGTGATCTTGACGCCGGAGCGGATCCTCGAAGTCACCGAGGACGTTCTGCGGCGTTACGGACTTGCCAAGGCCACCGTGGTTGACGTTGCCCGTGCGCTCGATGTGAGCCACGGCAGCGTCTATCGCCATTTCCCGAGCAAGGCCTCGCTGCGCGAGGCTGTCGCCAAGCGCTGGCTGGATCGCATCGACGCGCCGTTGCTGGCGATCGCCGAGGAGCAGGGGCCGGCGCCGGCGCGACTCGACCGCTGGCTGCGCACGCTGTTCGCCGCCAAGCGCTCGCGCGTGCTCGACGATCCCGAGATGTTCGACACCTATCTGACGCTGGCGCGCGAGGCTTGCGCCGCCGTCAAGTGCCACAAGGACACCATGATCGACCAGATCGCGTCGATCCTGACCGACGGCGTGAAGCAGGGCGTGTTCGAGGTGGGCGACGTCAAGGCCACCGCCCGCGCCATCTTCGATGCCACCGTCCGCTTCCACCACCCGGCACATGCCGACGAGTGGAAGGACGCCGATCTGCCCGCTCGTGTCGATGCGACCCTGGCGCTGGTGCTGCGCGGGTTGAAGGCGGCCTAGACCGACACGGTCCCGCCAAAGCGTGTAACGGTCGATTCAGCCTTTCGCCTTGTGCAAAAGGGCCTCCTCGCGAAGGGCAGGCGAGTGGGTCGATTGCCTTCCGTTGGCGGATGGGACTACCGGCGGGCTCTCCGGATATGTGTTCACCGCGATTTCGACAGCGTCCTTCGACCGCTTCCGAATGCGGTAGAATGTAAGCTCCTGATCGAGTGCGGGGCAGCGGAAGTGGACGACGGCCGTATCTGGCAAGCGGCAGAGTTCGTCGATGAGCTCGCCCACGGTGAGGAGCGGAGGATCGACGACCGTTCGGTGCATGGCCTTACTCATGGCGCAACTCCTTCACTCTGCTGCTAACCAAAGCGCGACGGTGTCGGTTCCATTCCGCTCGCCTCAAGCGCTGGATAAAGGCGCGAACTGCGCGCCGCCGCGCTAGAGCGCGGATCCCGACCGCAGGCCGCGCGACCGCAAGATGCCGAACGGGTCTTCACGCCCGGCCAGTTTCCGATATGTCGCAAGGTCGTCAAGCGTCGGACCTTCTCCGCGTCGGACATTCCCACTCGTTCCAACCGGAATCGACGTGCCGAGGCCGGCATAGAGATAGCTGTCGCCGAACGCCTTCTTGAGCGCGGCAAAAGTCGGCTCACCGGTGCAATGCCCCGGTGCTACGGCGTCGACCTTGAACCTGTCCTTCAGAGCGGTAACGACTTTCGCGATTGTCTCGTCAGGCGCCACGACCAGATGAAATCCGCCGGCGATGAGATGAATCCTGGGATTGATACCGGTCGCCGCTTCGACAATGCGCTCGATCCCGGGGTGCGAACAACCGACCAGAAGGACTACGCCTTCTGCGGTGTTGACGGCCAGAGACAGCTCCTTGAGCTCTCTTGTCCCGGGCGCGTCGGAGATCAGCGAAATCAGCGTGATGCCGGGAGCAATCTCGGTCGTCTGATCGATCAGTTCGAAGTTTGCGTTGGCCCATGCCGAGCCGAACTTCATCACCGCTGGGGGCTTGCCTCCGTAGTACCGCATCTCCGGCGGCAAGGCCTCGTCTTTCCGGAAGAAGCCGGAAGGCAACGAAGAGCCATAGATGCCAAATCCTTCCTTCGGCGCGTAGATCTTGACGGTCGGATTGACGCTTAGGACGTAGGACAAACCCGCCATATGATCGGAGTGGCGGTGCGAAAGAACGACAAAGTCGAGGTTCGAGAGGTTGACACCCCTGGCCTTCACGTTTGCCGCGAAGATTTCGGCGTCGTTACCCGTGTCGAACAAGATGCGTTTTCCCGCGACTTCGACAAGGGCGGAAAAACCCCAGTCCTTTGTCATCGCGTCATTTGTGCCGAAGGCGTCATAAAGAATGGTGATCTGGTCTTTCGCGTCGGCTGCTGCGATCTCGGTGGTTCCGGTCGCGAAAACGTTGAAGGCGATCAGTGCGGCAAGAAGACTGTCCCTGATGTTCATGGAAGCGTCTCCTGTTGTCATGCAAAACATACAACGGGAACGAGGGCGGCTTCGAAAGAGCCGGGAGGCTCGCGTCAAGATCGGAGCCCAACAGACATCCACCGGCGGTCTCGTGCCGGATGCCGTGGCTGCGATCGAGCCTAGCACAATCCGAGAGCGACTGGAGACCTTCGTTGGGGCGGCCGGCCGGAACCAGATAGGCGTCCAGCCGCCAAGCTCTAGATCCTCGTCAGCCCGCAGCTCGCTGCCAGCCGCACGAGTTGCGCGTCGGTGCGCGCGCCGGTCTTGGTCTTGATCAAATAGTGATAGTTCTGCACCGTCTTGACGCTGAGATTGAGATGAGCAGCAATCTGCTCAGTCGTCGCGCCGCCGGCGAATTGGCGCAGGATCTCGATCTCGCGCTCACCCAGTTGGTCCAGCGCCGAGCCCGCCGACAGGCTGTCCTCGGCCAAAATGTGCGCGATGTCGTCGCTCATGGCGCGCTCGCCGCGCGCAACGCTGCGGATCGCGGTGACGACCGCGGAGGGTTCGCTGCTCTTGGTGACGAAGCCGCTGGCGCCGGCGCTGAAGGCGGCTTTCACCAGCACGGCCTCGTTGTGCATGGTGAAGACGAGGATGCGCGCCCGCGGGCTGCGCGCGCGGATGTTGCGGATCGCCTCCAGCCCGCTCGCGCCGGGCATCGAGATATCCAGCAAGACGACATCAGGGTCGTGCGCCTTGAAGGCGCCGTAGGCGTCCGCGGCATTGTCGGCTTCCGCCACGACATGGAGATCGCCCTGGCTCTCCAGCACGCGTCGGTAGCCTTGCCGCACGATCGGATGATCGTCGACCAGCAGCACGGAGATGCCTGTTGCCGCAACATCGCTCATGTCGGCCTCACGCTGCGAGCGGGATGGTGGCGGCGACGCTGAGGCCTCCTCGCGCAGGCAGGATCGAGAGCGATCCGCCGGCCGCCGCGACCCGCTCGCGGATGCCGGTGAGGCCGAAGCCGGCCGACTGCGCCACGCGTGCGGCATCGCCACCGCCGTCGTCCTCGACACGGATCAGCAACGCGTCTTCGTCACCGGCGCGCCGCTCGATGCGCAGGGAGATTTCGCGCGCCGAGCTGTGGCGCAGTGCGTTGGTCAGGCATTCCTGCGCCACGCGATAGGCGGTGGTGGCGGCCGGACCGCTGATGTCGGTGAGGTCGCCCCTGAGATCGAGCCGGATGGTCGGCTGCGCTGCGCTTTGCGAGCGCCAGCTGTCCACCAAATTGACCAGGCTGGCCTCGAGCCCAAGCTCCTCGGGCAGGGGATTGCGCAGGCGTTTGAGCGCATCGCGCAGCGAGGCCATCAGATGATGGGTGGCCTGCGAGATCATGCGCGCGTCCTGCGCGATTGCGTTATCCTTGCTCTCCTTCGCGCTGGCCGTCTCGATCGTGTTGGCGAAGGCGAGGATGGCGGAGAGATTTTGGCCGAACTCGTCGTGCAGCTCGCGGGCGAGCGCGCGGCGTTCGTCGTCACGGATCTCGATCAGCCGCCTTGTCAGCGCCGCGCGCTGTTCGGTGGCTTCCTCCAGCCGGCCGCCGAGTTCGCCGACGGCGCTGCCGATCATCGCCAGCTCCATGGAGCGGAAGCGCGGCAGTTTCGTGCGATACTGGCCCCGCGCCATGCGCTGGAGCGCGGCGACGATGGTGCGCGCCGGCGCCAGCGCGTGCGCGATGGCAAGCGACGCCAAGAGCGCGATCGCCGCCGCCATCAGAAGCGCGACATCGACCACGTTGAGGAGATACTCCCAGGCAAGCGAGATGGCCGCTGCGGCGTCCGGCGTCGCGACGACCGTTCCGGCGGCTGCCGCGCGGGGACTGACGGGCCTTATCACTTCGGCGTGGCTGCCGAGGAAGATGGGCACGATCGCGGTGAACCAGTGCGGCGGCGTCTTGCCTAGCCCCACGCTCTGGCCGCAGAGCGGCCTTTCGAATGCGATAGCCGGCTGGAACTCGACGCAGACGCCGGGCGAGATCAGCTTCATCGTCTCCAGGGTGCGCCACTCGGGAACCGGCAAGAGCTGCTCGCGCGTTCTGCTGCTGCGCAACAAGAACTCGTGCCAGTACAGCGCCTGAAGCGCCTGTGCGACCCGCTGCGCCGAGGCCGCGGTCGCCCGGTCGACGCTGCGATAGGCGTCGAACGTAGCCCAGACGGTCGCAGCGCCAAGGCAGAGCGCGACGATGAGAAGCAGACGGGCGACAAGCTGAAGCACGAGGCGCATGCGATCACCCTCAACGTTTGGTAAGGTCAGCCTAACAACGCCGCCGCGCCTTGCCAATTGCGGGGTTTGGGCCGGATTGCAGCTCGGGCAAATTTCCCAAGCCGGATTGGGCATGGCTCTTTGGACCGCGCGCGGCGGCTTTGATCTAATCGGGGTGGAATCGTTGCAGGCCAATCCCTGCAAGCCAGGAGCAGTGCAGCATGAGTTCGATGACGATTGGACCGATCGCGGGGTCTGCTGCCGACCCATCCGAGCGCAGCGCGCTGCTGTTCTGGATGATCTTCACTGGGTTGTCGATCTTCGCCGTCGTGCTGCTGTGGCGCTTCGGCCTGATCCGCCTGATGCTGACCTCGGACCGCACCTACATTTCCAGCGTGATCGCGCTGCTCTATGTCCTTACCTGCGGCCACTGCTTCCTGCGGACACGGGCGATCGCCCGTGAAGGCGCGGCGGCGCGGCGGTGCCGGGCGGTGCTCGCGGCGCCCGGGGGCAGCAAGGTGCTCGACGGCAGCGCGGCCGCGCTGCCACGCGGGCTGGTGCGGGACCACATCGAGAGCCTCGTGACGAAAGCGTCCGCGCAGGACTACCGGGCGGTCGACCAGACGCTGCTGCTGCGAACGCTGGCCGACCGGCTGCGCGGCTCCAACGGCTTCGGTGCCTTTGTCTCGGACACGCTGATGAAGCTCGGCCTGCTCGGCACCATCATCGGCTTCATCATCATGCTGGCGCCGATCGCGGGGCTGGATGCCGCCGACAAGGTCGCGATGCGTTCCTCGATGGGGCTGATGAGCGACGGCATGGCGGTCGCGATGTACACGACGCTCGCAGGCCTCGTCGGCTCGATCCTGGTCCGCATCCAGTATTACATGCTGGATGCCGCGACCCAGCGGGTGTTCTCGGATGCTGTGGTGTTGACCGAGACCTATGTGACGCCGGTGCTGGAGCGCAAAGGCGCTGGAACCGCGTCATGATGGATGACTTTGGTCTCTATCCACGCGAGGAGCCGTTCGATCCGCTGGGCGTGATGCTGTTCAAGGCGCTCCAGGTGATCGCGTTCCTGTTCTTCCTGGCACTGCTCGCGGTGTCTCCCGATGCGAAGGACGGCAAGATCGACTCCAAGGCCGAGTTCATGATCACGCTGGACTGGCCGGACAGCCATCCAGACGATCTCGACCTGTTCGTGCAGGATCCCGCCGGCAACATCGCCTGGTATCGCCACCGCGAAGCCGGCTTCCTCACGCTCGATCGCGACGACCGGGGCGGGGCCAACGACTTCATCATGGTCAACGGCAAGAAGATCGCCTCGCCGATCCGCGAGGAGATCGTCACCGTGCGCGGCATCCTCGCCGGCGAATACACCGTCAACGTCTCACATTTCGTGGCGACGACCGGCGAACCGGTCCAGGCCAATGTGAAGGTGCAGAAGCTCAATCCGACCGCGCAGGTGGTCTTCGACAACAAATTCACGCTCGATCACACCGGCGACGAGAAGACCGCGGTGCGGTTCCGGCTCGATGCCGAGGGCAAGGTCGTCAATGTGGATCAGCGGCCGAAATCGCTGCTGGAGACGTTCCGCAGCAGTTGGCGCAACGGCGCCGATCTCGACCCGAGGACCGGTGTGAGCAAGAACGCTGTGAGGGTGCGCCGTGACTAGCCTGCAGACGGTCATCCTCACGCTGTCGGTCGCCTACGCCGTCATCGGCGCGCTGCTGCTGGTCGTGCTGGTCTATGCGCGGCTGCACTGGTCGTTCAAGGCGGTCGCAGTGGTCGTGACCAGCGCCTTCTATGTCGTCAGCTTCACCGAGATGCGCGGGCTGCTGGGCTGGGCCAGTTCCGAACGGCTGCCGGCGACCTTCAAGCTGCTGAAGGCCCGCATCGTCGAGCCGCATTCGCTGGAAGGCGATCCCGGCTCGATCTATCTCTGGGTCGAGCAGCTGGATGACGACAATCGCCCGAGCGGCATCCCGCGCGCCTTTCGTGTGCCCTACAATGACAGGCTGGCCGACAAGACCCATGCGGCGGAGAACGAGATCGCGCTGGGACATCCGCAAGGCGGCCGCGCCGCCGATTTCGGCGGCGGCGATGGCAGCCTGATCGACATGGTCCGGGAATATGTGACGCCCAAGACCATTCTGGAGACCAGCGGCGGCGATTCCTCGACCGGCGAATTCCTGGCACCACCCGCCGGCGCGCAAGGCGCGGTGTTCACCCCGATTCCGCCGCCGCGGATGCCGCCGAAGGACGAGCAATAGGCTCTTCACCATCGCGACAGGGGCACGCTGGAAAACGCACCCGCACTGGCGCATCTTCTTGACGTCCCTCAATTTGGCCTTATCGGCTTCCGATAAGACCTTTGGGGTGGAGGGTGCGTGCTTCTCGCTGTCTTCTCGGATATCCACGGCAACCGGCAGGCGTTCGAGGCCTGCCTGAAGGTTGCCCGCGCGAAGGGCGCGGAGCGGTTCGTCCTGCTCGGCGATTTCGTCGGCTATGGCGCCGATCCGGAATGGGTCGTGGATACCGCGATGGGTCTGGTCCGGGAGGGCGCCATCGCCGTCCGCGGCAATCATGACGAGGCGGTCAACACCACGACCGAAGCCATGAATGCGGAGGCGCAGATCGCGATCGAATGGACGCGCGGGCGGCTCGACGTCGTGCAGCGGCGGTTCCTCGCCGAGCTGCCGATGCTGGTGGATGAGAAGGAGCGCCTTTACGTCCACTCGGAGGCCTCGAGCCCGCAGCGCTGGCACTATGTCCGTTCGACGGCGGATGCCGCCAAGAGCCTGATATCGACGCCCGCCCATGTCACCTTCTGCGGCCACATCCATCGCCCGGCGCTCTATTCGATGTCGGTGACGGCGAAGATGACGGGCCTCGTGCCCAAGACCGACGTTTCCGTGCCGCTGCTGCGCGGGCGGCAATGGCTGGCCGTGCTCGGCTCGGTGGGCCAGCCTCGCGATGGCGATCCATCCGCAGCCTTCGTGCTGTTCGACACCGTGTCGTGCCAGATCACCTATTGCCGCGCGCCCTATGACATCGCGAGCGCGGCGAACAAGATTCGCGAGAACGGCCTGCCGCCCTGGCTCGCCGACCGGCTGTCGCAGGGACGCTGACGGCGATGCCGCAATCCCTGGTCAAATCAGGCGCCGAGATCGACGGCTACACCATCGGTGAATGCGTCCATGCCGGCGGTATGGCGACGCTGTGGACCGTCACCCATCCCGGCATCGACGTGCCGCTGCTGATGAAGATTCCGCGGGTGTCGGAGGGCGAGGACCCCGCCGCGATCGTCTCGTTCGAGATGGAGATGATGATCTTGCCGCGGCTCGCCGGGCCGCACGTGCCCTCGTGTTTCGGCACCGGCGACTTCGCGCACCAGGCCTACGCCGTGATCGAGCGCATTCCCGGGACCACGCTCTACAAGCGGCTGCCCGATCTGCCGCTCCCATACGAGGAGGCGCGGCAGCTCGTCGCGAAGATCGCCGCCGCGCTGGCCGATCTGCACCGGCAGAACGTGATTCATCACGACATCAAGCCGAGCAGCATCATGTTCCGCGACAGCGGCGAGGCGGTCCTGATCGATTACGGCCTGTCGCACCACAACCATCTGCCGGACCTGTTGCAGGAAGAATTCCGCCTGCCTTACGGCACCGCGCCCTACATGGCGCCCGAGCGGCTGTTGGGGGTACGCGACGATCCGCGCAGCGATCTGTTTTCGCTGGGCGTGCTGCTCTATTTCTTCACCACCGGCGAGCGCCCCTTCGGCGAGGGCGAGACGCTGCGCGCGATGCGTCGCCGGCTGTGGCGCGATCCGCATCCGCCGCGCGAATTGCGGGCGGACTATCCGCCCTGGCTTCAGGAGGTGGTGCTGCGCTGTCTCGAGATCGAGCCGGTGCGGCGCTATCCGACCGCGTCCCAGCTCGCCTTCGATCTCGCTCATCCGGACCAGGTCAGGCTCACCGCGCGTTCGGAACGGCTGAAGCGCGACCCCTTGAGCGTCGCCTGGCGGCGGCGCTTCAACCTGGGTGTCATGGCGCCGCGCGCGAAATCGGACGTCGCCGCGCAAATCGCCTCCAGCCCGATCCTCGCGGTCGCGCTCGACACGGTGGAAGGCGCGGGCGAGCTGAACGAGGCGCTGCGCGTGACGACCGAGCGCATTCTCGCGACGCTGCCGTCGGCGCGGCTTGCCTGCGTCAACGTGCTCAAGCTCAACCGCATCGCGATCGACCGGACGCTCGACGAGCAGGGCTCCAACAAGCATATCGACCGCCTGGTCGCGCTCCGGCATTGGGCGACGCCGCTTAAGCTGGATGAGAGCCGGCTGTCGGTTCACGTGCTGGAAGCCGTTGATCCCGCCGCGGCGCTGCTGGAATTCGCCGAGGTCAATCAGGTTGACCACGTCATCATCGGCGCGCGGCAGAGCTCGTTCCGCCGCGCGCTGCTCGGCAGCGTCTCGGCCAAGGTGGCCTCGGAGGCGGCCTGCACCGTCACCGTGGTGCGGCCGCCGCGGATGGCTGCTGCGAAACCAGACGCCGGCGTCGTGTGGGGCTAGGAAAGATCACGCCGCGTGGGCGGCGTGGACGGAGCGCTTGCGGCGGATCGGCCAGCAGAATTGCGGGCCGGGCTCGCCGTGATCCGCGCCGCCGCCGAAATACTGGATGATCTCGCGGCAGGGCTCGCAATTGAAGAGGTTACGCGACGCGGATGCCTTGGTCATTTCCTTCAGGCAGTTCGGGCAGTGCGGTTTCATCGGGCGTGGTCCAGAATAGAATTCAATGCCGGCGCGGTGACCGGAGCGGGTGATCCGGGTCCGCCATCTCGGGCCCGGTGTCGTCGCGCCTCTCGCCTTCGGTGCGTTCGA
This sequence comes from Bradyrhizobium sp. 956_D2_N1_4, assembly GCF_052076025.1. Lineage (NCBI taxonomy): Bacteria > Pseudomonadati > Pseudomonadota > Alphaproteobacteria > Hyphomicrobiales > Nitrobacteraceae > Bradyrhizobium > Bradyrhizobium sp. 956_D2_N1_4. Next base: position 4,430,837 of record NZ_CP197237.1, on the reverse strand, counting down.
GCCGACCGAAGAAATAGTCGAGGTCAGGATGCGGGCGCCGCGGGATGCGGCACCTGCGCTTCGCTTGACGCTTCACGAGCGCGATCTGCATGGGCTCAGGCCCGATACCAGTCGCGACGGACGATGCGGGCCGAACGTGCCGGCACTCTCGCCGGTCCGGCCGATGGGCCAAACACAACAAACGCACTGAAACCAAGCCACAACGCCACGCCAGTCCAAACCAGGGTCGTCGTCATGATGTGCTCCCGCGAAAACAGGCAAGAATCACTAGCGGTGATTTGCACGAATCAGGGAAGCCCGGAGGAGTACGGATCAAGGTGCAATTTAGGCATTGCGCGTCGCAGCGCCCGTAAGACCCGCAGCTTTTCAGCAAATATGTTGCTTGTGCTTCAGATCGCTTCGCCGCGTGCGCCTGCGGCGGCGTTGCGGATCGCGGCGATGTTGGTCTTGTACGCTTCCTGCGTGCCGCCCCTGAACACGGAGGTGCCGGCGACGAAGGCGTTGGCGCCCGCCGCGGCCAGGGGACCCGCGACATCGGGACCGACGCCGCCATCGACCTCGATGTCGATCGGACGTCCCGCCGTCATCGCGCGGATGTCGCGGATCTTGCCGATCGCAGACGGGATGAAGGCCTGGCCGCCGAAGCCGGGATTGACCGACATCACCAGCACGAGGTCGACGAGGTCGATGACGTATTCGAGCACGCTGATCGGCGTGCCCGGGTTGAGCGAGACGCCGGCCTTCTTGCCGAGCGCGCGGATCGCCTGGAGCGAGCGGTGCAGATGGGGACCTGCTTCCGCATGCACGGTGATGTGGTCACAGCCGGCTTTGGCGAAGGCCTCGAGATAGGGGTCGCAGGGCGAGATCATCAGATGCGCGTCGAAGATCTTCTTGGTGTGCGGGCGCATCGCCTTGATGACGTCGGGGCCGTAGGAGATGTTGGGCACGAAATGTCCGTCCATCACGTCGAGATGGATCCAGTCGGCGCCGGCCGCGTCCACCGCGCGCACCTCTTCGCCGAGCTTGGAGAAGTCCGAGGCCAGGATCGAGGGCGCGATGGCCAGGGGGCGGGGAGTGAAGGCTTGGGTCATGGCGCGGTGTCCCGTGGCGGCCGTGAAAGATGATGCTCGCCTAACATGGGCCTCTCAGCCGGGCAATGCAGGGGCGGCGTGCTTCCTGTGGGCGGAAATTTCTGCCGCGACCGGCATGAATTGCCGGTGTTCCGGAGCCGCGCCAGGCGTCGCGAAGGCGGATTTCATTGAGCTTTTTGCGCTGGCACGACGCTTGCTGACATCACCGCCAGAACATTGGCTGCGGCGTGCCGCATCGGTTGGAGTTGTGCAATGTTGTTTGCCCTTGGTGCCGTATCGAGCGCGCTCGACGCGATCCAGTCGCTGACGAAGTCGAAATCGTCCTCGTCGACCCAGAACACGGGGTCTTCGCAGAACGCGCCGATCAATCCGTTCGCGATCGACAGCGGCAGCAGCACGACCAGCGGCGCGACCTCGTCGGTCAATGCGGGCAAAACTCCGCAGATCTCGCCGGAGACGATGAACGCGCTGTTCGCCGCGCAGAGCCAGTCGTCCAGCGGCACCGGCAGCACGGCCAGCTCGACCTCGTCCGGCTCGACGTCTTCGACCTCGACGAGCCGCGACGCCGCGCTGAAGGACTTGTTCTCCCAGATCGACGGGGACGGCGACGGCAAGATCACCAAGTCCGAATTCGAGAACGCGCTCGGGGCCGGCGGCACCAACCTTGCGCAGGCCGATGACGTGTTCTCGAAGATGGATACGAATTCCGACGGCAGCGTCAGCCTGGATGAGATGTCGAAGGCGCTGAAGAGCGGCCATGGCGGCCACCACCACGCGCAGGGTGCGGGCGGCTCGGGCGATGGATCGGATTCCGCCTCGAAGGCGAGCGGCGGATCGACCTCGACCACGACGACCGCCGCCGACGGCTCGACCACCACCACTGTCACCTACGCCGACGGCTTCAAGATGTCGACGACGGTCCCGGGCGCCTCCAGCTCCTCTCGCAATTCGGCCTACGATCTGTTCGCGCAGTTGATGCAGCGGCAAGGCGGGCAGGGGCAAGGCGCCTCAGCGACCGCCGGCTCGTCGATGTCGATGAGCGTCTGACGCCCACTCGCTGTCATGCCCCGGCTTGCCGCCTTCGCTAAAGCTTCGGCGGCCGAGCACCCTTGTGGCCCCGGCGTAGCCTTGGCGGAGCCGGGACCGGGGCATCCAGTACGCCGCGGCTTCTCGGTTCAATCACAACTGCCTTTGGAATGCTGGATCGCCCGGTCTTCGCCGGGCGATGACGCGCGATATGCGGTGATAGGCGCGTGCCCCTTACCCGCCGAAGCGGTCCTTCCACGCCGGTAATGCTCCCGCAAACGGCAGCGCCGTCGCGCTGTACACGCCGCGCGCGATCGCGCGCGCGACCACGTTGGCGGCGACCGTGCCGAGCTCGGTGAGGCCGACCAGCGGCTCGATCGGCTTCTCGCAGGTCGCAGCCGCAAACAGCACGTCGCCGTCGGTCGGGGCATGCACCGGATAGATGGCGCGGGCAAATCCGGTGTGCGCGATCATCGCAAGCCGCTTGGCCTGGGCCTTGGTCAGCGTCGCATCGGTGACGACGGCGCCGATCGTGGTGTTCTCGCGCGCGCTCGCGGCGGGGCCGCCCTTGATGCGCATCGCCAGCATGTCCGGCGTGAACTTGGCTGGCAGGCCGCGCCCGCCGAACTCGCCGTTCTCCTCGAACGGCGCCGCCCAGAACCACGGTCCCTCGCCGACGGTTGCGCTGCCGACCGCGTTGACGACCACGATGGCGGCGACCTTGATGCCGTTGGGCAGGACCGCCGAAGCCGAGCCGAGCCCGCCCTTGAAGGTCGCGGTGGTACAGCCGAGGCCTGCGCCGACGCTGCCCAGCGCGAAGTCGTGGCCCGCGGCCACAGCTGCTGCGTAACCGAGATCGCGATAGGGCGCGAAGCGACCCCAGGCCTTGTCGCCGCCGTTGAGCAGGTCGAACACGATGGCGCCCGGCACGATCGGGATCACCGCCTCGCGAATCCGGAAGCCGCGGCCCTGTTCGGCAAGCCAGGCCTGGACGCCGCCGCCGGTCTCGATGCCAAAGGCGGAGCCGCCGGACAGCGCAATCGCATCGACGCGCTCGACCGTGCTGGCAAGATCGAGCAGCGCATCCTCGCGCGTGCCGGGCCCGCCGCCGCGCACGTCGATCGCCGCGACCGCCGGGGCATCGAAGATGATCGCTGTCGTGCCAGAGGCGACTTTCGCATCCTCGGCATGGCCGACGCGGACGCCGGCGATATCGGTAAGCAGGTTTTTCAAGGCCGGCACTCCATGCGCTTCAGGCATCAGCGATAGCGCACCGATGCCGCGCGCTCAACTCGCCAGCGCGGTCCTGAGCATCTTGGCAAGCTCGGATTTGCGATAGGGCTTGGCCAGCAGCAGCACGCCGGAATCGAGCCGGCCGTGATGGACGATGGCGTTCTCGGTGTAGCCCGAGGTGAACAGCGTCTTCAGGTCGGGACGCCGCCGTACCGCCTCGTCCGCGAGCTGGCGGCCGTTCATGTGGCCGGGCATGATAATGTCGGTGAAGAGCAGGTCGATGCCCTTGTCGGCATCGATGATGGTGAGGGCTTCGGCCGCATTGGCGGCTTCGAGCGCGGCATAGCCGAGGCTCTTGATCTGGGTCACGACATATTGCCGTACCAGCGCGTCGTCCTCGACGATCAGGATCTTCTCGTCGCCGCCGGCGATGGGCACGTTCTGGAGCGACTCGTACTCGCTCTCCTGCACGCCGCTCGAGCGCGGCAGGTAGATCTTCACGCTCGTGCCGTGGCCTTCCTCGCTGTAGATCTTGATGTGTCCGCCGGACTGCTTGACGAAGCCGAACACCATGCTGAGCCCGAGCCCGGTGCCCTTGCCGACCTCCTTGGTGGTGAAGAACGGGTCGAACACCCGCTCCATCAGGTCCGGTGGAATGCCGGTGCCGGTGTCGCTGACCGCGATCATCACATAGCTGCCGGCGACGACGTCGGGATTCATGCTGGCATAGCCGTCGTCGAGGAAGATGTTGCGGGTCTCCAGCACCAATGTGCCGCCGTCCGGCATGGCGTCGCGCGCGTTCAGCGCGAGATTGAGGATCGCGGTGGAAAGCTGGCCCGGGTCGACCAGCGCCGGCCAGGCATCCTCGGTGAGCTGCGGCATGATGGTGATCTGCTCGCCGAGGGTCGGGTGCAGCAGCTTTGCGGCCTCGAGCGCCAGCGCATTGACGTCGATCTCGCGCGGCTGGAGCGGCTGCTTGCGGGCAAAGGCGAGCAGGTGCTTGGTCAGTTGCGCGCCACGCTCGGCGGCGTCGTCGATCAACTTGGTGATGGCGGCGAGCTCGGGACGGTCGGCCACCGCGTCCGCGAGGATGCCGATCGTGCCAGTGATGACGGTCAGCACGTTGTTGAAATCGTGGGCGACGCCGCCGGTCAGCTGGCCGATGGAGTCCATTTTCTGGACCTGCCTGAGTTGGGCTTCCGCGGCCTGCTTCTCGGTGAGGTCGCGGCCGATGAAGAAATGGCGCTTCACCGGCTCCGACCAGGTCCCCATCCAGTTCAGCGTCACCTCGTGACCGTCGTAGTGGTAGTAGCGCGCCTCGAAGCTGCGCTTGACCGCGCCACGCCGCGCCGCGCGCATCTCGCTGCGGGTGTTGTCGAGGTCATCGGGGTGAATGAACTCGATGGCGCTGTGCCCGATCATGTCCTCCGGCTTGTACCCGAGGATGTCCTTCACGCTCGGGCTGATCTGGATGAAATTGCCGTAACCGTCGGTCACGAGGATCAGGTCCTGCGAGGTCTCGAAGATGCGCTGGCGCTCCTCGATCTCGCGGTTGAGAGCGGATTCCGCCCGCTTCCGCTCGGTGATGTCGCGGGCGACCTTGGAGGCGCCGATGATCTTGCCGTCGGTCGATCGCAGCGGGACCTGGCTCAGCACGACGTCGATCGGCTGGCCACTCTTGTGCAGCCGCACGGTCTCGTGCTGGTCGATGACCTCGCCGTTGCGGGTGCGGGCCAGCATTTCGGCGACTTCCTCCCGCTGCCCCTCCGGCATGATGATATCGACCTGGCGGCCGATCGCCTCGCTGGCGGAGTAGCCGAAGACGCGCTCGGCCGCCTTGTTCCAGGACGTGATGGTGCCGTCGAGCGACTTCGTGATGATGGCGTCGTTGGAGGACTCGACGACGGCGCTGAACAGCCGCTCGCGCTCGGCATAATAGTTCCGCTCCGAGCTCGACTGCCGCTGCAGCGCGCCGACCATGCCTGCGGTGTTGGCCTGGAGACGCACGTTCTCGATCAGCAGCACCGCGAGCACGAAACTCGACGCACCGAGGCCGTAGAGCCGGCCGGCATAGAAGCCGAGGTCGAAACGCGCGACGTTGACGATCGCTGACAGCGCGATGTCGAACAGCCAGGCGCACATCGTGACCATGAGCCAGACGTCGATCACCGTGTGCGGCTTGCGAAACCACAGCGTGACCAGCGCCGCGAAGCTCAGGGACCACACGAACGACACCACGCCGATCATGGTGGGGGTGTAGTGGCCGTCCTTGAGCAGGACCGGCAGCAGGCCGTGCTGCGCAGTCACCAGCCAGGCGAAGACGGTCATCGCGACGACCACGCCGGCGACGGAGAGAGCGATCGCGGGAGCCGCCGAGCTCGCAATCCTGTTGCCGCCGTTGCCGTCCTTGAGCCAGGCATAGGCCAGCACGAACAGCGGGAAACCGGCGTGCCAGATCATGTAGAGCCAGACGGTGGTCTGCGGGCCTGCACCGAACAATCCGGCCGGGGCGAACAGCCCGGGGAAGGTGAGGGCGTGGGTCACCGCGGCGGCCGCCGTGAACAGATAGCCGGTCGACAGCAGCAGCAGCGCGCGGCTGCGCAGGACGGCGAACTGCGACAGCAGCAAGACGGCGGTGATGATGTCGCTGACCGCGAGCGCCGACTGGTAGCTCGCCACGAAGGCCGGCACCTGTGCGAGCGGCAAGCCCGCAAACGGTACCGCCAGCGCGAACAGGATTGCGGAGATGCCGACGATCGCCAACGCAGCCCTGCGATCGCTTCGCGTAGCCGGCAAGGTCGACAGGAATGTGCTTCGGTCGTTAGGCGCTAGCACGTCGATCTCTCGTAAGCCGGCATGATGACCTCCTACGTCAATCTCTTCCGGCCGAGAAGCCGCTACCCGCATGGTAGCCCGCTCCGGGCGCGCATCCTGACAGAAAGCGCATGCGACTCAACCGAAGGTTACAGCTTATTTAACTTGGGGTGGGACTTGGAACAGGTAGCTGGTAAGAGGTGATTTACCGGGACAGACCCATACTGCCTTGCCGGGCAGTTGCGGTGAATTGAACCAAATAATGATACGTATCCGGGAGTTGTTCCCATGCGCCGTGTTCTCGTTGTCGACGACCAGAAGGAGGTCCGCGCCATGGTCGCGATCGTGCTTCGGGTCAACCGCTTTGACGTCGTCGAAGCCGAGAGCGGCGCAGCGGGCCTGAAAGCCTTCAGCGAGGGCGCTTTCGATGCCGCGATCGTCGATATTTTCCTGGCCGACACCAGCGGCGTTGACGTCATGGCGGCCATTCGCGAGCGAGTTCCCGGGTTCCCGATCGTCGCGGTCTCCGGCATGACCGCGCTGGATTTCATGGGCGAGGCGCCTGGTCTGGCCGACGTGGTATGCCTGCAAAAGCCATTTCGGCCGAACGATCTCCTGCAAGCGCTCCACAAGGCCCAGGCTGCGGCGGGCGGCGAACTCTCCGCAGCCGTGTGACCGCACGGCGAAAGAAAACGCCCCGGCGAACCGGGGCGTTGGATTGATCTGATTAAAAGGTCAGGCATCCTGTCTTAGGTGCCGTTGCCCTTGATCTCGGCGTAGCCGCCCTTGGCGTCCCATTTGTAGACGACATAGTCGAGCTGCTTGATGTCGCCCTTGGCGTCGTACTCGATCGGGCCGATCACGGTGTCCCACTTGCCGGCCTTGATCGCCGCCATGACCTTCTTGGCGTCCGTGGTGCCGGCCTTCTTTGCCGCCTGCGACCAGACCTGCATCGCCGCGTAGGTGTAGAGCGTATAGCCCTCGGGGTCGATGTTCTTGGCCTTGAAGGCGTCGACGATCTTCTTCGCGGTCGGCTTGTTGCGCGGATCGGGGCCGAAGGTGAACAGCGTGCCTTCGCCGGCCGGACCGGTGATGGAGGCGTACTCCTTGTCGGCGAGCGCGTCGCCGGCCATCAGGATCGTCTTGAGGCCCTGGTCACGCATCTGGCGCAGGATCAGGCCGCTCTCCTGATGATAGCCGCCGACATAGACGAGGTCGATGTTGTCGCGCTTCAGGCGCGAGACGATCGCGTTGAAGTCCTTGTCGCCCTTGTTGTAGGACTCGTACATCTTCTCGGTGATGCCGGCCTTGTTGAGCGCCTTCTTGGTCTCATCGGCGAGACCCTTGCCGTAGGTGGTCTTGTCGTTGAGGATCGCGATGTTCTTGCCCTTGTAGTTCTTGGCGATGTACTGCGCCGCGACCAGGCCCTGCTGGTCGTCACGGCCGCAGACGCGCGCCACGTTCCAGAGTCCGCTATCGGTGAACTTCGGATTGGTCGAGGCCGGCGTGATCTGGAGCACGTTGCCGTCGGCATAGGCTTCGGAGGCGGGGATCGACGACGACGAGCAATAGTGCCCGGCCACGAACGGAATTTTCGCGCCGGCGATCTTTTCGGCGATCGAGCGCGCCTGCTTCGGGTCGCAGGCGTCGTCCTCGACGTTGAGCGCGAGCTTCTTGCCGTTGACGCCGCCGGCGGCGTTGATGTCAGCCACGGCCATCTCGGCGCCGTTCTTCATCTGGCGGCCGAAGGCGGACTCTCCGCCGGTCATCGGGCCTGCGACTGCGACGGTGACATCCTGCGCGAAAGCCGCGCTCGATAGCGCGATCGACGCGCCGAATGCCAGACCGATGAGCTTCAGTGATTTCATGAGATACCTCGCGGGTGGTCGACTGTGGAAGTTGCCGGGTACGCCCGGTCTAAACCGGCGCCATTCTTGAATGAATCTCGGGAGAAGTCACCGGCAAAATACGGGCATTGGCGGAGATATCTCGCCACATTCGGCCGCACGCGCTCCCCGTCGGCAACCTCAGCCGTGCCGGCCGCCCTCCAGGTAGGCGGCGCGAATCTCGGGGCGCTGCAACAACTCGGCGCCGGTCCCGGCCAGCGTGATCAGGCCGTTGACCATGACGTAACCGCGATGGGCGAGCTTCAGCGCATGGTTGGCGTTCTGCTCGACGATCAGGACCGTCAGGCCGTCCTGGCGGTTCAGGGTGCGGATCGCATCGAAAATCTGGCGCGCGATCAGCGGCGCCAGCCCGAGCGAGGGCTCGTCGAGCAGGAGCAGGCGGGGGCGGCTCATCAGAGCGCGGCCGATTGCCAGCATCTGCTGCTCGCCGCCGGACAGCGTTCCGCCGCGCTGGGCGTAGCGCTCCTTCAGGCGCGGGAACAGCGTGAACACGCGTTGCAGCGTGGCCTCGCGTTCGGCGTCGGTGCATCCGGTGGCATCCGCCCCCATCTGGAGGTTTTCCGCGACGCTCATGCGCGGGAAGATGCGGCGGCCTTCCGGCGATTGCGCGATGCGCAAATGGGCGATCTCATGGGTGGGAACGTCGGTGATGTCACGGCCTTCGTACAGGATCTGGCCGGCGCGGGCGCGCGGCTTGCCGAAGATCGTCATCATCAGCGTCGACTTGCCGGCGCCGTTGGCGCCGATCAGCGCGACGATCTCGCCGGCGCTGATCTCGACATCGACGCCCTTTAGCGCCTCGATCTTGCCGTAGGCGGCGCGCAGGCCCCGGATCGACAGCAGGGGAGCGGACGACGTCACGACCCGCTCTCCATCACGGCCACGGCCTCTTCCTCGTCGGTGCCGAGATAGGCGGCGATCACCTTGGGATCGTCGCGGATCTCGCGCGGGGTGCCTTCCGCGATCTTGACGCCGTGGTCCATCACCACGATGTGGTCGGAGATCTCCATCACGACCGACATGTCGTGCTCGATCAGCAGGATCGAGGTACCGAGCTCGTTGCGGATCGATAGCAGGAGCTCGCTCAAGGCTGCGCTCTCGCGCGCGTTGAGACCCGCGGCGGGTTCGTCCAGGCACAAAAGCGCAGGCTCGGTGCACATCGCGCGCGCAATCTCGAGCCTGCGCTGGTCGCCATAGGCGAAATTGCCGGCGGCATCGTCGGCGCGGTCGAGCAAATTGACCCGCTTCAGCCAGTCGGTGGCGAGGTCGATCGCGCGCTTTTCGGCGTCGCGGTAGCCGGGCGCGCCGATGAGGCCGAGAAAAGTGAAGCCGGAGGCGCGCATCAACGCGTTGTGCTGTGCCACCATCAGGTTTTCCAGCGCGGTCATGCCGGGAAACAGGCGGATGTTCTGGAAGGTGCGCGCCACCTTGGCCTGCTTGGCGATGCGGAAATCGTTGAGCCGCTCCAGCGCAATCAGCTTGCCGTCGTCATGGGTGAGGCGAATGGCGCCGCCGCTCGGCTTGTAGAAGCCGGTGATGCAGTTGAACACGGTGGTCTTGCCGGCGCCGTTCGGTCCGATCAGCGCGGTGATCTTCTTCCGTTCGGCCGCAAACGACAGGTCCTGCACGGCGACGATGCCACCGAAGCGCATGGTCAGCCGATCGACGCCAAGAATCTTGTCGCTAATCTTGTCGGCGCTCATCCGTGCCCTTCCTTGACGAGGTCGGAAGAGATCGCCTGCGCCTTGGTCAGATACACGGTCGGCGCGCGATGGCCGATCAGGCCGCGCGGCCGCCAGATCATGATCAGCACCATGGCCATGCCGAACACCAGCATGCGGTAGGTCTCGAGGCTGCGGAACAGCTCGAAGCCGCCGATCATGGCGAGCGCGGCGAGCGCGACGCCGAGCTGCGAGCCCATGCCGCCGAGCACGACGATGGCGAGCACCAGCGCCGATTCCTGGAAGGTGAAGGATTCCGGACTGATGAAGCCCTGGCGCGTCGCGAAGAACGCACCGGCAAAGCCGCCGAACATAGCGCCGGTCGCGAACGCCGTGAGCTTGGTGGTCGTGGTGTTGATGCCGAGCGCGCGGCAGGCGACCTCGTCCTCGCGCAAGGCCTCCCAGGCGCGGCCGATCGGCAGGCGGCGCAGCCGGATCGTCACCCAGTTGGTGAGCAGCGCAAGCGCCAGGATCAGGTAGAACAGGAAGACGATGCGCTGGGTCGGCGAATATTCGATGCCGAGCCTGGCGGCGAGCCCGTTGTCGCTGTTGTCCAGCGGGATGCCGAAGAACGAGGGGCGGGGAATGCTGGAGACGCCGTTGGGGCCGCCGGTGAGGCTCTGCCAGTTGATGATGACGAGGCGGATGATCTCGCCGAAGGCGAGCGTCACGATGGCGAGATAGTCGCCGCGCAGGCGCAGTACGGGGAAGCCGAGCAGCACGCCCCAGAACGCGGCGAGGATGCCGGCAAGCGGCAGGCAGACCCAGAACGACCAGCCGAAATTGGTGGCGAGCAGCGCGTAGGAATAGGCGCCGACCGCATAGAAGGCGACGTAGCCGAGGTCGAGCAGGCCGGCGAGCCCGACCACGACATTCAGCCCCCAGCCCAGCATCACATAGGTGAGCACGAGGATCGCGAGATCGAGGATATAGCGCTGGTCATAGAAGATCACCGGCACAAGCACCGTGAAGATCAGAAGTGCGGGCGCCAGGTAGCGGCCCAGAAACGACATGCCGCTGCGTACAGCCGGCGGCACCAGCTTGTCGGTGCCGCTGGACCCGATCCACTGTCGCAACAGCCCGAGCACGATCGAGCCGCCGAACACGGCGGCAACGAGGGAGGCGACCTCGCCGAAGCGGGTCCAATAGGTGAGCTGGCCGTCGGAACCCGCTTCGGTGCGGACGCCGACCATCAGCGAGAACAGCACCAGCGCGATCAGGGCGTTGACGAAGGCCGTCTTCAGCAGAGCGGGGATGTCCGTTGCAGGTTTGGCCGTATTGCTCGAGAGAATTGTCACGCGGCGACCGTCAGACTTTTTCGACTTCGGGACGGCCAAGCAGGCCGGTCGGCATGAAGATCAGCACGACGATCAGGATCGAGAACGCCGCGACGTCCTTGTACTCGACCGAGAAATAGGCCGACCAGAACGTCTCGATCAGGCCGATCGCGAGACCGCCCAGCATGGCGCCAGGCAGCGAGCCGATGCCGCCGAGCACCGCCGCGGTGAACGCCTTGATGCCGGCCACGAAGCCCATGAAGAAATCCACCAGGCCGTAATAGAGCAGGTACATCAGGCCCGCGACCGCGGCGAGTGCGGCGCCGATCACGAAGGTCATGGAGATGGTGCGGTCGACGTTGACGCCGAGCAGCGCCGCCATGGTCTGGTCCTGCTCGCAGGCGCGCATGTCGCGGCCGAGCCGGGTGCGCGACACCAGCCAGGTGAAGATTCCAAGCAGCACGATGGTGGTGAGAACCACCATGATCTGGATGTTGGAGAGCTGGATCACAAAACCGTCCGCGCTTTCGTGCAGCGTATAGCCGCCGGTGATGAAGGGCGGGATCGGCTTGACGCGGGCGCCCTGCGCCACCTGCGAGTAATTGGTCAGCACGAAGGACATGCCGATCGCCGACAGCATCGGGGCGAGGCGGAAGGAATGACGCAGGGGCCGGTAGGCGATGCGTTCGATGGTCCAGCCATAGAGCGCGGTGATCGCCATCGACACCAGCAGCACCACCAGCAGGATCACCGGGATCGCGGTCAAGCCGAGTGAGATCAGGATCAGGAAGGTGATCAGGGCGATGAAGCCGCCGATCATGAAGACATCGCCATGGGCGAAATTGATCATGCCGACGATGCCGTAGACCATCGTATAGCCGATGGCGATCAGGCCGTAGATCGAGCCCAGAACGAGACCGTTGATGAGCTGCTGGGCGAAATAATCCATGGGCTGCCGTTACCAAACCTGACGCGGCTCAAAGGGAGCTCTTCGAGAGAAAGTGTGATTGAGTTTCTTCTCGGGCCCCGGCAGCCCCTAAGCATTCTTCTCGTTTTGTAACAGGAGGGAACTGGTGGCTGCAACTGGCCATGCCTCGACACAAAGGCTTGTACAGAGGTCATTTCGCTACGGATGTCATTTCGGTTCCGCAGGTGCGAGGAACCGGGTTCCGCAAAGCAACCAAACTGAATCCCGGCCGTTGTCTCTCCTCTGAGGTCCAACTAGGGAGTTCCCCCAAATGTCGAAGCAGCAAGATCAGAATCCGGGCCAGCAGACTCAGAAACCCGGGCAGCAGCAGGGTGGCGGGCAGAAACCCGGACAGCAGCAGCAGGATCCGCAGCGCCAGGGCGAGAAGCCCGGCCAGCAACAGGGCGGCCAGCACGGTCAGGACAAGTAGTTTCGGAGCCTAGACGTGAAGAGGGCCCCGCCGGGAGGCGGGGCCTTTTTCCTTGGGCGCGCCGCCCGGCGGGCCGGTTAAGGTAAACAAAGGGTTTAAATTGCCGCCATGGTCTGATGCGAGTTAGCTCCCCGGCAAAGCCTTTCCATGGAAGGCGCGCAGCGAGCGAAGCGGGAAGCGGCATGTTCAGGAATTGGCGGATCGGTTCGGTCAACGGCGCCCTGCTGGCGGCCTATTTCATCCCGGCCTGGACGCTCGTGGCCTTCAACATCATGGTGGCACCGGTGCACGGCCTCTACGAGCGGCCGAGTGTCGCGGTGGCGCTGTTCCTCAGCGATCATCTTCAGATGGCGGGGATGAGCACGGTGCGTGCCGCCTGGCTGCTGGCGCTGGGCCGGCTGACGGTGGTGGCGTTCTTTGCCATCTATCTCGCGCTTCTGTGTATTCCCCGCGTCCGCAAGAATGGCGGCAGCGACGAGGCGCTCGGCATTGCGCTTGCGATCGGCAGCCTCATCTCGTTTACGAGCATGTTGATGGCCTCGAAGGTCGGCGAGATGGCCGCGCTCCGGCTGCATGCCACCGAACTCCTGCTGCTGCTCGGCGCTGCCATCGTGGTGGTGATCGAGCGGCCCGCGCCGGCGCCCAAGAACGTTCGGGAGGCCGTCGAAACCGCCGCGCCGCTAGCTCTTGAGCAGGCCGAGCTCCTGCACAATCGCTGAGGCTTCCTTGACGGCGTGGTTCGCCGCCGGCACGCCGCAATAGATTGCCTGCTGAAGCAGGATTTCCTTGATGTCGTCGGGGGTGAAGCCGCCCTCGGCGAGCGCCGCGCGCACATGCAGGCGGAATTCGTCCCATTGCCCCAGCGCGACCATGGTGCCGATCACGAGCACGCGCCGCGTACGCTCGTCGAAATGCGGCCGCGTCCAGATCTCGCCCCAGGCGTAGCGCGTGATCATGTCCTGGAAGTCGGTGTTGAAGGCATTGCGGTTCGCGATCGACTTGTCGACCCAGGCATTGCCCAGCACCTTCCGGCGCACGTTCATGCCGGCATCGCGGCGCTTCTGGTCGTCCATGTTTTTTCTCCGGATAGCGGCTAGCGCTGCGTCAGGAAACCCACCACCGCGTCGGTGAACGCGTGCGGCTGCTCGACATTTGAAATGTGCGCGGCGTCGATGATGGTCATGCTTGCGCCGGGAATGTTGGAGCGGATCAATTCACCCGCCGAGATCGGCGTCGCCATGTCGTGGCGGCCGGCGATCACCAGTGTCGGGCTCTTGATCTTGGCGAGCAGCTCGCGCTGGTCGAGCGTCGACAGCGCCTCGCAGCAGGCGAGATAGCCCTCGACGGGGGAGGCGAGCAGCATCGACTTCATCTTCGCCGTGATCTGCGGCTCGCGCTCGCGGAAATCCTGGGTCAGCCAGCCCGCGATGACGGCATCGGCCACCGCCGCGATGCCGCCCTTCTTCACGGCGTCGATGCGCTCCAGCCATTTGGTCGGCTCGGCGTAGTAGCAGGAGGTGTTGGCGAGGATGAGCTTGCCGAAGCGCTCCGGCGCATTGGCCCCTAACCATTGCCCGACCATGCCGCCCATCGACAGGCCGCACCAATGCACCTTCTCGATGTTGAGGTCGTCGAGGATTGCCAGCACGTCGCGGCCGAAGCGCTCCATCGTATAGGGGGCAGGCGGAACGTTGGACTTGCCGTGGCCGCGGCGGTCGTAGCGGATGACGCGGAACACCTGCGTCAACGCCTTCATCTGCGGCTCCCACATCTGCAACGTGCAGCCCAGCGAGTTGGACAGCATCAGCGTCGGCCCGCCGTCGCGGCCCTCGACGGAGACGTTGATCAGGCAACCGTCGGCATCGATCATGGGCATGCTGGGCGTCTCCGTTTCAGTCGCGCTCGAGGCTGTCGAGCAGCCGGTCGATCAGGGCTTGGGAAGCCCCTTGATAGGCCATCGGCTCGAACAATGCCGCAATTTTTTCCGGCGAAAGATGCGCCGTGACCTGCGAATCGGCCGCGAGAACCTCGCGCAGATGCTTCTTCTCGGCGACCGCGCGCTTGCTGGCGGCCTCGATCAGATGATGCGCATCGCTCTTGCCGATCTTGTCGGCCAGCGCAAACGTAACGGCTTCCGCCATGATGAGCCCATGCGTCGCATCGAGATTGCTGCGCATGCGCGCGGCATCGACGTCGAGGCCCTCCGCGATATCGACGATGGCGGCGAGCGCGCCCGAGGCGACCAGCATCAATTGCGGCAGCGTCGGCCATTCCGCGTGCCAGGGGCCGGCGCTGCGCTCGTGGTCCTGCACTTGAGCTGCGAAGATCGTCGCGGCGAGCTGTGGCGCCATGGTTGCGCAGCCCAGCGCGCTCGCGGCCGCGACCGGGTTGCGCTTGTGCGGCATGGTCGAGGAGCCACCGCGGCCTTCGCCGGCGGGCTCGAACGCTTCGCCAACATCGGTCTGCATCATCAGCGAGACGTCGCGCGCGATCTTGCCGCAGCTTCCGGCGAGAATCGCAAAGCATGATGCGGCTTCCGCGATCCGGTCGCGATGGGTGTGCCAGGGCGCTTCCGGCAGCGGCAGGTTGAGCTCCTGCGCCAATCGCTCTGCAACGACGAGCCCCTTGTCGCCGAGGGCCGCGAGCGTGCCGGCGGCACCGCCGAATTGCAGCGCAAGGCCCTCGCGGGAGAGCCGCCGCAGGCGGCAGCGGGCGCGGGCGAGGCTTGATGCGTATTCCGCGGCCTTGAGCCCGAACGGCATCGGCAGCGCGTGCTGGAGCCAGGTCCGCGCCACCATGGCGGTGTTGCGATGGCTCCGCGCCAGGGCGGCAAAGCCCTTGATGGCGCGGCTGAGATCGGCATCGAGCGCATCGATGCCGGCGCGAAGCGTGAGCATGGTCGCGGTGTCGATGACGTCCTGGCTCGTCGCGCCCCAATGGACGTAGCGGGCGGCCTCCGCATCGGCCTTGCCGACATTGGCGGTCAGCGCCTTGACCAGGGGAATCGCGAGATTGCCGGATCGCGTCGCGGCCTCGCCCAGAGCGGCCATGTCAAAGGTATCGGCCCTGCACGCAGCTTCGATCGGGCCCACCGCGGATGCGGGAATCACATCCGTGGCGGCCTCGGCGCGTGCCAGGGCTGCCTCGAAATCGAGCATGTTCTGGAGGGTCGACCGGTCGTCGCAGACCGCGCGCATGGCTGGGCTCGACAGCATCGGCGCGAGCAGGGGGGAGAGGGCTGTGCTCATGTTGCGCGGGACCTAATCACCATGCCCCGGCTCTGCCAATCCCAAACCATCGGCGCAAAGCTTTTTGCAGTTGCGAATATGCATTGCACGTGGCCGGGGGCTGCCCTTTCCTTTGCGGCCTCCGTGCGTTACTTGAGCACATTATAGAGAAGCATCCGGGAGGTACCCCATGGCCATGACGATGAACGGCGAAGTCCAGCTTGCGGCGCCGCGCGAGGCCGTGTGGGAGAAGCTCAATAATCCCGAGGTGCTGAAGGCCTGCATCCCCGGCTGCGAGGAGCTGGAGAAGACCGACGACGGCGGCTTTCGCGCGACGGCGAAAATGAAGGTCGGGCCGGTGTCGGCGCGCTTCAAGGGCAAGGTCACACTCTCCGATCTCGACCCGCCGAACGGCTACAAGATCTCCGGCGAAGGCGAGGGCGGGGTGGCCGGCTTCGCCAAGGGCGGCGCTGTGGTCAAGCTCGCGGAGAAGGACGGCGGTACGCTGCTCTCCTACGAGGTCGAGGCGCAGATCGGCGGCAAGTTGGCGCAGCTCGGCCAGCGCCTCATCAACGGCGCCGCCAAGAAACTGGCCGACGAATTTTTCGCGAACTTCGCCAAAGCGGTACAGGGCTAGCGGTACAGGGCTGAAGGCTATCGCCTTTCGGCATGGCGCCTTGCATCCGGGGCGATGTTGCCCCCGGGCATAATGGCCCATATGATGGGTTGGAATAATTATAAGAACCGCTTCGACGGGACCCGTCGGGGCGCTGATAGAGAGTGCTTATGGCAAAAATCTCCCTCATCGTGAACGGCAATCCTGTCACGGCCAACGTCGATCCCCGCACCCTTCTGGTGCAGTTCCTGCGCGAGAATCTGCGCCTGACCGGCACCCATGTCGGCTGCGATACCTCGCAGTGCGGCGCCTGTGTCGTGCATCTCGACGGCAAGGCCGTGAAGTCCTGCACCACGCTGGCCGTGATGGCCGATGGCCACGAGGTCAAGACGATCGAGGGACTGGCCGCCGACGGCGCTCCGCTGCATCCGATGCAGGAGGCCTTCCGCGAGCACCATGGCCTGCAGTGCGGCTTCTGCACGCCGGGCATGATCATGACCGCGATCGACATCGTCCATCGCAAGGGCCACGAGCTCGACGACCACACCATCCGCGAGGAGCTGGAAGGCAATCTCTGCCGTTGCACCGGCTACCAGAACATCGTCGCTTCGATCTCCGCCGGCGCCAAGGCGATGGCGAAATCCGATCTCGCCTAACCGCGCGCGCATTCTGCGATCAGGACATTCAGATGTACGAATTCAAATACCATCGCCCTGGGACCGTTCGCCAGGCGGCCAACCTCCTGGTGAAGAACGAAGACGCCAAGGTGATCGCCGGCGGCCACACGCTGATTCCCGTCATGAAGCAGCGTCTCGCCAGCCCCCCGCATCTGGTCGACCTCTCCCACATCGAGGGGCTCAACACGATCGAGATGAAGGGCCGCGCGCTCGTGATCGGCGCCACCGCCAGGCATGCCGAGGTCGCAAGCTCCGCGATCGTCGGTGAGGCGATCCCGGCGCTGGCCAATCTTGCCAGCCAGATCGGCGACCCGGCCGTGCGCCACAAGGGCACGATCGGCGGCTCGCTCGCCAACAACGATCCGACCGCGGACTATCCGGCCGCGGTGCTCGCGCTCGGCGCCACCATCGTCACCAACAAGCGCCGCCTCAAGGCGGAAGAGTATTTCCAGGGCCTGTTCACGACGGCGCTCGAAGCCGACGAGATCATCACCAAGGTGATGTTCCCGCTGCCGAAGAAGGCGGCCTACATCAAGTTCCGCAACCAGGCTTCGCGCTATGCGCTGGTCGGCGTGTTCGTGGCGCGGCGTCCTTCGGACGTGCGCGTCGCCGTCACCGGCGCCGGCTCCGAAGGCGTGTTCCGCGTCACCGCGTTCGAGGAAGCCCTGAAGAAGCGCTTCGCCGCGAAGGCGCTCGACGGCATCGAGGTGCCGGCGGAAGGCCTCAACAGCGACATCCACGGCAGCGCCGAATACCGTGCGCATCTCATCGGGGTGCTGACGCGGCGTGCCCTCGATGCCGCCAACGCCAAGGAGTGAGTGAACCTCACGCCTCGGCCCAAACTTGTCCCCGGTGAGGGCGTAGCGAGACTGGCATTTTCATGACTCTCACGGCCCTGCCGGCATCGGTCGATGCGATGCTCGAACTTTTGACTTCGCGCGGTTATCTCGCGGAGCGATCGCTGGCGACGGTGACCTATCTGTCGCTGCGCATGGGCCGGCCGCTGTTCCTCGAGGGCGAAGCCGGCGTCGGCAAGACCGAGATCGCAAAGGTGCTGTCGGCGGCGCTGGGGCGGAAGCTGATCCGCCTGCAGTGCTACGAGGGCCTCGACGTCTCCTCTGCCGTCTACGAGTGGAACAGCGCCGCACAGATGATCGCGATCCGGATGGCGGAAGCCGCCGGCGACACCGACCGCGATCAGCTCTCGTCCGACATCTTCGCCGACCGCTACATGATCAAGCGGCCGTTGCTTCAGGCGCTGGAGCCCGACGTCGCGGGACCGCCGGTGCTGCTGATCGACGAGCTCGACCGCGCCGACGAGGCGTTCGAGGCATACCTGCTCGAAATCCTCAGCGACTTCCAGGTGACCATTCCCGAATTCGGCACCGTGAAGGCGCCGCATCCGCCGATCGTCATCATCACCTCCAACCGTACCCGCGAGATCCATGACGCGCTGAAGCGGCGCTGCCTCTATCACTGGGTCGACTATCCCGAAGCCGAGCGCGAGCTCGCGATCGTCAAGACGCGCGTGCCCGGCATCTCCGCCAAGCTGTCGCAGCAGGTCGTGCGTTTCGTCCAGGCGTTGCGCAACCAGGATTTCTACAAGTCGCCTGGCGTCGCCGAGACCATCGACTGGGCCACAGCGCTGTCGGAGCTCGATGCCCGGTCGCTGACCCCGCAAGTGGTCGGCGACACGCTGGGGGCGCTGCTCAAGTACCAGGACGATATCACCCGGATGCAGGGCGATACCTTGCAAAAGGTGCTGAAGGAAGCGACGAGCGAGAATTGATCTCGCGTCAAATTGCGCTCGTCATTCCGGGGCGCGCGTAGCGCGAACCCGGAATCCATCGGGCCGCACGTACTGCGGATAAATGGATTCCGGGCTCGCGCCCAAGCGGGCGCGCCCCGGAATGACGAGGGGATGGATACGAGACCATGGCCATCAACCACCTTGCGCCCGACCAGACCGAGCAGTTCGCCGACAACATCGTCGGCTTTGCCCGCGCGTTGCGTGCAGCCAGCATGCCGGTCGGGCCGGGCGCCGTCATCGATGCCATGAGCGCGCTCCAGGTGATCGACATCGGCAACCGCGCCGACGTCTTCACCACGCTGGAGGCGATCTTCGTCAAGCGCCACGAGCATGCGCTGATCTTCAGGCAGGCCTTCAACTTGTTCTTCCGCGCCTCGGAAGAGTGGAAGCACATGCTGGATTCGGTGCCGTTGCCGGAGCAGGCCAAGAAGAAGCCGCAGGCCGGCTCCCGCCGCGTGCAGGAGGCGATGTCGCAGCCGCGGATGACGGAGACGCCGCAGCACCAGGAGCAGGATTTGCGCCTGTCGGTCTCCGACAAGGAGATCCTTCAGAAGAAGGATTTTGCCCAGATGAGCGCGGCTGAGATCACCGAAGCGCTCCGCGCCGTCGAGCGGATGCGGTTGCCGCAGGCCGAGCTTCTGACGCGCCGGCACCGGCCCGATCCCCGCGGGCTTCGTCTCGATTTGCGCCGCACGCTGCGCGCGTCCTTGCGTACCGGCGGCGACATCATCGACATCCATCGCCTCGGGCGCATCGAGAAGCCGGCGCCGATCGTAGCCCTGCTCGATATCTCGGGCTCGATGAGCGAGTACACCCGCCTGTTCCTGCATTTCCTGCATGCCATCGGGGACGCGCGAAAGCGCGTCTCGGTGTTCCTGTTCGGCACCCGGCTGACCAACGTCACCCGGGCACTGCGCCAGCGCGACCCTGATGAGGCGCTGGCGAGCTGCTCGGCCTCGGTCGAGGACTGGGCCGGCGGCACCCGGATTTCGGCCTCGCTGCACAACTTCAACAAATTGTGGGCGCGGCGGGTGCTGAGCCAGGGCGCCATCGTGCTGCTGATCTCCGACGGGCTGGAGCGGGAGGCCGATTCCAGGCTCGCCTTCGAGATGGACCGGCTGCACCGGTCCTGCCGGCGACTGATCTGGCTCAACCCGCTTCTGCGGTTCGGCGGCTTCGAGGCCAAGGCCCAGGGCATCAAAATGATGCTCCCGCACGTTGACGAATTCCGCCCGGTACATAATTTGAGTTCGATCCAGGAGCTGATCACGACGCTCTCCCGGCCGCTGCCGCCGCATCACCGCAGCCTGATCCGTTCCGCAGCTTGAGAGGTTAAGCCATGCTCGATCGCGACGAGGATATTCTGAAGGCGGCGGAGGATTGGCAGAAGGCCGGCCGGGGCGTCGCGCTGGCCACCGTTGTCGAGACCTGGGGCTCGGCGCCGCGCCCGGCGGGCTCGAGCCTCGTCATCAACGATGAGGGCACGTTTCTGGGGTCGGTGTCCGGCGGCTGCGTCGAAGGCGCCGTGGTCACCGAGGCCATGGACGTGATCCAGAGCGGCAAGCCCAGGATGCTGGAGTTCGGCGTTGCCGATGAGACGGCCTGGAATGTCGGGCTGTCCTGCGGCGGCACCATCCGCGTCTTCGTCGAGAAGGTCGGCTAGCCGTGAAGCTCGCAATCCTGCACGAACTCAATGCCGAGCGCGCCGCGCGCCGGCCGGCGATTTTGGTGACCGACACCGAGACCGGCGATCAGCGCCTAGTGAAGGCTGCGGATTTTGCAAAAGACCCGCTGCGTGCCGAACTGGACAAGCAGCTTCGCATGGGCAAGAGCGCCAGTGTAGAAGCCGGCGGCAAAAAGCTGTTCCTCAACGTCTACGCGCCGACCGCAAAGCTCGTCATCGTCGGCGCGGTCCATATCAGCCAGGCCTTGGCGCCGCTGGCGCGCTCGCTCGGCTACGACGTCACCGTGGTCGATCCCCGCACGGCGTTTGCGAGCGCGGAGCGCTTCCCTGACATTCCCCTGGTCGCCGAATGGCCCGACACGGCGCTGCCGCCGCTCAATGTCGATGTCTACACGGCTTTCGTCGCGGTGACGCACGATCCGAAGATCGACGATCCCGCGCTGCTGCACGCCTTCGAGCGCAACTGCTTCTATATCGGCGCGCTCGGCTCGCGAAAAACGCATGCCAAGCGCGGCGACCGGCTGCGCGCGCAGGGCGCGAAGGACAGCGACATCGCGCGCATCCACGCACCCATCGGGCTGGCGATCGGCGCTGTCTCGCCGTCCGAGATCGCGGTGTCGATCATGGCCGAGATCACGGCGGTGCTGCGCCTGCCTCCCAAAGAAAAAGAAGAAGCGGCATGAAATTCGGACCGGCGAGCCCCAAGGATGCGATCGGCGGGGTGACAGTCCACACCCTGCGCCAGGGTCCGCTGGTGCTGAAGAAGGGTACGACGATCGGCCCGGCCGAGGTCGAGGCGCTGACGCGCGCCGGCATCAAGGACGTCGTGGTGGTGCGCATGGAGGAGGGCGACGTCTCCGAGGATGTCGCCGCCGCCAGCATCGCGCTGGCCGTCGGCGGCGACGGCATTCATGTCGAGCGCGCCTTCACCGGCCGCGCCAATCTGTTCGCCGCGCGCCCGGGCGTGCTGGTGATCGACCGCGCCGCGGTCGACCGCATCAACAATATTGACGAGGCCATCACCTTTGCGACGCTCTCCGCCTACAAGCCGGTGGTCGAGGGCGAGATGGTCGGCACCGTCAAGATCATCCCGTTCGGCGTCGAAGGCAATTTGCGCGATGCCGCGGTGAAGGCGGCGGGCAGGGACGTGCTGAAGATCGCGCCCTACGTCATCAAGCGCGTCGGCGTGGTCTCGACGCTGCTGCCGGGCCTCTCGTCGAAGGTGATCGACAAGACGCTGCGCGTCACCGCCGAGCGGCTCGCGCCGGCCGGCGCCAGCATCATTGCCGAGCGGCGCGTGCAGCATGAGGAGCGGGCGCTGTCGGCCGCGATCAAGGAATTGCTCGGGCTTGGTGCGGAGCTCGTCATCGTGTTCGGGGCGTCCGCGATCGCCGACCGCCGCGACGTGATTCCGGCGGCCGTCACCGGGATCGGCGGCGAGATCGAGCATTTCGGCATGCCGGTCGACCCCGGCAATTTGCTGCTGATCGCGCGGGCCGGCGGGGTGCCGGTGCTGGGCGCGCCGGGCTGCGCACGCTCGCCGGTCGAGAACGGTTTTGACTGGGTGCTGATGCGGCTGCTCGCCGGCATCAAGGTGACGCGTTCCGAGTTGATGGGCATGGGCGTCGGCGGCCTCCTGATGGAGATCGTCACGCGGCCGCAGCCGCGCGCAGAACCCGCGATCGAGGGCAACAGCCAGGTCGCGGCCATCGTGCTCGCGGCGGGCCGCTCGACCCGGATGGGCGGACCGAACAAGCTGCTCGCCGAGCTCGACGGCAAGAAGCTGGTGCGGATCGCGACCGAGCAGGCGCTGGCCTCCAAGGCGTCCGAGGTGATCGTCGTCACCGGCCATCAGACCGAGCTGGTCGAGCAGGCGCTGCAAGGCTTGAAGGTGAAGTTCGTCCGCAATCCGGATTTCGCCGGCGGCATCGCGAGCTCGGTCAAGGCCGGCATCGCGGCCGTGCCTGAGGCTTGCGACGGCGCCGTGGTCTGTTTGGGCGACATGCCGTTGATCGATGCCGGCCTGATCGACCGTCTCATCGACGGCTTTGCGCCGGATCGCGGCAACCTCATCGTCGTGCCCGTCAGTGACGGGCGCCGCGGCAATCCCGTGCTGTGGTCGCGCCGCTTCTTTAGGGAATTGATGACGCTCGACGGCGACGTCGGCGCGCGCCATCTGATCGCCAAGCACACCGAAGCGGTGGCCGAAGTCCCCGTGGATGGCGAGAGCGCGTTCCTCGACATCGACACGCCGCAGGCGCTGGAAGCGGCACGGCGGGGATAGTGGTGCCCGTAGGAGGTCGCTGCTATTCTCTTCACCGCGCCGGAGAAATGGCTCCCGTTCCAAGATGTGCAGCATCGTTGGTGGGCGGAGAAGATTCGGACATTCGATCGGTTTTCAATTCCTTTCCGATCTGGAGCGCGATCCTCTTGTTGTTCTCGCGCATGCTAGCCGTGTTCTTGCCAATTGGCGCTGCAGGACAATGAGCTTCCAAGCCGAAACTGCATTCGATCGCTCTACGGGATCGATCCGACAGCACCCATCCGAGTGGGACGCGCACATCGTCCGTCGCGAGGATCACCTTGCGCACTCTCCCCTCGGTGCACGATGCACTATGGTTTTCTTGATCGGCGTCGGCGCAAGTCTTTTGGTCCATAAATAGTTGAGCCTGCGCAACGGCGCGCCGGCCGCGTTCGGAGCGAATGCTATCCAGGGCTCGCAGTGGGGTCGCCAATTCACCAAAGGAGTAGGTAGAGTTGTCAAATCCGTCGTCGGCGGGAGGGCTAACCAGGGCTAGAAGAATGAATCGCGCTTTAGGCTTGCAGTCGACCGGACGAGTGGCGGGGCATGCTTGAAGTCGCGCGATGATATCGAGCGCCGTAGCAATTCCCGAATTGTCGGAATAACCACCATCAACAAGCCGACGCTTCTCAGTACGTATTCTCTCTCCCGTTGGAGCTGTCGCTGCATACCAACCAGCTGGGCTTACGAATGGAAAACTCGCGCTCAATCCAACACCGGTACTGAGCGGGATATCGAGCGTCGGATTCCTGTCAGATAGGCTATAGAGACCCGGCGTTTGACTGCTCTGCAAGCTCATCGGCGCAACGACCACCCGTTCGCCAGTCTCGACTTCGGTCGAATTTAAGAGCAGGGCCGGAGCCACACTTTTGGGATCCCAAGAGCCGAGAATGCCGGACTTGAACGGATTTGGATACTTCCGATCCTGTGCCGCTGCCGGCCAAGCATTTTCGATGGAGCGCTCGAGCGCGCGCGCTCGATTCAAACTTGCTCCGGGGCATAAGAGATTCCAGCAAGGCAGAATCCGCGCAGGCGCGTCCAAGAAGAGAGTTGCGCTTATAAGATCGGAGAGGAAGTCTTTCTGGAGAAAGCTCTGTGCATTGTCCCAATACCAATTCTGAGGCGCTCTGGCCGCATCGACTCGTGTTCTTGCCTTGACGAGGGATGAAAATATCGAGGCGCCCAAAGCGCCTCCCGAGACTGCACTGATCGCAAATGTGTGCTGCGCGAATTCTGGATACTGATCCTGTATTGCGGCGAGGAACATGCCGGCATGGTATGCGGCGTAGATGCCACCTCCTTCAGCTGCCACCACGTAGACGGGGTAGGTGCCGTCCTCGAAACGGTCGAGATCAGAGCGCGATGCTATCCAGGTTTGAAACCCGTCCTCGAGAGTTAATGGCTTCACGTAGGTTCCAGCTATCGATTGGCCGGCAAGCCTGCGAATAGCGTGGTTGTCGTCAAGGTCGAAATACGCGAACGCGAGCATCGCGCCGATGATGACGTGAAGTCCGTGCCATCGCTTCTTTTCACGGGCCAGACCGAACAGCGTCGCCGAAAACGACAAGCTGGCGGCCAAGAATACATTTACCGTGAAAATCTCATTTTGCACCACGCTCATAATGTTGAGCCCGGAGGCCAAGTAGACGATCGGTACGATGCAGAACAGAACAAACGCAAAGATAGCCAGGACAAACAGCGAGAAAAGAGCCGCTTCGAACAGTTGGCGGTTCAGTTTGATACTGAGAAAGCTTTCCGATAGCCGAGGGAAATTCTTGAATAGCGTAACGAACGGGATCAAAGGCAAGTAGGGAAAAGCTCTGACGACGAAATCGATGCGCCATCGGTCTCGCGATGTCAGGTACACCAGCAGAGTGTAGAGGAAGACGAGGCCAAATATGGAGGCCAGCAACAGCCCATAGAAGAGTATTTCCCACCCCACGTAAAACAGCTCACCCTTCAGCGGAAAGGTTGGCACAAGTGCGTTGTAGAAAATAACAACCGGAAGCAGTGGCGCCAGCAGCCAAGCAAAGCCGAAACGGTTTGCTTGCGACATGACTTCGAGCAGGCGATCCGCTATTCGGTGCGCGTGGGGATACAGCCGAAATGCTGAGACAACGTCGGAATATGGGTAGAAGTGGGCTGGTCCCCATACGCCGAGGGCGATGACTAACAGCAGCATCGAACTCGTTGCCCACAGATCAGTTCCGAAGACGCCAGCCATGAGACTGAAGGGCGCGAGCGGGTCGTTCGGATCGATGCCCGGTGCAAACTTGATCCACAGAACCTCGCGCATTTGCGCCGTCGAATAGATAACGCTTGCCAGAATCAGCACGAAGATCGGAGCGGCGAGATCGGAAAAGACCTCGAATAACCCATGGATGCGGGCCCACAAGCTCGGCAGCAGCAACAGCACGATCCCAGCACAAATTACGGCGCTGACGAAATCCCAGACGACAACTATGCCTTCGAAGGACTCGTGATAGACCGGGAGGAAAAGAAAGAGCCAAAGAATGAGAACAATTAAGGTGCCCAATACAATTCGATCGTTGGTAGAAAGCATATCTGCCTCCCGCAACATCCTATGGTTGAATTCTGGCACAAGTTCTGATCCTTCGGCAAGAGCGCCAAGCGGAGTTGTTCTCTTCCTGTACGTGGCTGGGCAGGCCGAGAAAACGTAGCTGCAATTGAAAAGGCGCGGTCTTGAACCGTGAGGGCTCGGATCGCGCTCGCGGCCATCCTTCGAGACGACCGCTACGCGGTCTCCTCAGGATGAGGTCTGAGCCTGCGGCCGTGCCTCATTCGTCCGTTTTCAACCCCTCGTTCACCATCTGGAAACGACCACCGCTTAGAGTCCTCTCCACCTGCCTTGGGGGGAGGGGTTTTTCCATGGCTTCGAATGTCGTCGCGCGCCGTTGCGCGATGTTTTTCTTTGCGCTGTCGGTTTGTGTCGCCGGCGCTCGCTACATCACGGATGCGCATGCTGCCGGCGCGTTTGCGGTCGGCAAGTGCGGGGCCTATGGCCAGGCTTTTGATTACGGCGCCGAGCGCGAGGCCCGTGCCGCGGCGCAGAAGCAGTGCAAGGGCGACTGCACGACCGTGACCATGAAGCGCGCCTGCGCCGCGATGTCGGTCGATATGGCCAACCCGTGCGGCGCCTATGGCTATGCCGTGAAACCGAAGATCTCGGCCTCGCTCAATGCCGCCACGCGCGAATGCTACAAATACGGCGGCAAGGAATGCGTGATCCGCGCCTGGGCCTGCGACGCCAAGGGATAATCCTTTTGCTGTCATTGGCGATGCAACGGGTACCGCGCGATGCGCGGACCGGAGCATTGCGTCGGGAATGACATGCGGAACAGTCCGGCCATGACGATGCCGAGACTTCGACACTCCAAATACAGCCGCCTCACCCTGGCGGCATGCCTGCGAATTTCGGCAGGTCGGGATCGAGACGATCCCAATCGTACCCGCGCGCCGCGTAGGTCACCACCTGCGGCTTGTAGCGGGCGGGCTCGTCGAGGCTTGCGGCGCGGATGGTGAAGATGTCGGGCATTGCGGCGAAGGTCATGTAGACCGGCAAGCCGCACTGCGTGCAGAAACCGCGCGTCTTCACGTTGCCGCTGTCGCCGACCATGTCCCAATGCTTCGCCTCGCCCGTCACCGTGACGCCGGCGCGTGCGAAGGTCATGTACGAGCCGTGGCCGCTACCGCTTTCGCGCTGGCAATCCCGGCACTGGCAGTGATTGCTGAACAGCGGCTCACCGAGAATCGAATAGCGGATCGCGCCGCAGGCGCAGCCGCCGGTAAAAGGCTTGGTCATCGAAAGATCTCCCACTCACTTCTCGCCACTGATCTCGTCGAGCTGGCGGACGACCTTCTTCCAGCCGCCGCTCATAACCGTGTAGGCCGACTCGTTCCTCGGCATGACGAAGCCCGCATGCACCAGGCGGATCCGCGTGCCGGCTTCGACCGGGGTGAGGGACCACGTCACGACGGTATCGAGCGGCGCGCCGTAGCCGGTGTTGCGTTCGTCGCCGCCCTTCCAGGCATAGACGAGGCGCCGGTTCGGTACGACTTCCAGAACCCGGCAATGGATAACGCCATCCCAGTTGCCGCCCGGCGTGGTCTGGAACGTGAAGGCCTTGCCTTCGGCGGCTTCGAAGCCGGTCGGCTGCATCAGCCAGCGCGCGATCAACTGGGCGCTGGTCAGCGTCCTCCAGATCGTCTCGGGCGCGTGAGGGAAGACCTCCTCTAAAACAATGTCTTGGACGATGTCTTTTGTCCCGGCTCTGAACTCGGCTGCACTCACGGATCGATCTCCTTCAAGAGGTCACGCAGATTCTGGAAACGCTCGCGCCAGAACACGCCGTAATGGTCCATCCAGGTGACCAGCGGCTCGAGTCCTTGCGGCGCGGCGCGGTAATAGACGTTGCGGCCCTCGGCGCGCTCGGCGACGAGGCCGGCCTGCTTCAGCGACTTCAGATGCTGTGAGATCGCGCCCTGCGTCACGCCGCTGCCGCGGGTGAGCTCGGCGACGCTGATCTCCTTGCTCTCGAACACGCGCTCGAACACGGCACGGCGGGTCGGATCGGCGAGGGCGCGCATCACGGTGGTGACGGGATTTGGGGCGGCTTCGATCATGGGTATTCGATTAGCATGTGCTAATGCATTAGTAAATACTAATTCGTTGGCTTGCATAAGGCTGGATCGCTGTCTTGATTATGACTGACTGGTCAGTCATAAATAGGAGATGACAAAGAAGCCAACCAAAGCAGCCACGCCAACCGCAGCTCGCGCCGATGCGAAGGGCCGTGCGCCCGCCGACGCTGCGCCCGCTTCGAACCGTGCCACGCGTGCGGCCGAGCGTCGGTCGGCCATCGTGGAAGCGGCGATGGAGGAGTTCATCGCGCGCGGCTTTGCCGCGACGCGGCTCGATGACATCGCCAAGCGCGCCGGTGTCGCAAAGGGCACGATCTACCTGCACTTCAAGGACAAGGAATCGATGTTCGAGGAGCTGGTGCGCACTGTGATCGTGCCGGTGGTAGCGAAGCTGAATGCGCTGCCGCCGCCGACGGGTTCGGTGCGCGATCTCGTCGAGGCCTTTGCCGGTAACTTTTTGAAAGAGGTCATCGGCACGAGGCGCGGCGATCTCGTGCGATTGATCGTGGCGGAAGGGCCGCGCTTTCCGTCTGTCGCCGATTTCTACTATCGCGAGGTCGTCTCGCGCGGGATCGCCGGCATGCGCGCGCTGATCGAGCTCGGCATTGCCCGCGGCGAGATCCGCGAGAAGAACCTCGCGCGCTATCCGCAGATCCTGGTCGCACCCGCGATGATCGCGGTGATCTGGCAGAGCCTGTTTGCACGGCACGCGCCGCTCGACGCCCAGGACATGCTGCGCGTCCATCTCGATTTGATTTTTGGCGAACGGAGGACGACATGAGGTCGTCACGAGCATTTTCTGTGTTTGCAGTGGCCCTCGTCCTTGCAACCGGCCTTGCCGGCTGCAAGGACAAGCGCGATCCCGGATTTCAGGGGTGGGTCGAGGCCGACATGATCTTCGTCAGCCCGGACGAAGCGGGCCGGGTGACGAAGCTCAATGTGCGCGAGGGCGACGAGGTGAAGGTCGGCGATGCCCTCTATTCCGTCGACGACGATCTTCAGCTTGCCGACCTCAACCAGAACAAGGCGACACTGGCCAATGCGCAGCAGACCTATGATCGCGCGGCCTCGCTGAACAAGACCGGCTCCGGTACTCAGGCCAATCTCGATTCCGCCGTGTCGTCCTTGCGTGTCGCCGAAGCGCGGGTCGCGACGTCGGAGACGCGAATGGCGCGGCGCAGGGGCTTTGCGCCCGTTGCCGGCACCATCCAGCAGATCTATTTCCGCGAGGGCGAGATGGTGGCGGCGCAGCGGCCGGTGCTCTCGATCATGCCGCCCGGCAACATGAAGCTGCGCTTCTTCGTGCCCGAGACCGAGTTGCCGAAGCTTGCGATCGGCGACACGGTGCGCATCTCTTGCGACAATTGCGCGGCGGATCTCACCGCAAAGATCTATTTCATCGCGACCTCGGCCGAGTACACTCCGCCTGTCATCTACAGCCTCGATGAGCGCAACAAGCTGGTCTATTTGATCCAGGCGCGACCCTCGCGGCCCGATGCCTTGCGGGTCGGACAGCCGATTGACGTCTATCTCCATCCAAAAACGCCGGTGGCGGACAAGCGATGAGCGGCGGCAACGGCAACGGCATCGCGATCGACGTCAAGGGCCTGACCAAGTCGTTTGGCGGCCGCGAGGTCGTGCACGATCTGTCGATGCAGGTGAAGCGCGGCTCGATCTACGGCTTCCTCGGGCCGAACGGCTCGGGCAAGACCACCACCATCCGCATCCTCTGCGGCCTGCTCACGCCCGACAGCGGCGAGGGCACATGCCTCGGCTACGATATCCGGCGCGATGCCGAAAAGATCAAGCGCCAGGTCGGCTACATGACCCAGCGCTTCAGCCTGTACCAGGACCTCTCGGTGCGCGAGAACCTCGAATTCGTCGCCCGGCTCTATGGCATCGCCGATGCACGCGGCGCCGCGCGCGACATGATCAAGCGGCTCGGGCTGTCGGGGCGCGAGGAGCAGCTCGCGGGCGAGCTCTCCGGCGGCTGGAAGCAGCGGCTCGCGCTCGGGGCCTGCACGCTGCCCAGTCCGAAACTGTTGCTGCTGGACGAGCCGACCGCCGGCGTCGATCCCAAGGCGCGGCGCGATTTCTGGAACGAGATCCATGCGCTCGCGGCCGACGGCCTCACCGTCCTGGTCTCGACCCACTACATGGACGAGGCCGAGCGCTGCCACGAGATCGCCTATATCGCCTACGGCCATCTGCTGGCGCACGGCACGGTGGAGGAGGTGATCGCGAAGTCCGCCCTGACGACCTACACCGTGACGGGCGAGGAGCTCAACGGGCTCACGGCCGCGCTCACCGGCAAGCCCGGCGTGGACATGGTGGCACCGTTCGGCACTTCGCTGCACGTTTCCGGGCGCGACGTCGCCGCGCTCGAGGCCAACATCGCGCCGTGGCGCGAGAAGAGCGGCCTGCACTGGCACAAATCATCGCCCTCGCTCGAAGACGTGTTCATCGAATTGATGAGCCGTTCCAGGGACAATTTCCAATGAGCGCCGCCGATCATCCCGCACCCGCGCACGCGATCCGCGAGCGCTTCGGCTTCTGGAAGCGCTCCTATGCGATGCTGGTCAAGGAGTTCATCCAGCTCAAGCGCGACCGCGTCTCGTTCGCGATGATCGTGATGCTGCCGGTGATGCAGCTTCTGCTGTTCGGCTATGCCATCAACACCACGCCGCACAATCTGCCGAGCGCGGTGCTGCTCCAGGAGGATTCGGATCTTGCCCGCTCGGTGTTGAAGGCGCTGGAGAACACCGCCTATTTCCGCTTCATCTACGAGGTGCACGACGTCGACGATTTCGACAACCTGCTGAAATCGGGCAAGGTGCTGTTCGGCGTCGAGATTCCGCGGGGCTTCGAGCGGGCGGTGCGGCGCGGCGACAGGCCGGCGCTGCTGGTTGCGGCCGACGCCACCGATCCCGTTGCGGCCAGCGCCGCGCTCGGCTCGCTCGGCATGGTCGTGCAGACCGCGCTTGCGCACGATCTCTATATCGGCAATCCGCCCGAGATGCCGTTCGAGATCCGCGCGCATGCGCGCTACAATCCGGCCGCGTCGTCCAGCCTCAATATCGTGCCGGGCCTCGTCGGCACTATCCTCACCATGACGATGCTGATCTTCACCGCGCTCTCGGTCACCCGCGAGGTCGAGCGCGGCACCATGGAGAGCCTGCTGTCGATGCCGATCAAGCCGGTCGAGGTGATGTTCGGCAAGATCGTTCCTTATGTGCTGGTTGGCTTCCTTCAGGCCTTCCTCATCATCGGCATCGGTGTCGGCCTGTTCGGCGTGCCCTTGCTCGGCAATCTGTTCCTGCTCGCGCTGCTGTCGACCTTGTTCATCGCTACAAATCTGTCGATTGGCTACACCATCTCGACCGTGGTGCAGAACCAGCTCCAGGCCATGCAGATGGCCATGATGTTCTTCCTGCCGAGCATTCTGCTCTCCGGATTCATGTTCCCGTTCGCCGGCATGCCGGTCTGGGCGCAATATCTCGGCGAATGCCTGCCGCTGACCCACTACTTGCGGATCGTCCGCGCCATCATGCTGAAGGGCGCGACCATGCAGAATTTGCGCTTCGATGCGCTGGCGCTGGCGATCCTGATGCTGGTCGCCATGACCATCGCGGTGACGCGCTTCCGCCGCACGCTGGATTGAGGCACAATGCCCCTGAATCGAGGGGAGAAATGGTCAGGTTTGCCAGCAGGAAGACCCGGCAGCATGCCGTGATGTCGGAGGAGTTCGAGCGCGAGCTGACGCGAGAAGTGCTGCGCACCGAGCTGTTGCGGGTGAGGGCGCTGATCACGACGGGCTGCGTCATGATCCTGTTCCTCACCGCAACCTACCTGATCGACCCTGCCATCGTGAACCGGGTCTGGCGCGGGACGGAGGGCTTGGTCCGCGAATACATGCTCTTGGGGGGCTTCATCCTCTTCGAGGTCTGGGTCCATAGCCAGATCAGGCGAAACCTCAAGCTCGATCGCGACCTGCCGGTGATCAGGCGCTATATCGGCGCTCTCATCGAAACGTCGCTGCCGACGATCATCCTGATTCTGCAGATTCGCAGCATGGGCGCTGGGCCCGCGCTCGGTTTCGTGCTGCCACTGGCCTATTTCATCTTCATCATTCTTTCGACGCTGCGGCTCGATTTCTGGCTGTCCACCTTCACGGGATTTGTGGCCGCGGCCGAACTCCTGGCCGTCGCGCTGTACTACAATTCGGCCAGCGACGCTGGCGAACCGCTGATCTACTTTCACGCTGTGCGCAGCACCATCATCCTGATCTGCGGCGTGCTCGCCGGCTCCGTCGGCGCGCGGCTGCGGCGGCAATTTGCCGCGAGCATCGCGGCCGCCACCGCGCGTGATCGCGTCACCAACCTGTTCGGCCAGCACGTCTCGCCGCAGGTGGTGGAACGGCTGATGGCGGCGGGGCCCAGCGCGGGCGGCGACCTTCGCCGCGTCGCGGTGATGTTCGTCGATTTCCGCGGCTTCACCGCCAGCGCGCGGTTGCGCACCCCGCAGGAGGTGGTTGACCGGCTCGACGGTGCGTTCGCCGTGCTGGTCGACATCCTCGATCGTCAGGGCGGCATCGTGAACAAGTTTTTGGGCGATGGCTTCCTCGCCCTGTTCGGCGCGCCGCTGGAGGCCTCCGACGCCGCGCACCGCGCGGTTGCCGCGGGCCGCGAGATGCTGGCCGCGATGGACCGCATCAACGCGCAAACGAGCTGGCCGCTGCGGATCGGCATCGGCATCCATTTCGGCGAGGTCGTTGCCGGCAATATCGGCTCGCCCCGGCGCAAGGAGTACACGGTGATCGGCGACACCGTGAACTTCGCCTCGCGGCTGGAGGCACTCAACAAGGAGTTCGGCTCGCACCTGCTGATCTCCGCGTCCGTCCGCGAGGCGCTCGGCGACGACGGTGAGGACGCCGTCGCACTCGGCGAGGTCGCGATTCGCGGCTACGAGCACAAGGTGGCGGTGTTTCAACTGGGGTGAGGGTGCTCGCGTTTCGTTGAAGGCGCGTGATGAAATATCTCACGGCGATTTCCGCTCATATTGTCAGGACGCCGAAACCTCTCGGCTTCCGTTTGCCACGCGGAGAGAACCCATGACCCGATTGACCCTTGTCTCGGCCGCCCTGATCGCCGCCGCCGTCTATCAAACCCAGGCCGCAGCCGCTCGCGACGTCGCCCCGCGGCGCGCCTCGCCTCAGGCGGCTGCGGATTGCGTGAGGGCTCCGGCACAGGGCGCGTTTGCCTCAGCGCCCTACAAGCAGCCGCCCTGCACGCCGAGGGCAGCGAATTAACGCGCAAGGCGAGGTCGGGTTGGCAACGTCCGCCGGCCCGACCTCGCGTCCCCCGCGGGCATCGCCGGTTTCTCGATTGCGGTACCTTGGTAGTGCTTGACTCCTATCTCATATAGTCATCTATATGACTATATGAATGCAGCCCCGCACGACGACCGCCTGCCACGCTACCAGCGCCTGCGCGACGACCTCGCCGCGCGGATCAACCGCAATGAATGGCGGCCGGGCGAGCCGATCCCGTCGGAGGCCGAGCTCGCGGCGCATTACGGCGTCGCCATCGGCACCGTGCGCAAAGCGATCGATCAGCTCGTTGCCGATACCGTGCTGGAGCGCCAGCAGGGCCGCGGCACCTTCGTGCGCCGGGCGCGCTTCAACTCCTCGCTATTCCGCTTCTTCCGCTTCCAGTCCGAGAGCGGCGAGCGGCGCGTGCCGAAGAGCCGCATCATCCGGCGCAAGAGCGTTCCGGCGAATTCGGCCGTTGCGTCGGCGCTGCGCATCCCTGTCGGCGAGCCCGTGATCAGCCTGTCGCGTCTGCGCCTGATCGACGATGTACCGCTGCTCGCCGAAGAAATCTGGCTCCAGCAATCGCGCTTCGCACCGATCCTGGAGATCGACACCGCCGAATTCGGCGACCTGCTTTATCCGCTCTACGAGGAGCGCTGCGGGGAGGTGGTGGTGTCGGCCGAGGAAATTCTGACGGTCGAAATGGCCAACGAGATGCAGGCCCGGCTGCTGCGCCTCGAAGCGCACGCACCATTGATCGTGATCGAGCGCCTCGCGCTCGATCTGGAGCGGCGGCCGATCGAATGGCGCAGGTCGAGGGGGCCGGCCGACCGGTTCCGCTACCACGCCGAGATCAGGTGAGAGCGACCTTTCAACGACATCAAGCAATAACGAATTCAAGGGAGAAACAATGTCAAACTGGTACAGCGAAAGCTCGCCGCTGGAGCGGCGCACGTTCTGGGCAAGCTTTGGCGGCTGGGCGCTGGATGCGCTCGACGTCCAGATGTTCGGCCTTGCCATTCCCGCGCTGATCGCCGCCTTCGGCATCAGCAAGGCCGATGCGGGCCTGCTCGGCTCGGTCACGCTGTTCTTCGGCGCGTTCGGCGGCTGGCTCGGCGGCGCGCTCGGCGACCGTTTTGGCCGCGTCAAGGCGCTTCAGATTACCGTTGCGACCTTTGCGCTCGCGACCTTCGCCTGCGCGTTCGCGATGACTTACAACCAGCTCCTGATCCTGAAGGCGATTCAGGGCCTCGGCTTCGGCGCCGAATGGGCTTGCGGCGCGGTGCTGATGGCCGAGATCATTCGCCCCGAGCATCGCGGCAAGGCGCTGGGCTCGGTGCAGAGCGCCTGGGCCGTGGGGTGGGGCGCAGCTGTGCTGCTCTCGGCCCTCGTGTTCACTTATGCACCCGCCGACATCGCCTGGCGGCTGCTGTTTGCGCTGGGGCTGTTGCCCGCGCTCCTCATCATCTTCATACGCCGCGGCTTGAAGGAGCCGCCGCGCGCGGTCGCAGCCGACAAGACGCCATTCTTCGCCACGCTCTCGGGCATCTTCCATCGTGACGTGCTGCGCTCGACGCTGATCGGAGGCCTGTTTGGAATCGGCGCCCACGGCGGTTACGCGGCCCTGACCACGTTCCTGCCGACATACTTGCGCGAAGTGCGGCATCTGTCGGTGCTGGGCTCCAGCGGCTATCTCGCAGTCATCATCGTTGCCTTCTTCTGCGGCTGCATCGCGAGCGGCATCATCAGCGACCGCATCGGCCGCAGGGCCAATGTCACCTTCTTCGCCAGCGCCTGCATCGTCACCGTGCTGATCTACATCTTCGCGCCGCTGACCAACGGCGAGATGCTGGTGCTCGGCTTTCCGCTCGGCTTCTTCTCCGCCGGCATTCCGGCCAGCATGGCGGCGCTGTTCAGCGAACTCTATCCGGCCGGCGTGCGCGGCACCGGTGTCGGCTTCTGCTACAATTTCGGCCGCATCGTCTCCGCCGCGTTCCCCTTCCTCGTGGGTTATCTCAGCGACCATATCGGGCTCGGACCGGCGATCGGCATCGATGCGGCCTTCGCCTATTCGCTGGTGCTGATCGCGGTGGTGTTGTTGCCCGAAACCCGCGGCAAGGTTTTCGAACAAGCCGCGGCGACGCGCGCCTGACGCCGGATGGGGAGCGGTCACCATGATATCCCGCGAGCGTGGCCTGACGCGCCGCCAATTCGGCACAGGCCTTGTATCCCTCGTGTCGGCCACGGCCGTCGCGAGCCGAGCGAAGAGTGAGACGAGCTTGCCGACAATCGATACCCATGCCCATGTCTTCCACCGCGGCCTCAAGCTCGCGCCCGGCCGGCGCTATGCCCCAGATTACGATGCGCCGCTGGCGCTCTATCTGGAGCAGCTCGACCGCAATGGCATGAGCAATGGCGTGCTGGTGCAGCCGAGCTTTCTCGGCACCGACAATTCCTATCTGGTCGAGAGCCTGAAAACTTCCGGCGGATGCCTGCGTGGTATCGCGGTGGTCGATCCTTCCGTGACCGCGGACGAACTGCGCGCGCTTGATCGCGCCGGCGTCGTCGGTATCCGCCTCAATCTCGTCGGCCAGTCCTTGCCCGATCTCGCTGCCGGCGAATGGAAGGCGCTGCTCGGAAACGTGAAATCGATGGGCTGGCAAGTCGAGCTCCAGCGCAACGCGTCCGATCTCGCACTGCTGGCGCCGCAGCTGCTCGACCATGGCGTCCCCGTCGTGCTCGATCACTATGCGCTGCCGGATCCGAAACTCGGTGTCGCCGATCCCGGCTTCCAGTCGGTGCTGAAGCTCGGCGCGACGCGAAATGTCTGGGTCAAGACCTCGGCGCCGTATCGCAACGGCGCGAGCGGCGAGAGTTTTGCGAAGGAGGCCTATCCGCTGCTGCGTAAGGCCTACGGCCTGGATCGATTGCTGTGGGGCAGCGACTGGCCGCACACGCAGTTCGAGGCGTCGCAGACTTACGCGAAAAACAGGCAGTTTCTCGATGCGCTGATCGTCGATGACGGCGAGCGCGCGCGGGTGCTCGCATCGCCGCATCAGCTGTTCCGCTTCTGATTCTCCCTTTTGATCTCCTCGCGCGATTGCTCCGAATGCTCCGAATTTTGGGGCATGACGAGCGATGTCGCCGGCCTGTAGACTGCCGGCGATGCGGCCGGTTGAGGCCGCGACTTTCATGAGGAAGTGAAGATGCAGCGCCGCTACATCACCGTCGACGTGTTCACCGACCGCGCCTTCGGCGGCAACCAGCTTGCCGTGGTGCTCGACGCCAGTGGGCTCACGACGCAGCAGATGCAGGCGATCGCGACCGAGTTCAACTATTCCGAGACGACCTTCGTGCTGCCGCCGCACAACCCCGGCCACGACGCGGAGGTCCGCATCTTCACGCCGGTGAGGGAGCTTCCCTTCGCGGGTCATCCCAATGTCGGCACCGCTTTCGTGCTGGCCCGGCGCAGCAATGAGCCCTGGCCGCGATTGTTGTTCGAAGAGAAAGCCGGAATCGTGCCGGTCGAGATCTGGCGGGAGCAGGGCAAGGTCGTCGGCGCCGAGCTGACTGCGCCGCAGCCGCTGGCGCGTCTTGCAAAGATGTCCGCCGCCGAGGTCGCCGCGTGCCTGTCATTGAGCGCGGACGACGTCAGGACCGATCGCCATGTGCCGGAAGTCGTCGGCGTCGGCACGCCGTTCGTCGTCGCGGAATTGCATTCGCGCGACGCGCTGCGGCGGGCGACGCCCGATGCTGCGGCGTTCGGCCGGACACTGCCGCGCGACGGCGCGTTCTCGATCTATTTCTACACGCGCGATATCCCGGCGGCGCAGGCGCCTTGCGACCTCCAGGCGCGGATGTTCATGCGCGGTGCCAGCGGTTTCGCCGAGGATCCGGCCACCGGCAGCGCAACGGTCGCCGCCGCCGCGCTGCTCGCCACGCTCGATCCACTCCGCGACGGCGAGCTGAAGCTCACCATCGGCCAGGGTTTTGACATGGGCCGGCCGAGCATCCTGCGGACGACAGTGGAAAAGGAGGGCGGCGCCCTTCTTGATGCCTATGTCGGCGGCCATTGCGTGCAGATTATGGAGGGGACGTTCGAGCTGGCGGGAGAGGGGTAGGGTCTCTCCGTCATGCCCGGGACGATCACACCTGCCGCCCCGCCAAATTTCTCACCGCCACGCCATCGCGCTCCTCGATGATCTCCGCGATCATCTGGCGGTGGCAATGGGTGTGATCGCGTTCGTAGCAGAGCAGGCAGACCGGTCCGGCCTTCATCACCAGCGCCGAGAGCTCGTCCATCTCTTCCCTGGCCTGCGGCGTCTTCAGGTGCTTTGAATAGATCCTTTCCAGCACATCGTATTGGCCGCTGCGCGCGGCGAGGCGGCCTTCCTTCGGCGTGCCGAGCGCGGCGAGATGGACATAGGCGATCCCGCGCTCATCGAGGCCCGCGGACAGCTGCTTCTTCGAAAAGCCGGGCCGGCGCGAAGAGGTCACCGCGCGCACGTCGACCACGAGCTTGACGCCGGCCTCTTCCAGCTCGTCGAGCACCGCCTTGGGCGGCGTCTGTTCATAACCGATGGTGAAGAGCTTTTTCGCCTTTGCCATGAACCATCCTCAGCTCACCCGCGCGATCAGTTCCATGGCGCCGGCCGGTGCGCGCACCTTGCCCTCGTGGATGACATAGGCGAACACGTCGCGCGGCTCTTTCTTCGGCTTGGCCTCGTCGACCTTCGGCAGATCGTCGGGTTCACTCCCCTCGGCCCAGTCCTGAAAGCGCTTGGCCCAGGCATCGAGCTGCTTCGGCGGATAGCAGGTCTTGATCTCGTCATTGCCCTTCTGGAGCCGTGCATAGACGAAGTCGCCGGCGACGTCGGCGATCGCCGGATATTTGCCGTGCTCGGCGAACACGACAGGCGTCTCGAACTCGCGGATCAGCGCGACGAAGTCCGGCGCGCAAAAACTGTCGTGGCGGACCTCGACGACATGGCGCAGCGCGCGCCCATCGAGCTTGCGCGGCAGCAGTTCCAGGAACTTGCCGAAATCGGCGCCGTCGAACTTTTTCGTCGGCGCGAACTGCCACAGCACCGGTCCGAGATGGTCGCCGAGTTCCAGCACGCCGGAATCATAGAACCGCTTGATGGAATCGCCGGCCTCGGCGAGCACGCGGCGGTTGGTGGCGAAGCGGGGTCCCTTCACCGAGAACACGAAACCATCGGGCACTTCGCTGGCCCATTTGCGAAAGCTCTCTGGCTTCTGCGAGCCGTAATAGGTGCCGTTGATCTCGATCGAGGTCAGCTTCGAGGCGGCATAGGACAGCTCCTTGGCCTGCGTGAGCTTCTCCGGGTAGAACACGCCGCGCCAGGGCTCGAAGGTCCAGCCGCCCACGCCGATGAAAATGTTGCCGGATTTTTTGGACGCGGTTTTTGCTTTGGCCACGGGAGGGTCTCGCATCGACGGGGAGGGACCTCATCCTAATCAAACCAGATGTGATTGGCCAGTTGCGCCGTCCCGTCTAAGGTCGCAACGGGACCCGCGCAAAAGGAGAACAAGAATGCGGATGCTGATGGTGGGAGCGGCGATCGTCATGATGACGTCTGCTGCCATGACGTTTGGTGCCATGGCCGACGATGATGACGATGCCAAGGGTGCGCAGAAGCTCGCCATGCAGGGCCGCGACGATTACTGGCATTGCCTGGCGCGGGAATATTCGCGCGACTCCAATCAGGGAATGTCGGAACAGGATTTCGGCCGCTCGGTCGCGGGCGCCTGTCCGTCGGAGCGGCAATATTACCGGGTGGCGTTGCTCGACTATCTCACCACGCAATATCCGAACATCGATGCCGGCGCCCATCTCGCCACCGCGAACAGAGCGGTCGAGTCGGCGCAGAAGGACATCGTGACGGCCTTCGTCAAGCACAGGCCGCCGACGAAGTAGGGGAGTGGCGAATGGCCAATAGCGAATAGGGCACGAAAGCCAGCGCTCTTCATTCGCTACTCGCCATTCGCTCCTCCGCGGAGGGCTCTTCCAGCTCCGCGCGCATCCATGGTATTGCTGGACGCATCTGGAACAGGGATGGGCTTCCATGTCGTCTGAGTCGGTGGGTGGCATTCTGGGCGCGATCGTCGCGGCGGTCGTGCTTGCGGTCGCCGTCGTATTGGGGCCGATCGGCCAGTACGGCAAGCCGCCCAGGCCGGCAAAGGCCGAGCCGGCTCCGGCCGCAGCGCCCGCTGTCCCGGCCGCCCCCGTGCCGCGTGGGCCGGTGATCAAGGAAGTCCCGAACTAGCGAGGGTCTGAAAAAGAGCCGCTATGCCCCCTTGCGAAGCGGTTTTGCCGTACCTATCTAGCTTCTAACGGCGACGTTGAGTGAAACCTCCGGCGCTGGAACGACCTTGGAATAGCTTGGGCTTGCGCCGGATGTACGCGCGGTCCGCCGTTCCGGGGTCGTTGGCATTTTTGGGCCCTTTTTGGGCCTTTCCCCAAAGACCCCCGGCTCGGTAGATCTTGGCAGCGCAACGTCTTGGCAGCGCAGGACGTGGCGGATATACGCTGCCGTCATGAATGAAGCGATCAGACCGGGCTCCGGCACTCCCCCGCAGGCTCAAGAGGCGCCGGAACTGTCGGTCATCGTCCCGACGTTCAACGAGCGCGACAACGTCACGGTGCTCTACCGGCGGCTGGAGGCGACGCTCGCCAACGTCGCCTGGGAAGTCGTGTTCGTCGACGATAATTCGCCCGACGGCACCTGGGACGTCGTGCGGGCGCTGGCGCAGCGCGACAACCGCGTGCGCTGTGTCCGCCGCATCGGCCGCCGCGGCCTGTCGGGCGCCTGCATCGAGGGCATCCTGGCCTCCAGCGCGCCCTATGTGGCCGTGATCGATGCCGACCTCCAGCACGACGAGACGCAACTGCCGAAGATGCTGTTGCTGCTCGCAAGCGACCAGGCCGATCTCGTCGTCGGCAGCCGCTACATCGAGGGCTACAAGAGCGAAGGCTTCAACAAGCAGCGCGCCGGCGCCAGCGCGCTTGCGACCGAACTCGCCAGGAAGGCGTTGCGGGTCGAGATCGCCGATCCCATGAGCGGCTTCTTCATGGTTCGGCGCGACCGTTTCGAGGAGTTGGCGCCGAAGCTGTCGGTGCACGGCTTCAAGATCCTGCTCGACCTCGTCGCGAGCGCGAACGGTAGCTTGCGAGCCGTTGAAATTCCCTACACATTCGGCGAGCGCCAGCACGGCGAGAGCAAGCTCGATTCCATGGTCGCGCTGGATTTTCTCGGCCTGGTGCTGGCCAAGTTCACCAACGATGCGGTCTCGCTTCGCTTCATCCTGTTCGCGATGGTCGGGGGCGTCGGCCTCGTGGTGCATCTGACCACGCTGTTCATCGCCCTTCAGCTGTTCAAGGCGCCGTTCGCGGAGGCGCAGGCCGCGGGCGCCGTCGTCGCCATGACCAGCAACTTCGTCCTCAACAACTTCCTCACCTATCGCGACCAGCGGCTGAAGGGCTTTGCGCTGCTGCGCGGCCTGATCGCCTTCTACATCGTGTGCAGCGTCGGCCTGCTCGCCAATGTCGGCGTCGCCTTCTCGGTCTACGACCAGGAGCCGATCTGGTGGCTGGCCGGCATGGCCGGCGCGCTGATGGGCGTGGTGTGGAACTACGCGATGTCCGGACTGTTCGTCTGGCGCAAGAAATAGCTCGACATGGGCGGGGCTGACGCGCGGATCGTCCGCAATACCGCGCTGGTGATCGTTGCGCTGGTCGGCTTGCGGCTGGTCGCGGCCGCGTTCACGCCGATCACCTTCGACGAAGCCTATTACTGGATGTGGTCGAAGAACCTCGCCGGAGGATATTACGACCACCCGCCGATGGTCGCCTATGTGATCCGCGCCGGCACCATGATCGCCGGCGACACCGAGCTCGGCGTCCGCGTGTTCTCGATCCTGCTCGCGCTGCCGATGAGCTACGCGATCTACCGCTCCGCCGCCATCCTGTTCGGCGGCGCGCGGGTGGCTGCGACCAGCGCCATCCTGCTCAACGTGACCATGATGGCCTCGGTGGGCACGCTGATCGTCACGCCGGATGCGCCGCTGCTGGTTGCCTCCAGCTTCGTGCTGTTCTTCCTCGCCAAGGTGCTGGAGACCGGCCGCGGCGTCTGGTGGCTCGCCGTCGGCGCGGCGGTCGGCGCGGCGCTGCTGTCGAAATACACCGCGCTGTTCTTTGGCGCCGCGATCCTGATCTGGCTTGCGGCCGTGCCGAAACTGCGGCGCTGGTTCCTCTCGCCCTGGCCCTATCTCGGCGGTCTCGTTGCGTTCGCGCTGTTCTCGCCGGTGATCCTTTGGAATGCGGATCATCAATGGGTCTCGTTCGTAAAGCAGCTCGGGCGCGCCAAGATCGAGGACTTCCGTCCCGTCTTCATCGCCGAGCTGATCCCGACCCAGATCGCCTTCGCAACGCCGCTCGTCTTCATCCTCGGCGCGATGGGCCTGCACGCGCTGACCTGGCGCCGGGACGGCGCGCTGGCCTCGCGTGTGCTGATCGAGACGCTGTTCTGGACCATCGTCGTCTATTTCGTCTGGCATTCGCTGCATGCCCGCGTCGAGGCCAACTGGTTCGCGCCGGTCTATCCGCCCTTCATCGTTGCCGCGGCCGCCGCCGCCAATCTCGTGCAGTGGCAACCACGCGCGCAGCGCCTCGCGGATTTCTGCCTGCGCTGGGCCGCGCCCGTGGGCATCGTGATGTTTGCCGCGCTGATCGTGCAGGCCAACACCGGCTGGCTGTCGGGCTATCGCCGCGACGCGACGGTGCGCAGTGTCGGCGTCGGCTGGCGCGAGCTCGCCGCCGAGATCGAAGCGGCGCGCGTGCGCAGTGGCGCGACCTGCGTGCTCGCGCAGGACTACGGCACCACGGGCTGGCTCGCCTTCTATCTGCCGCGCGGCACCTGCGTGCTGCAGCAGAACCAGCGCATCCGCTGGGTCAACATGCCCGAGCCCGATCCAAAGCTGCTTGCCGGCAAGGTGATCTCTGTCGACGAGCTGCGCCCGGACGGCCATACCGCCCTCGACGAGCTCTTCGCGAAGGTGACGCAAATTGCGCAATTGCAGCGCAAGCGCGGGCCGCTCGTGATCGAGACCTACGGCATTGATCTGCTCGAAGGCGCCAAGGGCGACGTGCTCGACCGCTCGCCGCCGCCGGAAGCGCGGTAGGCGGCCCCAAAAATCAGTCGATCATCTCGGCCCTGGCGGTGGCCTGGCTCGGCCCGTTCTGGTCGCGCCAGAACCAGACGGTCACGACGCCGGAGCGGCCGCGGACCTGCGTGAGCAGGGGACCTGACAGAATGCCGTCGGGAGCGCCGTGGAAGTCGGCCGCATCCAGCAGCGTATCGGTCAGCGCGAGCCGCGCACAGTTCTGGGCGGCAACCTCCATCAAGCGGTTCGCGACGTTGACCGTGTCGCCCGTCGCCGTGATGTGCTGGTGGCTTTCGCCGAGGCGGGAGGCGACGATCGGGCCGAAATGCGCGCCGATCTTGAAACCAAGCTGGCCGCGAAGGGCAGGCGGCAGCGAAGCGATCCAGCGATCGACGCTGCGATACAGGTCGATCGAGCATTGCAGCGCGCGCGCCGCGTCGTCGGGCATCGCGTGTGGCAGTCCGAACAGGATCATGGCGCCGTCGCCGAGAAAGCCGGTGATCAGGCCGCCGCAATCGACCGCGGCCTTGTCGATCAGCGCGTGAAATGCCCTCAGCAGATGCTGCAGCTCGTCCGGATCGATCCGTTCGCTGAGCGTCGTGAAACCGGAGAGATCGATGAAGACGACGGCCGCATCCTGCCGGACCGGCCTGGACAGGAAATTCGGATCGCGCGTCAGCCATTCCTGCACGGCGGGCGCCTGGAATTGCGCCAGCGACCTGCTCTTGGCGGCAAAATATTGCGTGCGGCGGCCGCCGGCCCACAGCTGCACGCCGGCAAAGACCGCGACCGGCGGCACCGCGGCGGCAAGTGTCGTCGCGGCGTTCAGCCAAACGCCGTGCGTGAAGGCGAACAGATTGAGCCCGGCCCAGGCGATCATCACCGCGGCTGCCGCGATGATGCCGGGCGCGCTGCGCCGCCAGGCGAGCAGGCCGACCAGCAGCATCGGCAAAAGGATCGCGGTGAGCGCGTCGGCGATGTGGACCTTGCGGTCGCGCACGATGCCGTCACCGGAGACGAGATGGGTGATCGCGGTCGAGATCACCTCGACGCCGGGCATCAGGGAATCGAACGGTGTCGGATAGAAGTCGCCGCCGCCGGCGACCGCGGCGCCGATCACGACGATGCGGTTCTCGATCGCCGCGCGATTGAGCGTGCCGTCGAAGATGCTCTGCGCGCTGACGGTGCGGATGGTGCGGCGCGGGCCGTAATAGGTGATCGGCAGCGCGAAATCGCTGTCGGTCGAGACCGCGCGATCGCCGAGCATGAGATGATCCGGCGCGATCGTCAGCGGCTTGTCGAGCGCGCGCGCCGCGACGCGCAAGGGAAATGACAGCTCGACCTTGTCGCGGGTCCGGAACAGCATCGGCACCGAAAGTGGCGAGCCCGACTGCCCCGTCGCGACGTTGACGACTCCGACCTCGGCGTGATCGGCGAAGGCGGGCAGCGGCAGCAGGAAGCGCTCGGCCTGTGGCAGCGCGGCGAGGGGACCTTGGGTGCCCGGCTCCACGGTCTCGCTGGCGGTCGGGAAGATCGCCGCGGCGGCGAGCACCATGGGACCGGTGGCGAGCGTGTTGGCCAGCGTCGCGTCGCCGATCGCAGCGCTGCGGTCGACCAGCAGCAGGTCGATCGCGACGACCTTCGGCTTGAACTGCACGATGGTGTCGACGACGCGCGCGAGATCGGCGCGCGGCAGCGGATAGCTGCCGCCGCGTTTCACGACGGTGTCGTCGATTGCGACGATGGTGACGAGATCGGGCGGAGCCTGCACGCCGCGGACCTGGGTCCGCCAATCCGTCAGCGTCGCCTCGAGCCGATCGAGAAAGCGCAGATGACCGTTGGCGTGGCCGGCATAGATGCCGGCACCCCACAGCGCGGTGAGGACGAGTGCCACCAGGATCTGAACGCGTCTAGTCATTACGTACTGCAATCTTCTTTGTCGCCCGGGCGTTGCTGCGCGGGCCTTAATTGTCCAGGCCTTATTGACCCAGTCTTGCCATCAGCGCGTCGACGCGCGGCTGGCCCCAGGTCTTGGCGGTCAACGGGCCCGTTGCCTCGACATCGACGCCTTGGCCCGGTCCGAGCACGACGCCGCGTCCACGAGCCCTGCGGCTCACACCGACACGGCCGTCAGCATCGAAGACCGCGGTCTTGGCCTCAGCCACATCGACGGCCCATTTGGTCCCGCGCACTGCGGCGATCGCCTGCGGCGTCAGCACCTTGAAGGGATTGCCGCCGGGCTTCTTGGGCACCTCGATCAGCAGCGCCTTGCTGCTCAACTCCACGGAGTCAATATGTCCGTCGCGGTTGGCGTCCTTAAGTTCAAATCTGGCGCCGTTTTCCGCAACGATGGTGATGCCGTTGTCGCAGCGCCAGACTTGCGTGCCCGCAGCCGATGGCGATGCCGTGCAGCCGACATTGACAGCCGGCTGTGCATTCGCAGACCCGATCAACTGAAACAACCACGCCAGAGCGAAAATACCGGCGCCCGCGATCCCTCTCATGCCAGCCTCCGTTTG
Source organism: Bradyrhizobium sp. 956_D2_N1_4 (assembly GCF_052076025.1). NCBI lineage: Bacteria > Pseudomonadati > Pseudomonadota > Alphaproteobacteria > Hyphomicrobiales > Nitrobacteraceae > Bradyrhizobium > Bradyrhizobium sp. 956_D2_N1_4. The sequence goes on along the minus strand of NZ_CP197237.1, from coordinate 4,386,380 downwards.
CGTGCTTGGCACAGTTCAAAGCGATGTTGATACGGTACCGTATCACACGCAGAGGCTGCTGAAAAGTGCCGCTCTCGGAGCTATTTCCTCGGTGCGGTCTTTTCCAGTCCGGCGCGATCAACTTTCGGTCAGGGCGCCGTGCTGCGTGAGCACTCTGTGCGCGATGTGTGATGTGGGACGGGCTCTGCCGCCACCCTGCTGACACCCGCTGGAGAGGGCAGCGCGCACCAGCCTCGCGCAACGCTTCCCCGCTATTGTCCGGGTATTGAAGACCACGAAAACGACTTGGTTGGATGGCCTTAGAGGGGCGGCCTGTGACGTCCGTCCAACGTGCCGAACCGGCCGAGAATTATAGTTAACAGACGCTCCTAAGTCCGTAGTTCTGCGGACATTTTTCTCGAAATGGGACAGCGTTAACGCGGTGCCTCACATCTGCCCGAACTTAATCTGCATTTAACTAAAAGTCGCCTTAATGACGCTCCGACCTCCTGCGAGATGCTGTTCCCGGATCGTGACCAGCGGCACTTCGAAGGGGGACTGAGTGACACCGTCCTGGACGCAAGGCGAATGAGTACGAGTATCGCTGCGCAGAGTAACGCGGCACGGAAGTCCAAGAATTCTCTTCGGAAGCCTTCCCGGAAAATGACCACCACCAATTGGCTGGGCGCCGCGGCGATCGGCTGCGTCGTGATGGGCGCCGGCTGGACCATCTACAGCAACGTCCTCGGCGCCAGCGTCTATCCGACCGTCGGCAGCATTGGCTACGACGAGCCCGTGATCAAGCGCGCGCCCAGGGTGGCGCTGCGTGAGGCCGGCGAGGCCATCAGGGACACCTTTGCGCTGCTGCCCGACCGGCTCCAGGTCGCAGCCCCGATCTCGCGCGAGATGTTCAACGAGCGCTTTGCCGCGGCCGCGACCCAGGGCGTGGCGTCGAATGCGAGCGCCGCCCCCGCAACCCAGGTCGCCGTCGCCAAGGAAGCGTCGAAGGACGCCCCCAAGCAGAGCGTGATCGCGAAGGTCGCGGACGCGCTGAAGCCGGCGGCACCAGCCAAGATTGCCGACAAGTCTGCGGACAAGGCCAAGCGCGCGCCGGATGCGCAGATACAACTGGCTTCGGCCGATCCGGCCGAGATCGTGCCGGCGCCTGAGGCGAAGCCGAAATCGTTTGCCGATCGCGCCAAGGCCGCGGTGATGTCGATCACCGGTCCGCGCCAGTCGATGGTCGAGAAGCTCTGGGGCAAGCGCGAGCCGTCCGGCGGGCTGCTGGCCTATGCCTCGGCCGATGCCAGCGTGACCGCGTCCATCGCGCCGAGGGAGCAGAACCCCATGCTCGGCGGTTCGGCGCCCTATGAGCGCGACACGGCGGTCTACGACATCACCGCCAAGATGGTTTACCTGCCCGACGGCACCAAGCTCGAGGCGCATTCCGGCCTCGGCTCCAATCTCGACGATCCGCGCTCCTCGCGTGTCCGCATGCGCGGCGTGACGCCGCCGCACATCTACACGCTGAAGCCGCGCGAAGCGCTGTTCCATGGCGTGCCGGCGCTGCGCCTGACCCCGATCGGCGGCGAGAGCGCGATCTACGGCCGCGACGGCTTGCTCGCCCACACCTTCATGCTCGGGCCTAACGGCGATTCCAACGGCTGCGTGTCGTTCAAGGACTATTACGCGTTCCTCGACGCCTACCGTAACAAGGGCATCCGCAAGCTCGCGGTGCTGTCGCGGGTCGAGTGAGCTCAGTCAATTCGCGATGATCTCAAAGGGCCGCTTGCAGGGGCCCTTTTCTTTTCTTCTCTTCTCTTCTCTTCTCTGCTTCAACCCGGCCAGCACTGTCCGCCGCCGTCGATCCTCAGCACCTGGCCCGAGACGAAGGCGCCCATGGGACCGGCGAAGAACTCGACGACGCGCGCGACCTCGTCGACGGTTGCGATGCGGTCGAGCGTGCCGGTCTCGACCATCCTGTCGGGGTCCACCGCGCGCGTGCCGAGGAAGCGGCCGGTGCGGGTATCGCCGGGCGCGATGCAATTGACGGCGATGTCGTAGGGGCGGAGCTGGTCGGCGAGGCATCGCGTGTAGTGGGTTACGCCGGCCTTCGACACCGCGTAGATCGAGCCCTGGGTGCGGCCCTTGAACGCGGCGACCGAACCGAGCGTGACGATGCGGCCGCGGCGCCGCTCCATCATTCCCTTCGCGACCGCCTGGCAGGTCAGGATGGTCGAGAGCAGATTGCGCTCCAGCACCGCGCGCACATCGGCCTCCTTGATGTTCACCGCGTCGTTCGGGTCCGGCTTGCCGCCGGCGGCTGCGATGTCGCCGCCGGCATTGTGCACGAGAATGTCGATCGGGCCGAGGGCTGCTTCCGTCTCGGCGATCACGCGCGCGATGTCCTCGCCCCTGGTGAGATCGCCGAGCACGCGCTGGCTGCGGACGCCGAATTGCTCGCCGATCTCTGCGGCGACCGCGGTGAGGGTGGTGCCCTCGCCATATTCCGCCGGCCCGTTCTCGCGCATGCCGTGGATGGCGACGTCGGCGCCGAGCGCGGCGAGCTTCTCTGCAAAGGCGCGTCCGAGCCCGCGTCCCGCGCCGGTCACCAGCGCCACCTGTCCTGACAATACTTTCCCGTCATGTGCAGCCATGATCTTCTCCTGTTATGAAACGTCAGTCCGCCGCGAGATCGAGCCCGATCGCCATCGCCTGCACGAGGCACATCGGTGCGACCAGCGTGCGCAGCGCCGGCTCGGGCATGTCCTGGATCTCGAACACGACGCTCGCGCCTTCGACGATCGGGCTCAGGAGGCTGTCGGTGATGGAGATCGTGGGCACGCCTCGCGCAACGAGTTCGGGAAACAGCCGCGCCGTATCCGGATAGTAGTTCCGGAAGCTGATCGCGACCAGCGCGTCCTCCGTGGTTGCGGCATGCGACTGCTCGTGGATGCTGCCGCCCGTGCCGTCGAGCAGGACGACGCGGCGTCCGAGCTTGCGCAGGACGTAGGCGAGGTGGGTCGCAACCGGAAACGAGCCGCCGAGGCCGAGCAGATAGATGTCGCGCGCCTTGGCGAGGATCGCGGTGGCGGCGTCGAGCTCGCGCGCATGCACGGATTGACTGAGCGTCACCAGCGACGATTGCGCTTCCGAGACGAAGCGCGACAGCACCGCGGCGGGCTGGCGGCCGAGCACCGATTTCTCCTCGCTCTTCATGCGCGCGAGCCGCGCCTTGTAGCTCGGCGCGACGCCGGCGACGAGGCGGGAGCGGAACACCTGCTGCATCTCGGTGAAGCCACCAAAGCCGAGCGCATGGGCGAAGCGAACGATCGCCGAGGGCGGCACGCCCGAGCGCTGCGCCACCTCGGCCACGGTGCCGAGCGCGACATCGGTCGGGTGATCGAGCACGAACTCCGCGATCTGCTGCAGCCGGCCGGATAGCGCCCGGTGCCGCTGCGCAATGGCGCCGCGCAGCTCGTCGTAGCTCATCGCGCCTTGTGCCTCGTTCATCGTCTCGGGTCTCCGGATCGGTCGCCTGTTTAACGGCATTTCACCGTTTGGATCAAATATTCCACTTTACATAATAAATGGAATGAATATTCTAATCGCAGAAAAAAGCAAAAGACTTCGAAAACGGGAGGAAACGATGAGAGGGCGTCAGATCTCACGGCGAAGCGTTCTGAAGGGCAGCTTGATGGCGAGCGTCATCGGCTGCACCGGCAGCTTCTTCGGGCCGTGGAAAGAGAATCACGCGTGGGCGCAAGGCGCGAAGCCGATCAAGCTCGGCCTGACCTGCGACGCCAGCGGCCAATACGGCAACAGCGGCCAGGATGATTTCCGCGGCATCAAGATGGCGATCGACGAGGTCAACGCCAAAGGCGGCGTGCTCGGCCGCCAGGTCTCGTTCATCACCGCGGATACCGAGACGACGCCGGCCACCGGCAGCCGCGTCGCCGAGCGGTTCATCACCCGCGAGGACTGCACCATCCTGATCGGTGCGCTGCATTCCGGCGTCGCCAACGCCATCACCCAGGTCGCCAGCAAATACGGCGTGATCTACATGAACACCAATTCCTCCGCGCCGAGCGAGGCCGGGGAGAATTGCTCGCGTGTGAAATTCGTCTGGGACGGTAACGGCACCAATTTCTCCAAGGCATCGGTCAAGAACGCAGTCGATTCCATCGGCAAGAACTGGATGCTGCTGACCAATGACTACGTCTGGGGTCACACCACGTCTGCCGCGACCAAGGCGCAGGTCGAGACTGCCGGCGGCAAGATCATCGATAATCTGCTGGTGCCGCAGAACACCCGCGACTTCACCGCCTACCTCCTGAAGATCCAACAAGCAAAACCCGACGTGGTCGCGACTGCGATCGGCGGCGACGACATCAAGGCACTGCGCGAGCAGGTGGCGCAGCTCAAGCTCGACGGCAAGCCGGCCTGGATCAACAACCAGCAGGACTGGCCCGATGTCTGGGGCGCGCCCGACAGCCTGTTCGGCGTGTTCGGCACCACCTGGTATCACAAGCTGCAACTGCCCGGCGTCGCCGACTTCGTCAAGAAATGGCAGGCCGCCAACAAGGACGGCCCGATCCCGGTGCCAGGCAACGTCTCCTACAACGGCTACATGAGCACGCGCGAACTGCTCCGTGCGATCGAGCGGGCAGGGTCGACCAACAACGTCAAGATCATCAAGGAGATCGAGAACCTCAAGGTCTCGGCAACCGATCGCATGCAGCATTTCGACGCTTACATGGATCCCGTGACGCATCAGATGCAGCAGACGATCTATCTGGCGCGGCGCAACGCCAAGCCGGCCGACAACACCGATCTGTTCGAGATCATCAGCTGGACCGAGCCGAAATCGGCAGCCGATGACGCTGCTCCCGGCAAGTGCAAGCTCACGCCCTACGAGCAGGTGCCGACCGTCGACTCCTAGCGACGGTGCGTCGCGTCGTGGAACGAGCGGCGCGCATGTCGCGCGCCGCAGCCCGGGCCTTTGAGGGCTTGGGGGAGCAATGCCAGTTGCGAGAGTCAAAACCTTGTTCGACCTTCTTCCGCATCTCCTGAATGGCCTGACGCTTGGCCTGTTGTTCGCGCTGATCGCGCTCGGCTTCATGCTCATTGTCGGGCTGATGGAGCAGATCAACCTTGCGCATGGGTCCCTGTTCGCGCTCGGGGCCTATGTCGCCATGCAGCTCACCGGACCGCGCCCGCCACTGCCAGCCGATCTTGCCAAAGCGTGGCTCACGCTGCCGCTGGGCTGGCGCTATGCCGCGACGCTGGTGATCGCGCCCGTGATCGTGAGTCTCGTCGGGATGCTGATCGAGCTCTGCATGCGGCGGACCTACGGCAAGGACCCGCTGTACGGGCTTCTCCTGACGTTTGGCGCAGCGATGGTGATCGAGGAGTTGATCCGCCTGGTCTGGGGGACGCGGGACTATGTGCTGCAAGTGCCGTCCGCCATCAATGGCGGCTTCCTGTTCGGCGATCTGATCTGGTCGACCTATCGCTTCTACGCCGCCGGCATTGCGGCGGGGATCATCGGCCTGGTCTGGCTGCTGATCGAAAAGACCTCATTCGGCGCAACCGTCAAGGCCGGCGCTCATGACAGCGAGATCGTCCGGGCGCTCGGCATCAACCTGTCGCGATTGCGGCTGCTGGTGTTCGTGTTCGGCACCATGCTGGCCGCGATCGCCGGCATCATCGTCGCGCCGATCTGGGGCATTCGCCCGCATATGGGCGTGGATGCTGTCATCCCCGCGTTCCTGGTGATCGTGCTCGGCGGCGTCGGCAGCTTTTGGGGCGCCGTCGTGGCGGGGCTGCTGGTTGGATTATGTGTCGGTCTTGCCGGCGCCTACGCGTCCGAATGGTCGCTGTTGTCGATGTACATCCTGCTCGTCGCCGTCGTGACGTTCCGTGCACGCGGCCTGTGGGGCAAGAAAAGCGTGCTCGAGGCCTAGGGAATGATTGTGGGATCAAGTTCTTCATCCGACGCCGCGCGCCTCGTCACGCCGACGATGCTGGTGCTCTGGCTCGTACTTGCAACGGTGCCGCTCTGGATCTCGCGGATCGGGCTCTATCCTTATCTCGGGATCGAGATCCTGATCTGGTCGCTCTATGCGCTCGCGTTCAATCTGGTGCTGGGCACGGCCGGACTGCCGTCGTTCGGACATGGCGCCTATTTCGGCATCGGCGCCTATGCGTTCGGGCTGTGCCAGCTCGACATTGTCGCCAATCTCTGGATCTGTCTCGCTGCCGCGGCCGTGGTCGCGGGGCTTGCCGGCGTGCTGGTGGCGCTGTTCATCTCGCATCGGCGCGGCATCTATTATGCCTTCATGACCATCGCCTTCGGCCAGATCTTCTGGACGCTGGCGATCAAGTCGCACCGGATCACCGGCGGTGAGGATGGGCTTCTCAAGATTAAACGGCTGCCGGCCGATTTCGGGCTGGTGTCGTTCGATCTCACCGACAATGTCGCGTTCTACTATTTCGTGCTCGCGGTCTTCGCGGTCGGTACCGCCGTCTTGTGGCGGCTGGTGCACTCGCCCTATGGCCGCGTTGTCGCTGCGATCAGGCAGAGCGAGGTTCGCGCCGCCCATCTCGGCTATAACGTGTGGCTCTACAAGGCGTCGGTGTTTGCGCTGTCGGCGGCCGTGTCCGGTTTTGCCGGCGGACTGTTCGCGATGGCGCAGCTCGCCGCATTCCCTGACGTCATGAGCCTGCATCAATCCGGCTACGTTGTGATGATGACGCTGGTCGGTGGCGGGCTCGTCAGCTTTTGGGGGCCGGTGATCGGCGTGTTTCTCTTCCTCACCGCGCGCGACGTGATCGGCGCGCTGACCAATGCCTGGATGCTCTATTTCGGTCTGCTGTTCATTGCGATCGTGCTGTTCCGCCCCGAGGGCATCGCCGGCGCGCTCTCGGCCGCCGCGCAGCAGCACTCACTCAACGCGCTGCGGCGGCGCGGCACCTCCGCGATGCGACTGCTGGTCGGGGGCGGGCGATGAGCATGATCGAGGCCGCGGGTGTGCACGTCCGCTTCGGCGATCGCGTCGTGCTGGAAAGCGTCGATCTCGCGGTTGCCGAGGGCGAGTTTCACGGCGTGATGGGTCCCAACGGCGCGGGCAAGACCACCTTCTTCAACGTCCTCACCGGCAGGGTGAAGCCGAGCCGCGGCCGAGTCCTGCTCGGCGGCGAGGATGTCACGGGATTGAGCCCGCACCGCATCGCCGCCAAGGGCATCGCCCGCTCGTTTCAGATCATGACCCTGTTCGACGAATTCTCCGCCCGCGACAACGTCATGATGGGCTTGCCCGCGTTTCGCGCCCGTGGCCTCGATATCGCGCGGGCGGCGGCTGGAGACCGCAGGTTTGCCGAGCAGGCGTCCGAAGCGCTTGCTGCGGTGGGGCTTGCCGACAAGGGCGATATCCGCGCCAAGGACCTGTCCTATGGGGACCGCCGAGCACTCGAGATCGCGGTCGCGCTGGCGCAGGCCCCGCGCGTGCTGTGCCTGGACGAGCCGACCTCCGGCCTCGGCTCCGACGGCATGCAGCGGCTGGCCGCTCTGGTGGCGCGCCTGAAGGGCCGGCTGACCATCGTCGCCATCGAGCACGACATGGAGTTCCTGTTCTCGCTCGCCGATCGCATCTCGGTCATCCATTGGGGCCAGGTGGTAGCGCGCGGCACGCCGCACGAGCTGCAGCAGAACGAATGGGTGCGTCGTTCCAATCTCGGGAAGTTCGCATGATCCTCGAACTGGATGGGGTCGATACCTTCTACGGCGAGACCCAGGCGCTGTTCGGCGCCTCGCTCGCTATCGAGCACGCCAAGGTGTTTGCACTGCTCGGGCCCAACGGCGCCGGCAAGACCACGATGCTCCGCTCGATTCTCGGATTGACGCGGCCGCGCCGCGGCGCCGTTCGTTTCGACGGGCATGACGTGACGCGCGATCCGACCCACGAGATCGCGCGCGCCGGCATCGGCTGGGTGCCCGACGACCGGCGGCTGTGCCCGACCTTGTCGGTGGCGCGTAACCTCACCATCGCGCAGAAGCGCACGCGCTTTCGCAACTGGAGCGTCAAGGAGGCCGCCGCGATCTTCTCGCCGCTCGAATATCTCATGGAGCGCGACTGCGAGAACCTGTCGGGCGGCGAGATGCAGATGGTCGCCATCGCGCGCGCGCTGGTCGGCTCGCCGGGACTGGTCCTGTTCGACGAGCCGAGCCAGGGTCTTGCGCCAAAGATCGTCGGCGACGTGCTCGCCACCATTTTGCGCATGAAGGAGGAGGGGATCGCCTCGCTGGTCGTGGAACAGAATGCGGAGATCGCGCTGTCGGTCGCAGACCACGCGGCGGTGATCGATCGCGGCCGGATCGTCTGGACTGGCGAGGCCGCGACCTTGCGCGATGATCGTGGCCTTCGTCAGCGCTTGCTGGGAGTACAATAAGTGGCCGCACCGCTGCTCGTTCTCGATGATGTCCGCAAGGTCTACAGCAGGGGCCGCGTCATCCGCCGTCCGACGTTCACGCTTCAGGCGAACCTGTCGCTGGAGGAGCCGGGCATCGTCGGCGTGGTCGGGCCGAACGGCGCCGGCAAGACGACGCTGTTCGAGATGATGACCGGCTCCAACGCGCCGACCTCGGGGCGCGTGCTGGTCGCGGGCACCGATATCCATGGCGTCAAATATCGCGAGCGCGACCGGCTCGCGATCCACTATCACCAGTCCTATCAGGTCAGGCGGTTCCGCAAGCGCATTCCGTCCGCCTTGCTGGCGCCGTCGCCGACAAAAACGCCGCTGGTTCATTTGTTCGACGAACCGCAGTTCAACCTGCAGGACGGCTATATCGGCTTCATGCTCGATTTCTTCCGCAAGCTGCGCGACGAGGGCAGGCTGGTCATCCTCTGCATGCATCCGACAGCTAGCTGGCACCTCGACATCCTCGCCGAGATCGCCGGGCAATTCCTGTTCGTCGCCGGCGGCGGGGTGACGCGGATGACGGACTTCCGCACGCTCGCCGCCGAGCCGCGCTTCCGCCTCTATCTCGGACCGGAGATGACGCGCGCCGCGGACGCCATCTGTCACAGCTCGACCTAAAAGGAGACTCTGTTGGCCTATTCGAACACGCAGCTTTTCATTGCCGGCAAATGGCGCCCGGCCCATTCTGGCAAAGTGATCGAGGTGCGCAATCCCGCGACCGAGGAGGTGATCGGCATCGTCGCGCATGCTGGCCAGTCCGATCTCGACGAGGCGCTCGCGGCCGCTTCCGCCGGCTTCAAGATCTGGCGCAATGTCGCGCCGTTCGAGCGCTGCCGGATCATGCGCAAGGCCGCCGCGATCATTCGCGAGCGCAATGACGAGATCGCGCCGCTGCTGACGATGGAGCAGGGCAAGACGCTGGGCGAGGCCAGGATGGAGGCGATGGCCGCGGCAGATGTCATCGAGTGGTTCGCGGAGGAGGCCAAGCGCGCCTATGGCCGATTGATCCCCGCGCGCGGCCCCGGCATCTACCAGATCGCGATGAAGGAGCCGGTCGGCCCGGTCGCCGCGTTCACGCCGTGGAATTTCCCGATCAACCAGGTCGTGCGCAAGCTTTCCGCAGCGCTCGCTGCCGGCTGCTCGATCATCGTCAAGGCGCCGGAGGAGACACCAGCTTCGCCCGCGCAGCTCATTCGCGCGTTTGCCGACGCGGGCGTGCCCGATGGCGTCATCAACCTCGTCTACGGCGTGCCGTCGGAAATCTCCGAATATCTGATCCCGCATCCGGTGATCCGGAAAATCTCCTTCACAGGCTCGACCCATGTCGGCAAGCAGCTCAACGCGCTCGCGGGCCTGCACATGAAGCGCGCCACCATGGAGCTCGGCGGCCATGCGCCGGCGATCGTCTTTGGGGATGCCGACGTCACGTCGGCCGCGAAGATCCTGGCGGCGGCGAAATATCGCAACGCTGGCCAGGTCTGCATCTCGCCGACGCGGATGCTGGTGCAGGACGATGTGTTCCGCGAATTCGTCGACAAATTCGTCGACAGCGCCAAGGCGTTCAAGGTCGGCAACGGCCTCGATCCCGAGTCCAAAATGGGCTCGCTCGCCAATCCACGCCGCGTCACCGCCATCGAAGGCATGGTGCAGGATGCCGTCGGCAAGGGCGCCAGGCTCGAGACCGGGGGCAAGCGTGTCGGCAACAAGGGGCACTTCTTCGAGCCGACCGTGGTGAGCGATGTGCCGAAGGATGCGCGCGCGATGAACGAGGAGCCGTTCGGCCCGCTCGCCCTGATCTCCCGCTTCTCGTCATTCGACGACGTGGTCGAGGAGGCCAACCGGCTGCCCTTTGGCCTTGCCTCTTACGCCTTCACCAGCTCGGCCAAGACGGCGGCTGCGATCGGCGCGGCAGTCGAGGCCGGCATGATGTCGATCAACAGCTTTGGTCTGGCGCTGCCCGAGGTGCCGTTCGGCGGCATCAAGGATTCGGGCTATGGCTCGGAAGGCGGCACCGAGGCGATGGAGGGCTACTTCAATACCAAGTTCATCAGCCAGACGGGCGTGTGAGAAGGCGTTGTACGCGAGGCCGCGCGATCATCGCGCGGCTTAGCGCTTGACGAAAACCAGGTTGCAGGCACGCGCCTCGTTGCGCTTTCCGCTGCCACGGGTGCGATCGAACTGCGCATCGACCGTAAAGGCGTAAGGCGAGCCGGGTGCGAGGTTGTTGAGTGTGTAGGTGCTTGCCCCCGTCGTGCCGCGTGCGCTCAAGGTCGTCTTGCCGTCCTGCGGGATCTGGCCGTCGATCTCCAGCCGATTGACACCGCCCGGACCCTGCACCTCGGCGTGAAACACGCCATTGGTCACGGTGGCGACCAGAGGCCTGGTGAAGCCCTGCGCCTTGCCGGAAGCCGGGCAGTTCAACGTCACGTCCCAGCTGCCGTCAAAATCCTTGCTGCCGGTGGTTCTGGCGTTACCGCTCGGCGCGACCGCCACTTTCTGCTTCAGGCCTTCAATGCGTGCCTTGGCGAGGGTGGCGAAGATGCAGTTCGGGAATCTCGCGAGATGATCCTCAAAGGCACCCAGCGTGCCGATGCCCTCAGCAGCCTTCCAGTGCGCCTCGGCGGCCGCGCAGGGATCGGCCTTCGGTGCAGCTTGGGGGGCCGCCGGTGCGACCGTGACCGTTACAGGCCCGTTCAGGTAGAACTTGCCGATGATCGACAGCGAGAGCTCCGGCAGCTGGGTCTTGCCGCTGGAGTCATAGACGTCGCTGCTGATGTCGCGAAAGACGTCGCCGATTTCCTGCGGCTCCTCGATGTGCTTGAGGAACGCGGTCGTGTAGGGGCTGTTGCGGCCGGTGCCGTCGGCGGCGACCTGGCCTGATTGCGTCGAGAACGACACGATCGTGCCGCGCGGCGCCTCGACTTTCGACAGGCCTCGTCCGATCGAGGCGGCGCGGGTCGAGCCGGCAGAGCGCTTCAAGGTTTCGGCCAGCGGATTGTCGCGGCAGGAATCGAGCACGAGGATGCGCAAATTCTTGGCCTGCTGCAAATCGTTCACGATGTCGTCGACCCGCACGAAGCGCTTGAGGTCTGCTTCATCCGTCAGCACGGCGTCGACAGGCATCAGATAGTTCACGCCGTTGTACTGCATGGCATGGCCGCTGTAATAGAACATCGCGACGTCAGCCCGGCTCGCGGCGCGCGCGAAGCGGATGGTCAGGTCCTGCATGTCGGCCTGGCGCAGGTCGATACCCTGGAACACCTCGAAACCGCTGCGCTTGAGCGAGGCTGCGACGTCTTCGGCGTCATGCGACGGGTTGGGAAGCTGCGCTGTAGAGACATAAGCGCCGTTGCCGATCACCAGCGCGACCCGCGTGTCCGCCGATGCGGGGGCAAGGCTCAGCCCAAGACTCAGCCAGAGGGCGAGGAGGGGCAGGAAAAAATGACGCAAAATTCCAGAAGGAGCACGCATGAATGCCTTCCAGGGGAAATATCGAAAAATATCCCCCAGATTAGCGCATGCCGCGTCGGTATCAATGCCCTCGCCGTGGGCCCGTCAGATTTGGCGACCGTGACATCCTGTCACGCCGGGTTTGCCGCCACCGTCTTGCGCAGCTCCATCTCGGTCGCAATCGCATCCCGCACGCTGGGCCGCGCCTGCATGCGCGCGAGATAGGCCGACAGGCTTGGCCATTGCGCGATGTCGACGCCCGCGGGACGGAGCAGCAGCAGGGCCCAGGTGAGGTGAGCATCCGCGACGGTGAAGCTGTCACCGACGAGGAATTCGCGGTCCGCGAGATGCGCCGATGGCACCGCCAATGTCTGCGGGATCCTTGCACGCGGTTTGGCGAGCGAGCCGTCGTCCTTGTACCAGAAGGTCGGAAACAGGAATGCCTTGTGGATCTCGGTGCCGATGAAGCTCAGCCATTCCTGCAGGCGGTAGCGGTCGGGATCGCCGAACCGGGGCGCGAGACCCGCCTCCGGCTTCGCATCGGCGATGTATTGCAGCACCGCCGCGCTTTCGGTCAGCCGTTCGCCGTTCTCCAGCACCAGGACCGGCACCGCGGCCTTCGGCGACACGCCGCGGAAATCGCCGTCGTCGTCGGCGACCGTCTTGGTCCGGAGATGCACCAGATGATAACGCGCATCGAGGCCGGCCTCCATCAGCGCGATGCGGCTCGCAAGCGAGCAGGCCATCGGCGAGAAATAGAGCTGCAGCATCGCGTTGCTCCGTTATTTCAGCGCATCGCCGCGCGCGATGATCGCGAAGCGGTCGGATAGCTCGGCGAGTGCAACCTCGTGGATGGTCCGGGCGTCCAGCGTGCCGCCGCGGCCGTCGGGCAGGTCGCGCGTGGCACAGGCATCGGCGTCAACAGTCGCGCGAAAGCCGAGGTCGAGCGCGGCACGGGCGGTGGAGCTGACGCACATATGCGTCATGAAGCCGGCCAGTACGATGTTCTTCCTGTCGGTTGCGGCAAGGCGCGCCTGCAAATCAGTGCCGGCAAATGCATTGGGCAACTCCTTCTCGATCACCAGCTCGCCGGCACGGGGGCTCAGCTCGGCGACGATGGCGCCACGGTCGGCGCCGCGATCGAACAGGCTGCCGGCCTTGCCGCGATGGGCGATATGGATGATCGCGGCTCCGCTCTCGCGCGCCCGTGCCAGGAGCGCAGCCGCTCGCGCGATCGCGGGCCGGGCGTCGGGCAAAGCGAGGGGACCAGCGAGATATTCGTTCTGGATATCGATCAGCACCAGCGCGGCGTCGCCAAGACGCGGCGGGTCGAGATCGGCACCGGCGAGCTGCAGCAGGGTCTTTGCGGTCGTCATGGTCTGGAAATCTCCGGGGCAAAAGGCTGCACAAACATAGCCCCGGGAATGCCTGCTGATATGCAGGGATATTGCAGCGGGTGGCTGCGATATTGCAGGCCGCTCCCGGCCGGTATAACCTGACGCAATGAACTGGGACGATCTGCGCATCATCGCTGCCGTCAGGGACGAGGGCACCTACGCGGGCGCCAGCGCGCGGCTGCGCATCGACGAAACCACGGTCGGGCGCAGGCTGTCGCGCATCGAGCGTGCGCTCGGTTTGCGTCTGTTCGAGGCGGCCGACGGCGTCCGCAGGCCGACGCGGAGTTGCGAGGCGGTGCTGGCGCATGTCGAGGCGATGGCCGCACATGCCGCCGAGATCGGTCGCGTCGGCGCGAGCCTGGCAGGTCCGGTGGGCCGCCTGCGCATCGCCTCCACCAACACGTTCGCCGAGGAGGTGCTGTCGCCGCGCGCGAGCGACTTCCTGCGCGCCAATCCCGGCCTGACGCTGCAATTCCTCACCTCGAGCGAGAACGTCAAGTTCTCGCGCTGGGAGGCCGATCTCGCCATCCGGCTGCGCAAACCCGACAAGGGTGACTTCGCGATCTCCAGGCTCGGCGAGATCCGCATTTATTATTTCGAGCCTGTTGCGACCGAGGGCGAACCAGTGCTGTGCGCCTATCCGGACGAACTCGGTGCCATTCCCGAGATGCAATTCCTGCGCATGAAGCAACCCCGCGCGCGCTGCGTCACCGACAACGTTCGCGTCATCCGTAACCTGATCCGCGCGCATCGGGCCGCCGGCGTGTTGCCGGAATATGTTTGCGCGGACTTGCTCGGCGATCGCCGCCTGCGCGCCACGCTGCTGCCGAAGCGGCGCGACGCCTGGCTGCTGGTGCAAAACCACCTCAAGCGCGATCCCGCGACGCGTGTGACGATCGACTGGGTGAGGGCGTGTTTTCAGGAAACGTCGCGCGGTTGACGTCACATCGCATTGTGATCATCGCGTCACAGTGCGGAGTGCGTGACGAAAAATCTTGGCTTTCCCCCTTGCAACCCGAACGTGCTTCGTCTATTAGCGCCCTCCTTCGCTAGGCCATGGGTTCGGGCTCTCTGAGATCCCGACTGGCGCGGGCCGCTCTGCGGTTTCGTGTTCCGCCGAATGAAGGGCAAACGCAGGACGTAGCTCATGGAGAGCGTCGGGCTGAACACCCGAAGGCATCGGTTCGATTCCGGTCTCTTGCACAAAGGATAGCTCAGTTTGGTAGAGCAGATGACTGTTACTCATCCTGTCGCGGGTTCGAATCCCGCTCCAGCGCTCCGTTTCAGCCTGAAAAGCTGATACCTCTGACGAGGACCGGACGCGCGCTTCAGTCGCAGTCCGGCCGTTTTGCCGAAAGGCTTTCCGTCCGAACCTAGACACTGTGAGACCGGCTTTGCGCCGCGGGTCGATACCGCTTGCGCTGATGCCGGGTGGCTCCGCATGACCGCTCGACACGCGTCGAGCGATCGCGCGCGTGCGCCCGTCATCATGCAAGCTCAAGCCCCGGCCCGCTGATTTCCCGGGAAGCGTCGTCCGCGTCCTCACGTCCTTTGCAAACGAAACCTGCTGTCCGGCATCCGGCCGGGCGCAAACGAAGGAGGCGTGCCATGACCTGGCACTTGCTGATGCTGAACGTGACGGTGAAGGATGGCGAGCGTGCGTTGCTCACGCGCAACGGACAGCTCGTGCGCGTGCTCGCGCCCGGCAAGCATCGCTTGTTCGATCCCCTGCACGAGCTGAAGGCCGAGGTGCTCGACGTGGTGCGCAGCGAATTCCCCGCGGATCGCTACGCGGTGCTGAAGGCCGCGCGGCCTGATCTGGCCGCTGAGCTGTTCGAGGCGATCGAGACCAAGGCGGACGAGATCGCCATCGTCAGCCTCGACGGCCGGCCCGTGCATCTGATGACGCCCTGGCAGGTGCGCGTCTACTGGAAGGTCGCGACCCGCATCGATGTCGAGCGCATCGATGTGTCCGCCGATCCCCGGGTTGGCGCGCGGCACCTGACCATGATCGAGCGCAACCGCTCGACCGTCGTGATGGAAGCGGTGGTCGAGAACCACGAGGCGGGCCTGCTCTATGTCGAGGGCCGGCTCGTGGAGCGGCTTGCGCCCGGCCGGCACGCCTTCTGGACCGTCGGCCGCAAGATCGAGGTGAAGCGCCTCGACCTGCGGCCCCAGGCGGTCGAGATCACCGCGCAGGAGATGCTGACCAAGGATCGCATCGCGCTGCGGGTGACGCTGACGGCGTTCCGCAGGATCGTCGATCCCGAGCGCACGGTTGCGACCGTGCCCGACGTGGATGCGTGGCTGTACCGGCTGGTGCAGTTCGCGATCCGCGAGGCGGTGGCGGGCCGGACGCTGGACGAGGTGCTGTCTGCGAAGGCGGCGCTGGATGCGGAGCTGCGCGACTATGTGCGTGCACGCGTCGCGGAGTCCGGCATGGAGGTGACCGAGCTCGGCGTCAAGGACGTGATCCTGCCCGGCGAGATCCGGGAGCTGGTGAACAAGGTGGTGGAGGCGGAGCGGGTCGCGAAGGCGAACCTGATCCGTCGGCAGGAGGAGACCGCGGCGACGCGTTCGCTCCTGAACACCGCCCGCCTGATGGAGGACAACCCCCTGCTGCTGCGGCTCAAGGAGCTGGAGTCGCTGGAGCGGCTGGTCGAGAAGGTCGGCCGCATCGACCTCCACGCCGGCAACGGCGAGGGCCTCGATGCCCTCCTGACCCGGCTCGTGCGCCTGAAGGCGCCCGAGATTGCATGAAGCAGAAGGGCCGCCCACGGGCGGCCCTTCACATGTTCATTGTCGACGCTTGCGATGAACGCGTGCGCGCGCCTGTGCGACCAAACCATGCGTGGGTATTGCACGCGCGCGAAGGTTGCGTAATCTCACGGTGACGACCACAATCTCGATCATGGCAAGCGAATGACCACTCTTCAGCAAACGATCCGCCCTACGGCCCGGCCGCGGGAATGGAAGGCGATCGTCGTCCTGATCCTGATGATCCCGGTGCTGTGGTCGCCGCCGTTCCTGTTTCGCTTCTTCCTGTATCAGCCGTTCAACATCCCGTCGGGTTCGATGGCACCGACGCTGATGGTCGGCGACTACGTCTTTGCCGCCAAATATGCTTATGGCTACGGCCGCTATTCCTTCCCTTTCGCGCCGTCCTGGATCTCGGGCCGTGTCTTTGCCGCCGAGCCCGAGCACGGTGACGTCGTCGTGTTTCGCGCGCCAAAGGACACCTCGGTCGACTACGTCAAGCGCGTGGTCGGGCTGCCCGGCGACCGCATCCAGATGCGGCAGGGACAGCTTGTCCTCAATGACAGACCGGTGACGCGCGTCGCGCTCGCAAACGGGCTCGCCGGCACCGCCTGCGGTCTGGATGGCAGCGTCAAGGTCAAGCGCTGGCGCGAGACGCTGCCCAATGGCAATTCCTACATCACCTACGACTGCGTCGAGAACGGCTACTACGACAACACCAATGTCTACACCGTGCCGCCCGGCCATTTCTTCGTGCTGGGCGACAACCGCGACAATTCGAGCGACAGCCGCGTGATGGCAACGATGGGTTTCATCCCGATGGACAACCTCGTCGGGCGGGTGACCCGGATCTTCTGGTCGCTCGATGAAGACGGAGAGCCGCACATGGAGCGGCTGGGGAAGGTCTGGTGAGGGGCCCTGTCATTCCGGGCTCGCGCTCCGCGCGCCCCGGAATGACGGGGGAGAGAGTTTGCCCAAAACAGAAACCCCGGCATCGCTGCCGGGGTTTCGCATTCCGTGTTGTGCCAGAGCTCGGCGCTTAGAAGTCCATGCCGCCCATGCCGCCGCCCGGGGGCATCGCCGGACCGGCGCCGCCCTTCTTGGGCAGCTCGGCGACCATGGCTTCCGTGGTGATCAGGAGCGCGGCAACCGAGGCTGCGTTCTGGATCGCGGTACGGACCACCTTGGTCGGGTCGATGATGCCCTTGGTGACCAGGTTGACGTACTCGCCGGTCTGGGAGTCGAAGCCGTAAGCGTAGGTCTTGTTCTCCAGGATCTTGCCGACGATCACCGAACCGTCTTCACCGGCGTTGATCGCGATCTGGCGAGCGGGAGCCGACAGCGCCTTGCGCACGATCTCGACGCCGGTCTTCTGGTCGTCGTTCTTGGTGCGCAGACCCTTGAGCTGCTCGGAGGCACGGAGCAGGGCGACGCCGCCGCCCGGGACGATGCCTTCCTCGACAGCCGCGCGGGTCGCATGCATCGCGTCATCAACGCGATCCTTGCGCTCCTTCACCTCGACCTCGGTCGCGCCGCCGACGCGGATCACCGCGACGCCGCCTGCGAGCTTGGCGAGACGCTCCTGGAGCTTCTCACGGTCGTAGTCCGAGGTGGTCTCCTCGATCTGCGCCTTGATCTGGGCCACGCGCGCCTCGATGTCGGCCTTCTTGCCGGCGCCGTTGACGATCGTGGTGTTCTCCTTGTCGATCATCACCTTCTTGGCGCGACCGAGCATGTTGAGCGTGACGTTCTCGAGCTTGATGCCGAGATCTTCCGAGATCGCCTGGCCGCCGGTCAGGATCGCGATGTCCTGCAGCATGGCCTTGCGGCGATCGCCGAAGCCCGGAGCCTTGACGGCCGCGACCTTCAGACCACCGCGCAGACGGTTCACGACGAGGGTCGCAAGCGCTTCGCCTTCGACGTCCTCGGCGACGATGACCAGCGGCTTGCCGGTCTGCACTACGGCCTCGAGCAGCGGCAGCAGCTCGTTCAGCGAGGAGAGCTTCTTCTCGTTGATGAGGATGTAGGCGTCGTCCATCTCAACGCGCATCTTGTCGGCGTTGGTGACGAAGTAGGGCGAGATGTAGCCGCGGTCGAACTGCATGCCCTCGACGACGTCGAGCTCGGTCTCGAGCGACTTGGCTTCCTCGACGGTGATGACACCCTCGTTGCCGACCTTCTTCATGGCGTCGGAGAGGAACTTGCCGATTTCGGCATCGCCGTTGGCGGAGATGGTGCCGACCTGGGCGATCTCGTCGTTCGAGGTGACCTTCTTGGAGTTCTTGACGAGGTCGGCGACCACGGCTTCCACGGCCAGGTCGATACCACGCTTCAGGTCCATCGGGTTCATGCCGGCGGCAACCGACTTGGCGCCTTCACGAACGATCGCAGCCGCGAGCACGGTTGCGGTGGTGGTGCCGTCGCCGGCCGCGTCAGCCGACTTGGAGGCGACTTCGCGCACCATCTGCGCGCCCATGTTCTCGAACTTGTCGTCGAGCTCGATCTCCTTGGCGACGGTGACGCCGTCCTTGGTGATGCGGGGAGCGCCGAACGACTTGTCGAGGACGACGTTGCGGCCCTTGGGGCCGAGCGTCACCTTGACGGCGTTGGCGAGGATGTCGACGCCACGCAGCATCTTGTCGCGTGCATCGACGCCGAATTTGACTTCTTTAGCTGACATCTGGATTTTTCCTTAGGTGTTTAGCTGGTGGGGAGAGGGGGCTCTTAGGCCGCCTTCTTCTTGGAAGCGGGGACGTCGAGGACGCCCATGATGTCGCTTTCCTTCATGATCAGCAGGTCGACGTTGTCGATCTTGACCTCGGTGCCGGACCACTTGCCGAACAGCACGCGGTCGCCGACCTTCAGGTCGATCGGGATCAGCTTGCCAGCTTCGTCGCGGCCACCGGGGCCGACGGCGACGACTTCGCCCTGCGAGGGCTTTTCCTTGGCAGTGTCGGGGATGATGATGCCGCCGGCGGTCTTCTCTTCTGCGTCGATACGCTTGACCACGACGCGGTCGTGAAGCGGACGGAATTTCATGCAGTCCTCCTAAGTAGTTGCACGGTATGGGAATTTTTTGGCGTTAGCAGTCTGTGCCAGCGAGTGCTAGCACAGGCGAGGCTGAAATAGGACAGGAATTTTGCGGGGGCAAGGGCTTCTAGCAGAAAAATCGGCACTCTGAAGGCCCGGGTGCCAGAATCTCTTTACCATCGTTAACCCGCCCGGTGACCGTATTAGCACGGAGCCGCCTCTGCTGCTAAAGCATTGAATTTCAACAGCTTGTTAAACTTTTAGGCTTGAGATGGATTGTCAGTTTGCGTCACATTTCTCTCATGTGAGCGCATCAGTACCGGGTGGCTCGTAAGGCGCACACCGACCAAGCCGCCCCTTGAATGCGCTCCTGCAAAGGAGGTTGGCATGGGCTTGCGGAGTGGGGGCGTTTCCGAAGATTTCCGGAAACAGCTTTTGGGTTACGGGCTGACGACGGCGCAAATTCTCTATCGGATGCCCGATCATCCCTCGCTTCTCCAGACCTACGTCTGGCAGAACTACGACATGTTTCCGAAATTTCCGGCGCTGAAGGATTTCCTGGCGTTCTGGCAGGAGAAGCTCGACGGTCCGCTCCATTCGGTCACCGTCGCGCATTCCAAGCTGATCAAGCCGGCCGAGCTGCGCGCCGTGGATGGCGTGTTCCGGCTGCATTGAACAGCGCGCCGGCATCGTAGAGTGGGCAAAGGCGCGCTCGCGCCATGCCTACCATCTCTCCACGATTGCATCTGGCAATGGTGGGCACGCTTTCGCTTTGCCCACCCTACGATATCTCGTTCTGTGCTAGCCTCCGCCCATAACAACAGGGAGGCGGCCCATGGCCAAGAAAACAAAATCGCGCAGTGCAGCCCAGGCCGCGGTGAAGAAGCGGAGCGGAGCCAAGGCCGTGGCACGATCCTCGGCGCGCAAGGCGGTGAAGGCGAAGGCGCGCACGACACCGGCAAAGGCCGTTCCGAAAAAGCCCGCGCGTCCCAAGCAGCGCATCGCCATCAGCCATCACCGCGAGGAAGACTTCAAGGCCGACGGCCTGCGCACCTACGCCAAGTACCGCGACCTCGGCATCGCCGAAGCCAGCCACGGCCTCGCGCAAGCCCACGTGATCCGCCTGCAAGGCCCCTGCGATCCGAACGAGGTGTCGAAGCTGCACTTCCACGACGTCGAATTCCAGATGGTCTACGTGCTCAAGGGCTGGGTGAAGACCTACATGGACGGCCAGGGCGAGACCTTGATGAAGGAAGGCAGCGCCTGGACCCAGCCGCCGAAGATCAAGCACATGATCCTGGATTATTCGGATGACGTGGAACTGCTGGAGGTGATCCTGCCGGCGGAGTTCAGGACGGTGGAGTTGAAGAGCTGATGTCATTCCGGGGCGCGCGCAGCGCGAGCCCGGAATCCATTTCTCGGCATGTGCTGACGCCCGATGGATTCCGGGCTCGCCGCTTCGCGGCGCCCCGGAATGACGGGTGGCGAGAGCCTAACTCAACACCCCCACGACCGCGCCCATCAAACACGTCGTCAGCGTCCCCGACACGATCGATTTCAGCCCGAGCGCGTTGATCTCCTCGCGCCGCTCCGGCGCCATCACCCCTAAGCCGCCGATCATGATGCCGAGGCTGGCGAAATTGGCGAAGCCGCACATTGCGTAGAGCATGATCAGGCGCGAGCGCGGATCGAGCGTATCGGGCGGCAGTTTTGAGAAGTCGACATAGGCGATCAGCTCGTTGAGCACGGTCTTGGTGCCCATCAGACTGCCGGCGGTCACCGCCTGGTCCCAGGGCAATCCCATCAGCCAGCACACCGGCGCCATCACGAGGCCCAGCAGGCGCTGCAACGAGATCGCGGCGCCGCCGATGTTTGGCAGCAGGCCGAGGATGGCATTGACGAGATAGACCAGCGCCACCAGCACCAGCAGCATGGCGACGATGTTGATCAGCAGTTCGATCCCCGCGCTCGTCCCCTTCACGATTGCATCCATCGGGCCGGAGACGTCCATCTCAGGATCCTCCAGCGCGCCGCCGGTGCGCTTGTCGGAAGTCTCCGGCACCATGATCAGGCTGACGAGGATCGCGGCCGGCGCGCCCAGCACCGAGGCGATGACGAAATGCGCGGCGGCATCGGGAATGAGCGGCGCCAGCAGCGTCGCATAGAGCACCAGCACCGTGCCGGCGATGCCGGCCATGCCGCCGGTCATCACCAGGAACAATTCGCTGCGCGTCATCTGCGCCAGGTACGGCCGCACGAACAGCGGTGCCTCGACCATGCCGAGGAAGATGTTGGCCGCGGTCGAGAGCCCGACTGCGCCGCCGACGCCCAGCGTCCGCTCCAGCAGCCAGGCCATGCCGCGCACGACCGGCGGCAGCACGCGCCAATAGAACAAGAGCGTCGTCAGCACGCTCATGACCAGCACGATCGGCAGCGCCTGGAACGCCAGGATGAAATCGGCGCCCGGCACCTTCAGATCGAAGGGCAGGGGACCGCCCCCGACATAGCCGAACACGAAGGAGGAGCCGGCGCGCGAGGCCGCGGAGATCGCGCCGACCGCGTCGTTGATGGCGCCGAAGGCGCGCGCGACGACGGGCACTTTCAGGAGGACAGCCGCGGTGACGAAGGTCGCGATGAGGCCAATCGCAGCCTGCCGCAGCGATACGGCGCGGCGATTCTCTGCCAACGTGAAGGCGATCAACAGCAATGCGAAAATGCCGAGTGCCGATTGCAAGCGCAGCATGGTGTCCCCAAAACCCCCAATGATTATGGCCGCGCCCGCGTTGCAAACGCAATGCCGGGAGATGACCTGAGCCTCCCGCTGTTGACAAGCAGGAGCGCCTCAGTCACGCGGGGGCACGTCGACATCAGGGGGCGGACGGTCCAGGGTGACCCAAGAGGCGATGCCAGAGCAGCCAATATCAGCCAGTCCGCCGGTCAGTGCCCGCGCGCTCCTTGCCCACCGCGCCTTCCTGTTCTTCCTGCTTTCGCGCAGCCTGTCGCGCTTCTCCAGCCAGATCGCGGCGGTCGCGATCGGCTGGCAGATCTATGATCTCACCGGCTCGGCCTTCGACCTCGGCATGGTCGGCCTCGTGCAGTTCCTGCCCACCGCGCTTCTGGTGTTCGTCGCCGGCCACGCCGCCGACCGTTTCGAGCGCAAGCGCGTGGTCCAGCTCTGCCAGCTCGTGGAAGCCGCGACCGCGCTCTATCTCGTGATCATCACCTATCTCGGCCTGGTCAGCGAGGTGCAGATCTTCATCGCGACCTTCGTGCTCGGCATTGCCGGCGCCTTCGAGAGCCCGACCACCGCTGCGCTGCTGCCGCTGATCGCGCCGCAGGGATCGCTCCAGCGCGCAACCGCAGTCGCGAGCGGCGCGGGGCAGGTCGCGACCATCACGGGTCCGGCGCTCGGCGGCTTTGCCTGTGCGGTCGCGCCGCATCTTGCCTATGCCGTGATGCTGCTGTTCTGGATTCTCGGGATGATTTTGACCGGCTTCATCCGGCCGCGTCCGCAGGCGGTCTCCAAGGAGGGGACGGACGCCGACAACATCTTCGCCGGCGTCCGCTTCATCCGCAGCAATCCGGCGATCCTCGGCACCATCTCGCTCGATCTGTTTGCCGTGCTGTTCGGCGGCGTCACCGCGCTGTTGCCGATCTATGCCCGCGACATCCTCCAGACCGGCCCGATGGGGCTCGGGATCTTGCGCGCCGCGCCCGCGGTCGGTGCGCTGCTGATGACCATGGTGCTGGCGCGTCACGCCATCTCGCGGCATGTAGGCCTGCGCATGTTCCAGGCCGTGATCGTGTTCGGCGTCGCCACGGTCGTGTTCGCGCTGTCGTCCTGGATGTGGCTGTCGGTGTTGTCGCTCGCCATTCTGGGCGCCGCCGACACGATCAGCGTCGTGATCCGCTTCTCGCTGGTGCAGCTCTCAACGCCCGACGAGATGCGCGGCCGGGTCGGCGCGGTCAACTTCCTCTTCATCAACGCCTCCAACCAGCTCGGCCAGTTCGAGAGCGGCGTCGCAGCCGCGCTGCTCGGCGCCATGCCTGCGGCCGTGCTCGGCGGCGTCTGCACCGTCGCGGTCGCGCTGCTGTGGATGAAGCTGTTTCCGGCGCTGCGGCAGGTGGAGAGTTTGGAGTAGGGCTCCGCTCTCTCATCCGTCGTTGCGAGGAGCAAAGCGACGAAGCAATCCAGAATCTCTCCGCGGAAACACCCTGGATTGCTTCGCTGCGCTCGCAATGACGATTGTGGAGGCAGCGCGGGGATTTAGCCGACGTCACCGCGTTTGCCAAAGGCAAGTCGCAACCCCACGCCGCCTACTGTGCATGGGGTTGTTTTTCACTTTTTTAGTTTAGCCCCGTCCGACGAACGGCATCTTGGTGGCCATGACGGTCATGGTCAGCACGTTGGCATCGAGCGGCAGGCCGGCCATGTAGGCGACGGCGTCGCCGACCGCCTTGGCGTCCATGCGCGGCTCGTGCTTGGTGGTGCCGTCGGGCTGCAGCACGCCGGGGCCGTTGACCATGCGATCGGTCATGGGCGTCGCGGCATTGCCGATGTCGACCTGGCCGACCGCGATGTCGTACATGCGGCCGTCGAGGTTGGAGGCCTTGGTGAGGCCCGTGATGGCGTGCTTGGTCGAGGTGTAGGCCGCCGAGAACGGCCGCGGCGCGTGCGCCGAGATCGAGCCGTTGTTGATGATGCGGCCGCCGCGCGGGCTCTGGTCCTTCATGATGCGGAAGGCGTGCTGGGTGCACAGGAACGGGCCGGTGAGGTTGGTGTTCACCACCGCCTGCCACTGCTCGAGGCTGAGATCCTCGAAGTTCACCGCCGGCGCGCCCATGCCGGCATTGTTGAACAGCACGTCGAGCCGGCCGTAGGTCGCCTTCACCTTGTCGAACAGCGCGGCAATGGAGTCCGGCTTGGTCATGTCCGCGGTGACGCACAGGCTCTTGCCTGCGGGGCCGAGCTTTGCGGTCTCCTCGAGCATGTCGAGCCGGCGCCCGACCAGCACCACGGTGAAGCCGATGTTCATCAACGCCAGCGACGCCGCGCGCCCGACACCGGTGCCCGCGCCCGTCACCACTGCGATCTTGTTTGCTTCACTCATCGTTTCCTGCCTTTTCTCTCTTCAAGTTGGCTGTCAGGTTTTTGGTTCTTTTTCGTTCTTGTAGGGCGGCCGCGGAATGTTCTGATGCGCCGCGCGCAAGGCCGCCGACCAGCGCGAGCGCAGGTCGTGGAAATAGGGCTCGCCCGCCTCGATGCGGTGGTTGAGATCGGCATCGCAGGCATCGCTACGCACCACCAGCACGTCGATCGGCAGGCCGACGCCGAGATTGGAGCGCATGGTCGAGTCCATCGAGATCAGGCCGGTCTTCAGCGCCTCGTAGAGCTCGACGTCGTAATGCATGGCGCGGTCGAGCACCGGCTTGCCGTATTTGTGCTCGCCGATCTGCAGGTAGGGCGTGTCCGTGGTGCACTCGATGAAATTGCCGGCGGTGTAGACCATGAACAGGCGCATGCGCGCGCCCTTGATCTGGCCGCCGAACAGGAAGGAGACGTCGAAGGAAACGTCTTCGGATCGCAGCGCGGGTCCTTCGGTCGCGTGCACCGCCCGGATCGCCCGGCCGATGCGCTGGGCGGCCTGGAACATGGTCGGTGCGTTCATCAGCGTCTCGACCTCGCCCGTGGTGGGGTCCTCCAGGCCTTCGGTCAGTGTCGACAGCACCGACTGGCTGATGGCGAGGTTACCGGCGCTGGCGATCGCCATGATGCGGTCGCCGGGTTTGGAGAAGATGTGGAGCTTGCGGAAGGTCGAGACGTTGTCGAGCCCGGCATTGGTTCGGGTGTCGGCGATCATCACCAGACCGTCCCGAACCAGGATTCCGCAACAATAGGTCATTTCCCGTCCCCGAACGCGTTTGCGCGGAATTACTAGCCAATTTCGGGGAGGCATGAAACCCCCGATTCCCCGGGGGAGGTCGTCATTCTCCGGCGAAACAGCTATCTCTGCCGCTCAGTCAGCGGCATCGACGAGAAACGCCTCGTCGACGGGGACGCCGAGCGCCGTGACCAGCCGGTTGGTCTCCGCGGCCATGCCGACGATGGCGAGCATCTCGCCATATTCGGCCTCGGTCATGCCCTTGGCCCGTGCGCCCGCGGTGTGCGAATGGATGCAATAGCTGCAGCCATGCGCGATCGAGACTGCGACATAGAGCATTTCCTTGATCTTGGGATCGAGCGCGCCGGGTGCCATCACCTCCTTGATGCTCTCCCAGGTCCGCCGCAGCGTCTTCGGATCATGCGCCAGCGCGCGCCAGAAATTGTTGACGAAGTCCGACTTCCGCACCTTGCGGATATCGTCGAAAACGGCGCGCGCCTCGGCGGAGAGTTCATCGTCCGAAAGCAGCTTTACGGTCGCCATGGGGTACCTCGCGGGGGCAGGTCTGATCCCGCGAGTGTAGCACGGCTCGAGCGCTCAGCCGGCATGTCCGGCCGATCGACGCAACGCCAGCTTGCCGACATCGACATATTGCCGCTGCTGCGCATGAGCGTGCTGTGCTGCGACGTGGAGGTCGCGCAGGCGCCGCTGCAGCGGCGAGCTGTCGTAGACAGCGCTGGCGCCGGCCAGCGCAAAGCAGGCATCCGCGATGCCGACGCAGGTCGTGGCGAGCCAGGTCGCGGAGCGGGCACCCTCGATCACGAGGTCTTCGTCGTTCAGCGTTCTCGCCAGTGCGTGACGCCAGTGGCTGGCGGCCTGGACCTCGTGAAACGCTTGCGCGGCCCCGAGGTTGGCGGAAATCCGGCCGAGATCGTATTGGAAGATCTCGGACTCCCGCATCGGCACGGCCGCGTACAATTGCTGCCTTCCGGTAGCGGCCAGCGCGAGCAGGTCGTCGACGGTGCCTTCGGCCATCCCCACCGAGAATGCGCCGTGCACCAATGGCAGCCATTGCCGCACCGCCTGATAGAGCGGCCCCGACTGGCGCGGGGCGGCATCGAGATCGAAGAAATGGGCTTCGGAAACCAGCGTCTCCCGCAGCGTGACGTGATGGCTGCCGGTGCCCTTGAGCCCTGCCGCGTGCCAGGTGTCCTCGATCTCCCAGTCACGCGCCGGCAGCACAGCGACGCGAACCTGCGGCTTGCCTTGCGGGCCGGGGACCGGCTTGCCGTTCTCGGTGACAATGCAGAACCCGCCGATCCAGTCGGCATGGGTGCAACCGCTGGCGAAAGGCCAGCGGCCCCTGACGCGATAGCCGTCGGCCACGCGCTCTGCTGTTCCACCCGGCTGGGATGAGCCGCAGATCGCCGTATCAGGTCCGTCCTGATAGATGCGCTGGTACAACTCCGGGGGTGACGCGGCGACGAAGAGGCTGCTCGCTCCGGCGACAACCGCGATCCAGCCAACCGACCCGTCGAGACGGGCGAGTGCCTTGATAACCTCCAGTCCGGCCGGAAAATCCAGCTCCAGCCCGCCATGGCTCCGCGGAACGAACATCCGGAAGAGCCCGATCGACCGCAGCCGTTCCACGAGGTCGGGCGGGACGCGGCGTGCGGCTTCGATCTCGGCGGCGCGGGCCTTGATCTCGGGAGCCAACTCCCGGATCCCCGCAAGCATGTCCTGGTGGGGATCGCGCAGGGGCACGGAATGCTTCTTGTTCTTTTCGTGAAGCCGCATCTGTCTCAACCTCTGTTGCGGAAACGGATCACAACGGAGGTTGAAGAGATGGCGCTACGGGACGGTTTCAGCGCGGGCCGTCGTCGATTACAGCTGTAACGCTGCGACGTGATTGCGCCGCGGATGCCTCGTGACGAGATACCGCAGCGCCTAGCTCTGCCGCTGTGACTGGGACTGCGATTGCCCGCCGCGGCCGGCCTGCTCGACCTTCACGGCCACCGTCAGCGTCTCCGCGCCGCCGCCATAGCGGGTGCCGCGCACGGGGGCTGCGCCGAGATAGTCGAGCCCGATCGCAACGCGGACATGGGCGTCGGTGGTGCAGATGCAGTTGGCGGGATCGAAGCCGACCCAGCCGAGACCGTCGACGTAAGCTTCCGCCCAAGCATGGCCGGCATCCTGGTGCACCGTGCCGTCGGAGCGCAGGAAATGGCCGGAGACGAAGCGCGCCGGCACGCCACCGCTGCGGGCGCAGGCGATGAAGATATGCGCGTAGTCCTGGCAGACGCCGCGCTTGAGCGTGAACGCTTCGGCCGCTGAGGTGCCGCTGTTGGTCGGATCCTCGTCGAAGGTCATGTGATCGCTGATTTGCGTCATCAGCGTGTGCAGGAAGCCGAGCGTGTCGCTCTCGGCCTCGCTGCGCAACTGCCGCGCGACCGCCGTCATCGCCGGATTGACGGTGGTGAGGTCGGTGGCCCGCAAGAACATGCCGGCCGGAAAGCGCTCGTCGGCGCCGCGCAGCACGCCGCCGGTGTCGTGGGTCTCGATCAGGCCCTCGGCGGTGATCTTGATGTCGCCGACGGGTCCGCAGGACAGCACATGGGTGACGTTGCCGAAGGCGTCCTCATGGGTGTCGAGCTTGGTGTCGGTCGAGACGTCGATCTGCCACTCCGCCACATACTGCCCGTCATGGCTGCCGGGCGTCATGCGCAGGATCTGGATCACGCTGGTGGCCGGCGGCTCGTAGCGATAGGTCGTGGTGTGCAGGATTCGCAGGCGCATGGTGGACCGTGAAGTTAGTGGTTAGACCCGCTGCCTATTGCGAAGAAGCTCGTCATGCCCGGGCTTGTCCCGGGCATCCACGATCTTCCTCGCCGCGCAAAAGCAAGAACGTGGATGGCCGGGACAAGCCCGGCCATGACGATATCCCGTTTTCGTCAGCCGGGGGACATCAGATCAAATACTGCTTTGTGATGATTTCGCCCAGCCTGGAATTGTCCGTGATAAATTCCTGAATGAATTCATGCACGCCGTGCTGGAAAATGTCGTTCATATTGCTGTGTTCCAGCCGGTTGCGGATGCCGCGGGCGTGGCGCTGGGCGGGGCCCTGGCGGCCATAGGCGACGCCGATCTGGTCGAGGTTGCGCACGAGATTGCCGTAACAGCTTGCCAGCGAGCGCGGCAGCGTGTCGTTGAGGATAAGCAAGTCCGCAATCAGCCACGGCTTCAGTGTCTCGCGATAGACCCAGTGATAGGCCGTCAGCGCCGAGACCGAGCGCAGGATCGAGCTCCACTGATAGAAGTCGAGCGGGCCGCCGACATGCTCCTCCTCGGGCAGCAGCACGTGGTACTTCACGTCGAGGATGCGCGCGGTGTTGTCGGCGCGCTCCAGATGCACGCCCATCCGCGAGAACCAGTAGGCGTCGTTGCGCAGCATGGTCCGGTAGGCCGAGCCGTCGAAGCGCAGCGAAGTCTCCTGCACGAAGCGCAGGAATTTTGCGAGATCCTCGCGCGTGGAGGTGCCCTTGCTCCAGACCTCCTGGAGCTCGATCCAGGCCGAATTGATGGTGTCCCACATCTCGCTGGTGAGCGCGGTGCGCACCGAGCGCGAGTTCAGCCGCGCCGCCTCGATGCAGTTCCGGATCGATGATGGATTGCTTGCCGAGAACGAGAGGTAGTCGACGACGTTGTGCTCGTTGGCGACTTCGTATTGCTGATAGAAGCTCGCGGCGACGCCGGCGGTGAGAAGCGCCGAGTCCCATTCATTGGTCTTGCCGATATAGGCGGCGGGAAGCGCAGTGACGCGTAGCGTCGCATCGATGGTGCGCGCGAGATACTCGGCCCGTTCGACATAGCGGGCGAGCCAATAGAGGTTTTCGGCGGTACGCGACAGCATCTGACTACTCGTCCAGGATCCAGGTGTCTTTGGTGCCGCCGCCCTGGCTCGAATTCACCACCAGGGAGCCTTCCTTGAGCGCGACCCGTGTCAGCCCGCCGGGCACGATCGTGGTGTTCTTGCTGCCGGTGAGCACGAAGGGCCGCAGGTCGACGTGGCGTGGCGCGAGGCCGCTTGCCGTACAGGTCGGGCAGGTCGAGAGCGCCAGTGTCGGCTGCGCGATAAAACCTTCCGGCTCGCGCTTGAGCTTCTCGCGGAAGGCCTCGATTGTCGCTTTCGTCGCGGCGGGGCCGATCAGCATGCCGTAGCCGCCGGAGCCGTGGACCTCCTTCACGACGAGCTCGCCGAGATTGTCGAGCACATAGGCAAGGTCCTTCGGTTCGCGGCAACGCCACGTCGGCACGTTCTTCAGGATCGGCTCCTCGCCGAGATAGAACTTCACGATGTCCGGCATGTAGGAGTAGATCGCCTTGTCGTCGGCGATGCCGGTGCCGACCGCGTTGGCGAGCGTGATGTTGCCGGCCGCATAGGCCGACATCAGCCCGGGCACGCCGAGCACGGAGTCGGGGCGGAAGGTGAGGGGGTCGATGAAATCGTCGTCGACGCGGCGATAGATCACGTCGATCCGCTTCACTCCCTCGGTCGTCCGCATGAACACTTCGTTGTTCTTGACGATGAGATCGCGGCCTTCGACCAGTTCGATGCCGAGCTTGTCGGCAAGGAAGGAGTGCTCGTAGTAGGCCGAGTTGTAGACGCCAGGCGTGAGCAGGGCGACGGTCGGCTCACCGGAGGCGCCTTGCGGCGCCACCGATCGCAGCGCGGAGAGCAGCTCGTCCGGATAGCGTTCGACCGGCGCCACCCTGTGGCGGGCGAACAAGTCCGGAAACAACCGCATCATGATCTCGCGGTTTTCCAGCATGTAGGACACACCCGACGGCGTACGGGCATTGTCCTCCAGCACGATGAAGTCCTCGGCATCGACCCGGACGATGTCGATGCCGGCGATGTGCACGTAGACGTCGTGCGGCACCTGCTGGCCGTTCATCTCGGGGCGGAACACCGGGTTCTGGAAGATCAGGTCGTCGGGCACGACCTCGGCGCGCAGGATGTCGCGGCCATGATAGATGTCGCGCAGGAACATGTTGAGTGCGCGCACGCGCTGCTTCAGGCCCTTCTCCAGCAGCGCCCATTCCTTGCCGGACATGATTCGCGGGATCACGTCGAAGGGGATCAGGCGCTCGGTGGATTCGGAATCGCCATAGACGGCAAAGGTGATGCCGATGCGGCGGAACAGGAGCTCGGCCTCCTGGCGGCGATATTCGAGCGCCTCGGGAGGCGTCTCCTTGAGCCAGCGCGCCAGCTCCTGATAGGCGGGGCGAAGGTCCCCGCCGGGAATGTTCATTTCATCAAACGCGACTGCCATAGATCCCGACTTGTCTCCGCAAGGCGTTGCGCCATTCGACAGGTCGTCAGGCCTTCGTGAAGACCGCAACGTCCTGGCCATGCGGCAAGAGTGCATGACTCTGAGGAGGTAGCAAGGGCTGGGCCAGCGCGATAAGCATGGAGTTGTGGCATTTGCCGGGGACAGCCGGGAGGGTGCCTCAAAAAATGGCTGAGGACTGCTTATTTCGGCAGCAAAACCGCGTGACTTCAACGCGTTACCTCGGCAAAGTCGGGCCGACAGGTGAGGGACTTAAGGTATGAGCGACATCGTCACGGCGGGCATTCTGGTCATCGGGGATGAAATCCTGTCCGGCCGCACCAAGGACAAGAATATCGGCTTCATCGCCGAATACCTGACCAATATCGGCATCGACCTGAAGGAAGTCCGGGTCGTCTCCGACGACGAGGACGACATCATCGCGGCGTTGGATGCACTGCGGCATCGCTACGCCTATGTCTTCACCACCGGCGGCATCGGGCCAACCCATGACGACATCACCGCCGACAGCGTCGCCAAGGCGTTCGGCGTCGGCATCGACCACCATCCGGAGGTCGTCGCCCGCTTCCGCGAGCGCTGGAGCGAGCAGGACCTCAACGAGGCCCGCCTGCGCATGGCCCGCATCCCCGACGGCGCCGAGCTGATCCAGAGCGCGACCATCCTCGCCCCCGGCTTCAAGATCGGCAACGTCATCGTGATGGCCGGCGTGCCCTCGATCATGCAGGCGATGATGGACATCGTCTCGCCCAAGCTGAAGTCGGGCGTGCGCATGCTCTCCGAATCGGTCCGCGCCAATGCGCGCGAAGGTGACATCGGCAGCCCGCTGCGCGCGATCGCCACCGCCCATCCCGACACCATCATCGGCAGCTATCCGTTCATGGACGAAGATCAGAAGCCGAACACCAATCTGGTGGTGCGCTCGCGCGACGCGGACAAGCTGGCAGCGGCGATGGCGGCGGTGAAGGAAATGCTGGCGGGATTGAACATCACCCGGTAGCAGAAAGGCTGCCGGATGAAGATTGGCAGGAGACAACAATGGCTGGCGAAGCACCGGAACTGAGCGCGCAGGAGCGGGCCGGCAAGGCCTTTCCTGTTTCGTGGGACCAGTTCCACCGCGACTGCCGGGCGCTGACCTGGCGGCTCAACGAGGTCGGCCCGTTCCACGCCGTCATCGCGATCACCCGCGGCGGGCTGGTGCCGGCCGCGATCGTGGCGCGCGAGCTCGGTGTCCGCATCATCGATACGGTCTGCATCGCCAGCTACGACCACGACAAGCAGGGCGAGCTCCAGGTCCTCAAGGGCATGTCCGAGGCGGCGATGAAGCTCGGCGGCGGCACGGGGAAAGGGCTGTTGATCGTCGACGACCTCGTCGACACCGGCAAGACCGGCAGGCTGGTGCGCGACATGCTGCCCGATGCGCATTTCGCCACCGTCTACGCCAAGCCGAAGGGACGCCCGCTGGTCGACACCTTCATCACGGAGGTCTCGCAGGACACCTGGATCTTCTTCCCCTGGGACACCGCGCTGTCCTACCACCCGCCGCTGCGCGACGGCGCGGCGTGAGTGAAGCGACGAAGCAATCCAGACGATTTCCGCAGACGCATTTCTGGATTGCCTCGCTTCGCTCGCAATGACAGGTGGAGGTGGCCATGCCCCTGCAAAACCGTGTCACGCCGACCGGCGACATCATCGCCACGCCGCACCGTGGCCTGTTCACCGGCAATCGCGGCATCATCCATGATCCCGCGACCAGGACGCTGCTCAAGAAGCGGTGGTCGTCGCCGGCCTGGCTCACCTGTGTTTGCGAATTCCGCGGCCGCCGTCGCGAGGTGATGACGACGCATAGCTGGACCGAGCTGTTCTTCCTCGACGAGGCCACCGCGCTCGCCGCCGGCCATCGCCCCTGCTTCTACTGCCGCCGTGACGATGCCAATCGCTTCCGGGCTGCGTGGGAGAAGGGCAACCGCGTCCGTGATGTCCGCATGCACGATATCGACACGGTGCTGCACCACGAGCGGCTCGATCACGGCAAGAAGCGGCTTCATGCGCTGCTGGTGCCGCTCGACCAGCTTCCAGACGGCGCGATGCTGCAGCAGGGCGAGGAAAGCTTTCTGCTGATGCAGGGCGGGGCGCTGCTGTGGTCGACGGCGGGTTATGTTGAAGGCGCGCGAGAGCTTGACGATGCGCAGTTGCTGACCCCGCCATCGACGCTGCGCGCGATGAGCGCCGGCTATGAGGTCACATTGCACCCCAGCGCGCACCGCGCCTGACCGTCCCCGCAAGGGGGAGGGAACGCAGCGAGCGTGTGGCTATTTCAGCGGCCGCCCTTGCTCATCCACCGTCGTCCGCGCATCGCGCAGCGCACATTCGCGCATGATCTGGCGGCAGCGGGTGAGCTCGGCCTCGGTTGCCGTACCCGTATCCTTCGACGCACGCTCGACCATGGCCTTGCAATTCAGCAGCACGGAGCGATCCTCCGCGCGCGCAGCGAATGTGATCCCCGCAAGAGCCGTGACGACGAGTGCCGTTCGGAGCACCATCACCCCAGCTTCTCGCGCGCCAGCGCGGCACCGGCGCCGAGCGCCATCAGCTTGGCCTCGGCGATCTCCCGCCGCATCGGCGCCATGCCGCAATTGGTGGTGGCGATGATATTGCTCTTGGGCACGAACTTCGACACCGCGTCGATCACCTGCACGACGTCCTCGGCCGTCTCCACCGTGTCGCTGGCGACGTCGATCACGCCGGCCTGCACGATCTTGGTCTTGAGCAGCGCGAGCAAATCGAGCGGCACTTTCGAATTGCGGCACTCGATCGCGACCTGCTGGATCGGGCTCGCGTCGATCGCCGGAAAGATCTGCTCGTACTGCCGCCACTGCGCGCCGAGCGTCTCCTTCCAGTCGGTGTTGGCCTTGATGCCGTAGCCGTAGCAGATGTGCACGGCGGTGGCGCAGGTCAGCCCCTGCGCGGCACGCTCCAGCGCCTTGATGCCCCAGTCGTTGACCTCGTCCATGTAGACGTTGAAGGCGGGCTCGTCGAACTGCACGAGATCGACGCCGTCGGCCTGCAATGCCTTGGCTTCCTCGTTGAGGAGATCGGCGAAGGCAAAGGCCATCTTGACGCGATCACCGTAGTAACGGTCCGCAATCGTGTCGATGATGGTCATCGGGCCGGGCAGGGTGAACTTCAGCTTCTTCTTCGTGTGCGTGCGCGCCACGCGCGCCTCGTCGGCATGAACACGACCCTTGAGCTGAAGCGGCGCGACCACCTGCGGCACCATCGCCTTGTAGCGGTCCTTGCGGATGCCCATCTCGACCTTGTGGGCGAAATCGATGCCGTCGATCTTCTCCAGGAAGCCGTGCACGAAATGCTGGCGGGCCTGCTCGCCCTCCGTGACGATGTCGATGCCGGCATCCTCCTGGACCTTGACGGCAAGCATCGTCGCGTCGCGCTTGGCGCGGAGAAGCTCGGCGCCTTGCGACTTCCAGGGCGCCCACAGCATGTTGGGCTCGGCAAGCCATTCGGGTTTCGGCAAGGAGCCGGCGATCGTGGTTGGAAACAGCATGGCGGCTCTCCCGGCAGGTTGTGTTGCGCCCCTTCCTGCCATGTCTTAACGTCAAGGTACAGAACAACAAAAGTCGCTCTCTATTCCATTGGCGACGACAGGGAAGGGCGATGATCGACCTCTATTATGCGCCGACGCCGAACGGCTGGAAAATCTCGATCATGCTGGAGGAACTCGGGCTCCCCTATAACGTGAAGCCCGTCAATATCCGCGCCGGCGAGCAGTTCAGCCCCGAATTTCTGGCAGTCTCCCCGAACAATCGCATTCCCGCGATCGTCGACCACGCACCCGCCGACGGCGGCGCGCCGTTCTCGGCGTTCGAGACCGGTGCGATCCTGATCTACCTCGCGGAAAAGACCGGCCGCTTCCTGGCCAGCGATCTGCGCGGCCGCTCGACGACCATCCAGTGGGTGATGTGGCAGATGGCGGGCCTCGGGCCGATGCTCGGCCAGCACGGCCATTTCGCGCTCTATGCTGCGGAAAAGATCCCTTATGCGATTGAGCGCTACCGCGACGAGGCCGCGCGGCTCTATGGCGTGCTCGACCGGCAGTTGGCCAAGACCGGCGCCTATGTCGCCGGCGATTATTCCATCGCGGACATCGCCTGCTTCCCCTGGACCATGACCCACAAGGCGCAGGGCTTTACGCTCGACGACTATCCGAACGTGAAACGCTGGTACGCCGAGGTGCGCGCAAGGCCGCTCGTGCAGGCGGGGCTTGCGATCGGCAAGTTCGTGAAAGAGCCGTTCGACGAGGAATCACGCAAGATCATGTTCGGACAGCGTGCCAGGGAAGTGCTGGGAAAGAAGTAGGCTGCTCGCCCCATCGTTATTGCGAGGAGCGAAGCGACGAAGCAATCCAGACTGGTTCCGCGGAAAGATTCTGGATTGCTTCGCTTCCGCCGTCGCTCTTCGAGCTATGGCGGACAAGTCGCTCGCAATGACGGGGATAGAGCACGACAAACAAGACGCAAAGGAAACGCCATGATCGAATTCTTCTTCGACTGTTCCAGCCCCTGGACCTACCTCGCCTTCCACAACATCCAGCCGCTGGCAAAGGAGCTGGGGGCCGAGATCATCTGGCGGCCGATCCTGGTCGGCGGCATCTTCAACACGGTCAATCCGAGCGTCTACGCGCAGCGCGAGACGCCGGTGCCGCTGAAGGCGCGCTATATGAAAAAAGACCTCGCCGACTGGTCGCGCTCGGCCGGCCTTGCGATCAAGATGCCGCCGACGGTGTTCCCGGTGAACAGCGTGAAGGTCATGCGCGGCTGCATCTGGCTGGGGAAAGACATGGTGCCGTTCGCCACCGCCGTGTTCGAGACCTATTGGGGCGGCGACAAGGACATCTCGCAGGACGCCGTGCTCGCCGAGATCTGCAGGAAGGTCGGTGTCGACGAGCAGAAGTTCTTTGCCGGCATCTCCGAGCAGGCAATCAAGGGCCAGCTCAAGGCCAACACGGAAGAGGTCGTGGCACGCGGAGGCTTCGGCTCACCGACGATCTTCGTGGGCAAGACCGACATGTACTTCGGCAACGACCGCCTGCCGCTGATCCGCGAGGCGCTCGAACGCAGCAAGGCGAGTGCGGCCTGATGGTGCGGGCTGTCGTCTGCCGCGCGCTCGGCGCGCCCGAGACGTTGCGGCTGGAGGAGTTTCCGTCGCGCGCCGTCAAACCGGGTGAGGTTCGCGTTGCGATCCGCGCCGCCGGATTGAACTTTCCGGACGTGCTGATGGCGGCCGGCGAATATCAGCTCAAGCCGGAGCTGCCTTTCACGCCCGGCATGGAGGCCGCCGGCGACGTCACCGAGGTGGGCGCAGAGGCAAGCGGCGTGTCCGTCGGCGACAAGGTCATCGTGAAGATGCGCCATGGCGCCTTCACCGACGAAGCGGTGGTGACGCCGACGCAGCTAACGCCGATGCCGTCGACGTTCGACTATGCGGAAGCCGCGACCTATCTCGCCGGCCACGGCACCGCCTATCACGCGCTGATCGATCGCGGCCGGGTCATGCCGGGCGAGGTGTTGCTGGTGCACGGCGCCGGCGGCGGCGTGGGGCTTGCCGCGGTCGAGATCGGCAAGATGCTGGGCGCGACCGTGATCGCGACCGCCTCCAGCGACGAGAAGCTCGCCATTGCGAAATCGCGCGGCGCCGATCATCTCGTGCGCTACGATCGCGAGCCGTTTCGCGATGCCGTCAAGCGCATCACCGACGGCCGTGGCGCTGACGTCGTGTTCGATCCTGTCGGCGGCGAGGTGTTCGAGAACTCGATGCGCTGCATCGCCTGGGGCGCGCGGCTGCTGGTGATCGGCTTTACCGGTGGTATCGGCTCGGCCAAGACCAACCTGCTGCTGATCAAGGGCGCCAGCGTGCTCGGCGTGCGTGCGGGTGAGGCGGTACGGAAGAATCCCGCGCTCGGCGAGGTGCGCCTTAAGGCGCTACTGCAATGGGCGGAGGAGGGGAAGCTGCGCCCGAACATCTCGCACCGCCTGCCGCTGCAGGATTATGCCAAAGCGATGCGGCTGTTGATCGACCGCAAGGCGATCGGGCGGGTGGCGCTGGTGATGGAGTGACGGTGCCGTAGGGTGGGCAAAGGGCGCTCTTGCGCCGTGCCCACCATTTATCACTCACCGAAATCAGAGTGGTGGGCACGCTCCGCTTTGCCCACCCTACGATCCCTCTATTTGTACTCCCGCTCGCTCCACCACGGAAAATAATCCGGCATATCGCTCGACACCTTGTTCTTGAACTGCGCCGGACGCTTCTCCAGGAACGACACCACGCCTTCCCTAACGTCGTCCGAGCGGCCGCGCGTGTAGATGCCGCGGCTGTCGACCTTGTGGGCTTCCATGGGATCGTCGGCACCCATCATGCGCCACATCATCTGGCGGATCAGGGCGACCGACACCGGCGCGGTCTTGGCGGCGAATTCCTTGGCCAGCGCGCGGGCGGTCGGCAGCAGATCATCCGGGGCTACGACCTTGCTGACGAGGCGGCCCGCAAGCGCTTCCTGGGCCGGGAAGACGCGGCCGGAATAGCACCATTCCAGCGCCTGTGAGATGCCGACGATGCGCGGCAGGAACCAGCTCGAGGCGGCCTCCGGCACGATGCCACGCTGGGAGAACACGAAGCCGAAGCGCGCGGCATCCGAGGCGATGCGGATGTCCATCGCGAGTTGCATGGTGACGCCGATGCCGACGGCAGGGCCGTTCACGGCGGCGATGACGGGCTTCAGGCACTTGAAGATGCGCAAGGTCACCTGACCGCCGCCATCGCGCACCTGCGGATCGCTGTAATCGACCTTGCCGTCCGCGAAGCGCTTTACCGGCCCGCGCCGCGCATCGCGATCGAAGGTATCAGCGCCCGATGAAAGATCGGCGCCTGCGCAAAAACCGCGGCCAGCGCCGGTGACGATGATGGCGCGGACGTCGTCGTCCTTGTCGGCGGCGTCGAACGCGTCGATCAGCTCGGCCTGCATCTGCGCGTTGAAGGCGTTGAGCTTGTCGGCCGGTTCAGCGTGATGGTGAGGATCTGCTCGGCGACCTCGTATTTGATCGTCTCATACGCCATGGTGGTTTCCTTCCTCATCTTAAGTGCGATCTCAATGAGACGAGACGCATGGTCGCCGTTGTCCGTCTTGCGCGGACTGGGCATGCGAGCAGTACAAGAACGTGGATGGCCGGGACAAGCCCGGCCATGACGGAATGCCTACTTTGCCGGCGGGCTCGGCCAGGGCTGCTGTGCGCTGCGCAAGCCCTCGAACGCCTTGGCCATGCCGAGCACGCCGATATCGTCGAAGCGGCGGCCGACGATCTGCACGCCGATGGGAAAGCCGTTGGCGTCGAAGCCGCCGTTGATCGAGACGGCGGGGTTCTCCGACATATTCCACGGCACGGTATAGCAGATGTGCTCGAACGGCCGCATCGGATCGTTGGTGGGCGAGGCCCAGTCCGCCGCATAGTTCACGTTCGGCGCGGTCGGCGAGATCACATAGTCGAGCTCGCAGAATAGTTTTGAAGCGGCCGCCCGGATCGCCATGGTCTGGTTGAAGCCGCGGATGACATCCACACCCGAGAGCTTTGCGCCGGATGCGCCCCATTTGAAGATGTAGGGCAGCACCTTTGCCTGTTCGGACGGCGTCAGCTTGGCCAGATCGTCCCACATCCGTGCGCGCCAGAAATTGTCGAGGCCGTCGAGCATCTCGCGGGTCAAAATGCCGTCGACCTCGGTGACGACGCTCCCTGCGGATTCGAACGCCTTTGCGGCTTTCACTGCAACATCGCGGACCGACCGTTCTGCCGGCAGGCCGACGCCGGCATCGAGCATCAGGCCGATGCGGAGTTTGCGCGGGGATTTCTCCAGCCCCTTCCAGTTGAGAGGCTCGGCGGGGAGGCTCATGCCGTCGCGCCGGTCGGGCTTTGCAATCACGCTCATCATCAGCGCGCAATCGTCGACCGTGCGGGTCATGGGACCGGCGACACGGCCGACGTAGGTCGGGTCGATCGGCACGCGGCCAAAACTCGGTTTCAGGCCGACGAGACCGCACCAGCCCGCAGGCAGGCGGACCGAGCCGCCGATATCGGTGCCGAGATGCAAGGGGCCGTAGCCAGCCGCAGCCGCCGCGCCGGCGCCCGCGCTGGAGCCGCCGGGATTCTTGGAGAGATCCCAGGGATTGCGCGCCAGCGCGTGGAAACTGGAGAGTCCCGAGGACAGCATGCCGTAATCGGGCATGGTGGTCTTTGCGAAGATGATCGCGCCGGCCTCGCGCAGCCGCGCAGCCGGCGGGGCGTCCTTCTCGGCCGGCACGAGCTTCACGCTCGCAGCGCCGAGCGGGATGGGCACGCCCTTGGTCGCGATGTTGTCCTTCACCGTCACAGGCACGCCGTCGAGCGCGCCTGATGGCTCGCCCCCGCTCCAGCGCGCGGTCGAGGCCTTCGCGGCCTCGCGCGCGCTGTCGGGATCGAACGCGTAGAGCGCCTTGAGATGCGGTTCCCACGCAGCGACGTGCGCAAGCACGTCCTCCAGCACCTCGCTCGGCGAGAACTGCTTGGCGCGATAGCCCGCGATCAGATCGACCGCGGAGAGATCGTGCAGCGAGGTGACGGCCTCTTCGACGCTCTTTTTGTGCATTGCTAACCTACCGGCATGCGCGTTTCGATGATCCGGGCGAACATGCTGGCGCCGATCGGCAGGATCTTGTCGTCGAGCACGAAGCCGGGATTGTGCACGGGCACCGAGCCGTCGTGGCCGATCCAGAAATAGGCGCCGGGAATGGTTTGCAGCATGTCGGCGAAATCCTCGCTGCCCATCTTCGGCTGGGCGCGGGTGATCACGTTGGCGGGGTTGACGACGGTGCGCGCGACCTCCTCGACCACCTTGGACTGCTCGACCTGGTTGACCAGCACGCCGAAAGTGTCGCGGATGTCGGCTTCGATCACGCACTGATAGGCGCTCGCGATGCCGGCGCAGATCGTGCGGATGCGTTCGGCGATCAGGGCGCGGACTTCATCCGAGAAGGTGCGGATGGTGCCACAGAGATGGGCCTCGCCAGGGATGACGTTGTAGGCGGAACCGGCGTGAATCTGCGTGATCGAGATGACGGCGGCCTGCAGCGGCTCGACGTTGCGGCTGACGATGGTCTGGATCGCCTGCGCCAGCGTGGTCGCGATGATCACCGCGTCCTTGGAGCGCTCGGGCATCGCGCCATGCGCGCCGTAGCCGGTGATGCGCAGGTCGAAGAAGTCGGCGCTGGCCATCGCGGGGCCGGGCAGGATCGCGATTTCGCCGAGGTTGAGGTCGGGCGCGTTGTGCAGGCCGTAGAGCTCGTCGCAGGGAAACTTCTCGAACAGCCCGTCCTTGATCATCGCACGCGCACCACCGAGGCCTTCCTCGGCCGGCTGGAAGATCAGGTGCACGGTGCCGTCGAAATTCCGGGTCTCGGCGAGGTAGCGCGCGGTGCCGAGCAGCATGGTGGTGTGGCCGTCATGGCCGCAGCCGTGGAAGCGGCCGGGGATTTTCGAACTCCATTTCAGATTGGTGTTCTCTTCCATCGGCAGCGCGTCCATGTCGGCGCGCAGGCCGATGCGCTTGCCGCCCGAACCCTTGCCCTTGATGACGCCAATCACGCCGGTGCCGCCGAGACCGCGGTGCACCTCGATGCCCCAGCTCTTCAGCTTGTCGGCGACGATGCCGGAGGTGCGCACTTCCTCGAAGCCGATCTCGGGATGGGCGTGGAGGTCGCGCCTGATAGCAGTGAGTTCGTCGGCATAGCCGTCGATGCGGTCGATCGTGGGCATGTGTCCTGTCCGGTTAGCGTGATGGGGGCGTGAAAACGGGGCCGTTCGGCTTGATGCGGATGCCCGGCCGCAGGCGCGTCCAGGGCAGGGTGGCTGTGTCGGCCGGCATCGCGCCGGGCGCGGCGCAGATCATCAGCTTTTCCGCGATCGACTCGAAATCGGCGCGGAAGTGCACCGAGCTCTTGTTGACCAGAATCTTCTGCGCGGTCGGCTCGATGCCGACATAGCGGTACATCGCCTGATCGGCGAGCTGTGCCTTGTGCGAGGAGACGACGACGCGGACGTCACCGATGCGCAGGCATGCGGAGGGACCCATCTCCATCTCGCGGCCACCGTAATAGGGGCCGGGCGCGACGAAGCGGCCGTCGGAGAGCTTTTCGACGATGAAGGTCTCGCGATAGGGCTCATCCCCGGGAATGCCGGACTTGCCGCCGAGCGACAGCGTCACGGTGGCGCCGACGCCGGCCGCATGCGCGGCCTTGGCCGAGACCGGGTCGTAGATCACGCCGGTCGCAGCGCTCGCCTTGTTGCGTACCAGCGCGCGCAGCATGCCAGTGGTGTCGGAATCACCGCCGGCGCCAGGATTGTCCTGGGTGTCGGCGATGATGATCGGCTTGCTCGCGCCCTTGGCGAGTTCCATCGCATGGCGCACGCCGTCGTCGGGCGACCAGATCTTGCCGTCGAAATCGTCCTCGTGGCTTTCGATCAGTTTGACGATCGCATCGGCCGCGCGGTCGGCATCGGCCTGCGTCTTGCCATAGGCGAACACGCTCGGCCCGCAGTCGCGGAAGTCGGCGGCGGGGAAGCCGGGCGCGAAGGACAGCGTCGGAACGGCGTCGCTCTCCAGCGCGGCAAGTTTTTCGTAGATGCCCTTGGTGGGAAAGTCATTGGTGCATTGCCAGCTGATCGCGATCAGGAACGGCAATTGGCGAAACGACTTTGCAAAGCGCTGCCTGGTCTGCAGCAGCAGGGCGAGGTGCCTTGCGGAGGCGCGGCCGGTCTCGGCCATGTCGACATGCGGATAGGTGCGGTAGGCGATCAGCGCATCCGCGTGTTCCATCATCTCGGGCGTGACGTTGGCGTGCAGGTCGAGGCTGGCAACCAGCGGAACGTCCTTGCCGATGACGCGGCGCACGCGCGCCAAAATCTCGCCTTCGCCGTCGTCGAGATGCTCGGTCACCATCGCGCCATGCAGATCGAGATAGACCGCATCGAGCGGGCCGGCGGCGGCGATACCGTCGACCATCACCTTCACGATACGCTCGAAGGCGTCCCTGGTGACATGCGCCGACGGACTTGCGCCGCAGGCGATCGTCGGAATGAGGTTCCAGTCATTGGCTTCGGCGCTGTCGACGAAGCCGGCGAGGCCGACATTGATGCGGCGCATCACCTTCAATACGTCGGCGCCTTCCGTCATGGCCGGCCAGCCGCCGCCATGCTGGAAGTCCGCGAAAGTCGCCTTCGTCGGGGCGAACGTGTTGGTCTCGTGCAGGAAGCCGCCGACGGCTATACGTGTCATTAATTCTGGTCCAGCGTTTGAAAGTGCGCGACGTTAGCCTTGGCTTCGAGGCGGGGGCAAGCGAGGAGCCCATGCCGCCGCGCATGGCTTTAAGTCATTTTCGAATGATGATGGTCGCTACCCGTCACTGCGAGCGAA
The DNA here is from genome assembly GCF_052076025.1 of Bradyrhizobium sp. 956_D2_N1_4. Lineage (NCBI taxonomy): Bacteria > Pseudomonadati > Pseudomonadota > Alphaproteobacteria > Hyphomicrobiales > Nitrobacteraceae > Bradyrhizobium > Bradyrhizobium sp. 956_D2_N1_4. The sequence continues at coordinate 4,344,542 of NZ_CP197237.1, read as the reverse complement.
GCGAAGCAATCCAGAATCTTTCCGCGGCGGCAGTCTGGATTGCTTCGCTTCGCTCGCAATGACGGAGTATGCGGATCAAGCCGTCGCCGCGACGCCTTCCGACACCGGCCTGAAGTTCGCAAAATCCCAGCCGCGGCCCGGTGCGGCCTCCAGCAGCGCCTTGGTGTAGGCTTCCTTCGGATGCGTCAGCACCTCGGCGGCCAGGCCCTGTTCGACGACACGGCCGTGCTGCATCACCACGACCTCGTCGCAGATCTGGGCTGCGACGCGGAGATCGTGGGTAATGAACAGGATGGCGATGCCGAGCCGGTTCTGGATCTCGTCGAGCAGTTCCAGCACCTGCGCCTGAACCGAGACGTCGAGTGCCGAGACCGCTTCGTCCGCGACCAGCACGTCGGGGTCGAGCGCGAGCGCACGCGCAATGGCGATGCGCTGGCGCTGGCCGCCGGAGAACTGGTGCGGATAGCGCGTCACTGCGTCCGCGGGCAGGCCGACGAGCTCGAGCAATTCGCGCGCCCGCTTCATCGCATCGGCATGCGAGGTGCCGTAATTGATCGGGCCTTCCGCGATGCTCTCGCCGACGGTAATGCGCGGGTTGAGCGAGCGGTAGGGATCCTGGAACACGATCTGGATCTTCTGCCGGTGCGGCTGGAGCAGGCGGCGCGAGATGTCGGCGATCTCGCGGCCGGCAAGGCGCACGCCGCCGGAGGTCGGATCGATCAGGCGCACGATGCACCGCGCCACCGTCGACTTGCCCGAGCCGCTCTCGCCGACGATGCCGAGCGTGCGGCCCTTGCGCAGCGTCAGCGTGACCTTGTCGGCGGCGACGACCTCGCGGCCTTTGCCGAAGAAGGCGCGCTCCTTATAGACCTTGCCGAGCTCGTTGGCCTCCAGCACCACCGGCTCCTTGGTCTCGGGCCGTGCCGCGCGCGGCACCAGGCTCGGCACCGCAGAAAGCAAATTGCGGGTGTACTCCATGGTCGGGTTGCGCAGCACGGTCTCGAGCGGACCGGTCTCGACCAGCCGGCCCTGTCGCATCACAGCGACGCGGTCGGCGATCTCGGCAACCACGCCCATGTCGTGGGTGATGAACAGGACGGCGGTGCCGTGATCGCGCTGGAGGTCGCGGATCAGCGTCAGGATCTGCTTCTGCGTGGTGACGTCGAGCGCGGTGGTCGGCTCGTCGGCGATCAGCAGCTTCGGCTCCAGCACCAGCGCCATCGCGATCATGATGCGCTGGCGCTGGCCGCCGGACAGGCGATGCGGATAGGAGGCGAAGATGCGCTCGACCTGGGGCAGGCGGACCTGCTCCATCATGTCGAGAATGCGCTTCTTCCGCGCCTTGGCGTCGAGATCGGTGTGGGCGCGCAGGACCTCGTCGATCTGACGGCCGACCGGCACCACCGGATTGAGCGCGGTCATCGGCTCCTGGAAGATCATCGCCATCTGCGTCGCGCGGAGCTGGCGCAGGCGGCGATCGGTCGCGGTGAGAATCTCTTCGCCGACCAGCTTGACGCTGCCGCCGGTCGGAACCAGCGTGCCCTTCGGCAGCAGGCCCATCGTGGTGAGCGAGGTCACCGACTTGCCCGAGCCGCTTTCGCCGACGAGACACAGTGTCTCGCCCTTATGCACCTGGATCGAGATCCCGTCGATGATGTTTGCGCCCTTCGGCTTCTTGCCGATGGAGACGACGAGGTTGTTGATGTCGAGAACTGGGTTGGTCATCACTTGATCCGTCATCACTTGCCCTCCCGCTGCTTCATGCGGGGATCGAGGGCGTCGCGGGCGGCGTCGCCGATCAGATTGATGCTGAGGATGGCGATCGAAAGCAGCAGGCCCGGCCAGAAGATCAGCGTCGGCTTGAGCTGAAAATACTGACGGCCCTCGGCCATGATGTTGCCCCAGGTCGGCGTCTCCGGCGAGATACCGGCGCCGAGGAAGGAGAGAATGGCCTCGGTCAGGATCGCGGAGGCACAGACATAGGTGCCCTGGACGATCAGCGGCGCGATCGTGTTCGGCATCAGATGTCGCCACATGATCTTCGGCAGGCTGGAGCCGACCGAGATCGCGGCCTCGACGTAAGGTTCCTCACGCGCGGACAGCACGACCGAGCGCACCAGGCGTGCCACGCGCGGTATTTCGGGGATGGTGATCGCGACCAGCACGGTCCAGATGCTGGCGCCGGACAGCGACACCACGGCGATCGCGAGCAGGATGCTCGGCATCGCCATGAGGCCGTCCATGACGCGCATCAGGACGGCATCGACCAGCTTGAAGAAGCCGGAGACGAGGCCGATCGCAAGACCGATGACGATCGACAGGATCGCCGAGCCGATGCCGATCAGGAGCGAGATGCGGCCGCCATAGATGACGCGCGACAAGAGGTCACGGCCATAGGCGTCGGTGCCGAGCAGGAACTGCGCCGAGGCCGGCTTCAGCCGCTGCGAGGGCGCAAGCTGGACCGGATCGTGCGGCGCGATCAGCGGCGCCAGGATCGAGACCAGCACGATCAACGCGAGCAGGATCGTGGCCGCCGCGATGATCGGCGTCGAGGTGAGGAATCCGAAACGCGGCCGCAGCGGCGACGTGATCGGAATGGACGACTGGGGAAGGCTATCGACGGACATTTTTGTTGTTATCCTTAGCCCTAGTACCGGATCCGGGGATCGAGCAGCGTGTAGGCGACGTCGATCAGGAGATTGACGACGACATAGATCAGCGACGTCAGCAGGATCATCGCCTGGATGACTGGGTAGTCGCGCGCCAACACCGCGTCCACCGTGAGGCGGCCGATGCCGGGGATGTTGAACACGCTCTCGGTGACGACGACGCCGGAGATCAGCAGCGCAAAGCCGGTGCCGATCACGGTGATAACGGGCACCGCGGCATTGCGCAGCGCATGGCGCATCATCACTGCGACCTCGTTGATGCCCTTGGCGCGGGCGGTGCGGACGTAGTCCTCACCAAGCACGTCGAGCATCGCCGCACGCGTCATGCGCGCGATCAGCGCGATGTAGATGAAGGAGAGCGCGCAGGTCGGCAGGATGATGCGTTCGAAGAACGGTCCAAAGCCGTTGAAGATGCTGCGGAAGCCCTGCACCGGCACCCAGCGAAGGTCGATCGCGAAGACCTCGATCAGGAGATAGCCGACCACGAACACCGGCACGGAGAAGCCGAGCACGGAGAGGCCCATCACGAAACGATCGATCCAGGTGCCGTGCTTCCACGCCGCGATGACGCCCAGGGGCACGGCGACGATGACGGCCAGAATGATTGTCGAGAGCGCGATCGAGATCGACGGCTCGACGCGCTGGCTGATCATCTTCATGACTGGCAGGTTGGAGATCAGCGACGTCCCGAGATCGCCGTGCAGCAGCTTGTTCACCCAGGTGATGAATTGCACGATCAGCGGCTCGTTGAGGCCGAGCGAGTCGCGGATGCGTTCCAGCCGTTCCGGCGTCGCGTTATCGCCGGCGAGAATGGCGGCGGGATCGCCCGGCGTCAGCCGCAGCAGCAGGAAGACGAACAGTGCGACGACGCCCATCACGGGCACCGCGGCCAGAACGCGGCGAATGAGATAACCTAGCATGCACCTATCTCCGGCTGCGGAACTTGTGGGGCCGGGAGGCCCCCGTGGAATCGGTTCTGTCTATCATGCACGCCTGTCACTCGGGCTGGAAAGCCGGCCGTGGAAGCCGACGTTTCGGGGCAAATTGTGTGCCAAGGGCAGGGCGGTCGCAAGGGGCCGCCGAGCCTCCGATATCGACCACTCAGGATGCATGACGGAACTCGCGCTCAACCCTGAGTGAGGGGGCGGTCGGCGGTGCGTTGAGCCCGCGCCAGCCGTCGATGGTCCCGGCAATCATCTGCGCGGTCGCGGCCGACAAGGTCCAGCCGAGATGGCCGTGGCCGGTGTTGAAGAAAAGGCCTGGCATCCGTCCTGCGCGCACCACTGGCATCATGTTCGGCATCATCGGCCGCAGCCCGGCCCAGGGCACGACCTTGGACGTTTCGACGCCGGGGAAGTTGCTGCGCACCCAGTCGACCAGCGGCTGCACGCGGTCGGCGCGGATGTCGCGGTTGAAGTCGTTGAACTCGGCGGTGCCTGCGACGCGGAAACGATCGGCGCCCAGCCGGCTGGTGACGATTTTTGCGGCTTCGTCGAGCAGGCTCACGGTCGGCGTCGCATTGCGGCTTGCGGCAGTGTCGAGCTGAACGGTGATCGAATAGCCCTTCACCGGATAGACGTTGACGCGCTCGTCGAGGAGGGCGGCGAAGTGGCGGCTGGCCACACCGGCGCAGACCACGACGCCGTCAGCCTTCAGCATGCCGCGCACGGATGCGACAGCATCACTGGCCGAAAGATCAGCCCAGCCGATGACAAAGCCGCCACCTGCCTGGGCAATGGAATCGATGTTGGCTTCGTGGATAAAGGTCGCGCCGCGCCGCTTGCAGGCTTCCGCAAGTCCGCGCGTGAACTTGTGGATATCGCCGGTCGCATCCGACGGCGTGTAGAAGCCGCCAAAATAGTCCTTGCGCAGCGTCGGCTCGATGGCGCGGATCTCCTCTGGCGTTACCGGGCGGCGATCGAGCCCGCCTTCCTTCAGCAGCGCATTGACCTGCAGGCCGGATTCAAAACCCTTCTTGTCGTGATAGATGTGCAGGATGCCGCAGCGTTCGAGATCGAAGTCGATGCCTTCGCGCTCCGCGATCTCGAACAGATGCTTGCGGGCTTCGATCGCGAGCCGCGTGGTCTGGATCGTGTTGGCGCGGTAGTTGCCGATATTGGCGACGAACTCGCTCATCCACGAATATTTGTGCCAGTTCGGCCGCGGGTTCATCAGCAGCGGCGCGTCGCGCCGGAACATCCAGCGCAGGCCTTTCAGGATCGTGGCGGTGCTGTTCCACACCTCGGCATTGCTGGCGGAGAGCTGTCCGCCATTGGCGAAGGACGTCTCCATCGCGGCGTAGCGGTGCTTGTCGAGCACCGTCACCTTGTATCCGCGTTCGAGCAGGGCATAGGCAGTCGTTACGCCGGTGATGCCGGCGCCGATGATGGCGATATGGGTCATGGCAGGTTCGGGGCTCCCGTGAGTTAGAGTCGGCTAACCGCCGGCCAAAGGCCGTTGGCGGCGCCCCATCTGTCACGGTTACCTGAGAGCTTGATCCGGCGCGGACCTCGGCGAGGTCAGCTCCGGACTATCCCCTTCGGTGGACGTCACGACCACATTGGCCGTGCCGCCTCTCTCCAGATCGTCCTGACGATACGGTCCTTTTGCCTGAGAGTTTCCGGGGCGGTTGCTCCGTCGGCGCCGCAACGAAAGCCTGAACTCTCGTTGCGATCTCTCCCGCATCGTCGCGTGGACAATCGAGCAGTACGATGCGCCTCATTTTTAGACAAGGCTAAATTTAAACCGCGACTGCCAACGCATTGTGCAGTGCGAAGGCTGCGTCGTCAGTCGAGCGTCGCCAGCAAGCCCGCCATCAGGCGCCCGCGTTCAACTAGGCTCTCGACCTCGATGAACTCCTCGAGCGTGTGGCCGTTGCCGCCGCGCACGCCGAGGCCGTCGAGCGTCGGGATGCCCATCGCGCCGGTAAAGTTGCCGTCGGAGCCGCCGCCAGAGCTCGCATGCGGCAGCTCAGTGCCGAGCGACTTGGCGATGCCGCGCGCCTTTTCATACAGCGCCATGGTGCCGGCATCGGGCTCCCATACGGGGCGCGTGACGCCGCGCGTCACCTTGAACGTGACATCATTGGTCGTGCCCGACAGCGCCAGCATCCGCTCGACGCCGCGGTCGAGATCGGCCTGGCGCTTGGCCATGGACAGCGCCTCGCCGGTGGCGGTCGTGGCAACGCAATTGACCCATTGTCCGCCGTGCACGACGCCGACAGAGAAGGTGCAGTCCTCCGTCGTCATCGCGTCGATGGCGAGGATCTGCCGCGCCATCTCGCGGATCGCCGAGCGTCCGGCCGACAATGTCGCGCCGGCATGGCTCGGCCGGCCCGTCGCTTCCAGATTGAAACGCGCGATGGCGTAACGTCCGGTGGTGACACCGTTGTCGGCGCGGCCCGGTTCGGGCACCAGCACATATTTGTTGCGCGCGGCCTCCGCCTCGATGATGTCCCGCGTCGAGGGCGTGCCGACTTCCTCGTCGGGCGTAAACAGCACGGTGATCGGCAGCGGCGTGGTGAAGGAAGCGCGTGCCAGCTGCCGGATCGCTTCCAGCGAGAGATAGTTGCCGCCCTTCATGTCGTAGATGCCGGGGCCGTAGCACTTGTTGCCCTCGCGCCGCCATTTCAGCTTCTCGATGGTGCCGACCGGGTGGACGGTATCCATGTGGCCGGCGATCAGGATGCCCGGCTCGCCCTGTTTCGGATGCGGGAAGCGCGCGCGGATCACGCCGCCGAAGCCCTGTCGACCGCCGATGCGTTCGATCGTCGCACCCATGATCGCCATATCCCGCGCTGCGATATCGAGCATGCGGTTGACGGCACTCGCGTCCCAGGTCGGGCTCTCGCATTCCACCCAGGTGCGCAGGCCCTCGAGCATCGCCTCGGAATCGAAGGGAAGATTGGCTGGATTCATCTTAATGTCTCTCAAGCTTCGAAAGATGGAACGCGCATTGCATTGGCGCGGACGGGACTGGCGGAAAGCGTTGTAGAGCCAAACCGGTCTTTGTGGAGCCCGTGGGCGCGCCGCTTGGGGCTGCAGCGAAACCGGATTGACGCGCTCAACACTGTCTGCAAGTCTCGAAAGACAAAGGCATCGCATGAGGTTAGTTCGCCTAAAGAACGAACCGAATGCTCAACCAATAACCTGCCTTTGAACAGTTTCACGTCAGGAGAAACTTTTATGTTGAGCTTGATGCGCCGGGGGCGTCGCGCGTTCGCCTCCACACTTGCGCTATCGGTCGTTGCGCTTTCGACGGCGATGGCCTCGCCGGTACTTGCCGCCGCCAGCAAGACCATCACCGCGGTGATGCATTCGGATCTGCGCATCATCGATCCGATTTTCACCACCGCCTACATCACGCGTGACCATGGCTACATGGTCTACGACACGCTGATCGCGACGGACTCGAATTTCAAGATCCAGCCGCAGATGGCGGACTGGAAGATCTCCGACGACAAGCTCACCTACACCTTCACGCTGCGCGACGGCCTGAAGTGGCACGACGGTACGCCGGTGACGGCGGAAGACTGCGCCGCTTCGCTGAAGCGCTGGGCCGCGGTCGACGGCATGGGCCAGCAGATGATGCAGTTTACTGCGAGCATCGAGGCGACCGACCCCAAGACGATCACGCTGAAGCTGAAGGAGCCCTACGGCCTCGTGCTCGAATCCATCGGCAAGCCGTCCTCGCGCGTCGCCTTCATGATGCCGAAGCGTCTCGCCGAAACGCCGCCGGACAAGCAGATCCCCGAGCAGATCGGCTCCGGCCCGTTCAAGTTCGTGCAGGGCGAATTCCAGCCCGGCGTGAAGGCGGTCTACGTCAAGAACACCGACTACGTGCCGCGCAAGGAGGCGTCGAGCTGGACTGCCGGAGGCAAGCTGGTCAAGGTCGATCGCGTCGAATGGATCACCATGCCGGATGCGCAGACCGCAGTGAACGCGCTGCAATCGGGCGACATCGACTTCATGGAAGTGCCGCCGTGGGATCTGCTGCCCGTCCTTGAAGGCAATGCCGACCTCAAGACCGAGACGCTGAACAAGTTCGGCTACCAGACCCTTGGGCGCATGAACTTCCTCTATCCGCCCTTCGACAATCCGAAGATCCGCCGTGCCGCACTTCTGGCGATGAACCAGAAGGACGTGCTCGACGCGCTCGTCGGCAATCCCAAATACTACAAGATCTGCGGTGCGTTCTTCATCTGCGATACGCCGTTCGCGACCGACGTCGGCTCGGAATCGCTGGTCAAGGGCAACGGCATGGCGGAAGCCAAGAAGGCGCTCGCCGAGTCCGGCTATGACGGCACGCCCGTCGTGGTCATGGTGCCCGGCGACGTCGTGACGCTGAAGGCGCAGCCGACGGTCGCGGTGCAGTTGCTCCGCGAGGCCGGCTTCAAGGTCGACGCGCAGGCGACCGACTGGCAGACGGTGGTCAGCCGGCGCGCCAGCCAGAAGCCTCCGAAGGAGGGCGGCTGGAACATGTTCTTCACCAACTGGGTCAGCGCCGACGTGTCCAACCCGATCGCCAATCTGTCGATCGGCGGCCAGGGCAAGAAGGGCTGGTTCGGCTGGGCGGAGAACGCCAAGATCGAGAAGCTCAAGGACGACTTCGTCCGCGCCGCCTCGCTCGACGATCAGAAGAAGATCGCGACCGAGATCCAGAAGGAAGCCTATGACCAGGTGATCTACGTGCCGCTCGGCCAGTATCTGGCGCCGAGCGCGTGGCGGAAGTCGCTCACCGGCGTGCTCGACGGCCCGGCGACGCCGGTGTTCTGGAACATCGACAAGACCGAGTAAGGCGAGGGCGCGCCAGCGCGCCTTCCCCGAGCGTTACGCGGCGTCGCTGTCATCAGCGGCGCCGTTTTCGTTTGTCAGCCTCGCGTCAGCTTTTAACTCTTCCAGTGTCCAATCATTGCTATTTGTTTCTGACTTGAAATAGATGTGCGCGGTTCGCACATCACTTCCTTCCTGCATTTGAGTCCCGTGTCGATTGATTTTTCATTTCGGGCGATGGCCGAGCGGTCCGATCGCGCGCCGGCGCGATGGCGGCGGCCTTTCCTGCGCTGGCTCGACGGCGTCGAGGCGGGTTGGGCCGTTCCGCTTCTCATTGTTTGCTTTGTCGCGCTCTGGACGATCTATCTGGTCGTCGCCTATGCCGGCAGCGGCCTGCACCCTGATACCCTCGAGGCCTGGACGCTCGGGCGCCGTTTCGCGTGGGGCTACCACAAGCATCCGCCGCTGATGGGCTGGGTTACGGCGGTGTGGACCTCCGTTTTCCCGCTCAGCAACTGGTCGCTGCAATTGATGGCGATGGCCAATGCCGGGCTCGCCCTGTTTTTCGTCGACCGGATCGCACGGCAGTTCGTGACCGGGCACAAACGCATCCTGGTGCTGCTGCTCCTGATGCTGACGCCAGCCTATCAGTTCCACGCCCAGCGCTTCAACGCCAATGCGGTGCTGCTTGCGCTCTGGCCGCTCGCGACCTGGTGTTTTCTGCGCGCGTTCGAGACCCGCAGCGCGGCCTGGGCGGTCGCGGTAGGATGCACCACGGCGCTGGCGATGGTCGGCAAATATTATTCGGTCTTCCTCGTGGCGAGCTTTGCATTTGCCGCGCTGGCTCATCCCGCGCGCCGCGCCTATTTCACGTCCGCTTCGCCGTGGATATCGGTCGTGGTCGGACTCGCGGTGTTGTCGCCGCACATCTACTGGCTCGCGATGACCAGCGCGTCGGCCTTCACCTACGCGATGGCGCACGCCAACGGCAACTTCGTGAGCTCGCTCGGCGAGGTGCAGAACTTCCTGCTCGGACTCGTGGCGGCCATCAGCGTATCGGCCGTCTTCTGGGTGATCATCGCCGGCACACGGCTGAAACAATTTGCGGCCGACTTCGCCGCGATGAGTTCCGGCCTGCGGCTTCTTTTTTACGTTGCGATCGGCACGATCGTGCTGCCGGTCCTGACGTCGCTGGCGATGGGCACCGATCTGCCGTCGCTATGGGCGCTGCAAGGGCTGTTCCTGTTCGTCGTGCTGATCGTTTGCGGCACGCGCTACCCGATCGAAAGATTCTACACCGTCAATGTCACGGTCATCACCGCAATCGTTGGGCTCGCCGCTGTCTTCGTCGCCGCCCCGATTCACGCCGTCTATCGCAACAATCACGGCTACGAAGAGGGCCGGAATTTCTACGCGCAGGTAGCCAACGAGCTCACCCGGGAATGGCACGAGCTGACCGGGGAGCCGCTCAGCGCCGTCAGTGGCGACGATTCACTGGCCTTTGCGACCGCGTTCTACAGTCCGGACCATCCGTATTACGCGCGGCCGTTCGAGTTTCAGTACATGTGGGGCATGCCGCGAAAGACGACACTGGATCGCGGCTGGGCCGCGCTCTGTTTCAGCGGCCAGGACTATTGCGGCAGGTGGATGGAGTCCGTGTCCGCGCGCGCCGAGCATTTCGTCAGGCGCCAGTTCACCGTGCAGGCGACGCTATGGGGCAAGCCCGGCCTGACGCGGGACGTGGTCGTGCTGATCGTGCCGCCGCGAACGAGCAGCGCGACGCCCGAGAGCGCCGCGCAGGACTTCAGCGCCAGCAGGCGCCCGACGGACTAGGCTTTGCGCTCAGCAGTGGCTGTCGCGGATTCGCTCGAGGCCTTCGCTCGCGAAGGGGGGAGTGAACGCAGTTCGGTCGGCGCCCGGCGTCGGGCGCTCCGTTTCCGCCCGATCCGGGGTGGTGTTGTCTTCGCGATGTTCCGGTTCCATGAGGCGGCCTTTCGAATTGCTGCAGTACAACATCGACGCGGCCGGGAAGTTCCTCATGCGATGGGACGATGATGCGGCTTGAACAGCCGTCCCTTTTCCACCACCAGCACGATCGCAAGCGCCGCCAGCGTCGACAGGAAGAAGCCGACCGAGAACGGCAGCAGCGTGCCGTCGAAACTCTGGCCGATCGCCATGCCGACGACGATGCCGATCAGCGTCGTGATCGAGCCGTAGAGCGAGGAGGCGGTGCCCGCGATGTGGCCCTGCGGCTCCATGGCGAGTGCGGTGAAGTTCGCGACCATCATGCCGAATGAGAACATCATCAGGGCGGACAGCACCATGAACAACGAGAGCGGCAGCATGCCGAGAGTTTCCGTCAGCAGCATCACGCCCGCAACCGCGGTGTAGAGCGTCAGCGCGCCGTGCGAGATCACGCGCATGCCGAGCCGTCCGACCAGCTTCGCATTGAGGAAGCCGGCGATCGCGGTGCCGGCCGCGATCGCGGCGAAGGCAATCGGGAAATAATGGCCGAGATGATAGACGCCGGTGAAGACCTGCTGCGCCGAGAAGACATAGGCAAAGAGCGCGCCTATCACGCTGCCGGCGGCCGTCGCATAGCCGATGGTCTGGCGGTTGGTCACGGTCTGCCGGAACGCCGAGAGCACGTCTGCGGGCGCCAGCGACCTGCGCTCGGACTCGGGAAGGGTTTCGGGCAGCCGCAGCACGCTCCATGCGAGCGCGAGCAGTCCGTAGAGCATCAGTACGACGAAGATGCCGCGCCATTGCGTGACCAGCAGCACCGCCTGCCCGAACGAGGGCGCAATCACCGGCACCGCGATGAACACCATCATGGCGAGCGACATCACGCTCGCCATCCGGCGGCCGACATAACAGTCGCGCACGATCGAGGTCGCGATCACGCGCGTCGCCGACGTGCCGAGCCCTTGCAGCGCGCGCGCCAGCAGCAGCGTCTCGAACGAGGGCGCGGCGACCGCCAGCACGCTTGCCACCGCATAGACCGCCATGCCGCCGAGCAGCACCGGGCGGCGCCCGAAGCGGTCCGACAACGGGCCCATGACGAACTGGCCGGCACCGAAGCCGATCAGGAAGGTGGAGAGCACCAGCTGAAGATGGTTGGCGTTGGGAATGGCGAAGGCTGCCCCGATGTTGGGCAGCGCCGGCAGCATCATGTCCATCGCAAGCGGATTCAGCGCCATGATGGACGCGATCACGATGACGAATTCTGGAAAACCCATGGGCCGGTGTCCCGAGGACACCCAATCGTCGGCATTGACGTCGGACAAAGCTCACCTCTGAAAATCAGAGGCTTTTTGATCGGTTATGCTGCGTCGCACAACCCATGTTTCGGGATGGCTGACAGGCGGGGCGGTGTCGGACACGAGTTGGTGAGGTCGCCCGTCACGCCGGCGGACCCGTCGAGGTTAAGGACGGCTTAAGCGCGGCCCGACCTAGCCGTCTCGACTAGGCCGAGCGCCAATCGTCCCGCGGTGTCGACATAGTCGAGATCGCGATGGATCAGCATCACGGTCGTGGCGCCGTCGAGCAGGATCACGAGCTGGCGTGCGACCGCCGCTGCACCGGCAACGCCATGCCCGCGCAATTCGGTTTCGAGCCACGCTTCAAAACGCTTCTTGTGCGCCGCGCCGGCCTTGACCGCGGGATGTGCCGGCGTGTTTGCGAGCTCGGCGATGGTGCGCAGGAATCCGCAGCCGCGCCATCGCGGCGTATCCACGGAGCGTCCGAGCCTTGTGAAGAGACCGCGGACCTTATCGGCCACCGTGCCCTCGGTCTCGGCGAACCAGCGCATATAGAGCTCCAGCGTCGGCTGGTCCCTGGCCGCGATGGTCTCGGCGACGAGCTCGTCCTTGCTGGCGAAGTGATAATAGAGCGTCTTCTTGGTGACGCCGGCCTTCTCGGCGACCGCGTCCATGCTCACCGCCCTGATGCCTTCGCCATAGAACAGGCGCGTCGCCGCGATGACGATCTGCTCGCGAGTGGTGTCGCCTTTGCCTGACATCGCGAATGTATACTGCCTAGTGAGTATACACGACAAGATCGCTGTGGCTGACTTCCGCGCCTGTTCGACCTGGAATTCGACCCGGAAGGAGCCTGCACTTGTCCGATCTCGTACTCTCCGAAACGCGAGGCGCTGTCGCGCTGCTGACGTTCAATCGCCCGAACAAGCTCAATGCGCTGAGCTACGCCCTCGTCGACCGCTTGATGGCGATCCTCGATCGCATCGAGGACGATGCCGAAATCCGCGCCGTGATCCTGACCGGGGCGGGCGACCGCGCCTTCTCGGCCGGCGCCGACATCGCCGAGTTCTCGGAGAGCGTGAAATGCGGGCCGGACGCGGCGGTAAAGGCCTTCGTGCGGCGCGGGCAGGCGATGACGGCGCGCATGGAGGCGTTTCCGAAGCCGATCATCGCCGCCGTGAACGGCATCGCCTTCGGCGGCGGCTGCGAGATCACGGAAGCCGTGCATCTCGCCGTCGCGAGCGAGCGGGCGAGCTTCGCCAAGCCCGAGATCGCGATCGGCATCACGCCGACCTTCGGCGGCACGCAGCGCCTGCCACGGCTCGCAGGCCGGAAGCGGGCGCTCGAATATCTCCTGACAGGAGATTCCTTTTCACCACAGCGGGCTCATGAGATCGGTTTGGTCAACCAGGTCGTGCCGCACGGGCAGCTGCTGGACGCAGCCTTCGCGCTGGCAGACCGCATCACGCGGCATTCGCGCCTGGCGGTCGCCCGGGTCATCACCGCCGCCACGCGGGGCCTCAACGTCTCGATCTCGGAAGGCCTCGCCATCGAGAGCGAGCAGTTCGCACGCATGGCGGCGACCCGGGACGCGCGCGAAGCACTCGATGCCTGGCTTGCCGCCCGCTTGTCGCGGTAGGGGTAGCGCGGCGGATCTGGCGGTCACGGCGACAGGGAACCTGTTCCCCTGCCGTCCAGACGGACGGCTGGCAACCAGGGATTCACCATAAGCGCGAGCGCAACGCACAGGGGAGATGAATCCGCAACCCATCCTGTCCATGGTGGCACGGCCTGGCGCCGCGTTGGCGCCGGGAGAAACCTGGCCAAGCAAGGTATCCGATTGTGTCCGACGTCACCGGTGCAGCACGATGGTTGGACCCCTCGGCCGACATGGCTTCGCGGCGGAACTTCTGGCTTGCCTGCCTGATCGCACTGACCGCAATGCTGGTGCTCGGCAATCTCGCCAACGACGCCGTGCTCGATATGAAATATGGCTGGGACACCCGCGTCAATTGCGCGGCGGTCGAGGCGTATGCCAGCGGGCTCGATCCCTATTTCGTCAAGAACCTGAAGGGCACCAAGCTCTCTTATCCCTATCTCCCGGTGACGCTGGATGTCTTCCGCCCCATGTGCGCGGGTGGACTTCTGGTCGATCACTACAAGGGCATCTTTCCTGTCCTCGCCGTGCTTTGCGGGCTCCTCTTGCCCGGTCTTGGCCGAACGCGCTCGGGCGCGCGCGATGTTGCGCTGAGGGTGCTCTGCACGCTCGGCGCGTTCGTCGGTTTCGAATGGGTGCAGGCGTCCGGCAACTTCGCGATCCTGAGCGGCATGCTGACTGCGATTGCGCTGAGGTTTCTGCTTTCTCCGTCTGCGTCCGGCGCGTCTGAGGACCGCAGCTTTCCGTTGCGGTTCGCCGGCGCCGCGCTGCTCGGCCTCGTGACGTCGTTCAAGCTGGTGTTCTTTCCCGTGCTGGCCGCGCTCTATTTCCTGCCGCTGCCGCGCAGCCGCAAGCTCACGCTGATCGCGGTTGCGGCGTTCAGCTTCGCATTGCCGATCCTGATATCGCGGCTGATGTACCCCGAGCTGTTCGCGAGCTGGCAACTGGCGATGGGCGGAAAGATCCCCGACCAGCATCTCGTCGATCTCTTCGAGATCAATCCGTCGCTGCTGCTGGCGGCACGCGACCTCATGGATCATGCCGGCCTCGGTGACAGCAAGGCGGCGACGTTCGCGACCTATGCATTCGCAGCACTAGCGCTCGTGCTGGTGCCGTTTGCATTGTCCATCCTGCGCGTGGTCACGAGCGAACCAGCGCAGGAAGGCGGATCGCTTCTGACGCGACTGGATCGCTGGCTGATGGATCATCCCCGCGTTGCCATGCGCATCACGGTATTCGCGATGTTTGCGCTCTATCTCAGCTCGCCGCGCCTCAAGGAATATGCCTTCTTCGAGCTCGCGCTTTATGCCGCGATCCTCGTCGTCGATCTTCCGGCCCTGGCACTCGCCGCGTTCCTCGCCGTCGGTCTCGCGTTTCCGGCACTGATCTCGATTCTGGGGACGGCATTCGAGGGCAGCTTCATCCTCCTCATCATTGCGCTAACAAGTTTCTGGATCCTGCTGCTCGATTTTCGCGCCGAGCCGAAGCGGCTGGAGACGGAAGGCGCGCAGTCATAACGCATGCCGCCGTGTCCGCCGGGCAAGGACGGCGCCTTGCCCCCGCGCAGGCTCCAGCCGGTTCGTGACTGCATCCGTCTGCCGTCCGCCTTTGGGCGGAGGCTCGCCCCGTCAGCTCCGATGGTGCGGGCAGCCGGGGTCGAACCGGCACAGCGCTTGCGCGCCGAGGGATTTTAAGTCCCTTGCGTCTACCAATTCCGCCATGCCCGCTTGATCCAACGAGATCAACTAGTTAAGTCCACCTCCGGCCGTCTGGAATTGGCGCGTTTCGCGGGCCGGATGGGCGGTTCTTCCTTAAGCGAGCCGGCTGCGCAAGGCAAAGCCTCAATCCGGACATTTGTTGTTGCTTTAGGCATTCTCAATCCACGGGGACTATTCATCCGGCATGGCTGCTTCGCTTCCCTCTCCGCTGCGCTTCTGCGGCGCGCTCGTTGTGCTGCTTGCGGGCGGCGCACTATCCGGCTGCGCCAGCATGAGCGAGACGGTCGCTCCGGCCTTTGCCGACCCCGGCAAATACGAATTGTACGACTGCAAGCAGCTCGAGGGTGAGCGCAAGGCGCTTGCCGCCCGCACCGCCGATTTGCAGAAGCTGATGGACAAGGCCGAGACCGGGGCCGGAGGCGCCGTCGTGTCCGAGCTCGCCTATCGCAACGACTATGTCGCGGTGCGCGGGCAGTCGCAACTTGCCGAGGAGGCATGGCGCCGCAACAAGTGCCGGGAAACGCCGCCCGGTGCGACGCCGGCGGCCTCTGCTCCGCAGCGGCCGGACATCAAGCCCGCCCCGAAATCCGGTAGCGCCGTTCGCTGAGTTGATACGATTGCGCCCGCCTCAGGGGCGCCAGCCGTAGATCCAGTCCTGCCGCGCCAGCATGCGCTCCGGGCCGAGCGCGCGGATCGCAACATCGCGCGCGATCGCGAGCGGCCCACCGAGATGATAGATGCGGCCCTGCTGCCGCGCCGTCCGCTGCACCCGCCGCACCCGCGCCTGCCGCGCGCGGCCATATTGCTTCAGCGCCGCCGTGATGCCGGCCGCGCTCTCGGCAGCCTCGAGGCTCAGATGCCGCGCGAGCACGGCGGCATCCTCGATCGCCATGCCGGCGCCCTGGGCCGCGAATGGCAGCATCGCATGCACGGCGTCACCGAGCAGGCCGACCGGTCCATCGCTCCACGGGCAGCCGTCGGGCACGCCGAACAGCGCCCATTTGCGCCAATTGTCGACGGCAGTGAGCATCATCCTGGCCGCCGACGGCCAGCGCGGTGCCGCGAAGGCGTCCATCACCTCGAACGGGTCGCCCGGCGTGCTCCAGCCGGGCCTGTTCCAGGTCCCCGGCAGCACCGCGACCACGTTGATCTGGCGCCCGCCGGCGATCGGATAAGCGACGAGATGGGCGTTCGGACCCATCCAGAGCTGCACCCGCCGCGCGGTAAAATCCTTCGGCAGTTGCGTGGCGTCGAGCGTGCCGCGCCAGGCGATCAGGCCGGAGAAGCGCGGCTGCACCTCGGGAAACAGATGCTGGCGTACCGTCGACCAGATACCGTCGGCGCCGATCAGTGCGCTGGCCAGATCGCTGCGGCGTATCGTGCCGCTGCGATGGACGACCGTCAGCCCCTTGGCGTGGGGCGCCACATCCTCGAAGGTCGCACCTAACTTCAGATCGATATCGGGATGGTCGGAGACCGCACCGGCCAGCGCGGATTGCAGGTCGGCGCGATGCACCACCCAATAGGGTGCGCCGGCCCGCGCGGAAGCGGCTTCGCCGAGCGGCATGCGCAGCAGTTCGCCGCCGGCCCGCGCGCTCATGACGCAGAGCGCCTCAGGCGTGACGGCGCTTCGCTTGAGCCGCTCGGTGAGGCCGAGCTCGACCAGCACGCGGCTGGCGTTGGGGGAGAGTTGCAGGCCGGCGCCGACTTCCTCGAGCCGCTCGGCCTTTTCCAGCACGACGATGCGGAAGCCACGGGCTGCGAGCGCAAGCGCGGCCGTCAGTCCACCTATGCCGGCACCGGCGATGACAATCGTTCGGGAGAGCGCCACCCCTGACCGTGAGAGGCGGTCAGGCCACCTTGTCCTTCAGCACGCATTCCGGCGGACGGGCTTCGCCCGGCTTCAGGTCGGCGGCGAAACGGTACAGCGTCGAGCAATAGGGGCAGATGATCTCGTTGTCGTTGCCGAGGTCCAGGAAGACGTGCGGATGATCGAACGGAGGATTGGCGCCGACGCACATGAACTCTTGCGAGCCGATCTCGATGACGGGGACACCGGCATCGTTATGGAAGTGCGGGACGACATGGTCGGACATCGTAGTTCATCCTGGAGTGGCAATGGCGGCAGACACAATCAAACACTGACGCGGCATCTTTGAGGCGCCGCGGACCATACTGTTGGGTGCAGATGATTGCTAGTCCAGCGGAACCGAAAGGTTCGCAATTGCCCCATGCTCATTTGCTCATGCAAATTCGACACAATCTTGCGGCCTGAGAGAAGCCCTTCTTTCGTCGGGGACGTTGTGTCGCAATTTTGGCATACTATGTCTTTGGACAAGCGGAATTGCGACGAAAGACGAACCATCAGGCGCAATGATCTCGGGATCGTCCAGGCTCTTGGCACAACTCTTGGTATGACTCTTGGCATGAAGTGGCTGCGAATCAGCACGGCGTTGACCGGTATTGCAGCATGCAGCTTCATGCTCGCGCAGGTAGCGCCGCATGCCCGCGAGGCCGGCGCGCTCCTCTCCGCCCAGGACGATCCGGCGGCGCTCTCCGAGCTCAAGCTCGATGCGCTGCTGCGGCAGAACGACCGCCTGGTTCAGGACAATATCGAGGCCGCGCTCGCCGCCGGCGACGCTGATCTCGCCGACAGTTTTGTCGCGCTGGCGCGTGACCGTAACATCGCGCTGCCCGACGACCTCCTCAACCGTGTGAGCGATGCGGTCAAGGAAGAAAATTCCACGCGGCATTTCGCCAAACAGTTCGCGACCGGTCTCGTCACCGGCAACGCCGACGATGTCGCGAGCCTGTCCGGAACCGTCGCCGGCGATCTCTTCGTGATCGGCGACATCAGGGACGTTGTGCGCGAGGGCAAGCGTCTCGCCATGGGCGAGGACACCGACCATCTGGTGCTCGGCCTTGCGACCGCCGGCCTTGCGGTGACGGCGGTGACCTACGTGTCGGTCGGCGGCGCCGCGCCCGTGCGCGCTGGACTGACGCTGGTGAAGGATGCCCGCAAGGTCGGACGGCTCGGCGAGGGACTTGCCGCATGGGCCGGCCGGTCGGCGCGTGAGGTGGTCGATACGCCGATGCTCCAGAACGCCGTCGCCAAGGGTTCGGTGTTCCGCCCCGGCGAGACCGCGAGCGCGATCAAGGCCGCGTTCCGCGCCGAGAAGGCCGGTGCCCTGGTCCGGCTCGGCAAGGACGTCACCCGCGTTGCCGAAAAGACCGGCACGCGCGGCGCCATGGATACGCTGCGCATCGCCGAGGGCCCGAAGGACGTCGCGCGCGCGGCCCGGCTGGCGGAAGCGCAGGGCGGCAAGACCCGCGCGATCATGAAGCTGCTCGGCCGCGGCGCGCTGCTGCTCGTCGGCGGCATGTTCGATCTGGCGCTCTGGCTGTTCGGCGCGGCACTGACGCTGTTCGGCCTGCTGTCTTCGATCAAGGCGGCGACGGAGCGCCTGACCCAGGCCTGGTGTGATCGCAGACGGGCGCGCCGGCTCCGCCGCGCGCAGGCCGCTGCCGAGGCCGCTCTGGCGGACGGGGCCCTCACGGCCTGAACCGGGATACGGTTCAGGTTATCGTTTGGGCATGATCTTGCCGGAAAACCGCTGCACACTTTTCCGGATCATGCTCTAAGATCAACCTTTCCCCTCAAGATTGCGGAATATGTGATGCCGAGCTTTCACAACGGCGCCGTTGAAATTGCCTATCTCGACGAAGGCGAGGGCGATCCGATCATCCTGGTGCACGGCTTTGCCTCGAGCAAGAACGTGAACTGGGTCTATCCGACCTGGGTCTCGGAACTGCGCAAGAACGGCCGCCGTGTCATCGCGCTCGACAATCGCGGCCATGGCGAAAGCGCAAAGCTCTACGAGCCCACGCAGTACTCGATCCCGACCATGGCCGGCGACGTGCTCGCGCTGATGGATCATCTCGCGATTCCGCAGGCGGACATGATGGGCTATTCGATGGGCGGACGGATGACGGCCTGGCTCTCCCTCAACGAGTCGCAGCGCCTGCGCTCGGCGATCCTCGGCGGCATCGGCATCGGCGGCCTGATCGAGGGCACCGGGCCCGGCGAGAACGTCGCGAAGGCGCTGGAGGCGCCCTCGCTCGACGACGTCACCGATCCGGTCGGCCGCACGTTTCGCGCCTTCGCAGATCAGACCCGTTCCGACCGTCGTGCGCTCGCCGCCTGCCTGCGCGGCACCCGCGACCTCATGACGAAGGAAGAGGCCGCGCGCATCGACGTGCCCGTGCTGATCGCGGTCGGCAGCGCCGACGACGTCGCAGGATCAGCCAGCGCGCTCGGCGCCATCATCCCGGGATCGGAAGTGCTCGATATCCCCAACCGCGACCACATGCGCGCGGTCGGCGACAAGGTCTACAAGACCGGCGTGCTCGACTTCCTGTCACGCCGCGGCTGAGGTCTCGTCGTCAGGCTCGTCGTCACCGAAACGACGCGCCAGCGCCATCAGGACCACGAAGGTCGCGACCCACACCATCCGTGCGCCGTAGCGGTCGTGCGGACCCGAGATCACGCCGCAGATGAAGGCGTTGCCGAGCAGCGCCAGCGTGACGGTTGCCGCCAGCAGCGTCAGATCGTCGAGCCGGCGGCTTGCCAGCGCATGCGCGAGCAACCCGACCAGCGCCAGCATCGAGGCCAGCGCGACGGGAACGTGCAGCCAGTTGACGTGATCGAAATCGAGGCCGTGATTCTGTTGCCGCGCCGCGCGCATCGGCGCGATCTGCGCCGGGATGTAGCGCTCGATGATGCCGTAGGTATGCCCGATCCAGACACTGGTGCCTTCGCCGGTGGCCACATGCAGCAATTGCTGGCCCATCGCCCGCAACGCCGCGCCGGCCTGCCACGCCGGATAGTCGGCGAGCGAATGCACGACGATATAGCCCATCTCGTCGTTCATGCCTTCGAAGCGGCCGAGCGTGTTGAACATGCTCTTGCCCCACAGGAACTCGTCGGCGGTCGCCGGCAATTGGTTGCGATAGGGACAGAGCTTGTAGTGCTCGCGCGGGCAATGATCGCTCAGGAAGCGCGCGACGATACCGTCCTGCATCATGCGTCCGAAAGCGACGCCATAGCCGCCGGGCGTCCAGGCCCATTTGCCCGACAGCGCATGGTTTGCCGACACCAGCATCAGGCCGCCCGCGACGATGGTGAGGCTTGCCTGCGCCAATCCGGCGAGCGGCAGGCGCGCGCCGAGGAACGGCCGCACCATCCAGCCGGCGGCGCAGAGCCCGAACAGCACGCCCAGTGTGGCGCTGTGGGTTGCGGCGGCAAAGGCGGTGAAGACGAACAGCGAGATCTTTTCGAGGCCCGATGTCCGGCTCGCGCCGACGACCAGCAAGAACAGGGACAGGATCGACAGCCCTGCAAAGATGTCCGTGAGCAGCATGCTCGCGAGCCAGGGCAGCGCGGTCGACAGGATCAGGCAGAGGCTGATCGCGACGAAGCGAGACGTCTGCATCAACCCGAGTACGCGCAGCGTCAGTTGCAACAGCCACAGCGTCGCCAGCGACTGGACCGCGAGATTGATCCAGAAGCCGAAATTCTCGCCGTAGTGCAGATAGAGGCCGAACACGGTGGAGCGGCTCGGGACCAGATAGCCTTCGTACCAGCGCGCCAGATAGCCGCCGGTATCCCATTGCAACAGCGGATAGCCGTTCCAGAACGCCGGCGCGATCAAGAGGAGGGGCAGTCCCACCGCCGCCAGCCGCAGCCAAAGCGAGCCCGTGGCGCCCGCGCGCAATTGATCGGTGGTGATGCTCAAATCCGCTCCGTCGTGTTCCCCGACCATGCCCGCAATAGCCGTCGAGGCGGAATTCACCAATAGTTTGACGCTGCCCGGCTTGAATTTGGCAAAACCCTGACCATTTTGAGCCGACCTCGCCGCCTGGGGGCGTCAGAAGAAACTGTTGTGTTTCAAGGCGTTGGCGTGCTTTCGCGGAGCAACTCACTGTTCACTCTCAGGCAAGCCCGTCGGGACTTCGTCGGCTAGACTGTGGTATAGAGCCAGCAAAATGAGCCAATTCGAAAGAGCAGATCCTATGGCAGTGCATCAGGTCAGTCCGGGAGGAAAGCTCGCAACGCTCGATCCGATCTGGGATCGGATCCGCGGCGAGGCGGAGGACATCGTCCATCGCGAGCCGGAGCTTGCGACCTTCATCTACTCGACGGTGCTGCATCACAGTCGCCTGGAAGATTCGGTGATCCATCGTCTCGCCGACCGGCTCGATCATTCCGCGCTGTCGGGTGATCTCGTTCGCCAGACCTATGACGAGGCGCTGCGCGAGGCTCCCGATCTCGGCAACGCCTTCCGCGCCGATCTCGTCGCCGTCTACGACCGCGATCCCGCGACGTCGCGCTTCATCGACCCCTTGCTCTACTTCAAGGGCTTTCACGCCATTCAGACCCATCGCCTCGCGCACTGGCTCTATCTGAAGGGCCGCAAGGACTTTGCGTATTATCTCCAGAGCCGCGCGTCCGCGGTGTTCCAGACCGACATCAATCCCGCCGCGCGCATCGGCCGCGGCATCTTCCTCGACCACGCCACCGGCTTCGTCTGCGGTGAGACCGCGGTGATCGAGGATGACGTCTCGATCCTGCACGGCGTCACGCTCGGCGGCACCGGCAAGGAGAACGAGGACCGCCATCCGAAGATCCGTCACGGCGTCCTGATCGGCGCCGGCGCAAAGATCCTCGGCAACATCGAGATCGGTCATTGCGCGCGCATCGCCGCCGGCTCGGTCGTGGTCAAGCCGGTGCCGCACAACGTCACGGTTGCCGGTGTGCCCGCCAAGATCGTCGGTGAGGCCGGCTGCGCCGAGCCGTCGCGCACCATGGATCAGATGATCAACGCGATGGGACTTTGAGCGAGAGAAAAGGGCCGGATTCTCCGTCCCCGCTCGTCCCCAAATTCTTTGGCAATTCATGCTGGCGGTTCGTCGCGTCTCGTCCTAAAACCCCGCCAACCCAGATTTCGATTGGAGACTTGCCGTGGACGTCAAGGAAGTAAGGAAGCTCGACGCGTATCTGAAGCGCGTATTCGGCAATCCCAAGATCCGCGTCGTGCCGCGGCCGAAGAAGGATGATTCCGCCGAGGTCTATATCGGCGAGGAGTTCATCGGCGTGCTCTTCGTCGATGACGAGGATGATGATCGCTCGTTCCAATTCCAGATGGCGATCCTCGAGGACGATCTCGTCGATCAGGAATAGTTTCTCTCTCCGTCATTGCGAGCGAAGCGAAGCAATCCAGGATCTTTCCGCGGAGGGATTCTGGATTGCTTCGCTCTGCTCGCAATGACGAACGTTAACTCCGCGGTTCCGTAGTTCTATTTCTTCGCGAGAATGCGCAGCCGCGCCGTGGCATCAGCGACAGTGATGCCGTTCGCATCGACGAGCTCGGCCTGCACGACCATATCGCGATCCGTCCGTTCGACAACGCGCGCGCGTGCCGTGATGGCTCCGACCGCTGCAGGCTTCAGGAAACGCGTATCCAGACTTCTGGTGACCACTGTCAGGTCGGGAGACAGCGCTGCCAGCGCGCCAATCCCGGTGGCGGAGTCCAGCATCGCCGCGAGGAAGCCGCCCTGGATCGTGCCGTGCCTGTTGGTGAATGCGAGCTGCGCCTGAAAGCGGATCAAGGCCCGCCCGCCCTCGTCAAAGCCGAGCCATTCGCGCCCCAACAATTGGGCGCCCGGAGGCAGGTTTGCTGCTGCATCGGTCACGTCGATCACCGCGCTTGATGTTGTTGGCGACGAGCCTATCAGCCGGTCAATGCGGCGCAAAGCGATCGGGGGTCAGCCCTTCGGTCCGCGCAATTGCGCTGACAGCCGGTCCAGCGCTTCCGCGACATCGCGCCATTGCGACAGCCAGCTCCGCGGAAAACGGAAGGTGAGATCGGCGCCGTCGACACGGCGTTCGGAAAGGCACATGCCCGGCGTGGCGGCATCGCGCGTGCAGCGTGCGGTCAGCGCGGGGCTTGCGGCGGAATAGAAGTCCTCGCTGCCATAGGGCGTGTCGGCGCGGAACATCCGCATCGTCAGGCCGTCCGCCGCACTGGTCGCGGCCTGGTCGAGATAGCGCGGATAGATCGTGGCCGTTCGCTGCTCCGGCGCCAGCGCATCGTGATGCGCCGATATCGACAGGAAGACACGGTCGATCGGTTGCATCGCCTCTTCCACGGTGTCGGCGGTGACATGTTTCGGCGCGCCCGGCGGCTCAAGCGAAGGGTAGAGGAAGTCGAGATCGATGCGCTCCTGCGGCCCGGAGTGCCGCTGGATCTTCATCCTGATCGCGGTCGTGGGAACGTTGAACAGCGTGCCGCCGACGCTCACCGGCAGCCGGTCCGGCGCATTCGCGCCGCCCGAGCCCCAGGTCGGCCACAGCAAATAGGCGACGAGCGCCACCGCGCCCAGCGCCGCAATGCCGCCGAGCACGATCGGGACGACATGCGCCCGAGGGTGCGTCCTGGAGGACCTAAGGGGAGCTGCCGAAAACATCGTCATGAGCTTGCGCAAGTCGAACCGGGAAGTCGGCCGGTGGCCGACGAATCAGCGGCGAATATGCCATGCGGCGGCGAATTCGCGGAGCGTTCCCGGCCGCCGGGACGGGGGAGGGCCCTGCGCGGATCGGCCCCCGCTGTTAACCTTCCCTTAAGGATAATGTAGCGTTAACCGGCACTCTTTGTCACAGGAAGGCTCCGGCGTTGCGTAAGGGCGGACCGTTCCGATGACACCTGAAGCCTTCAATTCTCTGTTCTCGATCTGCATCGGTTTCGCGCTCGCGGGCGCGCTCGTGAACGGATACCAGGCGTTTGCGCAGCGGCCGGCGGGCTTCGGCCTGTTGCAGGACGGCGTGGCGCCGAAGACGTTTGCCGCGGTTCCGTTCCTGGTGTTCGCGGCGCCCTTCATCATCATGCGCAACACGCTGCGCGGCATGCGGGTGGAAAGCCGCCGCGTCGAATTCGTGATGATGGCGACCGTCATCGCCGGCTTCTGGAGCATGATGAGCGGCACCTTCTTCCTGATGACGCTACGCGCCGCCGGCGTTCTGGTCTGACAGAGCTGCGTGGCGCGGCGGCCCTTTGCCTCCGCGTCGCCGTTTCGCTATGGCTGGAGTCGACGCGACAGGAGAACCCCATGGCGATCTACGAGCTCGACGGACAGGCACCCGATCTTCCCGCCGACGGGAATTACTTCATCGCCGAGACCGCGACCGTGATCGGCCGCGTGCGCCTGAAGCCGGGTGCGAGCGTCTGGTTCGGCGCCGTGCTGCGCGGCGACAATGAATGGATCGAGATCGGCGAGGGCGCCAATGTGCAGGATGGCTCGACCTGCCACACCGACCTCGGCTTCCCCATGGTCATCGGCAAGAATTGCACCGTCGGCCACAACGTCATCCTGCACGGCTGCACGATCGAGGAGGGTGCGCTCGTCGGAATGGGCTCGATCGTGATGAATGGCGCGAAGATCGGCCGCAACAGCATCGTCGGCGCGGGCTCGGTCATCACCGAGGGCAAGGAATTTCCCGAACGCTCCTTGATCATCGGCTCACCCGCGCGCGTGATCCGCACGCTCGACGACGCCCAGGTGCAGAAGATGGGGAGTGCGGCGAGGTTCTACGTGGCCAACGGCCCGCGCTTCAAGAAAGGCCTGAAGCGGATCGGCTGAAAATAGCCGTGGGCCGCCGAGAAGATGGCGGCCGCCGCATAGCTGTCCGCGCGCGCAGCGCGTCAGCTTCCTCCGGATTCACATGCTTCGATCGCGGCTGCTGATGCTCGCGCGGAAGTGAGACAGTGAGGCTGTCAGGAAGGCGCGGGTGACGTTAGCTTGGTCCCGCTTTGAGCGTGGAACGTCTCCACGCGGAGGATCGAGTGATGTTACGCAAGATGATGATGGCGGCGCTGGCCGTCGCGGCAGTCGGCTTGTCGGCGCCGCAGGCGGCTGAGGCGCGGGGCGGTTTCGGTCATGGTGGCGGTGGCTGGGGCCACGGCGGCGGCTGGGGCCATGGTGGCGGCTGGGGCCATGGCGGCCACTGGCGTGGCGGCGGCTTCTGGCCCGGATTGGCGATCGGGGCAGGTATCGCCGGCGCCGGCTACTACGGCGGCTATTACGGCTACGGTTACGGCGATCCCTATTACTATGGTACCGGCTATGACGACGGCGGTTACGGCGGCTGTTACGTGGTGCGGAAGCGGGTCATGACGCCGGCAGGCTGGCGTGTCCGCCGCGTGGATGTCTGCGAATAGCGGCCGCGAGGCTCAGCCAGACTAGGAAGCCAGATCTACCAAAAGACTGGACCCACTAAAGAACAAGGCCGTTGACGCAGTATACCGTCAACGACCTTGCCAGCCCCGGACATTGAAATCGGCTCACGCCATCCGGTAACCGCCAGCATGGCGCGGAATCATACGGGGGAATGTGATCCAGTTCACATGTGGAAAAATTTAAGTCGCAGGCCCTGACCCGGCTAGCCGCGCGAGCGCTTGCGGGCGCTGGCGTGGACACGGCGCGACGGTTTCCTGCGGGTAACCGAGGGTGTCTCCGCCTCTGTGGCCCGGGCGCTGGCAAAGGACTGCCGAAGGCTGTCGATGGACTCGTTCAGCGTCGTGACCTGCTCGGACAGTCGCTTGGTGTCGGCCTGCTGGAATGCGAGCAGCTTCTTCACCGTCTGGAGCTGGTCCTGCACGACCTGGAGCTGGTCGATCGATTCCTGCTGGGTCGCCTCGAGACCCTTGGTCTTCTCGACGAGTTGCTCGGAGGCCTGGGCCGTGCGGGCCTGGAGCTGCCGCGACGCCACCACGCGGTCGGTCTCAGGAGTTGCACCGGTAGAGGCGCGCCAGATCGCGATCGAGGTCACGCCGGCGATGAGGAGCAGGAGGGCTGCGGCGGTCAGCGCAATCGGCTGGGCGCCAAGGCGAAGGAGGGGGTTGGACGGCCTGTCCTGGGCGAGATCGATCATCGCTGACAAAACCCAAATTGAAACTTGGTGAGTGGCGAAGTGCGGCAACCAGAGGTCGCCGGGACGTCCCGAAAGTGTTACCATTCAGCAACAAATGGGACCAAAAAGAGGCTAACGGCAAAAAACCAGCAATCAGCTGGTCTTGGGACCCCTGAAGGTCCTCGAAAAGAGCCGGGATCAAGGCTGGAACGGCGAAAACGGTCCGGAATAGGTCTTCGAGCGCGGCGCCGCATAGGGCCCGAGCCGGGAGGTTTTCAGTCCCAGCCGCACCAGTGATTCTGCCAGCGTGACCGCCGCGGCGACGCCGTCTACCACGGGCAGGCCATGTGTGGCGGCGAGCTCGGCGGCGAGGTCAGCCATGCCGGCGCAGCCGAGCACGATGGCTTCCGCCCGATCGTCACGGACCGCGGCGGTGATCTCGGCGGAGATCTTGCCGAGGGCATCGGCATTGCGCTCCTCGAGCGCGAGCACCGGGACCTCGGCGGCGCGGACGCGCGCGCAGCGCTCGGCGAGGCCGTATTTCCGCAAATTATGCTCGATCGGCACGATGGAGACACCGAGCGTCGTCACCACGGCAAAGCGCGCCGCGATCAGGCTCGCCATGTGGAAGCCGGCTTCCCCGATGCCGATCACCGGCGCTTTCGCGGCGGCACGCGCAGCGTCGAGGCCGGTGTCGTCGAAGCAGGCGATGATGTGGGCGTCGGCGCCGTCGCGGTCGGCGTCGCGGATGCAGCCGAGCATGCCGGGCACGGCGAAGGCCTCGTCGTAAAAGCCCTCGATCGAGACCGGGCCCATCCCGGGCTGGCGCGCGTCGATCAATGTGTCGGGCAGGGCGACGCTGCGTGCTGCAGCGGCGATCTTCGCCGTCATCGACGCGGTGGTGTTGGGATTGACGACGTGAAGTCGCATCAGATCAGACAAGCCCCTTGTCAGACAAGCCCTTGGCCGGCATCCGAGCCCTTGGCCGCCTGCCGTTTGTTGAGCATGTGGATGGTGCCGAGTGCAAGGGCGATCACGGTGAACGACACCGCCGAGATCACGGTGCCGAGCGCATAGATATCGGGGTTCGTCACGGTCGTGGTGAGGCCCTGGAGATCGAGCGGCAGCGTGTTCACCGCCCCGATCGCCTGGCTGGAGCGGGCGAGCTCGTCCCAGGACAGCGTGAAGCCGAACAGGCCGATGCCGATCACGGAGGGCAGGATGATCGGCAGCACGACATGACGGAAGGCCTGCCACGGCGTCGCGCCGAGATCGCGCGCGGCTTCCTCGAGGCGCGGGTCGAAGCGATTGAAGATCGCGAACATGATCAGCAGGCCGAACGGCAGCGTCCAGGTCAGGTGCGCGCCTAAGCCCGAGGTCAGCAGGCCCATCGAGGTCTCGAAATTCTCGTTCCAATGCGCCTTGATCAGGTCGTCGATGATACGGAATTCAAGCGAGATGCCGAGCGAGGTGATGATCGAGGGCACGATCAGGCTCGCGATCGCCGAGTAAAATAGAATGCCCTGCGCCTTGAACTTGCGGCGGAAGGCCATGCCGGCGGCGACCGACAGCACGACGGTCACAACCATCACGATCAGGCCAAGCAGCAGCGAGCGGCGGAAGGCCGCGCCGAGATCGACGATGCCGGTGCCCTGGAACAGTTTTGCGATCCAGAAGGTCGACACGCCATTCATCGGGAAGGTGAGGCCGCCCTGCGGGCCCTGGAACGAGAGGACGTAGATCGCGATCATCGGGCCGTAGAGAAACAGCACATAGGCCGCGAAGAAGATCGCGAGCACGTAGAACGAGCGCGGGCGTCCCTCCTTCATGCCCTAGAGCTCCTTCTTGATGTCGACGATGCGCGACATCATGGTGATGATCAGGAAGGTGATGACGAGCAGGATCACGGCATTGGCGGCCGCGGCCGGGAATTGCAGCGCGTTGACCCGCGTCTCGATGATCTTGCCGGCAGCCGCGATCTGCTGGCCGCCCATCACGCCGATGGTGATGAAGTCGCCCATCACAATGGTGATGACGAAGATCGAGCCGATCACGATGCCTGGCTTGGAGAGCGGGATGATGACGTTGACGAGCGTCTGGAAACCGGTGGCGCCGGCGTCATAGGCGGCCTCGATCAGCGACTTGTCGATGCGGATCATCGAATTGAAGATCGGCACCACCATGAAGAAGGTGAAGAGGTGGACCAGCGCCAGCACCACGGAGAATTCGGAGAACAGCAGCCATTCCAGCGGATGGTTGATCAATCCGCTCTTGACCAGTCCGGAGTTCACGAGGCCATTGCGTCCGAGCAGCGGGATCCAGGCGATCATGCGGATCACGTTGGAGGTCCAGAACGGGATCGTGCAGAGCAGTGACAATCCCATCTGCCAGGTCTTGGACTTGACGTGGAAGGCGAGGAAGTAGGCGACCCAGAAGCCGATGAAGAGCGTGATGACCCAGACCAGGAAGCACAGCTTCAGCGTCTTCAGATAGGTCTTGGCGATGGTGCAGAGATCGGGGAGCTGCGCGATGCAACCCTCGAACGTGTCGGTGTAGCCGCGGCCGGAGAAGGCCGGCAGCAGCTGGTATTCGTTGTAGTCCCAGAACGAGACGATGACGACGAAGACCAGCGGGATCAGGAAGAAGGCGAGAAACACCAGCATCATCGGCCCGGCCTGGAGCCAGGAGATGAAGGACGGCGACAGGCGCGTCGCTTTCGCGGCGCGCGCCGTGCCCGACCCCGGGATCAAGCCCGGGGACGCCTGTTGCAGGATGTCCTCTGACGTGTCCATCACGTTAGGCCGCGATGAACTCGTTCCACTTGCGGACCATGTAGTCGTTCTCGTCCATCACGGCGTTCCAGCAGGCGACGCCGCCCATGCGGTCCTCGTAGGAGCCGCCGTCGCGTACCGCGCCGGCCTTCTCGAGCAGCGAGCCGTCGGGCGCCTTGATGTCCTTCTCGGCCGGCTTGCCTTCCATCCAGTACGCCCACTCGTACGGCTCCATGTGCGCCTTCGCGGTCGAGAGCACGGCGGAGTAGTAGCCCTGGCGGTTGAGATAGGCACCGGCATAGCCGGACAGGAACCAGTTCACGAACTCATAGGCCCATTCGAGCTTCGCACCCGAGACGCCCTTGGAGACGCAGAAGCCCGAGGCCCAGGAGCGATAGCCTTCCTTCAGCGGCTGGAAGGTGCAGGGGATGCCCATCGAGCGGACCTTCGTCACTGCCGGCGACCACATCGACTGGATCACAGTCTCACCTGACGCCATCAGGTTGACGCTCTCGTTGAAGTCCTTCCAGAAGGCGCGGAATTGTCCCGCCTTCTTGGCTTCGGTCATCACCTTCATGGTGAGATCGATCTCTTCCTTGGTCATGTTGCCCTTGTCGGCATATTTGTACTTGCCGGTGGCTTCCACGACCATCGCGGCATCCATGATGCCGATCGAGGGGATGTTGAGGATCGAGGCCTTGCCCTTGAATTCGGGATTGAGCAGCTCGGACCACGAGCTGATCGGGCGCTTGATCAGGTCGGGACGAATGCCGAGCGTGTCGGCGTTGTAGACGGTCGGGATCAGCGTGACGAACTCGGTCGCCGACGTCGCGAACTTCTTGGAGTCCTTGCCTTCGAGATAGAGCACCTTCCAGGGCGCCGTGCCCTGGCCGCCGATCTTCTTGCCGCCGGGCGTCTCGCCCTTGGTGAAGACCGGCGTGATGTTGTCGAATTCCTTGATCTTCTTGGCATCGAGGGCAAGGATGTTGCCCGACGGCACGATCTTCTTCAGCGAGAAATATTCGGTGTCCAGCACGTCGAAGGAGTTGGGCTGGGTCATCACGCGCTTGGTGACGTCGTCGGTGGTCGCGGTGATGTATTCGATCTTGATGCCGGTGTCCTTGAGGCACTGCTTGGAGATGTCGTCGCCCTCGTTCACGGCGGTGCCGAGATAGCGCAGCACCTTCGCATCGGCCGACTTCACATAGGGAAAGCCGGTGATGGCGCCGGAGCCGGCGGCGAGGCCCGCGAGACCTGCGGTGCCCTTGAGCAGCGTGCGGCGGCTGACGCCCTTCGTCCTGGTGGTCTCGGTCATATCAGTCACTCCTCTGTTGCGCATTCCAGTGATCGATCGGCGCTATTGCAGGCGTTGCGCCTTGGCGGGATCCCAGGTGGCCAGCACGCGATCGCCCGGACGGAACGGGTGGACGTCGAAGGCGGCCTCGGGGAGGTGGGAGAACAGGGCGGTGCCGTCGTCGAGCGTGAGCGAGACGGCGATGTAGGAGCCCTGGTACTCGGTCTGGGTCAGCAGCGCCGGCGCGCCGAACGCGCCCTCGGCGAACGGCGCGATGCCGAGCTGATCGGCGCGCACGGCGATGAGGTTTCCGGCGTCGCTGAGGACGTTGTGGCCGCCGATGAAGCGCGCCACGAATTCGGTGCGGGGGCGGTGGAAGATCTCGCGCGCGGTGCCTTGCTGTTCGATCCTGCCCTGGTTCATCACCACGATGTGGTCGGCGAGCGCCATCGCTTCTTCCTGGCCGTGGGTGACCTGGATGAAGCTGATGCCGAGCTCGCGCTGAAGGCGCTTCAACTCGCCGCGCATCCTCACCCGCAGGAACGGATCGAGCGCGGAGAGCGGCTCGTCGAGCAGCAGGATCTGCGGCTCGGTGATCAGTGCGCGAGCCAGCGCCACGCGCTGCTGCTGGCCGCCGGAGAGTTGGGCCGGGAGCCGGCCCGCATAGGGTGTCATCGCCACCAGCTCGAGCAATTCGCCGGCGCGCCTGTGCCTGGTCGCGCGGTCGACGCCTCGCATTTTGAGCGCAAACGCCACATTGTCGAGCACGGTCAGATGCGGAAACAGCGCGTAGGACTGGAACATCATCGCCGTGCCGCGCTTGGCGGGCTCGAGGTCGGTCACGTTCTGCGCACCGAGAATGATGTCGCCTTTGCTGACCGCCTCATGGCCCGCGATCATCCGCAAGGTCGAGGTCTTGCCGCAGCCGGAGGGGCCGAGCAGGCAGCAATAGGTCCCGGCCGGAATCTTCAAATTGACGGTGTCGACCGCCAGTGTCGTGTCGTAGCGCTTGGTGACGGCGACCAGTTCGAGAGCGGCGGGAGTGGCCATGGCGTGTCCAAGGGAGGGGCGATGCTCCCGTCTCTCCGCAAGGTCCGTGCCAACCGCCCTTGGCCGGCTGAATTCCAGAACTGTGCAGCAGAGTCAGGTCGTTAGATCGAATCCGCCGCCTTCGGCCGTCCCAGCGCCCGTCTGCCTCGCTGCACACAAAACGGGCGCGGATTGTATAAACTTTCGCCTGTGATTGGATACAGGTCGTCGACTAACATTCAAGGCCGAACGTCGCCGATCGAGCCCTCAGACCCATGGCCGCCAAGACTCACCCGAAATCCGACGCGCCAGATGCGAACGATCGCGTCAGCCGTATCAGGGAGGGGGTGACCGCCGCGATCCTCGAGCATCGCCTGCTGCCGGGCACGAAGCTCGGCGAGGACGAGATCGGCGAGATCTACGGCGCGAGCCGCACGCTGGTCCGCACAGCGCTCCAGCAGCTTGCGCATGAGGGCATCGTCAACATCGAGAAGAACCGCGGTGCCTTCGTCGCGCGGCCGACGCCGGGCGATGCCCGTGAAGTGTTCGAGGCGCGCCGCCTGATCGAGCCAACCATCGTCGATCACGCGATCGATGCGGTGTCACCGGCCTGGATCGACCGCCTCCAGCAGCATCTCGCCGAGGAGCGCGAGGCGGAGCTGCGCGGTGACGCGCGCGCCTCGGTCCGGCTCTCCGGCGAGTTTCACCGTCTCGTCGCCGAGATGAGCGGCCACAGCATCTATCTTGGCTTCCTGAAAGAGCTGATCGCGCGCTCCTCGCTCATCATCCTGCTCTACCGCCGCCACGACACGCCGGCCTGTGGCACCGATCATCACGCCGGCATCGTCGCCGCGATCCGCAAGCGCGACAAGCAGGCTGCGCGCGTGCAGATGCTGTCACATCTGGACGAGATCGAGGCCGAGCTGTTCTTGAAGGATCCCGCCGCCGACGAGTTGCGGCTCGCCGACGTGCTGGGCGTGTGACCGCCTGCCGTCTGTCAGAACGGACGTTCCTGATTTCGCCTCATGATCTTGAGCACCAGCAGGACGGCTCCGAGGACGAGCAACAACACGCCGACGAAAGTCATGCCGCTGTATTCGAACGTCACGCCTACGGCCGTCAGCAGGCATCCCAAGATGATTGCGATGAGCCCGCCGAGCTTCTTGGCCAGCAGGATGCGTCCGTCACTCGTTTGCGCCACCATGTTACGCCTCGTCATTTGAATTCTACAGACGACCGCAAGCCCTCCTGCCCAGCGGCTCAAGTCGCGTAGACCGCGCAGGATCGTACTCCCGAGCGAGAAAGTTGCAATCTACCGTTGCTGGCGGGTCGAAATCGATAGTGCGTTTTAATTTGAGTTCGACGCGAGTGCGACAGGTGCACTTACCCATTTGCCTATCCAACTTGATGGGGACGCTTCTCTTCGCTCCGTATGGCTGATTTGCAAAACCTCCCTGTGGTTGCAAATTGACTCGATGCGGTTTGCAGGCATCAATCCATAGCTGCATCGCGCGGCGTCAGCTGGCTGGCGTTCGCCCGGATCTGCGTGGAGATTGGACATGTGGGGTTGGACCACGCCGGCCGGACTCTTCAGAGCCGCCGCATTGCTTGTGTCGATTGGAAGCCTCGGCAGCCCGTTGCCCTTACGAGCCCAGCAGGACTCCGCCGTCCTGTTCCGCAACGTTCGGATCTTCGACGGAAAGAATGCCACGCTCTCGGCCGCGTCCAACGTCCTGATCAGGAACAGGAAGATCGAGAAGATTTCGACCGCCGATATCGCGGCCACCGGTCAGGTGATCGACGGCGGCGGCCGCGTGCTGATGCCGGGACTGATCGACGCACACTGGCACGCGATGCTGGTGCGTCCGACGCCGATGGCAGCCCTCGCAGGCGATATCGGCTACAACAATTTGCTCGCCGCCAGTGAGGCGACGGCGACGCTGATGCGCGGCTTTACCACCATACGCGACATGGGCGGACCGAGCTTCGGCCTCAAGCAGGCCATCGACGAGGATCTCGTCGCCGGACCCCGCATCTATCCGTCCGGTGCCATCATCACCGTCACCAGCGGTCATGGCGACTTCCGGCAGCTCTCCGATCTGCCGCGCACGATCGGCGGAATGCTCAGCCGCATGGAGCTGATCGGCGGCAGCATGGTTGCCGACAGCCCCGACGAGGTGCGCGTGCGCGCGCGCGAGCAACTGATGCAAGGCGCGTCGCAGGTCAAGCTCACGGCGGGCGGCGGCGTCGCATCGCCCTTCAGTCCGCTCGATGTCTCCACCTTCACCGAGCCCGAGCTGCGCGCCGCTGTCGAGGCCGCGGACAATTGGGGCACCTATGTCGCCACGCACGCCTATACGTCGGTCGCGATCCAGCGCTCGATCGCGGCCGGCGTGAGATGCATCGAGCACGGACATCTCATGGATGAGGCGAGCGCGAAGCTGATCGCGGAGAAGGGCGTCTGGCTGAGCACGCAACCATTCCTTGATATCTCCGGCGCCGCGGCGCTGGGACCGTCGGAGCAGGACAAGATGCGGCAGGTCGTTGCCGGCACTGACCGCGTCTATGCGCTGGCGAAGAAGTACAAGATCAAGACCGCGTTCGGCACTGACGTCCTGTTCTCGAAGGCATTGGCGGACAAGCAGGGCTCGATGCTGGCCGCACTGACGCGCTGGTACACGCCGGCCGAAGCGCTGACGATGGCGACGTCGACCAACGCTGAACTCTTGAGCCTGTCGGGCCTGCGCAATCCCTATCCCGGCAAGCTCGGCGTGGTCGAGGAGGGCGCGCTCGCCGATCTCCTGCTGGTCGACGGCAATCCGCTCGACGACATCAAGCTTGTCGAAGATCCCGCGAAGAATTTTGTGGTGATCATGAAGGACGGCAGGATCTACAAGAACAGGCTCGCGCATTGATGCGCGCTGGGCAGGTGTGAGCCCGCGAAATTCAATCGCTTCTAGTCGCGCTCGTCAGGAACCGGCTTTCCTGGTCGAGAGCCTTTTGCGATCTCGGGGAGCGCAGGAGGCCGCGCGGGGCTTGTCACAATCTCCGGCCTGTCACCATCGGAGGCGTGACTTCTGAGCGTCTCCAAAACCAGAAAGAATTTTTCTGCTAGCATGAGTCAAGCTCGCTGACGCGTTCATCTCGGTTTCGAGAACGCCGAGATTCGCTATCAATTCGATCACTTACTGTACGCGGCGGCAATTTAATTCGTCACGCCGGACGAATTATGACAGTCCTGCCCGATCTTTAGCGTCGCGCATGGCGCATGTGGACGATGATGCGTTGCGACGTAACGTTGCTATTCCTTGCGGGCCTGACGAGCTATATGCTGCGCTCTGTCATCAAACTGTCATGTCACCGGAAATGTTGAAATCAGACGCTACACCGGCTCGCAAAACCATGAGCGCGCCGGATGGGAATCCTGTCCTCAAGGACAGGAACAAGAGAACGCAAGTCGTCGCCGGCTTCCTCAGGCAACGTGACGCAGCCGAGCCCGACCCGGAACATGCGATCGTCGAGGGCGCTGTGATTGATCAGACGCCATCGCAAGACACGACGCCTGCACCGGAGCCAGCCCAGTCCGGCACTGCTGCGCGTCCCGCCGGTGAGATCGAGCTCAAGCTGCTCGTCGATGCCGCTCGCATGGCGCATTTCAACGCCGCGCCGGTCATCACGGCCAATGCGCGCAACAAGGGCACGCGCAAGCATCTCAAGTCGGTCTATTACGACACGGCCGAGCGCCTGCTTCGGCGCAATGGCCTCAGCCTGCGCGTCCGCCAGAGCGGCGCGCGCTTCGTGCAGACCGTGAAGACGGACGCTGCGGACGATCCGCTGCGCCGTGGCGAGTGGGAGGCGAGCGTGTCGTCGCTTGCGCCCGATCTCGCTCTGGCGATGCCCTTCATTCCGGAGGAGCTTCGTAGCCACCTCTTGGCGCAGCCGCTCGAAGCCGTCTTCACAGCTAACATCCGTCGTCATGCGAGGATGATCGACTTGCCGTCCGGCACGGTCGAAATCGCCTTCGATCAAGGCGAGCTGACGGCTGGCGATCGCACGCTACCGGTGAGCGAGATCGAGCTTGAGCTGAAGAGCGGCAGCGCCAGCACGATCTACGAGGTCGCGCTGCGGCTCGCGGAGCAGGGCGCGGTCAAGCCGTCCATCCGTACCAAGTCGGCGCGCGGCTTTGATCTTGCCGCCGATGAGCCGCCCCCGGCACGTCGTCCGCGAAAACTTCGCCTCGATGCGTCGGTCACGCTCGACGAGGCCTTCGCGACGATCCTGCGCTCCTGCTTCCTCCATCTGCTTCAGTCGCTGCC
This sequence comes from Bradyrhizobium sp. 956_D2_N1_4, assembly GCF_052076025.1. NCBI lineage: Bacteria > Pseudomonadati > Pseudomonadota > Alphaproteobacteria > Hyphomicrobiales > Nitrobacteraceae > Bradyrhizobium > Bradyrhizobium sp. 956_D2_N1_4. The sequence goes on along the minus strand of NZ_CP197237.1, from coordinate 4,309,091 downwards.
GGCCGCCGAGGACGGGCGCAACCCGGAAGGCGTGCATCAACTCCGCGTCTCGCTGCGCCGGCTGCGATCGGCGCTCGACCTGATGCGATCGGTCGGCGCGCTCAGCAATCTCGACGCGCTGCGGTCGGAGGTCAAATGGCTGGCGCAAGACCTGTCCGCCGCCCGTGATTGGGACGTGTTCCAGCTCGATACCTTGCCGACGATCGCACAGGCCTGTCCATTGGTCGCCGGCTTCGATGCGCTGGGCCGGGCTGCGGCCGAGCGCCAGTCGGACGCCTATCGCAAGGCGCATGATGCGCTCGACGATCGCCGCTGCGCCGTGTTCCTGATCGGCCTCGGAAACTGGATCGAGACGCGAGGCTGGCGCAACGACGTTGCCGCCGAAGATCTCGGCCAGCTCGCCGAACCTGCCGTCGATTTCGCGCGACGCATCTTGTCGGAGCAATACGCCAAGGTGCTCAAGCGTGGCCGCCGCTTCAAGTCGCTTCCCGCCGAGGAGCTGCACCGGGTGCGGCTCGCGACCAAGCGGCTGCGCTATCTCAGCGAGTTCCTGCTGCCGCTGTACGAGGATCGCAAGTCGGCGCGACGTTTCTCGCGCAGGCTCGCAGCCTTGCAGGAGGAGCTTGGCGCATTCAACGATATGGCGGTCACGGCATCGCTGCTCGATGGGCTCGGTACTGAACCCGACAGCGCCGTCGCGGCTGCGGCGATCGCCGGCTGGCAGGCACGTGCATCGATCGGCGTGCAGCCCGCTTTGCAACGCACGTGGCGCGATTTCACCGCCGCGCGCGTGCCCTGGTCGTCGCAGGGCTGATTGCTCGCCCCAAAAAAAGTTGCGGCCAGCCATTGGGGGATGGCTGGCCGCGCGCGAACCGGTCTGGGACGGGGAGGGGTGGGGATGTGACCGGGCCGCGTAACTCGTTTTCCTGACTGCTAGTTCTTGGCGCTGGCGGTGGAGACCGCCGGCTTGGTGTCGCCGAGCGAGACCCAGACATTGGGGTCGCTCTGTGACTGGCGCTTGACGAAGCGGTAGCCGGTCTCCGTCCAGGCAACGACGTTCTCGTTCTGATTGTCGAGAACGAACTCGCCCTTGTCGGTCTTCACCGTCAGCACCGCGTGTCCTTCGCCCTTCTTGTCCCGCACGACGGTGATGAGCAGGGCCTCGCGCGGCCATCCGGCATCGATCAGCATCTTGCGCTTCAGCAGCACGTAGTCTTCACAATCGCCGTAACCGTCGGTCGGCAGCGACCACTTCTCGATCACGCCCCAGTGCTCCTGGTCGGTCAAAGGCTTGACGGTCTCGTTGACCCAGCGATTGACCTTGACGAGGTCGCGCCATGCGGCCTGCGACATCACGATGTCGCGCGGTTGCGTCGGCGCGCCCTGGCACTGAGCGGCATTATCCGCACAGAACTCGACCCAGCCGATCGGCGCACGCGTGGTGTCGCCGAGGCTCGCGTAGAGCAGGCGGCCTTCGCCGGCCTGCGCTGCCGCGCTGATCCCGAAGAGCATGGCAGCCAGTGCCAGCCCTTTCCCCTGTCCCCTGAAGTCCAACATTGCGGCCCCCGTTTCTTGTTGGGACCACATTTCGCATGGAGCTTTTGAGTTGCCGCTAAGTCGGCCAAGTCAAGTCGAGACGAATACAAGTAAAAGGCGCGATTAATTCGATCTATACTTGAATCGAATTCGACTAAGATTTGAAATGACTTCAATTGATTCAAATTTTATCTATTAACGCGGAAACGCTGGCGGAACTGTTGTTTGCACGCGCTCGCAGCCCTCGCGTTAACCCGCGCGAGGCGGTCGCCGGACACGAAAAAGGCGGCGTCCGCATCGCGGAGGCCGCCTTCAGGGCTGGAAATACAGGCGTTTTAGCGTCCTTGCGCTTTACCGCGCGGTAACGCTCTCTTCGAGAGTCTCTATCGGCTGCTCGTGCATGAACTCCAGCGCGAAGCCGTCCTCGAGGTTTCGGACCACGCGGCCCTGGACCCGGCCGAGCAGCACGATCGATTTCACCGGCGGGCGGTTCTCCGCGGCAATGGCGGCACCGGACAGCGAGAGGTCGATGATGCGGCAGGTCATCTTGGTGCCGTCCTCGAGCGTCAGCACCGCGATCGGGTTGCGCGGCACGATACGGTCGTGGCGGCGATCCTCCGGCAGATTGAGGATGTCGCGGTTGGCAAGCCAGGTGAGCTGGGCCGCCAGCTTGTCGCGCTTGCGGGGCGTCGCCCCGACCGTCATGGCGAAACCGTTGTCGATGATGCGGGTGATCTTGCCCTCGACCCGCCCAATATGGTCGAGATAGGCGACCACGCGGTCGCCGACATTGCCGATGCCGGGGGCCAGAAGCGCCAGTCCGCCCGGCGACATGTTGATCACCTGGCAGGGGAATTCCCGGCGGTCCGGCAGCATGTAGCGGCCGAGCAGGTGAACCTTCACCCGCTGGAAACGCCGTCGTTCCTCGGCGGCCGGAAGAAATTTTTTGTTCGCCAACGCCATTTTCACAACCCGACCCCCCGCCTGGCGGAGTCCGGGACGACCCTAAGGTGCACAGGGTTAACGCCGCGTTAGGATTGGGCGCGTCGATTACGGACAGACACAATGCGCTCGAAAAGCCACATCAGCGGCGGGCAGGCCAGCACCGTCAGCGCGCCGAGGTCGAGTGCCACCGCGGCCGTCCCGGCCGATTTGGCCAGCCGGCCGGCGACCGCCGGTCCCAGCATCATCGCGGCATAGAAGAGAGTGTAGAACACGCCCATGCCGATCGCCCTTGTTTCCGGCGCGAGCACGCGGGCGGCCAGGCTCATGATCGGGCCGGCCGGATGGCCGCCGATCAGGCCGATCAGGACGAGGACCGTGATCACCGCATCCGATCGCGGCAACCAGGCCAGCAGCCCGGCCACGATGAGGCTGGCTGCGGTCGCGAGCGTGAGCGGACGCTTGAAGCGGTCGGCGAGATAGCCGCCTGCCGGCACCGAGATCACCGACAGCCACATCACGAGGCTGATCGCGGAGCCTGCCGCCGCAATGCTCCAGCCGCGCTCGGCGAGCAGGGAGGGGCCGAACGAGAAGATCATGGCGAAGCCGACATTAAAGAGTCCCCAGATCAGGCCCGCGACGATCACCGCCAGCAGCGCGAGGGGATCGAGCCGGCCTGGGCCGGCCGCGCTGACTGTGGCACCCGGCGGCGACTGATAGAGCGTGACCAGCACAATACCGATGGCCGTGAGTGCGCCCGCCGCCAGGAACACCGCGCTCGCGCCATAGGCCGTGCCGATCGCCGGCAGCACCAGCAGCGAGATCGCGACGCCGGCCGGCCAGGAGTTGACGAAGATCGCCATCGCGGTCGCGATCTCCTTCCCGGCGAACCAGTCGGTGCCCATCTTGGTGAGCTGCACCGTCAGCAGCACGCCGCCGGCGCCGGAGACGAGCCGCCCCGCCATCTGCCAGCCCCAGATGTCGGTGGTGGCCATGACGAGGCTGCCCGCGGTCATCAGCAGCAGCGCTGCGATCGTCGTCGGCTTGTCGCCAAGAGTCCGGCCGATCGCGCCGCCCGGCAGCGCCAGCACGATGCCGGGGGTGAAATAGAGTCCGATCAGGATGCCGATATCGGCGAGCCCGACGCCAAAAGTCTGTTGCAGCAACGGCGCGACAGCGGCCACGCTCTGGAACTGGAACGCGATGGTGAGGCGCACGACGAACAGGATCGCAAGAATGCCCCAGCGATTGCGCAACGTCTCATCTCCCCAAGCCCTCTCTCGAAGGTGCGGTGGAGAGGGACGAGAGTCAACCGGCTGTCTTCCTCGTCGCGCGTCCGTAGAGAAGGCACAGCAGCGCCAGCAGCACCGCGGCCGAGAGCCCGAGCGACCAGTGAATGCCGATCGCCGCGCCGAACAGGCCGACGGTGATGCCACTGAAGGCCCGCATGCCGAGGCCGGCCATGTTGTAAAGACCCACGACGCGGCCGCGGATGTCGTGCGGTGCGTTCAACTGCACCAGCGCCTGCGCCATGGTGTTGAAGGACAGCTCGAAGAAGCCGGCAAAGAACAGCAGCACGATCGCGACCGGATAGATCCGCACCGCGGCGAAGCCGAGCAGCGCCACGCTCCACAGCATGGCGAGCATGATCGCGGTGCGCGGCGTGCCCTTCAACCGTCCCCATGATTCCAGCGCGATGCCGGCGAGCAGTGCACCTGCGGCGTCGGCCGCGAGCAGAACGCTGTAGGAGACGCCGGGATCGCCGTGGCCGAGATCGCCGGCAAAGCCCGGCATCTGGGCGTGATAGGCGTTGCCGATCATGAAGGAGGTGAGGCCGGCGAGCCACGTCATTGCGGTCAGCACCGGTTGCGTGCCGATGGCACGCATCGTCAGCACGATGTCGGCAAGGCCGCGCATGGCGAAGCGCCGCACCGCGACGCTCTTGTCGCGCACCGGCGCCCAGAACAGCCACAGCAGCATCGGCAGGTAGAACAGCGTGTTGAAGATGATGCCGTGCGAGGTGCCCAGCGTGAGCATGATGACGCCGCCGACGGCAGGTCCGACCAGGATGCCGAGATAGCGCGCCATCGCATTCAGGCGCACCGCGCTCGGAAGATCCGCGGGACCGACGAGGTCGTAGAGCAGAAGCTGGTTCGGCGTCTGCCACAGCACGCCGGCGCAGCCGTGGATCACCAGCAGCAACATCGCGTGCCACATCTGGATGGTGTCGGTGATGAAGAAGAAGCCCCATCCGGCCGAGGCCACGATGAACAGCAGCATGCCGCATTGGATGATGCGCCGCGGATCGAACCGGTCGGCGAGCCCGCCGACCGCGACCGAGAACAGCAGGAACGGCAGCCAGTGCGACAGCACGGCAAAGCCCCCCAGCGTCGGCGAATGGAATTTTTGGAACACCACCCAATAGCTGATCACATGCTCGATGTTGTCCGCCATCATCGCCAGCACGTAGGCGATGAACTGGAGCCGGTACGGCACCGACTTCATCGCCGCGAACGATCCGGACGCGACAACAGGATTTTGGGGAAGGGGGTTCAAGCGATCACCTGGGTGGGACTGTTCGGGCCTTACACGTTCGCCGCCGGCCGCTCAAGACACTTGGGTGTATGTCCGTAGCCCGCAACCCGGGACCGCCGACCCCGCATTCCGCAGAGCTCCATGCGGGCTACGAAGCAGCGCGTCACGCGATCTCCGTCGCCAGAAACGACCTGACCACCGCAGCAAACTCATCCGGCTTGTCATATGGCAACCCATGGCCCGCATTCGCGATCACCTCATGGCGGAGGTGTTGATTGAGCCCCTGCAGCTCCCGCGCCGTCTCGACGGAGACAACGCCATTGTCTCCGATGACAAGCAGGCTCGGCACGGCAATGGCTTTGACAAGCTCGCGATAATCCGGGTTCGGCGGCGTGAGAACCTCGAAGGCGCTGATCTCGGTCCGCAGCCGCGCATCAACGATCAGGTCAAGCAGCTCGGATGAGCGGTGCGGATGCCGCCGCCGGGCCTCGGCCAGTACCTCATCCTTGTCCTGCCCCAGAAGCCGGCGATGCTGCTCGGCGACATCACTCTCGTAAACCTCGCGCTGGCGCTCCGGTGGCAGGAAGGTCGGATCGGCGAGGATAACGCTGCGAATGGCCGTACCCATCTCGCTCGCAACCACGGCAGCGGTCATGCCGCCCATGGAATGGCCGAGCAGGATCGGGGCAGTCAGCCCGAGCGCGTCAATGAGGCCGATGACGTCGTCTGCGAGATCGCAGTACCGATACTCGCCGGACGGTGCGCTCGACGCGCCATGTCCTCTCGCAGAGGGCATGATGACGTCGTAGCCGTCCTCGAGAGCGCGCGCCAGCGGTGTCCAGCAGGCGCCGCTTCCGGTCAGACCATGCAGCGCAATCAGCGCAGGCTTGTCGTCCCCGGTCCGTAAATAATGGATGTCGATGCCATTTGCCGCGCAGGTTCGGCTCGTCCAGTTTGTCATTCGCAACGACTGTCAAAGAATCAACGCCGACGCCATCCTACCCCAGCGCCTTGACGTAAACCGCATAGGGCACGCCCAGAATATCCGGCGCCTCGCGAACCCTGGTAAATCCCATCCGCTGATACATCGGCAATGCGACCGTCATGATCGGCGTTGTGTGCAGGGCGATGACCGGCGACCGGTCGCGCTCGGCGCGGCGCAGGCATTCTTCGGTCAATTGTCGGCCGATGCCCTTGCTGCGCGCGGCCGGATCAACCACCAGCATGCGGATGATCGGCCAGGCCGGATCGAAGAAGGCCGGCTTCGGGGCTTGCGGACCGACATAGGCGACGGCGCCGACGATCTGGCCGCCATCCTCGGCGACGATGATCTCGCCGGTTTTGGCAAGCTCCGGCATTTTCGCGACATGGGTCGTAAACAACGGCCAGTCGGAATAATCCTGCTCGAATTGCGCGAAAGCCGCGAGAGCGACGCGCACGATCGCTTCCGCATCAGTCGGCTGATAGTCACGTAGCATCGGCATCATCCTCGATCGTAGCCCGGATGGAGCGTAAGCGTAATCCGGGACCGCCTGTCCCGCATTCCACGCTGCGCCATACGGGCTAGGAGCCGTCTCATCCTAACCCAGCGTCCGGGTGTAGGCATTTACGGGTTTGCGCGAGTCGTCAGTATTGACACTTGGCGGCCGTCGAGCCACCTTTCTTTCAGGTGGATACGACCTGCCGCTTGCACCCTTTACGGGATGGTGAACGTATCGCATGCATCGTCTTGGCCCCTTTGCCGAACAACGGGTCAGCAACGCAAGCACTGGCTTCCCGAAGTGTTCAAGCAAAGGAGTAAGCCATGCGCGACTTTCGCGATGCTAAAGCTATGGCGCGCACGCTGCGCGCCTCTCTCGCCTCCAAAGGTCTCAAGATTTCGGTCGCCGAAAGCCTTGAGCTGACTGCCGAGCTGTTTGGCTTGGCTGACTGGAATACGCTTGCTGCCGCGATCCGACGCGAACCGCCGGCGTCTGACACGGCCTCGTCTCAGCCACCGCGTGCGAGCATCAAGTGGCCTTCGGGATTTACCCGCGAGCTCGATCTGACTCTGAACAGGGCTCTCACTTACGCCAAAGCGCGAAAGCACGAGTTTGCGACGCTGGAGCATCTCTTGCTTGCGCTGCTGGACGATCCGGATGCCTCGGAAGTGATGAAGGCCAGCGAGGTTGACCTCGAAGCCCTGAGGCGAACCACAGTCTCCTATATCGACGATAAGCTGAGCACTTGGGTGATGATCCGCGACGAGCGCGACACGACGCCGACGGTTGCATTTCGACGTGTGGTGCATCGTGCGACCGTGCGCAGCCTGAAACGTGAAACGAGCGGTCTGGACGTGTTGGCGACCATGTTCAGCGAAACTGCAAGTCCTGCGGTTTGGCTCCTGAGCGAGCAGGGCATGACCGGCGAAGGTCTTGAGAGAGCGCCTCCTCGCGCAAGTTGAGAGAACAGTGAACCTTCTGCCCCGGTGCATTTGAGGTACGCACCTTGGTATTTGCAACGCCCCACGGCTGTCATAGGCTGATCGTCGGCCGCACCAATCAATCATAACAAGCAGGCCGCGAGGACACACCCATGGACCAGATCCGCGTCTGCACTCACGCAGGACCGGGCTCGGAGCCCGTCATCAAGACCGTGCCATGGCCGAAGGTCGGCCGGAAGGCTGCGCTGATCAAGGTCGGCGCCTGCGGCGTCTGCGGGACCGATCTGCACATTCTCAAGGGGCATTGGCCGAAGCCGCTGCCCTGGCCGTTCACGCTCGGCCACGAGCTTGGTGGAATCGTCGTCGAATGCGGTGACGAATTCACCGAGGACTTCATGAGCAAGCCGCTGAAGGTCGGCTCGAAAGTGATGATCCCGCCGCTGATGCCCTGCGGCCATTGCTATTACTGCATCCATTATCCGCAGACCGCCAACAAGTGCCTGACGCCGGTCTATTACGGCCGCTATCTCGGCTTCGACAAGGCGCCGCATATGTGGGGCGGCTGGGCCGAATATGTCTATGTCGATCTCGAGATGCTGCCGGGCACCAAGATCTACAAGCTGCCCGACGACATGTCGCTGCGGCTGGGCGCGCTCTCGGAGCCGCTGACCTCCTGCATCCGCGCCTTCAACCGCGCCAGTCGCGCCGGTGGTTTTTCGTGGGGCGACACGGTGGTGATCCAGGGCTCGGGTCCGATCGGCATTCTCGCGGTCGCGGCCGCCAGGGAGATGGGAGCGGGGCGCGTGATCTGCGTCGGCGCGCCGGAAGAGCCGCGGCTCAAGCTCGCGCGCGAATTCGGCGCGGAGGCGACGGTCAACATCGAGGAGATCAAATCGCCGCAGGAGCGCATCGCGCGCGTGCGCGAGATCGTAGGCCATTTCGGCGCCGATCTCGTGATGGATTGCTCGGGACATCCGACCGCCGGCCCCGAAGGCATCGAGATGCTGCGCGACGGCGGCACCTATGTCGAGATGGGTCAGTTCACCGACGCCGGTTCGATCGAGACCTCCTGGCACCGCATCTGCACCAAGGACCTCAACGTGCTGGGATCCTGGGGCTTTACCGGTAATGATCTCCCGCTCGGCGTCGACATGCTCTACCGCACGCGTGACAAATATCCCTGGCTGAAGATGCAGACGATCTATCCGTTCACGGAAGCGGGCGTCGCGCAGGCGGTGAGGGATGCGATGGCGATGAAGACGGTGAAATCGACCATCGTGCCGTGGCCGGAATTGGTGGACTAGACAATGCCGTCCATTCCACCCGATCTCGCTGCGTTCCTGGTCGAAGCCAAGCGGCGCACCTATGCGGGGCTGGACGACGACGCGACCGTGGCCGCGCCGCTGCTCGCCGGCTCCAAGCAGCTCGAGCATCGCGCGCCACCTTATGCCTATCGCGATATCTATTTCGGGATGGGATTTTTCGTTGGCCAAGAGACCGTGTCACGGGATGACCGTGTCATCTGGTCGATGAGCTACGGCGGCGGCGTCCGCGCGGACATCACGGATCGGTCCACGCTGCTCGAGATCTACAAGTTCCTGCGCCGGGCGCTATTGGGCGCAAGCGTCGAGGAGCCTTATCGGGGACCGCGCCTGTTCGAGCAGAGCGGCATGACTTACCGCAACGAGGTCGAAAGGGTGCTCGATCGTTTCCACGGCATCGAGACGATCGCGCGGCATGATGGCGCGCCGCTGTACGAGCTGCGCTATAGCGGTGGTTTGTTGCGATAATTCTTGAACCTTGTAGCCCGGATGGAGCGCAGCGCAATCCGGGGCCGCCGGTCCCGCATTCCGTTTCGCTCCATGCGGGCTACGAGCCTGAGTTTGGAAGAGGGCTACAATGACAGACGAACCTAACCCGCGCACCCGCTCCCCTTTCCACGCCATTCGCGCGATCGACTACACCGTCATCTTCGTGCGCGACATGGCGGTGATGCGCCGGTTCTACGAGGACGTTCTCGCCTTTCCGCTGCTGCGCGAGCTCTCGCCGAACTGGATCGAGTACGGCCTGGGCGGCAACACGCTGGCGCTGGCGAGACCGAGCCGGACCGCGGCCGACGCGCCGACGCCGGCGGGCAGCGCTTCGCTGCAACTGGCCTTCAAGGTGTCCGCGACCGAGGTCGATCAATGTGCCGATGAACTGGTGCGGCAGGGCGTGGCGCTGCTGTCACCGCCGACGAACCAGTCATTCGGACACCGGACGCTGTTTTTTCGCGATCCCGACGGCAATTTGCTGGAGGTCTATGCCGAGATCTGAGGCGCCCAAAAAGTTCCATCGGGAATCCCCGATCTATCCATGTTAAGGTGAAACTTAGGCCCAGGTTCCGACTTTCACTTCACGGGAGAGGTATCGTGAAGCGAATCCTGAAACCCGTTACTTACATCCTGGCGGCCATCTACTTCCTAGTGGATGCCGTCTTCATGGCCGTCGCGCGGCCAATGGCGCGCTGGATTGGGCGGCATTTCGAATTCAAGTGGTTGCGCACCTGGATCAGGTCGCTGTCCCCTTATCCCTCGCTCGCCCTGTTTTCCGTGCCCGTGATCATTCTGGAGCCGATCAAGCCGGTGGCGGCCTACCTCGCTGCAACAGGTCAGATCGTGAGCGCCGCCGTGACTTTCATCGTCGGCGAATTGCTCAAGCTCGTGCTGGTCGAGCGCCTGTTCCATCTTACGCGCGACAAGCTGATGCGGATTCCGGCGTTCGCCTGGGCGTACGGCAAGTTCTCCGAGGTGAAGGCGTGGCTGCAGGCAACCGACGCCTGGCGCGCCATCCGCGCCCTGAGCCGCGCGGCGAGGGACACAGTTGCACGGGTCAGGGCGAGGCTGGTCGGCCGCTTCAGCAAGCTGGCGACCTCCAGGGATTAGACGCGCGCCAAGCGTTGTCCTCTATGCGAGCTTGCGTGCTGCGGCGGTGGCCTTGTCGCCCGTGTTCGGCGTGCCGGTGGGCTCGATGAGCAGGAGGTGAACCTCCTCGCGTGCCACCGGGCGATGCTCGACCCCTTTGGGCACGACATAGAGTTCGCCCGGACCGAGCGTCACCGTGCAATCCCGCAATTCAATGTCCAGACTGCCTTTCAGGACGAGAAAGAAATCGTCGGTGTCATCGTGCTTGTGCCAGGTGAACTCGCCCTTCACCTTCACCACCATCACGTCGCAATCGTTGAAGGTCGTGACCGTGCGCGGCGACCAGAAATCCCCAAAGGTCGCGAGCTTGTCGGCAAGCGATATCTTGTCGGCCATGTTTCACCCCGTTGCTCTCTCGTGAGGCACGATTTGGGATCGAATGACCGACGTGGCAAGGCCAGCTATTTGACATGTCCTGATAACATGGCCTCCGCCCATTCCGGGCGGCCGTTGGCGAGCGCCTGCGCGGACGCGGCTTCCCAGTCGTATTCCAGGGCCAGCAGTTCGACTTGCCAGCCTCTTGTTCGTTTCGTGAGGATCGCGTAGCGGGCGTGAGGCGAGCGATGCTCCAGGTTTGCGGCAAAAGGAATGTCCGCGAACACCGGGCAACCAACGCTGCCGGGATTGAGGACCAGGCGGTCGCCCGGGCCCTGAACAGCCGCTTGGCGGTGGCTGTGACCACACAGCACGACACGCGCCGTTGGCGCGCTCGAAAGGCGCGCGGTCAGCACGTCGCGACGCGCCGGCACGAAGCGGCCGTCCTCGAGCGCTTCTTCGAGCAGGCACGTCGTATCGTCGTCGGGTGTGCCGTGGCAGGCCAGGATCCCGTCGTCCAGCCGTATTTGGGAGGGCAGGCTGTGAAGTGCGCGGCGCTGCTCCGCGGTCAATGCGCTACGCGCAAACAGACCTGCCGGCGAGAGCTTGTCGTCTGGAAACTCCTCAATCCAGCGATCATGATTTCCGCGCACCGTCGGCAACGACAGCGACTGGAGAGCCTCGAAAGTTTCCTTTGGCCACAGCGGGCTGGTGACGCAATCGCCGAGGTTGACCGTACGATCGACGCCGCGCGCCTTGATGTCGGCCAGCACCGCTTCCAACGCAGCGAGATTGCCGTGGATATCGGAAATGACTGCCAATCGCATCGTCGTGCTCCCCGTGCTGCTTTGCCTGAACTTAACTCTGCCAGGTCACCGGACCTATCTAGCATCGGCTGATGGGACGTTCACCAACCAGCCATGGCTGATCTGATGTTCCTTCACCACCGTCGCGCCGACGACCTTGGTCCCCTCCAGCTCCCGCACGATCCGCTCGTCCGGCCCGACGATGCCGCGATCGAACTCGCGGTCCGGCGTGACGAGGATCATGCGCTGGCCCATGATGGCCGGGCGTTCGGCATAGATCGCGCAGCCCTGGCCGGGTTTGCAGTGCCGGCACCAGCTTCCAGCCGGTATGGCCAACGCCTCGATGGCCATGACCTTGCAGCAAAGCGTGCAATCGCCGCAGGCGCGTTTGGCGGAAGGCGTCACGCGGTCGTTCCCTCTAAGCCGGTTGGCTTCAGGTTAATGGAGGTGGCCGCAAAGGTCCGCTGCAACCTTCAGGCGCGGTTCTTTCCGTCAAGCCATGCATCATAGGCATGGTGATTCAAGAGCACTTGGCGTAAAGAGCGCCCTGATCACATCCAGCGTGCGGCCGGGCCGTTTGCCGCGCACGCAACTCAGGTCCGCCGGTTCACCGTTCCGCGCCTGACATTAACCAAGGTTCTCCATCCCGTGTCTTTTCCGGCCCTGACCCCGCCGCTCGCCCACGCTTTGGCCGAGCGGAACTATGATTCACCCACCCCCGTCCAGCTCGCCGTGCTCGCGGACGAAGCCGCCGACCGCGACCTCCTGGTTTCGGCCCAGACCGGCTCCGGCAAGACCCTCGCGTATGGCCTCGCCATGGCCAAGGATCTGTTTGGCGATGCCGAGCGGTTCGAGCAGGCGGGGGCGCCGCTCGCCCTGATCGTGGCGCCGACCCGCGAGCTCGCCTTGCAGGTTCAGCGCGAACTGGCATGGCTGTATGGGCATGCCGGCGGGCGGGTCGTCTCCTGCGTCGGCGGCATGGATCCGCGGCGCGAGCAGCGCGAGCTTGCGGCGGGCGCTCACATCGTCGTCGGCACGCCCGGCCGGTTGTGCGACCATTTGCGTCGCGGCCGTCTCGACATCACGGAATTGAAAGTGGTCGTCCTCGATGAGGCCGACGAGATGCTCAATCTCGGCTTTCGCGAGGACATGGAATTCATCCTCAAGACCACGCCGGAGACACGCCGCACTTTGCTGTTCTCGGCGACGTTTCCGCGCGGTATCGTGGCGCTGGCCAAGCAATATCAGCAGCAGGCGTTTCGGATCGAGGTCGCCGGCGATGAAGGCGGTCACGCCGACATCGAGTACCGTGCCATCCGGGTCGCCCCCGGTGATGTCGAACATGCCGTCGTCAACGTGCTGCGCTTCTTCGAGGCGCCGAGCGCGCTGGTGTTTTGCAGCACGCGCGATCACGTCAGGCATTTGCAGGCGGCGCTGCTGGAGCGCGGCTTCTCCGTGGTCGCGCTGTCAGGCGAATTGACGCAGAACGAGCGGACCACGGCGCTGCAGTCGATCCGGGACGGACGCGCTCGCGTCTGTGTGGCGACCGACGTCGCCGCCCGCGGCATCGACCTGCCGAGCCTCGATCTCGTCATCCATGCCGATCTGCCCAACGACGCCGAGGTGATGCAGCATCGCTCCGGCCGCACCGGGCGGGCGGGCCGCAAGGGGACGAGCGTCCTGCTGGTGCCGCCTGTACGGCGGCGACGTGCGGAAATGCTGCTGAATGTCTCGGGGATCGACGCGGTCTGGGGAACGGCACCGCAGGCGGAGGAAATCCGCAAGCTCGATCACGACCGCATGAAGGACGTGTTGTTCACCGAGGAGACGACCGCGGACGATCTGGTGCTGGCGCAGGCGCTGCTGGCCGAGCGGTCGGCCGAGGATATCGCAGCCGCACTCGCGCGGCTCTATCGCGCACGGCTGCCGTCGCCCGAAGACATCATCGATCCCGGCGAGCGAGCCGGCCGGCCGCGCGACGATCGCGGGCGCGACAATGTCCGCGCACCGCGCGACGATGCCCGCACTTCGCGCGGCGATGATCGCCCCGAAAGAGCCCGACCCAAATCAGGAAAATCGTCGGCGAAACACGGCATGGCGGACGGCAGCGTCTGGTTCCGGGCCAACATCGGACGAAGAAAGAATGCGGAAGCACGCTGGCTCTTGCCGATGATCTGCCGCCGCGGCGGCATCGACAAGGGCGACATCGGCGCCATCAAGATCATGGACACGACGACCGAGTTCGAAATTTCCGAGCGGGTCGCGGAATCCTTCGCTGCCAAGATCAAGCGTCCGGACAAGGAAGACAATATCCGCCTCGAGCCGATGACCGATGCGCCGCAGCGGCAGGCGCCTTCGGAGGAGCGGTCAAAGCCGCCCCGGCGCGAGAGCGGCGACAGCGATCATCGTGAACGTCGCGACGATCGCCCGCGCGATGCAGCTGGGTTCAAGCCCCGCGACAAGGCTCACGGCGAGCGCAGGCCGAAATTCGACGATGCTCCTTCGTTCGGAAAGAAAAAGAAGCACAAGAACAAGCCTGGCCATGCCGAGCCGGCGGTCACGCCGTGGCCGTTGAAGGGCGCGCCTGGAAAAAAGAAGGCGAAGAAAAAGCATCGGGGCTGAACTGCGCCTGATTGTGCAGACAGCAATGATGCCGCCGGATTGCGCCGGCGACATCATCTGAAAAGTCAGCTGCGAACTCAGCGGCCACCGCCGCCGCCGCCACCACCTCCGCCGCCGCCACCGCCGGCATCACGCATCGACGAGCTGTAGCGGGGGTCGGTCTGCTTCATGTAGATGGGCGAGGTGTCGTGCGTGAGGTTGACGCGGCTTCTGCCGCCCGGGGTCGGCGTCTCGACCAGGATACCGCAGCCCTCGAAGAAGGCGGAATCGCAGCCATAGGTCCGGACCTGTGCCGCGTTGGCACTGGTCGCGGTGAACGCGGCCGCCGCGGCGAATGCAATCAAAGCAACTTTCGACAATGTAAGTTTCATGGAAATTCTCCAGTCTCGATTCGGCGAGACCAGAACGGCCCGCGCACACCTTCGACGGGGGGTGATCGAAGGCGGTTCGAGTGACGGCTTCACGCCCGCGTGAGCCGGGCGGGGACGTTATGTCGCAGCGAGGTCGCGAAGCATGTAGGTCGCGCCTTCGCCGTAGGAAGCGAGCTTTGCGCGCGCCTCCGCATCCGCCGCGACGGGCCGAAAGCCGAGACGCTCCCACAACGGCCGCGTGGCGTAGACCGAGACCAGCGCGAGCGTTGTGATGTGTGATGCGCGCGCGAGCTTCTCGATAGCGGCAATATAATCGCGCGCGACGCCACCGCGGAAATCGGGCAGCACGGCGACGTCGTGCACGTAGAGACAATCCGCATCATCGGGCAGTTGTTGAAGGAAGCCGTTGAGCGGCGGAATGCGGTGCTGCTTCCACGGATGCGCGAGCCCGTAGCCGGCGATCTCTTCGTCGGCGATGAGCAGTCGGCAGCCATCGGGATAGAGCCGCATCTTCTCCGCGAACACGTCGGGACTCTCGGGGAGATCAGGATGGATCCGCGCTGCGATCGCGCTGATCGCGACCAGGTCGGAGGCGCGCGCGGGACGCCAATGCGGCTTGCTCATGTCGGTCCGTTGGTCGGTCTCACCCATTCCAGTTTATTCCGTCGCGACGATGCGCGCAGCGAAAAATATCTTTGCCGCCGTCTCAGGAATACGAAGCGTTGCGCGGCGTCCTACCCCATGCAAGCCAATTGCATGACAGGAGAACCCATGACGTCCTCGATCCGCCTCGCGCTCACGCTCGCCGTATCGCTCGCCATCATCCCCGCTGCCTTCGCCGCGCCGCCGACCAAGACCGGCAAGTCCGACAAGGGTAACGTGCTCACCGACGCCAAGGGCATGACGCTCTACACCTTCGACAAGGATGCGGACGGCAAGTCGGCCTGCAATGGACCGTGTGCGACAAACTGGCCGGTGCTGAAGGCCGAGGCGAGCGATGCTGCGGCCGACGGCTACACCGTCATCACGCGCGACGACGGATCCAGGCAGTGGGCTTACAAGGGCAAGCCGCTCTACACCTTCGCCAAGGACCAGAAGCCCGGCGACATCACCGGCGACGGCTTTCTGAACGGCGCCTGGCACCTGGCGATGCCGTGAGCTGACAATCCGCCGCGGCAATGCGAGGTGGTATCTGACATTGACGAGATGCCACCGGTCTTGTGCCTCGGACGCAGCGCAGCGCCGTGTTGGCGATGCGACGTATCGTTCAATGCGGTGCGCTGCGGAGCGGCTCCATCAACTCAATTAGTGACAGGGCGCCATCTGGAAGCGGCCGAATCCTCGCCGCGCCCCCAGCGGAAGGCCACCGGCGCCGGCGCCTCCGAACCGCTTGCCGGACTGATCTCAAATTGGCGGAAGTAATGGCGACAACTTCGAAGAAGTAAAAACGCCGCCCGTGGCGCGTCGTCGCTTGAATTGAATTTATTCATGTCGAGAGTCCGAAAGCGAACCGAAGGCCCGATTTTGGTTGGTCATAGTTGGTTCCGGCAGGGGGCGAGAGCGGCATATCGGCAACAGCATCCCTCCATTTGAGAGTAGGGGCACTGGTTTCCCGGTGCGGTCCGCACCTGGGAGCTTCTGGGAGTCTTCAATCCATTATCTGGTTTCGCGTGAGGGGATGAATGACCATGAATGATGCCAATCTGAAAGCCGAGACGAACGCCACTGCGCTGAATGGGACGGCGAATGGCGGTGCAATGCCCAGGTTCGACATGCCATTTTTCAACTTCCAGGCGATCTTCGGCGATCTCGCCGAGCAGGGCGCCGCCCGGGCCAAGGCAAATTTAGAGCGGATGAGGGCGGCTTCCGAGGAGGTCACCGAAGCGCTCCGCGAAGCCTGTTCGACCAATGCCACGCGTGCCGCCGATTACGGCACCAGGGTCATCGAAATATCAAACATCAATACCAGCTCCGCGCTGGAGTTCCTGTCCCAGCTTGCGGATGCGAGGTCGTTTGCGGATGTCGTGAACCTCTCCACCACCCACAGCCGCAAGACCTTTGAAGCGGCTTCTCGCCAAAACCGGGAGCTTTGGGACCTCGCCCAGAAGGTCGCAACCGAGACGGCCGAGCCGATCAAGAAGAGTTTCAAGTTGGTTCTGCATGGGGCTGCTTGAATCGAGGCTACTGGCCGCGTGGATCGGCTGGACGAGCGTCTTGGCCAGAAGGGGCGCGGTCCAGCCGAGGCGGTGAAGCCTTGCCGTGAGAAGCCTTGCCGTGAGGTGATGCCAAGCTGGAGGAAGTCAGGATGGGTATGGTGATGATCAAGTGCCCGGAAACGGGCCACGCCATTCCGACGGGCATCGAGATGGATCGTGAAAGATTTCGGTGCAGCACGGTGTTCTTCTCGCGCACATATTGCGGGATGTGCGCGGCGACGCACGAGTGGTTCGCCAGAGAGGCCTGGGTCTATGAATCGGTCTTGGCGAACGGGAAGTCCGGGGGCGGGCAGCCATTCCGCGCGGGCGCGGTGTGAAGCAGCCTGACGGCATCCTGCGAAACGATCCGGTCGATCCTGCGGCTCATCACCTTGTAGCACTCGCAGGCGACGACCTCGAGTCGCGGCCTGTCGATCTCGAGTTGGCCGCGCCGACTGGATTTCAGGGCCCTTGAGGTTCGAAGTGCGCTCACGACGTGCGTGACGGTGGTCCGCCGGACGCCGAGCAATTCCGACAACGTCTCTTGCGTCAGGTGCAGGACGTCACCACCGCCCTCCGTCCGATCGTGAATGTGAAGCAGCCAGCGGGCAAGGCGGGCCTCGACGGAGTGCAGTGCATTGCAGGCTGCGACGTGCAGGAATTGCGTCATCATCGCCCTGGTCACAATCTGAACCGCGTTTGCGAGGGCGGGACTGCGTTCGAGTGTCGCTTGAAATCGCGCGGGCGAGATCTGCAGTGCGGTCCCGGCCACGCGGACAACCGCCGTCAGGGGAGATCGGACGGGGCCGAGCGCCGTCATGAGGCCGACGACGCCGTCGTTGCCGATCACGGCGGTTGCGGCTGCCTGTCCGTTCGGCAACTCCATGATGAGAGCGATCGCGCCGCTGCACGGGAAGCAAAGGTGCTCGACCCGGTCGCCC
The DNA here is from genome assembly GCF_052076025.1 of Bradyrhizobium sp. 956_D2_N1_4. NCBI lineage: Bacteria > Pseudomonadati > Pseudomonadota > Alphaproteobacteria > Hyphomicrobiales > Nitrobacteraceae > Bradyrhizobium > Bradyrhizobium sp. 956_D2_N1_4. Next base: position 4,291,443 of record NZ_CP197237.1, on the reverse strand, counting down.
GATCGAACCAGGACTGCATCGTGCTGGAGCGGTACTTTCCGGAGATACGGTGCAAGCAAAGCGAAGTCGGCCGGCGGTAATGCAGCTAACAGGCGATTACCAACTCTGGTCGCGTGCTCCATCACTGGGAATCGTCCCTCGACGGAGGCCCGGCGGCGAGCAAACGCATCGTCTCCGGCCGAGCCGCGTTGCCGTGCAGGCATACGCCCGGCAAACAGCTAAACGTCCTGCAGCAGGTAAGGTGCCAATGATGGATCGCGAGCCTGGCTCACGCTGCCGGCGCGGGCACCAGTCCGTAGCGCAGCATCGTCTCTTTCATCTTCGCGGGATCGGGTGGCGCGCCGGCCGACAGGAGTGCGGCCATCTCCGTGAAATATTGCGGGCCCAGCACCCCGGGGCTCAGGATGCACAGGCATGTTGCCGGTCCCGTCGAACGGTTGGTGAAACCGTGCACGATGCCGCGCTTGATGAAGACCGACTCTCCGGGGCCGAGATCGTTCTGCTGGCCGTCGATCGTCCAGGTCGATACGCCGGACAGCCCGTAGATGGTTTCGTCCCAGCGGTCGTGATAATGCGGGATCGGCATCCGTGCATTCGGCTGGAGCGTCATTTCGAAGATGTCGACGCTGCCGCCGGTGTCGTCCTTGCTGTGCAGGAAGCGGAGCTGAAGCGTACCGAAACTGATGATGTCGGACATGGCTGTGTCATCCCGGTGAGAGACTGTATCGAGGTCGCGGCGTTCGCCCTCGTCGAAACGAAAACTACCTCAGCCCCTCATACACCATCAGCCCGCGTGCGATCTGCAATTTGCGGATTGCGCGCGGCAGCAGCTTCTCCGGCTGATGCAGATAGCGCCAGGAGGTGAGGGCGAATGCGGACAACGCGCCGCATTCGTCGTTGAACGGTGCGAGCACGCCGGTGACACTCACCGGCGTATGGGGGCGGGCGTTGAAGGGCAGCAGCAGCAGCTCGAGATGCGCCTTGCTGCCGTCCTCGCGCGCGGCGGTGACGCCGGCGATCGCACCTAACGTCTCGTCGGCGACGATCGTGGTGATCTCCTCGATCTCGCTGCGGCTGGCCTCGGTGAACAGCGCCGCGAAGCTCTGGTCCTTGAGGTCGAGCCCCGCGAGCGCGCAGACGCGCGTGCCGGCGACGCGGAACGGGAAGCCGAGGTTTTGTTCGCAGGACAGCACGAAGATATCGCCGAGCAGGCCGCGGACCGCGGCCGGATCAATATCGGCCCGATCAGGGGCCCGCGCAGTGCCGCGCTTCTTGTCCCAATACGCGAAGAACGCGCGGCTCGACGGATGTTTCATGACTGAACGCTTACCCCGGGGCGCTAGCTCGCGGGACAAACCTGTCCCGCTTCAGTGCACCCGCGATCCCTTTCGTTGTTGTGCAGGAGGGGATTTGCAGCGTCCATGCCGTGGAGGCGTTTTCGGGCCCCCGGAGGCTGTCTTTACGTCGTTAACGTTAAATTAACTATCCGCTTTCCGTCCAGCGCGCCGCTGCTATGGTGATCGCGGTCGCAAGCCTCGCCGCTTTCATCCAGGTTCTCGGCGGGGCCTGTACACGGGCGTCAAACAGTTTGGTCGCGGGCCGCGGGGAGGGGTGGGGATACACCTTATTCCTCTGGGTACCGGAAGACCGACACGGACAGGCAGGGCTTTCCCAGGGCCCTGCCTTTTCCTTTTGTGCACTTGCGCAAGGCCGGCAAAGGCGACTATCTCCAAGGCTGTCGTTAAGCCTGTCGCTCCGATCGCGCCTGAAAGCGAAGCTGCCTTGGATTCCCCGCAAGATTCTCCGCCGGAGATACCGGCCGTTGTCGAGGAAGCTCCGCGCGAGCCGATCCTGACGCTGCCGGTCGCGCTGACCGCCTATATCCTCCTTTTGGCGGTGATCCATCTGCGGGTGCTGCTGCCGCCGGAACTCGAGAACTGGACCATCGACGTCTTCGGCTTCATCCCGAAGCGTTACGATTCCTCGCTGCTCAATCTGCAAATCCCCGGTGGGGCCGGCGCCAAGGTCTGGACTTTCGTCACCTATTCGCTGCTGCACGCCAATCTGACCCATCTCGGCTTCAATGTGCTGTGGCTGCTGCCGTTTGGCAGCGCGCTGGCGCGGCGCTTCGGCGCGATCAGGTTCTTCCTGTTTCTCGCGGTGACGGCAGCGGCCGGCGCGCTCGCCCATCTCGTCACCCATGAGCACGCGGTGGCGCCGATGATCGGCGCCTCGGCCTCGGTGTCCGGCGCGATGGCGGCGGCGATCCGCTTTGCCTTTGTCCGCGGCAGCTTCCTGTCGTTCAGCCGATCAGACGCCGATACCGCCGCAAGGGTTCCGGCACTGCCGCTGTCGCGCGCGCTGCGTGACGGGCGGGTGGTCGGCTTCCTCGCCGTTTGGTTCGGCGTCAACATCATCTTCGGCGTCGGCGCGATCGGCGTCGATTCCGAAACCACGAGCGTCGCCTGGCAGGCGCATATCGGCGGCTTCTTCGCGGGCCTTCTGCTGTTCGCGCTGTTCGATCCCGTGCCGCGCGTGCGAAACGATGCTGCGGATGCGTCATCACAGGACATTTCGAACCGCATTTGAAGCGGCGCTTGCGGCGCCGCCCGAATTCATCCATCATTCCCGAGAAGAATGTTCCGAAGCGACAAGCCGCTAGCGGCGATGCTTCGCAAAGCGCCTCAGCGTGCAACCGGCGCCTAAACTGTTAGTTGAAGACTCGACGAACAAGTCCGGTCCGCGAAATGCGGACGGATCCGATTCAGGGAGGCCGACAATGACGGTACGTTCCATTCTCAACACCAAGGGCCACCAGATCATGAGCGTCGAGCCCGACGCCAAGCTGGCTGCCGCGGTCAAACTGCTCGGCGAGAAGAAGATCGGCGCGGTGCTGGTGATGAACCAGAGCCGGCTCGAAGGCATTCTGTCCGAGCGCGACATCGTGCGCGTGATCGGCGAGCGCGGCGCCGGCGCGCTGGAGGAGCCGGTCTCTCAGGTCATGACCCGCAAGGTCGTGACCTGCAAGGAGACCGACACGGTCGCCGAGCTCATGGAGACGATGACCACCGGCAAGTTCCGCCATCTGCCCGTCGTCGACGATGGCAAGGTGGTCGGCCTGATCTCGATCGGCGACATCGTCAAGCGCCGGGTCCAGGAATACGAGGCCGAGCAGGAAGCCCTGCGCGACTATATCAAGACGGCCTGAGCGGCCTTACTCGTCGGCCTTATTCGTCTGTCTTGGGCTCGCCCGTCTTGGGCGCGTTGCCCGCGGGCGCTGGTGCGAGCACCTCGATCGCCTCCTGGATCGACTCCAGCGCGCGCTCGGCGGCACGGGTGCCGTGCGCGATCAGATCCTCGCCGCGGTGGAAGTCGAACCAGCCGAAATGACCGACCCGCGGCGTGATCAGGAGATCGGGCGGATCGCCGGCGAGGCGCGCGCGGGTAATGCGGTCCTGCATGATGTTGAAGGCGTCGACCATCACCGAGGAGATGCCGGGCCGTCCGGCGCTGCCGAAGAACTCGCGCTTCATGGTTTTCTCGGGCGAGAACAATCGCGGAAAGCGCCGCTTCGCCGTGGTCGCCTCGGCCGCCGGCGGGACCGTCTCGGGCACCGCGCCGTGCGAATAGATCGTCGTGGAATGGGTGAAGATGTCGCTGGAAAGATTTGCGGCGATGACGATTTCGGCGCCGAGCGCGCGGGCGGCCGAGACCGGCACCGGATTCACCAGCGCGCCGTCGACCAGCCAGCGGTCACCGATCAGGACGGGTGAGAAGATGCCGGGCAGGGCGTAGGAGGCGCGCATGGCATCGACCACGCGGCCGCGCGTCAGCCAGATCTCGTGGCCGGTACGGACCTCGGTTGCGACGGCGGCGAACTTGATCGGAAGATCCTCGATCAGGGTCTGGCCGACCGCGTCCTCGAGCCGGGTCGCCAGCTTCTCACCGCCGATCAGGCCGGAGCCGCTCAGTCGAATGTCGAGATAGCCGAGGATGTTGCGCATCCCCTGCAGGCTGCGTCCCCACTCCTGCAGTGTATCGAGCCGGCCGGCCGCATAGAGGCCGCCGACCACGGCGCCGATCGAGGTGCCGACCACGACGTCAGGCACGATGCCATTGGCGGCCAGGGTTCTCAGGATGCCGATATGGGCAAAGCCGCGCGCCGCGCCACCGCCGAGCGCCAGGCCGATGACCGGCCGTCGCACGCTGCCAAGACCGACCTTCTCTCCATTGGAGCCGTTCGCGCCCCGACCCTTCAAGATATCAAGCACCGAAACCCTCCTACCCCGGGCCAGCCCTCACAGCAGAGTAGGCGCCGTACTTCCGCTCCGCCAGAACGAGGGCAAAGCATGGTTTATACCGTTCGGGAAGCAGGGGGCAGGAGTGTGGCGAGGAGCGGCTGCCTCCCGTTTAATCACGCAGGCGTCAACCGGGTTCCAAAGAACTGTATCCGGCCGTATTCCCCGGGGATTCGGAGGCTTGAATTTGCCGCGTTTTCGGTGAAAAGCAGGTGGCATGACTCTCGGGGGTGACGGCATCATCGGATGGCGGCGCAGCACATCGCTGCTGCCGACACTAATCCTTGCTGCCTGCCTCTATACCCTTGGTCAAAATGCAGCGCGGGCGCAGCTTTTCTCCGATCGTCCGCCCCCGGTGCCGCCCGCCTCGGTGCCCGACCCCGGCGGCGCCGTCAGCCTCGCGCCCCCCACCGGCCCGGGCGCTGGCCCGCCGAGCCTGCCGCCGACCCTGCTGCAGCCGAACACGCCCAGCATGCCCCCGCCTGCGGTCAGCACCGTGCCGGCGGCCCCGCCGCTCAACGCGGCCGTGCCCGGCCAGGGCGTTCTGTCGCTGACCGCGAAATACGGCAAGGACACACCCGCGATCACCAGCGGCCTGGTCTGGCGCGTGTTTGCCGACCGTCCTGACGAGAACGGCACCTTCAAGCTGATCCGCGAGGATCGGAACGCCACGCCGAACATCGTGTTGCCGCCGGGCAATTACGTCGTGCACGTCGCCTTCGGCCTCGTCAGTGCGGTGCGCACCGTCAGCCTGAAGGCCGAGACCGATCGCGAATCCTTCGTGCTGCCGGCCGGCGGCCTGCGCATCGAGGGGCGCGTCGGCACCAGCCGCATTCCGCAGAACCAGATCTCGTTCGCGATCTACAAGGGCAGCCAGTTCGAGTCCGGCGAGCGCGCCTCGCTGGTCCCGAACGTCGCCGCCGGCGACGTCGTGCTGATCCCGGAGGGCACCTACTACATCATCTCCAATTATGGCGACGCCAATTCGGTGGTGCGCTCGGATATCCGCGTCCAGGCTGGCAAGCTCACCGACGTCACCATCACCCACCGCGCCGCCGTGATCACGCTCAAGCTCGTCAGCGACAGGGGCGGCGAGGCGCTCGCCAACACCGCCTGGTCGGTGCTGACCCCCGGCGGCGACGTCATCAAGGAATCGATCGGCGCCTTCCCGCGCGTCGTGCTCTCCGAAGGCGAATACCGCGCCATCGCCAAGAACGAGGGCAAGGTCTACGAGCGCGGCTTCAACGTCGTCAACGGCGTCGACGGCGAAGTGGAAGTGGTCGCGCGCTAGTCTCGTGTCCCGGACGCGGTGCGGCATGCAATGCCGCTCCGCAGAGCCGGGACCCAGGAAGCCACAAGCACATATCTCGATAGATGGGCCCCGGCTCAGCGGGGCACCGCTGAAGGAGCGCTGCGCCGCGTCCGGGGCACGAGAGCGCAGTTTCGACGCGCAGCTGTTTCCCCACCGTCATTGCGAGCGCAGCGAAGCAATCCAGAGTACCTCCGCGGAAAGATTCTGGATTGCTTCGCTGCGCTCGCAATGACGAGGAGGAGGGCCGCGCCCCTCACTTCCGATACCGCAGCGCCTCCACCAGCACCGCGAACGCCGGCGTCGGCTGCCGACGGCTCGGATAATAGAGGTGATAGCCCGCAAACGGTGCGCACCAGTCGGCGAGCACGCGGATCAGCCGGCCGTCGGCGATCTCGCGCTTCACGAGATCGTCGGGGATATAGGCAAGGCCAAGCCCCGCCAGCACGGCATTCATCCTGAGCAGGCCGGTGTTGAACACGAGCTGGCCGTCGACCCGCACCTTCATCGCGCGGCCGCGCTTCTCGAACTCCCAGGCATAGATCCCGCCATAGGTCGGCAGGCGGAGGTTGATGCAATTGTGCTCGGTGAGATCCTGCGGCAGCTTCGGCTTGCCCCGCGCGGCGAAATAGGCGGGTGCGCCGACCACGGCCATGCGCATCTCCGGCCCGATCCGCACCGCGATCATGTCCTTGGCGACCTGCTCGCCGAGGCGTACGCCGGCGTCGTAGCGCTCGGCGACGATATCGGTCAGGCCATAGTCGACGACGAGCTCGACCTTGATATCGGGGTAGCGCGGCAGCAGCTTTGCGACCGCCGGCCACAGCACTGTCTGTGCGGCGTGCTCGCCGGTGGTGATGCGGATGGTGCCCGCCGGTGTCTCGCGGAGCGCGGTCAGCGCCGACAGCTCTGCGTCGATCTCCGCAAAGCGCGGCCCGACATTGCGGAGCAGACGTTCGCCCGCTTCCGTTGGCGCGACGCTGCGGGTGGTTCGGGTGAGCAGCCGCAGGCCGAGCCGTTCCTCCAGGCCGCGCACAGTGTGGCTGAGCGCCGACTGCGACACGCCGAGCTGGGCTGCCGCGCGGGTAAAGCTGCGCTCGCGCGCGACCGCAAGGAAGGCCAGGAGGTCATTGACGTTGGTGCGGGTCATTCATGAATCCATCTCATCAGTACATACCGATTTTATCATCTAATCGCGGGCCGGTGCGTGGCCTAAATTCGCTGCCGAACATGAACCTCAGGGAGAGCTGACGATGCAGATGCGAACACTGGGCAAGAGCGGCCTCGAGGTCTCGGCCCTCGGCCTCGGCTGCATGGGCCTGAGCTACGGTTATGGCCCGGCGACCGAGACGTCGCAGGCGATCGCACTGATCAGGACCGCCGTCGCGCGCGGTGTGACCTTCTTCGACACCGCCGAGGCCTATGGGCCCTTTGCCAACGAGGAGCTGCTCGGCGAGGCGCTTCAGCCATTCCGCGACAAGGTCGTGATCGCCACCAAGTTCGGCTTCAAGGGCGGCAAGGTCGAGGCCGGGCTCGACAGCCGGTCCGCCAACGTCAAGGCGGTGGCGGAGGCTGCCCTGAAGCGGCTCAAGACCGATCGCATCGATCTGTTCTACCAGCACCGCGTCGATCCCGACGTGCCGGTCGAGGAGACCGCGGGCGCGGTCAAGGACCTGATCCAGGCCGGCAAGGTGCTGCATTTTGGCTTGTCGGAGGCGGGCGCGCAGACCATTCGCCGCGCCCATGCGGTGCAGCCCGTGACCGCATTGCAAAGCGAGTATTCGCTGTGGTGGCGCGAGCCGGAGCAGGAGATCCTGCCGACGCTGGAAGAGCTCGGCATCGGCTTCGTTCCGTTCAGCCCGCTCGGCAAGGGTTTTCTCACCGGCGCGATCACCGAGAGCACGACGTTCGATGCGAGCGACTTCCGTAACATCGTGCCGCGCTTCTCATCCAGCGCACGCAAATCCAATCAGACCCTCGTCGATCTGCTTGGCGAGATCGCCGCAATGAAGAAAGCGACGCCGGCGCAGATCGCGTTGGCCTGGCTGCTCGCGCAGAAGCCGTGGATCGTGCCGATCCCCGGCACCACCAAGCTGCACCGGCTCGAGGAAAATCTCGGCGCGGCTGCGGTGACGCTGTCGGACGCGGATCTCACTGCAATTGCAGGGGTGCTGTCCAAGGTCGCCGTGCAGGGCGACCGCTATCCTGCGCATCTCCAGGCGCGAGTCGGCCGCTGAGCTGCGGCGTGAATGCCCGGTGAGCGTTCGCTTACCGGGCATACGCGTCTTGTGTTCCGACTTGAATACCTTTGCCAGCGCTACCAAGCAGCGTTGCAAGCAGCGTTGAAGGAATCGATTAACACCGCCAGCACAGGCTTATTCCGCAAGCGTCGCGACTTCGTCATAGCCGGTGGAAGATACGGATTTCCGATAATCAATTTTATTCTCTTTCCGTCCTGCTGCGCTATATGTCGGGCATCCGTCTAACGGGGGAGGCCGGAGCAGGCGCATGCCTTGCGAGACCGGCAGAAGCAGGGGACCAAGCCCGTCGGCATGTTTGAAGTGATCATCACCAGGCGTAAGCGGTTTGGCTGGCGATGGCAGGTGTGCCAGTCCGGCAAGATATTTGCCGATGGCTTCGAGCGCACCCGGCCGTCCGCCAAATATCATGGCGAGCGCGCACTGTTCTTCCTGTTGTCGCAGGCTTACTTGCGCAATCGCTCAGCGGCGGCCAGCGAGGACTAGCGGCGGGTGCAGCAGACAGCTCCATCCGGGCTACGAGCCTCACCTCAGAAGTCGACGACCAGCTTGCCCTTGGCGGCGTGATCCCGGATCAGAGCGTAGGCATCGCCAACACTCTCCAGCGTGAAGCGCCTTGCATCGACCAGCGGCGCGAGCTTGCCGGCTTCAACCAGGCGCGTCGCTTCCGCCATGATCTCACCGTGATGCGAGCGGCCTTCGCCTGATAGCAGCGGCAGCAGCGTGAACACACCGGAATAGCTGGCGGCGCGGAACGACAGCGGCGCAAGCGCGTGCGTGCCCCAGCCCAGCGCGCTCACCACATGGCCAAAACGGCGCACGGCTTCGAAGGAGGCATCGAGCACCTTGCCGCCGGCGGTGTCGTAGACGATGTCGAAGCCGCGGCCGCCGGTATGCTCTGCAACGTAAGCTTCGATCGCAGTGCCGCGGTCGATGAACACTGCGCCAAAGCCTTCGATGGTGGCGCGCTGCGCTGCCGAGCCGGTCGCGAACACGTCTGCTCCGATGGCGCGCGCGATCTGGATCGCGACATGGCCGACGCCGCCGGCACCGCCATGAATCAAAACCTTCTGGCCGGCCTTCAGCGCCGCGCGATCTATCAGGCCTTCCCAGGCCGTGATGAAGATCAGCGGTAGGGCGGCCGCTTCGCGCATGCTGAGATTGGAGGGCTTGGGCGCCAGCAGGTCGGCATCGACCGCGGCGAATTCGGCGAGCGATCCCGGTACGCCGCCGACGCCGCCGGTCATGCCATAGACCTCGTCGCCCGGCTTGAACCGCGTCACGTCGCGCCCGGTCTGCTCGACCACGCCGGCGAGATCGATTCCGAGAATGGCGGGCAGCGGATGACGCGCATGCGCCGCCGCACCGGCATGGATCTTTGTGTCGAGCGGATTGACCGCGCTCGCGCGCACCCGCACCAGCACCTCGCGCGGCCCGACCTCGGGCGTGGAGACGGTTGAGAGGCGCAGTGGCACGTTGTGGGTCTCCAGGATCGCCGCCCGCATCGTCGATTGTCTCGTCATGATCGTCTTGCTCCGTTGTCGGCCTCCAATATGCTCATGAAATTTTGCATGAGAAGGAACAAGAATGTACGATGATCGTGCATTTCTGTATGGGGTCATTTCGATGGACTGGAGCGATCTGCGCATCTTCCTGGCGATTGCGCGCGAAGGCACGCTCGGGGCTGCCGCGCGCAAGATCGGCCAGACCCAGCCGACGATGGGGCGGCGGCTTCGCGCGCTCGAAACCGCGCTGGGACAAACGCTGTTCCAGCGCACCGCCGATGGTTTTGTGCTGACCGACGAGGGCGCCGCCGTGCTGCGCCACGCCGAGCGGATCGAGGAGGAGGCGCTCGCGCTTCAGCGCCACGCCTCGGGTGCGGAGACGCAGCTCGACGGCATGCTGCGCCTGTCGTCGTCGGACTGGTTCGGCACGGTGATGCTGTCGCCGGTGATCGCCGCTTTCGGCAAGCGCCATCCCAAGGTGATCGTCGAGCTCCTGACCGATGCGCGTCTCTACAGCCTGCCGCGGCGCGAGGCCGATCTCGTCTTCCGCATCAAGCCGTTCAGTGAGCCCGAGGTGATCTCGAGAAAGCTGCTCCACATTCCCTACGCGCTGTATGGCAGGAAGGGCAGCAAGCCGCCGCGCGCCGGCGACGGAAGCGGCGCCCGTGTCGTCACCATGAATGCCGAATTCGCCGACATGCCAGATGCGATCTGGTTGAAGCGCGCGCTGCCGAATGCGGAGATCGCCTCGCGCAGCAACAACCGCCAGGCGCAGGCGGAGCTGTGTGCCGGCGGCGGCGGGTTTGCCGTGCTGCCACGCCCCCTCGGCGACCGCGACCGCCGTCTCGTCGCGCTCGACATCGGCGTGAGCCCGCCCGGCCGCGACACGTATGTCGGCTATCACCGCGATCTCCGGCGCCTGGCGCGCCTGCGCGCGCTGCTCGATCTGGTGATTGAACGGTTGGCATGATGACCTGCAGGGTGGATTAGCCTTTCGGCCGTGCGAAGCGCAGTCGACAGGCGTAACTCACCCTACGGACTAGATTCGCTCGAAACAATCGTAGTTGCGAATCCTGAAGATCAGCCCGTCACGGAATTCGAAGAACTGCGCAAAACGGGCGCGCATAGTGTCGCCGGGAGCAAGCTTGCCGACGCCGACCGCCAGTGTTGCAGTCCAGATCGTCTCCATCACCACGCAATTGCCTGACGCAAGGGCGTTGACGATTTCGAACGATTGCGAGGCAAGGATGTAACGGGATCTGTCGTAAGACGCTCGCAAGTTGATGAAATCGCGCACTGCGCCCTGCGGCAGGAGAAGGTTTGGAAATTCCTCCTGCACGATATCATCGGCATAAAAGGCCTCGACGGTCTGGCGGGGCTTCGCCGCGGCGACTGCCGCGACGAAGGCTTTTGCACGATCGATCAAATCCTGTCCGGTCACGATGGTGCCTTTCCAATCTGTTCAGAAAAGGCCCGGCAACAGCATCGCGACGCGCTCCCGATACTTTCGGTACTCGTCGCCGAAGAGCGCCACCAGATCGCGCTCCTCGAGCCAGATGCCGACGAAGATATAGGCCGTTGTCACTGATGCGAACATCAGGTGTCCGAGCGTCATCACCGGTGTCGACCAGAAGGCGATGATGAACCCCAGATAGATCGGGTGGCGGATGAGGCGATACAGGCCCGGCGTCTTGAACTTGACGGGCGCGGTGAGCCGGCCGGCAAAATGGCTGATAACCTGTGTCAAGCCGAACAGTTCGAAATGGCTGATGAGGAATGTGCTGTAGAGCACAATCAGCCAGCCCAGGAACTCGCCCGCAATCACGAGCCCGGCCAAGGCGGGAGACTCGATGTTCCAGATGACCGTCGGAATCGGTTGCCATTGCCAGAACAGCAGCAAGAGCGTCAGGCTTGCCAGCAGCACGTAGCTGGAGCGCTCGATGACCGGCGAAGCGAAGCGCGCGAACAGCCGCTTGAACCCCTGCCGCGCCATGCCGCTATGCTGAAACGCGAAGGTCGATAGCAGCAGCAGATTGATGGCGAGCGCGTTGGTTAGCGAGGTCGGCGCGCCGGTGTCGATGGTCTTGGGCACGATATATTGCGTGACGAAGCCGATGGCATAGAGGAACGTGCCCAGAAAGATCAAATAGGCACTGGTCCCGTAGACGAGGGCCGCGGACTTCATCGCCAGCGCGAAGGGGCGAGTGGGTGCTGTACCTGGCCCGTTTTGAATCGTGATAGACATCATCTTCTCCTGGTCTTTGGCGAGGATCGAATTGAACTGATGTGGTCGTCTCACGCCTGCCGGAAGCGGCTCCATCGAGACCGTGCAGCGCGTTCGATGCGGTCATCGAACGGGCCGCGATAGAGACCCACATCCTTCAACGCCCGGTCGTCCAGCGGGCGCAGGGCGACGAGCGCCGCCCGGCGCTCGTGATGGGCAATGGCGGCGGCGATCCAACCGTTCAGCAGGCGCCGGAACCTCGCGAGAAGCAGCGGAATGCCTCGGCGCCCGAAGGGCGCCGCGAGGCTTGATGTGGATAGGGAAATCAGGGTCACGTGTTTGTGCCTTTTCAAATGTGCGCCGGGTAGCGCGTTGTCTCCTTTCTAGAGGACGGCGGTGAGCGGCTCGTCAGGGCAGGCGTGAAAAAACCGTCAAAAACGCGGTCGAGGCTGCTAGAATTGCGCCATTTGATGCCGAGAGGGTGGGAATGCTGCGGTTGACCTTGCTGGGTTCGTTTTCCATGGACCGGGGCGGGCCGGTCACCTTGCGCAACAAGAAGGCGCAGGCCCTCGTGGCATTTCTGGCCATGAACCCTGGGGTCGTCCATGTTCGTGAGCGGCTTGCGGCGTTGCTCTGGCCCGACAGTCACGAGGACGCGGCGCGACAAAGCTTGCGCCAATGCATCAGCATGCTGCGACATGATTGCGCCGAGCTGCCGCTGTCCGCCGATCACGACCTGCTTGGCTTCGATATCGGCGCCGTCACGACCGACGTCGTCGAATTCAAGGATGCGGTATCCGATCCGTCCATCGCCAATTTGAAACGTGCAGCGGAGTTGTATCGCGGCCCCTTTCTCGAGGGACTGAACGCGCGGTCCGATCTTTTCGACGAGTGGTTATTGGGCGAGCGGACCCGGTTGCGCGCCGTCGCCACCTCTGCCTTCCATACGCTGCTGCAGGAATTACAGCTTATCGGCGCACGGGAGGAGGCGATCGCGTTGGCGCTCCGTTTGTTGGCGATCGATCCGTTGCAGGAAGAGGTGGATTGCGCCTTGATGCGGCTCTACTCCGAGCAGGGGCAGACCGCGTTGGCGTTGCGGCAATACAAGCGCTGCGAGGCGATCCTGCGCAAAGAGCTCAACGTCGAGCCGGATCAGGAGACGAGGGCGCTCTACCAGCAACTCCTGCGACATCGGTCGCAGCATCGGGTGCCACCCGAGGATGTGGCCGCCGCTGAGCCGGCGGCTTCGCCGAGGCAGCTCAAGCAGAACGTTCGAACCTGCACCGCGCGCGACGGGGTGCGCATCGCCTATGCGTCGGTCGGCGCCGGGCCGCCGCTGGTGAAAGCCGCCAATTGGCTCAATCATCTGGAATTCGACTTTGCGAGCCCGGTCTGGCAGCACTGGATCGAGGCGTTGAGCCGCGACAACACGTTCCTGCGCTACGACGAACGCGGTACGGGCTTGTCGGACTGGGATGTCTTCGACATCTCCTTCGACGCTTTCGTGCGTGATCTCGAGACGGTCGTCGATGCGGCGGGGCTCGAGCGTTTTCCCCTACTTGGCATTTCTCAGGGCTGCGCGATCTCGATAGCCTACGCCGTGAAGCACCCGGAGCGTGTCAGTCATCTCGTTCTTTATGGCGGATACGCAAAGGGTTGGCGCCATCAGGACCCGTCAAACGTGGCCCGCCGGGAGGCATTGACAACTCTGGTCCTCGAGGGGTGGGGGCAAGAAAGTCCGGTGTTTCGCCAGATATTCACGTCCCTCTTCATTCCTGAAGCAAATGCCGAGCAGGCGCAGTGGTTCAACGATCTGCAGCGGATTACGACGTCGCCGCAGAACGCCTTCAAGCTTACGAATATCTTCGGCGAAATCGATGTGCGGCATCTGCTGCAGGATGTACGAACGCCGACCCTGGTGTTGCACGCTCGTGCCGACGCGAGCGTAAAGTTCACGGAGGGGCAGGAACTCGCTGCTCGGATTAAAGGCGCAACATTCGTTCCGCTCGAGAGTCCCAATCATATCTTGCTGGGGACCGAGCCGGCCTGGTCGGTATTTCTGGACAGTGTAAGAAGGTTTCTCGCGCCCGATCGCTGTCGGTGATCGTGCTTGCCGAGTTTTGCCCGACGGGCAAAACACCGAACTCAGGGCAGAACGCTGTCAATCGCCTTCAACGAAAATAATTCGCTTTATAAGAATTCGGAAACGGCGTATGTGTTGCCTCACTTCGGCCCGAGGAAGAGGGGCGTATCGCGATCGTCACGAACGCGGGCCGGGCGGCGGTGGACGTGGGCCACACTGGTGCGAAGGTGATCGCAGGGCGGGCAGCCGTGAGCGAAGCACGTCGCACGCACGACCGGTGTGATTCACGTACGGCCAAATCGTGTCGTCCTGGCGCCCGGGGTCTGTGCGCCAAGTCTTGTGGTGGTGCGTGTTGCCCAACCGGGCGCGCGCATCAGCCATCTTCAAGGCGACGGGGGCAATAGTGCATCGCTCCCCGGGGAGAGCACGACATACGCCGTTCCAACCACTGCGCAGGGAAGGCCGGGATGTCCTGGCTACACCTGTATGCCGCTGTGCAGACTTCTCACTACAACTCCGCACAGTGGACCTCGGGTGCCAGCGGGCTCCCGGTCTTCCCTGCGCCCTCTTTCATTCGAGGGTGAGGCGATCAGGCAAAGCTCGGGCGAAATGCGCCGCGAGGATGCGAGCCCATGTCAGTCACTCAACGACGCTCTCGTGCCCCGGACGCTGCGCAGCACGAAGTGATGCGCTGCAGAGCCGGGGCCCATGCGTCAGTGTGTTGTGTCATCTGCTGGGTCCCGGCTCTGCGCCGCACCGCTACGCGCTGCGTCGCGTCCGGGACTCGAGAGAGGCGGGCGCGGCTCCTGCGCACTCCGTCATTGCGAGCGCAGCGAAGCAATCCAGAATCTTTCCGCGGCGGCAGTCTGGATTGCTTCGCTGCGCTCGCAATGACGAGGATGAAGCAGCTGTGCGCCATAACTTCACTCTCGCGCACGCATCGCATTTTAGGCAACCGTCATAGTCTCTAACGCGCACTAACCAACACCTGACTTAAAACTGTCATAATCGCCGAATGGAACCCGCGGCTGCGTCCTTTTTACACGGCATTAAGCGCGGCTGCATTGGATGCCCCAGGGAAAGTGCGTTGGGGACTGCAATGACTGCCGCGAAGAAGATGCCGGGAAAACCGGCCGCCGAAATGTTTGACGACATCCCGGTGCTTCAACGCAAATGGCGTGCCGCGTTGAAGCCGGGCGAACGGCTGCCGCGCTATGAGGACGTGATGCTTGGGAGCCTCGGACGGCTCGCCGACCACATCGCGCTGCTGAAGAACGATGGCGCGCTCGAATTGTCGCGCAGCGGGCGTTACGTGCAGAAATGGCTCGGCGAGGAGCGCTGGGATATCCCGGTCGCCGAGCTCTCGCCCGATTGCGCCACGGCGCTGTCGGAAGCTGTGACGAGCGCGCTCGAGAACGGACGTCCGCACCAGGGCAGCGCGCATTGCGTGCGCGACGGCATGGTCCGGACCTACGATGTGCTGGCGTTGCCGACCGCCTCGCGCTGGGGCGCCACGCTGGTTGGCGCCTACATCAACGAGCGCGGCGCGCAATACAATCTCTTGGACGCGATCTTCTCGTCGACCGATGACGCCGTGGTTTCGCTGGCGACGCTGCGCGATACCGCAGGCAAGCCGTTCGATCTCCAGATCGTGCACCACAACAAGAGCGCCGGAGCGCTGCTGAAAGCCGCGAGCGCGGGCCTCTTGTGGCGGCGGATCGGCGAGGGGAATACGCTATTGGCCGCGCCCGAAATCATGGACTTCCTGCTCAAGGTCGTCTCCGGCGGCCGCGGCGAGCAGCTCGAGATCGAGGAGGACGGACGTTACCTTCGGCTCAGTGCCACCGCCTTCGCCGATCTGGTCTCGTTGACGATCTCCGACGTCACCGCGTTGAAGCGGCGCGATGCCTCGTTTCGCCTGCTGTTCGACAACAACCCGATGCCGATGTGGGTGTTCGAGGCACAGACCAAGGAATTCCTCAGCGTCAACGATGCCGCGGTCCAGCACTACGGCTACAGCCGCGCCACCTTCCTACGGATGAAGCTGCACGAGATCTGGCCCGAGGACGAGTGGGACAGCCACGCCGAGGCGCTCGAACGCATCGGCGACACCTATCATTCCTCGCGCAACTGGCGCCATTTGTGCGCCGACGGCAGCGAGATCGAGGTGCTCACTTTCGGTCGCCGCGTCGCCTTCGACGACCGCGACGGCTATCTGGTCGCGGTGGTCGACATCACGGAGCGGCGCAAGGCCGAGGCGCGGATCGCCCACATGGCGCACCATGACGGGCTCACCGATCTGCCGAACCGCGAACATTTCCAGCAGTGCTTGAAGCAGGCGCTCGACCAGGCCGGCGGAAAACGGGTCGGCGTGCTCTATATCGATCTCGACCTGTTCAAGAACATCAATGATTCCTTCGGGCATCCGGTGGGGGATCGCCTGCTGAAGCAAGTTGCCGAACGCCTCACCACCGCGGTCCGCGGCGGCAATCTCGCGGCCCGGCTTGGCGGCGACGAGTTCGCCGTGATCCTGGCAGCCGATGTCTCGCCGAACGAAGCCAGCGCCTGCGCGACCTTGCTGATCGACATGCTGAAGGCGCCCTACGACCTCGACGGCCAGGAGATGGTGATCGGCGCCAGCATCGGCATCGCGCTGTCGCCCGGCGACGGCACGACGTCGGAGGAGCTGATGCGCAACGCCGACATGGCGCTGTACCGGGCGAAGTCCGATGGCGGCGGCGTGCACCATTTCTTCGAGCGCGAGATGGACCTCCAGGCGCAGAAGCGCCGCGACATGGAGCTCGATCTGCGCCGCGCCTTCGCCAATGGCGAATTCGAGCTGCACTACCAGCCGCTGGTGTCGATCGCGTCCGACCGCATCTCCGGCTTCGAATCGCTGTTGCGCTGGCGTCATCCCGACAAGGGCATGATCTCGCCGGCGGAATTCATTCCGGTCGCCGAAGACATCGGCCTCATCACCCAGCTCGGCGAGTGGGTGCTGCGTGAGGCCTGCGCGGAGGCGGTGAAATGGCCTGTCGACGTCAAGGTCGCGGTCAATCTGTCGCCGGCGCAATTCCGCAGCCGCAACCTGGTTCAGGTCGTGATTTCCGCGCTTGCGCAGTCCGGCCTGTCGCCGAAGCGACTCGAGCTCGAGATCACCGAGTCGATCTTCCTGGCGGAGACCGATGCCAATCTTGCGATCCTGCATCAATTGCGCGAGCTCGGCGTCAGCATCTCCATGGATGATTTCGGCACCGGCTATTCGAGCCTGAGCTATCTCCGTAGCTTCCCGTTCGACAAGATCAAGATCGACCGTTCGTTTGTGAAGGATCTGGCGCAGCGGCCCGATTGCGTCGCGATCGTGCGCGCGATCTCCGGCCTCGGCCGCAGCCTCAACATCACCACGACGGCTGAAGGCGTCGAGACCGAGGATCAGCTCGACTGGCTGCGCGCCGAAGGCTGCAACGAGGTGCAGGGGTTTCTGTTCAGCGCGGCGCGGCCCGCCGCCGAGATCGCAAAGCTGCTGGCCGATTTCGGCCAGCGCGCCTCACGGGCGGCGTAGCCCTTCGGGATAGCAGCCGTAGACCAGTTCCTTGAAGGCGGGCGTGATGCGGCTGCGCTCGTTCTGGGTCTGCTGCATCAGGAGGTAGACCATGTCGAGCTTGGGATCGACGCCGAAATAGGTGCCGCTGCCTGAGTCCCATTTCAATTCGCCGATCGATCCGGCCGGCGGCGGCTTCGCGTTACCGGGATCGGTGCGCACACCGATGCCGTAGCCATAGCCAAAGCCGTCGCCCGGGAAATAGAAATAGTCGCGTCCCACGCCGGAGCCGGGCCCGACGTGATCGGTCGTCATGGCCTTGAACACGGCGGGGCTGAGGTAACGCTTGCCCTCGAACTCGCCGCCATTGAGCAGCATCTGCGAGAAGCGCTGATAGTCGGTGATGGTCGAGAGCAGCCCGCCGCCGCCGGATTCCCATTCGGGATGGTCGAGGCGGTCGCGCTCGCCGGCGAGCAGGACCGGGTCGCTCGGCAGCGGCCGCGCCATCCGGGCGCGCTCCTCCGGCGTTTTCAGCACGAATTTGGTGCTGTTCATTCCGAGCGGATCGAGAATGCGCTGCTTGAGGAATTCATACAGCGTCTGGCCCGAGATGATCTCGATGACGGCGCCGAGCACGTCGGTGGAATGGCCGTAGCGCCACAGCGTTCCGGGCTGGCGCGTGAGCGGCAGCTTGGCGATGCGGTCGGCGAATTGCCTGTTGTTGAAGGGCCCCTCGAAAATATCGGCGGCCTGGTAAACCTGCATCACCCATGGAGCGCCGATATAGTCGTAGCTGATGCCCGAGGTTTGCCGCAGCAGATCCTCGATGTTGACAGGACGGATCGGCGGCTCGAGTTCGACCTTCGAGGTGCCCTCCGGCTCCAAGCCCACCTTGGTGTCGGCGAAGAGCGGGACGTATTTCGACACGGGGTCGGCGAGCGCGAGCTTGCCCTCGTCGATCAGCATCATCGCGCCCAGGCACGTGATCGGCTTGGTCATGGAGTGGATGGCGAAGATCGTGTCCGGCGTCATCGCAAGGCCGGTCCTGGTGTCGCGCACGCCGAAGTTCTTCAGATACACCGGCTTGCCGTGCTGCTGGACCAGGACCACCGCGCCCGGCAGGCGGCCAAGCGTCACCTCGTTGTCAAAATACGCGGTGATGCGCTCAAGTCCGTCGGCCGACGGGGCAGGGATGTCGGCGGAGCGGCTGCGCCCCATCGTGCCGGCCAGCAGCGCGGCCCCGACCAGAAATTCACGACGCTTCATCCGGGCTTCCTCCCTCGCCGGGATCAAAGCCGCAAGACGTCGGAGGCGTCAACAAGGCATCGATTAAAAACGCGTCACGATTTCCGAAAGGAACGGCCGCGGACGGTCTTCGCTGGGCTTGGTCGGCGTGCCGATATGGACGAGGCCGGCGAGCTTTTCGTCGGGCTTGAGGCCGAGGCCGTCCAGCACGTCGCGATCGAAGGCGAACCAGCCGGTCAGCCAGCAGGCGCCGTAGCCGAGCGCGGTCGCGGCCGTGACAATGTTCATGACACTGGCGCCGGCCGACAATTCCTGCTCGAACGCCGGCACCTTCGGATGCGGCTTGGTGAAGCTGACGATACCGATCACCAGCGGCGCGTCGGTGAGGCGTTTGCGCTCGGTCTCGATGTTCGCCGCCGGTGCGTCCGGATTCTTGCGGGCAAAGACCGTCGCGATGACCTCGCCGGCCCGCTCGCGGGCGTCACCCTCGAAAATGATGAAGCGCCAGGGCGCGAGCTTGCCATGGTCGGGCACGCGCGCACCGATGGTGAGGATGGTTTCGAGCTCGGCGGGGGAGGGGCCGGGCCCGGTCATCTCGCGCGGCTTGACCGAGCGACGGGTTTTCAGGAGTTCGATGGCGTCGGGCACTGCGATGTCCTCTTCGGCTGGTCGTCGGGCGTGCCATGCCGAGATAAGCATGCACGCCCGCAACCGGAAGCGAATTTAGATCGATTTCAGGACTCAGGCCGCCTCGCGCGCCCGCCGGACGTCCGGTGGGGTGGCCTCGTCGACGAGGGCGGCGAGCGCCTCCACCGTCGTCATCACCTTCTGGCCGTCGCTGCCGAGCCGGCGGACGGAGACCGACTGCGTCTCGGCCTCCTTCTTCCCGCACACGAGCAGCGCCGGAATCTTGGCCAGCGAGTGCTCGCGGACCTTGTAGTTGATCTTCTCGTTGCGCAGGTCGATCTCGGCCCGAAGCCCCGCGCGCCGGACCTGTTCCAGCACCTGCTTGGCATACTCGTCGGCCTCCGAGGTGATGGTGGTGACCACCACCTGCACCGGGGACAGCCAGAGCGGGAAATTGCCGGCATAGTGCTCGATCAGGATGCCGATGAAGCGCTCCATCGAGCCGCAGATCGCGCGGTGCACCATCACCGGCGCCTTCTTGCCGCTGTCATGGTCGATGTAGAACGCACCGAACCGCTCCGGCAGGTTGAAGTCGACCTGCGTGGTGCCGCACTGCCAGTCGCGGCCGATGGCGTCGCGCAGCACATATTCGAACTTCGGCCCGTAGAAGGCGCCTTCGCCCGGATTGATCTCGGTCTTGATGTGATTGTTCTGCGACTGGATCTCGCGCAGCACCGTCGCCATCACGCGCTCGGCGTGATCCCACATCGCATCGGTGCCGACGCGCTTCTCGGGCCGGGTCGAGAGCTTCACCGTGAGATCGCCGGTGAAACCGAAATCGGCATAGGTCGACAGAATGAGATCGTTGATCTTGAGGCACTCGTCGGCGAGCTGATCTTCCATGCAGAAGACGTGCGCGTCGTCCTGGGTGAAGCCGCGCACGCGCATCAGGCCATGCATGGCGCCGGAGGGCTCATAGCGATGCACCACGCCGAACTCGGCGAGGCGCAGCGGCAGGTCGCGGTAGCTCTTCAGGCCGTGCTTGAAGATCTGCACGTGGCCGGGGCAGTTCATCGGCTTCAGCGCGAACCAGCGCTTGTCCTCGGCCTCGTCGCCGGCGGACTGCGCCGCGAACATGTTCTCGCGATACCAGCCCCAATGGCCCGAGGTCTCCCACAAGGACTTGTCGAGGATCTGCGGCGCATTGACCTCGCTGTAGTCGCCGGCGAGGCGCCGGCGCATATAGGCGATCAGCTGCTGGAAGATGGTCCAGCCCTTGGCGTGCCAGAACACGACGCCCGGACCTTCCTCCTGGAAGTGGAAGAGGTCGAGCTCGCGCCCGAGCTTGCGATGGTCGCGCTTCTCGGCTTCCTCGATCTGCTTCAGATAAGCGTCGAGGTCCTCCTGCTTGGCGAAGGCCGTGCCGTAGATGCGCGTCAGCATCGGGTTGTTGCTGTCGCCGCGCCAATAGGCGCCGGCCACCTTCATCAATTTGAAGGCGTTGCCGACCTTGCCGGTCGAAGTCATGTGCGGGCCGCGGCAGAGATCGAACCAGTCGCCCTGGTAGTAGATCTTGATCGGCTCGTTGCCGGGAATGGCGTCGACCAGCTCGACCTTGAACGCCTCGCCCTTGTCGCGGAACACCTGCTTGGTCTTCTCGCGGTCCCAGACTTCCTTGGTGAAAGGTTTGTCGCGCGCGATGATCTCGCGCATCTTCTTCTCGATTGCGGCAAAATCTTCCGGCGTGAACGGCTCGTTGCGGAAGAAGTCGTAGTAGAAGCCGTTCTCGATCACGGGACCGATGGTGACTTGCGTGCCGGGCCACAGCGTCTGCACGGCTTCGGCGAGCACGTGGGCGCAGTCGTGGCGGATCAACTCGAGCGCGCGCGGATCGTCGCGGTTGATCAGCTCGATCTTGGCATCGGCTTCGATGGGATCGTCGAGGTCGGCGACCTCGCCGTCGAGCGCCATCGCGACCGTGCGCTTGGCCAGCGACGGCGAAATGCCCTTGGCGATCTCGAGGCCGGTGATGCTCTTGGCGTATTCGCGCCGGGCGCCGTCGGGGAAGGTGAGGGTGATCTTTTCGGGCGGGGTCACGGGTCTCAGATTGCTGAGGCTGTATTGAAAGCCGGATTCGGATTTGGGCTGGTCGGTCATGCTTTTCTCCTGAGGCTCACTCCTGCGAACGAGCGCAGGTAAGCGGGAACGAGCGATATATCAGGCGATTCGGCCTGTGCAATCCGGCATTTCCAAGAAAGTCGCGCGCAAAAGCTTGGGCGATGCTCCAACTATTTCGCACCGCGCCCTTTAACTGGTCGCAGGCCTGCTCTACATGCACTTGCATGGAAAATCCGCCCGTGGCCGGCCGTTTCACGCCAACCGCCCTGATGTTCGGCAATCTCGTCACCGGCTGCTCGGTGCTGGCGCCGGCGGGCATGCTGCCGGAATTGTCAACCGGGCTCGGCATCACCATCCATGCTGCGGGGCTCCTGATCACCTTCGGCGCGATTACGCTGTGCATCGGCTCGCCGCTGACGGCGTGGCTGACCAGCCGCATCGAGCGGCGGACGCTGCTTGCGACCACGCTTGCGGTGCTCGCCCTTGGCAATCTCGCCTCGGCATTTGCCCCTGACTACACGAGCCTGCTCATCATTCGCCTGCTGGTGCTGGCGGTCGGCGCGCTCTACACGCCGCAGGCTGCGGGCACGGCGGCGCTGATCGTGCCGGTGAAGCGGCGCGGCAGCACCATCGCCTACATCTTTCTCGGCTGGTCGTTAGCTGCGGCCGTCGGTCTTCCGCTGATCACTTTCATCGCCAGCCGCTATGGCTGGCGCGCGGCCTATGGCGGGATCGGCGCGCTCGGCTGCATCAGCTTCCTGCTATTGCTGCTGCGCCTGCCGGCGGGATTGAAGGGCACGCCGGTGGACCTGAAGACCTGGAGCGCGGTCGGCCGCAGCCGGACGATCCTGCTGCTGCTTGCGATCACGATGCTGCAAATGTCCGGGCAGTTCGTGGTGTTCACCTTCATGGGTCCGCTGCTCAAGAAGCTGACCGAGGCGAGCCCGGATGCAATCGGCATGGTGTTCGGCATCTACGGTGTTTGCGGCTTCCTCGGCGTCGTCATCGCGACCCGCATCGTCGACACCTGGGGGCCCTATCGGACGTCGTTGCTGTTCACCTGCCTGCTGCTTGCGGGCATCACCGGCTGGGCGCTCGGTGCGGGGAGCCTGGTGTTCATGGCGTTCGCGGTCGCGATCTGGGGCCTCGGCTTTGCCTCAACCAATTCGATGCAGCAAGTGCGGCTGGTCGCGGCTGCGCCGCCGCTCGCATCGGCGACCGTCGCGCTCAACACCTCCGTCCTCTATGTCGGCCAGGCTGTCGGCTCCGCCATCGGCGGGCTGCTGTTCGCCCGCGAACTGCTGCATCCGCTTGGTTTCGTCGCGGTCGGCTTCGTCGTCCTGGCGCTGATCCTCGTGGTTCTGACCCGACCCCGGCCGGCTGCTGCCACCACGGCCTGAAGGGTGCGTTTTCCTATGCGCAAGGTGCTTGGCAAACCACGCGCGGGAGCGCTAGAAGGCGAGGCATGGGGACCAAAGAGAGTTGACTGACATGAGGATGATTCTGGCGGTTGCCGCGGTGCTCTATTCAGCCTCCGCGTTTGCACAAACCGACAAGCCACCCATGGTGGGGGACAAGCCGCTGGTGCAGGTCACGCCCAAAGGGACCAAAGAGGCCGCGGCCAAGCCGGCCGCAGCGCCGAAGGGCAAGCCGCAGTCGATCGCGGCACGGCTCCAGGCCTGCCTCGACCTCGATGACGGCACCAAGGACCGCCTCAACTGCTACGACGCCGTGATCGCGCCGCAGCCGAAGCCGAAACCGGCGAAGGCCAAGGGTTACGCCGATTGCCGCTTCTTCAAGGAAGAGGACGAGCGGCTGGCCTGCTTCAACGGCTTCGCCGAGAGCATTCCGAAGCTGCCCAAGACCTGAACATCAAGACCTGACCATCAATACCTGAAGATCAAGAGCCGAGGTCTGGAAGCCGGACGGCTAGTCGCTGATCCGGCTGAGCACGGCCCTGAACGCAACGCCCGGCACCTGCAGCGCGGTGCCTTCGAATTCCGCCGTGTCGCCGTCCTCACGGCCGGCCAGCGTCAGCGTGATCCTGTCGTGCCCGAACAGCGGCTTGAAGGACGGATCGTCGTTGTAGCGCTGGGTCGAAATCTTGACCTTGATGCTGTCGCCCTCCCCGACGTAGGTCCCGATGAAAGCGAAGGCGGAATTGCCGCCGCGCATCTTGCCATCCGTCACATAGACGACGCCGCAGCCGGTTCCATGAACCGTGTGGAAGTCGACCTTATACAGTCCCTGACGCACCGTCTGTCCCCGCAGAATTCAAGCTAAAACTTGGCCGGCAAATTATGAGCGTTGCCAGCGGAAGCAATCCGGTGGCTCCCGGGGATGTCGGCCATCAACATCACATTTTGATCAAAGCCAGCGACAATTGCGGGCAGCGCGGCCAAATGCCGACGCGCGCAATATCGGCTAGCGGCTCGATGCGGCCGGATTGGTGGACGCAACGCGCGTCAGCGCCAACGACGGCGTCGCCGACATCTTCACCAGCACGTCCTTGAGCGGGTCCCGGGTCCAGGCGCGCGTCACATAATCACGATGCGTGATGCCGTCGCCGGTTTCGACGAACACCACGCTGCCGGGACGGAGCGGCCCGTCCATGTCCTCGGAGACGCTGATGCCCTTTTGCCGCAGCATGCTCATCAGCTCGCGGTCGCGCCGCGCGGTGTAGCGGGTGTAGGAGCTGACGAAGAAGCCGGACCGATGGCTCTCGATCCAGGAGGCGAACTTGTCCATTTCGCCGTAGACGGCATCGAGCAGGACGACGCCGCGGACGCGGTCGCTGATGCCGCCGACCTCGAGGCTCCAGGCCGTCGGCAGGAAGCCACCGCTGTAGCCGACGATCACGATCGGCATGTTGGCGAAGGCGCGGGCGTTGTTGGGATCGCCGGTGAGCCGGGCCAGATGGGCCGCCGACTCTTCCATGAAGCGCTTGAGGCCGCCCGCCTGCCAGAACTTGCCGGCGCTGGAATCGGCGGCATCGACCGCCATCTGCGGCGCCAGCAGGATGGCGTTGGCGCCGGAATCGGTGACCTGCTGCGGTACGAGTTGGCGGTCGCGCACGTCGCGCTCCAGCGTTGCGCCGTTGCCGTGGAAGAACACCACGATCACGCCCGGCTTGCGTACGTCGAAATGCTCGGGCACGTGCATCAGCACGCGGCTGTCGCTGTAAGTCTCGTCCTGCCAGTAGACGCGCCCGGAATAGCTGCGGTGGCCGCGGCGATCGCCCTTGGAGATGTTGAGGAATGGCGCGTCGGAGGCGGGGTTGTTGCCAAAATAGGGGAAGGCCGACGATTTCATGCTGACGAGTGTCGTCAGGTCTTCACGTGCCGGACGCTGGTAGGGGATTTGCGGTGCGAGTGAGGCGACCTTGTACGGCGCCTGCTCCGGCTGAGGCTGCTGCTGGACGGCGCGTTTGGGCGAGAAGTCCGACATCTGCCGTTGCAGAAGACTCTCGCTCGCCGACGGGAAGCGCTCCTTGAATTGCGGAGCGGGGAAGCGATCCTCGAACGTGTCGCTGCTTGCGACCTGAGGATTGGTCTTCGCTACGATTTGGACGTTGGCCTGCGAGTTCGCCGCGAGCGCCGCCGGGTTGGGGGCCCTGCCGCATTGAACCAGCGTGAGCGACAGCGGCACCAAGGCTGAGACCAGCGCGATCCGGCGCGCACCACTGCGCGCGCCGGACAGCGTCCGATCAGCACGAATGTCAGCTCTCAATTTCGGAGCGGCCCCGACCATCCACCCATGACCCCAAGTCATGTCCACAAGCCCAGCGGCAATATTCAAGCTAATTGAGCCGACTGGCGTTTAGGCGACGTTAAGTGTCCGGAGAAACTTCCCCAAATCCGGAATGCTCAAGGGGACCATGCAATCGTGTCCTGATTGTGGGGGTGCGAAACGGGATTCTCAGGTGTTTACGGGGCTTTGTTGCCCAGGATCGTGCACAAAAGGTGCCGCAATACCGATTTCATGCGCCTCATTTAACCCTTGTTAACCCTGCTTGAATTGACTGGACCAGACTGCACGATGCTCTCCACGACACGTGACGCCTGAGGTTGAGGACCCCGATGACGGCATCAGATGCGGGACCCGCGCCCTGGACTGGCCGGCTGACGGGGAGCGGGCCGGGGGTCTCCGTTCTGGTCGCAACCGCCATCGTCGTTGCCGACATGATCGGGGTCGGCGTCTTCACCAGCCTCGGCTTCCAGGTCAAGGACATCCCGTCCGGCTTCTCGATCCTGTTGCTATGGACCATCGGCGGCATCGTCGCGCTGTGCGGGGTGTTCTCCTACAGCGAGCTCGGCGCCATGTTTCCGCGCTCGAGCGGTGAGTACAATTTCCTCGGCCGCGCCTATCATCCCGCCTTCGGCTTTCTCGCCGGCTGGGTCTCGGCGACGGTTGGCTTCGCAGCGCCCGTCGCGCTCGCGGCGATGGCGTTCGGCGAATACGCGAAATCGGTCGTCCCCGATCTGCCGCCGATCCCGCTTGCCATCGGCGTGGTGTGGCTGGTCTCGATCGTGCAATTGACCGGCGTCAGGCACTCATCGACCTTCCAGCTGATCTCGACCATCCTCAAGGTCGTGCTGATCGTCGCCTTCCTGCTCGCCGGCTTCGTCATCGGCACGCCGCAGCCGATTGCCTTCACGCCGCAGCCGGGTGATCTCGCGCATATCGTCAGCGCGCCCTTCGCGATCGGGCTCGTCTTCGTGATGTACTCGTTCTCCGGGTGGAATGCCGCGACCTACATCATCGGCGAGATGAACATGCCGCAACGCGATCTGCCGCGCGCGCTGCTCGCGGGCACGCTGATCGTGCTCGTCCTGTACGTCGCGCTGAATGCGGTGTTTCTCTACTCGACGCCGGTCAGCGCGCTGGCCGGCCAGCTCGATGTTGCCAGCGTCGCGGGCAGCGCGATCTTCGGCAGCCTCGGCGGCCGGATCGTCGGTGCGATGATCTGCGTCGGCCTGATCTCCTCGATCAGCGCGATGATGTGGATCGGCCCGCGCGTGATGATGACGATGGGCGAGGACATTCCGGCCCTGCGCGTGTTCTCGAAGCGATCGGTGAGCGGCGCGCCGGCCTATGCCATCCTGTTTCAGCTTGCCGTCGCCAATCTGCTGTTGTTCACGCGCAGCTTCGAGGCGGTGCTCGACTTCATCCAGTTCGCGCTGTTGTTCTGTTCGTTCTTCACGGTCGCCGGCGTCGTCAAGCTGCGCATCACCGATCCCGACCTGCCGCGGCCCTATCGCGCCTGGGGATACCCGTTCACGCCGCTCGTTTTCCTCCTCGTGACCGCGTTCATGATGTACTACCTGTTGACCGAGCGGCCGGTGCAGTCGCTGGCGGGGATGCTGCTCATGCTCTCGGGCCTGTTGATCTATGCTGTTTTCCGCAGGCGGCCGGTCGCCGCTGGTACGTCATCACACCGCGAATAGACATGTTTCGACCCATGAGAATTGCGGCCGTCGCTCTTGCCCTGCTGGCCGCGGCCGTCTCGTCTGCACGTGCCGCCGACGTCACCTTCGATGATACCGCGCGCTTTCTCGCGGGCATGCAGCCTTCGCCGGACTCGCCGCTGGTGCCGCTCACCAAAGACCCGGGCTGGCAGCGCCACGCAAAATTCTTCGACGGCGCCTTCGCCCAGCTCGAGCAGCGGCAGCTCTCGAAGATCCGCAATTGGGCCGACGTCAATCTGGCCGCGCCCCGGCCGACCATGTTCTACTTGTTCAGCGGCCCTGACTTCCTCTACGCAGATGCGTTCTACGCCAAGGCCAGCACCTACGTGCTCGGCGCGCTGGAGCCGGTCGGCGCGGTGCCTGACCTGACGCGGCTGCCGCGCGGCTCGGTCGGTGCCGCGCTCTACAATGTCGAGCGTTCGCTCGGCTCGATCCTGAGCTTCTCCTTCTTCATCACCAAGCACATGAAGGTCGACCTGCACGCCAACCAGGTCAACGGCACCTTGCCGATCCTCTATGTCTTCCTCGCGCGCTCCGGCAAGACCATCCGCAATGTCGAGATGATCGCGCTCGACGACAAGGGCGGGGTGCATACGGGAGGCGACAATCCGGGACGGAACGCGACGCGCGGTGTCCGCATCACCTTTGCCGGAAGCGACGGCGAGGCGCGCACGCTGTACTATTTCTCGACCGATCTCTCCAATGCCAGCGCGCGCAACACGGGATTTCTGAAATTCTGCGAGACGCTCGGGCCCGGCAACAGCCTGCTCAAGAGCGCGTCCTATCTCCTGCACAAGGGCGACTTCTCCGTCGCTCGCAACTGGCTGCTGGCCAACAGCGCGACCATCATCCAGGACGATTCCGGCATTCCGCTTGCGAACTACAATGCGCAACAGTGGCGGTTCTTCCCGTTCGGCCGCTATCTCGGACCGATCGACGAATTCCCCGGCCGCTACCAGGAGCGCTACGCCGACCTGTTCACGCGCGCCCAGCCGATCGATTTCGGCGTCGGCTATCGCTGGCGGACGCATGAATCGAACTTGCTGCTGTCGGTGAGGGTGCCGGGAAGCGAGACGGCGCCGGCTGCGGAGACCACCTCGTCCGCCGAGCCGTCGCCAAAGCCGCCGCGTCCGAAGCGGCTGCGTCCGCCCGAGTCGATCCCGCCCGGGCGCTTTTTCTGGTTTCGTTAGCTTGCCTGTTGAGGCGGGCGTCACGCGCTCCGGGCGATGACAACCAGCCGTACGAACGCGAACGCCATCTGATGATATGTCGCCAAACCCGGTGCAGATCGGATGGTGCTCGATCTCTAACGTCCAGCCTACCAGTGCACGCTCTGGCTCGGCACGATGAAGGCCGTGGTGCTCGGCGCCGTGGCAAGGCTCGTTGCCAGATACCAGCCGGAGCCGACGACGAGCGCCAGCAGCGCAATGATGGCAATCATGTCGAGGGTTCTGGGGTCGTGATGCCCTCTGGAACCAGGATGTGGACCAAGCCTGAAGTGAAAATGAGGGCTGATTTTCCAGCGCATTCTTGTTTCCTCCCGTAGGAGCATCACAACAACGCGAGGGGGAAGTTCCGGTTCCATTCAAGGCAGCGATGCGCGAAGCGCCGCGGCGTTCCTGGTGATATTCAGGACGCGTTGACGCCGCGCCAGCGGCCGTAGCGCCAGGGTAGATACCAGTGCGCGCCTTGCGGTGCGGTGAGGGGCACGTTGTCGATTCCCGATGTGCCGAAAGGATTGCAGCGAAGCAGTCGCGCGAGCGTCATCCAGCCGCCGGCCCACAGCCCGAACCGTTCGATCGCCTCGTCGCCATAGACCGAGCAGGTCGGCAGGTGCCGGCAATTGTAGCCGACCAGCGGCGAGAGCGTGTGGCGGTAGAGCCAGATCAGTGCGCGGCCGAATCGGCGCGGGAGCCGGAGCGCGCCCTCGATGGGAGTGGAACAGTGCTCGCAGGTTGAATGCTTCATGGGCGCTGTGCTGCGATCGTGAGCGAGGTATTGCGCGGTTCCGGCGCAGGGAACCGCAAGTTGTTGTTTCTGCGCCATATTTCCCGTGCTTTTTGGGAGCAGTGCAGCAAGTACCTGTGGACGATCTGTATTCCCCCGGATACCATTTTTATGACGACCGTGTGTAGAAACATACGCCCGTATGATGGACTCAGAGGGCGCTACCGAGGACTGTTGGGGAACCTTTGGGGCTTGGGGAAGGAACCAGATTGAGACTTCTGAACTCCCTCGACCGTCGCGGCTGGTTGTTGCTTGGGGCAGCCGCGCTTGGCGCCGCGCTCTTCGGAGCTGTCGCCACGACCGGCACAACGGCTCATGCCGGCGCCGCCCTCGAAGAGCGCAAGCTGCCGATGAAGTTCAACTGGGTCGCCTGCGACCCGAACTGCCGCGGCTGGGTCAGCGCGGTCGGCATCATCACCGCTGATACGCCGAGGGATTTCGAGGAGTTTTCGCGCGGACGCCAGCTTGGCGGCGCGACCGTGGTGCTCGACTCCAGCGGCGGTTCCGTCAACGACGCGATCACGCTCGGCCGGCGCTTCCGCAATCTTGGACTTTCGACCACCGTCGGCATCAGCGTTCAGAACCGCAGCGGGCAGTCGGCCCGTCCGGCGGTTGCGCCCGAAGCCTATTGCGAATCCATGTGCGTGTTCCTGCTGCTGGCCGGCAAGAAGCGCTACGTGCCGGAAGCCGCTCATGTCCGGGTCCACCAGATCTGGATGGGCGATCGTGCCGACGATGCCAAGGCGGCGAGCTACAGCGCGCAGGACCTGATGATCGTGGAGCGCGACATCGGCCGGCTCGCCAAATACACGTTCGATATGGGCGGCGCCGGCGACCTGCTCTCGCTCGCGCTCAGCGTGCCGCCGTGGGAAGATCTGCACGAGCTGGATGCTGGCGAGCTGAAGCTCACCAATCTCGTCACCACCAATCTGGTGGCCGACGTGCTGCCGCATGTGGACGTCGCGGCGCCCGCGGTGGCGGAACTTGCACCGAAGACGCAGGCGAGGTTCGGCGCGGAAGCGGAACCGCAGCCCGTCAAATCGACCAAGACGGCGGAAGCCTTGGTGCCGACCGGTGCAGCGCAAAGCGCAGGCTCGCAAAAGTAGGATTTCCCTGATCGTCATTCCGGGGCGTTCGCAAAGCGACGAAGCCGGAATTCAGATATCGTAGCGCGACCGGGTTCGCGCCGGCGCAGGCGTCGGAATGACCTCGACCAAATCAGCCCTGCGCCGCGGCTAGCTGTTTGGCTTTCGCCTCGATCTGGCCGATGGCATCGACCACGGCATCGAAGGTCAGGAGGGTCGAGGCGTGTCGCGCCTTGTAGTCGCGGACCGGCTCGAGGAACTTGATCTCTTCCCATTTGCCTTCGGGAGGCGCGCCGTTCTCCTTGAGCATCTTGCGAACGGTTTCGCGTAACTCGCGGAGTTCGCTCGCGGTCGAGCCGACGACGCGACTTGCCATGATGGATGAAGAGGCTTGTCCGAGGGCACAGGCCTTCACGTCATGGGCGAAGTCGGTGACCTTGTCGCCCTCCATCTTGAGGTCGATCTTCACGGTCGAGCCGCACAATTTGGAGTGGGCGGTGGCGGTGGCGTCGGGGTCCGGCAGCCGTCCGAGGCGTGGAATATTCCCGGCCAGTTCGATGATCCGCTTGTTATAGATGTCGTTCAGCATGTGATGGAGTCCAACACTTCCGCACCGGATCGGCCTTGGCGGGCGCCGTCCACGGTCCTATATAGGGGCGGAACTGGCGGAAAAACAGTCCAGCGGTGCGGCACAGCGGTCCAGACCTGCGCTGCCAGCGTGATGACCCAAGGGCCTTTTTCGTCAAAACTGTTCTCTTCAGGCGTCCGGCGGCTTGCCGCCCCGTCTGCCGGTGACACTCCGGCCGTTAGGCCGTCGAACGGAGTAGACATGGACGCTACGATCAAATCCATCCGCCCGGGCAAGCCCTCCGACCGCCAGCCCGAGAGCCGCCCGGCTGAGCTCGACCCTGCCGAATTCCTCGCGGCCGCCGTCCGCGCCGACCAGCCGCGCCCCGCGCGCGCAGAGGCGGAAGCGGCGGTGAAGACGCTGCTCGCCTATATCGGCGAGAACACCGCGCGCGAAGGCTTGCTCGACACGCCGCGCCGTGTGGTCGAGGCCTTCGACGAGCTCTATCAGGGCTACCACCAGTGCCCGGCCGAGGTGCTCGACCGCACCTTCGGCGAGACGGCCGGCTATGACGACTTCGTGCTGGTGCGCGACATCGAGTTCACCTCGCAGTGCGAGCATCACATGATGCCGTTCTACGGCAAGGCGCACATCGCCTATACGCCGGTGGAACGCGTCGTCGGCCTGTCGAAGCTTGCGCGCCTGACCGACATCTTTGCCCGCAGGCTCCAGACCCAGGAGCACATGACGGCGCAGATCGCGGCGGCTATCGACGAGATCCTCAAGCCCCGCGGCGTTGCCGTGCTGATCGAGGCCGAGCATACCTGCATGTCGGTGCGCGGCGTTGCCAAGCATGGTGCCTCGACCTTCACCAGCCGCTTCACAGGCATGTTCCGCGACAATCCGGCGGAGCAAGCTCGTTTCCTGTCCCTGGTGCGAGGCACGACGCGCTGACCTCGCGAAGGTCTATGTTCGCGTCATGCTCTAGCGAGGACGCCCGTGTCCGCTCACTCCCATGAGATCGAGGAAGGCCTCGCTTTCCTGCCGAAGTTCGACGCCGGCGGCCTCGTGACCTGCGTGGCGACCGACGTCGCCACCGGTGACGTGCTCATGGTCGCGTACATGAACGACGAGGCGCTGCGCAAGACGATTGCGACCGGCGAGGCCTGGTACTTCAGCCGATCGCGCAATGCCTTGTGGCGAAAAGGTGAGACGTCGGGTCAGACCCAGCGCGTGATCGAGATCCGCACCGATTGCGACCAGGACGCGGTCTGGATCCGTGTCGAGCAGATCGGCGCGGCCTGCCACACCGGCCGCCGGTCCTGCTTTTACCGCAAGGTCGACGCCGAGGGCGGCGGCGCCAAGCTGGTCTTCATCGATGCGGACAGGTTGTTCGATCCGGACGCCGTCTACAAGAAATAGCCGGCCGTCACCCCGAGTTCGGGCCGCAATGACGGCGAGCGGCCAGATTAACCCCGCATTAACCATACCTGTCCCACGGTGAGACGACAGGCGCCGAATTGCCGGCGTCGCTCAACGCCGCACGGGGCGGGCACTCCATCATGTCGGTCGACAATTCCAGTGCCTCTCAGACGACGGGTCTCGATCCGTCGCGGGCACGCGTCGCCGGCGCGATCAAGCAGGTCTCCAACCGGACGGGCGTCAGCTTCCAGTACATGCTGACCACCGCCAAGATGGAATCGGATTTCGATCCGACGGCGGAAGCCACCACGTCGTCCGCGCACGGGCTCTACCAGTTCATCGACCAGACCTGGCTGGGTACGGTGAAGGAGGCGGGCACCCAGCTCGGCTATGGCAATTATTCCGACGCCATCACCAGGACGTCGTCGGGCAGTTACGCGGTCGATGATCCCGCCATGAAGCGGTCGATCATGAAGCTGCGCGACGATCCGGAAGCCGCCTCCACCATGGCCGCAGCGCTGACGCAGTCGAACAGTTTCAAGCTCACCGGATTGCTTGGCCGCAGGCCGTCTGACAGCGAACTCTACATGGCGCATTTCATGGGTGTCGGCGGCGCCGCAAAGCTGATCGCCAATGCCGAGGACAATCCGCAAGCGGTCGGCGCGCGGCTGTTTCCCAATGCGGCCTCCGCCAACCGATCGATCTTCTACGCCAGGGACGGCCGCGCCCGCAGCGTCTCCGAGGTCTATTCGGTGCTCGACGCGCGCTACGCCAGCGCGGCGAATTCGAAGACGACGCGCAGTGCGATGGCGATGTATGGCGACACGCCATCCACGACGCAGGTCGCAAGTGCCAATGGCGTGCAGCCCAGCGCGCCTGTCATCGACAACGCCGCCTATCTGCAGACCTTTCCGGAGGCGCGCGGCGTTACGCCGGTGAGTGCGACGTCGTCGTCAACGGCTGCGGACAACACGCCGATCACACCCGCATTCCGCTCGATCTATCAGCCCGGCGATACCACGCAGCCGGTTTCGACCACGGTGCAGAAATTGTGGGGCAGCAACGCCTCGCTAGCCTCGATCGCATCGGCGACGCCTGACGTGCGTCCGCCGCAACCACTCGATCTCTTCAGCGATCGCAGCGGTACGTTCTCGAGCTGATCGTTGCGCGAATAACCCGCTCTCGTGTCCCGGACGCGTGGCAGGCGGCTTTGTTCCCTTAACAAAACGTCAATAAAACCAGCCAGTTATGGTGAACGCTTTGTTAAGCGTCGTGGTTTATTTTGTGTTGCAGGTGACAAGCCGTCACCGTTTTCGTTTGTTGTGTAAGCCGGAAGCAGCATGATTGTTCGGCAGTTCATCAATTGGATCAGGACGGCGCCCGCCGGCGAGCGGGCCGAGGCGACGCGGGCATTGGCCCGGGCCTGGCTGATCTCAGACCTTTCCCATGACGACCGTATCGCGGCCGAAGGCGCGCTCCTGATGCTGCTCGACGATCCCTCGCCGCTGGTGCGGCAGGCGATGGCCGAGGCTTTTGCGCGCAGCACCGATGCGCCGGCGTCGATCGTGCGGGCGCTGTCGGCGGACCAGCCGACCGTCGCGCTGCCGGTGCTCGAACATTCTCCGCTCCTGATCGACGCCGATCTCGTCGACATCGTCGCAACCGGCAATGACGAGGTGCAATGCGCGGTCGCCCGCCGCATCGCGTTGCCGGTGTCGGTCTGCGCCGCCATCGCCGAAGTCGGCTGCGCGGCGGCAGCCCTCGAGCTGATCGAAAATCCCCACGCCGAGCTCGCGCCGTTCTCCTGGAATCGCATCGTCGAGCGCCACGGCCATCTCGCCGCGATCCGCGAGGCGATGCTGGTGCTTGAGGATTTGCCGGCCGCGACGCGCGCCGCTCTGGTGGCAAAACTTTCCGAGACCCTTGCGCAGTTCGTCGTGGCGCGGAACTGGCTGAGCGCCGACCGTGCCGAGCGCATCGCGACCGAGGCGCGCGACCGCTCGACCATGAACATCGCGGCGCGCTCGCGCGGCGAGGACATGCAGGGCCTGGTGCATCATCTGCGCGTCACCGGCCAGCTCACCGCGGGCCTGATCCTGCGTGCGCTGCTGTCGAGCAATCTCGATTTATTCGATGCCGCGCTCGCTGAACTTGCCGACCTGCCGCTGGCACGCGTCTGCGCGCTGCTGCACGACCGTGGCGGCAACAGCCTGCACGCGCTGCTCCGCCGCGCCGGGTTGCCCGAGGCGACATTCGCGGCGTTCCAGGTCGCACTCGATGCCTGCCACGAGCAAGGTTTTGTCGATACCGATGACGGCGCGGCGCGGCTGCGCCGGCGCATGGTCGAGCGCGTGCTCACCCATTGCGAGACCGACCGCGGCGCCACCGAACCGCTGATGGTCCTGCTCCGCCGCTTCGCCACGGAATCCGCGCGCGAAGAGGCAAGGTTGTTCTGCGACGAGCTCGTCGCGGATGACGCGCTCGATCCCGTGTATGACGATCTGATCGCGGCGTAGCGAGATGCCGTAGGGTGGGCAAAGGCGCGTAGCGCCATGCCCACCATTTATCCGCACAGCTTATATTGGTTGGTGGGCACGCTTCCGCCTTCGCTCTTCGAGCTACGGCGGACGAGTCGCTTTGCCCACCCTACGACACTTGCGCTCGCAATGACGCGAGGAGAGCGCCGGGGCGCTACTCCGCCGGCGCGATGCTCGGTGCCAAAATCACCTCGAGATGCTCGGGGCGGTCGCGGTTGGCGTGGGCGAGATAGTCGTCGGCGACCTTGCGCAGGCGGCGGCTGAGCTCGGCCGAGACGCTGATGCTGTCGAGCTTGGTGTTTTCATGCACGATGGCGAGGATGGCGTTGATGTGGTGCGTGAACAGCTCGGCCGGCACCTTGTCGAGATCGGGTGCGTGCTCGATGACGCGGCACAGGCTCTCCGCAACTCCCGCCGCCGCCGGATAGCCGAACGTCGCAGCGTCGCCCTTGATGTCGTGCGCGGCGCGGAACAGCTCGTCGCGCCGCTCCTTGGTGAAGCCCTCATGGCGGATAGCGACATAAGCGGCCGACAGACGATTGACCTCGGTCGCCATCCAGTCCTTGAACTCACCGGCGAGGCCCGCCAGCGCCTGCTCGGCGCGGGCGACCGGATCGTCCAGGTCCTTTTCTTCGACACGGCGCAGAACCTTGCGCAGCGGATTGGGCTGCGTGATCACTTGGTGCGTGGCGAAGGCCGTGACCTCGATGTCCTTTGCGCCGTTCTTCGCCATGATGTCTGCCCCGATCGTGTGAGACGTTGCGCTAGATGGAGGAACGAGCCTTGTCGAGCAGCGAGGGTTGCTGGAGCACCTCGTGCTTTTCGCCGACGCGGCGCTCGGGGCCCATATAGGCGGAGTTGGTGTTGCGGCGCCGGTCCGGACCGAAATAGGTCTTGGTCTTGATGAAGGGCCGGGGATTGGCGACGACGTTGAGGATGCGCTGGTAGAGGCCCTTGGCGGAGATCGGCTTGGCCAGGAATTCGGTGACGCCGGCATCGCGCGCGACCGTGACGCGGCGTTTCTCGGAATGACCGGTCAGCATGATGATCGGCGCGTAAGGATTGCCCTTGGATTCCGGCTGCCGGATCATCTGCGCGAGCTCGAGCCCGTCGAAGATCGGCATCGCCCAGTCGGTGATGACGATGTCGGGCACGTAATGGCTGTACATTTCCAGCGCGGTGGCGCCGTCCTCGGCCTCGTAAACCTCGCGCGCGCCGAAGGAGTGCAGCAGCGTCCGCAGGATGCGGCGCATGTGCGGATTGTCGTCGCAGACGAGG
Organism: Bradyrhizobium sp. 956_D2_N1_4; assembly: GCF_052076025.1. Lineage (NCBI taxonomy): Bacteria > Pseudomonadati > Pseudomonadota > Alphaproteobacteria > Hyphomicrobiales > Nitrobacteraceae > Bradyrhizobium > Bradyrhizobium sp. 956_D2_N1_4. The sequence goes on along the minus strand of NZ_CP197237.1, from coordinate 4,255,870 downwards.
AAGCGCAGCTTGTTGAAATCGATGCGGAACATGACGCCTGGGCCGGAGCGGTCAACTTTCGTTAACCATATCGCGGCGGGGGTTAAGGAAGGGTTGCTGCCGGCATTTCGCGGAGTACGTGACGAGGGAAGGGATTAATATCGTAATTCTGCCATTTTTTATTGTAAAACGATAAAAATATACAATTAAATGGGAGCTAGTCCGATGAGCGTCGTCGCGTTTCCTTTTCCTGCGCCGGTCGAGCCGCGGTTGCGGCGCATCGGACGGATCGTGGCCGTCGGCGCGCTCCTCTGCGTCGCCGGCGGTGTGCTTGCGGTGCCGCTGCTCTGGTCGAGCGACGAGATGCTCCGGCACTGGATCGCGACCCAGTCCCCGCTGGGGGCGCGGCCCTTCACGCTCAACCTCAGTACGCGCCTCGCCGGTGCCCTGATCAGCCTGATCGGACTTGCGCCTGTCCTCTACGCCTTGTTGCAGCTCTCGATGCTGTTCTCCCGTTTCGCGCGCGGCGAGGTCTTCGTGACCGACAACGCCTGGCGCATCCGCCGGATGGGCCTCGCGCTGATCGCCAACGCGTTGATGTCGCCGCTGGTGCAGATGCTCACCACGCTCAACCTGACGCGGGCCAACCAGCCGGGCCAGCTCGTGGTCATGTTCGGCATCGAGCAGTCGCATGTGCTGTCGGTGCTGAGTGGCCTCGCGCTCGTCGCCTTCGCGACCGTGATGGCCGATGCCGTTCGCATGTGGCACGAGAACAGCGAGATCATCTGACCATGCCGATCATCGTCAACCTCGACGTCATGCTCGCCAGGCGCAAGATCAGGTCGCGCGAGCTTGCTGCGCGCATCGAGCTCACGGAGGCGAACGTCTCCCTGCTGAAGTCGGGCAAGGTGCGCGGCATCCGCTTCGACACGCTCGAGCGGATCTGCGCCGTGCTCGACTGCCAGCCCGGCGATATCCTGGAATATGTCCCCGACAGCGCGGACGACGCGCTGGAGCCGCGCGGGGCTGGCCGGAAATCGGCCTAGCCAATCCTTCAAGTCCAGACTGGAGATGCCTGCGATGAACCGCCTGGCGCGTGTTCTTGCGAGCGCGGCTGCGCTCATGCTTGCCGGTTGCAGCTCGGTGCCGCTGACATCGATTCCGCCGCTTGCCCGCATCGATGCCAGGACGACGGATCTGTCGATGCTGCGCGTCGCCGTGCAGTTGCCTGACGCGCTGCGGCCACGTTCGGGCGGCGTCAAGCTCGACGTCGTCACCAAAGTGTCCGGCGAGGCCGAGACCAGGACGAGCTTCGCCATGATGGAGATGAGCGACCCGCGAGATCGCGCCGGCCTGCCTGCGCCGTCGCTGGGCTCCTCGACCTACGCCTATCGCTTGTCGCCAGGCGATGCTGCACGCTTCGAAGCGCTACGTGCGTCGATGGTCGAGCAGGGGAGGCAAGGCAAACGCGGGTCGATGGGGCTCGGCGTGGCAGCCAGGGAATTCTGTCGCGCCAACGCGGCGCCGCAGGGATCGCTGCCTGTCACGATCTATCTGATGACGTCGGAGACGAAGAGCTTCGTTCCCGTTGTCAGGGATTTTGATCTGCTCGGAGATCCCGCCATGGCGGGCGGCCTGGAATCGATTCAGCCTTGCGGCCAGTGATCCGCGCCGGCGCTCAGTAACCGAACTGCTCGCGCAGGATGCGCTCTTCCAGGCTGTGGCCGGGGTCGAACAGCATGCGCATCGAGATGGTCTTGTCGGACAGCACCTCAACGCGGCGGACGTCGCGCACCTCGTCATGGTCGGCCACCGCCGCCACCGGCCGCTTGTCGCCCTCCAGCACCTCGATCACGACGTAAGCCGTATTGGGCAGGAGCGCGCCGCGCCAGCGGCGCGGGCGGAAGGCGCTGATCGGCGTCAGCGCCAGCAGCGCGGCGTTGATCGGCAGGATCGGTCCCTGCGCGGACAGATTGTAGGCGGTGGAGCCGGCAGGCGTCGCCACCATGATGCCGTCGGCAATCAGCTCAGCCATGCGCTCGCGCTCGTCGATCAGGATCCGGAGGCGCGCGGCCTGGAAGGTCTGCCGGAACAGGGCGACCTCGTTGATGGCGTGATGCAGGTGAACGCGGTCGTTGACGTCGGTGGCGCGCATCAGGAGCGGGTTGATCTCGGATTCCTGCGCTGCCTCGAGACGGGCGCGAAGGTCGACCGTCGAGTACTCGTTCATCAGGAAGCCGACGGTGCCGCGGTGCATGCCATAGATCGGTTTGCCCGAGTGCATGTTCTGGTGCAGCGTCTGGAGCATCAGTCCGTCGCCGCCGAGCGCGACCACGACATCGGCGTCGTTCGGGTCGCAATTGCCATAGTCCCGAGTGAGCTGGCCGAAGGCGGTTTGCGCCTCGCTGCTTGGGCTCGCGACAAAGGCGATCCGGTTGTATCGCGCTGGCTTGGTCATGGCTTCCGGGCAGGGCCGCTGGCTGGAGAAAGTTCCGCCGGGCTCGTCTATACGACCTGGGCCTGCATTGTCGAGAAGGACCGCTGTTCAAGGCAAACAGCGTCCATCCCGATTCAGGGCAAATCCGGGTCGATTTGTGCTCGCCCGGCTTCTTCAGGCGCCGCCGGGCCGGCCATCCCCCAAACCGTCGCAATTTCTCGCTAGCCTTGCGATGCTCGCCGGCTCTCGCAGCCGGACAAGGAGAACGATCATGGTCATGCGTTTGCCGGCGCTCCGCCGCGCGACCCTGGTACTGGCGGTGTCGACTTTCGCGCTCGCGGGATTTGCCCGCGCGGACGATCCGCCGCAGCCGCGCGCCGAGACGACGGCCCCAGCGGGACAGAAGGGTGGGCGCGGCGGCAACGCGCCAGGTGCGTCACAGGGTTCATCGTCCGCCGCCGAGCTGCATCGTCTTCCGTCGGATTCGACCACGAAGCAGACGCTCGATCTGCCGGGCCGTGCTCTCGACTTCACCGCGACTGCCGGCTCGATCCGCGTGTTCGACGGCAAGGGTGAGCCGCTCGCCGACATCGCCTATACGTCCTATGAGCTCGATGGTGCCGACCGCGCGACGCGCCCCGTGACGTTCCTGTTCAACGGCGGTCCCGGCGCGTCCTCGGCATGGCTCCAGTTCGGCGCTGCGGGTCCGTGGCGGCTGCCGCTCGATGGCGAAGCCCTGTCGCCGTCCGCCTCACCCGATGTGAAGCCGAACGCGGAGACGTGGCTCGACTTCACCGATCTCGTCTTCATCGATCCCGTCAGCACCGGCTACAGCCGTTTCGTTGCCAGCGGCGAGGACGCGCGCAAGTCCTTCTACTCAGTCGACGGCGACGTCAATTCGATCGCGCTCGTGATCCGCCGCTGGCTGGAGAAGCACGACCGGCTGACCTCGCCGAAATATGTCGGCGGCGAAAGCTATGGCGGCATTCGCGGGCCGAAGGTCGTGCGCCAGTTGCAGCTCCAGCATGGCGTCGGCGTCAGGGGATTGATCCTGGTGTCGCCGCTCCTGGACTTCCGCGAGTTCACCGGCACCAGCCTCCTGCAATATGTCGCGACGCTGCCGAGCTATGTCGCGGTGGCGCGCGAAGCCAAGGGGCCGGTCAAGCGCGCCGATCTCGCCGACGTCGAGGCTTACGCGCGGGGCGAGTTCCTGGCCGACCTCGTCAAGGGCGAGGCGGACAAGGAGGCCACCAATCGCCTTGCCGACAAGGTTGCCGAGCTCACCGGGATCGACCAGGCCGTGAGCCGCCGGCTCGCCGGCCGTTTCGACGTCGGTGAATTCCGCCGCGAGTTCGACCGCAAGAACGGCAAGGTGACAGGGCGCTACGACGCCTCGGTGCGAGGCTTCGATCCCTATCCGGATTCGAGCAGCTCCCGGTTCGGCGATCCCTCGGGCGATGCGCTCCAGGCGCCGCTGACGAGTGCGGCGGTCGATGTTCTCACGCGCAAGCTCAACTGGCGGCCGGATGGCTCCTATGAAGTCCTCAACGGCGCCGTCGAGGGCAATTGGGATTTCGGCCGCGGCATCAACCCGCCCCAGTCGGTGTCGGAGCTGCGCCAGATCCTCGCCACCGACGGAAAGCTGAACGTGCTGGTCGCGCACGGCCTGTTCGATCTCGCCACGCCCTATTTCGGATCGAAGCGGGTGCTCGACCAGCTTCCGGCGTTCGCCACGCAGCGGGTCAAGTTCGTCGTCTATCCCGGTGGCCACATGTTCTATTCGCGCGACGGCTCGCGGCAGGCGTTTCGGAGCGAGGTCGAGGCTCTTATCCGAGAGTAGGCCGCCGCTTGCGCGGCGGATATCTCCGCGCGATCTCGCGCGCCACGACACGCTCCGGCTTGATATTGGCGCCGGCGATCCAGATGTCGCTGACCTTGCCGCGCGCGTCACGGACGCGGCGCACCGGCTCGCCGTGGCTGGAGTACCCGGCAGCCCAGGCGAGCTTGCCGGTGTCGCGGCCGGTGACCTCGATCTCGGCGGCATCCATGAACGGATTGATGAACTGCGGATTGGCGACCAGCACGCGGTTGCCCGCGGGGACGAGGTCGGTTGCGCCCCAGATCGTCCACCAGCGGCCGTTCCAGTCGCGGACGCGGCGGTCGGGGGCGCCGCGAGTCCTGAACACGCGCAGGATCTGCATCGCGCCGTCCATCCAGAACGGCGCCGCGCCGTCGATGGAGTTGCTGAGGATGCTGATCGCGAGCTCGCAAGCGGGGATGGAGCAGGTCCGGGAGATGTAACCCTGAAAATGGCCGCCATGGCCGAACCAGTCCCAGCCGTCGGTTTTGCCGGCGTTGATGCCAAGGCCGTAATAGGCCTCGAAACTCTGCGGGATGCGCCAGTGATGCCGGGTCATTTCGCGGCGGCTTGCGACTGAGAGCACGCTCTTCCTGGCGTTGGGCGCAAGCTGCGCGAAGAAGCGGGCCGTATCGCCGGCGGTGGCGGCGAAGCCCGTAGCGGACGCCATCGCGTGCGTCGGATTGTCGCCGGGGATCACGCAACGCTCGCCCAAGGGCACTTTTCGCGTGTGGCCGCGCGCGAACGATGCGCCCTTGGGAAGCGGCGCATCCGGCTCAGTCTCGCGCAGGCCTGCGGGCTCGATGATCTCGCGCTTGATCCAGGCGGAGTAGGGCTCCTTCGACACGGCTTCGATGACGAGGCCGAGCAGGCCAAAGCCGTGGTTGGAGTATTTGAAGCGCGTCCCCGGCTCGATCGCGGTCGGCAGCTTCAATTCCGCGAGCAACTCCCTGGCGTTGAGATAGGGACGGTTGTCGATGAACTGTCCGGAATCGGCGCCATCGCGCGTCAGCCCCGCGCTGTGCGAGAGCACCTGCGCAATCGTCGTCTCGGCGACGCGCGGATGCAGGCCGCCGACATGTTGGCCGACCGTGTCGTCGAGCCGGAGCTTGCGCTGGTCGCGCAGCTTCATGATGCCGGCGGAGGTAAAGCTCTTCGAATGCGAGGCGATACGGCAGCGGTGGCGCGGGGTGAGCTTCTCGCCAGTGTCGAGATTGGCAAGACCAAAGGCGTGCTCGGCGACGATTTCGCCGCGATGGGCAAATGCGATGATGACGCCGGGCTGCTGGAATGCCGTCTGTTGGAATTCGATCCAGGAGCCGATGTAGTCGATCGCGGATCGCAGCCACGTATCCATTGCGCACCAATTTGCGAGGGGAGCACTTGATGCGAGAGGCTAACCGAGAAAGCGGAACGGGCACAACCCCGAGGTTGTGCCCGTTCGTTTCGTTCGAGGATGCGATGTCTCAGTAGACGAGCGTCGCGCCGGTCGGCTTGTCGAGCGCCGCGGCGAGCGAGCGATACTCGGAGCTGTCGGTGCCGGCGAGCGAGGCGATCTTGTTCAGGTGGTACTGCGCCTGTTCGCGGTTGCCCTGCTCGAGCTGCCAGAGGCCGTAATACTGCCAGGTGCGGACGTGGTTCGGATCGTCCTTCAGCGCGATCTCGTAATAGACCTTGGACGACTGGTAGTCGCCGAGCTTGCGATAGGAGTAGCCGATCAAATTGGCGACGTCGGCGACGTCGTCGCGCTCGAGCGACTTCAGCTGACCGATCGCGCTCGTGTAGTCGTGACCGTCGTAGATCGTGGTGTAGGCGGTGCGATAGGCCGCGAGGAATTTGGGATCGCTGATGGAGGAGCTCTTCTTCTTCCCCTTCTTGGCCGAGCTGTCCGACTTCGGCGGCGGCGAGGGCTCGTCGCTGCCCGCGGCGTAGGCGCTGGTCAGCATCGGTCCGGCGGCCAACGCCATCGAGACAAGCCCCGGTACCAGAAGCATGGAAAGTTTGCGCATCTATCTTCTCCCGTATGGAACGTGGCGATCCTACACGATTGCCCAAAGACCGGAACACCCAGAGGGCAAAAACATTCCCGCTTCGCACGATCTATTCGCCCCTCCGCAGATGACAAACTTGTCATCGAGATGAACAGAAGCCTGCAAGGGACTTCAGACTGGGTTCAGCGCGCGCCGCCTAGGCTCCCACCCACGATCGAAGAGTAGGCGAGAGGGCGCCGCCTCAAGATCCTTCCAAGAGGAGACCAACCATGTTGAAGACCATTTCCGCAGCCTTGCTCGCCGCTTCCGTAATCGCAGCCCCGGCCTTCGCCGCTGAAGCCGGCAAGACCACCACGACCGCGCCGGTGATCAAGGCGGACCAGAGCCAGACCAAGGTGTCGACCACCGCCGTGAAACCCGAGGCCGGCGTCAAGGCCGACACGAAGGCCGCCGACGTCAAGGCGGACGCCAAGGTGGATACCAAGTCGAAGGCGATGAACGCCAATGCCGCGGTCACGCCCGATGAGCACAAGGCCGTGCGCACGCATCGTCACCACCACAAGCATCTGTCGGCCAAGAAGTCGCTGAAGGCGCAGCCTGACGTGACCAAGCCGGCGGCCATCGACAAGCGCAGCTAACGACTGATCCGGCGCGGCGGCATCCCTGGCATTGCCCGCCGCCGCGTGCGGAATTCAGGCCCGGCCCGTCGTCTCGGCGTCAGCGCGAAAGCGCAGGCGCCGGCGGCGGGGCGGTGCGTTATTTGCGCAGCATACGAGCAGGACCGAATTCCCTTCGTGCAACCTTGGGGCTAGAACATCCTCCGAGTCTGATCGAGCGGAGAGCGTGGCCTGTGGGGCGGTTGGCGAAGCGTGCGGTGATCTTGGCGTTGGTTCTGGTCTTGCCGCTGGCGCTCGCGGCATGTTTCGGCAGCGACGGTGATCGTCCATCCCTGATGGAGGGGACCCAGGCGGGAGGGCCGCAGCCGTTTCCCGACAATTTTCGCAGTGACACGCTGGCCTTGATGCGCGCTTACCTCAACAATCCCGTCGGTGTGCGCGAGGCCACCATGGCCGATCCGGTGCTGCGCGAGATCGGCGGACGGCAGTTCTACGTCGCCTGCCTGCACTTCACGCCACGCGAGACCGACGGCAGCTACAAGGGCATGCGCGAACGGGCCGCCGTCTTCGTCAACGGGCGGGGCGACCGCATCGTCGATCGCGCCGGCGAGCTCTGCGCCGGTGCGGTTTACGCACCCTTTCCGGAACTGGAAAAGATGGCGCGGTAGCGCAAAGCCGGCCTTCATCGGCAGGTGCTAGGACAGAGGCCGCCGGAGCCGCTGGATCACAATTTGGCGAGCTTTGAACGGGGCTGGTTTGCCTTGCGACAGATCGTTACAGCCCGCCTTGCGCAGACGACGAAAACAGTCGGTGCAAGCAGGTGTGACGGAACAAATCGCGTTGTTGCCACCCCGTCACAGTTACAGACGATCAACGTTCCGGCATCGCCGCGAAGCAACCTAATTCACGCCACGTTGTTTCCTGAGTGTCGAATTTGAAAGAACGGGGATGATCATGAAGACGATTTTGCTGGGCGCAGCAGCCGCTCTGCTGGCGCTGGTCGCACCGGCCGCTGCGGCCGACATGCAGCCGCGCACCTATACCAAGGCGCCCGCCTATACGCCGCCGCAGGTGATCTACAACTGGACCGGTTTCTACATCGGCGGCCATGTCGGCGGCGCGTTCGCCGGTGACAGCAGCTTCCAGTCGAGCGACGCCCGTTTCCTGGGCGGCGTGCAGGGCGGCTTCGACTACCAGTTCGCGCCCAATTGGGTGGTGGGCATCGAGGCCCAATATTCCTGGCTGCCGACCAACAACAACGGTGTCACGTTCCCGCTGGGGACACAGGTGACGTCCAACACCGACCAGCTCGGGTCGGTGACCGGCCGCATCGGCTACACCTGGGGACCGGCGCTGGTCTATGCCAAGGGCGGTTACGCCTGGCGTAATGGCGGCCTCGGCGTCAATGTCGCCGGCGTGGCGCAGCCCTTCACCGCCACTGGCAACAACAAGGACGGCTATACTGTCGGTGCCGGCCTCGAATACATGTTCGCACCGAGCTGGTCGGCCAAGGCCGAGTATCAGTATTACAACTTTGGCAGCACGACCTTCACCTCCGGTCCGGCCGACGTCGTCGGCGTCCGGGGCCGGGAGGACGAGCATACCGTCAAGGTCGGTGTGAACTACCGCTTCGGCTGGGGCGGGCCGGCAGCCTCGCGCTACTGACGCTCAACAGCGACCACGACCTGACAAGGGCCGGCTCACGCCGGCCTTTCGTTTGCCAGGCCCTTGTTTGCCTGCCTGTTGTTTGCTTTGCGTGAACCATCTGGCGCGTCATTTGCAAGCAAATGGTCTGGGGCGCGCGTTCTCACGCGCGTCATGGGACTGGCGTAAAGCAAAAATAATTTTTGCCGCCTACGGAACTCGCGCTCCGGAAGGCGTTATATGAGAATTACCGGGCTGGTGGGACGACGGACATGCGTATCTTTGTGTCGGCAGTAGTGCTCTCGTGCTTCATCTCCCTGCCGTGCGCTGCACAGACAATCCTCAAATCCGAGCCTCTGATGCTGGCACCCTATGAGGTGGCCTTCGTCAAGGACGCTTCCTGCCCATCCGGTAAGGTGCTGAAGGTAACGGGCGCGATCCGCGGGCTGCACCGTCGCAAGGCCTGCGTGGTGCTGGCGGGCGAGCAGGCCTCGCTGGCGACCGCGACCCCCTGAGAGATCCCATCCTGAGATACCCTGGGTCTAACCTCAGGAATTCAGCGCAAGCTCCATCCTCGACTGCTGTTCGGCCTCGGCCTTGTTCCTGGCGGGGTCCTCGCCCTGGGCGGCCCGGCAGGGCTTGATCTCGTAATCATTGTCCAGGACCCGGCGCGGCCCGTGGCGCTGGTCGTCGGTGCTGACATCCACGACGAGGCCGCTTTGCTGCGCGAGCTGCCAGACGTCGGCCTCGCTGGGATAGGCCTTGCTGATTTGGGCGTCGTTGCAGAACAGGGCGTAGGGCATTCTTCCCGCTCCCGGAAAGCGCGTTAACGGCTTCATGGGGCAGGGGGTTCCGGGACGATTACGGGGGCGTGATCGGAGCCGTGGACCCTGAGTCTTTAACGAGTCCTGAATCCCAAAAAAAAGAATCCCTGGGACTCATTTGCCGGAATCAGCGGATGTTTTCGGCCATGACGACCGACCTCAAGACCTGCTGCGGGCACATGCTGCTGCCACTGACGCTGGGATTGCTCAGCGCCTGTGCGGCCAATCTCTGGTTGGTTTGGTCCTGGCTGTAGGTGTCTGATCGACCGTCGGCCTTAGTTTTCGGCTGGCGGACGGAGGGAGGGGTCGCGAATGGCCGCGCGGAGCCTGGTCAGGGTCGCCGCGCAATACTCCTCCCGCTCACGCTCGAATCGCTCCTGATGCTTGCGGAAATTGGCGATGCGGGCCTGCATCTCGGAACGGAAATCGCCGCTTGTCCGTGCTGGCGGGATCATGACGGGCGGGGCGAGCGGGACTGGCGGCGGCTTGATCTCGACCGCCAATGTCTCGACCGCCACGGTCTCGACGGTGACGGTCCCCACCGGCACGTCCGGTGCAGCCGTCGGTCTCTCCGGCGGATGGAAGTCACCCTTCTTGCCGGTTACCGATTGGACGAAGGCCATTGTCTGCGCGATCAGTGCGTCGCGCTCGCTGATCCACTTCATGGTCCACCTCTGTTGGAGCTATTCCAGCAAAGCTAGCCGGCCGAATCAAGGAGGTGTCCGGCTGGGGATTGCATATTTTTCCCGACCGCCCGACAGTGGGGAATGGACGTCAAATCCGACCAGTCGGACGAAGCGCAGGGCCTGAGGCTGGTCCGTGCGTTCTTGTCGCTGCCGCCCGACAAGCGGGCCGAGGTGATCGCGTTCGTGGAGGAATTGGCGCGGGCTCAAGGCCGGCCCGAGGCGGGCACAGAGGCATCGCCGACGTGAGCGCTATCGCTCGCGCGGGTTGATGTTGGGCTCGAACGGCGCGCCCACCACCCGGACCGGTGTCGGCGCCGTAACGTCGATCGCCGCGCGTTCGGCGACCTGCGTTGCCGGAGCCGGCCCTGGTGCCAGTTCGAACAGCGCAACGGTGCCGGCCACCGCGACACAGCACAGCGTCACTGTCGCCAGCAGAAACATGTTTCGGTTTTCTTCCTTGATCCGCATGGGCCGACAACGGCTGACGCCGGCGACCGGTTCCGGCCGGTCATGTCCGGATCACGCCCCCAAAACAGGCAGAAGCTTACACGAGGCTTACGCCGACCCCCCGAATAGTTATTTTTCCGTAAGACTACTCGGGGGATTTGGCATCAAATCTTAACGTCCGCCGGTTCCAATGCCCGTTGCTGGGATTATGCGTCGGCAGAAGCATTGGGGCGGCTGTTATGAGCTTTCTGAACAATCTGAAAATCGTGTGGAAGGTCGCGCTGATCGTGGCGGTGATGGGATGCGCGATGCTTGCCGTCGCCGGCTTCGCGGCGCGCGAACTTTCGGCGACCGTCGACGGATTTGCCGAACTCTCCGCCGCGCAATCCTCGGCGCTCAACCTGACGCGGGCCCAGCGCCGCGCCGAGACCTATCATGCCGCGCTCTATGCGGTCTTCACCGAAGCGACGGAGGCGGGCAACGCTGGCCGTCTCAAGATCGCCAACCAGAACCGCAGCGAAATCGGCCAGTACCTCGATGCGGCCGTGCAGGACGACCCGTCGCGCGCCAGCCAGGTCAAGAGCATCGGGGACCAGCTGAAGGCCGCGTTCGCCAGCTGCGATCCGGTACTTCAGGCCGGCGCGCAGGCAAGCAGCGTGGAGGAGAATGCCAAGGCCGCCGAACGTGCGCACAAGGAGTGCGATCCGGTGCTGGACGCGGCGCTCGCACGCATCGTCCAGTTCGTGACCGAGTCCGCACAGGCGGTCAGCAACCGCAAGGAAGCCATCAACCGCGACGCCAGGTCCGCGACCTGGACCGTGATCGGAGTCAGCGCCGGCGGCCTGATCGTCGGCATCGCGATCGCGCTGTTCATCGGCCTCAATGCGATGTCCCGGCCGATCGCCCGGCTCAAGCTCGCCATGGAGGGTCTCGCCCGCAACGATCTCAAGACCGAGGTGCCCGAGAAGGACCGGAGCGACGAGATCGGCGACATGGCCAGGACCGTCGAAGTCTTCAAGACCAACGCGCTCGAGGTCGAACGTCTCAAGGCTGCGCAGCTCGAGATCGAGAAGCAGGCTGCCGAGCAGCGCCGCCGTGACATGGTCAACCTGGCCGACGGCTTCGAACGCGCGGTCGGCGAGATCATCGAGACGGTGGGCTCGGCGTCCACCGAGCTCGAAGCGTCGTCCTCGACGCTAGCCACCACCGCGCAGCGCGCGCAGGAGCTGACCTCGGTGGTCGCGGTCGCTTCGGGTGAAGCCACCGGCAACGTGCAGTCGGTCGCGACCGCCACGGAGGAGCTGTCGTCCTCGGTCAACGAGATCAGCCGGCAGGTGCAGGAATCCGCGCGGATGGCGGGCGAGGCCGTCACCCAGGCGCGCACCACGACCGAGCGGGTCAGCGAGCTCTCGATCGCGGCGACGCGGATCGGCGATGTCGTCGAGCTGATCAACACCATTGCCGGCCAGACCAACCTGCTCGCGCTGAACGCCACGATCGAGGCGGCACGTGCCGGCGAGGCTGGCCGCGGCTTCGCGGTCGTCGCCTCCGAGGTGAAGACGCTGGCCGAGCAGACCGCGAAGGCGACCGGCGAGATCAGCCAGCAGATTTCCGGCATCCAGACCGCGACCCAGGAATCCGTCAACGCGATCCGCGACATCTCCGCGACGATCGAGCGGCTGTCGGAGGTGTCGTCCACCATTGCCGCGGCCGTCGAGGAGCAGGGCGCCGCGACCCAGGAGATCTCGCGCAACGTACAGCAGGCCGCTCACGGCACCCAGCAGGTCTCCACCAACATCACCGACGTGCAGCGCGGCGCGGCCGAGACCGGCTCGGCGTCCTCGCAGGTGCTTTCGACCGCCAAGATGCTGGCGACCGACAGCAACCGGCTGAAGGACGAAGTCGGAAAATTCTTGCGGACCGTGCGCGCGGCGTAAGTGTGTGCGGCGGCACTCGTCCGCCGCGCTCACCGCGCCTAATGCGGAAGCAAGAGGCCGAGCGCGAACACCAACAGCATGGCCGTCATGACGACGGCCGTCACGGCGCCGGCAACGATTTTGGCCTTCTCTTTGCTGGTAGTCGAGCGCATGCGGCCTGCATGCTACCTCATGTTGAACTTCGGTCCAATCTGCGGTCAGGAGCCATCTTCGTGACCCGCCTCGATCAGGCGGCGAGCCTTGGCTGGAAGAACCGTGTGACGCGATCGATCGCATCGGATGTCATCGGGTCGGTGTCGGAGAAATCAAAGCCGTGGGCTTTGCCTGGATAGGGCACGAATTCGGCCTCGGCGCCGACCGACTTGCCGAGCTCGACCAGTTGCCGTCCCTTCGCGACCGGCACGTTCCTGTCCGCCTCGCCATGCAATGCGATCAGGGGCGGCAGGTGCTTGACCTTGGCGGCCATAGCGTCGGGCATGCCGCCATAGAGCACCGCGAGCGCGGTGATACGCGTGTCCCGCGCGGCGGTGTCGGCGGCGACGTAGCCGCCCAGCGAGAAGCCGAGCAGGACGATGCGCCCGGAACTGTCGGACCGGCCCAGGATGGCCGTCACGGTGGCGGAGACCGTGTTGGCCCAATCGTCGAACCGCGTCGTGTCATAGGCATCGCGGCTCTCATGCGTGCTGGACTTCGGCGTCAGCGCGGCCGTATCGGCCGGTGTCATATAGCGGAGAAAATAGACGTCGATGCCCTTGGCGGACAGCGCATCGGCATATCGCTCGTAGGCGCGGAGCCTAAGCTCGATGCCGCGGGACCCGTGCAGCACGATCACGGCAGGGCGCTTCCCGGCCACCGTCGCCGCGTAACGCGATACGGGCAGGCTGTCATTGCCGGAGGTGACGCTGAACTGTTCGCCTGGTGCACCGTGTGCAGGGATAGACGTCAGCAGCGCGGCGATGCCGGTCATGGCCGTTCGTCGGGTAATCATCAGCGAACTCGCGCCAGGGAGATTTCGGAGGCGACGCGTCGGCTGTATAGTGTGCTTGCGACGGAATCTTGACGCGAGTCCCGCCCGATGATCACCAATCGTCCACCCGTGCTCGCCCATGAGCGCTTCGTTGCGGACCGCGAGAACTTTGACGGCCTCGATCTCGCCGCGCGGTTCGAGCGGATCGAGCAGACCAACCTGTGGGGCGCGGCCACATCCGTCTCGGGCCTCGGCTCGGAGGACCCGGCGACCGCTGCGATCCGGGAGGAGCTTCCTCCCCTGCTGCAACGGCTCGGCGCGAGCTCGCTGCTCGATGCGCCCTGCGGCGATGCCGGCTGGATCGGCCGCATCAAGCTCGACCTCGACTACACCGGCATCGACATCGTGCCGTCGCTGATCGAGACCAATCGCCGGCGTGTGGCCGGCGGCGATTGGTCTGGCCGGTTTCTCGTTGCCGACGTCACGCGCGACGCGCTGCCGCGCGCGGATGTCATCCTGTGCCGGGACTGCCTGGTTCATTTGAGCTTCGACAACATCGCCCGCGCCGTTGCCCGCTTTGCCCAGAGCGGCGCGGGCTTCCTGCTGGTCACGACATTTCCCGAATGGGATGCAAATCGCGATTGCGCGGATGGCGATTGGCGCGCGCTGAACATGGAGAAGGCACCATTCAACTGGCCCGCGCCGCGCGCGCTGATCAACGAGCGTTGCGAGGAGGGCGGCGGCGGCTGGCGCGACAAGAGCCTTGCCCTATGGCGTCTGGATGAACTGCCCGATCGTATCCGCACGGCCACAGCGATGTGACGGACGCAGGCGGAACTCCATTGCGTCCGTGACCGCACTGGCGATACACTTCAGGTTGTGTGACGCGATCTTTGGGTCGCGTGTCGACGATGCCGGAGAACGCCATGAGGCCGAGTTTTGCCGTAGCGGCTCTGTTGATCTGGTGCTCCACGCCGGCACTGGCGCAGCAGGACGGCGCCGCGCTCTACGCCACCCACTGCGCGCAATGTCACGATGCCGGCGATGCCCAGAACCGCGCGCCCGCGCGCGGCGCCATGCAGGCGATGTCGTTCGATCACGTGCTGGGGACGCTGACCTCCGGCAGCATGGCCGCGATGGCGAAGGAGCGTAGCGACGACGAGCGTCGCGCGATTGCTGCTTTCGTCACCGGCAAGGCCGCAATCAACAGCGCATCCGACGCGCAGGGCCGCTGCACGCAGCAGATCAGCGGCTTTCCGCAACCGCTCGACGGTCCACGCTGGAACGGGTGGGGCGTCGATCTCAACAACAGCCGCTTCCAGCCGGCCGACATGGCGGGGCTGACCGCGGCGCAGGTGCCGCGCCTGCGGCTGAAATGGGCCTACGCGTTTCCCGGCGCCTCGGTGTCCTTTGCGCCGCCGACGATCATGGGCGGCCTGCTGTTCATCGGCGGCACCGACCGCAAGGTACATGCGCTCGACGCGCGAACCGGCTGCACGCTGTGGACGTTCGCGATCGATGCGGCGGTGCGCGCCGCGATCACGGTCGCGCCGCTTCCCGGCTCCGATCAGTTCGCGATCTTCTTCGGCGATTTGCGTGCCAACGCCTATGCCGTGAACGCGCTGACGGGGGCGCTGATCTGGAAGACGAAGGTCGAGGAGCATCCGGCCGCGCGCATTACCGGCGCGCCGGTGCTGCATTCCGGCGTTCTCTACGTGCCGGTGTCCTCGCTTGAGGAGGCCGCCGGCTCGCAAGCCTCTTACGAATGCTGCACCTTCCGCGGCAGCGTGGTGGCGCTGGAGGCCGCGACCGGCAAGCCGGTCTGGCAAGCCTATACGATCCCCGAAGTGCCGCATCCGACCGACAAGAACGCGAAGGGCGTGCAGCTGTTCGGCCCGTCCGGTGCCGCGATCTGGTCGGCGCCGACGATCGATGTGAAGCGCGGCGCGATCTATGTCGCGACCAGCAATTCCTATTCGAATCCGCCATCCGCGACGAGTGACGCGATTCTCGCCTTCGATCTTGCGACGGGAAAGCTGCTCTGGAGCCAGCAGGCCACGCCGAAGGACGCTTATGTCGTGGCATGCTACGGCGTGGACAAGACCAATTGTCCCGAGGATCACGGACCCGACCACGATTTCGGCCAGTCGCCGATCCTGGTAACCCTGCGCGACGGCAGGCGCGTTCTTGCCATCGCACAGAAATCCGGCGTCGTGCACGGGCTCGATCCCGACGACGGCGGCAAGATCCTGTGGCAGACGCGGATCGGGAAGGGCGGTGCGCTTGGCGGCAGCGAATGGGGCTCGGCCGCCGATCAGGATCGCATCTATGTCGCTAACTCCGACGTGCGTTTCCTGCGTGACGGCACCAGACGTCTCGACTCCACGCAAGGCGGCGGCCTGTTCGGCCTCGATCTCGCCAGCGGGACAGTCGTGATGGAGGTGCCTCCTGTCGCCTGTGGCGATCGTCTCCAATGCAGCCCCGCGCTTTCGGCGGCGGTGAGCCTGATCCCCGGCGTCGTGTTCTCCGGCGGCGTCAGCGGCTTCCTGCGGGCCTATGCCAGCGACGGCAAGCTGCTCTGGGAGTTCGATACCGCGCAGGATTACAAGGCCGTCAACGGCGTCCCCGCCCATGGCGGCGCGATCGACGGTCCCGGACCGGTCATCGCCGGCGGCATGCTCTACACCAATTCCGGCTACGGCCAATGGAGCGGCGTCGCCGGCAACGTGCTGCTGGCGTTCGAGGTGGGGACGGAGTGAGCGCGACGTTCGGAGGCGCGATGATCGATGCCCGATGCAGTTGTGGCGCCGTTGCATTGTCGCTCGCGGGGCCATCCCGCGCGGTCGTTGCTTGTCACTGCATGGACTGCCAGCGCCGAACCGGTGCGCCCTTCGGCGTCGGTGCCTTCTACGCGGCTGAGGCCGTCACGAGCTCGGGGACCCCAAGCGAATACGTTCGCAAGGCCGCGAGCGGCGGCAAGGTCCGCAGCTATTTTTGCACCCATTGCGGTTCGACGGTCTATTGGAAGGCGGACAATCTGCCAGGGATGATCGGCGTCGCCGTCGGCGCGATGGCGGACCCGAATTTCCCGGCTCCGCTAAGATCGGTTTTCGAGCAGTCGAAACATGGCTGGGTCGAAATCAACGGTGCGGAGCACTTTCAGCAAAGCAGTGCGCCGAAGAATGCAAGCTGAGGTTTCCGCCTCAAGCGCTGTTGCCGGCTGAGGGGATTGAACCCCCGACCTTCAAGGGGATCTACGAAGCTTGACCACAGCGCTGGGCATGTGGTGCGCGTTCCCGTTCGCTGTGGGAACGCTAGGTTCTTAGTTCCGGTTCAGCAATGAAGGTCAGCTTAGACTTGCCACATAAGTCACCTTGCCGCGCGGTGAAAAACCGCGCGACGATGAGTAGCATTGCTTTTTTGATCGCCCAGTTCGTTCTTCTTGGAGAGCAGATCTTGTCGATCGTGGGTGCACTCTCGCGAGAAGCCAGCACGTGATTGAGCTTTGGAACAAGTGGTACGGGACCTTGGCCTCTGTCGAGGCGCTGGCAGCCGTCGTCGTTATTGCCGTGGTGACCGCTGGCATTCTTACGTTAATTGAGAGTCAGCGGCATAGGACAAAACATTGATGGGGAGACGTCGGAAAACGATCAGCTAGACCAGAGTAGTTCAGCAGGTGAGTGGCGCTAAAAAATGCTCCTATGCAGGAGGATCAAATGATCCTTTCTCGTGCAAGTTGGACAAACAGGAATGCTTCTTGGCGGCAAGCATTTTGCACATGCGCGGTGTTGAGCATACTGGTCGCAGCTCCTGCATTCTTGATGATACTCCTGCTGGATTCCCAGCTCGTCTTGCCAGCGCTCAGTATTCTATTTTTCTCAGACGCGATGATCACTGCGGTCTTGGCTTGGGCAAAGTCGGGAAATGCGACATTAGAAAATGTAACGCTATGGGATGTTGCCGGGGCATTGACCATGTTGGGTTGTGCCGCCGCGATTCTTGGCGAACCAGATCAAGTGGCACTTCTTTTCGAGCAACCGGTCAGACTACATTCGGACGCGGCTCTAGGCGATAGCGCTAGCCCCTGATAACCGGCGGCGTTAGGACCCCCGTTTCTTGGTGGCAGGTATCGGTCAACCGATCCGATAGACGTATGCGATCTCGCTTGCAGCTGCCCATTCCCCCGCGGCGGGGACATGACCCGTGCCTGATTATTTCGATACAGATGTCCTTAGCGTATTCTTGCAGATCGTTCTGATCGACCTGGTGCTTGCTGGCGATAACGCCATCGTCATCGGTCTTGCTTCAGCCGGACTTCCTGAGGCGCAACGAGGCAAGGCGATTTTGATCGGTATTGTTGCCGCGACGATACTGCGCGTCTTACTCGCCGGGTTGGCGACGCAAATCCTCCAGATCGTCGGCCTCTTGCTCGCCGGCGGGATCCTGTTGTTGTGGGTATGCTGGAAAATGTGGCGAGAGTTGCGCACATCCTCCACAGAGCCAACAGGTGCGATGGACGCCGCTGGAGCAATTGCAGGCAGCAAAGCTCGCAAAACACTCGCTCAAGCGAGTTGGCAGATTGTCGTGGCCGACGTTTCCATGTCTCTCGACAACGTTCTGGCCGTGGCAGGGGCAGCACGCGAGCATCCGATGATCTTGATTTTCGGCCTGGGGCTTTCCATCGCGATGATGGGCGTGGCCGCTTCTTTCATTGCGCGCCTTCTGCAAACTTATCGATGGATTGCTTACGTCGGTCTCGCCGTCATCCTTTATGTGGCGGGTGACATGATCTTTCGCGGGACGTTGGATGTCATCAACGTTGCGTCGATATGAGATGCTGTTTCACCCTAGGTATCCTAGGTCGTCAGGCAGAATTCGAACGCGGTACGCATAGGCTGCAGATGGGGTGTGAAGCCCGCAGAAGAAAGGGCCGCCTTTGTGGGGCGGCCCTGTCCAAAGTCTGTCGACGCCGGTCAAAAAAATTAGGTTAGAGCAAAGCCAGCCCCGGGAATGAAAACAACTAAGGATACAACGCCGCGCCCGGTTGAGGGACATCGAAATAAAACAAGCTAAGCGCTGGTGCCGGCTGAGGGGATTGAACCCCCGACCTTCGGTTTACAAAACCGCTGCTCTACCGCTGAGCTAAGCCGGCAAAACCAAACAATTATAAGCAGTTAACGAGAAGAAACTTGTCCAGTCGGCACGTTGGGGTGCACGGTCGGGCAGCGTTTGCGTCGATATAGCCGCAGTCGGGGTGTAGGTCTAGTCTGACTGGCTTGCGCTCTTCTCCGCACCGCCGCCTGGCAGAAAATGTGTAGAGCCGGAAACCAGACTGCCCCCGTTGGAGGTACGGGCGAGGGATGTCAGACCAAAAGAACGGATGATCGTCGACGCAACCGTCAACCGATTCTTGGAAGACTAAAGCTGACAAAACGAATGGTGCTCCAAAGCTGTCGAAGCCTTGCGCGGTCTCGGAACCAAACACGTCCCTTTGGAGTGAGGACGAGACATGAAACGCTTTCTCGCCGTCGCCGCTGCACTCGCGGCCGCCGACGCTCACGCGGCGCCTCTTGACGATGCAATCAACTGCGCGAATTACGCGACTATTGATGCGGTCTGTCGTGAGCAAAAAGACCCAAGCGACCCTTTGCTCGGCAAACTCAAGACTGCAGCAGGCGTGTTGCACGGTCGCAGCATTCGCATAGGTGCGCAGGCTGGCGTTTCCAAAGAAGCGGTTGGAGCCTTGGCTACGGTCGCCAACGACAAGATGACAAACGAGATGTCGCGCAAGTGCGACAACATCAAAGTGTTGCGTGATCAATTCGAGGGCACTTGCCGCCCGGTGATGGATCAAGCGTATAAAGATACGCTCATGATGATAGACGAGATCATGAAGGGAAAGGGTCGCTAAGATGATAGCGAACGCGCCGCGCTAAAGCACTAGCGACCTTTTTTGTGCCTGCGCATTGCAGGGCAGAGCGAGAATGGTGACGGAGGGTGAGGGCAAACTTCATGGCTTCATACCCTCTTCGATCATGCGCAGCGTCTTGGGAGCGCCAGCGCACCACTTGGCCATCGCAGCCTTGTCGCCGTTCCACGACCCGATGATAGCGGCGCTGCCTATCATCACTATTTTCTTGCCGACGTTTTTCAGCAATAGCTCCTTGGCCTGCTCGACAGCCGGGGACAGCTTGATCTCGCAGACCGATTCGTACAACGCGATCCTGATTGCCAGACTGATCTTGGTGCTTTCCACGTCGGATGCTTCTTCGGTCGCAGGAACGGCCAACAAGGTCGCATTCTTCTGGTTCAATTGTTCCTGCGCTTCGTTTTCTTTAAGTTTTCCGTCGGCGTAGTCTTGCAGGATGACCCGTACCTCCGGGGCGATCCTTAACCACTTTTGTCGTGAGGCTGCATCGACACAGATCGACCAGAGACTGGACATGTCGCGCCGCTCACGATTGGCGATGTAGTCGTAACCCTCGGCGTAGTCCTTTTTCCAGCGTGAATTGTTTCGGTACATCCGGTCGAGCTTGGCTTTCTCCTTCGCATCGGCCACGGTCAGGATACCCTTACAATAGAGTTCGAGGGAGGCGTTCGCAAAACCGTAGTCACTGGCGGCCTTGCCGTGATCGACCGCGTGCGCGGCGCCGGTCAGGGCGAGCAGTGTTGCGGAGGCTAGGACGATGCCGGCGGTGCCGGGTAGTCGTTTCATGTGTCACCTCATATCCGCGAAGTGAACTTTTCGGCATTCCATGCTTCCAGAGGTGCGTTTCGCCGCCATGAAACAGGCGGCCCGTAGGGCCGCCTGATCCTCTTCACCCGACTTGTGCGGTGTTACTGGCAGATGTGCTGGAGGCCGTCCGCTCCCTTGTACCAGGTCCCGGGCCGGCAAACGATGCCGTTGCGGGCCGCATAGGTATCCCAATTGCCGTACCAGCCCATTTCGCTACGGCCGCCGGCATATCCACCGGAATTGTCATAGGCGTAGGAATTGTCCCAGCCGCGGAACGGCGCGGATGCAACGGCTGCCGCGGTGCCGACGGCGGCGCCAGCAACGGCGCCTGCGGTGTCGACCGGCCAGAAGCCCGATCGAGTTCCGTCATCCGGATTCACTTGGCCGCGGGCCATGTGCCGGCGCCGATAGGCGCGATCGGTGGTGGGATTGCCGGGGGTGAGATTCTGGCAATTGGGATCCTGGAAGAGCCCCGTGCAGCGGCCCGAATTGTCGACTGTCGTTTGCGCGAAGGCCGGTGTTGCCAGCGTGGACGCGACGATCGCGGCCAAGCCAAGAAGCTTCAGGCTCGTCATGGCATTTGCTCCATGTTGTTGAGACCTGTGCTAAGCGCGCCATCCGGCAGTCGTTCCGCGGCTTCTCGCATGTGGGGTCACATCGACGTGAGCCCGCCGAGGATGTACAGTTTGTGCCACGCAACCTCGTGCGATCCAGCATGTGCGGCGGGTTTGTGTCCCGTTAACGCTTCGCTAGCGCAGCTTGCGGCATTTGAGCCGCTATCGACCCTTGCACGTTAGGCTTACCGGAAATTGGTGAGCGGGCCTTAACCTTCTCCGCGTGGCGATCGGATAGGTTGAGCGTCGGATAAACCGGGATCCTTCCATGCGCGCTCTCGCGCTCGCCGCCTTTCTGATCGGATTGCCCGCGACGGCGTTTGCCGGCGGCGGCTTCGATATCGTCGTTCCCGGCCGCCCGGGCGTGCCCATCATCATCGACAACATCGACGCGTCCTACAGCGTGGTCGAGGGGGTCTGGGGCCTCGGCAAGAACGTCCAGGTGCAGCCGACCATCTATGGCGGGCGCTACATCGCCGAGCGGCAGCCCGAGGACGTCGGCCATTATTATCCGACCATGGGCTTGCGGCCGGGCTACGGCCGGCTCGAGGTCGAGCCGCCCGCCAACCGCAAATTGCCCAGGCCCGCCGAGAGCTATCACCAGAGCTGGGGTGTGCAATCGGCGCCGCTGCCGCCGCAGATGGACGTGCCCGTCAATCCGCCGCCGGTGATCTTTGCGCCTGAGATCAACGACCGTCCGCGGCGTCCTCGGCCGCGGCCGCATGCACAGGCGCCCGGAAGGCCGCCAACTTAAGAAACGTCAAAAATTCAAGAAAAAATCCAAGATACGAAAATCAACAGGAGAGAGTAATGCGTCAGATGATTTCGGGACTGGTTGCGGCGGCTGCCGTGATGTTCGTCGCCACCGCGCCCGCCGCGGCTTGCGGCTTCAGCACGTGCGCACCGGTTGCGCCGGTCTATAGCGGCTGCAACACGGGTTGCGGTAGCTGGGGCTATGGCCCGGGTTATGGCGGATGGGGCTTTGAGCACCTCGCCGAGCCAGCCACGCAGTATTACTACGTCAACCAGGGGCCGACCTACACCGGACCGGGCGCATTCGCGCCGTACCCGACCTATCGTGAGGACGCAGTCGTCGCGCCCGCCAACTACGGCTACGGCCGTGGTTATGGCTACGGCAACGGCTATGGCTATCGTGCCGCCGCCGCCTATCCCTATCAGCGCCCGTACTACCGTCCGTATCGCTACGGCTATGGCCCGCGCTACGGCTATCTGCCGCGCACGCACTACGGCTACGGTCCGCGCTACGGCTACGCCCACCGCGCGCCGTATTACGGCGGCCACCGCGTGCTGCGCCGCTATTACTGATCGTTTGATTGGTTGAGTTGACGAAGCGCCCGTCCGCGCGATGCGGATGGGCGTTTTGTTGTTTGGATTCTTAGTTTGACGCGTTTTCTTGACGCGAAGCGGTATCCAATTCGCTCGAAAACGCTCTACCGCTTCATCAGCCCGAGACGGCTCGCGCCGACATAGAGCGAGAGCACGGCGGCGTTGGAGACGTTGAGGCTCTTGATCTCGCCGGGCATGTCGAGCCGCGCCACGACGCTGCATGTCTCGCGGGTCAGTTGCCGCAGGCCCTTGCCTTCGGCACCAAGCACCAGCGCGAGCGGCTCGCGCAGCGTGACGTTCGAGAGGTCCTCGCTGCCTTCGCTGTCCAGCCCAACGGTCTGGAAGCCGCGCTCGTTCAGCGCGGTCAGCGCTCGGGCGAGGTTCTGCACGGTCACCATTGGCACCAGCTCGAGAGCACCGGAGGCGGCCTTGGCCAGCACGCCGGTTGCCTCGGGGCTGTGCCGTGCCGTGGTGACGATCGCCTTCACCGCGAAAGCCGCTGCGGAGCGCAGGATGGCGCCGACATTGTGCGGATCGGTGATCTGGTCGAGCACCAGCACCATGCCTTCCTGGTCCAGGGTCTCGATGTCGGGCGAGGGCAGGGCGTCGGCCTCGGCCAGCAGGCCCTGGTGCACGGCGTCGGGCGACAGCAGGCGGTCGATCTCCTGGGGCCGGACGATCTCGGGCGCGACGCGGGTCGCGATGTTCTCGTCCGCAAGCCGCTTTGCGGCGTTCTCGGTCAGCGTCAGCTTGCGGATCTGCCGCTGAGGGTTGGCCAGCGCCATGGTCACGGTGTGCCAGCCATAGAGGATGACCGGTCCGTCGGACTGCGAATCGCGGTCGCGCCAGGCCGGCCGGCCGGCTGATTTTCCGGGCCTGTTGAAGGGCTTAGCCCCGCCGCGGGGGCCCCTTGGGGTGAATTTTCGATCCTTCATGGGCTCGCTTGTGTCACGGGTCCCGGAATATGGCAATTTGGGTGGCTTCGGGGGCGATTTTAGCTGTTCGCCTCGGTTGACTTTGCCCCACCGCATCGCCCATAAACGCGCCCGGTCGCGCCCCCATCCGGGCTGTCGCGGCCTTCACGTTCCATGGCCGTCTTCGGTCGCCGGCAAGGTCCGGCCCGATTGTGCTGCCGTCGAGCGGGGGAGTGTCCCGAGTGGCAAAGGGAGCTGACTGTAAATCAGCCGCCTCATGGCTTCGCAGGTTCGAGTCCTGCCTCCCCCACCAGCCTTCGCTCGCTTCGCGAGCTACGGCTGGGCAAGCCAGACCAAATCACCGTCACGCGAAGCTAGCGAAGGCTGTCACGCCGTAGCCGGGAGGGCGCAGGCGGACTGGCCCAGAGCGTAAGTCACCCCATCATCTCCCTGACGATCGGCACCACTTTCCGCCCGTAAAGCTCGATGCTTTTCATCAGCTTCTCGTGCGGCAAAGGCCCCGCCGAATATTTCAGCTGGAAGCGCGAAATGCCAAGCGCCTTTGCGGTCTTGGCGATCTTGCGCGCGACGGTTTCCGGCGAGCCGACATAGAGCGAGCCGTGCTCGGCCTCATTGACGAACTCGTCGCGGCCCATCGGCGGCCAGCCGCGCTCCTTGCCGATCCGGTCGCGCATCGCCTTGTAGTCGGGCCACAGCTCTTCGCGCGCCTGTTCGTCCGTCTCGGCGACGTAGCCAGGCGAGTGCACGCCGATCGCCTGTGCCGGGCGACCGAACTCCTTGAAGGCGCGGTGATAGAGATCGACGTAAGGCGCAAAGCGCGTGGGATCGCCGCCGATGATCGCGAGCATCAGGGGCAGGTCGTAATGCGCGGCGCGCACCACCGATTGCGGGCTGCCGCCGACGCCGATCCAGGTCTTAAGCCGGCCATTCTCGACCGGCGGATAGACCAGTTGATCTTTCAGCGGCGGACGCAGCTTGCCCTCCCAGGTCACCGGCTGCTGCGACAAGAGTGCCGTGAACAGGTCGAGCTTCTCCTCGAACAGCGCCTCGTAAGCGCGCAGGTCGAAGCCGAACAGCGGAAAGGACTCGGTGAAGGAGCCGCGGCCGAGGATCACCTCGGCACGTCCGTTGGAGAGCGCATCCAGAGTCGCAAAGCGCTGGAACACGCGAATGGGGTCGTCCGAGCTCAGCACCGTCACGGCCGAGCCGAGATGGATGCGCCTGGTGCGCGACGCGATCGCGGCGAGCACGGTCTCGGGCGAGGAGATCGCGAAATCGGCACGGTGGTGCTCGCCGAGGCCGATGAAGTCGAGGCCGAGCTCGTCGGCCAGCACGGCTTCGTCGACGACATTGCGGATCACCTGCGCGTGCGCAAGCATGGCGCCGGTGGCGTCCCTGGTGACGTCGCCAAAGGTATCCAGTCCGAATTGAAGCGGTGGGGTCATCGATCAGGTCTCTGAGGGGGGCGCGAGCGGCGCCCGCATGTGG
The DNA here is from genome assembly GCF_052076025.1 of Bradyrhizobium sp. 956_D2_N1_4. Lineage (NCBI taxonomy): Bacteria > Pseudomonadati > Pseudomonadota > Alphaproteobacteria > Hyphomicrobiales > Nitrobacteraceae > Bradyrhizobium > Bradyrhizobium sp. 956_D2_N1_4. The sequence goes on along the minus strand of NZ_CP197237.1, from coordinate 4,231,363 downwards.
GAAATTGTTTACTGTGCAGCTAGGGCGTGGAGGCCGCTTCGACAATGCTGCTCCGGGAAAGGCATGGTTTCCAGTTTTTCACCGCGCCGGCGGGATCAATCGGACCTGGCGAACATCTCCACCAGGGTCTCGCGCAGCCAGCGCTGCGCCGGTACGGTGTCGTTGCGCTGGTGCCAGAACAGGCTGACGATGCGCGGCGGTGCCTTGAGTGGCAGCGGCATGGCGTGCAGGAACGGCGCGTGCCGGGATTGCGAGCGCAGATCGCTCGGCAGCACGGCGATCAGGTCGGACTGACGCACGACCTCGTAGGCGGCGCTGTAATGATTGACGGTCGCGACCAGATTGCGCGACAGCCCGCGCGAGGCGAGGAAAAGATCGTAGGACGGCAAGGTCTTGCCGGCGAGGCTCACATCCACGTGTCCCGCGTTGAGGAAGCTGCGCGTGCTCAGCCGCTTCATCGCCGCGAGCGGATGGCCGCGCCGCATGAAGCAGGCGTAGTCGACGGTCCACAGCGAGCGCGAGCGAATGGCGGCCGGCTGTTGCGCCTCATTGACATAGACGCTCAGCACGCAATCGACCCTGTTGTCCTCGAGCTGGTCGGCGATCTCCAAAATGGTGTTGGGCACGGTGTGGATGCGCGCCTTGGGCGCGACCTTGCCGAGATGACCGAGGAGGTTCGGCATCACTAGCGAGGCGACGTAGTCCGACATCGACAGGCTGAACTCGGTCTGCGCGCGGGCGGGATCGAACACCTGCTCGTCGAGCGCGCCACGGACGCTTTCCAGCGCCTCGCCGATCGGTTCCCACAGCACCACGGCGCGCTGGGTCGGACGAATCCCGGTGCCTGATCGGACGAACAGGGGATCGCCGAGCGCGTCGCGCAGGCGTGCGAGTGCGTTGCTGACCGCGGGCTGCGTCATCGTCAGCGCGCTCGCCGCGCGCGTGACGCTGCCTTCGGTCATCAGCGCCTCGAAGACTTTCAGGAGGTTGAGGTCGAGCGCGCGGAACGACACAAACATTCACCATGGTGATATATTAGATCATGATTATAAATTATGACGATAATGTCACTTTGTCTATGGTTCCCCAAGGGACACGCGGAGCGCCGGGCCGCCAAGACTGAGGGGACTTTCATGTCGATGATCTCGGCGCGCATCGAGCGCCTTCCATTCGCGCGTTTCCACACGCATCTGCTGTTGATGGGCGGGCTCGGCTACGCATTCGACGCGATGGACGCAGCCGTTCTGGCGTTCATCCTGCCTGTGCTGCGCACTGCCTGGAACCTGTCGAGCGTGCAGATCGGCGTGCTCGGCAGCAGCACCTATATCGGCTTCCTGTTCGGCGCGTTGTTCGCCGGTACGCTCGGTGACCTGATCGGGCGCCGCGCGGTGATGATGTCGGCGCTGGCGCTTTACTGCGCGGCATCGATCGTGAGCGCGATGGTCGATACCTGGCCGTCCTTCTTTGCTGCCCGCGTTGTCGCCGGCATGGGGACCGGCGCGGAGAGCGCGATCATCGCGCCCTATCTCGCGGAGTTCGTCGCGCGGCGTTATCGCGGCAGCTTTACCGGCGCACTCGCCGGCTTCTTCTCCTTCGGCTTCGTCGCCGCAGCCTTGCTCGGCTACTTCATCGTTCCCGCCTACGAGAACGGCTGGCGCATCGTGCTGGTGATCACAGCGGTGCCGGTCGTCATGCTGCTGTGGTGGCGCCGGGCGCTGCCGGAATCGCCGCGCTGGCTCGAAAGCCGGGGACGGGAGAAGGAAGCCGAAGCCGTCCTCGACGGGATCGAGGCAGGCTTTGCGCGCGCGGGCCATGTCCTGCCGCAGCCGGTCGTCGAAGCGACGGCGCCGGCCGGAGCTACCGGAACGCTGCTCGCCAATTTCGCGGCGCTGCTCGCCGGCCGCCAGGCGCGCATCACCATCATGACCTGGATCATGTGGCTGGCGATCACCTTCAGCTATTATTCCTTCTTCGTCTGGATCCCCGGCCTGCTGGTCCAGAACGGGATGAGCATTACCAAGAGCTTCGCCTATTCGATCGCGATCTATTGCGCGCAGATCCCCGGTTATTTCAGCGCCGCGTATTTCAACGAGCGCATCGGGCGGCAGGCGACGATCGCGACCTACATGGTGCTCGGCGGTGCCAGCGCGCTCGGGCTCGCCTTCGCGCAAAGCGACCAGCAGATCATGGCGGCGGGGATCTTCCTGTCCCTGTTCATGAACGGCACCTATGCGGGCGTCTATGCCTATACCGCCGAAGTATTCCCGACGCCGGTCAGGACCACGGGGGCCGGGCTCGCCTCCGCAATCGGTCGCATCGGCGCGATCGTCTCGCCGATCCTGGTCGGCTATCTCTATCCGAATTTCGGCTTCGCCGGCGTATTCGGGGTCACCACCACTGTGCTGCTGCTCGGGGCAGTCACCGTCGTGCTGATGGGCGTGCCGACGCGCGGCCGCTCGCTGGAAGAGATCGCGGCGGGTGAAGTTGCATGACGCGGACGAAAGTTACCGCTGATCCCTGGCTCTGCGCCGTCGCGGCGGCGCAGAGCAGGGCGGATCAGCCGGATGCACTGTTCGCGGCACTCGACGAAGCCGTGAAGTCGGCGATCGGGCACAAGCTGTTCACGATCCTGACCTACGACGGCGACAGCGGCGAAGCCGCGCGGGTCTATTCCAATCTTCCCGGTCCGTATCCGACCGGCGGACGCAAGCGCCTCGCGCCGGGCCCGTGGACCGAGGCCGTGCTCGACCGCGGCGAGGCCTATATCGGCCGAACGCGGGACGATCTGCGCAAGGTGTTCTCCGACCACGAGCTGATCGCCTCGCTCGGCTGCGCGAGCGTGCTCAACATGCCCGTGCGCTGGCGCGGCCGTACGCTCGGCTCGCTCAATCTGCTTCACGAGGCGGGCTGGTATGGCGAGGACGATATCGCCGCGTGCCTTCCCTTTGCCCAGCTCACCTTGCCGGCGCTGCTTGCGCCGGCCGACTTCTGACAGGATTCCGCGATGTCCAGCATCCTCTTCAAGAACGCCGCGCTACTCGATCCGCTCCAGGCGGAATTGCTGGCAGGCCATGATGTGCTGGTCGAAGACAGCCTGATCAAGGAGGTCTCGGACCGGCCGATCCAGGCCACCGCCGATCGCACCATCGATCTCAAGGGCAGGACGCTGATGCCCGGCCTGATCGACCTGCATGTGCACGCCATCGCCGTTGAGCTCAACCTGGCGCAGCAGGTGCACATGCCGAACGTGCTGGTGACGCTGCGCTCGACGCTGCTGCTGCGCGGCATGCTGCGGCGTGGCTTTACCACCGTCCGCGACGCCGGCGGCGCCGGCCATGCGCTGAAGCAGGCGATCGAGACCGGCCTGACCGACGGGCCGCGGCTGTTCGTCTCCGGCCGTGCGCTCAGCCAGACCGGCGGCCACGGTGATATGCGGGCGCGCTCGGATTACCTCGCGAGCGACGCCCCGTGTCCCTGCTGCGTGCGTGTCGGGGCGCTGGCGCGCGTTGCCGACGGCGTCGATGGCGTGCGCAGGGCGGCACGCGAGGAGCTCCAGATGGGCGCCGACCAGATCAAGATCATGGCGTCCGGCGGCGTCGCTTCACCGACCGATCCGGTCGGCGCCTTCGGCTACTCCGAGGACGAGATCCGCGCCATCGTCGAGGAGGCGCGCGGGCGCCAGACCTACGTGCTCGCCCACGCCTACACCGCTGCCGCCATCGAACGCGCCGTTCGCTGCGGCGTGCGCACCATCGAGCATGGCAATCTGGTCGATGCTCCGACCGCGCGCCTGATGGCCGAAAAGGGTGCCTATGTGGTGCCGACCCTCGTCACCTACGAGGCGCTGGCCAACGAGGGCGCCCAATACGGCCTGCCGCCGGAGAGCGTGGCCAAGATCGCCGATGTCCGCGACGCCGGTCTGCGTTCGCTCGCGATCTATCGCGACGCCGGGGTAAAGATGGGATTTGGCAGTGATCTGCTTGGAGCTTCTCAACGCCTCCAGAGCGACGAATTCCGCATTCGCGCCGAAATTCTGGGAGCGCGCTCCGTCATCGCCAGCGCGACTTTGATCGGCGCCGAAGTGCTCGGCATGGAGGGCAAGCTCGGTCGGATCGCGCCCGACGCTATTGCGGACCTGCTCGTGGTCGACGGCAACCCGCTGCGCGATGTGGCCTGCCTGCTCGGCCAGGGCGAGCACATCCCGATGGTGATGAAGGCAGGCAAGGTCCAGTTCGACCGGCTGAACGCCTAAAGCGTTTTCGAGCGAAGAGGATACCGGTTCGCGTTAGGAAAACACGTCTAAACAAGCCTGCGCTACCGCCACATCCCCCGCATCCGCGCCCCGATATCGATCTTCGGGCCCTGCGCCGCCGCGCGGGCCGCAGCCGAAGCCGCCTTCGGCCAGGCGGTGCGCTCGAACAGATAGACGAGGGATTCCGGGATGAAGCGGGTGCGCGAGGCGTAGACGTGGCGGTCGCCCTTGGCGGCCTGTCCGTGCACGAAGAAGCGCTGCGGCACGACGAGGTGGAGATCGTCCTTGGCGCGCGTCATCGCGACATAGAGCAGGCGGCGCTCCTCCTCGAGCTCGGCCGAGGTGCCGGCGCCGAGATCCGACGGCATGCAGCCGTCGACGACGTTGAGCACGAACACCGACTTCCATTCCTGGCCCTTGGCGGAGTGGATGGTGGAGAGGATCAGATAGTCCTCGTCGCGAAGCGGAGGACCTGATTTGTCGCTGGTCGCATCCGGCGGGTCGAGCGTGAGCTCGGTTAGGAATTTTTCGCGCGAGGCATAGCCGCTCGCGATCTGCTCGAGCTGCATGAGATCGGCGCGGCGCGTCTCGGAATCCTCGTGGATGCGATCGAGATGCGGCTCATACCAGAGCCGTACGCGCTCGAGATCGGCGGGCCATTCCGAGTAACGCAGATTTCCGACCGTGCGGACGAAGTCGGTCCACTCGGCGCCGGTGCGTGGCGGCACCGCAAGCTGGCCGAGCGCGGCAAGCGGGTCGATGCTCTCCGCCATCTGGTCGAGCACGCGCTGCGCGGTGGCGGGGCCGACGCCGGGCAACAGGTGCAGGATGCGGAAACCGGCGACGCGGTCGCGCGGATTTTCGGCAAAGCGCAGCAGCGCCAGCACGTCCTTGACGTGCGCAGCATCGAGAAATTTCAGTCCGCCGAACTTGACGAAGGGGATGTTGCGGCGGGTCAGCTCGATCTCCAGCGGACCGGAATGCGAGGACGTCCGGAACAGCACCGCCTGGTGCTTGAGCAGCGCGCCTTGCTCGCGGTTGGCCAGCACCTCCTCGACGATGTAGCGGGCCTGGTCGGCCTCGTCGTGGACGGTGACGAGCTGCGGCTTCTGCGACGAGGTGCGGTCGGTCCACAGGTTCTTGGTGAAGCGTTCGCGCGCAAGCCCGATGACGCCGTTAGCCGCCGCCAGCACGGGTTGGGTCGAGCGATAGTTACGGTCGAGCGTGATCATCTCGGCGCGGGGGGAGAAGCTTTGCGGAAAATCCAGGATGTTGCGGACAGTGGCGGCGCGGAACGAATAGATCGACTGCGCGTCGTCGCCGACCACGGTTAGCCCGCGTCCATCCGGCTTCAGCGCCAGCAGGATCGAGGATTGCAGGCGGTTGGTGTCCTGATATTCGTCGACCAGCACGTGATCGAAGCGGCCGCCGATCTCTTCGGCGATCAGCGTATCGCCCATCATCTGCGACCAGTAGAGCAGGAGGTCGTCGTAATCGAGCACGTGCTGGGCCTGCTTGGCCTCGACATAGGCCGCGAACAGGCCCTTCAGCTCGGCGGCCCAGCCCGCGCACCAGGGATAGTGCTGGCCGAGCACTTTTTCGATCTCCATCTCGGCATTGACGCAGCGCGAGTAGATCGACAGGCACGTGCCCTTGGCGGGAAAGCGGCTCTCGGTCTTCGACAGGCCGCGCTCGTGCCGGACCAGATTCATCAGGTCGGCGGAATCCTCGCGGTCGTGGATGGTGAAGGCTGGATCGACGCCGATCCGCTCGGCATATTCGCGCAGGAGGCGCGCGCCGATGCCGTGGAACGTGCCGGCCCAGGTGAGGGCGTCGCGCATGATCGCGGCGTTGTTCTCGCCCAGCACCTTTCGTGCGATGCGTTCGACCCGGCCGGCCATCTCGGCCGCGGCGCGGCGGGAGAACGTCATCAGGAGGATGCGTCGTGGATCGGCGCCCGCGACGATCAGGTGCGCGACGCGATGGGCGAGCGTATTGGTCTTGCCGGAGCCCGCGCCGGCGATGACGAGCAGGGGCGCGCCCACGGTCGCGCCGTCAGCGACGCCATGCTCCACGGCGCGGCGCTGCTCCGCATTGAGCGTGTCCAGATATGTCGCCACGAATCGCCCCGGTGAAAGGGTGAGAGTCGGCGATCCCGGCGCGAATCGCAATGCGGCTGGACGGAACCAATGTTAAGACCTAGGGACAAGACGGCCCGAAGTTCCAGCCCGAGAAGCGCGCAACCCGGCATGACCGAGCTCAAGCCCGACCAGTTCGAGATGCGGCGGCTGGAGTCGCTCAGCAACACCATCTTTGGTGTCGCCATGACGCTACTCGCCTACGACCTGCCCAAGGCCGCGGTGTTCACCAGTGCCCCGAGCTGGAGCGATCTCGCCCATGTCTACTCCGGCAAGCTCGCCGGTCTCGCGCTCAGCTTCATCATCGCCGGCGTGTTCTGGATCAGCCACCACCGCCGGCTCGCGCGCCAGCCCGTGGGCAGCCGCGGCATGGTGATCCTCAACCTGTTCTTCCTGCTGTCGATCGTGCTGCTGCCGGTGACCAACGGCCTCTACATCAATTACAGCATGAGCAGCGCGGTGGCCGTGCTCTACGGCCTGCATCTGACCGCGATCGCCGGCCTCAATGCCTGGCTGTGGTGGACGATTTTGGGCGGCTGGCGCCACGAGACCATGGCCTCGATGTTTCCGCTGCTGGTGTTCATTCCGGGCACGATCGTTGCGGCCTTCGCGCCGCACGTCGCGCCCTTCCTGTGGTTCATCGCCTTTGGCGGGCTGTTGATCCAGCGCTTCTATGCCGCGCCGACCGGGCCAGGCGCGTGAGGCGGCGGCTCACCCTTTTGTCGCGCCGAACCCGTCGGCCGGCACGTAAAGCTTGACCGGGCGGATTTCGTAGACCGCCGACGGGTTGACCTCGCGCAGCTTTCGCGCCGCCGCGATCGCTTCCTCATCGGTATCGTAGTCGACGAGATGGAAGCCGAGAAGCTGCTCCTTGGTCTCGGCAAACGGGCCGTCCAGCACCATGCCCGCGCCGGGGCCGCGCAAGGTGTGCGCCTTTCGGGTGTCATCCAGACGGGCGGCCGGCCCAAGGTGTCCGCTTGCCCTCAAGGGCGCCTGAACCTCGATCACTTTGGCCACGACCGCGGCGTCCTGCTCCGGCGCCCAGGACAAGATCTCGTCTTCCACATGGTAGGCCAGGATGGCGTAAAGCATCGTCACCTCGTTTGTTTTTGAGCTCGCAGTCCGAAGCATGTATGAGCGCGGTCGATACCGACAATCCCGGAGACTAACATATTGCGTCGCGCAAGTTGCGACGAAACCGTCCTGAAACCCGATTGCCGCCCTCGGAGGTGAACGCCGCCCAAAGCCGAGGCGACTGATTGCCACCAAGAACACTTCGGAGGCGGCCATGTCGACCATAAAGATCATCTGCGACGCGCGTCGGGCGGGAAAATCGGAAGCCGCGGATTTGCACGACCAGTCCGGCCATCACCGCTATTACGGGAGCTCGGCCGAGAACGGCGGCGAGCGGATCGTCGAAAGCCGCCGCGGAAAACGCCCGCGCGCGCTCAATGTGTGCGGCTTCTGAAGCCTTCGGCGACACCGTCTTTCGACATGGACGTCCTGCAAATATCGATCGCGGCGATGCCGTTCCTGCTTGCGCTGATGAGCCGGACGCGAAAGGCAATCGCGCCGTGCCTGCTGACGAGCATCATCACCGTGGTGCTCGGCGCCGAGCCTTATCGGGCGGTCATGGCCTGGTGCGTCGGCGTGCCGATTGCCGCCGTTGCCCTGCGTGAGCGGCTTCGCGCGAGCTGACCCGGCGCCGTCACGGCGTACTCAGGACCTGTTTGACCAGCGCCTCGCGCAGCGTTGCCAGCTCGCCGCTCGCTTCCATCTGCGCGATCACCTTGCCGACCTTCGGCACCAGATCGCGATGGCGTTCGTGCAAATAATGGTAGATGTGGATGCGCTCCAGCGGTGGCGAGAGCGGGACAATCCTGGCCTGCAGATTGAGTTTCCTCACCGCCACGAGCCCGCTGAAGAGGTCGGTGACCATCAGCTCGAAACGGTCGGCGTCGAGCATCCTGATCATGTTCTCGAGGCTGGTGGTCGCGGTGACGCGGGCCATGCCGCGTGTCCCGGCCTCTGAGGAGCCGACGCCGCGGACGATTCCGATGCTGTACTCCCTGATCGAATTCCAGCCGGCCACGTCGAAACGAAGTTTCGTCGCGAAGACCGTCGGCTCGATGTAGTTGATCGCCGGCGTCACCTGAATCAGCGTCGGGTAGTCGCTGGAGAGCGTTCCGATCCGCTGGATCTCGCCATCGACCTCGCCGGCGCTCGACAGCGCCAGCGCGCGCTTGCCGGGGACGTCCTCGAACGCCAGCTTGATATTCAGCTTGGCGTAGACGGCCCGCAGCATCTCGCCGCCGACATATTGATCCGGGATGTCGGCGATCCGCGCCAGCCGGATCAGCTCCTGCGCGTGCGACGGACCTGCGGCGAGCAATGACAGGCAGGCGACGATGATCCGCCACATGACGCGTCTCCTTTGCCCTGCATAGCTACCATTGGATTCGGATGGCCGCGATCCACCTGGGGTGGCACCCGTGTGGCGGCCGCACCGCTCGCTTGTCTTGCAGGCGACTGCGGACTTTAGCCAATGTCATTCTAGTACGCGAAGTGATAGTTTGCGCGAGAATCCTGCTGCTGGGCGCAAGACAAGACCCCGCCAAGCCGCCCATGGGCCGGCAGGATCGCCACGCAGGTCGCGTGATGAGAGAATTTCAACTGTCGAATTGCTCGCGGCTGCGCCCCGCCGTCCGGAGCAGGGTGCCGCCATTCCGGGGACGTGGTGCATGGGCAACGCAGGCGACGAGGACTCCAAGCGCAGCAGTCGCGCCGGTCCCCCGGCGGCCGCGAAGCAGGATTTGAGCGGGATCGGCACTGCATTTGCGCCAGGGATGATCGGAGCGCTGCTGTCGCGGATCTTCAACTGGTCGCGCAGCGGCGTCGGGCCGCGCCTGCTGGCCGCCGTGCTGCTGTTCTCCTCGATCGTCACGCTGATGCTGACCGCGCTTCAGCTCTATCTCGACTACGACCGCGAGGTCGGTGTCATCGAGACGCGGCTCGACGAGATCGGCCGCAGCACGACCGGCAGCCTCGGCGAGAGCCTGTGGAATCTCGACCAGAACCAGCTCAAGCTCCAGCTCGACGGCATCATGCGGCTGCCCGACATCCGCGCCGCCGAGGTGCGCGAGGTCGCCGATCGCCCCAATCCGATCCGTGTCGCGGTCGGCGAGCCGAGCACCCGCTCAGCCGTGACACGCGACTATCCGCTGAGCTACAGCGTCCAGGGGACGTCACGCCCGATCGGCGTGCTCCATGTCGAGGCGACGCTGGCCGAGGTCTATCAGCAATTGCTGAACCGGGCCCTGGTCATCCTGGCAAGCCAGGCTGCGAAGACCTTTGTCGTCTCGCTGTTCATCATCTACATGTTCCATCTGCTGGTGACACGGCATCTGGTCGCCATCGCCGAGTTCGTCGGCCAATACAGCCTGTCGCGGCCACCGCCGCCTTTGCACCTCGAGCGCCGGCCGCCCCGCGATCCCGACGAGCTGGACAAGGTGATCGACGCCTTCAACGCGATGTGCGCGAACCTCGGGCGCGCCTATGGCGAGCTGCGCGAGGCCAACGCAAATCTCGAGCGCGACCTGAATATCCGCCGGCGCGCCGAAGAGGACGCGCGTGCCAGTGAAGAGCGTTTCCGCGACTATGCCGAGACCGCGTCCGACTGGTTCTGGGAGACCGGACCGGATCATCGCTTCACCTACGTATCCGACCGGGCCGGCGCCTTCGGCATGGACAACAAGGCGCTGGTCGGCAAGCACCGCACAGATGCCGCCTCCGACCGCGACGCCGAGCCTGAGAAATGGCGCGCGCACGTGGCGACGCTGGACCGCCACGAGCCGTTCAGGAAGTTCGAATATCGCGGGCGCGACGTGGCCGGCCGCATGCATCATTTCAACGTCAACGGCCAGCCGATCTTCGCCGCGGACGGACGCTTCATGGGTTATCGCGGGTCGGCCACCGACCTCACGGCGCAGCACGAGGCCGAGGAGCGGCTGCGCCAATCCCAGAAGATGGACGCGATCGGTCAGCTCACCGGCGGCGTCGCTCACGACTTCAACAACGTGCTCACGGTCATCACCGGCACCATCGAGATCATCCAGGAAGGGCTTGCCGACAAGCCCGAGTTCGCCGCGATCGCACAGCTGATCGACGATGCGGCGGCGCGCGGCGCCGAGATCACCTCGCAGCTCCTGACCTTCGCGCGCCGCCAGCCGCTGGAGCCCCGCGACATCGACGTCAACGCACTCGTGGTCGAAACGGCGAAGCTGCTCAAGCCGATCCTCGGCGAGCATATCGAGATCGTGACCCGGCTCGCGGACGGCGCCTGGTCCGCGATGGCAGATCCGTCGCAGCTCTCGTCCGCGATCGTCAATCTCGCCGTCAATGCGCGTGACGCGATGCCGGGCGGCGGCCGGCTCACGCTGGAGACCGCGAACCGCGACCTCGACGGCACCAGCGGTGCCGGCGACGGCGATGTCATGCGCGGCGCCTTCGTGATGATCGCGGTGGCCGACACCGGTCACGGCATCCCGGCCGACATCCGCGAGCGCGTGTTCGAGCCGTTCTTCACCACCAAGGGCGTCGGCCGTGGCACCGGGCTTGGGCTCAGCATGGTCTACGGCTTTGCCCGCCAGACCGGCGGCACCGTCGTCATCGAGAGCGAGGAGGGGCGCGGCACGGTGATGCGGCTGTTCCTGCCGCGGTCGAAGGGCGAGGCGCCGGCCAGGACGGCGCCGGTTCAGCCGCCCGCGTCGGCACGCGGGCACGAGACGATCCTCGTGGTCGAGGACGATCCGCTGGTGCAGGGCTATGTCATCGCCCAGCTCGGCACCCTCGGCTATCGCACGCTCGCCGCCAGCGACGGCGCAGCCGCGCTTGCGCTGGTCGACCAAGGCGTCAAATTCGATCTCCTGTTCACGGACATCATCATGCCCGGCGGCATGAACGGACGGGAATTGGCCGAAGCCGTCCGGCTCCGCCGGCCAGGAGCGAATGTGCTCTACACCTCCGGCTACACCGACGACACCATCGTCCACGAAGGACATCTCGATCCCGGCCTGGCGCTGCTCAGGAAGCCGTACCGGAAATCGGAGCTTTCGCAGAAGATCCGCGAGGTGCTTGCAGGCGAGCCGTCGGCCTGAGCGGAGCCATCCATGCAGGCGCCCACCCATGAAAAAGGCGCGGCGGGGAGGCCCCGTCGCGCCCGATTTCTTGCTCGCTGGTCCAGGGCTGAGAGCGCCCCGATGCCAAGCCTTTCGTCAAAGCCTAGCGGGCGATCCCAGCGAGGTGACAGCGCTTGAGATAAGACACTGGATCACCTCCTTTCGTTTGGTTTCGGGACTCTGAATATAGGACGAAATCCCGCCGCCGTTAAGGGGCGCCCGGGGGCGGGAACTAGCCTGTCCGCAAGACGGGAAAGACCGGTCCGGAGCAGTTGAGACTGCCGCCCGGTCGTGTTAGGGAGCCAGTGATGCGGGTGTAGCTCAATGGTAGAGCAGCAGCCTTCCAAGCTGAATACGAGGGTTCGATTCCCTTCACCCGCTCCAAATTTTTCGAAGATTTTGCGAGAGTGGTCAGGTTTCAGTCTGACAAATCGGCTGCTTGACACGTCCTGATGCTCGCTTTGCGATCGACTGTTTCGCGGTGGAACGATCGTGGTGTGTACTCTGGCGGGGGCCGCGCTCGGACCGCGGCTACTGCGGTGGTGAGGTGTTGCGTCAATACCGACGTCGAACTCGAAACCGCGACAAATGCGTGTCGGCGATATCAGTGTCGATAGCTCGCGTCCCGATGGAAGGCCGCGCAAACTGCTCGACGTCAGCCGTCTCGCCAAGCTCGGCCGGCGCGCCACGACCTCGCTTCACGATGGCTTGAAGTGCGCCTATGCGGGGTATCGGGCCGGCGCGCCGGTGGCGGCGCGAGAGTAGGAACCTTCACCGCAAGCAAGAGTTGGCCGGTCGGGCAGGGCGAAAGGCCACACGAGGCCGACCGTGCAAGGAGCTGTGCGCGTGCGCTCCACCGCGCAAATCGCGGTTCATCCGATGCTGGTGCCATCGACAAGACCGGCGCATTGCTGGTCGCCGACGACAGCGGCAACGCCGTGTGGCGGGTGACGGCGGCCCATCCGCAGGTCACGCAGCGCTGGATATCGAGGAGTTGCACCATGGGCCTTGCTCAATACGCGATCGTGCCGGTCGAGGACGAATGGGGCGTGCTGCATGACGGCGACGTCAAAAGCAAATACGCGACCAAGGAAGCCGCGTTCGAGTCCGCGGTCGCTGCCGCCTCCCTGGCGATCCGTCAGGGGCATGAGGTGCATGTCAGCGTGCCCGGTCGCGAAGCCGGCGAGAATGCGCTGGGAAGCTAGGGATACGATCAAGCCCGTGCGCTTGTGATCCTGAGCGAGTACCGCGCCACGACTGCGCATCATCCCTACGTGAACGAGATCCGCTAACCTGTTTCCGGCCGTCGCCACGCCACCCTGATCCTTCCTACTGACCGACGATGGCGTCGATTTCCTCTTTCAGGAGGGCGCCGTAATGTTCGAGGACGCCCGGCGTCAGCTTGGCGCAGAGCAGCGTGAAACTGAGCGCCGCGCCCGGCTTTTCGCCCGGCGTCATGATCGGCAATCCAACTCCGGCAATGCCGGGAATGAGCTCGCCCACATCCACCGCGTAACCGCGGCGACGGGTGTCGGCGATCAGCTGTCGAACCTTGTTCTCGGTGAGGTTGCGATAGGTCGCGTAGCGCCCGAGGTTGGCGCGGATGATGTAGTCCTGCTCGTCCTCGTCCAGGAATGCGAGCATTGCGATCGAGCCCGGGCCCACGCCGAGGGGGACGAAGCCGCCGATCGATCCCGTCAGCGTCGGCACGATGCATTCGCCGTCGCGCCGGTCGAGACAAACGGAATCGTGGTTGAAGCGGGCCATCAGATGGGTCGTGTCGCCGGTGCGGCGCCTGAGCCGGGACAGCGCGATCTCGCAGCGGCTGATGATGCCGGGGCCGCGAGCCGCGCGGACGCCGTAGATCGCCATGCGTGCACCCAACCTGTAGCGCCGTTTTTTGTCGTCGCGGGCAAGCAGCTTGTGACCGACCAGCGTGTTGAGGATGCGGTGACAGGTGGCGGTGTTTAGCCCGGAGCGGGCCGCCAGGTCCTTGAGCGATAGGCCCTCGACGCCGCCATCGGCGACGAGATCCAGCAGGATGACGGTCCGGTCGAGCAGCTGGGCTCCACCGGAGGGCGGTTGGGCGATCACCGGCACAGTATCTCACATTATGAAAAAAGAGGCCTCGGCAACTTGTACATTGAGAAAGATGCGTCTCCAATGATGAAAATTAGGTCGCTTGAGATTGATGCATATTTTTTGAGCGACCTGATTTCTGCATTCGCAAAGCTGATGGCTGACGCGGCGCTGTGGCAACAGCGCTGGAAGGCCGTGATTTATCCAGAGGAACAGGATGACAGGCTTCAAAACGATGATGGGCGTTTCCGCTGTTGCGCTCGCTGCTTTTTTTGCTGGTAGCGCCGCCGTGGCGGGCACGCTTGAGAACGTCAAGGCACGCGGCAAGCTCGTCGTCGGCGTGAAGAATGATTACGTGCCCTATGGCTTTCTGAACGACAAGGGCGACATCGTCGGCTTCGAGGTCTCGCTTGCGAAGTACGTTGCCAAGGAGCTCCTTGGCTCCGAGGATAAGATCGAGCTCGTGCCTGTCGTCGCGTCCAATCGCATCGAATTCCTGACCGCCGGCCGCATCGATGCGATCTTCGCCACGCTCGGCGTCACGGCCGAGCGCGCCAAGGTCATCGACTTCACGACGGAATACGTTTCCGCTGCCGGCCCGTCCGTGCTGGCGGCCAAGGAAGCGACGGTCTCCAAGTGGGAAGAGCTGAAGGGCAAGTCGGTCTGCGGCATCCAGGGCTCCTACTACAACAAGAAGATGACCGAGGAGTACGGCATCAATCTCGTGGCCTTCAAGACCCAGCCGGAAGCCTATCGTGCGCTGAAGGACAATCGTTGCATCGGCTTCGTCTTTGACGACATGACGCTTCAGCAGAAGCTCAAGGAGCCCGATTGGGCGAGCTACAAGATCGCGGTGGCGCCGTATGAATTCCAGCCGATGGCCGGCGGCCTCCGCAAGGGAGACACGGAATTCCACGAAGCCGTCGACAAGGCCATCGCGAAGGCCGAGGCCGAAGGCAAGCTGATTGCGTGGGAGACCGAGTTCGGCATGCCGCACTCCGACTACATCGCCGCGCGGGCGAAGGCTGCGGTCGCGAAGAAGAACTGACGCACACGGAGCGGCCTTTGTTCGGACTCGACTATTCCTGGCTCGCGGATCCTGCGTACCAGCAATGGCTGCTGACCGGTGTTGTCAACACGCTGAAGCTGGCGGCGCTCTCATCGGCGGCCGCCATCCTCATCGGGATGCTCGGGGCCCTCGGGCTCACGCTGCGGATTTTCTGGCTCGATGCCCTGATCGAGCTGTTCGTAGAGGTGTTCCGCAACACGCCGCCGCTGTTGCAGATGTTGTTTGCCTATTTCACCTTCTCGAACCTCGGCCTCAAGGTGACCGATCCGTCGACGGGATTATCAGTTCCGCTTCTCAGTGCCTTTGCCTGTGCTGCGATTTCGCTCAGTCTCTTCGGCGGGGCGCTGGCGACCGAAGCCTTCCGCTCCGGCATCGAAACCATGCCGCGGTCGATCATCGATGCCGCACGGTCGCTGGGGTACGGCCGATGGGGCCGCTTCTGGCGCATCGAGGCGCCGATCGCCACCCGCATCTGCCTGCCGGGACTGACGAACATCCTGACCAACCTCTTCAAGACGACGTCGCAGGCATCCGTCATCACCGTGCCGGAACTGATGTACTACGCGGGACAGATCTACAATGACACGTTTCGCACGCTGGAGGTCATGATTCTGGTCCTCCTCATATACGTGGTGCTGGTGTCCATCCTCACATTTGCGATGGCGAGGCTCGAAGCCTTCATGGCCTTCCCGGGTTACGGGAGGGGGCATTGATCGCGGGCTCCATGCTCTCCTATGAGGGAAAGAAGCGCGCCGTTCTGCTGCTGATCGCCCTTGGCGTCGCGGTCTGGATCGCGGTCGATGCGGCGGCGGGCGGCGCGGCGCACTGGAGCCGCGTGCTGGCGCGGCTTCCTCTGCTTCTCACCGGCTCGGCGTCCGGCTGGCCGATCACGGGCGGCTTTGCCCTCAATATCATTCTCTCGATCGCCTCCATGGCACTGGCGACGGTGCTCGGTACGATCATGGGTCTTGCGACGCTCGCCAGGTTCGGACCGATCCGGGTCCCGTCTCTTCTGCTGATGAATTTCCTGCGCAATTCACCCTGGCTCGTTCTGCTTTTTGCAACGCTCTATTTCCTGCCGTTTGAGATGCATGTCTTCGGCACGACCATTGCGTTCCCGCCGTTCGTGAAGGCCGTGATTGGCCTTGCGCTGCCGACGGCGGCGAATTTCTCCGAGGTGATCCGGGGCGCCGTTCAGTCCATTCACAGCGGTCAGTGGGAAGCGGCACGTTCGCTCGGCTATGGCACCGGCCAGATCTATCGCCACGTGATCATGCCACAGGCGCTGCGGCGCATGATCCCGGGCTGGATGAATTCCTACGCGTTGCTGATGATCGCGACAGCGCTCGCCACGGTGACCGGTATCCAGGACGTGCTGACAATTCTGAATACTTTGCTCGCCATGGAGAACGAGCGCGTGATCGTCTACTTCTATTTGACCATCCTCTTCCTGTTCATCGCCTATTGCTATCCGATCGCGGTCGTCGCGCGCCGGTTGGAACGCGCCGTGAAGGGAGAAAGCCTGTGAGCCGCATCGACGCGCTGATCGAGCTCGACAACGTCCGCAAGTCCTTCGGTGACGTCCCTGTTCTCAAGGGCATTTCGATGTTCGTGCAAAAGGGCGAGGCAGTCTGCATTATCGGTCCTTCCGGGTCGGGAAAGTCCACCATTCTGCGCTGCATCAACGGCCTGATTCCCGTGGACGAAGGCTTTGTCCGCGTCGGCGCACACCGGGTGCATGAAATGAGGTCGGAAAAGCAGATGCGGGTGCTGCGCCATCAGGTCGCGATGGTGTTCCAGCAGTACAATCTTTTCCCGCATCGTACGGCACTGGAAAACATCATGATGGCGCCGATCCAGGTTCTCGGACACGATCGCGCCGAAGTCGAGGAGCGGGCCCGCAAGCTCCTGAAGAAGGTGCGGCTCTCGGAGAAGGCGGACAGCTATCCGGGGCAGCTGTCCGGCGGCCAGCAGCAGCGCGTGGCAATCGCCCGCGCACTCGCGATGCAGCCGGAAGCGATCCTGTTCGACGAGGTGACGGCTGCGCTCGATCCCGAAACGGTAAAGGACGTGCTGTTCGCGATCCGCGAACTGGTGGAGGAGGGCCTCACCTGCATTCTCGTGACGCACGAGATGAAGTTCGCCCGGGAGGTCTCGCAACGCGTTTGTTTCACCGATCGTGGTCTGATCGTGGAAAGTGCGCCTCCTGCGGAACTCTTCGACAATCCGCGAGACCCGCGCACGCGCGAATTCCTCGGTCAGGTTCTCTGATCGCACCACCGGGGCGGACGCGCTGCGTGGTGCGGCCATCCCACGTGCAATGAAAATGAAAGGTGAGCCGGAAGGCCCAATACATCATGCCTCGTTTTGATGACATCTACGCCAAGGACTTCAAGGAGACGCCTTACTGGTGGGAGGCCGCGGAACCGGAGACTGATCTCGATCCGCTGCCGGAGCGAGCCGACGTCGTGGTCATCGGCTCGGGCTATGCCGGGTTGAATGCAGCGACTCATCTGGCGCGCGCCGGGCGCTCCGTCGTCGTCATCGACGGTGACCGGATCGGGGAGGGAGCCTCGACGCGTTCGGGCGGGATGGTGTCGAGTGGCCAGAAGCTGGTGGTTAGTGGTGCGATCAAGGGAATCGATCCCGTGCTCTTCTCGCGCCTGATCGGCGAGAGCAACGAGAGCTTCGATTATCTGAAGATGCTGGTCGAGACGGAGAAGCTGGATGCGGGGCTTGCGCTCAGCGGCCGCTTTTTCGGCGCCCACGCCGTGGGCGATTACGAAACTCTGAAGCGGCATGGCATGCTTCTGGCGGAAAAGACCGGCGTGACCGCACATTTCCTCGATCGCGCGCATCAGCGATCGGCGATCGGTTCGGACTATTATCACGGCGGCATGGTGATCGACGAATATGGCGGTCTGCATCCGGGCAAGTATCACAAGGCGCTGCGCGACCGGGCGCGCGCCGCCGGCGTCATGCTGCGCTCGCATGCGCGCGCGGGTATGGTGCAGGATGGTACGAAAGGAGAGAAGATCGTGCCGACCGCTCGAGGTGCCATCCGGGCTGCCCACGTGGTCGCAACCACAAACGGTTACACCGCCGCCGATGCGACGCCTGGCCTCGCCAGCCGTATCGTGCCGGTCAAGAGCTATCAGATTGCCACCGCGCCGCTGCCGGCCGATCTCTTGGCCGAGCTCGTTCCGCAGGCCCGCATGGTGTCCGACACACGCCGTGATTTGATCTACGCCAGGCCGTCGCCTGACGGGACACGGCTTCTGTTCGGTTCACGCCCGGGCATCTTCGACATGCCCGACAAGCTGGCCGCGAAGCGGCTTTATGCGCGCATGTTGGCCATCTGGCCGCAGCTTGCGGGCGTGAAGATCACTCATGCCTGGAGCGGGCGCGTGGCCATGACCGTCGACAAGATAGCCCATCTCGGGGCTCGCGACGGCGCGGATTTCGCGGCTGGTTGCAATGGCAACGGTGTCGCGCTGATGACCTTTCTCGGCTACCAGACAGCACGCAAGATTCTCGGCGAGCAGAACATGCCATCGGCCTTCGATCGCGAGACATTCACGGCCGTGCCCTTCTATTCGGGCAAGCCCTGGTTCGTGCCGCTCTTTGCCGGCTGGTATCGCCTGCGCGATTTCCTCGACCGTCCGGGACGCTGAGCCCGGGCGGCACATCCGGCCCGGCTCGCCTTCCGCGTACCCGTTTCAAGGAGGACCACGTGTCCAGGATTATTCCTGATCTTGTCGTCGCGCCGCAGGAGCTGCCTGCGCATGTGGACGTCGTCGTGATCGGCGGCGGCATCATCGGCGTGTCGACCGCGCTTTCGCTGGTTGAGCGTGGCGTCTCCGTTGCCCTGTGCGAAAAGGGATTGATCGGAGCAGAGCAGTCGTCGCGAAACTGGGGCTGGGTACGCCAAATGGGGCGCGATCCGGCCGAGTTGCCGCTCGCGATCGAGAGTCTTCGGCTCTGGCGTGGCATGAACGAGCGTATCGGCGGCGAAACCGGCTTTCGGCAGGCCGGCATCGCCTATCTCTGCGACACGGATGCCGACGTTGCGATGTATGACGAGTGGTTGAAACACGCCACGTCCTTCGATCTCGACTCTCGCTTCGTAAGGGGCGAGGCGCTGAAGACGCTCATGCCGGGTATGGCGAAACCGTTCCGTGCCGCGCTGCATACGCCGAGCGACGGCAAGGCGGAGCCGTTTATCGCCGTCCCTGCAATCGCGCGCGGCGCGGCCGCGAAAGGGGTGCATATCCTCACCAACTGCGCGGTCCGTTCCATCGAGCGATCGGCGGGCAGGGTGAGCGGCTGTGTCACCGAGCGCGGCGAGATCCGCTGTTCGTCCGTCGTGCTGGCGGGAGGGGCTTGGTCGCGCCTCTTCGCCGGCAACATGGGCATCGATCTTCCGGTCCTGAAGATCCTCGGCAGCGTCGCCCGCGTTTCTTCGATCGAGGGCGTTCCGGATTTTGCCGTTGGTGCAGGCAACTTCGCTTTCCGCCGCCGTCTGGATGGAGGGTTCACTGTCGCCCAGCGCAACGCGAACGTCGCCCCGATTACGCCGGACAGTTTTCGATTGTTCTGCGACTATGCGCCGACGCTCATCAAGAGCTGGAACGAACTGACGCTTCGCATCGGCGGTCAGTTCGTTCGCGAGGTGAAAATGGCCCGCAGCTGGAAGAGTGATGAGGTTAGTCCTTTCGAGCATGTCCGCATTCTTGATCCCGATCCGTCGCTGCGGTTCGTCCATGGCGGCGTCACCCATCTGTGCGAAGCCTTCCCGGCGTTCCGCGACGCCAGGATCATGCAAATGTGGGCTGGCCTGATGGATGTCACGCCGGATGCCGTTCCAGTTATCGCGCCGGTCGGCTCCGTTCCAGGCTTCTATCTCGCGACCGGCTTCTCGGGCCACGGCTTCGGTATCGGTCCTGGCGCCGGCGCCCTGATGGCCGATCTCGTGACCGGTTCGACGCCTTGCGTAGATCCCGCACCCTTCCGGATGGAGCGCTTCAAGCGCTTGAAGAGGGCCGCCTGATTTTTGATGCCCACGCCAAACAAGGTGTAGTCGTCACGGGAGCTCTTCTCGTGGCAGACGGCGGCGGCCGGTCTCCCACACACAGTCGCGCTGTCTGATGCGGGCAATCTTGCTGGCACGGGAGAAGCGAGCCCAGCGTGCGCTTGTGGCGAAAAGCGTGTTTTGAACTGACGGTCTGAAAATATCTGGTCGTCTCTGCGTCGGATGTCGACGACGCGTCTCCGCCGGAGCGCTGCTGATCGGCGCACAATCGCCAACTGTGTTCAAGTCCGGCGAAAATAACATCATGTTAGGTTTATCGCATAACTGGGTAATTGTGTTAGCCCGGCGAAAGCCTATTGTCGCGACCAATCGGATACCCATCGGCAGTGACAAGCGCTCGCGGAAGTCGGCAGAGCGCCCGGAGAATGCTGCCCAATTTCTAGCGAAGCCCGACAACGGGACGTCAGCAAACCCAGTGGAGGAATTTTCTGCGATGACCACGACTCGCACGATCCGTCACATGAGTCAGTCCAGGAAGGCCGCTGCCAGCGGCTGGATCGGTTCGGCTCTCGAATATTATGACTTCTTCATCTACGCGACCGCCGCGTCGCTGATCTTCCCGCAAATCTTCTTCCCGTCGGAAAATCCCACCGTCGCCATCGTCGCATCGCTGGCGACCTATGGTGTGGGATATGTGGCCCGGCCGATCGGGGCCTTCGTCCTCGGACATTGGGGCGACACCCATGGCCGCAAGACCGTTCTCATCGTCTGCATGTTCCTGATGGGCATCTCGACGATGGCGGTGGGTTTTCTGCCGACCTATCAGCAGGTCGGCATCCTGGCGCCGATCCTGCTCGTCATCCTGCGCCTTGTGCAGGGATTTGCGGTGGCCGGTGAAATCTCCGGCGCGAGCTCGATGATCCTGGAGCATGCGCCGTTCGGCCGGCGCGGCTTCTATGCCAGTTTCGCCCTTCAGGGCGTGCAGGCCGGACAAATCCTCGCGGCAGCCGTGTTCCTGCCGCTGGCGGCCTATATGCCGACCGACGCATTCAATAGCTGGGGATGGCGGATTCCGTTCCTGCTCAGCTTCTTCGTCATTGTCGCAGGCTACATCATTCGTCGCGAAGTCGACGAAACCCCTGCCTTTGCGCAAGAGGGCGCACGGGGAGAAACGCCGCGGTCGCCCATTGTTCAGGCCATCAAGCTGAGCTGGCGCGACATGCTCAGGGTCATCTGCATGGCTCTGATGAACGTCATCCCGGTCGTTGCGACCATCTTCGGTGCGGCCTACGCAGTGCAGCCGGCCTATGGCATCGGTTTTGCCAAGGACGTCTATCTGTGGATCCCGGTCCTCGGAAATATGCTGGCCATATTCGTCATTCCCTTCGTCGGCAATCTCTCCGACAAGGTCGGTCGCAAGCCTCCGATCATCGTGGGCGCGCTGCTCTCAGGCTTGCTTGCCTTCGTCTATCTCTATGCCATCAGCATCAGGAATGTGCCGCTGGCGATCCTGGTGTCGCTGCTGATGTGGGGCGTCGTCTATCAGGGCTACAACGCCATCTTCCCGAGCTTCTACCCGGAGCTGTTTCCGACCCGCACGCGGGTGTCGGCGATGGCGATCTCGCAGAACATCGGAACGACCATCACCGCGTTGCTTCCGGCCCTGTTTGCGACCGTGGCGCCTCCCGGCTCGGACAATATCCCCTTGA
Organism: Bradyrhizobium sp. 956_D2_N1_4; assembly: GCF_052076025.1. Taxonomy (NCBI): domain Bacteria; kingdom Pseudomonadati; phylum Pseudomonadota; class Alphaproteobacteria; order Hyphomicrobiales; family Nitrobacteraceae; genus Bradyrhizobium; species Bradyrhizobium sp. 956_D2_N1_4. The sequence continues at coordinate 4,209,907 of NZ_CP197237.1, read as the reverse complement.
CGGTGGGAGCGATCGCCTTCGGTATCACTGTCATCGCGGCGCTGGCGGCCGTGACGGCCCGGGAGACCTATCGGGTCAGTATCGACGATCTCGGCAATCCCAAGGCCGTTCCGATGCCGCGGGCCGACTATGAGCGGCAGCGTGCGGAGGCGGCGAGCGGTGCGGCCGCAATTCCGACCTGAAGGGCACGCAAGGAGCCTGCCGCTGCGATCGATGATGTTTGCAGCGGCAGGGCTCGATGCGTTACTTGAGTCCTATTCGAACTCCGTGCGCGCGAGCGCGATCATCATGAGGTCAAGGGATGAACCCCGTTGTTGTTGCTGTCGCCATCACCGGCTCCGTTCCGCGCAAGAAGGACAATCCCGCGGTGCCGATCTTGCCCTCCGAGCAGATCGAGTCGACGCAGGAGGCCTTCGAGGCCGGCGCCACGCTTGCCCATATCCATGTTCGCAACGATGACGAGACGCCGTCCTCCGACCCCGCGCGCTTCGCGCAGGTGCAGGAGGGGATCAAAAAGCATTGTCCGGGGATGATCGTTCAGTTCTCGACCGGCGGGCGGGGCCGCGATCCCTCGGCGCGGGGATCATCGCTTTATCTGAAGCCGGACATGGCCTCGCTGTCGACAGGATCGGTGAACTTTCCGACGATCGTCTACGAGAACGGCGCCGCCCTGGTCGAGACTCTCGCGACCGGCATGAAGACAAATGGCATCCGTCCGGAAATCGAGATCTTCGATCTGTCGCATCTACACGGTGCGCGGCGTCTGATCGAGGCGGGGCTGATGGACTCGCGCCCGCACGTGCAATTCGTCATGGGCGTCAAGAATGCGATGCCGGCCGACGAGCATGTCCTCGACATCCTCCTGGGAGAGCTGAAGCGGCTGATCCCGACAGCGACGTGGACGGCGGCCGGGATCGGACGCCATCAGGCCGAGGTCATGGGCTGGGCGCTTGCGCGCGGCGCCGACGCGGTGCGCACCGGGCTCGAGGACAATATCAGGATCGACAAGACCCGCCTGGCCGCCAGCAATGCTGAGCTCGTGACCATCGCCGGCGAGGCTGTCGCGCGCCACGGCCGGCGCGTCGCGACCGCGGCCGAGGCGCGATCCTTGCTCGGGCTCGCGGGGTAGGGGCTACTGCCTCCTGCTGACATGCTCCCGGCCGCCTTCTGCCATTCAGCGGCCGGCGTTCCGCTGCGCCAGGACTTCCGTTATCAAGACTCCCGCTATGACGTGTCTGTGCGCACGCATGCAGCTGGGGCAGGCGACGATCGGAATGCGGTTCTTGAAATCTGACGGCAGGCTCATCGGGGTCCTGCTGGTGCTTGCAATCACCCAGCTCATTGGATGGGGCACGATCGGCCTTCCGCCGATCGTCGGCCGTGACCTCGCGGCCGATCTCGGCATGAGCCTCCCGATGGTGTTTGCGGGCACCTCGACGCTCTATGTCACCATGGGCCTGTGCGCGCCTTGGCTCGCCAAGGCTTTTGCGCGGCACGGCGCACGCAAGGTGATGATGGTGGGCACCGTCGTGGCCGTGCCGGGCTATGTCCTTCTGTATTTTGCGCACGAGCCGATGCTCTATTTCGTGGCCTGGGTCATCCTCGGCATGGGCGGCAGCGCCACGCTGTCGACCGGCGCCTATATCATGCTCAACGAGGTCGCCGGGCGACAGGCCAAGAGCGCGATTGGCGCGCTCATGCTGGTGACGGGACTGTCCGGCAGCATCTTCTGGCCGACCACCTCGTTCCTGAGCGGCCATTTCGGCTGGCGCGGCACCTGCCTCGTCTACGCCGCCATGCTGTTTCTCGTTTCGCTTCCGCTTTATGCTTTCGCAACTCCGCGCCGGGCCGTCGCGAAGGAGGGAGGCACCGTTCCCGCAAAACAAGCCAACGCGCTGTCGATTCCGCGGAGCACGTTCGGCCTCGTCGTCGCCGCGATCACCGTCAATGCCTTCGTCACTTTCGGCCTGAGCGCCGTTTTCATCGAATTGCTGCGGGCCGAGGGGCTGGCGCCGGCGCAGGCGATCGCCTTCGGCTCGATGCTCGGCGTGATCCAGGTCAGCGCCCGCGGGCTCGACTTCCTCGGCGGCGGGCGCTGGGACGGCATCACGACGGGGCTTGTCGCTGGCACGGCGCTGCCCGTGGCCATGCTGCTCTTGATGCTGAGCGAGGGGGCGACCTGGGCGGTCGCGGTCTTCATCCTGCTCTACGGCGCCGGCAGCGGCGCCATGGCGGTGGCGCGGGCGACGATACCGCTGGTGTTCTACGACCAGGCCGAGTTCGCCAAGGCGTCGTCGATGATCGCGCTGCCGCTCAATCTGGCCTCCGCGATCTCGCCGCCCGTTCTTGCCGGCCTGCTCACCCAGTACGGCAGCCGCGGCGCGCTCGGTCTCACCTTCGTCTGCTCCTGCGCAGCGGTGCTGATCCTGGTTCTGCTCGGCCGCCGCCGACCGCAGGTGGCCGCGGCCGGTGTGGTGTGAGGTCGGCGGCACGTCGGTTGCCGCGAGTTGCCGGTCGCTTCCTATTCGTTTTCACCGAGTGTCGCCCGGCCGCCACAGCAAAAGCGGGGGGAACCCGCTAGAGTTGGAATCGTCAATCCCATGGGCTGGAATATGCAATGAAACGCACGCTGATCTGCCTCGCCGCGCTGGCCTGCTCCGCCGTCGCTGCGGATGCTGCCGACTTGCCCGTTAAGGCAGCGCGCTCTGTCGCCGTGTCGCCCTTCGCATGGACTGGCTTCTATGCAGGTGTCCAAGGTGGTTACGCGTGGAGCCAGGATCGCACTGTCGAATTCTTCTTGGGCGGGCCTCCGACCGGCTTCACGCATGGGTTCCGCGCGGCCGGCGGCTTCGGCGGTGTCCATGTGGGCTACAACCATCAATTGGACAGGCTCGTTGTTGGCCTTGAGGCCGATGTAGACGTGGGCCCGGTGAACGGCGGATTTAACATCCCGTTTTTCCGATACGACGCGCGCAAGGAGTGGGAGGCCTCCGTTCGCGGACGGCTCGGCTTTACACCGACTGAGCGCCTGCTGCTCTATGTGACGGGTGGCTTGGCGTTCACCGAGCTGAAGTACCGGTGGACGTCGACATTGGCAGTTCCCACGGTGGATGCCGACATTTCGAAGACCGGATGGACCGCAGGCGTCGGCGGAGAAGCGGCGCTGACCTATCGGGTTACGGCGCGCCTGGAATATCGCTATAGCGATTTCGGCACGTCCCGTTTCGACTGGCCCGACGTCGGGAGCTACGAGCAGCATCCTCGCTTCCAGTCCGTGCGCGGTGGAATCAGCGTCAGGTTCTAGCCGTCATCAGCGGCGCGGATCGCCGTGGCGGAGCGCCGGCGCAGGCGTGATAGCCGTGGCGCGGAAATTCGCCCGCCGCAGGGCCGCTCCTGCTGCCGGGCGATGGATAGCCGTATGCCCCGAACGCAGTGCTCAGAACTCCAAAATGGTGTATCCGCAGGGAGCGCGGCCAGGGCTTAAGGCCGCCGCGCCAATATCAGTTCCCGGAGGAAATCGACATGTCGGCCTTGCCGCTCTCAGGCATCAAGATCCTTGACCTCACCCGCGTGCTGGCCGGGCCCCTGTCGGCCCAGATGCTGGGTGATCTCGGCGCGGAGGTGATCAAGATCGAGCGGCCGGGCACCGGCGACGACGCGCGCGCCTTCGGCCCGCCTTATCTGACCGACCCCGAGGGCAAGGCGAACAACAACAACTCCTTCTATCTCTGCGCTAACCGCAACAAGAAGTCGGTCACCGTCAACATCGCCAAGCCCGAGGGGCAGGCGATCATCCGCGCGCTCGCCAAGGACGTCGACGTCTTCATGGAGAACTACAAGGTCGGCGACCTCAAGCGCTACGGCCTCGACTACGAGACGATCAAGGCGATCAACCCCGGCATCATCTATTGCTCGGTGACCGGCTTCGGCCAGACCGGCCCCTACGCCCCGCGCGCCGGCTATGACGCGATCCTGCAGGCGATGGGCGGCCTGATGAGCGTCACCGGCCATATCGACGGCGAGCCCGGCGAGGGTCCGATGAAGGTCGGCCCGTCGATCGTCGATTACATGACCGGCATGAACACCTCGATCGGAATTCTCTCGGCGCTGTACCATCGCGACGCCAATGACGGGCAGGGGCAGCACATCGACGTCTGCCTGTTCGACACCGTCATCGCATCGCTGTCGCACTGGCTGCAGATCTACCTCGTCAACGGCAAGATGCCGCCGCGCCGCGGCACCTGGGGCAATGGCGGCATGCCGGCCGGCGTGTTCCGCTGCACCGACGGCGAGCTGATGCTGGTGGTCGGCAATGACGGCCAGTTCCAGCGCACCTGCGCCGTGCTCGGCGAGCCCGAGCTCGCCAATGACAAGCGCTTCGTCAAGAACAACGACCGCGTCGTGCACGGCAAGGAAATCATGGCGATCTTTGCCGGCCTGTTCCTGAAGCAGCCGGTGGCCTACTGGCTGGACAAGCTGGAGGAGGCCGGCGTGCCGTCGGGGCCGATCAACAATTTCGAGCAGGTGTTTTCCGATCCGCACGTCCAGTCGCGCGGCATGCGGGTGAAGGTCGACCATCCGTTCGAGCCCGATCTGTCGCTGATCCGCAACGCGCTGACCCTCTCGGAGACCCCGATCGAGACTTATCGTGCTCCGCCGCTGCTGGGCGAGCACACCCAGGAGGTGCTCGGCGGCAAGCTCGGCTATGATGCCGGCAAAATCGAGCAGCTGAAGCAGCAGGGGATTATCTAGCTTCGCTTCCTGATCCTCCCAGGGCGTGCCGGCGAAGACCAATGCGGAGTTGGTCGCGCATGCGACAGCGATCCTGACCAGCCTGGGAGCGACGGTTGCGACCACGGACGACGCGCGCGCCATGTTCGGCCTTGCCTGAGGCTTGCGCGCAATCCCCAGATAAACCCGGTCCGTACCCGCACAGGCTTCCGCTTTGCGCGCGACTCTGATGCGATCCTCCTGACGCAAGTCCGGGAGGGAACGCATGTCCTACACGATCGGGTTTCAGGCCAAGGACCAGAAGGCAATTCTGGCGACCGAGGCAGCAACGGCCAATCAGGCCGTCGCCATCATTGCAGCGCTGCGGCAAAGCGCCGACGAGATAAAGTTCATCCGTTCGCCCCAGGAAGGCGAGATGGGCATCGAGATGCTGCTGCTGCTCGCCAAGGAAGAGGCCGAGGAGATGCCGCAGCGGGTGTAAGGCACGATCCGGAAAACTGCGCAGCGGTTTTCCCTCGCGACAAACGCGGAACGGGTTTGCGCGGAGATCATGCTCAAACAAAAACTAGAGCGCGATCTCATCGCGCTTTAGGCTCGCAGCCACACTTCGAGCTTAAGCGAAGCATGCCGGCTGCAAAATAATGTAGCAAGGCGCCAGTCTCGCTCGAACCGAAGGTGGCTGCCGATGAAACGCGAAGCGCTCCGCGTCGAACCGATCTCGTCCTTTCTCGACCGCGTCAAGGCGCCGACCTCGCCGGTCACGCGCGCCGGCAACATGATCTTCGTCGCCGGCCTGCCGCCGTTCGACCCCGAGACGGGCGAGATCGGGGGGATGCCAATCGCGCGGCAGAGCGAGATCATCATGGAGCAGATGAAGCTCTGCCTTCAGACGGCAGGCGCCTCGCTCGACAATGTCATGAAGTGCAACGTCTACTGCACCTCGACCAAACACTTCGCCGTCTTCAACGCGATCTATGCGCGCTATTTCCCGATCGATCCGCCGGCGCGCATCTTCGTCTGCACCCCGGAATGGTTCGGCCCCTTCGACGTCGAGATCGACTGCATCGCGATGATGTGAGGGGGATTTCCGCGGCCCATCCTTCGAGGCGCCCGCTTGAGGCGGGCGCCTCAGGATGAGGACGGAGCGCGCGGCTTAGATTCAACGGGCAACAATGCCGATTAGCCTCATCCTGAGGAGACCGCAAAGCGGTCGTCTCGAAGGACGAGGCGTGCACGAGAAATCGATCGAGCTCATTCGTCAGCGCGCGTCTCGCGCGAGTAGGCGCGCGGGCGCCTTCGTCTCGGTCCGCCCCGCCGTCAGCGCCATCGTCGCGACGCTGACGACGCGCGCGACGACGTCCTCGACGTCGTCGAGATCGCATTTGCCTTCCGACAGCTTCGTCAACCGCTCGCTCTCGCGGATGGTGTGGTGCGCCATGGCGAGCGCGAAGTTCAGGCCCCAATAGATATCGACGTCGCTGCGGTCGGGCAGGGACCGTCGCATGGCGCCCGCGAATTTCCGCAAATGGTCGATCTCGCGGTTCTTGATGCGGCGGATCGGCGGCACGGATTCGATCGAGGCGCGGATCATGAAGCGCGCCGCGGTGGATCGCTGGTTTTCCGGACCAAGGCAGCCGCGCAAGGTCGGGCCGACCAGGGCGCGCAAGATCACCTCGATCGGCGCACGACCGCCGCCTTGTTCTTCCGCGGCCTTCAATTCGCGCAGGCGTTCGCGGTTGGTGGCGATCGAGCGCGAGACGAACAGCTCCGCGATCAATTCGTCCTTCGAGCCGAAATGATAATTCACCGCCGCGAGGTTGACGTTGGCCTCCGCGACGATGTCGCGCAGCGTCACGTCGCCAAAGCCGCGATCGGCATAAAGCCGTTCGGCGGCGGCGAGAATGGCAGACCTCGTATGATCGCTGGCCATGGATGCCCCTCGGGGAGGGAGTTGCAATTCAAACACTTGTATGAAACTATCGTTTGAAGGCCGGAGAAAGTCAATCCGCAATCGAGACTCGTTCGCAACGCGCGAGCCGGTTCCGAGGCGTCCGCAAGCATTCGCGCTTGCGGGGCGCGTGCGGCGGGAGGACAGTCCGGCGCAAAACAGCTTTGCAAAGAGAGACCGAGGAGCGTCCCATGGATTTCGATCTGTCCCCCAAGCAGAAGGAATGGCTCGACCGCGTGCAGTCGTTCATGACCAAGCACGTGCGTCCGGCGGTGCCGATCTATAACGAGCAGGATCACAGCGGCGAGCGCTGGAAGGTGATCCCGGTTCTGGAGGACCTCAAGAAGAAGGCGAAGGCCGAAGGCCTCTGGAACATGTTCATGCCGCCGAACGAGCATGAGGACGACGAATTCCGCGGCGCGGGATTGACCAATCTCGAATACGCGCTGCTGTCGGAGCAGATGGGCCACATCTCCTGGGCTTCGGAAGTGTTCAACTGTTCGGCGCCCGACACCGGCAACATGGAAGTGTTCATGCGCTACGGCTCCAAGGAGCAGAAGCGCAAATGGCTGCGTCCGCTGATGGACGGCGAGATCCGATCGGCGTTCCTGATGACGGAACCGGCGGTCGCCTCGTCCGACGCCACCAACATCGAGACCAGCATCGAGAAGGATGGCGATCACTACGTCATCAACGGCCGCAAATGGTGGTCGTCCGGCGTCGGCGATCCCCGCTGCAAGATCGCGATCCTGATGGGCAAGACCGATTTCAAGGCGGCCAAGCATCAGCAGCAGTCGCAGATCCTGGTTCCGCTCGACACCCCCGGCATCAAGGTCGAGAAAATGCTGCCGGTGTTCGGCTTCGACGATGCGCCGCACGGCCACGCCCAGGTGCTGCTCGAGAACGTGCGCGTGCCGAAGGAGAACATCCTGCTCGGTGAAGGCCGCGGCTTCGAGATCGCGCAGGGCCGCCTCGGTCCCGGCCGCATCCATCACTGCATGCGCACCATCGGCAAGGCAGAGGAAGCGCTGGAGAAGATGGTGAAGCGGCTGATGTCGCGCACCGCCTTCGGCAAGAAGATCGTCGAGCACAGCGTGTGGGAGCAGCGCATCGGCGAGGCCCGCACCAACATCGAGATGACGCGTCTTCTCTGCCTCAAGGCTGCCGACATGATGGACAAGGTCGGCAACAAGACCGCGCAGGCCGAGATCGCGATGATCAAGGTCGCAGCCCCCAACATGGCGCTGAAGATCATCGACGAGGCGATCCAGGCCTTTGGTGGCGCAGGCGTTTCGGACGAAGCGGGTCTTGCCAAGGACTACGCCGGCATCCGCACGCTGCGGCTCGCCGACGGTCCGGACGAGGTGCACAATCGCGCCATTGCAAGGCTCGAAGTTCGGAAGTATGCCAATTCTCCCAAGCATTAAGAGGGAGAGCCCTGCGGCGCTCCCGACTTGAAAAAGACGACAGGGCTGATCCGCATTCGGTGACCGCTTGACGCAAGTGCGTCAGCGGTTACCGATTAGGATCATGTTCGGACTGAAGAGGGAGCGTCATCGTGGCTGACGGCGTCAGGAAAGACGAAGAATTCTCGGGCACCAAGCCGGTCGAGGAGCGTCATCGCTTCGACGAGATGCGGCTCGAAGCCTGGATGCGCGACAACGTCGAAGGCTATGAGGGCCCGCTGGTCGTCCTCCAGTTCAAGGGCGGCCAGTCCAATCCGACCTACCGGCTCAACACGCCGAACCGCTCATATGTGATGCGCCGAAAGCCGTTCGGCAAATTGCTGCCGTCGGCGCACGCGGTCGATCGCGAATATCGCGTCATCGCAGCCCTTGGAAAGCAGGGTTTTCCGGTCGCGCGCGCCTACGCGCTGTGCCAGGACGACAGCATCATCGGCGCCGCCTTCTACATCATGTCGATGGAGGACGGCCGGGTGTTCTGGGATCCGACGCTGCCGAGCCAGACGCCGGAGGACCGCCGCAAGATATTCACCAGCAAGATCGAGACGCTGGCAAAACTCCACATGTACGATCCCGTAGCGATCGGCCTCGGCGAGTTCGGCAAGCCCGGCAACTACTTTGCGCGGCAGATCGACCGCTGGACCAAACAGTACCGGGCGTCCGAGACGCAGCACATTCCGGAGTTCGAGAAGGTCGCCGAATGGCTGCCCAAAACCGTGCCGGAGCAGGCGCGCGTCTCGATCGTCCACGGCGACTATCGCCTCGACAACATGATTTTCCACGCGACGGAACCGCGCGTGCAGGCCGTGCTCGACTGGGAGCTGTCGACGCTTGGCGATCCCATGGCCGACTTCACCTATCTGTTGATGCAGTGGATCATGCCGGGCCTGGAGGGCGCCGACCTCAAGGCGCTCAACATCCCAAGCGTGGAAGAGGCCGCGCAGATCTATTGCAACGTCACCAAGATGACGGTGCCTGATCTCAACTGGTATTTTGCTTACAACCTGTTCCGCCTCGCCGGCATCACCCAGGGCATCGCCGGCCGCGTTCGCGACGGCACCGCCGCCAATGCCAAGGCGCTGGAGTCAGCCAAGCGCACCGTGCCGCTGTCGAAGGCGTCGTGGGAGTACGCGCAGAAGGCGGGCGCGGTTTAGACACACAAAGGCGCGGCTGATGGCCGCGCCTTTTCGCTTTGTGGTTCGCCGTCTCCACACTTTCGGTGTCATTGCCCGCGAAAGCGGGCAATCCAGTATCCCAGAGACAGCGCGTGGACGCAGAGGAGCCGCGGCGTACTGGATGCGCCGGTCAAGCCGGGGCATGACACCGCTGTCGTAGCGACATCAGTGAAAGAACGGCCAGCCACATGATCGATCACGCCACCCTCATCACCTACATCCTCATCGTACTCGGTTTTGTCTTCATTCCCGGGCCTGCGACGCTGCTCACCATGGCGCGCGCGGTTAGCTCGGGAACGAAGGTCGGCATCGCGACCGGCGCGGGGATTGCGGCCGGTGACTTGATCCACACTTCGATGGCGATCGTCGGTCTTTCGGCGATCATCGCGACCTCTGCGCTGCTGTTCAGCATCGTTAAATATGCGGGCGCTGCGTTCCTGATCTATCTCGGCATTCGCGCGATGCTCGACAAGGCGCCGGTCGAGCTGAACGGCGGCGCGCCCGCGATCGGCGCGGGCCGGGCCTTCCGGCAGGCCGTGCTGACCGAAGTGCTCAATCCCAAGACCGCGCTGTTCTTCCTTGCGTTCCTGCCGCAATTCGTGAGGCCGGAGCACGGTTCGATCGCACTTCAGCTTGCGATCCTCGGCATCGTCTTCGTGCTGCTGGGTCTCGTCAGCACCGTGGTGTTCGCCGTCGGCGCCGGTCGTCTGGGCAATCTCCTGCGCCGCCATCCGGCCGTGGTGAAATGGCAGGGCAAGGTGGTCGGGACCATCTACTGCGCTGTCGGCGTGCGGCTGGCGTTGCAGGAGCGATGAGGAACGCGTGCTCCCGTAGCCCGGGTGAGCGCAGCGACACCCGGGACGGCGGTCCCGCATGTTGCTAACGCTCATGCGGGCTACGCTCTGAACGGTTGCGGCGATGAACGCCATCGATGTCGACATCCTGCGCTCGCTGTTCATGCCCTTCTTCTTCGACGCGACGGCGTCGAGCGCCGCTCTGATGGTGATTGGCCTGCTACCGGGCGCGAATGGTGAACCTCGGTCCGACGTAGTAGCCGCCGTATCCGCGATCGTAATAGCCGGGACCGGCGTAGTAGTTGTAGCCCCTGCCGGGGAAGTAGCTGGGGTCGTCAAAGTAGCGCAGGACATAGCGTCCCCGGGTCCGCCAGCAGCGTCCATAATACTCGTTGCAGATCAGACCGACTTGGTCGACGTCGGAGATTTCGGCAGAGCCGATCGTCGTTGCGTTGAGCGGCGCGGCGGGAGCGGCGGCCGCAACCGGCGTGGCCCCGAGTGCGCCCAGTGCGATGGCCTTCATGGAGTTCTCCCTTCAGTTAGGCGAGAGTCTGGAGCCTAGCAGAAGGGAGCCTTGCCTGTCGGGCAAATCAGCTCCCGCAGGGTGGGCAAAGGCGCATCATTGTCCGCCATTCGCACGGGCAACAGAAGTGGCGGGTTACGCTGCGCTAAGCTAACCCACCCTACGGGTCAGCCCTTCACACAATGCGCGATCAGCCTTTCCACGAAGCCTGCGCATTTCTCCAGCTCCGCCATCGCCACGAACTCGTCGGGCGTATGCGCTTGCGCGATCGCGCCGGGGCCGATCACCACCGACGGGATATCCGCCATGCTGGCGAACAGGCTCGCCTCGGTGCCGAAGGCGACCTTGGCGTGGTCGTTGCGCCCGGCGAGGCTTTTTGCCAGCGTGACGATCGCGGCATCGGCATCGGTGTCGAGCGCGGGATAATCGAGGATCTCCTCGAAATCGATGCCGCACTCGGGATGTTGCTTCTTCATCTCCGGCTCGAGCTCGGCCTTGGCCCAGGCGACGATCGCATCCGTCACCTCGCGCGACTCGGTGATGCCGATGCCGCGGCATTCGAAATCCACCGTGCAGGTATCGGGCACGATGTTCAGCGCGGCGCCGCCATGCACGATGCTGGTGAGCAGCGTCGAATGCGGAACGTCGTAGAGGCTGTCATTCGATCGCGCGGCCGCAAGCTTCACGGCACGGCGACGGATTTCGGTGATCAACTCGGCCGCGTATTCGATCGCGTTGACGCCGTCAGGCGCGATCGAGGAGTGGCGGGCGAGACCACGGAATGTCGCGCGCACGCCGTGCTTGCCCTTGTGGCCGATGATGACCTTCATCTCGGTCGGCTCGCCGATGAAGGCGCCGAGCGGCTTGATCTTCTTCTTCGCGACCTCGCGCAGCATCGGCCGCACGCCGACGCAGCCGATCTCCTCGTCATAGGAGATGGCGAGATGGATCGGCGTCGTCAGCTTCGCTTCCAGCATCTCCGGCACCATGGCGAGGCACACCGCGACAAAACCCTTCATGTCGGTGGTGCCGCGGCCGTAGAGCTTGCCGTCGCGCTCGACCAGCTTGAACGGATCGTGGCTCCAGTCCTGGCCCACGACCGGCACGACGTCTGTGTGTCCCGACAGCACGAGGCCTGGACGGTCCTCCGGTCCGATCGTGACCCAGAGCGAGGCCTTCTGGCCGGTGTCGTCGACGATGCGCTCGCCCTTGACACCGAGGAAAGCGAGATAGCTCTCGATATGGGCAATCAAGGGCAGATTGGTGCGGTCGCTGACGGTGTCGAAGCCGACGAGGTCGGCGAGGAGGTTGCGAATGCGATCGGGTCGTGAACTCGGGAAAATCGGGTTGGGCATTGTCTCGTTCATGAGATGGAGGATGGCTTCGCGGCTTGCACGAAACATACCAATGGAGTGGCGGTTCGGGCAAATCCGGTCGCGAGGGGTGCTTTAGCCGAGTGCGGAGAGATCTTTCGGCAGCATTCGCTTGAACAGCTCAAGCGTACGCCGCGCCTCCGCCGGCGGCAAGGCGATGGCGTGACGAACCGCGGCCGCGATCTGGATCATCGCCAGTTGCGAGAAGGAGGTGAGGGCGGTGGCGGGCTGTTTCGGCGCGACACGCTTGAGCGCCTCGCGTAGGAGGCCGGCGAGAAAAGCCACATCCTCCTCGTCGATCTTCTGCAAGCTTCGGTCGGCCTGCGTCGCCTGCCAGATGCGATGCATCACGGGATGTTCGCGGAACATCTGGTCATAGCCGTCGGTGATGCGGCATAGCGCAGCGTGCAGGTCGGACAGCTTCTTCATCTCGGCGAGGTCGCGCTGGACGCATTCGCGGCCGATGACATTGCACCGCTCGGCGAGCGTCCCGATCACCGTGCTCTTGTCCGGAAAATATTGATAGAGCGAGCCGAACGCGATGCCGGTGCGCTCGACGATGTCGCTCATCCGGAAGGCGTCGCTGCCTTTCTCGGTGAGGATCTCGGCCGCAGCGGTCAGGATGCGGTCGAAGCGTTCGCGGCTTCGCTCCTGCGTCGGCACCAGCGGCGTGCGTCGCGCGGCCGCGTGCGTCGTCTTGTCCGTCCTGCTTTTCCGTTCCGGCATCCTGATTCCCGCCATCCGCGCTTGACGTCAAAAATAAGAGAGTTTATCGCATTTATCAAATACGAGAGTTTATCGTATTATAGGGAGCTGCGGCATGTGGCAGGGTTTTACGACCGGACTGCTCTGGTTTTCGGCGATCGGCTGCGGCCTCATGGCCGGAATCTATTTCGCCTTCTCGACCTTCATCATGGCCGCGCTCGGCCGGCTCGATCAGGCCGCCGGCATCGCCGTGATGAACGCGATCAATGTCGACATCGTGCGCTCGCTGTTCATGCCGCTGTTTCTCGGCACGACGGTGGTGGGTGCGGCGCTGGTGGTGATGGGGACGTTGCGCGTCAGCGAGCCGGGGGCAGTGAGCATGATCGCCGGCGGCGGCCTCTACGTCATCGGCATGTTCGTGGTGACGATGGTGTTCAACGTCCCGCTCAACAACGCGCTCGCCGCGTTGCAGCCGTCCGCGCCGGAGGCTGGCGCGGTGTGGGCGGCGTATCTGAAGGACTGGACGTTCTGGAACCACGTGCGGACGGTTGCGTCGGTGGTCGCGAGCGGGTTGTTTGTCGCAGCGCTGGCTTCGTAGGCCAAATCGGCATCGTAGCCCGGATGGAGCGAAGCGAAATCCGGGGCCACTATGTCCGGGGGCGCAAACCCCGGATTACGCTTCGCTCCAGCCGGGCTACAATATCTCCAGTCTACAAGACCTTGCGTTGCCCGTCGGGCAAAACACTCAAACTCTCGGTCAATGTGTACTCGCGAAAATATTCCACTTTACCGAAATTCGGAAACGGCGTATCTGTCGCCGCAACCCGGCCCAAGGAAGAGGGGCGTATCGCGATCGTCACGAACGCGGGCCGGGCGGCGGTGGACGTGGGCCACATCGGTGCGAAAAGCTTCGCAGGGCGGGCGACCGTGAGCGAAGACCTCGCGCCAACGACAGATGTGATCGGCGTACGGCCAAATCGTGTCGTCCTGGCGCCCGGGGTCTGTGCGCCAAGTCTTGCGGTGATGTGGCAGCCCGACCGGGCATGCGCATCAGCCATCCGCAACGGCGACGGGGGCAATAGTGCAACGCTCCCCGGGGAGAGCACGACATAAGCCGTTCCAACCACTGCGCAGGGAAGGCCGGGATGCTCCGGTTGCCCTGTTACCCGCTGTGCATTGTAGCGCAAACTACTCATGGCATAGCGGACAATGGGAGCCAACCGGCTCCCGGCCTTCCCTGCGCCCTCTTTCAATTGGGGGTGAGGCGACCAAGCAAAGCTCGGGCGAAACAAGCCGCGAGGATGCGAGCCCATGCCGGTCATTCAACAACGATCTCGTGCCCCGGACGCAGCGCAGCACGAAGTGATGCGCTGCAGAGCCGGGGCCCATGCAACAGCGGTTGCCGCGGCTTTCTGGGTCCCGGCTCTGCGCTGCAACGCCAAGAGGCGTTGCAGCGCGTCCGGGACACGAGAGAGCGCGTGCTAAACCGGCTTGCCCGTATACGGCATCGACGCCGTCAAACCACCGTCAACCGGGAACGCCTGGCCGTTGACATACGATGCTTCGTCGCTGGCCAGGAACAGCCCCATCGCCGCGAGCTCGTGCGGCTGGCCGGGGCGCTTCAACGGATTGAGCTGGCCGATTTTGTCTTGGGTGCCGCGCTCCTTGGCGCGGTCGAAGATCGGTTTGGTCATGCCGGTCTCGATCAGGCCCGGACACACCGCGTTGATGCGCACGCCGGTGCCGGTGAGCGAATACGCTGTGGTCTGCACCAGGCTGATCACGCCGGCCTTGCTCGCCGCATAGGGATGTCCGCTGGCGCCGGCCTTGAGGCCCGCGACGGACGCCGTGAGCACGATCGCGCCGGATTGCTGCTTCACCATGTGCGGCATCGCATGCTTCACCGCGAGGAACGGGCCGATCAGGTTGACGCGCAGCACCTCCTGCCACTGTTCCACGGTCTGCTCGCCGAGCGGCACGAGCCCGCCGGAAACGCCGGCATTGGCCCAGATCACGTCGAGCCGGCCGTGCGTCTTCACCGCCTTGTCGATGACGGCCATGACGTCCTTTTCGGAGCCCGCATCCGCCACCATGGCTTCCGCGACACCGCCGGCCTTCTTCACCTCGTCGACGGTCTCCTTCACCGCCTCGGTGCGATCGACCGCGATCAGCTTGGCGCCTTCCCTGGTGAAGAGGAGTGCGGCGGCGCGGCCGATGCCGCTGCCGGCGCCGGTGATGATGACGGATTTGCCTTGCAGACGGCCCATGCGTTTCTCCCTTTGGTATGCTGCGCGACGCTTGCCGCGCAACGGAATTTCAAACAAGATTTCAAACGGTAAAGTGTCTTGAGACACGTTCACACCTGACGTACAGCGACATCACACGGGATGGAAGAGTTTCGATGACAGGCACAGACAAGCCCAAAGTGGTCACGACGCGGTGGTGGTGGGTCCGTCATGCGCCGGTGCGCAATGACGGCGGCAACATTTACGGCCAGAGCGATCTCGCCTGCGATACCAGCGATACCTACGTGTTCAACGCTGTTGCCAAGGTGCTGCCACGCAAGGCGGTCTGGTATTCGAGCAATCTGATGCGCACCCACCAGACCGCGGAAGCGATCTGGGCGGCCGGCTTCCCAAGGCCCGCATCGATGAAATGGGAAGCAGACCTGGCCGAACAGAATCTCGGCCGCTGGCAGGGCATGAACCGCGCCCAGTTCATCGCCAGCCGCCCCGTCGGCGCGAGCTGGTTCGCCGATATCAACGAGCCCGCGCCCGGCGGTGAAAGCTTCATGGATCTCTACAACCGCACGCGCCGCACCGTCGAGCGGATCAACAACGAGGCGGCCGGGCAGGACGTGATTGCGGTTGCGCATGGCGGCACCATCAAGGCGGCGATCGGCCTCGCACTCGACGGCCAGGTAGAGCGGGCACTCTCGTTCGACATCGACAACTGCTCGATCACGCGGCTCGATTATTTCTCAAGCCCCGAACGCTCGGTCTGGCGACTGCCGATGGTCAACCAGCAGCCGTGGATCGCTGATGACGCGCACGCCGAGATGCATCAGCTGGCGGGGCCGGAAGTCAAGAAGCTCGCCTGACGCCATTGTCCGCTCGTGCGGACGCGGCGTAAGCTTCAAGCCAATCAAAACGCACTCTGGGAGGAAACCATGACCTTGTTCGACATGAAGGGGAAAGTCGCCGTCATCACCGGCTCGACGCGCGGCATCGGGCTTGCGATCGCCGAGCGCATGGCCGAGCACGGCGCCAAGGTCGTGATCTCCTCGCGCAAGGCCGACGTCTGCGACCAGGTCGCGAAGGGCATCAACGACAAGTTCGGCAACGGCACGGCGGTTGCGATCGCTGCCAACATCTCGTCGAAGGAGAATCTGCAAAACCTCATCGACGAGAGCAACCGCGCCTTCGGCAAGATCGACGTGCTGGTCTGCAACGCCGCGTCGAACCCGTACTACGGTCCGCTCGCCGGCATCTCCGACGATCAGTTCAGGAAGATTCTCGACAACAACATCGTCGCCAACAACTGGCTGATCTCGATGGTGGTGCCGCAGATGATCGAGCGCAAGGACGGCTCGGTCATCATCGTGTCCTCGATTGGCGGCCTGAAGGGCTCGACCATCCTCGGCGCCTACGCGATCTCCAAGGCCGCCGACATGCAGCTCGCGCGCAACCTCGCCTGCGAATACGGCAAG
This sequence comes from Bradyrhizobium sp. 956_D2_N1_4, assembly GCF_052076025.1. NCBI lineage: Bacteria > Pseudomonadati > Pseudomonadota > Alphaproteobacteria > Hyphomicrobiales > Nitrobacteraceae > Bradyrhizobium > Bradyrhizobium sp. 956_D2_N1_4. The sequence continues at coordinate 4,193,486 of NZ_CP197237.1, read as the reverse complement.
CACAACATCCGCGTGAACTGCATCGCGCCCGGTCTGATCAAGACCGATTTTGCCAAGGCACTGTGGGACAATCCGGAGAATTTGAAGGCCTCGACCTCGCGCTCGCCGCTGCTCCGCATCGGCATCCCCGACGAGATCGCCGGCGCCGCCGTGTTCCTGGGATCGAAGGCCGGCGACTTCATGACCGGCCAGACCATGGTGATCGACGGCGGCGCGACGATTAGTTGAGCCGTTGCGTGGGAGGGAAGGGGCACCCAGCCCGCCCACACACAGCTGTCATCGCCCGCCTTGTGCGCAATTGCGCACTGGGGCGGGCGACCCAGTATCCCAGAGGCCGGCGTTAGAGAGCTCGCTTTCACCACATCCGCCGCGGCGTACTGGATGCCCCGCTTGCCGCCTACGCTAAAGCTTCGGCGGCCCTGGACCTGAGCCCCGGCGAAGCCTTGGCGTAGCCGGGTCGCGGGGCATGACGGTGAGTGCGGAGATGCAGCGCCGCATCTAACCGTCGCCGCGTCAGTCCACCGCCGCGTAAACCAGATCCCGCACCAACGTCCGCGTGTGGTCGCGCTGCCCCGGGCCCTGGCTCATGAACACCGTGAACAGATCCTCCTTCGAGTCGATCCAGAAGAACGTCCCTGCAATGCCGCTCCAGAAATACTGGCCGACGCTGCCGGGGAACGGCGCGATGCCGGCCTCGCGGCGCACGGCGAAGCCGAGGCCGAAGCCGTGGCCCGGCGACAGCAGCGTGCCGTTGGTCACAACGTGCGGCCCAAGGTGATCGGATGCCATCAGCTCCAGCGTCTTGCGGCCGATGATCCTGTTGCCGTCGAGCGTGCCGCCGTTGCGCAGCATCAGCGCGAAGCGGGCATAGTCCATCGTGGTCGAGACCAGGCCGCCGCCGCCGGACTCCATCACCGGCTGCTCGAGCATGTTGAACAGCGCGACCTTGTCGCCGGTCCAGGGATCGGCTTCGAACGGCTGAGCGAGCCGGCCGGCATTGGCTTCGCTGGTGGAGAAGGCGGTTTCAGTCATCTGCAACGGCGCGAGGATGCGCTCAGTGAGGAGGGCGCCGAGCGATTTGCCGCTGACGACCTCGATGATGTGGCCGAGGATGTCGGTGGAGCGGCTGTAGTTGAACTGGTCGCCGGGATGGCAGACCAGCGGGAAGCTTGCCACCAGCGCGGCATGCTCGGCATTGGTGATCTTGCGGCTGCGGACGCGGGACTCCTGGTAGAGCTTGTGCACGGGGCCGTCGCCCTGGTGCTCATAAGTGAGACCAGAGGTGTGGCGGAGCAGGTCCTGCACCGTCATCGGCCGCCGGGGCGGAACCAGTTCCAGCTTGCCGCCGCTGACCACGCCGACCTTCTGGTCCGCGAACTCCGGAATGAACTTGGCGACGGGATCGGCGAGCAGGAGGTGGCCATCCTCGACCAGCGCCATGATGCCGACCGACACGATCGGCTTGGTCATCGAGAAGATCCGGAAGATCGAATCAAGCGCCATCGGCGCGGCCCCCACCGGGCTCTGCTTGCCGAGCGCCTCGAACCAGCCGACCTGGCCGCGCCGGGCGACCAGCACGGTCACCCCGGGAATGGTTCCCTTGTCGATCTCGCGTTTGAAGGCGTCCGACATCGCCTGGAGGCGAGGGCGCGACAGACCCAGCGTTTCCGGCCTGGCCTCGGGCAAAGGCGGGGTTTTCGGCGTGGTGGCGGCTTGGGCGGCGGCTGTGGCAGTCATGTTCACTCCCGGGGGCACATTATTATCGGGAATGAACTGTGGCCCAGAAGGCGCGGCACAAACAAGCGAAGCCAGCGCGCTTCACCCTTGCAAACGAGCCGTCCCCTGTGCTTGAAAGCGCCCCTGATCCGCGTGGCGACGCGAGGGTCCGTAGGAGTGTAGCTCAATTGGTAGAGCACCGGTCTCCAAAACCGGGGGTCGCAGGTTCGAGCCCTGCCACTCCTGCCAGCTAATCCCAGACAATCAGAATCGACAGGCAGGACGGCGACGGGCCGACAAGCTCGGACCGTGGATCATGCGGACCGGGTAAGCCCTTGATCCGGATCGGGTCCGCTGGCCTCGGCCGCGCGTGTCCCGGCCAGCCCACACCTTGACCTTTGGCCTCATCCGCAGTATCTACCCCGCACTCGCAGCCGGCCCGTTAAACGCGGATTTCCGGCGCGGCTTTGAAATCCCCGAACAATCGAGCCCGGTTTCCCGGCTCATCCTTCGAGACAGAGGGCTGGGCCAACGGCGGCTGTTCGGATCCCTGAAATTCATTCGCGTCTGTCGACGGACGTTGGACATCAAACGATGGCAGTCAGCCCGTTCAAGTTTTTGCAGGAAGTGCGCTCGGAGACCGCCAAGGTCACCTGGCCGACCCGTCGTGAGACCACGATCACCACCATCATGGTGTTCGTGATGGTCGCCGTGGCCTCGATATTCTTCTTCGCCGCCGACCAGATCATCCGTTACCTCATCACCTTCCTTTTGGGCATTCACTGATGGCAACAGCCGCTGCAACCCAATCGACCGACAAGCGCTGGTACATCGTCCACGCCTACTCGAACTTCGAGAAGAAGGTCGCCGAATCGATCCGCGAGCAGGCCAAGCAGCGCGGGCTCGAAGAGCTGTTCGAGCTGGTGCTGGTTCCGACCGAGAAGGTCACGGAAGTGCGCCGCGGCCGCAAGATCGACGCCGAGCGCAAGTTCTTCCCGGGCTACGTGCTGGTGAAGATGAAGCTGACCGACGAGGCGTTTCATCTGATCAAGAACACCCCGAAGGTCACGGGCTTCCTCGGCGCCGAGAACAAGCCGATGCCGATCTCGGAAGCCGAGGCCATGCGCATCCTGCACCAGGTGCAGGAGGGCGTGGAACGGCCGAAGGCGTCGGTGTCGTTCGAGATTGGCGAGAACGTGCGCGTGGCCGATGGCCCGTTCGCCTCGTTCTCGGGTGTGGTCGAGGAAATCGACGAGGCGCGCTCGCGCGTGAAGGTCGCGGTGTCGATCTTCGGCCGCGCCACGCCGGTCGAACTGGAATTCGGTCAGGTCGAGAAGGTCTGATCGATTGAGGCGTGAGGCTTCGGTCTCACGCTAGCAAGAGGCCGTGGGAGGGAGAGGGCGGTTGCCAGCCGCATCCGACCCAGACCACGAACCTGAAACCGCTGGCCCTGCCGGCACAACAGGAGTGATACATGGCAAAGAAAGTGACCGGATACCTGAAGCTTCAGGTCCCGGCCGGTGCGGCGAATCCTTCGCCCCCGATCGGTCCCGCGCTTGGTCAGCGCGGTCTCAACATCATGGAGTTCTGCAAGGCGTTCAACGCCCAGACCCAGAAGGAAGAGAAGAACACCCCGATTCCCGTCGTGATCACGATCTACGCCGATCGTTCGTTCACGTTCGAGATGAAGACGCCCCCGATGTCCTTCTTCCTCAAGCAGGCCGCCAAGATCCAGTCCGGCTCGAAGGCGCCGGGCCGCGACAAGGCCGGCAAGGTGACCAAGGCGCAGGTGCGCGAGATCGCCGAGAAGAAGATGAAGGATCTCAATTGCGATTCCATCGAGTCGGCCATGAAGATGGTCGAGGGCTCTGCCCGTTCGATGGGTCTGGAAGTGGCGGGGTAAGCGGTCATGGCAATCGGAAAGCGTTTGAACAAAGCCCGCGAAGGTGTTGACCGCGAAAAGCTTTACCCGCTCGCGGACGCCATCAAGATGGTCAAGGAACGCGCCAAGGCGAAGTTCGACGAGACCATCGAGGTCGCGATCAATCTCGGCGTTGATCCGCGTCACGCCGACCAGATGGTCCGCGGCGTGGTTACCCTGCCGAACGGCACCGGCCGTACGCTCCGCGTCGGCGTGTTCGCCCGCGGTGCCAAGGCTGACGAAGCCAAGGCTGCTGGCGCCGACGTCGTCGGCGCAGAAGACCTGGTCGAGAAGGTGCAGAACGGCTCGATCGATTTCGACCGCTGCATCGCCACCCCCGACATGATGCCGCTGGTCGGCCGTCTCGGTAAGGTGCTCGGCCCGCGCGGCCTGATGCCGAACCCGAAGATCGGCACCGTGACCATGGACGTCACCGGTGCGGTGAAGGGGGCCAAGGGCGGCTCGGTCGAGTTCCGCGTCGAGAAGGCCGGCATTTTGCAGGCCGGCGTCGGCAAGGCCTCGTTCTCCGAGGAGAAGCTGGTCGAGAACATCAAGGCCCTGGCCGATGCTGTCTCGAAGGCGAAGCCGGCTGGCTCCAAGGGCACCTACATCCAGCGCGTTGCGGTGTCCTCGACGATGGGCCCCGGCGTGAAGGTCGAGCCGGGCACCATTCTCGGTTAAGGCTTGCCTCGGCTGAGGTTTGGAAATTGCATGAGGCGAGGGGCGGAATTGGGCAACCGATTCCGCCCTTCGTCGTTTGTGGCGGCGTTTACTGGAAACAAGAACAATGGCTGACAAGGTCCTGATCTATTCGCGCTTCCCCAAGACGATGATGGCGCGCTTCGCCGAGCGGTTCGAGCTGCTCGACACCGGCGGCAAGCCAGCTCGTGATGTGTTTCCGGTGGCGGAGCTCAGCGGCATCCGCGCGATGCTGACGGCCGGCGGCTCGCCGCTCGGCGCAGAGGCGATGGACCTGTTTCCAAAACTCGGCGCCATCGTCTGCTACGGAACCGGCTATGACGGCGTCGACCTCAAGGCGGCTGCCGCCCGCAACATCGCGGTCGGCCACAGCCCCGGCGCCAATGCCGCCTCGGTTGCCGACATCGCGATGACCCTGATGCTGGCAACGACGCGGCGGATCCTGGTTGCCGACCAATATGTCCGCAGCGGCGATTGGGCGTCGTCAAAGCAGTCGCCGATGATGCGCCCGCAGGCCGGCATGCCCGGCCGCCGTATCGGCGTCTACGGCATGGGCGAGATCGGCCGCAAGATCGCGGCGCGCTGCGCCGCCTTCGAGAGCGAGGTCGGCTATTTCAGCCGCAGCAAATACGATCTGCCCTATCAATATTTCCCGACGCTGGAGGCGCTGGCCGACTGGTGCAGCGTGCTGATGATCGCGGTCCGGGCAGGGGCCGAGACCCAGCACGTCGTCAACGCCGATATCCTCGGGCGACTCGGGGAGCACGGCTATGTCGTCAACATCTCCCGCGGCTCAGTGATCGACGAGAAGGCCCTGGTTGCGGCCCTGACCGACAGGACGATCGCCGGCGCCGGCCTCGACGTCTTCGAGAAGGAACCGCACGCCCCCGACGCGCTGACGGCGCTCCCCAACGTCGTGTTCGCCCCGCATATCGGCGGCCACACCCTCGAATCGCACGTCGCCATGCAGAACTGCGTGCTAGCGAACCTGACGGAGTTCTTCGCGGGCAAACCGCTGCCATATGGGGTCAAATCGGCCTGAATCGGCCCTTGTCGGGCCGCCTCAAGCCCGGCCGGCAACGGATTGGAACTGGTGTGAATTTTGCTCTTGGCAAGCGGGCTCCGAGCGGTTAAAGAACCGCTTCCGGACGTGCCGGCCTCGGCTGGCGCGTTCGTGCACGCATTCCGAAAACCCGACAAGACAGGAGATCATTCCTTTTCAGGACGTCCGTGAGGATTTGCCCGAAAAGGAAGGAAAACCCGTCGGTTGGTGGAGTGCGGGCAGGGGTCGGGCGGTTCGCCGGCTGACCTCGTCCTGTCCAAGACTGCAGGCGCCCGCGGGAAATTTCGATTTCTCAACGGCTTAATCGCATGGCCTGCATAGACGGGTGAAGACCGGATTTCACTTCGCGCCCAGCTTTAACGGCTGGCTTGCGAAACGGGTCTGGTTCGGACCTCGACACGCCGTGGGCCTTAAGGGCTCCCGGAGGGCAGGCTTTGAATTGTCGTCTCGCCCGGCGCGTGTCCTAGGGGTTTTGGCCCCGAGGTTCAGGTTTTGGGTGGGGCGATGGGTGCAACCCGGCGGTCCCGCTTCTCGCGATGACCGCCAACCGGAAAGAGCTTGCTGTGGAACGAGCGGCAAAAAAGGAAGCGGTCGAACAGCTCAATGGGGTCTTCAAGACCACGAGCGTCGCGGTCGTTGCTCAATATTCCGGCCTGACCGTTGCCCAGATGCAGAAGCTGCGTATGCAGATGAAGCAGGCTGGCGCCTCGGTGAAGGTCTCGAAGAACCGTCTCGCCAAAATTGCTCTTGAAGGCACTGACGTCGTTGCCATCGGCCCCATGCTGAAGGGACCGACCGTGATCGCCACTTCGAACGATCCGGTAGCGGCGCCGAAGGTCGCCGTCGAATTCGCCAAGACGAACGAAAAGTTCGTCATCATTGGCGGCTCGATGGGAAAGACCGTCCTGAATGTCGACAGCGTGAAGGCACTTGCCTCGCTGCCGTCGCTTGATGAACTGCGCGCCAAGATCGTCGGCCTTCTTGTGGCCCCGGCGACCAAGATCGCTCAGCTCGCCAATGCGCCCGCGGGCAAGCTCGCGCGCGTCATCCAGGCTCATGCCTCAAAGGGCGAAGCGGCCTGACGCCCTTCGCAAAACTCAAACCCGAACCAGACTTACACTCAAGGAAACTGAACAATGGCTGACTTGCAGAAGATCGTTGACGACCTCTCGAGCCTCACCGTGCTCGAAGCTGCCGAACTCGCGAAGCTCCTCGAAGAGAAGTGGGGCGTTTCGGCTGCCGCGGCTGTCGCCGTGGCCGGCCCGGCTGGTGGTGGCGCTGCCGCCGCTCCGGCCGAAGAGAAGACCGAGTTCACGGTCGTTCTCGCCGCCGCCGGCGAGAAGAAGATCGAGGTCATCAAGGAAGTCCGCGCCATCACCGGCCTGGGCCTGAAGGAAGCAAAGGATCTCGTCGAGGGCGCGCCGAAGCCTGTCAAGGAAGGCGTGAACAAGGACGAGGCCGAGAAGCTCAAGGTCCAGCTCGAGAAGGCTGGCGCGAAGGTCGAGCTCAAGTAAGCAACGCTTACTGGCGCGAGATCCCGGGCGAGCATCAGCGAAGCCCGGGGTCTCGGACCACCCATCTAAGGGGTGGGCAATATGCAAAAGGCGTGCGACGGAACATCCCGACGCAGGCCGAACACGAAAAAGTGTTGGGATTTGAAGGTTAACCCCTCGAATCTCGACTATTGTCGCCCCATATCGGTTCGACAGCACGAAAGCGCGGTGGGCAGGGATGCCGGATTCCCTGTAAGCCGTTGGGAGAGCAGGCTATTTCGGGCTTTTGCAGTCCGTGAAGACAATCGTTGTGACGGGCGGGCGTGCCTATGCGCCCCGCGCGTCGTTTTGCGTTTTGAAGGTCTGAAGAACAGATTCAGGACATGACGGTCTGAATCTGGATTTTTGGTCCCCAAAGCGGGTTCGAAAAATTCAACCCGGGGAGCGGTGGCAACCGCGTCCTGGACGGCGCGCCCGGAGCGGGCGACGAAATGAGAGGCCACGATGGCGCAGCAGACATTCACCGGTCGCAAACGCGTTCGCAAGTTCTTCGGACACATCAAGGAAGTCGCCGAGATGCCGAACCTCATCGAGGTTCAGAAGGCGTCCTATGACCAGTTCCTGATGGTCGACGAACCCGTGGGCGGGCGTCTCGACGAGGGCCTGCAGGCGGTGTTCCGCTCGGTGTTCCCGATCTCCGACTTCTCGGGCACCTCGATGCTGGAATTCGTCCGCTACGAGTTCGAGCAGCCGAAATACGACGTCGACGAGTGCCGCCAGCGCGGCATGACCTTCGCGGCCCCCCTCAAGGTGACGCTGCGCCTCATCGTGTTCGATATCGACGAGGAAACCGGCGCGAAGTCGGTGAAGGACATCAAGGAGCAGGACGTCTACATGGGCGACATCCCGCTCATGACGATGAACGGCACCTTCATCGTCAACGGCACCGAGCGCGTCATCGTCTCGCAGATGCACCGTTCGCCCGGCGTGTTCTTCGACCACGACAAGGGCAAGACCCATTCGTCGGGCAAGCTGCTGTTCGCCGCCCGCGTCATCCCGTATCGCGGCTCCTGGCTCGACATCGAGTTCGACGCCAAGGACATCGTCTATGCGCGTATCGACCGTCGCCGCAAGATTCCGGTGACGTCGCTGATGTTCGCGCTTGGCCTCGACGGCGAGGCGATCCTGTCCACGTTCTACAAGAAGATTCTCTACAAGCGGACCAAGGAAGGCTGGCGCGTTCCGTTCGACGCCAACCGTTTCCGCGGCTACTCGACCATCAACGACCTGATCGACGCCGACACCGGCAAGGTCGTGCTCGAGGCCGGCAAGAAGCTCACGGTGCGCGGTGCGCGTCAGATGCAGGAGAAGGGCCTGAAGGCGCTGCGGCTGTCCGATGAGGAGCTCGTCGGCAACTATCTCGCCGAGGACCTCGTCAACCCGAAGACGGGCGAGATCCACGCGGAAGCCGGTGAAGAGATCACCGACAAGTCGATGAAGGCCCTCAACGAGCAGGGCTACAAGGAACTGCCGCTGCTCGACATCGACCACGTCAATGTCGGCGCCTACATCCGCAACACGCTCTCGGCCGACAAGAACATGACGCGTGAGGACGCGCTGTTCGACATCTACCGCGTGATGCGTCCGGGCGAGCCGCCGACGCTGGATTCGGCGCAGGCGATGTTCCAGTCGCTGTTCTTCGACGCCGAGCGCTACGACCTGTCCGCGGTCGGCCGCGTCAAGATGAACATGCGCCTCGACCTCGATGCGCCCGACACCCAGCGTACGCTGCGTAAGGAAGACATCCTCTCCGTCATCAAGACGCTGGTGGATTTGCGCGACGGCAAGGGCGAGATCGACGACATCGACCATCTCGGCAACCGCCGCGTGCGCTCGGTCGGCGAGCTCATGGAGAACCAGTACCGCATCGGCCTGCTGCGCATGGAGCGCGCGATCAAGGAGCGCATGTCCTCGGTCGACATCGACACGGTCATGCCGCAGGACCTGATCAACGCGAAGCCGGCGGCTGCCGCCGTGCGCGAGTTCTTCGGCTCCTCGCAGCTCTCGCAGTTCATGGACCAGACCAACCCGCTGTCGGAGATCACCCACAAGCGCCGCCTCTCGGCGCTTGGACCGGGCGGTCTGACCCGCGAGCGCGCCGGCTTCGAGGTGCGCGACGTGCATCCGACGCATTACGGCCGCATCTGCCCGATCGAGACGCCGGAAGGTCCGAACATCGGCCTGATCAACTCGCTCGCGACCTTCGCGCGCGTGAACAAGTACGGCTTCGTCGAGACGCCGTACCGCAAGGTCAAGGACGGTCGCGTCACCGACGAGGTCGTGTACCTCTCGGCGATGGAAGAGGGCCGCTACACGGTCGCGCAGGCCAACGTGCCGCTCGACCCGAAGGGCCGCTTCACCGAGGATCTCGTGGTCTGCCGTCACGCCGGCGAAGTCTTGCCGGTGACGCCGGACAAGGTCGACTACATGGACGTGTCGCCGAAGCAGCTCGTTTCGGTCGCCGCGGCGCTGATCCCGTTCCTCGAGAACGACGACGCCAACCGCGCGCTGATGGGCTCGAACATGCAGCGCCAGGCGGTGCCGCTGGTTCGCGCCGAGGCGCCGTTCGTCGGCACTGGCATGGAAGGCGTGGTTGCGCGTGACTCGGGTGCCGCGATCGCGGCGCGCCGTTCGGGCGTGATCGACCAGATCGACGCGACCCGCGTCGTCATCCGCGCCACGGAAGATCTCGATCCGACCAAGTCGGGCGTCGATATCTACCGTCTGATGAAGTACCAGCGCTCCAACCAGTCGACCTGCATCAACCAGCGTCCGCTGGTGAAGGTCGGCGACATCGTCAAGAAGGGCGACATCATCGCCGACGGTCCGTCGACCGATCTCGGTGAGCTCGCGCTTGGCCGCAACGTGCTGGTCGCGTTCATGCCGTGGAACGGCTACAACTTCGAAGACTCGATCCTGCTCTCCGAGCGGATCGTGAAGGAAGACGTCTTCACCTCGATCCACATCGAGGAGTTCGAGGTGATGGCCCGCGACACCAAGCTCGGGCCTGAGGAAATCACCCGCGACATTCCGAACGTCTCGGAAGAAGCGCTGAAGAACCTCGACGAAGCCGGTATCGTCTACATCGGCGCGGAAGTGCGCGCCGGCGACATCCTGGTCGGCAAGATCACGCCGAAGGGCGAAAGCCCGATGACGCCGGAAGAAAAGCTTCTGCGCGCCATCTTCGGCGAAAAGGCCTCCGACGTTCGCGACACCTCGCTGCGCGTTCCTCCGGGCGTGCAGGGCACGATCGTGGAAGTGCGCGTGTTCAACCGTCACGGCGTCGACAAGGACGAGCGTGCGCTGGCGATCGAGCGGGAAGAGATCGAGCGTCTGGCCAAGGACCGTGACGACGAGCAGGCGATCCTGGACCGCAACGTCTACAACCGTCTTGCCGAGCTCCTCGAGGGACGGCAGGGCATTGCGGGCCCGAAGGGCTTCAAGAAGGACACCAAGATCACCCGTGCGGTGCTCGAGGAGTACCCGAAGTCGCAGTGGTGGCTGTTCGCGTCGCCGAACGACAAGCTGATGGCCGAGATCGAGGCCATGCGGAAGCAGTACGACGAGTCGAAGAAGGGGCTGGAACAGCGCTTCCTCGACAAGGTCGAGAAGCTTCAGCGCGGTGACGAATTGCCGCCCGGCGTGATGAAGATGGTCAAGGTCTTCGTCGCGGTGAAGCGCAAGATCCAGCCCGGCGACAAGATGGCCGGCCGCCACGGCAACAAGGGCGTGGTGTCGAAGATCGTGCCGATCGAGGACATGCCGTTCCTCGAAGACGGTACGCATGCCGACATCGTGCTCAATCCGCTCGGCGTGCCCTCGCGCATGAACGTCGGACAGATCCTCGAGACCCATCTCGGCTGGGCTTGCGCCGGCCTCGGCAAGCGTATCGGCCAGACGGTCGATGCCTATCTGTCGAAGCAGGACATCAAGCCGCTGAAGGAAACCTTGAAGAAGGTCTACGGCGAGGACGAGACGATCAAGTCGCTCAACGACAACGAGTTGATCGAGCTCGGCCACAATCTGAGCCGCGGCGTGCCGATCGCGACGCCGGTGTTCGACGGCGCCAAGGAAGCCGACATCGAGGAGATGCTGAAGCTTGCCGGTCTCGACGCTTCGGGTCAGTCGACCGTCTATGACGGCCGTACCGGCGATGCCTTCGATCGCAAGGTGACGGTGGGCTACATCTACATGCTCAAGCTGCACCATCTCGTGGACGACAAGATCCACGCGCGTTCGATCGGTCCGTACTCGCTCGTTACCCAGCAGCCGCTGGGCGGCAAGGCGCAGTTCGGTGGCCAGCGCTTCGGCGAAATGGAGGTGTGGGCGCTCGAGGCTTACGGCGCGGCGTACACGCTCCAGGAGATGCTGACGGTGAAGTCGGACGACGTCGCCGGCCGTACCAAGGTGTACGAGGCGATCGTCCGCGGCGACGACACGTTCGAGGCCGGTATTCCGGAATCGTTCAACGTGCTGGTCAAGGAAATGCGCTCGCTCGGCCTCAACGTCGACCTGCACAACTCCAAGGTGGGACCGGCGCCGACGTCGGAAGCAGCCGAGTAATACGACCTTTCATGCCCGGCCTTCACGGCCGGGCATCGGCGCCCCTCCCGAGGCCTTGAGGGCAGGGCGCCCCGATTGAGTGATTTTCGAATTTGCGGCCGTAGGCGACCGGCACGCGAGGAGAAGACGATGAACCAAGAAATTATGAATCTCTTCAACCCGACGACTCCGGCTCAGGTCTTCGACCAGATCCGGATTTCGATCGCGTCTCCTGAGAAGATTCTGTCCTGGTCCTACGGCGAGATCAAGAAGCCGGAGACCATCAACTACCGTACCTTCAAGCCCGAGCGCGACGGCCTGTTCTGCGCCCGCATCTTCGGGCCGATCAAGGACTACGAGTGCTTGTGCGGCAAGTACAAGCGCATGAAGTACAAGGGCATCATCTGCGAGAAGTGCTCGGTCGAGGTCACGCTGTCGCGCGTCCGGCGCGAGCGCATGGGCCATATCGAGCTCGCAGCCCCCGTCGCCCACATCTGGTTCCTGAAGTCGCTGCCCTCGCGCATCGGCCTTCTGCTGGACATGACGCTGAAGGATCTCGAGCGGATCCTCTACTTCGAATATTACGTCGTGCTCGAGCCGGGCCTCACCGCGCTCAAGGACCGTCAGCTCTTGTCGGAAGACGAGTATCTGAAGGCGCAGGACGAGTACGGCCAGGATTCCTTCACCGCCATGATCGGCGCGGAAGCGATCCGCGAGCTGCTCAAGGGCATGGACCTCGAGAAGCTCGAAGCCACCTTGCGCCTCGAGATGCAGGAGACCGACTCCGACATCAAGCACAAGAAGCTCGCCAAGCGCCTGAAGATCGTGGAAGCGTTCCGCCACTCCGGCAACAAGCCGGAATGGATGATCATGACCGTGGTTCCGGTGATTCCGCCGGACCTGCGTCCGCTGGTGCCGCTCGACGGCGGCCGCTTCGCGACCTCGGACCTCAACGACCTCTACCGCCGCGTCATCAACCGCAACAACCGCTTGAAGCGGCTGATGGAGCTGCGTGCGCCGGACATCATCATCCGCAACGAGAAGCGCATGCTTCAGGAAGCGGTCGATGCGCTGTTCGACAACGGCCGCCGCGGCCGCGTCATCACGGGTGCCAACAAGCGCCCGCTGAAGTCGCTCGCCGACATGCTCAAGGGCAAGCAGGGCCGCTTCCGTCAGAACCTGCTCGGCAAGCGCGTCGACTATTCGGGCCGTTCGGTGATCGTGGTCGGTCCCGAACTGCGCCTGCATCAGTGCGGCCTGCCGAAGAAGATGGCGCTCGAGCTGTTCAAGCCGTTCATCTACTCGCGGCTTGACGCCAAGGGCCTGTCCACCACCGTGAAGCAGGCGAAGAAGCTGGTCGAGAAGGAGCGGCCCGAGGTCTGGGACATCCTGGACGAGGTCATCCGCGAGCATCCGGTGCTGCTCAACCGCGCACCGACGCTGCATCGTCTCGGCATTCAGGCGTTCGAGCCCGTGCTGATCGAGGGCAAGGCGATCCAGCTGCATCCGCTGGTCTGCGCCGCGTTCAACGCCGACTTCGACGGCGACCAGATGGCCGTGCACGTTCCGCTGTCGCTCGAGGCGCAGCTGGAAGCGCGCGTCCTGATGATGTCGACCAACAACATCCTGCATCCGGCGAACGGCCAGCCGATCATCGTGCCGTCGCAGGACATCGTGCTCGGTCTCTACTACGTCTCGATCATGCGTGAAGGCCTGCCCGGCGAGGGCAAGATCTTCGGCGACATGGCCGAGCTCGAGCACGCGCTGCACGCGAAGGTCATCCACCTCCACACCAAGATCAAGTATCGGTGGCAGGGCATGGACGAGACCGGCAAGGTCTCGACGCGCTGGATCGAGACCACCGCGGGCCGCGTCATGCTCGGCAATCTGCTGCCGAAGAACCCGCGGATTTCGTACGAGATCATCAACAAGCTGATGACCAAGCGCGAAATCTCGGGCGTGATCGACCAGGTCTACCGTCACTGCGGCCAGAAGGAGACTGTGATCTTCTGCGACCGCATCATGGCGCTCGGCTTCTACAACGCGTTCAAGGCCGGCATCTCGTTCGGCAAGGACGACATGGTCGTGCCGCACTCCAAGTGGAAGATCGTCGACACCACCCGTACGCTGGCGAAGGATTTCGAGCAGCAGTACAACGACGGTCTGATCACCCATGGCGAGAAGTACAACAAGGTCGTCGACGCCTGGTCGAAGGCCACGGAAGAAATCGCCAAGGCGATGATGAAGGAGATCTCCTCGACCAAGAAGACGGCGAGCGGGGCGGATGCCGACATCAACTCGATCTACATGATGGCTCACTCCGGTGCCCGCGGTTCGCCGGCCCAGATGCGCCAGCTCGCCGGCATGCGCGGCCTGATGGCCAAGCCGTCGGGTGAGATCATCGAGACGCCGATCATCTCGAACTTCAAGGAAGGTCTCTCGGTGCTCGAGTACTTCAACTCGACCCACGGCGCCCGTAAGGGCCTCGCGGACACCGCGTTGAAGACCGCGAACTCGGGCTACCTGACCCGTCGTCTCGTCGACGTGGCGCAGGACTGCATCATCACGCAGAACGACTGCGGCACCAAGCTCGGCATCAAGATGCGCGCCATCGTCGATGCCGGCACCGTGGTTGCCTCGCTCGGCTCGCGCATCCTCGGCCGTACGGCCTGCGAAGACGTGCGTGACAGCTCGGGCAAGGTGATCATCAAGCGCGGTACGCTGATGGAAGAAAGCCATCTGGATGCCATCCACCAGGGTGGCGTGCAGGAGGTGAAGATCCGCTCGGCACTGACCTGCGAGCTCGTCAACGGCATCTGCGGCATGTGCTACGGCCGCGACCTCGCCCGCGGCACGCCGGTCAACCACGGTGAAGCCGTCGGCGTCATCGCGGCGCAGTCGATCGGCGAGCCCGGCACCCAGCTGACCATGCGCACCTTCCACATCGGTGGTGCGGCGCAGCTCAACGAGCAGTCGTTCGTCGAATCCAACTTCGACGGCAAGATCGTGATCCGGAACAAGGCCATCGCCCGCAACAGCGAAGGTCACCTGGTCGCGATGGTCCGCAACATGGTGATCGCGATCGTCGATGCCGACGGCACCGAGCGTGCGACGCACCGTATCCAGTACGGTTCGCGCCTGCACGTCGACGAGGGCGACACCGTCAAGCGCGGCCAGCGCATCGTCGAGTGGGATCCCTACACTCGTCCGCTGCTCACCGAAGTCGAAGGTACCATCGGCTTCGAGGATCTGGTCGAGGGGCAGTCGATCTCGGAAACGCTCGACGAGGCCACCGGCATCGCCAAGCGCGTGGTCATCGACTGGCGCTCGACCCGCGGCGGCGCGGACCTCCGTCCGGCCATCGTGGTCAAGGGCAAGGACGGCAAGGTGCTCAAGCTCGCCCGTGGCGGCGATGCCCGCTACATGCTGTCGGTCGATGCCATTCTCTCGGTCGACGTCGGAGCCAAGGTCAATACGGGCGACATCCTCGCCCGTGTCTCGACCGAAAGCGCCAAGACGCGTGACATCACCGGCGGTCTGCCGCGGGTGGCGGAACTGTTCGAGGCACGGCGTCCGAAGGATGCGGCGATCATCGCCGAAATCTCGGGCACCATCCGGTTCGGACGCGACTACAAGAACAAGCGTCGCATCTCGATCGAGCCGATGGACAAGACCGACGAGGCACGCGAGTACCTGATCCCGAAGGGCAAGCACATCCACCTTCAGGACGGCGACGTCGTCGAAAAGGGCGACTTCATCGTCGAAGGCAACCCGGCGCCGCACGACATCCTGGCGGTCAAGGGCATCGAGGAACTCGCGGCCTATCTGGTCAACGAGATCCAGGAGGTCTACCGGCTCCAGGGCGTGCTCATCAACGACAAGCACATCGAGGTGATCGTCCGTCAGATGCTCCAGAAGGTGGAAGTCACCGACCAGGGCGACACGGACATGATCTCCGGCGAGCAGGTCGACAAGATCGAGTTCGACGCGCTCAACGAGAAGGCGAAGGAAGAGGGCAAGAAGATCGCTACGGGAACGCCGGTTCTGCTCGGCATCACCAAGGCGAGCCTTCAGACCCGCTCCTTCTTCTCGGCGGCCTCGTTCCAGGAGACCACCCGCGTCCTCACGGAAGCGGCGGTCAACGGCAAGGTCGATCCGCTCGAGGGCCTCAAGGAGAACGTCATCGTCGGCCGGCTGATCCCGGCGGGCACCGGCGCCTCCATGGCCAAGATCCGCGAAGTCGCGATGAAGCGCGACAAGCTGATCCTGGACGAGCGCGAGAAGCAGGCGGCCGTCGTGTCGCCCGCGCCGGAAGCGGAGCTTCCTGCGCTGCCTCCTGCGGAATAATCGTTCATCCGTAGGAATACCGAGGACAATGAAAAGGCCGGCGCAAGCCGGCCTTTTTGCTGCTTTGTTTGCCTGTTGCGGTGCAGGATCAACCTTTGTTCATCTTTCCTTCAGGCGCAAAAGCGCTTCTGCTAAGGGAAGTTAGACCGGTGGTCCCGTGACGGGGGCAGGGCCGGAGACCACGGAACTCATATGCTTGATCTCGCAATCGTAGGCGGCGGCCCCGGCGGGCTGATGAGCGCCTGGTACTTGAAGCGTAAGCTCGGCGACCTCTGCCGCATCACCATCTACGAGGCCTCCGACCGGCTCGGCGGCAAGATCGTCACGCGCAAATTCGATTCCGCGCCGGCGATGTACGAGGCCGGCGTTGCCGAGATCTACGACTACTCGATGACCGGTCCCGATCCGCTGCGCGAGCTGATCCAGCATTTCGGACTTCAGACCATTCCGATGGACGCCGAGCAGGTGCAGTTCGGCGGCGAGCTCCTCAACGACGTCGCAGGCATGCGCCGCAAATACGGCGCCAAGACTGCGGCTGCGATCGAGGCGTTCCGGAACCGCTGCGCCGAGGCGATGACGCCGATCGAATATTACGAGGGCGTCGGCGCGCACGACAACGAGAATCCCTGGGCCTACAAGACCGCCGAGCAGGTGCTCGACGAGGAGGTCGAGGACGAAACCGCAAAGCGTTTCTTCAAGGTGATGGCGCGCTCCGACATCGCGACCGAAAGCCACAACACCAACGGGCTCAACGCGCTCAAGAACTACCTGATGGACGTCGACGGCTATATCGGCCTCTATTCCATCCAGAACGGCAACGAGCAGCTGATCGAGTGCCTGCAGTCGGAGGTCAACGCCGACGTCCAGCTCAATCACCGCGTGCTCACCGTCGGCAAGGCGCCGACCGGCCGCTACCAGCTCAAGATGATGAACGGCAAGGGGCCGGAGACGCGCGACTTCGACCTCGTGCTGGTCTGCCTGCCGCATTCGTGGCTCGCGACGATGGGCTGGGAAGGCGAGCAGCTCCGCAAGTCGATGGTCAAGCACGTCTCGTATTTCGATCGTCCCGCGCACTATCTGCGCGTCTCGATCCTGTTCGACACACCGTTCTGGGGCGAGAAGATTTCCGGCGCCTGGTTCATGTCGGAAGCCTTCGGCGGCTGCTGCGTCTACAACGAGGGCGCGCGTCATGACGTCGGCAAGCACGGCGTGCTGAACTGGCTGATTCCCGGCTCCGACGCGCTGGCCTTCGCCAATTTGTCGGATCAGGAGCTGATCGACGCCGCACTGAAATCGCTGCCCGCCTCGCTCGGCGATGCGCGTTCGCATTTCGTGGAAGGCAAGATCCACCGCTGGCTGTCGTCGGTGAACGCCATCCCCGGCGGTCTGCCCGTGCGCGACGTCATGACCAATCACCGGCCGGAGCCGAAGGAGCATCCCGGCATCGTGGTGGTCGGCGATTATCTGTTCGACTCCACGCTGAACGGTCTGCTCGACTCCTCGGACGCGGCGACCGACATCATCCTGACCGAGATGATGCGCCTGCGCCGCGAGCGCGGACAGGAGGAGGGCGAGCCGGTCTCGGACAAGATCGACCGCGACTATTTCGAGAACTATCGCGGCCTCGGTCCCTACAGCGAAGCTTGGCGCCACTTCACCGATCCCGATTATCTCACCAAGCTGATCGGCATCGTCTGGGGCAAGGCCAAGGGCGCCAAGCTGCTGGTCGCGGGCTCGGCCAGCGGCGAACTGGTGGGCGCGCTGCGCGATCGCGGCATCGATGCCTTCGGCATCGAGAACAACCGCGCCATCCACGCCAGGACGCCGAAGGCGCTGAAGAAGTACAACAAGCTCGGCTCGATCACCGACATGCCGTTCAAGGATGGCGCCTTCGACTTCGTGTTCGAGACCAGCCTCTGCCATGTTTCCCCGAAGCAGGTGGTCCGCGCGATCCGCGAACTGAACCGCGTGGTCAAGACCGGCCTCGTGTTCGGCTCGATCACCTCGGACATGGCTTCGGTGGTGATCGACCGCTACGACCTGCTGCGCGGCGTCAAGAAGCTCGGCACCTGGTGGGAATGGTCCGAGCTGTTCTTCGGCAACGGCTTCGACCTGTCGATGCACCGCAAGGACTGCACCGATGCGCTCTGGGAGGCGACGCTTGCCGCCAACAAGGGCCCGGGCCAGTGGTACGCCGACGCCGACAGCCTGCGTTATTCCTTCTTCGACAAGGTCGAGGGTGAGGACGACGACTAGAGACAGGATCGGACTGGCGTAGCCAATTGCTTTGCCGAATTCGTCATGATCGCATAGAATCGGTGCGATAGCGGTTGCCGCTATTTCCTGCTTTCTCCGCGGTCATGCCGGCCGTCAGCATCGGTTGGTTTCATGGCGTCCAAGCCCCTCCCGCCCGACAAACAGAAACTCGCCACGGAAGAGGCGGCCGAGCTCGACGACAAGCTTGTCCCAGTCAAGCCGGACCTCGAAGACGACGAAGACGACGAGGACGACGAAGACGAGGAGGAAGACGAGCTGGAGCTCGACGACGACGATGAGGACGAGGAACTCGTCGTCTTTACCGCGCGCGAGGCCGCAGGCGCGCTCGCGACCATCCTGGGTTTCGTCAAGCCGTTCCTGTCCAACTACAAGCGGATGCTGTCATTCGTGGCGTTCGGCGTCTGCGTCGAGACGCTGTTCAACGTCATCATGCCGCTCAGCCTGAAGTACCTGATCGACGACGCGCTCGGCGAGGAGGATTTCCAGGCGCTCTACAAGATCCTCGGCGTGCTCGCGGTCGCCGGCATCTTCACCTCGATCGTGGCGGTCTGGTACGAGCGCTGGGACGCCAGGCTGGCTGCCTGCATCATCTCCGACGTCCGCAAGCGCCTGTTCGAACATGTCCAGGACCTGCCGGCGGCCTATTTCGGCCGCACCAAGCGCGGCGAGATCCTGTCGCGCTTTTCCGTCGACCTTTCGGCCTTCGAGGGCTCGGTCAAGACCTTCGCCAACAGTGCAGCGCTGCCGTTCCTGGAATTGATCGCCGGCATCATCCTGATGTTGTTCCTGAACTGGCAGCTCGCCGCGGTCGCGCTGCTGGTGTTCCCGATCACGCTGATCGGGCCGCGCATCCTCACCCCGAAGGCGGTGCAGGCCAATTACGAGCAGAAGCAGAACGAGAGCGCGCTGCTCGGCATGGTGCAGGAGAACGTGGCCGCGCAGGCCGTGATCAAGGCGTTCAGCCTGCAACGCAAGATGTTCGGCTTCTTCAGCTTCCGCAACGACGAGACCCGCCGCAAGATCGCTTCCGCTGCGTTCCTGTCGACCATGGTGGAGCGGACGGTCACCATTTCGGTGCTGCTGCTACACCTCGTCGTGCTCGCGATCGGTGCCTATCTGGCGACCAAGGGCCAGATCACCATCGGCACCTTCGTCACCTTCGAGAGCGCGTTCTGGGAGGTGTCCTACAACATCGCCCACGTGATGCACTTCATCCCGGTGTCGATCTCCTCGGCCGCCGCGATCCGCCACATGCAGGAGCTGCTGGACGAGCCGACGCGCGGCGCCGATCGTCCGGGCGCGCCCGATCTGCCGCGCATCACCAACGACATCACCTTCGACCACGTGACGTTCCAGTACGAAGGCAGCCAGACGCCGGTGCTGGACAATCTCAGCCTCAAGCTCAACGCCGGCAAGCGCATCGCCATCGTCGGCCCCTCGGGTTCCGGCAAGAGCACGCTGCTCAATTTGATCCTGCGGCTGTACGTGCCCAACGAGGGGCGCGTCGCCATCGACGGCGTCGACGTCCGCAAGGTGACGCTGGATTCGCTGCGCCGGAGCATGGCGGTGGTGTTCCAGGAGAACATGCTGTTCAACATGTCGATTCGCGAGAACATCCGGCTCGGCAAGGAAGGCGCGACCGACGAGGAGGTGGAGGACGCCGCCAGGAAGGCCGAGATCCACCGCTACATCATGAGCCTGCCGCAGCGCTACGACACGCCGGTAGGCGAGCGCGGCGATACGCTGTCGGGCGGCCAGCGCCAGCGCATCGCGATCGCGCGCGCGGTCATCCGTAACCCTTCCGTGCTGCTGCTGGACGAAGCCACCTCGGCGCTCGACCAGACCACCGAGGCCGCGATCAACCGTACGCTGCTGAAGGTCGCGAAGGGGCGCACCATGATCTGGTCGACCCATCGCCTGACCTCCGTGGTCGAGATGGACGAGATCATCGTGATCTCAGGGGGCAGGGCGATCGAGCGCGGCTCGCATGCCGAGCTGCTCGCCAGGAACGGCACCTATCGTAAGCTGTGGAACGACCAGATCCACCAGCCGCATGGCGCCGTGGCTCAGGCCGATGACGACAGCGACGATGACGACGAGGATGAAGACGACCTCGACGAGGATGATGAGGACGAGGACGAGGAGGAGGCGTGACCGAGGAAGTTCGGCTCCAGATGAATTGCTCCTCCGAGCGGCCGCAGCAAGCCTTGAACTGACCAAGCGATGAAGCGCGCCCAGCGCTGCGCGGTCCAGTAGGGACTCGTCGCGGTCGAGACGGAGCGGAACTCGAACGCCTTCGCCGCCGACCATTCGTCGCAGGCCCGCTTGACCGGATCGGCGTAGAAGGTGGCGATCTTGGCCCCGTCCATCCCGTCGGAGGCGAGCCACTCCGGGATATGGACGTTGCAGAGCCGCTCGACGTCGGTGAAGACCTTGTCACAGCCGGTGCCGGCGGCGGGGCAGGAGGTCGAGAACGCATCGCCCACCAGCACGAGGCCGGGCTGGCCGCTTGCGTCGTTCACATAGAGGTCGACCGGACGGATCTTGATCTCGCCGGCGATGTCGAAGGCGCCGGTGATCCGCTTGAGCCGGGGCAGGGTGGCGTTCAGCGTCTCGGCTGGCGCGCGGCGCAATTCGCGCAGCCATGGGTCGTCGACGCCGCGATAGACGAACAGATTGGCGCGCATCCGCGGACCGGTCGGAAACAGCGTGATGTAGGGGATTCGGTCGCTCGGCCGTTCCGAGAAATAGGTCAGCGCCGGGAAGTCGAACGAATTCCGCCCCGCCGGCACCACGTCGAACCCGATCGAGATCGAATGGCAGGCGCTGATGATTTTTCGCGCGATGCCGAGCTGGTGGCGCAGGCCGACGTTCAGGCCGTTGGCGAGCACGACGAGTCGGGCCGAGATCGTCTCCTCATTGGAGAGCGTGATCTTTTGCCGCTCCGGGCTCGTCTCGAGCGAGACCGCCTTTGCACAGATGCGCTCGACGCCAGCAGGGATCTCGTCGCGGACGGCGTTGACGAGCGAATCGTAGAGGATGTTGAACTGCCGACTCGGCGCCCTGTCGAGCAACCGGCCGAATCGGGCGATCCGGTTTTCGCCGGCAAAAGTCGCGCGGCGCAGCACCGATTCTCCGATTCCGGTCTTCAGGAATCGCTCGACCTGGACGTGACCACTGAGTTTTTCGACTCGAAAGTCCGCCGGATAGCTCTCATGCGGGTCGATCAGTACCGTCGAAATGCCGACGCGGCCGAGCATTGCGGCGGCGGTCGAGCCGGACAATCCCCCGCCGATAATGGCAATGTCGGTGTACCGCATGGTGCAAATCTCTGCCGCAGGCGGCAGATTGACGCATCAACAGGAAAAAAAGCCTTAGCAAGGGTTATAAAAGTACATTTTGCCCGGATATAAATTGCTTTTGGGCTGGCGGAACAGATGTCCGGTCCCCATATCCAGCAGGCGCGGCGAGTGCGGGCAAACAGCGATTTCGTCAGGTGGCAGAAGCGTTTTCTGACTGTCGTTTCACCTTGACTTGGCCGACTCTCACTTATAGAAAGCGGCTCACTTAACGACAGGCGGTGAGCATCGCCAGCGTCGGAACGGGCCACCCGTTGATCTCCAGGGATCTGATCCTCAGGGATCGCTAAGACGGGCACCAACCTCGACGAATGCCGCTCAAACGCTGTCGATCATAGCTAGGCAATGCCAGTGCGATTTTAGGTCTCTTGAGCTCGTTCTCTTGAGATCGAATTCGGATGCATGACCTCGGTGCGCGGGCCGCAGCTTTATGCTGATTGGCCTGAAACTGCGGTCCTCTGTGGCGTCGTAACGCTTTCCGCTCGGTGATGGAGCGGTTGGCGCAATTTCGCTTTGTGCGGATTGTTCCGTGCGAGGCGACCTCGTCGGGCGGGTGGCCCGAAAAGAATTGCGGATCCGGCAACGGGCCGCGCCAAGACAGCGGACCCGGAAGGGACCGCGGCAGAACAAAGGGTAAGGCCAGGATGCCGACGATCAACCAGCTGATCGCTCAACCGCGTGAAGTGCAGAAGTCGCGCAAGAAGGTGCCGGCGCTGCAGCAGTCGCCGCAGAAGCGTGGTGTTTGCACCCGCGTCTACACCACGACCCCGAAGAAGCCGAACTCGGCGCTTCGTAAGGTCGCCAAGGTGCGCCTGACCAACGGCTTCGAGGTGATCGGCTACATCCCGGGTGAAGGCCATAATCTTCAGGAGCACTCGGTGGTCATGATCCGCGGCGGCCGCGTCAAGGACTTGCCCGGCGTGCGCTACCACATCCTCCGCGGCGTTCTGGATACCCAGGGCGTCAAGAACCGTAAGCAGCGTCGTTCGAAGTACGGCGCGAAGCGTCCGAAGTAAGCGGGAACCAGCTCAATGTCTCGTCGCCACTCAGCGGAAAAGCGCGAAGTTCTTCCCGATCCGAAGTTCGGGAACATCATCGTCACGAAGTTCATGAACTCGGTGATGTACGCCGGCAAGAAGTCGGTCGCCGAAGGCATCGTCTACGGTGCGTTCGGTATCATCGAAGCCAAGACCAAGCAGAGCCCCCTCGGCGTGTTCGAGCAGGCACTCGAGAACGTCATGCCGACGATCGAAGTGCGCTCCCGCCGCGTCGGCGGCGCGACCTACCAGGTGCCGGTCGAAGTTCGTTCGGTGCGCCGTCAGGCGCTGGGCATCCGCTGGCTGATCTCGGCCGCGCGCGATCGCAACGAGAAGACGATGACCGAGCGGCTCTCGGCTGAGCTGCTCGACGCCTCGAACAACCGCGGCAACGCCGTCAAGAAGCGCGAAGACGTGCACCGGATGGCGGAAGCCAACCGCGCCTTCTCGCACTATCGCTGGTAACGGCGAAACACGGAATCTAAGGATCAACCCATGCCTCGCGTTCATGCCATAGAGAACTACCGCAATTTCGGTATCATGGCGCATATCGATGCCGGCAAGACCACGACCACCGAGCGCATCCTCTATTACACCGGCAAGAGCCACAAGATCGGCGAAGTGCACGAAGGTGCCGCGACGATGGATTGGATGGAGCAGGAGCAGGAGCGTGGCATCACGATCACCTCGGCTGCCACCACCGCATTCTGGGCCGGCAAGCGCCTGAACATCATCGACACCCCCGGCCACGTCGACTTCACCATTGAAGTCGAGCGTTCGCTGCGCGTGCTCGACGGCGCCGTCTGCGTGCTCGACTCGAACCAGGGCGTCGAGCCCCAGACCGAGACCGTCTGGCGCCAGGGTGACAAGTACAAGGTTCCGCGCATCGTCTTCGCCAACAAGATGGACAAGACGGGTGCCGACTTCTTCAAGTGCCTGGCCGACATCGTTGACCGCCTCGGCGCCAAGCCGATCGCGATCCAGCTTCCGATCGGTGCCGAGAACAACTTCAAGGGTCTCGTCGACCTCGTGAAGATGCAGGGCATCATCTGGAACGATGAATCGCTCGGCGCGAAGTTCGACTATGTCGACATCCCGGAAGATATGGTCGAGCAGGCCAAGGAATACCGCGAGAAGATGGTGGAAGCCGCCGTCGAGCTCGACGATGATGCATTGGCTGCCTTCCTCGACGGCAAGGAGCCGGACGAAGCGACGCTGAAGCGGTTGATCCGCAAAGCGGTGCTGACCGGCGCGTTCTATCCCGTGCTGTGCGGCTCGGCCTTCAAGAACAAGGGTGTGCAGCCGCTGCTCGACGCCGTCGTCGACTATCTGCCGTCGCCGATCGACGTGCCCGCGATCAAGGGCACCGACGACCGCGGCAACGAGGTCGTGCGCAAGGCGGACGACAAGGAGCCGCTCGCGCTGCTCGCGTTCAAGATCATGGACGACCCGTTCGTCGGCACCATCACCTTCTGCCGCATCTACTCCGGCGTCCTGCAGAGCGGCACCGGTGTCGTGAATTCGACGCGCGAGAAGAAGGAGCGCATCGGGCGCATGCTGCTGATGCATGCGAACAACCGCGAGGACATCAAGGAAGCCTATGCCGGCGACATCGTCGCGCTGGCCGGCCTGAAGGAAGCGCGCACCGGTGACACGCTGTGCGATCCCGACAAGCAGGTGATCCTGGAGAAGATGGAATTCCCCGAGCCGGTCATCGAGATCGCGATCGAGCCGAAGTCCAAGGCCGACCAGGAAAAGCTGGGCGTGGCACTGGCGAAGCTCGCCGCGGAGGATCCGTCCTTCCGCGTGTCGACCGACCAGGAGTCCGGCCAGACCATCCTCAAGGGCATGGGCGAACTCCATCTCGACATCAAGGTCGACATCCTCAGGCGTACCTACAAGGTCGACGCCAACATCGGCGCGCCGCAGGTTGCGTTCCGTGAGCGCGTCACCAAGAAGGCCGAGGTCAAGTACACCCACAAGAAGCAGACCGGCGGTACCGGTCAGTTCGCGGAAGTGTCGATCGTGGTCGAGCCGAACGAGCCCGGCAAGGGCTACGAGTTCGAGTCCAAGATCGTCGGCGGTGCGGTTCCGAAGGAATACATCCCGGGCGTCGAAAAGGGCCTCAACAGCGTGATGGGCTCTGGTGTCGTCGCGGGCTTCCCCGTGGTCGACGTCAAGGTTCAGCTCGTCGACGGCAAGTACCACGACGTCGACTCGTCGGCGCTCGCCTTCGAAATCGCATCGCGCGCGGCATTCCGCGAAGCGCTGCAGAAGGGCAAGTCCGTCCTGCTCGAGCCGATCATGAAGGTCGAAGTGGTGACCCCGGAAGACTACACCGGCTCGGTCATCGGCGACCTGAATTCCCGGCGCGGTCAGATCCAGGGTCAGGACATGCGCGGCAACGCCAACGTCATCAACGCGATGGTGCCGCTCATGAACATGTTCGGGTACGTGAACAACCTGCGCTCGATGAGCCAGGGTCGCGCGACCTTCACCATGCAGTTCGACCACTACGCAGAAGCGCCGGCCAATGTGTCGGCAGAAGTCCAGAAGAAGTTTGCCTGATTGTCGTCGGTCTCGAACTGACGATTGAACGGAGAGTCAAATGGCCAAAGCAAAGTTTGAACGTAACAAACCGCACTGCAACATCGGCACCATCGGTCACGTCGACCATGGCAAGACGTCGTTGACGGCTGCGATCACCAAGATCCTCGCCGAGACCGGCGGTGCGACGTTCACGGCGTACGACCAGATCGACAAGGCGCCGGAAGAGAAGGCGCGCGGCATCACGATCTCGACGGCGCACGTCGAGTACGAGACCAAGAACCGCCACTATGCCCACGTCGACTGCCCCGGCCACGCCGACTACGTGAAGAACATGATCACCGGCGCCGCCCAGATGGACGGTGCGATCCTGGTCGTGTCGGCTGCTGACGGCCCGATGCCGCAGACCCGCGAGCACATCCTGCTCGCCCGCCAGGTTGGCGTGCCCGCGCTCGTCGTGTTCCTCAACAAGTGCGACATGGTCGACGATCCGGAACTCCTCGAACTCGTCGAGCTCGAAGTCCGCGAGCTGCTCTCGAAGTACGACTTCCCGGGCGACAAGATCCCGATCATCAAGGGTTCGGCGCTCGCCGCTCTCGAAGATTCCGACAAGAAGCTCGGCCATGACGCCATCCTCGAGCTGATGAAGAATGTCGACGAGTACATTCCGCAGCCGGAGCGTCCGGTCGACCAGCCCTTCCTGATGCCGGTTGAAGACGTGTTCTCGATCTCGGGCCGCGGCACCGTCGTGACCGGCCGTGTCGAGCGCGGCATCGTCAAGGTCGGCGAGGAAATCGAGATCGTCGGTCTGCGCGCCACGCAGAAGACCACGGTCACGGGCGTCGAAATGTTCCGCAAGCTGCTCGATCAGGGCCAGGCTGGCGACAACATCGGTGCGCTGCTCCGCGGCACCAAGCGCGAGGACGTCGAGCGCGGCCAGGTGCTGTGCAAGCCGGGTTCGGTCAAGCCGCACACCAAGTTCAAGGCTGAGGCCTACATCCTCACCAAGGAAGAGGGCGGCCGCCACACCCCGTTCTTCACCAACTACCGTCCGCAGTTCTACTTCCGCACCACCGACGTGACCGGTGTCGTGCATCTGCCGGAAGGCACCGAGATGGTGATGCCGGGCGACAACATCGCGATGGAAGTGCACCTGATCGTGCCGATCGCGATGGAAGAGAAGCTCCGCTTCGCGATCCGCGAAGGTGGCCGCACCGTTGGCGCCGGCGTCGTCGCCTCGATCATCGAGTAATTACGAGAATAGGGATTGGCGCGTAGCGAGTGTGACATTCGCTATTCGCTATTCGCCACCCCCCACTAAAGAGAGACCACGGCAATGAACGGCCAAAACATTCGTATCCGTCTCAAGGCGTTCGACCATCGTATCCTCGATACGTCGACCCGCGAGATCGTGAACACGGCGAAGCGCACCGGCGCGCAGGTCCGCGGACCCATTCCGCTGCCCACCCGCATCGAGAAGTTCACCGTCAACCGTTCGCCGCACGTCGACAAGAAGAGCCGCGAGCAGTTCGAGATGCGCACTCACAAGCGCCTGCTCGACATCGTCGATCCGACCCCGCAGACCGTCGATGCTTTGATGAAGCTCGACCTGGCCGCCGGTGTCGACGTCGAGATCAAGCTCTAAGATTTTTGGATCACGTTCGCGACTAGCGGACAGAAAGAACAGGAAGCACGCCGATGCGCTCCGGAGTGATCGCACAAAAGGTCGGGATGACGCGGGTCTTTACAGAGGCCGGCGAACATATCCCCGTGACCGTGCTGAAGCTCGGCAATTGCCAAGTCGTAGCCCACCGCACTGAAGAGAAGAACGGCTACGTAGCGCTCCAGCTCGGGTCTGGCAGCCGCAAGACCGTGTATCTGCCCAAGGCAGAGCGCGGCCAGTTCGCGGTCGCCAAGGTCGAGCCGAAGCGGCAGGTCGAGGAATTCCGCGTCTCCGCGGATGCGATGATCCCGGTTGGCGCCGAGATTCTCGCCGATCATTTCGTCGTCGGCCAGTTCGTCGACGTCACCGGCACCTCGGTCGGTAAGGGCTTTGCCGGCGGCATGAAGCGCTGGAACTTCGGCGGTCTGCGCGCCACCCACGGCGTGTCGGTCTCGCATCGCTCGATCGGTTCGACCGGTGGCCGTCAGGACCCCGGCAAGACCTGGAAGAACAAGAAGATGCCCGGCCACATGGGTGTCGACCGCATCACCACGCTCAACCTTCGAGTCGTTCAGCTCGATGTCGAGCGCGGCCTGATCCTCGTCGAAGGCGCCGTTCCCGGCTCCAAGGGCGGCTGGATCCGCGTGCGCGACGCTGTCAAGAAGCCGCTGCCGAAGGAAGCTCCGAAGCCCGGCAAGTTCAAGGTTGCTGGCGAAGCGGACGCCGCTCCGGCTGCGCAGGAGGCGTGAGATGGAATTGAAGGTCACGACCCTCGAAGGTAAGGAAGCCGGCTCGGTCCAGCTTTCCGATGCCATTTTCGGCCTCGAGCCGCGCCAGGACATCATTGCACGTTGCGTGCAGTGGCAGCTCAACAAGCGTCAGGCCGGCACTCACAAGGCCAAGGGCCGCGCCGAGATCTGGCGCACCGGCAAGAAGATGTACAAGCAGAAGGGCACCGGCGGTGCTCGTCACGGCTCGGCCCGCGTGCCGCAGTTCCGCGGCGGTGGCCGTGCCTTCGGTCCGGTGGTGCGTTCGCACGCCACCGACCTGCCGAAGAAGGTCCGCGCGCTTGCCCTCAAGCATGCGCTGTCGGCCAAGGCCAAGGACGGCGACCTGCTGGTGATCGACAAGGCCGCGCTGGAAGCCGCCAAGACCAAGGCGCTGCTCGGCCATTTCTCGGGCCTCGGTTTGACCAACGCGCTGATCATCGACGGCGCCGAGCTCAACAACGGCTTTGCCGCTGCGGCCCGCAACATCCCGAACATGGACGTGCTGCCGATCCAGGGCATCAACGTCTATGACATCCTGCGCCGTCAGAAGCTCGTTCTGACCAAGGCCGCCATCGATGCGCTGGAGGCGCGCTTCAAATGACGAAGAACATCGAGCCTCGCCACTACGACGTGATCTTGTCGCCGGTCGTGACCGAAAAGGCGACGATCGCCTCGGAGCACAACAAGGTCCTGTTCAAGGTGGCCGCGAAGGCGACCAAGCCGCAGATCAAGGAAGCGATCGAGAAGCTGTTCGACGTCAAGGTTAAGAGCGTCAACACGCTGGTCCGCAAGGGCAAGACCAAGATCTTCCGCGGCAATCTCGGCTCGCAGTCGAACAGCAAGCGCGCGATCGTGACCCTCGAAGAGGGCCACCGGATCGACGTGACCACCGGTCTGTAAGGTCGTACGACGATGGCACTGAAAAAATTCAATCCCACGACGCCGGGCCAGCGCCAGCTGGTCATGGTCGATCGTTCGGCCCTCTACAAGGGCAAGCCGGTCAAGGCGCTCACCGAAGGCAAGCACTCCTCGGGCGGTCGCAACAACACCGGTCGCATCACCGTGCGCTTCCGCGGCGGCGGTCACAAGCAGACGCTGCGCATCGTCGACTTCAAGCGCGACAAGGTCGATGCGCCCGCGACGGTCGAACGGCTGGAATACGATCCGAACCGCACCGCGTTCATCGCGCTGGTCAAGTACGAAGACGGCACCCAGGCCTATATCCTGGCGCCGCAGCGCCTTGCCGTCGGTGATTCCGTGGTTGCCGGCAACTATGTCGACGTGAAGCCGGGCAACGTCATGCCGCTCGGCAACATGCCGGTCGGCACGATCATCCACAACATCGAGGTCAAGATCGGGAAGGGCGGCCAGCTCGCTCGTTCCGCCGGCACCTACGCCCAGCTCGTCGGCCGCGACCACGACTACGTGATCATCCGCCTGAACTCGGGCGAGCAGCGCCTGGTGCACGGCCGTTGCCGCGGCACGATCGGCGCGGTGTCGAACCCGGATCACATGAACACCTCGATCGGCAAGGCCGGCCGCAACCGTTGGCTGGGCCGCAAGCCGCATAACCGCGGTGTCTCGATGAACCCGATCGACCATCCGCACGGCGGTGGTGAAGGTCGTACCTCGGGCGGTCGCCACCCGGTCACCCCGTGGGGCAAGCCGACCAAGGGCAAGAAGACCCGCAGCAACAAGTCGACCAACAAATTCATTCTCCTAAGCCGCCACAAGCGGAAGAAGTAAGGAACGCCGGACATGGTTCGTTCAGTCTGGAAAGGCCCGTTCGTCGAGGGTTCTCTGCTCAAGAAGGCAGATGCCGCCCGCGCGTCCGGCCGTCACGACGTCATCAAGATCTGGAGCCGTCGCTCGACGATCCTGCCGCAGTTCGTCGGCCTGACCTTCGGTGTCTACAACGGTCAGAAGCACGTGCCGGTGGCCGTCAACGAGGAAATGGTCGGTCACAAGTTCGGCGAGTTCTCGCCGACCCGGACCTTCCATGGCCACTCCGGGGACAAGAAAGCCAAGAAGGCTTGAGGATTAAACGATGAGCAAACCTAAGCGCGAACGGAGCCTCGCCGAGAACGAGGCCAAGGCGGTCGCCCGGATGCTGCGGGTGAGCCCGCAGAAGCTCAACCTGGTCGCCCAGCTCATTCGCGGCCGGAAGGCAGCTGCTGCGCTCGCCGATCTGCAGTTCTCGCGCAAGCGGATCGCGGTCGACGTGAAGAAGTGCCTGGAATCGGCTATCGCAAACGCCGAGAACAACCACGACCTCGACGTCGACGATCTCGTCGTGGCGCAGGCCTTCGTCGGCAACGGCCTCGTGATGAAGCGCTTTGCCGCCCGCGGCCGTGGCCGCTCGGGCCGTGTCTACAAACCATTTTCGCAGCTGACGATCATTGTTCGTCAGGTCGAAGCCGAAGCAGCAGCGGCTTAAGGGTCGCAGGAGAAAACGATGGGTCAAAAGATCAATCCAATCGGTCTGCGTCTCGGCATCAACCGGACCTGGGATTCCCGCTGGTTCGCCGGCAAGCAGGAATACGGCAAGCTGCTGCACGAGGACGTCAAGATCCGCGAGATCCTGCACAAGGAGCTCAAGCAGGCGGCCGTCGCCCGCATCGTGATCGAGCGTCCGCACAAGAAGTGCCGCGTCACCATCCACTCGGCTCGTCCGGGCGTGGTGATCGGCAAGAAGGGCGCCGACATCGACAAGCTGCGCAAGAAGGTCGCGGACATCACCTCGTCCGACGTCGTCATCAACATCGTCGAGATCCGCAAGCCGGAGCTCGATGCGACGCTGGTGGCCGAGTCGATCGCGCAGCAGCTCGAACGCCGCGTGGCGTTCCGCCGTGCCATGAAGCGCGCCGTGCAGTCGGCGATGCGTCTCGGCGCGGAAGGCATCCGCATCAACTGCTCGGGTCGCCTGGGCGGCGCGGAAATCGCGCGCATGGAGTGGTACCGCGAAGGTCGCGTGCCGCTGCACACGCTGCGCGCCGACATCGACTACGGCGTTGCGACCGCGTTCACGACCTTCGGCACCTGCGGTGTCAAGGTCTGGATCTTCAAAGGCGAGATCCTCGAGCACGATCCGATGGCCCAGGACAAGAGAATGGCCGAAGGCGAGACCGGCGGCGGTGGTGATCGCGGTGGCCGTGGGCGCCGTGACAACGCTGCGGCCTGACGCCAGCACAGAGAATTTGAGGGCTTGAAGCCATGATGCAACCTAAGAAAACGAAGTTCCGGAAGGCGCATAAGGGCCGTATCCACGGCGTTGCGTCTTCGGGTGCGACGTTGGCCTTTGGCCAGTTCGGCCTGAAGGCGACCGAGCCGGAGCGCGTTACCGCGCGCCAGATCGAAGCCGCTCGCCGCGCGCTGACCCGCCACATGAAGCGCGCCGGCCGCGTCTGGATCCGCGTGTTCCCCGACGTTCCGGTGTCGAAGAAGCCGGCCGAAGTCCGCATGGGCTCCGGCAAGGGTGCTCCGGAACTGTGGGTCGCGCGCGTCAAGCCCGGCCGGGTGCTGTTCGAGATCGACGGCGTCAACACCCAGACGGCGCGTGAAGCGCTGACCCTGGCGGCCGCCAAGCTGCCGATCAAGACGCGCTTCGTCGAGCGCATTGCGGAGTAATGGCCATGGCCCAGATGAAGATCGAAGACATCCGTGCATTGAGCCCTGATCAGCAGGATGACGCCATCCTGAATCTGAAGAAGGAGCGCTTCAACCTGCGCTTCCAGCGCGCCACCGGGCAGCTCGAGAACACCTCGCGCCTGCGCGAGGCTCGCCGTGACATCGCCCGCATCAAGACCGTCGCCGCGCAGAAGCGCGCGAAAGAGAAGTAAGGGGCTTACGAATATGCCGAAACGTACTTTGCAAGGCGTGGTCGTCAGCGACAAGACTGCCAAGACCGTTGTGGTGCGCGTCGATCGCCGCTTCACGCACCCGATCTACAAGAAGACGATCCGCCGTTCGAAGAACTACCACGCGCACGACGAGGACAACCAGTTCAAGCCGGGCGACATGGTGTGGATCGAGGAAACCAAGCCGATTTCGAAGTTGAAGCGCTGGATCGTGATCCGGGGCGAACACAAGAAAAGCGCCTGATCTGTTGGCTTTAGCCGACTGACTTCAGGAAAATGTTGAGCGCCGGCTGGGCTGGCGCAAGAGAGAAGAGGACGAGGTGCATCAATGATTCAGATGCAGACCAACCTCGACGTGGCCGACAATTCTGGCGCACGCCGTGTCATGTGTATCAAGGTGCTCGGAGGCTCCAAGCGCCGCTACGCCACGATCGGCGACATCATCGTCGTCTCGATCAAGGAAGCGATTCCGCGTGGCAAGGTGAAGAAGGGCGACGTGATGAAGGCCGTCGTGGTGCGCGTCCGCAAGGACATCCGCCGCGCCGACGGTTCGGTCATCCGCTTCGACCGCAACGCCGCCGTTCTGATCAACAACCAGTCCGAGCCGGTCGGCACCCGTATCTTCGGGCCCGTGCCGCGCGAGCTGCGCGCGAAGAACCACATGAAGATCATCTCGCTCGCGCCGGAGGTGCTGTGATGGCTGCGAAGATCCGCAAGGGCGACAAGGTCGTCGTGCTGACCGGTCGCGACAAGGGTCGCACCGGCGAAGTATTCGAGGTTCGCCCGGACGCCGGCACGGCGCTGGTGCGCGGTATCAACATGGTCAAGCGTCATCAGAAGCAGACGCAGGCCCAGGAGGGCGGCATCATCTCGAAGGAGTCGCCGATCCAACTGTCCAACATCGCGTTCGTCGGCAAGGATGGAAAGCCGACCCGCGTCGGATTCAAGATTCTGGCGGACGGCAAGAAGGTCCGCATCGCCAAGAGCTCGGGAGCTGAGATCGATGGCTGAGGTCGCTTACACGCCGCGCCTGCGCGCGGAATATGACGCGAAGATCCGGACGGAAATGACCGAGAAGTTCGGTTATGAGAACGTCATGCAGGTTCCGCGTCTGGACAAGGTCGTGCTGAACATGGGCGTTGGCGACTCCGTCAACGACCGTAAGAAGGCCGAGAACGCCGCCGCTGAATTGACGCTGATCGCCGGCCAGAAGGCGATCGTGACCTATTCGCGTATCGCGATCGCGACCTTCAAGCTGCGTGAGAACCAGCCGATCGGCTGCAAGGTCACGCTGCGCAAGGCCCGCATGTACGAGTTCATCGATCGCCTGGTGACGGTCGCGCTGCCGCGCGTCCGCGACTTCCGCGGCCTGAACCCGAAGAGCTTCGACGGCCGCGGCAACTACTCGCTCGGCCTCAAGGAACACATCATTTTCCCCGAGATCGACTTCGACAAGGTCACGGAAGCCCGCGGTATGGACATCACCGTCTGCACCACGGCCAAGACCGACGACGAGGCGAGGGCCTTGTTGACCGCTTTCAATTTCCCGTTCCGGCAGTGAGACGCTGACCTAAAGCCTCTCAAACGCGGATACCCAGGAGCCAAGCATGGCAAAGAAGAGTTCAGTCGAGAAGAACAACCGGCGCAAGCGGATGGCGAAGAACGCCGCCCCGAAGCGCGAGCGGTTGAAGGCGATCATCGCCGACAAGACGCTGCCGATGGAGGAGCGGTTCGCCGCCACCCTGAAGCTTGCGGAAATGCCGCGCAACTCGTCGGCGACCCGCATCCGTCTGCGTTGCGAGCTGTCGGGCCGTTCGCGCTCGAACTACCGCAAGACCAAACTGTCTCGCATCGCGATGCGCGACCTTGGCTCCAAGGGCATGGTCCCGGGCCTCGTGAAGTCCAGCTGGTAAGGAGGGTCGTTTAGATGTCTACGCACGATCCAATCAGCGATCTGATCACCCGTATCCGCAACGCGCAGATGCGTTCGAAGTCCAAGGTCTCCACGCCTGGCTCGAAGATGCGCGAGAACGTGCTCGAGGTCCTCAAGACCGAAGGCTACATCCGCGGTTACGCCACGCTTGAGCATTCCTCGGGCCGCAGCGAGATCGAGATCGAGCTGAAGTATTTCGACGGCGAGCCCGTCATCCGCGAGATCGAACGAGTCTCCAAGCCCGGGCGTCGTGTTTACGCCTCGGTGAAGGCTCTGCCGCGGGTCAACAACGGGCTCGGCATTTCGGTGTTGTCGACGCCGAAGGGGATCATGGCCGACCACAGCGCGCGCGAAGCGAATGTGGGCGGCGAAGTTCTCTTCACGGTGTTCTGAGAAGGATTGTTGATCCATGTCACGTGTTGGCAAAAGGCCTGTGGCGGTTCCGTCGGGTGTGACCGCGACCGTCGACGGGCAGACCGTCAAGATGAAGGGGCCCAAGGGCCAGCTTCAGTTCGTCGTCCATAACGACGTCGAGGTGAAGCTCGAGAACGGCCAGGTCAAGGTGAACCCGCGGGTCGAGACCAACCGCGCGCGGGCGCTGTACGGTACTGCTCGCGCCCAGGTCGCGAATCTGGTCGAAGGCGTCACCAAGGGCTTCGAGAAGAAGCTCGAAATCACCGGCGTCGGTTACCGCGCCGCGATGCAGGGCAAGAACCTGCAGCTCGCGCTCGGTTACAGCCACGACGTGGTCTACGCGATCCCGGAAGGGATCACGATCACCGTGCCGAAGCCGACTGAGATCACGGTGACCGGCAGCGACATCCAGCGTGTCGGCCAGGTCGCCGCCGAGATTCGCTCCTATCGTCCGCCGGAGCCCTACAAGGGCAAGGGCGTGAAGTATGTTGGCGAATTCATCTTCCGCAAGGAAGGCAAGAAGAAGTAACGGAGCCGGTCATGTCCAAAGCCAAGGTTACCAATGCCCGGCGCAAGCGGAGTGTGCGGCTGAAGCTGCGCCGCTCCGGTGGCGGTCGTCCGCGTCTGTCGGTGTTTCGCTCGTCCAAGCACATCTACGCCCAGGTCATCGACGACCTGAAGGGCGAGACGCTGGCCTCTGCCTCGTCGCTCGAGAAGTCGATGCGCGACGGCGGCAAGACCGGCGCCGACATCGATGCGGCGAAGGCGGTCGGCAAGCTGCTGGCCGAGCGCGCCGCCGAGAAGGGCGTCAAGGAAGTCGTGTTCGATCGCGGCAGCTACCTCTACCACGGGCGCGTCAAGGCACTGGCCGACGCTGCGCGTGAGAGCGGGCTGAGCTTCTAACAGAATTTGAGGATTGAGGCGCAAGCCTCTGAAGGATTGGAAAAATGGCAGAACGCGAACAACGTGGTGGACGCGATCAACGCGGCGGCGGCGGACGTGAACGCCGGGAGGAGCGCGACAGCGAGTTCGTCGACAAGCTCGTCCACATCAATCGCGTGGCAAAGGTCGTCAAGGGCGGCAAGCGCTTCGGTTTCGCAGCGCTGGTCGTGATCGGCGACCAGAAGGGCCGCGCCGGCTTCGGTCACGGCAAGGCGCGCGAAGTGCCTGAGGCGATCCGCAAGGCGACTGAATCCGCCAAGCGCAACCTGACCCGCGTGTCGCTGCGCGAGGGCCGTACGCTGCATCACGACATCGCCGGCCGTCATGGCGCGGGCCGTGTCTACCTGCGTGCTGCTCCGGCCGGTACCGGCATCATCGCCGGCGGCCCGATGCGCGCCGTGTTCGAGACGCTCGGCGTCCAGGACGTGGTCGCGAAGTCGATCGGCTCGTCGAACCCCTACAACATGGTTCGCGCAACCTTCGACGCGCTGAAGCATCAGGATTCGCCGCGTTCGGTCGCAGCCCGCCGCAATATCAAGGTGTCCACCCTCCAGTCCCGCCGTATCGGCGGTGACGCCGAGGCGGCTGCCGACTAACGGAAGCTTTTCGGAGTAGACTCCCATGGCCAAGGCAGCAAAGACGATCAAGCTCGAGCAGACCGGCAGCGCGATCCGCCGCCATCACTCGCAGCGTTCGACGCTGATCGGACTCAAGCTCAACAAGATCGGCCGCACCAGCGAACTGCCGGACACCCCGGCGGTTCGTGGCATGATCGAGAAGGTTCACCATCTCGTTCGCATCGTCGACGAGAAGTAAGCAAAGGCGCAGGATCCCGAAAAGCGGGCACCCGTTTTCGGTGAAGATCATGCGCAAGAAACAAGGAGCAGGGCGATGAAGCTCAGCGATATCGCCGACAACGCCGGCTCGCGCAAGAAGCGTATGCGCGTCGGCCGTGGCATTGGTTCGGGCAAAGGCAAGCAGTCCGGCCGCGGTGGCAAGGGCCAGACCGCGCGTTCGGGCGTGCGCATCAAGGGTTTCGAAGGCGGCCAGATGCCGATGCATCGCCGTCTGCCGAAGCGCGGCTTCAACAACATCTTCCGCGTCGAGTTCGCCGAGATCAATCTCGACCGGCTCCAGGAAGCGGTCGATGCCAAGAAGATCGACGCCGGCAGCGTCGTGAACGTCGAGGCCCTGGTGAAGGGCGGCGTGCTGCGCCGCGCCAAGGCCGGCGTGCGGCTGCTCGGCCGCGGCGAGCTCAAGTCCAAGCTCAACATCGAAGTGCACGGCGCCACGAAGACCGCGATCGCCGCGGTCGAGAAGGCCGGCGGCTCGGTGAAGATCCTCGCCCCTGCCAAGGAAGAAGGCGAGGCGGCGTAACAACTGCGTCATTGGCCCGCGGCTCGCGGGCCTTTACGCGTGTGGGACGTGGACTTATCGAAGCCGAGCCCCAGATAATGTCCGGCGTCCGCTAGAGTAGCCCGGCCGCGGGCATGACGGCGCAATAGGCGGCGGGAGAAAGTCCAAGATGGCCTCTGCAGCGGAACAACTGGCAGCCAATCTCAATTTCGGTGCGTTTGCCAAGGCTGACGAACTGAAGAAGCGCATCTGGTTCACCCTGGGTGCGCTGCTCGTTTATCGGCTCGGGACCTACATCCCGCTTCCCGGCATCGATCCCAACATCTGGGAACAGGTGTTCCGCTCCCAGGCGGGCGGCATCCTCGGCATGTTCAACATGTTCGCCGGCGGCGGTATCCACCGCATGGCGATCTTCGCGCTGAACATCATGCCGTATATCTCGGCCTCGATCATCATCCAGCTCCTCACCACCGTCTCGCCGCAGCTCGAGGCGCTGAAGAAGGAAGGTGAGTCCGGCCGCAAGCTGCTGAATCAGTACACCCGCTATCTCACGGTGATCCTGGCCGCGTTCCAGTCCTACGGCATCGCGGTGGGCCTCGAGGGCGCCGGCAACGTCGTCAGCGACCCCGGCATGTTCTTCCGCCTGTCCACGGCGATCACGCTGACCGGCGGCACCATGTTCCTGATGTGGCTGGGTGAGCAGATCACCTCGCGCGGCATCGGCAACGGCATCTCGCTGATCATTCTCGCCGGCATCGTCGCCGAGCTGCCCGCGGCGCTCGCCAACATGCTCGAGCTCGGCCGTCAGGGCGCCATGTCGACCGGCCTGATCCTGGTCGTCATCATCATGGCGGTCGCCGTCATTGCCTTCATCGTGTTCATGGAGCGCGCGCAGCGCCGGCTGCTGATCCAGTATCCGAAGCGCCAGGTCGGCAACAAGATGTTCGAGGGCCAGTCCTCGCATCTGCCGCTCAAGCTCAACACCTCGGGCGTGATCCCGCCGATCTTCGCGTCCTCGCTGCTGCTGCTGCCGACCACGGTTGCCAACTTCAACGCCGGCAGCGGGCCGGAATGGTTCCAGTGGATCACGACCCAGCTCGGCCACGGCCGTCCGCTGTTCCTGATCATGTATCTCGCGCTGATCGTGTTCTTCGCGTTCTTCTACACTGCGATCGTGTTCAACCCGACCGAGACCGCGGACAATCTGAAGAAGCATGGCGGCTTCATTCCGGGCATCCGCCCGGGCGAGCGCACCGCGGAATATATCGACTACGTGCTGTCGCGCATCACCGTGCTCGGCGCTGTTTATCTGGCGATCGTCTGTTTGATCCCGGAAATCCTGATCTCCTACGCCTCGGTGCCGTTCTACTTCGGCGGCACCTCGCTGCTGATCGTCGTCAGCGTCACCATGGACACGGTGGCGCAGGTGCAGGGCTATCTGCTGGCGCATCAGTATGAGGGCCTGATCCGGAAGTCGAAGCTGCGCGGCCGCCGCCGCTAAGCGCGGGGTTCTCCGAGGGCGGCGCGACAGCGCCGCCGATTCGCCGCGCGAGCAACGCGCGGCGCCCGCCGAGGCGACCAGTCAGCCATTCCAAGACATCGGCAGAGCTGCTCTCCCTGCGACGCAATCACTGATTTCAAAGGCCTTCTTGGCGTCCTGGTATTTGCTCCCCTATGATATGGGTAGCGGTGCGACGCCGATTATGATTTGCACTGTCATTGGACTTCAAACACAGGTGCGCGACGTATCGCTCACCAATCGGGGGGCGTACGCCGATGAGAATTATACTTCTGGGACCGCCGGGGTCGGGCAAGGGGACCCAGGCGCAACTGCTGGTGCAGCGCTATGGCATCGTCCAGCTCTCGACCGGCGAGATGCTGCGCGCGGCCGTTGCGGCGGGAACGCCGGTCGGGCTGAAGGCCAAGGAGATTATGGCCAGCGGCGGCCTCGTGCCCGACGAGATCGTGGTGGGAATCATCTCCGACCGCATCGACCAGCCGGACGCCAAGAACGGATTCATCCTCGACGGCTTCCCGCGTACCGTGCCGCAGGCCGAGGCGCTGGATGAGCTGCTCAAGCACAAGCATCTCAAGCTCGACGCCGTGGTCGAGCTCCGCGTCAACGAGAGCGCACTCCTGAGCCGCGTCGAGACTCGCGTCGCCCAGATGCGAGAGCGTGGGGAGGAGGTTCGGGTCGACGACACCCCGGAGGTCCTGACCAAGCGGCTCGCTAGCTACCGCAGCCAGACGGAACCCCTGATTCACTACTATTCCGAGCGGCGGAAGCTCTCGACCATCGACGGCATGATGGCCATCGACGAGGTCACCCGCGCGATTCATCGTCAGCTCCTGGCCCTCGGGGCGGTCGAACCCAAGACGTATGGCAAGGCCCATGCGCGCAGCGCGGCCAAGTCGGCGCCCGCCAAGAAAGGTGCCAAGAAGGCCAAGGTAGCCAAAAAACCGGCGAAAACCGCCAAAAAGGCTGCCAAATCCGCTAAAAAGGCCGCCAAGAAGGCCGTGAAGGGCGCCAAGAAGGCGGCCAAGAAAACGACCAAGAAAACGGTCAAAAAGGCAGCCAAAACGACCGCCAAGAAGGCTGTCAAAAAAGGTGCCAAAAAGGCCGCAAAAAAGGTCACGAAAAAGCGAGCTAAGCGCTAGCAGCGGTTGACGAAAGCCCCCTGAATCCCCTAATAAGCCCCGCATCCAAGTCGGATAGTTTCAAACGATGCCGGGCCCCAGGAAGACCAGGGGTGGGCGTCGTGTTCGCGTTTGTGAACACCTGCCCGAGAAACCAAGCACTTAAAGCCTGATTCCTGACGAGGGATCGGCAACAGGAGAGAAGGCCGTGGCCCGTATTGCCGGCGTGAACATTCCGACCAACAAGCGCGTGCTGATCGCGCTCCAGTACATCCATGGCATCGGCCAGAAGATCGCTGGTGAGATCCTGGAGAAGGTGAAGATCCCCGAGGATCGTCGCGTCAACCAGCTCAGCGATGCCGAAGTGCTCCAGATCCGCGAAGTGATCGACCGCGACTATCTCGTCGAGGGCGACCTGCGTCGTGAGGTCGGCATCAACATCAAGCGTCTGATGGACCTTGGCTGCTATCGCGGCCTGCGTCATCGTCGCGGCCTGCCGGTGCGCGGTCAGCGTACCCACACCAATGCGCGTACGCGCAAGGGTCCGGCCAAGGCCATCGCCGGCAAGAAGAAGTAAGTTTTCGAATCCAATCGCGGCGTGTGGCGAAAGGGGAGACCCGTTCGCCACGCGCCTTTCGTTCCACAGGTGTAGCCGCTGGCATTACGGCGGCGTTTGAGATCTTCAGGAAAGGTACTCTATGGGCAAGGAAGCCACCCGCGTTCGTCGTCGTGAGCGCAAGAACATCGCCTCCGGCGTCGCGCACGTGAACTCTTCGTTCAACAACACGACCATCACCATCACCGACGCGCAGGGCAACACGATTGCCTGGTCTTCCGCCGGCACGATGGGCTTCAAGGGTTCGCGCAAGTCGACGCCGTACGCCGCGCAGGTTGCCGCCGAGGACGTGTCGAAGAAGGCGCAGGAGCACGGCATGCGCACGCTCGAAGTCGAAGTCGCTGGTCCCGGTTCGGGCCGCGAGTCGGCGCTCCGTGCGCTTCAGGCCGCGGGCTTCACCGTCACCTCGATCCGCGACGTGACCACGATCCCGCACAACGGTTGCCGTCCCCGCAAGCGTCGGCGCGTTTGATACCAAGTTGCGGGCGCATTGGTCGCCCGCAATGACTTTTTGCAAAGCCGCGCGAATGATCCGCGGCCTTTCTCCAACGCCAGTGTCTGCACTAGCAGTTTGACTGGCCTGTATGGGTGAAACAGTGACGATCCAGAAAAATTGGCAAGAACTGATTCGGCCGAACAAGCTCCAGATCCAACCCGGCAGCGATTCGAACCGTTTCGCGACCATCGTCGCCGAGCCGCTCGAGCGCGGCTTCGGCCAGACGCTCGGCAACGCGCTGCGCCGCATCCTGCTCTCCTCGCTCCAGGGCGCGGCGGTGCAGTCGGTGCACATCGATGGCGTGCTGCACGAGTTCTCCTCGATCGCGGGCGTCCGTGAGGACGTCACCGACATCGTGCTCAACATCAAGGACATCTCGATCAAGATGCAGGGCGAAGGCCCCAAGCGCATGGTCGTGAAGAAGCAGGGCCCGGGCGTCGTCACCGCCGGCGACATCCAGACCGTGGGCGACGTGGTCGTGCTCAACCCGGACCTCCAGATCTGCACGCTCGACGAGGGCGCCGAGATCCGCATGGAGTTCACGGTCGCCACCGGCAAGGGCTACGTGCCCGCCGAGCGCAACCGTCCCGAGGACGCGCCGATCGGACTGATCCCGGTCGACAGCCTGTACTCGCCGGTCCGCAAGGTCTCCTACAAGGTCGAGAACACCCGTGAGGGCCAGATCCTC
Organism: Bradyrhizobium sp. 956_D2_N1_4; assembly: GCF_052076025.1. Taxonomy (NCBI): domain Bacteria; kingdom Pseudomonadati; phylum Pseudomonadota; class Alphaproteobacteria; order Hyphomicrobiales; family Nitrobacteraceae; genus Bradyrhizobium; species Bradyrhizobium sp. 956_D2_N1_4. Next base: position 4,153,053 of record NZ_CP197237.1, on the reverse strand, counting down.
GACTACGACAAGCTGACCATGACGATCGAGACCAACGGCGCGCTGACGCCGGATGACTCGGTGGCTTATGCCGCCCGCATCCTGCAGGATCAGCTCAACGTGTTCGTCAACTTCGAAGAGCCGCGCAAGGAAGTCGCCCAGGAGATCATCCCGGACCTCGCCTTCAACCCGGCCTTCCTCAAGAAGGTGGACGAGCTCGAGCTGTCGGTGCGTTCGGCCAACTGCTTGAAGAACGACAACATCGTCTACATCGGCGACCTCGTGCAGAAGAGCGAAGCGGAAATGCTCCGCACCCCGAACTTCGGCCGCAAGTCGCTGAACGAGATCAAGGAAGTGCTGGCCCAGATGGGTCTGCACCTCGGCATGGAAGTGCCGGGCTGGCCGCCGGAGAACATCGACGAGCTCGCCAAGCGCTTCGAGGATCACTACTGATCCGAATTACAACTAGCTAAGGCGCGAATTCATCGCGCTTTAGCGGGCGAACGCAGGCAGCCCACCTGAGCAACAAGTCCGACGAACCGTCGCGACGAATGGAATTCAAGGAATACAAAAATGCGTCACGGCAAGGTTCATCGGAAGCTCAACCGCACGGCCGAGCATCGCCGCGCGATGTTCGCCAATATGTGCGCCGCGCTGATCAAGCACGAGCAGATCGTCACCACGCTGCCCAAGGCCAAGGAGCTCCGTCCGATCGTCGAGAAGCTCGTCACCCTCGGCAAGAAGGGCGGCCTGTCCATGCGTCGCCAGGCCATCTCCGAGATGCGCGACAAGGATCAGGTCAAGAAGCTGTTCGACGTGCTGGCGCCCCGCTACAAGGACCGTCAGGGCGGCTACACCCGCATCATCAAGGCCGGCTTCCGCTACGGCGACAACGCCGCGATGGCCGTGATCGAGTTCGTCGACCGCGACGTCGATGCCAAGGGCCAGGACTCCGGTCCGGTGCAGGAGAAGGAAGCCGAGGCGGCGTAAGCCGGCCGGTACCTCAGTTTTCAGAAAGCGGCGCCCTCTGGGGCGCCGCTTTTTTGTATGGCGCGGCGATATCTCATGCCGCGCATCGTCTGGTGAACGCGATTCGGCCGGGGGGCTGTAGATGAGGATTGTGCTTGGGATCGCGCTGGCGCTGTTGATGTCGCCGGCCTCCGGCGAGCCGCTGGTCGAACGCGGTGCCTATCTCGTCAACAGCGTGATGGTCTGCCACAACTGCCACACGCCGCGCGGGCCGCAGGGCCTCGATCTCTCGCGCGCGCTCGCGGGCGGCAGCCAGGTCTTCGATGAGCCTGCCTTCAAGGTCACCGGCTCCAACATCACGCCGGACAAGGACACCGGCATCGGCAACTGGAGCGATGCCGAGATGAAGCGGTTTCTGGTCAGCGGTCACAGGCCGAACGGGACCAAGGTCGCGCCAATCATGCCGACCGCATTCTACACGGTGCTCACGGCCCGGGATCTCGATGCGCTTACCGCTTACCTGCGCTCAGTACCCGCAGTGCGCCACGAAACCCCGGCGCCGGAATACAGGATCGCGCTGAAGCCGGAAACGCCGACCTATGCCGGCAAGCAGGCGACCGAGGCCGAGATCTCCGACAAGCTCGCGCGCGGCCGCTATCTCCTGACCATCGCCCATTGTTTGGAATGCCACACGCCGGAGGGCCCGTCCGTCGTGCATGATTTCGCGGGTGCGAGCGGCAAGGGTGGCCGGACATTCAAGGGGCCGTGGGGCGAATCCGTCTCCCCCAACATCACCGCGGATCCCGCGGTCGGTATTGGGCAGTGGAGCGACGACGAAATCAAACGTGCGATTACGCAAGGCATCGCGCGCGACGGCCACAAGCTCAAGCCGCCGATGGCCTATGCTGCCTACGCCAGCATGACGGCCCAGGATCTCGATGCCATCGTCGCGTTTCTCAGGACGCTACCGCCGCGGCAATAGTGCCGCAGGGTGGGCAAAGGTGCGCTCTCAGCGCGCCGTGCCCACCATTTCGCTTTCAACTCGTGTCGAAAAGGTGGGCACGGTTCCGCCTTCGATCTTCGAGCTGCAGCGGACAAGTCGCTTTGTGCCACCCTACGATTTCGCAGTTGTGGCGATTGAAGCGGCGTGCGCTGGACACGATATCCGCTTCAGCAACAATGGAGACGATTCATGAAGATCGACCTTTCCGGAAAGACCGCCCTCGTGACCGGCTCCACCGCCGGCATCGGCCACGCCATCGCAAAAGGTCTCGCTGCGTCCGGCGCGAGCGTGGTCATCAACGGTCGCGGCCAGGACAAGGTCGATGCCGCCGTGCGCAAGCTGGAAGGGGCGGGCCTTAAGGTCCGCGGCATCGCCGCCGACGTCTCGACCGCTTCGGGCTGCAAGGCGCTCGTCTCGGCGCTGCCGGAGGTCGACATCCTCATCAACAATGCCGGCATCTTCGAGCCGAAAGACTTCTTCGAGATCCCTGACGAGGACTGGAGCCGCTTCTTCGAGGTCAACGTGATGAGCGGCGTGCGGCTGTCGCGCGCCTACATGAAGGGCATGCTCACGCGCAACTGGGGCCGCATCGTCTTCATCTCATCGGAGTCCGGGCTCAACATTCCCGTCGAGATGATCCATTACGGCATGAGCAAGACGGCCCAGCTCTCGGTCGCCCGCGGCCTCGCGCAGCTCACCCGCGGCACCGGCGTCACCGTCAATTCCGTGCTGCCGGGTCCGACCATGTCGGAGGGCGTCGAGACCTTCGTGAAGGATCTCGCCAAGCAGAATGGCCAGTCGGTGGATGAGGCCGCGGCCAATTTCGTCAAGCAGCACCGCCCGAGCTCGCTGATCCAGCGCTTCGCCAGCGTCGACGAAATCGCCAACATGGTGGTCTATGTCGCGTCGAAGGAAGCGTCCGCGACCAACGGTGCGGCGCTGCGCGCGGAAGGTGGTATCGTTAACACGATCGCCTGAGACTGCGCGAAGGCGTGGCACCGCAAGCGTGGCACCGTAGGGTGGGCAAAGCGACTTGTCCGCCATAGCTCGAAGAGCGAAGGCGGAAGCGTGCCCACCACTTTTGTCACACCCGTTGCGAGATGGTGGGCACGGCGCGAGCGCGCCTTTGCCCACCCTACGCAGCTACGCCCCAACGTTGTGACTGCTACCACCCCTCGAGCACGATCTTGCCGCGCGACTTGCCGCTTTCGAGCAGCGCATGCGCGCGCTTGAGGTTGGCTGCGTTGATCGTGCCAAAGGTCTGGTCGAGCGTGGTGCGCAGCACGCCCTTGTCGATGAGGTCGGAGACGTCGTTGAGCAGATGATGCTGCGCGATCATGTCGGGCGTCTGGAAAGAGGAGCGCGTGAACATCGATTCCCAGTGTACCGAGATCGCCTTGCCCTTGAAGGTGCTCACGGTGAACTCCGGGGGATCGTCGATCAGGCCGAACCGACCCTGCGGCGCCATGAACTCGGCGATCGCCTTGTAGTGCTGGTCGGTGAAGGTAAGGCTCGCTACCAGCGCGACCGGCGGCAGCCTCAAGCTCTCGATCTGCTCCTTCATCGGCTTGCCGTGGTCGATCACCGCATGCGCGCCGAGATCGAGGCACCATTTTTGCGATTCCGGCCGCGTCGCCGTGGCGAGCACCGTGAGGCCCGTGAGGCGGCGCGCAAGCTGGATCAGGATCGAGCCGACGCCGCCGGCGCCGCCCGTGATCAGCAGCGTGCGCGGATCGACGCTCTTGCCCGGCACCGCGCCGAGCCGGTCGAACAGCAGTTCCCAGGCGGTGATGGAGGTGAGGGGAAGGGCTGCTCCTTGCGCGAACGACAGGCTCTTCGGCTTGTTGCCGACGATGCGCTCGTCGACCAGGTGGAATTCGGAATTGGTGCCCTGGCGCAGGATCGAGCCGGCGTAAAACACCTCGTCGCCCGGCTTGAACAGCATGACGTCCGGACCCACGGCATCGACGATTCCGGCCGCGTCATAGCCAAGAATCTTCGTCTCGCCCTCGGGCGGGGCGGCACGCTTGCGTACCTTGTAATCGACCGGGTTCGCCGAGATGGCCTTCACGGCGACGCGGATATCGCGCCCCTTGGGCTCGGGCTTTGCGGTCTCGAAATCGATCAGCGCGTCCTGATCCTCGATCGGAAGCGATTTTTTGTAGCCGACGGCCTTCATGGCTTGTCTCCATCAAATGGCGCGTAGCTTGTGATCTGCGCCTGGCCCGCTAACTGTCCCGCTAGCCCCGATTTGGCAAGTACTGTAAATTCGGGGATATAGTCCCTGTTTGGATACTATTGGGAAAACACGCATGAAGCGGCGAGATTTTACCCGGCGTCCCGGCTGCTCGGTCGAGGCGACGCTGGACCTGATCGACGGCAAGTGGAAGGGCGTGATCCTCTACCACCTCCAGGACGACACCCAGCGCTTCGGCGAACTGCGCCGCCGGATGCCCGGCATCACCCAGCGCATGCTGACAAAGCAGCTTCGCGCGCTGGAGGAGGACAAGCTCGTCATCCGCAAGGTCTACGCCGAGGTGCCGCCGCGCGTGGAGTATTGCCTCTCCGAGCTTGGCGAGAGCCTGCGGCCGGTGATCGACATCCTGAAGGCCTGGGGCGAAAGCCATCAGCAACGGCTGTCATGCGCGCCGCCGCCCGAAGCGGAGCCGGTCAAGAAGCCGAAGCGCGCAGCGTAACTCTCCGGGAGCGGACCGTGCCGCTCCCGGAAGAGATTGCATCAGAACGCAAACTGCGTGCGCAACGCGACCGCATCGAACTTCGAGCCAGTGTCCGCCGCCGACACCGCCGAGGCCTGCTTCGACACCGTGCCATGCAGATAGTCGAGCATGAAGCGCACATTGCCGTTGACGTACCAGTTGAGCGCCAGCGTGTAGACGGTTTGCCGCCCGCCGGCGATGCCGGCGGCGGTCGCCAACTGATCGTTCAGATCCACGGTCGAGTAGCGACCGGCGATCTCCCAGGCACCCCAGCCGCCGCCGTTGATCGAGAACGGATTGTTCGGCTTGACGCCGCCATAGGCCGCGTTGCTCGGATTGTACTTGCGCGATTCACCGGTCAGGACATAGGCCGCCTGTGCGTAGCCCCCCTGGAATTTCAGGCTCGACGTACCGATGGGCGCCACCGCGGTGTTCGCACCGCGATCGATGTTGAACCAGTAGTATTCGCCCTGGACCCAGAGCGGTCCATAGGTGGCCGCGGCTTCCACGCCATAGACCTGCGCGCCCGACACATTTGCAATCGCTCCGGTCGAGATCAGCGTCGTGGGATCGATGCGCAGCTCGGGACGATCGCTGAGCGTGAGCGTTTGCGTGTTCGCGAGCAGATTGCGCGGCGGCTGGATCAGCCATTCCGCGTCGGCGCCGAGATGCACCGAGTAGTCGTTGCCGCTCACGACCTGACCCGCAACGCGGGCGGTCGCGCCGTATTGCTCGCTGGTCCCGGGAGGTGACACGCTCGAGGCCGAGTGAATGGCACCCGAGGTCGGGCCGGTCACGTAAGCGCCGGCCCAGAACACGTCATTGTACCAGCGGGCACCGGCGGCGGAACGGAAGTCGCCGGCGGCGATATTTTGCGCGATGATGCCGACCGAGGCGCGTTCCATGAACGCAATGTCGTTGGAACTCGTGGATTCATCCAGGGTCCAGGCAAGGTCCATGATGCCGGCTTCGATTGCCATCTTGCCGCCGAACGGCTTCAGCCCCGTGTAGCTCACCCAAGCATTCTCGATGCCGGAGGTGCCTCCGCCCGGCAGGAAGCCGACAGGGGTCGCGCCGGCGGCGCCCGTGCCGCCAAATCCGTCGGACGAGCCCCCGAAATCGTAGATCAGCGCGAAATTCCAGTCTTCGAGGAATTTCCCGACGACACCGATGCGCGCGCGACGCACGTTTTCGCCGCTGTCCAGTTTTTGCGGCACAGTTGCCGCCGTGTTGGGACGATAGTCATAGCCGCCCATATCGTAGTGCACGCGACCGGTGATCGCGACGCAGTTCGCCCCGTCGGCGGTGCAGATGGTCGGCCGGTTGTTCGGCATCGTCACGACGGCGCCGGACGCGGGCGCCGGTCCCTTGAGCGGGATCGCCGCGCTGGCATTGGCCACGACCGCCTTCGCCTCCGAGCGCGCTTCGGCCTTGGCCTCCGCCTTTGCTTCGGCTTTGGCCTTCGCCGTGGCCGCCGTGTTGGCGGCGGTCTGGCTCTGGAGCTTGTCGAGCTTCTGCTCCAGCATCTTCAATTGCTGCTTCAGCAGAGCGATCTCCTGATCGCTGCTGCTTGCCGTTTGGGCCTGGGCCTGCGAGGCCGCCAGCGCACCGGCGAGACCAATCGCGGTGGCTGCAAGTCTTGTCCTGCTCACATCATGACTCCATCGTTTGACGAACTTCCCCAAGTCGCAACGGGAGAGCCTAGGTATGATCGATGACTGCCCCGCGACGCTGCGCCCGGTTGCGCGGTTCCCACTGATGCCAATTCGCCGCAACCGAATCCGCTCGACACCACAATGGTGGATGACGCGCATCATGCCAATCCACCGCCCAGGTAAATTGTCATTTCGCATGCGGGACTTGCAAGGCGGACACACCGGAAAGGCGGCTGAATAATGCCCCCTGGCGCCCTTCTATTGGCGGGCGAACGCGCCTATATTCCGGCGTCTTTTCCGAGAGGTAGGAATGTTTCGATCGACCCGGACCGCCGTCATCACGGCATTGTGCATAGCGTTTTCAGCCCACCTCAATCCGGCCGCCGCGCAGGACCGTCGTGCACCGTCCTCGCCCGCCGAGCTGCGGCTGTCCTATGCGCCGATCGTGCAGCGGGTGCAGCCAGCCGTCGTCAACGTCTACGCCGCCAAGGTGGTGCAGAACCGCAATCCGCTGCTGGACGACCCGATCTTCCGCCGCTTCTTCGGCGTGCCGGGCCAGCAGCCCGAGCAGATGCAGCGCTCGCTCGGCTCCGGTGTCATCGTCGATGCCTCCGGCCTCGTCGTCACCAACGTCCACGTCATCGAGGGCGCGGACCAGGTGAAAGTATCGCTGTCGGACAAGCGGGAATTCGAGGCCGAGATCCTGCTGAAGGATCCGCGCACCGATCTCGCCGTGCTGCGCCTGAAGGACACCAAGGAAAAGTTTCCGACCCTCGACTTCACCAATTCCGACGAACTGCTGGTTGGCGACGTCGTGCTCGCGATCGGCAATCCCTTCGGCGTCGGCCAGACCGTGACCCACGGCATCATCTCGGCGCTCGCGCGCACCCAGGTCGGCATCACCGACTACCAGTTCTTCATCCAGACCGATGCGGCCATCAATCCCGGCAATTCCGGCGGCGCGCTGGTCGACATGAGCGGAAAGCTCGCCGGCATCAATACCGCGATCTATTCGCGCTCCGGCGGCTCGCAAGGCATCGGCTTTGCGATCCCCGCCAACATGGTGCGCGTCGTCGTGGCCTCCGCCAAGAGCGGCGGCAAGGCGGTGAAGCGGCCGTGGTTAGGGGCAAAATTGCAGGCGGTGACGCCCGAGATCGCCGAGAGCCTCGGCCTGCGTTCGCCGACCGGCGCGCTGGTCGCAAGCGTGGTCTCGACCGGCCCCGCGGCCAAGGCCGGCCTGAAATCCTCCGACCTCATCACCGGGATCGACGGCCAGACCGTGGATGATCCCAACGCCTTCGATTACCGTTTCGCCACGCGTCCGCTCGGCGGCACGGCGCAGATCGACGTGCAGCGCGGCGGCAAGCCGCTCAAGGTCACGATCGCGCTCGAGACCGCACCGGACTCCGGCCGCAACGAACTCGTCGTCACCGCGCGCTCGCCGTTCCAGGGCGCGAAGGTCTCGTCCATCACGCCGGCGGTTGCCGACGAGCTGCATCTGGACGCCGACACCGAAGGCGTCGTGATCACCGATCTCGGCGGCGACAGCGCGGCTGCGAGTGTCGGCTTCCAGAAGGGCGACATCATCCTCGCCGTCAACAACCAGAAGATCGGCAGGACCGCCGACCTCGAAAAGGCGGCGGGCGAACGGCCGCGGATCTGGCGCATCACGCTGGTGCGTGGCGGCCAGCAGATCAACGTCACGCTGGGCGGATGAGCCCGAAGCGACCACAGGAGACGCCAACTCTCTTCGCCGCGGCGGGGCTCGACCACGAGGCTCCGCATCCGCTGCCGGATCGGCTGCGCCCGCGTGCGCTGTCGGAGGTCGTTGGCCAGGACCATATCCTCGGTCCCGACGGTGCGCTGACGCGCATGCTGGAGACGCGCACGCTCGGCTCGCTGGTGTTCTGGGGCCCGCCCGGCACCGGCAAGACCACGGTGGCGCGGCTGCTGGCGGATGCGACCGATCTGCATTTCGAGCAGATCTCCGCGGTGTTCTCCGGCGTCGCCGATCTGAAGAAGGCGTTTGACGCCGCACGCGCCCGCCGTGAGATGGGCAAGGGCACGCTGCTGTTCGTCGACGAGGTGCATCGCTTCAATCGCGCCCAGCAGGATTCGTTTCTGCCGGTGATGGAGGACGGCACCGTCGTGATGGTCGGCGCGACCACCGAAAACCCGTCCTTCGAGCTCAACGCGGCGTTGCTCTCTCGTGCGCGCGTGCTGGTGTTTCGCTCGCTCGATGCCGCCGCGATCGAAAAACTGTTCGCGCATGCCGAAGAGGTCGAAGGCCGCAAGCTGCCGCTCGATGACGAGGCGCGCGCCGTGCTGGTGCGCATGGCCGACGGCGACGGCCGGGCATCGCTGACGCTGGTCGAGGAGGTCTGGCGTTCGGCGCGGGCGGACGAGATTTTCAACGCGGCGCAGGTGCAGGAGATCCTGCAGCGCCGCGCACCGATCTACGACAAGTCGGCCGACGGTCACTACAACCTGATCTCGGCGCTGCATAAGTCGGTGCGGGGCTCCGACCCCGACGCCGCGCTGTATTACCTCGCGCGCATGCTCGATGCCGGCGAGGACCCGCTGTTCCTGGCCCGCCGCGTCGTACGCATGGCGGTCGAGGACATCGGCCTTGCCGATCCGCAGGCGCTCGTCATTGCCAACGCGGCCAAGGACGCCTTCGACTTCCTCGGCCATCCCGAGGGCGAGCTCGCGATCGCGCAAGCCGTCGTCTATCTCGCCACCGCGCCGAAATCGAATGCCGTCTACACGGCTTTCAAGGCCGCGATGCAGGTCGCAAAACAGGCCGGCTCTCTGCTACCGCCAAAGCACATCCTCAATTCCCCGACCAAGCTGATGAAGTCCGAAGGCTACGGCGCGGCCTACGAATACGACCACGACACCCCCGACGCCTTCTCCGGCCAGGACTATTTCCCGGAACTCCTGGGCCGCCAGACCTTCTACGACCCGCCCGAGCGCGGCTTCGAGCGCGAGATCCGCAAACGGCTGGATTACTGGGCGAAGCTCCGGAAGGAGCGGGGAGGCTCTCGCTAGAAACGGCCATTTCGCCGTGACGGCAGCCGGCTTTTAGGGTAGGCAGGCAACCATGAGTCGCCGCATCAAGAGAATGAACCCAAAGCCCCGTTCGCGTGACGAGCGCGACGATTCGCGTCCGTTCAAGGCGCGCACCGCCAAGAAGGCGGGACCGCGTCCGGGTGCCAAGCCGGGTGCGAAGCCGCCGCGCTTTGCGGCGGAGCGTGCCGAGCGGCGGCCGCCCAAGGCTGCGCCCGAAGCGTCTGCGCCGGCAAAGCCCGTCGAGGCGCTGCTGCCGACGAAGGTGCAGACCGTCAAGGTGACGGCTGATGAAAACAACATGCGCGTCGATCGTTTCCTGGAAGCGCGCTTTCCCGGCCTGTCGTTCTCCCACATCCAGCGCGTCGTCCGCAAAGGCGAGTTGCGGGTCGACGGCAAGCGCGTCGACAGCAAGGACCGCCTGGAGGAGGGCCAGAGCGTCCGCATTCCGCCGCTGAAGCTCGACACGCCGAAGGCGGCCAGCCCACTGTCGGAAGCTGCGCAAAAAACGCTTGCCGCGCTGAAGGAGATGACGATCTACGAGGACGACGACGTTCTCGTGCTGAACAAGCCGTTGGGCCTCGCCGTGCAGGGCGGCTCGGGCATGACACGGCACATCGACCAGATGCTGGAGGTGATGCGTGATTCCAAGGGCCAGAAGCCGCGCCTCGTGCACCGCATCGACCGGGAGACCTCGGGCTGCCTGCTGATCGCCAAGACGCGATTTGCCGCCTCGCATCTGACCGGCGCCTTTCGCTCGCGGTCCGCGCGAAAGACCTATTGGGCGCTGGTGCCGGGTCTGCCGAAGCCGAAGCAGGGCCGCATCTCGACCTTCCTCGCGAAGGAAGAGAGCGAGGACGACACCATCATGCGCATCGCCCAGCATGGCGACGAAGGTGCCAGCCACGCGGTGACGTATTATGCGGTGGTAGAGACCGCCGGCAACAAGCTGACCTGGGTGTCGCTCAAGCCCGTGACCGGCCGCACCCATCAGCTGCGCGCCCACATGGAGCATATCGGCCACCCCATCGTCGGCGATCCCAAATATTTCAACATCGAGAACTGGCAGCTGCCGGGCGGCCTGCAAAACCGGTTGCATCTGCTTGCGCGCCGCATCGTCATTCCGCATCCCCGCGGCGGCGTGATCGACGCCACCGCGCCATTGCCGCCGCACATGCAGCAGTCGTGGAATCTGCTCGGGCTCGATGCGAGCCGGTTTGATCCGATCGAGAACGCGCCGGAAGAGTAGGGATTGGGGCCTCGCTACCAGCCCCGTCATTGCGAGGAGCGAAGCGACGAAGCAATCCAGAATGCTTCTGCGGATATAGTCTGGATTGCTTTGCTGCGCTCGCAATGACGGTGTTGAGGCAGTGGCGACTGGCCCCCTCACTTCCGAAACTGCTCCAGAAACATCCGCAGACTGTCATGCGGGCTCTCGACATCGGTGATCAGCCAGCCTTCGGGTCCGTTGACCAGGACGAAGTTCAGCGTGACCTTCCGCCCGCGATTGTCGAAATTCGCCGCGACATAGGTCTTGTCGTATTGCCTGCGAACGACCGCGATCGCGACCGGGCCGAGCTTCCAGTTCGGGCTCTGCACCAGGAAGTCGTAGGGCTCGACCCTCGGCGCGCTCCAGGCCCTGCGCAGGCTGGGGTCGAACAATTGCCGGGCGGAGGCGGCATCGCGCGGCAGGCCTTTTGACAGCTCCGGCGCGCCTTCGCCGTAGTGCGCGTAGACATTGCGGACCAGCGATTCCGGGGTGCGGAAACCGGCGTCCGCCGCGGCCAGCCAGAGCCCGGCGAGCAGGGCCACAATGCCCGCAAGTTCCCTCATGTCTTGCCGCTCGCTTTATCAGCCGCCAGTCTTGGCTTACAAGCCTAGCATTCAGAGACCGGGGCCGAAACGAGATGCGCGAATTGTTCGATGAGGTTGCGGGGCGGTCCCCGCTCGATCCGCAGGAGGCGGTGCGCCAGGCCGCGCGTACGCCGCGGCGCAAGCGCTTCTACAAGGAGGCGGGCGTGGCCGAGGCCGAGGGCGGCTTCGCCATCACGCTGGACGGCAGGCCGATCCGGACGCCATCGGCCCGCCAGGTGGTGATCCCGTCGCGCGCGCTGGCCGATGCCGTGGCCGCGGAATGGGCGGCTCAGGGCGAGACGATCGATCCCGTGACGATGCCGCTGACGCGGATCGCCAACAGCGTCGTCGAGGGTGTCATCGATCGCGTCGAGCTCGTCAGCGACGACCTTGCAAAATACTTCGAGACCGATCTGCTGTTCTATCGCGCCGGCCACCCCGAAGGGCTGGTCGCCCGCGAGGCCACGCATTGGGACCCCGTGCTGTTCTGGGCCGCGGAGACGCTGGGCGCGCATTTCATCCTGTCCGAGGGCATCATGCATGTGAAGCAGCCGGACGAGGCCGTTCAGGCCGCCCGCGCCGCGCTGCCCGGTGATCCCTGGTCGATCGCGGCGCTCCACGTGGTCACGACCCTGACCGGTTCTGCGCTGCTGGCGCTGGCGCTCGCCCATGGCGTGCGCGATGCCGGCCAGGTCTGGGCCGCCGCCCATGTCGACGAGGACTGGAACGCCGAGAAATGGGGCGTGGACGAGGAGGCGGCTGCCCGCCGCGCCGCCCGCCTGAAGGATTTTCAGGCCGCCGTGGCGGTTTTGGCGGCCGTGAAGCCGCAAGCGGACAAAGGTCCTTAACGAGAGGTTTACGACGGGGCCTTAGGGTGGGGCCAGCGTTCCCAGGGCCCCTTCAGATGCCGACGCCGATAAGCTCGATCGTTCCCGTCAGTGCCGCCAGCCCTGTGGCTGATGCGGCGACGCCCGATCTTGTGCTCCAGGCCGGCAGCGTCGTGGACGCAAGGGTCGTCAGCGTGATGGCCGACAATCTGGTGCGGATCGCGATCGCCAATCTGTCGATGGATGTGATGTCCGAGGTGTCGCTGACACCGGGGCAAAATCTCCAGCTCGCAGTGTCGCAGAACGACGGCAACATCAGGCTCGCCATCATGAACGGGGCAGGCGAGGCGACGGCCGATCAGATCACGCTGACGCCGCGGGCGGTGTCACTCGTGGACAGCCCGTCGCTGGCGCCATCTGCGACCACCGCACGCAACACGCTGACGCCGTTGGAGCAGGTCGCCGTCACCGTGGCTTCGGCCGAGGCGGCGACAAAACAGGGCAGTCAGGCGCCGCTGTTCGCCAATCTCGCCTCCGTCGTCACCGGCAGCGATCTGCCGGCCGGACTGAAGCAGGCGGTGCTGGACGTGCTGGCGCAGCAGACGCCGCTCAACACCGCCCTCGACGGCGGTGATATCGAATCCGCCTTCCAGAAGTCCGGCCTGTTTCTCGAGGCGTCATTGGCCGCAGGCGCAACGCCGTCCTCCGGCACAATGCCGGACCTGAAGGCCGCGCTGCTGGTGCTGCGCCAGACATTGGCCACGCTCGAGACCGCCGCGCCACAGGCGCAAGGCGCCGCGATCGCTACGGCGGGGACATCGCAGGTCGCCGCCGTGCCGGCTCAGGCTGCGTCGCCGTCGACCGAGCTCGATATGACCCAACAGCCGCAGATGCCGCGCAGCGCCCATCTCGCGGCCGCTGTGCTCGCCGACATCGCCGGCGGCGCTCCGCAGGCCGCGATGCCGCGAACCATGTCCGCCGGCCTTGCCGCGGCCCTCCTTCAGGAGGTTACGCAAAACCTGCCGCGCCTGATCGGCAACGTGCCCGGCTCCAACAAGGCCGTGCCCGACGGCCATCTCTTCGAGGCCGCGGCGCGCGCGACACCGCCGCCGTTCCGCGGCGCGCTGCCGGCGCCGCAGGGGATCGCCTCTCCATCGCTCGCGCCGGATACGCCGCTCTCCGCAACGGTGCACCGTCTACTCGACGACACCGATGCCGCGATCGCGCGTCAAACGCTGCTCCAGGTCGCTTCGCTGCCTGATCGCACCGATGCCTCCGGCCATCGCATCGACCCGACCGCGCCGCAATGGAATTTCGAGATTCCCTTTGCGACGCCGCAGGGCACCGCGATGGCGCAATTCGAGATCTCGCGCGATGGCGGCAATGAGTCCTCTGATCCCGCCAAGCGCGCCTGGCGCGCGCGCTTCACGCTCAATGTCGAGCCGGCCGGCCCCGTGCATGCGCTGATCACGCTCAACGGCGACAAGACCTTTGTGCGGATGTGGGCGGAGCGGCCCGCGACCGCGCAGCAGCTCCGCGCCGGCATCGGCGAGCTCAATCAGGCCCTGACGCGCGCCGAGCTCAAGCCCGGCGACATCCTGGTGCGCGACGGCACGCCGCCGCAGCCGGCGCCGGCCCGCGCCGGCCACTTCCTGGATCGCGCCACATGAGCGATCCATCCAAGCTCGCAATTGCGCTGCACTACGAGAAGGGCAGCAACGCGCCCGTCGTCGTCGCCAAGGGCAAGGGCACGATCGGCGAAAAGATCGTCGAGATCGCCAAAGCCAACGACATCCCGATCGAGGAGAACGAGATCTTGGCCGGCGCGCTGTCCAAGGTCGAACTCGGCGAGGAGATTCCGCCCGACCTCTACAAGGCCGTCGCCGAAGTGCTGGTGTTCGTGTTGCGGCTGTCGGGCCGGGGGCGGTAGAGCATGATCCGGAAAAGTGTGCAGCGGTTTTCCGACAAGATCATGCTCAACAAATAACCTGTCATCGTTTCACCACGATAGCAGCTGCATGGTCGCGGCCATCTTCATTGCCCAACGGATACCGCTCTTGCTGACCCGCCGCTCCACGCTTGGCCTTCTCGCCGCAGCTGCCACCATGCCGCAGCGTGCGTTCGCGCATGTCGCGCCGCCGCGCAACGAGATCCGCGACAGCCTGGCAAAGCGCTTCACCGATCTCGGCACGGCGGGCACCTTCGTCGGCTACAAGGTCGAGGACTATCTGATCGTCGCCAGCGACAAGGAGCGCTCGGGCGAAGCGAAGCTGCCGGCCTCGACCTTCAAGATCCCGAACTCGCTGATTGCGCTGGAGACCGGCGTGGTCACCGATCCCGACAAGGACGTGTTCCCCTGGGACGGCGTGAAGCGGCCGATCGAGGCCTGGAACAAGGACCACACGATGCGCAGCGCCATCGCGGTCAGCGCCGTGCCGGTCTATCAGGAGATCGCGCGCCGGATCGGGCAAGAGCGGATGCAAAAGTATGTCGACATGTTCGACTACGGCAATCGCGATATCGGCGGCGGCATCGACCAGTTCTGGCTCACCGGCAATTTGCGCATCGACCCGGTCGAGCAGATCGATTTCGTCGATCGGCTGCGCCGCCGCGCGCTGCCGATCAGCAAGCGCAGCCAGGACCTCGTCGCCGACATCCTGCCGGTGACCAAGGTCGGCGACAGCGTCATCCGCGCCAAATCCGGCTTGCTCGGCGCCGAGCGCGGCGAGCCGTCGCTTGGCTGGATGGTCGGCTGGGCCGAGAAGGGCGAGGCGCACACCGTGTTCGCGCTCAACATGGACTGCAAGGAGCCGCGTCTCGTCGGCGAGCGCATGCCGTTGACGCAAGCCTGCCTTGCCGAGATCGGCGCGATCTAGCTGGCGCGTACGAACCTGCTAGCATCCTTCCGACCAAACAAAAGAAAAGGTCGGGAGGATAAAATGAAGTCAACGCCACTCTGGCTGTCGTCGCTCACGTTGGCCGCCGCCGGCGGCTGGCTCGCAGCCACGATGTTTGCCGCACCCGCCACCAGCAAGGAGCCGCGCTTTCCGCAGCTCACCATGGACCAGCTCGACGCCAAGCAGAAGCCGCTCGGCGAGCAGATCATGAAGGTGTCGAGCGTCGGCATCGGCGGGCCCTACAATCCGATGATCCGCAGCCCGGCGCTCGGCCAGCGACTGTTCGACCTGTTCTACTATCTGCGCTGGGAGACCTCGGTCCCGACCAAGCTGAATGAGTTCGCGATCCTGATCATCGGGCGGCAGTGGCGCTCGCAGGTGGAATGGTTCGCGCATGCGCCGCTGGCGGCCAAGGCCGGCCTGTCGGCGGATATCATCGCGGAGCTGAAGGCCAACAAGCGGCCGTCGAAAATGGCCGATGACGAGGCCGTGGTCTACGACTTCGTCACCGAGATCACGACGACCAAGAAAGTTTCTGACGAGACCTACACGCGGGCGAAGAAGGTGTTCAACGATCAGCAGATCGTCGATCTCACCGCGGTTGCCGGCAATTACGTGATGGTCGCGATGCTGCTGGCCATGGCGGAAGAGACGGTGCCGCCGGACAAGCAGGAGCCGTTCAAGCCGGGCGAGCCGTAGGAGGCGCGAGGAGCCCGCGACAAAATTGCGATGCCGTAGGGTGGGCAAAGGCGCATAGCGCCGTGCCCACCATCATCTAGTTGGTGGGCACGCTTTCGCTTTGCCCACCCTACGGCAGCGCGTGCGGGGCGGACAGTCTCACCCCAACTTGAACAGCGCCTGCAAAAACTCCACCACCGCCTTGCGCGACTCGGCGGCGGTTGTGGGGTTGCCGCCGACATGTGGGTTGAGCTCGACGCAGGAATCCTTGTAGGTGAACGGCGCGTTGGTATCGCCGTTCATCAGCACGCCGCCGTCGCCTTCCTTGATACGGCAGTTGCGCACGGTCTGCGCGTTGGCCGACACCGCAACGGCGCTGACGCCGAGCAGGCCGCTGTCGAAGCCGTGCGCGCTGTCGGGGTATTCGGTCAGCACCACATCGCGCCCGGCCGTCTTGAGCCGTCCGACGAACGCCTTGCAGCTCGTCACGGGATTGTAGTCGTCGGGCGTGCCATGGAAGATGCGGATCGGGCGTGCGGCGACGTCGCCGTCGCTTTGATACGTCGTCGAGCAATCCGGATAGAAGGGAATGTAAGCCGCGAACTGCACGCCGGACTTGTTCCAGAGCTTGTTGAAGCGATCGAGGCTCGCATAGAGCGTCGCCTGTCCGCCGCGCGAGAAGCCCATCAGCACGATGCGGTCAGGATCGACGCGGGGATGCTTCGCAAGAATCTCCAGTGAGCGGTAGATGTCGACGATCAGGTTGAGCCGGCCGAGCAGGGCCTGGTTCGGCCCCACCACCGTCAGCCCGCGGCCGGTAAAACCGTCGATCACGAAGGTCGAGATGCCCATGGCGTTGAAAGCGTGCACCCAGGCCTCGGTCGTGGCGCCGACGCCGCTCGAGCCGTGCATCAGCACCACGACGGGAAGCTTGCCGGTGCCCTGGGCGACGCGGAATTCGCCGGCGACCGTCACCGGCTTGCCGGCCGCCGCATCGCCGCTGAGGAATTGCTGGTCGGAGAGGGTGAGCGAGGGGATCGGATAGATCTCGGCGCGAGTGGCGACTTCCTTCGGCAGGGATTGCGCGTTGGCGCCAATGCCGGCGAGCAGTGTTGAAATGCAGAGCGCCATAGCGACGCGGAATGCCGTCGGCATCGTGATCCTCCCCCATGATTTTCATGGAGTAGAACAACGGACCTGCGCACTGTCAATTTGATGCGCGACGACCTCAGGTCTTATCCGCCTTCTTCGCCATCAGCGCCTGGTCGATCGCAAAGCCGCCGATCTCGCTCATCGCTTCCGAGATCACGTCGCCCTTGCGGGCAAAGCCGGCGGAGAGGACATCGAACTGCACCCGTGCCAGACGCAGCACCTCGAGCGGCACCGAGACCGCGGTGTCGTTGAAGCTGTCGACGGAGGCGCGCAAGCCGTCGAGCTCGGTGGTGAGCTTGCCGATATGGCTTTCCGCATCCTGCATCAGGCCGAGCAGCTTGCCGCGTTCGGCGTCGAACGCGGCGCGCTCGGCTGCCGCGGCCGCGGTCACCTCGGCGAGCTGGGTCCCCAGCGCCGCGATCTGGCTGACCATGGTGCTTGAGGCGAGCGCGGTCGTCTCGCGCAGCTCTACAAGGCGCTTGGTCTCTTCCTGTTGCTCGTGAAACAGCCGTTCGGCGGACATCGCCCGTTGCTTGAGCGATTCGATCAGCGCGGCCGCGCGCAGCAGCATCTCGCCGTTGCGCCCCGACACCATGCTGGCCATCCGCCGCAGGAAGTCGGTGGTTTCGGACGGGCTGTTCGGCGGCAGGGGGACGACCGTGGCGGACATGGGTGATGCTTGCAGCCAGACGTGGTGACCGCCGCCGTACCGACTGAGCTCACGCAACATTCGGCGCCTGATCGTGAAGGGAGCAAGCCTGAATCGGCCGGCCCGGTCAACCGGTGGGGGCCGACAAAACGACGGCAATCCCCTCAGGCGTCTTTCTGGCGGCCGATCCGCCCGAGATGGGTGAAGCCGAACCCGGCCGAATATTTCAGGCCGTAGCCGAGCGCCCGGTCGATGCCGATATGGGCGAGCCAGATCATGGCGATGGACAGCGTGAGCGGCGAGGCGAAGCCGAAGCCCAGCGTCAGCAGCGCCACCGGCGCCATGTAGCTGTGGGCGGCATTGTAGACCAGCGCCCCGAATCTGGCGTCGGCGAGGTACGCCAGGAAGCTCAGATCGGGGACGAAGAAGAGCAGGGCGAACACCAGCCACGAGCCGCCCCAGGAGGCGTAGAGCATCACCATCCCCGTGAACAGGGTCAGGCCTTCCAGCCGCAGCAGGATCTTGACGCCGCCGGTCGCCGCGCCCGTCTCGGCCGTTACCTCATCCATTGTCGTCTCCCAGGCAAAACTCTGTAATTCCTTGCGCTTTCCCGCTGCGGCAAGGCAGCCCTGCGGCGCCGAAAGCGGCTTCCCGGCCCGCAAAATGCCGTGTTAGAACCCCCGGCAATCGCATTTAGGCTAAGAACTGGCGGGAGCAAATGAAGAATATCCTGGACGCCCTTGAAGATCGTCGCGCCGGCGCAAAGCTCGGCGGCGGGGAGAAGCGCATCGAGGCGCAGCACGCCCGCGGCAAGCTGACCGCGCGCGAGCGCATCGAGCTCCTGCTCGACAAGGGATCGTTCGAGGAGTTCGACATGTTCGTCGAGCACCGCTCCACCGAGTTCGGCATGGAGAAGAACAAGATCCCCGGCGATGGCGTCGTCACCGGCTGGGGCACTGTCAACGGCCGCAAGACGTTTGTCTTCGCGAAAGACTTCACGGTGTTCGGCGGCTCGCTCTCCGAAACGCACGCGCTGAAGATCACAAAACTTCAGGACATGGCGATGAAGGCGCGGGCGCCCATCATCGGCCTCTATGACGCGGGCGGCGCCCGCATCCAGGAGGGCGTCGCCGCGCTCGCCGGCTATTCCTATGTGTTCCGCCGCAACGTGCTCGCCTCGGGCGTGATCCCGCAGATCTCCGTCATCATGGGGCCCTGCGCCGGCGGCGACGTATATTCGCCTGCCATGACCGACTTCATCTTCATGGTGAAGAACACCAGCTACATGTTCGTCACCGGCCCCGACGTGGTGAAGACCGTCACCAACGAGGTCGTCACGGCCGAAGAGCTCGGCGGTGCCTCGGTGCACGCCACGCGCTCCTCGATCGCCGACGGCGCCTTCGAGAACGACGTCGAGACGCTCTTGCAGATGCGGCGCCTGATCGACTTCCTGCCGTCCAACAACACCGACGGCGTGCCGGAATGGCCGAGCTTTGACGACATCGGCCGGGTCGACATGTCCTTGGACACGCTGATCCCCGACAATCCGAACAAGCCATATGACATGAAGGAGCTGATCCTGAAGGTCGTGGACGAGGGCGATTTCTTCGAGATCGCAGATGCCTTCGCCAAGAACATCGTCACCGGCTTTGGCCGCATCGCCGGCCGCACCGTCGGCTTCGTCGCCAACCAGCCGATGGTGCTGGCCGGCGTGCTCGACTCCGACGCCTCGCGCAAGGCCGCGCGCTTCGTCCGTTTCTGCGACGCCTTCAACATCCCGATCGTCACCTTCGTCGACGTGCCGGGCTTCCTGCCGGGCACCGCGCAGGAATATGGCGGCCTGATCAAGCACGGCGCAAAACTGCTGTTCGCGTATTCGCAGTGCACGGTGCCGCTGGTCACCATCATCACCCGCAAGGCCTATGGCGGCGCCTTCGACGTCATGGCCTCCAAGGAAATCGGCGCCGACATGAACTACGCCTGGCCGACCGCCCAGATCGCCGTGATGGGCGCCAAGGGCGCGGTCGAGATCATCTTCCGCGCTGACATCGGCGACCCCGACAAGATCGCGGCGCGCACCAAGGAATACGAAGACCGCTTCCTGTCCCCCTTCATCGCCGCCGAGCGTGGCTACATCGACGACGTCATCATGCCGCACTCGACGCGCAAGCGGATCGCCCGGGCGCTGGCGATGCTGAAGGACAAGAAGGTGGAGACGCCGGCGAAGAAGCACGACAATTTGCCGTTGTGAGGCCTCGTAGCCCGGATGGAGCGTAGCGAAATCCGGGTTTTTAACCCAAGTGCCGCATGTCGCTGATGACCGAAGACGATCCGACCGACGAGATTTCAGACATTGAGGCGCGGATCGAGCGGCTGGCCGAGATCGCCGAGCGATGCCGGAAGTACATTCTAGCATCCAAAATCGCGATTGGCGGCGGCGGCGCGCTGTTGTTGATCACGATCCTTGGGTTGTTCGGGACAGGTCTGACCGCGGCGCTCGGATCGATCGCCCTGGTGCTGGGTGGGATTGTGTCGCTCGGTTCGAACATCAGCACGCTGCAGCAAACCGAGAGCGCCATCGGTGCTGCGGAGGCGCTTCGCGCGCAACTGATCGGCAGGATCGACCTTCGCGTGGTTGAGGACACGCCGCTGAAATTGGTGTGAGGCGAAATTCGTAGGGTGGGTTAGCCCCGCGACTGCGCGAAGCGCAGTTCGCGCGGCGTAACCCACCATCCTTGTTGAAGCATGCGCTGGCGGATTGCGCTTGCGCTAATCCGCCCTACGTTTGGCATCCGCCGCAGCGAAATGCGTCATCTGATCGGCGTGGGCTTTTGCGAACGCCGGACGGCCCGTGGCGCGTGCGACGTAGTCGCGGCAGGCAGGACTGTCCGCCAGGCCGTCGAACTTGTCGACGACGCGCAGCACGTCCGACATCAGGATGTCGGCGACGGAGAAAGACCCCGCCAGCCATTCGCGGCCGGCCAGCACCGTCTCCATGTGCTTGAGCCTGAGTTTTAGGAAGTCGTCGACGAACTTCACGGCAGGTGAGCCATCGTCGCTGCCGGTGAACTTGAACATCGTCCAGGGCAGGGCAGGCATCTCCACCGAATTGAGCGCCGCGAACACCCACTCCTTTGCCTCGCTGCGACCGCGCGGATCGGTGGGCATCAGCCTGTCGCTGAGTTCGCCCAGATGCAGCAGGATCGCGCCGCTCTCGAAGATCGAGAGGTCGCCGTCGGTCAGCCACGGCACCTGGCCGAACGGCTGGTGCGCGAAATGCGCGGCGTCCCGCGGGCCAAACGGCACGCTCGCGACGCGGTAGGGCAGCGCGGCTTCTTCCAGCGCCCAGCGCACACGAAGGTCGCGCACGAAACCCCGCGGCATCTCGGGAACCCAATCGAAGGTGGTGAGGGTGAGGTTGGCCATGCGGTGTCTCCGTGCTGTCTGGGCATAGGACGGATGAAGGACGCGCGTTCCGACAGGCGCGGACGGTTTTTCTCCGCGGGCAGGGACCGTAGGGTGGGCAAAGGCGCACTTGCGCCGTGCCCACCATCTTTTGGCCGACGACAGAAGTGGTGGGCGCGCTCCGCTTTGCCCACCCTACGGGGCCACTGGGCTTCGCTCACTGCCCAAGCTTCGCCAACTTGCCTTGCTTCGCGGCGTCGACCGCGCGCTCTGCATCTTCCGGCAGCAGGGTCCGCTCCGCCACCTGCCGCGCCGCCTCGCGGCGGACCGCCGCCACATACGCCCCATCATCTGCATATCGCTCCGCGATCGACAGCCTGGGATCGTGCACTTCCTTCCGCGCGGCCTCGGTCGGTGCGAATGGCACCACCGCGCCTTGCAGCGGATAGAGCGCCGTCGGGCCAAATCCTTGCGCGCGCGGATTCCATGCGGTGTAGGTCGCGCGTGGCACCGCGAGCGCAAGCTGGCGGATACCTGCGATGGCCATGCCGTCATTGTCCGCCTTCGGCACGAACACGGGATAGCGGCCGATCTCCTTGGGCGGCAGCACGCTCTGGTCGGAGAAGGCGGCGAGCGTGTGGATGCCGGCATAGGGCAGGCCGGGGATATCCATCGGCACCGCGCCTTGCGCCGGCACCAGCGTGCCGTGGGCGCGCATGGGGACGCGGCTTGCGGGCGGCTTGATGCCGTCGCTGATCCAGGCGTTGAGGTCGGTGAGCAGCGCGCGCATCGGCCCGCCCGCATGCATCGGGTTCTGCGGCAGCGACATCGCCGGCACGCCCTTGCGCATCACGTCGGCGGCTTCTGCGAAATGCGGCGTGCCTGCGATCATGTAAGCGCGGACGTTGTCGGGGAGGTCGAGGTGGTTGCCGGCGAGGTCGGTGACCAGCAACGAGGCGTGCGAGGCCCACCATTCGTGCTCGCTGTCGGTCTGCATCATCTTCGGACACGTCGCCGAGAGCGCGCAACGGCGGAGCAGGCCGTCGGTCTTGCCGGAATAGGGATCGCTGAGGCTCGCATAAGTGAAGGGGAAGAGATCGGCCTGCCACGCCGGATCCTGCGGATGGCGCGGGTTGCGGCCGGGCTGGCCGAAGCGGACGTTTGTCGCCATCCGCCGCGTGCCCGCGACATGCGGCATCAATCCGTCGAACACCGTGCGCCCCTGGAGATCCTCGTTGAAGCCGAGATAGAGGAAGTCGCGCAGGAAGCGGCCGGATTGCGACACGCCGAAGCCGATGGCGCGGCTGACGGAGGGATGCAGGCCGTTCAGCAGCGGGTTCGCCTGCGTCTCGTCGTGGCGGAGAAAGCTGACGACGTCGCGCACGGCGGCATAGCCCATGCCGAGCGGGACAGGATCGCGCGCGGTGTAGGTGATCTCGTAGAGCGCGCCGGCATCAAAACCGTCGGG
Source organism: Bradyrhizobium sp. 956_D2_N1_4 (assembly GCF_052076025.1). NCBI lineage: Bacteria > Pseudomonadati > Pseudomonadota > Alphaproteobacteria > Hyphomicrobiales > Nitrobacteraceae > Bradyrhizobium > Bradyrhizobium sp. 956_D2_N1_4. The sequence continues at coordinate 4,130,731 of NZ_CP197237.1, read as the reverse complement.
CCGGGTGATCTCCACCGTCACGGGATCGACGAGCTTTGCGAGGAGGCCAGAAGGCGACTGCCGCGGATCGGCCCAGGCGGCGCGCACGGAGACCTTGAGGTCGGCGGCGTCGGTCGCCGGCCAGGTCAGCGTCGCACGCGCGGGATTGGTCGTGTTGTCGAAGACCACCTCTTCGCGCGCGGGCCCGGTGATGGTCTTCAGCACCGGCGCCGTCATCGCCATCTGGCCGGGCTTGGAGGGGATGTCGCCCTGCCAGCCGACCCAGACCATCGTAAAGCCTTGGCGATGCAGGAAGCCGATGCCGGCGTCCTCGGCCTTGTCGGCATTGTTGGCGCCGGGCTGGGCGGAATCGTCGAACAATTGCGGTGCCAGCTTGCGGCCGCGATTGGGCACCTCGAGCAGCAGTGTGCCGTTGCCGTGGGTGGGATCGGTGGGCCGCAGGATCACGACGTCGGCGGTGGCTGCCACCTTGCCGTCGGAGCTACGCGGCGCGAGCGCGAGGTCGGTGATGACAGCGTTGCGATCGTCCGACGGGTTGAGCGCGAAGGTCGCGCGCGCGGTGATGCGCTCATAGGTGCCGACATCGCCAAAGCTGCGTCCGGCAAAGGCGGGCTCGCGCGCGAGGATGTCGAAGCGGACGATTTCGGCGAGCGAGACCGTGGGCCACAGGCACGTGATCGCAACGAGGCCCGTGATGATCCTGCGCATGGCCATTCCTTCCCCCATCGGCGCGATCCGAATGTTCCGTCGCGCGGGCTTTTTTGTTGCCGCGACTATAACCGTCTATGCTGCGGCCAAACAACGGGAGGAAACACATGCCTGCTGCCTACTCCGTCGTCCGTGCCACCGTCACCGACGCCAGCAAGCGCGCCGCCTTCGACACATGGTACGAGACGGAACATGTGCCGGACGCGGTGAAGGCGTTCGGCGTGAACAAGGCCTGGCGGTTCTGGAGCCTCGACGATCCCTCGCTGCATCAGGCCATGTATCAGTTCGATGACGAGGCCAGGCTGGCTGCGATGCTCAGGGGCGATGCGTTGAAGCAGCTCGTCGCCGATTTCAATCGCGACTGGCCGGACGTGAAGCGCACGCGCGAGACGCTGGTGCTGGCGCAGGAGTTTGCGAAGCAGGACGCCGGAGCGTAGCTCGCACCGAGTCCCGCAGCTCGTTCGTCCCTGACACCCATGTCATGAACCTGAAGATGCGATTCAGCTTCCGTTCATGTCGTGATCGCGACACTCCCTCTGCATCACTTGCTCGATAGCCTAGAGGACATGTCATGGAGCGTCGGAACTTTTTGAAACTTGCATTCGGCGTCGCGGCTGGAGCCGCGACGTTGACCGCGACCGCACAAGCTGCGCCGTTGGCGCCGCAGCCGCTTGGTGATCCCGCGCGCGCGCCGCAAGGCAATCCCGACGCTCGTCCCGCCGTCACCACCAGTGAGGAGACCGCGCAGCTCAAGCCCGAGCAGGTGCATTGGCATGGCCACCACCGCCATTGGGGCTGGCGCCGCCGCCACTGGGGTTGGCATCGCCGGCGCTGGCACCGCCACCACTGGTAAGCTCGGCACAAGCCAGGCCTTGAACGGGGATCGCGATTGCGGTCCCCGTTTTTATTCGGAGCCGGCGGATGCGACGCCAGGCGTTCAAAACGAAAATGGCCGCGCAGGCTTTCGCCGCACGGCCATCTCGCGATACGAAAAGGTCAGATCAGATCGGGCGGCAGCGGCCACCCCACCAACGGAAGCCGTACGGGCAGACGCGGGCGCGGGGCACGACGACGACCGGCGGGGCAACCACCACCGGGCCGGGCCGCACAACGACCGCACCGCGCATCGGGCGGCAGCCGCCATAGGCGCCGCGGTACCAGCCGGGGCCGCAGCCACCGGCGGCGCTGGCCGCTTCGCTGAAACCGACGACCGCGCTGGCGAGCATGACGGCGGCAAACAGGTATTTCATGTGATCTTCCTCTTGTCCTTGGGCAGGTTTTTGGGGCGCTTGCGGCGCACAATGAATCAAAAGACACGATTCGACACGTTAAATTTGGGGACGTGCCGACACGTCGCGATCCAAACCTGCCAATCATGACCTGAATGCGGCATGAACATTCTCCGCATGCGGCTTCCGGCGACAGCGATGGCGATGGCGCGCCGTCCCGATGGAATCGGAACGGAGCTCCAGGTTCTTTGTTCTGATGCGTTTCTTTGACGCGAACCGGTATCGACGTCGCTCGAAAACGCTCTAGCGGCCGAGAAAGCCCAGCACCAATTCCTTGTACTTCTCCGGCGCCTCCAGGAAGACGAGGTGTCCGGTGTCCGGGATCACTTCGGCCCGCGCGTTCGGCATCTTGGCCGCAAGCGCTTTCGCGAGCTCCGCGTTCTGGCCCATTTTCGCGCGCAATGCCTCCGGCGCGTTCGGACGGCCCGGCGCGTTGTGATCGTCGGCGCCCATGATGAACAGCGTCGGCTCTGTGATCAACGCGACCTCGTGCGCGACCGGCTCGCGATAGATCATCTGGCCGGAGCTGACGTAGGCGCGCAGCCAGCGCGGATAATCGGGACTGCCTTTGATGTTGAAGCGGGCGTCGACGAACGGCGTGATCGCGTCGTCCGGCAGCTTGATCGCGTAATTGGTCTGGAGCTGCTTGCGGTAGCCGTCGGGTGTGAGCTTGTCCTCGGTCTCGATGATCTTCTCGGTCGGCGTCGGCGGCACGTAGAGGCGGTAGTCTTCCAGCCCGATCGGCGCGGTCAGCACGAGATGGGCGACGCGGTCCGGATAGGCGCGGGCGATGCGTACGCCCAGCATGCCGCCGAGCGAATGCGCGACGACCTCGGCTTTGTCGATCTTGAGATGATCGAGCAGGGCGATGGTGTTGCGCGCCAGATTGTCGAAGTGCAGTTCGCCTTGCGGCTTGGAGGATTTGCCGAAGCCGATCTGGTCCGGCACCACGACGCGGAAGCCTGCCTCGCTCAGCATCTTGATGACGGGCGCCCAGTAGCTCGACGGAAAATTGCGCCCGTGCAGCAGCACGACGGTGCGGCCGTTCGGCCGCTCGGGCGTGACGTCCATATAGGCCATGCTGAGCTGCTCGCCGTCATTGATGACAGGCAGCAGATGCACGGGATACGGATAGGCAAAGCCTTCGAGCGCGATGCCATAGGGCTCGCGCGGGGTAGTGTCGGCGGCGTAAGCGAAAGAGAGCGGGGCGGTGAGGAGGGCGGCGGCAAGCGCGACCGGGAGGAGGCGGTTCATGAAGATCTCGTAATTGGAGCCGTCATTCCGGGGGCACGTCGAACACGCGAACCCGGAATCTTGAAGTTCCAGGTTCGATGCTTCGCATCGCCTCGGAACGATACTGCGCTTAAAGCGATGGATGGCCCGGTCAAGCCCGGCCATGACGGAAGCCGTGGTTCACACGCAAACGTGCGATCTCACGCACCTGGCGTGATCAATCCTTCCCGGTCCCGAACAGCGTCGCAAACTGCTTCTCGCCGGTACGTGTGAAATTCACCACGCGGCTGCCGGGCGTGGCGTCGCGCGCGGCCCATTTCAGCTCGGCGAACCGCTGCATCATGGCGGCGCCCAGCGTGCCGGCGAGATGATGGCGCCGCTCGCTCCAGTCCAGGCAGGCCTTGCACACCGGACGGCGCGGATGGGTGAGCATGTCGGGCAAGATCTGCAAATGCTTTGCGAGGAAGCGCTCGCCCTCGGCCGTCAGCTCGATGTCCTGCTTCTTCTGCCTGACCAGGTTTCGTGTGCGTAGACTGTCGAGCATCTGCACGCCGAGATCGCCGGCGAGGTGGTCGTAGCAGATCCGCGCGCGCCGCAGCGCCGGATCCTTCGGCCCGGTGCGCACGCGCATGTGGCCGGTCCGCGCGGCAAGGCCCGCAAGGCCTTCGAGCACGCCGGCCACGTCATCGTCGGTGAGGCGGTAGTAGCGGTGGCGGCCCTGCTTCTCCGGCTCGATCAGCCCGCCGGCCTCGAGCTTGGCCAGATGCGAGCTCGCGGTCTGCGGAGTGATGCCGGCCTCCTGCGCGAGCTCGCTCGCCGTCAGCGCGCGGCCGTTCATCAGCGCGGTGAGCATGTTGGCGCGGGCGGGGTCGCCGACCAGCGAGGCAATCATGGCGATGTCAGGACCTGATTTCATGCTTCGACGGTAGCCGAAGCATTGCGGTGGAGCAAGGACGTAGTCTGTCCCTGCGAACACGTCATTGCGAGCGAAGCGAAGCAATCCAGTTGCTTCAGCGGCGACGGTGTTGCTCGCGCTTGTCGCGATGAAAAATCAGCGAGCTCACCATGTCCGTCACCGTCTTCATCCGCTACCAGCTCGATCCCTTCAAGCGCGCGCAGTTCGAGGAGTACTCGAAGCGCTGGCTCACCATCATCCCGAAATGCGGCGGCGACCTGATCGGCTATTTCATGCCGCATGAGGGCACCAACAACATCGCGTTTGCGCTGATCACCTTCGAGAGTCTTGCCGCCTATGAGGCCTATCGCGCCCGGCTGCGGCAGGACGCAGACGGCATGGCCAACTTCCATTTCGCGGAGGAGAACAAATTCATCCTCGCGGAAGAGCGCACCTTCCTGCGCAAGGTGGTATTGTAGACCGCCAACGCAAAGGAGACGCCCATGATTGCCGTGATTTTCGAAGTCTGGCCCAAGCCGGAACATCGCCAGGACTACTTCGACCTCGCGGCCGACCTGAAGCCGATCCTGCAAACCATCGATGGCTTTATCTCGGTCGAGCGCTTTGAAAGCCTGACCGAGAAGGGCAAGATCCTGTCGGTGTCGTTCTGGCGCGACGAGGCGGCGGTTCAGGCCTGGCGCAACACGATGGAACACCGGCGCACGCAGGCGAAGGGCAGGGCGAAGATCTTTGCCGATTATCACCTGCGCATCGCCAGCGTCATCCGAGACTACGGCATGAATGATCGCGAGCAGGCGCCGAAGGACAGCCGCGCCGTGTACGACGCGCACTAGCGTTTGCGGGCGCGCACTGGCGCTGCCCAGTGCGCGCGCTTATGTCTGCGCGGCCAACAAGGGAGAGAAACATGCATGTGACAACCGCTGACAAGCGCGCGACGTTCAAGACGATGCACGAGAGCGGCTGCTTCATCCTGCCCAATCCGGTCGACGTCGGCAGCGCCAAGGCGTTGCAGCATCTCGGGTTCAAGGCACTGGCCTCATCGAGCGCGGGCTTTGCCTGGACCATCGGCAAGGCCGACAACCACGTCACGGTCGACGACGTCTGTCAGCATTTGGCAGCATTGTGCTCGGCCGTCGACATCCCCGTGAATGCGGATTTCGAGGGCGGCTTTGCCGTCGAGCCGGACAAGGTCGCGGACAATGTCGAGCGCGGTGTGCGCACCGGCGTCGCCGGCCTCTCGATCGAGGATTCCACCGGCGACAAGGACAAGCCGCTCTACGAGCGCGCGCTGGCGGTCGAGCGCATCAAGGCCTCGCGCAAGGCGATCGGCGACAGCGGAACGCTGCTGGTCGGCCGCTGCGAGGCGTATTTGTGGGGCGTCACCGACCTCAAGCTCGTTATCGACCGGCTCACGGCCTATGCGGACGCAGGCGCCGATTGTCTCTATGCGCCGGGCCTGAAGACGCGCGAGGACATCGCCGCCGTGGTGAAGGCTGTCGCACCAAAGCCGTTCAACCTGCTGATCGGCGCGTCCGGCCTGTCCTTGCAGGAGGCCGCCGACCTCGGCGTGCGCCGCATCAGCGTCGGCGGCTCGCTCGCCCGCGCCGCCTGGGGCGGCTTCATGCGCGCCGCGAAGGAGATGGCGGAGAAGGGGACGTTTACGGAGCTCGGCACCGGCTATTCCGGCGGCGAACTCAACAAGATGTTCAGCTAAACGAAAAGCGGCGGGATGTAAGGTCCCGCCGCTCTCTCATCCTCTCGGTGTCATGCCCCGCGCAAACGGGGCATCCAGTACGCCGCGGCCTCTCGATTCAATCTCCGCCGCTGGTGGAATACTGGGTCGCCCGGTCAAGCCGGGCGACGACAGCTGTTGTCGTTACTTCGCGCCCTCAGACGGGGCGGCCGGATCAGGCGCCGCCGGCTTGCTCGGGGCAGCACCCGTGGTCACGCCGGGTCCGGTGTTGTTGCGTGGCGTCACGTCACGCATGCCGGGAGGCGCGGCCGGATTCGCAGGCGGAGCCTGCTGGGCGGTCTGCGTTGTCGGCGTGTTGCTGGCCTGGTTGCCGGTGCTCGTGTTGTTCAGTCCGTAGAACACGGCACCCAGTACCAAGGCGATCGCCACTGCGAACAAGGCTACCTTGCCGCTGGAGGCGGGGCCTTCGCCAAGCTCGGGATCGACCTGAAGCTCGGCATCCCGTCGCGCCGCACGGACATACTCATCATCGGCGAGATTCGGGCGATACGGATCGTTGGGAAAACGGTCGTCAGCCATCGATTTTGTCTCCTCGATTATTGCGGCTGGACAACCCCTAGATGCGAGATTCTGTTCCGCCCTCCTTAGTGCTTTCGTCGCATGTTGCCCTTGTGCAAGGAATCGGGAACCTGTTCATTTTGGAACAGTTGCGCGTCGGTTCCATCGAAGGGGAAGGGAACAAAGCGATGTGGAGCGTGCCGCCGAGCGATAGCGTGCTGCATCTGTTGTCGCTGGTCGCGGTCGCAGCGCAAGGCATGACCGCCGCGCTCGCGGCCGGCCGCCGGAGCATGGACTGGCTCGGCGTCTGCTTCCTCGGCTGTATCACCGCGCTCGGCGGCGGCACCTTGCGCGATCTCTTCCTCGGGCATTATCCGCTGGCCTGGGTCGCTCATCCCATCTACCTCGCGCTGGCCGGCGGCGCCGCCTTCCTCACCATCCTGATCGCGCGGCTCGTGCACCGGCTGAAGGTGGCCTTCATCGTGCTCGATGCCATCGGCCTCGTGGTCTTCACCATGGCCGGCTGCGACATCGCCTGGCAGACGGGTGCCACGCTGCCGATCGTCATCGTCTCCGGCATGGTGACCGGCTGCGCGGGCGGGGTGCTGCGCGATGTGCTCTGCAACGACGTGCCGCTGCTGTTCCGCTCCGAGCTCTACGCGACCGTTTCGGTGGCGACCGGCCTGTTCTATGCCACCGCGTTCGGCTTGAAACTCAACGCGGAGCTCTGGACCATCTTGACGTTTGTCCTCGGCGTCAGCTTCCGCCTGCTCGCGGTGCACTACAAATGGGAGATGCCGAAATTCGTGTTCACGGAAGGCGAGGAGCGGTAGGGCTTACTTCGCCTTTCGTAGAGTTTGAGCGCTATCGCATCCACGGCGTCATGGCCGGGCCTGTCCCGGCCATCCACGACCTTTGCCACGGCACGAAAGAACGTGGATGCCCGGGACAAGCCCGGGCATGACGACCTCTGGTGAATACTGAGGAGCGTGAACTACTGCTCCTTCCGCGCCTTCGCCACCTGCGCCGTGGTCACCAGCGGCGCGGCGTTGCCCCAGGAATTGCGGATGTAGTTCGTCACGGCGGCGATCTCTTCGTCGGACAATTGCTTGGCGTAGCCCGGCATCTCGCCGCTGTTGGGCGCGCGTGGCGTCGTCACGGTGTGGGCGCCGTCGAGGATGATGCGCAAGCTGGAGGACGGATTGACCGATTGCAGAAGCGCGTTACCGGGCAGCGGCGGATAGATGCGCGGCGCGCCGGAGCCGTCGGCTTCATGGCACGCGATGCAGAGTTTTGCGTAGACGGCCTGACCGGCCTTCATCTCGGCATCGTCGGGCGGCGTCACGATCGTCTCGCGCCGCGACGGCGGCAGGCTCTTCAGATATTCCGCGATGGCGCGCACATCGGCATCGCTCATCTTCGAGGTCGAGCCGACGACCACCTCGGCCATTAGCCCGCCAGCATGGCTTTTGACGTTTCGCCCGCTTTGCAGATACTCGGTGATGTCTTCGACGCTCCATGACTTCAGCCCGGTGCGCGCGGCGCCATCGAGCCTTGGTGCGTACCAGCCGCCGACCTCGTTGCCCGACAGCGCCTGCGCAGTTTTGTCCGCGCCGAAATAGTTCTTCGGCGTGTGGCAGGCGCCGCAATGGCCGAGCCCGGTGACGAGATAGCCGCCCCTGTTCCACGCCGCGCTCTGGCTCTGGTCCGGCTCGAACAGGGCGGGCTTGAAATACATCGCGTTCCAGACCCGCATCAAGCCGCGATGGCCGAACGGCCAGCGCAGCTCCGGCGGCTTGTTGCGGCTTGCGACGGGCGCCAGCGTTCCGAGATAGGCCCGGATCGCCAGCGTGTCGTCCTTGGTCATCTTCGTGAAATAGGGATAGGGGAAGGCCGGGTAATAGTTCGAGCCGTCGGGCGCGATGCCGGTGCGCACCGCGCGGGTGAAATCGGCGTCGGTCCAGGCGCCGATCCCGGTGTCACGATCCGGCGTCAGGTTCGGCGCGTAGATCGCGCCGAAGGGCGTATCGATGCGCTTTCCGCCCGCGAATGGCTTTGCCGGATCGGCGGTGTGGCAGCCCGCGCAGTCGCCGGCCTCGACCAGCGCCTTGCCATAGGCGATCAGCTCCGGCGATGGCTCGGCGGCGCGGGCCGCGCTCGCAACTGCACTGCACAATGCGACAACAGCCAGAATCATTCGCATCGAAAGCTTCCCCTGCGACCAATCGCCCGGATAGGAGCCTCACGTCGTTTCGCGTCGGTGGGGGTATGGTGACACAAATTGAAAATGCGCGATGCCTTTGCAGCCACGAAATTGCGATTATTACCCGGCGCTTCCTTTGGTCCAGATTTGTGATGCGGAGCGTTAAATATCCGACATAGAGTGGCGGAGTTGGTCGGCGCGCCCTAGCTAAAAACAACGGGCAGGCAACGGCTTAAGTGGCCAAACGCTCAAAAGGCCGGAAGAGGACAAGAATGGGTATCAACCAGGGTCCGATCAGTCTCGACCAGAAATACACCCAGGAAACCGGACACGTCTTCACCACGGGCATCCAGGCCCTGGTCCGGTTGCCGATGGCCCAGATCCGGCGTGACCGCGCCAACGGCCTCAACACCGCGGGCTTCATCTCCGGCTACCGCGGCTCGCCGCTCGGTGGCTACGACCAGCAGCTCTTTGCGGCGCGAAAACATCTCGAGCAGTACAACATCAAGTTCCAGCCCGGCGTGAACGAGGATCTGGCGGCGACCGCGGTGTGGGGCTCGCAGCAGCTCAACCTCTCGCCCGGCGCCAAATACGATGGCGTCGTCGGCATCTGGTACGGCAAGGGCCCCGGCGTCGATCGCTGCGGCGACGTGTTCCGCCACGGCAATGCCGCCGGCTCGGCCAAGAACGGCGGTGTGCTGTGTCTGGCCGGCGACGACCACGGTGCAAAATCCTCCACTGTTCCGCATCAGTCCGACCACGCCTTCATGTCGGCTTTGATGCCGTATCTCTATCCCTCCAGCATCCACGAAATGATCGAGATGGGCCTGCTCGGCATCGCGATGTCGCGCTATTCGGGCTGCTGGGTCGGCATGAAGGTGATCACGGAGACGGTGGAGACCACCGCCGAGATCGACCTCACCGACGAGATGAAGCCGTTCATCATCCCGCCCGATTTCGAGCTGCCGCCCGGTGGCCTCAATCTGCGCTGGCCTGACGACCGCTTCGAGCAGGACCGCCGCCTCCAGGACTACAAGGGCTTTGCCGCGATCGCCTTTGCGCGCGCCAACAAGGTCAACCGCGTCACCATGGATTCCCCGAACGCCCGCTTCGGCATCATGGCGTCGGGCAAGAGCTATGAGGACGTGCGCCAGGCGCTGCGCGAGCTCGGGATCACCGAGGAGGTCGCCGCCAAGATCGGGCTTCGCCTCTACAAGATCGGCATGCCCTGGCCGCTGGAGCCCGAAGGCGTACGCCAGTTCGCGGTCGGGCTCGAAGAGATATTCATCATCGAGGAACGGCGCGAGATCGTCGAGAACCAGGTCAAGCAGGAGCTGTTCAACTGGCGCGACGACGTCCGCCCGCGCATCGTCGGCAAGATGGACGAGCACGACAAGCGCTTCCTGACCTTCGCCGCCGAGCTCAGCGTTGCCTCGCTTGCGACCTCGCTCACGGAGCGGCTTCTCCGCCTCAATCTCAACCCCGAGATCGCGGAGATGCTCCGCGCCAAGGCCGACTGGTTCAACGGCCGCCAGGCCACGCAAATGCAGGCGACGGCGCCTGTCTCTCGCGTACCGTATTTCTGCTCCGGCTGTCCCCACAACACGTCCACCAAGGTCCCCGAAGGCAGCCGCGCGCTCGCCGGCATCGGCTGCCACTTCATGGCGCTGTGGATGGATCGCTCGACCGAGACGTTCACGCATATGGGCGGCGAGGGCGTGCCGTGGGTCGGCATCGCGCCCTTCACCAACGAGAACCACATCTTCGCCAATCTCGGCGACGGCACCTACTTCCACTCCGGCCTTCTCGCCATCCGGCAGGCGGTCGCCTCCAAAACCAACATCACCTACAAGATCCTCTACAACGACGCCGTCGCGATGACGGGTGGCCAGCGCCATGACGGCGATCTCTCGCCGCAGCAGATCACGTTCCAGCTCCACGCCGAAGGCATCCGCGAGATCTACCTGGTCTCGGAGGCGCCCGATACCTACCCGGCCGACACCATCGCGCCCGGCGTGAAGCTGTATCACCGCGACGAACTCGACAACGTCATGAAGATGTGCCGCGAGTACAAGGGCACCTCGGCGATCGTCTTCGTGCAGACCTGCGCCGCCGAAAAGCGCCGCCGCCGCAAGCGCGGCCTGATGGAGGATCCCGCACGCCGCGTCATGATCAACCCGGCGGTCTGCGAAGGCTGCGGCGACTGCTCGGTGCAGTCGAACTGCATCTCGGTCGAGCCCCTGGAGACCGAGTTCGGCCGCAAGCGCGCCATCAACCAGTCGTCCTGCAACAAGGACTATTCCTGCGTGAAGGGCTTCTGCCCGTCCTTCGTCACCGTCGACGGCGGCAAGCCGCGCCATCGTGCGCCGGCCGATCTCGGTGACATCGGCGAGCTGCCGGAGCCCGCGTCTCGGCCGACGGTGGACAAGCCCTATAATATCGCAGTCGGCGGTGTCGGCGGCACCGGTGTGCTCACGATCGGTGCGCTGCTCGGCATGGCTGCGCATATCGAGGGCAAGGCGTCGATGATCCTCGACATGTCGGGCCTGGCGCAGAAGGGTGGGGCGGTGCTCAGCCACGTCCGCCTGTCGGATCATCCGGCCGAGGTGACCTGCTCGCGCATCGTCACTGGTACGGCAGATCTCGTGCTCGCCGCCGACGAGGTGGTCGCGGTCGCCAAGGACACGATCTCGCTCTGCGACACCAGCCGCACCCGCGGCATCATCAACAGCCACGTCATTCCGACCGCCGACTTCGTCCTCAACCGCGACTTCAACTTCCAGACCCGCAAGTTGAACGGGCTGCTGGAAACGGCGCTGCACAAGGACTCGGTGTTCTTCGACTTCACCAAGCCGGCCGAGCAGCTGCTTGGCGACAGCATCGCCACCAACATGATGATGATGGGATATGCCTATCAGAAAGGCCTGTTCCCGCTGTCGGCAGAATCGATCGAGCAGGCGATCGAGGTCAACGGCGTCGCGATCAAGATGAACAAGGAGGCCTTCCGCCTCGGCCGCCTCGCGGTCGCCGATCCCCAGCGCCTCGCCGACATGCTGAAGGGGACGGACGAGGTGGTTGCGCCGAAGACGCTCGACGCGATGACGCTGGATGAGGTCGTCGCGCATCGCGCCAAGCACCTGACCGCGTACCAGAGCGGCCGCCTCGCAAAACGCTATCGCAAGCTGGTCGATCAGGTTCGCGAAGCCGCCAAGCAGGGCGGTTATGACGATGCGCTGCCGCGCGCGGTCGCGGTGAACTACGCCAAGCTTCTGGCCTACAAGGACGAATACGAGGTTGCGCGCCTGTTCACCGACGGTGCTTTCGAGCAGCAGCTCCGCGACCAGTTCGAGGGCGACTTCAAGTTCAACTTCAATCTGGCCCCGCCGATCCTCAGCAGTGGTGTCGACGCGCTCGGACGCCCGAAGAAGCGCGCCTTCGGCCCGTGGATGCTGAAGGTCTTCCGCGTGCTGGCGAAATTCAAATTCCTGCGCGGCACGCCGCTCGACATTTTCGGCCGCAGCGCCGACCGCAAGCTCGAACGCGATTTGATCGTGGGCTACGAGAAGGACGTCGCCACCGTGCTCGGCCTGTTGTCGCCGGTCACCGTCGACACCGCGGTCGAGCTGCTATCGCTGCCCGACCGCATCCGCGGCTACGGCCCGGTCAAGGAGAAGGCCGTCGCGGACGCGAAAGCCCGCTACGCCCAGCTCGCGGCCGACCTCGCGAGCCCGCCGCCTGCGCCGAGGCAGATCGCGGCGGAGTAGGGGCGAGCCACGATCTCGTAGGGTGGGCAAAGGCGCAAAGCGCCGTGCCCACCATCTCACCACGATTGAGCCGCAAGAGGTGGGCACGCTTCCGCCTTCGCTCTTCGAGCTACGGCGGACAAGTCGCTTTGCCCACCCTACGATTTCGTCTTTGAAATCAACCACCGTCCCACTGTGCATGGGGTTGTTTTCGCAAAAAAGAAAATCGCTTGTGCCGTCGGGCAAAACACCTTTAGGACTCTGGCCGTCATTGCGAGCGCAGCGAAGCAATCCAGAAATGCCTCCGCGGATAGACTCTGGATTGCTTCGCTGCGCTCGCAATGACGACGCGGTGGCGGAGTGGCCTTCCCGCCGCACTTCGAGATTGCGGTAGCCGGGAGTTGCGCCAACGCGCTGCCCTCTCGCCCGACGGAATATTTCCGCGCTTGCCAAGCTGGCCCCCGCGGTTCAGAAAAACGGAGCAAGAAGAAACGCGAGCGCGGAGACCTGACGTTTTGACCATCAAGGGCAAGGCCTACATTGCCGGGATCTACGAACACCCGACCCGGCATGCGCCGGACAAATCCACCGCCCAGCTCCATGCCGAGGTCGCCAAGGGCGCGATCGAGGATGCCGGGATCAGCAAGGACGACGTCGACGGCTATTTCTGCGCGGGCGACGCCCCCGGCGGCGCATGGCCGATGGTCGATTATCTCGGCCTGAACACCAAAAAACTCCGCCACGTCGATTCCACCGAGACCGGCGGCTGTTCCTACATCATCCATCTCGGCCATGCCGCTGAAGCCATCGCGGCCGGCAAGTGCTCGATCGCGCTGATCACGCTCGCGGGCAAACCGCGCACCGGTGTGATGCCGCCGCGCGCAGCCGGCGCGGAAGCCGATTTCGAGTCCGCTTACGGTGCGACCACGCACAATGCCTATGGCATGTGTGCCATGCGCCACATGCACGACTATGGCACCACCAGTGAGCAGCTCGCCTGGATCAAGGTCGCGGCCTCGCATCACGCGCAATACAATCCGCACGCGATGCTCAAGGACGTCGTCACCGTCGAGGACGTCCTGAACTCGCCGATGATCTCCGATCCGCTGCACCGCATGGATTGCTGCGTCGTCTCCGACGGCGGCGGCGCGCTGATCGTGACGACGCCGGAGATTGCGAAGAGCCTGAAGAAGCCGCTGGTCAAGCTGATCGGCCATGGCGAGGCGATGAAGGGCCCGCGCGGCGGCAAGGATCTCGATCTCACTTACTCCGCCGGCATCTGGTCCGGCCCGCGCGCGTTCGAGGAAGCCGGCATCACGCCGAAGGACATCAAATACGCCTCGATCTACGACAGCTTCACCATCACCGTGCTGATGCAGCTCGAGGACCTCGGCTTCTGCAAGAAGGGCGAGGGCGGCAAGTTCGTTGCCGACGGCAATCTGATCTCGGGCGTCGGCAAGCTGCCGTTCAACACCGACGGTGGCGGGCTCTGCAGCAACCATCCCGTCAATCGCGGCGGCATGACCAAGATCATCGAGGCGGTCAGGCAGCTGCGCGGCGAGGCGCATCCGAAGGTGCAGGTCAAGAATTGCGATCTCGCCATCGCCCACGGCACCGGCGGCCTTCTGGGCGTTCGCCACGCCGCCTCGACGGCCATTCTGGAGCGCGTGTGATGAGCGAAGCGAAAAAGTATCCGGCACCGGTCACGAACCCCGAGACCGCTGCGTTCTGGGACGCGGCCAAGCAGGGCAAGTTCATGATCAAGCGCTGCACCGCGTGCGGCGAAGCGCATTACTTCCCGCGCTCGATCTGCCCGTTCTGCTATTCGGACAAGACGGTGTGGGAGGAGAGTTCGGGTGAGGCCACGATCTACACCTGGAGCCTGATGCGCAAATCGCCGACCGGCCCCTATGCCATCGCCTATGTCACGCTGAAGGAAGGGCCGTCGCTTCAGACCAACATCGTCGACTGCGATCTCGAGAAGCTCAAGATCGGCCAAAAGGTGAAGGTGGTGTTCAAGCCGACCGATGGCGCACCATTGCCGTTCTTCACGCCGGCGTAATTTCTTCCTTCCCCCCTTGTGGGGGAAGGTGGCGCGAAGCGCCGGATGAGGGGTATCGCTCCGCAGAGGGACTCTCTGTGCGGAAGCAACCCCTCACCCAAATGAGTTTGCCGCACGGCTCTCGCGGCCCTCTCCCACAAGGGGAGAGGGCACATTAACGAGCGCCGCTGCTCGCGGAGAGACCGGGAGGAAACCAGAAAAATGTCCGCCAGATACGAAGAACTCAAAGGCCTCAAAAATCTCGGCCAGAAATACGCCTATGGCGATCGCGAAGTCATGCTCTACGCCTACGGGATCGGCCTCGGCGCCGATCCGATGGACGAGAAGGAGCTCGCCTTCGTCAATGAGGGCACGCTGACGCCGCGGCCGCTCAAGGTGGTGCCGACGTTTGCGTCCGTCGCGGCGTGGGGCTCTGGGCCGGGCGAAATGAATCTCAACCGTGTCATGGTGGTCGATGGCGAGCGCGACATCACCTTCCACCAGCCGCTGCCGGTCGCCGCGAACATCACCGCCGATTCCTCCGTGGTCGAGGTCTACGACAAGGGCAAGGACAAGGGCGTCGTCATCAGCCACCAGACCGTGCTCAAGAACGAGAAGGGCGAGAAGCTTGCTACTCTCGTTGCCTCGCGCTTCGCCCGCGGTGACGGCGGCTTTGGCGGGCCGAACCTGACCCAGCCCGATCCGCACAAGATACCCACGCGGAGCCCCGACAGGACCATCGACATCGTCACGCGCCCCGACCAGGCGCTGGTCTATCGCCTCTGCGGCGACCGCAACCCGCTGCACAGCGATCCCGAGTTCGCCAAGAAGGCCGGCTTCCCGCGCCCGATCCTGCACGGCATGTGCACCTACGGCATCACCTGCCGCGGCGTGCTCCAAACCTATGCCGATTACGACGCCTCTGCTTTCCGCCAGCACGTCGCGCGGTTCTCATCGCCGGTCTATCCCGGCGAGACCGTGACGATGGATCTCTGGAAGGACGGCAACGTGATCTCGTTCGAGGCCAAGGTGAAGTCGCGCGGCGTCACGGTGATCAAGAACGGCAAGACGGTGCTGGGTTAGGGCGGTCTCGTGCCCCGGACGCAGCGCAGCGCTCCTTAGCGGTGCGCTGCAGAGCCGGGGCCCAGAGAATGTCGAACGAAGAATGGGTCCCGGCTCTGCGACGCAGCGTTTCACGCTGCATCGCGTCCGGGGCACGAAAAACAAAAACAGGGAGAGGCCACCATGGGACTACTCGACGGCAAGGTTGCGCTGATCACCGGCGCGGGCGGAGGGCTCGGTGAGGCCTACGCAAAACTGTTCGCGCGGGAAGGGGCGTCCGTCGTCGTCAACGATCTCGGCGGCCCCCGTGACGGCTCCGGCGCCGACAAGTCGATGGCGCAGCTCGTGGTGGACGCGATCATGGCCGAGGGCGGCAAGGCGGTCGCCAACGGCGCCGACATCTCCACCATGGAAGGCGGCCAGTCGGTGTTCGACGACGCCATCAAGCACTTTGGCCGCGCCGATATCCTGGTGAACAACGCCGGCATCCTGCGTGACCAGACCTTTTCCAAGGCGTCCGAATCCGACTGGGACAAGGTGATCAAGGTGCATCTGAAGGGCACCTTTTGTTGCACCATGCCGGTGTTTCGCTGGATGCGGGAAAACGGCGGCGGCGTCATCGTCAACACCTCCTCGACATCAGGGCTGATCGGCAATTTCGGTCAGACCAATTACGGCGCGGCCAAGGGCGGCATCTGGGGCCTGTCCAACGTGCTGGCGATCGAGGGCCGGAAGTACAACATCCGGATCTGGACGCTGGCGCCGGGCGCTTTGACCCGCATGACCGCAGACCTGCCCCGCTATAAGGAGAACCCCGGTGCGGCGCTGGGGCCGGACGGCATCGCGCCGGCCGTGCTATACATGGTCAGCGACTTGTCGGGCGACCAGACCGGCAAGGTGCTGGGCGTGTCCGGGCCCCGCGGTGTGCGCGAAATGCGGATGATGGAAATGGACGGCTGGAAGCCGCCGCACACGGGCTGGAAGGCCCAGGACATCGCCGATCACGCCAAGGAGATCTTCTTCTCCGAGGAGCAGATCAAGATGGGGGCGCGGCGGTTTTAGCTACACTGTCATTCCGGGGCACGACGAAGTCGCGAGCCCGGAATCCATACCCCCGGCTTGTGGTTATGGATTCCGGGCCTGTCCCTTCGGGCCATCCCGGAATGACGAATAGAGAGAGACAAGGAAAGACGATGAAACTGACCGCCGACGCCAAGGGCACCTTCGCAATCGCGCCGACACCGTTCCACGATGACGGCCGGATCGACGAGCGCTCGATCGACCGCCTGACCGATTTCTACGAGGAGGTCGGCTGCGACGGCGTCACGGTGCTGGGCATCCTCGGTGAGGCGCCGAAGCTCGATGCCGCCGAGGCCGAGCAGGTGGCGGTGCGCTTCGTCAAGCGCGCCAAGAAGATGCAGGTGATCGTCGGCGTCTCCGCGCCGGGCTTTGCCACGATGCGCTCGCTGGCGAAGGCCTCGATGGATGCCGGCGCGGCCGGCGTGATGATCGCGCCGCCGCCGTCGCTCCGGACCGACGACCAGATCGTCGGCTACTATAAGCAGGCGGCGGAGGCGATCGGGCCCGATGTGCCCTGGGTATTGCAGGACTATCCGCTGACGCTCTCGGTGATCTTCACGCCTGCGGTGATCCGCAAGATCGTCACTGACAATCCGAATTGCGTGATGCTCAAGCACGAGGACTGGCCGGGTCTGGAAAAGATCTCGACGCTGCGCAACTTCCAGAAGGACGGCTCGCTCCGTCCGCTCTCGATCCTCTGCGGCAATGGCGGACTCTTTTTGGACTTCGAGATGGAGCGCGGCGCCGACGGCGCCATGACCGGCTACGCATTCCCTGAGCTCCTGATCGATGTCGTGCGCCTCTCGAAGGAGGGCAAGCGCGACGCTGCGCATGATCTGTTCGACGCGCATCTGCCGCTGATCCGCTACGAGCAGCAGCCGGGCGCAGGTCTGGCGGTGCGCAAGCACGTACTGCAGAAGCGCGGCATCATCGCCTCCAGCGCCCAGCGCAAGCCGGGCGCGACCATCACGCCGGCGGCGAAGGCGGAGGTCGATTACCTCCTGTCGCGCGTCGCCCGCGTCGACAAGCGCGCCAATCTTGGCCCGCAATCCAGCGCCGCAGGTTAGTTGAATGCCAGAGACATCAGCATCACGCCCGGCTTCGACCATCCTTCTGCTCCGTGACGGCGCAAAGGTCGACGGCAAGAGCCGCGACGAAATCGAAGTCTTCATGATGGTCCGCCATCATCAGATCGAGTTCAACTCGGGCGCGCTGGTGTTTCCCGGCGGCAGTGTCGATGCCGGCGACAACGAGATCGTCGCCCGTGCCGACCTCTATTCGGGCGGCGAGGGCCTGAGTGAATCGGATCGCGGTTTTCGGATCGCCGCGATCCGCGAGACCTTTGAGGAGAGCGGCATCCTGCTGGCACGGGCGAAGGACTCGGGTACGCCGATCGATGCCAAGCGCGCCGGCGAGATCGCCGACAAGCATCGCGTCGCCCTCAACGAGCACAAAATCAGCTTCCTGAGCATCTTGGCCGACAACGGCCTCCAGCTCGCGCTCGACACGCTCGTGCCCTATGCGCACTGGATCACGCCGGAGGGCATGCCGAAGCGGTTCGACACCTGGTTCTTCCTCGCGGCCGCACCGCCCGATCAGCTCGGCGCCCATGACGGCCGGGAGTCGACCGACTCGATCTGGGTGTCGCCGCGCGAAGCGGTGGAGGGCGGCGAGAGCGGCCGCTTCAAGCTGCCGTTCCCGACCACGCGCAACCTGATCCGGCTCGCCAAGCAGGGCAGCGTGGGCGCCGCGCTGGAGCACGCCCGCGGCATGTCGATCGTCACGGTGATGCCTGTCATGACCAAGACCGAACGCGGCCGCCAGCTCCGCATTCCCCGTGAAGCCGGCTATGACGGCGAGGTGTTCGAGGTCGGGGCGGTCGGCTAGGATACTTCGATACTAAACGAAGTATTGACGGCCGCGGACGCGCTAGGTTCCGTCCATCGCGAATGGACGGGACGAGCAAAATGGATCAGGGACGGGACCCCAACATCGCCGTCGAGCTGGCGCTGCTGGTCGCGCTCGCAACGCTCTGGGGCGGCTCCTACACCTTCATCAAGCTCGGCGTCGCCACCATTCCGCCGATCACGCTGATCGCGGCGCGCACCACGATCGCCGGTCTGCTGCTGCTCGTCGTCATGTGGGCGCGCGGCATCAGGATGCCCACGGATGCCGCGACCTGGCAGCGCTTCGCGTTCCAGGCCGTGCTCAACAGCGTCATCCCCTGGACGCTGATCGCCTGGGGCGAGCGTCATGTCGACGCGTCGCTCGCGACCATCCTCAACTCGGCCGGGCCGATCTTCACCTTCCTGCTCACGGCCGTCGTAACGCGCCACGAGGTGACGACGCCGCGAAAACTGTTCGGCGTAGTCGCCGGCATGGCGGGCATCCTGCTGATCGTCGGCGTCGACGCTTTCCACGACGTCGGCAGTGGCCTCGTCGCGGAGGCCGCCATCGTCGCCGCCACCATCTGCTACGCCTGCGCCGCGATCTTCGGCCGCAGTTTCAAAGGCCTCGATCCGATGGCACCGGCCGCGGGCTCGCTGCTGGCGGGCGCGGCGGCGCTGATCCCGGCCTCGCTGATCGTCGAACAGCCCTGGACGCTGTCGCCCTCGCTGAGTTCCGTGCTGGCGCTGCTCGCGCTGGCGACCTTCTCGACCGCGGCGGCGTTCGCGATCTACTTCCGCCTGATCCAGACGCTGGGCTCGGTCGGCACCACCGCGCAGGCCTATCTGCGCGTGCCCATCGGGGTCGCCATCAGCGTCGCCTTCCTCGGCGAAATCCTGAGCCGGACCGCCTGGATCGGGCTTGCCTGCGTCGTCCTCGGCGTCGCCGCCATGACGATCCCGGCCCGGCGGCCGGTCAGCGTCAAAACGTCATAATCAGGTGGGGAGAAGGGCGGCGGACTCGCGATATTAAGGATATTCGGCAGCGCGAGGCATGTTCCCCCGGGGCCGCAAACCATCGTATATTGGGCCTCCAATAGCCCGGTCCTCAAAAGCCCCAATGTCCGCCGAATTGACGCCGACCCCTGAGAAAAAGCGAACATTCTCGCTCTCCATCGGCCAGCTCACCTTCGGCAGCTTCCTCCTGGTGCTGGCCGTGATCATCGTCACCTCGACCGCGAGCGTGATCGCGATCCGGCACATCGATACGACCTTCGCTGAGTTGCAGCGGCTCCAGAGCGTCGGCGACCTCGCCGAGGACATCGACCGCCGCATGAACGAGCTGCGGCTTGCGGCGCGCGATTTCGTCACCGACCCTGGCGCCGGCACCCAGTTCAAGCAGGTCGGCGAGGCGGCCTCGACGCTGAATGACATCCTGAGGAAGACCCGCATCGAGCTCGCGCCCGAGCAGCAGGACATGATCGACGGGGTCACCGAGCGCCTCGCGACCTATCGCAATGGCCTCGAGCGGATCTCGACCCTGATCGACCGCCGCGCCCAGCTGCTCGCCGGGCTGCCGCCGCTGCGCGACCGGTTCGACGTGGCCGTCGGAGCCGCGGCGGACCGCGAGCTCGCCTCCCGCCTGTCGGAGTCACAGAGCCGGATCGCACTCGGGCTGCTCGCGCGCAACCCGTCCGCCGCCGAGCAGGCCGCACAGGGGATGCGGGCGATGGACATCGCGGACGCCAGGCTGAAGACGGCCGTGAACGACTATGCCGAGGCCATCATCGCGGTGGCGGTCCGGGAGCGGCAGATCGCCGATATCGACCGCGAGGTGCTGGGCACCGAGGGCCGCCTGATCGGCCGCGTCACGGAACTCCTGCGCGAGGTCAGCGCCCGGCGCGGCCACGTGCTGTCGCGCGATTTCGCCCGCACGCTGACGGAGGCGCGGTGGCAGAGCATCGTGTTCGGCACCATCGGCGTCTTGATCGGCATTCTCGCGGCCGGCTTCGTGGTGCGGCGGACCGTCCGGCCGCTTGCGAAGATCGCGAGATCCATCCGCGCGCTCGCAGCGGGCGAGAAGGACACTTCGATCCCGTCGGCCGACCTCGACAACGAGATCGGCGACATCGCGCGCGCGGCCGAAGTGTTCCGCCGCGCGCTGGAGGAGGCCGACACGGCGCGCGAGGCGGCGGTGCGGGCGCTCACCGAGCAGCGCCTTGCCGAAGAGAGCTACCGCAAACTGTTCGAGGGCTCGGTCGACGGCATCTACGTCACGACGCCGGCCGGCGATCTCCTCAACGCCAATCCGGCGCTGGCGCGGATGATGGGCTATGACAGCCCGCAGCAGCTCATCGACAGCATCAACGACATCGCCCACACCATCTACGTCCACCCCGAGGCGCGCGCCGAATACCAGCGGCTGATGGCGCGCGACGGCATCGTCCGCGAGTTCGAGTACCAGGTGCGCCAGCGCAGCGGCAACATCCTGTGGCTTTCCGACAGCGCCACGGGCGTGCGGGACGAGGCGGGCAACATCGTCCGCTACGAGGGCACGCTGCGCGACATCACCGACCAGAAGCGGGCGGAAGACGCCATCGCCGAAGGACGGCGCCTGCTCCAGCAGGTCATCGACACCGTGCCCGCGGTCATCAACGTCAAGGACCGCGAGCTGCGCTACGTGCTGATGAACCGCTATATGGCCGGCATCTTCGGCATCGAGCCCGCCGATGCGCTCGGCCGCACCACCGCGGATCTGATGTCGCGCTACGGCGCAGCCAAGACCGACGAGAACGACAAGCGGGTGCTCAGGCTTCGAAAAGGTCTCGGCTTCTACGAGGAGGAGTACAAGGATGCCTCCGGCAATATGCGGCAATGGCTGGTCAACAAGCTGCCGCTGCTCGATGCCGACGGCGAGATCGAGCGGATCGTCACCGTGGCGCTCGACATCGGCGAGCGCAAGCGCGGCGAGCAGGAGATGCGCAAAGCCAAGGAATCGGCTGAGACCGCGTTGCGAAACCTGCGCGAGACCCAGGCCTCGCTGATCGAGGCGGAGAAGCTCGCCGCGCTCGGACGGCTCGTCGCCGGCGTCGCCCACGAGGTCAACAATCCCGTCGGTATCAGCCTCACGGTCGCATCCGCGCTGGAGCGCAAGACCGCGATGTTCACCTCCGAAGTCGAGCGCGGCGAGCTCCGTCGCTCCACGCTCAACGACTTCCTCAACACCAGCCGCGATGCGTCCTCGCAGCTCGTCTCCAACCTGAACCGCGCGGCCGAGCTGATCCAGTCGTTCAAGCAGGTTGCGGCCGACCGCAACTACTCGGACCAGCGCAGCTTCGATCTCGGCGACCTCACCGAGCAGGTGGTGATGAGCCTGCGGCCGGGCTTGCGCAAACACAATCTGACGCTCAACGTCGAGTGCCAGCCGAGCCTGACCATGAACAGCTATCCCGGCCCGTATGGCCAGGTGCTGACCAATCTGTTTCTCAATTCGGTGGCGCACGCCTTCCCGGACGGCCGGCCGGGGATCATCGACATCCAGGTGCGCGAGTCCGGCAAGGACAATGTCGAGATCATCTTCTCGGACAATGGCTGCGGCATGTCGCTCGACGTCCGCCGCCGCGCCTTCGATCCGTTCTTCACGACGCGGCGCGACCAGGGCGGCACCGGCCTCGGACTGCACATCGTCTACAGCATCGTGACGAACCGCCTCGGCGGGCGGCTCGATCTCGATTCCGAGCCGGGCGAGGGCACGCGCATCCAGATCATCCTGCCGCGTACCGCGCCGCTCGAGCAGGCTGCGGAATAGTTCCGCGCCTAATCAGCTTCCGCGAGCTTGTGCAGCGTGGCGCCGAAAATCAGGCTGGCCTTGCCGACGAGCGCTGTGCCCGTCATCTCCGCGCGGGTGTCCGTGTAGGTCCCGCTGACGCCGATGCCGACCGGGGCAGGGCCGCCGAACAGCGGATTGTCATCGCCCCGCGGCGAGGTGTGCCGTTGCACCAGCACCTCGCCCTTGAAGGTGTGGTCGTCCTTCACGACGTAGCTGCCGGTGTAATAGAGGTACGCATCGCCGCCAAGGATCTTGCCGTCGCGAAAAAGAATCACGCCGCTGCCCTTGCCGACTCGACCATCGAGCAGGTTCACGTGAATCGAATAGAGGCCGTTCTTCATCACGTCCCACAGGCCGGCCGCCATCGCCCAACGGCGTAACCGGTAGAGCTTTTATGCCAAAGCGCGTTCCCGCGCGCAACGCGGCAGTTTGCCGGGCGGCGGTGTGATCTTGCCGCCGCCAGCCGTAGTTGTCCCGGCTTGTCTATGACACCGCCATGACGGTCTGATCATGACGCGAGGCCAGTCGTTGCGAATCAAGTTGGCCCGCGAAATGCATAACCATTGTTGCACTGGCCGCGGGGTGCTGGAGCAAGACAAACGTGAGCAACTGGATCGATTCCGGCGGCGATGAGCCGCGTCTGTACAGTGTGCGTCCCACGATTTGCGAAACACAACGGCCGACTGGCGGCGCGCCACGCTGGCGAAGCATGGTGAGCCTCACTTGCGCCTTGGCTCTGATCGCGCTCGCAGCCCCCTCGGGGCATGCGCGCGACCGCGGCCAGTTCGTCAACACCAATGCCGAATTGAAGGCGTGGTTCGACGGCCTGCGCAGCGGCAAGGGGCCTTGCTGTTCCGATGCCGACGGCTCGGCGCTCTCGGACACTGACTGGGAGAGCAAGGACGGACATTATCGTGTCCGCATCCCGCGCCTGGGCCACGTGCTCGACGGCCAGCAGCAGGAGCTCGTCTGGGTTGATGTGCCCGAAGAGGCCGTCATCTCGGAGCCGAACCGGGTCGGGCGCACCATGGTGTGGCCGATCTACGGCTACATGGGCGTCGCCATCCGCTGCTTTATGCCCGGCAGCATGAGCTAGCCGGGCGACAGCACGCCCGGCCTCTCGTCGACCTCAGATGCGGCGCCGCGTTAGGTGTATTTCTTGTCGCGCTCGAGCAGCTCGATGGAGATGCCTTCCGGGCCGCGGATGAAGCAGATGCGCACGCCGGGCCGGATCGTGGTCGGCTCGCGCGTGAAGGTGACCCCCTTGGCCTTGATCTCGGCCGCGACGGCGTCGATGTCCTTCACGGTGAGACCGAGATGGTCGAGGCCCTGATGCGGGTGCGGCGGCGGCGGGTTGACGGCGTTGTCGCCCTCGAGCGATGCGATGAAGATTTTTGCGCCGCCGAGATTCACGTCGATCCGTCCCGGTGCGCGCACGATCTCGCCGCCGAGGATGTCCCGCAGCCAGGCCGCTGTGGCCTCCGGATCGGGACTGCGCAGATGGACGTGATCCCAAGTGACGACGACTGGCATTTCATGTTCTCCCAACGGGGTCTTCGATGTTGCAGCGCATGTTAGCGGCCCCGGCTGGTGATCGCCACCGTCCTTGCCGACTCGCCACGAGCGCGGGAACCTTAGTTCGTCTCCCGGATTAAGGTAAACAGTGGCCGAGTCCGTCATCGAACGAACTCCGGCCGCGGTTGGTGATACAGCCATGAACGCCAGGTTTGACCGGATCGGGTGGGGACGTTTCGCCGGGAGCGGCGAGCGCCTGGCGCGAGCCGTGACGATCGCGAGCGTCTCGTTCGGGCGAAGCCTGCTCTGGCTACTGGCGGCGATCATCGTCGGCTGCGGGGTGTGGATGCTGCTGCCGCTCTCCAGGGGCAACAGCACCGAGCCGGTGAAGTCTGACGTGGCAACGGTCGAACCGGCACCTCCGGGCAGTACGGCGGCGGCGGTCTCGCCGATTGTCGAAGCTCAGGCGCCAGCTGCGGCAGAACTCGATCGCCTCAAAATCTCATCGCAAACCTGGCGCCGTGGCGGGCTCGGCTCGAAGGCGCTGGTGACGTTCACGCTGCGAAACGACAATGACTATGCCGTTAAGGATCTGGAGATCGTCTGCGCGTTCACGCGGCGCGATGGCAGTCATCTCACCGACCGCAGCCGCGTGCTTGCCGACACGGTAACGATGAAGAGCCGCAAGACCTTTGCGCGTATCCCTGTCGGCTTCATCAACGTTAACGCCGATCAGGCGAAGTGTTCGCTGGTTGCAGCACGGCGCGCGTAACGCCCGGCAGTTCCCGGTAGCGGAAAAGTTACTGTCCGCAGGCCTTGGCCGAAAAACTTGGCGTTGCCATTTGAACCAAGGGCCGGGTGCAGGAACCAATTAGAGTATCGCCGGTTTAAGGCGAAGAGCCCACGCGGGGATGCGGGGGGCGGAGCGTGGCCGATGCCCATTTTCAGGTACTTCGTTTTCGTCGGTGGAGCCTTGCTCGCACTGTTGTTCGTGGCGGATTACGTTCTGCCGTCGCAACCGGTCGCACGGGCTATCGTCACCGCAAGCAACGATCAGCCGCTGATCCGGATCCGGTCGGATCGCCATTTGCCTGAGCGCGTCGTGCTCGACACCAGCCAGCCGACCATTGCCGCACCCGCAGTGAAGACCGCCGCGGTCGTTGCGCCTCAGCCGCCGGCGCAGGAGGCTGCTTCGCCGGAGCTGGCCGAGATGTCGGCCAAGGCGCGGGTGCGCGAGACCTTCGCCCAGTTTACGCCGGCCCCGAAGGCCAACGCCACTGCGGCCAGGAAGGCGGAGGCCAAGCCGCAAGTTCAGGCGCAGGCTCAGCTTCCTCAGGGGCAGACGCCTCAGATCCAGGCTCAGCCCAAGCGCAAGGTCGCCAGGGCGCACCCGGCGCCGCAACAGGGCCGGCCGATGCTGTTCGCGCAGCAGCCCCATTTCGGTCTCTTCAACACGACCTGGTAAGGGTGCCTCCGACCCGTCTCGAATCGAGACGGGGAGGGCTTTTTATTGGTCAATCTCTCTGCTAATTCGAACCGATCCGAACGCCGTCCGGTGCGCTGGCTTGCCAGCAGCGGTCCGGCGCTTCTCGGTTGCGGCCCCATACCCGGGCCGGGGCGCTCGTAGCTCAGCTGGATAGAGCATCGGATTTCGATTCCGAGGGTCGGAGGTTCGAATCCTTCCGAGCGCGCCAACACAATCAACAACTTAGACCTCATTTGCGCCAGACCGGTTTTTGCGGTTTGCAATTGGTTTGCAGACTTAATGCAAAGTCATATATTTGCAATCTATAGTTGTTGGTTTGCAGGCTGCCGAATAGTTGAGCAAAATCAATACCCCGAAAGGGGTTCAGTTTGCAATTAAGTTATTGATATTGCTATATAAATTTAGGATTTCGATTCCGAGGGTCGGAGGTTCGAATCCTTCCGAGCGCGCCACTTGTCAGGCCGGAGCCTCGAGGCTCGGCCGGCTCAATCCGCGGGTCCCCTTACTTGCCCTGGATCTTCAGCCCATTGGGGCCGACATTGATCTGCAGGCCGTCGGGCTGTTTCTTCGCCTGGTAGAGGTTGTAGCCGAGCACGGCTGCCGTGACGACCAGAGCGCCGATGATCAGAAACAGGACGTTGCGGTTGATAGACATTCTCTTCCCTGAACCACTTGATTGACGGCGAGAAAAACCCCGCGCGTAGGCGCGCGGGGTTTCTCAGCGCGCCCCCGGGGCTGGCTGGCGGCGCACTGCTCGGACCTGACAACCTCGTTCGAGGGAACCTGTTCCATAGCACCCCGACGCGTGGTCAAGGCAAGCCATCGGCGTCGCGCCTGTGATGTCAGCTTGCGGAACGGCAGGTGTGGCGGGCCCGTGCCAGCGTGTCGGAGGGCGCCTCATGGAAGGTCGCGCGGTAGGCCGCGGCAAACTCGCCGAGGTGATGAAATCCCTGGGCGCGTGCGCATGTGGCGACCGTCGCGCCGCCGCCCTTGAGCAGCCGCGAGCGTGTGGCCCACAGCCGCTTCAGGCGGATGTATTGATGCAGGCTCATGCCGCGCACCTTGCTCACCGCGCCGCCGAGCGTTCGGACCGAAACGCCCAACTCACCGGCGAGATTGGCCGTATAGATCGGAGCGGTCGGATAGGCCGAGACGTAATCGTCGATCTGCTGCACGAGCCTGGCCGATCGCGCGCCGGCATTCGGGGCGGTGCGATCAGACGACGGGTCGATTTGAAACAAATCGTCGAAGGCGAGCAGGAGGCCCTCCTGGAGATGCGCGGCGACCTCGGTGGTTTCGAACATGTGCGGCTCTACGGACGCGGTCCGCAGGATGTCGAGAACAAGCTGACGCGCGTAGAGATGCGCCACGGGGTCCGCGATGCGAACCCACAATGCATCGGCGCGATCGAACCAGCCGCGATCTCTGAGCCCGGGGGAGAACATGATCAGCGCGTGGTAATTGGTCTGATGCTCGACGAAATGACAATGATGATTGCCGCGCAAGGCGATGAAAACGCGCGAGTCGAGCTCGATCCCGCTCGAGCTGGCCCGCAGATCGTCGGTCATCGGCAGGATCACCATGCCGCCCGGTGCGCGATAGGCGGTATCGAGAATCCGCGCAAACGACCTCGCCACGATGATCCGGCACCCCGGCAGGTTCACGATCGCACGCGCCGCAGCGAAGTTGGCGACGTCGAGCGGAATGCTGCGGGCGTCTTCCATCGACTCGGCCGGTCGAAACGCGTCGACATCGGCAAACCGGATCAACTGGAGGGCGGAGGAGGGGGCGAGAGCGTCGAAGAACATGCTTCTGGCCGGATGCTGCAATGTGACAATTAAATGAAAATCAATACATCGCAATCAATGGCGAAACAGGATGATTCAGTAAACCGGATTCCAGGCCGTAGTATTGCGGACATCATGCCACGCGGCGCGGCGGGTCGATGTCACCGTCAACGGTCCCGGTTCATCGGTTGGCCTGAGGCGAGGTCGATGAAATGGAGACGCGTGCAGGCGGGACAGGCGAAGGACTCGAAGCTCCGCCCCTCGAGCCGCCGCCCCTCGAGCCTCCGCCCCTCAAGCCTCCGCTCGTCAAGGCTCCGCTCGTCAGGCCTTGGCTGCCTCTCGAGATGCGTCTGCACATTCATGCCCGTCTGGGGGCATCGGAAAACAATGAAATCCGCCATCGACGCAGAATGACGGCACATCGAATTTCATCTTTGATCTAGATCAGTTTTGGAATCGCTCCACGCAAGCCGCGCGCACGCGAATGGACGCAAGGCGCGATCTCGCAAAAGCGAAGGGGCCCGAGAGGGCCCCTTTGGAGATCACCAGCGGCGATAGCGTGGTCCGTAATAGCGAGGCCCATAGGCGCGTGGCCCATACCCATAATATCGGGGCCCGTAATACGGCCGCGGGCCGTAATACCCATCATAGTTCGGGCGCCAGAAACAGCGTCCCCAGGCGTCGCAGACCATGCGGACCTGCTCGACGTCGGAGACCTGCGGCGTCGCAGGTGCGGGCGCGATGGGCATGGCGGACGCCGCCGGCGATGCCATGATGGCACCGAACAGGGATGCGGCGACGAGGCCAGTCTTGAGATTCATGATGTCTTCCTCTGCTTACGCAAAACAGGATATCGAAGTTGTTCTGATCAAATTGTGGCGGAACCGAAATGTAATGCTGATGAACAAATCTTCAGCAAAGCTCGCCGCAGACCTGACCTTTCGCTCCGCAAGATTATCCCAGGTTCGCGCGCGTGACCAATGCTGCGCTTGCACTGGCGCTGCCTGGCAGGACATTGCGTTCATCTTTGATCCTGCGCAATTCGCCGGCACGACTTCATCCCTAGTCTTGCCGTAGCCAGCGCTTCGAGGAATTCGAAGAGCAGGCTCGCGAGATTGCCTGGAGCTGTGCAATGGACAAGATGAGAATAGACAAGGGTGACTGGCTGATCGTGTGCGACGGGCGCAAGGCGCTCATTCTGGAAAACCTCGGCGACGAGATGTTTCCGAACCTCCACACCCGGGAGGTGCACGAGCAGCCCAATCCTTCGACGAGTGCGCAAGGGACCGATGCGCCGGGCCGGCTGAATGCCGCCGTCGGCGGCGCGCGCAGCTCGGTCGAGCAGACCGATTGGCACGATGAGGCCGAGCGTGCCTTCCTGCGGAACCTGGCCGGCCGGCTCGATGCCGCCGTCAGCGCGGGCGAGACCTCGGCCCTGACCATGGTGGCCTCACCACGCGCGCTCGGGATGATCCGCGCCGATTATTCGGTCGTGGTGCGCAAGGCGCTTCAGGGCGAGGTCGGCAAGGACCTCGTCAAGCTGCCGGTCTACGAGATCGAGAAGCAATTGCTGCTGTCGGGCGCCGCCAAATAGCGGCACCCGCAGAGGACGCGCCAGCGCGCCTCAGAAGCAGGGGTGCCGGCGGCCGTCCTGGCCGATATAGGTGGCCGAGCTCTGGTAGCAGCGGTTGTTCGACGGGCCGTCGTAGAAGGCGAAGGTGCCGGGGGTAACGCCGGGCCCGTAATTGTGCAGATAGCTGATCGGGTAGGGCAGCGGGTTGGTGTAGTGGCGGTGGTACCGGTGGTGTCCCCGCGCCTCCGCAAGGCTGGGGGCGAGGATTGCGGCCGACAGGGCAGCAACCGCGGCTACAAGCTTCAACGTGCTCATCTCGATTCTCCGGAACCCGCGCGAATAGGTCAGGTGTTTATAGCCATTTCGGGCCGCCGGGACACCCGTCCGGGGCCCGGAAATCGGGGCCAATCCCGCCGATTCCCGGGTGGGTGTGACAGAATTGCCCGGAGCAGGGTCGAAGGCTGCCCATTTTTGGCCTTTTCGGGATGCTTAACGAATTCCCCACACAAGTATGGCCAAAGAGAATTCGCTTAAGAATCCTGTCGCCGGCCCTTTGGGGGTCCTTCGAGGCCGGTTCATTCCTGAAGGCTTTCGCCGTCACGCACCATGCGCATCACGCTTTTGAGCCTGCTGTTGCTCTCCGCCGCCGCCACGCCGGCGCGCGCCGAGCTGCACATCACACGTGACCACGGCGGCTACGTCGAGGAGTACAAGGCCAAGTACAAGCGCGTCCGCGAGAAGGGCGAGCGCGTCATCATCGACGGCATCTGCAACTCGGCCTGCACCCTGGTGCTCGGCATGGTGCCGATGAACAAGATCTGCGTGACGCCGCGCGCCAGCCTCGGCTTCCATCAGGCCTATTACGACAAGGCCTTCACCTTCGGCATCAAGGTCACCAGCGCGGAGGGGACGTCCGACCTGATGTCCTATTACCCCAACACCGTGAAGGACTGGATCCGCCGCAATGGCGGGCTCACCACCGACATGAAGAAGATCAAGAACGGTGTCGAGCTCTGGAAGATCATCGACCCCTGTCCGGAAGAATGGTGAGCGGCTGAGCTGCGCTCCCGCTGTCCGTCGCAGCGCAGCATCGCTCGTTTTGGAAATTCGCATTGCCGCATAGGCCCCGGTCGGGCAATGAGGGCGGCAATGAACCATAATCAAGAAGCCCTGACCGCCCGCGCCGCACCGATCCTGTTCGTCGTGCTCTGGAGCACCGGATTCATCGGCACCAAATACATCATCAACAACGCCGATCCCTTGACCTATCTCGCCATTCGCATGGCGATCGTGGTCGGCCTGATGGCGATCATCGTGGCGATCGCGCGACCGAAATGGCCGGACCGTGTCGACGTCGCGCATAGCGCTGTTGCCGGCATTCTCGTCCACGGCTTCTATCTCGGCGGCACGGCCATTGCGATCGCGCATTCGATCCCGGCCGGACTCTCGGCGCTGATTCCGGGCCTTCAGCCGATCCTGACCTCGACCATCGCCAACCGCTGGCTCGGCGAACGCGTGACGCCGGTGCAATGGGCGGGGCTGGTGCTTGGCCTCGGCGGTGTAGCGCTGATCCTGCACGGCCGTCCGATGACCGGCGAGGCGGGGCTCGGCTGGCTCGCCTCGGTGGTGTCGTTGATCAGCATCACGCTCGGCACGCTCTATCAGCGCCGCTACTGCAACCACATCGACTGGCGCGCCGGCAATCTCGTGCAATATATCGCCGTCACCGTCTTCTTCACGGTCGGCGCCTTCCTGTTCGAGGACCGCGTGGTGCACTGGACGCGGGAGTTCGTGCTCGCACTTGCCTGGCTTGCCGTGGCGCTCTCGATCGGATCGATCGGGCTGTTGTACTGGCTGATCCGCCACGCTGCCGCGACCTCGGTTGCGAGCCTGTTCTACCTGGTGCCCGCCGTCACGGCGCTGATGGCCTATCTGCTGTTCGGGGAGAAGCTCGATGCGCTGGCGATTGCCGGCATGGCGATGTGCGCGGCGGCGGTGTTCGTCGTCAATCGGCGTTTCTAGGCAGGCAGGCCAGTACGTCGGAATACATCCCTGACGTGCGGCGCGCGCGCGTGCTAGGCTGGACTGATTTCAGCTTCCCTTTGGCAAGGTGATTTCCATGAAAAAAGCACGGCGTGCACTGCTCGGCAGGTCCTTGAGGCCGGTCCGGATTGCCTGCATCAACTACGCCGAGGAGATGATGAGCGAGCGGATGATGGGGAGGCTCACGGCGGCGCTCCAGAAATGCTACGACGAGCATTTCCTGCCGGTCTGGGGTTATCCCATCGATCTCGACGTCACCCGCAACCCGAAGCCGACGGACTGGCAGCTGCTCTATTTTGACGACGCCACCCACAAGAACTTCCTCGGGCGGCACGAGCTGACGCACCGCGGCCAGCCGATCTCAAAGATCTTTCTGAAGGCACTCGGCGAGGACGATCCGGTCAGCCTGGCGGCCTCGCACGAACTGTTCGAGATGGTGCTCGATCCCATGGCCAATCTGTGGGCCGACAAGACTCGGCACACCCAATATGCCTACGAGGTCTGCGACGCCGTGGAAGAGGAGTCTTTTCTCGTCAACGGCTTTCCGATGTCGAACTTCGTCTATCCGTCCTGGTTCGAACCGTTCGAGCATCCCCGCGGCACCAAGTTCGACCATATGGGGTCGCTCAAGGCGCCGTTCTCGATGACGGAAGGCGGCTATGTCATCAAGAAGGTCAACGGCCGGAAGGTGATCAAGCAGTTCGGCTCATCCGAGAAGCGGAGGCGCTTCGCCAAGGAGGACCGGCGCGGCCATCGCAGCGAATTTCGTGATCCGCAAGGCGAGCATCACCCGGGCCGGCGCGCAGCCAAGCGGCGAGGGTAGGGGCGGGAGAGGTCTCCGGGCGCGCCCGCACCTGGAGACCTGCTCGAGCGCTGCGATCAGCGCTTGGCCTTCTTTTTCGACTTGGCTGCCTTCTTCGCAGACTTCCTGGTGGCCTTCTTTGCAGTCTTCTTGGCCGCTTTCTTCGACGACTTCTTTGCAGCCTTCTTCGAAGCTTTCTTCGCAGATTTCTTGGATGCCTTCTTGGTCGCCTTCTTGGCTTTCTTCTTGGAAGCCTTCTTCGGCGCTACTTTCTTCGCGACCTTCTTGGCGGCTTTCCTGACCTTCTTGACGGCGGTGACTGCGGCTTCGCTGGTCGCTTCCACGGCGGTGGTGACCGTGTCCAGCGCCTGTTCGGTGATCGGCTTCTCGTCGTCCATATCGTCCCCCACGGTTTGTATGGAGCGATGACGATAGCGGGTTTCAAAATCGAGTCAAAGCAGCGCTCAACCTTTGCGGATCTTTGCGTAGGCGGCGAGCGCGCGCTCGCGCCCCTTCGCGTGATCGACGATCGGCTGCGGATAGGTCTTGCCGAGCGTGACGCCCGCGCTCGCAAGCTCGATCGGTGATACCTGCCAGGGCTGGTGGATCAGCTTGGCCGGCACGTCTTTCAGCTCGGGCACCCAGCGCCGGACATAGGCTCCATCAGGATCGAACTTCTCGCCCTGGAGAGTTGGATTGAACACGCGGAAATAGGGCGCGGCGTCGGCGCCGCAGCCGGCGACCCATTGCCAGTTGGCGGGATTGCTGCCGGCATCCGCATCGACCAGCGTGTCCCAGAACCAGCTCTCGCCGTCGCGCCAGTCGATCAGGAGATGCTTGACCAGGAAGGACGCCACCACCATCCGCACCCGGTTGTGCATCACGCCGGTGTGCCAGAGCTCGCGCAGGCCTGCATCGACGATGGGATAGCCGGTGCGTCCGCGCTGCCAGGCGGCGAGCGCTTTCTTGTCGCCCTTCCAGGGAAAGCCATCGAAATTCGTTTGCAGGTTTTCGGTGGCAAGGCTCGGATGATCGTGGAGGAGGTGGCGGCAGAATTCGCGCCAGCCGAGCTCGCTCAGGAACTTTTCGACGCCGGGCCCGATCGCTGGATTCTCCGCTGCGGCAAAGCGCGCGGCGTGCCAGATCTGGCGCGGGCTGAGCTCGCCGAACCTCAAATGAGGCGACAGGCTTGAAGTCCCCTCGCGATCCGGACGGTCGCGATCGCCGACATAGACGCGCGCGGTGTGCTTGAGGAAGTCGCGGAGGCGCACGCGGGCCGAGGCTTCTCCCGGCGTCCAGGTCTGGCGCAGGCCGCCAGCCCAGTCGGGCTTTGTCGGCTCGAGCGTCCAGCTCGCCAGCGCGTCGCTGGCGAGCTGCGGCGCGGGGCGTAGCTCCCGCGGTGCGGGCAGAGGCTTGGGCGGATCGCCCAGCGACAGCACCCGTCGCCAGAACGGCGTGAAGACGCGAAGACCGCGGCCCTCCTTGTTGCGGATCGCCGAGGGTGGCACCAGCAAGTCGCCAGGGAAGCTCTGCGAGTCCACGCCGAGCTTTGCCAGCGCCGCTTCGAGCTGTTTCTCGACGGCCTGATGCGATGCCTGCGCGACCTCATTCCAGTAGACCGCTCCCGCTCCGCTCTCCCGCGCCACCTCGGGGATCACTTTGGCCGCCGGCCCCTTGCGCAGGATCAGCGATCCGCCGTGCGTGGCGATCTCGGCGCCGAGCGCCCGCAGCGACTGCGCCAGCCACCAGCGCGTCGCACCGCCCGGTGCCCGTCCGGCCACCTCATCCATCACATAGAGGCAGATCACCGGCGCGCCTGTCTTCGCGGCAGCATGGAGGGCGGGATGGTCGGACAGGCGGAGGTCATCGCGGAACCAGACGATGACAGGCGGCGCGCTTGGCGTGGTCAGGGCAGGCCTCGTTTACAATTTGGCAAGCATGCCACGTGCGGCGGTGTGAACCGTCGTTAATTCGGTCGTAAGCCGATTGCATGAATATGCAGGAATTCCGGGGGTAGTTCCATTCATGTCCAACCGTGCGACGGCAAAGTTCTTGCCGCAATTCAAGCTGGGTACCAAGGCCGTCCTGTGCGCCGTGCTGCTGATCGCCGTGAACACGGCGCTCGTGGTCGGCGCCGGCTATTGGTCGCTCACCTCCGCCTTCAACGATCGTGCGCTGCGCGACATCGAGGTCAATTTGCGCACGCTGGCCCTGGCTTTTGCCGAGGTCGTTCCCGACGCGAAGATCACGATGCGGGATGGCGGGGTCGCGCGCGCCGAGATTCCCAAAATGCCGGAGTTCAGGGATCACGCCATCGTCGATCGCGCGGTGTCCTATGTCGGCGGCAACGCGACCCTGTTCGTGTTCGATGATGCGAGCGGGCAGTTCGTCCGCCGCTCGACCAACGTGAAGAAGGAGAACGGCGACCGCGCTGTCGGGACCCAGCTTGCCGCCGATCATCCCGGGCAGGCCGTCCTGCGCCGCGGCGAGGCGTACAGGGGCCCGGCCACGCTGTTCGGCAAAACCTTCATGACCGCCTATTTTCCGGTCGCGGATGCCACCGGCAAGGTCGTCGGCATTCTCTATGTCGGCATCCCCATGGCGCAGTTCGAGAGCATGCTGACCCAGGCCATCGAGAGCATGGCGATTGCGGCCGGTATTGCGGCGCTCCTGGTCCTGGTCCTCACCTTGCTGGTCGTCCGCCGTATCACCAGGCCGCTGACCTCGGTCACGCGCTCGCTGACGGCGCTCGCCGAAGGCAAGAGCGACGTCGAGATCGATTGCGAGGATCGCGCCGACGAGATCGGCGAGATCGCCCGCACGGTCGCGGTGTTCAAGAGCAACTCGCTGGAGCGGGCGCGCCTGCGCAGCGAGCAGACCGCGGTCACTGCTGCCGCGGCGGAGCAGCGCAAGGCGGAGCTGCGCAATTTCGTCGAGCAGTTCCGCGGCAGCGTCGGCGGCATCCTCGACAAGGTGCTGAACTCCTCCGGTGAGTTCGAGCGGGTGGCGCGGCAACTCACCGACACCGCACGCTCCACCGCCGATCTGTCGGCGCAGTCGGCCGGCGCATCCGAGAACGCCTCCGAGCACGTGCGCACGGCGGCCTCAGCCTCCGACGAATTGTCCCAGTCGATCTCCGAGATCACCCGCCGGGTGCAGGAATCGAACGAGATCTCCGCCGAGGCGGTGCGGCAGGCCGAAGCCACCGACCAGCGCATGGCGCAGCTCTCGGAAGCGGGGGCGCGCATCGGCGACGTCGTCAAGCTGATCACCTCGATCGCCGAGCAGACCAATCTTCTGGCGCTGAACGCCACCATCGAGGCCGCGCGCGCCGGGGACGCCGGTCGCGGCTTCGCGGTGGTGGCCCAGGAGGTCAAGACGCTCGCCGGCCAGACCGCCAAGGCGACGGACGAGATCTCGAACCAGATCGCCAGCATGCAGCTTGCAACGGAGGAATCGGTCACCGCCATCAAGGCGATCGGCCAGACCATCGAGCGCATCAGCGGCATCGCGGGCTCGATCTCGGCCGCGGTCGAGCAGCAGAGGAGCGCCACCCACAACATCGCAGCCAGCGTTCGCGCTGCGGCCTCCGGTACTGCCGATGTCGCGGTCAATGTCCGTCACGCCGCCAAGGGCGCGAGCGAGACGGGAGAGACGTCGAGCCGGATGTTCGCCTCTGCCCAGGCGCTGTCAGGCGAGAGCCTGCATCTGAAGGCCGAGGTCGACAGCTTCCTCGACCGCGTGCACGCGGCCTAATCCAACTCGGTCATTTCCGGGGCGGTCCGAAGGACCGAACCCTGGTGCGCATTGCGCACCAGGGAATCTCTAGATCCCGGGTTCTGACGCATCGCCCCGGGATGACTTTTTGCGGTCGCTATCCGCGACCGCCAAAAGTCACTTTGGCTGCGGCACGATGCGGATGTAGGGCTTCGGTTCCTTCCAGCCCTGCGGATAGATCGTCTTCGCCTCGTCGTTGGAAACCGAGCCGGCGATGATGACGTCCTCGCCCTGCGTCCAGTCGGCCGGCGTGGCGACACGATGCTTGGCGGTGAGCTGGAGCGAGTCGATGACGCGCAGGATCTCCTGAAAATTCCGGCCTGTCGTCATCGGATAGACCAGCACCAGCTTGATCTTCTTGTCCGGCCCGATGATGAAGACGTTGCGGACGGTCTGGTTGTCGGCCGGCGTGCGGGTGAGGGGATCGCCCGAGGTCGAGGCCGGCAACATCTCGTAGAGCTTCGACACGTTGAAGTCGGTGTCGCCGATCATCGGGTAGTTGGGGGCGGCGCCTTGCGTCTCCTTGATATCCTCGGACCATTTGGAATGGCGGTCGACCGGATCGACCGAAAGGCCCATCAGCTTGACGCCGCGCTTGTCGAATTCCGGCTTCAGCTTGGCAAGCGCGCCGAGCTCGGTCGTACAAACCGGCGTGAAGTCCTTGGGGTGGGAGAACAGGAGAGCCCAGCTATTGCCGATCCAATCGTGGAACTTGATCTTCCCTTCGGTGGTCTCGGCTTCGAAGTCGGGCGCGGTGGTGCCGATCGGGAGTGTCATGGTTCTACCTCATCTCATTGAATTTACTTGGTAATTTATCTTCGGCCGTCGCGGTCAGTATAGGGTCTTCGCGACCCTAAGTGAACCGCTTCAAGTAAAATGTGAATTTCTTCTCTGAAGGGCCGATTTCCTAGCACCTTTCTGTTACAGCCGCGCCTGCGACGAAACATCTCGACCGGAGCCGTACGGTCTCGATTGCCCCATAAAGCCTTTTATGATCCGCATCACGCTCGCCCCGACGCCTCCGGAACCGAAATGGTCCTCGTAGCGACTAATCGGCAACCATTGAGAAAAGTCGCGATCCCCGTATAGAATCATTAACCACCCCTTTACGCCCGCATGAAAATGCTGGTCGATCAGAAGAAATCTGGAAGTGAACTATGTCTGCCGCTGCGCATAAGTCTGTTGAGTCGCCGTCTCTCGAACCGTCCTGCCGCGATACCGCGGCTCATGCATTGACCGTCGTGCGCGACGGCGTGATCACGGGCGAAGGCCCGACCACCAAGGGCCGGGTCCACTTTTCCCGCTCGCTCGATGCCGATGACACCGCCTGGTGCGCGCGCATCCTGACCGCCACGGCCGTCAACGACCAGCCGGTCAGCCGCGCCGAAGCCGAGGCGCTGTTCGAGATCAATGAAGCCGCAACCGAGCGCACCGATGGCGGCCGGTTCGACGACCTGCTCGCCAAGGCCGTTGCCCATTACGCCGCGAGCGCCTCGGGCCTGAAGGTGCCGCCGCGCAGCGTCGCGCTGTCGGCAGAGTCCGAGATCGAGAGCTGGGCACCGTCCTACGCCGCCAAGGTCAACAGCGAGATGCTGGAGTGGATCGCCGGACAGATGCGCGGCAAGCGTCAGAACAACCGTCGCCTGATGGCGATGGTGGCGACCTTCCTGGGCGCCACTGCGCTGCCTTTGGCGGGCCAATTGCCGAACGTGTTCGACATCGGCATGTAAAAGATCTGGGCATGTAAAAGATCTGGGAATGTAAGAGTTAGACGAGACTGTCGCGCCCCTTGCGAGGCGCGACAGACAGCGGCGGGGTTATTTCCCCGCCGTTTTTTGTTTGCCGGCGTCCGGCTCGAGCCCGAGCGTGCGGCCTGGGAAACCGGCGGCGTCGAAATAGCGCTGGCTGCCGACGCGCTGGAAGTTCAGCACGGTCACCAGGCCGCCCTCGGCGGGCTTGGACTTCAGCGTGCCGGTATAGGCCTTCGGCACGATGCCGTTGGGCAGGGCCTCCGACATCACGCGGCCGACAAGGCCGCCGTTCTGCGGGCCGCGCAGGCCCATGAGCTGGGCGGCCGTCATGCCGACGTCGGCATTGCTGACCGGGATCTGGCTGACATAGCCGGCTTTGAAGTCCGGACCGATCGCGGCCATGAAGTTCATGGTGTCGCCGCGGCTGAAGCTGCCATGCATGCCCTGGCCCTGGCGCAGCACGGTGTCGGCGACCTGCACCGAGCAGTTGGTCGGCGCCTCACCGCAATCGCTGGCATAGGAGCGGAAATTGACGACGATCGCCGGCGTTGGCGTCGCCGACTTGCCGCGCAGATTGATGCTCGACAGCGGCAGGGTACCGGGGATGCGGCCGAGCGAGTCGTCCACGAACAGGCCGGAGACGTAATCCTGCTCGAGCAGCGCCTTGACGGTCTTGACCGCCAGCTTCTTGTCCTTGTTCGGCAGGTAGATCAGGTCCGAGCCGCCATTGGTGGCGATGACGAGGTCAGGCTTGGTCGGATCCTTGCCGAGCACGCCGTTGCCGGCCTTCGGATGGGCGTTGCCGGTGACGGCGGCGTTCTTGTCGTTGGGGTCGAACAGCGGCAGGTCGAGCGCCTTGGCGAGGTCGATCGCCAAAAAGCCCATCGGCAAAAAGTCCTTCGGCGTGTCGTCATAGCTGACCTTGGCCGAGGGGCTGGTCTTGCTCTCCTTGGAGATGGTCGAGAAGCCGTGGTCGGCCTGGATCATGATGTTGGTATTCGCGGCCAGCCCAAGCTCGTCGAGCGCCTTGCGGAGCTGGGCGAGGTTGTTGTCGGCGTTCTTGATGCTCGCCATCGTGCTCGGGCCGTTGATGCCCGGCTTGATCTGGTTGAGGCTGTCGCCCTGGTTGTGCTGGGTGCCGTCGGGATCGCGCGACCAGAACACCAGCACGAACGGCTTGTTGCGCGCCTTGAACATCGGCAGCACGGCCTTGGCGGCGACGTCGGCGAAATAAGCCTGCTGCGCGACGTTGGCGACAACGGTGCCGGGCGTCTTGGCATCGCCCGCCTTGGAATTGTCGCCGCGCGGCGGCGTGGCGAGGGGCAGGCCGGCCTTGGTCAGCGCGTCCTTCACCTCGTCAGACAGCGCCACGCCGTTCTTGCCGCCGGTGGAGTCATCGAACACGACCGAATGCAGGCCGGCCTTTTCGGGCTTGTCGGTGTGGTCGAACTGGTAGGTTGGACCGACCTTGCCGATCGCCGCGGTGCTGAAGCCCTTGTCGCGGGCCATCTTCAGGATCGTCTCTTCGTTGAGATAGTCGCCCTTGAAATGCTCGTCGATGTCGCCGAGCACGGCGTCGTTCTCGATGAAGGGGACCACGGTGTCGCCGGCGGGGACGGACGTATAGTTGGTCCAGATCGTGTTGGAGAACACGCCGGTGTCGCCGAGATAGTGACCGGTCGACATCGCCGAGCCGTTGGCCATGGTGAAGGTCGGGAAGAGCGAATGCGGGTTCTTGAAGTTGACGCCCTTGTCACGGACCTCGGCCATCGCCGGCGCGGTTTCCGGCGTCACCTTCAGTGCGCGCAAACCATCGGGGATGAAGAGGATCAGGTTGCGGGGCGTGTTGTTCTGGGCGGAGGCAAGTCCGGTGGACAAGACTGTCAGTCCGGCGGACAGCAACACCAGTGAACGGCGCATCGAAATCTCCTGCGGTGAGGCGGCAATGGCCGCGACCGCGGCCCCCGGCCATCGTTTAGTTTTGCTGCATGACAGTTTTGTTACAAGACCCAGGGAGCAAGCAGAAGTGACGGGGAGGTGACCAGGCACCCACGGATGGGGCGTTGTCGGGCACGAGATCACAGTTGTTGCGCTCAGCCGCCTCGACGCCGTCACTGCGAGGGCACCGAAGCAATCCGGAATTCCTCCGCGGCAAGACCCTGGATTGCTTCGCTGCGCTCGGGGAGGAGGCGACTTCAAGCAAAATTGCCGCCGCCAAATTCGGCGAGCGCGATCAACTCCGATCAACGGGTCATGAGGACTACCCCGGAACGAAGTGTCTGAAATCAGCACAGAATCCCGGGCGACTTGCCGCACCAGGTACCCCGTTAATCCCGTGCCTTAACCAACAATTAATTATACGTTTGCGGGTGAGCGACGGCCCGGCCTAGCGTGCGGTGGGGAGCCGCCGAAGCCAAACGAGTTGGTGCGTATCATGATGTCCAGATCATATGGGGCGCTCTTCGCCTCGCTCAGCGCAGCCGCGCTGCTCCTGTCTGCCAATGACGGTTTTGCCAGGCCCGGCGCCACCGCCGCGCACGGGATGGCCGCCGCGCCTTCCGGCGCGATCGCGCGTCCGCAGATCGGTCCTGGCGCCCGGTTCCGCGGCCGCAACACGCCCTGGGTCTATTGGCCGGGCGGCGGCGGGTTCTACGACAACGCAGGCTATAACCAGCCTTTCGTCGATGCCGGGCAGCCGGCCTCCACCGATGTGCGTTACACCTATACGTACGACGTTCCCTGGGACTGGACCCATCGCTTCCCGCCGAACGTGGTGCCGTCCGACCGGCCCTATGTGCCAAGCTGCCCGACGGAGCAGGTGACGGTGCCCGGCCGCGGCGGCGCCGAGCACACGGTCAACATCATGCGCTGCTACTGAGCGGCGTCGTCCGCCCAGCTAGCCCAGTTCAAAACTGGTCACGCCGAAGACGCGGTCGATCCGCAGCGGCGGGATCGGCCCTGTGTACATCCGCGCCGTCTCGAACACCGGCTTGAGCCCGAGCGATTCCGCGAGCGCGATGGCCTCGCGATTGATCGCGGGGACGTCGAAGAAGACTTCGCCGCCGCCTGCGCTCGCCAGCAGCGCCTGCACGATCGCTTCCGCCGCTCCGCGGTCGTCGGCGACGAGCGGGCCGATCTTGTGGCCGGTCCGGCAGGGCCGGATCACCCCCCATGCCGCGAGCTTGCCGTCGCGCAGCAGCGCGCCGCCGAGGTGGCCTGATGTGTTGATCCAGGCGCGCAGGAAGGTGCTACGCGCGGCCGGGAAGACGGTCGCGTCGTCGGCTTCAACGAGCGCGAACGGGACATTGTCGAGCGCGACGATTTCGGCGGGCGGATTCGGTGGCGCGGCGACGATGCCGCCGTAGCGGATATTGGCGTAGGCCAACTGGAAGCCGGACTTCTTGTAATTGTCCTGCTGCGTGACGACGCCGTCGAGCCCGATCACGCGGGCGCCCGCATGCGCGATCGCCGCGTTCCAGATGCGCAGGCCGTGGCCGGCGCCGCGAAAGCCAGAGCGCACGATGTAGAAGCCGAGGAAGGCGAAGCGATCATCGTAATTGACGCAGGAGATTGTTGCGACCGGCTGGCCGTCGATCTCGCCGACGAAGAAGCCCTTCGCGTCCGGGATGGCGAAACAGGCGGCGTCGCCGAGGCCCGGATTCCAGCCCTCGGCCGCGGCCCAGTCGACGGCGATGGCGATCTCCTCGGGGCGCAAATTGCGGATCTGCAGATCGCTCATGACGGATGCCTTAACGGATGCCTTCGGCGGTGGACCTGGCGGCAGGTCCGGCGGTAGAAGGCCTCATGATAGGCCGGGCTCGGGGCTCGCCTCAACACAGGGATGATCGGTCATGGCAGCAGAGAAGGTCGCACTTGTCACGGCTGGCGGCAGCGGCATGGGGGCAGGGGCTGCACGGCGGCTCGCGGCCGACGGCTTTCGCGTCGCGATCCTGTCGTCCTCCGGCAAGGGCGAGGCGCTGGCCGTCGAGCTCGGCGGCCTCGGCGTCACCGGCTCCAACAAGTCGAACGATGATCTGAAGCGGCTCGTCGACGGGGCGATGGCCAAATGGGGGCGCATCGATGTGCTCGTCAACAGCGCCGGCCACGGGCCGCGCGCGGCGATCACGGAGATCACCGACGAGCAGTGGCACACCGGCCTCGACACCTATCTCCTCAACGTGATCCGTCCGACCCGGCTGGTGACGCCGGTGATGCAGGCGCAGAAGAGCGGCGCCATCATCAACATCTCGACCGCCTGGGCATTCGAGCCGAGCGCGATGTTTCCGACCTCTGCGGTGTTCCGCGCCGGCCTCGCCGCCTTCACGAAGATCTTCACCGACACCCATGCCGCCGACAACATCCGTATGAACAACGTGCTGCCGGGCTGGATCGACAGCCTGCCGCAGACCGATGCGCGGCGCGACAGCGTGCCGATGAAGCGCTACGGCAAGGTCGAGGAGGTCGCGGCGACGGTGTCGTTCCTGGCGTCCGACGGCGCGGCCTACATCACCGGCCAGAATATCCGCGTCGACGGCGGACTGACGCGCTCGGTGTGAGTCGGCGCGCGGCTTCGCTCCGCCATTCTGGTGCACTTGTCGTAACGCGACGCGCGGCTTGCGCAGTGCGCCGCTGCGGCGGGGCGACGCGTGGCTCATCGGTCACACTCGTCACTGGTCTTGCGCGATAAGTCACTGACTACGTCACAGTCCATACGAACTGCGCCGCAGACCGAGACGAACAGACATGCTCCGCCTATTCCCGATCTGCGCCGGATGGCTCCCATCTGCGCGCATCGAAAACGCGATCGTCAATCGCGTGGGGCATGGAGACTGGAATGAAGAAGTTTTTGCTGGCGGTCGCTTCAATTGTGCTCGGCACCGCATCCGCGCAGGCCGCCGATCTCGCCGCGCAATATACCAAGGCGCCGGTGATGGCGCCGGCCTACAACTGGACCGGCTTTTACGTCGGCGGCAATGTCGGCGGGCAGTGGGGCAACGCCGATCTGAACACCTCGACCATCTGGACGCCGGCCGGCTATTTCGCCGCCAGCAGCGTCCCCGCCATCAACACGGTCGGCGCCCAAGGCGTCAATAGCTCCAGCGTAACCGGCGGCTTCACCGCGGGCTATAACTGGCAGGTGAACCACGCCGTGCTCGGCCTCGAAGGCGACATCAACTATTTCGGTTTCAAGGGCAGCGCGACGGGCTCTGCGCTCTATCCCTGCTGCGCGCCGACAGGCTTTACCGTGTCGTCGCAGGTCTCGGCCGATTGGCTCGCCACCATCCGCGGTCGCATCGGCTTCCTCGCGGCTCCGACCTGGCTGCTGTACGCGACGGGCGGCGCGGCGATCTCCGAGGTGAAGGGCAATTTCAATTTCACCGACACGTTCTCAGCCGCGACCGAGTCGGCCGCGATCCGCGACACGCGCCTCGGCTGGACCGCGGGCGTCGGCACCGAATATGCCTTCGGCGGCGGCTGGTCGCTCAAGGCCGAATATCTCTACGTCGATCTCGGCCGCGCCAGCGCGACCAGTACCAATCTGGTCGGCGGCGTAACGCAATATCCGAGCAACGTTTATACCCACTCGGTCGATCTCAAGTCGAACATTGTGCGCGTCGGCGTGAACTACAAGTTCGGCGGACCGGTCGTCGCCAGGTACTGAGCATCCCGTTCCTGATCTGGCGCGGAAAGCCCCGGCTCTGCCGGGGCTTTCTGTTGCGAGGGACGGTTCAGTGCGAGGCGACGAGCTTCGCCAGCGCGGGCAGGATCTTGTAGCGAACGATCTCGTGCGGGTATTCGCCGCGATTGGCGAGCAGGACGAAGCCGATCTGCCTGATAGGGACGAGGCCGAGATAGCCGGAGGCATTGTTGAGGCCGCCGGGCTTGTCGACGATGGTGGCGTCGGAGAGATGAACCGTCTCCCAGGCCATGCCTTGTCCGAATTTGTCGTCGACGCGGAAGGTCTCACGCTGCGTCATCCGCAGCGCCTCGCGCAAATGCGGATCGAGCGAGCGGCCGACGACGCAGGCCTCAACGAAGGTCGCGAGATCCCGCGGTGACGAAAACATCTGGCCGGCGCCGGGAAAGTCGAAATAGCTCTGCTGATTCCCGGGTGGGCCGATGGCCGTGCCCTGATCCGAATAGCCTTGCACGACGCGCTGCATCCACGCCACGTCCATGACGGCGCGGTTGTCCTCGCCGCGCTCCGGCAGAGAGGTCTCATTCATGCCGATCGGCCCAAGGATGCGCTCTTCGAACAGGGTTGCGATCGGAACGCCGTAGCACCGCTCGAGCACGAGCTGAAGCAGAACGTAACAGGCATGGCTGTAGATGCGCTGCTTGCCGGGCGCTTCGCCGGCCTGCGGCTTCCAGGCGTTGAACATGTCGATGAACTGCGCCTGCGAGAACGAGTCGTTCGGCCAGGGTGGATGGTCGGTCGACAGCAGCATGCCCGACGTGTGCGTGGCGAGCTGGCCGACGGTGACGCGGCGGACATAGTCTCCGGTGAGCTCGGGCAGATATTTCGGCAGGGGGTCGTCGAGCCGCAATTCACTCAGGAGCGAGCCCAGCGCCACCAGCGTCGCCTCGAACGGTTTGCGCAGCGAACCAAGGTTGAACAGCGTGTCCGGTGTGACCGGTCGTCGCGTGGCGTCGTCGGCGAAGCCGTAGTTGAAGAACTCGACATGGCGGCCGGCATAGAGCGCGGCGGCGAGGCCGCCCGGCTGGTCCGGCGTCGCGGTCGGCGCCAGCTCGTTGGCGACGATGTCGCGCATCTGCGCGATCATGTCGGAATCCGCGGATGCGCGGCGCGGCCAGGCCAACGCGAGGGGAACCAGCGCAGCCCGCGCGAGGGCCCGCCGGGTGAGGTGTGATGAGGTGACAACAGACGGCACGGCTCTGACGCATGATGCGATGCGCCCCCTCTCTCTTCTAACGGCGAGGGCTGCGTGTCCCAATTCACGATTGCGCGTTGTGGGTTCCGCCGGCGGGGCTTGCGGAAAATTACTTAGCTTGTGGGCTAACAATTATTGACGCCGGGCGGTGGTGGGCCTATAGTTAGCTTCATGGCTAACCAATTATCCCAGCTCGACCATGTCTTCGCAGCCCTTGCCGATCCCACAAGGCGGGCGATTGTGATGCGGCTCTGTGCCGGCGAGGCGTCGGTCGGCGAGCTCGCCGATCCGTTCGAGATGGCGCTGCCGAGCTTCATGAAACACATCCATGTGCTGGAGACGAGCGGGCTCGTTCAGTCGGAGAAATCCGGCCGCGTGCGCACCTGCCGTCTCAGCCCGGACGCGCTCGTCGGCGCGGAGGACTGGTTCCAGCAGCAGCGCGCGATCTGGGAGGCGCGCCTCGACAGGTTCGAGGCTTACGTCATGCAACTGAAGAAAGAGAAAGAGAAGGAGAGGGCGGCCGCCAAGCGACCGTCCCGCACAACCAAACGGAAAGGTTCTGAGTGATGACGAATTCTGCCAATCCCGCTCTGTCGCAATGGTCGATGGACCGCGAGATCGTGATGTCGCGCGTGATCGACGCGCCGCGCGATCTGGTGTTCGAGGCGTGGTCCGATCCAAAACATCTCCCGCAATGGTTCGGGCCGAAGGGCTTCAAGCTCGAGACCTTCGAGATCGACGTGCGCGTCGGCGGCGTCTGGCGCTTCAACATGATCGGTCCTGACGGCACCGTCTATCCGAACCGCATGCGCTTCCGCCGCATCGAGCGGCCGTCGCTGATGGAGATGGATCACGGCGTCGACCAGGACGATGATCCCGGCATGTTCCGCTTCACCCTCACCTTTGCCGAGCAGAGCAACGGCAAGACCGTGCTGATGATGCGGCAACTGGCCTCGAGCACCGAGCAGCGCGACGGCATGA
The DNA here is from genome assembly GCF_052076025.1 of Bradyrhizobium sp. 956_D2_N1_4. Lineage (NCBI taxonomy): Bacteria > Pseudomonadati > Pseudomonadota > Alphaproteobacteria > Hyphomicrobiales > Nitrobacteraceae > Bradyrhizobium > Bradyrhizobium sp. 956_D2_N1_4. The sequence continues at coordinate 4,085,882 of NZ_CP197237.1, read as the reverse complement.
TCGGCTTCGGTGCCGTCGAATACGGCTACCAGACGCTGGACAAGCTCGCGGCGTATGTTGGTGGGATGAAGAAATAGAATCCCCAGCGTTATTCCGGGGGCCTCGAAGAGGCGCCCCGGAATAAGCTCGGAAACGCATGGGAGAGCAGTCGCCTTCGCGAATATGACAGCGCGCAGGTCAATTATGACAGCGCCATAACGTAGATTTTTGTCGCGTCGTGCCGCCGGTTTATGACAGAATTGCTACCGCTAAATGTCATATCGGTTACGGCGGAGCGATTCATGTTGCAGTGGCAGGCGCGGTCAAATCCCCTCGCGTGGTGGTGGGGGTCCCTGACGCTTGTCAGTGCGGCCAACATTCTCGTCTGGTTCATGCTGTACCGCGAGTTCTATCCGACGGTTGCCGGCAGCGCCGGCGGCGGTTCGGATATCGGGCTGATGTTCCTGCTCTGCGCCGGTTATGTGTTCGGCTGCGCGTTCCGATCGTTCCTGCCGCGCGCCGACGTGCAGCGCATCTGCCTGTTCGACACATGGCTCTCCAGCGTGTTCGTCGGCCGCACCGTCGCGACCGTGGCCGAGCTGTGCTTCGTCGCGCAATGGGCGATCATCCTGCATCAGCTGGGTCACATGACGGGGGCGGAGACCGCGGTGAACATCGCGCTGGTGATCGTGCCCATCATCATCATCGCGGAGTGCTTCTCCTGGTACGCGGTCGTCACCACGAACTTCCTCTACAACGCGATCGAGAATTCGTTGTGGGCGGTGACGTTTTTCCTCGCCGGCATCGCGCTGTGCCGCCTCATGCCGGAATTCCAGGGACCGGTGCGCTGGGCGCTGATCGCCGGCATTATCGGCATCGCCTGCTTCCTCGCCTTCCTCGTCACCGTCGACGTGCCGATGTATCTCAGCCGCTGGCGGGCAGGGCATCAAGAGGGCAACAAGCTCCTCGGCTTCCTTGAAGGTCTGCATGACGTCGCGACGCGCTGGGTGGTGACCCACGACATCGCGCACTGGAAGGGCGAACTGACCTGGATGTTCCTGTATTTCACCGCTGCGGTGTGGTCGAGCCTCGCGCTCTGCGCGCTCTACGCCATGGAAGGCTATCTCACGCGTTATCTGGCCTGAGCGACCGGGCTTCGCCGAGATCGGCCTGCGTCAGCAGGCCTTGCCGCAGCGCCAGCCGGACCAGCTCGATGTCGGAGCCGACGCCGAGCTTGTCCTTGATCAGCGAATGCAGGTTCGCCACCGTCTTCGGGCTGACGTGGAGCGTCTCGGCGATCTCCTCCGTCGTGTTCTCGGCGAGCAGCAGCCGCAGCACCTCGAACTCGCGCGGCGTGAGCACGTCGGCGGCCGAGCTCTCGCCGCTGATACGGCTGAGCGCGAGCTCGTGGTCGATGTCGGGGCTGATGGCGATCTTGCCGGCGAGCACGTCCATCACGGCGCGCACCAGCGTCTCGGGCGGGCTGGTCTTGGTGACATAGCCCCGCGCGCCGGCGCGGATCGCCTGCACGGCGAAGCCGGCATTCTCGTGCATGGTGAAGACCAGGATCCGTGCCGCCTTGTCCCATTGCCTGATGCGCCTGACGGCCTCGATGCCGCCGATGCCGGGCATGCTCAGATCCATGATGACGAGGTCGGGCGCCTCGGATTTGAACAGACGGTAGGCCTCGGCGCCGTCGGCCGCTTCGGCGACAACGCGAAGCCCCGGCTGCTTCTGGAGCACGGAGCGATAGCCCTCGCGGACGACGGAATGGTCGTCGACCAGCAGAATGGTCGCATCGGCCGCGCTCATGCCGCGCGCTCCAGTGGCTGCCGATCGAGGCCTGCAAGCGGAATGACCACGCGCAGCGCGGAGCCGCCGTTCGGCGCGGCCTCGAAGCTCAACTGGCCGCGCAGGGCCGCTACGCGCTCGCGCATGCCGAGCAGGCCCATTCCGGATTTTGCGACGGGATCGTTCGACCGTCCGTCGTCGTCGATCGCAAGTGCGATCTCGTCGGCACGCATCGCAAGCTCCAGGCTTACCCGCGTGGCGCCGGCGTGCTTGGCGGCATTGGTGAGTGCCTCCTGCACGATACGGTACAGGCTCGCGCTGATCGTGGCGGGCAGTGTCGCGAACGCACCGTCGAACCGGATCGAAAACCGTGTCTGGCCGCGGCTACGCCCGTTCCAGCCCGCGACGAGGCCTTCGAGGCTCGCCACGAGCCCGAGCTCCTCAACGTCAGGCGGGCGCAGCCGGAACAGCGCGCCGCGCAGCGTCTCCATCATGCCGGTTGCGGTCCGCGCGATGCCGTCGCATTCGCCAAGCAGGGAAGGGCAGTCCTGTACGGCGGTCTGGCGGGCAGAGGAGGCGAGCGCGCGGATGGCGGCCAGCGACTGGCCGAACTCGTCATGCAACTCGCGCGCGAGATGGCGGCGCTCCTCGTCCTGGAGTGCGATCAGTTTCCGCGTCAATTCGCTGCGCTCGGCCAGCGCGGTGTCGAGGCTTTCGGCGAGATGGTTGAAGACGTCGCGGATCGCCGACAGCTCGGCGAGATCGAACGGCGGCAGCCGCGTCGACAGGTCATTGGCGGCGATCCGTTCGAGGCCGGAGCGAATCATGCGGGTGGGGCGCAGCGCACGCGCCAGCGCTGCGTAGACCAGGACGCACAACAGCGGCAGTGCGATTGCAAGTGCGAGCATCAGGCGGCCGGCCTCGTGCCAGGCGTCGGCGGTCTGCACGGCCGGGTCGACCGAGACCACGGTCTCGCCGAGCTTCGTTCCGCGCACGATCACGGGCCGTGCCGCCTCGCGGCCGGGGTCGAACAGGCTGCGATAGAAAGCCACGAAGACTTGCGGCGGCGGGTTCGCCGGGATCGGCGCGCCACTGCAGAATCGCTGGATGATGTCGCCGCTCACGGCGCGGAACGCCAGGCACAGGCCGGGCGTCATCACATAGGCCGAAACGGGGTCGAGGTTGGGAAAGTCCGAGCGCGGGCTAGCCACCCACTGGATCTTGCCCTGTTGCAGCTCCAGCGTCTTGGCCACGATGGCGGCGATGTCGTCGAGGCGCGCATGGGCCGCGCGGTCGGCGGTGATTAGGAAATAGGCGGAGATCGCGGCGAAGCACGCGGCCGATATGGCGGCCACGCGCAACGTCAGACGGACCTTGAGATCGAACCTCGGGCGGTTCCACATCGGCGGGCACCTGGCGCGAACGGAATTGTCGCCCCGGCATTAAACGGCAGAACGCAAGCGGCGGAAAGCGCCGCGCTTACCGCGGTGCAACGTCGTGAAATTTTCCCGGCCTTGGTCGGGACCAGCGCAGCTGCATGACCTGAGGCTGCCGTCCAGATTGCGCCGCCGCTCCATCACACGAGGCCCGCATGCGCCGTATCAGCTTGATCCTCTCTGCTTTCCTCCTCTTCGTCCTCCCGGCGGCCTCTTCGCCTGCCGGCGCCGAGGATGCCATCGGCGTTGCCGTGGACGATTTCAGCTACACCGATACGTCGGCCGAGCCGGCCAACCAGACCGCCGCCCATGAGCGGCGGCTGTCGGCGTTCATGGCCGCGCTCAGGCGGGATATCAGTGCGGACGGCCGCTACCGGCCGGTGCCGTCTGCCCTGGACGGCGCAGCATTCAAGGTCATCGGCGGCATCCAGAAGACCAGCACGCTGGTGCAATGGGCCAAGGTCGCCGTCATCGACGTCGGCGCCAGGAAGCTCGTGATGGACAAGCTCTACACCTTCCGCGGCGACAATGATGAATCATGGGAGCGTGCCGAGATTTTCGTGTCTCGCGAGGTCATGGCCGCGCTCGCCACGCCCGCGCCGGTCGCGCTGGCCGTGTTCGATTTCGAGCTCGAGGACACGACCGCCGCCTCGACTGGCACTTCAGCCACGTCGGATGCGTCATATCTGGCCGAGGTCACCGGCAGCGTGCGCGAGGCGCTGGGCCAATCCGGCCGCTACCGCATCGTTGATGCCGGCGGCGAGGCGGTCAAGGCGCGCGCCTTGCGGGATTGCGGCGGCTGCGAGGCGGCGATCGCGCAAAAGCTCGGCGCGGATCAGTCGTTGATCGGCGTGGTGCGGCGGGTCAGCCGCACCGAATACACGCTCGGCTTCCAGGTCCGCGATGCCAGGACCGGTGCGGTGCTGTCGCGTGGCGACAGCGGCCTTCGGATGGGCGCGGACTATTCGTGGAAACGGGGCGCGGTCCGGCTGGTCAGCGATAAGCTGATCGGGAGCCAGTAACCGCGATACTCGCCCTAGAACGTCAGCTGCACCTTCATCGATTGCGAGCGGTCGCTGGCGAGTTCGAACGCGGCGACCGCGTTCTCGAACGGCATGGTGGCCGTGATCAGCGGCTTCACGTCGATCAGCCCTTCGCCCATCAGTCGCACCGCGAGCTCGAATTCGGGGTCGAAGCGGAAGGTGCCGCGGAGCTGCAATTCCTTGGCGACGATGGAGTTGATCGGCAGCGTCATCTCGCCGCCGAGACCGAGCTGCACCAGCGTCGCGCCGGGCCGAAGCACGTCGAGCGCGGTGCGAAGCGCGGCCTGGTTGCCGGAGGCCTCGAACAGGGTGTCGAACACGCCCTTGCCGGCGCGCCAGGGATCGAGCGCTGCGGCATCGGTCGCGACATTGATGGCGTGGGTGGCGCCGAGCTTCTTTGCAACCGCGAGCGGCGCGTCGGCGACATCGGTCACCACGATCTCGGACGCGCCGCCGAAGCGCGAGACCAGGATCATCAGCGCACCGATCGGCCCGCAACCCGTGATCAGCACGCGCTTGCCGAGGAGGGGGCCGGCCTGCTTGCCGGCATGCAGGCACACTGCGAGCGGCTCGGCCACCGCGGCTTCCGCCAATGTCAGCTTGTCCGCGATCGGCACCGCCTGCGCGGCATCGACCGTGATGAACTCGCGAAAGCCGCCTTGGACATGGGGGAAGCGCATCGCGCTGCCGAGGAAGCGCATGTCGAGGCACTGGTTGCGCATGCCTTCCTGGCAATGCAGGCACTGGCCGCACGGTCTGCTCGGATTGACGGCGACGCGCGCGCCCGGCTTCACATTGGTGACGCCGTTACCAACGGCCGCGACCACGCCCGCGATCTCGTGGCCCAGCGCCATCGGCTGCTGGATGCGCACGACGCCGAAACCGCCGTGATGGTAGTAGTGCAGATCGGAGCCGCAGATGCCGCCGTTCGCAATCTTGACGCGGACTTCGCCCGGGGCGGGGGCTGGATCGGGATAGAGGTCGATCCGCAGGTCTTTCGGGGCGTGGATGACGACGGCGCGCATGGTCTCGTTCCCTTAGGCTTTCGCGATTACATCGCGGCGATCATGCCGCCATCGACATAGATGATCTGTCCGTTGACGTAGGTCGAAGCGTCCGACGCCAGGAAGATCGCCGCGCCCACCAGCTCGTCCGGCCTGCCCCAGCGCTTGGAGGGGATGCGGCCCATCAGCCAGTTGTTGAAGTCGGTGTTGTTGACCAGCGCCTCGTTCATGTCGGTGAGCATGTAGCCGGGGCCGATCGCGTTGGCCTGGATGCCGTGCTGGGCCCATTCCACCGCCATCGAGCGGGTCAGGTTCTTGATGCCGCCCTTGGCCGCGGTGTAGGGCGCGATGGTGGGACGCGCGAGCTCGCTGCCGAGCGAGCCGATATTGATGATCTTGCCGTGCTTGCGCGGGATCATGCGCTTGCCTGCCTCGCGGCCGATCACGAAGGCGCTGGTGAGGTCAGTCTCGATCACCTTGCGCCATTCGTCGGTGGTGAACTCGACCAGCGGCTTGCGGTGCTGGATGCCGGCATTGTTGACGAGAATGTCGACCGCGAGCCCTTCGCGGTCGAAGCGCTCGAAGGCCGCGACGATCGCGGGCTCGTCGGTGACGTTGAACGCGGCGCCCTCGGCCTGATGACCGGCGGCGCGAAATTCGGCCACGGCCTGCTCGACGCGCTTGGGGTCGACGCCGTTGATGATGATCTTGGCGCCGGCCTTGGCCATGCCCTCGGCAATGGCGCGGCCGAGCCCGCGGGAGGAGCCGGTCACGAGCGCGGTGCGGCCGGAAAGGTCGAAGAGGGCGGTGCTCATCTCAAAGAATCCTCAGACGTTGGAGCGACGCACGGTCAGATCGGAGCGGTCGAATACGGCGGGCAGAAGGTCGACGCCGAGGCCGGGCCCTTCCATCGGATAGACAAAACCGTCCTTGATCGTCGGCATCGTGGTGACGAGCTCATTGTACCAGCCCCTGTAGAAGGCGCGCACTGATTCCTGGATCAGCGTGTTGGGCTGGCTGAACGACATGTGGATGGCGGCGATGAAGCCGATCGGGCCGATGCAGTCATGCGGCGCAAACGGGCGGTGATAGGTCTCGGCCATCGCCGCGATCTTGCGGCCTTCGGTCAAGCCACCGGTCCAGCACAGATCCGCCATCACCACATGCATGGCGTCGCGGTCGAGCATGTCCTTGTAGGGGAAGCGCGAGCCCAGCGTTTCGCTGGCGCAGACCCAGACGTCGGTCGAGCGGGCATATTCGGCCAGCGCCTGCGGCGAGTTCATCCGGATCGGGTCTTCGTACCAGGTCGGCTTGTAGGGCTCGAGCGCACGCGCGATCTGCTTGGCGGTCGGCAGGTTCCAGAGCGAGTGGAGCTCGACCATGATCTCCATCTTGTCGCCGACGGCCTTGCGGATCTTCTCGAACGGTTCGATCGCCCGCTTCATCTGGGCTGCGGTGATGTAGAGGCCCTTGTTCTCCTGTGCCGCCGGGTCGAACGGCCAGATCTTCATCGCGGAGATGCCGCTCTCCAGCAGGCTTTCGGCCAGTGCGTCGGCGTGGTGCATGAAGCCGTCGAGGTCTTCGTAGGGGCCTTTGGAGGCGCCGAGATTCCAGTTGGCGACGGGGCTGATATTAGTGGAGCGGACATATTGGGTGCCGGCGCAGGTGTTGTAGATGCGCTGCTTGTCGCGGCAGAGGCCGCCGAGCATCTGGTGCACAGGCTGATTGCAGACCTTGCCGAACAGATCCCATAGCGCGATGTCGATTGCGGAGGCCGCGCGGTATTCGACGCCGGTCGAGGATTGCGCCATCGGCAGGTTCAGCATGTCGCGGTGGATCGCCTCGATGTGCAGCGGATTGCGGCCGAGCAGGCGACCGGCAAAGGTGTCGTGGATCTGCGCTTCGACCGCGCCCGCGCCATAGAAGGTTTCTCCGAGACCGATCATGCCCGTGTCGGTGTGAACACGCACCCAGATGACGTTGGAAAATTCCTCGGTGCGCAGCGTCTCGATTGACGTGATCTTCACGGCAACAATCCTCCCATCACAGGCGCCTCGCGCCTGACGTCTCATTTCGCACTGCAACATGTTGCAGGTCGCGCGAACGTCTTACGCCTGCTTGTAATATATCACAACATGTTTTAAGGGTCCCACAACTAAGGCGCCACCCAGCAATGAGAGCGCGGCTGACAGGAGGACGACATGGCACGGCGCAAGCGCGCGCTCGAGGTGGTGAGAAACGAGGACGACGGCGAGGGCAAGCCCTCCCGGCGCAACCGGCTCAACTTCTTCGAGCTGGCTTACCAGAGGATCGAAGAGCTGCTCGTCCATTGCGAGCTCAAGCCCGGACAATTCATGACGATGCTGGAATTGCAGCACATCACCGGCTTCGGGCGCACACCGGTGCATCACGCCGTCAATCGCCTCTCCGCCGACACGCTCATCATCATCCGTCCGCGCCACGGCCTGCACATCGCGCCGATCGATCTTGCGCGCGAGCGGATGCTGCTGGCCTTGCGCCGCGACATGGAGCGCTTCGTCGTGCGGCTCGCGGCCGATCGCGCCAGCCTGTCGCATCGCAATCAGGCGCTGCACATCGAGCGTCTGCTGCGCGAACGCCGCGCCACCCTGACCCTCGACGAATTCAACAGCATCGATCGCCGTATCGACGCGCTGGTGCTGGAAGCCGCCGGCGAGCCCTTCCTGGTGCACACGCTGCGGCCGTTGCACACGCTGTACCGCCGCATCGGCTACATCCACCATCGCTTCATGCCGGGACAGGCCGAGCTGTCGGGCACGATCGATCGCCACCTCGCCATTCTCGTTGCGGTCGCCGGCCGCCATGTCGAGGACGCGGTGAAGGCGAGCGATGCGTTGATCGACTACATGGACCACATGTTCACGGGCATGGAGGCGGGGATCGATCCGCGCCTGCTCGATTGCAGTATCGAGCCGCTGCTCGGCGCGTAGAGAGTTTTGAAGAGAGGACCAAACATGCAGACAATGGCCATGCCACAACCGACCGCGAGCGAGGCCGCGGTCCGCTACCTCATTACGAACTACAGTCCCAAGGGCAACAAGGTCGGCTGGCTGATGATGGCCTCGATCCTGGTCGAAGCCTGGGATCTCTATTCGATCGCCTTCGTGCTGATCTTCATCAAGGAGCAGTACAATCCCGATCCGCTGATGCTCGGTCTCGCTGCAGCCGGCACGCAGGGCGGCGCCCTGATCGGCGCGCTGCTCGGCGGCTGGCTCTCCGACAAGATCGGCCGCCGCGTCATGTTCCTGGTGACGATGGTGCTGTTCATCGTGCTCGCGCTGGCGCAGGCCTTCGTGCCGAACGTGACCTGGCTCATCGTGATCCGCTTCCTGCTCGGCATTCCGCTCGGCTCGGATATTTCGACCGGCTACACCTACATCATGGAATCCATGGCCAAGGGTGAGCGCGAGGTCATGGGCAATCGCTGGCAATTCATGTTCGCCGTCGGTGAAGTTCTCACCATCGGTGTCATCGTGATCTTCCTGCTGATCGACATGCAGCACGAGATGCTGTGGCGCGTGACGCTCGGTCTCGGCGCGGTGCCGGCGCTGATCATCCTGATCATGCGTCACGACGTGCCGGAGACGGCGGTATGGCTGGTGCAGAAGGGACGTTACCGCGAGGCCAAGAAGGTCGCGCGCGAGATGTTCAACGACAATCTCGACATGTTGCCGGACCAGGACGTGAAGGTGCCGAAGGTCAGCACACGTGCCTTCATCGCCGACCTCAGGAAGGACCCGATCCGCTGGCGCGCCACGATCTACGGCTGGATCGCCTGTTTCGCGCAAGGCAGCGAGTTCTCGACCTTCGCATTCTATCTGCCGGTGCTGTTCGTGATGGTTGGCGTGTCGAGCGTGCTCGGCATCAATCTGGTGACGATGGCGCTGTTTTCCTTCGCAGCTCTGTCCGGCTGGGTCGGTCCGCTGCTGACGCCCAAGATCGGCCACCGCGGCATCTCGATCGCCGGCTTCAGCATCGTGCTGGCTTCGCTGCTGGTCGCTGCCTTCGCGCTCTACACCGACAACAAGATACTGCTGCCGTTCGCGGCGGCCGCCATGTTGTGGGGCCACTACTGGGACGCGTCGAACTGCATGACGATCCCGACCATGGTCGCCAAGCCGAAGTACCGCGGCACCGCCAGTGGCTTCGCCTACATGTTCGTGAAGCTGCCGTCGTTCCTGGCGATCTTCCTGTTCCCGACGGTATTCGCCGCGATCGGGCAGGCCAATGCCACACTGATGGTCGCGATCTTCCCGCTGATCGGATTGCTCGCCGCAATCTTCATCCTGCCGGAAGTCTACGGCTACGAGAACGACTGACGCGTTGCCCGGTCGCGGCCTTGTGGCCGCGATCGGGCTTTTCCCGCTACGGGCTCAGGAAGACGGGATTGATCCCGGACCCATGGCCGAGCAGGCCGATTGCCTGAAGCTGGGCGCTGTGGAGGTCGATCTCCACGATCGCGAACAGGGTCAGCAGCACCACGACCGAGACGACGAGCAGGGGGTGATATGTCCCGCCACCTTGTTCCGGCGCGGTGAAGCTCCGAAACGACCGACGCGGCGAAGAACTCTGCGGCAATGCCTTTGACTGAATCTCCATGATGGACCTCCATGCCGCGCCGTAGCTGCGCGACGAGGTCAAGCATAGGTCCGGCTATGCCGGCGACATTGATGCGCCGCAAATTGCGCGCGATTACCGGATCGCAGCTGCAAGCGCTGCAATCAAGGCGGGGGGCGTCACCAGCAGGCCCAGCTTGAGGAACGGCCAGGCGCCGACCTCGATTTTTTCGCGGCGGAGCGCAACCAGCCACAGGATGGTCGCGAGCGAACCGGTGATCGAGAAATTCGGTCCCAGGTCGACGCCGATCAGGATGGCGCTGACGACCGAGGTGGGCAGGTGATCGGCGGCCACGATCGACCCGGCGACGAGGCCGACCGGCAGGTTATTGGCGATATTGGTGGCGATGGCGGTGGCGATCCCAACGCTCCAGCCGGCCCCGGGTACGGACTGCGCGACGGCCTCGTGCAGAAGTGCGCTGAGATGGCCGATCACGCCAGTCTTCACCAGTGCTTCCACCATAACGAAAAGCCCGCCGACCAGCGGCAGCACGCTCCAGGACACGTGCTTCAGTACCGGCATGGGCGACTGACGGCTGAGCAGCAGGACGAGGCCGGTCGTCACGGCGCCGCAGATGAAGGTCGGCAGGCCAAGCTGCTTGTCGAGCGCGGAGGCCGTGATCAGCACCACGCCGATCGCAGCAATGCCGATCGCGGTCAGCTTGCCGCCGCGGCTGAGCACCTTGTGCGGCACGCGGCGCTCGATGACCTCCTGTTTCAGCGCCCGATGCTGGGTGATGCGCAGTACGACATAGGTCAGCACGATCGAGGCGAGCGAGGGCAGGGCGAACTGACGCAGCCATTCGGTCAGATGCGGCATGCGCGCGCCGAACACCACGAGATTGGCGGGGTTCGAGATCGGCAGCACGAAGCTTGCGGCGTTCGCGATGAAGGCGCAGACGAACAGATAGGGCAGCGGCTTGGCGCCGGCCGCGCGCGTCGCGGCGTAGACGGCGGGCGTCAGCACGATCGCGGTGGCGTCATTGGAGAGCAGCACGGTGACGACGGTGCCGACGAGATAGATCAGCAGAAACAGCCGCTGCGGCGAGCCGGCTGCATATTCGACCGCAAGCGCGGCGAGATAGTCGAACAGGCCTTCGAGCCGGGCGAGCTCGGCGATCAGCATCATGCCGATCAGGAAGAGATAGACGTCGACGCCTTTCTCGATGCCCGTGAGCGCGTCCTGCCACGGCAGGAGGCCGAGCAGCACCAGGGCGCCGGCGCCGATCACGGCCCAAATCGCCTCGGGCAGGCGAAAAGGCCGGATGATGACGCCTGCGGTCGCGGCGACGATGATGCTCCAGGCCCAGATGGCGTCAGACGGCACGTTCAGTCCTTGAGGTTGGGTCGGTTCATTCGGCAGCGATAACCGATGCTGGAGCCGCTGTCTTCCCCTGTGCCTGCAAGGTGCCACGCCGGGTCTCGGGCAAGGCGAGGAGGCAGACGATGGCACCGATCGCGGCGACCGCGCCGAGCGTGATGAACGCCGCGCTGTAGCCGGCGCCGACCACGACGAGGCCCGCAAGCGTCGTCGACAGCGCCGCGCCGATGCTCTGGGCGGTGATGATGGCGCCCTGCGCGACGTTGAAGCGGCCGGTGTTGCGCATGAGGTCGGCGACGATGACGGGGAAGATCGCGCCAAAGATGCCGGCGCCGACGCCATCCAGAAGCTGCACGCCGACCAGCCAGAACGGATTGTCGGAGAGCGTATAGAGCGCGCCGCGAATGGGCAGGATCAACAATGCGGCGAGGAAGAAGCGCTTGTGGCCCCAGCGGTCGGCCTTCGCGCCGACCAGCATCGCGAACGGCACCATCACTATTTGCGCTGCGACGATGCAGGCCGACATCAGGCTGGTGCCCATGTTCTTGTCCTGCAGCGCGAGTTTCTGCCCAACCAGCGGCAGCATGGCCGCATTGGACAGGTGAAACAGCACGACGCAGACCGCGAAGACGAGGAGGGGGCGGCAGGTCAGGAGCACCGCGAGACCCGAGGGCTGTTCCGGCCGGTCACTGGTATCGGCGTCGTGCAGCCCGCGGGCGAGGTCGTGGTCGATGGCGCGAGCGGGGATCGCGAGAATGCTCACGAGGCTTGCGACCGCCATGGCAGCGAGAAGGTAGAACACCACGGTCGGACCGAACCAGTAAGCGCTGAGCCCCGCGAGCCCGGCCGCGACCGCATTGCCGGCGTGATTAAAGGTCTCGTTGCGGCCGATCCGCCGGGTGAAGGCGGCGTGGCCAAAGATGCCGAGCGAGACGGCGGCGATCGCCGGCGGAAAGATCACGGCGGCGGCCTGCGCGACGCCTTGCGAGACCGCGACCGGCAGGAAGGTGGGAAACAGCGGCAGCGACAGTGACGCCAGCGTCACCATGATGGCGGCGATGACCATCGCCAGCCGTTTCGCCCGCGTCGCATCGACCAGCGCGCCGGCCGGCGTCTGCGCCACGATGCCGGCAATGGTCGCAATCGACATCACGAGGCCGATGCGCGCCTCGTCCCAGTGCTGCTCGGTGAGGAGATAGACGGCGAGATAGGGCCCAAGCCCGTCGCGGACGTCGGCGAGGAAGAAGTTGGCCGCATCCAGCGCGCGGCCGGCGCGTCTCGTCTGGTCGGTGGGGTGATGGGAGGCCTGGCTCGACATCGGTCTCTCGATCGAGGCTGGGAAGCGACCGGGCAGAAACCGATCTCACGCCACCTTTGTTCCGCCCCTCAAAACTTCACGGCCAGCAGCACCGCGCCGGCGCCGATCATGGCGATGCCGAGCCAGCCCTGTCCAGTTGGCCGCTCGCCGAGAAAGGCGAAGGCGAAAAGGGCCACCAGCACGACGCTGAGCTTGTCGATCGGCGCCACCAGCGTCGCCGGGCCAAGCTTCAGCGCACGGAAATAGCACAGCCAGGACGCGCCGGTCGCAAGCCCGGACAACACCAGGAACAGCCAGGTCTTCGACGAGACCGCCGACGGCACCGCGAACTGGTCGGTGAAGAACAGCAGCACCGAGAAGGCGAGCAGCACCACGATGGTGCGGATGAACGTCGCCAGATCCGGATTGATGTTCTCGACGCCGACCTTGGCGAAGATCGCGGTGAGCGCCGCAAAGCAGGCCGAGAGTAGCGCCCAGGTCTGCCAGGCGGAGAAGAGGGCGGGTTTCATTGATTATCTCTCACCTTGCCGCCGCCAACTTCTCCGTGATCGCCTTGCGCAAAATGCGCGACAGAGACTCCACCGAATACGGTTTCTGGATCAGCTCGAACCCGCGATGGGCGTTCTCGGCGAGGACGTTGCTGTAGCCGCTGGTGAGCACGACGGGCAGGCCCGGATAGCGCTCGCGGATGACGCCGGCGAGCTCGACCCCGTTCATGCCGGGCATGATGACGTCGGAGAAGACGAGGTCGACGGCGAATTCGTTCTCGCCGAGAATGCCGAGCGCCGCATTGGCGTTGGCGACCCGGCGGACGACATAGCCGAGGTCTTCCAGCAGCTCGGTCGAGAACTGGCCGACGTCGTCATTGTCCTCGACCACGAGCACGCGATAGCCGCGCCCGGTGGTGGCGGCTTCGCTGGTCAGTGCCGCAGCGTCCTTCTCCGCGGCTGGACTGTGCGCCTGCGGCAGGTAGATGGTGAAGGTCGCGCCTTCGCCGCGCGTGCTCGTCACCGCGATGTCGCCCTCGGACTGCTTTGCGAAGCCGAAGGCCTGGCTGAGGCCGAGGCCGGTGCCCTTGCCGACCTCCTTGGTGGTGAAGAACGGCTCGAAGATGGCGTCGATGTTTTCGGGCGCGATGCCGCTGCCGGTGTCCGCAACCGAGATCGCGACGTAGTCGCCGCCGCGCGCCGACTGCGCACGCAGGCTCGGGATGCCCGCGACCTTGCGCACGGCGATGGTGAGGCGGCCTTCGCCCTCCATGGCGTCGCGGGCGTTGATGGCGAGGTTGATCAGCGCGGTCTCGAACTGCGCGATGTCGGCCACCGTGAAGCAGTCGGCATCGTTCACCTCGACGGCGATCGCGATGCGGCCGCCGACCAGCGGCCGGACCAGTTGCGCCACGGCCTCGACCTGGCTGCCGACGTTGAAGATCTGCGGCTTCAGCGGCTGCCTGCGCGCAAAGGCCAAAAGCTGCGCGGTGAGCTTGGAGGCGCGCTCCACGGTGTCGGAGATGGCGTCGACATAGCGGCGACGGCGTTCTTCCGGCAGTTCGCGGCGGCGCAGGAAGTCGGTCGCGGAGCGGATGATGGTGAGGAGGTTGTTGAAGTCGTGGGCGACGCCGCCGGTGAGCTGGCCGATCGCCTCCATCTTCTGCGACTGCCGCAGCGCTTCCTCGCCGCGGCGGCGCTCGGTGATGTCGACGGCCTCGGGCACCGCACCGGTGATGTTGCCGTGGCGGTCGAGCACGGGACGCATGCCGAAGTCGAAATCGCGCTCTCCGATGGGCAGGCGCAGGCGCATCTCCAGCCGCACCGCTTCGCCTCTGAGCACGGTGTCGAAGGCCTCGCGCACGACGGCGCTCATGCCCTGGGTCTGGTTGAACCAGGGCGTGTCCCAGAACGGTTTGCCGATGACGTCGCGGGCCTCCACGCGAATGCCATCGAGCGCAGTCCGGTTCGCGTAGAGCAGCTCGCCCCTGAGATTGACCAGCCCCTGATACTGGTTGCTTGTCTCCAGGATCGCGCGCAGCCGCGCCTCGTTGGATTCGAGCTCGGCGGTGCGCTCGGTGATGCGCTCCTCCAGCGTCTCGTTGAGTCGCCTCAGCTCGATCTCGGCCTGCTTGGCGGCGGTGATGTCGTGGGCGACGCCGATGAAGCCGATGTGCTTGCCGGTCGGGTCCCAGCGCGGCTGCGATTCCGAGCGCAGCCACCGCCATTCACCGCTGGCGTTCTTGTAGCGCGCTTCCAGCACGAACGGCTTCAGCGACGCTTCGCCCTGGACGGATTGCTGCAGCACATGCGGCAGGTCGTCCGGATGCAATATCTTGCGCCAGTCGAAATCGATGGCCTGGTCGTAGGGCAGGCCGATGAAGTCGACATAGGCCTGGTTGGCGAAGGAGCGCGTGCGGTCGAGCTTCGTGACCCAGATCGGCACCGGCGCGCTGTCGGCGATCAGCCGGAAGCGCTCCTCGCTCTCGCGCAGCGTCTCGCGCGCGAGTGCCTGGGCGGTGATGTCGATATGGGCGCCGACGAGGCGAATGGCGCGGCCGTCACTGTCGCGCTCGAACTTGGCGACGACGCGGATCCAGCGGGTCTCGCCGTCGTTGGGGCGGATGATGCGGTATTCGGCGGTGTAGTCTTCGTTCGTCCCGGCCAGCGCATCGAGGAAGTGCTTGACCGCGGCGTCGCGATCCTCGGGATGGATGCGGTTGACCCAATCCTCATGCGACTCGTCGGTGGCATCCGCCGGCAGCCCGTGGAGCATCAGATATTCCGGCGAGCGGCGGTTCTTGAAGCCTTCGCGGAAGTCGACCTCGAGGCCACCGACCTTGCCGATGCGCTGGATACGCGCCAGCTCTGCCTCGCGCTCCTGGAGCGCGTGATAGGCGTTGTCGCGCTCGCGCGCGATCTCTTCGAGGTGCTGGCGCAGCCTTTCGGCGGCGGTGGTATCGGGCAAGGGATCGTTCAAGGTGTCGGCCGTTGTGATGCAAGAGCGCACGCGCCGGGCCGATATTCCCACAGACAAAGCGTGATAGCCATTACTCAAAAGGGGATAAGGACGGAAAGGCGCCACCGATCGCAGGGGCGGGTATGAACGAACGCCCGGTCTGGCTATTTGTTCCCGAATGTTGGAACGATGAGCCCCCCGCGCGCGTATTTGCGAGGCGTCGCAACTCTTAATCATAAGACTCCCTTCCCGAAGAGGCTAAATCTTGAAGCTCTTTGTCTGCCAGGACTGCGGCAACGTCCTCTATTTCGAGAACCGCGCCTGCGAACGCTGCGGCCACCGCGTCGCGTTCCTGCCGGAGAAGGAGACGATGTCGGCGATCGAGCCCGACGGCGAGGCCTGGATGACGCTCGCCGACAAGGGCAAGGGGCGGATGCTCTGCCGCAATGCCGAGTACGACGCGTGCAACTGGCTGACGGATGCGGGCGATACCACCGGCTATTGCCGCGCCTGCCGCCACAACGGCATCGTGCCCGATCTGTCCGATCCGGTTCAGCTCGCCGGCTGGCGCGAGTTGGAGGTGGCGAAACACCGGCTGTTCTATTCCCTGATCCGCTGGAAGCTGCCGCTCCAGACACGGCAGGAAAATCCCGAACATGGGCTGATCTTCAATTTCCTCGCCGACGATCCGAACAGCGGGCAGAGGATCATGACCGGCCACGATAACGGACTGATCACGATCGCGCTGACCGAGACCGACGAGATCGAGCGCGAGCGGCGCAGGCTCGAGATGGGCGAGCCCTACCGCACGCTGCTCGGGCATTTCCGCCACGAGGTTGGCCATTACTTCTGGGACGTGCTGGTGCGCGAGGGCGGCAGGCTGGAGCAATGCCGCGCCGTGTTCGGCGACGATTCCGCCGATTACGGCCAGGCCTTGCAGCTCCATTATGCCGAAGGCGCGCCGCCGGACTGGCAGCAGACCTACGTCTCGGCCTACGCCACCACGCATCCCTGGGAGGATTTCGCCGAGACCTGGGCGCACTACCTCCACATCGTCGACACCCTGGAGATGGCCTCGGAGTTCGGCATGGAGGTGCGCCCCAGGGTCGATCGCGACGGGGAGTTGACGGCGCGCATCCGTTTCAACCCCTATGAGACGAGGGACGTCGAGGCGCTCGTCAACGCATGGCTGCCCTTCACCTTCGCCATCAACAGTGTCAACCGCGCCATGGGGCTGCGCGATCTCTATCCGTTCATCCTGTCGCCGGCGGTGGTCGGCAAGCTGGGCTTCATTCACGGCTTGGTCAGGGACGTGGCCAAGGCCGCGAAGCCGTAGGTCCGCTCATGGGCTGACCAGGCCCATTTCGGTCTTGCGCTGGTACGCCAGAGGGCGCGGATTTAGACCGTTGCCTCCGGCCGATTTTGATGTACCACGGGGGTCACACGGCCCGTCCCCGCAGGCCCCAACGGCCAGGGAAGGGTCCCGCCCAAGGTCGAGACTCAAGAAAAGCATGTTCAAACGCATTCTGATCGCCAATCGCGGCGAAATCGCCTGCCGGGTCATCAAGACCGCTCGCCGCATGGGAATTCAGACGGTTGCGGTCTATTCCGAGGCCGACCGCGATTCCCTCCATGTCGAGATGGCCGACGAGGCCGTTCTGATCGGCCCGCCCGCAGCCGCCGAGAGCTATCTGGTGATCGAGAAGATCGTGGAGGCCTGCCGCAAGACGGGCGCCGAGGCCGTGCATCCCGGCTACGGCTTCCTGTCCGAGCGTGAGGCGTTTCCGCGCGCGCTGGAGGCCGCCGGCATCGTCTTCATCGGCCCGAACCCGGGCGCGATCGCCGCGATGGGCGACAAGATCGAATCCAAGAAGGCCGCCGCGAAGGCCAAGGTCTCGACCGTGCCGGGCTATCTCGGCGTCATCGAGGACGACAAGCACGCGGTGAAGATCGCCGACGAGATCGGCTATCCCGTGATGATCAAGGCCTCCGCCGGCGGTGGCGGCAAGGGCATGCGCATTGCGCATTCGAGGAGCGAGGTTGCCGAGGGCTTCAACCTTGCCAAGGCCGAGGCGAAAGCCTCGTTCGGCGACGACCGCGTCTTCGTCGAAAAGTTCATCGTCGATCCCCGCCACATCGAGATCCAGGTGCTGGGCGACAAGCACGGCAACGTCATCTATCTCGGCGAGCGCGAATGCTCGATCCAGCGCCGCAACCAGAAGGTCATCGAGGAGGCGCCGTCGCCGCTGCTCGATGAGGCCACCCGCCGCAAGATGGGCGAGCAGGCCGTCGCGCTGGCCAAGGCGGTGAATTACGACTCCGCCGGCACCGTCGAATTCGTGGCAGGGCAGGACAAGAGCTTTTTCTTCCTGGAGATGAACACGCGCCTTCAGGTCGAGCATCCCGTCACCGAGCTCGTCACCGGCATCGACCTCGTCGAGCAGATGCTCCGCGTCGCCGCCGGCGAGAAGCTCGCGATCAGCCAGAAGGACGTTACGCTCACCGGCTGGGCAGTGGAATCCCGCCTCTACGCCGAGGACCCGTTCCGTAACTTCCTGCCCTCGATCGGGCGCCTCGTGAAGTATCGGCCGCCGGCCGAAGCCAGCCAGGACGGCATCACCGTGCGCAACGACACCGGCGTGCAGGAGGGCGGCGAGATCTCGATCTATTACGATCCGATGATCGCCAAGCTCGTCACGCATGCGCCGTCGCGCGCGGCCGCGATCGAGGCGCAGGCCACCGCGCTGGATTCGTTCTATGTCGAGGGTATCAGGCACAACATCCCGTTCTTGTCGGCGCTGATGCACCATCCGCGCTGGCGCGAGGGACGGCTCTCGACCGGTTTCATCGCCGAGGAATTCCCCAAGGGCTTTGCTGTGCGCGTGCCCGAAGGCGAGGTCGCGCGTCGGATCGCGGCGGTCGGCGCCGCCATCGACCACGTGCTCGGCGAGCGCAAGCGGCAGATCTCGGGCCAGATGGGCGGCCGCGTCGTGCAGCGCGAGCGTCGCCGCGCGGTCTGGCTCGACCGCCAAGAGATTCTGCTCGAGGTCGGACGCGAGGGCGAGGCCATCGCGATCCGCTTCATCGATGCCGAAGGCAAGGCCGGCAACGCACATCTGCTGCAGTCGCCGTGGAAGCCGGGCGATCCGGTCTGGCAGGGCACCATCGACGGCCATTTCGTCGCGGTGCAGGCGCGCGCTATCGCCAACGGCATTCGTCTGGCGCACCAGGGCGTCGAGGTGCCGGTCTATGTCTGGACCGAGGCGGAAGCAGCCTCGGCGCGGCTGATGCCGGTGACCACGGCCTCCGACACCGGCAAGAAGCTGCTCTGTCCGATGCCGGGCCTCGTGGTCACGATCGCGGTGACCGAAGGGCAGGAGATCAAGGCCGGCGAGACGCTCGCGGTGATCGAAGCCATGAAGATGCAGAATGTGCTCCGCGCCGAGCAGGACGGTACGGTGAAGAAGATCCACGCCAGCGCGGGCGCGACGCTCGCGGTGGACGCGCTGATTCTGGAGTTTGCGTAAAGCAAGTGAGTGGGGCCCTCACTGGCCCCACCAACACCGTCATTGCGAGCGCAGCGAAGCAATCCAGACTGCCTCTGCGGAAAGATTCTGGATTGCTTCGCTGCGCTCGCAATGACGGAGTATGTTGCGGCTGCGTCGCAACAGTTGAGAGGGCACCATGGCCTTTCGTTCCCGCCGCGAAAAACTGCGCTCGATCCTGACCGGCTCGGCTTGCGTTCATCCCGGCTCGGTCTATGACGCGATCTCCATCCGCATCACCGAGGATCTCGGCTTTCCGCTCGGCATGTTCGGCGGCTCGGTGGCCTCGCTCGCGGTGCTCGGCGACCCCGATGTCACGCTGATCACACTCACCGAACTTGCCGAGCAGATGCGGCGGATGTCGCGCGCGGCGACGCTGCCGGTGCTGGTCGATGCCGATCACGGCTATGGCAATGCGCTCAACGTGCGCCGCACGGTGCAAGAGCTGGAGACCGCTGGCGCCGCCGGCCTCACCATCGAGGACACGCTGCTGCCCGCCGCCTTTGGCGAGGCCAAGACACAGCTGATCTCGCTGGAAGAAGGCGTCGGCAAAATGAAGGCGGCGCTGGATGGCCGCGGCGATCCCTCGCTCGTCATCATGGGCCGCACTGGAGCTGCCTCGGTCACCTCGATCGAGGATGCGATCCGCCGGGCCAGGGCCTATGAGGCGACCGGCGTCGACGCGCTGTTCTTCACCGGCGTCAAGTCGCGCGCTGAGCTCGAAGCCATCGTCGCCGCTACGCATCTCCCCATCGTGCTCGGCGGCGCGCCGGACGAGTTGAACGCGATTGACTATCTCGCCAGGCAGCGCGTCCGCATCGCGCTTCAGGGCCACGCGCCGATCGCGGCTGCCATGCAGGCCGTCTACGAGACGCAGAAAGCGTTGCGCGAGGGCACGCCGCCGAAGAACCTCAAGGGCCTCCCATCGCCGGACCTGACCAGCCGCGTCATGCGCGAGGCCGACGTCAAGGCGCGCAGCGCCGATCTTCTCGGGCTGAAGAAATGAGCCGGGCGATCCTCCAGGTCATGATCCGCGGCCGCGTGCAGGGCGTCGGCTACAGGGCCTGGGTCGAGTACCAGGCGACAACAAGTGGCCTCGAAGGCTGGGTTCGCAACCGCCGCGACGGCAGCGTGGAAGCACTGTTCGCAGGCACACCGAAGCACGTCGCCGACATGGTCGCGCTGTGCCGCCACGGCCCGCCGTCATCGCGTGTGGATAGCGTGACGAGCGAGACGGCCGGTGCCGATGAGTTGAACCTGCGGAGGGCAGGGGAAGCGTTTTCGGTATTGCCGACGGTGTAGGTCTTCTCCCTCTCCCCGGTTGCGGGGAGCGGCGAAGAAGAGCCTCACCTTGGCAGCTTCGAGATCGCCTCGCTCAGCTCGTGAATCTCGTAGGGCTTGCGTAGGATCGGGAAGTCGCCGCGGACATCGGCGGCGGCTTCGCTGTAGCCGGTGGCGAGCAGGATCGGCAGGCCAGGGTGGATCTGGCGCAGATGATGGGCGAGGCCGAGCCCGTCCATCTTGCCGGGCATCACGATGTCGGTGAACACGAAGTCGACGCCGTTCTTCTCGAGCTCGCGCAAGGCGGACTCGGCGTCGGCAACCCGGTGCACGCGATAGCCGAGCTGCTCCAGCAATCCGATGCTGACGAGCGCGACGTCGGGATTGTCCTCGACCAGCAGCACGGTGCCGCTACCGGGAACCGGCACTGCTTCAGGGATATCGATTGGTGCGGTCGCGGTTTCGCGCGGCAGCAGGATGGTGAAGGTCGTGCCCTTGCCGAGCTCGCTTGTGACCTTGACCGTGCCGCCCGCCTGATGAGCGAAGCCGTGCACCTGCGACAGGCCGAGGCCGGTGCCTTTTCCGACGGGTTTGGTCGTGAAGAAAGGCTCGAAGATCTTGTCGACGACGTCGGAGGGGATGCCAAGCCCGGTATCGGCGACGGTGATGGCGACGTACTCGCCGCTGTGGAGCGGATCGTTCAGGACGACGTTGCGTGCGCCGACCGTCACCGTACCGCCGTCGGGCATGGCATCGCGAGCGTTGATGACGAGGTTGAGCAGCCCTGTCTCGAGCTCGGCAACATCAGCCTTGACCGACCAGACCTCGCGGTCGATGTCGAAGGCGAGACGAACGGCGCTCCCGACGCCGGCGTGAAGCACTTCGCGGATCGCCTCGATGCGGTCGCCGAAGCGGATCGCCTGGGGATTGACGCTCTGCCGCCGCGCGAAGGTCAGGAGCTGGCCGGTCAGCGCGGCGCCGCGCTTGGTCGCGGTCTCGATCGCGGACATCGCGCGCTGAATCTTGGCCTCGTCCTCATCGCGTTTCTTGAGGATGTGAAGGCTGCCGCTGATGATCATCAGGAGGTTGTTGAAGTCGTGCGCGACGCCGCCGGTGAGCTGTCCGAGCGCATCGAACTTCTGCGACTCGGCAAGCTGCCTCTGCATCGCTTCGAGCTTGAGCTGCGAATTGCGCCGCTCGGTGATGTCGCGGGTGATCTTGGCGAAGCCGACCAGGCTGCCGTGCTCGTAGATCGGATCGATGATGACGCTCGCCCAGAAGAATGTGCCATCCTTACGAACGCGCCAGCCTTCCTCCTCGTAGCGGCCATGGTCCCGCGCGATGCCGAGGGCACGCGCGGGCTTGCCGTTGGCGCGGTCGGTCTCGGTGTAGAAGCGCGAGAAATGCTGGCCGACGATCTCTTCGGGCGAATAGCCCTTGATCCGCTCGCCGCCGATGTTCCAGCTCGTGATGATCCCGGTGGGATCGAGCATGTAGAGCGCGTAGTCCGCGACTCCTTCCACCAACAGCCGAAAACTGCGCTCGCTTTCGAACAAGTCTCTCTGTTGACTGGACTTTGTCGTCATTCTCAACCCGCCTGGAACCGGGGCAAACGCCCGGAAGGGCGTTTGGTTCCGGTTCTCTGGGCCGTTTTTAGGCAAATACGACGGACGGTATACAGGAGGCAAGCCGCCGAGCGCTCTTGACAATCAGTCGCGCTCGTCAGATATTTCTGTCATGACAGAAACAACCGGAAAGAAGAAACTGCCCGCCGCCGTCGAGCGCTTCATCCTGCATTGGGGCGACATGGGGGACGGGTGGGGCGTCAACCGCTCGGTCAGCCAGATCCACGGGCTGCTTTATCTCGCCGAGGCGCCGATGACGGCCGAGGACATCGCCGACACGCTCGGCATGGCGCGCTCCAACGTCTCCAACTCGCTGAAGGAGCTGCTCGCCTGGAACCTGATCCGGCGGGTGCCGATCCTTGGTGACCGCCGCGACCATTACGAGGCCGAGACCGACATCTGGGAGGTCGCCGCGAGAATCGCGGCGCGGCGCAAGGAGCGGGAGCTCGATCCGGCGATCACGGCGCTCAGGGCCTGCGTGTCCGATGCCGCCGACGATCCGACCATCAATCCGGTCGCAGCCAAACGGCTGAAGGAGATGCTCGCCTTCACCGAGCTCGCCGACCACTGGTTCATGCAGATGCTGAAAGTGCCGCGGCCGCGGCTGGTCGCCTTGATGCGGCTTGGCGAGAAGATCGCCAACCTGCTGCCGCTGGGCAAGGCCAAATAGCGTTGAGGAGGGTGCGATGACGTCGGCTCGATTATCAGGCTCCAGCGCATCTCCCTCAGCTCACGTCAAACTACTCGACGACCGCCGCTTCCGCGCGTTGCTGTCGGACGAGGATTGGGGCCGGCTGCCGCTCGCGACCTGGCGGCGCTTTTCGAAACGGGTCGCTGACGGCGACAGCGTCGTCTATGTCGGCGTGGTCGACGAGGTCTCCTTCAGTGACATCGGCTGGTGGTTCGCGCTAGCCGCCCGCCTGATCGGCGGACCGCTGCCGACCGGCCGCGACACCGGTGTCCCCATGATCGTGACTGTCACCGAGGACGGCGCGACCGGCGGCCAGACCTGGACCCGCATCTGCGCGCGCAAGCGCGGCTTTCCGCAAGTGATTCATTCCGCCAAGCGTTTTGCCGGCCCGACCGGGCTCGAAGAGTATGTCGGCTTCGGCGTCTCGATGGCGCTCCGCATCGCGGTCGAGGGACAGGCGCTGACCTTCCGTAGTGCCGGTTACGGACTCCAACTGGGACGCTTGTGGATCCCGCTGCCGCAATGGCTCACGCCCGGCGATCTCACGGTGACGCATAGCGATCTCGGCGAAGGCGCCTTCCGTTTCACCCTCGATGTCACTCACCCGCGTTACGGCGCGCTGATCCACCAGTCCGCCGTCTTCAGGGAGGCCGTATCATGACGCCGCTGTTGTGGACCCTCATCGCCATCCAGATCGTGATGGGCGTGTTCGACACCTTCTATCACCACGAATTCACTGAGCGCCTGGTCTGGCGCCCGTCGCAGCGCTTCGAGCTGAAGCTGCACGGTATCCGCAACATGCTCTATGCGCTGCTGTTCCTGCTGCTCGGCTGGTTGGAGGTTTACGGCGTGCTGGCGATCCTGATCGTCGCGGTGCTGGTCGCCGAGATCGTCATCACGCTGATGGATTTCGTCGAGGAAGATCTGAGCCGAAAGCTGCCGCCGAGCGAGCGGATTAACCACACGCTGCTTGCGATCAACTATGGCGCCATCCTGGTGCTGCTGCTGCCGGTGCTGATCGAATGGGCGATGCAGCCGTTCGGCGTGAGTGTCGTGTATCAGGGATTGCTCAGCATCGCCGCGACGGCCTGCGCGGTGGGAGCTGCGCTCTGCGGCGTCAGGGATTTTGCCGCGATGCGCCGGCTCGGGCGCATGAAAAGCGTGCCTGCGCACGGGCTCGTCGAGAAGGTCCCCGGCCGCAAGACCGTGCTGATAACAGGCGCCACCGGCTTCATCGGCAGCCGCCTTGCCGCGAGCCTCAGCGGGGCAGGGCACGACGTCATCGCGCTGATCCGCAACCCCGCGAAGGCCGAGATGCTGCCGCCGCCGGTCACGCTGATCACCAGCCTCGATCAGCTCGCATCGGACACGCCAATCGACGCCATCGTCAATCTCGCTGGCGAGCCGATCGGCAACGGCCTCTGGACCGAGGCAAAGCGCGCGAAAATTCTCGGCTCCCGCATCGACATGACCGGCGAGGTCGTAAAGCTGATCGCGCGGCTCGAGCGCAAGCCGGAGGTCCTCGTCAGCGGCTCCGCGATCGGCTGGTACGGCCTATGGGCCGACCAGGTGCTGACGGAATCGGCGAAGTCACATGCGTGCTTCAGCCATGAGCTGTGCGCGGCGTGGGAAAAGGCGGCGCGGCCGGCGGAAGAGCTCGGCGTCCGCGTGGTCTGTTTGCGCATCGGCCTCGTGCTGGGCACCGAAGGCGGCTTCATCACGCGGATGCTGACGCCGTTCGAGTTCGGCCTCGGCGGTCCGCTCGGCACCGGGCGGCAGTGGATGTCCTGGATCGAGCGCGACGATCTGATCCGGCTGATTGCCTATGTGATGGCGACGCCCGATCTCACCGGGCCCGTCAACGCCACCGCGCCGATCCCCGTCACCAACGCAAAGTTCACCGAGGAGCTCGGCCGCCGTCTGCACCGGCCCGCGGTGTTTCGAATCCCCGGCGGCCTGTTGCGCCGGATCGACGGCGGCTTTGCCGACGAACTCCTGCTCGGCGGCCAGCGCGTGCTGCCCAACAAGGCGCTGAGTCGCGGTTTCGTGTTCAGGCACGAGACGCTGCGCAGCGCGTTTGAGGCGATCTTGTGAGGTGATGTCATGGCTTGCGAGACTTGCTCCCGGGCGACGCGGGGCTGGTTAGGCGGATGCCTGACGGCGACGGCCGTTATTCAGCTGTTCTTTCTGCTCATCCTGGCGTTGGCTAGTGCCAATCGCGTCACCCCAATGTCCCCGTGGGATTTTGTCTTCGCGATCTTGATCGGCGTGCCACTGATCCTGTTCTTCGTTTGCGTGCTCAGCGGCATTCCGTCGATCGCCACGATCTGGCTGAGCGAACGGCTTTGCATCCGCTCGCTTGTGTTCTTCGTGCTTGCCGGTGGTTTGATCGGGTCCGCGAGCCAGATGGTGCTTTACAGGTCTGTCAATGAATTGGGTTGGCTATACGTCACCGCCGGTTGCTTCGCCGGGCTGAATTATTGGTATATCGCAGGCAGATATGCGGGCGCGGAGACGGAGCAACCTAAGAGCTAAGCCGCCACGCTCCGGAACGTCGCCACCACCGCACGCAGCGCCGCGAGCTTGGCGGGATCGCTGACCTGCGAATGCAGCATTACCTTCGAGCTGCCGAGTTTCGGTAGCTTCTGCGCTGGCCCGATGTCGATCAGCCCGGGAGGCGCGATCCGGCGCGCGAGCGGCGCAATCGCGAGGCCAGCAAGCGCGGCCGCGACCACCGCGGTGACGCCGCCGCCGACAAAGCGTTCGCGCCAGGCGAGGCCGGCCTTGTCGAGCGCGCGGACGGCGATGGCGCGGACGCCGCAGGGCGGGGCGAGGGTTGCGAGCGGCAGCGGCTCACCCTTCGGCAGGGTGAAGCGCCGTGCGGCGAACCAGCCGAACTCGTCTTCGGCCAGCTTCTCGCCGCCGCGGCGACTGCCTTCCTGGCGCACGATCACGGCATCGAGCTGACCTGCGTCGTAAGCGTCCTGCATCTCGCGTGAGAAGCCGATGGTGACGGCAAGGGTGAGACTTGAGGACATCGCGTGCAGGCGTTCGAGCAGCGGCACCAGCTCGGGGCCCGCGGCATGGTCGGAGATGCCAAGCGAGAGCGATTGCGCAGTCGATGTTTCGCCCGACAGTGCACGGTCATGCGCCTCCATCAGCGCGCGGGCGCGATCGAGGAACGCGGCGCCGTCGGCAGTGAGCCGGACCGCGCGCGGCGAGCGCTCGACGAGGCGCTTTCCCAGCAATGTCTCGAGCCGCTGAAGCTTCAGGCTGACGGCGGCCTGCGTCGTGCCGAGTGCTTCGGCGGCGCGCGTAAAACTCTGGAGGTCGGCGACCAGCAGGAAGGCCTTGATGGTGGCGATGTCGAGCGTTGCTGTCATTATGAATGGTTATCACTGGTATCAACAGAGATAAGATACCAAAATGACGGGGCAAGGTCTAGCTTCTCACCAACGCCGCGCAAACTCCGCGCAGCATCTTGAGGAGAACCACCATGCCCCTGATCACCGTGTCCTACACCACCTCCCGCCAGTCGCCGTCGCTGAAGGCCGATATCGCCAACGCCGTGTCCGAGCTGACCGCAAAGATCCTGCACAAGGATCCCAGGGTGACCGCCATCATCGTGAAATCGGTCGACGCAGGCGACTGGTTCGCCGGCGGCAAGTCGCTCGCCGAACAGAAGCTTGCGAGCTACTGGATCGACATCCATGTCAGCGAAGGCACCAACACCAAGGACGAGAAGGCGGCCTATCTCGCCGCGATGTTCAAGCGCATGGCCGAGATTTTGGGCCCGCTGCATCATGAGACCTACCTGCATGTCGACGAGGTCAAGGGCGACGCCTACGGCTTTGGCGGCCTGACCCAGGAGCGGCGCTACATTGCCGGCAAGCTCGAAGTTGCGTTGCAGGCGGCGTAAGGTAGCTGGCCGCGGGTGAAGAATCTCACCCGCGGCCTGAAGCCGTCAGCTCGCCGCTCGGAACTGGACTTCGGCGTTGTTGATGAAGCACGTCTTGTCGAACAGCTTGAGGTCCAGCGGGTTCGGCAGCCTGATATCGTCGAGGTCTGGGCACGGCTTGACCGACGGATCATATGATCGATCGATCTGCGAGATGAAGACGACGATCAGCCCCGCATCGCGCGCGAAGGATTTCAGTGCGCGCACCTGAACAGCGAGATCAGGATTTTCCCGCCTCTGGTCGAGCAGTTGCAGATAGTCGATCACCACGACCGTGCCACGAGGCGCCGCGGCCATCTGCTTGACGACGTAGTCGGCGCTGATGGCGTCGGAGCAGTCAACCTCAAACAGTTTGTCGAACTGCGCCGGCTCCACACCGATCGCCCGCAGGCGATCCAGCACATCATTCTGCGTGTACTCGAGCGAGAAGAACGCCGCGCGATGGCCCGACTTCATGGCCTCGACGGCCAATTCGAGGCTCATCAGGGTCTTGCCCTGACCAGGGCGAGCCCCGACCAGCACCAGATCACCCGGCCGGAATTGCGGGAACAGGCGATTGGCGGGCGTCAGTGCGGCGGCCTTTGCCGCGAGCATGCTCCAGGCGGAAAACCCTTCCGTCGCAGCGATGCGGTCAAGCGCGTCGTGGAGCGGAATGCCTTCCTCGCGCGACAGGCGCTTGGCTCGTCGCTTCAGATGATAGATCGGCGCAGAGAGTCTCATCGTCAAAACCTCCCATTGCGAGCAGAAAGCGCAATCCCTCCTTATGCCTGGCGCTCGAACAGTCGGTCCGATGATCATTCGCCCGGCATGATGTCTGCTTTCCCAGCGGAGGGGGGAGGCGTGGGCGGCACCTGAAACAAGCATAGCCGATTCCGCGGCAAGCGGAGAATATGCGCCGGTCAGGCTCGAACAGGAAAATTTAGACCGTCGCTTCCGCCACCAGTGCGCGGGTTGGCCCGAACAGCTCCTCGAATGCCTGGCGCAGCGCGACGTCGACATCGGCCATGGTCGCGAGCTGGCCGAGATCGACCAGCGAGGTGACGCCGTAGCGGGGGTCGGCGACGCCGCAGGGCACGATGCCGGCGAAATGGGACAGCTCGGGCTCGACATTGATGGCGATGCCGTGGAACGAGACCCAGCGCTTAAGCCGCACGCCGATCGCCGCGATCTTGTCCTCGTGCTCGGGCCCCTTGTCCGGCCGCTTCACCCAGACGCCGACCCGGTCCTCGCGCCGCTCGCCGCGGACGTTGAAGGCGGCGAGCGTCCGCAGGATCAATTCCTCCAGGCTCGCGACGTAGGCCCGGACGTCCGGCCGGCGCCGCTTGAGGTCGAGCATGACATAGGCCACCCGCTGGCCGGGCCCGTGATAGGTCAGCTGCCCGCCGCGCCCGGTGGCAAAGGTCGGGAATCGGGGATCGAGCAGGTCGCTTTCCTTGCCCGAGGTGCCGGAGGTGTAGAGCGGGGGGTGCTCGAGCAGCCAGACCAGCTCGGGCGCCTCGCCGGCGGCGATCTGGGCGACTCGCGCCTCCATGGCGGCCACGGCCTCCGGATAAGGCACCGGCGCGTCCGAGATCCGCCACTCCACGGGCTCGCCGGTGGAGGCGGAAAACGACGTCAAATCGAGGTCTTGGCGGGGGTTTTGAGGCGAATTAACCATTGGCTAACCATAACGTGGTGATCATCTGGGGAGCAAATGCCAAGTCCTTTGGCTTAAGTCCCAAGTTGCGGCGGTCCTGACAGTGCCCACTCTCGATAAAGTCACCGTGGATCTCATGGTCGTCCTCGGGACGACCACCATGCCGATCCATCAAGTATTACGTCTTTCCCGCGGCGCCATCATCGAGCTGGACGCAACCGAGGCCGACGAGGTCAAGGTTCTCGCCAACAATCTGCCGGTCG
Organism: Bradyrhizobium sp. 956_D2_N1_4; assembly: GCF_052076025.1. Taxonomy (NCBI): domain Bacteria; kingdom Pseudomonadati; phylum Pseudomonadota; class Alphaproteobacteria; order Hyphomicrobiales; family Nitrobacteraceae; genus Bradyrhizobium; species Bradyrhizobium sp. 956_D2_N1_4. Next base: position 4,057,390 of record NZ_CP197237.1, on the reverse strand, counting down.
CCTCCGGCGTCGTGCTGGTCGACCGCAACCGGATCGCGGTCGAGGTCAAGCAGATGCTGCCGCGCACGACGGGCACGCGATAGCGGCCCGGGCACGCGGTAGCGGCCTGGGCACGCGGTAGCGGCCTGGGCACGCGGTAGCGGCCTGGGCACGCGGTAGCGGCCTGGGCACGCGGTAGCGGCCTGGGCATGCGGTGGCGGCCCGGGGTAGCCGGCAGGGCCGGGGCCCTCGATAGGGCCGATCCGGGCAGGGGTCCGGATTTTTCCTGCCAAGCTTGTGGAATTCTGGGCCTTTGCAGGCTTGTACCCCTCTGATGGATTTGTTAGATCGGCGCCGTTGATCCGGCAGGCCTCAAGCCCTAAGCCGGCATCCCCAAAGCGCTCGTGGCGGAATTGGTAGACGCGCTGCCTTGAGGTGGCAGTGAGTAAAATCGTGGGGGTTCGAGTCCCTCCGAGCGCACCACAAACCCACATTTACCGTTGAAATCATTAGATTTTCTTCCGGATGTTACCCGGGAAGGTTACCACTTCGTTCGGGCTTGGCGTTCTCACGCCGTTCGCTTCCTGCCCAGGCACAAAATCGTCGCGTGACTGGCCCTGGTCGAACGTGACGATTTTCTCCATCCCGCTGATCCCGAGCCTTTCTCGATTCGCCTGAGCGATGTAGTGGGCGGGCATTTTCGGGTCGGTCCAGCCGAACATCGCCATCATCTGGCTCTCGGTGCAGTCGGCGTAGGCGGCAACTTCGGCTCGAGCCTTGCGGACGCCATGGCAGCTCTTCTTCGGTTCGTTCACACCGGCCAGGACTGCATATTTCTTCAGCTTGGCCGCCCATGCCTTCTTGTTCATCGGGAGAACCCGGCCACGGACCAGTTTGCCGGTGAATACCTCGGCGCCGATGATGTTTGTCGCTCGGGCAGCCCTCAGGCTCTCGGCGAACTCCGGATGGACGGGCACCGTGACGGTGGTATTGCCCCGGCTCTTCTCGGTGGCGATCTGCACTGCCATTTTCCGAACGATCTGCCGCAGGTGAGGTGGCCCGAAACGGTGGGCGTCTCCAAGCCGTAGGAACGTGTAGTGCAGGATGTCGAACATCAGCCGGGCTTCGGTGCCCAGCGGCCATCTCGCGCGATAGCGGGCCATGTCGTCCTCGGTCCAGGGCAGAAAACCGCCAGTCTCGCGGCTCGCTTTTGCCTTCCCGGACTTCAGACCGATGGTCGCATCGTCGTCCTCGTCGAGATGGCCCTCGTCGATCATCCAGCGGATCATGCCCCGAACCGCCGACAGCAAATTGCCCGCCTGCGACGGGGTACGCGCTTTCATCTCCGATCTGATGACTTTGCGCGTCAGTACCGCAAACGGCTTCTCGCCATTCTCGGGCAGCAGTGACTCGATCAGTCCGGTCCGCTGTAGCCGGGTGGACTCGGCGAGGCCCTCGTGACCGACGCTGAGATCGCCGAGCCAGTGGTCACTTTGCTTGTAGCCGTTCCAGTACCAGCGCAGCGTACCATGGCGTGCCGGCGTGTTCGGCAGAGGAGGGCGCTCCTCGTTGCGCTGCTTCTGCGCGTTAATGTAATCGCTCCCGTCGCCATACAGCGCGATCTGGGTGGCAACCGCGGCATCAACCTCGGCGCCGAACTCAGTCGTGCCGTATGCAGCCTTGATCCGGATCTTCGGCAGCCGGTTGCGCAGTTGCACGTAGTACCTGACTTGACCACGTTGGCTTACGTCGACATGCAGATAGCGGCGTTCCGGCTGGTCCGGCTTCGCTATTCCTTTGACGCGACGCATGCGCAGAACTCCCCCCAGTGCTGCAACGCCTGCCTCATAGGCGGCGTCGAACGCTGGCGTCCCATATTCTTCTGCGATCCCGATCCTTCGCCCTTTGCTGCTGACTTTCACGTACCAGCGCAGTGAGCCGGACTCGGAATAGTTGAAATAGAGATACATCCGACGATCCCCGGCTGCGCGGGGGTCGCGTCGTTCCTTCCCAAGCATTGGCGTCTCCGTGGACCAATGCCTGGAGTCTAGCGATGCGGTGACTCCGCATCAATTGCATAAGGTGCGTTTCACCCGCTTTCGGTGCGCTTCAGGTGAAGCCGTAATGCTTCAGAAGGTGTCCATACCGGGTCAGTATCATCCACCGGTTGGGGACCTGAGGCACTCGTTGTTAGCGAGATCCGAATAGTGCCTTCTGCATCAACTATGACCGCGCTCGCGCCAGCTTCTTTAGCGGCGCGGATCGCGCGAGCAATATCTGCCTGTGTGACTTTGGCTGGTCGCCGCGGCATGACCATCTCCCGACTGCAATGTTAGCCGGCTTCTCGCCGTCCAGGATGGGTGACTGCGAAATCAAAAGTGGAGGAGGGAGCGTGCCGCGCGGCCTCATTTAACTGCGTCTATGACGTTCACTCTAGTGAAGCCAAAGAAAGTCTGGAGAACGATGGGCTAGCGGAAGAAGAAAAAGCTCTTTCGTGGGGCAATAAAGTCGAAAGCAAGGAAAGAGATCATTTTCTCTTGACCCATTCCTTGTGAGGGCACCGCGCAACCGTTTCACTGATGCAATAAGGGACTTGTAACGAGTCGCCGCGCGAAGATCGCGCCGAGCTGTAATGCCTTAATGTCGGTAGCCGCAACACGATCCGTTTTGAGAAGATCGTGCCGATCTGTGGTGAGGAACAGGCCCATCTTCAGCATTACCCGCCAATCGGACAGCCTCGGGGCTTGTCATAGTTCGGGCGACGGCGCTCCTTGGAACGACTAGAACGAGACAGCTCGTCGCTCGCTTATCAGCGTCAGCAAAATCGGACACAGACCCTCCGACCTGCGTAAACGATCTGGTCGGCGTCAGCCGAGATGCGTAACTCTTCGCTGAACGGCGCTGTCAGGCGAAATGTCGAGAAGATCATGTTCAAGCCGGCTCAGTCCGGCGCGCATGCCATCGGCCCAGCCATATAGGAATTCGACTTAGCGAAGGACGCCCGCCGCATCGAGCGTGCGCGCGTCGTTCGCCGCGTGAATTAGACCGCCATATCTGTCGGCGATCGGCTGGAACGCCGCTGGCAACCGATCATTGATAACGAGATGATGGCAGTCGTCGAGGTGGCCGCCTCGAACTGTCGCATTGCGCCCAAACTTGGTGATGTCGGCCACCAGTACGACCGTTCGCGCGTTGGCCGCTATGGATTGCCGAGCTTTGACTTCATCGACATGGAAATCGAGCAGCGTCCCGTCCTGATCAACTCCGCCGACGCCGAATATCCCGAAATCGGCGCGAAAGCCCGAAAAGAAACGTGCGGCGGCTTCGCCGACGATATCGCGGTCGAGGGAGCGGAGCGTACCGCCCGCGATCGTGATTTCCACGTCTGGATTGTGTGCGAACGCCGCGGCGACGTTCAGGCTATTGGTGATCACTCTGAGATCGCCGCGGCGGGAGAGTGCCTGCGCGACATATTCGGGCGTCGTGCCGAGCCCGATCATCAGCGACGCGCCATCGGGAATAAGTTTCGCGGTCGCTTGCGCGATGCGCTGTTTGGCGTCGGCGTTCAATCCCTGCCTGCTGCCATAGGCGAGGTTCTGATTCTGGACGGGGAGGCTGACGCCGCCGTGGATCCGCCGGAGCAGCCCCTGGTCGCAGAGCGCATTTACGACGCGGCGAATGGTTTGCTGCGTCACGTCGAACCGCGTCGCAAGATGCTCGATCGAGGCGAAACCTTCGCCTCGCACAATCTCGAGAATGTGGGCCTGGCGTTCGGTGGTGGTGCTGAGCATGGGCTCTCCGTGCCCACCGAAAGTATCATTCGAACACGCTTGGCGCAAATTTCTATTTCATATGCTGTCATACTATGTTCATATGAACAAAATAATCGCTACGCCGATGAATGTTGCGTGGTCATGGGGAGAGACACGGATGGATCGGTCTGCGTGTCGTGACCGACCTTGCGCTGCTCCGCGCGAGCAGGACGCAACGCGTTTGCGCGGCGACATTTTGCACAGATCACCGCAATCGAGAGCCAATCGGCCATGTCGGCGATCACGCTGAGCCACGTCTCCAAGTTCTGGGGTGCGATGCGCGCTGTCGATGACGTCAGTCTGACGGCGGACGAGGGCTCGCTGCTGGTGCTGCTCGGGCCTTCCGGATGCGGCAAGTCCACTACGCTTCGCTTGATTGCGGGGCTCGAAGAAGCCGATGCGGGCACGATCACCATTGGCGGCGTCGACGTCACGCATCTCACCCCTGCGCAGCGGAAGATCTCCATGGTCTTCCAGTCCTATGCGCTGTTTCCGCATTTGAGCGTGGCCGAGAATATCGTGTTCGGCCTGCGCGTGCGGCGCGTATCACGCGCCGAGCGGGACGAACGGCTCAAGCGTGTGGCCGACATCGTCGGGCTAAGCCATCTGCTTGAGCGCAAGCCTTCGCAATTGTCCGGCGGCCAGCGCCAGCGCGTGGCGCTAGGACGGGCGATCATCGCGGAAGCGCGGGTCTGTCTCATGGACGAACCGCTCTCGAATCTGGACGCCAAGCTGCGCCACGAGATGCGAACCGAGATCCGCGCGCTGCAGCAGCGCCTTGGCATGACCATGGTTTACGTGACCCATGACCAGACGGAAGCCATGACGATGGCCGACCGGGTCGTGCTGATGCGCGACGGTCGCATCGAGCAGAATGGTTCGCCGGAGGAGCTCTACAACCGCCCCGCAACGGCGTTCACGGCGCGTTTCATCGGCACGCCGCCGATGAATCTCGTGCGGCAGGGCGATCGGCTCATCGGCATCCGGCCGGAGCACATCCGCATCGTCGCAGGCGGCGATCATGTCGTGCGCGTCAAGGCCGTCGAGCATCTCGGCGCGGACAGCATCGTACTGTGCGAGATTGATGGGCAGCCCATCTCGGTGCGGCTTGATGGTTTCAGCAAGGTTCAACCGGGCGAAAACGTCGGGATCGCGTGGGACGCGGGGCACGAACACCGGTTCGATTCCACCACGGAAGTCCGGCTGGAACACATTGTCAAAGAGGGGCGGCTGGCAGCCTCCGACCGTTGAGAGCGGTGGCTTTAGAACGGCCAAGACAGATAACGAAGGAGACCAAGATGTTTGCTCGACGCACGATGTTAATGGCAGCCGCGTTCGCTGCATTGTCCATGGGCGCCGTCAGCCCGGCGGCCGCGGTGGATCTGACGATGTACTATCCGGTTGCGGTCGGTGGGCCCGTCACCAAGATCGTCGACGACATGGTCTCGCGCTTCGAGAAGGACAATCCGGATATCAAGGTGACGGCGGTCTATGCCGGCAACTATACGGATACGATGACCAAGGCGATGACGGCGATGAAGGGCGGCCAGCCGCCGCAACTGTCGGTGTTGCTGTCCACCGACGTGTTCACGCTGATGGACGAGAACGCGATCGTGCCGCTCGACGGTCTCGTCAGTGACAAGGCCTGGTTCAAGGAATTCTATCCGGCCTTCATGGCCAACGGCCAGATCGACGGCAAGACCTGGAGCATCCCGTTTCAGCGCTCGACCATCGTGCTGTACTGGAACAAGGACGCCTTCAAGGAGGCCGGCCTTGATCCGGAGAAGGCACCGGCATCCTGGGACGAAATGGTCGAGATGTCGAAGAAGCTGATCAAGAAGGACAGCTCAGGAAACACCACGCGCTGGGGCGTCGAGATTCCCTCGACCGGCTACGGCTACTGGATGCTGCAGGCGCTGGCCATCGAGAATGGCCAGAAGATGATGAACGAGCCCGGCAACGAGGTCTACCTGACTGCGCCGAAGACTGTCGCCGCGCTTGATTACTGGGTCGACCTGTCGCGCAAGCACAATGTCATGCCGACGGGCAGCGTCGACTGGGCCACGCTGCGCACGGACTTTCTCGAAGGCAAGACGGCGATGATGTGGCATACCACCGGCAATCTGACTGCCGTCAAGGATGCCGCAAAATTCCCGTTTGGTGTGGCCATGCTTCCGGCCAAAGAGCAGCGCGGATCGCCGACCGGCGGCGGCAGCTTCTACATTTTCAAGAGCGCCTCGCCCGAGCAGCAGAAGGCGGCCGTCAAGTTCATCGAGTGGATGACTGCGCCCGACCGCGCGGCGGAATGGAGCATGAAGACCGGCTATGTCGCCGTGTCGCCTGCCGCCTACAAGACCAGTGCGATGCAGGACTATGCCAAGGGCTTCCCCCAGGCGACCGTCGCGCGCGATCAGCTCGAGCATGCGGTGCCCGAGCTCTCCGTCCACGAGAACGGCCGCATCTACAAATTCGTCAATGATGCCGTGCAGGCGGCGGTCACCGGCACGCAGAAGCCGCAGGAGGCGCTGGCCGCCGCCCAGCAGCAGGCCGATCGCGTCTTGCGAACCTACAAGTAAGGACAATGGTGGGATGGTGGTTCGCCGCCATCCCACCGCCTGACGAATGACCGACACCGCCGTATCATCGCCGATTGCACCACGCCGCGCTGGATCGCAGGCGTGGTGGAATGCCGTAAACGCGTGGCTTTTGTTGTTGCCAGCGGCGGTGTTGCTGGTGGCGTTCACCCATTACCCGATCCTGGCGACGATCCGAAATTCGCTGTTCATCACGCGCCGCAACGGCACCGAGGTCTTTGTCGGCCTCGACAGCTATCAGGCCATGGCAGCCGACCCGATCTTCTGGAAGGCGCTGGTCAACAATTTCTGGTTCGCGCTCGGCACCATTCCCGCGTCAATCGCTCTGGCCTTGCTAATGGCGATCTGGGTCAATCGGAACATGCGCGGCCGCGGTTTCCTGCGTTTGGCCTATTTCACTCCGACGGTGCTGCCGATGATCGCCGTCGCCAACATCTGGCTGTTCTTCTACACCCCGGATTACGGCCTGCTCGATCAGTTGCGCGGCCTTTTCGGTCTCGGTGGTTGGAACTGGCTTGGCGATCCCTCGACGGTCATGAACTGCCTGATCGTGATGGTGATCTGGAAGGAGGCCGGATTCTTCATGATCTTCTACCTCGCAGCCCTTCAGCAACTTTCACCAGACCTCGAGGAAGCTGCTTCCATCGAAGGTGCGGGCCGCTGGTACACCTTCCGCCGGATCACGTTTCCCTTGCTGATGCCGACCACGTTGTTCGTGGCGATCAACGCGGTGATCAACTCGTTCAAGCTGGTGGATCAGCTCGTCATCATGACCAAGGGTGGTCCGAATAACGCCAGCACGCTGCTGCTGTACTACATCTATGAAGTCGCATTCACGTTCCAGGATTCGTCCTACGCTGCGACGCTGACGGTGGTGCTCCTGGTGCTGCTGAGTGCCGTTGCACTGGTCAAGTTCGGTTATCTCGATCGCAGGATCCACTACCAATGAGAGGCCGGACACATCCCGTCGAGGCCGTCGCTGCCTGGGTCCTGGCTCTAATCTGGCTCGCGCCATTGGCCTATGCCTTCTGGAGCGCGCTGCATCCGGCCGCCTATGCGACGTCGTTCAGCCTCTCCGCGCCATGGACGCTGGAGAATTTTGCGCGCGCCTGGAAGCAGGCACCATTCGCCCGCTATTACCTCAACACGATTGTCCTTGTTACCCTGGTCCTGATCGGGCAGCTCATTCTCTCGACGCTCGCGGCCTATGCCTTTGCGCGCTTCAAGTTCAGGGGCAGCGGCATCGCATTCGCGCTCGTTCTGCTCCAGCTGATGATCATGCCCGACGTGCTGATCGTCGAGAATTATCGCGCGATTGCCAAGCTTGGTCTGCTGGACACAATTCCCGCGATTGCGCTGCCTTATCTCGCCAGCGCCTTTGGCATTTTCCTGCTGCGGCAGACCTTCAAAAGCGTCCCTCAGGAGCTGGTCGAGGCCGCCCGGGTCGAGGGCGCGGGGCCGCTGGGAATCCTGTGGCGGGTCTACGTGCCACTGGCGCGTCCGACCTACGTAGCGTTCGGTCTCGTCTCGGTCAGCTACCACTGGAACAATTTTCTGTGGCCGCTGATCGTGACGAACTCGGTCGAGGCGCGGCCGCTTACCGTCGGCCTCGCGGTATTCGGCGCGCCGGAGACCGGCGTGGACTGGTCGGTCATCACCGCGGCAACGGTGATGACCATGGCGCCGCTGCTGATCGCGTTTCTGCTTTTCCAGCGGCAGTTCGTTCAATCCTTCATGCGTGCAGGCATTCGTTGATGCGCCTTCTTACCTGGAACATTCAATGCGGCAAGGGCTGCGACGGCGTGACCGATCTGGCGAGGATCGTCGCGATTGCCAGGGAAACGATGGATGCCGACGTCTTCTGTTTCCAGGAGGTAAGCTCGAATTTCGCCAAGTATGACGGGGGAGGTGATCAGAGCGCGGAGCTCGCCGCGCTGCTGCCGGGCCACCTGCCGATATTCCGGCCCGCGATCGAAACCGTCGATCAGGCCGGGCAGTTGCATCGCTTCGGCAACATGACCCTGTCGCGCCTGCCAGTCGTGCAGATCAACAACCACATCCTGCCGTGGCCGGGCGCGGGGAGCGTGCGCAGTATGCGGCGCCACGCGCTGGAGGTGACGGTTCAGGCCTCCTTCCGCGCTGTACGTATCGTCAACACGCATCTCGAATATCATTCGGTCGCGCAGCGCGAGGCGCAGATCACGCGTCTGCTCGACTTGCAGGAGGACGCGTCGACCGGTCCGAAGGCGCCCACCAGACAGCCCGACGAGCCCTATGAAAGTCAGACGGTTGCGGCATCGAGCCTGATGTGCGGCGATTTCAATTTTGACGTCACCGATCCGCAGCACGCGATGATTGACCGGTCCATCCGGCCCGGCCTCAACTATCGCGATGCCTGGACAGCTGGTCGGCCCGGCGTGCCGCGATCTCCAACCTGCGGGCTGTATGATCACGCGCAATGGACAGATGGCCCCGATTGCCGCGACTTCATCTTCGTGACGGAAGATCTGGTTGATCGAATCAGGCGCGTGGACGTCAATGGCCAGACCGATGCGTCCGATCATCAACCGGTTCTGATCGAGTTGGCTGACTGATATGACAAAGTCTTCAAAACTGGTTGCGGCGAAGAAAGGGCGGATCCTGCTCGTCAGGCGACGGCGTGACAAGCTCTGGATGTTTCCGGGCGGCCGTAAGCAAGACGGGGAAAGTGAAAGGAAGTGCCTTCACCGTGAAATCCGCGAAGAGTTGCCCAAGCTCAAACTTGGCGAGCTCAAGCTGTGGAAGGAGGTGAAAGGCAAGAACCGGGAGACCGGTCGAAGGATGAGCGACGCCATCTTCGTCGCAAAGAAAGCCTCAGGTCCATTGAAGATCGGTGACAAGAAAGAGATCGACAAGGTTGCCTGGCGAAAGCCGCGCGGGATCCGACTTACGGCGACCTCGCGCTACATTCGGGACAAGCTGTTCCCAAAATAAATCATTTGTGGTGCGACAGAATAGCTTGTCGGCGGCCATAGCCTGGCCGCCTTCGGCTGAAGGCGCGCGCCTAGCCCGCGGATGGCGCGTGTGCGGTGAAACAAATCTGCCCCCTTTCATCGCGCCGGGACATATGTCATTGTATAAATACAAATGCTCAATGGGCGTCGAGGCCGGCCAGCTGACCGAGCTTTGACAGGGAGGACCAACCATGAAACGCGCTATTTTCATCGCCGTTTTGTTTACGGTTTTGGCATTGGCCCCCTCGGCGAAAGCTGCGCGGATAGAGGTGCAGTGGTGGCACGCGATGAGTGGTGTACTGGGTGATCGGCTCAACGAGCTCGTTGAGAGGTTTAACAAGTCGCAGGACAAGTACACGGTCGTCGCGGTCGCCAAGGGCAATTACGATGAGGTAACCAATGGCGTCATCGCCGCCTACCGCGCCAAGCGGCCGCCGGAAATGGTTCAGATCGCCGAGCGTGGCTACCTTACCATGTTGTTGTCGGAGGCGGTCGTACCAGTGCAGGACCTCCTGGAGAAGCAGGGCTACAAGATCGATTCCGCCGACTTCATCAAACCGGTGGCGAGCTTCTGGAGCTACAAGGGGCGGATGTCGGCCCTGCCGTTCAACTCATCCACGCCGATATTCTGGTACAATAAGGATCATTTCCAGAAGGCGGGTTTCGACAAGCCAGCTGGCACCTGGCAGGAGCTGGAAAAGCAGCTCTACGCCATCAAGGCTAAGGGCATCAGCGAGTGCGGCACCGTACTGCCCGGCGATTTTTACTGGAGCCTCTTGGAGAACTACAGCGCCATCAACAATCAGCCGTACGGCACGCTTGCCAACGGCTTTGACGGGCTTGGCACGGAGTTCGTCTACAACAAAACCAAAGTGGTCTCCCAAGTCGCGCGCCTGAAGAAATGGCTCGACGACGGCATCATGCAAATTGCGGGGCAGGGCTTCAGCCCCGAGCAATTGTTCACATCCGGCCGGTGTTCGACATTCGTCAACTCGACCGCGTCGCACGGCAATATCGAGCGTAACGCTACCATCAACTGGAGCGCTACGTTCCTGCCGCATGAGAGCGACATCAATCCGCCGCTCAACAGCACCATCGGCGGCGGCGCGATCTGGGTGATGAAGGGCCATACGCTGGAGCGTTACGAGGCAGTGGCGGCCTTCCTCAATTTCATTGCCCAGCCGGAGACACAGGTGTGGTGGCATGGCGCGACCGGCTACGTTCCCGCGACCAATCGCGCCTACGAGTTGGCGCGCGAGCGAGGCTATTACAAGGACCATCCGACTCGAGAGATTGCCGTGCTACAATTATCGCGCGGTACACCCAACGAGAACTCACGCGGCTTCCGTTTCGGCAATTTCGTGCAGACCATGCTAGCGCAGCAAAAGGAGGTGGAGGCGGTCTTTGCGGGCCAGAAGCAACCACAGCAGGCGATGGACGACGCGGTCAAGCGCGGCAATGAGATCCTCCGTCAGTTCGAGAAGCTCAATGCGGGGAAAAATCTCGAGTGACTTCTGGCGGCGTACGTTCATCAACGACATGGCATGACGTGGCTGGGCAGGCACGATCGCGTTCCGCGGGGGGCGCCGAGCCGACGTTGCGCGGCTCCGACCCGGCATCCGCGCGCCGCAAGAAAGCGCGGCGCGCGCACGAGCCCGGGTTAAAGCGGGCGAATTTTGGCGAGGGGCCGGGCCTTCCAACCTTGCTGCTGCTGCCGCAATTCTTGATCCTGCTGTTCTTCTTCTTCATCCCGTCACTGCGGGCGCTGACGCAATCGGTTCTGCTCGCTGATCCCTTTGGTACAACAGTCCAGTTCGTTTGGTTTGATAATTTCAAGGCGTTGTTCGCCAGCGACGACTACCGCCAGTCGATGTGGGTGACATTTCAGTTCACCGTCGGGCAGAACTTGCTAACGCTGCTGGTGGCACTGGTGCTCGCCTTTGCCACCGACCGCATCATTCGCGGCCGCCCGATTTATCGCACTATTATTCTTTTGCCCTATGCGATTGCACCTGCAATCGCCGGCATTCTCTGGGCCTTTCTGTTCAATCCGGCGGTCGGCCCACTCGCTCAGATCCTGCATGCGCTTGGGATCGCCTGGGACCCGAACCTCAATCCAAACCATGCGCTGATTCTGGTGACGCTCGCCGCCTCCTGGAAGCATATCTGCTACGATTACATTTTCCTGGTTGTGGGGTTGCTCGCTGTACCGGTATCGCTGATGGAGGCCGCGGCGGTCGACGGCGCCGGACCGATCCGGCGCTTTGTCTCGATCGGTTTGCCGATGCTCGGACCGACCGTGTTCTTTCTCGCCGTGATGAACTTCATTTACGGCTTCTTCGAAACCTTCGCCATCATCGATGCCGTCACCAAAGGTGGACCGGCGGGCGCCACCAATATCCTCGTCTACAAGGTCTTTGTCGACGGCTTCGTCAATCTTGACCTCGGTTCCTCTGCGGCGCAGTCGGTGCTGTTGATGAGCTTTGCGCTGCTTTGCACGCTGCTGCAGTTTCGCTATTTCGACCGCAAGGTCAATTACGGGGTCTGAGATGGTCGAGCGTGCACCTGTCCTCAACTTCGTCTGCCACGCGATACTCATCGCTGGCGCGTTGATGGTGTGCGTGCCACTCTATTTCGCCTTTGTCGCGGGTTCGCTCTCGATCAGTGAAGTACAAAAGGTGCCGCTGCCCTGGCTGCCGGGCGATCAGTTCCTCGCAAATCTGCAGGTGGCCTGGGCGAAAGCGAATTTCAGCCGCACTTTCGTCAATTCGGTGGTGGTGGCGCTCGGCATCACCGCCGGCAAAATCGCGGTGTCCTTGCTTTCGGCTTTCGCCATCACCTATTTCCGCTTCCGCTTCCGGATGTTGGCGTTCTGGCTGATCTTCGTCTCGCTGATGTTGCCAATCGAGGTGCGGATCGTGCCGACCTTTGAGGCGGTGGCCAACGCGGCGCTGCCGCTGCAATGGCTCGCTGATACCTTTCATCTTGCCGATCTCTGGCGCTGGACCAGCGGCCACGACATCACGATCGCGCTCGAATGGAATATGGTCAACACCTATCCAGGCCTGATCTTGCCGCTGATTGCCTCGGCGACCGCAACGTTTCTGTTTCGCCAGTTCTTCCTGACCGTGCCCGACGAGCTCTGCGAGGCCGCGACGCTCGACGGTGCCTCGCCGTTGCGCTTCTTCTGGAGCATCCTACTGCCGCTCTCGGTGCCGAACATGGTGGCGCTCGCGATCATTCTGTTCCTGTTCGGCTGGAATCAATATCTTTGGCCGCTCCTGTTCACGACCGACAAGGACATGGCGACCGCAGTCATTGCCCTGAAGAACCTGATCCCGCGCTCCGACAGCGAGCCGGCCTGGAACGTCGCCATGAGCGGCGCGCTCCTGACCATGCTGCCGCCGACACTGGTAATCCTGCTATTGCAGCGCTGGTTCCTCAAAGGCCTCGTCGATAGCAGCAAGTGAGGAGATAAAATGGTCTTCATCGCCGGACATCGGGGCGGACGCGATCTGTGGCCCGAGAACAGCCTGCTCGGCTTCCGCAAGCTGTGCGACGTTGACGTCGACGCGGTCGAGTTCGACGTCCACCAGAGCTCGGATGGTGGCATCGTTGTGATCCACGATCCCGTGCTCGACCGCACCACGCATGATTCCGGTCCGGTCGGCGAGCGCAGCCTAAACCGGCTGACCTCGACGCGGCTACGCGACGCCGGTGACGAGTGCATCCCGACGCTGTCTTCCGTGCTCGATATCTATGCTTCGACCTCGCTCGAACTGCATATCGAGATCAAGACCGACGCGTTGGGTAACGCCTACCGCGGACTCGAGGCTAAGATTATCGAGGAGATCCGGCGGCGCGATCTTGAGCGACGGACGGTCATCACCTGCTTCGTCCCCGAGGTGGTCGAGACAGTGCGACGGCTGTCGCCGGACGCGCGCGTGCTGGTGTCGCTCGACCGCCGCTCGGCGGAGATCATGGGCGGGATTAGGCCGGCGCTGGAGCGGCTTGCGAAAATCCGCGATTGCATCGTGGCGATTGAGAAGGCGCTGCTGACGCCGGCATTGCCGCTGGCGCTGGACATCCTAGGTACGGCCAGGCTCGGTGCGTGGGTCACCAATACGCCGGAGGATATCGGCTACTGGCTGGCGCAGCCCGTGCGGCAGATCACGACCGACCGGCCGGATCTTGCCGTCGATATCAGGCGCAAGCGCGTGGCAGTTCCCGCCGCGTCATGACGGGAATTCCGCGCCGGCATTTTCTCGTTGGATCGCTGGCGGGCGTCGCGTTTGCGGCTCCCTTCGGGATCGTGCGTGGCGCACCTGTCACCTTCAGTTCCGATCCCTATACGCTCGGAGTCGCCTCCGGCTGCCCGCGCGAGGACCGTGTCATGCTGTGGACGCGACTGGCGCCGCACCCCCTCGAAGAGGGTGGCATGCCCGATACCTCGGTCGAGGTCGAATGGCAGGTGGCCGAGGACGAGAAGTTCTCACGCATCGTTGCGCGTGGCGCCGAGCGCGCGATGTCAGAACTCGCGCATTCCGTCCATGCCGAGGTGAGGGGACTGCAGCCCGATCGGGTCTACTGGTATCGGTTCCGCGCCGGCACGGCGGTCAGCCCAATAGGGCGCACTCGTACGGCGCCTGCCGGGCACAAGGCGCGCCTCCGTTTCGCCTTCGCCTCCTGCCAGCAATACGAGCAGGGCTTTTTCAGCGCGTATCGTGACATGGCCACGCGCGATCTCGATCTGGTAGTGCACCTCGGCGATTATATCTACGAACGATCCTGGGGGGCACGGCATGTGCGCGAGCACGACGTCGGAATTCCGACGACGCTAGCCGAGTACCGTAATCGTTATGCGCTTTACAAGGGCGATGCCGATCTGCAGGCGGCTCACGCGGCCTTTCCGTTTCTGTCGATCTGGGATGATCACGAGGTCACCGACGATTACGCGAATGATCGCTCCTACACGGTGCGCGACGCCGTCCAGTTCCTGAAGACCCGTGCTGCTGCGTACCAGGCCTATTACGAGCACATGCCACTGCCGGCCTCGGCGCGGCCGCGCGGAGCGGATGCGACGATCTACGCGCATTACCGTTTCGGCGACGTAATGGACGTGTTGTTGCTCGACAACCGGCAGTACCGGTCGGCCCCTGCCTGTGTAAACGGCGGACGGCCGACCTGGACCCCACCTTGTTCGGAACGGGTCGAAGAAGCGCGCACCATGCTGGGGCAGGCTCAGGAAAGATGGTTCGATAGTCGCCTTTCTGATTGCCGTGCGCGCTGGACCGTCGTCGCGCAGCAGACCTTGATGGCTGAGGACCGGCGCCGCGCTGACGACGGTGACCGCTACTGGATGGATGGCTGGGACGGTTATCCTAGCGCCCGTCGGCGGCTGGTCGATGCGCTCGTAGCGCACAAAACGCGCAACCCGATCGTGATCGGCGGTGATCGACATGCCTTCTTCGCCGGCAGCATGAAGCGCGATTTCACCCGCCCCGAGGAGCCGACGGTCGCGACCGAATTCGTCGGTACGTCCATCACCTCGGAAGGGCCGGGCGAGGCAACGACACACAAGGCGCTCGCGGATAATCCAAGTCTTGCTTTTGCGCGCGGCGACAAGCGCGGCTATGCCACGGTCGAAATCGACGAGAAGACCTGCACGGTGGGTTTCGAGGCAGTCGACGACGTCAAGGATATCAAGAGCGGCGTGCGGCGACTCGCGACCTTTGTGGTCGAGGACGGAACGCGAGGAGCAAAGGCAATCTGAAATGGCTGTCGAATCCGAATTGATGGCATTGATGCACGGTGCCGAGCCAGTTGTAATCCGGGCGGCCGCGACGCTGGTCGAGATGCAGCACGGTCCACGCGCGACGACGCGCAAGGAACTGCGCGATATCGTCACCGACGCCGATCTAGCGGCAGAAAAGATCGTGATTGACGGGCTCCGGGCGCTGACGCCCCGCTCGGCAATCCTGTCGGAGGAGGCAGGCTTTAGCGGCAACGCAAAAGCGTCGCGCTGGATCATCGATCCCCTCGACGGTACCATAAACTACGCAGCCGGCTTGCCGTGGTTTTCGGTCAGCGCGGCCTATCACGACGGTGGGGAGGCGCTGGTCGGGTTAGTCGAGTCGCCGCTATCTGGTATTAACGGCCGCTATGTGCGTGGTGCGCTTGCGACCATCAATGGCGAGCCAGCGGGAGTGTCGGAAACACGGTCGCTGTCCGATGCGGTCGTATCAGTCATCCTCACCTCGCATTTTCAGCCCGACGAAGTGCGGGCCGCCGCCGCCATCATCGAGCGGCTCGGTTCGGTCGTCCGGGGCGTCCGCATTGTTGTTTCCGGTGCGCTCGAAATGGCCTGGATCGCGGCCGGCCGGCTCGACGCATTCGTCTCGCTCAAGTCAGATCTCGTCTCGCATGCCGCGGCCATGCCGCTGCTGCGCGCGGCAAATGGGCGCGTGACGACGATCGCAGGTGTCGATTCTCAATTTGACGATTTGCAGAAGATTGCCACAAATGGTCACATTCACGATGAGCTTCTGACTTTGCTCCAGGAGATTGCGCTTTGAGTGACCAGACTGTTTTGCGGATTGCTTGGCTCTATTACATGGAGAATTTGACCCAGGCCGAGATCGGCGAGCGGCTCGGGCTGACGCGGGCGCGGGTCAATCGCATGCTGTCGGAGGCACGGCACTCCGGCATCGTCAGCATTAGGCTGAATTCAGAGTTTGCGAGCTGCACCGAACTGGAACATCAGTTGCGCGAACGGTGCGGGCTCGACGACGCGGTGGTGATTCCGAGCCCGGAAAACCCTGAACTCGTCGCGAGCCTGATTGGTATGGCGGCCGGGAGTTACCTATCGAAAGTTCTGGAGGATAAGCGTCCGCACACGATCGGCATTGGCTGGGGCGCGACCCTGCGTGAAACGATCCGCCACGTCACGCCTGCGGAATACCCAGAGCTCTGGGTCGTCTCGATGATGGGGGGCCTCTCGCGAGGGCTCGAGCTCAATACGTTCGAAATCGCAGGCGAGCTGGCGCGCCGACTGCACGCCAAATGCAGTTATCTGGCCGCTCCGATCTACGCAAGCAGCAAGCGCTCGCGCGACACGCTCATGGCACAGGACGTTTATGCGGAGGTTCTGGAGCGCGTCAGCAACCTCGATCTTGCGTTACTCAGCTTGGGCGACCTCACGCCGCGCTCCCTTCTGGTGCGGCACGGCCTTCCGCCGGACGTAGGTATCGAGGATCTGCGTGCGGCCGGGGCGGTCGGCGACGTGCTGGGACAATATCTTGATCAATCGGGCCGGCAGATCAATCACGGCATCAATTCCCGCGCCATCGCTCTGCCGATCGAAAAGCTTGCGAAGACACCGACCGTGATGCTGATCGCGGGGGGCACCAACAAGGCGCCCGTCATCGCGGCTGCGTTGCAGGGAAAGATCGGCAAGGTGCTGGTCACCGACGAGAAGGCGGCTGCCGGAGCGCTCAAGCTGATCGGTAAGCAGAAATGAGTCTGTTTTTGGGACTCGACATCGGTACGTCAGCCGTAAAGGCGATAATCATCGATGCCGAGGACCGTGAGCAGGCGAGCGCAGTCGCTCCACTGTCGATCGATCATCCGCACCCGCTCTGGTCCGAGCAGCATCCCGACGCCTGGTGGGCGGCCTCGGCGGCCGTGCTCGACCGTCTCGCCGCTGATCATCCGAAGCTCATGTCCGGTGTGGCGGCGCTCGGACTGTCCGGCCAGATGCTCGGTGTTGCCCTGATCGATGCCGCCGGGCGACCGATCCGGCCGGCACCGCTCTGGAACGATAGTCGGGCCGGCGCAGAATGCGCTGAGCTCAACGTAAAGGTGGCGGAGTTTGCCGGCATTGCCGGTGCCCGGCCGATGCCGGGCTTTTCGGCCCCCAAAATTCTCTGGCTGACGCGCAATGAGCCCGAAGCCTTGAAGCGCACGCGGCGTATTTTGCTAACGAAGGACTATGTGCGGCTGCGCCTGACGGGCGAGGCGATTTCCGATCGAGCGGATTCGTCGGCCACGCTGTTGATGGACACACAGGCCGGAACATGGTCCCCCCAGCTTGCAGAAGCCTGTGGCATCAGCACCGGTCTGCTGCCAGAACTCGTTGAGAGCGGAGCGGTCGGCGGCACGCTGCGGCCTGAGTTGGCGCGGCGGTTTGGCTTGCGCAGTAATCTTCCGATTGCGGGCGGTGCCGGTGACAACATGGCCGGCGCAATCGGTGCCGGCGTGGTTCGGACTGGCGACGCATACATCAGCCTTGGGACGTCGGGGGTCTATTTCGTTGCCAACGACCGTTTCGTACCGGCACGCGGCCAGGGCATGCACACCCACAGGCATGCCGTGCCCGGCTTGTTCGGCCAACATGGTTGCGTCCTGAGCGCAGCGAGCGCGCTGAATTGGGTTGCCGGTATCCTCGGCGTCGTCTCGATCGAGCGCTTCCTCGCCGAGATTGAAGCCGCGGATCTGTCGCCGGCTGATATACCGGTGTTCTCGCCCTATCTTGGCGGCGAGCGGACGCCGCATGACGATCCGCTCGCCACAGCAACCCTATCGAATCTGCGTGGCGCGGCGGGGCCGTTGCACATCGGTCGCGCCGTCATCGAGGGTGTCGCTTTTGCCATTGCCGATTGCCACGACGCGCTGATTGCGGCCGGCGCGTCGATCGGAACGATCGCACTTGTCGGCGGTGGTGCGCGCAGCCGGTTTTGGGGGCAATTGATCGCGACCGTCATCGACCGCCCGCTGCTGCTGCCGCCATTAGCTCTGCTGGGTCCGGCGCTCGGTGCCGCGCGGCTGGCGCGCCAGGCGAGCGGCGGTGGATTGAGCCACGAGGGCGACCGCCATGGAATGACCATGCTTGAGCCACGCGCCGGCTGGCGTCCGGGTTTGGAGGAACGACGCGCCATCTATCAGCAGCATTATGCCAAATTGCCAGCATGAACATTTGTAAATTAAGCGATACATATGTATAGTGCCGTCATCGCGAAGGCGGTGGCGCCGAAAACATGCAGGAATCAGGGTTTTGAACATGCGCGCAGCGGTGCTCCACGAAGTTCGCGATATTCGCGTCACCGAAATTCCGACGCCAACGCCGGCCGCTGATGAGGTCATCGTGAAGGTTAAGGCCGTAGGCGTCTGCGGCAGCGATTTGCACTCGTACCTTGAAGGCGGCACAACGGGTCCGACCCGGATCAATCCGTTTGTGCTTGGTCACGAATTTTCCGGCACGCTGATTCCGGAGAGTGCGAAACGGGCAGGCTTACCGGCGGATGCGCTGTTCGCCGTGGACCCGTCGATTTCATGCGGTCGTTGCGAGTGGTGTCATCGCGGCCATACCAATCTCTGTCCTAATGTGCGGTTTCTGGGTTACGCCCCGAACAACGGGGCGATGGCCGAGTTCATCTGTGTGCCGACATCCGCGTTACACATCGTGCCTGACAGCATCGATCCCGCAGGTGCGGCCATTCTGGAAACGCTTGGCGTTGCGATCCACGCCATGGATCTCGCGCGCCCCCGATTAATGGAGACCGTCGCAGTGCTTGGCTGCGGCCCGGTCGGTTTGCTGCTGATACAGTTGGCGCGCCTCGCGGGCGCCAGCAAGATCATCGCGATTGACCCGATAAAGGAACGGGCGGATATCGCTTGCGATCTTGGCGCCCACGTCAGCTGCGGCTGTCCTGAAGAAGCTATTGGCTTTACCGACGGCCGCGGCGCCGACCTCGTTATCGAGGCGACGGACTCCTCGCACGGCTTCGAGCATGCCGCGCGCAGTGCCCGCATTGGTGGTCGACTCGTCATCGTCGGAATCCCGGAGAATAATCAGTATGTGCTGAGCGGCGCAGAATCGCGCCGCAAGGGCCTGTCGATTAAATTTTCGCGTCGCATGCCGGAGGTCTATCCGCGAGCGATCGCTCTGGCAGAGGGCGGTCACGTTAAACTCGCCCCCCTCGCAACGCATCGCTTTTCGCTGGACCAGACGCCGGTGGCGTTCGAACAGCAGGCTGCGCGCCGCGACGGGATCATCAAGGCGATCATTTACCCCTAACCCTGTGCTCGCGAGCTCAGTGAATGGCCAAAGCGCTGATTTTCGACTTCGATGGCGTTGTCGCTGACAGCGAGGTTCTAGCCAACACTGTGCTTGCCGAAATCGTAACCGAGCTTGGCGTGCCGACGACGGTTGAGGACTCGTACCGTGCCTATCTAGGTAAGCGCTTCAGCGAAATTCTCGCTGAGATCGAGAGGACGGTCGGCAGAAAGCTGCCTCTCTCATTCGGCGACCAGTATCAGGCCCGCACTCTGGATCGTTTCAGGCGATCACTGCTGCCTATCGCAGGCGTGCGCGAATTCATTGCAAGATTCGATCACGTGCCGCGATGTATTGCATCGTCCTCCTCGCCGGACAGGCTCGCTCTTTGCCTCGACGTTATGAATATGACGTCTCTTTTCCATGGGCGTGTATTCAGTGCGTCCAACGTCGAACGGGGCAAACCCTACCCCGACATCTTTCTCCACGCTTCGGCCAGCATCGGAATTCCTCCAAACGCCTGCATTGTCATTGAAGACAGCCCGAGCGGAGTGACTGCGGCAAGGGCAGCGGGATGTACGGTCGTTGGACTACTGGCTGCGGGACATATCCGCGAAGACCATGGCGCCTATCTTAAGAAGGCGGGGGCGCACTACTTGGCGCTGGACTACCTTGAAACAGAGCGCATCGTTGCCCAACTGCTTGACTGAAGCGCGCGCGAACATCTCCCGGAGCGCTCTGATGTGCTAATTGACAGTGCTCGAGACTTGCTAGCTGCCCCGCAGCGTCTTCCTGGGCGAGCAGCTTTATGCCTTTCCAGACGAGTGCAACGCTATACCGGTTTCGAGATCGCTCGAGTGTCTTGAAAGCGCAATCATGGCAGATCGTGAGCGCTGTCGCGGCCGTCGCCGTCGTGGCCGCTCCGTCCGACGGGTCGTGAACGGTTGTGACAGCGAGCTTTTCGGCGGCTGGACGGCGGGGACCGATTTGGTCAAGAGCCTACAAACTGAGGCCCTTAACAAGTGGCGCACCCGACACGATTCGAACGTGTGATCTTTACCTTCGGAGGGCAACGCTGCCGGACCAGCGAGAAGCAGCACATACGGTTGGCGCGTCCGCTAGTCGCGGATCGGGCTCTCGTGAACCGAGCCGCGTCGCGTCTCGGGCATTCGGCTTCGATCCCTTCTGTAATCCGAACAAGATGGTCAAGCCCTTTTCCAGGGCACCTATGTCTCGCTTAAGGGTAGAACGGCCACTTGGGGATTAAACGTTAAGGTCCTGCTTGGACCCAAAACCGGAAAATCACGCCTAGCTCAAATAGCCCCGCTCCAGTGTTTGGCGCTGCCGGTGTCGATCGAGCGCTCGGTCAACGAGGCGCGTCAATAGCTCTCCATAAGGCAAGCCCGAAGCTTCCATCATCTTCGGATACATGCTGATCGAGGTGAATCCGGGGAGGGTGTTGATCTCATTGAAGTAGAACTCGCCGGTTTGTCGGTCGAGGAAAAAGTCAACGCGAGCAAGGTCGCTACATTCGAGGGCCACGAACGCCTCGGCCGCGAGTGACCGCACGCGCTCCATTTGGGCTGCGTCCAGCTTGGCCGGCAGATCAACCTGAGCACCATCGGGATCGAGGTATTTTGCCTCGTACGAATAGAATTCATGGTGAGAGCTGGGGTTCAGTTCGCTCGCGAGGCTCACCAAAGGTGGCTCGCCCTCAAGCACCGCCACTTCAATTTCGCGTGCGTCGATGCCCTGCTCAACCAACACCTTCAAATCATAACGGAATGCATCATCAATCGCCGCGCCGAGCACATCCCATGCTTTGACTTTATGAATGCCGACACTAGAGCCCATGTTGCAGGGCTTGACGAAGACAGGGAGCTTCAAACCTTCGGCCGCCTTCGCGAGAGATGAAGGCCGATCCTGTATGAAAGCTCTACGAGTGAGCGCGCGATAGGGCGCGACGGGAATGCCAGCCAGTCTGGCGAGGCGTTTAGCGACATCCTTATCCATGCTGACGGCGGAAGCGAGAACGCCGGATCCAACATAGGCGACTTCGGCTAAATCTAACAAGCCCTGTACGGTGCCGTCTTCGCAGAGTGGTCCATGTATGACCGGAAAGACAACATCGATCTCAATTGGGTTGGCCACTTCCGCGTAAATCGGGATGAGGGTGCCGCGTCCGCCAGGTCCCCTTGCGAGCCGCACCTCAAGTGCATCGGGCAGGATCGGCAAGGCCTGAGCGGACGCCTGATCAATGAGACGAAGATCGTTCCATTGCCAGAGCCCCGTCTTGTCGATGCTGACCGGAATTACCTCAAAACGCTCGCGGTCGAGGTGCCGGAGCACGGCGGCCGCCGATTTCAGCGAGACCTCATGTTCGCCGGACCTGCCGCCATAGAGAAGGACGACGCGAATCTTCTCAGTCATAGGCTCAATCATAACGGGCAATGCGGTCATCTTCTAGGCCCGCCGACGATCGTACTTAGACCAGATGGCGTGTCTCCTGGCCGCTTCCGGCCCATCACGGCCGTCGGCTGGTCCACGAGAAATATCTGCTTGTGAGGCGGAAGAAGTATACAGTGTTCGGTGGCCCGCCGTACCGCCGGTCACGCTCTACTCGCAGGCATACGCCTGCGAGTAGAGCCGCGGAGCGTCTCCGCCCCTTGGGTCACGATCGTTGCCGCCTACTGCTTCTGCCTGGTCCTCGCTTCTGTTCGAAGTCGGCCACAAATGGCTCGCTCCAGGATGGGGTCCGGCGAGGCGAGCTCGTCCAAGCTCACAGCACGTGCTGAAACGCACAGGGATCGAAACGGACTGACCTTCCCCACGTCTTCGGCAGAGCAGATAGCTACGCCGGAACGATCCTTAAGTCGCGTTCGAAGCCGATGGCTGGCCGAAGCGAAATTCGGTACCGGTCACCCACATACGGTGCATGATAATAGCCAGCTTTCTGCCACGCATCCTTTCTTCGCCCTACGCGTTTGGCGAGCTTTATGCCCCACGCGCGCAGAACAGACCATTTCTTCGCGATCCGAAGATGCGAGTTCGCTGCTTCGTAGAGAGCGTGACGCATCAGCTTGTCACCACACTTGCTGATATTACCAGACCGGTCGATCTCGCCAGACTGATAGATTACGCCCGGGGATAGCCATGTTAGTGTGTGCGCATGACCGGAACTGCCCTGAATGTCTTGTCGTTCCTGTTGCTCGGCTTCTTCCTCGGAATGAGGCATGCGACCGACGCCGACCATGTGGTCGCTATCGCGACGATCGTCAGCCGTGAACGCAGCGTGGCGGGTTCGGCGCTGATCGGTGCCGCTTGGGGCGTAGGACACACCATCACGGTCATGGCGGTCGGTGCGGCGATCGTCGTGTTCGGGGTCGTTATCCCGCCGCAGCTTGGTCTGTCGATGGAATTTGCGGTCGGCATCATGCTGATCCTGCTCGGCGTTCTCACCTTGACGGGGATCGGGCGCGCGGTCGGCGCAGCTCACGTCCATGCCGGCGTCCGCAGCGGACATACGCTTGATCTTCATGACCACTTGCATGCGCACGGCGATTACGTGCACCGGCACCCGCACGGTCACCACCTTGGTGCGCACGGGCACACTGAGGAGCATACACCATTGGCGCGGCTTGACCGATCCTGGCTCGGGCGGATCGCGCTCTATGAGTGGCTGCGCCCCTTCGCGGTCGGCCTCGTGCACGGCCTTGCAGGATCGGCCGCCGTCGCCCTGATGGTCCTATCCATCATACGCGAGCCGATCGCTGCGCTCGGCTATCTGCTGCTGTTCGGGCTCGGCACCATCGCCGGAATGATGTTGATCACGCTGATACTGTCGGCGCCGTTTGTGTTCACGGCGGTCAATCTGCCGAAATTCAATTGGCGGCTCCGGGTGGCCTCGGGGCTCGTTAGCTTCGTCTTCGGGCTGGTCCTGGTCTACGGGATCGGCTTTGCCGAGGGGGGCCTGTTCACTGGCGCACCGACCTGGGAACCCCATTGACCGCAAGTTGGCGACGGCAAGGAATTGGTGCGGGCAGGTCTGTTTCACCGCCGCGTCGGTTGACCGCCGCGGAAACCGAGGGATAGACTGCCGCAACCATAAATGGAGGATGCGCCATTCAGACGATCGGCACGGCCGGTGGGCGATCCTTGTTGCTGGCGGGCGTCGTTGTGGCGCTCGCGGCAACCGCGGGTGTGGCATGGCTACACGAGATCCGACCGCGGTCGCAACCAGCCCTGCAACCGATCAACGCGCGGGCCGAGAAGGCGCAGCTGCCGGCATTGACGGCGGACGAGGAGCGCTTCGCAACAACCTTGTGGGCGGTCCACCGTGAGGCGACGCGGTCGGCCGTGGCATTGAGCTTTGCCGGCATCACCTATCAGACCGAGGATCGGGACGCACGGGCGTTCGCACGAAAGATCGAGCCGCTGGCGAAATTCTTTCATGATGCCGAAATGCAGGTCCGCGCCATGAGCGCGCCACCCTCGCTATCAAAGACACAGTCGCAGTACGTCGACGCGATGGCACTCTACGCCAACGCCGCGGCCGAGATGCTAAAGTTCGCCGAAGACGGCGACTCGCAGCGACTCCAAGTTGCGCATGGGTTGGATGTGAAGGCTTCGGAGTACATGCTTCGCGTTGGCGAAGTGCTTTGGCCGGGACAATACAAGCCGCACTAGTGGTCGATCGAAGGGAAGCAGCAAGCGAAATCCGATCTTTCAGTCAAAAAAGAAGTCATCTAGCTGTAACGGAGGAACGCAATGAGAAAATGTGCACCAAGAATCCGTTCGTTTGCGTTGACCGCGGGGATAGCGGCGATGACAAGCCTATTCGGCTTGGCGGCGCAGGCCCAACAACCGGTCTGCTCGGCATGGCTGGTCGAGAGCAGCCGTTTCATGAACGTGCCGTTCGGATCCTTCATGCCAGATCGGACTTTCGTGCCTGGCAGCACCAAGCCGGAGAGCAACATTCCGAGCGTCGATCTGCCGGTAAACATCGGCGTGATCAAATGCGGAAGTGAGTTGATCCTCTACGATACCGGTTGGAAGCAGCAGGATTACCTGAAGATGACCGGGTCGGATCACTGGGCTCCGCTGCCGGACCAGTTGAAGGCTCTCGGCTTCAATGCGGCCGATGTCACCAAGGTAGTGATCGGCCACGCTCATTGGGACCACGCCGGCCAATTGTCCGACCTGCCCAATGCCGTGCTCTACGTCCAGCGCGAAGAGCTCAAAGCGATTGAATGGGCCCTCAACTATCCGGAACCGCACATCCGGGCGGTTAACTCCGATCCGGGGGGCTGCAACCGTACGCCTGCTTGCGGCTACATGCCGCTCACCGTCGAGGAGGTCTACGGCAAGGTGCTGAAGGGCAAGGCGGTGATCGTCGACGGCGAGACGGAGATCCTGCCGGGCGTGCGGATTCATCCGGCGTTTCGCGCTCATACAGCCGGCTCGCAACTGCTCGAGGTGCCGACCAGCATCGGTAAACTAGTATTTGGCTCGGACGCGTTCTCGTCGTACGAGGGCATCCGCGATTGGATGACGGCGAACGTGCAGCAGACTGATACCGTCCAGCAGTTTCTCGCCTATGAGAAGTGCTACAAGATCACCGGCGGCTATAACAACTGCGTCGCCGCCCACGAGCCGCTGAGCTACACGGACAAGTATCCGTTGACGAAGAATTCTTGGGTAGCGCTGAACGGCGGCCGCATGGCCGAGCTCACGCTGGCGCCGGGTGAAAAGTCGCGCAAGCCATGAGAGGTGTTTTCGAAGTGGGATCAGTCTTCCCACCTCGACCGCTTGATCCTGCGATTGGAAGAAGAAGTATCTGCGCGCGTTGGCTGCCCCTCTGGCTTGCCTGCGTGATGTTCCTTTTGACTGGCAGCGTGTCTGCGCATGACGCGAGCAGCTATGGTGGCGTGTTTCGCTCCCGTGATCTCGGCGCCGCCTGGTTGAATGCTGATGTCGGCCTGTTTCTCAATGCGGCACTTGTCGTCGCCGTCGACCCAAGCGATTCCTCCCACCTGTTGGTCGGCACCGACCTCGGAATCTTGAGTTCGCACAATGGAGGTCGGAGCTGGGTGCCGGAGGCGCGAGATCTTGTCATCGGCGCGGTATTCGCGCTTGCCTTCTCGCCGGAGGGCGAGTTGGCGGTGTGCGCGGCTGCAAACGGTCTGTTTCGCCGCGACCGCAACGGTTGGCTGCGCGCCAGGGCCCCGGACTCCGCGATTCCGGCGCGAACTCTGGTCGGCGGACCAGCGAACAATCATTTCTATCTGCTCGGGCGCAGCGGGCTGTTTTCGAGCGAGGACGGCGGGCGCACCTATGCGGTCGTGCCCGGGGTCCCCCAGGGGAGCGAGATGACGGCGCTGGCGGCAATTGCGGGAACGGCCGACACTCTGGCGGCGGTGATTGAGGGCCGAGCGATGATCAGCCGCGATGGGGGACGCACCTGGTCCGACGCCGGTTTTGGCGGCGCAGACGCGCCCGTCGACACGATCGCCACCGATGCGATGCGGCCGCGTCGGTTGTGGGCGGCGGCGCGCGGCAGAGTCGTTGTCCGCGACGATCTCGGTTCCGATTGGCATTCCGTTGGACGTTCACTGCCTGAGCCGAAAGCCAGAGTGCGCGGTATTGCGGCGAGCGCAGACGCGATGGTCCTGGTGGTTTCCTCTGATCGCGGAATCTACCGCAGCGAGGATGGCGGAGAAACGTGGGCGCAGAAAGAAGACAACCTTCCGATTCATATCGAGGCCGGCCCTCTCGCCCGCGATCCGAAAGATGCCGGTGTCATCTACGCTGTCTTTTCGCTGATGCCCTATGCGGAGGTCTGGCGCATGGCGGTCGACGGCGGCAACCTGTTGGCGCGCATCGAACCGATCAGCCTGGCCGGTGCTTTCTCGTTCGTTCTGCTCGTTCTGATCGGCGGCTGCCTTGCGGTACGTTACCTGTCACGCAAACGCGGCGCCGCCGATTTGTCGCTTTGATCCGCGCGTGGCCGCCGGTACCACTGACGCGAATAGCCGCGGCCACTATCGTTGAGAAGTTCGGATTCAGGAACGGTATCAGAGTCGTGGAGTGACTGGTGTCGACTTCGAAACTCGTGCGGAGTGCACCGCGAAGGATTGTGAACTTCGGAATCGGGGCGTTAACCGCAATGCTTTGTATCGCGGTTCTGGCGGGCGGTGCGCTGGTGCTGGTACGAGCCGTCGCCAAGGAAAAATTCGTTGAGTACCGCATGGGCGGGCCAGAGGATGCGCCAATCGCGATTGCAGCAGGCATCGACGGCAGCATCTGGTTTACCATCGACCATGCCTATGCGATCGGTCGCGTGCGGAATGGCCGCATCGAGCGGCTGCCTACGTCGAACCGCAACATCGAGCCGCTCGGGCTCGCGGTCGCGGCTGACGGTAGCGCCTGGTACACGGACCTCGCCGCGCGCGCTATTACGCGCGTGAGCAGTAGCGGCGAGATCGCACGGTTTATGCTCGATACTCCGATCACTCGCCTCGGACGGCTGGCGATCGCGCCCGATGGGGCCGCTTGGTTCGCCGACCTGACCGGCTATGGCGTGACCAGGCTGAAAGCCGGAGTTTTTACCCGCCATCGAATCGAATCTGCGAGGGGCGGACCCTATGGCATCGCCGTGTCCACCGATGGCACCGTGTGGGCGACTTTGCAGAACGGCAACCAGCTGCTCCGTGTCGCCGCCGATGGGACTAGCGAGACGTTCGACCTCCCCCACGGTGGCGCCGTGCCAACTGACGTCGCGGCTGGCTCCGACGGCTCGGTGTGGTTCCTGCAATTCCGCGCCAACCAAATCGGGCGTTTCAAGGATGGGCAATTCTCGGATGTCGAAGTGGGGCAGGAAAACGTCGGTCTAAGCGGTATTGCCATTGCTCCCAACGACGACGTGTGGTTCGGCATGATGCGCCGTGCGAGTGTCGGGCGATTGCGCAATGGCCGCATCGCGGTCTTTCCGCTGCCGCGCGACAATGCCCGGCCATTCAGTGTCGCTGTCGATCGCGATGGCAATGTCTGGTATGCGGATATTAGCGGATTTGTCGGCATGCTGCCGGCCAAGCATGCGGGGGCACCCTAAGCGCAGAAGACACAATGAGAGTTAGGACGCCGACAATGCCGCCAGTTCGGATACCGCCCGAATTGTCAGCACGACGCCCATCCCGACGATCAGCAGACTGGTGGCGATCTGCAGGCGGACCATCCAGATGCTCTCCAGCCAGTCGAGCACCTTTTCGCCGACTTTCGCGGCAACGATGCCGACCACCACCAGCGTCGCCGCGAAGCCCAGGCTGAATACCAGGACGGTGATCACGCCCAGCATGACTTTTCCGCTCGACAAGGCGCCGAGCAGCAGCGCCAGCGCGGCGGGATCTGGGAGCAGGCCACCTGCAACACCCAACGCCAGCAGCACCGGCAACTTCGGACGATTTTCGGCCACGACGTCAAGCCGGTGCGCATGGACTTTGCCGAATCCGTGGCTATGCCAGACCACCGGCTCGTGACGGCCATCGCCATGAGCATGCCCATGGCTATGCGGGTGGTCGTGGTGAGCGTGGTCGTGCTCCTGATCGCGCGCGCGGGCGTCCGCACGATGCGTAGCGTCGGCCGGCTGATAAGCTTCGCCCATCGCGAGCGCCACAAGATCGCGCTGCGTCCATAGCATCCATAGGCCGAGCACGATCACCAGACTGCCGACTACGACCGCCAGATAGGCTTCAATCCGATGCGGTTGCAACCAGGCTGAGCCGAGCGAAGCGAGCACGCCAATCAGGACGATACCGCTGACGTGGGAAAGCGTGACGAAAATTCCAAGGATCACCGCGTCGATCGGCTTGCCGCGCGTACCAACGATGTAGGCAGCCGCGATCGTCTTGCCGTGACCCGGTGTCGCCGCATGCGCGGCGCCCGCCCAGAAGCTTGACGCGATGAAGAACAGGAGTTCTCGCATTCAGGGCAGACCGTCAGTTGGCCGGTTATGGTCGTGGAATGTGCTACTTTAACGCGGTCAAAAATTCCCTCAAGGCCGCCACGGGGGCCACGGATTGGATTCGCGCCGTGCTCTTGCCTGCAGCTCGCTTCAGTCGCCGCCGATCCGTCAAGCCTTTGCTTGTCTGCATTCGCATGACCAGACCAACTTTCGCTTCGCGTCAAAAGCGGCGGATTTGAGCTCGGCCGCAAACTTCTGGTCTGCCCCTATGAACCGACATGTAGCTGCACGCGTCAACGGAAGCGATGGGCCATAACCAAAAGTTCCAGCTGCCCGCCTCGGACATTCTTCGGGCAAATTGCGATGGGAAGCTGCAAAAAGCTGTGACGAAACGGTAAGTCGCGACACATTCTAATCGCCTACCGCCATCCGGCTCACTCACAAATGGCGGGACGCAATTTGGCCCGATGGAGGATACTTAGTATCGTCTGGCGGTATCCATGCGCGTGATGAGGGATGCAATGCGCCAGTCTTGGACGCCCGACCGCCGCTTGTTTATCAGGGCCGCTAGTCGTTTCCTTGGCGCGACGGCCGCGGCCGGAGGTCTGCTGTCGCTTGGCCCATCGATGCCGGGGGCACGTTCGCAGCCTGAACCGCCACAGCCGGAGCCACTCATCCAGCCGCCGGAGATGCATAGCGTCAATGGCGTGCTCGATGCGACGATTGCGGCAGCGCCTGGATCGGTGCAACTCGGCGATCGCGCGTTTGCCGGCCTCCTTTACAATGGCGCCTATCTGCCGCCGACGCTACGAGCGCGTTTGGGAGACATGCTGCGGATCACGTTCCGCAACAATCTGACCGCCGGGCTCGATCGTCCTGGCTACGTGGGTCCTATTTGTACCGGCGCCGGCACCGCGTCGAACCTGCACTTTCACGGTATGAGCGTGTCGCCACAGGGCAACAGCGATAACGTGTTCGTTCACGTTCAACCCGGCGATACATTCCAATACCAAGTGCGCATCCCGGCGTCAGGTCGGCAAGGTCCAGGCTTGTTCTGGTACCACCCCCATGCGCACGGCTTCGTCAATGATCAAATCCTTGGCGGTATGTCAGGTGCTCTGGTCGTTGATGGCATTGATCAACTTTTCCCGCTGCTGCACAGGTTGCCTGAACGCTTTTTTCTGATCAAGCACGTCAAGTTTGACGACGAAAGCGAAATGGTTTCGATCAACGGTCAGATCAATCCCGCCGTCGTCATGCGCCCCGGCGAAATGCAATTTTGGCGCATCGCGCACATCGGAGCGTCGGATTTCTACAAATTGCGTATTGAGGGCATGCCGCTATACGTCGTGGCGACCGATGGGCACGCGTTGTCGCAGCCACGCAAGATGACCGAATGTTTCATTGGCCCCGGCGAGCGGATTGACGCCATTGCGATCGGTCCGCCGGCAGGGGAGTACCCGATGCGAACCATTTCTTTTCAGAACGAAGCCTGGCGGCCGCCGGAACCGGTTAGGCAATTGGCAGTCATCCATTCCAGCGGTTCGTCGCAGAGTGCGGCGATCGAGGATGATGTCTTGCGCCAGCGAGTCACTGGGCCGCAATGGATAAACGACCTTCGCGCCGCGGCGATTGCACGGAGACGGACGCTATCTTATTCGCGAACCGCCGACCGTAAGGTATTCATGATTGACAGCCGCGTCGTTGACGAGGCGCGCACCGACCAAACCGTAAAGCTCGGCGATACGGAAGAATGGACGGTGATCAACACGGATCAGCAGTATCACAGCTTCCACATTCACCAGACACCGTTCCTGGTGACAGAAGTAGGCGGCGTTTCCTGGCGCGATGATAGCCTGCGCGACACTTTTTCAGTACCGCCGGCAACGGACCTAGGGCCCGGCGTGCTCAAGGTCGTCATTCCGTTCACCGATCCAGAAATCGTCGGTCGATTTGTGTACCATTGTCATGCAGTCGACCACGAAGACAAGGGCATGATGGGCATCATCGAAGTCGTTGCTTGAACGCACCTGCACGCCGCGAGTAGGTGACAAATACCTTTCTCGCTCCGAGTCAAAGGCTGCCCTCGGCAGCCAGCATGATCTTAATCGGTTCACCTTCCGGCAGCCGACGTCGCGACGTTGGGAGCGAAGTCCGCCACGGGCCAACAGGGGAAGCACCGCGGCTTGACCGTTCACTGACCAAGCGCGTCCTGATAGCGTCCGGCGCGGCCAAGCCTGGAATGCCTCAGCGACAAGATTAGCGGAAAAGCCGCCGCCGGGTTGAGCGCGGCGACGGCTTCTTCTTTACGCACTCAGACGGCGGCGACTACCCGTCGCGACGCATGAAGGAAACGGTTAGCGGGCGCTGCGACGCCATCAATTGGATGACGTTCCTGTTTGCGCAATTCATCGACTAGACGTTCGAGGTACGGCGGCAGAGGCCACGCTTTGAGAGATAAGTTCTGTTGCAATCTGTCACCCACCTCGTCACAGATCGACCGGGCAGTCTGATGATCGATGTGGTCCGATATTCTGCTGGTCGGTTCCATATCGCGACCTTTCGATTAGGCCCCACGATTAACTCAAGTTACAGGGATGCGAAAATGTTTCGCGCACCTTCGAAAGAATGCCGATGGCTTCATTGAATGGAACGAAGACACTGTGCGTCAGGCCGATTGCCATTCTCAGCGCTGATACCTACAACCCGCCGAGTTAGTGAAACTCTTGGGGCGCGACTTTCAACACTCAGAATGTCCGTTCCGGGTCACGAGCAGTAATACTTGCAGTGAGCAAATCAAGTCGGCTCCGCCTCTGACAGGGGACCTCGGCAAGGCTCCCGCAATTGTCGCGATGTGCCACAAACGGACTCGCTGCCCTCCTTTAGATCTCCTCGTCAAGAAGTGTCTAACCCTCACCTCACTCATTGCTCCCGCACGCCTCCCTTCCTCAGCCCATCGACAATGTCGTCGATCTCGCGCCGAAACTGCGGGTTAGTTGAGAATGCATAAACAAGTTGACCGTACGCTTGCACGGTGAAGTTTGGTCGAACCTTGTTCAATTCGGCCAACGCCTGCCGGGCCTGCTCCAATTGTCCGGTAGTTCCGTAAGCCGAGACCAAATCTATATAGGCGTACGCGTACAAGTTGTTCAGATTGACCGCGCGCCGGCATTCTTCGATGGCTTCTCCATATTCGCGCAGGTGCAAGTGTGCATGGCAGGCCAGAAACGCCAAAGAAAAGCAACAGGATCTCTGGGACTGAGACGGAGAGCCAACTGGGCCGGGGAGAAGGCTTCGCGCGCCCGCCCGGAGACGATCAATGCGATTGCTTTACTACCGTGGGCAGTTGGATAATTTGGATCAATTTCGAGCGCAGCATCGTATTCAGCCAATGCCTCCTCGGGGTATCCAAATACAAGAATGTTTCCCTTGACCGCATGGGCCCTCGCGCTTGGCGAGCTTTTGGACAGAACTCTGTCGATGAGGTCGATCGCTTGCTTTTTGTCTTCAACAACGGACGCAGACCATCCGTTGTTCACATCTGCGGCTAAACACTGCGCTTTCCCGACCATGGCCTCAACGTTGTCCGGATCGAGCCGTAGCGCACTGTCGAACAAGTCCTTTGCCTGGGCATTTTCTGTCTTCGACCGCGCCTCATAGAACTTTGCCCAGCCGCGCATACTGAAGTCCATGGCGTCAGGATTGCGTGATCGGTCCGCTTCGCTGCGGCGGCTTTCGGCCTGGATCAGTTCAATGTTGAGCGAGCGGGCGAGCCGCGCCGTGATCCGGTCCTGCAACGCGGCGACATTGGTACGATCGCCATCGAAACGATCCGACCAGATGTCGCGGCCGCTCGGAAGATCCGTAAGGGATACGTTGACCCGGACCTGATCCCCGTTGCGCCGCACCGCGCCCTGGACTGCCCACCGGATGCCAAGATCCTTGCCGAGCGCCTTAAAGTCGATCTGCTTGTTTTTGTATGTAAAGGCCGTCCCGCGTCCGATGACGAACGCGCCAGGCATTTGCGCGAGATCGGTCGTCAGATCGGTCGTAATGCCGTCAGCGAAATAGTCCTGCTCCGGATCGTTGTTGAGGTTTGCGAATGGCAGGACGACGAGAGACAAACGGGGAGCAATGTCGGGCCGGGCCGTCGCCTCCTTCTGCGTCTGTTGCTTGTCCGGAAACACGTCGGTGCGGAGCGTCTTCCACACAGTCCAGTAGCCGACGAGGCCACCCGCGATCGCGCCGACGGCGGCAATCGAGGCAAGCGCCCCGCCGATCAACTGCAATCGTGCCCGCAGGCGACTCTTTAGATTGCGATCGGATGGCGGTTTCCCCGGTTGCTCCTTATCGGACGTCGCTTTGTCCGGTTGCTCGTTATCGGATGTCGGTTTGTCCGGTAGGTCGTCGGAGACTTCCGAGTTCGTCACCGTTGCTTCCCCGCAGGGGCCAAACGCCCGGATCCAAACACTAGCAGATTTTCGCCGCCTCGAGTTAGTCAAGGTTGCTGACTAAGTTCACGCCTCTCTCAAGTTGTTGCTTTGACAATTGTCGGTTCTACGTCGTCCGAATAGACGTCCGGTTGGGGTTCAAATGCGAAGAACTCAGAGTGAGCAAAGTAAGTCCGCTCTACCCCACCAAGCTGACCTCAATGATAGGTGTCGCCACTTCGCTGATGGGCCAGCAGCCGACATTGGCCGCTCCTCAATCGCTCCGCCTGTTAGACCGGTCCGCACTTTGGTCCAGCGCGCCGCCAAGCCAGATCGACACGGCACTCGACGGAATAATTTGCTTCGGTGTGTGCGGATTGAGGGTGCCCGCGGTCACGACCAGCCCTTCGTCGAGTTTTTCTTTCGCAAAGATCTTGGCTTCCTTCTCCGTCTCGAATGTCTTGGTCAGCCGAGGATGTCTTGGCTTTGGCAACATCCCTCGACGTTGCACCTCGAAGGTTACGTACCAAGTGTGCCTCATCGATTGCTCAAAATGTAGCGGGTCACAAAGCTGCCGTGCCGAGAAGTGCTCCGCTCGTGACCCGCAACAAGGCATTACCGCCGCACCCCAACTCGATTGACACCGCCGTTTAAGTTGCCACCGGCGTTATGACGGACTGCAGCGCGCGCTACAGGTCGAGGCCTAAGCACGACACCGGCCCGCGCGATGCAGCCCGCCGGATAACCAACATACGTGCAGTAGATCACCGCGTGAGCCGGTGCCGGGGAGAGAGAGAGACCTGCGAGTCCCAACAGAGCGCTGGCCGCAATCCCTGCAACTGTGCTCGATCCAATCCATAGACGCTTCCCATTCATGGTAATCCTCCCGCACTTGCGAACTGAAAGGAGACTCAAGCTGCCTCTGTGCTGACATTGCTTGAGCGTCGAGAAATAGTTGACGTTGATCTGGATCAAGGGCGGATGTGAAGCCATGCATGCCGGGCGGTGTCAGCATGAGAGTGCTGCCGTCCAATAATATAGATCAAGACGAAGGCGGCAAAGGCGAGTAGACTCTTGAACCTGGGGCAGTCCAGCAAAGGAGGCAGTCATGATTTCTCGACGAAAGCTTCTTTCTTCCTTGGGCTTGGCGACCACAGTAGCCGCGCTCCCGAGCATGCTGATGGTATCCGACGCCGAGGCGCAGACCGCTGGCATGGAGAGGCGTCAAGATCGACGTGAGGGGCGCCACGAGCGCCGCGAAAATCGTCGTGACGCGCGCCAAGTGCGCCGGGAGGGTCGCCGTGACGCGCGCGAAGTGCGGCGAGGAGGCACACCGGGGACGGCAGGCACGACTGCGACAGGAGTTACGACGGGAACAGCTAAGTAGCTGAGCCTAGTGGACTGCCCGGTCATCATCTTGCTCACAGTCCCGCGCAGCCTCGCTGAGTAGGTCGCGTGCGTGAAGGGCACGCTGCTTTCCCTTTACCCAGCGAGCCGCGCTCGCTTCGCCGTGAACTTTTCGGCGCGCGCTCCGCACGGTCGTTGGGGACTTTGGAGCGTATGAGCCCAGCGGGTACCGAACGACCGCTACCCACTAATCGAGAATGGCTCAAGTTCCGCGTTCTTAGTGAAATGCTCTGCTTGAGTCCGGTAAGGGTCAAAATCCGAAGAACTCACGTTGAGCACAATTGGTCTGCTCTGCTCCCGGAAGCAGACTTCCTATCCAGCCATTTATGAGTACACGCCCTTCTGTAATGGGCCCGATGATGTCAAGCCTCCCGAGTGAACGCCACGCCGCCGAGCTCATGCTTCTGTTCGTGGTCGACGCCTGGCCGCCACATCATGCTGTCAGAGGGAGCGGTGAGCCTATCTAGATACGCGTGGTTCGTCGGACGACGGCCACTGGGCGTGTAACGGCTTCACCGCATCCACCGTCCCGGCGACGGGACTTCGGGCACCGGGCTTCAGTTCATCCCGGTTGCGTTCTTGATCTCCTCCACGTCTTCTATGCTGCGATTGAGCCCGCTTCGGCCCATCGGTAAGTCGTGCCATCGACCCAGATCCGATGCAGGATCACTGCGAGCTTGCGTGCCAAGGCGACCTTTGCGCGCTTCGAGCCTCTCCGCTTGGCGACGTCCATCCCCCAGCGTTTGAGTTTTGAGAACCGCGTGATGCGCGATAGCAGAACGTTGGCGGCTTCATACAAGGCCGTCCGCACCGTCTCATCGCCGGCCAGCGTGATTCCGCCCGTGACGTCCTTTTCTCCCGATTGATATTTCTTTGGCGTGAGCCCGAACAGCGCGCCTGCTGCCTTTGACTTTACAATGCGATGAGGATCATCAATCGCCGATTTGTAGGTGATGGCCACCAGGGGACCAACGCCTGGTACTGTCATAAGCTGGCGGCAGACTGCATCATCACGCACAATTGCCAGCACAGCCTTGTGTAGTCTTCCGTATTCTGCCTTCAGGGCCGATCGTGCCGAAAGCATCGCACCAGCAATGCGCTCCAATGTCGCCTGGCCTGCAACCAACTCTCGAATCCGCGCTTCGAAATTCCTTCGCGTCACCGGGCCAACCTTCAGACCGAAGCCGCGCAAAATCCCTCGGATACTTAATTCTACATCGATCAGCCGCCCGAGAAGCTGTTTGCGTGCGATCAGGAGTGCCCGGATCTCTTGCGCATCAACCGACTTTGCGTGTAGACGTCGCTTTCGTCCTGATCGATCCCGCCGTTTTCCAATGCTGTGGTGGGCGTTGGCAGCCATGGTCATCGCTGTCAGTTCGGTCATGGGCTCGCGTCCAACGCACCCTCGATTGGCTGATTAGGCCCGAGGGACGGCAAGAGCCTCGATCGCCTTCCCGCAACAGCTCACGCCTGCTTTTTTCCCCTGCCGCCAAGCGGCGGCATTCCTCGCGGAAGACAAAAAAGCAGGCTTTCGCCGTCCTCCGCTGGCGCTGCGGGCCTGGTGGCTGCGGGCCGATCGCTTCCCGGGCCAAGGATCGCCATCGAGGCTGCGATGGGCGCGGCCCGAACAACAGACAGACGGAGATCACCATGGCGACCATCGGCACTTTCACCGCTTCGGACAACGGCTACACCGGCTCGATCAAGACGCTAACGCTGAACATCAAGGCCAAGTTCACGGCCTCCGAGAAGGACAACGACAAGGCTCCCGACTACCGCATTTTCGCAGGAGCGACCGAGTTTGGCGCCGCCTGGAAGAAGACCGTCCGCGACAGCGACCGCGAATATCTCTCGGTCAAGCTCGACGATCCGAGCTTCCCGGCTCCGATCTACGCCTCGCTGGTCAAGGTCGAAGGCGACGAGGGTTTCAGTCTGATCTGGTCGCGCCGCAGCGGCGACTGACGCCTTCGGATCATCGGCCCCGCCTCCTCGGAGGCGGGGCCTTTTTGCGTTTTCCTGCGCCGCTGTTTAAGGGGAAGGAGAAGAGCAATTCTGCCTCCAAAGGAGGCGCGCACCGTCGGATTTGCGGGACACCTCAAGCACGATTTGAGGCGCCTAGTTGTAAGTTAATTGAGCTTTTGGGTGCGCTTTTGTTGGGTGGATCAAGAGCTCAAGCGCCATCTGCGCTATCGATTGAGGCGCCGGATTCGACTTGATAGCCGGCTCCAGGAGCAGGCCTCATGTGCGAAATTGAGCCGCTTTCCCGGCGAGATAATCGGTTCTGGATCGCGAGACATTCGAGAGGCAACGCATACGTCGAAGCGTCGCCCAGCGCCGTTTGTGCGGTTGAATGGGGTGTCAATCGGCCTGTAAATTTGGCTCTGACGCAATTTTGGTGCAGCTCCGATTATTCTGCACCGATTAGCCTGGCCTGAAGGAGATCGATTTTCCCGCGACCGTACATCTGCCTTCTCACGAGCTTGAGGCGGGTGATCTGACCTTCAGTCTGTCCGTTGGACCAGGGCGAAGTGATTGCCGCCCGAACCGCCGCTTCATCCTTCGTGACGCCGCTGGCGAAGGAAGTCACGAGACTGGCGCGGGCGCGGTCGATCCACGGCGTGAGCCCTGCTTCGGCTCTGCGCCGGATCATCAAGTGGAATTCGGCGATGATCTCGCGAGCCTCGACCAAGGATGGTACGCCAGCTTCGATTGCCGCGACCGTGACGGTCTCTGCTTTCGTGAGCAGATCTCCGCCGATTGTCATGAGGCGCGCGATCGTTCTGGCCGATGGAATCCGCTGAAGTTTTCGTGCGTCGGGCTTTTCAGCCCTTCGTCTGCGGGTCGCCCACTCGCTGATGACGCGGAGCGAGCCTCTGAAGCCACGCGCCGTTAAACGACGCCAAAGTTCAGCCCCGTTTCGGCAGCCGGACGCCCACTGATCGTCGAGCCACGGCAAGTGTAAGTCCAACGAACTTTGCCGGGTCCGGAAGACATCGTGTCGTTCGCCGCGAATCGCCTGCCGTACCAGCTGCCTGCTGTGACCAGTCTGACGCACGATCTGCTTGATGGGTATGCCATTCTTCGACAGAGCCAGGATAGCCGCATTGGTCTCCTCGCGGCGCAGATAACCCTCATACTGGATCCGCTCTGCGGCTGTTAGCAGCTTGGGATCAATCGTGGTCGCGCCGATCACTGTGCGTATCTGGCGCATCGATTTGCGAACGGCATCGAGGAAGGCCCGACTGGCGTTCTCCATCAGATGCCAACGATCTGCAACCTGTACCGCATGCGGTAAGGCTCTTGCTGTCGCTTCGCCATATCCCCCACCACGGTCACGGGCAACGATCGCGATCGTGGGATGAGCAGCGAGCCAGGCTTGGGCAGTTGCGGGCTCCCGATCCGGGAGCAGGGTGACTACTCGGCGCCGCTCCAGGTTGCAGATGATGCTGGCGTATCTGTGGTTGCGCCGCCAGGCCCAATCATCAATGCCGATAACCCTGAGCGGATCAGCTGGCGGACGGCTACGGCGTCGGACCACGCGAAGGAGCGTATCCTTGCTCACCGGCAGCATTAGCCGTTTTGCGAAGCCTGCTGCCGGTCGACCGCCAAGTGCCAGACCGAGGTGATGGACGATAGAGTCCAGCCTTGCCGTGCGTCGCGCCGACGGTGCCAGCACCCCTTCGGCGAAGCGCTCGGTGAAGATTTGGCGCCCGCATAGGACGGCGCCGCAACGGAAGCGACGAGCAATCACCAGAAGCTGTACGATCCGCCCCGAAAGGGGAAGATCAGTCACACGACGCCGGTATCGGCTATGGACGCGTCGGGAAACCGTTCCGCAAGATGGGCACAGACCAATGCTTCCCGACGCCCGGACCGCAATAACAGCCTTATCACCTTCGTAGTACGCACTCTCTACAACAAATCCACTCGGCACCAGACTGGAGCGCTGGAGTGCCTGCTGCATGGCGCTGATTCTCCCCCAAATCAAAGCGCCAGACATCCCTCGAACTGCATCAAAAGTGAGTCAGAGCCAAAATTGGACGCCGATGAGGGGTCAAATTTACAGGCCGATTGACACCAGTGCGGTCTCGATGGTGATTTCGATACCCACCCCGAACTGAAGGGATGGCTGCGGAAGGCGCACGCGCTGGCGGAATCCGTCGCGTCGATGCGGCCCCGGTTCTGGCGGGCGGAGCGTGCAGGGCCGATGGGATTGCCATGCCTCGCCGAGACGGACGGGCAGGGGCGCGTCAACCGGCGCTTGATCGTGATCCATCCGCTTTGGCGCGCGGATCCGACCTTGCTGAGCAGACTGGGCGTCGCGTCGCCCGGCGTGCGCACGCTGCCGATCGACACGTTCGATCTCGAACGTCGGCCGCTGCGCGCGCTCGAGATGGCCGGCGAGAGGCCGCCGGCTCCGGCCTTCACCGCAGACGCTGCCGCGGGTTAGTCCCCGCCGCATCGAACAGGCGTCGGAGGATGCGGTCCAGTTTGGCCGCGTCCTTTGCCTGACACTCCCAGATAACAGCGCTTCGCCATCCGGAACGCTTCAAGAGCCGTCGGGCCGCCTTATCCCGCTGCGCGTTTCGTTGGAGCTTCTTCGTCCAATAGTCCGCGTTCGTCTTCGGCAGCCGGGCCCGCTCGCAATGGTGCTGGTGCCAAAAACATCCGTGAACGAAGAGGGTGGTCTTCCATCGCGGGAAGACCAAGTCCGGCGTGCCGGGAAGCTCGGTGCCGTGGATCCGAAAGCGCAGCCCGAGAGCGTGCACGGCCTTGCGCACGGCGATCTCCGGCTTCGTGTTCTTCGATCGCACTTGCGCCATCGTCCATGAGCGGAGCGACGGATAGCTCTCCTTCGGCCGGCGCGTAGCCGGCGAGACCTGCTTGCCAGCGTTCGGGCGAGGCCGTTTTGGACGTGCTCGGACAGGTGCTCTGCGATGGACTGCCATTGTTCACCGGCATAGTCGTCGGCGAAGGCACTTTCGAGGCCATCGCCCCTTGGAGCATGGAACTTCCTTAGCTTCACATGCCCCCCAGAGGGGGCCGATCCGCGCGTGGCTGGCCTACGCGCCAAGTGTAAGGCCATGCCAAGAAGACCTCGATGCGTCGCGCCGCTTGTCCCGTGTGGCACACCCCGCAGTTCTGCCATCCGCCCCAGTGGAGCAGGCCGATGCAGAAATGGTATGTGGCGCCGTGCAGGATTCAAAAGCGAGCATCGGCGCAACAGCGGCGACCAGTTGGTCACCGATCACCTAATTCGCATAAGGTTCGCTACGCGAAGCAATCTGGTGCTCCTGAAAGGCACTTTTCTGCGGGAAACGCACCTATTCTCGCGCCGGATCTCCGTAAGTCATTGAAATTGCGTTAAATCAGCCCGCCCTCCGAGCGCACCAAATCTATGTTTAAGCTATTGAATTCACATTACTTTTTATGAAAGCTACTTGTCCCTATCATAGATCCAATCCGCTGGCGGTTGATCGGGAATCGGGCGATGCTGGCGCTCAAGGTGGCGCTGGCCCCTTGCGTGATCAGGTACGGGACGATCGCGAAGCGGCTAGCTGCGCGACCCGATGCGGACGCTGCGACGAACCCCTACCGCGTTTGGATTGCCGAGTACGCCGGCGCGCCATACCAAGAGGTCGCGGCGAAAGCCGGAGCGCACTTGGAGCGTCTCGTCGATCTCTGCGCCACCCCGGCCCGCGAGGCAGAGTTGATTGCGATCTTCAAAGAAACCACCCGTCTCGAGGCAGACTTCTGGGAGATGGGCTGGCGCGCGGGCCGGCGTGTCGAATGGCCCTTTGGCAATTGTCAGGCTCATAACCTGAAGGTGGTAGGTTCAAATCCTATCCTTAGTCAGCCTCATAGCCTCTGCTGCACTGAACCCACGGCGAAAAATTGCAGTGACAGTGCTGGGATGCAGTCCAGCATTGTCACAGTAATCGCCCCCTCGAGGACCCTAACCGCCTTCCACTTGTCCCATGTTGCATCGGTTGGGATCGCCATCCGGTCCTCTGGCCGCGACAGCGCCAGTTGCGACCGCAATTGAAGTCCTGATCTCCGTGTCCGCTGTAGGCCTCTTATCGCGGGCATTGATGATGTGCTTCCCGATCGCATTCTTGTGCAGTTTCTTTTCGGCGACAAAATCTTTGACCAGGTTGACCGTGTCCGCGGGAATCCGCACCTCCGCCTTCTCGCTCTTCATTTTTCTCGCGAAGCTCGCCAGTTGGTCGTGCTTCTCGATCATTTTCACGACCTTGATCACGTCGTGAAGCCCCATCACGAATGAAGCGGTTGGCGGAAGATGCGTGGGGATGATTTTTTCGGCCTGGCTAGGCGCCTTCTGCTTCCGGCCTGATGCTTTCGCCCTAGCCTTCGCCTTAGCTTTGGTCGGCTTTTTCATGCTAGCCTCCTTCTACGGTGTGACGATCACTCTGGGTCTGAACAAATTGAGCGTGAGCGCCTGATTGACGGCCTCCGCGGCGATTGCCTCCGCTGGAGTCGACGGACGAACACTGATGAGTGACAAGGTTGGAACGATTGGAACGGCCGGATATGCTCGAAGGTGCCCCAGGCCACGCAAACCGGGGGAGGTGACGGCTACCCCCATGGTGATCTTGTGGAGGTCTGTGCGGATCGCTTCCCCGGTGAACGACGCTTCGGTGACCTGCAGGCCCGGCATGATCTGCGTGAACAGGATCTTCGGCGAAACGCCGCCGCTGATGAGAGTCTGGAATTCGAGCGCATCGACGAGCGTTGGTGGCCCGTCTGGCTTTTCTTTTGGACCCCCGAGATTGTCGTAGATCGACATGTTGATGAAATCGGCCAGGAATTCTTTCACACCGATCTTGCCCGAGATCGGGTAGACATAGTTCGGCGGAACGAGATGGGTGTAGTTGCGTCCGATCGATTCTCCGTTGCAGTAATGGTCGGGAAGCTTGAGAAGCGCGCCGAAGCTGTCGGTGAGCGTGAAGAGGCGCTGGTTCTTGCGGGATCGATCGGCTCTGCCCTTGATACCAAACGTCAGATTCGAAGTCGTGAACGGCTTGAGAAGATTTATTTCCGTGTTGAAGTTATTCTCTTCGGTCATCTCCAGGTCAAACGTGTAGGCAGCGCCGGCCGTGTAGAACGTGTCTACAACGTCCCTGACATGTCCATGGAAGAGCTTCGGCTCGAATTGATTGATCGGTCGCCCGTTTTTGAAGCCAACCCCTATGTCATGCGCCTGAGGATCGACGCGGCGGTTCTCCAAATTTGCATCCGCCGTCAGCCAGCCGATCGTGAGGTCGATGATAGCTTGCCGCGTCTCGCAGCGGATCTGCTTGACGATAGTTGGTGTGTCGACCCCGGAAACGTTCTCAGGCAACGGTCGAATTGCGCATCCGGCAACAAAAACGGCCGCTGCAAGCGGCAATATCCGCATAAGCACGGCATCCCCCTGAAACGGCTTTGTTATTTTAAGTGAATATCCGGCACTATTGCATAAGAGCCACCTTCAAGTCTGTAACTGGCACGCAACAGTTGTCAAAAAAGATAAAGCAATCAAAGAGGGGCATTGGCCGTGGACCGGCTCGAAGCGCCATCTTCGGAAAGACAGTATCTCTCTGGAGGCGCTGGACGATCATCCCGGTATCCCACTGCGGCACTGTGCACCGACGTTCGCGCAAAACAAAGCACGACGGATCGTGACGACCGCACTGTAACTGAAATTGTCGTGTCTCACCTAAGGGGTGCAGTTCAGTCCACGGCTGTCACCCGATTTCTCGAGTTGGGTATTCGCTTGGCGACAACGTCGTCATCGCTGACATCGACTGGGGCTTCCGTACCAGCCACCAGGAATTCGCAGGCGCGATCGAGCGCACCTATAATGCGTTCTCCGGGAACGACGATGTTCGTCAGGGCGCGCAACTAGGCCATGGAACTGCAGTCCTTGGAATTGCGGCAGCACGCCCAGACGGTGTCGGAGTGGTCGGATACGCGCCCGCGGCAGCAGTGTGGGCGATACAGGCCGACAGTTCCGCCTCTCCGCGGAAATTTGAAGAGCCGTGGGCAGAAGCGATCGATTTCGTGCGCCGAACGGATTCCAGCGGGCGAAGGAAGGTGATCATTCTCGAGGTCCAAACCTGGCCTGCTCTCGGGAATTATGAACAGGTGCTTCCCGTTCACCGGGCCATCCGGGCCGCGATTGCTGATGGTTGTGTCGTGTGCGTGGCCGCCGGGAACGGCAACCGTCCTGCAGATCGCAATGACTTCGGCGAGCCTTTCGATCCAACAGGGTCAATCCTGGTCGGGGCGACGGCCTATCACGCGAGCGAGAACAAGCGGGCGCCATTCAGCAACTACGGGGGCCGCATCGTCGTCTCGGCGCCGGGCGATCCTGTGCACGACGTCACTTGCGCGCAATCAAGCGACATCGCCTATCGGAATGGGTTCGGTGGGACTTCTGGTGCAACGCCAAAGGTGGCAGGCGTGGTCGCGCTAATGCTATCGGTGAACCCGACCCTCAAGCATGAAGAGATTCAGGGGATACTGGCGGGTACCGGAACTTCGTTGACGGAAGATCCGGGCAAGCCAATCGGCGTATTTCTCAATGCTGAGGCCGCGGTCGCGGAGGCGTTTCGGCATCGCGGCGAGACCGCCCTCGTCGAACCCGTGATCGTGCCGAAAAATCGGGCAGAACGGGAAGAGGCCGTTGTGGGCCTGCCGCAGGACGAACCGCACCGCACCGGTCCGCTCGTTCTGCCGGATGATATCCGGCGTCGTCCAATTTCGTGGGCATCGAAGTCACGTTCGGGATCGCGCGCTGCTGCAGCTGCCGCCGTCCGGAAAGTGGAGCGCCCATTGGCCGGGGTAACACCGCCGGATAACGACAAGACGCTGCGGATGTTTCGCGAAAGCGTCGAAGGGACGCTCACACAGCAGGATCGGATCCTGATTGTCGAGCAGGCGATCGAGACGCTCGAGGGGTTCTATGTGCATCGGCCGCTGAAGGAGGCGATCCACGCGGTCAGGCCAACGCAACGGCTGCGCGTCCTGCTGCGCCATCTACAACAGAAGGCAGACATTCCTGCCGAGGAAAAGGACGAGCTTACGTTTCATAACAAGGTCACCGAGATTTTCAATTCGGTTCGTGACCTTCACACCATCTATGAGCTGCCGATTCCCTATCGCTACTACACCGCGTATTTGCCGTTCGAGGTGGCGCATTTCTATGACGGCGATACGCGAAAATATCTCGTGACGCGCGTCAAGCGAGACTACGAATTTGCTCACCCGGATTTCGAACCAGGCTCGGAATTGGTCTATTGGAACGGAATGCCGATCGAGCGCGCCGTTCTCCGGAATTCCGACCAGACGGCCGGGAGCAACGAAGCCGCGCGCCACGCCCGCGGCATCAGTTCGCTCACGATTCGGTCGATGGACACTGCGCTGCCACCCGACGCGGACTTCGTCGACATTGAATTTTTGCCGCCGGGCGCGGGTCCGGGAAGTTTTCTCCCAATGCGGCAACACTGGTTCGTCAGCTACACTCCGCCCGACGAGTTCGCTGCGGCGGGAATTACGGCGACTGCGCTCGCAACGGTTTCCCCGACGCCGACGGTCAGCCCGTCGCAGCAAGCCGCGCATGACTCACTGAACTTGGGGCCACAGGGCATCGCGCGGAAGAGCGAGATTCTCTTCGAGAAAGGTACGACGTCTCGCAGGATTGCCACGGAAATTGACCCGGTTCCGCCCGATCCGATCGCTGCGACAGATATAAGACTGGCTGCCTTTCTCGGGCTCGATACGGCAGCCGAAGCCGTGCGTAAGGCACGGCAGCGGATTTTCGACCCCAATTGGCGCCAAAGCGCAGGGGGCACCAAAGCCGGCGACGAG
Organism: Bradyrhizobium sp. 956_D2_N1_4; assembly: GCF_052076025.1. NCBI lineage: Bacteria > Pseudomonadati > Pseudomonadota > Alphaproteobacteria > Hyphomicrobiales > Nitrobacteraceae > Bradyrhizobium > Bradyrhizobium sp. 956_D2_N1_4. Next base: position 4,013,289 of record NZ_CP197237.1, on the reverse strand, counting down.
GTGAACGGCCTTCGGGGCAGTGCGTCGCCGGGAACGGTCGCCGATACGATCGGCGGCACTGAATTTCCGGTGACCTCGCCATGGCACATGGTGTTCCGTGCTCGCGAGTTCGACATGGGCGGCAAACTATACGGACACATCCAGATCACGAGCTTTGACGTCAGGGATCCCGACGGATTTGTTGGCGAGTTCGTGCGCCTAGCGGAAAAAATGCCGAGCAATGGGCTCATTCTCGATGTGCGTGGTAATGGCGGTGGCCTCATTTGGGCGGCTGAACGGTTGTTACAGACATTCTCTCCGGTGCAGATAGCTCCGGAGCCCATGCAGTTCCTAGTGACGCCGGGCACCGTTGATTTGTGCCGTAACAACCCGTCGACATCCCGGGTTCCTCTCAATCGCTGGCGCTCGTCGCTGGAAGAGGCGGTGGAAACTAGCGCGGTGTATTCGCACGCGTTTCCTCTCACCGACGAAAGTACCTGCAATGCTATCGGGCAACGCTATTATGGTCCCGTCGTTCTCTTGATCGATGGCAACTGCTATTCGGCGACCGACATGTTTGCCGCCGGATTTCAGGATCACGGGCTAGGCCAGGTGATCGGCGTCAGTGCCAGTACCGGGGCCGGCGGTGCTAATGTCTGGGAACATCGGCTGTTGACCGAGATGCTCCCGGTTGGTTGGGGACTGAAACTCTTGCCGAAGCAGGCGAGCATGCGGGTGGCGATTAGGCAGTCGTTGCGTGTTGGTCCGAAGGCTGGTGCGTTGCTCGAGGATTTCGGTGTGATCCCGGATCAGCACTATAAGCTGCAGCGCGGGGATTTGATGGAGGGCGACCGCGGGCTTTTTGCGTTTGCTGCTGCCGTGCTCTCGAAGGAGAGGCCTCGCATCATCAGGATTACCCCCGAGGCAAGGGCTGATCGGATCTCGAAGAAGAGTCAGATCACGATCGAGACCGCAGGTCTTGATCGCCTGGACTTCTTCCTTGATGGCCGACCGCAGGCTTCCATCGATTTGGCGCCGGATGAACTTGGGAAGGCCGTTCTGCATCCACAGATCGATCGGGGCACGACCCTGAGACTGTTGGGCTACCACGTCGAAGTCGCGCAAAGGCAGAGACCGGCGGCACTCTGCCTTAAGGTCGTTTGAGTTCCTTTCGACCCAAGCTTGAGGTGGTCCGACTGCCGCCGACCAGCGCCGCGCATCTTGGCAATCGCCCAGTTTCGCTTTCCGCTCCGCCGGAGAAGCCGGAGTTAAGGCGCGGGGTGGCGTCTAGCTAATAGTCTGAAAGACGCAGTTCCAAACTCTGTCAGCGACTTGGACCAATCCGCCGATGGTCCCGGAGCAGTCGACGGCCGCTACGATGCGCAGGGGTGCGCATGCGCGTATGCGTTGGTCGCGACTTAGGATTGCGATTGCTGCGGATGCCCGCTATAGTCAATCTATAGTTGCGATTGGTTGCGATATTTCCAAATTTTGAGTGATCGCGTTCGGCGAGTTTTCAGGCATCGTTATGCGGGCCGGTCTGCGTGAGATTTGAGAAATGAGCGAGGACGCCGCAAAATATCGGGCTCCGAATGACCACGCCATCATCGTTGGCATCAATCGATACCGTCTGAAGGACGATATTCCAGAGTTGTTAGGTGCGGTGAACGATGCCACATTATTTCACGAGTGGACGATTTCACCCAACGGCGGCGGTCTCAACCCCAAGAATTCTCATCTTCTTGTGTCTCCGAAAGAGCCAGGTCCTTTCGAGCCGTTTCGCGACGACATCGAGGATGAGATCTTCGAGTTTTATAACCGATCTTATGGGACTGGCGGAAGGGTGGGGCGAAGGCTGTACCTTTTCATGGCGGGCCATGGCGTCGCGCCTGCCGATGGCGACGACTGCAGCCTTGTTCTCGGGAATTCTCCGCTTAATCCCTATCGTGTTCTAACGGGACGTCTTACCGCCGAGCGCGTGTTCAGGCAGCCGCTTTTTGAAGAAGTCGTTCTGTTCATGGCCTGTTGCCGGGACGTATCCGGAGCGGGAAGTCACACCGGCTTGCCCCCAGCAGGCGAGTCACTTCCGAACGCAAGGTATTTCCACGGACTTGCGGCGAAATGGAAGAAGCGCGCACTTGAGAAGCAATTGCCGCATCCGTTCGATGCCCAGAAGGAGCCTCTCTGGCAAAGCGTTTTCACTCATTCATTGTTACTTGGCCTGAGCTCTGCCGTTGATAGTGCCGGTCGGATAACCGCACTGTCGGTGCGTGATTTCGTCAAGAAGCAGGTCCTCAATCTCGTTCCACAGGATCAGAAGTTTGCGCCGCCGTTTTTCCTTGATGAAGACACGCCCGCAATCGTTTTCCGCGAGGCGGAAGCGGTCGCCGCGGCTCATGGTGGAGCGGCTAGTCCGCGCGTCGAATCGCCGTCCGCCCTGGCCATCAATTCCACGCCCGCGCCCGCATTGATTCCAGTCGATGTGGCGCTTGGCGATCCGGCGGCGGTCCTTTCAGTGCTGGATGGTGCCGATCTCTCGCCGATCAATGTTCAGCCAGAGCCCATCGGCGATGGAAAGTACCGCATTCATCTGCCGCCGGGCCTTTATGCGTTCAATGCGGGGCCAGGCCCTTCCGTGCCGGTGCGGGTGTTGGGGGAGGCACTCAATGTCAACCTCTGACGCGAAGATCGTTTCCGTTCGAATCGAGTCTGCGACGCCGCTGACCGAGATTTCCGTTTCCGACAGCCGCTTCAAGAAAGTGCGGCTTGAGGCTAATTCCGGTCCGCTTGAGTTGCAGCTTCCGCCCGGTGTCTATGAAATTGCGTTTCGTGACGGCGCATTCATGCATCAGCAGCTGGCGATCGTGTCGGCAAACGAGCCCCAACCGGTGATTGTGCGTCAGAAAATTGTCCCTTCGCAGCCGGATGAAGAGCTTGAGGCGGCCGAGCCCGCCGGCGATGCCAACATCCGCGTGAACATAAGACAAAAGCCAAACGATGATGACGATATCCCATACGTCGACAAACCGACTTGCGGCCTATCGATCTGCGACGAGTACGGCACTCCATTGTACTCTCCCGATCCGGCGGCCGGCTTGCTGACGTTCCATGCGGATCCTGGTTTCTACCGCTTGCGTTTGGACCCCGGGCTTGAGGGACAGCTTCTGGAAACGCCGATCATCGTTCCTCCCGATTGGGTGGTCACGCTCTCGTGTCCACTGCGACGCTACCGCAAGGACGACTACCGCGCGGATCTCGCTAGCGTGCAGGTGCGCATGTATCCCCAGAATTCCTCTTCCAGCTCCGCGCCACAAGAGATTCGTCGCCTTGAACGAAAGGCGCTCAGGCTACTTGCAGGCCGGCGCACGCTCAGCGGCGAATCGTTTACCCGCTTCATCTATGACCTTCTGAATCAGCACAACATCAATCCGATGTTCGGCTTTTATGCCGGCCATCTCCTGCGCATCGAAGAAGACTCGGGCGACATCGAGATCCTGGCGAATCTTATCGATCGCCTCACCGAGTTGGTAGATCCAAACCGCACGTTCTTCCATCCTGATGTCGAGGCGTTGAGGTTGCGGCTCCAACTGCTGCGCAAGAATGACCTCTCGTATCGGCCGTTCACGTTCCCGCCGATGCTCGCGGCTGGATGGCGAACGATCCTGAATGTGGCGGCAACACGATCAGATCTCGTCCCACGCGGTTCCGTTTGCGATCTTGTCGCTCCGCGTCTCGTTGCCTCCGACGCGCATATGGTTTGGACTCTTAGCCAGACATCGGCCGCGCCGCTGCTTTCCGCGGGCGAGTCACGCCGCATAGTGGCAAAGGCCGCGGTAGTGGTCCCGGACGCTGCCAGCCCGCCGGCGGCGGTTCCGCTTGAAGACGTCGCCGCAACGGAAAACGGCATTCACATCATCGACGTGGCGTTACAATCACGCGATATTCGCAACTGGTTCCGCCAGGAGTGCGGGTTCACGTCTACTTCCGACATCCCCGATGAGCCCCGCATCAGTGAGGCGGAAAGGGCCGTTGCTCTTACGATCCGACCGATCGCTCCAACAGAGAAGTCTCAGCCCATCTTTGAGCGGCTGCAGGCTTCTGAGCGCAAGAGCGGCACCCTAGCGACCACAACCGAACTAGCGGAGCGCCTACATCTCCCGATCGTGACCGTCGAGAGAGCCGTGCGCAGCATCTCACAGAAGCTGACTGAACAAATCACACGTTTCGGCATAACCGCGAGGGAGAGAGTAGCCATGGCGCGTCCCGAATTGATCATTCCTTATGATTCGGAATTTCTTGGGGATGGCTTTAGTGTACCGATGCCGAGCCTATCGGATTCTCTGCGCGCGAGTGCGTTCGCTTCCGGCGCGGTTCTAGACTACACTCACTACTCGCTTGTTATGCATGCCGAACGCCGGGTCGCGATTTTCACCGCCCACAACGTCGACGCATCGCGCGCGGTGCGGGTCAAGGGCGGATTGACCTGGAAGATGGACGAACGCGCAGGTGAGAGTCAGTTGGGTTCGGAAACGTACGACGGCAACCAGCTGGACAAGGGACATCTGGTCCGTCGCGAGGATGTGTTGTGGGGTCCGGTACCCGAGGCGAAGCTCGCCAACAAGGCGACTTATTTTTATACGAACGCTGCCCCCCAGCACCAAAACTTCAACCAGGACGAATGGGTTACGCTTGAAGACTGGATTCTCGACAAGGCGACCGACTTCTCCTATCGCCTGTGCGTGTTCACTGGGCCGGTCCTTCGCAGCAACGACCCGGTACTGAACGACTTGCCACCAAATTTGCGGACGATGTTTCGCGCACGCGGGCCTGCGCAGATTCCAGCGGCCTTCTGGAAGGTGGTCGTGCTCCGCGATGCGACCGCAGGCGGAGAGGATCTATCGGTTGTCTGCTTCGCCATGCGTCAGTCCGATATGTGGAACGACCGTGAAGGCCGGCGCCTGCTGAGGCTGAAAGTCCATCAGGTGACGATTGGCGCGATCCAGGAGTGGACAGGCCTCGACTTCGGAAGCCTGAGCGACGTCGACGAACTTACCTGGTCAGAGGAACGCACCCGCGCCGCGCCGGCCGAGCCAGGCGAAGCGGAATGGCCGCTGATCCGATCGGCCGGCGACATTGTGTTCAGCGGACCGACCCGCCGGCTGCGCGGGCTGCGAGCGGTCAGGGGCGCGAATGTGCCACGAGCGGGGCGTACCCTGAACCCGATTGACGCCGGCGCCGATCACTGCGCGGACTGCGGCGGCGATCAATCCTTCAATGCACGAGAAGCCATTGCTGCGCTCAACCGCGAGGTTGCTCGCCTAACCGAGGTGGTTGCGGGTATGGGGGCTTCAGGTAGCCATCCGACAGGCGGCGTGCGCGCGGCACTGCCCGGAGCGGAGGCCGCCGCGAACGCTGCGCCAGACGACGATAGCGTCGAACGCATGGTCTCGGCTGCGCCCGATAACATGAAGGACCAGGTACGGGAGTTCGCCCGCGAGGTGGTTACGCAGCAAAAGATTGCCAAAGGCGAAATCGCCGTTCCGGCTCCGACCGAACTGGAGCGCATAGTAGGCGGCAATCGCGTTCAGGCCGGGTTGATCCCGTCGTGTGTGTGTATCGGCGACGCCACCCAGTGGTTCTGCACTGGCGTAGTGGTCGCGCCGCGCGTGGTACTGACCGCTGCTCACTGCGGTTCGAGCATCACCAGGATCCTTATCGGCGACCAGGCAACACCCCAACTGCTGGGACGCGTGGTGGCGGTACGCCAGACCATCGCCCATCCAAACTATCGGAGCCATCCATTCAACGAGAATGATATCAACATTCTCATCCTCGACCAAGACGCGGCAGTCGTCCCCGCGCGTTTGGCGACGATGGACCAGTTGAAGCAAGCGTCGCAGGTCCATCTGGTAGGCTTTGGCTACAATGATCCGCAACTGCCCAAGGGTTTCGGCGTGAAGCGCGAGGTGCGGGCGCCGATGGGGCCAATTCGCCGCTCCGAGGCCGACAACCTGACGCAGTTCGAACAGCTCACCGGCTTCCATTCTGCCTATGAATTTGTGGCGGGGCGTAAAGGCCTCGGGCGTGATACTTGCAATGGCGACAGCGGCGGTCCGGCTTACATCGACAGCGATCAGGGTTCCGTTGTGGGCGGCCTCACCAGCCGAGCGACGCGCGACGCGAACGTTCCATGCGGGGCTGGCGGCATCTACGTGCGAACGGACTCGTTCCGGAGCTACATCAATAGTGTCATCACCGCGCAGGGGCTGCCGCCGCTTCCTTGAGCAAGAAACACTGGAAGCGGACGGATCCGCTTCCACGTCTTGATCGGCCCCGTTGACCTCGACAAACCAGCTTTTTGGCGCGCGCGGGGCCCGCGCCTTCACGGGATTGATTGGTTCGTGCGCGTCGCTCGTGCTTAAGTTGTTGTCGCGCCGGCCAACCTTTGGTTGCGATCTTCGGCGCACCCCACTATTATTCCCGGATATAGAGTGATGGTGAGTTATTATGGCGATAGATTACTCTCCCCTGACCATCAATCGCCATCTCGATGCCCGCCTCCGCAGCATTCAGACGGCCGCTATCCAGGGCGACGCCGCGCGCCAGGAACTCGGCGGGCTGCTGCAGCACGCCTTACAGCTGGAATTTGCGACGATCCCGACTTATCTGTCGGCGGTTTTCAGCCTGACGACGGCAAATACCAAGATCTCCGAGTTGATCCTGCGGGCGGCCATTGAAGAGATGCTTCATATGACCGCGGTGGCCAATCTCATGAACGCCATTGGCATCTCACCCGACATCGTGGCCGCGGTGCCCGACTATCCCTGTCAGCTGACCATTCTTGACCCGCCGCTCAAACTCGATCTCCGTTCTTTTTCGCTCGATCTGGTCAAAGATCTTTTCATGCAGATCGAAACGCCGGAGGATCCAGTCCATTATCCGACGGCCCGCGCAGCAGGTCTGCCCAGAACGATCGGGCAATTCTATGAGGGCATCATCGAGATCATCGATCGCGACACCATTCCCGGCTTGTTCGATAACGCCACGCGCGACGCGTACAAGCAAAGGGAGGTCGTTCCGAATTTCAGGCCGATCGCCTATCTCAGCAACCAGGACACCGACACCTACCCGCTGAAGAACGACATCAATTTCAGGATCACGGACAAGGCATCCGCCGTCCAGCATCTGCGCTGGGTCGTCGGTCAGGGGGAGGGCACGGCCCCCTTCAACCCGCTCACCGCCGAGGGCATTCCCGCGCACTTTTACCGGTTCGAGTCGATCATCAAGCAGCATTTTCTCGTCAAGGACGAAAGGGTCAAGACACTCGGATATTCCTTTTCGGGCGGCGATCTGCCGTTTGACGAGGCCGGCGTGCATGAATTCCGGACCAACGCTAAAATCGCGGACTTTGACGCTTATCCAACCATCAGTCGGCAGATGACGCGTTTCAACGATTACTACGCCAGCATGATCAACGCGTTGCAGCAGGCTTTCAATTGCCCGGCTCCCGATCAGCAAGCCCAGGCAAAGGCGGCCTATGACGACGCGATGGCAACCATGCAGACCATGCCCAATGTGGCCTCGGCCATCATTCAAAGCGCCCAGCGGAAAGGTGTAAAGGCCGGCATCCCTTTCGAGTTTCCCAAGCCACCGCCGATCTCCTGACGGCATCCATAGATACGCGTCCCCAAACCGGAGGTATGAATCAATGGCATTCCCAGACGATCTGACAGGTGTCGCAGCCTTCAAGATTCATCCGGCCATCGGCTGTGCCCGGCTCGCCAGCAACAAGGATTATTATGAATTCTTCGATTACGAGAACAAGCGGCAGACCGACCCGCAAAGCGTAAGGTACATGTCGCTGCGTGACGGCAGGCACTGGATCATGCGGCAGGCGGTGAGGTTCAGGATATTCGCGTACGACAACCTGGGCCGCAAGATCGGGGAATTGACGGGCGATGTCATGACCAGGCTCGGGCTGCGCGCGACCTGGACCGCGAATGTAGCCAACCGAAAGCTCAACGTTTGGTCCCAAGGAGCAACGCCCGTGGTCGAGGCGGGAGCTTCCGCCACCGCAGGTGAAAGCAAGCGGCTCGAGGGCGACGATCCCTGGCGCCCGGGGGGCAAGGTCTGGCTCGGCGACATCACGGGCGATGGCCTGTTCATCCCGCCGATGGGAGGAGCATATCGCGAGACTGCCAACACCTCTATTCCACCCTACGGCAATCATAGGAGGGACAATGGCATCCTCGACACCACATCCGATGGCTCGATCAATGTCAGCCTGGCCGGCGCCGGCGACATTCCGATCGTGCCCGCTTGCGTCATCGTCGCGCCGCAGGATCACTCACCCGATGTAGGCCCGGGCCAGATCGACAATTTCCAGAACAAGGATTTCGTGAAGGAGACGAGGACGCTTCTGAACATACCGCAGAACGCCAGCCTTACCGGCATCGGCTACGCCATGGACATCGCGATGATGAAAACCATGAATGCCGATTACAACCCGGGCATGGAAATCTGCCTCGACGGCGGACCGGCGTTGCCCAATCCGGCCAGCGCGTTCTTTGCGCGGGGACAAGCACACATTGACGCCAACGAGATCCGGCCGAGCTATGCGACCGCAAAGCCGGGCCAGTTGACCGCGGGACTCTGCTCGGCCTGGCAGACCGATCTGAGCGCCTGCCTGAACTATTGGACGTCGACCTATCCCAATGATGTGTCATTCACCGCGGCGCCGAAGACGCGGGTTCTCGCGCGAAAGCAATTTGCCGCCGCCGGCCCGCGTATCAACGACCCCGACTGGCTCAACGCGAACATCGATATGATGGAAATCGCCCGCGACGTCGAGGGTGACATCAACTTCCTGCACGGCACGGAGCGAAACGCTAATGACACCGCCGGCGACGTGCCGGTGGCGCCATTCCCGGTGGAGGCCGAGAAGCTGCCGCCGGAGACGTCGTGATGGCGACCGCCCGTCCCGTCGAGGAGATCGATCGCCACGCTCACACGCGGCCGCGCTCGGCAAAGCTCCATCTCTTCGAGAGCGAGGCGGGGCACTTCGCCCTCGATGTCGAGAGCGGAAATATCCATCCGCTGCCCGCGGGGCATGCCAACGTCCTGGACGCAACGTTGCGTCTGGGCGATCCCGGTCGCGCCGAGTTGACGGCTCTCGCGTTCGGTATCGTGACCCCGGCGCCGATGCCGGCCGGCACGCCGGCAAGCGTGCCGGTCAAGGCCATATCGCTCGCGGTTGCGCAGACGTGCAACCTCGGCTGCACCTATTGCTATGCGCAGCAGGGAACATTCGGGGGGACGGCAGGCAGCATGCCCCCCGATGTGGCGAGGGCCGCGATCGATCGGCTGGTTGGAGAGGCCGCTTCCGGCGAAAGCCTGACACTGGCGTTCATGGGCGGAGAGCCGCTGGTCAACCGCAAGACGCTGCACGCGTCGACCCGGTATGCCGCTTCCGCTGCCGCCGCGCGCGGCATCCGCATCGGCTTCACCATGACGACCAATGCCACCTTGCTGAACGACGAGGACATCGCGCTGTTCGAGGAATACGGCTTTACGCTGACGGTCAGCCTGGACGGCTTGCACGCAACGCATGACAATCTGCGGCCGTTCCGCTCGGGCAAGGGCAGTTTCGAGCAAGTGGCAAGGAATGTGAAAGCCCTGCTGGCGACCGAGCGTCGGCGCTATCGCGTATTGGCGCGCGTTACCGTGACGCCGAAAAACCTGGACCTGCTCGAGATCATGTCCGGTCTGCTGGATATGGGGTTCGATACCATCATGTTTTCGCCAATGCTCAGCGCGCCCAGCGGCAAGGACGAGATGGACGCCGCTGACCTCGATCGGTTGCTCGAGCAATTGATCCGGTGTGGCGATAGTTTTCGTGACGGCTTGCGACAGGGCCGCATCCTGCCGTTCTCGAACGTCATCACAACCCTTCAGCGCATCCATTCCCGCCAGCGGGAACAATATCCCTGCGGCGCAGGTGGCGGATATATGGGCGTGTCGGCGGAGGGGGGACTGTATGCCTGCCATCGCTTCGTCAATGACGAGGATGGCGTGATGGGCAATGTATTCACCGGCGTCGATCAGGGCAGGCAGTCCAGCTGGCTCGATAGCCGCCACCTTCAGAAGCAGTCTCCTTGCGGCACGTGCTGGGCGCGCTACCTCTGCTCCGGAAGCTGCCACTACGAGTCGATCAAGCGCGGACGCCCGGCCTGCGACTACATTCGCGGGTGGTTGAATTACTGCCTCGTCCTTTACACCGAACTGTTGCGGACCAATCCGGACAGCTTGAAGCGTATCCTGACGGTCCACTGATTTCTCTTGCTGCGGACAAAACATGGAATTTGCCGCCGAGCATGATGTCGTGATCTTCGGAGCCGGGCCGGCGGGAGCCTCGGCCGCCATTCGGCTGGCGCAAATGGGCCTGGACGTCGGGCTGGTTGAGCGCCTTTGCTTTCCGCGCGGTCATGTCGGCATTTGCATATCGGATGAAACGGTCGCGCTGATCGACTACCTCGGCCTTGGCCGCGAATTCGACAGCGCGCAATTCTGGCGGCGCCATCTCACGGCCGTGAGGTGGGGAGACCCGGAGGCAAGGCTCGTTCCGCAGCAGGGATACCATGTGGATCGTGCCGTGCTCGACCAACTCATGTTGCGCCGATCCCGTTCGGTGGGCGTGACTATTTATCAGCCGGCTCAGCTCCAGGAGGTGAAGCGGCTGGAGGATCTTGGCTGGGGCGTATCGATCACTGCGAACGAACGACGACAGCGCCTCAAGGCGCAACTCATCGTCGACGCAGCCGGACGGCGCCCGGCCATCTCAGGCGCGCGCATCAAGGATGGCCCGCCGCTGATATCAATCCATGCGAACTGGGCGCCTACGAGGACTATGGCGTTCGACGGATTGATCGAAGCCGGGGAGGATGCCTGGCTCTGGTACGCCCGGACGGCGCACGATCAGGCAGTGGTATCTGTCTTCTGCGATCCGCGCAGCCTCCGGGCAGACAAGGCGGGCGGCATGCAAGCGCAGTATGCCCGCCTGCTCCAGCAATTCCGCGCCTTGCGGCCGGAGCAATTGGGAGAACAAAATTCCGCTCCGCAAGCCTGCGATGCCACCAGTCACCACGCCGAGGATCCCGTCGGCAACAGTTACATCCGGCTCGGGGATGCGTGTTTCAGCGTCGACCCGCTGTCGTCGCAAGGCGTGCATCTGGCGTTGCAGTCGGGCCTGCAGGGCTCAATTGTCGTCAACACCATGCTGAGAAAGCCGGAAAACGCCGACGCAGCCCGGCAGTTCTTTTGCATGCGCATAGGCGAACGGGTCGGCCGCTACAAAGGCAGGACAAAGCAGGAATATGCACGGGTCGCGGCCATTTACCCGAACGCATTCTGGCGCGCGCGTGCGGGCGCTGCCTCTGCAGCAATGCCTGTGGGCGATTCCGATCCATCCGTGCAACCGCCGCCGCGCGCAACATCCGACCAGGTCGCCGTGTCGCCCCATGCCTCGTTCGACGCAGCGCCCGCGATCGATGGCGCCTTCGTGCAGGTCCGGCAGGTCGTCAGGCACCCCAATATCGACGGTGGCGTTGCTTACGTCGAGGGCGCCGATCTGGTTCGCTTGCTTTCCGCTCTGCCGCCGCGGTTCGCTTATTGCGATATTCCGAAAATTTGGCGAGACTACGTTCCGCCGGCCACCGGCGACAGGATCGCGTCATGGCTGTGGAGCAAGCACGTCCTCGTGCGCGTGGTCTGAGAACTGCAACTCGCCGCGCGGCGAACAATTTCTCGCCCGCCTGCACATCTTTTTGAGCAGCACAATGACGGCATGGCCCCGCGCAAAATGCTGTGATGCGCTACGCGTCTCGGTAGCACCTTAAATCGCTCGCTTCGCAGACTTCGCTAGGGAGCGCCACCCTACGCCTCCTGGAAACTTCTATCATGCAGCCGCCCGGATCGATTGATCGGGCCGATTACGCTTGCTCGCCGATACGAAAACAGGGGTTCCGAAGTAGTAAGTTTTAGCGATGCAGCGGGGACCGGTGACTCGAACCCCCGACGTTTCGGAAGCGTCAATCCGGGCACTGTTGCGCCGCTCTCGCGGTTGGACTTTTCGCTGCAAGCTATTGATCTTTAACGAACGGATTTTGATTCAGTTAAAAAATTTCCTTGAGATATCAATGCGAATAGCATGCCTCTTAATCAGCGGGGCCGCTTTCGAGGCCTGATGCGCCACCAGGCAAACCAATCAAATACGATACCAGCGTTCAGACCGGACCTCTCAAATTGGGAGTTTTCTTCGTTACCTGTACGAGTTGGTCTCTGCCATCTGCTCGAGCGCGGCGGGATGGCTGCGCGTTACCACAGCGGCTAACTCGTTCCGCGGCGGCGTGGAGCGGGAAACGCTTTCACCTGGAATCGGCCCAGATCCTTGGACTGACTACTCAGATCGTACACTTCGTCTGGCCTGACGTTCAGCAACGATAACGTCGGTCACCAAAGTGGTGGCTCTTTTGGTTTAGTCTAGGCGTTTGGGACATTGAGCGCCATCGTAAGGAATAGCGAGCCACGTGGAGCACTCCTTTCATTTGGAAATAGCTGCCAAGCTATTGAATTTGCATCGTATTCATTATTGATGTTGGGAAAGGCAGTAGCGTCTGTGTGGCTTGAATCCGTCGGCGGTTCTCAATCCAATTTCCTCCCAGGTCTTGATCACCCGAGATCTTTTCGACGAAAGGCTCCTTTAAGCCGGAAATGCACCTAAACTCTTTGCCCATTTCCGCAAGCCATTGAAATTTCAATAAATGCGACCGCCCTCCGAGCGCACCAACCTCGAAAGCCGATCGATGGAGAGACCGGCTCAGGGAGCCCAGGTCTTCGCCGTTCGGCCGTCCCCGCCTGACGGTTCGAGTGTAGGGCTGGCGGCTCGGCGCGATCGCCGTTTGCAACGGGGCACGCGAACCGAACATCAAGCAGGTTGCTCATCACCGCGGCGACGACACCAGTAGCCAGACGCCGGCGGCCGCACACGCAATGCCGGCGGCGCGCGCGATCCATCGTCCGATCGGCGTAAGTTTCTCCAACAGGACGAGCAGGGCCAAAAGCGCAATCCAAAGCACGTTCATCACCCCGCCTACGAACAAAAGCGCCATCAAGACCCAGCAGCAGCCGACACAATAGCCTCCGTGCCGCAGCCCCAGCAGCAGGCAGCCTCGCAGGTTGTCGCGAAAGCCGCCGTGGCGCATCAGGAACAGAAATGGCGACTGGCATTGGGCGAGACAGACGTCCTTGAGCGGTGTCCATTGATAGACTCCCGCCGCGATCAGCACGATTGCACTGAGCAGATTGCTGGCGATCGTCATCCGGGAATCCAGCAGGACTGCCCGCTCGATCGCCCATTGGAGTAGGGTCGCTGCCAGTGAAAAGCCGCCCCAGGCGAGGAGATAACCGGCCGCAAACCAGCCGGTCGCAGCGAACGGCTTGCCCTGCGCTCTCCCCTGTCGACCCACGCGGGCGTACATGAGGATCATGGGCGCTGCCGAGGGTGCCATCATTCCGACCATCATCACCACCCACATCAGCAACACATACGCGAACTCGATCGCTCGCCATGGCTCGCTCGCCGGCAACATGATTCCGATCCCGGCCGGGATCATGCGGAACCCGGTCATGTCCATGCCGCCCATGTCCATGTCCTTGGCGAGCCAGAGCACATAGGCCCATGCCAGCGCGACAATGATCCCGATCGCGCCGCCGACGATCAAGCGATCGCGCCGCAGCACGGTTTCCAGGGGGCCGTCGGTCATTTGCGATAAGTGTTGCCGGTCTTCTCGCAAGGCCGGGTCAGGAGTTGCATCACGCCTGGTTCGACCAGCGGATCGGCGCATAGAGGCCGTTCTTGCCGGAATTGTCCCAGCGCATGCCATGATCGCTGAACGTATTACCGGCGGCGCCGACTGCCATGACCATCCTGTCGGGGCTGACTGGATGGCCGATGTTGGCCCACATTTCCCCGCTCGGATGCATGGTCGGCAACGGGTCGACGGACATGTGCAGAATATCAGGGATTTCCGCGGACCGCGTCTTGCCCTCGATTCGGAATGTGATCGGGACCTTGCGAACCCCCAGGTTCTTGCTGATCAGCGGTGTGAACGCGGCCATCGGACCACCGGCGGCGCCGGTGAAGATCGCGGCTAGAGCCTCGGTCTGCTCATCGTTGGCGCGCTGGTCGATATAGGCGGCCACCGACCAATCTCCGTCTGCCATGATCCCTGGCGCGTGGAGGATAACCAGGACATTGAGTCCATCGAGCTCGATGTTGCCATAGCGGCCGCTCTCGACGTGGAAGATCAGCGGTACGTTACAGAAGCCCTCGGTCGGTCGCGCGGTCAGCGGGGGAGCCGCCGACACGAGGCAGGGACACACGATGCTGCAATTGCAATTCTCGAAGTAGTCACCGGAAAGGTGCCATGGGACATCTGCCATCGCTATCTCCCGCTAGGCCGAACCCGTTAGATTACTTTCGAATGAGCTACGTGCAGTTGAAAGTTACGCTGCGTGGCGAAGTCCCGCAAGCTGAAGTCCCGCAAGCTATTGTGAGGCTCGGTCAATCGACTGGAAAAAGCACCTATCAGCTGGAGATCCACCCAAACTCTTTGCCCATTTCCGCAAGCCATTGAAACTTCAATAAATGCGACCGCCCTCCGAACGCACCAAACGGCGGATCGCGCCGCTTTAGCCGGGGTAGGGGCCTGTTTCTGCCGAAATGCCCTCTCAGATCAAGTCGATGATCTGATCATAGAACATCAGACGAAAGTGGCTGCATCGGACGAGATGCGTCTGAGCGAATCTCTTCAGCCAATCCGATTTGCCGAGATTGACCACGGCAGCCTGGCGCGGCGGCGGTCCCCAATCGATTGTGTCGAAACTGAAATTATAGACTTCCTCCGGCGTGATCATCGAAACCTGGGGCCGATGAATCCGCAGATGCCTCATGTCGCTTTCGATAGTACAGTGCGCGTCCGGTTGGAATGAGTTGGAGCGGGCAAAGCCTGGAACACCGGCCACTCCGCGGGATCCTCCCTGCTCACGCAATTGTTCCCGGACGTAGTCTGCCAGGGGCGCTGGTCGATCGACACCTTCTTATTGCGTTTCTATGCTATCACATCTTATAATTGATGAACTCCGAGAGACACGAAATATCGGTCGCTGGCTTCCGGGTCCGAACACGGGCGGCTGGAGTCGAGCACCTTTGCAAGGAGGGCAGCATGACGCTCAAGTCGGGATTCCAATTCGCGGAGGCGCAACTTCTGCTTGAGATGGCGCAGCGTGCCTACGCCGGCACGCCATCGCTGACCGAAGCGGTGGCAACCTGCGGCGTGCCCTCCGTGCCCGATCCAAGCTCAAATTGGGCGATCCGCAAGGACCTCACCCCGACGAGTGCCACGCTATTGGATAATTACTGGCAGGTCTGGCAGAACCAGAGTGACACCACCCAATACGCGATCGCAGTGCGCGGCACGGTCGCAAGTGCGGCCAGCGTGTTGGCCGACTTGCTGTTCCCCCTGATCAACGCGCGCTTTGACGTGAAGCTCGGTCCGATCTCGCTGCCGTTCTATCTTGCCCGCGATGAGGGTGACAGTGCGGTGAAAGCCGGTGTGCATTCGGGCTTCGCTCTGAGTTTGCTGCTCATGCTGTTCACCACCGATAGCCCATTGTTCGTGACCCTGGGGCTGCTCGCGGAGCAGGGTAACGACGTCTACATCACCGGGCACAGCCAGGGTGCCTCGATCGCCACGCTGCTGACCTCGCTGGTCCGGCACTCGACGGATGTTTTTAAGGGGCCGGCCTACAAGACCTATACCTTCGCGCCTGCCAAGGCCGGCAACGACCATTACGCATACGATTACGCGCGGCTTGCCGCCGTCGACGGATACGGTTGGGCCGTGACGTCGACGCAGGACTGGGTGCCGCAGGCACCGTTTGCCCTGGAGTGGATATCAGACCTCAACACGCCAAATCCGCTGCGTGGGTTCGGCGGCAGTCTCAATCCTGAAGCAACGATCGCGCTCGGCAGCGTGGTCACCGACGGTGAGAGCGCAGTCAATCGCGTTCGCGACGATGCGGTGAGGCGGCTCAAGCAGCGGGTCGAGAGTCTTTCTCGGAGACTGATATCCGAGACGATCCATTTGACCGCCGCCGATCTCGGCGCGGCAACCGCCGCACCGATCACGGGATCAACGATCTCGGACTTGATCCAACAGATCCTCGACCAGCTTCAGGCCTCGCTGAACTATGCTGACGTCGGCGCGCTGCTGCCGCTCTTCGCCAACCCGGGCGGCAACCCGACCGATGGGACGCCGGGATGCCAGAAGCTGGACTATTTCTGGCAGCACCACCTCGGCAACTACCTGAAATACATGAAGCAGCAATATGGCGGCTGAGCCGGGAAGGACTGCGTGCGCCCTCCGAGCGCACCACCTTCATCCTTATCGCTGTTTTGGCTGGATTTCGGCGACTGCCTCGCGCGGTGCTCGTTGGTCCAAGCCATCATCAGCTTGTCCGCCGGTCAAAGTGACCGGCGGGAATATGCTGTCGTAGATCGCACGCGCCTCACGGATGAGGCGCTGCCGCTCGAGCTCGGATTTCGGAACCAATCGAACGACGTTGGTCATTTGCGTTCCGCGGCTTCGTCAGCGCGGCGCCAGACCGGGAAGGGGTCTGCGAGCTTCGCCCATTCCGTGACGTTCATCGCCGGCTTTCCCGGGACGAGGCAGGCATCCAGACGGGCGCGGAGCGAACCTTCATCCATGCTGGTGCCGATGAACACGATTTCCTGGCGGCGATCGCCGTAGATGTCGTTCCAGTTCGCACGCAGCTGTTTCCGCCAGGACGGATCATCCGGCCAACGTTCCGCAGGTACGGCCGCCCACCAGAAGCCAAGCGCCTGCGTGCGCGTGATCGTGCCAGCCTGGCTGATCTCGCCAAGCCATTGCGGGCGTGTTGCCAGCCAGAAATGTCCCTTGGCGCGAATGACGCCGGGCCAGGGCTGCCTGACGAACTTGTCGAACTTTTCGGGATCGAACGGCCGGCGCGCGCGATAGACGAAGTTCGTCACGCCGTATTCCTCGGTCTCCGGCACGTGATCGGCAAAGCCGTAGAGCTCCTTGAACCAGAGCGGATGCTGCTGCGCCCGCTCGAAGTCGAACCGGCCGGTGTCGAGAATGCGATCGAAGGCGACCCGGCTGTGGTTGGCTTCGATCAGATCCGCGTCCGGATTGAGCGCGCGGATGATCTTTCGCGCTGCCTCGCGTTGTGCGGGCGACGCGTCATCGACCTTGTTGAGAACGATGACGTCGGCAAATTCGATCTGCTCGACGAGGAGATCGACCAGCGTGCGCTTGTCGTTCTCAAGCGCTTCGCCGCGCTGATCGAGAAAATCCGTCGACGAATAGTCTTTGAGCAGGTTCACGGCGTCGACCACGGTGACCATGGTGTCGAGGCGCGCCACATCGGAGAGGCTTTCGCCGTCTTCGGAACGGAAATCGAAGGTCGCCGCAACCGGCAGCGGTTCGGAGATGCCGGTGGATTCGATCAAGAGATAATCGAAGCGGCCATTTTCTGCGAGCGCGCGCACCTCCTTCAGGAGGTCGTCTCGCAGTGTGCAGCAGATGCAGCCGTTCGTCATCTCGACGAGCTTCTCGTCAGTCCGGGACAGGTTCGCACCGCCATCGCGAACCAGATCCGCATCGATGTTCACCTCGCTCATGTCGTTGACGATCACCGCCACCTTCAGGCCGTGCCGGTTGTTCAGGACGTGGTTCAGCAAAGTGGTCTTTCCAGCCCCGAGGAAGCCGGACAAGACGGTGACGGGGAGTTTTTGCATGGAGATCGAATAGCCTTTTCAAGGGGATAGGGCGGTGACGCTTGGGGAGGGGCATTGGGACCAGATATGTAATGTTATAACATTACATTCGTTGGCGGCGCCGCCGTCAAGCCGTTTCGCGGCTCAGCTGAAATTCACGCGAACATTGAGGTGGATGATCGTTGTAGCGATCGGCTGCCGCTCAGCTCCAGGCAGCAGCGCGCTCGAAGGACCGGCGCGGGCCTCTCAGCCATATTCGTCGCCGATCCCGTATTCGCGGTAGATCTCGAGCGGATCCGTGTCCGGAAACAGGCGGCATTTGGCCTGGGCGAGGTGCAGGCTCACCGCCGACGGCTCCTTGCCGTTCGCCAGCATCTTGCGGATGTCGTCCATATGCGCGCTCGGCTGGTGTTTTGGTTCGAGCTGCTCCAGCGCGACGAGCGCGGTCGCCAGGGCCTCGGTCAGAACCCAGTCGTCGTGGCCCGTGATTCCCTTCTTCGGCATCGGCAGACCCCACATGCGGTGGCTGTGCCAATGTACCGTAGCTTCCGGCGAATCTCCATCGCGCAGCTGGCAACCTCGCGTTTACGTGGAACACGCAGGCCCCGGTACTCTCGCTTGCATTATGAACGCGCGTGGCTAAAAGGCGGCCGGCGATCGTATCTTTGTCGAAATAAAGATGGCGTAGACGGATCGCACCGCTCAGGGCTGGAGCCAGCATGGTCTTTCTTAGCTTCGTCTACCGCTTCGTGACGAACTTCGCCTTCATGGCGATGGTCTATTTCAGCCTGAATTTCATGGAGAAATACCAGAACCGGGCGATCCTCGCGATCCTGGTACTGGTCTATGCCGGCATGCGCGCGGCCTCGACGCTGCGTGCGTTCTATTTCTTCCAGAAGATCGAGAAGCTGGAGGCGGAGACCAAGCGCCTGCAGGCTCCGATCAATGACGGTTCGGGCGCAACGAACGCGCGCAAGCAGGTCGTGGCCGACGTTGGCCGGCTGCGCCGCGATGGCGAGCTCAAGTCCTATATGGACCTGTTCTTCCTGGCGCTGATCGTGCTGCTCTGTGTCGCCAACATCATGCGCCAGTAGAGCTTACTGCGCGCGCTTCTTCAGGCTGGCGACGCGGGTCGGATGCGTCGCGGAACTCCGCGGTGTGGCGCCCTTGGGCGCCGTGCTCTTGGGGGCAATGCTCTTGGGGGCGGTGCCCGTAGCCTGCGCGGTGTGCTTCGCTCCGGCCGGCGCCGTATGTGCGGTCCGATGTCCGCGCGACTTGCCGGCCTTGCCCTTGGCCGCATGGGGCGTCTCGGCCGCCATTGCCAGCCGCATCGCGGCGCGCCGCGACAAGGTCGTCGACAGCAGGACCTCGACCGAGCCCTCGGGGATGGCAAAGAGATCGCGATCGGGCACGGGCAGGGTGGCTGCGACATTCGCCAGCGCCATGGTCTTGCGCGGCAGCAGCGGCTGATGCTCGGTCTGCGCGTTGAGGTCGGCAAGCGAGGGCGCCGGCAGCGTCTTGGTCTGCGCGAACACGAAGTTCGGCACGGACGGCCAGCGTGCGATCGGCACGGTCTCGGTCGGTGGATGCAGCAGCCATTCCACCGGCGTGGTCGGCGTTGCCGGCCGGTCGGCGGTCGCGGGCACCACATGCACGATGCGATAGCCGCGCGCCTTGAGGTCGCGGATGATCTTCGGCAGCGCCGCCACCGTACGGGGCTGGATGTCGTGCAGCAGCAGGATGCCCTTGCCCTTGGCTTCCAGCCGCTGGATCGCGAGCTGGTAGACGCGGTCGGACGACACATGGCGCCAGTCGTCGGCGGGGAAGTCGGCGCTCCAGACCTGGATGCCGCGCGAGATCAGCAGGTTTTCGACGCCTTCGGCGCGCATCAGGCCGGGAATGCGGAAGAACGGCGCGAGCTTGGACGAATCGGTCATCGCGGCCGAGGTCCACTCGATGCCGCCGTTGATCTGCGTCTCGGCCTTGTCCAGCGGCATCCGGTCGAACGTCAGCGGATGGTTCATGCTGTGCGTGCCGACAGTGTGGCCCGCGGCAATCAGCTTGCGCACGCCTTCCGGGTTCGCCTTGGCCTGCTCGCCGATGATGAAGAAGGTCGCCTTGATGCACTCGTCGTCGAGCATCTTGAGGATCTGGTTCGAATATTTCGGCAGCGGACCGTCGTCGAAGGTCAGGACGACTTCATGGTCTTTCAGCGGCAGCGTTTCGCGGTACTGCATGGTGCCGATGCGCGGATGCTCGCGCGGATCGACCACGAGGGTGCGGGAGGTCCCGAGTGCGTCCGGATGGCCGGGACAGTCCGCGGCAAGGGCCGCCGGTGAACCGACGACCAACAGCCCCAGATAGAGGACGATCCACGATCGCGTCCGAACAACAACGCTACTTCCGATCATGAACCTCGTCTGCCTCCTTACGCGACTGCCGCCTTAATTGGTCGGAGACGCCCAGAAACGGTTCAGGCGCAATACCCTCTACATCCTTGCATGCCGTAGCATGAACAGACTGTTAATAGGGCCCAAATCACCCCATTTTGCACCGCCGTGACATTACGGCATCAATGCGCATCGGCGCTCTTCTGTGATGTGCCCGCCGGCACGACGTGAACGACGCGATAGCCGTTGTCCCTGAGGTACCGCAGGAAGGCCGGCATGATCGCGGCCGTGCGTGCCTTGGGGTCGTGGAAGAGGATGATGCCCTTGCCGGCGGCGGCGAGGCGCTCGGTGACGAGCTTCAATTCCTGCTCCGGCGTCATCTCGTTCCAGTCGCTGGCCCAGAGGTCGGCCCCGAACACGACGATGCCGCGTGACTGGAGCAGGTCGAGCTGCGCTGGCGTCCCCTCGAAATAGGGGAAGCGGAAGAACGGCGTCGAGGGCGTCGTCGTCGACACGCCTTTGAGCGCCGTCTCGTCGGCGGCGATGCCGCGGTCGATCTCGTTCTTCGCCTTCTCGAACGGGATCCGTGCCATGAAGGGGTGCGACCAGGTGTGGTGGCCGACAGTGTGGCCCTCGCGCGCGATGCGCTTGACCATGTCAGGATGTTCGGAGGCGTGAAGGCCGATCAGGAAGAAGGTGGCGCGCACGCATTCCTGCGCCAGCGCCGCCAGCACCTTCGACGTCGTCGGCGGATGCGGGCCATCGTCGAAGGTCAGCACGACCTCGTGATCGGCGAGCGGCAGCGTCTGCGGAAAGCTCTTCAGGCCCACGCGCGGCGTGGTCTTGGCGTCGACACTCAGAACGCGCGAGGTGCCGAGCGCGTCCTGGCGCGGGCAGTCCGCGGCCTCCGAAGAGGCGATGCCGATGAGGCCCGCGAAGACCGCGCCCACCGGGATCGACATCCATTTCAGCCGAAGCATCTTTGCCATTGCGCTCGCAGTTCGCTTGTGGGTATTGCCTGACCGTCAGCTCAGACCACTCGTTCCAACCTGTCAAACGGCGAGGCGCGCCATGGATGAACATATGGACGGTGCCCCATCCGCCGAGGCCTCGGTACTCGACCACGTTCCGATGCGCAATGAAGACGGCGAAATTCGTCACGAATTCGTCGAGGAGATTGCCCATGCGATCGAGGCCGGCGACAGCGCCGCGCTGCGCGCCTGCATCGCCGAGCTGCACGAGGCCGATCTCGGCGATCTGATCGGAGCTCTCGCGCCCGACCACCGCGTTCGCCTGGTCGAGCTGACCGGGCGCGACTTCGACTTCTCGGCGCTGAACGAACTCGACGAGGGCGTGCGCGAGGAGATCCTCGAGGAGCTGCCGCCGGAGACCGTCGCGGAAGGCGTCCGCGAGCTCGAATCCGATGACGCGGTCGAGCTGCTGGAAACCTTGGACGAGGCGGAGCAGGAGGAAATCCTCGAGAAGCTGCCGTTGCAGGAGCGCGTCGCGCTCGAGCGCAGCCTGCTTTATCCCGAAAATTCCGCCGGCCGCCGGATGCAGACCGAGTTCATCGCGGTGCCGCAGGATTTCACCGTCGGCCAGGCGATCGACTACATGCGCGAGACGCCGGATCTGCCCGACCGCTTCTACGAGATCTACGTCGTGGACAAGGACCAGCACTGGCAGGGTGCGGTCTCGCTCGACGTCCTGCTCCGCGCCCGCCGCCCCGTCGCGCTTGCCGAGCTGACCGACGAGGATCGCCGTCGCGTCTCCGTCCTGGAGGACCAGGAGGAGGTGGCGCGCATGTTCGGCAAGTACAATCTCGTCGCGGCACCGGTGCTCGACACCCAGGATCGCCTGGTCGGCGTCATCACCGTCGACGACGTCGTCGACGTGATCGAGGAGGAGGCGGACGAGGACCTCAAGGCGCTCGGCGGCGTCAACAGCGACGAAGAACTCTCCGACACGGTGTTCACCATTGCGCGGGCGCGGTTCAACTGGCTGCTGGTCAATCTCGCCACCGCCTTTCTTGCATCCTCAGTGCTGGGCCTGTTCGAGGGGCAGCTGGAGAAGATGGTCGCGCTCGCGGTGCTGGCGCCGATCGTCGCGAGCCAGGGCGGCAATGCAGCGACCCAGACCATGACGGTCGCGGTGCGCGCGCTTGCGACGCGCGAGCTCGGCTCCTCCAACGCCTGGCGCGTGGTGATGCGCGAAGGCCTGGTCGGGCTCGTCAACGGCCTTGCCTTCGCCTTGATCACGGGCATCGCGGCGGTGGCCTGGTTCAAGATCCCGGGCCTCGGCATCGTCATCGGGCTTGCGATCATCTGCAACCTCGTCGCCGGCGCGCTCGGCGGCATCCTGATCCCGATGGCGCTCGAACGTGTCAGGGCCGATCCGGCGGTCGCGTCAGGCACGTTCGTCACTACGGTGACCGACGTCGTCGGCTTCTTCTCCTTCCTCGGCATCGCGACGCTGTGGTTCGGGTTGAGGTAAGGCGCGCTATGCCCTCGCGTGTCCCGGGCGCGCTGCAACGCCCTTCGCG
Organism: Bradyrhizobium sp. 956_D2_N1_4; assembly: GCF_052076025.1. Taxonomy (NCBI): domain Bacteria; kingdom Pseudomonadati; phylum Pseudomonadota; class Alphaproteobacteria; order Hyphomicrobiales; family Nitrobacteraceae; genus Bradyrhizobium; species Bradyrhizobium sp. 956_D2_N1_4. Next base: position 3,990,500 of record NZ_CP197237.1, on the reverse strand, counting down.
TTGCTGCGCAGAACCGCGACCCAGAAAGCAGCACGGCACGTGGTGGCGAAATTGGCCCAGGCTCAGCAGCGCACCGCTGCGCGCTGCGCTGCGTCCGGAGCACGAGACCGTCTTCGCCCACCATCATCTTTAATCCGAACTTAAGCGACCTGCCGCATCATTGCCCGTGCTTGGGGGAATGAACATGCGGTTGCGGCTGAAGGCGGACGGACGGGTCGTCGAGTTGCGGGATGGGCAGGAGCTTCCGGTCCAGTCATTTCCAGTCCAGCCGTTGCCGGTCCAGGCGGCGGCCAATGCCGCCCCTGGCGATGATGCCAGCTCGCTCGCCGTGCGCGCTCTGCGCCGTCGCGCCTGCCTCACCCAGATGGAGTTCGCCGCCAAGCTCGGCGTTCCCGTCGAGACGATCCGCAACTGGGAGCAGGGCAAGCGCGCCCCGCGAGGACCCGCCCGCGCGCTGCTCGCCGTGATTGCGCATGCGCCGGACACCGTATTCCAGGCGCTCGCCAAAGCCTGACGTCAGGGCCAAGCGCGAACCTCCCGTTAGCATTGCGCTGAATATCCGGCCCGGCGCCGGCGTCGTCCGTTGGCAGTGTCATGGGCCGGGTCCATAATGGCGCCCGGATGATGTTTTGAGGCGATCGCAACAGAGAGGATTCCTCATGCTGTTCGTCGAGGCCAATGGCGCAAGGATACCGGCGATCGGGCTCGGGACCTGGGAGCTGAGCGGGCGCGCTTGCGGCCGCGTGGTCGAGCAGGCGCTGCGGCTCGGCTATCGCCACATCGACACTGCGCAGGTCTACGACAATGAGCGCGAGGTCGGCGACGGCCTGCGCGGCTCCGGCGTGCGCCGCGACGACATCTTCCTCACGACAAAGGTCTGGACCAACCATTTCGCGCCTCATGATCTCGAACGCTCGGTCAAGGAGAGCCTCGCCCGGATGCGGCTCTCCTCCGTCGATCTCCTGCTGCTGCACTGGCCCAATTCGCACGTGCCGCTGGAGGAGACGCTGGGTGCGCTGTCGCATGCCAAGCGCATGGGCCTGACCCGCCACATCGGCGTTTCCAATTTCACCGTGGCGCTGACCGAGCAGGCGGTGGCGCTGTCGCCGGAGCCACTCGTCTGCAACCAGGTCGAATATCATCCTTATCTCGACCAGACGAAGGTGAGGGGAGCCTGCGACCAGCATGGCCTCGCGCTGGTCGCCTACAGCCCGATCGCCAGGGGCCGCGTCAAGGCCGACCAGACGCTCGCTGCGCTCGGCCGCGCGCATCGCAAGACGCCGGCACAAATCTGCCTGCGCTGGCTGGTGCAACAGAATGTCGCTGCGATCCCGCGCACCTCGCGCGTCGAACGTCTGTCGGAAAACATCGATATTTTCGATTTCGAGCTCTCGGACGACGAGATGGCCCAGATCGCCGCGCTGGCAAATCCCAAGGGCCGCCTGACCGATTTCGGCTTCGCGCCAAAATGGGATTGAGAGGGGGCCGCTGTATGCTAGGACCGGCGTGGCAACCCAAGATCGATCGATGGAACTGCGGAAGATCATACGGACGGACATTGCAGCGTCGGCGGTCGCGCATCTGACGCTGGTGGCGCTGATCATCCTGATCAGCGAAGTCCATCCGTTTCACGCCGCGGCGCCCGAGACCGTTTCGGTGGACATCGTCACGCCGGAGCAGGTGAAGGAGGAGGAGGCCAAGGCCAAGGCCGAGGAGAAGGCTCAGGAGCAGGCGAAGGAGAAGCCGCCGGAGCCGCTGCCGGACCTGAAACTGCCGAAGCTGGATTTCACCGACAAGGACAAGGCGGAACCCGCGCCGAAGCCTGCGACCCAGCAGCAGGCCGCGGCGCCGTCGCCGCAGGCCTCGCCTGAACCGCAGCAGAAACAGCCGCAGCCGCAACCCTCACAGGCACCGAAGCAGCGGGAGGCCAATGTGCAGCCGCAGCCTCAACAGCCGCAGCCGTCGCAACAGCCGCCTCCGCAACCCCAGCAACAACCGCCGCCCCAGGCGATGCCGCGGCCGCCGTCGCAACAGCCGCCGCCACAAGCGATGCAGCAGCCACAGGCCGCGCCGCCGGCCTATCAGGCGCCGGAGCCTGACGTGACGGTCAAGTACGGTGTCATGCTGGGCCTGCCGCCGGAATTGCCGCCGGAGCTGCCGAAAGACGCCCCCAAGGACGATGGCGGCGATGCCAAGGATTCGATCGCAGCCAAGCTGCCACCCGAGGTCATCGCCGCGCTGCGTCGCCACCTGAAGAGCTGCGCCAAGCTGCCGGCCGGGGTCGACCCGACCGATAACGTCAACATCAAGCTGCGCACGGTGTTCGCCACCGACGGCACGCTGGCGCGCCCGCCGATCCTGATCGAAGCTCCGCCATCCGCGAAGGGCGTGGCCATCGTGAAATCCGCGACCGCAGCGCTCCAGGCCTGCCAGCCCTACAAGATGCTGCCGCCCGACAAGTATGGTGAATGGAAGATCTTGGACCTGCCGTTCTCGCCGCGGGATTTTGGCGGAGGGTAGGCGGCTCGTACCCATCCTGCGAGCTAAGGCCTCCCGGTTCGCGGCTTCAACCATGCCATGATTACGGCCTGCGGCGTTCTCCGGCTGCGTGGCAAGCTATGTCCTTCGATGGTGCGCCGTGCAAACGCGCCGGCCTGATCGGCGGAGCGTCGCTGCGCCGGTGCGAGAGCCATCCACTCGCGAATGACGGCGCGTCGAATTTTCGATTTTGGCATCGGATCAAATCCATGAGTTCGGGTGGATGTTCACGCTGCCTGCCGAAGGGGGATGGCCTCCGAGCGCCGCGCCAGAAGCACGCTGCCACATGGATGCTCGGCGCCTTGCAGGACGACGAAGCCGCGCTTCGTCACTGCGGCACGAAGAGTGTCCTTCGCAGCTGCCTTCTGCGCGTCGAGCCAGATCACCAGCACGGCGCGGGGGCTCAGGAAATCGTCGAGCCAATCCACTGTCGCATCGAGTGCGTGAAGCGTGCGTCGCCGCCAATCCACGAGCGCGACTTCATATTGACCTGCCGGCCGGCCGCAATTACCTGCCGCCGCCGCCAGCAGATATCCGCGACGATGCAGCTCAATCACCAATTCCATGCTCTTCGCGCCGACCACGACGATGCGTTGCCGCGTCGAGCAGTTCGCGATGGCCATCATCGGATCGATGATCCTGTCGCTGACCCCTGAGTTCGACATCATTTCACCAGTTCGCTACGCCGCGCGAGCTTGCGCGACGGAGCGGATATGGTGCCGGATGCTGTATGATTTCGAGATTGGCGCGATCGCGGTTGCATAGGATCGGCATAGGACCGGCCTCGGCCCCGCGCTGCCGGAAACTTATGTCGCGCTTATAAACAGACGATGCACCCCCCATCGCATTCAAATGCCGTCAGCGCCATTCTTCCGGCCCGCGCTTGCTATCGCGCCTTGCCTGGAGACAAAAATGTCCGCTTACCGTGCATTGATCGTGGGACTACACGATCGTCCCATCAGAATGATCCACATGGATTGCATCGACGACGAAGCCGCGATCAGCTCCGCGGAGCGGCTCGTCGACGGTCGCGACGTGGAGCTCTGGCAGATGGATCGGCCTGTGGCCAGATTCGATTGCCGGTCCGGGACGATGCGCAGGAAGTAGGCCGGGATATCGCCGAGTGGGCGAGCCTCGCGCCTTGGGATGACGGAGCCAGTCGCGTCGTCATTGCGAACATAGCGAAGCAATCCGGACTGTCACCGTGAAAAGATTCTGGAGTGCTTCGCTGCGCTCGTAGTGACGGTGTGGAGAAAACGCGTGCCACCCTTCGCTCGCGCGCAGCAGATGCCTCAAGAACCGCGCTTCCGCGTCTCCGTACCATCCATCTCCTCCGGCGCCATCGCCGCCCAGGCACTGGACGCGAACTGCCTTCGCCAGGTCACGATCACGACCGCCGCGGTGGTCACGAACAGCACCCAGGGGCTGACGAACCAGCCGAGATAACCGAGTGCGAAGAAGAAGGCGCGCTGGCCGCGGTTGAAGTGGCGGCCGGCGGATTCGAACAGGCGCGAGGTGCGGATGACGTGGGCCTCGGCCTCGGGCGTGTCGCGCCGGTCAGCCGGCGGCATGCCGCCGAACAGGATCGCGACATAATTGAACAGGCGATAGGCCCAGGCGAATTTGAAGAAGGCGTAGACGCAGATCAGCACGAGGCCGACGCATTTCAGCTCCCACAGCGCGGGCGAGGGGCTGAGATCGATCGGCAGCTTGGCGAGGATGGTGATAGCGTCGTTGGTGGCATGCAGCAGTGCCAGCGCGCCGCCGAGCGCGAACAGGCTGGTGGAAGCGAAGAAGGCGGTGCCGTTCTGGAGCGAGGCCATGATCTGCATGTCGACCATGCGGGTGTCGCGGTCGAGCAGGCGGCGGACCCAGACCTCGCGATAGCGGTTCATGCGCGCCGACAGGCTGTCGCGGCCATAGGCCGAGTGCTCCAGCGTCAGGGCATAGACCAGCCATTCGATGATGAAGAAGCCGACCGCGGTGATGTCGACCCAATGCCTGCCCATGTCTCACTCCTCGCGAAGATCGCAACGATTGCCACGCGCGGCCGGGTGCGGCAACGATTGATTGGCGGCAGGCGATGGCGCTAAAAGCAGCCGCATCCAAAGGACCTAGGGAAGGACCAGCGACATGGCAGCGCTCAAGCTCGCGATCGGAAACAAGAACTACTCGTCATGGTCGATGCGGCCATGGCTTGCACTGCGCGCCAATGACATCCCGTTCGTCGAGACCGTCATTCCGCTCTACACGGATAATCCTGCGGACAAGGATCGGATCCTGTCCTTCAGCCGCGCCGGCAAGGTGCCGGTGCTGGTCGACGGCGACATCACGGTGTGGGATTCGCTCAGCATCATCGAGTACCTCGCCGAGCGCTATCCGGACGTGAAGCTGTGGCCCGACGATGTCGCCGCCCGCGCGCACGCCCGTTCGGTGTGCGCCGAGATGCATTCCGGCTTCATGGCCTTGCGCAACGAATGCGGCATGAACCTGCACCGCCCCGTGGGCGCCGTGACGCTGTCGGCGGACGCCAGGGCCAACGTCGCGCGCGTGCAGGAGATCTGGCGGGAGTGCCGGGCGCGCTACGGCGCCAAGGGACCGTTCCTGTTCGGCCGCTTCGGTGCGGCGGATGCGATGTACGCCCCGGTCGTGCACCGTTTCCGCACCTACGCGATCGAGGTCACGCCGGAGACCAGGGCCTACATGGACACGATGATGACGTTGCCGGCGTTCCAGGAATGGACCCGCGACGGAATCGCCGAAACGCTCGTCATCGAGAAATTCGAGAACGTCTGACCCGCGAATGTGATCGGGCGCCGCTTGACGATGTGCAGGCTGGCGGCGCTCAATCGCGGTGGAAGGACCGTTTGGGAGAGGGCAGGGGCATGGGAATTCTGGACTCGCTGGAAAACAACCCCGCGCTTCGTAGCGCGCTCGGCCAGCTTGGCGCCGCGGTCCTGCCGGCGGTGTTGAACGAGGTGCTCGGCAGCAACAATCAGGGCGGCCTCAGCGCAATCGTCGCGAAGCTCCAGCAGTCCGGCTTCGGTGACCAGGTTAAATCCTGGCTCGGTAATGGCCAGAACCTGCCGATCTCGGCCGACCAGCTCCGCGCGGTGCTCGGCAGCGACACGGTTCGGCAGCTTGCGGCGCGCTACAACATCCCGGTCGATCAGCTCGGCCAGATTCTGGCCCAGGAAGTGCCCAAGGCCGTGGACCAGGCAAGCCCGGAGGGGCATCTGCCCCACACCGTCTGAGGGAGCCGGTTCCAGCGGTATCCTCCACCCACCGGTTCCCGCACTATCGTCCTGAAAATACTGCCGGATCGGCCTATTTGCCATGCCTGTATACCGCTGGCCAAAACGCCGCATTGCGTGCTATATGTCACGCCGGGTTTTCAGCCGGTCCGACGCAGTGGGACCCTGGGCACGGCCGGCGCTGTTTGAGTCATGGAGATGGGCGTTGAAGCATAAATTCCCCGTGGGAACGCGCGTACTGTTCACTGCCAGCAACGTCGCGCGCCCGGCTGCGAGTGGCTCATACGAGATCATCCGCCTGCTGCCGACGGATGGCGACGACTGCCAGTACCGCATCAAGAGTTCGACTGAAGCGTTCGAGCGCGTCGCCAAGGAAAGCCAGCTCGCCCAATCCTGACGGATGACGGTGCCGCGCGTTGACATCGCGAAGGAATTCGCTTCGCTCGCCGTCAAAAGGCCCCCTTCGCCTCGACATGGTGAACCGGGGGCAGTTGCCGACTCGCGGGGGCTCGCTTTGACCATTCGCTCTTTGCTCGCGTGAGGGACGTCGCGCATGAACTGGGCATGGGCCACTTCGTTCGACCAAATCTCGCGCCCGCAGGCCTTTCCGATGTGGATGATCCTGGTAGCCGCCGGCTTCCTCGGCCTGATTCTCCTGATTACGCTGGTGCGCGCCGAAAGGTCGGTTGCCAACGGCGCGCTGACCGTCATCACGCTGCTTTCCATTGCCATCGCCGTGGCTGCCACCGTGCGCGTCTATGGTCCGGCGGAGGCGGCGCCGCCCGGCGAGGCGCGCGCGCAGAGCGCGGTCGTCGCCAGCCTGCCGGCGCTGTCCTGTCTCGACGATCTCGCCGGCAATGCCGTGGCGATTGGTTGCGAGAAGGCGCTGTTCGGCTCGCCTGACGCGGCGGCTGCGGCCGTCTCCTACACCGCCGCACGGATCGACCGGCTCACCGCGCTCGGCGATGCCGCGACCGCCGAGAAGAGCCTGACGCTGGACATGAAGGTGCTGCGCAAGGCGCTGGAGCGCGATCGCTACGGCCTCGTCGCGCAGGTGCTGGTTGCGCGCGACGGCTGCACGCAGTTCGACTGCCCCGCCTTCCGCTCGCTGACCGATCAGCAGCGGGTCGCCGCCAACATGGATTCCCATCTCTACGACACGCTGGTCGCACGCTATGCGCCGGGCTGGAACGCGCCCGCAACGGCCCCGGCGATGCCGGCCACCGCGGCGCTTGCCGGGATGCCGCCATCGATGCCGACGGGCAGGCCGACCAATGCGGAGTTCCCGAGCGCGTCTTCGACGCCGCCGGTGAGCATCATGAATCCGGAGCCGCCCACGGCGGCGGTGCGACAGGCGGCGCCTGCCGGAGGCGCAGCCTCGGCGCCGCGCGCGTCCGCTCCGACCTCGGCGCAGGCTGCTGCTCCTGCGGCGCCGGCTGCGAAGAAGCCGCCGGCGCCGAAGGCCGCGCGTGCGCCGGCCGCAGCACCGGTTCCGCTCGCCCCGCCGGCCCCAGCCCCGGCTCCTGCGGCTGCGGATAACGAATAGTTCGGCATTCCAAATACGTGGCTGCCCGGCTAATGCTGGGGCCATGCCGCTACATTTGATCAAGCTCGCCGTCGGCTGCGACTCCGTCAAGGAATTGAAGGGGTGGGTCGCCGAACGGATGCAGACCGCCAAGAAGAAGGGTCTGCCGCAACATCACATCCACATCACCCGCATGGTGCCCAAGCGCGACGCCGAGATCCTGGCGGGCGGATCGCTCTACTGGGTGATCAAGGGCGAGATCGCCGCGCGTGAAAAGATCATCGGCATCGAGCCGTTCCGCGACAAGGACGGCATCGGCCGTTGCCGGATCGTGATGCAGCCGAAGGTGATCACGGTATCGCCGCGGCCGATGCGGCCGTTCCAGGGCTGGCGCTACCTCAGCGACGATTCCGTGCCGCCCGATCTCGGCAAGTCGGCCGCCGGCTCGATCGCGGCGATGCCGGAGCCGATGCGGCGCGAACTGCGCGATCTCGGACTGCTCTGACGCGGCCGCTCATGGCGACGTGACGATGTGCAGCCGCGCCCAGTCGGAGGGCGGCATCACGACTGGACGTCCGCCTTCGCCGATGGCGTCGATGATGTCGACCAGTTCGGGCTCGACGCCCATCTCGAGCAGGTACTTGCGATACTGCTCGCCAAAGATCGTCGTCAGGCTCTCGCGTTGTTCGGGCGCAACGTTGGGTGCGCGGCGATTGCGGATGGAACGGCCGGTCAGCACCACCGTCGCACCTTGCGGGAGGCTGCGATGCACCCCGCCGGCGAGCATGAGGACGCACGCGAAATCGCACGCCGGATCCGGCAAGGATACCTTGGCGTCGAGCGGTCCGCCCGGGCGCTTCAGCGCAAAACAATCCGCCTCCGGCCTGCCGGCGCAGGCCCCGACCTCGGTCGCGCCGGCGGTGGCATCCAGGCGGCGGTCGCGCAGGATGCGGCCCATGCTGACCGCAACATTGAGGTTGGAGCCGCCCCAGCTATGGATGACGAGCGGTAGCTTGTGTCCCGCCTGGCGATCGAGAATCGCGATCAGCCGCTTGTAGCTGTCCCATTGCACCGTGCCCTCGGCGGCGATCCAGTCGGAGCAGCCCGGTCCGCAGGCCCCGGCGGGGCCATGGGCGACGTAGAAGATCATCGCATCCGGCGGCGACCCGTACAGGCCGATCGGCGGGCGCTGTTGTGCCTGGGCGGCAGTCGCGGCGACAAGCGCCAGCACGCCGTTCACGATCATCGTGCGGATGAATGACATGCCCCTGCCAGCCGGCTCGTTTCCTCGCCCCGATCATCCATCCGGGCGATGGAACGCGCAAGATCGAGCTCGGCGGTTACACCGCGATATTGTCGATCAGCCGGGTCGTGCCGAGCTTGGCCGCCACCAGGATCCGCAACGGGCCGTCCTTGCGCGAGGTGACCGGCGCGAGCGTCTCGGCATGGCGCGCCTCGAAATAGTCGAGCGCAAAGCCGGCCGCCGTGATCATCCCGGCGCCGCGCGCCATCGCGGATGCGATCGCTTCGCCGGCGCGGATGCGCCCGGCGCTGTCATTCATGGCGCGGTGAAGCGTGGTCGCGGTCTGCCGCTCCTCCGGCGAAAGATAGACGTTGCGCGAAGACATCGCGAGCCCGTCGCGCTCGCGGACCGTGCGGGAGCCGGTCACCTTGACGCCGAGGTCGAGGTCGCGCGCCATCTGCGTCACCACCCGCAACTGCTGAAAGTCCTTCTCGCCGAAGATCGCGACGTCCGGCCGGCACTGCGTGAACAGCTTGCCGACGACGGTGGCGACGCCGCCGAAGAAGTGCGGCCTGAAGCGGTCCTCGAGGCCGGCCAGCGCCGGCCCCTCCGGCACGATGCGGGTCGCAAAGCCTTCCGGATACATCGCCTCGGCGCCGGGGTGCCAGACGACGTCGACGTCCTCGGCGGCGAGCTTGGCGAGATCAGACTTCCAGGTGCGCGGATAGGCACCAAAGTCCTCGGTCGGGGCGAACTGGGTCGGGTTGACGAAGATCGACACCACGACGCGACTCGCGCGCCGCCTGGCGAGGCGCACCAGCGACACATGCCCGTCATGGAGGGCCCCCATGGTCGGGACCAGCGCGATCGTGGCCTTTCGCTTGCGAAGATTGTCGACGGCGCGTCGCAAGGCGGGGACCGTGCGGGCGATCAAGGGGCTTCGTGACATCAGGACTCGACAGGGTTGGGGATGGGAAGCGGGCGCGTCCCGGCGCCCGGCCGACTAACCTTAACAAGCGCCGATCGTGGACGCCATGCATTCGGATGCGGCACAGCATCCCGCGCGAGGCCGCGCACGATGTCGCGACATGGCTGAATCGCAAGCGAGAGATGGTGCCGTGATTCATTTCGAACACGGCGCGCTGCGATTTGCATTTACTGTCACGCATTTCACTTGACCGCAGCCGCGGCCAACTCGAAGATATTCATCAGGGGTGTTGAGGATCGCTATGCTTGTGCAGGCTAGCCAAGGCCAATCCGGCTCGGCGCATGTCGTCGTGCTCGGTAACGAAAAAGGCGGCTCCGGCAAGTCGACCACCGCCCTGCACATCGCGGTCGCGCTGCTGAAGGCCGGCCAGCGCGTCGCCACTATCGACCTCGACTGCCGTCAGCAGAGCTTTACCCGCTACATCGGCAACCGTTCCGCCTGGGCGCGCCGCACCGGCCTCGGCCTCGAGCTGCCGGTGCACCGCTGCATCAAGCTCGGCGAGACCATGCAGATCGCCGAGAACGAGAATTCCGAGTTCCAGCAGTTCATGGAGGCGGTCTCGGCGGTCGAGAGCAATTTCGACTTCATCGTCATCGATACGCCGGGCACCGACAGCTATCTGATGCGCTTGGCGCACTCGATGGCCGACACGCTGGTCACGCCGATCAACGACAGCTTCCTCGATTTCGACGTGCTCGGCACCGTCGATCCCGCCAACTACGCAGTGACTGGCGAGAGCCACTATGCCGAGATGGTGCGGGATGTCAGGCGCAAGCGGCGCCAGCTCGACGGCTCCAGCACCGATTGGATCGTCGTGCGCAACCGCCTGTCGATGCTCGGCTCCCGCAACAAGCAGCTCGTCGCCGAGGGCCTCAAGGATTTGTCGCTGCGGCTCGGCTTCCGCTACGTCGACGGCTTTGCCGAGCGCGTCGTCTATCGCGAATTTTTTCCGCGCGGCCTGACCGCGCTCGACGAGATCGACGAGGCCACGCTCGGCATGCGGCCCAACCTTGGCAATCTCACCGCGCGGGAAGAGGTGACGGGCCTGCTCCGCCAGCTCAAGCTGCCGCTCGACGAACGTGGCCGCCGCCGTGCGGCAAATCGCGCCGAGTGGTTCAGCCAGGTCGACAAGCCGCTCGAGGTCCACGACATCCTCGGCGCCTGAGGTGGCGGTATATCGCTACTTCCAGCCGATTGAAGCTGCCGGTTCCCGCTGGAACTGAGTGCGGACTTCGCCGTTTCACCCTGTGTTTACCGTGAAATTGAAGCCAATCGAGACCGGTTGCGTCGGATGGTAGCCTGCACCTGACGTAGCCGCCTGAGAACGGGATGCCCAAGAAACGCGTGCGCCGCACAATGAAAGGGCTGAAGGTTCACAATATTTAAGCTTCCTGTCACGCGGCTGTGACATATATTAGGGAATAGGCGACCAGGGGCCGAAGAGCCCCGGAAGAACACGATTTTCAACAGGGATTCAGGCCGCAAGAGCCTGAGGCTGAGGACGAAAATGAAGCGTGGAATTGCCGTTCTGGTTTCGGTTAGTGCCCTCTTTGGCGTCGCCTATGTCACGGCGAGCAAGTGGGCGATCAGGCACGAGACCGTGACCTTCTACGACGCCTCGCGCGACAATCGTCCCGTGCCTGTCGATATCGCGGTTCGCCGCGACAAGGAAATGCAGGCCAATGCCGGCATGATCACGCTGCCGGTTGCCGTGATCAATCACGGCAACACCGTCAAGAATACCGAGTACGGCTTCCTCGCCAACATCTTCGCGGCGCGCGGCTATATGGTCGTAAGCCCGCAGCATGATTTGCCGACCGATCCTCCCATGGTGACCAAGCCCGGTGAGCTCTATGTCGGCCGGTTGCCGCAGATCCTTCGCGGCGTTGCCAACATCCATCTCGCCATGCAGGAGATGAAGAAGGTTCAGCCCAACGCCGATTACGACAGGGTGACGATGGTCGGCCACTCCATGGGCGGCGACATCACGATGTATTTCGCCAAGCAGTATCCGGATGAGGTCAAGAAGGTCGTCACGCTCGACAATCTGCGCGTGCCCTTCGTCACTGCCGGCAAGTTCAAGATCCTGTCGTTCCGTTCGCAGGATCCGCAGTTCAAGACCGACGCGGGTGTCATCCCGACCGATGAGGAATGCGAGAAGGCCGGCATCCAGGTCGTGAAGACCGAATTCCAGCACAACGACATGCGCGACACCGGTCCGGATGCGGCGAAGAACTCGATCCAGAGCATGCTCGACAAGTTCCTGAGCGACGGCGACAGCGCCGTGGCGCCCGTCGATACGCGCTCGGCCCCGCCCAATATCCTGGAGCCCGGTCCGGTCGCTCTGATGGCGCCTGCCAAGAGCTGACACCGACACAGGTTGACACCGACACCGCTCCGATCGTCTGCACGACCTGCAAAGCCTCCGCCGGCATCCGCCCGCGGAGGCTTTGCACATTGACCGGGCCGCAGGCGCTAGCCACATTAGCCGCTCACGCAAGAAGCGAGCAGGGATGTCCGGCGAACCCGTCAAACCGCGTGGCCGTGATGCCGTCTCGAGCCAAACCGGCGGCACGCTGCCTCAAGCCAGCACCGCGGAGGACATCGCCGCGTTCGTCGCCAAGGCGCGTGCGCTGTCGCCGCATGCCCCCGGCGCGAAGGGGCGGCTGATTTTCGCGCTGGATGCGACGATGAGCCGGCAGCCGACCTGGGACATGGCCTGCGCGCTCCAGGCGGACATGTTCCGCGAGGCCGCAGCGATCGGCAGCCTCGACATCCGGCTCGTCTATTATCGCGGCTTGAACGAGTGTCGCGCCACGGGCTGGATCTCCGACAGCGCGAAGCTCGCGATGCTGATGAGCAAGATCGACTGTCGCGGCGGCGACACCCAGATCGGCAAGGTGCTGAGCGACGTGCGGCGCGAGGCGGTCGCCTCGGGCGTGCGTGCCGTCGTCTTCGTCGGCGATGCCATGGAGGAGAAGGTCGACGAGCTCTGCGCCAAGGCCGGCGAGCTCGGCATGCTCAAGGTCCCCGTGTTCGTGTTTCAGGAAGGCGCCGACGCCGTGGCCGAGCAGGCCTTTCGCGAGATCGCGCGGCTGACCGGCGGGGCATGGTGCCGGTTCGATCCCGGCGCGGCGGCGCAGCTTCGCGAGCTGCTGCGCGCGGCCGCGGCTTATGCCGCCGGCGGCCGCGAGGCGCTGTTGAGACTCGCCAAGAGTGCGAGCGGTGCGGCCAAGCTGATCGGGCAGATGAAGTAGCGGCCCGCGTCGGAGACGGACGCCATGCATTTTGCCGTGAGGGCGACTATATTCCGGCCATGACCCTGATCGCCGGCGCCATCGCCGTTATCACGCTTTATCTGCTGCTCCAGATGTTCCGCTCCGCCAATCCGGCGGTGCTGGCGCGCACCATCAAGTTCGGTGGCGGCGTGGTGGCGCTCGCGGTCGCAGCGTTCACTGGCCTGCGGGGCGAGCTGGCGGTGGCGATCCCGCTCGGGATTTTCGGCGCCGGGCTTCTGGGCTGGACGCCGCTGGCCAATGCCGGCTTCGGCAATATCGGCGGGCTGTTCGGCGGTGGCGCAACGCGCCCGGCCGGACAGGCCTCGCGCGTACGCTCGCAATTCCTGGACATGCGGCTCGACCACGATTCGGGTCAGCTCGCCGGCCAGATCGTCGCCGGTCCTCACGCCGGGCGCGATCTCCAGGAGTTCGATCTCGCTGGCCTGCTGGCGATGGCTCCGGCGTTCGACGCCGAGAGCGTGGCCCTACTTGAAAGCTATCTGGACCGCCGGTTTCCCGCTTGGCGTCAGAACGCGCAGGGCGATGCGGCAGGGCGGCAGCGCCGCACGGCGCCGAGCGGCAAAATGACGGCGGAGGAAGCCTATCAGATCCTTGGCCTGCAGCCGGGCGCGGGGCGCGACGACATCAGCCGGGCGCACAAGTCCCTGATGAAGAAACTCCATCCCGACCAGGGGGGCTCGACGTATCTCGCTGCCCGTGTGAACGAGGCCAAGGATACTCTGCTTCGCACGCATAACGGCTAACTCCGGCACTACGCTACAAACGCCCGTACCGCGTAAGCTCCGCTTGCTCTGTCTGCCGTCGCCCCGATGCCCGCCTTTGTCGGCGTGGTCGATCCCTTGAGTAAAGTTTTAACCGTAAATCCTTGACGAGAGGTTGTCGCGGAACTGGCATCGCCGCATCCCCCAAACAAAAATGCCGCGCAAGGCGCGGGCATTTTGATTGGAGCGGTACGACAGATCAGTTGCGGACGGTGATGCAGGAGATGTCGGCGCGCTTCAGGGCGCGGCAGACGGCTTCGGCCTGGTCCCGCTCGAGCCCGGCGAAACGGGCCCGGTAAAGCTTGCGATTGTCCTTGGCGAGGACCGGCTCGGTGAACGGGTCGGCCTTGCTGAGCAGGCCGCGGGCCGAGCTGCGGGCGGCGTCGATGCGCTGCTGAGCTTCGTTCTCGCTCTCGAGTGCGCCGACCTGGACGATCCAGCCGCTATGGGTGACGACCGGCTTGGTGGTGGCGCTCATCTGGATCGGCTGCGGCACAGGATCGGCCGAAGCGAGCTTCGCAGCAGCCGGAGCGGGCGCGGCGGCCGTTGCGGCCGGCAGCACGCCGAGGATGCCGTTGCCGGTGCCGAAGCCCGCCGGCTGACGGGGCATCTCGGTGCGGGCGAGCTCGGCCTTCGGCGCTTCCGGCTGGCTCGCCATCTCGGGCTTGTTGATGAGATCGGCGCGGGCGACGACGGCGCCGGAGGTCTCCGCGACGTCGGAGCGGGCCGCAATCGTGCTCGTGACCTGCGGTGCGACCTGAGCCGGGGCGGCGGAGGCAACCTTCACGGTGCCGGCCTTGACCTGAACCGTCTTCACCCGGACCGGCTTCATCGGCTCGGACGAGCCGGGGATGATGGAGAGCGGCTGGCTTGAGATCACGCCATTGGTGAGCGGCGCGGGCTCGATCCTGGATTCAGTTGGCCGAACCTCAGGCTTGCTGGTGTCAGGCCTGGCTTGAGCCGGCGGCATCGCGGCGGTCGCGGCCGCAAGCGCCGACAGGCGCGAGGCGAGACGCTGCGGGGCCGTCTCGGGGGCAGGGGCGGCCGCAGCCTGCTGGACCTGCGGAGCGGGGCGGGCCGGGGTCTCCGATGCATCGGCTACGTCGGTATTGGCATCTGCGCCGTTGCGCTCGGTGACAGCGACGACGGTGTGGGTGGTGGCGCCCTTCTCGAGGTTCTCCGCGAGCAGGTTGCGCATGGTGGCGTCGCGCGAGCCGCCGCTGCGGCCGCCGAGCACCACGCCGATCAGGTGGCGGTTGCCGCGACGCATCGAGGTCACGAGGTTGAAGCCGGAGGCGCGGGTGTAGCCGGTCTTGATGCCGTCCACGCCCTCGACGCTGCCGAGCAGGTGGTTGTGGTTGCGGATCGACTGTCCGCGCCAATTGAACGTCGAGGTCGCGAAATAGCGATAGTAGCGCGGGAAGCGCTCCTGGATGGCGCGGCCGAGCGTGGCCTGGTCGCGCGCGGTCGTGACCTGCTCGTCGTTGGGAAGGCCGTTGGCGTTGCGGTAGACCGTCTTGGACATGCCGAGCGAGCGCGCCTTGCGCGTCATCATCTGGGCGAAGTCGTCCTCGTCGCCGCCGATCGCTTCCGCGATCACGACGGCCGCATCGTTGGCGGAGCGGGTGACGAGGCCCTTGATCGCGTCCTCGACGCGGATGGTCTGGCCGGCACGGAGGTTCAGCTTGGTCGGATCCTGATCGGCGGCGTGCTGCGAGACCGGCATCTCGGTGTCGAGCTTCATCCTGCCGGACTCCAGGCGCTCGAACAGCAGATAGAGCGTCATGATCTTGGTGAGCGAGGCGGGGTGGCGGATTCCGTCCGGGCTCGTTGCCTGGAGCACGGAGCCGGAATTGCCGTCGACGATGATCGATGCGAATTTCGGGCTGGAGCTGTCGGACACATCGCGCTGCACCCGGTGGTGCGCGTAATTGCGCCGGTGACGCCGTGCCTCGGCAGCATCGGTGAAGATGACTACGGCGGTGACCGTAAGAAGCCCGAAAACGCCAACCCGCGCCAAGCGCGAGGAAGACAAGTTTTTACGAAGCATGAAACCCCGTCCCCGTTTCTGACTTGATCACCGGCCCGTGAGGCGAAATTGTGCCCACTCGACCCGGGATCATTACCTGCTCAGGCTGTCTCTCCGCTGGTGTTCGCTGCGGGGAAACGTTGGGCCTGAGCCGCTGTTCTGGCTAAGGTGATGTTCTCGAACGGCTTTTGACCGTTCGCGGAAGCTGAACACGTCCAGGGAATCAGGGTAGGGGTCCGCGGTTTCCAAAAGCTTAAGGAACCATTGCGGGAAACCCCGGGAATCTCATCGATTTGCATCTAATTTTGTGCGACGCACAAGATTCTTGACTTTTTTGTGCGTTGCACTATTTTTGGGCGGAGTCAGGGAGCCGGGGCTTCCGGACCAAAGCCAGGGAAAAAGGATTCCGAAATGTTCAAGGTTGAAGACTTTCAGAGCTACGGGAAAGAGCAGTTCGAGCAGTGCGTTGCTTCCGCGACCTCGATGCAGCATGGCCTCCAGGCGATCGCCAGCGCGTATGGCGACTACACCAAGAAGTCGTTTGAAGACACCAAGTCCTTCGTCGAGAAGCTTTCCGGCGTGAAGTCGCTGGACAAGGCCGTGGAAGCGCAGACCGACTTCGCCCGTTCCAGCTACGAGACCTTCGTTGCGGAATCGCAGAAGATCGCCGGCCTTTACAGCGACCTCGCCAAGCAGGCGTTCAAGCCGGTCGAGACCATCGTTTCGAAGTTCACCCCGGCTGCCAACTAACGTCCTCTGGAACTCCTGGAATCGAAAGGCCCGGCTGGTTCAGCCGGGCTTTTTTTTGTCGCGACAGAGATCCGGTTCAGCGCGCCACGCGCAGCTTCGACAGCGACGTGCCGAGGTCAACCCCACACGGTCTGACTCGCCGACATCACCGGACAGAACGCGTCGATGCCGCTCGCCTTGGCGTCGTCGCGCTGCTTCTTCCGCCGCGTGTCGATCTGCGAGGCATTGCTGTACCACCAGCGATTCTGCGCATCGAGACCGCCGGCGAGGAGCACGAGGCCACCGAGCTGATCGACCAGGTTCTTCGCGGCCGTCTGCATCGCCGACATCTTGCCGTCCTGGGCCATCGAGCCGGCGTTGTCGAGCAGCATGGCGACGCGCATGCGCACCAGGGGCCACGCGATTGAACGGCAGCTCGATTGGACCGTAGAAAACCGGAGGTTTCCCGCGAAATCGCCGCTGCCGCTTAACGGCCGGATTCCTGGTGAAGATGTTCTAAACGGTGCCGGCCGAAACTTTTGTCAAATCGGTCCGGATTGACTAACCTTGGTCTGGATCGCCGGACCGGGAATCGGGACTGCCTCGACCATATTGGCCAGACCGTTGCACGCTTGCGGCGAGCCGGGGGCGGGCCCATATTCCCTACAATCGAGCCGGGCTTGACCGGACCGGTTGGAAGCGGTGATCCAACAAGGCGGCGCGCCCGTGCAAAGCTCCGAAGGGCGGGGCCGCGCGGCTGACCGTCACTCGCTTCCGTGGGGAATTTGAACGCCTGAGCCATGCCGCACCTGACTTTCAGACTAGACCTGTCCGCGCAAGCCGCTGCCCACGCTCCTCGTATGAGCAATGACGAGAACCGTTCGGGCGGACCGACGGGGCCGAATACGTCTGTCATCACCAAGGTCAAGCCGAAGACCAAACGGCCGAACCTGTATCGTGTGCTGATCCTGAACGACGACTACACGCCGATGGAATTCGTCGTCCATGTGCTGGAGAAGTTCTTCCAGAAGGACATCGAGGCCGCGACCAAGATCATGCTGCATGTCCATCATCACGGCATCGGCGAGTGCGGCGTATTCACCTACGAGATCGCCGAGACCAAGGTGACGCAGGTGATGGACTTCGCCCGCAAGCACCAGCATCCGCTGCAATGCGTGATGGAAAAGAAATAACTGCGCGTTCACATCCAGAGTTATTTAGATCGGTTCTGGTTGCGCGGTATGTGACGGCAGCACATCCTGCTGCGTGATCCCGCGAAAATCAGCGGCGTCAATCCTGCCCAAATGGGTAGTTCTGCCCCCAAATCGGAACGGGTTTTGCATCGAGCATGCCGTGGGCGCGTAATGCCCATTTGAGTCGCGGAACCGGTCTTTCGCCGCGGTCTTGTATAACTATATGTGACAAAGGTTGTTGTTGCCTGACCGGGCGATGGCGATCATGATGGTGGGGGCCATAGAGGACGCGAATGCCGACTTTTTCCCAAAGCCTTGAACAATCCCTGCATCGTGCGCTGGCGATCGCAAACGAGCGTCATCACCAATACGCGACGCTCGAGCATCTCTTGCTCTCCCTGATCGACGACTCCGATGCAGCCGCCGTCATGCGCGCCTGTAGCGTCGATCTCGACAAGCTCCGCACGAGCCTCGTCAACTACCTTGAAACCGAATTCGAGAATCTGGTGACGGATGGCGCCGACGACGCCAAGCCGACCGCCGGTTTCCAGCGCGTGATCCAGCGCGCGGTAATCCATGTGCAGTCGTCCGGTCGCGAAGAGGTGACCGGCGCCAACGTGCTGATCGCGATCTTCGCCGAACGCGAAAGCCATGCCGCGTACTTCCTGCAGGAGCAGGACATGACGCGCTATGACGCCGTCAACTACATCAGCCACGGCATCGCCAAGCGGCCGGGCGTCTCCGAGGCACGGCCGGTGCGCGGCGTCGACGAAGAGACCGAGGCAAAGGGTACCGAGGACGCCAAGAAGAAGGGCGAAGCGCTCGAGACCTATTGCGTCAACCTCAACAAGAAGGCGCGCGACGGCAAGATCGATCCGGTGATCGGACGCAATTCCGAGATCAACCGAGCGATCCAGGTGCTGTGCCGCCGGCAGAAGAACAATCCGCTGTTCGTGGGCGAGGCCGGTGTCGGCAAGACCGCGATCGCGGAGGGCCTCGCCAAGCGCATCGTCGACAGCGAGGTGCCGGAGGTTCTTGCGGCTGCGACCGTGTTCTCGCTCGACATGGGCACGCTGCTCGCGGGCACGCGCTATCGTGGCGACTTCGAGGAGCGCCTGAAGCAGGTGCTGAAGGAGCTCGAAGCGCATCCCAACGCCATCCTGTTCATCGACGAGATCCACACCGTGATCGGTGCGGGCGCGACGTCGGGCGGGGCGATGGATGCGTCGAACCTGCTCAAGCCGGCGCTTGCCTCGGGCACGATCCGCTGCATGGGCTCGACCACCTACAAGGAATACCGCCAGCACTTCGAGAAGGACCGCGCGCTGGTGCGGCGCTTCCAGAAGATCGACATCAACGAGCCGACGGTCGAGGACGCGATCGCGATCCTCAAGGGTCTCAAGCCTTACTTCGAGGACTACCATCGGCTGAAGTACACCAATGAGGCGATCGAGGCCGCGGTGCAGCTCTCCTCGCGCTACATCCACGACCGCAAGCTGCCGGACAAGGCGATCGACGTGATCGACGAGTCAGGCGCGGCGCAGATGCTGGTGGCCGAGAACAAGCGCAAGAAGACGATCGGCATCAAGGAGATCGAGACCACGATCGCTTCGATGGCGCGGATCCCGCCGAAGAGCGTGTCGAAGGACGATGCCGAGGTGCTCAAGCATCTCGAGCAGACCCTGAAGCGCACCGTGTTCGGTCAGGACAAGGCGATCGAGTCGCTCGCCGCTTCGATCAAGCTGGCGCGTGCCGGTTTGCGCGAGCCGGAGAAGCCGATCGGCTGCTATTTGTTCTCGGGTCCGACCGGCGTCGGCAAGACCGAGGTGGCAAAGCAGCTGGCGGCGTCGCTCGGCGTCGAGCTGTTGCGCTTCGACATGTCCGAATACATGGAGCGTCACACCGTGTCGCGCCTGATCGGCGCGCCTCCCGGCTATGTCGGCTTCGACCAGGGCGGCCTGCTCACCGACGGCGTCGACCAGCATCCGCATTGCGTGGTTCTGCTCGACGAAATCGAGAAGGCGCATCCCGACCTCTACAACGTGCTGCTCCAGATCATGGATCACGGCCGGCTCACCGACCATAACGGCAAGCAGGTCAACTTCCGCAACGTGATCCTGATCATGACCACGAACGCAGGTGCTTCGGATCTCGCCAAGCAGGCGTTCGGCTTCACCCGCTCGAAGCGGGAAGGCGACGACCACGAGGCGATCAACCGGCAGTTCGCGCCGGAATTCCGCAACCGTCTCGATGCCATCGTCTCGTTCGGCCATCTCAGCGTCGAGGTGATCGGTACGGTCGTGGAGAAGTTCGTGCTTCAGCTCGAAGCGCAGCTCGGCGATCGCGACGTCACCATCGAACTGTCCGAGCCCGCCAAGACCTGGCTGGTCCAGCATGGTTACGACGAGCAGATGGGCGCACGGCCCATGGCCCGCGTCATCCAGGAGCACATCAAGAAGCCGCTGGCTGACGAGGTGCTGTTCGGCAAGCTCAAGGGTGGCGGCCACGTCCGCGTCGTCCTGGTCAAGGACGAGGCCGACGAGACCAAGGACAAGATCGGGTTCGAGTTCCTCGACGGTCCGATCACGCCGAAGCAGGAGAAGCTGCCCGGCGCCCGCAAGCGTCCGCCGGGCAAGTCCAAGCCGGGCGGTGGCGGCTCCGGCGGCTCGAAGGGGCCGACCTCGAAGGGCCCGCTGGTCAAGGCTTGATTGCGAGCGATATGAATTGAAAAGGCCGGCTGAAAAGCCGGCCTTTTTGTTTGCGTGGCGGTCGCGAGGCGCTAGGTGCCGGTGTCGGGCGCAGGCGCTGCCGGCGGCCGCGGCTTCTTCGGCGCGGGTGGCCGTGCGCGGGCAGGGGCTGACGGCTGCATGGTCACGATGACAGGATTCGGCTTGTGATCGGTTGCCGCCCCGGTGGCAGCATCGACGCCCATGCCGACGACACCTCCGAGCAAGAGATTTCCCGCGAAGCCTGCGGCCCCGGAGGTCGGTATGTCCCGGCTGAGCGGCACGATCTGCGGTTCATAGCCTTCCTTCTGGAAGGTGATCGAAATGTCGGCGTTCCGCTTGACGACCACGGAGCACGGCGTCGTGCAGGTGGTCGGAACTTCCATTCCGCTGACGACGGCTTCCACGCCCGACGGTGTCGATGAGATGCTGATGTTTTCGGTCGTGCCACGCGTGACAGACGCGCAGCCGCCCAGCATGACGCTGAGCGCCACAATTCCAAATGAACGCATGAAATGCCCCTTATTCCCCGCGTCAATGAAGCGCAACCGGAGCGGGAGGGCAATACGTCATTGGTCCAGATAGTTAAGCCACGCACAAGTTGCGCGCGAGAGCAGCAGAACCTGGACGTGAGCTATTCGCCGCGCAGGCGCTGGTCGTCCTGTACCCGGACGTGCTCGGCGCCGCGCGCGCCCGCGGGCGACAGCCGCAGCATGCTCAGCACTGCACCGCACAGCGCAAATCCGACGCCGACAAGGAGCGCGATCCTGGTTCCCTCGGTCGGATAGCGGCCGAGCAGCAGCGCCACCAGCGCCGCGCCGGTGGTCTGGCCGAGCAGGCGCGCCGTGCCCAGCATGCCGCTGGCGCCGCCGGCGCGCTCGCGCGGGGCGGCCGCGATCATGGTGCGGTTGTTGGGGGTCTGGAACAGGCCGAAGCCGGCCCCCGCCAGCGCCATCCGCCAGATCACGTCGAGCGGTGTCGGGCTTGCAGGCAGGAAGGCGAGTGCGCCGAGGCCGCCGGCAAACAGCGTGAGCCCGATGCCGCCGAGCAGGCCGGCCGGGTAATGCTCGACCAGGCGGCCGGCGAGCGGGGCTGCGAACGCCACCGCGATCGGCCAGGGCGTGATCAGAAGTCCCATATGCACGGCGGAATAGCCGAAGCGGCTCTGGAGGTAGAAGGGGATCGCGACGAAGGCCAGCATCTGTCCGCAGAACGAGG
The DNA here is from genome assembly GCF_052076025.1 of Bradyrhizobium sp. 956_D2_N1_4. Taxonomy (NCBI): domain Bacteria; kingdom Pseudomonadati; phylum Pseudomonadota; class Alphaproteobacteria; order Hyphomicrobiales; family Nitrobacteraceae; genus Bradyrhizobium; species Bradyrhizobium sp. 956_D2_N1_4. The sequence goes on along the minus strand of NZ_CP197237.1, from coordinate 3,968,997 downwards.
CGATCGAGGTGGCAATCGACAGCGCGAATACCGGAATACGCAACAGGTCGACCGGCAAGAGCGGCGAGGTCATGTGGGTTTCGCGGTAGATCAGCAGTGCGCCCGCGACGATGGCGATGGCGAATTGAACGAGACAGGTGACGGCGGCCTCGCCATGACCGACGCTGTCGACGGCCGCGATGCCGACGCCGAAGGTGATCGCGGACAGCCCTGCGCTCTGCCAGTCGAAGGAATGGCCAGCGGGTTTTGTGTGCGGCAGGCTGCGCAGGCCGAGCACCAGCGTCACCGCACCCAGCGGGACGTTGATGGCGAACAGCCAGGGCCAGGTTCCGACCGCCAGGATGCCCGCGGCGAGCGTCGGGCCGACCGCGGCCGAGAAGGCGACGACGAGCGCGTTGATCCCGATGCCGCGACCGAGCTGGCTGCGCGGGTAGGTGAAGCGCACCAGTGCCGCGTTGACGCTCATGATGCCGGCCGCGCCAAAGCCCTGGATGATGCGCGCGATCGTCAGCAGCGGTAGCGTATGCGCCAGCGCGCAGAAGGCGGATGCGAGCGTGAACAGTACGAGCCCGGCCAGATAGACGCGGCGATAGCCGACGATCTCGCCGAGCGACGCCAGCGGCAGCAGCGAGATCGTGATCGCGAGCTGGTAGCCGTTGACGATCCAGATCGAGAAGGCCGGGCTCGCATCGAGGTCGGCCGCGATCGTCGGCAGCGCCACGTTGGCGATGGCGCTGTCGACGACCGCCATGATGATGCCGAGCGCAATCGTCAGCACCGCCTGGTTGCGCTGCGGCTGCGGCAGGCCGTCGGCATGCTCGATCGGGGCAGACGACATGATGGAGGCGCGCCTGATTGGAGCGGTGATTCATCCCCGGATTAGGAAATTGCAGGATGGATCGCAACCCGGCAGGACCCGGACGGTTCCTGTGCCGGAAGCAGGCCTTCCGGCACAGGAAAACGGGTCGGGACCGCTTTCGCGAGGGCTCGGGGAGCCGAGCGGTCGGGCAGTTGGCCGTCGCTACACCGCCGGCGGATTGCGGTCGGTGAAGGTGGTGCGCTGGTGCCAGTAGGGATAGGGCAGCGTCACCTTGCTCGCGGCATCGAGCTTTGCGATCTGGTCCTTGGTCAATGTCCAGCCGACCGCGCCGAGATTTTCGCGCAGCTGCGTCTCGTTGCGCGCGCCGATGATCAGCGTCGAGACCGTCGGACGCTGGAGCAGCCAGTTCAGCGCGATCTGGGAGACGCTCTTGCCCGTCTCCTGGGCGACCTCGTCGATCGCCTCGACGACGCGATAGACGTGCTCATCGGGCACGGGCGGGCCGAAATCGGCGGTCTTGGGCAGGCGACTGACCTCGGGCTTCGGCTGGCCGCGGCGGATTTTTCCGGTGAGGCGTCCCCATCCGAGCGGTGACCAGACCACGGCGCCCAGCCCTTGGTCGAGACCGAGCGGCATCAGCTCCCATTCGTAGTCGCGCCCGATCAGGGAATAGTAGGTCTGGTTGGCGACGTAGCGTGGGAAGCCATGCTTGTCGGCAACCGAGAGCGACTTCATCAGGTGCCAGCCCGAAAAGTTGGAGACGCCGACGTAGCGGATCTTGCCGGCGCGCACGAGCACGTCGAGAGTCGCAAGCACCTCTTCAGGCGGGGTGAACGCGTCGAAGCCGTGAAGCTGGAACAGGTCGATGTAATCGGTGCCGAGCCGGCTCAGAGAACCGTCGATGGCCGCGAGCAGATGCTGCCGCGACGAGCCGATGTCGTTGGGCCCATCGCCGAAGCGGAAGGTGGCCTTGGTCGAGATCAGAACCTTGTCGCGGCGGCCCTTGATGGCCTCGCCGAGGACGCGCTCGGATTCGCCGAGCGAATAGACGTTGGCAGTGTCGAACATCGACACCCCGGCATCGAGGCAGATATCCAGAAGGCGCCGCGCCTCGGCCGCGTCCGTCGTACCCCACGCAGCAAGGCGGCCGACGCCGCCGAAGGTGCCTGTTCCCAGGCTCAAAGCGGGCACCATGAGGCCGGATCGGCCCAAGCGTCGGTATTCCATCGATATGCTCCTCGGCTGGCCGCTGGTTGATCGATGCGGCCTTGGGGTGCGATGGTAATGCAAGCGCGGGCCGCGTCCTATCACGCGCTCACATACCGGCCTTGCTCGGGAATGGCCTAGTCGTGCAGACGCATGTCATCGAATGCTGCATCGGCAAGGCGCGCGCCTGGCGTCTTCACCGATGACTGAACCTCGATCCTGGTTGCGGGCGAGGGGAAGCAGGCGGCTTCGCCGTCACGCGCCTGCCGCGGCAGCAGCGTCAGGCCCCAGCCCACCAGGACCAACACCGCGAGCCTGATCGCGATCACACCCAGCAACAGCTCCGATCCGCTTATGGTGGCGTGAGTCCTCATGCACGCCAGCCTGATGCGCGCAGCCGGACAAGGCAATCTGGAATTGACGAGCCTTGCCTTCGCCTGCAGCGAAGGCTCGAGGTGATAGCTGGCTGGATGTCAGTGCCGCAACTGGCTCTGCCTGAAGTCGCGTGGCGACATTCCGAAATGCTCGCGGAAAACGCGGCCGAAATGCGAGAGATCGTTGAAGCCCCAGGCGAAGGCGATCTCGCTGACATGGCGATGGGCCAGCACGGGCGAGGCGAGGTCACGCCGGCATTGGGCCAGACGCTCGGCAAGCACGTGGCGCTGGAACGAGGTATCCTCGTCGGCGAGGAGATCGTTCACATAGCGCGGCGAGATGCCGAGTGCAGCAGCGGCCTCCGACAGCGAGAGGTCGGGATCCGCCAAATGAGCGCGGATATGGGCCTTCAGGCGATAGAGCAGGGCGGAGCGGTGGGTGGAGGACGGCAGCGATGTCTTGCCGAGCCGTTCGCTCAGCGCCATCGCGAGCAGATCGACGGCCTGCTCTGACAACGCCGCAGCGTTGTCCGGGGCAAGTCGGTCCGCGCTCTGGCAAAGCCTGAAGATGAAATCATAGGCGAGCCGTTCGAGCGGCACATCGGCGCCGAACGACATCGCGGTGAGCGTCTCGGTGGCGCCGAGCCGGCGCTGCAGCATTTCGCGGGGCACCTTGAAGATCGTTTGCGTGAAGGCGTGGTTGAACTTCAGCTCATAGGGCCGCGTCGTGTCGTAGAGCGCGAACTCGCCCGGATGGATCACGGTCTCGCGGCCGTCCTGCACCACGCCTCCGTCGCCGCGATTGCCGAGCGCAACCAGGACAAAATCCTGATCCGAACGCGCGATGCGGGACGGCGTCCGGAACACGTGCTGGCGGTCGGAGCAGACCTCGGAGCACACGGCCTTGCCGAGCGGGGCCTGCGTGACCGAGCCGCGAAAGGCGCTGCCGAGGTCGGACTTGCAGTCGAGCCCGACGAAGACGTCGCAGACGATGTCCTGCCACAGCGCCAGCCGCCGGTAGCCGGGGCTGCCGTCTGTCGTGAACTGGATTGGCATCGGCAAGCCTCCCTGTCACATCCAGCAAAACCGCATGTAGGCGCAGATCCAGCCAGGCCGAAGGCAAGTCCCGTACCCGTCGGCGATCCCGGCCAGTCGAGTTTTTGTTCCACTGCGGTCGAGCGCCCGGCCGGGTGGCTTGGCCAAATAGACTGCATCGGACGTGGCTTCCGATCAACCGGCAATGGAGGCGGGAATGGGCATCGAACATCCGAAATACAAGGTCGCGGTGGTGCAGGCGGCGCCCGCCTGGCTGGATCTCGACGCCTCGATCGACAAGTCGATCGCGCTGATCAGGGACGCCGCCGAGAAGGGCGCCAAGCTGATCGCCTTTCCAGAGGCCTTCATCCCCGGTTACCCCTGGCACATCTGGATGGACTCGCCGGCCTGGGCGATCGGCCGCGGTTTTGTGCAGCGCTATTTCGACAATTCGCTGTCCTATGACAGTCCGCAGGCCGAGCGCCTGCGCGACGCCGTACGCAAGGCAAAGCTCACCGCCGTGCTCGGCCTGTCCGAGCGCGACGGCGGCAGCCTTTATCTCGCGCAATGGCTGATCGGGCCTGACGGCGAGACCATCGCAAAGCGGCGCAAGCTGCGGCCGACCCATGCCGAGCGCACGGTCTATGGCGAGGGTGACGGCAGCGATCTCGCCGTCCACGCAAGATCGGACATCGGCCGCATCGGTGCATTGTGCTGCTGGGAGCATCTCCAGCCATTGTCGAAATACGCGATGTACGCCCAGAATGAGCAGGTGCATGTCGCGGCCTGGCCGAGCTTCTCGCTCTACGATCCCTTTGCGCCGGCGCTCGGCGCCGAGGTCAATAATGCCGCCTCGCGCGTCTATGCGGTGGAGGGCTCCTGCTTCGTGCTCGCGCCGTGCGCGACGGTCTCGCAGGCCATGATCGACGAGCTCTGCGACCGGCCCGACAAGAACGCGTTGCTGCATGTGGGCGGCGGATTCGCCGCGATCTACGGTCCCGACGGCAGCCAGATCGGCGATAAGCTGGCGCCGGACCAGGAAGGGCTGCTGATTGCCGAGATCGATCTCGGTGCCATCGGTGTTGCCAAGAACGCTGCCGATCCCGCCGGGCATTATTCGCGGCCCGACGTGACGCGGCTCCTGCTCAACAAGAAGCGATACCAGCGTGTCGAGCAGTTCGCGCTGCCGGTCGACACCATTGAGCCCACGGATATCGCGGCGGCGGCGAGCTGATCGCCGGGATCAAGGGGAGGGTACGATCATGGAATCCGCAATTCCTCTGCATCTCGAGACCCAGCGCACGCGCCACAAGCGCGTGCCGGACGATTACCAGCCGCCATATCCGTCGTTCGTGGCGCGCTACCAGCCCGCTGTGAGCCGTGTCGTGATGGCCTATTTCGGTGTGCAGTATCGCGGCGCCGCGCCGGCGGCTGCGACGGCGGCACTCGCCGAGATCGCGGCGCGATTTGCTGCCGAGGGCGGGCCTTCGCATTGGGACCGCGCCCGCTACGTCGACCGCGCCGGTTATGAGACCGTCGTGTCGGTTGCCTATTGGGACGACATCGCGCGCTTCGACACCTGGTTTGCACTGGCGCGCGTGGCCTGGAACGAGAACCGCCGCGAGGGCATCGGCACCTTCATTGAGGTGCTGCGTCCCACGGTCGCCCGGCACGAGACGCTGTTCTCCTCGCTCGACCGGCCCGAGGGCGTGGCCGCAATCGCCGACGGCATGAGCGGCGAGGTGCAGGAGCACGCCTATTGGGGCGGCATGCGCGATCGCATTCCGCTGTCGCAGACCGATCCGATGACGCCGGGCGGCGCGCCGGAATTGGTCCGCGACGGCGCGCGGCTGCGAGTGAAGGCGCATGACAATCTCTGCCTGATCCGCTCCGGGCAGGACTGGAGCGATACGGAGGCATCGGAGCGAAAGCTCTATCTCGACGATGTCGAGCCGGCGCTGCGCGAGGGCATGGATTTCCTGCGCGACGACGGGCTAGCCATCGGATGCTACGCCAACCGCTACATGCAGGTGCTCTCCGCCGACGGCAAAGTGAGCGAAAAGTCCTACGGCCAGAGCTGGTGGAAGAGCCTTGCCGCACTGGAGCGCTGGGCGGAGTCACATCCGACCCACGTCAAGATATTCGGCGCGGCGATGAAATACCTGTCGACGCTCGGGCCGTCGGCAAAGCTGCGGCTCTATCACGAGGTCACGGTGGCCGCCGCGGACGAGCAGTTCTTCGAATATCTGAACTGCCATTCGAAGACCGGCATGCTGGCGGCCGTCGAGACCGTCAGCGCCTAGGCTGCGCAGTGACCGAGCAGTTCGGGATGCGCGGCGCAGATGTGATGCGCGCCGGCATCCCGCAGCTCGGCCTCGCTGCCATAGCCATAGAGCACGCCGATCGCGGTCATGCCGTTGGTGCGGGCGCCGATCACGTCGTGGCTGCGGTCGCCGATCATGATCGCGCTGCCGGGATCGACCTTCGTTTCGTCGAGCGCGTAGCGCAGCAGGTCGCGCTTGTCGACACGCGTGCCGTCGAGCTCGGAGCCGAACACGCGCTCGAAATACGGTTTCAGGCCGAAATGATCGACGATGCGGGTGGCGTAGACCGCGGGCTTGCTGGTGGCGACGAACATACGCTGGCTGGTTGCGGCGATCGTCGCCAGCGTGTCGATGATGCCGGCATAGGCCTCGTTCTCGAACAGGCCGATATCGGCAAATCGCTCGCGATAAAGCAGTAGCGCACGGTCGGCGAGCTCGTCGCTTCCGGTGAGCTTCTTCAGGCTGGCGTGCAGGGGCGGTCCGATGCACCAGGTCAGCTCGTCCTCGCTCGGCACGGCAAGTTCGAGCCGCTCCAGCGCGTATTGGATTGAGCGGGTGATCCCGGGCTTCGGGTTGGTCAGCGTGCCGTCGAGATCGAAGAAGATTGTAGCCATGCCAGTCGTGCCCGTGTTGATACCGCCGTTGTTTGACCTAAACGACGCGGCTGCTCAAGGCAACGCCGCCGCGTCGATGTCGCGTGCCGTTTTTAAGCTCGCTATTGGCAGGGCATAAGCGTAGGGTCCTGCGATCACCGCCCTTCCCATGGCATCCATCGGTGACTGAGGGTCACTAGCGCTCCCGCCGAACGAGGAGGAGCGCGCATGCCTCGCTTTAATCTGGCCGACTGGATCGTGCCGCCGGTGATCGTCCCGCTGTTTCTGTTGCTCCTGGTGGCCGCTGCGGCTTTTCTGCATGGATAGGACGCCGCTCCAATATCTGGTGAGCGGACGCGATCAAAGCGGCTACGTCAGCCTGGCCCGCACCACGACGGCCGCCGCTCTGAAGAAGGCGAGGGAGCTGTTGCAGGAAGGCTATGTCGACGTGCGGATATGCACGCCGCAGGGCCGGGTTCTGCTGTCTGACGAGTTCGACCAGTTCGAGGCATGAGGAGCGCAGGGGCGTCAAACGGCGCGCCCGGATCCTCCGCGAGGAACGATACCCGTATGAAAATGCTTATTGTCGCATTGGCGCTTGGCACATTCGTGCAAAGCGCAGTCGCGAAAGAGAAAGAGCCGGACTGCCGCGCAATCGAGAGCACGAGCGGACGGCTCGCATGCTACGACGCTGCGTTTCCGCCGAAACCGAAGCAACCCACTGCTGCCGAACAAGACGCCGCGCGGGCTGCCTACAAGGACCCCTTCATTGCGGAAGAGGCCAGAACCGCAGCGAAGCTGAAGAATATCTGTCGCGGCTGTTGAGGTTTGCAATCAAGCAGCGCGTGGCAGGGGTGACGGACGACAGAAATCGCCGGCGCGTCCGCCCGCCGTGCACGCTCCGACATCAAGCGAAATCATAGAGGTGCCGACATGACGCCGCTCCGCCGTATCGCCGTGATCGGCAACTCGCTGCCTCGACGATGCGGAATTGCGACCTATACGACCGACCTGAAGAACGCGATATCGATTTCGCGCCAGGATCTGGAGACCTGCATCGTGGCAATGACCGATCGCGGTCAAGCCTATGATTATCCTCCGGCGGTCGCGTTCCAGATCAAGGACGGCAATATCGAAGACTACATGCGGGCCGCGGATTTCCTCAATGCCGGCCGGTTCGATGCCGTGTGTTTGCAGCACGAGTTCGGGATTTTCGGTGGTGAGGCCGGGGCCCATATCCTCGTGCTGTTGTCCCGCCTTGCCATGCCGGTGGTGACGACGTTCCATACCGTGCTCGCCGATCCGACACCTGCGCAGCGGACGGTCATGGAGCGCATCGTCGAGGCGTCGTCGAAGGTCGTGGTGATGGCCAATAAGGGCCGCGAACTGCTGCGCGACGTCTACCGGGTGGCCGATGACAAGATCGAGGTCATCGCCCACGGCATTCCGGATGTCGCCTTCGTCGAGCCTGATGCAGCGAAGGCCAAGCTTGGATTTGAGCAAAAATCGGTCATCCTGACATTCGGCCTGTTGTCACCGAACAAGGGCATCGAAATCATGATCGACGCCATGCCGTCGATTCTGAAGCGCTGCGCGAATGCGGTGTATGTCGTGCTTGGCGCAACGCACCCCAACCTGGTCCGAAACCAGGGCGAGGCCTATCGCGAGAGCCTGGTGGCGCGGGTGCGCGAACTCGGAATTGACGACCACGTGGTGTTCTTCGACCGGTTCGCGGATCTCGCCACGCTGCTCGAATTCATCTCGATGTGCGACGTCTATGTCACGCCCTATCTCAACGAGGCCCAGATGACCTCGGGAACCCTGGCCTACAGCTTCGGATTGGGGAAGCCGGTCGTCTCGACGCCTTACTGGCACGCCCGCGAGCTGCTTGCCGACGGGTGCGGCGTGCTGGTGCCTTTCAGCGACGCCGCGGCGATCGGCAACGAGATCGCAGGCCTGCTGACCGACGACGCCCGCCGGCAGGCGATGTCGCGGCGCGCCTATGCGGCGAGCCGGATGATGACATGGGAGCGGGTGGCCGAGCGCTACGTGTCCGTCTTCGAGAATGTACGGCAAGGCCATCGGCTTAAGCTCTTCGCGGGCTCGGACATGAATGTGCCGGAGCCACGTAGCGCCGCATCGCCCGATATGCAGATCGGCCATTTCCTGTCGATGTGCGATGATGTCGGCCTGTTCCAGCATGCGGTCCATTCGGTGCCGGATCGCGCGCACGGCTATTGCGTCGACGACAATGCCCGAGCGCTGCTGCTGGCCTGCGCCCTCAATGGTCCAGGCGAACAGCCGCTGTCGGAAATCCTGACGAGCCGGTTTGCGGCATTCGTGCAGCACGCCTGGAATCCCGACACCGGGCAATTTCGCAACTTCATGGGGTTCAATCGAACCTGGCTTGAGGACAGAGGGTCGGAAGACAGTCACGGGCGGACGCTATGGGCTTTGGGCGAGGCTGCACGCAGAGACGCGAGCCCGGCCCGGCGCCTGTGGGCCGCTGCTTTGTTCGCCCAGGCATTGTCGATCGCGGCGAGCTTTCGTTCGCCCCGCGCATGGGCATTCATGCTGCTGGGCTTGGACGCCTATTGCGCTGTAGCTCCGGACGATCTCCACGCCAGGGACGTCCGGCATTCCCTTGCCGGCAGGTTGATGACCTGTCTGGCGTCGGTCGAGACGTCTGACTGGGTGTGGTTCGAGGAAGGGCTGGCCTACGACAACGCGCGGCTGCCGCAGGCGCTGATCCTCACAGGCATGGCGACGCAGGCGCCCCAATATCTCGATGCCGGATTGAGGTCTCTGCGCTGGCTCATGACGCAGCAGACGACCGCGGCAGGGCATTTCCGGCCGGTCGGCACCGCCGGCTTCGGCGAGCGGCGGCAACATCCCCGTGCGTTTGATCAGCAGCCCGTGGAGGCAACGGCGACGATCGCCGCCTGCCTCGCTGCGTGGCGTGCCGACGGCGATGCCGAATGGAAAGCCATGGCAACTCGGGCCTTCGCCTGGTTCCTCGGCAGCAACGATCTCTCAGTGGCGCTGGTCGATCCGCTCACTGGCAGTTGCCGGGATGGTTTGCACGCTGATCGCGCCAACGAAAACCGCGGAGGCGAGTCCGTTGTTTGCTATCTCCTCGGGCTTGCTGAGATGCGCCAGCTTGCGCGCGTCAACCCGAGCTTGACGAGGCCCACAGCCTTGCGCGCCGTGAGCGCCTGAACTTCATCTTTTCATTCAGCACGCCGAGGATACCGTGTCACAAGCTTCTTTCCTGAACCGGCAGGGGCTTAATCTGCGCCCCGATCCAGCGCGAGTCATCGTGCGGCCCTTCAAGCCGGCAACCGAACCCCGCGACCTGAACCCGACCGACAAGATGCGTGCAAATCATATCGTCGACCGGGTTCTGGCGCTCAGTTCGGAGGCCGTTGCAGTTCAGCTTGCGGATGTGCTCGACAATTTCCAGGGGCGACATCGTAACCTCCTAGAGCGGTTCGAGACCCGAGCGGATGAAATGGAGGACGCTTTCGCCACGCATGGCGTCTTCTCGAAGACGCAGCGCCAGCTGATTGGTGCCTATTTTCTCAGTGAGTATTCGTTCGAAGCCTCTGCCTTGTTCAACCCCAGCATCGTCCCGCACCCCGATCAATCGGGGGCACCGAAGGGAGGTTCGCGATTCATCGTCAGCCTCCGGGCCATCGGCGAGGGGCATGTGTCGTCACTGACGTTTCGCACCGGAACGATTGCGGCTGACGGAAGCCTGGCCGTCGATCCGACGGCGCGCCTTGCCTCGGTCCCCCGGATCAGCCATCGCGTATCCGGATCAGACGGCGACCGTGTGGAATTGGTGTTCAGGCCCGAGGAAGACCTCAGCGAGCGGGTCATCTTTCCCGTGACCGAATCCCAATCCAACGGGATCGAGGATGCGCGCTTCGTCAAATTCAACGACGGCGATCGGGAGATCTACTACGCGACCTATACGGCCTATAGCGGACGTGCGATCCGGTCTGAATTGATCGAGACCAGCGACTTCATGTCGTTTCGGCTAACGCCTTTGCGGGGGTCTGCAGCGAACAACAAGGGCATGGCGCTGTTCCCACGCAAGATCGACGGCCGCTATGCCATGATCGCGCGACAGGACAATGAGAACCTGTATCTGGTCTATTCGGACGACCTCTACACATGGGAGGGCGGCCGGGTGCTTTTGAAACCGCAATTTCCCTGGGAGTTCGTCCAGATCGGCAATTGCGGGGCGCCCATCGAACTTGACGAAGGTTGGCTGCTGCTGACGCACGGTGTCGGCCCGATCCGGAAATACTCGATCGGAGCGGCGCTGCTCGACAAACGCGACCCGTCCAGGGTGCTGGCTCGCTCGGCCGAGCCGCTGCTGCGGCCTGAACCGTCCGAACGCGAAGGGTATGTCCCCAACGTCGTCTATACCTGCGGTGCGATGAGGCACAATGATCAGATCATCCTGCCATATGCCGTGTCGGACACCTTCTCCAGCTTTGCAACGATCAGGATTTCCGCGCTCATCGAAGCGATGCGCGGCTGAGCGCGGCTGTCGCGGTCGTTGACGTCAACTCCGTGTGTCAACAGGTCAGAGGTGCCGTCATGGTGCGCGAAACAACCTACGTGGTGCAGGCGTTCAACGCCGGCAAGGGTGGAAATCTGAAGGCCGACTCTCCCATCGTCTGCAAGTCGGAAAGCGGCGCGCTGCGCACGGCGGAGAGACTGGCCTTGAGCAAACTCGGCGTCGTCGCGTTCTCGTCCAGCGGCGATCCCGAAATGGGTGACTATGACGATGAGCCTACGGTGTTCTTCCGAAAGGGCGAGCTTCCGGCTGGTTTCGACTGAGGCCCTGATCGTGGTCGAGCAGATATTGGCGGAGAGGCACAGATGAACGAGCGACTGGACATATTGAAGAAGGCCCGCGATCGCATGATCGAGGACAGAGACACGCATGCGAAGGTGCTGGCCGCTCCCTTTGATCGCGACAATGCCGAGCGAGCACGGAACAAATTCGTCGAGCTTCAAACGCTGATCGATGCCCTGGACCGCGCAATCAGCACAGAAAAGCCGGCCTCGGCATAGGACCGAAGCGAGTGAAGGGCGGGACTGGCGGACATTTCAACGCAGCACCGCAGTGGCATGCCCGCGGCCGCCACGGCTCGCTCTATTGCTGTCTTGCCCATTCGACGATCGCCGCGGCATCGGCGCCTGCCTGCGTCTCCCAGGTGGTGATCGCGGGCGTTGCCGCTTTCCGAAGTGCGGCGACGAGGGACGCCGGCGCCGGCTCGGCGATGTGGACGGCGTTGTCGCGCATGCGCGCATAGTTTTCGATGGTGCGATGGGTCAATAGCGCGAATTGGCTTTGCTCGGTCTCGGCCGCCGCGGCCAGCACCTCGCGCTGCATCGGCTCGGACAGTTCGGCAAATGCGTCGCTGCGGACGAAGGCGATCGAGACCGGCATCGCGTAGTTGATCGCTGTAAAGTAGGGCAGGAAGTCCCAGAGCTTGCGTCCCGCGCCGCCGTCGCCGGAGGTGAGGAACGCATTCAGCCGGTGCTCCCTGAGGCCAGCGAGTGCCGCGTCCATCGGCAGGAACTGTGCATTCGTGCCGGCCGCGCGCATGACCTCGCCGGAGTTGGCGTCGTAGGCCCGCAAATTCAGTTTCGGCAGGGCGTCGGCGCCTTCCAGCGCATGGTCCGACCAGAGGCCCGTGGCCGGCCAGATCGTGACATAGAGCAGCTTCAGGCCGCGCGCCGCGAGCGCCTTCTCGTAGAGCGGGCGCGCCCGCAGATTGGTGGCGCGGGCGAGGTCGACGGACTGCACCAGAAAGGGCAGGGTGGACAATCCGAGCACCGGGTCGAGGCCCGAAAGCGCGCCCGCGAAGGCGTCGCCGCCGGCGATGCGACCATCCAGCGCGGCGCGCGGCATTTCGCCCGAGTTGATCTTGAGCTCGTTGTCGAAAGCGCTAGCTACGGTCACGAAACCGTTTGTGCGCGCCGCGACACGATCGGCGAAACTGGTGAGCCCGATCCCGGAAATGTTGTTTTGCGGATATTCCGTGGTCATCCGCCAGTTGACTTGCGCCATGGCGGGCGCGGCGGACAGGACGAGGGCTACGAGGACGAGGATCGCGCGGATCCCTGGGGCGGGGCAGCGCATTGGGAGAAGCGGGTCAAACAGCATATATTGGCAACTCGTCGAACCATGGCACGATGCCACAACATGGCAGATCATCTTGTTGCATGCCGCGCCGGAGCACGCCACAGCGATGCTTGGGCACGGCTGACGCGAACTGCATCACTCATCATCGCCGCACTGCTCGTCTCGGCGACACGGGTGGCGGCGTGGGACAGTTCGCCCGCGAAGACCAATATTGCCGTCCCCAGCGTCGAGGAGCTTGCGATGCCACCGGCGAATCCGGTCGCTGCGCGCGAGAGCGATACGCGGGAATCGATCTGCCTGATCGTCGAGGCCGCCGCACGGGATGCCAATCTGCCGCTGGAATTCTTCGCCCGCGTGATCTGGCAGGAAAGCCGATTCCAGGCCGATGCCGTGGGGCCCATGACGCGCAGCGGCGAGCATGCGCAGGGGATCGCGCAGTTCATGCCGGGCACTGCGAGCGAGCGCGGGCTGCTCAATCCCTTCAACCCGGTGCAGGCGCTGCCGAAGTCGGCCGAATTTTTGAACGAGCTGCGCAACCAGTTCGGCAATCTCGGCTTGGCCGCAGCCGCCTATAACGCCGGGCCGCGCCGGGTGCAGGAATGGCTCGCCGGCACCGGCGGCATGCCGGAGCAGACCCGCAACTACGTCTATGCCATCACCGGCACGAGCGTTGACGCGTGGGCCAAGGCGGGAGCGACCGGCAAGGGACCGCCGAGTTCGCCGCCGACGAGCTGCCGCGATCTCATGGCGCTTCTGAAGCGCGCGCCGAATGCCTTTGTCGCCGAGCTCGAACAGCATGTCGAGCTCGCTGCCGCAAAGGTCTGGGGCGTACAACTCGCTGCCGGCTTCGACCGCAACAGGGCGCTGGCGATGTATTCCCGCGCCGTCACACGGCTGACCGCGGTGATCGGCGACCGCGATCCGAGCCTGCTAAGCTCGGTGATGCGCAGCCGCGGTACGCGCGCGTTCTACCAGGTGCGCATCGGCGCGGACACGCGCAGCGAGGCGGATGATCTGTGCAACCGTATCCGCAAGGCGGGCGGGGCGTGCTTCGTGCTGAAGAACCGGGGTGTGAGCGGGTAGGCGCGTCTGCCTGCGCGCGCATGCCAGCCCCGCCGCGCGCTTCCTTGACGCCAGCCACAGCATTGCCCGTTATGCGGGCACGATTCCGCAATCCGGCCAAAGACTCCCGTGGCGCTTCCTCCGCTCGATTCCCCTCAATGGCAAAGTTCCTGGCGCGCGTTTGCGTGGGGGCTGCGTTCGATCACGCAGACGATCCTCACGCTTGTCCTGTTCGCGACCTATCTCGGCATCGGCGCGCTCGCCCATGACACCCATTTCAGCCTGCTCTGGGCGCTCTGCTCGACGCTGTTCGTCTGGGCGGGCCCCGCGCAGATCATTTTGATCACCACGCTCGGCTCCGGCGCGACCATCATCCAATCGGCGATCGCGGTCACCGTCAGCGCGATCCGGCTGTTTCCGATGGTGGTCTCGGTGCTGCCCCTGATGCGCACGCCGACGACCAAGCGGCGCGAGCTGTTCTTCGCCGCGCATCTTACGGCGGTGACACTGTGGGTCGAATGCCATCGCTTCCTGCCGCAAGTGCCGCGCGAGCGGCGCATCGCCTTCGTCAACGGACTTGGTTTTGGTCTGGTCTCCGTGTGTCTCACCGCCAACACGGTCGGCTATTTCCTTGCCGCCAACCTTACGCAGACGCTCGGCGCCGCGATCCTGATGCTGACGCCGCTGTCGTTCCTGTTCTCGACCGCGCGCAACAGTCGCGAGGTCGCCGACGTCGTCGCGCTGACGCTCGGGGTTCTGCTCTATCCGCTGGCCGCGAAGATGAACTCCGGGCTCGACATTCTCGTCAGCGGTTTGGTGGCCGGCACGATCGCTTATGGCGTGCATTGGTGGCGGGAGGTGCGCGCATGAGCTTTGCGCAGCTCATCGGCGACTGGCACGCACTCGTCGTGCTGTTCGTCGCCGGCGTTGTTCCCAACCAGATATGGCGCATGCTGGGCCTGTGGTTCGGCGGCGGCATCGACGAGGGCTCGGAGCTGCTGGTCTGGGTGAGGGCGGTCGCCACCGCCATCCTGGCCGGCGTCATCGCCCAGATCGTGGTGGAGCCGCCGGGGGCGCTCGCCAGCGTGCCGGACCTCTTGCGCTATGGCGCGGTCGGCGCAGGCCTCGTCGCCTTCCTGCTGACCCGCCGCTCGATCTTCGCAGGCGTGGTGACAGGCGAAGTCTTCATGCTGGCCGGAAAGTGGTGGTTAGGCTAAAACCACCGGCGAACAGCAAGGAACGGGAAATATGGTTCGCGAAAACGAGCTCCGCGAGGGTGAGGTCGCCATCGAGCTGCCGTCGACGGAAGATGCCGGCCTCGTCTTCATTGGCCGCATCCGCACGCCCTGGACCTCGCGGATGGAGACGCCGCGACAGGGGCGTCAGGACGGCCCGGTGTGCCGGCTCGAGATCTTCGAGCCGTTCGTGCCGGCCATCAAGGGCGTCGATTTCTACAGCAATCTCGAGGTGCTCTACTGGCTCGACAAGTCGCGCCGCGACATCGTCCTGCAAAGCCCGAAGAACAACGAGAAGACCCGCGGCACGTTTTCGCTGCGCTCACCGGTGCGGCCCAACCCGATCGGCACCTCGATCGTCAAGCTCGTCGGCATCGAGGGCAATGCCATTCTGGTGCGCGGGCTCGACTGCATCGACAATACGCCGCTGATCGACATCAAGCCAGATCGTTGCGAATTCACGCCGCTGGCCGCCCCGCAGGCAGGGGATTTTCAGACGGAGTGAGGGGCGCGCCGCCCTGACCTCGTCATTGCGAGGAGCTCTTGCGACGAAGCAATCCAGACTGTTTCCGCGGAGGCAGTCTGGATTGCTTCGCTGCGCTCGCAATGACGGAGTGTATCTGGCGCTATCCCGCCTTCAGCGCCGCGATCAGCTTGGCCGCATTCTCTTCCAGGACCTTGACGTCTTCCTTGCGGCTGGCGGGCGGCAGCATGGCCACGCCGTCGTGGCGCGGCATCACGTGCATGTGGAGATGAAACACCACCTGGCCGCCGGCGGGCTCGTTGAACTGCTGCACGGTGATGCCGTCGGCCTCGAACGCCTTCATCGCAGCGGCCGCGATCTTGTGCGCGCCGCGGGCGACGTGGGCGTAGTCATCAGGCTTGATGTCGAGGATGTTGCGGGCAGGGGCCTTCGGGATCACCAGCGTATGGCCCGATACCCGCGGCATGATGTCGAGGAAGGCAAACACATGCTCGTCCTCATAGACCTTGTGGCAGGAAAACTCGCCGCGCAGGATCTTCGCGAAGATGTTGTTGGGGTCGTAGGCGGTCATGGCGGCGGCTCCTCGAATTTTGCGCTTACTGTCATCAGCCGTGGCAAACCGTCAAGGCGCCTCGTCGACGCCTTTGCGGAACGGGCCGAGCTCGGCCAGCTCCCGTCCGGCCTCGGCGACATAGGCGCGCTCGCGCTTGAGGTAATCGTCGATGGCGCGGCGCAGGCCGGGATCGGCGATGAAGTGGGCGGAATGGGTCGTCCGCGGCAGGTAGCCGCGCGCGATCTTGTGCTCGCCCTGCGCGCCGGCCTCGACGTTGTCGAGGCCGTGTTTGATCGCGAAATCGATCGCCTGATAGTAGCAAACCTCGAAATGCAGGAACGGATGATGCTCGACCGCGCCCCAGTTGCGGCCGAACAGCGTATCCGAGCCGATGAAGTTGATCGCGCCCGCGATCCAGCGGCCGTTGCGGCGGGCCATCACCAGCAGCACGTCTTGGCTCATGGTCTCGCCGATCAGCGAGAAGAATTCGCGCGTGAGATAAGGCCGGCCCCATTTGCGCGACCCGGTCTCCATGTAGAATTCGAAGAAGGCGTCCCAGGCATCCTCGGTGATGTCGCTGCCGGTGAGCCAGTGGATGGTGATGCCGCCGGCAAGCGCATCGCGCCGCTCGCGCTTGATCGACTTGCGGTGGCGCGAATTGAGCGTGGTGAGGAAATCGTCGAAGGTCGCAAATCCCTCGTTATGCCAGTGGAACTGCTGATCGGTGCGCTGGAGGAAGCCGTGCCCGGCGAGCCGTTTCCACTCCGCCTCACGCGCGAAGGTCACGTGCACCGAGGAGGCCTTGCTGACGCCGCACAGCGCCACCAGCCCGCTTGCAAGCGCCTCCGCGATGCGCTCGCGATCGACGCCGTCGCGTACCAGCAGCCGGGGCCCCGTGGCCGGGGTGAAGGGAACCGAGACCTGGAGTTTCGGATAGTACCGTCCGCCGGCGCGCTCATAGGCGTCCGCCCAGCCGCGGTCGAAGACGTACTCGCCTTGGGAATGCGATTTCAGATAGCAGGGCACGACCCCAGCGACGCGGCCATCGACCTTGGCCACCAGATGCCGCGGCCCCCAGCCGGTGCGGATGGTTGCTGAACCCGATTTCTCAATTGCGGATAAAAACGCGTGCGAGACGAAAGGGTTATAGGCGGGTTTTGAGAGGCCGAGGGAATCGCCTGGAAGCCCGGATGAAGTTCCCGCGCCATGCCCGTTGCAAGCCTTGTCGGGATTGGCACATGCGTCCCAATCCTCGGCAGATACCTCGCCAATCGAGGGTACAGCCTCGAGTGTGATTTCAGATGATGCCATCTTGCCCAAGATCGTGCATTGCAGCAGCGACTTCAAGAGGCGGGAACCGAGCTCTCTC
This sequence comes from Bradyrhizobium sp. 956_D2_N1_4, assembly GCF_052076025.1. Classification (NCBI taxonomy): domain Bacteria; kingdom Pseudomonadati; phylum Pseudomonadota; class Alphaproteobacteria; order Hyphomicrobiales; family Nitrobacteraceae; genus Bradyrhizobium; species Bradyrhizobium sp. 956_D2_N1_4. Next base: position 3,951,773 of record NZ_CP197237.1, on the reverse strand, counting down.
GTGCCCCGGACGCGCCGCAGCGCGCAGCGGTGCGATGCAGAGCCGGGGCCCATCTCTCTGCATAGCGTGCCGCCTTCGGGGTCCCGGCTCTGCGCAGCAACGCTGCGCATTGCGGCGCGTCCGGGACACGAGAGCGAGCGCTGTGCAACGGGCGGAGCCCTACGGAACGAACCCCTCAAAGATCATCTGATCCGCATATTGCCCGACCCGCGTCCGCTGCTCCGGGGTGCGCACGGTCCAGCCGAGCAGGGCGCAGCCGAGGACGTTGCGGGCGATCCAGGGGACGGGGGCCGGCAGGTGGTCGACCTTGAAGGCGACGAAGTGCGGCTGGGTCTGAAAGCCGTGGCGCAGATACAGCATGCTGTCGCGCTGCGCCTGCGTCAGCTTCGCCCAGTACTCGTCCTCGTAGGTCCGCTGCGCAACGATGCCGCGCGGGCGGGACGGCAACAGCTCACGCAGCGCCAGCACCTGGTCGGGATCGAACGACATGCCGACGGCGGGCCCCTGATAGGACGCCAGCACCTCGGCCATCCGCTTCACCAGCTTGCGGTCGCCGCCAAAATGGCTCTTCACCTCGATCACCAGCGGCACGCGGCCGGCGACCATGGCGCAGAGGTCGGACAGCGACATCATCCGCTCGTCCGTGTCCTTGAACTTGACCGCCTTCAGCTCGGCCGCGGTCTTCTCGACCACCTCGCCGGTGGCCTCGGTGAGGCGGCCGAGCGCGTGGTCGTGATGCACCATGGCCTCGCCATCGGCGGAGAGCTGGATGTCGACCTCGATCGAGAAATTGCCCGCGATCGCAGCCTGCACCGCGCCCGGCATGTTCTCGACGACACCGCGGGAAATGTCATGCAGGCCGCGATGGGCGACCGGCCGGGCTGTCAGCCAATCAGGAGCGCGCAACGCCGTCAGCTCCGTGTCAGGCGACCTCGAACACGCCTTCGACCTCGACCGCCGCATCCGCGGGCAGCGAGGCGACGCCGACGGTGGTGCGGGCATGGCGGCCCTTGTCACCGAAGGCGGCGACCATCAGGTCGGAGGCGCCGTTGAGCACCTTCGGCCCGTCCAGGAAGTCGGGCGCCGAGTTGATGAAGCCGCCGAGGCGCACCACGCGCACGACCTTGTCGAGGTCGCCGAGCGCCGCCTTGACCTGGGCCAGCAGGTTGACGGCGCAGCCGCGCGCCGCCGCGGCACCGTCCTCGATCGAAACGCCGGCACCGAGCTTGCCCTTGGCGATTAGCTTGCCGGCGGGGTCGAAACAGACCTGGCCGGAGACGAACAGCAGGTTACCGGTGCGCACGAACGGAACGTAATTGGCGACAGGGGTAGGGGCCTCGTGCAGCTTGATGCCCTGTTCCGCCAGTTTCTGCTCGACCGTGCCCGCCATGTTCGACCTCGTTGTCCAAATTTCATCCGCCCGGCTGCGTCCATTTGGAGGCCGGGCGCGCCCTGTTTCGCCCATCGTGCCGTCACATGCAAGCAACCGGAGCGACTGCATTTTGTTGTGGCCAGGCAGCAGGTTCAAGGCGGGGGCCGCAACTTTACGTGAAACGGCCTCAGTTGCGACGCAATGGAACGGTCATTAAAATGTCGAATCTGCGCTTTCCCCAAGGATGACACATGGTGCACCTTTTCCGGACTTCGCTTGGTGTGATGGCGCTCGCGGCGGCTGCTTTCGGTGCAGGCGGTGGAGCGCAGGCGGCCAGCGGTCCGTTCCTTGCGCACCAGGCGCTCTATGACCTCAGCCTCGTCAAATCGCGCTCCAATTCGATCAACAGCGCGCGCGGCCGCATCCTCTACAATTTCACGGGAAGTTCGTGCGAGGGCTACACCTCCGAATTCCGCCAGGTCTCCGAGCTCGACAGCGGCGAGGGCAAGATCACGCTGAGCGACCTCCGCTCGAACTCCTGGGAGGACGCCGCGGGAAAAAGCTACCGCTTCAAGATCGAGACGCGGATGAACGAGGCCGATGCCGGCCGGGTCGACGGTTCGGCCGAGCGCGACGGCGACCACATCAACGTCAAGCTGAAGCTGCCGGCGCCGAAGAGCTTCACCCTCGACGGCAAGATCGTGTTCCCGACCGAGCAGATCCAGCGCATCATTGCCGCCGCCAAGGATGGCAAGTCGCTGCTCGAGCTGTCGGTGTATGACGGCTCCGACGACGGCCAGAAGGTCTACAACACGCTGACCGTGATCGGTCAGCCGATTCCCGCCGACCGCACTGCTTCGCCCGATGCATCGACCACGGACGAGCACATGAAGTCGCTCAAGCGCTGGCCGGTTACCGTCAGCTATTTCGACCGCGAGTCCCAGCAGAAGGAAGGCGAGCAGACGCCGGTCTACGCGATGGCGTTCGAGCTCTACGAAAACGGCGTTTCGCGCCAACTCGTGCTCGATTACAACGATTTCGTGATTTCCGGCGCGATGGGCAAGTTCGACGCGAAGGACAGCAAGCCCTGCAATTGAGGGGCGAGGCTAGCCCTCCGCTCGCTCTCCAGCTACGCTCCCTCCCAACCACAAACCCGGGAGGCAAGCACCATGCCCAAGCTCGACCATCTCCGCCCCAGCGGCCTGCATCACAATCCGGCCTATTCCCACGTCGTGACCGCTTCAGGTGCGCGCACCATCTACATCTCTGGCCAGGTGTCGGTGGACGAGGAAGGGCGGATCGTCGGCGAGGGCGATATTGCCGCGCAGACGACGCAGGTGATGCAGAATCTCGGCCATGCGCTGAAGGCGGCCGGTGCGACCTACGCCAACATCGTCAAGATCACGACCTTCGTCGTGAACTACAAGCCGGAGCTGCGCCCGATCATCGGCAAGGCCCGCTCGGCCTTCTTCGAAGGCATGGAGCCGCCCGCCAGCACCCTCGTCGGCGTCTCCGCGCTCGCCGCGCCGGAATGGCTGATCGAGATCGAGGCGGTGGCGGTCGCGGATTGAAACGACCGTGGGATGGGTAGAGCGAAGCGAAAGCCATCACCCTTGTTGCGCAGGAAGAGCTCGATGGGTTTCGCTTCGCTCTATCCATCCTACTTTGCTGCGGACATAGCTCGCAAAGCAGTCATCGCCTCATCGGCACGCTCAGCAGGTACGAAAAGATGATCGTGGTGGAAGGCCGACACGGCATTCACGCTGATGCCGGCTTCGGCGAGGCGGGCCGTGACTGCAGCCAGAAAGCCCACCGCGTCGAGTGCGGAGTGAACCGTCAGGGTGATCAGGCGCGAGGCGAACGCGTAGCGTAAGCCTGACGCCTCGGCTTCTTCGCGCAGGATCACCAGCGTGGTTCCATCCTGCTCGCGAAACGTCAGCAGCGGGTTGACCGCTGCGGGAACGGGCTCGCCGGGTGGGATCGTGCAAAACACGAAGGTGCCGTCCAGCAGTTCAGGCTTCATGTTTCTCAACAGCGCGTCGAGGTCGCGTTCGCCTGTCACGATGGTCAGCCTCTCAGCGCGTTCGGAAGAGTACAGCCCTTGCGAAACCGATCAGCGCCGGAACCTGACAGGGCCTCGCCAACATACCTTTGTATATCTCTTCCAATCCTTCTCATACGCTGACCTTACGCTGGTACAATTGAGCGACGGCCGGAGATTCTTACAATTTGAGTCTACTCGGGTCACTGCGAGGAAGCTCAAATGAACGTCATGATTGGAAGGCTCAACGGCCTGTGGCACCTCATCGTCGGGTCTTGTCAGATCCGAACTCCGTTCCTGGCGACTCAGGATCGGCAGTTGGTCATTCAGTATGCCCGGCGTGTCTATCCGGGTGCACGGATCTTCGAACGCGACTGAATTGAGCAGGACTCGATCATTCCTGCTGTCCTGTTTCAGGGCCATCATACGCGATGCCGCGAATGACGGCGGAGTTGCCGAACTTCTTGCGCAGGCTGTCCACCGCGCGCTCGGCATGCGCAGCACGGCGGTCGAGCATATCGGTGTCGTCGGCAGGCGAGCCCTCGCGCAGCGCGCTGACGCCGGCGCCCATCAGGCGGAACGCGGTGCCGTCGATCTCCTTTGCCAGCATCTCGCGGCAGATCGAGAAGATCTTGGCGGCAAGCTGCGTCGGGCCTGCGATCGACTGCGAGCGGGTGCGCTGGCGGAAATCGGCGGTCTTCAGTTTCAGCGTCACGGTCGAGCCGGCAAGCTCGCTGCTCTTCAGCCGCGACGACGTCTTCTCGCAGAGCCGCCACAGGATCTTTTCCAGCGTCGCGAAATCGCGGATGTCGGTCTCGAAGGTGGTTTCGCTCGAAATCGTCTTGGCGCCACGATCGGGCTCGACGCGGCGGTCGTCGATGCCGCGGGCAAGCCGCCACAGCCTGCGGCCGTCACTCGGAAACTGCCGCATCATCTCGATCTCGTCGGCCTTTTGCAGGTCGGCGATGATGCGGAAGCCGCGCTGCACGAGGCGCTCCTGCGTGGCCGGGCCGACGCCGAAGATGAAGCCGACCGGCTTCTCCGCCAGCATCGAACGGGCTTCCTCCTGATCGAGCGCGGCAAAGCCGCGCGGCTTGTCGAGGTCGGAGGCGATCTTGGCCAGGAACTTGTTGCAGGACAGGCCGACCGAGACGGAGATGCCGATGTCGCGCTCGATGTTGCGCGCGAACCGCGCCAGCACCTTGGCCGGAACCATGCCGTGCACCCGCTCGGTGCCCGAGAGATCGAGGAAGGCCTCGTCGATCGAGAGCGGTTCGACCAGCGGCGTCAGCGCCTGCATGGCCTGGCGCACCTCGCGGCCGACTCGGACGTACTTGGCCATGTCGGGCGGGATCACCGTCGCGTGCGGGCAGGCCTCGAGCGCCCTATACATCGGCATGGCCGAGCGCACGCCGTAAGTCCGCGCGATGTAGCAGGCGGCCGACACCACGCCGCGCTTGCCCCCGCCGATGATGACGGGCTTGTCGGCGATGTCAGGATTGTCGCGCTTCTCGACCGTCGCATAGAAGGCGTCGCAGTCGATATGGGCGATGGTCAGGCCTGCGAGCGCGCGGTGGCGGACGAGGCGAGGGGAACCGCAGGCGGAGCAGCGCCGTACGCCCCTATCCAGATCGGCCAGACAATCCCGGCAGAAGCAGCGGGGTCCGGCCGTATCAGGGACGGTCACGGCACGTCGCGCTCCCAGGAGGGGTCACCGAGCGCGTCGCCCAGCACCTGCCGCGCCGCAGCAACGTTGGTCGGATGCAGCTCCGCGGTCGAGGCAAAGGCCTTTACGGTGGCGTCATCGCGCATCACGAAATCGAGTACGCTGAGGAGGAAATTCGGGTCCGAGGCGGCATTGCGCAGGGTCTCAGGACCGACGCCTGTCTCAGCCAGGAACAGGCCAAGCCGCTCCGGATCGCCGGCCACGAAGGAGAGCGCCTGAATCGCAACGATTTCAGCGACTTCGCGAGGGTTGTGAACAGGCTTTTTCAAGGGTTCGGTTTGCCTTTCCGTTAACTTTCGGTGTCTACTTTGAAACCATCATGCCCGAGTCTCAAGACCGCCGACAAGCAACTGGAAACCACATCGCAGAAAGTCGGCCCTCGGGTTTAACGAAACTCAAGCGAATCTGAGGCTAGTTTGAATCCAGTTTTCGAAGCGCCGGCGAGCGGCGCCTGAGGCGTCACATGTATACGGCTTCGTGCCAATCAGGAGGGCGGGATGGCTAAGACCGTCCTGATCGTGGAAGACAACGAGCTCAACATGAAGCTCTTCCGCGACCTGTTGGAGGCGCACGGTTACCAGACCTCCGGCACCAGCAACGGCTACGAGGCGCTCGACCTCGTTCGCAAGATGCGGCCCGACCTCGTGCTGATGGATATCCAATTGCCGCAGGTCTCGGGCCTGGAGGTCACGCGTTGGATCAAGGACGATCCGGAGCTGCGCGCCATTCCCGTCGTCGCGGTCACGGCGTTCGCGATGAAGGGCGACGAAGAGCGCATCCGCGAGGGCGGCTGCGAGGCCTATTTGTCCAAGCCGATCTCGGTCGGCAAATTCATTGAGACGGTCCGGCGTTTTATCGGATAGGAAGTGAGTTCAAAGTGTCTGCGCGTATCCTGGTTGTCGATGACGTTCCCGCCAACGTCAAACTCCTCGAAGCTCGCCTGTCCGCCGAATATTTCGACGTGATGACCGCCTCGAACGGCACCGAGGCGCTGGCGCTGGCCAGCCGCGCCGAATGCGACATCATCCTGCTCGACGTGATGATGCCCGACATGGACGGCTTTGAAGTCTGCCGCCGTCTCAAGACCGATCCGGCGACGCACCACATCCCCGTCGTGATGGTCACCGCGCTCGACAGTCCCGCCGACCGCAATCGCGGGCTGGAAGCCGGCGCCGACGATTTCCTGACAAAACCCGTCTCCGACGTCGTGCTGATCGCGCGCGTGCGCTCGCTGACGCGGCTGAAGATGATGACCGATGAGCTGCGCATGCGCGCCATCACCTCGCTCGAGATCGGCATGCAGGCGCCCGAGCGCAGCGCCGTGGCCGACACCGGCCGGGGCGGCCGCATTCTGCTGGTCGACGACCGTCAGTCCTCCTATGAGCGGCTGGCGACGATCCTCGCCGCGGAGCACACCATCGACGTCGAGCCGAACCCGACGGAAGCGCTGTTCCACGCCGCCGAGGGCAATTACGACCTGCTTATCGTCTCGCTCGACCTCAACAATTTCGACGGCCTGCGGCTGTGCAGCCAGGCGCGCTCGCTGGAGCGCACGCGCCACGTGCCGATCCTGGCGATCGCGGACCCCGAGAACTCGACGCGGCTGCTCCGCGGCCTCGAGATCGGCGTCAACGACTATTTGCTGCGCCCGATCGACAAGACCGAGCTGCTGGCCCGCGCCCGCACGCAGATCCGCCGCCGCCGCTACACCGATCATTTGCGCGACAACGTGCAGAACTCGATCGAGATGGCGATCACGGACGCGCTCACCGGCCTGCACAATCGCCGCTACATGGAGAGCCATCTGGCGACGCTCGCTGACCAAGCCTCGACCCGCGGCAAGCCCCTGGCACTGATGATTCTGGACATCGACTATTTCAAGTCGATCAACGACAATTACGGCCACGACGCCGGCGACGACGTGCTGCGCGAGTTCGCGGTGCGCGTGCGCAAGTCGATCCGCGGCATCGACCTGGCCTGCCGCTACGGCGGCGAGGAGTTCGTCATCGTGATGCCGGAGACCGATCTGCACGTTGCCGGCATGGTCGCCGAGCGCCTACGCCGCTCGATCGCGGGCGAGCCGTTCGCCGTTCACAAGGGCACCAAGCGCATCGAGGTCACGATCTCGATCGGCCTCACCACGTTGGAGCAGAAGGGCGAGGCGGTCGCCGACGTCCTCAAGCGCGCCGACACCGCGCTCTACCGCGCCAAGCACGACGGCCGCAATCGCGTGGTGTCGCAGGCGGCGTGAGGCCGCCTGCAACAAAAACTACGAAAACAACCCCATGCACAGTAGCCGGCGTTAGCCGGATCAATGGCTTATGCGGGTAGCTCGGCGGGCCTATGCCGATTGCCCGCGTTTGACACGTCGGGCAAAACAGGAGCATTTTGATAGGATCGGGCAGGGCGCGGTTGTTGCGCGAAGCCCTCTCCCCAAACTCCGCGGTCATTCCCCGCGTAGGCGGGGAATCCAGTACGCTGCGGCCTCTCGGTTCTAGCCTCGCTGCCTCTGGAATACTGGATCACCCGCTTTCGCGGGTGATGACACCGAGTGATGCGGCAGCAGTGCTCAGCGTGGCGTGCGCTTGCCTGCCGTTGCTGGCTTCTCCGCACCCCCCACATCCACCCCCGCATTCCGCAGCAGCACCTTCGCCGCTTCCTTCGCGGCGCGGGCCATTGCGGGGTCGTCGCGCACGAGGTCCTGCGCGATCGAGCCGTCGACCAGGAGCACGAGCTGGGTGGCGAGCGCATCCGCCTCCGTGACGCCGAGCTCGTTGAGCCGTTCGCGAAACCAGACGCGACGGCTTTCCTTGAAGGCGATTGCGATCTTCTTCACGGCGCGGTCCTTTGGGCCAAGCTCGGCGACCGCATTGACGAACGGGCAGCCGCGAAAATCCTTGGCCGCAAAGCGCCGCTCCAGCGAATCGAAGGTGCCAAGAATTTGCTCGGCCGGGGGCTTGTCGGAGGGGCGCGGCTTGACGAAGCGCCGCTCCAGATAGGCCGCGATCAGCGCGTCCTTGGAAGGGAAGTGGTTGTAGAGCGTGCGCTTGGAGATGCCGATCTCAGCCGCGATGGTGTCGACGCCGATGGCGCGAATGCCTTGCAGATAGAACAGCTTGTCGGCGGTCTCGAGGATCCGCTCCTTCATCGTCTGTGGTGTGGGCGGGGGAGCCATGCGGCAGCGTGCGTCCTGTTCGCTTGACAGCGTGCACCTTTCATAGCCTAAGTGCACAGGTCTGTGTAATTAAAAACATCGCGAATTGCAGACGCCGGCGCGCGCGTCGCGCCGACGAGGGAGAAAAATATGCCCCTTTTGCAGGTCCTGCGTCCGACATTGCCCATCCTGATCGGCGCCTCGATCATGCTGACGCTGAGCATGGGGCTGCGGCAGAGCCTCGGCATCTTCATGCAGCCGCTGACGCATGACATCCACATTTCGATCTCGGATTTCACGCTGGCGCTGGCCGTGCAGAATCTCGCCTGGGGCTTTCTCCAGCCGCTCGCCGGCGCGATGACGGTGCGCTACGGCTTCCGCCCGATCATGATCGTGGGCTCGCTGATGTACATCGTGGGCCTCATTCTGATGGCGACCGCGAACGGGCTCGTCAGCATCATGATCGGCGCCGGCGTGCTGATCGGGACGTCGCTGGCCTGCACCGCGGCCGCGATCGCGATGTCGGTGGCGGCGCGCGCGGTGCCGGAGACTGTCCGCTCGACCGTGCTCGGCATCGTCTCCGGCGCGGGCTCGCTCGGCGCGCTGTTGTCGGCGCCGCTCGGGCAGTTGCTCAACGAAGGATTTGGCTGGCGCGTCGGGCTCGCCGGTTTCGTGATCATGTCGGTGCTGATGATCCCTGCGGCCTGGTATGCGGGCCGCATCGACGCGATTCCGCTGCCGAAGCCGACCGCCGACGACATCGGGGATGCCTCCGCCGCGACGGCTGCGAAGACGGCGTTCGGCAACGCGTCCTTCGTGGTGATGACCTGCGCCTATCTCGTCTGCGGCATGCAGCTCGTGTTTCTCACCACGCATCTGCCGTCCTATCTGGCGATCTGCGGCCTCGATCCGATGCTGAGCGCGCAGACGCTCGGCATGATCGGCGGCTTCAACGTGCTGGGCTCGCTGTTCTTCGGCTGGGCGGGCCAGCGCTGGAACAAGCTGGCGCTACTGGGCGGCATCTACATCCTGCGCTCGCTCGCGCTTGCCTGGTATTTCATGCTGCCAGCGACGTCGTTCTCGACGCTGCTGTTCGGCGCCATCATGGGCTTCCTCTGGATGGGGGTCGGCCCGCTGGTCGCCGGCGCCGTCGCCGAAATGTTCGGCCTGCGCTGGCAAGCGATGATCCAGGGCCTCGCCTTCATGAGCCACCAGATCGGCAGCTTCCTTGGCGCCTACGGAGGAGGGGTGCTCTACGACACGCTCGGCTCCTACACCATGGCCTGGCGCATCGGCGTGGCGCTCGGTCTGGCCGGCGGCATCATCCAGGTTGCGTTCGCGCTGATCCGGCCGTCGCAGCCGCCGGCGCCGGTGTTGCGGACGGCGTAGCGGGGCGGTGCTCGCTAACGTCAGCTTGGGAGCTTACAGCGGACGCCGTGCTGTTTCGTCGTGATGGCAGCGTGTGACCCGAAGCTTGGCGCGCGGACGAACTTTTCTCCGGCTGTGACATTGCAACAATTCATGATCCTGCAGGCGGATGGCGCGTCGTCGCGTGCGCCATCCGCTCCTCCACATGGGCCCTAAGCTTTCAGGTCCGTGATCCGCATAATCGCGACCACATTCCCGTCGTTGTACGCCTGTTCTTTTGTTTCCTTGTTGCAGGTCCAGACAAAATTCTTCTTGCCCGTAAAGGTCTTTCCGTCCTGCTCAAGCCGAAGCTCCCCTTCGGTGATATGGCAGATCATGGCATTCATCATCGGGGGCCCCATGGTCTTCGCCCCCGGCTGCATGATGACATCGCGCATTGAGACGGTCTTAAAACCTGGGATCAGGGATGGTGTCTCGCCTTCATATTCACGCACCACGACACCTGGCCAAGGCGTCATATCCTTGTAGCCTGTGGTTTGAGCGGCGGCTGGCCTGACCATGGCAGCCGAGGCCGCTGCCAACGCGATTCCCAGTGCGGACCTTCGATCGATCTTGCTCATCGCTTTCTCCCGACGTTACCGAACGAGCCGCCGCATAAGCAGCGCGCAAAGTTCGTGGTGAACGGTGGTCGAAACCGAAAAAAGAACGGCTTCTAAGAGAGCGTGCTTGCCGATGGCACCAGTGCTGCTCGTTTGCCCAGACGGTGATTTCGGCACATCCCACTTTAAGGGCAACGACATTCTACGTCACCTGACGAGTCTGGGGAACATGTGAAACGAAGTCTCTGCCTGGCCCACGGGAAGGTCCGGATTTGGCCCCAAGCGGTCGACCCGGCATGTCCGCTAGATGTCCGCTCCTTGGGGCTGAAGCAGACTTGATATGCTCAGCCCGAGTTCTTCGGGGGGTGACCCGAAGCGGACGTGCGTCGTGGTCGCAGCGATATCCGCCTACTGTGCCGACATCGAAATTAATAGCGGGTTGACGATCGGAGCAGGCGGATTTGTCATCTCGGACGGAGATACTGCTGCGTCGTTGAGATTGCGGACCGGGCGCTGCGATGCGGAGGGCGTGCTTAGGGCCAAACTCAACTTCTTCAGCGTGCGCCGGAACTCGTGATCATACGACGCGTCGACATCGCGCATCGTTGAAAACGATGTGACGAAATATTCCTTTAATCGGGTCGATCGATTCTCCATCTCCAGAGAGAATACAAGCACTGTTGGCCTTTCATATCCGGTGGTGAGTGAGCAAGCTTAAACTCTGCGGTACCGGGGCGGCGATGTGTGTGGCCCTGGAGTGGCTACTACGGGCCCAAGTTTGGCGTGCCTTGACGTGTTCGGCGTGTGGGACTTCCACTGCGGGATTAGGAGTAAGATGAACAATCACCTTCGGCATGCAGCGCTTGCTGTATTCACTGTCATGCTGCCGATCTTTACAATCGGTCACGCTCGCGCCCACGATTATCAGCACCCCGAGTTGAACAGCTGGTATGAGAGCTTGCACAGTGGCAAAGGGCCTTGCTGCGATGGCAGTGATGCGAAGCGCGTTGATGACGCCGATTGGGAAACTAAGGACGGTCACTATCGCGTACGCCTTGATGGCGAGTGGGTTGATGTTCCGAACGAAGCTGTCGTGGATGGACCGAACCGCGCTGGCCGTACGATGGTCTGGCCTTACTACCTAGATGGTCATCCGAAGCCGCGCTGCTTCATGCCGGGGAGCATGGGCTGATAGCGAGCGCGGGGATGCAAGCCTGAAGTAGACCGGGCGCTCTAGCACCCGTCGTCTCCTTCCACAACGGTCGACAGGAAGCTGGAACGAGCCAGATCACATGCAATCGGTTTCGAGAACGAGGTGCCAAACCATCTACTCGTCAACGAACCATCGTTGGTGACCGAGGGGATTGGCGGCAGTTGCGGCAGATAAGATGCATACGGCATCACTTTCGCAAGCGTCGCTCTGACCAGATACTTTGCTAGAAAAGCCTCGTTCATTCCGCCGTCCAGTCCGCTATAGATCGGGGCTGCCGGCACGTTGTCATTGAGCAATCGCGCGAATTCGAGTTCGTCGGTACGTTGCTTCTCAAGCGCCCGCCGCGCAATTTTGGAATCCACGACAAACGCGGGGCATTTATCGGTGGGACTGAACACGAGAGGATACGGCGAATTTGGTGGAGCTTGCGCATCGAACACATAGCGTCGATTGCACACGTCCACCTTAGGTTCGAGATGCGTCGTCTCGAAGTGATCGTTGCCGACTTTGAGCATTTTCCAGAAGGAGAGGTTCGGGCTATTTCGATGCTGCGCCAGGTTTGCCGGCGTGAGGCGGAATGGATAAGCCTGGACCTGAAAGGACGGTCGGCCGCCGAGGGAGTCCCGCGCTAGCGAATAGATCTCGCTTATCTGTTCGTCGGTCATGGCATAGCAACCGCTCGATGAGCAGTCGCCATGGATCATGAGTAAGCTGCCGTCGCGATTGTTTGCCTTGTCGAAGCTGTTGGGAAAGCCGACGTTGATCGCGAGATGGTATTCGGAGTTGGGATTCATCAGCTCGGGAGTAATCGTATAGAACCCCTCTGGAGCCTGACGGTCACCCTCCTTCAGTTTCGGCCCGAGATCCCCCGACCACCGACAGATCGGGTACACCTTGAGGATTTTGAAGAGGCCGGTGGTGTCCTGTTTCCAGACTTCGAGCTCCGCCTCTTGCTTGAAGACGCGCACAAGGATAGGCGAGTATTTTGGCATCTTCTTTTGTCGGAGCAGCGAGAGCAACTCGGGTGGTAGCTCCTTTGTAGCCTTGGCCGGCAAGCGGTTGCTGTTTTCGCCAAGGCAGGTGGCCGGCGACAACGTCGCGAAAAAAGCTGCAGTCAGCACAAGCGCACGGAGTGCCGTGGCGCCGATCATGACCTTACCTCGGGCGTGGAATCTGCTCATTTGGGTAGCGTGTAGTCAGTGGGTTCGTAAGGCAAGCCCAGATGGACGCAGTCACCGGAGAAGTTCGAGCTTATCGTTGGCCTTGGGGATGCCAAGACGCTCGGTCTCGTCGTCCGCTTCTGGCCCATCAGCGAAGTGGCGACACCTTTCATTGAGGTCCGCCTGGTGAGGTAGAGCGGACTGACTTTGCTCACTCTGAGTTCTTCGCATTTTGATCCAACTGAGACATTGGCGGTCCACTGCGCAACGGCTTTGAAGCCGGTTTCAGCCCTATCCGAATATTCGTGTTAGCCGCTAAGGCTGGTGGAAGGGCTGCGCGCTCAACGTTTCGGGGTGCGCCCGCGGATGTGGTCAAAGCCTTGCTTGATTGCGGCGAAGCGCGCTTCGATCATCGGCTCGAATTCGAGGTCGGTGAAGATATACGGCAAGTCCTTTTCGACGCCTTCGCGGACGAGTTCACCGACATAGTTGGGTTCTATGCCCTGAGAGATGCGTTCCCGGAGCATATTGATCCACTCGGCACGTGGGCCCGAAGTCGGCAAGGCAGGGAGCGCCCCCTCGAAGCGCTTGGGGAGATTGCGTCTTGAGTCCATGATTTGAGTGCGGATGATCCCTGGACACAGCACCGATACGCCAATCCCTCGGGGCGCGAGTTCACGCCGGAGGCCCTCGGACAGCGCGACAACGCCATACTTGGAGACGTTGTATGCATTGCTCTCCCCTGAAATGAGGCCAGCGATCGAGGCTGTGGAGACGATGTGTCCACCCTCACCATGCTGCTCGATCAACGGCCCGAAAATCTCGATCCCCCAAATGGTCGCCATCAGGTTGACGCCCATGGTCCAGTTCCACGACGCCTCGGTCCAGGCGCCATAAGGCCCACCGGCGCCGACGCCCGCGTTGTTGACGAGGATATGCACCTTGCCATAGCGGGCAGTCGTGGCTTCGGCGGCCGCCACGAGTTCGGCTTTGAGTGAAACGTCCGCTTTCACGCCGTCGACATCGACGTTGGTGAGCCTCAGTTGCTCGAGCGCTGCGGACAGAGCCGCTTCTTCAATGTCGCAAAGCATGACCTTCGCCCCCGCTTGGGCGAAGGCGGTCGCGATCCCCAGTCCAATGCCTGACGCTGCACCGGTCACGAACACAGTCTTTCCAGCGAGTTCCTTCACGCGCGTTCTCCCCGTGCAAGCGGACACCCTCGCGCCAAAACGCCAAGTCTGCCCGGACGCCATATGACCGCGTTTTCGAGGGATTGAGAAGCGTGCCGGATGTCCGTTCGTGGTCCATCGTTGACATGGGCAACCAGGTGTCAACGTCGTCTTCCATGCGCATAGCGGGCGCGACAATTCAGGAGCATACATCTACGTCTGCGCTCGTGCCTTGGACGCAACGCGGCGCTTCGGGGGCGCGCTGTCACAAGCGTCGGCACCCGAGGCGTCTCCGGCAGAACGACGAGCATGAGGACCCGAGGAGAGTCACGCGTTGGCCGTGACGCGTAAGGTGTCATGGGAAAGTTCGAGACGCCATCTCGACGGCGCCTCGAATCCAACCGGGTCATCTGGCCATCCGTTCGGACGTCCACTTGATCCGGTGACTTGCGGCTTTGCATTACCTGCAGATATGGCGGTTGCCGTCCCACCCGAGGTAGGTGCCCGTTGCCGGATCGTAGGATCGATAACGCTCCGCGCAGGAACGTGAAGCAGTGCCATCCGCGCGAGCCATGGCGCTGTCCGCGCCTTGCGCAGGAGCTGCGCCATCCGGCAACTCGAGGCCCAGCCGACCGGCCGGCGTCAGCGTGCCGTTCAGGTTGCGATTGGGGTTCTCGGCCTCGTACGTATCGGGATGGCTGCTCGCAAAGCCGGATTGCGCGTAGGCGGCGCTTGCGGTCAGGCCCGACAACAAAGCCACGGCAGCGAGAATTTTAAGTCCAGTCATGGTCCATCTCCATCATTGCCCGGTGCAATCGTGCTGCCGGTGCGAGAGGAGTTGGATCGACATCTGCGCTGAACAAGCTCGCTTGATCCCATGCGCGCGACCTGACGCGATCTCGTCGTTCAAATGCAGAAAGAATCGTTTGCTTGTGGAACGCAAAAGAATGGGCCACCGCCGCCAGCAGCGCGCCTGTCTTTGCTCTCGTGCCCCGGGCGCAGCGCAGCGTCACCTCGACGGTGCGCTTGCGCGCGACCGGCGGGCGACGCTGGGCTAGCTGCGGCCAGCGCTGGCCGATCGGGTCCAAGTTCAACTGAAACAGAAAGCCAGCGGGCGGTATGAACTAGCGACGTCCTGATCGCTTGAGTTCGGCGACTTTAAACCTGTTGCCGGCCTGCAGGCTGCTGCAAAACCAGTGGGCCTTGTTTCGGTTTTCGCCCAGGAACACCTTGGTTTCAACGCAACCCTCGTAGGATGTATGGGTGATGGTGTCTCGGCACGTTGGCGAGAAAGGTCCATAGTTCGTACCGCCGCCCGACTCGCTGCATCCGACCCAGGGATCTTTGCCGCTTGGGAAGCTTGATGCACAGCCACCGTTGCAGCTGCTGGCGACTTTCTCCAGGCTGGCAATCCTCCCCATCACCGAGCCCGGCGCATACGAAGGCGTGCTCGCGGTTGACGTTCGAGCGGTTGACGCAGTCCGACGCGGCGCCGTTGTGTTTGCTCCCCGCTCCGACACGTGAGGCTTTGCCACCTGTTTCGGCGCATCGACCGTGACAGGGGGAATCGTGGCGGCGGACCCAGTCGGGATTTGCGACGCTGCCGGGGCGCACAGCAAGGCAGTTGATAAGACAGCGACGGCTGAGGGCACGACAAAGCTTGACGAGAACTTCATGAGCATGTCCTTCCCAAATTCGGGACGGAGATGCCGCCCCGGTAAATGCACGGTAACATACATTTCGGATTGGGCAACCGAGGGTTGAGGTGGCATCTGCCTATAAACTCGCCATCCACAAAGCGTGGCCCTCGGCGGAACGGCTCTGGCTTGCTCCGTCGCAAGAGCTCCCCGCAACGACGGCGTGGAGAAGGAGCAGCGCGTCAACTTCGGTCTCGTGCCCCGACAGGAGAGGGCACAAATAAAAACGGGGCCGTGAGGCCCCGTCAAAAGTCCGTAGCTTATTCCGTGATCTTACTTGATCTTCTTACTTGATCTTGGCTTCGCGGAATTCGACGTGCTTGCGCGCGACCGGATCGTACTTCTTCTTGACCAGCTTGTCGGTCATGGTGCGCGAATTCTTCTTGGCGACGTAGTAGAAGCCGGTGTCAGCCGAGGACACGAGCTTGACCTTGATGGTGACCGCTTTGGCCATGTTCAGAACCTCAGGAATGAAGGGAATCTGGAGCCGGCCAAACGGCCCGCGTTGGCCGGCAACCTAGCCAGAAACCGCCTGATGTCAAGGTTTCGAAGCGTTTTCGAGCGAAGTGGGCACCGGTTCGCGTCAAGAAAACGCGTCAAAAACAACAACCTAGAGCCCCGAACGGGGCTCTAGGCTGGAAAGCCACCCAAAACGGGCCCATTACGCCTCGAAGAACCGGTTTTTCGGCCGCGGCAGGCCCAGATTCTCCCTCAAAGTGGCCCCTTCATACTCCTTGCGGAAAATCCCGCGCCGCTGCAGCTCCGGCACCACCTTGTCGACGAAATCGTCGAGGCCGGCGGGCAGGAACGGGAACATGATGTTGAAGCCGTCGGAGCCGCGCCCGACCAGCCATTCCTCCATCTGGTCGGCGATGGTCTTGGCCGTGCCGACGAAGGACAGCCCGCCATAGCCGCCGACGCGCTGGGCGAGCTGGCGCACCGTGAGCTTGTCGCGCCTGGCGAGGTCGACCATGCGCTGGCGGCCGCTCTTGCTGGCGTTGGTCTCCGGAATCTCCGGCAGTTGCCCGTCCGGATCGAAGCCCGAGGCGTCCGTGCCGAGGATGACCGAGAGCGAGGCGATGGCGCTGTCGTAATGCACGCGGCTGTCGAGCAGCGCGCGCTTCTCCTTGGCCTCATCGACGCTGTCGCCGACCACGACGAAGGCGCCGGGAAGAATCTTGAGATGTTCGGGATCGCGGCCGATCTTCTCCATGCGGCCCTTGATGTCGGCATAGAGTTTCTGGCCGTCGGCGAGGGGGCCGCCGCCGGTGAACACGGCTTCCGCCGTCTCCGCCGCAAGCTGCCTGCCGTCCTCCGATGCGCCGGCCTGCACGATCACCGGCCAGCCCTGCACGGGCCGCGCGATGTTGAGGGGGCCGCGCACCTTCAGATATTTGCCGTTGTGGTCGAGCACGTGCATCTTCGCGGGATCGACGAACACGCCGCTTTCGACGTCGCGCACGAAGGCGTCGTCGGCGAAGGAATCCCAGAGGCCCGTGACCACGTCGTAGAACTCGCGGGCGCGCTTGTAGCGCTCGGCATGCTCCATGTGGTCGTCGAGGCCGAAATTGAGCGCCGCGTCCGGATTTGAGGTGGTGACGATGTTCCAGCCCGCGCGCCCGCCGCTGAGATGGTCGAGCGAGGCGAAGCGCCGTGCCACGTGGTAGGGCTCGTCAAACGTCGTCGAGCCCGTCGCGATCAGGCCGATGCGCTCGGTGACGGCGGACAGCGCCGACAGCAGCGTGAACGGCTCGAACGAGGTCACGGTGTGGCTGCGCTTGAGCGCGTTGACCGGCATGTTCAGCACGGCGAGGTGATCGGCCATGAAGAAGGCGTCGAACCTGCCGGCCTCGAGCTTCTGGATCAGCGTCTTGATATGGCTGAAGTTGAAATTGGCGTCCGGCCAGGCCCCCGGATAGCGCCAGGCGCCGGTGTGGATGCTGATCGGCCGCATGAACGCGCCAAGCTTGAGTTGCCGTTGTGCCATCGCCCCGTATCCGTTCTGGGTGTCGTTGGGGAAGACATAGGGACGCCTGGGAACTCCGCCATCGGGGGAGGCGGGAAGATTATTTTGTTTTTTGATCGACTCTCAGCATGTTCGCGTCATTCCGGGGCGCCGCGCGGAGCGGTGAGCTCAGATGCGCAATTGCGCATCTGAGAAGCCCATCAAGCCGCAGACACTGATGCGAGGAAGCTACTGCCCCCGCGCCCTTTGATCGAAGGCGCTCAGCACGGCGAGCGTCATCGCGGTGACGCCGGTCCGGATGGTCGGTTTCGGCACCGGGGCGAATTGCGGCGAGTGGTTGCCGGGAAGCGGCGGGCCGCTGCCGTTACGCGCGGCGGCGACGCGGTCGGGCTCATAGACGCCGATGTTGAAGAACATCGAAGGCACGCCGGCGTTGACATATTCTGAATAGTCCTCGCTGGGCGTGTTTGCCGGGCTGACGTTGAACTTGTCGCCGAAGGCCACTTTCAGCACCCGCTCGGCCTGGCCGACGACAGCGGCATCGTTCATCACCGCCTTGGTCCCCTCGTCGAGATGGATTTCGGGCGCCGGCGCATCCGCCATCGCCGCCACCGCCTTCGCCGTCCGCTCGATCCCAGCCAGCATCCTGGCGCGCACCTGCGGCTTGAAGCTGCGGATCGTGCCGATCACCCTGGCCTCGTCGGGAATGATGTTGCCGGCGGTGCCGGCGTGGATCGCGCCGATAGTGACGAGGCCGAATTCGGTCGGGTCCTTTTCGCGGCTGATCACGCTCTGCACATCGACGACGAAGCGGGATGCCATCATCACGGGATCGATGGTCGCCTGCGGTATCGCGCCATGGCCCCCGCGGCCAACGAATCTGATGAAGAGACCGTCAACGTTCGACGATCCGACCCCGACCCTATAGGTCACGGAGCCGTAGGCTCCACTGCCGTCGTGCAGGGCAAAACCCGCGTCGGGCTTCGGAAAGCGGGTGAACAGGCCATCGTCGATCATCGCCTTTGCGCCCGTGACCTCTTCCTCGGCGGGCTGCGCGATGAACATCAACGTACCGTGCCACTGGTCCTTTATGCCGACCAGGGTCTTCGCTGTGCCGACCCAGCTCGCCATGTGGATGTCATGGCCGCAGCTATGGGCGACGAATGTCTCGCGGCCCTGCCAGATCTGCTTGTCGCGGCTGGCATAGGGCAGGCCGGTCTTCTCCTCCATCGGCAGTGCGTCGAGCTCGGTGCGAACCATGATGGTGGGACCGTCGCCGTTCCTGTAGATGGCAACAAGGCCGGTCTTTCCGACGTGCTCGGTGACCTCAAAGCCAATCGCACGCATCTCGGCGGCGAGTTTCGCCGCGGTCTTCACTTCCTGGTAGGCAACCTCGGGATGGGCGTGGATGTCCTTGTAGAGCGCGTCGAGCTTCGGGTATTCGCTCTCGAAGGAGGCCTCGATCGTTTGCTTCAATCTGGCGACGTCGAGCTCCGCATGGGCGGGCGGCGAGAGCAGGCCGCACAACGCCACGGAAGCGAGCAGAGGCCTTACGAACCGCGTCATCCGATTCTCCAGTCGTTTAAGCGCCCATTCCCTCACCTAGCACATCTCGTCGCATCTTGCCGCGATAGAAATGGAAGAACGGCACCGGCGCATCGGGGCGTCTCTTCGAACCAATCCGCCTCTCGCTTCGACCAAGCCATGACCTCGTGAGGAGACCCGACATGGCAGGCGCAATGACCGTGGACGGCGGCACCGTTCGCATCGACCGGTCCATGCCCTGGGTCGGCCGGCTGCTGTCGCTGCCGCTGCTGGCCGCGAGCGGTTATCTCTTGTGGAATGTCGGCCTCGGCCTGCGCCAGGATTTTTCCGGCTTCGGCCGGCTCGCCGATGATCTCGTGCCGGTGCTGGTGTTCACGGGGTTGGGACTGCTCGTCGGCATCCCCGGAATGATCCTGCTGACGTACCGCACTTTCGTCGTGCTCAACGAGACGCTGCGCCAGATCGTCATCACCAGGCAGTTCGGCCCGCTCAATATCCGCAGCCAGCGCGATCTCGCCGACTATCACTTCGTCAGCATCACCGACGACTATGATGCGGATCTGACGACCTACGACGTCAATCTCTGCGGCAATAGAGGCACCGAGCCGATCACGCTTCAGAGCTTCACCAGGCGCGAGGAGGCGGACAAGCTCGCAAGCGAGATCGGCCGCGTCCTCAAGCTGCCGGCGCGCGACTATGTCGGCACCGAGCCTGATGCGGACTGATTGAGGTCCAGCCACGACCTGTTGCTACCCGTTGCGGAAATTGCCATCCTCGCGGCCGAACACCGCAATGGAAGGCCATGACCTCAACGAATAATTCCATTCCCGCGCTTCTACCGCGCGGCAAGGGCCACCAATTCCTGTTGTATGGCGACTCCTGTTCGGGCGTGCCGGGTGGATTGCACGAAAAGACCTTCGCCTCGGTCAATGCGATCGTTCAACGCCTGAGGCCGCAGCCTGAATTCGTGCTCTTCCCGGGCGATGAAATCATCGGACTGACGCCGGATCCGGACGCGCTCCGCGCGCAGTGGCGCTATTGGCTGGATACGGAAATGGCATGGCTCGACCGTGCGGCCATTCCGATGTGGCACACAACCGGCAATCACACGACCTATGATTTGACGAGCGAGGCGGTGTTTCGTGCGGTGCTCGCGCTGCCGAAAAATGGGCCGCCGGGACAGGCGGGCCTCTCCTACTTCGTGCGGCGCGGCGACCTCCTGATGGTGTTCGTGAACACACTCTGGAGCGGCCTGGGAGATGAGGGCCATGTCGAGCTCGGCTGGCTGGAAGCTACGCTCAGAGAACATGGCGACGCCCGACACAAGCTCGTCCTTGGCCATCACCCGGTGTTTCCCGTCAACGGCTTTACCGGGACGTATCAGCGCGAGATCGGCCACGAATATGCTCGCCCGTTCTGGGACATCCTGGTGAACGAAAACGTGCTTGCCTATCTGTGCAGCCACATCCTCGCCTTCGACGTGCAGGCGCATCGCGGTGTCATGCAGATCTGCACTGCGGGCGCGGGAACGGCTCACAGGATGCCGGAAGGCGTCGAGTATCTGCATTGCGTTCAAGCCGCGCTTGACGAGGAAGGCCTGCGTTATCAGGTGCTCGATGTTCACGGTGCGGTCAGGGAGAAGATGGAATGGCCGCTCCGCGATCCTGATCCCGCTCAGTGGAGGGAGCTGCCGCTCGGGGAAACCGAAGCGCCGTTCAGCGGATGCGTGGAGAGCGGGCGGCGGATCGAGCTGAGGCTTGTGGGGCAAAGCGCTGCGACCGATATCGCATCAGCCCAGACGATTTTCACGGCCTTCGCGCCTGGTTCGATTGCGCCGTTCTGGCTTGGTCTCAGGGGACCGAAGCAAACCCTGACAGCCATCGTGGGGCGTGAGCCGGGACGAAGCCCAACCTATTGGTTCGGACCTGATCTTCCGGCGGGCGAGGGTTTCGATATTCACGTTACGCTCTATCCGGACATGGGCCCCGGCGGTCTCTTGTACCGCGATCACGGCTCCCCGCGTTGGTCGTCCTTCACCTCCGCGACGGCGCGAGGGTTGGAGCAGCTTGTGTGGCCGCAGCGCTGGGCGATCGGTCACGGACAAGGTGGCAGCGAAGACCGCGCCTTCAGAGGTGCCGCGCTGAGTTTGCTGATCGCGTGAACGAGCCTAGAGAGTTCGGTGGCTGGATCAGCTCAAAATATCCTTCTGCATCTTGCCGCCGTAGAAATGGAAGAACGGCACCGGCGCGTCGTGACGGAGCGGGCCTGTGGCAAGGCGCGTGTCGAGCTCGTTGAGCACGTTGCGTGTCATCGGGTGCAGATCGGCGAGCGGCTTTGAGCCGAGTTCGACCCAGACCAGCTCGACCAGTTCGGCATCCGCATGGATCACCCCCTCGACGCGGTGGGTGATCGCGGAAGCGTCCGCCGTGAAGAAGCGTGTGTCGAAGCGCTTGACGCGGCCGGGCGGAGTGATCGCACGCGCGATCAGGAACAGGCTGGAGGGATCGGGCAGCAGGCCCGCATCCGCGAACGGCTTCCAGGCGCCCTCGAGTTTTGCTTTCCCCTCGGTCTTGCGTCCGAGGCAGAGGCCGGTCTCTTCGCAGGCCTCGCGGATTGCGGCAATCGCCAGCGACTTTGCGCGCGAGGCCGGAGTCTTCGGGCTGCCCTTGGCGAGATTGGCTTCCAGCTCGGCGGTGATGGGGGCGGCGACCGGCACGCGGTAATCGTCCTTGTCGACGCGACCGCCGGGGAAGACGAACTTTCCGGGCATGAACACCACCTTGTCGTGGCGCTTGCCGACCAGGACTTTTGGAATGTTGCCGCTGCGATCGACCAGGATCAGCGTCGCAGCATCGCGGGGACGGAAATAGGGATGGTGGTCGGCTTCCTTGCCCTCGTGGATCTTGGCCTTCTCGGCTCCCTGCGACGTATCCGTCATGTCCTCACCCAAACCGCTTTTTGATTATTTGCTTAGACCGGCGGAATACCATCCGGAGGGTTGTCGTCAAAGCCGTGCATGCGCAGAGCCCATTGCAAGCCGACCACAGCTCCCTTGACCGGCTGGAGCAGCGCGAGCGAGGCGACGAAGGTGAACGGCAGATAGGCCGCGAAGCTGAGCCAGACCGGCGTGGTGTAGTTGGTCTCGATCCAGAGGATCGTGGGCACCACGATGTGGCCGACGATGACGATCACGAGATAGGCCGGCAGATCGTCGGCGCGGTGTGGCGTGAAGTCGAGGCCGCAGGTCGCGCAATTGTCCGCCGTCTTCAGGAAGGCGCGGAACAGCTTTCCCTCGCCGCAGCGCGGGCAGCGGCCGCGAAAGCCGCGCTTCATGGCCGTCCAGACGTCGCGCTTCTCGACGAGACCGGTTTCGCGCGTCCAGGTCTTTGGGGCCGTGCTCGTCGTCACCATGCCTTGCCCTTCTGGCCCTTGCCTTTCCCTTTGGCGTTCTTGCCCTTGCCGGGCTTCTTCTGTTTCGCCGCCTTATGTTTCTTCGCTGGACTGCGTCCGGGATGCGCCTTGAACGAGGGGCGGCGTTGCGGACCGGATGGCCTGCGGCCGCGCGGCGCAGTCTCGCCGGTCGACGACAGCAGCTCGAAGCGTAGCGCGCCTGCGATGGGAGCTGCTTCTATCAGACGGACGTCAACGACGTCACCCAGCTGATGCATGGTGCCGCTGCGCGTGCCGACGAGCGCGTGCCGGCTCTCGTCATAGTTGAAATATTCCGTGCCAAGGGATCGGATCGGGATCAGGCCGTCGGCACCGGTCTCGGCGAGCTTGACGAACAGGCCGGCGCGCGTGACGCCGGAGACGCGACCCTGGAAGCTCGCGCCGATGCGGTCAGCGAGGTGATGGGCGATCAGCCGGTCGACGGTCTCGCGCTCCGCCTTCATCGCGCGCCGCTCGGTCACCGAGATATGGGCTGCGACCTCGCCAAGGCTTTCCGGAGTCTCGCTGTCGGGCAGGGCGCCCTCGCCGAGGCCGAGCGCGCGAACCAGCGCGCGGTGCACGACGAGGTCGGCATAGCGGCGGATCGGCGAGGTGAAATGCGCGTAGCGGCGCAGGTTCAGGCCGAAATGACCGTAATTCTCAGCGGAATATTCGGCCTGGGCCTGGGCGCGCAGCACGACCTCGCTCACCAGCGGGAAGTGGTCGTGGCCTTCGAGCTGCGCCAGCACGCGATTGAACAAAGCCGGGCGCAGCGCGCCGCCTTTCGCGAACGGAACGTCCAGCGTCTCCAGAAACTCCGCGAGCGCATGAACCTTCTCCAGCGTCGGCTCGTCATGCACCCGGTAGATCAGCGGGAGGGACTTCTTCTCCAGCATCTCGGCCGCCGCGACGTTGGCGAGGATCATGAACTCCTCGATCAGCTTGTGCGCATCGAGACGTTCAGGCACGACGACGCGATCGACCGTGCCGTCGCTCTTCAAGAGGATCTTGCGCTCGGGCAGATCGAGATTGAGCGGATCGCGCTCGTCGCGGGCGCGCTTGGCGCAGGCATAGGCGGCATAGAGTGGCCTCAGGATCGGATCGAGCAGCGGGCCGGTGGTGTCGTCGGGCCGGCCGTCGATCGCGGCCTGCGCCTGCGCATAGTTCAGTTTCGCCGCCGAGCGCATCAGGATGCGGTGGAAGCTGTGCGAGCGCTTGCGACCGTCGGGGCCGAGCACCATGCGCACCGCGAGCGCGCCGCGCGGCTCGCCCGGCACCAGCGAGCAGAGATTGTTGGAGATGCGCTCGGGCAGCATCGGCACAACGCGGTCCGGGAAATACACCGAGTTGCCGCGATCGAGCGCGTCGCGGTCGAGCGCGGTGCCCGGCCGCACGTAGAAGCTCACATCGGCAATGGCGACATCGACGATGAAGCCGCCTCTGTTGTTCGGATCAGGATCGGGCTGCGCATGCACCGCGTCGTCGTGATCCTTCGCATCCGGCGGGTCGATGGTGACGAGCGGCACGTCGCGCCAGTCTTCACGTCCCTTCAGATTGGCCGGCTCTGCCGCTTCGGCTTCACGCTCTGCCGCGGGCCGGAACTGCAGGGGGATGTCGTGCGCGTAGATCGCGATCAGGCTGATCGCCTTCTCCGACTTGACCGAGCCAAGCTTCTCCTTGACCCGGCCTGAGGCCAGCCCAAAGCTGCGGGTGCGGACGATATCGACGCTGACGAGGTCGCCGTCCCGGGCGCCGTGCGTGTCGGCCGCGGCGATGTTTAGCTCGCGGTCGGCGGACTTCTTGTCGACCGGGACCAGCCGTCCGCCGCCTTCGGGAAGCTCGCGGAATACGCCGAGGATGCGGCTCTTCGTCTTGTCGAAGACCTTGATGATGTGGCCGCGATAGGCCGGGCCTTCGTTCTCGTCCGAGCGCTCGACGCGCAGCAGCGCACGATCGCCAATTCCGGCCGCGGTGCCGGGCTTTGGCCGGCGCGGCATGACGATGAGGATTTTCGGCGGTTCGCCGCTTTCGACCTCGTCCCATTCGGTGGGGGAGGCGATCAGCTCGCCGTCACTGTCACGGCCGGTGATGTCGGCAACCAGCGTCGACGGCAAGCTGTCCGGCTCGGAGACCTTGTGGCGTTTCTTCTTGATAGTGCCGTCGTCGGCGAGCTCGCGCAGCATGCGCTTGAGCTCGATGCGATCGGCGTTCTTCAGGCCGAACTCGCGCGCAATTTCGCGGGTCCCGACCTTTCCGGGATTTGCCTTGATGAAGGCGACGATGGCGCTCCGGTCGGGAAAGCCATGGTCATTCTTGCGTTTCACTTAACCTCTAATTCTTGATCTAGGTCTTGCCGGCACTCTTCTTGGCCGGAGCCTTGGGGGCGGCGGCCTTGGTCGGCGACGTTTTTGCGGTCGACGACACGGCGGCGCGCGCCTTGCTGGTGGATTCGGATTTTGGTTTGGCCGCCTTCTTCGCGGCCGGTTTCTTCGGCTTCGGCGCGGCGTCATCGCCGTCGGCGGCCTTCGCCGCAGCCTTCTTGGCCTTGGCCGGCTTCGCGGCTTTCTTCGCCTTGGTCTTGCCGCCGCCCTTGGCCGCGCGCTCGTCGATCAGCGCGATCGCCTGCGGCAGCGTGACGGTGTCCTTTTCGAACTCGGCCGGGATCGTCGCGTTGACGCCGCCCGCCGTGACATAGGCGCCGTAACGGCCGCTCTTCACGGTGACGGTGCCGAGGGTCGGATGATCGCCGATCGCCTTGCCGGGGTCGGCGCCGAAGCGGCGGCTCGGGCCCTTGGCGACCTTTTCCGCGATCAGCGTCACCGCGCGGTTGAGGCCGATGTCGAAGACCTCGTCGCCGCTCTCCAGGCTGGCGTAGGTCTTCTCGTGCTTCACGAACGGCCCGAAACGGCCGAGACCTGCCGTGATCGGCTGACCGGTCTCCGGATGCTTGCCGATCTCGCGCGGCAGCGACAGCAGCTTCAGCGCAAGCTCGAGCTCGACATCGCCGGGCGAGGTGCCCTTCGGGATGCCCGCGCGCTTCGGCTTCTCGCCTTCCTCGTAATCCTTGGGCTCGCCGAGCTGGATGTAGGGGCCAAAGCGGCCGGCCTTGACCCAGACATCGCGACCCGTATCGGGATCCTGGCCGAGCGAACGGTCGGCGGTGGTCTCGCTGTCGGCGGCGAGCTGACGGGTGTAGCGGCATTCCGGATAGTTCGAGCAGCCGACGAAGGCGCCGAACTTGCCGGCCTTGAGATTGAGCCGGCCGTTGCCGCAGCTCGGGCACTGCCTGATGTCGCCACCGTCGGCGCGGGGCGGATAGATGTGCTGGCCCAGCATGTCGTCGAGCACGTCGAGCACCTGGGCGACGCGCAGATCCTTGATCTCGTCGACGGCGCCGATGAAGCCGGTCCAGAAGTCCTTCAGCACCTGCTGCCAGGAGATCTCGTTGTTGGAGATGCGGTCGAGCTGCTCCTCCAGATTGGCGGTGAAGTCATATTCGACGTAGCGGCTGAAGAAGCTTTCGAGGAAGGCGACCACGACGCGGCCCTTGTCCTCGCCGTGCAGGCGCTTCTTCTCGAGCTTGACGTAGCCGCGGTCCTTCAGGACCTGAAGGATCGAGGCATAGGTCGAGGGACGGCCGATGCCGAGCTCTTCCATGCGCTTGACCAGCGAGGCCTCCGAGAAGCGCGGCGGCGGCTCGGTGAAGTGCTGGGTGACGGCGAGCGACTGCCGCTTCAAGCCGTCGCCCGCACTCATGGCGGGCAGGCGGCGCGAATCGTCGTCTTCCTCGTCGTCGCGGCCTTCCTGGTAGAGCGCGAGGAAGCCGTCGAACTTGACGACCTGACCCGTCGCTCGCAGCTCCAGCGTGCGGCCGCCGGCCTTCGCGGTGATGTCGACGGTGGTGCGCTCGAGCTCGGCCGATTCCATCTGGCTCGCGATGGTGCGCTTCCAGATCAGCTCGTAGAGTCGCGCCTGGTCGGCATCGAGCTTGCGGCTCATGCTGTCAGGGCGGCGCGACATGTCGGTCGGACGGATCGCTTCGTGCGCTTCCTGGGCGTTCTTGGCCTTGGCCTGATACTGGCGCGGGGCCTCCGGCACATAGGCGTTGCCGTAATCCTCGCCGATCACCTTGCGCGCCTGGGTGATCGCGGACGGATCGATCTGCACGCCGTCGGTACGCATATAAGTAATGAGTCCGGTGGTCTCGCCGCCGATGTCGATGCCTTCATAAAGGCGCTGGGCGATGCGCATCGTATGCGCCGGCGCAAAGCCGTATTTGCGGCTGGCTTCCTGCTGCAGCGTCGAGGTGGTGAAGGGCGCCTGCGGATTGCGCCGGGCCGGCTTGGCATCGACCGCGGTCACGGCATAGACGGCCGCTTCCAGCGCCCTCTTGAAGTCTTCGGCTTCCGCACCGGTGCCGATGTCGAGACGCTGGATCTTCTTGCCGTCGGCGCCGACGAGCCGCGCCTCGAATGCGTCGCCGCGCGGCGTCAGCAGGGTCGCGATCAACGACCAGTATTCGCGCGCGACGAACTTCTCGATCTCCAGTTCGCGGTCGCAGACCAGCCGCAGCGCCACCGACTGCACGCGGCCTGCCGAGCGGGCGCCCGGCAGCTTGCGCCACAGCACGGGGGAGAGGGTGAAGCCGACCAGATAGTCCAGCGCGCGGCGCGCCATGTAGGCGTCGACCAGCGCACCGTCGATCTGGCGCGGATTCTTCATCGCATCCGTGACCGCCTGCTTGGTGATGGCGTTGAACACCACGCGCTCGATCTTCTGATCCTTCAGCGCGCGCTTTTCCTTCAGCACCTCCAGAACGTGCCAGGAGATGGCCTCGCCCTCGCGATCAGGGTCGGTCGCCAGAATCAGGCGGTCGGCGTTCTTCAGGGACTTGGCGATATCGTTGAGCCGGCCGGCCGCCTTGGGGTCGACCTCCCAGATCATCTTGAAATTTGCGTCCGGATCGACGGAACCGTTCTTCGCCGGGAGGTCGCGGACATGGCCGAACGAGGCCAGAACCTCGTAGGACGAGCCCAGATACTTGTTGATCGTCTTGGCTTTCGCCGGCGACTCCACAATGACGATATTCATGTAGTTCCAGTAACTTACGGGGAAATTACGAGCCGCTTTCGATGAGATTCGGATCGGCCGTTTCGACCCGAACATGGGTGGTGAGGCCCTCGCTGTCAAATCGAGGGGTGTTGAAAGCACCCCGAATGGGAAAAGTTTCATATCGAGAAAGTTGCAAAATACCACCTTGGAGTTGCGGTCAATGTCGGCGTAGAGTCCTCCCGGGGCATGGATTCGGGTGGGGTCTGGTGACTAAGCCAGGAAAGAAACGGGCGCGCGCCGCGTCAGGCGTGGCGGGAGGCTCGCGCGGTGAGGAACCAGGGGAGGGCGGTGTCGATGAGGCCGTCGCCTTCATCGCCGAGCAGGTTGGGGCTTTGCGCAAGCTCGCCGAGCGCCACAAGCTCGATGTGCTGCATTATCTCCTGGGCATGACCAAGCTGGAGGCCGACGAGCACCTGCGGCTGCGGAGCAAGCGCAAGCTGTCGTAGCGGCGCTCACCATCCAATCCGTCATCCTGCGGTGCTCGCGTAGCGAGCCTCGAAGGATGAGCGGCCGAGATGCCGCAGCCGGGCCGTCGCCCTTCGAGGGCCGCTGAAGAAGCGGCCACCTCAGCGTGACGGCGATATATGGAGGCGCGCCGCATCAACGTCGTCATTGCGAGCGCAGCGAAGCAATCCAGAATCCCTCCGCGGTGAAACTCTGGATTGCCTCGCTGCGCTCGCAATGACGGTGTGGTGGCAGCGTGCCGCGATCAGGCTGACCGCCGTCGCGGCGCCGGCCGCGGCTTCACCATCGTGTCCGCGGGACTGAGCAGCCGCCCGTCCTCGGCGCGCATTTCGAGCTTCTTCACCGGTCGGCCTTTCTCGCGATCGAGCAGAATCGTTGCGATCTGCTCGGGGTGATCGTCGAACTCCTCGCTCCATTGCCGCAGCGCTACCAGGATCGGGAAGGTGCCGCGCCCTTTCGGCGTCAGCACATACTCTTGATAGGCGCTGCCGTCAGAGGCGGGGGCGGTTGCGAGAATGCCGTGGTCGACCAGCGCGCGCAGGCGCACCGCCAGAATGTTCTTGGCCATGCCGAGCTTGCTCTGAAACTCGCCGAAGCGGCGCAGGCCGAACAGCGCCTCGCGAATGATCAGCAGCGACCACCAGTCGCCGATCGCTTCCAGCGACCGCGCGATCGGGCAGGAATCGCCCTCGAAGCTCGTTCGTCTCACCATCGTCCTGGTCCTGTCGCGTTCGCCCGATTTCGGCGTCGATCACGCGCTTGTGTGGTTGCATCATAAAACCATATGCCCTAGATGGCAACATAGTTTTATAATGCAACCACTGGAGACGATCGTGAGACTGAAGAACAAGACGGCATTGATTACGGGCGGCAACAGCGGCATTGGCCTGGCGACGGCAAAGCTGTTCGTGGCCGAGGGTGCGAAGGTGATCATCACCGGGCGCAACAAGGAGACGCTGGAGGCCGCGGCGAAGGAGCTTGGCCCGAACGGGTTCGCGGTCGCAGCCGACGCCACCGACATTGCCGCGACCGATGCGGCGATCAAGCAAGGCGCCGAAAAATTCGGCAAGCTCGACATCGTGTTTGCCAATGCCGGCATTCCCGGCGGCACGCCGCTCGGTTCGGCGACACTGGAGGTTTTCGAGAAGGTCATCCGCACCAACCTCACCGGCGTGTTCTTCACGGTGCAGTCGGCGCTGCCTTATCTCAACGACAATGCCTCGATCATCCTCAACGGCTCGGTGATCTCCGTGCTCGGCATTCCCGGCTATTCGGCCTATGGCGCCGCCAAGGCCGGCGTGCGCGCGATGGCGCGGATCATGGCGTCGGAACTGTCGCCGCGCGGGATTCGCGTCAACGTCGTCGCGCCCGGCGCGATCCGCACGCCGATCTGGGGCGCCGCGATCGCAACGCCCGAAGCGGAGAAGGAGTTCGAGAAGCGCATCGCGCTGTCGACCCCGTTGGGGCGCATTGGTGAACCAGATCACATCTCGAAGACGGTGCTGTTCCTCGCCTCGGATGATTCAGCGCACATCCAGGGCCAGGAGATCTTCGTCGACGGCGGCGCGGTGGCGTCTCCGAGCGGCGCACCGATCTATCGCGGCTGATCAACGTTTGCGAAAATTGAATCGGTCGGCGCGATGACATTGGTTGCGCCGGCCGGTTCCTACACCTCGGTGGCTGTATTCCTCTGAACCTTGCGTGAGGTGTTGAACCTTCGCTTGCGCTGCCAAGACACTTTTGCGGGCAGGGGTCATAAGACTCACTTTCAGGGAGCCCGCGATGTCAAAAGCAGCTCGTATTTCTTCGTCGATTTCAGAACCGCGTATTTACACCGAACGTTCCGCCATTCCCGCCAAGCGCTCCGACACGTCCGAGTTCATCGGGGTGGCACTTTTCTCAGGCATCGGGCTTTTCATTTCGCTCGTCGCCGTCATTCTTGGCGTTCAGGGCGCCTGGTTTTAGCGCTGTCGAACTCTCAGCCGCCGCCGGAGTCCGGCAGCGGCTGGCGTTGGCGTAAGTGTTACGCCGCCTGCAGGCTGGTGGCAGCCTGAAGCGCTCCGGCCAGCGCTTTCTCACGATGCTCAGGGCCAACCTGGATGCCGTCGGCGACGATGAATTCGGGGCTCGTGATGCCCATGAACGCGAACACGCCGCGCAAATAGGTTTCGAGGTGCTCGAGCGAGGCGGCCGGCGTGCCCGGGCCGTAATAGCCGCCGCGCGAGATCGCCACGATCACGCGCTTGTTACCGGCAAGACCCTGCGGGCCGTTCGCATCGTATTTGAACGTTTTCCCCGCCACGAGCACGCGGTCGATCCAGGCCTTGAGCTGGCTCGGGATCGTAAAATTGTACATGGGCGCGCCGATCACGACGATATCGGCATCGAGGAACTCGTTGAGCACGGCCGCGCTCGCGGCAAGGTCGGGTCCGAGTTCCGCCGGCGCCGGCGCGCCTTGCGCGGCCGCGAGGTGCGAGCCGGAGAGGTGGGCGAGCGGGATCTGCGTCAAATCGCGATAGACGAGGTCGAGCGACGGTGTCGCCTGCCTGAGACGGTCGACGATGGCGGCGGAAACCTGCCGTGAGACGGAGTGGGGGCCGAGCACGCTGGAGTCGATATGGAGGAGTTTCACTGGGGTTCACCTATGGTATAGATTTGTAACCCGCACTACATGAGTGACTGTCGATTCCCCCGCAAGAACGCACTTTTTTGAGCCATGGGCACATCTTTGAGACCTGCACACACCGATTTTCCTGCGCCCCAGATGCCGGATCGCGACCACGCGGACTGCCGCGGGGTCGCCTCGATCCTGGCGCGCGTCGGCGACAAATGGAGCGTGTTCGTCATCATGATGCTGAGCGACGGGCCCAAGCGCTTCAACGAGCTGAAGCGGATGATCAACGGCATCTCGCAGCGGATGCTGACCTTGACCCTGCGCGGGCTGGAGCGCGACGGCCTCGTCACGCGTACGATCTTCCCGACCATTCCGCCGCGCGTGGACTATGAGCTGACCGATCTTGGCCGCGGGCTCCAGCAGCCCGTGATGGCGCTTGGGCTATGGGCGAAGGAGCACCAGGCGCAGATCGCGGCGGCACGCACGCGGTTCGATGAGCGCAACGACACCTAGAGAAGAGAAACGAGACCGCCGCCGTGGCGTTCGAGGCGGCCCGCAAGCTCGAGCTCCAGCAGCACGGTGCGGACGATCGCGGGCGAGGCGCCGGACATCCGCACGAGATCGTCGATCGAGATGGGGGCAGGGCCGAGCAGGCCGGTGATCTGGTCGCGGTCGTGTGATTGCGGGTCACTCTCGAACGGTTCGCTATCGGGCTCGCTCGCCGGATGCATCAGCGGCCGCTCCATGATCGGTGCGACAGCGTTGATGATGTCGGCGGCTTCGGTGACGAGCGTTGCGCCCTGCTTGATCAGATCGTTGGTGCCGGCAGCGCGCGGGTCGAGCGGCGAGCCGGGCACCGCGAATACCTCGCGGCCCTGTTCGGCCGCCATGCGCGCGGTGATCAGCGAGCCCGAGCGGTGCGCCGCCTCGACCACGACCACGCCGAGGGCTGCGCCCGAGATCAGCCGGTTGCGGCGGGGGAAGTCGCGGGCGCGCGGCTCGTGGCCGAGCGGCATCTCGGAAATCGCAGCGCCCGCGTGATCGAGGATCGAGGCGAGCAGGTCGCCATGCTCGGGCGGATAGATGCAATCATGTCCGCCGGCGAGCACCGCGATGGTGCCGCTCTCGACACTGGCGCGGTGCGCCGCCTGATCGACGCCGCGGGCGAGCCCCGATATGACGATGAAGCCGGCGTCGCCCAGCTCACGCGCGAGCTGGCCGGCAAACTTGAGGCCAGCGCCGGAGGCATTGCGCGAGCCAACGATCGCGATCATCGGCCGCATCAAGGTTGCGTTGTCACCGCGCACGGCGAGCAGCGGCGGCGCATCGTCGAGCGTCGCCAGCCGCGCCGGATAGCCGTCCTCGCCGGGCGCAAGCCAGGCGATGCCGTACTTGCGGCTTGCGGCGAGCTCGGCCTTCGCCTCATCGGCACTACAGATGCGCCCGGAACGGGCCGCGCCGCCGCGGCGCGCCAGATCGGGCAGCCGCTCCAGCGCGGCGCGCGCCGTGCCGAAATGATCGACCAGCGAACGGAAGGTGCGCGGCCCGACATTGTCGGAGCGGATCAGCCGCAGGCGGTCGATCCTGTCAGCCTCGGTCAGCTCCACACTGGGATTGATGGCGTCCACGGCGTCTCCTTGTGGGAGCAGCATGGAACAACCTGAGGGCGTGGGCAACAGTGGCGTGTGGTTGTTTCTATCGCCCCATCATGGGCGGAGGAGGAATGGAGCAACGCGCTGCCTTATTCCTCAAGGCTTTTGCTATTCGATGACCTCGTCCGCGCGCACCTGCAACGACTGCGGTATCTCGAGGCCGAGCGCCTTGGCGGTCTTCAAGTTGATGACCGTCTTAAACAGCGTCGGCTGCTCGATGGGGATGTCGGCCGGGTTCGCGCCCTTCAATATCTTGTCAACGAAAACAGTGGCGCGGCGAAACATGGAGGTGAAGTCTACCCCGTACCCTACCAGTGCGCCCCCCCGGGACGCGACGATGGGTGCGGCAATCGATGGCACGCGGCACTTGTCGACAATCGCCGCGACCAACGCCGAATTGGTGACAAACGCATTGGCGTCCGTGATGACGAGACCGTCCATGGCGGTGGAGCCGAAGATTGATAGCGCGTTGTCGAGGTCGCCGGGGACGTCAAGCTCGATCGGTCGCAGCTCAACCTTCATTGCCCGCGCGGCGTTCGTCATGGCACTCATGGTGCCGTTGTTCAGGGGGTTGCCTCGCTGCATGAGCACCCCTGCGCGGGTCATCGAGGGAGCTATGCTCGCAAGAACCTCTAACCGCTTCGCAGCTAGTTCTGTAAGGAAAAAGGTCTGTCCCGTAATGTTGCCACCGGGATGAGCCATGCTGGCTGCAAGGCCCAAGGTCACCAGATCGGGACCCACGATCATCACGGTTGGAATTGTGGTCGTCGCACGGTGCGCGGCAAGAACCCCGGGAAATGTGGCTGTCACGAGAACGTCGACGCCGAGGGCGACCAGTTCAGCAGCCAGCGCCGGAAGCCGGTTATCGTCGCCGTCGGCGTCGCGATATTCAACGTGGACGTTCTCGCCCTCAACCCAACCGAGACCGCGAAGCGCAACGAGGAACGCGTCGACCTCCGAATTTCGCGGTGGGGGGAGGAAAAGGCCGATCCGCGAGACGCGCTTCACTTGCTGAGCGCGTGCGGCCGTTGCCCACGCCAACGCCCCGCCAGCCAAAGTGATGAATCCGCGTCGTTTCATAGCACCGCTAAATCGCTTATCCTCTGGCAGAGAGTAAGCATTTTTCGACATTGGTCCAGCCGCGTCAATGAACAGGTTGGGTCAGAAGGCGCACAGCCTAAGCCGAGACGGCGTGAGCGTCCAACAGTCCGGCAATTCGAATCTCATCGCCTTGATTGTCGGGGCAATTTAGAACTAACGCAAAGGTTGCGGCGTTTCCGCGTTAGTGCCGCGCGGCCCGACATTGTCAGAGCGGATCAGCCGCAGGCGGTCGATCCGCTCAGCCTCGGTCAGCTCAACGCTCGGATTGATGGCGTCCACGGCGTCTCCTTGTGGAGGCAGCATGGAACAACCTGAGGGCGTGGGCAACAGTTGCGTGCGCTTGATCGGGCTTCAAAGGCGCTGCAGGAAGACCCGACGTGGTCGACGGGTCTTCCGCAAGGTCGTCGATTCAACGCGCGTGGGCCGCCTGAGCGACAGCGACGCCGCTCCGCGAGACGCGAGCGTCAAGGCTGAGCGCACCGGCACCGAAGGCAAAGATCTGGAGCAGGCCGCCTGCCATCATCACGTTCTTGAGGAAGTGGATCATCTGATTCTGGTCGGCAAAGTTGTTGTGGAACGAGACTGCCGCGGCCAGCGAAAATATGGCGAGCGCCAGCGCGACCGAGCGGGCTTGATAGCCCGCGATCAGCAGGAGACCGCCACCGAGCTCGACGAGAACTGCGATCGCATATGCCAACGGGGGCACCGGCAATCCCGCAGCGGCGATGTAAGCGGTCGTCGCACCATAAGCGGTGAGCTTGCTGAAGCCACTCATTGCAAATGGGAGGCCGATCAGCAGGCGGCCAACGAGGGAAGCATAACGGGTCGTATCCATGGTCATCGCTCCTGTGCTTGGTTGAGGTCCCACGGCGGTGACGCACCAGGCGTTTGTGGTCCGTAAGAGAGTGCGCGCCGCAGGGCCCTGCGTTGTGACCTCACACTGGCCCGATTGAATTGCGATAAAAATAGAAATAATTGAAAGATACTGTTTCCATTTTTGATCTCATTGGCGCGGCGCCCGCGGAGGCGAATGCTCTGGTCGAGCCGCTGGTCCCGGTCGACTGCACGCATGGATCGACCGCGTCCACGTGCGCTTGCGCGACCTCGTCCCGATGCTAAAAGCGATGGCAATAAGAAGGGTATTGCTATGATCTCACTCGCCGACCTCCAGCGCCGCATTGAAGCGGGCGAGCTTTCGCCCGATGACGCCATCGCCCAGTCGCACGCGGCGATCGAGGCCAGGGAGAAGGACGTCCACGCCTTCGTCCGTCACGACAAATCCGCGAAGGCGCAAGCCTCCGGCCCGCTGCGCGGCATCGCCGTCGGCATCAAGGACATCATCGACACCGCCAACATGCCGACCGAGATGGGCTCGGAGATCTATCGCGGCTGGCAGCCGCGCTCGGACGCGCCGGTCGTGATGATGCTGAAGCGGGCAGGCGCCACCATCATCGGCAAGACCACGACCACGGCGTTCGCCTCGCGCGATCCGACCCCGACGCTCAATCCGCACAATCTCGGCCATACGCCGGGCGGCTCGTCCTCGGGCTCGGCCGCGGCCGTCGGCGCCGGCATGATCCCGCTGGCGCTGGGCACCCAGACCGGCGGATCGGTGATCCGGCCCGCCGCCTATTGCGGGGCTGCCGCGATCAAGCCGTCGTTCAGGATGCTGCCGACCATCGGCGTGAAGTGCTACTCATGGGCGCTTGATACTGTCGGCCTGTTCGGATCGCGCGCGGAAGATCTCGCGCGCGGGCTGCTGGCGATCACCGGCCGCACTGAATTCGATGGCATCGCCGCGGCCAAGGCGCCGCGCATCGGCGTGGTGAGGCAGGAGTTTGCCGAGGCCGTCGAGCCGGCGGCGGAAGAGGGCTTGCAGGCTGCGATCAAGGCGGCCGAGAAGGCCGGCGCCAGTGTCAAGACCATCGATCTGCCGGAGTCGGTGCAGGAAGCCTGGCGCATCCACCCGATCATCCAGGATTTCGAGGCGCATCGCGCGCTGGCCTGGGAGTTTTCGGAGCATCACGACGAGATCGCGCCGATGCTGCGTGCCAGCCTCGATGACACCGTCGGCTTGACGCCGAAGCAATATGACGACGCGCGTCGGATCGCCCGCCGTGGCCGCCGCGAGCTCGGCGAGCTGTTCGAGGGTTTTGACGTGCTGCTGACCTATTCGGCGCCGGGCACCGCGCCGGCCAAGGAGCTCGCCTCGACCGGCTCGCCCCGCTACAATCGGCTCTGGACGCTGATGGGCAATCCTTGCGTCAACGTGCCGGTGCTGAAGGTCGGCGGCCTGCCGATCGGCGTGCAGGTGATCGCGCGCTTCGGCAACGATCCGGGCGCGCTTGCAGCGGCGTGGTTCCTGGAGGATGCGCTGGCGAAATCAGGCTAGCGCAGGCTCAGCGGCGGGCAGCACGCGTTCGGCCTCGGCGCCTGTCGCGCCTTGTCCGAGCCAACGCTCGGCGGCCTCGCGGCCACTCCGGTGCAGCGTACGAATGAAGCCGCGGCCGAGATCGGTGGATGAGCGCTGCGCCAGGCCCTCAATGGAGTCTTCGGCCGCGATCCTGGAGAGCCGCAGCGTAGGTGCGGCGGTGGCTCGCGCCCATTCGAGTGCCGCGATCTCGGCGTTGAGGGCGGCGTTGGCTGCGATCTGGTCGAGCCTGCGGTCGATCGCGGCAAGCGTGATCGGTACGTAGCTGTCGCGCGTGGGCGTGATCTGGACGAGCAGCAGATCGGAGGCTGTCGATTCCTGCGCCAGGCGCACCAGCGGCGGATTGCCGCCAATGCCGCCATCCCAATAGGCCTCGCCGTCGATCTCGACGGCGCAGTGAACCAAAGGCGGGCAGGTCGAGGCCAGCGCGACGTCGGCGGTAATGCAATCGTTGCGGAAGATCTGCTGCTGCCCATCGCGGATTCGCGTCGCGGCGATCAGCAGTTTTGGGCAGGCCGCGTTGCCCAAGGCGGCAAAATCGATGTCGCGAGACAGCGCCAGCCGCAGCGGGTCGAGGTCGAACGGATCGAACTGGCCGGAGCGCAGCGTCGGACCGAACGCGACCGAGCTTCCCGCCGGCGAGAATCCGCCGACCAGCATCAAGGAGCGGAACGAGGCCTCGTGCATCAGGCGGGCCCAGAACCGGTTCAACCGCGAATGGGCACCTTCGCGTCCGCCTTCGGCGAGGCCGGAGGCGAGCAGCAGCGCATTGATGGCGCCGGCACTGGCGCCGCTGATGGTGTCGATCTGGATGGTCGGGTGTTCCAGCAACCGCTCCAGCACGCCCCAGGTGAAGGCTGCAAAAGTGCCGCCGCCCTGAAGGGCCAGCGACAGTCTTTGCGGAGGCCATTGGTCGGAGTGCGGCTGCGCGGGCGCGACCGGCGCGGCAATGGTCACAATCTCGACTCGCGCGGCGGCTTGCGCGACGGGCGCAGGCCGGGTCACTGGCGGGGGTACGGGAGCAGGCTCGGGCGCGGGCAGCGGCGATGGCGCATCGGACCAGACATTGGTCATCGAGAGCAGCCGGCTTGCTGCGGTGCTGGAAGCACCGTGCGAACCGGACCCGTCATGCGCGCCGACCATCTTCTCGCTCATTCTGAGCTACCGCGTAACGCCATTTCCGCTGTCAGGATGACAGGCGTGGAACTCGTTCGCCACTCTGGCCGCGAGCAGCTTCCGAGTTGCGAACAGGAATTGGCACATAATGCGGAGGCGGTGCGGCGATATCCGTACTTTTTCCGGCCTTGGATTTTGTTTTGACGCGTTTTCTTGACGCGAACCGGTATCCACTTCGCTCGAAAACGCTCTAGGCCTTCTCGCCGATCCGGCTTTCCTTGCCGGATTGCAGTCGCTTGATGTTCTCGCGATGCGCGTAGAACAAGAGCAGCGTCAGCGCGGCGAACAGCGATGCAAGCGCGAGGTGCCCGAACCACCACAGGAAGATCGGGGTGATGAATGCCGCCACCAGCGCGGACAGCGAGGAGTAGCGGGTGGTGAAGGCGGTGGCGAGCCAAAGCAGGCAGAACACGATTGCGCCGGGCCAGAACAGGCCGAGCAGGATGCCGATATAGACGGCGACGCCCTTGCCGCCTTTGAACTTCAGCCAGACCGGGAAGAGATGGCCGAGGAAGGCGCCGAGCCCGGCCACCATGGCGGCATTGGGTCCCGCGATGTAGCCGGCGATCACCACCGCGACCGTGCCCTTGAGCGCGTCGAGCAGCAGGGTGCCCGCGGCAAGGCTCTTGCGGCCCGTGCGCAGCACGTTGGTGGCGCCGATGCTGCCGGAGCCGATCGAGCGAATATCCTGCGTGCCGGCGAGTTTGGTCAGGACCAGCCCGAACGGAATCGAGCCGAGCAGGTAGCCGATGACGAAGGCCACCGGCAGGAAGGCTTCAAGCCCCATGGCCGCATCTCCATGCTGAACTGCGACGCCACGCATGAATCTGCCCGTCAGACATGTTCGTAGACCGTCCGTCCGCCGACAATGGTGCGCACCACGCGGCCTGTAAAGCGGGCCTCGTCGAACGGGGTGTTCTTGCAGGGCGATTTGAGGTCGGCGGGATCGACCACCCAGGGGACGTCGGGGTCGATCACGATGACGTCGGCCGGGCTGCCGGCGCGTAGGGTTCCACCGGGCAGACCCAGGATCTCGGCCGGCCGCGTCGACATGGCCCGGATCAGCGTCTTCAGGTCGAGTTCCTCATTGTGCACGAGGCGAAGGCCCGCCGGCAGCATGGTCTCGAGCCCGATGGCACCGGGTGCTGCTTCCGCGAACGGCAGGCGCTTGACCTCGACGTCCTGCGGATTGTGGTCGGACATGATGACGTCGACGAGGCCGGAGGCGACCGCTGCGACCAGCGCGCGGCGGTCGTCCTCGGTCCGCAGCGGCGGCGACAGCTTCAGGAACGACCGGTAGGGCCCGATGTCGTTCTCGTTCAGCGCAAGATGATTGATCGAGACGGAGGCGGTCACGGCGAGGCCGGCGTCGCGGGCGCGCTTGAGGACGTCGAGCGAGTCGATACAGGTCAGCGATGCCGCGTGATAGCGCCCGCCGGTGAGCGCGACGAGACGCATGTCGCGCTCGAGCATCACGGCCTCCGCCGCGTTCGGGATGCCCATCAGGCCGAGCCGCGAGGCGAACTCGCCCTCGTTCATCACGCCTTCGCCGACGAGATCGGGATCCTCGGTGTAATGCACGATCAGCGCGTCGAAATCGCGCGCGTAGGTCAGCGCGCGGCGCATCACCTGCGCGTTAATCACGCTCTTGTCGCTGTCGCTGAAGGCGATCGCGCCGGCGGCCTTGAGGAGGCCGAACTCGGTCATCTCCTCGCCGTGCATGCCCTTGGTGAGCGCCGCCATCGGCTGGATGTTGACGATCGCGGTGTCGCGGGCGCGGCGCATCACGAAGTCGACGGTCGCCGAGTTATCGATCACCGGAGACGTGTCGGGCTGGCAGATGATGGTGGTGATGCCGCCGGTCGCAGCCGCCTGGCTCGCGGAGGCAAAGGTCTCGCGGTGGCTGAAGCCGGGCTCGCCGACGAAGGCGCGCATGTCGACCAGGCCGGGGGCCACGATCTTGCCGGCGCAGTTGACGACGTCGGTGCCCTCGGGGACGCCGGCCGCTCCGATGCCGCGACGGGTCTCGCGGATGATTCCGTCGGCGATCAGGACATCGCCGGGGCCGTCGAAATCCCTGGAGGGATCGACGACGCGGGCGTTGGCGAGCAGGATGGGACGGCGGTCAGTCAGCATGAGCATCACGCGTTCGGCAAGTTGCGGGCGAGCGCTTCGAGCACGGCCATCCGTACCGCCACGCCCATCTCGACCTGTTCGCGGATCAGCGATTGCGCGCCGTCGGCGACCGCGGTGTCGATCTCGACGCCGCGGTTCATCGGGCCGGGATGCATGACGAGAGCATCCGGCTTGGCGTAAGCGAGCTTTTTCTGGTCCAGCCCGAAATAGTTGAAATATTCGGAGGTCGACGGCACGAAGGAGCCGTTCATGCGCTCGCGCTGGAGCCGCAGCATCATGACGATATCGGCGCCGTTGAGCCCTTCGCGCATGTCGCGCGCGACCTCGACCCCCATGCGCTCGATGCCGGGCGGCAGCAGCGTCGAGGGGCCGACGACGCGGACGCGGGCGCCCATGGTGTTGAGCAGGATGATGTTGGAACGGGCCACACGCGAATGCAGCACGTCGCCGCAGATCGCGACCACGAGGCCCTCGATCCGGCCCTTGTTGCGGCGGATGGTCAGGGCGTCGAGTAGCGCCTGCGTCGGATGCTCGTGCGCGCCATCGCCGGCATTGATCACGGAACCGTCGACCTTGCGCGCCAGCAGTTCCACCGCGCCGGAGGCGTGATGGCGCACCACCAGGATGTCCGGGTGCATGGCGTTGAGCGTCATCGCGGTGTCGACCAGCGTCTCGCCCTTCTTGATGGACGAGGAGGAGACCGACATGTTCATGACGTCGGCGCCCAGCCGTTTGCCGGCGAGCTCGAACGAGGACTGGGTCCGGGTCGAGGCCTCGAAGAACAGATTTACCTGCGTCCGTCCACGCAGGACGGTCCGCTTCTTGTCAACCTGGCGGTTGAGCTCGACATATTCTTCGGACAGGTCGAGGAGGCCGGTGATGTCGGCCGCGGAAAGGCCCTCGATGCCCAGCAAATGCCGGTGGCCGAGGACGAAGGTCGATTTCGATGTCATTAAAACGAGAGCTATAGGCGGGGATGGCTGGGGGGGCAAGGGCCAATGCCGGGGCGGGGAGTTATCCCCTGATCTGTCAGGTTCGTCGCTCTGGCGTGACCTGTCGCCAGTATCTCCGTCGTGCCCGGGCTTGTCCCGGGCATCCACGATCTTCTATCGCATTTGAGGCAAAGGACGTGGATGGCCGGGACAAGCCCGGCCATGACGATGGGGATGGATCACGTGAAGTTAATCCGAATTGTGATTGCGCTGACGACGATAACGGCCGAGGCCCACGCCCAATCGCTCCCCGGCGGCTTCGTCTATTTGCGCGACATTGATCCCGGCATCATCCAGGACATCCGCTACGCCACCTCGAACAATTTCGTCGGCCGTCCGCTCGCCGGTTACGGCGCCGGCGAATGCGTGGTGAAGCGGGAGGTGGGGCTGCGGCTGAAGGCGGTTCAGCAGGAGCTGGCGGCGCAAAGCCTGTCGCTGAAGATGTTCGACTGCTACCGGCCGGCGCGGGCCTCGCTCGACATGGTGAGGTGGTCGCAGAACGGCTTCGAGACGGCGGCCGAGCGGCGCTACAATCCGAAGATCTCGAAGACCGAGCTGTTCCGCCTCGGCTACATCGCGAGCCGCTCGCAGCATTCCACGGGCGCGGCGCTCGATCTCACGCTGGTCGATCTCAAGGCTGACAATTCCGCCAGATACGACCCGTCGAAAACCTATGCCGATTGCACGGCGCCGGTCGAGGCGCGATTGCCGGAGGGCAGCGTCGACATGGGCACGGGCTACGACTGCACGGACGCGAAGGGGCACACTGCGGCACCGTCGATCAATCCGGACCAGCGCGCCTGGCGCAAGCGGCTGGTGGCCGCGATGGCGAAGCAAGGCTTTGTGAACTATGCGAAGGAGTGGTGGCATTTTTCCCTGCCGGGGGCGGGCGCGGCGGCCTATGATTTCCCGATTCCGCCGCGAACGAAGTAGATCGTCGTGCGAACGGCCCCGGAATGACGGTGCCGTCCCAACGAAAGCGCTTGAATGGACTCCCTCAATCCCGATCTCCCGCCGATGACCGTGACGCCAGCCGCACCGCGCGTCTGGAAATTCTGGGGCACGGCGGTGTGGGGCCTGCTCATCTTCGTCGCGATGTTTGTCGGCCAGATCGGTGCCATCCTCTATCTGGCCTGCGACCGTGGCGATCCCCTCGACCTGATGTCGATCCAGCGTGTCGGTCGCGAGCCCGCGGCGCTCGCGCTGTCGGTGACCATGGGCCTGCCGGCGACGCTGGCCGCGGTATGGCTCGCCATCCGCATCAAGAAGGCCTCGTTCGTCGATTACCTCGCGCTGCATTGGCCGTCCTGGAAGCAAATGCTGTTCGGCGCCATCGGGCTTGTCCTGATCGTGGTCGCCTGGGAGACGATGTCGCGGAGCCTCGGCCGCGAGGCGACGCCGGGCTTCATGACCGATCTGTTGAAATCGGGCCGCGACAAGGGCGCGGCTGTGATGCTGCTGTTCGCGTTCAGTGTCGCTGCGCCGATGTCGGAAGAGGTTTTGGCGCGCGGCTTCCTGTTTCGCGGCTGGTCGGCGAGCTTCCTGCGCGTGCCCGGCGCGATCATCCTGTCGTCACTGGTGTGGACGGTCGTGCACCTGCAGTACGACATGTACTTCCTCGCGGAGGTCTTCTCCATCGGCCTGTGGTTCGGCTACATGCGCTATCGCGCCAACTCGCTCTGGCTCACCATCGCGCTGCATGCGCTGAACAATCTGACTGCGGTGGTGCTGACGATGTGGCTGGGGAGCTGAGGCCTCGCATGAGGCCTAAGCCACCAGCGCGATCGCGATCGGCATCGTGACCGCCGCCAAGATCGTCTGCAGCGTGATGATCTGCGCCAGCAGCGGCGCATCGCCGCCCATCTGGCGTGCCAGCACATAGGCGCTGGGCGAGGTCGGCACCGCCGCGCAGATTGCGACGATCGCCAGGCTGTCGCCCGAGAGCCCGAACCAGGCGGCGAGCGCCAGCGCGAGCACGGGCATCAGCGCCAGCTTGAACGCCACGCCGATGGTCGCGCTCACGCTCGGGCGGAGCAGGCCCTTGAGCTGCAGACCGGCGCCGGTGACGAGCAGGCCGATGGCGAGCGAGGACCGGCCGAGCGCGTCCGCAACCTCGTGCCAGATCTTTGGCAGCGGCAGATGGATGACATTGATGACGAGGCCGATCACGCAGGCCCAGATCAGGGGATTGCGGACCACCGTCATGACGATGGCGCGGGCGGACTGCTTCTCGGGTGAAGCATAGTGCGCGAGCACGGCAACGCTGAACACGTTGACCAGCGGAATGATCGCGACCATCGCCACGGAGGCCAGCGCCAGTCCGACATCGCCGAACATGTTGGCCGACACCGAGAGCGCGACATAGGTCTGCCAGCGCGTCGCGCCCTGGAAGATCGAGGTGAAGGCGGGACCGTCGACGTCGAACCGCGCGAGCGCCGGGCGGAGCGCGAGGCAGAGCAGTGACATCGCGAGCACCGACAGCAACAGCGCGCCGCCGACGCCGGCGACCGGCACCCTGGAGAGGTCGGCCTTCACCAGCGTCTGGATCAGCAGCATCGGGAACAGCACGAAATAGGTCAGCCGCTCCAGCCCATGCCATTGCGTGTCGAGCCGCATCAGGGTGCGCCTCAGCACCACGCCGAGCACGATGAGGATGAAGACCGGCAGCAGCGCCGCGATCACGACGGCCATGGATCAGCCCGATGCCGCGCGAAGATTGGCGAGGCGGTCGAGCGCGCCTTGCAGGATGAAGATCGCAGCGTGCTCGTCGATCACTTCGGCGCGCTTGGCGCGGCTGACGTCCATGCCGATCAGCTCGCGCTCGACCGCTGCGGTCGACAGGCGCTCGTCCCAGAGGCCGATGGGGAGTGTGGTCAGCCCGGCAAGGTTGCGGGCGAAGGCGCGGGTCGATTGCGCGCGCGGGCCCTCGCTGCCGTCCATGTTGATGGGGAGGCCGAGCACGAAGCCGACCGCCTTGCGCTCGGCCGCGATCGCGAGCAACCGCGCCGCGTCCTGCTTGAACGCCTTGCGCTGGATGGTCTCGACGCCCGTCGCGAGGCGCCGGTCCGGATTGGACACGGCAACGCCAATGGTCTTGGTGCCGAGGTCAAGGCCGACCAACCCGCCGCGTTCGGGCCAGTGGGTTGCAGCATCGATCAGGGGCAGGATAAGAGCCGGCATGGGACTAGCGCTTATCACGCGTCGCGCTGCGGAGTGAACCCGGAACATGGATGCACTGACACTATTCGGCCTGTTTGCCGTGACGGCGATGCTGGTCTGCTATGCCCTGGAGGATCGCAGCCATTGGTTCGTGCTGCTGTTCGCGGCGTCCTGCGCGCTCGGCTCGGCTTACGGCTTCCTGCAAGGCGCCTGGCCGTTTGGCCTCGTCGAATCCATCTGGGCCTTCGTTGCATTGCGGCGATGGCATCTGAGGCCGCGATGACGGACAG
This sequence comes from Bradyrhizobium sp. 956_D2_N1_4, assembly GCF_052076025.1. Taxonomy (NCBI): domain Bacteria; kingdom Pseudomonadati; phylum Pseudomonadota; class Alphaproteobacteria; order Hyphomicrobiales; family Nitrobacteraceae; genus Bradyrhizobium; species Bradyrhizobium sp. 956_D2_N1_4. The sequence goes on along the minus strand of NZ_CP197237.1, from coordinate 3,908,206 downwards.
GTCGGGCGAGGGCGCCTGCCGGGCGGCAGGCCGATCCTCGCCCGCTGAGTCCGTCGCCGATCAGCGGATTGCGATCGGGTTGATCATCGCCTGCACGCCGCCGGTCCAGCGCGGCTGTCCGAGCACGAACAGGAATTCGTAGCCCTTGTCGCGAGCGAGCGCGGCGGTGTCCATGTTCTCGAGGATGTAGGTCCCGTTCATGGCGAGCAGGATCTGGTGCACCTCGAACACGTTCTTGGACTCGAACGGCAGCACCTCGAGCGCCCAGGTGTCGGCACCGATGGCGACCACGCCCTTGCCGGTCAGGTACTTCGCGCCTTCGACGCCGAGACCGGGCTCGCCGGCCGAATAGCGTTTGTCGTCCTTACCGATCAGGCTGAGCCAGCCGGTGTGGAAGAGGACGACGTCACCCTGGCGGATCTCGACGTTCTGCTGCTTGGCGGCTTCCTCGATCTCCTTGACGTTGAAGGCGGTGCCTTCCTTCACGATGTCGGTCTTGAAATAGGCGGCCATGTCGAGCAGCACGCCGCGCGTGACCATCGGTGGGACCTTCTCGATACCGAGCTTCTTCAAGCCATTCGGATCGGCGAAATCGGCGAGCTTGTTGCCGTTGTAATAGACGTGCTCGACGCCGAGATGGCCGAGGCCGTCGAGCTGGCTGCCGATGCCGACCCACGTATCAAGGATGTCGTCGTTATAGGTCGCCTTGTTCGGACCGAGACCCGGGCTGCCGGCCTGTCCGGGCTGAACGATGGTGAGCTTGAACGTGCGTGGCGGATAGGCGGGTGTCTGTGGCGTGACGGGAATGCCGAGGGCGTAGGTCTTGCCGGTCTTCACCAGCGAGGCGGCCTTCACCACCAGCTCCGGCGTCATGTAGTTGGCGGCACCGATCTCGTCGTTCGGTCCCCATTTCGATTTGGTCCAGTCTTGTGCGCTTGCAGTTCCTGATATCGCCGACAACGCGGCGACACAGCACAACACGAGCGTATTGCGCATCGATAGTCCTCCCGATGTTTTGGCTTCGTTGTGTTTTCGCGCTGGCCAGTGACACATCCTAACGTAGAACGGATGCGTGCTTCAAAGCATTTCGAGGTGCTGCGCTGCGGCGGCTGAACGCAGCGCAGACCAATTCAAGCGCGATGGATTTGTGACGAATTTCGCCGCGTGGAACGCTGCGCCGGTGTCAGGCCGCGATGACGTCGTTGTCTTTCTTCAGGCAGGACATGAAACCGCTGAGCGCGCTGTATTGATGTCCGCCGCTGCGCTGGATGAAGAGCGTCTCGACGCGCGCATGCGACGGGCCCAGCGTGTGGATCGACACGCTGCCGGCCATCGCGCTACGTTCGACCACGGCGCGCGGCAGCAGCGTCACGCCCATGCCGGCGGCGACACAGCCGATCATGCCGTCGAGCGTGCCGAGCTCGAAGCGTGCGGCCGACGGCCAGCCGAACTCGACAAAGATCTGTTCGAGACGCTGGCGGTAGGTGCAGCCGGTGCGGAACACCAGCGCAGTCGGACCGGACTCCGGCGTGCCGGCGCGCAGCTCGGCAAGTGAGGCCCAGCGCCGCGCGCTGACCAGCACCAGCTCTTCACGAAACGCGCTCGTCGCAGTGAGGTCGGCATGTGCGATGGGACCCGCGACGAAGGCACCGTCGAGCGTGCCTTCGAGCACGCCCGCGACGAGGTCGGCGGTGGTCGCGGTGCGCAGGCTCAGCCGCACGGCAGGGAAGCTGCGGTGGAAATCGGCGAGGAGGGACGGCAAGCGCACGGCTGCCGTCGTCTCCATCGAGCCGATCGCGAGCGGTCCCTTCGGCTCGCCGTCGTCACGCGCAGCGAGCACGGCCTCCCGTGATAGCGCGGCCATCCGCTGTGCGTAGGGGAGGAGGCGTTTGCCGGCGCCGGTCAGCGTCATGCCACGGCTGTGGCGTTCGAACAGCGGTGTGCCGATCTCCGCTTCCAGCGCCTTCACGCGTTGGGTGACGTTGGATTGCACCGTGTTGAGCTCTTCGGCGGCGCGGGTGATGCCGCCGGTACGGGCGACGGCGGCAAAGGTCTGGATATCGCTGAGTTCCATGGTGGCGTCGTTTCGCTTTTGTGATGGCAGCGTTCGCAACAATTCATTTTTCGAGAATGCTAGTCGCGCCTAGTCTCCCTGTCCAGATCAGGGAGGGGCTATGCCCATTGAGACGTCGCTGACCAGGCTGCTGGAGATTGAGCATCCCATCCTGCTGGCGCCGATGGACATCGTTGCCGGCAGCCGGCTTGTGACGGCTGTGAGCCGTGCCGGCGGTTTCGGCATTCTGGGCGGCGGCTATGGCGAGAAGGTGTGGCTGGAGCAGGAGACTGCGAAGCTTGCGGGCTTGTCGGCGCCATTCGGGATCGGCTTCATCACCTGGAGCCTCGCCAAGCGGCCCGAGCTTCTCGATGTCGCTCTTGCCGCAAAACCGTCTGCGATCATGTTGTCGTTTGGCGATCCCGCGCCGTTCGCGCCGAAGATCAAGTCCGCAGGTGCACGCCTGATCTGCCAGGTGCAGGATGAAGCCATGGCGCGGCAGGCGCTCGATGCCGGCGCCGACATCCTGATCGCGCAGGGCACGGAGGCGGGTGGTCACGGCGCCTCTCGCACCACCGTCGATCTCGTGCCTGCAATCGTCGATCTTGCCGCGGGCCACGTGCCTGTCGTCGCGGCCGGCGGCATCGCCGACGGGCGCGGTCTCGCCGCCATGATGATGCTGGGCGCGAGCGGCGTGCTGCTCGGCACGCGCTTCTATGCGAGCCAGGAGGCTGATGGCGCGGAGGAGGCCAAGCGGCGTATCTGCGCAGCGAACAGCGGCACGACCGTGCGCGGCATCATCTTCGATCTCTCGCGCAACAATGTCTGGCCGGCGCCGTTCACGGGAAGGTGCCTCATCAACGACCACGCCAGGCGCTGGATCGGCCGCGAGGTCGAGCTGATGCAGAATGTTGCCGCAGTCGCGGCGGATTATGCGGCCGCGAAAGCAGTCGGCAATTTCGATGTCGCGGCCGTGATCGCGGGCGAGGCGGTCGGATTGATTCATGATATTGCACCGGCCGCCGAGATTGTGGAGCGGATTGCGATTGAAGCGGGGCAATTGCTCGCCGGCCGGCGCAACTCGGTTTCTTCTTTTCCTTCTCCCCTTGTGGGAGAAGGTGGCGCGGATGCAATCCGCGCCGGATGAGGGGTCTGTCTCCGCGGATGCAAACCCCTCGCCCGTCTCGCCGCTGCGCGGCGATCCACCCTCTCGCACAAGGGGAGAGGGAAGAGCGAACATGAGGCAAGAATTATGTGGCCTGACCGTCGACTGATCGATCTCTTCAAGACCGAATTCCCGATCGTGCTGGCGCCGATGGCCGGTGTGATGGATGCCGAACTGGTGATCGCCGTGGCAGAGGGCGGCGGGCTCGGCTCGCTGCCGAGCGCGATGCTGTCGCCGGAGAAGGCGCGCGAGCAGGTCAACATCATTCGCCAGCGCGTGAAGGCGCCGGTGAACATGAACTTCTTCTGCCACACGCCGGTTGACCTCACGGCCGAAGCCGAAGCGCGCTGGAAGCAGCGGCTCACGGGCTATTACACCGAGCACGGCCTCGATCCCGCCGCGCCCATCAACGCCGCGAACCGTGCGCCGTTCGACACCGCGTTCTGCGAGGTCGTCGAGGAGCTGAAGCCGGAGATCGTCAGCTTTCATTTCGGCCTGCCGGATCAGGCGCTGCTCAAGCGCGTCAAGGCTGCCGGCTGCCTCGTCATCTCGTCCGCTACGACGGTGAAGGAAGCAGTCTGGCTGGAAGAGCGCGGCGTCGATGCCGTCATTGCGCAAGGCGCCGAGGCCGGCGGCCATCGCGGCATGTTCCTGACCGACAAGATCTCCGAGCAGCCCGGCACCTTTGCGCTGGTGCCGCAGGTCGCCGACGCCGTGAAGGTGCCTGTCATCGCGGCCGGTGGTATCGCCGACGGGCGCGGCATCGCTGCAGCCTTCGCGCTCGGCGCCTCCGGCGTGCAGATCGGCAGCGCCTATCTGCGCTGCCCGGAATCCAAGGTCAGCGCGGGCGGGCGCAAGGCGCTGGCTGAAGCGCGGGACGATTCCACCGTCATCACCAATGTCATGACCGGGCGTCCGGCGCGCGGCGTCCAGAACCGCCTGATGCGCGAAGCCGGCCCGATCTCGCCCGAGGCGCCGCCTTTTCCCCATGCCGCGACCGCGCTGGGGCCGCTCAAGGCAGCTGCCGAAAAGCAGGGCAGGGTGGATTTTACCAATCTCTGGGCCGGCCAGGCCGTGGCCCTGGGCCGTGAGGTCGCCGCGGCCGAATTGACCCGGGATTTTGCCAAATCGGCCCTGGCCCGCATGAAGGGACTGTCTGGCTAAGGTCGCGCCGCCGGTTGCGGCGCAAAACCGGCCTCTGCTATACGGCAGTTAGATTTTGCCGTGAGAGGCCTTATATAATGTCCGTCGACGACGCTACCGTCCGCCGCATCGCGCATCTGGCGCGCATTGCGGTTTCCGAGGGCGAGGTTCCGCATCTGCAGGGCGAGCTCAACGCCATGCTCGCCTTTGTCGAGCAGCTCTCGGAGGTCAACGTCGAGGGCGTGGAGCCGATGACCTCGGTCACCCCGATGCAGATGAAGAAGCGGCAGGACGTGGTCAATGACGGCGAGATCGCCGACGATATCGTTGCCAACGCGCCCGCGACCGAAGGTCACTTCTTTCTTGTGCCCAAGGTGGTCGAGTGACGTAGCGTTTTCGAGCGAAGTGGAAGCCGGTTCGCGTAAAGAAAACGCGTCAAACTAAAGAGCCTTAGGACCAAGTCCGATGTGCATGCTTTGCGACGATGAGAAGGCCTATCAGGCCTACATGAACTATCTCGACAAGATGGAGCGGCAGGGCAAGGCTGCCGATCCCAACGTCGCCGTCAATGCCGTGCTCGACGAGATCGAGGCCGCCGCGAACGCCGCCGCCAAGAAAAAAGACGACCCGGCCAACGACAAAACCCTGTCTCCGTTCTTCTGCAGCCCGATCAATAAATGACCGATTTGACATCGCTGACGCTCGCCGAGGCCCGCAAGGGTCTCGCGGCCAAGACTTTCACGTCCCTCGAGCTGACCGACGCGCATCTGAACGCGATCGAAGCAGCACGCGTGCTCAATGCCTTCGTGATGGAGACGCCCGATCGCGCGCGCGACATGGCGAAGGCCGTGGACGAAAAGATCGCCAAGGGTGAGGGCGGCCCGCTCGCCGGCATTCCGCTCGGCATCAAGGACCTGTTCGCGACCAAGGGCGTGCGCACCACGGCGTGCTCGAAGATCCTCGGCAATTTCGTGCCGACCTATGAGTCCACCGTGACCTCGCAGCTGTGGCGCGACGGCGCCGTGATGCTCGGCAAGCTCAACAATGACGAGTTCGCGATGGGCTCGGCCAACGAGACCTCGTGCTTCGGCCCCGTCGGCAATCCCTGGCGGCGCGAGGGAAGCAACACGACGCTGGTGCCGGGCGGCTCGTCCGGCGGCTCAGCCTCGGCCGTGGCGGCGTTGCTGTGCATGGGCGCGACCGCGACCGACACCGGCGGCTCGATCCGCCAGCCGGCCGCGTTCACCGCGACCGTCGGCATCAAGCCGACCTATGGCCGCTGCTCGCGCTGGGGCATCGTCGCCTTCGCCTCTTCGCTCGACCAGGCCGGTCCGATCGCGCGCAGCGTGCGCGATAGCGCGATGCTGCTGCGCTCGATGGCCGGACACGATCCAAAGGACACGACGTCGGTCGACATTGCCGTGCCGGACTATGAGGCCGCGATCGGCAAGTCCGTGAAGGGCATCAGGATCGGCATCCCCAAGGAGTATCGCCTCGACGGCATGCCGGCCGAGATCGAGAAGCTCTGGAGCGAGGGCGCGGCTTGGCTGAAGGCGGCCGGCGCCGAGCTCGTCGAGGTGTCGCTGCCGCACACCAAATACGCGCTGCCGGCCTATTACATCGTGGCGCCGGCGGAGGCGTCCTCCAACCTCGCGCGCTATGACGGCGTCCGCTACGGACTGCGCGAGCAGGGCAAGAACATCATCGAGCTCTACGAGAACAGCCGCGCCGAGGGTTTTGGCGCGGAGGTGAAGCGCCGCGTCATGATCGGCACCTATGTGCTCTCGGCCGGCTATTACGACGCCTATTATCTGCGCGCGCAGAAGGTGCGGACGCTGATCAAGAAGGATTTTGAGGACTGCTTCGCCAAGGGCGTCGACGCGATCCTGACGCCGGCGACGCCGTCGGCGGCCTTCGGCATCGGCGAGAAGGGCGGGGCGGATCCCGTCGAGATGTATCTCAACGATATCTTCACGGTGACCGTGAACATGGCGGGCCTGCCAGGCATCGCCGTGCCTGCCGGCAAGGATGCGCAAGGCCTGCCGCTCGGCCTGCAGCTGATCGGCAGGCCGTTCGACGAGGAGACGCTGTTCTCGCTCGGCGAGGTGATCGAGCAGGCCGCCGGCCGCTTCACGCCCGCGAGGTGGTGGTGAATGTCGCCGCGTTCATCGCGAGCCTCGACGGCGCGGCGCCGGCGCCGGATCTGAACGCGCCGCTCGCCGGCCTCTGGTGGGCCGCGAAGGGCGACTGGGATCAGGCGCACAAGATCGTTCAGGACGAGAACAGCCGCGACGCCGCCTGGGTGCACGCCTATCTGCATCGGGTCGAAGGCGATCTCGGCAATGCCGGCTACTGGTATCGCCAGGCCGGCCAACCCGCGGCAAAGGATTCATTGGAGGCGGAGTGGGAGCGGATCGCTGCCACGCTGCTCGGGAGCAGGACATGAGCACGGCCACGCACAAGCTTCTCAAGGGCGCCACCGGTGACTGGGAGATGGTCATCGGCATGGAGATCCATGCCCAGGTGACCTCGAACTCAAAACTGTTCTCGGGCGCGTCGACCACGTTCGGCGGCGAGCCGAACAGCCACGTGTCGCTGGTCGATGCCGCGATGCCAGGCATGCTGCCCGTCATCAACGAGGAATGCGTCAGACAGGCTGTCCGGACCGGGCTCGGGCTGAACGCGCAGATCAATCTGCGTTCGGTGTTCGACCGCAAGAACTATTTCTATCCGGACTCGCCGCAGGGCTACCAGATCAGCCAGTACAAGTCGCCGATCGTCGGCGAAGGTGAGGTCGTGGTCGAACTGGATGGCGGCAAGACCGCGACCATCGGCATCGAGCGCCTTCATCTTGAGCAGGACGCCGGCAAGTTGCTGCACGATCAGTCGCCGGCCATGTCCCATGTCGATCTCAACCGTTGCGGCGTGGCGCTGATGGAGATCGTCTCCAAGCCCGACATCCGCGACGCCGAGCAGGCCAAGGCCTATGTGACCAAGCTGCGCTCGATCCTGCGCTATCTCGGCACCTGCGACGGCGACATGGAGAAGGGATCTTTGCGCGCCGACGTCAACGTCTCCGTGCGCAAGCCGGGTGCACCGCTCGGCACCCGCTGCGAGATCAAGAACATGAACTCGATCACCTTCATCGGCCAGGCGATCGAGTACGAGGCGCGGCGCCAGATCGAGATCCTCGAGGACGGCGGGGAGATCGACCAGGAAACGCGGCTCTACGACCCCAACAAGGGCGAGACGCGATCGATGCGGTCCAAGGAAGAGGCGCACGACTACCGCTACTTCCCCGATCCCGACCTGCTGCCGCTCGAATTCTCGCAAAGCTTCGTCGACGAGCTGAAGACAGAGCTGCCGGAGCTGCCGGACCAGAAGAAGGCGCGCTTCGTCGCTGATTTCGGCCTGTCGGCTTACGATGCGAGCGTGCTGGTCGCCGAGCGCGAGAGCGCGGTGTTCTACGAGACGGTGCTGGACACGCTCGGCAACCGTGCCCGCGACGGCAAGATGGCGGCGAACTGGGTGATCAACGAGCTGTTCGGCCGTCTCAACAAGGAAGGCCGGGATATTGCGGCCTCTCCCGTCAACGCCGAGCAGTTGGCTGCGATCATCGACCTGATCGGCGAGGGCACGATCTCCGGCAAGATCGCCAAGGATCTGTTCGAGATCGTCTGGCAGGAGGGCGGCGATCCGCGCGCGCTGGTCGAAAGCCGTGGCATGAAGCAGGTCACCGACCTCTCGGCGATCGAGAAGGTGGTCGACGACATCATCGCGGCCAATCCCGACAAGGCCGCGCAGGTCAAGGACAAGCCGCAGTCGCTCGGCTGGTTCGTCGGCCAGGTGATGAAGGCGTCCGGCGGCAAGGCCAACCCGCAGAGCGTCAACGACCTCTTGAAGTCGAAGCTCGGCATCTGACGTCACACGTTCGAACGAGGTGACGGATACGCTTCGTCACCTCGTTTCCGGTTCGCGCTGCGACGCTCGCGCGCACCCTCGGCGGCAAACTCCATCCCGACCGACGGCGATGCGGCGACCGAATCGCCGCCACGCGATTCGCGCAAAACGGCGGCTTCCACACGCGCTGACGAGCGCTTGCGCCGTTAAGCATGAAAATATTTTCGTTGCCAAAACTCGCGACTCAGAGTCCGCGAAGCGCCCTTGCGCAGCGATCGCGGGATCGACGATGCACATCATCGCATCGCGCATGCGCAATGCGCGCGTGCAGAAAAATACTTGCCGTGTAGTGTTTTTCTGCAATCGCATCTCGCGCAAACATCGACGATGCGGGCACTCCCCGCGATCGCGAGCACGCGTCATGCAGTGCGCCCGCATCGCGCTCGCCAAGCGCAGGCGCGTTGTGCCGTCAACACTTCTTTAAGCGAGAAGCTGTTTTTTTCGTCGTGTTGGTGTATTCGGGATGAGTGTGCATTCGATCCCCGACTGCATGCAGCGATTACAGCCATCTCACACATCGGAGGGCAACATGGCCAAGAAAGCGAAGAAGGCGAAGAAGGCGAAGAAGGCGAAGAGCGCAGTGAAGAAGACTGCGAAGAAGACCCGCAAGGTCGCGAAGAAGAAGTAACTTCGCTTCTGAAGTTGCCGGCTCCTAGAGAGCCGGCACGTCATCAGCGCCTTCTAACAGGTTCTGGTCGGCGATAGAGGGTGTCGGCGAGACATCAGGCCAACGGTCGGATCGTTCTCTTTCGCGGGTTCGCTCGCCAAAGTACGGTCCGGCAGAAGAAACAAGTTTTCTTCGTTCGGTGCGGTTCTCCTTCTCAAGGGCTCCGCAATTTCACAAGCGGCCTTCGGGCCAACGTGGAATCTGGTCCTGACGTGTTCGCCGACGCCCTCGTTCTTTTGAGGCCGGGGTATTGCCGGCATTCCCTTTTCCCACATTGCTGATCTGACCGTGACGTGGCCGCGCTGCCTTGGGGCAGGCGAGGGCTGCGGCGAACTGTCGTTTGCCGCGACGTTCGCCGCGCAGGCGCAATGCGAGGCCGTCGCTCCGATTCCTAAAGTCGCGCGCTTCGCGCTGCGCGGCCTGCCGGCCACGGGGTGGCGCCGCCGCGCGAGGCGCCTGTGTGGCCTTGCCAGCGCGCCCCTCCCACAACGCGCCCCTCCCATGAATTGTAACCGCAGGGCGCGCGTCACCGCGCGCGATGGTTATCGTTCTCCCAAAATCCCAGGGTAAACCGAATCTGACGAATCGCAGAAGTGCCTGCAAAGCGGGGACTTTTTGCATTCGTCGCGCGCGCGCCGTGCGGGTGCGTTTACGTCTGCTTCATCGCGATACTTAAACTGCCATTCAAATTTGCCCGCCATCATCGCCTTCAACAAGCCGGCAAACGGCATGGGGATGAGTTGAACAGTTCTTTGGACGGGAGCCGCGCTCGGGGGAACGAGGCGGCAGAAAAAAAGGGGATGCGTTATGTTTCAGGGTACTTTCGATCTGGAGACGGCGACGCCGATCGACGCGAGCGCGCTGTCGGACGTGTTGTTCGAGCGCGGGATCTATTGGGCGAGCGGCCGCTCCGGCCTCGTCGACCTCGTCGCCGCACATAAATGGTTCAACCTCGCCGCGCTGAAGGGCCGCAAGGACGCCGTGGCGCTCCGCCAGGAAGTCGCCGGGCAGATGTCGGACGCCGAGATCTCGGCCGCGCAGCGCGAGGCGAGGGCGTGGGTCTCGGCTCACTGAGCCGAGAATCGCATCCGCACCCTTGTCTTCACGGGTAGCCCGATTGCGCTCAATCAGGTTCCTTCGTCGTGTCGCCACCCGGACCCGCGCGGCATGACCGAGCCGCCGCCCGACGATTCCGCTCTGGAACCCGGACGGCCGCACAAGACGGGCCTCTTGCCGGGGATGTAGAGGTCTTGGGCCTTCCGTCCCGGCGCAGCTCCGGCGTCTGGTTCAATATCTGAGCCGGCGAGGTGGTGCTGAATGCGCCCTGGCAGCGGCGGATCCGGCAATCCCGTGGATGGATGCGCACATATATAGAGAGCGCGAATCGGTTGCGCGTGCCGCGCTGATCCATGCGCCAGGCTTTCGCGGTCGTCCGGCGGTCGCTTTCAGGTGAAAGAACGCACAGACCTTGATTCTGCCGCTTGCGGCTCGCCGCCGTGTCGGGCATACCCGGCATATTGGAGACGTGGCCGAGTGGCTGAAGGCGGCGGTTTGCTAAACCGTTATAGGCTTGTAAAGGCCTATCGAGGGTTCGAATCCCTCCGTCTCCGCCAGCCGAGCTGTCCGCTCCGGTCTCAATCATCCCCACCATCGACAAAGAGCCTTCGCAGCGCGCCTTGGGCGTTGCCGCGACCATGTCTGCGCCTGGTGGAGAGTCGCGGGAAGACCTGTGTGCCTTCTCCTTGAGTCTCCTTCTGATTCCACGATTCGTGCGCGTCAAAGCCTGTTCAGGCCGGAGTTCCGTCCACAACGCCTCAGGTGGGGAATTTTGACGGCAAACGGAACCGTCCTAGAAACATAAGCAAAAACAATATGTTGCGAGCGCGCTTCGATCACATCTGCGTGTTATTTGTGCAACACCCTTCGGAAAACAAACGTCATGGGCTCGCTACGGAGCGTTCTCTTGTTGTGTGTGCAAAGACGTTCGGTAATTGTGACTGAGCGACGGAGGGGGGCATCCCGAGGTCGTCCCGTTTTAGGTGGTTCGCTTAAGTCCCTCGCGTTCAGCGGGTGTGTCCGAAGGCGCGAAGCGACTAAGCGGTGAGTTAAGGGACAAGGGAACCAACCTTAGGGTGTCGTCACCCAGCGGATCCGGAACCTTCCCTATAGAGCAAACTTGGAGGTTTAACATGAAGTTGGTTAAGAGCCTTTTGCTCGGTTCAGCGGCAGGTCTGATTGCCGTTGGCGGAGCACAGGCAGCCGATCTCCCCGTGAAGGCCAAAGCGGTCGAATACGTGAAGATCTGCTCCCTGTACGGTGCCGGATTCTACTACATCCCGGGCACTGACACCTGCATCAAGCTGGGTGGTTACCTGCGTGCTGAAGTCGCGGTCAACGCAACCGATTTCAACGGTAATTTCAGCGGTGTTAACGGTTCTGCGAACCGTCTGACGAACTACTACGTCACTCGTGCCCGTGAAGACTTCAACGTCGATACGCGCACCGCGACCGAATACGGCGTGGTTCGTACCTTCGCCGACGTTGTGTTCTCGTGGACGACGGACACCTACTCGGGCAACGGCGCCTCCGCTAACGGCTCCACCATCTACTCGCAGCTCGGCGCTTCGGGCATTAGCGCCCCTAACAATGCCAACGCAGGCGCAATCGCCGGCGGTACGCTCGGCGTGTACTACGCCTTCATCCAGTTCGCTGGCTTCACGATGGGTAAGGCGGTTGCCCAGTTCGACGCCCCCTGGACCAATTATCCGGGTAACAACTTCGACGGTCTGACTGGTGGCGGCGGCACGGTCACTGGTGTGAACCAGTTCACCTACACCGCTGACTTTGGTCAGGGCATCACTGCCGCGATTTCGGCCGTTGACCCGACCGCTTACTACCAGAGCAACCTGTACAACACCAGCTCCGGCATTTCGGTCGCGGGTTTTGGTACCGGCGGCTACGGCATCAATGCCTTCGGCGGCACGCGGGCTCCTGACATCCAGGGTATGGTCCGTATTGACCAGGCTTGGGGTCTGTTCCAGTTGTCCGCAGCGGCGCATAACAACCATGTCGCATACTACGCGACCCCTGGTCTTGTCGGAACCGAAGCGGCCGGTCATCCGGGCGACAAGTGGGGCTGGGCTGTCCAAGCGGCGTTGTCCATCAAGAACATTCCGACTGGCGCGGGCGACGTGATCAACGTCCAGGCGGTCTACACCGATGGTGCGACCCGCTACAACTTCCAGAGCTTGGCTTCGCAGAACTATGCAATGTTCGGCGGTACTAACGTGGCTGGCGCCTATCAGAGCATTGGCCTTGCCGGTGCGGCTGATGGTGTGTTCGCCAACGGGACCGGTATCAACACGGTTACGAGCTGGGGTATGCGCGGCGCCTACACCCACAACTGGGATCCGTACTGGAACACCGCGATCTACGGTTCGTACGCTCAGCTGACGTACAGCAACGGTGGTGCGGCTCTCATTTGCGGCCAACTCGCTACGTTGGGTGCCGCCACTGCGGGTATCACCACTTGTAATCCGAACTTCAACATCGGCACGATCGGTCTGATCACCCGCTGGACCCCGGTGAAGAACCTGACCTTCTCGGCGGACGTGGCTTACACCATGCTCGACCAGAAGTACGCTGGTACGATCAGCACGGTGGCCGCCGGCCCTGCGCTAGTTGTGGCCAAGCCGGGTGCCGTGTACCAGCTGAAGGATCAGAGCACGGTCAGCATGCTGCTCCGCGCTCAGCGCAACTGGTAAGTTCGGTCTAACGACCTGACAGAGAGCCCCGGCGGGAAACCGCCGGGGCTTTTCTTTTGGCGGCATGGCTGTTCTAACGCCGCGGAATGCTGGCGGAGGGCTGGCGTTGCTCCCGTGCTCCATCGTCCGTGACGATCTCGACGAGGCTGTTACGGAGGAGGGCCTCTGCGCTGCGGGCATCTCCGCGCAATGTATGCAACGGGCCGCCTGCCGTTGACCGGCATGGCCTTGCAAGCGCCCCACCGTCCTGACGCTGCAGCAGGCGGCGATCGACGCCTTCATGTTCGAGGACGTGGAACGGCGAGCTTGCCGATCGGACTACGACCAGGGAGCGCTCAGGGCTCAGCGTCGAGCAAGGCTCGCCTGAAGATCACGCGCGAGCTTCAGCTCTTCTTCAGCAGCTCACGTCCGGAGGCGCTGCGGCGCTCGCCGCCGACGCTCTCGGCGGTCAATCGGGAGCGCACAGGAGGATGGTCTATTCCACGCTGCCGGTGCCGCGGCGCAGGTCAGCTTCGATCTGCAACCGTGTGCCGCCGCCGAAGCGGGCGCGGTAGACCTGAAGATTCTCCATGATCCGCTGCACGTAGTTGCGCGTCTCGGAGAACGGAATCAGCTCGACCCAGTCGACCGCGTCGACCTTGGGATCGCGCGGGTCGCCGTAGCGGTCGACCCATTTCTTCACGCTGCCGCGGCCGGCATTGTAGGCGGCAAAGGTCATGATGTAGGAGCCGCGGTAGTCCTCGAGCAGTCCGCCGAGCTCGGCCGAGCCGAGCGTGGCGTTGTAGACCGAATCGTTCTTCAGCCGCCCCAGATCGTAGGTCGCGCCGTGCCGCTTGCAGACATAGCGCGCGGCGTCCGGCGTCACCTGCATCAGGCCGTAAGCCTGCGCCGGCGAGACCACGGAGGGGTTGAACGCGCTTTCCTGCCGCGCGATCGCATAGACGATGCTGCGCTCGACCTCGGGGCCGATCGGCGTGAACTGCGGAATGCCGTTGACGGGATAGGCGTAGAAGTCGAAGGGGAGGCCGCGGTTGAGCGCGGCCTTGCCCAGCAGCAGCATGCCGCGCGCGTCGTTGTAGCGCTGGGTGAGCTCGCCAAGGCCGGCAAGCGCCTCGGGATCGCCGTTCTCGCCCATGTCGGCGAGAACAGGTATCGCCATCTCGCGTTCGTCGAGCTCGTAGAGCAGGTGCGCGGCGCGCACGATCTCCAGCCGTTCGGCGCCGCGGCCGCGCGGCTGGCTGTTGAGCTCGATCTGCGGCAGGCCGAGTTTTGCGCGCGCGAGCTGGCCGTAATAGCTGGTGGATTGCTCTGCCGCCCGGGCGTAGGCGTTGCGCGCCTCCTGCTGGCGGCCCGCCGCTTCCGCCGCGCGGCCCTGCCAATAGCCGGCGCGCGCCCGCGTGGTCGGATTGACGCTGCCGACGCCGATGCGGGCGAAATGCTGGGTGGCGGCGGCGGGGTCGTTGAGGAAGCGCAGCGCGATCCAGCCGGCGGTGAACTCCTGCTCGGTCTTGTAGATGTCGCGCGAGGGCAGGGCCGCATCGCGCGCGATCAGATAGGCGCTGCGGAATTCCTCGGTGTCGATCATCTTGCGTGCCAGCAGGCGCCGCTCGATCCACCATTCGTCGAGATTGTAGAGACGGTTCGGATCCTTCGGCGCCGACAGCATCAGCTGGGCGGCTTCGGCGAACTTCTCCTCGCGGCGCAGGAGCTGGATCTTGCTGAAGATGAAGCCGGGATCGTTGTGCAGCTCGCGCGGCACGGCGTCGAGCAGCGCGCGCGCGTTCGGCGCCTTCTTGACGGAGGCGATGCGGGCCTTGGCGAGCGCGAGATAGCCGGCGCCGAGGCGCTTTGCGGCGCGGAGCGCGGCTTCGTTCTCGCTGCCGTAGAGCAAGGTGTCCATCCGCGCCTTCTGGTCGCCCGGCGTCAGCAGGGCGCCGAACTGGTCGAGCGCGTTGTTCTCGGTCTCCTCCGACATCGGATCGCTACGCCAGGCCTCGCGCACCAGCCGCTCGGCGTTGGCGCGGTCGCCGCGCGCCAGCATCGCCTTGGCGAGCGTGAAGCGGCCCTTGGCGGACACAGGCGATTCATTCTCGAACCACGACCACGCGACCGAATCGTCGCGCCTGTCGTCCCACATCGCGGCCTCGAGGCGCCGGCGCAGGAAGGTCTGCGACGGCCAGCTCGGATTGGCGGAGAGGAAGGCGCGATAGCGTTCCACGGTCGCGCCATTGTCCTCGCTGCGCAGGATGATCCATTCGGCGAGCTTTCGCGCGACGGGATCCGAGATCGAGGCAGCGTAATTGGTGGCGTCGGCCGCCTTGCGCTTGCGCACGAGCTCGATGACGTTCTCGAGCGTGTCCTTGTCGGCCTGCGACGTCGAGGAGGTCGCAGCGACCGCGGCCGGCGTGACCGGCTTGCGCGGCGTGGCGTGCTGGCGGGTCGCCGGCGCAAGCAGAGGAGCTGCGGCGGGTTTGGCGACGGGCGCCGGGGCGGCAGGCCTGACGGTAGCCGTCACGGCCGGCGCGGGTGCGGTCTTGGGGGGCGAGCCATTGGCGGCCGGCTGTGGTTTTGGCGCGGCGGCTGCGGGCTTGGGCTTGTCCTTGGCGGGCTCGTTGCCGGCGCTCTTGCCTGCATCCTTGGCGGCGTCCTTGCCAGCATCCTTGCCAGGTTTCTTCGCGGCATCCTTGGCCGGGGCGGCAGCTGCTCCCTTGCTCGCGCCCTTCGGTGTTTCCTTGCCGGTTCCCTTCGTTGTTTGCTTCGGTGTTTCCTTGGCGGATCCCTTCGCGGCGTCCTTGGCCGCCGGCTTCGCGGTGTCCTTGGCCCCGTCCGCGGTCGTCTCATTGGACTTAGCCAGGGCGGCGCAGCCGACCGACAGCCCGGCCATGAGGCACACGGCCAGACCGGTGGATCGCCATGCGGAACGAGGAAAGGAGGTCACGGCGTTTGGTCGCCCCGAATCAGTCAGTTGGCTCAAGACCTAGCTGTATTCGCTTGAATATGCGGACAAAATACCAACAGCTGCTTACCTTTGCCCGGTTTGCACCACCACCGCGGCAAAATCGCGGCCTAAACGGTGCGTCACACGGAAGCGGGTCTTTTACCGGCGGGATAGACCCGATATGAATGCAGCTTGCTCAAGAGATAGCCGCGTACGGAGGAAGTCCATGGCAGCCAAGACGAAATTCCGGGGGTCGTTCACCGCCTTGGTCACGCCGTTCAAGAACGGCTCGCTGGACGAGGCGGCGTTCCGCTCGCTGGTCAACTGGCAGATCTCGGAAGGCACCAACGGCCTGGTCCCGGTCGGCACCACCGGCGAGAGCCCGACGCTCAGCCATGACGAGCACAAGAAGGTCGTCGAATGGTGCATCGCTGAAGCCAAGGGGCGCGTACCCGTGGTCGCGGGTGCCGGCTCCAATTCGACGAAGGAGGCGATCGAGCTCGCGCAGCACGCCGAGAAGGCCGGCGCGGATGCCGTGCTGGTCGTGACGCCCTATTACAACAAGCCGACCCAGGAAGGGATGTACCAGCACTTCAAGGCGATCAACGATGCGATCGGCATCCCGATCATCATCTACAACATTCCGCCGCGCTCGGTAATCGACATGTCGGTCGACACCATGAAGCGGCTGTGGGAGCTGAAGAACATCGCCGGCGTCAAGGACGCCACCGCCAGCATGGTCCGCGTCTCGCAGCAGCGCGCGGCGATGGGCGAGGATTTCAACCAGCTCTCCGGCGAGGACGCGACCATCCTCGGCTACATGGCGCATGGCGGCCATGGCTGCATCTCGGTGACCTCGAACGTCGCGCCGCGCCTGTGCTCGGAATTCCAGGCCGCCTGGGCGAAGGGCGACACCAAGGCGGCGCTCGCAATCCACGACAAGCTGATGCCGCTGCACAACAACCTCTTCATCGAGAGCAATCCGGCGCCGATCAAGTACGCGATGTCGCTGCTCGGCAAGCTGGACGAGACGCTGCGCCTGCCGATGGTTCCGGTCACCGAGCCGACGCGCGTTGCCGTGCGCAGCGCGATGGTTCATGCTGGGCTGATCAACTGATTTAGCCAACCGGGGAGCCGTTCATGAGCGTCGACGAGAAGGGCAGGAAGATGCTCACGGAGTTCCGCGAGTTCGCCATGAAAGGCAACGTCGTCGACCTCGCCGTCGGCGTCATCATCGGTGCGGCCTTCGGCGCCATCGTCACGTCGCTGGTCGGTGACGTCATCATGCCGATCATCGGCGCCGCGACCGGCGGCCTCGACTTCTCGAACTACTTCGCCCCCTTGTCGAAGGCGGTGACCGCCACCAACTTAGCGGATGCGAAAAAGCAAGGTGCAGTGCTTGCTTACGGCAGCTTCCTGACGCTGACGATCAACTTCATCATCGTCGCCTTCGTGTTGTTCCTGGTGATCCGCGCCATGAACACGCTGAAGCGCAAGGAGGAGGCGGCGCCTGCGGCTCCGGCAAAACCGTCGGCCGAGGTCGAGCTGCTGACCGAGATCCGCGATCTCCTCAAGAAGTCTTGACGCGCGCGCTTCATCCAAACTGTTAGCGTCCTCGCGCATCTCGATCAGGTTTGTCTTCCATGGCCGACAAGAACGAACGTCCAATCAAGGTCATGGCGGAAAATCGCAAGGCCCGCTTCAACTATGCGATCGAAGACACGATCGAGGCTGGCATTGCGCTCACCGGCACCGAGGTCAAATCGATCCGCAACGGCAAGAGCACGATCGCGGAGTCCTACGCCGATTCCAAGGACGGCGAGATCTGGCTGATCAACGCCACCATTCCCGAATATCTCCAGGGCAACCGCTTCAATCACGAGCCCAAGCGGCCGCGAAAGCTGCTTCTGCATCGCAAGCAGATCAACAAGCTGATGGGCGCGGTCGACCGCGAAGGCATGACGCTGATCCCGCTCAAGCTCTATTTCAACGAGCGCGGGCGGGCCAAGCTGCAGCTGGCGGTTGCAAAGGGCAAGAAGCTGCACGACAAACGCGAGTCCGAGAAGAAGCGCGACTGGAGCCGGGAGAAGGGCCGGCTGTTGCGGGCGAGGGGATAGCGGCAAGAGGTTGGCGGATGACTCAGAAGAACCTGCTCGAGGTCGATTGGAGCCAGATTCCCGCACCCGCCGACGACGGCGGCGCCGCGCATCTAAAGGGCATGACGCTGCCGGCGATCAGCCTGCTCGCCACCGACGATACGTCGGTGAATCTGTCAGCACTCTCCGGCCGGACCGTGGTGTTCGCCTATCCGCGCACCGGCGAGCCCGGCAAGATCGGACTGGTCGACGATTGGGACATGATCCCGGGCGCGCGCGGTTGCACGCCGCAGACTTGCGCGTTTCGTGATCTGTTTGCCGAGCTGAAAGCTGCCGGCGCCGCCCAGGTGTACGGCCTCTCGACCCAGAGCAACGCGTACCAGACCGAGATGGCATCGCGGCTGCACCTGCCGTTCCCCGTGCTGTCGGACGAGAAGCTGGCGCTGACGCGCGCCCTCGATCTGCCGACCATGGAGGTCGCTGGCCTGACCTTGATCAAGCGGCTTGCGCTGATCATCGACGACGCCAAAGTCACGCATGTGTTCTATCCGGTGTTTCCGCCCGACCGGAACGCCGGCGATGTCCTGGACTGGCTGAAGGCCGATCCAGCCGAGCGCTAGTCCAGGTCGGCCTTCACCTTCGCGAACACGCTGCGGAACATGTCCGTCGTCAGCACGCCGGTGTTCGTGTTGTAGCGCGAGCAATGATAGCTGTCGTAGAGCCTGAATGCGCCGGCCTGATGCACGGCGCCGTGGCCGAAGGGAGCTTGCGAGGCCTTCAGGTTCAGCGGCTTGAGCACCGTGTCGTGCGCAATCCGTCCGAGCGCGACGATCGCGCGCAGCTTCGGCATCGACGCCAGGGTAGCCCCGAGAAACTGGCGGCAGGTGTTGATCTCGACCGGCAGCGGCTTGTTTTGTGGCGGAACGCAATGCACGGCATTGGCGATCCGGCAGTCGACCAGCTTCAGGCCGTCGTCGGGCCGCGCCTGATAGGTGCCCTTGGCGAAGCCGTATTCGAGCAGCGTGGCGTAGAGCAGGTCGCCGGCATAGTCGCCGGTGAAGGGGCGGCCGGTGCGGTTGGCGCCCTGCATGCCTGGTGCAAGGCCGACGATCAGCAGGCGCGCCTTGATGTCGCCGAAGGGGGGGACCGGCGCGTTGTGCCACAACGGCTCGCGCGCGCGGTTCGCCTCGCGAAAGGCGACCAGGCGCGGACAAAGCGGACAGTCACGGTCGGGAACGAGGGTGAGAGGCTGGCGGCTTGACCGGGCCGCCTCACTCCTCGAAGTCGTCATCGCCCCTCGGCGCCATCGTGGTCGCGCGCTGGAGGAACTGCGGGGCGTGATGGCGTCCCTCGCCACGCTCGCCGCGGTCACGCGGGGCGGGTCGTTCGGACGGGTCGCGGCCGAGCTTGGATTGCAGCTCGACGAGGTCGGTGAAGACGTCGGCCTGGCGGCGCAGCTCGTCGGCGATCATCGGCGGCTGGCTCGCGATGGTGGAGATCACGGTGACCCGGACACCGCGGCGCTGGACGGCTTCGACCAGGGAGCGGAAGTCGCCGTCACCCGAGAACAGCACCATCTGGTCGATGTGCTCGGCGAGCTCCATGGCGTTCACGGCGAGCTCGATGTCCATATTGCCCTTGACCTTGCGGCGGCCGGAGGCGTCGATGAACTCCTTGGTCGCCTTGGTGACGACCGTGTAGCCGTTGTAGTCCAGCCAGTCGATCAACGGGCGGATCGAGGAGTATTCCTGATCCTCGATAATCGCGGTGTAGTAAAACGCCCGCAACAGCGTCCCGCGACTCTGAAACTCCTTCAGCAGGCGCTTGTAGTCGATGTCGAAGCCCAGAGTTTTCGCTGTCGCGTAGAGATTGGCCCCGTCGATGAAGAGCGCGATCTTGTTAGTGGCAGAAGGTGACATTCAGTTTGCTCGCGTAGCGTTCGTGATTGATCGTTTATTGTTGGCGCGGCGACAGCAAGCCGCGCAGGTCTATGGTGCCGCCGAAGCCCGTCGAAACCGCAAATCCGGAGAAGTCGTGGCAATCAAGGTATAGTTATGGCGGACCTGCATACGCCCGGTGCCACCCTCAATAGCAGCCCGGCAAACCACCCATCCCAGCCCCAATGTGGGGGTAGCAGAGCCGTTTGGCGAGGCCAAATCACAAATTGGCCTTGCGAAATCGCCCTGTCCCCTATAACTAGCCCCAATCATCCACATATTTCGTCCCACCCACAACGGAGCGACAGTCCATGGCTCGCGTCACCGTAGAAGATTGTATCGACAAGGTCGACAACCGGTTTGACCTGGTCCTGCTGGCCGCCCACCGGGCCCGCATGATTTCGTCCGGTTCACAACTAACGGTTGACCGCGATAACGACAAGAACCCCGTTGTGTCTTTACGCGAAATTGCGGACGAAACCATCTCGCCGGAGGACCTCCGCGAGGAGCTGGTCCACTCGCTCCAGAAATTCGTCGAGGTCGACGAGCCCGAGCCCGATACGGTCCCGCTGATCGGTTCCGCCGGTGCCAGCGTCGATGCCGACGATACCGAAGTTGCCGTTGAGCGCATGACCGAAGAGGAGCTCCTGAAGGGCCTCGAGGGCCTCGCGCCGCCGGAAGAACAGCCCGAGGAGGACGAGTAATCGTCCCGTCGCAGTCGTCGATTTCTTGTGATCTTATCAGAGGCCCGAACCCGTGTTCGGGCCTTTGCTTTTGTTGGCGTTTTCGTGGTTACCATAGCGTTGCCGCATCGCGTTGCTTGCCTGTCACCGAATTGATCGGACGCACGCGCGATCGGGGCTAAGATGTATGCAACGGGCAGCTCATGGTCCGTTTGAAGGCAGGATGGCATGGTGTATCGGCGCCGGAGACAAACGCAGATGCTGGCCGCAACCGAATCGGTTGCCGTGGCCCCGACTGCGCCGGTGGGGCGCCCGGCCAAGCCTCGCGCGCGCATGATGCGTCAATATGACCTCGTCGAGCGCGTCAGGTCCTACAATCCCAATACCAACGAAGACCTGCTGAACCGCGCCTATGTCTACGCCATGAAGGCACACGGCTCGCAGACCCGTGCCTCGGGCGATCCGTATTTCTCGCACCCGCTCGAAGTGGCGGCGATTCTCACCGATCTGAAGCTCGACGACGCCACCATCGTGGCTGCCCTGCTGCACGACACGATCGAGGACACCGAGGCGACGCGCGCCGAGATCGACCAGATCTTCGGGCCCGAGATCGGCGCGCTGGTCGAGGGCCTGACCAAGCTGAAGCGGCTGGAGCTGGTGTCGCGCGAGGCCAAGCAGGCCGAGAACCTGCGCAAACTGTTGCTGGCCATTGCCGACGATGTCCGCGTTCTGCTGGTCAAGCTCGCCGACCGCCTGCACAACATGCGTACGCTGGACTTCGTGCCGCCGGAGTCGCGACGGCGCATCGCCGAGGAGACGCTCGACATCTATGCGCCGCTGGCCGGCCGCATGGGCATGCAGGAAATGCGCGAGGAGCTGGAGGATTTGTCCTTCCGCACCCTCGATCCCGAAGCCTATTCGGTGGTGATGCAGCGGCTCGACGCGCTCGCCGAGCGCAACCGCAACCTGATCGGCGAGATCGAGGACCAGCTCTCCAACAATCTGCGCCACCGGGGGCTGGGCGCGCGGGTCTATGGCCGCCGCAAGAAGCCGTTCTCGATCTGGACCAAGATGGAACGCAAGTCGGTCGGCTTCGAGCAATTGTCCGACATCTTCGGCTTCCGCCTCGTCGTCAACGACATCGAGGCCTGCTATCGCGCGCTCGGCATCGTCCACACCAACTGGCCGGTCGTGCCCGGGCGGTTCAAGGACTACATCTCGACGCCGAAGCAGAACGACTACCGCTCGATCCACACCACGGTGATCGGCCCCGGCAACCAGCGCGTCGAGCTCCAGATCCGTACCGAGGCGATGGATCAGATCGCCGAGCGCGGCATCGCCGCACACGTGTTCTACAAGGAAGACGTGGGCTCGCCGACCGAGTTTCTCAAGCGCGAGTCCAATGCGTTCGCCTGGTTGCGCCACACCATCGGCATCCTCTCGGAGAGCGCCAACCCCGAGGAATTCCTCGAGCACACCAAGCTCGAGCTGTTCCACGACCAGGTGTTCTGCTTCACCCCGAAGGGCAAGCTGATCGCGCTGCCGCGCCATGCCAATGTGATCGACTTCGCCTATGCCGTGCACACCGACGTCGGCAACAGCGCCGTCGGCTGCAAGATCAACGGCCAGTTCGCGCCGCTGTCCTCGGAGCTCCAGAACGGCGACGAGGTCGAGGTGCTGACCTCGGAGGCGCAAGCGGCGCCGCCCTCGGCCTGGGAAACGCTCGCGGTCACCGGCAAGGCGCGCGCCGCGATCCGCCGCGCCACCAGGACCGCGGTGCGCGACCAGTATGTCGGTCTCGGCCGGCGCATCGTGGAACGCCTGTTCGAGCGCGCCAAGATCGAATATGCCGACGACAAGCTCAAGGGCGCGCTGCCGCGGCTGGCGCGCACCTCGATCGAGGACGTCATGGCGGCGGTCGGCCGCGGCGAGATCAAGGCCTCCCACGTCGCGCGTGCGATGTATCCCGACTACAAGGAGGAGCGCATCGCGCGCTATGGCGTCAAGAAGGGGCTCGCCGCCAAGCTCAGGGAGAAGTCGTCGGAGCCGCCGCGCAGCCCGGTCGCGATCCCGATCCGCGGCATCAATTCCGACCTGCCGGTGAAGTTCGCGCCGAACGGCGGCGCCGTGCCCGGGGACCGCATCGTCGGCATCGTCACGCCGGGCGAGGGGATCACGATCTACCCGATCCAGGCGCCGGCCCTGAAGGATTTCGAGGAGGAGCCGGAGCGCTGGCTCGACGTGCGCTGGGACATCGAGGATTCCGCCCCGCAGCGCTTCCCGGCCCGCATCAAGGTCGAGAACGTCAACGAGCCCGGCGCGCTGGCACAGATCGCGACCGTGATCGCCGAGCACGACGGCAACATCGACAACATCAGCATGCAGCGCCGCTCGCCCGATTTCACGGAGACGACGATCGACCTCGAGGTCTACGATCTCAAGCATCTGAGCGCGATCCTCGCCCAGCTGCGCGCCAAGGCGGTCGTGGCCCGTGTCGAACGTGTTAATGGATAGACGCCTTTCGTAGGCGTCCATCTCCCTGATTTCGTGAGTCCTGAAATGTCCGCTTCTCCGCTCCGCCTCGGCGTCAATATCGACCACGTCGCAACCGTGCGTAACGCGCGTGGCGGCCGCCATCCCGATCCGGTGCGCGCCGCGCTGCTGGCGATCGAGGCCGGCGCCGACGGCATCACCGCGCATCTGCGCGAGGATCGCCGCCACATCCGCGACGAGGACATGGCGCGGCTGAAGGCCGAGATCTCCAGGCCGCTCAATTTCGAGATGGCGGCGACCGACGACATGATGCGGATCTCGCTCGCCACGAAGCCGCACGCGGTGTGCCTCGTGCCGGAGCGCCGCCAGGAGGTGACGACCGAAGGCGGCCTCGACGTGGTCGGCCAGCACAATGCGCTCGCGCCCTACATCGCGCGGCTGAACGATGCCGGCATCCGGGTCTCGCTGTTCATCGCCGCCGATCCCGCGCAGATCGAGATGGCGGCGCGGCTGAAGGCGCCCGTGATCGAGATCCACACCGGGGCCTGGTGCGACGCCGTCGTCGACGGTCACACCGACAAGGCCGAGGCGGAGTGGAAGCGGATCGTGGCGGGGGTGAAGCTGGCGAAGCAAGCCGGGCTCGAAATCCATGCCGGCCACGGGCTCGACTACGCGACGGCGGAGACGATCGCGGCGCTGCCGGAGATCATGGAGCTCAACATCGGCTACTACATGATCGGCGAGGCGCTGTTCGTCGGGCTCGCCGAGACGGTGCGCAGCATGCGCGCGGCGATGGACCGCGGCCGGAGCCGGGCATGATCATCGGCATCGGCTCCGACCTGATCGACATCACCCGCGTCGGCAAGGTGATCGAGCGCCATGGCGAGCGTTTCCTCGACCGCATCTTCACCGCGGCCGAGCGGGCCAAGGCGGAGCGGCGCGCCAAGAGCGAGAAGATGGTGGTTGCAACCTACGCCAAGCGCTTCGCGGCCAAGGAGGCCTGCTCGAAGGCGCTAGGTACCGGCATCCGGAACGGTGTCTGGTGGCGCGACATGGGGGTGGTCAACTTGCCGGGAGGGCGGCCGACCATGCAATTGACGGGCGGGGCGCTGGCCCGGCTCCAGGCCCTGACGCCCGAGGGGTTCGAGGCGAAAATCGACCTGTCGATCACCGACGACTGGCCGCTGGCGCAGGCCTTCGTCATCATTTCCGCCGTGCCGCTGGCCAAGCCCTGACCGTCGGCGGGCTGTTTTTATAATTCACATTAAAAATCAATGTCTTATGCAGTTTTGATGCGATCCTTGATTGCGTGGCCCCCGACAACCGTCTAAAAGTCCGCGAACGCAAATCAGGCTGGGCGAATTCGGCTTTACGCCGGAATTGGCCCTCATTATCAGAATCAGGACAATCTCCTTGGGCCGCGAAGCGATGGGCTGTTCGCGGAAGGAGGGCGCTCTGTGACCGCCGGCCGGAATTGAGAGAGCAATGAGCGTGACTTCGGGAACGAAAACTGAAAGCGGCGTCGGCGAAACGATCCGCGTCGTGATCCACGCTCTCCTGATCGCGCTCGTGATCCGCACGTTCCTGTTCCAGCCGTTCAACATTCCGTCCGGTTCGATGAAGGCGACGCTGCTGGTCGGCGACTATCTGTTCGTCTCGAAATATTCCTACGGTTATAGCCACTACTCGATCCCGTTCTCGCCGCCGCTGTTCTCGGGGCGGATCTGGGGCTCGGACCCGAACCGCGGCGACATCGTCGTGTTCCGCCTGCCGAAGGACGACTCCACCGACTACATCAAGCGCGTCATCGGCCTTCCCGGCGACCGCATCCAGATGAAGGATGGGCTGCTCTACATCAACGACACTCCGGTCGAGCGGCAGCGCATGAGCGAATTTGTAGGCGAGGATCCCTGCGGCTCCGAGGGCGGGGGCATCTCGCGGGTGAAGCGCTGGAAGGAAACGCTGCCGAACGGCGTGTCCTATGAAACGCTGGACTGCGCCGATAACGGCTACATGGACAACACCAACGTCTACAACGTGCCGCCGGGCCATTTCTTCATGATGGGCGACAACCGCGACAACTCCACCGACAGCCGTTTCCTCGGCCAGGTCGGCTACGTGCCGCAGGAGAATTTGATCGGCCGCGCCCAGATGATCTTCTTCTCCATCGCCGAAGGCGAGCATGCCTGGATGTTCTGGCGCTGGCCTTGGGCGGTGCGCTGGAACCGTTTCTTCAAAATCGTCCGATGAAAGACGAAGCCAAGGACATCCCGATCCAATCGACCGAGCCCGCGGCGGGCGCCGACGGCGAAGCTGCGACCAAGACGCTTGCGACCAAGACGCCTGCAAAGAAGAAGCGGGTGCGGAGCAGCAAGGCCAAGGCCTCGGATGCGAACGCGGCGCTCGAGGCGCGCATCGGCCACAGCTTTGCCGATCCGAATCTGCTGATGCAGGCGATCACGCATGTCTCGGCGCTGAAGTCCGGGCGCAAGCGCGGCGACAGCTATCAGCGGCTGGAATTCCTGGGTGACCATGTGCTGGGGCTCGTCGTCTCCGACATGCTCTATCACGCCTTCCCGAATGCTGATGAGGGCGAGCTGTCCAAGCGACTTGCCGAACTGGTGCGCAAGGAGAGCTGCGCCGACGTTGCCAAGTCGCTCGGTCTGCTCGACGACGTCAAGCTCGGTTCGGTCGGGCCGAGCGCCGATGCCCGCCTGCGCAAGAGCGTGCTCGGCGACATCTGCGAGGCCGTGATCGGCGCCGTCTTCCTCGACGGTGGCTACGCGGCGGCGGCGGAATTCGTCAGGCGCAACTGGACCGAACGCATGCACAAGCCGCGGCGTCCCTTGCGCGATCCCAAGACCGTGCTGCAGGAATGGGCGCAGGGGAAGGGGCTGCCGACGCCTGTCTACCGCGAGGTCGAGCGCACCGGCCCGCATCACGATCCGCAGTTCCGCGTCGCGGTGGATCTGCCGGGATTGGCGTCGGCCGAAGGCATCGGTGGCAGCAAGCGTGCAGCGGAGAAGGTGGCGGCCTCAGTGATGATCGAACGTGAAGGTGTTGGCGGCGGCAATGACGGCTGAAGCAAGCGGCGAAGCGCCCTCCGCAACGCGCTGCGGTTTCGTTGCGCTGATCGGCGCGCCGAATGTCGGAAAATCCACACTGGTCAATGCGCTGGTCGGGGCCAAGGTCACGATCGTCTCGCGCAAGGTGCAGACCACGCGCGCGCTGATCCGCGGCATCGTCATCGAGGACAACGCGCAGATCATCCTGGTCGACACGCCCGGCATCTTCCTGCCCAAGCGCAGGCTCGACCGCGCCATGGTCTCGACGGCCTGGAGCGGGGCGCACGACGCCGACCTCGTCTGCGTGCTGCTCGACGCCAAGGCCGGGATTGATGAAGAGGCCGAGGCGATCCTCACCAAGGTCGCCAGCGTCAAGCACGAGAAGATCCTGGTCATCAACAAGGTCGATCTGGTCCAGCGCGAGAAGCTGCTGGCGCTGGCGCAGGCCGCCAACGAGCGCATGGCCTTTGCAAAGACCTTCATGATCGCGGCGATCTCGGGCGACGGCGTCGACGACCTCAGGCATACGCTGGCCGAAATCGTGCCGCCGGGCCCGTTCCTCTACCCCGAAGACCAGATGTCGGACGCGCCGATGCGGCAGCTTGCGGCCGAGATCACGCGCGAGAAGATCTATCGCAAGCTGCACCAGGAATTGCCCTACCAATCCACGGTCGAGACCGACAAGTGGGAGGAGCGCAAGGACAAGTCGGTGCGCATCGAGCAGACGATCTTCGTCGAGCGCGAGAGCCAGCGCAAGATCGTGCTGGGCGCAGGCGGCGCCACCATCAAGTCGATCGGCGCGGACTCGCGCAAGGAGATCGGCGAGATCCTGGGCGTGCCGGTGCACCTGTTCCTGTTCGTCAAGGTGCGCGAAAACTGGGGCGACGATCCCGATCGCTATCGCGAGATGGGCCTGGAATTTCCCAAAGAATAACCAAGAAAAGATCGGTCACCGATGAGCGTACCCAGCAACGTCCGGCGCTTCGAAGCGCTGCTCTATGCGTCATTGATGCTGGATGCCCTGTCGGTCGCGGTGCAGGACCGCACGCCCAGTGCCGAGATGACCGAGCCGATGATCATGATGGCGACCATGCTCGCCGGCGGCATGATCCTGCTGCTGGTCTATTTCGTCTGGTTGGCTGCGCGTTGGCGCAAGAACTGGCCGCGCTGGGTGCTGGCGGCGGCCCTCGTGCTGTCCGTGATCTCGCTCGGCCAGATCATTGGCGAGAAGGGCCTGGAGCTCGACAGCGTCATCGAGATCGTCTCCTGCGTGCTGACCGCGATGGGGCTGTATTTCTCGTTCAGCGGCGACGCCCAGGGCTGGTTCAACGCCTAACGTCTTGCGCGATGCCGTAGGGTGGGCAAAGGCGCGCCCTTGCGCGCCGTGCCCAACCTAATCGTGCTGCGGATCAAATTGGTGGGCACGCTTCGCTTTGCCCGTCCTACACTCACCTGAAATGCGATAAGCTCCGTTCCATGGAATGGACCGACGAAGGCATCGTGCTGGGCGTGCGGCGGCATGGCGAGAGCAGCGCCATCGTCGAGCTGCTGACGCGTGCGCACGGCCGGCATCTCGGCCTCGTGCGCGGTGGCGCCGGTTCGCGGATGCGGCCGCTCTTGCAGCCCGGCAACAGCGTCAGCGTCGTGTGGCGGGCGCGGCTCGACGAGCATCTCGGCACCTATGCGGTTGAGGGCCTCAAGCTGCGCGCGGCGACGCTGCTGGGATCCGCCCACGGGGTCTATGGCGTCACCCATCTCGCCTCGATTGCGCGGCTGCTGCCGGAGCGCGATCCGCACGAAGACATCTTTGCGATGCTTGAACATTCACTCGATGATTTCGACGATATCGGCAGTGCCGCGGTGCACCTCATCCATTTCGAGCTGGCGATGCTCGCCGAGCTCGGCTTTGGGCTGGCGCTGGAAAACTGCGCGGTGACCGGTGAGACCACGGATCTGATCTATGTTTCGCCGAAATCCGGCGGCGCGGTGTCGCGCGGGGCCGGCGAGCCATGGCGCGACCGGCTGTTGCGCCTGCCGCCGTTCCTGCGTCGTGGCGAGGCCGCGAGCGACCTCACCGACCAGGATCTCCAGGACGGCTTCCGGCTCACCGGCCTGTTCCTGCTGCGCCATGTGCTGGAGCCGCGCGGCCAGGGCCATTCCGACGCGCGCGCCGGCTTCATCAATGCGCTGACGCGGCAGCAGGCGAATTTGGCCATTCCGGCGCCATGACCTGAGAGCGCTTCTGCCCTGTCGCCAGACATGGAAGTTCCCCGGGAACGAAATCCGCCTGGTCGAATTGGCCCTCGCAGGGTTCCACAACGGGGACAGCCAAAAATGTTGATCAAGGGATTCGCCGTGTCGGCGGCGTTGCTTGCGTTCGCGCCTGACGCCGTGGCTGGCGAGCCGCAACCGGGTGTCTTTCGCCGGGCATCCTGCACCGTGATCCGGTATTACGTGGCGAAATATTCCGCTGCGGCCGCAGAGAGTTGGGCGCGGTCCAAGGGGGCAACGGAGGCCGAAATCGAGGTCGCCCGGCGTTGCCTGACGAATGCGCCGGTCACCGCGCAAGCCAAGACCCAGCAGCCAGTGACCGCCGGCTGGGCAGGGCAATAGCCGCCCACAGGGAACCAATCGATCCTTGCCCGATTCGCTTCCACGGTTTAACCGGGCGGCATGGGAAAACGATTGATTCCGCCGGAGGAACCGGCCGAAATTCACGAGGTGCCGCTGCGTGAGGCGCTGGAAGAGCGCTATCTCGCCTATGCGCTCTCCACCATCATGCACCGTGCGCTGCCGGATGCGCGCGACGGTCTGAAGCCGGTGCACCGGCGCATCCTCTACGGCATGCGCCTGCTCCGGCTCGACCCCGGCACGGCGTTCAAGAAATCCGCCAAGATCGTCGGCGACGTGATGGGCTCGTTCCATCCGCATGGCGACCAGGCGATCTACGACGCCATGGTACGCCTCGCGCAGGATTTCTCCTCGCGCTACCCGCTGGTCGACGGCCAAGGCAATTTTGGCAATATCGACGGCGATAACCCGGCTGCCTACCGCTACACCGAAGCGCGCATGACCGACGTCGCGCGGCTTCTGCTCGAGGGCATCGACGAGGACGGCGTCGAGTTCCGGCCCAACTACGACGGCCAGTCGAAAGAGCCGGTCGTGCTGCCCGGCGGCTTTCCGAACCTGCTTGCCAACGGCGCGCAAGGCATCGCGGTCGGCATGGCGACCTCGATCCCGCCGCACAACGCGGCCGAGCTCTGCGAGGCCGCGCTGCACCTGATCGAGAAGCCCGACGCGAAATCCAAGGCGCTGTTGAAGTGGGTGAAGGGCCCGGATTTCCCGACCGGCGGCATTTGCGTTGATTCCAAGCAGGCGATCGCTGAAGCCTATGCGACCGGTCGCGGCTCGTTCCGTGTTCGCGCTCGATGGGAGCAGGAAGAGGGTACGCGCGGTACCTGGGTCGTCGTCGTCACCGAGATTCCCTTCCTGGTGCAGAAGTCGCGCCTGATCGAGAAGGTCGCCGAGCTGCTGGACCAGAAGAAGCTGCCGCTGGTCGGCGACATCAGGGACGAGTCGGCCGAAGACGTCCGCATCGTGATCGAGCCGAAGTCGAAGAACGTCGATCCCGCCCTGATGATGGAATCGTTGTTCCGGCTGACCGAGCTCGAAAACAAGATTCCGCTGAACCTCAACGTGCTGATCAAGGGCCGCATCCCCAAGGTCGTGGGGCTCGCGGAGTGCCTGCGCGAATGGCTCGACCATCTGCGCGACGTCCTGATCCGCCGGACCAACTTCCGCAAGACGCAGATCGAGCACCGGCTCGAAGTTCTGGGCGGTTTGTTGATCGCGTACTTGAACCTCGATGAGGTGATCAGGATCATCCGCACCGTGGACGAGCCGAAGCCGGCGCTGATCAAGGCGTTCAAGCTCACCGAGGTGCAGGCCGAAGCCATCCTCAACATGCGCCTGCGCTCCTTGCGCAAGCTCGAGGAAATGGAGATCCGCACCGAGGACAAGAACCTCCGCGCCGAGCTCAAGGGCATCAACGCGGTGCTCGCCTCGGAGCCGGAGCAGTGGAAGAAGGTCGGCGAGCAGGTCGGCAAGGTCCGCGACATGTTTGGACCGAAGACGCCGCTCGGCAAGCGTCGCACCACCTTTGCGGATGCGCCCGAGCACGACCTCGCCGCAATGGAAGAAGCCCTCGTCGAGCGCGAGCCGGTGACGGTCGTGGTCTCCGACAAGGGCTGGATCCGCACCATGAAGGGCCATGTCGAGGATCTCTCGGGGCTGGCCTTCAAGCAGGACGACAAGCTCGGTTTTGCCTTCTTCGCGGAGACGACCTCGAAGCTCTTGCTGTTCGCCACCAACGGCAAATTCTACTCGCTCGATGTTGCGAAGCTTCCGGGCGGTCGCGGCCATGGCGAGCCGATCCGTCTGTTCATCGACCTCGAGCAGGAGGCCGCTCCCGTCGCGCTGTTCGTCAACAAGGGCGGGCGCAAATTCCTGGTCGCGAGCCACGAGGGCCAGGGCTTCGTCGTCAACGAGGACGATTGCGTCGGCACGACCAAGAAGGGCAAGCAGGTCCTCAACGTCGACATGCCGAACGAGGCGCGCACGGTCACCGAGGTGATCGGCGACACCGTCGCGGTCATCGGCGAGAACCGCAAGATGCTGATCTTCCCGCTCGACCAGGTGCCGGAGATGGCCCGCGGTCGCGGCGTGCGGCTGCAGAAGTACAAGGACGGCGGCCTGTCCGACGTCGCCGTGTTCGAGGCCAAGGCGGGCCTGACCTGGAAGGACTCCGCCGGCCGCGAATTCTCCGCGACCATGAAGGAGCTCGCCGAGTGGCAAGGCACCCGTGCGGATGCCGGCCGCATGCCGCCGAAGGGTTTCCCGAAGTCGAACAAGTTCGGCAAGGTGATCGGGTAAGCAGGCTCGTGTCCCGGACGCGCTGCAGCGTGAAACGCTGCTGCGCAGAGCCGGGACCCACAACACAGGTGTCATGCCCCGGCTTGACCGGGGCATCCAGTACGCCGCGGCTTCTCGGTTTCATCACGCCCCTCTCCGGAATACTGGATCGCCCGCCTCTGTGCGCAATTGCGCACTAGGCGGGCGATGACAGCGAGTGTGGCGCAAACGCTTGGCAGATAGGCGTGAGCGCATAAGTGCCTGCGTCGATCGGGCACGAACATTGCTTTTTCTTTGCCTGCAAATGAACTCTCAAGAAGAAGCAAAAGGCACAATGTTCAAACTGAAGGCTTTCATCCCCGCGCTGTTCGGCCTCGCGCTGGTCGCGGCGCCCGCGCATGCGGCGGGCAATCTCGTCGCAGTGCTCGAGGCGGAGATCGTCACGCTCGATCCGCATTTTTCCACGGCCTACATTTCGCGCACGTTTGGCTACATGGTGTTCGACACGCTCTTTGCGAAAGACTCCAAGGGCGACATCAAGCCGCAGATGGTGCAGGACTGGAAAGTCTCATCCGACGGATTGACCTATACGTTTGCGCTGCGCGACGGCCTGAAATGGCATGACGGCCAGCCGGTCACGGCGGCCGATTGCGTGGCGTCGCTGCGCCGCTGGGGCACCCGCAGCGCGCTCGGCCGTCGCATCTTCGCGATCACGGCCTCGCTCGAGCCGACGGATGCGAAAACCTTCGTGCTGACGCTGAAGGAGCCGTCCGGCCTCGTGATCGACGCGCTCGGCAATCCCGTCAGCCCGGTCGCCTTCATGATGCCCGAGCGCATCGCGAAAACACCCGGCGACCAGCGCATCACGGAGATCATCGGCTCCGGCCCGTTCGTCTACAGCAAGGGCGATCACCGAACCGGCGATCGCATGATCCTGAAGAAATTCGCCGACTATGTGCCGCGCCCCGAGCCCGCCGATTTCCTCGCCGGCGGCAAGCGCGTCGGCATCGACACGCTCGAGATCCGCGTCATCCCGGATGGCGCGACCGCCGCGTCCGCGCTGCAGGCCGGCGAGGTCGACTTCATGCAATATGCGCCGTTCGATCTGTTGCCGCAGCTGGAAAAGAACTCCCGCGTCAAGCTGGTCAATTTCACCGGCGGCAACATGTTCGCCGGCGCCTATCGTCTCAACGCCGCATCGAAGCCGTTTGATGATCCGGAAATTCGCCGCGTGCTGTGGAAGCTGGTCGACCAGCGCGAAGTGCTGGATGCGCTCGGGCTCGATGCCAAATACGCCGCTCCCTGCGCGACGTTCTTCACCTGCGGCACCACCTATGAGAGCAAGGCGGGCACGGAAGCCGCCGCGAAGACGTCGATTGAAGCGGCGAAAGCTGCGCTGAAGGCGACCAAATATGCCGGCGAGCCCGTGGTCGTCATGGAAGCCAACGACCTCGAAGCCCCGCGCGTCTCGGCGCAGGTGCTGGCCGAGCGGCTGAAGCAGGCCGGGTTCAACGTCGATCTCCAGGTGATGGACTGGGCGAGCGTGCTGGCGCGCCGCGCCAAGAAGGAGGGCTGGAGCGTCTATGGCGTCCACGCCGGCGGTTTTGACCTTGGCTCGCCGCTGACCAACGTCATGGTCGCCTTCAACTGCGCCGACTTCACCGGCTGGCAGTGCGATGCGCGCATCACGCCGCTGATGGAAGCCTTCGCCAAGGCGCCTGCCGAGGAGGATCGCAAGAAGATCGCCGGCGAGATTCAGAGCGTCATGTACGATCAGGCGCCCGCGATCCCGTGGGGCCAGTTTGCGCAGCCGGCGGCCTATCGCGCCACCCTGCGTGGTCTGATACCGTCCGCCATCCCGGTGTTCTGGAACGTTGAGAAGTAACGCGATGTACGATGTCATTGTTGTCGGCGGCGGCTCTGCCGGCGCCGCTGTTGCGGCGCGGTTGTCCGAAGATCCCGCACGGCGCGTCCTGTTGCTCGAAGCGGGGCTGGACTGGCGCGCGGACGAGGCGCCCTGGGAGGTGATGACGCCAAATCCGATCCCGATCATCCACAAGCGTGAGTACCAGGAGAAATGGCAATGGCCCGATCTCCTGACGCGCCGGGTGGCCGGGCAGGAGCCGCGCTTCTACTGGCGCGGCAAGGGGCTTGGCGGCTCATCGATGATGAACGGCCAGATCGCCATCCGCGGCGTCGCCGACGCGTTCGACGAATGGGCAGCCAATGGCTGCACCGGCTGGTCGGCCAAGGACGTGATGCCGCTGTTCTCGGTGATCGAAGATGATTTGGAATTTGGTGACGCCCCGGGCCATGGAAGCGGCGGACCGCTGCCGGTCTATCGCGCTCCGCCCGAGAAGTGGGGCCCGATCGATCGCGGCCTGCGCGATGCGGCGCTGGCGAGCGGCTATCCCTGGTGCGCCGACCTCAACGGTCCTGATGGCGAGGGCGTCGCCTGCTATCCCATCAACAGCCGCGACAGCCGCCGCATCACGACCAATGAGGGCTATCTCGAGCCGGCGCGCGGCCGGGCCAATCTCGAGATTCGCGGGCATGCGCTGGTCAATCGCGTGCTGATCAGCGACGGCCGGGCGACCGGCCTTCGTGTTCACATCGAAGGGCAGGGCACCCACGAGATCAGCGCGCGCCAGATCGTGCTCTGCGCCGGCGCCATCCACAGTCCGGCGATCCTGCTGCGTTCGGGCATCGGACCGGCGGATGAGCTGAAGGCGATGGGGATCGCGGTCGAGCGCGATCTGCCGGTCGGCCGCCACTTCTTCGACCACCCGCTGTTTCGCGCCACGATTCA
Organism: Bradyrhizobium sp. 956_D2_N1_4; assembly: GCF_052076025.1. Taxonomy (NCBI): domain Bacteria; kingdom Pseudomonadati; phylum Pseudomonadota; class Alphaproteobacteria; order Hyphomicrobiales; family Nitrobacteraceae; genus Bradyrhizobium; species Bradyrhizobium sp. 956_D2_N1_4. The sequence continues at coordinate 3,874,522 of NZ_CP197237.1, read as the reverse complement.
GCTCCACGAAAACCTGCGGCCGACCGATCCGGACACCCGCCACACCAATTGCTGCGTGACCTATTCCTCCGGCCTCGCCGATGGCGGCAAGCGCGACATGATCCTGATCGCGTTCAATCACCGCGGCATCGGCGTGCCCGGGGCGATCGGCGCCGGCCTGTTCAACGCCTATTCGCGCGGCACGCTCAAGCTGGCCTCGACCGATCCGGCGATCGATCCTGTTGTCGAGGAAAACATGCTGGCCGATCCCCGCGACATGCTGCGCATGATGGACGCGGTGAAACGACTGGCCGTGATCACCTCCCAGCCGGCGCTTTCAGGCATTGCCGACTGGATCAGGCTGACCGACACCGATCTGACGCTTCCGCAAGCTGCGGCCTTGCCGGATCACGAGCTCGATGCGCTGCTGCGGCGAGAGACCGGAGACATCCAGCATGCCGCCGGCAGTTGCCGCATGGGCGGCGTTAACGACCCTGACGGCGTGGTCAACCCTGATGGCACGGTGAAAGGCATAAGCGGCCTGCGCGTCGCCGACGCCTCGATCATGCCGTCGGATTGCCGCGCCAACACCCACTTCACGACGGTGGTGATCGGCGAGGCGATTGCACGGATGATGATGCGTTAGCGCTAGAAGTGATAGTTCACGCCTGCCGTCACGGCGTGAATGCGATCCTTCAGGCTGAAGATGTTTACGGTCGTGCCGGCCCCATTGCTCAGAAACGCGCTGTGGTCGCCGAAGTCGTAATAGTCGTATTCGAAAACCGCGGACCAATGCGGTGCGAACGCCCAGTCGACGCCGGTGCCGGCGGTCCAGCCGGTTCGGGTGCTGGCTCCGCTGGGATTGACGGGGACGCCACCAGCGGGCGTGAAGGCCTCGTCAAGCTTTTCACGCGTCCAGGCGCCGCCGCCCCTGACGAACACCAGCCAGCGATCAGCGAGCGCGTAGCCGAGCCGCGCGGTGGCCGAGGCCAGGAAGTCGTTGCTCATCGTGAATTGGCTGGGGACGACGACGCCGGTCACGAGGTTTCTGACGGTGCCGGCGTGCGAGTTGCGGAGGCTGCTCCAGGCCGCACGGCCTTCGGCACCCACGACCCATCTGGTCGCAAATTGATAGTCGCAGCCGACCTGTCCGCCCCCAACGAAGCCTGTTGAACTGAAGGAGACAGAGTTTCCAAGCGAGTTGGTGGTCCGGTCGTCGCTGACGACACCGCCGACGTGTGCGCCGACATAGCAACCGGTCCAGGTGAAGGGGATAGGCGCGAGGGGAGGTGCCTTCACCGCCAGATCAGCCGCCAAGGCCGCGCTGGAAAATCCCACTGTCAAAAGCATACCGGCGCAAAGATTGATGCAACGCGTCATTTCTGAGATGTCCCCACATGCCCAAAACGTGCATGCATCTTTGCCAGATATGGTGGGCGTGGCGGAAGGTCGCATCGATGCGATCCATACAAGTTTTGGTAGAGCGTGGCGCAAATGTCACGCAATGAGGTTGCGGCCTGAGGATGACAGCTCGATGAAGCTGCTGCTCAGATCACCCCCGCCAGCCGGAATGCCACGCCCGCGGCGCAGCTACCGGCGAGCACGGTGAGCATGCCGAGCTTGAAGCGGAAGATCGCGGTCGCGGCCGCGATTGACAGCAGCAGCGCCGGGATGTCGATGCTGGTCAGCACCGGCCTGTCGAATGCGAACGGGAACGCGTGCACCGGTACGGTCTCGCGGAACAGCGTGTGCAGCGCGAACCAGATCGAGAGGTTAAGGATCACGCCGACGACGGCGGCGGTGATCGCGCTGAGTGCACCGGCGAGGCCCGTGTTGCCGCGCAGGCGCTCGATGTAGGGGGCGCCGACGAAGATCCAGAGGAAGCAGGGCGTGAACATGACCCAGGTCGCAAGCAATCCACCAAGCGTCGCTGCAAGCATTGGCGACAGGCCGCTTGGATCGCGATAGGCGGCCATGAAGCCAACGAACTGAAGCACCATGATCAACGGCCCTGGGGTGGTCTCGGCCATGCCGAGACCGTCGAGCATCTCGTGCGGCTTCAGCCAGTGATAATGCTCGACCGCCTGCTGCGCCACATAGGCCAGCACCGCATAAGCACCGCCGAAAGTGACCAGCGCCATCTTCGAGAAGAACAGCGCGATCTGGCTGAACACGCTGGCTTGACCAAGAATCAAAAGCAGCGCGATCACCGGCACCAGCCAGAGCGCGAGCCATAGCGCACCGACGCGGATCGCGCGCGCGGTATTGGGGCGCACATGCTCGGGAACGGCTTCGCCGAGCATGCTGTCGATCACGGCGGTGCTGCCGCCGGGGCCGTGAGCCGCCGGGGCAAACTCGGGCCGGCCGGCCCGCGCGCCGACATATCCGATCACGCCGGCGGCGATGATGATGATCGGGAAGGGGACCGCGAAGAAGAAGATCGCGACGAAGGCGATTGCGGCCAGTGCAATCATGATGCGGTTCTTCAGCGCGCGCTTGCCGACGCGCACCACGGCTTCGAGGACGATGGTCAGCACGGCCGCCTTCAGCCCGAAGAACAGCGCCTCGACGAAGCTGACATTGCCGAAAGCCGCGTAGATGTAGCTGAGGCCCATGATGGCGATGATGCCGGGCAGGATGAAGAGCCCGCCCGCCATCAGGCCGCCGGCGGTGCGATGCATCAGCCAGCCGACATAGGTGGCCAGCTGCTGCGCCTCCGGTCCCGGCAAGAGCATGCAGTAGTTCAGCGCATGCAGGAATCGGCCTTCGGAGATCCAGTTCTTCTCCTCGACCAGGATGCGATGCATGACCGCGATCTGGCCCGCGGGCCCGCCAAAGCTCAGGCAGGCGACGCGAAGCCAGACTCGGAAAGCCTCAGCGAAGCTGATGCCGTGACCGGCATCAGCTCCCGTTTGATTGGCGCGGGTGTCCATCACGCCTTCACCTTGTTGGTCGGCCAGTTGTGGGTCTCGGCCGTCGCGTCGCGGCACCAGCGGTAGAAGGCGTCGTAGAGCGTCATGCCGGCTTCGAGCTGTTCAAGATCGTCGTCGTACATTCGCGACAGCCCGAGCGAGGCCGCGAGCAGGCCGGGGGCTTCCGGCGCGAGGTCGGGCCGCGCGGTGTCGGCGCCACGGACCAGCGTGGCGAGCCGCAGCAGGGGCGGTGTTGCGATCCCGAACTCCTCGATCATCACGTCGAAGGTGCAGAGCTCGCCGCGGTGACTCCAGAACACGTTCTCGATGTCGAACGGCGCCGCGTTGAAACGCTCGCCCACGGCGACCACTTCAGAGGGCGCGACGAACAGGAACACCGCGTTGGGATCGACGAAGCGGCGGATCAACCAGGGGCAGGCGATGCGGTCGACCTTCGGCCGGGCCCGCGTCACCCAGACGGTGCGGCCCTTGGCGTCGCGCGGCGGCAGTTTTGCAGCATCGACCAGCGGCAGCTTTGCGTTCTTCCAGCCCTCGAAACCGCCTTCCAGCGTCTCGGCCTGCACGCCGAGCTGGCGCAGCCAGGCGGCCGTGCCCTGTGCGAGCTTTTCGCCGCGCAGGCAGGCGACGATGGCGGAACGGCCGGAGAATTCGCCGCCCCAGTCCGGAACGTTGCTGTGGCTGAACTTGATCGAGCCGGGGATCAGTCGCGGGTCTGCGGCAAAATCCTCGTCCGTGCGCACGTCAATCAGGGCAGGGGCGTTCGCCGTGCCGATCAGCCGTGCCAATTTGTCAGATGATATCGTTGTGTAGGAAGACATGATGCGCCCTCGTAGAAACAAACGGGACGCGATACTTGGGCTTGTCGCCTCGTGGGGAGATCGCTCAGTCCCCATGAGCGTCATTACAACGAAACCGCCCCGGGCTGTCAATCGGCTCGTTGACTTGATTTTGCCCGGACATTCCGCAGGTCTATATTGCGGGTCAACGGACCGGACCTTTCGGAGACTTTTCGATGCATTCCCATTCGACCGAGCAATGGACCCATGACCACGTCTTTCTGGGCGAGAAGCACGATGAGAACGAGCGGCGCACCTGGCTCGTGGTCGTCCTGACCCTGGTCATGATGGTCGGCGAGATCGTTGCCGGCTCGCTGTTCGGCTCGATGGCGCTTTTGGCCGACGGCTGGCACATGGGCACGCATGCGGCCGCGCTTGGCATTGCTGCTTTCGCCTACCGTTTCGCGCGCCGGCACCTGGGGAATGCGCATTTCACCTTCGGCACGGGCAAGTTCGGCGACCTCGCGGCCTTCTCCAGCGCGATCATCCTGGGCCTGATCGCGGTCGAGATCGCCTATGAGAGCGTGCTGCGGCTGTTCACGCCGGTGCCGATCGTCTATGGCGAGGCCATCGCGGTCGCCGCCCTCGGCCTCTGCGTCAACCTCGCCAGCGCGTGGCTGCTGCGCGACAGCCATGATCACCATCATCACGGCCATGACCACGGCCATGGGCATGCGCATGATGATCACGACGATCACGGTCATCACCACCATCATCACGACAACAATCTTCGTGCGGCCTATGTCCACGTCATGGCCGATGCGGCGACCTCGGTGCTGGCGATCGCAGCGCTGGTGGTCGCGATGTATTCGGGATGGGTCTGGGCCGATCCGGCCGTCGGCCTGATCGGCAGCGCCGTGATCGCGAGCTGGGCGTTCGGCCTGGTCAAGTCATCCGGCGCGGTGCTGCTCGACGTGCGCGCCGACGAGAAGCTCGAACGCACCATCCGCGCGCGGATGGAAGTCGGCGAGGACCGCGTCACCGACTTGCATCTCTGGCAGGTCGGCCCCGGCCATTGCGCCGTGCTGGTCTCGTTGGTGTCGGACAAGCCGAAGCAGCCGGCCGTCTATAAGAAGCGGCTCGCTGGGCTGAAGGGCCTGAGCCACGTCACGGTCGAGGTCGAGACCTGCCCGCATTGATGTGATCTGCCGAAACGGAATTCGGCGGCGCGGCCGGGGTTGATCCTCGGTCGCAGCCATACACGGCTCTGCAAGAGGGACCAAGGATGATGCCCAGGATCAAGTTTGCTCTCGCCGTTGCCGCGCTGGCTCTGTCCGGCCACGCGGCCGTTGCGCAGTCCGAGAAATCGGGCGTCGAAAAGCTCTACGTCCTCAATTGCGGGGAGGGCACCGCCGGGGACATCTCGCGCTGGACGCCCGGCCTGAACGAGGGCAAGTCGATGGATTTCGTCGACAGCTGCTATCTCATCAAGCACAGCAGCAAGGGCTGGTTCCTGTGGGACACCGGCATCGCCGATGCCGTCGCCGCCATGCCGAATGGCCTTGTCCCCGCCGATCCCAAGGCCGTCACCTGGCGCCGGCCGAAGACGTTGGCCGCCCAGCTCGAACAGCTCGGCCTCAAGCCGGATGACGTCAAGGCGATGGCGGTGTCGCATACGCATCCCGACCACACCGGCAATGTCGAGCTGTTCCCGCAGGCCATGCTCTACGTGCAGAAGGCCGAATATGACTGGCCCGGCGCCAACAACGAACCGCGCTTCAAGCCCTCGCATCCGGTTGAGTTGCTCGCGGGTGACAAGGACGTGTTCGGCGACGGCAGCCTGACCATCCTGTCGACGCCCGGCCACACGCCGGGACACCAGTCGCTGCTGGTGAAACTGCCGAAAACCGGCGCGGTGGTGCTGTCGGGCGACGCCGTCCACTTCAAGGACAATTGGGACAACCGCCGCGTCCCCAGCATGAACGCCAACAAGGACCAGAGCGCGGCGTCAATGCAGAAGATCGCCGACACGCTCGGTAAGGAGAAGGCGCAGCTCTGGATCAACCACGACAAGGCCCAGCGCGACAGCCAGAAGATGGCGCCTGAGTTTTACGACTAACGTTTGCGCCGAGGCTGCTGCCATGACGCTGGCAGCAGCAGCGTGTTACGGCCCCAGAGAGCTCCGCGACAGGAGATGATCGTGGGAGAGTGGGCCGGGGTTGCGATCGCGCTGGCGTCGAGCAGCCTCGGCGGCACCGCCGCGGCGATCACCCGCTATCTCGTCGGCGGCGCGGATCCGGTTCTGCTGGCGATCCTGCGCTGGGGGATCGGCTTTCTCTGCCTCCTGCCGTGTGCGCTCCTGCTTCGCGTGCGCTGGCCGCAGCGGCCCGACTGGCCGGCGGTGGCGCTGCTCGGCATCTGCTTCTTCGGCCTGTTCTTCATCCTCTACAATATCGCGGTGTCCTACACGACCGCCGCGCGCGCCAGTCTCGCGCTGGCGACGCTGCCGCTCCACACCATGGTGGTCGGTGCGATCCTCGGCGTCGAGCGGCTGACGGCGCGCAAGATGATTGGCGTTGGCATCGCCGTGCTCGGCGTGGCGGCGGCGCTGGCAGCGGGACTCGCCCAGAGCCCGCCGGGCGCCTGGCGCGGCGAGTTGATCATGACCTGCGCCGTGTTCTGCATGGCGTTCTACAACGTGCTGTCGCGCCCGCTGATGCAGCGCTCCAGCGCATTGGGTTTTCTCACCGTCGGCATGGGCGCGGGCGCAGCCGTGCTGGTGCTGGCGGGGTTCGTGAAGGGCAGCTTTGCGGCGCTCGATCATTTCACGACGGCGCAGTGGATCGCCGGCATCTATCTCGGCATCGGCGGCGGCGCGCTCGCCTTCATCCTCTGGGTGATGGCGCTGGCGCGGGCGACGCCGACCCGCGTTGCCAATACCATGACGGTCAATCCGATTGCTGCGACCTTGCTTGCGGCGCTGCTCATGGGCGAGCCGATCACGGCAAACCTTCTGATCGGGCTGGTTGCTGTGTTCGCCGGCATCTGGATCGCGACCAGCCAGGCGAAGCCGGCCTAGCTGCGCGGTGCCGTGACCGGGGGCGGGCTGGCGTCTGGTGTCTTCTTCGGCTTGAGCGTGCCGGCGTAGAACGAGAGCAGCCAGACCAGGATGATGGCGAGGAGATAGACGCCCCAGGCTTGCGGCGGCGTGGTTGCCCAGCGCAGCAGGCCTTTGAAGGTGCGGGGCGGGCTGTTGTCTTCGCTCATGGCCCGCTTGTGCGCGAAAGCCTTGGCCCGGTCAATCCGGCCGCCGCTCGGCGCGGATCAGGAACAGCGCCGCCAGCGCCGAGAGGCTGAGTGCGGAGGAGACCATCAGCACCTTGGCGCCCATGACGTCGATGAGCAGGCCGAAGGCCAGCGGCGCCACGGCCTGCGCCATCCGTGCCGGCGCGCCGATGATGCCGAGGCGGTAGCCGAAATCTTTCGGGCCGAAGATTGACAGCGGCAGCGTGCCGCGCGCGATCGTGAGAATGCCGTTGCCCGAGCCGTGGAGCAGCGCAAACGCGGTTGCGGCGGGCGCGCCGAAGATGGCGACGACGGCGGCGCCGAGCGGGTGGGTGACGCAGGCAAGGCGCGTCGACCACAGCGGATGGAAGCGGCTCAGGAAGCCCGCTTCGAGAATGCGCGCGGCCACCTGTGCCGGGCCGATCAGCGCGCCGGCCGCGATGGCCTCGACATGCGTCGCACCTGTGGCCTCCAGCAGGCGCGGGAAATGGACGGCCATTGCGCCGGTGACGGTCCAGACCGCCGCGAACACGAAGGCGAGCAGCACCATGGTGCGGTCGAGCGGCAGATGCGGCTTCTCGGCCGTCGCCGCGGCCTGCCTGGCGCCCTTGATGGCCGGCAGCATGAAGAAGTTCAGGGGCAGGCCGATCAGGAGATTGGCGGCCGCCCAGGCAAAACAGGTCTCGCGCCAGCCGATATGGGACAGGCCCCAGGCGGTGAGGGGCCAGCCGACGGTGGAGGCGAAGCCTGCCATCAGCGTGATGCCGGTGATTGGCCTGCGCGCCTCGGTGCCGTAGATGCGGCTCAGCGCGGCGAAGGCGGCGTCATAGAGCCCCATCGCCATGCCGATGCCGAGCACGAGCCAGGCGAACGCCATCACCGCCAATGAGTGCGAGAGGCCGAGCAGGACGAGACCCGCGGCCATCGTCAGGTTCGAGACCGACAGCACCTGCCGGCCCCCGAACAGATCGATCTGCCGCCCGATGCGCGGGCCGAGCATCGCCGAGATCACCAGTGAGGCCGAGAACGCGCCAAAGATCCAGTTGGAGGAGACGCCGAGGTCGCGCGCCATGGGATCGGCGAGAAGCGCCGGCAGATAGTAGCTGGAAGCCCAGGCCAGGGTCTGCGTGGTGCCGAGCGCCAGGATGATCGGAAGCTGGCGCTGGCTCATCTCGGTGCGATTCTGGTCTCGGTTTGCGGCGGTGCCATCGGCTGCATTTGCGGCCCGTGGCGAGAGCGCGTCAACAGCGTCCGCGGCATATTCGATCTGCTGCGGACGGGAGCCTTGGTTGCGCACGGTTCGCGCGTGGCCTTTCGCTCGTCACGAATGCACGCCATAATGGCGCATGCAATTGACCTCGCGCCTCGCGCTGATGAACTGGCTGACGGGCCAAGGGCTGACGGGCCTGCCCGAAAACGAGCTGCTCCGCGGCTTCTGCGAGCGCTGCCGCGCCGAAGGGCTGGAACTCTCGCGCGGGCTCGTCGTGATCGACACGCTGCATCCGATCTATGAGGGCCGCGGCTTCCGGTGGAGCGACCGGCAGAGCAACGAGAGCGATGTGTTCGAATATGGTTCGACCGCCGAAGGCGATGCCGCCAAGAGCTGGCGCCGCTCGGTGTTCTTCCACATGCTCGAGCACGGCGAGGACGAGAGGGTGATCGACCTTGCCGACGCGCCGTCGATGGATTTCTCACAGATCGGCGAGCTCGCGGAAAAAGGCCACAAGCACTATCTCGCCTTCGTGCATCGCTTCGGCGAGAACGGCGCGCTCGGCCTGATGGATTGCCTCTATTCCTGCTGGACCACGCGCCGCGACAGCGGCTTCTCCGAACCCGAGCTCGAAGCTCTGCGCGATCTCGTGCCGGTGCTGGGGCTCGCGATCAAGTCGGCGCAGCAGGTCGACATCGCGCGAACCCTCGGCCGCGTCTATCTCGGCCGCGATGCCTCCGCGCAGGTGCTGGGCGGGCGCATCACACGCGGCGTCACCGAGCGCATCAATGCCGTGCTGTGGTATTCGGATTTGCGCGGCTCGACCGGGATCAGCGAGAGCATCGGCCCCGACGAGATCATCCCGTTCCTCAACGACTATGCCCAGGCCGTGATCGACGCGATCCACGATGCCGGCGGCGACGTCCTGAAGCTGATCGGCGATGGCGTGCTCGCGATGTTCTGGGGGGAAGACATGTCGGACGCGCGGCGCGCTGCGCTACGCGCCGAGCATCTGTTCCGCAAGAACGTCGCTGCGCTGAACAAGCGGCGGGAGGCCGATGGCCGTCCCACGACGTCGGCCTATATCGGCCTGCATGTCGGCGAGGTCTTTTACGGCAATATCGGCAGCGCGGACCGGCTCGACTTCACCGTCGTCGGCCCCACCGTCAACGAGGTTAGTCGCATCGCCTCGATGAGCCGCTCGGTCGACCGCGAGCTGCTGGCCTCGGCCGAGTTCTACAAGGGCCTGGACGCCACCGGCCGTCGCTACCTCGTCTCCACCGGGCGCTACGCGCTGCGCGGCATCGGCCGCGCGCAGGACCTCTACACGCTCGATCCTGAGGTCGATACGAGCGAGCCGGTGACCGGGAGCTACGAGCGATATCTGGCGAATTAGCGGCGGATCGCAGGGGCCGAGACATTGGGCGTTTTCGTTCGATCCTTGGCGGGCCATTGTTCGGAAAGCGGCGGCATCGAAGTCTCCTTGCCGGTCATGCGCTCAATGGCGACGGCGTAGACGGTGATGATGTCGAGCCGCGGGAAGAACCCCTTCGGTCGCGTCGTATCCGGCTTGCCGTATTTGGCCATCAACGTTTCGCAGAACCGCTGCTTGATGCCCGTGTCGCCCACGACCCTGATGCGGCCGAACAGGCATATGCTTCGATAGGCGAGACCGGAATCGCATTCGAACCGGCCATAGTCGAAGACACCTTCGTGCTCATCGATCTCGATGCAGACGCGGGGATCTCGCTCGATGTTTGCGCGCAGATGTCCCCGGGCGGCTGTCGTGTGCAGATACACCTCACCGTCGAGCCAGAGATAGAGGAGCGGGATACAGTAGGGAAAGCCGTCCTCGCTGACTGTCGCAAGATGGCCAGCATATCCGCGTGCCAGCATCTCCAGGATCCGCTCCTGCGACATGGCGCGGTCCTCGCGACGGATTTGCGGTGAACTCATGGTGCAAGACGCTCCGCGCCGCCATCCGAATGAGCGGACATTTCAGGTTTCCTTGTTATCCGAAACAGGATAGAAAAATAGTGGTCTTGAGCAAAGGTCCACTTGGCCCTATTGCAGCATACCACTTCCCGACGTGCGCTCACCTGTCGGACGAGGACCCGTGAAGAGCAGGCAGAGCTGGGCAGAACTCTATTCCTTCAGCGTCGACCGCACGGCGGAGGCGCCGGTATTCCGCCAAATCTACCTCGAGCTACGATCGGCAATTCTGTCCGGAGCGCTTCGTCCGGCGGCCAAGTTGCCCTCGACGCGCGACCTTGCGGCGCAGCTCGGCGTCTCGCGTACCGCAGTTGTTTCGGCTTTCGAGCAGCTGCTGGCCGAAGGTTATGCCTTCGGCAGGAAGGGGGCGGGGACTTACGTTGCGTCCGATCTGCCTGAACCGTTTGCCGCGCCTCATGGCCGCAAGACGCGGGCGGCACCGGCCGCGGCAGGCGCGGCCTCCTTTCACGGCCTCGGCGATTTCGTCGATGTGACGACGCAGAATGACGAGCGTCCCTTCAACCTGGGTCGCACGCTGTTGGATGCACGTAGCGCCGAATTGTGGCGCAAACTCACGGCGCGCACGCTGCGATCGTTTGAGCGACATCATCTCGGCTACGGCGATCCGCGTGGCTTGCTGGAGCTGCGCAAGTCGGTTTGCGACTATCTTCGGGCCGCACGCGGCGTGCGCTGCGAGGTCGATCAGATCGTGATCACCGCCGGCACGCAGCAAGCCGTGGACATCGCCGCACGTGTCATGCCCGGGCCGGACAAGGAGGTCTGGATCGAAGACCCCGGCTATACCCTGACCCGTCTTACGCTCGCTGCGTCAGGCGCGAAGGTTTGCGCCATCCCGGTTGACCAGCACGGCGTCAACGTCACGGAAGGGATCCGCCGCGCCCCGAAGGCGCGCGCAGTTTTCATAACGGCCTCGCACCAGTTTCCGACAGGCGTTCCCCTGTCGATGGCGCGCCGCCTCGAACTTCTCGCCTGGGCCCGCGAGTCCGGCGCCTGGATCATCGAGGACGATTACGCCAGCGAATTCCGCTACGGCGGCCGTCCCCTCGCTTCGCTTCAGGGCCTGGATGAGGCCGGCCGTGTCATTTACGTCGGAACTCTCAACAAGGCGCTCTTCCCCGGACTGCGGCTTGGCTACGCCGTGCTGCCACACCCGCTGGTGCGGAATTTCGTTGCCGCGCGCTATCTGATCGACCGTCAACCGTCGAGCCTCTGCCAGTCCGTTGCTGCGGCCTTCATGGAGGAGGGGCATTTCGCAGCCCACATCCGCAGAATGCGGGAAGTGTATCGCCGCCAGCGCGATACCCTCGTTGCGGCACTGAGGCGGCGCCTGGGCGACCATTTGTCGGTCGAGCCGCCGGACCAGGGCATGCACCTGGTTGCCTACACGCGACGGGGACTGTCCGACGTGAAGATCGAACGGGCCGCTCGCGACCACGGCGTCACCGTTCGCGCGATGAGCCGCCACTATATCGAGGCCCCGGCGCAGTCGGCGCTGATGCTGGGCTTCAGCGGCTACCCGCAGCAGACCATTGCGCCGGCGGTTGCCCGACTGGCGCGGGCCATCGCCACTGATTGCGTACCGGACTAGCACCGCGCCGGCACTTCGTCCCCCACCATGGCGGGCTGCCGATCCAGCGCCACGGCGGGAGAGAGCCAGATTACCAGCGCCTGCACGCCGAACACGGCGGCTGCGAGATACAGGCAGGCTTCCGCGCTCCAGAGGCCGCCGACGATCGCGCCCAGCGCCGAGCCGAGCGGGCGGGCGCCGTAGCTCATGATGTTGATGGCGGAGACGCGTCCGAGCAGGCGCGGCGGCGTCACGGACTGCCGCAGGGTCGTGGTCGAAATCACCCACAGGATCGGCCCGACCCCGAGCAGGAAGAAGCTCAAGGCTGCGAGCCAGGGGGAGGGGACCAGCACCGTCAGCGCCATCACCACCGCAGCGACGAAACCTGTGACCGGGCCAAGGCCGACCACCGTGCCGAAGGCGATGCGCTTCATCACGCGCGTGGCGAACAGCGCGCCGATCACCATGCCGACGCCGTACATCGTCAGCACGGTGCCGACGCCTGCGGCGGTCAGGCCGAGATGGCGTACCGCATAGGGCACGAACACGGCGATCTGGAGGAACCAGCCGGTGTTGAAGATGAACTGGGTGATGAACACCGGCCGCAGCAGCGGATGGTGGAACACGAAGGCCGCGCCCTCCCGGATGTCCTGGAACGGATGGCGCCGCGGCGAGGGCGTCCGGGTGGGCTCGTAGATGCCGGAGAGCAGCACGACGGCGATGGCCGAAAGCGCTGCGGCGAAGCCGAAGGCCGGGCTCGCGCCCCACCAGCCGACCAGTGCGCCGCCGAGCGCAGGCCCGCTTGCAAAGGCGATGGTGCGGGCGAGCTCGATGCGGGCATTTGCCGACGGCAACAGCTCCGCGCTCACCAGCGAGGGCACTAGGGCCGGCGCCGCCACGCTGTAGACGACCGTGCCGCATACGGCGGCAAAGCCGAGCAGAGCGAGCAGCGGCAAATTGAGCGCGCCAAGTGTGAGCAGCAGCACGATGGCCGCCAGCGCGACCGCGCGCAGCGCTTCGGCACCCGCCATCAGCGAGCGGCGGGAGATGCGGTCGGCGAGTAGGCCGGCCGGAATGGCGAACAGGACAAAGGGCAGGGTGAGGGCGGTCTGGAGCAGGCCGGTCTGGCCTTCCGCAACACCCAGCGTGAGCACGGCGACGATGGGGGCCGCGGCCAGCGCGATCTGCTCGGCCGATTGCGCCGCCAGGTTGGACCAGGCGAGGCGGTTGAAGGTGTCTGGGAGGCGAAGCGGGTTTGACATGGCGCATTTCCTGCAAAGTCGTGTTGCCGCCAGTATCCGCCCCCGAGGACGGCCAAACCCACCCGCTTCCCGACAGGGCGGCCAATAACCGCCGCGCCGGGAACTCATGCGGCTAGATGCAGTTGCAAATGAGTTGCAATAAGCTTCGACTTCGGTATTCTGCTGATATGGATGCCCGCTCCCCCGATTTGACCCAAGATGCCGCCGGCTGGCGCACTGATGCGCCTGCTACCAAGAGCCTCGCCGAGGTGAACGCCACGATTGCCATCCCCACGGCGGGGGTGTGGTGGCGGCGATTCCTCGCCTTTGTCGGCCCCGGCTATCTGGTCTCGGTCGGCTACATGGACCCCGGCAACTGGGCGACCGACCTCGCCGGAGGGTCGAAGTTCGGCTACACGCTGCTTTCGGTCATCCTGCTCTCGAATTTGATGGCGATCCTGCTCCAGTCGCTGGCGGCGCGGCTCGGCATCGTCACCGACCGCGACCTCGCGCAGGCCTGCCGCGCGACCTATTCGCCGGCGGTGAACTTCCTGCTCTGGCTCGCCTGCGAGGCGGCGATCATCGCCTGCGATCTCGCCGAGGTCATCGGCACAGCGATCGCGCTCAAACTGCTGTTCGGCATTCCCCTGATCGGCGGCGCGCTGCTTGCCGCGCTCGATGCGTTCCTGCTGCTGCTCCTGATGAACCGCGGCTTTCGCTTCCTCGAAGCGTTCGTCATCGCGATGCTTGTCGTGATCGCGGTCTGCTTCGTGGTCCAGATCGTGGCCGCGGCGCCGCCGATGGCGGAAGTCCTGCACGGCTTCATGCCGAAGACCGAGATCTTCACCAATCCGGAAATGCTCTACATCGCGATCGGCATCATCGGCGCGACCGTGATGCCGCATAATCTCTATCTGCACTCCTCGATCGTGCAGACGCGCGCCTATGAGCGCAACGACACCGGCCGGCGCGAGGCGATCAAATGGGCGACGACGGACTCGACCATCGCCCTGATGCTGGCACTGTTCATCAATGCAGCGATCCTTGTCGTGGCAGCCGCGACCTTCCACAAGAGCGGCCATTCCGACGTCGCCGAGATCGGCCAGGCCTTCGAGCTGTTGTCGCCGCTGCTCGGCCTCGGTATCGCCTCGACGCTGTTCGCCATTGCGCTGCTCGCCTCGGGCCTGAACTCGACGGTGACGGCGACGCTCGCCGGCCAGATCGTGATGGAGGGCTTTCTCGACCTGCGCCTGCCGAGCTGGGCGCGGCGATTGCTGACGCGCGGCATCGCTATCGTGCCGGTGATCGTCGTCACCGCGATCTATGGCGAGCGCGGCACGGCGGATCTCCTGGTGTTCAGCCAGGTCGTGCTGTCGATGCAGTTGCCCTTCGCCGTGATCCCGCTGGTCCGCTTCGTCTCGGATCGGCGCAAGATGGGCAAGTTCGCGATACCGCCATACGTCGCCGCGATCGCGTGGATCGTCGCGGGCATCATCGTGATTTTGAACGTGAAGTTGCTGGTGGATACGCTGTTCGGGTGAGTGCGCTTGCGGTTATGGCCGCTAGCAGAGTCCACTCATATGCTTGAACTTCCAGAGCGAGGGCAGTCCTTGCGGGCTGGTCTTCGGGACCGTAACCCCGCAGCGTCTTCGGTCCCTTCTGCTTGAACTCCTCGATCCCGCATGATGTCGGGCCTTCGTACACGCTCACTGTCACGACATAGAAGTCGGGAAGAACGTCCTCGATCCGGGCTTCGGATTCGACGTTGGCGTTCGGGCGCCGCCACGTGTGAATGATTTTGCGGCCAGGCTCGGGCTTGTCGAACAAGGGAAGGTCTGGCGCGAAGAGATCAGCGACCTCGCCAGCCTTGCCGATCGGCTGGCCGTAGTCCTTGAGGAACGCGCGAAGCTTCGGGGGCAGAGGTGTCACCGCGATACAGCGGCCAAAATAGTCCTTGTGGCCGGCGTCACAGGCATGGGCGTCGATGCTCGACGGGATGATCAACGACAGTGCGAACAGGACGGAAATTGCAGACCGCAAGCACGGGCCTATTCTCGCCGCGGGACGTCGAACCACCGCTCCCTTAATCCTGCGGCTCTGACGTCGCGTCACCTTGCGCATCGATGCGCAGCCAGCCTGACGGCGCGAGGCGCTGCTGCGGCAGGAAGCGGGCCTTGTAGTCCATCTTCTTGGAGCCTTCGATCCAGTAGCCGAGGTAGACGTAGGGCAGGCCCTGACGTCGCGCCCGTGCGATATGGTCGAGGATCATGAAGGTGCCCATCGACCGGCTGACCTGGCTCGGCTCGAAGAACGAATAGACCATCGACAGGCCGTCGCTGAGCACATCGGTCAGCGCCACCGCGATCAGCTCCTCACCGCGGCCGGTGATGCCGCTGTCGGGGCCGCGCTTGCGGTACTCGATGATGCGGGTCTCGACATGGCTGTCCTCGACCATCATGGCGTAGTCGAGCACGGTCATGTCGGCCATGCCGCCATGGCGGTGGCGGGAGTCGAGATAGGCGCGGAACACCGAATATTGCTCGGAGGTCGGCACCGCACTGCGCTGCTCGCCGATGATGTCGGCGTTGCGCGCGATCACCTTGCGGAAGTTCCGGGAGGGGCGGAATTCGTTGGCGACCACCCGGACGGAGACGCAGGCGCGGCACTGGTCACAGGCCGGCCGGTAGGCGATCGACTGGCTGCGGCGGAACCCGCCATGGGTCAGGAGGTCGTTGAGGTCACCTGCGCGCTCCCCCACGAGGTGCGTAAACACCTTGCGCTCATGCCGGCCCGGCAGATACGGGCAGGGAGAGGGCGCCGTGAGGTAAAATTGGGGGGTGTCGCGCGAGTGCTGGGTCAAGGGACGTCGTGGGCCTCCAAAGTGGGCATTAACATCGCGCTACGAAGGCCCCCGGTCAATCGGTCTACTCGGCAGGTCAGATCAGTCAGTTTAGTCGGTCCTGGTTGATAGGTTCTTGATCATCAGGCTCTCAGTAGGTCCTTGCCGCCTGCGGCACAGGCGCGCGGACGGAATTGTTGATCACGACCGTTCCCAGCACGACATCATGCAGCAGGCGCCGGCGGCCGTTGAACAGCCCAACCAGCACCACGAAAGGTGTCAGGAACGAGACCGTCACCCAGAACAGCACGGCATGGGTGGCGCCGAGCACGAAATAGCCGGGCGCGCCGTACCAGGTGCGCAACTCCAGATCCATCAGGCGCATGCCGATCGTCGCGGACGACGGACCGCCGATGCAGGCACCGTAATAGACGATCGCCCAAACAACGGAGGCCGGCCAGGCCAGCCAGAACAGCGCCCAGCCGATGCCGAGCGTGACGATGCCGAACAGCGCGATGAAGATGTAGCCGAGGATCACGGGAACGGAGATCACGACCATGTCGATCAGGAACGCGAACGCCCGCCGCGTTGCCACGCCACGGAACAATTCCGGGTGCAGATAGGGATCGAAGGCGTGCGGTTGCATGGCGCCGTCATTGCGCCAGGCATTGCGCGAGTCCGAATACGACATAGTCCGTTCTCCCAAGGGAAACTCCCGTGGCAGGACATGGGAGCAAGTCATCCCCGTGCCAAGGGCGTGCGGGCGTCAACAAGCCGAAATATTCCGGCAATTCGGGGGCGGGGCTGTTACCGCTGTCGTTCAGGGAAGGCGTCGTAGGGTGGGCAAAGGCGCGTTAGCGCCGTGCCCACCATCGTTCCGCGATCGCTAGCTGGCATGGTGGGCACGCTTCCGCCTTCGCTCTTCGAGCTACGGCGGACAAGCCGCTTGGCCCACCCCGCGATACCTTACGTTTGGCTCCGCAGCTTCTCCGCCACCTTCGGCGCAAAATAGCTGAGCACGCCGTCGGCGCCGGCACGCTTGAACGCCAACAGGCTCTCCATCATTGCGCGCTCGCCGTCGAGCCAGCCATTGTTGGCGGCGGCTGCGATCATCGCGTATTCGCCGGAGACCTGGTAGGCGAAGGTCGGCATCGCAAAGGTGTCCTTCACGCGCCGGACCACGTCGAGATAGGGCATGCCGGGCTTCACCATCACCATGTCGGCGCCCTCGGAGATGTCGAGATCGACCTCGCGCAGCGCCTCGTCGGTGTTGGCGCTGTCCATCTGGTAGGTGCGCTTGTCGCCGGTCAGCGTCTTGGCCGAACCGATGGCGTCGCGGAACGGGCCGTAGAAGGCGGAGGCGTATTTGGCCGCATAGGCCATGATCTGCACGTCGAGCAGGCCAGAGCGGTCCAGCCCCTCGCGGATCGCGGCGACGCGGCCGTCCATCATGTCGGAGGGCGCGATGATGTCGCAGCCGGCTTCGGCCTGGACCAGCGCCTGACGCACCAGCACCGCGACCGTCTCGTCGTTCAAAATCTTGCCGTCGGAGATCAGGCCGTCATGGCCGTGGCTGGTGAAGGGATCGAGCGCGACGTCGCAGAGGATGCCGATGTCAGGAAACTCCTTCTTGATCGCGCGCACCGCCTGGCAGACCAGGTTGTTCGGATTGGTCGCCTCGGAGCCTTCCTCGTCGCGCAGGGACGGGTCGGTGTAGGGAAACAGCGCGAGGCAGGGGATGGTGAGCTTCATGGCGCGCTCGGCCTCGCGCACGGCCTGGTCGACGCTGAGGCGGTCGACGCCCGGCATCGAGGCGATCTGCTCGCGCTTGTTGTTGCCGTCGATCAGGAACAGCGGCCAGATCAGATCGTCGGTGGTCAGCACGTTCTCGCGCACCATGCGCCGGGCCCATTCGGCCTTGCGGTTGCGGCGCGGGCGGACGGCCAGATCGAGGGCAGGGGAGGCACTGGCGCCATCCCGGCGCGAAACCTCGCGCAATTCGATCGGACGTCCGTATTTGATCGCCATCATTCTTCCTCCGGCTGGAATTATTCTTATACCAGCTCGCATGGTTCCCGTCACCGCGGCTTGACCTGCCGCAAGGCAAAATTGAGGTCAATCGGGCAGCCGATTGATTTTGCGGGGCGAAGCAGCCAGAAGGGGACCATGTCCGAAATCTCCACCCGCGATGCGGCCCGCGACGGCGCCAGTGCCAGGGACGCCGCCAGAGACAACGCCAGAGACAACGCGATGTCGGTGGCGGCGATCTCGTCGGAGCGCCCCGAGTCCGACGACAATGTCTGGACGCGCCGGCTCGTGCTGTTCCTGCGCGTGATGGCGCTGCTGTCGATTCTGAAGGGCCTCTATCACTGGGCCCAGGTCACCGGCTTCGTCGGCGGTGAGGACGAGGCGTTCGAGAACCAGTCGATGGCCTGGCAGGCCGCCACGGTCTATTTCGCCGTGATCGAGCTCGTTGCCGCGGTCGGCCTCTGGCTTGCGACGCCCTGGGGCGCGGTGGTGTGGCTGACGACCGTGGTGTCGATGGCGGTGATCGAACTGATGTTCCCGGGCATCTACGGCGGCAGCCTGATCGTCGTCGGTGTCGAAGCCTTCATGCTCGCCGCCTATCTCGCGCTCGCCTGGATGGCCGCGCGCGAGCGGCCGCCGTAGCGCGCTTGCGATTTCAACGCACACTCACACTCTCTCGTGCCCCGGACGCAGCGCAGCACGCAGTGATGCGCTGCTGAGCCGGGGCCCAGCTCTCCACGATCTCGTTTGCGGCTTCTGGGTCCCGGCTCTGCGCTCCGCTTCGCTGCGCTTGTCCGGGACACGAGAGCGGCATTTCCAAAGTCGTGGCTTGGTTGACCGTTGGTTGCCTAAAATTCGAGGTAACTTTTCATTGACTCCGTGCGTTCCGCCACAGCTCTTACGCGCCCGTTTCGAAACGGGGCGGCCCTGTACTGGAATGCGACAGAGGTGGCGGACGGAGGGTGAACAGGACCTTGCGAGGGTCAACAGACGGTTGCGAAAAGCCCTTGTGACACAGGCTTAATCCGCAATTCACTGTCTTAAATTCATGATCTCTTTATTCTCTTATTTAAGCCGATCTTCAAACGCCCCCCTTAAGTTGCACCTATCAGACGGAGCAAAAGTTTCGTCGAATGAGTGTCGATAAAAACGACAACAGGGGAAGTGTCATGATGAAAGCCGTCGCAACTGCGGCAGATACCGCAGAGCGCGTCTCCGGCCAGCAGGGTTCGGTGCAGTCGCTCTATCTGGAAGCTTTGACTCTGGTGGAGCGGCTGCATCGCCGGCTCCTCGACGTCATCAAGGATGAATTCGATCGCCGCGGCCGTGCGGACATCAACTCGGTCCAGGCGCTCCTGCTCTACAACATCGGCGACAAGGAGCTGACCGCGGGCGAGCTGCGCACGCGCGGTTACTATCTCGGCTCCAACGTCTCCTACAATCTGAAGAAGCTCGTCGAGCTCGGCTTCCTCGATCATCAGCGCTCGCGCGTCGATCGCCGCTCGGTGCGCATCCGCCTGACCCCGCAGGGCCAGGAAGTCCGCCGCATCGTCGACTCCCTCTACCAGAAGCACGTCAAGACGGTGGAGCAGGTCGGCGGCATCTCGGGCGAGGAGTTCTCGACCCTCAACAAGTCGCTGCACCGCCTCGAGCGGTTCTGGACCGACCAGATCCTGTATCGTCTCTGAGTTCTTTGCGACGGGACTTGGCCAAGCCGGCCCATAACAAGACCGGCAAGCCTCCCGAACGTGCCTGACCTCCCCAAGCGCGCCGGCCCGGCTCTGCCCCGGACCGGTGCGTTTTGTCGTTTCGCGACTGCGAAATAATTGCCGGCCAGGCGGAACCAGTTCCCCGCACCGCAGTTGTTACTGCGGATCGGAGGATGCGATGCTGGTCGAGCGCGGGCTTCAGGCAATGAACGTCGAACTCGTGAGCGACGCCTATGCCATCGCAGCCAACTACCTCCGCCGCTCCGGCGCGATTCCCGACACGCTGGTCACCAACGAAAGCCTGCTCGAGATCATCATCAAGCTGCTCCAGCACGGCGAATTGAACAAGATCAGGCTCGCCAACAAGGCCATTGGCCGGTTCGAGGCCCAGTCCGGAGCCCGCGCGGTTGCCTGATCAAAACTCCCAAAATTCGACAGAACCAGAGGGTGATATGGAAGCTGCCATCGACCGGATCATGCAGACTTATGACCTGCTCGCGAACCGCACGTCCGCGGCGAGCGCGGAGGCACGGGCCAAGGTCACGAACTACCTCAATACGTTGATGGAAGCCGGCGAGAAGGACACCCACAGGTTGACGGTGTGCGGACTGACCTATCTGCGCCAGCTCGACGGCAGCGTCGATCCCGTGAAGGCGGGGTATACCGGGCTGTAGGGGCAGGTCCGGCCCGCATCGGCACGGATTTTAAGGTCCAAATCGGACCCTTCAGGACTGACCGGGGCGGACGGTTCAAGCAGCCGTCCTCTCGCCCGGATCCTTCAATCCCCACCATATCTGGCATAATTCTCGCTCTCGACCCGCAAATACTTGGCCGGGGGCGGGTGATGTGGTAGATCGCGCTCGCCGCTTCCGATCGCCACACCAGACCGCCCGTAGCCCGCCAAAAGGCTGCGGCGGTGGAGATATTCGCAAGATGACCTCAGCCAGAACCGCCTCCGCGCCCGACTCGTTTTTCACCGCCTCGCTCGACCAGGCCGACCCGGAAATCGCCGCCGCCATCAAGGGCGAGCTCGGCCGGCAGCGCCATGAGGTCGAGCTGATCGCCTCCGAGAACATCGTCAGCCGTGCCGTGCTGGAAGCGCAGGGTTCGGTGATGACCAACAAGTACGCAGAGGGTTATCCGGGCGCGCGCTACTATGGCGGTTGTGAGTGGGTCGACGTCGCCGAGAACCTCGCGATTGATCGCGCCAAGAAGCTGTTCGGCGCCAACTTCGCCAATGTGCAGCCGAACTCCGGCAGCCAGATGAACCAGGCGGTGTTTCTGGCGCTGCTGCAGCCCGGCGATACCTTCATGGGCCTCGACCTCGCGGCCGGTGGCCATCTCACACACGGCTCGCCCGTCAACATGAGCGGCAAGTGGTTCAAAGCGGCGCACTACACCGTGCGCCGCGAGGACCAGATCATCGACATGGACGCGGTCGCCAAGCAGGCCGAAGAGGTCAAGCCCAAGCTGATCGTCGCCGGCGGCTCGGCCTATTCGCGCGCCTGGGACTTCAAGCGTTTTCGCGAGATCGCGGACAGCGTCGGCGCGTACCTCCTGGTCGACATGGCGCACTTCGCCGGTCTCGTCGCCGGCGGCGTGCATGCCTCGCCCGTGCCGTATGCCCACGTCACCACCACCACCACGCACAAGTCGCTGCGCGGTCCGCGCGGCGGCCTGATCCTCTCGAACGACGAGGCGCTCGCCAAGAAGCTCAACTCGGCGATCTTCCCGGGCCTGCAGGGTGGCCCCCTGATGCATGTGATCGCGGCGAAGGCGGTCGCCTTCGGCGAGGCGCTGCGTCCGGACTTCAAGATCTATGCGAAGAACGTCGTCGAGAACGCCAAGGCGCTGGCCGAGGCGATGAAGAGCCACGGGTTCGATATTGTCTCCGGCGGCACCGATAACCATCTGATGCTGGTCGACCTCAGGCCGAAGGGCCTGAAGGGCAACGTCTCGGAGAAGGCGCTGGTCCGCGCCGCCATCACCTGCAACAAGAACGGCATTCCGTTCGACCCCGAAAAGCCCTTCGTCACCTCGGGCCTGCGTCTCGGCACCCCGGCGGCGACGACCCGTGGTTTCGGCGTCGCCGAGTTCCAGCAGGTCGGCGGCATGATCGCCGAGGTCCTCAACGCGATCGCGCAGTCCGACGACGGCAAGGCGCCGCTGGTCGAAGCCGCGATCAAGGAACGGGTCAAGGCGCTCACCGATCGGTTCCCGATCTATCAGTAAGGTCTAGGGTAAACGGATGCGCTGCCCGAACTGCAACAGTCTCGATACGCAGGTAAAGGACTCGCGTCCGACCGAGGATTCTTCCGTGATCCGCAGGCGGCGCGTGTGTGTCGCCTGCAATTTCCGCTTCACCACCTTCGAGCGCGTGCAGTTGCGCGAGCTCACGGTGATCAAGCGCAACGGCCGCCGCGTGCCGTTCGACCGCGACAAGCTGATGCGCTCGGTGTCGATCTCCTTGCGCAAGCGGCAGGTCGAGCCGGAGCGGGTCGAGAAGATGGTCTCCACCATCGTCCGCGAGCTCGAGACCGGCGGCGAGGCCGAGATCTCCTCCGAGGTGATCGGTGAGACCGTGATGGAGCATCTGCGCACGCTCGACGACGTCGCCTATGTGCGCTTTGCCTCGGTCTATCGCAATTTCCGCGAGGCCAAGGATTTCGCCGACGTGCTCGGCGAGCTCTCCGGTGAGGAGGAAGCGCGGCTCGCCGCGATCCGCAAATGATCTTCCGGATCCTGGAGGATCAGTTCGCGCAGAAGGCCCGCGAGTCCAAGGACGCTGATCGCCGCTTCATGCAGCTGGCGCTGGCGCTCGGCAAGCGCGGGCAGGGGCGCACCTGGCCCAATCCTGCCGTGGGCGCTGTCATCGTGAAAGACGGGGTCATCATCGGCCGCGGCTGGACGCAGCCAGGCGGGCGACCGCATGGCGAGCCCGAAGCGCTGCGGCGGGCCGGCGAGGCCGCGCGAGGCGCCACCCTCTATGTCACGCTGGAGCCGTGCTCGCATTTCGGCAAGTCGCCGCCTTGCGCAGACGCGGTGATCGCCGCCGGCATCACGCGGGTGGTCGCGGCGATCGAGGATCCCAATCCGGAAGTCGCGGGCCAGGGTCATGCGCGCTTGCGCGCGGCCGGCATCGCGGTGGAGGTGGGTCTGTGCGCGGCAGAGGCCGCGTTCGACCACGCCGGGCATTTTCGCCGAATCCGTGACAAGCGCCCGCATGTGATCCTGAAGCTCGCGGTCTCGCCTGACGGCAAGATCGGTGCGGCTGGCGGCAAGCCGCTTGCGATCACGGGCGAGGCCGTGCGCAATCGCGTGCATCTGCTCCGCGCACAGAGCGACGCCATCCTGGTCGGCATCGGCACGGTGCTGGCGGATGATCCGCAGCTCAACTGTCGCCTGCCGGGCATGGAAGCGCGTTCTCCCATACGCGTCGTGCTCGACCAGAATCTGCGCATTTCGGCCGCGAGCCAGCTTGGTCGTTCCGCGCGGGAGACGCCGCTCTGGGTGATCGGCTCCGAGCTTGCGGAAGCCGCCGCCGCCACGCGGCTCGGAGCGGCCGGCGCTCAGATCATCCGCGTACCACCAGGAAACGCTTCCGGGCTTGATCTTTCGGCCGTGCTGCATGTGCTGGCGGAGAAAGGCATCACGCGGCTGATGGTCGAGGGCGGCAGCCGTGTCGCGGCGTCCTTCGTCGCGGCCGACCTCGCCGACGAGATCTGGCTGTTCCGCGGAGCGGAAGGGGTCGGCCCGGGCGGCGTCGATGCGCTCGATGCATTGCCCCTGTCGAAAATCACGCAGTCGCAGGCCTATAAGGTTCATGCTAGCGAGACATTCGGCAAGGATACTCTCACCATCTACGAGCGCGCGTAATGTTCACTGGCATTGTCACCGATATCGGCGAGATCGTCGGCTTTACGCCGACAGCGCAGGGCCAGTTGCACAGGCTGCGCATCGCTTGCCGCTACGATCAGACCACCATCGCCGACGGCGCCTCGATCGCCTGCAACGGCGTCTGCCTGACGGTGGTTGCTTCCGGCGTCGAAGGCGGCAGAACCTGGTTCGACGTCGATGCCGCCGCCGAGACGCTGGCGCTGACGACTGCAAGGCACTGGAAGGTCGGCACGAGGCTCAATCTCGAGCGCGCGCTCAAGATAGGCGACGAGCTCGGCGGCCATATCGTCGCCGGCCACGCCGACGGTGTCGCCACCCTCGTCAGTCGCGAGGACCTGCCTGATATGGCGCGGTTCGAGCTCTCGACCACGCGGGAGCTCGCGCGCTTCATCGCCACCAAGGGCTCGATCACGCTCGACGGCGTGTCCCTGACGGTCAATACGGTGAGAGACGTGACCTTTTCGGTGCTGATCATCCCGCATACGCTGACGGTCACGACGATCGGCGGCTGGAAAGCGGGCGCCGAGGTCAATATCGAGGTCGACCTGATGGCCCGCTATGCCGCGCGGCTGACGGAAATGAAGTGACGGCTGAGCCGTCATTCCGGGATGGTCCGAAGGACCAGACCACAGGTGCGCAATTGCGCGCCGGGGAATCTCGAGATTCCGGGCTTGATGCTTCGCATCGCCCCCGGAATGACAGTGTCTTTTGAACTTGGCTTACATGCGTCCGGCGACTACATAGCGCCGACCTCTGTAGAACGGATTTAGACGATGGCAGACGCGCGACGCGCACCCCTGAAGGACCAGACCGACATTTCCGGCGCACGCGCGCTGATTGTCGAGGCGCGGTTCTATGACGATCTCCAGGATGCGCTTCTGGACGGCGCGGTGACCGAGCTGAAGGCGGCCGGTCTGACGCATGACGTCATCACGGTTCCCGGCGCGCTGGAAATCCCGGCGGCGGTCGCCATCGCGATCGATGCCGCGGCGGCGAACGGCAAGCCCTATGACGCGGTGATCGCGCTCGGCTGCGTGATCCGTGGCGACACCATCCATTTCGAGATCGTCTCGCAGGAATCCTCGCGCGCGCTGATGGATCTTGCGGTTTTGCGAAAGCTGCCGCTGGGCAACGGCATCCTTACCGTTAACACCGAGGCGCAGGCCTGGGCGCGGGCGCGCGCCAGCGAGCTCAACAAGGGCGGCGATGCCGCGCGCGCCGCGCTTGCGATGCTGCGCATCAAGCGCCGGCTGGCGCGGGCTTGATCATGGCCGATCACAGCAAAAAGCCGCCGGCCGGCACCGAGAAGAAAGCGAACCGGCGCGGTGCGGCGCGGCTCGCGGCCGTCCAGGCCCTGTATCAGATGGACATCGCCGGCGCCGGCATCAACGACATCTTTGCGGAGTTCGAGAGCCACTGGCTCGGCAACGAGGTCGAGGGCGATACTTACCTGCCGGCCGAAGCGGCCTTCTTTCGCGACGTGGTCTCCGGCGTCGTGCGCGACCAGAAGATGCTCGATCCCCTGATCGACGAGGCGCTGTCGAAGGGCTGGCCGCTGAAGCGGATCGAGGCCATCCTGCGCGCGGTGCTGCGGGCAGGGGCCTATGAGCTCCAGCATCGCAAGGACGTGCCGGGCCGCGTCGTCGTGTCAGAATATGTCGACGTTGCGAATGCATTCGTCGACCGCGAGGAGACCGGCATGGTCAACGCCGTGCTCGACCAGATCGGCCGCCAGTTCCGCGGCGACGAGTTCGGGCGGGGGTAGTTATCCACGAGGGCGGTGAAGAGATGCGATGCGGCTGCCCCATACTCCGCTGCCATCACCCGCGAAGGCGGGTGATCCAGTACGCCGCGGCCTATCGATTTGACACGACCGTCTCTGGAATACTGGATCGCCCGGTGTCTTCTTTGAAGACACGCTTCGCGCTTTTGCCGGGCGATGACAGCATTGGGTGTGGCTAAGGCCGATGGCAGACTCTCAAAACCCCTCCGCCGAAGACTCCCTCATCGCGCGCTATTTCAAGCCGCTGGCGACTGACCCCGGCGCGTTCGGGCTGGTCGATGATGCCGCGGTGCTGTCCTCGTCCGGCGACGACATCGTCGTCACCACCGACGCCGTCGTCGAAGGCGTGCATTATCTCGCCACCGATCCGCCCGACACCATCGCGCGCAAGGCGCTGCGGGTGAACCTGTCGGATCTCGCCGCCAAGGGCGCGGCGCCCGCCGGCTTCGTGCTGACGCTGGCGCTGCGCAGCAAGGAGGATGCCTGGCTCAGGCCGTTCGCCGATGCGCTCGGCGAGGACAGCAGGGCTTTCGCGTGCCCGCTGCTTGGCGGCGACACGGTGTCGACGCCGGGGCCGCAGATGATCTCGATCACCGCCTTTGGCCGCGTGCCGAAGGGACGGATGGTCGGCCGTACCGGCGCGCGGCCGGGCGACCGCATCCTGGTAACGGGAACGATCGGCGACGCCGCGCTCGGCCTCGACGTGCTCACAGGCGGCGCCGCGGCCGGGGCGCTCGCGTCCGAACCGCAAGCGAAGGAGGTGCTGGTCTCACGCTATCGCGTGCCGCAGCCGCGCAATGTGCTGGCGCAGGCCGTGCGTGACCACGCGACGGCCGCGATGGATGTCTCCGACGGGCTCGCCGGCGATCTGGCGAAACTCTGTGCAGCGTCGGGCGTCTCGGCCACGGTTGACGTCGCGAACGTGCCGCTCTCGGCTGCTGCGGCCGGCCTGATCGCGCGCAACGCTATTTGCGTTGAGACGCTGCTTGCCGGCGGCGACGATTACGAGGTGCTGTGCACGGTACCACCAGCCGAGAGCGATGCGCTGATCTCCGCGGGGCGGGCGGCAGGCGTGGCCGTCACAGCAATCGGCACGATCGTCGCGGGCCGCGAGCAGCCGCGCTTCCTGGACGGGCAGGGTCAGGAACTGACCTTGAAGCGCCTGTCCTACAGCCACTTCTGAATTCGACTCGCCTCAAGCCCGATCTGTCCGGATTTGCCGGTCGCCGCTTGCCGCAACCCCGACGAAAGCAAGTAGATGTATCCGAACCGTTGGTGCGAATGCAGCCAATGGATTTGATTCGATGACGGCGGCCGTTGCGGGTTTGAACGAGGCGCAGATTGTTCCCGGGAGGGAGTGCGGAAGCTGCACGCTCTGTTGCAAGGTCTACAACGTGGTCGAGCTCGGCAAGGCCGCTGGCAAATGGTGCTCGCATTGCAAGCCCGGCCGGGGTTGCACGATCCACGACAATCTGCCGGACGAGTGCGCCGCGTTCAATTGTCTCTGGAAAACCATGCCGTCGATGTCCATGCAATGGAAGCCGGATCAGTCGAAGATGGTGCTCACCTTGCATCCCGGGACTAACAACATCCATGTCGTGGTCGATCCCGGCCTGCCATCGGCCTGGACCCGGGAGCCTTATCACGGCCAGTTGCGCGGGTTGTCGAAGGCCAACATGGCGAAAGGCCATCTTGTCGTGGTGTTGGTCAATGAGCAGGCGACGCTCATCCTGCCCGACCAGGATGTGCCGCTCGGCGTCCTCAAGCCCGAGCAGGCCGTTTCGGTGACGCTGGAGGCTGGCCCCAATGGCAGCGTCTACGACGTCAAGATCTTCAACCGACGCACGACAGCCGACGGGCAGACCTTGGAACTGGCGGCAGCGTCTCGCCATCCCGTGAGGTCGGCCGCATAGGCGTGGCCGCGGCCAAGCCTCGCCGGTTTCGGAGAGGCGCCTCGCGGAGTTGCGTCAAGCCGTCGGTCAAACGCACCAGAATTGGCCTAAATACTTGCCGAGATCGGCTTTTTCGACCTCATCCGGCGTTGCACCCTCAATTTGATTTTGGCAAGCTTGTGACCGACCAGGGCCACACCTTCGTGCAAGGGGCGGCCCTGTTCAACATAAGGGCGCCCACCGCATGACGGAAAAACAAAAGGCGCCGGGGGTACGTACATCAAGGATCTGAGGCAAAAATCACATGACAGCATTATGGTTGATAGTGCTCTGCGGAGTGCTTTCCATCGTCTACGCGATCTGGGCGACGTCTTCGGTGTTGAGTGCGGATGCGGGGTCACCGCGCATGCAGGAAATTGCAGGCGCAGTCGCTGAAGGCGCACAGGCGTATCTGCGGCGCCAGTATACGACGATCGGTATTGTCGGCGTCGTCATCTTCGTCCTGCTTGTCTATTTCCTTGGTCTCTACGTCGGCATCGGCTTCTTGATCGGCGCCGTCCTGTCGGGGGCGGCCGGCTTCATCGGCATGAACGTCTCGGTTCGCGCCAATGTGCGCACCGCCCAGGCAGCGACCACGTCGCTTGCCGGCGGCCTCGAGCTCGCCTTCAAGGCAGGCGCCATCACGGGCATGCTGGTGGCGGGTCTCGCGCTGCTCGGCGTGACCCTCTATTTCGGCTTCCTGGTGCACTCGCTGAAACTGGCGCCTGATAGCCGTCTCGTGGTCGACGCCCTGGTGGCGCTCGGCTTCGGTGCCTCGCTGATCTCGATCTTCGCCCGTCTCGGCGGCGGCATCTTCACCAAGGGTGCGGACGTCGGCGGCGACCTCGTCGGCAAGGTCGAGGCCGGCATCCCCGAGGACGATCCGCGCAACCCGGCCACCATCGCCGACAACGTCGGTGACAACGTCGGCGACTGCGCCGGCATGGCCGCCGACCTGTTCGAGACCTATGCGGTGACTGCGGTCGCCACCATGGTGCTCGCGGCGATTTTCTTCGCCAAGACGCCGATCCTCATGAACATGATGACGCTGCCGCTCGCCATCGGCGGCATCTGCATCATCACCTCGATCATCGGCACCTTCTTCGTGAAGCTCGGGCCGAGCCAGTCGATCATGGGCGCCCTCTACAAGGGCCTGATCGCAACCGGCATCCTGTCGCTGATCGGAATCGCTGGCGTGATCTACTATCTGATCGGCTTCGGCAAGCTCGACGGCGTCGACTACACCGGCATGTCGCTGTTCCAATGCGGCATCGTCGGCCTCGTCGTCACCGCGCTGATCATCTGGATCACCGAATACTACACCGGCACCGACTATCGGCCGGTGAAGTCGATCGCCCAGGCGTCGGTGACCGGTCACGGCACCAACGTGATCCAGGGTCTCGCCGTCTCGATGGAAGCGACCGCGCTGCCCGCGATCGTCATCATCGCCGGCATCCTGGTCACCTACAGCCTGGCGGGCCTGTTCGGCATCGCGATCGCGACGGCCACCATGCTGGCGCTGGCCGGCATGGTCGTCGCCCTCGACGCCTTCGGCCCGGTCACCGACAACGCCGGCGGCATCGCCGAGATGGCGGGCCTGCCGAAGGAGGTGCGCAAGTCGACCGACGCGCTCGATGCGGTCGGCAACACCACCAAGGCGGTGACGAAGGGCTACGCGATCGGTTCCGCCGGTCTCGGTGCCCTCGTGCTGTTCGCGGCCTACAACCAGGACCTCAAGTTCTTCGTTGCGGACTCCGCGCACCATCCGTACTTCGCCGGCGTCAATCCGGACTTCTCGCTCAACAACCCCTACGTGGTTGTCGGCCTGCTGTTCGGCGGCCTCTTGCCGTATCTGTTCGGCGCGATGGGCATGACTGCGGTCGGTCGCGCGGCAAGCGCGATCGTCGAGGAGGTGCGCCGGCAGTTCCGCGAAAAGCCGGGCATCATGCAGGGCACCGACAAGCCGGATTACGGCAAGGCGGTCGACCTGCTGACCAAAGCGGCGATCAAGGAGATGATCATCCCCTCGCTGCTGCCGGTGCTGTCGCCGATCTTCGTCTACTTCGTGATCTATGCGATCGCGGGTGGCGGCCCGGCCGGCAAGTCGGCTGCGTTCTCCGCGGTGGGCGCGATGTTGCTCGGCGTGATCGTGACGGGCCTGTTCGTCGCGATCTCCATGACCTCGGGCGGCGGCGCCTGGGACAACGCCAAGAAGTACATCGAGGACGGTCACTTCGGCGGCAAGGGCAGTGATGCCCACAAGTCGGCGGTGACCGGCGACACCGTCGGCGATCCCTACAAGGACACGGCGGGACCGGCCGTGAACCCGATGATCAAGATCACCAACATCGTGGCCTTGCTGCTGCTGGCGATCCTCGCGCACTGAACGGCGCAAGCGACACACGACAAAACCCCGCGGCGCGAGCCGCGGGGTTTTTGTTTGATGGGCTGGAGGCTCTCACCACGTCATTGCGAGCGTAGCGAAGCAATCCAGAATCTTCCCGCGGCGAAAGTCTGGATTGCTTCGCTGCGCTCGCAATGACGGATGTGGTGCCTACTGCACGTCCATCTGCAGGCCTTCCTTCTGGATGATGCCGGCGAACTTCTTCGTCTCGGCGTCCACGAAGTCGGCGAACTGCTGCGGCGTGCCGTAGTCGGCGCGGGCGCCCATGGCGGCGATGTTCTTCTTGATGTCGTCGCGCTCCAGCATCGCCTTGACTTGAAGATTGAGCGCTTCCAGCACGGCGGGCTGCACACCCTTCGGCAGGAACACCGAGAACCACGACGACACGTCGAAATTGGCCAGCTCCGGCGCGCTCTCGCGCATGGTCGGCAGGTTCGGCGCGAGGTCGCTACGGTCGGTCGTGGTGACGCAGAGGCCGGTGAGGGTGCCGTTCTGCACCTGCGGCAGGCTCGGATAGAGATTGTCGAACAGGATCTGGATGTCGCCGGCCAGCGCGGCCTGGAGCGCGGGGCCCGCGCCGCGGAACGGGATGTGCGTCATCTTCAGTCCGGTGAGCTGGAGAAACCAGGCGCCGGTGAGGTGAGGGCTCTGGCCGACGCCGGACGAGGCGTAGCTGAGCTTGTCCGGGTTGGTCTTCAGATATGCGATCAGCTCGGCGACCGACTTGATGCCGGTCTTCGGATGCGCTGAGACGATGTTCGGGATCCGGATCATGTTGGAGACCGGCTGGAGCTGGTCCGGCTTGTAGGTGAGGTTCTTGAAGATGCTGTAGGCGATCGCGTTCGGCCCGGGGTTGCCGATCAGGATGGTGTGGCCGTCAGGCTTGGCGCGGACGGCCTCGGCCGTGCCGATCGTACCGCCGCCGCCGGAGCGGTTCTCCACGACCGCCGACTGGCCCCAGGCGGTCTGCAGATGCGCGGCCAGCAGCCGGCCCATGACGTCGGTCGAGCCGCCGGCCGCGGCCGGCACGATGATGCGGACGTTTTCAGTGGGCTTCCAGTCCGCCAGGCTCGATCGCGGCAGGATCGCTGCGGCCGAGAGGCCGGCAGCACCGGCGAGCACGCGACGGCGGGACAACAAAGTCTTGGGCACGAATCCACTCCCTGCTTCTTGTTTTGCAGGGAGCGTATGGAACCGGGCGCGCAACGGCAAGCCGCACGCGACGGCAAGTGCCGCGCGGAGGGCGGCACGACGCCGCAGGCTGAAGACTCAGTTAAAGCTGAGCAGCTTGAACAGCGGCGTGAGGTAGTTCATCTCCTGACCCGACGTCGCCGTGGTCCGGCTGATGAAGTCGAAGATCTTGCCGTCCTGAAGGCCGTAATTCGCCAGCCGGCGCACGCGCCGATTCTTGTCGAAATAGACCGCGATGACGCGCTGGTCGACCACCTTCTGGTTCATGAAGGCGACCATCCGCTCCGAGCGCTGCGAGATGTAGTAAAACACCTCGCCGTCGAGGGTTGCGACCGTGGAGGGGGTGCCCATCACGATCAGCACCTGGTCCTGGCTCGCGCCGATCGGAATCTGCTCCAGCGCGCCGGGCGGCAGGATGTAACCCTTCTGGAACTGCTCGCCGGTGCAGCCGGCAAGGGCGGCGCCGACCAGGGCGACGGCCGCGAGCATGCGCAAACCGCGCCAGCGTGCATGAAGGCCGCGCGGCTTGTTGGCGCGCAGGCTGGTCTGGTTCGTTATCGTCATCGTGGAACTGATTCCGTCCCCTTGCGTCGCGCGAGGCGCTGAAGTACCGGGCGGAGACTGCAATTGCAACACGCGCACGCCCGCTTGCGGAACCCACAATGGTTTGGCCGTTCAATCACTTCAGGAAACCCCGGCAAGCCCCGCGCGGCACCATTGAAGCCATCTATGGCATGATCGTGACGCAGGCGCGAGAACCCATATTTTACCGCGACTTGGGCGTGCCCGATACGGTTAACGGGCGTTTCGATCTGTTGCTGCTGCATCTCTGGCTGCTGCTGCGACGCCTGCGCACGGTCCAGAGCGTCAACCAAGGCGCCAACCAGGGCCAAGGCGCCACGGAGCTGTCGCAGGCGCTGTTCGACCGTTTCTGCGAGGATATGGACGACAATCTGCGCGAGATGGGGATAGGCGACCAGACCGTGCCGAAGCGGATGCGGGCCTTCGGCGAGGCGTTTTACGGCCGCGTCCAGGCCTATGACCAGGCCATCGAAGGCGGCGGCGAGGCGCTGGCAGCCGCCATCTGCAAGAATATCCTGAATGGGACCGGCATGGACCAGGCGCGGCGGCTCGCGGCCTACGCCCGGGCCACCGAGGCCGATCTCGGCCGGACCGACGAGGCCACGCTGCTGTGCGCATCCTTCAAGTATCCCCCAGCGCTCACTGAGGACATCACCCGATGAGCCGACCGAACGCCGAATCCAGACCCGATCCCTGGCGGTCCCCCGTCATCGTCGCGCAGATCCCCGACACCGGCCTGCACCGCAAGCTCGAGGCTTCAGTCGCCGAACTGCAGGCCATCGCCGAGGTCGGCGGCTTGCGGGAGGTGCTCTCCGCCCAGGCTGCTTTCGAGGTCGTCCCCAAGAGCGGCGGCCGGATCCAGGTTACGGGGCACGTCCGCGCCCGGATCGGCCAGACCTGCGTCGTCACCCTCGATCCGATCGAGAGCGAGATCGAGGAAGACGTCGACCTGGTGTTTGCCCCGGAAGCCGAGGTTCGGAAGATGGCCGACCTGATCGAGGAGGGGCAGGACGACGCGGAGCCGCCGGAGGTGATCGATCCGCCGGAGGCAATCGTGAACGGCATCATCGATCTCGGCCGGATTGCCACCGATGCCCTGTTCCTGGCGGTCGATCCCTATCCGCGCAAGCCGGGCGTCAAGTTCGAGGCCGAGGTCACCGCGCTGGACCCCGAGGACCATCCGTTCGCGGCGCTGAAGGCGCTCCAGGACAAGAAGAAAGGCAAATAGCTGGGCATTCCCGGTGGGGATCGCTTTGCGGGGGGCGTGAGATGCCTGTCCGGATGCTTTGAAAGGAGCTTATATCTGTTTGATTTCAATGCGCTTATTGTGAATTTTCGCCGCCGCCCGCGGGTCGCCCCGAATGCAAAAGGCTGGGGGCAAGAGGTTGTTTCGGGATAACAAAACGCTATTGTCGCGCCCCGGTCCGGGCGCCGCGTGGCGCCTGACCGGTCGCCATGTCCATGGCGGACCCATTTTGCGGCACCGCTCGTTCAAGACCGCACCAGACCAGGTTTCCAGGACTTTTATGCCAAGCAAGGTTCGCATCGCGCTTGACGCCATGGGGGGCGACGTCGGCGCCGCCGTGGTCATTCCAGGCGCCGCCATCTCGCTTCACAGGCATCGCGAGATCGAATTCCTGCTGGTCGGGGACCGCGCCAAGATCGAGCCCGAGCTCGAGAAGCATCCCGCCCTCAAGGCCGCTTCGAAGATCATCCATACCGACGTCGCCGTCGCCATGCATGATAAGCCGAGCCAGGCACTGCGGCGCGGCCGCAAGACATCCTCGATGTGGCTCGCCATCGACGCGGTGAAGAAGGGCGAAGCGGATGTCGTGATCTCCGCCGGGAATACCGGCGCGCTGATGGCGATGTCGCGCTTCCACCTGCGCACGCTGCCGGGCATCGACCGCCCGGCGATTGCCGGGGTATGGCCGACCAAGCGCGGCGAATCGGTCGTGCTCGACCTCGGTGCCGCCATCGGTGGCGACGCACACCATCTGGTGTCGCTCGCCGTCATGGGCGCCGCGATGGCGAGCGTCCTGTTCGACAAGCCCCGGCCCACGGTCGGCCTGCTCAATATCGGGACCGAGGAGATCAAGGGGCACGAGGAGATCCGCGAGGCCGGGGACAGGCTGCGTGCGGTGAACCTGCCGGAGCTCGATTATCTCGGCTTCGTCGAGGGGGATGGTATCGGCAAAGGGCTGGCCGACGTCATCGTCACCGAAGGCTTCAGCGGCAATATCGCGCTCAAGGCCGCCGAGGGAACCGCACGGCAGATGGCGGAATTACTCCGCAACGAGATGCAGCGGAGCTGGCTGTCCAAGCTCGGCTACCTCTTGGCGCGCAGCGCCTTCAAGGCCCTGCGGGACAAGATGGACCCGAACAAGTCCAACGGCGGCGTGTTCCTTGGATTGAACGGGATCGTGGTCAAGAGCCATGGTGGAATCAGCTCCGAAGGCTTTGCCTATGCGATCGATGTTGGCTATGAGATGGCTCACTACGATCTCCTGAACAAGATCAATCAGATGCTCAACCGCGAGGGTGGTGCACTTAGTTCCGTGCAGACCGCGCAGGAGGCTGTTTCGTGACTCAAATTCGTTCGGTCGTGCTGGGCTGCGGCTCTTATTTGCCGGAGCAGGTGGTGACCAACGCCCAGCTGGCGGCGCGCATCGACACGTCCGACGAATGGATCGTGCAGCGCACCGGCATTCGCGAGCGGCATATCGCGGCCGAGGGCGAGTTCACCTCGCATCTGGCGATCAAGGCGGCGCAGGCTGCGCTCAGCGACGCCGGCGTGGACGCGCAGTCGATCGAGCTGATCGTGCTTGCGACCTCGACGCCTGACAACACCTTCCCCGCAACCGCGGTCGCGGTGCAACACGCGCTCGGCATCAACCATGGCGCGGCGTTCGATCTCCAGGCGGTGTGCTCGGGCTTCGTGTTCGCGCTCGCCACCGCCGACAATTTCCTGCGCACCGGCGCCTTCAAGCGCGCGCTGGTGATCGGCGCCGAGACCTTCTCGCGCATCCTCGACTGGAATGATCGCGGCACCTGCGTGCTGTTCGGCGACGGTGCCGGCGCGGTGGTGCTGGAGGCACAGGAGCAGCCGGGCAATGCCGCGACCGACCGCGGCGTCGTGACCACTCACCTGCGCTCCGACGGCCGCCACAAGGCAAAGCTGTTCGTCGACGGCGGTCCGTCCTCGACCCAGACCGTCGGCCATCTGCGCATGGAGGGCCGCGAGGTCTTCAAGCACGCGGTCGGCATGATCACCGACGTGATCGTCGACGCCTTCCAGACCACCGGGCTCAATGCCGACAGCATCGACTGGTTTGTGCCGCACCAGGCCAACAAGCGAATCATCGACGCCTCCGCCCACAAGCTCCA
Source organism: Bradyrhizobium sp. 956_D2_N1_4 (assembly GCF_052076025.1). NCBI lineage: Bacteria > Pseudomonadati > Pseudomonadota > Alphaproteobacteria > Hyphomicrobiales > Nitrobacteraceae > Bradyrhizobium > Bradyrhizobium sp. 956_D2_N1_4. The sequence goes on along the minus strand of NZ_CP197237.1, from coordinate 3,839,767 downwards.
CATCGCGCCGGAGAAGGTGGTGCTGACGGTGGACCGCCACGGCAACACCTCGGCGGCCTCGATCCCGCTGGCGCTGTCGGTGGCGCGCAAGGACGGCCGCATCAAGCGCGGCGACATGGTTCTGCTGGAGGCGATGGGCGGCGGCTTCACCTGGGGCTCCGCGCTGGTGCGCTGGTAGCGCCACATTCGATAAAATTTTGCCGGAATTAGCCGCGATTATCGATGCGCCTGCATTGATGAGCGCTGTTGACCGGCGTATCGTAACCTCATAATTTCAGACAACAATTGTTCGCCGTGATGTGGGGCAGGGCGATGACCGACCAAAGCAAAACCGTAACGCGTGTTGATCTCTGCGAGGCCGTCTACCAGAAGGTGGGCCTGTCGCGCACGGAATCGTCTGCGTTCGTGGAACTCGTCCTGAAGGAGATCACCGACTGCCTGGAGAAGGGCGAGACGGTGAAATTGTCCTCTTTCGGCTCCTTCATGGTCCGCAAGAAGGGTCAGCGTATCGGCCGCAATCCGAAGACCGGCACCGAGGTGCCGATCTCGCCGCGCCGCGTCATGGTGTTCAAGCCGTCGGCTATCCTGAAGCAGCGGATCAACACCCAGCATCGCGGCAATGGCGACGCCAGCAAGGCTCAACCCGAGGCTTAACCGCCTGCGCGAAGGATTTTGGCATTTGGACAAGGCGCCGGATGCGTTCCGAACCATCAGCGAAGTAGCGCAGGAACTCGACATTCCGCAGCACGTGCTGCGGTTCTGGGAGACCCGATTCTCCCAGATCAAGCCGATGAAGCGCAGCGGCGGCCGCCGCTACTACCGCCCCGACGACGTCGATCTGCTCAAGGGCATCCGCCGCCTGCTCTACGGGGAGGGCTACACCATCCGCGGGGTGCAGCGGATCCTCAAGGAGCACGGCGTCAAGTCGGTGCAGGGCCTCGCCGACGGCGCGGCCGCGGTCTCGTTCGGGGCCATCGAGGACGCCATCGGCGCCAGCCTGATGGAGCCCGACGATGACGACGAGGCGCCCATCAAGGGCGTCACGGATGCCGACGAAGACGACTACCAGGGCGACGAGGAGGAAGGCATCGACTTCCGCTTCACGGAGGTCGACGACGAGGACATCCTCACCACCTTCCGCAAGGGCGGCACTCCCGCCGCACCTGCCGGGCCCAGCGCCATCGACCGGGAGCGGCTCGGACGGGTGCTCGCTGACCTCGTCGCGTGCCGGGAGATGCTGGATCAGGCGCTGAAGGACGGCTAGGGGACTTTTTGCGAGCTTTGCCGGCAGTTCCGGGGGCTGTGGGCGCGGACGCCAAAATGCTGCGACCTCGCCTTGCGCAAAGCGGCGATCCTAGCTAATGGAACGACGTTCGGAGCGTGGCGCAGCCCGGTTAGCGCACTAGTCTGGGAGACTAGGGGTCGGAGGTTCAAATCCTCTCGCTCCGACCATTTTTTCCAACTCATCCGTGGATTGACCGTCGGCGTGGAGTCTGCTCCCGCTGCGTGACGCATGCGCGACGACCGGTAGCGGGCGGCTGCTTCTGGGGGCGGAAAATTAAAATGTCGAAAACAACCCCATGCACAGTAGCGAACCCATTGGCGAATTATGTTTTTCCGAAGTGGTTTGACGCGTCGGGCAAAACAGGGGCATGATGTCACCATGCCAGCCTGTTGGACGGGGGAATATTCACGGCAGCTGCTTCAATGCATTGCGTCGCAGGGACTTGGGAGGCGCGACGTCCGGAGCGGAGTTGTCTTCTCCCCGCGCTATGATGTGTAACCTGTCATGGCGGCAAGCAAGTAGCGTGCGCGCCGCGCGAGTTTCACGGTAGTCAACCTCCCGGTTGCGAAGGCGCTCGGCCTGGTGCTTCCAACTTCCGTTCTGAGCCGCGCAGACGAGGTGATTGAATGACATCTTGCTGATGAAGTTCACCAGGCCTCATGTCTTGCGTCGGGGGTTGCTAGGATGGGTAGGTAGCCCGCTGCCCTTGGCGAGGTCGCGGTCCAGTTTAAACGGTTTGGTAAGAATGGAGTCTTGATATTGGGACGGGCTTGGGGACTCACGGGGTCCCTTAGATGGAGCGTTCAGCGCGATCCAAACGAAAAGTAAGTCGAAAGCGCTGGGTTGTTTGTTACGGTAATTTTTCTATTGAATGTCGAGACGAAGATGGCGCGAAGAATTTGGCAGCCAAGCTCCGTAAGCGCCGATACCGTGTCACAGCCCGGACAGCCGATGGCGTCTCGCCTTCGTGGCGAGTAGAGCCAGACGAAATCGACGAGTGGATATCTTCACCCACGCGCCCTAGTCGCTCGCCGCGGGTTCGGCCTACGAAGAATCGATGATTTGCGAAACACTCGAGTTGGATCGCGGCTTCAGCACGTTGGTTTCGCCCGCGTCTAGTTCAACTTCGGACACACTCTAGCCCCGATTTGGCTGCTGGAATGCTGGCTCTCGCGACTCATCTGGAGTTGCAGCCAACTTGGGTCGAGATTGGTTCCGCAGGAGGAACGAGCGCTCCTGCAGCTATCCAGCGATCGGTCTTGCGTGTGATCCATCGCAAGGCCTGTGAAGGCCCCGGTCTTCCCCATTGGCTGGGGCCTTCCTTTTGCGCCAGATCACAAAAATATTGGCATCGCGGCGTCTGAGGAACGACTCTCCAAGGGAGAGATTGAAAAATCGGTCTGTGGCGAATCTGGACCTCCTCAAGGTCTCGCCATCCACCCGGAACGGCCCCACCGTCCGACGCGCGTTTGGCGATGGGCCGGTTTTCGTAGGTATTCACTCAACTCCCGCCGGCTCACAAAGTCGGCGGGGTTTTTGAGCTAGCCGTCTTGGCATCGGACTCCGAAGTTGTCGCAGGTGCGAGCGAAGGCATCTGCAGCATTTGCGTCTTCAAAGCAAAAAAGTGTGCCGACGTCGGCACGATCGATCCACCAGTCGACCTTGTTCGCCCTCGCAATGCGGGAAGCCTCTCCGCGCAGTAGGTCGAGCTGTCTTCCGGCGGCATGGACTATCAGGCAATTTTTCTTGGGCATATGTTTTGTCCTCAATAGGAAAGCTGAATTGATCGCCATCAAAAATGGAAAACTCATGGCCATGGGCTCGGCTCAATGCCGCCCGCAGATAAATCAACTGCTTAGCGGGATGCCCGCTCTCCCGCGTAGAGCGTGCATGAGGCGACGTTTTCGCAAACTACCTCAAATACCCCACCACCATCCGTGTCGTCTCATCCACCAGCGTCCTCACCATCTTCTCCGAGAGCATCTCGGCCTGGTTCAGCACCGTGTTGTGCGCGACCGCCTCGATCGCACTGACGCAGATGAAGGTCGCCAGTCCCGGGTCGATCTTGCGCATCTCGTTGCGACGGCTTTCGAGATAGGCGCGCACGAGGGTGTGGACCTCGCGGTTGAAGGCTTCGACGTCCTTGAGCTGGCCGGTGCGCGGGATCTGCTCGGCAAGCACCCGATGTAGTTTGGGATCGATGCGGTGGGCTTCGATCGCGACGGTGACGAGGCGGCGCACGGCTTTGTCGATCGGCAGGTCGGCGACCTCGGTGAGGGCGGCACGGACGATGCCCATAATCTCCTCGTTGTGGCGGTCGATGACGGCGGCGACGAGTGCCTCCTTGCTGGGAAAATACTGGTAGAGCGAGCCGACGCTGACGCCGGCGATTTCGGCGATCCGGTTGGTGCTGGCTTTCTCAAAGCCCTCGCGGACCAGAATGCGAGCGGTTGCCTCGACCAGCGCGTCGACGGTGGCGCGCGATCGCGCCTGCAAGGCATTTTTCCGGGGTTTTGTCGGCGGTTTGCGCGCCATGGGCCTGCGATCCGAATGCGAGTAGGAAAAGCGAGCGAATGCTCGCATTATATCCGCATGTGGCGGCGGTCGACACAAGCCTTTTCGTCGCCCATACAGAGAGCCCGGTCTGGAGGAGACCTGACATGAGCGTTGCAAAGATCGCATCGGCCTTCCAGTTCTGTCCGGGCGGCCGGCTGTTGGGGATGCGGCCATCCGGCGATCCCGCGCCGAGCCTGCAGAGTCGTTGCTTCAACGCGCTGTTGCGGCAGCTTCCGTTCAAGAAGCACCTTGCCTCGGCCGAGGCCGTGCAGGCGCATGTGCAGAAACTCGCATTGCAGCCGGCCTCCTACGAGCCGACGGGTTTGGGGCGCGGCGTCGAGGTGACGTTGACCAAGATGGGCGGATGGCCGGTCTATTACACGGCGCCATCTTCGGGCCATGAGGGCTGCAACCACGTCATGTTCCTGCACGGCGGTGGCTTCATCAACGAGATCGTGCCGGCGCATTGGCGCTTCGTCGGCCAGATGACGCGCAAGGCGCGCGTCGTCTGCGTGGTGCCGATCTATCCGCTTGCGCCGCGTGCCACCGCCAAGGATCTCGTACCGACGACGGCCGAGCTGTTGCGGATGCTGCTGGAGGATGTCGGGCCCGCAAAGGTCACGGTGGTCGGCAATTCCGCCGGCGCGGGCCTGGCGCTCGCCGCATGCCAGTGGCTGCGCGATCGCGGGCATCGGCAGCCGGGCCGGCTGATGCTGATCTCGCCCGCGGCCGATGCCTCGGTCAGCCGCCCGGAGCAGGTCGAGATCGCAGGCCGCGATCCGATCCAGGACATTCCGGGGATACTTGAGGCAGGGCGGCTCTATGCCGGCGAGCTCGATGTCGGCCATCCCTTCGTCAGTCCGCTCAACGGTGCCTTCCGTTCGCTCGCGCCGATGACGATCTTCTCGGGTACGCGCGATCTGCTCTATCCCGACAGCGTCGATCTCGCGGAGCGCGCGAGGGCGGCGGGCGTGCCGGTCGAGCTGCATCTGCTCCGTGACCAGCCGCACAATTTCGCGCTGATGCCGACGCCGGAAGGGCGACAGGCGCGTGCGATCATTCTGCGTGCAGTGGCTTAAAGGGAAGGCGTGATCGTCGTCACAGGGGCGCGCCGCCGCAATGGGGTCTGGCGCTAGCGGTGCCCGCGCGGAGAGACCAGGCTACCTCCGGGGCGTTTCCTCATCCGTACTCTTGCGGGGCCTTAGGCGTGGCCCTTGATCTCGTAGTGACCCGGCACGCATTTGTAGCGCTCGAGGCGCCAATTGGCGTGATAGATCGGATGCTCGCCCATCCATTTGGCAAGCGGGGCCTGTGCGCCGATCGCGCACTGCATCATCGACATCTCGGGCGTCATGTTGCTGTCGGTCACGATTTCCTCGATGCAACTGCCTGAGCTGGCTGCGCTCAGCCGGCAGAGCACGGCAACCACGGTCACGAACATTCCTGTCACCTCATCGGTAGTTTCAGACCACGAAGAGGATGCAAGCGGAGTGCCAGAGCCTGTGACACAAACAACACGCTGACCTGGCCGACTCGACCCAGCGTCCAACCTCATTTGATGATTCGGATTGTAAAAAAATTGCCCCTAAACCGAAGCCGGGCAAATACGGGGAATCCCCAAGGAAAAGGGCGAGGAAGGATCGCAGGAATGAGCGATTGTGGGGGCAGCGCCGCGCGAAGCGCCCCTTCACAAGGCCTGCGCAGCCGATAGGCTCGAAAGCGGACGGATACTCGTCAGGAGAGCGGGACCGCCACAGGACCAAAGGAAACGCGAGGGCAGACCATGAAGGCACGACCGACCGGCGTGATCCCGCCGATGACGACGCCGTTCCGGAAGGACGGCGAGATCGACCTTGGGCTCGTGGCGCCCCAGGTCGACTGGATGATCGGCGCCGGCGCGCATGGCGTCGCGGCCGGCGGCTCGACCGGCGAGGGCCACACGCTCGATCACGAGGAATATCGCGACCTGATGGCCGCGACGGTCGAGGCGGTGAAGGGACGCATTCCCGTGATCGCCGGGATCATCGTGGACTCCACGCGCGATGCGATCCGTCGCGGCAAGCTCGTGCGCGACATGAATGTCGCAGCGCTCCAGGTCACGCCGGTGCATTATCTGTTCAAGCCCGATGACGAGGCGATGGTCGCGCACTTCCGCGCCATGGCGGACGAGACCGGCATGCCCATCATCATCTACAACGTGGTGCCGTGGTCCTATCTGTCACCGGCGCTGCTGGTGCGGATCATGACCGAGGTGCCGCTGGTGGTCGGCGTCAAGCAGAGCGCGGGCGATCTCAAGCTGTTCGCGGATCTCATGATGATGGCGCCGGACAAGCTGATCTACAGCGCGGTCGATGCCCTCATGTATCCGTCCTACACGCTCGGCGCCCATGGCTCGATCGCCGCGATCCTGACCGCGGCGCCGCATGCCTCCGTCGCGCTGTGGGATGCGGTGAAGGCGGGCGACCATCCGCGCGCGCTCGACCTACACAAGAAGCTGTTGACGCTGTGGAACGCCGTGATTGCCGACAATCTGCCGGCCTGCACGCGTTACGCCCAGACGCTCCAGGGCTTGCCCAGGACCTATCCGCGCGCACCGATGCCGGAGGCCTCGCCGGCGCAGCAGGCCGCCACCCGCAAGGCGCTGGAGGCACTCGGCGCGTTGAACGGGGTGCGCGTCGAAGCGGCCGAATAGTCCGCGGGCCGAAATAACTGATGTGAAGATGGCAGCGCCGATCCGCTTTTACCTGCGGATGCGGCGCTGCTACATTTTGCGCGCGCCGCGATGCGCGGCGCCAGCTGTGAAGAAACATACCGACAAGGGGAGGGACCGAAGTCCGATGAAGGATTTTGCAGGAAAGATCGCCGTCATCACCGGCGGCGGCACGGGGATGGGACGCGAGCTCGCACGGCAGCTCGTCGCCGAGGGCTGCAATGTCGCGATGTGCGACGTCTCGGAGGCCGCGATGGCCGAGACCAAGCGGCTCTGCGAGGTCGAGAAGCTGCCGCAGGGCCTGCGGGTCACGACCCATGTCGCCGACGTCTCGATCGAGGATCATCTCAAGCGGTTTCGCGATGAGCTCGCCGAGCTGCAGAAGACCGATCGGATCCATCTCCTGTTCAACAATGCCGGCATCGGTGGCGGCGGCAGCCTGTTCACCAACACGCGCGAGCAGTGGGAGCGTACGTTCAACATCTGCTGGGGCGGCGTCTATCTCGGCGTGCGCACCTTCCTGCCGATGCTGGTGGCGGCGGACGAGGCCCACATCGTCAACACCGCGAGCGTCAACGGCTTCTGGGCCTCGATCGGCATGGGGCAGGCGCACACCGCCTACAGTTCGGCCAAGTTCGCGGTGAAAGGATTTACCGAAGCGCTGATCAACGACCTTCGCCTGCACGCGCCGCATGTCAAATGCTCGGTGGTGATGCCCGGCCATATCGGCACCTCGATCGTCTCCAATTCGCGCAAGGTGCAGAGCGCCGACGGGTCGGAGCGGCTCAATGCCGACGAGGTCGCGCTGACCCGCAAGCGCATGGTCGCGGCTGGCGTGCCGGATGCTGACAAGATGTCGGACGAGGACATCCAGGCTGCGTTCGCCGAACGCGCCCGCAGCTTCCTCGAGGACGCGCCGACGACTGCTGCGCAGGCCGCGAAGATCATCCTCAACGGGGTCAAGGCGGACCGGTGGCGCATTCTTGTGGGCGAAGACGCAAAGCGCCTTGACGAACGCGTGCGCGCAACGCCGGAGCAGGCCTACGACCGCGCCTTCTATGAAAGCTTTACGCAGGAAGTTGGCTGGCGGCTCGGTTGATTCGGTTTGGCTGAGACTGTCAACGAACGTCCGCGTATGTAGGTATGACGACCATCATGGCAAGAGGTGCGGACGTATTATTACACAGGTAATTTACATGTTACGCAGGTAACTTTACGTGCCACCTCTTGCCACTTTCCGACGCCTTATGACGATTTGGAATGTCACGCATGCGACATGCTCCGTCGTTCAAGCAATGTTCAAGCGATGGTGATGTGAAACGGGTCTCATTCGGCGCACGGCAGCTTGGTTGGTGAACCAAAATAGTTTAGTCGATCAGGGGTAACGCCATCATAAAGCGTAGCTCCGATGATACCCGCATGCCTCTCCGACGACTGGATCCTCTGCCCGGAGAGAGAGGATATTTCCGCTGAATTCACGCGGCTCCTCACCGCGGCGCAGGAGGGTGGCGCCACCATCGCAGAATGCCTGATGATCGCGCGGCAGCTCAAGCAGGGCGGTGAGCAGTCCTGGCACCGCGAATGGAAGCGGCTGGCGCAAGCCAACCGGCAGCGTGCCGAGGCGGCGTTCGCGGAAGGCCACATGGCGACCGCGCAGCGCAACTGGCTGCGGGCGATGAACTACTACGGCGCGGCCGCGATGCCGCTGGACCAGGCCGACGAGCGCCGCTGGGTCGCGGTGCTCGCCATGCAGGAATGCGCGCGCCGCTTCCTCACCGCGCGCGGTCCGGCTGGCGAGGTCGTCACGATTCCCTGGGCCGATGACGGACACGTTTTGCAAGGCTATTTCCTGCCTGCGTCCCCGGCCGGCAAGCGGGCTCCGACCGTGATCTGCATCGGCGAGCCCGGACACCGCAAGGAAGAATTCCTGTTCAAGCTCGCGCCGCATGCGCGCGAACGCGGACTGTCGATGCTCGCGCTGGACCTGCTCGGCGACCAGCGTGACGACTATACCGACACGCTCCTGCAGCGCCGCGACCTCGAGAGCTCGATTGCCAGCGTCATGGATTATCTGGAGACACGCGGCGACGTCGATTTCGATCGCGTCGCCATCGTGGCCGACGGGTGGGGCTCTTCCTTCGTCGCGCGCGCGGTGTTGCAGGAGCCGAGGCTCGCCGCGGCCGTCTGCGACGGCGGTCTGTGGGACCTGCACGAACGATCCTTCTTCGCCAGCCGCTTTGCGATGAGCGACCTCAGCATCGTCCCGGTGCCGTCGGCGCCGTTGATGGCCTCGAGCGTCGACTGTCCGGTGCTGATCACGCTCGGCGAGGACGGCTGGCTCAAGGCCGACCGGGCGCGCCAGATCGTGCAGAAGTCGCGACTCGGCAGCTCCGACATCGTGCTGAAGGTGTTCACCGCGCAGGAGACCGGCGCGGCGCAGGCCCATGCGGACAATCCCAGCCTTGCCAACGAATACATCTTCGACTGGCTGGAATCGCAACTGGGCGCCACGGGGCGGCGGATCTGAACGCCGCCTGCTGTCTTAAAGCGCGATGAGATTGGGATGAATCGTCATCGCGATTTAGGTTGTTGCTTGGGCATGATCTTTTCGGAAAACCGCTTCGCACTTTTCCGGATCATGTTTTAGTAGTCGAGGGATATCCTGACGCAGGCCTTTTCGAGCCGGGTCTTCAGCGTCGCCAGCTTGCCGGTGAATTCGGTCAGTTCGTTCTCGTCGAATTCCTGGAAGACGAATTCGCGGATCGTTTTGTACTGCTCGTTGAGGCTTGCGATGTGCTTCTGCGTCTTCTCGACCAGCGACAGCCGCACCACGCGGGCGTCGGTCGGCGAGGGCCGCCGCCGCAGCAGGCCCTTCTTCTCCAGCAGCTTGGACTGGGTGGTGACGAAGGACGGATCGACGTGGAGCAGCTTGGAGACCACGTTGACGGGCACGCCGTCGTCCTTGTCGAGGTCGGAGATCGCCATCAGGATCAGCCATTGCGGACCGCTGATGCCCAGCGTTCTCGCCCAGAACTGACGCAACTCCTCCAGATACATGTTGATCGACGAAATTTCCCAGGTGAAACGCCTGATGATATCGAGATTGCCGATGGAGCGGAGGCGCGCCCCTTCCTTCCTGGTCGCTGACACAGCGTCACTCCCGTGATCTGATTCTTTTCCGGCCGGTGTCTTGCACGGCCATAGTCCACGCAAGTCTGCCCAGACGCAAGTGCAGAGCAGGGTAATTTTGTCACTAAAACTACAAAGATGATCAGCTCAGCATATTCCCTCACTCGCGGTGTTGCGCGCGGGGCACAGGTTTAGTGAAACAACAAAGCTGACTAAATAAACTATTTTGATTAGCGGAACGGCGCAGGCATATTGGCCCGTGACGGTGGGGGGTACTCAATCGTCCCGTTGCAGGTGGTTCGCTCACGTCCCTCGCGTCGATGCGGGTGTGTCCAAAAGCGCGAAGCGGCCGAGCGGATTTGAAAAGACGGGGATCTGGGGGGCCTCACGGTCCGGTCTCCGTAAAATGAGCAACTTGGAGGTTTTATATGAAAGTGGTGAAGAGCCTTTTGCTCGGCACTGCGGCGGGTCTGATCGCCGTCGGCGGAGCACAAGCGGCCGATCTTCCGGTCAAGGCCAAGGCGGTCGAGTACGTCAAGATCTGCTCGCTCTACGGCGCGGGCTTCTACTACATCCCGGGCACCGACACCTGCATCAAGCTCGGCGGCTATCTGCGTGCTGAAGTCGCGCTCAATGCCGGCGGCAACTACAGCGCCGCCTACAACGGTGTTTCCGGCGCGAACAACCGCCTGTCGAACTACTATTTGGCGCGCGCTCGCGAGGACCTCAACATCGATACCCGTACCGCGACTGAGTACGGGGTGGTTCGCACTTACTTTGACGCGGTGTTCACCTGGACGACCGATAACTATACGGGAAGCGGCTCGGCAACAGGCGCGACCGTTTACTCGCAACTCGGAAGCACGGGCGTGTCTGCGCCGAACAACGCAAGCTCGGGCACGATCTCGGGTGGTACGCTCGGCGTCTACTATGCGTTCATCCAGTTCGCCGGCTTCACCATGGGTAAGTCCGTGTCGCAGTTCGACGCGCCCTGGACCAACTATCCCGGCAACAACTTCGACCAGCTCGTCGGTGGCAGCGGCTCCGTGAACGGCGTCGCCCAGTTCACCTACACGGCCGATTTCGGCCAGGGCGTGACCGCGACCGTTTCGGCGCAGGACCAGACCCAGTTCTTCACGACCAACATCTGGAACACCGCCGGCATGTCCACCAGCGGCGTCCTCGGCGGTGCTTACGGCTCGAACGATATCGGCGGCACTAGGTCGCCCGACATCGTCGGCATGGTTCGTGTCGACCAGGCCTGGGGCCTGTTCCAGGCGTCGGTGGCTGCGCACGACAACCACGTCGCCTACTACGGCGCGTCCGAAGTCACCGGTCATCCGGAAGACAAGTGGGGCTGGGCCGTTCAGCTAGCTCTGCAGATCAAGAACATCCCGACCGGTGCTGGCGACGTGATCAACATCTCGGGCGTCTATACCGACGGCGCGAGCCGCTACAACTTCCAGTCGCTGGCGGCGACCAGCTACTCGATGTTCGGCGGTTCGGGCAGCGCGTATCAGAGCATCGGCTTTGCCGGCGTGTCTGACGCGGTGTTCGGTCCCAACGGCCAGCTCGAGCTGACCAAGACCTACGGTTTCCGTGGTGCCTACACCCACAACTGGAACCCGTACTGGAATACGGCGCTCTACGGCGCGTGGGCTGCGGTCAACTACAGCGGCACGGCGAAGGGCCTGATCTGCGGCAGCGCTGCGTTCGCCTCGCTGACCGGCACCTGCAACCCGGACTTCAACATCGGCCAGATCGGCGTCATCACCCGCTGGACGCCGGTCAAGAACCTGACCTTCTCGGCTGACTTCGTCTACAGCCACCTCGACCAGAAGTACTCGGGCGTGATCACCACCCCGGCGCTGGCGTCGGTTGCCAAGCCTGCGGCAACCTACGAGCTGAAGGACCAGGACACCTACAGCCTGCTGCTGCGCGCCCAGCGCAACTGGTAAGCTGAAGACCGTTCCGATCTGATAGAGCCCCGGCGGGAAACCGCCGGGGCTTTTTCATGAAAGCGGCCTTCGGAAAATCCGGCAACACGTTGCAAACGACGAAGACGAGCTATGCGAATCGATCGCCCTCAAACTTATTTACTTACCTGAGTTGATCAGCTATCTTGTTTTCAGCCGATTACGAAAGTCACGGCTCTTAGCTTCATGCTAAGCCTCCAGAAACCTCCGGTGATGCCCCGCCGGAGGTTTTTCGTTTTGGGATTTTCCTTCAGCCGCGCATCACACGGGCGCGCGAGTTCGGCCGGTAGGCGAGGCGGCTGTGGCCGACGCAGTAGGACTGGCCGTCGGGCGCGGTATTGCCGCAGAAGCAGAAGTCGTCTGCGCCCGGCGTCGAGATCGGCCAGCGGCAGCGATTCTCGGCGAGCTCCAGCAGCGAGCAGCGGTTGGCATCGTCGATCGGACCCGCGACCGCAGATGTGTCGGTGTCGCCGTAGATCGTGGCGAGCATCTCATATTGCAGCCGAGGTACGGCTCTCGTCCCGCGCCGCGGCGCGAGGCTCCGCTCGAGCTTGCGCTCGTCGGTCGTCCTGCCGCGCGTGAGATTGAGCCGGGACAGCTTGCCGATCACCGCGTTGCGGCTGACGCCGATGTCGGCAGCGATCTCGCTGCAGGTGAGGCCGGCCTCGAAGTGCTGCTTCAGAAGCTCAATTCGTTCGTTGGTCCAAGTCGGTGAAGAAGCAGTCGGTGAAGAAGTTGGTGAGAGAACAGGCATTGTAACGGTCCCAGGTTGCAGATGTCGGCCATCCGCCTCTCGAGATCCGTCCGCCTCACGTCCGGCGCGCCCTCACGTTCTGCCGTTGTCGCGAATCGACAAAAGGCCGTCCTTGATGGCGAGACGGATGCCTTCCTCGATCAGAGTGCGTGCGACGCCGGGAACGCTGGTGCCGTGGGTGCCCTGTCTCACCAGTTTTTCCAGATAGGTGATGGTCGAGAGCGCCAAGGTTACGGGAATGCGGTCAGTCTCGGCTTTTTCGGTGGCCATGGCCCGAACGCTAGCCTCTTACTCGGGTACATAAAAGTAACGATTAAGACTCTATTTAGGTTCAGGGGTGGGAGTCAAATCCGGGCGAGACCGGTGTTTCAGCTCATTGGAATCACTAGGAAAATCAGGCGCAGCGCCGCGCGCCGCGCGGGATGCCGAGCGGCGGCGGCGTGGAGACGGGTCCGGGCAGGCGGGTGGAGCTAGCCGTGCACGATCGCCTTTTCGATCATGCAATGGATGCCTTTGCAGCCGTTGACGGTCTGCGTCACCCGCAGGTCGGCGGCCAGGCTGCACAGCGTGTAGGCGTCCTCGCGCGACAGGTTTCGCGTCTCGCCGAGCAGCACGATCATGTCGCGCAGCGCGCGCACCGCGCACTGGTCGAGGTCGGGATCCATGGCCATGGTCATGTAATGCGTCGCCGTCTCGGCGCGCGGATAGTCGAACCTGAGGTCCCTGCGCAGCGTCAGGCGGAAGCGGCCCTGGAGCGCGGTCTCGATCGCGGTGACGCAGACCTCGCCGTCGCCCTGCACGCCATGGCCGTCGCCGCAGGAGAACATCGCGCCTGGGACGAACACCGGCAAATAGAGCGTCGCACCGGCCCCGAGCTCCTTGTTGTCGAGATTGCCGCCCATTGCGCGCGGCACGAGCGAGGAGATGCGGCCCCAGGCCGGCGGCGGCGAGACGCCCATCACGCCGAAGAATGGCTTGAGCGGCAGATCGAGGCCCCAGGGCATGCGGCCGACCATCCGCGACCGGTCGAGCGGGATGTTCAGGATGCGCGTTTCGTGGAAATCGTCGGGCAGGGTGCCGGACAGCGGCTTGATCATGTTCCAGCCCCAATCCTGCCGGAGCTGGACGTCGAGGATCTCGACCGCCAGCACGTCGCCGGGCTCGGCGCCCTCGACCGCGATCGGGCCGGTGAGGATGTGGCCGGGCAGCATGCGCTCGTTCTTGGCGTGAACCTCGAACATCTCCGGCGGAATGTGAAACTTGGTGCGGTCGGGCAGCATGTCGGGCCCGCCGCTGATGGTGTCGACCGTCACCTCATCGCCGCTTTTGACGGTGAGGACGGGTTTGAGCGCGGCTTCGAAGAAGCCCCAATGGCAGGTCTCGGGGCTTGAATGCAGGTGGTGATGGGTCATTAGCCGCGTCCAATCGGTTTCATCAGAACTCGTCATGAGAACCTGTTATGCCCGGGCTTGACCGGGCGATCGATCCTCTTTCAAGAAGATTTCTGAAGATGGACGGGCCGGTCAAGCCCGGCACGATCATTCCAGCGAGGCTCCCCTGTATTTCGTTCTTTCCAAGACCCTCGGCACCGCTCTGCTGCCGATCAATCTCCTGATCGAGCTCGGAATCCTGTCGCTGCTGCTGATGGCGACGCGGTTTGCCGCGGTCGGCCGCAAGCTTGCCGTGACCACGCTGGTGCTGCTGGCGCTGGTCGCGTTCTCGCCGATCGGCAATCTTCTGCTGTATCCGCTGGAGTCGCGATTCCCGGCGTGGGACCCGTCGCGGGGCGCCCCCGACGGCATCATCGTGCTCGGCGGCTCGATTGACACCGATCTGTCGGCGGCGCATCGCACGCCCGTGGTTGCGCACGCGGCCGATCGCATGCTGGCGCCGGCCGACCTCGCGCGGCGCTATCCGAACGCGCGTATCGTCTTCACCGGCGGCTCGGCGAACCTGGTCGCGACGGAGGCGAGGGAGGCCGACTACACCGCGCCGATCCTGGAAAGCCTGGGCATACCGAAGGAGCGCCTGATCCTCGAGCGCGACTCCCGCAACACCTGGGAGAACGCGATCTTCACAAAGCAGCTGGTGACGCCGAAGCCGGGCGAACGCTGGCTTCTGGTCACGTCGGCCTTCCACATGCCGCGCGCGATGGGGATTTTCCGCAAGGCCGGGTTCGATGTCGAAGCCTATCCGGTGGATTGGCGGATGGGTGGGCGCGACGGGCTCTTCGCCTTCACCCGCAATGGGGCAGATGGTCTCGGCAAGACCGACGTCGCCGTGCGCGAATGGATCGGCCTTTTGGCGTATCGCATCATGGGGCGGACCGGCGAGTTGCTTCCGGGACCGGGTAAGGACTAAAACGAGAGCCGCAGAACAAGAACAGAGTACCGGCGCGCGATCGTCGGTCGGGAGGACGCCATGCAGCAGCAGAGCGCAGACAGGATCGATCTTGCCGGCCTCGTCGCCGACCTCAACAGCCTGCTGCGGCTGAAGACGACGGTGATCGGCATGAAGCTGTTCGCGCGCACCGCCGACATGGAGGCGATCCCGAAAATCCGGCGGCCGAACGCGGTCCACACCACCGACCAGATCGTCAGCATGGCTGCACGTCTGGGTTGGACGGTCGGTATCACTGCCGACGATCTTGTCGGTGCGCAGTGTCGCGCCGTGATCGGGCTTGCGCCGCAGGACGAAAAATGGCTCGCCGGCGAAAACTATGTCGGGGTCTGGCACGGCACCGCCGAGGACGCGCGCAAGCGCCAGGAGGCGCTGGACGTGGTTCCGTTTGGGCAGTATCAGGCGCTTGCGGTCAGTCCGCTCGCGAGCGGGCGGCTCGATCCGCCCGACATCTGCCTGGTCTATGCGACGCCGGGGCAGATGATCATCCTGATCAACGGGCTGCAATATACCGGCTACAAGAAGTTCGAATGGGGGGTGGTCGGTGAGACCGCCTGCGCGGATTCCTGGGGGCGGGCGCTGAAAACCGGTGAGCCCAGCCTGTCCTTGCCATGCTATGCCGAACGGCGCTATGGCGGCGTGCCGGACGAGGAGATGCTGATGGCCTTGAAGCCCTCGCATCTCGCCAAGGCGATCGAGGGTATGAAGGCGCTGGCCAAGAACGGCCTGCGCTATCCGATTCCGCCTTATGGGATTCAAAGCGACGTCCGCGCCGGCATGGGCGTGAGTTACGCGAAGAAGTAAAGGTCGACCATGAGCTCAGCGAAATTCGACATCGTCGTCTGCGGTGCGACCGGTTTCACCGGCCAGCTCGTCGCCGAATATCTGACTCAGCATTACAAGGGCGACCACGCGCTCAAATGGGCGATGGCAGGCCGTAGCCTCGGCAAGCTCAAGTCGGTACGCGACGCGATCGGCGCGCCCGGGAATACGCCGCTGATTGTCGCGGATGCGTCGGACGCGGCCTCGCTGAAGGCGATGGCGGAGCAGACGATGTCGGTGATTACCACCGTCGGCCCGTATCAGCTCTATGGCGAGGAACTGCTCGCGGCCTGCGTCGCCACCGGCACCGATTATTTCGATCTCTGCGGCGAACCGATCTGGATGCGACAGATGATCGACAAGTACGAGGCGGCCGCCAAAGAGAGCGGCGCGCGTATCGTGTTCTCATGCGGTTTCGATTCCGTGCCGTTCGAGCTCGGTGCGCTTGTCGTGCAGGAAGAGGCCAAACGCGTGTTCGGCGCTCCGGCCTCGCGTGTGAAAGGCCGCGTGCGCGACATGCGCGGCACGCTGTCGGGCGGCACCGCGGCGAGCGCGAAGGCGACCTTCGATGCGGTCGCCAAGGACATCAGCCTGATCGCGATCCTGAACGATCCGTTCGCGTTGACGCCGGGCTTCACCGGCCCGAAGCAGCCGAAGGGCAACAGGTCGCTGCTCGAGGAGGATCTGCAATCCTGGGCCGCGCCGTTCATGATGGCACTGATCAACACGCGCAACGTCCATCGCTCCAACATGCTGATGGGCTTTCCCTACGGCCAGGACTTCGTCTACGACGAGATGGTTCTGACGGGTCCCGGCGAGAAGGGCGAAGCCAACGCGCAGCGCGTGGTGGCAGCCAACGCCGAGAAGACCGGTCCGAACGCGCCGAAGCCGGGCGAGGGGCCGTCGAAGGAAGAGCGGGAGAACGGCCGCTTCGACCTGCTCTATGTCGCGATCGCGCCCGACGGCCGCATGGTTCGCGCCGGCGTCACCGGCGACCGCGATCCCGGCTACGGCTCGACCTCGAAGATGATCTCCGAATGCGCGATGTGCCTGTTGCGCGATGTGACAGACGTCCCGGCCGGATTCTGGACGCCGGGCGCGGCGATGCAGCACAAGCTGATCAAGCGCCTGCGGGACAATGCTGGGCTGACGTTCGGAGTGGAAGCGTAAGGTCCACGGCTCCCAAGGAAGCGTGATCCGTGTCCGCGAAGTTCGACATCGTCGTCTACGGCGCAACGGGATACACCGGCCAGCTCGTCGCCGAATATCTCGCTGCAAGCTACGCCGGTGACGGCGCGCCGACATGGGCGATGGCCGGGCGCAGCAGGGACAAGCTCGCCTCCGTTCGCGATGCGATCAGCGCACCCGCTGACACGCCGCTGATCGTGGCGGACGCAGCCGATCCTGCGTCGTTGCGCGCGATGGTCGATCAGGCGAAGCTGGTGGTCACAACGGTCGGTCCCTACCAGCTTTATGGTTCCGATCTGCTCGCCGCCTGCGTCGCGTCGGGCACCGACTACATGGATCTCTGCGGCGAGCCGATCTGGCTGAAGCAGATGATCGACAGGCATGACGCGGCGGCGAAGGCGAGCGGCGCGCGCATCATGTTCTCCTGCGGCTTCGATTCCATCCCGTTCGAGCTCGGTGCGTTCTTCGTGCAGGAGGAAGCCCGTCGCGTGTTCGGAGCGCCGGCGCCGCGCGTCAAGGGGCGCGTCCGCGACCTCAGTTGGAAGTTCTCCGGCGGCACCTCGGCGAGCGCGAGGGTCACCTTCGAAGCAGTCGCGCAGGATCTCAGCCTGGTGTCGATCCTCAAGGACCCCTTCGCGTTCACGCCCGGCTTCGAGGGGCCGAAACAGCCGCGCGGCAACAAGCCCGTTTTCGAGGAAGACCTGCAATCCTGGTCCGCCCCGTTTGCTATGGCGACGCTGAACACGCGCAACGTCCATCGCTCCAACATGCTGATGGGATTCCCGTATGGCCGGGATTTCGTCTACGACGAGATGGTGCTGACGGGGACGGGGGACGAAGGGCAGGCCAACGCGAAGCTCGTCATGGCCGCCAATAGCGAAAAGACCGGCCCCAAAGCGCTCAAGCCCGGCGAGGGGCCGTCGAAGGAAGAGCGCGACAGCGGTCATTACGACGTGCTCTATGTCGCGATCGCGCCCGACGGCCGTCAGGTTCGCGCGGCGGTGAAGGGCGATCTCGATCCCGGCTATGCCTCAACGGCGAAGATGGTTTCCGAATGCGCGGTTTGCCTGCTGCGCGACACGCCTGATGTCCCGGCCGGTCTGTGGACCCCGGGGGCAGCGATGCAGCACAAGCTGATCAAGCGGCTGCGGGAGAATGCAGGGCTGAGGTTCGAGGTGGAGGGGTAGGCGCTTTTGCGTGCCTAAATGACGGTGTCGTCGCCCGGCTTCACCGGGCGACCCAGTATTCCAGAGACAGTGTTGTTGAATCGAGAGGCCGCTGCGTATTGGATCGCCCGCCTTCGCGGGCGATGACAGTGAGATTGCCGCTACGCCGCCCGCGCATCATACGCGTACATGAATTCCATGCTCTTCGAGCCCAGCGGCAACAGCCATTTCATCATCTGATTGCGGACCCATGCGCCGGTGGCGCTGAACTCGCGCTTGCTGTTGCCGTTGCGGCGGGCCATCGCGACGATCTTTTCCGTGCGCGGCCGCCGTTCGGCCTCGAAGGCCTGGAAGGTGGCGCCGAGCTCCTGGCCCTCCTGCATCAGCCGCGCGAGCCGCATCGCATCCTCGAGCGCGAGCGAAGCGCCCTGGCCCGCGTGGGGGCTGGTCGCATGCGCGGCATCGCCGATCAGCAGCGAGCGCTTGCGCGACCATGTCGGCAAGGTCGCGACGTCGAGCGTGTCGGTGACCACGATGTTCTCGGCCGCGTCGATGATGTCGGGGATCGGATCGTGCCAGCCGTGATGGAAGCCGCGCAGATGCTGTTTCAGCGTCGCGTGGTCGAGCGCGCGGAACATCGCCGCGTCCATGCCGTGCGCGGGCTGCGTGCTCCACCACATCACGCCGTCGTTCGGATCCGGGCTGCAATAGCCATAGCCGAAGAACCCGCTCTTGCCGAAGGTGGTCTCGACGTGCCGGCCGATCGGCCTGCCATCGAGGACGGCGTGCGGCACGAAGCCGCCGAACCCGATCAGTCCGGTGTCGAACGGTTGCGGACCGTCCGGCACGACCTGGCGACGCACGATCGAGTGCACGCCGTCGGCGCCGATCAGGAAGTCGCCTTCGGCCGTGGTGCCATCGGAGAAGTAGGCGATGATCGGCTGGTCGCCGCGGTCCTCGATCTTGATCAGGCGCTTCTCGAAATAGAGCGAGACGCAGGCGCACCAGGCCTTGTCGATCAGGATTTCGTTCAGCGTGGCGCGGCAGACATTGACGGCCGGCTGGCCGAAGCGCCGCGCCATGTCGCGGTTGATCGAACCGAGCCGTTCGCCGCTCTGCGAATAGAAATCGAAGGATTCCGCGATCGAGCCGCGGCTGATCAACTCGTTCGCGAGCCCGATCTCGTCCAGCACATGCATGCCGTTCGGTGCGATCTGGAGGCCGCCGCCGATGCCCTTCGAATAGGGCCAGGCTTCGTAGATTGCGGATTCGATGCCAGCGCGGCGCAGCAGGATCGCGGTGACGGGCCCGGCGATACCGGCGCCGATGATCAGGGCCTTGCGGGGACGGTTGGACATGGCTTGCTCCCGACGTTTCCGTGGTGCTAGGAGAAATTACGGCTGCTAAATCTCTTAGTAGCTAAGATATATATCGACTAAGATATGAGGTCAGCCTTGTCAAGGACGAAGGCGCGCGCGGCGCTGTTGCAGGAGCTCGAGGAAGCGATGCGGCGGTCGTCCGCGCAGGGTGTGCTCTATGGCCAAACGGTTGCGAACGTTGCCGGAATTGCCAATTCCGACCTCGAATGCATGGACATCCTCTATCTCGAGGGCCGCGTTACCGCGGGCCGGCTTGCCGAGGTCACGGGGCTGACGACGGGCGCCATCACCGGCGTGGTCGACCGGCTCGAGAAGGCCGGACTGGTGCGCCGCGAACGGGACGAGCAAGACCGCCGCAAGGTCTTCATTTCCGTCGTGCCTGAGACGGCGATGAAGATCGGCCAGCTCTACGTGCCGATGCAGCAGGCGATGGAGAAGGTGTTCGGCGCCTATTCCGACGAAGAGCTGCGCCTGCTGCTGCGCTTCGCGACCGAGGGCTACAAGGGCGTGCTCGCGGCAACCGAGGCGCTGAAGGGACTGCTCGATACGCCGCCGGAAAAGCGGCCCGATCTCAAACTGAAGAAGCTTCGTCGCGAGACTTGATCTTGTAAGCCTGCGCAGCCGCGATCATGCCCCACATCGCGCCCAGCATCATCCAGAAGTGCCGCCAGTGGTCGGTGTCGATCACGAAGCTCTCGCCGACGGTGCCGACGAAGGCGGAGAAGATCGCGAGATAAGCGCGCTGCCAGGGCACACGGACGAAGATGTGCCTGATACCCATGATCACGGTGGTGAAGACTAGCGCGGGATAGCACACGCCGGAGAGCCAGCCGCCGGACATGAAGGCGTTGAGGTAGGAGTTGTGGGTGTCCTCGGGGAAGTAGCGGTGGAATTGCAGGGGGCCGATGCCGAACGGCAGGTCGAGCGCCATCTCCGCGCCGAGGATGTGCCGGCCGAACCGGCCGAAGCGGCCTTCGTCATAGCTCTGGTCGAAGCTTGCGCGCTGCTTGAACATCTCGGCGGTGGAATCGAATGACAGCAGCACCGCGATCAGCGCGAGGCCCAGCACCGCGGCAACGATCGCCATGACGACGATGCGCGAGCGCTGCGCGTTGGTGCGGCTGGTCAGCACCATCAGCGCCAGCATGAAGGCGGAGGTCAGCACCAGTCCGCCCCAGGCGGCCCGGGAGAACGCGAGCAGGATCGCCAGCGACATGATGCCGAAAGCGATGACGTTGCGGAACGCCTTGGCAAACTTATCGGAGACCACGCTCTGGAGCGCGAACAGCGCCGGCAGGATCAGGAAGGCGCCGAGCACGTTCGGGTCCTTGAACGTGCCGCGTGCGCGCCCGTAGAGGGTGAGGAGATCGTCTCCGCCGGGAACCAGATGGAAGTAGCCGGCGACCGCCGACAGCGAGGCGACCATCGCGCCGACCACGAGGCCGCGGCGGAGCATGTCGAGCCGGGCCGCGGTGTCCTCCGAAGTGACCATCGCGAAGAACACGACGGTGACCGCCATGTACCAGGACGTCGCGATCCAGCTCGCCACCTCGGATTGCTCGAACAGCGGGACCGCGCTGATCGTGTAGCCGATATTGAGCAGGACCAGCATCAGGATCAGCGGCATCAGCACGAGCCGCAGGCGCAGGCCGGTCGCGAAGAAGGTGACGGCGGCCAGCAGCGTCACGATCTCATAGGGGCTCGGCTCGATGAAGACGATGGCGCCGGAGGCGCCGGCCAGCCACACCAGCGCGCGCTGGATGGCCAGCACGCCGGGCGCAGCGCGAACCGCTGCATTCATCTCCCCGGCTGTTGCCGCATACGCCATCACACGCTCACGCTATACGCCACAAACAAGCTGTCATCGCCCGGCTTGACCGGGCGATCCAGTATTCCGCGGCGCGCGTTGCAGAAGACGGCAGGCGCTGCGGAGTACTGGATGCCCCGGTCAAGCCGGGGCATGACTGAGAAACTCAACTCAATACGCGTTCTCGTTCTTGGTCAGCAGCGAGACCGGCGTCTTCAGGAGAATGACGAGGTCGAACAGCACCGACCAGTTCTCGATGTAGTAGAGGTCGAATTCGACGCGCTTCTGGATCTTCTCTTCATTGTCGATCTCGCCGCGCCAGCCGTTGATCTGGGCCCAGCCGGTGATGCCGGGTTTGACGCGGTGACGAGCGAAATAGCCGTCGACGGCTTCGTCGAAAAGGCGGCTCTGGAGCTTGCCCTGCACCGCATGCGGACGCGGGCCGACCAGGGACAAATTGCCTGAGAACACCACGTTGAAGAGCTGCGGCAGCTCGTCGAGGCTGGTCTTGCGGATGAAGCGGCCGACGCGGGTGACGCGCGGATCGTTCTTGGTCACGACCTTGGAGGCGGTCGGGTCGGCCTGATGGTGGTACATCGAGCGGAATTTGTAGACGTCGATACGCTCGTTGTTGAAGCCGAAGCGCTTCTGACGGAACAGCGCCGGGCCGGGGCTGTCGAGCTTCACCGCCAGCGCCACCAGTCCCATCACCGGCAGG
Source organism: Bradyrhizobium sp. 956_D2_N1_4 (assembly GCF_052076025.1). Taxonomy (NCBI): domain Bacteria; kingdom Pseudomonadati; phylum Pseudomonadota; class Alphaproteobacteria; order Hyphomicrobiales; family Nitrobacteraceae; genus Bradyrhizobium; species Bradyrhizobium sp. 956_D2_N1_4. The sequence goes on along the minus strand of NZ_CP197237.1, from coordinate 3,817,877 downwards.
GCTGCGAGCAGCGCGAGGCCGCCGACGATGCGGTCGAACAGCCACTTCATCACCAGGTCCCAGTCGGTGATCGGCGCCTCGAACACGTCGAGCGTCGGCACCTCGCCGAGGTAGGAATAGGAGCGGGGACGGAAACGCAGCTTGTTGGTGTGCGCGGAGAGCCGGATGTCGACAGGCAGCACCCAGAGCTTCTTCAACATCTCCAGGATGCGCGTCTCCGCCGAGATCGGCAGCGCGAACAGCACGAGATCGACCCGGGTGCGGCGGGCGAATTCGACGATGTCGTCGACCTTGCCGAGCTTGCGCGCGCCGGCGCAGGTGTCGAGCGCGCGACTGTCGTTGCGGTCGTCGAACACGCCGAGCACGTGGATGTCGGAATCCTCCTGGGCATTCAGCGCCTCGACCAGTTGCTCGCCGTTGCTGTCGGAGCCAACGACGATGGTGCGGCGGTCGAGCCGGCCCTGGCGTGCCCAGGCGCGCACCAGCGAGCGCAGCACCAGACGTTGGGAGATGAGCGCGGCGAGCCCGAGGAAGTAGAAGGCGGCAAGCCACAGCCGCGACATTTCGCTGCCGAACTTGGCGAAGAAGGATACGCCGATGAACAGCAGGAAGACGAACGACCAGGACGAGATCATCCGCGTCATCTGCCGGAGCTGACCGCGGAACAGCTGCACCTGATAGATGTCGGCGGCCTGGAAGCAGACCACGGCGGCGACCGCGACGGCGATGATCTGCGCGGGATAAACCCAGCTGAAGGAACCGGCGAGCGGCATGACATAGCCGACATAGAGCGCGATGCCGACAAGGCTCAGCAGGGCGAAATCGGCCAGGCGGACGAAGCCGGTGATCACGATCGGCGAATAGGCGCGGGCGACCTTCTGGTTGACGACGTCGAGCGCGGCGGGCGAGAGCCGGCGACGGCGCTCCACAAACGGTTGGTCAGCCGGCTTCGTCGCCGCGCTTGTCGCGGCGTCGAGCATCGAGCGTGCGTTGAGCGGTTCCACGGGCGTCCACGTCCATTCCAAAAAACCCGCGGGTCGCAGCGTTGCGCCCCGGGCGAGCATCCCCTGGCACGTCGATTATCGGACAAATCGGAAGATTCTCTAAAGCGGTCTTAAGGATGGTTAATGATTGGCAAATGCGTCGCGATAACCCGCGAGCACGCCGTCAACCATCGCCTGCTGGGAGAAATGCGCGGAGATGCGCTCGCGCAGGGCGGATGCGCGCTGCGCGGTCGCCTGCGGATCGTCGAGCGCGGCCGCGATCGCTTCGGCCATGGCCTCGGCGTTGCTCGCCGCGAACAGCGCCGGGCTCTCGGGCCCAAAAATCTCGGGGATGCCGCCGACGCGGGCCGCGATCATGGGAATGCCGGCAGCTCCAGCCTCGATCACGACGTACGGCATTGAATCGCCGCGCGAGGGCACGACCAGCAGGCGCCCCTTGGAGAAGCCGTAGCGCGCCTTGACGTGACCGATGAAGCGGATGGCGTTGGAGAGGCCGAGCTTCTCGACCTGCGCCTTCAGCGCCGCTGTCTCCTCGCCGTCGCCGCCGAGCGTGAGCGTGACCTTCTTGCCACCCTCGTGCAGACGCGCCACCGCATCGACGAGCAAATCCGCACCCTTGATGTGCCTGAACTCGCCGACATAAGCGAGATCGGTGGCATCGTCGGCGATGCTAACAGGTTCGAACTCCTCCGGCGTTACGCCATTGAAGACGCAATGCACCACGCCCTTGGGTGTGCCGACGATGCGCTGATAGGTATCGCGCGCAAACGCGCTCTCGAACAGGAACAGGTCCGTCGCGTCCATCAGCGTGCGTTCGAGCCGCGCGTAAAACTCGCCCTTGAAGGTGTTGAGGGGATAGTGCAGCGAGCCGCCATGCGGGGTGTAGATGCGGATGGCGTCGTTGGATCGCCGCCGCATGCGGACGAAGGCGCCGGCCTTGGCTCCGTGGCCGTGCGTGACGTCGGGTTTGAGCGCGGCGATCAGGCGCCGCATCCGCAGCCACACCAGAAAATCGTCTGGCGACGGTTCGCGGCGGATCGCCAGCCGGTGCACGCCGAGCTTCAGCCGCGGCGCGAGTTCGGCCAGCGCCTTGTCCGCGCGCTCGCCGCCGGTGAGGCTGTCGGCGAGAATCCCGACGTGATGACCGCGATCGACCTGACCGTTGGCGAGATCGAGGATGTGGCGGAAGATGCCGCCCACGGGAGCGCGCACGGCGTGCAGGATGCGGAGCGGCCGGTCGGGAGAGGGGGGCATGATCAGAACCAGCGCTCGACGGCGAATGCTCGAACAATTCTCGAAATATCGAGATGGATTAAGAGCCCTCGTGGTTAACAAACGGTGTCGGCGCCGTGCGCGCCGGTCGCGGCAGGGCGCGATTAACCCAGCAGCAACCTTAATGGAGTGTAATCGCCCCGGTTGAGGTAGAGTCGCAGCGTTGCCCTGCGGGAGTGTTCGATGCGTTTAGCGTTCTGGCGTGCCGGCAAGGACAAGGCGGTGGTCGAGCGGGCTATTTCGAAGCCCAAGGCCGAAGCCAAATCGACCGAAGCCGCGCGAAAGATTGAAGCAGAGCCTGCGCCCGTTGCTGCGAAGCAGGCACAAGCCGAATCCGGCGATATCGATCTTCATGCGCTCGGCGCGGTGCTCGCCCGCAAGCGCGGCTGGATCATCGTGCCGACGGTGCTCGCGCTCGTCGCGTCGATCGCCGCCGTCAATCTCGTCACTCCGCGTTACAAGTCGGAATCCCGCATCCTGATCGACGGCCGCGAGAACGTGTTCTTGCGGCCGAGCAGCGACCGCAGCACCGAAGAGCGGCAGTCGCTCGATCCCGAGGCGGTGACCAGCCAGGTGCAGCTCGTGCTGTCGCGCGATCTCGCGCGCGAGATCATCAAAAAGAACAAGCTCGCGGAGCGCCCCGAATTCGATCCGGTGCTACAAGGCATTTCGCCGCTGAAGTCGCTCGCAGCGATGATCGGCATCGGTCGCGATCCGTTTTCGATGACGCCGGAAGAGCGGGTGCTGGATGCCTATTACGAGCGGCTCCAGGCCTACGCCGTCGACAAGTCGCGCGTGATCGTGGTCGAATTCCAGTCCGCCGATCCTGACCTTGCCGCGCGCGTCGCCAATTCGATCGCCGACGGCTATCTCGTGCTCCAGCAGAATGCGCGCCAGGATCAGGCCCGCAGCGCCAGCCAGTGGCTTTCGGGCGAAATCGAAAATCTGCGCAAGAAAGTCTCCGACGCCGAAGCCAAGGTCGAGGACTTCCGTTCCAAATCGTCGCTGTTCGTCGGCACCAACAACACCACGCTCTCGAACCAGCAGATGGGCGAGGTCAATACCCAGCTCAACAACGCGCGCTCGATGAGGGCGGATGCTGAATCCAGGGCGCGGCTGATCAAAGAGATGCTCCAGAGCGGCAAGCCGATCGAAGCGTCCGAGGTGGTGAATTCCGAACTGATGCGGCGGCTGTCCGAGCAGCGGGTGACGTTGCGGGCGCAGCTTGCCGAACAATCGTCCACGCTGCTCGGCAATCACCCGCGGATCAAGGAGCTGAAGGCGCAGCTCGGCGACCTCGACAACCAAATTCGCGACGAAGCGGCCAAGATCTCGCGCTCGCTCGAAAGCGATGCGCGGATCGCCGGTGGCCGGGTCGACGGCCTGACGGCGAGCCTCGACCAGCTCAAGAAGCAGGCGACCTCGACCAACGGTCAGGACGTCCAGCTCCGCGCGCTCGAGCGCGAAGCCAAGGCGCAGCGCGACCTGCTCGAGACGTATCTTGGGAAGTATCGCGAGGCCAGCACCCGCGAAAGCATCGACACCGCGCCGGCGGAAGGCCGCATCATCTCGCGCGCCATCGTCTCGAATACGCCGGCCTATCCGAAGAAGCTGCCGATCGTGCTGATTGCGACGATCGCGACGCTGCTGCTCTCGTCCGGCGTCGTCGTCACCGGCGAGCTGCTGCGCCAGACCGCGCCACGCGCGGTGGCGGTGTTCACGCCGGCGCAGACGCAGGCGCCGGTGCGCCAAGAGCCGGTGGTCCAGCCGGTCGTCCCGTCGGTGGCCGAGCCGATGCTCGATCCGGTTGTGGAAGACCTTACGCCGCTTCAGCCCGAGATGACGGCCGATGCCGACGTCACTGAATTCGCCGAGATCGAGCATCTCGCCGACAACCTGCGCGCTGCGGGACCGGCGGCGAAGAAGGTCACGGTGCTCGGCACCGCGGCCGGCGAAGCCATCACGCTGTCGACGCTGACGCTGGCCCGGCACCTGGCGCGCGAGGCGCGCGTCGTTGTGGTCGATCTCGCCGCATCCTCGCCGACCATCGCCGCGGTGTCCGTCGATGCTTCGGCTCCCGGCCTCGCCGAGCTGATGCAGGGCGAGGCCTCGTTCGCGCAGATCATCACCCGGGACAAGCTCTCGCGGTTGCACCTGGTTATGGCCGGCCGTCCCGGCTTCGACCGCAGCCTGCTGCAATCGCCACGGGTGACGCTCGCGATCGATGCGCTGCTCCGCGCCTACGACCACGTGCTGGTGGACGCCGGCAGCGCCTCGGACCTCCCAGCGGAACTCTTGACGGCGCATGCCCGCGCCGTCGTGGTGCCCGACGCGTCGATGGCGCCGGACGCCCGCACGCTGATGTGCGAGCAGCTGAAGGCGGTCGGTTTCAGCGAGGTGACGATGCTGAGCAGGCCGGTGCAGCCGTCGGACGCTGTGGAAACGCCGCGTGTGGTGGCGGCGTAATTCTCACCCTCTGCCCCTGCGGGAGAGGGTGGCTTCGCGAAAGCGAAGCCGGGTGAGGGGGCTTTCTCCACGAACTCGGAATCGTAGGGTGGGCAAAGGCGCATTTGCGCCGTGCCCACCACCTTTCAACGACTGCGGGAGACGTGGTGGGCACGCTTCGCTTTGCCCACCCTACGAGACCAGAGGCTGTGACGCCTACCCGAACGTCTGCCGCAGCCGCCGCGCCAGATCGAACAACACCTGGTTCTGCTTCACCAGCCGTTTGCCGTGGCTCAGCGAGGACATCGCCATCGCCGCGAGTTTTCCGCGCGCGGTCAGGGGCACGAAGCTGTCGAAAATGTCGTCGTCGTCCTTGCAGAACATGCGCTTGTAATCGTCCGAGCCGATGCCGAGATCGAGCGAGCGGTAGCCGCGTTCGGCGTAGCGGTCGATGATGTAGCGCATCAGGATCAGCCCGGGGCTGTAGCGGGCGTGCTCGGACATCGTGTAGGTGTTGAACATCATCGAGAAGCGCTGGCCGTCGGCGACGCCGGCGAAGATCGCGATCACCTCGTCGTCGCACTCGAGCGCATGGATGTCGATGACGCGGCCTTCGCCGCGCGCAGACAGGCACGCGCTGCGGATGAACGCTTCGACGCCGGGCTCGGCAAAGACGTTGGGCAGTTTCTGTTCGGCCATCCGCGCCGGCTTGACCCTGAAGAACCAGTCGAGCAGGCGGGTGACGTCCGCATCCGTAGTGGCGAGGTGATAACGATAGCCGGCAAGCGCCTGGAGCTTCTTTTCCTTGCTCTTGAGGCGGCGGCGAAAGGAGTTGCTGATCCGCGATGCGGGCGGCCCGCCCGGCTCCATCGCCAGGAGAGGGCAGCCGTTGATCGCACTCTGCCGCGGCAGTTGCGCGAACGGGTTGTGCTGGTCGTGCCAGCGCAGCGGCTGCTGCGTCAGCGCGAGCACGTCGGCATGCTCGCGCAGCGGCGCAAGCAGCGCGTCGAGATCGGCGATGGTGACCTCGGCGGCGAACTCGGCGTTCCACAGGCCCATGTTGAAGGTGGTGTGCTTGCCGCCCATGAAGCAGGCCGTGCGCACGCCGTGGCCTTGCCGCAGCGAGAGCGGCAGCAGCAGGAGCGGCTGGCGCTCGGCGTCGCGGGCAATGACGATGAAGGGACTGGCGCCTTCGTGGCTGCCGACCAGCCGTTGCCATGGGCCGAGCAGGTCGAAGCGCTGGTAGGGCGTGAAGAGGTGGCCGCTCTCCTCGAGCGCGCGCCAGACCGTCTCTGCCTCGGCCAGATCGGTGACGATATCGACATGCGCGATACGGCTCGCTTTCGACCGCGCTGGCGATTCTGCCGTCCGGCTTTGCATCGCCGCAGCCATGGTCATTCACGAAACCTGTCGAGAAACGAAAAATTTGCGTATTTCGGCCTGTGGCCGACCTTTGCAAAGAAATGTCAACAAAGGGTAATGACAATCAGGCGAACGCGAAGGTGGGATATTGGCATCCGACGACAGATGGCTGGAGCGGTTGCGGCTTGAGCTGGCCTGGTTCACCGGTCAGGCTGTGCTGCGCAGCCGCGGCGCCGGCGCGATCCTGCGCTTTCAACACGTGCGGCCGCGGCGGCGCGGCGCGTTTCAGCCGCTGCGTGAAAGCGAAATCAGTCCGCAATTCCTCGATCGCGCCATTCATGCGCTGAAGCGGTGGGGGTATGACTTCCTCGGCATGGACGATGTCTGCCGCCGCGCGGTGACGCTGCCGCAGAATCGGCGCTTCGTGGCGCTGACCTTCGACGGCGCCAACAAGGACCTCATCAGCTTCGCCTATCCGGTGCTGGCGCGCCACGCCGTGCCGTTCACGATCTATGTGCCCACCGCGTTTCCCGATGGAGTCGGCGAGGGCTGGTGGCTCGGGCTCGAGCGGATGATCGCGCGCGAGAGCCGCATCAACCTGATGATGGGCGAGAAAGAGCAACGTTTCACCGTCACGGGCAACGCCGAGAAGCAGGCGCTGTTTTCGTTCGTCGAGAGCTGGCTGCGCTCGTTGCCGCCGGCGGATTTGTCGGCCGCGATCGCCGATCTCTGCACGCGCTACCGGATCGACCTCGCTGCGCTCACGCGCGAAGCCTCGATGGATTGGGAGGATCTGGTAAAGCTTGCGGCGGATCCGCTGGTCACGGTCGGCAGCGCGACGGTGAACTATCCCGTTCTCGCCAACATGAAGGACGCCGCCGCGTTGCGCGAGATGACGATGGGCAAGGCGGTCGCGGAAGCGGCCTTCGACCGCGATATCAGGCATCTGGCCTTTCCGTTCGGCGATCGCTCGTCTTTCCGGCGCAGCCACGTCGTCATGGCGGAAGAGGCCGGCTTTGCCAGCGCCGTCTCGACCATCTCTGGCATCGTGGACGCGGAGGGGCGCACCAATCTGCACGCACTGCCGCGGATTTCCTGGGACGGCCGGATACAATCACTGCGCATGCTGCGCGTGCTGGTGTCCGGTGTTGCCTTCGCGCCGGTGAAACCGACCGGCAGCGTTACGAATTAAGATTTGACGCGATCAGGCCGCTGCATCCAACTCACGATCGGCATCGCCGGCAGCACCCAGCCCATGCCGACCACCACGTAGTAGATCGCCTGCCGCCAGCCGGACTCGGCGATCCACGGCATCTGCGCCAGCGCCATGCCGAGCAGGGCCCAGACAGTGGCCAGCACCAGGAGCAGGATGGCGCCGAGGAACTTGCGGGTGCGGATCGTCATGGCGGAATGCTGCGGCCTTCGCGTAACTTGCGCTGCGGGAGCGGGGGACTATAAGGGGCACGCAGTCCGGTTCAAGTCTCTTTGCAACAAGGCTTGGTTTTGCCCCTGAAATGACGACGATTTTCGCTCCGACCAACCCGCATCGCGCCGTGCGCTGGTGGTTGATTTCCGTGGCCGCCCTCATCGCGCTGATGGTGCTGGTCGGCGGCGCGACGCGGCTGACGGAATCCGGCCTCTCGATCGTCGAATGGAAGCCGGTCACGGGCAGCGTGCCGCCGCTGTCGGAGGCGCAGTGGACCGAGGCCTTCGAGGCCTACAAGAAGATCCCGCAATACCGCGAGCTCAACGCCGGCATGAGCCTGTCCGAGTTCAAGGAGATCTATTGGTGGGAATGGAGCCACCGCTTTCTCGGCCGCTTCATCGGCGTTGCCTATCTCTTGCCGTTCCTGTTCTTCCTGTGGCGCGGCGGCCTGTCGGGCGAGTTGAAACGGCGGCTGTGGCTGCTGTTCGCGCTTGGCGGACTCCAGGGCGCCGTCGGCTGGTGGATGGTGGCCTCGGGTCTCACGGAACGGGTCGAGGTTTCGCAATATCGGCTCGCGACGCATCTGATGCTCGCGCTGCTGATCTTTGCCGGCATCGTCTGGACGGTGCGGCGGCTCGCCGAGCGTCCGCAGATCGTTGCGCCCGCGCGGCTGAGATTCACGAGCGTGCTGCTACTCATCGTGACCTTCGTCCAGATCTATTTCGGCGCGCTGGTCGCGGGTCTGCGCGCCGGGCGTGCCTACAACACCTGGCCGCAGATCGACGGCGCGTTCATTCCCGCAGGCGACCGGCTCTGGTTCGAGACGCCGTGGTGGCGCAACATGTTCGACAACGTGCTGACGGTGCAGTTCGAGCACCGCATGACGGCCTATGCGCTGTTCGTGCTGGCGGCGCTGCACGCATTCGATGCGGTGCGTTCACGCGCGGGCCGAGCTGCGAGCGGCGCGCTGTTGCTGCTGGGCGCGGTGGGCCTGCAGGCGGTGCTCGGCATCCTCACGCTGCTCAACCAGGTGCCGATCGATCTCGCGCTTTCGCACCAAGCGGTTGCGATCGTGGTGCTCACGCTTGCAGTGATGCAGGTGGAGCGGCTGGCCTCGCGACAATCTGCACAGGCGCAGCCGCGCGCGGTTCCGGTCGGTCAGGCCGGCTGATCAGGTCAGCAATAGCCGTAGACGCCGCATGCGTAGGGCAGGCGCCAGAAATAGCCGACCTGTGGTCCGCCGTAGTACGGGCCCTGATAATCGTAGCTCCAGGGCCGGCCATAATAGCCCGGCAAGGTGCTGGAGCCGGGCAGGAGCGGCGTGCCCGGCAGGTTGCGGATGTAGCTGCCGATGCCATAGGCCGGCGAGATCAGCGCATCCGGATCGGTCTCGACATAGACCTGTGGCGGGTCCTGCGGCGGCACGGCAGCGCGCCGTCTCGCTGTGGCCGGCAGATCGGCGGCAACGGCAGCTGAGACCGTCAGCATGGCGGCAAGGGCAGGCACCATCCAGCGCAGCATCGTCGGCTCCGAATCAAAGGGGCGATCCAAGGACGATGTATGCGGTAGATATGGTTAATGACTGTTAACGCGGGCTGTCATTCCGGGGCGAGGCAACGCCCCGGAATGACCAGGAAAGCTACGCCCCCAGCGCCTGCTCCAGATCGGCGATCAGATCTTCCTTGTCTTCGATGCCGATCGAGAGCCGCACCACGTCGGGGCCGGCGCCGGACTTCACCTTGGCGGCGTCGTCGAGCTGGCTGTGCGTCGTCGAGGCCGGGTGGATGACCAGCGAGCGGGTGTCGCCGACGTTGGCCAAGTGCGAGAACAGCTGCAGCTTCGACACCAGGCTGACGCCGGCGTCATAGCCGCCCTTCAGGCTGAAGGTGAACACGGCGCCTGCGCCCTTCGGCGCGTATTTGCGTGCAAGCTGGTTGTACTTGTCGCTTGCCAAGCCCGCATAGCTCACCGAGGCCACCGCCGGATGGCCGGCGAGGAATTCTGCAACGGCCTTGGCGTTGTCGCAGTGCTTCTGCATCCGCAGCGGCAGCGTCTCGATGCCGGTCAGGATCATGAAGGCGTTGAACGGCGACAGCGCGGGTCCGAGATCGCGCAGGCCCAGCACGCGGCAGGCGATCGCGAAAGCGAAATTGCCAAAGGTCTCCTGGAGGCGGATGCCGTGATATTCGGGCCGCGGCTCCGACAGCATCGGATATTTGCCGCCCGTGGACCAGTCGAACGTGCCGGCGTCGACGATGATGCCGCCGAGCGAATTGCCGTGGCCGCCCAGGAATTTCGTCAGCGAGTGCACGACGATGTCGGCGCCATGGTCGATCGGGCGGATCAGGTAGGGCGAGGCCAGCGTGTTGTCGACGATCAGCGGCACGCCCGCCTTGCGCGCCACCGTCGAGATCGCCTCGATGTCGGTGATGCTGCCGCCGGGATTGGCAATGGACTCGATGAAGATGGCCTTCGTGCGCGGCGTCACCGCGCGCTCGAAGCTTGCGATGTCATCGGAATCCGCCCACACCACGTTCCAGCCGAAGCTCTTGAACGCATGCGAGAACTGGTTGATCGAGCCGCCATAGAGCTTGCGCGCGGCGATGAATTCGTCGCCGGGCTGGAGCAATTGCTGCAGCACCACGACCTGTGCGGCGTGGCCCGAGGCGACCGCAAGCGCGGCGGTGCCGCCTTCGAGTGCGGCAACACGCTCTTCCAGCACCGCGTTGGTGGGATTGCCGATGCGGGTATAGATGTTGCCGAATGCCTGCAGGCCGAACAGCGAGGCGGCGTGGTCGGCGTCGTTGAAGACGAAAGAGGTGGTTTGATAAATCGGGGTCGCGCGCGCACCGGTGGTGGGATCGGGTTGTGCACCGGCATGCACGGCGAGGGTTGAAAATCCCGGAAGGCGATCGCTCATTGAGGGCGTCCTGTTCTTGTGATCTGAAATCGCGCGGCATGCTGATCGGCGACGCGCCCGCCGTCAAGGCGCCGCTTCACATCACGGCGCTACGATTGTCACGTTCGCGCAACGGAAGTTTATTGCGTCAGCTTTGCTCGGTCTTGTTCTTTGCAGCGCGATCGGAAGCTGCGGTGTCGCCGCCGCCGACACTCATCCGATTGAGGGATAGCTGCATGCCTTGCGTCGGCGCCGGCGGCCGTTTGGAGCTCAGCGTGCGTGAATTGACGCCCATCCAGGAAATCTCGGACGACAAGCGGCCATATTCGATCTTGGGGCAGCGGTTCATCACGACCTTGATCCCGGCGGCCTCGGCCTTCGCCGCGGCTGCGTCTTCGCGCGCGCCAAGCTGCATCCAGATCACCTTCGGCAGCGGATCGAGCGTGAGCGCTTCTTCGACCACCGGCATGATGTGGCTGGAGTTGCGAAAGATGTCGATCATGTCGACGGGGCGGCCGATGTCGGAGAGCGAGGCGACAAACGGCTTTCCGAGCAGATCCTTGCCGACATGGCCGGGATTGACCGGGATCATGTCATAGCCGCGCTGCGCCAGATATTTGAACGCAAAATAGCTCGGCCGCACATTGACGGGCGAGGCGCCGACCATCGCGATCGACTTCACGCTGTTGAGGATGCCGCGGATGTAATTGTCGGGATAGGCGTCGTGGTTCATCTTTTTCTTTCTCTGACCCTCATGGTGAGGAGCGCGGCCCGCGCGTCTCGAACCATGAGGCCACAGTCGGGCCTCCATCCTTCGAGACGCCGCGTTCCGCGGCTCCTCAGGATGAGGAGTTGACTATTCATCCCGCCATGTCGGCGTGCGCTTCTCGATGAACGCGCCGATGCCTTCCTCGGCGTCGCGCGCCATCATGTTCTCGGTCATCACCTCTGCCGCATAGCGATAGGCGTCCGCAAGGCTCATCTCGGCCTGGCGATAGAACGCCTCCTTGCCGAGCTTGACGGTGTAGGCCGACTTCAGCGCGACCTGTTCGGCGAGGGCAATTGCGGCCTCGCGCTCGGTGCCGGCCGCGACCACGCGGTTGATGAGCCCGATCTCGCGGGCGCGCGTGGCCGCGATCGGCTCGCCGGTCAGCAGCATTTCCATCGCCTGCTTGCGCGGCACGTTCCGCGACAGCGCCACCATCGGCGTGGAGCAGAACAGGCCGATATCGACGCCCGGCGTGGCGAAGCTCGCCGCTTCCGAGGCGATCGCGAGATCGCAGCTTGCCACGAGCTGGCAGCCGGCCGCGGTCGCAATGCCCTGGACGGCCGCGACCACGGGCTTCGGCAAATGCACGACCGCCTGCATCATCGCGCTGCAGGCGGTCATCATCTCGGCAAAGAAGGCGCGGCCGCGATCCGGGTCAGTGCGGCGCGCGGTCAGCTCCTTCATGTCGTGGCCGGCGGAGAAGGCGGGGCCGTTGGCGGCGATCACCACGCCGCGGACCGCCTTGTCGTCGCGGATCTCATTGAGCTCGGCATGCAGGCTTGCGATCATCGCCTGCGACAGGCTGTTGCGCGCGGCCGGACGGTTCAGCGTCAGGACCGCGATGGGGCCTATGGTCTCGCGCAGCAGGCTCGACGGTTGCGGGGAGGGGGCGCGGGCGGCCTGGGCGGACATCGAAGCGTTCCCGGTTGGATTCTTGCAATTGGATGACGCAGATAACTTAATGTAACAGGGGATGCGAAGCGAGGGTGAGGCGAAGCATGGCGTTAGCGAAAATGAGCGTGGCGGAGGTCGAGCAGTTTCTCCGTGACGAGTTTCCCCAGGCCTTCAGCGGCGATGACATCACGATCGAGAGCGCCGACGGCCAGACCTGCCTTTTGCGCCAGCGCTACAGCGAAAGGATGCTGCGGCCGGGTGGAACCGTGTCCGGCCCGACGCTGATGGCACTGGCGGATTTCGCGATGTACGTGGTGCTGCTGTCCGCGATCGGGCCGATCGGGCTCGCGGTCACCACCAATCTCAACATCAACTTCCTGCGTAAGGGGCTACCGGGACAGGACGTGCTCGCGGAAGCGCGGCTGCTCAAGCTCGGCAAGCGCCTGGCGGTCGGCGAGGTGAAGCTGCTGTCCGGCACGTCGCCCGATCCCATTGCCCATGTCACCTCGACCTATTCCATTCCAAATGTTTGAGCTTTTCGCAGGTAATATAGTACCATAATTTTAAGATATTGATTTTGCTATTGTAATTCCCGCTATGGGGCATTGACCGTTGCGCGTCTCTTCTCTAGAAAACCGCCCAGTCCGGCGCGGTGTTCGCGCCGATATCTCCCGTCCACGGAAACTCCGATATGAAAACCTTTTCGGCAAAGCCGGCTGAGGTGACGAAGAAGTGGGTACTGATCGACGCCAAGGGTCTGGTCGTCGGCCGTCTCGCAACCATCGTCGCCATGCGCCTGCGCGGCAAACACCTCCCGACCTACACCCCGCACGTTGATTGCGGCGACAACGTCATCATCATCAACGCGCAGCATGCGGTCCTCACCGGTCGCAAGCGCGAGCAGAAGACCTATTACAAGCACACCGGTTACGTCGGCCACGTCAAGGAGCGCACCGCGCGCCAGATCCTCGAGGGCAAGCATCCCGAGCGCGTGCTCGAGAAGGCCGTCGAGCGCATGATCCCGCGTGGTCCGCTCGGTCGCGTCCAGATGGGCAACCTCCGCGTCTATGGCGGCGCCGATCATCCTCACGAGGCCCAGACGCCCGAGAAGATCGACATCGCCAAGTTGAACCGCAAGAACACGAGGGCCGCATAACATGGCCGAATCCATCCAGTCGCTCGACCAGCTCTCGCAGCTCAAGACGGCGGCCGCGCCCGACGCGCCCAAGCACGAGAAGAAGGTCGACAAGTTCAACCGCGCCTACGCCACCGGCAAGCGCAAGGACGCGGTCGCCCGCGTCTGGATCAAGCCGGGCGCCGGCAAGGTCACGGTCAATTCGCGCGAGGTCGAGGTCTATTTCGCCCGTCCCGTGCTGCGCATGATGATCGAGCAGCCGTTCTCGGTGGCCGCGCGTTCCGGCCAGTACGACGTGATCTGCACGGTTGCCGGCGGTGGTCTGTCCGGCCAGGCCGGTGCCGTCCGTCACGGCATCTCCAAGGCGCTCACCTATTTCGAGCCGGAGCTGCGTACCGTGCTCAAGAAGGGCGGCTTCCTGACCCGCGACTCCCGCGTGGTCGAGCGCAAGAAGTACGGCAAGGCCAAGGCCCGCCGGTCCTTCCAGTTCTCGAAGCGTTAATCGCTTCGGTCACATTCGCCGCGAAAGCGGCTTCAATGAGATGCAAAAGGGCGCTGATTTCAGCGCCCTTTTTGTTGTTCGTTTGTATGCAAATTGATGACGTGTTTCCCGAAAACTTGGCCTCGCGTGAAAACCTGAATGGAACTCGCGGGACATAGCGTCGCATCTGGAAGGGCGCGCAAGTCGGCTGGGCCGATCGCGTAACTTGCTATGTCTAGAAGGGGGCCGACATGATGTCGCTCGATAGCATCACGCTCTATTTGGTCGCCACCATGGTTGCCGCACTGCTCGGCGCCATGATGGTGTTTTTCGGCAAGCAGGAGAACAGCCCCGCGCTGAAATGGTGGGGCACCGCGTATCTCCTCGGCGCAGCGTCCGTCGCGCTATGGACCGCGGCCGGCGACAAGCTCGGCCCGCATCTTTACCTTGCGCTGAACGCAGTCGGCTTCGTCGCCTGCGGCATGGTGTGGAATGCGGCGCGCGTCTTCCACGGCCGCAAGCCGAATTGGCCGGGTCTCCTTGTCGGCGCGCTGGCCTGGGCCGCCGCCGTGACGCTGCTTGATCCCGCCGCGTCCATGCTGCGCATGATCGTCGGCGCCGGCATCGTCTCGGTCTATGCGGCACTGACGGCGAGCGAGCTCTGGGTTGAGCGGCGCAAGAGCCTGCAACGGCGCTGGCCGGCCTTCGTGGTGCCGGTGATGCACGGCTGCGTGCTGATGCTGCCGATCGTGCTCGGCAGCTTCCTGCGTCCGAACGATGCCGGCTTCTCCAGCAGCATCTGGGTCACCGTGTTTGCGGTCGAGCTCATCCTTTATGCCGTCGGCACCGTGTTCGTGATCTTCATGCTGGTGTCGGAGCGCACGGTGACTGCGCACCGGACCGCCGCGTCCACCGATCCCCTGACCGGCATGCTCAACCGCCGCGGCTTCTCGGAAGCCTGCGGGCGCGTGATCGAGCGCGAAGCCAAGGCCGGCCGTCCCGTGACCGTGATGATCTTCGACATCGATCATTTCAAGTCGATCAACGACCGCTTCGGCCATCCTGCCGGCGACGAGATGCTGAAGCTGTTCTCGACCGTCGTCGTCAGCAACCTGCGCATGACCGACATGTCGGGCCGCATCGGCGGCGAGGAGTTCGCCGCCCTGCTGCCGTGTTCGCTGGAGGAGGGCGTGCTGGTTGCCGAGCGCGTGCGCGAGGCGTTCGAGACCTCCGGCGTCGTGGTCGATGAGGGCCCGGTCGACACCACCGTCAGCATCGGCGTTGCCGGCGGTCCGGCCGGCACCGAGCTCGAGGTGTTGCTGGCCTCGGCCGACACAGCGCTCTACCAGGCCAAGCGCGGCGGTCGTAACCGCGTCGAGGCGGCGGAGGAGCTGCCGCTGTCGCTGGAGAACTGGCGTCGCCAGAGCGCGGCGCGGGTTGGTGCGCCGCAGGCGCGTCCGGCCACCGCCTGAAGCCAAGAGGCGCCTCAAGAGGCGCCTTCGGTAATCCGCTGTTTACCATTCGATCCCTACCATTGCGGTCATGGAATCGATCCGTCGACAGAACCCGCAGGCTGCCCTGATGTCGCTCGAAGCCGCTGCGGCCTCGGCACGCGGCGGCTTCGCCTGCGTGTTCTCCACCGCGGATGAATACGAGCGCGCGCTGATCACCGAGCGCCGCGCGCAGGGGCGCTACACGCAAAGCCGTAGCTACTGGCCGCTCGCGCTGTTCATCGGTTGCGCGCTCATCGTGGCAGGCACCGCTCTGCTGTTGGCCTGAGAGCACGCATTTTTGACCGGTCAGGGCGCCGATTCGGTGCCTTTTTCTTCGTTGCGGTCTACGGTAGACACACCCATTAAACAAACAGGGTGGAAACCGATGATCACCGAGATCGCGCAAATCGACGTCAAGCCGGGCAGCGAGAAGGACTTTGAGGCGGCCGTCGCCAAGGCCAAGGCCGCCTTCGGCGGTTCGAAGGGCTTTCACGGCTTCGAGCTGCACAAGTCGATCGAGAAGCCGCAGCGCTACCGGCTGATGGTGAAGTGGGCGACGCTGGAGAACCACACCGTCGATTTCCGCGGCTCGGAGAATTTCACCGAATGGCGCGGCCTCGTCGGTCAGTACTTTGCTTCGCCCCCGGAGGTCGAGCACACCGAGACCGTGCTGACGACCTGAGCGACTTCACGACGCCTTACGCCGCCTCGTCGCTTGAGCATGATCTTTTCGGAAAACCGCTGCGCACTTTTCCGGATCATGCTGCCAGGGGCGGCGCCTCATACGTCTTGAAGTGGTCGATCATGACCTTGGCGATGGCGACCAGTGGCAGCGCCAGCGCCAGGCCCCAGATGCCGAACACGACGCCGAGCAGGATCTGGAACGCGAACAGCGTGGCCGGCGGGATGTCGAGCGCCTGCCGCTGCAGGATCGGCGTCAGCACATAGCTCTCCATCGCGTGCACGCCCATGAAGAGGAGGAAGGCCGACAGCGCCGGAATCCAGCCCGAGGCGAGGCTCGCGAGCACCACGACGACGCCGGCAATGATGGCGCCGACGGTCGGAATGAAGGCGAGCAGGCCCGCCTGAATCCCCAGGATGAACGAGCCGGGGATGCCGATGATGGCAAGCCCGATCCAGGTCACGATGCCAACAGCGATCATCACGACGATCTGCGCGATCAGCCAGCGTTCCAGCGTCTCGCTGATGCCGTCGATGATCAGGGTGACGCGGGTGCGATGCCTCGCCGGCGCCAGGAACAACAGGCCGTCGTGGTAGACGCCGGGCTGGGCGGCGAAGGACAGCCCCAGGAACAGCACGATGAAGATGTTTCCCACGCCGTGGATGGTGCCGAGCAGGAGCTTGAAGGTCTGGCTCACGATCGCGCCACCGCTGGAGGCCAGCGCGCCGGCGCCGGGCAAGGAACCGCGCGGGGGTGCTGCTGGCGAGGGTGTCGAGTCCGATGGTGGATTGGCCGAAGCGTCAGATGCAGCGCTGCCGAGATCGAAGAAGCTGGTGTCGATCCCGTGGTTGTCCAGGAAGGTCTTCACGTTGCCGATCTGCGACTTGATGGTCTTGCTCAGCAGCGAGGCCTGCTCGGCGATGGTGGCGCCGCCGAGATAGGCGACGCCTGCGAGCAGCACCGCAAGCACGACGCAGACGATCGCGAGCCGGACCGGATGCGGCAGGTGCACGCGGCGGCCGAGCGCGTTGGTCAGTGCGTTGAGGCCGACGCCGAGCAGCATGCCGGTGAAGATCAGCAGCAGCGTGGTCGCAAAATACCAGGTGAAGACCAGCATCGCCGTGAACAGCACGACGCCGATACCGCCGACCGAAATTGCCCAAGCCAGATCGGTGCGGGTCGTGGGGCGTTGGTCTGCGAGGATGGTCACATCATGTCCTTTTCGGCGGCTGCGGGCGGGGCACTCTTTCGACAAACGCGCTTTCGATCAAGACCGCGTCAACGCGCTGGTTTGACGCTGTCGCGCGAACGGTGCAGAGCGACGAGGAGAAAACAGGTGGGGGGCGCTTGAGTTTCATCAGCAAATGGGCCGGTCTGCTGGGGCTTCTGGCCGTGATCGTGATCGGTGACCAGATCCGGATCAACCGGCCCGGCCACAAATACCGCCTCACGGTTGAGGTGACGACGCCTGACGGGATCAAGACGGGGTCCGGTGTTCTCGCCGTGGTGCCTGACCGCAACTATAACCGCGGCGGCCGCACCACGATGCGCGGGGAGGCCGTGTTCGTCGATCTCGGCCAAGACGGCGGCAAAGGCAAGAACCTGGTGGCATTGCTGGCGCATCAGCAGGGCGGCAAGCTCGACCTCGACGACATCAACTATGTCGCGCTCCGTGCCTATGGCGCCGCGCGCGGCAACCGCGTCTCGTTCAACGACATCAGCCGGCAGGCCGGCATTGTCCCGGTGCAGGGGGAGCTGGTCCCCGTGCTCGTGAGCTTTGGCGATCCCAAAGACCCCAAGACCGCGCGCCTTGTCGCCGGCGACCATGCGGATACGGTTCTGGGCGACGGCTACGCCGTCCGCGGCCTCACCGCCGAGGTGGTACCCAACGGGTTTTGGCCGATCGATTTCGGCGGGGTGCTCGGGGAGCCCGTGACGCGCGGAATCGAGGCGAAATTGCCCTGGCTGGCCACGCCGGGCGACGTGGCGGCAACCGCGCTGAAGGCCGCCGGCCTGCCCGTCGTGGGGACAACCGAGGCCCGGGAGGCATTTGCGCGAAAATAGCATTGCCGTCCCGCGATCCCTTCTGTTGAATTTGTTCCATCCCGAGGGCATGTTTGGAGAATCTTCTTACGCGGGAGGTCGGAACGGGAGATGAGAAAGCCGGTCGTCGGCGTGATCGGGAACGCCCATCGCGTCGAAAATCGATTTCAGGTCCAGATGGTCGGCGAGCGCAATTTGCGCGCTGTGGCCGAGGTTTCCGGCGGCCTGCCGATGATGTTTGCGGGAGCGCCCGACATCACCGATATCGGCGCGCTGCTCGATGTGGTCGACGGGATCGTGCTCACCGGCGCCCGCGCCAACGTCCATCCGACCCGTTTCAATGTCGATCCGTGCGAGCGGCACGAGCCCTACGACATCCACCGCGACGAGGTGGCGCTGGCGCTGTCGGTCGCCTGCGTGTCCCGCGGCATTCCGCTGTTCGGCATCTGCCGGGGCCTGCAGGAGATGAACGTCGCCTTCGGCGGCTCGCTGCATCCGGAGATCCGCGAGATCCCCGGCCGCATGAACCACCGCATGCCCAGGCTCGAGAACGGCGAGATTCATCCCGATCCGACCGTGGTGTTCGCCGACCGTCACGACGTCGACCTCACGCCGGGCGGCGCGTTCGCAAAACTGCTCGGCTGCGAGAAGATCAGGGTCAATTCGCTGCATGGCCAGGGCATTCTCGATCCCGGCAAGCGCGTGCTGATCGAGGGCGTCGCCGAGGACGGCACCATCGAGGCGATCCGCATCGCGGAAGCCCCGACCTTCGCGCTCGGCGTACAATGGCACGCCGAATACGACCCGCAGCGCAATCCGATCAACCGCAAGCTGTTCGAGGCGTTCGGCGAGGCGATGGTTGTGCGCCAGCGCGCGGCGGCGTAGCAAGAAGCTCGCTCGCAGCCCTCGACTGAACGGCGCCTTGGTTTCGCGGCTTACGCCGTCTGCACCATCCGTCTTGCGCGATAGGCCTGCGGCGACATCAGGGTTAGCTTGCGAAACGCCTTGCGAAAGCTGCTCTCGTCCTCATAGCCGGCCGTGCGTGCGATGGTCTTGATCGGCTGCGCCGTCGTCTCCAGCAGCGTGCGCGCGTGCTCGACGCGGCGACGCATGATGAAGGCTTGCGGCGGCTCGCGCGTGAGCTCCTGGAACTTCCGGTTCAGCGTGCGCTCGCTGAGGCCGAGCGCATCGGCGAGGCGCTTGACCGTCATCGGGCTCTTGCCGGTGCGCCGAACCAGCAGGTCGGCCCTGGTCAGCAGCGGGTCCTGCGACAGCAAATAGCCGATGGGCATGAAGATCGATTGGGTGCGTTGCGCGGTGTCGATGACGACGTAGTCCGCGCAGAGCTTTGCAATCTCCTTGCCGTCGACCATCTCGATCAGCCTGAGCAGGAGGTCGACCCACGACATTGGTCCGGCCGCGCAGACGATGCGGTCCGCGACGGTGATGACGGCGTCGGCAGCGAGGTCGATGGTGGGATGGCGCTGCCGCAGCTCGCCTTGCAGCCACCAGGTGATGGTGGCGCGGCGGTGGTCGAGCAGGCCGCTGCCTGCAAGCAGGAACACGCCGCTGCAGAATGCGCCGATCAGCCGGCCGCTCGCATGCTGCTGCCGAAGCCAGGCGCCGGCGCGGGCATATTGCGGTTGCAGGCGTTCCGCCGTGACGTGATCGACGAGGTTGCCGGGGACGAGGATCGCGTCGAAGCGACCGCGTTTGCCGACCGCGCCATCGACGGCGACCATCTGGCCGCCGCCGGCGCGCACCGGCTTGCCGTCGAGCGAAAGCACCTCCCAGGCGAAGCGCGTTTTCGCACCGCTCTGCTGCATCACGTGATTGGCGAGCGACAGGATGTCGGCGACCCCGGCGATCGCCGAATGCATGCAGCCTTCCAGCGCCAGAATTGCGAGCTTCATGAGACCTCCAGGACAGGCGCGGCGATCCTAGCCGATCGGCGCGGGGCTGCGTGGCGGAAATTGCCCGATCTCTGTCTCATCCGCCACTGCCTTGCCGGCGCTGTCAGGTCCAGTCTCGTGCCGTCGTCACACGACATCATTGGAGAGAGACATGCCTTACGTCACCATTTCCACCGTCCGCGGCATCCTGGATGCCGGGCAAAAGAAGACCCTGCTCGAACGCGTCACCGATCTCCTGGTCGAGGTCGAAGGGCAGGGCAACCCGGATTTCCGCCGCAACGTCTGGGTCAGGATCGAGGAGCAGGAGCCGGCGCACTGGTCGCTGGGCGGCATGCAGCCGACGCCTGAGATCATCGCCGGCATGTTCGGCACGATCGGCGCGGATGGCGTGCGGGTCCGACGGCCGTAGCAGCGCAGCGTGCGCGGGCGGACCAGCCCAAGGCATGGTTCGCCACCGCCCTGTGCTCAATCGATCTGCGGGGCGATTTCCATTGCATCGCACAATCACGACCATGGCCTGCACGCGGCCGCATTGAGGTTCGCAAGACGCCCACCATATGTTCTGCAAGGGAGCCCTGCCGTGCAGACCATGAAGGCGGCCCTCGTTGCGGCGATTGGCGTCGTGGCTTTGATCTGCTGCCTCCTTCCCAGCTCAGCGGAGGAGAACGGCCGTCTTGCATTGATCGTTTCGATCGACGGAGCCATAGGCCCTGCGTCGGCCAGCTACGTGAAGGAGGCTTTGGCCAAGGCAAGCGAACGGCGTGCCGAGGTCGTGCTCCTGAGACTGAACACGCCCGGCGGCCTCAATTCCAGCATGCGCGAGATCATCGCGGATGTGCTGGCCTCGCCGATCCCTGTCGTCGGTTACGTCGCTCCCTCCGGCGCCCACGCGGCGAGCGCGGGGACCTATATCCTTTATGCGACCCACATCGCGGCGATGGCGCCGGGCACCAATATTGGCGCCGCGACGCCGGTGCAGATCGGCGGGCCGCTGCCGGGTCTTCCGAGCGGACCGGCGGACAAGGGCGGCAAGGACAAGAAGGACGGTGACCAGCAGAGCGAGTCCAAGGATCAGCCCAAGGATGCCATGACGGCAAAGGCGACCAATGATGCGGTTGCCTTCATCCGCAGCCTTGCGGAGCTGCGCAACCGCAATGTGGACTGGGCGGAGAAGGCGGTCCGTGAGGCTGCCACGCTCTCTGCGAACGCCGCGCTAGAGGCTCATGCCATCGATCTCGTCGCGCGCGATCAGGCTGAATTGCTGAGGCAGATCGATGGTCGCGTGGTCGAGGTCGCAGGCGGCAAGACGCAACGCCTGGTGACAAAGGATGCCGTCGTTGAAGCCATCGATCCCGGACCGATATCCCGCTTCCTGGCGGTGATCACCGATCCGAACGTGGCGTTCATTCTCCTGATGGTCGGCATCTACGGCTTGATCTTCGAGTTCATGTCTCCTGGAGCCGTCGCCCCCGGAGTCGTCGGCGCGATCTGCCTGCTGATCGGCCTCTATGCGCTCAATCTGCTGCCGATCAATTATGCCGGCCTCGCCCTGATGTTGGTTGGACTCGTGCTTCTCACCATCGAAGCCTTCAACCCGACCGTGGTAATCGGGCTCGGAGGGATCATCGCGTTCGTGCTGGGAGCGCTGATGCTTTTCAGGGGCGAGGCGCCGGGCTACCACCTGTCGTGGTGGGTGATCGGCATCACCGCAGCAGTGTTCGCCGGCTTTGCGCTCGTCGTGCTCGGTTCGCTTCGGCGCGTCGGCAGGGCTCCTGCACTGGTCGGCGCGCAGGCCATGCGAGGCTTGCCCGCCGAGGTTCTCGACTGGAATGGGAACGAAGGTCATGTCTTCGCCCATGGTGAGCGCTGGCAGGCGCGCGGCGCCGAAACGTTCAAGCCTGGAGAGACGGTCGAAGTCGCCAACATCGTCGACCTGACGCTGCTGATACGGCGCGCACCAACAGGCGAGGGAGGTACATCATGATGCTGGAATATCTGACCTATGCGGCGCTCGCGTTGCTTGTCATCATGTTCCTGTCCCAGGCTATTCGAATCCTGCGCGAGTACGAGCGTGGCGTCATCTTTACGCTCGGCCGCTTTACCGGCGTGAAGGGCCCGGGCCTCATCATCCTCATTCCGATCGTGCAGCAACTGGTGAAGGTGGATCTGCGGGTGATGGTGCAGGTCGTGCCGCCGCAGGACGTGATTTCGCGGGACAACGTCTCCGTCAAGGTCAACGCCGTTCTGTACTTCCGCATCGTCGACCCCGAACGGGCCATCATCAAGGTCGGCGACTACATGGCCGCGACCAGCCAGCTCGCCCAGACCACCTTGCGCTCGGTGCTCGGCAAGCACGAGCTCGACGAGATGCTCGCCGAGCGCGACAGGTTGAACGCGGACATCCAGGAGATCCTCGACAAGCAGACCGACGTCTGGGGCATCAAGGTCACCGGCATCGAGATCAAGGACGTCGATCTCAATGAAACCATGGTGCGCGCGATTGCTAAACAGGCCGAGGCGGAGCGGTTGCGGCGGGCCAAGGTGATCAATGCGATGGGCGAGCAGCAGGCTGCCGAAAAGCTCGTCGAGGCCGGCCGGATTCTCGCGCAGGAGCCTCAGGCGATGCAACTACGTTATTTCGCGGCCCTGCACGACATCGCGGGCGAACGGTCGTCGACCATCGTCTTTCCGCTGCCGACGGGCCTGCTCGACCATTTTGTGCCGCGGCGCGACAACCCGTAGCCATCAGCGGCAGGATGACCCATCTTCGGCCCAAATGGAGGTGTCGAATATTGCTCCCAACTTAAACGGGAGGAGAATTCGATGATGAAGCATGCCGCCAGACCAGCAAGCCGCCGCCGAAATCGGACATTGATGCTCACCGTCCCGCTGGTCGCCCTCGCACTTTGGTCGTGGGGGATCGATGCGGCGCAGGCCGCAGAGCCGGGCAAGGACGCGACGGCGGCTAGCCTGCCGCGCATTCTCGTGCTTGCGACGGGAGGTACCATCGCAGGCCAGGCCGACGCGCGCGCGACCGGCGCGTACAAATCCGGCCAGATCACCGGGGAGCAGTTGATGCAGTCGGTACCGGGCCTGGACAAGCTCGCGAAGCTGAACGCTGAGCAGATTTCGTCGATCGGATCCCAGGACATGAACGACAAGGTCTGGTTTGCCCTGGCCCGCCGCATCCAAGACGCCTTCGACAAGAATGAAGCCGATGGAATCCTCATCACCCACGGCACGGATACGCTCGAGGAGACCGCGTTCTTTCTCGACAATGTCGTGCGCGGCGACAAGCCGGTGGTGATCGTCGGTTCGATGCGTCCGGCCACGGCGGTGAGTGCGGACGGCCCCGGCAATCTGTACGAAGCGGTGCAGGTGGCGGCCGATCCGCGCTCTCGCGGCCGCGGCGTGATGGCCGTGCTGAACGACAAGATCCAAAGCGCCCGCTCGATCACCAAGACCAACACCACGAGCATCGAGACGTTCAGCTCCCCCAATGACGGCCCGATCGGCTATGTCGACACCGCCGGCGGCATCCGTTTCATGACCCAGGCCGCCGGCAAGCGCACGACCTATCCGCTCCCGGCGGGCGAGCAATTGCCGCGCGTCGAGATCGTCTACTCGCATGCCAACATGGACGCCGTTCCGATCGAGGACGCCATTTCGCACGGCGCCAAGGGCATCGTGCTGGCCGGCGTCGGCGACGGCAACACGTCGAAGCAGGCCCTCGATGCGCTCGAAGCGGCGGCGAAGAAGGGCGTCATCGTCGTCCGCTCGACGCGGGTCCGATCCGGCTTCGTCACCCGGAATGTCGAGGTTGACGACGACAAGAACGGGTTCGTCGTGTCCGAGGACCTCAATCCGCAGAAGGCCCGTGTTCTCACTCAATTGCTGATCGCGGGCGGGGTTACGGCTCCGGCCGAGCTCCAGCGCGCCTTCACTGCAACGTGGTGATTGGGCGCGTCGTGTCCTGCAGGGTGGGTTAGCGTAATCCACCCTGCGACTCCCCAAAACGAAAAGGCGCTCCTCGCGGAGCGCCTTTTGCTTGTCGCAGAGAGTTTGGGCCGCTTAGCCCGAATAGTACATGTCGAACTCGACCGGGTGCGGGGTCATTTCGAAGCGCTCGACCTCGGTCATCTTCAGCTCGATGTAGCTGTCGATGAAGTCGTCGTCGAACACGCCGCCGTTCTTGAGGAAGCCGCGGTCCTTGTCGAGGTTTTCGAGCGCCTCGCGGAGCGAGCCGCACACCGTCGGGATCTGCTTCAGCTCTTCCTTCGGCAGGTCGTAGAGGTCCTTGTCCATCGCCGGACCCGGATCGATCTTGTTCTTGATGCCGTCGAGGCCGGCCATCAGCATCGCGGCGAAGCCGAGATAGGGATTGGCGAGCGGATCGGGGAAGCGCACCTCGACACGCTTGGCCTTCGGCGAAGCGGTGTAGGGGATGCGGCAGGAGGCCGAGCGGTTGCGCGCGGAGTAGGCGAGCAGCACGGGAGCCTCATAGCCCGGGACCAGACGCTTGTAGGAGTTGGTCGACGGGTTGGTGAAGGCGTTGATCGCCTTGGCGTGCTTGATGATGCCGCCGATGTAGTGAAGGCAGGTCTCCGACAGGTCGGCGTACTTGTTGCCGGCGAACACCGGCTTGCCGTCCTTCCAGATCGACTGGTGCACGTGCATGCCCGAGCCGTTGTCGCCATAGACCGGCTTCGGCATGAAGGTGGCGGTCTTGCCGTAGATGTGCGCGACCTGGTGGATGCAGTACTTGTAGATCTGCATGTGGTCGGCCATCAGCGTCAGCGTGTCGAACTTCATGCCGAGCTCGTGCTGGGCGGACGCGACTTCGTGGTGATGCTTCTCGACCTTGACGCCCATCTTGGCCATGGCGCCGAGCATTTCGGAGCGCATGTCCTGCACGGAGTCCTGCGGCGGCACCGGGAAGTAGCCGCCCTTGGTGCGGACGCGGTGGCCGAGATTGCCGCCTTCATATTCGGTGTCGGAGTTGGTCGGCAGCTCCGAGGAGTCGAGACGGAAGCCGGTGTTGTAGGGGTTGGCGGAGAAGCGCACGTCGTCGAACACGAAGAACTCGGCTTCGGGGCCGACGAACACGCTGTCGCCCACGCCCATCGACTTCACCATGGCCTCGGCCTTCTTGGCGATGCCGCGGGGGTCGCGGTTGTAGGGCTCGCCGGTGGTCGGCTCGAGCACGTCGCAGGTGATGACCATGGTGGTCTCGGCGAAGAACGGGTCGATCGTCGCGGTCACCGGATCCGGCATCAGGCACATGTCGGACTCGTTGATCGCCTTCCAGCCGGCGATCGAGGAGCCGTCGAACATCGTCCCTTCGGCGAAAATGTCCTCATCGATCATGCTGATGTCGAACGTCACGTGCTGCCACTTGCCGCGCGGATCGGTGAAGCGCAGGTCGACGTATTTGACGTCGTTGTCCTTGATCGATTTCAGGACGTCTTTGGCGGTCTTCATGCATACCCCTTTTGGCTCTGCGGGTCGGTTTCCAGGTGAGCAAGATTGTTCTCGCTTTTGGCGAGTTCGCGCGCGAGCGCACAAACAAAATCAGGCCGCCGAAGCAGCCTTTTTCTTGTCGGAGTGTCGCAAAATGCGGGATAGCACCCGGCTCAGATAGCGTCCAGCCCGGATTCGCCGGTCCGGATGCGGATCGCCTCTTCGATATTGGAGACGAAAATCTTGCCGTCGCCGATGCGCCCGGTCTGCGCGGCGCGGCGGATCGCGTCGATGGCGCGCTCGACCAGATCGTCGCCGATCACGATCTCGATCTTCACCTTGGGGAGGAAATCGACGATGTATTCTGCGCCGCGGTAAAGCTCGGCGTGGCCCTTCTGCCGGCCAAAGCCCTTGGCCTCGGTCACGGTGATGCCTTGCAGGCCGACTTCCTGAAGCGCTTCCTTCACCTCGTCGAGCTTGAATGGCTTGATGATGGCTTCGATTTTCTTCACTGCGCGCCTCCCGGCCTTTCGATCAAATAGCAACGTCTTCGTCAGGATGCGCTTTTCTTAACGCACGATCTTGTCTTCGCTATGCCGGGATGCCTGACCAGCCCGGCAACAACGGCCGGCCACACCCTGATAGATTGCCAGTGAGCACGACGAACCGAAGCGGCTTCCTCGAAAGCAGGGTCTATGCCAAGTTGCAAATGCCCTGATTATTGGAGCGTTATCAGCCTTTTAACGCGCATCTCTGATAGGTGGAGCCGACTGGCTCAAAATACCGCAGACTACGAAATAGGCAATCGGTTCAATATCTGTGCAAATCGTTGTTCTGCCGGGTGGGCCTGTACGGAACGTGCCTGTTGAAAAGGCGTTTGGACCAGGGAAGTGGCATGGAAGTTCTGACCAACGCTGAAATGCAGCGTGCCGACCAGCTCAGTATTGCGGCAGGCACGCCCGGCTTCAAGCTGATGCTCAGCGCGGGGCAGGCGGTCGCGGAGGCCGCCAATGCGCTGGTGGAGGGGGGGCCGATCCTGATCGTGGCCGGTCCCGGCAACAATGGCGGCGACGGTTTTGTCGCAGCCGCGGAGCTCGCCGCGCAAGGGCGCGACGTCTCGGTGATCCTGATGTGCGAGCGCGACCAGCTCCAGGGTGACGCGGCCTCCGCGGCGCGCGGCTGGAAGCACCCGGTGCTGCCGTTCAATCCGCAGGCGATCGGCAAGCCCGCGCTGATCATCGATGCGCTGTTCGGCGCGGGCCTCAGTCGCCCGGTCGACGGCGAGGCGCATGCGATGATCGAAGCGATCAACGCCAACGGCGCCCCGGTGCTCGCGGTCGACCTGCCGAGCGGCATCAACGGCACCAGCGCAGCTTTGATGGGTGCGGCGGTGAACGCCACCGAGACCGTCACCTTCTTCCGCAAGAAGCCGGCGCATTTGCTGCTGCCCGGCCGGATGCATTGCGGCCACGTGCGCGTCGCCGACATCGGCATCGACGCACAGGTGCTGGACGAGATCGCGCCGCGGACCTTCGAGAACGATCCGGATTTCTGGGGCACCGCCTTTCCGGTGCCGCGCATCGACGGCCATAAATACGCACGGGGCCACGTGCTGGCGGTCTCGGGCGATGCCGCCGCGACTGGCGCAGCGCGGCTCGCCGCCCGTGGCGCTTTGCGGGCCGGAGCCGGCCTCGTGACGCTGGCGACCCCGCGCGATGCGCTCGCGATCAATGCCAGCGCGCTCACCGCGGTGATGGTTCGGGCCTGCGACACAGCGGTCGAATTCGGCGCGTTGCTCGGCGACAAGCGCTACAACACCTGTCTGATCGGACCCGGCGCGGGCGTCGGCGATCGCACCTGCGATCTGGTCCACACGGCGCTTCACGCGCAGCGGCATCTGGTGCTGGACGCGGATGCGCTGACGAGCTTTGCCGCAAACCCCGAGCGGCTGTTTGAATCGATCAAGTCCTCTGAGGACAGTGCGGTCGTGCTGACGCCGCACGAGGGTGAATTTCCGCGCCTGTTCTCCGACCTCAGCAACAAACATCCGGGCCGCTCGAAGCTGGAGCGCGTCCGCGCCGCCGCCGAGCGCTGTGGTGCGGTCGTGCTGCTGAAGGGGCCGGATACCACCATCGCCGCGCCCGACGGGCGCGCCACCATCGCCGCCAACGCGCCGCCCTGGCTCGCCACCGCCGGCGCCGGCGACGTGCTCGCCGGCATCATCGCAGGACTTCTGGCGCAGGGCGTGCCGGCCTTCGAAGCCGCCAGCATCGGCGTCTGGATGCATGGCGAGGCGGGAAGCGAGGCGGGGCCCGGCCTGATCGCGGAGGACCTGACCGAGACGCTGCCGGCCGTGCACCGGCGGATCTATAATGCGCTCGGGGTGGAGTACTAGTGCTCAGGCTGCTCGCACTCACCGATATGGGCGAGGCCGCGCAGGTCCATCGGATTGCGTTTGACCGGGCGATGCCGTGGCTCGTTGGGCTGCACACACCTGACGAGGACAGCTGGTTCTACCGCGAGCGCGTTTTCACGACGTGCCGTGTGTGGGGACGGTTCGATGATGGCGTCCTGAGCGGGATCATCGCCTTCCGCGAAGGTTGGGTCGAGCAGCTCTATGTGCTTCCCGCCGCCCAGGCGTGCGGCGTCGGCACAGAACTCCTCGATGTCGCCAAGCGGGCCAGCGACCAGCTGGAGCTCTGGACCTTCGAGCGCAACGCGCCGGCGCGGCGCTTCTATGAGGCGCGCGGGTTCGCACTGGTTGAGCAGACCGACGGGGCGCGGAACGAGGAGCGGGAGCCCGACGCTCGCTACCTCTGGACGCGCCGGTAAGTCGCTCACTCCACCCCGTACCAGCGCACCAGCCGCGGCGCGGCCCAGTCGGTCACGACGGATTCGATCAGCCAGGGTCCGGGTGAGGTCGCCGCGAATGCGATGCGCTGGGTTTGGCCGGGCTCGATTGCGAGCGTGTCGAGCCAGTAGGGCTTCCAGCCGTCGTCGAGCTTGTCGAGCAGGCGAAAATGATGGCCGTGCAGGTGAAACACGATCGTGGCCGGTCCGGGGTTCTTGAGGGCCAGCACGACGGTGCGGCCGGTCCTGGCGCGGAAGGCCGGATTGGAGGAGACGGAGAAGCTTGCAGGCCGTGCCCAGCCGGCGTCGGGCGCGCCGAGCGCGACATCGAACCGCAGGGCGCCTTTGAGGTCGAGCTTCTCGGGGAGGTCGTTCAGGGGGAGCGGCTGTGGTGGCAGCAGCGGCGCGCGCCGCTCGAGCTTGCCTGATATCGTGAGGCTCCCGACCTGGCGCGCCTCCTTGCCGTCATGCAACAGGAATGGGGCCGATGTGGCCGCGTCCACGAAGGCGTCGGCGCGTGCGCCGGGGGCGAGCACCAGGGCGCCGTTGCGCGCCGGGAATGGCTCGGCCGGCTGTCCGTCGAGGGCCATCACCTGGACCTCGTGGCCTTCCAATTTGATCGCCAGAACAGAACGTTGCGAGCCGTTGATAAAGCGCAGCCGCAGCCGCTCGCCGGCCGCCGCTGAGAGTTCGAATGAAGTCCGCCCATTGAGCGTGAAGAGCGGTGTCGTGTCCTCGGGAACGCGGCCGGGCGGAAGCGCGGTCCCATCCGGCCGCAGGCGCCATTCCTCGATCAACAGGACCTCGTCGCGGTCGACAGGGACGCGATTTGTCTCGCCGGCGATGATCGGAAGCGGGCGCGCGGGCAGCTTCAGACCGTCTTCGAAGAGACGGAAGTCGGCTGCCAGAGTTCCTGCGTTTGGTATTGAAACAATTGAGGTTTCAGTCACATTCGGCGCAGTCGGCGTACGCCCTCGCAACGGGTCGGCCCCGGCCGGGCCATTCAGGCCGTACCAGACTGGCGCAAGCGGGACAGGCAGGTCGTTCCGGAAGACCACCTCGCAGCGGTCGCCTCGCTTGAGACGGACGTTCCCGATATGGCTTACGGCGGCCAGCTCCCAGATCGGTGTCGCCGGCTGACCCGGCCTGAGCGCCAGGGTTGCCGGCCTTGCCTGCAGGGCGAGCTGGGCGGTGACAGCGGGGGTTGCGCCGCCGGCGATCAGCCCGGCCGCGGAGGCTCCAAGTCCGGCTCCAAGTCCGGCTCCAAGTCCAGCTCCAAGTCCGGCCAAAACCTCACGCCGGGTCGGGTCAGAGATCCGCGTTTTCATGGCTTGATGCGGACCATGAAGCGCTGGATAAGTCCAGCCGTCGCGCCTACTTAAAGCCTGACTCTATCGGGCCATTTTTTTGCTGCGAACAGTCAGGCACATGCTATAAGCCCGGCCGCCCGCGGCATCGCGGCCGGTCTTGATGCAAATTCACGCGGGCGTGGCGGAACTGGTAGACGCGCTGGATTTAGGTTCCAGTGACGAAAGTTGTGGGGGTTCGAGTCCCTCCGCCCGCACCAAGCGCTTTCAGCGTTTGCACGGATTACCGAAGGGCTGCTTCCTCACGGAGTGTTTCCGGCGGAAGTGGTCCGATGAACCACCGGCGTTGAGGCGTCTTGCCTCGCGCCGGTTCGATTAATGACAGCGTCCCGACGCATGCGTGCCGGGGCCGAGCGAGAAGAAGATTGGACGCCATGCAGGTCACAGAAACCCTCTCGGAAGGTTTGAAGCACGAGTTCAAGATCAGCGTTCCCGCGTCTGATCTCGACGCCAAGGCTGGTGCCAAACTCGTCGATCTCAAGGACAAGGTCCGCATCAACGGCTTCCGCCCCGGCAAGGTGCCGGTCGCTCACCTGAAGAAGGTCTATGGCCGCTCGGTGATGGCCGAGACCATCGACCAGACCATCCGCGACACCAACACGCAGCTGTTCTCCGACCGTGGCTTCAAGCTTGCGACCGAGCCGAAGATCACCATGCCGAGCGAGCAGGCCGAGGTCGAGGAACTGCTCAACGGCAAGACCGATCTGACCTACACGGTCGCGATCGAAGTGGTGCCCGCGATCGCGCTCGCCGACTTCAAGAGCTTCCAGGTCGAGAAGCCCGTCGCTGACGTGTCCGACACCGATGTCGACGAAGCCATCAAGCGCATCGCCGACAGCAACCGCGGCTATGCGGCCAAGGCCGAGGGCGCCAAGGCCGAGTCGGGCGACCGCGTCACCATCAACTTCAAGGGCACCATCAACGGCGAAGTCTTCGAGGGCGGCACCGGCGAGGGCATCCAGGTAGCGATCGGTTCCAATACCTTCATCCCCGGCTTCGAGGAGCAGCTCACCGGCATCGGCGCGGGCGAGACGCGCACGCTGAAAGTGTCGTTCCCCAAGAACTACATGAACGACAAGCTCGCCGGCCAGCCGGCCGAGTTCGAGACCACCGCGACCTCGATCGAGGCGCCGCAGGACGTCGCGATCGATGACGAGTTCGCCAAGACGCTGGGCCTCGAATCGCTGGACAAGCTGAAGGAAGCCGCGCGCGAGCGTCTGGCTGCCGAGTTCGCCGGCGCGACGCGCCAGCGCGTCAAGCGTGCGCTGCTCGACCGCCTCGACGAGGCGCATCGCTTCGAAGCGCCGCCGTCGCTCGTCGACGAGGAGTTCAATCTGATGTGGAACTCGGTCAAGGCCGAGATGGATTCGGCCGGCAAGACCTTCGCGGACGAGGATACCACCGAAGACAAGGCCAAGGACGAGTACCGCAAGATCGCCGACCGCCGCGTTCGGCTCGGCCTCGTGCTGTCCGAGATCGGCGAGAAGAACAAGATCACCGTGACCGACGACGAGGTCGGCCGCGCCGTGATCGAGCGCGCTCGCTCGATGCCGGGCCGCGAGAAGGAAGTCTGGGACTATTACCGCAGCAACGCCCAGGCGCTGGCCCAGCTTCGTGCACCGATTTACGAGGACAAGGTCGTCGACTTCATCCTCGAGCTCGCCAACGTGACCGAGAAGAAGGTCTCGCGCGAGGACCTCTACAAGGACGAGGACGCGGAAAAGACCGCAGCCTGAAGGCTCTAGAGCGTTTTCGAGCGAAGTGGATACCGGTTCGCGTAAAGAAAACGCGTCAAACTTAGAATCTAGAGCCCCGTTCCGATTCAATCGGAACGGGGCTCTAGGAAAGCCTTCCATTAAGGATGATCAGCAAAGGGGCCCGGCTAGCCAACTGGCTGGCTGGGCCTGTTTGCGAGAATCAGCTTCAAGTGCCCCGTGGATTAAGCCTTAATTCGCTCCGCACTTGTCTGGCGCGAATTGGGCTATATCTGTCGGTACGCCCTGTACCCAAGTCTTATACCAAGCGTTCTACCTCTACCCACTTCCTGCATCACTGGCGTCCATCGGCCTTCCGGCAAATCCAGCCAAACTGGCAGCCAAGACTGGCAATGTCCGCCTCCTAAAACCCTAGGTGACTCATGCGCGATCCGGTTGAAACCTACATGAACCTCGTGCCCATGGTGGTCGAGCAGACCAACCGTGGCGAGCGCGCCTACGACATCTTCTCGCGCCTGTTGAAGGAGCGCATCATTTTCCTGACCGGGCCGGTCGAGGACGGCATGTCGACGCTGGTGGTCGCGCAGCTCCTGTTCCTTGAAGCGGAAAATCCGAAGAAGGAAATCTCGATGTACATCAACTCGCCGGGCGGCGTGGTGACGTCGGGCCTTGCGATCTACGACACCATGCAGTTCATCCGCCCGCCGGTCTCGACGCTGTGCACGGGCCAGGCCGCCTCGATGGGCTCGCTGCTGCTCTGCGCCGGCGAGAAGGACATGCGCTTCTCGCTGCCGAACGCGCGCATCATGGTGCATCAGCCCTCCGGTGGCTTCCAGGGCCAGGCCACCGACATCATGCTGCACGCGCAGGAAATCCTGAACCTGAAGAAGCGGCTCAACGAGATCTACGTGAAGCACACCGGTCAGACCTACAAGACGATCGAGGACGCGCTGGAACGCGACAAGTTCCTCACCGCGAACGACGCCAAGGAGTTCGGCCTGGTCGACAGGGTCATCGACAAGCGCGCCGAAGAGCCGGCGGCGAAACCGCAGTAACGCGAACGGGGCTGCAACATCGATCCCTGGAATACCTATGGGGATTTCTCGGGATCGTCAGGGCGACGTTCACGTTAACGGCGCACTACGCGGCGGCGCAAAAAACAGTCTTGCGCCCCGCGACAGGCAGAAAGTTCCGCTTTCGTGCTTGTTTTTCGTGGCAATCCAGCAACTCCGGGGCGATTTCGATCACTTCGTCCGTGCCAAGACGTGAAATCACGGTATTGTCACGGGTAGCCAGCGCCCCCTCGATTAGCGAATTCTTGATAGTCGGGTGACAGCATGGTTGGCTACGATTGATCGGCTATGATCGCGGAGAATCGAGTGACCGTGATTCGCACGGGATCTAACGCGTAGGGTCTTTTTTGGTACGGAATTTGCTCGATTTGAACTTCATACGGCATGCGTGCCGGAATGGAGCGATCGAGCGGAGCGGGATCGAACCGCGGACGGAGACATGAATGAGTAAGGTCGGCACGAGCGACTCCAAGAACACACTGTATTGCTCGTTCTGCGGCAAGAGCCAGCACGAAGTCCGCAAACTGATCGCGGGTCCCACGGTCTTCATCTGCGACGAGTGCGTTGAGCTCTGCATGGACATCATCCGCGAGGAAAACAAATCCTCGCTCGTGAAGTCGCGCGACGGCATTCCGACGCCGAAGGAAATCTGCAAGGTCCTGGACGATTACGTCATCGGCCAGAGCCATGCGAAGAAGGTCCTGTCGGTCGCGGTGCACAATCACTACAAGCGCCTCAACCACCAGACCAAGCACAACGACGTTGAGCTCGCGAAGTCGAACATCCTGCTGATCGGTCCGACCGGTTCGGGCAAGACGCTGCTCGCGCAGACGCTCGCCCGCATCCTGGACGTGCCGTTCACGATGGCCGATGCCACGACGCTGACCGAAGCCGGCTATGTCGGCGAGGACGTCGAGAACATCATCCTGAAGCTGCTCCAGGCCGCCGACTACAATGTCGAGCGCGCCCAGCGCGGCATCGTCTACATCGACGAAATCGACAAGATCAGCCGCAAGTCCGACAATCCCTCGATCACGCGCGACGTGTCGGGTGAGGGCGTGCAGCAGGCGCTGCTGAAGATCATGGAAGGCACGGTGGCTTCGGTCCCGCCGCAGGGCGGCCGCAAGCATCCGCAGCAGGAGTTCCTGCAGGTGGATACCACCAACATCCTGTTCATCTGCGGCGGTGCGTTCGCCGGCCTCGAGAAGATCATCTCGGCGCGCGGGCGGTCGACCTCGATCGGCTTCGCCGCCCAGGTGCTCGCGCCGGAGGATCGCCGTACCGGCGAGATCTTCCGCCACGTCGAGCCTGAGGACCTCCTGAAGTACGGTCTCATCCCCGAATTCGTCGGCCGTCTGCCGGTCGTGGCGACGCTCGAGGATCTGGACGAGACTTCGCTGAAGAAGATCCTCACCGAGCCGAAGAACGCGCTGGTGAAACAGTACCAGCGGCTGTTCGAGATGGAGAACATCGAGCTGACCTTCGCCGACGAGGCGCTTGGCGCGGTCGCCCGCAAGGCGATCGAGCGCAAGACCGGCGCGCGTGGTCTGCGTTCGATCCTCGAGGCGATCCTGCTCGAGACCATGTTCGACCTGCCGGGCCTGGAAGGTGTGGAAGAAGTCGTGATTTCGCGCGAAGTCGTGGAAGGTACGGCCCGTCCGCTCTACATCTACGCCGATCGGTCCGATCGCGCCGTCGAGAACGCCAGCGCCTGATTTGCGGCGCTGGAACGCTCCAATCGTCTTTGATAGTAGCGGCTGCGGAATGGTTCTCCGCAGCCGATGTTGCGTCGCTTATACGCGTGCGTAAGCGCCTGATGGCGCGCGTCTTTCAATGACTTGACACCCCCCCGGTCGATAGCCACCTAATGTCGACGGCGAGCGAAAATTCTCTTCAAGATTCGCCTCAGTTCCGATCCGGCAAGCCCGGTCCAACCTTAGAATGGTAGGCCGGTTTTGTGGATCACCTCGGCACCTTGTGGCGGTTGCGCATGAGCATGGCGGGCTGCGTGCAAGGGGGTAAAGCAAAAGGAAAAGGCCATGACTAATCCAAAACCCCGGCCAACCATCGTCCATGGCGAAACGCACGCCTATCCCGTGCTGCCGCTGCGCGACATCGTCGTCTTCCCGCACATGATCGTTCCGCTCTTCGTCGGTCGCGAGAAGTCGATCCGCGCGCTCGAAGAGGTGATGAAGAACGACGCGCTGATCATGCTCGCGACGCAGAAGAACGCGTCCGACGATGATCCGGCGCCCGATGCCATTTACGAGACCGGTACGCTCGCCAGCGTGCTTCAGCTCTTGAAGCTTCCCGACGGCACCGTGAAGGTGCTGGTCGAAGGGCTCGAGCGTGCGCGCGTGCAGAAATACACCGATCGCAGCGAGTACTACGAAGCGACCGCGATTGCGCTCGCCGACACCGATGCGAAGTCGGTCGAGGCGGAGGCACTGTCGCGCTCGGTCGTGTCCGATTTCGAGAGCTATGTGAAGCTCAACAAGAAGATCTCGGCCGAGGTCGTCGGGGTCGTGCAGGCGATCACCGATTTCGCCAAGCTCGCCGACACCGTTGCCTCGCATC
Source organism: Bradyrhizobium sp. 956_D2_N1_4 (assembly GCF_052076025.1). Lineage (NCBI taxonomy): Bacteria > Pseudomonadati > Pseudomonadota > Alphaproteobacteria > Hyphomicrobiales > Nitrobacteraceae > Bradyrhizobium > Bradyrhizobium sp. 956_D2_N1_4. The sequence goes on along the minus strand of NZ_CP197237.1, from coordinate 3,783,017 downwards.
TCGCCGTCAAGATTGCGGATCGCCAGCAAATCCTGGAGACGCTGTCGGTCACCACGCGCCTCGAGAAGGTGCTGGGCCTGATGGAGAGCGAGATCTCGGTGCTGCAGGTCGAGAAGCGCATCCGCTCGCGCGTCAAGCGCCAGATGGAGAAGACCCAGCGCGAGTATTATCTCAACGAGCAGATGAAGGCGATCCAGAAGGAGCTCGGCGACGACGACGGTCGCGACGAACTCGCCGATCTCGAAGAGAAGATCTCCAAGACCAAGCTCTCCAAGGAAGCGCGCGAGAAGGCGCAGCATGAATTGAAGAAGCTGCGCCAGATGTCGCCGATGTCCGCGGAAGCGACCGTCGTGCGCAACTATCTGGATTGGCTGCTGTCGATCCCGTGGAACAAGAAGTCCAAGGTGAAGAAGGATCTGGAATCGGCGCAGGCGGTTCTGGATGCCGATCACTACGGGCTGGAGAAGGTCAAGGACCGTATCGTCGAGTATCTCGCGGTGCAGTCGCGCGCCAACAAGCTGACGGGCCCGATCCTCTGCCTCGTCGGACCGCCCGGCGTCGGCAAGACCTCGCTCGGCAAGTCGATCGCGAAGGCGACCGGACGTGAGTTCGTGCGCGTCTCGCTCGGCGGCGTGCGCGATGAGGCCGAGATCCGCGGTCACCGCCGCACCTATATCGGCTCGATGCCCGGCAAGATCATCCAGTCGATGCGGAAGGCGAAGTCGTCCAATCCGCTGTTCCTGCTGGACGAGATCGACAAGATGGGCGCCGATTTCCGCGGCGATCCGTCTTCGGCGCTGCTCGAGGTCCTGGACCCCGAGCAGAACGGGACCTTCAACGACCACTACCTCGAGGTCGACTACGATCTGTCCAACGTGATGTTCATCACGACCGCGAATACGCTCAATATTCCGGGGCCGCTGATGGACCGCATGGAGATCATCCGGATCGCGGGCTACACCGAGAACGAGAAGGTCGAGATCGCACGCAAGCATCTGATCCCGAACGCGGTGTCCAAGCACGGCCTGGACTCCAAGGAGTTCTCGATCGACGACGACGCGCTGCTGCTGTTGATCCGCCGCTACACCCGCGAAGCGGGCGTGCGTAATCTGGAGCGTGAGCTCTCCACACTCGCCCGCAAGGCGGTGAAGGAGCTGATGATCTCCAAGAAGAAGTCGGTCAAGGTCACCGAGAAGACTCTGGAAGAGTTGCTCGGCGTGCCGAAGTACCGCTTCGGCGAGATCGAGAGCGAGCCGCAGGTCGGTATCGTCACGGGCCTTGCCTGGACCGATGTCGGCGGCGAGCTGTTGACCATCGAAGGCGTCATGATGCCCGGCAAGGGCAAGATGACGGTCACGGGCAATCTGCGCGACGTGATGAAGGAATCGATCTCGGCGGCGGCGTCCTACGTGCGCTCGCGTGCGATCGTCTACGGCATCGAGCCGCCGCTGTTCGACCGGCGCGACATCCACGTGCACGTGCCGGAAGGCGCGACGCCGAAGGACGGTCCGTCGGCGGGCGTGGCGATGGCCACCGCGATCATCTCGGTCATGACCGGCATTCCGGTCCGCCACGATGTCGCGATGACCGGCGAGATCACGCTGCGCGGCCGTGTGTTGCCGATCGGCGGCCTGAAGGAGAAGCTGCTGGCCGCTGCCCGCGGCGGCATCAAGACGGTGCTGATCCCCGAGGATAACGCCAAGGATCTCACGGAGATTTCCGATGCGATCAAGGGCGGCATGGAGATCATCCCGGTGTCACGTCTGGACGACGTCGTCGCCAAGGCCTTGGTGAAGAAGCCGGTGCCGATCGTCTGGGAAGAGGACACCAAGGTGACGGTGAAGCCGGACGGGGACGAGGCCGCCGGCGGACTGACCGCTCACTAAGGTTCAGCGAAAGATGATAAAACGGCGCCTTCGGGCGCCGTTTTTGTTTTGGGGGCAGGGATCAGGGCGATGCAGATCGACGGGCAGTGCCATTGCGGGCAGATCACCTTCGAGGCCGAGATCGATCCCGAGACGGTGTCGGTCTGCCATTGCCGGGATTGTCAGACCCTGACGGGATCGCCGTTCCGGGTGACCGCGATCTGTAGCAACGCCGACGTCATGCTGACCAGCGGCACGCCAAAAGTCTACGGCAAGCGCGGCGACAACGGCCGGATGCGCTTCCAGCACTTCTGCGCCGACTGCGGTTCCCCGCTGTTCACCAGCGGCGAGGGCGACCAGGCTGACGATTGGGGTATCCGCTGGGGCTCAATCCGGCAGCGCGACAAATTGCGGCCCGTCAGGCAGATCTGGTGCCAGTCGGCGGCGGTGTGGATCGACGCGGTGCCGTTGCTGCCGGGGAGGCCGGGGGATTAGGCTGGCTTGCCAAGCCGAAGCTCGCCGCAAAAAGCCCGCCTTCGCCCGTTGGGATTCGGCGTGGCAGCCTGCGTCGCTGCGCGAGCGCGGGCTGGTGGGCGGTCACGGATTCGAACCGCGGACCCTCTCGGTGTAAACGAGATGCTCTAACCAGCTGAGCTAACCGCCCCAAGGCGCCTCTTTAGCCCTCCCGCGGGTGTTCGAGCAAGGCCCGAACGCATCGCAAACAGGGCTCGAGCAAGACCGCCTTTGTGATGATTGTCACAGGCGTCCGCCCGCGAGTCGGCCAATGTCCCCCGCAATTCACGATGGAGGGGTGGCCAATGTGTGCTCTGCTGGACCTCATCTACCGACATTGTTGCCGAGCGTGTTTGAGCGAAGCGCGACGCATGAGCCGCCGCGGCTCGATCATTCCAATTTGGTAGTTCCGGCTGACGGCGCGCCGATTTGGCCGCAGGCGGCTGTCCTGCCTCGTTGCGCCTGGCATCGGACGCCCACGAGCCGCCCTCCAAGGGTCCAAAATTGCCCTTTTTCGGTCATCTTTTTGATCGCCATCCGAACCAACGTGACGGCTCCCTGTGGCAGCGTGGAGTATCGCCGTGATGAGTGATCTTCGCATCAAGCTGGAAAGGTACGAGTCGAAAGCCGCCCACTGCATGAAAGCGGCTCAAGAAGCTCCTGATGAGGCCGGTCGGGCCTTCTACGAGGAGCTTGCCAACTATTACGACGAGCTGGCAGCCGACTTTCGCCGCGTCCTCGCCAAGCGAACCGGAGTTTCGCTCGCGGCCGAATGATCCGGCGTAGCGCAGGTCGGCAGTTGAAGACCTCGGCGGTCCGTCAACCTCTGACGCCGTGTCGTGCGGCGTGAACGCAAGAACGTCTCGCTGACAGGTGGACCGAACAGGCCGCCTCAGTTGACGGCGTCCTTGCTTTTCGGCATCGGGGTCTTTCGACCAAGCTGCCGGAGGGGATCCATGGAACAGCCAAGCGGACACGCAGAGAATGCCGACCAGATCGCCTATTGGAACGGTCCGAGCGGGCAGCGCTGGGCCGATCGGCACGCGGCCCAGGAAAGCTTGCTCGGCCCCATCGCCGCCGTGCTGATCGATCGCGCCAAGCCGAAGCCGGGCGAGCGCGTTCTCGATGTCGGCTGCGGCTCCGGCGCGACGACGTTCGCGTTCGCGAAGGCTGTCGCGCCCGATGGCTTCGCGCTCGGCCTCGACGTCTCCGACCCGATGCTGGCGCAGGCGCGCGCGTTTGCGCCAAAAGGCCTGCCGCTCGATTTCGTGCTGGCGGATGCGACGGTCCATCCGTTCGAGCCGGCGAGCTTTGACCTGTTGGCATCGCGCTTCGGCGTGATGTTCTTCGCCGATCCCATTGCGTCCTTCACCAACCTCCGCCGCGCGCTGAAGCCGACCGGACGGCTCGCCTTCGCCTGCTGGCGCGAGCCGAAGGAAAATCCGTGGATGATGGCGCCGCTGATGGCGGTCTACAAACATGTCCCGAAGATGCCGCCGGTCGGGCCGGAAGAGCCGGGCCCGTTCGCCTTCGCCTCGGAGGAGCGCGTGATGCGCATCCTGAAAGGCGCGGGCTTCGTGGACGTGGCGATGGAGCCGCACAATCTCGCGATGGATGTCGCCATCGGCGGCGGGCTCGATGCCGCCGTGGACGGCGCGCTCCAGATCGGCCCGGCCAGCCGCGCGCTCCAGGGCCATCCGCCGGAGACCTATGCCGCCGCAAAAGCCTCGATCCGCGAGATGCTCGCGCCGTTCCTCAAAGGACAGAGCGTGGCGCTCCAGGGCGCAATCTGGATCGTGACGGCGAAGGCGGCGTAGGCGCCGCTCTCTCTCGACGTCGTCATTGCGAGGAGCGAAGCGACGATGTGGAGGCGTTGTGCCCATTACACCACATCATCCGGCGCGAGCGCGCAGCCATTGTCGGGATGCGTCTCGATCTGGAGCGTGGTGTGGCCGATGCGGAAGGACGCCCTCAGCATCTGCGCCGTCTCCATCAGGAATGCATCGCCGGCTCCGGTGGGCATGACGAGATGGCAGGTCAGTGCCGTCTCGGTGGTCGAGATCGGCCAGACGTGGAGGTCGTGGATTCCCGAGACGCCGGGCCGCTCCAGCAGAAAGATCTTGATCGCGGCGATGTCGGTGCCCCTGGGCGCCGCAGCCATCGACATGTCGATGGAGCCGCGCAGCAGGCTGGTGGTGCTCCACAGGATGGTGGCGCAGATGACGAGGCTGGTGACGGGATCGAGCCAGAGCCAGCCGGTCCAGATGATCAGCGCCGCCGAGACCACGACGCCGAGCGAGACCGCGGCGTCGGCCGCCATGTGCAGATAGGCGCCTTCGATGTTGATGTCGTCCTTGCGTCCGCGCGCGAACAGCATGGCGGTAAAACCGTTGATGAGGATGCCGATGCCGGCGACCACCATCACGGTGACGCCCGCGACCGGCTCCGGCTCGCGCAGCCGCAAGATCGCTTCCCAGCCGATCGCGCCGGTCGCGACCAGCAGGAACACCGCGTTCGCGAGCGCCGCCAGGATGGTGGAGGCGCGAAAGCCGTAGGTGAAGCGGCCGCTCGGCGCGCGCCGTGCCGCGATCGATGCGCACCAGGCCACGACCAGGCCGAGCACGTCGCTGAGATTGTGGCCGGCGTCGGCGAGCAGGGCGGTGGAGTTGCCGATATAGCCGTAGATCGCCTCGGCCACGACCAGCGCGGTGTTGAGCGAAATGCCGATCGCGAATGCCGTGCCGAAATCGGCGGGCGCATGGACATGCGCGTGGCCAGGACCATGGTTATGTCCGTGGTCATGCGCGTGGCCGGCATGATCATGGTGGTGATGACCGTGATGGTCGTGGCTGCCCAAATCTAGCGCTCCCCGGACGCCGCCAAATCAGGCGCCATTGTAGGCGTTTCGGCAGCCGCGTCACGCCGGAACAGCGCATAGAGCGCCGGCAGCACCAGCAACGTCAGCACGGTCGAGGAGATGATGCCGCCGATCACCACGGTCGCCAGCGGACGCTGCACCTCGGCGCCGGCGCCGGTGGCGAGCGCCATCGGCACGAAGCCGAGGGAGGCGACCAGCGCGGTCATCAGCACTGGGCGCAGCCGCGTCAGCGCACCTTCGCGTACCGCGTCGGCCACGGGGCGCCCCTCGCTGCGCAGCCGCTCGATGAAGGCGATGATGACGAGGCCGTTGAGAACGGCCACGCCCGACAATGCGATGAAGCCGACACCGGCGCTGATCGACAGCGGGATGTCGCGCAGCAGAAGCGCCGCGACGCCGCCCGTCAACGCCAGCGGCACGCCGGAGAACACCAGAGCCGCATCCGCCGCCGATCCCATGCCCATAAACAGCAGCAGGAACACCAGCAGCAGCGCCACCGGTACCACGATCATCAGCCGCTTGGTCGCCGAGACCAGCTGCTCGAACTGGCCGCCCCAGCCGATCCAATAGCCCGGCGGCAGCTTGACCTTCTCGGCGACGGCGGCTTCCGCCTCGCTCACGAAGGAGCCGAGGTCGCGCGCGCGGACATTGGCGGTGACGACGATGCGCCGCTTGCCGTTCTCGCGGCTGATCTGGTTCGGACCGGGCGTCGCATCGACAGTTGCGACCGACGACAGCGGAACATAGCGCATCTGGGCAAGGGGAGAGGCGGTCAGCGCTGTTCGAACGGCGGTGCCGCTTGCTGCTTCCTCGCTCGGCGGCAGCGGGATCGGGATGGCCCGAATCGCGTCGAGATTGCCGCGCAGATGTTCCGGCAGGCGCACGACGATATCGAAACGGCGGTCGCCCTCGAACAGCTTGCCTGCCGATTTGCCACCGACCGCGATCTCGACGATGCCCTGCACCTCACCGATGCTGAGCCCGTATCGGGCGAGCGCCTGGCGGTCGAGCCGGACGGTGAGGATCGGCAGGCCCGAGACCTGCTCGATCTTGACGTCGCTGGCGCCGCGGATGCTGCGGATTGCGGCCTCGACCTGCTTTGCCGCGCCCTGGAGGATGTCGAGGTCGTCGCCGAAGACCTTGATGCCGACGTCGCTACGCACGCCGGAGATCAGCTCGTTGACACGGAACTGGATCGGCTGGGAGATTTCATAGGCGCTGCCGGGAATGTCGTCGGCAGCGTGGTCGATAGCCTCGATCACCTCCGATTTCGGCTTGTCCGGATCGGGCCATTCCGCGCGCGGCTTCAGCATGATGTAGCCGTCTGTCTGCGCCGGCGACATCGGGTCGGTCGCGATTTCGGCGGTGCCGATGCGGGTGAAGAATTCCTTCACCTCGGGAATCTCCTTGATGCGCTTTTCCAGCGCCTTTTGCAGATCCAGCGACTGCGTGAGGCTGGTGCCGGGAATCCGGATCGAGGCCAGCGCGACGTCGCCTTCGTCCAGGCTCGGGATGAACTCGCCGCCCATGCGTGCGGCGGCAATGCCGCTTGCGACCACGATGATGGCGGCCATGACGGTGACCGCGACCCGATTGTCGATCGCGAGGCGGAGCAGGGGGAGATAAATGCGCTTCGCCACCCGCATGAACAGGTTTTCGTGTTCGGACACCTTGCCGGTGACGAAGATGGCAACCGCCGCCGGCACGAAGGTGATGGAGAACAGCACCGCGGCGCCGAGTGCCATCAGCACGGTCAGCGCCATCGGCGTGAACATCTTGCCCTCGACGCCGGTCAGCGTCAGCACGGGCAGGTAGACAACGGCAATGATCAGCGTTCCGAACAAGCTCGGCTTGATGACCTCGCGCGACCCGCGCAGGATCGCGCGCAGCCGTTCGGGAGTGGAGAGCAGGCCGCCTTTCTGGCGTTGCGCCTCGGCCAGCATGCGCAGGCAGTTCTCGACGATGATCACGGCGCCGTCGACGATGATGCCGAAATCGATCGCACCCAGGCTCATCAGGTTCGCGCTGACTTTTGTTTCGACCATGCCGGTGATCGTCATGGCCATGGAGAGCGGAATGACGCAGGCCACCACGAGCGCGGCGCGGATGTTTCCGAGGATCAGAAACAGCACGGCCACGACCAGGGCCGCACCTTCCAGGAGGTTGTTTTCGACCGTGCGGATGGTGGCCTCGACCAGATGGGTGCGGTCGTAGACGGTCCGGGTCACGACGCCGTCGGGCAGCGATTTGGCGATCTCGTCGAGACGGGCTGCGACGCGGCGCGCCACGCTGCGGCTGTTCTCGCCGATCAGCAGCATGGCGGTGCCGAGCACGGTTTCCTCGCCGTCGCGCGTCGCCGCTCCCGTGCGGAGGTCTCGGCCTTCCTTGACGGTGGCGACATCCCTGATCCTGACGGGATTGCCGCCCCGCGAGCCGATCACGATGTCCTGGATCTCGCTGATGTTGCCGACCTGGCCCGGGGAGCGCACGAGATACTGCTCGCCGTTGCGTTCGATATAGCCGGCGCCGACATTGGCGTTGTTGGCGGCGAGCGCCGTCATGACGTCGCGAAAGCCGAGCCGGTAGGCCATCAGCTTGCCGGGGTCCGGCAGCACGTGGAACTGCCGCTCGAAGCCGCCGATGGTGTTGACCTCGATCACCCCCGGCACGTTGCGAAGCTGCGGCCGGATGATCCAGTCCTGCACGGTGCGCAGATCGGTCAGCGAATAGTCGTGACCGCCTTGCGTCTTCGCGCCCGCTTTTGCCTCGACGGTGTACATGAAGATTTCGCCCAAGCCGGTCGAGACCGGGCCCATCGCGACCTCGACGCCCGCCGGAAGCTGGTCCTTCACCTGCTGGATGCGCTCGCCCACGAGTTGGCGGGCAAAATAGATGTCGGTGCCGTCCTTGAACACGACCGTCACCTGGCTCAGGCCGTAGCGCGACAGCGAGCGGGTGTAATCGAGCTTCGGCAGGCCGCCCATCGCGGTCTCGACGGGGAAGGTGATGCGCTGCTCGGTTTCGAGTGGCGAGTAGCCGGGCGCGCGGGTGTTGATCTGGACCTGGACGTTGGTGATATCGGGGACGGCGTCGATCGGCAGGCGCTGGAAATTCCACGCTCCGAAAGCGACGGCGCCGAGCGCGAGCAGGAGGACCAGCCAGCGCTGCTGAAGCGAGACGGCGATGAGACGCTCAATCATGTTCCGCCTCGCCCTTGCCCATCTCCGCCTTCACGACAAAACTGTTCTCCGCGACGTAGTGCTCGCCGGCCGAAAGACCCGCCTTGATCTCGACATGGCGCGGATCGGAATCTCCGAGTTCCACGGGACGCGCCTCGATCTTGTCGCCGTCCTCGCGGACGAACACGATGGTTCTGTTCTCCAGCGTCTGGATCGCGCTTCGGCGTACGGCGACCGCGACGTTGCGCGCGGCGAGGATCAGCCGCGCCGTGACGAACAGGCCGGGACGCAGGCGCCCGTCTGGATTTGCGAGCACCACGCGGGCGAGCGCGGTCTGGGTCTCGCTGCTGCCGATCGGCGCCATGTAGGAGATCGTGCCCTTGATCTCGCCGCGGCCGTCGTCGGGATCGATCAGCACCTCGTCATTGAGACGAACGCGCCGGAGGTCCTGCCGGTAGATCGACAGGTCGACCCAGATCGTCGAGAGGTCGGCGACCACAAAGGCCGGCTTCTGCTCGGAGGCGTATTCGCCGAGCGAGATCTGCCGCTCGATGATGGTGCCGGCGATCGGCGCCTTCAGCTCGTAGACGGTGAGGCTCTGGTTGCTCTCGATCGCGGCGAGCAGATCGTCCTTGCCGACCCTGTCGCCGATGCGCTTCTGGATCGATTTGGCGATCCCCGGAAAGCGCGGCGTCACCTGCACGACGGCTTCCTGGTTGGCGCGCAAGATGCCGTTGAAGGACAGCGTATCGGTCAGCGTCGCACTCCCGGCCTCCGCCAGCGTGACACCGGCGGCCGCCAGCTTGACGTCGGAGATGCGGATGCGGTCGGCGCCGTGCTCGTCCTGCTCGACATGGTCGTTCGGCTTCTCCGGCTTCTTGTCCGCGGCATGCTCGGTGTGCGTGACCCCGGCAGGGGCGAGCAGGGAATAGCCGTAAGCGCCGAGTGCTGCGGCAAGGATGGCAATGACGATGGTGGAGGATGTTTTCATCGCGCGCTCTCCCGGGCCAGCGCAAAGGGATTGCCGACGAGGCCTTCGATGGTCGCAACGCCGGCATGGAAGTTCTGCAGCGCCTCCTGCTCGCGCAGCCGCGCCTGGGTGACGCTCGCCTGGGCGTCGAGCACTTCGAGCAGGGAGAAGCGGCCCTGGCCGTAGCCCTGCGCGATCGCCTCCGAGGCTTCTGTGGCTTTCGGAATCGCGGTCTCGCGCAGCACCGCGAGCTCGCGCAGCGAGCCCTGGAGCGAGTCGTAGGCGCGGCCGGCGACCACGATCAGCGTGTTGCGGTTGGCCTCGCGCTCGGCCCTGGTCTTGGCGAGGCTTTCCTGCGCCGAGAGGATGTTGCCCTGGTTCTGGTCGAACACGGGAATCGGCACCGAGACGGTGAGGCGCACCGCGTCGTCATTGGTCTCGTTGAAATGGCGCCATCCCGCCGCGATCCGCACGTCGGGATAGGGCCTTAAGCGCGCCATCAACAGCTCGGCGTTGCGCTGGGCATAGACCGCGGTCCAGCGCACCAGCTGCGGATTGGCGTCGATGGCGGCCACGACCGACTGGAACGTCGGCGTCTTTCCCGTGGTATCGAGCCGGCCGGAGACCTCGCCGAACTTTGCCGCGGGATCCCCCATCAGCACCGCAAGCTCGCGCCTGGCGCTCGCCAGCGTTGCCTTGAAGCGTTCGCGGTCGGCCTTCACCAGGGCGGACGCGACCTCGGCGCGGCCGGTCTCTGCCGGCGAGGAGGCGCCGGCCTCGACGCGGCGGCGCAGCAGCGGCGTCAGCCGGTCGATCGCGGCGATCTGCTCGTCGAGGATCTGGATGCGCCGCTGCGCGCCGAGCACGCTGAGGAAGGCGATCGCAGTCTCCGACAACACCTCCAGCCTGACCGCCTTGCGCTGGATCGCGGCCACCTCGATGCCGGCGGCGCCCGCGGCGATCCGCGCATCACGCTTGCCGAACAGCTCGAAGGCCTGGCTGATCTGGAGCGTGGTCTCGGCCGATCTCGTGCCGCGATAGATGCCCGATCCGAACGAATTGTCCTGTTCATAGGACAGTTCCGGATTGAGCAGCGCGCCGGCCTGGATGCGCTGCCCCGTGGCGATGCCGACGTCGCGCTCTGCCGCGGTGAGCCGCGGGCTCGCGGCCAGCGCGCGCGACAGCGCGCTCCGCATCGTCAGCGTCTGGGCGTGGGCGTGCTGCGTCAGCCAGGGGCTGACGAAAATCGCCATCGCGCACGCCAGGCGCGCGGCAGTCCGTCTGCAAGACATGAAGGTGACCTGTGAACAATCGTATCGTGGGCGCGCAGGCGCCCGGCTGATCAGTTCAGGTCAGGTGTTTGGGGGGCGGAGAGTCGGTGTCGGGCGCAATGCCGAGCAGCGCAGGCTCACGCTGCGGGATCGGTGCGGCAACGATGTCGGCGGCGGATCCAGGCTGCAGCGGCTGCGCGACGGCGACCGAGAAGCAGCCGTGGCAGTGATGGCCGCCGAAGGCCTTGTGATCGCCATGGCCCGCAGAACCGTCTTCGACAATCGAGGCGATCTCCGAGCCGCCGGAGGGGCTGGTGACATCGATGTCGTGCGCGCCATGGAGCGCGCCGGACAGCAGATAGGTGATTGCGAGACACGCAGCCAACAGCCCGCGCCAGTTGCGCAGGCGAAACAATCTGATCGGGCGGCGGATCGCAGTCACGAAGTCACTCTGGTTACGTCCGGGTTCGTAGCATGGCGACCGGAACAGTGTCGACCCGCAATAATGTTACGTGTGCGGAACTGAACGTCGCACCCGCATGTGTCCACGCGATTGCAAGCAGCGACGTCCGTTCATCGCCATCGTTGCGGTCCCATGGTAAGATAGAAACGACGAGAGGGAGCTCGGAATGCCCGAAGAGTCTTGCTGCTCGCACGATGCGTGCTGCGGGGAAGCCGCCAAAGCCCGTGTGGAGGAAGTCGCCGCGTCAGGCTGCGCCGACTGCTGCTCGGCGGGCGTTCCGGTCTTCGACGGGCTCGATCCGCGATACAAGCGCGTGCTGTGGACCGTCATCGCCATCAACGCGGCGATGTTCGTGAGTGAAATGGCGGCGGGCCATTTGGCCGGCTCCCAGGCTCTCAAGGCCGACGCTCTCGACTTCCTCGCCGACACGGTCACCTACGGCCTGAGCCTTTCGGTGATCGGCGCGAGCATCAAGACGCGTGCCACCGCCGCGTTGTTCAAGGGGTTGTCGCTCAGTGCCATGGCCGCCTGGGTGTTCGGGTCAACGCTCTATCAGACCCTGGTCCTGGGGCTCCCGCGTGCGGAGCTGATGGGAGCGATGAGCCTGGCCGCGCTGGCAGCGAACCTGACCTCGGTTCTCTTGCTTGCGCGCTACAAGGACGGCGACGCCAATGTGCGGTCGGTATGGCTCTGCTCGCGCAATGACGCGATCGGCAACGTCATCGTGATGGTCGCTGCCATCGGTGTATTTGGAACCGCGACGGCATGGCCCGATCTGGCTGTCGCCGCGGTAATGGCTGGAATCTTCCTGACCTCGTCGCTGCAAATCTTGCGGCAAGCATGGGCAGAGTATCGCGGTGGGCAAGCTGCCGTGACTGCCTGAGGGTGGCCTTTGCGCGCGATCCAAACGCGGAAAGGCCCCAGCCCGGGGCTGACCGGCTGAGGCCTTATGTGCTCACATTCTCATCCTTGGGACTTGAGACGCTAACGCGCCCCGTACTGGATCGTTCCGCAGGGCTCGGAATTATTTTGCCCTGCTGCCGGGGGTAGCAGCGTTCCTACGCCTTCTCCTCCCAGATCATCGCGAGATGCACGATCGTCTGCACCGCCTTTTCCATGTCCTGCCGGCTGACCCATTCGAGCCGCGAATGAAACGCGTGCTCGCCGGCGAAGATGTTGGGGCAGGGCAGGCCCATGAAGGACAGGCGCGAGCCGTCGGTGCCGCCGCGGATCGCGGTGCGCATCGGGCGCAGGCCGGCACGGCGGATCGCCTCGATCGCGTATTCGAGGATGTGCGGGTGACGGTCGATCACCTGCTTCATGTTGCGGTACTGCTCCCTGACCTCGAACTTGTAGGTCGAGCGCGGATAGTCCTTCATCACGTCCTTTACGATGTTCTCGAGCAGGACTTCCTTCTCCTTCAGCCCTTCCTCGGTGAAGTCGCGCACGATGAAGGAGAGCGTCGCCTGCTCCAGCGCACCGTCGATGCCGATCGGATGCAGGAAGCCCTGCTTGCCTGACGTCGTCTCGGGCGAGCAGCCTTCCTTTGGCAGCCGCTCGATGATGGCGGCTGCGATCTTGATCGCGTGCTCCATCTTGCCTTTGGCGTAGCCTGGATGGGCGCTGACGCCGTTGATGGTGATGGTGGCGCCGTCGGCCGAGAAGGTCTCGTCCTCGACGCTGCCGGCGCTCTCGCCGTCCATGGTGTAGCCGAAATCGGCGCCGAGCTTCTTCAGGTCGACATTGTCGACGCCGCGGCCGATCTCCTCGTCCGGCGTGAACAGGATCTTGACGGTGCCGTGCTTCACATCGGGGTTGTTGATGAAGAAATGCGCGGCATCCATGATCTCGGCGACGCCGGCCTTGTTGTCGGCGCCCAAGAGCGTGGTGCCGTCGGTGGTGATGATGTCGTTGCCGATCTGGTTCTTCAGCGCGGGATGTTCAGTGAAGCGGATCACCTGGCTGGTATCGCCCGGCAGGGTGATATCGCCGCCGCGATAGTCCTTCACCAGCTGCGGCTTGACGTCCTTGCCGGTCACGTCGGGCGAGGTGTCCATGTGCGAGCAGAAGCAGATCACCGGCACCTTCTTGTCGGTGTTGGCCGGGATCGTTCCGTAGACGTAGCCGAAGTCGTCGAGATGCGCGTCGGCGACGCCCATGGCCTTCAGCTCGGCGGCGAGCACGCGGCCGAGATCTTTCTGTTTCTCGGTCGAGGGCGAGGCCGGGGATTCCGGATCGGACTGGGTGTCGATGGTGACGTAGCGCAGGAAGCGTTCGGTCACGGTGTGCGAAAAGGAGAGGGAGGACATTTCTGGTCAAACCGCCGGATCTTGGGGAAGCAAGGCTTGGGGGAAGCAGGCGGTATATCAGAAAAGCGGGCCGTGATGCGGCCAGAACGAAGCGGATCAGGCTTAACGAAACGTAGCTGCTAGATCGCTTCCTTGAGCTCCTTGACCGGGCGGAAGGCCACCTTCTTGCTGGCCTTGATGTGGATCGCCTCGCCGGTGGTGGGGTTGCGGCCGGTGCGGGCGGCGCGCTTGCGGACCTGGAGGATGCCGAGCCCGACGATGCGGACGCGGTCGCCCTTCTTGAGGTGCTTGGCGATCAGATCGACCATATCGGTCAGGACGGCCTCGGCGTGCTTCTTCGAAAGGTCCTGGCTCTCCGCGATGTCAGCGGCGAGGTGCTTGAGCGTGATGGTGGCGGGAGCGGCTGCCTTCTTCGCCGAATCCTTCTTGGCCGAATCCTTCTTAGCCATGTCTGGCCTCCTCAATGACAGGGAAGCCCCGGAAAAGCCGGTCAAGCGTGGGGATCCCTCCAAGTCCTGGAAGGCCTAGACGATTCGGGCGCGGGCTGACTATGCCACGAGTTCCCGGCAGACGCCGGCAGTGCCGCGAAAGGCATCGAGAAGTTCGGGCTAAGACTATGAAGGGATTGCCAAAATGGCGCGAGAGACGGGGCTCGAACCCGCGACCTCCGGCGTGACAGGCCGGCGCTCTAACCAACTGAGCTACTCCCGCGTGGTTCGCTGAAAGCGCGCGGAACGAGGGGGGACTTAAAGGCGGGGCTTGGTGAAGTCAAGGACGTTGCGCTTTGTCAGGACGCATCGGCTAAGCATTGCTCTGGAAAACGAAAAAGGCCGCCAGGCGGCGGCCTCGGTCAGCCCGAAACAGGGCGTGTCAGCGAATCTCTGACGTGCCTGCGCTGGTCACGGCCACCGGCTTGCCGGCCTTGATCACGTGAGCCGATTGGGCGGTCTGGCTGTCATCGACGTTGGTGCGGGCTGCGATCCCGAAGCCGGCGACCAGAATACCGGCAACCAGCGCCACCACCACGATCTTCAGGTGGGTGCCACGATCAGCCGAGTGAATTGAGTGGTTCATATAAGCCTCCCGACGGGCTTAGCCGCCGTCTATGGGCTCATGTCTTAAGGACCATCTGTTTCCGGATGGTTTCGCGGGTTCCGCAAAATGGTTTCATTAATACGCCCGCTTGGTTTCGCCGGGCTGGCGGCCGGAACAGGTCTCAGGCGGCCGCCCGGCCGATATCGTCCCGGATCGAACGGGCTGCCCAGACGAACAGCAGGGCGCCCAGTGTGGTCGTGACCGCCGCCGAGAGCAGGGAATAGCGCACCGCGTCCGCGCCATAAGTGCCCTTCAGGGCGTCGTTGACCATGCCGACGGCAAGCGGGCCGACGCCCTGGCCGAAGCAGGTGGCTGTGAGCGCGATCAGGGCGGAGGCGAGCGCCCGCATGCTCGGCTTGGCCACCGTCTGTGCGATCGCGAAGATCGGTCCCAGATGGAAGCCGACCAGGAACGAGGTCAGCGCCAGCATGGCGACCATCATCGCGAAATCCTGCGTCAGCATGCACAGCGCGAACACCGGGCCGGCGAGCCCCGAGGTGATCGCCGGCGCCCACAGCTTCCAGCGGTCGTCGCGGCGGCTGATTTGCGCCACCACGAAGCCGCCGAGCAGGGTGCCGGCCATGCCGGCGAGCCCCTTGAAGGTCCCGGCATAGGTGCCGATCTCGGCGCTCGACAGATGGTGCACGCGTGCCAGGAACGGCGGGATCCAGGCCGCCGTTGCGTAGTTCGTATAGGTGGTGAGGCAGAAGCCGACCAGCACGATGATGAAGCTCTGCTGCGAGGCCAGGAAGCGCAGTGTCGGCCCGAGCGGCTCGGGCACAAAACTCTCCTGCATCGCGCCGCGCTTCGGCTCGGAGATCGTCAGCCACAGAATCAATGCGAGCAGGATGCCGGGCAGGCCGGCGACGTAGAACGCCATCCGCCAGCCATAGTGCTGGTTGACGTAGCCGCCGATGAAATAGCCGAGGAAGACGCCGAGATAGGTGCCGATGGCGTAGATGCCGAGCGCGCGCGGGCGCTCGTTCTTGGTGAAGAGATCGGCGACGATCGATTGCGAGGCGGGCGAGCCCGCGGATTCGCCGATGCCCACGCCGATGCGCGCCAGCGCCAGCGAGGTCACGCTCGAGGCCGACCCGCACAGCGCCGTCATCGCACTCCAGAACGCAAGGGCCACCGCGACGATGTTGCGCCGGTTGAGCCGGTCGGCGACGCGCGCGATGGGAATGCCGAGCAGGGAATAGAACAGTGCGAAGCCGAAGCCCGCGAGCAGACCCATCATGGTGTCGCTGAGCTGAAACTCCTTCTTGATCGGCTCGATCAGGACGTTGAAGATCGTGCGGTCGAGGAAGTTCAGCGCATAGATGATGGTGAGCAGGCCCAGCACGTAATAGCGCCGCGCCAGGGGCTTTGCCGCCGCAGTCGTCTGCACCGACATCTGTGACGTCACATCGACCATCGCATCCCCCCAATTTGTCTTTGTTATCGTTGCCGGTCCAGCCCTTCGTGAGGCTGGTCGAGAGCGTTTTCGAGCGAAGTGGATACCGGTTTGCGTGAAGAAAACGCGCCAAAAACTCAGCCTTCGCGGATGTAATTCCCCGCTTCGAATTCGACTGGCGCAGCACTTGCGTCGAACGATACGCCGATCGGATCGCGGTCTGCCTCCATCGCCTCCAGTTGCTCGCTCAGCATGCGCCGGATCATCAGGATGCCGCGGTCGCTCTGGCCGAAATGCTCCTCGGAGTGGATGGTCTGCGGGCCCTGGCCGACCTGGGCCTCGTAATCGCCCGGGAATTGCTGGTGCTCGGCTTCCGTCATGTCCCACCAGAATTTGCCGTTGAACTTCGAGCGCATGCGGCCGATGTCGCCGGAAGTCTTGACGCGGCCGGCGACGTAGATGCGGAACGAGGTGTCGTCGATCGGCAGCGTCCAGCCGATCGACTCGACGCGGGCGAATTGCGCCACGCGCGGGTTCGGCACGACACGGAGCGTGGGGAGGGCCGCTTCGGTGACGCGATAAAACACCTTGCCGTCGTCCTGCTTGCGGATCGAGCGCACGGCGATGCCGCGCGGCGTCTTGTCGAACCTCACCTCCGGCATCGAGGCCATCATGTCAGTGAATTGCGGCCCCGAGAACGAGCCGTGCAGCACCGGCACGTGATAGGGATCGACCACGTTCTCGAAATGCTGTAGCCAGTTGCAGGGGATGATCGCGGGGCCGCCGCCGCCGATCGAGGAATCGTCGGCTTCGACGAACTCGCCTTCGTCCATGTTTTCCAGGCATTCGTAAGCCGGCAGCACCGGGCGTTTCTCGGCCGGGCCCATATAGGCGAAGATCAGCCCATAGCGCTCCTCGACTGGGTACCAGGGCTGGCGCACCTTGTCCTTGAACTGGCCGCCGTCGGGCTCGCAGGGCTGCTCGAGACAATGGCCTTCGGCGTCGAACTTCCAGCCGTGATAGCAGCAGCGGATGCCGTCTTCCTCGACCTTGCCGTAATAGAGCGTGGTGCCGCGATGGCAGCAGCGTGCATGGAGCAGGCCGACACGGCCGTGCTTGTCGCGGAACAGCACCAGATCCTCGCCGAGCGCGCGGACCTTCTTCGGCCTGTCGGTGGCATCGCTGACCAGCGCGACCGGATGCCAGTAGCGGCGCAGCAGCTCGCCCATCGGCGTGCCGCGAACGACCGAGGTGAGTTCGGTGCGCGTGTGCGCCGGCTTCATCGCATAGGCGGTGCCGAGATCGCGATCCCGCTGGGTCATCGTCATGCTGTTCCTCCCGCCGCTGGCGGCCTTAGGTGGCCGGGTCGTTTTGATGCGGTGACCCAGTGAAAAATAATTCGATGACAATGTCAACGATATTCCAGAATGCCTCTTAATCGCATTTGGAATCAGGTTGGGGAGGTTGCGCTACCAGCGCTTGGCACGCCCCGGCTTTCTTGGCAGAGGTGGATCATGAGCCAGACATCGAGCAGGGACGGGCACGCATCGCCCGATGCGGACGAAAGCCACTCGCCGGCGCCGATCACCGTGATGCTGTCGTCACGGCTGATGGTGCTCGCCAATTTGCTCAAGCGCGGCGCCATCCTGCGCTACAAACGCCTCGCCGGATTGTCCTCGGTCGAGTTCGGTCTCGTCGCCTCGCTCGGTCGCCGTCCGCCGATGAGCGTGGCGCGGCTCGCCGAAGCCGTCGGCCAGGACAAGGGCCAGATCAGCCGCGCGCTCGCGGAGCTCGTCTCGCGCAAGCTGATCGCGAAGTCGGCGAACCCGAAGGACAGCCGCGAGGTGCTGGTCGCGCTGACAGCGGCAGGGCTCGCTGCGCATGATGCGATCGTCGAAGGCGCGCAGGAGCGCAATCGGCAATTGCTCGAACAGTTGAGCAAGGACGAGTTCGAGACGCTGCTGGCGCAGATCGACCGTCTCACGGCGACAGCCGAGAAGATGCTCGAAGCCGAGAAAGTTTCACGCTGATCTCTCGGAAATCTCCGGGAATGTTGGATCATTTCTAAGAACCCTTCTAAGAGGTTTTCAATTAGGGAATTCGCGCGCGCTCACCTAAGCGTCACTGCAAGCGCCTGCCGTTGGGGGAACGACGGCATGACGCAAGCAAACAGACATGTTGGGGTGCGCGTTGAACAGTCTTCGTATGCTGCGGTCGGTCGTCTTGGCGACCGCGTCTGCTTTCGCAGTGGTACCGCAGGCATCGCTTGCGCAGTCCTCGGCGCAAGGCGGTGCGCAAAACCTGCCGTCGGTCACCGTCAACGCGCCGGAAGCACGACGCCGCGCACCTGCTGCGGCCGCCCGCCGCGTGGCGCGGCCGTCGGTAGAGACCGCCGCCAGCCGCAGACCGCTTCAGCAGCGCAATGTCGGCTTCGTCGAGACGCCGCGCGGTCAGGTGAACGGCTACGTCGCCAACCGCAGCTCGTCGGGCACTAAGACCAACACGCCGATCATGGAGACGCCGCAATCGGTGTCGGTGATCGGCGCGGACCAGATCCGCGACCAGAAGGCGACCAAGCTCGACGAGGTTCTGCGCTACACCGCCGGCGTGCGGGCTGGCACCTTCGGTGCGGACACGCGCAACGATTGGTGGCTGATCCGCGGCTTCAAGTCCGACGACATCGGACTGTTTCTCGACGGCACGCAGCTGTTCTACACGGCCTATGCGAGCTGGCGGCTTCCGCCGTCCAATATGGAGCGAGTCGAGGTGTTACGCGGCCCGTCGGCGGTGCTCTATGGTGGATCGAGCCCGAGCGGCATCGTCAATGTCATCAGCAAGATGCCGCCGACCGAGCCGATCCGCTACATCGAGACCGGCGTCAACAATTTCGGCAACGCCTATGTCGGCTTCGATGTCGGCGGGCCCGTTGCAACGCAGCCCCAGGACGGCAAGCTGTTCTACCGCGTCGTCGGCGAGATCAGGAACGGCGACACGCAGGTCAACTTCACGCCGGACAACAACTACTTCATTGCGCCGTCCTTCACCTGGAAGCCGGATGCCGATACGACTTTCACGGTTCTGGCGTCGGCATCGAAGACCGACACCCGCGGCATCAACTTCCTGCCTTACCAGGGCACGGTGACCAACGCGCCGTTCGGCAAGATCCCGACCAGCTTCTTCGCCGGCGATCCCAGCGTCGACAAGTTCACGCGCGAGCAGGAGATGCTCGGCTATCAGTTCGAGCGCAATGTCACCGACGATCTAACGTTCCGGCAGAATGCGCGATTTGCGCATATCGACCTGACCTATCGCGGTTACATCGGCAACGGCTGGGACAATATCAATGCGGCCTCTCTCGGTCGCTACAATTGGTATGCGAAGGATACCGCCAACCAGGCCGATCTCGACAACCAGCTGGAATATCGCTTCAACACCGGTCCTGTCAGGCACACGATGCTGTTCGGTGTCGATCTGAAGGGCTATCAGATCGACGACTATCAGGCCTTCAACTTCGGCACCGTTCCTCCGATCAATGTGCTCAATCCGGTCTACGGCATTAACATCCCGCTCACAGGCCCGCCGTTCCGTAACTTCCTGATCACGCAGAAGCAGGCCGGCACCTACCTCCAGGACCAGATGAAGCTCGGTAACTTCACGCTGGTGCTGAGCGGCCGCAACGACTGGGTCGAGACGACGCAGGCCGCCCGTGACACTGGGGCGACGCTCGCCAGCAACAATGACAGCCAGTTCAGCGGTCGCGCAGGCTTGATCTACAATTTCGACAACGGCATCGCGCCCTACATCTCCTACGCGACGAGTTTCAACCCGATTATCGGGCTCAACGCGCAAAATCAGCTGTTCCAGCCGGAGACCGGCCAGCAGGCCGAAATCGGCGTCAAGGTCGCCCCCAAGGGATTTGATGGCTACTTCACTGCCTCGGTGTTCAACCTGAAGCGCCAGAATGTACCCACTACCGATCCGATCATCACCACGCTGCAGAACCAAACCGGCGAGGTGACCTCGCGCGGCATCGAGCTCGAAGCGGTCGCAAATGCGACGAAGGAGTTAAAGTTCATCGGCGCCTTCACGGCCTATCATCTCTTCACCAGCAGGGACCTGAACCCGGCGCTGGTCGGCAAGACGCCGACCAACACGCCTGAGCTCCTGGTCTCGGGCTGGGCCGACTACACATTCAAGGACGGACCGCTTGCGGGATTCGGCTTCGGCGGCGGCGTGCGCTATGTCGGCGCCTCCTGGGCGGACGCCGCCAACACCCTCGAGGTTCCCGCGGTCGTGCTCGGCGACCTCGCGGTCCACTACGAGTGGCAGAACTGGCGCACGGCAATCAACGTGATCAACCTGACCGACAAGATCTATGTCGCAAGCTGCGCGGCGGCCTCGTCATGCTTCTACGGCGACCGCCGGCGCGTCACCGCCAGCGTCTCCTACAAGTGGTAGGCACCGGCGAGGGGAGGGCCTCGTGAAGGCGCGCACGGTCAGGCTCTGGTCCGTGGTCCACACCTGGACCAGCCTGATCTCGACCGTCTTCCTGCTGCTGCTCTGCCTGACCGGCCTGCCGCTGATCTTCCATCACGAGATCGATGAGCTCCTGGGCTATGCCCCCCAGCCCGAAGCTCATGCGGGCGCGGCGCGTGCGACGACGCAAGCCGTCGCCGACGCCGCGCTCGCCGCCGATCCCGGCCGGGTGCTGCAATATATCGCCTGGGACAAGGACGAGCCCGGGATCGTGACCGCGTTCACCAACAGCGCCGTCAACGGGCTGCCCGACAACACGACCGTGCGCGCGTTCGATGCGATGTCGACCAAGCTGCTCGGACCGGTCGGCATCGGGCCGATGCTGATCATGCTCAAGCTGCATACCGACATGTTTGCCGGCCAGCCCGGAAAACTGTTCCTCGGCGGGATGGGCCTGCTGTTCGCCATCGCCATCATCTCCGGCGTGGTGCTGTACTGGCCGTTCACCCGCCGGCTGCGCTTTGCCACCATTCGCGGCCACGCCTCGCGCCGCGTGCGCTGGCTCGACTGGCACAATCTGATCGGCGTCGTGACGGTGGCCTGGGCACTGGTGGTAGGCCTCACCGGCGTCGTCAACACCTGGGCCGAGCTGATGCTCAACCAGTGGAAGGCCACCGAGCTTGCCAGCATGGTCGCGCCCTATGCCGGCAAGCCGCCGCCGTCGCATCTGGCTTCGCTCGACGATGTTGTGGCGCGCGCGAGGCAGACGGCGCCCGGGATGGAGGTTGCCTTCATCGCGTTTCCGGGAACGCCGTTCACCTCCTCGCACCACTTCGCCGCCTTCATGCGCGGCGACACGGCGCTGACGGCGCGGCTGCTCAAGCCGGTCCTGCTCGACGGCGAAACAGGGGAGGTCGCCGACAGCCGGGCGCTGCCGGTCTATCTCCAGGCGCTCCTGATCTCGCAGCCGCTGCATTTCGGCGATTATGGCGGGATGCCGCTCAAGGTGATCTGGGCCGTGCTCGACATTCTCACGATCGTTGTGATCGGCAGTGGCCTCTATCTCTGGCTGGCACGGCGGCGCAAGCGCGCGCCCGCCCGGAGCGACGCATTCGCCAGACGAACCCCGGTCCCGTCGTGATGCATGGCTCCTCTGACCGCTCGGGCCTGTGGATACGTGTCTTTGCTGCACCCATCCTGCTCGCGGCTGCGACCATCACCGGCCTGCTGGCTGCGCTACTCTGGGGAACGGTCGGCCAGTATGTCGCCTGGGTGACGGTGGGAGCCCCGGTGCTGGTCATTGCCTGGGTTTGGGTGCGCTGCCGCACCCAAAAAACCGGGCAATTATCGCGGACGACACGCGGCAAATAGCTGCCTCGGCCCGTGTGCCGCAATCCTCGAACGGCTGCCCTGCAAAACTGTGGCCGCCCTTGCTGGGATTGGCGATCTGCTCCATACCAGCCGCGGGGCGATTCCGGGATTTCTATCGTTCTGGGGGCGGTAAAGGGCCTAAAAAGAGCGTGTCTTGCGCCCATTGGTGCACTGCGCTAAGGCTCAGAACAATTCCAAACTGGACGAATCCGTGGCTGTCCCGAGGCTGCGGGAAAAAGGGCTCGTCAATGAGCGGCATTCTGCAGAACTATCTTCCACTCGTCGTCTTTATAGGGGTAGCGGGCCTCATCGGCCTCGTGCTGCTGATCGCGCCCTTCATCGTGGCGTTCCAGCAGCCGGACCCGGAAAAGCTGTCGGCGTATGAGTGCGGTTTCAACGCCTTCGACGACGCTCGCATGAAGTTCGACGTCCGCTTCTATCTGGTCGCCATCCTCTTCATCATCTTCGACCTCGAGGTGGCGTTCCTGTTTCCCTGGGCGGTGGCGTTCGGCAAGCTTGGCGCGACCGGCTTCTGGTCCATGGTGGTGTTCCTCGGCGTGCTGACGGTCGGGTTCGCCTATGAATGGAAGAAGGGAGCACTGGAATGGGATTGAACCCTGCAACGTCCTCTGGCCCGGTCGTCGCGCCGGCCCCCAAGGGCATCCTTGATCCGTCGACCGGCAGGCCGGTTGGCGCCAACGATCCGTTTTTCCTCGAGGTCAACTCCGAGCTGTCCGACAAGGGCTTCTTCGTGGCCGCGACCGACGACCTCATCACCTGGGCCCGTACCGGCTCGCTGATGTGGATGACCTTCGGTCTCGCCTGCTGCGCGGTCGAGATGATGCAGGTCTCGATGCCGCGCTACGACGTCGAGCGCTTCGGCTTCGCGCCGCGTGCCTCGCCGCGCCAGTCCGACGTGATGATCGTCGCCGGCACGCTGACCAACAAGATGGCGCCTGCGCTGCGCAAGGTCTACGACCAGATGCCGGAGCCGCGCTACGTCATCTCGATGGGCTCCTGCGCCAATGGCGGCGGCTACTACCACTACTCCTACTCGGTCGTGCGCGGCTGCGACCGCATCGTGCCGATCGACATCTACGTGCCGGGCTGCCCGCCCACGGCGGAAGCGCTGCTCTACGGCGTGCTGCTGCTGCAGAAGAAGATCCGCCGCACCGGCACCATCGAACGCTAAGGTTTTACGTCATGGACGACGCCAAGCTCGACGCCCTGGGGCAGACGATCGTTAGCGCGCTTCCGGGCGCCGCCATCGGTCATTCGGTTGCCTTCAACCAGCTCGCGGTGGATGTCGAGGTCAGCAAGATCGTCGAGGTGGTCAAGTACCTCCGCGACGATCCGAAATGCCGGTTCATCAACTTCACCGACATCACGGCCGCGGACTATCCGTCGCGCGAAAAACGCTTCGACGTGATCTATCACTTCCTGTCTCCGACCTTGAACGCGCGGATCCGGCTCAAGGCCCAGGCCGACGAGACCACGCAGGTGCCGTCGCTGATCGACGTGTTCCCCGGCGCGGACTGGTTCGAGCGCGAGGCCTACGACCTCTATGGCGTGTTCTTCGTCGGGCACCCCGACATGCGCCGCCTGCTGACCGATTACGGTTTCGAGGGCCATCCGCTGCGCAAGGATTTCCCGACCACCGGTTTCGTCGAGGTTCGCTACGACGACCAGGAGAAGCGGGTGGTGTACGAGCCCGTCCGGCTCAACCAGGAATTCCGCAAGTTCGATTTCCTCTCGCCGTGGGAAGGGGCGGACTATCCGCTTCCCGGTGACGAGAAGGCGGGACCGAAGGTCTGATCATGAACGAGCAACCCGAACAGCTTCGCAATTTCACCATCAACTTCGGGCCCCAGCATCCGGCTGCGCACGGCGTGCTGCGTCTGGTCCTGGAGCTTGACGGCGAAATCGTCGCCCGTGTCGATCCCCATATCGGCCTGCTTCACCGCGGCACCGAGAAGCTGATCGAGCAGAAGACCTATCTGCAGGCGATCCCGTATTTCGACCGGCTCGACTACGTCGCGCCGATGAACCAGGAGCACGCCTTCTGCATGGCGGCTGAGAAGCTGCTCGGCATCGAGGTGCCGCGCCGCGGCCAGCTGATCCGCGTGCTTTATTGCGAGATCGGCCGCATCCTGTCGCATCTGCTCAACGTCACCACGCAGGCGATGGACGTCGGCGCGCTGACCCCGCCGCTGTGGGGCTTTGAAGAGCGCGAAAAGCTGATGGTGTTCTACGAGCGCGCCTCGGGCAGCCGTATGCATGCAGCCTTCTTCCGCGTCGGCGGCGTGCATCAGGACCTGCCGCAGAAGCTGGTCGACGACATCGAGGCCTGGTGCGATCCGTTCCTGAAGGTCGTTGACGACCTCGATCGTCTCCTCACCGCCAACCGCATCTTCAAGCAGCGCAACGTCGACATCGGCGTGGTGCCGCTCAAGGAAGCCTGGGAGTGGGGCTTCTCGGGCGTCATGGTGCGCGGCTCGGGCGCGGCCTGGGACCTGCGCAAGTCGCAGCCCTATGAGTGCTACGCCGAGATGGATTTCGACATCCCGATCGGCAAGAACGGCGACTGCTACGATCGCTACCTGATCCGCATGGAAGAGATGCGCCAGTCCGTGCGCATCATGAAGCAGTGCATCCAGAAGCTGAACGCAGCCGACGGGAAGGGGCCTGTCGTCGTCGAAGACAACAAGGTCGCGCCGCCGCGCCGCGGCGAGATGAAGCGCTCGATGGAAGCGCTGATCCATCACTTCAAGCTCTACACCGAAGGCGTCCACGTGCCGGCGGGCGAAGTCTACACCGCGGTCGAGGCGCCGAAGGGCGAGTTCGGCGTCTATCTGATCTCCGATGGCACCAACAAGCCCTACAAGTGCAAGATCCGCGCGCCGGGCTTTGCGCATCTTCAGGCGATGGACCACATCTGCCGCGGCCATCTGCTCGCCGACGTCTCGGCGATCCTCGGCTCGCTCGACATCGTGTTCGGAGAGGTCGATCGGTGATGGCGCAGGCGCCAATCCAGTTTGACCGTGCCTCGGGGGCCCTTGAAGGGGCCAACCTGTGGGAGCGGACGGCTGCCTTGGCGCTGGTGACGGGATCGAAGATCTCCTCGCACTTCTCGCACATGGGCTACATCGCCTGCGCGAACCTGCTGCGGAAGACGCTGCCCGAGCGCAACATCGCGATCAGGCTCAATCCCGACGCCGTGTTCGAATTCCCCTACGGCGACGGTTATTGGAGCAAGCTGCTCAACCGCTCCTACAATTACGAGGACGAGCTGGAGGTCCTGTTCGCCGACTCCATCGACGTCGACTACACGCTGCTCGATTGCGGCGCCAATTACGGCTACTGGTCGGTGCTGGTGTCGAGCAAGCCGTTCGGATCGCACAAGGCGATCGCGATCGAGCCGTCGGGGCAGAACTATCCGAAGCTTGCCAACAACGCTCGCGTCAACGGCAACCGCTTCGAGACGCTGAAATGCGCGATCGGCGCGGCGCGCGGTACCGCGCGGCTGTCAGGCACCAAGCATGAGGCCTTCAGCATCGCTGGCGCACCGTCGGCGGGCGGTGAGGACGTGCCGGTTCTCGCGCTCGACAATCTCATCGACGACGGCAAGGTGGCGGCCCACGGCAAGTACCTGATCAAGCTCGACGTCGAGGGCGTCGAGATCGAGGCGATCAAGGGCGGCGCACGGCTGCTTGAGACCGACAGCGTCATCATGTGCGAGGAGCACGGCAGCGATCGCAGCCACGCGGTGTCGCGCTTTATCCTCGAACAGACGCCGCTGAAGCTGATCGTGTTCGATCCGCGCAGCAACCGGATGGAGACCGTGACCGAGCTGTCGATCCTCGACCGCATCAAGGTCTCGACCCACGTCGGCTACAACGTTTTCGGCACCGCAAGCGCATTCTGGCAGGACAGGATCGATGCCCTGAATGCGAAAACCGCGCGCCGTATGCAGTGAGAGATAAGAGATGTCCGTTCGCCGATTAGCACCGAAGGAAGTCCAGCCCGCGAGCTTTGCGTTCACGGAGGAGAACCTCGCGTTCGCCAAGCAGCAGATCGCGAAATATCCGGCCGGCCGGCAAGCCTCCGCTGTCATCGCCATCCTCTGGCGCGTCCAGGAACAGCACGACGGCTGGGTGTCGGAAGCCGCGATCCGCGCCGTCGCCGATCTGCTCGACATGCCCTATATCCGCGTGCTCGAAGTCGCGACCTTCTACACGATGTTCCAGCTCGCCCCCGTCGGCAAGAAGGCCCACGTCCAGGTCTGCGGCACAACGCCGTGCCGCCTGCGCGGCGCCGAGGATCTCATCCACGTCTGCGAGCACCGCATCCACCACGAGCCGTTCCATCTCTCCAAGGACGGCAATTTCAGCTGGGAAGAGGTGGAATGTCTCGGTGCCTGCGTGAATGCGCCGATGGTGCTGATCGGCAAGGACACCTATGAGGATTTGACCAAGGAAACCTTTGGCAAGGTGCTCGACGGCTTCGCCTCGGGCAATCCGCCGAAGCCCGGTCCGCAGAACGGCCGCCAGTTCTCGGCGCCGACGGGTGGGCCGACCACGCTGAAGGAGATCACCTGATGCGTGATCTCCCCGCAATTGGAGGGAACGAGGCCGTGAACAAGTGGGGCTTCGTCGCCATGCACGCCGCGGTCGCGGCCGCCTTCATGTTCCTGCTGCAGCGCTTCGTGATGAACGCGACGCAGGAGAGCAGCCTACTCTGGGCGCTGACTTTCGCCGTCTGCGCCGCCGGACTTGCCTACAAGCAGTCCAATCGTTGATCGGAAAGCACTGAAATGCTCGAGGACAAGGACCGCATCTTCAAGAACCTCTACGGCCTCCACGACTGGGGGCTCGAGGGCGCGCGGCGCCGCGGCGCCTGGGATGGTACGAAGAATATCATCGACAAGGGCCGTGACTGGATCATCAACGAGATGAAGGCGTCGGGCCTGCGCGGGCGCGGTGGCGCCGGCTTCCCGACCGGCCTGAAATGGTCGTTCATGCCGAAGGAATCGACCGACGGACGGCCGAGCTATCTCGTCGTCAACGCCGACGAATCCGAGCCCGGTACCTGCAAGGATCGCGAGATCATGCGGCACGATCCGCATCTCCTGATCGAAGGCTGCCTGATCGCGAGCTGCGCGATGAACGCGCATGCCTGCTACATCTATGTCCGCGGCGAGTTCATCCGCGAGCGCGAGCATCTCCAGGCCGCGATCGACCAGGCCTATGAGGCGAAGCTCGTCGGCAAGGACAATGTCAACGGCTGGCCGTTCGACATCTACGTCGCGCATGGCGCCGGCGCCTATATCTGCGGCGAGGAGACCGCGCTGCTCGAAAGCCTCGAAGGCAAGAAGGGCCAGCCGCGCCTGAAGCCGCCGTTCCCGGCCAATGTCGGCCTGTTCGGCTGCCCGACCACCGTCAACAACGTCGAGTCGATCGCGGTTGCGCCCGACATCCTGCGCCGCGGCGCGGCCTGGTTCGCCGGCATCGGCCGTCCGAACAATGTCGGCACCAAGCTCTTCTGCATCTCCGGCCATGTCGAGCGGCCCTGCAACGTCGAAGAGGCCATGGGCATTCCGTTCCGTGAGCTGATCGAGAAGCATTGCGGCGGCATCCGCGGCGGCTGGGACAACCTCAAGGCCGTGATCCCCGGTGGCTCCTCGGTGCGCATGGTGCCGGCCGAACAGATCATCGATACGCCGATGGATTTCGACTCCCTGAGCAAGCTGCGCTCGGGCCTCGGCACCGCGGCCGTGATCGTGATGGACAAGTCGACCGACCTGATCCGCTCCATCGCCCGCATCTCCTATTTCTACAAGCACGAGAGTTGTGGTCAGTGCACGCCGTGCCGCGAGGGCACCGGCTGGATGTGGCGCGTCTTGACCCGCATGGCCGACGGTCGCGCCCACAAGCGCGAGATCGACATGCTGCTCGAAGTCACGAAGCAGGTCGAAGGCCACACCATCTGCGCGCTCGGCGACGCAGCCGCCTGGCCGATCCAGGGCCTGATCGCGCATTTCCGTCACGAGATCGAAGCGCGCATCGACCAGTATTCGCACAAGGCTGACATCGACGATATCGGCGTCCGCGATCCAGTGAACATGGTCGCGGCGGAGTAGAGAGAATGACCAAGCTCATCATCGACGGAAAAGAGATCGATGTCCCCGCCGAGTACACGCTGCTCCAGGCGTGCGAAGCTGCGGGCGCCGAGATTCCGCGCTTCTGCTATCACGAGCGGCTGTCGATCGCCGGCAATTGCCGGATGTGCCTCGTCGAAGTGAAGGGCGGCCCGAAGCCGGTCGCAAGCTGCGCCTGGGGCGTGCGCGATTGCCGTCCGGGCCCCAAGGGCGAGCCGCCGGAAATCTCCACGCGGTCGCCGATGGTGAAGAAGGCGCGCGAAGGCGTGATGGAATTCCTTCTCATCAACCATCCGTTGGACTGCCCGATCTGCGACCAGGGCGGCGAGTGCGACCTTCAGGACCAGGCGATGGGCTATGGTGTCGACACCAGCCGCTTCGCCGAGAACAAGCGCGCCGTCGAGGACAAGTACCTCGGCGCGCTGGTCAAGACCTCGATGAACCGCTGCATCCAGTGCACGCGATGCGTCCGCTTCTCGGCGGAAGTCGCCGGCGCGCCCGAGATGGGCGCCACCGGCCGCGGCGAGGACATGGAGATCACGACCTATCTCGAGCACGCGCTGACGTCGGAATTGCAGGGCAATCTCGTCGACATCTGCCCGGTCGGCGCGCTGACCTCGAAGCCCTATGCTTTTGCGGCGCGCCCGTGGGAGCTCGGCAAGACCCAGTCGATCGACGTGATGGACGGCCTCGGCTCGGCGATCCGCGTCGACACCCGCGGTCGTGAGGTGATGCGCGTGCTGCCGCGCATCAACGAGGCCGTGAACGAGGAGTGGATCTCCGACAAGACCCGTCACGTCGTCGACGGCCTGCGCACCCAGCGTCTCGACCGGCCCTATATCCGCGAAGCCGGCAAGCTGCGTGCGGCGAGCTGGCCGGAAGCCTTTGCCGCGATCGCCGCGAAAGCGGCGCGCACCGACGGCAAGCGCATCGGCGCGATCGCCGGCGACCTCGCCGGCGTCGAAGAGATGTTCGCGCTGAAGGACCTGCTCGCCAAGTACGGCTCGGGCAATCTGGCGGTGCAGGGCGGCGACGCCTTCGATCCCGCGCTCGGCCGCGGCTCCTACATCTTCAATCCGACGCTGGTCGGCGTCGAGCAGGCCGATGCGCTGCTCATCATCGGCGCCAATCCGCGCAAGGAAGCGGCCGTGTTCAACGCCCGCATCCGCAAGCGCTGGCGCGCCGGCGGCTTCAAGGTCGGCGTGATCGGCGCCAAGGTCGACCTGACCTACGACTATGATCATCTGGGTGCAGGCACCGACACGCTCGGCGAGCTCGCGGCCGGCAAGCACTCCTTCATGGACGTGCTGAAGAACGCCAAGAACCCGATCATCCTGGTCGGCGCAGGCGCGGCCTCGCGTCACGACGGCGCTGCCATTCTCGCCGCCGCCGCCAAGCTCGCGCTCGATGTCGGTGCGGTGAAGGACGGCTGGAACGGCTTCGGCGTGCTGCACGAGACCGCCTCGCGCGTTGGTGCGCTCGATATCGGCTTCTCCGCCACGGCAGGTGGGCTGAACGCGGCGCAGATGACGACCTTCGGCACGCTGGACCTGCTGTTCCTGCTCGGCGCCGACGAGATCAAGCCGTCGGACGGCACCTTCGTCGTCTATATCGGCACCCATGGTGACCGCGGCGCGCATCGCGCCGACGTGATCCTGCCGTCGGCTGCCTACACCGAGAAGTCCGCGATCTACGTCAACACCGAAGGCCGCGTGCAGATGACCGGCCGTGCCGCGTTCCCGCCGGGCGAAGCCCGCGAGGACTGGGCGATCGTGCGCGCGCTGTCGGAGGCGCTCGGCAAGAAGCTCGGCTATGACTCGCTGTCGGCGCTCCGCCAGGCGATCTTCAAGGCCGTGCCGCACCTGATCCGTCTCGACCAGATCGAAGCCGGCGCCGCCGACCAGATCAAGAAGCTGGCGGGGAAGGGCGGCTCGCCGGAGAAGGCGCCGTTCAAGCCGGCGATCGAGGACTTCTATTTGACCAACCCAATCGCGCGTGCATCCGCCGTGATGGCGGAATGCTCGCGGCTTGCCTCCGGGCAGATGCTGACCGCAGCGGAGTGAGCCGATGGAATTCTTCGAAAGCGCATTCTGGACCGGTTTCCTCTGGCCGCTGATCATCATGGTCGCGGAGAGCGTCCTGGTGCTCGTCGTCCTGCTGGTCGCGATCGCCTACATCCTGCTTGCCGACCGCAAGATCTGGGCGGCAGTGCAGATCCGCCGCGGCCCGAACGTGGTCGGCCCCTGGGGCCTGCTGCAGTCCTTCGCGGACCTGCTGAAGTTCGTGCTCAAGGAGCCGATCATCCCGTCCGGCGCCAACAAGGGCGTATTCCTGCTGGCGCCGCTGGTGTCCTGCGTGCTCGCTCTCGCCGCTTGGGCGGTGATCCCGACCAATCTCGGCTGGGTGATCTCCGACATCAATGTCGGCGTGCTCTTCATCTTCGCGATCTCGTCGCTGTCGATCTACGGCATCATCATGGCCGGCTGGTCGTCGAACTCGAAATACCCGTTCCTGGCCGCGCTGCGCTCGGCGGCGCAGATGGTGTCCTACGAGGTCTCGATCGGCTTCGTCATCATCACCGTGCTGCTCTGCGCCGGCACGCTGAACCTGTCGGCCGTGGTCGAGGCCCAGCATGCCCGTGGCCTCGCCAGCCTGATCGGGTTGCCGCAGCTCACCATCCTGAACTGGTATGTGTGGCCGCTGTTCCCGATGTTCGTGATCTTCTACGTCTCGGCGCTGGCGGAAACCAACCGTCCGCCGTTCGACCTCGTGGAAGCTGAATCAGAGCTCGTCGCCGGCTTCATGGTCGAATACGGCTCGACGCCGTATCTGCTGTTCATGCTCGGCGAGTATGTCGCGATCGTCACGATGTGCGCGCTGGCGACGATCCTGTTCCTCGGAGGCTGGCTGCCGCCGGTGGATCTGCCGCCCTTCAACTGGGTGCCGGGGATCATCTGGTTCTCGCTCAAAGTGTTCTTCATGTTCTTCCTGTTCGCGATGGCAAAGGCGATCGTGCCGCGCTACCGCTACGACCAATTGATGCGCCTCGGCTGGAAGGTGTTCCTGCCGCTGTCGCTGGCGATGGTGGTCGTGGTGGCCGGTGTGCTGCATTTCGCCGGCATCGCGCCGAAGTGAGGGCCGTCATGGGTATCAACATCAACGCCACTGCACGCTCGCTCCTGCTGTCGGAATTCGTCTCGGCGTTCTTCCTCGCCATGCGCTATTTCTTCCAGCCGAAGCCGACGCTGAACTATCCCTTCGAGAAGGGCCCGATCTCGCCGCGCTTCCGCGGCGAGCATGCGCTGCGCCGCTATCCGAACGGCGAAGAGCGCTGCATCGCCTGCAAGCTGTGCGAAGCCATTTGCCCGGCGCAGGCCATCACCATCGAGGCCGGCCCGCGCCGCAACGACGGCACCCGCCGCACCGTGCGCTACGACATCGACATGGTGAAGTGCATTTATTGCGGCCTCTGCCAGGAGGCCTGTCCGGTCGACGCCATCGTCGAAGGTCCGAACTTCGAATTCGCGACCGAGACCCGCGAGGAACTGTTCTATGACAAGGCCAAGCTGCTCGCCAATGGCGACCGCTGGGAACGCGAGATCGCGAAAGCGATCGAGCTCGACGCGCCGTACCGGTGAGATGAGAGCATGATCCTTCCCGCGCTGTTCTTCTATCTCTTCGCCGGCGTTTGTGTCGCCTCGGCGGTGATGGTGATTGTCTCGCGCAATCCCGTGCACTCCGTGCTGTACCTGATCCTGGCCTTCGTCAACGCCTCCGGCCTGTTCGTGCTGATGGGCGCCGAATTCCTCGCGATGATCCTGATCGTCGTCTATGTCGGCGCCGTCGCGGTGCTGTTCCTGTTCGTGATCATGATGCTCGACGTCGACTTCCTCGAGCTGCGCGAGGGCTTCATCGAGTACCTGCCGGTGGGCCTCGTGATCGGCGGCATCTTCCTGTTCGAACTGCTGCTCACCGTCGGCTTCTGGGTCATCAACCCCGGCGTCTCCAAGACGATCACGGCGGCGATCCCGACCAATGTCAGCAACACCGAGGCGCTCGGGCTCGTGCTCTATACGAAGTACATCCACTACTTCCAGCTCGCGGGCATGGTGCTGCTGGTCGCCATGATCGGCGCCATCGTGCTGACGCTGCGCCACAAGGCGAACGTGAAGCGGCAGGACATCAACGTTCAGAATGCACGCACGCCCGAGATGGCGATGGCGATGCGCAAGGTGGCGTCGGGGCAGGGGCTCCAGGACAGCGACGCGGCGGAGTGGGTGAAATGACGATCGGGCTCGGACATTATCTGGCGGTCGGCGCGATCCTGTTCACGCTCGGGATCCTCGGCATCTTCCTGAACCGCAAGAACATCATCGTCATCCTGATGTCGATCGAGCTGATCCTGCTCTCGGTCAACATCAACCTCGTCGCATTCTCGACCTTCCTCGGCGACATCGTCGGCCAGGTCTTCGCATTGCTGGTGCTGACGGTTGCGGCTGCGGAAGCCGCGATCGGTCTCGCCATCCTGGTGGTCTATTTCCGCAACCGCGGCTCGATCGCGGTTGAGGACGTCAATCTGATGAAGGGCTGAGCTCAGTCATGGTTCAGGCGATTGTCTTTCTGCCTCTGCTGGGCGCCATCCTTGCTGGCCTGATCGCGCTGTTCGGCGCGCATGCCCGCCACCCCTCGGGCGACGCGGTCGAGCATCACGGCGATCATGGCCACGGCGACGCGCATGCGTCGGCGGCCCATGACGACCATGGTCACGACGATCACGCTCCCGATGACCATGGCCATGGCCCGGTCGAGCCGCCGGCCGCGGGCTCGCGGGGCGCCGAGCTGATCACGACCGCGCTGCTGTTCGTCTCGGCGGCGCTGTCCTGGATGACGCTGGTCGATGTCGGCTTCATGCACCACGACATGCGCATTCCGCTGTTGCCCTGGATCATGTCTGGCGACCTCCAGGTCTACTGGACGCTGCGGGTCGACACGCTCACCGCCGTGATGCTGGTGGTGGTGACGACCGTGTCCTCGCTCGTGCACCTCTATTCCATCGGCTACATGGACGAGGATCCGTATCGGCCGCGCTTCTTCGGCTATCTCTCGCTGTTCACCTTCGCCATGCTGATGCTGGTGACGGCCGACAACCTCGTGCAGCTGTTCTTCGGCTGGGAAGGCGTGGGTCTCGCGAGCTATCTCCTGATCGGCTTCTGGTACCAGAAGCCGTCGGCGAACGCGGCGGCGATCAAGGCCTTCGTGGTCAACCGCGTCGGCGATTTCGGCTTCGCGCTCGGCATTTTCGCGATCTTCATGCTGACGAGCTCGACCGATTTCGAGACCATCTTCCATGCAGCTCCGAGCCTGACCGGCAAGACCATCGACTTCCTCGGCTGGCACGCCGACGCGCTGACCCTGACCTGCCTCCTGCTGTTCATGGGCGCGATGGGCAAGTCGGCGCAGTTCCTGCTGCACACCTGGTTGCCGGACGCGATGGAAGGCCCGACCCCGGTCTCCGCGCTGATCCACGCGGCGACCATGGTCACCGCCGGCGTGTTCATGGTGGCGCGCCTGTCGCCGCTGTTCGAACTCGCCCCGAACGCGCAGGCCGTCGTGATGTTCTTCGGCGCCACCACGGCGTTCTTCGCCGCGACCATCGGCCTCGTCCAGAACGACATCAAGCGCATCGTCGCGTACTCGACCTGTTCGCAGCTCGGCTACATGTTCGTGGCGATGGGAGCAGGGGCCTATTCGGTCGGCATGTTCCACCTGTTCACGCACGCCTTCTTCAAGGCGCTGCTGTTCTTGGGTTCCGGCTCGGTGATCTACGCGATGCACCACGAGCAGGACATCCGCAACATGGGCGGCCTCTGGCGCAAGATCCCCTACACCTATGCGGTGATGGTGATCGGCACGCTGGCGCTCACGGGCTTCCCGCTCACGGCGGGCTATTTCTCCAAGGACGCCATCATCGAGTCCGCCTACGCCTCGCATAATCCGTTCGCGATGTACGGCTTCCTGATGACGGTCGTCGCCGCCGGCCTGACCTCGTTCTACTCCTGGCGCCTGATCTTCAAGACCTTCCACGGCGAGCCCCATGACGAGCATCACTACGAGGCCGCGCATGAGGCTCCGCTCTGGATACTGATCCCGATCGGCGTTCTCGCGGTCGGCTCGATCGTCGCGGGCTTCCCGTTCAAGGAGCTGTTCGCCGGTCACGGCGTCGAGGAGTTCTTCCGCGAGTCCGTGAAGATGAACCCGCACATCATCGAGGAGATGCACCACATCCCCGAGACCATCGCCATCCTGCCGACGGTGATGATGGTGCTGGGCTTCCTGGTGTCGTATCTGTTCTACATCCGCCGGCCGTATCTGCCGGTCGAGCTCGCGAACACGCAGCCGATGCTGTACCAGTTCCTGCTCAACAAATGGTACTTCGACGAGCTCTACGAGGTCATCTTCGTCCGTCCGGCGAAGTGGATCGGCTATCAGCTCTGGAAGAAGGGCGATGGCTTCATCATCGACGGTCTCGGTCCCGACGGTATCTCGGCCCGCGTGCTGGACGTCACCCGCAACGTGGTGAAGATCCAGACCGGCTATCTCTATCACTACGCGTTCGCCATGCTGATCGGCGCCGCCGGCCTGATCACCTGGTTCATGTTCGGCTTTGGAGGCCAGTAAATGACAACCTGGCCAATCCTTTCGGTCACGACGTTCCTGCCGCTGGTTGGCGCGCTGATCGTCTATCTCAGCCGAGGCGATGACGAGGCGGCTCGGCGCAATGCGCGCTGGATCGCGCTGTGGACCACGCTGATCACCTTCGCGGTGTCGGTGATCCTGGTGATGCGCTTCGATCCGTCGAGCGCCGACTTCCAGTTCGTCGAGAAGGCGAACTGGCTCGCCACCGGCATCACCTACCACATGGGCGTCGACGGCATCTCGCTGCCGCTGGTGATCCTGACCACCGCCATCATGCCGTTCTGCATCATCGCGAGCTGGAAGGCGATCACCAACCGCGTCCGCGAATACATGATGGCGTTCCTGATCCTGGAAACGCTGATGATCGGCACCTTCTCGGCGCTCGATCTCGTGCTGTTCTACCTGTTCTTCGAGGGCGGCCTGATCCCGATGTTCCTGATCATCGGCGTCTGGGGCGGTCCGCGCCGGGTCTACGCGTCGTTCAAGTTCTTCCTTTACACGCTGCTCGGCTCGGTGCTGATGCTGCTCGCCATCATGGCGCTGTACTGGAACGGCGGCACCACCGACATCCCGACCCTGATGCACACCGCCGTGCCGCGATCCCTGCAGACCTGGGCGTGGCTCGCCTTCTTCGCGTCGTTCGCGGTGAAGATGCCGATGTGGCCGGTGCACACCTGGCTCCCCGACGCCCACGTCGAGGCGCCGACCGCGGGCTCGGTGGTTCTGGCCGCGATCCTGCTGAAGATGGGCGGCTATGGCTTCCTGCGCTTCTCGCTGCCGATGTTCCCCCTGGCCTCGCACGACTTCGCGCCGCTGATCTTCACGCTCTCCGCGATTGCGATCATCTACACCTCGCTGGTGGCGCTGATGCAGGAGGACATGAAGAAGCTGATCGCGTACTCGTCAGTGGCGCATATGGGCTTCGTCACCATGGGCATCTTCGCCGGCACCATGCAGGGCGTCGCCGGCGGCGTGTTCCAGATGATCTCGCACGGCATCGTCTCCGGCGCGCTGTTCCTCTGCGTCGGCATCGTCTACGACCGCATGCACACCCGCGAGATCGCGGCCTATGGCGGCCTCGTCAACCGGATGCCGCTCTACGCGCTGACCTTCATGATCTTCACCATGGCCAATGTCGGTCTGCCCGGCACCTCCGGCTTCGTCGGCGAGTTCATGACGCTGCTCGGCACCTTCAAGGTCTCGATCCCGACCGCGTTCTTCGCGACCTTCGGCGTGATCCTGTCGGCCTGCTACGCGCTGTGGCTGTACCGCAAGGTCGTGTTCGGGGCGCTGGTCAAGCCGTCGCTGGCGAGCATGAAGGATCTCACTTTCCGCGAGTGCGTGACGCTGTTCCCGCTGATCGCGCTGACGATCCTGTTCGGCGTCTATCCGAAGCCGGTGCTCGACATGTCGGCAGTCTCGGTCCAGCAACTCGTCAATAATTACAACACCGCTGTGACGGCCGTGAAGGCCGCCGCACTGCTCCAGTGATCGGGCAGGTCAGGATATCGCCATGAGCTTTGAGACTGCAGGTTATCAACTGGCGCCGGTGCTGCCCGAGATTGTGCTCGCGGTCGGCGCCATGGCACTCTTGATGCTGGGGGCCTATCGCGGGCAGGAGACCACCAAGACCGTCACGACGCTTTCGGTCCTGCTGCTGGTCGTGGTCGGCGTGCTCGTCTACGCACAGCCTGCGGGCAAGCACGTCACCTTCGGCGGCAGCTTCATCGTCGACGATTTTGCCCGCTTCATGAAGATCCTGGCCCTGATCGGCTCGGCGGTGACGCTGGTGCTGTCGACCGAGTTCCTGTCGGACCCGTCGCGCCGGATCTTCGAATACGCGATCCTGGTGCTGCTCTCGACGCTCGGCATGATGGTGCTGATCTCGGCCGGCGACTTGATCTCGCTCTATCTCGGCCTCGAGCTGATGTCGCTCGCGCTCTATGTCGTGGCGGCCTCGAACCGCGACAACGCCAAGTCGACCGAAGCCGGCCTGAAGTACTTCGTGCTCGGCGCGCTGTCCTCGGGCATGCTGCTCTACGGTTCCTCGCTGGTCTACGGCTTCACCGGCACGGTCAGCTTCACCGGCATCGCGGCGGCCGCGACGGTCTCGAATATCGGCCTGGTGTTCGGCCTGGTCTTCCTGCTCGCCGGCCTCTGCTTCAAGGTCTCGGCCGTGCCGTTCCACATGTGGACGCCTGACGTCTACGAGGGCGCGCCGACGCCGGTCACCGCCTTCTTCGCCTCGGCGCCGAAGGTGGCCGCGCTCGCCGTTTTCACGCGCGTCACGCTGACCGCGTTCCCCGGCATCGTCTCGCAGTGGCAGCAGATCCTGGTGTTCGTGGCGATCGCCTCGATGGCGCTCGGCTCTTTCGCCGCGATCGGCCAGTCCAACATCAAGCGCCTGATGGCTTATTCCTCGATCGGCCACATGGGCTTTGCCCTGGTCGGCCTCGCCTCCGGCACCGTCGAGGGCGCGCAGGGCGTCTTGATGTACATCGTGATCTATGTGGCGATGACGCTCGGCTCGTTCTCGGTCATTCTGGCGATGAAGCGCAACGGCCAGGCCGTCGAGAAGATCAGCGATTTCGCCGGTCTGTCGCGGACCAATCCGCTGCTCGCCTTCATGTTCGCGATGCTGCTGTTTTCGCTCGCCGGAATCCCGCCGCTCGCGGGCTTCTTCGCCAAATGGTACGTCTTCGTCGCCGCCATCAAGGCGAACCTGTTCACGCTCGCCGTCATCGGCGTGTTGACCAGCGTCGTGGGCGCCTACTACTACCTGACCATCGTCAAGACGATGTACTTCGACGAGCCGGCCGGTCAGGTCGATCCGGTGCGCGTCGAGGTGAAGACTGTGCTGGCTGTCTTTGGCCTGTTCAACATCCTCTTCGCGCTGTTCGCGGGCCCGGTGGTGAGCGTCGCCTCCGCCGCGGCAAAGTCGCTGTTTTAGGATGGGGTTCGCGCTCGGTCCTCGCGCACTCTCGGCGGGCTACAAGCTCGCAGCTTTCGAACGGACCGGCTCGACCAACACCGACGCCATCGAGCACGCGCGGGCCGGCGAACGCGGCCCGATGTGGTTCGTCACCTCCGACCAGACCGCCGGTCGTGGCCGGCGCCAGCGCGCCTGGATCGCGCCAAAGGGCAATCTCGCCGCCAGCGTCCTCGAGGTGCTGGATATTGCGCCTGCGGTTGCCGCCACCATCGGGTTTGCGGCGGGGCTTGCGGAAGAGGCGGCGCTGGAGAAGGTCAGCCTCGAGGCCGCGCTCCGGCTTGGTCCTGACAGGCCCAGATACGCCCTGAAATGGCCGAATGACGTCCTCGCGGGCGGCAAGAAGCTGGTCGGCATTGGGCTCGAAGCCGAGGCCATCGGCGATCGTCTCGCCGTCGTGGTCGGCATCGGCACCAACGTCGTGGCGGCGCCGGAGGGTACGCCGACGCCAGCCGTGTCACTGGCCGCGCTCGGCGTCCAGATCAGCGCGGAAGAGCTGTTCTCGGCGCTGTCGGACGCTTGGGTCGAGTTCCTCGGCATCTGGGACAATGGCCGCGGCTTTGCGGAGATCCGCAAACTCTGGCTGGAGCGCGCCTGCGGCCTCGGCGAACGGGTCGCGATCAACACGGGAACGATGACGCTGGAAGGCATTTTCGACACCATCGACGACACCGGCTGCCTGATCGTCCGCACCGTTGACGGCCGACGCCTGCCGGTGGCGGCCGGCGAGGTGTTCTTCGGCTCGGCCGCCTCCGTGGGAGCTGCGTGATGGCGAAGCCTGACGAACTGGTATTTGCGCCGCTCGGCGGCGTCGGCGAGATCGGCATGAATTTGTCGATCTACGGCCTCGGCAACCGCCAGCAGCGCGCCTGGCTGGCGGTCGATCTCGGCGTCTCCTTCGGCGACGAGGAGCATCTGCCGGGCATCGACCTGATCATGCCCGACATCAGCTTCCTGGAGAAGGAACGCAAGAACCTGATGGGTCTCGTGCTGACCCACGCCCATGAGGACCATTTCGGCGCCATCATCGACCTCTGGCCGAAGCTGAAATGCCCGATCTATGCCACGCAGTTCAGCGCGGCGCTGTTCGAGGCCAAATGCGCCGCCGAGCGCAACGCGCCGAAAATCCCGGTGACGGTGGTGCCGTCGGGCGGCCGCGTCGATATCGGGCCGTTCAACGTCGAGTTCATTCCCGTCGCGCATTCGATCCCGGAAGCGCACGCGCTGGCGATCCACACTGACGTCGGCACGGTGCTGCACACCGGCGACTGGAAGATCGACCCGACCCCGACGCTCGGCAGCCCGACCGACGAGAAGCGGCTACGGGAACTGGGCGAGGAGGGCGTGCTCGCCCTGATCGGCGATTCCACCAACGCCGTGCGTGACGGCCGCTCGCCCTCGGAAGCCGAGGTCGCGCGAACCATCATCGATCTGGTCAAGGCCGCCAAGGGCCGCGTCGCGGTGACGACCTTCGCCTCCAACGTCGCGCGCATCAAGGCCGTCGCTGCCGCGGCCAGGGCTGCCGATCGCGAGGTCGTCGTGGTCGGCCGCGCCATGGAGCGCGTGGTGCAGGTCGCGCGCGAGACCGGTTATCTCGACGGCGTGCAGAACTTCCGCTCGCCCGAGGTCTACGGCCATCTTCCGCAGGACAAGGTGCTGGCGCTGTGCACCGGCAGCCAGGGCGAGCCGCGCGCGGCACTGGCGCGCATCGCCAATGACGACCATCCCGAGATCACGCTCAACCGCGGCGACAGCGTGATCTTCTCCTCGCGCACCATCCCGGGCAACGAGAAGGCCGTCGGCTCGATCATCAACAATCTGGTGCTGCAGGGCGTCGAGGTCCTTACCGACCGCGACCATCTGGTCCACGTCTCCGGCCATCCCCGCCGCGACGAATTGCGCGACATGATCGCCTGGACCAAGCCGCAGCTCCTGATCCCCGTCCATGGCGAGGCGCTGCACCTGAACGAGCATGCCAAGCTCGCGCGCGCCGCCGGCGTGCCGCGCGTCCTGGTCGTTCGCAACGGCGACCTGATCAAGCTCGGCCCGGGTGATCCCGGCATCATCGGCGAGGTGCCCTCCGGCCGGATCTACAAGGACGGCACGATCTTGGAGGACTCCAAGTCCCGCGCCGTGGTCGAGCGCCGCCGCATGGCTTTCTCCGGCTGCGCCTTCGTCGCGGTCGCGATGACGGAGCAGGGCGAGCTTGCCGACGATCCCGAGGTCGATCTCGTCGGCATTCCCGAGAAGAACCGGGACGGCGAGCCCTTCGACGACCTCGTCTTCGATGCCGTGGTCTCCACCATCGAGGGCCTGCCGAAGGCCCGCCGCCGCGATGCGGATGCGCTGGCTGAGTCGGTGCGACGCGCTGTCCGGGCCGTCATCAACGAACATTGGGGCAAAAAGCCCCCCTGTCTGGTACACGTCCTGACGGTGTAGTTGAGCATGGTCTTCGGATCATGCGCTGAGGGAGAAGAAACATGCTGGGTCGCCTCAACCACGTCGCGATCGCGACCAAGGACGCCGTCAAGTCCGCGAAGATCTATGGCGCGGCGTTCGGGGCGCAGATCTCGGAGGCGGTCGCGCTGCCCGAGCATGGCGTCACCACCGTGTTCGCGACGCTGCCCAATACCAAGATCGAGTTCATCGAGCCGCTCGGCGAGGCCTCGCCGATCGCGAAGTTCCTCGAGCGCAATGCCGACGGCGGCATCCACCATATCTGCTACGAGGTCGTCGACATCATCGCCTCGCGTGACACGCTGGTGAAGGAGGGCGCGCGGGTGCTCGGCGACGGCGTGCCGAAGATCGGCGCCCACGGCAAGCCGGTGCTGTTCCTGCACCCGAAGGATTTTTCCGGGGCGCTGGTCGAAATCGAGCAGGCGTAGGGCGCCGGATCATGGCCATCCAGATATCGACCGCGCTTGCGATCTACTTCGTCATCTGGTGGATCGCGCTGTTTCTGACGCTGCCGTTCGGCGTGCGCAGCCAGCACGAGGACGGCGTCGGCGCGCCCGGCACCGACCCCGGCGCACCGGTCCTGACGCGGATGAGAGGCAAGCTGATCTGGACCACGATCATCTCGGCGATCATCTACGGGATCGGCATCGCGGCCTATCATGCCGGCTATCTTTCGATCGAGCGCTTGTCCAAATTGATGGGAATGCCGTTCTAGACGTTTTTGCCGGCAATATTGTTTTGGGGGAAACGAATGACTTTTCAGCGGATCGTCATCGCGCTTCTGGTGTTGATCGTCGCCGGCCTTGGCGCCATCGGCTATTTCGAGTGGAAGATGGCCGTGCAGGTCCGAACGCTGAAGGCGTTCGTCGAGGGCTCTGTCTTCAACGAAGCCGTGATGGCCTGCGAGCAGGCCAAGAGCTCGACGCCGTTTCGATGGAACGGGGGCAAGAGCACCTCGGTGATCGGCCTGAACTCGGTCAAGCTGGACAAATACACCGTCAGCGCCAGCTACACGCTGGTGGCGGACAGCGTCTATTGTGATTACGATCCCATCAAAAGAAAGGCCGAGATCGGCTCGAGCTTCCTTGAGCGGGAGTAACGATCCGGCCATGCCAAGAGCATGATCCGGAAACGTGCGAAGCGGTTTTCCGATAAGATCATGCTCAAATACCATGGGGTGGGATCGTCATGGCCGAAGTGGGGGACTACCGGATTCTGCATGAGGCGGCCTTGCGGGACCATCTCGCGGGCATATCCGACCTGAAGGCACTCATCGGCGGCGAGCCAGCCGCCTGGGTCATCACCGAGGTCGGCGACGGCAATCTCAATCTCGTCTTCATCGTCAAGGGCGCGCGCGGCGGCGTCGCGGTGAAGCAGGCGCTGCCCTACGTCCGCCTCGTCGGCGAGAGCTGGCCGCTGCCGCTGTCGCGGGCCCATTACGAATATCTCGCCTTGTCGAAGCAGGCCCAGCTCGCGCCCGGTCTCGTGCCGGCGCTGCTGCACCACAACGAGACGCTGGCGCTGACGGTAATGGAGCTGCTTGAGCCCCACACCATCATGCGCAAGGGGATGGTCGCCGCAACGCAATATCCCGGTTTCGTGGACGACATCACCACCTTCATGGCGCGCACCCTGTTCTTCACCTCCGACCTCGCGCTGTCGGCGGCCGAGAAGAAGCAGGGCATCGCCGCCTTTGCCGGCAACCACGCGCTCTGCAAGATCACCGAGGACCTGATCTTCACCGATCCCTACCGCATTGCCGAGCAGAACCGGTGGACTGCGCCTTATCTCGACCGCCTGGCCGCAGGGCTGCGCGATGACATGGAGCTGCATGTCGCGATCTCCCGGCTGAAGCTGAAGTTCATGGCAAGTCCCGAGGCGCTGCTCCACGGCGATCTCCACACCGGCTCGATCATGGTGACGGAGAGCCAAACGCGGGTGATCGACCCCGAATTCGCGTTCTACGGCCCGATGGGATTCGACGTCGGCGCCGTGCTTGCGAACCTCCTGATGGCCTATTTCGCCTCCGCCGGCCACGAGCGCACGCCGGGTGAGCGGCAGGCGTTCGAAAGCTGGGTACTGGAGACGGTCGAGCAGGTCTGGAACGAGTTCGCCCGCAAGTTCCTCGATCTCTGGCGCGCTGGCGCCACCGGCGATGCCTATCCGGCATCGCTCTTTGCCGGCGAGAAGGGCGCTGCATGCCTGGAAGCCGAGCGGCAGGCTTACATGCAGCGGCTATTCACTGACACCGTCGGCTTCGCTGCCGCCAAAACCCTCCGCCGTATCTTCGGCCTGGCCCACAACATCGACTTCGAGCTGATCGAGGACCCGCGGAGGCGGGCGATCAGCGAGGCGCGCGCGGTGCGGCTGGCGAGGGCGATGATGGTGGAGGCGGGGGCATTTCCGAACATCTCGGACGTCACCGGCGCAGCGCGAAAACTGCGCGATTGGCAGCCGGAGTTTGCGAACGGCTAGAGGCCGATGCGCTTCAATAAAGCCGCATCGGCAGCAGGACGCCGTCCGTGCCGGCCAGCAGGCCCCAGGTCTCGTTGGCCGCGACCTCGAACTCCCGGATCTGGACCGTGCCGCCCTCGACCTTGAGGGTGACCTTGTACTTGCCGGGCGGCAGATCGATCTTTTGGCTGTCCGGTATTTCGGCTGCGGCGGAGTCGGAGTGCGCCAGTTTCTCGCCGGCGTGCGCCGCCAGCTTGACGGTTTGGTCGGCGACGGTGATGACCGCCGCCTCGTCCGACTTGTTGCCGAGCATCAGCTTTGCCTGCCTCGGCCTCGGCAGGAGGCCGGCATCCGCGATACCCGGCTTGCGCAGCGAAAGTTCGGCGATTGTCCTGTCGTCCTGACGGGAAAGCCGGAGCAGGACCGGACCACGGGCCGTCGTGAAGGTGATCACGGCCCGGTCCGGTTCGACCACCGTCTCGATCCAGCCACGCTTGCCGAGCTCGGCGCGATAGAAGCCGAGCACAGCCGCGAGATCGCGCGGGGTCTCGGCGTAGACCGACGTGATGAACGGCGAATTCTTCGCCGTAGCGATGCTCCAGCTCTCGGGCAGTGGCAGGCCGGTGCCCTGGGAAACCCTGGCTTCGAAGCCCGCACCTGCGCCCCGTGCGACCGCTCTGACGGGGATGCTCAGCAGTCGTTCGACGAAATTATCCGGAGTGTCATGGCCCCGGACCGCCCATCACGTTTCGTCAAGATAGTCGTTCACGCCGGTGGTGCGACTCCAGCTGAACCGGATGCTGTCCGCCTCGCTGTACCTGCCGAGGCTGGCCGCGACCGGGCTTGCCAGCACGGCCGTGGCGGCGAGCAGTCCGCCCGCGAGCAAGATACCTAGCGTTCGGCGATTCATTTTTTCCGCGATCCCTGGGGCTCAGATAACGATCCTGAGCTTGGTCGCGTTGATCACGAAAAATGTTCACTGCTCTTGGTCGCTCATGATGCACCGCAATCGGCGGCTTGCACCGCTTGGGACGCAACCTGGCCTCCGAGGGTCTCGCGAGCGCCGCGTTCCGGAACCCGTCGCCATCAAAACGAAGCTTGCGTTCGACGGGCTACGAATGATCAAATCCCTAATCGGAATACCTGCGTTGTTGGGGGACACATGATGTTCAGGATGATCGCGATCGTCGCTGGTTTGGGGCTGGCGCTCGCCACCTCGGCGGAGGCCCAGGCGCCGCGCAAGGGCGGAACCATCCGCATGACGGCGCCCTACGGTTCGAGTTTCACGAGCCTCGATATTCACACCACGCAGCGCGCCCAGGACGAGATCTACGCCAAGGCGCTGCACCGGTCGCTCTACATCTGGAATTCCGCGGAGGGCAAGCCGGTTCTGGAGCTCGCCAAGGAGGACGTGGTCTCGGGCGGCGGTCTCGTTCACACCTTCAAGCTGCGCGACGACGCCTATTTCCACAACGGCCGCAAGATGACCGCCGACGACGTCATCTGGTCCTACAACCGCATCATGGACGGCACCAAGGCCTATCCCGGCGCGCGTTTTGTTCGTGTGATCGAGGGCGCGGCCGCGGTCGAGAAGGGCCAGGCCAAGGAGATCTCCGGCCTGAAGAAGATCGACGACTTCACCCTCGAGATGAAGCTGACCGAGAAAGTCGATCCGGGCTTCTATTTCTTCACCGCGCTGACCTCGATCTATCCCGCCGACGAGGCCGCCAAGGAGAGCTTTATCCAGAAGCCGATCGGTCTCGGGCCCTTCAAATTCGTCGAGCACGTGCCGGGATCGCGCATCGTTCTGGAGCGGTGGGACCGGTTCTACAAGCCCGGCAAGCCCTACGCCGACAAGGTCATCGTGTCGATCATGGGTGAGGCCGCGGCGCGCGATGTCGCCTTCCGCA
Source organism: Bradyrhizobium sp. 956_D2_N1_4 (assembly GCF_052076025.1). NCBI lineage: Bacteria > Pseudomonadati > Pseudomonadota > Alphaproteobacteria > Hyphomicrobiales > Nitrobacteraceae > Bradyrhizobium > Bradyrhizobium sp. 956_D2_N1_4. The sequence continues at coordinate 3,738,568 of NZ_CP197237.1, read as the reverse complement.
ACAAGGAGATCGACACCTCGGTGCTCGGGCCCGCCCAGTATGTCGCCTATCAGTCGGACGCCGACCTCAAGGGCACCATCGTCGAAGTCGCCGAGGTCTTCACGCGCTATATGGGCATGAATCCCTCGTTCAAGCCGTTCACCGACAAGCGCGTCCGGCAGGCGATCAACTACGCGATCGATACCGACCTGATCATCAGCAAGCTGGTCAAGGGCAAAGCCTATCGCGCCACCAGCTGGCTGCCGTTGACATCTCCAGCCTACGACAAGGCGATGAAGCCTTACCCCTACGATCCCGCCAAGGCCAAGCAGCTGCTCGCGGAGGCCGGCTATCCGCAGGGCTTCGAGTTCGAATGGACCACCAGCCAGAATGAAAGCTGGGGCCTGCCGATCGTCTCGGCCGTGATCCCGATGCTGGACAAGGTCGGCATCAAGGCGAAGGTCAAGCAGGTCGAAACCGCGGTGCTGGCCGAGGTGGTGCGCAGCGGCGACTACCAGGCCTTCATCTATTCCCAGGCGACCGGCCCGGATCCCCTGGCCGCGCTCAAATGCTTCCACTCCTCGACGCCGCAGCCGGCCTGCAACTACATGAACTACAAGAATGCCGACTTCGACAAGCTGATCGATGCGGCAGGGCAGGCCGACGATCCCGCAAAGCGCACCGAGCTGCTGCAAAAGGCCAATGCGCTGCTCTATGAGGAAGCGCCGGTCTGGTTCTTCAACTACAACAAGGCGGTCATGGCGGTGCAGCCGTGGCTCAAGGGCGTTCAGCTCAATGCGACGGAGCTGACCCATCAGAACGTCGAAGACCTCTGGGTCGGCGAGACCTCGCCCGCGAAGTGACACGCGCTCTCGCGCTCCCTCCATCGCGACGAGCGGTGGGGGGAGAGAGGAAAAGCCTGGATGCTCTCGTTCCTGCTCCGCCGTCTTCTGCAAACCATTCCGACCGTGCTCGCTGTCGTGCTGCTGGTCTTCGTGCTGTTCAGCGTCGTTCCCGGCAGCATTGTCTCGAGCATGAGCGACGACAGCGATCCCCAGGTCGAGCTGCGCATGAAGAAGCAGCTCGGCCTCGACGATCCCCTCTATTGGCGTTTCGGCGCCTACATCGCCAAGCTCGCGACCGGTGACTTCGGCACCTCGTTCCGGACCCGCGAGCCTGTCACGACCATGATCGCCAAACGGGCCTGGCCGACGCTGCAGCTCATCTTCACGGCCATGACGTTTGCGATTTTGATCGGTGTTCCCCTTGGTTTCATCGCAGCGCTAAAACCCGGGGGCATCGTCGATACGCTTGCCATGGTGCTGGCGGTGTCGGGCCTTTCCATTGCCAAATTCTGGCTCGGATTGGTGCTGATGTATCTGTTTGCGTTGAAGCTCGGCTGGCTGCCGAGCTTCGGCTATGGCGATGGAGGGCTGAAATATCTGCTTCTGCCGGCCGTGACGCTTGGCGTCTCGCCGATGGCGCTATTTGCCCGCACGACGCGCGCTGCGGTCCTCGAGATCATGACCGCTGATTTCGTCCGCACCGCGCGCTCGAAGGGCATGAGCGAGACGCGTGTCGTGAAGTGGCATGTGATGCGCAATGCGCTCGTCATCATTCTCACCACCGTCGGCCTTCAGTTCGGCGGGTTGATGGGGCAGGCGGTCGTGGTCGAGAAACTGTTCTCCTGGCCGGGCATCGGTTCGCTGCTGGTCGACAGCGTGCTCCAGCGTGACATTCCCGCCGTCCAAGGCTCCATTCTCGTGGTGGTGCTGGCCTTTCTCGCGATCAATCTGCTGATCGACGTGCTCTACGGCGTGATCGATCCCAGGATCAGATACGCATGAAGCTCCGCGCCAATCTCATCATCGGCGGCGCGCTGTTCGCGCTTGCGATCCTGGTCGGCCTGCTCGCGCCCTGGCTGGCGCACACCGATCCCGTCCTCGACGCTAACCTCATGAACGCGGAGGAGCCTCCGAGCTGGACCTGGTGGTTCGGCACCGACGACCAGGGCCGCGACATCTATTCCCGCGTCGTCTACGGCGCCCGCGTCTCGCTGACCGTTGGCATCGTCTCGCAGCTCATCAACAGCGTCATCGGCGTCGCGCTCGGCTTGAGCGCGGGCTATTGGGGCGGCTGGTGGGACGATTTCGTCAACGGCCTGACCAATCTGATGCTCGCGATCCCCTCGCTGATCTTCGCGCTCGCCATCATGGCGGTGCTTGGCCCCGGCCTCACGAGCCTGCTGATCGCGCTCGGCCTGACCAACTGGTCCTTCACGTGCCGGATCGCCCGCGCGTCGGCGCTGTCGCTCCGGAGCCAGGGCTATGTCCAGGCGGCAACCGTGCTCGGCTACGGCGATCTGCGGATCATGATCACGCAGCTGCTGCCGAACATGCTCGGCCCCATCGTCGTCATCGGCACGCTGGGCATGGGCAGCGCGGTCCTGTCGGAAGCCGCATTGTCGTTCCTCGGCCTCGGCGTCCGCCCGCCCTTTCCGAGCTGGGGCAGCATGTTGTCGGACGCCCGCGACCAGATCACGACGGCGCCGTGGCTCTCGGTGTTTCCGGGCCTTGCCATCTTCCTGACGGTGCTCGGCCTGAACCTGCTCGGCGACGGCCTGCGTGACATTCTCGATCCCCAGTCGCGGAGCCGGCGGACATGACCGGCGCGCCGCTGATTGAAGTCGAGGATTTGCGCATCGATCTCGACGACGGAGCAAGGCGCGTTGCGGCGGCCGAGGGCATTTCATTCCGGATCGATCGCGGCGAGACATTCGGGCTGGTCGGCGAATCCGGCTGCGGCAAGAGCATCACGGCGCTCGCCTTGATCGGCCTGTTGCGGCAGCCGTTGTCCATCGGCGGCGGCGTCATCCGGTTTGAGGGACGGGAGATCCAGCACCTTTCCGCGGCCAGGCAGCGGGAGCTGCGCGGCAATCGCATCGCCATGATCTTCCAGGAGCCGATGACGGCGCTGAACCCGGTCTCGCCGGTGGGGCGGCAGATCGCCGAGATGTTCGTGCTGCACAAGGGCAAGAGCTGGCGGGAAGCCAACCAGCTCGCGGTCGAGGCGCTGGCGAGCGTCCGCGTCCCCGCACCGGAGCGGCGCGTCAACGATTACCCGCACCAGCTGTCCGGCGGCATGCGTCAGCGCGTCATGATCGCCATCGCCCTCGCATGCGGTCCGGACCTCCTGATCGCCGACGAACCGACCACCGCGCTCGACGTGACCGTGCAGGCCGAAATCATCGAGCTGATGCGCAATCTGTGCGCCGAGAGGGGGACGGCGATCCTGATGATCAGCCACGATCTCGGCCTCGTGGCCAATGTCTGCCGCCGTGTCGCCGTCATGTATGCCGGCCGCATCGTCGAGGAGCGCGGCTCCGCCGATATTTTCCGGGCGCCTTCGCATCCCTATACGCAGGGCCTGGTCGCCTCGCTGCCGCGGCTGGGCAGTCGGGCCGCGCTTGGCCGCACCAGGCTCAAGGAGATCGCGGGCGTGGTTCCAGCCATCACGAATTTCCCGGATGGCTGCCGGTTCAATCCGCGCTGTACGCAGGCCACCGAGATCTGCCGCACGGTTGCGCCGCAGACGGATTTGCTGGAGGCCGGCGGTTTCGTCCGGTGTTACCACCATGCATGAGCCGCAAGCCATGCAGGGGGAAGCGAGGCCGGACGACGACCTCATTCTCAGCATCGAGGATCTCGCGGTTCATTTTCCGATGGGGGGCGGCTGGCTCGGCCGCGGCCGGCGGGTGCTCCGTGCCGTCGACGGAGTCGATCTCAGGCTGAGACGAGGCGAATGCCTCGGCCTTGTCGGCGAGTCCGGCTCGGGCAAGTCGACGGTCGCATTGTCGATCCTGGGTCTGTTGACGCCGACGCGCGGTCGCATCGTGCTGGACGGGCAGGTGGTGACGAACAGGCAATCCGGCGACCGAAAGTCGCTTGCCCGCACCGTGCAGATCGTCTTTCAGGATCCCTACGCCTCGCTCAACCCACGCCAGACCGTCCGCCGCACGCTGGAAGATCCCCTGCGTGTGCATGGTGTGACCGCAAAAAGCGAGATCGAGGACCGCGTTGCGACGATGCTGCGGCATGTCGGCCTGCGGCCGGAACAGGCCGACCGCTATCCGCATGAATTCTCCGGCGGCCAGCGCCAGCGCATCGGGATTGCGCGCGCCCTGATCCTCAATCCCAGGATCGTCATCTGCGACGAGCCGGTATCGGCGCTCGACGTCTCGATCCGCGCCCAGATCATTAACCTGCTGCTGGAATTGAAGGACACGCTCGGTCTTTCCTACATCATGATCAGCCACGACCTCGGCGTCGTCGAGCACATGAGCGACCGCGTCGCCGTCATGTATCTCGGCCGGATCGTCGAGAATGGCCACTGGCGCGAAATCTTCGAACGGCCGGCGCACCCCTACACGCAGGCCCTGATCGCCGCCATCCCCGATCCGCTGCGTCATGCGCCGCTAGCAACGACGGGGGGCGACCTTCCCAATCCGCTCAATCCGCCGAACGGATGCGCCTTCAGCCCGCGTTGCCGGTACGCGGAGGCCGTGTGTCGCCACGAGCCCGGTCCGGTGCTGGAAACGCGCGCCGATGGACATGAGGTGAGGTGCTGGCGGGCTGACGAGATTGCGGGGCAGACGCAATTGGCTTCGACCGAGGGCGGGCATCCCTAGGGATGGAAGGCGCGTCCGTCGCGGTCAAAAGCGTCGCTCCAGCGGCCCGCTAGCCACGTCCGGTTTGTCCTGACAGGCGGACGATTTTTGGGATCCGCCCATGGGCAATCGCCTGGGGTTGATCCTTGGCGCGGTCCAATCGCGTACCGCCCTATTTTCATGTGTGCTACATGGTTGGGTAGCAAAATGTAGCAGGAAAGGCAGATCATGACTGACGATCAGGTCAATCTCGTCGTTCGGCACCTTTGCGAGCAATTGCACTTGGCGCTCCGGTTGAAGGGCAGCGAAGCACATCCACCAAACGCCAAGGATATTGGATTCGATCCGGCCTCTGTGAGAACCGTATTGCTGACCGGCTTGCGTTCGGCGGGTGTCACGACCCACCACGAGGCGGTCGGGAAGAGCGAAGAGCCGCCGTGGTCCTAAACACAAAACGCGGGACAGAGGCCCCGCGCCGATGTCTCAGCTGGGTCAGCAGCAGACAAATCCACGACAGCGTCCATAGGTCCGTTAAGGGCCAACAACCGACGTTCGATATATCGTCCGTTCGCATCTCGGAACCGCGTTGCGGACGCCGTAGTTAACTGCTCGATTGTATTCGCTTGACAAACGGCGGTCTCCACTGACCATCGAGGATATTGCTCTCGCCCAGTGGACGCGGATGTAAAGCGAGAACTGGCCACTCGCAGGCGGCCAGTTGCTCTCTTTGTCTACTTGTCTACGCTCTGTGATTTTGGCACCAGCGCGCAGCGTCAACCAACCGTCCCGACATCGAACGTTCGCTTCGCAGGGAACGTTGGCGGCATCTTGCCGCTCGCCTCAGCGCCAGGTTGCCGGTTCGCAGGGAGGCTTATTAAACGGACCTCCGGCATAACTGCCAACGTCTGGAGCCCGGACACAGTGAACGACGTTAGAGGTGGGGACGACTGCACCGGTTTTGTCGCGCCACGCCGACCTACGCCAGCTTGCCGGTTCGCAGGGAGGCTTATTGAACGGCCCTCCGGCAAAACTGCCAACGTCTGGCGCCCGGATGCAGTGAACAACGCGGGACGGATGGACGGCTGCGCCGTTTTGGTCGTACCACGCGGCCATGGCCGGACTAGCGAACATGGCCGCGGCGATCAATCCTACCGAAGCAAGCTTCCTCATTTGCGCGTCTCCTTATGTGTCAATGATTGAACGACTGACTATCCTTTGCGGCTCATTCCTACCGAAGAGACTGCAAGCAACATTTTGCGGTATCGACTATGCACATCATCAAGGTTGATCTATATCAACTTCGCCCGAATACGGCGGCTGATGACCGCTCTGGGTCAAACTACGAAAAACTCAACCTGAGCAAATTCAGTCCGCTATGCCCTATTTGATCGGACCTCAATGAGGCGTGCCGCCACTTCGCTGATGGGCCCAATTGCAGACAAACTTTGTTGAGGAGCCTTCGAGAAGCTCATCAAAAATCAGCGCCGAGGTCATGCGCTACGGCAGCTACCGACCGCCTCGCCACGCAGTTAGGCGCGGGATCCAACGCGGCACATTGATGCAGAACGCTTCGTATTCCGCGCCGAATGACCTTTTTAGCGTCGGCTCTTCGTAGCCCACGACAAAAAGGTGGAAGGCGAGCCAGACGACTGCGCCGTAGGCGAACAGCCCCCAATCGCCGAACAGGAGCGCCTGGCCGAAAATGACGGCGGCGACCGCCACGTAGATTGGATTGCGCACATAGCGATAGAGGCCGGTAACGACGAGATGTTGGGTCGGGGCGATCGGCGCCGGCGTGCCGAGCCCCTGCAGTGCGAAACGCGCGAATGAATCCACGAGCCCGGCTAAGCCGGCAAGAATTAGCGCGGCGCCGACGAAGCGCGTGAGCTCGACGCCGAGAAACGGCAACCTGAACTCCCAGCGTGAAATCCACCACGGGACCACCCCAGCCACCACGCAGGGCGCGAACACGAAGAAGATGGCGGTGCCGATGACAGCAGCAGTTCTTGGCATAGACACGATCCGTTCCCTGCTATTTTAACACACCGCACCGGGAGCGCGTCAGGTCCGCCTTGGGTCATGAACGACAAAGCTTGAACTGAGCACAATAGGTCTGCTTTCGGGCAAATTGCTACCAATCCGCGCTCGTTGTCCTGACAATGAGTGCAGCTAGCGCGCTACGGCGCGGAAGGCCCGGCGCGGACAACACCGGTGTTTCTGCTATAGTGCGATGTTCGAACTTGCGGGGCGGCTGCTTCAAGGGTTGAAATCATGCACAGAGCATCTGGATCATTACTACTTGCCTTCGTTTTTATTCTATTTGCTCCGCAAGTGCGGGCGCAGCAGATTCCGGCCGAAACCGTTCAGGGAATGCTTGCGGCCCAGATACGCACGCAAGGCTTCACTTGCGAAAAGCCACTCGGCGCAAAGAAGAACACGAAGGCGTCTCGACCTGATCGCGACGTTTGGGTTCTTAGATGCAGCAACGCCATGTATAAGATCACGCGGGTTCCCGATATGGCGGCGAAGGTCGAACCGCTGCCGTGAGCTCGGTGGTCTCTACGGGACCAGCGCCATGATGGACTTGTGCCGGTGTTTTGCCCGACGTCTCAAACGTCCTAGCGGCGAGGGCTCAAGCCATGCCTCACGGTCGCCTTAGCTTCCGCTGATGCCGACCAGACGCGGGCGGCGGTTTGCGAGCGGGTTCTCGGCTGGCAGGGCGCGCAGCCAGTCGCGGAAGCTGACGATCTCGGGGCAATCCGCGGTGCCTTCAGGCGCGATCAGCCAATCACCGAGGCCTGATCCCTCATTGACCCGGTCGCAGCGATAGCCCGGATAGCGGCCGAGACCGCGGGCGATCAGCAGCTCGACCTTGCCCTCGACCAACTCGTGCAGGCCGGCCGGCTGCAGCACCCGCAAACCGATCTCCGCATGCGCGCTGCGAAACTCCGCCAATTCGAGCCGGCGCAGGTCGAAGCTGCCATGGACCCCCAACTGCAGCAGCACCGCGCCCGCCGGCTTCAATTGCGAGGTCGCCTCCGCAATGTGGCGAAAACCTTCGGAGACCCCGGGCAGATAGGCCTGACCGGCCGCGGTGAGAATGAGCTGCTTATGCAGCCGCTCGAACAGCTGCACGCCGAGGCGTGCCTCCAGCGCCTTCACCTGCTGTCCCACGGCGGCAGGTGTCACGTGCAGCTCGTGCGCGGCCAGCTTGAAGCTGAGATGCCGGGCGGCGGCCTCAAAAGCGCGGAGCGCGTTGAGCGGGGGAAGGGCGTAGGTCATCGCACCGCAGTTTGACACCGATGGGCCTTGGCCTTGCAATAGATTTTCTTGCGCTGAACCGCAGCAACAATGCTTTGATCGGCGCCGTCATCGCCGGATACGGTCGGCCCGCAATCCGGAGACCCCCCATGCCCCGTCGTTTAGATCATCTCGTCATTTGCGTCCGCGATCTGGAACAGGCCGCGCTGGATTGGCAGCGGCTCGGCTTCAACCTCACGCCGACCGGTGTGCATCCGTTCGGAACCAGCAACCGCCTGGCGCAGTTCGCCGACAATTTTCTGGAGTTGCTGGCCGTCACCGACAATGCGTTGGTGCCGCCAGCCACGCCGGGCCATTTCAGCTTCGCGGCCCACAACCGCGATTTTCTTGCGACCGCCGAGGGAATGTCGATGCTGGTCTTGCACAGCACCGACGCCCATGCCGATGCAGTGCGTTTTAGGGCCGACCGCATCGGCGACTATGCGCCGTTCGATTTCGGCCGCGACGCGGTGCTCCCGGGCGGAGGCACGGCGCGCGTCGCGTTTTCGCTGGCCTTTGCCACCGATCCCGCCATGCCCGGGATCGCGTTCTTCACCTGCCAGCAGCGTCACCCGCCGGAACTGTTCTGGAAGGCGCAGTATCAGCGTCATCCCAACGGCGCGCTCCGCGTGGTCGAGGTGGTGATGTCGGCGGCGGAGCCGGCGGCGCATCGCGATTTCCTCGAGCGCCTCACGGAAGGCACGGCCGAGCTTGCGCCGGGGCGGCTGACGATTGGTGAGCGCGGCAATCATATCACCTTGCTTGGCCCGTCCGAGCTGGCGCGCCGGTTACCGGGCCTCGCGAACAGCGCTTCGCCGCGCTTTTGCGCGGCGCGTCTGGCGGTCGCTGATCTGGATGCGACAGGGCGAACACTGAAACACAACGGCGTCGGCTTCGCGATGACCGGTGCCGTGCTGTTGGTGCCACCCGCCACCGCGCATGGTCTGGCGCTCGAATTCGTCGAACAGGAGGCAAACTGACATGGCTCACATCGTCAACCACAATCCCGCAACGGTCCATCCTCCCGCCGGCGGTTACAGCATGGGACTTGAATTGACGCAGCATCGCCGCCTGTTGTTCGTCAGCGGCCAGGTGCCCGAGAAAACCGACGGCACCGTGCCCGAAGGTTTCGAGGCGCAATGCGCGCAGGCCTGGCGCAACGTGATCGAGGTGCTCGCCGCCGCGGGGCTTGGCGTCGAGCATCTGGTCAAGGTCACCACGTTCCTGACTGACCGGACTCAAGTCGTGACCAACCGCACCATTCGCAGCAAGGCGCTCGGCGAGCATCGACCGGCGCTGACGGTCGTGGTCGTCGAGACCGTTGACAGCAAATGGCTGCTGGAGATCGAGGCGATCGCCGCGGAATGAAGCCGGCTTCGCCAACCTTGCAATGAGCCGTCAGGTGTCCAATGGCTGAGATGATCCATCCCTTCTACCAGACGCATCGGAACGCAATGGAGGCCGCCATGCGCGAGCGGCTCGACCTTGCCGAAGCGATGCTGCGCGAGCGCACTGATCTCACCGACATCGACGGGATCAGGCGGGAGGTGATGGACGAATTCGAGATTGTCCTCACCCAGATGCCCTATGTCGGCGGCGCGGCAAGCCGCATGAGCGATTTCTTCATGCGCCTCATGGGTTTTATGGCCATCAGCCGGGTGCTGCGCCGACATGGCGTGCCGGTACCTGTGATTGGCGAGATCGAGCGAGACACCTACAAGGCGCAATTGCTGACTGCGCCCGAGGCGGAGCGTCTCGCCTCGGGGCGGCAATTCATGTCGCCGGAGAACCAGGCCTTGCTGCGCGAGCAGGCGGCAAGGAGCGTCGCAAAAGCTCATCAGGAAGAGTTTCCGGAAGACTTCGTCTACGATTTCGTAGAGCCGGGTCCGCAAGACAGATTCGAATTCGGCATCAACTACAAGGCCTGCGGCTTCTGCAAGCTCGCAGCGCGCCACGGGGACAAGGACATCCTGCCGAATATCTGCGGCCTCGATTTCGTCGCCTACGCAGCGCGCGGCATCCGCCTGGAGCGCACACAAACATTGGCGGGCGGCGCGAGCCACTGCAATTTCCGCTTCTCGCGGCTCCCGCCGGATGAGGCCGTGAACCCATAAATCGGCCGCGCTCACGGCTCGCGAAAGTCCGCTATGCCTCGGTGGCGATCAAATTGCGCATCGCGTGCCTTGAGCCAAATCAAGGTAGAACTTCAGGCCGGCCATATCCTCAGTGCTTGCCGACGTGGCGATGCAAAGTCGTTGCGGTAGTGTGCCCGTCCTTGCGCTGGATCACGACATTGCAGGGAGATCGCCGATGATGGAGCCGCGCAATCGAGTTGTTCAAGTCAGCCTCTTCGGTGATCCCGAGAGGCTGGAGGTGGTCGACGCTCCCTTGCCGACCGCCAGCCGGGGCGAGCTGCGGGTCCGTGTACTTGCGTCGAGCCTCAACTACACCGAGGTGTTGATCAGGCGCCATCTATACCCGCAAACGATGAGCCTCCGGCCGCCGTTCGTAATGGGCTACGACGTGGTCGGGACAATCGACCAGCTCGGTGAAGGCGTGCACGACTTTCGGATTGGCGACCGCGTGGCCGACATGACGGTGGTCGGGTCAAACGCCGACTATCGAACGCTTCGGGCGAACGACGTGGCCCGCGTGCCGGAGGGCGTAGACGCGGCGGAGGCGGCCACGTTGATCTTGAGCTGGACGACCGCGTACCAGCTTCTGCACCGCGCGGCCCGGGTCCAGCGAGGCCAGCGCGTGCTCGTGCACGGCGCCGCCGGCGCCGTCGGCCAGGCGCTGCTCATGCTCGGGAGACTGGCCGGCATCGAGCTGTGGGGCACCGCGCGCGGCGAGCACATGGCGCTCGTCCGAGAGCTAGGGGCAACGCCGATCGACTACCAGCATGAGGACTTCACGCGGGTCCTGCCGGGCGGGTTCGACGTTATCGTCGACGGCGTTGGCGAAGACGGCTATCGCCGCTCATACGCGGCGCTCAAGCCAGGCGGCCTGCTCTGTGCCATCGGTTTCTCGGCGAGCGTGCAAGCGCAGCGTCGCATGCTCCCTATCGTGATGGAGATCGCGCGCCTTTACCTGTGGAGATTGTTGCCCGGCGGCAAGCGGGCCCGGTTCTACTCGGTAAATGCCATGCGGGCGCGACATCCCACCTGGTTCAAGGAGGACTTGGAGCGGCTGTTCGGGCTTTTGGCCACGGGTGCCATCCGGCCGCGCATCGCCGAGCGGATCTCCTTCGACGAGGTCGCCGATGCTCACCGTCGCCTCGAGACTGGTGGCCTCGAGGGCAAGCTCGTGCTGTGCCCGGACCTCTCGTCGCGACACAACCAGCGCGCCGCCTGAGACGGCGCTCCAGACATGTATCCGCGGGTAGATTCCTGGATTGCTTCGCTGCGCTCGCAATGACGGAGTTTGGGTCGCGGTCCTGAGCCCATCGGCCTTAAAGGCACGGCGCCATGACGACGTTGTGCTCCTGTTTTGCCCGACGTGTCAAACCTCTCTGCGACAAAGACTCAAGCCAATCGAAACCGGATTCTTCAATGATTTGTACTGTGCATGGGGTTGTTTTCGCGTTTTTGTTTTGAGGGCTGCCTACTCCGCCGCTTTTTCCCTGAGCCGCTGCGCGTAGACGTTGATGACCAGCGCCGCCAGCAGGATCAGGCCGCGGATCAGGATCTTCAGGAAGCTGTCGATGTTGACGTGGTCGAGGCCGTTATTGAGGACGCCGAGAACGAAGAGCCCGACGATGGTGTTGCCGATGCCGCCGCGGCCGCCGAACAGGCTGGTACCGCCGACGACGACGGCGGCGATGGAGTCGAGTAGATAAGTGTCGAACTCGTTCTGCTGCGCGCTGCCGAAATGGGCGACGCCGAGCATGCCGCCGATGCCCGAGCACACCGCCGAGATCACCATGACGGCGCCGAGGATGAGCTTGACGTTGAGGCCGGAATATTCGGCCGCTTCGCGGTTGCCGCCGACCATGTAGACGTAGCGGCCGAAGCGCGTGTAGGTCAGCACCAGATGGCCGCCAAGCAGCATGATGGCCGCGACGATGACGATCCAGGGGATGCCGCCGATCGAGCCCGAGCCGAGCGTGGTGATCAGGCCGGGCACCTTGTAGGCGATCTGGCCGCGCACCAGCAGCGCCGAGACGCCGGCCGCGATCTGCATCATCGCCAGCGTCATGATGAAGGAGGGGATACCGATCACGGTCAGGCCGAGCGCGTTGACGAGGCCGAGCAGCGCGCAGAGCAGGATCGACAGGATGATCGCGACCGCGCCGGGCAGGGGGATGTTGGCGATGTTGACGTAGGATTCCTGCAGCGTGAAGTAGGCGACCGCGATGCCGGTGACGTTGGCGATGCTGGCGACCGAGAGGTCGATCTCGGCGCAGAGGATCACGAAGGTGAGGCCGACCGCGATGATGCCGGTCACCGACACCTGCGTCAGGATGTTGCCGAGATTGTCCAACGTCGCGAAGGAGGGGCTGGCAAAGGCGAAGAAGGCGGAGAGGAAGATCAGGGTGAGGAACGGCGCGATGTTGCGCATCTGCGAGCGCAGGAAGGGCGCAACGCCGCGCGGCCGCTGACCTGCCGCCAAAGCCGTCTCACTGCTCGCCATGGTGCTTCTCCGTCACGCCGCTTCCAGCAGGCGGTCCTTGCTGACCGGCTCGTTCTTGAATTCCCGCACCAATGCGCCGCGCTTGAGCACGAGGATGCGGTCGGCCAGCGACAGCACCGTTTCGGGCTCGGTCGACAGCACGATGACCGCAAGCCCCTTGGCGCGGAGATCGCGGACGATGTTGATGACGTCGTTCTTGGCGCCGACATCCATGCCGCGGGTCGGCTCGCACAGCACCAGCAGCTTCGGCGGATAGGTCAGCCATTTTGCCAGCGCGACCTTCTGCTGATTGCCGCCGGAGAGCATACCGAGATCGAGGCCGACCACAGGCGGCCTGATCTGCAGCTGCTCGACCTGGCGCTTGGCGATGTCGCGCTCCTGGGCCGGCTTGAGCAGCAGCGACGAGATGCGGTCGAGAATGCTGATCGAGATGTTCTTGTAGACCGGCTCCTGGTGAAACAGCATGGCGCGCCGGCTCTCCGGCACCAAAGCTACGCCGGCGCGCCGGGCCGCCGCCGTGCTGGCGAAGGTTTTTGGCTTGCCCTCGACGGCGAGCGTGCCGCCGTCCGGCTTCAGCTTGCCGAACAGGATGCGCGACAGCTCCTGCTGGCCGCAGCCCATGAACCCGTAGATGCCGAGCACCTCGCCGGCGCGCGCCTCGAAGGAGATGTCCTTCAGACTGCGGGCCAGAGACAATTGGTCGACCTTCAGGACCACGGAGCTGTCGCTCGGCCGTGGCAGCATGAGGTCATCGGTGTAGCTGTGCTCGAGCGCTTCGCCGCCGCGGCCGATCATGGCCTCGATCAGCGCGCCCTTGCTGGTCGCAGCCGCCGCGGTCTCGGCGACCTTCCGGCCGTTGCGGAACACGGTCACCGTGTCGGACACAAGCAGGATGTCCTCGATGAAATGCGAGATGAAGACGATTGCAGTGCCTTCCTCGCGCAGCCGCCGCAGCGTCGCGAACAGCCGCTCGACTTCGGGCGGGGAGAGGGCGGAGGTCGGCTCGTCCAGGATGATGATGCGGGCGCCGGAGAACAGCACCCGGGCGATCTCGATCAGCTGCTGGAGCCCGATCGGGAGGTCGCCGAGCCTGGACATCGGATCGACGTCGATGCCGAAGCGGGCGAGCTGCTCGCCGGCCTCGCGCGCCATGCGCCGCCATTGCACGAGGCCGAACCGGTTGGTCGGCTGATTGCCCAGGAACACGTTCTCGGCGACCGTGAGATCGGGTGCGACGCTCAGCTCCTGATGTACCATGGCGATCCCGGCCGCGTGCGCATCGCGGGCGGAGCGGAAATGCGTCTCCTTCCCGTCGATCAGGAAGCGGCCGGAGAATTCGCTGTGCACGCCGGCGATGATCTTCATCAGCGTGCTTTTGCCGGCGCCGTTCTCGCCGACGAGACCGTGGATCTCGCCGGGTGAGAGCGCGAAGTCGACACCACGAAGCGCCTCGACGCCGCCGAAGCTCTTCGTGATGCCTTGCAGTTCCAGGATGGGCGAACGAACCTCAGGCATGGAGGCTCAGATCAGGAAGTGATCCTGCATCCACTGCATCCCGGCGGCGTTGGCCTTGGTCACGACCGGGCCGTCGGTGACGACGTTCTTGGGAATGCCCTGTCCGCTCTTCTCGCCGCCGACCACGGCGGAAACGCCCGCGATGATCGCGCCGCCATGGATGCGGCAGGACGGATTGCGCACGGTCGCGTACATGCGGCCTTCGCTCACCGCCTGGATCGCCGGTGGCATCGCATCGACGCCGCCGATCAGGATGTTGGTGCGGTTGCGCGCCTTCATGATGTTGGCGGCGGCGAGCGCCATGTCGTCATTGTGGAAGAACGCCGCGTCGATCTGCGGATATTTGGTCAGATAGGTTTCCCACAGCCGCGCGGTTTTCGACACGTCCCAGTCGGCGGGTTGGGTGTCGAGCACCTCGATGTTCGGGAACTGCTTGACGACGGTGTTGAAGCCCTTCGCCCGGCCTTGCGCGCCGGTATGGCCGAGCGCGCCTTGCGTCATGATGATCTTGCCTTTGCCGCCCATGGCGTTGCACAGCGCCTGCGTCACCGAGGCGCCCATGAACTCGTTGTCGGGGGCGAGGAAAGAGTGGACGTTGATCTGATCGAGCGGCGCGATCAGCGTGTCCATGTCGATCACCGGCGTGCCGGCATCGATCATCTTCTGCACGGGCTGGGTGAGGGTGCCGATACCGAAGGCCTGGATCGCGACGAAGTCCCACTTTTGCGAGGCCATGTTGTCGATCGCCGCGCGCTGCTTCACCGCATCGAGCTGGCCATCGAACCAGGTCACCTCGACATTGAACAGCTTGCCCCAGAATTCCGCCGCCTGCTTGCCCTGGGCGCACCAGGTGGCCTGGAGGCCCGCATTGGAGAAGGCCGCCTTCAGCGGCTTCTCGGATCGTCCGACCTCGGCTGCAAGGGCGGGGTTTATGCCCATGCTGCCGAGAAGGGCAGTCGCGGCGCCGGCGGTCGCCGCCGCCTGAAGAAGATCGCGCCTCGTCGTCGAGAAATCTTTCGTCCCGGACATCGCTCGCTCCCATAAAATTTTCGTCGGCGCGTCATTGATTGCGCGACCGATGTCCGAAAGTCTCTCACAAGAGTTCCTGCCACTCAATCTGCAATCGATCGCGAGATCGCCGCAGCTCGTGTTGGTGCAGCGCAAAGCGTCAGGCCGGAATAGTGGCGAAGGCGTCGATCTCGACGAGCAGCTGGTCCCAGGCCTGCGCGATTTCCGGCGACCACTCGTCGCCGAGCAGGTCGCGCAGCGCATCCCTGATGACGGCGAAGAACGCGATGAACAGGTCGCGCGGGGTGCCGTAGCCATCGTGCGAGGCGACCTCGCAAGCGATCAGCCTGAAATGGCCCCGACGCTCACCGGCGAAGTCGAGGATTGCCTCGATCGTCAGCGCAAGCATCGATCCCATCACCAGCTCGCTGCCCTGCGAGCGGAACATGGTCTGCGTTTCGGGATGCTGTTCGAACAGCCGCTGGTAGACGAGTGGCGTGAGATCCGCGCAACGCGAGGCCGCGAGTTCGAAGCTGTTTTCGATTGGATTAGAGGGAGCGCTCATCGGCATCGAAGCCATGCGGGCAAAAGAGCCTTGCGGGCAAAAAAAGAGCGGGGCCCTAGCCCCGCTCGAAAATTGTGTCGACCCTATTATCCCCGATTCTAAGATTTGCTCTTGATTGACGGGGCGACGCTGCGTTTTGCGCGCCAGGGGCTCCTCCCGAGACTTGGACCACCAGACTTCGACCTCGCGGCCAGCCTGAGCAAGAGGGATGCTAGATCAACTTTTCTCACTTGTCATCATTTTCGGCAACGATTGTTCAAAATTAGAGCAGCTGACGAAATGATCGGGCTGTTCACCCCGTAACTGTATGACAAATATAAGAAATCTGTGGACGGGGCGGGTTGCCGGACTGCCTCAAATGCCGGACGTCCCATCCCGTGGGGCGGCAGGAGCACAGTTTTCGAGAAATTTGCGCTGCGCCAAGAAGCCGGCGGAACTGACCTCGACTCAGGTCTCGGCGAGGTGTTTAGTTCGTAGGCGAACGAATGGCTCGGCGGATGCGCGCACGGCTGCAAAAATTCCTACCCCTGGTCCTGCTCGCTTTGGCGATGCAGGTGCTGGCGCCGATTGCCGCCTGTCTGGCGGCCGGCCAGGCCGTGGCCGATCCGTTGTCTGCCGGCGTCATCTGCCACAGCGCCAGCGAGCAGGGCGGTCTGGACGACCAGACCGGCGCGCCGACCGCACATGGCGCCGCGTGCGCGCTGTGCTGCCTGGCGCAGGCAGGCGCATCGCTCGATTCGCCGCCGCACGTTGCGCTCGCCATTCCCTTCCGCCACGCCGCGCGCGTGGTGTGGCATGCGGCGGATGTATCCGCCGTCGCGATCCATAAGGGCACAAGCGCCCAGGCGCGCGCACCACCTCAATTTTCCTGACGACCCCCGTGATTGCCGCGGTCCGTCCGCTGGCGATCGATGCTGTCGAAGGGCCGGAGAGAAAGCCGGCGTCAGGAATGCCCCATGTTACGTTGTCATGCCCGCCGTGGCGTGAGCGTCGTCGCGGTCCAGGCCGCGCTGCTTGCGTCGTCGAGCGGAGTCTTTGCCCAAAGCACCAACTCGGAGCTGCCGGCGGTTACCGTTGAGGCGCCGCAGACTGGCCGTGCCAAACCAGTCACCCGGCCTTCGCGGCCGCGATCCGCTTCGGCCGGCCGCGCAGCGAGGCCCGTTACGCCGAGTGCGAGCGTCGGCGCGTCGGCCCCAAACCGGGCCGTGACGGCCAGCGCTGCGCGAGCCGGTCTCAATCAGGCGCCAACCGGCCAGACCGAGACGACCATCTATCGCAGCCAGTTCGACAACCGGCCGGCGGTTACCGTGGCCGACGTGCTGCGCGAGAGCCCCGGCATATCGGTGAAGCAGGGCAACGGACCCCGCGATATCGGCATCTCGATCCGCGGCTCCAACGCCCGCAATGGCTTCGGCATCCGCAATCTCGTGATCTTCGACGACGGTTTTCCGGTGACGCAGCCGGACGGCCTGTCGCGCAGTGACCTGATCGATCCGCGGGCCTACAGTGCGATCGATGTGATCCGCGGCCCGTCGTCGGCGCTCTACGGCAACTATGCCACCGGCGGCGCGCTCAATTTCCGCACCCGCCCGGGCGGCTCGATCGATGGCGCCGAATATGGCGTCGATGGCGGCAGCTACGGCTATCTCAACAATTATCTCGCGGCCGGCAAAAAGGTCGGGAACTTCGAGGGCTCGCTGTTCGCAAGCGACACGCGAGGCGACGGCTATATCGGCAATAGCTGGTTCAATACGCAGACCGTCAACTTCCTCGGCACACTCAAGGCGACGCCGGACGATCGTTTCACGGTCAAGATCATCAACAACGACCTCAGCGCGCGGCTGCCGATCCGGCAGTCGCTGAACCAGTACTATCAAAATCCCTTCCAGCAGGGCTGCGCGACCGGCGTCGCGGCCGCGCCCGGATGCGGCACGGTCACACTGTTCAACAACGGCTTCAATGCAACCGCTGGAACCGACAAGGAGACGGCCGTGCAGGCCGGGCTTGGCCGCAACGACCGCCGCACCATCGTCGGCGGCCGCTGGGAGCACGATTTCGACAACACCACGACCTGGCGCAACCAGTTCGTGTTCGACGACAGGAACATCAATCAGCCGACCGGCACGACCAGCGCGATCGGAGATTTTCCCTCGTACAATTTCATGAGCGACGTCACCAAGCGGGGCGAGATTCTCGGCCTGGAATCGACCACGTTCTTCGGTGCCTTCTACAACACCCTGACGGCCTCGAGCGACACGCGGAACGTCATGCCGGGGGGCAATGCCACACTCGGCAGTCTGTCGAGCAATCTTTATAGCCAGACGACCAATTACGGCGTTCGCGCGCGGGAAGAGCTCAAGCTGACGACATCCTTGACGGCTGTCGCAGGCATCGGCTGGGAAACTACCGTTCTCAAGGGGATCAACACTGCGTATGCGTACGCTGGCCCCACTGGCATTACCACGACGACGCTGACGACCGCGGACAGGCAATTCCAGAACACTGCGCCTGAACTAGCGTTGCTCTATACGGTGAACAACGAGTGGGTGCTCAGGGGGCGGGTTGCTACGGGGTACGGCACTCCGCAGGTTTCGAACCTGTTTGTCCTGCCGAGTGGGCTGTCGGGCAACAATACCCAGCTCCAGGCTCAGAAAAATCTGGGCTACGACCTCGGTTTCGACTGGACACCGAACAACACGCTCAAAGTCAGCGCGACGGGCTTCTACGAGTTCTTCCGCGACGAACTTGTATCGCAGGCAACACCTGTCAATTCACCTAACCCGAGCTACACGTTCAACGCGCCGCGCTCGGAGCATCGCGGCATCGAGCTTGCGGCCGATTGGAAGTTCTATCCGGGCTGGAGGTTCATGGCGGCGTACACCTACCTCGACGAGGTCTATACCGAGTATGTCGAGAACATCACCAATGGCGCAGTGTTCAGCTTCAACCGGGCCGGCAACAAGATCCCCGGCATTTCGCCCAACGAGCTGACAGCCCGCGTTGGCTACGACGAGTTTGCGGGGCCACTGGCAGGTCTCGGTGGCTTTGTTGAGGTCCAGTGGAAGGACTCCTTCTACATGGACAATGCAAATCTGTTGAAGGCGCCGGGTTATGAGCTGGTCAATCTGAACGTCCACTACAAGACCGATCTGGTGTCCGACACTTTCAGATCCCTGAACCTGTTCCTCGAAGTCAGGAATGTTTTCGACCGCACCTACGTCGCGTCGGCAAACAACATCGCCAATACGGTGACGGCGGCCGGCCTTCAAAATCCTGCGAGCGTGCTCGCAAACACGACGGGATCGATCTACGCGGGCTCGCCGCGCCTGTTCGTTGCGGGTGTGAAGGTGGCATTCAGATGATCCGGGCTCTCGAAGGGAATAGGGCCATGGTCCGAAGTGGCTTGCTTGGGAT
This sequence comes from Bradyrhizobium sp. 956_D2_N1_4, assembly GCF_052076025.1. Taxonomy (NCBI): domain Bacteria; kingdom Pseudomonadati; phylum Pseudomonadota; class Alphaproteobacteria; order Hyphomicrobiales; family Nitrobacteraceae; genus Bradyrhizobium; species Bradyrhizobium sp. 956_D2_N1_4. The sequence continues at coordinate 3,719,489 of NZ_CP197237.1, read as the reverse complement.
AGTCGCTCTTGCATTCCTGCAAGGGGCGGCGCTCGCGCAGATGCACGGCCAACATGCCTCCGAAGCGGCGTGCGAGGAGCCGACGCTGCGCTGCGCAACCAAGGTGACGCCCGCATTCGGACCGGACGGAACGCTGTGGCTGGCCTGGATGGCGGGCGGGCAGGTGTCGGTTGCGAGTTCGCCGGATGCGGGGCGCAGTTTCTCGGCGCCCACCCAGGTCACGACGAAGCGGCTGAACCTTGATTGGGGACCGGATGCGCGGCCTAAGATCGTGGTCGACCGCAAGGGCGGCATCGCGCTCGCATTTTCGATCTTCAGGGATGAGGCCTTCAACGGACAGGTGCTCTACACGCGATCCAGCGACGGCGGGAAGAGCTTTGCGGAGCTGAGGCCCATCACCGCCAACAATGAGAGCCAGCGCTTTGAGGCGCTGGCGCTCGATCAGGACGGAACGGTCTTTGCGGCATGGCTGGACAAGCGCAATCGCGTTCCCGCGAAGGAGGCGGGACGGAGGTACGAGGGAGCGGGGCTGTTCTTCGCCTCGTCGCGCGATGGCGGCGCCACCTACGCGGAGGCGAAGCTTGCGCGTGACAACACTTGCGAATGCTGCCGGTTGGGGCTGACATTCGCGGCGCGCGGGCGGCCGGCCGTGATCTTCAGAAATATCTTCGAGGGCGGCGTGCGCGATCACGCGGTCATGACCTTCGCCGACGTCTCGACTCCGGGGGAAATCCATCGGGTCAGCAATGACGACTGGCAGATCAACGCCTGCCCGCATCACGGACCGAGCCTCACCGTTGCGCCGAACGGGACCTATCACGTCGCCTGGTACACGAACGGCAAGGCGCGCAAGGGACTGTTCTACGCCCACTCGCGCGACGAAGGCCGCACCTTCTCTGCACCCATGGCGCTGGGGCAGCCGGGCCGCAATCCGACGCGTCCTTACGTGCTCGCAAGTGCTGTGGGAACGGTGATGGTCTGGAAGGAGTTCGACGGCGAGAAGACCTCGGTCCAGATGATGATTTCCCGCGACGATGGCGAAAGCTGGTCGCCGCCGAAGACGATATCGAGCACGACCGACACATCCGATCATCCCTTGCTCGTTTCCAATGGCCAACAGGTCTATTTGTCATGGATGACGAAGGCGGACGGCTATCGGCTCACAGCAATCGAGGACCAGCCATGAGACGTCGATTTGCAGGCATTCTGGGTCTGGGTCTCCTGATCGCGTCAACGGCTACGCTGGGAGCAGCGCCGGCCCTGAAACCGTTCGAGCGCGGCACCTGGCAAGGCGTCGTTAGGGGGCATGCGGGCCGCCCGACGCTCGTGCATTTCTGGGGCGTGACCTGCGGGCCCTGCAAGGTCGAGCTGCCGCTGCTCGGGCAGTTTGCGAAGGACCATCCCGGGATCGACGTGGTCACGATCAGCGCCGATCTCGTGCCGAACTTGCCGGCGGCAACGCAGTCGATGCTTGACAAGGCGGGGTTGTCGTCGACCGAGAACTTCATCTTCAACGACGGTTTTGTCGAGCGTTTGAGGTTCGAGATCGACCCCACCTGGCAGGGCGACATTCCCCGGACCATGCTCATCTCCCGGGACGGGACAATCACGACGATCGAAGGCTCGGCCGAGATGGCCGATCTCGAAAAATGGTCGGGCCAACAGCTCGCCACACACTGAAATTCAATCTGCAAACGGGAATACCGATATGAAGACCATGTTCAAAGATCTGCTGCTCGCGGCGTTCGCTCTCGCGCTCTGCGCAGCACCAGCGGCGGCCGAGGACGTCAAGGCCGGCGATCTCGTCATCTCGCAGGCCTGGAGCCGGGCGACGCCGGGCGGCGCCAAGGTCGCCGGCGGCTATCTCACCATCGAGAACAAGGGGACAACGGCGGACAGGCTGGTCAGCGTTTCCGCCGACATCGCGGGGAAGACCGAGGTTCATGAGATGGCGATGGACAACGGTGTGATGAAGATGCGTCCGCTCGACAAGGGGCTCGTGATCGATGCCGGCAAGACGGTGAAGCTCGCGCCCGGCGGCAATCATCTGATGCTCCAGGAGCTGAAGGGTCCGTTCAAGCAGGGTGACAAGGTACCGGTGACGCTGGAGTTCGAGAAGGCCGGCAAGGTCGCCGTCTCCCTCGACGTCCAGGGCGTCGGTGCGCAGGCGCCCGGCGACGGCGGGCACATGATGAAGAAAATGCCGGATCATTCGGGAATGAAGATGTGATGAAACAGATCAAGTCTCCGATGACCTCGCCTCGAAATTTCGCGGGCCTTGCGCTCGCGATGGCTGCCTTGCTGTCGGTTGCCGCGACACCGCTTGCGGCGGCGACGGACGACGACAGCTTCTTCACGCACCTGCACACCGAGAAGGCGATGGCCAACGTCACGGTCTCGCCGGGGCGCGCCGGCCCGGTCGAGATCGCCATCCAGCTCGAAACCACGGACGAGACGCCGCTCGCGGCGAGAGCCGTGTCGGTGACGCTCGTGGACACGCAGTCCGGGCGGAAGCTCGCGCCGGTCGAGGCTTCGCGCGACGGCGAGGACAGCTGGCACGTGAAGGTCGCGCAATTGACGCCCGGACGCTGGATGCTGGGTCTCGGAATTTCGATCTCCGAGGCCGATCATGTCAGTGTGGAATCGCCGATCCTGATCAAGTGACGATGTCGAAGGGACCAAACATGTCGAAGAGATCCTGCCTGTTCCTGATCGCCGCGCTGGCCGCGTCGCCTGCTGCGGCGCATATCACGCTCGAGACCAAGCAGGCCACGGTTGCTTCCTACTACAAGGCCGTCTTCGCCGTGCCGCACGGCTGCGCGGGTTCGCCCACGGTGAAGATCAGGGTGCAGATTCCGGAAGGCGTGATCGCGGTGAAGCCGATGCCAAAGGCGGGCTGGAGCGTTGACGTCGTCGAAGGCAAGTACGCCAATGAATACGACTATCACGGCAACAAGCTTGCCTCCGGCGTCAAGGAGGTGGCCTGGTCCGGCGGCAAGCTGCCGGATCACAATTACGACGAGTTCGTCATTAGCAGCTTCCTGACCAACAGCCTGAAGCCGAACACGACGCTGTATTTCCCTGTCGTCCAGGAGTGCGAGACCGGCGTCAGCCGCTGGATCGAGATCCCGGCGGACGGGGAAGGGCATTCGCATGAGGGCAAATCGCCGGCACCCGGCGTGAAGCTCCTGCCAAAGCCCTGATGCGCCTGCTCGCCGCGCTCGCAACACTCTTCTGCGTTGTCGGATTCACGACCGGCGCGTCTGCACATGCGGCGCTGGTCGCAGTCGAGCCCGCAAGCGGCAGCATGCTTGCGAGCGCGCCGAAGGCGGTGGAGCTGCGCTTCAACGAGGCGGTAACGCCGGGCGCAATCCAATTGATCGACGGCGCCGGCAGGGCGAGGGACGATGCGCGCGTCAGTGCGTCTGGCGAAACGATCTCGGTCGCGATGCCGCCAGACCTGCCGCAGGGCACTGCGGTCGTCAGCTATCGCGTGATCTCGCAGGACGGCCATCCCGTCGCGGGATCGGTGATCTTCTCGATCGGCATGCCGACGGGGACGCAACCTCCCGCCAATGCCGATCGCGGGTTGAACGTGCTGATCTGGCTTGCGCGGGTCGGTCTTTATCTCGGGCTGTTCGTCGGTGTCGGAGGCTTGTTCTTTGCGCGCTGGGTTGCGTGGTCGACGACGGGCATGACCGTTCCACGCGTAGCGCTCGCCATCGGCATTCCGAGCGCCGCTGTCTCTCTCGGGGTGTTAGGCCTGGATCTTCTCGGGCTGCCGCCAGCGGCTCTCGCGACGGCCGCCCCCTGGAAAGTCGCGTTCGCGACCAGCGCCGGCCCCGCGCTGCTGGTTGCGATTGCCGCGATGCTGCTCGCGTTGATTGCGCTGCGCAGCGCATGGTATGCGCGCGCTCTTGCGATCATCGCGCTGGTCGGCGTCGGTCTGTCGCTTGCCATGACCGGGCACGCCGCAACGGCCCCGCCGGAGGCGTTGACCCGGCCGGCGATCTTTCTCCACGGCCTCGGCGTCACCATCTGGATCGGTGCTCTCGCGCCGCTGGTCGCGCTGGTGTCGAGTCCGACGACTGCGACGCTTCCCGTCGTGAACCGCTTTTCCCGCATCGCTGCGCTGGCGGTCGGCGTGCTGGCCTTGACCGGCCTCGCACTCGCGATCGTTCAGCTCGAAAAGCCGGTCGCGCTGGTCGAGACCCGCTACGGACTCATCCTCTCGATCAAGCTTGCATTGGTCACGGGATTGCTGGCGCTCGCCGCGCTCAATCGGTTCAGGCTGACACCGGCCCTGGCCCGGGACGGGAATGGGACGCCCGCGCTCAAGCGCTCGATCCTGCTGGAAGGCGCGATCGCACTCGCCATCCTTGCCGTCGTCGCCGGCTGGCGCTTCACCCCGCCGCCGCGGACGATCATTCCCGAGACGCCTTTGGCGATCCACGTCCACAGCGACAAGGCGATGTTCCAGGTTCTGGTGTCTCCTGGGAAACCCGGCGTCGACGATTTTGTGCTCCAGCTCATGACCGGCGAGGCCACGCCGCTGATCGCGAAGGAGGTGACGCTGACCCTGAGCCTGCCGGAGCGCGGCATCGAGCCGATGGAGCGGGGCGCCTCGCTCGAGCCGGACGGCTACTGGCATGTGCGCAAGGTCGAGCTTCCCTTCGCCGGTCGCTGGCATGTGCGGATCGACGCCCTGGTGACCGATTTCGAGAAGGTCACGCTGGAGGACGAACTCGATGTGGGGCTACCTTAAAGCGTGCCGGTGCAGTTCATGCTGAACCTGAAGGCAACGGAAAAATGACAGGAATTCCGCCGCCTTAGCGGCTTTTCCTCATTCCCGGTCTTGTGTTTTCGCTCCCAATCCGCTTTCACTGCAGGCGATCACTGATTCCCAGAGTATTGCCATGCGGTTGTCGCGATTCTTTCTGCCCATCCTGAAGGAAAATCCGAAAGAGGCGGAGATCGTCTCGCATCGGCTGATGCTGCGCGCCGGCATGATCCGGCAGGAGGCGGCCGGCATCTATGCCTGGCTGCCGCTCGGCTTCCGCGTGCTCAAGAAGATCGAGCAGATCGTGCGCGAGGAGCAGGACCGCTCCGGCGCGCTGGAACTGTTGATGCCGACGCTCCAGCTCGCGGACCTCTGGCGCGAGAGCGGCCGGTATGACGCCTATGGTCCGGAGATGCTGCGCATCGCCGACCGCCACAAGCGCGAGCTGCTGTATGGGCCGACCAACGAGGAAATGATCACCGAGATCTTCCGCGCCTACGTCAAGTCCTACAAGAACGTGCCGCTCAACCTCTATCATATCCAATGGAAATTCCGCGACGAGCAGCGTCCGCGTTTCGGCGTGATGCGTGGCCGCGAGTTCCTGATGAAGGACGCCTATTCCTTCGACCTCAACGAGGCCGCAGCGCGCGTCTCCTACAACAAGATGTTCGTCGCCTATTTGCGCACCTTCGCGCGGATGGGGCTGAAGGCGATCCCGATGCGCGCCGAGACCGGCCCGATCGGCGGCGATCTCAGCCACGAGTTCATCGTGCTTGCGGAGACTGGTGAATCCGGCGTTTTCATCAATCGCGACGTGCTGGACCTGCCGGTGCCGGGCGAGGACGTCGACTATGACAGCGACCTGACGCCGATCATCAAGCAATGGACCTCGGTCTATGCGGCGACGGAAGACGTGCACGACGCCGCGCGCTTCGAGCAGGAGGTGCCTGCTGACAAGCGGGTGAACACCCGCGGCATCGAGGTCGGGCAGATCTTCTATTTCGGCACGAAATATTCCGACGCGATGAAGGCGCTGGTTGCGGGCCCCGACGGTGTCGATGTGCCGATCCATGGCGGCTCCTACGGCGTCGGCGTCTCGCGCCTGTTAGGTGCCATCATCGAGGCCTGCCATGACGATGCCGGCATCAAATGGCCGGAGGCGGTGGCCCCGTTCCGCGTGTCGATTCTCAACCTCAAGCAGGGCGATGCCGCGGTCGATGCGGCCTGCGAGAAGCTCTACGCCGAGCTCACCGCCAAGGGCGTCGACGTGCTCTACGACGACACCGACCAGCGCGCGGGCGCCAAATTCGCCGCCGCCGACCTGATCGGCATCCCCTGGCAGATCATGATCGGGCCGAAGGGCCTCGCCGAGGGCAAGGTCGAGATCAAGAAGCGCAGTGACGGCTCCCGCGAGACGATGTCGCCTGCGGACGCGGTCGCCCGGCTGGTCGGCTGAATATTGTTCATCGCGCGATATCGCGGCCGCCAATCCGGCCACAATTGACCCCGAATCATGGGATTATCGAGCGATGGATGAGACCATGACCGAGACCAAGCAAACCGCGCCATTTGCGCCATTCGAGTGGATGCTGTCGGCGCGCTATCTGCGGGCGCGCCGCAAGGAGGGATTCATCTCGGTCATCGCCGGGTTCTCCTTCCTCGGCATCATGCTCGGCGTGGCGACGCTGATCATCGTCATGGCTGTCATGAACGGCTTCCGCAAAGAGCTGCTCGACAAGATTTTGGGCCTCAACGGCCACATCCTGGTGCAGCCGCTGGAATCGCCGCTGACCGACTGGAAGGACGTCGCCGACCGCCTCAGCCAGGTCCAGGGCATCCGGCTCGCAGCGCCCGTGGTCGACGGCCAGGCGCTGGCGTCCTCGCCGTGGAACGCCTCGGGCGTCCTGGTGCGCGGCATCCGCTCCGATGACCTCAACAACCTCACCTCGATCGCCAAGAACATCAAGCAAGGCTCGCTCGAGGGCTTTGACGACGGGCAGGGGGTGGCGATCGGCCGCCGCCTCGCCGACCAGCTGTCGTTGCATGCCGGTGACAGCGTGACGTTGGTGGCGCCGAAGGGCGCAGTCACCCCGATGGGCACGACGCCGCGCATCAAGCCCTACAAGATCGTCGCGGTGTTCGAGATCGGCATGTCCGAATACGATCTCGGCTTCGTGTTCATGCCGCTGGCCGAAGCTCAGGCCTATTTCAACCGCAGCAACGACGTCACCTCGATCGAGGTGTTCACCACGAACCCCGACAAGATCGACGCCTTCCGCAAGGCGGTGACGGAGGCCGCGGGCCGGCCGGTGTTCCTGGTCGACTGGCGGCAGCGCAACTCGACCTTCTTCAACGCGCTCCAGGTCGAGCGCAACGTGATGTTCCTGATCCTGACCATGATCGTGCTGGTCGCCGCGCTCAACATCGTCTCCGGCCTGATCATGCTGGTGAAGGACAAGGGCAGCGACATCGCGATCCTGCGCACGATGGGCGCCTCGCAAGGCTCGATCATGCGCGTCTTCCTGATCACGGGTGCCTCGATCGGCGTGGTCGGGACGCTGGTCGGCTTCTTCGTCGGCCTCGTGATCTGCCTCAACATCGAGTCCATCAGGCAATTCCTGTCCTGGCTGACCAGCACCGAGCTGTTCTCGCCGGAGCTCTACTTCCTGTCGAAGCTGCCCGCCGAGATCGACGTCGGCGAGACCACGGCGGTCGTCATCATGGCGCTGACGCTGTCGTTCCTTGCGACGCTGTACCCGTCGTGGCGCGCCGCGCGCCTCGATCCCGTCGAAGCGCTGCGGTACGAGTGAGGGGCTGATGGAGAGCCAGCAGGGGGCGGAAGATGTACCGGTCATTTATCTCCACGAGATAAAGCGGCAGTACTTGCAGGGCGAGGTGCCGCTGACGATCCTCGACAACGCCAAGCTCGCGCTGTGGGCCGGGCAATCGGTGGCGCTGGTCGCGCCGTCGGGCTCGGGCAAATCGACGTTGCTGCACATCGCAGGGCTGCTTGAAGCACCCGATTCCGGCGAGGTCTACGTCAACGGCGCGCCGACCTCGCAGCTGCCCGACATCGAGCGTACCCAGCTCCGCCGCACCGATATCGGCTTCGTCTATCAGTCGCACCGGCTGCTGCCGGAGTTCTCGGCGCTCGAGAACGTGATGATGCCGCAGATGATCCGCGGCCTGAAGAAGTCGGAGAGCGTCAAGCGCGCCAAGGAGATCCTCGGCTATCTCGGCCTCGGCGACCGCATCACCCATCGGCCCGCGGAACTGTCGGGCGGCGAGCAGCAGCGCGTCGCGATTGCGCGCGCGGTCGCCAACGCGCCGCGCGTGCTGTTCGCGGACGAGCCGACCGGCAACCTCGATCCGCACACGGCCGATCACGTCTTCCAGGCCCTGATGCAACTGGTCAAGGCGACCAAGGTCTCCATGCTGATCGCGACCCACAACATGGAGCTCGCCGGCCGCATGGACCGGCGCGTGTCGCTGTCGAACGGCCAGGTCGTCGAGCTCGAATAATAAAAACTGCGAAAACAACCCCATGCACAGTAGCCGGCCTTGGCCGGCTACGATCGGGGGTGACGCCTTCCAGCCATTTGACATGTCGAGCCTATCGGCTGCGACGGCGCATCGCCGCAGCGGCGGGGCCGTTATGGCCTGATCACCGTCAATCTGAACGGCCCGCCATTCGCTGCGGCGTGTTCCACCGCCTCGTTGACGTGGTCGAGGTCGAACGCCGTCGCCTCGTATTCGTCGAGCCGCAACAATCCCGCGCGCACCAGCGCGATCAGGCGGCTCGCCGCATCCGGCGGATACATCCAGACGCCGTGGATGCTGATGCAGTTGCGCATGATCCAGGGGTAGGGCAGATCGAGGCCCGCGCCGCCCGCCATGCCGACGCCGCCCATCAGCACGACGCGACCGTAAGCGCGCACCGTCATGATCGCCGCGCGTACGACGGTCGTGCTGACCGAGGGCGGCATGATGTCGAATACGCAGTCGATCGGCCCCGGCGCGGCGCGCTTCATGCTTTCGCAGTCGTCGCTCTCGTTGCCGGTGAGCTTCACCGGCTTCACCCGATCGCCGAAGCGGCGGACGAGGTCGGCCAGAATCCTGTCGTTGCGACCGGGCGCGACCACGCAGGCCGCGCCCATCGCGAGCGCGACGGAGACGGCCGCGCTGCCGAAATTGCCGGTGGCGCCGCTCACCAGCACGGTCTCGCCGGGCTGAAGGTTGGCGGCGAGGAAGCCGCCATAGGGCACCAGCGCCGTCCCCAGCGCGCACCATTGCGAGGCTTCCGCGGACGTGATCGCGCCAAGCCGCTTCACATTCTCGGTCGGCACGCGCATCCGCTCGGCATAGGAGCCGTGGCGAAAATGCCGTTGCAGGCGCATACCGCCGGGGCCGGCGGCCGTGAGCCCTTGCAGGGCGATATCGGGCGCCACGATGTCATCGCGCGAACGCACCGTCGGGTCGCAGAACACCCAGTCGTCAACGGCGAGCTTGGTCGCGTCCGGGCCGATCGCGCACACCCGGCCGATGCCGCCGGGACCCGGGATGATCGGCAGGTCGAGCGCGTAGTTTCGTTCGCCGCTGAAAACCTCGTTCATGTAGGACAGGACGCGCGTGGCGACGACGTCTACGATGACCTCGCCGGTGCCGAGCACCGGCTCCGGCACATTCTCGATCACCAGCGGCGATCCGAAGGATTTGAGTACGGCAGCTTTCATGATGTTCACCTCAAAGTCGGGTGAAAGGGCATATGCGCCGCCTTGGAAAGGTCAGGAAGGCCTGGTATTATCCTAGTATTACGAAGGCCCTCCATCGGAGCGCAACATCATGGCCGACCCGCGCCGTATCGAATTCGGCGACTTCCTGCGGTCCCGCCGCGAAAAGCTGACGCCGAAGACGGTCGGTCTTCCCGCGGGCAGCCGCCGGCGCACCGCGGGCCTGCGCCGCGAGGAGGTCGCCCAGCTCGCCGGCATCGGTGTCGACTGGTACATCCGTCTCGAGCAGGGGCGCACCGTCAGCCCGTCGGTCACCACCGTCGATGCGCTCGCCCGTGCGCTGCGGCTGAGCAAGACCGAGCATGCGCATCTCAAGGCGCTGGCGCGCGACGGCGACAAGCGGGCGTTCACGCGCGAGATCGTGCCGCCGCCGATCCTGCGGCTGATCGAGAGCCTGCCGCATCCGGCCTATATCACCGGGCGGCGCTGGGACGTGCTGGCCTGGAACGAAGCCGCCGAGCAGGTTTTTGCGTTCGGCCGGTTACCGGAGGAGGATCGCAACACGATGCTCCTGATGATGACCAACAAGCAGACGCGCAAGGCTTACGGCGCGGGCTGGGCGGAGGTCGCCAAGCGCATGGTCGCGATGTTTCGCGCCACCCACGACGTCTGGGCCGGCGATCCCGCCTTTGCGGAGTTGCTGACGCGGCTGCGGCAGGGCAGCCCGGAATTCGTCAAATGGTGGGAAGCCCACGAGATCCGCAGCACCGCCTCGGGCCTCAAGACGATGTCTCATCCAACTCTGGGCGTGCTCCATTTCGAGCACACGAGTTTTCAGGCCAACGACGATCCCGCGCTGAAGCTCGTGATCTATACGCCGGTCGGAGCGTAGAACGCAGTCATCAGATCGGGAAGGCCACCGGCATATGTCCGGCGGCCTCCGCGCTTATTGTGGTTTGCGGGGCGGCGCCCCGACTAGAGATCGATGCTGACGGCGATGTTGCGGCCCTGCAGTTCGGCAATCTTCATTCCATCAGCCTGCAGCTGCGCGAACTCCGGGTCCTTTGCCACGGCCTCCTGCACCTTGCCGTAGACTTCCCAATTGGAGTAGCGCGTCGTAACCAGCAACTCTCCTGCCCAGTGACCGGTGTGGAAACGGGAGAGCCGAAGAAACTCGGCACCGTGTTTTTCAAAGATTTTCTTCGCCTGCCGGATGATCTGGACCGTTTCCTCGACCTTGTCGGTTTTGAAGCGAGTAAATTGAACGATCGGCATGGGCTACCTCCATAGCTGTGTAAACTGTCCAAGAGGCATGTATCGAGCGACATTTGAGGAGCGAACCTCCCGTTCGATCTCGATGAAGGTTCGTCTTCGGCGGCGTGATCCTGGTTCAGGCTTCGCGGCGGAATCAACTCTGCCCTTTCTCGGGCGCTTTAAATGCGCCGCGCGTGCCTTGCCCAGCCGGGCTCCCTTGGCATTGTCATTGCTGCCGGCCAACGGTTTCACTATCGACCCGCTTGATGGCGGGTGGATTCCACACGCCGGTCAATGCCTCCGACTTTGGCGCATAAAGACGCATGGTGAGGTTGAACGGGCTTGTGGGCGCGGGCAGCCAGTTGGCTTCGCGATCGCCGCCCGGATTGTCATTCTGGACGTAGAGCGTGAGCGATCCGTCGGCGTCGCGCTTGAACGGCATCCAGCTGCTCACCGCAAAGCGATTGAGTGGATTGGCAACCTGGAAGCCTTCATCGTCATACAGGGTGATTGACCAGAATGCCTCGACCGGCGGCACCGCGTCCTTGGCAAAGCGGACGATGTATTTGTTTGCGCCGTCGAGCGGCTTGCCGTTTTCATCGCCAACACTGTTCGGGTAGATCGCGTCCTCCGGCAGATTAGCGCCGAGTCCGAGCTGCGCGACGATCGCGCGCTTCAAGTAGTAGTTACCGTAGACGCCCATCGTGTCCGTGTTCATGGACCAGTGATTTGTGACGCGCGCCAGCGTAGGGACTTTCCATGCCATCAGTTTTTGCGCCTGAGCCGGCGCATCCTCGATAGCTTTCCGTATCGTCGCATCGGCTTTGGTCATATCGAACGTCTTGCCCGGTTCGAGCCCTATCCGCGCCATGCGCGCGATGATCGGCTCATCTGTGATGTGTGGCGGGTGGACCTTGGATAGCTCCGCCGCATAGGCAAAAAACTTATCGCCTGCCATCGTGTCGACTTGCAGCTTCGGCGGCGTCTTGACGTCAACGTTGGGATCGATGGTCTGTGTCACGGCGACCGGGGGCTTACCCCACCCAGATAGCGGTGTGATCTTGTACCCCTTCTGCACCTCGTGAACCGGAGCATAGTCGGCAGGACCATCGGTCTTGGTGCGGCCGATGATCCAGACATAAGGCGTCGGCGCGTCGATACGTGCGAATCCCGCCGGCACGTTTCCGTTCCAGCCCGGCGGCACGACCAGGAAATTCGCTGCCTTGGTGCCTGTCGTACGCCATCCCGGCGACGCGAACACATCGGTCCACATGTCGAGCATCGGCAGCAGGTAGTAGCGGCCACCGGTATCGGGAACCGAAACGACCATGGGTTCGCGGGTCAGGTCGAGCCAGGCGCTCGAATACAGCGTGTCGAAATTGGGCCGCACCACCGCCTTCATGTCTGCGGTCGGGTAGGCCTGGATATTGTCGAACGTGTTCGGAGGACCGCCTATTGCCGCAGTTTTGGGATCGGAATTGATGAGCTGCTTGCGCGTCAGGTCCATCGTCACGAGCGGATAGAAGTAAACATAGGCCTCCGCAGCGATCGCTTGTGCCTCTTCCGCAGAAATCGATTGAGCGGCGCTCGGGGTCGATGTCGACACGATGAGACTCAAACCCGACAGGATCGCAGCAAGCGACAACAGATGCTTTTGCATAAGGGTTCTCCAGAAATTCGCTGCATTGGCCGAGTGGGGCGATGTAGTGCCGCCACTGCGGGTGTTTTCCTATTCCCTCCAACTCAGGCAAAGGAGGTTGAGCCAGCTAAGCGGCGAAGCGCCGCGTTCTGGTTGATCTAGATCAAGGGACGTCCGCCGACGGGTCACGAGCGGCGTTGCTCTGACGGATCGCTGCGCTCCGCTTGGCCCTCAAAAGCTGACGCCAGGCGATCGTGAGCCGACGCCCGAGACCGGCGTTTAGATGACGAGCTTCAGCGCCGGATCGTCATTGGATTGCAACCTCGTGTGCTCGAAATGGAGCAGCCCTTCATCCGATGATTCATCGTCTTGAGGTCGGACGCTGACGATGTGAGCCCATCTGCCGAGAATAGCTCGATGAATACTCCGGCGTTTGCGCGCGGCCGATTGTGATAGGCACAGGGATCGTCACGTTGCCCGGTGAAATACGGAGTGGCGATGCGGGCGAGGGCGCGGCCGACGGACGCGCGACGGCGCGATCGGGCGATTGTCGCCGATGAGCTTGCGGCGAACAGTCGCGGCTTGTGACCTATGACAAACGTCTGCGGCCTCAGAGTGGTGTTCGCGGCGAAGCGCGATCGAGTGATCGCAATGCACGCTGGTGGGCGGAGTTGCTGATTGTACCGAGGGACTCGTGGTGCTACGTTTGAGCACGTCATTCCGTTTCGGTTTGATGCGGCGGGCGATCGGGCTTACGGACCGCCGCCCGTTCATTTGAAGTTGGAATAGTTGAGCCAATCGTGTCCCGCCTCCGGCCCCCCTTTTGAGTGCGGTCGGACGATGTTTTTCATTGGCCTCCGTTCTTCCCATTGACTCGGAGGCGGGCTTTTTTCAGTTGAACTTTGCAGCAAGTCGATCTTCGACATGTGCATTCTGACAAGCCACGCGGATCGTGCCGCACCACATCACCATCTGAACGCGAGGTGGGGCAGCCATTGCTTGATGGTTGCATTGCTCTGTGCCGCTTCCTTGTTTCAGTTCGCGCCCAGGGCGTGGGGACAATGCTCGGCGCGCGACGTGTTACAGAATCAACTGAAACTCGGCAAAGTTCGTGCAGTTGATTTGCCGCAAAAACTCATCGGGTCCGCCCGCGACGTTCCGACTTGGAAGACGATTGCGGTCGGCACTTTTGGCAACTCCTTCGCGTTGCGCAATGCATTGGATGCCGTGGGTTGCAATATCGGCGGGTTGGCCGCGGAAGTTCTCGCTCGACCGGCATTTACCGTCAGTTCTAACAAGATGGACGTGGAGCTTTTGGTGGTATCCGCGGTCCAGCTCGGCTTCAAAACCGATAGCGTGCCTCTGGCCGTCATTTACGCGCGGGCCCGACAACTCGGCCTTGAACTTGCTGCCGCGGAGGTCGGTCCGCAATTGCGCCTTCAATATCTTGATCAGCCCATGGGCGAATTCCTCATCGTGGGAATGCAGCCGATCAAGACGTGGAGCGGAGAGCCCGTGGTTCTCAACGTGGCAAATGGCGGAGCCGGATTGATCCTGATCGGCCAGGACGGCCGAGATGACGCTGAAATACCGGCGACCTCCCGTTTTCTTTTCGTGCGGCCGCCTGACCTTAGCGGCGGAATCGCGGCCGCTCTGCTGCCACCATGAAGACGAACAACCAAGTTTCGAGCAGCGCTGACTGCGGAGAAAATTCCTTGCGTCAGATCAAGGGAGATTTCCTGTCCATGGAGAACAACGAGGCTGCCGGCTCAAATGCAGCGGCGTCGGGAGTTCACGGGGATGGAGGCAAGCCTCGTCTCAAGTCTCGTCTGGAGCGGCGTCAACAGTAGGGAGTGACATCATGCGCGGATTCGGAGCTGTATGCATCTCACTGTTACTATCGGCAATTCCTGCGACTGCGTCAGATCAAAATCTCAAGGAAGAACTTGGAAAGATAGGTTCAGCATACGAGCAGTACTTCAGCAACAAGGACGCTGCCGGGATTACTTCGCTTTACACCAAGAACTATATGCGTGTGACGGAAGACGGCGTCGTGGACAATGCCAGATACTATGAGAACGCTTTCAAGGCGGGAGTCAGTCGCCTCGAGGTCAAGACGATCGAGGTTCAGTCATTGTCAGAAAGCATGGCTTTGGTCACCGGCGAATCTCGCGTTACCGGCAACAGCGAGACAGGCGCTCCCATAGACTTCACCGTTGTTTGGACCGCTCTCGATGTTCGTGAGGACGGGCAATGGAAGATTCGCATGCTCACGTCGGTCCCCAAACCGCCGCCGCCCCAGCCGCAGCAGGCCGCAAAGTAACTCAAGGCAAAGCCTTCTCTGCCCGCAATCGTTCTCTGCGCCACCCCAAAGGGAGTCAACGATGGCCATTTTGCACGCAAACCTCGCATTGCTTTTAGTCGCATCAGTTCTGGCAACGACGAGTGCCCAGGCTCAGAGCATGCCGCCGGAGGGCCCCGTCTCGGTCATATTCACCGCGACGCCGATTCCTGCTCCCAAGCCGATGGCGATCGGCGGCGGCAGAGAATTTGCTGTCATGAACCAAGCCATGGCAGCCTCAAACGAGGCGGGAAATCCTGTACTCAACAACATGGGTGGACGTTGTCAGCTCAGCCGCCTGACGGATCCGTCTGCGAAGACCGCCGAAATTCACGGGTTCTGTACTTACGTCGACAAGGACGGCGACCAGTTGTTCGAGCAATGCGACTGGATGCCCGCATCCCCCAACAATTGCAACATAACGGGTGGGACCGGCAAATTCGAAGGTCTCCAGGCCGCGCTCGTCGTCACCATCGACCCTCTCAAGAGCAACTTCGATGGCATCAGTCAGGTCATTGGCCACAAGAAGGGGACGTACAAGTTCGTCAAGACGAACTAGGCTCGTCCGCCGAATTCCAGCGGGCGTACGGCCTTGATTGCTGCAGTTCGGGATGCCAAGGCAGCAACGTCTTCTGAACGGTTTGCCCTGGCGCTCATGTCCGATGTCACGCACTAGCGACGTGGTTCCGTCGTCTGCTGAACGGCCGGCCGGTGTCCCGGTGAAGTACGAGGTACGCCGCTCGCCAGCATGTTCGGTGACCGGCGGCGTTGTGAGTTCTTTGGGTGTGAATGGGTTCACAACGACGTCGCCAGGCAAGTGCTATGTTCCAGCCATTCTACTGCCGACTGATTTTCTGAAGAGTGTTTTTCGAACAGCCTCTGAGGAGAGGGTCATGTTCAAGCAATTCCTCTTGGTCGCGGCGATAGCCTCCCTAACGTTAGCCACATCCTCTAAAGCCGATTGCGAATATGCTTTGGAGCGCGGCGCGTCCGCCGAGTCGCGTTCGGTTTCGTTGCATTCTGATGCAGCTCAACTTGCGGAAGGCCTGTTGGATGACATTGTGACTTGGCTCTCATCGAATTTCGACCTGCCTGCCATCAAGCAGCGTCCCGTCGTTGAATTTGCGTCGAAGATGGAGCTTGCGAGGTTGCGTGCAAGGGACCGTACTTCTTTGCAAGGCTTCATGGAAAGCGATGGGCAACTAGCTCAGCGCGAGGTCGTTGCACTTTACGACAACGAGACGAGAACGATCCTGCTTCCTGATGATTGGGGCGGCACTTCGCCGACCGACCAATCGGTCCTGGTACACGAAATGGTCCATCACCTTCAGAATGTTGGAGGGCTCAAATTTGTCTGCCCACAGGCGCGAGAGAAGTTGGCCTACCTGGCTCAGGATAAATGGCTGGAGCGGTTCGGACTTAGCCTGGAGAACGAGTTCGACGTCGACATGTTCACGGTGCTGATAACTTCGGCATGCATGTATTGATTGTGACCGGTCGATCCCTGTCGCTGTCGAACGATTGCCTTTCCAAAAGGAGCGCAGTGCCAAGATCATCTCGTACGTACCAGCAAGATCTTCAGCGGATTTGATTGATGGCCAGACTCCTGGCGGTCCTCGCAGTTGCATTGGCAATCCTGGCGATGGCTCCGGGGCAGCAGAATCAGTTTGTACCGCTGCCAACAGGACCAATGCCAGCGGTGCTTGTTCCCTGAGTTCTCCTGAGGTGACGGGTTCATCCATCGAGCCGGTGGCGCACAGGTCCGCTCCTGGCCCGCGGCGATCTGCAAGGCGGACGGGCGCCGGCATCTGCACGCTATTCAGGCGTCAGCCCCAATGCCTTCACGGCAGCCACCAAGGGAGGCGTTTCGCTGTCGTACAGCTTTCTGAACGCGATATGTCCTTGAGCGGACTCATCGATGCCGTACGCGTCGAGCAGCTTCTGTATCTTGTCAGTCTTGCCGGCTTCTACCATCAGGCCGGAAACACGCTCCACGATGTCCTGCGGCATGCCGATGGGACCGGCAAGAAAGGCGTAACCGGTCATAGCAAAGAGCTCGGACTCGGCACCCTGCTCGAAAAATGTGGGAACGTCGGGAAGCTTTCTGCTCCGCGTCCTCGTCTGCACGGCGATTGCCCTCCCAACTCCGGATTCCAGCGCGTTGACGGCATTGGCGTAACTCCCCATCGCCGCCTGGAGCACGCCGGCCGCGAGGTCCTGCCACATCGGCGCTTCGCCGCGGTAGTGCACGGCTTTCATCTGCAGCCCGTACTGCTTGTTGAGCTCTGCAACGACGATATGAGGGTAGGAGCCTGCGCCGAAGGTCCCGACGTTGGTCACGTTCCTGCGGGCGTATTCGACGAACTCCTTTAAATTGGTGGCATTGGTCGCCTTATAGGCGACCAATGGCAGGTATCCTGCCGACATGCTGGAAATGAGCGCGAAGTCCCTGTCGGCGTCGTATGGCAAAGTCTTGAATAGCACGCGGCTTTGCACCAGAGTTGCGGTGATGGCGAGGAGTAACGTGTAACCGTCCGGTGGCGATTGCTTCACGGCTGCTGCAGCGATCGAACCGCTGGCACCCGCCTTATTCTCAACTATCACCGGCTGGCCGAGCTTCTGGGAGAGGTATTCGCCGTAGACGCGCGCGAGGGTGTCCGCAAGTCCGCCGGCGGGATAGGCGCAAACAATCTTGATCGGCCGGGAGGGCCAGGTCTGCGTCCACCCGCTATCATGATACGACAAAGCGATGGTGGCTGCGCCGGTTGCGATGAAGGCGCGGCGCGTGATCTTCAATGCCATCACGGTCTCCATCATGTTTGTATTCCGAGGACGCGCGTCGTGGCGTTGCTGCCGGTCCTTCAAGCGGACGGCCCTACGTTGAATCCTGAGCCGCTGCTCGGGGCACTGCTGCGCGGTACGGCAAGCCGTTGGTCGTGCTCATGGATTGCTTCCTGAGCAAATTGTGCCGTCCCGAGGATGGTAGCAGGCCATGGGCGGGCGCTCTTGACATTCTGCTTACATTCTCTTCACCGCCGGCTTATTCTTGCGCTGCAACCGGCGCGAGAGACCGACGGGGGAAAGCCACCCAGGGAATTGCCAGCTTGCGGTATCTCTTCGACGAGTACGCATTCGACACCGACCTTCGCGAGCTTTACCGCGGGGCGCACGTGGTCTCGGTTGCGCCGCAGGTGTTCGACCTGCTCGACTACCTGATCCGCAACAGGGAACGGGTCGTAAGCAAGGACGACCTCATCAAGACCATCTGGAACGGCCGTGTCGTGTCCGATGCGGCACTGACGACGCGGCTGAACGTCGCTCGGAGTGTGATTGGCGATTCCGGCGAAAAACAGCGTCTCATCAAAACCCTGCAGCGCAAGGGCTTCCGTTTCGTTGGAACGGTGCAGGAAGTGCAGCGGCCCGCAGACGCGGCGCCCACAGCCGATTCTGGTGAACAGTTTCAGGGTACCGCTGATCCAGATCGGTCCGATGCCGCGACAGTTGCGATGTCGATTCCTGCGCCACGCCTTTCCATCGTCGTACTGCCGTTCGCGAACTTCGGAGGCGATCCCGAGCAGGACTACTTCGTTGATGGCGTGACCGACAGCCTGACCACGGACCTTTCGCGCATCAGTGGTTCATTCGTGATCGCGCGTAACACCGCTTTCACCTTCAAAGGCAAAGCCGTCGATGTAAAGCAAGTCGGACGCGAGTTGAACGTCCGCTATGTGCTCGAAGGTTCCGTGCAACGAGGCGGCAATCGGCTTCGGGTGAATGTTCAGCTGATCGATGCCGAAACCGGCAATCACCTATGGGCCGAGAGGTTCGAGAAACCCGTCGCCGACCTGTTCGACATGCAGGACGAGATCGTATCGCGGCTCGCAAACACGCTAAATGCCCAGCTCATTCAGGTTGAAGCGCGGCGAGCGGAACGTTCAACCCATCCCGATGCAATGGACCTGTATTTCCAGGGCTGGGCTTACGAGAACAATGGGACGACCCCGCAATACATGACGCAAGCGCAGGCCTTTTTCGACCGCGCCCTGGCACTCGATCCCGACAATATCGAGGCGCTGGTCGGCTCGGCGCGGGTTGAAGCGGCGCTTGGGGCCAATCTTGTCACCGACGACTGGAAAGCGCACTTGGCGGCGGCCGAGGCAGCCTCAACCAGGGCTCTGTCCCTTGCGCCAAACCATGCTCGGGCCCGTAGCATCCTGGGTCTGGTCCAATCATTTAGCAACCCGGCCCGAGCCATCGCTGAATGCGAGCGGGCGTTGGCACTGGATCACAATTTGGCCGACGCTCATGCCTTCATCGGTCTCGCCAAGTTTTTTCTCGGTCGCAGTAGCGAGACCGAGGCCCATATCCGCGAGGCGCTTCGCCTCTCTCCTCGCGATTCCTACGCCTACCGGTGGTTCATGTTTGTCGGTCTCGCCAAATTGTTTCTCGGCGCCGACGTGGAAGCGGTTGCCTGGCTGCGCCGGAGCATCGAGGCCAACCGAAATCATCCCCTCCCGCATTACTATCTCGCCGCTGCGCTGTCGCTGCTCGGCTCACCGGACGAGGCGCGGGCCGCCGCACAGGCCGGCCTTGTGCTCAATCCGACCTTCACTCTCCGCCGCTACCGGGCCCGCGTGACGAGCGACCATCCGGCTTATCTCGCCGGGCGCGAGCGTGTGTATGAGGGCATGCGCATGGCCGGGGTGCCGGAGGGATGAACGGCAGGAGGTTGCCGGTGCGCGCCCAACAAGGATCGGGCGCTCCTGGGCTTACGGCGACGGCACGGTCGAAGGCGGCGCGGTGACGTTCGGCAGCGGAGTTGCTGGCCAAGGGCTTGCCGGCCAGGGACCTTTCGGCTTGGCCGCGACCGACGAGCACGCCGCCGCAAGCTGAGTCCGCATCGACGCCAGGCCCGTCAGGTCGATGTCGAATTTCGCGACGTCCACCTTTTCGTCCGGCATCGGCGTGGTCCGCCGGACATGGAGGGAGCGGGACGCCATGATCGCCTTGACCATGTCAGGGTCGATGCTGCCGCTCCACATCTCGTACTTCGCGGCCCGCACCGGAAAACCTCCGGCCTCCTGGTCCTTGTCGGCGTCCGCCGTCATCATGATCGTACTTTTGCCGACGCTCGCCTCGTCGATCTCGCCCGCGAACATCAGCGGCATGCGGTTCCTGGTTTCGCAAAACATACGCCATTCCATCGTCCCGAACGAAGAGCCGCTTTCCTTCTTCACCACCGCGATCTTGCTGATGAACGGCCGCGTTGCCTTCTCCAGCCTCCACATTCCTTCGGCAAACGGTCGCGTGTCGATTCCGAAACGATAGAGCTCGGCTCGCGTCAGCATATGCAGGCTTTCGAACTTCACGGTCCGGATGAGACCGTCGAGCTCGCGGCTGATCCCCATCGCCGCGATGAACGCAGCGCGGTCGCGGTCGGCGTTCGCGATCCGGCGCTGCCTGTATTCCGCGACCGCCTGCGGCGCCGGATGCCCGTGAAAGACGAGGACCAGCCTGGAGTTATGGACTGCCAGGGCGGCGTCGGGAGCGACCTCGCGTGATGTCGCGCCGAGAAACAGGTAACCGCAGGCCGAGTTGCACATCGCATGGTAGGTCGTGAGCTCCGCCTCGACCTCGCCGCCGGCGGCCTTGGTCTTCAGGCATGCGGCGTCCACCTGTGTGCCGGCGGCGCACGCCGTCGCGATCGTCCGGCCGACCCGCGCGACCGCCTTGCGATTGCGCAGCAGCCGGCCGATGACGTAGGACTGCTCCACATTCCCGCCGGGCGAATGAAGGTAGATCGGACGCTGGGTGTCCTTGACGCCGGCCAGGAAGCGGCGAATGCGCTGGCTGGCGTCCCCATCGATCTCGCCCTCGATGGCGATCCAGCGGTCGCAGCCGGGCCCGCACGCGTCCGGTGCCCCCTTGGCAAGATAGATCGTCAGCCTGTGCGCAAATCCGGGATTTTCGGACGGCGTTTCCTCGGCATGCAGCGCGCATGGAAGCAGCATGGCCACGAGAAACAAAATACGGGCAAGCATGTAACGACTGGGCCACGCGCAGTGAAGATAGACGTCGACGTTACATGATGATCGGCGCGCCTACAACTTTTGGTGGCATGCGGACGCGCGTTTATTGCGCCGGGCGGCACATCGTGCTTTCTCGAAATACAGCGTTCGTCACGTCAGACGATCGATGATTTCGAATAGCCTGTCGCAGGAAGCCTCGATCCGCTTTTGCGGAGATGTGGCGATGCCCAGCAACAGACCGGGGCGCGCCGAAGCCGTGGACGCATACCAGAGCGACAGCGGAGTAGGCGCCAGCCCGAACGATGCCGCTTCCCTGGCGATGGCGAGATCGGGCGCTCCATCCGGCAGCTGCAGGACCGCTGCCAATCCGGCAAGCGCAACATTGGCGGTGCGCGTCCGAAGCTGTTTCAGCAATGCATCGCCTTGCGCGGCGTAGACCCGCTTCGTGCGCCGGAGATGCCGCAGATAATGGCCCTCGCGCATGAAATCGGCGGTGGCGAGCTGCACTGCGGGCCCGGGCGCCGGCGCGAGGCACGCCGCGGCTTCGGCAAATCGCGACGCCAGAGCGGCCGGCGCAACGACAAAGCCGAGCCGCAGGGCAGGGGTCACGGTCTTGCTGAAAGAGCCGATGTGGATGACGCGACCCGCGCGATCGAGCGAGGCAAGTGCCGGCGTGGCTCGGCCCTTGAGCTGCAGCTCGCTGAGATAGTCATCCTCGATCACCCACGCCTTGCGTCGGGTGGCCCAGTCGAGCAGGCGCGAACGCCTCGCCAGCGACAATGTGGATCCGAGTGGCGCCTGCTGCCCGGGCGTCACGACAACCAGCGCCGCGTCGGGAGCATGTTTCAGGCCGTAATCGACATCGATGCCGTCAGCGTCGACCGGGATCGGCGCGATCGACAGTCTGGCAAGCGCGAGACCGTGCCGCGTGAAGGGAAAGCCCGGATTCTCCATCCAGACCTTCGTCTTTGACTCGAGGCCGAGGACACGGAGCGCCAATCCGAGGCCGCCGCTGAAACCGCTTGTGATGATGATCTGCGACGGCGTGCACGCGACCCCGCGCGCCAGCGCGAGGTAGGCTGCGATCTCGCGTCGCAAGTCGAGCTCGCCGCGCGGATCCGGATAGATCGGCGGCGCGCTCATTTCGACGCGAACCGCCTGCGCGCGCATCCTTGCGAGCAGCGTCGCAGGAAAAGTCTCTTGCGCGGGCACGCCCATCTGGAAGATTGCCGGCCCCGCCGTGAGCTCCTGGTACATCTCCATGAACGAGCCGGGCGCCGGGGCTTTGTCCTTGCGAACGGGAAAGGACGGCCGATCCGCGACATGCGTGCCGGTCGCGCGTGACGCGACAATCAGTTGGGCGGAGGACAGCTTTTCATAAGCCGCGCGCACGGTGCCCCGCGCGACGCCAAGCTGGGCTGCCAGGTCCTGCCAAGAGGGCAGACGCGCTCCGGGTGCGAGCACGCCGTTCGCGATGGCGGCCCTGATGCCCCCATGGATCTGCTCGGCCAGCGGCGTCTTCGCAGAGCGATCCAGTTCCAGCCGCAGCGGTTTGGTCATGCCCCTTGGTACACGATTTTCGTGCGTTCTTGGTGCTTTTTTGTGGACCAGGGCAGGGGCATTTATGGCAGAGACACGGGCCGGGCATCGATCATCAAGGAGCAGGACAATGACAGGGCGTCTCGACTACGACCGTATCGCGCCGGCGGGTGTGAAAGCGCTGGGCGGCGTGTACGGCTACATCATGCAGAGCAATCTTCCTGCGGCGCTGATCAACCTCGTCTATCTGCGCGTATCCCAGATCAACAACTGCGCCTACTGCCTCGACATGCATATGCGCGATCTGCTCAAGAGCGGGGCGAAGATCGAAAAGCTCGCTCTGCTGCAGGCGTGGGAGGAAGCCGGCAATCTGTTCGACGCGCGCGAGCGCGCCGCCCTCGCATGGGCCGAAACGGTGACCCGCGTCGCGGATACCGGCGTGCCGGATCAGGCCTATGAAGCCGCGCGCGGGGTCTTCGAGGAGCGCGAGCTCGTCGACCTCACCATCGCGATCGGTCTGATGAACACGTATAATCGTATGGCGATCAGCTTCCGTAAGACGCCGCAGGCCGCCGTCGAGAAGACAGCCTGACGGGCCACGAACGGCATCGGCCGACGTCAATGCAAGGCAGGAGTTAGAAAATGACGAGCGTGATTTCCGGCGTGAAAATTCCCGACAGCCAGCTGGCGCGCGAGGCCGCCGAGCTGGTGCGCAGCTACGAAGACGAGATGCTGTTCAACCATTCGGTCCGCGTCTACGTGTTCGGCGCGATGAAGGGGCTGCGTCAGAAGCTGAAATTCGATTCCGAGTTGCTTTATGTCGCGGCGCTGTTTCACGACCTCGGCCTGGTCGATCACTACCACACCGAAACAAAGCGATTTGAGGTCGACGGTGCCGACGCCGCGCGGGACTTTCTCCGGGCACGCGGCATCGCCGAGCCGCAGGCCGATCTGGTCTGGGACGCGATTGCGCTGCACACCACACCCGGCATTCCGGAATATATGAGACCGGAAATCGCCCTCACGAGGGCAGGAGTTGTGGTGGACGTCGGGGCCGTTGGATATGACGAGTACACGCCGGAGCAGCGCGATCAGGTGATCGCTGCGTTCCCGCGCGGCGATTTCAAGAACGAGTTTCTGAAGGTGCAGACCTGCTCAGCGCTGAAGAAGCCGCAGACGACATTCGGGACCGTCAATTTCGACTATATCCAGGATCACGATCCCAGCTTCCACAAGCCGAACGTGTGTACGCGCATCCGCAATACGCCCTGGCAAAGCTGAGCTGCCGCTAAGCCACCGGATCCCTGACGGCATCCGAACGGCTTCGGTCATCCGGCGCCAGCGGTGGCGCCGGCCGCGCGGGAGCGTCCTTCAGCAAGGCAGCGTCGCTCGAGGCGTCCTCGACCGGCGCGGCTCGGGCCTCGCGCGCGGCGACGATCCAGATCAGGAAGCCAAGAAGCGCGAGCGAGGCTCCGACGGGACCGGTGGAGGTCCAGCCCAGCCCCTCGCGAATGGCAAGGCCGCCCAGGAACGGGCCGAGCGCATTGGCGGTGTTGAACGCCGAATGGTTGAGCGCAGCAGCGAGCGCCTGCGCGTCTCCTGCGACGTCCATCAGCCGCGTCTGCAGGATGGCGCCGAGCGAGACGCTGGCGCCGATCGCGAAGACGTCGGCCGCAAGCAGCCAGGGATTGCCGGCGGCAAGCGGAAACACCAGCAGCGCGACCGCAGCAAACAGCAGGATCACGCCCGCCGTCGGCATCAAGGCGCGGTCGGCAAAGCGCGGCACGAACAGATTGCCGAGCGTTGCGCCGATGCCGAACACGGCGAGGAAGAACGGGATGACCGCGGTGCTGACCTTGGTGACCTCAATCAGCGTCGTCGCGAGATATGTATAGACGGCGAACATGCCGCCAAAGCCGATGGCGCCGATCGCCAGCGTGATCCAGATGCGGCCGTTTCGGAGCGCACCGAGCTCGCGCAGCGGATCGGACCGGCCGGCCGCATCGCGCGGCGCGAACAGCGCGCACAGCAGGACCGTGATCAACGCCAGCACCGACACGAGGCCGAAGCTCGCGCGCCAGCCCATCGCCTGGCCGATCAGATTGGCCAAGGGCACGCCGATGATCGTGGCAGAGGTCAGGCCGAGCATCACTTGGCCGATCGCCTGCGAACGGCGGTGTTGCGGAACGAGCGAGGCCGCGACCAGCGCGGCGATGCCAAAATAGGCGCCATGCGGCAATCCCGACAGAAATCGAGCCGCGATCATCCAGCCGAAGCCCGGCGCGAGAGCGGTGAGCGCGTTGCCGAGCGCGAACACGGCCATCAGGGTCAGCAACTGGGTGCGCCGGGCGAACCGCGCGCCAAGCACGACGATCAGCGGCGCGCCCAGCACCACGCCGAGCGCGTAGGCACTGATCGCGTGCCCCGCGGTCGGCTCGTCGATCCCGAGGTCGGCAGCGAAGAACGGCAGCAAGCTCATCGATGCGAATTCGGTGGTTCCGATCGCAAAGCCACCCATCGCGAGCGAGAACAGGACGATGGCGAGGTGAGGCGGCGCTGAGGCGCGGGGCGAGGTCGCGTGAGGCGAGGTCGTCATGTGTCCTGCATTGGTGGCGTCAACGGGAACCAGCCCAGCGAACGTCGCCACCCCTGCAAGATTTGTCGTCGTACTTAAACCTGCACCAGCTCGCGTCAACATCGGAGGCGCGATGCAAGGCATGCCGCATATCAGCGTCCCGATTTACGGGTGGCGCGATCCGGACGCGTCGCGCACCAACCTGCGGCCTCATCGGTGCGCTTCGGCCTTCCGGCGACTTTCGCTATCCACTCTACAGACGGGGTCGACACGCCTGAGGGTAGAACAGTTGCATAGCTGCACCAAAGTGTATTGGCGGTTGAGGCGGTCGGCGCGACCTTTTGCCATCGCGCCCGGCGCGAGGGCTTCCACTTCGGGGCCCGGCGCAAGTGAGAATTCGCGAATGCTGTCGAAATTCAGAAGGAATTCATAAGGAATTCAAAAGGAATTCGAAAGGTAGCGTGCATTGATTGGGCGCCTTATTCCGGCGCGAGCCGCTCATCGCCAAGACGAGGTAATCCGAAGAAGCCCTCTTACTCTCCGCCGCGACTTGTTGTGGCGCTGCCGCTCCGAGCCATTCGGGTGATTTTGGTAGCGCCTCAACCGAATTGCGTTTAGCGTGTTGCAGATTGGTTCAACGACGAGACTCTGCTCGGCAAGAGGCTTTATTCGCCGCTGAGGGATCAATGAAGTCGGAGCCTACGAGCGTCCCCCCGTCGTCGCCGAACACCGCCAACGACAGTGGTGCGAGGTTGGTTGGTGCTGCCGAACAGGACTTTAATTCCCAAGTCGGTACGATCCTCGAATTCGAAAGACCTTTCCGCGCCGTCCTCGTGGCGGACGTCGTCAGCTATACCAGACTTATGGAAGCTGCTGAGGTCGAGACGCATAGTCGCTATCGGGCTCTTCGCGTGAGCGTCATCGATCCGGCCTTGATCGGTCGACGAGGCGAGATTGTGAAGAACACCGGCGACGGCTTCGTCGCGGTGTTCGAGAGCCCGCTCGATGCCCTTCGCTGTGCCTCCGAGTTGCAGCGTGAAGTCACCGGGCTTGAAACCTTGCAACCTCCCGAGCGCCGCATAGCCTTTCGCATCGGCGTCCATTGGGAGCCTGTCATCTTTGATCTGAACGATGTCTACGGCCATGGTGTCAATATCGCAGCACGCTTGCAATCTGTCGCTCCCGCGGGCGGCGTTGTGGTGTCGTCGGCCCTTTTGCGAGTAGTCGCCGATCTGAGCGAATTCAAGTTTGACGACCTGGGTGAGCTTCATCTCAAGAACCTGTCGCGGCCGGTTCATGCCTTTCTCCTGCTCTCGCCGGGAGTGGACCGCCGCACGGTGATCGGCGCTTCCACCAAATCCTCGAGACGAACCAAACTGCCCTCGATCGCCGTTCTTCCGTTTGCGAACAGCTCTTCGGAGGTTGACGACAGCTATTTTGCCGAAGGCTTCGTCGAAGACATCATTGTCAGCCTGAGTAATATTCAGGAGCTCCTGGTGGTGTCTCGCGGGTCGACGATGCCGTTTCGTCAGCGCGAGATCGATCCCGTCGAAATCGGCGAGAAGCTTGGCGTTCGCTATTACGTCAGCGGTCACGTTCGCCGATCGGGCAAGCGATTCCGGTTTTCGGTCGAGCTGGTCGATGTTGCGACTGGCTCCGTGGTGTGGGCCGAGAAATACGACACGGACCTCGCGGACGTTTTCGAAGTCCAGGACGAGATCGCCATTGGTGTCGTTGAGAAGATCGCCGCCTATGTGCGTCGCGCAGAGATCAAGCGGGCGCTGCGAAAGCCGCCGAAGAGCCTCAATGCGTATGACTATCTCCTGCGGGCGCTTGAGCTGCTCTACAAATTCGATTTCGCGAGCTTCTCGCGCGCCAAAGGGCTGCTCGAGAAAGCCAGCGAGGAAGACCCCGAATACGCGGCGCCGTACGCGTTCGCTGCGAAGTGGCACAATTTCAAGATCGCGGAGGGGTGGTCGTCGGATTTCGATGCGGATTCGGCCGACGTGATCCGGCTGTCCAATTGTGCCATCGAAAGAGACCCGCAAAATGCTCTCGCGCTCGCGATACAGGGGCACGGCAAGAGCATGTTCTTTCGTGACTACGACAGCGGATTGGACCTGTGTGAGCGGGCTCTTGCCATATCCCCCAGCAATTCGTGGGCATGGGTGTTCGGGAGCGGGACCCCCGGGTTCATCGGCGATGCTTCAACCGGAATCGCCCGTGCGGAGCGCGCCATCCGGCTTTCACCACTTGGCCAACAGGCCTTTTTCAATTTCTGCCTGCTCGGCCAAAATCATTATCTGAACGGAACGTTTGACGATGCCATTCGCTGGTCGAAGAAGTCTTTGACCCTCAGCCCGCGTTTTGGAAACGCCGCGCGCGTCCTCGCCGCAAGCCTCGTCGCGGTTGGTCGCCTGGAGGAAGCGCGGCAGGTTTCGCAGCACCATAAGAACATCCTGCCCGGCTTCAGGGTATCGGACTATGCGCGCCGTTGTCCGTTCAAAGAGCCCCAGGGGTCTTTGTATGTCGAGCGATTAGGAGCAGCTGGGTTGCCGGATTGATGGGGCCAGGAGCCCGGTTCAAATTATTAGCCCCTCGATGGAGAGCACAATGCCTGGTGTTGCAGGAGGAGGCGGTGGTGGTGGCGGCGGCGGCGGCGGTGGCGGCGGCGGCGGCGGCGGTGGCGGTGGCGGCGGCGGCGGTGGTGGCGGAAACGGCGCAGTCAGCGGCGGTTACGTTGGTGGTGGAATTCCCCCGCGTCCTTTCCCGATCTTCGAGAGTTTCGTCGGAGTCCTGCCCGGTAGCTTGAATTACGGGGCGACATTCCCGCTGTCTGCCTGGCGCCCTGACTTTTTTGCCCAGATCGCATTGCTCGAATTTGCCAGGACCGATTGGCAAACCATCACTGTCGCCGGCCCGCCAACGGATCACGATGTCATTTTCGGGGAGATCGATGAACTGCTTGGGGCATCGATGGATCGTCGCAAGAGGTTGGCAGATGAGATCGTCGATCAGGACGTGAGGCTTGTCGGCTATTTTGCGCAGGTCCTCATGCTTTCGCCGTCGGCGCATCCAAATACGATCAAGATTCTGGAGATGGCCGATCATGTTGGACTGATGGTCGCCGTCTACTACAAGCTCAGGTTCAATCGCGGGCGGCCGCAACAGGTGTGTCCGGCGCTTTTCCCAATGGTCGCGTCGCCCTGGCACGCCTCCTATCCGAGCGGACATTCGCTGGAGAGTCATCTGATGGCACTGGCGCTGGGAGAGATTATCCCCGGTGCCAAGAGTGCACTGAGGGCGCTGGCCGCGCGGATCGGGAAGAATCGCGAGATCGCTGGCGTCCACTACCCGAGTGACACGGCTGCCGGGAAGGCCATTGCTGAAGCCGTGTTTCCGTACCTCCAGCAATGCAGCACCTTCCATGCGGTGACCGAGGCGGCAATACAAGAGCATTGAACAGTGCCTAATGCCGCAGCCGAGATCGCATCCTTGGATTTTGCAAGGATGCGCTCCGCACGGCCACAAGGAATTGAAGTTGGACCAATCGATCTCAACCACGAGGTATTGCAATGGGTATGGAAGAAATTTCCGTCATCGAAAGGACACGGATTCAGTTGGCGCCAGATTTCACGATGCAACATCAGTGTCACATCAATTGGTGCTGGGCAGCCGTCGCTTCCAGCATCTCGGGCTATTACGACGAGACCAGTACTTTCACGCAGTGCCGCATCGCCGACCTCGAATTGAACCGGCATGATTGCTGTGATTTCCCTTGCGGCACGCCGGGTCTGGAATTCGATGTGACGCATTCTCTCGGATCACCGCTCAATCGAGTCCGCTGCCTCGCCGTGTTGGCCCTCGACCAACGAGCGACACGAATGGAGGTGCAGCAGGAGATCAGTGCAGGGCGACCCATTTGTGTTCGCACGGTCTGGTCGGGAGACGAAGATGAGGAGGGACCGGCGCACTTCGTCGCGATCGTCGGATATCTGGAGGATACCGACAGCCTGGTCATTGAGGATCCCCTTTTCGGCCTAACACCAGAGATCCAGTTTAATCGATTTTGCTCAAACTATCAGGACGCCAAAGGTGTCTGGACGGACACTTACTTCACCAAGCCCCCGGTCTAGAACCTCGCCACCGCGAAAGGAGAGAAAAGATGGCAATTCATCCCAGCGATCCTCCGGCGGCTGCGGTCGTAGCTGTGAAGCGAGCGGTGGCCAGCCGGGTGGGCAACCCGAAATTCCCGCGATCAAGGCTTTCCACTGCCAACCGTGACGCGGTCTTCATTTCCCTGCCGCATCGCATTGCCTATCTGGCTTTTGGCAAGATCCGTCGCGCAGACAAACTCAGAGCGGCTGCGAAGCTAGGCAATTGGAGATTTCTTGTGATTGAAGCGAAGCGGCGCACCGCCGCTGATGATGGTGGAGGAGAGGAACAGGAGCCGATCGCTGCTGCGACAATCGTGAAGTCGGCAGCGACGACGTATGAGACGACGTATGAACTGGGTGACCTGAACGAAGGGCCGTTTGTGGCAGCGACGTCGGAGGCGATCCGTCGTGCCGAGAAGCTTCCTGAAGTTCGGGAAGGACGCTTCGAGGCTTTCCTGCTCACCGTGCCGGCGGTCCATGTGACAGCGCTCTGGCTGCAAGGTTATCAAGATTGTCATGGCGATGCGGACCTGCTGCTGACGTTACCGCCCTCGGACCAGGCCTTGGAGCCGTATCGGCCGATGGCGTCGGCTGCGTTCTTGGCTGTCGTGCAAGACCTCGCTCGGAAAGTAACTTCCGAATACGCGACGAGGGGGTGAGCGGGCAATGTCGGCGGGATGGAAAAGCTCGCAAGTGCGTTAAGCTCGCAAGGGCGTCAAAGTTGGCAAGTCCCGGCATGGGAGCACGCCTAGTCGGCCTGCTTCGGCCGCCGGGGAGCCTTTGACCGCTTCTGCGGAAAGTACGGGTTCACGGCGCAGCTCGCGGAGCGGCCGACGGCGAGAAATCTGCACTGTTCGAGCGAAGTGTAGCGGCAGTCGAAATAGCCGACCGGGCCGTAGATCTGCATGCAGACGGGATAGCTGGGATCGTAGGTCTGCGCGTGCGCCGGCACGCCCGAGAAGAGCAGGCCGGTGGCGACGAGCACGAAGCGGGCGCTGCGCATCTCAGCGCGGTGGGTAGTAGCCGGGTGAATAGCCCGGTGTCTGGGCGCGCGGACGATTCTGATAGGCGTAGGGATCGTCGCTCTGGCCCGTGAAATACGGATTCGCGATGCAGGTCAGCGCGCGGCCCGACGAGCTTGCCTGACACTGTGCGTAACTGTCGAACGTGCAATTGCTCAGCCCCGGCCATTCCTGGCCGGTCAGGCAGAACGCGTGATGCGTGCCGAATGCGCGTGCGGGCGTGCTTGCACTCAGCGTGAGCGCGAATGTGGCGATTGCGAGCGAAAATGTGGCGATAATGGGGAGGGCAATCTGTCTGCGCATCTCAATCTCCAATCACACAATCGTGCGTGCATCAGATGTCCAGGCACAGATGCAACATACGTCGTGTAGTCGACATTGGAACTCATGAAAACCCTTGTTTCAAAGGGTTTCGCGCGCGCGCTGCTAAACATTCATTAACGCAGCACAGCCCTTTGGCCCCGACTGTTGCGTCGGGGTTACAGCAATTCCGTCGAGCGCTGATATGACGGCCCTACGGCCCGGGGGCCTAACGACGAAACTGGAACGGGAATCAAATGAACAAGAATCTGTTGCTTGCTGCTGTGAGCCTTGTCGCGCTGAGCGCGACTGCGCCGGCGCTGGCTGCTGACCTCGCTGCGCGGCCTTACACCAAGGCGCCCGCGATGATCGCGACCGTCTATGACTGGAGCGGCTTCTACATCGGCATCAACGGCGGCGGCGGTTCGTCGCACGCGACCTGGGATTTCGTTGGCGTGGGCCGCGAAGGCTCGCACGATGCGACCGGCGGCACGGTCGGTGGTCAGATCGGCTATCGCTGGCAGTCCGGCCAGTGGGTGTTCGGTGTGGAAGGCCAGGGCAACTGGGCTGACTTCTCGGGCGACAACACCAGCGCGCTGTTCGCCACCCGCAACCGCACCAAGATCGATGCGTTCGGTCTGATCACCGGTCAGGTTGGCTACGCCTGGAACAACGTCCTGGTCTACGTCAAGGGCGGTGCGGCTGTGGTCAGCAACAAGTACGAGATCTCCAGCACGGCGGGCGCGCTGCTCTCCTCGTCCAGCGACAGCCGCTGGGGTGGCACGGTCGGTGCCGGCCTCGAGTACGGCTTCGCGCCGAACTGGTCGGTTGGCGTCGAGTACAACCACATCTTCCTGTCCGACAAGGACGTGACCTTCGCTGGCTTCGCCGGCTCGGAGCGCATCCGCCAGGACGTCGACATGGGTCTCGTCCGCCTGAACTACAAGTTCGGCGGCCCGATGATCGGTCGCTACTGAGACTGGTCGCTCATTTCGAGCGATCGTCGAAAAGCCCCGGCCTTGCGCCGGGGCTTTTTTGTTGCGTGAATTCAGCGAGTTAACCATCACTTTTCGAGAGAGCTCACACGGCTTGACTCTCAAGAACGAAATGAGAACAATGTTCTTCATACGTTCTGGTGATGGAGCAAGCCATGTTCAGGATTTTCGTGGAAGAAGCCGCCGCACTCGCCTCGATCTCGCTGTTCGTCGGGATGATCGCAATCTGGGCGCAGGTGATTCCGCAGCTCTAGGCCGCAGCTGGCCAGACCCCTTGGTCATGCCCTTGGGGAAAAGCGGGACGACGCGGCCGTTTCGTGGCTCCGGCGTGGACTCTGAAGCGGTGACGCCCCACCATTGTGAGGCGAGTCGGCTGGGTGGGCGGAAGATGTCCTCATGATCCCCCTGGAGCCGGCGACCGCTCCATCTCACTGCAAGAGGCCGTCACGCGACCATGCCGAGCGCCGGATTTGTCCACCTTCACGTTCACTCGGCCTATTCGCTGCTCAAGGGCTCGATCAAGATCGCCAAGCTCGCCGAGCTTGCGAAGAAAGACCACCAGCCCGCACTGGCGCTGACTGACACCGACAACATGTTCGGCGCGCTGGAGTTCTCCGACAAGATGGCGGGCTCCGGCATCCAGCCGATCGTCGGCTGCGAGCTCGCGATCGATTTCGGCGACCAGGATCCCAACGCGCGCAACGCGCTGCTGCCGTCGCGTGTGGTGCTGCTGGCGGCCCAGGAGCGCGGCTATCGCAGCCTGATGCGGCTGAACTCGCGCGCGTTCCTCGAATCGCCTGACAGCCACGCGCCGTTCATCAAGTTCGATTGGTTCGACGGTGAGACCGAAGGCTTGATCGCACTCACGGGCGGCCCTGACGGGCCGATCTCGCTCGCGCTTGCCAGCGGGCAGGCCGAAATTGCGGCGACGCGCTGCGAGCGTCTCGCCGGCCTGTTCGGCGATCGCCTCTATGTCGAATTGCAGCGCCACAACATCGACAAGGAGCGCCGCGTCGAAAGCGGGCTGATCGACATCGCCTACGCAAAAGGCCTGCCGCTGGTTGCGACCAACGAGCCGTATTTCGCTTCGAACGACGATTACGAGGCGCACGATGCGCTGCTCTGCATTGCCGGCGGGCGGCTGATCGCCGAGACCGATCGCGTTCAGCTCACACCCGATCACCGCTTCAAGACCCGCGCCGAGATGGCAGTGCTGTTCGCCGACATTCCGGAGGCGCTGGCCTCGACGGTGGAGATCGCCGAGCGCTGCTCGTTCCGCCCGATGACGCGCAAGCCGATCCTGCCGTTCTTCACCGTCGGCGCCGCCGCAAGCTCCGACGCCGCGTCGGTCGAGGCGGCCGAGCTGAAGCGGCAGGCGGAGGAGGGGCTCGCCAACCGCCTGCGCGTGCACGGCCTGTCGCAGGGCACCACGGAAGAGGACTACAGCAAGCGCCTGGCGTTCGAGCTCGACGTCATTATGCGCATGAAGTACGCGGGCTACTTCCTGATCGTGTCGGACTTCATCAAATGGGCGAAGGGCCAAGGGATTCCGGTCGGACCGGGGCGCGGTTCGGGCGCCGGCTCTCTGGTCGCCTGGGCGCTGACCATCACCGACCTCGACCCGATCAAGTTCGGCCTGCTGTTCGAACGCTTCCTCAATCCGGAACGCGTCTCGATGCCGGACTTCGACATCGATTTCTGCCAGGACCGCCGCGGCGAGGTGATCAGGTATGTCCAGGAGCGCTACGGTCGCGACCAGGTCGCGCAGATCATCACCTTCGGTACGCTGCAGGCGCGCGGCGTGCTGCGCGACGTCGGCCGGGTGCTGCAGATGCCCTATGGCCAGGTCGACAAGCTGACCAAGCTGGTGCCGCAGAATCCGGCCGCGCCGGTGACGTTGGCCACCGCGATCGAGAGCGAGCCGAAGCTTCAGGCGTTCCGCGATGAAGATCCGGTGGTGGCGCGCGCCTTCGACATTGCGCAGCGCCTCGAAGGCCTGACCCGCCACGCCTCGACGCACGCGGCCGGCATCGTGATCGGCGATCGCCCCTTGAGCGAACTCGTGCCGATGTACCGCGATCCCAAGTCGGACATGCCGGTGACCCAGTTCAACATGAAATGGGTCGAGCCGGCCGGGCTCGTGAAGTTCGACTTCCTCGGCCTGAAGACGCTGACCGTGCTCGACGTCGCGGTGAAGCTCCTGAAGCCGCGCAACATCGACATCGATCTCGCGACGCTGCCGATCGACGATGCCGAAAGCTACCAGATGCTGGCGCGGGGCGAGGTGGTCGGCGTGTTCCAGGTTGAAAGCCAGGGCATGCGGCGCGCGCTGGTCGACATGCGCCCCGACCGTTTCGAGGACATCATCGCGCTGGTCGCGCTCTATCGCCCGGGCCCGATGGCGAACATCCCGACCTATTGCTCGCGCAAGCACGGCGACGAGGAGCCGGAATATCTGCATCCGGTGCTGGAGCCGATCCTGAAGGAGACCTTCGGCGTCATCATCTACCAGGAACAGGTGATGCAGATCGCGCAGGTCATGTCGGGCTATTCGCTCGGCGACGCCGACCTGCTGCGCCGCGCCATGGGCAAGAAGATCCGCGCCGAGATGGACAAGCAGCGCGACATCTTCGTCGCCGGCGCGGTCAAGAACGGCGTGCCGAAGGGGCAGGCCGAGACCATCTTCGAGCTGCTCGCAAAGTTCGCCGACTACGGCTTCAACAAGAGCCACGCGGCGGCCTATGCGCTGGTGTCCTACCACACCGCCTATATGAAGGCGCATTACCCGGTGGAGTTCATCGCGGCGTCGATGACGCTCGATCTCAATAACACCGACAAGCTCTCCGAATTCCGTTCCGAGGCGCAGCGCCTCGGCATCAAGGTCGAGCCGCCGAACATCAACCGCTCAGGCCCGACCTTCGAGGTCGGTGACAAGACGATCTACTACGCGCTCGCCGCGCTCAAGGGCGTCGGCATCCAGGCGATCGAGCAGATCATCGAGGAGCGGACCAGGCGAGGGCTGTTCACCTCGCTCGCCGACTTCGCCGCGCGGGTCAATCCGCGCGCGATCAACAAGCGCATCATCGAAAGCCTCGCCGCTGCCGGCGCCTTCGACACGCTGGAGCCGAACAGGGCGCGGGTTTTTGCCGGCGCGGACTCGATCCTGGCCGCCTGCCAGCGTGCGCATCAGGCCGAGACCATCGGCCAGAACGACATGTTCGGCATGTCGGCGGACGCGCCGACCATCATGCTGCCGCAGATCGAGCCCTGGCTGCCGGCCGAGCGGTTGCGCCGCGAATATGACGCGATCGGATTCTTCCTGTCGGGCCATCCGCTCGACGATTACGCGATGGTCCTGAAGCGCCTGCGGGTGCAGAGCTGGGCCGAGTTCTCGCGTGCGGTGAAGACCGGCGCCACCGCCGGCAAGGTCGCGGCCACCGTGGTGTCGCGCATGGAGCGGCGCACCAAGACCGGCAACAAGATGGGCATCATGGGGCTGTCTGATCCCACGGGCCATTTCGAGGCGGTGCTGTTCTCCGAGGGCCTCGCGCAATACCGCGATGTGCTCGAGCCGGGCGCCGCCGTGCTGCTCCAGTTGGGCGCGGAATTGCAGGGCGAGGACGTCCGTGCCCGCGTGCTGCATGCCGAGCCGCTCGATGACGCCGCCGCCAAGACGCAGAAGGGCCTGCGCATCTTCGTGCGCGACACCAAGCCGCTGGAGTCGATCGCCAAGCGACTGGCCGGACCCGATATGGCGGCCTCGAACGGCGCCGCGCCAAAAGTCGGCAGTCCCGGCATCGCGCCGCGCTCGAACGGCGACGGCGAGGTCTCGCTGGTGATGATGCTCGACCTCGAGACCGAGGTCGAGATGAAGCTTCCCGGCCGCTTCAAGGTCTCGCCGCAGATCGCCGGCGCGATCAAGGCGGTCGCGGGCGTCGTGGACGTGCAGCAGCTCTAAAGCACGATGAGATCCGGAAGAATCGTCATCGCGCTTGGGATCGGCGTTAGCGTATGATCTCACCACAAACGCGTGCCGCGTTTGTGGTGAGTGAGAATTGCTGCCCTTTTCCGGATCATGCTTTAGTAGCCGATCTCGAATATATGCAGGTGGGCGCAGCTCTGTGCGGTTGTTGCGCGTGAGGCGAGCGATCGCTTCGGCTTTGCAACATGGTTCGCGTTGCAGCAATCATCAGTTGCATCATTTATCATTGGTGATTTCTTCACATCGATGCACCTATCATCGCGACGCTTCCATTCGTCCACTGTACCTGGGGAAACGTCACATGTGCGACAAGTGCTCTGAATCTCTGCATCGAGACATCGCGCCGTCGCGGCGATCCGCGATGCTGTTTGGCGCCGCTGCGTTCGGCATGGCCTTCGCCGGCGGAGCTTTCGCGAGCGGCGCCTTGGCAAAGGAGGCCAAGCAGCCACCCAAGCCGCAGAACGTGTTGTCGCCCGACGCATCGCTGAAGCGGCTGATGGAGGGCAATGCGCGCTATGTCGACGGTGTGGCGCGGCGCCACGATTTCAAGCACGAGCGCGAGGCGCTGGCCGGTGGACAGAATCCGTTCGCGGCGGTTCTGAGCTGCGCCGATTCGCGCATCGCGCCGGAATATGCCTTCGACAGCGGCCGCGGGGATCTCTTCGTCTGCCGCGTCGCCGGAAATTTTGCCGGCACCGAAACCATTGCCAGCATGGAATATG
The DNA here is from genome assembly GCF_052076025.1 of Bradyrhizobium sp. 956_D2_N1_4. Lineage (NCBI taxonomy): Bacteria > Pseudomonadati > Pseudomonadota > Alphaproteobacteria > Hyphomicrobiales > Nitrobacteraceae > Bradyrhizobium > Bradyrhizobium sp. 956_D2_N1_4. Next base: position 3,683,424 of record NZ_CP197237.1, on the reverse strand, counting down.
CGGTGGCCGTGCTCAACGCACCGCTGATCCTGGTGCTTGGCCATGATGCCTGCGGCGCGGTCGATGCGACGCTGAAGGCAATCAAGGACAACACGTCGCCGCCGGGCCACATTCCCTCGCTGGTCGATGCGATCGCGCCCGCCGCAAAGGCTGCGATGCAGCAGGGCGGGGACGTGCTCAACAAGGCGATCCGGCAGAACGTGATCGACAACGTCGCGAAGCTGAAATCGGCCGCGCCGATCCTCAATGCGGCCGTGGAGCAGGGCAAGCTGAAGGTCGTCGGTGGCATCTACCGGCTCACCACGGGAACAGTCGATCTGATCGCGCAGGGCTGAGCGAGGTTCGCGCCACAGCGCGGTCGCGAGGCTTACGCGGGCCTGACGCAGGGGTTTGACGGGGCGGGGGCGCCATGCCGCCGCCTCAATCCGCGCTTTTCGTTCAAGAGCCATTCAGCCGGCCGCGCGTCTCATGTACGGTGGCAGCTCAACAACGATAGCGGGCAAGCAAGCCATGCGTGGGACCTACAAGGCCTTCATCTGTTTTCTCTTGCCGATCCTGGCGTTCGCTGCGGCCGCGCCCGATCCGGCGCGCGCGCAGCAGCAGGAAAAGCGCATCGCGCTCGTGGTCGGCAACGGCGCCTACGCCAAGTCGCCGCTGGCGACGACCGCGAACGATGCCGGCCTGATCGCGCAGACACTGCAAGCGGCGGGCTTCGACGTGGTCGGCGCGCGCGATCTCGACGGCGACACGCTGCGCAAGAGTCTTCGCGATTTCATCCAGAAGGCGCAGGCCTCGGGCCCCGGCACCGTCGCGATGATCTATCTTGCCGGCTACGGCGTGCAGCTCGCGGGCGAGAACTATTTCATCCCGGTCGATTCCAACATCACCCGCGACACCGACATTCCGACCGAAGGCCTGCGGATCAGCGACTACGCCCGCCAGCTCGCTTCTGTTCCGCTCAAGGCCAACATCGTCGTGCTCGACGCGGCGCGCGCGCAGCCCTTCATCGAGGGCGGCCAGCAGATCGCGAGCGGACTGGCGCTGGTCGAGCCGGATCCGAACATGCTGATCGCCTTCAACGCCGCGCCCGGCACGGTCGCGCCGGAAGAGCCCGGCCCGTACGGTATTTATGCGCAATCGCTGGCGGAGATGATCCGTACCGGCGGCCTGCCGCTCGCCGAGGTGTTCGACCGCGTCCGTCTGCGCGTCAACGAGGCCAGCAAGGGCGCGCAGGTGCCCTGGAACGAGGCGAAGATATCGGCGCCCTTCTCGTTCTTCGAGCGCGGGCCCGATGCGCCGCCGCCGGAGGCCGCGCCCGACCAGGTTGCCGCGTTCCGCAACAAGCCGATCCGCGATCTCGGCGTGCAGGACGCCTATGCGGCCGCGCTCGAGCGCGACACGCTGCCGGCCTATGAAGAGTTTCTCGCGGCCTATCCGGGTGACCCGCTGTCGAAGCGCGTGATGGCGATCGTCGCGGCGCGCCGCGAGGCGATCACCTGGCGGCGGACCTACCGGAACGATACGCCTGAGGCCTATTGGTCCTATCTGCGCCGCTATCCGCGCGGGCCGCACGCGGCCGATGCGCGCCGGCGTCTGGCGATTCTCACCGCGCCGCCCGAGCCACCGCCGACCTTCGCGATGATCGACTATGACGTGCCGCCCCCGCCGCCGGAGGAGGTGGTCTATGTCGACCGTCCCGTGCTGTACTTCAGCGACCCTGATTTTGGCTTCGCGCCGCCACCGCCGCCGCCGGTCTATTATCTGCCGCCGCCGCCGCCGGATTTCGTCGTGCTCGAGCCACCGCTGCCCGTTGTCGGCCTGTTCGTGCTGCCGCAGCCGATGTTCGTGCCGATCCCGGTGTTCGTCAGGCCGCCGATCTATGTCGCGCCGCCGCCGAACAACATCGTCTTCAACAACATCCATAACACCACGGTCATCAACACCGTGATCAACCGGCCGCCCGCCCCGCCCGTGGGAGCGGGAGGAGGGACCGGGCCTGGCAATCTGAGGCCGGCGATTGCCGACCGCGCCAACCCGGTAGCGCCAATGTTGCCGCAAGCCGCTACGCAGCGCGCCGCGCTGATCCAGCAGGGCAAGGCGCCGATGCCGCCGAGCGCGACGGTCCAGCCGACGGCGAGGCCGGGGATACCTCCAGGGACGCCGGCCAATGTCGCGCCGACCGGCACGCCCCCCGCCGTACCGCCGACCAGGCTGCCACAGACCAACACGCTGCCGGTTCCCGGCGCCCAAGGCGGGCCGCCAGCGCCGCCGGCCGGGGCAGGGACGTCGCCTGGCGGCAGGCCCTTGGCGCCGACGGCAAATGCACCCGGTGCGCCCCCGCCGACGCATCCGGGGGCGCCGACCACGGCTGCGCCCGGCACAACGCTGCCGTCCCATCCTGGCGCGCCAACGGCCGGCACTCCGACGACCGTTGCGCCCACCGCGAACCCGGCTGCGCCCGGCCAACCGCCGAAGCCGCCGGTTGCTCAGACCCCGCCCAGTGGCGCGCCCGCTGGCGGCAAGTCTGCAACCCGCGAGCCGGCTGTCGCGCCGCCAACTGCTGCGGGCACACCGCCCGGCACGCCCTCGGGCGCCACGGGCAAGCCGGTCACGCCGCCGCCCTCGACCGCGCGCGAGCTGGTCAAACCGCAGAACTTGCCCGCGACCCCTCCAGCGCAGGCCGCCCGGCCGTCGCCGTCAGCTCCAGCATCGCGGCCGCAGGCCGTGGCGAGGCCGACGCCGCCCGTCGCTCGTCCGGCATCGCCGCCGCATGTCGCATCGCCTCCGCCGGCCCGCGCGGCTCCGCCTGTGGCGGTTGCACGGCCGGCGCCTCCGCCCATGGCCCGGCCTGCACCTCCACCCGTGGCGCGGCCCGCGCCGCCACCGCCGGTCGCCCGGCCGGCACCACCGCCGCCGCCGCGGATGGCCGTCGCGCCGCCGCCGCGTCCAGCGGCACCTCCGGCGCGCCCAGCGGCGCCGGCGGCGAAAAAGTGCCCGCCGAACCAGCCCAAGTGCTAGGTCGTTACGGACTGGCCTGGTCTTTACGGAAGAGGGCCTTCGGGAGGCGAAAACAGCCCCCGAAAGGCCCTTATTTCCTTGCTTCTGGCCGAAATGGCGCTATATAGCGCCCCATCTCACACGGAAACATGGCTCACAAGGCCGTCCGGTGGCAACCGGGGCGAGAACGCTCCGTTTTGCTCACACGTTTCCGGAGGAACCAACCGGAGAATTGAAACTATGGCGCTACCCGATTTCACCATGCGTCAGCTCCTCGAAGCTGGCGTGCACTTTGGTCACCAGTCTCACCGCTGGAATCCGAAAATGGCACCGTTCATTTTCGGCGCCCGCAACAACATCCACATCGTCGACCTCGCGCAGACCGTGCCGTTGCTGCACACCGCCTTGCAGGCGGTCAGCGACACCGTCGCCAAGGGCGGCCGCATCCTGTTCGTCGGCACCAAGCGCCAGGCGCAGGACGGCGTCGCGGACGCTGCCAAGCGCTGCGCGCAGTATTTCGTCAATTCGCGCTGGCTCGGCGGCACGCTGACCAACTGGAAGACGATCTCGGCCTCGATCAAGCGCCTGCGTCATCTCGATGACGTGCTGTCCGGCGGCGACGCCAGCTCCTACACCAAGAAGGAGCGCCTGACGCTTCAGCGCGAGCGCGACAAGCTCGATCGCTCGCTCGGCGGCATCAAGGACATGGGCGGTCTGCCCGACCTGATCTTCGTGATCGACACCAACAAGGAAGACATCGCGATCCAGGAAGCCCAGCGGCTCAACATCCCGGTCGCCGCGATCGTCGACACCAATTCGGATCCCAAGGGCATCACCTATGTGGTCCCGGGCAATGACGATGCCGGCCGCGCGATCGCGCTGTATTGCGACCTGATCGCACGTGCGGCGATCGACGGCATCTCGCGCGCCCAGGGCGATTCGGGCATCGACATCGGTGCCTCGGCTCGTCCGGTCGCCGAAGAGCTGCCGGCCGCTTCCTCGAGCGGCTTCCAGGGCCTTGCCGGTCCGCGCGGCACCGCCGACGACCTCAAGAAGCTCCCGGGCGTGTCGGGCGCGATCGAGAAGAAGTTCAACGACCTCGGCATCTTCCACTTCTGGCAGCTCGCCGAGCTCGATCACGACACCGCGCACAAGATCGGCGAAGAAGTCGGTCTGCCGAGCCGTGCGGATGCCTGGGTGGCCAAGGCCAAGGCGCTGACCGCGGAAGCGGAATAGTCAAAAAGAGCGATGGGTTGGCCGGATATAAGTCCGGCCACCATTTCAGTTGACGCGAATTCCTGAGATGGACCGCGGCGGGGCTGTTTGATGCCACGCCGCGGCAAACCGGCAGGCAAGAAGGATTTTCAACGATGGCAACGATCACAGCTGCGATGGTCAAGGATCTGCGCGAGTCCACCGGCGCAGGCATGATGGACTGCAAGGCCGCGCTCACCGAAAACGACGGCAACATGGAAGCGGCGCAGGACTGGCTGCGCAAGAAGGGCCTGTCGAAGGCCGCCAAGAAGTCCGGCCGCGTCGCCGCGGAAGGCCTGATCGGCGCGCTCACCAAGGGCACCAAGGGCGTCGTGGTCGAGGTCAACTCCGAGACCGACTTCGTCGCGCGCAACGGTCAGTTCCAGGGCCTCGTCAAGATGGTCGCGCAGGTCGCATTCGACGTCGGCGCCGATGTCGAGAAGATCAAGGCCGCCAAGGTCGGTGACGTCACGATCGAAGCCGCGATCAACGACGCGATCGCCACCATCGGCGAGAACATGACGCTGCGTCGCGCAGCTTCGCTCGAAGTGACGCAGGGCGTCGTGTCGAGCTACGTCCACGGCGCCGTCGTCGAAGGCGCCGGCAAGATGGGCGTGATCGTCGCGCTCGAATCGCCCGGCAAGGCCGACGAGCTCGCGGCCCTCGGTCGCCAGATCGCGATGCATGTCGCGGCCACCAACCCGCTCGCGCTCGAGCCGTCCGGCCTCGATCCGGCGGTCGTGAAGCGTGAGAAGGACGTGCTCGCCGACAAATATCGCCAGCAGGGCAAGCCCGAGAACGTGATCGAGAAGATCGTCGAGTCCGGCCTCAAGACCTATTACAAGGAAGTCTGCCTGCTCGAGCAGGCCTTCATCCACGACACCGGCAAGTCGGTGGCGCAGGCGGTGAAGGAAGCCGAAGGCAAGGTCGGCGGCGCGGTGAAGATCGCGGGCTTTGTGCGCTATGCTCTCGGTGAGGGAATCGAGAAGCAGGAAAGCGACTTCGCGGCCGAGGTCGCAGCGGCCAGCGGCAAGAAGTAAGCGCCGGTACGTTCCTTCCGGCTTGCCGCCGGAAGCGGCGCCCGGGCGGGGAAAGTGCTCATGACTGATCCGGTCTATCGTCGCGTCGTGATCAAGCTGTCCGGCGAGTATCTCGCGGGGCAGCAGGGTTTTGGCATCGATCAGCCGACCCTCGACCGGGTTGCGGACGATCTGATCGCCGCCCGCCAGCTCGGCACCGAGGTTGCGGTGGTGATCGGCGGCGGCAACATCGTGCGCGGCGTCGAAGTGTCCTCGCAAGGGGTGTCGCGCACCACCGGCGACACCATGGGCATGCTCGCCACCATGATGAACTGCCTCGCGCTGGAGGCGACGATCGAGCGCAAGGGCACACCGGCACGTACGCTGTCGGCCTTCGTCATGCCCGAGATCTCCGAGCTGTTCACCCGCACCGCGGCGCACAAATACCTCGCCGAGGGCCGGATCGTGCTGCTCGGGGGCGGAACCGGCAATCCGTTCTTCACCACCGATACGACCGCGGTGCTGCGGGCCGCCGAGATCGGAGCCGAGGCTGTGCTGAAGGCAACCAATGTCGACGGCGTCTACTCGGCCGACCCCAAAAAGGATCCGACCGCCACGCGATTCGACCGGCTGACGCATTCGCAGGCGATCGAGGGCGGCTACAAGGTGATGGATGCGACCGCCTTCGCGCTTGCCCGCGAGACGTTGCTGCCTATCATCGTATTCTCGATCGCGGAGCCGGGTTCGATCGGCGCTGTGCTGCGTGGCGGCGGCCACGGAACCGTCGTCGCCGGCTGACGCCTCGTCGGTCGCGCCTGAGGGGCGCGGAGTGGGTCGCCGGGATTTTGAAGGAGAAACGTGATGGCCACGGGTAATTTCGACCTCAACGAAGTGAAGCGTCGCATGCAGGGCGCCGTCCAGGCCCTCAAGCACGAGCTTGGCGGCCTGCGCACGGGGCGCGCGTCGGCCTCGATGCTCGACCCGGTGCAGGTCGAGGCTTACGGCAGCCACATGCCGCTCAACCAGCTTGCCACCGTCAGCGTGCCGGAGCCGCGGCTGATCTCGGTGCAGGTCTGGGACAAGTCGATGGTCAAGCCGGTCGAGAAGGCGATAGTCGATTCCAATCTCGGCCTGTCGCCCGCGACCGAAGGCCAGGTGCTGCGCCTTCGCATCCCCGAGCTCAACGAGGAGCGTCGCAAGGAGCTCGTCAAGGTCGCGCACAAATACGCGGAAGCAGCCAAGGTCGCCGCGCGTCACGTCCGCCGCGACGGCCTCGACGTCCTCAAGAAGCTCGAGAAGAATCACGAGATGTCGGAAGACGATCAGAAGCGTCACGCCGACGAGGTGCAGAAGGCGACCGACGGCACCATCTCCGAGATCGACCAGTTGCTGGCTGCCAAGGAAAAAGAAATCCTCACCGTCTAAAGCGCGATCATCGCGCTTTAGGTTATTGTTCGCGCATGATCTTTCGGAAAACCGCTTCGCACTTGTCCGGATCATGCTTTAGGGCCGCCTTCATGTCCAACGCCGCCGCGCCAGCAACCGAAGGACCAGACCGGTCCGACGCGCCTGCGCATGTCGCCATCATCATGGATGGCAACGGGCGTTGGGCCGCCGCGCGCGGCCTGCCGCGGGCCGAAGGGCATCGCCGCGGTGTCGAGGCGCTGCGCCGGGTGGTGCGTGCCTCGCACGAGCTCGGCATCCGCTATCTCACCATCTTCTCCTTCTCTTCGGAGAACTGGTCGCGCCCGGCGAGCGAGATCGGCGATCTGTTTGGTCTCCTGCGTCGCTTCATCCGCAACGATCTCGCGAGCCTGCACCGCGACGGCGTCAAGGTCCGCATCATCGGCGAGCGCGACGGACTCGACAGCGACATTTGTGCACTCCTCAACGAGGCCGAGGAGCTGACGCGCGACAACACGCGCCTGACGCTGGTCGTCGCCTTCAATTACGGTTCGCGGCAGGAAATCGCGAAAGCCGCGCAGAAGCTCGCGCGAGAAGTCGCAGACGGCAAGCGCGCCCCTGAAACGATCGACGCCGAGACGATCGGGGCTCATCTCGATGCGCCCGACATCCCCGATCCCGATCTCATCATCCGCACCAGCGGCGAGCAGCGGCTGTCCAACTTCCTGATGTGGCAGGCCGCCTACAGCGAGCTGGTCTTCGTGCCGATCCACTGGCCCGATTTCGACAAGGCGGCGCTGGAAGGCGCGATCGCCGAATTCGCCAGACGCGAGCGCCGTTTCGGCGGTCTGGTCGCGAAAAACGCCTCGTGAGCGAACCCGACGCCGCATCAGCGGGCGAGAAGCCTGCCCCGAGCAATCTCGTGATGCGAGTCCTCGCAGCGCTGGTGCTGGCGCCGCTCGCTATTGCACTCGCTTATGCCGGCGGCTGGCTGTGGGCGCTTCTCGTCACCCTGGTGTCGATCGGGCTGTTCGCGGAATGGCTGATGGTGGTGGGCGCGGGGTCTGCTGCACTGACCGGGGCAGGGACGATCGTCATTGCCATGATGGGGGCCTGCGTCGCCTTCGGCGCGCTCAAGACCGCGATCATCACCGGCCTCATCGGCGGCGCAATCGTGACGCTGATCGCGCGGGCCAAGTTCATCTGGGCGGCCACCGGCTTCGCCTACGCATCGGCGGCGCTGCTGGCCTCGATCCTGGTGCGGCAGGATCTCGTCAACGGGTTCGCCGCGCTGATGTTCGTGCTGCTCGTGGTGTGGGCGACCGATATCGGCGGCTATTTCGCCGGACGCAGCATTGGCGGACCGAAACTATGGCCGCGCGTGAGCCCGAAGAAGACCTGGTCCGGGGCGCTCGGCGGCTTTGCGGCGAGCCTTTTGGTTGCGGCCGGCTTTGCGGCGTGCGGGATCGGAAAGGCGGTTCCACTGCTGCTCGTCAGCGCCATCCTGTCGGTGGTATCGCAGGCGGGCGATCTGTTCGAATCCGCGGTGAAGCGGCGCTTCGGCGTCAAGGATTCCAGTCACTTGATTCCCGGCCATGGCGGGCTACTGGACCGTCTGGACGGTTTTGTTGCCGCCATCCTGATGGCATGGATTATCGGCTTTCTCCGCCATGGTGTGCATAGCGCCGGAAGCGGTCTTATGGTTTGGTGAGGATATGAGCGCGGTCCCATTGCGTAACAACAAGGCTGCGGCGTCGACCGTCCGCAGTGTCACGGTTCTCGGCGCCACCGGCTCGATCGGCGACAGCACGATGGATCTGCTGCGCGCCTCTCCCGAGCGCTATCGCGTCGAAGCCTTGACGGCGAACGGCAATGTCGAAGCGCTGGCCAAGCTCGCCAAGGAGTTTTCCGCGCGCTACGTCGCGATCGCCGACACGTCCAAGTTCGCCGAGCTCAAGGCTGCGCTCGCGGGAACGAGCACGGAATGCGGCGCGGGCGAAAGCGCTGTGATCGAAGCCGGCGCGCGTCCGGCCGATTGGGTGATGGCCGCCGTAAGCGGCGCCGCCGGACTGAAGCCGGCCCTGGCCGCGGTCGATCGCGGCGCGCATGTCGCGCTCGCCAACAAGGAATGTCTCGTCTGCGCCGGCGACTTCTTCATGCAGCGCGCGGCGAAAGCGGGCGCCTGCATCCTGCCGGCCGATTCCGAGCACAATGCGCTGTTCCAGGCGCTCGGCTCAGGCAACCGCGACGAACTCGTCCGCGTCATCATCACCGCCTCGGGTGGGCCGTTCCGGACCTGGAAGCCCGCCGACATCGAGCAGGCGACCCTCGAGCAGGCCCTGAAGCATCCGAACTGGAGCATGGGCCAGAAGATCACGATCGATTCCGCCTCGATGATGAACAAGGGCCTCGAGGTGATCGAGGCGTCCTATCTGTTCGCGCTCTCGCCCGACGAGATCGACGTCCTCGTGCATCCGCAGTCGATCATCCACGGCATGGTCGAGTTCTCCGACCGTTCGGTGGTGGCCCAGCTCGGTTCTCCCGACATGCGCACGCCGATCGCGCACTGCCTCGGCTGGCCCGATCGCATCAAGGGGCCGGCGGCCAAGCTCGATCTGGCCAAGATCGGCCAGCTGACCTTCGAGGCGCCGGACTTCGAGCGCTTCCCTGGGCTTCGGCTGGCCTTCGATTCGCTCCGGACCGGGAAGGGGGCGACCACCGTCTACAACGCCGCCAACGAGGTTGCGGTCGCCGCGTTCATCGCCGGCAAGATCCGGTTCGGCGCGATCGCGCGGCTGGTCGAGGCGACGTTGGACGACTGGATTCGCGGCGGGAACCAGGCTCCCCTGACGTCCGCTGACGATGCAATCTCTGTTGACCATGTTGCGCGAAATAGAGCTGCCGCCCTATTGCCTCAAATTGCCTTAAAGGCATCCTAGATGGCACGGGGCCAGGGCCTTGCGGCGCTGGATGAGGGAATTCGATGATCGACTTTTTCGTCCATAGTTTCAATACGTTGAGCCATGGGCTCCTCGGCTACGCGGTTCCCTTCCTGTTCGTCCTGACGATCGTCGTGTTCTTCCATGAGCTCGGCCATTTCCTGGTCGCGCGCTGGGCAGGCGTTCGGGTGCTGACCTTCTCGCTCGGTTTCGGACCGGAGCTCGTCGGCTTCAACGACCGCCATGGCACCCGCTGGAAGATCTCGGCGATCCCGCTCGGCGGCTACGTCAAGTTTTTCGGCGACGAGAGCGAGGCTTCGACCCCGTCGGCCGAGACACTTGCGGCCATGACGGCCGAGGAGCGCGCCGGTAGCTTCCATCACAAGAAGGTCGGCCCGCGCGCCGCCATCGTCGCGGCCGGACCGATCGCCAATTTCATCCTGGGCGCGCTGATCTTCGCCGCCATGGCGCTCTATTACGGAAAGCCGAGCACGATCGCCCGCGTCGACGGCGTGGTCGCCGACGGCGCTGCGGCCACGGCCGGTTTCAAGATCGGCGACGTCGTCGTGCAGATCGACGGCAAGCCGATCGAGAGCTTTGCCGACATGCAGCGAATCGTTGCGATGAATGCCGGTTCGGCACTTGCCTTCCAGGTCAAGCGGGACGGCGCCATCGTCTCCCTGACCGCGACGCCGGCGCTGCTCGAGCGCAAGGATCCCTTTGGCAACAGCCACCGCCTCGGCGTGCTCGGCGTCGAGCACAAGTCCCAGGCCGGCGAGGCCTCGACCACGCCGGTCGGCGTCGGCGAAGCGCTCAAGATCGGTGTCGAGCAGGTCTGGTTCATCATCACCAGCACCTTCAAGTTCCTTGGCTCGCTGTTTGTCGGACAAGGCAATCCCAACGAGGTCAGCGGCGTGCTCGGCATCGCCAAGATGTCGGGGCAGGCGGCCAGCGCCGGGTTCCAGTTCGTGATCAATCTGTGCGCGGTGCTGTCGGTGTCGATCGGGCTGTTGAACCTGTTCCCGATCCCGCTGCTCGATGGCGGTCACCTGATGTTCTACGCGGCGGAGGTGGTCCGGGGCCGACCCCTGTCCGAGCGGACTCAGGAGATGGGGTTCCGAATCGGGCTCGGTTTGGTGCTGATGCTGATGGTGTTTGCCACCTATAACGACATCTTGCGGATGGCAGCTTCCTGATACGGGCTTTTTTGTGGCGTTGCTCATGAGCAACGTCTTGGAATGAAATTGAAATTACGGTGTCAGCGGCCGTTTGCGACATCGGGGAAATTGGCTACAAGCGGCTTCGAACTTGGGGAATCTCCCGGACCGGCGTTGGGGTTGGGTCTGGTACTGATAAGGGCGCGTTGCGCAATGAAGTTTGGACTGCGACTCCGGGGGGGCTTGCTCGCATCCCTGATCTTGTTCGGCGCGCCGGTGCTTGCCCCGGTTGGGGCTGGTTTTGTGTCTTCGTCTGCGCTTGCTCAGACCGTCCAGTCGATTTCCGTCGAAGGAAATCGCCGTGTCGAGGTGGAGACGATCCGCTCCTATTTCAAGCCGGGCCCGGGTGGCCGCCTGGATCAGGGCGCCATCGATGACGGCCTGAAGGCCCTGATCGAGACCGGCCTGTTCCAGGACGTGCGAATCAATCGCGGTTCCGGTGGCCAGATCATCGTCTCCGTGGTGGAAAACCCGGTGATCGGCCGCATCGCGTTCGAAGGTAATAAGAAGGTCAAGGACGAGCAGCTCACCGCTGAAGTCCAGTCCAAGGCGCGCGGCACCTTCTCCCGCGCCATGGTGCAGTCCGACACCCTGCGAATCGCCGAAATCTACCGCCGCTCGGGTCGCTATGACGTCCGCGTCACGCCCGAGATCATCGAGCAGCCGAACAACCGCGTCGACCTGATCTTCACGGTCGAGGAGGGCGCCAAGACCGGCGTCAAGTCGATCGAGTTCGTCGGCAATAACGCGTTCTCGTCCTACCGCCTGCGCGACGTCATCAAGACGCACGAATCGAACCTGCTGAGCTTCCTCGCCAGCAACGACCTCTACGATCCCGATCGCGTCGAGGCCGACCGTGACCTGATTCGCCGTTTCTATCTCAAGAACGGTTTCGCCGACGTCCAGGTGGTCGCCGCGCTCACCGAATACGATCCGGAGAAGAAGGGCTTCAACGTCACCTTCAAGATCGAGGAAGGCTCGCAGTACCGCGTCGGCACCGTCGACTTCCGCTCCTCCATTCCGAACTTCGATCCGACCACGATGCGCAACTATTCGCGCGTCAATGTGGGCGCGCTCTACAACGTCGAATCGGTCGAGAAATCGGTCGAGGAAATGCAGATCGAGGCGTCGCGGCGCGGCTATGCCTTCGCCGTGGTCCGTCCCGGCGGCGACCGTAATTTCGAGGCGCACACCGTCGCCGTCGTGTTCAACATCGACGAAGGCCCGCGCACCTATATCGAGCGCATCAACGTCCGCGGCAACACCCGCACGCGCGACTACGTGATCCGCCGCGAGTTCGACATCTCCGAGGGCGATGCCTACAACCGCGCGCTGGTCGACCGTGCCGAGCGCCGCCTGAAGAACCTCGACTACTTCAAGAGCGTGAAGATCACGACGGAGCCGGGCTCCTCCAGCGACCGCGTGGTCCTGATCGTCGATCTCGAAGAGAAATCGACCGGCGACTTCTCGGTCTCGGGCGGCTACTCCACCACGGACGGTGCGCTCGCGGAAGTCTCGATCTCCGAGCGTAACCTGCTTGGCCGCGGCCTGTTCGCCAAGGCGTCGGTGACCTACGGCCAGTATGCGCGCGGCTATTCGCTGTCGTTCGTCGAGCCGTATCTGCTCGACTACCGCGTCGCGCTCGGTCTCGACCTCTATCAGCGTCAGCAGCTCTCCAACAGCTACATCTCCTACGGTACGAAGACGCTGGGCTTCAGCCCGCGCCTCGGCTTCAGCCTGCGTGAAGATCTGTCGCTCCAGCTGCGCTACTCGATCTACCAGCAGGAAATCACGCTGCCGTCCTACCTGGCGAACTGTAACAACGTCCTCGGTTCGTCGGCCTTCAACCCGAGCCCGGCCTTTGCCGCATCGCAAACGCCGCCGATCGATCTGACCTCGACCGGCGGTCTCGGCTGCTACTCCGACGGCGAAGCCTCGCTGCCGGTCCGCAAGGAGCTTGCCGGCGGCAAGACCCTGACCTCGGCGCTCGGCTACACGCTGACCTACAACACGCTGGACAACAACAAGAACCCCACCGACGGTCTGCTCGTCGACTTCCGTCAGGATTTCGCCGGCGTGGGCGGCGACGTCACCTACCTGAAGTCCGTCGTCGACGCGAAGTACTACGCTCCGCTGGTGTCCGACATCGTCGGCCTCGTTCACCTTCAGGGCGGCATGCTGAACAAGATCGGCAACAACGATATCCGCATGCTGGATCAGTTCCAGATGGGCCCGAACTTGGTCCGCGGCTTTGCTCCGAACGGCATCGGTCCGCGCGATTTGAATCCCTTTGGCACGCAAGACGCGCTTGGCGGTACCAAGTATTGGGGCGCTTCGTTCGAATTGCAGATGCCGTTCTGGTTCCTGCCGAAGGAAGTGGGTCTGAAGGGCGCGGTCTACGCCGACGCCGGCGGCCTCTTCGACTATCAGGGCCCGACGACGTGGTCGCTGACCAACGAAATGACCACGACCAGGAACTCGAACTGTACGCCGTCGACCGTCAACCCGCCCTCGGCGGGAACCTGTACCGGCCTGGTGTATGACAACGGCAATGTCGTCCGTTCGTCGGTTGGTATTGGCCTGATCTGGCAGTCGCCGTTCGGTCCGCTGCGGTTCGACTACGCCGTGCCGCTCACCAAGGGCCAGTTCGATCGCGTGCAGCAGTTCAGGTTCGGCGGCGGCACCTCGTTCTAATTCGATCAGCAGGGCATGAGCCGGCCCCTTGTTGGGGCCGGTTTCCAAAAAGATCGTGCTCAATCCGTGAGATAAGGCATGATGCGGCCTGACCGCTTCATGCCGAAGCCGGACCGCGATGGGGTGGAATGGCGCAGCCGACCTTCTTCAAAAAGCCGCCGGCCTCGGCGCTGGCTGACATTGCAGCGCTGACCAAGGCGCAGCTCGTCGACCCTGCCAGGGGCGGTCACGTCATTACCGGTCTTGCTTCGCTCGACGAAGCCGGCCCGATGCATCTGGCGTTCTTCGACAACCTCAAATATGCCGACGAGCTCAAGGCGACCAAGGCTGGGGCCTGCCTGGTGAGTCCGCGCTTCGAGGCCCAGGTGCCCGCGCATGTGGCCGTGCTGCGGGTGGCGCAGCCGTTCCGCGCCTTTGTCGGGCTCGCCCGGGAATGGCACGGCGATGCGCTGCGCCCGCAGTCCTGGGTCGGTAATGACGGCATCGCCCCGTCGGCCATCATCGATCCCTCGGCCCGGCTGGAGGACGACGTCATCGTCGATCCCCTGACCGTCATCGGCCCTGACGTCGAGATCGGCAGCGGCACCGTGATCGGGGCCGGCGTGGTCATCGGTCCCGGCGTCAAGATCGGCCGGGACTGCAATGTCGGCGCCCGCACGGCCATCCAGTGCGCGCTGATCGGCAACAACGTGCTGATCCATCCCGGCTGCTCGATCGGCCAGGACGGCTATGGCTTCATCTTCTTCGGCCCCGAGGGCCATCTCAAGGTGCCCCAGACCGGCCGCGTGCTGATCCAGAACAATGTGGAAGTCGGCGCCGGCACCACCATCGATCGCGGCTCCCTGCGCGACACCGTGATCGGGGAGGGCACCAAAATCGACAACCAGGTCCAGATCGGCCACAATGTGACCATCGGTCGGAACTGCCTGCTGGCGGCCCAGATCGGGCTCGCAGGCAGCCTGACGATTGGCGACAACGTGGCGCTGGGAGCAAAGGTTGGCATCAACAATCACCTCAAGATCGGCGATGGGGCCCAGGTCACCGCGATGAGCGGCGTCAAGGACGACATCCCGCCGAACGGGCGCTGGGGCGGCTTTTTCGCCAAGCCGACCAAGCAGTGGTTCAAGGAAATTATCGCGGTGGAGCGCCTGGTACGCGACAGCAGGGCCGATCCGAAGAACGAGGGACGGGAATGACGGAGGAATCACCGATCAAATTCGAGCTGGTGGATATCAACGCGATCCTCCGGACTCTGCCGCACCGTTTCCCGATGCTGCTGATCGACCGTGTGATCAATATCCGCGCCGATTACAGCGGCATCGGCATCAAGAACGTCACCTTCAACGAGCCGGCCTTCCAGGGGCATTTCCCGGAGCGCCCGGTCTATCCCGGCGTGATGATGATCGAAGCGATGGCGCAGACCGCGGGCGTGATCGGCATCACCTCGGTCGAGGGCACCGAGAAGCCGCGCGCGGTGTATTTCCTCACCATCGACAAGTGCAAGTTCCGCAAGCCGGTGCTGCCCGGCGACACCATCGAATATCACATGCGTTCGATCGGCCGCCGCAAGGCGATGTGGTGGTTTCACGGCGACGCCAAGGTCAACGGCCAGATCGTTGCCGAAGCCGACGTCGGCGCCATGCTGACGGACTGAGCGGCTCAAGCCAGCGGAAATGGATTATGCGCGGCAGCCGTAACGGCTGCCGGCCGTCTCGCGCCTGATATTCCGGTTGAAGAACTGGCCCATCGACGGCGCGCCGAGCAGGCTGTCGACCGTCTCGGCCGCGACCCCGCAATAGCGGTCATATTGGCCGTCGATCGCGACGATGAGGTCCCGCCGCGCGCGGTCGTAGCAGACCCGCTGAAGCACCGTGCTGCGGGTGATGTCGCGGCACTCGAACGTCCCGAGGTCGACGAAGCGGCGTTCGCCGGTCTCGACCGTCTCGGAGACGATCGGGGCGGCCGCGAGCTGTGCGAGCAGAAATGCCAGGGCCCTGACCACGATGACTTCAAGCTCCACATGAAGGCGTTGACGAGCTAGAGCATGATCCGGAAAAGCGTGCAGCGGTTTTCCGAAAGGATCATGCTCGAACAATAGCCTGAAGCGCGATGACGATTCATCCCAATCTCATCGTGCCTTAGGACGGCCGGCTCATCCGGCGCCTGAAACAGGCCGAGATGATACGTCACTGGACAGATCGGGCATAGTCGCGCTAACCACCAGAAAACCGAGCGACTTCAACACATAATCAGACCTTCTTGATGAGTCAGATTGCTTGATGAGTAAGATTGATCCCACCGCACGGGTCGCGGACGGCGCCGTGATCGGCGAGGGTACCGAGATCGGACCCTTCTGCATCATCGGTCCGAATGCCGTGATCGGCGCGAACTGCAAGCTGATCGGACAAGTCACGGTCATCGGCCACACCTCGATCGGCGACGGCTGCGTGATCTCGCCCTTCGCGGTGCTGGGCGGGGCGCCCCAGGATCTCAGCTACAAGGGCGAGCCGACCAGGCTGGAGGTCGGTTCCGGCTGCACCATCCGCGAAGGCGCGACGATGAATGTCGGCACCATCAAGGGCGGCGGGCTGACGCGCGTCGGCAACGGCGGCTACTTCATGAACAACAGCCATGTCGGCCATGACTGCATGGTTGGCAACAACGTGATCTTCGCGACCTCGGCGACGCTCGGCGGCCACTGCGAGATCGGCGATTTCGTCTATATCGGCGGCTTGTCGGCGGTGCATCAGCTCACGCGCATCGGCCCGCAGGTGATGGTCGGCGGCCTCTCGGGCGTGCGCGACGACATCATTCCGTTCGGCCTCGCCAACGGCCAGTATGCGGCGCTGGAAGGCCTCAATCTCATCGGGATGAAGCGGCGGCAGTTCACCAAGCAGCGGCGCGCGACCGTGCAATCGCTCTACCAAAAGCTCTTCCACGGCCCCGGCACGTTCGCCGAGCGGCTCGCGGCGGCCCAGCCGCTCGCCAGCGAAGACCCCGCGATTGCCGAGATCCTCGACTTCATCGGCAAGCGCAAGCATCGCCCGATCTGTCTTCCCGCCATCGAGAAGTGATTTCGGGATGGCCGCGGGCATGACATCGGCGGCTTCGGAGATTTCGTCGCCGGTCGGCGTCGTCGCCGGCGGCGGCGCCATGCCGTTCGCGGTCGCCGACTCGCTTGCCGCGCGCGGCATCACGCCGGTGCTGTTCCCGCTGCGTGGCGCCTGCGATCCGACGCGGGTGGAGCAATTCCGCCATCGCTGGATCTCGGTCGGCCAGCTCGGCCGCGCCATGCGGCTGTTCCGCGAGGAGGGCTGCCGCGATCTGATCTTCATCGGCACGTTGGTGCGGCCCGCGCTGTCCGAAATAAGATTCGACGTCACGACACTGCGCCTGCTCGGCAACGTCATCCGCGCCTTCCGGGGCGGCGACGATCATCTGTTGTCCGGCGTCGGGCGCATCCTCGAGCAGGGCGGCTTTCGCATGGTCGGCATCAAGGATGTCGCGCCGGATCTGCTGATGCCCGAGGGCTGCATCAGCCGCGCCTGGCCGAATGACAACAGCAAGGCCGACATCGAGCGCGGCCGCGCGGTGCTGACCGCGCTCGGCCCGTTCGACATCGGCCAGGCCGCGGTCGTGATCGACGGCCATGTGGTGGCGATCGAGGATATCGAGGGCACCGACGCGCTGCTCGCGCGCGTGGCACGCCTGCGCGAGGAAGGCCGCATCCGCGCTGCGACAGGACGCGGGGTGCTGGTGAAGGTACCGAAGAGCGGGCAGGATTTGCGCTTCGACCTGCCGACGATCGGCCCGCGTACCCTCGAGGGCGTCGCCCGCGCTGGACTGGCCGGCATCGCCGTCGTCGCCGGGAACACCATCGCCGCCGAGCCGCAGGCGATGATCTCGCTCGCCGACGCCAAATATCTCTTCGTCATCGGCCTGACAGCATGATGCAGAGCCGCGATCCCAAGCGGAAGATCTTCCTGATCGCGACGGAGGAATCCGGCGACCGGCTCGGCAGCGCCTTGATGAAAGTGTTGCGCCAGCGGCTCGGCGACGGCGTGCAGTTCGTGGGCGTCGGCGGCCGGACCATGGCGCGTGAGGGGCTCGAGACGCTGTTTCCGATCGAGGAGCTGTCGATCGTCGGCTTCGCCGGGGTCGTCCAGCAGTTGCCGAAGATTTTGCGGCTGATCCGCCAGACCGCGGATGCCGTGACTGCGGCCGCACCCGACGCGCTCGTCATCATCGACAGTCCCGATTTCACCCATCGCGTCGCCCGCCGCGTGCGCGCGAAGACGCCGGAGATCCCGATTGTCGACTACGTGGCGCCGCAGCTCTGGGCCTGGCGACCCGGGCGGGCGCGCACCATGCGCCGCTATGTCGATCACGTGCTCGGCCTGCTGCCGTTCGAGCCGGAGGAATACCGCAAGCTGGGCGGACCGCCCTGCAGCTATGTCGGCCATCCCCTGATCGAGCAATTGGGAGCGCTGCGGCCGAACGCGGAGGAGCAGAAGCGCCGCGATGCCGAACCGCCGGTTCTGCTGGTGCTGCCCGGCAGCCGCCGCAGCGAGATCAGGCACCATCTCGACGTGTTTGGCGCGACACTCGGACGGCTCCAGGCCGAAGGCCGTGCCTTCGAACTGGTGCTGCCCACCATGCCGCATCTCGAAGCCACCGTGCGCGAGGGGATCGCGAGCTGGCCGGTCAAGCCACGGATCGTGGTTGGCGAGAACGAGAAGCGCGCCGCATTCCGAACCGCGCGTACAGCATTGGCCAAATCCGGCACGGTCACGCTCGAGCTCGCGCTGTCCGGCATTCCGATGGTGACGGCCTATCGTGTCGGCGCGATCGAAGCCTTCATCCTGCGCCGCGCGATCCGCGTCTCCTCGGTGATCCTCGCCAATCTCGTGATCGGCGAGGATGTCATTCCGGAGTTCTTGCAAGAGGATTGCGTACCGGAGAAGCTGGCGCCGGCACTGTCGGAGCTGGTCACGGACACGCCGCTGCGCAAACGGCAGGTCGAAGCGTTTGCCCGGCTCGACACCATCATGTCTACCGGCAACAAGTCGCCGAGCGTGCTCGCCGCCGACATCGTGCTCGCGACGATGCGCAAGGGCAGGCGCTAACAACAGACGGCTTCGCAGGGTGGGCAAAGCGAAGCGTGCCCACCATTTCTTTCTTAGTTGCGGAGAGGCGGTGGGCACGCTGCGCTTTGCCCACCCTACAGTCCTAAGCGAGGCCGCCGTCGACCCGAAAACACTGGCTGGTGATACGCTGGCTCTCGTCCGATGCGAGAAACAGTGCCATGCTGGCGATGTCCTCGGGCGTTACCGCATCAGGCACCGCCTGGCGGGTGCGCAGCTCGGAGATCTTCTGCTCGTCCGGAAACCAGAGCCGGCGCTGGCGCTCGGTGATCACCATGCCGGGCGCGATCGCGTTGACGCGAATGCGGTCGGGGCCGACTGACCTGGCCAGCGAGTTGGTGAAGCCGACGATCGCCGCCTTCGTCGCGGCATAGACCGGCAGCGCCGGCGCACCGCGGATCCACGCCACCGACGACATGTTGATGATCGAGCCGCCGCCGCGCGCCTGCATCTGCGGCACCACCGCCTGGGCCGCAAAGAAGACGTGCTTGAGATTGACGCCGATCGTCCAGTCGAATTCGGCCGGCGTCACCTCGGCCAGCACCTGACGCTGGTCGTTGGCGGCATTGTTGACGAGGACTGCTGCATCGCCGAGCGATCCGTGCACCCGCGCCATGGCCGCGCGCAAGGCGTCGATGTCGAGGAGGTCGCAGGGCACAAACAGGGGCGTTGAGCCGGATGTGGCCGCGACGTCCCGCACCAGCGCTTCGCCGGCACTCGCATCGATGTCGAGGAAGGCGACGCGGGCGCCCTGGGTCGCGAAGGCGCGCACGAAGGCGGCACCGATGCCGCTGGCGCCACCGGTGATCAACACCACGCGGCCGGCAAGGCTGGGAAAGATGGTCCGGGTCATGCGATCAGCCGCTCCGTCTCGGGGTCAAACAGGCAAATGCGCCGCGTGTCGAGCGCGAAGGTGGCGGTCGCGCCGGGCGCGGGACGGATATCCGGCGTGATGCGCGCCAGCGCAGTCTCGCCGCCGAGACGCAGCAGCACGATTGTCTCGGCGCCGGTCGGCTCGATCATCTCGACCGGCGCGTCGACGAGGACGGGCGCCTCGCCGGAAAAGACGCGGCTGGCCTCGGCGATGCATTCCGGCCTGATCCCGACGACCACCTCGCGGCCGAGATAAGATGCTGCCGCGTCGTGTCCATGCAGGCGCAGACGAACCTCGTCCGGTCGCCCCGCGCCGATCACGGCCACAGGTCCGCCGCTATCGGCCTCGAGCCGCCCCGGCATGGTGTTCATCGGCGGCGAACCCATGAAGCGGGCGACGAACAGATTGGCCGGATAACGGTAGACGGTGTCCGGATCGGCAAACTGCTGCACCACGCCCCGATGCATCACGGCGATGCGCGTTGCCATCGTCATCGCCTCGATCTGATCGTGGGTGACATAGATGATGGTGGCGCCGATGCGCTGGTGCAGCCGCTTGATCTCCATCCGCATCTCGACGCGCAGCTTCGCATCGAGATTGGAGAGCGGTTCGTCGAACAGGAAGAGCAGGGGATCGCGCACCAGCGCCCGTCCCATCGCCACGCGCTGGCGCTGGCCGCCGGACAGCTGCGACGGCTTGCGGCCGAGCAGGGGCTCGATCTGAAGGAGGCGAGCCACATTCGCCAGCGCCTTCTCCTGCTCGGCCTTCGGAACGTGGCGGCATTCCATGCCGAAGGTGATGTTCTGGCGCACCGTCATCGACGGATAGAGCGCGTAGGACTGGAACACCATGGCGATGTCGCGATCCTTGGGCGGGACGTCGTTGACGACGCGTCCGCCGATCTCGATCGTTCCGTCGCTCGGACGATCGAGCCCGGCGACGATGTTGAGCAGGGTGGACTTGCCACAGCCGGATGGCCCGACCAGCACGGTGAACTCGCCGCTCTCGATGTCGAGGTTGATGCCCTTCAGAACCTCCAGATTGGCGTAGCGCTTGGACAGGGTGCGAATACTCAGTGCTGCCATGACGACCCCATCATTTCACTGCGCCGGCGGTCAGGCCGCGCACGAAGTACCGTCCGCCGAGGAGATAGATCAGCAAAGTGGGCAGCGCTGCGATGATCACCGCCGCGCTCTGCACGCCATGCTGCGGAATGTCCGCAATTGCGGCAGAGAGCGCGATGAGCGCGGCCGTGACGGGCTGCTGCTGGCCGGTGGTGAATGTCACACCATAGAGGAACTCGTTCCAGATATGCGTGAACTGCCAGATCACGGTGACGATCAGAATAGGAGCTGAGAGCGGCAGGATGATGCGCCAGAAAATACGAAAGAACCCGGCGCCATCGATGCGTGCGGCCCTGATCAATTCATGGGGGATGGCGACATAGTAGTTTCGGCAGAACAGCGTGGTGAAGGAGAGCCCCTGGATCGTGTGAATCAGCACGAGGCCCGTCAGCGTGTTGATGAGACCGGTGTCCCGCAGCACGATAGTCCAGGGAAGCAGGCGCATCTGCTGGGGAAGGAAGAGGCCGAGGGTCACGATGCCGTAGATCCAGTTATCGCCACGAAAGCGCCAGAGCGACACGGCGTAACCGGCGACAGCACCGAGCAGGGTCGAGAAAATCGTCGCCGGGATGGTGACGAGCGCGGAGTTCAGCATGTACGGCCGGATGCCGGCGCAGGTCTCGGCGACGCAGAAACCGCTCCAGGCCTTGGCGTAGTTGCTCCAGGCCAGATGTTGGGGCCAGCCGATCATCGAACCCTGCGCGATCTCCTCGTTGGTGCGGAGAGAGTTCAGGACAACAACAACGAGTGGCGCGAGATAGGCTGCAGCGAACAATGTCACGACGAGATAGATCAGAATTCGGCTCGGTGCGAAGCTGCGGTCACGCATGGGTGGCCTGCCTTCGCTGGACATAACGCCACGCCGCATAGGGCAGCAGCACCGCGAGCAGGATGAGCAGCATGAGCACCGCCGCCGCGGCGCCCCGGCCGAGCTGGCTGCGCTGGAACATGAGGTCGTAGACGACAAGGGCCGGCAGCTGGGTCGCGATTCCCGGCCCGCCATTGGTGAGCGCACGGACGAGGTCGAAGGCTGAAATCGCGAACTGCAACTGGACGACGACGACGGTGATGGTGATCGGAAAGAGCGTCGGCAGAATGACCCGCCAATAGGTTCGGACCGGTCCGGCGCCGTCGATCTGGGCGGCCTTGATGATGTCGGAATCGACGGAGCGAAGGCCGGCGAGGAAGAGCGCCATGGCGAAGCCCGAGGATTGCCAGATCGCGGCAATCACGATCGTCCAGATCGCCATGTCGCGGTCGATCAGCCAGTCGAACCGGAAGGAGGTCCAGCCGAGGTCATGGACGAGCTTCTGGATCCCGATGCCGGGATTGAGTAGCCAGCTCCAGACCGTGCCGGTGACGACGAACGACACCGCAAGCGGATACAGGAAGATGGATCGCAGCACATTCTCGCCGCGAATGCGCTGATCGAGCAGGATCGCAAGCATAAGGCCGGTGATCAAGCTCAGCAGCACGAAAGCACTGCCAAACAGCAGCAGATTGTCGAAGGCAATCTGCCAGTTCCGCGATGCCAGGACCGCGTTGTAGTTGCGCAGACCCACCCAGCCCGTAACCGGAACAAGCGTGGAGGGCGTGAACGAAATCCAGATCGTCCACAGCGAAAACGAAATGAGATGCGCAGCCGACAACAGCAGTGGCACCCAGATCATCAGATATTCGGGCAGCCGGCGCACGACGTCAGACGTCGCCGGCCGCGTTGCTGTGGAGACGGTGTCGGTCAACGCGAACCCTCGACGGCCTCGGCGAGGCGGGTGACCGCCTGCTCCGGCGTGATCGTCTTGTTCTTCACATACTCGGTGAGCACGTCGATCATCGCGGCCGTGAGGCCGTTTTCCTGCGCCATGTTGTGCGCAAGACTCAGGACGGCCTGGTTGTTGGCGACAGCGTCCTTGAGCGCGGCTGCGGTTCGCCGTTGACCGTCCGACCAGCCATCACCGGAGAGGTCGACATCGGTGCGCACCGGGATCGATCCCGTGATCTGCGAGTACATGGTCTGGATCGCCGGATCCATGACGAGCTGGGCCATCAACGTCTGACCGGCCTGGAGGTCCGGCTCCTTGCGCTGCCAGAAGATGAAGGCGTCGGCATTCAACAGGAAGACCGGCTTGCCATTGTCGCTCGGGCCCGGCGTGATCATGAAGTCGTCGAACTTGAAACCGGCGTTACGCAACACGCCCTGCGCCCAGCCGCCCATGATCATCATGCCCATGTCACCGTCGACGAAGCGCTTCAAATTGGTGGCGTAGGGTTGGGCGCCGACGTTGGGGTCCATCCAGTTGGCGATCTTGCGGACCTGGACGAAGGCAGCTTTGATCTCGGGGCCCTCCAGGGCCTTCTTGTCGAGATTCATGATGGCCGCACGGTATGCCGTGGGACTGATGCCGGCCAAAGAGGCCTCGAATTTCTGCCCGTCATCGGGGCGAGTGCCGCCGTTGGCGATGGGGTAGGTGATTCCGCCCGCCTTCATCTTGTCGGCGAGATCGTTGAAGTCGGCCCAGGTGACCGGGACTTTGTCGGCCTTGGCCTTGTCCATCGCGCGCTTGGAGAGAAACAGCATGTTGGTGCTGTAGATCTGCAACGGCAGCGCAATCCACTTGCCGCCCGGCTTGTGCAATTTTGCGAGGTCCGGAGCGACGACCTTTTCGTAGCCGGCGGCCGCGACGAGGGCGTCGAGATCGACAGTCGGGGCGATCTTCGACCAGGCCGCAATCTCGGGGCCCTTCAGCTGCGAACAGGCCGGCGGATCGCCGGCGATGATCTGAGCGCGCAGCTTGTTCATCATCTCGGTGGTGAAGCCGGGGACGGGCGAGTGCTGCCAGACGCCGCCTTTCTCCTCGAATTTCTTGCCGAGTGCGGTGATCGCCGCCCCGTCGCTGCCTGCGGACCATTGCGAGATCGCGGTCAGGCGCGGCTTGGCCGCGCCTTGCGCGCGGGCGAATGCCGGTAATGCGAGTGCGGCCGCAGATCCAGCGAGCAGACGGCGCCTTGTTGTCGTGATCGGCATGGCAGTTCCTCCCGGTGTGAACTTTCTTGGCGCGTTGAGCCACGCGGCTCAGGGCATGTCAGGCGGCCTCCGTGGAAGCCGCGGGCATCCCGCCGCGGCTGGCGAGACAAAAGGCGGCGAAGGCGAGAGCTGCTTGCGGATCGTTGCCGTTCGAGGGCGGCACGAAGGCGAGCGACACCTGCGCCAGTTTCCGCCCGCCGAGAAGGCAGGCGTCGATCCCATCGACCACCGCTTTGCGATCTTCCTCAGAGAGAGCCGACGGCCAACCGCTGACGACGACGCCGCGGCATGGCTTGACGTTGAGCGTGTTGCCGATGGCGAGGCCAAGCCTGAACAGCCGCTGTCGCAATTCCTGCCGCACACGCGAGGTGAGCGGGATCGCGGCCACCCATTCACTGCCGAGCTGGAGCAATTCCGCTTCGGTGGTGCGCAGAAGCTTGGCCAGCGCCGGCAGCGACGTATAGGCTTCGACGCATCCGTGGTGGCCGCAGCGGCAACGCGGTCCATCGTTGCCGAACACCATGTGGCCAAGCTCGACCGGCTGGAGCGCATCCTCCTCGATCGGATCGTCCATCCACGTCCCCGCGACGCCCTGGCCGACGAAGACGAACAGGTGCGCATCGCTGAACGGGTAGTTTTCCGTGCGGCAGCGATGAAAAATGGCGTGCGCGACCACCGAATTGGTGAAGACGACCGGGACGTCCGCAAACAGCTCGCCGAACATGCCGCCGATGCGTTCGACATCGCAGGGAATGATCGGATTGCCGAACTCGCTCAAGCGGCCGAGGCCGGGAATGGTGATGCCGATCTGCGCAAGCGTGATGCGGCGGCGGCGCGTCCAGTCGCGCAATAACGTAGTCGCCTCGCGAAACACGCGGCCGACGCTCTCGACCGTCAGCTTGGCCGGCAGCGGGAGGCGCTCGGTGTAATGCAGCTCGCCCGACAGGCCGCCAACGCCCACGCTGAGCCACTGGCCAGTCAGCTCGAGGGCCGCGAGCGCCACGGAGCCATCGAGCGAGACGAGGCCCGTCGGACCGCCGACATAAGGGGCAGGGCGCCGCACTTCCTCGATCAGGCCTTCGGCTTTCAGGTCAAACAGGATGCGCGACAGGCTCGCCTCGGACAGGCGCACGGCCTTGGCCAGCGGCGGCCGGAACGAGCCGCCGGACTGGAGCAAGTGAGTCAAAATGGCAGCGCGCGTCTGCCGCCGACTTCTCGGCTGCTCCGGCATTTCCATCCCTGTCGTCATTCTTACTTAGTGTAAGAATTTGCGCGCGGAGCGTTTCGACTGTCAAGCGATTGCGGACGCGATCAGTCGACTTGTTGTTGTGCGTGGCAGCAAGATGAGGCGAAGAACCGGTCAGGCTTTCGGTGCGGTGCCTTCGGCCCACTCCGGTAATTCGGCCTTCGGGTCGTACCAGTTGGCGGAATCCGATCGCCAGATGTGCATCTCGGGCCGTTCTGTGATCGGTGTATCGAGGCAGCCCATCCGCAGCAGGACCGTGCTCTTGCCCTCGCGCGAGGCGACGATGTGCGATCCGCATTGCGAGCAGAAATAGCGGGTTTTGCCGGGCGAGGATTCGAAGCCGCGCAGCAAGTCTTCGCCGCTGGTCCAGCGGAAGCGGTCGCGCGGGACGTTGGTGACGGTGGAGAAGGCCGATCCGTGCGTCTTCCGGCAGGTCTGGCAATGGCAGTGCATGATGGTGCCCGGGGTCGCATCGACCTCGTAGGCAACGCCTCCGCAGAGGCAGCTTCCGGTCAGCATCGGGTTCTCCATATCGTAGGGTGGGCAAAGCAGCGTGCCCACCATTTTTGTCTCGCTCGCGGAGAGGTGGTGGGCACGCTGCGCTTTGCCCACCCTACAAATGTCGCCCGCAAACAAAAACGGCGCCATCGCAGGATGGCGCCGTTTCCAAAAGCCCTGAGGCCGATCTTACTTGCGATCCTTGATCGCGACGTAGTCGCGGCGGGTGACGCCGGTGTAGAGCTGGCGCGGACGGCCGATCTTCTGCTGCGGGTCCTCGATCATCTCGCTCCACTGGCTGATCCAGCCGACGGTGCGGGCGACCGCGAACAGCACGGTGAACATCGAGACCGGGAAGCCCATCGCCTTCAGCGTGATGCCCGAATAGAAGTCGACGTTCGGGTAGAGCTTGCGGTCGATGAAGTACTGGTCGCTGAGCGCGATCTTCTCGAGCTCGAGCGCCACCTTCAGCATCGGATCGTCGCCATGGCCGGTCTCCTTGAGAACGGCATGACACATCTTCTGCATGATCTTGGCGCGCGGATCGTAGTTCTTGTAGACGCGGTGTCCGAAGCCCATCAGGCGGACTTCGCTGTTCTTGTCCTTCACCTTGGCGATGAATTCCGGAATCTTGTCGACCGAGCCGATCTCGGCGAGCATCGCGAGCGCGGCTTCGTTGGCGCCGCCATGCGCCGGGCCCCAGAGGCAGGCGATGCCGGCGGCGATGCAGGCGAACGGGTTGGCGCCGGAGGAGCCGGCGATGCGCACCGTCGAGGTCGAGGCGTTCTGCTCGTGGTCGGCGTGCAGGATGAAGATCTTGTCCAGCGCGTCAGCCAGCACCGGATTGATCTTGTACTCCTCGCACGGCACGGCGAAGCACATGTGCAGGAAGTTCTCGGCGAACTTCAGCGAGTTCTTCGGATACACGAAGGGCTGGCCGATCGTGTATTTGTAGGCCATGGCCGCCAGCGTCGGGATCTTGGCGATCATGCGCATCGACGCGATCATGCGCTGCTTCGGATCGTTGATGTCGGTGGAGTCGTGGTAGAACGCGGCGAGCGCGCCGACGGAGGCCACCATCACCGCCATCGGATGGGCGTCGCGGCGGAAGCCCTGGAAGAAGCGGGCCATCTGCTCGTGCACCATCGTGTGATGGATCACGCGGTCGTCGAAATCCTTCTTCTGCGCGGCGGTCGGCAGGTTCCCGTAGAGCAGGAGATAGCAGGTCTCGAGGAAGTCGCCGTTCTCGGCGAGCTGCTCGATCGGATAGCCGCGGTATTCCAGCACGCCCGCGTCACCGTCGATATAGGTGATCTTGGACTCGCAGCTTGCGGTCGAGGTGAAGCCGGGATCGTAGGTGAACAGCCCGGACTGGGCGTAGAGCTTGCCGATATCGACGACATCAGGCCCGACGCTGCCGCTGTGGATCGGGAGATCGTAGTTCTTGTTTCCGACCGTCAGCGTGGCGGTCTTATTGCTTGCTTTTGCGTCCATCAGAGGTCCCCGATGTGTGGTGAAACGGGCCGGACCCGGAAGGCCCCGATGACTTGGTGGGGCAGGCCGGATATTCCAGAAGGTACGGGTGAGATGGGTATATTATTGCTGTGTGCGCTGCAAGATCGCCGCACGCATGGTCGACTTACGTCGTAGCCTAGCCTAGTCCTTGGCCTGGTCCTTAAGCCGGCCCAGGCTTTCCTGGCGTCCCAGCACGTCCAAAACCTCAAATATACCAGGCGATGTCGACCGTCCCGTTAGCGCCGCCCGCAGCGGCTGGGCGACGGCGCCGAGCTTGAGACTATTTTCCTCGGCAAAGGCGCGCAGCGCGGCCTCCGCATTCGCCGCACTCCACGTCTCGACTTTCTCCAGCGCGGAATGAAGCTGGCCGATCAGCTTGCGGTTCTCGGGCGTCAGCAGCGCTGCCGCCTTGGGATCGAGCTCCAGCGGCCGGTCGGCGAAGATGAAATAGGCGCTGTCGATCAGCTCGATCAGCGTCTTGGCGCGCTCCTTCAGGGCCGGCATGGCCTTGAGAAGCTGCGCCCGCGTCGTGTCGTTTAACTTGGCCTTAAGCTCGTTGCGGCTGGGCACGACGTGGTCGAGCACGTCCTCGAACATCTTCACGAGTGATTGATCGTCGGCGTGGCGGATGTAGTGGCCGTTGAGGTTTTCGAGCTTGGCGAAATCGAAGCGGGCGGCGGCGCGGCCGACGCTGGCGAGGTCGAACGCGGCGATCATCTCCTCGGTCGAAAAGATCTCCTGGTCGCCATGGCTCCAGCCGAGACGGACGAGGTAATTGCGGAGCGCGGCCGGGAGGTACCCCATGGCGCGGTAGGCATCGACGCCCAGCGCGCCGTGGCGCTTCGACAGTTTTGAGCCGTCCGGGCCGTGGATCAGGGGGATGTGGGACATGCTCGGCAGCGCCCAGCCCATCGCGTCGTAGATCTGCTTCTGGCGGGCGGCGTTGATCAGATGGTCGTCGCCGCGGATAACATGGGTGACGCCCATGTCGTGGTCGTCCACGACCACCGCGAGCATGTAGGTCGGATTGCCATCGCCGCGCAGCAGGACGAGGTCGTCGAGGTTCTCGTTCTGCCAGACCACGCGGCCCTGGACCTGGTCCTCGATCACGGTCTCGCCGGTCTGCGGCGCGCGCAGGCGGATGGTGGGCTTGACGTCGGAAGGCGCGGTTGCCGGGTCACGGTCGCGCCATAGGCCGTCATAGAGGCGGGTGCGGCCCTCCGCGCGCGCCTTCTCGCGCATGGCGGTGAGCTCCTCTGCGGTCGCGTAGCAGCGATAGGCCTTGCCTTCGGCGAGGAGCTGCTCGGCGACCTCGCGGTGACGCGCGGCGCGGCTGAACTGGTAGATGACGTCGCCATCCCAGCCGAGCTCCAGCCATTTGAGGCCGTCGAGGATGGCGCCGATCGCAGCCTCCGTGGAGCGCTCCCGGTCAGTGTCCTCGATCCGGAGCAGCATCTTGCCGCCGTGCTTTTTCGCATAGAGCCAGTTGAACAGCGCCGTGCGGGCGCCCCCGATATGGAGGAAGCCGGTCGGCGAGGGAGCAAAGCGGGTAACGACGGAGGAGGTCATTCTTGGCAGGGCCTATGCATTGGAGGCGGTGGTATATAACAGGACCGGAGCATAACTAAAGCCCGGCAGCGGACCGCTAAGCTCTTGGCTCAGCCAAACGAATTTGGCAGAAGGGCCGCTGATTTCCCTACAGGATTTTCGTAATGACAGAACCGGTGGCGAACGAGGTTGGGCGCGATTTCATTCGTGACATCATCCAGGCCGACCTCGATCAGGGCAAATACCAGGAGATCGTGACCCGGTTCCCGCCGGAGCCGAACGGCTACCTGCATATCGGCCACGCCAAGTCGATCGCGCTCAATTTCGGCATCGCCCAGGAGTTTCCGGGCCGCTGCCACCTGCGCTTCGACGACACCAACCCGGTCAAGGAAGAGCAGGAATACATCGATTCCATCCAGGCCGACGTGCACTGGCTCGGCTTCGACTGGGGCAAGAACCTGTTCTTCGCCTCGGATTATTTCGACCGCCTGTACGAATGGGCGGAGAAGCTCATCCGCGACGGGCTCGCCTATGTCGACGACCAGACCCAGGAGGAGATCCGCCTCGCGCGCGGCACGCTGACCGAGCCCGGCAAGAACTCGCCGTTCCGCGACCGCAGCGTGGACGAGAATCTCGACCTGTTCCGCCGCATGAAGGCCGGTGAATTCCCGAACGGCGCGCGCGTGCTGCGGGCCAAGATCGACATGTCCGCGGGCAACATCAACCTGCGCGACCCCGTGCTGTACCGCATCCTGCATGCGCACCATCCGCGCACCGGGACCAAGTGGAGCATCTATCCGAGCTACGATTATGCGCACGGCCAGTCGGACGCGATCGAGGGCATCACGCACTCGATCTGTACGCTGGAGTTCGAGGATCATCGGCCGCTCTACGACTGGTTCATCGAAAAGCTGCCGGTGCCGTCCAAGCCGCACCAGTACGAAATGGCGCGGCTCAACCTGACCTACACGCTGCTGTCCAAGCGCGTGCTGACCCAGCTCGTCCGCGACGGTCATGTCGCCGGATGGGACGATCCGCGCATGCCGACTGTAGCGGGGATGCGCCGCCGCGGCGTGCCGCCGGCGGCCTTGCGCGAATTCGTCAAGCGCATCGGCGTTGCCAAGGCCAACAGCGTCGTCGACGTCGGCATGCTGGAGTTCTGCATCCGTGAGGAGCTGAACCGCACGTCGCAGCGGCGCATGGGCGTACTGCGGCCGCTCAAGGTGGTCATCGAGAACTATCCGGAAGGGCAGACTGAAGAGCTTGAGGCGATCAACCATCCCGACGATCCCTCGGCCGGCACGCGCAAGATCACGTTCGGCCGCGAGCTCTATATCGAGCAGGACGACTTCATGGAGAACCCGCCCAAGAAGTTCTTCCGCCTGTCGCCCGGCAACGAGGTGCGGCTGCGCTACGCCTATTTCGTCAAGTGCACCGGCGTGATCAAGAACGACGCGGGCGAAGTGGTGGAGCTGCGCTGCACCTACGATCCCGCGACCAAGGGCGGCAACGCGCCCGACGGCCGCAAGGTCAAGGCGACCATGCACTGGCTGCCGGCGGCGACGTCGGTGCCGGCGGAGATCCGCATCTACAACCAGTTGTTCTCCAATCCGATCCCGGACGCCTCGAACTTCGCGGCCGATCTCAATCCGCAGTCGCTGGAGATCCTCTCCAACGCGCGGATCGAGGCATCGGTTGCGGAAAGCAATTCGACCGAGCCGATGCAGTTCGAGCGTCAGGGCTATTTCGTGCGCGACAAGGACTCGACGCCGGGCAAGCCGGTGTTTTCGCGCACCATCGGCCTGCGCGACACGTTCGCGAAGGAAGTCGCCAAGGGCTGAGGGGATTGGGCCTATGAGCAGTGAAGCCGACGCGATCGTTTCCGCCATCATCGCGAAATGGTGCGCCGGCTTCGCGACGCTCGATGCGGCTGCGCTGTCGTCGCTCTATGCGAAGAACGCGTTCTTCTTCGGCTCGAATCCAAGACTCTATCGGGGCAGGGACGGCGTCGCCGACTACTTCAACGGCCTGCCGCGCTGGCGCAAGCCGAGTGCCGTGTTTTCCGAGGTGCGCGCCGCGCAAGCCAGCCCGGACCTGATCAACATGGCCGCGATCGTGTCGTTTGACCTCGCCGGCGAGAGGGAGGAGTTCTCGGTCAAGATGAGCTGGGTCATCCTCCGCGAGGACGGCGACTGGAAGATCGTCAATCACCATGCCTCGTCGCGCGCGCCGTTGATCTGATGCTGCTGCCGCGCACGGCATCGTCATTGCGGCGATAGCAACGAACGCTGCCCCCGCGCGTTGGGGTGGGTCCAACAAGGAACCCACCATGCAGAACATCGCAGAGCATATGGAAGTCATCGGCGCCGATGGCGTCCACATCGGCACGGTCGACAAGGTCGAGGGCCATCGCATCAAGCTGACCAAGAAGGACAGCGGCGAGGGCAGCCACAAGGGCCACCATCACTTCATCGACAAGGGCCTCGTCGCCGGTGTCGAGGGCAACAAGGTTCGGCTCTCGGCCAAGGCGGACGTCGCCGTGACGATGGAAGAGGAAAAGTAGGGGGACCTTCGCTCCGTTCCTGATCCGTACCGCTATTCGCGCAGCCGCACGTTCCGGTAGCCTCCTGGCCTGTCGCGTATCGTAAGGTGCAGGGAATGGCGGAGCCGGGCCGGCCAGTTCGGTCCCAGGGGATCGCGGGGACTTGGATCGCGGGGACTTGGCCCGTCGGCCGAGCTGCATCCGCATCCGCGGGCGGCCTCGTGCCGGCAGGGTTCGACCTCTGGACGTCGCTGGCCGGGACCCTGCGCGAATGGGCGCGCGCCGAGGCCGGCGCCGGGCGGTTGTTGCCGTGGGTGCCGGTCGCGTTCGGCGGCGGCATCGCGCTCTACTTTGCCGCCGATCATGAACCGGTGCTGTGGGTCGTTGCCGCAACGGCCATCGCGCTCACGCTTGGCGCCGTGCTGTTGCGGCGGAGCCGGTTGTTTGCGCCGGCGATCATGATCGCGGCGGTCGCGGCCGGCCTTGCCACGGCGACCTGGAAGACGGCGCGGATCGCGCACACGGTGCTGGCAAAGCCGCTCTATTCCGTCTCGCTGTCGGGCTTCGTCGAGACCCGCGACATCCGAGAGCGCACTGACCGCTTCGTGCTGCGCGTCACCGCGATGGAGGCGCAGCGCAGCGACGTCAAGCTCGAGCGCGTGCGCCTCTCCGTGCGCAAGGGGACTGCGCCCGAGGTCGGCAGCTTCGTGCAGTTGAAGGCGCGGCTGTTGCCGCCGTTGTCGCCGGTGCGCCCCGGCAGCTATGACTTTTCGTGCGACATGTTCTTCCAGGGCATCGGCGCCTCCGGCTTCGTGATGGGTACGATTGCGGCATCGGTGCCGCCGGATGCCGGTGGCTTGCGGCTGCGTTATGCCGCCTTCATGCAGGGTCTGCGCGATGCGATCGACGCGCGCATCCGAGCCACGCTCAAGGGCGACAACCGGGCGATTGCGACCGCGCTGCTCACGGGCCGGCGCGATGCGATCAGCACGCCCGTCAACGACGCCATGTTCATCTCGGGGCTCGGACATGTGCTCTCGATTTCCGGTTATCACATGGCGGTCGTCGCCGGCGTGGTCTTCTTCGCGGTGCGCGCGCTGCTGGCGTTGATCCCTGGAATGGCGGCCGGCTTTGCCATCAAGAAATGGTCGGCGGCCGCTGCGCTGGTCGCAGCCGCGTTCTATCTGCTGCTGTCGGGTGCGGAGGTCGCGACGCAACGCTCGTTCTTCATGACGGCGGTGGTGTTGATCGCGGTCATGGTCGATCGCCGTGCCATCACCTTCCGCACGCTGGCGGTGGCCGCGCTGATCGTGCTCGCGGTCGCACCGGAAGCACTTGTGCATCCGAGTTTTCAAATGTCCTTCGCTGCGACGCTCGGACTGGTGGCACTGGTGCAGATCGGCATGCCGAACCTGTTTGCGTCGCCCGATCATTCCGCGACCGCGCGGATTGCAATGTGGGGCGGGCGTGAGATCGCGATGCTGTTCCTGGCCTCGCTGATCGCGGGGCTCGCGACCACGCCCTATGCCGCCTTCCACTTTCACCGTGTCACCCCGTTCGGCGTGCTCGCTAACCTCGGGGCGATGCCGGTGGTTTCGGCCCTGGTGATGCCCGCGGGCCTGTTGGGTTTGATTGCAGCGCCGTTTGGACTTGATGGTCCGTTCTGGTGGCTGATGGGGATCGGCATCGACTGGATGGTTGCGGTGTCGCGCTGGGTGGCCGCTTTGCCGGGCGCGGTCGGCCGCATCTCGGCTTTCGGCATCGCACCGCTGATCGCTGCAAGCTTGGGAATCATCGTGATGGGCTTGCTGCGCACGCCGTTGCGCTGGGCCGGCGCGGTGGTGCTGTTAGCCGCGATCCTCTGGGGACTGTGTGCGCGGCAGCCCGATGTCCTGATCGCCGGTGACGGCCAGAGCGTCGCGGTGCGGGGCAGGGATGGGCACCTGCATCTGATCAGGTCGAGCAAGGACAGTTTTCTTCTGAAGGAATGGCTCGCCGCCGACGCCGATCCGCGCGATGCCGGCAGTGCCTCACTGGCCGCCGGCGTGTCGTGCGACGAAGCCGCCTGCGTGACGCCGCTCGCCGACGGGCGCCTGGTCGCGCTGGCCTTGCGCATCGATTCACTGGCTGACGATTGCAGCCGTGCCGCGCTGGTGGTGACGGCGCGGCCGGCGCCGCCGGATTGCGCGGCGATGGTTGTCGACCGTCAGCGTCTCGCAAGGCAGGGCGCGCTGGCGCTGGCGCTGACGCGAAGCGGCGACGGTTTTGCGGTTCAGGCGGCGAAGACGAGGGGGACAGACCGTCCGTGGTCGCCGGCGGCGGCCGGCGAGGCGGATTTCAGCGCGAGCCTTGCGCCGCAGGCGGCGGCTCCCCGCAACCGCGACGCGACGCCATCGGAAGCCGACCTGCAGGCCGAGGATTGAGCGGACGGGTTACAGATACCAGGCCAGCACGGCGTCGAGCCTGGCGTTGCCGATCACCGGCAGGACGACCATCTGGCTCAGTCCAGAGGCGCAGGCCTGCGAGGCCGCGACCGAGACGTCACGCGCGAGATCGTCGTTGAGTGCGGGCATGCCGGTGGCCCAGGCCCCGCCGATGCTGCCTTCGCCTTTGGCGATGGATTTCGTCGCATAGAGCGCGGCGAGGTCGGTCTGCGCGCTGCAATCGCCGGCGCGGAAGACCAGCGCCGAACGGGCCTCGTCTGGGACCCAGATCTCGAAGCGTCGCGCAATCGGGGTCGCCTGCGCGGAGAGGAATGTCAGCACCCAGGTCTGATCGGTGCCGGTCCGGTAGGGAACGCCGACGCCGAGATTGATTCCGACCTTGGCGGCGTCCTCCCAGCGCAGAAAACTCCTGGCATCGTGCAGGTCCTTGATGATCAGCGGCAGGCTGGCTTTCCAGATGCGGCCTGGAAGGCCGAAGCCGCGCGGAAATCTGGTGTGGCGGGAGTTGAATTCGAACATGTCGGCGGTGCCGTAATAGCCGTCGACGAGCCCCATCTCGTGGGAGGTTTCGGCATCGTTGTGCCAGAGCTCGATCGCGCCGACATGGGCCTCGTCATCGCCGCAGAACAGCACCATGACGGCTTGCAGGAATTCGCCTGAAAACACGGGCACCGCCACGCCGCAGGTCAGCCCGGCGGCGATAGCCTGATCGGTCCGCTTGAAATAGGAATCGGTGAATCTGGTGAGGATCACAGGGTGGCCGCTGGCCCAGGCCTTGCCGGGAAGCCCCTCGTCATATGCGAAGTGCAAATCTTCGCTCACGTCCCTAAACGCGGACAACCCTTCGCCGTAGAGGCCGCCGCCGAATTCCAGCCGCATGCGCGTGCGGTCAGGCACCCAGAGTTCAACGACGCGAATGAAGGTCTTCATCGAACGTGCCCGCCGTCCCAAACCGCACCAAGCATCGGCCATTTGGCTGCGGAACGGACGTTCAAAATTCAGGCAGGACAGCGCAAACTTCGTGCGGTGGGAGGCGCAACGGCGTGGTCCGCCCGATGGCGTTTCGCGGGGCACGAGCAACACCATCTCGCCGGCCTCGGCCGGCGATGGCGATTTTCAATCCTGGCCCGACCTGCCGGTCGGGAATGGCGATGTCAGCCGATCGGCAGGCGGGTGATGGTTGGCCGGCTGTCGGTGATGGTCTGCGGCTTGTGCTCGCGCTCGCCGAGCGGCTGGGTCACCGGTAGCTGCAGCACGGTCGCACGCTGGCCTTCGACCAGCTGCGTCACCAGCACGGATTTGCCGTCGGGGAATTCGATCGCATCATGATGGCGATCGGGAATGTGCGGATCGATCTTGCCGAACTTGCCGACGCGCGAATTGACGGTGCGCGTCCAGATCCAGCGATTGTCGTAGCGGACGTTGTCGGCGAAGGCGAGCTCCGTTCCCGGGAGCAGGCAGACCGCGACGGTCGGATCGGCCGCGGAGGCAAAGCCGCGCGTCGAGGTGCCGCGGAAAGTTGTCGTGACGATCGTCTCGCCGACTTCGGCGGGACGCGACGCGACGGCATGCAGGCTGTAGTCACACATCGGGTGCTCCTCATGCAGGGATGGCGACCCACGTCTCTTAATCGAGGCGCAGGCCTCTATCAGAGTGGAAATACCAAACGTTCTGCCGGGTTGTAGGCAAATCTACGGCTCGCCGCCGCAGGCCGCAATCACATTAACTTTCCCGAATCCGCCAGGAACAAAGCCCGCCCCTTTGCATTCTGCAGGCGCGTGTCAGCGCCCCGCAGGCGCCGACCAGCCGGAATATTGCCAGCCCGGCCGCGACGGTTGGTCGACGGCGTCGAGGGCCTTGCGGACTTGCTCGCTTACGGCGGTGTCCTTGCGGACATGGGGCCGCGATTGCGCGGCCAAGGCTTGCACGGCCAAGGCTTGCACGGCCAAGGCTTGCACGGCCAAGGCTTGTACGTCCAAGGCTTGTACGTCCAAGGCTTGCGACGCTGATGCTGCGATCAGCGCCACAGCAATTGTGCTCAGAACGATCCGGCGCATGACTTCTCCTCGAACCTGAAGGCCGCGAAGCAGGGCTGCTTCGTGCGGCGTGCCGAGGATTTACCGCTGGAGGAGGGGCCGGATAATCTGCGCGAAACCAGAAAGACTATCCAGCGGAAGCGGACAATCGTCCGCTCCAATCTCGGATCGGCGCCGCCGATCGAAAGCGCGCGGGGCGCCAAATAACCGATACCGGCACGTCCGGTATCAATACTTCCGGTACAGCCCGATCAGCTTGCCCTGGATCTTCACCCGGTTGGGCGGCAGAATGCGGACCTCATAGGCCGCATTGGCGGGCTCGAGCGCGATCGAGGCGCCGCGGCGGCGGAAGCGCTTGAGCGTCGCCTCCTCGTCGTCGATCAGCGCCACCACGATATCGCCGGTATCGGCGCTCTCGTTGCGCTGGATCAGCGCCATGTCGCCGTCGAGAATGCCGGCCTCGACCATGGAATCGCCGCGCACTTCGAGCGCGTAATGTTCGCCCGAGCCGAGCATGTCAGGCGGTACGCTGATGGTGTGGCTGCGGGTCTGCAAGGCCTCGATCGGCGTACCGGCCGCGATGCGGCCCATCACGGGGACCGCGACGGGGCGCTCGCCCTCGTCCGCCGGCGGGCTCGAAGTCGTGCGGACCTTGCCGAGATTGCCTTCGATGACGCTCGGCGTGAAGCCGCGGCGGCTGCCGGCAGCGGCCTGAAGCTCGGGCAGCTTGATCACCTCGATGGCGCGGGCCCGGTTGGGCAGGCGCCGGATGAAGCCGCGCTCCTCGAGCGCAGTGATCAGGCGATGGATGCCCGATTTCGAGCGCAGGTCGAGCGCGTCCTTCATCTCATCGAAGGAGGGCGGCACGCCGCTTTCCTTCAGCCGTTCGCTGATGAACCGCAGGAGCTCGTATTGTTTGCGCGTTAACATCTCGACCAAAATCCCCCGGTTGATGTCGTTCGATTCCGAGACGCTGAATTCAGCAGTAAGCCGCTACATTCTCGAAACAAATCATGAACAGACACTATATGTTCGATACATGTTCCGCAACTGCTTAATTTACCGTGAACGCGACAAAGTTCGCGGAACGCACGCGAACGAAGCGCTCAGACGGGCAGCCGCAAGACCTCGCAAGGCGTGCCGGCTTCGGCCTTCGACGCGAATGGCGCGCGCACGAGAAGTGCCTGTGCCGCAGCGAGATTCGCAAGCAGCGAGGAATCCTGGTGATTGACCGGAAGGGCGACGAGCGTGCCGTCATCGCGGAGCTCGAGGCGTGCGCGCAGGTAATCCTCGCGCTGGTCGTTGGCGCCGACATCGCGGCCGAGCACCGCGCGTTCGCGGCGGTGATGAATCATCGAACGGCCCGAAAGCGCGCGAATCAACGGCACCATGAACAGGAAGCCGCAAACGTAGGATGACACGGGATTGCCGGGCAGGCCGATCACGCGCATCGCGCCGAGCCGCCCGTTCATCATCGGCTTGCCCGGCCGCATCGCTATCTTCCAGAACGCCATCGAGATACCTTCGTCCCTCAGCGCCTGCTGGACCAGATCGTGGTCCCCGACCGACGCGCCGCCGGTCGTGATCAGGATGTCGGCGCCGCTCTCCCGCGCGCGGCCGATGCCGGCCGTGGTGGCCTCCAGCGTATCGGCGGCAACGCCGAGGTCGATGGTATCGGCGCCCTCGCTGCGGGCGAGCGCGTGCAGGGCGTAGCCGTTGGAATAGACGATCTGGCCGTGGCCCGGCGTCGTACCCGGCATCACCAGCTCGTCGCCGGTCGCGAGGATCGCGACCTTCGGGCGTCGCCGGACTGGCAATTGCGGGTAATTCATGCCGGCGGCGAGCGCGAGGTCGCGCTCGGTGAGCCGGGCTCCCTTGCGCAGCAGCACGTCGCCTTCCGAGAAGTCGACGCCGGCGGGGCGGATGTGCCGCCCCGTTACGGCGGCTTCCTTGATCGTTATGCGCTTGCCGTCCGCGATCGTGTCCTCCTGGATCACGACCGCATCAGCGCCATCGGGAACGACACCGCCGGTGAAGATACGCACGGCCTCGCCGGCGCCGACCGATCCCGCAAACGGGCGGCCCGCCGCGACCTCGCCAATCAGGGTGAGCTGGGAGTCGATCTTCGCCGCATCGACCGCGCGCACCGCATAGCCGTCCATTGCCGACATCGCCTGCGGCGGCTGCGTGCGCCGCGCGGCGACGTCGCGCGCGAGCACGCGGTGGAAGGCTGCGTCGAGCGCGATCATCTCTTCAGGCAGCGGCTCTGCGCCCGCCAGCACCGCAGCGAGCGCGTCGGAAACCGGCATCAGGGCCACGGGTGAAAACTCCTGCTGGGCCCGTTCGGGCAAATCGGCGGCGAGAGTTCTAGCCGAGTGCAGGCGCAGAGGCAAAACAGTGGCCGCGCAGGATGATTTATCCTGCGTCATCCGCTCTGCGATGAAGGGTGAGCATCAAGTCCGCCGCGGCATGATCCAGAAGGCGAGACAGACCGGTACGAGGATGGCCATGGCGAGGACGAGAAGGACGAGAGCCACGGCCAGCATCGGTCAACTCCCCGGCGGCTTGTACGGACTGACGTCCGGCGCTGCGGGGCCCTGATCCTTGTCAGGCAGCGGGTCGGCCTGGGATTTCAGGTCGGCGGCCTTGCTGATCAGTTTTGCGGAGAGGTCAGAATCCGAGGTGGTTCTGGCGAATTTCATCAGCAGAGAGGCTTGCTTGGTAAGGTAGGTTTTGCCCAACACGACGATAAGCCCGATGTAGAATTCCCAACGGACTCATGAGTCCCGAGAGGGGCAATCGTTCCGGGAACTCCGTATAAAAATGCACAAAGGGTTTTGGTTCCTCGCCCCCAGGCAAAATAGTTCCACTCGCGGCCCGTCGGCTTGCCGGCCAGAGGTCAGATTCCGAGCGCCTTGAGGGCATTCCCGACGTCGCGGGGCGAGGTCACGTGGACCGCGGTCAGGCCGCGCGACCGCGCTCCTTCGATGTTCTCGGCAAGATCGTCGAAGAACACGATACGGTTCGCCGGCACGCCGATCGCGGCCACGACATGGTCGAAGGCCTCCACATCCGGTTTGCGCAGGCCGATGCTGGACGACAGATACAGCTCGCGGAAATGGCCGAGCAGGCCGGCATATTCCTTCGAGAAGTGGTCCACATGCGGCCGGTTGGTGTTGGAGAAGGCGTAGAGCGGCAACTGCTTCGCCGCACGCGGCAGCAGCTCGGCGATGTCGGGCATCTCGCCGGCGAAGATCGCGTTCCAGCCCTCCAGGAACTGCGCGTCCGAAATGCCGATCCCGAGCGAGGCGCGCAGCGAGTCAAAATAGGCCTCGTCGCTGATCTTGCCGACCTCGTGCAGCCGGTAGGCTTCGCTGTCCCGCACGTAGCGCGCGACGATGGCGTCCGGCTTGCAGCCGGCATGTCCCGCCCAGCAGGCGATCGCCTTGGAGAAATCGATGTCGAGCACGACGCGCCCGAGATCGAACAGCAGCGCGTCCGCGCTGCCGGGAGAGAGCGAGCTCATTGCATCCTTTCACTCAATATCGATAGGGGTCATGGTCGAACAGCGGGAACGCGCTGAACACGCTCGGCGCATTCGTTGCAGTCGCCTGGTGCAGGCAGGACTTGTCGACCTCGGCGAATGAGGTGGCGCCCAAGAGGCCGAGGCAGCGCAGCACCTCGTCCTCGAGCAGCTCCAGCATTCGCCTCACGCCGGCCTCGCCGGCCGCCGCCAATGCCCAGCATTGCAGCCGGCCGATGCCGACCATGTCCGCGCCCGCCGCGATCGCCTTGACGATGTCGGTGCCGCGGCAGAAGCCACCGTCGACCATGATCTTGGCGCGTCCCTTCACGGCGTCGACGATCTCGGGCAGCACATGCATGGCGCCGCGGCCGTGATCGAGCTGGCGGCCGCCATGGTTGGAGACGTAGATCCACTCGACGCCGTGGTCGACCGCGATCCGGGCGTCCTCGGCGGTGGCGATGCCCTTCAGGATGAGCGGGATCTTGAACTTGTCCTTGATCATCTTCACGGTCCGCCACTCCAGGCCCTTCTGGTAATCGCCGCCGGTGGCGCGCAGGCGGCTCTCGCGAACATAGCGCTTGGCAATGTCACGTTCGCGACGGCTGTAATGGGCGGTGTCAACGGTCAGGCAGAAGGCGGCGTAGGCGTTCTTCTCGCTCCGGCTGACGACATCGGCGACGAAATCGTCGTCGCCGCGCACATAGAGTTGATAGAGCCGCAGCGCGTCAGGGGCGGCCTCGGCGGTCTTCTCCAGGCCGGGCTCGGACACCGAGCTCAGCATGTGCGCCGCGCCGAAGGTGCCGCAGGCGCGGGCGACGCTCGCCGCGCCATCCGGATCGAAGATCTCCAGTGCGCCGACAGGGGCCAGCACCACCGGCAGCCGCATCCTGCGCCCGAACAGCTCGACCGAGCCGTCGACCTCGCGGACGTCGCGCAGCACGCGCGGCCGGAAGGCGATCTCGTCCAGCGCCATGCGGTTGCGGCGCATCGTGGTCTCGGTCTCGGCGGCGCCGACGATATAGTCCCAGGCGTTCTGGTTGAGGTTGGCGCGCGCCTTGCGGATGAATTCGTGCAGGTTCTGGAATGGCTCGGCGCTGGCGCCGAGTTCGACGTTCCTTTCCGGCCGGATGCGGGGCGCGTCGTTCATTGTTGTCCTCCCGAGAATTTGAAGCCTTGTTGTCATCGCCTATCGTGTCCGGCCCTCCAAAACCATCCTAAAATCGCATAGCTGAGAGGCGTGGGCCGGCCGGCCGATTCCCGCCTTGCGCGAAACGGTCTCGGAACGTTGCCAAAAGTTTAGGCCCGGGCGAAGGGATTTTTACGATGTACCCGCCGGCGTGGCGTCCCGGCCTTGAAGAAACCAGAATGGTATTGTGAACAGCGGGCTGGATCGCCATTTGCATGGCGCCTCACAAGCCCAAAGCAAAGCTCCAGCAAGAAGGCCAGCCTATCCATGCGGAAAAACCTGCTGTTCCCCCTGGGCGCACTCACGGGAGCGTGTCTAACCCTTCTGGTCGCCAGCCCGCACGGTGGAGTATGGGCGGCACGGGCGGCAGCGAGCGCGGATGATGCCTATTCCCGTCTCAATCTGTTCGGCGAAGTGTTCGAGCGGGTGAAGGCGAGCTATGTCGAGAAGCCCGACAATTCCAAGCTGATCGAAGGCGCGATCACCGGCATGGTGACCTCGCTCGATCCGCATTCACGCTACATGAACGACAAGGCCTGGACCGAGATGCAGGAGACCACCTCCGGCGAGTTCGGCGGGCTCGGCATCGAGGTCACGATGGAGGACGGCCTGGTCAAGGTCGTCTCGCCGATCGACGACACGCCGGCGTCCAAGGCCGGGATCATGTCCGGCGACCTCATCAGCAAGATCGACGGCGATGCCGTGCAGGGCATGACGCTCGAGCAGGCCGTCAACAAGATGAAGGGGCCGGTCGATACCCAGACCAAGCTCACCATCGTGCGCAAGGGCGCCGACGCTCCGCTCGACGTCGCGATCAAGCGCGAGATCATCCATGTGCGTCCGGTGCGCTTCCACGTCGAGAACGGCGACATCGGCTATATCCGCGTCACCTCGTTCAACGAGCAGACCACCGACGGCCTGAAGAAGGCGATCGCGTCGATCTCCAAGGAGGTCCCGCCGGAGAAGCTGGTCGGCTACGTGATGGACCTGCGCAACAATCCGGGCGGCTTGCTCGACCAGGCCGTGTCGGTGTCGAGCGCGTTCCTCCAGCGTGGCGAGGTCGTCTCGACCCGCGGCCGCAATCCCGAAGAGACCCAGCGCTTCACCGCGCATGGCGGCGACCTCACCAAAGGCAAGCCGCTGGTGATTCTGGTCAATGGCGGCTCGGCTTCGGCCTCGGAGATCGTCGCAGGCGCGCTGCATGACCACAAGCGTGCCACGATCATCGGCACGCGCTCGTTCGGCAAGGGCTCGGTGCAGACCATCATTCCGCTCGGCGCCGGCAATGGCGCGCTGGCGCTGACCACGGCGCGCTACTACACGCCGTCGGGCCGCTCGATCCAGGCCCAGGGCATCGCGCCCGACATCGAGATCCTCCAGGATGTGCCGCCCGAGCTGAAGGGCCGGATGGACACCATGGCGGAGTCCCAGATGCGCGGCCATCTGCAGGCCGCCGACGGCACCGAGCAGACCGGATCGCAGTCCTATGTCCCGCCGGAAGAGAAGGACGACAAGGCCCTGCATGCGGCCTACGACTTCCTGCACGGCGTGACCGCGAATGCGGTCGCCGCCAAGCCTGCGCCGAAGGCGGCGGTACCGAACTAAGCCTTACGACGTTCAGATATCGCCCGGGAGCGGATGACCGCTCCCGGGCGAATTCGTGCGGTGACGCTTCCAATTGTTGGGAAGACCGCCCTAGCTGGCCTCGCGGCGCCGGCTTCCTTCGCCACCGCGCTGGGCGAGGCGGCTGCGATGCAGCGCGAACAGCTCCAGCACCTTGCCGGCCGGTTTTGCGGCACTGAACAGGTAGCCCTGCATCTCGGAGCAGCCGAGCGCGCGGAGCAAGCGCTGCTGCTCCTCGGTCTCGACGCCCTCGGCCGTTGTGGTCATGCGGCGGGCGGCAGCCAGGTTAACGACGGCCTGCACG
The DNA here is from genome assembly GCF_052076025.1 of Bradyrhizobium sp. 956_D2_N1_4. Lineage (NCBI taxonomy): Bacteria > Pseudomonadati > Pseudomonadota > Alphaproteobacteria > Hyphomicrobiales > Nitrobacteraceae > Bradyrhizobium > Bradyrhizobium sp. 956_D2_N1_4. The sequence goes on along the minus strand of NZ_CP197237.1, from coordinate 3,641,265 downwards.
ATGCTGGCGGAGCCGTCGGGACCGGCGATGTCGCTGACGAAGCAGCGGTCGATCTTGATCTTGTCGAACGGGAAGCGGTGCAGATAGCTCAGCGAGGAGTAGCCGGTGCCGAAATCGTCGAGTGCGATCCGCACGCCGATGGCGCGGAGCTGATGCAGGATCGCAAGCGCGGTGTCGTCGTCGCGGATCAGCACGGCCTCGGTGATCTCGAGCTCGAGCCGGCTCGCCGGCAAATTGGAGGCGGCAAGGGCCGCCATGATCTTCAGCGCCAGCGTGCCGCTCTTGAACTGCACCGGCGAGACGTTGACGGCGAGGCGGATGTCGTCGGGCCAGTTGGCGGCATCGCGGCAGGCGGTGGCCAGCACCCATTCGCCGATCTCGTTGATCAGGCCGGTGTCTTCGGCGATCGGGATGAACTCGGCGGGCGAGACCATGCCGCGCTCGGGATGGCGCCAGCGCACCAGCGCCTCGCAGCCGGTGATGCGGTCGTCCTTCAGGGCGAGACAGGGCTGGTAGTAGACCTCGAGCCCGCCTTCGAGCCCACCTTGGGCGATGGCATGGCGCAGATCGATCTCGAGCTGCCGGCGCTCCTGGACCTTGGCGTCCATCTCCGGCTCGAAGAAGCGATAGGTGCGGCGTCCGGCGGCCTTGGCGGCATACATCGCCATGTCCGCGTTCTTCAGGATCTGGTCCAGCGCGGTGCCGTGTCGTGGCGCCAGCGCGATGCCGATACTGGCGTCCGTGGTGAGATGATGGCCCATGCAGTCGAACGGCGCGCGGATGGCCTGGAAGATCCGCGCGACGAGCTCGTTGACCTGCTCCAGCGACGTCACCGCGCTCTGTACGATGGCGAATTCGTCGCCGCCGAGCCGCGCCACGAAGTCCTGCGGACCCTCGCAGCGGCTGAGGCTCGTCGCGATCGATTTCAACAGCTCGTCGCCGACGAGATGGCCGAGCGCGTCGTTGACGCCCTTGAACTCGTCGATGTCGATGTAATGCACCGCGATCTCTTCGCCACCGGCGATGGCGGCGAGCTCCGCGCGCAGGTGCTCGTGGAACATGGTGCGGTTGGGCAGGTCGGTCAGCGCGTCGTAATGGGCGAGGTGGGTGATGCGCTCTTCGATGCGCCGGCGCTCGGTGACGTCTTCGTGGGTCGCCACCCAGCCTCCGTCCGCGAGCGGCTCGTTGAGGATGTGGATCGAGCGCCCGTCGGAGGTGTCGACCACCATGGAGTTACGCACATGGATGTCGCGCAGCACACGGACGACATAGTCGCCGATGTCGCCAGTGAACGAGCCGGTCGCCTTGCGGTGGGCGATGATGTCGTGGAAGCTTGAGCCGGGCTTCACCACCTCGGCCGACAGGCCGTACATCTCGATGTAGCGCTGGTTGCAGATCACCAGCCGCCGCTCGGCATCGAACAGCAGCAGGCCCTGCGTCATGTTGTTGACGGCGCGGTCGAGGCGCTGCTTCTCCAGCGTCAGCCGCTCGCGGGAGGCGCGGTGCTGCTCCAGCAGCTTGCGCACGATCGCGATCAGCACGCCCGCGATGGCGAGCGCGGAGGCGCCCGCAACCGAGATCAGGATGCCGATCTGCTCGCGCCAGTCCGTTAGCGCCGCCGCGCGCGTCGTGGTGGCCATCATCAGGATTGGGAAGTGGGGCAGGGCACGCGAGGAGATCAGACGGTCTTCTCCGTCGACGGGGCTCATGATGCGGCCGGCGAAGTGATCGAGCCCGAATATCCTCTGCTGCTCGAACGGGCCGGTCTTGAAATTCCTGCCCATCTGCTCGCTGGAATGGGGATAGCGAGCGAGCAGCGTGCCGTCGCGATGCAGCATCGAGATCGTGGCGCCTTCGCCGAGCACGACGGAGGCGAAGAACTTCTCGAAATTGGCCGGTTCGATGCCGCGTCCGACCACGCCCATGAACTCGCCGTTCGGTCCCACGATCTTGCGCACGATCAGGATGGTCCAGGCGCCGGAGACGCGGCTGTGCACCGGCTCGATCAGCACGTTCGGCGAGTAAGGATCGTATTTGAAAGTACGAAAATAGGCGCGATCGGCGACGTTCACTTTGGGGGCCGGCCACGCCGTCGAGGAGTTGATGAGATTGCCTTCGGCATCGATGATGTTGACGCCGCCCATGTAGGGCAGCGCCTCGATCTTCGAGCGCAGCATCCGGTGGACGTCCTGGCCGGAGAGGCGCTTGCGATAGTCCTCGGCGCTTGCGATGCCGGTCGCGCGGACGTGGTCGACGAAATCCTTCTGGATGACCGCGAAATCCTGCAACTGCTGATCGAAATGATGAGCGAGCAGAAGGACGGTGTTTTCCAGCTCGCGCCCGCTGTTGCGCAGCGCGCGCTCTCGGAAATTCTGCGCCATCAGGACCGAGCCAATGGCGATGGCCGCGATCAGCAACGTGCCGCCCACGACCAGCCAGCGGATCGGTCCGCTGCGCACGAAGACCTGGTCAAAGAGGCGACTGCCGTATTTCGTCATCATGTCGATCGTTGCCGCGCACACGTCAGGATCGCTTCTTGATCCCGAGAACATCCATTGGTTTACGGAAACGATATGGAGGCGAAGTTAGGAAGCGCGGTTAATGCGACATGAACGGCCGCGCACAAAAGCAATCGATGCGCGCGACGCAAGACGTGCAGGAATTGCCGCAAGCTCTCGCGATGCCGGTCAATTCCTGCCGGTCGTGCCACGGTCAACCAAGGCTTAACCATCTAAGATGTTGGCGATCCTCGAGTCGGCATTGGCACGTGATTTGCGAACATGCCTGCCGACGACACAGAGAGGACACGAACGATGACAAACACCTTGAAGAACTTCCTGGCCGACGAGCGTGGTGCGACCGCGATCGAATACGGCCTGATTGCCGCCGGCATCGCGCTGGCCATCATTTCCGTCGTGAACGGCATGGGCTCCAAGCTTAACGCCAAATTCGGGTCGATCAGCTCTTCGCTGCGCTGATCGCGTGGGCTCCGCTGCGCGCCAGTATCGCCGCCACGATCAGCGCCGCGACGACGTTCGCGGCGGCGCTGATCAGGATCGGCAACGTATAGCTGTGGTTGACGTCATAGGCGAAGCCGGCCGCACTCGGACCAACCAGCGTGCCGAACGCCACGCTGGTGTAGAGAATACCGATGATTCCGCTGACGTTGCGTCCGCCAAAATAGTCCATGACCACCGCGGGCAGCACCGCGACCCAGCCGCCGTAGAACACGCCGTAGACGAAGGCAAAAGCGGCGAGGGTCCAGACATCGGCGGCGATGGCCCAGATCGCCATCGCGAACGCCATTCCGACCAGGACCATGATGAGCGAGCGATCGCGGCCCATCCGGTCGGCGAGCGCGCCGAGAAAGAAGCGGCCAGCGGTGCTGCCGGCCCCGATCACGCCGAGCAGCAGCACCGCAGAAGACGCCGCGACCCCGTGGTCGCGCGCGTAAGGCACGAGATGGACGAACGGGACGAAGGCGCCGAACGAGCAGACCAGACACGATGCGTAGAGGGCGATGAACCGCGTCGACCGGACGGCCTCGCGCACCGAAGCGCCGCCGGCATTGCTTGCGCCCGCGGCCTCGCGAGGCGGATCACCGTCGGGTCCGAGGCCGCGGTGCTTCGGATCGTTCTCGATCAGCAGCGACGCTCCGCCGCCCAGCACCAGCGCGATCGCGCCCAGCACCAGATAGGCGCCGCGCCAGCCCACCGATGCGATCAACAATGAGGCGAGCGGCGGCATCGCCAGCGTACCGAGCCCGATGCCGCTCACCGCGAGCCCGGAGGCGAAGCCGCGGCGCTTGACGAACCAGCGCTGCACCGCGCCGATCGCGGGAACATAGGCGCAGCCGAGGCCGAGGCCGACGCCCAGCCCGTAGGCGAGATAGACCTCGACAAGGGAACGTGCCGCGCTCGCGGCCGCAAGTCCGACCGCGATCAGGATCATGCCGGCTATGGCCAGCGGACGCGAGCCGAACCGGTCGGCGAGGGGACCGCTGACGAGTCCGAGCGCGAAGTACAGAAAGCCCGCAATCGAAAACACGAGCGAGATTGAACCGCGCGAGGCGCCGAAATCGCGCTGGAGCGGCTCCAGAAATGCGCTGAACGTGTAGGCGGAGCCGAAGCCGACAAACATGACGGCAAATGCCGCCGCGACGACGAACCAGCCATGGAAAATGCCTCGCTGAGCGAGCGTGGATTGAATGGTCAATGCTGCCTCCGCGAGGTGAGGGAAGGATGGCGACGGTGCCAGGACGTGGCACGCTGGAACGCCGCGCCGGCGCGCACGAGCATGGCCTCGCCGAGATGAGCGGCGACGAGCTGGAACGCGATCGGCAGTCCGTCTGCCGATGCACCACCCGGTAGCGTGATCGTGGGATGACCGGTCATGTCGAACGGACAGGTGTAGCGCTGCAGCTTCGCGATCAGATCCGGCTGCTCGCCGAGCGTCTGGATCATGGCGAGCGTCACCGGCGGGAACGGGTGTACCGGGATCAGCAGCAGGTCAATGGTCTCGAACAGCGCGGTGACGCGGCCGCGCAGCGCCAGCCGCCGCAGCAGGATCTTCTGATAATCGAGAGCGGACAGCGCGCGGCCGGCCTCGATCAGCGAGGCGAGCATCGGGCCGTACTCGTTCTTGCGGGCAGGATAGGTCGTCTCGTGCGCGACCGCAGCCTCCACCGCACAATTCGGTGTCCAGTCGGCAATCGCCTGCACTACGTCAGGAAATCTGACATCGACGATGTCGGCGCCTAGCGCGCGGAACGCGTCGATGGCGTCTGCCAGCACGTGCTGTGTCGTAACGTCCACGTCGTCGCTGTTCCAGGCGGCATCGACGCCGATCCGCAAGCCCCGCACGTCCTGTGCGGCCGCGGCCAGATAGTCGGGCACCGGATTGAACACCGAGGTGGGGTCGTTGGGGTCGTGTCCGGCAATGACGCCGAGCAGCGCGCCCGCATCGGCCGCGCTGCGGCCGATCGGTCCGACATGGTCGAGCGTCGCGGCCAGCTCGAAGGCGCCGTGTCGGCTGACGCGACCCCAGCTCGGCTTCAATCCGGTCAGCCCGTTGGCGGCGCAGGGCCAGCGGATCGAACCGCCGGTGTCGGAGCCGAGCGAGCCGAGGCAAAGCCCGGCAGCGGTTGCGACCGCCGAGCCACTGGACGAAATGCCCGGCCAGTAACTCGCATTCCACGGATTCTTCGGCGGCGTCACCAATGGATGGTGATCGGAATAGGCGCCCTCGGTGAGTTGCAGCTTGCCGAGTATCACGGCGCCTGCGTCCTTGAGCCGGCGCACGACGGTTGCGTCTTCGTGGGGACGAAAGTCGCGATGAAGCATGGTGCCGGCCGCCGTCGGAATGCCCTTGGTCCAGAACAGGTCCTTGAGCGCAATCGGCACGCCATGCAGCGGTCCGCGATACCGGCCCTGTGCGATTTCGGCGTCCGCGGCTTTTGCCTCTGCGATGGCGGTTTCCGCCATCACATGAACGTAGCTGCCGAGATCCCGGTCCATGGCGTCGATACGGTCGAGTTGCGCGCGCGTCACGTCCAGCGCGGAGATGTCGCGCGCCCTGAGGCGCGCTGCGAGCGCGGTGAGTTCGAGATAGTGCAGGGCATCGGCCATCGGCTCGGGGTCTCCGTTCTGGTGATCGCAATGGGCGCTCGATCCCGAAGGATTCGACACCAGTATAATTAGGATACAGGTGTCGCTTGCTGTCAACCAGTAAATCTGTTTTACTGGTGTTCCAATCTTTGGTGTTCCGATGTCGAAAGAGTCGCGCAAATTCCAGGTTCCCGACACGCTGGCGAACGTCTACGATTTCGCCAACACGCTCGATGTTCGCCACTTCATGCATTTCGGCGTGGAGCACCCGGAGAGCGATGAGCTCGGCGGGCCGAAGGAACTTGCGGACTGGATGCGGGAACGCGGCCTTGGCGCCGAGGGCGGGCGTGTCACGCCCGCGATGTTTGAGACCGCGCTACGACTGCGCGGCGCCTTGCGCGCCTATCTGCAATGCGAGCCCGCCGAGCGGTCCCGGAACAGGAGCGTTCTCGGCACGCTCAACGAGGCGCTCGCGCCGCTTCCGTTGCGGGTGGAGGCGCGCGCAGGCCGTGGCGCGATGCTGTCGGCAGCGCGCGAGGATGCGCTCGCAGGCCTGTCGGCCATCGCGATCGAGCTCCATGACGCGACGCTTGTGGGAACGCTGGACCGGCTGAAGATGTGTGCGTCGGAAGAATGCCGCCGGGTGTTCTTCGACCGCTCGAAACCATCGACGCGGCGGTGGTGCATGTCGACGCTGTGCGGCAACCGGATGAAGACGCGCGCCTATCGCGAGCGGCAGCGCGAGGCGAAATAGATCACGCGGCGCTCAGGCGCGGTAGTGGCCCGACTTGCCGCCGAGCTTCTCGACCAGATGGATGCCCTCGATGCGCACGCCGCGTTCGACCGCCTTGATCATGTCGTAGATGGTGAGGCAGGCGACCGACACCGCCGTGAGCGCCTCCATCTCGACGCCGGTCGGGCCCGTCACCTTCACGCTGGCGCGGACGAGGCAGCCTGGCAGTTTCGGGTCGGGCTCGATGTCGACCGTGACCTTCGACAGCGCGAGGGGATGACACAGCGGGATCAGCTCCGAGGTGCGTTTGGCGGCCATGATGCCGGCGATGCGCGCGGTGCCGAGCACGTCGCCTTTCTTGGCGTTGCCCGAGACGATGAGATCAAGGGTCGCCTTGGTCATGATGACGTGGCCTTCGGCGACCGCGAGCCGCTCGGTCGCGGGCTTGTCCGACACGTCCACCATCCGCGCCTCGCCGGAGGCGCCAATATGGGTGAGGGCAGGGCCGGCTTTCGCTTTGGATTGCCTGGCCTTGGCGGGCTTGCGCGCCATGTCAGCGCGTACCCGTCGCGCGCGGCGCGTTCTCGCGCGCGAGCAGCGTGCGCGTGGCGGCGGTCACGTCGGCCTGGCGCATCAGGCTCTCGCCGACCAGGAAGGTCGACATGCCGACGCGCTCAAGCCGGGCGAGATCGGCGGGCGTGAAGATGCCACTCTCGCCCACCATCAGCCGTTCCGCAGGGATCAGCGGCGCCAGCGTCTCGCTGGTCGCGAGCGTGGTCTCAAAGGTGCGCAAATTGCGGTTGTTGACGCCGATCATCGGCGAACGCAGCTTCAGCGCGCGGTCGAGCTCGGCGCGGTCGTGGATTTCGATCAGTACGTCCATGCCGTAGGTGAGGGCGGCGTCCTCGAGATCTTTGGCTGTGGCATCGTCGAGCGCGGCCATGATGATCAGGATGCAGTCGGCGCCGTGCGCGCGCGCCTCAATCACCTGATAGGTGTCGAACATGAAATCCTTGCGCAGCACCGGGAGCGACGTCGCCGCGCGCGCCGCCACCATGAAGTCGAGATGGCCCTGGAACGAGGGTGTGTCGGTCAGGACCGACAGACAGGCCGCACCGCCGGCCTCATAGGCCTTGGCGAGCAGCGGCGGATCGAAATCGGCACGGATCAGCCCCTTCGACGGCGAGGCCTTCTTGACCTCGGCAATCAGCGCGTAGTCGCCATTGGCGTGCTTGGCCTTGATCGCGCGGACGAAGCCGCGTGGGGCTCCCTGCGCCTTGGCCTTGGCCTCGACTTCCGAGAGCGGCTGCGCGCGCTTGGCGGCTGCGATCTCTTCGCGCTTGTAGGCTTCGATCTTGGTCAGGATGTCCGACATGTCAGGCTCAGCCGTTCGAGACCGCGATCAGATGCTTCAGCCGCGCGCTCGCCGCGCCGCTGTCGAGCGACTTCGCGCCGATCGCAACGCCCTCCTTGAGGTCCTTGGCGCGGCCGGCCACGACCAGCGCGGCGGCGGCGTTGATCAGCGCGACGTCACGATAGGGGCTCGGCTTGCCGTCGAGCACGCTTTGCAAGGCGATCGCATTGGCGTCGGCGTCGCCGCCCCTGAGCGCACCGGGATCGCAGCGCGGCAGGCCGGCGTCCTCCGGCGTCACCTCGAAATTCCGGATCTCGCCATTGTGGAGCGCGGAGACGAAGGTCGGGCCGGTGAGGGTGATCTCGTCGAGACCGTCGGAGCCATGCACCACCCAGGCGGATTCCGAGCCGAGGTTTTTCAGCACCTGCGCAAGCGGCTGCACCCATTGCCGCGAGAACACGCCGACCATCTGGCGCTTGACGCCGGCCGGGTTCGACAAGGGGCCGAGCAGATTGAAGATCGTGCGTGTCGCAAGCTCGACCCGGGTCGGGCCGACGTTCTTCATCGCCGGATGGTGGGCAGGGGCGAACATGAAGCCGATGCCGCATTCGCGCACACAGCGGCCGACCTGCTCGGGCCTGAGGTCGATCTTCACGCCGAGCGACGCCAGCACGTCGGCGGCGCCCGAGCGCGACGACAGCGCACGGTTGCCGTGCTTGGCCACCGGCAGGCCGGTGCCCGAGACGATGAAGGATGCGCAGGTCGAGACGTTGACCGAGCCGGAGCCGTCACCACCGGTGCCGACAATGTCGACGGCGTCCGCGGGCGCGTCGACCGTGAGCATCTTGGAGCGCATCGCCGAGACCGCGCCGGTGATTTCGTCCACGGTCTCGCCGCGCACCCGCAGCGCCATCAGCAGGCCACCCATCTGCGAGGGCGTGGCCTCGCCGGACATCATGGCGTCGAAGGCGGAAGCCGCTTCGTCACGCGACAGGCTGGCGCCGGTCGCCACTTTTCCAATGATCGATTTCAGGTCGTCCATCGCGTGCTTTCAACTCACTGGTTCGCGCCGGTCACCTGCGCGAAGGCGGCCTGATTAATGGTGGTCCCGATGTCGGTTTCAAGCTTGTTGACGTAGGAGGCGACCTGCTCGTCGGTCAGCGCGCGGTCGAGGCTGTCCTTCAGCTTCTTCACCGCGTCGGACGCGGCGTCGACCGCGGGTTCGACGATGTCGGTGACGCGGAAGACGATTACCTCGCTGCCGCCGCTCACGGCGGTCTGTCCGACCCCGTCCTTGGCGGTGCGGAAGGCGGCCGCAACGACGTTGGCGGGCACGCCGGCGGGCGAGTCGTCGCGCTTGAAGCCGGAGGCGGTCTCGACCTTGGCGTTGATCGCGGCGGCCTCGTCAGCGAGCTTGCCGCCCTGTTCGAGCTTCTGCACCATCTCGGTCGCCTTGGTCTTCAGCTTGGCGGCGATCTGGTCCTGGCGCCAGCGCGCCTCGACCTGGTCGCGGACCTCGTCGAGATTGCGGTCGCGCGAGGGCGTGATGGCGAGCACGTCGTACCAGACATAGCCGCCCTTGAACGAGATCGCGTCGTTGTCGACGCCGACATCGGTGTTGAAGGCCTGCGACACCACGTCGAGGCCCTGCGGGATGCTGGTGACGGGCTGGCCGTTCGGGGTACGGCCGGAGCGGTCGACGGCGTCGATGGTCACGGCCGTGAGGCCGAGCTTCTGCGCCGCATCGATCACGCTGGCGCCGCCGCCGCGCTCGTCTTCCATCTTGTCGCGGAGATCGTTGACCTTGACGCGGGCGCGCTCGGTGGCGATCTCGCGCTTGATGTCGCCGACAAGGCTGGCGTAGTTCGCTTCACTGCCCGGCTCGATCTTGTCGACCTTGACGATGGACGTGCCGAGACGGCCCTGGATCGGCTGGCTGATCTCGCCCGCGGGAAGCGCGAAGGCGGCATCGCCGACCGCGGGGTCGAGCGACGATTTGGTCACGAGCCCGAGGTCGACATCGGAGCTGCTCAGCCCGCGCTCCTTGCCGAGGTCCTCGAACGACATTCCGCCGGCGAGGCGCTCGCGTGCGGCCTGCGCCTCGGCGACGTTGGGGAATACGATCTGATGGATCTGGCGCTTCTCCGGCGTGCCGAGCCGGTCCTTGCGCTGGTCGAACACCTTCTTGGCGTCCTCGTCGGAGACCTCGCTCCATTTGCCGATCTCTTCCGGCGAGACCACGACGAAGGAAATCTTGCGATATTCGGGCGCGCGGAACTGGACCTTGTGATCCTCGAAATAGGCGGCGAGGGCTTCGGGCGAGGGAGCGTCGATGGTGCCAGCCTGCGCGGCGTCGAGCCTGACGAATTCGATCGCTCGCTGCTCGTTCTGGAAGCGCGTCAGTACGTCGATCATGGCCTTCGGCGGTTCGAGGCCGGCACCGATCGTGCCGGTGATCTGCCGGCGCAGTGACACCTTGCGCTGCTCGGAGACGTAGCGCTGCTCGGTATAGCCGAAATTGCGGATCACGGCCTGGAAGCGGTTCGGATCGAAGCTGCCGCCGACGCCCTTGAAGTTGGGGTCGTTCATGATGACCTGGCGGATCTGTTCGTCGGACTGGCCGAGCCCGAGCCGGCGGGCTTCTTCGTCGAGGGCGGCTTCCGCGATCGTCTGCTGAAGCACCTGGCGGTCGAGGCCGAAGGCACGCGCCTGGTCAGGCGTCAGCGGGCGGCCGAACTGGCGGCTGATCTGTTGCAGCCGGTCGGTATAGGTCTGCCGGAACTCGTTCAACGAAATCTCGGTGCTGCCGACCTTGGCCACCGTCGACTGCCCGAAGCCTTTGAAGATATCGGCGATGCCCCAAACGCCGAAACTGATGATCAACACGCCCATCACCACGGCCATAATGGACTTGCCGAGCCAGTTTGATGAGGCCTTGCGCATTCCTCGAAGCATTTGGTCCAACTTGTTTGGCAGGAGGGGAACGGGAGCGCGTCTTAATGCAGATTCCGCAAAAGCGCGTCACCAAATTGATCAATCATCATAAAGTGGCGGCTTTCCCCCCGCAACCTCGGGCCACGCGGTCCCTCGACGCTGCGGTTAAAAGCCTTAGCTCTCTGGAACTGCCGCGACAGCTCTGCTAGCGCATGCACAAACCTCATTTTGCTGGAAATTGACATGACCGACGCCATCCGACCGCTGATCGCCGGCAATTGGAAAATGAACGGCCTCAAGGGCTCGGCTGCCGAATTCGACGCCATGCTCAAAGGCGCGGCAGAGGTGGCCGCCAAGGCCGACCTGCTGGTCTGCCCGCCCGCGACCCTGATCGCGGCCTTCGCCGACAAGGCGCGCGGCAGCAAGGTCGCGGTGGGGGCGCAGGATTGCCACCCCAAGGCCTCCGGCGCCAATACCGGCGATATCGCTGCCGAAATGCTGGCCGATGCCGGTGCGACCGCCATCATCGTCGGCCATTCCGAGCGTCGCGCCGACCACGGCGAGGGCGATGCCCTGATCCGGCAGAAGGCCGAGGCCGCCTGGCGCGCCGGCGTCACCGCGATCGTCTGCATCGGTGAGACGCAAGGCCAGCGCGATGCCGGCCAGACACTGGACATCCTGCGCGGCCAGCTCGGCGGCTCGCTGCCGGACGGCTCGACCGCCGCCAACTTGGTCGTGGCCTATGAGCCGGTCTGGGCGATCGGCACCGGCCTGACCCCGACGGCCCAGGATGTCGAGCAGATTCATGGCTTTATCCGGGAACTCCTGACCTCCCGGTTCAGGGCGGACGGGGCCAGGATGCGGATCCTCTATGGCGGCTCGGTCAAGCCGTCGAACGCGGCCGAGCTGATGTCCGTGAAAAACGTCAACGGCGCGCTGGTCGGCGGCGCCAGCCTGAAGGCGGCCGATTTCCTTGCGATTGCGAAGGGCTGCCCCTAGCTAATCTCAAAGCGCGGCCGTGGCCGATCGGGGGGTGGCAATGCCTCTTCTGATCGTGTAACACCGCGCAACTTCAGGAAAACCCGCGAAGCGCGATCGGCCGCCGTCTCGGCGCTGTCGGCTTGTGACGGAAGGACACTATGCAGACTGTTGTCATCGTCATTCACCTCATGATCGTCGCCGTCATGATCGGCGCCGTCCTGCTCCAGAAGTCGGAAGGCGGCGGCCTCGGCATGGGCGGGGGCGCGGGCTTCATGTCCAGCCGCGGCACCGCGAACCTTTTGACGCGGACCACCGCGATCCTGGCTGGGGGCTTCTTCCTCACCAGCCTGTTCCTGTCCTGGCATGCCGGCTACAACCGGGCGCCTTCGTCGATCATCGGCGCGCCGGCGTCCCAGACCCAGCCGGCCGGAGGCGCCCCGATCGCGCCGCCGACCTCGGGCGGCATCCTGGATTCGCTGAAGAAGGCCGACGAACAGCAGCAGAACCAGGCGCCAGCCGGCCCGCAGGTGCCGCGCTCGCAATAAAGCAGGGGGGCCATGCAGGGCGGCTTCTACCGTCCTGCATCAAAAATCCCCATCAAGGCTCTGTCACCACTCTTAGTTTTGGCTCACCCACAGGCCCGCAAATTATTTGGGGCGGAATACGAATCGCTTTGGCGAATCGAATTCGAGGGATTAGAGGTTAAGTCCCATGGCGCGGTACATATTCATCACCGGCGGCGTGGTCTCTTCGCTCGGCAAGGGTCTGGCTTCAGCGGCACTGGGTGCCCTGTTGCAAGCCCGGGGCTACAAGGTCCGCCTCCGCAAGCTCGACCCCTATCTCAACCTCGATCCCGGAACGATGTCGCCGTATCAGCACGGCGAAGTGTTCGTGACCGATGACGGCGCGGAGACCGATCTCGATCTCGGTCACTACGAGCGCTTCACCGGCCGGCCTGCGACCAAGCAGGACAACATCACCACTGGGCGCATCTACCAGGACATCATCTCCAAGGAGCGGCGCGGCGATTATCTCGGTGCGACGATCCAGGTGGTTCCGCACGTCACCAACGCCATCAAGGAATTCGTCCTCTCCGGCAATGACGATTACGACTTCGTGCTGGTCGAGATCGGCGGCACCGTCGGCGACATCGAGGGTCTGCCTTTCTTCGAGGCGATTCGTCAGCTCAAGAACGAGCTGCCGCGCGATCATGCCGTCTACATCCATCTGACGCTGCTGCCTTACATCCCGAGTGCGGGCGAGCTGAAGACCAAGCCGACGCAGCACTCGGTGAAGGAGCTGCGCTCGATCGGCATCCAGCCGGACATCCTGCTCTGCCGCACCGACCGCGAGATCCCGAAGGAAGAGCGGCGCAAGCTCGGGCTGTTCTGCAACGTGCGCGAAAGCGCCGTGATCGAGGCGCGCGACGTCGACAACATCTACGCCGTGCCCGAGGCCTATCACAATGCGGGCCTGGACGACGAAGTGCTCGCCGCCTTCGGCATCGGCTCGCGGATTCCGCCGGAGCTGCGAAGCTGGCAGCAGATCAACGAGCGCGTCCGCAATCCCGAAGGCAACGTCACCATCGCCATCGTCGGCAAATATACCGGCATGAAGGATGCGTATAAGTCGCTGATCGAGGCGCTCTCGCATGGCGGCATCGCCAACAAGGTGAAGGTCAATCTCGACTGGATCGAGAGCGAGATCTTCGAGAAGGAAGATCCCGCGCCGTTCCTCGAACACGTCAACGGCATCCTGGTGCCGGGCGGCTTCGGCCAGCGCGGCGCCGAAGGCAAGATCCGCGCGGCGCAGTTCGCGCGTGAGCGCGACGTGCCGTATTTCGGCATCTGCTTCGGCATGCAGATGGCGGTGATCGAAGCCGCACGAAACCTCGTCGGCATCGAGGACGCCAACTCCACCGAGTTCGGCCCGACCAAGGAGCCGCTGGTCGGCCTGATGACAGAATGGCTGCGCGGCAACGAGCTCGAGAAGCGCTCCAAGGCCGGCGATCTCGGCGGCACGATGCGTCTCGGCGCCTATCCCGCGGCGCTCAATCGCGGCAGCCGCGTCTCGCAGGTCTATGGCGGCGCGACCGAGATTTCCGAGCGCCACCGCCACCGCTACGAGGTCAACACCGCCTACAAGGACCGCCTCGAGCAGCATGGGCTGAAATTCTCCGGCCTATCGCCCGACGGCGTGCTGCCGGAGATCGTCGAGTACGAGGATCATCCCTGGTTCATCGGCGTCCAGTTCCACCCCGAGCTGAAGTCGCGGCCTTTTGAGCCTCATCCTCTCTTCGCCTCGTTCATTCAGGCGGCGATGGTGCAGTCGCGGCTGGTGTGATGCCTCAGGGCGCGGCGGTGTAGTCGCGCACGAGGTGCATCGGCGCCGGCGCGACCGGCATTGAGGCATCAGGCGCAAGCGTTTCCGTGACGATCTTCATCTGCGGCCGTCGCGTCAGCTTGTAGACGGCGGCCGGCGGCATGTTCAGCAAGGCGCGATCCACCAGCTTTGCCCGCAAGCCCAGCCGGTCGAGCACCGGCCGCGGCACGGGGCAGCTCATCCCGTAGGTGAACTGATAGAACGCGCCTCCCGGGCGGACGTAACGGAACGCGCCGCCGATGATGGAGACGACCTTGCGCGTCGACATATTGAGCAGCGGCAGGCCGCTGACCACGGCGCCGACCGGCGCGCCGTCATAGAGCCGTTCCGTCGTGAGCCGTCCTGCATCCATCCACAACACGCGCGCGCCGGGAAAACGGATTTGCAGGAGCTTGGTGAAGTCCGAACCGTATTCGATCAGCGTGAGGTCCTGCTGGCGCACGCCGCGCTTCAGAAGCTTGTAGGTGAAAGCGCCGGTGCCGGGGCCGAGCTCGAGGATCGGGCCGGTCGTTGCGGTGATCTCGCGGGTGATGAGATCGGCTAGGGCAGCGCCCGAAGGCGCGATCGCGCCGACCCGCCGCGGGGCCGACATCCAGGACAGGAAGAATGAGAGGAAATCGTTGGGCATGCGCACTCCGGCATTTCGATTGCGCCTCGCAAATAAGAGGTGAGGCGGTCGAAGAGTCGCCTGAGCGCATTGCGACAGCATTGCGCTTGAGACGCAGAGACGAATTGAATCAGCCCTGTTGCAGGGGCGGCAGCGTCATCCTGAAGCACGCACCGCCGTTCGGTCCGTCCAGGACCGAAACGTGACCGCCATGGAGGAGCATGATCTCGTGCACCATGTTGAGGCCGAGGCCGGCGCCGCGATCGAGCGGCGTGAGCCGGTAGAACGGCTCGAAGATCAGCTCGCGCTGATCGGCCGGAATGCCCGCGCCCTCGTCGGTGACCTCGATGCTGGCGGGACGGCTGACGCGAATGACGATCGTGCCGCGGCGAGGGCCGTGCTGGATGGCATTCTGCACGAGGTTGGTCAGCGCGCGTTCGAGCGCGGCCGCGTCGCCGAGTACGTCGATCCGCGCCGCCGGTGCGTCGAAGGACAGCTCATAGCCAGCCGCGATCGCCAGTGGTGCGAGGTCGGCGGCAACGCCTTGCGCGACGGAGACCAGGTCGACCGACACGAATGGATGCCCGCAACGGTCGAGCCGCTGGATATCCAGCAATTGCTCGGCAAGTGTCGCGAGCCGCGCCGCATCCTCGATCAGGCGGGTCTTGTCCGGTCCCGACGGCAGCGATTCCAGCCGCGTGTTCAGGATCGCGATCGGCGTGCGCAGCTCGTGCGCGGCGTCGGCAACGAAGCGTTTGTGGCGGGCGTAACCCTGATCGAGCCGCGCGAGAGCGTCATTGACCGCGGCCACGAGCGGCACCACCTCGAGCGGAATCTGCTCCACCGACAGCCGCGCGCCGCGCTGATGGATATCGATCCGCCGGGCCTGGTCTGCGGTCGCGTCCAATCCTCTGAAAGCGCGCTGCACGACCATCGGCGTCGCGATGAACGTCGCGGTCCCCATCAACAGCAGGCCGGGGAGCGCGATGCCCAGCAACACGAGCGACGTCGTGAACACCGCCTTGGCGCCGCTGAGCTTCCCCTGCGTCGCCGTGATGACCTGCACGTTGCCGGCGGCCGTGTCGATGCGTTTCAACCGCGCCGCCGGCTTGCGTGGATCGTCCTCGAAGAGCTGCCAGCCGAGCCGCGCCTGGCTGATCTGGTCGAGGGCGCCGCCGATCCCGGCGAATTCGGCCGGCACGGAGCCTTCACTGAGCGAATTCCCCTGTCTGTCGCGAACCAGCAACCAGAGGTCGGGGGTCTCCTCGCGCAAGGCTTTCAGCTCCGCCGTCGGCCGCAGCGTCAGGCCGCCGGCTGCGTCGCGCGCGAGCGCGCTCTGCACGACGTCGATCACGCGGTCTTCGTCCCGTTGGACCAGCACGAAGCCTGTAGCGCACAGCGCGCCGATGATGACGACGACCAAAGCGACGAACAGCGCGGCCTGGAGCGAAAGCAGGCGCCAGCTCAGCCGAGAGCGCAGGCAATATGGGTCGGCGTGCCTGCTCACGGCAGTTTCTTCAGAAGATAGCCGACGCCGCGGATGCCGTGGATCTCCACGTACGCGTCGGCTTCGGCAAGCTTGCGGCGCAGTCGCGAGACATGCGTATCGAGTGCGTTCGACTGGATCTCGTCGTCGAAACTGTAGACCGCTTCCTCCAGCGCCGATCGCAGCACGGTCCGGCCCATACGGCGGACCAGGGCTTCCAGCACGAGGAGCTCCCGCCGAGGCAGTTCGAGCGGAGCCCCGTCGACGCTCGCCTCGCGATGGCCGAAGTCGAAGGCGAGGCGGCCGGCGCGAATGATGTCGGGCTGAACCCCGGCGGGCCGGCGCAACACCGCGCGCAGGCGCGCCAGCAATTCCTCCACCGCGAATGGTTTTGCCAGATAATCATCCGCCCCGCTGTCGAGCCCGGCGACGCGATCGGCGAGCTCGCCGCGTGCCGTCAACACGATGATCGGCACACCGTCGGCGCGCGCTCTCAGTTTCGGAATCAGGGCAAGACCGTCGCCGTCGGGCAGCTGGCGATCGAGCAGCACGGCGGCGTGCACGTCGGCGGAAATGGCCTCTTCGGCCTCGGCAAGCGTTGGCACGTGATCGACGATCATGTCGTACCGCTTGAGCGCCGAGGCCAGCGCCCCGGCCATCTCCGCTTCATCCTCGACGAGCAAAATCCGCATGATCCGCACCTGAGCCTCAACCGAAGCGTTGTAGCGGCAGTATCATTGCGGCAGCATTACGGGAACCGGGTGCGATCGGGGCCGGCAAGCCATGCGCCAGACGCCGCGGGCGGTATCGGGCGGGGCCGAAGACACCGTCACGGCCAGCCGTTATAACCCCCGACGTCATCAGGGAGGAACCAGAATGATCTATGAAATGCGCATCTACCGTTGCGTGCCCGGCCGCCTGCCGGCGCTCCTGAAGCGGTTCGAGACGGTCACGCTGAAGCTCTGGGAGAAGCACGGCATCAAGCAGGCCGGGTTCTTCACCACGCTGATCGGCGAATCCAACCAGGAGCTGACCTATTTCCTGGCGTGGGATTCGCTCGCCGACCGCGAAGCGAAGTGGGGCAAGTTCATGACCGACCCGGACTGGATGAAGGCGCGTGCCGAGAGCGAAGCGGACGGCCAGATCGTCGGCAACATCGTCAGCCAGCTCCTGACGCCGACCGCCTTCTCGGCGGTGAAGTAAGGGGCCGCCGGCGCAAGGGCCTCGCACGGAACCCCGGCGCAACCCTGATATTCGGGTGGCCCGGGGCGAATGGGGTTGATCCGACCCTGATGGCGGCTATGGTCGCGCCGAAACGAGGGACATTGGCCTTGAGCTCTTCGAATTCAGCGGCGCCGGTCGTCACCATTGGCACAGTCAGGTTCGGCAACGATCTGCCGATCTCGATCATTGCCGGGCCGTGCCAGCTCGAAAGCCGCCAGCATGCGCTGGAGGTGGCCTCTGCGCTGAGGGAGATCGCCGCGCGGCTGAAGATCGGGCTCGTCTACAAGACCTCGTTCGACAAGGCCAACCGCACCAGCGCGTCGGCGGCACGCGGTCTCGGGCTCGCACAGTCGCTGCCGATCTTCGCCGAGATACGCGCCTCTCTCGGCTTGCCGGTCCTGACCGACGTGCATGACGCCGCGCAGTGCGCCGAGGTGGCGCAAGCCGTGGACATCCTCCAGATCCCGGCCTTCCTGTGCCGGCAGACCGATCTGCTGCTGGCGGCTGCCGCGACGGGCAAGGTCGTCAACGTCAAGAAGGGGCAATTCCTCGCGCCCTGGGACATGGCCAATGTCGTGACCAAGATCACGACCGCAAGCAATCCCAACGTGCTCGTCACCGAGCGCGGCGCCTCGTTCGGCTACAACACACTGGTCTCCGACATGCGCGCGCTGCCGATCCTGGCGCGCACCACCGGCGCGCCCGTGATCTTCGACGCCACCCATTCAGTGCAGCAGCCGGGCGGGAAGGGGACGTCCTCGGGCGGCGAGCGTGAATTCGTGCCGGTGCTGGCCCGTGCAGCCGTCGCGGTCGGCGTTGCCGGCGTCTTCATCGAGACCCATCCCGACCCTGATCGCGCGCCATCGGACGGGCCCAACATGGTGCCGCTGCGCGAGTTCGAAGGGCTGATCCGCACGCTGATGGCATTCGACGCGGTGACGAAAAGCACAACGCGCTGATGTCCCCGCCTGCGACCGGGCCGTCGTCCGACCAGAAGTTTCCGCCCGCGATCAATATCATCGCGCTCGCTAGCTTCTCGGCGGCGTTATCCACGCGCGCGCTCGATCCCGTCCTGCCGCATGTCGCGGAAGATTTTTCGATCAGTATCACGACGGCCGCCAGCATCGCGGCCGGCTACGCCTTGATCTACGCGCTGGTTCAGCCGGTGATCGGAGCGGCTGCCGATCTGTTCGGCAAGGCGCGGTTGATGACGCTGTGCCTGGCGCTGCTTGGCGTCTCCTGCATTCTTGGCGCGGTCGCGACCACCTTCTCGGGCCTGTTCGCGAGCCGCATCCTCGCCGGGATCGCCTCCGGTGGCGTGTTTCCGGTCGCCCTCGGCCTGACCGCCGACCTCGTTGCACCCGCCAAGCGGCAGGTCGCGATCGGCCGCACGCTTGCAGGTTCGATGACCGGCAATCTGCTCGGTGCGACCGCCTCCGGCATCATCGGTGAACTCATCGGCTGGCGCGGTGTGCTCATGATGCTCGGCGCGCTCGGCCTGATCGCGGCCGTTGCGGTGGCCGCGGGCTTTCGCGGTGCCGCGCTGACGGCGCCGCCGAAGACGGATATGAAGGCCTTGCGGCAGGGCTACCGGACCATCTTCGCCAACCCCAACACGCGCTACTGCTACTCGGCGGTCTTCGTCGAGGGCTGCTGCGTATTCGGCCTGTTTCCGTTCATCGCCGCGCTGCTGTTCGATCTCGGCGAGAAGTCGCCGTCGATCGCGGGCATCGTGATCGCGGGCTTTGCGATCGGCGGACTGTTCTACACTTTCACGGTCTCACGCTTCCTGCCGTGGCTCGGCGTCAGGGGCATGATGATTGCGGGCGCGGGCCTCGTCGGACTGCAGCTCGGCGTGCTCGCCTTCGGTCCCGCATGGAAGCTGCAATTCGCCAGCATGCTGGCGATGGGCTGGGGGTTCTACATGATCCACGGCTGCCTGCAGGTGTTTGCCAGCGAGCTGTCGATCGGGGCGCGGGCGACGGCGATGTCGCTGCATTCGTTCTTCTTCTTCATGGGGCAGACCGTTGGCCCGATCGCCTATGGGCTTGGCCTCCAGCACGGTGGCAAGGTCTCGACCCTGCTCACGAGCGCCGCGATCATGGTGGCGCTTGGTCTCGTCTGCGCCCGGCTGCTCAAGCAGCGGGCACCCTCGGACGCACGGGTCTGAGGGGAGTATCGAACTACCGGTTTCCGTATTTTCCCGGAAGAGATTGGTAGCCAAAGCCGTTCAATCTTAAACCAAATCTCATCGTTCGCTCCGTAGATTGCCCGCGAACCGCGTCTTGGCGGCAATATGGATCAGTCGATGCAAAAGCAGCGTTCGGTCGCCCGCATCCTCGGGGCGGTGGTTGGATCTCTCGGTCTCGTCCTCGTCGTCATCTGCGCCTATGCGCTGAAGCTCGCGGTCACCCGCTACTCGGACAGCAACCGCATCGTCTCGCTCGCGGTCGCCAGCCGCGACCTGACCAATACGCTCGTGATTTTCCGCCTGGAGCGCGGTGACACGCTGAGCTATCTGGCGTCGGCTGCCCCCGCGCCCGACAGCGTCATGAGCAGTCTCGCCGACCAGCGAGCCACGGTGCAGAAGAATTACGCGCAGGCCTTGCAGAGCCTCGCCTCTGCTGAAGCGCCCGGTCTTGCCGAAAAGCTCGACAAGCTCCGCGGCATCTGGGCGCAGCTCGAGGAGCTGCGGCCGCGCGCGGTCACTGCGCTGAAGCAGGAGAAGGCGGCGCGCGACGCGAACCTGCAACCGAGCTGGGCCAAGATCAGCGACGCCTATATGGATGCGATCGGCGACGTCACCGCCCATGTCGACAACGCGATGACGCTGATCGATCCCGTGGTCGATCGCCTCTTGATCGCCAAGCAGGCCTCCTGGCAGGCCCGCGCCAACGCAGGTCAGACCATTCTCGTCCAGTTCTCCTCGATCCTCGCCAACAAGACCTGGACCGCCGCCGATGGCGTAACCTTCGCCGATCTGCGCGGCCGCATCCAGCAGTCCTGGGTGGTCGTGCGCGATCTCAGCCCGAATGTGGCCTCGCCCGAGCTGTTGCAGGCGATCCGTAACGCCGAGCCGGAAATCTCCGGCGCGCTCAGCGACGAACGCAATGCCATTGCGACCAAGCTGCTCGCCGGCGAGCCCGCCGGCGTCGCAGGCATCGACTACCGCGATCGTCAGCTTGTCGGCGCCAACAATGTTGTCATCGTCACGCAAACCGCGCTCGCCAACATGATCTCGCGGGCCGAAGACGGCGCCTCGCGCGCCCGCGTCAGCCTGATCCTGTTCGGCCTGCTGGTGCCGGCCTCGCTGGCGCTGACCATCGGCGGGCTGACGCTGATGCGCAACCGCGTCACCCGGCCGCTGACCGCGATCACCGGTGTCATGACCCGTTTCGCGGCGCATGATTTCGCCGGCGAGGTGCCGGGCCTCGGCCGCAATGACGAGATCGGCCGCATGGCCGCGGCGCTCCAGGTGTTCAAGGAAGCCATGATCAACGCCGAGCGCCTGTCCGGCGACCAGGCCGCCGAGCGCGTCGACAAGGAGAAGCGTGCATCCGAATTGTCCAGCCTCGTGCGGCAATTCGAGAGCCGCATCGGCCAGATGGTACAGACGTTGTCGAGCGCCTCGGGCGAGCTGGAGACGACCGCGCGCTCGATGTCGGGCACGGCAGCCGAGGCCCAGACCCAGGCCGGCTCGGCCTCGACGCTCGCCGACCAGGTCGGCGGCGGCGTGCAGACCGTGGCGGCTGCGGCGGAGGAGCTCAACGCCTCGATCCGCGAGATCAACCGTCAGGTCGAGCAGGCGACGCGCGCCACCGAGCAGGCGGTTGTCACCGTCAAGGAAACCGACAGCACCATGCGCGCGCTTGCCGACGGCGCCGATCGCATCGGCGAGGTCATCGGCCTCATCACCTCGATCGCCGGCCAGACCAACCTGCTGGCGCTGAACGCGACGATCGAGGCAGCCCGAGCCGGCGAGTCCGGTAGAGGTTTTGCGGTGGTGGCGAGCGAGGTGAAGAACCTGGCCTCCCAGACGGCGAAGGCGACCGAAGAGATCAGCGCCCAGATCACGGAGATCCAGGGGGCGACGCAGAAGGCGGTCTCGGCGATCGACGGCATCGTCAAGACCATCGAGGAGGTCTCGAGCATCAACCGCGTCATCGCCGCCGCCATCGAGGAGCAGAACAAGGCCACCGCCGAGATCGCAAACACCGTGCAGCACACGGCGGAAGCGACCTCGACCGTCACCCGCAACATCGCAACCGTGTCGTCAGCGGCGAACGAGACCGGCCGCGCCGCTTCCGGCGTGTTGAAGGCCGCCGCCAACCTGTCGAGCCAGTCGACCTCGCTGACGTCGGAGGTCGACGGCTTCATCAGCAAGGTGAGGGCGGTGGCGTAAGGGCTGCCGCGCGCTCTATCGAATGTCCTTGGCCCCCAGAGACGGCGCTTCGCGCCGCGCTGGGGTGGCACAATCAACGAGGGCGATGCGCGCGGGCGGCGATTGCTTGCGCGCGTTCGAGCAGCGCTTCGGCGCGCTGCACGATCGGAATATCAATCATCTTGCCGTCGATGGCGAAGGATGCGCGGCCCTCGGCAGCCGCCTGCTTGTTGAGCGCAACGACGCGCTCGGCGTCCGCTACCTCCTTGGCGGAGGGGCTGAAACCCTCGTTCAGGATCGGCACCAGCGACGGATGGATACAGGCAGAGCCCACGAAGCCAAAGTCCGCAGAGCGCCTGACGATCCTTGTGTATCCTTCCAGATCGGAGAAATCGGCGACTGAGCCGATGGTGCCGAGCGGCATGATGCCGGCGGCGCGGGCTGCCTGCACGACCTGTTGCTTCGGCATCAACAGGGTTTCTTCCGTCGGCTTGGCGCCGATGGCGGTGGCATAATCTTCCGCACCCAGTGAAATGCCGGCCAGCCGCGGGATCGATCGCGCGATCTCGTGAGCCCTAGAGAGAGGACCGGGCGCCTCGATCAGGCCGACAAACCAGATATTGCCGATGGGCAATCCGCGCTCGATCTCCAGTCTGGTCACCATCTCGTCGAGCAGGCGCAGATGCTCGGCGCCTTCGACCTTGGTGATCTTGATCGCGTCCACGCCGGCGATGACAGCCGCTTCCAGATCGGGCACCGCCAATTCGAGCGGCTGGTTGATCCGCACCATGACATCCGAACTTCCGGTGTCGCGAAAGCGCTTCACGATGCCCGGGATCAGCTTTCGAGCGTTGGCCTTTTCAGCCAGCGGCACGCTGTCCTCGAGATCGATGATCAGCGCGTCCGCGCCGCGCTCGACGGCCTTGACCACGAACCGCTCGACGTTCGCGGGTACGAACAGCGCAGAGCGCCAGACCGGGAATTTTCGTTCAACTGTCATGTGCTGGTTTCCTTCACAACGCCCGAGGCGAGGGCGGCATCGATGTCGTCAGGGCTGAGGCCGGCTTCGGCCAGGATGGTGCGGCTGTGCTGACCGAGGCGTGGCGCAGGCGTCCGGATGCTTCCGGGCGTCTCGGACAGGCGAACCGGGACGGCGTGCATCGGGAACGTTCCCATGTCCTCGTCGGGATAGTCGGCCAGCAGTCCCCGGGCCTGCACGTGGCGATCGTTCATCAAGCGGACGGTGTCGTTGACCGGACCGATCGTGACCTCGGCCGCCTCGAAGAAGGCGACGTTGTCGTCGACCGTTCGTGTCGCGATGAAATCGCCGATGATCTTGTCGAGTTCGGCGACATGGACGAGCCTCTGCTCGTTGGTCTTGAACTTTGGATCCTCGCAGAGCTCCGGGCGGCCGATCGAACGCAG
This sequence comes from Bradyrhizobium sp. 956_D2_N1_4, assembly GCF_052076025.1. Taxonomy (NCBI): domain Bacteria; kingdom Pseudomonadati; phylum Pseudomonadota; class Alphaproteobacteria; order Hyphomicrobiales; family Nitrobacteraceae; genus Bradyrhizobium; species Bradyrhizobium sp. 956_D2_N1_4. The sequence goes on along the minus strand of NZ_CP197237.1, from coordinate 3,618,152 downwards.
CACCCGCATCGCCATGCCTTGCGTGGATGCCGACAGGCAAACCCAGCCGCCATCGAGCGTGCGGTAGACATTGCGCGGTACCGAGCCGCTCGAGCGGCTCCCGCTGCGCGGTTTGACCACGCCGGTCAAACGGTAATTTGCCGCCTGAGGCCCGAGCGAGTTGACGATCGGGTCGAGCAGCGGCAGGTCGATCACCTGTCCCTTTCCGCCGTTGATCTCGACCTCCCGAAGGGCCGCCATCGCGGCGAACGCTCCGGTGAGACCGGACAGGGCATCGGCCAGATACATAGGCGGCAATACCGGCTCTCGATCGGGGAAGCCGTTCATCTCGGCGAAGCCCGAAAAGCCTTCCACCAATGTCCCGAAGCCGGGCCGGCGATGATAGGGGCCGGTCTGCCCCCATCCCGATATGCGAACGATCACAAGCTTGGGCTCCAGCCGCAGCAGTTCCTCCGGCGAGAGCCCCATCTGCTCGAGCGTGCCGGGACGGAAACTCTCGACCAGCATCGCGGCGCCGGGAATCATCTTGCGGATCAGCGGCACCGCTTCGTCGTGACGGAATTCCAGGCAGATGCTGCGCTTGTTGCGCGAATGGATCTTCCAGTTGGTTTCGACACCCTTGGTGCGCCAGCCGCGCAGCGTATCGCCTTCGCGCGGCTCGACCTTGATAACGTCGGCGCCGAAGTCGGCGAGATGCTGGGTGAGCAGATTGCCTGCGACCAGCCTCGAGAGGTCGATGACGCGGAGCCCTGTCAGCGGGCCGCGGACACCGGGGGTGTAGTCGGCCTGATGCAGTCCGCTTTCGGGAGAGGTGGCGTCAGTGGGATTTGCCATGGTTCCGTTCTGTAAACAGGATGCCGCCGGTGACAGGCAGCCACAGGCGCAACTGGCGGTCAGTCATTGCCTCCTGGGTTTCGATGCGGATCTGATTTCCGCCGACGCTCAATCCGATTTGCCATCGGCCGCCAACATAGGAATGGCTGACCACGTCGGCTTCAACGATCGAACCTCCGATCGCCTGATCGTTGGCCGCCGCCAGGCGCATCTGCTCGGGGCGATAGGCAAACGTGACCTTGTCGCCCAGGGATGGACGTTTGTCGGACTTGATCAGAACGCGCTGACCATCGGCGAGACTGACCAGTGTCTGTCCATCGCCGTCGGGCGCCCCGACCACGTCGCCGTTGAGGAAATTGGTCGTTCCGATGAAGTCGGCGACGAAACTGTCTGCCGGCCGCGTGTAGATCTCTTGGGGCGAGCCGATCTGGCTGATGCGGCCGCCATTCATGACCACGATGCGGTCGGACAGAGCCAGCGCTTCGACCTGGTCGTGTGTCACGTAGATCGTCGTCAGGCCGAGGCGCGTGCGCAGTTCGGCAAGCCAGGTCCGGGCGCGATCGCGCAGCTTTGCGTCGAGATTCGACAGGGGCTCGTCGAGCAGGAGGATTTCGGGCTGGTAGACCAACGTTCGCGCGAGCGCGACACGCTGCTGCTGGCCGCCCGAGAGCTGATGCGGATAGCGGTCCTGAAAGCGCTCCATCTCGACGAGAGCGAGACTCTCCTCGACGCGGCGCTTGCAGTCGGCGGTCGATACCTTGCGCAGCTTGAGCGGAAACGCGACGTTGTCATAGACCGTCATGTGTGGCCACAAAGCGTAGCTCTGGAACACGAGCCCGCAATGGCGCGCTTCCGGCGGCAGGAAGATTCCCTTTTCTCTGTCGAAATAGGTCTTGTTGCCGACGCGGATGCGTCCGCTCGTCGGCTGATCCAGTCCGGCAATGGCGCCGAGCGTTGTTGACTTGCCGCACCCTGACGGCCCCAGCAGCGTGACGAACTCGCCATCGGCAACGTGGATGTTGACGTCGTCGATCGCTTTGACCGGTCCGTACCGCTTGTGCAGGTTCTCGATCAGCAACTCAGCCATAAAGCTTCACTCCGAGAAAAGCGCGCGCCGCCGTGACACAGACGCCGATCACCAGGATCTGGATGGTCGCCAGCGCGGACACCAGACCGACCTCGCCCTGCGTCCATGCCTGGAGCAGCGTGGTCCCGATCACTTCGCTGCCGGGAGCGAACAGGAAGATCGCGGTCGTGTATTCCTTGAAGAACGTGATGAAGAGGATGATGAAGCAGGCTACCAGCGCCGGGCGCAGCAAGGGCAAAACGATGCGCCGGCTCGTCGTCCACCAGTCCGCGCCCTGCGTACGGGCGGCGCGATCGAAATCCGGGCTCATCTGCAACAACATCGGAGCAACCGCACCGAGCCCCACAGGAATGAAGTGCATCGTGAAGGCGGCAACCAGAATCCAGATCGTGTTTCGGAGGCCGCCCAGGCCAGGCACGAGCGCAAACGCGTAGAAGAAACCGATGCCGGCGACGACGCCGGGCACGGCACGGGGAAACAGCGCGACGTAGTGTAGCGCGCCACGCCAGCGGAAGTCGGACCGCAGCACGATGATGGCGATCAGGGCGACCATCGCAGTGGCGACGACGCCACCGACCGAACTGACGATCAGCGAGTTCCAGATCGAACGCGGGTAGACCGGGTATTCGAGCATGTTGGCGAAGTTGCCGAGCGTCAGCACCTCGCTGATCGGCACCATCGGCGACAGCAGGCTCGTGAAGGCGCGCAGCAGCAGCGCGCCGATCGGCATCACGACAGTTGCGGTGATGTAGATCGCCGAGACGATGCAAAGCGGCCAGCGCAGGTTGTTCAGGCGGAAAGGGCGCGGTCGCGTGGCCTTGCCGCCGAGCGTGACGAAGCGCCTTGTATTGCCGAGCAGGCGTCCTTGTAGCCACACCAACACGCAGACGACGGCAAGCATCAGCACGGCAGCCGTTGCCACCAGCCCGTGATCGGGGCGGGCCGACGCCACGCCGTTGTTGTAGAGGAACGTGGTCAGCACAGTGATGCCGGCGGGATCTCCGAACACCAGCGGAATCGCGAGGAGCTCCAGTCCCACAGTGAAGTTCAGCACGGCACTATAGGCGATCGCCGGCATGAGGAGCGGCAGCGTGATCCGCCACAAGGTCCTCAAGGTGCCGGCGCCGGTCACGCGCGCGGCTTCCTCCAAAGTCGGATCGGTGATCGAGGCCGACGACATGCAGTAGATGTAGGCGACCGGTGCTTGCGAGACGCCCGCGATCATCGCCATGCCCGGCAGCGAGTAGAGATTCCAGGGCGCGCCGTCGAAGATCGACTGAACCAGAAGCGTGAGGTAGCCGGCCGGTCCGTAGATTGTGTACCAGCCGAACGACAGTACCAGCGCCGAGAGATAGATCGGCCACAGGAAGAGCTCGCCAAACAACCGCGCAAACGGCATGTCGGTGCGGCCGAACAGCACCGCCGCCAGCGTGCCCAGCGTCTGCGAAATCACGGTGGTGAGGGTGGCGAACACGAACGTGTTCCAGATGACGAGCGCGAAGCCGTCGGTGCGAAGCAGGCGCCCGAAATTGCCCAGCGTCAGTTGCTGGCCGGAATCGTAGAGCGCACGATCCAGGAAGGATTGATAGAGAACGGGCAGGAGAGGCGCTGCGATCAGGACAATTGTCAGCAGCGCCATTCCGTACTGGATGACGGTATCGCGGCCGGGCAGCGGCTTCGGCAAGGCGTCCGCGGCCGATGACCCCAGTGCGCTGCTTGCGTCAAGCGACATTGAAGGTCTTTTTCCAGCGCGCGAGGAAGCTGTCGTAGTCCCGCACCGCGTCCCGATCGTAGCCGATGTAGCAGATGTTCTGCTCGCCGACGGCTTCCACGATCGACGAGTAGGTGTGGCGGATTCCGTCGCCCGGCTTCACACCGGGGCGTGCCGGCGTCAGGCCGCCCCGTCCGAATGCGCGCTGACCGTCCTCCGAGACGACGTAGTCGAGCATCAGTTTTGCTGCGTTGACGTTCTTCGATCCCTTCGGAATCGCGATGCCACGCAGCACGACCGGCTGACCGTCTCCGATGAAGCTCCAGCCGAGGATCTTTGCCCGCGCCGGATCGTTCAGGCGCGGCCAGAAGGTGATGGCCGAAACGAAGAAGCCCATGGTGTATTCGCCGGAGGTGACCTTCTCGGTCATTGGGCCGCCGGAGCGCTCGAATCGGGGCGAGAGCTTTGCAAGTTGGGCGAACCAGTCCCAGGCCTTTTCGCCGTGCTGCTTCACGAACGCGTAGCTGATGCCGTAGCCGAAAGTTGTCTGATGCACGCCGTAGCTGGTGATGCGGTTGCGCCAGGTCTTCTCGTTTGCGACCGCAAGCTCGACGAACTCGGCAAGTGTCTTGGGACGCTTGCCGTCGGCCACCAGCGTGTTGTTCCAGATCAGCGCCATGGGGTCGGACGAGACGGTGTAGACGCCGGGAAACGGCTTTGACCAATCCGGCCAGGCCTTCGCTTCAGGCGATAGGTAGTCGAGGACTTCACCGCGCTCCTGGAAATCGATCCATCCGCCCGGATCGGCCGTCGCGATGAGGTCGCAGGTGCGGCTGTTGGTGCTCCGCTCGGCCAGATATCGCTCGAAGCTCTCGCGGGAGGCGGGGAGATCCAGGGTCTCGACCTTGATCTTCGGGTAGAGCTTGTTGAAGCCCTCGATCACGGGACGCCAGTTTTCCGGCGACATAATCGAGTAAATGAGGAGGCTGCCCTCGTTATGGGCGTCGTCGATGATCTTCTGATAGTTCTCGGGATACCCGTTCGGCGCCGCCTGGGCCGTGCCCCGGAGCCCCATCGTGGCGCCGAGAACCGACATCACCATTAAGCTTCTACGATCGATGCCCGACATCTACTGTTCCTCCGGCCGCCGCGATTTGTTATGCACATTTATTGGCGCCAATTTGTGCGCAATAGTTGCCGTGAGTCAAGCGCTCCAAAAAGGGAAGCAGCCATGAAAGTACGGAAGGAGCAGAAGAGGCTGTTGGCGGCGGAAATCGGTGCCGCCATCCTGCAAGGCGACTACCGGCCAGGCGAATGGTTGCGCCAGATCGACCTGGAAGAAGCCTTCGCTGCCAAACGGTTTGACGTCCGGAGTGCGCTGACCCAGCTTGCCGCAAGCGGGATGGTGACGCATGTCGAAAATCGTGGATACCGGGTCGCGCAACCCGACTTGAACGTCGTTCGCGAGATATTGGCGATCCGCACGCTGCTCGAAGTTGAAGCGGCAAGGCAGGCGCTACCGAATATCGGCCCCGACGAACTCAAGAAGATCAAGCAGGCTCAGCAAATCTTCGAAGATGCTGTGGCGCGCGGCAGCAAGGCGGATCAGGCAAATACCAACGCAGCCTTTCACGACGAGATCTATCGTCATGCAGCGAACCAATCGCTCGCCAGCCTCATCGTGGAAATCAGAAATCGCGCCAGACCAGGGCCGATTGCTTTGTGGCCCTCGAACGCCGAGCTGCAGAGAAGTGCTGCACACCATGTCGAGATCGTCGATGCGATCGAGTCTCGCGATCTCGCCGCGCTCGTTGCAGCAGTGCGACGACACATCGTCGAATCCGGCGCCAACTATCCGGCGCGCGATCTCGGTCCGGTCAAGAAGACCTCAGCAGCCTCCGATTGACTAAGAGTGGCGAAGCCAATCTGTTGAGGGCGTATCAGGAGCAGCGCCTGGAGAAGGCCTGCCTCAATTCGCGCTCCCCGCCGGGATCGGCTCCATCCCGCTTGCGATGATCGCTTCGCGCGCGGCGGGCGAGGCGAGGAATTTTATGAGGGCACGGCCGGCTTCGGGCTCCTTCGAACCGGCCGCGACCCCGGCCGAGAAGATCGTGATCTTCTGCAATTCGTTCGGCAGCGGTCCGACGATGTCGATGCCCTTCACGGGCTTCAGCTCGCTGATCTGCTGGAAGCCGAGCTCGGCCTCGCCGTGCGCGACGATCTCGCCGACCGGCGTTGCCGGAATCTTTCGTGCCTTGTCCCTCATGACGTCGGCGATGCCGAGCTTGTCAAACATCTCGGTCGAAACGTAGACGCCGCTGGCGCTGTCGGAATAGGCGATCGTCTTCGCCGCCAGCAGCGCGCGCTTGACCGCCTCCACCGAGCCGATGTCCGGCTTCGGCGCACCCGATTTCACGGCAACGCCGATCGGCGATCTGGTGAGGTCGACCTGGCTGCCGGCCACGACCTTGCCCTTGCCGGCGAGGTCAGTGAGGGCATAGCCCACCATGATCAGGACATCGGCGGGTTCGCCGCGCTCCAGCCGGACCGGGATCGCATTGGTGGTCGTCCCCATCGACGGCCCATATTCCGTCAGCACTTTGTTGCCGGTGGCCTTCTCGAATTCCGGCACGAGCGCCTTGTAGGCAGCCGTCAATCCGCCCGAGATCATCACATGGACCTCGGCAGCTTCGGCCGCGCCGGTCAGCCACAGGACGGTTAGAACGCCGAAGGCAATGTTGCGGAATGTTGCTGATATCGATGTCATCGTCATTCTCTCCAACTAACCCCGTCCGCGATACGGCGCGACGCCTTGCTCCGGCACCCACAATCCCTTCGGCACGCTGCCGGTCTGCCAGAACACGTCGATCGGGATGCCGCCGCGCGGATACCAGTAGCCGCCGATGCGCAAGAACTTCGGCTTGATCTCGCTCGCGATGCGCTTGCCGATCATGACGGTGCAATCCTCGTGGAATGCGCCGTGATTGCGGAAGCTCGCGATGTAGAGCTTGAGCGACTTCGACTCCAGCAGCCAAGGGCCGGGCGCGTAGTCGATCATCAGATGCGCGAAATCCGGTTGTCCCGTGACGGGGCAAAGCGAGGTGAATTCCGGCACGGTGAAGCGCACCAGATAGTCCGTGCCCTTTTGCGGATTGGGCACGCGGTCGAGCTGGGCTTCTTCCGGTGTGTGCGGCCACTCGACCGCGCGGCCGAGCTGGAGGGATTTCTTCGCCATCGTCGTCACATCCTGTTCGAGCATGATCCGGAAAAGTGGGCACCGGTTTCCGAAAGATCATGCTCAACTAAAAAACCGGAGCGCGATAAGATCGCGCTCCAGAGGGTGCCGGGATGGACGCAAATGTCGCCGTCGTCAACCAGCCGCGATCGTCTGGATCATGACGATCCGGTCGTTGCCGGACTCGCAGCCCCAGAGCTCGCCCGGGCGGCCGTCGAGCTGGCGCACATTGGCATTGGCCTTGTCGCTGGCGAAAACGTTGAACCGCTCGGTCGTGGGATCGAAGCGGACGATGGCATTGGCGGAGAAATCGGTCAGCCAGACCTTGTCCTTGTCGTCGACATAGACGGCATAGGTGCGAGGGCGATCGCCCGGCAGCTTCCAGGTTTTCCAGGAGCCGTTGGCGGGATCGTGCACCGAGACGTGACCGCTGTTCCACTCGCTGACCCAGATCCGGCTTTGCGAATCTGACCAGACCCGCCGCGACCCCTGGCTCGGCGTCGGCGGCTCGACAATGGCGGCATTGCCGGTCGCACGATCAATCCTCGCGATATGGCTCCCAGCCAGCGAGGCGTACCAGACCTCACCCTTGGGCGTCACCGCGATGCCGTAGGGTCCAACACCCTTGGGCGCCCTGAACACGTCCATCTCGCCCGATCCCGGCTTGAGCCGGCCGTAATAGCCGGACTGGCCGGTGAACCAGTAGGTACCGTCCTTGTCGAACACGCCGGTGTTGAGATTGGCGGAGGCGAATTTTTCGGGCAGGCGGAACAGCGTGACCTTGAGATCGCCGGGATCGACCCGGGCGATCGCGTTCTGGCCGCCCTCGGTGATCCAGGGGGCACCGTCGGGGCCGATCGTCACGCCGTGCGGTGCGGCGCCCTGGCCGAGGCTGACTGTCTTGAAACTGCCATCCCGGGGGTCGAGCCTGCCCAGCATGCCCTTGCCCTGCGCCGTGAACCAGACTGTGCCGTCGCGAGCGGGGGCGAGGTCGTGCAGGCCGATGCCGGCGCTGATGGGGAAATATTTTGTCCGGAACAGGCCCTCCTGCGCAAAACTTGGGCGGACGGCGAGGAGGGCAGCGCTCGAGGCAAGAAACTGGCGGCGGTTCATGGCGTTACCCCGACTGTTTCAGATTGAGGTTGGACGCGCAGAGCAGGCGACTTCAAGGATAGTCCGAGCCTGCTCACGCGTCAGTCGAAGCACGCCGTCCAAGCGTTCACATTTGCTTGCGGCCCGTGTAAGACCCCCGGCACCGATCAGCCCTAACGAACGGAAGTGCACATCATGACCGCCATCATCGACATCATCGGCCGCGAAATTCTCGACAGCCGTGGCAATCCCACCGTCGAGGTCGACGTCGTGCTGGAAGATGGTGCGCTCGGCCGTGCCGCGGTGCCGTCCGGCGCCTCCACCGGCGCCCATGAGGCGGTGGAACTGCGCGATGGCGACAAGGCCCGCTATCTCGGCAAGGGCGTCACCAAGGCGGTCGGCGCCGTCAATGGCGAGATCTTCGAGGCCCTGAGCGGCCTCGATGCCGAGCAGCAGGCCCAGATCGACCAGATCATGATCGACCTGGACGGCACGCCGAACAAGAGCCGGCTGGGCGCCAATGCCATCCTCGGCGTCTCGCTTGCCTGCGCCAAGGCTGCCGCAAACTCGCTCGACATGCCGCTCTATCGTTACGTCGGCGGCACCTCGGCGCGTCTGTTGCCGGTGCCGATGATGAACATCATCAATGGCGGCGTGCATGCCGACAATCCGATCGACTTCCAGGAGTTCATGATCCTTCCCGTCGGCGCGTCGTCCTTTGCCGAGGGCCTGCGCTACGGCGCGGAGGTGTTCCACACCCTGAAGTCGGAATTGAAGAAGGCCGGCCACAACACCAATGTCGGCGACGAGGGCGGTTTCGCCCCGAACCTGCCGTCGGCGGACGCCGCGCTCGAATTCGTCATGAACGCGATCGGCAAGGCCGGCTACAAGGCCGGCACCGACATCGTGATCGGCCTCGACTGCGCCTCGACCGAGTTCTTCAAGGACGGCAAATACGTCTATGAAGGCGAGGGCAAGACCCGCTCGATCTCCGAGCAGGCCAAGTACCTCGCAGACCTGGTGTCGCGCTATCCGATCGTGACCATCGAGGACGGCATGTCGGAAGACGACATGGACGGCTGGAAGGAGCTCACCGACCTCATCGGCAAGAAGTGCCAGCTCGTCGGCGACGATCTCTTCGTCACCAACGTCAAGCGCCTGGCCGAAGGCATCAAGGCCGGCCGCGCCAATTCGATCCTGATCAAGGTCAACCAGATCGGTACGCTGACCGAGACGCTCGCTGCCGTCGAGATGGCGCACAAGGCCGGCTATACCTCGGTGATGTCGCACCGCTCCGGCGAGACCGAGGATTCCACCATCGCCGACCTCGCGGTCGCCACCAATTGCGGGCAGATCAAGACCGGCTCCCTTGCGCGTTCGGACCGCACCGCCAAATACAATCAGCTCCTGCGCATCGAGCAACAGCTCGGCAAGCAGGCGCTCTACGGCGGCAAGGCGGCATTGAAGGCGCTGGCATAAGCCGGCGCTCCAGCTAGGACAGGGGAGGATCGACATGAGCGACGGCAAGACCGGACTGCAACTGCGTTCGCTGATCAAGAAGAGCGGTGAACTGGAAATCTCGCTCGTCGACGTGCCGACTCCCGAGCCCGCCGCGGACGAGGTCGTCGTCCGCGTCGAGGCGGCGCCGATCAACCCGTCCGACCTCGGCCTTCTCGTCGGCGCGGCCGATATGAGCACGGCGAAGGCGTCCGGCAGCAAGGACGCTCCCGTCATCACCGCGAAGGTGCCGGAGGGCGCGATGCGGGCGATGGCCGGCCGGCTCGACGAAGCCATGCCGGTCGGTAACGAAGGCGCGGGCGTCGTCATCAAGACCGGCTCGTCGGATGCCGCGAAGGCATTGATGGGCAAGACCGTCGCCATGATCGGCGGCGCGATGTACGCGCAGTACCGCACGCTGAAAGTGCGCGAGTGCCTGCCGCTGCCGGCGGGCACCACGCCGGCTGAAGGCGCCTCCTGCTTCGTCAATCCGCTCACGGCGCTCGGCATGACCGAGACCATGCGGCGCGAGGGGCACAAGGCGCTGGTGCACACCGCGGCCGCCTCCAATCTCGGCCAGATGCTGAACAAGATCTGCATCAAGGACGGCATTCCGCTGGTCAACATCGTGCGCAGCAAGGAGCAGGCCGACATCCTGCACAAGATCGGCGCCAAATACGTCGTCGATTCCACCGCACCGAGCTTCCTCGGCGATCTCACCAATGCGCTGGTCGAGACCGGCGCCACCATCGCCTTCGATGCCATCGGCGGCGGCAAGCTGGCCGGCGACATCCTCAACTGCATGGAAGCTGCGATCAACAAGACCGCCAAGGAATACAGCCGCTACGGCTCCAACGTGCACAAGCAGGTCTACGTCTACGGCGCGCTCGATATCCGCCCGATCGAGCTGCCGCGCGGCTTCGGCATGGCCTGGGGCGTCGGCGGCTGGCTGCTGTTTCCGTTCCTGATGAAGATCGGGCAGGCGGACGGAGCCAGGCTGCGCCAGCGCGTCGTCGACGAATTGAAGACGACCTTCGCCAGCCACTACACCAAGGTGGTGTCGCTTCAGGAGGCGCTCGATCCCGCCAACATCGCGGTCTACGCCAAACGGGCCACCGGCGAAAAATTCCTCATCAACCCAAATAAATCTTCGTGATGTGCCACGGCACACCATCCAAAGAAGGACTTGCCTTCTGAGCGAAGCGGGGGAACATTTGCGCCGCAATTGAAAGCGGGGCAACCGCAAGCAAAGAAGGGGACACTTCCATGACTGATCTGAATCGCCGCGACCTGCTCGCGGGCGCTGCCGCTATGGGCGCGGCGGCCGTAACCGGACTTGGACCGACCACCGCCAGTGCCTCGGTGCCGCAAAGCGGGGCACAGGCGCCCGGCTTCTATCGCTACAAGGTCGGCAGCTACGAGTGCACCTCGATCAACGACGGCGCGCGCACCTTCCCGATGCCGGACAAGTTCGTCGTCAACCTGCCGAAGGAGGAAGCGCTGGCCGCGGGCGAGGCGGCGTACATGCCGAAGGGCATGGTCACGGTGCCGTTCAATCCGCAGCTCATCAACACCGGCTCGAAGCTGGTCCTGATCGACACCGGCAACGGTGTTGCCAATCTCGAGCCGAGCAAGGGCGCGGTCGGCCGTACGCTGCAGAACCTCGCCGCTGCCGGCGTCGACCCGAAGCACATCGACGTCGTGCTGCTGTCGCATCTCCATCCTGATCACACCAACGGTATTCGTCTGGCCGACGGCGCGCTCGCGTTCCCGAATGCGGAGATCATGGTGCCGGCGAAGGATTGGGAGTTCTGGGCGAGCGACGAGAACGCGGCCAAGGCGCCGAACGACATGACGAAGAACTACTTCGCCAACGTGAAGAAGACCTTTGCCGGCCTCGAATCCAAGGTCACGAAATACGAGTGGGGCAAGGAGGTCGCGCCGGGCATCACCTCGATCGCGACGCCCGGCCATACGCCGGGTCATACCTCGTTCGCGGTGGCCTCCGGCGACAAGAAGGTGCTGATCCAGTCTGACGTCACCAACATTCCGGAGTTCTTCCTGCGCAATCCGGATTGGCACGTGGCGTTCGACAACGACGGCGCGATGGCGCAGGCGACGCGCCACAAATTCTACGACATGGCGGCAGCCGAGAAGGCGACCGTGATCGGCTTCCACTTCACCTTCCCCTCGGTGGGGCATGTCGAGAAGGACGGCGCGAAATACCGCCTGATCCCGTCGGCCTGGAATCCGACGATCTGAACCGAGCCAGGGGTTTGCGAGAAACGTCAGGCCGCCTTCGGGCGGCCTGATTGTTTTTGGATCGTAGCGACCATCTGCTTTCGAGAAACTCAGCGTTTCCAAACAAAACCGGTTCATGCACTTGCATCCATCGACCCGGATCGCTTAAGTGCCGCCCCGGAACTTCCGCTCAAGCCCCCAAGGACAATCCATGGCCTACAACATCGTCGTGATCGCCGGCAGCCTGCGCAAGGACAGCTTCTCGCTGAAGGTCGCCAACGCGCTCGCAAAGCTCGCGCCGGCCTCGCTCAAGCTCGAGGTCATCACGCTGGCAGGCATCTCGTTCTTCAACCAGGACCTCGAGGGCGCGCCGCCCGCGGACTGGCTGGCCTTCCGCGAGAAGCTGCAGAAGTCGGACGGCGTCATTTTCGTCACCCCCGAATACAACCGCGCCATCCCGGGTGTGCTGAAGAACGCCATCGACGTCGCCTCGCGCCCCTACGGCAAGAGCTCGTTCAACGGCAAGCCGGTCGGCATCATCTCGAACTCGCCGGGCCCGCTCGGCGGCGTCAGCGCCGCCAAGACGCTGCAGAACATCCTGCCGGGCATTGCCGGACCGATCCTGCAGCAGCCGGAGATCTATCTGAACGCGGTCGGCGATGCCTTCGATGCGGAGGGGAACCTGACCAAGGAATCTCTGAAGGCCGTCCTCCAGGCCTATATCGACGCGTTTGCTGCGCACGTGGCCAAACACCACGGCTGACGTCTTTCTTCGTCATGGCCGGGCTTGTCCCGGCCATCCACGTCTTGGCTCGTGGTGACGAAAAACGTGGATGCCCGGCACAAGGCCGAGCATGACGGCTGGGGGTAGGGACTGGAACGCGAAGGGGGAAGCGATTAGCACTCCCTTAACCAACCTGCCGCATCTTCCCAAGATGGTCTCCCGCGCGCGCCTGAAATCGATCCTGACCGGCCTTGCCCTCTATGCGATGGCGGCCGCTATCGTCGGCTATTTCGGCGTCAACGCCTACACCGGCAAATACGGCCTCAACGCCCGTCAGGAACTCGACCAGGAGATCATCGCGCTGACGAGCGAGCTGGCCCAGCTCAAGCGCGAGCGCGCGAAGAGCGAGCAGCGGGTGTCGCTGCTGCGGACGTCGCGGATCGATCCTGACATGCTGGACGAGCGGGCGCGCTATCAGCTCGACTATGTCAATCCACACGATCTCGTTCGGATGATCCCGGCGAAGTAGCGTTTGCCGCTGCATTCGAAACCGGCATCGAAAGCCGCTGCCGAAATCCGACAATCGTGTAGCAATTCTACCGAAAGTCTTAGGCTTGGAACCGGGCTGCCGCCTTGACGGCAACGCAGCAACGGCCCCATGGCTTCTGCCGCCGTCTGCCTGAGTTGACGCAGATCAACCGGGCCATGCCGGCGCAGCCTAGACTGCCACCCGGAGGAAACAGTGATGAATGGGCCAATGTCCCGGCATCACGCGGCCCGCGTCGAGGCCGCCATTGCGTCAGGCCAGGCCGCGCGCTCCGCGCTGGTGGCCTCATGGCGCCGTTCGTCCCGATTGCATCATCTCGATCCCGCCGGTCGTAGCGCGCCGATGCGGCTGAGCGATGTCGAGTTGCGGCAGGCGCGCGAGCGCGTCGCGCCGCTGCTCGCCGCCGCGCAAGGCGCGATGGACCGGCTCTATCAGGCGGTCGGCGCGAGCGGCTGCTGCGTGCTGCTCGCCGACGGCGCGGGCGTGCCGGTCGACCGCCGCGGCACAGCGGTGGACGATGCGACGTTCCAATCCTGGGGCCTGTGGACCGGCGCGCTCTGGAGCGAGGATCATGAAGGCACCAACGGCATCGGCACCTGCGTCGTCGAGCAGCGCCCGCTGACGATCGACCGCGACCAGCATTTCTTCACCCGCAACACGCTTCTGAGCTGCACCGCCGTTCCGATCTACGACCACGAGGCGGCGTTTGCGGGCGTGCTCGACGTCTCCTCCTGCCGCGCCGACCGGACCGATACGTTTTCCAATCTGATCGCGCTCGCGGCAGGTGAGGCGGCGAGGCGCATCGAGGCCGATCTGTTTCGCCGCGCCTTCGCCCATGCCCGCATTGTGCTGACGCAAGGCGCGGACGGCCAGGCCGGCGGCCTCGTCGCGGTCGATGCAGATGATCTCGTGATCGGCGCGACCCGGTCCGCGCGGGTGGGACTCGGGATTGCGCCCGGCCGTCCCTTGCAGCCGGTGCCCGCGGCTGACCTCCTCGGCGGCGAACCCGCGCATGACCATCTTGCCGGCGGCCAGCGCGCGGTGTTGCAGCGGGCGCTGCTGCGCGCGGACGGCAATGTTTCGGCCGCCGCCAAGGCCCTCGGCATCAGCCGTGCCACGCTGCACAGGAAGCTCAAGCGGTTCGAGCTGAAGCACTGAGGGCCCTTGCCTTGCCCACGACTGTCGCAGAACTGCGACAGGTTACCCCGGCCATCGCTGACGCCCGGGCTGACAGGAAAACGCTCCCGCGACATCGTTGGCGCAAGTCGTGAACACGCGACGAATTGCGCAAACAGCAAACATCGGGAGTGATCAATGAACAAGGTGGAATTCCTCGGCGTCACCCAGGTTCTGTTCGCCGAACGCTATGACAATTTCATCGGCGGCAAATTCGTCGCGCCAATCTCCGGCAAGTACTTTGACAACGCCTCGCCGGTGAACGGCCAGATCGTCTGCAAGATCGCGCGTTCCGATGCGCAGGATGTCGAGGCCGCCCTCGATGCGGCGCACGCCGCCAAGGCCGCCTGGGGACGCACCAGCGTCGCCGAGCGCGCCGCGATCCTGAACCGGATCGCCGACCGGATGGAAGAGAATCTGGAGCGCCTTGCGGTTGCGGAGACCTGGGACAACGGTAAGCCGATCCGCGAGACCCGCGCTGCCGACCTGCCACTCGCGATCGATCATTTTCGCTATTTCGCCGGCGTGGTGCGCGCACAGGAAGGCTCGATCGGCGAGATCGACCACGACACCATCGCCTATCATTTCCACGAACCGCTCGGCGTGGTCGGCCAGATCATCCCCTGGAACTTCCCGCTGCTGATGGCATGCTGGAAGCTCGCGCCGGCGCTTGCCGCCGGCAATTGCGTCGTGCTCAAGCCGGCCGAGCAGACGCCGGCCTCGATCATGGTCTGGGCCGAGATCATCGGCGATCTCCTGCCGCCCGGTGTCCTCAACATCGTCAACGGCTTTGGCCTCGAGGCCGGCAAGCCGCTCGCCTCCAGCCCGCGGATCGCGAAAATCGCCTTCACCGGCGAGACCTCCACGGGCCGGCTGATCATGCAATATGCCAGCCAGAACCTGATCCCGGTCACGCTGGAGCTCGGCGGCAAGTCGCCGAACATCTTCTTCAACGACGTCACCGCCGAGGACGACGACTTCTTCGACAAGGCGATCGAAGGCTTTGTGATGTTCGCGCTGAACCAGGGCGAGGTCTGCACCTGTCCGAGCCGGGCGCTGGTCCACGCCGATATCTATGACCGCTTCATGGAGCGGGCGCTGAAGCGCGTCGCCGCGATCAAGCAGGGCGACCCGCGTGCGGCCGACACCATGATCGGCGCGCAGGCATCTAGCGAACAGCTCGCCAAGATCCTCTCCTATATCGACATCGGCAAGCAGGAGGGCGCCAAGGTGCTGGCCGGCGGCGGTCGTGCCGAGCTCGGCGGCGATCTTTCCGGCGGCTTCTACGTCCAGCCGACGGTGTTCGAGGGCCACAACAAGATGCGAATCTTCCAGGAGGAGATCTTTGGTCCCGTCGTCTCGGTCACGACCTTCAAGACCGATGACGAAGCGCTCGCGATCGCCAACGACACGCTCTATGGCCTGGGAGCCGGCGTCTGGAGTCGCGATGCCAACCGCTGCTACCGCTTCGGCCGGGCCATCCAGGCCGGACGGGTCTGGACCAACTGCTACCATGCGTATCCTGCGCATGCCGCGTTCGGCGGCTACAAGCAGTCGGGCGTCGGTCGCGAGACCCACAAGATGATGCTCGATCACTACCAGCAGACCAAGAATCTGCTGGTCAGCTACAGCCCGAAGAAGCTTGGCTTCTTCTGATCGGGCAAGATCTGATTGGGCAAGATCTGATGGGGCAAGATCTGATCGGGCAGGAGAGGGCGGCGCAATCTTGCGCTGCCCTCTCCGTCGTCATCCGTCTGTCAGAGTCTTGAGACAAGACGACAGAGCCGACCGTATCCGGTTCGGCGCCCGCGGCATTCGAAGCGATGCCGGGCAAAGACGGAGGCTTGGTGATGCGGAACAGTCGTTCAGGACGGACAATGGGTGTCGCAGCGATGCTGTTCGGCGCGGCGGTGCTGCCGCTGTCGATGGCCTTTGCACAGTCCGGCGCGGCGCCAGCTGGCGCCAAGCCCTTCCTGACCGTCGATGGAAAGGCGCCACTGGTCCTTGGACATCGCGGCCTGCCGGGCCTGGTACCTGAAGAGACCGAGGCGTCGTACGACCTCGCCGCGGCGCTCGGGACCGATGCGCTCGAAGAGGATTTGCACCTGACCAAGGATTGCGTTCTGGTCGTGCGTCATAACCCCTGGCTGAGCGACAACACCAACATTGCCGAGGTGGCGAAGACCAATGCGGCCGTCGCCGCCCGCAAGCGAACCGTGCCCGGTGTGCGCGTCAAGGCCCCGTCGGCCACCGGCGTGCCTGCCGACTACCTGACGGATCTGAGCGATCCGGCCGATCCCAAATCGGTGCTGAAGTCGCTGATCGTCGACGGCGAGGATCATACCAACGACTGGTCGATCAGCGATTTCACCATGGCCGAGCTGAAGCAATGGATCGGCGGCACCACCTATGACGCGGCCAACGAGCGGCCGAAAGTCTTCAACGGCAAGCTCCCGATCATCAGCTTCCAGGACGTCATCGACATCGCCAAGGTCAAGAGCAAGGAGACCGGGCGGTCCATCCTCGTCTATCCCGAAACCAAGAACCCGACCTGGAACAATGCCCAGGCGATCGCCAATGGCTGCGGCGCGGCCGGCAGCCGTCCGCTCGAGGATGCCCTGATCAAGATCATCAGGGATAACGGCCTCAACACCAAGGACGCTCCCATCCTGGTCCAGAGCTTCGAACCCGGCAGCCTGAAATATATGCGCAGCCACGGCCTCCAGACGCGGCAGGTCCAACTCGTCGACGGCAACGGAATCGACTTCAAAACCGGCAAGGTTCTCCTCAACAACATCACGAATTCGCGCCCGTTCGACTGGACGGTTGCAGGCGATGCGCGCCTGTACGATGCGATGCTGACGGCCGAGGGGCTTGCCGAGATCAAGACCTACGCCGACGGCATCGGCCCGTGGAAGGCCTATATCGTTCCGCTCAAGATCGCGCCGTGGAAGGACGCAAATGCCGACGGCACGCCCTACAAGGGATCGACGCCGGAGGCTTCGACCCAGGACGCGACCAGCCTTGTCGCGGACGCGCACAAGCTCGGTCTTTTCGTGCATGTCTTCACGTTTCGGAACGAGAAGAAATATCTTGCCGCCGACTATCGCGGCGACCCGAGCCTTGAATATCTCAAATTCTACCGGCTCGGCGTCGATGGGGTCTTCAGCGACTTCACGCACACCGGCGTTGCCGCCCGTGCGGCGTATTTGCGCGAGTTGGGCTGGTAAGGCTGGCACGGCGAATCGGACGCGCGTGGGATTTCGGATACAAAACGGCGCGTCCGATTTCTCTGCGTTGGCTGCCCACGTTCCCTTCGCTGACCGGTGAGCTAAAGTTGCCCGATCGGCGGCAAAGGTTTTGCAAAGTTTCGGCCACGTTGCAGTGCGGCATAATGAAAGTCGCGCCATGCCGCCGCGGTCCTTTCCAAGGGCGTTTGACTTGGGTTAGAGAGGGCTGAAGTTTTCTCTGACCCGGAATTCCCATGGCCGCACCCAAGAAAGCCGCCGCAAGCACTCCACAGGACAAGACCGACGGCGGTTCGCCCCCGGAATTCACCAGAGAGCAGGAGCTCAAAGCGCTCCGCGACATGCTCCTGATCCGGCGGTTCGAGGAAAAGGCCGGCCAGCTCTACGGCATGGGCGCGATCGGCGGCTTCTGCCACCTCTATATCGGCCAGGAAGCCGTGGTGGTCGGCATGCAGATGGCCCTGAAGCAGGGCGATCAGGTCATCACCGGCTATCGCGATCACGGTCATATGCTTGCCACCGGCATGGAGGCCAACGGCGTCATGGCCGAGCTCACCGGCCGGCGCGGTGGCTATTCCAAGGGCAAGGGCGGCTCCATGCACATGTTCAGCAAGGAGAAGCACTTCTACGGCGGCCACGGCATCGTCGGCGCCCAGGTCTCGCTCGGCACGGGTCTGGCCTTCGCCAACCACTATCGTGGTAACGACAATGTCAGCGTCACCTATTTCGGCGACGGCGCGGCCAACCAGGGCCAGGTCTATGAGAGCTTCAACATGGCGGAGCTCTGGAAGCTGCCGGTGATCTACGTCATCGAGAACAACCGCTACGCCATGGGCACCTCGGTGTCGCGCGCTTCGGCGCAGCAGGATTTCTCCAAGCGCGGTGCGTCCTTCAACATCCCCGGGATGCAGGTCGACGGCATGGACGTCCGCGCCGTGAAGGCCGCGGGCGAGGAGGCGGCGGCCTGGTGCCGTGCCGGCAAGGGCCCCTTCATCCTGGAGATGCAGACCTACCGCTATCGCGGCCACTCGATGTCCGACCCCGCAAAGTACAGAACGCGCGAAGAGGTCGAAAAAGTCCGCCACGACCAGGACCCGATCGAGCAGGTGCGCAACCGCCTGCTCGCGGCCAAGGTGAGCGAGGCCGATCTCAAGGCGATCGACGCCGAGGTCCGCGACATCGTCAATGCGTCCGCCGACTTCGCCCAGCATGATCCCGAGCCGGATGCCGCCGAGCTCTGGACCGACATTTATCGCTGAACGCGCGCAAGCTTTCTTTTGGAGTCGATATGCCAATTCAAGTGCTGATGCCCGCGTTGTCGCCCACGATGGAGAAGGGCAACCTTGCCAAGTGGCTGAAGAAAGAGGGCGAGACGATCAAGTCCGGCGACGTCATCGCCGAGATCGAGACCGACAAGGCGACCATGGAGGTCGAGGCGACCGATGAAGGTACGCTCGGCAAGATCCTGATCCCCGAGGGCACCGCCGACGTTGCCGTCAACACGCCGATCGCGACCATCCTCGCCGATGGCGAGACGGCCGCCGATCTCGCCAAGGCGCCGGCCGCGCCCGCGCCGAGCGTCGCGCAGGAAGTCGCCGAATCCCGCTCGCCGGTCGGCGAAGGCAAGCCGATGATCTCGGCGCCGAAGGCTGCGGCTGCCCCTCAGGTCGTTGCCGAGCCCGATCCGGAAGTGCCCGCCGGCACCGCGATGGTGACGCAGACTATCCGCGAGGCGTTGCGCGATGCCATGGCCGAAGAAATGCGCCGCGACGCCGACGTCTTCGTGATGGGCGAGGAAGTCGCTGAATATCAGGGCGCCTACAAGGTGACCCAGGGCCTGTTGCAGGAATTTGGCGCCAAGCGCGTCATCGACACGCCGATCACCGAGCACGGCTTTGCCGGCATCGGCGTCGGCGCTGCCATGACCGGGCTGAAGCCGATCGTCGAGTTCATGACCTTCAACTTCGCCATGCAGGCGATCGACCAGATCATCAACTCAGCGGCCAAGACGCTCTACATGTCCGGCGGTCAGATGGGCTGCTCGATCGTGTTCCGCGGCCCGAACGGCGCCGCCGCGCGCGTCGCCGCCCAGCACAGCCAGGACTACTCGTCCTGGTATTCCAACGTCCCGGGTCTCAAGGTGGTCGCGCCGTTCTCCGCAGCGGACTACAAGGGCCTGCTCAAGGCCGCGATCCGCGATCCCAATCCGGTGATCTTCCTCGAGAACGAGGTGCTCTACGGCCATACCGGCGAAGTGCCGAAGCTCGATGACTTCGTGATCCCGATCGGCAAGGCCCGCATCGTGCGTTCGGGCAGCCATGTCACCATCATCTCCTGGTCGAACGGCATGACCTATGCGCTGAAAGCCGCCGACGAGCTCTCCAAGGACGGTATCGAGGCCGAGGTGATCGACCTGCGCACGCTGCGGCCGATGGATACCGAGACCATCGTCAACTCGGTCAAGAAGACCGGTCGTGCGGTCACGGTGGAAGAGGGCTGGGCGCAGAGCGGCGTCGGCGCCGAGATCGCCGCGCGCATCATGGAGAACGCCTTCGACTATCTCGATGCGCCGGTTGCGCGCGTCTCCGGCAAGGACGTCCCGATGCCCTATGCCGCGAACCTGGAGAAGCTCGCGCTGCCGTCGGCAGCCGAAGTGGTCGAGGCCGCCAAAGCCGTCTGCTACAGGTAAATCATGGCGGGCCCGAAGGAGCAGCCATTGCCACCCGACGTCCTCGCCCGCGACGATGCGGTCGAGATCCTGCGCGTATTCGTGCTGGACGGCGGGCTGTCGATGGCGTTCCAGCGCGCCTTCGAGGAGCCCGATATGTGGGGCCTCCTGCTCGTCGATCTCGCCCGTCACGCGGCGCGCGCCTATGCGCGCGAGAGCGAATACACCGAGGAGGATGCGCTGAGCCGGATCCTCGAGATGTTCCAGGCGGAGATTGAACGGCCAACCGATACGGGCACGACGACACCGCGCGGGAAGGGGCACTGATCGTGGCGATCGAAGCCCATCATTTCGATTTCATGCTGGAGGCGATCCGCGAGGCGGAGGCCTCGATCGCGCAGGGCGGCCTGCCGATCGGCGCCGTGCTGACGCGCGGCAACGAGATCATCGCCCGCGGCCACAACAACCGTGTGCAGGAAAAGAACGTCATCCTCCACGGCGAGATGAGCTGCCTGCGCGAGGCCGGCGTGATCTCGTTCCACGACACCGTCATGTACACCACACTGTCGCCATGCTCGATGTGCGCCGGCGCACTCGCTCTGTTCAAGGTGAAGCTGGTGGTGATCGGAGAATCCGTCACCTTCCCGGGCTCCAAGGACATCCTCGACAAGTTCGGCATCCCCTGGATCGACCTTGCCGACGACCGCTCCATCACCATGATGAAGAATTGGCGTTCCATCCCTGCCAACGAGCGCCTGTGGCAGGGCGACATCGGCAACTAAACCTGGTCGTCTTCGCTGTCGGAGACGACGTATTGCAAAGTTCTTCTTGAGGTCAGCATGCCCATCAACATCCTGATGCCCGCTCTCTCGCCGACAATGGAGAAGGGCAACCTCGCCAAGTGGCTGAAGAAGGAAGGCGACAAGGTCAAATCCGGCGACGTCATCGCCGAGATCGAGACCGACAAGGCGACCATGGAGGTCGAGGCGATCGACGAAGGCACGATCGCCAAGATCCTCGTGCCCGAGGGCACGCAGGACGTCCCGGTCAACGACGTGATCGCCGTGCTCGCCGGCGAGGGCGAGGACGTGAAGGCGGCTGGTGCCGCCAAGCCCAGTGCCTCGGCCGCACCTCCGAAAGCTGCTGAAGCGCCCACCGCCGCGCCGGCTCCCGCAGCCGCGCCCAAGGCTGCGCCGCCTGCCGCCGCACCGGCGCCGCAGGCCGCAGTTCCGGCCGCGCAGAGCAACGGCCATGGCGGCCGCGTGTTCTCATCGCCGCTGGCGCGCCGTCTCGCCAAGGATGCAGGCATCGACGTGTCGATGGTGACGGGCACCGGCCCGCGCGGCCGCGTGGTGGCGCGTGACGTCGAGCAGGCCAAGTCCGGCAAGGGTCTGAAGGCGCCTGCCGCTGCGCCGTCCGGCGCGCCCTCGATCGCACCGACCATGTCGGACAAGCAGATCCTGTCGCTGTTCGAGCCCGGCTCCTACGAGATCGTGCCGCATGACGGCATGCGCCGCACGATCGCGCAGCGCCTGACCGCGTCGATCCAGAACGTCCCGCACTTCTACCTCACCATCGACTGCGACATCGGCAAGCTGCTCGCCGCGCGCGAGGAGATCAATGCGGCTGCTCCCAAGGACAAGGAGAAGAAGCCGCTCTACAAGATCTCGGTCAACGACTTCGTGATCAAGGCGATGGCCGTTGCGCTCCAGAGGATCCCGAACTGCAACGTCAGCTGGACTGAAAGCGGCATGGTCAAGCACCACCATTCCGACGTCGGTGTTGCCGTGGCGATGCCCGGTGGCCTGATCACGCCGATCATCCGCAAGGCAGAGACCAAGACGCTCTCCACCATCTCCAACGAGATGAAGGATTTTGCCGCGCGCGCCCGCTCGCGCAAGCTGAAGCCGGAGGAATACCAGGGCGGCACCACCGCGGTCTCCAACCTCGGCATGTTCGGCATCAGCCACTTCACCGCCGTGATCAACCCGCCGCATGCAACCATTCTCGCGGTCGGCACCAGCGAGGAGCGGCCGGTCGTCCGCGGCGGCAAGATCGAGATCGCGCACATGATGAGCGTGACCTTGTCCTGTGATCACCGCGCCATCGACGGCGCGCTTGGCGCCGAGCTGATCGGCGCGTTCAAGCAGCTGATCGAAAATCCCGTCATGATGATGGTCTGAGATGGCGCATGACGACGCGCTGGCCCTGGATCTCGATGCTGGTCTCGCTGATCCTCACGCTCAGCCCGCTCGGCCGCGACATCGTTGACTCCGCCTTCTTCGCCGGCGAGGCGCTGTCGCGCAACATCTGGGCGCCGATCGCGCTCACCATCTTCGCCGTCATGGCGGCCGCCATTCTCTCGGAATGGCTGATCAGAACCTACATCCGCAATCGCCGCGCCCGCGGCGCAACGACCGCTTGAGTTGAACGGGAGCCACCATGGCCGACACATCCTTCGACGTCATCATCATCGGCTCTGGTCCCGGCGGCTATGTCACCGCGATCCGCGCTGCCCAGCTCGGCTTCAAGGTCGCGATCGTCGAGAAGTCCTATCTTGGCGGCATCTGCCTGAACTGGGGCTGCATCCCGACCAAGGCGCTGCTGCGCTCCGCCGAGATCTACCACTACATGCAGCACGCCAAGGATTACGGCCTGTCGGCGGAAAAGGTCTCGTTCGACCCGAAGGCGGTGGTGCAGCGTTCGCGCGGCGTCTCGAAGCGGCTGAACGACGGCGTCGGCTTCCTGATGAAGAAGAACAAGGTCAGCGTGATCTGGGGCGCGGCCTCCATCGACGCGCCCGGCAAGGTCACGGTGAAGAAGTCCGACGTCGAGGGCCCCAAGGGAGCGCTGGGCGAGGGGGCTTACCTGGCCAAGCACATCATTATTGCAACCGGTGCGCGGCCGCGCGTGCTGCCGGGGCTCGAGCCCGACAAGAAGCTGATCTGGACCTATTTCGAAGCGATGGTCCCGGAGAAGATGCCGAAGTCGCTGCTGGTCGTCGGCTCCGGCGCGATCGGCATCGAGTTCGCCTCGTTCTTCCACACCATGGGCTCCGACGTCACCGTGGTCGAGGTGCTGCCGCAGATCCTGCCCGTCGAGGACGCCGAGATCGCCGGCCTGGCCCGCAAGCGTCTGGAAAAGCAGGGCATCAAGATCATGTCCTCGACCAAGGTCACGAAGCTGGAGAAGAAGACCGACAGCGTCGTCGCCACCATCGACGATGGCAAGGGCAAGCCCGTCACCACCGAGTTCGAGCGCGTGATCTCGGCGGTCGGCGTCGTCGGTAATATCGAGAATCTCGGCCTGGAAAAGCTCGGTGTGAAGACTGACCGGGGCTGTATCGTCATCGATGGCTACGGCAAGACCAACGTCCCCGGCATCTACGCCATCGGCGACGTCGCCGGTCCCCCGATGCTGGCGCACAAGGCCGAGCATGAAGGCGTGATCTGCGTCGAGGCCATCAAGGGCCTGCATCCGCATCCCATGGACAAGAACCTGATCCCGGGCTGCACCTATTGCCAGCCGCAGGTCGCCTCCGTCGGCCTCACCGAAGCCAAGGCGAAGGAAAGCGGCCGAGAGATCCGCGTCGGCCGTTTCCCGTTCGTCGGCAACGGCAAGGCGATTGCGCTGGGCGAGGATCAGGGCCTGGTCAAGGTGATCTTCGACAAGAAGACTGGTCAGCTCCTCGGCGCCCATATGGTCGGTGCTGAAGTCACCGAGCTGATCCAGGGCTACGTCGTCGCGATGAACCTGGAGACGACCGAAGAAGAGCTGATGCACACGGTGTTCCCGCATCCGACCCTGTCGGAGATGATGAAGGAAGCTGTGCTCGATGCGTATGGAAGGGTTTTGAATATTTGATGGGCGCCATCGCCGCCCGCCGCTGTCATTGCGAGCGCAGCGAAGCAATCCAGACGGCCTCTGCGGAAAGATTCTGGATTGCTTCGCTGCGCTCGCAATGACGAGCAGAGAGCCGTTTGCAAAATAAGAAGGAAACCAACCCATGCACGATAACGACAACCTGACCATCGAACGCCCGACCTTCGTCACGCACCTGGAATGCGCGATGGAGGGCGATCATTACGCCGCCGACCAGGTCCACAATCTCTCCAAGGCCGGCAAGCCGCTTTTGGTGCGCTACGACCTCGCGGGCGTGAAGAAGGCGCTGACCAAGGACGCGCTTGCCCAGCGTCCTGGCGACATGTGGCGCTACCGCGAGCTCTTGCCCGTGCGCAAATGCAAGGACATCGTCTCGCTCGGCGAGGTCACCACGCCGCTGATCCGGCTGCCGAAGCTCGGCGCCAGGCTCGGCGGCGGCGAGATCATCGTCAAGGACGAGGGACGCCTGCCGACCGGCTCGTTCAAGGCGCGCGGCCTCGTGATGGCGGTGTCGATGGGCAAGGCGCTCGGCATCAAGCACATGGCGATGCCGACCAACGGCAATGCCGGCGCGGCGCTCGCGGCCTACGCGACCTCCTGCGGCATCAAGACCACGATCTTCTGCCCGGCCGACACGCCCGAGGTGAACGTCAGCGAGATCGAGCTTCAGGGCGCGACCGTCTATCGCGTCAACGGCTATATCGACGATTGCGGCAAGATCGTCGGCGAAGGCAAGGCGAAGGTCGGCTGGTTCGATACGTCCACGCTCAAGGAGCCGTACCGTATCGAGGGCAAGAAGACGATGGGCCTGGAGCTCGCCGAGCAGCTCGGCTGGGACGTGCCCGACGTGATCTTCTATCCGACCGGCGGCGGCACCGGCCTGATCGGCATGTGGAAGGCTTTCGACGAGCTGGAGAAGATCGGGTTCATCGGCTCCAAGCGCCCGCGCATGGTCGCGGTGCAGGCGTCGGGCTGCGCGCCGATGGTGCGGGCCTATGACGCCGGCACCGAACATGCGACGCGCTGGGAGGACGCCCACACGATCGCGTCCGGCATTCGCGTGCCGCAGGCGATCGGCGATTTCCTGATCCTGCGCGCGGTGCGCGAGAGCAAGGGTTTTGCCATTGCGGTGGACGACGACAAGATCTCGGCGGCGCTGAACGAAGTCGCACGCGAGGAGGGGCTGCTGCTATGCCCCGAGGGCGCCGCGACCTACGCCGCCTACAAGGACAGCCTCGCCGACGGCCGTGTCAGCAAGACCGACCGCGTGATGCTGTTCAACTGCGCGACCGGCCTGAAGTACCCGCTGCCGCCGGTCACCCGCACGCTCGATCGCCACAAGCCGATCGACTACACGCAGTTCTAGGGACGGCAAGACCGCCGGAGCGCGATGATCGCGCTCTGGCGCGTCATTTCGTCTCTTCACGACCGATCCCTCTTCCCGTACGCGGGAGGGCACAAAAACAACAAAGACATCGCTGGGGAGAAGACAATGAAGAAGGCCATCTGGGCCGGGCTGCTCGGTATTCTCGCTCTCACCGGCGTCGCCCGCGCCGATGACTATCCTTCGCATCCCATCACCGTCATCGTTCCCTTCGCCGCCGGCGGCCCGTCGGATGCGATGGCGCGCGTGCTCGCCGAGCGCATGCGGGTGACGCTCGGCCAGCCGCTGGTGATCGAGAATGTCACGGGCGCGGGCGGCTCGATCGGCGTCGGTCGCGCCGTGCAATCGGCGCCGGACGGCTACACCATCTCCTTCGGCCATCTCGGCACCCATGTTGCCAACGGCGCCGTCTACAAGCTCAAATACGACCTCGTCGCCGATCTCGAGCCGGTGGTGCTGCTGCCGAGCAATCCGATGATCGTGGTGAGCAAGAACGCGGTGCCCGCGACTTCGCTGAAGGAGCTCATCGAGTGGCTGAAGTCGCGACCGTCGCCGCCGACCGCCGGCACCGCCGGCGCCGGCTCCGGCAGCCATATCGCCGGTGTCTATTTCGAGAGCGTCAGCGGCATCAAGCTGCAATATGTGCCGTATCGCGGCACGGCGCCCGCGCTGAACGATCTCATCGCCGGCCAGATCGACGTCATCATCGATCAGACCTCCAACTCCATCAACCAGGTCCGCGCCGGCACGATCCGCGCCTATGCCATCACCGACGACAAGCGGCTCTCGTCGGCGCCGGACATTCCGACGGCAGCCGAGGCGGGGCTGAAAGGCTTCAACATGACGTTGTGGTCGGGCCTGTGGGTGCCGAAGGGCACGCCGAAGGAAATCGTCACCAAGCTCAATGCGGCCGCCGTGGAAGCGCTGAACGATCCCGCCGTGAAGAAGCAGCTCGAAAGCCAGGGCCTCGAGATGACGCCCAAGGACCAGCTCACGCCGGAAGCGCTCGGCGCCCGCCAGAAGGCGGAAATCGCAAAATGGTGGCCGATTATCAAGGCCGCCGACATCAAGGTGGATTGAGGCGGATTGCCTCTTCGGATGCGGCCACAACGTCAAGTGGCCGCCCCCGTGGAGCAATCAGGTTCACGCGGCGCCGCGTTACGTCTTGGCTTCGCTCTGCTTCGACAGGGCCGCCTCCAGACAATTGATCAGAGCCGGCGTGGAAAACGGCTTCGCGAGAAAGCAGATGGCGCCAGCTTTCAGTGCGCGGTCGCGCACGGCATCGTCGGGAAAGGCGGTCATGAAGATAAACGGCGTGCGGTGACCAAGGCCGCGCATATGCATCAGGAGATCAACGCCGCTCATGACCGACATCTGCACATCCGCGATCACGCAGGACGTCGTCCTCAGTTCGGCCGACTGGAGAAATTCGAGAGCGGAGCCAAAGATGTAGACGGTGTATCCCCGCGACGTCAGCAGATTGTTGGTCGCAAGGCGGACGGATGGATCATCGTCAATGACGGAAATGACCGAAGGGACTGACAAGATGATCGCTCCTGATCGGGGAGCGGCCGCGCGCGGCGCAGCCGCCCATCGGAAAATGGGCCCCCGGAGCGACCTTGGAAAGCATACTTAGGTTTGCACCTTTCCCCCCGGGCGTGGAATTCCGAGCACCTCGGTCATTCTGACGAGATCGGCCAATGACTTCGCACCCATTTTCCGCATGATCTGCCCGCGATAGATCTTGACGGTAATCTCAGCCAATCCAAGCTCGGCAGCGACTTGCTTGTTCATCAGGCCGGACGCAACCAGGGCGAGAATGTCGCGTTGACGCGGCGTCAGGCCTTCAAAGCGAGCGCGCACGCTTGAGACCGACTTCTCGGCATCGCGCCGCTTGCGATCGCGTTCGATCGCAGCCTGGACCGCGTCCAGCATGTCCTGGTCGCGCACCGGCTTGGTCAGAAAATCGATGGCGCCACTCTTCATGGCCCGGACGGTCATGGGGATATCGCCATGACCGGTGATGAAGATGATAGGCGTGCGAATGTCGGCCTTCACGAGGTCCGCCTGGAGGTCGAAGCCGCTCGAGCCGGGCAGGCGGATGTCGAGCACGAGGCAACTGGGGACCACCGGCGGCTTGGCTTCCATGACCTCCGCCGCCGAGCCGAAGGCCTCCACCCTGAGGCCGACCGATTGGAAGAGATTGGTGAGCGCACGCCGCATCGACGGATCGTCATCGACGATCAGGACGATCGGATCATCGGCCCCCGCCTGTGCCTGCGCCTGCGTTGGCTTGGCGTGGTCGGTCACGACGCGGCCTCGTGTGGGAAGGGCAGGGCAATCTGGAATGTTGCACCGCTCCCCTCATTTGGGAATGCCGAAAGCCGGCCCGCGTGAGCCTCGATGATCGATCGGCAGATCGATAGTCCCATCCCCAGGCCGCTCGACTTTGTGGTGAAGAACGGCATGAACATGCGGTCTGTCACGTCGCTGTCAAGGCCGAGACCGCGATCCGTCACGGTAAGAAGCAGGTGCTCGTCGCCGTCTCGACTGGAGCGAATTGCCAGCTCGCGCGGGAGCTCGACATTGGCTTGCATGGCTTCGATCCCGTTCATGACGAGGTTGATCAGCACCTGCTGGAGCTGGATCCGATCGCCGCAAATGTTGGGCAGGCCCGACGACAACTCCATCCGCACCGACACGGCATGGGTAGCGAGCTCGCGCCGAACGAGGGCCATCACCTCCCTCACGACCTGATTGATGTCGACTGGGACCATCTCGATTTCGGTCTTTTTCGCGAGCGCCCGGATCCGGCGGATCACCTCGCTGGCCCGATTGGCGTCCTCGACGATCCATTCGACGGAACGGCGCGCAGCGTCGAGATCGGCCGGGTCGCGGCCGAGCCAACCGATGCAGGCGTCGGCATTGGAAATGACGGCGGCGAGAGGCTGGTTGATTTCGTGGGCAATCGAGGCGGTGAGCTCGCCGAGCGTCGTGATGCGCGTGACATGAGCGAGCTCGGCTTGCGCTTTGCGCAGGGCATCTTCGGCCTGCTCGGTGCGGATTGCCGCCGTCACATCGCTGCTGACGCCCCTATAGCCGAGAAAGTTGCCATTCTCGTCATGGAAGGGCTTGCCGCTGGTGCGCACGTAAATCTGAGATCCGTTGCGATCCCTGCTGCGGTAAACCAGGTCGCGGAACGGAAGGTGGGCATCGAGCGCCGCGCGATGCTGCTCCCACTTCTCGGGCTCGAACTCGGCATCGGGCGGAATGTCCCAACGGGTCAGCCCGATCAAGCCGGTCGGCACCGGACTGGCCGTATCGGCGTGTTCCGATATCCGGGTGATGCGGTGATCCGGCCCGGTCTCCCAAAACCAGTCCGATGCGGTTTCGGCATAGTCGCGGAAGCGCTGCTCGGATTGCTTGAGCTCGTCAAAGGCCTTTTGCAGTGCTTCTTTTGCGGCGAACTGCTCGGTGACGTCCACGTGCGTGCCGATGATTTCCATCACATCGCCATCGCCGCCTTTGACAGGATGTCCCTCCGTATGGACACGTCGTATCGAACCGTCCGGACGCGCAATCCGAAAGTCGATTTCGAAGGGCTCCCCTTGGTAGATTGCGCGACGTTCAACGTCGGCAATTCGTCGAAAGTCATCGGCGAGGATCCGTTGCTGGAAAGCCCGCGCCGGGACATCGATCTGGTCCGGCTCAAATCCGAACAGGCGGTAGAGCTCAGCCGATCGGTAGGCAAACTCCTGACGACGCACGTCCCAGGCCCAGCTGCTCGTATGGCTGAGGCGCTGGGCTTCGGCCAGATAGGCCTCACTGCGGCGCAGCCTCTTCTCTGTTTCCTTTGCAATCGTGACATCGGTGACAGCGCCGGCGAACTCGATGCGCCCGGATGCACGTCTCACCGCGCGTGCCACGGAATGGAGATATTTGATGGATCCATCCGGCATCAACAGGCGATATTCATGGTCGAAATCCTCCGCCTCGCGGAAAGCTCGATCAAGGGTCTTGCGGACCGCATCGCGGTCCTCCGGATGGATGCGCTGAAACACAAAGCCCAGGTTCGGCTGCATGGCCGGGTCACATTGGAAAATGCGAAACGTTTCCCTCGACCAGAAGATCTCGTCGGTCGTGGGGCTCAAGCCGAAGCTGCCGGTGCGGCTCAGTTCCTGAGCCTGGGCGAGGTAGGCCTCGCTCTGCCGCAGCGCATCCTCCGCCTCCTTGCGCTGGGTGATGTTTTCGCAGGCGACCAGCACGACCGGCGTGCCGTCGCCGCGCAGCATCGCCTTGGCGTTTTCACGGACCCAGAGAACCGAGCCGTCTTTGCGGATCTTGCGAATCTCCCAGGTGTGCGACTGGTCCACGGTTTCCAGGCACAACCCTACGCATTGACGGACGAAGTCGCGGTCTTCCTCGAAAAAGACGTTCAGCACGGATTGGCCGGTCAACTCGGTCGCCGTGTAACCCAATTGTGCGGCGCCAAACGTGTTCACGTTGAGCACCGTCCCGGCCGGATCGACCATGAAATACATGACCGGATTATGCTCGAACACCTCGCGCCACTGCTTCACGGCGTCGCGTAGATCGACGATGTCCTGTCGCGAGTCATCACCGACCGCGGAACTGTCCTTCTCGCCGGTGCCGAAAGATCGAAGCGCCGCGAGGCCGCCGAGCAGCAATTGTGCGGCCGAATTACCAAATTTCGCGATTTGGCCAGGCATCATCGCGGGCGTCCCGGCTCGCAGGGGTCGAAGCAAGTAGAGCACTTTGCAATCAGGGGAGCAATTCCCTCCGACCAAAGTAGACTCCGCGCCGAAACTCGCGGCAGCCGTGCAGCCTGCCGGCCTTGCGCCGTCTCGTTGCGAAGGTGCGGCGAAGGCCCGGAAAACTACGGGACAAACCTACGTATAGCTCGCGCATCCCAAGTCATAGCGCACATTTACCTCCGTACAATTGAGTCGTCCGTTGCATGCGGACTAGTCTCACAACCATCGAAGGGACGCGATGTGCAAGGCCACAAGCCGGCGATTAGCTCGATGTGCTGCCGATAGCTCCGCGTCCATTGCCCGACCTGCCGCACGATTGGCTGGTCGCGATTGAGAGGCCGCATTTCAGTAACGAGCGTGGATGGCCGGGCGTCAGCGTACGCGCGAAGCCACGACCATGAGAGCCGGAAGGAGAGCATGATGTGCGATACGCCTGAACACTCCGAGCGTGGCCCTGCCGTAAAAGCTTGCGCTGTCTGTAGCGGCAAATTCGGCCTGATCCGATATTATTCGTGGCGAGCGCCGCTGTGCTCCAGAAAATGTCTCGATCGCTTCAGGGCGCGCCGCGAACGCGACCGCCGATGGTTGTTTCGATTTCAGGCGGCATGAGGATTAGCCCTTCGATCGGCTCCATTCGGCAATTCTGAACCGGAGGCTGCGTGCTGAACCGTGCTTGCAAGCTCCTCTTGATGATCGCGCTGCCGCTTCCGTTGGTAACGGGAGTGAAGGCCGACGAGCTCGGACAGGATGGTGCACACCGTCATCATCCGCTCCAGGATCAGCTCCTGCACGAGAAGTTCTATTCCAGTTGGCACATGCCCGATAATCCCGTGCTCAGCTGCTGCAACAGTGCGGATTGCTACCCGACCGAGGTGCGATACGTCGACGGCCGGATCTACGCGCGGCGCCGGGAAGACGGGAAGTACATTCTCATTCCATCCCAGAAGGTCGAGCGAAACAGGGACAATCCCGATGGCCGCAACCATCTTTGCGCGCCGCCGCCGTCCGCCTCTCTGGTCGACACGGTCTACTGCTTCGCGTTGGGAGGTGCCACGTGAGATTCATATTGGTGAACGGCAGGACCCCTTTCCGCAAGACGTTCTGTCTATGGTGCTGCGAGGAGATCAGCGGCGGCTATCTGCGCGACGCGAAGACGCTGCTGCCCTATTGCGGCTACGAGTGTTACGCGCTCCATCACGAAGCGGCGCCGTTGATCGAGAGGCGAGCGCAAGCGGCGTCTTGAGCTGACGGGTGGGCGAGGCGCATCGGCCGATGCGACTGCTGGCAGGGGAGGACAGAACGTTGAAATTCATGCTCGTCAACCAGGACCAACCGCATCATGGCGTCTCCTGCAGCGCGTGCGCCCGGCCGCTGGGCTCGAGCTACGTCCGGCATGTGTCCACGCAACGGCAGTACTGCGAGTATGATTGCTACCGCAGATATCAGCAGACGAGCATGGAAGCGCTCTGGCCTTACCGCAGTTCGCTCGAGATGGTCACGGTGTTGGCGGCCATTTCGAGCTGGAGCTGGATGATGCAATTCGGCGCGCTCTCGGGCGCGCTGACGGAAGCATTTCTGCGCGCGCACGAACCTTCTGACCACGGAAGGAGGTGACGGCTAGCCTAACGATGCGGGCCGCGCAGAGTCGGCGGCCGCAGTCACTGCATCCAGCTTCGCGCCGCGTCCAGCCCCGGCGTTGCGAAGCTAGGGCGCGGCGGCTGCGGCCGCTGCCGTGGGTGCCGCGCTGACTTCGTGCGTCGTGACGCGTTGCTCGGACTTCGCCGTGGCCGTGCCACTGCCCTCGAACCGGGCGCGGTAGACCAGCACATTCTCCATCACGCGCTGGACGTAGTTGCGCGTCTCCGACAGCGGGATGCGCTCGACCCAGTCGACCGGATCGACCTTGGGATCGCGCGGGTCGCCGCGCGCCTGCACCCATTCGCGCACCCGGCCGCGGCCGGCATTGTAGCCCGCGAAGGTCATGATCTGGTCGCCGCGATATTCCGACAGCAGCGCGCTGAGCTCGGCCGCGCCCATCTGCGTGTTGTAGACGGGATCGGACACCATCCTGTCCCAGTCATAGGTCAGGCCAAAGCGCTTTGCGGTATCGCGGCCCGCCTCCGGCGTCACCTGCATGAGGCCGACCGCGTTGGCGGGTGACTTGTCGCGCTGGTCGAACGAGCTTTCGGTGCGCGCCACCGAATAGATCACGCTGGTCTCGATTGCGGGCGCGACCTGCTTGTGCTCGGGAATGCCGATGGTCGGGAAGGCGTAATGGTCGAGCGCAAGCCCGTGCGCCAGCGCCGACTTGCCGACCTCCAGCATCACGCGCGCATCGTTGCGCCGGCCGGCGAGCTCGCCGAGCGCTTCCAGGGCTGCGACGTCGGTGCTCTCCTTGGCAAAATCCTCGGCGTAATAGAACACCATGTCGCGCTCGCCGATGCCGTAGAGCATCTCGGCAGCGCGGACGCGCTCGTCCGCGGGCTGTGTCTCGGCCGCGGCCAGCACGGGCGAGGGCGGGCGCAGCTCGATCCCGTCGAGGCCGAGCCTGGCGCGTGCGAGCTGGCCGTAATAGGCGGTCGGATAGCGCGCCGCCGCCTGATAGCTCATGCGCGCATCCGCCGTCGCCCCCATCGCCTCGGCCGCGCGGCCGCGCCAGTAATGCGCCCGCGACAGCGCGATCGGATTGGCCGAGCCTTCGTCGATCGCGGCGAAATGCACCATCGCCGCCTTGGGATCGTCGAGATAGCGCAGCGCGATCCAGCCGCACATGAAGTGGTAGTCGACGCGATAGACTTCCATCGCGGGCACCGCCGCCGCGCGCACCACGTCGTAGGCGGTCTTGAACTTGCCCTGGTCGAGCAGCTTTCGCGCGAGCAGGCGCCGCTCGCGCCACCAGGCATCGGTGTCCTGGGCCGCCATCGTGTCGGGCGCGGCGGCGAGGATCACCTCGGCGGCGTCGTCGATGCGGTCGTTCTGGAGATGCCACTGCGCGCGGCAGAGGACGTAGCCGAGATCGCGGCGTGCTTCGGTCGAGACGTCCTCGAGATAATCCTTGGCCTTGTTGGCCTTGCCGGTGACGGCCGAGCAGGCCTTGACGATCGCGAGCGCATCTTCGCCAAGCCGTTTTGCGGCGCGCCTTGCACCGGCGTAGTCCTTGGCGCCGAGGCGCTTGTCCATGCGGGCGCGATGATCGTCAGCGGTCAGGAGATCGCGGAACGCCTCGTAGGAATCCTCCTCGCTGCGCTCGGATAGTTCGTCCGTGCGCCAGGCCTCGCGCACCAGGCGCGTAGCCCTGTCATTGTCGCCTTCACCCAGGAGCACGCGGGCGAGCGCGAACTTGCCCTTGGCGCTGGTCGGCCGGTCCATGGTGAACTTGTGCACGGTCGCCGCGTCGCTCTTCTCCTGCCACAGCCGCGCTTCGGCGCGGCGGCGGAGCAGGGCGCTGCTCGGCCAGTCCGGATTGGCGGCCAGGAAGCCGGCGTAGCGCTTGAAAGGTGCCGTGCTCTCGGAATGGCGCAGCATGAACCAGTCGGCGAGCTTCTGTCCGGCCAGGTCGGCAATGCGGTCGCGCGCCGCGCTCGCATCGTCGGTCTTGCCCTTGCGCGCGAGATCGATGGCGTCCTTCAGCGCGGCGAGGTCGCCGGTGAGCGGCGGCGGCGCCGGCTTGTCCGAGGGCTCGTCGTCCTTCTTGGACTTGCGCTTGGCGTCGGCATGCTTGCCGTGGCGCGACTTCGCGGCAGCGTGACGCTGCTTGCCGCCGGCTTTCGTCTCATGCGTTTTCTTCGACGCCGACGATTTGTGACTGCTCTTCGCTGCCAACTCGGCAGGAAGAAGGGCCAATGCGGCCACGGCAACGACACACGCGAGCGAGCGTAGGCACTGGTTCATTCGATGGTCCCCCTGCGAAACCACTACAAACCAAGGTCCGCGACGACATGCGGCTTGAGAATCAAAGACGACACCCAAAACGATGCCACGACATCGTTTCGCAGTCCTCACGCTCCTTCAACAATGCGGCAAAATACCGATGGGAACTCGGGAACTTCCGAAATGGCGGAAAGGGCAATGCCTTCAACCTTTGTTAACGAATAGGGCTCGCGCGACGGTTGCGCGCGGTTCAGGGCGCCGCGAAGGCCAGATTGCGCGTGTTCCCGCGTCCAAATCCGGTGTATTGAGTTCCCAACCGATCCTTTCAGCTCTTACCCCCACCGCTCATGCCACTTTTCAACCAGTCGATCAGGCGCAAGATCGTCGGGATCGCCCTCGGATTGATCGTCCTGATGCTGGTCACCGCGATTCTTTCGATGGTGATGTCGAGCCAGGTCGGCGTCCTGCTCGACGAGCTGACCGATCGCTACATTCCGGCCTACGGCCATCTGGCGCGCGCCAACATCCGCTCGCTGGAGCGCTCGGTGGCGCTGCGGCGGATGGTCATGATGAAGATGCAGGCCCCCTCGGAGGAGGAGGCCTATGCGGCGCGCCTGCGCGAATTCGAGGAGGCCGATCGGAAGATCGACGAGGAAGCCGAGGCCGCGCGCACGCACATCAACGCGATCATCGACGACAAAAGGACGCCTTCCGACAATGCCGGGCTGGCGCGGATCGAGACCCGCATCGAAACCACTCTCACCGAGCTGCGTCACGACATGAATGAGGACCACGCAAAACTCCTCAAGCAGGTCGAAGGCAAGCAGATGACGGAGGCGCGCGGGACCCTGGAGCATCTCGACACCATACGCGACCAGTTCAACCAGAAGATCGACGCGATCCGCGCCGACATGCTGAAGCAGGTCTTCGCCAGTACGGCGACAGTGATCGGTCGCCAGCGCCAGGCGATGATCATTTCGGGCATCGTCACCATCCTCGCGGCGGTGGTCGGATTTGCTTTCGCGCTCCTCGTCTCCAGTGGCATCACGCGACCGGTGCGGCTGTTGCTCGCCGGCACCCGCGAGGTCGAGGCGGGCCGCTTCGACAAGACCATCACGGTCTCGACCCAGGACGAGATCGGCGAACTCGCCGCCGCCTTCAATCGCATGATCGAGCAGCTGCGGCACAACGAGCGGATCCGTGAGACCTTTGGCCGCTATATCGATCCCAAGGTGGCGCAGGGGCTGATCGACCGACCCGAAGTTGCCATCGACGGCCAGCGCCGGGTGATGACCATCATGTTCTCCGACATGAGCGGCTTCACCTCGATGAGCGAGGGCATGACCCCGCGTGGCCTCGTCAAGGTCATGAACCACTATTTCACGGTGATGTCCGCGCCGATCCGGAGCCATCGCGGCGTTATCGATAAATATATCGGCGATGCCATCATGGCCTATTGGGGCCCTCCCTTCATTGAGGAGGACGAGCCGGCGCTGTTCGCCTGCTACGCCGCCATCGACATGGCCGATGAGGTGCCGGCGTTGCAGAAGCAATTGCCTGACCTGCTCGGTATCCGCGCCATGCCAGGCCCTTGCGATCTGCGCATCGGGATTGCCACCGGCGAGGTCCTGACCGGCAGCATCGGCTCCGAGCTGATGATGAGCTTCACCGTGATGGGCGATGCCGTGAACCTCGCTTCGCGGCTCGAACTGGTCAACAAGATCTACGGCACGCGGATCCTGATCGCGCAGGCCACGGCGGACGCGATCGGCTCGAACCTCGAGCTGCGCGAGATCGATCGTCTGGCGGTGGCCGGCCAAAGCGCATCGCAGGCCATTTTCGAGGTGATGAGCAAGGCGCACGGGCTCAGCGTCCCGCAGGAGAGCCTGCGCGCGCGCTACGCCGAAGGCCTCGCCGCCTACCGCGCGCAGCGCTTCGACGAGGCTCGCGCCGCGTTCAATGCAGCGCTCGAAGCCGTGCCCGGCGACGGTCCCTCGCGCACGCTGCTCGGCCGCATCGCGCAGTTCGAGGCCAATCCGCCGGACGCCAATTGGGACGGCGCCTGGCGGCTGGAGCAGAAATAGCTGTTCTTGCTGGGCTTGCACCGCCCTTGCTGGAAAAAACGTTTCTACTCGATAACGATGTTCGCCGTGACCTATTTCTCAGGCTTAGGTTTGACGTCCCTTGTGGCGTTTGATGGGGACACGCCGATGACAGAACTTCATGACAGGCTGGAACGGTTCGAGACGCTCACCGCCGAATGCGAGCTGATTGCCAAGCTCGCCACCGACAGCACCAAGCGCGAGTTCTATCTGAGACTCTCGGAGCAGTATCGTCAGCTGGCGGTGGATATGCGGAAGGCGATCGCGACCAAGGCCGCGGCCTGACGCCGCCTGCAATCCGTTCTTAATGTTTGGCGCGCATCCTTTGAGGATGCGAGCGTCGCGATCATGATTGCTCGCATTGGGAATGCCGAGGTCCGTTGCGGTGCAGCGCATCTCGCTGACGTCGCTTTGCCGCTCCTCACCAGGGCAATCCCATGCGCCTTCTCGCAGTCCTCATCTTCGCGCTCATGACGGCCGCCTGCAACCAGGAGCAGGACATCACCGGCTCGACCCCGGTCTGTGCGATGCGGAACTACAGCTCCTACAATCCCCGCGACATGAACCAGTGCGTTGCCGCCTGCAAGGCGTGCGACCACGGCAACACCGTCACCTGCACCACGTCATGCACCCTCAAGGGTGCCCACTGAGCGGCGGCGCTGCGTGAAGCTGAGGAGCAGACGGTGCTCGGGCACCGGAACGATTCACATGGGTTAGTCATTGAAGGGGCAGGCAGGACGCGGAGTCCTATGGAATGGGTATGCTCGATCCCGGTCGGTTCCTGGTGTCGTGCTCGCATTGCGATGCATGGCCGATGGCGGCCAACGTCAAACGTTCGAGCTGGTCGGCGTCGCCGCACGAGGTCCGCTTCGTATGCCCGCGCTGTCGCCGCGAGGAGACCGCCATCATCTCGGCCTCCGGTGAGCTGACCCCGATCCGGCGCATCGACGCTCCGCTGCGCGATGTCACCGCGGCCTGGGCTCAGGCCCAGCGGCCAAGAGGTCGGGCGTAGCCCGCCCGTCACAGGACCAAGAGATCGGGCGTAGTCGGCTCTGCGCAACGCCTTGCGCGGTCCGTTTTTGGAACCCAGCCTACGCCGACGCGTTTCCGCTCCGACATCAACGCACCGAGGCCCTGCGAATGATCAGCGAGCATTTCGACACCCGCACCCGGATCAACATGAAGCTGGCGCTGGATCGGGTCTGCCGCAATCGCCCGGTCGGCGAGGACCATTGCTTTCGCAGGTCCGTTGCCGAGAACATCATCCGCTGCGCGCTCACGGGCCGCACCGGCATCGGCCAGCTCGTCGATGCCGGCGAGCGGGCGGTGATCAGGACGCGTTCGGAGCGGGAGCCGGCCTGATTGCGCCGGCTCAATCTCCGGTGCGGTGCTTTGCCCGTCATGCAACCGGCCGATTGACTCTCCGCTTGCCCGCCCCGTAGATTGGCCGGTGACGGTTCTCCTCACGGAGATCAAAAGGGAACGTGGTGCGAGGTTTTCCCGATACCGGGATATTCTCAACGCCACGGCTGCCCCCGCAACTGTAAGCGGTGAATCTTTCGTCATATGCCACTGGGAATCTCGGTCCTGGGAAGGCGACGTAAGGTAACGACCCGCGAGCCAGGAGACCTGCCGTCAGCCGTGGTCACACGCGAAGATGTCGGTCGGGGAGTACAGACATTAGCTTCACGGGAGCAATCGAACGCTCCGCCGTGAAACCTCGTTCGCTGTGACGTGCCACTGACGTCATACCGAGGTTACAAGAGTGTCCCGTATTGTCTTTGCCGCCAGGCGCTTCCGCGCCGGCGTTGTCGCGTTCGTTTCCCTGTATTCGCTCGATCTGTCCATTGCCCAGGCCCAGCAGTCGGCATCGCCCGATCTGCTGCCGCCGGTCGAGGTCGCGCCGACCGAGCGTGCGGCCAAGCCGCGAGCCGCGCGGCCTGCGCCCGACCAGCCCGAGCAGCGGCGCGTCGCTCGGCTGCCGAAGCCCGAGCTGGTGCCGGCGTCGCCCCCGGTTGCCGGGGTATCCGCGGCCAACCTGTTTCCGACGGTCGTCGTCAGTCCGACGGGCGTTGTCACTCCGACCAATCTGGTTGCGAGCTCGGTGACGGTTCTGACCGCCAGAGACATGGAGCGCGATCAGCGCCGGACCGCATCCGATGCGCTGAGCGCGGTTCCTGGCCTGAACCTCGTGCAGACCGGCGGTCCGGGGGGACAGACGTCGATCTTCATGCGCGGAACGAATTCCAACCACACCAAGGTCCTGATCGACGGCATCGATGTCAGCGATCCCGGCAACCCGAACCGTTCGTTTGATTTCGGCCAGTTGCTCACCTCCGACATTCAGCAGATCGAAGTCCTGCGCGGTCCGCAGGGCGGTCTCTACGGCGCAGACGCGCTGGGTGGCGTGATCTCCATCGTGACGAAGAAGGGCGACGGTCCCGCCCGCGCCACCGGCTCGGTCGAGGGAGGCTCGTTCGGAACGTTCAATCAAACTGCAGGTCTGAGCGGTTCACAGGACCACTTCAACTATGCCTTCAACGTCGCGCATTTCCACGCGAACGACGTGCCGGTGACGCCGGTCGAATTGCTGCCGCCGGGGCAGAAGGCGATCGGCAACAACTACGACAACATGACTTATTCGACGAAGCTTGGCGCCGAACTGAGCGAAAACCTGACGCTCAATGGCGTGGCGCGGTACACCGACGCTACCCTGCGCTTTACCGGAGACACCTTCGATCCCGTCACATCCGCGAGCTTTCCCGCGGCCGCGCAAAGCACGCAGACGGTGCACCAGCTCTTCACGCGCGGGGAGGCGGTCTGGTCCGCTCTCGACGACCGGATGAAAAGCTATTTCGGCGTCAACTACACCAATCACTGGAACTACAACATCTCGCCCGGCGACGTGATGGCCACGATTACGACCGGCGACCGCGTCAAGTATGATTGGCACACCACGACCCAGCTCGCGCCCAACAACAATGTCATCATTGGTGCGGAGCATGAGACCGAAACACTGCAAACGGCGACGGTCTCGGCGCAAAACGTCAACAAGGCCGGGTATATGGAGCTGCAGTCCCAGTTCCGGGATCGAGTCTTCTTCACGGCCAACGTCCGGCAGGACGACAACGAGCGGTTTGGAGAGCATCCGACCTTTCGTCTGGCGTCTGCCGTGATCGTGCCGGTCACGGATACGAAGTTCAAGGGAAGCTACGGCACGGGGTTCAAGGCGCCCACGCTCGACCAGCTTTACGTGAGCTTTCCCGCGTTCTTCTTCTTTGCAAATCCCAACCTCAGGCCCGAGGAAAGCGTCGGATATGACGCCGGCTTCGAGCAACCCTTGTTTGGCGATCGCGTTCGCTTCGGCTCGACCTACTTCCGCAACAACATCACGGACCTGATCCAGAGCACGTTCGATCCCGTGACGTTCGCGAGCACCAACACCAATATCGGCAAGGCGATCACGGAGGGCACGGAGAGCTTCGTCGCGGCTGCGATCACGGACCGGCTTCGCGTTCGTGCCGACTACACTTTTACCCGCGCGGTGGATGCGACGGCGGGACTGGAGCTGCTGAGGCGTCCGAAGGAGAAGTGGAGCGCAAATGTCATCTGGAATCCGATCGATCCGCTGACACTTTCCGCAACCGTGTTGCACGTCGGGAGTTTCGTCGATGGTAACCGCGACTTCAGCATTCTGCGTCTGCTGGCTCCAGCCTACACTGTCGTCAACGTCGCAGCCGAATATCTGGTCACCGACCAGGTGAAGGTGTTCGGCCGGGTCGATAATCTCGCCAATGT
This sequence comes from Bradyrhizobium sp. 956_D2_N1_4, assembly GCF_052076025.1. Lineage (NCBI taxonomy): Bacteria > Pseudomonadati > Pseudomonadota > Alphaproteobacteria > Hyphomicrobiales > Nitrobacteraceae > Bradyrhizobium > Bradyrhizobium sp. 956_D2_N1_4. The sequence goes on along the minus strand of NZ_CP197237.1, from coordinate 3,578,281 downwards.
GCACTATCAAAATCCGACCGGCTTTCTGCAGCCGGGACTGGGCGTCTATGGCGGCATTCGCCTGGCGAATTACGACGTCAGATAGCGAGAGAGAGAAGCCTCATGACGACGGCCGATCCGCTCATGGACCTGATCGCAAGCCAGCTTGCCGACGCTGAGGCCGGCTGGAGCGTCGGCACGTTCGGTGCCATTGCCGAGTTCACACGCGAGCCCGGTGAGGCCTTCGATATGGAGCAGTCTCGCAACGGGATCAGCGCCGTGACGCAGAAGGGTGGGATACGCGTTGTCTCCCACCCGGATCTGCGCCTGATCGCATCGGAATCGCCGACCACGGAGAGCTGGAGCCACCGCATCGCGCTGTGTCTTCCGCATGAAGCCAGCGCCATGAGTGGTCGTACCGTGCTGACCGAGCTCGGTCCGGATATCGAGGCGCTCCTGACGAGGGATCGCAGCGGCATCCTGTTCGACCTTGGCCTCGGAACGTTGCAGGTCGACGCCTGCATCCGTGTCAGCGATGCCGATGCCGTCGCCGCGCTCAGGAGCCGCACGGGCCAATCCGTGTTCGCGCCCGAAAGCGACGCCATGCGGATCATTCTGGCCGCCAATCCGCACCGCGTCTTCATCAGCCGCATCGGGCGCGCCGAGGTATTCCAGCCGATCCCGCCGCCGGGCGGGCAAAGCCCTGACGGCCCGCACACCCACGTCTCGCCAAAGCTGCTTGCGCATCGCCGCACCCATGCCGCCACCGAGCCGCTGCCTGAGGGGTGGATCCCCTGCGCGCATCTCTATCCGGCCCATCCGCTCCGCGATCAGCTCGGCCGCAAGCGCGCTTTTCGGCCGGATCATCACGCAGCCTTCCAGGCGCTGCTCGAACTCTATGGGCTGCCGGAGCTGACGGCGTGCAAGAGGGCCGTGGTCGAGGCGGTCGCGAAGGGGCGGGGATCTGAGACGGCGACGCTTCCGCCCGATCGCACGGCGCGCGCCACCGTTCGCGTGGCCTTGCGCCAATTGGCGGCCAAGGAGCCGCACACCGTGACACTCGCCGCCTGGCTTGCCGCCTACGACCGGCGCGATCCAGCCGAGACTGAAGATCCCATGGAGGCTCTTCACTGAGTCAGACGTGATGCCGCGTTCCAGCAAAATTGTGCTACAAATCCCACAAGGAGATCGTTCCATGACTGTCACCATCCTGCCGCCCCACGCCGACCGTTTCCGCCTTCATCCGGTCGCGTCGCGCATCGCGCCGATGTTCTGCTTTGCACTGCTGACGGTGTCATGCGCGCTCGCGAGCTTCGCGCTTGCCTGCGCGACGCCGTTTGCGGCGTTCGCCGTCGTCGCCGCCGCGATGCTGCCGATGCGTCCGGCGCTGCTCGTCGTCACCGGCGCCTGGCTCGTGAACCAGACCATCGGCTTTGGCGTGCTGCACTATCCCATCGATGGCAGCACCATCGCCTGGGGCTTTGTCATCGGTGCTGCCGCGTTGCTGTCGACGGCAGCGGCATCGACCGTTCTCCGCCTGCTGCCGCAGGGCCGCACGCCGCTGATGCTGGCCATCGCGCTCGTCGCCGCCTACGCCGCCTATGAGCTCGCGCTGCTTGCCGCGACGCCGTTCCTTGGCGGAGAGGGCGCGTTCACTGCGGCCATCGTGACGCGCATCGGGCTGACCAGCGCCGTCTGGCTCGCCGGCCTCGTCGCCGCCTGCGAGATCGTCCGCCTGGTCGATCCGTTCGGGCGCGCGATGCGGAACGCGTAATGCTGGATGTGCGTCATCCCAAGGGTTGCGCGAGCCAGGCGGGAACTCCCGCATTCCACAGGGAACACCGCTTCCGGCCCGCAACGAATCGTTGACACCCGGCTGCATATGTCACCACATGTGGGCGTCACGGTTCCGCTGGATCGCAAGATTTAGTGGCTAAGAGGGAAGCCGGTGAACCGCGCGAGAGCGCGGAATTCCGGCGCTGCCCCCGCAACTGTCAGCAGCGAGCTGCTTCCGAACAATCGTCACTGGTGCCTTTCGCGCCGGGAAGACGGGAAGTGGGCGACGACCTGCGAGCCAGGAGACCTGCCGCGACGATCTGAACGTCCACGGGCGGGGTGTCCGGCGGTCGCTTGCACGCACCGCCCGGCAACTCTGCCGCCGGCGTTTCTGCAGCGTCCTTCCTTACAGCCCCGTTCAAACACAACGCGCGCATCACGGGGCCCTTTGATGTCACTCAACCTGCACGACGCGGACACCGCTTCCGCACCCATCGTTCATTTGCGTCCACAATCGCTTGCGCCTGCTTCGAGCGAGCCGGCCATGCAGATCATCCGTCGCAACGGCAAGGTCTCGCCGTTCGATTCCGCGAAGATCGCGGTCGCCATGACCAAGGCGTTTCTTGCGGTCGAAGGCACCAGTGCGGTCGCCTCGCGCCGCGTCCATGAGAGCGTGGAGCAGCTGACGGCCGAAGTCGTCGCTGCGTTGATGCGGCGGGCAGGCGAGGGACGCACCTTCCATATCGAGGATGTGCAGGACCAGGTCGAGCTCGCCTTGATGCGGAGCGAGCACCACAAGGTCGCACGCGCCTATGTGCTGTACCGCGAGGAGCGGTCGCGCCAGCGCGCCGAGGAGGCGGCCGCGGAAGCGACGCCCGCTGTCGCGCCGGCACTTCATGTCACGCTCGCCGACGGTTCGCGCGTTGGTCTCGACACCAAGCGGCTTGCGCTGATTATCGGCGAAGCCTGCGCCGGTCTCGACGGCGTCTCCGCGGCACCCGTGCTCACCGAGACCACCCGCAATCTCTACGACGGCATCAGCCAGGACGAACTGACGCTGGCCTCGATCATGGCCGCACGCACGCTGGTCGAGCAGGAGCCGAATTATGCTTATGTCAGTGCGCGCCTGCTGCTGGACAAGCTCCGCGGCGAGGTGCTGTCCTATGTCCATGCCGGGCCGACCTTCGCCTCGCAGGCCGATATGGCTGTGCGCTATGCCGAATATTACCCGGCCTACGTGAAGACCGGCATCGCTGCCGAACTGCTCGATCCTGAACTGGCCCGCTTCGACCTCGGCCGGATCGCGGCTGCACTCAAGCCCGAGCGCGACCTGAACTTCCAGTTCCTCGGCCTCCAGACGCTGTACGACCGCTACTTCCTGCACGTCCGCGGCAAGCGGATCGAACTGCCGCAAGCTTTCTTCATGCGCGTCGCGATGGGTCTTGCGGTGCGCGAGATCGACCGAGAGGCCAGGGCGATCGAGTTCTACGATCTGCTGTCATCGTTCGACTTCATGGCCTCGACGCCGACGCTGTTCAATTCGGGTACGCTGCGTCCGCAATTGTCGTCCTGTTTTCTCACGACAGTCTCGGACGACCTCGACGGCATCTTCAAGTCGATCAAGGACAACGCACTGCTGGCAAAATATTCCGGCGGCCTCGGCAACGACTGGACGCCGGTCCGTGGGCTCGGCGCCCACATCAAGGGCACCAACGGCGAGAGCCAGGGCATCATCCCGTTCCTGAAGGTTGCCAACGACACCGCGATTGCCGTCAACCAGGGCGGCAAGCGCAAGGGCGCGGTCTGCGCCTATCTGGAGACCTGGCACGTCGACATCGAGGAATTCCTCGACCTGCGCAAGAACACCGGCGACGACCGCCGTCGTACCCACGACATGAACACCGCCAATTGGGTGCCGGACCTGTTCATGCAGCGCGTCGATGCCGATGGCGAATGGACGCTGTTTTCGCCCGACGAGACGCCCGATTTGCACGATCTATACGGCGGGGCGTTCAAGACGGCTTACGAGGCCTATGAGGCCAAGGCGAAAGCCGGCGGCATGCGCGTCTTCAAGACCGTGCGCGCGAGCGACCTCTGGCGTCGCATGCTGACCATGCTGTTCGAGACCGGTCATCCCTGGATCACCTTCAAGGACCCCTGCAACCTGCGTTCGCCGCAGCGGCACGTTGGCGTGATCCACTCGTCGAACCTCTGCACCGAGATCACGCTGAACACCTCCGCCGACGAGGTCGCGGTCTGCAATCTCGGCTCCATCAACATGCTCAACCATGTCGGGCCTGATGGTGTCGACCAGGCCAAGCTGAAGCGGACGGTGACCACCGCCGTCCGGATGCTCGACAACGTCATCGACATCAATTTCTACACCATCCCGGAGGCGCGTCGCTCCAACATGCGTCATCGTCCCGTCGGGCTCGGCCTCATGGGCTTTCAGGAAGCGCTTCAGGTCCAGCGCATTCCGACCGCGTCCGACGCGGCAGTGGCGTTTGCCGACACCAGCATGGAGGCAATCTCGTTCCACGCGATCGAAGCGTCGTCCGATCTCGCCGCGGAGCGCGGACGCTATCCGAGCTTCGAGGGCTCGCTGTGGTCGAAGGGCGTCTTGCCGCTCGACTCCATCCAGCTTCTCGCCGACGCGCGCGGTGGTCTCGACGTCGATCGCTCCGCAACACTCGACTGGGATCGCCTCCGCGAGAAGGTCACGTCCAGCGGCATGCGCAACTCGAACGTCATGGCGATCGCGCCGACGGCGACGATCTCCAACATCTGCGGCGTCTCGCAGTCGATCGAGCCGAACTATCAGAACCTGTTCGTGAAATCGAACATGTCCGGCGACTTCACGGTCGTGAACGAGTTCCTGGTGCGCGACCTCAAGGCGAGGGGGCTTTGGGACGAGGTGATGGTCTCCGACCTCAAATATTTCGACGGCAGCGTCGGCCAGATCGACCGCGTTCCTGACGATCTGAAGGCGCTCTACGCCACCGCCTTCGAGATCGACAGCGCCTGGCTGATCGAGGCGGCCGCGCGCCGGCAGAAATGGATCGACCAGTCGCAGTCGCTCAACCTCTACATCGCCAATCCCTCCGGCAAGAAGCTCGACGCGCTCTACCGGCTGGCCTGGCGGCGCGGCTTGAAGACGACGTACTATTTGCGCTCGCGCAGCGCCACGCATGTCGAGAAATCGACGTTGAAGGGCACCGACGGAAAGCTCAATGCGGTGTCCGCGTCTGTGGCGGTGTCGCACGCGCCGATCGTGATCCCGACCGCAGCGGCACCGGACCTCGACGGCATCAAGGCCTGCCGGATCGACGATCCCGAATGCGAAGCGTGCCAGTGAGGAGATGACGATGCTCGACTGGTCCGATACCGAAACCACAGCAGCCGCTCCGGCCGCCTCAAGTCTAGCCACTGCACTGCGTCCGCAGAGCCAGCTCAAGCTCGAGCCGGCCGACCCGACCGGCCTAGGTGCGATCGACCGCGCCGGCGGCCGCGTCTCCGTCGACGAGAAGCGGATGATCAACTGCCGCGCCGACGTCAACCAGCTGCTTCCGCTGAAGTACAAATGGGCCTGGGAGAAGTATCTCTCAGGCTGCAACAATCACTGGATGCCGACCGAAGTTTCGATGCAGGCCGACATCGCGCTATGGAAGTCGCGGGACGGGCTGACGGAGGACGAGCGGCGCGCGATCAAGCGCAATCTCGGCTTCTTCGCAGCCTCTGAATCGCTCGTCGCCAACAACATCGTGCTGGCGATCTACCGTCACCTCACCAATCCGGAGTGCCGGCAGTACCTCCTTCGGCAGGCCTTCGAGGAGGCGGTGCACACCCACACCTTCCAGTATATCGTCGAAAGCCTCGGCCTCGACGAGGGCGAGCTGTTCAACATGTACCGCGAGGTGCCGTCGATCACGGACAAGGCGGCCTGGGCGCTCAAGCACACGCAGCACCTGGACGATCCGTCGTTCCAGACGGGGACGCCGGATAGCGACCGCGCCTTCCTGCGCGATCTCGTCGCCTTCTATGTCGTGTTCGAGGGGATGTGGTTCTATACCGGCTTCGCGCAGATCCTGTCGCTTGGCCGCCGCAACAAGATGGTCGGCATCGCCGAGCAGTACCAGTACATCCTGCGCGACGAGAGCATCCATCTCAACTTCGGCATCGACGTGATCAACCAGATCAAGATCGAGAACCCGCATCTGTGGACGGCGGCATTCCAGGACGAGGTTCGCGGCATGATCCGTGATGCGGCCGAGCTGGAGGCCGCTTACGGACGGGACACGATGCCGCGCGGCTTCCTCGGCCTGAATGCGGCGCTGTGCGAGCAGTACATGCACTTCATCGCCAACCGCCGCTGTGCGCAGATCGGGCTCGCTCCGGTGTTCGCCGAGGTCGAGAACCCGTTCCCGTGGATGTCGGAGGCGATGGACCTGAAGAAGGAGAAGAACTTCTTCGAGACCCGCGTCATCGAATACCAGAATGGTGGTGCGCTGACTTGGGAATAGCACCGATCATGACTATGCCGCGGGCGTGCCACCTGTGCTTAAACGGTGGCACGCGTGCGACAGCAGGGGGATGAGGTGGAGATCAGACGAGACGATCCGACGGCGCCCTATGTCGCCGACTTGTTGGCACATCATCTCGAGGAGCTGCGCAGCGTCATGGCCGAGCGCGCCTTCGCTCTCGATGCCACCGGCCTTTCGGCTGCCACCGTGACCTTCTGGACGGCTTGGCAGGACGATGTCCTGCTCGGGTTCGGTGCGCTGAAGGAGCTGGATCATACGCATGGCGAGGTGAAGTCGATGCGTGCCGCGCCGGCTGCGCGGGGCACCGGGGTAGGGCGCGCACTGCTGAGCCATATCATCGCTGAAGCCCGCAGGCGGCGTTACGTGCACCTCAGCCTGGAGACCGGCACGGCGGCCCTGCACGCGCCCGCCATCTCGCTCTATCGCAGCGCCGGTTTCGTCTCCTGCGCGCCGTTCGCCGACTATGAGGCAAGCCCGCACAACCAGTTCATGCGGCTCGACCTGACGGTTTGAGCTGGGCGCTTCGCGCTCATCACTCCCGCCTCAGGATGACGGGGTTGGTACTGCGGGCCGCCGCGACTCAGGTGAGGCACGCTCCGTTCCCGAGACCCGCGCTGGGGAGCGCCGGAGCGGCTTTGAAATCTCAGGTTGTGAATTGTCATAATCACGAGGGTATCGCAGTAAGCCAACCCGTGTCTTCCCGGTAACGATTGTGCTGTCCCTGCAACACTCATCTTGGATTAAACCCTTATCTCCGTCCGTTCGCATCAGCGCCGCTTTTTAGCCACACCCGAACATGAATAAAATCGCTCTAAAGTTTGAAGGGCATCGGCGGTCTTCGAAGGACGGGAAATCCCAAGGTCGATTCAAATCTTGGCTCTGATTTTTCGGGTCTGAAAGGGTTGGCCGGGGAAACTGGTTTGCGATGGACGCAAAGACCGACATCAAGCAGAGGCTGCCGAGCCGTCACGTGACGGAAGGCCCGACGCGCGCGCCGCACCGGTCCTATTTCTACGCCATGGGTCTGACCACCGAGCAGATCCACCAGCCCTTCGTCGGCGTCGCCTCCTGCTGGAACGAGGCCGCCCCCTGCAACATCTCCCTGATGCGCCAGGCCCAGGCGGTGAAAAAGGGCGTTGCATCCGCCGGCGGCACCCCCCGCGAATTCTGCACCATCACCGTCACCGACGGCATCGCCATGGGCCATGACGGCATGCGCTCGTCGCTGCCGTCGCGCGAGTGCATCGCCGATTCCGTCGAACTGACCGTGCGCGGCCACGCCTATGATGCGCTCGTGGGCCTTGCCGGCTGTGACAAGTCGCTGCCGGGCATGATGATGGCGATGGTCCGTCTCAACGTGCCCTCGATCTTCATCTACGGCGGTTCGATCCTGCCCGGCAATTTCCGCGGCCAGCAGGTCACCGTCCAGGACATGTTCGAGGCCGTCGGCAAGCACTCGGTCGGCGCCATGTCGGACGAGGACCTCGACGAGATCGAGCGCGTGGCGTGCCCCTCGGCGGGTGCCTGCGGCGCGCAGTTCACTGCCAACACCATGGCGACCGTCTCCGAGGCGATCGGCCTGGCACTGCCGTACTCGGCCGGCGCCCCGGCGCCGTATGAGATCCGCGACGCTTTCTGCACGACCGCGGGCGAAAAGGTCATGGACCTGATCGCCTCCAACCTCCGGCCGCGCGACATCGTCACGCGGAAGGCGCTGGAGAACGCCGCCGCCGTGGTCGCGGCGTCCGGCGGCTCGACCAATGCTGCACTGCACCTGCCGGCGATCGCGCATGAGTGCGGCATTAAGTTCGACCTGTTCGACGTCGCCGAAATCTTCAAAAAGACACCATATGTCGCGGATTTGAAGCCGGGTGGCCGTTATGTCGCCAAAGACATGTTTGAAGTAGGTGGCATACCGCTTCTGATGAAGACGCTGCTCGACAACGGATTTCTCCACGGCGACTGCATTACGGTCACCGGTCGAACGATCGCCGAAAACCTCAAAAGCGTTAAATGGAATCCGCACCAGGATGTGGTGCACCCGGCAGACAAGCCGATCACCGTCACCGGTGGTGTGGTTGGTCTGAAGGGCAATCTGGCGCCAGAAGGTGCGATCGTGAAAGTCGCGGGAATGTCTAACCTGAGGTTCACCGGTCCGGCGCGATGCTTCGACCGGGAGGAGGACGCCTTTGAGGCTGTCCAGAACCGCACCTACAGGGAAGGCGAGGTCATCGTGATCCGCTACGAGGGCCCCAAGGGCGGTCCCGGCATGCGGGAAATGCTCCAGACCACCGCGGCGCTGACGGGCCAAGGCATGGGCGGCAAGATCGCGCTCATCACCGACGGCCGCTTCTCCGGCGCCACCCGCGGCTTCTGCATCGGCCATGTTGGGCCGGAAGCCGCCATCGGCGGCCCGATCGGGCTGCTCGAGGATGGCGACATCATCGAGATCGACGCGGTCGCAGGTACCCTTAACGTAAAATTGAGCGACCAAGAGCTCGCCCAGCGCAAGACCAAATGGAGCGCTCGCGCGACTAACCACACGTCGGGTGCGCTCTGGAAGTATGCTCAGCAGGTTGGACCAGCGGTCGGTGGGGCAGTGACCCATCCGGGCGGCGCGCACGAGAAACAGTGCTATGCGGACATCTAGGCGTGCCATAGTTGCGTTTGTGTTGGGGGTCGGTGCGCTGGCCGCGCCGGCGCTCGCCTTTGACGGCTCGGCCAGCAAGGATGCGGCCCTCCCGGTCGTGACCACCTTGCCGGGCGCCGCGGGTGCCGTGCGCAGCAAGGTGGCGGCACCGGCGACCACGCCCCAGGAAACCTCGCTCAGCGCCCTGCAATATGCCGCCGAAGGCGGTCATCCCGGCGCTCAGTTCAAGCTCGGCCGCATGTATGCCGATGGCGACGGCGTCGCCCAGGACGATGTGCGCGCCTTCGAATATTTCAGCCGCATCGCCAATGCGCATGCCGAGGACAGCCCGTCGGCGCCGCAGGCGCAGGTCGTGGCCAACGCCTTCGTCGCGCTCGGCCGCTACTATCTGAGCGGTATCCCGAACTCGAAGATCAAGTCGGATCCGGACCGGGCGCGGGAGATGTTCTCCTATGCGGCCTCCTATTTCGGCAATGCGGATGCGCAGTACGATCTCGCCCGGCTGTATCTGAAGACCCCGGACGCCTCGCGCGAGGATTTCCGCTATGGCGCGCGCTGGCTCGGCCTTGCCGCCCAGAAGGGCCAGCACGAGGCGCAGGCGCTGCTCGGCCAGATGCTGTTCAATGGCGACCGCCTGCCGCGGCAGGCCGCGCGTGGCCTTATGTGGCTGACGCTGGCGCGTGACAGCGCCGGTATCGAGGAAACCTGGATCAAGGAAAGCTACAACCGCGCTTTCGCCAAGGCCTCGGACGACGACCGCGCCATGTGCCTGCAAATGCTGGAACAGTGGGTGCAGGGCGTTCAGGGCCGCCGGTAGTAGGTACCCCCGCCGGGTAGGTTAGCCCGCGGCTGCGCAAAGCGCAGTCCGCTGGCTGCGCGAAGCGCAGTCCGCCGGCGCCATCCAGCACCTCCAGGCATCTGCTCAAGCCGCCTCCAGATCCAGATCCGCCCATACCGGCACGTGGTCCGACGGCTTCTCCCAAGCCCGCACATAGCTGTCGATGCCGACATTGGCGAGCCGGTCGCTGGCCTGCGGCGACAGCAGCAGATGGTCGATCCTCAAGCCATGGTTCTTCTGCCAGGCGCCGGCCTGGTAGTCCCAGAAGGTGTAGAGCCCGGGCTCGTCGGTGACCGCGCGCAGCGCGTCGGTGAGGCCGAGGCCCAGCAGGGACTGAAAGCTCTCCCGCGTCTCGGCCTTGAACAGGGCGTCCTCGGTCCAGGCGGCGGGATTATGGACGTCGCGGGCATGCGGGATGACGTTGAAGTCGCCTGCGAGGATCAGCGGCTCCTCGGCCTTGAGGCGCTCCCTCGAATACTCAAGAAGCCGCGACATCCATTTGAGCTTGTAAGGATATTTCTCGGTCCCGACCGGATTGCCATTGGGCAGATAGAGGCAGGCGATGCGCAGCACGCCGTGCTTGAGCGTGACCACGCCCTCGAGGAAACGGGCATGAGCATCCTCGTCGTCGCCGGCGAGGCCCGACTTGGTCTCGTCGAATCGGAGCTTCGAGAGCAAAGCGACGCCGTTGAAGGTCTTCTGACCGTGGGTGACCACGTTGTAGCCCAGCGCCTCGATCTCCAGCCGCGGGAAGGCCTCGTCGACGCATTTGATCTCCTGGAGGCAGACGATGTCCGGCTGGCATTCCTTCAGCCAGGTCAGCAGCAGGTCGATCCGCTGCCGGACCGAGTTCACGTTCCAGGTAGCAATTCTGATGGGCATTGGTGGGGCTCCGGGCAGGGGCCATGGTTAGAACAAACTGCAAACGCGCCCGTCAAGGACGCCGCAAAATCTCCCACAAAATTAACCCGGCTTAAGCCGGGCTCGGGCCATTGATACCGAAAAGGTTTTTCGAATGGGATGGCCGGACAAATCCATGAAGCAAGCTGAGCCGCGCGACGGCCTGATCGGCGCGTTCCTGTACTGGCTCGGCGGCTTCGAGATCGAGGACGGCCTGACCGCCGATCTCAGCGAGCGCGAGCTGCGCCGCATCCGCGCCAAGCAGATCGACGCGGTGATGCGCGCGATCCCGGTGACCATGGCCGTCACCATGCTCAACGTCGCCATTGTGCTGATCCTGTTCTGGGGCAGGGGCTGGAACGATTTCCTCGCGATCTGGGGCATGACCCTCGCCGTCACCGCCTCACTTGCCGTGCGCGCGTGGCGGCGGTCGCATCAAAGCCCGCCGCAGGAAGCGTCACCGCGCGCCGCGCGGCAAATGCTGCGGCAGGCGTTCTTCCTCGCGGCGATCTGGGGCACGCTGCCGCTCGCGCTGTTCAGCCGGGTCGAGCCGACCAGTCAGCTCATCCTGGCCTGCCTGATGGTCGGCATGATGTCCGGCGGCGCCTTCACGCTGTCGACCTTCCCGCGCGCGGGCCTCGTCTATCTTGCGACCGTGACGATGGCCTGCGCCGGCGCGCTGTTCTTGTGCGGCACCGGCCCGTATCTGCTGACCGCGGTGTTCCTGCTGCTGTTCGCGTTCTTCATGGCGCGCAACATCGTCTCGCAGGGCAATCTGTTCCTCGGCAATCTCAAGGCCCGGCTCGAGCTCGAACGTCAGACCGAGATCATCTCGCTGCTGCTGAAGGACTTTCAGGAGAACGCCAGCGACTGGTTGTGGCAGACCGACGCCGAAGGGCATCTCGTCGACGTGCCCCAACGCTTCGCCGAAGTGGCGCAGCTTCCGCTTCCGCTGCTGAAGGGCTCGCATTTCGTCGACGTGCTCGACATGCTCTGTCCCGACGACAAGAGCGCAGCCTACAACGTCGTCGGCCTGATGGAGCAGAGCGAGCCGCTGCACGAGATGAACCTCAAGGTCGTCGCCGGCGGCGAGGCGCGGCTGTGGTCGCTCACCGCGAAGCCGGCCTACGACCGCGACGGCCAGTTCCTCGGCTATCGCGGCTTCGGCCGCGACGTCACCGAGCGCTGGCGTGCGGAAAAGGCGGAGGCCGAGAGCCGCGCGAAGTCCGACTTCCTCGCGGTGATGAGCCACGAGATCCGCACGCCCATGAACGGCGTGCTCGGGCTTGCCAGCATGCTGCTGGAAACCAGGCTCGATCCGGAGCAGCACGAGGCCGTCACTTCGATCCGCGAGTCCGGCGACAATCTCCAGCGCATCCTCAACGATATCCTCGATCTGTCCAAGCTCGAGGCCGGACGCTTCGCGTTCGAGGCGATCGACTTTGCGCCGCAGGCGCTGGTCGAGACGGTTGCGACCGTCGTGCGCGCAGGCGCCAAGAGCAAGGGGCTCGCCGTCAAGGTCGAGCTCGACCCGAACCTGCCGCCGACGCTGCGCGGTGATGTCGCGCGGATCCGGCAGGTGCTGCTCAACCTCGCCTCCAACGCGGTAAAGTTCACCGACGAAGGCGAGGTGACGATCAAGGCCACCTGCCAGGCGCGCCGCGATCTGCTTGCGACCGTCGAATGGACCGTGACCGACAGTGGCATCGGCATCGCGCCTGAGAAACTCGGGGAGCTGTTCTCCGACTTCGCGCAGGCCGACGCCTCGATCAGTCGCCGCTTCGGCGGCACCGGGCTTGGGCTTGCAATCTCCCGGCGCATCATCGAGCAGATGGGCGGCACCATCGGCGTCACCTCGACGCCGGGCGAGGGCTCGACCTTCCGCTTCACGCTGGTGCTGCCCTGGAGCCAGGCTCAGGCCTCCGACCAGGCCGCGGGCAGCGATGAAGCCGACGAGCTCAAGGCGCGGATCGCGGGGCTCGACCGGCCGCTGAAGGTGCTGGTGGCCGAGGACGACGCCGTCAACCGCATGGTCGTGACCAAGATGTTGGGGGCGTTCGAGGTCGAGCTGCGCGTCGTCACCGACGGCGTCCAGGCGGTCGAGGCTGCATCGGAGAGCGATTACGATGTCGTGCTGATGGACGTGCGCATGCCGGACATGGACGGCCTTGCCGCGACGCGGGCGATCCGCGCGCAAGGCGGGCGCTTCGAAGCCTTGCCGATCGTCGCGCTGACCGCCAACGCCTTCCCCGAGGACGTCAAGATCTGCCGCGAGGCCGGCATGTCGGATTTTTTGGCAAAGCCGTTGCGTAAGCCCGCACTCGCCGCCGCCTTGCTGCGCGCGCTCGACGGCCACATGATGTCGGAGGACGCGTCGCTTCAGCCGGAGCTGACGCCGCTTGATGTCGCGTGGACGGACGAGGAAAGGCAGATGACCGGCATCTAGCCGGTCAGATCGAGAAGCTGGTCCCGCTGAGCTACTGGCGCGTGCGCCGGCAATGTAACGCGGCGCCGCTACAGTTTTCCATAGACGCGCCCGGCGACCGCCTTCAGGCGTTCGACCGAGGCGGACTCGGGATGCGGCTTGACCGGCGCGAACAGGATCGAAGCCTGCCTGCCGTTCTTCCAGACATAGATGTTGACGGCGTTGCCGTTGCCCTTGGTGCAGGAATGCTCGCCGAACGCTTCACTGCCGAGCTCGGGTATCGCCAAATGTTTGCACGGGCCCGCGCGCTTCATCACGCTGATGACGGTGTCGCGCGACATCGCGATCACCGCGACGGTCATGGTGTTGGCCTCGCGATCGAACATCATGCAGCTGCCGGCGCCGGTCCGCTGGACCGTCAGCGTGCTCTTGTCGAGAAAGCCGTCGGCATCCGCGGCCGTGAGCCACTCGCAATTGCCAAACCGCTCGCTGCTCTTGCTCACGTTGGCGATGGCAACGCGCGCGGCTTCGGTGATCGGCCCGAGCAGCGCGTCGTCGGCACGCCGGCCGATCGGATAGACGCTGATCTGCAGAATGTAATCGCCGGACAGGGCGACGACCGAGGCCTCCTGGCGCTCCGCGCCGGCGGTGCTCGTTCCGCCCTGGCCTTCGTCGCCGATCCCCGCGACTGCGTTCAGCGGCATGCGCTCACCAAGCGTCTTGACGAAGGTCGCGTACAATTCCCTGGCGCGGTCCTTGTCGGGATTGCGGAACACGGTCAACATCATCGTGTCGCCGCGCCCGCCCTGGTAGATGCAGCCGCGGCCGTCCTGATTTGAAATCAGTGACCATTTGAGCGCCGGCATCGCACGGGCGAGCTCCTGGGCGCTGATGAACGGGCAGGTTTCGGCCGCGCGCGCGGGAAGCACCGGGACGGCTGCGATTGCAAGGAATAGAGCGAGGCAAGAGAACAGACGATCAATAATGCGCATTGGATAATTTAATACCGCTATTGGCGCCGCTGACGAGATTTAAGCTTTCTAGAATGATTGGACAGGGGCCGCTTCGGCGTCAGACTGTATCGGACGGACCCGCCGAGCCCCCTTGGGGACCTCGCGATGATCACAAATTACCCCTGATTTGCCCGACGCGTCAAACGATTTTCGTAAAGTCCGAAATGCATCGTGCCGGCTCCCGGCTACTTTGCATGGGGTTGTTTTTCAGATTTTAAGTCGGGCTAGATCGAGAAGCTGGTCCCGCACCCGCAGGACGCCGTCGCATTGGGATTGTTGACGCGGAACGAGGCGCCGATCAGATCGTCGACGAAATCGACCTGCGAGCCCGCCAGGAACGGCTGGGAGGCGGAATCGACCAGCACGACGGCATTCTCCTGCTCGATCACAAGATCGTCGTCGGTGCGGTCGCGGTCGATGTCGAATTTGTACTGGAAGCCCGAGCAGCCGCCGCCCTCGACGGAGATGCGCAGCATCGCGCCAGAACCTTCGCCCTTGAGGATCTCCCCAATCCGGCGTGCGGCGCGGTCACTGATGGTCACGTCAGTCGTCATAGCTCGTCTCCGATAGTCCCGCGGTCATACCAACTTCACTTGCCCAATTCATTTGGTATCCCGCGTCCGGCATAGTTAAGTGCAAGCATACGCAGAATCAAATGGATAGGGACTAAATTCGTCGTGTCCGTCGGAATGGCAGCCCCCCGTGCGCCCTATGCCTGCGACCCCGACCGCAGCCGCGGCCGGCTGGTCGTGGAGCCGCCGAGCCGGACCCGCAGCCCGTTCCGGCGGGATTGCGACCGGGTGATCCACTCCACCGCGTTCCGCCGCCTGAAGTACAAGACCCAGGTCTTCGTGTTCCACGAGGGCGACCACTACCGCACCCGGCTGACCCATTCGCTGGAGGTGGCGCAGATCGCTCGCGCCCTGGCCCGGCAGCTCGGGTTGGACGAGGACCTCACGGAAACGTTGGCGCTGGCTCATGATCTCGGCCATCCGCCGTTCGGCCACGCCGGCGAGCGGGCGCTGGATGCCTGCCTGAAGGATTTCGGCGGCTTCGACCACAACGCCCAGACCTTGCGGGTCGTCGCGTCGCTCGAGCATCGCTATCCGGAGTTCGACGGTCTCAACCTGACCTGGGAGTCGCTGGAGGGCATCGTCAAGCACAACGGCCCGCTGACGGATCGCAGCGGCGCGCCGGTCGGGCCCTATCGCGAGCATGGCATTCCGGTCGGCATCGCCGACTACATCAAGACCTACGATCTCGAATTGTGGAGCTTCGCCTCGCTGGAGGCGCAGGTCGCCGCGATCGCCGACGACATCGCCTATGACGCCCATGACATCGATGACGGTCTGCGCGCCGGCCTGTTCCATCTCGATGATCTCAAGGTGATGCCGCTGACCGCGGAGATCATCGCCGAGACCTCAGCGCATTATCCCGATCTCGAAGACGTCCGGCGCGGCGCCGAGCTGGTGCGCGAGCTGATCTCACACCTGATCGGTGCGGTGTATTCGGAGGCGCAGAAGAACCTCGCCGTCGTAAAACCGCAATCAGCCCAGGACGTGCGCCGGCAGAGCCGGGCGCTGGTCACGTTCCCGGCGGCGGTTGCCGAGGAGGAGGCCGCCATCAAGCGCTTCCTCTATCAGCACATGTACCGCCACAAGCGGGTGATGCGGGTGATGGGGGAGGCGGAACAGATTCTGTTCGACCTGTTCGCAAAATACCTGACATCCCCCGGTGAGCTGCCACCGGAATGGCTGCTGGGGGCGGAGGCGGACAATGAGGGCGACCGGGCCCGCCGGATCGGCAATTTCATTGCCGGAATGACCGACCGTTTCGCCCTGACCGAGCACCAGCGGCTCTTTGACTCGACCCCGGATTTGCGTTAGGCGGCGGCCATGCCCGACACATCCTCAGCACTGCACCTGTTCGCCGACGTGCTCGCACGCGTGCACGCCGCCTGCCGCGCGCTCGCAGCGGACGCCAACTGGCCCGAGGGTATCGATTTCTCGCGCGTGGTGGTCGAGCCGCCGCGCGACGCCTCCCATGGCGACATGGCGACCAACGCCGCCATGGTGCTTGCGAAAGAGGCAAAGGCAAAGCCCCGCGACCTCGCCGAGCAGATCGCCGAGCGGCTCCGTGCCGACGTGCTGATTGCCAAGGTCGATGTCGCCGGTCCCGGCTTCATCAATCTGACGCTGAAGCCGGCCGCCTGGGCCGAGGCGTTGCGGACGGTGCTGCGCGAGGGGGCCGACTACGGCCGCGTCCGCGGTGGCTCCAAGGTCAATGTCGAATACGTCTCGGCGAACCCGACCGGACCGATGCATGTTGGCCATTGCCGCGGCGCCGTGTTCGGCGACGCGCTGGCAAGCCTGCTCCAGTTCGGTGGCCACGACGTCACCCGCGAATACTACATCAACGATGCCGGTGCGCAGGTCGACGTGCTCGCGCGTTCCGCCTTCCTGCGGTACCGCGAGGCACTTGGCGAAAGCATCGGCGCGATCCCGGAAGGGCTGTATCCCGGCGACTATCTGAAGCCGGTGGGCGCGGCGCTGGCGAAGGAGCACGGCGACAAGCTCCTTGCGATGAGCGAGGCCGAGTGGCTGCCGACGGTACGCGCCAAGGCGATCGCGATGATGATGGACGAGATCAAGGACGATCTCGCAGCCCTCAACATCCGCCACGACGTGTTTTTCTCCGAGCGCTCGCTGATCGAGACCGGCAACAACAAGGTTGCCGAGACCATCGATTTCCTGAAGGCCAAGGGCGACATCTATGAAGGCCGCCTGCCGCCGCCGAAGGGCGCGCCGGTCGAGGATTGGGAAGACCGCGAGCAGCTCCTGTTCAAGGCGACCGCTTACGGCGACGATGTCGATCGTCCGCTGATCAAGTCGGACAATTCCTACACCTACTTCGCCTCGGATATCGCCTACCACAAGAACAAGTTCGATCGCGGCTTCGCCGAGATGATCGACGTCTGGGGCGCCGACCATGGCGGCTACATCAAGCGGATGCAGGCGGCGGTGAAGGCGACGACATCCGGCAAGGGCGCGCTCGACGTCAAGATCGTCCAGCTCGTGAAGTTGCTGCGCAACGGCGAGCCGGTGAAAATGTCGAAGCGGAGCGGGGACTTCGTCACCTTGCGCGAAGTGGTGGATGAGGTCGGCCAGGACGCCGTCCGCTTCATGATGCTCTACCGCAAGAACGATGCGGTGCTCGACTTCGACCTCGCCAAGGTCATGGAGCAGTCGCGCGACAACCCGGTATTCTACGTCCAGTACGGCCACGCCCGCGGCCACTCGATCTTCCGCAACGCCCGGGCCGAGGTGTTCCCGGAACTGCCTGAGGATACCGGCAAGCGGATCGCGTGGCTCGGCGAGTCGGCGGTGGAACGGCTGTCGGACCCGGTCGAGCTCGAGCTGCTCAAGCGCCTCGCAATTTTTCCGCGCATGCTGCAGGCCGCCGCCGCGGCCCATGAGCCGCACCGAATTGCCTTCTATCTCTATGACTTAGCGAGCGAATTTCACGCACTTTGGACGAAGGGGCGCGATTTGCCCTATTTACGCTTCATTATCAATAATGATGCAGATCTTACAAAGGCGCGACTGGCCATGGTCCAGGGCGTCGTCTCTGTCCTGGCATCGGGCCTCGCCATCCTCGGCGTCCATGCTCCGGACGAGATGCGGTAGTTTGGGGCGAACTACTTAAGGGGAATTTTGGGGGTAACCGGCAGAAGCCGGACCGCTTAGACTTGGTTGAATGCCTTGTGGGTCGAAAGCCGCGCCTTGGTCGAGGGGCGCGCGGCTTTCCCGAAGGGACGCATCATCACGATGGCCGAACGATATCAGGACAGAACGTTTCCTTCCGATGGCTATGGTCGCGGTGGCGATCAGCATGGGAAGGCGGACAACGATCCCTTGGCCGAACTCGCCCGCCTGATCGGACAGACCGATCCATTCGCAGCGCAGGGACGGCCGAGCGCGCAGCCGCCGGCACCGCCAACGCAGAGCTATCAGGACCACGACTATCCGCAGGACGACTATCGGCAGGATTATGCCGAGCAGGCGCCGCCGGCTCAGCCCGGGCCGCCCTCATGGATGCGGCGCGCCAACGTGCAGCCGCAGCCCGCGCCCGAGCAGCCCGACTATCCCGTTTCTGTGAACCCGGTTCATCCATTGCACCGCTATTCAGCTCAGCCGACCGCGCCCGAGCCTGATTTCCATCAGCCGCAGGCCTATCAGGACCACGCTTACCAGGATCAGGCCCATCAAGCGCAGGCCTATCAGGATCAGGCCCATCAGGGCCGCGCTCACCAGCAGCATGATCAGGCTTACCAGGAGCAAGCCTATCAGGAGCCGCATCAGCCACCTGATCCGGCACGCTACGACGATGCGCTTTATGGACGGCTGGAGGGCGGCGAGCAGGATTATCAGCGCGATCCCGCCTATCCGGACGATCCTTACGCGTTCCAGAGCGACTATCCCGAGGCCGATCTCGACGAGCCGAAGAAGCCGCGCGGCGGCATGATGACGGTCGCAGCGATCCTCGCGCTTGCCGTGGTCGGCACTGGCGCGGCCTTCGCCTACAAGACCTATGTCGGTTCGCCTCGCAGCGGCGAGCCGCCGATCATCAAGGCGGACAACACGCCGACCAAGATCGTGCCGGCGCCGACCGACTCCTCGGCCAAGGTGCCGGATCGCATGGCGAGCGGCGATGGCTCCGAGAAGATCGTGCCGCGTGAAGAGGCGCCTGTCGACGTCGCTGCCAAGGCGGGCGGTCCGCGCGTGGTGTTCCCGCCACTGAACCAGAACGCGAACCCGCCAACGGTCGCGAGCGTGTCGCCGTCCACGATCCCGCCGCCAAGCGCGGGTCCAATCCCGAGCAACGGCACGCTGCCGGCCAACACGCCGCGCTCGATCAGGACTGTGGCCGTGAGGGCCGATCAGACCGATAGCACCGCGCCGCAATCCGCGGCCGCCAAGCCGGCGGCAGCCGCGCCGAAGCCCGTTGCCGCGCCCGCCGCACCGCCTGCGCCGCGCAATCCGCCGACTTCGGCCAATGCCAGTGCCAACCAGCCGCTCTCGCTTGCGCCGCAATCGACGCCGGTTGCGGAGGTGCCGCAGCGGATGGCTGCGACCAACCCGACGCAAATCACGCCCGCCAGCAATGGTGGTGGCGGCTACGTCGTGCAGGTCTCCTCGCAGCAGAGCGAGGACAGCGCGGCCGCGTCCTACCGGGTGCTTCAGAGCAAATATGGCAGCGTGCTTGGATCGCGCTCGCCGGTGATCAAGCGGGTCGATCTGACCGACAAGGGCAAGGGGGTCGTCTATCGCGCTTTCGCCGGACCCTATGGTTCGGCCGAGGAAGCGACGCAGGCTTGCAACAGCCTGAAGTCCGCTGGCCTGTCAGCCTGCTTCGTCCAGAGGAATTAACGGCCGTTTCCTTGACCCCCTCGCGGGGCAGGGTTAATCGGCCGTTATGAGCACGCGGGCCTTCATTACCGGTGTATCCGGAACGGAACTAACCGCCGCCGAGCGGGAGTTTATCCGTGCCGAACGCCCATGGGGCTTCATCCTCTTCAAGCGCAATGTCGAGGCGCCGGCTCAAGTTGCTGCGCTGGTTGAGGAATTGCGGGCGGCTGCGGGCGCGGCTGACGCGCCTGTCCTGATCGACCAGGAGGGGGGCCGGGTGCAGCGGCTGGGCCCGCCGCACTGGCCGGTCTATCCGCCGGGCGCGATTTTCTCGACCTTGTACGACGCTGATTCGGTACTCGGATTGACGGCTGCGCGCCTCAGCGCCCGGCTGATTGCGTCGGATCTCACCGATCTTGGCATTACCGTGGATTGCTTGCCGCTGGCTGACGTGCCGGTGCCGGGTGCCGACGCCGTCATTGGGAACAGGGCTTACGGCACTGAGCCGGGCAAGGTTGCCGCGATCGCGCGCGCGGTCACCGAGGGCCTGGAGCAGGGCGGCGTGCTGCCGGTTCTGAAGCACATTCCCGGACATGGACGCGCCACCGCCGACACCCATTTCAAACTGCCGACGGTCGATGCTCCGAGGGATGAGCTCGACCGGACCGACTTTGCGGCATTCAAGCCGCTGGCCGACCTGCCGATGGCCATGACTGCACATGTTGTGTTTAGCGCGGTCGACCCCGCCCATCCGGCGACGACTTCTGCGACAATGATCACTCAGGTGATTCGCGGCGTGATCGGGTTCCAGGGTTTGTTAATGAGTGATGACGTGTCGATGAACGCGCTGTCGGGGGATATCGCCGAACGGACCCGCGCCATCTTCGCGGCCGGCTGCGACATGGCCCTGCATTGCAACGGCAACATCGAGGAGATGCGCGAGGTCGCCGGCCAGACACCTGAGCTGTCCGGCACGGCGCTGGCGCGCGCGAAGGCCGCACTTGCGTCGCGCAAGGCACCGCAGCCGTTCGACCGGGTGGCCGCACGCGCCGAACTGGACGCATTGATCGCACGGGCAAACACGGCATCCGCATGACCGCAGAAATCCTATCGTTTGAAACCGGGCGGCCTGCAGAGCTCGCCGAGGGTGAGCCGGCGTTGGTTGTGGACGTAGAGGGCTATGAGGGCCCGCTCGACCTGTTGCTCGCGCTGGCGCGGCAGCAGAAGGTCGATCTCGCCAAGATCTCGATCCTGGCGCTGGCCGACCAGTACCTCCACTTCATCGAAGCCGCGCGAAAGATCCGGCTGGAGCTTGCCGCCGATTATCTCGTGATGGCGGCTTGGCTTGCCTTCCTGAAGTCGCGCCTGCTGCTGCCGGAGCCGCCCAGTGCGGAAGGCCCGAGCGCAGAAGAGATGGCGACCGCGCTCGCCAACCGCCTGCGCCGGCTGGAAGCCATTCGCGAAGCCGCCAACCGGCTGATGAACAGGCAGCAATTGCTGCGCGACATCTTCCCGCGCGGCGAGCCAGAGCAGATCGCGGAGATCAAGCACCCGAAATACACCGCGACGCTGTACGACCTGCTCACCGCCTATGCCGCGCAGCGCCAGTCGCGCGTGCTGGCGAGCGTGCATCTGGCCAAGCGCACGGTGTGGTCGCTCGCTGAGGCACGCGCCACGCTGGAGCGGCTTGTCGGCAGCATCAGCGAACAGGACGACTGGGGCGTTCTCGACGACTTTCTGCTCCGGCACGTTGCCGATCCGACGCAGCGCGCGACGGTGCTCGCCTCGAGCTTTGCGGCTGCGCTCGAACTGGTGCGTGAAGGTCAGCTCGAGTTGAACCAGAAAGAGGCGTTCGCGCCCATCTATTTCCGGAAGGGGCGCCCGAAACCGGTCGTGGACGCAGCTCCTGCGCCTGATGCGCCGGTCGGTTAAGTGCAAGAAGGAGAAGCTACCATGGCAAGCCTGGCTGAAGTGCGGGTAGAAGAGGCCGAGCCGATGGAGAACGAGTCCCAGGCACGTCCTGAAGAGCTGCGGCTGCTGGAAGCGCTGCTGTTTGCTTCGAATGAACCGCTGGACACCGCGACGCTGGCCAAGCGCATGCCTGATGGGGTCGATGTCAAGGCTGCGCTCGAACAGCTCCAGGCCGACTATGCCTTGCGCGGCGTCAATCTCGTGCGCGTCGCCAACAAATGGACCTTCCGTACCGCCGGCGATCTCGCCTGGCTGATGACGCGGGAGAGCACCGAGACCCGCCGCCTGTCGCGCGCCGCGATCGAGGTGCTGGCGATCATCGCCTATCACCAGCCGGTGACGCGCGCCGAGATCGAAGAGATCCGCGGCGTCGTCACCTCGAAGGGCACGCTCGACGTGCTGCTGGAGACCGGCTGGATCAAGCCGCGCGGTCGTCGCAAGACGCCCGGCCGCCCCTTGACCTTCGGAACCACCGAGGACTTCCTGTCGCAGTTCACCCTGGAACAGCTTGGCGATCTGCCGGGCCTGGAGGAGCTGAAGGGCACGGGCCTGCTGGATTCGCGCCTGCCGACCGGATTCAGCGTGCCGACCCCGTCGGATGACCCGCAGCTGCGCGAGGACGAGGATCCGCTGGAACCGGGCGAGGACCTGGATCTGGCGCTGGCGCCTGCGGTCGAGCCCGAGACGCCGGAAGGCGGCAATGAGGGCGGCGAGGGTGGCAGCGAGGACTGACGTCCCGGCCGCTTAGAGGCTCCCTGCGACCAGTTAACACTGGCAAGATTACGTAGCGCCAACAGCGAATTGGCGCTGCCTTGGTCCTTGTTTTTGAGGCCTGCCAAGCCTAGGTTTCCGGGAAGATCGGCCGGGTCCCCGGCCAAGTGTGTTTGGAGGGTTGCAGGATGGGTTCGCTTAGCATTTGGCACTGGATCCTGGTGATCGCAGTCGTCCTGCTGCTGTTCGGCCGCGGCAAGATTTCGGATCTGATGGGCGACGTGGCCCAGGGCATCAAGGCCTTCAAGAAGGGCATGCAGGACGACGACAAGGTCGCCGACAAGCCCGAGCCGGCCAAGTCGATCGAGCACGCCGCCGCGCCGCCGACCGCGGCCCGGTCCGACGTCGGCAGCAAGGCCGTCTGAGTAAGCGTACGCGAGACGCGGGTGACGGCGCCGATCCTAAGCGCGAAGGATTGGGCCGGTCGCGGCTGGCGTGAACGGAAGGCCTCATGTTCGACATCGGGTGGAGTGAACTGGTCCTGATCGGGGTCGTGGCTCTGGTCGCCATCGGCCCGAAAGAGCTGCCGGGCGTGCTGCGCATGGTCGGGCAGTGGATGGGCAAGGCCCGCAAGATGGCTGCCGAATTCCAGGGCCAGTTCCAGGAAGCGATGCGCGAGGCCGAAATGGCCGACCTCAAGAAGAGCTTTGACGAGGTCAAGGAAGCCGCTTCCGGCTTTGCCGGCAACAATCTGATGACCTCGCTCCAGAAGGATGTCAGCGACGCGCTCCGCGTCGATGCGCTGGACAAGCCGGCCGAGACCACCACGACCACCGCCGTCGAAGCGCCGGCGACTTCAAGCGAAGCGCTGGCGATTTCAACCGAAACGCCGGCGACACCGACCACGCCGGAAGCGCCGACGCCCGAGACCTTCGTGGAAGCCGAGGCGCATGCGGCCGTGAACGAGCCGCTCGCGATCACCCGCGAGGTCGAGCAGGCCCAGGTCATTCAAGACACTGCGCCACCTGAGGCGATCAAGGACGTCAAAGCGTCATGAGCGACGCCGATATCGAGGCCAGCAAAGCCCCTCTGATGGACCACCTGATCGAGCTGCGATCGCGGCTGATCAAGGCGCTGCTCGGCTTCGGCGTGGCCTTCATCTTCTGCTTCTTCTTCGCCAAGCAGATCTACAACGTGCTGGTCTGGCCGTTCGTGTGGGTCGCGGGTCCCGAGAATTCGAAGTTCATCTACACGGCGCTGCTGGAATATTTCATCACCCAGCTCAAGCTCGCGTTGTTCGGCGCCGGCTTCATTTCGTTCCCGATCGTCGCGACGCAGATCTACAAGTTCGTCGCGCCCGGACTCTACAAGCACGAGAAGCAGGCCTTCCTGCCGTATCTGGTCGCCACCCCGTTCTTCTTCGTGCTGGGCGCGGCGCTGGTCTATTTCGTGGTGCTGCCGATGCTGGTTCGCTTCTCGCTCGGCATGCAGCAGGCCGGCAGCGACGAGACCGCGCAGATCCAGCTCCTGCCCAAGGTTGGCGAATACCTGTCGCTGATGATGTCGCTGATCTTCGCCTTCGGCATCGCCTTCCAGCTTCCGGTGATCCTGACGCTGCTCGGGCGTATTGGGATCGTGACCTCGAAGATGCTGCGCGAGAAGCGCCGCTATTTCATCGTCATCGCCTTCGTCATCGCGGCCGTTCTGACGCCGCCCGACGTGCTGAGCCAGTGCTCGCTGGCGATCCCCCTGCTCCTGCTCTACGAGGGCTCGATCATCGCGGTCGGGATGGTGGAGAAGAAGGCGGCGGCGTCGAAGGCCGCCACCGGCACTGATGTGTCGACGCCGGCTAATCCGGCGGAGTAGGGCGCCACGTCCACCGGTGTCATTCCCCGCGAAGGCGGGGAATCCAGTACGCCGCAGCCTCTCGGGGAATCACGGGCGCCTCTGGAATACTGGATCGCCCGCTTTCGCGGGCGATGACAGCTGTGCTAGGGGGAACGCGCTGACGTACAACGTTCGCCGTTGTAGGTTTATGCGCTGATCCAGGACCACCGCCATGCACGACATCAAATCGATCCGCGACAATCCGCAAGCCTTCGACGCCGGCCTCGCCAGGCGTGGCCTGAAGCCGTTGTCGGCGTCGCTGCTCGCGATCGACGAGAAGCGGCGGGAGGCGATCCTGGCCTCGGAGCAGGCGCAGGCGCGGCGCAATGCGGCCTCCAAGGAGATCGGCGACGCCAAGAAGGCGAAGGATGACGCGCGTGCCGCCAAGCTCATGGCGGAGGTCGCCGAGCTCAAGACCACGATGCCGCAGCTCGAAGCCGTTGCGAAAGCCGCCGACGAAGAGCTTGCCACGGCGCTGTCGGCGATCCCCAATCTGCCGCTCAGCGAGGTGCCCGACGGCGTCGACGAGCACGGCAATGTGCAGCGCCATGTCTTCGGCAACCGGCGCAACTACGCGTTTGCGCCCAAGCCCCATGATGATCTCGGCGGCGCGCTCGGTGACATGGATTTCGAGACGGCGGCCAAGCTCTCCGGCGCGCGCTTCGTCGTGCTGAAGAAGGGGCTGGCGCGGCTCGAACGCGCGCTCGGCCAGTTCATGCTGAATCTGCACATCGACGAGCACGGCTATACCGAGATCAATCCGCCGCTGCTGGTCCGCAACGAGATCATGTTCGGCACGGGACAATTGCCGAAATTCGAGGATGACCAGTTCTGGGCGATCAAGGGCGAATTGCTCGCCGCACCCGATCTGGAGCGGCTGCGGACGGAGCGTCTCGGCATCATTCCGACAGCGGAGGTGGCGCTTACCAACCTCGTTCGCGAATCCATCCTCGATGAGAAGCAGCTGCCGATGCGCTTGACTGCGCTGACGCCGTGCTTTCGCGCGGAGGCGGGCGCCGCAGGACGTGATACCCGAGGCATGATCCGCCAGCACCAGTTCACCAAGGTCGAGCTGGTGTCGATCACGACGCCGGAGACCAGCAAGGACGAGCATGAGCGGATGCTGGCATGTGCCGAGGAAGTGCTGCGCCGGCTCGATCTGCATTACCGTGTGATGACGCTTTGCACCGGAGACATGGGCTTTTCGTCGCAAAAAACCTATGACATCGAGGTCTGGATGCCCGGGCAGGGCGAGGGCGGCGCGTTCCGCGAGATCTCGAGCTGCTCGGTCTGCGGTGACTTCCAGGCCCGTCGCATGGACGCCCGCTCGCGCGGTCCGGACGGCAAGCCACGATTCGTGCACACGCTGAACGGCTCCGGCACCGCGCTCGGCCGCGCGCTGATCGCCGTGATGGAGACTTATCAACAGGAGGACGGCTCGATCGCCGTCCCCGACGTGCTCCAGCCCTATATGGGCGGGCTGAAGGTGGTCGCGCGCGAGTAGGGCGTTTTCGAGCGAAGTGGATACCGGTTCGCGTCGAGAATGCGCGTCAAACAAGATAAAAATCTGAAGTCCCGTTCCGATTCTATCGGAACGCGAACCCGGTGCGTGTTGCCCGGCTGTCACGCAGAAACGTTTGGTTGCGAAGATCGGGCGGCTGGTTATTCTGCCGGCCATCCGACAATGCGAACTCACTGTTCATGGCCTTGCACAGCGACATCTTCTGGGTCGGCAGACAATGGGCGGTGACAGGTGCCGGTATCCAGGCTGTCGATCAGCGTCTGCGTGGTGTGCTCGACATCGCGATCGCGCGGCTCTGGGATGACGATCTCGTGTGCAGCCGGCGGGCCAAGCCCGGCGTGAATGCTGCGGATTTCGACAAGGCGCTGACCGTGGCGCGCGAACGCTTTCCGCAGACGCGGGAGCCGGAGCCGATCCTCGCGCAATTGGAGGCGCTCGGGGTGATCGAGGCTCCGGTTGTGAGCCTGGTGGTGCCGGCGATGAAGCTGCGCGCGGAAGGCAGGCTCGCACGCTTCCTGCCGCAATGGCGCATCCGCAGGTAGCAGGACCAGGCTGGGAACCCGCCGCCGGACCCAGTCGGCCGGTTTGCCTGATCGGCCCCGGCCGGATAAGACGGCTCAGACCCGCTTCAGGAACGATTTTTAATATGCGCATTCTCTGCACCAATGACGACGGCATTCACGCCCCCGGCCTCAAGGTCGTGGAGGAGATCGCACGCGCATTGTCCGACGACGTCTGGGTCGTGGCGCCCGAGCTCGACCAGTCCGGCGTGTCGCATTCGCTCTCGCTGAACGATCCGCTGCGCCTGCGCGAGGTCGGACCAAAGCACTTCGCCGTGCGCGGCACGCCGACCGACTGCGTCATCATGGGCGCGCGCCATATCCTCGGCACCAAGCCACCGGACCTCGTACTGTCCGGCGTCAACAAGGGCCGCAACGTCGCCGAGGACGTGGTCTATTCCGGCACCATCGCCGGCGCGCTGGAGGGCACCATCCTGGGGCTGCCGTCTTTCGCCCTGTCGCAGGAGTTCAGCGTCGAGACGCGCGAGCGCCCGCTTTGGGACACCGCGCTCAAATTCGGACCCGACATCCTGCGCAAGGTGATCGCCGCCGGCATCCCGAAGGACACCGTCATCAACGTCAATTTCCCGGCATGTACACCGGAAGAGGTGCTCGGCATCCGCGTCACGCGCCAGGGCAAGCGCAATCTCGGCTTCCTCAGGATCGACGAGCGCAGGGACGGCCGCAACAATCCCTATTTCTGGATCGGCTTCGAGCGTGCCGCGATGATGGATACGCCTGCCGAAGGCACCGATCTGGCGGCGCTGCGCGAGCGCTATGTCTCCGTCACGCCGCTCCGGCTCGACCGCACCAATGAGGCGTTTTCCGAAGCGCTGAGCGCGACGCTGAAGTAATCGCTAGCCGCCGCGAAGGGCGGCTTCGATGGTCTTGCCGAGCGCGTCGAGCTGGAACGGCTTCTGCAGAGCCGGCCGGTCGCGGTACTGCTCGGGCAGGCCGGAGGAGCCGTAGCCGGTGGCGAAGATGAACGGGCAGCCCTTCGCCCTGATGACATCGGCGACCGGAGAGATGACCTTGCCGTTGACGTTGACGTCGAGGATGGCGATGTCGAACTCGGTCGCCTGGGCGAGCCGCAGGGCCTCGGTGATATCGCCGGCCTCGGCAGCCACCTTGTAGCCGAGCTCTTCGAGCATATCCGCGACCATCATCCTGATCATCACCTCGTCCTCGACGAGGAATACAGAGCGGCCCGAAGGTCCGGTCGCGGTCATAGTCGTTGAGTCCTTGCCCATTTGCGGAAAACGTTCGCAGATAACGCGAATCGACGCAATGCGCGTTTCGGCGAGCGGACACCTGAAAATGGTCTTTGCAGCCAACCCGTTGCAAGCCGATTTATGGTCCAATACCGCGCCCGAACGGCTATCATGGGTTCCTGGGTAGGAACAGGATTCCTGCCCCGGGTCTTAACGAGACACGTGGCCCCGGACCCGACGAGACGATAAGCAGCGATGACCTCCGATCAGCACCCGCCGGAAAAGATGATGTTTCAGCTCTCGCTGAGGCGGCGGGGCATCAGCGATCAGGCGGTGCTACGAACCATGGAGGAGGTGCCGCGCGATCTGTTCGTCGAGGAGACCGATCGCGACGCCGCCTATCGTGACAGCGCGCTGCCGATCGCCTGCGGGCAGACCATCAGCCAGCCCTTCGTCGTCGCCTACATGACCGAGCAGCTGCAGCTCCAGAAGAAGCACCGCGTGCTCGAGATCGGCGCCGGCTCGGGCTATCAGGCCGCCGTGCTGTCGCGTCTCGCAGGCCAGGTGCTGACCGTCGAGCGCTACCGCAAGCTCGCGGAGGCGGCACGCGCCCGGCTCGAAAAGCTAAACTGTCACAATGTCGAGGTGATGCTCGGCGACGGCCTCAACCTGCCGGCCAATATCGGCCCGTTCGACCGCATCATCGTCACCGCCGCGATGGAGCAGCTTCCGGAGAACCTGGTCGAGCGGCTGGAGGTCGGCGGCATCCTGATCGCACCCATCGGCCCGCACCATGGTGTGCAGACGCTGGTCCGCTTCAGCCGGACCGAAGCCGGGATCGAGCGCAAGGAACTCGTCGAGGTCCGCTTCGTGCCGGCGCTGCCCGGGGTGGCGCGGGAGCTGTAGATTTCCGGATCGGCTGTGCCGCCAACATCTTATTGGGAGGGTTAAGCCGTTATTTACTCGCGACGTGTTTACTTAAAAGACCAGTTCTGTTGCGTACGAGTGAGTAACCATGTCTGTAGTCGCCGAGTTGCTTTACTCGCGCCGCGTGCCGCAGGTTGCGGTCTTGGCGCTGATCTCGTTCAGCTTCGCAGGGTGCAGCGCCGACATGCAGTCGCGGCTGTCCCAGTCGAATTTCTCCAATCCTTTCGCGTCTGAGCAGACCGGCTCGGTGCAGCAGGCACCGCCGCCGCAGCGTGAGCTGCCGCAATATTCGCGGCCGCAGACGCAGCCCGGTTATTATCAGTCGCAGCCCTTGCCGCCGCCGGCGGTCTCCGCGCCGCAATCCTATCCGGTTGCGGCGGGTGGCGGCGTGTCCGGAGGCGGTCGCGGCGTCAGCTCCTACGCGCCCCCGGCGCAGCCGCATCTGGAGACCACGGCCACCGTGCCGCCGCGCTCGGTCGCGGCCGCCCAGCCGGCCGGCGGGACCAAAATCATCGTCGGTACCAGCGACACTCTCGACGTGCTCGCCAAGCGCTATCGCGTCACGCCGCAGGCGATCCTCGCCGCCAACGGCTACAAGGGCCCGCGCGCGCTCTCGCCCGGCCAGCAATTGATCATCCCGCATCCGGCCACAGCGGCTGCGCCCGCACCGGCGATGGCTCCTGTCGCGGCGGCTCCCGCGATGGCGCCTGCTGCGAAGCCGGTTGCAGCTGTCGCCGCGCCGCCGAGCACGCACTTCGTCAACCACGGCGACACGCTCGCCAGCATCGCCCGCAAGAACCATATCTCGCCTGTCGAACTCGCCCGCGCCAACGGTCTTGCTCCGTCGGCCAAGCTCAAGCTCGGCACCAGGCTGACCGTGCCGGGTGCCAAGACCGCCGCCGTCGCGGCGCCGGTTGCTGCGGCTCCTGTCGCGGGCACGCTGCAGCCCGTTGCAGTTGCTCCCGCGCCCGCCACCAAGATGGCCGCTGTCGCCGCACCCGTGCAAAGCGCGCGTCTGGCCCAGGCCACGGCCAATGTCGAAGAGAAGGCCGCGGAGGCTCCGGCGAAAGCTGCGGAGACCACGAGCGCGCTGCCGACCTTCCGCTGGCCGGTGCGCGGCAAGGTGGTCACGAGCTACGGCGCCAAGACCAATGGCAAGTCCAATGACGGCATCAATCTCGCGGTGCCCGAGGGTACGCCGGTCAAGGCGGCAGAAGACGGCGTCGTCGCCTATTCAGGCAACGAGCTCAAAGGTTACGGCAATCTGGTCCTGGTTCGGCACTCCAACGGCTACGTCACCGCATATGCCCATGCGAGTGAGCTGATGGTGAAGCGCGGCGATACCATCAAGCGCGGTCAGGTCATTGCCAAGTCGGGTCAATCCGGGGAGGTGGCGTCGCCGCAGCTCCACTTCGAGATCCGTAAGGGATCGAGCCCGGTTGACCCGCTTCAATTCCTGAACGGGGCGTGAGGCGCGGGCCCGCAGAGTAGGGCACGCAATCACCACGAGTATGCTGTCATCGCCCGCCTTGTGCACATTGCGCACTGGTGCGGGCGGTCCAGTATTCCAGAGGCGGCGGTCGCCAAGCCGAGAAGCTGCCTCGAACCGTGGCGTACTGAGGCTTTTGTGGCCGGACAATCAATTTTCGAAAAACAACCCCATGCAAAGTAGCCGACGGCTGCCGGTGAAATGTCCTAATGTCCTGAAGCTGCTTCAGTTTCGATGGCGCAGCGGACTTGGCAGCCGGACCGTCAACGTTGTGACCAGGACCCTTTGATTTAGATCAACCTGGAAGTCTGTCGTTCCGTTTCCGTAGCAGCGCAGGCCAATGACGCACGGGTCCGGAGTTCGGCATGAAGCTGGCTGATACGAAATCGCCGCCTGATTCCGGACAATCGTACCAGCATCCAACAGGTGAGGGGATGCTGTTCGTGCCGGGTGGCACGTTTCGCATGGGTTCGGATCGGCACTATCCGGAAGAAGCGCCGGTCCACCGTGTCACCGTGGATGCGTTCTGGATGGATTGCCATCCAGTGACCAACCGGCAATTCAAGGCGTTCGCCAAGGCTACCGGCCACGTCACCGTTGCCGAGATCGCGCCCGATCCAAAGGACTATCCGGGAATACTCCCGCACATGGTCTATGCGGGCTCGCTGATGTTCTCTCCGCCCGCGCATCCGGTCAGTCTCCGGGACTTCAGCCAGTGGTGGACCTTCGCCAAAGGCGCGAACTGGCGGCATCCCTACGGGCCGGGCAGCGACATCCGTGGGCTGGACGATCATCCCGTCGTGCATGTGGCCTTCAGCGATGCGATCGCCTACGCAAAATGGGCCGGCAAGGATTTGCCAACCGAAGCGGAATGGGAGTTCGCGGCGCGCGGCGGACTGGACGGCGCCGAGTTCGCATGGGGAGATGAATTTGCGCCCGGGGGCCGTCACATGGCCAACACCTGGCAGGGCGAATTTCCACGCCAGAACACCAGGGACGACGGATACGAACGGACATCGCCGGTCACCGCATTTCCGCCGAACGGTTACGGGCTGCACGATCTGATCGGCAACGTCTGGGAATGGACGTCCGACTGGTACTCGCCTCGGCATGAGGCCGACGCTGCAAAAGCCTGCTGCATTCCAGAGAACCCGCGCGGCGGCCGCGAGGCCGACAGCTACGACCCCAGAACGACCAACGTCAAGATTCCACGCAAGGTCATCAAAGGCGGCTCGCATTTGTGCGCGCCGAACTACTGCCGACGCTACCGGCCGGCTGCGCGGCATGCGGAGCCGATCGACACATCCACGAGTCACCTTGGATTTCGGTGCATCAGGCGAGGTGTCTCTATCGCATCATAATGGGAGAGCGAGGCCATGTTGAATTGCATATTCAATGACAAGCCACCCTTTGCCGCAATTCCACCGTTCAAGACGTCCAGTTGCCACAAGAGGTCCTGCGCCTCGCTGCTTGGCGCGACGATATTGATGTCGCTGTCCGGGGCAGCCAGCACGCCGGCGACCGCACAGCCGGCACAGAAACCCAATATCCTCTTCATCATGGGTGACGACATCGGCCTGTACCAGCCGAGCATCTACCATCGCGGCCTGATGGTCGGCGAGACGCCCAACATCGATCGCATCGGCAACGAAGGCGCGATCTTCACGCATTACTATGCCGAGCAGAGCTGCACCGCCGGTCGCAACGCCTTCTTCACCGGCATGCATCCGCTGCGCACCGGCATGATTCCTCCGCAACTTCCAGGCAGCCCGTCCTATCTGCGGCCCGGCACCCCGGCGCTCGCCAAGTTCCTGCTCGATCTCGGCTACAACACCGGCGAATTCGGCAAGAACCATCTCGGCGATCACACCGACGCACTGCCGACCGCGCACGGCTTCCAGGAATTCTGGGGCTACCTGTATCACCTCGATGCGATGCAGGGCGTGAGCTTCCCGGACATCAACAAGTCCCCCACCCAGCAGACTGTTGCCCCGCCATGCAAGAATACGCCGATCCCCGGCATCCCGGAGGTACCGGGCGCGGTCGATCCGAAAACGTCGGTTTGCCTGACGCCTCCGCGCAACGTCCTGTCGTGCAAGTCCGATGGTACGTCCAGGACTCAGCAGTGCATCGACCAGGGCCCGCTGACACTCGAGCGATCGAAGGGTGTCGACGAGGAAATCTCGGCCAAGGTCATCGACTTCATCGATCGCAACGATCCGAAGACGACGGGCAAGCCTTTCTTCGTCTGGTACAACCCTGCGCGCATGCACATCACAACCGTGCTGAATGACAAGTACGCGGCCATGGTCGGCGAGCCCGGCGGCAAGGATTGGGGCCTCAACGAGGCCGGCATGAAGCAGATGGACGACAACATCGGCTATGTGCTCAAGAAGCTCCAGGACATGGGCCAGCTCGACAACACGATCATCGTGTTCACGACAGACAACGGCGCCGAGACCATCACCTTTCCGGACGGCGGCACCACTCCGTTTAAGGGCGGCAAGCTGAGCACCTGGGAAGGCGGCATGCGCGCTCCGGCGCTCGTTCGCTGGCCGGGGGTCATCAAGCCCGGCACCATCAAGAACGACATATTCGCGTCACTCGACTGGCTGCCCACATTTGTCAACATCGCCGGTGGTGCAAAGGGAGACGCGCTGAAGAAGCGCATCGAGGCCGGCCAATATCCCGGCATCGTGAAGACGACGCTCGATGGCGTCGATCAGGCCGAATACCTCTCCGGGCGTTCGGAAACGTCGGCGCGCGATACCTTCTTCTACTATTCGGGCAAGGATCCGTCGGCGGTGCGCTACAAGAACTGGAAGATCTACTTCACGATGGTGTCCGACAACCCGGCGGGCTTTATTGCCGGAGCGCTTCCCTATCACTGGGCCCAGGTCGTCAACATCAAGCGAGACCCGTTCGAGACTTCGATCGGTTCACAATACAAGACGCTCATGGGCCAGGGCGGCACAATCGGCTCCCCTTCGACAGCCTACATCTACGATTGGAACATGCTGCCCATCGGCCAGGCGCTCTGGCTGAAGGAACTCGAGAGCTATATTGCGTACCCGCCGCTGCAGGACCCGGCGAGCTACAATCTCGATCAGGTGATGCAACAGATCAAGCAGGCCAAGACTGCCGGTCGCAGCGACTAGCTGCGCGCCACGAGCGTGATCCGACGAAGCGGGCGCCCCAGGGCGGGGCGCCCGCCAACGGAATGGCAAGCAAGTGATCAAGCAGGCCGCGCCGGGCCAGTAGACACCTCCACAAGCGTCGTCGGCTTCCGGTGCATCAGCGAACAGCGCCAATTGCATAACAACGGGAGGAGCACGTCATGAGTAGCAAGCTTCCGCCAGAAGAATCCCACGACGTTGCGCCGCAATCGGGCGGCGGAATGAAACGCCGCGATCTGCTGCTGAGCGGCAGTTCGCTTGTGGCCGCTTCGGCGCTCTCGGCCGTCGGACTGACAACGCCGGCACAAGCGCAGCAGCCGGCTCCAGCGCCCGCAACGGGGGGACAACGGCCGAACATCGTTTTTATCATGGGTGACGACATCGGCTGGTTCAATATCGGTGCCTATCATCAGGGCATCATGGCGAGCCGGACACCAAACCTCGACAAGCTCGCCGCGGAGGGCATGCGCTTCACCGACTATTACGCCGAGGCGAGTTGCACGGCGGGCCGTGCCAATTTCATCACAGGAGAATTGCCGATCCGCACCGGGCTAACCACGGTCGGCCAGGCTGGCTCCCCGATCGGAATGCCGGCGCAGGCACCGACGATCGCGACCGCACTAAAATCCATGGGCTACGCCACGGGGCAGTTCGGCAAGAACCACCTCGGCGACCTCAACGAATTCCTGCCGACCATGCACGGCTTCGACGAGTTCTTCGGCTATCTGTACCACCTCGACGCGATGGAAGACCCGGCCCACCGCAACTACCCGCAAGCGCTACTGGCCACCGTCGGTCCGCGCAACATGGTTCATTCCTGGGCGACCGACGTCGACGATCCGACGGTGCAGACGCGCTGGGGCAAGATCGGCAAGCAAAAGATCGAGGACTCCGGACCGCTTTATCCAAAGCGGATGGAGACGGTGGATGACGAAATCCTGAAGATCACGTTCGACTTCATCGACAAGGCCAAGCGGGACAACAAGCCGTTCTTCGTCTGGCTCAACCCGACGCGCATGCACGTCGTCACGCACCTTTCGGAAAAATACGAGAACATGCGCAACTCCGAAAACGGCTGGTCGGTTTCCGAGGGCGGATTCGCCCAACTGGACGATATCGTCGGCGCCGTCATGAAGAAGCTCAAGGACGAGGGCTTCGACGACAACACGATCGTCGCGTTCACAACCGACAATGGCGCGGAGAACTTCACCTGGCCTGATGGCGGACAGACGCCATTTGCAGGCGGCAAGGGAACGGCCATGGAAGGCGGTTTCCGCGTGCCCTGCATGATCCGCTGGCCGGGCAAGGTGCCGGCGGGAAAGGTCGAGAACGGCATTATCTCCGGACTCGACTGGTTCCCGACCTTCGTCGCCGCAGCGGGCAATCCGAATATTGCCGACGAGTTGAGGAAAGGAAAGCAACTCGCCGGCAAGACCTACAAGGTCTACCTCGACGGATACAACCAGATGGACCTGATTACCGGAAAGGGCCCGTCTGCCCGCCACTCGGTCTTCTATTTCACCGAGGGCACACTGAGCGCGGTGCGTATCGACGACTTCAAGTATCGCTTCACCGATCAGCCAAGCGGCTGGTTGGGCGCCACGGTCAAGGTTGATTGGCCGATCCTCACCAATATCCGCCTTGATCCCTTCGAACGCACGAACATGCCCAACGGCGCGCAGGGGTCGTTGGCATTCTATAACTGGTTTGTTTACGAGTTCTGGCGGTTCCAGTTCGTGCAGCAGGAGGTCGGCAAGCTCGCCCAGACGGCGATCGAGTTCCCGCCGATGCAGAAGGGGGCGAGCTTCAATCTGGAAGCGGTCAAGGAGCAGATCGAAAAGGCCATGCAGTCGCAGGCTGGCAAGTAGCAGATAAATATGAGGTGAGCGGGCGCTCCGCGTCGGAGCGCCCGCCAACGGAATAGCGAGCAAGTGATCCAAGAGGCCGCGTCGGGCCGGTCACCACCTCCACAAGCCACGCCGGCTTCCGATGCGTCAAGCGAACAGAGCCAATTGCGTAACAACGGGAGGAGTACGTCATGAGCAATAAGCTTCCACCTGGAGATTCCCACGACGCTACTCCACAATCGGGCGGCGGAATGAAACGCCGCGATCTTTTGCTGAGCGGGAGTTCTCTTGTCGCCGCTTCGGCGCTCTCGGCTGTCGGGCTGACAACCGCGGCACAGGCGCAGCAGCCGGCACCCGCGCCAGCCGGGCAGCGGCCGAACATCGTCTTCATCATGGGTGACGACATCGGCATGTGGAATATCGGCGCTTATCACCGCGGCCTGATGGCCGGCCGGACGCCCAATCTCGACAAGCTCGCCGCCGAAGGCATGCTGTTCAC
Organism: Bradyrhizobium sp. 956_D2_N1_4; assembly: GCF_052076025.1. Taxonomy (NCBI): domain Bacteria; kingdom Pseudomonadati; phylum Pseudomonadota; class Alphaproteobacteria; order Hyphomicrobiales; family Nitrobacteraceae; genus Bradyrhizobium; species Bradyrhizobium sp. 956_D2_N1_4. The sequence continues at coordinate 3,542,951 of NZ_CP197237.1, read as the reverse complement.
CGATTACTATGCCGAGGCGAGCTGCACGGCAGGTCGCGCCAACTTCATCACCGGTGAATTGCCAATCCGCACCGGCATGACCACGGTCGGCCAGGCCGGCGCTGCCATCGGCATACCCGCGCAGGCCGTGACCATCGCCACGGCGTTGAAAGGAATGGGTTACGCCACCGGCCAGTTTGGCAAGAATCACCTTGGCGACAAGAATGAATTCTTGCCGACGGTGCATGGCTTCGACGAGTTCTTCGGTTACCTCTATCACCTCGACGCCATGGAGGACCCCGCGCACCCGAATTACCCGCAGGACCTGCTGAACGTCGTCGGTCCGCGCAATATGCTCCATACATACGCGACCGCCGTGGACGACCCCACCGTGGATCCACGCTGGGGCAAGGTCGGCAAACAGCGGATCGAGGATGCCGGAACGCTTTATCCAAAGAGGATGGAAACCGTAGATGACGAAATTCGCGATCTTGCGCTGAAGTTCATCGAGAAGGCCAAGGCCGACAACAAGCCGTTCTTTCTATGGCTCAACCCGACCCGGATGCACATCGTCACGCATCTTTCACCAAAGTACGAGGCAACGCGCAACTCCAGGAACGGCTGGTCGATACATGAAGCCGGCATGGCGCAGCTCGATGACGACGTCGGCATGGTGATGCAGAAGCTCAAGGATATGGGCGTGGACGACAACACCATCGTGGTCTTCACCACCGACAACGGCACCGAGGTCTTCACCTGGCCTGATGGCGGGCAGACGCCTTTCGCGCAGAGCAAAGGCACCGTCATGGAAGGTGGCTTCCGTGTGCCCTGCATGATCCGTTGGCCGGGCAAGGTGCCGGCCGGCAAGGTCGAGAACGGCATCATTTCCGGTCTGGACTGGTTTCCGACCTTGCTAGCGGCCGCCGGCAACCCGAACATTGCAGAGGAGCTGCAGAAGGGCAAACAGATCGGTGACACGACCTATAAGTGCTATCTGGACGGCTATAACCAGATGGACATGATTACCGGCAAGGGGCCGTCGAACCGGCACGAAATCTTTTACTTCGGAGAGAGCGAACTCGGTGCCGTGCGCATCGACGACTTCAAGTATCGCTTCATCGACCAGCCAAAAGGCTGGCTCGGCGAAAAAACCAAGGTTGACGTGCCCTATTTGACCAATCTTCGCCTCGATCCATTCGAGCGCACGGGCTGGCCCGATAACGGGAGTAAAGAAGGCGCGCAGCAATACTTCGACTGGTTCAAATACGAATTCTGGCGCTTTGTATTTGTTCAGCAGCAGGTGGAAAAGCTGGCGATGACGGCGATCGAGTTTCCGCCGATGCAAAAGGGCGCGAGTTTCAACCTCGATGCCGTGAAGGCGAAAATCGAGGCGGCCCGGGCGGCGGTGGGCAAGTAGCGCCTGGCATCGACTGGTTTCATGGCGGGCGCACCGAATTTCCGTGCGCCCGCTGGGCAATGGAAAGGCGTCGACCATGAAGCCGATCATCCGTTTACCTGCTATCGATCGTCGCGTCCTTCTCTCGTCCCTGGCGATGCTTCCGGTACTGTCCGTTTCACTCCGTTCCAAATCCGCAATGGCACAAGCGCAGAGCGATCCACTGCCATCATGGAACGACGGCGCGACCAAGGCCTCGATCCTCGACTTTGTTGCGCGCGTCACGACGCAGAATGGGCCTTATTTCGTCCCGGTCGACCAGCGCATCGCGACCTTCGACAATGACGGCACACTATGGGTCGAGCAGCCGATGTACGTGCAACTGGCCTTCGCCCTCGACCGCGTGAAGGCCATGGCGCCAATGCATCCGGAATGGAAGACCAAGCAGCCGTTCGCGGCGGTGCTGGACGGCGACCTGAAGGCGCTTGCGGCTTCAGGCGAAAAAGGATTGGTCGAAATCATCGCCGTGACACATGCCGGCATGACCACGGCGGAGTTCGAGAAGATTGTCACGGATTGGTTGGCGACCGCGCGCGATCCCCGCTTCAAGCGGCCGCATACTGAACTGGTCTACCAGCCGATGCTCGAACTGCTCGCCTATCTCCGGGCCAGCGGCTTCAAGACCTTCATCGCGTCGGGCGGCGGCATCGAATTCATGCGGCCCTGGACCGAGCGGATTTACGGAATACCTCCGGAGCAGGTGGTCGGATCGTCGATCAAAACCCGATTTGAGATCAAGGACGGTGCGCCAACGCTCTTCCGGCTGCCCGACATCAATTTCATCGACGACAAGGCGGGCAAGCCGATCGGCATCAACGAGCACATTGGCCGGCGTCCGATCGCCGCCTTCGGCAACTCCGACGGCGATCTCGAAATGCTGCAATGGACGACGCTCGGCGCCAGTGGCGCGCGGTTCGGCCTGATCGTCCACCATACCGATGCGGAACGCGAATATGCCTATGACCGCGACTCGCATTTCGGGAAACTCGACGTCGCGCTCGACGCCGCGGCCGTCAACAAGTGGGCGGTCGTCGACATGAAGAAGGACTGGAAGCGCATCTTTGCCTTCGACTGACATCCTCTAAGGACCCATAAGTGCCATCTGGACGGCAATAGCCAGTGGACATGGTTACCGGCAAGAGGCACCCAACGCATTCCGGACTTGTACACCGACCATCTTTGTCGCCTGCGGCACCGCGTTCGAGGCGCGGACGTCCGCTGTTAACGCAAGAAGGACATCAGCAGGACGTTGGGCGCCGCCTTGGGCGGCACCACGGTCGGTGGCCAATAGGGTTTGGAACCCTTGGCATCCATATTGATCGTTCCGCCGAACGGCGCGGGCGGGTTTGGGAGATATTTGCCGTCTATCGTCGTCGTGGCGCTGAGTGAGCCCGGCGTTCCCGAGATCTGCTGGGCGAAGGTCGGGCCAATTGTGAGAGCCAGAACGGAGGTCGACCATACCAATGCGCGCATGGTGGGAGTGATGTTCATGGTCAGACTCCCTCGAATTGACTATTCGAAGCTAAACCTGCGAACAGCATGCGCCATACGCTTCAGGATGGCCGCATCGTCATCGACCACAATCACGAAGCGCCATCATGTCCGTGTAGCCCCGGTACGGGCGTGCGCCAAGAGTCTTGGCCGACCGTTGATCCAGATCAATGGAATAGTCCACCGTGAGCACAACGAAGGGTCGTTGTTATAAAGGCGGGCTTTGCCGACGGGCGCTGAGAATGTCCGGTGATCGGGACCGACCGGACGCGGCTGGCCTCGCGGTCGGTTGCTGACGAGGCGACGACGTCTTCTAAAAGCGAACATTTCCGGACTAGTGATCAAAGAAGTCTGCACGATGTCGGACCGTGAACCCATTCTCAAGCCCGTTGCGATCGCAGACCTGCGCCCGACCCAGATGACGGTCGGCATTCGGGAGGTCAAGGAGAAGCGCAAGCGCTGGCGCGACGAGAGCAAAGAGAAAGGAGCCGAGTTCCTGGGTAAGCACATGATCCCCGTCGTGCTTGGCCCAAAGGACCGCCACTACGTCATCGATCATCACCACCTGGCGCGTGCGCTCCATGAAGAAGGGGTCGAAGAGGTATTGGTTACCGTGGTGAAAAACCTCAGGACGCTGGAGCCCGATTCGTTCTGGTTCGTCTTGGACAATCAAAGCTGGATGCATTCGTACGACGACGAGGGCCGTCTGCGCCCTTACAAGGATTTGCCGAAGACCGTGGCCGGGCTTATTGACGATCCGTTCCGCTCGTTGGCGGGCGAACTGCGGCGCGCCGGCGGGTACGCCAAGGACACGACGCCGTTCAGCGAGTTCTTGTGGGCGGATTTTTTGCGTCGCCGGGTCAAGCGCAAAACCGTAGAGACCCACTTCGAGGCCGCTCTCGAGCAAGCCCTGGAATTGTCCAAAACCGAGGAGGCGAGCTACCTGCCCGGCTGGTGTGGTCCCGTCTTGGAGGATTGAAGGCATGCCTATCCCGCTCGAAAAATCCGCAAGCGCGCCGAAGACCCGAGGAGCCGTGCTGGCCCGGTGCGAGAGGCTAACGGACAGCGGCATCGACTAGAGGAAAGAGCAGCTCATGGCGCAAACAGAGGCCGACAGAACACTGAGCCATCTGGATCACGAGCTTGTCGCGTCGCTAAACGACTTCCACGATCCGAACCAAGAGTGGCGCCGCCTCTTCTCGGAGCTGCTCGGAACGTTCTTCCTCGTCCTCGTGGCCGCCGGTGGCGGCATGATGGGGCAGGCCTTTCCCGGCACGATCAGCCGTGCCGCTGCGGTCGTCGCACCCGGTCTGATGGTGATGGCGATCATCCTCTTCATGGGCAAGGTGTCCGGCGCTCATCTCAATCCCGCGGTCAGTATCGCGTTCTCGGTGCGTGGCGACTTCCCATGGCGTCGCGTACCGGGATATATCGTCGTGCAGTTGATCGGGGCGACGCTCGCGGCACTGTTCCTGCACGCCGTGATCAACGTGTCGGCCAGCTACGGGTCGAACTATCCCGCGTCGGGATACTCCGCGTCCGATGCGTTCTTGATGGAGGCCGTGCTGACCCTCGGTCTCGTCAGTGTCATTCTCGGCACGGCATCAGGCGCTCAGAACATCGGGATCATCGGCGCGATCGGCGTCGGCGCGTACATTGCACTTGCCGGGCTGTGGGGGAGCCCTATCTCGGGAGCGTCGATGAACCCAGCGCGCACGTTCGGCCCGAACCTAATCGCGACCGACTTCACGAGCTATTGGGTGTATGTCGCAGGTCCACTCGTGGGTGCAGTTCTCGCAGTGGGTGCAGCGTGGGTGCTCCGCGGTGCCGGCGGCGGCCGCGCAGGCTCAGGTGCGGCACAGGGGAGCCTTTTCACCGAAGTCGAGCACCCGGAGAAAGGGTGAGGCGCAGGCATAATGGGTCATGAACTCTCGCTGTTCGTGGGTACGTTCGCGACTTTGCTCGCGATAATAAATCCGTTCGAGGTCCTGCCGGTCTATCTGAAGATGCTGGAAGGCAAGGACGCCGCCACACATCGCAAGGTGGCATGGAAAGCTTGCCTCTATGCGCTGCTTCTATCTCTCTTTTTCTTGATCTTCGGAACGCTGATCCTACGCTTGTTCGGCGTGCCGCTGAGCATGGTCCGCATCGTTGGCGGGATCATCCTGATGAAGATCGGCTTTGAACTATTTTCACCATCCGCTTCCGGTGGCGTGATTCCGGCCAGCGGCGCGGATCAGAGCGGTAACATAGCTTTCGTGCCGCTTGCGATGCCGCTCATGTGCGGACCAGGCGCTATCGCCACCATCCTCGGCATGACTGCCACGATTAAGCGATCATCAGCGGAACTGGCCTCTTTCGTAGCGATCGTCGTGGCTATTTTCGCGACGATGGTCGTCACCTACCTGTGTCTGGCATATGCCGGGAAACTTTTCGACAGGCTCGGCGCAATGGGGATCGATGCTATCACCCGAATAGTTGGCTTCTTCGTCTCTGCGATGGGCGTTGCGCTGATCTTCGACGGTATCATCGAGGCATTGCAGACGCATGGTGTGACGATTCTGCGTTGAACTAGCTGTTGGTGGCGCCACGCAAATTCCGGGGCGATCTTGACCTCGGATGTATTCTGCCAATCGGAGATGTGTTATGAACCGAACCGAGTCCAAGGTGGACCGTATTACGCGGCGTCGGGAAGTTGTCCGCCCACAGTACAAAGGACGCGATCATCCACTTCGGACACCGAGACACAAGTCTCGTTGCGCGCCAGGTTGCCGTGTCAATTAACCGGGAACAGCAACGCGACAGTAGTTCGCAGTGACCAGGCCGGAGCGCCAGTCGGACGTATCACGTTGTAATAGGCTTGAATCGATGCGTTGATCGGTTGATCACCCACTCTGAAAACCCGACCGATACCGCCGCCAACCGGCACTGTCCACCGCTCCCCCGACGCCGCGAGCCAATCCGCGGTGATGATGGGTGACGTGTTCAGGTACCAGCCGTGCGCCATGTTGTAGTTGGCGAAGGGCTGGGCGAGGAAGGCGTTGACGGGCGGTCGCAGCGGATTGCCGCCGACCGACCACTGGTTATTGAGCAATACACCGATCACCCAATGTGGCGGCGTGACCACTAACACGGCCGTTGGGCCGAACAAGAATTTACCGGTCCCGAGGATGGGGTCGTTTGCGGACGGAACGGTGAAGACTGGTCCCACGCCCCAGATCAGCGGTCCGGGGTGCACGGGGGACACAAACAACGATTGAGTAATGTCGCCAATCCCGTTGGTGTTGCTGTCGAAGAACGGACTTGGCTGGCTCACCAACGGAATGATGGTACGTGAGATCACGTTCCAGTCTTCGTTTAAATGCATGGGCACGACGGGTTGAATGTTGAGTACTTCCTGGGTGCGATTGAATGGTCCGGTATTGAAATTGGTGTTGCTCTGAAACGGCACGCTGACCAAATCCGCGATCGGGTTTTGTGATTTCTTCTGTAGATCTTCGTCGTCCGAAGGCTCGTGGGAATGCTTCGGCGCCTCGGCCACCGCAGGAAGGCCGCTTTCGAATTTATAATTGATGCCAGCTTTGACCATTTGTAGGTCGCGGTTCAAAGCGACCGAGGGGACGGTGGGAGAACGCCAGTTCGATAGCCCAAGATAATCGTATTCGAGTTTGACGGTCCAATGCGACTTGAAGCCGTATTCGATGCCAGCGCCCGCCAACCAGCCGGTGTTCGTGCTGGTCCCGTTCCAAGTGGCGCCGGGGAGGTTCAAAGTAGCGCTGCTGTTGACCCAGCCGCCGCCAAGCTTGCCGAATACGAGCCATCGATCATTCACGAGGCCGACACGGCCCGCCACGGTGCCGATCCAGTGCTGGTCTACAAAGGCTAATGTCGGAGCAGGAAGGACCGGATGACCGAAGCCGGCTCCATCGAACTCACCTTCGACACCAAACAGAAAGTGACCGGCCTGGAAGTTATAGCCCGCCTGCACGCCTCCAACGAATTCGGTCAGGCCGCCATACAGATTGTTGCCGGGAATGTTCAGGCTGCCGTTGGACCATCCTCCACCGAAGTTGGCACCAACATAAAACCCTCCCCAATTATACAATGGTGCCACGATTGGTGCTTTGTATATCGGAGCTTTGACGGGCAGGTCGGACGCAAGAGCGGGTCCGCTCAACAATCCTGCCGCGATGCAAATGAGGAAAACTTTCTGCACCGTCGCCTCCTCAAGGTCGGCCACAACTCGCAAACATATGACCAAGAAGGTCTCTGACCAATCAACTTGTTTGACCTGCATCAAGCCTAGCTTGCAATGTCGATGCAGGTGACATTTCGGCAACAACGAAATTGAGGATCTTCGTGCCGCTTCGTGTTCTTTAAGTGAACATTGTTGTCTGACTTTGCGATCGTCTCCTGTTTGAGAACGCGCTGGGCGATCTGGCAGTGAAGCATTGGAATTTGTGCCCATGGTGGTCATCCGCACCGCAATAGAAGTTTCGGCTAGCGGGGAGGTTGCTGCGTAGCCGGCTTCCCCATGCCTTGGCCGTACAGGGCCTTGGCGTAATCGCCTCTGGCGTGAGCATCGACGGCATCCTCGAATAGGCCAGCGGCCACAGGTGCGGCGAAGACTGACGCTAGAACGACGCCGACGAGCGTGAGTTTGAGGTTCATCGTCTGGCAACTTTGCTCTTGGTCACACTCGATTACCAATAAGCAGTCGTGAGGCTTATGCGACCTAACAACGGTTGGCATCGCGTTGCAGCAAGAGACGCCGGCGAACGGCGATGCGAGCTTGCTTTTCTCACTCGTTGTTGGGGTCCGAAAATAGAATCAGTGGCACAAAATGCATACTCAACAATTCCAGCTATGAGAGGGTTGCAGTAGGTCTGCCGTGGCGCCCGATCGGACTTGGGTTACCGAATGTGGCTCTTTGGTCGCAGCATTGATCTTTCTTGCGATAGATCTATCCCCGTTGAATTTTACATGATGAGCCCCGATCGCCTCGGGGGTACGCTGTCGCCGGATTGTATTCGGAGGTAACACATCTTACGAGGCACGACATGACAGTGAGCATTGCACTGGCGGCGGGGCAGAGTGAGCGATCGAAATCAGCACGTCGACGCAGACTTGGCGTTGCTGCATTCGTCCTGACGTCCGCGATCGTTGGTTTTTCCCATTGTGCGTTGGCCGATGAAGGCGGCGTCAGCTTCTGGGTCCCCGGTTTCTTTGGAAGTCTGGCGGCCACGCCGCAGCAGCCGGGTTGGTCGCTGGCAAACATCTACTATCACACCTCTGTCTCCGCCGGCGCCGACGTCGCGCGTGCGCGCGAGTTCACGCTCAACAGGGTTCCGGCCAATGTTACCCTCGACGCAAAACTGAATTTGAACGTCAACGCCACGGGCGATCTTGGCTTTGTGATCCCAACCTATGTATTCGCGACGCCGGTTCTCGGCGGCCAGGCGTCGGTGTCCCTGTTAGCAGCCTACGGCGTCGTCGGCACCAGCCTGGCAGGCACCTTGTCAGGCGTGCTCACGGGCCCTCTCGGCAACAACGTCCCCTTCGCGCGGTCCGACACCATCAGCGACACCACATGGGGCTTTGGGGATGTCGCGCCGGTATTTCAATTGCGCTGGAACGCCGGGGTCCACAACTACATGACCTATATCATGGGCGACATCCCGGTTGGCGCTTACCAATCCGATCGCCTGTCGAATATAGGCATCGGACACAGCGCGATCGACGTCGGCGGCGGCTACACCTATTTCAATCCGCAGACCGGCCACGAATTCTCCGGCGTGCTCGGCTTCACCTACAATTTCAAGAACACTGCAACGCAGTATCAGAATGGCGTCGACATGCACTTCGACTGGGGTGCATCGCAATTCCTGTCGAAGCAGGTCATGGTTGGCCTCGTGGGCTATGTCTACAAGGAACTCGGCTGCGACAGCGGTTCAGGTGACCGTGTCGGCTGCTTCCAGTCCCAAGTGGTCGGCATCGGCCCCCAGATTGGATTCCTGTTTCCGGTCGGCGACATGCAGGGCTATCTCAATTTGAAAGCTTACGGCGAGTTCGCTGCGGAAAACCGGCCATCGGGCTGGAATACCTGGGTCACCTTCTCTATCTCGCCGCCCGCGCCCGGAGCACCTCCGACGACAAAGCCCATCGTCAGAAAATACTAGCAGCAATCAAGCTGCGGCTGTCAGTTTGCTGATCATTCTTTGCAACACGCGGGCAACCGGTGGCACCTGGTCCCCGTCGAAGCTCGTTCCGGTGACCACCACCGATGCCGTAGTGCCGGCGCGTAGCAGGCGTCGCCTTCGCGCGCGATTCATTTGCGATCTCGCCCGCCGCGCCTGAAAGTACCGTCACGCCGACCCGGCACATGGTGACGAAGCAAGGCACGCGCCCTTGACCCTCGCCTTCGAGGAAGGGCGGCACCTAGCCAGGTGGCGATCCGACCGCTAATTCACCGTCAGCTTCACGCCGAGCCGCCCCGCAAGCTCCTGCACGAACTGCCAGGCAACGCGGCCCGAGCGGGAGCCGCGCGTGGTCGACCATTCCAGCGCCTCGCGCTCCAGCGCCTCGTCGTCGACCTCAATGCCGAAATGGCTGCAATAGCCCCGCACCATGGCGAGATATTCGTCCTGGCTGCAGCGGTGGAAGCCGAGCCACAGGCCGAAGCGATCGGACAGCGAGACTTTTTCTTCGACGGCTTCGCCAGGATTGATCGCGGTCGAGCGCTCGTTCTCGATCATCTCGCGCGCCAGCAGATGGCGGCGGTTGGAAGTGGCGTAGAGGATGACGTTCTCGGGCCGGCCCTCGATGCCGCCTTCGAGCACGGCCTTGAGCGACTTGTAGGACGCATCATTGCCGTCGAAGGAGAGGTCGTCGCAGAACACGATGAAGTAGAAGGACGAGGCGCGCAGCTGCTCCATCAGCGCGGGCAGGCTCTCGATGTCCTCGCGATGGATCTCGATCAGCTTCAGCTTATCGGCGGCCTTGCGCTCCGCGTTGATGCTGGCATGCGCCGCCTTCACGAGCGACGACTTGCCCATGCCGCGCGCGCCCCAGAGCAGGGCATTGTTGGCCGGCAGGCCGTTGGCGAAACGCTCGGTGTTCTCCATCAGGATGTCGCGCATCCGGTCGACGCCTTTCAGCAGGAACAGCTCGACGCGGCTGACCCGCGGCACCGCAGCGAGGCGGCCGTCCGGGTGCCAGACATAGGCGTCCGCCCGCTCGAACGATTCGCGTTCGACGGCCGGCTTGCCCTGGGCGGCGAGGTGCGCCGCGATCGTCTCCAGCGCGCGGACGATACGATCCTGGGAGAGGTCCGGGGCTGCCTTATCGACTGCCTTGGGGGTTGCCTTGGGACGTTTTGCCGCGACGCGGGCAGGCGTCCTGGCAGGGGTGCGGGGGCCTTTGCCGGCCGGGCTTTTGCTTGGTTTTTTGGGCATGTCCGAAGTTCCTGAGAATGCAGCCTTATCGGGCCTGAGGGCGCGCCGCAAGATGGCCAAATCGACGGTCTGGCAGCGTTGCAATTGGGGCAATGGCCGCTATAGTCCGCGCGAATTTGACCGAACCGGTCGCCTTTGAGGGCCTGACCGGTTTTCCCCCGTTTCCACGAGGATCGTCCGAATGTTCATTACCCCTGCGTATGCCCAGGCCGCGGGCGCCGGCGACACCAACAGCATGTTGATGTCGCTGCTGCCGTTCGCCCTGATCTTCGTGATCATGTACTTCCTGATTCTGCGCCCGCAGCAGAAGAAGGTGCGCGACCATGCCGACCTCGTGAAGAACATCCGCCGCGGCGACACCGTCGTGACCTCGGGCGGCCTCGTCGGCAAGGTCACCAAGGTCGTCGACGACGACCAGATCGAGTTCGAGATTTCCGACGGCGTGCGCGTGCGGCAGATGCGCCAGATGATCTCGGGCGTGCGCGCGAAGGGCGAGCCGGCGAAGGAATCCAAGGATAGCAAGGAAGCCGCCAAGGACGACGCCGCGTCGAAGTGAGCGCTTCCGCGAGCATCCCAATCTCCTGATCTGACAGGTCCAGTCGATGTTGTATTTCACGCGGTGGAAGGCGCTCGGGATTATCCTGACGGCGCTGATCGTGTGCCTCTGCGCGGTGCCGAACTTCTTCCCCGAAGCGCAGGTCAAGACCTGGCCCGCCTGGGCGCAGCGCCGGCTCGTGCTCGGCCTCGATCTCCAGGGCGGCTCCTATCTGCTGCTCGAGGTCGATTCGAGCTATGTGAAGAAGGAGAGGCTGGACCAGGTCCGCGACGACGTCCGCCGGACCCTGCGCGATGCCAAGATCGGATTCACCGGCGGCGTGACCGTGCGCAACGACGCGGCCGAGGTTCGCATCACCAAGGAATCCGACGTGCAGCCGGCGCTCGCCAAGCTGCGCGAGCTGTCCCAGCCACTGGGCGGACTGATGGGATCCAGCGGTCAGCGCGACCTTGAGGTGACCGATGCCGGCGGCGGCGTGATCCGCCTGGCGATTCCGCAGGCTGCGATGCTCGACCGCATGCGCAAGACCATCGAGCAGTCGATTCAGATCGTCGAGCGCCGCGTCAACGAGCTCGGCACCGTCGAACCGGTCATCCAGCGCCAGGGCAACGACCGCATTCTGGTGCAGGTCCCAGGTCTTCAGGATCCGACCCGCCTGAAGGAATTGCTCGGCAAGACCGCGAAGATGGAATTCCGCATGGTCGATGCGTCCGTGCCGCCGGATCAGGCGCAGCAGGGACGGTTGCCGCCGGAATCCGAGCTGCTGATGAGCGCCTCGCCGCCGCCCACGCCCTATGTGGTCAAGAAGCAGGTGCTGGTCGCCGGTGGCGACCTGACCGACGCCCAGGCGAGCTTCGACCAGCGCACGGGTGAGCCGGTCGTCAGCTTCAAGTTCAACACCTCGGGCGCGCGCAAATTCGCGCAGGCCACGCAGGAAAACGTCGGGCTGCCCTTCGCGATCGTGCTCGACAACAAGGTGATCTCGGCGCCCGTCATCCGCGAGCCCATCACCGGTGGCCAGGGCCAGATCTCCGGCAATTTCACGGTGCAATCGGCCAACGATCTCGCGATTCTCTTGCGCGCCGGCGCGCTTCCGGCCCCGCTCACGGTGGTCGAGGAGCGCACCGTCGGTCCGGGCCTCGGCCAGGACTCGATCGAGAAGGGCGAGCTTGCGGCTTACGTCGGCTCGATCCTGGTCATCATCTTCATGCTGCTGACCTACCGGCTGTTCGGCGTGTTCGCGAACATCGCGGTGGCCATCAACGTCGCCATGATCTTCGGCCTGTTGTCGCTGCTCAACGCCACGCTGACGCTGCCCGGCATCGCCGGCATCGTGCTCACCGTCGGCATCGCGGTCGACTCCAACGTGCTGATCTACGAGCGCATCCGTGAGGAGTTGCGGGGTGGCCGCAATGCGATTTCGGCGATCGACGCCGGCTTCAAGCGGGCGCTTGCGACCATCCTCGATTCCAACATCACCACCTTCATTGCTGCCGCCGTGCTGTTCTACATCGGCACCGGCCCGGTGCGCGGCTTTGCCGTGACGCTCGGCATCGGCATCATCACCACGGTGTTCACCGCCTTCACGCTGACCCGGCTGATCGTAGCCTGGTGGGTGCGGTGGAAGCGGCCGCAGAGCGTGCCGATCTAGGAGCTAAGACCGTGACTCACTACGTTCTCATCGGGCTTGGCATTCTCATTGCCGTTCTCACCGTGGTCGCAGCGCTCGGGCTGCTGCCGTCGCTGCGCATCGTCCCGGACGATACGCATTTCGACTTCACGCGCTTCCGCCGGATCAGCTTCCCGATCTCGGCGGCGCTGTCGATCGTCGCGATCACGCTGTTCTTCACCCATGGCCTGAATTTCGGCATCGACTTCCGCGGCGGCACGCTGCTGGAAGTGCAGGCCAAGTCCGGCGCCGCCGACATCGCCGCGATGCGGACGACGCTCGATGCCTTGCATCTCGGCGAAGTCCAGTTGCAGCAGTTCGGCGGCCCCGAGAACGTCCTGATCCGCGTCGCGGAGCAGCCGGGCGGCGACGCTGCCCAGCAGGAAGCCGTGCAGAAGGTGCGCGGCGCGCTCGGCGATTCCGTCGAATATCGCCGCGTCGAGGTGGTGGGACCGCGCGTGTCCGGCGAACTGCTGGCCTATGGCATGCTCGGCCTGATGCTCGCGATCGTCTCGATCCTGATCTACCTCTGGTTCCGCTTCGAATGGCAGTTCGCGCTCGGCGCCATGATCGCCAACGTGCACGACATCGTGCTGACGATCGGCTTCATGTCGATCAGCCAGGTCGATTTCGACCTGACCAGCATCGCGGCCCTTCTGACCATTCTGGGCTACTCGCTCAACGACACCGTCGTCATCTACGACCGTATCCGCGAAATGCTGCGCCGCTACAAGAAGATGCCGATGCCGCAGCTGCTCAACGAGTCGATCAATTCGACCCTGTCGCGTTCGATCATCACCCACTTCACCGTGACGCTGGCGCTGTTGGCTTTGCTGCTGTTCGGCGGCCATGCCATCCACAGCTTCACCGCGGTGATGATGTTCGGCGTGGTGCTGGTCGGCACCTATACCTCGATCTTCATCGCGGCCCCGATCCTGATCTATCTCGGCGTCGGCGAGCATCGCGAAGATGCGCCCGATACGGCTACGCCGGCGAAGAAAAACAAGGCATGATCCGAACCGCATGCCCTCGCAGGCGTTTGCGAGGGCAGTAAGCTCATTCGGACGAAGCACATGGCCGGCGATCCCAACGCACCGCATTTTCCCCGCTCGGCGCCGATCGAAGCCTATGGCAAGGGCGGCTTCGCCTTTGCCGGCATGTCGCATCGGGGATCGCTGCTCTGCCTGCCCGACGCGATCTGGGCCTGGGACGTGACGGACCCGACGAAGATCGACCGCTATTCGCTGGATCGCGTCTTCACGGCGGCCAACAGCATCGACACGCTTCTGATCGGTACCGGAACCGGCGTCTGGTTGCCGCCGCCGGACCTGCGGCAGGCGCTGAAGGCGGTGAGGGTGGTGCTGGATACGATGCAGACCGGTCCCGCCGTGCGCACCTACAACATCATGATCGGCGAGCGGCGCCGCGTCGCCGCGGCGCTGATCGCCGTGCCATGAGCAGCGCTGCGCCTCCGGCCGATTCGGTCGCCTTCTGCGCCGGCCTCGTGCGCAGCCATGACTTCCCGCGCTATGCCGCAACGCTGTTTGCGCCGGCCGCCGAGCGCCAGGCGCTGCTGGCGCTCTATGCCTTCAATGTCGAGATCGTCCGCGTCCGCGACCAGGTGAGCCAGCCCTTGCCCGGCGAAATCCGCCTGCAATGGTGGACCGACATGCTGTCGGGCCACGTCCACGGCAGCGCCGAGGGCAACCCGGTGGCGGCGGAGCTATTGCGTGCGATCAGCGATTTCGACCTGCCGGTCGAGCCGTTGTCGCTGCTCGCCGACGAGCATCAGTTCGATCTCTACAACGATCCGATGCCGACCATGGCGGCTCTGGAGGGTTATCTGGACGCGACCTGTTCGGCATTGTTTGCCCTCGCGGCGCGGGTCATGGCGCCGCCTTCGGAGGCGGCCGAGCATGTCGCAAGGCATGCCGGGCTCGCCCAGGGCATCGCGCAGGTGATTGCGAATCTGCCGCGCGACTCGGCGCACCGGCAACTGTTCCTGCCGCAGCAGCTGCTGGCGGCCCATGGCTGCCAGATGGAGGACGTGTTCGCCGGCAAGGAGACGCCAAATCTGCATGCGGTGCTGGGCCAGCTCGTGGGCGAAGCCGAGCAGCATTTGACGACGGCCTTGTCGTTGTTGCCGGAGGTGCCGGCGCCGGCACGGCCAGCGTTTCTGCTGCTGAGCCAGGTGCGGGGTGACCTCAAGCGCCTGTCGCAACCCGGGCGCAATCCGTTTGCGCCGCAGCCCCCGTCGCGGCTGCGCACGCTATGGACGCTGTGGCGGGCTTCACGTTCCCGGGAATTTACCAAATAGCGGCCGGTTTATCGCCTCAAACGGTCAAATGCTCTATGCTGTCCTATGGCTGAGTTGTCCCAAAACACGTCCCCCGATCTTAGCGGCCTTCCGGTCGCTCTGGGCGACATTCATGCCGCCGCCGACACCATCCGCGGCGCCGTCGTCGAGACGCCCTGCAGCTACAGCCGCACGCTGAGCAACATCTGCGGCTGCGACATCTGGCTGAAATTCGAAAACCTCCAGTTCACCTCCTCGTTCAAGGAGCGGGGTGCGCTCAACCGGCTCACCGCGCTGACGCCGGAGGAGCGTGCGCGCGGCGTCATCGCGATGTCGGCGGGCAACCACGCGCAGGGCGTCGCCTATCACGCCAAGCGGCTCGGCATTCCCGCCACCATCGTCATGCCGGTCGGCACGCCCATGGTGAAGGTCGAGAACACCAAGCACCACGGCGCCGAGGTAGTGGTGACGGGCGCGACGCTGGAGGAGGCGGCCGTCTATGCGCGCAGCCATGGCGAGGCCCGCGGCATGATCTTCGTCCACCCCTACGACGACCCGCTCGTCATCGCGGGGCAGGGCACTGTCGGGCTCGAGATGCTGAAGGCGGTGCCGGAGCTCGATACGCTGGTGGTCCCGATCGGCGGCGGTGGCCTGATCAGCGGCATCGGCATTGCCGCGAAATCGATCAAGCCGACGGTGCGGATTCTTGGCGTCGAGGCCTGGCTCTACCCCTCGATGTACAACGCCATCCATGACGGCAATCTGCCCGCGCGCGGCGACACGCTCGCCGAAGGCATCGCGGTGAAATCGCCGGGCAAGATCACGACCGAGATCGTCCGCCGCCTCGTCGACGATATCGCGCTGGTGAACGAAGCCGAGCTCGAGCGTGCGGTCGCGACCCTGATCTCGATCGAGAAGACGGTCGTCGAGGGCGCCGGCGCCGCCGGGCTTGCCGCGCTGATGTCCGATACGTCCCGCTTTGCCGGCCAGAAGGTCGGCCTCGTCCTGAGCGGCGGCAACATCGACACGCGGCTGATCGCCTCCGTTCTGACGCGTGAGCTGGCGCGCGAGGGGCGGCTGACCCAGTTGTCGCTCGATATCCCCGATCGGCCGGGGCAATTGGCCGCCGTCGCCTCACTGCTGGCCGAGGCCGGCGCCAACATCATCGAGGTCTCGCATCAGCGGACCTTCTCCGATCTGCCGGCCAAAGCGACGCTGCTTCAGCTCGTCATCGAGACCCGCGACAGCGCGCATCTCGACGAGGTCATGGCCAAGCTCGGCGCATCCGGACTGAGCGCGCGCTGCACCTGAGCGGCGCGCCGCTATCGCGGCGCCAAACCCGCGAGGTGGCCGATCAGCCGGTCGATCTCGGCTTCCGTGTTGTAGTAATGCGGGGAGGCCCGCACGACCGGTGGCAGCGAGCGGATTTCGGCATCGATACGGGTGCTCCCCGGATCTGAAGCGCCGATGGTGATGCCTGCCGCAGCGGCGCTTCTGACGATGGCGTCCGCCTCATACCCATCCAGCGTGAAGCTGACGATGGCGCCCGGTGCGCGTCCGAGGTCGCGAATAGTCACGCCGCGAACGGAGGCGAGGCCGCCGCGAAGACGGTCCGCAAGCAGACGGCAGCGCTGCTCGATGGGGCCGAGGCCGATCGCGAGGGCATAATCGATGGCAGCGCCGAGACCGAGACGTGCCGCGTAATTGTTCTCCCATGTCTCGAAACGGCGGGCATCGTCACGGAGCCGATATTCACCGCGCGAGACCCAGGGCGCGGCGAAGTGATCGATCATCGGCGGCTCGAGTCGTTGCAGCATCTCGCGGCGGACGTAGAGAAAGCCCGTGCCGCGCGGGCCGCGGAGGAATTTACGCCCCGTCGCCGACAGCATGTCACAGCCGACGGCTTCGACGTCGACCGTCATCTGGCCGACCGCCTGGCAGGCGTCGAGCAGATAGGGAATCCCGTGCGCCCGCGCGATCTTGCCGATCGCCGCCGCGGGATTGACCAATCCGCCATTGGTCGGAACCCAGGTGACGGCGATCAGCTTCACGCGCTCGTCGATCATGCGTTCGAGCGCGTGGACGTCGAGCTCGCCGGTGGCGTCGCTCGGCACGACATCGATGATCGCGCCCGTGCGCCTTGCGACCTGAAGAAACGCGACGTAGTTGGCTGCGTATTCCGCTTCGGCGGTCAGGATCCGATCGCCCTGGCGAAACGGAAGCGCGTAGAACGCCATCTGCCAGGCAATTGTCGCGTTCTCCATGAGGGCGATCTCATCGGGGGCGGCATTCAGAAGGCGCGCTACGGAGCCGTAGACCGCA
Source organism: Bradyrhizobium sp. 956_D2_N1_4 (assembly GCF_052076025.1). Taxonomy (NCBI): domain Bacteria; kingdom Pseudomonadati; phylum Pseudomonadota; class Alphaproteobacteria; order Hyphomicrobiales; family Nitrobacteraceae; genus Bradyrhizobium; species Bradyrhizobium sp. 956_D2_N1_4. The sequence continues at coordinate 3,525,728 of NZ_CP197237.1, read as the reverse complement.
TCGAGCCGATCGGACTCGCGGTCGGCAGCGGCATAACCTCCGATCTCGCCCTCCAGATCGATGTGGTCCTTCATTGCCGCGACGACGGCAGTTGGCATGAGGGCCGCGCCGGCATTGTGGAGATAAGCGAGGCGGGAGGCGGCCGGGGTGTCGGAACGTATCCGGTCGATGTCGATCAAGTGCTGGTCTCCGCCTCTGCTATCCCGATCCCATGAATTAGGCGCGTTGACGAGCGCGAGCAAGCTCATGTGCAGCTTGGAACAAAATGGCGGATTATTGCCTCGTCTTGGTATCGGATTCCAAATCGGCGGCCTTTCTCCCCGGATTTTGAGAAACCCGGTGGCTTCGAACGCTATATCTTCCCGGATCGGGAAACAGACCATGCAAGAGAAAACGCAATCCCGCTCAATGACCGGGACGCCCAGGACCAACATCACCCGACGGATCGACCTCACGACCCTCAGGCTGTTCATCGCCATCTGTGAGGAAGGCAATTTGACGCGCGCCTCGCAGCGCGAGGCGATCGCGCCCTCTGCTGTCAGCAAGCGCATGCATGATCTCGAGGAAGTGCTCGAGGTCGCGCTGTTCGAGCGGCATCCGAACGGCATGGCGCTGACGCCGGCCGGTGAATCGCTGCTGCATCATGCGCGCGTGACGTTGCTCAACGTCGAGAAGATCGCCGTCGACATGGCCGAGCATGCGCGCGGCGTGCGCGGGCATGTGCGGATGCTGGCCAATCTGTCGTCGATCGTCGAATTCCTTCCCGACGATCTGCCCGGCTTCTTTCGCTCGCACGAGTTGGTGCGGCTCGATCTGCAGGAGCGCCCCAGCGCCGATGTCGTTCGCGGCGTCGAGGAGGGCGTGGCCGAAATCGGCATCTGCTCGGCAGACGTGTCGACGCGCGGGCTGGAGCGGTTCTCCTATCGACGCGACCGCCTCGTCATCGTGGTGCGATCCGATCATCCGCTTGCGTCGGCAAGAGACGTTTCGTTCGCCGATACACTCGACTACGACCATGTCGGCCTGTTTGCGACCAGCTCGATCTATCTGCGCTCGCAATACACCGCGCAGCAGATCGGCAAGTCGATCCGGTTGCGGGTCCACGTACCGGGTTTTGATGCGGTCTGCCGGATGGTGCAGGCCGGCATGGGGATCGGCCTCATTCCCGACCGTGCGTTCGAGGTCCTCAGTCACGGCATGAATCTGACGGCCGTCGAGTTAAGCGACGACTGGGCCGATCGCGAACTGGTGCTGGTGGCCAGGGATCCCGCGGGATTGTCGGCGACGAGCCAGTTGATGCTCGATCATCTGCGATTGCCCGGAACCAAACCTCACTGATGGCGGCCTTCGTGTCGTTCGTCATCCGCGAACGCGTGTTCATCAAAGGATATTGGACTTAAGGCCCTGCGCTCGGCGACACCACGATCAAAGACGATCGAGGAGCGCCAGACGTGGACGGACCATTATCCGGAATACGAGTCGTCGAACTCGGAACTTTGATCGCGGCACCATTTGCCGCGCGGCTCTTTGCTGAGTTCGGCGCCGAAGTCATCAAGATCGAGCAGCCGGGCAGCGGGGATCCGTTGCGCAGATGGCGCAAGCTGCATCAGGGCACCTCGCTCTGGTGGTACCTGCAATCCCGCAACAAGAAGTCGATCGCGATCGATCTGAAATCGCCTGACGGGCGCGACGTCGCGCTGCGCCTGGCCGCGCAAGCCGATGTCGTGATCGAGAATTTCAAGCCAGGAAGCCTCGAGAAGCTTGGCCTCGGCTGGGACGTGCTCTCAAAGCTCAATCCGGACCTGACACTGGTCCGCATCTCCGGCTACGGGCAGACCGGCCCTTACCGCGACCGCTCCGGGTTCGGCGCGATCGGAGAGGCCATGGGCGGGCTGCGCTTCACTACCGGCGATCCCGACAGCCCGCCGGCCCGGGTCGGCATCAGCATCGGCGACAGCCTTGCTTCGCTTCATGGCGTGATCGGCGCGCTGATGTCGCTGCTTCGTGTCAAGACAGGGCAGGGGCGAGGGCAGGTGGTCGACGTCTCGCTCTATGAGAGCGTGTTCAACCTGATGGAGAGTCTTGTCCCCGAATATGACCTCATGGGTCATGTCAGGACCCGCACCGGCGGCGCCCTGCCGGGCATCAGTCCATCCAATACATATCCCAGCTCCGACGGGCGCCATGTCGTGATCGCCGGCAACAGCGACGCGATCTTCAAACGCTTGATGCTGGTCATCTGGCGGCCGGACCTTGCCGACGATCCGGCCCTTGCCAGCAATGACGGACGTGTCCGCAGCAACGCCTTGCTCGATGCTGCCATCACTGCATGGACCTCGCAGCGAACGATGGACGAGATCCTCGCACGTCTCGATGCGGCCGACGTTCCCGCGGGCCGGATCTATTCCGTCGCCGATATTGTCGACGATCCCCATTACGCCGCCCGCGAGATGATCCTGCAGACCGAGCTGCCGGGCGATGTCACCGTAAAGATGCCGGGCATCGCGCCAAAGCTCTCCGACACCCCGGGCGCCGTCAAATGGCCTGGCCCGACGCTGGGACAGCATACCGACGAGGTGCTCGCGGGTCTCGGCTTGCAGGCAGGCGATATCGCGCAGCTGCGCCGCAGCGGAGCGGTGCAATGACGGCGCCGCCACCGGACATCCGGATCCAGGAGGTCGCTCCGCGCGACGGCCTTCAGATCGAAGCGAAATGGGTCGAAACCAGCGAGAAAATCCGGCTGATCAATTCGCTCTCTGCGATCGGCTTCAGTCGCATCGAGGTCTCGTCATTCGTGTCAGCGGCGGCCGTGCCGTCGCTGCGCGACGCCACGGACGTCTTCACCGGCATCGAGCGGCGGCCAGGCACGATCTATACGGCGCTGATCCCGAACCGGAAGGGTTCTGAGCTGGCGCTGGCCGCACGCGCCGACGAGCTCAATTTCGTGATGTCGGCGAGTGAAACGCACAACCGTGCCAACATGAACATGACGCATGCGGCGTCGCTGGCGTCGCTCAGCGAGATCGTGAAGCCGGCCCACGCAGGCGGCGCGTTGGTCAACGCGACGGTTGCGACCGCGTTCGGCTGTCCGTTCGAAGGCCTGCAGCCTCTCGAGAAGGTGCTCGATATCGTCAAGCGCTATCTCGATCTCGGGGTCGACGGCGTCACGCTCGCCGACACCACGGGCATGGCCAATCCCAATCAGGTCTCGCAGCTGGTTGCCGCGGTCTTGATGCTGGTCCCTGCGGACATGCTTACGCTTCACTTCCACAACACGCGCGGTCTCGGGCTGGTTAACGTCCTCGCGGCCTATGACACCGGCGCGCGCCGCTTTGACGCCGCGCTGGGCGGCCTCGGCGGATGTCCATTTGCGCCGGGCGCCACCGGCAATGTCTGTACCGAAGACCTCGTCAATCTCTGCCACGAGACGGGCTTGCGAACCGGTCTCGATCTGCAGCGCTTGATCGATCTCTCGTTCCGATTGCCTGGAGTGGTCGGACATGAGGTGCCGGGACAGGTCGCCAAGGCCGGCCGTCCCCTCGATCTGCACCCCATACCCGAGCGGCTGCGACGCTCGGGCTGATCGACCGCTATCAAAATTCAAAACACATTGGAGGAAACCATGACGATTGCCACGGCGGCGACTGCCGACCTCGATACTGGACTCACAGAGCATCAGGTCATCAAGAAGATTGCGTGGCGGCTGATGCCGCTGATCATCGTCTGCTACTTCTTTGCGTTCTTCGACCGCGTCAACATCAGCTTTGCCAAGGCTGCGCTCCAGGCCGATCTCGGCCTCAGCAACACAGCCTACGGATTTGGCGCCAGCCTGTTCGTCGTTGGCTACGTCCTGCTGGAAGTGCCGAGCAATATGCTGCTCTATCGCTTCGGCGCGCGGCGCTGGATCGCCCGCATCATGATTTCCTGGGGGCTGGCGACGGCGGCGATGGTCTTCGTTCATAGCGAGTGGCAGTTCTATGCGCTGCGCTTCGTGATTGGCGCCATGGAGGCGGGATTTGCGCCCGGCATTCTCTATTACCTGACACTCTGGTTTCCAAAATCGCATCGCGGCCGCATGACGTCCGTGTTCTTTCTCGCCACTGCATTCTCGGGGATCATCGGCGCGCCGATCTCGGGTCTCATCCTCAACTATCTGAACGGGCTGCACGGTCTGGCCGGTTGGCAATGGCTGTTTCTGGCTGGCGGCATTCCCTGCGTTGCGCTTGGCTTCGTCGTGCTGCTGCGCTTCGACGACGGGATCGAGCAGGCCGAATGGTTGAGCGACGACGAGCGCCGATTGATCTCGGTTCAGCTGGACCGCCAGAAGAACGAGATCGGCGAGCATTCGGCATGGCGCTCGCTGCTCATGCCCGGCGTGCTGCTGCTCGGATTCATCTACTTCCTGATCCAGATCGCCTCCTACGGCCTCAATTTCTGGGCGCCCGACCTGATCAAGGCGGCCGGGGGCGGAAGTGCGGCTGCGATCGGCTTCCTGACCGCCGTTCCCTATATCTGCGGCGCCATCTGCATGATCGTCGTAGGCCGATTGTCGGATGCATCGGGGGAGCGCCCCAAATTCGTCGCGGGTCTGGTGCTGACGGCGGCGGTGGGCTTCTTCGCCTCGGGCGTATTCGACAGGAACGTCGTCACGCTGGTTGGCGCGCTTGCCATCCTTGGTGCCGGCGTGGTTGCGGCCATTCCGACATTCTGGACGCTGCCTCCGAAAATTCTCACCGGTGCGGGGGCAGCGAGCGGGATCGCACTCATCAACACGCTGGGGCAGGTCGGCGGCATCGTCAGCCCGGTCATGGTTGGCTCGGTCAAGGATGTGACCGGCAGCACGACGCCGGCGCTCTATGTCATTGGCGGCTTGTGCGTGCTCTGTGCGTTGCTGCTGCTGACGGTGCTTCCGCGAGACCTGAAAGCCAGGGACGTGGCGGAACCCCGGGTCGCATAGGCCGCGGCATTGGCGCGCCTTGGTGAGGCGCATTCAAGAGGGTATCTAGGCGAAAGACATCACACCGCCGTCCATTCTCAATGGATGGCGGTGTGATGGCCCGGAACCGAAGGGGACGCGCAATGGCGAAGAACACGATTTGCCTCTGGTACGACAAAGACGCCGAGGCGGCTGCCCGCTTCTATGCCGAGATGTTCCCCGACAGCGCAGTGAGCGCCATCCACCGCGCGCCCAGCGACTACCCGTCGGGTAAGGCCGGCGACGTGCTCACCGTCGAGTTCACCGTGGCCGGGGTCGCCTGTCTCGGCCTCAACGGCGGTCCGATCTTCAAGCACAATGAGGCCTTCTCGTTCCAGATCGCCACCGACGATCAGGAGGAGACCGACCGCTATTGGAACGCCATCATCGGCAATGGCGGGCAGGAGAGCGCCTGCGGTTGGTGCAAGGACAGATGGGGCCTCTCCTGGCAGATCACGCCGCGGGTGTTGACTGAGGCACTGGCGGCGGGCGGTGCCGAGGCCAAGCGCGCCTTCGATGCGATGATGGGGATGACGAAGATCGATGTCGCCGCGATCGAGGCCGCGCGCCGCGGCTGAAATTTTCTCGTCTCAGATACAGAGGCCGAGCAGCTTGACGTGGCAGCCGCTGGATTTGGGCTTGCTGGCGGGCGCGGCCTCGCGCTTCACGGCAACCAGCGGCTCCTCGTCCTTCTTGCCTTTACCTTTGCCCTTGCCCTTCGGCTCGTAGTCGCCCGCGATCACCATGGCCCAATAGGTTCGCTTGCCGCTGGCATTTTTTGCGCTCGCGATACCGACGCGGGAGGCGTTGTGCAGCAGCAGGTTCTTGCGATGCCCGGACGAGTCGATCCACTGTCCCAGCGTCTTCTCGAAATTGTCGTAGCCGTAGGCGATGTTCTCGGCCGCGCGGCCCGCGCCGGCCGGTGCGACGCGCCGGTTGAACGGGCCGAGCGCGTCGTGGCTGAGGTCGTCCTTTGCCGCCATCGCGCGGGCCTGGTCCATGGCGATGCGGTCAAGGGTTGAATCGCGGACGACGCGGACTTCGCCGTTCTTGAGGCGAAAGCCGGAGATCAGCTCGGCCGGGGATTCGGCCATCGCGGGCGCAGCTGCGAGCAGCAGAAGGCCAGCGATCACGCCGCCAACCACACCATGCATCATCACCCTCCGAATGCCCATGACCCGCCGCCCGAATGATCCGATCGCTTCTCTATCGCCAATGTGGACGCTTCAAGGCGCGAGCAGCCCGTCAGCCCGCCGGCAGGTCCGCCTCGAAATTGAAACGGTCCCGCAGGTTCTTCCGCTGTTCCAGGATGTCCTTGAGGAAGGCGCGGTCCTGGTCGTTCTTCATCATCGGCTCGATCAGGTCGAGCTGGTTCATGGCGACCAGTTGCAGGATCTCGGTCCGCGGCTTGCCGCTGGTATCGCGGGGCAGCGCGTGTACGACCTGGATGTGCTCCGGCGGCTTTGGACCCTTGGCGGCCGAAAGTTCGCTGCGAAGCTCGCCTTCAAGCGTGGCCTGATCGGCCTCGACGAAGGCATAGAGCCCGACGCCGGAGCGGCGGTCGGCGAAGGCGACGATGGCGGTGTCGCGCACGGCCGGGTTCTTGCGGATCAGCTCGGCCAGCACCGGCGCGTCGTTGACCAGCCGGCGGCCGCCGCCCTCGCGGTCGGTGAAGTTGAACAGGCCGCGCGTGATCGCGCGATAGACCTTCTTGCCGGTCGCGAGCCACAGGCTGGCGGCGAATGATTTCTTCGCCAGGATTTTTCGCTCGCGCGGCGTCAGCGCCTCGGGTGCATAGGAACGCTTGTGCTTGAGCAGATGCCGCAGGTCCTCGTAGGCGAGGATGCGGTAGAGCCGGCCACGTCGGTTGAAGCAGGCCGCGAGCTGGAAGTCGGTGACATAGGCGCGGCCGTCGCGGCCGACCAGCCAGTTCTGCTCCTTGGCGAGATCGTTGTGGCAGATGCCGGCGCGGCGCAGCCGGCGTAGCGCCGCCTTGGCCGAGCGGAAATAGGCGAGGTCGCCATGCGGCTTGGCGAGATGGAGCGCGACGCCGTCGACAAAGCCGCGTACCAGGGCGCGGCGTCCGGCCCACAGCAACTCGGGGCCGACGTTCAGGCCTTTTGCAAGAACGAGTGCGTGTTTCTCGCGCGCGAACAGATGACGGGCCAGGAGGAATGACCACCACGGCACTTCGTCGAGCCGGCGCAGCACGGCGTCGACCTCGCCGCTGTCACCGCGGAAGCGGCCGCGCTCGACGGTCGAGAACACGTCGCGCTTGAGCAGCACGCCCTCGGTCCAGCGCGCCGACAGTGTCGCGGCGTCGTCTTTGGGAAGACTCATCGAAAAACTCACGCGGCTGCGGCGATGCGCAGGTGATCGGCGATCCAGCGATCGAGATCGGCGAGTGCCAGCGCGCTCATCGCCTGCTTCTTGGCCACCGTCTTTTCGTTGCCGCGCAGGCGCGTGCCGTCGGGCTTCTTCGTCGGCGCGCTCGCGAGCGGCGGGAACAGGCCGAAATTGATGTTCATCGGCTGGAACGAGCGTGTACCGGGCTCGATGGTCTCGATATGGCCGCCGGTGATGTGACCGAGCAGCGATCCCAGTGCCGTCGTAGCGGGCGGGCTCGCCAGCGTCTCGCCGCGCGCATCCGCCGCCGCATAGAGACCGGCGATCAGGCCGACGCTGGCGGATTCCACATAGCCCTCGCAGCCGGTCATCTGACCGGCGAAGCGCAGCCGCGGCTGCGCGCGCAGGCGCAGCTGGCCGTCGAGCAGCTTTGGCGAATTGAGGAAGGTGTTGCGATGCAGGCCGCCGAGGCGGGCGAATTCGGCCTTCTCCAGCCCCGGAATGCTGCGGAAGATGCGTTGCTGCTCGCCGTATTTCAGCTTCGTCTGGAATCCGACGATGTTGTAGAGCGTGCCGAGCTTGTTGTCCTGGCGCAGCTGCACGATCGCGTAGGCCTTCGTGGTGGGATCGTGCGGATTGGTGAGGCCGACCGGCTTCATCGGGCCGTGGCGCAACGTCTCGGGGCCGCGCTCCGCCATCACCTCGATCGGCAGGCAGCCGTCGAAATAGGGCGTGTTGGTTTCCCATTCCTTGAACTCGGTCTTCTCGCCTGCGATCAGCGCGGCGACGAAGCCGTCATACTGCTCCTTGGTCATGGGGCAGTTGATGTAGTCGGCACCGGTGCCGCCGGGGCCGACCTTGTCATAGCGCGACTGGAACCAGGCGACCGACATGTCGATGGACTCGCGATGCACGATTGGCGCGATCGCGTCGAAGAAGGCGAGAGCGTTCTCGTCGGTCAATTCGCGGATGGCGTCGGCCAGCGGGGCGGAGGTGAGGGGGCCGGTCGCCACGATCACGTTGCTCCAATCGGCCGGCGGCAGGCCGGAAACCTCGCCACGGGCGATCTCGATCAGGGGGTGGTCGTTGAGCGCCTTGGTGACGGCCGCCGAGAAGCCGTCGCGGTCGACCGCGAGCGCACCGCCGGCGGGCACCTGGTTGGCGTCGGCCGCGCGCATGATCAGCGAGCCGAGCCGGCGCATTTCGGCGTGCAGCAGGCCGACGGCGTTGTTGGCGGCGTCGTCCGAGCGGAACGAATTGGAGCAGACGAGCTCGGCGAGCCCATCGGTGCGGTGCGCTTCGGTCATGCGGTCCGGCCGCATCTCGTGCAGCACCACGGGCACGCCGGATTTGGCGACCTGCCAGGCGGCTTCGGAACCGGCAAGGCCGGCGCCGATCACGTGCACAATGTTGGATTGGGTTCCTGTCATGGGGCGGACAGGTAGCGCTTTTCGGCGGTCAGTGGAATCGCCGAGATGGAGTTTTCTGCCATCAGAAACGACAACGCCCGCACGAGGCGAGCGCTATCGGTTCGTCCGGTGAAGGGCTGAACGAAATCAGCCCTGATACTGACCGGCGGCAACGCGCGGGATGTCCGAGCGATCGAGGCCGATGTCGGCCAGTTCGCGATCGCTGAGCTGGGACAGCTCGGCAACATTGCGCTGATAGTCCCGGAAAGCCTGGATCATGCGGATGAGCGAGAGCAGCATTGGTAGTCTCCTGTAGTTCGATTCAGCCCTTGCCCGGGCCTCATCGTTGAAATGAATATAGGTGAGAGTGGTGCAGTGCGAAAGTTCCGATGTTGCGATGCAGCTAAGCGCGAGGTGCATAGCGGTGGTAACGGACGATTAACCCGGAGCACTCTCGCCTAAAGGGTAGGCGAAATAGGGAATGCTTTGCCATAAATCACCGTGAATTCACGGGTTTACTGCAACCACTCTCGTTACCGGTGAAATGGAAATAGGTAGGGTTCCAACTGTTCTCAAGGCGATCAGTCAGCGCCTGCGCCCAAGTCTCGCATGCGCGAATCGCATGATAGCGGAACTATAGATATGAATATAAATCCATTCATATGTGGGACACTATGCGACCGGGTCCCGACGATCCAACTCGCTTTGGGCTGGCGGATCACCAGACGGCCGGGCGTGAAGCCTGCCGAAACTCACCCTGCCTCGTTTCAGACCGCAACCGCCTCTCTGGTGCGGTGCACACACGCCGAACGTGTGGCGTTCATTACAAGGGTGTAATGAAAATCAGAAATTTTGCATGGTGCCTCTGCGCCGCACGCAACATCACGCAATTCTCGCGAGGAATTTATTGCGGCAAGTTGCCGCGCCCGGAGGAAAGTCATGTCGCAGATTCTGGCAATGTCGCTGGTTCTGTCACAAGAACAAGAGAAGGAAAGTAACATCATGACGAAGTTACTCGGGGTTATCGCAATTGCCGCCGTCGCGTTCGCCGTCGCGCCGGCCCAGGCTGCCAAGCACGCCATGGGCGGTTGCAGCTCAGCCAACCTGGAGAAGACGGAGACCGCGATCGAGAACATGGCCGACGGCGACAGCAAGTTCGTGGCGCAGAAGGAGATCGCGGCTGCGCAGGACGCGCTTCTCAACGGCAAAATGGGTGTGTGCGGCGCGCACCTGAACAAGGCGATGAACGCCACCATGGGGAAGTAAACGCACCAAGAGAGGGCCGATCGCCGGGCGATCGGCCCTACGCGTCCTGTCGGGCGCTATTTAAGGGGCGCGTGCGAGCTGGGTCGCGAAATAGGCGACGGTCTTGGAGTAGACTTCGCTCTTATTCCATTGCTGCAATACCGCAAAATTCGGACTGCCCGGCTGCCAGTCCTTGCCGCGCTGCCAGCCGTAGCCCGCGAGATAATTGGCGGTGGAGGCGAGCACGTCGGGCGCGTTGTGCAAGAGGTCGCGCTTGCCATTGCCGTCGAAATCGACGGCGTATTTCATCCAGGACGACGGCATGAACTGGGTCTGACCGAGCTCGCCGGCCCATGCGCCCTTCATGTCGGCGGGGGCGAGGTCGCCGCGCTGGACGATGCGCAGCGCATCCAGCAGCTCGGCACGAAACTGGTCGGAGCGACGGCAATCATAGGCCAGCGTTGCCAGCGAGCGGATGGTGGCGAACTTGCCGGTGTTGACGCCGAAATCGGTCTCGAGACCCCAGATCGCGACCAGCACCTCGCCGGGCACGCCATAAGTCTGTTCGATGCGGGACAGCACCGAGCCGTACTGCTTCATCATGTTGGAGCCGCGCTGCATGCGCGGCGGCACCATGCGGCCGGAGAACTCCTCGAAGGTCTGGGTGAAGACTTTTTGCGAGCGGTCCCGGTTGAGCACGCTCTGATCGAGCGTCACGCCGGCAAGCCCGGCGGCAACGGCCTGCTGCGAGACGCCCTTGGCCGCGGCGTCGGCTTTGAAGTCCGCGAGCCAGGCGTCGAAATTGCCCGAGCCGCAGGCAACAGCGGCGAGGGCTGGCTGGGCGGTTAGGATTGACGCGGAGAGGGCGAGGGCTGCGAGAGCGAGACGAGAAATCGTCGGGGTCATCAGATGAAATGGATTCCGTGAAGTGATCTGACCGGCGGGGGCAATTTCGATTGTAACCGCGGCCAAAGCAAGGCGTATGACAGCACGCAATCCTGCGCGAGCCGAGCCCGGGCAGGATCGCATGTCACGATATCGTCAGGCGTCCGTCCGATTGCGCCAGGGGAAGAGGTTGGCGGGGAAGTCGGCGGCCGGCTTGCGCGGGCGATGCGGCGGGGGCGGCACCGGACGTGCACCGGGCTCCGAGACGATCACCTTGCGGTAGAGGTGCCAGGTGGCATGGCCGAGCAGGGGGATCACCACGGCAAGGCCAAGGAACGCCGGAATCGTACCGAGCGCTAGCAGCACCGCCACGATCAGGCCCCAAGCCGCCATCGGCACCGGGTTCTTGGCGACGACGCGTAGCGACGTCACCATCGCCTCGAAGGCGCCGGCATGGCGGTCGAGCATCAAGGGGAACGACACGGCGCTGATGCAGAGCGCGGCAAGCGCAAACAGAAAGCCGGTGCCGCAGCCGACCACGATCAGCCACCAGCCTTGCTGGGTCGTCAGAACGCGCGTCATGAAATCAGAGATACCGGTCGCGCCCTCATAGCCGAACGCCGCGACATAGATCGCCTGAGCGGTCGCAACCCAGGTCACGAACAGAGCGAGCAGCAGCGTGCCGAGACCGAGCATGGCGCCGAACGAAGGCGAGCGCAGTACCTCCATGGCATTCCAGGCGCTGGCCTCCTCATAACGTTCCCGCCGGCTGGAGAGCTCATAGAGACCGAGCGCGGCGAACGGGCCGATCAGCGCGAAGCCTGCGGCCAGTGGGAACAACAGCGGCAGCACCGAATAGCCCATCACCGCGCGGGCGAGCACGAGGCCCAGCACCGGATAGATCACGCAGAGGATGATGGCGTGGCTCGGCACCGCCTTGAAATCTTCCCAGCCGCGCCTGAGCGCGTCGTGCAGATCGGACAGTTGGATGGTTCGGATCACCGGTCCAGCCGCATCCGCGGGCTGGGCCACAGTGGGGACATTGCCCGGGTAGAGTGTGGCCATGGTCGCTAGCTCCCTTGCCATGCAGCCGAATTCGGCGCCGGCAACGGCGCAAGCGGCCGCTTTTCTGAGTTTCGCGATTCCGGCCAGACGCGAATTCCGGACGTCATCGCGAACTGAAAGTGGAGCGTACGCCCATTTCCGAGTCCTGTCCCACACGCTTGGTTGAGATTCGATGCCGCACCGCAACCTCAACGATGTCATTCGGTCGTCATTTCGCCGCAGATAAGCTGATGCTGGTTGTCGGTTCGCAGAACTTCGCGGGCGTAACGCAGTAACTTCGTCTATAAGTGCCACTCAAGGCCCTTCCAACGGATCCTTTTCGGGGAGAAGACATGAGCATTTTCGGGAAAATCATGGGCGCGATCTTCGGCAGCCATCCGGCTTCCGCCGCGCCCGCAGGTGGCGCACCCTCGGGTAGCGCACCCGCCAGCGCCGCGCCGGGCGGATCGGCGCCTGCTGCCGCGCCGATGGCAACCGTGGACGTTGCGGCCATCGTCGACAAGCTGGTCGCTGCCCAGAAGGAGAAGCTGGAATGGCGCACCTCGATCGTCGACCTCATGAAGGCGCTCGACATCGACTCCAGCCTTGCCGCGCGTAAGGACCTCGCCAAGGAGCTCGGCTACAGCGGTGACATGAACGACTCGGCGAGCATGAACGTCTGGCTGCACAAGCAGGTGATGTCCAAGCTGGCCGCCAATGGCGGCAAGCTGCCGCCGGAGATCAAGCACTGACCGATTGCTCGGTCGTAAGCCAGGGGCCCGCGATCTCGCGGGCCCTTTTGCGTTCAGGCGACGAGGTCTGCTTCCTCCGGATGCCTGTCGAGATAGTCGACGACGAAGCCGCAGCCGGCGATCACCTTCTTGCCGTCACGGCGGATCAAGTCCAGCGCGCCCTTGACCAGCTCGGATGCAATGCCGCGGCCGCGTAGCGCGTGCGGCGTCTCGGTATGGGTGATGATCACGGCCGACGGCGTCAGCCGGTAATTGGCGAAGGCGATTTCGTTGCCCGCATCGAGCTCGAAGCGACTCCTGTCCTTGTTGTCCCGTACCGCCATGCCAGATCCCTTCGAAGCGCTGCGTGTGCTCTGATCTAGGCGCCTGAACCGGCCCTTGCCAAGGTGCGACCAAGGGAGGTTGCCGCAGGGGAGATATCCGGAAAATGCGTGTCCCGCTCAGCCTCTTGGCGCTGCTTGCGGCGCTCGTCTCGACCGCGCCGGTGTCGGCTGCGGCCGAAGGCGCCCCGGCCTGGGAGGCCTGCGTCGGGCTGACCAGCACGCCGGACGCCCGGATCAAAGCCTGCTCGACTGTGATCGATACCAGGAGCGAGAGCGGGCAGAGGCTCGCCGGCGCCTATTGCAATCGCGGCCATGGGCTCACCGAGAAACGCGAACTCGACGCCGCGCTGTCCGATCTCGACGAGGCAGTCCGGCTCGATCCCGGCTATGCCTGCGCCTACAACAATCGCGGCCGCGTCTACAGCTTCAAGCGCGATTACGATCGCGCCATCGCCGAATACGACCAGGCCGTCAAGCTCGATCCGTCGCTGGTGCTGGCCTACAGCAATCGCGGCGAGGCCCGTTTCAACAAGGGCGACCTCGACGGCGCCTTTGCCGATTTCGACGCGGCGATCAAGCGCGATCCCAACTATGTCACCGCCTACGCCAACCGTGGCTTCGTCTACGCCCGCAAGCACGACACGGCGCATGCGCTTGCCGACTACAGCATGCGGATCAAGCTTGCACCGGATCTGATTGCCTATATCGACCGCGGCAACGTCTACCGCGACAGCGAGCAGCTCGACCGGGCCTCCGCCGACTACGGCGAGGCGATCCGCGTCGCGCCGACCGACGCACGCGGCTGGCGCAATCGCGGCATGATCCGGCTCTATCGGGGCGACAACAAGGGCGGCCTCGCCGACTACGACAAGGCGCTGCAATACGATCCCTCCGACGTGTTCTCCTGGAACAATCGCGGCCAGGCCAGGCTGCGCCTCGGCGACAGGCAGGGCGCGATTGCCGACTTCAGGAAGGCGCTGGAATTGCGTCCAGGACTGCCGTCCGCGCATGATGCACTGCAGAAGCTTGGGGCTCTGTAGCGAGCGTTCGATCAACGCGTGAGCCATAATTCGCTAATGCTGCCTCGCTGGCAAAAAACATCAGTCCGTCTTGCAATCGTGCACCCGGTTCCCCACGTCTCGTTACAGGACATACGCCCGAATGCGGCCGGCACGGTCGCTAGACATTCGGAGTGTCATGATCGCCAGCCGCTGACGTATGCCTCTTTTGGAGGAGGGTACGATGTCGGACTTTAGTTTCATCAAGACTCATCGAACATGGGAAGATTGGTGCGGGATGCTGCTCGGCGCGCTGATTGTCGCATCGCCGTGGTTCCCCATCCAGGATCACTCGTCGATCGTCGAACGCCAGACGATGATCCTGAACACGGTCGCAATCGGCCTCGTCGTATTTGGCCTGAGCCAGCTCGAATATGTCGCGTTGCAGCGCTGGCAGGAGGTGGCGACGATCCTGGTCGGGCTGTGGCTTATCGTCTCGCCCTATGTGTTCGGTTATTCCGGCGAAGGTTTTCTCCGGATCTACCATACGAGTCTGGGAGCGGTAGCGGTGATCCTCGGCGTGCTCCAGCTGTGGCAGGACTGGGATCTGAGTGACCAGGATATGCTGAAGCATGGGCAATAGGCGGTAGATTTGAGCAGGCCTGCCGCGCGCTCGGCGGCCTGCGCTCGCTATCTCTTCACCAAATCCGCATACTCCGGATGTTTCTCGATCCACGCCTTCACGAACGGGCATTGCGGGATCAGTTTCAAGCCGGCCGCGCGGACCCGGTCGAGCGCGCCTTGCACCAGCTTCGAGCCGACGCCCTTGCCACCGAGCTCTTTCGGCACGTCGGTATGCTCGAAGGTGATGACGTTGCCGTCGAGCTTGTAGTGTTCAGTCGCGAGATGGCCCTCCACCTCCAGCTCGAAGCGATGATCGGCCTTGTTATCGATGACGTCGCTCATGGTGTCTCCCGTCAGGTCTTCAACGAGTCCGCCAGCATCTTGCGGATCGACCAGGCCTCGCCGTCGGACGAGCCCTTGATGTCGTCGATCCGCCAGCTGTTGGCCTCGCGCACGAAGTCATAACGCACGATCTGGTCGGCGGGTTTGCGGTCGTTGCGGTGGCCGGTGATGGTCACCGCGATCGTCGCCTTGTCGGCCTCCATCTTCTCTGCGTCAACCTTGAAGGATTTCACGTCCGGTTCCTGCGAGTTGGTGACGGGATCGAAATCGACCGGACCAACGTCGCCCTTCGGCGTATGCGCATCCGCCTTGGCCCACAGCGCGACCAGCGCCCTCGAGAGATATTTTGTTTTGGCCGCCTTGTTCTCGATGACGAAGGCGCCGCCACTATCGCCTTTGCCCTTGGCTGCGCGCGTGTAGATGGCGGTCAGGATCGCGACGGGATCGCTGGAGGCAGGCATCACGGCGAATGCCGGGGAGGCGGTGGCAAGCAGAGAGGCGGCGACGAAGGTCCGACGGGTGAGCATGAAATGTCCCTGAGATAATGACGTGCGACCGCATGGCCGGAGCGGCCGGCGTCAGCGCGTATCTCTGTAGACCGATGGCGCGGCCGCTCGGTTCAATCGGTCGCTTTGGCGAGCCTGGAATCTTCAGATTGCGGCTGCGGGCGGAGGCAACCCTGGCAGATGACGAGGGAGCGGGTGACCTTGGCGTCCTGCTCGGCCTCGATGCCGTCCTGGGCCTGCCACCATTCCTTCGAATAGGGCTGAAGTCCGGCTTGCGACCTGTTGTGCTCGGAGCCGGCGTCGGCGCGCGTGGCACGCGGAGCCCCGGAACGTGGCTGGTTGGGATCCTCGCCGGCGCCATCCCAGGCATAGCGCGCAGGCTTGAAGGCGGGGTCGGCGGAGAGGTGCGCCTGAGGCGCCACGGCACATCCGGCGAGCGCCAGCGACAACAGGAGGAAGGCGGGCGCTTTGACCATGATGCGGCACTCTTTACGCGAGAACTGAGCGAGGTTGCGCCGATCGTGTTTAAAATTCCCTGAACGGTCGCGGCCGCGCTGGCGACAAACGCGAATGCGCTATCTGATCCTCCTGCTCACACTGCTCGCCACCGCTGCGCGCGCCGATGATGCAAAACCGTTCAATCCGGCCGATTATCCGCCCGGCGTGCAGCAGGCGCTGCGCTACGCCAATGAGGAATGCGACAGCCAGGACGGTGGACTGGTGACCTTCGCGCCGGACACCGTGCGCAAGATCGACCTGACCGGGGACGGCCGTGAGGATTACATCGTCGATTTCCGCGACACCAAATGCGGGGAGCGCGAGACCACCTATTGCGGAACCGGCGGCTGCGTCATGAACGTCCTGGTGACTCTGCCCGATGGCAGCGTGCGCCCCGTGTTCGACGGCTATGTCCGCAGCTACAAGATCTTGCCGCCGCCGATGAAGCGTGGCGCGGCGCGCACCATTCGCTTCGATCTGCACGGTAGCTATTGCGGCGGTTTCGGTGCGCAGGCCTGCTGGAAGGAGAAGGCCATCACGGCGACGCCGTTTGCGTTCAAGCAGCCGTAGGGCAGATGCGCGACCGGCGGCCTTGCTACGCCGCATTCGATGGCGATAAATGGGCTGCAAGGAGCGGGCGGCTCGTGCGCCGCCCGCCGTCGAAGAGGAAGCCCGATGCAGCCCCTGCGCATGTCCCGCCGCGTCATGAATCTCGCTCACATGCTGACCCAGAATGCGCGGCGGCATGGGTCGCGTCCTGGTTTCGTCTGGGGGGACAAATCCTGGACCTGGCGCGAGATCGATGCGCAGGTCTCGGCGCTGGCCGCCGCACTCGCCGCGCGCGGCATCGCCAAGGGCGACCGCATCCTCGTCCATTCCAAGAACGGCGACGAGATGTTCTTCTCGATGTTCGCCGCGTTCCGGCTCGGTGCGGTCTGGGTGCCCACCAATTTCCGCCTGATGCCGGATGAGGTCACCTATCTCGCGCAGGCCTCCGGCGCGAAGGCGTTCCTGTGCCACGTCGATTTTCCCGAGCACGCTGCAGCCGTGAAGGGGGGGGCGCTGGAGTTCACCTGGAGCGTCGACGGCAAGGGCTCGTTCGGCGAGCGCTCGGTGGCGGAAGCCATCGCCTCGCAGGCCGGTGCAAGCGTTGCGAACGTCGCCGTCGAGCACGACGATCCCTGCTGGTTCTTCTTCACCTCCGGCACCACTGGCCGCTCCAAGGCCGCGGTGCTGACCCACGGCCAGATGGGTTTTGTCGTCACCAACCATCTCGCCGATCTCACCCCCGGCGTCACGGAAGCGGATGCGTCGCTGGTGGTGGCGCCGCTGTCGCATGGCGCCGGCGTCCATCAGCTGGTGCAGACCGCCCGCGGCGTATGCACCGTGCTGCTGCCGACGGAGAAATTCGACATCGACGAGGCGTTCCGCCTGATCGAGGCGCATCGGGTCAGCAATCTCTTCACGGTGCCGACGATCCTGAAGATGATGGTCGAGCATCCCGCCGCCGACAAATACGATCATTCCTCGCTGCGTCACGTGATCTATGCCGGCGCGCCGATGTACCGCGAGGACCAGAAGGCCGCGCTGAAGAAGCTCGGCAAGGTCATCGTGCAGTATTTTGGCCTCGGCGAGGTCACCGGCAACATCACCGTGCTGCCGGCGGCGCTGCATGATCCCGAGGACGGGCCCTATGCGAAGATCGGCACTTGCGGCTTCGAGCGCACGGCCATGCAGGTCTCGATCCAGGACGACGAGGGCCGCGAGCTGGCAGTCAACCAGAGCGGCGAGATCTGCGTGATCGGGCCTGCAGTGCTCGCCGGCTACTACGACAACCCCGAGGCCAATGCGAAGGCGTTCCGCGACGGCTGGTTCCGCACCGGCGACCTCGGGCACATGGACGAGGAGGGGTTCGTCTACATCACGGGACGCGCCTCCGACATGTACATCTCCGGCGGCTCCAACATCTATCCGCGCGAGATCGAGGAGAAGATCTTGACGCATCCTGCGGTCGGCGAGGTCGCCGTGCTCGGCGTGCCCGACGCGACCTGGGGCGAGGTCGGCGTCGCCGTCTGCGTCGCGCGCGAAGGCGAGAAGCCGGTGAGCGAAGCCGAGATGGCGGCGTTCCTCCTGCCGAAGGTGCCGCGCTACAAGATGCCGAAGCGGTTCTTCTTCTGGGAGGCGTTGCCGAAGTCCGGCTATGGCAAGATCCCGAAGCGCATGGTGCGCGATGAGCTCGAGGCGCGCGGACTGCTCGATCTCGACAACAAGCAGGCGGGCTGAGCATACGCGATGCGAAGTATCAAGCAGCCGGGCGCGCCTGTCGCCGAACGCATCCAATGGGTCGAGGCGAGGGGGCGCGCGTTCTCGTTCAGGCTCGAAGCGGGTCTGCCGCTGCTCGAAGCCGCTCGGCGTGGTTTTGCGGCGGAGGGGTTTGCCAGTGGCGTGCTGAATTTTGGCAGCGCTGCGCTCGGACCATTCGCATATGTGATGCCGGCGCTGTCGAAGACAGGTGAGAACGCAGCGTTCTACAGTGACACTTTTCGCCCCAGCGGCGTGATGCGCACGAAACTCGGCAGCATGACGCTCGGTATGCGCGATGGCGCCCCGTTCTTTCATTGCCACGGGCTCTGGACGGAGCCGGACGGCAAGGCAAGCGGCGGCCACATGCTCCCGGACGAGACGGTTGTCGCCGAGCCGTTCGAGGTCGAAGCGTTCGGCATCGACGGCGCGATGTTCACCGCGGAGCCCGATCCCGAGACCAATTTCAAGCTGTTCGGGCCGGTGCCTGGTGTGAGCACCGGCGCGCGCACCACGAGCCGCGCCTTCTCACTTCGGCTGCGGCCCAACCAGGATTTTGCCGGCTGCCTCGAAGCGTTCTGCCGCGCGCATGGCATCGCACGCGCGAAGATTCACGGCGGCGTCGGCTCGACCATCGGCGCGCGCTTCACCCATGGCGGCGTGACCGAACCGTTCGCGACCGAGCTCGCTGTGACAGCGGGGACAATTGTACAGGGCAGTTCGGGTGCACCGGAGGCGGCGCTCGACATTGCCCTGATCGACTACACTGGCGGCATCGCTGAGGGCCGTCTGATCCGTGGGGACAATCCCGTGCTGATGACCATGGAGCTGGCGCTCGAGGTGTTGGGCTAGTATCGGCGAGCGATCATCAGTGAGCACGTAGCTTGGCGATGGCCAAGAACGTGGATTCACTTATCCCTGATATGCCCGAGCTCGATCCTTGAAAGAGGTTGAGCAAGGGAGATTGACCCTGGCCGATGCTCTCGCCGTTTCTGACGTCATACATGGCGGAGAACCGGCTCAACAGTTTTTCAACCTTCGCCGGATCGGAAAGATCCTTGATCTTCATGAATTTGTCCACGACCTTGGCTTGCTGATCGATCTGCATCGAGGCCATCGAGTCAGGCAAATCGAAGGTGGTTCTGAACACCTCTGAAAGAGCCTTGTCGGCAAGGATGTCGTATGCGGACGTGATTTCTCCCGCCTTTCGCTGGAAATAGAGCGCAAGGCGTACGCCGGGATTCGTCTCCCCCTGCTGCTGCTCCAGGCTTTGCTGGAGATAGTTCGCCTGTGTTTCCCGGAATTGATCTCTCTTCTGAGGACCCATCATCGGGAGGCGCGCGACGTTGCCCTTGCTGTCGAAGTTGAACGACGCAACGATTTCGGCAAAGCGAGGATCGCTCTGCGTGTTCGCGAAGCTCTTTGGGTTGTTCAGGTCGGAGCTGAAGATCTTCTTGAGAAATTCGGTGCTGACCTTCTTAGGGTCCAAACCCTTGGCCAAGAGAATGAAATCGACCATCGGCCTGTTTGCGAGAAGCTCGGAAACGCTGTCGATGCCTGCGATTGCCTCTTGATAAGCCGTCGCATCTTTCGTGGCTAGTGCCCGAATTGCCTTCTCCTGCTGAGGGCTTGCCTGTTTCAGCGCGGCAACGACGTATTCTCTCGCGATCTGAAGGACCTGAGCCGAGTCTTGAGCCACCAAGGGGGTCGTCAGATTGCCTTTTGCGTCGAAGTTGAAGGCGCGTGCGAGCTCTACATACCGATTGTCCTTGAGGGTATAGACGTAGCTCTTGGGATCGTTGACGTCGCTTTCGAGGACTGCCTTGATCGTCGCCTTCGAGACCATTCCGGGATCGAGGCCGACGGCGCCCAGCGCAAAATCATACACGCCAGGTGTCGATACGAACGCCTGGACTGAATTGATCTTGCTGAGGTCCGTTCTGAATTGCTTGATCGCCAAAGCTTCGTATATCGGGCTTGCCGCCGAATAGACGGCGGCCTTGCTGTCGTCGAACCGCTTTTTCGTGATCGCGACATTTGCGGCAGTCTGGGCGGACACGCCTGACGGAAGCGACCCGTCGGGCGAGAACTCGAACGCGCCGGCCAGGTCTACAAACCCGCCAATCGTCGCTATCTGGTCACTGAGGCTGGAAATGCTTTTCGTATATGACTCCAGGTGACTTTTTTCGACCAGGATCTGGATGTTCAACTGGGTCACGTCGGCGCCCGGTTGCGATAGTTGGGCCTTGTAACCGGTTATCTTTAGATCAGCGGCGCTGGCGTCCGATTTGGCTTGAGCAAGCTGGGCGTTGAGGCCGGTCAACTGAGAAGCGAAGGTGGTGTTGACGTAGCTATTTGGATCGGACGGATCGCTGCGCAAGACCTGACTTATCGTGTCACCCGGCCACTTGCTTTGATCGATCCCGTATGCCGAGTAGACATAGTTGCGAAGACGGTCGTTGTTCAGGAGTTGGTCTGCACTGCTGATCTTGCCGATTTCAGCGCTGTAGTAATTCGAGTCTGCGGCAAGCGCATCGACCTGGCTCTTCTTGGTCGTCGTGTACAGACCGATCATCTCGTCGGTCTGGTCTCCCGATTGCGCAACTGGCGTGGCACTGCCATTGAAGGAGAATGCCGCGGCAAACTCCCGGTAGCGCTTGTCTACCAACTTGTTGACGAAGCTCTTTGGGTCGGAGAGGTCGCTCTCCAGCACCTTCTTCATGAAAGCCTTGGCGTAGGCCATGTCTTCCAGGCCATATGCCTTCATCGCATAATGATACAGGCGATAATCTTTCATAAGATCATCGACGGTCCGCACCTTGCCGATGTTGGCTTTGTAATAGGCGGATTCTCGCGCGACATCGGGTTGCTGTTCAACCCGCGTCAGGGACTGCTTGAGATGGTGCGCAATGTAGTTGTAGCTGAAATACGTTGATACCATCGCGCATTCCTCGCGGCTCTACGGTCCTGGACTTCCGTCAATCATTGCCGGGTCGAGGGGTGGGGGCTGGCCTCATGCCAGCAAGCTGTCTCGCAGCAACGTTTTCTTAAGGCGATTCTTCGCTGCAATCTTAGGTTTTAATTTGCGTCCAAGTGACGCATGCCGGGTTTTGTTGCTGTATGTTTCTCAGGTGCTGCTTTCGCGAGGATTGTGTTCCTGATATGTTCCAGTCGAAATATCGACCGGAGTGGGTTGGAAGCAGAGCATGAGCCGACGAAGCAATCGCACCATCAACCTGCCGGCGCCGTATCTGAAGCGGGTCTGGCTCGATCCGTCGCGAGTTCACGATCGCGAGGCATATCCGTTTTGCCTGCCCATCTTCCCGGATGATTTCGAGCTCAACTTCGACGCCGCCATCACGATCATCGTCGGAGAGAATGGCACCGGGAAGTCGACGATCCTCGAGGGTATCGCAGCGCTTGCCGGCTACGACGATGCGGGTGGAGGCAAGGGCTACATGCCCGTCGACCATTCCGAAGCGCGGGAGAAGATGGGCGGCCAGCTTTCCAGGGCCTTGCGCGCAAGCTGGCTGCCGAAGATCGCCAACGGCTGGTTTTTTCGCGCCGAGAGTTTTTTCTCGGTCGCGCGATATCTCGACGAGGCCGCACGTGATGCCGGCCAGGCCGGCCCCGACTTCCTGTCGCATTCCCATGGCGAAGGTTTTCTGCGCTTCTTCGAGGAGCGCTGCCAGCGCCAGGGCATCTTCATCTTCGACGAGCCGGAATCGGCGCTGTCGCCGGCGCGTCAGATCGAATTCCTGAAGCTCTTGCGACGCATGGACGAGTCCCGCATCTGCCAGGTCATCATGGCAACCCATGCGCCTCTGCTGATGGCCTATCCAAACGCGAGACTGTTGCGGTTGGGCAAATACGGCCTGGAGCCGACGACGGTGGAGCAAACCGATCATTACCGGGTGATGCGCGAGTTCTGTGACGATCCGCGCGGGTTCGTGGAGGCGACACTGGCGGAGTAGGCGAGGGCGCGCTCCCACGGCACTCGCTCTTCTCGTGTCCCGGACGCGCTGCAGCGCGTAGCGGTGCGGCGCAGAGCAGGGACTCACGCAGTCACACGCTCGCTGATGCATGGGCCCCGGCTCTGCAGCGCACCGCCGCACTGGACGATGCTGCGCATCGCCAGGGAAGCGCTGCGCTGCGTCCGGGGCACGCGAGCAGCTTCTATCTTTGCATTCGAATTCAAATCGCACGCACGGATTCGCATCCTCGCGGCAAGATCTGCCCGAGCTCTGCTGTATTCATCGCCCCCAAAAGTGCCGAGGGCGCGGGGAAGGCCGGGTGCCGGCTGGCACCCGCGGTCCACTGTGCGGAAATTGCGCTACGAAGTTTGCACAGTGGCATACAGGTGAAGCCAAACATCCGGCCTTCCCTGCGCAGTGGTTTTACGGCTTATGCCGAGCTCTCCCCGGGGAGCGATGCACTATTGCCCCCGTCGCCTTGCGGATGACTGATGTGCGGGCCCGGTCGGGCCGCCACATCACCGCAAGACTTGGCGCACAGGCTCCGGGCGCCAGGACGGCACGGTTTTACCGTACACAGGCTGCACCGGTCGTGTGCGCGCGGCGTTCGCTCACGGTTGCCCGCCCTGCAAACCACCTTCGCGCCGACGCCGCCTGCGTCCACCACGTCCCACCCCGCGTGTCGTGACGATCGCGATAACGCCCCTCGGCCCGGGGTGGGATGGCTTTCTATATGATAATCTGAAATGCGGATAAAGAGAATTATTTCTGCGTGGTGCGGTTGACCCGCCCATTGGGTGTTTTGCCCGACGGGCGGCGCAAGGGGTTGTGGGACGCGCGAGCGCGCGCCGCAACGCCGCCATGAACAGGTCTCCCCACGGCCGCAAAATGCGCTACCATGATCGCAGCGCGCCTCAAGTCGCGCACGATCCACGAGACGCATGAGGAAACGAGATGAGGGTGACGATTGGACGGCGCATGGTCATGGGCGCGGTGCTGACTGCCGCGGGCGCGGTGGCTTTGACGGCGGCGTTTGGCCCGGCTTGGGCACATGGGCCGACCCGGCAGAAGGTGCGCGAATCCATCGAGATCAACGCGCCGCCGGCCAAGGTGTGGGCCGCGATCGGCAATTTCCAGGACATGAGCTGGCTGCCGCCTGTCACCAAGACCGAGGGCGAGAAGGGCAATGAGATCGAAGCGACGCGGCGGCTGACCCTGACGGGAGGCGCCACCGTCGATGAGGAACTCTACAAGTTCGACGCTGCCGCGATGACCTATTCCTACCGGATCACCAAGGTGGACGTGAAGGTGCTGCCGGTCACCAATTATTCCTCGACGCTGACGGTGACGCCGAGCGCCGACGGCAAGGGCGCGACGCTGGAATGGGCGGGCGCGTTCTACCGCGGCTTCCCCAACAACGATCCGCCGCCGGAGCTCAGCGACGAGGCCGCGGTGAAGGCGGTGAAGGGGCTCTATCAGGCCGGCCTCGAAGCGCTGAAGAAGAAGATCGAGAGCGGAAGCTGACCGTGCGGGCGCGGATCCTGGCGGCGCTCGCCGCCAGCCTTTGCGCTGCCAGTATTGGCAGCGCGTCCGCCGAAGAGGCGTTCGTCACCAACCAGCTCAGCGACGATCTGATGGTCGTGGACCTCGCGACATCGCGCAGCGTCGCGACCATCCCGATCGGCGGCAAGCCGGCCGGCGTGGCCGTCAGCGCGGATGGGCGCTTTGCCTATGTCACGAGCCCCGACGCCAAGGCGGTGACCGTGGTCGACGCCGCAACGCGGCAGGTCTCGGGGCGGATCGAGGTCGGCGGCGGTCCGCTCGGCATTGCCGTGACGCCCGATGGCAAGACGGTCTACGTCGCGGACTGGTATGCGGCGGCAGTGCGGGTGATCGATACGGCCTCGCGCAGTATCACGGCCAGCATCGCGGTCGGCGCATCCCCGTCCGGCCTCGCGGTGACGCCTGATGGCAGGCTGCTGCTCTCGGCGGACCGCGACGACGACAGCGTCTCGGTGGTCGATACCGCGACGCGTGAGCGCAGGGCGACCATCAAGGTCGGGACCCGTCCGTTCGGCGTCACCATCGATGCCGAGGGAAAACGCGCCTACACCGCCAATGTCGGCTCCAACGACGTCTCGGTGATCGACATCGCCGCGAGCCAAGAGATCGGCCGCGTGCCGGTCGGGATGCGTCCTTATGCGGTGGCGCTGACGCAAGGGCGCGGCTTCGTCACCGACCAATATGGCGGCACCGTCAGCGTGTTCGACCTGGCGACGCTGAAGCCGGTCAAGCGGATCAATGTCGGCGACTATCCCGAAGGCATCAATGTGACCGCCGACGGCAAGCGCGTCATCGTCGCCTGCTGGGAGAGCAACACATTGAGCATCATCGATGCCACCGAGCTGAAGGTGATCGGCGAGGTCAAGACCGGCGACGGCCCGCGCGCGTTCGGGGCGTTCCTGCGTAGGACGGAGTAGGGGGCGCGGAGCATCTGTAGCCTGCATGGAGCGAAGCGGAATGCGGGGACACTTTCCCGGATTGCGCTTCGCTCCATCCGGGCTACGGCGCTAAACCACTCTTAGATCCGGCAAACGCCTTCAACTTCAGGAAAAAGTCCTTCAGGATCGGGTTGCGATCCACATAGGTCACGTAGCGGATCGGATGCCGCCGGCGATCGATGCTCCACGTGATCTGATCCGTGAGAACCGGAGCCGGCACGATCACGCTCGGCGCCCAATCGGGATTGAGAAGCCAGCCGACCGGCGCCATGTCCCAGATCTCCTTGGCCCAGCCCAGATGGTCGGACGAATAGTCCTTGAAGCGCATGGCGAGGAACGCGCCGATGCTGCCATGCGGTTCGACGTAGCGCTCGATCTCCGGCACCGTGCTGTGAAGGTGCGAGGTGACGCCCTTGCATGGCACGAGCACGAGCGGCACGCCGCTGTCGAACAGCACCTGCGCGCCGCCGACGTCCTGCCTGAGGTTGAACTCGATCGTGTGCGGCCATTCCAGCGCGTGACCGCCAAGCCAGACCACCACCACGCGGTCGATGATGTCGGGGGCCTCGAGCAGTGCCGAGGCGACATTGCTGATGGCGCCGATGGCAATGACGTAGAGCGGATTGTCAGGGGAGCCTGCGCGCGCCCGGGCCACGAGGTCGTTGACGGCGGGGGCCGCCTGCGCCGTCTTGCCGGGACCGACATAGTCGGTGACGCCGCGATGGACGAGGCCGTCCGGCGCGACGTTGAGGCGCTCCAGCAGGCGAAGGATTTCCTGGTAGCTCAGCTCCATGCCGTGGCCGGGACTGTCGGCGCGTGTGTTGAAGAACGGCGCGGCGTAGATCGCCTCGACGTCGAACCGGTCCTTCGACAGCAGCATCTGCACCAGCGCGAACTGATCGTCGATCTCGTTGTAGGTGTCGGTGTCGAGCACCACGCGCACCTTGCCGACCGGCGGCTCCAGGAGTTTGAGGCGGGCTGCGTCCGAGAGTGTCATCACCGTCTCCTTGGGCCGGGGGGGGCCGATTGCGGATCAGGCCTTGAGCGAAATCCGGCAGACCACGTCTGCGATCTCATCCATCTGCGCGAACATGTGATCGGGCGCAAGCGCCCGCAGCGCCGCCGGCGCGGCGTAGCCCCAACTCACCGCGCCGCAGGCAATCCCTACCGCGCGCGCCGCCTCGATGTCGCGGACCTCGTCGCCGATCGCGATCACGCGGCCTGGCTCCACGCCCGCGCGCCGGATCACGCGGCGGAATTTCGCGGGCTTGCCGAACAGCGACGCCGCGCAGTCGAAATGCGCGAACAGGGCGGCGGACTCGCCGAGCTTCTCGCGCGCATTGGCTTCGCTATCCGACGTCACCAGCGCGAGCTGCACGCCGTTCCCGGCCAGCGTCTGCAGCATCGTCTCGACGCCGGCGAATAGGGGAATCTCCGCCGCCGCCTCCGCCTTCAGCCGCCGCGCATGCCGCGCGATCGCCGGCAGCTTCCACAGCGGCACCTCGAGCCGGGCGAGGATCTCGCGCGACGAGGCATGTCGCAGCGCTTCGATTTCGTCATCCGCGACGCGGCGAAAATTGAAGCGATCGGCGACATCGTTGATGGTGCGCAGGAACCACGGAAAGCTGTCGGCCAGTGTGCCGTCGAGATCGAAGATGGCGAGGGAGTAGTGCATGGAGGAGGTTTTGGAGTTCGCTGACAAACGAGACGTGGCGGCTATTATTTAGAAGAATTCGAGGACACCCATGCGACACGAGCGCATTGAAATCAACCCTGCGATCATGGCCGGCAAGCCCGTCAGCCGTGGGACGCATGTGCGTCACCGCAACCTGCGCACGTGAACATTGATGTCGAGATCGATGTTGCTGACGCAGGTCTGAGTAGTCCGGTGAGAGCCGCCCTCGTGCCAGGGGCCATCGCGCGTGCGGGCGTTGGTGATATTGGCGAGCTTCAGGCATCGCCATTGCGGCAGCGGTCCGCTGCTCTCGCCGCCAAATTGCCAGGCGAGGACGGCTTCCTCACCCATCTTGTTGGTGCCGATGATGTGGGGGCAGAGCTCGCGATAACGCCCCTCGTAGATGCAGGTTACCTGCTGCTCGGCGAGGATTGCCTTGCGGAAGAGCATGTAGGTGCGGCTGGGCATCGCGGACACTTGCAGCCTTTCCCCGATGATCCCGCGGACGAGGCGGAATGAACTCTACTCCGCCGCCTCGCTCGTGCTCCTCCGCTTCGGCTTCCGTGCCTTCTTCAGCACCGGCTCCAGAAACTTCCCCGTGTAGCTCCGCGGCGCTTTCGCGATGTCCTCCGGCGGGCCCCAGGCGACGATCTCGCCGCCGCCGTCGCCGCCTTCGGGGCCGAGGTCGATGACCCAGTCGGCCGTCTTGATGACTTCGAGATTGTGCTCGATGACGACGACCGTGTTGCCCTGTGCGACGAGCTCGTGCAGCACCTCAAGCAGCTTCTTGACGTCGTGGAAGTGCAGGCCGGTGGTCGGCTCGTCCAGGATGTAGAGCGTGCGGCCGGTGGCGCGCTTCGACAGCTCCTTCGCGAGCTTGACGCGCTGGGCTTCGCCGCCCGACAGGGTCGTCGCCTGCTGGCCGACATGGATGTAATCGAGCCCGACGCGGTGCAGGGTCTGGAAGGTCTCGCGCACGCGCGGCACCGCCTTGAAGAAGTCGGCGGCTTCCTCGACGGTCATGTCGAGCACGTCGGCGATGCTCTTGCCCTTGAACAGGACCTCCAGCGTCTCGCGGTTGTAACGCTTGCCCTTGCAGACGTCGCAGGTGACGTAGACGTCGGGCAGGAAGTGCATCTCGATCTTGATGACGCCGTCGCCCTGGCAGGCCTCGCAGCGGCCGCCCTTGACGTTGAAGGAGAAGCGGCCGGGCTCGTAGCCGCGCGCCTTCGCTTCGGGCAGGCCGGCGAACCATTCGCGGATCGGCGTGAAGGCGCCGGTATAGGTCGCGGGGTTCGAGCGCGGGGTGCGGCCGATCGGCGACTGGTCGATGTCGATGATCTTGTCGATGTGCTCGAGGCCCTCGATGCGATCGTGGGGTGCGGCGCCTTCGCTAGCGTTGTTCAGCTTGCGGGCGATGGCCTTGTAGAGCGTGTCGATCAGCAGCGTCGACTTGCCGCCGCCGGAGACGCCGGTGACGGCCGTGAACAGGCCCAGCGGAATCTCGGCCGTGACGTTCTTAAGGTTGTTGCCGCGCGCGTTGACCACCTTGATGGTGCGGCGATGGTTCGGCGGGCGCCGCTCCGGCACCTCGACCTCGAGCTCGCCGGTGAGATATTTGCCGGTGAGCGATTTCGGGTTGCGCATGATCTCGGCGGGCGTGCCTTCGGCGACGATGTTGCCGCCATGCATGCCGGCGCCGGGCCCGATGTCGAGGACGTAGTCGGCAAGCAGGATCGCGTCCTCGTCATGCTCGACCACGATCACGGTGTTGCCGAGGTCGCGCAGGCGCTTCAGCGTATCGAGCAGGCGGGCGTTGTCGCGCTGGTGCAGGCCGATCGAGGGCTCGTCCAGCACGTAGAGCACGCCAGTCAGTCCCGAGCCGATCTGCGAGGCGAGGCGGATGCGCTGGCTCTCGCCGCCGGACAGCGTGCCGGAGGAGCGGGACAGAGTGAGGTAGTTGAGGCCGACGTCGAGCAGGAAGGTGAGGCGCTCGCGAATCTCCTTGAGGATGCGGCCGGCGATCTCGTTCTGCTGCGTGTTCAGCGCCTCGGGCACGGTCTCGAACCATTCGCCGGCCTTCCTGACCGACAGCTCCGAGATCTCGCCGATATGCTTGCCGCCGATCTTGACGCAGAGCGCCTCGGGCTTCAGCCGGAAACCCTTGCAGCCTTCGCAGGGGACGTCGTGGAAATATTTTGCGAGCTCCTCGCGCGCCCACTCGCTCTCGGTCTCGCGATAGCGGCGGTTGATGTTGGTGATGACGCCCTCGAACGGCTTCTTGGTGTCGTAGGAGCGGACGCCGTCCTCGTAGGAGAACTTGATCTCGTCCTCGCCCGAGCCAAGGAGGATCGCGTTCTGCGTCTTCTTCGGCAGATCCTTCCATTTGGTGGTCAGGGTGAACTTGTAGTGCTTGCCGAGCGCCGTCAGCGTCTGAATATAGTAAGGCGATGACGACTTGGCCCAGGGCGCGATCGCGCCCTTGCCGATGGCGAGCTCCTTGTCGGGGATGACGAGGTCCTCGTCGACATGCTGCTCGACGCCGAGGCCGCCGCAGGCCGGGCAGGCGCCGTAGGGATTGTTGAACGAGAATAGGCGCGGCTCGATCTCCGGAATCGTGAAGCCGGAGACGGGGCAAGCGAATTTTTCCGAGAACAGGATGCGCTCAGGCCCGCTCTTGTCGTGGATTTTTGCGGTCTTCTTCTTCTCCTCGACGGGCGCAGCCGCTGCAGGCGCATCGGCGAACTCGACGACGGCGAGGCCCTCCGCGAGCTTCAGCGCGGTCTCAAAGCTTTCGGCGAGGCGCTGGCCGATGTCGGCGCGCACCACGATGCGGTCGACCACGACGTCGATGTCGTGCGGAAATTTCTTGTCGAGCGTCGGCGCCTCCGCGAGCTCATGGAAGGTGCCGTCGATCTTGACGCGCTGAAAACCCTTCTTGAGCCATTCGGCGAGTTCCTTGCGGTACTCGCCCTTGCGGCCGCGCACGACCGGGGCGAGCAGATAGAGGCGGGTGCCTTCGGGCAGCGCCAGCACGCGGTCGACCATCTGCGAGACGGTCTGGCTCTCGATCGGCAGACCCGTGGCGGGCGAATAGGGCACGCCGACGCGCGCCCAGAGCAGGCGCATGTAGTCGTAGATCTCGGTGACGGTGCCGACGGTCGAGCGCGGGTTCTTCGAGGTCGTCTTCTGCTCGATCGAGATCGCCGGCGACAGGCCGTCGATCTGGTCGACATCAGGCTTCTGCATCATCTCCAGGAACTGGCGCGCATAGGCCGACAGCGATTCGACGTAGCGGCGCTGGCCCTCCGCATAGATGGTGTCGAAGGCGAGCGAGGATTTGCCGGAGCCTGACAGCCCGGTGAACACCACCAGCTTGTCGCGGGGAATCTCGACGTCGACATTCTTGAGGTTGTGCTCGCGCGCGCCACGAATCGTAATTGCGCGCAGGCTGGATCCCGCGTTCTGCTGTTGGCGCTTCGCCTTGATCACTTCATCCATCCGAGTTGCCCTCAAGGAATCCCAAAGGTGCGCGATCGCGCCAACAAAAAAGGCGCGCGTCGCCCGGAACCGGGATCGGCGCCGATGGGTATGGCAGCGAACGTAGGAAGAACGGGGACGGATTTCCAGTGGCGTGTGCGAATCGTCAACGGATTGTTGGCGCGCTGGCGGCATCTGGCAGGAGCAGGGCCCCCGGAACATGCGAAGGGCCGGCGCGAGGCCAGCCCTTCGTTCGCGTTTGAATGCGGATTTGGGGCAATCCGCACATGATCAGGACTTGGAGGTTCCTGAGGGAAGCTTGGTCTCAGTATTTGGCGACGACCGGGCCGCCCCAGCGGTAATTGATGCGGATCAGGCCCATGTCGATATCCTGGCCGATCCGGTCGGTGCGCGGGGCGAAGCCGCCGACGAGCGTTGCGAAGTCGGCGCTGTGATGGCCGAGGAAGACATGGTTGTACTCGCCGCCGACCGACCAGTTCTCGGCAAAGCCCCATTCCACGCCGATGCCGATGGTGTAGCCCCAGCGGGTCTGGTTGACGCTGTTGAACACCGCGGCCGGGACGCCGGGGACGAAGGTGTCGTACTTGTCGTGCGCCACCGCGGCGCCGGCCTTGCCATAGAAGAGCAGGTTGTTGACGGCGTAGCCCATCTGGCCAGTGAACAGGCCGAAGCTGTCGATCTTGGTCTGGTTGGTGAACAGCGGCAGCGCCACGCTGACATTGCTGCCCTTGAAGTCGGCCCAGTTGCCCTGGCCCTCGATGCCGAACACCCAGCGCGACTTCTGCCAGCGATAGCCGAGTTGTCCGCCGATCGTGCCACCGCCCGCATTGTGACAGCCTTCGCCAACGGCCGGATCGACAGCGACGCCGAGCGCGCGGGTCACGCCCCAGCATGCATGGGCCAGCCCGCCGCCGCCGTTGATGCCGACATAGATGCCGCTCCAGTCGTAGAGGGGAACGGCGGCCGCCGGTGCCTTGTAGATCGGGAGATCGGCGGCGGTAGCCGGCGCGACCGCGCCAAGTGCGAACAGGCTGACCGCAGCCAGCATCCACGTCTTCATGTCACGTCCCCAACTCGCCAAAACCATTCGCGGACGCCTTGCGCGCGCCTCACGACTCCAAGACGGTTGGGTGCACCCTCGCGCGAAAACAAAAAGGCCGGCGCAAGGCCGGCCTTTCGTAACGCGATGGCGTCGGAGGCGAAGATCAGTATTTGGCGATGAGGGGGCCGCCGAACCTGTAACTGACGCGGGCCGTTGCAATGTCAACGTCCTGGCGGATTCGATCGGCGCGCGAGAACGTGCCGTTGTTGAACGTAAAGCGGTTGTCGCGCGATCCCATGAAGCCGTGCACATAATCGACGCCGACCACGATGTTGGGCGTTACGCCGAAATCGAGGCCAGCACCAACCGCTCCGCCCCAGCGCGTTTCATTCGTCCTGTCGAACACGAAGCCGGTGGCGGTGGTGAAGCCCTCGTATTTGTCGCTCACAACCATCGCACCACCCTTCGCGTAGAACAGCACATTGCTCCAGGCGTAGCCGACCTGGCCGGTCACGAGACCGAAGGCGTTGATCTTCGAGCGGTCTGAGCCGACGCCGCCGGCAGCCAGGCTCGGTCCATTGGAGCCGCTAAGGTGAGCCCAGTCGCCCTGGCCTTCCACGCCGAACACCCACGACGCGCTTTGCCAGCGAAAGCCGGCCTGGCCGCCAGCCACGCCGCCGGTCGCGGTGTGGCAGCCCTCCGACGCGGGGGGAGTGACCGGCGCACCGAGGATGTTGGTGACGATGTCCCAGCAATTATGGCTCCAGCCGCCACCACCGTTGGCGCCGATGTAGAAGCCGCTCCAATCGTAGACCGTGCCGATCATCGGGGCAGGAGCTTTGGTGTAGGGCCTCGCC
Organism: Bradyrhizobium sp. 956_D2_N1_4; assembly: GCF_052076025.1. Taxonomy (NCBI): domain Bacteria; kingdom Pseudomonadati; phylum Pseudomonadota; class Alphaproteobacteria; order Hyphomicrobiales; family Nitrobacteraceae; genus Bradyrhizobium; species Bradyrhizobium sp. 956_D2_N1_4. The sequence continues at coordinate 3,493,930 of NZ_CP197237.1, read as the reverse complement.
GCCAGATCGGCCGCCGAAACGGACGTGGTCATCGCGACGATGCCGGCGGCGGCAAGCATAAACTTGTTCAAGACGGACCCCCCAAGGCCAAAGTTGTTGCGATCTTCGATACAACCTTCGAGGTGCGACAGTCTGTCACCGGAGGGGTCACAGCGCGCCGAAAAATGGAACTTGTCCGCAAACGCTCATGCCGTACGCGCGAAAACAAAAAGGCCGGCGCAAGGCCGGCCTTTCGTAACGCGATGGCGTCGGAGGCGAAGCTTAGTACTTCGCCACGACCGGGCCGCCGAAGGTGTAGTTCAGGCGAACGGTGCCCATATCGACGTCCTGCTTGATACGGTCGATGCGGTCGTTGAAACCGATAAACGTAAAGCTGACATTGCGGCGGCCCATGAACAGATGGTCGTATTCGATCGCAACGGACCAGTTCGGCGCGAAACCGAATTCGAGGCCGGTGCCGACCGCGCCGCCCCAGCGCGTCTCGCTTGCGCTGTCGAGGACAACGCCGCCGATTAGACCGTTGTACTTGGCGTGCGTGACGGCCGCGCCGCCCTTCACGTACCAGAGCACGTTGTTCCAGGCATAGCCGACCTGGCCGGTGAACAAGCCAATCCCATCGATCTTGGTCTGGTTGACCAGCGGGGGCGGGGCAAGCACCAAGCTCGTATTCGAACCCTTCAGGTTGGCCCAGTCGCCCTGGGCTTCAAGGCCGAACACCCAGTTGGCCGACTGCCAGCGATAACCGATCTGGCCGCCGACGACGCCGCCTGTCGCATTGTGACAGCCTTCAGCCGTGTCCGGACCCGCAACGCCGAAGATATTATTGACATCCCAGCAGTTGCGGCTCGAAGCGCCGCCGCCGTTGATGCCGAGGTAGAAGCCGGACCAGTTGTAGATCGAGGCCACAGCAATGGGCGCCTTGGTGTAGGGACGGGCCGCCAAATCGGCCGCCGAGGCGGGAGCCAACGCGCTGAGTGCGAACAGACTGGCCGAGGCCAGCAAAACCTTCTTCATTTCAATTCCCCAGTTTCGTTTCTCTTTGTCGGCGAAAAACGGCCGACCCAATGACCCAACCGATGTCATCGCTCTACACCATTGAAGCCGAAGGTTGTGTCACCGGGATGCCACAGCTCTCCCCGAAAACGTTGGGAATCGGTAGGCCTGGATCGGTACGCGCGAAAACAAAAAGGCCGGCGCAAGGCCGGCCTTTCGTAACGCGGTGCGTTGGAAGCGAAGCTCAGTACTTCGCGACCACCGGGCCCCCGAAGTGATAGTTCACGCCGACCTGCACGGTGTGGAAGTTGAGCGTGCCGGTGGGCAGGGCGCCCGAGAAGTAGGTCTCGCCGCCGAGGCTGCGATAGAGGTACTCGCCCTTGACCGACCACTGCGGAGCGAAGAACGCCTCGACGCCCGCACCAACGGTCCAGCCGGAGTGCCACTTGCTGTCCGACGCGGTCAAGCCGAGAGCGGAGAGGCTGATCTTGTTGTCGATCCAGGCGTAGCCGCCGGTGCCGTAGAACAGGACCTGATTGACGGCGTAGCCGATACGGCCGCGCACGGTGCCCATGGCATCGGTCTTCGAGCTCGCCGTTGCGGTCACAACGCCGAAGCCGGGAACAACAGTGGCGCCGGTCGCCGAAGCGCTGACGTCAGCCCAGGAACCATCAGCCTCGACGCCGAACACGACGTTGCCGGTCTGCCAGTTGTAGCCGGCGGTGCCGCCGACGAAGCCACCCTTCATCTTCGGGTCGCCGGAACCGTTTTCCCAGGCGCCGCCGCCGACGATACCGAGGTAGAAGCCGGTCCAGTTGTAGACCGAGGCCACCGCCACCGGAGCCTTGGTGTAGGGGCGCGCCGCGAGATCAGCGGCCGAAGCCGGAGCAGCGAGAGCGAACAAACAGGCCGAAGCCAACAAAACCTTCTTCATTTTCAAACTAATCCCAGTCCCGGTTTCTGTTTTTGCCTTCCGTGCGTTCGGAAGGACATCGGACGCCGTGGTCCAACTGATGTCGTGCTTACATCAGCAAAGCCGCAAGTTGTGTCTCCTAAAAGCCACAATAATCGCAAAACGTAACGGTGACTGACCTATAATTCCCATTGCCCACGCAAAAAGGCCGGCGCGAGGCCGGCCTTTGATCTCCAAGCGATCCCAGAGAGATGTCAGTATCTTGCGATCAGCGGGCCGCCCCAGCGATAGTTCACGCGGACGAGGCCGATATCGACGTCCTGGCTGATGCGATCGGAGCGTGTGGCGACGCCGAGCGGGGCGAAATTGCCGGATCCGGTGAAGCTGATGGTGCGGTTGCCGAGGAAGATGTGGTCGTATTCGAAACCCACGGTCCAGTTCGGGGCGAATCCGAACTCGACGCCCGCACCCACGGTGCCGCCCCAACGGGTCTCGTTGGCCCGGTCGAACTCGAGGCCGCTGGCGACGTCGAAGCTGCGGTAGCGATCGCTGACGACGGCGCCGCCGCCCTTCACGTAGACCAGGACGTTGTTCCAGGCGTAACCGACCTGACCGGTAATCAGGCCGAACGCGTTGATCTTCGAACGATCGCGCAGGCCGCTGATCGCACTGATGTTGTCACCCGAGAAATCGGCCCAGTTGCCCTGGCCTTCGAAGCCGAACACCCAGTTGGCTGACTGCCAGCGGTAGCCGACCTGGCCGCCGACCGTGCCGCCGGTCGCGTTGTGGCAGCCTTCGCCTACGAGAACGCCACCGCCGATATCGACGTCCCAGCACTTGTGACTGGTGCCGCCGCCGCCGTTGATACCGATGTAGAAGCCGCTCCAGTCGTAGATGGTCGCGATCATCGGTGCCGGAGCCTTGGTGTAGGGACGCGCAGCGAGATCTGCCGCGCTTGCGGGAGCCGACAGCCCCAACGCGATTGCACCAATAGTACCAATCAAAATCTTATTCATTGCAGTCTCCCCCAGTTTCGGTCCGCTTCTCGAAGTCCCCGAAGCGGTTGATCAGGCGCGACGCCAATAAGAATCTAATTCCGAGCCAAGCGTAGCTTAGGCGGGAGGCGGAGTCCGTCTCCGGAATGCAACAGTCGGGCGGCATCTGAACTGCTTCTAACTTGATGAATGTTAAGCTGTTTCGCCGTCCTCAGGAATTCGGGGAAATTCCATTTGGCGCAGGCCGTCTTTGTGCAACGCGGTGTCGTCTTGCCAACGCAACAAGGTGAGGGGTGTCATAAGAACAAATCTGGAACGAGCCGGCCAGGGGTGCTATATGTGGGGATAAGTGGAGGGGTGACGGGCCGATCCGTCCGCGCAAGCGTATAGGGTCGCGTCAACAGGTTGCAGAGGACGCGGGCGCGTCCCGGGCCTTCTAAAATTCAGTGGCATTCGGAGTGGAGAGCGGCGATGGCGGGAAGCGTCAACAAGGTCATTCTGGTTGGAAATCTCGGCAAGGATCCCGAAATCCGCCGCACCCAGGACGGGCGGCCGATCGCGAATTTGAGCATCGCCACCTCGGAGACCTGGCGCGACAAGAATAGCGGCGAGCGCAAGGAAAAGACCGAGTGGCATCGCGTCGTGATCTTCAATGAAGGGCTCTGCAAGGTCGCCGAGCAGTACCTGAAGAAGGGCGCGAAGGTTTACATCGAGGGCGCGCTCCAGACCCGCAAATGGACCGACCAGAGCGGCGCCGAGAAGTACTCCACCGAGGTCGTGCTCCAGGGCTTCAACTCGACCCTGACGATGCTCGACGGCCGCGGCGGCGGTGGAGGCGGCAGCTTCGGCGACGAGCCGGGCGGCGATTTCGGCTCCTCCGGTCCCGTCAGCAGCGCGCCGCGCCGTGCCGTTGCCGCCGGCGGCGGCGGTGGTGGTGGCCGCAACAGCGACATGGACGACGATATCCCGTTCTGAGGCGGGCGGGGGCGCTTCGCCCCTGATGTCACCTTGCTCGCCTAGAACGACAGGATTCCTTACCAATTGATGGGCAAAGCTCGGTTTTTGCGGGCTTGCCTCATGTGCTGCCTCAGGCCTTTGACGAGGCGTGATGTGAATGATATTAACTTGATGTTAATCCTATTTACATGGGTCGGCCGTCGATCGGAGAAAGCCCTGCATGAGCGTTGCGCCGCTGCTTGAGGCCGCTCCAGCGATCCCGCTGCACGCCTTTGCCGCCATGGCCGCCTTCGTGCTCGGCCTCGTTCAGTTTGCCGCCCCCAAAGGCACGCTGCCGCACCGGACGATCGGCTGGATCTGGGTGGCGCTGATGGCGGTGGTGGCGGCCTCGTCGTTCTGGATCCATCAGATCCGCCTGGTCGGGCCGTTCAGCCCGATCCATCTCCTGTCGATCTTCACGCTGGTGATGCTACCGCTCGCGGTGTGGCGGGCGCACACCCATCGGGTCGCCGATCACCGGCGCATCATGATCATGACGTTCGTCGGCGCGCTCGTGATTGCCGGGCTGTTCACGCTGGTGCCTGGACGGATCATGCACCGGGTGATTTTCGGAGCCTAGGACGTGGTTCCATGCGGCTCATTCCGGCTTCCCTCGAGGCAGTGGTGCTGAGCTCGTAAGTCTCTGGAAAAACAGTCGGAAAAACCGCTTCCCCAGACCTCGCAAGGGTGGTTATCAGGGGGGCGATGCGCTATATGATTCCCAGATAAAATCTCACCGGATTTCCCCTTGGCTGACGACGACAACAAGCCCGGCGACCAGCCGGCGCAACCCTCGGACATTCGTCCCGTTTCCATCTACGAGGAGATGAAGAAGTCCTACCTCGATTACGCGATGAGCGTGATCGTGGCGCGTGCGCTGCCCGATGCGCGCGACGGGTTGAAGCCGGTTCATCGTCGCATCCTCTACTCGATGAACGAGCAGGGGCACACGCCCGACAAGAAGTACGTCAAGTCGGCGCGCGTGGTCGGTGACGTCATCGGTAAATACCATCCGCATGGCGACCAGTCGATCTACGACGCCATGGTCCGGATGGCGCAGGACTTCTCGATGCGCGTGCCGCTCATCGACGGCCAGGGCAATTTCGGCTCGGTCGACGGCGATCCCCCGGCCGCCTATCGGTACACCGAAGCGCGACTGACGAAGGTGGCGTTGGCTCTGCTGGCCGACATCGACAAGGACACCGTCGACTTCCAGCCGAACTACGACAACAACGAAACCGAGCCGTCGGTCCTGCCGGCCAAGTTCCCGAACCTCCTGGTCAACGGGGCGGGCGGCATCGCGGTCGGCATGGCCACCAACATCCCGCCGCACAATCTCGGCGAGGTCATCGACGCCTGCGTCGCGTTGATCGACAATCCTGCGCTCACCATCGAGGAACTCATCAACATCGTTCCGGGACCGGATTTCCCGACCGGCGGCGTCATTCTCGGACGCGCGGGCATCCGCGCCGCCTACCACCTCGGTCGCGGCTCCATCGTCATGCGCGGCAAGGTCGCGATCGAGACCATCCGCAAGGAGCGCGAGGCGATCATCATCACCGAGATTCCCTACCAGGTGAACAAGGCGACGATGGTCGAGCGCATCGCCGAGCTGGTCAAGGAAAAGAAGATCGAGGGCATCGGCGACCTGCGCGATGAATCCGACCGCGACGGCTACCGTGTCGTGATCGAATTGAAGCGCGACGCCGTGCCGGATGTGGTGCTCAATCAGCTGTACCGATTCACGCCGCTGCAGACGAGCTTCGGCGTCAACATGGTGGCGCTCGACAGCGGCCGTCCGCGGATCATGCATCTGAAGGATCTGCTGGCGATCTTCGTTGACTTCCGCGAGCGGGTCGTCACGCGGCGTACCAAGTTCCTGCTCGCCAAGGCGCGCGATCGCGCCCACATCCTGGTCGGTCTGGCGATCGCGGTCGCCAATATCGACGAGATGATCCGCGTCATCCGGACCTCGCCCGACCCGACCACTGCCCGCGACACCCTGATGGCGCGCGACTGGCCGGCACGGGACGTCGAGGACATGCTGACGCTGATCGACGATCCGCGTCACCGCATCAGCGAGGACGGCACGATCCGGCTGTCGATGGAGCAGGCGAGGGCCATTCTCGACCTGCGCCTTCAGCGCCTCACCGCGCTCGGCCGCGACGAAATCCGCGACGAGCTCGACAAGCTCGCCGGCGAGATCGCCGACTATCTCGACATCCTGCGCTCGCGCGCGCGCGTGCTGGGCATTATCAAGACCGAGCTTGCCGAGGTGAAGGCCGAGTTCGCGACCCCGCGCCGCACCGTGATCATCGAGCAGGAAGGCGAGGTCGAGGACGAGGACCTGATCCAGCGCGAGGACATGGTCGTCACCGTCTCCCACGCCGGCTACGTCAAGCGCGTGCCGCTGTCGGCCTACCGGGCGCAGCGCCGCGGCGGCAAGGGCCGCGCCGGCATGCAGACCCGCGACGAGGATTTCGTCAGCCGCCTGTTCGTGGCCTCCACGCATACGCCGGTGCTGTTCTTCTCCTCGCGCGGCCAGGTCTACAAGGAGAAGGTCTGGCGCCTGCCGATGGCCGCGCCGAACGCGCGCGGCAAGGCGCTGATCAACATCCTGCCGCTGGAGCAGGGCGAGCGCATCACCACCATCATGCCGCTGCCGGAGGATGAATCGACCTGGGGCAACCTCGACGTGATGTTCGCCACCACCGGCGGCAACGTCCGGCGCAACAAGCTGTCCGACTTCGTCGACGTCCGCCGCTCCGGCATCATCGCCATGAAGCTGGACGAGAATGAAGCGATCGTGGACGTGCAGATCTGCACCGAGCGCGACGACGTGCTTTTGACCGGCGCCGGCGGCCAGTGCATCCGCTTCCCCGTGCCCGACGTGCGCGTGTTTACCGGCCGCACTTCCATGGGCGTGCGCGGCATTGCGCTTGCCGAGGGCGACAAGGTGATCTCGCTGGCCATCTTGCGCCACATGGAGACCACCTCGGACGAACGTTCGGCCTATTTGAAGATGCGCCGTGCGGTGGCCGGCGAAGCCGTGGTCGACGAGGCTCCGGCGGATGCCGAGGCCGAAGAGACGACCTCCGGCAGCTTCCAGCTCCCGCAGGAGCGCTATGTCGAGATGTCGGCGGCCGAGCAGGTCGTGCTCACCGTCTCCGTCAACGGCTACGGCAAGCGGACCTCGTCCTACGAGTACCGCACCACTGGCCGCGGCGGCAAAGGCATCGTCGCCATGAGCGTCAACAACCGCAACGGCAACCTGGTGGCCTCGTTCCCGGTGGAAGACGCCGACCAGATCATGCTGGTCACGGACAAGGGCCAGCTGATCCGCTGCCCGGTCGAAGGCATCCGCGTCGCCGGCCGCTCGACCCAGGGCGTGATCGTGTTCGACACCGCCGAGGACGAGCACGTCGTCTCGGTCGAGCACATCACGGAAGAGGCCGATAGCGGGAACGGCGAGAATGGGAACGGTTCGTAGATCGAGCCGATCCCGTCAGGTGTCGTCTCCGTTGACGGTTGCAATCAACCGGATAGGTCCGGCACGGCACAACGCGCCGGTGTCCGGCCTATGATCCTGGAAGATGCGGCTGGCGCGATGCCTTCCAGCCGAGCACGGCCAGCGGAATTGCCAGTGCTGCCCAGGACAGCGCGTCCCAGCCATCGTCGCCGAACAGCGCCGACGCCAGCCCGACAAGGATGAGCCCCCCGAGCAGGAGCGGCCAGCGAAAGATCTCGTCCATGGTGTGGCGCTCGCGCTTCATGGACGGATCCCGGATGTCGCTACGACAGGCGGCCCGTCCTGCGCGCGCGTGGTGAAGCGAGGTGATTTGCGCTTGCCGAGCCAGAGATAGACGCCGCTGGCAAGCACGACGATGGCGGCAAGATCGAACAGCGCCCAGATGATCTTCAGCGGCAGGCTGCCGTAGTCCCCGAAATGAAGCGGGCGCGATACCTGCAACGCCCTGAGATACCACGGCAGGCCACGCGCGGTGACGAGCTGCCCGGTTTCGGCGTCGAGCATCGCGGGCGTGAACAGGCGCGAGGTGATCGGCGTCGTGCCCTTGGTCCAGACGATGAAGTGCCGTGGTGTCCCGAACCGTGCGACCGTCGGAAAGATGATGCTGGCCGGCGTGTTGCCGTCGAGCGCCCGACGTGCTGCGGCCATGACGTCGTCGACGTCGGCCCATTTCGCAAGCGGCGGCTTGCCCAAGTGCGGCGCGATCAGCTCCGGCATCACGTCCGCGCGCCAGGCGGAGAACAGCGGCAACGATATCGTGTTGATGACACCGGTGACGCCGACGGCAAGCAGCCATATGAGAGTCACTCCGCCGATCAGATTGTGCAGGTCGAGCCATTTGACCCGCGACGCGCCGATACGACGCACCGTGCCGAAGTTGAGCCGGCGCATGAAGGGCGCGTAGAGCATGATGCCGGAAACGATCGCGATGACAAACAGCAGGCCCATGACGCCGAGAAACAGTTCACCCGGCAACCCCAAGAACATGTCGCGGTGGAACATGCGGATGGCGCTCATCAGGCCGCCCTGCTGCGTGTCTTCGCCGATCAATTCGGCGGTTCTGGAATCGAATGACAGCTTCAGGAAACGTTGGCCGGGGGGAGCTTCGGGCGTAGCCGAGAGGAATACGTTGACGACGTTAGCGCGATCGTCGTCCCAGCCGAGCACCTGGAGATAGCGCTGCGGATAGCGCGCCTTGGCGGCGTCGACCAGCCGGCTTAGCGGAGCCTGCGGAGTATCCGCCGGGAGCTCTCGGGCCGAGGCTTCTGACTTGAAGAGCTCGTCGATCTCGTCATGAAAGATCAGTGGGAGCCCGGTGATGCAAAGCATCAGGAGGAATAGCGTGCAGACCAGGCTGGTCCATTTGTGGACCAGCGAACACCATTTGACTGACTGTGCTGTCATCCCCTCACCACCGGTAGGTCAGCGTCGCCAGCACCGTGCGCCCCAGCGCCCAGCGGCAGCCGCCGGCCGTGCATAACGAGACATAGGTCTTGTCGAACACGTTGTTGACGTTCACCGCCGCACTGAGGCCCTTCCACTGCTGATACCGCATCCCGAAATCATAGGACAGCACCGCATCGAACACCGTGCTGGACGGAACGGTGGCGGCGGGCAGGAAGACGCCCGGCACGATGGTCGGAACCGTCAGATTGTTGGCGTTGGTCGTGTACATGTCGTGGACGTAGCGGACGCCGCCGCCGAAGCCGAAACCGGTCGCCGGACCGCCCTGCACCAGATAGTTGGCCCAGAGCGAGGCGGTGTGCATCGGGACGTTGGCGAGCCGCTTGCCGAAATTCACGTCCTGGGGCGAGCTGATCCGGTTGTCGAGATAGGAGTACTGCCCGCGCAGGCTCAGGCCGGGCAGGGGGCTGCCGACGACGGATCCTTCGAACCCGCGCGAGCTGACCTCGCCAACCTGCGCCGTGGTGTTGGCGGGAATGCCGGGGCCGCTGATGACCGTTGCCACGTTCTGCTGCTTGAGATCGTAGACCGCGGCAGTGAACATCAGATTGGTCCCGACCGGCTGATACTTCACGCCGCCTTCATACTGCTCGCCGGTGGTCGGCTTGAACGGTTGGCCGTTCAGCAGCGTGCCGACCGAGGTCGGCTGGAACGAGGTCGAGTAGCTGACATAGGGCGCAATGCCGTTGTCGAAATTGTAGATCGCGCCAATGCGGCCGGTTGGCTTCTGGTCGTCGTTCAGGACGCGAACGCCGGTGTTCTGCGCCAAGGTATTACCCTCGGCCCAGTCGTAGCGGACTCCGCCGAGGACGGTGAGCCGGCCGAGCCTGGCCTCGTCCTGGACGTAGAGGCCGCGCTGCGACAGGTGCTGGTCGAGGTTCTGGAAGAGCGCCGTGGGGACGGCGATGTTCTGCGTGTAATTCGGCGCCAGGATGTCGAGCGTGTTGGTGGCCGCGAAACGGGCGAGATTGTTGAAGTCGAACCGCTGGTAGTCGAGGCCGGCAAGCACCGTGTGCTGCAACGGTCCCATGTTGAACTTGGCCTGGAGCTGGTTGTCGGCAGCGAATGTGTCGAGGTTCTCGTTGGTCGAGAAGTAGCTCCGGTTGATCGTGCGGCCGTCGACCAGCCGGAGCGTGCCGCCCGCGCCCGTCGTCGTGAACCCGCCGGGCTGCACTTCGACATAGCTGAGCTCATTGTGCAGGTAGCGTACGTTCTGGCGCACCGTGAAGACGTCGTCGAAACGATGCTCGAACTCGTAGCCGGCGGTTGCCTGCTTGTATTTGAGAGTCTCGTAGTTGAGATCGCCGGCAAAGAAATTGCGCGGGATCTGCCCGAACGTCCCCGGCACCAGCGTGCCCTGGATCGGCAAGAGCGCGAAGGCACCACCCTTCGGGTCCTGCCGGTAGCTCGTCAGGAAGGTGATGGTGGTGTCGATACTCGGACGCCACGTCCAGGCCGGCGCGATCGAAAATCTTTGCTCGCCGATATTGTCGACCTGGGTGTCGGCGTTGAGGCCGATACCGGTGACGCGGTAGAGCAGCGTCTTGTCCTTGTCGACGGGGCCGCCGACATCGAAGGCGCCCTGGATCCGGTTGAACGAGCCGGTTTGCAGGGAGACTTCTCCGAACGGATTTTCAGTCGGGCGCTTGCTGACGAGGTTGAGGATGCCGCCGGGCGAGGCGGCGCCGTAGAGAATTGATGCCGGCCCGGTGATCACCTCGGCGCGCTCGAGCAAATAGGGATCGACCCGCGGCGCACCGAACGGTCCGCCCTGGAGCCGCAGCCCGTCCAGATATGTTTCGAGGCTGAAGCCGCGCGCGCTGACGTTCTGAAAGCGGAAATCGGTATCGTTGCTGAAATAGATTCCTGGCGCGTAGCGCAAGAGGTCGCGGACGCTCTGGGCGCGCCGCACATTCATTTCGTCGCGAGTGATGACGGCGATCGATGCCGGCGTCGACATGATCGGCGCATCCGTCTTGGTGGCGCCGGAGGCGCGGGTGGCGACGAACCCGTTGGTGCCGGCGTTGACGCGCGCTGCTGTTCCCACCAGCGCTTGGGGCTCCGGCTGTACTGTCGAACGGTTGGCCTGTTGAGCGGACCGCTGGCTCGCACTGCGCCGCGCCGATGCGTTGCGCCGGACCTGGACCGGACGTTGCGCGCGCTGAACGGGTGCGTCGACCGTCACCGGCGGCAACGCGGATGCACCGGATTGGCCAGTGTTCTGCGCGTTCACCGGCGTGACGGCCATCAGCAAGCAGCCCAGTGTGAGTGCGCTGGCTGTGCTCTTGAAAGTGTTCCTTAAAAAATAGTCCGCACGACCACGCAGGCCGTGTCCATCGCATTCCATGTCAGCGCCCCATCCGGCGATCGCCGCGCCGGCGGGATGATCCTTCTGACCTCACGCGACTTCGCACCCTCGCGCGTGTTAGATGGCGAGATTGCGAGCGTCGAGTTGGACAAATTTTGAATCACTCGAAACGTCATAATTGGAGGCATTCTTAGAACTTCTAAAAAAGCGAAGCTAACTGATCGACAAAACATTGGAATTTGTTGCTGCGTATGTCTGGTGATGGGCCAGACAAGATTGAGGTGCGCGCGAATGTCGCACACTCCCGGGTAAGCGGGCGTGACGAGCTCTACCTGTCGGTGATCGGCATCTCATCGAGACGCGTGGTGCGAAGCCTGCCTTGCCCTGAACGGGCGATCCGCACGACGATCAGATCTCCAGCTCGGTCCCGAACTCCACCACCTGCCTGGTCGGCACGCCGAAGAACGCGGCGGAGCGTTCGGCGTTGCGCTGGAGGAAGGCGAACAGGCCTTCGCGCCAGACCCACATGCCCGGGATGTCCTCGCTAGGGATAATGGTCTCGCGGCCGACATAGTAGGTGATGTCGGAGAGGTCGATGCCGGGCAGCTTGCCCTGGCGGCAGGCGAGCGTCAGGCCGGCATAGATCGTCGGATTCTGCATGAAACCGTAATGCAGGACCACGCGAGTGATACCGGGGATGATCTCGATCACCTCGGCGCGGTCTTCATCGGTGATGTGCGGGGATTCCTCGATCAGCACGGTGACGAGGACGATGCGCTCATGCAGCACGTGGTTGTGCTTGACGAATTGCGTCAGCGCCAGCGGCACGCCGCGCGGCGCGGATGCCAGGAAGACGGCGGTCCCGGGCAGTCTGGCGCGGCACTTGTTGACCGCGGTCTCGATCAGGTCCTCCTCGGGCTGGCGCAGCTTCGCGCGCGCCGCTTCGACCAGCTTCACGCCGCTGCGCCAGGTCAGCATCATGAAGGCGACGAGGGCCGCGAGCAGCAGCGGAAACCAGCCGCCCTCGAACAGCTTGATCGAATTGGCGGAGAAGAAGATCACGTCGATCACGAAGAAGAAGCCGTTGACGGCGACCACGATCCACGGCGAATAGCCCCACTGGATCGCGACCAGGGCCGCGAGCAGCGTGGTGATCGCCATCAGCAGCGACACCGCGATGCCGTAGGCGCCGGCGAGCGCTTCCGAGGTGCCGAAGCTCAGGACCGCGCCGAGCGTTGCGGCAGCGAGCAGCCAGTTCACCAGCGGCACGTAGATCTGGCCCATCGCATGGCTCGTGGTGTGGCGGATCTGCATGCGCGGCAGGAAGCCGAGCTGGATCGATTGCTGGGTCAGCGAGAACACGCCGGAGATGATCGCCTGCGAGGCGATCACGGTCGCGAGCGCCGAGAAGGCGACCAGCGGATAGTGCAGGGCGTCCGGGCAGAGCTGAAAGAAGGGGTTCTCGATCATCGCGGGATCGGTGATCAGCAGCGCGGCCTGCCCAAAATAGTTCAGCACCAACGCGGGCAGGCAGATCGCGAACCAGGCGAGCCGGATCGGGAAGCGGCCGAAATGCCCCATGTCGGCGTACATGGCTTCGCCGCCGGTCACCGCCAGGAAGGCGGCGCCGAGGATCGCGAAGGAGATGTGGAAGTCCTGGTGGATCAGGAAGTTGAAGGCATAGAGCGGGCTCAGTGCCGCGAGCACGGCCGGGGCCTTGACGATGCCGTGGACGCCGAGCGCGGCCAGCACGAAGAACCAGGCCAGCATCACCGGCCCGAAGATGCGGCCGATGAAGCCCGTGCCCTGCTTCTGGATCATGAACAGCCCGATCAGGATGGCGACGGTGATGGGCACGACGACCGGCGCGAGCGAGGGCGCATCGACCTTGAGGCCTTCGATGGCTGAGAGCACCGAGATGGCCGGGGTGATCGCGCCGTCGCCATAGAGTAGGGCGGCGCCGACGAGGCCGACCACCAGGAGATGCGCGCGCCAGGTGCCGGACTGGGCGTGGCGGGCGTGGAGCAGCGCCAGCAGCGCGACGATGCCGCCTTCGCCGCGATTGTCCGCGCGCAGGATCAGAAGCGCATATTTCAGCGAGATGATCAGCAGCAGGGCCCAGAGGATCAGCGAGGCAACGCCCAGGACAGCTTCGGGAGTCAGCGTAGCGCCATGGGCGGCCGCCTTGGCGGCTTCCTTCAGGGCGTAGAGGGGGCTGGTGCCGATATCGCCATAGACCACCCCGAGGGCGCCCATGGTCATGGCAATTGGCAGAGGGTCAGGGTGATGGCCGGAAACGACTGCGGGCGTACTGGACAAGGTCGACCCCCCGATGGGATCGCGCCCGCCGGGCCATTCCGACGGGCGCGAATATCAGACAGTCTGCGACGGGACGTCGCAAATATCCATGGGATTTATCTCGGGGTTTATATGACGCGAAGCTGACAGGTTCGACTACGGGGTCCGGTCGGCGGTCACGAGGCGGGCCTCGCGGATGTTGGCCTTGGTGCCGGCCTGGCGCAGGCAGGACGCCTCGAAGTTCGGCCAGGCCTGCTGCGAGCAGTCCTTGCCGACGGTGCGGATATCGAGGCGGTCGCTCTTGGCCAGCGGCTGCGGGACGCTCGCTTCGACGGACGGAGCGAAACCGGGAAGGACGGTGAGAGCGGCGGCAACAAACGCAGCAATAGCGACGGCCGAGATGGTCTTGATCATTGACGGTCCCCTGTGATGCGGCCGCTACGCCCAGTTGTGCGGCCCGTCATTCGTTGGGTGGATTAGTAACCATGGCCAGTTTCCGGACGTCTTCGCGGACGCCCGAAATGGTTTCGTTCGCACTTCGTTTTGTTTCATGGCCGTCCCGAGGACGAAACAATTCGGGGAATTCCGACTCGGCGCCGCCGAAAAACCGGCAGGGAACCCGTCTGGCTTGCCGGGCCGGGCCGGGCGCGGTAGGACGGGGACATGCCGCGTATCGCCTTCTATCCGGGTTCCTTTGACCCCATCACCAACGGCCATCTGGACGTGGTCCGGAACAGTGTCCCCCTGTGCGATCGGCTCGTGGTCGCGATCGGGGTCCATCCCGGCAAGAAGCCGCTGTTCTCAACCGAGGAGCGGCTCAAGATGCTCCATGACGTCTGCGGGCCGGTTGCGGCCCAGGTCGGCTGCACGCTCGAGGCCGTGACCTACGACGATCTTGCGGTCACCGCGGCACGCAGGCACGGCGCGACTGTCATGATTCGGGGTCTGCGCGATGGCACCGACCTCGACTACGAGATGCAACTCGCCGGGATGAACGGCGCCATGGCGCCCGACGTCCAAACCGTGTTCCTGCCGGCCTCTCCGGCCGTCCGCCCAATTACCGGCACGTTGGTGCGTCAAATCGCGGCCATGGGCGGAGATATCTCGACCTTCGTGCCGCCGCTCGTCGCCAACCTGCTCAAGGCCAAATTCGCCGGATAACGGCGCAATTCTTCGTCCTACCTGATCCGGAGTTCTCATGATCCGTCGTCTCGCAATTCTTGCCACGATCTTTGCCGCGCTCTTCAGTGCGGTCCCGGCGGTGGCGCAGCAGCTGCCAGCGAACCTCGACAAGGCCAACGCCATCGTCATCGATACCACCAAGGGCCGCATCGTCATCAAGCTGCGGAACGACATTGCGCCCCAGCATGCCGAGCGCATCAAGCAGCTCGCGCGCGAGGGCTATTACAACAACGTGCCCTTCCATCGCGTGATGGACGGCTTCATGGCCCAGACCGGCGATGGCGAGAAATTCAACGGCACCGGCGGCTCGAAATATCCGAACCTGAAGCAGGAATTCTCCAAGGTTCATTTCGCCCGCGGTATCGTCGGGATGGCGCGGCGCGGCGACAGCGTCGACAGCGCCAACTCGCAGTTCTTCATCATGTTCGCGGACGGCGGCAGCCTGGATAACCAGTACACCGTGATCGGCGAGGTCGTGCAGGGCATGGACGTCGTCGACAAGCTGAAGAAGGCACCGCCCGGTTCGGCCGGCGGTGCCGTCACCGATCCCGACAAGATGGTGAAGGTCCAAGTCGCTTCCGACATCAAATAGGATGGGGCCATGGCGCGCTGTGGCAATAGGCTTCTGCTGGCTGCCGCGCTGCTGCTTTCAGGCGTTTCCGGCGCGGCCGCCGGAGACGCAGAGGTCAACACCATCCAGGACATCTTCCTGCACTTGCGGACCTGCTGGAAGCCGCCGCCGCCCAGCAAGGCTCGCCCTATCGACATCACCGTCGTCGTGAGCTTTAACCGGGCCGGAAACATTCTGGGCCATCCGAGGATTACCTATGAATCCGCGGAGGCCTCCGACAATGACCGGCTGCAATACCGGGTCGCGGTGATGGAGGCGCTGCAACGCTGCACGCCGATGCCATTTACCGATGCAATGGCTGGCGCCGCCGCGGGACGTCCATTCGCGATCCAGTTCCGTAACCGGAAGACTTCACCCCCAACGCAAGAGAGACGAGCATGAGCGTCACCGAAAACACCCTGATCCTCGAGACCACGCAGGGCCCCGTTACCATCGAGATGCGGCCCGATCTCGCGCCTGGCCACGTCGCGCGCATCAAGGAACTGGTCCGCGAGGGCTTTTACGACGGCATCGTGTTCCACCGCGTGATCGAGGGCTTCATGGCGCAGACCGGCTGCCCGCAGGGCACCGGCACCGGCGGCTCCGGCAAGAAGCTGAAGGCCGAGTTCAACAAGGAACCGCACGTGCGCGGCGTCACCTCGATGGCCCGCGCCGCCAGCCCCGATTCCGGCGACAGCCAGTTCTTCATCGTCTTCGACGACGCCCGCTTCCTCGACAACCAGTACACGGTGTGGGGCAAGGTCACCGAGGGCATGGAGAACGTCGACAAGATCAAGCGCGGCGAGCCCGTCCAGAACCCCGACAAGATCGTCAAGGCGCGGATGGCCGCGGACGCGGAGTAACCGCTCAACCCTCATCCTGAGGAGCGCGGAACGCGCGCCTCGAAGGATGAAGGCCCCGCTGTTGCGGCTCGGCCTTCATGGTTCGAGACGGCGCTACGCGCCTCCTCACCATGAGGGTCTGACTGCGTGGCGCTGAGCCCGACATGCGCACTGATCTCTTCGATTTCGATCTGCCCGCCGAGCGCATCGCGTTGCGCCCGGCGAGCCCACGCGACTCCGCGAAGATGCTGGTCGTGGAAGGTGGCGCGCTGCGCGACCAGCTCATTTCCGAGCTGCCGCAATGGCTGAAGGCGGGCGACCAGCTCGTCGTCAACGACACCAAGGTGATCGCGGCGCAGCTCAAGGGCCGCCGCATCGGCCGCGAGACCGAGCCCAAGATCGAGGCGACGCTGATCAAGCGCCTCGACGGCTCGCGCTG
This sequence comes from Bradyrhizobium sp. 956_D2_N1_4, assembly GCF_052076025.1. Classification (NCBI taxonomy): domain Bacteria; kingdom Pseudomonadati; phylum Pseudomonadota; class Alphaproteobacteria; order Hyphomicrobiales; family Nitrobacteraceae; genus Bradyrhizobium; species Bradyrhizobium sp. 956_D2_N1_4. The sequence continues at coordinate 3,477,361 of NZ_CP197237.1, read as the reverse complement.
GCAGGCACTGGTCAAGCCGGCAAAAAAGCTCGTGGCAGGCGACCGCATCCGCTTCGGCAACGAGGGCAAGGTTTGCCTGCTCGGCCATCTCGACGCCGAGGTCGAGGCCAAGGGCACCGATGGTGAAGTGACACTGTCATTCTCGTTTCACGGCCCGGCGCTGGATCAGGCGATCGAAGATCTCGGCAGCCCGCCGCTGCCGCCCTATATCGCTTCGAAGCGCACGCCCGACGATCAGGATCTCGCGGACTACCAGACCATGTTTGCTGCGAACGAAGGCGCCGTCGCCGCGCCTACCGCGGGCCTGCATTTCACCCCGGCGCTGGAGCAGGCGCTGCGCGACCGCGGCGTCGGCATCAACCGCGTCACGCTGCACGTCGGTGCCGGAACGTTTCTGCCGGTGAAGGTGGACGACACCGAAGGCCACAAGATGCATGCTGAGTGGGGGACGATCTCGGCCGAGACGGCGGAGCGGCTCAACACCGCACGGCAGAATGGCGGGCGCATCATCGCCGTCGGCACGACGTCACTACGGCTGCTCGAAAGCGCGGCCGGCGAGGACGGCACCATCCAGCCGTTCGCGGCCGAGACGTCGATCTTCATCACCCCCGGCTATCGCTTCCGTGCCGTCGATATCCTGCTGACCAATTTCCATTTGCCGAAGTCGACGCTGTTCATGCTGGTGTCGGCGTTCTCCGGGCTCGAGGCGATGCAGCGGGCTTACGCGCACGCGATCGCGAAAGGATACCGGTTCTATTCGTACGGGGATGCGTGCTTGTTGTTTCGGGCGCGCGACTAATTTCGGCGCCGTAGGGTGGGCAAAGCGAAGCGTGCCCACCATCTTTCTTAAATGCGCGAGAGAAGTGGTGGGCACGGCGCTTGCGCGCCTTTGCCCACCCTACGGCACCTTGCGTTACGCCATCACGCGCTGCGGCAAGAGCTCCGCGATCTGCACTGCGTTCAGCGCGGCGCCCTTGAGCAGCTGGTCCGCCGCCACGAACATCGAGATCGAATGCCCTGAGGGATCGCTGAGATCCTTGCGGATGCGGCCGACCAGGACGTCGTCTTGGCCCGAAGCGTCGATCGGCATCGGGAAGTAGTTCTTCACGCGGTCGTCGACGAGCTTCACGCCGGGCGCCTGCGCCATGATGGCACGGACCTGGTCCTCGCTGATCGGCTTCTCGCATTCGAAGGTGATGGCCTCGCAATGGGCGCGCAGCACCGGCACGCGGACGCAGGTGACGCCGATCGCGATCTTCTCGTCCTCGAAGATCTTGCGGGTTTCCTTGATGACCTTGGTCTCTTCGTCGTTGTAGCCGGTTTCAGGATCGACGGCCGTGTTGTGGTTGAAGAGATTGAAGGCGTAGGGGTGCGGCATGACCTTGGGCGTATAGACCTGCCCGTTGAGATTGGCGCGGGTGGACTCGACGAGCTCGTCCATCGCGGCGGCGCCGGCGCCGGAGGCCGCCTGGTAGGTCGAGATGATGACGCGCTTGATGCCGTTCTTCTGGTGGATCGGCCAGAGCGGCACCAGCGCGGTGATGGCGGCGCAGTTCGGGTTCGCGATGATGCCCTTGTGGTCGCGGATGCGGTTGGCGTTGATCTCGGGGATCACCAGCGGCACGTTGGGGTCCATGCGGAAGGCCGACGAGTTGTCGACCACGACGGCGCCGGCCTTGACCGCTACAGGCGCGAACTTCTTGGAGATGCTGCCGCCGGCGGAGAACAGCGCGATGTCGACGCCCTCGAAAGCGCGCTCGGTCAATTCCTCGATGACGACGTCCTGCCCGCGGAACGACACCGTCTTGCCGGCCGAGCGGGCGCTTGCGAGCGCCTTGAGCTTGCCGACGCGAAAGCCGCGCTTGTCCATGGTGGCGATGAATTCGGCGCCCACCGCACCGGTGACGCCGACAATCGCGACGACGGGATCGTTACTCACATTCTCCTCCATTGCATTGAGCTGAAGACAACAAAAAAGCCCCGGACCAGAGGTCGGAGCTTCGGTAGAGTGGATTGCGTTTAAGTCGACGACCTACGCGCGCACGCCTCCCCGGGCCCCGAAGGCCGTGGTGGTTTTAGTCGTGCGTTTGGTGGTCGTGAACATGGCGGCGACTTATGCGGGAGAGTTTCGCGCCCGTCAATGGCTTTTCGGCGGGATTGTGGCCGCCGCTATTTCGTCCGGGCGCCCGGCGGCTCCAGGATGACCTCCTTGAGGTTGTCGCCGCTGATGACGACGATCGCGAAATTCAGCCGGCCGCGTTCGCGCACCAGTCCGCCGCTGATCGCCTTGCCCGAGGCCGCACGTTCGGCGACGTGCACGGCATCCGCAAGGCGGTGCTTGATGGCACCGAGCGCTGCGAGGTTGCTGCGGTCGTCGAGATCGAGTTCGGCGAGGGGGAGGGCGGCTTCGCCGCCGACGAGCTCGCCGGTTGCGGCGTTGATGGTGTGGCGCCAGATGCGGTCGTTGTGCAGGGTCTTCACCCGGTAAACCGGCACGCCGGAGGCTCCGTCGAAACTCACATCCGCCGTCGTGGCGCCGGCATGACGGGCTTCCGCAATCGCCATGGCCTGGCTGATCGAGATCGACGAGCTGCGGAATCGTTCGATTTCGCGGCTGACCGCTTGGCGGTCTGCCTCGGCATCACCATCTGTGTCGCCGTGAAGCGCGGTCGGCGTGCCCGTGGTGACGATGGCCCGCGCCGGCGCGGCAAGAAGCAGCGCGGGCAAGGCGATCGCAAGTAATCGCAAGGTCAATCGTTTGGCTGTCGTCATGCTCGAAACCCTCGGCCAGCGAGTGTGCCGGATGATCGTAAAGAATTCGCGGCCGACCTTGGGCATCGGCCGGCCGCGGAGCGTCGCAGCGGGCTGGACCCGGCACGGCGATCTTGGGCGGTACGGACCCCTTTGGGGCTGGTGAAAAAGCGGTCCGTATCGCTTATAACTAAACCATACCGTATCGTTTTGTTTTGGTCAACGACGCGGGCGTAACCTCCAGGGGGAAACGTCGCAACCTCACGGAATTGTCAGCGGGACGGGCGCCGCCGCTGTGTGCCCTTTGCGGCGCTCTGGATGCGGTCCGCGGGTCCCAGCGCGCCGGCCAGGAACAGCTTGATCGCCGCGCGCATGCGCTTCTCGGCGGCCTTCAATTCCAGCGCCGTGCCGAACGTCGCCAGGCGGTGGGTGTGACCGACGACGACGTCGAGGAACACCTCTGCCGCGATCGTGGTGTCGTCGACGTCGAGTGCGCCCTGCGCCACCAGACGGTCGAAGAAGCGGGCCGTGGTGGCGACGGCCTTCAGCCAGCCTTCCTCCTTGCCGAGCTTGGCGATGTCGGGGAAGTTGATGGCCTGCGACGTCATCATACGGCTGAATGCGACGGCATCGGGCCCGCAGGTGAAGGTCAGCATCTCGCGCCCGATCTCGACCAGCCGCTGCTCGACGGAAATGTCCGAGGCGCTGGAGAGCTGCGTCTCGGCGGCTGCCGATAGCGGCGCAAGCCAGCGCGCGATTTCGCGCCTCAGCACGGCGGCAAACAGGCCGCGCTTGTCCCCGTAACGGGAATAGACGGTGGGTTTGCTGACCCGAGCGGCTTCCGCGACCGCGTCGAGCGAGGTCGCGTCGAAGCCGCGATCCAGGAACAGGCGGGTGGCGACCTCGATCAGCCGCTGATCGCGCTCGATCGCAGCGGTTTTCGTCGGGCGGCCGCCGCGTGATTTCGGCACCTCGCGCCGTGGCGTTGCCGGCTTTGTCCTGGTCGCAGTCAATCCCATGCCCAATGATTCCTGCGCGCTTCTAATCGTCGTCATTCGCTCTATATCGCGCAGGAGCGGGGGCGTCATCGCGAATCTGGCCGAATTGGCCGTATCGTCAACGGTTTCGGCACGGTCTCGTTCCGTCACGAGAGATCACGGCAGCTTCGAAGTCCAGGCCTGGCCGGAGGCAGCCTTCTCGTATCCGTACTGATACAGCGCCCGCATATAGGCGGTGTCGAACCCTTCCGAAGGCGGCGCGGGGTAATCGCGCGCGATGTAGGAGAGGTGGAAGCCGAGATTGTTGCGCTTGGCGAAATCATAGGTCGAGAAGATGATCGAGCGCGTCTGCGACTGGGTGATCGACGACAGGCTGCGCGAGGCGACGTCGATGGTGCTGTTGGACACGAGCTCGAAATTGCGTTCGATCTTCTTGTTGACGAGGATGTAGATGTTCATCCGCGCGTTGCCGGGCAGGCGGTCCTGGGAGAGCAGGGCTTCCGGCAGCGTCAGCACCGGCGCGGTCACGCCGCCGTCGACATGCATCTCCTGAAATCTGCGGCCCTGGCCTTCGGCGTCGATCATGATGGGCGGAAACACCAGGGGAATGCTGGCGGAAGCCGCCATCACGTCGCGAAACAGTTTTAGCGCCTCGGGTGTTCCGACCGCTGCGATCTTGCCCATGTCCCAGATGGCGGTCCGCTGGGTGTCGAGATCGGTGGTCACCACCAGCAGCTTTCGGCCCTTGGCATTTTCACGCGCGACCTGCGCCATGATCTCCGGCCCGACATAGCGGGCGACGAGCTCGCGCAGCCGCGTGTTGCCGAACAGGCCGGACCCGAACAGCACACGCATGATGCTGGGATCGTTCAGGAGGCTCTCCGCGATGCCGCTGGTGTAGACCTCCCTCAGCGTGTCATCATACTGCGAGCCGAGGAACGCAAAGGGCGCGATCAGGCCGCCGGTGCTCACGCCCGAGACGACCGAGAAGGTGGGACGGGTTCTGGCAGCGGTCCAGCCGCTCAGCACGCCGACGCCATAGGCGCCATCGGCGCCGCCGCCGGAAAGCGCCAGATAGGACTTCGTCGCGGTGCTGGTGTCCTTCTCGAAGCTGAATTTCGTGACGGGCTCGTCGGCGTAGCGGCGCAAGCCGTCGATATCGAGCACGCGCGACGTGCTGGCCTCAGCGGCCGTATAGGGCGTGCGGGGCAGGGAGGTGCAGGCGCCGAGTGCCAAGCTGCATACCAGAACCAGGAATCCGGTCAGGCGGACGCCTGTCTGTCTGATCCAGCCGCGCGAGGGGCCGGACATTTCGGTCGAACATGAAGCGGAGGGCATTGTCGGTGGCTGGCGATCACACAAATACTGCCGCCGGCAAAATTCACCGCGGCATCTCGTCCAGCCCCGCGCAAAAACTACACTGTATCGTTTTGTTTGGCAAGCGCGCCGGGCGATCAAGTCGGCGTCAAATGTGTCCCGCTCTGAGCCACAAGCCGGCTCTGGCGTGGTCCGAGCGGGTTGATCAGCCTCTTCCGACACGCAATAAGCACGACCATGAATCTTCCTGACACCGGTCTACCCAATCACTTCGAGCTGCTCGCCACCGATGGCGCCGCGCGCACCGGGCGCCTGACCACGCCGCATGGCGTGGTGCGGACGCCGGCCTTCATGCCGGTCGGAACCGCCGGCGCCATGAAGGGCATGCACTGGCGCGAGGTGCGCGAGGCCGGCGCCGACATCGTGCTCGGCAACACCTATCATCTGATGCTGCGTCCCGGCGTCGAGCGGATCTCGGCGCTCGGCGGCCTGCAGCGGTTCACCGGCTGGAACGGGCCGATGCTGACGGATTCCGGCGGCTTCCAGGTGATGTCGCTGTCGGACCTGCGCAAGGTCACCGAGAACGCCGTCACATTCCGTTCGCATATCGACGGCGCCAAGGTCGAGCTGTCACCGGAGCGCTCGATCGAGGTGCAGCGCTTCCTAGGCTCCGACATTGCCATGCAGATGGACGAATGCGTGCGGCTGCCGGCCGAGCGGGACGACATCGAACGGGCGATGCGGCTGTCGCTGCGCTGGGCCGAGCGAAGCAAGCGCGCCTTCGAGAGTGCGCCGGACGGCTACATGCTGTTCGGTATCGTGCAGGGCGGCGACGTGCCGCAGCTTCGTCACGCCAGCGCCGAAGGCCTCGTTGCAATCGGTTTCCACGGCTATGCGATCGGCGGTCTTGCCGTCGGCGAGCCACAGGCGGTCATGCTGGCGATGATCGACGAGACCGCACCGATGCTGCCGAGAGAGCGGCCGCGCTACCTGATGGGCGTCGGCACGCCCGATGACATCCTCGAAGCGGTCAAGCGCGGCATCGACATGTTCGATTGCGTGATGCCGACGCGCAATGGCCGTCATGGCGTTGCCTTCACGCGCTTCGGCCAGGTCAATTTGCGCAACGCGCGCCACGCCGACGATCCGCGTCCGCTCGACGAAGAGAGTTCCTGGCCGTCGGCGCGCAACTACGCGCGCGCCTACCTGCATCATCTCGTCAAGGCGGGCGAGACGCTGGGAGCCATGCTGCTCTCCGAGATCAATATCGCCTACTACCAGTTCCTGATGCAGGGCATCAGGGACGCGATCGCACACGGGACGTTCGACGAGTTCTACCAGCGTACGCGCCAGGACTGGGCGAGGGGCGACATCGCCCCGCGCTAGTCAGTTGCAGACGATCCGCTGCTTGACGGCGTGCTTGGTCACGAAGCCGTAGCCGCAATTGTCGCAGGTCCAGAGATAGCTGATCATATGGTCGGAGATGTAGGCGGATGCTTCGGCGGCGACCATCGAGTCGGCGCAGACGGCGCAGGTCGGCAACTCGCTGCAACGCGGGGCGCGGTGATGTGCGACGGTCGACAACACTTCAGCGACTGCTGACATCGTGGTGACCTCTCTGCTTTGAGACCTAAGTCTAACATAGACCGAATCAGTTGACGAGGTCGCAACACAAATGCGTTGGTTTTCTGATAATTACAGCTCACGCGATTTTGCGATGCAGCGTATTTAACATGTGCCGCATTGTCGCTTGCGTGTCGTCCCAAGCTGTCCGTTACTGCGCAAGAGACGCTGCAGAAACAGAAATTGTCGTCACAGGGAGTTCATCATGGACGCATCGTCCAACACGGGTGCAGCGCACCAGCCCGGCCGCGGCCGGATCTACTCTTCGATCGTCGAGGCCTTTGGCGACACGCCGATCGTGCGCTTGCAGCGGCTGCCGGGCATGCACGGCGTCAACGCGACGATTTTGGCAAAACTTGAATATTTCAATCCCGCCGCGAGCGTGAAGGATCGCATCGGCGCGGCCATGATCATCGCGATGGAGAAGGCCGGCATCGTCAAGCCTGACACCGTGCTGATCGAGCCGACCTCGGGTAACACCGGCATCGCGCTCGCCTTTGTCGCGGCCTCGCGCGGTTACCGGCTCAAGCTGGTGATGCCGGAATCGATGTCGATCGAGCGGCGCAAGATGCTCGCCTTTCTCGGCGCAGAGCTGGTGCTGACGCCGGCGGCACAGGGCATGAAGGGCGCGATCGCGACCGCCGAGGAGCTCCTGAAGACGACACCGAATTCGGTCATGCCGCAGCAGTTCAAGAACCTCGCCAATCCCGAGGTGCACCGCCGTACCACCGCCGAGGAGATCTGGAACGACACCGGCGGCAACGTCGATATCTTCGTCGCCGGCGTCGGCACCGGCGGTACCATCACCGGCGTCGGCCAGGTGCTCAAGCCACGCAAGCCGTCCTTGCGGGTGGTGGCGGTCGAGCCGGAGGAAAGCCCGGTGCTCTCAGGCGGCCAGCACACGCCGCACAAGATCCAGGGCATCGGCGCCGGCTTCGTGCCCGACATCCTCGACCGCTCGGTGATTGACGAGATCGTGAAGATCAACTCGACGACCGCGATCGAGACCACCCGGGCGCTGGCGCGGCATGAGGGCATTCCCGGCGGCATCTCCTCGGGCGCGGCGATCGCAGCTGCGCTCCAGATCGGCAAGCGGCCGGAAGCTGCGGGAAAAACCATTCTGGCTATAGTGCCGTCCTTCTCCGAGCGGTATCTTTCGACGGCTCTGTTTGAGGGAATCTAGGACATGACGGATCAACCGAGGCGGCCGCGCACGCTTGGCGATGCGCGGTCGGAGGCCGAGGCGGCGTTCAAGAAGGTGACCGCCAAGGTCGCCGTGGCGCCACCGAAGCCGAACGTGGCGCCGGGAATCAAGGAGCAGGTCACGCTGCGCATCGACCAGGACGTGCTGGAGTTCTTCCAGCAGGGCGGTCCCGGCTGGCAGGACCGCATCAACGAGGCGCTGCGCAAGGCGGCGGGGAAGTAGCGCCTCCTGCCCAGGGGCGCCGAAGGGCGGCGCGCCGGCGAACTCAGAGGACCTGCGACAGAAACCGCTGCGTTCGCTCGTCCTTGGCCGCCGTAAACAAGGCTTCCGGCGGCCCGTGCTCGACGATCACACCGCGGTCGGTGAAGTAGACGTGATCGGCGACCTCACGCGCGAAGTTCATCTCATGGGTGACGAGGAGGCATGTCATGCCATCCTCGGCAAGCTCCCGGATGGTGACCAGGACCTCCTTGACCGTTTCCGGATCGAGGGCGGCCGTAACTTCGTCGAACAGCATGATGTCCGGTCGCATCGCCAGCGAGCGGGCGATGGCCACGCGCTGCTGCTGTCCGCCGGAGAGCTCGCCGGGATAGGTATCCTCCTTCCCCGCGAGCCGAACCTTGGCAAGCAGCGCCCGGGCGCGCGCTTCGACCTCGGCACGCTTCTGGCCGAGAACATGGATCGGCGCCATCATCACGTTCTGGAGCGCGGTCTTGTGCGGGAAAAGATTGTACTGCTGGAAGACCATCCCGACCTTGCGGCGCAGCGCCAGCTTGTCGAGCCTGGGATCGGACACCTCGATGCCTTCGATCTGAATGCTGCCGGACGAGATCGGCTGAAGGGCATTGATGCAGCGGATCAGCGTGGATTTCCCTGATCCGGACGGGCCGATGATACAGATCACCTCGCTCTTTTTGACCGACAGGCTGATGCCTTTCAGGACCTCGAGAGCTCCGAACGACTTTCTGACGTCGACGCATTGGACGATGGGCTGATCCGGAGTCCAGCTCGTGGCCATGCACTGCTCCCTCAGCGTATGCGGAACCGACGCTCGAGACGCGCGGTCCAGAGGTTGATCGGATAACAGTAGAGAAAGAAACACAGCAGCGCGAAACCGTAGAGCGGAGCGAACAGCTCCGGCCTGCCGCCTTCGGCGGCATGCACCTGCGCAGTCAGGGTGAGCATTTCCGAAACACCGACGATCGATGCCAGCACCGTCGACATCGCGACCAGCGCATAGACGTTCATCCAGGGCGGCAGCATGCGCTTGATGCACTGTGGCAGCATGATCAGCCACATCGTCTGGCGCCGCGTGAACGAGAGCGATTCCGCCGCCTCCCATTGCGTCGACGGAATGGAGCGGACGGCACCGCGCACGACCTCGGCGACGTTCGCCATGACCGGCAATGCGAAGCCCACCGTCGCCTTGATCCAGTCCGGCAAGGGGATGGTCGTCTTGAAGAGGGTGACCTGGAAGGGCACCAGAAACATGACGAAGAACAGCAGCACCAGCCAGGGTGCGTTGCGGAAGAATTGAGTCAGGAGCCAGCTGACGGCGGCGAGCGGTCGAAACTCCGACAACAACCCCAGACCCAGGCCAAGCCCGGCGATGGTCCCCAGCAGCATGGCCAGCAGGGAGATCAGGATGTTGAAGGCGAACCCGCGCAGCAGCAGCGGCGACCACTTCACAATGACTTGCAGCGGGGACAGCACCGCCGGTCCGGTCTGCGCCCACGCGGTGGACGCGGCCATGATGGCGCAGAAACCGAGGATCGCGGCGGCCAGCGGGCCGATCCGAACGGACATCCGGGTCGGCACGGGACGATACGGCAGAAGGACGGCAAGCCTGTGCTCGGGCTGGGCGCCTTTCATCGGGCGTATCCCGGGATGCGCATCGCTCGCTCCCAGCGATGCATCAGCCAGACGAGGACGCCGACAAGGATGCCGTAGGTCGCCAGCAATACGACCATCATTTCGAAGACGTTCTGCGATTCCGACCAGACCTGCTTGACCGCATACAGCGTCTCGGGAACGGCGATCGCGTAGGCGAGGGTGGTCGTCTTGAGCAGGTTGACGAGGTTGTTGTTCAGTGCGGGAAGGCAGACGCGAATGGCCAGCGGAAGGACGATATGGACGTAAGCCTTAAGGCGCGTGTATCCGAGCGCCTCCGCGGCTTCCAGCGTCGTCCTCGGCACCGCCTCGATGCCTGAGCGGAAGATTTCGACGTTGAAGGCGCCCGCGAACAGCGACAGAGAAATGATGGCCCATTGGACGTTGCTCAGCAGCGGAACGCGCATGCCTGCCGCCTCGACGGCCGGGAGCATGGTGCCGAGGCCGAAATAGAAAAAGAAGATCTGGACCAGCGGCGGCGTGTTGCGGAACACCACCACGAAAGCATTGACGGGCAACCGCAGCAGCATGGACGGACTGCCTTGCAGCAAGGCGCCGACCGCGCCGATGATCAGGCTCAGCAGGATGGTCGTGACACTCAGAAGCAACGTCATCTTGAGCCCGCCGAAATAGCGGTCCCAATCGTAGGCATCGTAGAATACGGAGAAATTCAGCCCCGTCGTTTCGTAGAGCCGTTGAAACCAGTCGCCGATTTCGTGCATTTTGCGCGACACCAAACTGTTGAGGCGATGCCTCGTATCAGTGCATTGGCTCGACCTGTTCGGAGCGCAAGACGGATCTGGCGCTCCGCTCTGCGCGTCTATTTGTCCTTGTATTGCTCGTGCATGAGCAGCGAATACTCGGTCGGCGTAATGCCCCACTTCTTTTCCGCTGCCACGATGAAGCCGGTCTTCATCCAGTCCTTTGTCATATCTTCGAGCAGCTTCTGAAGGCTGGAATTATCGAGCGCGACAGCGATCATCCATGGCGATGGCAAAATACCTTTCAGGGGCAAGTCGTAGTCCGCCTTCCACTCGTCCTCGAGCAGCTTGCCTTGCAGGAAGGTCTGATCGTAGACATAGCCGATGCAGTTGCCCTGCTTCATGGCGAACAGAGGCTTCTCCGAGCCGTCAAACGCAACGATTTCGGGGCCGTAGGATTTGGCAACGTCCTTGTTGTACCAGGCCCCCGACGTTGCACAGACGGGTTTTCCCTTGAGCTCGGCCCAGTCCTTGATGCCGGACTTCTTGTTGAGAAGGATGTTCACATAGTCCGAATAGTACAGCGGCTCGATGGCTTGAACCACGCGACGGCGTTCCGGCCTGTCCGACATGGTCGCGATCAGCAGGTCGACCTTTCCCTGCTGAAGAAATTCGATCCTGTTGGAGGCCGCGACCGGAACGAGTTCGAGTTTGACGCCGAGGCGTTTGGCAATGTCTGCGGCGAGATCCGGCTCGATGCCGACCACGTTTCCCGTGGGATCGCGGAAGCCGAAGGGCTTGTAGTCAGCCTTGACGCCGACATTCAACGTGCCGCGCTGCTTGATGGCATCGACGCCATCGGCGGCTTGGGCACTGCCAAGCATCAGCAGCGCCGCGATGCCTGTCATCATGGAACGGACAATGTCTCTCATCGGATGACGCCTCCAGGATTGTGATCACGACGCGCGTTGAGCGCGCTTGTTCAAGATACAAGGCTCGTGCCAAACGTCACGAAAAACGGGAGATGGAGAATGGGCTGAGGTCGATCGCGCTTCGACCGCCGGTCACCATCCCGGCGACGACGTTGCCGATACCTGCCGAGTGCTTGAAGCCGTGGCCCGAGCACGCCGAGACGACACAAATCCGGTCCTGGTCGGGATGGCGGTCGATGATGAAGCCCCGATCGGGCGTCACCGTGTAGATGCAGGCAGCCGCCTGCGCGACGCGCGGCGTGGCGCCGGCGAGCCGCCCCGCGACGTGCTTCCGGTACATTTCAACCGATTCCGCGGGATCGACGGTGCGGTCGATGGCGTCGGCCGTCGTGTTGGTCTCGTACTGCTCGGTCGCGACCTTGAGACGACGATCGCCAGGCAGCGGCGGGAAGCCGTAGAGGTAGTCGACATCCGTCGCGCCATGCATCCAGATGAACACAGGGGCGTCGGCGCGATACGCGCTGGTATCGTCGAGCTCGTACCAATGCAGCACCTGCCGCTTCACCGTGAGCACGCGATCAAACGGCGCGCCGAGCAGGTGGGAATTCCAGCCGCCTGCCGACACCACCACCTGGTCCGCCTCGAATGTGCCCGAGGACGTTTCCACCCGAACGGCGGGGCCGCGCTGCGCGATCGAGAGAACCTCGACTCCCGTGCGGATCGTTGCGCCGAGCTGCTCCGCGCGCGTCAGCTGCGCCTTGATGCAGCGCTCCGGAAAAACGTACCCTCCGCCGGGTTCGTAATAGGCCTTCTCGTTGCCCTGGAGATTCAGGAACTGCGGGAAGCGATGAGCCACCTCTCGCCCGTCGATCACTTCATGCGCGATGCCGAAGTCACGCGCGGCCCCAATCGAGCGCGCGACGAAATCCGGCTTGCCGTGGTGCGACGTCTCGCCGACACCGGGCGCTATGACGACGAGGCCGCATGGGTTCAGCAGCTCGGCAGACGTCTCGGCTTCGAGCTCACGCCAGATCCGGTGCGTATCCAGCACCAGGGGCACGTAATCGCGGCCTTCGCCGACCGCCTGCCGGGTGATGCGGGTTTCGCCGTGGCTGGATCCCATCGTGTGGGGCGGGGCAAAGCGATCGAGGCCAACCGCCTTTACCCCTCGCTTGGCCAGTTGATAGAGGGCCGCGCTGCCCATGGCACCGAGGCCGATCACCAGAATATCCGCTTGCTCGCTCATGGATCGGGACTGCTCAATTGTTAGGACGATCCGAAGTCTGCTTTCGGATGCGGCTCTCCTACAAGGATAATTCATATAATGAAGGCAATTTGCATGTTAATATGACTTCTGCTTAAGCTATGGATATGACGCCACCTGTTCCAGACTTGCGAAGCTTGCAGATTGTCGCTGCCGTCGCGGAGTCCGGCAGCATGCTTCAGGCGTCCCGTCAGTTCGGGATGACGCAATCAGCGGTTTCTCAGGCTGTGCGGCGGGCCGAGGCCTCGATCGGCGTCGCGTTCTTCAATCGTAGCCGGAGGCCGCTTACATTGACGCGGGCGGGTCGCATCCTTGCTGGCCGTGTTCGCGATCTGAATCGCGACTTTGACACGTTACTCAGCGCACTCCGGGACGCAGCGAAACTGCCTGAGCGTGTCGATCTGAGGCTCGGCCTCATCGACTCCTATGCCGCCACGGTCGGCGCACACCTCGTCAAGGAGCTCATGACGGGCGAGGTCGCACTGAGTCTGTCCGTTTGGTCGGGCCTTGCTCACTCGCATGCCGAGGCGCTGGTCCACCGAACGATCGACGCGGCGATCACATGCGATGCGATGGATGACCTGTATGATATCGAGCGCTTCCCGTTTTACCGCGAGCCAAATCTGCTGGTGGTGCCGCGCGGATTGGAAGCCGAATTTGCTGACCTTGATTTGCGGGAGATCCTGACCCGGCATCGCCTGGTCCGGTACAGCGAACGCTCCTATGCAGGCGCTCAGGTCGAGCGCCACCTGAGCCGTTTGGGCATTCGCCCACCGCGGGCCTTTGAGTTTGACACCTCGGACAGCCTGGTCGCCATGGTCGCCACCGGGATGGGCGTAGCGATCACCACGCCGCTGTGTCTGTTGCAGGGGCTCGCTCACGCTGGTCAAGTCAGCGCTCTCCCTCTGCCGGGCCCCGGATTTTTTCGTGAGCTGCTTCTGGTGACCCGCCGTGGCGATCTCTCATCACTGGCGCCGCGCATCGCGGAGATGGCTCGGACGAGCATTACGATGCAGGCGATGCCGCGGATCCGGACGCTAGTGCCTTGGTTCACCCAAGATTACTAGCCATTGCCACCACGAAAAAGGCCCGGCTCTCGCCGGGCCTTTTTGCGTTTTGGAGCCGGGTCCCGCCTCAGCGGCGGAACATGCCGCCCATCATGCCGCCGACGACACCGCCGACGAAGGCCGCGCCGGCATCGCCGCCGCCGCTGTTGCGATGCTGAACCGGTGCGCCGCTCTGGGCCTGGGCCGGGGCAGCACGTCGGGCCGGCTTCGCGCTGTCGTCGCTCGCGGTGGCCGGCGCGGCCGCCACGATCTCGGACAGCAGGGCCTTGTGCTGGAGCTTGTTGAGGTAGCCGGTCGACGGATAGCCGCGGGCGGCCTGCCAGCGCTTCAGCACCGAGCGGGTCTCGTCGGTGAAGGCACCGGTCACCTTGGTGTCGAAGCCGAGCCCGGTCAGGCGGCGCTGCACGTCGCGGCGCTGGCCCTTGTCGAGGCCGATCTGGTCCTCGGTGAGCTGGGTGGAGTCGTCGGTGAAGGTGGCGGGATCGATCCCGGAGTTCAGATTGCGGGTCGCCGTGGACGGGCCGCTCTTGATCGCCGCAAGCCGCGCCAGCGCCAGCGCCTTGAACTGGCCGTTCGGATAGGCCGAGAGATAGGCGTTGAGCTCTTCCGGCTTGTTGGATTCCTTGACCGAGCGCCAGTACTCGAGCTCGACACCGTCGGAGCTGCTCGCTGCCGCCGGCACGTTTCCGGAAGCGGTCGGGGCTGCGTTGGCAACCTGCGTCTGCTGCGACGGGTTGAGATAGACCGCGCCGATCAGGTTGGTGTGGCCCCAGGGAAGCTGGCCCTTACGGGTCTCTTCGTTGACCTGGGCGCGCACCGACGTCATCGCCTGCTGGATCTCGACGCCGGGCTTGGTGATGTTGTCGATCAGTGCGCGTGTGAACGGGCTGTTGTTGCCCTCCTGGCCGTCGAGCGCGGTCTGGCCCGGGCCGGTGGCGAACGCGATCAGCGTGCCTTCGCCCGACTTCATCTCGGCAAGACCGCTCTGCACGTTGACGCTGCGCGTTGCCGAGTTCGACTTGATCTTGGCGGCGAACGGATTGTCGCGGCAGGCATCGAGGAAGACGAGCTTGACCTTGGCGTCGCCCATGGTCTGCTCGAGCGTCAGGTCGATATTGATGGCTGCGCCGAGCTTGACGTCCATCTCCGACTTGATGTCGGCGTCGACGGGCAGGAGGTAGTTGCTGCCGCTGACGGCGATGCCGTGGCCGGCGTAATAGAACACTGCGACATCGGAGCCTTGCGCCTTGCGGCCGAAGTCCAGGAGCTTCTCCGTCATCTGGTCGCGGGTGAGGTTGGATCCTTCGATCACCTCGAAGCCGACATTGCGCAGGGTCGCCGCCATCGCCTTGGCGTCGATCGGCGGGTTCGGTAATTGTGCGACGTTCTTGTAGGAGCCGTTGCCGACGACGAAGGCGACACGGCGGTCGGCCTTCGCGGCACTGACCGACAGTGCCATGCACATCAGCGAAACGAGCAGGGTGAGAGTGCGCATCTGAAATCCCCAACAGAATCGAATTGCAGGCAGCAACAAATTGGCAACGAACCTACACGAAGTGCCCGACTTCGCGCCACCAAAACGGCAGTACGTCGTATTCAACCCGCTGCTGTGTGGCCGAATGTGCACGATGGAAAGACCCTCCAACGTGATCCAGATCACACGGCCACTTCGTTTTTGTCGCGTGAGGCTGCGCGCGGGTTCACTGCGCGCGGGCGGGAACCGGGGCAGTCGGCTTCAGGTTCAGGAGATTGCCGCACAGGATCAGCGTCGCGCCGAGCACGGTCCAGGCGTCGAGCCGCTCCGAATACAGCAGCCAGCCGACAGTCGCGGTGAGCGGCACCCGCAGGAAGTCCATCGGCACCACGATGGTTGCATCCGCGTAGCGGAGCGCGCTGGCGAGGCAATAGTGCGAGAATGTGCCGCAGACCCCGATGACGAAGAGCCATCCCCAGAGAGTGGTTGACGGCCAGGTCCAGACATAGAGCGTCGGCAGCAGGCCCACGACCATCTGCACGACGATCATCCAGAACAGGATCGACAATGCGCTCTCGGTCCGGGTCAGCGATTTCGCCAAGATCATGGAAATGCTGAAGCCGATCGCGGCTCCGAGTGCGATCAACTGGCCCGGATTGATCTCGCCGGTGGCGGGCCGCACGATCATGACGACGCCGACGATGCCGAGCGCGATGGCGGCGATCTTCCAAACGGTCATGCGCTCGGACAGAAACGTTGCGGCCAGCACCGCAGTCCAGATCGGCATGGTGAATTCGATCGCGACGACCTGACCGATCCCGATCAGCGTCAGTGCGTAGAACCAGCCGAGCTGCGCGAAATAATGGACCCCGTTGCGCGCGAGGTGCTGGGGCAGGCGTTTGGTCGCGACCGCCTTGAAACCGCCGGCCCGGTAGATGATCGGCAGCAGCAGCGTGAAGCCGATCACCGAGCGCACTTCCATGATCTGGAAGACGTTCAGCTCGCGCGTGGTCTCGCGGCCGGCAACCGCCATGACCAGCATCAGCGCCAGCCAGCCGGCCATCCACAGTGCAGCCATCGTTTTGGACGGTGTCGCGGTCATCGTTGCTGGTGCGGGTGATCGAGCCCGAGGGGAGGGCCGGTATCGGCGACATCGCCGGCGTTTGCAACGGCCAAAACTGCGGATGCAGCGATGCAGGGCGGCGTGCTAAGGCATCATTGAACAACAAGAAAAGGGAGATCTTCGCTCATGCAAATCTTGCAGCCGGCCGAATGGAAGAAACCGCGGGGCTTTTCTCACGGCGTGGTGGCCGAAGGGCCGGGCCGCTGGGTGGTGCTGGCCGGGCAGACCGGCGGCGACGAGACCGGCAATTACGCGCCTGACATGGCGGCGCAGGTCGCAACCGCGCTGAAGCGGATCATCAAGCTCCTTGGCGAGGCCGGAGCCGGTCCGGAGCACATCGTCCGCCTGACCTGGTACCTGACCAGCCGCAGCGAATATGAGGCCGCGGGCGCCGGCATCGGCGCGGCCTGGAAGGAAACGCTGGGGCGCAATTTTCCGCCCTCGACGCTGCTCTACATCGGCGGTCTCGTGGACGAGCGCGCCAAGGTCGAAATCGAGGTCACGGCGTTCGTGCCGAACGTATAAAACGGATAAAAAAAGCCCCGGCGGAATCGCCGGGGCTTTTGGCTTGAACGCGGTCCGCCTTAGCGCGACAGCGAGATGTTGGCGCCGCGGAACTGGCTGTCCGCGCGCATCGTGACGCTCTGCTTGTTGCCGGACGTCTTCAGCGAGATGTTGGCGTTGAAGCCGGCGGTCGAGGCGACCAGGTCGTAGTTTCCGCCGGCGCCGCGGCCCTGGAGCGAGCCGGAGATGTTGCGGCTGGCCTCGGACCAGCTGCCGGCGATGGTGCCGCCTTCAGCCCTGACGTTGGCGCCGAGATTGAACTTGTAGGCGTCGCTGGCGCAGGTCAGCGACATCTCCATCGTCGGTCCGATCGGGGCGTATCTGGCCCGGCAGCGGATCCGCTCGGTCGAGCCGTCATCGAGCGTGACGGTGCCGGCACCGCTCCAGCTCCCCGCCAGCGGGGCGAACGGGCCGGACTGGGCCTTGCTCTCAGAGTTGGCGATCCCCGCCGCAAACAAAACGGCGGCCGCGATCAGCAGCCGCCGGCTTACGACGCTGATCCCGAATTTCTTACTGGCGCGATGCTTCCCACCGCCCGCTGCACGGTATGCCTGCAGATGCTCCATTCCACTTCCCCGATCCGGCGTTGCCGCTGAGTTGACCGTTGGCATATGCACCATTGATCGAAACTTTCACAAGTCCCCCGCTGCCGATGGTGCCGGAAACGTTAGCGCCGGGCGCGGTGATCTTGCCGTCGGCAACCGTCAGCATGGAGCTCGCGGTCGGCTCGCAGGTACCGCTCTTGGTCACGATGGTGACATGCCAGTTGCCGTCATAGGGGGTCTGGGCGAAAGCGGGAGCGGCGAGGGTGATAACTGAAGCGGCACAGAATGCCGTAATGCGACCAAAACGCATGAATTCCGTCCTTGAATCTGTCTGATATGCTGACGCTTATTCGGCCCAAATGTGACGGAAATTTGTTGCATTGCCAAAGCGAAAATTGTTCCAGTGGAAACAATAGTTTATTTGTGTTTCCGGCTCCAATTTTCGAAGCAGAATCAACGCGCCTTCACGTTAAGGGTAAACGTCAGGAGAGACTCAGGGGAAGGACTGCGGAAGGGACTCACGAAAGACTTGGCGCCAAGGTGGCGAACTGCTCGTCCTGAACCTTGGAGGGCAGCGCCTTGTGGACCTTGACGTAGTCGATCACGTCGGCCAGCAGCTTGAGGCCGAGCGGAGCGAGCGCGCGCTCCCAGAGTTCGCGAGCCGTCTCGCCCTTCCTGACGAAGCACCAGTCCTGGGCGGCGATGGCGCCGGCGTCCATGCGGTCGGCAAGATGATAGATCGTGCCGCCGGCGATCGGATCGCCTTCCTTGATGGTCCATTCCACAGCGGCTTTGCCCCGATGACGCGGCAGCAGCGAGGGATGATAGCCGATCCCGCCGTACTTCGCGGCGGCCAGGGCGTCCTTGCCGATCCGGGCGTGGCTGTGGGCGGTGATGATCAGGTCGGTGTCGGGGCCGATTTCGGAGGCGACCACCAGCTTCGGATTGGCCTGGACCGTCACCTCGATGCCAGCCGCCTTGGCGCTCGCCGCGAGGCGATCCTCGGCGTCGGCCACGACGACCCGCACGATCGGGACGCCGTGCTCCCGGAGCATGTTCAGGGTGGTCACGCCGAAATGGCGGGAGCCGACGAGGGTAATGCGCATGGGTGTCCGATCCGTCTCGCAACTGCGTCATCCCCCGATAACACGTCGGTGCGTCCTGTCACCAGCCGCGGGCGGTTTGTGCCGGTTATCAACAATGCACCGGGCGCGGGGCGCGACGGGCTCCGCGATTGCGCAGCCGGCCGTTCCGGTGCTTCCATGCGCGTATTGCACCGTATCAGGAGCGAGCGCATGCGAAGCGCGTGGTTTTTCCTTCTCGCGGCACTGAGCGTAGCCACGCCCGCGCGCGCCGGCGGGCCGTATCCGGCGGTCCCGCCCGAGGTCGGGGTGGCGCCGTTCATCGGTCCGACGTGGGATGCCTATCGTTGCGTCGAAGGGCCGGTCTATAATTTCTACCACGACGCCTATTACGGCGAGGAGCCGCCCGCACTCTATCGCGGCTACGCCTACAGGCCGTACTACCGCTACAGCGCCTACCGCAGGCTGCCGCGCAAGTATTTTTGCGTCACGGATTAGCGTTGCCGGGCGGCCACATCGACAGCAAATGATGTATCCGCCGGTTCCTCTGTTTCATTTCTAACATAAGCAGCCCCCGTGTGCCGCTAGAATGCACTAACCGGGGCTGGCCAAATTTGATTCCGAATCCGTTTTCGAACCCGGCTTTGGCCGCTGGCGAGTGATCGCCAGCGGCTTTTCATGCCGGCGCCATCGCGAAATCATCAAACGGTAACGCGTTCTCAACCTGCCTGTCGTATCGACGAATCCGTCGCGGATTTGTATTGCGTACCGCGACACCAAAAATGTCCCGCCGGCGTGGGTGCGCCGCGGGCTTTTTTGCCGGGACCGATTTCATGCCGAGCGCAATTGAGCAGATCGTGGACGCCTATGTGCGGCTGAAGAACCGCCGTGGGCTGGACGAGCTGATGATGCACAGGCAGCGGCTCGCGGTCGATCTGAAGAGCAGGTCCGGCTATGATTTCAGCCTGCCGATCGGCAAGATCGACGAGGAGATCGCGATCATCGAGGAGGGGCTCAGCCGGCTGAAGGCCCAGTCCGTGGATCCTCGCGGGATACGTCCGATCTGACGCGCTCAGTCGCGCCGGCCACCGTCGATGACGGTGAACAGCGGCCGTGCCTGGGTCGGCTCGACCAGCAGTTCCTCCACCAGCGCGGTTGCCGCATCGACATATTTGCGCGTCGGTTTGTCGAGCTCACGTTTGGCCTCGTCGTCGAGCGCGACCTTTGCGGCCTCGACCAGCTTGCGCATGCGCGCCGCATGGTCGTCGCCCGCCGTCAGCGTCGCGCGCGCCAGCGAGCGCAGCACGAACAGCTCGCCTTCGAGGCGGAGCAGGCGGTCGTTGAGCCTGGAGAGGACTGCGTTGAGATCGGCCATAGCTGCTGTTCGTCGCGGAGGATCCATTCTGATCTAGCGGCGATCGGTGAACGGAATCCAAACGCCATTGGCGCAATTGGGTTGATCTCCGGCGTCTCGTGGCAGCAGCGATGCCGCCGATGTGAGACATCGTGACGTTGCGACGCATCGTTCCAGCGTGGTTCCCGCACCACATGGTGCCCGGGTGGACGTCTGGAGCACGTATGATGCGGTCTATCCTGGCTTTGGTCCTCCTGATTGCAACATGTCTGTCGGCGGCTGCCGCGCCGGCGCATCATGCCCGCCCGCGCCATCACGTCGTCGCCCATCTGCCCGAGGACGCGCCGGTCCCGCCCGGCTGGTACAAATTTCCCGGGTGGCCGCCGATCCCGCCGTCGGAGAACAGGAATCTCGATCCCTCCAATTTCGGCGGCGGTTGATCGAAGCTACGCCGCGGTTCGGGCGAGATAATCGCGGGCGAAGGCGAGATACCAGTCGAGGCAGGCGGGATTGGCCATCGCCTCCCTGTTGATGACCTTTTCGACGGGCTGGCCCAGCAGCAGCTTCTTGATCGGCAGCTCCTGCTTCTTGCCCGAGAGCGTGCGCGGGATCTCGGCGACGGCAAAGATCTCGTTCGGCAGGAATCGCCGGGACAGGCCGGCCTCGATCGTCTTGTTGATCCTGGCCTGCATCGCAGCGTCGAAGGCTGTGCCCTCGCGCAGCACCACGAACAGCGGCATGTAGCTGTCGCGGCCGAGATATTCGAGGTCGACGACGAGGCTATCCAGCACCTCCGGCAGCGCTTCGATCGCGGAATAGAGCTCGCTCGTGCCCATGCGCAGGCCGTGCCGGTTGATGGTCGCATCGCTGCGGCCATAGATGATGCAGGA
This sequence comes from Bradyrhizobium sp. 956_D2_N1_4, assembly GCF_052076025.1. Taxonomy (NCBI): domain Bacteria; kingdom Pseudomonadati; phylum Pseudomonadota; class Alphaproteobacteria; order Hyphomicrobiales; family Nitrobacteraceae; genus Bradyrhizobium; species Bradyrhizobium sp. 956_D2_N1_4. Next base: position 3,456,582 of record NZ_CP197237.1, on the reverse strand, counting down.
GCCGTCCGGATTGACCTTGAGCCAGTCGCCGTGCCGCCACACCGGCCCGCGGCCGCTGCCGTCGAAATTGTCCGGATAGGTCTCGAAATAGCTGGCGCGATAGCGCGCATCGCCCCTGTCGTTCCAGAAACGGAGCGGCATCGAGGGCATCGGCTCGGTACAGACGAGCTCGCCGACCTCGTCGATGACGGCGCGGCCCTGCTCGCTGAAGGCTTCGACCGCCGCGCCGAGCAGGCGGCACTGCATCGCGCCCGGCGTCTGCGGCAGTTCGCGGTTGCCGCCGATGAAGGCGCCGGCAAAATCGGTGCCGCCGGAGATGTTCGCCCACCAGATGTCGGCCTGCGCCTTGCTGCCGTTGATTTTCGACAACGCCGCGAAGCGATCGTTGAACCAGGCTTGCGTATCGGCGCTGAGCGGCGAGCCGGTCGAGCCGAGGCAGCGCAGCCGCGACAGATCGCCGGCCGCAGTGAGATCGATCTCGGCCTTGGCGCAGTTGGCGAAGAACGCCGCGCCGGCGCCGAAGAAGGTCGCTTTCGACTGTGCCACGAACCGCCACAGCGTGGTCCAGTCCGGCTTGTCCTTGGTGCCGCCCGGGCTGCCGTCGAAGATGCAGCAGGTGGTGCCGCTGAGCAGGCCGCCGACCTGCGAATTCCACATGATCCAGCCGGTCGAAGAGTACCAGTGATAGCGCTCGCCGAACGAGTTCGCGTGGTAGGAGCAGCCGAGGTCGTTGTGCAGGCCCAGCAGCGCCAGCACCACGATGACGATGCCGCCATGGCCGTGCACGATCGGCTTCGGCAGGCCGGTGGTGCCGCTGGAATAGACGATCCAGAGCGGATGATCGAACGGCAGCCAGGCCGGCTCGAACGCGTCGATCGCGGCGCCTGTCCTTGCGGCGATGTCGGCGAGCCGGGCGTCCGGCGCTGCGGGCGCGGCCTCGCTGTGCAGGATGACGTGCTCGACCGTCGGCAGCGATCGCCGCAGCTCCGCGACGACGTCCTTGCGATCATGCCGGCGGCCGGCATAGGTGACGGCATCGCAGGCGATCAGCACCTTCGGCTCGATCTGCTTGAAGCGGTCGATCACGGCCGGCGCAGCCATATCGGGCGCACAGACGCTCCAGACCGCGCCGATGCTGGCGCTCGCCAGAAACGCGATGATGGTTTCGGGGATGTTGGGCAGGTAGGCCGCGATCCGGTCGCCGGGCTTGATACCCCGATCCTTCAGATGCAGCGCGAGCGCCGCCGCCTTGCGCCGCAGCTCCGGCCAGCTCGTTTCGTTGAGCTTGCCGTCCTCGCCGCTACTGACGATCGCGGGCAGGCCGGCGGCGTCGGCGGCCTCGACATGCCGGAACACCTGCCGCGCATAGTTGACCTGCGCGCCGGGAAACCACACCGCGCCCGGCATCTTGCGCTCGGCGATCACGGCCGCAAACGGCGTCGGCGATTGCAGATCGTAATAGTCCCAGATGCTGCGCCAGAAGCCGTCGAGATCGCGCACCGACCACTGCCGCATCTCCTCGTAATTCGCGAAGGAGAGGCCACGCTGCTCGGCGAGCCAGTTGCGGTAGAGGGCGATCTGGGGAACGAAGGGGGCGGTCATTTGCGTGTCGGCTTCTGTTGCGGGGAGGGGGAGTTTATCCGGTGTCTCGGCGTAGCAGAAGGCGCACCTCGATGGGCGGATGGCAGACATGACGTCGCCTTCTCGCGGCGCATTTCGCCCGAGTCTTGCGTCGTCCTTTTGGTCTCGTCGAAACAAGGGCGCAGGAAAGGCCGGGCGCCGACTGGCACCCGCAGGTCCGTGCGCTGGAGATGCGCGCGCCCGATCCGCCCCTTGTCTCGGGCCAGGGTGTGTCGTGTGCGATAAATCTGAAATTCGGTAAAGTGGAATGCAATTGCGATGAGGGCTTGACGATGGGCGCCCGGTGTCCCGACGGTAGCTACGGGTTGATCGTCTTCATGCAGACCGGCTCACTATTGGGGATGCTCTTGCATTTCCAATTTGAGCCGAAGCCTGTGGCTTGATTGGCGGATGGGAACCACACAAGCACGACAGCGGAAATGCAAATCAGGGCGAGCGCGAACAAGATTCCCATTGTCTCGGCCCGCGTCGGACATCTTCCAAGCCAACTTATTTTTCGTTTGTTGAGCTCCACTGGCCTACCACTGCACGCCCGCCCAGCGCCGTCCGAACACCGGCGGTTTTGTCTTCACCGCCCGCCAGCCGAAGAAGTGATGCTTCCCCGACCAGGTGTGCACCACGCCGCTGCAGATGCTGCATTTGAAGCTGCCGGTGTGGGCTTCGCTGTGCTCTTCCCGTGTCGCGGTGTAGTTCATGCTGCAACCCGCGCAGGTGAATTCTTCGGTCGTCCAGATGCTGTTGGCCATTGCACATCAGTGTTTTTGAATGTTGGCGAGAAGCGTAGGTGCGGGGATTTGCATCGGCGTAAACTGACCTCGGGAAATCCGGTTAATCGCCGTTAGCCAAACCGGGCTCCGGTCGCGGCGTTGCAGGAGCTTCCCGGGTCTGACGAGCGCCCGTCAGTCCAAATCGCGCCGCCGATTGGTCCAAGCGCGCGCTTGATCCCACAGCTAGATTTCATCGTCGCCTCGGTCGGAGGGCGGACAATTTGGGGGTGAGATCATGCGGAAGAAACTGGTTTTGGCGTCTGCGCTGCTGTCATTGGCAACGCCAGCATGTGCAGCTGACATCATTGCGCCCGCGCCGGTCAAAGCGCCGGTGGCGGCCCAGATCTTCAGCTGGACCGGCTTCTACATCGGCGCGCATGGCGGCGGCGCCTGGAGCAAATGGACCGGCATCGACCCGACCGATCCGACAGCGACCTGGAGCTCGGCCACGGCCAGCGGCGGCATCGTCGGGGGCCAGATCGGCGGCAACTACCAGATCAGCAATTTCGTGATCGGCCTCGAAGGCACCGGCGCCTGGTCCAGCGTCACACTCAATGCCGGCGGCCCGTTCGGTGGCGGTGCCGGCTTCAACCTGTCGCTGAAGAACGACTACATCGCCACGGTCGCCGGCCGTTTCGGCGTCGCCTTCGACCGCGTGCTGCTCTACGCCAAGGGTGGCGCGGCCTTCACCCGCGACAAGTATAGCGTCAACAACGGCCTTGCCGGCCCGCTCGCCGGTTCCGCCTCGGGCAGCTTCAATCGCACCGGCTGGCTTGCCGGCGGCGGCATCGAGTGGATGTTCATGCCGAACTGGTCGGTGCGGGCCGAGTACAACTATATGGGCTTCGGCACGATCACCGAGCAGCCGGTGACGACAGGCAATCTGGTGGCGACTCCAGCCAATGTGAAGCTGAACATCCAGACCGGCACGGTGGGCGTGAACTACCACTTCTGAGCGGACGGAGCGCCACCGCTCGGCCGACTGGACCAACCCGTTCGGCGACAGCTGATGCCGCGCCGGGCGGCGCAGCGGTCCGATCCCTTGCGCCGCCGCGGGTCCGGTCGTCTTGACGCCGGATGCGCGGCTGGCAATAACGCTTTGCCGCGCAAGTGTCGGAACCCGCGTCAATGCCGCAAGGAAAGGCGTGCCCGTGAAAAGTCTCCGTCAGCTCCTGACGGGAGAGGACATTATCCAGCTCCTGATCCGGGTCGGCCTGCTTGGCCTGCTGATCATCTGGACCTTCCTGATCATCCGCCCGTTCGTGCCGATCCTGGCCTGGAGCGCCGTGCTCGCGGTCGCGTTCTATCCGGCCTTCAGCTGGGTCGCCAAGATCCTCGGCGGCCGCCCGAAGACTGCGGCCGCGATCCTCACCCTGATCACGCTCGGCATCGTCATTGGCCCGGCGACCTGGCTCGGCCTCAGCGCGGTGGACGGTGCGCGCGAACTGGCGAAGCAGCTCGGCACCGGCGACCTCGCGCTGCAGTCGGCGCCGGAGCAGCTCAAGTCGTGGCCGGTGGTCGGCCCTTGGCTCTACGATCTCTGGGATCAGGCCTACAACAACATCCGTGCGGTGCTGCGCGAGGTCGCGCCCTATCTCCAGCCGCTGGCGGGACCCCTGTTGTCGCTTGCGGGCGATGCGAGCCTCGGCACGCTCCAGTTTCTGGTCTCGGTGTTCGTCGCCGGCTTCCTGTTTCCGCATGGGCCGCGGCTGGTTGCGGCCGGGCGCGGCTTCCTGTTTCGCATCGTGCCCGAGCAGAGCGAGCATTTTCTCGAGCTTGGTGGCGCCACCATCCGCGCCGTGGCGCAAGGCGTGATCGGCGTCGCCATCGTGCAGGCGCTGCTCGCCGGCATCGGCTTCAAGATGGCAGCCGTGCCGAGCGCCGGCCTGCTCGCCTTCATCGTGCTATTGCTGTCGATCGTGCAGATCGGCGCGTTCCTGGTGATCCTGCCGGTGATCATCTGGATCTGGACCGCCAAGGACGTCACCACGGCGCTGCTGCTCACCGTGTTTCTCGTCCTCGTCGGCTTCATCGACACCATGTTGAAGCCGCTGGTGATGGGGCGCGGCCTCACCACGCCGACCATCGTGATCTTCGTCGGCGTGATCGGCGGCACGCTCGCCCACGGCATCGTCGGCCTGTTCATCGGGCCGATCATCCTGTCGGTGGCCTGGGAGTTGATGATGGCCTGGATCAGGACCGAGGACCGGGCGGCGGCGAGCGAAAGCTGAGCTGCTCGCACGGGCTGTGGTCAAAGCGCCCCGCGAACTTGTCTATTCAACTAGACAAGTTACGATAGGGCGATTCTGTTTTCGATCTACGGCAGTAATGGCGAAGTCTTCCAAGCTGGTTGCCGCAAAACGCGGCAAGGTATTGTTGGTCAGACGGCGGTCGGACGGCCTGTGGATGTTCCCGGGCGGCCGCAAGCGTTCGCGCGAGTCCGACAAGGACTGCCTGCGGCGGGAGATCAAGGAGGAGCTGCCCAAGCTCAAGCTCGGCCGGATCAGCCTGTGGAAGGAAGTGACGGCCAGGAATAAGCGCTCCGGCCGCAAGATGAGCGACGCGATCTTCATCGCCAAGGGAGCCAAGGGCAGGCTCGAGATCGGCGACAAGAAGGAGATCGACCGCGCCGCCTGGCAGAAGCCGCGCGGCATCCGCCTGACGCCGACCTCGCGCTACATCCGCGATCGGCTGTTTCCGAGCAAGCCGCGGCGCCAGTGAGGAGGGGGCCGCGTCTTCGCGGCGCCGGTGCGACAAATCGCCCGCTGGTCCACAACACGAGCCCGAAATCGACAGATCATCGTGCGGTCAGGTCGGCCTACGGTCGTGGTCTGATCGAGACGGCCCCAGCCAGCTGCTATTGCTTGACCGCCAGCGTGTCCAGGCAATGGTTGAGATAGACGGTGCGATCCCTGGGCAGCACCTTGTCGAGATCCGCCTTCAGTGCGCATTCGCGCTGCCGCATCTGCTCGGCCCGGCGCTTCTCGGCCGCCTCGCGATATTCGGGGGCAACCTTGTTGGGATCGACCAGCGCCTGCGCGCGGGCGGGAGCAGTCACGGCGAGCGCGATGGCGGCGATGATGATAATGAACTGCTTCAAATGAGCCTCCGTAAAAGGGCTCATGCTAGCGCGAGGGTAGCGAGGGCTCAAACGGCAAGTACGGCGAGGCGACCGATCGCGCAGCCTGTCCAAGCTGCGTCCGAGAGGCTGTCGGCGGAGTCGGTTTCGACGACCTGAAGTCGGCCAAATGAAGTGGGCCAAGCGAAATCGGCCAAGTGAAGTCCATTCACTTCGAGGCGTGGTCGATCTTGTGCCCGAGATGCCCGGTGTCGTGATCGCGACGCAACTGGCTCAGCGAGGTCTCGTTCAATTGATGCAAGACCTCGCTGAGCGGGGTCGCATCGGGATAACCGGCCGCAAACGCCTTTCCGTAGATCTTGCGCAACGTACCGACCAGCGTGTTGCCGTGCTTCTTGCTGATCGCGCCATCCTTGTCCCGATGGCGGCCGTCCAGGCCCGGTTCCTTCATGTGGTTCTCCCTGTGCGGCGTCTTAAGCGCCTGGAGAGAGCGTGCTCCCAAACGAATTGGTTGGCAACGGTGCGGCGCGCGGGAGTTGAGCGGCGGTCCGTTCGATCGCAAGAGCGTCGCGTTCGCGCTTCGCTCTCCTAGCTGTGAAGCCGCGTCAGATCGCGGTGGGTCGGTCGGCGTATTACATGAGCGGGAACGGACTCGATTGGAGCCGATACGATGCGTGTTGTTTTGGCCCTGGGCCTCCTGATCGTCTTGTGTACGTCTGCGGACGCCGCGCACCACGCTCGTGCGCACAATCCTGCGACACGCCATCCTCCGGTTGATCGTTTCGGCACGGAAGTGAATCCTCGCGTGCGCTTCGCGGTCCCCGGCTGGAGCGATGAAGCAACGGCGCGCTGGCTCAATGATGCCTCGTCCAACGTCGGCCGAGGCGGATAGCCACACCCGGACGCGGTACGCGAAGATCGGCGGAGCCGTGTGAACCAGTTCACACTCGCGCTTCGAGACCGGTGCTATGAAGGCCTCATTGCTTTTACCGATTGATATTTTGAAAACGCCCCAGCGCTCCCTACCAGGCGCTGGGGTTTTCATTTCGATCGCGGTCACGGCCACGGCTCGCGAAGCGTGATCGGATCGGGCGGATGATTTCTGAAAAGTGCCGAGGGGCGGGCGCGACTAAGCGGCTTGCTCCTCGAACGAGGTGTAGACCTGCCCAGCCGGATCGACGATCTGAACGTCCCAGCACCCGTCTTCGACGAGCTCTCTGGCCTTCTTGAGGGCGGCCGCGAGTGACAGCCGCTTGAGGCTGACGACGCCTGCCGTGTCGAAACCGCTGATTTCAAACATGCCGTTCCTCCGGTTTTCCTGAATCTTACACCTTTCGAGGGCGTTGTCTCCCGGCTTTTGTGGCAAGGCCTTTGAACTGCAGACAGCTGCAGCGTCCAGTGCAGCGCGGTGGCCGCCATCGTGCCATCGGCCGACCCTGATGGTCGTGGCGCTCTCGTCGCGTTCAGGCGTCATTCAGAGGGGTTGTCTATCTTGCGGCCTTGGAGGACCGCTTCGATGTTGATCACCACTATTGCGACAATCCTTGCTCTTCATGGCGGTGCAACGGCGCCTGCCGCAGCTGTCGAACGCCCGCTCGAGGTGCAGTATCGCGGCGTACCGAGGCATCCGCCGCCGTGCGGCGATCATTGGGATCAGAGCGCCCGCGACGGGATGTGCTATCCCAACGGCTATCTCCGTCCCGAAGACCAGGCGGCGCTGCAGGGATACTATCAGGGCCCGCGGCCTTACTATGGAATGCGCCGGCGTCCGGTGCCATGCGGCCACGGCGCTGACGTCGATATCCGCGACGGTGTCTGCTACCCCAACGGCACGGTTCCACTACAATTCCAGGACCGGCCAGAGAATTATTATCGGCGGTACTGAGAGACGGGCCGTCAGGCGTGAGACCGGGTGTGCTCCGGATCAGTGTGCTCCTGATCAGCGTGCTCTTGATGAGCTAGCCGCGGAGCCGGTCCAGCGCTACGCTAAGCGGCCTGCTCCTCAAACGAGGTGTGTACGCGCCCGGTTGGATCGACGATCTGAACGTCCCAGCACCCGTCTTCGACAAGCTCTCGGGCCTTCTTGAGGGCGGCCGCGAGTGACAGCCGCTTGAGGCTGACGACGCCTGCCGTGTCGAAACCGCTGATTTCAAACATGCCGTTCCTCCGGTTCTCGTGAATCTTACACCTTTCGGGGGCCTTGTCTCTCGGCTTTGGTGCTTCGAAGCAGGCGGCCGCGTGACTCATTCGGTCGCATAGCCCCCCGTAATCGGCCGGGGCGGCCGGGCCTGCCAGGCGGCCACGTCGCTAACGTGGAATTAATCCAAAATGCCCACAATTTTAGGCAGTTGTAGGTGGGTGCTGCGTAGAGGAGCCGTCGCGAGGACGTTCCGGCGTCGGCTTCCTGTTGCTCGCTCATTTGAGGTCAATGGACATGGCCACGACATCCGAGGCGCAAGGCCTCGTCGAACAACTCGACCCCGCGGCGCTCGCGCTCGCAGTCGCAGGACTCGAGCCCGCAGCCCCGGAAGCTCCGGCCAAGCGGTCCAGCCGGAAATCGGTCCTGGCACTGTCGGTGTGTGCCCTGGCCATCAATGGTGCGGCGGCGATCTATACATTGCCGGCTGATCTTCCGTCGCCGAATCTCAGCAGTCTGGCTGAACTGCTTCCGCGCCGGGAAGCGTCCGCGCCAAAGGCGGATCCGGTTGTCGCTGCCTTGAAGGACATTCAGTCGGCCCAGCAGCAACACACGGCTTCGCTGCAGGAGAACAACCACGCCTTGCAGCAAAATGCAGCCCTGCTGCAGCAGGATTCAATGGTGCTGCTGTCTCTGCGACAGAGCATCACGGACGAACGGGTGGATGTGAGGAAGATATCTTCACAGCTGTCCACGCTCATCGCGAAGCTCGATACGCTGCAAAATGCGATGATGTCGGACGTCACGTCCTCGATCCGAAAAGCGAATGCACGCTATGGACTGTCGGCAGCGATGCGGAAGCGGATGGTTCGGCAGTCGAAGTCTGTCGGGCCGGTTTCAGTTGGGGGAGCGCCGCTGAGTGTGCCGGCTGCGACGTCGGCTCCGGAAAGCTAAAGATAGTTCAAGCGAAGCAGTTGGCATTACTGGCCCTCGAGTTCACGTTGGCCGGTCTTCTTGTCATGCCAAGCAGGACACGATGGCAAGCACGACGTCTGCGCTTAGCTCCCCTGAGTACATCGTGAAAAGGATGCCAGCGCCAAGAACAACAGCAGAGACCTTGAGAATAATCATTTTGAGATCCCCTCGTGGGTGACGAGACACTGGACCCGGATTGTTTCCTGAGTGCTTCGCGTGATGCGGCGAACGGTTTCATTCACCGAGACGTTATCCGTGAGGGGCTGCTCGACTTGGAGGCCCGAACCCCTAGCTCGCGAATGGGGCGGTGGCCGCTGGCTTATCCCGAGACTGCGGTTGGGCCGGGCGACGCGCATACATTTCAGCAAGCTTCTCCGGTCCGGGATATTCGCCTTTCCAAAGCTGAGGAAATGGTGGCCGGTTCAAAATCGATGGTTCGAGCGCCGCAATTTCAGCGGAAACAAAGTCCGTCTCAAGCCTAATCCTATTGTGGAGCGCTACCCCACCTTGGAAGGCGATCCCTTTGAACTTAGTCCACGCGTCTCGATCAAACGGCCGCCGGGTTCCAAGCAAGGCGTTTCTTACTTCATTTACCGCTCGCAGAGCGTTGTCGACAAAGTAGACAGTCAAGCTTTGTGCATTCTCGTCGCCCCACAAAGTTCGCCGCGCCGCATTTAGGACTCCAGCGCTTTGTTCGAGGCGATCAAAAGCGGCTTGCCTGCCTTCGTTGGCGCCAAGGCCGGAAAGCAATAGCCCGGTTTCCATAGATTCGAGATTCGCGGCAACGTTCTCGATTAGGATTTTCATGTCGATGAGTTCGGCAGCACGCTGTCGCAGACGCTCATAGTGCGCAAAGTTGTTCTGCCTGACCAACTCAGAAAGTTGGCGCTGCATTGGCAGGATCGTTCGATAAGCGGCTATGCCAGCAACAATCGCTGCGAGAAGCGATACGGCAGCTCCTAAGGCATTTCCGGCAAATCCTATCCAAGCGTCTGGATTGGCGGCGTTGCTCGCGTGCCAGATTGGCCCAGCGATTCCAAGCCACATCATCGTCGCAAATATCCACAGGATCGCGACGGCAGTCGCGACGCCTGGCCAATGTCTCTCATTCATGCAGCCGTTCCGAGCTCCGCCAGAACATCAGACTTCAACCGGAGGGCGAGCGCAAGGGTCCTCAGTTGCTCGGTTCCGACCTCCAGCCGGTTTCCCGATGTGAAATGGTGGCGGTGATATCGACGTCTCTGCCGGCGGACTGGCGCCAGGCCGCCACGCCGAAACACACCGTCAGCGTCAATGTCGTCAGCAATAGCAGCACCGACAGAAACTGGCTCACGCATACCCCCAAGCAAGATCACACACGAGGGCGCGCACATCTGGTTGATTCGGAAAATGCAGTCCGACTGACCTAGGGAGCGTTTTCCCCAAGGTTGCAGACCCGTGGACCAACACTCGTAGCCCTTGAGCCACCGCGCTCAGGATCCGGCTCCGCACACACCAGGCTTCTGCGCTTCACAAGAATTGGCCGGCTATTGCCGTCGCCACGGCATAAGCTTTGGCTGGATGCTCGATGTCAGCCTCGCCGGCCTTCGCTCTATGATGGAGGCGATTGTCGGAGGCGGTGACTTCACAGCGCTAATTGCTTGGATGGACCGGCGCTGTAGATCTCGTCCGACCGACCAAATTGGAATCGCAGCCCTAGATCTCGCGATGGAATTAGCTGGCAACGCAGTGAAGCGCTGACCCGCCGGTTCACGCTGGCGGCCCCCCTTTAGAATTCGCTAGTTGGGGGGGCTGCCGCTCTTGGCCTTGGACGAATGTTTCACTACCGGTTTGGCTGGCGTGGCCGGCTTCTTCGCTTCGTCGCCGCGGGCAGTTCCCCACGGATCGACTGCCTTCTGGTCGGGAACATTGCCGAGGGAGCGTTGATAGGCGCGCTCGGCCCGAATGTCGTCCGCCTTCTCGGCCTCCGTCTTGTCCTTGGACTCGCCGTACATTGGAACATGGTCCTGAGCCAATGCGGTCTGTGCGATCAGGGCAAACATGACAGCGGCGGCGATTTTGCGCATCGAGAAACTCCCGGTTCTGCGACTAGCATAACATCGCGCCGATTGCGGCATCAATGCATCGGAGTGGCGTCCGGTAACGGCTGATGACGCATCGCCGCCGCCGGTTGAAGCGGTAGAGATAAGCCCGGCGGCTCACAAGGTCGGCGGGGTTCTCTTGCGGGGCAGGCTAGTCATCATCCGCCGACGAGCCGTTAGTTCGCTAGTTGAGCGCGCGCCTGTTTGACATTGCGTGAGACGACACGATCGTAGGCCGATAAAGCGGCATCGGTCGCTAACTCAACCATTTCTCGATAGGCGGCGTCGTTCGTTTGAGTGAAGCTTTCGCGGATTGCTCTGGCAAGCTGTTCGTCTGAAACGGCGTCTCCAGGGGCCGCTCGTCCGGTGAGTCGGCTATACAGATTCAAGCGATACACGTCGGCGGCGATTTGCCAGGCCCAATCCTCCAGTCCCAGTTGTTGAACCACCCGGTCGACCCCTTGCTCTACGTGCAGAAAAATTGGGGTAGTCGACGCTGGGCATAGAAAAAACTAACTCAGGTTAGAAAAAATCTGCCCTACAAATTCAGGTGGAAGCCGCCGCTCGAGGCGCGCGCCGGTTCAGGCACCAACAAATACGCCGCCGGGCTCTAATACATTGTCCCGGCGGCGGTGTTCATTTCCAGCCCCGAGATGGGAACTAACAAAAACCTCGGATAGAGATTTTACGTACGAAACCTGGGAAGGTTTCAGGCTGCCGGTTCACGCTGGCGGGCCTTGGCAGGCCCTGCAAACTCCTGTTGATGTGGCCGAGGAAGCTGTCACATTACTTTGACAGACAGGTGCCAATTTGGAAGGCGCTGGGATTTCAGAGCCCAGACCGGAATACGCGGCGAACGCTGCCAAGCGAATATATTCCGCTTGTGCAGCGTTCAGTATCCTCTCAATTTCGGGAGTTCGGCGTGTTTGATGCTGAAATGACTGCGCTGCTCAGGGCGGTGCTCGATGAAGTTTGCGAAAATATTCCTGTAAGCGAGACGGGCGCCAGAGCGTACGTTGCTTCGAAGCTGCTCGATGCCGCGGCACATGGACAGCTCTCGACCGACGCGTTGAAAGCGGCGGGTCGCGAGGCCCTGAGCCCACCAACGATGTGGCGCTGATTATCCGCTCCACATCACTCGATCACATCGTATTCGAAGGCGACGCCCTCCGGGTCGTTCTCCTCAAACCGTCGTTCCGCGGCGCCCACCGTCGCGAAGACCTTGATGTGATCGATGTCGCCGACCTGCTTGGGGTGTTGCGCCGGCCCTAGTGGGGCTCTTTCGCGCGCATGGAGCGCATCTGCCCGGATCTGGCGGACGGGGAGGGCGTGCTGCCGCTTGAGCGCGCCGGCCTAGTGGCGATCGCGAGCAATTGCCGCGCTGCCATCCTCGACGCAGATCGGCAATCAGTTTGCCAACACAGTGCCCACACACGGCTTTTTCGGTCGGCTTGTGATTTCGCTTAAGTCATTGTTTTGGCTTGGTGAGCGCGCTGGGGCTCGAACCCAGGACCCCGTGATTAAAAGTCACGTGCTCTACCGGCTGAGCTACGCGCTCCCATGGCCGCTGATGGCTTTCAAGATCGATCGCCATCGTCTTCGGACATTCGAGAAGCATGTCTTGCCGCTGCCTCAACTGGCGTCGCGGGGAAAAACCGGCTGTTTCCGGATCATGCTTTCGGCCCGCGCTGTGTAGGGGGACGGGGCGCTGAGGTCAATAGTGCGAGTGGCGGCCCAAACTCTTGGCGGAGGCGGGGATTCGCTCGCGCTTTCCGCCGCTTAGACCGGAATTTTCAACCCGATTGGCGGCCCGCTATCCACGCCGAACAGCGCCGGTGGCTTGCCGGCGCGGAGGTTTCACCCGCGCCGAGAGGCCGTTCGTCCGTCAGTTCGCTTCCCGCCGGACTTCGCTCGGCACCGGTTGCGGCGTGCCGGCGGGGGTCGGCAGGGCCACGGGGCGCAGGCCGATCAGTTCGGCGGTGCGGATCGCGCTGTCGCGCCAGAACTGGAACGAGTTGATGCGGCTGAGCTCGAGGATCGCGATCGCGACCGCGGCCAGGAACGGCAGGCTTTGCAGCACCAGGACGCCGGCGAAGATGTAGATCTCGGTGATCTGGCGATAGCTGTTGGAGGCGATCAGCACGCCGGCGCCGATCACCAGCAGGGTGCCGATCACGGCCTCCCAGAACGCCTGGAACTCGATCGACATCCTGGACAGGCCGCCCTTGGAGGTGCGCGCGAACGCGATGTGCTCGGTGATCAACCCCTGCGCGACCGCGCGCGACACCGTCCATTGCACGCTCATCGCGGCGATCATCGCGCCCATCATCTGGCCGGGCTTGATCGCGACGCGCGCGCGGTACATCGACAGGAAGTGCGCGAGCGAGACGATGAAGGCGCCGATGATCGGCAGCGTCAGAATCTTGTCGGGGATGGCGATGTCGGCGAAGGCGACGATCGGCACCCAGATGAGATTGAGCAGCGCCACCACCACGCCGAGGCTCTCGGCGCCGAGCCAGTTCAGCCAGCCCAAGCCATATTCGCGCTTCTGATCGGGCGTCAGCCGACTGCGGCCGGGCAGGAAGTTCCGCCAGTGCTTCTTCACGATCTGGAGGCCGCCATAGGCCCAGCGGTGACGCTGCTTCTTGAAGGCCTCGTAGGTGTCGGGCAGCAAGCCCTGGCCGTAGCGATGATTGGTGTAGTGGGTGGTCCAGCCGAGTTGCTGGATCGCGAGGCCGAGATCGCTGTCCTCGCAGATCGTGTCGGACGACCAGCCGCCGGCCATGTCCATCGCGGCGCGGCGGATCAGGCACATCGTGCCGTGCACGATGATGGCGTTGGCCTCGTTGCGCTGGACCATGCCGATGTCGAAGAAGCCGGCATATTCGCCGTTCATGATGTAGTGCATGATCGACAGGTCGCCGTCGCGATGCTCCTGCGGCGCCTGCACGAGGCCAACGCGCGGGTCGGCGAAAGCAGGCACGAGGTCCTTCAGCCAGTCGGGATCGACGACATAGTCGGCATCGAGGATGCCGATGATCTCGGCATCGACGGCGGTGCGATCCATCGCGATCCGCAGCGCACCGGCCTTGAAGCCCTGCACCTTCTCGGCGTTGATGAACTTGAAGCGTTCACCGAGCGCGCGGCAATGGTCCTGGATCGGCTGCCAGAACGCGGGATCGGGCGTGTTGTTGATGATGACGACGCATTCGTAGTTCGGATAGTTCAGCCGCGACAGCGCATCGAGCGTCTGCTTCAGCATCTCGACCGGCTCGAAATAGGCGGGGATGTGGATCGAGACCTTCGGGTAGTAATTCTCGGGAACGTTCTCGACCGGCTTGCTCTTGGAGAGCAGCCGCTGCGGCGGCCGGCCCAAGGCCACTGCCGCGATCTCGTCGACGCGCGCCATCGCGATGAGGACAAGGGGAACAAGCAGGATCATGCCGAGCGTGAGCGCGAAGGCCGAGCCGAAGATGAAATAGTGGTCATTCCAGAACGCGAACACGGTCGCGGCCCAGGCGCCGACGCCGTTGGCGGTCGCCGATAGCAGGAACGCCTGCCTGGCGGTCGGCTGTTCCAGCCGCAGGATCGGCAGCGACAGGAGGATGCCGACCAGCAGCGCAATTCCCATCAGCTTCCAGTAGTCGGGATTCTCGACCGGGCCGGTCCAGGCGAATTTCGGCTCGCGGCTGGCGTTGAGGATGCCCCAGTACGGGCCGACGCCGCCCTCGAAATATTTCCAGGGCTGATCGATGGCTTCGACGATGTTGTATTCCATGCCGATGGCTTCGGCGCGGCTAACGAAGTTGCGCAGGGTCAGCGCCTGCTGGAACGGACCGGGGTCGGCGTTGCGAAGGTTGTAGCCCTGGCTCGGCCAGCCGAATTCGGCGATCACGATGCGCTTGCCCGGGAACAGGTTGCGCAACAGGTTGTAGCGATCGACGGCCTGGTCGACGGCCTGGTCCGAGCGGAAGTTTTCCCAATAGGGCAGCACGTGGGCGGCGATGAAGTCGACGTTGGAGGCAAGGTCGGGATTGTCGCGCCAGATGTTCCAGATCTCGCCGGTCGTGACGGGCACGCGGACCGAGCCCTTCACCTTCTTGATCATGTCGATGAGGTCTTCGACCTTCTGCTCGCCGCGGTAGATCACCTCGTTGCCGACCACGACGCCGACGACGTTGCTGTTCTTGCGGGCGAGTTCGATGGCGGCCTTGATCTCGCGCTCGTTGCGATCCTTGTCCTTGTCGATCCAGGCGCCGACGGTGACCTTGAGGCCGAACTCGGCCGCGATCGGCGGCACCAGCTCCACGCCGCCGGTGGACGAATAGAGACGGATCGCGCGCGTCATCGTCGACAGCGTCTTCAGGTCGGCGCGGATTTTCTCGACGGTGGGGATGTTGTCGATGTCGGGGTGCGCCGCGCCTTCGAACGGGGCGTAGGAGACGCTGGGCAGCAGGCCCTTGAAGTCGGGCGCGGGTTCCTTGTCGCGCAGGACTCCCCAGATGCCGGCGTGAAGCACGGACACAAGCAACAGAACGGCGGCGACAACGCGCATCGCGGCTAAACCAAAAGGGGCTGAGGTGGCAGGGAAGCGGATCCGACCCCGAGATCCGACCGAGTCCGCGGCAAATGGAGCATACCTCTGCCGCGCGGTTTCACAACTGTCATGGCCTCATGACCGTATGAGGGCATGACAGTTTCGGAATGTGCGGCAGTGCCAACCGCTTCTATCGCCGATCGTTCCTGAACGGCGGCTGAAACGATCGCGGCTATTTCGAGGGCGCCGGTGTCGGGCTTGCCGCAGGCGCGGGGCTCGCGGCCGGCTGCGGGGCCTGCGAATTGCCCGTGGTTGGCGCCGCCGGCTGGGAGGCGCTGGCTGACGCCTGCTGCGGCTGGGATGCCGGGTTGATCCAGCAGGCGTGCACGCGGCTGTCCAGGGTCTCGGCGACCTTGGGATCGATCTGGCCGCCAAAGCGGGTCAGGCAGCGGAAGGCGGCCTGGATGTGGCCGCCGGGGCAGCCGAAGCGGTCGTAGAGGTCGAGATGGCGGAACGCGGTATCGAGGTCGTCGCGCCACATCAGCCGCACCACGCGCCGGCCGAGCCAGACGCATTCGGGGTTGCCGGCCGGGCCGTTGATGACCTGGGCTGCTTCGGCGAACTCGTCGGTGCGGCGCTGGTTCTGGGCGGCGTCCTTGGCGGCGGCATCGGCGGGCTGGGTGGCTGCCTTGCCCTGGTCCGGGGCGGGCGTGCCGCTCTGGGCGGAGGCGCCACCGAGACCGACCATCACGACCAGGGAGGAGACGGCCAAGGTGGCGGCGAACTGCCGCAGGACCGCATTTCGTAACTCGAACACCCGTTGCCGCATGAATTCCCCAATATATCAGCTGACCGCCCGCGCCAGGACCTCGCGGACTCGCCGGTGATGGCGTCCAAATGGGTCCCCAATGCGGCGGCAAAGTCCTGCCGAGTCCATGACCTGAATTTGAAATTTTGTCCAGCAAAGTCACGATCCTAGGCCTCTGTCGAACGGCCGCAGGTAAATTCCTCGGGGGAGGGAAGGATCCATCCCGGACACACCCCTTGGCAGATGGCGCGTGAGCAGGTAATCGACGGCACCTCGCGGAGGACGGAACCGATTTCTCTTCGTACGCCACTGGCGCTTCTGCTCGTTTCACTGGGTGCGATTGCTGCCGTGTGGTGGTGGCTGGCCACGCCAATCACGCTCGCGCGCGCCCCGATCGACCCGGCCGACAAGGTCCAATGCGTCTCCTATGCGCCGTTCCGCGGGGAACAGTCGCCGCTGAACGCGTGGACCCATATCGAGGCCGACCAAATCGAGCAGGATTTGCGCCAGCTCAAGGAGATCACCGACTGCGTCCGCACCTATTCGATGGAGAACGGGCTCGACCAGGTGCCGGCGATCGCCGCCAAGGTCGGCGGGCTGAAGGTGCTCCAGGGCATCTGGCTCTCCAGCAACCGCGCCAAGAATTTTGAGCAGGCCGCGCTCGCCGTCCGCCTCTCCAAGGAATTTCCCGGCATCATCACCAGCGTCATCGTCGGCAACGAGGTGCTGTTGCGCGGCGAGATGACGACCGCGGACCTCGTCTCCATCATCCGCTCGGTGAAGGCGCAGGTCAGCGTGCCCGTCACCTATGCCGACGTCTGGGAGTTCTGGCTCAGGAATCGCGAGGTCTATGACGCCGTCGACTTCGTCACGATCCACATCCTGCCTTATTGGGAGGATGTTCCGGTGAAGGCGAAGTTCGCAGCGAGCCATGTCGAGGCGATCCGCGAGCGCATGGCGGTCGCGTTCCCCGGCAAGGAGATCCTGATCGGCGAAACCGGCTGGCCCAGCGAAGGGCGCATGCGCGAGGGCGCGCTGCCGTCGCGCACCAACCAGGCGCGCGTCGTCTCGGAAATCCTGGGCCTGGCGAAAGCAAACAAGTTTCGCGTCAATCTGATCGAGTCCTATGACCAGCCCTGGAAGCGCAAGCTGGAAGGCACCGTCGGCGGCTATTGGGGCCTGTACGACTCGGTGCGCCGGAACCTGAAATATCCGCCGGGCCAGCCGATCAGCAATTTCCCGTACTGGAAATGGTACATGGGCGCCGGCATGGGCCTCTGCGTGCTGGTGTTCGCGGTCGCCGGCCTCACGCTGCGCAGGCGGCCGTGGACGCCGCGCTTCTCGGCCTGGCTCGGCGTCGCGATCTCGGCGACGTCAGCGGGCACCCTGCTCGGGATCGGCGCCGACAAGATGTACTATGAGAGTTACGGCATCGGCGGCTGGCTGCACTGGGGCGCGCTGCTTCTGGCCGGCATCCTGTCGCCGATCTTCTGCTCGCAGGCGATGGTGATCGGCCGCAGCCTTCCGACCTTCCTCGATCTGCTCGGCCCGCGCGAGGGCCGCAAATGGTCGAAGCTCACCGCCGTGCTCGGCCTGACGCTGGCGGTGACCGCGGTGATCGCGGCGCAGACCGCGCTCGCCTTCGTGTTCGACTCGCGCTACCACGACTTCCCCTACGCCTCGCTGACGATGGCGGTGGTGCCGTTCGCGGTGCTGATGCTGAACCGGCCGCAGATCGGCCAGCGTCCGATCGCGGAATCGGTATTCGCGGGCCTGCTCACGCTGGCGGCCGCCTATGTGCTGTTCAACGAGGGCCGCGAGAACTGGCAGTCGCTGTGGACCTGCGCGATCTACTTGCTGTTCGCGTTCACGCTGTGGCGGGCGCGGGCCGAGCAAATCCAAGAATGAACAGGCCGATCGCAAGGCCCGACAGCACGACATTGTAGAGCACGATGCCGAGGCCGGCGGCGACGATGCCGACGGTCAGCAGCACGATCGACGGCCGCATCAGGTTCAGCGTCGCAACCACCAGCGCGACGATGCCGAACACCGAATTCTTGAACAGCACCGTCGAGACTGTGCGCGCCTTGCAGATCAGCGTCTGCAGGCCAGCGTCACAGGCGAGGCCGACGGTCGAGTTCTCGATGCCGAGATAGCGCAGATAGATCGCATAGCCGACGGACACGAAACCGACGACGATCAGGAACTGCACCTGGTAGGGCGTGAGGCGGAAGGGCTTTTTTGTCATGGGCGCAATATGGTCGGGATGACGGGAGGGGGCAACAGGCGAGGTGGATATTTCTGATCGCTTGCGCTGTTCGACGAGTCATTGGTCGACGGCCATTGACGCCCCAATTTGATGAGAGGCCGCAGTGATCTAACTCGTCCGCGTTCCTACCGCCTGAAGAACGACGACAGCGTCGATCCCGCCGAGGCCGTCTCCGGCTTCGCCGGTGCGGCCGGCGGCTGAGGCGCGGGTGCAGGCGCGGGCTCCTCGCGCTTCGACGAGCGTTTTGAGGAGTAGCTGCGGCGGCGCTTCTCCGGTTTGGCGCCAGGAGCGGGCGCTGGCGCAGTCTCGGCTTGCGGGACGGCGTCCTGGTTCTTGTCCGCGTTCTTCTCCTGAACCCGGTCCTGAGTCTTCTCTTGTCCCTTCTCCGATCCGCCGCGCATCGACAGCCGCTGGCCGTCGAACACGGTGGTCTCGCAATGGCGGTCGCTTTCGGCAAGGCCCGCGCAGAGCTTTGCGGCGGCGGCGGCATTGATCAGCGGGCCGGCGCCCAAGCGGAGCTGCATGCCGAGGCCGGTGTTGCCTTCCTTGATCATGATGATCGGCCGCAGCGCCGCGACCTCCGGATTGGACTTGATCAGGCCGCGCCAGAGCGCGCGCAGGCCGTCGAGCGAGTTGGCGCCACCGAGGTCGATGGCGAAGCGCGTCTGCTGGACAGCGATCGCGGGGGCCTCGCTCTCGGCCGTCTCCGGCGGCTTGGCTGGCGCCGCGGCGACCTCGGTCGGGGTGGGCGCCTGTTCGGGCTTCTTCTCGGCGGCCTTCTCCGTCGTCTCGGGCTGCGTCAGCTTCGATGCGGCGGGATCGGGTGGCGCCATGATCGACTTGGATGGCACCAGCGGAAGCATGGGCAGTGCCGACGTTGTCAGCGGCGACTGCGATACCAGCGAGGCCATGGCGGCGTTCTGCGGCGGCGGGATCAACTGATCCTTTGCGGCCTCCTTCACAGCGTCTTTTGTCGGCTCCTTCGCCTGGTCCTTCGCGGCTCCCGCGCGCGGCTTGTCACTCGAGGGAGCCGGCGTGGAGGCGACCGGCGCGACGCTAGGCGCCGCGGGCTGCGCGTCAGGCGCCGGCGCGTCCTGCGGTTTCGCGCTCTGCTTGGCGATGGCGCCGGTGACGGAATCCATCCCTTGCTCGAGCACGGTGACGCGCGAATAGAGCCGGTCCCGATCGGTGTTCAGCGTCTCGATGGCGGAGGCGAGGCGGCGGGCCTCGTTCTGGCTCTCCTTGGTCAGCATCTGGAGCCGGTCGGCCTGGCGCGACAGATCGGCGGACGCAACCTGGTCACGGCGCCAGCCGAGCTGGGCCTGATTGGCCATCACGGCCATCACGACAGCGCCGACGGCAACCACGCCCCACGCGCCCAGCCGCCACATCATGCTGCGGTCGACCGCGCTTTCCTCGGCCAGAAGTCCGGAGAACAGCCCGCCGGTCTCCTTGGTCCCGAAGGCGTCCGCCAGTGGGTCGGAATCCTTTGCCATGAACGTTAAGTGCCCAGCCCCGAGCTGCTTCCCCGAATCAATCAGGGAACATTAACAGGAAAACCCCGTCGCACTTGAATTCCGGGCGTTTGCGGGGGTAGCAAGGCGACAGCTCATGACGGCATCGGCCTGGCGCCGCCCGTTGATTCGGCCATGTTTGACAGGATTTCGATGACCGCCCGTTCCAGCCTCACGATCGTACTCGCCGCCGGCGAAGGCACGCGCATGCGATCGAACCTGCCGAAAGTGCTGCATCCGGTCGCCCACCAGAGCCTGCTCGCGCACGTGCTCGCCGCCACACCGAAGGGAACCGGCACCTCGCTCGCCGTCGTGATCGGCCCCGACCATCAGGCGGTCGGGGACGAGGCGAAACGTATCCGTCCCGATGCGCTCACCTTCGTGCAGGCAGAACGGCTCGGCACCGCGCATGCGGTGCTGGCGGCGCGCGAGGCGATTGCGCGGGGCGCCGACGATCTGCTGATTGCCTTCGGCGACACGCCGCTGATCTCGGCCGAGACCTTTGCGCGGCTGCGCGCGCCGCTCGCGAAGGGCGCAGCAATCGCCGCGCTCGGCTTTCGCGCCGCCGATCCCACCGGCTATGGCCGCTTCATCGTCGAGGGCGACCGTCTGGTCGCGATCCGCGAGCATGCCGATGCCAGCGCGGAAGAGCGCAAGATCGATCTGTGCAATGCCGGCCTGATGGCGATCGACGGGCGCCGTGCACTCGCGATCCTCGACAAGATCGGCAATGCGAATTCGAAGGGCGAGTATTATCTGACCGACGCGGTCGGCGTCGTTCGTGAACAGGGATGGGAGGCCGTCGTGATCGAGACCAGCGAGGACGAGGTGCGCGGCATCAACACCAAGGCGCAGCTCGCGGAGGCCGAAGGCGTGATGCAGGCGCGCTTGCGCAAAGCGGCGATGGAAGCAGGCGTCACGCTGATCGCGCCCGAGACCGTTTATCTGTCCGCCGATACCGTGTTCGGCAATGACGTCACCATCGAGCCGTTCGTGGTGATCGGTCCGGGCGTGTCGATCGCCGACGGCACGGTGATCCATTCCTTCTCGCATATCGTGCAGACCACGCTCGGCAAGAACGTCTCGATCGGCCCCTATGCGCGGCTGCGACCCGGCACCTCGCTCGGCGACGGCGCGCGGATCGGCAATTTCGTCGAGACCAAGGCCGCGACGCTGGAGGCCGGCGTCAAGGTCAACCATCTCTCCTACATTGGTGACGCCACCATCGGCGCCAATTCCAACATCGGCGCCGGCACCATCACCTGCAACTACGACGGCTTCAAGAAGCACAAGACGATCATCGGGCAGGGTGCCTTCGTGGGCACCAACTCTTCTCTCGTCGCGCCCGTGAAGATCGGCAACGGCGCCTATATCGGCTCGGGCTCGGTGATCACGCGCGATGTGCCCGACGACGCCATGGCGCTGGAGCGCAACCAGCAGACCATCAGGGAAGGCGGCGCCGCGCGCTATCGCGAGATGAAGACCGGCGGCAAGAAGCCGGAAAAGAAGCCGGAGAACTGAGCGCCAACTGCCGTGTCCTCTCGCTTTGTGCGCGATCTCTTCAGTTTTCTGATCGACACATTCGTCACGGGGATGGGGCGACTGCTGCTGCGGGAAGTGAACGAGTACGATCCGCCCGAGATTTTGGCCCTCGTCATCGGGCTGGCGTTCTGGGCGCTCCTCATTTCCCTCGTCTGGGCCGTGACGCTGGGGTGGTAGGGCGCGCCGCTATTCGTCGTCGGAGAATTCCGAGAAGATCGCGCGCGTCAGGCGCCAGCCGCGCGGCTTTGCCCGTTTCGCAGGTTCTCCGGCGGCGTGCTTGACGAAGACGGGCTTGCTTTCCTTGCCGCGCTGGGGCGGCGGCCAATGCGCAAGGTGCGTGCCAGTGGTCTCGCTGGCGCGCAAGAACGTCGATGACAGACCTTTGCGGTCGGATGAGCCTTTCATGGCCTTATTCTCCTGTCCCGGAATCGTTGGCCAAACTTGTTGACAAGGAGTTAATGCGCGCGGTTTAAGGCCGGCCAATTCGACGCAGTCGAAGCCGGATGCGAAACGGTGCTGTCTCAATCAGCAATAATTATTGAGTATCTGGTTCCTTAGGAACTTCGCTAAAGACCGAGCGGATCGTTTAGGCGATTTTTCGACGATTTGGGGGATATTGATCCGCATGTGCGGGATTGTCGGCATTCTCGGGCGCACGCCGGTTGCAGAGCAATTGGTGGATTCGCTCAAACGTCTTGAATATCGCGGCTACGACTCCGCGGGCGTCGCCACGCTCGAAGGCAAGCATCTCGAGCGCCGCCGCGCCGAGGGCAAGCTGAAGAACCTGGAGAAGCGTCTCGAAGCCGAGCCGCTCAAAGGCACAACCGGCATCGGCCACACCCGCTGGGCCACCCACGGCAAGCCGACCGTCAACAATGCCCATCCGCACGCGACCGAACGCGTTGCCGTGGTCCACAACGGCATCATTGAGAATTTCCGCGAGCTGCGCGAGGAGCTCGAGAAAAAGGGCACGGTGTTCCACACCGAGACCGACACCGAGATCGTGCTGCATCTCGTAGACGATCTGCTCACGCGCGGCAACAAGCCCGTGGAAGCGGTGAAGCTGACGCTGGCGCGGCTGCGTGGCGCCTTCGCGCTCGGCTTCATCTTCGCCGGTGACGACGACCTCATGATCGGCGCCCGCAACGGCCCGCCGCTCGCGATCGGATATGGCGACGGCGAGATGTATCTCGGCTCCGATGCCATCGCGCTCGGCCCCTTCACCGACACGATCAGCTATCTCGAAGACGGCGACTGGGTCGTGCTGACGCGCAAGGGCGCCACGGTCTTCGACAAGGACGGCCACGCCGTCCAGCGCGAGAAGATCAAGCACGCCGCCTCGACCTCGCTGGTCGACAAGGCCAATTACCGCCACTTCATGGCGAAGGAAATCCACGAGCAGCCGGAAGTGGTCGGCCACACGCTAGCGCGCTATGTCGACATGGCGACCGAGCGCGTCTCGCTGCCGGTCAAGCTGCCGTTCGACTTCAAGAGCATCCAGCGCATCAACATCACCGCCTGCGGCACCGCGAGCTACGCCGGCTTCGTCGCGAAATACTGGTTCGAACGCTTTGCGCGCGTGCCGGTCGAGGTCGATGTCGCCTCCGAATTCCGCTACCGCGAGGCGCCGTTGCGCAAGGGCGATCTCGCCATCTTCATCTCGCAGTCGGGCGAGACCGCCGACACGCTGGCCGCGCTGCGCTATGCCAAGGCTGAGGGCGTGCACACGGTGGCCGTCGTCAACGTGCCGACCTCGACGATCGCGCGCGAGAGCGAGACCGTGCTGCAGACGCTCGCCGGCCCCGAGATCGGCGTCGCCTCGACCAAGGCCTTCACCTGCCAGCTCATGGTGCTGGCAAATCTTGCGATCGCGGCCGGCAAGGCCCGCGGCGAATTGTCCGACGAGGACGAGACCAAGCTCGTTCATGGCCTTGTCGAGATCCCGCGCCTGATGTCGGACGCGCTCACCACCGAGCTCCAGATCGAGAAGCTCGCGCGTGAGATCGCCAAATCGCGCGACGTGCTCTATCTCGGCCGCGGCACCAGCTTCCCGCTCGCGCTCGAAGGCGCGCTGAAGCTGAAGGAGATCTCCTATATCCATGCCGAGGGCTATGCCGCCGGCGAGCTGAAGCACGGGCCGATCGCGCTGATCGACGAGACCATGCCGGTCGTCGTCATCGCCCCCTATGACCGCGTGTTCGAAAAGACCGTCTCCAACATGCAGGAGGTTGCCGCCCGCGGCGGCAGAATCATCCTGATGACGGACGCCAAAGGCGCGGAGGAGGCGACCGTCGAGTCCCTCGTCACCATCGTCATGCCCGACATGGCGGCCGCGTTCACACCGATGGTCTATGCCGTCCCCGTTCAGCTGCTCGCCTATCATACGGCGGTCATCATGGGCACCGACGTCGACCAGCCGCGCAACCTCGCGAAATCGGTGACCGTGGAATAGGCAGAAGGGATCAGGCCGGAACGCTAGGTAGTCTTCCAAAACCTGCTAGAAGACCCTAGCTTGAGTGCAGCGACCGACCTGGAACCCGAATGACCCCCCGCGACGACGCGCCTGCGCCGCTTGATCCCATCCCGGAACCGCATACCGGCCTGATGGGCCGCTTCCGCAATTATTTTCTGACCGGCCTCGTCGTGACGGGGCCAATTGCCATCACGCTGTATCTGGTCTGGTGGTTCGTCACCTGGGTTGACGGCGTGGTGCGGCCGTTCGTGCCGCTGGCCTACCGGCCCGAAACCTATCTGCCGTATGTCGTTCCAGGTTGGGGACTGATTGTCGCATTCTTCACGCTGACGCTGGTCGGCTTCCTCGCGGCCAACCTGATCGGCCGGACGCTGGTCGATATCGGCGAAACCTTCCTCGGCCGCATCCCGGCGGTGCGCGCCATCTATCGCGGCCTGAAGCAGGTGTTCGAGACGCTGTTCTCGGGCAAGGGCTCGAGCTTCCGCAAAGTCGGCCTGGTCGAGTTTCCGTCGCCGGGAATGTGGTCGATCGTGCTGATCTCGCAGTCGCCGAATGAAGAGGTCGCGCGCAGCCTGCCGGGGCAGGAGGAGCACGTCTCCGTATTCCTGCCGTGCTCGCCGAACCCGACCACGGGCTTCTTCTTCTACGTGCCCAAGAGCAAGATCGTCGAAGTCGACATGAGCACCGAGGACGCCGCGACCCTGATCATGTCGGCCGGCGTGGTGCAGCCGGGCTTGGCGCCGGACCCGAAGAAGGCCGCCGCGCTCGCGGGCATGGCGAACGCCGCGCGCATCGCCAACGCGTCGGCGCTCCAGCCCCAGCCTGCGAAGGTGGAGTAGGGCCATTCCCGTTTCGGATGGCCGCATTCACGCAAGCACTTTCGTCCTCTGCTAGTCTTCCGGTTGAATTGAGCGCCTCGCTCGGAATTCGACCTGGAGTGCATGATGACGAAGACCATTGCGATCCTCGCGCCCGGCGCCATGGGCAGCGCCGTGGCCCGCCGCCTCGGCGAAAACGGTGCGCGCGTGCTGACATCGTTGAAGGGGCGCAGCGAGGCGACGCAAAAGCGCGCCGCGGATGCCGGCATGATCGGCGCCGAGGACGACGCGATCGTGGAGGCCGACATCATCCTTTCGATCGTGCCGCCGGGCGAAGCCGTGGCTTTGGCCGAACGCCTGGCCGCGCTGATCGTCCGGCGCGAGAAGAAGCCCATCGTCGTCGACTGCAACGCGGTCAATGTCGATACCGTTCAAAGAATCGAGGAGATCATCGGCTCGGCGCAGGCGCCGTTCGTCGATGGCGGCATCATCGGCTTCCCGCCGCAGCCCGGCAGCAAGAGCCCGGCTTTCTACCTGTCCGGCGAGTACGCTGGGGATCTCGCGGTGCTGAAGGATCTCGGGCTCGACGTGCGGATTGTCGAGGGACCCGTCGGCGCGGCCTCCGCGCTGAAGATGTCCTATGCCGGTATCGTCAAGGGCCTGGCCGGCATCGGCTCGGCCATGGTGGTCGCGGCCACGAAAGCGGGCGCGGCCGATGCGCTGCGCGACGAGCTCGCGCTGAGCCAGCCCGCGGTCCTGGCCCGGCTCGAAGTCGCGCTGCCGGACATGATCCCGAAGGCCTATCGCTGGGTCGCGGAGATGCGGGAGATCTCGGGTTTCCTCGGGCCCGACCATCCGGCGAGCCAGATCTACGAAGGCTTTGCACGCTGGTTCGAGCACCTCGCCGCGGATGCGAATGGCGAAGCGGTGGATGCGGCACTGCTGAAGGCCTTCGCAGCGCGTGTCGCGCAGAAGAAGGCCTGACCGTCCAGTCCGACGTCACGGCGATGGATCACTCGCCGTGCACTGAAACCGACTCCAGAAAACCCTGGATGTCCCGGTCGCGTCTCAGGCGCACGACCGGGACATCGGGGCCATATTGAAGGCGCTCGGCCTCGATGACGGGCACGCGCTCGGTGTCGTAGCGCCACGCCTCCTTCATCAGTTTCCAGTCGAACTGTTCCGGACATCCCTCGGGCAGATCGGGTCGCGTCGTGTCGCGATCGAACGCGGAGCGCCAGAGAATGCGCCACTGGCAGAGCCAGCGTGGGCGGTCGATGACGACCAGGGTGTCGGCACGCGCAAGCGTGAGATCGAAGGCGAGCCCCGAGAAGCTGCCGTCGATGACCCATGCGTCGCCCGCGATCTCCTCCGCGACGCGTAGACGGAAGCTGGCCTTGTCGGATGGCTTCCATCCCGGCCGCCAGTAGAGCACGTCGAGATGCACCACGGGCAGTCCAAGCTTCCGCCCGAGACTTCGGGAGAGGCTCGTCTTTCCGCTTCCCTGAGAACCGACGACGATGACCCTGCGCATGAGCGCAAGGTTTCATAAAGTCGACCGCGGCGAAAGGGTGAGTCTTCTGAAGCGGCTCTATCCACTTCGTCATTGCGAGCGCAGCGAAGCAATCCAGCCTGTCTCCGTGGGAAGATTCTGGATTGCTTCGCTGCGCTCGCAATGACGGGGAGGAGACGCCGCACGCCCCGTCTGCTATCGTTTCTGCGGAGACAGATGGATGCAATCGGAGTTCGAATGAGAGTGCTGGTGATCGGCGCAGGCGCGCTTGGAGGCTATTACGGAGCTCGCCTGGTCCGAGCGGGCGGCGACGTGACCTTTCTGGTGCGAGCGAAGCGTGCCGAGCAATTGCGGCGGAATGGATTGCAGGTCGCGAGTCCGCATGGCGACTTTGCCGTACAGCCGAAGATCATCTTGGCAGACGATCTCAAGGAGACATTCGACGTCGTGCTCGTCGGGGTGAAATCCTACTCGCTCGACGATGCGATGGCCCAGTTTGCCCCGGCAGTTGGCGCCGATACGATGATCCTGCCGATCCTCAACGGGTTGAAACATATCGACACCTTGACCGCGAAGTTCGGTGCAGCGCGCGTCCTCGGCGGGTTGGCGAACGTCAGCGCCGGCCTCGATGCGGATGGTCGTGTCGTTCAGTTCATGGCCAATCAGACCATCGTCTTCGGCGAGACCAACGGGGCGCTGAGCGAGCGTGCGCTCGCGCTGGAAACATTGCTCCATGTCCCCGGCATCGACGTGCGCGCCAGCGAAGCGATCATGCAGGACATGTGGGAAAAGTTCGTCCAGCTCAGCACGCTCGCTGGCATCACTTGCCTGATGCGCGCAAGTATCGGCGACATCCTGGCGGTGCCGAACGGCGAGCAGTCCATTTTCCGGCTGTTCGCGGAATGCTGTGCCGTTGCAACGGCGTCGGGTTTTGAGCCGCGCGCTCCGTTCATCGAGTTTGACCGAAAGCTCTTCACCACCTTGGACTCGCTGCTCAAGGCCTCGATGTTGCGCGATATCGAGCGTGGTTCGGTTACCGAAGCGGAGCATATCCTGGGCGATATGGCCAATCGCGCCCGCACGCTCGGTATCGATACGCCGCTGCTGGATCTGGCCCGCGCGCATGTGGCGGCTTATGAGGTCGGACGCCGAAGAGCAGCAGGCTAACCCGCCCCGATCAGCGGGATCGCTTCGTCCCGCTCGTAGAGATACAGCAGGCACCGTAGCGCCTCGCCGCGCTCGCCCTTCAGCTTCGGATCGTCTTTGAGGATCCGCAGCGCCTCGTCTCTAGCCTGGGTGATGAGCTGGCCGTGCACCTCCGACCGCGCGATGCGGTAGCCCGGCAGGCCGCTCTGGCGCACGCCGAGCACATCGCCTTCGCCGCGCAGCTTCAAATCTTCCTCGGCGATGCGAAAACCGTCGGTGGTCTCGCGGATCACCTTCAGACGTGCCTTCGACATCTCGCCAAGCGGCTCCGAGTAGAGAAGGAGGCAGGTCGAGGCTTCCGAGCCGCGACCGATGCGGCCGCGCAACTGGTGCAGCTGGGCAAGGCCAAACCGTTCGGCGTTCTCGATCACCATGATGGTCGCGGCCGGCACGTCGACGCCGACCTCGACCACGGTGGTCGCAACCAGAAGGCCGATCTCATGGGCGGCGAACTGGCCCATCACGCGGTCCTTCTCGGTGCCCTTCATCTGGCCGTGGACGAGGCCGACGCGGTCGCCGAAACGCTTTTGCAAGCTCTCGAAGCGTTTGGTCGCATTGGTCAGGTGCTCGGTGCCTTCGGCCTCGGATTCCTCGACCAGCGGGCAGATCCAGTAGACCAGCTTGCCCGCCTCCAAGGCCCGGCCGATGCTGTCCGTGACCTCATTGAGGCGGCTCATCGATATGGTGCGGGTCTCGATCGGCTGGCGGCCGGCGGGCTTCTCGCGCAACTCGGAGATGTCCATGTCGCCGAAATAGGTTAGCACCAGCGTGCGCGGGATCGGCGTCGCACTCAGCACCAGCACATCGACGGCGGCGCCCTTCGAGGTCAGCGCGAGGCGTTCGCGCACCCCGAACCGATGCTGCTCGTCGACGACGGCCAGGGCGAGATCGTTGAAGATCACGTCGTCCTGGATCAGCGCATGGGTGCCGACGAGGAGATTGATCTCGCCGGCTTCGAGTTGTGCCAACAGCTCGCGCCGCTCCTTGCCCTTCTCGCGGCCGGTGAGGATGGCCACGCGCAGCCCTGCGCGCTCCGCGAGCGGGGCGATGGTCTTGATGTGCTGCCGCGCCAAAATTTCCGTCGGCGCCATCAGCGCGGCCTGCTTGCCGACTTCGGCGACGGCGGCGGCCGCCAGCAGCGCCACCACGGTTTTGCCCGAGCCGACATCGCCCTGAAGCAGGCGCAGCATGCGCACGGGTTGTTGCAGATCGTTCGCGATCGCGGCGGTCGCTTCTCGCTGCGACGACGTCAATGCATAGGGCAGGGCGTCGATGATCTTGTTGCGCAAGTGACCGTCGCCGGCGTTGCGGACGCCGGCCGGGCGGCGCAATTGCGCGCGGATCAGGGCCAGCGCGAGCTGGCCGGCCAAAAGCTCGTCGAAGGCGAGGCGCGACCAGTAGGGCTTTTCGGGCAGGATGTCGGTGAGCTCGACCGGCTGATGCACGCGGCTGAGCGCCTCGGTGACCGTCGGAAAACTGCAGCGGCGCATCACCTCCGGGCTGATCCATTCCGGCAGGGCGGGCAGCTTCTGCAGCGCTTGCGCGACCGCGCGTCGCAGCGAGCCGAGCGCCAGACCCGTGGTCAGCGGATAGACCGGGTCGATGCCCGAGAGCTTCGAGATCGCCTCTTCGTCGAGCACGCGGTCGGGATGCACGATCTGCGGGATGCCGTCATACATCTGCAGTGTGCCCGAGACGTAGCGCTTCTCGCCCATCGGCAGCAGCTTTTCGACATAGCCGGGCTTGGCGCGGAAGAAGGTCAGCACGACGTCGCCGGTGTCGTCGCTGGCGTAGACGAGATAGGGCGCCCGGGCGTTGCGCGGCGGAGGCGGGCGATGGCGATCGACGGTGACCTCCAGCGTCACCATGGTTCCCTGGACGGCGTCGCGGATCTTTGGCCGCGCACGGCGGTCGATGACCTGGCTCGGCAAATGCAGCAGCAGGTCAATCAGGCGCGGCGTCTCATTGCGGCTGAGCAGGTACTGCAGCAGCTTGTCCTGCTTCGGACCGACGCCGGGCAGGCTGGTCACGGGAGCAAACAGCGGATTGAGCAGGCTGGGGCGCATCAGGCGAATCTAGGATCGTTTCGGCCCGTCATGCCCGGCTTTATGCCGGGCATCCACGGCTTTTTTCGCGGCGCCCGCGCGGGCAGCGGGCCATGCCAAATCGAGGGCTGACAGGGGCGGTCCGAGTGGCTATATCACCCCGGCCCGGCACGTCCGGGCTTTCTGCGTTTGACTGGATCTGAGACATGACGGGAACGACACGATCGAGCAACGGGCTGGACGATCGCCGCAAGCGGCTTCTGTTCCGCTGCTGGCACCGCGGCACGCGCGAGATGGACCTGATCCTGGGCCGCTTCGCGGATGCCGAGATCGGCAATCTGTCCGATGACGAGCTGACCGAGCTCGAGACCCTGCTCGAGGAGTCCGATCCCGATCTCTATGCCGCCATCACCGGTGACAAGGTGCTGCCAGCTGATGTCACCGGCGCGCTGTTTGCCCGCATCAAGGCGTTCCCGATTACGGACGGCGATTTATGAAACAGGGGATGAAGTCGCCGGCCGAGCTGCTCACGCCCGGCCGCGCGCTGACGCTTGCCAATGTTGCCGAGGGCGCCGAGGGCCTCGTCATCTCCGATCTGGCCCGCGCCATCGCGGCGCGGCCGAAGAAACCGGCCGTCAGCCTCGCCGTGGTCTGCCGCGACGGTGGGCGAATGCAGCAGCTCGAGCGCGCGCTGCAATTCTTCGCGCCCGATTTGCCGGTGCTGACCTTTCCGGCCTGGGACTGCCAGCCCTATGACCGCGTCTCGCCGCATGGCGGCATCCTGGCGCAGCGCCTGACCACACTGGCGCGGCTTGCGCCGCTGACCGGCAGCGACAAGCCTCTGATCGTGCTGACCACGGTGAACGCAATCGTGCAGCGCGTGCCTGCGCGCGAACTCGTTGCCGCGCAGGCGCTGTCGGTCGCGCCCGGCAATGTGGTGCCGATGGACACCATCGTCGCCTGGCTCGAGCACAACGGCTACAACCGCTCCTCGACCGTGCGCGAGCCCGGCGAATATGCCGTGCGCGGCGGTATCCTGGACCTGTTTCCGGCCGGCCTCGACCAGCCGGTCCGCTTCGACTTCTTCGGCGACAGCCTGGAATCGATCCGCTCCTTCGACGCCGAGACCCAGCGCACGATGCTCGACATGCGCTCGCTCGACCTCGTGCCGATCTCGGAATTCCAGCTCGTCACCGACACCATCCGTCGCTTCCGCATGGGCTATGTCGCCGAGTTCGGCGCGCCCGAGCGCGACGACGCGCTGTACGAGGCCGTCAGCGAGGGCCGCCGCCATCCCGGCATGGAGCACTGGCTGCCGCTGTTCCAGGACCGGATGGACACGCTGTTCGACTATCTGCAAGGCGCAGCCATCGCGATCGAGCCGCAGGCCGAGGACGCGGTTCGTGAGCGCTTCAAGCAGATCCAGGATTACTACGAAGCCCGCCGCGATGCGATGGAGCATCCCGGCGGCGGTGCCATCTACAAGCCGCTGCCGCCTGACAGGCTCTATCTCACCGACGAGGAATGGACCAGGCGCGAAAGCGAGATGTCGCTGGTGCGGCTGACGCAGTTTTCGGTTCCGGCCGATGGTGCGACGATCGTCGATGCCGGCGCGCGCAAGGGCCGCGACTTCGCACCCGAACGCAACGACGCCACCGTCAACGTGTTCGAGTCCGTCGTCAGCCACGTGATGGCGCTGCATGCCCAGCGCAAGAAGGTCGTGATCGCTCTCTGGAGCGAGGGATCGCGCGACCGCATGACCTCGATGCTGCGCGACCACAAGCTGACCCATACCACCAGCGTCAACGCCTGGCGGACGGTGCAGGCGACCCCGCGCAACGAGACCATGCTCGCCGTGCTCGGCCTGGAGGCAGGGTTCGAGACCGACGAGATCGCGCTGATCAGCGAGCAGGACATCCTTGGCGACCGCCTGGTGCGGCCCCGCAAGGCGAGCCGCAAGCTCGACAATTTCATCTCGGAGGTGACGAGCCTCACCGCCGGCGACATCGTCGTCCATGCCGACCACGGCATCGGCCGCTTCATCGGCTTGCAAACCCTCGACGTCGCCGGCGCGCCGCATGACTGTCTTGAGCTGCATTACGCCGCCGACGCAAAACTGTTTCTGCCGGTCGAGAACATCGAGCTGCTGTCGCGCTACGGCTCCGACCAGACCGCGGTCGAGCTGGATCGTCTGGGCGGCAGCGGCTGGCAGACCCGCAAGGCCAAGCTCAAGAACCGTATCCGCGAGATCGCCGGCGAGCTGATCAAGATCGCCGCCGCGCGCCATTTGCACGAGGCGCCAAAGCTGCCGGTGCAGCCGGGACTTTACGACGAGTTCTGCGCGCGCTTCCCCTATGACGAGACCGAGGACCAGTTAGGGGCCATCGAATCCACGCTGAAGGACCTTGAGCTCGGCCGTCCGATGGACCGGCTGATCTGCGGCGACGTCGGCTTCGGCAAGACCGAGGTGGCCTTGCGCGCGGCCTTTGCCGTCGCGCTCGAAGGCAAGCAGGTCGCGGTCGTGGTGCCGACCACGCTGCTCGCCCGCCAGCACCACAAGACCTTCACCGACCGCTTCAAGGGCTTTCCAGTGAATGTGGCGCAGGCCTCGCGCCTGGTTCCGACCAAAGAGCTGAACCTGGTCAAGAAGGGCATTGCCGACGGCTCGGTCGACATCGTCGTCGGCACCCACGCGCTGCTCGGCAAGGCGATCAAGTTCCGCGATCTCGGCCTCGTCATCGTCGACGAGGAGCAGCATTTTGGTGTCACCCACAAGGAGCGGCTGAAGGCACTTCGGTCCGAGGTGCACGTGCTGACGCTGTCGGCGACGCCGATCCCGCGCACGCTGCAACTGGCGTTGACCGGCGTCCGCGAGCTCTCGATCATCGCATCGCCACCGGTCGACCGCCTCGCGGTGCGTACCTTCGTCGCCCCGCATGATCCGCTGATGATCCGCGAGGCGCTGCTGCGCGAGCGTTATCGCGGCGGCCAGGCGTTCTACGTGGTGCCGCGCATCGACGACCTCGCCGAGGTCAAGGACTTCCTCGACAAGAACGTGCCGGAGATGAAGGTCGCGGTCGCGCACGGCCAGATGCCGCCCGCGGTGATCGAAGACATCATGACCGCCTTCTACGACGGCAAGTTCGACATCCTGCTGTCGACCACCATCGTGGAATCCGGCCTCGACATTCCCAACGCCAACACCCTGATCGTGCACCGTGCCGACATGTTCGGCCTGGCGCAGCTGTATCAGCTCCGCGGCCGCGTCGGCCGCTCCAAGCTGCGAGCCTATGCGCTGTTCACGCTGCCGGCGCAGCAGAAGATCACCGCGCAGGCCGAGCGCCGGCTCACCGTGTTGCAATCGCTGGAGACGCTGGGCGCGGGCTTCCAGCTCGCCTCGCACGACCTCGACATCCGCGGCGCCGGCAACCTGCTCGGCGAGGAGCAGTCCGGCCACATCAAGGAAGTCGGCTTCGAGCTCTACCAGTCGATGCTGGAGGAGGCGATCGTCAACCTCAAGGCCGGCGTGTCCGAGCCCGCCGCCGACCGCTGGTCGCCCTCGATCACCATCGGCATGCCCGTGCTCATTCCGGAAGACTATGTCGGCGACCTCTCGGTGCGGCTGTCGCTGTACCGGCGGCTGGCCGATCTCGACACCGAGGAGGAGATCGAGAACTTTGGCGCCGAGATGCGCGACCGTTTCGGCGTGCTGCCCGACGAGGTGCGCTATCTGTTCAAGGTCGCCGCGATCAAGGCGTTCTGCCGCACGGCCAATGTCGGGAAGATCGACGCCGGTCCGAAGGGCGCCGTCATCGCCTTCCGCGATAATTCGTTTGCCCATCCCGACCGCCTGGTGTCGTTCATCCGCAGCTATGGCCAGGCCGCCAAGGTGCGGCCGGACATGAAGGTGGTGTTCCTGCAGGACTGGGAGACGCCGGAAGAGCGGCTCGCCGGCACCACGGAGATCATGCGCCAGCTTGCACAGCTCGCGCAGAGCAAGAAGGCGGCGTAATTGTTCCGAGCGCCACCGGAGCGGTACTTGGATACAAGACAGCGGCATATGGCCACTTGCGGAATGATCGAACGACAGCCATGTTCGATTCGTCGAGTTTGGCCGACGATTTGGCCTCGCCGCTGATAGCGTGCCCGACTGATGACCTGATTCGTGTGACCCGCGACTGGTTTACCGGCCGCGGGTTTTTTGTACCGCAAAGCGGGGCTGCCCCGCCCATTGAAACTTCTGAGGTCGCGAGCGTGTCTATCAATATCGATTCAGGCCAGGAACACGGTGACGAACACGACGACGTCATGTATCCGCAGGTCCTGCCGTTCATATTGGTCCACGCGGGATGCGTCGCGGCGATCTGGTCGGGCGTCTCGTGGCAAGCCGTTACCATTTGCGCGGTTCTGTACTGGCTGCGCATGTTTGCGATCACCGCCGGCTATCACCGGTATTTCTCGCATCGGGCTTACGCGACCAGCCGGGTGTTTCAGTTCATCCTGGCCTTCCTGGCCCAGAGCAGCGCTCAGAAAAGCGTCCTCTGGTGGGCTGCCAAACATCGCCATCATCATCTTCACTCGGATACGGCGCAGGATGTGCATTCGCCCCGGCACAAGGGCTTCCTCTACAGTCATCTCGGCTGGATCTTCTACCGGCAGCACGATGCAACCGACCTGGTGAAAGTATCGGATCTGGCGTCGTATCCCGAGTTGATGTGGCTGCACAAACTGGAGCTTCTGCCGGCGTTCGTGCTCGCGGGCCTCTGCTTCCTCATTGCGGGGTGGTCAGGGCTCGTGGTCGGCTTCCTCTGGAGCACGGTGCTCGTGTATCACGGCACGTTCTGCATCAACTCCCTCGCACATGTTCACGGCCGCAGGCGGTATGTGACCGGCGACGATTCCCGCAACAACTGGCTGCTCGCTCTCGTCACGATGGGTGAGGGGTGGCACAACAATCACCACGCCTATCAGGCCAGTGCTCGACAGGGCTTCCACTGGTACGAGATTGATCTCACCTATTATATCCTGGTGGCTTTGTCCTGGCTCGGGATTGTCCGGGATCTGAAGATGCCGCCCAAGCAGGTCCTGCGCAATGAGCATCGGTTGGGATCACGCGCGATCAAGCAAGCGGCCGAGCAGCTCGCCGCTCGCTTCAATCCTGAACACATCGCACAGGCGATCAAGACGTCGATCCATGAGACCGAATTGTCGGTCCGGGACGCGATCATTCTGTTGCAGCAGCGTGCCGATTTGCGTCTGTCCAGCATGCCGACTCGCGACCAGTTGCTGGCTGAAGCGCAGCGCATGTTCGCAAAGACGATGTCGCTGGACGACATCGTCGACCGGGCCCACGAGCTCCTGAACGAGACTGTCGGCTTTCTCCTGGCCACTCCCGCTCTGGCGGCCGCACCGAAATCGAACGCGAATAGCGGCGTTTAGCGCCACGTTCCCCGGACAAGGGGCGCGCACGAGATCAGGGATTGCTGACGCGCGACTACGACGCCGCGCGCGACGCGTCGGCTGAGAGACGCCCGAGCAGTGACCGCGCCGTATCCGACGGCGACAGCGAGTCCACGCTGACGACGGGATCGCTGCGCATCTCGTGCTTGCCGTTGGAGGTGTGCCGCATCACCGCCGACAGGCGGCGGGCGATCATGTGGGCGGTGCGGAAGTCGGTCTCCGCGAACACGACGACGACGGAACCGTCTTTCTGCGCCACGCCAAAATCCATCTGCCGCATCAGGCGGCTCAGGATCCGCGCGGCGTCGAGCTGGGCGCGGGAATTGCCGGGCTCGAAGGCGAAGCGCGCCACGGAGAGGCCGCCGCCGCGGGCAAGAGCCTGCTCGACCGCCTTGGCGAAATCGCGGGCAAAAGCTTCCACCGTGAGCAGGCCGCTGCGCGGGTCGAGCCAGCCGCCGGCATCGATCGAACGCAGCGTGCGGCTCAGTTGCGCTTCCATCGCGTGCTGGCGGATCAGCGGCAGCGCGTTGGCGGCGACCTTCGCCGGCTCGCCCGGGATCAGCTCGAGATTGGGCAGGTCGTAAGTCTGCGCGAGCTGGTGCGCGGTGACAACCACGGGCAGGCTGCGGAATCGGGTGTCTTCGGCGAGCACCGTGAGGAAGGCGTCGGTGACGCGCGCGGTAAAACCTTCGGCGAGTACGACGCCATCGATGTCGCGGGTGTTGAGATGCTTGGCAGCGGCCTCGATCGAGAGCGCGCCGACGACCCCGACGCGTTCGCCGAGTGCGACGGAGAGCGCAGGATAGGCTGTGCCGCGGCCGATCAGGAGCACCGTCGCATCGCGTGCCGGATCCCCCTCCGGCAACCCGACTTTCGCGTCCGGCAGCCGGCGCAGAACCGTCGCATGGAGAGTCCGTACGCGCAGCGCGGCGCGGAGCCGCGCGACGAGGCGGTCGGAATTGCCGCCGCGCGAGGAGAAGGGCAGGGCGTTCTGCGGCAGCGTGCCCGCAGCATCGAGCGCCACGAACGGCAGGTAGGGCGATTGGTCCGCGATCTTCCTGGCGAGCGTCGCCAGATGGGGCTCGTGCCCGGCATGCATCGCGGCGAGAACCGCGGCCGGCTGCACCTGCTCGACCGCGCGCGCCGCGCTGGCCCAGTCGGCGTCGACGACGGGAAACAGACGGGCCTCGTCCAGGGCCGCAATGAAAGGCGGCCGCTGGGCGTTGGACACAAACAGGATCGGGCCCGCCTGGGACATCGCAAACTCTGATCACGCAACAGATGCTGCGCAATCTAGTCCGGTTGCCTTAATGCAGCGTCAATGGACGGGTCGAAACTACGCTTAAACCGGCCCGGAGCGGTCGCGAAAAGCCTCGACCATCAGGGGGTTAAGCCCGAGTTCATTGAGCGCTTCGCGGGCGCGGGCATTGTCTTGCGCCCGTCCTGCGAGCCGGTGACCCGAGAGCCGGTCGGGCAGTGCGGTGAGCAGGGCGCCCTGGCCGAGCCGGCGCGCCCATTCCTGGAGGTCGTTGGACAGGAAGCGGTAGCCGCCGACGGCCATGATGCCGGAGGGCGGTGCGGTGATGCAGATCGCGCCGCTCGGACGGTCGAGCCGCGCGGCATAGCCGGTGTCGACATAATCGCGCGGCGGCTGCGCCGTCAGCGTGTCGCCGACCGGCTGCGGCGGCGCGTAGGCCGCGATCGGCACCATCGCTCCGCGCAGGCCGAGCGTGCCCCTGGGCGTCAGCAGGATCTCGCCGGCGATGGAGGAACCGGACTGCTCGCGCGGGGCGCCGTGCGGTCCGGGCATCACCGCAACAGGCATGCCGTCCTCGCCGCGGCGGGCGCCGAACAGCCCGGCCTCGCCGAACAGATAGACGTCGGTCAGCGGTGCATGCGGCGCGATCCAGGCATCGCTCGCCGCCACCTGTTCGGGGGCGCGCCAGAGGCCGATGACGTTGCGCAAGCTCGGCATCCGCGCCGCGAGATCGGCATCGCCGAGCCGCAGCGCGAGCTGCGCGGGGGCGATCAGCACCTCGCATTCGTGCTCGTTGATTTGCCGTTCCAGCACGTCGTTCTCGAAGGGATGATGCAGCGCCAGCGTGCCGCCGCAGAGCAGCCACACCGCGAGCGAGGAGGCGAGGCCTGCGAACGACATCGGCGTAAACGCCGCCATCACGGTCGCGCCCTGCTTGATGTCGGCTTCCAGCGACATCGCGAGCCCGCCGGCGATCAGGCTGAAATGCGGCCGCGGCACCGGGCGAAAGCCTTCCGCGGTGACGTCGAAGGAGATCATCGCCGCCTTGCGGCCGTCCTGGATCACGGCGCGCGTGGTGCCGGGCGGGCGGGCCAGCACGTCGTCGAGCGAAGCCATGCCCTCGGGCAGGTCGGCGCCGAAACCGCAGACGTAGCGGATCGAGAAGGCCTCCGCGGCGGCGTGCATCGCGAGGTCGGAATAGCTGACGCCGTCGACCTTGCTCATGGTGACGATGGCGCGCGCCGCGGTGCGGTTCAGCGCGGCGGTCAGTTCCGCATGGCGCCAGAGCAGCGGCAGCACGGCGACGACGAGCCCGGCGCGATGCGCGGCGAGCACTGTCAGCACGAACTCGACCGTAGCAGGCAGCTGGATCGCGATGACGGAATTGGCCGGCAGGCCCGATTCGACGAAATGCGCCGACAGGGCCTCGATGGCGGTGTCGGCCTCGGCGTAGGTCATGCGCCGCGGCTGGTGGCCGGTCACGCGGGCCTTGTTGAGGGGATCGAGCAAAGCGGGCGCGTGCGGTTGCCGCATCAGCGTGCGCTGAAACAGCGTGTCGAGCGTCGGCGATACGGCTGGCTGATTCACGGCGTCACTTCGCTTGCGGCTGCCCCTTCGACCACCAGGTCTCCGGCAGGTAGCCGGACAGCGCGGTGGCCTTTGGCCGTTCTATCCGATTCCAGCGCGCGATCCATTGCTCGGATACGTTAAACAGGGGGATTGTATAGAAACCGGAGATCAGGGCGCGGTCGAGCGCCCGCACCGCCGAGACGAAGGCCGTGTGATCACGGGCCTCGAGGAGAGCGTCGATCATGGCATCGACGGCGGGATCTTTGGCGCCCATGTAGTTGCGGGTGCCCGGATTGTCGGCGGCCGCGCTCCCCCAATAGAAATACTGCTCGTTGCCGGGCGACAGCGACTGGTCCCAGCGGTTCTGGATCATGTCGAACTCGTAGCCGAGCCGGCGCTGGTCGAACTGCACGGGATCGACCGCGCGAACGCTCGGCTCGATGCCGGCGCGCTTGAGGTCGCGCTGGAACGCGAGCGCGATGCGCTCCTGGTCGCGGGTCGTCACCAGCATCTCGAAGGTGAAGGGGGCTTTTGTCGCGCGGTTGCGCAGCACGGTGCCGTCGAGATCGTAGCCGGCGTCCGACAGGAGCTTGAGTGCCGCGCGCAGCGTCGTCCGGTCGCGCCCCGAGCCGTCGGTGACGGGCAGGCGGTAGCTGCCGTCCATGACGTCGGGCGGGATCTGCGCGGCGAAGGGCTTCAGCAGCTCGCGTTCGCGCGCATCCGCAGGCCGGCCATAGGCCGACAGGTCGGAGCCGGCGAAATAGCCGGCAACGCGCGAATAGAGTCCGAAGAAGTAGTTGCGGTTGACCAGCTCGAAATCGAACAGCAGCGTCAGTGCCCGGCGCACGCGGATGTCGGCAAAGATCGGACGGCGCGTGTTGAACACCAGGAATTCGGAAGTCTGCGGCACGCCGGGCTTGATGGTGTCGCGGATCACTTCGCCGCTTTTGGCGGCTGGAAAGTCGTAACCGTCGTGCCAGCGCAGCGGCTCATGCTCGACGCGGAAATCATAGAGGCCGCGCTTGAAGGCTTCGAACTGGCCATTGGCCTCGCGAAAATAGTCGAGCCTGATCTCATCGAAATTGTAGAGCCCGCGATTGATGGGCAGGTCGCGGCCCCAATAGTCGGGATTACGGGTCAAGGTCACGCTGGCGCCGGGCTTCACCGCCGTGATCCGATACGGGCCCGAGCCGATCGGGCTGGTCAGCGTCGTCTCCTCGAAGGTCGCGACATCCACGGCATGCTTCGGCAGGATCGGCATCAGGCCGAGGATCAGCGGCAATTCCCGGTCGTTGGCGCCAGCCAGGTCGAAGTGGACGGTGAGAGGGTCAGGCGCCTCGGCCTTGGCGACCTTAGAGTAATATTGCCGATGGTTGGGGCGGCCGTGATCGCGCAGCAGCTGCCAGGAGAACAGCACATCCTCCGCCAGGACCGGCTTGCCGTCGGAGAAGCGGGCGCGGGGATCGAGTCGGAACGTGACAAAGCTCCGCGCGTCATCGGTCTCGACCGATCTGGCGAGCAGGCCGTAGAGCGTGAACGCCTCGTCATTGCCGCGTGCGAGCAGGCTCTCGACCACATAGTTCCGCACCGGCTGCACGGCCAATCCCTTGACGATGAAGGGATTGAGGCTGTCGAAGGTGCCGAGAATGCCCCAGGTCAGCCGGCCGCCCTTGGGGGCATCAGGGTTGGCGTAGGGCATGTGGGTGAAATCGGCCGGCATCGCCGGCTTGCCGTGCATCGCGATGGCATG
Source organism: Bradyrhizobium sp. 956_D2_N1_4 (assembly GCF_052076025.1). Classification (NCBI taxonomy): domain Bacteria; kingdom Pseudomonadati; phylum Pseudomonadota; class Alphaproteobacteria; order Hyphomicrobiales; family Nitrobacteraceae; genus Bradyrhizobium; species Bradyrhizobium sp. 956_D2_N1_4. The sequence continues at coordinate 3,417,140 of NZ_CP197237.1, read as the reverse complement.
GGCTTCCTCAGCCCCTGCGCCGCTTGCGGAGAGCACGGAGGCCACGACGAAGGCGAGAAGACAGAGGCGGGTGCCAAGGCCCTCAGGAAGGCCCTCGAGAAGGCGCTGGAACATGGACATCGGCACACGTTGATTCGAGGACCTGCGGGCCTGAATCCTATCACAAGGAATTTCACGGATCGCAGGCCAGGGAGCGGTTCAAGGCGTGGCCAAAGACGCTTGTCGGCATTGATCTTTTCGTCGGCCACGTTAAGAAGGCACGCAATCGCGCAAGAGCGTCGAGCCCGTCACTTATCCGCCTCAATTGACGGGGAGAGAGCCGCGCCCAACGCGGCCAGGTTCGTCGCTTTGGAGCGGTTCGGGCACTTCCCGTTCAGAAAGGGTTTTCCGCAATGAATTTCCGTTACTTGGCCGCGTCCGTCCGGCCGCGCGGGCGACTTCTCGCCTTGTTGACGGCGACGGCATTGGCCGTTCCGTTTGCCGCTGAGGCCCAGACCCCGGCGCCGGCCCCCGGTGCCCCCGCCGCGCCCAAGGCGGCCCCGAAAGCTGCTCCAAAGGCTGCCCCCAAGGCTCCGGCGCCGGCTGCCCAGGCTCCCGCCCAGCCGGCTCCCGCGCAGGGCGCTCCGGCGCAGCAGGGCGCCGCGGCCCAGCCGGCCGATCAGCAGATCCAGCTGATCTACGCCCCCTGGACCAAGTTCTGCCTCAAGGGCCAGGACGCCAACGCCAAGCAGGTCTGCTTCACCGGCAAGGACGGCCGTATCGAGTCGGGCCAGCCGGTCATCGCGGCCGTGATCATCGAGCCGGAAGGCGAGCCCAAGAAGATCCTGCGCGTGACGCTGCCGCTCGGCATGCAGCTCGTGCACGGCACCCGCATCATCGTGGACAACAATGCGCCGTTGCAGAGCCCCTACGTGATCTGCTTCCAGAATGGCTGCATGTCCGACTACGAGGCCACGCCCGAGCTCATCGGCAACATGAAGAAGGGCCAGAACCTCGTTGTCCAGGCGATTAATGCGAACGGTGCGCCCTTGACGCTGCCGCTGCCGCTCGCCGGCGAATTCCAGAAGGCCTATGACGGTCCGCCGACCGATCCGAAGGTGTTCGAGGAAACCCAGAAGAAGCTTCAGGAAGAGCTTCAGAAGAAGGCCGACGAGCAGCGCAAGAAGCTCGAGCAGAACGGTGGCGCGCCCGGCGCGGCTCCGGCCGGTCAGAAGTAAGCGGGCTAAAATCCCGGACATGAAAAAGGCGCTCGGTTCGAGCGCCTTTTTTGCTGGCCGCTTGATGGCGGCAAAACTCACTTCAAGCGCGGTCGGCTCAGTTCAGCGACGGATTGCGCGGGCGATAGCCGCCGGTCTTGTCCTTGATGAAGATCTCGGCGACCTGGGAATGGCGGATCGGCTCGCCGGAATCGTCAGGCACCAGATTCTGCTCGGAGACATAGGCGACGTATTCCGACTCCGCGTTCTCCGCGAGCAGGTGGTAGAACGGCTGGTCCTTGTGAGGCCGCACCTCTTCGGGAATCGACAGCCACCACTCCTCGGTGTTGTTGAATTCCGGATCGATGTCGAAGATCACCCCCCGGAACGAGAAGATCCGGTGGCGAACGACCTGTCCGATCTGGAATTTGGCGGTCCTCGCTTTAATCATTCCCCGTCGATAGACCAGGATTGTGGCCGATGCTAGTGCCCTGATCTGTAATTGACCTTCGGCTAAGGGGCAGATAGCCCCCAAATCTTCAGAAAACACTTCATCAATGGTCGATATCCTCAATCTGGCGCTACCTTATTTCGGCTTGATCTTTGTCGGATTCGCCTGCGGCAAGGCCAAATCGCTACCGGAATCGGGCCTCGCCTGGATGAACTTCTTCCTGCTCTACGTGTCGCTGCCGGCGCTGCTGTTTGCGATCATGTCGAAGACGCCGTTTGCGGAATTGAACAACCCGCCGTTCCTGGTCGCGACCACGCTGTCCACGGTTGCGGCATTCACCCTGGCGCTGGTGGTCGGCAAGGTTTTGGGACGGCTGACGCTGCGCGAGGCGACGCTTGCGGGCCTCTCCGGCGGCTATGGCAATATCGGCTATATGGGGCCGGGGCTGGCGCTCGCCGTGCTTGGACCGAAGGCCTCGGCGCCGACCGCGCTGATCTTCTGCTGCGACAGCATCTTCCTGTTCACAATCGTGCCGCTGCTGATCGAGCTCTCCGACCGCGACCATCCCTCGCTGGTCCATGCCTTCGCCGTGGTGCTGAAGCAGATCGTGCTCAACCCGCTGATCATGTCGGCCTGCTTTGGCGCCGCCGTAGCGGCGCTTCATATCGAGCTGCCGGTCGCACTCGATCGCACCATCACGTTCCTTCAGAACGCAGCCGCACCGACCGCGCTGTTCGTGCTCGGCGTGACCGTGGCGCTCCGCCCGTTCAACCGGGTGCCGTGGGAGGTGCCGGGCGTGATCGCGGTGAAGCTGTTGATCCACCCGCTCGCCGCGTTCGGTCTGATGCTGGCGTTCGGACCGTTCGCGCAGCCCTGGGCCGCGACCGCCGTGCTGATGGCCTCGCTGCCGCCGGCGCTCAACGTGTTCGTGATCGCCCGGCAGAACGACGCCTGGATCGAATCCGCCTCTGTCGCGGTGCTGCTCGGGACCTTCGCGTCGGTGGTCACGCTGACCAGCGTGATGTGGGCGATCCAGACCGGCCGGCTGGCGTTTCCGTAAGCGAGCCTATCGCCGCCACGTCGGGGTCAGGCCCTCGCGCATGGCGAAGCGCCGCAGCGGGCCGATGGCGCCGAGCAGGTGCATGCCGACCGCGCGGACCGGCTGGAGCGGCAGGAAATCGTTGAGCAGGGAGCGGTTGGCGATGTCGATCGCAAACGTGCGGCTCAAAATGTCCGGACGCCGCGCCCGGTCGTAGCGCTTGAGCACGTCGGGCGCGCCCGGATCCTGGCCTGCAGCGATGGCTTCGCCCGCAAGCCTGGCGATGTCAGCGGCATCGCGCAGACCAAGGTTGAGGCCCTGGGCGCCGATCGGCGGGACCACATGGGCGGCTTCGCCGACCAGCGCTATGCGGTCGCGCCCGAAGGATTTTGGACGTTCGATCGCCAGCGGGAATAGGTTGCGGCCCGGCTCGACCGTCATGCGCCCCAAAATGGAATGCGACTGCTTCTCGATCGCGGCGGACAGCTCCGCGTCGCTCAAGCCGCGAAGCCGCTCGGCCTCGGCGGGGGCCGAGACCCAGACGATGCTGGAGCGGTCGCCTGGCAGGGGCACGAACACGCAAGGGCCATGCGGCGTGTGGAACTCGGTCGAGACGTTGCGATGCGGGCGCGCGTGGCCGACGTTGAAGGTCAGCGCGGTCTGCGTCAGGTCGCGTCGCGTCATCGCGATGCCGGCGGCTTCCCGGCACAGCGAGTGCCGGCCGTCGGCGCCGACCACGAGCCGGGCCGTGAGGAATTCAGCGGACGCCGTGCGGATCGCGACGTCGTCGGCTTCGATGACGACGCTTTCGGCCTCGTCATCGCAACGGACGAGGTTGGGCAACTCGGCCGCGCGTTCTTCCATCGCCAGCATCAGCGAGCGGTTGTCGATATTGTAGCCGAAGGCGTCGAGCGCGATTTCGTGGCAGGAGAACCGGACCTCCGGCGCCCGGAACAGCCGGCCGGTGTCGTCGACGAGGCGCATGATTTCGAGCGCGGCCGCCTTGCCCTTGCAGCGCGGCCAGACGTCGAGGCTCTCCAGGAGATCGACGGAGGCGCCGAGCAGGGCGGTGGTGCGGTTGTCGGCGTAGGGCATGCGCCGCGCCACCAGCGCGGTCCGCGCGCCGGCCTGCGCCAGTGCGATGGCGGCCGCCAGTCCCGCCGGTCCGCCGCCGACCACGGCCGCGTCATGGAGTGTCGATGCATCTGTCATGGAACGACAATTGACATGCTGCGCGGCAAATTCAAGCCCGGCTATATTTCCTTGATTTTGTGGCGAATTGTGCGACCGCGCGCCGCAATGGCGGATGTGCAAACCGGTCCCATTCTGATAGCAGAAGCCATGGATACCCAAGAGGATTCCCTGAAGCCGAGACCGGCGATACGCGCCGCGGCCTTCTCGGTGCACATCTTCACCGCATTCGGCGCGGCCATCGCGCTGCTGGCGATGCTGGAGGCCGTGCGCGAGCATTGGGCGGCGATGTTTCAGTGGCTGGGCGTTGCCCTGATCATCGATGCGATCGACGGGCCGATCGCCCGCCTGCTGAAGGTCAAGGATGTGCAGCCGAACTGGTCGGGAGACGTGCTCGATCTCGTGGTCGACTTCGTCACCTATGTCTTCGTGCCGGCCTATGCGATCGTGGCGAGCGGGCTGTTGCTGCCGGTGGCCGCGCCGCTGCTCGGCATCGCCATCATCGTCACCAGCGCATTATATTTTGCCGATCTGCGCATGAAGGCGGACGACAATCATTTTCGCGGCTTTCCGGCGCTGTGGAATGCGGCGGCGTTCTATCTGTTCCTGCTGCACTGGCCGCCGCTGGCATCGACGCTGCTGGTCGCGGCGCTTGTCGTGCTGACCTTCGTGCCGTTCCACGTGCTGCATCCGGTCCGGGTGGTTCGGCTGCGCTGGCTGACGATGTCGCTGATCGCGATCTGGGCCGTGCTCGGCCTCTATGTGCTGGAGATGGATTTTCGCGTCGGCACCGGCGTGACCATCGTGCTCTGCGCCATCGCGCTCTGGATCAGCTTCAGCGACGCATTGATCCGCCTGGCAAGATCCTTCGCATGATGCACCTCCTCACTAGTCCTGAAGCCTGGGCCGCGCTGCTCACCTTGACCGCGCTCGAGATCGTGCTCGGCATCGACAACGTCATCTTCCTGTCGGTGATCGTCTCGCGCATCCCCGAGAAGCAGGCCCACCGCGCCCGCCAGATCGGGCTCGCGCTGGCGCTGATCTTCCGCATCATCCTGCTTAGCCTGCTGGTCTGGCTGATCGGCCTGACCGCGCCGGTGTTTTCGTTTTCAGGTTACGGCTTCTCCTGGCGCGATCTCATCCTGATCGGCGGCGGCCTGTTCCTGATCGCCAAGGCGACGCACGAGATCCACGCCGAGGTCGAAGCCGATGACGGCGAGGGCGATCGGGAGTCCGGAGGCAGCGCGTTCTTCTGGGTGATCGTCCAGATCATCGTCATCGACATCGTGTTCTCCCTGGACTCGATCATCACCGCGATCGGCATGGCGCAGGACATCGAGATCATGATCGCGGCGGTCGTGATCGCCTGCCTGATCATGTACATTTCATCGGGGCCGGTGTCGCGGTTCGTCGCGGAGCATCCGACCACCAAGATGCTGGCGCTGGCGTTCCTGGTGCTGATCGGCGTCGCGCTGGTCGCGGACGGATTCCAATTCCACATTCCGCGCGGCTACATCTACTTCGCAATTGCGTTCTCGGCGGCGGTGGAATTCTTCAACGTGCTGGCGAAGCGCAACCGCAGGAAAGTCCGCAAGTCGTCCGTTTAGCCGTTCCAATCTGGGTCGAGTTGACAAGGCGGGCGCGATGTCTTTCGCTCAGCGGCGAGAAGACCGAGAGGAGGTCAGGTGATGACCAAAGCCGTCCGTGTGCACAAGGTCGGAGGCCCCGAAGCCCTGGTCTATGAGAGCGTCGATGTCCCGGCGCCGGCTTCCGGCGAGGTGCGCATCCGCCAGCATGCGGTCGGGTTGAACTTCATCGACGTCTATTATCGCACCGGCCTCTACAAGGCGCCGGGGCTGCCCTTCATCGCCGGCAACGAGGCCTCGGGCGAGGTCATCGCCGTCGGGCCCGGCGTGACACATTTCCATCCCGGCGACCGCGTGGCCTACTACCACAATCTCGGTGCCTATACCGGCGAGCGCAACATCCCCTGGGAGAAGCTGGTCAAGCTGCCCGACCACATCACGCACGAGCAGGGCGCCGTGCTGATGCTGAAGGGGCTGACGGTCTGGTATCTCCTGCACAAGACCTTCAAGGTCGAGCCGCACCATCGCGTGCTGATCCATGCCGCGGCCGGCGGCATCGGCCTGTTGGCCTGCCAATGGGCGAGGGCGCTTGGCGCGCACGTCATCGGCACCGTCGGCTCGCGCGAGAAGGCGGAGCTTGCGGAGGCAAATGGCTGCGACCACGTCATCCTCTACAACGAGGAGGATTTCGTCGCGCGCGTGAAGCAGATCAGCCGCAACGAGGGCTGCGACGTCGTCTATGACGGCGTCGGCAAGGCTACCTTCCCGGGCTCGCTGTCCTGCCTGAAGCCGCGCGGCATGTTCGTCTCGTTCGGCAATGCCTCGGGGCCCGTGCCGCCGTTTTCGATCGCCGAGCTCAACAATCACGGCTCCCTGTTTGCGACGCGGCCGAAGCTCAACGACTACGTCGGCACGCGCAAGGAGCTGCTGGAAGGCGCCGACACGCTGTTCGCCGCCGTCATCAACGGCAAGCTGCACGTGCCGATCAACCACGCCTACGCGCTCAAGGACGCCGCCAAGGCGCATATCGATCTCGAAAGCCGCAAGACCACCGGCGCGTCGATCCTGAAGCCGTAGTCTCTCGTCATCCTCGGCTCCCGAGTCCCGGACGCGCCGCAGCGTGAAACGCTGCTGCGCAGAGCCGAAGGGGCGCTGCGCTGCGTCCGGGGCACGAGACTGGCCTCACGCCACCCGTCTTGCCGCGCCGGCCCTGGTCAAAATCCCGTCGAGACAATCGATCATCTCGACGATCTCGGCCCGCGTGACGTTCAGCGCCGGCATGAAGCGCAGCGTGTCGAGCTGCGGCGCGTTCAGGAGCACGCCGGCCTCGAACGCCTGCGCGACGATGCCTGGCGCGATCGGCAGCTTGAGGTCGAGCGCGAGCAGGAGGCCACGTCCCCGGACGCCGCCGAGGCCGTGCCGGGCCGAGACCTTCTGCAACTCGCTTTCGAGCAGCAGGCCGGTCTCGGTGACCGTCTTCAGGAAGTCGGGCTTGCTGATCTCTTCCAGCACCGCGAGCCCTGCCGCGCACATGATCGGGTTGCCGTTGAAGGTCCCGCCTTGATCGCCGTGCTCGAAGCAGGAGGCACGTTCGGTTGCCAGCAGGGCTGCGAGCGGCACGCCACCGCCGATGCCCTTGCCAAGCGTCATGATGTCGGGCGCGATGCCTGTGTGCTCGTAGTGGAAGAGTTTTCCGGTCCGGCCCATGCCGGTCTGGATCTCGTCAAAAATGAGCAGCAGGCCGTGCGCTTCGGTGAGCGCGCGCAGTTCCTTCAGGAACTGATCGGTTGCGGGCCACACGCCGGACTCGCCCTGGATCGGCTCCAGCATCACCGCGACGGTGTTGTCGTTGATCAGCTCCTCGACCGAGGCGATGTCGTTCAGCTTCGCCTTCTTGAAGCCGGCGACCTTCGGCTCGAACAGCGGTTCGAACGCCTTCTTCCCCGAGGCCGACATCGTCGCCAGCGTCCGGCCGTGGAAGCCGCCTGCGAAGCTGATGATATCGAACGCGCCGTTCCTGTGCAGGCTGCCGTATTTACGCGCGAGCTTGATCGCGCCCTCGTTGGCTTCCGCGCCCGAGTTGGCAAAGAACACCTGGTCGAACGCGCTGTTTGCGACAAGCCGCTCGGCAAGCTTCAGGCTCGGCTCGTTGTAGAACGCCGGGCTCGGCGTCAGCAGCCGCTTGGCCTGCGCGGAAAGCGCATCGGCGATCGCGGGCGGGGAGTGACCGAGGCAGTTCACGGCCCAGCCCTGCACGAAATCGAGATAGCGCTTGCGGCTGTCGTCCCAGAGGTAGGAGCCGGCGCCGCGGACGAACACGGCCTTGGGCCGTGCGGTGATGTCCATCAGCGCGTCATACGGTTGCGTGGTCATGTCGAACTCCTGTGGGGACGGGGGTGGAAAAGGGGCGCAAAAAGCAGAAAGGCCGCACCTTGCGGGTGCGGCCTTTCTCGAAAACTCGGCTGAATTCAGTGGTTCAGCGGCGTCGTCGGACATGGCGCACCCTCTCGTCGTCGCGGAAGCGACGGCGGAGCATTTCGGTGCGCTGATGGGTCCGAGCGTTGATCATGGGGCGGGTCCCTACAGCCGAAGGGCAGGGCTTGTCAAGCGGGCGTTTTGAAGAACACCCGTCCGGCGTGCATCGGCGAGATGGGAGCACGTCACTGAACGCAGTAGCGCGCAAAACTGTCCGCGATGCCGGCGTTGATTGCCTTGGCGGCCGCGATGTCTTGCTCAGCGCCTTCGCTGTCGCCCTTCTTTCGCTTCGCCAGTCCGCGGCCGTAGAGGGAGCCGTCGAGCTCAGGCTTTGCGCTCAGCGCCGCGTCGTAATCCGCAATCGCCGCGTCGAGATTGCCGAGCTTCAGATACGTGAGGGCGCGGCTGTCCAGCGTATAGGGGTCGTTGGGAGCCATCCGCAGCGACTGCTCGCAATCGGCCAGCGCCTCCTGCAGGCGGCCAAGGATCGCACGCGTCATGCAACGCGAATTGAACACGCCCGGATAGCTCGCATTGGCCTTGATCGAGCGATCGTAATCCTCCAGCGCCTGCGCATAGTCGTGGGTGTCGAAATACATGTTCGCGCGCGCAAAGAAATCGCGATCGTTGTTCGGACTGAGCTGAAGCGATTTTGCGAAGTCGGCCAGCGCACGCGCACGGTCGCCGCGGTCGCGGAAGACTCGCGCGGTTGCCGTAGGCCGGGCCGTAATTCGGGTCGAGCTTGATCGAGAGATCGAAATCCGCCAGTGCGCGAGCGTCGTCGCCATGGTTGCGATAGGCAGTGCCGCGATTGAAATAGGCCAGCGCAAATTTAGGGTCGAGCTTGATGGCCTGATCGTAGTCGGCCATCGCATGCTCGTAGTCGTTCTTGTGGATGTGGGAATTGCCGCGGTTGTTGTAGTAGAGCGCGTCGCGGGAATTCAGCCGAATCGCGCGCGTGTAGTCGGCAATGGCGTGGTCGGTGTCGCCGAGATCGTCATGGGCGATGCCGCGATTGTACCAGAGGTCGGCGTCTTTCGGATCGAGATCGATGGCACGGTTGAAGTCCGCCAGGGCACGCTCCGTGTCGCCTTTTCGCCGAAACATCTCGCCGCGATTGGCCAGCGCCCGCACATTCGAGGGATCGGCCTTGAGCACGGCCGAGCAGCCGGCGATGCGCTGGTCCTCGCGGTCCCCGTCGTCGTCGCTATAGCACCATTGGCGTGCCTGCGCGGCTGACGGCGATCGCGCGGTGGCGGGGGCGGACAGGGCGAACACGGCCATTGCGATGCCGATCGCAGACAGCTTGAAGAGAATCCTTGACGTTTCAGTGTGTTTCATTGTTTTCCACATCGAAACCATTGCGCCTCTAGCGCGTTTGTGATCGAAGGACGCGACTTGGTTCGAACCGAATGCATCACGGATCAGACCAAGAAGGCGGGACCAACCAGATAGTTTGAAGACCTTGTCCGATACGCCTTATCCAATCGACCTCGACAGCATTCGCGGCGCGTTTCCGCCGGGCATCGAGGCGCCATCCCTGCTGGTCGACTTTGCCGATTGGCTGAACGGGCGCCCGTGGGGCAGCGTCGGCCGTTTCTCCCTGCAAGGCCAGTTCTCCGATCAGGCGCCGATCTTCGACGGCAGTCCCTTGCGCGACAGGTTTTCACTGTTCATGCGGCTGCCGGATGGCTCGGCCGTCGGCGGCTGGTATGGCGCGGGTCTTGATCGCGACAATCCGCCGATCGTGGGGCTGGGCTCCGAGGGCGATTACGAGCTGCTCGCGCCGAGCCTCGACGGCTTGCTGGCGAAGCTGACGTCGCAGCAATTCGACAAGGCCTGGAGCGATCTCAAGCCGCATGACGAGGTCGAGTGTCAGACGGACGAGCTCGCGAAATGGCTTGCCGGGCAGCCGATCGGCGACAAGGCGGCATGTGACGACGGTGCCGCGGAGCTTCCCGATTTCCGCGGCTTCGTGGAAAAATGGAGCCGGGATCGCGAAGACTATTGGGCCAATCATCGCTTGATGGCCGAGCTCGGCTGGCGGCTCGCCGCGCATCTGCCCAAGGGCAAGAAGCCCTGGGACAAGACCCGCTTCGAGGTCGCGATCGTCGGCAAGCAGTATGAGGCCCGCGTCCTGACCCTCGGCCCGCAGCCGTTCGAGGAGGCCGCCTCGATCGAATCGCTGCTGCGCGATCTGCGCGAGGAGATGCGCAAGGCACAGCCCGAGCTCGGGCTGTGGCACGCGATGAAATTCGGTCTCTATGTCGACGGCCGCGTCATGCCGAACTTCGAATACGATGTGCGTCCGATCATCGGCGGCGAGCCGGCGCAGCTCTCCGAAGCAAAGGCCGATCTCGCGCGCGCCCCGCGCCCGGAGCGGTGGGTGCCGAAATGGCTGGCGTGAAGGAACACCGTCAGAATCCCGTCACGGAGCCGTGCAATCAGGTTGCTGATTGAATTAGCTTCTCGTCGGGGTAGTTCGCTGATGCGCGGCCTTTGTCACCGGTTGATTGTCGCGATCCTGCTGATGTCAGCGGCCTCGGCCGCAGACGCGCAAGCCGAGCTCGTGGAAAGCGCCGTTGCCGACCTTCCGATCGTGCTGGCTACCGATCCCGCGCTCACGCGGCCTCACGTGATCACACCGGACGAAAAGAAAAACAGCGATGAGGCCGATGCTGGCGGCGTTATTCTCACCTACGTTTTTGAAACGAAGCTTCGCCTTCGGTCGGAGAGGTACTTCCTGGTTGTCTGCAGCTCCGGCGGTAGTGCCGACTACAATTGCGTATTTAACCTGATTGGAGGCGCGGGCGATCTCTATCAAGACCAGATCGAAGGCCTCCGATTCGAGATACCCGGCGACGGTTGCGTCTACGCCTCCGGTCACGTCAATACGATGTTCGACCATCGACGCAAGTACTGCCTTGACGACGACCGGTTGAAGGAGGTTAACCAGCCGTTTCATTACGTCGGCCTCAAGTCAAAGACGCTGCATGACTTGACGTTCTATTTCGATAAGGCTGCGACGAATGCGGTCGGCACCATTCCGAAGGGTGAGTTCGTTGAGGTGCTCGTCGCAAGCGACCGACGTGAGGAGGACTCGTCCGAGCGCTACCATTTCCTCGTTCGGAACAAGAATGGACTGACTGGTTGGGTCAGTCTGGCCGGAGGTCAGCAAGCGGAAGACATCGAGGGGATCCTTTTTGCCGGCGACTAGTCGCGTCGAACCGGTATTCTTCTGCTGTCGCGCCGTCTTGACCTCGCGGGAACGGCACCTTCGATCCCCCTTGCGATCCCCCTTGACTTAGAGTGCGCTCGAAGGGGTATCTGTACGTGCGTCAGTACGAGAACGGGCACACATGAAGATCGGCGACCTCGCAAAACGAACCGGCTTGTCGACGCACACGTTGCGTTATTATGAGCGCGTCGGGCTGCTGCCATACGCAGACCGGGATCGTTCCGGCCAGCGTGACTTTGACGCATCGATCCTCACATGGATCGCATTCCTCGGTCGGCTCAAGACCACGGGAATGCCGATCCGGGACATGTTGCGTTATGCGGCGCTTCGTGATGAAGGCGATGCCACCGGGCCAGCCCGGCGGCAGATGCTGGAAATCCACCGGGAACAGGTTCGCACGCAGATTGCCGAACTCCAGGAATGCCTGCTCGTCCTTGATACCAAGATCTCCGGTTATGCCGGCGATGAACAGAGGACGAAGGAAAATGACGCACGCCCAAACACAAGCCGAAAGCCGCTTCGATCGCGGCCAGCGGGCCCTGTCACGCATTGACGGCAGAGCCGGCGAAAAGGTCGTCGCCTCACTCGCCGACATCGCTCCGGATTTCGCACGATACGTGATCGAGTTTCCCTTCGGCGACATTTACAGCCGCCCGGACCTCGGCCTGCGCGATCGAGAGATCGCGACGATCGCCGCGCTGACGGCGCTCGGAAATGCCGCGCCTCAGCTCAAAGTGCATATCGAGGCGGGTCTGAACGTCGGGCTGTCTCGCGACGAGATCGTGGAGATCATCATGCAGATGGCCGTCTATGCGGGCTTCCCGGCGGCGGTGAACGGGCTGTTCGCAGCCAAGGAGGTGTTTTCCGCGCATGACGGACGGCAGGCATCGGGAGAAGCGACATGACGAACTTCGAATACGTTGTGCGCCCGACCATCGACGGCGAGCCCGCCAAGCTGACCGAAGCCCAGGCCGATCTCGCCCGCGCCCGACGCCCGGAGCGCTGGGTGCCGAAATGGCTGGTTTGACGGAGCTGTAGCCCAGCGACGGTCTGCTCCCTGCAAGCTTGAGGCAACAGAGGCTTCCACAGCGTCATGGCCGGGCTTGTCCCGGCCATCCACGCATTGCCCAGTGGCACGAAGAACGTGGATGCCCGGGACAAGCCCGGGCACGACGACCTTCTTCATATCCGGTTGCAGCGACCCGCAAGAGAGGTGACGCGATCGTTGGCGCCGTCAGAACCCTGCGACGCTGCCGTGCAGGTCGTATTGGTCGGCGCGCTCGATCTTCGCGGTGACGATCTCGCCGACGCGCAACGGGCGGCGGCTCGACAGGTAAACCGCGCCGTCAATCTCCGGCGCGTCGGCCTTGGAGCGGCCTTTTGAAACCGTCGGGCCGACCTCGTCGATGATGATCTGCTGGCGCGTGCCGACCTTGCGTTTCAGCCGGCGCGCGGAGATCTTCTGCTGGCGGGTCATCAGCGCGTTGTAGCGCTCCTGCTTGATCTCTTCGGGCACGGGGTTCTCGATCGCATTCGACGTCGCACCGGCAACCGGCTCGTATTTGAAGCAGCCGAGGCGATCGATCTCGGCCTCATCCAGCCAGTCGAGCAGATAGGCGAAATCGGCATCGGTCTCGCCGGGGAAGCCGACGATGAAGGTCGAGCGCAGAGCAAGATCGGGACATTCCTCGCGCCAGCGCTTGATCCGCGCCAGCGTCTTGTCCTGCGCTGCGGGGCGCTTCATCGCCTTCAGCACCTCGGGGCTTGCATGCTGGAACGGGATGTCGAGATAGGGCAGCACCTTGCCCTCGTTCATCAGCGCGATGACCTCGTCGACATGCGGGTAGGGGTAGACATATTGCAGGCGGACCCATGCGCCGAGCTCGCCGAGCTCGCGCGCGAGGTCGAGGAATTTGGCGCGGACCTGGCGATCCTTCCACGGGCTCTCGGCGTATTTGAGATCGACGCCGTAGGCCGAGGTGTCCTGCGAGATCACCAGCAGCTCCTTGACGCCGGCACCGACGAGGCGCTCGGCCTCGCGCAGCACGTCATTGGCCGGACGCGAGACGAGGTCGCCGCGCAGCTTCGGGATGATGCAGAACGTGCAGCGGTTGTTGCAGCCCTCGGAGATCTTCAGATAGGCGTAGTGGCGCGGCGTCAGCTTGATGCCCTGCGGCGGCACCAGATCGAGATGCGGATTGTGGGCGGGCGGCAGCGCGCGATGCACGGCGTCCAGCACGCTCTCATATTGCTGCGGGCCGGTGATGGAGAGCACGCCGGGATAGGCTTGCTCGATCTGCTCGGGTTCCGCGCCCATGCAACCGGTCACGATCACTTTGCCGTTCTCGGCCATGGCCTCGCCGATCGCCGAAAGCGATTCCTGCTTGGCGCTGTCGAGGAAGCCGCACGTATTGACGATGACGATGTCGGCCCCGTCATGCTTGCGGGCGAGCTCGTAGCCCTCGGCGCGCAGGCGCGTGATGATGCGCTCGGAATCCACCAATGCCTTGGGACACCCGAGCGACACGAAGCTGACCTTGGGCGCAGCCGTCTGATCCATATCTGATCTGCCTGATTGACAGGCCTGAGCTAGTCCCAATTGCCCATAATTACAACCCTTTGCATCGCCCTCCGGCATGCTATGGATGAATCGCCGGGTGGTGAGTGAGCTATGAGCGCCGAACAGTCGCCTAAAATCGTGATTGTCGACGAAAGCCCGATCCGGGCTGCGATCCTCGAGGAGGGGTTGCGGGAGGCCGGATTCACGCAGGTCGTCCATATCCGCGAGATGCAGAGCCTGCTCGCCCGTATTTATGCGGTGGATCCCGACATCATCCTGATCGATCTGGAAAACCCCAGCCGCGACGTGCTTGAGGCGATGTTCCAGGTCAGCCGCGCCGTGAAGCGGCCGATCGCGATGTTCGTGGACCAGAGCGATTCAGCCTCGATCCAGGCGTCCGTGGAGGCGGGAGTATCCGCCTACATCGTCGACGGGTTGAAGAAGGAGCGCATCAAGCCGATCCTCGACCTCTGCGTGTCCCGCTTCAACGCCTTCGCAAAACTCCAGGAGGAGCTGGAGCGCACCAAGTCGCAGCTCGAGGACCGCAAGATCATCGAGAAGGCCAAGGGAATTTTGATGAAGGTCAAGGGCCTCACCGAGGACGAGGCCTACGTGCTGCTGCGCTCCACGGCGATGCGCGAGAAGAAGAAAATCGGCGAGATCGCGCAGTCGATCATCACCGCGTCGGAGATGCTGAAATGACCGGTCCCCTCCGCATCGGGTTCATCCCGCTGGTCGACGCCGCCGCCCTGATCGTCGCCGTCGACAAGGGCTTTGCCGCCGCCGAAGGGCTCGAGGTCGAGCTGGTGCGCGAGGTCTCCTGGTCCAACGTGCGCGACAAGCTCAATATCGGCCTGTTCGACGCCGCGCATCTGCTGGCGCCGGTGGCGATCGCGTCCTCGCTCGGGCTCGGCCACGTCAAGGTGCCGATCGCGGCGCCCTTCAATCTCGGTATCAACGGCAACGCGATCACAGTCTCGCCGGCGCTCCATGCCGCGCTGATGGAGGAGATCGACGGTGACCGCTTCGATCCGCTTGTCACGGCGAAAGCGCTGGCGAAGGTCGTCGCGAAGCGGCGCAAGCTAGGTGCCGATCCGCTGACCTTCGGCATGACCTTCCCGTTCTCGACCCACAATTACCAGCTGCGGTTCTGGATGGCGGCGGCCGGCGTCGATCCGGATGAGGATGTGCGTCTCGTGGTGCTGCCGCCGCCCTACATGGTCGATAGCCTCGCCAATGGCCATGTCGATGCGTTCTGCGTCGGCGCGCCCTGGAACTCGGTCGCGGTCGATCTCGGCATCGGCCACATCCTGCATTTCGTCTCCGACATTCTCTTGCGCGCGGCTGAGAAGGTGCTGGCGGTTCGCCAGGTCTGGGCCGACAAGCATCCGGATGTGGTGGCAGCGCTGGTGCGCGCGGCCGTGAAGGGCGCCGAGTTCATCGAGAATCCCGCGAACCTGTCTGAGGCGGCGCGGATCCTGGCGCAGCCGGAACGGATCGGCGTCGATGCCGAAGTCATCCAGCGAACCCTCACCGGGCGCCTGAAGATTTCTCCCGACGGCACCCTCCGCGAGAGCGGTCGCTATCTCCTGGTTGGACGCGAAGGGGCAGGGCGCCCCGATCCGGTTCAGGCGGCCTGGCTCTATGCGCAGATGGTGCGCTGGGGGCAAACGGCGTTGACGCCTGACGGCGTCAGGACGGCGATGGCCGTGTTCAGGCCCGACCTCTACGACGCAGCCCTCGGTCAGCAATCGCCCGCTGAAGCCCCCGCGGCGTTCGGGGCATTTGCGGGCCCGGCCTTCGATCCCGGCAACATCCGGGGGCATCTGGAGGCCTTCGAGGTCGGACGCTGGAAGGCCTGATTCGGTCCTGCATCGTTTTTGGGCGGAAGAGATCATCGGCTAAATTTTGGGCCGCCTGCTCGAATTTCATGAGGGTTCCGGACCGCGATTTTCCGGGCTCGTCTGTATCCATCTGAAATCAAAGAAATTTTCATTTCATTGAAGCTGGCACGCAACTTGTATGTTGCAGTGCGGCCAGCTTGTCACAGACGCCTGCTGAGCCAAGTCCCGCAGCAACGAAGCTGACCGGACCGTTGGGTGCGCAGCCGGCTTCTTGAGCCAGCCGAGTTCCTCGCGGGTCGCGCAATTTTCCGTCGATGCCACCCGGTGGCCGCAGGAGCTTCGTTACCGACCATGAAAATCGATACGCTCTCAGTCGACTTCTCCGACGAGCAGAAACGCTATCTCGAAGGCTTCACGACCGGTTTGCAGATCAGCCGGGTCGGTCGCGGTCTCGGCGGCAGTGCCGGCAAGGCCAATGCCGAGCCCACGGGCCCCGACGCCGTCCACATCAAGGCGCAGGACAAGGTCATCGCAGCCGGCAAGAAGCTCGCCGACCAGGAGAAGTTCAAGCGCGACGAGCATCCGTTCGATGCCTATCCGCGACTGCGGCAGCAGGCGCTCGACAACACGCCGCCGAGCCCTGCGGACAATTTCCGCTGGCGCTATTACGGCATCTTCTACGTCGCGCCGACGCAGGACTCCTACATGTGCCGGCTGCGCATCCCGAACGGCATCATGAAGCACTGGCAGCTGTCCGGCCTTGCCGATCTCGCCGACGATCTCTGCGGCCCGTACAGCCACGTCACGACGCGCGCCAATCTCCAGCTCCGCGAGATCCCGCCGAAGAATGCGATCAGGCTGATCGAGGGCATCCAGGACCTCGGCCTGTGCTCGCGCGGCTCCGGCGCCGACAACATCCGCAACGTGACAGGGACGCCGACGGCCGGCATCGACCCGCAGGAACTGATCGACACGCGCCCCTATGCGCGTGAGTGGCACTACCACATCCTCAACGACCGCTCGCTCTACGGCCTGCCGCGCAAGTTCAACGTCGCCTTCGACGGCGCCGGCAGGATCGCGGTGCTGGAGGAAACCAACGACATCGCCTTCACCGCGTTCGAGGTGAAGGACGGTTTTGGCGTCGAGCCCGGAATCTGGTTCCGCCTTGGTCTCGGCGGCATCACCGGACACAAGGATTTCGCAAAGTACTCCGGCATCATCGTCAAGCCGGAGGAGGCCACCGCCGTCGCCGACGCCATCGTGCGCGTGTTCATCGATCAAGGTGACCGCACCAACCGCAACAAGGCGCGTTTGAAATACGTGCTCGATGCCATGGGCCACGACGGTTTCCTTAAACTCGTCGAGGAGCGGCTGAAGACCCCGTTCACGCGCGTGCCGGAAGAGGCGTTTGCGCCGCGGCCAGCCGCGGACCGCATGGCGCATATCGGCGTGCACAAGCAGAAGCAGGACGGCTTGAACTGGATCGGCGTCTCGCTGACGCTCGGCAAGATCAGCTGCGATCAGATGCGGGGTCTGGCCAAAGTGGCGCAGGACCTCGGCGACGGCGAGATCCGCCTGACCGTCTGGCAGAACCTGCTGATATCGGGCGTGCGCGACGAGAATGTCGAGCTCGCCATTGCGGCGATCAAGCAGATCGGGCTCGCGGTCGAGGCCTCGCACATCCGCGCCGGCCTGATCGCCTGCACCGGCAGTGCCGGTTGCCGTTTCGCGGCTTCCAATACCAAGCGCAATGCCGCCGAGATCGGCGACTGGTGCGAGCCGCGCGTCGCCATGGACAAGCCGGTCAACATCCACGTCACCGGCTGCCATCATTCCTGCGCGCAGCATTACATCAGCGACATCGGCCTGATCGGAGCGCGCGTGCCGATCAACGACGAAGACACGGTGGACGGCTATCACCTCTTCACCGGCGGCGGGTTCGGTCCCGATGCGGATGTCGGGCAGGAGGTCTATCACGACCTCAAGGCCGAAGACGCGCCGAAGACGGTCGAGGGACTGCTCAAGGCCTATATCGCCCACCGCTCGTCGCCCGACGAGACCTTCCTGTCCTTTGCGCGCCGCCATGATGGCGAAACGCTGCGCAAGCTTGCCGATGCACAGGTGTCCGCATGAACCAGATCACGCCTCCGCCGAAACTCGACATCATTCCCGCCAGCGCGCCGTTCTCCGACGCGCAGCGCTCCTGGCTCAACGGCTTCTTTGCCGGGCTGCTGTCGCCTGATGTGGCCACGCCGCTGTCGGCGGAGCAGGGCGCCGCCGTCATGCAAGCCGGTGATGGCGACGACGGTGAAGCGCCATGGCACGACCAGACCATGCCGATCGCGGACCGGATGAAGCTCGCCGAAGGCCGTCCCGTGCGCCGCAAGATGATGGCCGCGATGGCGCAGCAGGATTGCGGCCAGTGCGGCTACAATTGCCACGACTATTCGGAGGCGATCGCCACCCGTAGCGAAGCACGGCTCAATCTCTGCGTCCCCGGCGGCAAGGAAAGCGCGCGGATGCTGAAGTCGCTGTACGAGGAGCTGGACAAGGCGCCGGCGGCCAAGTCGGCCGACAAGGTGGATGCGGTGGCGGCGCCGGCCGTGACGGTGACGATCGCCGAGCCCGGCCGCTCGCGCGACAATCCGATCGCGGCGACATTCCTGTCGCGGCGCCTGCTCAACAAGGGGAAGTCGGAGAAAGAGACCTATCACGTCGAGTTCGATCTCGCCGAGAGCAAGCTCGACTATGTCGTTGGCGATAGTTTCGGCGTGTTCGCACGCAATGAGGTCGGCCTCGTCGATCAGATCATCGCGCTGCTGGGCGCCTCCCACACCACCAAGGTCAACGGCAAGACGCTGCGCGAGGTGCTGATCGACGACGTCTCGCTGTCGCCGGCGCCCGACACGCTGTTCGAGCTGATCTCCTTCATCACCGGCGGCGCGCAGCGCGAGAAGGCGCGGGCGCTGGCGCAGGGCGAGGATCCCGATGGCGACGCCGCCACGCTCGACGTCATGGCGGCGCTCCAGAAGTTTTCGGGCACGCGGCCGCATCCGGAGGCCTTCGTCGAGGCGCTGGAGCCGCTCCAGCCGCGGCTCTATTCGATCTCGTCCTCGCACAATGCGACGCCGGGAAAACTGTCGCTGACGGTGGACTCCGTGCGTTACGTCATCGGCAAGCGCAAGCGGATCGGCGTGGCCTCGACCTTCCTCGGCGAACGCATCGCCGAGGGCGAGAAGCTCAAGGTCTATGTGCAGAAGGCACATGGTTTCGGCTTGCCGCAGGATCCGAAGACGCCTGTCATCATGATCGGCCCCGGCACCGGAATCGCGCCGTTCCGCGCCTTCCTGCTCGATCGCAAGGCGACCGGCGCGCCCGGCAAGAACTGGCTGTTCTTCGGCCACCAGCGCAGCGATTGCGATTTCTTCTACCAGGAAGAGCTCAACGCGATGAAGACCTCGGGGCTGCTGACGCGCATGTCGCTGGCCTGGTCGCGCGACGGCGAGAAGAAGTTCTACGTGCAGGACCGTATGCGTGAGGTCGGCCGCGAGGTGTGGACCTGGCTTGCCGAAGGCGCGCATCTCTACATCTGCGGCGATGCCAAACGCATGGCCAAGGACGTCGAGCGCGCGCTGGTCGACATCGTCGCGCAGTTCGGGGCACGTTCTACGGATGAGGCCGTCAGTTTTGTCGCCGAGCTCAAGAAGACGGGCCGCTTCCAGGCTGACGTCTACTAAGGCGCGAGCCGATCAGCGCAAATCGTCCCGGCGGCGCAACCGCCGGACGTCGCGCCGCCGGGCCGTTTCTACTGTGCATGGGGTTGTTTTCGACAATTTTGTTTGGAGGGGGTCTGAATGCCTCCGCCCGGCTGTCATCTCACCGTCATTCGGGCCGGTTCCAGCTGGCTCGGATCTTAACGAATAAGATTCTCGGAACCCTCGGGTGCAGAGAATTTGCGCCTGCGACGGGGCGCCTTCAGAGAACCTCCATCGCTATTTTCGCCGCCATCTTGCCTCCTGCCAGGGTTGATCCTTCATACTCCCACAAATGGGGCGTCGGAGATCGACCATGCGCGAACTATCGGCGGAAGCCAGGCTGCACTTCTACGCGCGCTCGCTCTCGCGTCGGACCGGGGCGAGCATGCACCACGTTGGGCTCTACAGCGCCTTCGCGGTCATCGCCGCGATCGTGTTCGGCACGCTCTCGGTGCACCCGTTCTGATTACGCCCCGCGCTTGAACGGCGCGACCTCGATCCCCGCATCCTTCAACGCCTGACGCAGCGTGCGCGCGATCTCGACGGCGCCGTGCGTGTCACCGTGGATGCACACCGTGTCCGTGCGCATCTTGATCACCTTGCCCGTCACCGACACCACCGCGCCGTCCTGCACCATGCGCACCACGCGATCGGCAATCGCCTTGGCATCGTGCAGCACCGCGCCGGGCTTCTTGCGCGAGACGAGGTTGCCGTCGTCCTCATAGGCGCGGTCGGCGAACACCTCGTGCACCATCGGCAGATTGGCGTCTTCGCCGGCCTTCACCAGCTTCGAATTGGCGAGCACGACGAAGATCAGGCTCGGATCGACCGCCCTGATGCCGGCGGCGATCGCCTTGGCCGTCATGTCGTCCTCGCAGGCGACGTTGGAGAGCGCGCCGTGCGCCTTCACATGCGTGACCTTGTGGCCGGCCGCGGTCGCGATCGCCTGCAACGCGCCGATCTGGTAGGCGACAAGGTTCTCGATCTCGGAGGCCTTCAGGCCCGCGATCGGATGCCGGCCGAAACCGTGCAGGTCGCGATATCCGGGATGGGCGCCGACCGAGACGCCGCGCGCCTTCGCCAGTTCCACCGTCCGGCGCATGATGTCGGGGTCGCCGGCATGGAAGCCGCAGGCGACGTTGACCGAGCTGGCAAGGTCGATCATCGCGGCGTCGTTGCCCATCTCCCACGCGCCAAAACCTTCGCCGAGGTCGCAATTGAGATCGATCGTCTTCATGGGGTGCTCTCCGCCTCTGGTCGTCTTGTCGCTTACGGCTCCGCCGTGACCTGCCAGGTCCCGGCATCCATAGCGCTCACCGCATAGCCCGCGACATTAGCATCGCTGAGCGCCTCGATGTTCAGCTCCACGGTATCGGAAGAGCGCAGGCGATCGGGCAGGTTGCGGATGAGTTGCGCGAACTTGCGCGCCTCCTCCTGCGCCTCGGCCATGGTGACCTCAAGGAAGCGGAACGCGGTTCCCGCCGAGGTCTGCGCGAGGCGGCCGACATCGGCCGTGATCACGGTTGCGATCTTCGGATAACCGCCGGACGTGCCGCGATCCATCATCAGCGCGATCGGCGAGCCGTTGCCAGGGACCTGGATGCTGCCGTTGACGGTGCCGTCGGAGACGATGTTGTGGCCATGCAGATGCTTGATCGCCGGGCCCTCGAGCCGGTAGCCCATGCGGTCGGAGGTCGCCGAGATCTTCCACTCGCTATCGAGGAACAGCGCCTTGTTGGCGTCGTCGAACTCGTCGTCCTGCGGTCCGAGCAGGACGCGGATCGGGCCTGTTGCAGGCTTCGGTAGCTCGATGCGCAGCTCGGGCGCGCCGCTTGCGGCATCGACTGTGAACTCATCGCCGGCCTGCAGCGGGCGCGGGTAGGGGCTGCCGAGGCCCGCGCGGGCGTTCACCGCAAGGCTGCCGAACACCAGTTCGCCTTTGATCCCGCCTTCGATCGCCAGATAAGTGAACGCGCCGCCGCGGGCAAAGCCCAGCGTCAGCGTCTCGCCGTCCTTGAGCGTCACTGACGTGTCCATGGCCACCGGCTTACCGGCGACGTCCGCATTGCGCGGCGCGCCTGATATCGCGACGCGCACGGCGCCGTCTTTGGCAGTGAACGTGGCGCCGAAGGGGCCGATCTCGACGACGGCCGCAAACGGCTCGTTGCCGACCAGCGTGTTCGCTGCCGCCAGCGAAAGCCGGTCCATCGCACCGCTGACCGTCAGGCCGTAGCGCTGCGCGCCGTGGCGGCCGCCGTCCTGGACGGAGCTTGCGGGACCGATGCTGGCGATCACGAGCCGGCTCATGCGACCACCTGCTCGGCGATGATCTCGCCAGCCTCGGCGGCGCGATCCTGTTCCTCGAAGGTCTTGTGGTCGATGGCAAAAAACGTCACGCGATCACCGGGTTCGGTGAGAAAGGTCGGATTCCGGTGGAGTTGATAGGTTCTGACCGGCGTGCGGCCGAGCAGGTGCCAGCCGCTTGGCGCGGCCAGGCATTGGATTCCGGCCTGGATGCCACCGATCGAGATCGTGCCGGCGGGCGTGAACAGCCGCGGACTCTGCCGCCGCGACATGTGCAGGGATTTGTCGAGGCCGCTGAGATAGGACCAGCCCGGGGTGAAACCGATCATGGCGACGCGGTAGTCGCCGGCGACGTGGCGGGCGACGATGTCGTCGGGCGTGGTGTTCAGCGCCTTGGCGACATCCTCGAGGTCGATGCCGTGTTCGCCGCCATAGGCGACGGGAATGCGCCAGCGCCGCGCCTTCGCGGCCGGCGGCAGCGGCTGGCTGGCGAGCGCGAGCAGCTTTTCGCCGAGCGCGTCGAAGCCGATCTTGCCGGGATCGTAATGCACCAGCAGCGAGCGATAGGTCGGAACGGTCTCGGTGATGCCGTCGATGGGGCTTGCTGCGAGCGCCTTGTCGAGCGCGAGCACGCGCTCGTTGGCGGCGTCATCGATGGTGCGGCTGAATTCGACCGTGACGGCGCTGTCGCCACTGGGCAGAAGGCGGGGCGGGGGAAGCGTCGCGGCCATGAGCTGTCGAAGGGCTGTCGAAATCGGGCTTCTCAGGAAATGCGGGCTCATCCTTGAGTTCCGCTTTTCCTTGCTTCGCGTAAATGCGCCCGCAAGTCCAATAAATTAATGCAAGGGGAAACGATAAAGCGTTGTTATCGCGTCGCATAACAGCCCAGCGGCCCTGCGTTCTTGCTGGCTCTTTGGCCCTTGACGCAAGGGCTGCGGCTCGCAAGATGCGCGCGTTCTTTCCCGCCCATCCGGAGCTCGTTCTCGTCCATGTCGCTGTCCCCCGAAGCCCGCAAGACCCTCGCCGGCATCACCACTGCCACCATCACCACGGTCCTGCTGAAGAAGGGCCTGCGCAACGTGTGGATGCGCGGCGCGCGTCCGCTGCGCCCGGGCCTGCCGCGGCTGGTCGGGCCGGCCTTCACGCTGCGCTTCGTGCCGGCGCGCGAGGATCTGGCGACGCCGGAATCCTGGTCGTCGCCGATCTCGACCCGCACCGCGATCGAGGCGATGCCGGACGGCTGCATTGCCGTGGTCGATGCCATGGGCATCACCGATGCCGGCATCTTCGGCGACATCCTCTGCGCCCGCATGATGAAGCGCGGCGTGACCGCACTCGTCACCGACGGCGTGGTACGTGACGTCGAGGGCGTGCTCGGCACCAATCTTCCGGTGTGGTGCGACGGCTATGCCGCGCCGCCGTCGGTTGCAGGCCTCACCTTCGTCGGCTGGGGCGAGCCGATCGGCTGCGGCGGCGTTGCGGTATTCCCGAACGACATCGTGGTCGCCGACCAGGACGGCTGCGTGCTGATCCCGCAGGCGATGCTCGATCACGTGCTCAATGAGGGCGTCGAGCAGGAGCGGATGGAAGCCTGGATCGTCAACGAGGTGAACAACGGCGCGGTGCTGCCGGGCCTCTATCCCATGAACGCCGAAACCAAGGCGCGCTACGCCGCCAGCAAGAAGTAACAGGAAACGAGGTATCCCATGGAAATCACCGTCGCAGGCACGCGGCCGACCCGCCGCGCGCCCAAGGAAAATTTTACGGGCACCGTGTTGCAGGACCCCGTGATCATGGCGCCGGCGCCGGCGCGGCTGAACTGCTCGCGCGTCACCTTTGAGCCGGGCGCGCGCACCAACTGGCACCACCATCCGCTTGGGCAGACGCTCTACGTGATTTCGGGCGTCGGCCGCGTCCAGACCAAGGGTGGCCCTGTCAAGGAGATCCGTCCCGGTGACACCGTCTGGATTCCGCCGGGTGAACTGCACTGGCACGGCGCCTCGCCAAACAACAGCATGTGCCACATCGCCATGCAGGAGGCGCTCGACGGCGTCTATTCGACCTGGCTGGAGCCGGTGACCGACACGGAGTACGGCGCGCCGCTCGGCTAATCTCTCGTGCCCCGGATGCAATGCAGCGCGTAAGCGCGGCGTTGCCGATCCGGGGCCCGCAAGCTTCCTCAAAGCAAGTGCCCTTGGGTCCCGGCTCAGTGCAGCAACGCTGCGCGTTGCAGCGCGTCCGGGACGCGGCAAATCACATCCGCTCCGCCGTCCACGTGCCCGTGCACAGGGGGCCGCGCCATGTGCCGGAGCCTGAAGTGCCGCTGAGCCGGCCGAAGCCGACGGCGCGTTTGATCCCGGTGCTCAAGGTGACATTGATGCTGCCGGCATCGGCCACGCGGCCGGATGCTGAAACCACAGCGCTGCTCGATGCGATCTGACCGTTGCTGATGCCGATCGAGACCGTTGCGCCGTTACCGCAAGTCTCGCTCGTTGATGAGATGCGGACATTCCATGCGCCGTCGAAGGTGGAGGTCGCCGCGCCCGCCTGCGTCAGCGGGACGGCGATGGCGACAATGCTGGCGAAGAGACCTTTGCAAAATCCGTTCATGACACGCCCCGTTGGTTGACCATGGGGGGATCGTGGCATGAGCGCGGAACCCGCGATGTGAGGGCTGTCACGTGCGCAAGGGGCTCAGTGAGGTGGCGCACTCCGCAAAGAGATCGCGGGCAAAAGCAAAGGGGCCCGGATCGCGGGCCCCTTGTCTCGGTTCGAACGTCGAAGCCGGACTCAGTTCACGCGCGTCCAGGTCTGGCCGCCGCAGAACATGCCGCCGAAGGCGCAGCCCTGCACGCGCAGGCGGTCGGTGCCCTTCATCGCGATCGTGGAATCGTAGGTCGAGCCGGAGTTGGGATCGAGGATGCGGCCGGACCATTTCTGATCCTTGTTCTGGTCCTTGGCGGGTTTCATGTTGATGAGGACCTGCTCGCCGTTCTGGTTCGATTTGCTGTCGACCGAATAGCCGCAGAGATTGGTGCCGCATTGCTCGATGCGGACCTTGCCTTCCTTCTCCTCGGTGAGCCAGATGCCGAGCGGTGAATTGAGATCGCGCGCGGGCGCGGCTGCGGGAGCCGGCGGCGCGACGGCAGCCGCCTGAACGGGTGCGGGGGCCGGCGCCGGAGCGGGGGCTGGAGGCGGCGCCGGGGGGGCAGCAGCCACGGTCGGGGCCGGCGGCGGCGCCACGGCGGGCGCTGCCTGCTGCTCGACCGGAGCGGGCGCCGGAGGCGGTGCTGGTGGCGGCAACACGGCCGCCTCAGCCGGCGCGTTGCTGGCGGTTGCAGACGGCGGTGGAGCGGGCGGGGGCGGAACTGGCGGCGGCGCTGCAGCGGCCGGCGCCTGTTCGGTTGCAGGCGGCGCGGCGACAGGGGCGGGAGCTGGCGCCGGAGCGGCCTGAGGTTGCGGATCAACCTTGGCCTGTTGCGGCGCCTGCTGGCCCGGGGTCGTCTCGTTCTTCTTGGCTTTCTTCGCCTTGCCCTGGCCGGTGTTATCGTAGACGCCGGGGATCTGCACCGTGCCGCGGTCCGGATCGATGCGGATGGTGCGCCCGCCATATTCGAAAGTGTACTGCGCCTGCGCAGCGGTGCTCGCCAAAAGGAATGCGGCCGTGGCCAACAGCTTCCTCATTTCGGTCTCCTGAACAGCTGGTCCCCGTACCAACGCTTACGCGCCGGTTCGATCGCAAAAAGTGATCTAGATCACTGTTGTCCGTATGAGTCGTGCTCCAGCGGGTTCGGGTTCAATAACGCCGGACTCCGTCCAGAGTTGGACGGCGGCGCGGCGCACCTCTGGACGGGGTATGGGATGGGCAGGTACAACCGTTGTGGTTGAAGCTTCCGAAAGCACACGCAAATGCTACGGCCGCGTCTTGGCGAACTTGTTCTGATCGTAGTCGCTTGCCTTGCTGCGACGCCGGCGAACACGGCCGGGCTCCGGTTTATCGAAGTGCCGGCGGATGCCGGCGGCCCCGCGCTCGCGGGCATGGTGTGGACACCTTGTGCGGCGCCGCCCTCCGAGGTCGCTCTCGACGGCGGTGTCGTCCTGCCGGGCGTGAAGGACTGTCCGGTAGCGGGCAATCGACTGCCGCTGATTGTCGTGTCGCACGGACGGCGCGGCTCGTTTTTGGGCCACATCGACACGGCGGCCGCGTTGGCCGATGCCGGCTTCGTGGTCGCCGCGATCAATCACCCGGGCGACACTGCCAGCGACAGCAGCCGGACCGATGAGTTCTCCGTCCTGGTCGAGCGTCCCGCCGACATGAAGCGGCTTACGGATTTCATGCTCGGCGCCTGGAAGGAAGCGGCGGTCCTGGACCCCAAGCGGGTTGGTTTGTTCGGGTTCTCGCGCGGCGCCTATACCGGTCTCGTCGTGATCGGCGGCAACCCCGATTTCGGCGCGCTCGCTCCGCTTTGCGACGGAGATGGAGCCACGACGCCAAAATGCCAGGCCATTCGCGATGGCCTTGTGCCAACTGGGGCGGCCGTACACGACTCCCGCATCAGAGCCGCCGTGCTGGCGGATCCGCCGCTTTATGAAGGCCTTTTCAACCAGGAGCGCCTCGCCAATGTGACGATCTCGATTCTCTTGTGGCGTTCGGCGCTCGGCGGCGACGGTGTCGTGCCCGCTTCAGTCGATACGCTGGAACAAATGCTTCCCGTGCGCCCTGACTTCCGGATCGTGCCGAACTCGTCGCACTTTTCCTTTCTTGCGCCATGTCCGCCCAAGCTGGCCGAAGCCGTGCCGATCCTGTGCACTGATCCGCCCGGGTTCGACAGGAAAGCGTTTCACAGCGCCTTCAACGACGCGGCCGTGAGCTTCTTCCGCACGCAACTGAAGTGACGGACAAGATCGGTCGCTAGTCGAACCAGGCGGCGTAGATCTTCCTGTAGCTGCCGTCCTCCATCGAGATGTGCAGCCACTGGTCGACGAAAGCCTTCAGCGCCATGTCGCGCTGGAGCCAGTAGGCCTTCTCCGAGAAGTCGAACGGCTTCTCGGGATGTACCGCGCAGAGCACGCCGGAATGCTGCTTCTGCTGGTAGCGGGTCTCGGAGGCGTCCGTCATCATCAAATCGGCGTTGCCCTTGGCGATCTCGTCGAAGATCACGGTGTTGTCGGCGAAGACGGTGATGTCGGCGTCCTTGACGTTGGCCCGCGCGAACCGCTCATTGGTGCCGCCGGGATTGACGATGACGCGGGTGCCCTTCTTGTCGATGTCGGAGATGGTCTGGTACTTGCCGACGTCGGCGCAGCGTGCGATCGGCGTCTTGCCTTCACGCATGATCGGCATCGAGAAGAAGCCCTTCCTCTGCCGGTCGAGCGTGACCGAGACGCCGCCCATGGCGATGTCGAACTGGTCGGCCTCGAAGTCCTTCATGAGCTTCGGCCAGGCCGTCGGCACGAATTCGACCTTGACGCCGAGCGCCCTGCCGAGCGCCCCCGCCATGTCGACGTCGAAGCCGCTGAACTGCTGTGTCGCCTTGTCCAGGTAGGTGAAAGGCTTGTAGTCGCCGGTCATGCCGACGCGCAAAGTGCCGCGCTTGACGATCTCGTCGAGGCGCGACGGCGCCGGCTGCTGCGCATATGCCGAAAAGTTCGCCAGCAGGACCGCGGCCAAAGCCGCCACGATTCGAACGATCATCTCTTTTCCACCCATGCCCGAGCTGTCATTGTGCAGCTCTTGAAACCTGGATTTAGACCAGATGCCCGTCGCTGGCGAGGCGGAATTGAAGGGAATTTAGGGTGACGATCTCGATGTATGACGCCTCGGTCGGCGTCTTCGTGCCGTATCTGCGCAACCTGTCGGCACTGCTGGACAAGGGCGTCGCCTATGCCGAAAGCCGGAAGTTCAATCCGGCCGTCCTGCTCGGCATGCGCATGGCGCCGAATATGTACGATCTGGCGCAGCAGATAGGGGAGGCGTGCCGCCATGCCACGGTCGCGCCGGCCTTGCTGGCCGACCAGGAGCCGGTGACGCTGCCGGCGCTGGAGCACGACATCGCCGGGCTTCAGGCGCGCATTGCGACGTCAATCGAGTTCATCGAAAGCCTGTCGCGCGCCGAGATCGATAGTGCGGCGGAACGGAATGTCTTCTTCAGGCTGAAAAACGGGACCGAGCTGCCCTTCACCGGGCGGACGCTGCTGCTTACGTTCAGCGTCCCGCAATTCTTCTTTCACGTCACGACGTCCTACGACTTGCTCCGGCATGCCGGCGTCGAGCTCGTGAAGCGGGATTTTCTCGGCCCCCGCGAGCGCTAGGCTTCGCCCTTGCGCTCGTAATCGGCGAGCGAGCTGCGGCCGGCGATCTCGCTGCGCAGCTCCTCGAAGCGCCGATGTGCCTCATCCTCGTGCGCGTCGACGAAATGCACCGCGGCTTCGCTCGTCATCGGGCCGCTGACCACGGGCGCGGACTGCTCGCCGATGGTCTCGTGGACGTAGAACTGGCCATCATCGCCGCGATGGACCGTCCATTTCAGACGGATCGCCACCATCGGCCCCGGACCGACCTTGCTGTAGCCATCGGCATCGGTGTGCTCCGGCACCAGCGGCTGCTCCTCGACCACGGGATGCTCGTGCTCGTCGACCACCACATGCTCGTCGGCGATCGGATGCTCGTCGGCGACGACCTGCTCACCGTCGACCACCATTTCGGTCTCGGTCTCGCGGACGGGCTCGGGGTGCTCCAAAATGCTGGCGATGGTTGCCAGCGCGTGGTCGGTCGGGTCGATCTCTGACAAGGGTTCATCCTCCAGCTCGACGCGGCCGGCAAGTCTGTCCCACTGCCGCCGCGGCCGGACTTATTACGCGGGTTTGATTAAGGCTGAGTTGGGGCTCGATCTGCACCAAAATGGGACGCATTCTGGCGTTCCGGAGGCGGGCGGATAACCGCCCGCCCGGAGGTCGGCTCAGCCGAGCACGTCCTGGTTGATGATGTTCTGCCGGATGGGATCGCCGTCCAGCACGCTCAGGATATTGCGAGCGGTCTGCTCGCTCATGCGGCTCACCGCCTCGACGGTGACGCCGGCGACATGCGGGGCCATGATGACGTTGGGCAGCGCGAACAGCGCGTTGCTGACCGGCGGCGGCTCCACTTCGAACACGTCGATCCCGGCACCGGCAATCCTGCCGGAGACCAGGGCGTCGTATAGCGCGGCCTCCTTCACGATGCCGCCGCGTGCGGTGTTGATGAGATAGGATTTCGGCTTCATCCGGCCGATCCGCGCCGCATCGAACAGGCCGACGGTTTCCGGGGTCTTCGGGCAGTGAATAGTGACGAAGTCGGCGTTGGGCAGCGCTGCGTCGAGATCGGCGACGGGCTCGCAGCCCGCGGCCTTGATCTCGGCGGCAGGCTTGTAGGGATCGTAGACCTGCACCTTCATTTCCATCGCCAGGCAGCGCTTGGCGGTGCGACTGCCGATGCGGCCGAAGCCGATGATCAGCACGGTCTTGCCGTAGAGGTCGAACGGCAGCATGCCGAGCCGGTTGGCCCATTGGCCATCCTTGACGCAGGCGTGCATCTCATTGGCGCGCTTGGCCAGCGTCAGCATCATGAACAGCGCCTGCTCGGCGACCGAGGGCGAGTTGGCGCTGCCCGCCACCATCAGCGGCACCTTGCGGCGGGAGAGGGCGGGCACGTCGACGGCGTCGTAACCGACGCCGATGCGGGTCACCACCTTCATGTCCTTCGAGGCCTCGAGCTCGGTCTCACCGAAGGCGGTGGCACCCAGCGCCACGCCGTGAACCGGCGCGTGGTTCTTCAGCAAGGCTTCGAAATCCTTGGCCGAGATCAGGTTCGGAAACTCGACGAGTTCGATATCGTCTCGCTGGGTGAGGAGGGCGCGGGCCCCTTGCGACAAAGTTTGTGTAACGAAAATCTTCTTCTTGTTGGTCGCCATCGCTCCCTGCCTGCTTGCATTTCTTGGACCTGCGTCACAGCACGACGCCGGTGTCTTCGTTTAGCAGGTGCATATTGTTGAGGTCCATCGCCAAACGCATGGGTGCCCCGTCCTTGGCGCCGGCGTTGGGATCGACGCGGCCGCAGACCGGCGTGCCGTCGAGCCCGAAATAGACCAGGGTCTCCATCCCCATCGGCTCGGTGACGTCGAGCACGGTGTCGAAGGTCTCGACGCCCGGCCCCAGATGCGCGTGCGACTCGGTGAGGTGCTCGGGCCGGAGGCCGAGCAGCAGCTTGTCGGTGCGCGGCAGCGCGTTGTAGCGCGCGGCGCGAGCCTGTGGCAGCGCAAAGGCGATGCGGTCGGTCAGACGGATCTGGAGCGCGCCACCGACATCCTCCAGCCGGCACGGGATGAAATTCATCGCGGGCGAGCCGATGAAGCCGGCGACGAAGCGCGTCGCCGGCTTGTGGTAGAGCTCGTTGGGCGTGCCGATCTGCTCGATGCGGCCCTTGTTCATCACAACGACGCGGTCAGCCAACGTCATCGCCTCGACCTGGTCGTGGGTGACGTAGACCGTGGTGGTGCGCACCTTCTGGTGCACCTTCTTGATCTCGATCCGCATCTGCACGCGCAGCTTGGCGTCGAGATTGGACAGCGGCTCGTCGAACAGGAACACTTTCGGATTGCGTACGATGGCGCGGCCCATCGCGACACGCTGGCGCTGGCCGCCGGAGAGCTGCTTCGGCTTGCGGTCGATCAGGTCGGTGATGTCGAGGAGGCGGGCGGCTTCCGTCACCCGCGCCTTGATCTCGGCCTTGGGAAAGTGCTTCAGGCGCAGCCCGAACGACATGTTCTCCGCGACCGTCATGTGCGGGTAGAGCGCGTAGTTCTGGAACACCATGGCGATATCGCGATCCTTCGGCGGTACGTCATTGACGACGTCGCCGCCGATCATGATGTCGCCGTCGCTGATGTCCTCGAGGCCCGCGATCATGCGCAGCGTCGTCGACTTGCCGCAGCCCGAAGGCCCAACCAGCACGATGAACTCATGGTCGGCGATGTCCAAGTCGATGCCGCGCACGGCTTCGACATCATCGTAACGCTTGACCACCTTCCGCAATGCAACGTCAGCCATGAGACATCAACCCTTTGTCGCGCCGGCGGTCAGGCCGGCGATGTAGTAGTCCATCAGGAAGGCGTAGATGACCAGCGGCGGAGCTGCGCCGAGCAGCGCGCCGGTCATGATCTGGCCCCAGTTGAAGACGTCGCCCTTGATCAGGGTGGTGGTGATGCCGACCGGGAGCACGAGCTGGTCGATGGACGTCGTGAACACCAGGGGATAGAGGAACTGCGCCCAGGACACCGTGAAGGCGAAGATGGTCGCGGCAATCAGGCCCGGCAGCGCGACCGGAATAAAGATCCGCGTCAGGGTCTGAAGCCACGAGGCGCCGTCGATGATCGCGGCCTCGTCGAGCTCCTTCGGGATCGAGGCGAAATAGCCGATCATGATCCAGGTACAGAACGGCACCGTCAGCGTCGGATAGACGAATAGCAGAACGTACCATCGGTTCAGGAGCGTGATGCCGGTGATGTCCTGAACCAGCGCCAGCATCTTGAACAGCGGGATGAAGAGGAGGCTGTCCGGAACCAGGTAGGTCAGGAACACGCCGGTGGCGAGCGTCGTCGAGCCCCAGAACTTCATCCGCGCGAGCGCGAAGGCGGCAGGGATGCTGATCAGCATCGTGACGAGCACAACCACCAGCGACACGATGGTCGAATTCCAGAAGAACCGGAGGAATTGGTTCGACGTCAGTAGTTCGACATAGTTCGCCAGCGTCGGGTGGAACACCCACCACGGATTGGTCGCAGCCGAGATCTCCGCGCTGCTCTTGAGCGAGGTTATCACCATGTAGAGCGGCGGCGTCAGAAAGAAGATCGCAAACAGCACCAGGAAGAAATAGGACCAGCGCAGCGCCCAGGTACGGTCGCGGCTCATGCTGCCATATTTAACCTTGCGCCGGGGGCCGGCCTTGTCGATCGCTATTGTGCTCATCAGGATTCGTTCCCGCGTTTATTGACGTCGCGCAGGATGAAGATCGCTGCGACGGCGAGGATCGGGACCATAAACAGCGAGACGCTGGCGCCGAGCGGAATGTCGTTGCTCTCGATGCCGACCCGGAACGCATAGGTGGCAAAGATCTGGGTCTGGTCGAGAGGCCCGCCTGAGGTCAGGATGCGGACGATGTCGAAATTAGCGAAGGTGACGATCAGCGAGAACAGCGTCGTGATCGCGATGATGTTGCGCATCATCGGCAGTGTCACGTACCACATCTTCTGCCACCAATTGGCGCCGTCGATTGCGGCGGCCTCGTAGAGCTGGTCCGGCACCGATTTCAGCGCCGCCAGGTACATGATCAGGAAGAACGGCGCGCCGTACCAGACGTTGACGAGGATGACGGAAAAGCGCGCCCAGGCGGCATTGCCGAGCCAGTTGATGGGACCGATGCCGAAGAAGGAGAGCGTGTAGTTGAAGGCGCTGTAGGAGGGGTCGAACAGCCACAGCCAGGCGAGCGTGCTCATCGCCGGCGGGATCACCCAGGGCACCAGCAGCATGCCGCGCCATTTGCGCTGGCCCTTGGCCGGTATGTTGTGCACGAAATGCGCGACGATGAAGCCGATCAGCGCCTTGAAGAACACGGCGGTGATCGCGAAGATGCAGGACTGCTCCACCACCATCCAGAACGTCTCGCGCTTGAACAGGAAGGTGAAGTTGCCGAAGCCGACGAATTTTTGCATCGACTTGTTCAGCGTCGCGAGGTGGATCGAGAACAGGGCAGGGTAAAGCACGAACAGCGCGATCAGCAGGATCAGCGGCAGCGTCAGGAAGAACGCCACGGTCGATTTCCGCTTCAACGCATTGTGCAGGCCCGTCCGTTTGCGCGCGCTCGCCGTGCGGGCGACGCGACCGTCCTCAACGACGACATCGGCCATGTCAGTGTCCTTGGGTCAAGCTTCCTTGCGGAATGTCCAACGGCGGAGCCGGCACCCGCGTGTCGGCTCGATCTGCTCATTCCATCGAACGGTGGGGTGCCCTGGCGGCTCACGCGGGGATGCGTGAACCGCCGTGGCACACCCCGGCTTAGGTTCGCATGAAGCCTTCACACTCGCCTTCGCCCCAGGCGAGTGCGGTCTCCAACTTTTCGCCCTGCGCAAAGCGCAGCGCCATCTTGGTCAGCGTGGCCTGCGCGTAGATCTGCTGGGCGATCTTCGGCGGCGCCGGAGAGGCCGCAATCGACAGTGTCTGATGATTGTAGGGATTTGGATAGTGATAGAGCGTGCCCTTCGGCGGGCCTACCTCGGCCCAGGTCTTCAGCGTCGTCATCTTCGCATAGGCCGGCAAATCGTATCCGCCGCTCGCCGCGACGAACTTTTCGATCGATGATGGCTGTGACAGAAAAGCCAGAAGGCTCTTGGCCGATGCCTTGTTCTTGGAGAAATTCCAGAGACCCCAGAAATAGGGCAGGAACGGCGCATACCGGCCTTTAGGACCGGAGGGGAAGCCGTGCGTCCAGCATTGCTCGGCGACCTGCGGCGCGTCGCGCCTGGCGACCGCCCAGGCGCTCGGCGGATTCATGATGAGGGCGCCGCGGCCGGAGATCAGCCATTTGTTGTTCGAGGCGTCGTCCCAGGACGGAGCGTCCGGCGGCAGGAAGGCGATCAGCTTCTTGTAGTATTCGAGCGCCTGGCGAACCTCATCGGTCTTCACCGTGACATCGCCCTTGGCGTTGACGAGTTCGGCGCCGAACGACTGGAAGATGGCGCCCGCGGTATCGACGCTGTCGGTGGTCTCGCCGAGACCGATTCCGAATGGGAAACCTGCCTTCTGGCACGCTTCCGCCGCCTTCAGGAATGTATCCATATTCCAGCTATCGGCCTTGGGCGGCGCGCCGACGGGGTACAGTTCCTGGACGTCGATCCCCGCATGCTTCTTCATGAGGTCGATGCGCGAGCAGGGCCCCTTGATCTGGCTCCCCGGGGTTGCCGGGACCGCAAGCCATTTGCCGTTGGCCTTGCCGAGATATTTGACCGTGTCGTTGACCTCGCCGTTCTGCTTGATCGCCTCCTCGACCACGTCGTTCACCGGTTCAAACTGCTCGGCATACGCATGCGGCCACCAGGTATACATCTGAAGAATGTCGTGACCGGATTTGGCCTGCGCTTCGGCCGCGACCGTCAACTCGATCTTCTTGTTGTTGCTGGTGATGTAATCGATGGAGACTTCGACCTTCTCCTTTTCAGCCCATTCCTTGACCATGGCGGTGGAGGCGTCGTTGGCACCGGGCACCCAGTGGTCCCAGAAGCCGATCGAGAGTTTGCCGGCGGCGTAAGCGCCGCGGACATAGGGCGCTGTGATCAGCGCGGCGGAGGACATTGCAGTGGCGGCTACAAATTGACGTCGCGTCAGTGTCTTGCGTGACATCTCGTTTCCTCACCTGGATGTTTTATTGTTTTCGCGTTTCCTCTGGCATTCCGAGTTTTGTTTTTGATTTTTGTTCGCGTTTCTTGGTGCTACCGCCTCGCCGTGAAATCGCGCGAAGCGCAGCAAATTGGTAGCGCGATCAGATCATGATTGATCCCGTCTGTCGAGGAAGCCGAACGGCTCGCCGTCTAGAACTAACGTTGCGTCCGGGAACGCGGCAGCGCCGTCTCGCGACGCGCGCCGGAGGTGAACCTCGGAGGCGCATTTTGCGACGCACACTTCGGGTCAAGGACCGCAGGACATCTCGTGCGCAATTACGCCGCAGTTTCGAATAAGCCTTCATAACCGCTTCGCGCCAAACAGTTTTCGGGCGTGGACAGCAATTGGCTGCGGCTGGACCGCGAAGCGGCGAAAACGATAGAGTTGCAACCGGCGGGTGGCCCCCACCCGGACAGGACAATCGGATCGACGATGGAGACCAGAATGATCAACCCGGCGCCGCCTGCGCGGCTTCACCTGCGGCGATGGTTCGCGCTGGGCTCCGTGCTCGCGGTGCTGCTGGGCGCCGCCGCCGTTGCGCAGGCGCAAGGCCTGGTCAAGGGCGTTCAGGATGGAGCCGCGGCCGGCAACAAGGCGGCCGGACCCGTTGGCGGCGTGCTGGGCGGTGCGATCGGCGGCGTGGTCGGTGTCTTCACCGGCGTGCTCGGCGTCAACAACCAGCCGGCTCCGGCTGCCAAGGACGCGAGCAAGGATGCCAGCAAGGACGCGAGCAAGGATTCCAAGCAGCCGGGCGCCGGCAAGGACAAGGGCGCCAAGGAGACCGCCAAGGCGGGCAAGGGCGCCAAGGCGAGCAAGGAAGCCAGGAATGCGCCGCAGGACAACAAGGACAATAAGGACGTCACCGTCCTCACCCAGCCCGGCGCGCCGCAACAGTCCGCCGAGCAGATCGTCGCCAACAGCGATTCCTATATCGAGCGGATCAAGACCGAGTTGAACCTGACGCCCGATCAGGAGAAGCACTGGTTCGGCTTCTCGAGCGCAATGCACTATCTGGGGCATAATGGCGCGGAGCGGCTCAACCTGCGGATCGCCCGCGCCAAGCGGGATCCGCCTGACGACATCATCGAGCAGATGCGCAACGAATCGCAATTCCTGATCGACCGCGCC
The DNA here is from genome assembly GCF_052076025.1 of Bradyrhizobium sp. 956_D2_N1_4. NCBI lineage: Bacteria > Pseudomonadati > Pseudomonadota > Alphaproteobacteria > Hyphomicrobiales > Nitrobacteraceae > Bradyrhizobium > Bradyrhizobium sp. 956_D2_N1_4. The sequence continues at coordinate 3,381,905 of NZ_CP197237.1, read as the reverse complement.
GCCGACCAGCGCAACGTCGCCGATGCCGCCGAGCCGCTCTATTCGAGCCTCGACGACAAGCAGAAGCAGGTCTTCATCCAGGAGATGGTGCGCCTCAGCCACGAGCGCGGGCTGGATTAATCAAGTTGAATCCGATCGCGGGCGTCTGAATTAATGGCGCCCGCCACGAATTCGTGAATCCTCTCCGCATTTCGGGTATGGTTAGCTTCGTAAGCTGACTGCGGGGTTGATATGGCGGACGGACTCTCCGTTTTCCTGGTCGAAGACGAGGCGTTGATCCGGATGATGATCGCCGACATGGTGGAGGAACTCGGCCACCATGTCGTCGCAGAGGCGGACAATGTCCGGGACGCGAGCGCCTTTGCGATGACTGCGCAATACGATTTCGCCATCCTCGACATCAACCTGAAGGGCCTCTACGTCGATCCGGTCGCCGACCTGATCGAGCGCCGCGGCAAGCCGTTTCTGTTCGCCACCGGCTACGGGCCGGAACTGCTGCCGTCCTTGCTCCGGCGACGGCCGATCCTGCGCAAGCCGATTTCTCTCGACCAGCTCAAGGTGATGATCGATTCGCTGTTTCCGGGCGCGGTCGCGAAAACTCCTCACTGAGAAGGCTCCTCACCGAGAAGGCGCCGTACCGAGATCGCCAACGAAAATGGCCGCCCGTGAGGGGCGGCCATTTGGCGAAAGAATGTCTCGTCGTCTCAGATCAGGCCGGCGCTGAGGTCGATGCCGCGCGCCATCACGCCGAACGAGGCGACCAGGCCCATGCAGCAGAACAGCAAGATGATCTTGAACGAAGAATCGGCAAAACGGGTTTCGACGGCGGCCGGGATCGCGGCAAGCGAAATCATGCTCATGTTCATTCCCCCCTTTGTTGACCCCTGAATTGCATCAGGTAGGGGAAGCTCTTAGAGCAAAAAGTTTGACGCGAGCTTGCGAGGGATCGTTAACGGAATCGCCATCGCTCGCGTGTTTGCGCGAGTAGCAAGCGGTCCCGCAAGTCTCAGTTGCGGCCGTTCTTCAGCACGGTGGCGATGGTATGGGCCGTCATGGCGGCGCGATCAGAGGCGCGCTGCGCGGCCAGCCGGTCGCGCGCCTTTTCCTCGATCAGGAGCTCGATCAGGGCCAGCCGCTTGTCATCGTCGTCCGCCTCGGTCAGCAGGCGGTGATAGCGGTGATAGTCGAAACCGAAGTCCTGCTTACGCATGTCACGCCCCCGCAACTACGGGAATTGTTTCCCATCGGACACAGTCGGGCAAGCACGATCCTGCGTGGAACCGCGCCTTGGCTGCAATCAGCTGTGTATAGTTAACGGACTGGACGGCGTCGGAGCCGATCGCGGCTCATCAATCCGGATTGTGGTCGGCGAACATCTTCAGGCCGACGAAGCTCGCGTCGGGTTTCGTCACCAGCCTGGTCGGGATATTGCGCAAATAGTCCTGGAAGCGTCCCTTGGCTTCGAAGCGCGCCCGGAACGCGGAAGCAGCAAGGAACTCCGGAAAGCGCGGCACGATCCCGCCGGCGATGTAGACGCCGCCGCGGGCGCCGAAGGTCACCGCGAGATTGCCCGTGACTGAGCCGAGGATGGCGCAAAACATCTCCAGCGTCGCGCGGCTCAGTTCGCAACTGCCCTCCAGGGCGGCCTTGGTGATGGCGGCGGCGTCGCGGTGCGGCACCTGGGCGCCGTCGACCTCCGCCAGCGCCTCGTAGAGGTTTTGCAGGCCGGAGCCCGAAAGCGCGCCGCGCTCGATGGAGACATGACCGAGACGTCGGCGCATGGCCGCGATCACGCGCTCCTCGCGCTCGGTCTCCGTCGGCAAAGTGGCGTGGCCTGCCTCGGTGACGACCGCCAGCCGGGCGCCGTGGCGTTCGACCAGACAAGAGACGCCAAAGCCGGTTCCAGGCCCAACCACCAGCAGCGGCTCTCCCGGGAGGCCGCCCTGGCCGCCGAGCGGGATCAAATCGGCAGGCTTCAGGGCGGGCAGGGACCAGGCTACGACCTCGAAATCATTGAGCACATGCACGCTCTCGAAGCCGAGGGCCGGCTGGAGCTCGTTGCCGTCGATGACCCACGGACTGTTGGTCATGACGCAGCGGTTATTGGTCACGGGACCCGCGACGGCCAGCACGGCTCGTTTGGGCTGCTTGCCGCCGGACCGGCGCGCAAGGACGTCGGCGATGGCTTCCCGGACGGTCGGGAAGTCAGCGACCTTCACATAGTCGATGGGCCCGGCCTGGTCGCCGCTGTCCGATGCGCTTTCGCTCAGCGCAAAGCGCGCATTGGTGCCGCCGATATCGGCGAGAAGAATCTGTCCTGTCTTGCCGATACTCATGACCTTGTGGCTGCCGCGCCCTGCAGGCTCGCGGGAACCGTTCCCTCCGCTCCATCCGATCCGCAGTTTGCGAACGTCTCTAGAATCCGTCCTCGGGTGAGTCTAGTCAACTCGGACAACGCCAAACCGTTGCATCCCAGGTGCGACGGGCGCGATATCGCCGCATGTGTCGATGGTTGCGAAGCCGCGCGGGAAGATCGACATTGGACGGATCGTTCGGCGCCCGTCGCGCCGGACGGCTGGAACGGGACCTTGCGATGCAGATTTCCGACCGCGACGTGCTGCTGGTGATCGACGTGCAGAACGACTTTTGCACCGGCGGAGCGCTCGCCGTTCCCGGCGGCGAGAAGGTTGTCCCGGCGATCAACCGAATTGCCGCAAAATTCACCAATGTGGTGCTGACCCAGGACTGGCATCCGGGCGATCACGTCTCGTTCGCACCGAACCATGCGGGCAAGCAGCCGTTCCAGACCATCGAGCTCGACTACGGCACCCAGGTGCTGTGGCCGACGCACTGCGTGCAAGGCACGGCGGGCGCTGAATTCCATGGGGAGCTTGAAATTACCGGGGCAAACCTCGTCGTGCGCAAGGGTTTTCGTCGCGGCATCGATTCCTATTCGGCGCTGTTCGAGAACGACCACCGGACGCCGACGGGCCTGCTCGGCTATTTGCGCGAGCGCGAGCTGAAGACCGTCTTCGTCGCCGGTCTCGCGCTGGATTTCTGTGTTCGATTCTCGGCGGAAGATGCCCGCAAGGCGGGGTTCGAGGTCGCCGTCATCGAGGACGCATGCCGCGGCATCGATCTCGACGGCTCTGTGGCCGCGACCCATCGGAGTTTTCGCGAGCGCGGTATTTCGATCGTCAGCCTGGAGGCCTTGCTGTGAGGACCCTGAGATAGTCATGGTGGAGAAGAGCGGCAAACCGCTGGGTGGGTCGGACCGTCCTCCGGATGATCCGCTGTTATGGCCGTTTGCGGCAGCGCGGCTCGCGATGGACGCCTGCTTCTGGTGGCTGGAACGCGGTCCGCCGGAACAGGACGAGAGCAATCTGCCGTGGACGACGCCCAACACAGTCGCCCTGGAGCTTGCGACCATGCGCCTGCGCGATTGCACGCGGACGCAATCCGGCCAGCCGGCACTGGTCTGCGCGCCCTATGCGCTGCATCGGGCCCTGATCGCCGACTTCGCGCCCGGCCACAGCGTGGTGCAGTCCCTGCAAAATGGCGGCATCGATCGGGTGTACCTCACCGACTGGCGCTCGGCCTCGCCGGAGATGCGCTATCTCTCGATCGACGCCTATCTCGGCGATCTCAACGTCGCCGTCGACGAAATCGGCGCGCCGGTCGATCTCGTCGGCCTGTGCCAGGGTGGCTGGCTGTCGCTGCTCTATGCGGCGCGCTTTCCCGCCAAGGTGCGGCGGCTGGTGCTGGTGGGGGCGCCCGTCGATCTCTCGATCGATTCCGCGCTGTCCCGGCTAGCTCGCAATGCGCCTGAGGCGCTCTACGACCAGCTCGTGGCGCGCGGCGGCGGCAATGTCAGCGGCGACGAGATGCTGCGCTTCTGGACGAAGGCGCCGAGCCGCGACGACATTGCGGCGGCATTGCAGAGGGATCTCTCGGACGAGGAGGGCGCGGCACTGCTCGCGCGTTTCGATCGCTGGAATACCGAGACGCTCAACCTGCCCGGCACCTATTATCTGGAGATCGTCAACCGAATCTTCCGGGAGAATCGGATTGCCGGCGGCAACTTCACGGCGCTCGGCCGCGAGGTTGATCTGAGGGACGTCAAGGCGCCGGTCTTCCTGCTGGCCGGACTCGATGACGACGTCGTGCCGGCCAGACAGGCGCTTGCGACCGCCGGTCTGCTCGGAACACCGCCGGCCTTCATTGCCGCGGCCTCCGAGCCCAGCAATCATCTCGGCCTGTTCATGGGGGCGCGCACCCACGCCCATGCCTGGCCCCGGATCGCCGAGTGGCTGCGCAACGACCTCTCCGGAGTGCTGGCCCGCAGCGCCTGACCTTGTCAGTACCTTGGCCCGGCCGGGCCGGCGAACACGCAAATCCGTTATGCATGACGGCGGATGGCCTGCACGGGGCCCGGTCGATGGGTTACATATCATCCGGAACTGGCGGCTGCGGCCGCGACAAGATTAAGGGTACCGCGCTCGATGAGCTTCCACTCGATCTACGCCCACGGATTTGCGCGCGTGGCGGCCTGTGTCACCGCCTCCCACGTGGCCGATCCCACGGCCAATGCGAAGGCGATCCTGGCAGCGGCAGGCGCTTGCCATGAACAGTCGGTGGCGGTCGCCGTCTTTCCGGAGCTGTGCCTGTCCGGCTACGCGATTGAGGATCTCGTCAAGCAGGACCCGCTGCTCGATGCGGTCGAGCGCGGCCTTGTCACGATCGTCGAGGCGTCCTCGGCGCTGATGACCGTCCTGATCGTCGGCGCGCCGCTGCGCTTTGGTCATCGCATCTACAATTGCGCCGTCGTCATTCATCGCGGCAACGTCCTTGGCGTCGTGCCCAAGTCTTATCTGCCGACCTATCGCGAATTCTACGAGGGACGGCATTTCGCTTCCGGCGCCGGCATCGCCGGAGAGACGATCGCGTTTGGCGGGCTGCATGCACTGTTCGGCGTCGACCTCCTGTTCGCGGCCGAGGATGTTCCAGGCCTGATCATCGGCGTCGAGATCTGCGAGGACATGTGGATTCCGGTGACGCCGGCATCCGAACTCGCGCTTGCCGGCGCCAGCGTGCTGATCAACCTATCCGGCAGCCCGATCACGATCGGCCGGGCGCGCTCGCGCGCACTGCTGTGCCAATCGACGTCGGCGCGTTGTCTTGCGGCCTACGTCTATTCAGCCGCCGGAGCAGGGGAATCGACCACGGACCTGGCCTGGGACGGCCAGACCTCGATCTATGAGAATGGCGTGCTGCTGGCCGAGGGCGAGCGGTTCCGCCAGGACGGCCAGATCACGCTGGCCGACGTCGATCTCGATCTGCTCAGACAGGAACGCGCGCTGATGGGCACGTTCGACGATAATCGCCGGCAACGCGAAGCCTTTTTCCGGAGGATCACCTTCGCCCTGAAGCCGCCGGCCACCGACATCGGCTTCCTGCGCCAGATCGAGCGCTTCCCGTTCGTGCCGAGCGACGAAGCCCTGCTCGAGCAGGATTGCTACGAGGCGTACAACATCCAGGTCGCCGGCCTCGTGCAGCGCATGCGCGCGACCGGAACCAAGCGCGTGGTGATCGGCGTCTCGGGCGGGCTCGACTCCACCCACGCCCTGATCGTCGCCGCCAAGGCGGTCGACCTGCTCGGACTGCCGCGCAGCAACATCCTGGCTTACACGATGCCGGGCTTTGCCACCGGCAGCGAGAGCAAGACCAACGCACTGGCGTTGATGAAGGCGTTGCAGACGGAGTGGCAGGAGCTCGACATCCGTCCCACGGCGACGCAAATGCTGAAGGACATCGGTCATCCCTTCGGCAAGGGCGAGAAGGTCTACGACATCACGTTCGAGAACGTGCAGGCGGGCCTGCGCACGGACTATCTGTTCCGGCTCGCCAACCATCATGGCGGCATCGTCATTGGAACCGGCGATCTCTCGGAGCTCGCGCTCGGCTGGTGCACCTACGGCGTCGGCGACCAGATGGCGCATTATAATGTCAACGCCGGGGTGCCGAAGACGCTGATCCAGCACCTGATCCGCTGGGTGATCGCCTCAAAACAGTTCAGCGACGACGTCAACCGGACGCTTACGTCGATCCTGTCGGCCGAAATCTCGCCCGAGCTGGTTCCGGTCAAGCCCGGCGAGAAGCCGCAGAGCACGGAAGCTTCCGTCGGGCCCTACGAGCTGCAGGATTTCAACCTGTTCTACACGCTGCGGTTCGGCATGCGGCCCTCCAAGATCGCCTTCATGGCGCAGCACGCCTGGAATGATGTCGCCAAGGGCGAATGGCCGCCGGCGTTCCCGACCGATAAGCGCAGGGCCTATGATCTGCCGGAGATCCGGCGCTGGCTGGAGGTGTTCCTGCGCCGGTTCTTCGCCTTCAGCCAGTTCAAGCGCTCGGCGATGCCGAACGGGCCGAAGGTTTCGGCCGGCGGCTCGTTGTCGCCACGTGGCGACTGGCGCGCGCCGTCGGATTCCAGCGCTGCGGCATGGCTTGAGGATCTCGAGCGGAACGTTCCGAAGTGATTGAGACGGCTGATCGGGCAGGGTAGCTCCAGAACGCGGGCAGGGTAGCTCCAGGCGGCGCGAAATTGCGTTCAATCTAGAAAGTGCCGAGGTCCGGAGTGCCTAGGAGTCCGGACCTCGTCACCTTGCCCCAGCCTTTGATCCCCCCGCCCCATGCGGTCCCCCAACCCCATGTAGCGCGATCAGAAGGTGATGCCCCTGGAAGGCCGCCGATCGATGCGCGCGATGTACGCGAAGTATGGTTAGGATTCCATTCCGGATCACTACGGACACGAACGCGCTTGATGCTGCACGCTGGTGCATTCGTCCGCATCTGCTGCGATCACTGCTGCCTGAATTCGATGCAGGCGATCGGCGGGGATGTCCACATCAGCGCATCGCCCCGGCACCTGCATTTCACGGGCCTGTCACTTAACTGGTCTAGCGCTGCTCCCGTCATCGCTGACGGTCAAGGAGCAAGCCATGTCGAAGCCGGTGCTGGGCGCAGCATTGTCCATCAAATCGATCCCTGCTCACCGAGATTGGCTTCTGGAACGGCAGCGCGATCTCGAAATCCAGGATTTTTTCCGCGCGGATTTGCTCGACGGCGATTGGCGGAGTGCGGCCAGCGAGATCAAGCAGATGCTCTCGGGCCATACCGGCCGGCTCGGCATTCACGGCCCGTTCTGGGGCTTCAAGATCGACAGCCATGATCCCTTGATCCGCAAGGCGGTGACGAAGCGCCTGCTCCAGGGCCTCGATGCCGCGGAATTCCTCGGTGCGACGCAGATGGTGATCCATTCACCGTTCACGACCTGGGACCACAACAATCTCGACCTCTATCCCGATAACCGCGGCAATCTCGTCGAACGCGTCAAGACGACGCTTGCCGAGGTGATCGCGCGCGCCGAGACGATCGGCTGCGAGGTCGTCATCGAGAACATCGAGGACAAGGATCCGCGCGACCGCGTGCGCCTCGCTAAGGCGCTCGAAAGCAACAAGGTCCGCGTCTCCCTCGATACCGGCCACGCCAACTACGCCCACATCTCCACCGGCGCACCGCCGGTCGATTACTACGTCGAGACCGCCGGCGACATGCTGACGCATGTGCACCTCCAGGACACCGACGGCTTTGCCGACCGGCACTGGGCGCCGGGCGAAGGCAACATCCCGTGGGTGGCCGTGTTCCGCGCTCTGGGCCGGCTGACCTCCAACCCGCGGCTGATCCTCGAACTCCGCAATCACGACGACGTTCGCGCCGGCGCAGCCCATCTGGCCGCGCTCGGTCTCGCTGAATAACCGGCATCACAAAGGTCAGGGCTTATCGTCATGAGCAAACTCACCCGTCGCACCATCCTGAAGTCCGGCGGCGCTGCCGCGGGCACGCTTCTCCTGCCGCGCTTCGCGATCGGGCAGGCGGACAACCGTCCGTCGGTGACGATCGCCGTGCAGAAGGTGACGAATTCGAACGTGCTCGACGTGCTGCGCGAGCAATCGAACGTCGGCGAGCGCGTGTTCTTCTCCTCGATCTGGGAGGGCCTGATCTCCAAGAACTGGCGTGGCAGCCTGGAGGCCGTGCCGGGCCTCGCCACCGAGTGGCGTCGCATCGACGACCAGACCGTCGAGGTGAAGCTGCGCCAGGGCGTGAAGTTCCACAATAGCGACGAGCTGACGGCCGAAGACGTCGTCTTCACCTTCAGCCGCGAGCGCATGTTCGGCGAGACCGAGGCCAAGAGCCGTTCCACCATCCAGGCCTTCGAGAAGATCCCGACGCCGCGCCCGGGCAAGGAACTGCCGCCTGATGTGCCGGCGGTTGCCCGCCGCATCTGGCCGGACCTCGTGCGCGTCGATGCCGTCGACAAGTACACGGTGCGCTTCTACAACGCGACGCCCGACGTCACGATCGAGGGCCGGCTGTCGCGCTACGGCTCCGACATCATGAACCGCCGCGCCTGGGAGCAGTCCGCGAGCTATCTCGACTGGGCGCGCAAGCCGATCACGACGGGCCCGTACAAGGTCGTCGAACTCAAGCCCGACGTGTCGCTGACCCTCGAGGCGCATGACGAATATTGGGGTGGCCGGCCGCCGCTCAAGCGCATCCGTTTCCTCGAAGTGCCCGAGGTCGCGAGCCGCATCAACGGCCTGCTGTCGGGCGAATACCAGTTCGCCTGCGACATCCCGCCGGACCAGATTGCCGGAATCGAGAAGAACGCAGCGTTCGAAGTGCAGGGCGGCACCATCCTCAATCACCGCCTGACCGTATTCGACAAGAACCACGCCGTGCTCGCCAATCCCCTGGTGCGGCGCGCCTTCACCCACGCGATCGACCGCCAGGCGATCGTCGACAGCCTGTGGGCGGGCCGGACCCGCGTGCCGAAGGGCCTGCAGTGGGAATTCTACGGTGACATGTTCAACGCCGACTGGAGCGTGCCGGCCTACGATCCGAAGCTCGCGCAGGATCTGTTGAAGCAGGCCAACTACAAGGGCGATCCGATTCCCTATCGCCTGCTCAACAACTACTACACCAACCAGGTTGCGACCGCCCAGGTGCTGGTCGAGATGTGGAAGTCGGTCGGCCTCAACGTCCAGATCGAGACCAAGGAGAACTGGTCGCAGATCATGGAACGCGCGCCGACCCGCGCGGTACGCGACTGGTCGAACTCGGCTGCCTTCAACGATCCCGTCTCGTCGCTGGTCGCCCAGCACGGCCCGAACGGCCAGCAGCAGCAGATCGGCGAGTGGACCAACGCCGAACTGAACAAGCTTTCGGAGTTCCTGGAGACCTCGACCGACCGGGCCGCCCGCAAGAAGGCGTTCCGCCGCATGCTGGAGATCGCCGAGCGCGAGGATCCCGCCTATACGGTGCTGCACCAGAACGCGACCTTCACCGCGAAGCCGAAGTCGATCAAGTGGAAGGCGTCGCCGGCATTCGCGATGGATTTCCGCGCCGGCAATTTCGAGGCGTAAGTGGTGACGCCGCTGGTCAGCATCCAGGGCCTCAGCGTCGCCTTCAACGGCGTCCCGGTCCTGCGCGGCGTCGATCTCACCTTGCAGAAGGGCGAGGCTCTCGGCCTCGTCGGCGAGTCCGGCTCCGGCAAGTCAGTGACGTGGCTTGCTGCGCTCGGCCTCTTGCCGCGGCATGCAAAAGTCTCGGGCTCCGTGCGGCTCGACGGACGCGAAATCCTCGGCGCACCCACGGGTGAGCTTGACCGGGTGCGGGGCGGGCGGGTCGCCATGATTTTTCAGGACCCCGCAAGCGCACTCAATCCGGTGCTCACCATTCGCAAGCAGCTCTGCGAGGCTTTGGCGCTGCATCGCGCTCTCTCGGGCGAGGCGGTGAGAGCCGAAGCGCGGCGGCTGCTCGATCTCGTCGGCATTCCCGATGCGGCGCGGCGGCTCGAAGCCTATCCGCACGAATTCTCGGGCGGCCAGGTCCAGCGCATCATGATCGCGATGGCGCTGGCCGGAAATCCCGATCTCCTCGTCGCGGACGAGCCGACCACGGCGCTCGACGCCACCATCCAGGCGCAGATTTTGGAGCTGCTCTCGACCATCCGCCGCGAGATGAGCATGGCGATGGTGCTGATCAGCCATGATCTCGGCGTCGTCGCGGAAAACTGCGACCGCGTCGCCGTGATGTATGCCGGCCGCATCGTCGAGCAGGCGCCCGCCAATCAGCTCTTTGCCGATCCGGTGCATCCCTACGCGCAGGGCCTGATCGGCGCACTGCCGCCGCTCGACGGACCGCGTCGACGTCTCACGGCCATTCCGGGGACCGTTCCCGATCCCGCGCACATGCCAAGCGGCTGCGCCTTCGCGCCGCGCTGCGCGCTGGCGGCCGAGCCGTGCGGACTTGCCGTGCCGAGCCTGGCGCCGATCGCGAATGATCGCGTGGTCGCCTGCATCCGGGCTGAAGCTTCGCGCCGTGCGCTGCTCGGGATCGCCGCCGAATGAGCGGGCCGCTCGTCGAGATGTCCTCGATCTCGCGCAGCTACGCGATGCGCTCCGGGATGTTCGGCCGCAGCACAGCGGTTCACGCGGTCGACGGCTTGTCACTTGCGATCCGCAAGGGCGAAACACTGGGCCTCGTCGGCGAGTCCGGCTCGGGCAAATCGACCACGGGTCGTATCGTGCTTGGCCTCGAGCCGCCCGATCGCGGCGAGGTGCGGTTCGACGGCAAGATGATGGCCGCGCCAGGCACGAAGGCGTGGCGCGCGCAGCGGGCGCGCATGCAAATGATCTTCCAGGATCCGCTGGGGGCGCTGGACCGGCGGTTGCCGGTCGCAGCCCAGATCCGCGAACCCCTGGACATTCACGGTCTCGGCACGCCGGCCGAACGCGAGGAGCGTGTCCGCGAATTGCTGCGCGCCGTCGAGCTGACGCCGGCGCATGGCGCGCGCTATCCGGGCGCGCTCTCCGGCGGCCAGCGTCAGCGTATTGTGCTGGCGCGGGCACTGGCGACAAAGCCCGATTTCCTCGTCTGCGACGAGCCGGTCAGTGCGCTCGACGTCTCGATCCAGGCGCAGGTGGTGAACCTGCTTTGCGATCTCCAGGCGCAGCTCGGGTTGACGTTGCTGTTCATCAGCCACGATCTACGCGTTGTCAGGCAGATCAGCAATGTCGTCGCCGTGATGTATCTCGGCCGCATCGTCGAGATCGGCAGCGCCGATGATCTCTTCGCGCGTCCCGAACACCCCTATACGCAGGCGCTGGTCTCGGCGTCACCCGCGCCCGGCCGCCGCAGCGCGGGCCGCATCGTGCTGGCAGGCGATCCGCCGAACCCGGCGGCGCGGCCCCAAGGCTGTGCCTTCCATCCGCGCTGCCCGCGCGCTATCGCGCGCTGCGCGAGCGAGGTCCCGGCGCTGTCGGCCGTCAGCGGTGACAGGCAAGTCGCCTGCCATCTCGTGACGGGGCCGCAGGCCGAGACGCGGGACGCGGCCTGATGGGACGCTACCTTGCCATTCGGATTGGACGCGCGGCGCTGACGATCGTGCTCGTCGTCACCTTCGCCTTCGTTGTGCTGCGCCTCTCCGGCGATCCCGCGCTGATGGTCCTGGGACCTGAGGCGCCGCCGGAAGTGCTCGCTGCTTTCCGTAAGGCCTGGGGGCTCGATGATCCCATCTGGTTCCAGTACCTCGACTACTTCGGCGCCATCGCCAAGGGCGAGCTCGGCCGCTCCATGCGCGACGGGCGACCGGCGATCGAGCTCGTGCTGGAGCGGATTCCGGCAACGCTGGCGCTGACGCTGCCGGCCTTCTTCTTCAAGGTCGCCCTCGGCATTCCCGCCGGCATCTACGCGGCGCTGCACCGCGGCTCGGGAATCGATCGCGCCGTGATGATGACGGCGGTCGCCGGCTTCACCGTGCCGAGTTTCGTCCTTGCGCTGCTGCTCGTGCTCGTCTTCGCCGTTCAGCTCGGCTGGTTGCCGTCGGGCGGGCAGGACAGCTGGCGTCACGCCATCCTGCCAATCGTGACACTCAGCCTCGGCGGCGCCGCGGTGCTGGCGCGCTTCACCCGCAGCGCCATGCTGGAGGTGCTGGGCCAGCCCTATATCCGCACCGCCTCGGCCAAGGGCGTGCCGTGGCGCAAGGTGGTGACGTCGCATGCGCTGCCGAACGCGGCGATCCCGACCGTCACCATTCTCGGTTTCATGGTGGGCACGCTGATCGCCGGTGCGGTCGTGGTCGAGAGCGTGTTTGCCTGGCCGGGAGTAGGGCGCCTGCTGGTCGTCGCCGTCGCCAACCGCGACCTCGCCGTCGTGCAGTGCATCCTGTTGCTGGTCGCGATGACCATGGTCACGTCCAATCTGATCGTCGATTTCCTCTACGGCTTCCTCGATCCGCGCCTCCGCGCCAAGGGAGCGCACGCATGACCGATGCGACGCTGAACTATACGGCTGTCCGCCGCCGCATCAGCCTGCCGGCCATTCCAGTCTCGGTCGGGCTAGCGATCTCCTGGATCGTGGCGATGCTAGTGATCGCGGCGTTCGCCGAGAAAATCGCGCCTTACAGCTTCACCCAGCTCGACCTGCGCAACCGGCTGGCTGCTCCCGGCAATGTCGCGCACTGGCTCGGCACCGACGAGCTTGGCCGCGACGTGCTGTCGCGGCTCCTCGTCTCGATCCGCATCTCGCTGTTGATCGCCTTCGGCGCGACCGCGATCTCGGCGATCGTCGGCACCACGCTCGGCTTCCTTGCCGCGCATTTCCGCGGGGCCGTCGAGCAGTTCGTGCTGATGCTGACCGACTTCCAGGCCAGCATGCCGTTCCTGATCATGGCGCTCGCGGTGCTCGCCTTCTTCGGCAATTCGCTGCCGCTGCTGATCGGCCTGATGGGGCTGTTCGGCTGGGAGCGCTATGCCCGCATCGCCCGCGGCCTCGCCATCTCCGCCAATGCGCAAGGCTATGCCGCGGCCGTCCGCCAGCTCGGTGCGACGCCGTCGCGGATTTACTTGCGCCACATCCTGCCCAACATCGCCTCGACCCTGATCGTTTCGACCACGCTGGTTTTCCCCGAGGTGATCCTGATGGAATCCGGCCTGTCCTTCCTCGGCCTCGGCGTGCAGCCGCCGATGACCAGCCTCGGCAACATGGTCGGCTATGGCCGGGAGTACCTGACCCGGGCGCCCTGGATCATGCTGGCGCCGGCGACCACCATCGTGATCACCACGCTGGCCGTCTCCGTGATCGGCGACTGGCTGCGCGACCGGCTCGATCCGACCTTGCAATAGGGCGACTGGCCTGACGCCGTCGGACACCCGCTTCTAGCCTTGGACCTCCGGCGTCCTGCCGCGCCCGAGCGCGAATTGACCGACCGGGCCCTCGATATGGAATTCCAACTCCGTCATTTTCGCGAACAGATCGATGTTGGTGCTGCCAATGGCGCAGCCGCCGAGGCCCATATCGGTTGCCGTCAGGTAGAGCGTCTGAATCAGGCTGCCGACATCCTTTAGGATCAGCGAATATGCGATTGAGCTGTATTTCCAGGAGATCCGCCCAAAACGCGCCGCGATCGTGATGAGGATTTGTGGCTGACCCGGCGCGTCCATGGCGAACTGGGCAGCCGCCAAATGCGCCTGGAGTTGTTGGGGGGAGGCGCTGATCGCGACTAGCGCGTGGCTCCCTGCATCGTAGTGGTAGAGCCCGCGCGCAAGCCCGTCGCAGTTCGCGACGGTAAGGTACAATTCCAGCTCGTACGCGCTGCCCGCCGACGGATAAGGCCTTGTGCTGTAGGTGACGTCGGAACCGCCTTCGAAATACGGCTCGCTCTTCCACTCGGACAAGACGCGCGCGCTGGTGTCGAGAAACTGCGCGAGTTCGCCGAGCGTGACCGGATTCTTGTCGTCGAAATCCCGCGTTGAATGGCGTTCGCGCAACAGCTTCGGGAAGCGGGAGTTCGGCTCCGGGGAGGAGAATTTGCGCAGGTCAATCTTGCTGCCGGCCCAGGGCGGACGCACCGCTGGCGACGGCGGAACGATGCCGGCATAGGTGAAGGCGGCGCCGACCGGATTGGCTTGCCGACCCTCCGTGCTCCGCGTGTGAAACACCAGATCGTGGAAATCCCAGAGTACGAGGTTGCCGTCGCCTTCGTTCACCCGCAGGCCTTGTCCGTCTTTCGCATCGAGCTTGAGCAGGATCTGGCTGTCCAGCAACAGTTCGAGCAGATGGAGGGTGGAGGAAGCCACCTTCTGGTTGAGCTTGCCGATCTTCCGGGGCTGCGACAGCGCCGCAAGGGTGGCGGCGATGGCGGGATCGCCAATCCGGAACAACGCGCCGGCGCATGGCGATTCCAGCACCAGCTCGTTGCCGCGCCGACGGAGAAAGGCAAAGCGCGATAGCACAATGGTGTCACGACTGCCCAGCTTCGCGCGCCGCGGCCAGTATTCGGGGACTTGGGGCTCGATGACCACGAAGTCCTGCGTGTTACGCGACGAGGAGAGGCGGTATTCCAGAAGCCCCTGCCGGGCCAGGCGACGTACCAGGGCGTCGACGTCTCTCGCGAGGGCGCTCTTGCCCGCAAAGGACGCGAGCGGAAGGCCGGTGCTCAGATGTCGCGCGCAGTCCATCGCGGCCGCGCTGAATTGTCCGAGGTTGACGGAATAGTCGCCCAGAATGGCGGTGATGTTTCCGTCCGGCTGCATCTGGAGGGAGAAATGATGGCTCAACCGGGCGGCAATGTCTGGCGCGATCTTCCTGGTCGGCTTTTTCCGGGGAGCGCGCACGAAAGAGCAACCCTTCAGGTGTGTGGAAGGAATGAAGTCAGATCGCTTTCCGGTCGCGGCCGGTCCAACAATCCGAGCTTCACCGGCACATCGTAAAGGCGACCCGGTGCGAAACGGCGATAGAAATGACGCAGGCCGGGAACGAGGACTCTGACGACCGGAACCTCGACGTCGGGACGTGTCTGGTCGAGGACGAGGAAATCGTAGCCTGCACGGGCGGCGATCTCGACGCAGGCGACGACCTGGTCACGCGTATTGTCGTGAAGCTTGAGGCTCGGCGCTGGGAGGACGATCGGGTGGTCGCTCGGTGTCAGGAACGGGTAGTCTTCCAGGCGCAGCGGCGTGACACCGTCGAGGGTCGGCTTCTCGCCGCTTGCGCCGCCCATCATGCCGACGGACATAAATTGGGTCAGTTCGGTGAGGGATCGCAGCAGCGCTATATGGCGGTCGAAATGCGCGCCGGAACCGAACTCGATATTCTCGTGTCCATTCTGCATCCAGTGCATGATCGCCACGTAAGTCGGAATGCCGAGGTCCGTGGTGATGTCGAGCACCCACAGCTTGCGCCCGGCTTCCGCAAATTGAGCCTGGAGATCCCGAACATAGAAATCGTCGAATTGCCCGAGATCGACCTCGGCGCGTTGCACCCGGTTGTACCACCAGATCGCGTAGGCATCGCGCTCGATCAGTTCGAGGAAGCCCTGAACGATGGCTTCGTCGCGGGTGTTGCCGGCCGCGCAGCCGTTGGAATCCGTATGAAAGCCGCCATAGAAGAAGTACAGGAGGCCGGTCGGCAGATATTTGAAGCGTTTGTCGCGCAACGACGAGACCGGCGACCACTCGGTCCTCGTCGAGGGATCGAACGGCTCGGGCACCGGATGGGGATCGTCCGGCTGCTGCAGAAACCTGGTCTTGAACTGCGTTTCGCTGAAGAGCTGGACGTCGTTGGGAAGAAGCGCGTCGCCAGGCGCGAAATCGACGAAGCGGCGCGTCGTCCTGATCTCATCGCCCTGGAAAATACCAGAATAGCGTTCGATCGATTCCATCAGCGCGCTTGCCTCACCCTGTTCAGCCGTCGAGCCCTTGCCAAAACTGCCGCCACTCAATCCGGACCTGAGCTGGTCGATGCTGTGGGCCGGCGCGGAGAAATTGTGCTGGGCGAAGTAGTTGGTGTTCATCGGCAGGTCGACGTCGATCCGCTCGAGCCGGGTCACGACCCCTGTCAGTGGGCTCACATGCTTGCGGAAGCGCGACACCGTCGACCGCGACGTCACGGTGCGATATCCACCGCTGGTCATGACGAGCCTCTTGCCCTCGGCAATCTCGACCAGGGCCGGAGATCGGCGCGGGTTGTTCAGCTTCCTGCTGCCGCAGGTCGGACATTGTGGACGTCGCGTCACGTAGTGCTTGGCGATGGCGGCGCCGGTCAGGTCGAAGCTTGCGATGTGATCGCACAAATCGGTGCGAAAATCCGAGGCAATTGCCTTGGCGATCTCGACCGCCGCAAAATGGATTCCAGTCTTGCCGACGCTTTCTCTGACGAGAGGCGACATGGCAACCGCACGCGCCGGTCCCCGGTCAAGAAACCCCTTGATCTCCCGGTTGCGGATCATGCGATCGAACAGGCAGGTCCAGCAGGCGCTCTCGCCCGGTTTGAACATGGGCCCGACCAGCGGAAACGCGCCGGACGGCTGTACCAGCAGCCATGGCGTTTTGCCCGCTACGCGTTCGTGGTTCAATTCGGCGAGCCGCCGGTCGAGATAATCGTTCACCAGCGTGATCGTGAGCTTCGGCGAGCGCTTGGCGATTTGAACACCGAGCTTGCTCAACGCCGCGGTCAGCTCCTTGGCGCCTTTGACGTCAATCGACTCGACCTGCACGGGGCAATTGCGAAGATTTTGTTCCGCGATCTCCAGGGGCATGCCGAGGCTTGCCAGGAAACCGCCGACGGCGTCGTCGAACGCTTTCGGGGTCCGCGCAACGACATATCGGCGATCGAGCAGCCGCTTGATTGCTTCCTCGATCTTGTCGGCCGGGAAGCGCTTCGAAAGCTGGCGAATGATCTCCGACCCGGCCTTGCCGTGTTGCCCGATCGCAGTGGCGAGGGCGCAGTAGAGCTCGCCGTGCAGGAAGAATTTGCGGTTCTCGGAATAGAGACAAACCGCATCGGGAGGCAGTACGTAAGCGGTGAAGTTCGGTGCAAATCGGAGAATGTCTTTGCGGGTCTGCCGCGCAACGCGGGTCTTGCGAGTTGCAGTCATTGAGTCAGCACGCTGATCCTGTTGCCGTCATGCTAGATCCCCGGCGCAAGATGGAACGTCGCGACCGCGCGCCGGCATTTTCCCAGAGAATTGAAACGAATTCAGCTGTCACCCGCAAGCCGCCGATGCAGGCGTCGTAGCGAAATCAAGCAATTGGCCGGACCCTTTCTTGAGGCCGGCCAATGACCTATCAACCCGTGAATTTGACATTCGGAACGTGCCGGGGTCTAGCACACGCGGCAGCGGCCCCATGATGCGCAGCAACCCGCGCATGATACGGCACATCCCACCACACCAACGCCACAGCCGACAGCACAGCCAACTGCACAACCCGCACATCGGCAACCGACGCCACATCGGCAACCACGGCAAGCCCGACAGCCTCCGCAGCCGCGGCAACCGCCGCATCCGCGCCATGCCAGCTGCACGCGGCTACCGGCGTTTTCCTTGTCGAAGAGATGGAAGGTGGCCAGGCTGACGTCAGCCATTTCCTCTTCATCGAGCGCGATTGCCTGGCCCGTTCCAAGGTGCGGCAATTGTTGTACGTCGGGTGTCGGTACGGCGGACGCCGATGCGCCTCCCGCCAGCGAGAACGTCAACCCTGCGGCTCCGAACGCCGGCACGGCGACTTTGCTTACTCGCTTCTTCCCTTTAGAAGTCTTCTTCGCCTGCCGCATGGTCGAACCTCCGAGCATTGCAAGAAGTATCCCAGCCGCGGTAAGTCTACGCCCAGGAAATAACGCGGGCAACAATTACGCGCACAAAAGCGCGGGGCTGCACGTTCGGGATGTATTCATCTTCATGAACGGCAACCGGCACGGCCGGTTGACACAACGCGTCAACGATCCACGCTCTCGCTACGCGTGCAGCTTGGTGCAGTGCCGCAAGCGCATCCAGGTTTGAACGGAGAGATCGGCGTGGCGGATCAACTCGGACGTTTCGCTTGGTACGAACTGCTGACCACGGACGTCGCGGCGGCGGGCGCATTCTATCGCAAGGTCGTCGGCTGGGGCGTGAAGGATGAATCGACTCCGGAACTGCCTTACACGGTGCTTCGTAGCGGCGACATCCCGCTGGGCGGCCTTATGGATATCCCGGAAGAGGGGCGGAGATCAGGGGCAACGCCGAGATGGATGGGTTACGTCGCTGTCGACGACCTGGACCGGGCTGCCGCGCAGATCAGGCGTCTCGAAGGCACGATCTTTGTGCCGCCGACCGACACCAATATTGGTCGAATAGCAGTCGCTGCCGATCCGCAGAAAGCGACGTTCGGGCTGATCGAGAAACCGACATATGGCCGATGGAAACCGGGCCGGCTGGACGAGCCCGGGCGCGTAGGCTGGCATGAGCTATTGGCCGCCGACCGGACAGTGATCTTCGATTTCTACAGAGAACTATTTGGTTGGCAGAAAGCCGACGCTCAAACCGATCCAGCGGACTGGTATCAATTGTTTTCGGCCGGGGGGCAAACGGTCGGCGGCATGCTGACGAAACTTTCGAGCGTAGCGCAGCCATGTTGGCTGCATTACTTCAATGTCGACGACATCGGCGCTGCGACGAAGCATGTGAATGCTGGTGGAGGCCGGATCCTCCAGGGTCCGATCGAATTGCCTGATGGCTGCTGGATCGCACGATGTGTGGATCCCCAGGGCGCCCTGTTTGCACTGCAGGGTGCCGGGGGTCATGCAGGCATCGAGCCATTCTCGGCCTCGGAAGTCGGGTGGTCCGCCAAGTGGGGCGGCATTGCCTCCCAGGGGAGAATTGTGCTGCCAAAGCCGAAGCGCTAGCTGCTGCAGCGTCCGTCCGGCGCTGGCGCGACCCTGCAATAACCCGCGCCGGGAGCAGGGGAGGCCTGCGCGGGGCCGATCCGGGCCGTTTCGGGGCAAGTTCCCGTTGCGCGCGCCCAGCCCGTGCGCTATCCGGCCGGAAAGGCCTGAGGCGGCTTCCATTTTTCCGCCCGGCTGACCCAACCGAGGACGGAAACCGCCATGCCAGCCTATCGCTCCCGCACCACCACCCACGGCCGCAACATGGCGGGCGCCCGCGGCCTCTGGCGCGCGACGGGCATGAAGGATGCCGATTTCGGCAAGCCGATCATCGCGGTCGTCAACTCCTTCACCCAGTTCGTGCCCGGCCACGTCCACCTCAAGGACCTCGGCCAGCTCGTCGCCCGCGAGATCGAGCAGGCCGGCGGCGTCGCCAAGGAATTCAACACCATCGCGGTCGATGACGGCATCGCCATGGGCCATGATGGCATGCTCTACAGCCTGCCGTCGCGCGAGCTGATCGCCGACAGCGTCGAATACATGGCCAACGCGCATTGCGCCGACGGCCTCGTCTGCATCTCCAACTGCGACAAGATCACGCCCGGCATGCTGATGGCCGCGCTGCGGCTCAACATCCCCGCCGTGTTCGTCTCGGGCGGCCCGATGGAGGCCGGCAAGGTCACGTTGCAGGGCAAGACCAAGGCCGTCGACCTCATCGACGCCATGGTGGCGGCCGCCGACTCCAAGGTCAGCGACGAGGACGTCAAGGTGATCGAGCGCTCTGCGTGTCCGACCTGCGGCTCCTGCTCGGGCATGTTCACGGCCAATTCGATGAATTGCCTGACCGAAGCGCTTGGCCTCGCATTGCCCGGCAACGGCACGGTGGTGGCGACCCATGCAGACCGCAAGCGCCTGTTCGTCGAGGCCGGCCACACCATCGTCGATATCGTGCGCCGCTATTACGAGCAGGACGATGCCTCCGTGCTGCCGCGCAACGTCGCCAACTTCAAGGCGTTCGAGAACGCGATGACGCTGGACATCGCGATGGGCGGCTCGACCAACACCGTGCTGCATCTGCTGGCGGCGGCCCATGAAGGGCAGGTGGAATTCACCATGCAGGACATCGACCGGCTGTCGCGCCGCGTGCCCGTGCTCTGCAAGGTCGCGCCGTCGGTCGCCGACGTCCATGTCGAGGACGTGCATCGCGCCGGCGGCATCATGGGCATTCTGGGCGAGCTCGATCGCGCCGGCCTAATCGACACCTCGGTCTCGACCGTGCACGCGCCGACCATGAACGACGCGCTGGAGCGCTGGGACATCAAGCGCTCCAAGAGCGAGTCGGTCCGTACCTTCTTCCGCGCTTCGCCCGGCGGCATCCCGACGCAGGTCGCCTTCAGCCAGGAGCGCCGTTACGACGAGCTCGATAGCGATCGCGAGAAGGGTGTGGTCCGCAACCTCGAGCATGCCTTCAGCAAGGATGGCGGTCTCGCCGTGCTCTACGGCAACCTCGCGCAGGACGGCTGCATCGTGAAGACCGCGGGCGTGGACGCCTCGATCCTGAAGTTCTCCGGCCCGGCACGCGTGTTCGAAAGCCAGGACGCCGCTGTGGAAGGCATTCTGGGCGGCAAGGTCGTTGCCGGCGAGATCGTGGTCATCATCTACGAAGGCCCGCGCGGCGGCCCCGGCATGCAGGAGATGCTGTATCCGACGAGCTATCTGAAATCGATGGGCCTCGGCAAAGCCTGCGCGCTCGTCACCGACGGACGCTTCTCCGGCGGCTCGTCCGGCCTGTCGATCGGCCATCTGTCGCCGGAAGCGGCGGAAGGCGGCAACATCGGTCTGGTGCGCACCGGCGACCGCATCGCCATCGACATCCCGAAGCGCAGTATCACGCTGGAAGTCTCCGACGAGGAGCTCGCCAAGCGCCGCGCGGCGGAAGAGGCCAAGGGCGATGCCGCCTGGCAGGCTGTGGGCCGCAAGCGCAACGTCTCGACCGCGCTGCAGGCTTACGCTGCGCTCACCACCAGCGCTGCGCGCGGTGCCGTGCGCGAGGTGAAGCGGCGCACGAAGTAAGCGCTGCACCGTCCGCGCCTCGCGCGCATAGTCAACAAGTTCTGAACGGCCGGCGAAAGCCGGCCGTTCGCATTAAGGATGCCTCGACGAAGTTCGGCAACTCGGGATGTTGCAGCGTATACTGCTCGCGACCTTCGCAAATCCATTTTGGGCAACTGGGGCACCACCACAATGTCTCGTACTCTCGCTATCGCTTTCTCAACAGTCGTCGCCGCGATTTCCATGACGAGCGCGGCCTCTGCCGGCTGCTACAATTGCTACGCGCCGCCGCCGTGCCAGACCTGCTACCAGCAGCAATACGTGCAGCCGCAATACCGCACCGTCGACGAGACCGTGATGGTTTCTCCCGGCGCTACCGTCGCGCACCGCACGCCGGCGCAGTACCGCACCGTGATGGTGCCGCAGACAGTGATGGTGGCACCGCCGAGCGTCCAGTACGAACGCGTCCCGCCGCAATACGCCACGCGCCAGCGCGTCGAGATGGTTTCGCCGGGGTATTCCTATTACGCGCCGGTGCAGATGGGCTGCGCGTCCTGCGGCTACTGAGCCGACGCAGCGACGAAGAGTTTCGGGCGGCGCTCCTTTGGGGGCGCCGTTTTCTTTTGAGGCAGCAAACGAGGCCCGGAAATGGACGCGAATCCAACCGGGCCTCGCAACCGGCGACGCCCTGGGCGGTGTCGCCAGTGTCCGGGATTGCTGAGGGGCGGCGTGTGTCGGCGGCCGACATGTTGCGAAGCTAGACGAACAGGCTGACGCTCGCCTGACAGATCGCGCGCGGCGGAAAATTCAGGCCTGGGGTGAGGGCGCGCGCTTGGAGGTGCTGGTACCAACGGACGGTGGCGCGACGCGCCGCCGCCATTTCTCTCGATGCTGGAGCTCTCGTGCCGGCCGCGTATTAGGACAGCTTCAATGCCATGTGAATTACACCGGGTTCGCGGATCGTTGCGGGCTTGAAGCCAAACTTGTCGAAGACGCGGCGCATGGCTGCGTTCTCCGGTAGCACTTCCGCGGTCAACTCCGTCAAACCGGCCTCGCGGGCGATAGCGATCAGATGGTGCGTCAGCAGCCCGCCAACGCCGCGTCCCTGCCAGGCATCGATCACGACGAAAGCTGCTTCGGCCCGTCCAGGCTCGAATATGACATAGCGACCACCGCCGATGATCATGCTGCGGCTCGCCTCTTCCGTGCACGCAACCAGCGCCACGTGGTTTCTGAAATCGGGTTCCATGAAGAAAGCGCGTTCCCGTTCGGAAAAATGACGCTTCGTCACAAAGAAGCGGCGTTGGAGCGATTGAGCGCTGGTCTCCTCGAGCGCGGCAAGCATGTCGGGCTCATCCTCGGGACGAAGCGCCCGGATATCGACCAATCGTCCGTCGCGTAGTCTCTCCTGGCGGCTGTAATTGGCTGCATCCGGCACTTAAGCTCTCCCGCGGCCCGATTGCGGCGTGCCCCCGCGGGGCGGTTGGTCGATCCCGATTGACGCGAACGCCGTCACCAACCGTTGACCTAAATCAACGTCAGCGACCGCCGAGCTTTTTGAATGACCTCGCGCGACGACGAGGTCGAACATGGCGATCAAAGACTTAAAGCTGCCTGATGGCCCGATGTCGGGGCTAGTCGCCTCGGCCGTGGAATACATGGTTGATGCGGGACAGCGCAGCGTCCTGTTCCTGGACATCATGCGCCAGCGCGGCGACCAGTACCGCGATCACGTCGCCCAGACCGCACCGCATGTGCTGCAATATGCTGCTGAATTGATCACGGACGGCCGGAAGCTGGACGAACCGGTCAACTACGCGCTGGTGCGCATCATTCCGCCGAAGGATGTTGAGATCGACATGAGCCGGCGTCCGTTCGTCGTGGTCGATCCGCGCGCCGGCCATGGACCCGGCATCGGCGGCTTCAAGGCCGATAGCGAGATCGGCGTCGCCATGAAGGCGGGGCATCCCTGCTACTTCATCGGCTTCCTTCCGGAGCCTATGCCCGGGCAAACCATCGAACGCATTGCGCGCGCGGAAGCCATCTTCATCGAGACCGTCATTAGCCGCCATCCGGACGCCGACGGAAAGCCCTGCGTGATCGGCAATTGTCAGGCCGGCTGGGCCGTCATGATCCTGGCATCACTGCGGCCGGAATTATTCGGGCCGCTGATCATCGCCGGTGCGCCGCTGGCTTACTGGGCAGGCGTGCATGGCAAATACCCCATGCGCTATTCCGGCGGCCTGCTGGGCGGAAGCTGGCTCACGGCGCTCACGAGCGATCTCGGCGCCGGCAAGTTCGACGGTGCCTGGCTGGTACAGAATTTCGAGAACCAGAACCCGTCGAATACGCTCTGGGCCAAGCAGTACAACGTCTACTCCAAGGTCGATACCGAGGCGGAACGCTATCTCGATTTCGAGCGCTGGTGGGGCGGACACGTCAATCTCAATGCCGAGGAAATCCAGTTCATCGTCGACGAGCTCTTCATCGGCAACAATCTCGCAGCCGGCAAGATCGATATGTCCGATGGCCAGAAGGTCGATCTGCGCAACATTCGCTCGCCGATCGTGGTGTTCTGCTCCAAGGGCGACAATGTCACCCCGCCGCAGCAGGCGTTGGACTGGATCCTGGACTGCTACGCCGACGTCGACGAGATCAGAGCTTATGGCCAGACCATCGTCTATACCGTTCACG
Organism: Bradyrhizobium sp. 956_D2_N1_4; assembly: GCF_052076025.1. Taxonomy (NCBI): domain Bacteria; kingdom Pseudomonadati; phylum Pseudomonadota; class Alphaproteobacteria; order Hyphomicrobiales; family Nitrobacteraceae; genus Bradyrhizobium; species Bradyrhizobium sp. 956_D2_N1_4. Next base: position 3,358,397 of record NZ_CP197237.1, on the reverse strand, counting down.
AGAGCATCGGCCATCTCGGCATCTTCGTATCCGGCGGTGTGGCGAAGAAGGAGCACGCTGAGTTCTCCAGCAACATCGACCTGATCGACGTGCTGCCGCCAGGACTCTACGAGGCCACGTTCGAGGCCCGTGGCAACGAGACGCTCAATGCGGATCTTGCGACAGGCCAGTGGGTGATGCGCTGCGAGGCCCGCACGCTGGATGATATCCGCGCGATGGGCGGAAATTCGCCCGAGGACGAGCGGCGCTTCGCTGCGGCCAAGCGTGTCTCGGAGCTCAATCTCGCGGCCTATCAAAAATTCTTGCGGCCGTGGGTGAAGGGCATGGTGACGCCCCAACTCGCGGAATGGGCCCGCAACATGCATCCGCTGCGGCTGCAATACGAGGCGTTCAGCAGCCAGAACCCCTGGATGTCCACGGTCAAATCGGCTGCAGATCGTGTCGAGACAGACCGCAAGCCGGCTTCAAAGGACAATCCATTCCTGGCATTCCAGGAACAAATGTCGAAGCAGATCGTGCACACGCTGGATAGCTGGCGCGATGCGCAGGAGGCGCTGAGCGAGGCCGTCTTCCTCAACCTCTACGGCTCGCCGCTGCTCCAGGCCGCGGTCGGCGTCGACCCTAATTCCGTGCCCTCGCGCCACCGGGAGATGTCGCCGGAGCATCGCGCCATGCTCGCGGCACGGATCGCCGAGCTGAAATCGCACATCGCTGAGGGCGGGCTCCGCGAAGCGGCGCTCCGCGCGCTGCTTTATGTTGGCTCCGCACGCGGCATGGTGGATGAGCGGAGCATCGAGGCGTTGCGGCATGTTCGGCGTGACCATGCCGGCGCCCGCATGACGCTGTCGGAATTCAAGAAGCTGGTGCGTGAGCAGTTCTTCATGCTGCTTCTCGATCGCGAAGGTGCTCTCGCTGCGATCCCGAAATTGTTGCCCGACGACACCAACCAGCGGCGTGCGGCCTTCGTGGCGATGCGCGAGGTGCTGTCCGCGAGTGAGGACATCACCGGCGAGCGGGCCAATCGCCTGAAGCGCGTCGCCGCGCTCTTCGGTCTGGACGGAGAGGCGGAGTTGACATCGAACGTCGCCCCTTTCGATCCCAAGGCACGGGCGTCGTAACGCGGATTGGCAGGATCGGGAGTGACATCATGTCGGCCGACACGACGCAAATCCAGCCCGGTAGCAAGTACGATCGCTTAATTGCGGCGGCGAAGGGTGCGCCACCAACGCCGACCATCGTGGTGCATCCTTGCGACGAGACCTCGCTGCGCGGCGCCATCGATAGCGCAAGCGCCGGAATTATCCGGCCTGTGCTCGTCGGGCCCGAGCGGAAGATCAAGGATACTGCCGCCCGGTGCGATCTCGATGTGTCCGGTTTCGAGATCGTTGATGCCGCGCACAGCGACGAATCCGCGACCAAGGGCGTCGAGCTCATCCATGCCGCCAAAGGCGAGCTGTTGATGAAGGGCAGCCTGCACACCGACGAATTGATGCGCGCCGTCACGGCCAAGACCGGTGGCTTGCGCACCAACCGGCGTATCAGCCATGTCTTCGTGATGGATGTGCCTGCCTATGCAGAGACCATCTTCGTGACGGATGCGGCGATCAACATTTTCCCCGATCTCGACGCCAAACGCGACATCATTCAGAACGCGATCGACCTCTACAACCAGGCAGGGTTCGGCAAGACGCCGCGGGTGGCGATTCTGTCTGCTGTCGAAACCGTGACCTCGAAAATCCCCTCGACCATCGAAGCCGCTGCCCTATGCAAGATGGCCGATCGCGGCCAGATCACCGGCGGCATCCTCGACGGCCCGCTGGCTTTCGACAATGCCATCGATCTGGAAGCGGCGCGGATCAAGGGCATCACATCCGAGGTCGCCGGCCGCGCCCAGATCCTGATGGTTCCGGACCTCGAGTCCGGCAACATGCTCGCCAAGAATCTCGCCTATTTCGCCAAGGCCGATGGCGCCGGCATCGTGCTCGGTGCGCGCGTGCCCGTCGTGCTGACCTCGCGCGCGGATTCGCCACGTGCGCGGATGGCGTCTTGTGCCGTCGCCGCGCTCTATGCTCATGCCCGGCGCCGGAAGGCGCCGACGGTTGCCGCGTGATCGCCATGGATACGATCCTCGTCGTCAATGCCGGCTCGTCCAGTGTGAAGTTTCAGGTCTATGCGATCGAAGGCGACGGTGCGCTTCGTCGTCAGATCAAGGGACAGATTGACGGTATCGGCAGCCGACCGCGTCTGCGGGCAAGTGGCCCGAGCGGCGATCCGATGGCCGATCGGGCCTATCCGATCGAGGCCGTGCCTGATGTTCCGGCGGCGATGGCCGTTGCCGGCGACTGGCTGCGGGACGAACTTCGCGTCACGCCGATGGCGGTCGGTCACCGGGTCGTGCATGGTGGGCCGGACTATTCGCGGCCGGTACTGATCGACCACGGCGTCGTGTCCCGTCTCGAACGATTTGTGACCCTGGCGCCGCTGCACCAGCCCCACAATCTGGCGCCGATCCGTTCGCTGCTGGCGAATTTCCCGACGCTGCCACAGGTTGCCTGCTTCGACACCGCATTTCACCGCACGCATGATGCCGTCGCCGACCATTATGCTATTCCGCATCAACTTCATGCCGAGGGTGTCAGGCGCTATGGCTTTCATGGGCTGTCCTACGAATATATCGCCCGGACGCTGCCGGGCGTGGCGCCCGATATCGCGAAGCGGCGCGTGATCGTTGCCCATCTCGGCAGCGGCGCGTCGATGTGCGCGCTCAAGGACGGGCGTAGCGTCGAGAGCACCATGGGTTTCACGGCGCTCGATGGCCTCCCGATGGGAACGCGTCCAGGCCAGATTGATCCCGGGGTGGTGATCTACCTCATCTCCGAGAAAGGGATGTCTGCCTCAAACGTGCAGAACTTCCTTTATCGCGACTGCGGATTGAAGGGGCTCTCCGGTGTCAGCAATGACATGCGCGAGCTGGAGGCGAGCGCCGACCCCAAGGCGAAGCTCGCGGTCGACTATTTCGTCTATCGGATCGGTCTCAGTGCCGGCATGCTCGCGGCCGCCTTGCAGGGCCTCGACGCCTTCGTCTTCACGGCCGGGATCGGCGAGAATTCGGCGAACATTCGCGCGCGCGTGGTCGAGCAGCTCGGATGGCTCGGCGGCACGCTCGATCCCGTCGAGAACTCCCGCAATTCCAGATTGATCTCGCGTTCCGACAGCCGCATCCCCGTCTACGTCGTGCCGACCGACGAAGAGCTGATGATCGCACAGCATACGCTGTCGCTGTTGATGAACGGACAATCGACCAATCCAAGGCAAGAGAGGGTGTCATGATCCCCGTGTTCCCGGATACAAAGGTTGCCCTGAAGGGCAAGAAGGGCCTCGTCGTCGGCATCGCGAACGACCAGTCCATTGCCTGGGGGTGCGCGAGGGCATTTCGTGCGCTTGGGGCCGATCTGGCCGTCACTTACCTCAACGATCGCGCCAAGAAGCACGTCGAACCGCTGGCGCAGGCGCTGGAAGCGCCGATCTTCATGCCGCTGGACGTGATGACGGAGGGGCAGACCGAGGCGGTGTTCGAGCGGATTACGAAGGAATGGGGACAGCTCGATTTCCTGCTGCATTCAATCGCCTTCTCGCCGAAGGAAGCACTCCATGGCCGCGTGGTGGACGTCGGCCGCGATGGCTTCCTTAAGACGATGGACGTCTCTTGCTGGTCATTCCTGCGCATGGCGCATCTCGCCGAGCCGCTGATGAAGAACGGCGGCACGATGTTCACCATGACCTATTACGGCAGCCAGATGGTGGTGGAGAACTACAACATCATGGGCGTGGCGAAAGCGGCGCTTGAAGCGGCCGTCCGCTACGCGGCCGCCGAACTTGGCCCAAAGGGGATCCGCGTACACGCGATCTCACCCGGCCCGCTCGCCACGCGTGCAGCGTCAGGTATCCCGGAGTTCGACGAGCTTATGGACAAGGCGCAGTCCAAAGCGCCGGCGCGCAGCCTGGTCAGCATCGACGACGTCGGCAATGCCACCGCGTTCCTGGCGCTTGACGGCGCCAAGCTGATCACCGGGGGCGTTCTCTATATCGATGGCGGGTATCACATCATCGACTGAGCGCCCTCAGCGATAGTGCAGGGCGATCAGCTCGGCGACACAAGCGGGCTTCTTGCCGCCCTCGATCTCGATCACGAGATGATAGTTGACGCGCAAGCCGTCCGGCGGCACGTCCTCGGTTTCAGCGACGGTGACCCGGCCGCGGAGCTTTGAGCCGGCCGGCACCGGCGCCAGATACCGGATGCGATCCGCGCCATAATTCAGCGTATTGCGCAGCCCTTTCAAGCCCATCACGGATCGAATGAACAGTGGAGCAAGCGAGAGCGACAGCAGGCCGTGAGCGATGGTGGTGCCGCCGGGCGCTTCCTTCCTGGCGCGGTCCTGGTCGACATGGATCCATTGCTGGTCACAGGTTGCTTCGGCGAATTTATTGATCCGATCCTGGGTCACTTCGATCCAGTCGCTCGCGCCGATCTCGGTGCCGACCGCGGATTTGATCTCGTTGAAGTCGCTGAATATCCGCATGGTCGTGACCTCGTCAGATCGTCATTTCAGGGATGTTGTCAGGAACGACCAATTCGGCCTCTGTCACCGCCATAACCTCGCCAACGCTGACACCTGGGGCGGTCTCGAGCAGCGTCGCCTTGCCGTCCGCAAAACCGATGACCGCCATGTCGGTCACGACCAAATGGACCGGGCGCGCCGAGGTCAGAGGCAAGTTGCATGTCTTGACAATCTTCGACTTGCCCTTCGCTGCATGTTGCATGGCGACGATGACCCGCTTGGCGCCGCTGACGAGGTCCATCGCCCCGCCCATACCCGGCACCATCTTGCCTGGGATCATCCAGTTGGCGAGAAGCCCATGCGCATCGACCTGGAGGCCGCCGAGCACGGTGACGTCGACATGGCCGCCGCGGATCAGTCCGAACGACATCGCACTGTCGAAGGTCGCCGCACCCGGGAGCGCGCTAATGGGGCGGCCGCCGGCGTCTGTCAGTGTCGGATGCGCCATGCCTTGTTCGGGAATCGGCCCGGTGCCGATCAGTCCGTTCTCCGACTGAAAGAAGACTTTCAAATCGGCCGGAACGTAGTTCGCAACCAGGGTCGGAATGCCGATGCCGAGATTGACGAGGTTTCCGCTCTTCAACTCCCTGGCGACGCGTCGGGCGATGATGATCTGCGGGTCCATGATCTCACCCGTTGGTAATGAGGTAATCGACGAGCGGCGCCGGGGTCACGACGTGATCGGGCGCGATGACACCGACGGGCACGATATTCTCTGCAGTGACGATGACCGTGTCGGCAGCCATCGCCATGATCGGGTTGAAGTTGCGGGAGGTCAGAGCGTAAGCGAGATTGCCGAGATAGTCGGCGAGAAACGCGTGAACCAGCGCGTACTGCGCCCGCAATGCCGTCTCCAGCAGGAACGGCTTGCCATCCACCTCGATCTGACGCTTGCCTTCGGCAACCAGCGTTCCGACGCCCGTCGGCGTCAGCACGCCGCCGAGGCCACATCCGCCGGCGCGGATGCGTTCGACGAAGGTGCCTTGCGGCACGAGATCGACGGCGATCTGGTTCGCGAGCATCTGCTGCTGCGCCTTCGGATTGAGGCCGATATGCGTTGCCGTCAGCCTTGAGACCAGCGCAGCGTCGAACAGCTTGCCGACGCCTTTGCCGGGAGTAGCGGCGTCATTGCAGATCAGAGACAGGCCGGTCTTGTTCTGCCGCACGAGTTCGTCAAGCAGGCGCTCCGGGGTTCCGACGCCCATAAAGCCGCCGACCATGACGCTCGCACCGGCCGGGATCATCGCAACGGCTTCTTCGACGGAAACGGCCTTCATGGGCGGAACTCCGGTCGGCAGGCGCAAGTGAATACTGGATCGATGTTGGGGGCGGGCAGACTCTCGGCTTTGATCTGCGTCAAGGTTGCCGGGTCATTCGCGCAGGCCAACGCCGACGCCTGCAAGGGTCTCGTGCCAGAGCCTGCGCACCTCGGCGTGCCGCCGTTCGAGCGTCGCGCTGACGGCATCCCGGAAAGGTAGGAGGTCCGGGCCCTTCAGGAACAGAATCTGCGCCTGCAACAGCCGGCCGCTTTCGAACTCGATGCGGCGCAGCGCCATCACGAAGGGATCGTTCGCGTTCGCTTCCGTCGGCAGCAGGGCCGCCGGCCGGATCCCGGCATGGACCGCATGTGCGAGCGTCGCGAGGTGAATGGTCTGCGCGCGGGTGTGGTCGGCGATGCCTTCGATGGGGGCGGGGAGCCAGGCCATCTCCCAGGATGCCGCCATGGGGCCCAGCGCGAGGTCCGGGACCCAGGCGGTCGCGCGCATGAGAAGCGAGACGATCTCGCTCTCGCGATAGAACTGCGCGTGCAATTCGGTCTGCCAGGCGGCATCGAATCTCGCGGGCAGGGCGACCGCGAATTGCCGTGCCAGCGCACCATGCGCAGAAACCAGGAACGCGGCGACCCGCGTCTGCTGGTGCGGCGGCACGCGCCCGTCGGCTTGCAGCGGTCCGAAGAACGCGCTCATGTTGCTGGCCTCTGCACCGGGATCGCGCGCAGATGGTCATAGCCGGCGGGAAACGGCGAAAAGTCTCCGCCGGCATCTTCCGGCGCGATCAAGACCTGCTTGTTGCCCTGCCAGCGGCCAGCCAACACGTCCTCGGCGAAGCGCGCCAACAGGTCGGCAGTTAGTGCAGCCTTTTCGAGCGTGAAGGCGTGATAGGCCCTCGGGATGATGACGAGCGCACTGTCGGGAATCTCCACACGCAACGTCTCGTGCAGCGCCCGCGGCGTGAGGAAGTCGAACTCGCCGTTCAGGATCATGGTCGGGACGGATATTGAGGAGAGCTGCGGCGTCAGCGGCTTGAAGTCGAGGAAAGACTCCATCAGGTTCTGAAGGGCGTAGACGTCGTTGACCAGCCAGCCCCGCCGCTTCACGTTGTCGAGCTTGTCCAGCAGCGGCTTCAGCCACTGGTCGGACAGGTTCATCGGCAGCAGCAGATCCTGGAGGTAGCCGGTTCCGCCCAGGATGAGGCCGGTGCGCAAGGCGTTGCCGATCAGAAGCAGTTGTGGTGAAAGCTCGGCAAAGCAGCTCATCGGTACAAGGCCCGACAGCCGCGCGCCATGCTCGATGGCATAGCGCAGCGCGATCAAGCCACCGAAACTGATGCCACTGAGGAAGACCGGACTGTCTCCAAGTTCGCCGATCAGGCGATGCAGCACGGCGATGTGGTCGTCCTGATCGATGAACAGCGCGGGCTTGTCGGAGACGCCCTGGCCGAGCAGGTCGAAGGTAGCGACCCGGAACCGCCGTGCGATCAGCGTGTCGCGATACGTGCCCCAAAGCTCGGAATACTGCGTGAGACCGTTGACGAGCACATAGGCAGGCGCATTCGCCGGTCCGTCGAGCTCATAGCGGATACGATATGAGCCATGAGTGAGGAAGGGCATTGCGGAGACCGGCCAGCGTGACGATGACCACGATCCTCAACGCAGGCTCAAGGATTCCATTGAGCTAAATCAAACCTCAGGAGGAGGTCCAGCCTAGCGTTCGCGCAAAATACCGCCAGTAGGGAGTTCGTCATGAACGGGAGAAGCGCACTCAAGCGTTGCTTCGTCAGCCTGATCCTGTTGCTGCTCGGCACCGCGCTCGCGGTCGCCCAGCCGTTCACGCGGCGCTCGTCGCAGATGCAGCATGACGGGCTCAAAAAGACCTATGAGATCGCGAACTTCCGGCTTGGCGGCAAGTACGACCTGGCCAATCCCTCCAAATGGGAGAATGGCGGCGAGGGCGGCGTGACGCTGGAATCGCTCGGGGCAGGCAAGCTGCGTACCGGATACATCGCGATCGGCAACGCGCGGCGCAATGCCGCCGGTGAGATCACCAACGCGGTCGTGATCAATTCCTATTATTCCGGCGATTCCACCGATATGTACGAACAGTGGGTCAAGGGCGCGGCCCTGTCGGGCGGCGTCCCGATCATCGGCCCCGGACGGCCGATCGACACCGACCGCTACTACGTCATCATGGTCGACCCGCTCGGGACGTGGGGCGCCAGCAAACCGTCCGACGGCCTCGGCATCAAGTTTCCGCAGTACAGCTACTACGACATGGTGCAGGCGAACTACCGCCTGCTGCGCGACGAGTTGAAGGTCGCGCGCGTCGCGCTTGTCACGGGCGTCTCCATGGGCGGCACCCAGACCTATGTGTGGGGGGTCATGCATCCCGAATATATCGGCGCGCTGATGCCGATCGGCGGCACCACGCAGTCGGACGGTGAAGACCCCGTCGGCAACTGGACCTTCCAGATGATGACGGCCGCGATCGAGGGCGATCCGGTCTGGCAGGCGACCAAGGGCGACTACTACAATCTGCCCAAGGAGAAGCACCCTATGCCGGGTGTGGCGTTCGGTTGGTCGATTCTGGGCATGACGGGCTACGACTTCGGCTTCCGCACGACCCAGAACTGGGCCGCGGTCCAGCCCGAGATATTCTACTGGGATCCGCCGAACGAGAAGGCCGGTCTGAGTGTCACCAACCGTGCCAAGCTCTATGACGCCGTCGATCTCGTCTGGCGCAACCGGGTCGGTGAGACCCACAACATCAATCCATATCTCGGCCGCATCCAGTCGCGCACACTGGTGATGCACATCACCAACGACCTCTGGCTGAACTTCAAGCTGGCGCAGAAGGCCGTAGATCGCGTGCCGGGCGCGGACCTGATCGCGCAGGAGAGCCCGGTCGCACATTACGGCGTGTTCCCAATCATCAACCAGCGCAAGAACGATCCGAAGTTCGTCGCCTTCATGGACGACGTCGCGGCTCTCGATCGTGCGAGGATGTTCGTCGACAAGAATTATCGTGTGCCGGGCGTCGCCGAAAACATCGATCCGAGCAAGTCCTTTTGGAAGGACTTCGTGACCTATCCCTATCCGGTCAAATACGCCAACGCCAAGGACAAGATCGGCAACACCTGGCAGATCGGTTACATGGATGAGTATGCCGGCACCGACAAGGATCCCAAGGTCCTCGTCATCATCCACGGCAAGGGCGCATTCGGCGGGCACTATGGCAACATCATGCAATATGCGCTGCGGAGTGGCTTGCGTGTGATCGTGCCGGACTTGCCGAACTACGGCATGTCCGGGCCCGGTAATCTCGATAAGAGCCCGGCGCGCACCATGCAGGATATGCGCGAGGTCATCTACGATCTCGTCGTAAACCAGCTTGGCGTCAAGAAAGCCTATTATCTCGGCCACTCGCTGGGCGGTCAGTTCGTCACGGGGTACGCCCTGACCTGGCCGGATGCGGTGCAGGGCCTCGCGCTCGAAGCACCATCCGGGCTCGAGGAATACCCGCGCGACATTACGATCGCGAAAGACAAGAAGGCACCTCTGTTCCAACCGGGACTCGGTCGCGACTTCGACAAGTGGAAGCAGATCTGGGACCAGACCGGCATCCTGGCGGCGGAGAAGGCTCGCGACGAGCAGGGCATTCGCGACTTCTTCTATTTCAAGAAGCGCGACCCCGACACCGGCGTGGTGTCGGCGGCCAAGAGCGGCTACTTCTTCAGCGACAGCGAATATGCGCGCTTCCATACCGAGCAGCGCGTCGGGCTTACAAAGGGCAATCCCAAGGAGCTCGAACAGTGGTGCAACGTCTTCATCTTCGACATCTACACGATCGGGGCCGAGCTCCAGCAGGATGATCCGAAGAACCTTTACGAGCGGGTTACCCAGATCAAGGCGCCGATCTTCCTCGCTTTCGGTGACAAGGAGCCGTTCATCCCGACGCCGGCTTTCAACGGGCTGACCGATCTCGGACGCGACGTCATCACGCCGTTCATGACGCGCATGACCAATGCGGGCAACCGGCCGATTCTGAAAATCTATCCGGAGACCGGGCACTTCATCCATACCGACAATCCGGTGGAATATTCCGCCGACGTCGTGGACTTCGTCACGAAAGGAACGGTCGACACCTCATCGCCCCTCGGCACAGATCGCATGATCAAGGGTTCCGTGGTATCCGCCCTGCCAGTGGCGCCGACACCTCCCGGTGCGGCACCAACCGCCGGTCTCAACAAATAGGATCGGTCTATGCCACGGGTGCAGGCGGGTGAAATCGAGCTTGGCTGGCGGGAGTGGGGCCGAGGCGAAGTGACCGTCGTCTTCATCCATGGCAATCTCGCCAGCAAGGACTGGATCGAGCTGGCTGCGCCCTTGTTTCCAACGGGCCTGCGCGTCATCGCCATCGACTGGCGCGGCTGCGGGGACAGCGACCGGCCGAAGCCTGCCGCCGATTATTCGAACTACTCCATGCAGCAGCATGCCGAGGACATGCTGGCGGCACTCGATATGCTCGACATCGGTTATTGCCATCTCGCGACGCATTCGACCGGCGGCATCATCGCTGCCCGCATGCTCTTGATGCAGCCGCAGCGTTTCGGGCGCGTGTTCGCACTCGATCCGGTGACGCCGCTCGGCATGGCTTTCAATGCCGATCAAATCGGCCTGTTTCGGGCGATGATGGCGAGCAAGGACCTGACACGGACGATCATGGCGACGGCGGCGTCCTCGCTGTTCGTGCCCGAGAGCATGGCGCCGAACGCCGTGCCTCGATTTCGGGAGGGATTGAAGGACATCCAGGCGTTATTCGACCGCATCATCGAGCAGACCTTTGGCGTCTCCGAGGGCATCTGGATCGGGACGCCGGTCAACCTCACGAAGGAAAGAGAGAGCAGAGAGCTCGAGCGCCGCATGCCGGAGCTGAAGCATCCGCATCTGGTGCTATGGGGCGAATGGGACGGCTGGATTCTGCCAGCCGATCTTCACGTCATGGCCGATGCGATGCCGGATTGCCGTCTCGTGATCGTGCCTCGCGTCGGGCACTCGATGAATCTCGAAGTACCCGCGCTCTACGCCGGCTATTTCGGCGCCTGGTTCGGTGGACTTACCGCGTAACTGCTAACACCTGAAGGGAGAGACGTCATGGCAGAGATCAATCTATCGGCAGATAACGTCCGTGCGGCGCTGACCGAGGCGCTTGGCCGCCTGCGCAAGGCCAACGCGGACTATTTCGAGATGCTGGAGAAGGGGATCAGTTCGTCGCCTCTGCCGATCGCGAACCAGGCGAAGGAGTTTTGCAGTTTCATGCAGCGCAATGTCACAGCGACCCTGGACCTCAGCGACAAGCTGATCCATGCCAAGGATGTCCAGGACGCGCTCAAGCTTCAAGCCGATTTCTTCCAGGAGCAGATGCGGGCCCTGACCGACCAGACCAAGACCATGGGTGAGGCGGCGATGAAGGCGGCCGGCGGCATGTTCAGTCCGAAGAGCTGAGACTGCAACCACGGTACTGACAGACGCGGTAGCGTCAGAAAGGTCTGGTATGGCCGAGACCAACAAGCTTTCTGTCGAAAAGGCACTCCAGAAGTTGCTTCGCGACGAACCCTTGGAAACGGCGAGCGAGCAACGAGACGAAAAAGCCGAGGCGCTCAGGGAGGAGATCAAGCGCATGCGCGCGCAGAGATCGCGTCTTGAGCGATCACCCGGCAAGGACAAGTGAGATCCGGTATCATCGGATGATGCCCCGGTTTTTCGTCGGCATGCTGGCCCGTGTCGCCAACAGCTGGTCGGTGGCCGTGCTGTTCGAGGTTCTGCGCAAGACGCTCGACAATCTGGCCGATTTCAAAGCGCCCGGCTTCACATGCCCGTAAGCCGAAGAGCGGAGCGGGCGCAGCATGCGTGATATCGCCACATCGGGGCTCGTTGCCGATTTCCTGTTCGGCTTCGGCGCGCTGTTCGCGATCATCAATCCCTACGGACTGGCCTTCATCTTCCTCGACAAGACGAGAGGTCTTTCTGAAGACGAGCGCGCGAGCCTTGCGCTACGGGTTGCCGGTTATGCCTTCGTGGTCCTGCTGGTGTCGCTGTTTCTGGGCAGCCAGATCCTCAACTTCTTCGGCGTGACCATCCCGGCGCTTCGGATTGCCGGTGGCCTCGTGGTCGCAGCGACGGGCTGGTCCATGCTCCACGCGCCGTCGGGCCCGGCCGGACCTCACCAGGTCTCGTCCCCAGATCATGCGACCATGAAGCGCATGGCCTTCTTTCCCCTCACAATTCCGCTGACGACCGGGCCGGGAACGATCGCGACAGCTATCGCGATCGGAATCAGCCGGACCAGCAGCCTCGATGCGATGTTCCAGTCATCGATCGTTTCGCTTCTGGTGGCGTTCGCCGTGACTGCCGCGATCTATCACGCCTACCGGAAATCGAGCGCAATGGCGCGTCTGTTCGGCGAGGAGGGCACCAGCGTGGTGACGAAATTGTCAGCTTTCCTGCTGCTCTGCATCGGCGTGCAGATCATCCTCACCGGCGTTTCCGAGGTCGCGCGGTCCATATTGGACAGCGCTTCGCGCGCTATTCAATAGGTGGAAGCACGCCGACCGCACAATCGGCCAATGCGACTCCGAGGTTGGTCCGGTGATGATCAGGTAGAGTCCGTCTCCATCGGCGTTTGGCGCTCTACCTCGAGCGGTTTGAGCCTTCCAGCCATTCCTCAGGAAAAACCGTCCTCTGAACCTACGGTCAAAAGCCGCGGTCAGTGATCTGTCACCGCTCCTCCAAACAACGCTAGCCAAGAAGTTGAACTCATTGCAAATTCTGACGATCCGCGCGGAGCTCGCGTACAATGCTACGGTGACGAGCTACGAATGGACCCTCGCAAATTCGGCACTACGCCGATTGGGCGGGCAGGGGACTTCGTCAGGAACGCGGCTAAGCGTGCCGCTATGAGGCTACCTGATGGGCGAGCTAGCCTGAGTCTTTCAGTCGATTGACGCTCAGATCGTCACCGATAGGCGCGTTGATTGTCGATGTTGCGTGTCTCGCGATCGGAGGCAACTGATGGCTCGATCGTCGAGCGGATCAGAATTTGAGTGAGCGCTAGAACAATAGCCCGCTGTCTTGCGGGCCAAAATCGCTCTGTGCGAAACCCAATGGCGGTCGGGCGGTCGATTTTTCTGCAATCAGACCTGTGGTAATGGGACAGTAAGCCGAATGGCAAAAGTCATTTCTAACAAGAGCGCAGCGGCAGGAATGTCCCATGAGCGTCTCCCAACTCACGAAGCGCGTTCGACGCGAGCTTACTTATTTGGACTATCCGGCTCGGGAGTGGACCGTCCCGCGATTTATGGACGGAGTGCCGGTTTTGGACGTGCTGGTTGTCGGCGCTGGACAGAGCGGACTGGGTATCGCGTTCGGCTTGAGGCTTGAGCGCATAGCAAACTTCAGGATCATCGATCGTTGCCAGCGCGGTTTCGAAGGACCTTGGCGCAGTTTCGCTCGGATGGAACGGTTGCGGACTCCGAAGGAGGTGACTGGGATTGATTTCGGTGTCCCGAGTCTAACGGTGCGGGCGTGGTACGAGGAAAAATTTGGGCGGCGAGCATGGGGTCGCATAGATACCGTCCCTCGGGAGGTGTGGCGCTCGTATCTGGATTGGTACCGAGACGTCCTGGACCTCCCGGTTGAGAACGAGGTCGAACTAATGTTGATTGAGCCGGCGGATGGCATCTTCCTTGCCCATCTCCGTCGTTCCGAAGGAATTGAGCGGGTGTATGCAAGAAAGATCATTCTTGCGACAGGCTTTGAGGGAAGTGGCAGGTGGGGCGCTCCTAAGTCTCTGGTCGCCCATTTGTCGGCAGATCTTTACGCACATTCGGCCGATGATATCGATTTTCGCAAGCTTGCAGGAAAACGCATTGGTATCCTTGGTGCCGGGGCATCCGCCTTTGACAACGCAGCTCTCGCACTTGAGGCGGGCGCCGCGCGAGTAGACCTTTGCTTCCGCCGTTCGGAGATGCCGCGGGTCAACCCACTCACTTGGATGAATTTTGCCGGTATGTTGGGCCACTTCGGCGATCTGACGGACCTGGACCGCTGGCGATTCATGCGTCACATTCTTGAGGAGCTTCCGGTCCCGCCTACACAGGACGCTTTTTGGCGATGCCGCGAGTTTGAGAATTTCGCCTGGCACCCCGACTGCGGATGGAGTTTCATCGACGAAGCTTGCGGTATTGCAAGTGTTCGAAGCAGCAATCGTAGATTCGAATTCGACTTCATGATTTTTGCGAGCGGCGTTGAGGCGGATCTCTCGGCGCGTCCCGAGCTCGCCCTATTCTTTGAACAAATAGCCCTTTGGCGCGACCGCTTCACGCCTCCATCGGGCGAGGAAAGCGAGGCCCTCGCGCGCTATCCCTATTTGGGCCAAGCCTTTGAATTCACGGAGCGGCACCGCGGCACTGCTCCGTTTCTGCGAGGGCTACACAACTTTACATTCGGAGCGATGCTGAGCCATGGAATATCAGGAGCGGCCATCACGGGGATAAAATATGGAGTGCGGCGGCTCGTAAATGGCATCGCGCGTGATCTGTTTTGCGAGGAGTCGGCAACTTATTACCGAGATCTGCTTTCATACCAGACGCCTGAGTTGCGCACCTTGGACAGTGCATTTGTCTGGTTGAGCCAGCTTGGCAGTGACGCCACTGATTTCGAGAGCTTCGCCAATCAGCTGGATCAACGCCAGTTTGCCACGCTCCGCGCCTTGTTGCAGCGATCAAGGCCCCATGAGAAATCTCCGACTGTAAGGTCTTCCCGACTCGGTCGCACGAAGCGCACCTCGCGACCGGCGCGGCTCAAGAACAAAAAGCGGAAGTGAAATAACGACGGCGTGGTAGCGCGATGTCAGTTGATACCGCTTTATCTCGCGCTCACCACGAGGGCCCGTAGGTCGGAAGGCCGATCGAGTATTTCTGGAAGAAATGCCGTTTGACTATAGGTCGATGATATTGGAGAATATTTGTTTCACTGCCTTGCACATATTGATCACGGCCTAACGACCACCACCATCGGGAGGTAAGCAATGGCCTTCATCGCGTTTACGAAGGTGATCGATTTTACGACATTGACCGCCGAGCAGCGAAGACAACTCAAGAGCATTCTTGGAAAGCGCGAGAAGCAGCTCAAGAAGGCAATCAAGGATGTCGAGAGCGCCCTTAGCAAACTTGAACGAACAGGTGGCAAGTCCGGAAAGCGGGCGAAGGGCAGGCGTTGATCGGACGCTGATCAATTTACGTCAGGCATGATGTTGAGCGGTGTTGGTCAACAGCTGCCACGCTTTGGCTCATCTTTCATTCCTGAAACTGAGCGTAGTTCGTCCACGAGATTTCTCGCGTCTGTCAGATCGGGTGTATCCCGACCTTCGGTGAACCAAGTGTATATAGGCTCTAAGAGGGACCAAGCCTCGAAATATCTGCCTTCGTTACTCCAATGCCGCGCGAGACAGATCGAGGCACGCAACTCCCACCAGCGAGCTTGTTGTTGCCGCGCAATCGCCACGGCTCGCTGCAGTGCGGCCTCTGCCTGGTCACGCCTGCCGAGTTTTAGGTTGATGTTGCCCCGAAGACGATACAACTCGGCCTCAAAGAATCTCTCCCCTGTTGTTTCGGCCAGCTGGACGCCTTCGTCCAGCAGGCGCAGTCCAACTTCAAGCTCTCCGAGCTGGGCATGAGCGAAGGCGAGATGGCCCAAATAGAGAGTGCGGCGGCACCGTTCAGAGTTTTGGTAAGTTGCCGTCAAAGCGCCGCGCATCAGTTCGATCCCGACTTGAAGATCCCCTCCTTGGGCTAATAGCGCTCCGCGGAAAAAACGTGCTCTTCGTTCAATTGCCGCAAATTCATGCTCGATGCTGAGCGATATCGCTTCGTCGGCGTGAGCCAAAGCGCGCTTTGCGTCGCCGCCGATTGTGCCCAGAACGACTATGTTCCCCAGGGCCAGGGCCGTCGTAAAGCTTTGTTCCCTCGTTCGAGCAAGAGTTTCAGTACGCTCGACGATTGTTGTAGACTGTTTAGGATAGCCAAGGACCAATAGCGTCGTCGAGAGCCACGCTAGGCTGTTCACCGCGTCATCGACTCCGAAGCGGCGATAGGTCGATATCGTGGCTGGATTGGTTGAGCACAGTGCGAGGGCGCGATCGAGGTGTTCGCGTGCGTCGGCGAAGGCACCCGTGAGATGCAATGATTGTCCAATAAAGCGCGTGGCTAGGACGGCCACGCCGGGATGATCATGCTCTGCGGCCAACGCGAGGCCGTACCGGGCATCCTCCAGCGCTGAGCTATACTCCGCGCGCACACTGTGGGCTAGGTAGCTGCCCCACAGGATCGTCATCCGTTCTTCTAGGCTGACACTTTCGCCTAGCAGCGTGCGAGCCCGTGAGAAGACCCGCGACGTTTCAGCCGCGGCATCGCCCTCAGTTGCGGCGACTGCAGGACCAAGGGCCAGATAGAAATCCAGTTCTTTGCGATCGCGTTGCGGCGAGCTGAGCAGTTGCTGGGTCAGCTCCATTCCTCTCGTGAGATGTTTTACAGCCTCGGCATTGGAGGAGCGCCCGAGCGCGCGCTTTCCGGCCTTGAGCCAATAGTCCGTAGCCTTCTCAAGCATGCCGGCTTCGGTGAAATGGTGCGCAAGGATTTCAGGGTCGTTCACGACGGCATCCTGGAAGCCTTCCTCTAGCACGCGCGCTATTTGCGCATGGAGTTGCCGCCGCCGTGTCTTCAGCAGGCTCTGATAAGCCGCATCCCTCACCAATGCGTGTTTGAAGCTATAAATGGCATCCGGCAGGTCACCTTCGCGGAAAATAAGCCCGGCCTCCTCGAGTTCGGAGAGGGAATGCTGCAACCGTGTTTCCTCTCGAGCGACCACAGCCCGCATCAAGGAATAAGAAAATTCGCGACCGATGGTGGCGCCAATCTGGGCGATCTCCTTCACCGAATGCAGGCGGTCGAGCCGCGCCATCAGGGAGTCGTGAAGGGTTTCCGGGATGGCAAAGGGCGGTAACGGTCCCCCGAGCTGATAGCGATCCTGGCATTCGATCAGAATGCCAGCTTCGAGGACAGCCTTGGTGAGTTCCTCCACGAAGAGCGGATTTCCGTCAGTCTTTGTTACGATCTGCTTCATCACGTCGATCGGAAGCGCTCGGCCATTGGCCACCTGCGTGGCAACACCTTTGACATCATCTGGGTTGAGCCGTCCGAGGACCAGGCTTCCGACATTCGCAAGACCGGTCCAGGGAGGCTCGAACTCTGGTCGAAAGGTAACCAGCGCAAGGATAGACAACTGTCGGGCTCGCTCTACGATGAGGTCGAGCAATTCGAGGGTGGTGTCGTCGGCCCACTGAACATCTTCGATGAGCAACAGGATGGGCTGTTTGCGAGAACGGCTCTCGAATTGATCGAGCAGCGCGGCAAGTGTGCGGCGACGCTGCTGGGCGGGGCTTAGCTGCGGTTTTGGATAACGGCTCGCGAATGGGATCGATAGCAGCTCAGCAAAAAGTGGTACTACCGTCTGAACTTGCGGTGCGCTCAACGAGAGGAGTGCCTCCAGCTTGTCAAGCCGCGTCTCGACGGGATCGTCCGCCTTAAATCCGGCACTCCTTTCCAACTGCTCGACCACGGGATGAAGTGCGCTGTTGGCGTGGTAAGGCGAGCACTGATAACGGAAATGCACGTGTGGTTGATGCTTAGCTGCACGTTCAGCCAGAGCCGCTGCTAAGCGCGATTTCCCGATACCCGGCTCGCCTGAGATGAGAACGATCTGGCCTTCGCCCGTGCGAGCCAAACGTTGACGTTCCAACAAGAACTCCAACTCGGAATCGCGGCCGATGACAGGGGCGAGTTCTGTCGGACGCACCGCCTCAAAGCGGCTCTCGGAAGCCGAGACGCCCTGGACGGCCCACGCGCTCACCGGCTCGCTAATGCCTTTGAGGTGGTGGGCGCCAAGGTCGCGAAGACTAAAGATATCGCCAAGGAGACGACGGGTGGAGTCTGCGACGACCACGGTGTTCGGCTCGACCAAGGCTTGCACGCGAGCCGCGATATTGGGAGCGCCCCCAACCACGGAGTGCTCCCGAAGTTTGCCTTCGCCGCCCAGGTCACCGACTACCACCATGCCGGTAGCGATACCGATACGCACCGCGAGCGGTTCTCCAGCGCGGGTTTCAAGCCGTGCGACAGCAGCAATGATATCGAGCGCAGCTCTTACAGTTCGTTCGGGATCGTCCTCGTGCGCAATGGGATAGCCGAAATACGCAAGAATGCCGTCTCCGCGAAAGTCGGCGAGAAAGCCGTCATAGGAGCGCGTGATACGAGCACAAGCAGCGTGATAGGCATCGATGACGGCGCCCATATCTTCCGGGTCAAGGCGTGCCGTCAGGGCGGTCGAATCGACCAAGTCACAGATCATTACCGTGAGGTGGCGCCGTTCCGCGTATTGCGCAATTGCAGCATTCACGACAGTGGAGGGAAGGCTGGAGGGAAGCGCACTGATCGCATTCACGAGGCGTTTCCGGTCGCCGAGTGGGATGCCAACCTTTTCGAAGTCAACTTCTGTCAATTGCGGCAACACATCGCAATCTATGGCGTTCGCGATGAACAGGGACTCATGTCGTCCTAGGCCCAAACTTTTCAGCCAAGTCCCGATTTCCATGGCAGGACCCTTGTGTGTACGAACAGCTTCAGCGCATCAGAGCCGAATATTTGCTCGTCCTACTTAATTCTATTGGAAGCCATTCAAACGAACAGTTCGGCATGACCGCACCGACAATAGCATGCTGTCGGGTCCGGACATGTGAACAGCCTCGCAATTCGCAGCATCCAAATACCTGCGGAAACGCGCGAGCGCTTCCGGTTCGCGATGATGGTTGCGACCTGGGCGGCCCGTGAAATTGAGCGGACGATACGTCCGTGAAGCCAGGCCCGCCGGCTCACGCGGGCGGCCTACTTCGCGATCCGATATTTCCTGGCCGCCTTGCGCCTTGGTGGTGTATCCGGCGTACGCTGCTTTCCGAGGTCTCAAACAGAGGCAGGAGATAATGTCGGCTACAGAAATCCTAAAGAGCGCGCTCGCGCTAGCCCTTTCTACTGCGGCGACAACAACGACGCTCGCAACCGCCCAAGAAGCGACATTTTCAGAAGGCGAGCGACTTGGCCTTGCGGCGTGTTTGTCCAAATGCCCCGATAACGACAAGGCGTGCAACAATCGATGTATCTCGAGTTCTCAAACCAAGGGCCGTGTGTGGGGCGACGATGTGCGCGCTTGCATTAGGGGTTGCCGGGTAGGCACCCAAATGAAAGATCAGATATTTGGTTGTATAACGGGCTGCCGTCTTGATCGGATCGTCCGATAGAAGCGCGGTGGTAGCGTCGACACAAGCCGCTAGGGATTGCGGTACCGAAACGCAGGCGGCCCAAGCAGCAACCCGCCGGTTCACGCTGGCGGGCTGAGCGTCTCTCGCAATGCCCTAGTAGGCGCGGCGGCCGTGCCGCCGATAAGCTGCGGGGTTTTCCACGCCCGCGAAGTATGGATTAATGGCGCACTCTGCGGCGCGGCCCGATGCCGAAGCATTGCACTGAGGCAGCGATGTGTAGCTGCAATCGTAATAGTTGGCCCCCGCGCGGTAAACGTGCAGGCAAACCGGAAAGGCCGGATTATACGTCTGAGCTGCCGCCGGCTCTGTTGATGCCATCCCGATTGCCAAAATCGCCAAGGCCGGAGTACGCATTGGAACCTCCATTCGGACATTGAGAACGCGCGCGAAGCTCCACGAGCCAGTACTTCGATCGTACCCCGCGGAGGTCGCGACTGCGCCTGACGATCGCTACCAGCCCGCTGGTCACGCTGGCGGGCCGTCCCTTCTAAACTTCATTGCGATCGGTTCCGTTCCAGATCTGGAACTATACTGCTTTGGGCACAAGTGGACAGAACTGATTGCCGGTTTTTCCTATGCTCATGACCACCTGGCGACCCCATTACCGCCAAGGTAGCCTCCAAACGGCCCCGGCAACTTAGTCTTTTGCTGGGGCCGCTTTTGCGCTGGTGTCGATCAGCCGGACATAGGTCCCGCTCTCGTGCAGCTCGAGCCAGCCCTTCTCAACTGCATGCTTGATGCCGGCGCCGAACTCCAACCCGGTGGCCTTGAGCGTGTAGAGAAACGGAGCATTGAGCTTTTCGATGTGAATGCGACCGTCCTGGACAGCTTCAATGGTCTTCGCGAGCTCGACCAGTTTGCGGGCGGCGGCTTCAGGAGCGGCAAAGGCACGTTCGGCGGCGAGTTTCATGCAGATCGACTACCCGATTCTTCGTCCCCAGGCCGTACTGCTTCACCCGCACTTGTGGTTTTTGGCGTGCAGCGCGGTTCGGTCGCCGGTCATCTCACCGACGTAGTCGTCAATGGCGCTCATCAGCTTCTCGCGGTCGGCACGGCGATCCTTCCTGCCAAAGATGAGGTAGTGGCGAAGCCGGCCGAGTTCGGCCAGGTCGGCTGCTACCGCCTCGGCCCGCACTTCTTCCGCGCGCTGACGCATGCGCTCTTGGTGCCAAGCTCTCGCCGCCGCTCTGTTCTCTGCCTTGGTCATGACGCCATCGAACCGCGGCGCAGGCGAGAGTCAAATTATCGATTCCTAGCGGCGCGGAATGCTCGCGAGCTACTGCCGGTCGTGGGTGTGGATAGATGCGCGACGCCATCGCTGTGATTCAAGGACCGTCTTGTCGCTCCTTCGATGCATCGCGTCGAAACACGACAGTCCATCGCGACGTCGGAAAGCTGATGAGATCGGCGGCGGCATCAGTGTTGGGATCGGGCGTCGCCTCGTCCGAACTGCGACAAATCGACTCGATCTCACCGCGACGCTTACGGCGCCACCAAGCGACGATTGTACGTTCGATTGTGCGCTGAAGCGAAAACCACGGGCTAACTAATTGATTTTGTTGATGTTTTGGCGGAAGGGGTGTCTTGTCAACTGTATTGATTTCTAACGCCTTTTCCGTGCGCACCTCACGCCTTCTACGGTCGTGTCTACGGAGTGCAGCCTCGTTCGCGCCTGGGCGATTGCAGAATCCGGCCGGCGTGACGAAGGTCTTGCGGACTTTGATGCGGGGCTTGAGGATTTCCGGCGCATAAGTGCGGGGCTACGTATTCCGCACCATCTCGGCTTGCTCGCCGCGCTTCGTCGCAAGGCTGGAAACGCCATGGCCGGGCTTCGGGTCATCGACGAAGCGGTCGCACTTGCGGACGCAAGTCTCGAGAGCTGGTGCGCCGTCGAACTTCACCGGGAGCGCGATGAACTGCTGTTGCTCGCAGCCGGGGCGGAGGCCGAAAATCAAGCGGACGCGGAGTTCGAGGCTGCGATTGAAATTGCCGCGGCCCAGGGAGCAAGGCTGCCCGAGCTTCGCGCAAGCGTTGCGCGCGCCAGACTTCAAGCGGCACGCGGCATGCGGCGAGAGGCGCGCAACGCTCTTGTGCCGATCTACAGCTGGTTCAGCGAGGGCTTGGAAACACGCGATCTCGTGGAAGCTCGCAAGTTGCTGGCAGACTTGTGACCAAGTTGACGCATTAACCACTCGATCTGGGTTCCGGACAAGACAGAGCATCTCGCAGGCTGACTTTGGGGTCAAAGGGCTACCAAGGCCGAACCGACCGGTTTAGACCACCGGGCAAAGCGGACAACCTGCAGACACGCCACTTCTACTGTGGGTCACAAGCGGCGGTGAACGCCGGTGCTGCCCATCGTCTGCTCCACCTTCCACAGCCGACATCTCAATGGCTTGAACGCTGTTCGGCTTGGGGCCATGAACAGACATAGCCTCACCCGTCGCGTTAGCGCCGAGCTCTGACCGCCGCTGCAAGGCGTCCTAATAAACCAGGCTAGTGCCGGGCGGTTTCTCTAGCGCGGCGGCCAACGACCGGTACTCCTCGCAGCCAGTCCCGCAAATCGCCGCGATCCGACTCAAATGATATTGCGCTTGATCGCGGTTGCCCTGCTCGAGCTGCCATAGACCGTAATATTGCCAGGTCAGCACATGGTTCGGATCGGCCTTCAGCGCGCGCTCATACCAGAGCTGCGACTGCCTGTAGTCGCCGAGCTTGCGAAATGAGTAGCCGATGAGGTTGGCCACATTCGGGTGATCGTCGTGGCCGAGCGTCTTCAACTGCTCAATCGCAGAGGCATAGTCGGTGCGGTCGTAGACCGCCGAATAAGCTGCGCGGTACCCATGGGCAAAGGCGGGGTCGTCGAACAGGGACTGCTTGGCTTTTTTGGCCTTGGGCGCGTGGTTGGCCTTGTTGCCCGACCGCTTCGGGTATGACGAAGGCGGATAAGCGGAGCGTTGCCCCGTCCCGCTATAGTCTGCCTCACTGCCACCTGGCTCAGTGCCCGGGGCCGCAACAGCCGGAGTGACCGAGAACGCAGCGATCAGCGCAATCGAACACGTTGCCAGCGTCACAATCCTGATCATCAAGTTGGCCATAGGAACCTCCTGCAAGCTACGCCTTCGAGCTCCCAATCCAGCCGAACATGTTAACTCCGGCTTACCTCAAACATTCCTGGAAAGGTATTTAGAAAAACGAGATTTGGTGTGACAGCAATGTTGTCTTATCAGCCAATCAATGTCCGCAGCGGGTCACACGCTGGCGTCGCGACCATATTGACCTTGGTCCGTTCGCACCCCGCAAGCCGACGTCAGGGCGTAGAAACAGAGAGGCAGCTAAGGGGACATGAGCCGACCTCGCTCCAATCAAGCGGCGATACTTGTCAGGCTCCTTAACGGCCGTAGGGGAAGCAGCGGTTGCGATCGAGTGTGAGACCGAAATGCGCTCCCAGTGCAGCGATGGCCGCGTCCTGCTGAGGATAAGGATCGGCATTGGATGCGGCAACGATGATGATCCGGAACCCGCCGCGATCTTTGCCACCCGGTGGCAGCATCGCTGTAGTTAGTGCATTGCCCTCCCTGTCGCGCAGCGTGAGGAAAAGCGGCATCTCTCGCTGTACATGGGCCTCGAGGCCGATGTCGCGCTCGATCGCGTTGGGCCGCTCGGGACGCCAGGACTGGACTGCCTTCTCCCGCTCGCGGCGGAAATATTTCTCAACTGTGTGGCCCATCAGGCGCGACTCATACATCGCTTCACCTTCCGTCTCGATACGGAACCAGGTCTTGCCCTTCGGCGCGTCGCAAACATACTGCATTTCGCCCGTCCTGCGATCGCCGCAATTCTGGGGCGGTGGGCCTGCAAAGCCAATATGAGACTAGCTCCAGTGTATAGCGCTGCACGATCAGAGGGGCTAAGAGTATTTGATTGGACGTTGAAGTTCTAGTGAGCCCGAACAATACTAGGTCGACCGGAACAATCCTCTTCAAGGAGCGTCCCGATGCCTGACGTAAGGGAAAAGCAACGCGAGGTCCGCCGGAAGATCATTCGCCAATGGGCGAAGCTTCCGAAGGATAAACGGCAGTCTATGGAGGGGATTTCTGAATTCGCCAGGGCCGCCGCTCAGCAAAACGAGAACGCATTCGTCCCCAGTCGTCGCGATCCATATCAGAAGATCATGGGATGGCTATTGCCGCGTGCCCATCTCTGAACGACTGAGTCCTCTGCGCATTCTTCGAAGGCGACACCGAAATTTCGGCAAAGTCATCGAATGTCCTGCCGTGTCCGCTCCCCCGGCAGGGCCGTCACAAAGCGACGAGATAACTTTGAAGCTGAAAGCAACAATCATCGTCGTAGCGCTGCTAGCTGCAACGGCTGCACATGCCGAGACGATCGATCTGAAATGCTGGGCGCGGGGCCTTACGGGCGGCGAGCGCAACTCGGTCTACATAAATGGGGAACAGGTCACCGTTAATCTGGACGAGGGGACGATGCACTCTCGGACATTCGGAAGCAATTTGGCCGTCCACGTGACGGATACGCACTTGTTCTTTGAGACGGCGCTTACGCTCGGCAACATTTGGAAACATCTGTTCGACCCGACCGCTGTCTGGCAAGGTTTCATCAACCGCGTCGACGGCACGCTTAAGGGGCATAAACGCGACGGTACTGTCATCAGCGGGCACTGCCAGCTGGTCGGCTGAACCTGCCCATGTCGCAGATGGGTCACATGGGCGCTTCGCGGCGATCTTCGTCCTTGGTCCGCTCGCCCCCCGCAAGCCGACGTCAGCGCGTGGAAACGGAAGCAGCTAAGGGCCAATCGCGACATCAAGCACCATTTTCACGTGACCCTTTCAATATCCGGCAACTTCCGGCTCTTGTCCATGATCGCCTTTCCGGGCCGTACACACGAAATTACGGCAACCACTTCTGACCGGCAGGGGTGTAAAGCCAGTTGGACTGCTGACCCGCGGGCGGCTCAGGGCCGATGTAAATGTCCACGGACCCGTCGGCGTTCTCCGCAACTCCTTGTCGAGCGAACCGCGCGTGAGGCGCGACGAGGGCCAAGGGCGGACAAGACAATCCGAGTCGCGGTCGTAATTCGATGACCCTCGTTGCTTACATTTTTCTGAATGTAAGCTATTCTTGCTCGTCAGGCGTAAAGGGGGCAAGGGAGGGCGGAAGATTGCGCTATCTCTTTGAGGAATACACATTTGACACCAGCCGACGCGAGTTGCGTCGGGGGATGGAGTTGGTATCTGTCGCGCCGCAAGTATTTGACTTGCTCGAATTGTTGATCTGCGCGCGCGAGCGAGTCGTTAGCAAAGACGAACTCGTCGCTACCGTTTGGAAAGGGCGCATCGTTTCGGATGCGGCGCTAACGACCCGGCTAAATGCTGCGCGGAGCGCTGTTGGCGATACGGGCCAGAAACAACGGCTGATTAAGACGCTGCAGCGCAAGGGCTTTCGCTTCATTGGCGCTGTGCGGGAAACACCCACCGTTGAATTGAACTAGTTCAGCGACGCAAACGTCACCGCCGCACCTTTCAATTGTTGTGTTGCCTTTCGCTAATCTCAGCGGTGATCCCGAACAAGATTACTTCGTTGACGGTGTTACCGAAAGCCTGACCACAGACCTGTCGCGTATTAGGCGATCGTTCGTCATCGGTAGGCACACTGCATTCACCTACAAAGGCAAGGTTATCGATCTCAGGCAGATCGGCTTGGAGTTGAACATCCGTTATGTGGTCGAAGGATCGGTTCAGCGTAGCGGCGACCGACTGCGGGTAAACGTTCAGCTCGTAAATGCCGAAAATAGCTCACATCTATGGTCCGATCGTTTCGACAAGTCCGTTGCCGACTTGTTGGATCTGCAAGACGAGATTGTATCAAGACTCGCTAATGCGCTGAACGCGCAACTCATTGAGGCTGAGGCGCGGAGGGCCGAAAACACTCCGCATCCGGATTCAATGGATCTGTATCTTCAAGGTCGCTATTGGTGGAACAAAGGACTTACGTCTGAATATTTGCGGCCGGCTCGTCATTTTTTTGAGCGTGCATTGTCGATTGATCCAGGAAATGTCGATGCGATGGTGTGGATGGCGACGGTCGACACGGTAACTGCTTGCGCCTTGTTGACCGACGCTTACCATCAGCTCTTTGTTGCGGCAGAGACCATATTGCTGAAAGCGCTGTCTCTTGCGCCGAATCATTCTTGGGCTCACGTAAATTTGGGGACTGTGCTCGTCTATACGAATCGCGTGGCCGAAGGCGTGGCCGAGTGCGAGCGGGCGTTGGCGTTAGATCGCAATTTGGCTATAGCGCACGGAGTTATGGGTATCGCAAAGCTGTTCGGTGGTGGTGGCGCAGACACGGAGGGCCACATCAATCAGGCGCTACGTCTATCTCCTCACGATATCTTCGCTTTTGCCTGGATGGGCGACGTAGGCTTCTCCAAAGTGCAGCTCGGAGCAGAAGCTGAGGCCGTCACTTGGTTTCGTCGCGGACTCGAAACGAATCGAAATTATGCTTTTGCACATTTTGGACTGGCTGCCGCGCTTGCGCTTCTTGGCAATTTGCCCGAGGCGCAAGCTGCCGCGAAAGCTGGACTTGCACTTGATCCCACGTTCTCTATTCGTCGTTTTAAGAGTTTTTCGGTAAGCGATAATCCGGTGTTCCTGGCTGGCGCCAACGTACCATAAGAGGGCTGTATATAGCCGGCGTGCCGAAGGAGTGATGTCGCAGTTGGGTCAAAAGCCGTAAGCTTCAGTTTGAGCAAATGCTTTCCGGTTTGCGCCTCAAAGCAGACGCCGCCGGTCAAGACCGAGGCCGTACATCCGCGCCGCTGCCTTGCCGAGCTGGGTGCGATTGCAGAAGAAATGATGGTGGCCCGCTACGGGTCTAAGCGGACTTTTAGGATGGCGCGCTCGACCCGCTTGGCAAGATCGAGCGAGAGGCGCGGCGGCAGGTAGGTCAACCTGTTGGCCTTCTTCCATTCTTCGACGACGCCGATGGCAAGGCCGAGGGTCGTGCCATCATCAGGCTTCGGAGTTGGCAATGTCATGATGACTTGTCCTCGTCGAGGTCCACGTCTCCTATGAGCGGCCCGCTGACGCCATTACGTTCATCTCTCGCGATATGCTGCCCGATTGCCCTGGCCAGCGCCAACCATTGTTCACGGTGGCTAGGATGATCAAGACTACGCGGGTCGCTCGGCGGTACGTTGCTGCTGATGGCGATCATGGGGTCGCCCTTGCGTTTCAGCGTCGGCCTGACCTGCTCGAAGCATGCTGGGTGCCACTCGCCATGGACAGACTCTCCCTTTTTGTAGGAGACGGTAATGCTGATCACATCCGCGTCTTGCACTCGGCAGTGCGCGCAGGTGAATAGCGGAACCTTTCTCATACTCTTACTCCGCCGATGCCTCAACTTTGGTGGCGGACACGAGCGAAATTTCGCTCGCGGAAACTGGCCCCGGCGCCGGGGATATAGGGGGTTGTTTGTACGCCGGGGCCAGTGCTCTCCGCCGTCGAATCGTGCTATTGGAGGTAGAACATCCTGGGCGGCAAGCTCACTGATGGTGGAGACATCGCGCTCCTGGGCAAGTGCAGTTTGTGCCAAGCGATGTTGCGCTCACGGAAAGCCGTGTGCCGATGGTGAATTCACTGGAACCGCGAAATTCGTAGGTCGGAAAAAATGGCGCGCTGGAAGCAGGATTGGACCGCAGAGGAAATCGAAAAGCTTAGGACGTTGGCGGGCACGATGCCGCTGACGCAGATCGCCGCCGCTCTGTTCTCTGCCTTGGTCATGACGCCATCGAACCGCAGCGCTGGCGTGAGTCAAATTATCCCAGCGGCGCGGGATGCTCGCGAGGTACTGCCGGTCGTGGGTGTGGAAAAGCAGGTCCGGCCGCCGGTTCACGCTGGCGGGCCTAATTTCGATAATGACGTGATTTTAGATCGGCTCTAAACTCGTTCCTGCTTCGGAGCGAGGCGGTGTTTTGGAGCGGGATCATGCGAGAGTTTCGCGCATACTTGATTGACGGCGAGGGGCACATAACGTTTCGAATCGACCTTGACGTGCATGACGAGGAGGAGGCTCGGGAGCGAGCCAAATTGCTTGTAGACGAGCACGCGGTTGAGCTTTGGGGGGGCGCAACCAGACTCGATAGATTTGAGCCGATCAGCAGGCACTAAGGCCATCTCAGATGGCGGTCGGTTTCAAGCTTACCCTTGAGTGCGTTAGCCCTGGACGGCGAGCAACGCTCTGATCCACGCTACCTTCTCTTTGGCGCTGCTGGGTCCCTCTATGGCCTTCCGGATATCGTCGACCAGGCCCTCCAGTCGCAGTCGATGCGCGCGATCAACTTCGCGGCGACGGGCATCTGCAATCTCATCAAGAGCAACCATGCGGCGAGTATTGCTGAAAATTCCCGTTGCGTCAAAGCGCCGTTCGTCACTACGGGGTACAGCCGCACCGTAAGACCGTAGATTGGGGGCGGGTAGAGCGCTTTGGGAGCCTTGGAGACCTGTCTCGATCGCTCGTAAGACGCATCTGTGAGGCGACGCTCGAGCACGGCAAGAGAGCCAGTGAACGGGTCGGGAGAGCTCAGATAGGATGCATAACGAGCCCTTTGAAGAGGCTCGAGCCAAACACTCGTCCCCGTCGATTGTCTGGTTCGGGTCACTTTGCAGACATGGCAGGAGAGGGCGCTAAGGTCCGCGAAGAGCCACTTCCGGACTCTTGCATCGCGGCAATTATACCAGCGGTCAGAAGAGCTGACCGGTGAGCGTATGATGGATGAGCCGCCACCGAGACTCAACGCCGACTAAGCAAGCTGCGTAGGCTGATCGGGAGGCTGCGCGGGTGACGCCCGCAGCGACCGCCAGCCCGTTAGTATCCGCGGCGATATGCTCGTCGCGCAGTCCTTCGACCGACGCCTGCAACGCTCGTCGCAGTTAGCGGCCGTCCTACTCGGGCATCAGCGCGGTCAAGGGATAGCACCACGTTCTTTTGAGGGGACCACTGAAACGAGAAGGGCGCCGCCGCCAATAACGCGCCTCCAACGATAATCGCAAGCACACTGAGCTTTTTCATGATCGGTCTCCATGTTGATATCGCGGCGTTATTGGCATGGCGGCCCCAAATACCGGTGATGCGAGAAAGCACCGCCAAAAGCGGAGAAGGACGCCATCATCGCAGGGAGCGCTATCAGGCCAAACGCGGTCGCCAATCCGAGAGAAGAAAGAGCCTTTCGCCGAGAGATCATGAGATCCTCCTCAAGCTCTCCCCCACAAGTATAAACCAACTCAGTCGCCTTGGGTTGATCTACATCAGTGTGGACGGAGCGAGTGGGCGGCCGAATGATTATTCAGTAGCACTGACCTGTCTTGCGAAAGGATGCTTCGGCGCGGTGGCGCAGTGCAAGCATGTGTGTCGATGGATGTCCCGACATGATGACGTGGTCGAGGTCGAGCTGAAGCGCGCGCGACGGCGCGACCGTCGAAGGATGGCGGATGTGCGCGCTTCCGTCCAATGACATAGATCAAGACGAGGACGGGCAGAGCGAGTAAACTTCTAATCTTGGGGCAGTCCAGTGAGGGAGGCAGTCATGATCTCTCGACGGAAGCTTCTTTCTTCTTTCGGCTTGGCGACTGCAATTGCCGCGTTCCCGACCGTGCTGATGGTCCCTGACGCGGAGGCGCAGACCGCTGGCATGGAAAGGCGTCAAGATCGACGTGAGGGGCGCCACGAGCGCCGCGAGGATCGCCGTGACGCGCGCCAAGTGCGCCGCGAGGGTCGCCGTGAGGCGCGCCAAGTGCGGCGCGGAGTTACGCCGGCGCCAGGAGTTACGACGGGGGCAGCTAAGTAGCTTGGCTATAGCGTAGTGGGTCGATAGGTCATCATCTTCGCTCATCGTCCCGGTGCAGCGCGTGCAGGAACTCGCGTGCATGAAGGGAAAAATGATCGAGACGCGGCATCCTATATCTCCCACGCATTTGCCTTGGTTATCACGCAGCCCGGGCAAATTGACACGCTCATGGTGTTCACCGCAGCCTTTCTCTTGTTGTTCACCGTGACAATGGGCGTCCTGATGCTCCGACTTCTCTACCTGCCTGAGAAAATGGTCCCGCAGGAACAGAAGGCCAAATATGAGGTCGTTGCAACGCTCTGCTTGCTCGCGATGTTTGCTTCCGGCAATTTCCTTTGGATTGCCGCTCTATAGGTGGCGATGACAGACATACCCGACTTCACGCCGCTCCTCCGCCGGATAGCTGAGGCTGTTCGGCGCATCGCTCAGTCACGGAAGATGGAAGAAGAAGTTCGTTCGCGCGCGGAGAGCCACCGGGATTTGTGACCCAAAAATCGTGAACCAGCGTTGAAGTCGTCCGATTGCCGCCTGAATGTCCGTTGAGGGTCAAAACCGCCACCTGATCGGTTGGATCGAGCCTGAACCACGTCTCAAACGAATTGAAAGCCGACGTTCTTTCAGAGGTTTACCCGCTCCAATATGGCGCACCTCACTAACTGAGGAGGCCATCATGCCTGACATCTCAAGCGTTACCAAAGTGATTGCGAAGCGCATCCCCTGGAATAAGGGGAAGATCGTCGGAGCGAAGCCGCCACTCCGGCCCAAGCACGTGTGGTCCATTCGAACGAAGCTTCAAGTCGAGGGGCGCGTTCGGGACCTTGCTCTCTTCAATCTCGCCATCGACAGTAAGCTCCGCGGCGGCGACGTTGTGGCGCTTAAAGTCGGCGATATCGCCCCTAGGGGCTACGCGGCCGACCGCGCAACCGTTCGGCAGAAGAAGACCGGCCGGCCGGTCAAGTTCGAACTCACCGAGGCGATGCGGGAAGCCGTCGATGAATATCTGAAGGCGACCACCAAGAGGCCGGGTGACTATCTGTTCACGAGCCGGCGTGGGTTCAATGTCAGCTTGACGACACGGCAGTATGCGCGGCTCCTTGCTGGGTGGATCGCCAGCGTCGGCTTAGACCCCCGTAACTTCGGGACACACTCACTGCGTCGAACAAAGGCAACCTGATCTACAGGCGGACGGGCAACTTGAGAGCCGTCCAACTCCTGCTCGGTCATACCAAGATTGAAAGCACCGTCCGGTATCTGGGCATCGAAGTCGATGACGCCTTGGCAATAGCGGAACAGATTGACGTCTGAAGTGCCCGGGCAGAGCGGACATGCTCTGCCCGTCGTCTCTCCGCTGCTTCGGGCCACGAGCGGGCGCCGTCAGCGCTGGGCACCTTGTGGCCCCACCGAGCGTAATTGGGGATTGTCTCTTAGGTCACTGTACCAAGGTGCAATGTCAGGGGCATTCAACCAGCCGAACAGCCCCGCATGACCGCTACAGATTTCTTCGGCTTGAAGCGGGCACAAATGCACGTTGCCGGGCATTTGGTTCCTTGTAAGTCCTTCACACGAATAAGGAAATCCCGCTCAACATCTGAGCCCAGTGTTGCGGCTGGGCTACATCAACCTGCGGGCGAACGGGATAGCATCGATTCCTTAAGTGGGCGTCGTGCCTTTTTTGAACTTCTTTCTGGGGAGATTTCTCGTAATGAAAAAGCTTCTAATTGCCGCGGCCGGGATGATGGCCGTGGGTCTATGTGCTCCTGCGTCGGCGGCTGATTTGGCGGCACGCCCGTACACCAAGGCGCCCCCTCCGATTGTCTCTCCGGTCTATGACTGGACTGGCTTCTACATTGGCGCCAACGGCGGATGGGGCCAAAGCCGCGGTTGCGTGGATTTCGTAACTGCTCTCGGAACAGTCGCAGGTGGTTGCGCGGATCGCTCCGGCGGCCTTGTCGGCGGACAGATCGGGTATCGCTGGCAAACCAACCAGTTCGTTTTCGGATTGGAAGCGCAGGGCGATTGGGCCGACATCAAGAACACGCGCATCAGCCTAGTCGATCCACTCATTTCGACCACAGGGAAAACCGACGCTATTGGTCTCTTCACGGCTCAACTCGGTTGGGCGTGGAACGCCTCGCTGCTCTACGTGAAGGGTGGTGCGGCCGTGACCCACAATCGTCTTGATGTCTTCAACAACTTCACCGGAGTGGGTCTGGACTCGGCAAGTCATACGCGCTGGGGCGGCGCCTTGGGCGTCGGCTGGGAATATGGCTTCACGCCGAACTGGACGGTTGGTGTTGAATACGACCACCTTTGGATGGGGAATGACACCCGCACCTTCGTGGGTGCAGGCTTAGTCACGCCCGGTGGTGTCACTCTCGTTGGCGAAAGGTTCAGTCAGGATGTCGACATGGTCACGGTCCGGTTGAACTATCGCTTCGGCGGTTACGGCTCTCCGGCCAGATACTAATCGCTTCAGTCTGCGCAAACCAAAGCCCCGGCTCGCCGGGGCTTTTTTCTGGCTATGAATTGCTGGCGGTCACTGTATCCTTGCGATGTCCGAGGTGGGTCACAAGCGGCGGTGAACGCCGGTGCTGCCCCGCGACTGCTCTACCTCCCACAACCGACATCTCAATGGCTTGAACGCTGTTCGGGTTGGGGCCAAGTCCGGACTCATGCGCGCAGCAACAACGACGATCCGATCCACCTCGCGGCGAGGTCACCAGTGACCGCGATCATGAAGACATTGACCCGATCAACACCGTTCAACAGCCCCGAATTGGTAGTGGCTCCAGCTCCGAGAGGGGCCACTTGGAGGTTGGACCTCAAAATGCGAAGAACTCAACCTGAGCAAATCTTGTCAGCCATGCCTCGATGAGCCCCCTCGTGGAGGGATGCCGCCACTGCGCCTATGGGCTGCTAGGCGACGTCGGATGGAAACAGAGCTTCCGAGGGTTCACCTGTCGCGCTTCAATGCGTCCCAACCGTTTTGCTTTTGCAGGAACTCGTTCGACCACGTCCGCATGTCGGACCTTTAGATTGCTTCTAGCATGAGCCCGCGCTGTGAATCGTCGCGAAGCGTTCCCAGAATGATCTCACGTCCAGCACCCGTGTTGTGCGAGCGGTCGGGCAGACAAATGCTTCAACGGGTTGGCTTCAAGCGCGCCTTTGATCACTCTCTCAACCGGCGCATTCATTCTACCCGCGGCGTCGCTTGACTACCCCGTAGCTGGTACTGTCGGCGTATTCCAATCGAAGTGCGGTCGGACATCGGCAACTCTCCCACTGCAAGCTGACAGACGAGGCTCGACTCAAGGTCCGAGAGCCTGTCGGCGATACGTAGGTCCGCACCGTAGCTTGCCGAAGAAAACCTCGCCACTAGTCAAAATTCGATCGAGACTTCAATACGATCGTCAACTCGATGTGGAGGAGGGAGTATCCTCGTCGAGCCGAAGACGCTCTTTCCATCCGAGCTCTCGCTGTCAGACTATCGCTTTGCGGACTCTGTTATGCAGCTCGACGCATTCTGGAGCGACCGCACAGTAAAGGTGCCGTCGGCTAGGTCACCGACATACTTGTGCAGCAAAGACGCCGGAAGCTTGGCCAATTGCTTTCTGCCTTGGTCCTCACCTTCGTCTGCTCCGATCAGAATGCATAACACTCGATATTCAACTTCGAACGGGCTGGTGGGTGAATGATCAATTTCATAGGGGTAGTTTATATTAGTTGTGAGAATAGATTTCCGGTCTTGCGGGCGTTGATTTCCCATCTTGTCCGTCTCGATTTCTTCTCTTGCTGGATTTCTTTTCCACACTTTCGCACATCGTCCTGAGCTCTCCGGGTCGTCACATTTAATGTAGGCCGCAAGTAACCGGCGCTCAAAGCTGTCTATAGCTCGTAGATTCCTGATACCACGCGAACTCAGAGCGAAGCGATGAGTTGCCGTTCGCGCCATTGGATATTTCCAGCCCGCGTATTCTTCTACTACAATTAGCCCGAGGCGCCTGAGCGTTCTGAACGACGAGTTGACGGTTCTAACGGTCAGATTGAGCTTGTGCGCGATGGTGTTTTGTGAGGCCCAGCCTGTCCCATACCACGGGTGGGCTGGATCCATATTTATGAATGACGCTATGGCAGAGGCGACGTGTTTCTCAGCCGGCGTCAGATGAAATGACTGAACGACGATATCTATCCACGCGAAGTTGAATAGTCGCTCACGTTTGGCATCGGAGCTGAACCCGGCTAACGCTTGATTGAGCGTTTCTGGTTGAGCATGTTCGCTAACCTCCTCGAGCGCCAGCTTTCGTCGCCGCGCACGAAGTTTCCGCAAGTTCGGCGATTTCGACACGTTTTACCTAATTGTTCGACCTGGGAATTACATCAGCTCAAGCGCGCTTGGGTTTGCGCTTGTTGAGGCTTGCCTCGGTAGCCTTGGTCGTAGACGACCATTGAGGAGCAGAGGCTTGGGCCTCGATTTGGCGCTGCACGTAGTCGTAGATAGACGACGTGAGTACGCGGCGCGCAGCACCTTCTCGGTAAGAAATCAGCTCGCCCAGCTGAAGCAACTGATAGATGCGGGTCCGGCCGCAGCCGAGGATCTCTGCTGCCTTTCCTGGTGAAACAGCGAGTGCTTTCGTAGAGCCGCTAAGTTTCATGTCGTTCACGTTCGCTCCTGTTCGCGGACGTGTTCGCCCTAACAGGCGCCAAGTGGGCAAAGAAGCAATTTCTGCGACCAGCTTTGCCCTCTATCCAGACGGAGCTTTAAACAACCTGCGCAGGTCATCACAGCGGCTCCGGTGCCAGGACTCAAAGAAGCCGGGCACAAGCAATCGATGAGGCCCGAGCTTTCGGCGTTCGCGCCCCTCGGCGACCAAAGGGCGCTTGGCTGCTTTGACAAATGAGTTCACGGAGTAGGGGCTGCTATCGGTTTGCTCGATGCCAAAAAGATGAGCAAACGAGATTGCAAAGCTGATATACGGACCACCTTTGGCGGCGCGCTCCTGAGGCGTATCGCCTCCAGAGAAACCGGCAGCAACAAAAACTGCCGGGAGATAGTCTCCGAAAAGCCGTTCGAATGGCGTCCAATCCTTGAAGGACTCTATATAAAGGTCTTCATCTGTCGCAAACGCTGCATCCCGCTCTTTCTGTAAGCAAGAGAGGAGCTCCTGCGCCATCTCTCCCGAAGTTCTTGCTGGCCGGCTCTTATGGCGGTCATCCCACAGCACTTCGCTGTTCAGCAGGGTCGCCAATTTGCGCGCGATGGGTAGAGCGTCTTGGTACAAGCGGCGCCGCGTTGCTTCGTGACTCCCAGTGCTATATTTATTTGCGTCTTCAAACCATTCCAGACACCATCTCACAGCTTGCGCGAGCGCCCGTAGATTGACGTATGACGGACGGAAACGCTTTTCTACGGATCGGATCAGACGAGCAATATCCGCTTCGATATCCTGCATGTGCACCACATTTCGGGTCAGGTAGTCTTCTCCAGGACCGTCGGGAAGCGGAATACCGCATCAGAGCAGCTGCCACTCCAAAATTCGCTGTTGCTTTGCGGCAAGACGCCCAACCACAAGGGTCGAATAGTGAGTCACCGAGCTGACTCAACCGTTTCATGGGGCCTTCGCCGCATACCGATGCGAGATCCAGGTGTGATTTCCGTGACTTGCTAGCAGTTCACGCCTGTGACACAGAGGTGAGACATGTAGCGTATCAATTGATCGGGCGCGCGGCGAAGCTGATCGAGACGCCTGCTGCTGCTCGTGTTGGGTGGCATCGCGCTGCTGATCGCCGCCAAGATGGCGTCGTGAGGCTGCTTTGGCGCGGCGTGCGCGCGATCTGGATCTCGTTCGGCTGGATCATCCTTTTCGCCTCCGGCATCAACATCGGTCAATGGACCGGCTACGGCAAGGGCGCCCGCGACACCGCTCGTCTGATGATCGAGACAGGGCGCCAGTGAGACACCCGAGCCGCGGCGAGATATGATCCCAACACGAAGCCACTGGCTTAGCCAGTGGCTTCAAACTGGCATAGGAGACGACATGGGGCACATTAGAGGCGGCAGCATCGGCAAGATGGCCGGCAGCTACGATCCCACCCGCAAAGAGGGGGAGGCGGAGATCAGCCAGCGGTCGGTTCCCCCCGACCGCCAACATCATCAGTCAATACTCCAGCCGGCTCGCAGGTCGGCGAGTCAAACGGGAATTCGGCTCGCGAGACACGCGAGTCACCGCGCCGCCTCAGATTAGACAGGTGTCTCGGCCTTCGCCCGGCCGAAAACCCAATTTGGAGAAAAGCTTAGCGTGAGACACCCCGCCGGTAGGCCGGTGAGACACCCCCGGGGGATGCAAAGCGAGGCCCAGTAGCCAGTCGCTCAGCGCCTGAGTAATTCCCGCTTCAACCCATCCATGTTCCTGGCGGATGCCGCTCGTCACGCGCTTTCCTTGCCTCTATCATCGCATCGTAGGTACGCCTTAGCTCGGATCCGAGCGGCGCCTTGGCGCCTTCCTGATTGCATTCGGGCATAAAGGCGAAACCGAATTCACGATTGAGCTCGCGTTCGTATGCCTCAATCGCCAAACGGTATTCCGCGAAGTAGTCCCGAGCTGCGCCTTGGCCGGACAACATGTTCTCCTCACCTGGTCGGCGATTCAGAAGCTGACATCCTAAGTGGCAGGATGGACCCCACGAGAGCGCAAACCAAATAGTCCCGCCTGGGGCGGTGACTTCTGTCCCTTACTTGCGCGCAAGGGTGCATCTGCTCGTTGATCAAGCTGCTCCCGCTGAGTTGGAGGCTGGTAGAAGCCGAGCAGCCCCTGGCCTCTGTCGTCAGTGCGCGTGGTAGACCGAGGTAGGGTCCGTCGCTCGCATCCTGGGATCACCATCTGCAATCCAGCCGAGGTACGTTCCAAGTTCGTCACACTGGGTCTCCCTTGATTCTCACCAATTGTCCGAGTCACTCGCGATGTAGACGAGCGCTTCGAGTCCTTCGTCAGCAGCTAGTTTCCGTCCAGCTTCCTTCATGGCCAGCAGGAGGGACAGGGCTTCTTCCTTGGAAATGCGAGCGTCTCGGGCGAGCATCTCAGCAGCGGTCTGTCAATCGGCCTGTAAATTTGGCTCTGACGCAATTTTGGTGCAGCTCCGATTATTCTGCACCGATTAGCCTGGCCTGAAGGAGATCGATTTTCCCGCGACCGTACATCTGCCTTCTCACGAGCTTGAGGCGGGTGATCTGACCTTCAGTCTGTCCGTTGGACCAGGGCGAAGTGATTGCCGCCCGAACCGCCGCTTCATCCTTCGTGACGCCGCTGGCGAAGGAAGTCACGAGACTGGCGCGGGCGCGGTCGATCCACGGCGTGAGCCCTGCTTCGGCTCTGCGCCGGATCATCAAGTGGAATTCGGCGATGATCTCGCGAGCCTCGACCAAGGATGGTACGCCAGCTTCGATTGCCGCGACCGTGACGGTCTCTGCTTTCGTGAGCAGATCTCCGCCGATTGTCATGAGGCGCGCGATCGTTCTGGCCGATGGAATCCGCTGAAGTTTTCGTGCGTCGGGCTTTTCAGCCCTTCGTCTGCGGGTCGCCCACTCGCTGATGACGCGGAGCGAGCCTCTGAAGCCACGCGCCGTTAAACGACGCCAAAGTTCAGCCCCGTTTCGGCAGCCGGACGCCCACTGATCGTCGAGCCACGGCAAGTGTAAGTCCAACGAACTTTGCCGGGTCCGGAAGACATCGTGTCGTTCGCCGCGAATCGCCTGCCGTACCAGCTGCCTGCTGTGACCAGTCTGACGCACGATCTGCTTGATGGGTATGCCATTCTTCGACAGAGCCAGGATAGCCGCATTGGTCTCCTCGCGGCGCAGATAACCCTCATACTGGATCCGCTCTGCGGCTGTTAGCAGCTTGGGATCAATCGTGGTCGCGCCGATCACTGTGCGTATCTGGCGCATCGATTTGCGAACGGCATCGAGGAAGGCCCGACTGGCGTTCTCCATCAGATGCCAACGATCTGCAACCTGTACCGCATGCGGTAAGGCTCTTGCTGTCGCTTCGCCATATCCCCCACCACGGTCACGGGCAACGATCGCGATCGTGGGATGAGCAGCGAGCCAGGCTTGGGCAGTTGCGGGCTCCCGATCCGGGAGCAGGGTGACTACTCGGCGCCGCTCCAGGTTGCAGATGATGCTGGCGTATCTGTGGTTGCGCCGCCAGGCCCAATCATCAATGCCGATAACCCTGAGCGGATCAGCTGGCGGACGGCTACGGCGTCGGACCACGCGAAGGAGCGTATCCTTGCTCACCGGCAGCATTAGCCGTTTTGCGAAGCCTGCTGCCGGTCGACCGCCAAGTGCCAGACCGAGGTGATGGACGATAGAGTCCAGCCTTGCCGTGCGTCGCGCCGACGGTGCCAGCACCCCTTCGGCGAAGCGCTCGGTGAAGATTTGGCGCCCGCATAGGACGGCGCCGCAACGGAAGCGACGAGCAATCACCAGAAGCTGTACGATCCGCCCCGAAAGGGGAAGATCAGTCACACGACGCCGGTATCGGCTATGGACGCGTCGGGAAACCGTTCCGCAAGATGGGCACAGACCAATGCTTCCCGACGCCCGGACCGCAATAACAGCCTTATCACCTTCGTAGTACGCACTCTCTACAACAAATCCACTCGGCACCAGACTGGAGCGCTGGAGTGCCTGCTGCATGGCGCTGATTCTCCCCCAAATCAAAGCGCCAGACATCCCTCGAACTGCATCAAAAGTGAGTCAGAGCCAAATTTGGACGCCGATCCCCCGGCTTAGGGGGTCAATATTGCAGGCCGAATGACAGCGGTCGGATTGTGAAACATGATGATCGCCCAACCCAGGATCTGATCTCGCCTTTTCTTGCCGAAACCTCGCATCTCGACGGCATTTGTATTCGCTGCCCACATGAGCAGTTCGACGAGCGCCGTTGCCGTTCGCGTGCCGGCGAAAAAGCCCATACGATCGACGACCTGTACGGCCCACCAACGACGTCCTAAAACGAGTTCAGACAATCCCATGTAATCGCGGTCTTTTTAGCGGCCCGGGCCGATTGTAACTTAAAAGCGGTAGCCTTAAAAGCGGTCACTAGGCGCTATCCCCCTTGTGAAAAAGACTCACAAGGGGCCGCTCCGGGATGTGCTGGCGAGAAACATGCGCCGGCTGAGAGCCGAGCGTGGCCTGAGCCAGGAGGCGCTGGCGCACGAGTGCGGTATCAACCGGACTTACCTGAGCGGCGTCGAGCGCTCTGAGCGCAATGTCTCGCTCGATAATATCGCGCGCATCGCCCGAGGACTTAAAGTAAAGCCATGGATGCTCCTGGACGACGGTTCTGTAGCCCAATAAATTCGCGAGTCCAGCAACTTGAGTACAGGTTCATCCGCACTTGGCGTTGGATTCTTGACTACGGGCGTCCTTGCCGTCGTCGCCTATTTGGGTTTCTGGCTTATCGCGGGCTTTGGGCTGGCTTCACGCGGGATGCCTAGCCGTCGCTGGCTAGGAATGTCGGCTCTGGCGCGTCTGCTGTTGCAATCACCTCTGGAACTGTCCAGTAGTCGAACGAATAGGTGTGAGGGCAACCCGTTGCGCTGTAATCGAGCTGCTCGTTGTATTCGTACTTTTTCTTGAATGTGTAGGGCAGCCAGCAGGTCGACGGAACGGGGCTCCCCCAATCCGCGGGAGCTATCCCACTGAGTTTTTAGGAGATTCAGCCTGCTCATCCAAAAGCAATCTGAATAGCTACGGTGACAAGCTACAGGTGGCTGCTTTTGCGCCTGGTCGCCGGCCTGCAAAAGCACACGCACACGTAAGGCCAATGCCGCTGGTCGAGCCGGTCACGATCGCCGATTTGCCTTTCAGAATAGCATCTCAATCGGTTGTTCTGTATGTTGGGTTGAGCCTCACGATGTGCTCGGTTCGGGAACTGCGGTCAGGTGACCAGACTTTGTTCTGCGGCCCGCACCACAGGTCGGCTTGGTCTTTGCAGATAGTCATGGGCCACCCTGCCCAAGCCGAGCGTGAGATCTGCGCGGATGTGGATGGCCGAGACGATCTCCAGGACGGGGAGGTCGGCCACCGGCGCCAGGGCATGAGGCGTCAGGGAGAGAGCCGCGGGTCCGGTCCAGGCACCCTTCAGCGCAATCTGCTCGAGGTGGTATTCGACGAGCTCTAAGATGCGCGGGCTACCGTCGACATGGGGAATGATCTTGAGCAGGAAGTTCGGCTCATTGAGCCCTGCCTTGACCTGGCCAAGATCGGCTTCGCGGTGCTTGTAACCCATCGTTCCCGTTGCAACCCGCAGTGGGCCATAGTCGAGCGTGCCGATCAGCGTGTCGATCTCGGTCCGCAATGTCGGCTGGGCGAGCTTTTTCGGAAAGCCCCATAACTCGCGCCCACCAGCGATGGGCCCCTCATCGTTGAGGAACATGCAGTGGGTGTAACCGCCCTTGCGTCCACGGAAGGAGACTGGGATGACTTGGCCGCTTTCGGTATAGTCGCCAAAGCCATTCGAATCCGGCATGCGGATGAATTCATATTTGACGAGCGCTTCGCGTGCATCTAGCTCCAGCGGTTCGGGCACCACAGCGCGCAGCTTTGCCGGATCGGTGCGATAGGTGATGATCAAATATTCGCGGTCCACAAACCGATACGGTCCTGGCGGATAGGACGGACTGGTCAGCGGCATCGCAAAGGCGCATTTTCGTACTTCACTCTCACGCATTTGGGTTCTCCTTGCGGCCGGCATGGCCGGCCTGCCTATTCGCGACCGTCGTTATCGAGGTCGAATGTGAAGACGCCATCCGCACTAGCAGGGCGGGTGAGTACCTCGGGATGGCGTAGCGTGCGCAGCGCATCGTGATAACCGGCGCGCCAATGGTCCTGCATCGAAAGCCGAGAGAATTCGTAGTCCTTGGAGTGGCCTTCGTGGTTCCGCGCTCGATAGATCAGGTGAACGATGTTGTAGACGTTGTGGGAAACCGCCGTGCTGAGGAGCTTCACGTCCTCATGGCCCTGTAGGTCTTTCGGCAGCCGTCCCAGCAGGTCGGCGAGCGCACGGCGGAGGCGCTGTACCCTCTTGAATTGGTCGGTGCTTGCGCGCGTGCGGCTCGAATATTGAACCTCCTTCTGACGTGTGACGACCTCGGCCATGTTGCTTGGAAGCTGACCTTTCGCGCTCCAGAGGTCGACCTGAAACGCCAGCATGTCCTGGGGCGCACCCCAGTCGATCACCCATTGCAGCGGCGTATTGGACACCAGGCCGCCGTCCCAGTAGTGCTCGCCCTCGATCTCCACCGCGGGAAAGCCAGGCGGCAGCGCGCCGCTCGCCATGATGTGCTCCGGTCCGATGGTATGGGTGCTATTGTCGAAATAGACGAAATTCCCCGTTCTTACATTGACCGCGCCCGCACTGAAGCGCGTGATTCCCCCGTTGAGGCGGTCGAAGTCGATCAGGCGCTCCAGAGTGCTCTTCAACCCGCTGGTGTCGTAGAAGCTGGTCGCCTCGGTCGTTCCACCCGCGTGCAACCAGGGCGGAAGGGGGCGCGCGGAGAAAAATCCGTTTGCGCCGCATGTCGCGGCAAGGCCCGCGCTCATCTGATTGAGGACATTGCGCGCATTGTCGCTACGCCTATCGAGAAGTGGATTTCCGGACCAATCCCAGGGCGCAGTTGAAGTCACTTGCGTCCAGAAATCGCGGAGCCGGTCAACACGGGACTCGAGCGGGTTGCCGGCGATAATCGCCGCATTGATCGCGCCGATCGAAATGCCGGCGACCCAATCCGGATGGATGCCGGCTTCGGCCAAGGCTTCGTAGACGCCCGCTTGGTAGGCCCCCAGAGCGCCGCCGCCTTGCAAGAGCAGGGCGATGCAATCGAATGGTAGCCGCCGTTGGGTGGTCGGCAGGTGTAGTCGGGGCTGGAAGTTCATGACTTGGCGTGTCTCTCTGGTGTGTGATGATCGAAGCTAACGTTGTGCGAAAGAGTGGAGGACGCTCTAATAACAAACTACACGGTATAGTTTAAATATCGCGCGACGATCAAGCAACTCACGAGATCGTGCTTCAGCGGCGGAACGGCACGTCCGCGCCTAGTGCTGAGTTGACCGCTGTCCGACCTTGGGCGGCTCAAGCGTCACTTCCTTTAGGCGGTCGCCGCTGGCGACGACGACCACGAAGTTGATTTTGCCATCCTGCTTCACCAGTCCACCGGCAAGCGCGTTTCCCGCCGCGGCTTTCTCAGCGACCTGGACCGCTTCCGACAGTTCCTGCTTGATCCACTTCAGGGCGATGATGTTGGCGAGATCAGCTCGATCAAGCTCCTTGAGCGATGAAGCGATTTCCGCTTGCGATACCCTTCCGGTGTTCGCGTCTATGACATTCTCGAAGACTCGCTCATTCTTGACCGTACGGACGCGATAGACCGGCTGGTCAGATGTCTCGAAGCTGATGTCCGCAGTCCTCGAGCCGTCATGCAGGCGCTCCGCAATTGCCATTGCATGGCCGAGTGGTACCTTCGTGGTGCTGAATTGTTCGAGCACGCGGCGAATAGCTGCTTCGTCGGCATTGCCCTGCGCGGCCGCGCTTTGCTGGTCAGCATCGGCCGGGGCCTGCGTGACATCGGCCGTAGCTCCCGTGCCAGCGAGGGCGGCGGAACAAACGATCAGGGCAAGCAAGTGCTTCTTGGACATCGCGTCAATCCTGTGGTTTTCATCCAAAACATGAGCAGTGACCTAGTTGGGAACGGGAGCGCCCGGGTAAGGACAGCGCTAGCGGCTAAATGGTATGCAGCCGCCGAAGCTGGTATCGAAGCTCGGATGCTGAGCGGATCGCCGCAGCCTTCGGGGCGGTGCCTGCGCGAGCTTGCGCTGTCGTGCCGCAACGTCGCGTGGCCTTGTGGCTCCGCTTGCTTGAACGTGAACGGGGGACTGCAACCTCGCCAGGCTTTCGCGAAGGCGCAGATCAGTCGTTGGCGCTTGGCTACTGTCACCGACACCCATAGCGGCGTTGGCGACCTCAGGCTCCAGCAGCTGCGATGGAGCCACAGCGATATCGTGTTCAGGGGGCATCGGGAGCAGTCCGAACCCGCTGGTGTCGATGATGACCGCTTCCGGTCCTTTCAGCTCTGTGTGGATGCGGATCGGCGGCAGCGCGGAATGCGAGTCCGTGAGCCGGCTCGGCAATGGTGCGGGCAGCACCCAATCGGCGGCCAGAAGCAGCAGGAGCAGCGCTCCTCCAACCGACAGAAAATAGGCCCGCAACGGAAGCTCGGGTTCGACAAGACTGTTCGCGTGTCTCGACAGCACAGAGTTCCTGCTCACGGCAGCCGGCTCCTGGACATGGACTGATTTCGTCTCACCGTCAGATGCCCCAGGGGCGGGGATGCCGGCGCGCCGAGCTCGGCATCGAGATAGCCGCGCTCGTCGATCCAGTCGGCCGGGCAATAGGCCATCGCCTTTGGGTTGATCAGGTGCCCGTCGCGCTCGAGGGCCGTTCGCGTGCCCGTG
Source organism: Bradyrhizobium sp. 956_D2_N1_4 (assembly GCF_052076025.1). NCBI lineage: Bacteria > Pseudomonadati > Pseudomonadota > Alphaproteobacteria > Hyphomicrobiales > Nitrobacteraceae > Bradyrhizobium > Bradyrhizobium sp. 956_D2_N1_4. The sequence continues at coordinate 3,315,692 of NZ_CP197237.1, read as the reverse complement.
AGTCCGGTCCACACTGAAGCGCCGGTGGCCGGCTCCACGTGCATGATGTCGAACACTTCGATGAAGTTGAGCATGTCGTAATTCCAGGAGTCTCAGGCCGCGGGCCGGGAAGGGGGCTCGACCCCTTCAAACGCGACGCCTCTGCGGACGAGTTCGGATTCGATCATGTCGAACATGCATTCGACCGGCGCGAGCCAGACGTTGACCCAATAGATGATGAAATCGCGAGCGAGCAGCAGTGCCGGGGTCATGCGAAGCCCCGTCGGTTGGTGGCATGCCGCATCGGCGCCAGCTCGCGATCGGCGAGCGCGTGCGCCCAGGCGAGCACCGAAATCGTGACACCCAGCAGCAGGCTTACGCCCACGAGCGACACGGCCACGATCAGATTCAGCGACGCGACCGCAATACCGGGCCAGGGATTTTCCCGCGCGAGCGCCACGAACAGGGTTGACATCTTCGATCTCCGAAATAAACTACACCGTATATTTCATATACAGCGTGGTTCGCGAAGCCTGTCAAGAGCAGAGACTCACGAGCGCGTATTCGTACTGATCGGACGACGGGGACTTCGGAATGAGGCCAGGAACTCCCTTTCGTAAGCAGATGGCTTCAACTTCAGAAAGGATTCGTTATGTTCAAGAACCGGCTAATGCTTGCAGTCTTGGTGTTCGTTTCGTTCGGTGGCGGGGTTGCCTTCGCACAGGAGAACCGCGGCACAGCAGAGCAGAGGGCGGCATGCGCGCCTGATGCATTTCGTCTGTGCGCCGGCTACATCCCTGACCCCACCAATGTGGAAGCCTGTCTCAGGCAAAGAAAGTCGGACCTGCGCGATGCTTGCAGAGCCGTCTTCGAGAACTCCGCGGCCGCGGCTTCGGTGAGAACCATCGGATCGCTTCGCTATCGCGGCGCAAAAGATGGGGAATGACCGCATGAACACGATCTATGCTCCCGCTTTCGCTGCGTTCGGGGGCTCGGCCTTCGGAGCCATTTCCACAATCGTGACGGGATGGGTGACCCGTCGTCGCAGGGTCCGTGAGCGCCATCATGCCCACACGGTCTCGAAGCGTGAAAAGCTGTACCGATGCTTCATCGAGGAGGCGTCCCGGCTTTACGCGGACGCGCTGACCAGCGACAAATCCGAGATCCCGGCGCTGGTGAACTTGTATGCGCTTGTCGGGCGAATGCGGATTCTGTCCGACGATGAGGTGGTCCACGCCGCGGAGCGGGCAGGCCGACTGATCATCGAAACCTACCTTTCGCCGAACACGTCGTTCGTCGACCTGCCGGGCTTCTTGGAAGAGATGGACCCGTTGCGTGAATTCGGCGAAGCCTGCCGGCGTGAAATGCACACGATTCACTCGCGTTGAGGCCGAATATGCTAAAGGCACGGACTCCCCGTCGGGGTGGATCGTCGTGCACTCGTGAACGAATTGTGCAGGCTGCAATCCGCTTGTACCGCGAGATCGGGTACCGGAAGACCACGGTTGCCGACGTCGCTCGCGACGCATCAATGTCGCCTGCAAATCTCTATCGGTTTTATCCCTCCCGCCGAGCGCTCGAAGAGGCCGTCGTGACCGAGCTGCTCGAGGGGGTGTCGGCGGCGGCTGCAAGCGCAGCGCGAGGCGAGCGCTCGGGCCTGGAGCGGCTGAATGCGGTCTTTAGGGCGATCTCCCGGATCCATGAAGATACGCTGGCAAACCATGTCCGATTGCACGAACTGGTGGTCGCCGCAGGACAAGCAGACTGGCCGGCCAGCCTGTCCCATGCGGATCGGCTTCGCGGTGTCGTGCAGTCGGTCATCGCGGCCGGGCAGGCCGGTGGCGAATTTCGAGCCGGGAGCCCGATGGCGCTGGCCTGCTGCCTGCTCGTCGCGATGGATGCATACCTCAATCCGTCCCGCATCAAGACGACCGCTGTTCGGCCGGGCTTCAACGAGATGATGAGTTTTTGCGCGGGGGCGCTTGGCAACGCAGCGTCTGTTAACGCGGCGTCGTTTCAAGTGACCAGCATCGGGGCCGATTTGCGTTACAAGTCCGTCTGTCGAACCTGACGCGCGGCGATCGCCGGCTCACGGCGTCCAGTCTGCCTCGCAGGCCGCAAGGAAAAAGCCGACCCGTTCGCGCACGAAAGAGGGCAGCTCCCGTCTCAGCTCCTTTGGTGTTTCTCCCACCAACGAGCGAAATAGCATCGGCAGCAGGATCAGATCCAGGAAGATCTGAGCGGTGGCAAGGCTTCGCTTTCCAGTGAAAGGGCCTTTTGGTGCGCGCGCCAGCTTCTGCGTGGCTTCATTCAAGAGTTGGGAAACGGCGTTGACGGAGCGATCGCGCGCGGCATCGTGGACGTTGCGGCTCAACTCGGGGAAACGCTGCGCTTCGGCGATCGTGGCGCGGACCATGCCCATCGATTCTTCGATGACCTTCTCGACGACGGCGGTGCCGAGGCTCGAGAGCTTGTCCTGAAGGGTGCGGCCCTCGGGCTCGAAGCCATCGAAGTCCGTCAGGCCGCTGATGGTGCGGGCCACGACCGCTGCGAACAGTGCCTCCTTCCCGGGAAAATGCGCATAGATGGTTGGCTTGCTCGCCGGCGCCAGCTCGGCGATGTCATCGATACTGGCACTACGGTAGCCCTTCTCGAGAAAAAGCTGCTGGGCTGCATCAAGGATCCGGACCTGAACGTCACCGGCGAGATCCTTGGGCGGTCTGCCCCGTTTCGGGGTGTTTTTCTTCGTCATGCGTCGGTCTCCCAATCACGAGCCTGTGGGCGCGCAGATCGCACTTGACATGCCCGGTGGGAAAAGGCAACAAAAAGAAAATATACGGTATAGTTTAATTTGTCCGTTGCCTGGACCTCGTAGGACCGGCGACGGCCTTCCGGATGGTCGGGGCCCGCAAAAGTGCGCGTTGGCCCCGATCATCAGGACCACCTCAGGAGATCACAGTGACGATGTTGAGCCCGGACCCGCACCGCCCACAAGACGGCGTCCTGCTGCGTGAACTGCATCACAGGGTCGATAAAGGGATCGCCTCGGCGATCGATCTGGTCTCGGCCGCGGTCGTGCGGGCCGATGGGGCGGAAGCCAAGGCCGCCTTGAGCGATGTCGTCGAGCTGCTGCACGGACACGCCGAGCTGCATCGTGCGCTCGCAATGCCCCGGGGCGAAGCCCTCAATGACGCCGCGACTTACATTCGCAGACTGGGCTGCGCCCTGCGCGAGTCGCTGTTGGATCGAATGGGGATCCGGCTGGCATTGACCACTGAATCTCTCCCGCTTCAATCGGAGCGGTGCTGGCGGCTTGGCCTGATCGTCCATGACCTCATCGTAAACGCAGCGAGGCATGGGTGTTTCGACGCGCGCCCCGGCGAAATCAAAGTCAAGCTGGCGCGCATCGGCGCGGTGGCGAACTGCGTCGTGCTGGATAACGGCTCGCGGTCCGCGCGGGCGGCCCCGGGCCGGGAGCTCCAGATCAGCAGTGACCTTGCCAAGGGGCTCGGGGGACGGATCGAGCATGGCTTCGCCGCCGAGTTCACATCTGTCGTTCTCTCGTTTCACTTGAGCGAGCGGGAGCAACGGGCGAGCTGGTCGATGGCGACGCGCCGCATCAGGTCGCCGCGCCCGCTGAGAGCCAGGTCGTCCGTGACACCCGGCTCGAGCTCCGGCCTCTCGGATCAGGTCGGACGCCAGGCCGCAATCGAAGCGGATCCAAACTTGTTGCGAGCACGTCCGAACGAACCGGCCCCGCTTTGCAAGGGCTCGGACATCCTTGGCGAGCTGCTGTCACCCTCTCACCGCATGGACGCGCTATGAAACCGCGCTATTCGAACCGCACCAAGATCGATCGAACCGAGCGGATGTTGAGGCCTCTCGCCGGCTTGGCGCTCGCCCTTGTCGCAGCCGCGCTCAGCGGCTGCAACGATCACACAGGTGCTCCATCCGCGCGCGCCGCGTTCGTGCGCACGGAGGTCGTCCAGCCGAAGGACCGGCAGGCTTCGATCACCCTGACTGGCGAGGTGCAGCCCCGCTTCCGCGCCGATCTGTCGTTCCGTGTCAGCGGACGTGTGATCGCGCGCTATGTCGATGTCGGGACCCACGTCAAGGCCGGCGAAGTGCTGGCCCTTCTCGATCCCGCCGAGCAGGAGGCAGATGTCGATGCTGCGACCGCTGCTGTCCTCGCCGCGGAATCCCAGCTGCGTGTGGCGAAAGCGACTTTCGAGCGGCAGAAGGCGTTGATCGCGAGCGGCTTCACCACGCGCACGGCCTACGACCAGGCGCAGGAAGGATTGCGGACCGCGGAAGGCGCGCTCGAAGCCTCAGGAGCACTGCTCGGAACGGCAAAGGACGTTCTTGGCTATACGGCGCTGCGAGCGGAAGCGGACGGCGTCGTCACCGCACGCAGTCTGGAAACCGGTCAAGTCGTACAGGCTGCGCAACCCGTATTTTCGCTGGCGCAGGATGGGGAGCGGGACGCCGTCTTTGACGTCTATGAGTCCATTTTCCTCGGCAATGCCGACGACCGCAGCGTTTCGTTGGCGCTGGTCTCCGATGCGGGCGTGACCGCAAGCGGCCACGTTCGGGAGGTCTCGCCGGCGGTCGACGCCAAGAGTTCAACCATTCGGGTCAAAGTAGCGATCGAGGACCCGCCTGCCGCAATGACGCTTGGAAGCCCCATCGCAGGGTCCGTGAAAGTAAAGGCTCAGCGGCAAATCGCATTGCCGTGGCGTGCATTGATGGCCGCGGGCACCAGGCCAGCGGTCTGGACCGTCGACCCGGCTACGCGGACAGCTTCGCTGAAGCCGGTAACAGTCGGTGGCTACGAGGCCGGAGAAGTATTGATCAAGGCAGGTCTCGAGCCGGGCGAGCGCGTCATCGTCGATGGCGGCAAGCTTTTGAGCGTGGGTCAGCCCGTGACTTATGAAGGAGATCTCTCATGACCAACCGCGCAATGATTGTGGCGGCCCCGCTTGCATGCGCGCTCGCACTTGCCGGATGTCAGCAGGAGACAATGGCGCCGGAGCCCGTGCGGCCCGTCCAATCGGTGCTTCTCGAAGCGGACCACGCCGACGATGCGGTTGCGGTGGGCGTTGTCGAGCCGCGCTACAAAACCAATATTGGATTCCGGGTGCTGGGACGTCTGACCGCGCGCCCGGTCTATGTCGGCGATCTCGTGAATGAAGGACAGACGGTCGGCATCATTGACCAGACGGCCCTGGAGCTCGCCGTTCGCTCGGCCAAAGGGGAGCTTGCCAAAGCAGAGGCGCAGTTCGCGACCGTCAGAGCGACGGAGGAGCGGCAGCGAACGCTCATCACCACCGACGCGACCACAAAGCAGACGCTGGACAACGCCGAGCAGGCGCGGGCCGGCGCCGAAGCAACGGTGGCGCATGCACAGGCAAACCTGACCAAGGCGATCGAGCAGCTCGGTTATTCGCAGATCAAGGCCGATTTCGCCGGTGTGGTCACCGCAGTCGGCGCGGAAATCGGACAGGTGGCGTCCCCGGGCCAGAGCGTCGTGACGATCGCAAGACCGGATGTGCGCGAAGCCGTCGTCGATATCGGACAGGACTTTCCGGTTCCGCTGGAGGTCGGCCTGCCGTTCACGGTCAGCCTACAGATCGCGCCCGCCGTTCAGGTGCAAGGCAGCATTCGCGAGATCGCGCCACAAGCCGATCCGGTAACGCGCTTGCGGCGGGTCCGCATTGCGCTCAGCAACCCGCTTGAAGGCTTCCGCCTCGGCGCGACCGTCACCGCGAAACTTGACAAGGGCCAAGCCCGGATATTGCGGCTGCCCGCCTCGGCGGTGCTCGTCAAAGACGGCGCGAATTTCGTCTGGACGGTCGATCAGCACGACAGCACGGCTTCATTGCAAAAAATCGATGTGATCGCTGACCAGGTGGGCGCGCGCGTGACCGGCGGCCTCACTCTCGGCACACGTGTCGTCACAGCCGGAATCCACAGCCTTAAGCAAGGACAGCGAGTCCGCATTGAACAGGATGAGAAGCCATGAAGTCGTTCAACCTCTCCAATTGGGCGCTCGGCCATCGCTCGCTCGTCTGGTATTTTATGATCGCCTTCATGGCGGCGGGCCTTTTCGCCTATCTCCAGCTTGGGCGGCAGGAAGACCCCGACTTCACCATCAAGACCATGGTGATCCAGGCGCAGTGGCCGGGTGCCTCGCCTGAAGAGATGACGCGCCAGGTCACAGACCGGATCGAGAAGAAGCTCGAGGAGCTGGAATCGCTCGACTACACCAAGAGCGTGACGGTTGCGGGCCAGACCACAGTTTTCGTGTATTTGCGCGACAGCACCAAGGCTGCCGACGTCAAGCCGACCTGGATCCGAGTCCGCAACATGATCGCGGATATCAAGGGCGACTTCCCGCAAGGGGTGATTGGGCCGGGCTTCAACGACCGCTTCGGCGACGTGTTCGGCAACATCTATGCGTTCACCAGCGACGGCTTGAGCCAACGTCAGTTGCGCGACCAAGTGGAGGACATCCGTGCCAAAGTCCTGACCGTGCCCGATATTGGCAAGGTCGACATCCTGGGCGCGCAGGACGAGGTCATTTATCTCGAATTCTCCACCCGCAAGATCGCGGCCCTTGGTCTTGACGTCCACTCCATCATGAATTCCTTGCAGGGGCAGAATGCAGTCGCCCCATCGGGCGTATTTCAGGAGGGGCCCGAGCGGATCAGCGTTCGGGTGAACGGACAGTTCACGTCCGAAGCAAGCCTGAAAGCAGTTAATCTGCGCATCAACGATCGCTTTTTTCCTCTGACCGACGTCGCAACCATCACGCGCGGTTATGCTGATCCGGCCAAGACCTTGTTCAGGTACAACGGGGAGCCGGCGATTGCGCTTGCCATTGGCATGAAGTCCGGCGCAAATCTGCTGCACTTCGGCGAGGCGCTGAAGGCGGAGATGTCGAGAATTATTGCCGACTTGCCGGTCGGCGTTGGCGTTCACCTCGTCGCCGATCAGCCCATCGTTGTTGAGCACGCTGTGTCTGGCTTCACCGAGGCGCTCTTTGAGGCCGTGATCATAGTTCTCGGCATCAGCTTTCTCAGCCTGGGCATGCGCGCCGGACTTGTCGTCGCAATCGCGATTCCGCTGGTTCTCGCCATCACGTTTGTCGTGATGGCATATGCAGGCATTTCGCTTCAGCGAATTTCGCTTGGCGCCCTGATCATCGCGTTGGGGCTCCTGGTCGATGACGCAATGATCGCCGTTGAAATGATGGTGGCGCGGCTCGAGGTCGGCGATCCCGTGGAAAGGGCGGCAACCCACGTCTATACCTCGACCGCCTTTCCCATGCTGACGGGCACGCTGGTAACCGTCGCTGGCTTTATTCCCATCGGGCTCAATAGCAGCAGTGCGGGCGAATTTACCTTCACGCTGTTCGTTGTCATCGCCGTCTCGCTGATCGTCTCCTGGATCGTCGCGGTGCTGTTCACGCCGTTGCTCGGCGTCACCATCCTGCCCGCCAAGATGAAGGGCAATCATGGGGAGAAAGGCCGCGTGGCGCAGCTGTTTGCGCGTCTGCTTCTGTTCTGCATGCATCACCGCTGGATGACCATATCGGTGACGGTTGCGGCCTTCCTGCTCGCCTTGTTCGGCATGCAGTTCGTGCAGCAGCAGTTCTTTCCGTCCTCGGATCGTGCTGAGCTCGTGATCGACTGGAATTTGCCGCAGAACGCTTCCATTGCCGATACCAATGCGCAGATGGCGCGGTTCGAGCGAGAACAGCTTCTGGGCAATGATTCGGTCGATCACTGGTCGACCTATGTCGGCACCGGCTCGCCGCGCTTCGTCCTTTCCTTCGACGTGCAAACCGCCAACACCTGGTTCGGTCAGCAGGTGATCGTGACCAAGGGCGGCATCAAGGCGCGCGATCAGGTCAAGGCACAGTTCGAGGACTACCTGAAGAAGACGTTCCCCGGGACCGACACCTACGTCAAGCTGCTCGAGGTCGGCCCCCCGGTGGGGCGCCCTGTGCAGTACCGATTGAGTGGGCCTGATACCGCGAAGGTGCGAGATCTGTCGCAGAAGCTCGCCGGCATCGTGCGGACCAACCCCGATCTCGGCAATGTCGTGTTCGACTGGATGGAGCCGGCCCGCGTCGTCAAGGTCGACGTTCTCCAAGACAAGGTGCGCCAGCTTGGCGTCACATCGGAAGACATCGCCACGACCTTGAACTCCGTGCTCGAGGGCACGCCGATCACCCAGGTGCGCGACAGCATCTATCTCGTCAATATCACGGGACGTGCGACCGCGCCGGAGCGGGCTTCCATCGACACCCTGCGCGATCTGCAATTGACCGGGCTCGGCGGTCAATCCGTGCCGCTCGGTGCCGTGGCCAATTTGCGTTACGAGCTCGAGCAGCCGACGATCTGGCGACGCGCGCGGATCCCCACCATCACGTTGAAGGCCGGCATCGTTGGCAACGCGCAGCCCAAGACGATCGTGGATCAGCTCGCTCCAAAAGTCGCAAAGTTCACCAAGGAGCTGCCAGCCGGCTATTCGGTGAAGCTCGGCGGCTCCGTCGAGGAGAGCGCCAAGAGCCAGGCGCCGATCGTGGCTGTCGTTCCGCTCATGCTGTTCGTCATGGCCACGGTGCTGATGATCCAGTTGCAGAGCTTCCATCGCTTGTTTCTGGTGTTCGCGGTCGCGCCGCTCGCCGTGATCGGCGTCGTCATGGCCCTGCTGCCGAGCGGTGCCGCGCTTGGCTTCGTCGCCATCCTCGGGGTGCTCGCCCTGATCGGCATCCTAATTCGAAACTCCGTGATCCTCATCGTCCAGATCGAGGATCTCCAGAAGGAGGGGCGTCCGGCGTGGGAGGCCGTCGTAGAGGCGACCGAGCATCGCATGCGGCCGATCCTTTTGACGGCGGCCGCCGCAAGTCTCGCGCTGATTCCAATCGCGCGCGAGATCTTCTGGGGGCCGATGGCCTACGCTATGATGGGCGGCATCATCGTCGGCACATTGCTGACGCTGCTGTTCCTGCCCGCGCTGTATGTGGCTTGGTTCCGGATTCACCCTGATCACAACGAGAACTCATCCACGCATGAGCCCGCCGTGCCTGCGCACGACTCGCCAGCCACGGAGGCGATCTCCGTATCCAAGCCGGTGCCCGTCCTCGTAACTCAGTTTTAGCAAGAGCAAGACCATGTCCCGCAAGATACTGATGATGCTGTCGATCCCCGTGACGCTCGCAACCGTTGTCTCCCACTGTAGCGTTCGCGCCGTTTCCTCCGCCGTCCCCCATGGCCGGGCGCTCGCCGATTGCGGCCGGCGGGCTGCCTCCGCTGGCAACCGGAGGTCCTGCGGCTTTCGCGGAGCGTCCTCCAATAGGCCCTGGCGGTGCAACCCGTGTTGGCCTTAGCGGCCCGGCATCTCTTCTAGGTGAGAGACCTGCGCCGCGCGGTGCTCTCGCCGCGGCTAGGCGTCCCGGCTCCGCTGGTCGCAGAGGCCCAGCGGTGGCGAGTGTGGTTCGCGGCACATCGGTTACTTACAACCGCTTTGGGGACGACGGCCGCTACGGCGGATACCGATACGGCCATGGCGCCGCCTATGCCACAGGTGCCTATGCTGCCGCAGCCACTGCCGGCTACGTCTATGGCCGTTCGCGCGACCGCTATAACTCCGACAGCGGCTGCAATCCACGGATCACCGCTCCTCCAAACTGGAGCAACCAAGGCGCTGAAACCCCAGCGATTTTAGTCGATCCTTATGAAGCATGCGCGAGTAGCTACGGTGACAAGCTACAAACAATTGGCCCAAACGTGCGCAACCGCCGACAGAAGGTAACACTTTAAGATCGGCGGCACGCGGGTGCGGCGGGGAGTTCATTTGCCCGGCGCACTCGCGAATGTGATAAAGCGACTTGTTCCACGAAACCGTGATGGGATGTGCATTGCGGGTGCACGCCTGCAAGGAATCGCCTCAGGGCTTCGCGGCCGGTTGTTCAAGGGCGTCCGACGAGCAACGGCAGGACGTCTGCGCCGCCTGCCATGAGGGGATTCGACGGCTCGAAATGTTCCCGCAATTCTCGCTTCCGGACGAGTGAGCGCGCATCCAGAAACGCATCCTTCAGATTAACGGCTTTCCGGAGCGCGATGTTGAAAAATGCGTCGCCGAAATAGGTCCACTTGGCCTTGTCCTGACAGCCGAACGACGGATGGTTGGCATCGGCCGCGGTGATGACCAGCACATCGGGATTCGCCAGGCGCGGGATAAAGACCCCGGAATAACAAGCCGAGATGACAACCACCTTGTGTCGCACACCTGTCTTCGCGAGCATGTTGCTGAGACGAGATGGCGTGAGCGTCTCTGTGTGCCGCCCCGCCTTGATTGCGAGGCCGTCTGGAGAGCCATGCGAGGTGAGAATCAAAAAGAGAACGTCTTTCTCAGCATCCAGGCGGTTGGCTGCCGCCTGCAACGACCTGGTCAGCGCTTCGATCGTTGCATTTCCACCCTTCTTGGAATTGTACTCCACATTGATCGATCTAGTCCGAAAACGGCCAGCTACGACCTGAGCTGCGCCGGTCGCCTCGGATCTAAACACGCCTTGATCCCCGAACAGGCCAAAGGACACCACGCCAACCTTTCCAGCGTCCTCAACAGCATGTACCGACGAAACTAACGGCCAGATGGTCAGAAAAAAAGCGACGAGCGGCGCACCGAGCCTGATCGAGGACCTGGAGGTCATAGCGAACCTCGTTTCGAGATCGCCGCGAGAGAACTACCGCTCAACACAAATAGTGAAAACCCAGTGTAGTTCCATTCTTCGGAACGGACACGCATGAGCCCGGAAATGCGAAGTAGCGGCACCTCCGATTGAGGTCCGCTTAGTGGGTCGGAGCGGACCAGGTTTGCTAACGCTAGGTTCTTCGCATTTTGACCCAACGCGGACATTACCCCGGAGATCTTGCGGCAATGATAGCCGCGGAATCTTTGCGTGCTGCGCGGGACACAAGGACGTTATCGCCGCGCGCAGCAACTACACAAGAAAGTTGTGCGCGCAACTCTATCGGTGGGTCTATTTAGTTATTTGCGCTGTTTTTTGATCACCCGCTCGGACCCGATCGGCCACGTCAGTGACGAAGCGATGCGGAGGTGCTCGCAGCCGTTGCTTTTCCTTTTGAAGGCCCGACTCTGGTAACGAAGGATTCGAAATATGAAAGGAGAGGGGACCTCGATGTCGAGCCCGTTGCGAGTCGGCTTGGTCGGCGCATCGAAGATCGCGATTCGCTCGGTGCTTGCGCCGGCGCGCGTCCTTCCTGGGATCGAAGTGGTTGCGATTTCCGCGCGCGATCCTGGCCGGGCGGAGGCCTATGCTGCCGAGCATGGCATCGGCCGCGTCTATGCGAGTTATGCCGAGATGCTTCGTGATTCCGCGATCGATCTGGCCTATGTCGGCACCACGCCGAACGTCCATGCCGAGCAGGCGTTGGGCGCGGTCGAAGCTGGCAAACCGGTTCTCGTCGAAAAGCCGTTCGCAATGAACGCCGACGAGGCGCAACGCGTGTTCGAGGCGGCGCATGCTGCGGGCGTGCCGGTGTTCGAGGGAATGCATTCGCTGCATCACCGGCTCTGGGCGCGGGTGATGGAGGTGATCGAAGGCGGCATGATCGGCGCCGTCCGCCATGTCGAAGCCGAGTTCAGCGCCTTCATTGCCAAGGAGGGTAATTTCCGCTGGGACGCGCAGTCGGGCGGCGGCGTGCTGCGCGATCTCGGCGGCTACCCGCTCGCCTGGGTGCGGCGTGTCTGCGGCGATGCCTTCCGGGTGACGCAGGCCGAGCTTGAATTCGAGGAGGGCGTAGGCGCCCGATTTTCGACCGAGCTGATGTTCAAGAGCGGGGTGAGTGCGGCGGTCCGCGGTTCGATGATCGCGACGCCGGCGCGGGTGCGCCTGATCGTGGAAGGCGAGCGCGGCCGGCTCGACGTCACCAACCCGCTCGCACCGCAGCTCGGCCATTTGCTGCAGCTCAACGTGGACGGCAAGGAGCGCACCGAGACCCTCGAAGGCCCCAGCACCTTTGAGGCGCAGCTTACGGCGGTACGCGCCACCCTGCAGGAGGGCAAGCCGTTCCCGCTGCCCGCCGACAGCTATGTCCGATCGATGGAGGCGATCGATCGCGTCCGCGCCGTCTTAGCCGAGCGCTATGGCGCGCCGGGCGCGCTCGCCTGAAAGTTATGTTCGGCCGCGTTGCCTTCGGAATTTTATCGTGGCGCTGATTTGGTCATTTGCGCTGTACTTTAACTCTGCAAGATTCGACTGCAGCTCGGAGGAATGGCGTCGCCGGAACGTCCACCCAGGATACGCCGGGAGCGCGTGAAAGCTCGGGCATTGGAGTTGGAGATGGAATTACCAGCCGAAGAAGACGGTCGATTACCCTAATCGGGCCTGCTATTTGCCGTGACGGCAAGGCAAATGATTTAGGCGGAAAATCCGGTGTGGGGAGGGCGGGCACGCGGGCCAACCATGGGTTTGTGGTCCCAAAAGCCCGCCGACTGCGTCGAGCAATGTCCGAGTTCGAGGGCAAAGCGGAAATCATATGCTCGTACTGAGTTCTTCTCAGTTTGACCCGTACCGGACGTCGGGCCGAACTCTGGACGATTCGTTCGTAATCGATCTCAATGTTGCGCCCGCAGTTTGTGTCTGACGAACGGTCCTCCGCCCGGCTCCCGCGACGCGCGCGGCAAACATGTCCGCCTCCGGACAAGATGAAATCGCAAACAGAAGGCTAACGAGCTGTCCGTCAATGTCAGCATCACTGACGTACGCACGAACGCCTGGTCGCAAACCGCATTCGATGGTTGTCCTGCTTGATCTGAATCAAAAGCGGGCTCTCCCGAGAATTGGAGGTTGGCTTTCCGTGCGTCAGGCAAAAAGCGTGACAGCACTGCAACCGGAGAGTGACCATGTTTGACTGCATTCTCAAGAACAGGCCGCGAGCTGGAGCGAGCGTTTCGCCGAGGAAGACGACAGGTTGGCATAAGCGGGTCACGGCTACATTCCTCGGAGCAACGACACTTATGTCATTGTCAATAACCGGGCTGACGAGCATGCCCGCTGCGGCACAGCAGCAGAAACCAAACATTCTCTTCATCATGGGCGACGACATCGGCATTATGCAGCCGAGGATCTACCATCAAGGCCTGATGGTCGGTGAGACACCCAACATCGACCGCATCGGACGAGAGGGTGCGAAGTTCATGACCTACTACGCCGAGCAAAGCTGCACTGCCGGGCGCACCGCCTTCTTCACCGGCATGACGCCGCTGCGCGCCGGCATGATTCCGCCGCAACTGCCCGGCAGCCCATCCTTCCTGCAGCCCGGCACGCCGTCGCTGGCCAAGTTCCTGCTCGACCTCGGCTACAACACCGGCGAGTTCGGCAAGAACCATCTTGGCGACCACTCGGCAGCGCTGCCGACGGCACACGGCTTCCAGGAGTTCTGGGGCTACCTTTATCACCTCGATGCGATGCAGGGCGTGAGCTTCCCCGACATCAACAAGACTCCGATTGAACAGGCCATCGTTGCGCCTTGCAAGAACACGCCGGTGCGCGGACTCGCGGAGGTCCCAGGCGCGGTGGATCCCGCGACCACGCTGTGCATGACGCCGCCGCGGCCGGTAATCGCCTGTACCTCTTCCGACGGCACCGAGAGGAACCAGACGTGCAAGGACGAGGGCCCGATGACGCTGAAGCGCTCTGAAACCGCGGATGAGGAAATCTCGGCCAAGGTCATCGACTTTCTCGACCGCAACGACCCGAAGAAGACCAACAAGCCGTTCTTCGTCTGGTATAACCCGGCGCGCATGCACATCACCACCATGCTGTCCGACAAGTACATGGCAATGGTAGGGACGCCCGGTGGCAGGGACTGGGGCGTCAACGAAGCCGGCATGAAGCAGATGGACGACAACATCGGCTATGTGATCAAGAAACTCGAAGACATGGGCCAGCTCGACAATACGATTGTAGTCTTCACCACCGACAACGGCGCCGAAGTGATCACCTACCCCGATGGCGGCAACACGCCGTTCAAGGGTGGCAAGCTGACCACCTGGGAGGGCGGCATGCGCGCTCCGTGCGTCATTCGCTGGCCGGGCCAAATCAAGCCTGGCACAGTCTTGGACGACATCTTCGCATCGTACGACTGGATACCGACCTTTGTTGAAATCGCCGGTGGCGCCAAGGGCAACGACCTCAACAGGCAGATCATGGCGGGCACGTATCCCGGCATCGTCAAGACCAAGCTTCAAGGCGTCAACCAGCTCGACTATCTGACCGGCAAGTCGGACAAATCGGCACGCGATCACTTCTTCTACTACGGAGGTCCGGTTCCGTCGGCAGTGCGCTACAAGAACTGGAAGATCTACTTCGCGATGGCATCAGAGGCCGCGAGCGGTGGCCTCCTGGGGGTCCATACCTTCCATTGGCCTTTGGTCAACAACATCAAGCGGGATCCGTTCGAGGGTTCGGTTGGTTTCCAGCCGTCAAGCCTTATGGGTCAGAGCGGCGCACTCGCCGGACCGGTGACCGCTTATATCTACGACTGGAACATCATTCCTGTTGGCCAGGCGCTGTGGCTGCAGGAGCTCGAAAGCTACGGGCCGTACCCGTCGCTGCAGTCCCCGGCGTCCTACAGCCTGGCCCAGGTTCTGACGGAGGTGAAAGAACAGATGAAGAGGACTCGCGCAAAAGGAGATTAGGACGTCGCGAGACTAGATAGCCTAGCAACGCGTCTGATCATGCTCGCGGGCGGCTCGAAAGAGTCTCCCGCGACTCTCTCTGCCGGCGATTTCAGCAATTGGCCCTTAGCCGAACAAGGCTGAGACCATTGTAGTGTCGGCTATCGGCGGCAGATCGGACGCGGGGCCGTGCTCACTTCGACCGCCGCTTGTGACCCTAAGGCGACATTGCATCCGTTCAATCAGCCGGCGCACTGGCAATGGGGTTCTCCACCGCGTGGTGCTCGAGCCTTTAGTTGGCCGCTCTCTGTATCGCTCTATGCGATCCGCTTTATGCCGGGCGGCTGCCATGTCCCTTCGCCCGGCGGCAAGATCGAAGGTGCTTCGGTCTTCGGCCAGTAGAGCCGCATGACAAGATAGATCGTGTCGTTCGGCGCCGGCAGCCAGTTTGCTTCCTTGCCAGCGCCGGGCGACTTGTTCTGGATGTAGAGCGTTAGTGATCCGTCCGCATTCTTTTTCATGTTCGGCAGCATCGGCGAGTTGATCAGATAGCGGTTGATCGGATTTTCGATCAGGAGTTGGGACTTGCCGTCATACATCGTCAGCGACCAGAACGAATTCACCGGTGGCAGTTTTCCGGCCGGGAAAGTCAGTGTGTAGTTGTGCTTGCTGCCGTCGAGCGTTTGACCGTCGCCGTCAACGCGCGTGAATGGATAGGTCGCTTCCGCCGGGTCATTACCATAGATGCCGGCCTGAGCGGCGACGGCACGCTTCAACCAGTCGCCATTGTAGTGGGCGCTATCGCCTGGAAGACCGCTAACCCGCCAGCCATTGATCGCCTTGCCGACATTGGCGACGGCCTCGTCGACTTTCCGCTGGCCTTCCTTCATGCCAAGGCCTATCTCCAGTTTCTGCTCCAGAGGGAGGTCCTTAAAGTTGAAGGTCTTGCCAGGCCCAATGCCGATGCGTGCTAGCTTGGCGCGTATCTCTTTCTCATTGCCCTGCGCCGGCGCGAATTGCAGCGCGAAGTCGAGATAATCGAAGAAGTTGGTCTTCACGAGTTCCTTATCGATCTTGGGGAAGTCGATGGTTGGCGCGGCCGGCGGCGGCGTCTGCTTCAGATAGGCCGATAGCATCTGCACCTTGTAGCCAGCCTGCACCTTCTTGACGTTGTCGAGATCTTCCGGACCGAAAAGCTGGGTGCGATAGCCTGCGACGGAAAACTGTGTGCTCGAACGAAACACCTGCTTGATGCCCGCCGGGGTGTCGCCCTTCCAGTCGGGCCCGACCACCATGTAGTCGCCGGCCTCGCTCCCTGTGGCACGGGTGCCTATATAGCCGTAATTGTAGGTATTGCCGTCGCATAGCATGACCGAGTAGTAGCGCTTCGGATCGATCGCCGGCACCGAGAGCACCACCGGCTCCGCCCGCAAATCCATCCACACGAAGGAATAGGGTGTGTCGCTGTTCGGCGTGACGATTGCGGTATCTTTGTAGGTGAAGACGTTAGGTTCGTTCTTGATCTGATTGAACGGAGCCTTGAACTGCCCAGAATTCCGATCGATCGCATATTCATGCATGACGGCATAGTTCATCACGATAGGCAGGCCGTAGACGAACCCTGCCTCGGCAATGTCTTTTGCCTCGAAAAAACCTGAGCGATCGACGCTGGTCTGTGCGTGCGCGGGGACAGACTTCGCCGTCGATGCAGTGATGGCAGCCAAGGCGGCCGAACGAAGAAGATCGCGCTTAGTAAACATTTTCCGCAGTCCTTCCAGTTCTTTGTGCTCAAGCGCGCATGCGCTGCTCGCAGATCGATTTGTTTGAGAAGTTTCGCACCTGCCGCGATGGTTGACAATGCAAAATCGGACAACCCTAAGCATGCCCGGAGGTCCGTTGTTGGCCCTTAGCGTCGAAGCGTACCCATCACTTCGGCGTCGGCTGTTCGGGGAAGACCGGACATGGATGCAGGTATGCCAAACCGACGCGAATTGCACTAAGCCGCTGTCGCGGTAGAGCACGACGGCTCGATATCCGCGGTAGGGAAGTGGCTCCGCTGCCCGGCGACAGATCGGCCCGGGTGGGCTCTGCCAGCAATTAGCTGCGCATGGCGGCGCGGAAACCGACGAAGCTCAACGCGCCCGCCACGGTGACGGCAATCCAGCTCACCCGAAACGGTACATCGACGCCATTCAAGGTACGGACCAGCGCATCACAATCCGGATCAACTGCAAAAGCGCGCTCAGGGCAAAGATGGCGGCGGCGAGCGTGCAAAAGGTTCTTATGGTCATTGCCCGTCTCCGACGGCACACGAGGACGTGGCTCGCCCCCGCAGCCAAAATGGGGAGGGGCCGGCGCGGCGGCCGCTCCCTTTAAGCAGGGAAGTAGCTAAACAGAGCCATTCTCGATGTGTCGCACAATCGCCGTTTCGCGACGCCGCGAGTCGGGATCACTTCCGCTTTTGGCACAAATGCGAAGTGCAGCGATGTCCGCGGTTACTGTGAGCGGCACTTCGTCCCCACAATCCGCGGGCAGTGTTACTGCGCCAGAAATCTATATGCGACAATCAGAGCCACCACGCTCGCGAAAATCAGCAGTGCTGGAAGGAGTTCTCGGATCATTGGCTTCGTCGAATGCAGTGCAGCCGATAGACCGGGCTGATTAGGCCGTTTCTTGAGCCGCACGACTTTGCCCTCTGTCATTGGTGTGCGAGCCTTTGGTTCCGGGGGCGCGCCCACGCCTCCCATCTCGCTGTAATAAGCGCTGTAGACCTCGCGAACGGCTAGGGCCGTGGACTCGGCCTCGCTCATTGTCTCGAGCCGAGTTCGATAGTTAGTCAGAAAGCTTTGGGCGCTGGACGGCAGGTCATCGAAACCACCGAGCTTGGCCATCATGAGCCAGGTGGCAAAATCCGCCTCAGCCTTCGTGCGCGCTTTCTTGGCGATACTAGCTTTGGAGCTAGAGGACATGGTGGTCCGATTGGTTTGAACCCGGCCGCGAAGCTGTTCATTGACACCATCCGCGCGGCGGGAAAGGCAATTGGCAATCCAGTCACAGTAATGACGGCGCGGGAGAGTTCAAACGCGAATCTTACCAACTAGTCGGCTCCTGGCCCAGGTTGAAGCGGACTGAGCAGGCTCGCTAGGGTAGGGCTCACCTCCGCTGATGCCCCAACGGCAGTAGCTCTGCGACGCACATACGAACAGTAAGCGCGGAAAACAGCGCCTGCAGGCCGATCCATTAACGTTTGCGGATATCCACTCCTTCGCACCCCGGCCGCATTCTTCCGCACGAGCAAAGGGATATGGCAATTGATCGGCCAAATCCTCAGCTCTTCCACGGTCGTAAGCCACGGTCCGGGTGCCGCGGCGAAAGAGATTTGGCCCAGCCTGTCCAAAGTCGTTGGCGACCAGATAGACGGTCGGCTCGTCCGCCGACATGAGAGCATCAAAGCTCCTCCAGACCTTTGAAGAACGGATCGGCGGACTTGGCGTGATGCTCGATCTCGGCAAGCAGCTTCGGCTCGACCCAGATGCCCCAGTGCGCGATCCGCTTGGCATAGGGCGGTGTCTTGCGGACGAGCGGTCGAAGCTTCTTGCACAACTTGGCGGCCGATGTCTTCAAAGCCGTGGTCGACCTTGACGGCAAAAACCAGATCCTCGCCTTGACGACCGAGATACATGCCGTCCCACTTGCCCTCATCGAGGGCGAATGGCGGTGGTGAGCGTCTCGCGCTGGGCACAGGTCTTCTTGACCCAAATATTGCTGCGGCCGACCGGGTACACGCTGTCGCACACCTTGGATACGACGCCTTCGAGCACGACCTTGCGGGCATGGGCAAACATCTCGCGCCCGTCGATCTCGAAACTCTCTGTGAACTGGACGTCGGTGCTGGCGAGCGCGCCTGCACCGAGGTGCAGCGGCAGGGCCTGGCGTTCGGCAGCTTCATCGAGACGGCGGAGTCGCGAATCCTGGTCGGCTACGTCCGCGCTTGGCTGCGCGACACCTTCGCCGCCTTCACGGGCGCTGGCATCCAGGAGTGATCGAGCAGAGCAGGGCGTAGGAGCCGGATTCGAGCAGGGCAGAGGCGGCGCTGAACGCGCAGGAAGCGTGACCGGGGTGACTGACGGCTCATGCCAGGAGGTGAAGGAAACAGAGAAGGAAATACGCCGCCGGGCTCCAATACATGTCCCGGCGGCGGTGTTCATTTCCAGCCCCGAGATGGGAACTAACAAAAACCTCGGATATAGGTCCTACGCACGAAACCGAGGAAGGTTTCAGGCCCGCTGGTGCACGCCGCCGGGCCTATCCGCTCCCGGGACGCCTTAGACGACCCTAAACGTGCGGCGTCGATCGCGAGCTCTGACCTGCCGAGCGTATAATATCTCCGCAACTATGGCGTAGGCGCGCTCTCTGGGCACGCCTAGCGCGACCTTGCCCTTGATGAACTCTTCGAGGCCGACCAAAAGTTTACGTTCAGCCTCTGTCATCTGTTGAAGAGCGCACGTTTCCTGCTTGAGTGCGTCGTCGTCAGACATCAGTGCCTCATCCTAGTGGTGGCTGCAGCGAGCCGGGACAAGTACGGCGCCGGGCTTAAATTGGCCCGGCGGCGGTAAGGTTCAATCTGTTGGGATGCCAACTCAAAGGCCCGCTGGTTCACTGGCGGGCCTACCACCAATAAGCAACCCCTGCCGGTTTACGACAGGGGCTGCCGCGGATGGATGGCCTGAGGCTAGCGCCGGGGCGTCTAGGTGTCACGCCAAGGACCCGCTGAAAGTCAACGCCGCTCGGCGCCTCGCAGCTAGCAGATTTGTTAAGCAGCGCGCACAAATAAGCGGCTTCTTAGGGCCGTGTCGGGTTCGATCACGTGTACCAGGGCGGAATACACGTTTTGGTTTTACCAATTGTTCTGCAGTACGCATTGCGACCACCAGTCACGCTAGCGGTTCGCCAGCTTGACCGATCGAAAAGCGGTCGCGCAAGCCGTGGTCCCCCGACACACGGGCTTTCTAACTCAACGATGCTGCGATATTTTAAAAGCCATGCCTCGGAGCGCAAACCGTAACCTGCCGAAATCTGCAGACCTATTGGCCGCCAAGGACGAGCTTCTTGCTGGTCGACGGATCGTCATTGGTGCTTCGGCTGGACCGCGTCTTAGCGGGAAGAAAGGCATCGTTCTTGGTCAGGGAGCGACGGCCACTCAGGTCAAGGTGCTCTTAGACGGTGCCAAGGGCTACGTGATTCTCCATGCGCGATACGTTGATCTATTCGAGGATCGATCCGCTACCGAGGGGGTCTAGAATGACCGAAATGAAGGCGCGGTACGTTGTTTGGTATGAGCGACCGGTGACCGGCCGGTTCACCGTACTGGATCTTTCACTAGATGTGCCTGCGATCGGAAAAGGCGGGAAGCCTCTGTCTGGCTTGTCGCACTCCATTGCTGAAGCAGAGGCCGATAGACTGAACGCTGCCCGCAGCCGACCGAGGGGCCCAGAAAGGGGATGGACGGAAAGGGGCAATTGAACCGCCGGGCGACGCATCGTCGGCGCTTAAAGCGCTAGGAAATAACGAAGGCCGCAGTGATTGAAGTCGCCGCGGCCCGCGCATGGTCAGACCGGGTAAAAAGATCTAAGTGAAATATGGCCAAATGCTCTATGCGACCTGATCATCCTTTGTGGGACTTCTGGATGCTCGGGGACAAGTGGCCGATCCGAACGGATCGGCCACTTCTGACGTTCGCGACTAATCGCTGCGACCGGCAATTTTGGCCTGCTTGATCTGTTGCAGCACCTGGTCGAGGTTGTAGCTCGCCGGGTCCTGGAGCGGCGGGTACGCAATATAGGTCTCGAGTTCCTTCAGCCACAGCGACTGGCCGATGGGCAGCATGTTCCAGTCATAGACGTAGGCTGTAGAAGGGGAGCCGATTGTGCCGCCCAGACCCATGAGTGTCTTGTATTGTGAACCGATCGAGGTCTCGAACGGGTCTCGCTTGATATTGACGACCTGGGCCCAGTGATAGGGAGCCGCACCGGCAATAAAGCCCTGCGGCACGTCGGATACCATCGTGAAGTAGATCTTCCAGTTCTTGTAGCGGACCGCCGACGGATCCTTGCCCGAATAGTAGAAGAAGGTATCGCGCGCCGACGTTTCCGAACGCCCGGAAAGGTATTCGGTCTGATCGACGCCATCGAGCGTCGTCTTCACGATGCCGGGATATTGACCGGCCTCGATACGCTTCTTCAGCGCATCTCCCTTTGCGCCACCGGCGATGTTGACAAACGTCGGCAGCCAGTCGAGCGCCGCGAATATCTCGTTCTTGATGGTGCCGGGCTTGATGACCCCCGGCCAGCGAACGACCAACGGAGCGCGCATGCCGCCTTCCCAGGTGCTCAGCTTGCCGCCCTTGAACGGAGTGGTGCCGCCGTCCGGAAAGGTGATGGTTTCGGCGCCGTTGTCGGTGGTGAACACGACCATCGTGTTGTCGAGCTGACCCATGTCCTGGAGCTTCTTGAGCACATAGCCGATGTTGTCATCCATCTGCTTCATGCCGGCCTCGTTGAGGCCCCAGTCCTTGCCGCCGGGCTCGCCGACCATGGCCGCGTACTTGTCATTCAGCACGGTCGTGATGTGCATGCGCGCAGGGTTGTACCAGTCGTGCCCGTTGCGGGTGAATAGCCGCACGGTCTTTCCGTGGCGCTCGACGCGCAGGCGATAGCCGTCATACTTGATTTCGTGGATCCAGTCGGGCCCGGCCGGCACCACCTTGGCGGCGGTCGGCAGGCAAAATTCGAACGCGGTACGCATGCTGCGGAGATAGGGATCGTCTTTCCCATAAGAAGGGGCAGCATTGTCGGTTTTGACCCGAAGCCGACTATCTTGTCCCCAGGAGCCCAAAACGGACGTCCATTCGTTTGCGTCGATCTGACACCAAGTCCGCGGGCGAGACAGAGGAACATCAATTCAGCGCGCCCGTTGAAGCCTTTCATCGAGAGGAGGCCAAAATGAAGCTTGCCACAATTCTGGTTCTCGGTTCCCTCGCCATTGGCTCAGCAGCGAGAGCAGACCAACCCGGGCCTGACTGGATGCCGATGGAGCAAGTGAAGGCCAAGGTCATGGAGTCGGGCTATTCGCAGGTCACTAAGCTTGAAGCCGACGACGGCCAATGGGAGGGCGAAGGCATCAAGAACGGACAGAAGATGGAATTCCACGCCGACCCTAAGACCGGCGTGATCGTGCGCGAAAAGCCAGACCACTAGCTTTGAGAAGATGCAAGGTGGGTGGCCAGTTGAGCCGCCCCCTGGGGGCATTACAGTATTGACGCATCAGCATCTGGCCCGAAACGACAATCGGGATCGCACTGCAAATGCGCACCAAGGATGTCACCAAAGCCGCCGCGCTCTATATGCTCAAGAATGGTCTTGCGAGCTATAAGGAAGTCGCCGAGCTTTCCGGTCGATCACGGCAACTCATTCGCATTTGGGGCGGGAAGGTTGGTGCACCGGGAGCCCGAAAACGATATCTGAAGAAGGTCTGGACCCGCGCTAAACGGTTGCGCGGTTGACCGCTGGGTTCGAGGCCGCAGTTGCGAGCGCGTGGTCTACTTCGGAAACAACTTGTCCCGGATGTAGCGCGACGTGGGCGTGAGTCTGATGCCGCGCGGCTTGCGCCAAGCCGCTTTGTCGATCTCGTTCTTATCGCCGATCCTCAGGGCACCGGACGCCTTCTTGGCCACAAAGATCGCGTCGCTCATCTGTCGTCCGGACTGACGGTTTTTTCCCTTTACCTCTTTCCAGAGCTTCACTGGCCCAAGTTTTAGCTTCGGCAGTTCCTCGGTGATCTCGCGGCGAAGACACTTCCTCTCACTTTCACCCGCACGCTTACGGCCGCCCGGGAACGCCCAGCGCTTATCGCGCCGTCGTCGGACCAGAAGTACTCGCCCATTCTTAGCGGCGACAAGTTTCGAGGATTTAGCCATCTTCCTACGAATCGATTTCACAATCCGGCATCAGTTTACAGCGGGGTTCGCCCCGCAGTGAAGAGCATCGTTCCCCTATGATTACGGAGCAATCGGTTTACGTCCACGTCGCTGGTTCGCGCTGGGCCAACGACTGGTCGCGCTGTGCGTATCGGGCGGGTGAGCGCCGAAGGCGGCTCTTGTGGACCCGCCGATGAAGTCGCCAGCGACCGTTCGGCGCTACTGCGAAGGCGCTTGGGGCCGCTCACAAGGCTCAGTGCCGCCAGCCGTCCTTGTCGACCTCCACCCGAAAGCCTTCCGGCATGCGCGGCACTTCACCTTCGCCAGCAGCGTTGCAGGCCGGGCAGGGTGCGCCAGCGCCGCCACAGGTGCAGGCGCGCGCGCCGTCCCAGGGGCGGTCCGGGTGGTTCTCGCAAACCCAGCCGAGATCGTCACAGTTGGCGCACGTCGTAGCCATTGCACCGGCCGCCAGGGGCTTTTCGTCGCTGGGCATCAGGCGACTCCGCGCAAGGGCAGCGCTAGCTGCATGTCGAAGCGCCTTGTGGCGTTGGCGATGATGAAGGCTTGCAGTGCAGAAGAGACCTCAGTGTCAGTGTCAGATGCGCGCTGGGCCAGTGCGTCGGCGACGTCGGAAGTCGCATCTCGCGACCACCCCTCGATGGGATTGAAGGACACAATCCGAACTGGATAGGCGACTGGCCGGACGGGAGATTTCGCAAGATCGTCTCGAGGTCGGTCTCAGCCTCGTCGGTCTCGCGCCAGGCGCAACCGGCGCGCGCGCCAAAGTCTTCAAGCACCAGATAGATGTCGCGGTCGAAGCGGTCAGCCGGCACGATCGAGGGCGCGGAACGCATACGCTACTCCGATCGACAAGGGCGGAGACACGGCCCCGGCTGCAGGGGACGAGGGGGGTAGGCCGGGGCCGCTCCGCCAGCTCTGGCAGCGAGCCGGCGACGACTCAAATAAGCGCCCGTGCTCGTCGTTCCTATTGGGATCACTCCAAAAAATTGGCTCGTGCCCGACCTTAGGAGAGCCCTGACGGTACTTAACCTCAATGTCCGAAGCTGATCTTTGACTGGCCTTACGGCAAAAGGGAGGCTGAGCTCTTGATCAACATTGCTGAGTGCCGAGAACATACTGACCTCTACAAGAGACTTTCTCGCGCGAGCGGTATTTCCAAGGATCGCGTCGCCGTCTTGAAAAACATTGCCCGAGGAATGAGCAGAGGTAGGATGCCGGCACTGCTTCCGGCGTCAGTCCCAGTTTGATTTGGGTGTGGCCTGCTTTACGAAAAGAACAATTTGAGGTCGGCGTCGTTCTGGTCTGATGAGACGGTATTACTTTGACATCAGAGAGGGTGACGAGATTTTCCCGGATGAGGAAGGTCTGGAGCTCTCAACCATAGAGAAGGTGCAGGAAGAGGCGGCGCGCTCGCTGGCCGATATGGCCCGAGATGCCGTCGGCACCCTAGGGACCAGTGGCCGACAGATGTCGATTGAAGTCCGGGACGACAGCGGTCCGGTGCTCCACCTCAAATTCACATTCGCGGTCGAACGGCGCAGGCATTGAGGCCGCCTCCGTTGGCGGGCTGTGTTCCTTCTGTCGGGAACCCGAGTTCTGGTTTATGGTCCCGAGATCACCGCCCAGTCCGAGGCGTCCATCGGTGACTGAGAGTGCTTCATGCTCCCGCCCCATATGCGAGCGGAAGCATGTGTGAAAAGTGCACTCTGTACGACGATAAGATCGCCCGATATCGACGATTGTCACTCGGGATCAACGACCGGCAAACACTGGACGAAATTGCAATCCTGATCGCACAGGCGACGGAAGCGAAGGCCGCCAATCACCCCCCCGACCCGAAAGAGTAGGGCCGCCTAAGTTTGGCGGCTTCGGTCATTGACCTCTTCAGCCTGCGCCGCCGCTAACAGCGTTTCTGAACTCACTCGAAGCATGGCGCGCTTTCACCTTAACAAAAAAACCACGGCAGAATACTCAACATGCGCAAAGGGGCCGGCTGTGACCAATCCAAGTGAGACACGAGGGCATGAACGCCGGCTGGCGGATTTCATTCGGCAAAACCACGCCGCTATCGTCAAGGAATGGATCGATTTCGCGCGAACTATATCGCCGGCCAGCGACAAGATGACGAAGCTAGCTTTGCAAGATCATGTCGTGGATATTCTCGGGTTTATTGCAGACGACCTCGAATCTGCGCAGACTGCGCGAGAGAGGTTTGATAAATCGCGCGGCGTGGGCCCTCCAGAAAATCCGTTTTCCGAGAGCGCGGCTGAGGTTCATGCCGCTCTTCGCCTTGCCGATGGTTTTGACATCGACCAGATGGTCTCCGAATACCGGGCGCTTCGCGCAAGTGTTGTGAAGCAATGGGTGGCTCATCATCAAGGGCTGGCTGCAACCGATGTTGAAGACCTCACGCGATTCAATGAAGCGATTGATCAGGCTGTCACGGAGTCGGTAGCTCACTACACTAAGACGATTAATGACTCCCGCAATTTGTTCTTGGGCGTGCTGGGTCATGATTTGCGCAACCCCATAGGCGCGGTTTCGATGGGTGCTCAGTGGATGGAGCGATCCGGAATAACAAATCCGAAACAGGCAAAGGTGGTTTCGGAGATTAGGACGGCGGCCGGTCGGGCGACACAAATTTTAAATGACTTACTCGATCTCACGCGCTCGTCCTTCGGTACTGAAATTCCAGTTGTAAAGACCAAAATCGACATGGTGGCGCTCTGTCAGGAGATTGCGGATGAGCTACGCGCCATCCACACGGATCGTGATTTTGAGGTCACGCACGACGGAGATCCTACGTGCTCGTGTGACGCTGCGCGCCTGGGGCAGGTGCTGTCGAACCTGATGGGCAACGCCATCCAATATGGCGACCGAGAGCAGCCTATCACTGTGAGGATCGCAGGCAACGCCCCCGACACCGTCACAATAGCCGTGCACAACATGGGTTCACCAATCCCCCCGGACACACAAAAATTAGTATTTCAGTCTTGGATGCGCGGCCAGGACGTCAGCGATGAGTCTGAGCACAGTACACATCTGGGCCTCGGTCTCTATATCGCGAAATTAATCGTCGAAGCCCACGGCGGCGAAATTTCTGTCGCCTCCAACGAACAAACGGGAACGACATTTTCCCTCCGACTTCCGCGCAGTTGAACTCGCAGGAGCAGGGCTACACACTTCAAGGCTGTCCTTGGGCGAAGAGAACGGCCCCGGCGCCGGAGGGATCAAGGGGTAGGCCGAGGCCGCTCCGCCGGCTGTGGTCAGCGAGCCAGCGACGATTCAAATACTCGGCCGCCCTTGTGTTCCCTTTGAGTCCTTGTCCCGCAAGAAAAGGGCCCCAGCTCAAATGGGGGATGAGCCGGGGCCTAGAGGTTACCCTCGACGAGCCTCGAGGGCGTCGGGAAAACTTGGCAAAAGCGACGATGTTCCTGGCTCGGCAGAACCCCCTCGGCCAACAAACGTCAACGGTGCAGGGTAGCACCAGATGCACGCCGATCGTGCGGAACGTCGCAGCACGGGCCGCAGGTGCCGGACGAGACCGGACCCTGCGGCCGAGCGCGCGCTGTGTGAAACAGGCCACAGG
Source organism: Bradyrhizobium sp. 956_D2_N1_4 (assembly GCF_052076025.1). Taxonomy (NCBI): domain Bacteria; kingdom Pseudomonadati; phylum Pseudomonadota; class Alphaproteobacteria; order Hyphomicrobiales; family Nitrobacteraceae; genus Bradyrhizobium; species Bradyrhizobium sp. 956_D2_N1_4. Next base: position 3,289,413 of record NZ_CP197237.1, on the reverse strand, counting down.
CAGGGGAGATTTAGGACTTGGCTGGGAACATCTATGTTGCGCCCGGCTTGTGTTCTGCGGTGACGGTCTCGGTCCCACGAGACAGAAGCCTGTCCGGAAGCCGCAGCATCATCACGCCCCCCGGCCCGATGCTGGGGCCTCCACGGGCAGAGGATTCAAAGATGGGTCCCAATGCCAATACGGTTTTGGGCGTTCCGCTGGCGGCCGCCCTCGCGTACTTCATTTTTGTGCATTAGGCGCTGGCCTGTTTCCGATCGCGGTGGCTTATGTAGGGGAGTGGCCTTTACCTTCGGTGACTGGTGCGAGGTGATCAAAATTGACCATAAGTCCGGTAGCGTACATGCCAGACTAGCCCCATCACCGCGCAGCCCTTGGCATCTATCGGTGATGAGAACGCCATCACGCGCTCCCGCCTCCTTCCCTTTGGACAGGAGCTGGCGCCATGCACCGACGCCGCATCAAGCAAACTACATCTCTTGAAGAACGCCTTGCCGAACAAGCCCAGCGGCTCCGGCAGGCAGCCAAATCGCTTCCGCCAGGTATCGAGCGGGAGCGGGCGATCCGCAAAGCTCGGCAAGCCGAGACCGGCGCTCACATAAGCGAGTGGCTGACCTCGCCGGGTCTGGCACCACCGAAATGATCGGATACCACGCCTACCTCATAGGCTCCGATGGTCACATTCAACAGCGGATCGACCTCCTATGCGATGCCGACGAGGCCGCAAAGGAACAGGCCGAACAGCTTATGGATGGTCATGACGTAGAGCTGTGGCAACTCAACCGCAGGATTTGCGAGTTCAAGCCAAAGAGTGAGGCCACCTCAGTTGGCGTTCGTTGTCGCCGGCCGACCGCCATGAGAGACTGACGGCCGCGTCTCGGAGGGAATACCGATGCGCCTGGCATTGCCTTATCTGGGAATTGGTTTCTGCGCGCTTCTCTCGGGCTGGTTGTTCTTTACCCTGATCTATTGAGTGAGTAAGCCATCGCCCGAGCTGAGCAAGCGTACATATGTCCCACTCTCGTGGAGCTGGAGCCAGCCGCGCTCGATCGCGTGTTTGAGCCCGGCGCCAAACTCGCTGCGACTGCCCTTCAGCTTGAACAAGAAGGGCGCGTCCTCTCGATATAGATGCGACCGTCCTGCACGGCCGCGACGTCGGCTGCGAGCTTGACGAGCTTGCGCGCGGCTGCCTCCGGATTTGCGTATGGTCGTTCCTCGGCGTGCTTCATCGGCGTGTCCCGTTGGTCGCCTTCGCGGCGGTGATGCGCGCGGTGCGGGTAGCTCGCCGCCGGTTTCCAGCTGTCGAATGTGGTCCCGGATCCTTAAGACCTCGTTGTAGAGATCGTCGACAAGGGGCCGCCCGCGAGAACCGGCGGGCCTTTCGCTCGGTAGCCGGAGTTATCCCACCCTGCGGTCTTGCAGCTGAAACACATTGCTGCCGGTGAGGAATGCGGCCCAATCCTTCATTAGAGCCCGTCGCTTTTCCAACTTTTGGCCTCGCTGATAGGCTGCGGTGGTCTCGCTCTTGTATTTGTGGGCCAGCGCGGCTTCGCGTACGCCGTCCGGATAATCGGTGCATTCCTCCGCCCAAGTCGCGAAGGTTGATCGGAAACCATGGACGGTGACGTGTCCGTAGCCGAGACGATCAAGCACTGCGAGCATTGCGTTTTCTGAGAATGCTCCGCCATCAGGTCCGGCGAAGATTAGTTCGCCTTCGCGTCCATCGCGCAACTCGTCGAGCACCGCCAAGGCGGGGGCAGACAATGGAACGTAATGGTCCTGGTCCATCTTCATTCGGTCGCCCGGAATTTTCCAAGTCGAATTTGGCCGATCGATCTCGGACCACCGCCCCTCGACCGCCTCGTTGGTGCGGCAAGCCGTAAAAATTAGAAAGCGCAACATGGCAGCAGCTCTGCCTGGCGCGCTAGCTAGAAGCCTCAAAAATGCTGGTGCTTCGGCATAGGCCAAAGCGGGATGATGCCGAACGACTCGCTTGGAGCGTTTTGGTAATTTCTCGCGCATCTGCCGTGTCAGTTCGGCTGGGTTGCGGAATTCCGGATCATCGATATCGACGTTCTTTGCGATGATCGTTTCAATTCGGCCACGGACGCGGTTCGCAGTCTCCCGCTTCTCCACCCAGATTGGCTCCAGCAGATCGTGGATGTGGCTTGGCTTGATCTCCGGAATCGTCAGTTTGCCGATGGTAGCATAGGCGTAGCGTTTGAGGGAGGACGGCCATTGATCGCGATGCTTCTCACTCCAGGTCGACCAGTTCGCCCGAATGTAGGCTTCCGCACATTCTTCAAAGGTTGGCAATACCATCTTGGCCACGACGGTTTTTGCCTCGTCGCGTTCTTTTCGCCGTTCTTGAACGATGTCGATACCGGCAGTGCTGCGATCACCTTTAACACGCAGTCGGGCCGCATCTCGCGCAAGCCGCGCATCCTTTAGCGATACCTCCTTCAACGAGCCAAGACCGTGCCACCGCTCTTTGCCGTCTTTCCAATATCTATACGACCAGCTTCTCGAGGTCGGTCCTGTGACGATCAAATACAGGCCGCCGCCATCGGCGTATTTGCCGGGCTTTATGAGGCGCTCTACGTCGAGTGGTCTGAGCCGTCCAGCCATTGTTCCTCCAAGGAATCGTCCTCCGAACCCACGGTCTTCAGCTACGGTCAGTGACCCGATTAGGAAGAACACCAACGAACTGCGAAGTACAGTCGTTCGGCGTAAGTCACTGAAGTTGCTGTGGAGTTCGAACGACCACGAACAGTGGCGAACAATATACTGGCGGAAGGGGTGGGATTCGAACCCACGGTACCCTTGCGGGCACGCCGGTTTTCAAGACCGGTGCCTTAAACCACTCGGCCACCCTTCCGGAGCAATAGTTTCAACCACTTAGCGGCTGGCCCCGTTGAACGCAATGCGAACAGTCCCTGGTTTGGGGACAATTTGGGGACAAGCGTCTCTTACGGCTTGAGGAAGCCCGCCGCAAGCGCGGTGAGAGCGCTCGCAAACTTCTCTTTGGCGTCCTTGCTGCGCTTGCGCTTGCTGTAGTTTCTGAGCAGCACGGCAGGGTCATCGCCGAGGCGTTGAGCGACCAGATCGACGGGCATTCCTGCATCGAGCAACGCTGTGGTGTGGATGCCGCGCAAGGTGTGGAGCTTGATGCCGAACCCGAGAAGGTCAGCGCGGCGCCGAAACTCCTTCGAGACATTGCGCGGGACGCGCCAAGTCGTAAGGGAGATGTCCTTGCCCGGTTCAGGCGCGGCCGGGAAGATCAGCGCCTTCAACGGCAACTTAATCAGCGACAGTTCGACTTCGGCGCCATCGGGGATGCCGGAGAACAATCGCTGGTGCTTCTGCTTCTCGGCGAGCAGCATGGCGATGGTGCCGTCGTCGAGATCAATGGTGCGCCTGCCGCGCGCGGTCTTCGGTGGCTTGACACCGAGCTTGAATTTCTCGCTCGGCGCGCTCCGATCCAAGGCGCGGCGGATGTCCAGCGTCTTGTTCTCGACGTTGAGGTCGCTCCAGCGCAGCGCCAGTAGCTCGTTCCGGCGCGCGCCGGTCGCTGCCGCCAGAGCGACAAACGGATACAGCGGCGACGGCTTGAAACCTACAACTAAGGCGGCAAGTTCAACTTCGTCCAGCCCCTCGGCATGATCGTCAAGCTCGTCATCGTCGGCATCGTCATCAAGGTTGACGACCCCCGGCTTGGCGTCGGGCCGTGGAATGCGGATCACCTTGTCCATGGGATTGGCGGCGATCAGACCGGTCCTGAGCGCCGTCCCAAGGCTGGCGTTGAAGACGCTGTGGACATGCCGCGCCGTCCTCGGCGCGATGAGGCCCTCCAGCCCAGCGTAAAGATCGTCAATCTCGGACGCGGCAAGCTTCTGGAGAACCTTGTCGCCGAGCCTGGGCCTGACGTGGACGCGCAAAAGCTCCTCATACCGTTCCAAGGTTCGCTGGCCGACGGGCTCACGCCTTCGGCCCGGTGCGCCAAGACCGATCCAGCGGTCAAACCACGTGGCCACGGTAAGCTTGCTGTTCTCAACGGCGTTGCCCTTGTTGCGCACGTCCAGCAGCTCTGTGAGCTTCTTGCGCGCCTCGGTTCGCGTCGTGCGCTCGGGCAATGTGACGGACTGCTTCTTACCGTTGATGCGATAGCGTAGGCGGAATACGCCGTCGCGCTCCTCAATCGAGCCTTCTCCTTTGCCCCGCTTACTTGCCATTGTCGCGCTCTCCCTTGACCTCAATCATCAAGTCGGGCCTGCCCAAGACGCCGTAGATGCGGTTGAACTCGTCGATGACACCGTCGAGATGAGTGACGATACCGTTGTTGATCTCGTTCTTGACGGCCTGCGCCACAGCCATAGCGGTTGATTGGATCAGAGCCTCGACACCTTGATCGACGAATGTGCGCTCCAGCCGACGCACCAATTCCTGATTGAGCGAGACACCGTTCTTCTTCGCCTCGATCTCAACCTTCTTCCGCAGTGATTCCTTTAAGCGCAGATTCATCTGCGCCGTGTCGGTCACTTTTCGCTTGGCCATGCTCCCCTCATTTTTGAACGCGGTGGCACACAATAGCATGAGATATTTTAGCTCCACAAGTGGAGTTGACTCCAAATTTGGAGCTGCATTATACGGAGTGGGCCGGAACGGCATCGCTTGGTATTGGAGTAGACAGAATGTCTGAGTCAGAAGGTGCAGCACCAAAAACCCTGACCGTTGAAGAAGCAGGGTCTCGATATTTCGGATTGTGCCGACAGAGCAGCTACGCCGCCGTCAAGCGAGGCGACATTCCGTCCATCAGGATTGGCCGTGTGCTGCGCGTACCGGTCGCGGCGCTGGAGCGGATGATGCAGGAGCCAAACAAGGCGAGGACCGCGAAATGAAAAAGCCCCCGGCGATGGGAACGCCGGAGGCCTCGATCGATAACCACAACAACAGCACAGCCATTGTAGTTGATCGAGAGACTTCGGCGCAAGCCAGCAAACCCCAGCCAACTGAAATCGCTCATGTCGGCGCGATCTGGAAGAGCGCGCGCGACAGAACGCGATGTCTCCAGTTCGACATCAAGGAACTCAATGGCCACGCGTACCTCGATTGCCGGACCTACAAGCTCGACGGCAACGGCAGGATGCAGCCGACTGATCAGCGCCTGACGATCGGGACCAAGCAGCTCGCCAAGCTCGCCGACATGATCGGCAAGTCCTACCGCAAGGCTCACCAGTTGGGTTTGACGGCGGGGTCGTCGTCATGAGCGGGCCAATCATCGTCGTGGGCACCAAAGCTCGGCACCAGTGGATGAAGGCCTTCACCGCCGTGGCCAGGCGGGACCGCCGCACCCCCAGCGCCAAGAACCTCGCCGTGATGCTCATGCTGCACTTCAACGGCAAGACCGGACAATGCAACCCCGGATATGAGCTTCTCGCTGAGGAAATCGGCGTAAGCGAGCGACAGCTCATGCGCGCCATCAAGGAGCTTGAGGGAGCCGGCTGGATCAGCCGGCGCCACCCAGGCGGACACGACTACGTCGAGTTCGATCTTTTGATCCCGAACTCTGAGGTGACACGGGATGTCACCCCGGAAAGGCTGCCAGAGGTGACACGGAATGTCACCCCGAGATCATCTCCCGTGACGGATCACGTGACGCGCCGAGAGGTGACACCAAACGCGCCTCGGGGTGACATGGAAGGCCATCTAGGGGTGACATCTGATGTCCCACATAAAGAACAGGAAAGAACAGGGAAGAGAACAGGGGCGTCGCCTCCGGCGCCTGCGGCGCCTCCAGCGCCGCCAAAGCGAGCAGCGCAACTCGTGGATAGAGTCGTATTCAACAACGGAGAGGAGACGCGCGCTCTAAGCGCGCTCTCGCTTTTGACGACGACTAACTCAGGCAACGAAGAGGAGCCCGACTACTACACTGGCGACGACGACGAGGAAATTCCGTTCTGAGCCGTCATGTAAAACAACACGCTGCATCTCGGCAGCATCTTTCGAAACAAGGGTATGTCGGTGTAACGTCACGACATGGCACCGCTCCGAAACCAACGTCATGAAAACTTCTGTCACCAGATCATCGAGGCCGCCAGATTTGGCCGAACGCAGGGGCAGGCGTACTCCCGCGCGGGCTTCAAGGCGGACGGCGCTTCCGCCGAGGCCAATGCGTCTCGCTTGCTAACCGATGCTAATATCCAAGCGAGGATCGCCGAGCTGGGGCGGCCTACCGCACGCCGAACGCGGGCAACGGTGGACACGCTGGCGGCGCAGCTCGACGAGGTCTTCGCTGGCGCGTCCGGTGACAAGCAGTGGGGCGCGGCCGGTTCCGCAACCGCACTCAAGGCCAAGCTCCTCGGCTTCATGAGGGACAAGCTGGAGCTCGGCGGCCCTGGTGATTTCGCGGTGGCCGAGACACCTGACGAGGTCGTGGATCGCATGATTGAGGATTGGGGCGCTCAAGAGGCCCTGCGAGTCGCCGATCTGATCAAGCGGTTGATCGAAGAGCGAGTGGCTGGCGCCGCGTTCGATGTGACGCCCCCGGCGAAGAGATGGTCATCGATGCCGGAGCGTCGGCGCGGATTGGGATGATGGCATCACCGGATAGGTTAACCGGTGCCGAAACATCGCTAAGGCTTTGAACAACGTTGTCTTTGATCGACGAAATGCGCTTCTTGGGGACAATCTTGGGGACGCACTGCGCAAAGTGCCGACACCATTGGGTCGTCGTTGCCCATTTCGGGGCGCGTGACGACGCGGCCGATGGTACGCGAGACCGGACCATCGGTGTGCCGATGAGCTTTCTTGACCCCCGTCCCCGGGAGGGGAGCCGTCCCCCCGGGTAGGGTCTGAGTTCCCGGCTCGGCTCAGGTAAATCAAACCCCGAGCCTCAACGCCTTCGCGCTATTTTTTTGCTGGAGAATTTTTCGAGACCTCATCTGGACCCACCACAGCAGGTTCAGATACCCGCCAGATCGCGCCGGTTCGGGCGCCTGCCGTGTGGCCAGAGTTGGAGGCTTCCCATGCGCTCTCCCGGACGGCTGCTGTAGCGCCTCCGCAGGGCTTCTCTGTGGATACCGTCGGCCCGTGTATGCCAGAGTAATAGGATGCTGGCATGATCGGCTGGGGACGGCTGAAATGGAAGGGCTGCCGTGACAATACCCGATAGCGTTTCCAATGCTGTTGCGCGCCTCTGGCGCGGTCTAAAGTGGGGCGGTCGCTACCTGCGTACGGAGAAGGAGGAGCCCGTCGCAGCAATCCGCGACTGGCTCAAGATAATCATCAGCGGCCTCGTCATCGTCACGCTGTCGGTGCAGGCTCGGCAGTTGGGCATCCAGGGCGGCCAGCTCGCAACACAGGGCAAGCAGTTCGACGTGCAGGGTGAGCAGTTGAAGGTGCAGGGCGAGCAGCTAAAGCTTCAAGCCCGGCAATCCGAGCAGGCCACGCGGGCCGCCAACATGGCGCTGGCAACCCGGCTATCGGCGCAACGCGTTGATATCGAGAACGCGCAAATCAAACTCGGCCAGTTGTATCAGTCGTTTGGCGACATGATGCAGCTAACCACAAGGGGCTTCGTTAAGGGAAAAGAACTCGACCCGAACGAGTTTGCCCGCGCCCGCGATCTGATCGCGCGGGTTCGGAAGGATGCGGATGCCCTCGAAGCCTCGACCCATGCCTTGCCCTTTGGGGCCTTCCAAGCCGTGCGGAAGTATCACGCGACGGCGGCGATTTATGCCGAGAAATTCGCGCGCGATCTTGAAGACTTGCCGAAAGACGCCCGACTCCAGGCGATATTGAATCCGAACCCGGCATTCATCGAGATGTTGAAAAAGGACGGCGCCCTGGTACCCAAGGCATTACCGCGCTTCGCCGATGCGTTGAGCGGCATGGCGCGCGAAGCCTTCAAGGATCATTTCGAGGCGGTAAAAGCGCTCATCGATGCGGGCAAGGAAACCGAAACGCAGTGGGTCGAAGTCGAGCGCGCGATCAAGGCGCCGTCGTCTAACCCATGACTAGCGGCGCGCGTGACGACGAGGGCGATCTCGCTGGCAACATCCTGCTCAAGGACGACGAGGCCCGCCAGATCGCGCCGCGAGCCCGCTGGAGCGTTTTGCGTAGCCCGACGCTCCGACGAGCGAGAGCCCGTGCATAACTCACTGGCGGGCTTCTCTGGGGATACCGTCGATGGCGACATGATGCGCGCCGACGGCCTTGTCACTTGTTCCGGATCAGATCGATCACTCCGGATGGCGGCCCCTCGTCTGCGGTCTGAGGCGGGATCGGACGGAACAGGGCGTTGAGAATAATGGCGCGGTCTTGATCGGACGCCGGATGCTTCTCGTCTTGCAGCAGGCCCATGTAAGTCAGCGCGAGCGACTGTCGATGCGCGGCATCGTCTGCCAAATTGAGGTTTTGAATGAATATCCGGCTGACATTCTTGAGCAGCCAAGCATAGAGCAACGCTGGCACCGTGATCGTTGCCAAACCCGCGATCGAAAAGGCCCCGTTCGCTCCGACTGTTAATTCATGAACATTTTTGGAGATGCTCGGCCAAAAGGCGACAGTAAGCAGGAGGGGGCCTGCCACCAGACAAGCGAAGACGATGAGCCACACCCCCCACACCTTCGTTTTTCTTTCGGCAATTTTTTTCCAAGTCAGCGCCGGTTCGTCCAGCGTTAGCTTGGTTCGATAAAGCTGTTCGAGGCGACCGAATACCTCGGTTTTTTCTTGGATGAACTCTTCAAGCTCGCGCTTGGCATTCTCGCTGACTTCGACCGCCGTTGAGGCTTGCCGCATCGCCTCTGTGGTTGAGATCAGGTCTCCATATGCCTGAGTAAGCGGGTTAGCGGCAAACGCTGCTCGAAAGGGAGATAGCAGTTGATCGGCGGCATTATTGACCGACCAATCAGCGCAAAAGATATACGCCATCCAACGCGCCTGCTGCTGGAGGCTACCGTTGTTGCCCTTTGACAGAACCTTGATCTGCTGCCCTGCTTGGCCACGTCCGATGAGAACCCTAAGTTCTCTCGCGCTGGTCACGTAGTTCTCGAATGATTGGAACTCCCCGCCCTTAATCTCACGCAGCATTTCGTCGAACGCGCGGCTTGCGCCTTCTTGTATCTGCGGGTTGCCGTAATTGGTATTCGCCATGTTGATATTGCCGGAGAGCAAGCTGCCAAGCTCGGCGAAATACGACGATTCTTCTCGCAAGAAGGTTTCGAGCGCGGCGGCGTCGGGAATGTTTAGGGAGACACCTTGGCTTGGAATGCTCAGCTGATAAGGAAATGCGATCATCGCGAAACAACTATTCTCCGGCTTGGGACGCGCCCCGCCAAGGCAAATCGGCAACGGCGATTTTCATCGCAAATCCCTCCTATCAATTGTTGATTCGGTCCAGCTGCAACGAGCAGTTGTGAGCCGAATCCACAGGCTCAGTTCGCCAGCGGCTTGATCAGCCGCCTCGCGATCTCGCGCTGATCGGCGATGTATTTCTCGATCATCCGGCGCAGTTCCTCGGCCTGCGACGGCTTGGGCGACTCCTCGTCTTTGGCGGGTTCGTCGGTATCGTCCATGCCGCGATGGTCATTCGGTCCCGGGCTCTGAGCTCGATGTGGATCAAGGCCTATGGTCGGCCTCGATCTAGAGGCCCGCCAGGCCGGCGCTGCGAGCCTCCTATGCGTCGGCCGTGCTCGCCGCTCTGGGACAGCGCCCTCCGTTCATAACTCACTGGCGGGCTTCTCTGGGGATACCGTTAGTTCGTGTATGCCAGCGCAACAGGATACTGGCATCATGACAGCTGGAGAGCAGATCGCGTAGGGGGAATGCCGTGACAATATTGTCCGATGCTAGCGCGCGCCTTTGGTGCGGCGTCAAGTGGTTCGGAGACTGGCTGCGAGCTGACGGTGAGGCCCCCGTCTTGGCTGTTCGCGACTGGCTCAAGATCACCATATCGGGTGCGGCGATCATCGCGCTCATCGTGGCGGTGCGGCAGTATGGAGTCCAGACAAGCGCTCTCCTTACGCAGGGTGAACAGCTCAAAACTCAGGCTGAGCAGTTGAAGGCCCAGCAGGCGGCGCGACGGCCATGGCTCAAGGTCGGTGACCCTCGTGTCGCATCTGCTTTTCCGGTTAGCGACAACGGCGGTGCATTTGCTGTTGATTTGAAGATTGAAAATTTCGGAAGTTCTCCAGCCTTAAACGTGGAGGTGGAGGCAAAAATTCAAATGCTAAAATCCAACTTGGGCGGCGCTGCGATACAGGAAGATATCTGCAAGAAACTGAAAGAGCGACCCACTGGCGACAACGGGAACGGCTTTGCGATTTTTCCGCGAGAAAGCCGTGTTCACCGGCTCAGTATTTCAGTCCAGCCGGGAAACGTTAGCGCGGGAGTGAAGTCCATGGGATTGCCGGATCAATCGTTCGCGCCGATCATGATCGGGTGCATTCGATACCTATATCCGGGCGTGGGATCGCAGGGCGAGACCGGTTTCGCCTATGATGTATCGCATCTACCGCCTCATTCACTTTTGCAGGCGGAGAGAGGAGACGTGCCTGCCGAAGAGATTATGCTCGTCCAGCCGATGATGCTTAACAGTCGGATCAATTGAGGCAAAGATGGCAGCGAGCTTCGGCTCTCGAAGATAATGGACGGCGTTACGTTTATAAAGCTCCTCGGCTAACATGACGTCAGCCGAGGACTTTGTTGTGACATGCGAGGGGTCAATTGCAAGAAGTGACCGGATGATGTTGTCCGTTGAACGGGCCGACGAATACCTTCTGCCCCTTCTTACACTGTATTTTGCATTCGTCGGCTGCTGTAGTGCATTTCTTCAAGTTCCTGTCGCCGTCTGCCGCAGGACCGCTGGAGATGCAGGTATTTCTCCACTGGCTACAACTATCGGCAAGCGCAGATGCCCCCCCAAGGCCAACGGCTAGGGCGGTGATGGCCAATAATGTTAGAAGTCTCATCTTTCCCCCAAATTGTTACGTCGCAAATAGATTGTGCTCAGCCGATGGTTCTCGGTCAATCCGCCTTCTTAGTGATGCTATCTAATCTTGAGGCATGCTCGGAGAGACGAGCCGCTAGGTGCCTTCAATCACAGCTGCCTTCGTCCCTGCCGCAGAATAGAGATAGATCGAGTCCGTTGGGACGACCGTATCCCATGTCCAGCTTCCGCCTTGGCCGCCTGATGACGTCGCAGGATCAAGACTGGGGCCGCGCCCTTGTCCGGTCGGGGACGTCGAGAAGCCGATGGACAGTGGGCCACCTGTGCCGACGTTCTGGACCATCAACGATGACCGATACATGTTGATCGGCAGGACGCGCTGCGGAACGGACGATGCCAGCGTCACTGCGAAGGTCCGGAAGTTCAAAGGATTGGGCATCTCGAATGCTCCTCGGTCATGCCATGGCCGAGGCCATGACTGGCGCGATCATCTTCGCGGACTTGGGCGGCTCCGGCCGCTCAAGGAGCGTGAAGAGGGCGGCTTCGTTCGGGATCGCGGCCTCCAGCGCCGCGCGCGCCAGGACGATGCAATCGCTACTCCGACATTCGCGGATCGCATTCGCCGCGCGCCGGAGGTGATCTTGTCCCCAAAAGACCGGCCTCGCGTAGGTCCGGGGACGTTGCTTTAAGGTCGGAGTCCGCCGCGTACGCCTTGGCCTCGCATGTCCTTGTGACCTCCGCCAATTGTCCCATGCGCTCTGAGGATGGTTCCAGCGGCGCCGACTGGCGTCGTCGAGATTGGCGCGCCAGTTGTCGATCTCAGCGAGATTATCGACGACCTTGAGCGCCCACCACCGTTCCTGTTGGTGCAGACCATCGAGGCCGTTGCTTTCGAGCCAGAGCGCCATGGCGGCGGTGTAGCGCGTCCCAAAGGGACGGTTCGTCTCCGCCACCTTGAGACAATGCGCGCGTCCCAATGCCAACGCCTTGCCGACCGCGACCCAGTCCGAGAATGTCTTCTCGCCACGTCCTCGGAGCCGAGCCCATGCCTCGCGGCCCTCAAGGATGATCGCGCCGGACTCCTCGGTCATTGCCCGATCCCTTGAAGGATTCGCATCGTCACGGCCGCGCTCGACGTCGCCGCCACGTTGAGCCTGATGCCTGCAAGCGGCCCGGCAACGATGTTAAGCGAGCTGTTCGCCGTTGTGGCCGAAGAGAGTGGGAACCATGCAACTGCGGCCGATGCCGTCTGCTGGAGATCGTCGAGCGCGCCTTCAACGGTGTAGGTGAAGGTCCCCGAGCTGGAGCCGGTGACCGTCCATGACATGTACTTGCTCGACATCCAATCGAGATTGACAGCGCGGCCGATGCCGCTGCTCGTTAAGGTCACCGAGATCGGCATTCCCATGTTCGATCAACCTGTTGCTGGCTTCGGATGTTAAGTCGAGCTGACGCTTATTCAGTTAATTGATTCAATCACTTATCTGAGATAGTATCCTTACAATATTCCGAACACAACGGGAGAGCTTCCATGATGTTCTGGACGGACCTGGACCGCGCTTATGACGACGTCCATTCGGCGCGCGCGGCTGTCGATAAAGCCCAGCGTGACTATTCCAAGGGTGGCAGCGTCAATGCCGTCAACACCGCCGAAAAGCGGCTCGCTGATTCATACGATCGTCTTCGCGAGATCAATGGCGGGCGCGTCCGCGACATGCGCTGATGATCTCGGGAGAGATGTCAGGGAAATGACCGGCATCTCTTCTGGAAACTGTAGGGATAACATCATGACACGCGCCCGACGTTTCCCCGTCACCTTCGAGTTTCATGGACTCGAAGAGCACGAGACTGCGTTCAATGCGCTCGCCGCGAACGGGCTGTTCACCAAGTCCGACCTGTATCGAATGGCATTCGATCAATTCCTCCGGCAGCAGGGCGCATTGCCGCCGCGAGCGCCGCGCACACCGAACCAAACAATGGAGCCGTCCAGATGACCGACATCAAGCACGTCTATCAACGGGGCATCGCTCAGATGCATGCCGCCTACAAGGAGGCGGAACTGGACTACCAGCACGCCGCGCTCGCTGACGACATCGATGGCATGGCTCGGGCTGGGGTGCAGATGGCAGGACTCGAAGCAACCTTTGAGAAGTTCAACAGCATCGCCAATCGCACAGCCAATCCGCAGCAGCGGACGCCGACCAATCAGCACGGCCTCACCGCGGCGGAGAGCGAGGCTGCTCGACTTAGCGGCGTCACGGACGAGGAGTACGGCCGCAACAAGGCTCGCCTGTGGGATATGCGAAATCGCGGCCTTTATCCGATGCCGGGGCAAGGCTAATGGCGCTGACCTTCAAATCGTCACGCGCCGAGGAGCGCGTCATTATCGAGCGCGGCAAGGACGGCAGCCAGCGCGTCTGTCGCGCTGTGCAGACCGACTATAACGCGAAGATGTGGAATCTCTGTCTGGAGCATCCCGGCGGGCAGCGCTGGAACGGGACCTTCCATGGCGATGGAAACACCGTTCAGGTCGCGATGACTCAAATGATGATGGATCGCGAGGACGCTTATCGGCAGGAAGCCAATCGTGGTCATCGGCCGCCGCCGCAGTCCCGCGACTTCAATGTCCGCGTTGACGACAGCGGGCGCGCAATCGAGCCCACCATTCAAGGTTCAGTCAGGAGATAGACCATGGGGCGTCTGGAACGATTGAAGGAATACGCAAATCCCCGCCGGCGCGAGAATTGGGACGGCGAGACCTGCGACAAGGCGAACCTCGATCGCTGGAGCGAACGAGCCGCCGAGAACTCGAAACTCGCGCCGCGTGCTCGCGGCGGCGCGATGAAGCTGGCCGACACCGACAAGATGGACCTTCATTCCACGTCGGATGCTCCGCGCCGCGACAAGGACGCCGACAAGCGCGCCGTGGCCAAGGCCGACACCAACACCGATGGCGGCTCCAGCTTCATGCGCAGCGTCCGGCGGCAAGCCTGATAGGTGAACCTTGGCCACGAAGCGACGGTTTAACCCGCCGAAGTATCGCGACGGCGGTCGCGTGCCTCTCGTCACTGCCGACAGCGCGGCGGCGGAGATCGCCCAGAAGCCGGTGGTGAGCGCGGATGCACCGCCACCACCGGCTCCTGACGACCCGGTCCAGAAGGCATTGGAAGGGCAGCGCCGCGCAGAAGAGCTGCAACAGCGACAGGCCCAAGAGCCGATGAGCGTAGATCGGTACGTCGATAGCCTTCCGGGCCTGACCGATCACAAGAGGCAGTTCCTCAAAGCGCATCCCGAGATGCTCAACGGGCAGCAATTTGACCTGATGGCGCAGGCCTATGGCGAGGCAATGCGGGTCGGCTTTCAGGACGACACGCCAGAGCTTGATCGTTTCCTGGTCGAGACGGTTCGCGCCGAGTTGACCGCGCGCCATGGACGCCTTGCTGAGGCCGCGCGTTCGGCGATGGAGCCGCCGCGACGGCCCGTCCTCAGCGTAGAGCAGGAAGTCGCGCGGCTAGATGCCGAGGTCGCGGCTCATACCGCGATTGACCACGTCAACGCGTCAACGCCTGCGGCTTTCGCATCGCAATTGCCGCAGCCGGAGCGCATGCCGCGCTCGCGCTCGATGCCGATGACAGCGCCTGTCTCGCGGGACACGCCAATGCTGTCGGGGCAGCGGCCGATGTCCATGGGACAAGTGACACTGACCGCCGAAGAGCGCTTCATCGCGCGCAATTCGTTCACCGACCCGAATATGACGGACGCCGATAAGGAGAAGCTCTACGCCACCCAGAAGGCGCGTCTGCAACATCTGCGGAGCCAGGGCCTGTATCCCGAGCGGGAGCGCGGATAAATGCGTTTTCATCCCGACAACGAAATTGACGCCCGCATTAGGCGGCTGATCGGCAGCTTTTGTGAGGACCTTCGGCCATTCACCTTGGACCGCTCGCCGACAATGACCGTCGCCGAGATCGTCGCGGAGATCAGGCTGTTCTACGGCGCCAGAGCGGCGGGCGCCGTCACCATCACGGTTCATTGATGGGTATCCCGACAAGCCAGGATCACGCGCTGGCTGACATCGAAGCGCTTCATGGCGTCGTGATGGTTCGCTGCCGCGCCTTCGTCCATGCCAGGCAGAGCCGCAATCCGGCCAGCATCAAGGAAGCTCTGCGGGACTATGCCGATGCCGTGGTCGCGCTTGTGAACGAGACCATGGGTCAATGAGCCATTGGGCGGAACAGAGCAGGGCCGCCATCGAGCACGAGCGCACGCGCTTCAAGGGCTCGGACACACTGGCAAAGACGAGAAAAGATCGGTTCGCTGATCTCAATGCATGGATCATGAGCCGGAGCGGGGCTTGGCTGGTCTCGATCCCCGGGGACGTTGAGATCGTGTTGGAATGCCTGCCCAGTTCGACGGTGCCGGACGAGTTGGCGGAGCAGGGCTATGCAATGCGAGAGATTGGCGAAGGCCAGCGCATTCTTCCGCACGCCATCACCGAGACCGTGATCACCGAGGAGGGGGCAGCGCGCATAACGGTGACGCATTCCGGGATCGTTCGCGTCGTCCATTACTCGTTCCCACTGTAGTGATTCTGGGAAAAGCAAGGTGAGAGCGCCAGTAGCGGGGGGCGCTATTCTGCTGCCGGAACGTCCGAAGCGCGGATTAGGTGACTCGGAATCCCCAACTGCGAGCCGCCTCCAGAACGGGCTTCCATCTGTTGGTCATGCTCCATGATGGCGATCTTCGTCGCCAGCGAATTTAGCTTGTCATTGAATGCGCCTTGGACAGCGTTCACCGCTTGCTGAACCTCGCGTAGCGCGTCCCGCTGAGTTTCGGCTTTTAGGACTCGAAACTCGGCCTCCATCGCAGTCAGCCGTTCGTTCACCGCATTAATTGCTGCGGCCATTTCTTTCTGCGCTTGCTGGATAGCTTTTATGTGGTCGACGATTCTCAAATGATCGGCGACTTCTTCGACGGTCTTGCCGATCTTCTCACGTCCCCACATGAATCACCGATCTGAGCTGCTTACGAATTTCGGCCAGATGATCTTCTGGTGATCCTAAACCATCTATAGCCGAGCGTGTCAGAAGCTGTTTCAGCGCGTTGAGCCCATCATCTTCATTAAATGACTCTTGCGCCACAGGCGACGGCGGCGCCGACTTTAACAATTCAGCAAGCGCGGCTTCCTCTGCCAAGAAGCTACCCTGTGCTTCCCGGAAGGCTGGAGGTTCCTCAAGATTGGCGGCAGATATAGCCGCGAGAGCCGCGCGCTCGATCTTCGCAGCATGGCCAAGGCTCAGGCCAGTCTCAAACGGAGGAGACAGAGATGCGACGGAAAAAGTCGCCAGTTTAGACCAGATGTCATCAAGCCTACGCACGTAATCGCGAGTAATATCCCAATCGCGGCGAAGCTTTTCGGTTTCAGCATAAATTCTGCTGGCTTCCGCAAGAAGTGCCGTGCGCTCGTCTTGCTTTTCGACGATAGGATCATCTGGATCAGGCGGCCCAGACATAGATGAAGCTCCTTCTAGCGGAAGAGACAAGTTGAGCACCCGCTCAGCGGGTTATCAAGCCCTCAGAACGTTCGGCATGCTCTTCATCGTCCATCTTTCGTGCAGGTTGCCGAATCCAGCTTGTAGTGACCTTTGGAATGGCGTGGCCAGTCGCAGGCCTGCCCCAGCTTCACCATTTCAGCGGCGACGTCCTTGTTCCCGATGAAGCATTGCGCAACCATTCGATCCCGACTCTTTGCCGGTGAGCGGCCGTCGCAGGGTGTCCCTTCGCCGACCTGCAAGCAGTGAACCTGCTTGCCCTCGACCATATCAGCCAATGCCCCGGCTGCCTTCCCATAGCCGGGCCTGCTGCGCTCCGGGCTGTCGATCCCGCATAGGCGGATGTGAACGTCCTTCCCGTTGGAGAGCATATGGAAGCTGTCACCATCGTCTACGGCGGTCACCTCGCCGAGGTAGTCGGCAGCTGCGGCCGGCGCCGCGCCGAGGATGGCAACGACCGCTATCAGCGTCTTCGCACGACGAAGCATTACCCGGAAATCCCATTGTTGAAATCGATCACCTCGGACCAGTCCAGGCGGATATCGATCCAGCCGACCGAGCAGCACACGGAACATTTTAGGTGCGCACAGATGTCGACCCCATGTTGGTGGCGCTCAGCTCTAACACCTCGGGAACCCAATCGAGACCGCTCGTGATGATCTGCACCATCTTGAACGAGACCCGGACCACCGGCTTCGGATAGATGAATTTTGACCAGACGTTCCAGAGAAAACTCGCGGCTGAAACGACTGGTGAGAAGAGGCTGATCACTAGAGCCCAATCGGCGGTTTGCATTTTAAGTAGCGTCCTTACTGCCCGGCTTGACGTAATTCTCCACGATGGAGTCAAAGTCGCGCTTACGCATCCAGACCCGAATGGTTCGATCTGCCTTCCAGAGCATTGGCTGGGCATACCGCCAACGTAAGCGCACTTGCACCGAATTCTCCGGGTCGATCTGCCTGAAATTGCTCGGCTTGATCACCTGCAAATGGACTTCCGCGTCCGGACCAAGGCAGATTTCTTTCTCGCCGGGGAAAACGCTGTCAACGATACCGTGCACAGAGCTGTCTTTGGCCAGCCCGAGATGGTTGTGATTTTCGAACTCCCAAGTGACGATCACGGGCCGCGCGCTATAATTTTTCACTGAGAGAAAATGCACGATGTTCCGGCTATTCTCCATGATCGGTCGGGCGAACATGATCGCAACCGGGTAGTGCTTCGTGAAGCGGTCCCGGATCAGAAAGATTGCGGAGCAAATGCCTGCAAGCGAGCCGATGATCTTTACCCATTCCTCCACGTCGATCACTCGCGCGCCCTCAACGTCGATTCAATGGGCCAAAAATAGCGCATTTTTTGATCGAGCTTTATGTAAGGTGTGAAAAGTGGAACGCCCTCCGTCTCAAAATTGGCAACGTCGAGCAGGTAATCATACTTTTTGTCGATTAGCCGGGATCGCTCGGGTTCATCCCGTCCATCAATGATTTGATCGGTGAAGGCAGACATGAAGGCCAGTCTCTCTCGGAGGCCCGCCAGGTAGTGATGGACGTCATCGCCGAACAAAAAGCGGCACCTCTCCACGGCGGCAGCGAATGCAAAAAACTCTTCGTTGGTAATCGCACCGTTTCGCATGATTGGCACGATCGCCTTCTGTATGTCTCGGAATGCTTCGAGCCTCTTTTCAAATAGCTCAAGGACTATCTTTTGATGCGCCGTGATCCATTGAAGATATGCGACCAAGGCGGCAAAAGCCGCGATCACTGGCACAAGCCAACCTGTCACCGGCCTTCCTCCTGGGCGAATGCGGGGCTCTATATCTTAATGATGCTCCGACCGCTCAGGAGATTACACGTTCAGAACGTCCTGCCACTCTGCCGCAACTCAATCCTGTGGATAATTGCTTGCCGCTGAGGTGCAGCCCGTCGTGGGTGCGGACACCTAAGGCTGCCAAGTCGTGACGATCACCGCCTTAACGCGATCCCGGCTCTCGCTATCCATATCGCTACGGAACGCGGAATCGAGTTGGAATAGGCTTTGGACCTCGGCCGCCAATCGGCCGATGATCCCAACCATCATCCTCAACTCCTCAATCGTCACCGACTTCTTGAGCGCGTCGAGCGTGAGATGCGCGATGCCTTGATTCCGCAGGTTGGTCAGGCGGCCGTGGGCTTTCCAATCGATCTCCCGGTAAGCCCGGACGAAGTCGTCAATTTTTTCGGCCCGAGAGGGGGTGAAAACATCGGGGCCGATCCGCGCCTCCAAGAATTGCAGAAGCGCCGTCTGCACCTTCGCATCCGTAAGGCGACGATAGAACGACTGAAAGCTGAGAAGCTTCGGGTCGGCATCGAGCAGGACCGCAATCCTTAGAGCGGCCATCAGGACAGCATCCCGATGCAGGACGGCGACCGGCTGCCGCCAATCGCCGTGTGGGTCAGTCGGTGAGGCCAAGATGTCGTTCAGGCCGTCCGCAGACCCGAACGACCAGAGGCATCTGGTCGCGACAGTCACCAGGCGGCTGGCGTTCTGAACCAAGAAAACAACTTCGGGATCAGATGCGGCCATTTGCTCGGTCAATCTTGGGGCCAATCTTGGGGACAGACACGCCAGACGACCCGCTTCCCATTGCTTCTGGTGACTTGCCTTGCAGGGGCGCGACGTCGCCTAAGTCACTGAAAAGCAAGACAGGTTGATATGGGATAGCACGGGACTGCACGGCCCCGTGCGTCTTTCAAGACCGGTGCCTTAAACCACTCGGCCACCCTTCCGGACAGAGAATGGTTGTCGCTTAACGCAGTCGACCGCGCAAGGCAACGCGAAGTTCGCGCTTGCGGGGGAAAACCAAGTCCGATGGGGAAACAGGCCGGGAAGGGCGAAGCTCGGCTTCGTCGAGCAGTCGTTCGGCGCGGATTCGCTCACGGTGGGGCTCGGCTTCGTCCCACGACGACTGGAATGCACGCTGGGCTCAATCGCGCAGCGCTTGATGACCGGACACGTCCGATGGCCGGCGCAGAGCTTGAGCAACACACTCGTGCTCGCATCCGCCTCATCCGCCTCATCCGCACGACGCATGGCCAGATCTGTCGTTTCGATAAAGGTTGTATGAAATAGATCACGCAACCCCGAAAAATATTCGCGCTTGCTTCGACGTTGAAGGTGCGTGTCTACGTGACATCACCCAAAAGTTGTGATTAGTCTCCGGCCGCCTTCTTCGTCTTGCTGTCCGGGGGCTGGAATGGACACCGAAGCATTGACCGTTGCTTATGCGCGCGTGAAGGCGATCCTGGATGAAGCTGCCGGCGATAGCACCGCTGATTATGGTGGCGCTGGACGGTTTTGGGATAAGGGCGCACAGGCGTTGGAGGCGGCCGAGATCTTCGGCATCAAGATGGTTGCTCCAGTGCCGGAGGGCCACGCCTGCTGCATCCCGCCGCATGCGCGCAGCGACGCGTCCGGATTGATCAAGGGATTGCGCGGTGAAGCACCGTTCGACGGTGGCCGGTTCCCGGCGCTGCCATGGGGCGGCAAGCGCGTCGCGCCCGCTGACGTCGACCGCATTGCCGACTGGATCGATGCCGGTTGCCCGGATGATGCGACCAGCGTCGCAGTCGAGCTTGCGCCTGGCAAGCCGGCGAAGACCGCGACGGTGAAGGTGAGCGAGATCGCCGAGTTTGCGGTCGCTGCCGACGGCTATTCGCCGGCCGCGGATGCCGGCGAGCCCCGGCGGCGCATGAACATCGACTGCATGAGCGAGCCGCAGCTCGAACGGCTGCGCCGCGGCTTCCGCCGGCTTTACGATCTCGACCACTGGCCGGAAGACCGGCGCAACTACAACAACCAGGCGCTGATCCACCAGAACCATTGCCAGCACGGCTGGGAGCGCTTCCTGCCCTGGCACCGCGCCTATCTCTACGAGTTCGAACAGAACCTTCAGGACTTCGAGCCCGGGCTGATGCTCCCGTACTGGGACTTCACGATGCCGGAGTACCGGCCGGAGGAGCCGGACAAGGGCCGCATCATTCCGAATTCGATGAAGGCCTATCTCACCGAGGAGGCGGCTGAGACGCTGTTGGCGGCGCTCGACCCGGCGCCGACGGCGGCGCAGAAGAAGGCGATCCTGGCGCTCGCGCATGACCGCGTCACCTTCACCTCACAGCACAGCTTCTTCTGCTATGTCATCAGCAACATCGGCTATGCGGCCGTCACGCCGGATCCTGACAATGCCAACCGCCAGCGCTTCATCGACGCGCTGCTTCAGTCGAACTCGCTCTGGTATCCGCTGCGCTATCCGGCCGAATATCCCAAGGGACAGACGATCAACCAGGCAATCAACTATCATTACCCGTCGGCCGACGACATCGCCCAGATCCTGAGCCTCAACAATTTCCGCGACTTCGGCGGCGGCAGCATCTACGACGCGGCGTTCGGGTTCCTCGACCAGAATCCGCACAACACCATGCACATCTGGACCGGTGGGCAGAATCCGGATGCAGGGCAGGCGACCTATGTCTGCAAAGATGCCCCGACCGCGGCGGCTGCGTCGCAATCCGACGCCGAGACCACACGTCTGCGCGCGCTCGCCAAGCGCCGCAACGATGCCGTACAGGTCGGCGGGCGCCGTTTCCACGCCCGCCCGGATCTCTATTCGCAGCCGGGCTCCGGCGACATGTTCAGCAACCTGACGGCCTCCTACGATCCCGTGTTCTGGCCGATCCACGTCAATATCGATCGGATCTGGTGGGAGTGGCAGAAGCTCAATCCGAATGCGCTGCCGGCCGATCTCGATTCCGTGCTGTCGCCGTGGAACTACACCATCCGCGACACGCTCGACATCGCGCCGTTCGGCTACGAATACGTCCGCAGCTCGCATTTCATGCCGGTCGGCCTCGAGGCGCCGGTCAGCCGCTTCGTGTCGCAGCCGATCAACGTGCCGCAGGCCGCGCGCAGTTTCAAACGCGCGGAGATCCGCCTGCATCAGGTGCCGCAATTGATGCGCTCCTGCTTCGTGCGCGCCTTCCTGAACGAACCCGGGGCCGACGCCTCGACGCCGATCAAGGGCAATCCGCACTACGCCGGCTACATCTCGATCTTCGGACATGGGGCCTGCTACGGCGGTCCCGGCCATTGCGATATCCCGCCGCCGCAGCCGCGGCGCTTCGACCAGCGCGGGCGCAGCCACAATATGCCGCGCGTCCATCGCATCGACGTCACGGCCGCCGCCAGGCAGGCGCTCAAGAAGAAGGGCCCGCTGCAGATCACGCTGGTCGTGATCGGCGGCGACTACCAGGAGGAGAGGGAGCTTCTGAAGCTGGAAGGCGTGTCGATCAGTTTCCTGGATTGAGAAAGCGGCGGGGAAGTCATGGCGACGTATCGAATCCATCCGGGCATCGGCATCGCGCGCCTGGGCAACAGCGACAGCGAATTCTACCTCGCGCCGGAGACGCCCGCGGCGATGCCGCTCGCCTGCGACAGTTTCGGCAATCCCGTGCACGGCCCCGACGGGGTCACACCTGTTCCGGTCAAGACCTTCAAGGATGCGCAGGGCCGCGTGAAGCGCCAGGCCGCGCGCTTCCAGATCTTCGTCTATGACGAGGAGTCCCCGGAAGGCAGGCCGCTGGCGCTCGGCGATGCCGTGGAGGGCGGCGGCAATCATGGTGTGCTCGTCGACATCCAGTGGCGCGTCTATGTCGCCAACAAGAAAGCCTCCTGGTACCCGTTCACCGAGCTCAAGGGCGAGCATGGCTACGCCCCCGGCAGTGCGCGCCGCAACGCCGACATCACCGGCCAGGACCGCGACCTGCTCATCATCGATCCCGGCCCGCGCAGCGTGAATGCGACCACCAACCGGCGCGCGCATTTCGATCGCTCGGGCGGCCCCGGCGGCTATGCCACCACGTTCCCGCCCAGGGGCCTCCAGCCGTTCGACATCGACACGCTGGGCGAGATGATGACCGACAACAAGGGCCGCCTGGTCGTGCTCGGCGGTCACGGCAATTCGGGCATGGACGTCAACGGCAGCTTCGGTCCGAAGATCGAGGACTATGCCAACACCGACGGCTGGTACGACGACATCTCCGATGGGCCGGTGATGGCGCGGCTGATCATGTATTCGAAGCAGGTCGGCCAGACCCGCTACATCGACGTCGAGTTTCCGGCCTGGGTCGTGGTCGGCTACCCGCGCTTCGTCCCTGAGATCCTCGACATGATCACGATGGACGAGGTGCTGTACGATCTCTATGTGCGCCAGTTCGCCACCGATACCGGCATCTATGGGACGCTCGGCACCTATGACGATCCGCAGCAGATCCCGTTCCGCGACGAGGCGGCGCTGCGTCATTGGCAGGCCGGCCGTCTTGCCTGGAATCGCAACTACCGGCCGTGGTTCTATCGCGACATCTGGCCGATCCTGTTCCGGCCGGATGAATTCAGATATCTGAACGATATCCTTCAGCAATCGAACTATCCGCACGATCAGGCGCAGCGCGGCACGTTCGATCCCGACAAATTATCGAAGACCCCGAAACGCGCGACGCGGCCGACGGCGACGGCAACACCGTCGGATGCACCGTTGCGCGATGCCAGTCAGGGCGAAGCGGTCATGGCGGTGGCGGCGGTCGCAGGTCCGCCCCACTCTTCCAAGGCCGACGATCCCTACGGACCGATGCGCCGCTTCCTGTTCGATTTGTTGCGCCGTACGGGCGAGGCCAATTCGTTCCAGGTGCAGGACCGGGCATCGTCGCGCGTCCATTCGCTGCCGCTGATGCCATTGTTGTGCGGCGACAATCCGCTGACCAACGAGACGCCGTCGAAGTTCCTTCATCTCACCCAGTACCAGCTCTTCATCCTCGGCCAATGGGCGCGCGGCTGGTTCATCAACGAGAAGGAGGAGGGCTGGCTGCCCGAAGGCTATTCACCCTTCGCGCCTTATCCGAAGACACCGCCGAAGACCGGCCGCGAGCTCGACCGCGGCGTGCTCAGCAACGTGCTCGGCGGCGCCTTTTGTCCGGGCGCCGAGCTCGGCTGGGTGATGCGCAACCCTTCGATCTACTGGGCGCCGTATCGCATCAACGCCGATCGCAGCGTCTCGGATTTCCTGCAGAGCGCCGCCCAGGCCAATCAGGACCACGGCACCGTGATTGCCGACCCGACCTTCAACGTCAACTCGCCGCTCAGCCAGGACAACGACTTCAAGACCGGTCTTCAGCCGGGGGACCTCACCAAATATATGGGTCTGCCCTGGCAGTCCGATTTCAACGAGTGCACCACGCAGCCGATCAACATCACCTACGCCGACTGGAACAATCTGTGGCCCGACAGCGACAATGACGATCGCTTGCGGCGCGACGAGAAGACCTGGACCACGCTGTGGTGGCCGGCGCATCGACCGTTGCAGTCGTTCGAGATTGCCTCGGTCTCGAACGGAAAGCCCAATTACGTCTGGACCACGTGGAGCCGCGGCGTCCCGCAAACGCCGGTCGGCGACCTCAAGATGGTCACCGAGTGGTCGCTGCTCGGTTTCATCGTGCGCAATCCCTACGAGCCGGCCGTCAAGCCCGCCGACAGTTATCAAGGGCCCAAATACATCAGCGTCGAGCGAACAACCGGGTCGAGGCCCGATCCCAAAAGCGAGGCATCATGAGCGACAATGCATTCGTCGGACATTGGACCTATCGCAGCCTGCTCAACGATCCCGACGTCAACACGGCCTTCAACAATCTCGAATTCGGCCGCGGCACGATCGAGATCGTGGACGGGCCGATGCAACTCTTGACCGGCACGATCGGCGGCCCGGGCTGGTCGCTCGCGCTGAAGGGATCGCGCGCCTATGGATCGCCGATGCAGGTGCGTTTCCAGGGCACCGGCGTCGTCGGCGGCGAGGAATGGATCTACGATTATTGGGGCTCGCTGGTGCCGGCCTGGCCCAATGGCGTCGACCAGCGTCCGGCCATCGTCGGCTCAGTGATCCGGACCATCCCGCATAGCGGCGGTTCGCCCGGCACGGTGGCGCCGGCCGGCGTGGTTGCCTCGTTCTACGCAGTCCGGGCCGACTGACCTTGGCCGCGTTCGACATCATCGTTGCAGGCGTAGGTCCAGCCGGGGCGGCCGCTTCCCGCGCGCTTGCGATGTGCGCGCCGGAGCTTCGGGTGGCCGTGATCGCGCCATCCGAGCGGCGCGGGCGAGGCGAAGGACGAGGCCAAGGACGAGGCGAGGTCTTGTCACCGCTGGTCCAGCCGGTGCTGCGGCAGCTCGGTCTGTGGCCGACTTTCCTGGCGCAGGGCTTTGCGCCGTCGCACCGCACGCTCACCTCCTGGGACCAGGCCGGCCTGACGTCGAGCGAATTGCTGCTGGAGGCGCGCGGACCGTCATGGCGCGTTGACCGCCGGGCGTTCGATGGCTGGCTCACGGCGGCGGGTTGCCGCGCGGCCGAGCGCGTCGACGCGAAGGTCTGTCATCTCGCGCGCGAGGCGGCGGACGGCTGGTCGGTCGTTTGCGACGACGGCGACAGCCATTCGGCCCGGCTGATCATCGATGCGACGGGCCGCGCCCGCGCACTCGCCGATCGCCAGGGGTCGCGGGCGAAAGCGCAGGACCGCCTGATTGCGGCCTATGCCGAGGCGACGACATCGGGACCAGCGACACCGGAACTGCTCGTCGAGGCCTTTGAAGACGGCTGGTGGTACACGATGGCACTCGACCAGGGCAGGCGCGCCTTTGCGTGCATGACCGATGCCGATCTCGCGCGTGGCCTCAGGCTGAACACGCCGGACGGCTGGCGCAGAGCTCTCGCCAGGACGCAATTCGTCTCGGCGCTCGCGAGCAAGATCATTCGGCTCGAACAACCCCGCTTGATCCCTGCGGGCAGCCGGTACGCCGCAACGACTGCCGGCTTCCATTTCCTCTGCGCAGGCGATGCCGCAAGCGCTTTTGATCCGATCTCGGGTCATGGCGTGGTCAAGGCCATGCGCTCGGGCGTGTTCGCCGCCTACGCCGCCAGCGATTGCCTCGCGCGCGGTGATGCGGCCGCTCTAGATCGCTACGGCGCGTGGATCGCGCGCGAAGCTGCGGCCTACGCGACGACGCTAAGCGAACACTACGGCAGTGTCTCGCGCTGGCCCGAGCGCCCGTTCTGGCGGCGCCGGCGTGCCGACGCGCCTTCACGCAATCCTTCGAGCAGTCTTCTGGAACAGTAGGGCGGACAACATGATGAAGAGCTTCGCGCGAATTGGTCTTGTCATCGCCGCGCTGGGACCGAGCCTTCCAGCATTCGCGGCGCCGGTTCCCCGTGCTTTCGAACCGCCGCCGACGCTGCCCGGACAGGGCAATGTCGTGGCCCTGGAGGCCGGCGTGGCGCCGGCCGTTGGCGGTTGCCGGCCGCAAGGATCGATCTCGCGCAGCGGCTCGATCGTCTCGGTGGTGCTCAACTTCGTGCGCGGCCGCTTCTTCATCAACAACCCGGATCCGACCGATCCGCAACCGGATGGCCTCGACCCCGTCGAGCTGCGCTCCTATGGCGGCTGCAAGTCGGGCCCGGCGATCTTCGTCAAACCCGGCGATACGCTGCGCGTCGACCTGATCAACCAGCTCGCGAAGGACGACCCGAGCTGTTTGCCCAATCCTCCGGAGGGGCTGGGCTTGCCGGCGTTGGTCGGGTGCTTCAACACCACCAACCTGCACACGCACGGCCTGCACGTTTCGCCTGCCGGCAACAGCGACAACGTGCTGCTCAACATCGCCCCGCAGACGAAGTTTCCGTATGAGATCAACATCCCCAACGACCATCCGGCGGGGACGTTCTGGTATCACGCCCACCGTCATGGCTCGACGGCAGTGCAGGTGGCGAGCGGCGCCTCGGGCGTGCTGGTCGTCAAGGGCGAGCGTCCCTATACGCCACCGTCGCCGCAGAACCCGAAGCCGATTGCCGATATCGACACGGTCCTGCATGACGTCAACGGCGCCCCGTTCAAGGAGCAGCTCTTCCTGTTTCAGCAGATCGCCTATGCCTGCTTCGCCAACCAGCCGAACCAGCCCGGCGGCCCGTGGCAACAGATCTACACCACGCAGGGACTCTACAACGCCAGCAGTCCGGCAAATATCGCCAACGCGCCGTGGACGTGCCCGCTGGCGACGTCAGGCAATCCGGTAAGCCCCGGCGTCGTCGAGAACTTTGGCTTGCAACTGGACTCATCGTCGATCTGGGACACCAATGGCCGCTTCACCAGCGTCAATGGCATCGTGCAGCCGACGCTCACCGTGCCGGCGGGCGAGATCCAGCGCTGGCGCTTCGTGCATGCCGGCATTCATGACACGATCAACATTCAGCTCGTGCGGGCTACGCCGGTCGGCACAACCAACCTGATCGCGACCTCGGCGCTGAGCGGCAACCGCCAGCAGCAGAAGGCCGATCTTCTGGCCGCCTGCAACGCCTCGACGGGCACACTGATCCCGCAGTTCGAGATCGCATCCGACGGTCTGACCCGGACCAAATTGCGCACCGTGCACGCCTCGCAGGTCGGCGGCGTGCTCGAATCGAACTACATGCAGCCCGGCTATCGGAGCGACGTCCTCGTCGTATTCCCCACGGACGGGGACTATTGCCTGCTCAACCAGGCGGCGCCGAAGGCTGAGCGCGTGTCCAACGGCAATGGCGGCGGGCAGGGGCCGACGACGCCGCAATTGCTGGCCTATGTCCATGTGCGCGGAGGGCAGCCCGTGACGGGGGACCTGCAGGCCTATGTCGGCAAGGCGCTGTACGATGCCAATCCGACGCTGCCGGACGCCGTTCGCACCGGGCTGCGTGACGGCGATCTGCGGCCGTGGGCGCCATTCGAAAACCTTGCGCCGCCGGCTGCCGGCAGCCAGCAGCAGCAGGCGGCCTTCGCGATCAACTTCCCGGCCTTCACGGTCAACAACGCCTCGTACGATCCCGACGTGGTGAACTTCACGCGCGAGGTCAACACCACGGACGACTGGATGCTGTCCGCGCAAGGCGAGCCGCACATCTTCCATATCCACGTCAATCCGTTCCAGGTGATCGACGTCACCACCACCAACACCAACGGTCAGCAGATCTCGATCTACAATCCCGACGGCACCTGCAAACCTGACATCGTGTATGCCGACAAGCAGCAACTGGCCAACCAGTATTGCGGCATGTGGCACACATTCCGCGACACGATCATCGTCGAGAACAACTATCAGATCCGCGTCAGGACGCGGTACGACCGCTACATCGGCGAGTATGTCCTGCATTGCCACATCCTGGACCACGAGGACGCGGGCATGATGGCCAACATCGCGATCGTTCCCGACCTCAACGCGCCGGGCGGCGGCCTCGGGATGGCGGGGATGCGCCATGCCAAGCAGCCGACGGCAACACCCGCGGCGACGCCCGTAGGCCACAAACATTGATCGTCAATGGAAGCAGGGAGGATTACGCGCGATGAAGATCGGCATTCCCGTCTACGACGGCGTCGACATGCTCGACGTCGCCGGACCCTTCGAAATGTTCGACTGGGCGGATTTCGACGTCGAGGTCGTCGCTGAAAAGCCGGGAATGAAACGGTTTCGCAACCGGGGATTTCCGTTCGAGGTCGCAAAATCCTTCGCGGAGTGCACCCAATATGATGCCGTCTGGATTCCCGGCGGCGATCCAGTCGCGCTCACCGAGATCATCAACGATCCGCACCGGACCTACGTCCAGTTTCTGACCAGGCAGGCCGCCGGTGCGAAGTACATGTGCTCGGTCTGCGAGGGGGCGATGCTGTTCGCGGCATCGGGTCTTCTCGACGACCACTGGGCGACGACGCACTGGGCTTTCCTGGAATGCTTCCCGACGCTGTTCCCGAAGGTGAAGGTTGCCGACGGACATCCGCGTTTCGTGCTGGATCGCAATCGCCTGACCGGAGCCGGAATATCCGCGGGCCTCGACGAGGCCCTGATGTTGATCACGCTGCTCGGAGGCACGGAGCTGGCGCGTCAGGTTCAGCAAAACACCGAATACTATCCGGATCCGCCCGTGCGCAGCGCGATTCCCGCAGCGCCGCAGTGCCCGCTCACAGGCGTCAAGCCGCCGGGGTCGACGCAATAGGTCCGGCCGACCGAATGCATCATCTAACTATCTGATATGTTGAGACTTCAATCGGCAGTGTCGACTGCCGGGTTCAACTCATGGAACCGTTTCGTTGCTTGCGCGTTGTCTCCGCATGACCGAAGACCTTTCCTTCCGACGCAAACCCCTGACCCCTGAGCAGCGCCAGGCTCGTGATGCCGCACGCCGGATCGAGGCCGAAAAGGCCATGCGCGATCACGAGGAGGCCCAGAAGGCGTTTTACGCCAACAAGGAACGGCTGAGGGCCGAGCGGCTCGCGCGCGAAGCGGCCGAGGCGAAGGGCTGACCGAACGCGGTCGCCGCCCACAATCTTCTGAAGCGATCTCCCAACCGGAGACCGGCCGCTAATGCCGGTTGGACATTCCCGTTGCGCTCAAAGCCAGCTTGAGCGCCTGGACGGCGCCGGCGAACGCGCCGCGGGGCGCTTGCGCCTCGATCGCCTCGGCCGCGATGCGACAATCGTCGGCGACCTTGAGCAACCCGCTTCGCGCAAGATCCATGGTGGAGAGGGCAGCCTGCTCCAGGCAGACCCGTTCAAGCCGTCGAAACTCCCGCAGCTCTTTGTTCATGCGCCAGCTCTCGATGTCCCCCGGCCCATCCGGCGCCGAGTCTGCTTAACGGACGGTAAACATCTCTGCCTAGCCGATTTGGCTGGCGCGGCGCTGGTGCGTGTCGTGCCCACGCCCGGGCTTGCGGCGCACCACCGCGCAGGCTTGACGGCCTCGGCCTTCCGGGAGGAAGATTCAAATGATCCTAAACTGACGAGAACCACGGAGACGTTCGCTCCCAGCCAGTCCGATTCTCCTCAGCGAAAACGCATTGGAGCTGACCATGACCACGTTCGACAAGCGCGAGCAGGGCTTTGAGGCCAAATTCGCCCACGACGAGGAATTCATGTTCAAGGCCACGGCCCGGTCCAACAAGCTGCTCGGGCTCTGGGCCGCGGGCCAGCTCGGGCTCAGCGGCGATGCCGCGGCAAGCTACGCAACGGCGCTGGTGACAGACAATCTGGAGAGCCAGAGCATCGACGATGTCGTGGGCAAGGTGTCTGGCGATCTTGCCGCCAAGGGCGTGGCGCGCGAGCAGGTCGCGCAGAAGCTTCAGGAGTGCCTGCACCAGGCGCTCGCGCAGCTCGAAGCAGGCAAGCAATAAGAAGGCCGGCCGTTGCCCTCACTCGGCGTGCTTGCGCATTCCGGAGTCGCTGAGCCTGTCGACGTAGGCAATGCCGATCGCCGAGGCGATGAAGGTGATGTGGATCAGGACCTGCCACATCACGCCGGTCTCGGTGAAGCCGGCGCGGTTCGAGCCGAGATTGCCGGCCTCGATGAAGGTGCGCAGCAGCGCGATCGAGGAGATGCCGATGATGGCCATGGCGAGCTTGATCTTCAGGACGCTCGCATTGACGTGGCCGAGCCATTCCGGCTCGTCGGGATGACCCTGGAGGTCGAGCCGCGAAACGAAGGTCTCGTAGCCGCCGACGATGACCATCACGAGCAGGTTGGAGATCATCACGACGTCGATCAGCGCCAGCACGCTCATCATGATCTGCTGTTCGGTGAGGTCGATCGCGTGCCAGGAAAGATGCCAGAGCTCCTTGAGGAACAGCACGATGTAGACGCATTGCGCCACGATCAGTCCGAGATAGAGCGGCAGTTGCAGCCAGCGCGAGCCGAAGATGATCATCGGCAGCAGGCCCAAACGCGGCAACGGCGGGCGGGGTTCGGTGCGCAGTTCGGACTCGGGTCCAGGCTCAACCGACATTCAGGCAGCATCCTCGCGAGCTGAGATGATCTCGCCTTCATGTAACCCGACAAGATGGCCGGTGGAAGACGGCCAAGCCGCTGGTTGCGGCCGGCAGATCGCGCAGTCTCGTGCTACCGTGCCGAACGGCCAAAGAGTCAGGGCTTGAATCGGGAGGCGGGGGTGTCTTGGAGCGGCTTCGGCAAAGGGCTCGGCGGCATCGCGGTCGCCGTCGCAATCGTGGTTGGCGCCGGTGGCGCGGAGGTCTCGGCGACGCCGCTGACGCCGTTTCGCTACGAGGCGCAGGCGCAACGTCATTGCCCGCACGATCAGGTGGTCTGGCTCGATTTCAGGAAAGGCATCTACTACGGCAAGGGCCAGAAGCGGTATGGCCAGGGTTTCTACGGCAGCTTCGTCTGCCTGACCGAGGCCCGCGACAGCCTTTATCGCCGCTCGCTATTGGGCCTGCGCTGAGCAGCGCGTGATTCGGAAGTTTGGGGGACGGCTATTTCCGGTCCGGCAGCTTCACCGGCACGTGCGGGGAGGTGCTGATCACCCGAGGACTTCCGTCGGGATAGGTGCGGTCGCCGCGGATCAGCGATTCCAGAACCAGAAAAAATTTCTCAGCAAGCATTTGCGTCACCCTCGTTGGTGATGGCCTCTTGAAATGAGTCGAGGCGCCGAACGCAGAAATTCAATCAACTAAACGGGAGCAGGGCAATACCGGACAGCGCTGTATGCTGCATCGCGGTGTAGTTGTGGTTAGAAAGAAGGAGACTGGTGGTGGTGCTCAGGCGAAGGCCAGTGCCACCAGGCTCGAGCAGAGAAGAAACAAGCCGCCGGCGGTCAGTGCCAGGAAGCCATCGGATACGAAGTCATGATTGCGCATGGGACACCTGCCGCTCTCGTGTTCGATGCTCGGTCGGATCGATTAAGATTGTCCGAACGTGCCGTCTTGAAAGAGGTGATCCTTGCCGTCCGCGCGAATGCCCTCAGGCCCTCGTGCGGTAACCTTCAAACGCATGGGCCAGGAAGATCCCCGCGCTTACCAGACCCATCAGTGCCGAAACCGTCTCGATCATCGTCAAATTCCAGTTCGCCCCTGCAACCGAGAAAACGCGTGCGGCCTTGCACAGTCAAAAGAATTCCAGTGAGCCACAAGACAATGGGGGTGGAGTGAGGATTTGGCGCAACAGAATGTCCAGGAGTGGCACAGAGCAGGGGGCCTGCGCTCCGTAGATCAACGGGGAGAAGCGAACGCCCCGTTTACCATCCCGGCGTGAACGCTGTGGGCTCCCCATTTCCGCCGTGTTCGGGTTGCGTTATCCTTACTGCTTCCGACGCGGTGGTGGGCCGCCTTGGATTTTGGGACCGGACAGCGCTCCCCCGTAGCCAAAGCGGGTTGGGTATGCCTCCGGCGAAGTGGTATTTGGGGCGCATGGGGATCCGACGGTCAGATTCGGTTTTGCGGGCCGCGCGCGGTGTTGCCGCGGTCGCGACCTGCCTCGCGCTCGCCAATTGCGCCTCCTCGAACAAGTTCGCCAGCCGGGTCGATCCGAAATACGGCGTGTCCTCGAGCCCGCGGGTCGTGGCGTTTGGGGATCCGGTTCCGAAAGGCGGCGGCACCTACCGCGTCGGCAAGCCCTATGTTGTGGGCGGCCGGACCTACGTGCCGGAGGAGGACGTCAACTACCGCGCCGAGGGTATGGCGTCCTGGTACGGCGACGATTTCCACGGCCGCCTGACCGCCAATGGCGAAGTGTTCGACATGACCTCGCTGACAGCGGCGCATCCGACCCTGCCGATGCCGTCCTATGCGCGGGTGACCAATGTCTCGAACGGCAAATCGCTGATCGTGCGCGTCAACGACCGCGGGCCCTATCACGGCAACCGGCTGATCGACGTCTCGAACAAAGCCGCTGAACTCCTTGAATTCAAAGGCAATGGCGTCGCCAAGGTCCGTGTCGAATACGTTGGCCGGGCGCCGCTGGAAGGCTCCGACGATCGCCAACTGATGGCGACCCTGCGCACCGGGATCCCGGCGCCGTCGCCCTCGATGGTGCGGGTTGCCTCGGCAAGGCCCTTCGTGCCGGAGCTTCCGTCGTCGAACCGCGGCGCCATTCGCGGTGAGGTTCCGACGCCGGAGGGGCGGCCCTATAATCTCGGCAACACCTCCGCCGACATGGCGTCGCTCAACGCGACCTCGGAGATGTCGGCCTCGAGCCGCAGCCGCAGCCGGGGCCGGGCGCTCCAGAACGCGCGTGCCGTGTCCTATGACGAGGATGGCCGCTACGCGACCGAGAACGCACCGTCATCGGCCGACGGCGCCGCCGAGGCCCGCAGCATCCTGAGCGGCCGCGGCCTCTACTAAGCAGGTACCAAACCGGCAAATCCGGCGAGCGGCGTAGCGCCGCTGGCCCGTCGTCGCGCCCAGGGATCAGAATGGGATGCGCGCGCGTCCCGTGAACGTCCAGATCTGCGTGTTGCTGCCGATGCCGCCGAGTTCGGCGCCGAAGCCGACCGTGGTGCCACCCGCCAGCCTTGCGCCGATGCCGCCCGTGATGCGGGCTGACCAGCCCTGGAGCAATGGTGTCGAAGCGAGCGGGATGCCGCCCGCAGCAACGATCGCGGCCGCATCGTCCTGCGTGAAGTAATAGTCGGCAAAGACGCCGGCATAGGGCGCCAGCAGCACGCTATCGAGCCACGGTATGGGGTAGGAGACCCTGTTGCCGGCAGACGCGCGGCCGCTCGAGAAGGTGCGGGCCGCCTGCTGGGTGCCGAGCGAGTCGACATAGGCGTTTTCCCGCTCCCAGATCGCGTAGACCTTGGCCGACGGTTCGATATTGAAATTGGCCCAGCTGTAGCTGCCGGTGAAGCCGGTCGCGAATATCCAGCGATTGCCGTTGAAATTGCCTTGCGCCGTGCCGGCGGTGCCGTCATAGCCGATGCCGGAATAGGTCACGGCCACGTCGTAACGCAGCGTCGGGATGATCTTCCAGCCGAGATAGGCGCCGACGGTCCAGCCGTCGCCCTTCAGCTTTCCGTTGATGTCGGTCTGGGTGTAGCTGAAGTTCTCGTAGCCGCCGGTCACACCGACCAGCAAATTGGGTCTCGCCCGGTAGGTCAGTCCGGACAGCAGGTTGATCTGCTGGCCGAAGAGCGTGGCCTGGGTTGCACCCTGACCGATGTTGCCGGACGAGCCCCATTGATCGATGCCGGTGCCGCGCACGTCGATCCAGAACAGCCAGTCCCTCTGCTCCCTGAAGCGCGCAGCCGGTGCCTTGGTCGGAGCCGCCCGATCGATCGCGGCGAAGGCGTCATCGATCCGCGAGGAGCCGCGCCCGCGGCCGCCGGTCCGGCCGGAGCCGCCGTCGCCCGAATAGGCGTTCAAACTTTGAGAACCGGGCTGCTGACCGGATTTGGGCTTGTCGTCCTCATCGCCGTCGGGCGCGGCGGCGAAATTGACGCGCAGCCCGCCCGCGCCTGGCGTGATGTATTGCCCGCCGTCGCTGAACCCTTCGGAAATCGCGGTGTCAATCGAACCGGAGATCGCCTGTCCCGAACTCTGCGCCACGATCTTGGTGACGTTGAGCTGGAGGGCGCGCAGCTTGGCGCTGTCGGCGGGAATGTCGATCGACTGGTTCAGGGCCGGCGAGGTCGAGGCGTTGAAGGCCACACTGCCGTTGTAGGTCACCGTGATGCTGTGATTGCCG
The DNA here is from genome assembly GCF_052076025.1 of Bradyrhizobium sp. 956_D2_N1_4. Taxonomy (NCBI): domain Bacteria; kingdom Pseudomonadati; phylum Pseudomonadota; class Alphaproteobacteria; order Hyphomicrobiales; family Nitrobacteraceae; genus Bradyrhizobium; species Bradyrhizobium sp. 956_D2_N1_4. Next base: position 3,255,360 of record NZ_CP197237.1, on the reverse strand, counting down.
ACGGCGAGCGTCGTCGTGGCAAAGGTGGCGACGCCGGCCGACAGGCTAGACGTGCCGATCGGCGTGCCGCCGTCGTTGAAAGTGACCGTTCCCGTCGGCGTTCCGCCCAAGCTGCTCACCTTGGCCGTGAACGTTACAGACTCGCCGTAGCTGCTCGGATTCTTCGACGAGGTGAGCTCCGTGGTGGTCGTCGCGGACAGATAGGTGAACCTGTCTGCCGCCGAGGTCGGCGACGTCCCTCCGGCCGTCGTCACGGTGACATCGACCGTGCCGGCGCCGGGCGGCGAGGTTGCCGTGATCGACGTTGCCGAATTAACCGTGAAGCTGGTCGCGTTGTTGGCGCCGAACTTCACTGCGGTGGCGCCGCTGAATCCGGTCCCCGTGACCGCCACGGAGGTGCTGCCGATCGCGGATCCGGAGCTCGGTGAGATCGAGCCGACCGTTGGTGCCGGCGTGTAGCTGAATTGGTCCGATGCCGATGTGGCGGACGTTCCGCCTGGCGTCGTCACGGTGACATCGACCGGACCGGCGCCGGCCGGCGAGACCGCGGTGATCGAGGTTGCCGAATTGACCGTGAAGCTCGATGCATTCGTCACCCCGAACTTCACGGCGGTCGCACCGGTGAAATTGGTACCGGTGACGGTCACCGACGTGCCGCCTGCGAGCGGGCCGCCTGTCGGCGAGATCGACGTCACGGTCGGCACGGCGAAATAGGTGAACTGGTCTGCCGCCGATGTGGCCGAGGTGCCGCCCGTGGTCGTCACCCTGACGTCGACGGTACCGGTGCCGGCCTGCGATGTCGCGGTGATCGAGGTTGCGGAGTTGACGGTGAAGCCCGCCGCCGCGGTTGCACCGAACGTCACGGCTGTCGCGCCGGTGAAATTGGTGCCCGTGATCGTTACCACCGTGCCGCCGGCCGCCGGCCCCGACGTCGGCGAAAGCGACGTGACGGCTGGCGTGGCGACATAGGTGAACTGGTCGGCGGCGGAGGTGGCCGAGGTGCCGCCCGTGGTCGTCACCCTGACGTCGACGGTACCGGTGCCGGCCTGCGATGTCGCGGTGATCGAGGTTGCGGAGTTGACGGTGAAGCCCGCCGCCGCGGTTGCACCGAACGTCACGGCTGTCGCGCCGGTGAAATTGGTGCCCGTGACCGTCACGACCGTGCCGCCGGCCGCCGGCCCCGACGTCGGCGAAAGCGACGTGACGGCTGGCGTGGCGACATAGGTGAACTGGTCGGCGGCGGAGGTGGCCGAGGTGCCGCCTGGATTGGTCACGCGGAGGTCAACGGTGCTGGTACCGGCGGGTGACGTCGCGGTGATTGATGTTGACGAATTGACCGTGATACTCGTTGCGGCGGTTGCGCCGAATGTCACTGCGGTGGCGCCGGTGAAGCCTGTGCCCGTGACCGTCACGACCGTGCCGCCTGTCTGCGGACCCGTAGTCGGTGAGATCGAGGTGACGGTCGGCGCGGCGGTGTAGGTGAATTGGTCAGCGGCGGACATTGCCGACGTTCCGCCCACGGTGGTCACTCTGACATCTACGGTGCCGGCCCCGGCAGGCGATGTCGCGGTGATCTGGGTTGCCGAATTGACGGTGAAGCCGATTGCCGCCGTGGCGCCGAACGTCACCGCCGTTGCACCTGACAGATTAGCGCCGGTGATCGTGACCGTCGTGCCGCCGGCAAGGGGGCCGCCTGTCGGCGAAATCGACGTGATCGAGGGAGGGCCGGCATAGGTGAACTGATCAGCCGCCGAGGTCGCGGACGTCCCGCCCGGCGTCGTCACCCTGACGTCCGCGACGCCGGTCCCGGGCGGCGAGGTCGCTGTGATCGATGTTGCCGAATTGAACGTGAAGCCGAGCGCGGCCGTCCCGCCGAATGACACGGCCGTGACGCCGGTGAAATTTGTGCCTGTGATCGTCACCACCGTGCTGCCGGCCTGCGAGCCCGCAGTGGGGGAGATCGAGGTGACGGTCGGTGAGGGAATATAGGTGAACTGGTCCGCTGCCGATGTTGCCGACGTGCCGCCGGCTGTCGTCACCCTGATGTCGATCGTGCTGGTTCCTGCCGGCGACGTCGCGGTGATCTGGGTCGCCGAATTAACCGTGACGCCAGTCGCAGCCGCTGCTCCGAACACCACGGCCGTCGCGCCTGTGAAGTTGGTTCCGGTGATGGTCACGGTGGTGCCGCCGCCACCCGGGCCTGACGTCGGCGAGATCGAGGTGACGGTGGGCGCAGCCACATAGGTGAACTGGTCGGAGGCCGTGGTTGCGGACGTTCCGCCCACAGTCGTCACTGTGATGTCGACCGTGCCAGTCCCTGCGGGCGATGTCGCGGTAATCTGGGTATTGGAATTGACCGTGTAGCTCGCAGCATTGGTGGCGCCGAACTTCACGCCGGCAGCGCCTGTGGTCGTGCTGAAATTCGTGCCGGTGATGATCACCGATGTGCCGCCACCGGTTGGACCTGATGTCGGCGATATCGAGGTTACAGTCGGCGCGGCGACATAGGTGAACTGGTCCGCCGCCGACGTCGGCGATGTCGAGCCGTTGGTGACGGTGACATCGACGGTCCCGGCGGACCCCGCCGGCGCCGTCGCCGTGATCTGCGTATTGGAATTGACGGTGTAACCCGTCGCGTTGGTGGCGCCGAACTTGACGCCGGCCGCGCCGGTCGTCCCGGTGAAGTTGGTACCCGTGATCACCACCGAAGTGCCGCCGGCGAGCGGCCCGGTCGTCGGTGAAACCGACGTCACCGTGGGGCTGGGTAGGTTGATCGTGAACGTATAAGGGGTGTTTGCGATCGAGCTGCCGGAGCAGCCCACGTTGAAATCGCTGCAGCCCGGCGTGTAATACAGGGTGATCGAGTCCTGTCCGCCACCTGTCTTGCTGTTCAGCGTGATATCGATCTCGGCCTGGCCGGCCTTCGCGGATTGACCGTTTTGGTTCGGGTTCGTTGGATGAAATGTGTAAGTTGCCTTTGACGTGGTCGGATTATAATCGGCCGCTGTGAGCAGTGCGCTGCCCAAATGGCCGCTCGAATTTGCGATCGGTGCATTGTAAAAGGCGTCTGTGCCCGCGACGGAATAGACGCCGTATACAACCGAGTCGTCGGCCGCGGCTGCGCCGACGGTCAGACACAGGCGATAGATCTGACCGACCGACGTGAAGTTGATGGTCACGCCCGACGTCGAATCTGTCGTTTGATCGCAAGCCGCGTTCGCCGCTGCCATCGCGCCGAGCATCACGACGGCCGCGATGCAGATGCGTTGAGCCGCCCGCCAGAGAGAGCGCAATATCCGCGAAGGCGTAGCTTCACCATCGCGTGTCGGGACGGCCAGTTCCCCGACTATCTCTGGAATGGCCACCGCAATTGCGTGACTCACTGGCCCCCCTTAGCGGCAGCTCTCGATAGAGCATCCGCCTAAAATCCCTGATTGTGAAATTATTCGCCTATATCGTTGCGTGCATTTGACGGGACGCGGTGCGCAACGCAAGCGAACGAGCCAGCCAAACGGCCGGTACCAAGTCGCGGGCACTACTTTCCGGCGAACCGTTGCATAGTGGCAACAAAAGCGTGCTTTGATGGCAATCGACGGAAACGCTTGACGCGTCAATTTATGGTTGCGCTTGCGCTTGACTGTCGACGCTGGCTGTTCAACAATCTTGGCGAGTGGGCCGCAATAAATTCATTCTTTAATTTAAGTGCCGCCGTCGTGGTCTGCATCATCACGCGACGGGTCGTTAGATTTTTGGGGGAGGCGTCATGCCGTTACAGCCGGTTCTCGGACAAATCATGCCTTTTGCGGGCGCAGTGATTCCCAGAGGTTGGGCGCTGTGTAACGGTGCGCTGCTGGCTATCCAGCAAAATGCCGGGCTGTTCTCGTTGCTCGGCACCTATTATGGCGGCAACGGAGTGACGACGTTTGCACTCCCGGATCTGCGCGGTCGCGCGATCCTCGGCTCGAGTGGCGCCGGCCAATATCCCGTGGGCATGACCGGCGGATCGTATATGGCCAGCCTCAATGTGCAGCAGCTCCCGGCCCACAATCATCTCATTCAAGTGTCTGCAGCGGTCGGAGGAGGCGGACGCGGGAGCGTCCCTCCCACAGGCAACGTCTTCGCGACAAACTCACTGCCGGCGACCAATCCGACGAAGATTTTTGCCGCAGCCGGGAGCGGCGACACGCCATTGGCCACCGCCACCAATCTGGTGAACGAAGGCGGCAACCAGCAGCATAACAACATGCAGCCCTATCTCACGATCAGCTATCTGATCGCGACGCAGGGGATTTTTCCGTCGCGAAGCTGAGCGGCTGCACGGCCGCATTTTCGCAAACGTAATCCGTCCACTTCAATTTTCCCATATTCGCGCATTCGCCGATCGGATCGGAACGGGCGCACACCAAAGGATCATATGCGATGGCAGATCCGTTTCTCGGCGAGATCAGGTTGTTCGGCTTTCCGCGGGTGCCGGACGGCTGGTTCGCCTGCAATGGACAGTCGGTCTCGATTGCCCAGTTTGAGACGCTTTACGCCGTGATCGGCACCACCTATGGCGGCGATGGCGTCAACACGTTCAACCTTCCTGATCTACGCGGCCGTGTGCCGATCGGACAGGGACAGGGGACAGGCCTTCCGAACTATACGCTGGGCCAGCCCGGGGGTGAGGAGAACCACACCCTGATCGAAGCCGAAATGCCGACCCACAGTCATGCGCTGATGTCCTCGACCGTGACGGCAACGGATGTAACGCCCGGGCCGACCCTTCATCTTGCCACGGCGTCAGCAGGTGAACTCTACGCACCGATTGCGAACGCTGGGACGTACTCCACGATGGCCCCCTGCGTCGCCACTTCGGGCAACAGCCTCGGGCACAACAACATGATGCCGAGCGTCGTTGCCAATTACTGCATTTGCTACGCGGGCGTCTTCCCTTCGTCCGGTTAGGCTGCGCACGCATCCGTATTCAGTCTCAAGGAAAGACAACATGTCAGATCCGTTCGTCGGAGAAATCCAGGCTTTTACGTTTCCTTTTGCGGTCGGCGGCTTCAACAGCGCCTGGCTGCCGTGCGGCGGCCAGCTCCTGCCAATTCAGGGTTACAGTGCGTTATTTGCACTCATCGGTACCTACTACGGCGGCAATGGCACGACCAATTTCGCCTTGCCGAACCTGAACGGTTCGGTCGCGATCGGTCAGGGGCAAGGCCCGGGATTGCAAAATTATGTCGTCGGCGAGACCGTCGGCAGTTCGACGGTGACGCTGATCGGCGACAACATGGCGAGGCACACGCACGCCCTGCAACTCGGCGACAAGAGCGCGACAGGCGCTACGGCAGGTCCCGGCGCGGCGGGGACCACGGTTGCGATCGACCCGAACTTCACCGGCTTCACGGCGCCACCCGGCAGTCTCACCTTGGTGCCAAGCGCCGTCACACTCACCGGGCAGAACCTGCCGCACGACAACATGCAGCCGACCCAGGCGATCGTCTGGTGTATCGCCTATGCGGGAATCTTTCCGGCTTTCGGCAGCTCCTGAACGATCTTGAGTGCGCGACGGCATGATTGACGGCGCGCCGCTCGACATCGTCCCGGACGATCCGGCGCTTCGGCTTCGGCCCGCAGGCCCGAATGACGAGCCGTTCATCCGGCATCTCTTCGAGGAGGTGCGGACGGGGCAATTCACCGCGACCGGATTGTCCGGGCCGATCGTCGGCCAGATCATCGCGCAACAGTTCCGCGGCCAGGCGGCCAGCTATGCCGCGCAATTTCCGGGTGCGATCTCGCTGATCGTCACACAGGACGCGACCGCGATCGGCCGGCTGCTGCTTCATTGCGAAAGCGAGCACTGGCACATCATGGACATCGCGCTGCTGCCGGCCGATTGCGGTCGCGGCGCCGGCACGAAGATCCTCGACGCTCTCGAAGCGAGCGCACGGCAGCAGGGTGTCGGCGCGCTGACGCTCTCGGTGCTCGCGGACAATTCGGCCGCGCTCAGGTTTTACCTGCGGCGAGGATTTGCCGAGACCGGGCCGGCGGGCGCCGCTCACATCGCGATGAAAAAGGATCTCGGCTAACGCACAGCCACTTCGTGCAGGAACTTCAGCAGCGCAGCGTTGACCTCGTCGGGCCGCTCCTGCTGGACCCAATGGCCGGCGCCCTCGATGATCAGCTTCCGCGTCAGATTGGGCAGCACGCGCTCGAGCTCGTTGACGCGCTTGGCGCCGATCAGGCCGGTGATGACGGCGTCTTTCGAACCGGCAATGAAGAGCGATGGCTGATGGATCTGCGCGTCCTGCCAGGGCGCCGTCAGCTCCCAGTTGCGGTCGAGGTTGCGATACCAGTTCAGCCCGCCGCGGAAGCCGGACTTGCGGAAGCTTTCGGTGAAATAGGCGAGGTCAGCCTCGCTGAGCCAGTTGGGCAGCGGCTCCTCGGCGAGCGCGTGACCGAGAAAGCCCTTGCCCTCCTGGACGAACATCGCGGCGCTGGGATCGGCAAGGCCGCGCCCGCCGAGCACGATGCGCATGGTGCGGGCGATGTCACGCTCGAACTCGGCCTCGGCGACGCCGGGTGTCTGGAAATACTGCCAGTAGAAATTGGTGACGCCGCCCTGGCGCAGCAGATCGAGCGGCTTGCCGCGGCCGCGGAATGGCGGCGGCACGCTCAGGCCCGCCACCGCCGTGAAGATGTCGGGCCGGAACAACGCCGCATGCCAGGCGACCGGCGCGCCCCAGTCGTGGCCGACCACCATCGCCTTGCTCTCGCCGAGCGCGTGCACGAGGCCAACGACGTCGCCGACCGTGTCGAAGATCGAGTAGGCGGCAACGTCCGCCGGCGCCGCGCTCTGGCCGTAGCCGCGCATGTCGGGGGCGACGACGTGGAAACCGGCGTCCGCCAGCGCCGGGATCTGGTGGCGCCAGGAGTAGGATAGCTCGGGCCAGCCGTGGCACAGCACCGCCAGCGGACCCTGGCCGGCCTCGCGGATGAACAGGTCGATCCCGTTGGCCTTGATCACGCGGGTGGACAACATCGCTTTTCCGCCTTGTTTCAGGGGTTTGGTCGGGAAATATCAGGTGCCACGATAGGGGCGCGCCGAGAATCGTGCAATCTCGGGTTCGGCGGCCAGCCCCGTGTTGTTCGCACCGGTTCCTGCTGTTAGAACGCCGCTCTCAGGGCTTCGCCATGGCATTTCGTCTTTTTCCGCTCCGTCGCACCCGGTTCTCCGCCGGTGCGCTGGCGCGCGGGCTGATCGCGGCGGTTCTGGTGGCGGGCATCGGCTGGGGCGGTGCCCTCTACGCCGCCAACCAGAGCATCCAGGGCGCCAAGAAAGCCGAGGATTCCGGCTTCGACGGCGACGCCCCCACCGCGATCCTGATCGAGGCCTCCAGCGGCAGCGTGCTGTTCGAGAAGAACGCCGACGAGCTGCGCGCGCCCTCCAGCATGATGAAGCTGATGACGGCCGAGGTGGTCTTCAATGCCATCAAGAAGGCCGACATCAAGCCGACCGACGAGTACCGGATCAGCGAGAACGCCTGGCGCAAGGGCGGGGCGCCCTCGGGCGGCTCGACCATGTTCGCCGCCATCAACAGCAAGGTTTCGGTCGACGATCTCCTGCATGGCGCGATCATCCAGAGCGGCAATGACGCCTGCATCGCGCTGGCCGAGGGCATTGCCGGCAACGAGAAGATCTTTGCCGCCGACTTCATGACCAAGCGTGCCCGCGAGCTCGGCATGACGAAGTCGACTTTCGGCAATTCCAACGGCCTGCCCGATCCCGGCAACAAGATGACGGTGCGCGAGCTCGGCATCCTCGCGCGCCACATCATTCTCGACTTCCCCGAATTCTACAAACTATTCGGCGAGAAGGAGTACACCTGGAACAAGATCCGCCAGCCCAACCGCAATCCTCTGCTCAATTCAATGGAAGGCGCTGACGGTCTGAAGACCGGCTACACCAAGGAAGGCGGCTACGGCATGGTCGGCTCGGCCGTGCAAAACGGCACGCGGCTGATCGTGGTCGTCAATGGCCTCGAAGATTCTGAGGATCGCGCCACCGAAGCCAAGAAGATGCTGGAATGGGGCTTTCGCAATTTCGAGACCCGCACCTTGATCGCGGCCGACCAGCAGGTTGGCTATGCAAAAGTGTTTGGCGGCGAGAGCCGCTCGGTCAAGCTGGTCGCCAAGACGCCCGTCAAGGTGATGGTGCACAAGAACGGCAGCGACAAGCTGATTGCGCGCATCGTCTATAGCGGACCGGTGCGCGCGCCGATCGAAGCCGGCCAGAAGGTCGGCGTGGTCAAGGTCTGGCGCAGCGGCAATATCGCGGTGGAGACGCCCGTCTATGCCGCCGAAGCGATCGGCACCGGCTCGACCATGCGCCGCGCGATCGACGGTGCCAGCGAGCTCGTGATCGGCATGTTCCGCGCGGGCGCCGAGAAGCTCTGATCATGAGTGAGAGCGCAGCACAGCGACCGTCCGGACGCGGACGCTTCATCACCTTTGAAGGCGGCGAGGGCACCGGCAAGTCGACCCAGATCAAGAAGCTCGCCGACCGCCTCACTGCGGCGAGGATGCGGACCCTCGTCACGCGCGAGCCCGGCGGCTCGCCGGGTGCCGAGATCATGCGCCACCTGGTGCTGTCGGGGATGGGCAAGCTGCTCGGGCCCGAAGCCGAGACGCTGCTGTTCGCGGCTGCTCGCGATGACCATGTCCGCACCGTGATCCAGCCTGCGCTCAATCGGGGCGCCTGGGTGCTGTGCGACCGCTTCGCCGACTCGACGCGGGCCTATCAGGGCAGCCTCGGCCGCGTGCCGATGGGCCTGATCAACGCGATGCAGCGGGTCACGATCGGCGATCTCAAGCCGGACCTCACCCTCATCCTCGATTTGCCGGTCGAGATTGGATTGCAGCGCGCCGCCGTGCGTCGTGGTAGCGGCACACCTGACAGGTTCGAGGGCGAGCAGCTCAGCTTCCACCAGGGCCTGCGCGAGGCCTATCGCAAGATCGCCGAGGACGATCCCGGCCGTTGCGTCCTGATCGATGCCAATTCCGATCCCGACACGGTTGCTGGACGAGTCTGGACGGCGCTGCGCGACCGTCTTCTCCCAACCCCTGCATCGGTGGTTTCCCTATGAGCCCGCGCCAGGCCGAACGCGAAACCGCCATTCCGCATCCGCGCGAGACGAGCCTTCTGTTCGGCCATCGCGAGGCCGAGACGGCGCTGCTCGCGGCCTATCGCAGCGGGCGCATTCCGCATGCCTGGTTGATCGGCGGGCCGCAGGGGATCGGGAAGGCGACGCTGGCCTATCGCATAGCGCGCTTCGTGCTTTCCAACGGCCAGCCGCTGGCGCCGTCCGTGCAGCGCGCCGAGACCCTCGCGATCGATCCTGATAACGCCGTGGCGCGGCAGGTTGCGGCCAGCTCGCATGGCGGGCTGTTGACGCTGGAACGCACCGCCAACGACCGCGGCGTGATGCGCACCGTGATCACCGTGGACGAGACGCGCGAGACGATCGGTTTTTTCGGCTCGACTGCCGCGGCAGAAGGCTGGCGCGTCTGCATCGTCGACACCGTCGACGAGCTCAATCCGAATGCCGCCAACGCACTGCTGAAAATCCTCGAGGAACCGCCGCAGCAGTCACTGTTCCTCCTGGTCAGCCACGCGCCGGCGCGTGTGCTCGCCACGATCCAGTCGCGCTGCCGCAAGCTGCGCCTGCGCCCGCTCGGCACGGATGATGTGATCGGCGCCGCAGCTTCGGCGGCTGACCTCGATCCGAACGATCCGGCGCTACACGAGGCCGCGGAGGCCTCCGAGGGCAGCGTCGCGCGGGCGCTGACGCTGCTCGGCGGCGATGCCCTGAAGCTGCAGCAGCGCACGGCGGCGCTGCTCGCGCGCCTGCCACAGGTCGATCCGCGCGAATTGCACACGCTCGGCGATTCGCTCGGCACCAGCGATCGAGTCGCGCTGGCGGCCTTCATCGACGGCATCGATCGCTGGATTGCGGAGCGCCTGCACTCCGACGAGGCCAATGCCAACCAGAATCTGCCGCGCCTTGCGCGCCTAGCTGAGGTATGGGAAAAGATCGTCCGCGCCGCGCGCGACACTGAATCCTACAATCTGGAGCGAAAGCCCTTGGTTTTCTCGGTGTTCGGCTGGCTGGCGGACGCAACGCGCTAGAGCATGATCCGGAAAAGTGTGCAGCGGTTTTCCGACAGGATCATGCTCCAAATAATGACCTAACGCAGGTTCGTTTCCAAATTTCGAGAAGCCGGTAAAGGAATTCGTCGTGGCCACGCGAGCTAAGAAAACCGCTAGAGGCAAGAGCAGCAAGAAGAAGGCTGCCAACAAGGCCGCGAAGAAGGCCGTGAAGGCGCTCGCGCGCAAAGCTGCCAAGAAGGTCAAGAAGACCAGGAAGGCTGCCGCCAAGAAGGGCGTGAAGAAGAGCGCTGCGAAGACGACAAAGAAGGTCGGCAAGAAGGCCGCGAAGAAGCAGGCCGTCGCCAAGAAGGCGGTGAAGAAAGCGGCCAAAAAGGCAGCCAAGTCTCCGGCGAAGAGCAAGGCTCCCGCGAAGAGGGCCGCCAAGAAAACGAAAGTGACTGCGCCTGCCGTGACCGTCGCACCGGCTCCCGTCGCCACGCCGCCGAAGGTTGTGAAGCCCAAGGTGTCGAAGCCCAAAGTGTCGAAGCCTGAGGCGCCGCCCGCACTGAGGCCCGTCGCAGCTCCGCAAGCCGCAACTCCTGTTGCCGCTCCCGCGCGCGACAACGTCTTCTACATCTCGACCGCCATCGCCTATCCCAACGGCAGCCCGCATATCGGCCACGCCTATGAGGCGATCTCGGCCGACGTGCTGGCGCGCTTTGCGCGGCTCGACGGCAAGGACGTGTTCTTCCTGACCGGCACCGACGAGCACGGTCAGAAGATGGTCCAAACCGCGCAGAACGAAGGCCTGACCCCGTCCGCGCTCGCGACCCGCAATGCTGGTCGCTTCAAGGAGATGGACGAGCGTCTGAACGTGTCGTTCGACCGCTTCATCCGCACCACCGAAGAGCAGCACCATCGCTCCAGCCAGGAGATCTGGCGGCGCATGGAAGCGAACGGCGACATCTACGCCGACAGCTATGCCGGCTGGTACTCGGTGCGCGACGAGGCGTATTACGCCGAGGACGAGACGCGCCTGAACGACGACGGCGTGCGCCTCGGACCGCAAGGCACGCCAGTCGAATGGGTCGAGGAGAAGAGCTATTTCTTCCGCCTGTCGGCCTATCAGGACAAGCTTCTGAAGCTCTACGAAGATCATCCTGAATTCATTGGCCCGGACTCGCGCAAGAACGAGGTGGTGAGCTTCGTACGCGGCGGCTTGCGCGATCTCTCGATCTCGCGCACGACCTTCGATTGGGGCGTGAAAGTGCCCAGCGACGAAGAGCACGTGATGTATGTCTGGGTCGACGCGCTGACCAATTACATCACCGGCGTCGGATTCCCCGACGAGAGCGACAAGAACTGGCGCTACTGGCCGGCCGACGTGCACATCATCGGCAAGGACATCATCCGCTTCCACGCGGTCTACTGGCCCGCATTCCTGATGTCGGCCGGCATTTCGCTGCCGAAGAGGGTCTATGCCCATGGCTTCCTGTTCAACAGGGGCGAGAAGATGTCGAAGTCGGTCGGCAATGTCGTCGACCCCTTCAATCTTGCCGACCAGTATGGCGTCGACCAGATGCGCTATTTCTTTCTGCGCGAGGTCTCGTATGGCCAGGACGGCAACTACAACCACGAAGCCATCGTCGCGCGCATCAATGCCGATCTCGCCAACGATCTCGGCAACCTCGCGCAGCGCTCGCTGTCGATGATCGCCAAGCAGCTCGGCGGCGTGCTGCCGGAGCCGGGCGAGTTCAGCGACAACGACAAGGCGATTCTGGCGATGGCGGACGGCATGATCGCCGCATCGCGCGAAGCGATGGCGACGCAGCAGATCCATCACTGGCTCAACGCCGTGTGGGCCGTGGTCGCGGAGGCCAACCGCTATTTCGCGGGCGAGGCGCCGTGGGCGCTCGCCAAGACCGATCCTGTCAGGCAGAAGACGGTGCTCTATGTCACCGCCGAAGTCGTGCGCCAGATCGCGATCCTGGCCCAGCCGGCGATGCCGACTGCCTCGGGCTTGCTGCTCGACAGCCTCGGCATTCCCGCGGGCGAGCGGAATTTCGTGATGCTCGGGGGCGCCAAACGGATCGCGCCCGGCTCGACGCTACCGGCGCCGACACCGGCGTTCCCGCGCTACATCGAGCCGGCGGCCTAGGGCGTTCGGGCGATGCTGGTCGACAGCCACTGCCATCTGGATTTTCCGGACTTTGCGGAAGATCTCGACGGGATCGTCTCGCGTGCACGTGCGGCCGGCATCGGCCGTATGGTCACGATCTCCACGCGGGTGCGAAAGCTCAATCAGCTTCTGGCCATCGCTGAGCGCTACGACGACGTCTACTGCTCGGTCGGCACCCATCCGCACAACGCGGACGAGGAAGACGGCATCTCGCCGGACGAACTGATCGGGTTGACCGGGCATCCCAAGGTGGTCGCGCTCGGCGAGGCCGGGCTCGACTATTTCTACGACAACGGCGCGCCGGAGGCGCAGGCGAGGGGCTTCCGCGCCCACATCGCGGCGGCCCGTGCGACCGGCCTGCCGCTGGTGATCCACACCCGCGAGGCGGACGAGGATTGCGGCCGCATCCTGGAGGAGGAAGCGGCCAAGGGATCGTTTCGCGCCGTGCTGCATTGCTACACGGGCGGGCGCGAGCTGGCGCTGAAGGCGGTGTCGCTCGGGCTCTATGTCGGGTTCACGGGCATCCTGACCTTCAAGAAGTCGGAGACCCTGCGCGCGCTTGCGGCTGAACTGCCGTCTGACCGTATTCTGGTTGAAACAGACTCGCCCTATCTTGCGCCCGGCAAGTTCCGGGGCAAACGCAACGAGCCGGCCTATGTGGTCGAGGTCGCCAAGGTGCTAGCCGAAACGCGCGGCGTGTCGCTCGATGAGATCTCACGCCAGACCACCGAAAACTTCTTCCGCCTGTTCTCCAAGGTGAAATCTTAGGACTGGGAGCCGCATGACGCTGACGCTGACGATCCTGGGTTGCGGCTCCTCCGCCGGCGTGCCGCGCCCGGCACTCGGCTGGGGCGCCTGCGACCCCAACAATCCAAAGAACCGCCGCCGCCGCTGCTCGCTGCTGGTTGAGCAGACATCACACCACGGCACCACGCGCATCGTGATCGACACCTCGCCCGACCTGCGCGAGCAGCTCATCGATACCAATGTCGACCACATCGACGCGGTGTTCCTGACCCACGAGCATGCCGACCAGACCCACGGCATGGACGATCTGCGCTCCGTCGTGCTCCACATGCGCAAGCGCATTCCGGTCTATTTCAACCAGTCGACCGCGAAAGACATCATGGCGCGGTTCTCCTATTGCTTCATCTCGCCCGAGGGCAGCGACTATCCGCCGATTTTGCACCGGCATTCGATCGAGGCCGGCGAAAGCCGGACCATCAGCGGCAAGGGCGGGGACGTGACCATGACCGCCTTCCTGGTCCAGCACGGCCAGATCCCCGCGCTCGGCTATCGCATCTGCAATGCCGCCTACACGCCCGACCTCAACGACATCCCGCGCGAGAGCTGGGGCGCGCTGGAGAATCTCGATCTCTGGATCGTCGACGGCTTACGCTACACCCAGCATTCCAGCCATTTCAGCATCAACGATGCGCTGTCCTGGATCGAGCGCTTCAAGCCCAAGCGCGCCGTCATCACCAACATGACGGCCGACGTCGATTACGAGGTGATCCGGCAATCGCTGCCGGCGGGCGTGGTGCCGGCCTACGACGGCATGCGGCTCGAGACGCACTGATCGCGCCGGCTCGGTTCAGGCCGAGATCGCCTTCGACGAGCCGATCTCGTTACGCAGCAGGAATTTCTGGATCTTGCCCGTGGACGTCTTCGGGATCGGTCCGAACACGACGGCCTTCGGCGTCTTGAAGCCGCTCATATGCGTGCGGCAGAAGGCGATGATTTCGGCTTCGGTCGCGCTGGCGCCGTCCTTCAGTTCGACGAAGGCGCAGGGCACCTCGCCCCATTTCGGATCGGGCTTTGCGACGACGGCTGCGAACAGCACGGCCGGATGCTTGTAGAGGATGTCCTCGACCTCGACGGAGGAAATGTTCTCGCCGCCGGAAATGATGATGTCCTTGGAGCGATCCTTGATGATGACGTAACCGTGCTCGTCGAGCACGCCGAGGTCGCCGGTGTGAAACCAGCCGCCCTCGAAGGCTTCTTTCGTCGCCTTCTCGTTCTTGAGGTAACCCTTCATCACGATGTTGCCGCGGAACATGACCTCGCCGATGGTCTCGCCGTCGCGGGGCACCTCCTGCATCGTCTGCGGATTGATGACGGTGACGCCTTCCTCGAGCGGGTAGGGCACGCCCTGCCGCCGCTTCATGCTGGCGCGCTCGGCGGCGGGCAGATCGTCCCAGCCGGGTTGCTCGGCGCAGACGGAGGCGGGGCCGTAGACCTCGGTCAGGCCGTAGACGTGCGTAAGCCTGATGCCGATGTTTTCTGCGCCTTCGAGCACCGCGACCGGCGGTGCGGCGCCGGCGATCAGGCCGACGACGCCGCGCGCGGCACTGCCCTTCGGCGCATCGGGTGCGTTGATCAGCGTGTTGTAGACGATCGGCGCGCCGCACATGTGGGTGACGCCGTGCTGCTTGATCAGCTCGAAGATTTTTGTCGGCTCGACCTTGCGCAGGCAGACATTGATGCCGGCGGCCGCAGCGATGGTCCAGGGGAAGCACCAGCCGTTGCAGTGGAACATCGGCAGCGTCCAGAGATAGACCGGATGCTGGCCGAGCTGGCCGGCGAGGATGTTGCTGACGGCGTTGAGATACGCGCCGCGATGATGGGTGACGACGCCCTTGGGATTGCCCGTGGTGCCCGAAGTATAGCTCAGCGCGATGGCGTCCCATTCGTCCTTGGGCGGGATCGCCGCGAAGTCCGGGTCGCCTTGCGCAACCGCCGCCTCGTACTCGATCTCGCCAATGCGCTTGCCGCCCTTGAAAGCGGCGTCGTCGACGTCGACGACGAACGGCTTCGGGCCCTTCATCTGCGCGAGCGCGTCGGTGATGACAGTCGAAAACTCCGGATCGACCAGGATGATCTTGGCGCCGCCATGATCGAGCTGAAACGCGATCGAAGGCGCATCGAGACGAATGTTGAGCGCATTGAGAACGGCGCCGGTCATGGGGACGGCGAAGTGCACCTCGTTCATCGCCGGAATGTTCGGCAGCATCGCCGCGACGGTATCGCCGACGCCGATGCCCTTGCCGCCGAGCCAGGACGCAAAGCGTTTGCAGCGCTCATGCGTCTCGCGCCACGTGAAGCTGCGGCCCTCATAGACAGTGCTGACGTGGTTGGGATAGACGGCGGCGCTGCGCGCGAGGAAGCTCAGCGGGCTCAGGGGGACGTAATTGGCGGGGGTCTTGTCGAGGCCGATATTGTACTGGTTCTGCCGCTCGCTCATCGAACCCTCCTTGACGCCGCGCTCTACAGGAATCCGATCGAGATCCAGGGGAAGATCGCGACGATGATCAATCCCACCAGCAGCGCCAGCAGATAGCCCCAGATCGGCCTGATGCCTTCGGCCGGATCGACGCGTCCGATGGCGCAGGCGGCATAATAGCCGACGCCGAAGGGCGGGGCGAATAGCCCGATACCCATGGCGAGAATGATCACCATGGCGTAGTGCACCTCGTGCACGCCGACGGCACGGGCGATCGGAAACAGCAGCGGCCCGAACAGCACGATTGCCGGAATGCCCTCAAGCACGCTGCCGAGGATGGTGAAGGCCAGGATCGACACGGCGATGAAGGTCGCAGGCCCCCCGGGCAATCCGGTCATGGCTGAAGCCAGCGAGCGCGAGAAGCCGGATTGGGTGAGCCCCCAGGCCATGCCGGTCGCCGTGCCGATGATCAGCAGGATCGCGCCCGACAGCGCCGCGGTCTCGACCAGCATGGGAAACAGCCGCCGCCAGTCGAAGCGGCGGTAGACGAGGAGGCCGACCAGGGCGCCGTAGACGATGCCGATGGTGGAGACTTCGGTCGCGGTCGCAATGCCCTCGACCACGGCGTAGCGGATCACGAAGGGAAGCGCGAGCGCGGGCAGGGCGATGACGAAGGTCTTGCCGATCTCGCCACCCGTGGCGCGGCGCACATGGCTCATGTCCTCGTGGCGATAGCGCCACCACACCAGCATGCAGAGGGTGATGGCGAGCACGACGCCGGGCAGCAGGCCGCCGGTGAAGAGGGCGGCGATCGATACGCCCGTGACCGAGCCGATCGTGATCAGCACGAGGCTCGGCGGAATGGTCTCGGTTTGGGCACCCGTAGCCGCAAGAAGCGCCACGAGGTCGCCGGGCTTGGCGCCGCGCTGCTTCATTTCCGGGAACAGCACGGGCGCCACCGCCGCCATGTCGGCGGCCTTGGCGCCGGAGATGCCGGAGACGAGATACATCGCGCCGACCAGCACGTAATGCAGGCCGCCGCGGACATGGCCGAGCAGGCTCGCCAGGAACGCGACCATGGCCCGCGCCATGCCGGTCATCTCGATCAGAAGCCCCAGGAACACGAACAGCGGCACCGAGAGCAGGATGAGGTGGCTCATGCCCTCGTCCATCCGCCCGACCAGCACCATCACCGGCGTCCGCGTGGTCAGCGCCAGATAGCCGTAGATCGCGAGGCCAAACCCGAACGCAATGGGAACGCCGGCAAAGACGCAGAAGCCGGCGACGCCGACGAAGAAGATGACGAGGTTGAGGTTGCCGAGCGGCCGCAGATAAGGCTGCGCCAACCAGAACAGACCGACGATGACGGCAACCGATATCACCGCCGTCAGCACCATGCGGTAATCGGCGGCGCGCAGCAGCCGCAGCAGCGCGAACACCGCCATCAGGCAGATGCCGGCCGGCAGCGCCGCGGCGCGCCACATGTTCGAGATCTGGAGCGCCGGCGTGGTGATGAAGCTTTCCTCGTAGGCGTATTCGGCGGATGGCCAGACGATCAGCGCCAGGAACGCCAGCGCCGCGCAGGTCGCGACCATGTCCAGATAGGCGCGCAACGCCGGCCGCGCGCTCGCGACGAGCGCCGTCATGCGCATGTGCTCGGAGCGGCGGAATGCGACCGCCGCGCCCAGCATCGCCAGCCACAGGAACAGGATCGAGGCGAGCTCATCCGACCAGATAAGCGGCCGGTGCACGCCATAGCGTGCGACCACGCCGGCAAACAGGATTACGATCTCGGCGACGACCAGGATTGCCGCGGGGATCTCGACGGCGAGGCCGAGGAGGCGCTCCAGCGAGGCCAGCACGGGGGATCGGCGAGGGGGCTGAACAGCCACCTCGCCCACCACTTCGGTCGCCTGAACCTCGACATGAGCCATCTCGATAAGAACCTCGGCGGCCCCGACGCGTTACGACAGCTTGCCGACGGCCTTTTCCAGGAGATCCCAGGCCTGGTCGCCATACTTGCCCTTCCACTCGGCATAGAAGCCGGCGGAGCGCAGCTTGTCACGGAACGGCGCCACCGCAGGCTGGTTGAAGGTCAGGCCTTTGCCCGCGAGCTCCTGCTGGAGATTCGCATTGAGCTTGGCGGTATCCTCACGCTCCTTGACGGCGGCGGCGTTGATGTTCTTGGCGACGACGGTGCGCACATCCTCTGGCAGCGCGCTCCAGGCGCGGCGGTTGGCCAGGAACCAGAATCCGTCCCACATGTGGTTGGTCAGCGAGCAGTACTTCTGCACCTCGTACAGCTTGGCGGTCGAGATGATCGCCAGCGGGTTCTCCTGGCCCTCGACGATCTTGGTCTGAAGCGCGGAATAGACCTCGGCGAAATTGATCGAGGCGGGCGCGGCGTCGAACGCCTTGAACATCGAGGTCCACAGCGGTGACACCGGCACGCGGATCTTGAAGCCCTTGAGGTCGTCGGGACCGGTGATCGGCTTGCTCGACGACGTGGTCTGGCGGAAGCCGTTGTCCCAGATCTTGTCCATGACCTCGAGGCCGGCCTTCTTGATCTCGCCGCGGACATGGGCGCCGAGGTCGCCGTCCATGGCCTTCCAGACCGTGCCGTAGTCCGGGAACGCGAAGCCGATGCCGTTGATGGACGCGGCCGGCACCAGGGTCGACAGGATCAGGCCTGACAGCGTGAAGAATTCGACGCCGCCGGACCGGATCTGGCTCAGCATGTCGGTGTCGGAGCCGAGCTGGTTGTTCGGAAAGATCTGGAGGTCGAACTTGCCGTTGGTCTCGGCCTTGATCGCCGCCGCCATCTCCTTGGCGCGCACGTTCAGCGGATGGGTGTCAGGCAGGTTGTTGGCGTATTTGTAGGTGAACTCGGCGCTCTGGGCGCGGGCCACATGGGGCGCACCGAGGCCGCCCAGGACCGCGGTCGCGGCGGAGGCCTTGAGAAGCGTGCGTCGGGAAAAGCTCATGGGTCTGCTTCCTCGGAAGTTTGTTGTTGTTCTGAGATGCAAACCTATACGGACGGAAGGCCTGAAGGTCATCTGCGATCTCGCGAGGTCTCGCTTATTGCAGCCGGACACCGTCGCGGCAATATCGGCTTTCGGCAGATGGGCCGGATTCAAAATCTGAAAAACAACCCCATGCACAGTAGCCGTCAAGAGCCGGGAGGCCAGTCGCCGCGCATCGCGGAAACGGACGGCAAGCGAAGGCGCGGTGTCAGGAATTCGACCTAAATACCTGATCTAATTATATATAAAGATATTCCATAATATACCTTATGCGAATTACGGATATGGCGGTCCGGGCTGGGGCCCACTTGGCGCATGGTCGCCGAAATCCCTCCCCACCGTTCATGGTGAGCCGCCCTTGCTGGCTCTGGCGTCGCGGCGCATCGCCGCGCGCGGACTCAGCTGTGCATTCATCTGAACGGGTGACGCTCGCGCACGGCGTCACCCGAGACGGTCCGGCCGGCGATTAGGACGGCGCGGCGAAGTCGTAGGAGATGCGTCCGGCGGGCAGATAGAACAGCGCGATGACGGCGCCGCCGCGCACCTCAGGATAGTGCCGGCTGCCGGGATCGGGCGCGGTCCAGCCGGGCCCTTGCCAGCCCTGCAGCCCCTTGAGCTCGGCGCCCTTGTCCAGCGGCACGACCAGGTTCAGTTCCCCATATGGGTGACCGTGATATTGCCCGCGGAGCACGTCGTGGTCGTCCTCGTCCTTGAAGCGGCGCGGATCGGTGCTGTTCATGTAGACGGCCGTGATGCTGAACTGGAACGTTTCAGGCGTCGGGTCCATGATGCGGCTGCGCCGGTAGTTCGGACCGTCGACCTCCTGGTTCGCCGCCCAGCCTTCCGCGACCCCGAGCTTAATCAGGTGTGCCAGGTCCTGGTAGAGCTGGCTGCCCTCGCCGTATGTTTGGTTGAGCCACCGCTCCATCTCCGCGCCGGGCGTCATATCCTTGACCTCGCGCAGAAACGGAATGCTGTACTGAATCAATTCGTCTCGGCTTCGAAGCGCTTCGACCACGCCCGCGTATCCTCGTTCAGGTCCCAATAGAACGCCGAGCTCAGCATCAGGCCCTGGGCACTCTGGAGCCCGAGACTGTGAATGTCGGCAATGAAGACGAGCAGCCCGACCAGCTTCTGCCGCTGCGTGATGCCGAATTCGC
This sequence comes from Bradyrhizobium sp. 956_D2_N1_4, assembly GCF_052076025.1. Classification (NCBI taxonomy): domain Bacteria; kingdom Pseudomonadati; phylum Pseudomonadota; class Alphaproteobacteria; order Hyphomicrobiales; family Nitrobacteraceae; genus Bradyrhizobium; species Bradyrhizobium sp. 956_D2_N1_4. The sequence goes on along the minus strand of NZ_CP197237.1, from coordinate 3,235,640 downwards.
CGGCCTGCTTGACGACGTTGATGAAGTCGCCGCCGGTGTCGGCGAGCGCGATCACGTCCGCCTTCGATGACTGTGCCTGGAGCAGGAAGGACGAAAAATCCGGCGTATTGAGCGGATGTTTCACGGCGCCGATCACCTTGCCGCCCGTGGCGTCGATGACCTTGCGGCTATCGGCCTCGAGCTGGGCGCCGAGGGAATAGTCGACCGAGATGAAGTACCAGGAGCTCGCGCCGAGACGCGACATCGCCCGCGTCGTTCCCTGCGACAGCGCATAGGTGTCGTAGGTCCAGTGAATTCCGGTCGGCGAGCATTCGTCGCCGGTGAGGCGCGACGTGGCGGCGCCGGTGGCGAGGAAGAGCTTCTTCTTGTCGCGTGTGATGCCCTGCACCGCCAGCGCGACCGCGGAATTGGGCACGTCGAGGATCACCTCGACGTTTTCATTTTCGAGCCAGCGCCGCGCGATGGTCGCTCCCACATCGGCCTTGTTCTGGTGGTCTCCCGCGACGATCTGGATGCTGCGCCCCAGCACCTGACCACCAAAGTCGTCGACCGCCATTTGCGCCGCGACCACCGAGCCCTGGCCGCCATTGTCGGCGTAGAGCGAGGACATGTCGGTGAGAACGCCGAGCTTGACCGGACCATCCTGCGCAATGGCCGGCGCCATAAACAGCGCCAGTGCTAGTCCGAAAGCTCCGATCGACATCCCGCAGGATTTCATTGCCCGTCTCCTCCAAATTCGGCGCTGGGATCATGACGGGATCGCGCGAATGCGGAAGTGAAACTCTTGCAGAGTGATCCTGAACCGCCTTCAGATTGGTGGCCCGAACGCCCGGGCGTCGCAGTCCGGGCGCCCTGCTCGGTTGCGTTGGCCGCACGCATGGCCTTAACTGGAAACCATCGCAGGTACGCAACGGGCGCGCGATCCGCCTGCGACGGTGTCCTGCACGTGGCTGTTTCCTTCAAGACCCTGGACCTGAACCTGCTCAAGGTCTTCGACGCCGTGATGGAAGAGCGCAGCGTGCTGCGTGCAAGCCAGAGGGTTGCGCTCAGTCAATCCGCCGTGAGCCATTCACTCGCCCGGCTCCGCGAGATGCTGGAAGACGATTTGTTCGTGCGCACGGCGACCGGCATGCAGCCGACCGCGCGCGCATTGACGATGGCGCCGCAGGTTCGCGAAGCCCTGCGATCTCTCGAGGCGGCGGTCGAGCAGCCGCGCTTCGTTCCGGCGGCCTCCACCAGGCAGTTCACGCTCGCCGCCAACGACTTCACCACGATGGTGCTGGCCTCACCGCTCCTGAAGATACTCGGGCTTGAAGCGCCGGCGATCGACCTGATCATCAAGCCGGTGACACGGATCGACCTTGCCGAGCAGATCGACCTTGGTCGCATCGACGTTGCGATCGGTGTCTTCTCGGATCCGCCGAGCCGCTTCCGGACCTCGCTGTTGTTCGAATATGACGACGTGCTGATCGTGGGCGGAAAGCGCAAGCTCGGCCGGATCGACAACGCGGCCCTGGCGCGCATGCCGCTGGTCGTTGTCTCCTTCGGCGGCGAGCAGGAGGGCGCAATCGGAGGCTTCATCTCCGAGCGCGGCCTCGCAAGGCGATCGGAAATGTATGACCGCGCGGCGCTCGAACGGGCATTGTCCGAAAGCGACCGGCCGCCGCGCATAGCTGTTTCGCTGCCGCATTTCCTGGCGCTGCCCGCCCTGCTCGCGGACTCCGAACTGGCGGCCATCGTTCCGCGGCCATTGGCGCGGGCGTTCGAACGCGAGCATGCCATCACGACGTACGAACTGCCTTACGCCACAACCCCGGTCGAGGTCCGGCTGTTGTGGCACGAACGTATCGAGGGCGAGCCATCGCATGACTGGCTTCACGATATCCTCAGGCGTGCGACCGCGGACCTCAGGCGTGGACGCTAGCTGGCGACGGTCTCAGTCCTGGTTCCATTTGCCATTGGGTCGTTCGGTTGGGGCGCGCGAGTGGAGGTTGTGCTAGACTAGGCGCCGCAGTCCTGAAGAGGTCAACGATACAAGGCGGTCTCAACCGCCGCTCAAGGAGCCCGTCATGCAGGAGAACGTCACCCGCGCGAACAGCTCGCGCGCCATTCCGTTCGACGCCGCCAAGCTCGACCGTCTCATGGAGGCCGCCGGCCTCGACGTGCTGGTCGTGACCTCCAAGCACAATGTGCAGTATTTGCTCGGCGCCGAGCGCGCGATCTTCTTCGACTACATGGACGCGATGGGCGTCAGCCGCTATCTGCCGGTGCTGGTCTATCCCAAGGGGGCGCCGGACAAGGCGGTCTATATCGGCCACCGTCTGGAGACCCATCAACGCGCCGTGGCTCCGCCATGGGTACCGCAGGTCCGGACAGAGTCCAACGGCTCGGTGGATGCCGTGACGCGGGCCATTGGCCTGATCCGCGACGCCGGCGTGCCCTTGAAGCGGGTCGGCGTCGAGATGGCGTTCCTGCCGATGGATGCGGGCCGGGCGCTCAGTGACGCCCTGCCCGGCGCCGACCTCAAGGACGCGCTGCTGGTGCTGGAGCGGCTGCGGGCGGTCAAGTCGGCGGACGAGCTGGCCAAGCTCAAGACGGCGTCCGAGCTCGTCATCGCATCGATGCTGGAGGTGATCGCCGCGCACGGTCCGGGCACCACCAAGCAGCAATTGTCGGACAGCTTGCGCATCGCCGAGGCCAATCGCGGCCTGACATTCGAATACTGCCTGCTCGCCTGCGGCAGCAGCCACAACAGGGCGCCATCATCGCAGCGCTGGGAGCAAGGCGACGTGCTGTCGCTCGATTCCGGCGGCAATTATCACGGCTATATCGGCGACCTCGCCCGCATGGCCGTGCTGGGCGAACCCGACAGCGAACTGCAGGATTGCCTGGCCGAGATCGAGGCGGTTCAGCGCGCCGCCTTTGCCGCGGTCCGACCTGGCGCCCTCGGCGGCGACATCTACGTCGCGGCCGAGCGGCAGCTTGCCCAGATCACTCAGCGCGACTTCACAGATTTCCTGGCCCATGGCATGGGTCTCGTCAGCCACGAGGCCCCTCGCCTGACCGCCAAAGGTCCGGTCCCCTACGACGACACCGACGCCCGGCTGCCGCTTGAAACAGGCATGGTGGTCTCGATCGAAACCACGATGAAGCATCCGAAGCGCGGCTTTATCAAGCTCGAGGATACGGTTGTGGTGACGCCGACCGGGTATGAGATCTTTGGCGAGGGCGGCCGCGGGTGGAATTTGGGCGGCAGCGCGCTTTAGCTTGATGGCGTTGCAAGACCCTCATGGTGAGGAGCGCGGCACGCGCCTCTCGAACCATGAAGGCCCGCCTCTCGCGTGTGGCCATCCTTCGAGACGCCCGCTTTGCGGGCTCCTCAGGATGAGGTGCGGAGTGAGGTGAAGCTGCGCAATTACCGCGCCAGCAGCATCTCCAGCTGGCTCTGCGCCTTCTTCACCGCGCCCGCGAACCAGCTCTGGCTTGGCGCCTCCTTGGCGAAACACTTTGTGTAGGCGTCCATGGCCTGGTCTTCCTTGGCCATGGCGTCCTCTGGAGTCTTCCTGGCCATCATCTGCTTCCAGACTTTTTCGCAGGCCGGGATCTCGGCCGTCTTTACGGCATCGGTGACGGCGAGGAAGAAGACCTTCTCGCCCTGAATCGCGACCACGTCGATTTCATGCGGCGCGCCCTTCAGGTCGCCGTTGCCGCGCACGCCGAGCACGGCGACCGCGGCACCGGCGGAAGCGGGCTTCGTGATCGGCAGCTCGGTATATTTGGCGAAGGCCGAGTCCTGGATCGCCTGATAGTAGAAGCGGTCCGACTTGAAGGCGGCGCCGATCTCCTGCGGCAGGCCGTCCTCGCGGTGCTCGCCCAGCCAGTGCTTGAGCAGCGCGGTCGTCGTCACCACGGCCTGCATCTTGTCGCCCTCTGAGGCGAAGCCCAGCCCGTCGAGATGGCCGAAGCCCGAGTCGCCCTTGAACAGCGTGTCGGCGTTCGACTTGCCTTCCGCCGGCAGCCCCTTGATCGTGACCGGTCCGACCAGGCCGCGCAGCACACCGGTCAGCTCGTTGAGCGCCGCATCGTGCTGTTTGAAAGTCTCGTCGTTCTCCTTGGCTTTGGAGAATTTTGCGATGTAGCGATCGCGCAAATCGAGATAGTGCTGCTCGGGCGTGGCGGCGTCGGTGGGTGTCGCGAAAACGAGCAGGCAGAGCAAGACGAGCAATCTCATTGCAATTTCCGGACGACTGGGAGCGATCTCCAGTCTTTGTGCCGGTGCCGGACGGGAAGGTTCATCGGCTCCTGAACTGCGAACGTGCGTGGCGGTCGGAGGTGTGGATGTACCCGTTTCAGGTTGACAAGAGCGGCCGTCCAGCGCCAAAATTCGATCGGGTCGATACACCCGCTGCCTGCGCCCTTTGGGGATGGTGAACGTATCAAAGTCGCCCTCACCCTCGCTATTGGCGAGCGGGTCGGCAAGGCAGGCACCGATCTTCTCCGTTCGCCGATACGGGTGCTCTCATGCGCGATTTCCGCGATGCGAAGGCTATGGCTCGTTCCTTGCGCGATGCCTTGAATGCCAAAGCCGTGCAAACCACTCACAGCGAAGCTTTGGAACTGATCGCGAAAGCGTTCGGGTACGAGAACTGGAATATTCTGTCGGCCAAGATCGATGCGGCGCAGCCGAGTGCAGGCGTGCAGAATCCTGCCCAGCAGGATCGTCCCATCTACTGTTCGTTCTGCGGCATGAACCGGCATGAAGTGAGCAAGCTGGTGGCCGGGCCGGCTGTCTTTATATGCGACGAATGTATCGACCTATGCACCGATATCGTTGATGAGCAGCTGCTTCGCCTCATCGAAGGAGATGCAGACAGTGCTCGCGCCATGCCCACCGATAGACTGCTTCACTATGTGGAGCACGCGAACAAAGGGGTGGAGCGCAATCGGCTGTTGTCGCAGAGCATCGAAAGGATTTTTGCGCTTCGACAGAACGCCTCGGCGGCGAATGATGACGTGTTCAAGACATCCAAAGTCGCTCGATTGAGAGGCAAGACGTCCGACGAACTGCTGGCGATGAAGAAATTTTCGCTAAGTCAGTTGAAGCGTTACAAGCAGGCGCTGCAGACCGCGATGCCCATCGTCAACGAGCGGACTCTGTAAACGCGCAGACGATCGAGCGGCACGCCGGCCCTACTCCGCCGGCGTGAGTTGCTGCCGGCTCAGGCGCATCGCCGCCGTCTCGCGCGCCCGGACGCGGGCGCGGCGCTTGCGCCACCAGATCACGACGCCGGTGACCGACAGTGCCGCCACCACGAGGCCCATGATCGAGATCAGGATGCGGCCGAACAGCCCGACGATGCGGCCCGAATGCAGCGGGAATTGCGCCTGCACGAAGATGTCGGCGGCGGTGCCGACCCAGGGCAGCCGTTCGCCGATCGGGCGGCCGTCCTCGCTGTCGTAATAGAGCTGCGCCGGCCCGACGCCGCCGGCGCCGTGATCGTCGCCGGGATGGAAGAACGCCGCGGCATAGACGCCATGGGCCGGGCCGTAATTGATCGAGCCGACCGGGACGGTCCACCCTCGCCCCTTGCCGTCGGCCGCCGCGCGCGCAGCGATGTCGTCAAACGTCACCTTGGGCTCGATGGGATCGTCGAGATCGCGATAGGGCCGCTGCTCATAGGGCGTCGGCGTGTAGTTCGACACCATCTTCATCATCGGCGAGAACACCTCGAAATAGAGGTTCAGCGAGAACGCCGTGAAGGCGATGATGAACAGCACGCCCCAGGTCCACAGGCTGAAGGCGCGATGGATATCGAAATTGATCCGGTAGGCGCTGCCCGATGCCTTGATGGTCCAGGCCGGGGCCCAGCGCGCCCAGAAGCCCCGTTCGAGCTGGCGCGTGACCTGGGGTGCCCGCGCGGCCTTGGCGCGCCGTCGCGAGGGCAGCGTCAGATAGAAGCCGACGAAGCAATCGATGGTCCAGATGATGGCGATCACGCCGAGCACGCGCATGCCCCAGCGATCGCTGCCCCAGAATTCCGGGATGTGCATGGTGTAGTGGAGCTTGTAGAGGAACGAGACGAAGTTTTCGCGCGTCACCGGCCACACCGCGCCCCAATAGCGCCGGCCGAGCTCGACACCGGTGTTGGGATCGAGGAAAATCTGGTTGTAGTCGATCGCGAAGCGTTTTCCCGTCGCCGGATCGATCCGCGGCATCACGAAGAACCACAGCGAGTGCCCCTCCTCCGGCGTCATGAAGAGGTAGACGACGCGTGCGCGGGGATCGCGCTGCTCGATCATCTTCGCGAGCTCGATCGAGGGAAGCGCCGGGCCTTTGCTGGTGACATCGAACAGGTGGTGGTTCAGCACCTCGTCGATCTCATGATCCCATGAGATGATCGCGCCGGTGATGCCGGAGAAGAACAGGAATCCGGCCGTGAGCAGTCCCGCCCAGCGATGCAGCCTGCCGAATATCGCTCTCATCGTCTCGACTCTCATCAAGCGGGTCCGGCGCGCTGCGCCGGCGCTTCCACCGAGACCGTGGGAATTTGAGTTTGCGCCTGCACGGGCGCGAAGGGAACGCAGAGAGCGAATATGCTGACGGCGCCGAAGAAAAGCACCTGAAGCTGTCGAACAAGCGCATTGGAGCACGAACGAAGTTGGAAGTCTGACACGTCTATCGAGGTCCCACGCACTGCCGGCTTTGCCGGAATGATTTTTGGACTCTCGCCCTAACGCGGGGACATCTTCAGTGCGAGGGACGAGGAGTTAGAATCTATCGAGACCGGGGAATAAATCGTGCGACCAATGCGCCCATCTGCGCGTCGAGGCGCATCGCCGGCTTCTATGAGCACTTCGATATGGAATGCTTCTAGAGTGAGAACATTCGCCGCTTGTCCGCAAACGCGTGACAACGGCGGACTCGCTGCCGCGAACGAATGGCTGCGGCGACGATGCGACGGCTGACGGGAGCCCGGCAGTTCAACCTTGCGCGGCAATCATCGTGTTGAGCGCTTTAACGCTCGGCGCAAACAGCACTGCGACGCCCTTGTAGCGGATAAATTGCTTCATCTGGAACGTCACGGAGGCGTCCCCCGCAAGCGGAACCTGGAACCGGGTCTCGGCCTTTGGGTCTGCCCGGTTTCCGGTCAACGCATCCTGCGCGTTGGCCCCGTTCGGAAGGCGCATGTAGGCGTCGGCAAAGTCCGTCTGATGCATCCACCGCAGGATGGTATAGAATTGCTCGTTGATCCTGGCGAAGTAGAACAGCCCTACGATGCCGCGGTCCTTGCCGTCGTCCTCCGTGCCCTCCAGATGAGGGCCGTAGGAAAATCCGCGGCGTATGACTCGCGGCGGCCCCTTGGGGAAACGAATCTGATTGGCGAATTTCAGCGGCTGATCGCGGCAATTGACAATGCGAATGTGAGCCCCGAGCGGGCATTTGACGCCGTTTGGATCGTCGCCATAGCCGAACGCATCGTTCAATTGGGGGGTCGACGGTGGTGCATCGGGAAAGCGTGACAGCGGCGACCCGTGTCGCCAGCGCCCCATCATCTTGGCCGCGATCCATTCCTCGGCCAGTTCCGGGCCGACATGCGGCGCCGCCTGCGGTGCATTCGCCTTCAGGAATGTGTTGAAGGCCGCAACGTCCTGATAAAGCCACGACAGGCCGACGTACGATCCATCGCGCGCGAAGTCCTGCCACGGACCGGGCTTGAACGGTGCAGTGGGAAAATCGCTGTTCGGATAGCCGACGACGATCTCGCGGCAATCGACGGCGTCGGAAGCCCTGGCAGCCGGCGCATCCTGCCAGTCAACATTGGGCGCGGTGATTCCATCGCGATAGCCAAAATGCAGGCGGCCGTCGGCTGGCCGACAGCCGGACAGCGCGCCGTCGTCCCAACTGTCGAGCGCCAATTCCCGGACAGCGAAGCCTGTTGCCGACTGCCGCACCTGCGCGAGGCAATCGGCTTTCTGCTCGGGCGTATCGAACCCGATGTGGATGGCGAGATCGATATCGCTCGACTTGAACTTGCCATCCCACCATCCGGCCGGAGCGCTGGCGTCGAAGAAACCAAGCTGTGTCGCAATGCCGCCATCCGGCGCCTGCGCGGGGTCCACGAACGATACCTCGAACTGCTGCCGCCCCTGCGCGACGTCAAGTTCGGCGCGACCCGACATCAACGTCGCGATGCCGTTCCAACTGAACATGAAGTGGAACGCGGGACCATCGGGATCCGGGCCTGCCCCCACCGCTGCTCGCGGTATCCATTGCCGCAGGAAGGACCTGGCACCGCCGGCGTCGCCAAACCTAAACAACAGAACCGCGAGCAGCGGCTTGGCGGAGCTTCGAGCGACGATCGCCTGCAAATTGCCGAGATCCACCATGGCGCCTGTCCTGCAAGAACGGTCAGCCGATAGGCAGCCTCAAAGCCGGCCTATCCCGAAAGCGCAAATACGCTCTGAAAGCTATTTCCCGAGCTTTGCCAGAATGTCCGCGACAGTCATGCCGTCGTAAGCCGAGAACAGCCAGCCGGACGGGTTGCCGCTGATGTCGGTTGAGCCGTCGGTCGCCGTGCCCAGCGAGCGCGCGTTGTGGTTCTTCGAGAATTCGAAGAACGCATTGGGATCGTTGATGTCCAGGCCAGTCGTATCTGCCAGGGAAAATATCGCGGCAAATATCGGCGTGAGCGCTCGACGGAAAAACTCGGTGTATTCCTGGTGCGTTCCCTCATATTCGGTGATGACCTGGATGTACTTGTCGTCGATGACGACGACGCGGGCGAAATGGACGATCCTGGACTGCTTCAACGCCGCCGCGATGGCGGGCTGAACTTTCTCAGTGAAGCTCGCCTCGAGATTCCGCAGCTTTGCCAGGGTCTCGGTATCCTGCTTGATCGGCAGCGTGAGATTCAGTGCATGGGTCATGGGAAATCTCCTTAAAGAATACAACCTTAAGATGGTATCACTCTTGAAAGGAATTGGAAGCGATCTTTTCGACCTGCGGCCGGCCGTCGCGTCGCGGGCCGTTCGAAAGGGGCAGCAATACTCCCCTGACAATTCGACCGCGAGCGCATGCGACCAGCGAACCAGCGCTGGTCGGCCTGCTGCGAACGTTGTTGTCGCGCGACGAGTCTAGGCTTTGCCGGTGTGGCAGCACGCGCCGCCGGCGGCGTCCTTCGGGTCGCCCGCCAGCACGCTGCGGCTGTTGCGCTCCGGCGGAATGTCGCCGGCGGCATTGGCCGCAAAGAATCCGGTCGGCTTCAGCATGAAGCCGGCATATTCGACCGGCATGATCGGAAAATCCTCGGGCTTGCAGACATGGGTGTGGCCGAAGGAGTGCCAGACCACGAGATCTGTATTCTCGATGTTGCGGTTCTGCGCGGCGTAGCGCGGCAGGCCGTCGCCGCCGGCATGGACATTGGGATAATCGCCGCTGGCGTATTTCTCGTCCTTGTCGAAGGCCGTGACCCAGACGTGCTTTGTGGCAAAGCCGCCGCGCTTGCGCACGTAGCTGCCCTCCTGCGCCAGCATCAGCGGGCTCGGATTGACCACGAGCTTGTAGGCCGGCGCGTTGCCGACCGAATTGGTCTCGTTGGGATTGCTGATCTTCCAGAACCGGCCGGTCTCGCCATTGGCGATCGCTGCCGCGTCGCGCTCGCGCGACAGCACGCGCGTGGTGGTATCGAAGGCATTGCCGTGCGGATTGTCCGCGCCCCAGGGCCGCGGCACGAACTCGTGCTCGGTGACGGTATTGCCGCCGCCATCGAGATCCATGTGCATGCGCACGTTGAAGAAATGCTGGTGCGTTGGGCCGCCCAGATTGTCGTCGACCATGCCGCCCCATTTGTATTTTTCGCCGGATGGCACGGCGGCGGTCTGGATGATGCCGGTGAGTTTTGTCTCGAGCTGGATCGTGCCGTCCTGGTACAGGTACCAGTAGAAGCCGTAATCGTAATTGCCGACGGTGGCGAAGAATGAGATGACGAGGCGCCGCGAGCGTCTTACTTCGAACAGGCCGTTGCGGAATTCGTAGTGCTTCCAGGCAATTCCGTAGTCTTCTTCATGCATGCAGATGGCATTCTGCATGACGAATGGCGCGCCCTTGTTGTCGGCGGCCGGCACGTCGAAATAATGGATGTTGCCGAGACAGTCGCAGCCGAGTTCGAGCGCATTGGCGAGCATGCCGAGGCCATATTCGCCGGCGTCGAACGCCGACTTCCAGAAATGGTTCTCGGTCGGATCGGCATAGGGCACCACCATCTCGGTGACGCTGGCGCGATGGATCAGAGAGCGCTTGCGATCACCGTCCTGGTAGGCGAGCTGATGCAGCACCAGCCCTTCGCGCGGCGTGAAGCCGACGCGAAAACTCCATTTCTGCCAGTCCACTTTCCAGCCATCGACCTTGAAGCTCGCGCCCTCCGGCTGCTCGATATGCAGCGGCTTGATGTCGGTGCGCGGGTGTTTGACTTCATGCGCGCCGTAATTCCGCTTCTTGCGCGGGATCGGCACGATCGGATCGGCGTCCGTGAGGTCGATGACCTTGCCGCCGATCAGGTCGACCACGGCCACCACGCCCTCGATCGGATGGGCGTAGCCGTTGTCCTGCAGATGTTCGCGGAAAAAGCTGACGGCGCGCACGATACGGGCGCCGCGTTCGTACTCAAAATCGAAGAAGCCCGAGGAGAACGGATCGACCTGGACCAGCTCGATATCCTTGTCGGTCAACCCGCGCCGGACCATCGCCGCGCGCCAGCCGGGGTCGGCCTTCACCACGGCCTCGCACTTGAAGAATTCCTCCAGCATCACCGGCGGCTGCCCGTAGGGCGCCTCGCGGTTCGGAATGACCTTGCGGCCGACGATCTCATTGCGCGCGAGCTCGACGATGTGCTCGATCGCCTCGCCCGTGGTGACGTCGAGCGTCAGCGCGAAGGCACGGCGCCCTGCTCCGCCCGTAGCCAATTCCTGTTTGGTCGGCTCCTCCAGCCGGACGGTCGGGAAGCGGCAGTTCTCCGGCGAGGTCGCGGCGGCACGAACCAGCGTGCAGGCGGCCGTGATCTCTTCGGCTGTCAGAGGATCGAGCGGATGCGGTGCTGCCGCTTGAATCGGTGATTTGGCTTTGACGGTATCGAGCATGATGATGACCAGAAATCAGCGCGGGGCGAGATGCGCGGTGATGGCGCGGAAGGCCGCGAGCCAGCGGTGGTCGAGCGGAACGTCCATCGCCTTCGGCTGCGTCGCGAGCTTGACGATGACGGTGTCGGTGGCCGCGTCGATATAGAGCCACTGGCCGTGGATGCCGATCCCCGCGAGATCGCTGCGCGAGGGATCGATCGTGTACCATTTGCTGCGGTAGCGGGCGCCCGGGAAGATGTCGGCGAGATCGCCGTCTTTCCACGCCTGGGGATCGCCGTTCTCGTGGATGTCGTCGATCCACCAGCCCGGCACCACCTGCCGGCCCTCGACCACGCCGCGGCAGCGGATCATTTCGCCGAAGCGCAGCAGATCGCGCGCGGTGACGGAAAGCCCGCCGGCGATGCGGCCCATGCCGTGGCTGTCGAGCGTGAGGGAGCCATCCTCCTCGGCGCCCATCGGCTGCCAGAGATAGTCGGAGAGGATGCGATGGTAGGGCATGCCGCAGGCGCGCTCGTAGACCCAGCCGAGCACTTCCGTGTTGGTCGAGACGTAGTGGAACACCTTGCCGTGCGGCTTTCCTGTCCCGCGCAGCGTGGTGAGATAGGCGCGCTGATGGCCGGCCTCGACGCCTGGCGGCGGCACGTCCCAGCCCGAGGAGAAGCGATAGCGCGCGACGTCGCCGGCCGGATCCTCGTAGTCCTCCTCGAACTTGATCGCGACCGCCATGTCGAGGACGTTGCGGACGGTGCAGCTGCCATAGACCGAGCTCTCCAGCTCCGGCACGTAGCGCACCACCCTCGCCTCCGGATCGAGCAGGCCGCGCGCGGCCAGCACCCCGCCGAGCGTGCCGGCGATCGACTTGCTGATGGAGCAGATCAGATGCGGCGTCGTCGCGCTCATGCCGTCGCCGTACCATTCGTGGATCAGCGTGCCCCGGTGCATGACCAGCAGCGCATCGCCGAAGGTTTCGCGCAACGTGGCCTCGACCGTGGTCGGCTTGCCGTCCGGCGCGGTGAAGTTGAGCTTTTGCAGCTCGCGCGGCGCGCTTGCCATCGGTGTGGGATGCGCGGAGCGACGGACCTCCGCGGTCGGCAGCACTTCGCGGGTGTGGGTGAAACCCCAGCGGATGGCGGGAAAGCTGCGCCAATTGGCACGGGTCACCTGGGCCTCGGGCGCGGGCGGGCTGCCGCGCATGATGTCCGTCGGTCGCATCTCGATCCTCCGCAAGGCCGTCCCGACTGCGATGTCGGAACGGCAAGGGAGAAGACTGCACACAGGCCGCATCGGGCGTTATCGAGATCCGGCAATATTTTGCTGGACAGCGGCCGTGGCCGTGCCAGTCTGGCGTAGTTCTTGCTGGCTATTCGGCTTGCAAATTCTGACGTGCTGTCATGGCCTTAAGCGCAACTCTTCCGATTCAAGACTCGGCTGCCAATCTACTTCAAGCGAGCAGCACGGACGTCGACGAGCATTGCGCCACGCTCGGCCGCTGGCGGCTGAGCTACGACCAGATCAGCGCCGGGGCGTTCCGGGGCAGCTTCACGCAACTCTCCCTGCCCCGGCTCGAAGTGTTCTGCGAGATCACCAGCCAGCAAGTCCGCCAATACGGCCAACTCGGTGCCGACAGCTTTGGCATCGGTCTGCCCTGGCACGGCGATGGCGAGGTGAATTGCAACGGGGCCAGTGTTGCGGGCTCCCAGGTCATCGCCAGCATCGACGCCGAGATCGACATGTGTACGCCGAAGGCGTTCGAGTTGCGCGGTGTCGTCGCCAGCGCGGTGCTGATCGCGGAGCTTGCGGCACGGCTCGACATCGAATTGCCGCGCGCCGTCTGGCACCAGTTGCGGGTGATCGAGATGGCGGCGGCGCCGGTCGCGCGGCTGCGCGCCCACCTCGCCGCCATTCACGAGACCATCACGGCCGCACCCGAACGGTTCGACGATCCGGCCGCGCGGCAGGCGCTGGAGGATGCCATCCTCATCGAGATCATGGACATGCTGCCGACGGCCCAGCCCAGCGATCCCGGCCGCAGCGCCACGGCCCGCAAGCGCACCGTGGATCGCGCCCGTGAGCTGATGCATGGCAGCGGCGATCGCTCGCTGTCGCTGCTGGAGGTCTGCAAGGCGGTCGGCGCGAGCCCGCGCAAGCTCGGCTATTGCTTTCAGGAAGTCGTGGGCACGAGCCCGATGCATTACTGGCGCGCGATGCGGCTGAACCGGGTGCGGCGGGACCTGAAGCGCGCCGGCGGCGCCGAGACGTCGATCTACGACGTCGCCGTGCAACACGGCTTCTGGCACTTCAGCCAGTTCTCGCTCGACTACAAGCGCCACTTCTCCGAGCTGCCCTCGGAGACACTGCGGCGCGCGAGGCTTGTCGCCTGACGCGCGCGTCTTCTACTCCAGGACAAGTCGTGGCTAGCAGCTCGCTTGCGGCCATCCTTCGAGACGCCCGCCTCTGGCGGGCTCTCGGGATGAGGTCGCGTTTTGCGTCGAGATATTGGACCCTCATGGTGAGGAGCCCGCGCAGGCGGGCGTCTCGAACCATGCAGACCGGGCACGTTACCAGGTCGGCAAATACGTGCCCTTGAAGCGCGTCTCAAGAAACGCCTTCACGGGATCGGAGTGATAGACCGCGATCAGCTGCTTCACCCACGGCTTGTCTTTGTCCTCCTCGCGGACGGCGAGGATGTTGACCCAGGGACCATCGGGGTTCTCGCGCGCGATCGCATCGGTCGCCGGATTGAGGCCGGCCTGCACGGCGTAATTGTTGTTGATCGAGACGACGTCGACGTCCTGCAGCGCACGCGGAAGCTGGGCGGCGTCGAGCTCGACGAAGCGCAGCTTCTTCGGGTTCTCGGTGATGTCGGCAATGGTCGAGGAGACGTTGTTCGGGTCCTTCAGCTTGATCACGCCGTGCAACGCCAGGATCATCAGGCCGCGGGCGCCATTGGAGGGATCGTTGGCAATCGCAACGCGGGCGCCTTCGGGCAGGTCAGCGAGCTTCTTGTATTTCTGCGAATAGACGCCCTGCGGCGAGCCGATCGTGTTGGCTACCTTGACAATTTTCCAGCCGGTCTTGGAGATCTGGTTCTTCAGGTAAGGCTCGTGTTGGAACGAGTTGGCTTCGAGGTCCTTCAGCGCCAGCGCCTGGTTCGGAATGACGTAGTCGGTGAACTCGACCACCTTGATGTCGAGGCCGCGCTCGGCACCGACCTTCTTTACGACGTCCATGATCTCGGCATGGGGACCGGCGGTGACGCCGACGCGGATGGTTTCAGCTTGAGCGGTGGTCGCAAGCAAGGCTGCAGCCGCAATGGTTGCGAGAAAGCGCATTGAAGTCTCCAGTTTCAGGGAATGTGTATCAGCGCTGCCGCAGGCGGCGGTTGACCCGGCGTGCGAGATAATCGCCCGCGCTCTGCACGAGCTGCACCAGCGCGATCAGAACGACCACGACGGCCAGCATCATCTCCGGCATGAAGCGCTGATAGCCGTAGCGGATGCCGAGGTCGCCGAGCCCGCCGCCGCCGACGGCGCCGACCATGGCGGAGTAGCCGAGCAGGCTGACCACCGCGAGCGTCAGTGCCAGGAGCAAGCCGGGCAACGCTTCGGGGATCAGTACCTTGAGAACGATCTGGATCGGTGATGCCCCGAACGAGGACGCGGTTTCGATCAGGCCGCCGTCGACCTCGCGGATCGCAGCTTCGACCAGGCGCGCGATAAACGGCGTCGATGCGATGACCAGCGGCACGATCGCTGCGGTCGAGCCGATCGAGGTGCCGGCAATGAGCCGGGTGAACGGGATGATGGCGACGACCAGGATGATGAAGGGCGTGGAGCGCGTCGCATTGACGACGATGCCGAGCACGCGATTGATGGTGGGCGCCGCGAACAGCTCGCCTTTCCGGCTGGTCGCGAGGAACACGCCGAGCGGCAGGCCGAAGGCGGTGCCGAGCAGTGCCGCGATGCCGACCATGTACAGGCTTTCGCCTGTTGCCTGGACGATGAGGTTGATGAGTTCAGGCGACATAGCCGAGACGCTCCGCCGGGAGTTGATATTGAGAGAGCCAGGCGAGCGTGCGCGTCACCGCGTCCTCGCCACCGGGAATACCGAGGGTCAATGAGCCCACATGCTGGCCGCCGATCTCGTCGATGCGCGCCGACAGCAGCGCCACGTCGAGACCGAGCTCGCGGGCAAGCCGCGCCACCACCGTGTCGCCGGCCCCTGCCCCGCGCACCTGGACGCGGATCACGGCCTGCCCGCCGGCAGACGGCTCCGACACGATCCGGCTCGCAAGCGACACCGGCAGGCTGTCGCCGATCACTTCGGCCAGGAAGGACTGCGTGATCGGATGCTTGGGGTGCGTGAAGATGTCGGCAACATGGCCGCTCTCGACGACATGGCCGGCGTCGAGCACCACCACTTCCTTGGCGAGCTGGCGCACCACGGACATTTCGTGGGTGATCAGCACGATGGTCACTCCGAGCTCGCGGTTGATGTTGGCGAGCAGATCGAGGATCGCGCGCGTGGTCTGCGGGTCGAGCGCCGAAGTCGCCTCGTCCGACAGCAGCACGCTCGGCCGCGTCGCCAGCGCACGGGCAATGCCGACGCGCTGCTTCTGGCCGCCCGAGAGTTCGGAAGGATAGCGGTCGTGCTTGTCGGCGATGCCGACCAGCGCCAGCAGCTCGGCGACGCGGGCCTTGATGTCGGCCTTGGCCCAGCCGGCGATCTCCAGCGGCAGCGCGATGTTGTCGGCCGCCGTGCGCGACGACAGCAGGTTGAAATGCTGGAAGATCATCCCGATCGAGCGCTGCGCCAGCCGCAATTCGCGGCCTGCCAGCGCCGAGATGTCGCTGTTGTCGACGATCACGCGGCCCGTGGTCGGCTTCTCCAGCCCGTTGATGAGCCGGACCAGGCTCGACTTGCCGGCGCCGGAGCGGCCGATGACGCCGGTGATCGAGCCGCGCGCAATCGCGAAGTCGATGTCTTGCAGCGCGTTGACACCGGGCTTGCCGCGATAGGCCGGATAGACCTTCGAGATGCCCTCGAAACGGACCATCGCGTCAGCGTTCCGGGCGGCAGGTGAAATCGCTTCAAGCGTTTCGATCTTCTGTCCGATCGCGAGCGATTGGTGGGCGTTCATGGAGGCGGCCTTCATGCACAACAGTTCTGCTGCCCCCGTGGGGCATGCGGGAACCGGTCGCGTCAAGCGACGGAGAGTGAAATCGCGGCGAGGGTTCCGGTGGAACGCGCTGCACTGCAGCACGCACCATCGCCTTTTCAGGTCTTCCTTGCAATGTCAGATATTTGCGGGGAGTTGGACGAAGTTTTCCTAATCCCACCCCGGCGAAGAAAATTCGTCTGCCGGGGGTATGAGCTTCCGGCCCCGCTCAACTGATCTGCAACCAGGGCAGCACGATCAGCAGCAGTCCCGCAAAATAGAGCAGCCCGAACAGCAGCCCAAAGCCCCAGAACTGGCCCTTCCCGATGTAGCCGCTGCCGAAATACATCGGCGCGGGTCCCGTCGCGTAAGGCGAGATCACGCCCATCAGGCCGAGCGAATACATGCAGAGCATGGCGAGCGTCGTAACCGGCAGGCCGGGGATGCCCGATCCGACCGCGAGCACCACCGGCAGCACGGCCGCCGCATGCGAGGTGATGCTCGAGAAGAAGTAGTGGATCCAGAAGAACAGCGCGACCAGCAGGATCATCGCGGTCGACGGCGACAGCCCCGCGAGCGGTTTGGCGTATTCGGTCGCGAACCATTTGATGAAGCCGATCTCGTTGAGGCCCGAGGCCAGCGTCAGCAGCGAGGTGAAATAGAAGAACACCTCCCAGGCGCTCTTCTCGCTGACGATGTCGGCGAACTCGATCACGCCCGTCACCAGCATCAGCGAGATCACGATGAACACGACGGTGGTGGCGTTGACGAAGTTCGAGCCGAGCAGCGGCACGTGGATGTCCGGGCTCGAGCCCGCGATCCACAGGAACATCGCGAGGACGATCAGAGCCAGCATGATCCACTCGTTGCGCGACATCGGGCCCATCTCGCTGACCTCCCTGGCCGCCCATTCAGAGATCTCCGGGCTGTGCTTCACCTCGGGACGGCAGACCACATAGCTGAGCAGCGGCACGAGGATCATCAGGAGGATGCCGAGCGGCGCAAAGCCGACGAACCACTGCGCCCAGCTCACCTCGACGCCGGCGGTCCTCTTGGCGATCGCAAGCGCGGCCGCATTGGGCGCGAGCGCGGTGAAGAACAGCGAGCTGGTGATCGCGGTTGCCGCAAACGCCGTCCACATCACATAGGTGCCGATCTTGCCGGCGGTCGGCCCGGGCTCGGAGCCGTAGATGCGCGGGATGTTGCTGATGATGGGATAGACGATGCCGCCGCTGCGCGCGGTGTTGGATGGCGTCGCTGGTGCCAGCAGGAAGTCCGACATCGCGACCGCATAGCCGAGTCCGAGCGTGTTGCGGCCGAGCTTCTGCACCAGCACCAGCGCGATACGGCGGCCGAGCTGGCTCTTGCGATAACCGATCGAGAATACGAAGGCGCCGACGATCAGCCACACCGTGCTCTCGGCAAAACCCGCCAGCATCCAGCGTAGCGATTTGCCGGGATCGGGATCGATATAGCCGGCGACGCCCGCGACCGTCAGCCCGATGAACCCGACCGCGCCGACCGGCATCGATTCGAGAATGAGTCCGGTGATGACGGCCGCGAACACGGCAAAATAGTGCCACTGATTGGCGTTGAGACCGGTCGGCACCGGCCACAGATAGATGGCCAACCACACCACGAGCGGCGCGATCAGCTTCCAGCTAAACCCTTTTGCCTGAGGCGTCTGCGAGCTTGCGGCCATGGGCCCTCCCCCTCGATTGTCGTCGCATTGTACCGCCCGTTGGCCGAGCCGTTTTTGTCCTAGCGCGCCGTATACGGACTGTCTGCGGCGCGATCAATGGTCTGACTTCACGTTCTACCGCCCCTTGCTACCGCCCCTTGAAGCGCGGCTTGCGGCGGGTCAGGAACGCCTCGATGCCCTCCTTGTGGTCTTCGGTGAGACTCGCCAGCGCGAACTGGTCGACGTCCATGTGGCTGGCGAGATCGTCCAGCGCGTGTGCCAGCCGGTTGACGGTCAGTTTGGTCATGGCGACCGAGAGCGGCGGCTGCGCGGCGACCTTCCGGGCAAGCTCCATGGCGGCATCGAACGCATGGCCGGGATCGGCCACCTGCTCCACCAAACCCCACTCGTAGGCCTCATCGGCCGAGATGCGCTGGTCGGCCAGGATCACCGCCTGCTTGGTGCGGGCCGGCCCGATCAGATGCAGCATGCGCGGGATGCTCTGCCAGCTCATGTTCATGCCGAGCCCGATCTCGGGCACGCGCAGATGCGCGTCGTGCCCCATCACGCGGAAGTCGAGCGCCACGGCCAGCGCGACGCCACCGCCGACGCAAAAACCCTCGATGGCGGCGATCGTGATCTGCTCCATCTCATGCCAGGCATGGGTCAGACGCGGCCCGAGCTTGAGATGCCGCCGCAGCGTGCCGAGATCCATGTCCTTGCGCGAGCGGCCCTCGGCATCCTTGAGGTCGAAGCCGGCGCTGAAGGCGCTGGTGCTGCCCGTCAGAACCACGACGGACGTTGCGGCATCATCCTCGAAGCTGCGCGCGGCCGCGGTGAGCTGGCGCAGCGCCTCCGGCGAGAGCGCGTTGATGCCGTCGCCGCGGTCGAACCGCACCACCGCAATCCGCCCCTCCGGTCCGAGGCCCTTCTCGATCGTCACGAAGTTCGTCACCAATGTCTCCCAATCCGCTTTGCTGCGAGGCTAGCCTACATCCGGCCTCACGAATATGGGACCCGGTTGCGCCCCAGCGCATACTCGACAGGCAGGGACCATTGCGCCTATCTTTGCGCCATGAGCCACGATCACGACCATCATCACGACCATTCCGAGCTGTCGGAGACCGAGCTGCGCGTGCGCGCGCTCGAGACGATCTTGACAGAAAAAGGCTATGTCGAGCCGGCCGCGCTCGACGCCATCATCCAGGCCTATGAGACCAGGATCGGACCGCACAATGGCGCGCGCGTTGTCGCCAAGGCCTGGACCGATCCGGCCTTCAAGCAGGCGCTGCTGGAAGACGGCAGCAAGGCCATCGGCACGCTCGGCCATGTCAGCCGCGTCGGCGACCATCTCGTCGTGGTCGAGAATACGCCAGAGCGACACAACATGGTCGTGTGCACGCTGTGCTCCTGCTACCCCTGGGAGATGCTGGGGCTGCCGCCGGTCTGGTACAAGGCTGCGCCCTATCGCTCGCGCGCGGTGAAGGACCCGCGCGGCGTGCTCGCCGATTTCGACGTCGCGCTGCCCAAGGACCTGGAAATCCGAGTGTGGGATTCCACCGCCGAGACCCGCTTCCTGGTGCTGCCGATGCGCCCCGCGGGCACCGAAGGCTGGAGTGAGGAGCAGCTTGCCGAGCTGGTCACGCGCGATTCCATGATCGGCACCGGCTTTCCCAAGACGCCTGGAGCGCCGTCGTGAACGGCGTCCACGACATGGGCGGCATGGACGGGTTCGGCAAGGTCGAGGCCGAGCCGAACGAGCCGATGTTTCACGAGGAATGGGAATCGCGTGTTCTCGCCATGGTGCGCGCGATGGGCGCGGCGGGCGCGTTCAACATCGACACCTCGCGCTTCTATCGCGAGACGCTGCCGCCGCACGTCTATCTCTCGAGCTCCTACTACAAGAAATGGTTTCTCGGGCTCGAGGAGATGCTGATCGAGAAGGGCTACCTCACCCGGGAGGAGGTCGCTGCCGGTCACGCGATGCAGCCTGCAAGGGCGCTCAAGCACGGCAAGTTCGACCTCGCCAATGTCGAGCGCGTCATGGTGCGCGGCAAGTTCGCCCGCCCTGCTCCGGCGCCGGCAAAATTCAACATCGGCGATCGCGTCCGCGCCAGGAACATTCATCCGACCACGCATACGCGGCTGCCGCGCTATGTGCGCGGCCATGTCGGTGTCGTCGAGCTGAACCACGGCTGCCACGTATTTCCGGATTCGGCGGCGATGGAGCTCGGCGAAAATCCGCAATGGCTTTACACGGTGGTGTTCGAGGGCCGCGATCTCTGGGGCGCGGACGGTGATCCGACCTTGAAGGTTTCGATCGATGCCTTCGAACCCTATCTGGACCCGGCGTGATGAGCAGCACGGCTGCGGCCGCCGCGACGGCGGCCATTCCGAGCATCCCGCGCGATGACGACGGCCCGGTGTTCCGCGCGCCCTGGGAAGCGCATGCGTTTGCGATGGCGCTGACGCTGCACGAGCGCGGCGTGTTCACCTGGCCGGAATGGGCCGCGGCCTTGGCCTCCGAGATCAAGCGCGCGCAAGCCGCCGGCGATCCTGATACGGGCGAGACCTATTACCTGCACTGGCTCGCCACGCTGGAAGGTTTGGTTGCAAGCAAGGGCGTCGCATCGACGGAGACGCTGCACCGCTACCGCGACGCCTGGGACCACGCCGCGGATCGGACGCCGCACGGCAAGCCGATCGAGCTGCGGCCGGAGGATTTTCGGTAGGTCGCGCCTGACCCGTCATTCCGAGCGCAGCGAAGCAATCCAGTATCTCTCCGCGGTGACAGTCTGGATTGCTTCGTCGCTTAGCTCCTCGCAATGACGACGTTGAGAGAGCGCAAGCTCTCTCCTCCGTCGTCGCCCGGCTTGACCGGGCGACCCAGTACGCCGCGGCTTCTCGGCTCAAGCACCTTCTCTGGAACACTGGATCGCCCGCTTTCGCGGGCGATGACGGCGGAGATTGGAGCGCTATTTGCGCCCCGCCGCAAACTCTCGCCATCCCTTCGCCCGCAAACTGCATGCCGGGCACTCGCCGCACCCGAAACCCCACTCATGCTGCGCGCCGCGTTCGCCGAGATAGCAGGTGTGCGAGTGCTCGCGGATGAGATCGACCAGTCCTGCGCCGCCGAGGTCATGGGCGAGCTTCCACGTCGCCGCCTTGTCGATCCACATCAGCGGCGTATGCAGCTCGAATGGCCTGGCGATGCCGAGCGAGAGCGCGGCCTGCATGGCGCGGATGGTGTCGTCGCGGCAATCGGGGTAGCCGGAATAATCGGTCTCGCACATGCCGCCGACGATGTGGGTGATGCCGCGCCGGTAGGCCAGCGCCGCGGCAAACGTCAGGAACACCAGATTGCGGCCGGGCACGAACGTATTCGGCAGGCCGTCGGCGCCCATCGCGATGGCGACGTCGCGCGTCAGCGCCGTCTCGGACACGGCCGCCAGCGTCGGAATCGACAGCGTGTGGCTCTCGCCGAGCCTTGCGGCCCAGTCTGCGCGCAGACCCTTGATGCCGTCGAACAGCCGGTCGCGGCAGGCGAGCTCGATGGCGTGGCGCTGGCCATACTCGAAACCCAGTGTCTCCACGCGTGCAAAGCGGCTGAGCGCCCAGGCGAGGCAGGTGGTGGAATCCTGGCCGCCGGAAAACAGCACCAGGGCGGTTTGTGATGAAAATGCGTCAGTCATGGCCCGCGCTTTAGCACTGCGGGCGCTGCTCGCCAATCTGCCGCCAATCGGTGGAAATCGGCCTGTTCCGCCGCGCCGCGCTGGGAACGGCGGGCCGCTTTTGGCATAAGGTTTTGGACCCAGGAGACTGCCCCGCAATGACCCCTTCCCGTGACATTTCCCGCCTGATCGAGATCATGGCGGCGTTGCGCACGCCGGTGACCGGCTGCCCCTGGGATCTCGAGCAGGATTTTGCGACGATCGCGCCCTACACGATCGAGGAAGCCTATGAGGTGGTCGAGGCCATCAGCCGCGGCGATCTCGATGACCTGCGCGAAGAGCTCGGCGACCTCCTGCTCCAGGTCGTGTTCCACGCCCAGATGGCATCAGAACAGAATGCCTTTGCCTTCGGCGACGTCGTGGAAGCCATCACCCGCAAGATGATCCGGCGCCATCCTCATGTCTTCGCCGACAAGGACGGCAATATCGCCTCCTCCCACGTCAAGGAGGTCTGGGATCGCATCAAGGCCGAGGAGAAAGCCGAACGTGCGGCGCGCCGGCCGCCGGAGGAAACGCCGACGCACAAGTCGTTGCTCTCGGGCGTCAAGGCCGGCCAGCCCGCGCTGACCCGCGCCATGGAGCTCCAGCGCAAGGCCTCGACCGTCGGCTTCGACTGGAACGACCCGCGCGCGGTGCTGCAAAAGATTCGCGAGGAAGCCGACGAGATCGAGGCGGCGCTCGACCGTAACGACAGCGAGGGGCTGGCGGAGGAAACCGGCGATCTCATGTTCGCACTGGTCAACCTCGCCCGCCACGTCGATGCCGATCCGGAAGCCGCGCTACGCGCGACCAACGCGAAATTCGAGCGGCGGTTTGCGTTCATCGAACGGGCGCTCGAGGCGCAGGGGCGGACGCTCGAGCAGGCGTCGCTGGCGGAGATGGACGCACTTTGGAACGCGGCGAAGAGTGAGGCGAAACCGGTATCGGAGTCTCGCTCGCAGGCCCGTCGCTAGCTTGCGGCCTGCTCCATAGGCCTGCCCGCAAGGATCGAAGCGGTCGCGAAGGAGATATAGGTCAGCATCTTTTCCCGAATGCAGCGAGGCGGTCATGGCGGATCGTAGTCAAGCCATGAAACCGTCACGACAAGCAGTCTAAAGTTGAGCAGCGGAGCCCGCGCAGCCGAAATCCCACCTCAGGTGAGTGCGATGCCATTAAAGCACTATTCGGTCCTCAAGGGACGCCCGATCGCGATGCGTTTCGGCACCGGCCAGTCGCCGCACTATCAAGTCCATGTCGTGGCCGACAACGCGGATTTCCGCATCGCCGTCAATGTGCAGTCAGGCGACGGAAGCGAAGTCGAGTTCCTGGTGCGATCGCACTTTGTCCATCCGATCACCGATCATCTCGCAGCGCTGCCGGAGGGCCTGCACCCGCAGCCGCCGAAGCCGGCCAGCATTGCGCTGGACTTCATTCGCGGCAATCTGATGCAGCCCCAGGAGATGATCCCGCTGCCGCTGTCCGTGCCCGGACCGGACAATGACCTCAACGAGAAGCTCGACCAGTTCGTCCAGCGCGCGCTCTCGAACGAAAGCGCGATGCTGTACGCATTCGGTGAGACATGGGGGCCAGAAACGAAGGCGGACAATTATTTCGGCTTCCGGCCGGGCCGCGGCATCCACGACATCCATATGAATCAGGGAAATCCGATCGGACGATTCTCGGGCGACAACGGGCCATGGCAAGACGGCGGGCTGGTGTTCGAATTCCCGGATCAGAAGCTATGGACGGCGGTCTTCCTCAAATTCCAGACGCAGGCCTGGCACACCGACGACAAGACCGGTGACCCCATCGATCTCGGCGCGCCGACACAGCCGCCAGATCCGACCGCTCCTCCGACCGGGCAAATGCCTGACGGACTCGTGCGCATCATCGCAGCACTCGTCAATGCCTTGAAGACGCCCGAGCGGGAAGTCGTCACGCTGCTCAATACGGCCGATCGCGACATCGATCTCACCGGCTGGATGCTGGCCGACAAGCAGAAGAACAAAATGGCCCTGTCAGGGAAGATCGACGCCGGCGGCACGCTCGCCATCGTCGTGCAAAAGCCGATGGAATTGTCGAACCAGGGCGGCATCATTTCGCTGCTGGACGAGCGTGGGATCAAGATCCACGGCGTCGCCTATACCAAGGCGCAGGCGAAGAATCCGGGCCTGACCATTCCGTTCTAGCGTTACGCGTCTCAACCCGGAAACGCGGATACGGTCGATATCGCACGCGAGCCGGTCGGGCGCACCGCGCCCTTCGGATCACGCCACGCGCGGCACGGCATCGAACCGGTTCACCACGATATCCCGCTTGGTCTCGTCGACCCGCACCGTCATGTCGAAGCGGCCGTCGTGCAGCTCTTTCGCCAGCACCTCCGCATTTCGATGCAGCCAGCTGATGCCGGCGCCGTCGGCGGCGTCGATAGAGAGATCGAGCGTGGTGCGCTTTGCGGCGAGCCGTTCCTCGATCGCCGCAAGCAGAGCGTCGATCCCCTCGCCTGACACGGCCGACACCAGCATCGCCGGATGATCCTCCGGCCGGCGCGCGGCGATGTTCAAGAGCTCTTCGCGCTTGTCAGGCTCGTAACGGTCGATCTTGTTCCAGACCTCGATGATGCGGCCGGAATCGTCGGGGTTGATGCCGAGCTGGCGCAGCACCGCGTCGACGTCACTCTGCTGGGCCTCGGCATCCTCGTGCGAGATGTCGCGCACATGCAGGATGACGTCGGCCTCCAGCACCTCTTCCAGCGTGGCGCGGAAGGCCGCGACGAGCTGGGTCGGCAGGTTGGAGATGAAGCCGACGGTGTCGGACAGCATTGCCTTGCCGCCATGCGGCAAGGTGAGCGCGCGCAGGGTCGGATCGAGTGTTGCAAACAACATGTCGGCGGCCTGAACGTCGGCGCGCGTCAGGCGGTTGAACAGCGTCGACTTGCCGGCATTGGTGTAGCCGACTAGCGCGACGACGCGATACGGCACACGCTGGCGCCCGGCACGATGCAGCCGCCGCGTCGCCTGCACCTTCTTCAGCTCGCCCTCGAGTTTCGAGATGCGCTCCTGGATCAG
Organism: Bradyrhizobium sp. 956_D2_N1_4; assembly: GCF_052076025.1. Classification (NCBI taxonomy): domain Bacteria; kingdom Pseudomonadati; phylum Pseudomonadota; class Alphaproteobacteria; order Hyphomicrobiales; family Nitrobacteraceae; genus Bradyrhizobium; species Bradyrhizobium sp. 956_D2_N1_4. Next base: position 3,210,887 of record NZ_CP197237.1, on the reverse strand, counting down.
GCGGCGGTCGGCCTCGATCTGCGTCTCGCCGGGACCGCCCATGAAGCCGAAGCCGCCACGCTGGCGTTCGAGATGGGTCCAGGAGCGGACGAGGCGCGAGCGCTGGTAGTTGAGATGTGCAAGCTCGACCTGGAGCGAGCCTTCCTTGGTCTTGGCGCGGCGGCCGAATATCTCCAGGATGAGCCCGGTGCGGTCGAGCACCTTGGCGTGCAATTCCTTCTCCAGATTGCGCTGCTGGATCGGCGCCAGCGCGCAATCCATCACCACGAGCTCGACATCGAGGCTCTTGGCCAGCGCGGCGATCTCCTCGACCTTGCCCTTGCCGATATAGGTTGCGGGGCGGATCTGGCTGATCGGCGCGATGATGGCATCGGCAATGACGAGGTCGATCGCCCGCGCGAGGCCGGCGGCCTCATCGAGCCGGGCCTCCGCGTCACGCTGAACATGGCTTTCCGATTGCGTGTCGGCACCGCCCGCGCGCACACGCAAGTAGGGGCCGATGACAAGCACCCGCCCCGTCTGCTTCGCCCCTGCCGACCGCGGACGGTCGGCCTCCCCGTCGAAATTCCGGGGTTCCAATCAGATCACTCTCAAGCCGGCTGATCCTCGCCGCCTTCGAACAACTGGATCGGAGCGCCCGGCATGATGGTCGAGATCGCATGCTTGTAGACAAGCTGCGAGTGACCGTCGCGCCGAAGCAGCAAACAGAAATTGTCGAACCAGGTCACGATGCCCTGGAGCTTCACTCCGTTGACCAGAAAGATCGTCAGTGGCGTCTTGGTTTTGCGAACGTGATTGAGGAAGGTGTCCTGTAGGTTTTGTGCGCGGTCTGCCGCCATTGTTTTTTTCTCGCTTTGAGTTTCTTTTTATTGCGCCGGTTGCGGCCCTCTTTGTGACATTCGGGGCCTCTTCCGGTTGCTATTCCTCATGAGATCCCCCTCGGAGGAACAGCGGTTCGATTAGAGGACAGGACGGGTTATTAGGCAAGCCGCTTCACGCGGCAGGCCACGCCCAAATGCCCCGAAAAACTACGGAAATCGATGATTTTCCTCGCTAATCCCTGAGGTGCAGCCGCGACGTCGCGGTGTCAGCCGACACCGAGCGCCTTCAGCTTCCGGTGCAACGCCGAACGTTCCATGCCAACAAACTCAGCTGTGCGAGAAATATTTCCTGAAAAACGGCTGATCTGTGCAATCAAATAGTCGCGCTCGAACACCTCGCGCGCTTCGCGCAGCGGCAGCCCCATGATGTGCTCGCCATTGTTGCTGGTCGGCATCGCCGGCACCATCGAGCCGACGTCCTGCGGCAGCATGTCGGCGGTGATAATCACCTCCGGTCCGCCCGCGGCCAGAATCATGACTCTCTCAACGTTGTTGCGGAGCTGGCGTACGTTGCCGGGCCACACATGCGATTGCAGCACCGCCATCGCGTCCTGCCCGATCTGCCGCTTGGGCAGGCCGCTGCCGGCCGAGATCTGCTCCATGAAATAGTCGATCAATTCCGGAATGTCCTCGCGCCGCTCCGAGAGCGCGGGCACGCGGATCGGCACCACCGAGAGCCGATGATAGAGGTCTTCGCGGAAATGGCCGGCCGCGATCTCCTCTTCGAGATTTCGCGCGGTGGAGGAGATGATGCGGACGTCGACCTGCACCTTGCCGGTGCCGCCGACGCGCTGGAACGACTGCTCGACGAGCACGCGCAGGATCTTGTTCTGGGTTTCGCGCGGCATGTCCGCGATCTCGTCGATGAACAGCGTGCCGCCATGGGCTTCCTCGAGCGCGCCGGGCTTGCGCGCCTGCTCGCCGTTAGATTGCTCGACGCCGAACATCTCGTGCTCCATGCGCTCCGGCGTGATCGCGGCGGCATTGATCACGACGAACGGACCATCGGCGCGGCCCGAGGCGGTGTGCAGTGTGCGTGCGGTCAATTCCTTGCCGGCGCCGGCCGGGCCGACGATCAGGATGCGGCTGTTGGCCTTGGCTGCGCGGTCGATGGTCTGGCGCAACTGGTTCATGCTCGGCGAGCGGCCGACGAGCGAGCTTGCGCTCGGCGCGAGCTGCTTCAGCTCCTTGACCTCGCGCTTGAGCCGCGAATTCTCGAGCGCTCTGTTCGCGACCAGGATCAGCCGGTCGGCCTTGAAGGGCTTCTCGATGAAGTCGTAGGCGCCGCGCTTGATCGCGGCGACCGCGGTCTCGATGTTGCCGTGGCCGGAGATCATCACGACCGGCAGATCGGCATTGTCCTTCTTGACCTGCTCCAGCAGCTGCAAGCCGTCGAGCTTGGAGCCCTGGAGCCAGATGTCGAGAAACACCAGGTGCGGCCTGCGATTGGCGATCTCGGCGAGCGCCGTATCGCTGTCGCGAGCGGTCCGGGTCACGAAGCCCTCGTCTTCGAGAATGCCCGCGACGAGATCGCGAATATCGGCCTCATCATCGACAATCAGAATTTCACTTGCCATGGTTCGCGCCTGTCTTGTCAGATGCCTGTTGAGGCTTCGATCTTCGTTGAATCATTGGTCATTTCAGCCGGCTCTTTGGTTTCGGCGGCCGGCGGTTTTGTTTCGGGCGGCTTGGCGATGTCCGTGACCGCGTTTGCGGCCAACGATGCCTGCACGGTCCCCTCGCTCTTCGCGGGGGCACCGGAGATCGCAAAACGCATCCGCATCCACGCGCCGCGCTGGCCCTCGCGGAAATCGGAAGCGTCCTTCAGCTCGATACGCCCGCCATGGTCTTCGAGCACGCGGCCGACGATCGCCAGGCCAAGGCCGGTGCCCTTGGCCCGCGTCGTCACATAAGGCTCGAGGAGGCGCGAGCGCGCGACCTTGGGCAGGCCGATGCCGTTGTCGATGACGTCGATCAGCACGTCCTCGCCCTCGCGCGAGACCACGACGTCGATGCGGCCCTTGCCGTAATCCTTGCCGAGCTCCTCCGGCGGCACCTGCTCGACCGCCTCGGTGGCGTTCTTGACGATGTTGGTGACCGCCTGCGAGATCAGCCGCCGGTCGAACTGCGCGCGCAGCGGATCTTCCTTGAATTCGGCCTCGATATCGATCTCGGGATGGGCGACCTTCATCAGGAACACCGCCTGCCGCACGGTGTCGGCGACGTCCTCGCCCTCCATCACCGGCTTCGGCATCCGTGCGAAACGCGAGAACTCGTCGACCATGCGGCGGATATCGTCGACCTGGCGCACGATGGTATCGGTGCACTGCTCGAAGATCTGCTTGTCCTTGGTCTCGGTGATGTCCTTGCCGAACTTGCGGCGGATGCGCTCGGCCGAGAGCTGGATCGGCGTCAGCGGATTCTTGATCTCATGCGCGATGCGGCGCGCGACGTCGCCCCAGGCCGAGGTGCGCTGCGCCGAGACCAGCTCGGTGATGTCGTCGAGCGTGATGATGTAGCTGTCGTGCGGCTGGCTGGTCTTCTCGGCGCTGACGCGGACCGACAGGTTGCGCTCGGTGCCGTCGCGCGTGATCGTGATCTGGCCCTGCACCAGGCGCTGGGTCCCTTCCCGCGCCGTCTTCATCATCTCCTCGAGCTCGGGCAGCACGTCGGAGAGCGGATGGCCGAGCGTCTCCGCTTCGGAGTGCCCGATCAGCTTCTCGGCAGAGCGGTTGAGGATGCCGACGCTGCCCGAATTGTCGACGCCGATGATGCCGGCGCTCGCCGAAGACAGCACGGCCTCGATGAAGCGGCGGCGGCTGTCGATGAGATCGCTGGCGTTGACGAGTTCGTCACGCTGGCTGCGCAATTCCTGTGTCATCTTGTTGAAGGTCTCACCCAGCTGGGCGAGGTCACCTTCCGACTGATGCACGGGCACCTTCACATGGAGGTCGCCGGTCGAGACCGTGTGGGCGGCGTTCATCAGCCGCCGGATCGGGGCCACCAGCGAGTTGGCGAAGTTGAGGCCGATCAGCACCGAGGCCATCAGGATGGTCAGCGCGATCACCGCGAACATCAGCGCGAAGGCGACCTGGATGCCGAGCCGGCGCGACTCGATCTGAGCGTATTCGGCGACGCTGACCTCGGTCTGCTTGAGCTGGTTGACGACGTTCGGATCGAGCGGTCGCGCGACATAAAGGAAGGTGTCGCTGAAGGCGCGCAGGCGGATCACCGCGGCGACGAAGCTCGCATCCGGGAGCACCGCGATCTCGGGCTCGGATTCGTTGACGTTGCTGAGGAAGTCCGGCGCCGGCGGCGAATAGGCTAGCCGCATGCCGGTGTCCGCCGATTCCAGGATATTGGTGTTCTTGTCGATGATCATCGCGCCCGGCAGGTTGCGGGAGCCGGCGCTGGCGGTCAGCAGCTCGCGGAACGAGCGGCGGTCCTGGTCGTAGAGCGGCCGGGCGTGCGCGATGTCATTGGCCATGCCGAGAATGTCGCCGCGGATCAGCTGCGCGTGGTCTTGCATGTAGGCCCGCGCGATCGTCAGCGAATTCTGGATCACCTCCTTGGTCGGGCCGGAGAACAGCCGGTCGAGGCCGCGCTCGATGGTGACGTTGGCGACGACGGCGACCAGCACCGCCGGCAGCACCGCGACGATCGAGAACAGGCTGACGATCTGGACATGGAGGCGTGCCGCCGCCCGGCCCCGCCGACGCGCCAGGATCAGCTGCCAGAGCTCGCGGACGATGATGCCGACCAGCAGCAGGATCGTGGCCGCATTGATCAGATAGAACGAGCGGACCACCTCCGGCGTCGGCTCGATCCGCGTGAGACCGGTCAGGACCAGGAAGGTCAGGAGGGCCGACAGCAACGCCATCGCCACGGCAAGGGGTGCCAGCCAGCGTCGCACCGACCAACGCCGGGGCTCTTCCGCTGGGGCCGTGTCGAAGTGTGCGGCCGAGGTGTCTGCGCTGGTCATTCCGGCAATGGTGCTGAAAACGGGGTCCGCGGCGGGCGGATACTGATGTATTCGTACCACATTGTTGCCGAATTGCGACAATTCCGCGGCGCCCTCGCCGCGACGGACCGGCGCATCCACAGGCCGCTGTTCTGGCAAACCTCGCTTGCGGGAACGGATTCCCGCCCCTACGGCTTGACCGCCATGGACAGGTTCTTTCTCGCGATGATGGTGTCGGCCGTGCTGCTGCTGATCGTAGCCGCCGACCTCCTGGTCAATGGTCTCGGGGTGCAGCAGCCGCTGGCGAACGTCGCCAGCGCCCAGTCGGTCTCGGCGCGGCTGATCAGATGAGCGCGACGCAGCGCTCGGCGGTTGAATAACAATTCATACGTTCCAACGGAACGTTTCGGCCTGATTCGGACTTTTGCTCACCGCGTTAGCCACAACGGCCAGCGCGATCCGGAAGGCTCAGCTCCGCTTTGGTAGGGGGAGCTGAGCCACCGTCCGTTCGGAAAACTAGCCCCCGCTCCGATACACCTGGATATCGAGGTCCCGGATCTTCTTCCGCAGCGTGTTGCGGTTGAGGCCGAGCAAATCGGCGGCGCGGATCTGGTTGCCGCGGGTGGCGGCGAGCGCGGCCGTGAGCAGCGGCACCTCGATCTCTTTGAGGATACGGTGATAGAGGCCCGGCGGCGGCACGCCGTTCGGGAAGCCCTGGAAGTGCGAGGACAGATAGGCCTCCACGGCGCCGCCGAGATTGTCGACGCCCTGCTGGACAGCGGCACCCGGGCTGACCGTGGGCGGCGCCAGCTCGCCGTCGATGACGGAGCCGGTGATCACGTCCTGCGGATAGAGCGCGGCGAGGCGCCGGGCGAGGTTCTCGAGCTCGCGCACGTTGCCGGGCCAGCGGTGCTGCTTCATCCGCTCCAGCGCCAGCGCATCGAGCTTCTTCGGCGGCAGACCGTCCTTCTCGGCCAGTGTGAAGAAGTGCCGCACGAGGTCCGGCAGGTCTTCGATGCGCTCGCGCAAGGGGGGCAGCCGCAGCGGCACGACGTTGAGGCGGAAGAACAGATCCTCGCGGAACAGGCCCTGCTGGATCAGGACGCGCAGGTCCTTGTTGGACGCCGCGACGATCCGCACGTCGGTCTTGATCGGGGTGCGGCCGCCGACGGTGGTGTATTCGCCCTGCTGGAGCACGCGCAGCAGGCGGGTCTGCGCCTCCATCGGCATGTCGCCGATCTCGTCCAGGAACAGCGTGCCGCCCTCGGCCTGCTCGAACCGACCCGAGGCGCGGGTGTTGGCGCCGGTGAAGGCGCCGCGCTCGTGGCCGAACAGTTCGGACTCGATGAGGTCACGCGGGATCGCCGCCATGTTGACCGCGACGAACGGGCCGTTGCGGCGCTTGCCGTAATCGTGCAGCGCGCGCGCCACCAGCTCCTTGCCGGTACCGGACTCGCCCGTGATCATCACGGTGAGGTCGGTCTGCATCAGACGCGCCAGCACGCGGTAGATTTCCTGCATCGCCGGCGAGCGGCCGACCAGCGGGATCGCCTCCATCTCGGCGTCCTCGTCCGGCGTCGAGACCCGTTCCTTCGGCTCGGCCAGCGCACGGCCGACGATGGCGATCAGTTCCTTCAGGTCGAAGGGCTTTGGCAGATATTCGTACGCCCCGCGTTCGGAGGCGCGGATCGCGGTCATGAACGTGTTCTGCGCGCTCATGACGATGACGGGCAGATTGGGCCGCATCTTCTTGATCCGCGGCAGCAGGTCGAAGGCGTTCTCGTCGGGCATCACCACGTCGGTGATGACGAGATCGCCCTCCCCCTGGCTGACCCAGCGCCATAGCGTTGCGGCATTGCCGGTCAGCCTGACCTCGTAGCCGGCGCGGGATAGCGCCTGATTGAGAACCGTGCGGATGGCGGTGTCGTCATCAGCAACGAGAATGCTACCTGCGGGCATCGTTAATCCTCATTTCGCCCCCTGTGACGCAGACGACGACTTCCCGGCAGAGCCGTCGCGGCTGCTTTGATCGGCATGTTTGACCGATGTGGAATACATCGGCATCAGCACGCGGAAGGTGGTCTTGCGCGGCTGAGACTCGCATTCGATGATGCCCCCGTGATCTCCGATGATCTTTGCGACCAGCGCCAGGCCAAGACCCGAGCCGGTCTGCTTGGTGGTCACGAAGGGATCGAACAGGTTGGGCAGAAGATCGTCCGGCACGCCTGGTCCGTTGTCCTTCACGCAGAACTCGAGCGGCAGGGATACACGGGATTTTTGACCGGGGACTGACAGGCGCACGCCGGGACGGAACGCGGTGGTGAGCTGGATCTCGGCGTCGGGGACGTCGATCAGCGCTTCGGCGGCGTTCTTCACGAGGTTGAGGAACACCTGGACGAGCTGATCCTGGTTCGCCAGGACCGGCGGCAGCGAGGGATCATAATCCTCGATGAAGCGGATGTTGCGGGCAAAGCCCGACTGCGCCAGTCGCTTCACGTGATCGAGCACGGAATGGATGTTGACGGGACCGCGCACCACGGGGCGCTCGTCGCCGAACACCTCCATGCGGTCGACCAGCGTCACGATGCGGTCGGCCTCGTCGCAGATCAGCCGCGTCAGCATGCGGTCCTCGGACGAGGCCTGCTGCTCCAGCAGCTGCGCGGCGCCGCGGATGCCGGAGAGCGGATTCTTGATCTCATGCGCCAGCATGGCGGCCAGCGCGATCACCGAGCGCGCGGCGCTGCGATGGGTGAGCTGGCGGTCCATCTTGTCGGCGATGGAGCGCTCCTGGAGCATCACCACGATATGGCCGGGCCGTTCCGTCAGCGGGGCGACATGCAGATCCACCTGGCGGTCGCCGCCCATGCGCGGCGTGCCCAGATCGACCTTGTATTCGTTGACCGGCGAGTTCGACGAACGAACCTGGTCGATCAGCGCTAGCAAGGGGCTCCCGAACGGCACCAGCTCTTTCAGCGACTGCCGTTTCAGGAACTGCGTCGAGATGTCGAAGAAGGCTTCGGTCGCGATGTTGGCGGCGACGATCTTGCCGTCCGGCCCGATCATGAGCACGGGATTGGGCAGCGCATCCAGGATCGCGTCGCTCTCGGACGGAAGCGGCCGGCGATGGTCAGCAACTGAGCTCATGCAGCAGCGCTCCATGCGAAATCGTCGAAGGCATCTTGCAGCGACTGGTGGACGAGGCGCGGATCCTCGGAGGTGAGGATCTTCTGGCGCCAGGCTTTCAGCTTCTCGGCCGGCGCACGGCTCACATCGGCCGCGACGTCGAGCGCCCAGCCGAGATGTTTTCGCGCGTGCCGGAGGCCGATCCGCAGGCCGTAGAGCGCGCAGACGCCCTCATAGAGCGTGCGGACATAATGCAGCTGGGTCTCGAGCGACGGCGCGGCTTCGACCGCCCCGCCCTTCAGGCGGCGGCCGATCTCGCCGGGCAACCAGGGCTGCCCCTGCGCGCCGCGGCCGATCATCACGGCATCGGCGCCGGAGGCCTCCAACGCCGCGAGCGCCTTCTCGTAAGTGGTGATGTCGCCATTGACGACAAGCGGAATGGAGATCGCTTCGCGCACCGCGCGGATCGCATCCCAATCGGCCTCGCCCTTGTAGAACTGGCAGCGGGTGCGGCCGTGCACGGTGACGAGCTCAATGCCGGCGGCTTCCGCACGCCGCGCCAATTCCGGCGCGTTGCGGGTGTGATCGTCCCAGCCGAGCCGCATCTTCAGCGTCACCGGCACCTTCACCGCCGCGATCGTCGCATCGATCAGGCTGACGGCATGGTCGAGATCGCGCATCAGGGCGGAGCCGGACTGGCCGCCGGTGACATGCCGGGCCGGACAGCCCATGTTGATGTCGATGATGTCGGCGCCTCCGGCTTCGGCGATCCGGGCCCCTTCGGCCATCCAGTGCGCCTCGCAGCCGGCGAGCTGGACTACATGAGGCCCGATCCCGGTCGCTTCGCAGCGCAACCGTGACATCTTGTGGCCATTCGCGAGCTCATCGCTGGCGGTCATTTCGGACACGACCAGACCGGCCCCGAGCTCGGCGGCGAGCCGGCGGACGGGCGAGTCGGTGACCCCCGACATCGGCGCCAGGAAGACCGGGGTGGCGACCTCGATATCGCCAATTTTCAACGGCTTAGAGCCTGATACTGCCGAGCCGGTCACAGGGGTCTCGTTGCGTAGGCAGGGCCTCATCGCGCCTGCCATGACCTATCTTGCGCACAATTCTTGTGCAGTCAAGCGTCATGCCTACAGTTTAGACAGTTCTGCAAATCTTTCAAGTGCAGTGCAGCAAAATGCTGTTTCCCACAATCCGGGGAAACCCCTTTTTTTGCGGGCCTGCCGTGCTAGAGGCATGCGGCAATCACCCCACTCCCCCGACTCTCTTCATCACCAACTGAGTATTTGAGTCCTATGGCGAAATCACAGCGCACCGCAGTCGTCCTCGTCGCGGCCGGACGCGGCCTGCGGGCTGGCGCCGGTGGTCCCAAGCAATATCGCGAGATCGGCGGCGTCCCCGTGATCTACCGCGCCATGGAAGCCTTCAGCCGCCACCCCGACGTGTTCGCCGTGCAGCCGGTAGTGAACCCCGACGACAGCGCCATGTTCACGGCAGCGGTCGCAGGTCTCAGCCACGAGCCGCCGACCAATGGCGGCGCGACGCGGCAGGCCTCCGTGCTCGCAGGGCTCGAAGCACTCGCCAAGCATAAGCCCGATATAGTGCTCATCCACGACGCCGCGCGCCCCTTCGTCTCGGCAGGCGTGATCTCGCGCGCGATCGAGGCGGCCAGCCGCACCGGCGCTGCGCTCCCCGTCGTCCCTGTCACCGACACGATCAAGGTCACCGGCGAGAGCGGCAATGTCGAGGACACGCCGGACCGCGCAGCCTTGCGAATCGCGCAGACGCCGCAATCCTTTCGTTTCGACGTCATCCTCGAGGCGCATCGTCGCGCGGCAAAGGATGGGCGCAGCGATTTCACCGACGATGCCGCGATTGCCGAATGGGCGGGATTGACGGTCGCAACCTTTGAAGGCGATGTTGCCAATATGAAGCTCACCACTCCCGAGGATTTCGTGCGCGAGGAAGCGCGCCTGGCCAGCCTGCTCGGCGACATCAGGACCGGCACCGGCTATGACGTGCACGCCTTCGGCGAAGGCGACCACGTGATGATCTGTGGCGTACGGGTGCCGCACACCAAAGGCTTCCTCGCCCATTCCGACGGCGATGTCGGCCTGCATGCGCTGGTCGACGCCATCCTCGGCGCACTCGCCGACGGCGATATCGGCTCGCACTTTCCGCCGAGCGATGCGAAATGGAAGGGGGCTTCCTCCGACCAGTTCCTGAAATACGCCATCGAGCGCGTTGCGCAGCGCGGCGGCCGCGTCGCCAACCTCGAGGTGACGATGATCTGCGAGCGGCCGAAGATCGGCCCCTTGCGCGACACCATGCGCGCCCGCATCGCCGAGATCTCCGGGGTCGATATCTCGCGCGTCGCGGTGAAGGCGACCACCAGCGAGCGGCTCGGCTTCACCGGCCGCGAGGAAGGCATCGCGGCCACCGCGAGCGCCACCATCCGTCTGCCCTGGAGCGTCTAGGTCATGGGCGGCAGCGACGCACGCGCCCTCTCCCGCTCGCTGCGCGATCTGTGCCGGATGCGCAAGCTGACGATTGCCACCGCCGAGTCCTGCACCGGCGGTCTGGTTGCCGGCGCGCTGACCGACATTCCCGGCTCCTCCGACGTGATCGACCGCGGCTTCGTCACTTATTCCAATGACGCCAAGCGCGCGATGCTAGGGGTCGAGGCGAGCACGCTCGCGAATTTCGGCGCCGTCAGCAAGGAGACCGCAACCGCGATGGCGGTCGGCGCGCTGGAGCGTGCCGGCGTCGATCTCGCCGTTGCCATTACCGGTATCGCCGGCCCCGGCGGCGCCACGCCCGGCAAGCCGGTCGGTCTCGTGCATTTCGCGGTTGCCGCGCGCGACGGCCGCATCGTCCATCGCGAGCATCGCTTTGGCGCGATCGGCCGGACCGCCGTGCGCCAGCGCTCGGTGGTCGAGGCATTGCGCATGCTGATGGATCTCGCCCGCGGCCCGAAGGCCCAGCCCAAGCCCCGGCGCGCCGCCGCGGCAACCCGCCTGCGTCCCCGCGTGACCCGCTCGCCGCGCCGGCATGCGGTGAAGCGCAGGACGCCGCGGTCACCGCGCGGCTGAGCCACTTCATGCCGCCGCCAGCAGCGCGCTCGCGCTGTGATTGATGATCGCCACGCCCCACACCGACCTCGACGTCGGCGCCGATGTGGAAGGGCCGGAACAGCAGCAGCATCACGCCGGCAGCGAGATTGGACAGCGTGCCCTGTAACGCCAGACCGATCGCGAGCGATATCGCGCCCTATTGTTCCTGGCGCTTCGTCCGACAAATGACAGGGAGCTTCTGCTCAATCGCCTTCGCCAGCACCGTGCCGCGGGTCCGGCCGAGCTCTTTCGCTATCAGCGCAATCGGCTTGGTGCCTGCCAGGACCTTCAGCCTGCCAAGGTCTTCTTCGCTCCATGCCTGCTTCCAGCGTCCCATCTCCCCGATCCCGCGATAAGGCGCCCGCGCCCGACTCGGATTGTAGTCGAACCTTTCGCGAAGGGCAGAGCTCGCGGTGCGCCGTTTCCGGCAAGGGGTGTTGCGTCAGCGCGGTGCGTTTTGGCACAAACTGCACTTGTCGCCCGACGGGAAGATGCACTCTGATGATGGGTCGTCTGCCCGGCCCAAGCGGCAGAACATCCGCGCGCGCGCGAACGGATTCCACATTGCCGCGCTTCCCGCTTGTGAAGCAAAGCTCGGGCGGAATACGCCGCGAGATCGCGGCGTTACGCCAGTTTTCAAAAAGCACGCAATTCTTGTCGAATTCGATCAGGATCGCAAATGTGCAACCGCGACCAAGCGTCATCGCCATGTCCGATCTTGCGCGCGACTGTATTGGCGCAATAATGCGGCTCTACGCTGTGGCCAGGAATCAACCCGGTCCTGCTTTCTGGAGGGCGACGGCGTGTTCGCTCGCGACACTGCACTGGCAATCGCTATTGCTACCTTGGCCGCTATTGATGGTACTGCAGCACAAACGGCCAACCAGCCGCCGGATACCATGGCGGCGCGGGTGGAGGCGTGCACGCCCTGTCACGGCAACAAGGGCGAAGGCACCAGCGACGTCTATTTCCCGCGGCTTGCCGGCAAGCCGGCCGGCTATCTCTACAACCAGCTCCTCGCCTTCCGCAGCGGCCGGCGCAAATACCCGCCGATGAACTATCTGCTGGAGTTTCTGCCTGATCCGTATCTGGAGGCGATGGCCGAATATTTCGCCAGCGAGCATCCGCCGCTGCCGCAGCCCGCGCCGAGCGAAGTCAGCAAGGAAGTGCTGGCGCAGGGCGAGCTGCTCGCGACCAGCGGCGATGCCGGTCGTAACATACCGGCGTGCGTGAGCTGTCACGGCCCGGGCCTCACCGGCATGCAGCCCGGCATCCCCGGTCTGCTGGGCTTGCGCGCCGCTTACGTCAGTGCGCAGCTCGGCGCCTGGCGCTACGGCACGCGAACGGCAAAATCGCCGGACTGCATGCAGCTCGTCGCCGGCCATCTGACGGAAGCAGATGTTACCGCCGTTGCGGCCTGGCTCGCGACGCGACCCGCGCCCACCAACCCGGCCCCCGTCCCGAAAGGCACCTACGCGCTGCCGTTCGGCTGCGGCAGCCAGCCCAACTGACGAGGCGCATGATGGGCTCAAGACTGTCGATCACGCTGCTTTCGATCAAGCTCCTGGCCCTCGCCGCGCTCATCACGGCCGCGCAGGCGCAGGACAAGGCCGGCGACGTCATTGCGCGGGGTGAATATCTCGCCCGCGCCGGCGATTGCACGGCCTGCCATACTGCGGCTGAGGGCCGGCTGTTTGCCGGCGGGCGCCCGATGCCGACCCCGTTCGGAACGATCTACACCTCCAACATCACGCCCGATCCGGAGACCGGCATCGGCAAGTGGAGCGCGGACGATTTCTACAGAACCATGCACAACGGCCGTTTCCCGGATGGCGGGCTGATCTATCCGGCGATGCCGTTCGCGTCCTACACAAAGGTGACACGCGCCGACAGCGACGCGATCTTCGCCTATCTGCGCTCGATTCAGCCGGTGAACCAGAAGAACAAGCCGCACGAGCTGCGCTTTCCCTATGACAACCGCCAGCTCATCCTCGGCTGGCGCACGCTGTTCTTCCGCGAGGGTGAGTTCAAGTCCGACCCCACCAAGTCGGCGGAATGGAATCGTGGCGCCTATCTGGTCGAGGGGCTCGGCCATTGCGGCATGTGCCATTCGCCGATCAACGCGCTTGGCGGCACCTCGCAATCGGACGCCTTCAAGGGCGGCCTGATCCCGATGCAGAACTGGTACGCGCCGTCCCTCACCTCCAACCGTGAGGCGGGGCTCGGCGACTGGAGCATCAAGGACATCACCGACCTGCTCCAGACCGGCGTCTCCATGCGCGGCGTGGTCTACGGCCCGATGGCCGAGGTCGTGCACAACAGCCTGCAATATCTCAACGACGAGGACACGCGCGCCATGGCGGTGTACCTCAAGGGCATCGCGGAGCCCTCGCCTCCGCCGGCGCCGAGCTCGGCGCTGCCGACCACCGAGAGCAGCCTGCTGATCAGCCTCGGCAAGACCGTCTACGACAAGAATTGCGCGAGCTGTCACGGCGTCCAGGGCGAAGGCAAGCCGCCGCACTGGCCGCCGCTCGCCAACAACCAGTCGATCGAGATGCAGTCGGCGGTCAACCCGATCCGCATGGTGCTCAATGGCGGCTATCCGCCGGGCACCAAGGGCAATCCGATGCCCTACGGCATGCCGCCCTTCGCAGGCCTCCTCTCCGACAACGAGGTCGCCGCCGTCGTCTCCTACATCCGCACCGCCTGGGGCAATCGCGGCACGCCGGTGTCGGCGCGCGAGGCCAACGAGCTGCGCTCCGCACCGCTGAACTGAGAGGCGCCAGAGAACCGTCATGTTCAATTCCGATCCGCCGACCAGCCCAGCCGCCGCCGACCAGGCCGTCGAGGAAGTCGTCTCGCAAGGACCGTCTGGCGCGATCGTGCTGGCCGGCATCGCCACGGCCTGCGTGGTCGCGATGTGGCTTGCCTTCTATCTCTTCGTCTTCCTGCCGCGCGGATCACTGCAATGAGCGCAGAGGACACCCATGGCAGCGCCGAGGTCGCGGCCCGCGTCGAGCGGCGCTGGGCGACCATTGCCGTGATAATCGTCGTCGGCATGGCGCTTCTGGCAGCCTTCGCCGGCATCCATCGCGCCACCATGCCGCAGCCGCGCGTCGAGACCACCGATCCCTCGCGCATTCATCTGTCCGGCGAATTCGTCGAGAGCAATCTCGGCAGCGTGCTGGAGGCCAATGGCAATGTGACCGTGCGCGCGATCGGCCAGCAATATTCCTTCACGCCGGCCTGCATCGTGGTGCCCGTAGATACGCCGATCACGATGCGCGCCACCAGCGCCGACGTCGTCCACGGCATCCTGATCCAGGGCACCAACATCAACACCATGCTGGTGCCGGGCTACATCTCCGAGCAATTGATGCGCTTTACGAAGACCGGCGACTATCTGATGCCCTGCCAGGAGTTTTGCTCCTTCGGCCACGAGGGCATGTGGGGCAAGGTCAAGGTGATCAACAAGACCGACTTCGCCGATCGCGCGAAGGGTGGCGGGAGGCTGAGCTGTGTTGGCGAATAGGAAACTCATCCTCGCCCATTTCTGGCTGGCCTTCGGCGTGTTCGGCATCGCGCTCACGCTCGGCGCCTGGCAGATGTTCATCCGCAGCCCGATCGGCACCTGGCTGTCCAATCCCGAGCTCTATTACCGCTCGCTGACCGCGCACGGCACGGTGATGGGCTACGTCTTTCCCACGCTCGTCGCGATGGGCTTTGGCTATGCCATCAGCGAGTCCGCGCTGGAGCAGCGCCTGGTCGGCGTGCGCTGGGCCTGGACCGGATTTTGGCTGATCGTGATCGGCAGCGTCATGGCGCTGATCCCGGTCGCGCTGGGGCGCGCGTCGGTGCTCTACACCTTCTATCCGCCGCTGATCGGCAACGTTTTCTACTACCTCGGCGTCGTGCTGGTCGTGGTCGGCTCCTGGATTTGGGTCGCGCTGATGGCGATCAATCTGCGCGTCTGGCGGAAGGCCCATCCCGGTGCACCGGTGCCGCTGGCGATGTTCGCCAATGTTGCGGGCTCCTATCTCTGGGCCTGGACCGCGGTTGGTGCCGCGCTCGAGCTGCTGCTCCAGATCATTCCCGTCGCGGCCGGGCTGAAGGCCACGATCGACGCGGGTCTTGCCCGCGTGTTCTTCTCCTGGACGCTGCACGCCATCGTCTATTTCTGGCTGATGCCGACCTACATCGCCTATTACACCATCGTGCCGCGCGCGATCGGCGGCCGGGTTTATTCCGACAGCATGGCGCGGATCTCCTTCATCCTGTTCCTGGTGGTGGCGATGCCGATCGGCATGCACCACACCTTCGCCGATCCGCAGGTCGGCGCCGGCTTCAAGTTCATCCATTCGGCCTTCACGGCGCTGGTCGCGCTGCCGACGCTGCTGACCGTGTTCACGATCTGCGCCTCGGTCGAGATCGCGGCGCGCCTGCGCGGCGGCCGCGGCCTATTCGGCTGGATCAAGGCGCTGCCCTGGGACAACCCGATGATGCTGGCGCTGGCGTTCTCGTTCGTCATGCTCGGCTTCGGCGGCGCCGGCGGCCTGATCAACATGAGCTACCAGCTCGATGCGTCGATCCACAACACGCAGTGGATCACCGGCCATTTCCACCTGATCTTCGGCGGCGCCATCGTGATCATGTACTTTGCGATCGCCTATGATCTGTGGCCGCATCTGACCGGGCGCGAACTCATCGACATCCGCCTGATCCGCACCCAGCTCTGGCTTTGGTTCATCGGTATGATCATCACGACCTTCCCGTGGCACTGGGTCGGCATCCTGGGCATGCCGCGCCGCATGGCCTATTTCGACTTCGGCGATCCCGCGATCGCGCCGCAGGCGCTCTCGGTCACGTTCTCCGCGATCGGCGGCTTCATCCTGCTGGCGTCGGGCATCATGTTCATCGTCATCCTCGCACGTGGCATGCGTGCGCCCCGGGTTGACGCCGGCCCGTACCGCTTTGCGCTGGCTGTGCATCAGCCCGCGACCGTGCCGGTCGCGCTCAACACGCATGCGCTGTGGGTGGCGCTGATGATCGTCCTCACCCTCACCAATTACGGCTACCCGATCGTGACGCTGGCGCTGACCGAGGGCACGTCGGTGCCGGCCGTCTATGTGGGAGCGCAGTGATGAGCGCGCGCGACCTCTTCACCTTCCGCAACAGCCATTTCAGGATGGGCGTCGGCATCACCGCCGCGATCCTGATCGTGACGGCGATCACCGGCTTCATCGTGCTGCCCTTCGCACAGCCCTGGGTTCAGTTCGCCAATGTCTGGGATGCGATCTGCAGCGCCGCCGGCGTGCCACAGCGCGCGGCGAATGTTACTGCGCCCGAGCAGACAAAACGCCTGTCGGAGGTCGTGCTGACCTCGCATACGCTGTCGCGTCCGAGCCAGGAAGCGATCGGCCGCGGCGCGACGCTGGCGCAGCGCTGCGCGATCTGCCACGGCCCGACCGGCATCAGCCGCGCGGATTCGCCCAATCTCGCCGGCCAGTACGCGGCCGTCATCTACAAGGAGCTGCACGATTTCCGATCCGGCGCGCGCACCAATGCCGTGATGTCGCCATTCGCCGTCAATCTGACGGACCAGGAGATCGCCGATCTCTCGAACTATTACGCCTATCTGCCGCGGCCGGCAGCCTATCACCCGACGCCGCAGCTGCCGAAACCGAGCATCGTCATCTACGGCGCGCCGATGCGCGGGATCGCGCCCTGCGGCTCCTGCCATGGCAGCCTCGACAACAAGACCGGCAGTCCGTGGCTCGAAGGCCAGTCCGAAGCTTACATGAAGGCGCAGCTCCAGGCCTTCGCATCCGGCGAGCGGCGCAACGACATCAGCCAGCAGATGCGCAACATCGCCCGCGCGATGACGCCGCAGGAGATCGAGGCGGCCGCGGCCTATTACGCCTCGCAGCCGCCGGATGTGGTGAAGGCGGTGGATTGAGCCTCACTGTCATTGCGAGCGCAGCGAAGCAATCCAGAATCCCTCCGCGGAAAGACCCTGGATTGCTTCGTCGCAAGGGCTCCTCGCAATGACGGCGGAGAGAGTACGCCTTACGACGACGCCAGCTTTGGCCGGCCGTAGATCGCATCCGCCCGCTTCTCGAATGCGATGGAGAAGCGCGCGAACGCGGCATCGAACATCGAGCCCATCAGCATCGCCAGCATCCGGCTCTTGAACTCGTAGGCCAGGAAGAATCCGACGTCGCAGACGCCCTCACCCTTGGGCTCGAACGTCCAGCGGTTCTCGAGGTTGCTGAACGGGCCTTGCAGATATTCGACCCGGATATTCAGATTGGCGCGGTCGAGCGTCACGCGGCTGGTGAAGGACTCCTTGACCAGCTTGAACGACACCGTCATGTCGGCGACCAGCACCTCGGTGCCGTCGGGTTTGGCCATCCGCTGGCGGATCTTGAGCGCGCTGCACAGCGGCACGAACTCCGGGTAGCGCTCGACGTCGGCGACCAGATCAAACATCTCGGACGCGCTGTGATGGACACGGCGCTTGCTTGAAAATTTGGGCATGGCGGTTCAGCGGGCAGTCGCGGCCCGTGCGGCCTTCAGTCTCGCAAAGTCCTCGCCGGCATGATGCGACGAACGGGTGAGCGGGCTCGCCGACACCATCAGGAAACCCTTGGTGTAGGCGACCTTCTCGTAGGACGAAAACTCGTCGGGCGGCACATAGCGCATCACGGCGTGGTGCTTCCGGGTCGGCTGGAGATATTGCCCGATGGTCAGGAAGTCGACGTCGGCGGAGCGCAGATCGTCCATCACCTGCTGCACCTCGTGGCGCTCCTCGCCGAGGCCGACCATGATGCCGGACTTGGTGAAGATGGTGGGATCGAGCTCCTTGACCCGCTGCAACAGCCGGATCGAGTGGAAGTAGCGCGCGCCGGGCCGCACCGTGAGGTAACGCGACGGCACGGTCTCGAGATTGTGGTTGAACACGTCGGGCCTCGCCGCGACGACGATTTCGAGCGCCCCCTCCTTGCGCAGGAAGTCGGGCGTCAGGATCTCGATCGTGGTCGAGGGGCACGCGGCCCGGATCGCACGGATGGTCTCTGCAAAATGCTCGGCGCCGCCATCGGCCAGATCGTCGCGGTCGACGGAGGTGATGACGACGTGGGCCAGCCCCAGCTTGGCGACGGCTTCGGCGACGTTCTGCGGCTCGGCCGCATCCAGCGCATTGGGCATGCCGGTCTTGACGTTACAGAACGCGCAGGCCCGGGTGCAGGTGTCCCCCATGATCATGAAGGTCGCGTGCTTCTTGTCCCAGCACTCGCCGATGTTCGGGCAGCCCGCCTCCTCGCACACCGTGTGCAGGCCGTTGGCGCGCACGATGTTGCGGGTGTCGGCATAGCCGCGGGTATTGGGGGCGCGCACGCGGATCCAGTCCGGCTTCGGCGGCGAAGCGGAATCGGGGCGATTCACCTTTTCAGGGTGGCGGGGGCGCAACGGGTTCGAGATGGTGTCGACAATAACGACCATGGGCTGTCCGGTCTGTTCAGGTCCTACCTAGTCGGTCTGGCTGCCTGCCGCAACCCGGCTCGCGCCGCTTCAGGGAACATGGCAGATATGGGCAATATCCTGCTCTGTTCTCAGGCGATTCTCACCTCGAATGGCTCCAACCTCGAAAGCCTCACCACCGCGGCTCGGCAAAGCCCTGAAGCGTGCGTTTTTCGGCCGCAGCGTCCACGAGGTCGCGCCCGATTTGATCGGGGCCACCATACTGGTCAATGGCGTCGGCGGCCTCATCGTCGAGGTCGAGGCCTATCATCATACCGAGCCGGCGGCGCACTCCTACAATGGCCCGACGCCGCGGAACCAAATCATGTTTGGCCCGCCCGGCTTTGCCTATGTCTACCGCTCCTACGGCATTCACTGGTGCGTGAACTTCGTCTGCGAGGAGGAAGGCTCCGCCAGCGCCGTGCTGATCCGCGCACTGGAGCCGACGCATGGCCTGGCGGCGATGCGCCGCCGCCGCCATCTCCAGGAGGCGCATGCGCTGTGCTCGGGCCCCGGCAAGCTGACCGAGGCGCTGGGCATCACCATCGCGCACAACGCCCTGCCGTTGGACCGGCCGCCGATCGCGCTGCATGCGCGGACAGAGGAGGTCGAGGTGGCGGCCGGGATCCGGATCGGCATCACCAAGGCCGTCGAGCTGCCCTGGCGCTATGGCGTCAAGGGCTCGAAGTTCTTGAGCAAGCCGTTCCCGAAGTAGGCCTAGAACCCGTTCCGATGGAACGGGCTCTAGATTCTAGTTTTGACGCGCTTTCTTGACGCGAACCAGTTTCCACTTCGCTCGAAAACGCTCTACGACGCCTGCTTCAGCCGCTCCAGCGCCTCCAGCAGCTTGGCCTTGCGGGCCAGTGCTGCCTCGCGCTTTTCGCGCTCCTCCTCGACGACCTCTTCGGCCGCGTTGGCGACGAACTTCTCGTTCGCCAGCTTGGACTCGGCGCGCTTGATGTCGGCGTCGGCCTTGCCGATCTCCTTGTCGAGGCGCGTGCGCTCGGCGGCGACGTCGATCACGCCCTTCAGCGGCAACGCAGCCACCTCGCCGCGCACGAGAAGCTGGACCGCACCATCAGGTGCGCGGTCGGCGAAGGAGATGTCGGACAGCCGTGCCATGCGCTTGATGACGTCGGTCCAGCGCGGCGCGCGCTCCTTGGTCTCGGTCGAGGCGCCCGCGAGCACCAGCGCCGTCAGCGTCGCCGGCGGGATGTTCATCTCGGCGCGCACCGAGCGGATCTGCGTGACGAGGTCGATCACCCAGCCGATCTCGGCTTCCGCCTTGGGATCGGTGAAGTCGGCATGGTCGAAGATCGGCATGATCAGGACCGGCGAGATCAGCGGATCGGTGGGCCCGGCAGCCGCGGCGAGCATCGCGAGTTGCTCCGGCGTCGGCTCGGACGGCTTCAGCGGCCATTGCGCCAGCGCCAGCAGGCCGTCGCGCTTGGCCGTCACCTCCCACAGCTCTTCGGTGATGAAGGGCATGAAGGGGTGCAGCAGCTTCAGGATCTCGTCGCGCGCCCAGGCGACCATGGCGCGGGTTTCGTCCTTGGCGGGGCTATCCGGACCGAGCAGCACGGGCTTTGCGAGCTCGACATACCAGTCGCAATAGACGTTCCAGACGAAGCGGTAGATCGCACCGGCCGCGTCGTTGAAGCGATAGGCTTCGATCGCCTCGGTCACCTCGCGCGTGGTGTGGGCGCTCTCGTGCGCGATCCAGCGGTTCAGCGTCTCCTTGGCCTTCGCCGGCTCGAAACCTTCGGGCACGGCGCAGTGGTTCATCTCCGCGAAACGCGACGCATTCCAGAGCTTCGTCGCGAAATTCCGGTAACCCTCGACGCGGCTGGTGGCGAGCTTGATGTCGCGTCCCTGCGCCGCCATGGCGGCCAGCGTGAAGCGCAACGCGTCGGCGCCGTATTCGTCGATCAGGTTGAGGGGGTCGATGACGTTGCCCTTCGACTTCGACATCTTGGCGCCCTTCTCGTCGCGGACGAGGGCATGGATGTAGATCGTCGAGAACGGCACTTCCTTCATGAAGTGCAGGCCCATCATCATCATCCGGGCGACCCAGAAGAAGATAATGTCGAAGCCGGTCACCAGCGCGTTGGTCGGGTAATAGCGCTGCACTTCCGGCGCGTCCTCGGGCCAGCCGAGCGTCGAGAACGGCCACAGCGCCGAGGAGAACCAGGTGTCGAGCACGTCCTCGTCACGCGTGATGAAGCCTTCGCGCTTGTTGCGGTCGAGCGCCATCTCGCGGCCCTGCTCGGCCGTGATGACCTCCTGCTCGACGT
The DNA here is from genome assembly GCF_052076025.1 of Bradyrhizobium sp. 956_D2_N1_4. Taxonomy (NCBI): domain Bacteria; kingdom Pseudomonadati; phylum Pseudomonadota; class Alphaproteobacteria; order Hyphomicrobiales; family Nitrobacteraceae; genus Bradyrhizobium; species Bradyrhizobium sp. 956_D2_N1_4. Next base: position 3,189,991 of record NZ_CP197237.1, on the reverse strand, counting down.
AATAGCCGAGCGCGTGGCTGACGGCCTCCTCCTCGGTCTCGGCGACGAACACCTTGCCATCGGGGCCGTACCAGGCCGGGATCTGATGACCCCACCACAGCTGGCGCGAGATGCACCAGGGCTGGATGTTCTCCATCCACTCGAAATAGGTCTTTTCCCAGTTCTTCGGCACGAACGTCGTTTCGCCCGAACGCACCGCCGCGATCGCGGGCTTTGCCAGCGTCTTGGCGTCGACGTACCACTGGTCGGTCAGATAGGGCTCGATCACGCTGTTCGAGCGGTCGCCGTGCGGCACCATGTGGGTGTGCGGCTCGATCCGCTCGACGAAGCCGAAGGATTCCAGTCGCTCGACGATGCGCTTGCGCGCCACGAAGCGGTCGACCTTGTTGAACTCCTCGGCGAACTGCGAAGCGCCTTCCGGCAGGTCGCGCAGGTAATCCTCGTTGTCGAGGAGATCGAGACAACCTTCCTTGTCGAGCACGCTGATCCGGCGCAGGCCATGGCGATTGCCGACCTCGAAATCGTTGAAGTCGTGCGCCGGCGTCACCTTCACCGCGCCCGAGCCCTTGTCCGGATCGGAATACTCGTCGGTGATGATCTTAATCTTGCGACCGACCAGCGGCAGGATCACGTTCTTGCCGACCAGCTTCTGATAACGCTCGTCGTCGGGATGCACCGCCACGCCGGTATCGCCGAGCATGGTCTCGGGCCGCGTGGTGGCGACGACGATGAAGCTCGAGGGATCCTCGGGGCTGAACGTCTTGCCCTCGATCGGATAGCGCAGATACCACAGGCTGCCCTTGACCTCGGTCTGCTGCACTTCGAGGTCGGAGATCGCGGTCAGCAGCTTGGTGTCCCAGTTCACCAGCCGCTTGTCCTTGTAGATCAGGCCGTCGCGATGCAGCTCGACGAACACCTTGATGACGGCCTTCGACAGGCCCTCGTCCATGGTGAAGCGTTCGCGCGACCAGTCGCAGGAGGCGCCGAGGCGCTTGAGCTGGTTGATGATGGTGTCGCCGCTCTCGGCTTTCCACTGCCAGACCCGCTCCAGAAACTTCTCGCGGCCCATCTCGCGGCGGCTGGGCTGCTGGCGCTCCATCAGCTGCCGCTCGACCACCATCTGGGTGGCGATACCGGCATGGTCGGTGCCGGGCTGCCACAGCACGTCGCGGCCGCGCATGCGCTCGAACCGGCACAGGATGTCCTGGAGGGTGTTGTTGAGGGCGTGGCCCATATGCAGCGAGCCCGTCACGTTCGGCGGCGGGATCACGATGGTAAAGGGCACTGCGTCGCGGCGGTCGGGGCGGCCGGCCCTGAAGGCAAGGCTGTCCTCCCACACGACGGACATGCGGGCTTCGATATCGGCGGGCTGGTAATTTTTCTCGATCATGGGCTGCTAGAAAGCCGCGCGCGGGGGGCAAGTCAACGAAAAGGTCCGGGAGAGGATCAACGGAAAGCCCGGCGGCAAAACGGCTTTCCGGCCGGTCGGCAGGCCAAACAGGCGCATAAGAGGGGCTTTATGAGGGCTCGGGAGCCGCCCTCACCTGCCGCCGCGCGAGACCCGCTCGATTTCGGCCTTCACGATGCGTTCAACGAGGCCCGGCAGGTTGTCGTCGAGCCAGGATTTCAGCATCGGACGCAGCATCTCCTTGACCAGATCTTCCAGCGTCCGCGCATTGCTGCTGAGCACCGTGTGGGCCAGGGAATTGAAGGCGGATTCGACCGCCGAGACCGTCGATTGCGCCAGGATCGGCTGTTGGGGCGGCAGCGGCGGCGCATCGTAGTCCACCGGCGGATAGGACGATGACGGCGTCAGGCGCAGCGGCGATTCGGCGAATTCCAGATCGTCGCGCGGCTCGACCTTGCGGAAGCTCGGCGGCGGCGGAGGCGGCGTCGGCTCCGGATCCACCGCCATCTCGTCGGTCAATTCGAGCACGTCGGGTTCAGGTTCGGGCTCTGGCTCAGGCGCACGGACCTCGGGCGCAGGCGTAGCCGCGTCCAGCCCCGCCAGCAGAGCATCAATATCGTCCTGGTTATTGGATGCATCCGCCGCAGGTGCGGGCGGCGGCGGCGCTGGAGCTGGCTTCGCAGCCGGCGGCGGCGCGGGCTTCTCGGCAGCAGGTTTTGCGAGAGCGACCTTGGATGGCGGAATGTCGTTCATGGCTGACGGCTTCGGCGCAGCTGCAGCGGGCGCTGGCTTGGCAGCTTCGGCCGGCGGCGGCTTGGCCTCATCGTCGGCAATGATGCGCCGGATCGAGGCCAGAATCTCCTCCATCGAGGGTTCTGTGACCTTTGCAGGCTGCGTCATCTCCGACTCCACATCATCAACGCCCTCGCATGCGTTGTTTTACACCAAGCACGACAGGATTGGCCGGTTCCGCAACGGACGCCCCGACATTTTCGTCGCGGCAGCCCGACTTGTCCCCAGTTCACGGCTCAACGTGCGGAGGTGCGCCCCTGCCCTCGGCACTCAAGCCTTTACGCACACGACATCAGGTGCCGGGCGAATCGACCCGCATCTTCTTGGCAAGGCTATGTCAGGGATTTTGATGATTGCAAGCAAAGCACCAGTCGGCCTCGGCTGTTTGCGAGGCCGACCGGATGACTACGGACCTTAGCGTCCGTCAGGCGTGCGCACGCCGGCCCAGCTGTCGCGGACCTGATGGTAGTGAACGCTCGCATCATAAACCGTGGTCGCAAGGCCGAGGACCTGCGGCGACAGACGGCCGATGGCGGCCAGAACCTGATAGGACGCGACCACGCGGTCGTGCTGTGCGGTCACCAGCGCGACTCGCGCGTTGACCAGCGCCTGCTGCGCGTTGAGCACGTCGAGGGTGGTACGCTGACCAGCCTTGGCTTCTTCGCGCACGCCGTTCAGCGCGATCTCGGACGCCGTGACCTGCGCCTGCGCGGACTGCACCTGGGCCTTGCCGGCCTGCAGCGAACCCCACCACTGCACGACCGTCGCGCGGGTCTGGTCGCGGGTGGTTTCGAGGTTGAGACGCTGCTGCGCCAGGTTTTCCTTGGACTGGCGGATCAGCGAATATGAATTGCCGCCATCGTAGAGCTGCCAATTGGCCTGCGCGATGGCGGACGCGTTGAACGACCTGTATTGAATCAAGGACTGTTCGTTCCCCTGCGTGGCCCCCACCTGCAACGCGATCGTCGGCAGCAGCGCGCCTTCGGCGACCTTGACCTGCAGAAAGTTGACGTCGATGCCGAACATCGCGGCCGTGACGTTGGGATGTTCGATCAGGCCGAGCTCGACTGCCCCGGCGAGGCTCGCGGGGAGGAAACGATCGACCGGCGAGCCAGGCGCGAGGTTCGTCGGCTCGTTGCCGATGATGCGGCGGAAGTTCGCGCGCGTCGTGGTGAGATTTGCTTCGGCCGTGAGGGCCTGCGTCTTGCCAGCCGCCAGCTGCGCTTCCGATTGCGCAACGTCGGTGCGCGTCACTTCGCCGACGTTGAAGCGATCACGCGTCTGCTTCAGCGTCTGCTCGAGCACGCGCACGTTGCTGCGCTGGACTTCGAGCGTAGCCGCATCGCGCAGATAGTCCATGTAGATCGAAGCGCCCTGAAGCAGCACGCTCTGATCCAGGCTGCGCAGCGCTTCGCGGGAGCCGGAAACCTGGCTCTCGGCGGCGCGCGTCCTGTTGCCGGTGATGTTGCCGTTATAGAGCGTCTGCGTGACGGTCACACCCACGCTGCGCGGCACGCTGGGCCCGTTGATTGGTGTGTTACCCGGCCCCGGCGAACTCAGTGTATCCTGATATTGATAGCCGCCGTTCGCCGTCAGCGCGACCCTGGGACGATAGCCCGACAACGCCTGAGGCACGTTCTCGTCGGTCGAGCGCACCTGGGCGCGCTGTGCGTTGAGCTGCGGATTGTTCTGATAGGCCCGCACCAAGGCGGCCTCGATCGTGTCCGCCAAGGCAGGCGTCGGCCCGGCAAGCGCCAGCAGCAGGACCGAAACCGCAGCTCCGGTGAAGAGCTTCACCCCATGCATCCCTTAAATTCCGTTCATTCTAACGCCCCGCTCGTGCCCGCGAGCTAGGATACCGTCTACCGAGTGGAGTCGTTGCCCCTCAGCAACATAGGCTGCCAATTGGCGCAACGGAACCACCTGAAGGTAGTTCCCGGTGGAAACTCTTCACGTGCAGCATCCGGGCCACACTTCTGATTCAGAACGGGATTTTAACGGGCCAAAGCCCTCAATCGGGCGTTCAGAAAACGAAAGCGGCGGCCCGTTCCAACCCGGGAAGGACCGGAGCTGCGGCATCGAACAGCGCCCGATGGCCGAATTCACCGTGGGTATGGGTCACGATCACGGCCCGGGGGGGCGTGGATTGGGCCGACACCCCCACGAGGCGCCCGCCCTCCTTGAGCTGCCCGAGCAGCGCCTCTGGCGTCACCTCGAAGGCACCGTTGAGGATAATGACGTCATAGGGAGCGGCAGAAGGATCCCCTTCGGCGCAGGCTGCGGCCTTGCACGTGACGTTGGCGAGGCTGGCGCAAGCATCCTTGGCCTTCGCGGCCAGGGCCGAATCACACTCCGTCGCGGTGACCTGACGGGCGAGCCCGGCCGTCAGCGCGGCGAAGTAGCCGGTGGCGCAGCCGACCACCAGCACGTTGTCCCCCTCGCCGATTTCGGCGGCCTGGAGCAGCTTGCCGGTCAGCTGTGGCTTGATCAGGAACCGCTTGGCCCCGCCTTCGCTCACGTCGAGATCGAGGTCGAGATAGGCCAATGCCTGCCTGGCAACCGGCACGAACGCCTCGCGCGGAACTGTGAGCATCGCGTCGAGAATACGGCGATCGGTGACGTCATTGGTGCGCACCTGGCCATCGACCATTTTTAGGCGCGCGGTCGAGAAACCGGACATTTGCGGACCCTGCAATGCGGACGATGCCGCGGACGAAATTTGGCGGCATCTTTGGAACAGGCTCCGCGAAAACGCAACACGTCCGTTGGCCCGGCGGACCAGGCTGCGCAACCCGAGGCGTCAAGGTGATCGATGAGCTATTCGATCGTGACTGCGAGGCGGCCGATCAATGCGGCGACTTCGTCGAGCCGCGCCGAATCGTGCGCCTCGACGGCGCGCGCGAGGCAGGCCAGGCATTCATCATCGCTGAGCTCGGGAACGTCCGCCGGCAGAATCGAGGGGGCCATTTCGGAACGGTCGAGGACGTCTGGCATTGGAATCACCTCCGTAAGGATCCGGCGCCTGCCAAGCTCGATTTGAATTGGGTCGAATTGGCGTCGCCCTCATGACGCGACCGCGCCCGACACACACAACTGCTTGAGTGCGATTCTGCGCTGGGGCGGATATCACCTGAAGTGGTGCCGCGGCTACATTAGAATGCGGGCGCACGATATTGAAAACACATTGAAATATGATCTGGACGCTGGGCAGGCCGATGCATGGCCCGAAGGAAGTGTCCGTGCGAGCCTGTGCCCCCTGCAAGTTCAGGCGACGGTTGCAAGGTAGAGCTGCGTGTCGAAATAGTCTGCGGCCCGCACGGGTGTGGTGACGCCGGCATCCGTCATGAAGAAGTCGCTGACCTGCTGGAGCCATTTCACGACGGTTCCGTCGGAATAGAGCCGCTTCCATTCGCGCGAGGAATAGAGCTTCTGGGCCTTGAAGGCTTCCGCGATGTCGGCGGGACGCGACTGCCCGTAATGTGTCTGGAGCGCCTCCGCTGCGGCCGCCGGGTTGCGCACCATGTGGTCGTTCGCTTCCGCCCAGGCGCGGATGATCCGAGCCAGCACGTCCCTGTTCCCCGCATAAAAATCCATCCGCGCGGCCCAGCCGCCGAGCACGGCGGATTGCGGGTAGAAGGCGGAGGCGTCCACCAGCTTGACCGCATCCGGCAACGCCTCGCGGACGGCAATGTTGAACGGCACCCAGAGCGCAACGGCCGGCACCTCGCCGGCAATGAAGGCCTTGACGGCGGCGGCCATGCTGCCGTTGACGATCTCGACCTCGGACGGGTTGACGTTGTTGGCCCGCAGCGCGCGATCGAGAAAAATGTGTGCCGTGGTCTTCATCGTCGTCGCGATCCGCTTGCCCCTGAGATCGGCCATCCCCTTGACGCCGAGCGCCGGCCGGACCCAGAGCTGCGCGGTCGCGACCTCAATGTCGTTGATGAGAAAGCCCCGGCCGCGGCCGAGCGCCAGATAGTTGGAGATGACGCCGCCGGCCGAGAGGACGTCGAGCTCACCCCGCGCCATCGCCTCGAAGACCTCAGGTCCGGTGTTGAACTCGTGCAATTCGAAATCGATCCCCTCGCGGTCGAACGAGCCGCGATCGAGCCCGGTCCAGATGTGTCCGTCCACGGCGACAACGTGGAGATAACCGAGCCGAATTCTGCTGCGCGCCTGCGCAATGGCTGGCGCCGCGTGCATTGACGCGGCCGCCAGCGCCGCGCCGTGCCGCAGCACCTGCCGGCGATTGACACCGAAGATGTTCATGCCGCCGCTCCCGCATTCCGGGCCGCGGACCGAAATCGCTGGGCATGAAATAGCGCGACGCTATCCTTGGGATAGTCGTGCAGGAAGGCCGACAGCCGGACCCGCGTCGTCTCGGCCGCGCCGTCCTGCGCGATCGCCGCAAAGACTTCATCCCAGCGTCGACACATCGCAACCTCGGCTTCATCGGCGTGCGCGAGCTCGCCGCGGAGCTCACTGACTTCGATCGCGTCGGCAAATCCCTTCGGCGTGATGCTGTCGACGCTGCGGAACAGGAACCTATCGCCGACGCTGGCGCGGACCGCCGCACTGACCAGCACGCGCGTGCCGTAATTCTTGTTCAGTCCCTCCAACCGCGACGCCAGGTTGATGGTGGCGCCAAGCGCGGTGTAGTTCATCCGGTCGCTCGAGCCGATGTTGCCGACCACGGCATCGCCGACATGCAGGCCGAAGCGGGTGTCGTAGGGCGGCCAGCCCTCGCGCCGAAACTCCTTGTTGAGCGCTTCGTTGGCCGCAAGGCATGCCAGGATGGCACGGCAGGCATTGACGGTGTGGTCGGGATCGTCGGCCGGCGCGTTCCAGAACGCCATCACGGCGTCGCCGATATATTTGTCGACCGTGCCCTGGTGCCGCATGATCTCGTCCGACAGCACCGCGAAATAGCGCGAGGTGTGGATCATCACCTGCGACGGGTCGGCGCGCTCCGTCTTGGCGGTAAAGTCGGCGACGTCGGTGAACAGCACCGTGACCTCACGCCTGGAGCCGCCGAGGCTGAGCGAAGAGCCGGTCTCGATCAGTTGGCGCACGATCTGGCGCGGGATGAAGCTCGCAAAGCTGCGGACCACGCTGCGCATGGTGAACACCGAGCGGCCAAGCTCCTCGATCTCGGCGATGACGGAATGGACGCGCGGCCGCTCGGTAATCTCGAACCGCTGGATCGCGTCTGTCTCGTCGGCCAGTTTGCGCAGCGGCTGCGCCATCAGCGATCCCAGCCAGAACGCGAATGGCAGCGTGGCTCCGACGAAGGCCAGCGCCAGCGCGAACAGCGTGCGGCGCTCGTCGATGATCTGCGCATAGAACTCGTCGAGCGGCGCGACCATCGCCATCCGGATATTGGCCGAGCCGGCCGTCTCGAGCCTGTGGACCGCCGCGACATAGGTTCGGCCCGACGCATCGGCAAAGAACTGCTGGGCCGCCCCGCCGTCTCGCCAGGAGCGGACGACCGGCACGAGCGCAGGCAGCCGGAGCGCGCCGATCTGTGGCAGGTCGTCCTGCCGCTCAGGAATCTCCGCCATCAGGCGGTTCATCTCGGGATGGCCAACGATGCGCCCGGCATCGTTGAACAGGAACGCCAGCCCTGATTGGCCGAGCTTCTGCTCTGCCAGCATGTCCTCGAACCGGTTCAGCAGCAAATCACCCGCAACGACGCCGCGGCGTCCTTCCCTCAACGGCGTCCGCAGCGTGTAGCCTGGCTCGCCCGTGGCGTAGAAGACGTAAGGACCGGTCAACAGCGTCTTGTCGTTCTTGAACGCCTCGACATACCAGGGCCGCTGCCGCGGGTCGTAGCTCGCGGGTCCGGCGACCTCGGCAACCTGAATGAGGTTTTCGGAGAGATACTGCGTGACAGGCGCGGCCCCCGCCGTCCGCGAGATCACGACCAGCCGGAAGGCTGCATCCTCATCGACGTTCAAGCCCTTCCGGAACGACGGCTGGGCCCGGTCGATCACGTCCATCTCGATGAACGAGCCGTCCTCGTAGCCGACATAGAGATTGAAGAGCTGCGGGTTGTTGCGCAGCATCGCCGCCATCAGGCTGTAGAGCCGCGTATTGTCCGCGATGTCGGCCTCCTGGATCGGCGGCAGGCCGGACAGGATGTCGAGATTGTCGCGGACATTCTTGAACTGCTCGTCGATGTGATCGGCGCCAAGCTGCGCCACCTTCTCGATGAAGCCAGAGGCGGCCGTCCTGGTGATGGCGGTCACGCGTTCGAAGCTGAGATAGACCAGCGTCAGGCCCACAAGCAGCACCACGCCCACGAACACCGTGATGATCGATGTCTGGTAGCCAATGCGAAATACGCGTTTGCTGGTTTTCTCTCCGGTCATCGGAGCTGCTTGAACGCCTCCATCAGTACTTTCGAACGATGGGCTTCGTCGCCGCCGGCGCGGGCGCTGCCGGCGAGACCGAGAAAGTAACCCAGGTCGACCAGCTGTTCGGCCGGTTCTCTGTCTCAAGGTCCTTGTAGCCTCGGACATTGAGATAGCCCTGGTAGCCGTCGGACATCGGGATCATGAAGCCGATCTGCGGACCGATGCCGACCGCCTGGCCGCGGAAGCCACCGAGCTTGGCGCCGGGACCGCTATCGTCGGTGATCTGCTGGAAGAAATAGCCGGCGATGCCGATGTGAACGTTCTTGCTGACGAACTGCGAGGCAGCCCAGTCGACATGAAAATCCATGCCGTTCTGATACTGGAGGGCCCCGTTCATGAAACTATAGGTGAGGCCGCCGACGATCGAGAATTCGTGTCCGGTCTTCGGATCGAGATAGGTGTAGCCGGCACCGACGTCGATGGCGGGGAAGCCAAAACTCAGATTGGCGAGCCGGCTGGAATCATAGGTGCCGCTCGGGATGTTGCCGGTGATGTAGACCAGCTCGTTGTGGACGCCCTGATTCCATTTCAGCGTGCCCTGGTAGAACACGTCGGTCAGCGTCGTGCGGTTGTCGGTGGCGCTGCCCGAGATCGTATTGCCGCGCGGACCGGTCAGCGTCGCATCGATGCCGGCGCCAATGTTGCCGGGCGCGGTGAGCACGGTGAAGCCGGCTTGGCCGCCCAGCACCGGCATCGGCGAGGTGTAGGTGATGCCCATGACGAACGCGTCGGCATGTGCGTTGAGGCCGGCGGTCACCGAGCCGGGTATGCCGCCGCTGGTGACGAAGTTCTGCCCTCCTCCGGCCTTTTCGTTGAGGTGAAGGTAGATCGTCGAATAGGCCCATCCAGGCGTTACGGGAACGGCGGCCAAGCTGCCGAAGATGCCCGGAAGCCAGAAGCTCACGCCGCCGGAAGCGGCGAGCGCGGGCTGAGCGGCAAAGCTCGCCAGCGCCAATGCAGTCCCGAGCCCGGCTTTGCGAATGTGTCCCGTCACGTCGCGTCTCCCTTTTCTCGTCACGTCTTCCACCCGAACGCATCACGCTCGCCCAATTGCACTACTTCTTGGCGCCCCCGATCGTGGCGGCGACACGCTCGGCATCGGGCAGTTTCCAGCTGTGGTCGAACAGCGGCTGCTCGGGCCCGTAGAGGCGGAATAGCAACTCGAACTTCCGCGCCGGATCGGTCGGCACCCAATTGGCTTCCTTGCCCTCCGGCGCCTTCGGACCGAAATAGACATCGACCGAACCGTCGGCATTCTTCTGGATGCCCGGGCTGATCGAAGCCCGGCTTGCGCTCGGCATGTTGCGCACCAGCGCGTGCGTCTCGCGGTCGTAGACTGTTGCGGACCAGTATTGCTTGACCGGCGCGTTGGCGGGCACCGTCAGGCGATAGGTGGCGGCGCCGTCGAACGGCTGGCCATCCCTGTCCTTGTTGGCCAACAGGTAGAACTGCGCGGTGCCCAGTCGCTTGATACCGGTGAAGCCAAGCGTGTAGGAGACGCCGCGCATGTCGACCGGATAGGTGTTCGGATCGGCGTATCCAGTACTCGCCGCCTTGACCATCTCCGCTACCGCAGCCGGGAACCAGCGGATGCCCGGGTTGATTACGGCGAAGCCGGCGTCGTAGCGCTGTTCGAGTATCGCATGGGCCTCGCGGGCGGCCTGATCGAGCAGCGCGACGGTCTTCTGATCCGGATTGAAAGCCTTGCCCTTCTCGATGCCGATGCTCGCGAGCTGGTCGATCATGGCCCGATCGCGATCGAGCCACGGCTCGTTCTGCACCACGCGGTCGAGGCTGCGATAGAAGCTCGCATCGAAGGGAATCGTGGAGTCGAACAGCACGTCGTAGGCGTCAGTGAAATTGGTCTGCGGCGGATCCTTCGCCTGCGCGAGTGGGTAGACCTTGACCTGCTTGCCGTAGGAGACCGACTTCGCCACGTCGGCATCGCCGTGGCTTGCGAGATTGGAGCGCAGCAGCGCGAAGCCGCTGAACGTGTCCGACTGAAGCGAGATGTAGCCCGCGGGCGCGTCGCCCTGGTAACCGGGCGGCAGGATCAAATATTTGCCGCCCTGCCCCTTGTCGGCGCCTTCGGGACCTGCGTCCTCCAGCGGCATCTGCCACGCCGTGACGATGTTGCCCGCGATCGAGCCGCCTTGCGCGGGCGGAATGTCGATCACGACCGGGCCGTCCTTCACGTTCCAGAACGACATCAGATAGATCGAGTCCGGATTGGGCGTCAGCGTCTGGTTCTTCCAGTTCACCGGCTTCGACCAGTAAATGATCTCGTTCGGCTTTGCCTTGGTCGTCCCAAGCATGGTCTGGAGCATGAGATCGGCATTCACCGCCGGCATGCCCCAGATCATCGCCTCGACTGCGCGACGCTGGATAGTGCGCGCGGCAACCTCATCCGGCGACAGACTCTGCGCATGCGCGCTCGCTGTCATCAGTGTCATGGCGATGGCGCCTGCGATTGCGTGTCTCATGACAGCCTCCAATCTCGTTCAGCCTTCAGCTCACCGGCTTCGGCTCGGGGAATTTCCACTTGCCGTTCAGAATTTCGGCACGCGGCCGATAGAGTCGCACCGTGTAGTTCCAGCCCTTCATGATCGGCAGGCAGTTCGGGATCTTGCCGTCACAGCCACCGAACTGGACCACCGTGGAGCCGTCGGCTGATTTCGTCGCCGTCAGATTGTTGAGCGAGTAAGCGTTGTAGGGGTTTTTCTCGAAATAGCCCTCGGCGTTGTAGAGACTGATCGACCAGAAGCCGTCCACCGGCACATTGCCGGGGACGGTCAGCTTGTAGACGGTGCTGCCGTCGTTCTTCTCGGGGGTGACGCTGAGATAGGTGGCGTCCTTGTCGGGATTGCCGCCCCATCCCGCGGCGGTCGCGATCAGGTGCCGGATCGGATCGACCTGCCCCTTGGCGCCAAACGCATCCTTGAAGCCGCCTGCGGTTGACGACAGCACCAGGAGCGCGTCCCGCACCTTCTTCTGGCTGACCGGATCCCAATTCGGTATCTCGAACTTGCCCGGGGCCTTCTGGCTGATCGTGACGGCGTCCTGGACTGCGCGGACCTTCTCGACATCCTTGGGATCGTTGGGATCGACGAGGGTTCGAAGCCCGATCAGCGCATAGCGTGTGCCGACCCTCTTCCGATCGTAGGTGTAACTTCCGGCGCGATACTCTATGTCGCCGACGATGTAGTGATCCTCGTTGACCACCATCAACGACCGGAACCGCTTGCCAGCGTCCGGCAACTTGATCGTTACCGGTCCCGCATCGAGATCAACGACGGCCATGGAGTACAGCGTGTCACGATTCGACCGGATGACGCCCTGCTTATCGATCGCCATCGGCTCGCGATGGTGAAACAGCTTGCCGATGCCACCGGCGTCCTTGACGCCGTTGCCGAAGTACAGGTCGGATTCCGCGCGCCCAAAATTATCGACCGTCACCGGGACCGGCGACTGCGCCTGCGTGGCCGAGGTGAGGATGAGGAACGAAGCCGTCAGCACTGCTCTTTTCATGCGCCCTCTCGCTAGAACGGATTGACGTAATTCAGGATCGCGACCTGCCGCAGGATCACGCGGCGCACGACGTGGGTCGGTTTGACGTGATCGGTGTAGATCGCAGCCGTTCCGGCGCTGCCGGCCGGCAACCGTTTGACGAAATCGGCGTCGTCGAGCTTGACGCGCACGACGAAGGGGGCGGCCTCGATGGCTTTCGGCAGGACTGCCGTGCCCGATGTCTGCACCTGTCCGGTCGCGATCGCCTGGAGCACGCTCTCGACCTTGCCGGAGTAGATCTGCCCAGGTGCGAATTTGAATGTGGCCTCGACCTCCTGGCCGGGCGCCACGTAGCGCGCATCGTTCTGGTTGATCTCGACGCCGATGATGGTGCTTGAGACGTCAATGAACGCCATCACCGGCGCCAGCGGCAGGTTCGCCACGCGCGCGCCCTTGCGCAGCGCGAGATTGGTGACGTAGCCGTCGGCCGGCGCGCGCACCACTGTCTTGTCGAGATTCCACTGCGCGGCCTCGAGCTGGCCGGAGAGCTGGTCGGCCTCCGATTGCCGCTGTTCGACATCGAAGCCGCGGCCGGCGTCGCGCTCGTAGAGCTGCGTCATCTGGCCGAGGCGCGTCTTGGCGAGCTTGAACTGCGCGTCGATCGCCTTGACCTGCGCCGCGTAAGGCGTCGGGTCGATCTTGAACAGGACATCGCCTGCCCTCAACGGCGCGTTGGCGAGAACCGGAACATCCGTCACCTCGCCCGCCACATCAGGCACGATCGAGACTGCATTGCGCACGACCAGCGCATTGCCCTGCGGTGCGCCCCACCCCATCGGGATCAGCAGTCCGAACAGCAGCAGCACCAGCACGATCGCGGGCGACGCCTTCCAGAACAGGTTGAAGCGTACGATCCCGAAATGCACCAGCAGGAACAGCAGCACCAGATAGGTATTGAAGAGCGCGACACCCATCACGCATCTCCCGCCTTGCGTGCGGGCACGTCGAGATAGGCCCAGATCAACGCGATCGGCCACAGCGCGAAGCCGAAGAACAGCGTGATCCAGCCGGCGACAGTCACTGCCTGCGCATGAGGATGGTTGCGCGACTTCGCGATGTGGCCGGGCAGCCAGCCCGCGATACAGACCACGCCGATCGCGCTGGCGAGCAGGATCACCAACACGATCCAGGCGAAGATGTCGTAGCCGCTCATGACCGCCGCCTCATTGCGTCAGTGACGTGCCTTCATTGGCAGTAGTCCCAAAAACCCTGCGTGCGGGATGGATCGGTGTAGTACCAGCACATCCCCGGCGCGGGCGCAGCACCCGCCCAGGCCACAGCCGTGGCCGCTGTCACGAAGCCGATCGCAGCACCGGCGGCGATCGCGCCGCCCCTCGGCCAGTGGTAATAGCCGGGTCGCGCCCAGCCGCCGCGCCCGGCCACAGCCGTGGTGCTGCGGACGGCGACGTTGCCGCGCGGTCCGACCACTGCGGTCCGGCCGCGATAGGCGGCGCCTCGGGGGCCGACCACGGCGCCGCCACGATGGACCACGGCCCCACCACGCGGCCCCATGGCGGCCCCGCCGCGGCGAACAGCGGCACGCACCTCGATCAGATCGGATGGTCCAGTCGCGCCCTGCTGGATTGCCGCTGGCTGGAGCGGCGCCGCCGACACCGTTCCGACCGGCAGAGAAACGCCGGTCGCCAGTGCCAGCAGGCAGCTCGTTAACGGAAGCATGCGCACACGCTCAGGCATCATTGTGTCTCCCACTGTTATCACTTCATTGTTGAACATTGCCCGCAGCAATCGTCCTCGTCGTTGCGATGTTCCTGTGCTGCTGCGAGCCCTCATGATGCCCTTGCTTCCTCCCATTGCGCTCACGCTACTGTGGCTTCATGCGTTCGATCTCACCAAGTCGCTTTAATGCTGCCTGCTGTCGGAGCAGGCCGTAGTTGATCCCGCTCGCATTCAGCGAGCTGCCCTCCTGGAAGGGGAACTGATCGAAGTCGGCGAAGAACTCCTTGATCTTTCCCTGCACCGGCACGATCAGCCACATGTTCTGGGCCAGGAACTGGATGGCTCCTCCGCCTTCCTCCATGCCGCGCTCGTAAGGATCCATGCGCAAGTTTGCGATCAGCGCCCATGAGGGAACTTCGCGGGTTGCGGTCGCAATGTTTCCCTTGGACGCTATTGCAAAGCTCAGCTTCCAATCGTTCCACCTGATGGCGTTGAGATTGCCGCCCTGATCGAAGTAGTAGAGCGAATCCCGCGGCGGCGTCGTTGTCTCACCCTTGAAAAAGGGCAGGAAGTTATAGCCGTCGAGGTGAACCTTGAAGTTTTTCCCGCTGGCGGTGAAACCCGCCTTCATCTTCTCCTTGATGTCAGGTATTCCCGCCGCGGCGCACAAAGTTGGGAACCAATCGATCAGCGAGATGATCTCGTTGTATTGCGTGCCCGGTTTCACGACGCCCGGCCACCGCACCATCATCGGAATGCGCATGCCACCTTCCCATGTCGTACCCTTTTCGCCGTGGAAAGGCGTTTGCGCGCCGTCGGGCCACAGAGCAAGCTCGGCGCCGTTATCGGTGGTGTAGAGGACGATGGTGTTGTCGGCGATGCCGAGATCGTCCAGTTGCTTGAGCAACTCGCCTACCATTCCATCATGCTCGACCATGCCGTCGGCGTGGATGCCCTTGCCCGTCTTGCCGAGCGACTCCTTCTTGAGATGCGTGAAGATGTGCATTCGCGTCGAGTTGAACCAGACGAAGAACGGTTTGTCCGCCCTAGCCTGCCGGCCAATGAAATCCTTGGCGGCGCCCAGGAACTCCTCGTCAACCGTGGGCATTCGCGCGGTGTTGAGCGGGCCGGTGTCCTCGATCTTTCCGTCCGCGGTTGATTTGATCACGCCCCGCGGCCCGAACTGCTTCCGGAAATTGGGATCCTTCGGATAGAAATAGCCTTCCGGCTCCTCTTCCGCATTGAGGTGATAGAGATTACCGAAGAACTCGTCGAAGCCGTGCTTGGTTGGCAGATGCTCGTCGCGGTCGCCGAGATGGTTCTTGCCGAACTGGCCCGTGGCGTAGCCCTGCGTCTTCATCACGTCGGCGATCGTCGGCATCCAGTCCTGAATGCCATGGGGATCGCCGGGCATGCCGATGGTGAGGAGG
Source organism: Bradyrhizobium sp. 956_D2_N1_4 (assembly GCF_052076025.1). Taxonomy (NCBI): domain Bacteria; kingdom Pseudomonadati; phylum Pseudomonadota; class Alphaproteobacteria; order Hyphomicrobiales; family Nitrobacteraceae; genus Bradyrhizobium; species Bradyrhizobium sp. 956_D2_N1_4. Next base: position 3,174,701 of record NZ_CP197237.1, on the reverse strand, counting down.
CCGGTCCGGAACGGCTCCTGGCCCAGGATGAACGAGGCGCGGCCGGCGGTGCAGCTTTGCTGGCCGTAGGAGTCGGTGAAGATGGCTCCTTCGCGCGCGATGCGGTCGATGTTGGGCGTGCGATAGCCCATCATACCCATGGTATAGGCGCTGATCTGGGGAATGCCGATGTCGTCGCCGAAGATGACGAGAATGTTGGGCTTGCGGCCCGCGGTGGGCGCAGCAGCCGGCGCCGCCGAAGGGGCCGCCTTCTGAGCCTGCGCCAATGCCTGCGATGTCAGCGCCGCTGTTGCGACGATGGACGATGTACCAAGCAGCACGGCGCGGCGATGAATCGCCGAATGGTCGCCACGGGTTGAATCAACAACGGTATTATTCTGCTTCTTCGTCTCGTTGATCATTCGACGCTCCCTGATTTATTCGATCTTGGTTGTCGTGGATGAGGGCGAATCTAGATCGTCCGTTCCGTCTGAGTGAGCTCCTGTCTTTTGCTTATCTCGCGGGCTTTCGATACGCGGTGACCTTCGGGGTCCCGACCGGGTTCAAATGCGGGGGCAGACCTGTCGTGGCCCGGCTTCCGGCGCGTGGGCGCAGCCTGCGGCGGGCGGCGACCACGCGGTGCAGCAGCCGGCGTGGCGACCAATGAGCCGGATTGTGCCGATTTCCGAACAACTCGCTCTCGATCGCATCAAGCTGGCGGTCGAGCTCCGGATCGCGTGCGACGGCCTTGAAAGCTCCAGCCGTGATTGGAGGCTGCGTCGCGTTGAGATGCGGCAGCCATTCAAGCAGCAAGAAATAGGATGCTCTTGCGTCGCGACGGCGGATCGCACGGCGCAGCCGGCTGAAAGCAAACGCCTCCGACTGAAGATAAGCCTGGTGCCGACGATGAAGACTGGCCGAAACGCGACGTGCCATACGAGGCGCAAACCAAGCGATCCCGGCCGTGGCGGCCACCACAAGCAGGGCCGTCAGCCAGTGGTCGAAGATAAGGTCGACGATGCTATCCCACGTCCACCGCCGAGCGAATTGGTTCGAAGAAGCTGGACCCGCCACCGCCGAGGTCAAGATTCCCTTGAGAGGCACGGCCTCGAGACGAACCTGCTCGACCTTGCCGCTACCGACATTCCACCAGCCGATATCGACGGACGGAAGCGCATAATCACCTGCCCGCTCCACCATATACGTTGCAGAATCGACGCGGGTCGACGTCATGACGTCGGAGCGCCCGTCGACCTTGTCCTCGAGCTTCGGCTGCGCCGGATAAAGCTTCAAGCCATCGACAGACGGGAATTGCTGAGGCGGCAGCAGCATCGCCGGCGTGCCTTCCGCCCGGATGGTGATGGTTCGTGTCACGGCGTCACCGGCCTTGAGCGGGTCAGACGAACGCTTGACGTCCTGCTCGGCGGTCAGGCTGTTGGCCGATACGAACGGGCGAAGCGCGCTCGCCGCATCCGGAATGAATGCTTCGAATGACACGCGTGGCAGCGCGACAGCCACCTCACGGGTGGCTGGCGGCTCGGCCGCATATTTGATCCTGACGCTCTGGTCGGCGACGGCGTAGGACCCCGGCTCCTGCGGCGAGATCGCGTATTCAAACCGCACACCGGCATAGGGCACGCCATCGCGCTGCTCGCTGGTGTTGACGCTCTGCAATTGTCGCGTCACCGCGTTGCGCACCTGAAAATCCGGCAGTTCGGGCGGCGACGTCATGTAGTTCGGCGCCAGGACCATGACACTCAACGTGGTTTTCTGCCCAACCACGACTCGCGGCGGGTCGATGGTCACCTGCACGATCGGCTCGAGCGCCACTGATTGCTGCGCATACACAGCCTGCGACGGGAGCGCGCCGCCGAGCAGCAAGGCGATGAAGCCGATCCAAACTCTCACTGCGACGCCCTCCCCTGGGTTGGAGCGGCCGCCTGGATCGCGAATTTGAGTTTGAGGAAATCCGCAGGTGAGGTCTGGACCTGACGCATCCAGGCTTCGGCGGCGCCGGCAGTGGTGACGTCCTGCGGTGTGACCGTGATCTTCTTTCCGCCTTTCTGATTGGGATCTACGCGCATCTCGTCGGCCTTCTCATCCGGCGGTGCAGGGTCATCCTGCTCCTGCTTGCGGCGCTTGGCTTCACGCGCATCCAGCGCCGCCTGAACGATGGCGCGGTTCGTCTTCGCGGTGGCGTTGCCGGGCTGCGCCTTGAGCACCTCGTCATAGGTCTTGAGCGCTTTCTCATAAGCGTGGTTCTGCGCCTGCGCGTTGCCCAGCGCGAATTTCCCCTCCAGCGTGTCAACGCGCGAAAATTCCTCGGCAGCGGCGAGAAAATCGTATGCGCGGTAAGCCGAGATGCCGCGCCACATTGGATCGGCAAACGTCGTTTTCGCGGCGGCATAGTCGCCACGGTCAAATGCAAGCCGTCCCTGTTGATCTGGCGTCAGCCAAAGATTGGTAAAGCGCGATGTCTCCTCGGCTCTCGAAGCGCTGGCGTGCGTCACGATGAAGAGAGCCAGGACCCACGCCACCGTCGTACCGCGCCGGAACCAGAGCAGACTCAACAGCGCCAGCGGCGGCAGCAGCCAATAGCCCTCATCTCGCCATTGCATGCCGAACGCATCCCCCTGGGCGGCCTGGAAACGCGTCTCGATCCGGCGCTCCAGTCGTACGATGTCCGAGCCGTCGATACTGACCCGGATGACGTCCGCGCCGGCCAGCAGCGCCGATGTGTCCGGGCTGACCGCGAATATAACGAGACCATTGCGGCCGGCAGCCTGCCGGACCGTGGCTGCATCCGCGGTCCCGAGATCGTCCGCGACCAGCAGGACCGTTCCGGGAACCGGTTCGGCCGCCAGCGCGTCGGCCGCCAGCGCGACCGCACCCGCAACGTTCTTACCGTCCGCCGGCATTAGCCCTGGCTCAAGCGCGGCCAGAAACGGCTCGATCACGGAGCGGTCGTCGGTCGGCGGCATCACCAGGTGCGCGGTGCCGGCAAAGGCCACGAGCCCGGTCCTGGCGCCCGCGCGGGCCGCAAGCAGATCCCTGATCTTCTGCTTGGCGCGTTCGAGGCGCGAGGGCGCCACATCGGTCGCATTCATCGACGACCCGACTGCGAGCGCAATCATCAACGGTGCCTTGTCTTCGACAAAGGGCGGAAGCTCGCGGCGCCAGGTCAGACCGGACAGGCCAATGATGCCGAGCAACATGCCGGACGCGACGAGATAGAGCGGGTTGATTTGGCGCCCTTGTCCCGGCCGCACGATGAGATGCGTCAGCAGATGCGGCGCGATCACGCCACCCCATTGCGCGCGCACATCCTGCCGGCGAAGCAGCACGGCAAACACGGCAGCGAGCGGGATCAGCGCGAGCAGCCAGAGTGGGCGCAAGAGATGGAAGGACATGGTGGCTGCGTCACGCATGGCTGATGCTCCGCATCCGGCGCCACTCGCTGCCGAGCAGGAGACAAAGCCACAAGAGCAGACCGATCGCGATGGCCAGGCCGAACGGCCATTGAAACAGCGGCAGCTTCGGCCGCCATGACAAGGTCTGAAGCTTGGCCGGCGCGAGGCGATCGATATCGGCATAGATCGCCTGCAACTGCGCGCCATCCTCGGCGCGGAAAAAGTGCCCTCCGGTGGTGTCTGCGACATGCTGCAAGACGGCGAGGTCAACGCGGTTCTCACCCGAGGCGGCGGGATCGCCGACGCCGATGGTGTAGACCGTGACATCGTTCTGACGAGCGATATCGGCGGCGTGCTCGGGCGGCACTCGGCTCGCCGTATCGTTGCCGTCCGTCAGGAGGATCAGGAGCTTCTGTTTCGCCATGCTGGCTGCAAACGTCTTGATGGCAAGACCGATCGTGTCGCCGATCGCCGTCTGCTGGCCGGCCATGCCGACCCTCGCCTGATCGAGCAATTGCTGCGCCGTCTGGAGGTCTTGCGTGAATGGCACCTGCACATAGGCCCTGGTCCCGAACAGGATCAGGGCGACACGGTCGCCCTTGCGGCGGGCGATGAAGTCTGTGACCACACGCTTGATGCCGTCGAGACGCGTGAGCGTCGTACCGTCCGGCGCCTTGAAGTCGAGCTGGTCCATCGATCCCGAAATGTCGATCGCCAGGATCAGATCGCGCGCGGAGACCTCGCGGGTCACCGGGTCGCCGACCCATTGCGGCCGGGCCAGCGCCACAACCAGCAGCGTCCAGATGGCCACCGCCGCGACCATCTGGACGGCGCGGCGTTCGAGGACGACCGCACCGCGCTGTGGCGTCTGTCCAGTCGCCGCCGCCAGCCTGTCGAAGAAGGGCACCTGGATCGAGGCCTGGCGTGCTCGGTATGGCGGCAGCAGCCACCACGCCAGGACTGGCAGCGGCAACAGCAGAAGCAGCCATGGCCAGGCGAATTCAAGCATGATGCCCCCTGATCCAGCGGCGCAGGAGACGGACCAGCGATTGCAGATCGGCGCCATCGGGCGGAATCTGCCGATAAGGACCGCTCGCGAGCAGGTGGCCCACGCCGTGAGAAAACTCCTCGCCTCCATAGCTGCGATCGAGGAAGGCCAGCCATGCCGGCCCGACCAGTGGCGCCACTCGCTCGCGCGGAAAGGCCGCGAGCGCCGTGCGCCGCACCAGCAAGGTCAGCTTCGACAACAGCTCCGACGGCACCGAATTGCGCGCATGCTCGATGCTATCAAGCTCCGCGAGCGCTTCGCGGCGATAGCGGTTGACGCGGCGCAGATGCGTCACGCGCCACACGGTAGCGCAGATGGCCGCGAGCAGCAGGGCGATCGCAAGCCTCGCCTCCCAGGTCTGTGGCCAAAGGCTGACCTCGCGCGGCAGCGGAAAGTCGATCAGGCCGGCCACCGGGTCGGCAGTCACGGACGTAGCCTCAGCCAAGGGCCGCCCCCGTCTGGTTATGCGGGGCCGCGCGGCCACGACCGGCCGGCAGACCACCAAGAAGACGCCGAAGCTGCGCAGCGGTGTCCTCCGCCGCGCTCAGCGGCAGCACGGGAATTCCGAGCTCGCGCGTCCAGTCGAAGATGCCCTTCAGGCGGTCCCGGGTGAGCTGCGATACGCCCTTGCGGACGCTGTCACGGCCGACATCGAGCCGGATCTGCAACTCGCCATCGGTCACCGTCATGCTGGCCGACGGTGGCAGATCGCTTTGCAGGGGATCATGGACCATCGCAGCGACAACGTCATTGTGCCGCGCCAGCGCGGCGACCATATCGCGCGTGTCAGCGTCCGCGCCGTCGAAATCGCTGATGATGATCACGGCGGCATCGTGCGGTGCCCGACGCCTTGCATGATCGAGCGCGGTGTTGAGCATCGCCGGTGCGGACACCAGACCGCGCCCGACGCCGAGCGCGTGGTTCTGCGCGACGACGGCCGCGAGGATCTGGAGCACGGTCGCCCGGCTACGACGCGCCCTCACCTCGATGCAGTCTCGATCGTTGAACACGACGGCGCCGACGCGATCGCCGACGCCTAGCACCCGCCACGCCCCGATCGCTGCGGCCTCGGCCGCCGTCACCGATTTCATCGCATGCCGGCTGCCGAAGAACATCGACAGGCGCTGATCCACCACCAGGATCGTCTGCCGGTCGCGCTCCTCGTTGAAAACCCGGATATGGGGCTTGCGCAGGCGCGCCGTCACCTTCCAGTCGATCGAGCGGACGTCGTCGCCGGGACGATAATCCCTGATCTCCTCGAAGTTCAGGCCACGGCCCCGCATGCGGGAGGCAAAGCGGCCGGACAAAAGGCTATGCACGGGCTGGCGCGGAAGGAAGGAGACCTTGCGTCCGCGATGTTCGAGCGCGATCAATTCGTGAAGACCGACATAGACACCTGGCATATTGGCTGATGTCTCGGTCATCACGGCCTCAGGCTGCTGCAACCAGCTCAGTGATCTTGTCGATCACCTGATCGGGCGTAACGCCCTGCGACACCGCCTCGTAGCTGAGGATGATGCGGTGGCGCAGGCAGTCGTGGATCACCGCGCGCACATGGTCGGGCGTCACGAAATCGTATTCATCGAGCCAGGCACGAGTTCGCGCACAACGGTCCAGCGCCAGACTGCCACGTGGGCTAGCGCCGACTTGGATCCATTTGCTCAAGGGCTCGCCATAGCGCCCAGGGAAGCGCGTCGCGTAGATCACGTCGACCATGTACTTCTGAACGAGGTCGGAGACGAAGATGCCGTCGATCTCGCCACGTGCGTCCAGGATCGCCTGCTGCGGTATCGGTGGCGGCTCCGCTGTGCGATCCTTCGGCGCTTGTGCGTTCTCGGTGCGATTGAGCCGGATGATCTCGCCTTCGGATGCCTCGTCGGGATAGGTGATGACGACATGCATCAGGAAGCGGTCGAGCTGCGCTTCGGGAAGCGCATAAGTGCCTTCCTGCTCGATCGGGTTCTCGGTCGCGAGCACCATGAACAGGTCCGGCATCTTGTAAGTCTTGCCGGCAACCGTGACCTGGCGCTCCTCCATGGCCTCGAGCAGCGCGGACTGCACCTTGGCCGGAGCGCGGTTGATCTCGTCGGCGAGCACAAGATTGGCGAAGATCGGCCCTTTCTGAAATTCAAACTGTCCACCCTTGTCGGTCTGGACGTAGATCTCGGCGCCAGTCACGTCCGACGGCAGGAGATCCGGGGTGAATTGCACGCGCGACAAATCGGCGGCGAGATGCTTTGCCAGCGTCTTGACTGCCCGCGTCTTGGCGAGACCGGGCAGGCTCTCGATCAGAAGATTACCGTTGGCAAGAAGGCCAATCAGTATGCTCTCGACCAGATGATCCTGCCCCAGTACCGACTTTCCGATCCGTGACTTCAGCTCCAACACGGCGTCGCGGGCGGGCGAGCTCTTCGAGGATTCCGGCTCTGTCACAGCTTTCAACTGATTCATGCGAAGATCGGCGTTGCTGTCGATGAGAACGAGCCCTGCCGCCAGACTCAGCGGCGGGGCTCATGTGCTTGTCGCGCTATTTCGGTGCCGTCTTGTCGAGCGTTTTCATCAGCCCCTCGACCATCTGGTCGATGCTGAAGCTAGCGGAGCGTTGGCTCGGCGGATAGTCCTTGAAGGTCTGCAGAAACGGCGCCACCCGCCAGGTACCGTACTGGATCAGATAAGCATTCTTGGCGAGCCAGTCGTAGTACTGGTCGGAGACTACGTCGGCCCGCTCGAACGGGTCCATCCGCAGGTTGAAGACCTTCGGCGCCCGCAGACAGGTGAACGGATTGGCCCAGACTTCGAATCCGCCGGGCTTGCGCTGCTCGCAGAACACGATCTTGAAGTCGCCGTAGCGATAGGCAACGACTTCGCCATCATCATTGAGATAGTAAAAATCGTTGCGAGCCGACTTGCCCTGCCCCGTCAGTAGCGGCAATTGGTTGTACCCATCGAGATGCACCTTGGCGGACTTGCCATTGAGGCTCGTTCCCTTGAGCAGCCGGTCCTTGATGTCGGTATCGCCGGCTGCAGCCAGCAGGGTCGGAAACCAATCAAGACCCGACATCATCTCGTTGGAGACGTCGCCGGCCTTGATGCGGCCAGGCCAACGAACCATGGCCGGCACACGGAATGCGCCTTCCCAGTTGGTGTCTTTTTCGCTGCGGAACGGCGTCGTTGCGGCATCCGGCCAAGACCATTGGTTCGGGCCGTTGTCGGTGGTGTAGATGACAATCGTATTGTTGGCGATGCCGAGCTCGTCGAGCGTCTTCAAGAGCTTGCCGACATCCCCGTCGTGCTCGATCATGCCGTCCGCATAATCGTTGCCTGGCATGCCGCTCTGTCCCTGCATGGACGCGCGCACATGGGTGAAGGCGTGCATGCGGGTCGTGTTCATCCAGGTGAAGAACGGCTTGTTCGCCCTCGCCTGCCGCTGCATGAAGTCAATCGCGGCCGCCGTCGTCTCGTCGTCGACCGTCTCCATCCGCTTTCTATTGAGCGGGCCGGTGTCCTCGATCTTCCCGTCGGCGGATGCCTTGAGCACGCCGCGCGGGCTGTTGCTCTTGGTGAACGTGGTATCGTTCTTGGGATAATACGGGCGCTCCGGCTCCTCCTCGGCATTGAGGTGGTAGAGGTTGCCGAAGAACTCGTCAAAGCCGTGTTTGGTGGGGAGATACTCGTCCCGATCGCCGAGATGGTTCTTGCCGAACTGGCCGGTCGCGTAGCCGAGCGGCTTGAGCGCCTGTGCGATGGTCACGTCGCGATCCTGCAAGCCAACTGGCGCGCCAGGGATACCGACCTTGCATAAGCCAGTGCGCAAGCAGACCTGTCCGGTGATGAACGTGGAGCGGCCGGCCGTGCAGCTGTTCTCCGCATAGTAGTCGGTGAACATCATCCCTTCATTAGCGATACGATCAATGTTCGGCGTCTTGTAACCCACGACCCCGCGCGTATAGGCGCTGATGTTAGACTGGCCGATGTCGTCACCAAAGATGACGAGGATGTTGGGCTTTGCCGTACTGGGCTGCTGAGCAACTGCGGGCGATCTGACGAAAGGCGACAGGCTCGTCGCGACCAGAGCCACCGCGAGCAGGCCGCGAAGCAGCGGTCTACGGCCGCTCTCGATCGGATTTGCTTTAGCGTCGGCCTTGTCTTTGACGTCGTGGCTCATGTGACATTCCCTATGTGGCCGAAGGCCCATTATGATAGTGGAGACTCGGGTGACCGCACCACGCACCTGAATCCGACATGGCTGGTCGAGGTATCGACCGGCTCGGCGTGGCGCGCCGCGGGGCGGTAGCGACGGCAATAGTTCGGCGCGCAGAGATGCGAGCCGCCCTTCAAGACTTTGCGCGGGATGCGGATGTCGGGTTGACATGGATCAAAGCTCGCCTCCTCGCGGCCGCCGCGGGGATTTCTGGGAATGCAGCAGGGTTTCGCGGCGTCGGCGGCATGCTTTGATGACCACCAGTCGGAGGTCCACTCCCAGACATTGCCGATCATGTCGTGGAGGCCGTAGCCGTTCGGCGGGAAAGCCATGACCGGCGAGGTACGCTCGAACCCATCCTCGCGGAGATTCTGGACGGGGAACTTGCCCTGCCAGACGTTAGCCATGTGCTTGCCGCCGGGCATCAGCGCATCGCCCCAGGCGAACTCCTCGCCGTCGAGGCCGCCGCGCGCGGCGAACTCCCATTCCGCTTCCGTCGGCAGTTCCTTGCCGGCCCAGCGGGCATAGGCGGCTGCATCGCTATAGGAGACATGCACGACCGGATGGTCGTCGAGGCCCTTGATGTTGCTGCCGGGGCCGTAAGGATGGCGCCAGTTGGCGCCGCGCATGAAGGACCACCATTGGCTCCAGTCGGTGAGATCGGTGATGCGCGGCAGCGGCTCGAACACCAGCGAGCCGGCGTAGAGCATCTCCTTCAGCGCGCCGGGATAGTCCTTGGGGTCGGGAACGATCTGCGCCTCGGTGACGTGGCGGGTCGCGTTGACGAATTGTTTGAACTGCCGGTTGGTGACGGGGGTGCGGTCGATCCAGAAACCGTCGACGGAGACGCGGTGGCTCGGCGCCTCCTCGGGATAATGATGGTCGGATCCCATATGGAAGGTCCCGCCGGGAATGAAGACCATTTCGCCGGTCTTCACGTCGTCCGGCAACCACTCGCAGTGATCCGTATCCGCCCGCAGCATCGTGGAAACTCCGATACGAGTATTCCACCCGGTACTATGGCGCGGATTTCAGCAGGCGTCGACGAGAGCACATTGCCCGGCATTCTGGACGCATTGTCTGGTCCCCTCTTCTTGGCGCCGAGGGTGCGAGATGGGTGTCGTAGACTTGCGTCAGCATCTCTCCCTCTTTTGCGCACATCCTTCGAGCCCGCGGCAACACCATACCGCCTGCCCCGCCCCGCGGTTCGCAGAGCGATCGTCGCCGATATCGCCTAGGTTGCAAATGGTATCCGAAGATTGGATGCCCGTGATGTGCAGTTTGTGCCAATACGCCGCGCCGATCGGTGAGGCTTAACGACACATGTCGCAAATTCCTCAATCCACAGCGTCATGTGGCGCACAGCTCGCGTCAAATTCGGCGATAATTTACCTCAAAGCGCGAACTCGGGCTCTCGTACCCACTTCGCGTTGTAGTGGTGTTCAGCCGCCGCCTGCCGCAGAATTGTCGCGCTTGAGTAACAGGGTGGCGCCATGGGCCAATTCCTTCTGGTTGATTCGCGTAAGCTCGACGGCTTCGAAGGTCTTCACCAGGCCGTTCACGGCTCGCACGTCGATGTCATGCAGCTGGGGCGCGGGCGGTTGCGCGGATCGCTGTCCCATGTCGGCATCGGCGATTTCTCGCTGAGCATCGGCACCTTCAGCGTCGGCATGCGTACGCAGCGTGTCTCCAGCGACGACAAGCTGATCATCGGGATGCTACTCGCGGCCGAAGAGCGCGTCACCCACTGGTCCTTCGACATGCGCCTCAACGACGTGCTCGTGATTCCGCCGCTGCTCGAGCATGACGGAATCTTTCACGGTGGATCCGCTTACGCCGCCATGCGCTTCGACATCAACGAGGTCGCATCGCTGTTCGGCGGCGAAGCGAGGCTGAGCAATCCCGACACCTGGCGCAGGCGCGACCATTTCCGGGCGGACCCCAATAGCGGCGCGATCGCCGCACATCGTCTGGTCCGGATCATGTCACATCTGCGCACCTACAGGAGCGGCCTGACGCCCTCGACCGCCGATTTCTGGAAGCGATCGATCGTCGAATGCATGGCGGCCAACGTGATGTCGTCGCTACCGCCCGACGACACCGGCTGGCTGCCCTCGGCAAGGCGGCTGATCCGCCGGGTCGAGGAGTATCTCGACGAAGCCGGCACGCGCCCGGTGCATGTCTCGGAGATCTGCGCCGCTCTCGGGGTGTCGCGCCGCACCCTCCATCGCGCGTTCCAGGAGGTGTTCGGCTTGGGCCCGGTCAGCTTCCTCAGGCACAAGCGGCTGTGTGCCGTTCATTCCATTCTGCATGAGAGCGTGCCGGGCTCGACGACCGTGGCCGCTGTCGCCATGCAGCAGGGCTTCTACGAGCTCGGGCGGTTCTCGCAGTATTACCATGCGATGTTCGGGGAACGTCCGTCGCAGACCCTGGGAGGACGAACTGTCCCTCGCCTGAGGGTTCAACCCTCTCAGCATGAATTATAGGCGCCTGGTCAGGCCGTGCTGGGGGACGGCTATGGTCCGACCGATTCCCGCTCCACCGGTCGACTGCACAGCCGTGCACCGGGCCCAACGCGGCGGCCGCAGGTAGTGTTGCGCAATTGCAACGCGTGTAAGGCTTTGAATTTGCTGGATTTTGGCTCCCCGGGCTGGATATTTGTTCTTGCCCATACCGGTAACGTATTCAATATGGCCGAGCAAAAAAGCCGTTATAACGCAGTTACGTAGGAGGGCCATTGCCCATATCGTCCATAGCGGTTACTGCTAGCGCGTACCCCGATAGCGGGGAAAAAGCGGGGAAGCTAGCGGGGATACGAAATGGGGAGCCACACCTTAAATGCGCTAACGGTGAAGGGCATAGCGGCGAGCAAATCCATAAAGCTACGCGATGGGGGTGGTCTCTGGTTGGTCACCAAAGGCAACGGCCGATACTGGATTCTGGACTATCGCTTCGCTGGCAAGCGCCGGGAGATGGGCATTGGCCCATTGCACACTATAGGGCTCGGAGAGGCGCGCCAGAGAGCCGAGGGAGCCCGCGCCCTACTCCGACGTGGCATTGATCCAATCGCCCACCGGGCCGTTGAGGCGATTGAGGCGGCCAAGGTGACGGCCAGTGTGATGACCTTCGGCAAATACGCCGACACATACATAGACGCCGCCGTGAAGGCCGGCCGGTGGCGAGGTGCCAAGACCGAGGCCGGTTGGCGGAACACCCTCACCAACCACGTAAAGCTGATGCGCGGCAAGGCGCTGGCGGACATCGACATACAGGACGTGCTGGCGGCTGTGCGTCCCCTCTGGGGCACCAAGCAGGAGACCGCGGAGAAGCTCCGCTGGCGCATTGAGCGTGTGCTTGACGCAGCCAAGGTTGAGGGGCTGCGTAGTGGCGACAATCCGGCCGCGTGGAAGGGCAACCTGGAGCACGTTCTCCACAAACCGGACGAGTCCACGCGCGGCCATCACGAAGCCCTACCCTACAAGGCCGCGCCCGCCTTCGTGGGGCGCCTGCGCGGCACCGACACGATAACCGCGAGAGCGCTGGAATTTCTTATCTTGACGGCCACCAGAAGCGCCGAGACCCGCCTAGCTGTATTTGATGAGTTTGACCTTGATGCCGCTACGTGGACGATCCCTGCCCCGCGCACGAAGGAACGGAGGGAGCTTCGAGTCCCGCTCTGCGATCGCGTAGTTGAGATCGTGAAGGCGATGAAGGCACAGTCACTCAATCACCTAGTATTCCCGGGCGTGCGCGCCAACCGACCTATATCCGATATGACCTTCGGAAAGGTAATCGGTGCCCATGGCGGTGGTGACGCGACCACGCATGGTTTCCGCAGCACCTTCAAGGATTGGGCAACCGAGGAGACCGAGCACGAGAACTACGTGTCGGAAGCCGCGCTGGGCCATGCTGCAGGTGATACCGTTGAGCGCGCTTACCGCCGGGGGGATGCCCTTAAGAAGCGCCGGGCGCTGATGGATGATTGGGCCGCCTACTGCGGCGGAAAGTAGAGCCCGCCCCAGCTTTGCGGCTGGAGCGGGCCTCGGCGGCGCAGGCTTGATGGTTGTCAGGTGACTGGCCGCCGAATCTGTCTTGCGATTATAGCGCGAGCGCCCCAGGCCGGGATGCCACGTCCTCAACCACCCTAAGCAGTGCCGCCGAGTCCTCACGCTCCATGGCCCATTCCAGGCTCTGGGCAATCGCGACGGCGCGCATCTGGCTCTCATCGGTACGCGTCAGCAGCGCAGCCGTGGCCGCGCTACGGGCCGCGTACAGCCCCCCCTAGCAGGCGCGCCGCCCATGCGTCGGCCGGTCCGCTACAGCCCACGATGCCCCCGAGCGCTTCACTGAAAACGCCCCATGGGGAAAGCTGGGTGTTTGTTTCCGCTCAACGCGACACAGCTTCCGCATTTCGGCAATTGCCTGAAACGACGTGAAGTCTTTTCCAGCGATGCGCTCAACGGCGAGCCGGCCGCGCTCGGCCTCTCGCCTTAGGCTGCTCGCGGCCATCCCTCCATCGGGAAAGCCAGTTTGGCAATCACCGCTAGGCGGCGCGGTGTATCGTCGTTCCAGTCAATCGAATCGGACATACACAGAGCATGGCCAACGAAGATGGCGAGTGGATGGAGCCGTCCATTCCAAAGACTAGTTGCCCTCCCCGATTGGCTCGCCTTATGGTGGCGGCGGGTTGGGGGGAAACGGGCGATGGAATACCTTAAGCTACTGGTCGAATTCGTGAAGGCGGCAGCATGGCCGTTCGCCGCAAGCTGGATCGCTTACTATTTCCGCGATGCGATCGTCGCTCAGCTCCCAAGGGTAACGAAAGTTGGCCCTGTGACGCTCGATCCCCTGCCATCTCAGGCCAATGTATCGGCGCCGAAGGTGAATAGTGACGCCATAAAGAAGGTCGAAGCAGCCATTCCGGTCGACCTGCTAAAAGAAGGCGAAATTATTATCCAAGGGCTCTTCCCGAATAGTCACGACAGTGAGCTGCTCACACTATCATCAGGCCTGTTGATCGGAGGTCTTTTCGAACGCACCTACAACTTCATTTTTGGCAGCCAGATACTTCTTTTAGAGCGTCTTAATTCAAGTCCCCTGTCCATGGATGACCTGAAGCGATTCTATGAGCGAGCAAGGGATGCGTTTCCCGAGATCTACAAGAATTACACTTTTGAGCAGTGGCTCAATTTTCTGGAATCTTTTACGCTTATTACCCGAACTCAGGACGGTTCGCTATTCGCGATCACACCGCGCGCGCGCGGTTTTCTCCGTTACATCATCGACAATGGCTACACGACACAGAAGGCCGGTTGAGATGTTGGAATAGGCCAACATCCCGAAACGCGCTCAAACGAGAACCAAATGACCACCGAAAACATCAACGTGAACTTCAAGTGCCCGAAGTGCGGCTGCACCGAGATCACCCTGCCCGATAACCACACTGATGACTCGCACGCCACCTGCAAAGATTGTGGTGTCGACTTTGGTCCCTATGGTGACATCAAAAGGCGCGCCGTCGAACTGGTTAAGAGCGACGTAAATAGAAAGATCAAAGAGGCATTCAAAGGCGTAAAGGGATTCAAGATAACTTAGTCACTCACCTCCGCCGCTTCCGCCCGCCCCTCAACTCCATGCCTTGCGATCTCTGCACCGGAGCCGTCAAGCACGACTACGACCGTGCCACTAGCCCGATCGTAATCGGGATCGCTGGCGATATCCCGAGCAACACGGGCGCCGTATTGGGCCGCTAGTTCAGCAGAGCCAAATAGCTCCCCCACATCGTCCGCCTGTGTCTCTCCGTTGTGGAAAATCGGGAAGTAGTAACGTCGCATAGCCGAGGCCCTCGTCCTTTAGCCGCGATCATGCCCACATCTCGGGACGGCCCGCACCTGTCAAAAACGACAGGGTTCGTCAAACAGCGCCGTCCACCAGTGATTTGCGTACCGCGCGCCATGTGTTAGACCGCGCTCCTATCAATGAAGGAGCGGCGAGTTGGCCAAGAAAAAGAAGACTGTTCGTCGCGAGTGGACGAAAGACGACCTGAAGACGCTGAAGTTACTTGCGAGGCAAAAGACTGGTGTCACGAAGATCGCAAAGAAGTTGAAGCGAACGCCGGGCGCGACGGCGGCTAAGGCATTTGTTCTTGGCGTGTCGCTCAGCACGCAATAGGCGGGCACCTACTAGTCATCCGACAGCGCTCGCTTGCGCGGAACCTTGATCTGACGGGATGCCGCGCGATGCGACGCGCTTTTCTGAGCGCCGTTGATCGCGCGCGGCATTCGTTAAGCATTTCCCGGTTATGCGGATGCCATGTTGCGGGCGTTGGGGCAGTTGCTGTTGCGAGGTGCGGTAAGCGTTGCGGGCGCCGCGCTGACGGCCCTCTGCATCGCTGGTGTTCTGTCGTTGGTGGCGACGCACTTTCCGACCAAAAAACAAGCAGTCGTCGAAACCATCGCGCTCAAGATCGGTTGCCTACCCAGCCGCTGCGGTACGAGGGTGAACACTGAGCATTAGCGGGAACAGCGTAAGCGCTGTTTCGGTCCCACCTTCCATTGAAGGCGTCGAGCGAGGAATGATCGATCTCTGATTGGAGATCGGCTTGTGTCTAAGCTTGAACATATGCTTGAGCCCAGGACCTCGGTTCGTCTGGTCGAGGTCATCACGGAGAGCGGCCGACGCCGGCAGTTCTCGGCCGACGACAAGGCGCGGTTCGTCGAGGAGACGCTGGCCCCGGGAGCCGTGGTATCGGAGGTCGCGCGGCGGCACGGATTGTCGCCGCAACAGCTGTTTACGTGGCGCCGGCAAATGCGACAGCCGGTTGCGATCCCTGTGGCTCCCGAGCCGCAGACGTTCGTGCCCGCTGTCGTTACCCCATCGTCCACGCCGCCGGAGCGCTCACCGCGGCAGCGCCGACGCCTCCGGAAGGCGCTCGAGGGCGCCGAGAACAGCAGCATCATCGAGCTCGAGATCAACGGCGTCGCGGTCCGGGTCGGCCGCGGCGCGGATGCCGCGACGATTGCGGCCGTGATCCATGCGCTGAAGACCTGCACGTGATCGGTCCGACGGGCGCGGTGCGGGTGATGGTGGCGACCAGGCCGGTCGACTTCCGCAAGGGTGCCGAAGGGCTCGCGGCCCTGGTGCGTGAGAGCATCCAGGCCGATCCGTTCTCCGGCGCCGTGTATGTGTTCCGCGCCAAGCGCGCCGACCGGGTAAAGCTGATCTATTGGGACGGCACGGGTGTGTGCCTGTTCGCCAAGCGGCTTGAGACCGGTTCGTTCTGCTGGCCCAACGTGCAGGACGGCGTCATTCGCCTGACCGCGGCGCAGCTGTCAGCCTTGCTCGAAGGACTAGACTGGAAGCGCGTCCACGCCGCGCGCGAGACACCGTCGCCGATCCAAGCGAGTTGAACTGCGGCACAGTGAATCAGTATGCATGTCGCGCTCGCGGGATGCCGCGACGCATGGTGTAATCGCATCATGGCGACGACGGCCGACACGCTTCCGGACGATCCCGGCACGCTCAAGGCGATGCTGCTGGCCGAACGGGCGCGCGCCGCGCGGCTCGAGCAGATCATCAAGGAGTTGCAGCGTCATCGCTTCGGCCGCCGGGCCGAGACGCTGCCGGAGGACCAGTTGCTGCTCGGCCTGGAGGAGGTCGAGCAGGTCGAGGCGAGCAGTGATGCGGCGACCGATGCAGCCAATGCTGCCGAGCGATCGAGCCGAGCCGCACGGCGCCGCAGGAACAGAGGAGCGTTGCCGGCGCATCTGCCGCGGGTCGAGATGCTGGTCGACCTCGACGATCACGCCTGCCCGTGCTGTCAGCAGGCGCTGCACCGGATCGGCGAGGATGTGAGCGAACGACTGGATATCGTCCCGGCCCAGTTCCGGGTCCTAGTCGTAAGGCGGCCGAAGTATGCCTGCCGGGCCTGCGAGACCATGGTACAGGCACCGGCGCCAGCGCGGCTGATCGAGGGCGGGCTACCGACCGAAGCCACCGTGGCGCAGGTACTCGTCGCCAAATATGCCGACCATCTGCCGCTGTATCGGCAGGCTCAAATTTACGCCCGCCAGGGCCTCGAGCTGGATCGCTCGACCCTGGCCGATTGGGTCGGGCGGGCAGCCTTCCTGTTGCGGCCGGTGCATGAGCGACTGCTCGCGAGGCTGAAGCAGTCGCCAAAACTGTTTGCCGACGAGACCACCGCCCCGGTGCTCGATCCCGGACGCGGCCGCACCAAGACCGGCCAGCTCTGGGCCTATGCCCGCGACGACCGGCCCTGGGGCGGCACGGACCCGCCCGCCGTCGCCTATGTCTACGCTCCCGATCGCAAGGCCGAACGGCCGATCGTCCACCTCGCGGGTTTTGCCGGCATCCTCCAGGTCGACGGCTATGCCGGCTATCGGGTCCTGGCCGAGCGCGGTGACGTAGAACTGGCGTTCTGCTGGTCCCATGTGCGCCGGCGCTTCTACGAACTCGCCGCGGCCGGTCCCGCACCGATCGCCAGCGAGGCACTCGAACGTATCGCCGGGCTCTACGTCATCGAAGCCGAGATCCGCGGCCGCACCGCCGACGAGCGTCGCGCCGTCCGCCAAGAGAAGAGCCGGCCGATCGCCGACGAGTTCGAACCCTGGCTGCGCGCCAAGCTTGGTCTGATTAGCCAGAAGACCAAACTCGCGGAGGCCGTCCGATATGCGCTGTCGCGTTGGGACGGGCTGACGCGCTTCATTGCCGACGGCCGCGTCGAGATCGATTCCAACGTCGTCGAGCGCGCTATCCGCCCAATCGCGCTCAACCGCAAGAACGCCCTGTTCGCTGGCTCGGACGGCGGCGGCGAACACTGGGCCGTCATCGCCTCACTGATCGAAACCTGCAAACTCATCGGCGTCGAACCCCACGCCTATCTCGCCGACGTCATCACCCGCATCGTCAACGACCACCCGAACAGCCAGATCGACGAACTGCTACCCTGGGCCTATCTCGCTACCCAAGAACGCTGGCGCGTGGCCTGAGAACATCGCTTACGGAACAGCGATGCTTTCCAGGATCGAATATCCACACTGGTTTATGCTCGCCGGAGCTGTCCTCGTGCTGGCGGGATTGATCGGATGGGCATTCCAAAGAAACCGACAAGCTTCCAACGATAGCGTGCGAGAACCCGCCGCACCTGAAATCGACCAACCGGCCGTCGAACCGGAGGCGAGTCCCAAATCGCGTTGAGAGGACCAAATCAAGGCCCGTCAATCGTTGGGGCCTAGAGAGCGCAGCCCTTACATGCGGACAGAGCGACAGGCGCCAGCGTGACTCGGCGGGCGGTTGGGTCGCGGTTTCAAATGCTCACCCCACCCGCAGATTTTCCGCCGACTCTTTTCCGCGATTGGATACGACGTCGAAGCTAACCTTGGCTCCCTCTGCGAGCGAGGTGAAACCAGCTTTCTCGACTGCCGAGATGTGGACAAATACGTCCTTGCCGCCCGAATCTGGTTGAATGAAACCGTACCCCTTCGTCGGGTTGAACCATTTTACCGTCCCCAAAGCCACTTAACTTCTCCATATTTGAAAACGAAAACTAGTGCCGGAATTCCGACAAAAGAAAGGCTGGCCCGGCGCAAGCTGAAGAGGGATCAATGATCGTCTTTGTGTACGTTAACACCGCCAAACAGGTCGGCGACGTCGATCAGATTAAGGTCTTCGCGACGGTCGATGCCGCGGAAACGTGGTTCGAGGAGAACGATCCTGAGGGAGTGGCATTCGAGTACGACGTGATAGGCTCACCAGCTTGATCCGCGGCGCAAGCTGCCGTGCACTTTCATCATTTGAGGATTCGCGATTATGCCCAAGGAAAATTGCCTGATCGTCCGTGCGGCCGGAAAACAGCTCGATCTACTGCGCGGAGAAGCTTCCCGAATTGCGAAGGAGAATAAGGTCGACTGGTGGATCGATCGGGCCGACGTCGGCATGGTCTTCTGCTTTGAAGACTCGAAGGCGAAAGATGCTTTCGCGCTCACTTGCGACAGCTTCGGCGTTCCATGCCAAGACGGGTTAGCCAAAAAGAAACCCGCGACCAGCTGAGGCGAACTGGCGCGGAAGCATTGCCAACCGAGGCGGCCCTACGAGAACCGACCCATCGCCCAACGCGCGTTAGACGATGAGCGGTTCCGGGTGGATGGCGCGAACCTAGGAACGAGCCACAGACCGATTGCTCAATCTTTCTGTCGGACGATCGTTCCTATTGAATGACCAACCTCGGGATCCAGCTGACGGCCTTACAGGAAAAACAGGCCAATGACGGTAGCCGCTACCGGCAGCATCCCCAGCACGATCACAACGCCACGATAGACCAATTCGTTACGCATCGGGAAAAAGTAGCACGGCTGGAAGCAGCATGATGAGCAAAATTGCTCCCTTCGCGACTTATTGGGCCAGCAGGTAGGGTAGCCGGCTACCATCATCGCCAAGGAACAGACGATAATAGAGCGCGTATCGGTCCATCGTCGTCAGCTATTCTGGCGGCCGCAACCCGGGCGATCTCAGCCACTCGCTCATGTGTGAGCCGGTCTCAGCTTGCCGAGCCCTGCGGAGGAGATCCTCTCGTTGAGGACAGTGGGGGAGGGTTTTGGCTTGTTCGCGGAGGCGTTTTGCTTCTTCGGCAAGTCGTTCTTCCAGTGACACGGTCTGCGTGAAACGACGGCGCTGTTTCATGACACAACCTCGTCTTTACGGGTCCTAACCGCAGGATTTGAGTTCTCGCGAGCTTAATATGCAGACAGGGCGCCTTCAGTTCCAAAGTTAACTTTTCAAATCAAACCACCGTGAATTTCAAATCAGGCCACTGGCCTCGGAAACAGGCCAGCGCCGGCAATGAGGCGGCCTTACCACATCATGGATGCGATTACCGCGAGGGCAAGCGCGGTTGATGCCCATACCAGCGATTGATAAAGCCAGAGCTGACGGCGGGTCATTTGCTGCGCCTCCCTGACAATACGGAGGGAGCGCTCGGCAGCGCGGGTCCAATTGAGCTAAATCAATGAAACGCTCTTTCGAAGAGAACGAAGGCGATCAGTGCTACCGGCACAAGGCCAAGCACAACTACCGCGATACGAAACAACCATTCACGACCCATGAGTGATCATAGCAACCGGTTTCAAGGGCAAGCTATGCATTTTGGCCAATTTCTTCAGAGCCGCGAACCCACCTCAGGACAGCACCCATGCGGCGAGGCGCCACGCTATCCAGGCGAGCGCGCAGATCCAGCCCAGCGTTGCGATGCCCGCCAGGCCGAGCACGCACAACGCGAACAGCGAACTTTCCGAATCCGGTACGTCGGAAAGTTCTTCGGTCGCCTCAACCTGGTTCACAACATCCCCTTGCCTTGCGGCCTGCTGGGCATCGGTCTCCGCTCGTTCCGGACGTGAGACGCTCTGTCTGCCCAGACGGGCGAGCGTACGCTGATCCCGGATACTCATGGATGCCCTGACGGTTGGGAAAAACTGGCAACTCGTCGCCCGGTGATTGGTTGCTATCAGAAAAAGGCGCTTGGGCTCGCTCCTAAAATACCCACGGATGCGACCTGCAGAAAATCCGGGAACGGCTGGTCCATGATGCGCTCCATGCTGTGCAGGCGGGAGCCCTATCGGTCTCTCAGCCACCGACGCCCACGGGCAGTGCCTCAGCCGGTGATGGAGCATAGATGGTCCCCGATCTCTCTCTGCAGCCGCGCCCTAATCTCCAGCACGACCCCAACTGGCTCGCGGTCACAGCAGATCAATGACCGCGGCTGGCGGTCTAGTGAGCAAGCCGCAAATTTGCTCCGGCTAAGCGCTGCGGCCAGGGCAATCTTCAGGTCGCGAAATTTGTGGGGATCTCGCTCCTGCAGGCCGCGCTGGAATAACGCAATTGCCTCCGGTGTCACGTGCACGCTGCTCCTGCGGCGTCTATTCTTCCGCGTCCGAAGCGGCATCAGCGCGGTTGTCCTAACTTGCTCAAAGCCCACGGTGGCCCGTAGCGGCCTGGGCCGTTCGGATTCCGGAAGGCATACTCCTCAAGAAACGCGCGCCCAAACCGCTCCCACGCGGCGCGCGCTTCTTCGCGATCGGGGCGACCGTCGTTATTCAACGCAATTCCCGCCCATCGCAGATCGGAAAAGCCGTCATGTCCGGTCTCAAACACCTCGTCCCAATCCTCGGGAGCGGCAACCGCGCGATGCTTATTCTTCTTGGGGCGTGGCGGCATTACCCGCCCCGTGCCGCGCAATCTCGGCGCCCGAGCCGTCAAGCACGATTACGACCGTGCCCACACCAAGGTCGTAATCGGGATCGCTGGCGATATCCCGGACGACGCGCGCGCCGTATTGGACCGCTAATTCAGCAGAGCCAAAAAGCTCTCCACACCTCGTCAGCCTGTGTCTCGCCGTTGTGGAAGATCGGGAAGTAGTAACGTCGCATAGCCGCTGCCCTCGTCCTTCGGCGATATGCGCCCATCTCGGGACGGTCCACGCCTGTCAAAAACGACAGGGTCCGCGCGAGAGCGGCGCCAGCAAACGCGACTTTCCGCGGCCTAATCGGCTTCCCCGCCCGATCCTCCGGCCACCGATGCACCACACGTTGCGTCACACCGTCAGCGGTCACGGTCATGCGCACAGCATCCCTACCAACTTATCAAGCTGACGTTGCATCGTCCCCGTGTCGGCTGAGATTGATAAAACTAGTTGTTCGTTATCAGCCATTAAATCTCCGAAATGAATGTGAGTGCTTGTTGCGCAGACTGCGCGAGGTTGTTAGACCGCGCCCTCAGCAATGATGGAGAGTGGTATTGGCTAAAAAGACAAAGGTAATTCGCCGCGAGTGGACTAAGGCTGACATCAAAGACCTTAAGGCGCACTCGAAGGCGCGTACCCCGGTGGTAAAGATAGCCAAAATGACCAAGCGCTCAGAAGGCGCGCTCCGTCAGAAGGCGTTGGTGCTAGGCTTTGGTTTGGGCCATCAGCGTTGATGATCCCACTCGGTCAATCCGCCAGATTTCGATATCGAGTTGACATTAATATGACGCGATCGAGCGCAAACTGTTACGTGCGCCGTAGCTGCCCTAGATAGTTACGGCCATTGGGTGGAGGGTTCGTCATAGCCAGCCCCGGCGGGCCCTCCCCTCTCCCTCAGTCAGCAAAACTGACGTATTAAGTTTCTTTGCAAGTGTGGCCTGGATGACATTGCGGTCCAGCGCGGTCGCGGTAGCCTTTGTTCGCCGGGGCTGGACTCCATATTTCACGTTTTCATTTTAACCCGGCTGGCCGCAGTGGTTCGCCGCTGCGGCCTTTTCGCGTTTGACGAATGCTAGGCGAACAGCACCAACCAATAAACTACCTTTTACGCTCAACTTGCGCTCCGGCACCTTCGGCCAGCCAATGGCCGTAGCCAGGCATCAGTCGAAGCTCGCTATTCCAACTTAAAGAAGCAGGCTAAACTAAAAAGCTGAGCCGCCCCGGCTGCGCGAGAAACTCCCAAAGCGCACCAAGCGAGTCGTTCGGCATCATCCCGCTTTGCCCTATGCGGAAGCGCCGGCATTTTTGACGCTTCTGGCTAGCGCTCCGGGCAGAGCTGCTGCCATGTTGCGCTTCCTAATCCTCACGGGTTGCCGCACCAATGAGGCAGTCGAGGCGCGTTGGTCCGAAATCGATCGGCAAAACTCGACTTGGAAAATTCCGGGCGAACGAATGAAGATGGACCAGGACCATTACGTTCCCTTGTCCGACCCTGCATTGACGGTGCTTGACGAGTTGCGCGATGGACGCCAAGGCGAACTGGTCTTTACAAGTCCTGATGGCGGGGCATTCTCCGAAAATGCGATGCTCGCAGTACTTGATCGTCTCGGTTACGGACACGTAGCGGTACATGGCTTCTGTTCGACCTTTGCAACTTGGGCTGAGGAATGCACGGAACATCCGGATGGCGTGCGCGAGGCCGCGCTAGCCCACAAGTACAAGAGCGAGACAACTGCAGCCTATCAACGAGGCCAAAAGCTCGAAAAGCGAAGATCACTGATGAAGGATTGGGCCGCATTCCTCACGGGCGCCAATGTAATCAAGGTCGACGGCGGATGGCCAACGCTGCGACGGCTGATTTGAGCACGATTTTGATCAACGAAGTAAACGACTGAGGCCGCCTTTCGGGCGGCCTCTTTACACGACGTGCCGTGCGAGATTGACTTTTTTGCTAGCTTTTCCCGCACCAGCACTTCAGACTTGCTCCCATTGAGAACTTAATTTTTCAGGGACATTACGATGGGAAAACCTGCCGTTTCCCGTGATGCCTTTCACGGGTTGTTTGCTTTCTATGCGGCGAAGGCTCATTATGACCATAAACCCGAGGGCGAACATTGCCTTTTGAAGCTATTCGGATCTGCGGAAGACATTCCCGATAGTTTGCTGCTGCAGTGGTCGGACAGAGTTGAGCTGCTCGGCTCCGAAACCGTCGGCCGCTTGATAGAGCCGCGCGCCGGTCAAATCACAGATGGCAACGCGCGATACGACCATGCCGGTGACTTTCTCCACGCGCTCCTGAGGGACCTCGAACAAAAGGTGCAGTGATCACCGCTGCGCTATGGTCGCGGCAGCCGTCAGACGCGAAGATTTTCCGCGCTGCTCTTGCCGCGCTTGCGATCAACCTGAATTTCGTAAGAGACCTTCTGCCCCTCCGCCAAGCCCGATAAGCCGGCGCGCTCTACTGCGCTAATATGCACGAAAACATCCTGGCCGCCGTCATCGGGCTGGATGAAACCGAATCCCTTGGTTGCGTTAAACCACTTCACAATGCCCGTCGCCACGTCCGCCTCCCGGTTGAACAATGAACCTAGCCTAGGTCGACCGCCTTGGGGCTGACAAGCAAAATCCCGCAGCGCGCGAACGTCGAGTAGTGTTTTCGAAGCAATCAGTGGTCTGATGACGGGCAAGCGATCTGAAGGTGACGACCCAGCGCTAGGAATGTGAGCTAGCGAGCGCCAACACATATTGGCATCAAGCCCGCCAGCATGAACCGGCGAGCCAGGATTACCTCTAAATCTCCAAGAGGCGGTGCCCTGCCCGCAAGCCATGGCGTGGCTCCTGGCAGGCTTTGAAGGTAAGGTATCGCTGAAGCCGCAAGAGGTCGAATTTTCGCCCCGCTTACAAAGAAGTGCATGTTCTGCGGTCGAAGTGATCAATTCGATCTGAGCGCATCTTGCCGAGTTTTGCATTGTCGCGACGGTCGGACCGTAGTGGTGTCGATCAACCGCTTGATAAACGGGAAAGTAGCGATCATTGATCTTTTCGAGGAGATCAAAAAGTCACTCATGGTGGACGATGCAACTGCCTAGTCCAGGCGTCGACGATGTTCGATCCACGATCACTAGCGCCGGAGATAACCTTTCGCCGAGCCATCAACAATGCCGGGGGCCTGCTCGCAATTGGGGTGATCTATTTCGTCCTGGCGAAAGGCGGCCTTACTCTCGCGTCTATTCATCCCAGTGCAACGCCAATTTGGCCACCGACGGGCGTCGCGCTGGCGGCGGTGCTGTTGTGGGGATATCGGACTTGGCCCGCAATTTTCATTGCAGCAATGATCGCCAATGCGACGACCGCCGGCACGGTTGTCACCGCAATTGCGATTGCGACCGGCAATTCTCTTGAAGCCGTTTTTGGCGCGTATCTGGTCAATCGATGGTCGAGCGGGTGCAATACGTTTTCGAGACCAAATTCTGTCGCGAAGTTTGCTCTGATCTGCATCGTGATCGCGACGCCGATCAGCGCGAGCATTGGAATGACCAGCCTGGCGGCCGCCGGGTACATCGATCGGACCAATTTCGTGAACGCCTGGGTCACATGGTGGCTAGGAGATGTGACCGGCGCCCTGGTCATTACTCCTGTTATCGTGCTTTGGGCCTCAAGCCACGACCATGCTTTCAACCGCAGTGAATTGTTGGAGACGGTCGGCGTCCTCGCAACAGCGGCGGTTGTTGGATTCATTGCTTACGGTCCCCTGATCGAGCAAACGCCGAGCCGAGATCCACTGGGTTTTCTCGCGATCCTGCCAATGTTGTGGGCGGCGCTGCGCCGCGGTCCGCGTGACACCGCAACGGTTGCGCTGGTCCTTGCCGGCATCACCATTTGGGGGACGCTCACGGGCGGCGGCCCCTTCACGACTGCGGATCTCAACGTTTCATTCCTGCTGGTGTTGATGTTCCTGATCAGTATTACGGTTCCGAGCTTGCTACTGAGCGCCGACGTCGAGGTCCGCAAGAAAGGGGAGGAAAGTCTGCGCCACGCGCAGGTCGAACTCGAACGGAAGGTCGCAGAGCGCACGCGTGAGCTTGAGCTCGCCAATGCCGCAAAATCGCGTTTCCTTGCCATGGCCAGCCACGATTTGCGGCAGCCATTACATGCACTGGGCTTGTTCGTTGCCCAGCTGCGCACGCCGCTCAGATCGGGGGAACGGACAAGGACGATCGAGCTGGTCGATGCAACGCGCAAAGAAATGGACGAAATGCTCAATTCGCTCCTGGATATGTCCAAGCTCGACGCCGGGATCCTTACACCCACAATTACTGAATTCCCGATCGCGCGCCTGTTGCAAAAAATTGAGACGACGTTTGGTCAGGCAACGCGAGAAACGGGCTTGAGTCTACGCGTCAGGCGAAGTGACGCATGGGTGCGGAGCGACGCCATGCTGCTCGAACGTATACTGCTCAATTTGGTATCCAATGCCGTGCGCTATACATTGCGGGGCGGGATCATTGTCGGCTGTCGCCGGCGCGGTGAAATGTTGCGCATTGAAGTATGGGATAGTGGCCCCGGCATTCCTGAGGATCAGAAGCAGAATATCTTTGGCGAGTTTTTTCAACTTGCTGCCCGAGACCGGAGCCGGTACGGCAGCATGGGGCTCGGCTTGGCTATCGTCGACAGGCTTCGCCTGCTTCTCAACCATCAGATCGACTTGGCTTCGACTGTGGGCCGAGGTTCGCGATTCGCGATCACGGTTCCGATGGCCGATGAATGCGTCCCGTCCACCGAGCCCGTCGATCCGCCTCACCCCGCGGCCTTTGCGGTCGACGGCAAGGTCGTTCTTGCTATTGCCGATGCTCCAAATGTGCAGGAAGGAACCGGCGGATTGCTTGCCAGGTGGGGATACACCGTCCTTACCACCGGATCCGACGAAGCGGCATTTATCCGGTTTGCTGAGCGCCAACAACGCCCCGATCTCATCATCTCGGATTATCATCTTGCGAGCGGAAAGACCGGGATCCGAGCCATTGAACAAATCAATGCGGCGTTTGGTTCATCCATTCCAGCTATTCTCATCAGCGGCGATACGGCACCTGAACCAGCACGTGAGGCCAAGGATAGAGGATACATTTTGCTGCACAAGCCTGTCGACCCAATGCGGCTCCGCGCTGTCATGCACGAGCTCTTTATGGATCACGACGACAGGAGAGATACCTGGCCGGCCTTATGACTCCGATTTCGGAGAAGATTCCCAGCCCATTTTTCCTACTTTTATGACTGCCTCGGTGCGGCTTGTTGCGCTGAGCGCCTTGAGAACGACCGTGATGTGGTTTTTCACTGTCGGCACTGCCATGTTGAGGATATTGGCTATGACCTTGTTGCTTTTTCCCTGCATCAGAAGTGCAAGCACTTCAATCTGCCGATCGGTCAATCCGAGCCCCTTAAGAGACTCGCGCGTCGTTGGTTTATTTGTAAGCCGCGGAGGCGCCGTTTCCTCCAGGATTTCCGAGGGAATGTAGATACCGCCGGAGAACACCAACTCAATGGCATTGAGCATGACCTCTCGTTCGGTCGTTTTCGGG
Organism: Bradyrhizobium sp. 956_D2_N1_4; assembly: GCF_052076025.1. Classification (NCBI taxonomy): domain Bacteria; kingdom Pseudomonadati; phylum Pseudomonadota; class Alphaproteobacteria; order Hyphomicrobiales; family Nitrobacteraceae; genus Bradyrhizobium; species Bradyrhizobium sp. 956_D2_N1_4. Next base: position 3,148,234 of record NZ_CP197237.1, on the reverse strand, counting down.
ATGAAGCCCAAAGCACCAAGTTTGAAAGCGCGCTTGACCGAATCTTGATCATTCGAGGACGTGAGAATGATGATAGCAATGGTCGGATAGCGGTCTCGCAGTTCGCGGAGGACAGAGAAGCCATCTCTATCGGGCAAATTGATATCAAGCAGAATGAGGCCGATGTCGGGATTTTCCTCGACCAGGTGCATTGCCTGATGGCTGTTCGAGGCTTCAAATACGACAGCTTCTCGCTTCAGTTGCTTCAGGACAGCGTGCAACGCCTCGCGTATTAATGCATGATCGTCGACAATAAGAACTTTCATGAAAAGCTCTCCGTCATCTCATTGCACGGAGATCCGAATGAAGAAATCATACACCCACCTGCGGGTGTTTGGCGAGGAAGAGGCTGGCGGGAAGACTGGCCCCAAAAGCGTCCATTCTTCATCCTAGGCCCAACCAGGGGCTCACGGTTAGGCACTCAAGATAGAAGTCGAATGCCGTTGTGTGCTGTAATTGTAATCAGCTCGCAGTAGGACACCAAAAAGGCGAGTGCGCCCCCGAGAGTCGCGGGACTCAGAGTCTCCCTCGCCTATCGGCAATGGTGAAGGTCCGTGATGTGTCTGACGGACGTCAAATAGATGCGGCACTGTACGGTACCTTGATCATAGGACCTAGGAACCTCCCTGTGTGGACCTCCGGCTGATTTACGCGCTGTGCGTTGAACGATAAACCTCAACGGACGGCCTCCCGCGCAGGAGGCTCTACCAGGCGCCGCCATATGATCGTTATGGCAATAATGGCCGGTTCGGCGTCAAGCAACTCTGGACTGCGGCGTTCTCACGATCCGGCGGTTCGGCCGATATTTTTCGTGAGAGTCGGCCCCTCTTGAAACGTACTCGGACGCCCGACGGGGCACCAGATGCTTGATCGAACTGCCACCCCGAAGCCATTGGCAAGCCGGCTGCCGGAGCTGAAAGGCTACGGCCGCGATCTGCGTATCGATGCCTGCCGCGGCATCGCGCTCTGGTGGATCTTTCTTGATCATGTCCCCAACAACATCGGGAGCTGGCTGACGCTGCGCAACTACGGCTTCAGCGATGCCGCGGAAGTATTCATGTTTCTCTCGGGTTTGACCTGCGCGCTGTCCTACAGCAAGGCACGGCAGAGCGGCGGCTGGACCGGCGTGATCGGCCGGACGCTGTGGCGAAGCTGGGATATTTATGTCGCATTTCTGCTGCTCACGCTCGCCTGCGCCGTTGTGGTTCACCTCGCAGGCGGCGGCCCCCTTGCCGACAAGAGCAATACGCGCATTCTGTTGGATCAGCCGGGCGTGACGCTCGCGCACGCGGCAATCCTGCAATACCGCCCGGTCAACACCGACATCTTGCCGCTCTTCGTGCTTTATCACCTCTTGTTCGCGCCGCTGCTGTGGCTGCTGCTGCAAGCGCCGAACGCAACGCTCGGCGCGTCGCTGCTGCTTTACACACTGGTGCACGTCTTCGGCTGGACCATCCCGGCGTGGCCGAATGGCCACTGGTTCTTCAATCCGCTGGCCTGGCAACTGCCGCTTGTGCTTGGCGCGTGGTGGATCATCGAGGGCAAGAGATTCCGACCGTGGGTGACCTCACGCACCGCGCTCGTGCCGGTCGTTCTCTATCTGGTATTCAGCCTCATCATCGCATTGAGCTGCAGCATCCAACCGCTGCAAGCGCTCGTCCCGCAGGCGCTGCCGACACTGCTTTACCCGATCGACAAATCGAATCTCGCTCCATTGCGGCTGCTGCATTTTTTGGCCCTTGCGGTTTTGGCCGTATGGCTCGTGCCTCGCGATTGGCGAGGGCTGACGACGGCGGTGATGCGTGGCGCCATTCGCTGTGGCCAGAACTCGTTGCCAATCTACTGCCTCGGCGTTCTACTGACGCTGGCCAGCCACCTGGCGCTGCTCGACATCTCGGAGGGGCTGATGATGCAGATCACGCTCAGTGTTGGTGGTGTCATGGTGATGGTCGTCGCGGCGACGCTGCTGAACGTGATCAAGACCAAACCCAGGCAGCAGCCGCGCGCGACACCCGCCGACTTGCCTGTCGAGCAGCCGACCAGGTTTGATCTGGTCATCAATCCTAGGACAGCCAAGGCGCTCGGCGCATTTCCGTCCACGCTGCTCGCGCGCGCCGACGGGGTGATTGCCCCGGTGCGCCAGTCCGGCCGCGGCGCCGATCCAGTCCCAGCAATTGCGCACGTCTTCGGGCCACCGGAGAGAAATGTGGCTCGGAATGTGAACTAGACCACAAAAACTGTGGCGCCTGCCGCTTATTCTTACGGCGCCATCGCACAGGAGCCAAGGCCATGATGTCCCAGCCAAGGAGCCACAAGCGAGCCGCGCTGATCGCGAGCTACGTGATGTTTGCCTGTGTGGCGGCATTACTGTCGGTCAACCTGACATCACCCACCAGCGCCGCGCTCGGCGCTGACTGGCAGTGCAGCCGGTTTGCGCTCGTATTCACGACCTGCACGCCGGTGCGTGCACACGAGACCGTTTCCACTGGCGTGCGCAAGCCGACCTAGTACACCACAAACCGGACACCATGCTGCGGATGTCAGCTGAAATCAGCGGACACATTCTGCGAGGGCTCCGTTCCTAATTGAGTCGGGCTGCCGATACGCCCGGCCAACTCCAACAGCTGCTCGGTCTGGCGCTCGGTTGGAAACTTCGGCGGATGAATGATATGCCATCTTGGTCAGGAATTCCTGGAACCAACGATCCCATGCGCGGCCAGACCGATTATGAGAACGCAACTTTGGCGCGATGCATGGCCGACGACTTCGGGTTCCTCACGCGGTGATGTAACCTTAAACCTGGCCTGCATTGCCGCCCTCTAGCACGATAGCGGCTTCGCGCAGGCACTACGAACCGAACATCAGCTCCAGGCGCTTCCAGGCAAGTACTCGTGCTACTGGAAGTGCTGTTTCAAGCATTCGTGGAAGGATTGTTACGACCAGTTAGGGAGGAACATCTGATGACGACTATGTTTGTTAGACACACGGTTTCCAACTACAAGACCTGGCGGGAGGCTTACGACGATTTTGCTCCGGTTCAGAAGGCGAAGGGCGTAACAGCCGAGGCTGTCTACCGAGCAGTCGAAAATCCCAATGACATCACAGTAACTCACGAGTTCGCCACGATTGAAGCTGCGCAAGCCTTCGCGGAGAGTGCTGAATTGAAGAATGCCATGCAGAATGCGGGAGTGGCGGGAACTCCAACGATTTGGTTTACAAACAAGGCGTGAAGTATCGATCCCGGCCGAGTGCCGGGATTGTTTTGCTGTGGTGCGCCATGTCGCTCGTCGGCCCGAAGGCGAAGACGTTCTGCACGCCGCATAGGTCCGTTGCAATGGGTGGACCGGACATAGGCATCGACCGGCGCTTTTGACCCAAACCGAGCACCTGCGTGCAAATCGCTGTCGTGTCGGCTGCAATCGCTGGGTGCAAACCTTCGTATGTAGTTCTCTAGTCAGATTTGACGTGCACTGAGAAATCCAAATCAGTAAGCATGCACCCGAGCATGTAAGCGGGCGCGGGATGATCACGGCAGCGCGGGAATCAGTCGACTTGCTGCTGCAAGCGGGGAACAGTTGGTATTTTGAGGGTACTCGGCATGGAATGCGTGACCGAGAATGGATGGCGTTGCGGTTTCTTGCTCGTGCGAATAGGTTCTCGCGAACCCCCTCCGCTTTGGCAAAGTTCGTCGGCACCACCCGGGCCACGGTCTCCGAGATGGTCAAGCGGCTTGAGGCGAAGGGTTACTTAGAGCGCAAGAGCTCCGGCGAAGACAAGCGGTCAGTTATCCTTTGCACAACGCTGCGAGGGGAGAAAATCCTGGCATACGATCCCATCGCGCCGCTTGTCAGTGCAATTGCAATGGTTGAGCTTGGCGCCCCCAACTTTCGAGACACACTTCGTAAGGTATTGGATCGGCTCGGCACCGCTCAGCATCGTCACCACGCGGATAGTTGCAGGCAGTGCATCTTTCTGTCGGAGACGAGCCTGGCGGCGGCCGAGTCCACATGCCGATTTTTTCGGGCTGCTATCACTAAAGAAGAGATTGATCTTCTGTGTTTTAATTTTGAACGACGAGGAGGCCGCATTCGATCCTGAGCTGCCCTGCCCTGTCAGCTCGGGATCCCAGCGATCCATTCGTAGTTTGTCGCCGTAGCTTCTCGATCAAGCGTGAAGTCCAACGTCGAACGTTCATGTAACTTCAACAACTTGGCGGGCCTGGTGCGGAGGAGTGGATATCCGCAGATGTTAGAGGATCGGCCTGCAGACGGGTTCGCATGGTGCGTTGCAGAACATCCAAGCAGAGCGTGGAAATTGGAGTCGAACTGAACCACGAGTCAATGTCGGCCACTGCAGTTGCGGCATTAGGTGAGCCCTACCCTACCTAGCCTGTTCAGTCCGCTTCGACCTGGGCGAGGAACCGACTGGTTGGTAAGGTTCGCGTTTGAACGCTCCCGCGCCGTCATTACTGTGACTGGATTGCCAATTGCCTTTCCCGCCGCGCGGACGGGGTCGTCGAACAGCTTCGCGGCCGGATTCCAACCAATCGGACCATCATGTCCTCCAGCTCCAACGCAAGTATCGCCAAGAAAGCGCGCACGAAGGCTGAGGCGGATTTTGCCACTTGGCTCATGATGGCCAAGCTCGGTGGCTTCGATGACCTGTCGTCCAGCGCCCAAAGCTTTCTGACTAACTATCGAACTCGGCTCGAGACAATGAGCGAGGCCGAATCCACGTCCCTAGCCGTTCGCGAGGTCTACAGCGCTTATTACAGCGCGATGGGAGGCGTAGGCCCAGCGCCGGAACCAAAGGCTCGGACGCCAACGACAGAGGGCAAAGTCGTGCGGTCCCAGAGATCGCCTAGACCTCAACCCGGCCAATCGGCTGCGCGCCATTCGACGAGGACAATGACCCGAAAAACCCTCGCGGCACTGCTGATCTTCGCGAGCATGGTGGCACTCGTTGTCGCATTCAGACTTCTAGCGCAGTAGGACCGCCGGCGGATTGCAACCCCTGCTCCCCATTGCGTCACCTAGGCCAATTTTGCAGCGTCATCTCGGCGACCTGAACCAACTCCTTGTGGTTTGCACCGCCTGCGGACAGAACGGCCATCCCGTAGACGACCGCCGAGAGCCAGCGAGCAAGACCGGCTGGATTGCTGTCCACGGGCAAGTCGCCCTCAGCTTTCGCCCGGTTGAGGCGTAGCCGGAGGGCACGCTCGCCTGCGGTCCGGCTTGCAATCAACTCCCGGCGAATCGGCTCGGCTTCCTCGCCACACGCCAGTGCGCCCTGGACTCCAAGGCAACCGGCCGGCGTCCGTTTATCGCCGAAGAGATCGGCGGCACCTTCCAGCAATTCGCGCGCTACGTCATGCGCTGAGGCAGCGTTGAGCGCCTTTTGTCTGTACGTCACGACATTCGATTCGTAGCGCTCAAGCACGATCCGGAACAGCGCCTCCTTATTGCCGAAGGCCGCGTAGAGGCTGGGGCGCGTAATGCCTAAAGCTTCAGTCAAATCGGAGAGGGTCGTCCCCTCGTAACCTTTTCGCCAGAACAATTCCATTGCGCGATCAAGGGCTAATTCGGTGTCGAATTCGCGCGGCCGACCATTCGCCATTCGATTTCTTCTTTCCAAAATAGCAGCCGGCAAACATTTGAGTTGACATCTGCCGGTCTCCCGTGTCGATCTATACCGACAAGTATATAATACCCCCGCTGAACATCAACATCGAAAAGGGCTCCGGCCACCGTGTCGTGTATCCCCGAGATTGGAGAGCCGCCTGTGTCGCGTTCGTTCCGTCAGCTATCCCGCGGTCTTCTTCGCGCCGCCGCTCTCATCCTCACTCTCATGGCCGGCAACACAGCGATGGCCGAGATCAAGCCATTCCCGTCGAGTTTCCGGACCCAGCAGATGCCTGTGACTGGAGGTACCCAATACGTCCGCGTCGGAGGACAAGGGCCCGCGGTGCTATTGCTGCACGGTTTCGGCGACACGGGAGATATGTGGCAGCCTCTGGCAGAGGCTCTTGTCAAGGATCACGCGGTGATCATTCCCGATCTGCGCGGCATGGGCCTGTCGTCGCATCCTGAGGGTGGATATGAGAAGGTCGCCCAGGCGCGTGATCTCGCGGCCATTCTCGATGCGTTGAAGATTCAAAAGGTCGTGCTTGTCACGCACGACATCGGCAACATGGTCGGCTACGCGCTGGCGGCTCAGTATCCCGATCGCATCATCAAATGGGTTGCCATGGACGCGCCGCTCCCCGGGCTCGGCACCTGGTACGCGCAACTAACCAATCCCCAGCTGTGGCACTTCAATTTCCGGGGTCCCGATGTCGAACGCCTGGTCGCCGGCCGAGAGCGCATCCTGCTCGATCGCTTCTACAACGATCTGTCAGCCAATCCCGCTGCGATCGACGAACAAACCCGGGATCACTATGCGGGGCTCTATGCTCGTACGGGGGCCATCCACAATGCCTTTAGCGGACAGTTTGCTGCCTTCACCAAGGACAGCGAGGACAACAAGGCGCTGTTCGCAAAGACCGGAAAATTGCCGATGCCGATCTTGGCTATCGGTGGCGACCACTCCTTCGGCGCATTGATGAGCACCGAGTTGGCCGATGTCGCGAGCAACGTCAAAGGTGCTGTCATAACCAATTCCGGGCATTGGATCATGGAGGAGCAGCCCAAACAGGCTGTCAGTGTCATTGTCCCCTTCATCGACGGGAAGTGACGCTGCCATTCGTAGGGTTCATGCAATCCGAGTCAAGTCTCGTATTAAGTGCGATATCGAAAGACTTCGGATAGGAAGGCGACTAAAATTAAACCGCCTGCCTTGGATTGACAACTCGCGGTTCGCTTGGGTGCTCCCAGTTCGAAGCAGGGAGGACGACGTGGTTCAACAGTTGCATCGCGAAGCGCGAGGCAAGGTGATTGAGTTTGGCGTCGGATATCTCCGGCATCGCGCACTCATATGAGGGCAAGCGAAATGCCGCCAACTCTTTATTGATATCGCCGTTGCAAACTTTGCCATCGCCACCACCGAATTCGCCGTGTTGAGAGACCCTGGCCTGCTGGCCACGCTGTACGCATCCATCGCGATGGCAGCCATCGTCTTGCTGATCGCATTGTGCGCGCTCGATCAGCAACCGACCATCGGCAACGCGAAGGCCAGCTGGCTCGCGCCATCCTGAAGCAAGTCCAACAACGAGGTTCGGCATGCAAGATTCTAACAGCAGCTCAGTCGAGTTGACGCACAAGCGGGCCGAGACCAATGGTGTCACGCTCCACTACGTCACGGCGGGTCGTGGTCCCGTTGTCTTATGCATGCACGGCTGGCCGCAGAACCACCGTGAGTTTCTCCCGATCATCGAGCGGCTGGGTGACAGATTTTCGTTCATCGCTCCGGATCTTCGCGGCTATGGCGACAGCGACAAGCCCTATGAAGGTTATGAGCCAAAGACCATCGCGGAAGACATGATCGGTCTCTTGAATGCGGAGAACGTCAAGCGATTTCACATTCTCAGTCACGATTTGGGCGGCCCGCCGTCAGTGGCGCTGGCATATCTGGCCTCGGACCGGGCCTTGTCGCTCGCAACGATAGAAACCCCGTTTTTCGGGCTGAGCTTTCCAGGCTACGTAGATCCGCGCGTACCCTACTGGCACCTCGGCATGCACATGAACATGGACATCACGAGGTTCCTGGTCGAAGGGCGCGAAGAGCAGTATCTGCGGCATTTTTTCCGCGACTTCGCCTACAACCCGAATGCGGTGTCCGAGGATGAGGTCCAGTTCTACGTCATGCAGATGCGGCAGCCGGGCAATCTTCGCGCGAGCCTCAATCACTACGGCTACATCCCGCAGATGGCCGAACAGACGAAAGAATTGACCCGCAACAAGCTGACCGTGCCGATGCTGGCCTGGGGAGGCCGGAGATCGTTTGGCGATCATTGTTTCGATTGCGCCAAGGCGATTTCCAACTCCGCCGCAGGCGGCGTTATGGAGCAGTGCGGACACTGGGTGTTCGAAGAGAACCCGGAGTTCATCGCCGACCAGCTCAAGGAGTTCTGGCCGCAACACGGTTGATCGCCATGACCGGCAGCAAGACGATCGTTGGGTCCGCGTCGGCCCCCTCGGCACGCGGCCAGGCGTTCAGGATCAAGAGCATCGACCATACGGGATTCACTGTCTCGTCGTTGGACGAGTCGCTGAGATTCTGGGTCGACGTTCTGGGCTTCCGTCACCTGTACACCTGGACGTTCGAAGCCGGACCGTTCATCGAGCAGCTGGTCGGTGTACCGGGGGCGGCAATGCGGCTCGCGATGGTCGAGGGACCGGGCCACAGCATCGAATTGCTGGAATATACCTCGCCCGCTGACCGGCCTTCCTACAGGCCAAGATCGTCGGACGTCGGCTCTGTCCATCTGGCCTTTTATGTCGAGAACATCGATGTGCTCCTTGCAGGGATCGCAAGCTCTGGATGGCGGCCGGTGGGCGAGGTCCAGACCGTTGAGGCCGGCGAACGCAAGGGACTTCGCCTGATCTACGTGAGAGGCCCCGACGGGGTCACGCTCGAATTTCTTCAGCTTCCAGAGGACGCGCCAAAATAGGCGGACGAAAGCCCGACATCCCGGAAGAGGATGGGCAACAGCACAGTCCACATCTCGCTTCAACCAGAGTAGAAAGGATGAATAATGAAGATCTCGCAATTCATGGCTAGCGTGGCGATTGCACTGGCTGCGACGGCAGCGTCAGCTGAGACCGCCGGCATCAAACTTCCCGATTACGCAAAGACACCGGCGGAGCTATCGGCCACACCGGCAACCGGCGGTGCGGGTGGATCCGGCAATGCCAAAGTCGAGGTGGTCACGATCCTCGGTGATGCCTCCAAGCCGGGGATCTACACCCAGCTACTCAAGGTCGGTCCCGGAGCGCAAATCCCGGCGCACCATCATGCTGGAGATCGTGTCGGAACCGTGCTTCAGGGCACCTGGCACTTCGGCTATGGCTCTGAATTTGACAAGACCAAGCTAAAGACACTGCCCGTCGGCTCGGTCTATACCGAGCCCGCGAACGAGCCGCATTTCGCGATGACCGGCAGTGAGCCCGTGATCGTCATGCTCACCGGTACCGGGCCTACCGATACGGTGTACGAAAAACCGGCCGACGATCCGACCCGAAAACCCTGAGATCGCAGAGCTAAAGATATCAAGCCAGGCACACAGGGCTCGGCATTATCAAAAAATGGGCGGCGACCTCACGCGCCGCCACGGGGTGGACATGACCACAGAGCGGCTGCGCGTCTCCCCGAGCTCATTGATCGCGGCGAACTGGAGGAGGTGTAGTCCTGCCTCTCAGCAATGCGCGAGAGGAGCGCATGATGTTGGAGAGCCGACGAGCGCCGAGCGAAATCGAGGCGACCGGTCATTGATCGGCCGCGCTACCGGGCCTACACCACGGTGGTGCCTTTCGTCGGGTGTCAACGTCGGTATGAACGTCCGCCGATACATGTCGGAACTGGTCAAATGAAGTAGCATCCGAACTTGGATAGGCTCCGCCACCGAGAGCCGACGTGCCCACGGCTTTAGCCGTTGTTCAGCTCAGGGCTAAAAAGGCGACATTTGAGAGTTGAACTGAGCGAATTGGTTGTGAGACATGGCGGCAACGACCAATAGGTTGCCGATGGTGTACGCCAAGTGCACTCTGGCCGGCGATAACCTCCATCTAGAGCGTCCGATGGTTGGATTCATACGAGCGCCCTGCGAAGCCGGTGTTATCAAGGCGACACCGGCCTTTGATGCAGCCTTGTCACAGAGACGCAAGTGGCTAACGCTGATCGCCACGATAGTCGGATCTAGCATGGCGTTGCTCGACGGCTCAGTAGTGAACATCGCGTTACCGGCAATCCAGCAGGCGCTGCATGCGGATGCGACCGCGACGCAGTGGATCGTCAACGCCTACCTGCTGTTGCTTGGCGCGTTCGTGCTTATCGGTGGCTCGGCGGCAGATCTTTATGGCCGACGTCGGGTTTTTGTCCTGGGCGTTGCGGTATTCATCGTCGCCTCGATCGCATGCGGGCTCTCACCGAACAATGTGGTGCTTGTCGTCAGCCGCGCGGTTCAAGGTTTGGGGGCCGCAATGCTAGTGCCGGCCAGTTTGGCGATGTTAGGGGCAACCTTCGGCGAACAAGAACGAAGTCAGGCAATCGGGATATGGGCGGGCGCAGCAGCATTGATGATGGCAGCGGGTCCGTTGTTGGGCGGTTGGCTGGTCGATCAGGTATCCTGGCGGGCGATCTTCCTCCTCAATGTCCCGCTCGCCGTTGCCGCAGCTGGGCTCGCGCTTCTTTTCGGCTGCGAAAGCAAAGATCCCCGGGCGAACCAGCTCGACTGGAGCGGTGCCGCCTCTGTGGCGATTGGCCTTGCTGCGATTACATGGGGTTTGAGCGCCATTCCAGCGGCGGGATTCCAGGACAAAACAGTGCTGGCCGCCCTAGGAGTAGGAAGCGCTTTCCTAACATCGTTCATCGTAATCGAAGCTCATCTCCATAAGCAGGCGATGATGCCGTTGTCGCTCTATCGATCACGCAATTTTGCAGCAACGAATGCATTGACGCTGTTGCTCTACTTCGCGCTCGGAGGCGCGCTCTATTATCTGCCGTTCGGTTTGATCCGCCTCGGTAGCTACTCCGCGACACAAGCCGGCGCGGCGTTGCTGCCTTCTGCCCTGATAATGGGGTTCGGGTCATTGTTCGCTGGAACGATTGCTGACCGTTTGGGAGCGCGCCTACTGCTCACTGTTGGGCCTATCGCTGCGTCCTGCGGGTTGGCGATGCTCGCGTTTATCGATCTCAGACAATCTTACTGGGTTGGCGTTTTTCCGTCGATGCTCTTGCTCGGCGCGGGGATGGCAATCACGGTTCCGCCGCTGACGTCAACCGTGATGGGCGCCGCCGGTAAATCCCACGCCGGCATTGCGTCGGGCGTTAACAACGCGGTCGCTCGAGTAGCTGGGTTACTTGCGGTTGCCGCGCTCGGGGCGGTGTTCTCTGATGCTTTTTCGCATCATCTTACCGGGACGACGCCTGCGCAGGCGATCGAAGCGTTAAACTTCGTGATGTCTGGGCGGCGCGGCGCTAACGCGGAGGCGATTGCCGCATTCGAGCGCGCGCTACATGCGATAATGCTGGTGCCAGCGAGTTGTGCCGCACTGGCCGGTCTCGCTGGCTGGATCTGGATCGAGCCGGACAGCATACGTGCAAGCAACTAAGATGATGTTGGCGACCAGCTATCTGCCTTATACAACTTGGTGCAGGATCGTTCCACTGCACTAGCTAGTTAGAGAAGTTCTCGGGTCAAAATGTGAAGAACTCAAGGTGCGCAAATCTAGTTCGCTATATCCCCTTAAACGAACCATTGACCAAGCATGCGGGCACTTGCTGGGGCAGACAGCCGAGATCACAAGCAAGTTATTCGAGCACCTCGTCGGCGCGCGCGATCAATTTTTCCGGCAATTCAGAGCTCATCGATTTTCCCGTCCTCAAGTGAAAGACCATTCCCGAGCATCCAATGGTTGGATTCACACGGCCGCCCCGCGACGCGGCAGTCGTCCAGGCGACAACCTGCTTTGACGAAGCTTTGTCGTAAGCAAGTGGCTGCCGCTGGCGGCAACCATAGTCGGGGTGCGCATGGCGTGCCTCGACAGCTCGCGATGAGTTTGATGTTAGATGAAGCTTCCTGCCCTTTCAGACAAGTAGTGAATGTTTGCGCGCGAAAGAAGCGTGACGACCGTGGTTTCCAACCGTAGTTTTCGTCGGCGCGCACAAAACATGAACCATTGTAATAAGGTTCGGGGGAGCGGTGATCTACTTCACCGACGTCCGCATCGGGACCATCGGCGCGCGCGCCGGCGTGCCTATGCACGCCGATCAATGGGGTTGGTCGATCGGCCTCTATCCTGGCACGGAGCCAGGCACATGGCGGAGTGGCATAGCCTCCACCTTTGAAGCGGCGCGCGAGGCCTTCGATACCGCGTGGACCGAGCTGCTGCCAGCCATCCCCGACAACGCCTTCGCCGAATGGCGCCACGATCGCGACTGGCGTGCCGAGATGAAGGCCAAGCGGGCGCGGGCGAGAAGCTCGACAGCGAGATCTGGAGCACGCTGATGCGCTGCGTCTGCGGCACCAATTTCGACAGCTGGAAGCCGGCGGAGAGCTACCCGCACCGCGCACACATCACCGCCGCACAGGCGGCCAATGGGACACGCCGATGAAGCACACCGCAGAACGACCCTATGCAGACCCCGAGGCGGCCGCGCGCAAACTCCTCGAGCTCGCAGCGAACGTCGAGGCTGTTCAGGACGGTCGCATCTACATCGAGCGGATCAACTCGCCGTTCCTTTACACGCTAAAAGCCAGTGGCTCGGAGTTTGGGGCCGGCATCAAGTATTCAGTTGAATGCGGCTGGCTCGGGCTGCACGAAAGCGGGACCTACGTGAAGCTAATGCCGCCCGGTGAAGATCTGCTGACTGGCAAATTGCACATCTAGATGCCGTAATGGGCCCTGCTCCGTGCAAGGGGGCATGATGGTGGCTGTCCCCCGATAGATGATGAAACGGGGTCACGACTTGAGTCGGCCCCAAGCATCTGGAGACGGAGGACAGCCGTGGAGAATTATGCCGGAATTGACGTGTCGTTGGAACTGTCGAGCGTATGCGTTGTGGATTCCCAGGGTAAGATCCTGAAGAAGGCGAAGGTCGCAAGCGAACCCGACGCCTTAGTCGAATTTTTCGAGACGCTTGGCTTTGCAGTGAATCGGATCGGGCTGGAGGCTGGGCCACTGTCGCAATGGCTGCATGCGGGGCTGCAAAGAGCAGGATTCGAGACGGTTCTGCTGGAAACACGGCATGTGAAGGCAGCATTGTCGGCGATGACAGTGAAGACGGATCGCAAGGATGCACGCGGAATTGCCCAGTTGATCCAGATGGGATGGTTCCGCGCGGTGCACGCAAAGTCGATAGGGGCTCAAGAGATCCGAGCGCTGCTGGTTGCGCGCAAACAGCTTCTTGGGCGACTTATCGATGTGGAGTTAAGTATCCGCGGGATTTTGCGTGGCTTTGGGCTGAAGGTTGGCCCGGTGACGCGGAAGAATTTCGAAGCGCGATCCGAGAGTTGGTTGCGGGTCAGGCGACATTGGAACGCATTGCCATAGCGATGCTTTCGGCACGATCGGCCTTGAAGGCAGAGTACGGAAGGCTACACAAAGCTGTGCTGGCAACGGTGCGTGACGATGCGGTCTGTCGCCGGCTAATGACAGTGCCAGGTGTTGGTCCCCTAGTGGCGATTACCTACAAATCGGCGATTGATGATCCTCATCGCATTGTAAACTCGAAGGCGGCAGGCGCGCTGTTCGGGCTCACGCCAAAGAAATACCAATCGGGAGAAAAGGACGTCACGGGCGGGATCACGCTGGCCGGCGACGAGATAGTGCGTACGGTGTTGTATGAGGCCGCCAACGTTCTGCTATCGCGCATCACGCGATTCTCAAAACTTAAGCGCTGGGGGATGGACGTCGCCAAGCGGCGAGGCTCGAAGCGCGCAAAAGTCGCCTTGGCACGCAAGCTCGCAGTGATCCTGCATCGAATCTGGGTCGACGGCACAACTTACCGATGGACCGACGCGGCCCCGATCGCAGCATAGAACACGAGGAGAAGAGTTGGAATGCAACCGGGCTGAACTGAGCCTGGTGCCCGAAGTCCCGTCGCCGGGACGGTGGATCCGGTGAAGCCGTTACACGCCCAGTGGCCGTCTTCTGACGGACCACGCGTATCTAGATAGGCTCACCGCTCCCTCTGACAGCATGATGTGGCGGCCAGGCGTTGACCACGGACAGAAGCATGAGCTCGGCGGCGTGACATTCACTCGGGAGGCTTGACATCATCGGGCCCATTACAGAAGGGCGTGCACTTATAAAAGGCGGCGGGCCTGGTCTGGCTGGGCTGGACCGGCCCGCAGCTGAAGCGGCACTTGCTCACGTCCCTCCGCTAACCTAGTGACGATATGACTCATGCCCGCTAGACTCGCCTTTTAATGGACTGGAGGGCGCTATGAGAATTGTCGGCTGGTTGTTGTTGGCGGTCGTGACATCATCGGCTCACGCCGATGAGGCGACGAAGTTCAATGGCTTCCACATCAATATGACGAGGCAAGAACTTCTTGCATCGAAGCCGGCAAAGTACGTGGTGAACGGCAAAAACCCCGAATTTATTCTGTTTCGCGACCCCGAAATCCCGAACTTTATGTCCAATGAAGGCAAGGGCTGCGCCGCGTTCGACATGGAAGGCGACAAGATCGTAAGATGGCACTGAGGAGATGTTTTTTCGGCGCAGAAGACGTGCCACCGGAGCAGTTCGCAAAATCTGTGATGAGGGCCTACGGCATAAACGCTTCTTGCAAGATGCGACTCATGCCGGACAGGTCGGTCGAGCCATATTGTTCTGGGACCACGGACAAAGGCGAAGTTGTTGAAATCAACTCCGCTGAGATATCAGTTGAGCGGATGCGCCAGAAGCCAAGGTTCAATTGATGGCGCCGGGCGAAGGGATTGAACCTTCGACACGCGGATTTCTACACTGCGCCGTGGTAAGATGGCCTCGGCTTTACCGAGGGGCATCCCAATGAGCGACAGCGCTACCGCTTCCGAATTGGCCAGGCTGATGAAGGTGACCGAGGCGATCGTCGCCGAGCTGGAGCGCCAGCGCGTGGCCGACGCCGTTGCCGATCTGGGGTTCGACCCGATGGAGATGGCCAGGGCCGTGATCCGCGCAGCGGACGGCGACGTGGTCCCCTTCCCTGGTCCACGCGGCCATTGATGAGTACTTCCGATTAGCGCGTAGCGCTCGCCGACCATGCTCGGAACGGGACCGCGGCGCGGGCATTGGCCCAGATCGATGACAGGAAGTGGATCGCCATCATGGTCTCGTCGATGCTGCTGCTGATCGGCATCGCCGCCGTGCTCGTGCAGCGGCCGGAGCTGGTCCGCGCGGTGATGACTCGGTAGCGCGAAGCGCTCGCTACCCACGGCGGCCGGCGGCGCGGGGTAGGACTCTCTCTAGGGCGAAGCCCTGAAAGGATCCCCGCACCATGAACGACCGCCCGATCGCGAACGTTTGCGGATGACCGCAAAGCAATTCCCGCCCAAAGTGGGCACGGGCAACTGACGACGAGGAAGGCCGCCAACGAAGGCGGCCTCTTGCTGGTGGTCGGCCTCAAATCACTTGGTGTGGCCTTACTTGGTATAACCCTGGCTCGTACACCACCACATGGCGTCAGCCCCGCTCGAGCCATGCTCGATGACGTATTTTCGGCACGCTGGCTATCTCTCCCGAATTCAGGAATAGCGAACGCTATCCCTGGTAGTATGATAGCACACTTTCGACTGCGCTAGGACACCCTAGTTCCGAAACAATTCCCGAACCGAGCTGCCGGCGGACGCTAAGCCTTTGGATTAAGCGAAGCGCGAAATATTGTTAGTACACGCTTCGCTTAGAACGAATGCCGGACAAAGCCGACCGATGTCGCCGAATGTCGGGCAAAATTACCGAACTAATTTCCGAACTGATTTCGCACAGCGAAACGCCGCTAGCGCTGGCATTCCAGCGGCGGAGCGCCGTGAAGAGTCCGGGAAGATCTGCTGACTAGCAAATAGGAAGACACTGGGCTGCGAGATTGGCCGCCAACTGCGGCCTTACTCCGCGCGACAGGCTCAGCAGCCGCGCGTCAGAGCCTCTGCGGCCATCGCCCGATTCAGCCACTCGTCGGCAAACAAGAGCCATTGAGCTTTAGACGACAAGACGTCAGTCTTGTCTGCCTGTTCGAGGCACTCCACATACTCACGACGAAACTTCGCTGCATCTTCGAACATGACACCCAGCCGAATAAAAGCGGCCTATTCAGATCTCAATGCTAGCGAGAGCAGGCTTAAAGGCCAGTCGAAAATCAAAGTCCTGCCGCGACAATTTTACTTAGGCCACTGAGATAATTAACAGGCAGGACCGGCCAAAGGGACGCCCGATGAAGCATGCCGCAGAACGACCCTATGCGGAGCCGGAGGCGGCCGCGCGCAAGCTCGTCGAGCTTGCAGCCAATATCGAGGCCGCGCACGACGGCCGCATCTACATCGAGCGGATCAACGCGCCGTTCATGGTGAATCTGAAGGGCAGCGGCAGCGAGTTCGGCGCCGGGCTGAAATACGCGATCGGGCAAGGCTGGTTCTCGAAGCACGAAAGCGGCACGTATGTGAAGCTGCTCAGGCCTGGAGAGAATCTTCTCGCTCGATAGGGAGCCGCCACCAATGCGGTGCTGCGCCGAAGCGGCGGCCCGCCTGACCACTTCGTCGGGCGGATGGCTTGAGTATGCGGTGACTGAAGGCTTGGCCTGTCCGGAGCGCCCCAGCATCATCATGCCCCTCGGCCAACTTTGATTCTTTCAAGTCATGTGCAGGCGCAGCCTGCTGCCTGTTTTACGATTGAGGGCGGGCGGAGCGTCGCCCTTGTTCAGGTTCTCGGCCACAACCTCTGCCGTTGAATGAGAGAGTCCAGTTAAAGGCGTCCCGTCCGGCGTGACTGCAGGCTGATCTATTGAAGTGTCCAGCACTGTGAATCGGCCGTTCTTGGGATGCTCGTACCGAACGACAAAGCGGTCTGCCATGAGAATCGCCCTTCCCTTCATGGTTGTAAACATACATGGGCGAAGGTCGATGACTAACGGGCGGCGGCACCACCGAGGCGGCCTTGCATCATCTTTCGGCGCAACTTCTGATGATTTCGCGGAAGTACTCCTAAATATCCAGAGCGCCTCGTCCCAAGCGCGACGGCTTGGCGTTCGGCAAACGGGCGGTGGCCTAAATCGAAACTAAACGGCTGTTCCGGCATACTTAAAGAAAGGTGATGGAATTGGTGCCGTGCAGTCCAAGAACGAACGCGTTGAGCTGGAAAATGCGGATACTCCGCTATCGGCAAATAGCCAGACGTTTTGCGCATGACCCACAGACCTATGACCGTATCCAGACGCTCGTTCGGGAACTGGAAGACAAGCTCCGCGAAATCGACGAGTAGGCCGCGTCAGTCGGCGGCCTCGGTGTCCATCAGACGATCAAACCTCGGCCACCGACGTCTAGCGCCCCCGCTTGGCGGATTTCTTGGCTCTCTCGACCCGCACGCCTTTGAATTTCTTGGCAGCTTTCTTCGCCTTTTTCGGTTTCTTCACGGCCATGAACTCGCCGGACGTTCTGTCGCGCTTTGTATATCCGGTAGCTCCGCCAATTGTCGTTTTGGTCTGCGAGCGTTTCTTCACCGCACCTTTGCGAGCGTTGTCGCCGGTGGGCTTGTTGACCGCCATTTCGTCCTCCCGATATTGCTTTGCCTCTCTGGCGCCCTGTTCACAGTTTCTGGAACGAATCGGGCACGGTCAAATTGAATCCCGGTTCTTTGTGGAGTTGCGTATGCGTCAGTCCCGGTGGACCCCGTCCATTATTCCGGCCGATGAGCCGACCGTTTATCTGGTTGCGGACGATTTTGGCCGCGCCGGCAGCGCTTGGCGCGAGACGGACATGGAAGCGGCCGACCTGGAGACGGTCATTCAAGACCTGATGGCGGGCCAGTACAAACGACCTATCAAGGTGGTCGCCTTCAACACGTCGGAGCGCTGGTCCGAAGATGTGTCAGAGGATGTCGCACGCGAAATTCAACATCGCTTTGTAACCTCCAACTGAACGACGTCCCCTCGCATCTTCAGGAGTTCGTCGATCGCTACGCGCCTCAAGATGCGCAGTTCAGCCTGCGCCTCGTGTAACCATGGCCTTCCAGCGGAAAAAGCCGGAAGCGCTCGGCGTCAAGGCGCCCCTGCCCGGCTTCGTCGTGCCGGCTCTCGCCTCCGCGACCGACCGCGTGCCATCCGGCGAGCGATGGATTCACGAAATCAAGTTCGACGGCTACCGCGTGCAAGTCCACCTCGCCAACGAAGCCGTCAAGGTCTTCACACGGCGCGGCCACGACTGGACCAAGCGTTTCAAGAAGGTTTCCGATGACGCCTGGCACGTCAAGGCGAGCTCGGCCATCATCGACGGAGAGATTGTCGTACCTGCCACCGACGGCACGACGGACTTCTCGGTCTTGCAGAATGAGCTCAAAGGCAAGTCAACGAAGATCGTTCTGGTCGCTTTCGACTTGCTCTACCTCAACGGCAGGTACATTCGGAAGGTACCGTTGTTTCAGCGCAAAGCCGAACTGAAGAAGATCATTGCCGGCACCGACGTCCAGTTCAGCGAAAGTTTCGAGATCGACGGGAACGAGATGTTTGCCCATGCCTGCAAGGTCGGGCTCGAAGGCGTCGTCTCCAAGGTGCGCGACAGCGTCTACCCGGTCGGCCGCACCAATAATTGGGTCAAGAAAACCTGCGCCCAGCGCGAGACACTCACCATCGCCGGCTTCGCCCTCGACGACGGCAAATGGGACGGCATATATCTTGCTCGGCGAAAGGGTTCTGACTTGGTTTACGCTGGCAAGGTCGACCATGGCTTCGACAAGACGTCGGCGGCCGAGCTGCGGCGGCGCCTCGAGCCGCTGGTCCGGAAGACACAGCCCTACGCGAAGCGGATAGCGCACAAAGGCATCTGGGTCGAACCGAAGCTGCTGGCCGAGATCGAGTACCGCGCCAAGTCCGCCCAGGGAAAGGTGCGGCATCCGTTCTACAAAGGGCTGCGCGAGGATCTCTGTAGCCTGGCCCGACCTTCGAACGGAACGAACAGGCGCCTTCGGTCCTTATGAGGAAGCGGAGCCTCGATCCCTGGGTGCTTCCGATGGACAGGCCAATGCTCCGACAGACCGTCAACGAAGAACAAGTTCTGGACCGCACCGCCGAGGTGGCGGCCAGCATCGCGGAAGAAGGCCTCCGGTACGTCAGCGGCTCCTCGCCCGGCTACACGCGCAAGCGGACCGGGACCACCTTCAGCTACTACGACAAGGACGGCAAGCGCATCACCGACGCCGCCGTCATTCGGCGTATCAAGTCCATCGGCATCCCACCGGCCTACGAGTCCGTCTGGATTTGCCCCTCGGCCAACGGCCACATCCAAGCGACCGGGCTCGATGCCCGCGGCCGAAAGCAATACCGCTATCACGCGAAATGGCGAGAGCTTCGCGACCAGGACAAATATGAGCATGTGATCCGGTTCGCGGCTGCGCTGCCCGCGTTGCGAGCGCGGGTCGCTGCCGACATGAAGCGGGACGGGCTGCCCCGTGAGAAGGTGCTGGCGACGATCGTCAGTCTTCTTGAGAAGACGCTGATCCGGGTCGGCAATGCCGAGTATGCCGAGAAGAACAACTCCTTCGGGCTTACGACCATGCGCCGCAAGCACGTCGCGGTCGGCCGCGGCGTCCTTCGGTTCGCCTTCACGGGCAAGTCGGGCAAGCAGTGGAAGCTCCGCGTTGAAGACAAGCGGATCGCCTCAATCGTGAAACACTGCGCGGAGATCCCGGGACACGAGCTCTTCAAGTACCTCGACGACGACGGAGAGCCTCGCAGCGTGGATTCCGGCGACGTCAACGCTTACATCAAAGACGTCACGGGCGAGGACTTCAGCGCCAAGGATTTCCGGACCTGGGCGGGGACCGTGCTTGCGGCATTGGCGCTGACCGAGTTCAAGAAGTACGACAGCCAGGCCGAGGCAAAGCGCAACGTCGTCGCCGCGATCGAGAGCGTCTCGAAGCAACTCGGCAACACGCCGGCCATCTGCCGCAAGTGCTACGTGCATCCAGAGGTGCTGAATGCCTACATGTCCGGTGATCTGGTGAAGATGATCGAAGCTAAGATCGCGCAGAAGTTCAAGCGCCAGTACGCCAGGCTGACCTCCGACGAGATCACGGTGCTGGCATTTCTTCGCAACCGTCTCGATTCCCTGAAGGCCGCAGCCTGAGCCCCGCGTACCAGCCGGCATAGGGCGTGTTCTTGACCGCGTGTCGGTTGAAGTCGGGCGCGCCGTCCTTCCACCACACCGGTCCCCGCTCTCCGAGCCGGCGCTTCGCTTCGTCGACGAAGCGATGGGCGACGGTCTCTGCGTTAGTTCTCTAGTCGCCCTGGCCGCCTTCACGGCTCGCCGCGCATCCATCAGCTGCCCGCCGCTCCTTGTCTTGGACAGCAAGGTCGGGATCGCTCATCCGCCAGAGTCTACCGCGAACGACGAAATAGCGCCCATCAGGTGTGACTGGATGCTGCAGGCCCGGCATCAGATGAAGGGCTTCCCTCCGGTCACCGCGACCGTGGTGCCGGAGGTGTAGCTCGATAGCGGATCGGCCAGCATCACGTACGCCGTCGCCAGCTCGGCCGGCTGCCCGGCGCGCTTCATCGGCACCTGCTTGCCGAAATTCTTCACGGTATCCTCGGGCATGGTCGACGGGATCAGCGGCGTCCAGATCGGCCCGGGCGCCACCGCGTTCACACGGATGCCCTTCTCCGCCAGCATCTGGGCCAACCCGCCTGTGAAGTTCTGGATAGCTCCCTTGGTTGTCGCATAGGCCAGGAGCGTGGGGTTCGGCATGTCCGAGTTCACGGAAGCCGTATTGATGATCGCGCCACCCGGCCCCATGTGCGGCACGGCCGCCTTCGCGAGGAAGAACATGGCGTGGATGTTCACATCGAACGTCATTCGCCATTCCTCGTCGCTGATGTCGCCAAGATCCTTGAAGGTCGCCTGATGCGCGGCATTGTTGACGAGGATGTCGACGCCGCCGAGATCCCGGACCGCCCGATCGACGACCTTCCTGCAATGGTCCGCAGACCTCAGATCGCCTTCGACTAGAACGGCCTTGCGTCCCTCCGCCTGGACGAGGGCCGCAACTTCCTTGGCGTCGTCGTGCTCATCGAGATAGGCGATCAGAATATCTGCGCCCTCGCGGGCGAAGGCGATAGCGACCGCCCTTCCTATTCCGCTGTCGCCACCGGTGATGATGGCCCGCTTGCCGTTCAGGCGGCCCGCCCCCTTGTAGCTGGTCTCTCCGTGATCGGGGCGCGGGTCCATTCGCGCGGTCGACCCGGGCATCGGCTGCTTCTGACTGGGGTAAGGCGGCTTCGGATAGTCGGGCATCGGATTCGATCTCCGCGGGTCGAGAGCGCGACAACCGCCTGACGACAACCAAGGTTCCTAGCCCGTTGCCCGCCACTCTCCTCCGGACGCCGCCCGCGACGCGCTTGCGCAAAGTAGGAGAAAGAGAGCGCGCTCAGCCTTGTACCTAGCGCCCGCGCGACTGCACTCCGAGCCGGACATGACGACTTCGCCCGCGGCGGTGCAGACGGCCCATTTCCAGCGGCCCCGTCCCCGCTGCTTCAGCACGACGTCGTAGCCGGCAAAACGGTCCTCGTCGGTTTCGAACTTCATGCCGCGAACCGCTCCGGAAATCCGTCGCGTAGCTGATCTAGAAGCCGTTGTTCGCGCTCGATCCGGCTGCAGTAGAGTTCGCGCTCCCTTTCGGTCTTCGCGCTGGCAAGGAGCAGGCGGTAGTTGGCGATGACTTTCTCGCTGCCGCGGAACGGCAGATCTGTGACGGCGATCACGATACGCCCCCGCGGTCGCCGGCGACGATTGTGGGGGTAACGTGAGTGCCATGGGGAAGGTCTTGGAGGTCAATACCTCCAGCGCCGAGCTCTCCTCGGAGAGGCGCCGTTCGATGAACTGGCGTTCGAGGTCCGAGAGACGGGTCTTCAGCAGGCTGCGATAGCGGTGGATGTTGTTGCGGTGCGCACGGATACGGACAAAATCTTCATCGAGCATCGTCGCCACTCCTGACGGTCTTCTTGTCCTTTTCAGCTGCGAGTAACGGGAAAACGAACTCCCCTCGCAAAAATATTCGGCACGAAACCGCTGTCAAGATGGCAGTGGTGCAGCGTGCGAATTCTTGTGCCACCGGGTTAACCAAATCACGTTGGCCCGAAAACATTTCCGACGGTCCTCTTGAAACCTCTTGTCGTTTTTCTAATTCATTTTTCGCCGCGAGAGCGGTGTGCCGGACGCCAGGTTGGGCCCGGCGCTGGCGCGGGCCGGCAGGTCCTCGGACCGCCGTCTTGCATCCCTTCGTAACCATCTTGCTCCTAGGAGGACTTGGATATGAGGACGACCTTCGACTTCGCGCCCCTGTGGCGCTCCACCATCGGCTTCGACCACCTGGCTGGCCTGGTCGATAGCGCGCTTCGTCAGGCGAGCGACGACAACTATCCGCCCTACAACATCGAGCGCTCCGGCGAAGACCACTACCGGATTACGCTCGCCGTCGCGGGCTTCGGCGCCGACGATATCAGCGTAACGGCCGAGCAGAACGCGCTCACCATCGAGGGCCGGAAGCCGGAGAAGCCGGCGAGCGAATATCTCTTCCAAGGGATCGCCGCGCGCCCCTTCCGCCGCGTCTTCAACCTCGCCGACTACGTCCAGGTGAAGGAGGCCGCGTTCCGCGACGGCCTCCTGATCATCGATCTCGTCCGCGAGGTCCCGGAAGCCATGAAACCCCGCCGGATCCAGATCGCGGGCGCGACGGCTTCCTCGCCCCAGATCGAGCAGAAAAAGGCCGCCTGACGGCCATGCGGGCGGTGGTTGGTCCGCCGCCCGCATTCAAACCTTCCCTAGAAAGGAGCGTAAAAGGGAGACGACCAATGACCAACGCCAACACGAATTCCTGTACTCACCACCCTCTATTCCATCCGGCCGCGCACTACGCGTCTCCGGACGACGTCCTGAACGACCAGGAGCGGACCGCTCCCGAGAAGCGGGTCGTCCTGTCGTCGTGGGCCTCCGACATGTTCGCAGTCGAATCCTCGCCGACCTTGCGCGAGATTCCCGGCATGGGCCGCCCGGTTCGGCTCGCGGAAATCCTTGCGGCACTGCGCAAATTGGACGGCTACGACGACGACCCGCCCCGCGGCGGCGGGGTGCCGATGCGGTTGCGGCGGCCTTGGGCCGCCGCGGTTGCCTTCGGAAGGCGATGCTCACGCCAGCCGTCCTGACGACGGTGTTGCTCGGCAACGTTGCATTCTGCCTCCGAGATCTTTCGGCGGCTCATCGAAACGGTCGACGGCGTTGGAGCCGAACTCCTGGAGACCTACGCCGAGCATTGGGAAAGCGAAGCGGACAGGCGCGCGTACCGGATGCTGCTGGAATCCATCGGCTCCGGCTTCGCTCCCGGGTCGGCGACGGATTTTCTCGTGCGCTTCATCGCGGAGCGCACGGGAGGCTTCGAAGCGAACGACCGGCGCGGCGACCGCCCCTCCTAGGCCGACACTTCCGCATGCCGTACCAAGGCATTGGAACAAGTGGACAAGCCCCAATCGTCTCCACCACTGGCATCCCCACCACCTGCTTCGTTCCAAAGCAGGCAACAGTCCAACCTACGGGGGATCAATTTTGGACGCCGATCCCCGGCTTCGGGAGCAATTAAAGGGCCGATTGACAGGCGAGCCGCCATTGCTTGCGATAAACGCGCGGAGCACGCTCAGCGAACGCAGCGAGCAGCGCGGATTCGTCAACCTCGTTCGTGAGACGTTCGGCATGTGGTAAATCGGCGGCGTTGACACCGTACATGACGACAGCGTCCAATTCCCTCCTTTCGCGCTGTGCAAGGTAGCACGGCCGGCTCCTCCGAAGCGTCTGGCGACATGATCAAGCGGCATGTCGAGGTCGCTCGCCGGATCGGTAGCCTCGTCGCCTGGTCAAATATCTCGGGGTTCAGCCGTCGCCGGAGGTTTTGACTCTCCTTTCACACTAAAGAGACGGATCGGCTCTCTGCAACCCCGCAGGACGTGGAAGCCTTCGTCAATAAACACTTTCGCGAGGTTTAAACTACCTTCCGCTGCTAGTGCCTCCACGAACTCACCTGTAACCAGCACCGGAGCATCGAGAATTCGGCAATAAGCTTCAACGCGGCTCGCGATATTCACGGTGTCCCCGACCAAGGTCAGTTCGAGCCGCTTCTCGCTTCCGACATCTCCTTGCACGACCTCGCCGTAATGAATGCCGACGGCAATGCGGACGGCATCCTCCTTGCAGCGGATGCGCCGCTGATTCCGGCATTCGATCGCGTTCACGATTTTCAGAGCACACAGAGCCGCATTCGTGGCATCTCGCCGGCTCGTCAGGGGCGGACCAAAAAATGCCATCACCCCGTCACCCAAATATTTGTCGACCGACCCGTCATTGGAGAAAACCGCCTCGCTCAGGAGCTGAAGCAGATCGCGCAGCATGCCGATGACGAGATCCGGCGGCTTTCCCGACGAATACGCGGTAAAGCCTATCATGTCGGCAAATAAGACGGCCGCAGACTGACGGCGTGCGAAGGAGAACGGCGTATGAATGTCGACAAGCTGGTCGATAATCTTCGGCGAGAAGAAGCGAGCGAGGTTGGCCCGCTCCCGCTCCACTTCCTTGACGCGCAGATTTGCTGAGACGTTCCGAAGCACCAGGATGGTGGCAATCAGGATAGAAACCAGACTCACCACAAACCGCAACGGCGCGGCTCCATCCTCCTCAAGTCCGTGCATGAGCAGATAGCTGAGGACCGTAAGAAGCGTGCAGGTCACGCCCGCGATCACGATGGCACGGCGATGAAGGTCATGAGCGGCAATCAAGACAACGATCACGTAGAGCGATGCCACCGCGAAGTGGAGTGATGTCAGCGTGTCAATGAGAAAAATTCCGATCGCGAGCGCCGCCGCCACGGGATAAGATCGGAGGCAGGCAAGATAGCGCAGCATCGTATCGTTACTCTTCTCGCCGGAACGGATGCAGGCCGAGTTACTATCGTAATTTCCAGGCTACGCTCTCGCCCGAACCGATCTTGATCATTCGTGATCCATTTTGTTCCAGACTGCGGTCTTGCTCCGACTCCTCAAACCGTTACGCCCGCGCTCGACCCTAAGATTGAGGCCATTTCAGACACCTTTTTGACAAACGCTCAGATCCCAAATGCGATAAGAGACCCAAGGATGCAGACGTAGAGAGCCGCCTCCGCGAGTGGGGGATTCGCAAACATCGACCTCAATCCGATGCGACCAACAACAAATCGAACCGCGACCATGATCACAAACGCAAGAAACAGATATCGCACGAAGGGAGCCACCAGGATGCCTCCCAAATCAATATCCCTTGGGGCGCCCATCGGACCTCTCTAAAGCAGGTTTCCCAACCGATCGAGGAGGCCACGGTCACGCCCGGCCACCGGCATTCTCGTTCCTCCGACAACCGAGACACTGCAGGTCATTCCTGCCACGAGCGACACCTCCAGAGGGACTTGTTCGATCTTGATACGCACCGGAATTCGTTGCGCAAGCCGAACCCAGGTGAAGATCGGGTCGACATTTGGAAGACCTTGCGTGCTGCTTGCGGCGTTGGCAGCACTGATGCCGCCCGTGATGCTCTCGATCCTTCCGTTGAGCGGAGTCTGGAAACCCAGCAGCGTGGCCTCCACCGGATCGCCGACATGGATCCCGGTGAGTTTGGTCTCCTCAAAATAGGCGTCGATCCAATAGGAGTGCTCGTCGATAACCGACAGATTGGAGGTACCGGTCTGGGCAAAGTCTCCCACGCGCATCAGAAGGTTCGTGACGTAGCCGTCAACGGGAGACCGCACCTCGGTTCGTTGAAGATTGATCTCAGCCTGCGCGAGCCCGGCCTTGGCACTGGCAAGCGCGGCCTCCGCCATCTTCGCGGTCCCGTCGAACTGCTGTTTCTCCTCAATCGAGGTGGACAGCGTCGAAAGAGCCTCACGCCGGGCGTTCTGCGCCTCCTTGACCGCGAGGTCGGCCTCCCGGGTCAGGATCGTTGCCTTTGCATTGGCCAGCGCCACTTCAAAATCGAACTTTTCGATAACGTAGAGCACATCTCCCTTGTGAACGTGCGCGTTGTCGTGTGTTCGTATCTCGACAATCTGCCCAGACACCTGCGGCGCCACGTTTGCGACCTGCACGCGGACCATGCCGTCGCGCGTCCAGGGAGACGTCACATAGATCTGCCAACCGCGGCGCGCGGCGACAAGCGCTGCCACGACGAGCACACCGGTAGCGAGGAAACGGAGCAACTTGAGCACAGGCCGCCTTCTCTTTAGTGCAACGACCATCGAACATCTCCTTTCCTGACCGAGCCATGGTCGCAGAAGTGACGGATCCTTCGCTTCTCGTGCTGAAGCACCAGGCCTGCCGACCAAAGATCTGTCGCCGCAGCCAAGAGCGCTCCGCGTTCACCGGCTTGACCAACTTCCATTCGCTGGAGGATTGATCTGGCGCCGGCGCACAGTCGTCGGCCGTTCCCGGACCCAATAGCCCGCTGCAATTGGTCAATCCTTGAATGGATGGCTGGGCCGTCCGAACTCTGCTCCAAATGAAAACGAGCCGACGCTGCAGCAAGCGACAGGTCGTGAATCGAAAGCAGGCCCTTGAGTACTTCGCGACGTGGCCGCCCTGTGCCGGCAACCGACGTGACGTAGTCCGCGATCTGGGAAGCAAAATCAAACTTGAGCGCTGGCAGGCTGTATTCAGCACCGGCAGCGGCTGCCGCCAGGGTTTTCTGCGTCGCCCTGACGGCAGCATGTTGCTTGTCGAGCGTCGATACCGGCCACATCAGGCGGGAGGCCAGAAACACGACCCCCAGTGCGAAAGCTACGAACATGCATTCGGAATAGAAGGTGAGCGGATTGTAGACCTGAGGATTGGAGGGCGCCAGCAGGACCAGGAAAATGTTGTTCGTGATCAGGCCTAAGCCGGCGATCGCAGGACGGACGCTGAGCAAGCAGCCAAAAATCAAGACGGGCGCGATTGCAACAGCAAGTCGCACAAAATCCTGCGCCTCCGTCAGAACGTAGAAGCGCACAATTCCGGCGCTCACCGAGGCGAGCACGAAGCTTACCATGGCTGCTACCGCAAATTTTGAAGGGTTAGGCATCGTAGCGCTAAGCGCGCATAGGATCGTTGTGATCGACAGAGCACTAACAGAGGCCGGCCATCCGGCAAGCACGAGGAATGTCGTTCCCGCGAGTAGCGCAATCCCGATGCGCGTTGCGTTCCCTAAAGCAACGGAAAATTCCCCGCGACGCGGCAGACGCACGTCACGCGCCGGCTCCAGCCCCTCGCGCAAGGATGACAGTCCGTCGTCGAGCAAACTGTTCGATACTACGAAACGGATCGCCTGTTGAATCTGCCAGACCGCTCCTGCAACGATATCCGGGCGTGACAACTCGATTTCATCTAGCCTTGTCAGAGCGGCAAGTGTCTCGGAGTGATTGCCGTCAAGAGCGATTAGGCATTGGTTCTTAACGGTGACGGCCAAATGATCGTCGTGGCCAGGCAAGCTCAACAGCCGAACTTGTTGGACGATCTCGACGAGCGCGAGCATGGCACTCCTTGCGCCCGCAGCCCGATAGCGCCCATCCGCCATATCGTGAGCCACGATGTCGACCTGATCTCTCAACCCTGCGATCTTGGCGAGGAGTTCTCCCGCTTCTTCGGGCTTCTCCGCGTTCCCACTCAACATATCGCGCGCGTAGCTTCGAACCTCGCACCAGATATCCTTGATCTGGCGATCCAGTCCGCGCCACACGGGCGGTGATCCGAAAACATCATTGATCAGTGCCACGCACAGGATTCCGATCGTAATCGCTGCTACTCGATCAGTCATCGTCGTGAACACATTCTGTGGCGTATCGATATTGACCAAAGCAATGATTGCTACGGTGTAGCCAGACAATACGGCGGCGTAGGCCTGATAGCCGCGGAGGTAACTTGCGACGAAGACACAAAGGCATATCCAGCAAACAAAAGCGCCGAGCATTGCGATCCGCTCACCGGCGAAGAGACCGGAGATCACGACTGACACGGTGGCGCCTATGAGTGTCGCTGCGATCCTGTTAGCCGCCTTCGCAAGCGCCGCGCCGCGGGTCGGCAGCGCCAGAATTGCGACCGTAACGGCCGCCGACGATGCCCCTCCAATCTGCATCCAGAACGCCATGTAGAGCGCGACTACCGCCGCCAGCCATATTCTGAAGGCATGGGCCCATATGTGAACAGGTATTACCATGCGCGAACGTCACGCGCCCTGAAGGGGGCGCCCTGCTCCTCTGCAATGATGTATGCCTCGAGAAGGAACCACACCGAACCAAGCAGATGCTCGATCCTCACCATGTCGTTGCCCCTGCCGTCATTTTGCGGTCTTCTGCTCGCTTAGCGTAGCAACCCGAGGCCGTTCTATTCATAGCCAACGTCCGCAACTTTTCCTCGAAACAGCCTGTAGACCACCAACGTGTAGATGAGCGTGAGCGGCATGACGAAAAGGCCGGCCCCCCAGAAGATGAAGTTCAAGCTGGCCGGAGGTGACGCTGCTTGCTCTACCGTGAGCGCGAACGGAATCATGAATGGCCAAAACGAGCAGGCCAAGGTGCCGAAGGCTGCGAGGAAAATCAGCGACGAGAATCTGAACGGCGCCATGTCATTCCGCCACTGCGTGCTCTTTAGCAGGCAAATCGAAGAAATCGCTCCGATCAGTGGGAAGATCAGGAGATACGGACGCTCAAACCAGCGGCTCATCAAATTAAGATGCATGGTGACCGCCAGCACAAAGGCCGTGGCAAGAAAGGCAAGGACGGCAACGGTCAACACAGGCAACAACTGGTAGGCGCGCTCCCTTATTGTCCCCTCGCACTTCCCGACGAGCCAACTGGCGCCGAGGAGGCTGTAGCCGAGCACCAGCCCGAATCCACAAAGCACGGCGAAAGGGCTGAACCAGCCAAATGTCCCGCCGATATAGTGACCATCCTTCATCGGCAGGCCCTCGACCAAAGCGCCTACCGTCATGCCCTGGATGAATGTCGCGACGAACGATCCGCCGGCGAAACCCAGATCCCAGAACCACCTAAATCCGAGCGACTTGTATCGAAACTCGAACGCCACGCCGCGCAATATCAATGCACACAACATCAACACAAGCGGAAGATAGAACGCCGACAGGAGCGCGGCATAGGCCGCCGGAAAGGCGCCGAACAGCACCGTGCCGGTGACGACCAGCCAGGTCTCGTTGCCGTCCCAGACTGGCGAGATCGCGCCGAGCATCTTGCGTCGATTTGGTTCGTCAGCAAATGCAAACAGAATGCCGACACCAAGATCAAAGCCGTCCAGCAACACATAGAGCAATGTGGTCGCGGCGAGCAGGCCTGCCCAAAACAGAATCACGCCCAATTCCCTCCTTGTGTGGTCTCTGGGATCCGGGCGCTGCCGGCAACGGCGAGCGGACGCTTGGAATTTTCGCTACGGACGTGTTCGGATTCGACAGGCCCGGCTCTCAAGAGGCGATAGACATAGAGTGTTCCGAAGCTGAAGATGACAAGGTAAACGGTGATGAATATAGTCAAGGAAATCATTACGGCTGGGACCGTCAGGGTCGGCGTGACGGCGTCGGCCGTGCGAAGCGCGCCGTACACGCTCCAGGGCTGACGGCCCACTTCTGCGGTGAACCATCCCGTTAGGGTCGCGATGAACGGAAGCGGAAAGCTCAGGAAGGTCGCCCACAGCAGCAACCGCTCTCCCTTCTTGCGATCGACCACGAGCTGGAAGGAACCCAGCCAGGCCACTGCCATCATCAAGAGGCCACTACCGACCATCACCCGAAAGGCAAAGAACGGAATCCCGACAGGCGGCCGATCTTCCTTTGAAAAGCTGGTCAGCCCGACCTCTTTGGAGTCGAACCGCATCGAGGCGATGAGGCTGCCGAGAAAAGGAATCTTCAGCTCGAATTGATTTTCTTCCTTCGCTTCATCCGGAATGGCGATGAGGACCTCGCCGGCAGGCTGTTCGTCATGCCAACGGCCTTCGATGGCCGCAAATTTTGCCGGTTGTTTCTCGTGAACGTAATCCCCGTTCAGGTGCCCCAGAAACAGTTGCACCGGAAGGAGAACCGTCGCCAGGAACAGACCCATTCGCAGCATTAGCCTGCCTTCCACCGCGTAGGTGCCGCGCAAGTGATACCATGAGCCGGTCGCGGCGACACAGAACGCGCCGGTCAGATAGGCCGCGACCAGCATGTGAGGAAAGCGGACCCATACGACCGGACTGAAGATGATCCCCTTCCAATCGGTCGGGACGAAGATGCCGTTCTCGATCGCGTAACCTACCGGAGCCTGCATCCAGCTGTTGTTCACCATGATCCAGAAGGCGCTGAAGGTCGTGCCAAGCGCCACCATCATGGTCGAGAACAGGTTGGCCAGCGGCGGCACCCGGCTTCGCCCGAAGATCAGCACACCAAAAAACGAAGCCTCCAGCGCAAATGCCGTGAAGCTCTCGTACACCAGCAACGGTCCCTGAATGGGGCCTGTCACCTCCGATAGCCGGCTCCAGTTCATCCCGAATTCGAACGCGAGCACGATCCCGGAGACGACACCGAGCCCAAACGTCACGCCGAATATCCTGAGCCAGAATTCGAAGAGACGACGATACACTGGCTTCCCGGTGAACAGGTGGAACGCCTCAAGCACAACCAGCCACGCGGCAAGCCCGATCGTGAATGACGGAAAAATGATGTGAAGCGACACCGTGAAGGCAAACTGCACGCGAGACAGCAGAAGCGCGGTCCACATCATGTTGTCGCTCCCGTTCCTGCCGAAGCTCAGCGAGTTAGATTGACCTTTGCAAGATCGATGAGTTGGGCCGCGCGGCCGTCAAGAACCGCCTTCATCGTGAACATCCCGAAGTGGTAGGCTTCATCGACGGTCGTCTTGGGCGGCATGGCGAGCTCCTGCCGGGCACTCACCACGTCCAGCAAGACCGGGCCCTTGTGCGCGAGCGCGGCTTCGATGGCCCGCTTCAACTCCTGCGGCTTCTCGACCCGGATGCCGCGGACGCCCATGGCCTCTGCCATCAGCGCAAAATCCGGATTCTTGAGGTCACAGCCCGTGTCGAGGAATCCGTTGGCCTTCATCTCCATTTCGACAAAGCCGAGCGTGCCGTTGTTGAGGACGATCACCTTTACCGGCAGCCCCATCTGGGTCAGGGTGAGAAAATCTCCCATCATCATGCTGAAGCCGCCGTCGCCTGACATCGAGATAACCTGGCGATCCGGATAGGTCGCTTGCGCGCCGATTGCCTGCAGCATGGCATTCGCCATCGATCCGTGATTGAACGAACCTATGATGCGCCGCCTGCCGTTGACTTTCAGATAGCGCGCCGTCCAAATGATCGGAGTTCCGACATCGCAGGTGAATACGGCATCGTCAGCGGCGAGTTCGCTCACTAGGCGGGTCACGTATTGCGGATGGATGATATTGCTGTTCGGACCGCTCTCCGTCAGCGAGTCGAGAGCTTTCCTGGCCTTCTTGTAATCGATCAAAGCATCGTTGAGATGGCTGGCGTCCGTCTTCTCCTTGACCACCGGTAAGACGGCACCCAGCGTATCCTTGACAGTCCCGAGCAGGCCGAGGTGAAGCGAGCAGCGATTGCCGAGCGCTTCCGGCCGCACATCCACCTGCGCGATTTTTGCCTGTTCCGGATAGAACGCGCGGTATGGAAAATCTGTCCCGAGCATCAGGAGAGCGTCGCAATTCTTCATCGCCGCGTAGCCTGATGCGAAGCCGACAAGACCGGTCATCCCGACATCGTAGGGATTGTCGTATTCGATGAATTCCTTGCCGCGAAAGGCGTGCACAATCGGCGCCTTCTGTTTGCGGGCTAGTTCGAGGATTTCTGCGTGGGCACCTGCGCAACCCGCGCCACAGAACAACGTCACCCGTGATGCTTCGTTGAGAAAGTCTGCCAATTGCTCGATCTCGGTGTCGCCTGGGCGGAGCACCGGCGCAGCCGGCACCATCCATTCCGGGACATCGGCGTCGATCTTCGTCAGCGCGACGTCACCCGGCAACACAATGACCGCAACACCTCTTTTCGCGATCGCGACCCTGATGGCCCGTTTGAGGATCTGCGGAAGCTGATTGGCGCTCGACACGAGTTCGACGTAGTGACTGCACTCCTTGAAAAGACTCTCGGGATGGGTCGCCTGAAAATAGTCGATCCCGATCTCGCTGCTCGGAATATGGGAGGCGATCGCCAGCACGGGGACGCCGCTACGCTGGCAATCGAATAGACCATTGATCAGATGCAGATTGCCGGGACCGCAGCTGCCGGCACACACGGCAAGGTTTCCGGTGAGATGAGCTTCGGCTCCCGCCGCGAAAGCGGCAGCCTCCTCGTGGCGCATGTGGATCCAATCGATCGATTTTCTTCGCCGAAGCGCGTCAGAAACACCGTTGAGGGAGTCGCCAACCACACCGTAGACGCGCTTCACGCCCGCCTTCTCAAGGGCTTCGACCAAATATTCGGATGCAGTTTTGCTCATTCTTCTTTCCTATCCCGCGGTTCCAATGTTGGACTCGGACCGTCTCTCTCTTCTCCGGCGGTGAACTGTCTGCGATGATCTCACTTCCGTTTCATCGGAACGAGTTTGCTCTCGGCTCTCGCAACCGGCAGGACGGAAAGCGAGCGCACGCCCTGCGCGCCGTGGATGAGCACGCCTTCGATATCCGCCGTCGCGGACGGGCCGGTGTGGAAGCTGGCATAGTGCCGGTCGCGGAATTCGGGCCGGCGATAGGCGTGGTGCAGGTTGACGACGATGTCGGCGGGATCTACGAGCACGATCAGGTGCTGCGCGAGGTAGGCGATCCCGTTGACGTGAAGATCGGCATCGCTCAGCAGGACGGAGCCGGTCTCCGCGACGGCGAATGATGCTCGGACGATGGCAAAATCGATATCCGCGAGATCCCGCGACGCACCGACGTCAGCAATATCCCGGTTGCCCACAATCTCCGGCACGGTAGAGCATACGACTTTTGCATCCGCGATCTTCGTCCGGACCGGCGCCAGGATATCGCCGGAGGACGGCGGATCGAGGAATACGCCGCCCATGCGGTGCAGATTGTCCTTGAAAGCAGACAGAAGCGAAGCCGGCGGGTCGCTGTCGAAGAGGGGGACGTGAGGCAGCGGCCGGTCCAGGCGTGGCAGATTGGCTTGGATCGAAGCCAGGATGTCGTCGCGGCTGCTCATGGCTTCGCTCCTCGATTCGCGTGATACCAGCTATGGAACGTTTGCTTGGTCGGGTGCGGCACTTCGCGGTGCTTCCCCCAGGCGTTGAGGCCGTTGTAGATGACGAAGCGCGGCAGATGGGCGAGCGCCGTTTCGGCCGAGGCGACCGCAGCGCGGTAGGCCGCAGGCCGGGACAGCACCGCGCCAGCGGCCTTCATCGCGGCCTTCTTGACGAGCGGTACCTCATGCTGATTTACGAGAACACGCCGCCACGCATAGATCTGCTCGTGGATGTTGATCTTCACCGGGCAGACATTGGTGCAACTGCCGTTAAGCGAGGACGCGAATGGCAGGTTGCTGTATTTCCGCGCGTTGAAGGTTGGGTCGATGATGAGGCCGATCGGGCCGGAATAGGTGGCGCCGTAGCTCAGCCCCCCGCTGCGGCGATAGACCGGACACGTGTTCATGCAGGCGCCGCAACGGATGCACTTCAGGGACGTCCAGAACTCCTCCAGGCCGAGGCGCTCTGACCGGCCGTTGTCGACGAGCACCACATGCATCTCGCCACCCGCCCGTGGTCCGCGGAAATGGGAGGTGTACTGGGTCATCGGCGACCCAAGCGCGCTACGCGACAAGAGGCGGACGAGCACCGCCAGATGCTCCAGGCGGGGAATGATCTTCTCAATGCCGATCGAGGCGATATGCAGCTTCGGCACGTTGGCCGATAAATCGGCGTTGCCCTCGTTGGTGCAGACGACAAATGTCCCGGTCTCGGCGACAACAAAATTGCCCCCCGTCATGCCCGCCTCGGCGTTGAGGATCAGCGGACGTGTGGCCTCCCGTTGTGCTTCTGCCAGATAGTGGACGTCGCTATTGCCAGGGTCGGTGCCAATCGTACGTGAGAACACCTCCGCTACATCGGTGCGCAGCTTGTGCACGGCCGGTACCACGACATGGCTCGGATCCTCGTTGTCAAGCTGCTGAATGCGCTCGCCCAGATCGGTCTCGATGACCTCGATCCCAACTGAAGCCATGTAAGGCCGGAAACCGCACTCCTCGGTCAGCATCGACTTGCTTTTGATCAACGACTTCGCACCGTGGTCGCGCAGGATGCCGTGTACAATCTTGTTGTGCTCGGCGGCGTCGCGTGCCCAATGCACGTGGATCCCGTTCGATCGCGCATTAGCCTCGAACTGGCCGAGATACTCGTCGAGATGGGTCAGCGTGTGTTCCTTGATCGCCGAAGCGAGCGACCTAAGTTCCTCCCATTCGGGAATGCCATGCATCTCGCGGTCGCGCTTTTGCCGCAGATCCCAGAGCCGCTCGTCATGCATCTTCTCGTGCTCGGTAGCAGCGATAAAGCGCGCGGCGGCCTCCGCCTGGTCGATTGGTCGGTTGCCGCGGACCTTGGGACCCCGCGGCTGCGGCTCGGGAGCCGGCCGCAGCGGCTTCGATGTTCCTTCGGCGTGATCAAGGCGGCGGCCGTCGCGGATGATGGCATCGGGGTCGGCCTCGGCCCGCAGTTCGGAATGCAACATCGTGCCGCCGGCTTGCTCGTACGTCGTACTCATGCGCTGGCTCCGTTCAGGATTTCGGCGATGTGAATGAACTTCATCGGAACGCCAATGCGCTCGGCGCAGCCTCGCTGATGCATCAGACACGAGCTGTCGGCTGAGACGATGTATTCAGCGCCGGCCTGCGCGTGGTCGCTGACCTTGTCGTAGCCCATCTTGGTGGAAACGACCTCCTCGAACACCGAAAAGGTGCCGCCGAAGCCGCAGCATTCGTCCGGGCGCGCCGGCCGCGCGAACTCGATTCCGTCAACCTTCGAAAGCAGGTCGATGGGTTTGGAGAAGAACGGCTCGTGCAACTCGGAAGGAAGCGCATGCTTGAGCCGGCGCAGCGTGCCGCAACTGTTGTGCAGGCCGACCCGATGCGGAAATTTGGCCCAAGGAAAAGCGTCGACTTTCTGTATGTCATGCAGGAATTCGACCAGTTCGAAAGTCCGCGAACACACCACCTTGACCTCGTCGGTCTGCTCTATCGCGAAGTTGTCCCGCACGTGGTGGACGCAACTGCCGGACGGTGAGACGATGTAGTCGAAACCGGAGAAGTTGCGCACGAACAGCGCCTCGGTATCGGCGCATTCGGCGTCGAAACCGCTATTGGCCATCGGCTGACCGCAGCAGGTCTGGTCGCGGGGGTAGTGGACATCATGGCCGAACCGCTCCAGGAGTTCGAGCGTCGCGATGCCGACCTTCGGGAAAAAGGCATCAATGTAACAGGGGATGAAAAGCCCGATTCGCATTTGTACCTCCTTGAATCGACACCGCGACGGCGAAGAGTTCATTGCCAGCCGACGCGGCCAAGCCGGCTTGGCTCGGCAGCGGGGTTGCCATACTTCAATCCCTTGCTCTGTTCTTAGCCACGTCGACGCTTCGGCGGCTTGAAGGAGACGTGCAGCATTTGGCGATTTCTGCGCACGAGATGTCAGAGCCGAGGATCGACGACGAGCAGTCAATATCCCGTGTCGGAGCAATTCAGAAGGGGCCGATCGTCAGCAAAGGCGAACTGGTAGAAAAGGTTCTGAGTAATGAGGCGGACGGCCCGGCCGGGGCGCGAGCCGGGACCGTTCTGCGGGCCGCAGGGGGAGATGCAAATTGCCCGCCGTCGATGACGTGCGATCGGGCGGCCATCCAAAGGGGCCACGGAAAGATACGAAGGGTTACGGCGCGTGCCCTTCAAACCGACCACTTCCGCAATGGGTCAAACGCGTGATTTTGACGGAGGGCCAGCCACTTGAACCTGTCTAATTGGATCGCGATTTGAAGAAAACGGCTCCATTCTGCGAATTGTGACTGCCTCAAACTAGTGTGTGCAGCGAGCAAACGTTACATCGCGAGCATGGCGGGTGAGCACGATGAACCTCCGATGGATAGAGTGATGACTGAGAGTTATGGACGGCGGTTTGGCAAGCGATTGCGAGTCGAAAACGCACCCGCGATGGTTACCCGAGCGTTGCGTAACGCTGATATGGCCGTCACAGAGGTTCGATGTGATAATCCGCCGTTGGAAATGACCGGCGCGTTTCAGCGGGAAGATGCTTTTGTCATCACTTTGCACCTCCGCGATCGTCCCAATCGCGAATACTGGGAGGATGGCCGACGCGCGCTGGTGTGCAACTTCCGGGCCGGCGACATTTGTCTCTATGACCTGAAGCGAAATCCCGCCGCTCTCCTCGACAAGCCCTATCATACTCTGTTTTTTTATCTGCCGCGTATGGCGCTGGACACGATCGCTGACGAGGCCAACGTGCCGCGCATTCGCGATCTGAGTTGTAAGCCCGGCGCGGCCGTTAACGACGCCACAATTTCCAGCCTCGGGAGCCTGCTGCTGCCCGCCCTCCGTCATCCCGACCAAGCTAACCGGTTGTTTGTCGACCACGTCCTGTTGGCGGTCGGGGTGCATATCGCTCAGACCTATGGAGGCATGCGCCCAGTGTCGCGGCTGGTCCGGGGTGGGCTCGCGCCCTGGCAGGAGCGACGCGCGAAGGACATGATCGCCGCCAATCTCGATGGTGTGCCGGTCAAGGAGCTGGCGCGGGAATGCGGGTTATCAAGCGCCCATTTTTCGCGCGCGTTTCGCCGTTCCGTAGGAGTGGCGCCGCACAACTGGCTAATTGAGCAGCGCATCGTGCTGTCCAAGAAAAAACTGCGCGATG
The DNA here is from genome assembly GCF_052076025.1 of Bradyrhizobium sp. 956_D2_N1_4. Classification (NCBI taxonomy): domain Bacteria; kingdom Pseudomonadati; phylum Pseudomonadota; class Alphaproteobacteria; order Hyphomicrobiales; family Nitrobacteraceae; genus Bradyrhizobium; species Bradyrhizobium sp. 956_D2_N1_4. The sequence continues at coordinate 3,111,392 of NZ_CP197237.1, read as the reverse complement.
ACCGGCTGTCGCTCGCCGTTGTGGCTGCGGAGTGCGGCTTCAGCGATCACGCGCATTTCACACGTCACTTCGTCCGCATTGTTGGTGTAACTCCAAGCGCATGGCGTCGAGCGCTCAAGGAATAGCGAACAGCGCAAAGCGGACCTGTGAGGGATTGACGGCTTCAGCTTGGTTAGAGTCGAGGATGGGCGCGGTAGCTTGGAGCCTATGGTCAACGCCCCGTTTCCCATCCCCGCTCATCAAACCGGGCGTGCCGATTTCCGGCACCCGGCTTTGCGACTGGCTTAACCGCAAGGCACACGGAGACAAACTAACCGCACGTGGCTTCGGCACGGTGAGTAACTCTCCTTCGCCCCTCGACACAGCAATCTCCGGCGGCGCCTGTCATTGATGCCGATGGACTTTCGATAGAGCCCTTGGTCGACGAACCGATGGTGATCGTGCTACCGGAATCACATCCTCGTGCCGGCAATCGTTCCATGCCACTCGCGGCCCTCGCGTCGGACACCATAATCCCTGTTCCCGCGGTCGATCGGACCCGGCCTTCGTGATTCAATCATCGCGAGTTGCCACAGGGCCGGACTCAGTCCCAAACTCGGCCAGGAAGCGTCGCAGACTGTGTCTATCATGGTAGCGGCTGGATTCGGTATTTCGATCATACCGCAGTCGCTCGAACAGCTCCACGCCGAAGGCGTCGCCTATCTGCAGATCGAAGGAGATGCGCCCCGCGCACTCGTTAGCCTCGCCTATCGTCGAGGCGACCGCTCGACCGTCGTCCGTAACTTCGTAGCCTTGGCCCGACGAACCGCTCGGTCACAGTTTTGCCCTAACAAGTCCTACGTGGCCACCGGGTTGATTGTAACTGCTTGCGCACCCCGCGGGCCAGCCGCCGTTCAGTCTACGTGGATCATTCGCTGCACCGACCGGTGCATAGCGCTCTCCCATCTTGTCGAGGTTGCCACCGGCCAGACCGTAGTTCTTTGCAACCACTTGGCCGGCCCTGCTGATGCCGGCATCGAGACTGGCGAATTCCATCTCTTTCGCCATGCCGGTTGCCGGGTCCATCAGGCCCGCGACGTTGTTTCCAGACAGCACATGGCCGTTACCCGTTTCGTGCGCGATCACACCGGCGAGCAGCGCAGGCGAGATGCCGTTCGCTCTGGCCGCCGCGACGATTTGCAGCGAGAGGAGTGCCGGTGAACTTCTTATCGAAGGCCGTCCGGCTCATGTCGTCAACGCTGCCGCCTCCGCCGTTGAATGGCGGGATGTTGCTGCGCTTGATGATGCCAGATGACCCCACGCCGAAGTTCGGGAGGATGCCGCCCGGCGTTACGTTCTTCCACAGAGCATCCGGAGTGCCGAGACCGCTGACGATGCGGTTCATGTTGGTGGCCACGGCGGTGCCACCGCTCAGCCCACCGCGACCACGGCTGCTGAAGTCAGTGCAGATCAGCGAAGCTCGTTCGATCTTGCCGCCGAGGTTGTCCAGCTTGTTCCCGATGAAGCTCGTCGGGTGAACGTCCGCGGGATTAAATCCCTCGCCGGACTGCCTTTGATACAGGTCTTTCTTGTGCTGGCGTTGACGCTCTCGCCATTGGCTGGTCGTCTCGCCGGGACGCTTCTTTGCCGCGGCGGAAATGCCAGTGTCATTGTTCCCTGCGAGGAGCCAAGCGAGCAGCGCGTGGTGCCGACGGGGTTTGCGCTGGCTGCGCCTAGCAACGCCCGACCAGTGAGCAGGCCGGCGATGCGGCTGATGATGTTCGCGAAGCCGGAGAGCACGGCGATGACCGGGGCCAGCAATCCGAGTGCGACAGACAAGCCGACGATCTGCCCGGCCAACTTTCCCAGGACTTCGGCGCTGTTGCCGTCTTTGCCCATGACGTTGGCGACGCCCTTGAGCATAGTGATGACGGTGTCAGAGATCGACTTGAGCCCACCAACGAAGCCGGAGTCAAAGCCGATGATCTTGTCGACGTCGATCGACGATATTTTCGTGGCGATCTTGTCGAGAGCCTCGCCCATGTTGACGACGCCGAAGGCCTTCTTCAGTCTCTCGACAAACTCTCTCGACTTTTCCGCGATCCGGCCGGAGGTTACGATGCTGGCGTGCTTATCGAACCAGGCCGATACCTCGATGAAGCTTTGCTCGAATCCGCTTCCGAATTTCTCCCATGCGAGACCGAACGTTTCCTTGATGCGGTCCCATCGCTTCTCAAGTGAGTTGAGCTTAGTCCGAGAAAACCCGGACACTGCGTCGCTCTTTTGGTCGATTTCTTTCAAGGTCTCCCGAACTTGATCGGAAGCCTTGGCCATCTGCACCAGCTCGTCGCGCCATTCCCGCATGCCAGCGAGATTGGCGAATTTCGCGCGGGTCTGCTCGCTCATGCTCCGCATCTTCGAGAACATGTCGAGCATGAACGCAGTCGGTGCGGCGGCCATCCGCTGCGCCATTTGCGACCGGCCGCCGTATCCGATCATTCGCGCTGCATGATCCAGATCCTTCGCACGCTGCCCGCGGGCATTGCCGGCGTTTGCAAATTCGGAGGTCAAGTAACCGAGGAACGTACCGGCCTTGTTCGGCTGGAGGCCTGCCGAGATGCCGACTGACGTGAACGCGGAGAGATCGGTCTCCCTCATCTTCGTCGTGCTCAAGGCGGACAGAGCGCGCTTGTTCGCCTCAACCACTTCGTTCGGGTCAGCGGCAGTCGCAGCGGCGGCAACAGCAACCGAAGTCATCATTCGCGCCACGCGGGCAGGATCGGCGTTGCGGACGTTGCCATATAGGGCGGTGGCGGTCTTACCGGCCGGCTTCATCAGCTCGCCGATATTCATTTCGAGGGCCGACGACGCTTCCAAGGCGTTCTCTGTGACCTTTTTTGCGGCCGATGCGTCGAAGCCCTGCTTGAGCGCCTCGGTGTAGCTGTCCAGCACCGCGGCGGCAGACTCGCCGAACTTGATCGCGACCTGATCCGACCAGTCACCGCGAAGCCGCTTCACCTCAGCCGCTGACAGCCCACCGAAGATTTGCGCCTTGGTCTCGGCGGCGTCGGCTTCCATCCGTTTCTTAAAGGCGGATGCGACGCCGGAGATGGAGATACCGCCAGCTATGAGCGCAGTGGTTGGCGACGTGACCCGGGGGAGCGCGCCACGGCCGCCGGAGCTGGCACCACGACCAACGGCGCGTTGCTCAGCCTGCCGGCGGTTGTAGGTCTGCCGGTCGAGGCGGTCGAGTTCACGATGGAATGCCCGCGCGTCACGCAGGCTGTCTGCATAGGCCGACTTCCATTCAGTGCGATAGGTCGACGCGGCCTTCCGAGCGTCGTCGGTGATCTTCTGGAGGCTGGCCGAGACACTGTCGGGAAACAGCTTGGATGCTAAGACGCCGTTGATGGACTTGACAGCGGCTTCGAGCTTGCGAACGTTCCGGAGAAGTCCGGCGATGACGGGACTCGCGCTGTCGGTCGCGGTCAATGATGCGTGGACGCTGATGATCTCTGACATGTTTCTCTTGTTGTTGGCGCGTCGAGCCGCGCGATGGTGAGGAGGTAAATGGTCTTTTGGAAAATGCGCTCATACGGCGCGCTGAATAGCGTTCTGCTCCGAGATTAGCTCGAGGACGAACGTTGGCGCGATCCGCAGCGGCCCATTCCCCTCGGCTCTGATGGGCGACGAGAGCGTCCTCCGTCTCTACGAAAATATGGATTCAGGCGGCTGCGGATCGGGCCGCCAGCGGCCGCTAACGTCTTCTCGCGACACCGCCAAGCAACGCGCCGATGTCCTCCACGGAGATCGATCGGAGACCGCTCCGAGCCGATCGGATCGATTGCTAGCGGCCTCATGAAAAGGAACTATTATTCGAATACGGAGCGCTGATCTCGCCACATTTACGCGCAGCTCGGATTATTCTCGTCAGGCGCGTTAATATGCAATGCAACCTAAGATACCCCATATTCTGAATTGTGGATGCGCGAATTTTCTGGGGCCGCCGGTAGCTATGGACGAAGGTCGGAAGGATCTGACTCACCCCTCCCCGGTCCATGCGCCTCAGATGCTAAGCGAGATTTGTCGACGGCACATGCCCCCTCAATCCTGCGGCGCGCCGCCACGTCGGGATCAGCATCTCTACAATTGTATACGTTCCCAGATAAGGTCGAGGGACGCGCGTCTACAAAGACATTGGCAGTCAGTTCAGAAACTTCACAGCGAGACGGCGCTCATCACGCCATACAACCGAGCAATCAATATCCAAGCCAGCACTTGGAACGCGCAGGCCGAAAGCCTCGGGCACGAGAGGCGCGCCATCGATTTGAACGATCGCAGAGGAATCCGTGAGGTGGCGGACCTTGCACCGCACAGGACTGCCGTCGATCAATATCTGCGCAGCATAGACATTACGTCGCCGCTCGTTTGCCACGACTCGCAGTCTCCCCCGCTCTAGCGCGCGGGAGATACTGATCGGCGATTCCAGTCTCAAATGAGGCTAGACCATGGTTTCATTGCTAGGCCGCGAGCAGTTGCTCCAGCGCCGCCAACGCCTCCAGCGCATTGTCCTGTGCCGCGACAGCCTTGCGCTCACCGGCCTTGCCCCGGCCCCACCCTTTCGTGTCGGCTATCTGGCGTGCGGTCAGGCCTTCTAGGCTGGCCTCCAGCACCGCGAAGTGCTCACCAAGGCTAGCCTGCACTCGCGGCGCGTCCATGGCGCCACGATGGCATTCTCTGTTGCATCTGGCGCGCCGACGAACGACCCGGCTTCGTGGTTGCACTTCGGTGCTGGCGATAAACCATGAACTCGGCGCCTCGAGCAATGCCGATCCGACAGCGCTCGGCAGGCGCAAGGCCGGCATCAGCGCGGGCCTGAGTGATGGTAGCGCGCGAACCTAACCCCTTACAGTCTAGCTCGACGCGACGATTGTCGTTGCAGGCACTCTGCGCCAAATGGGCCGCGCGAAGGTGACGATAGTCCTCTCCCTCGCTGCCACGCTCGCGATATGCAGACGCCACTGGAAACTCGCCACTGCCGCGAATGGAAGATGCCGCTTATTGTCTGCCTCCTGTTCTTCATCGGTTTTGCGTCGGCCGCCCTTCGGTTGCCTTAACAATTCTGCAGCATCGTGCCAGCGGCTATCGGCACCCTTCCATTTTACGCGGCGTAATCGGTCCATAGCCGTCACGGGCTAAAATAGCGTCCTTTGCGGCGATCCGTACTACCTCGTCTGGCGACGGCCGGATCTCCACGATCCGGTCAACCTGGGTATTGCCAATTTCGTTATCATTCGCCGGCATCCAAGCCGACGGCGCGTGCGGCGCGGCGTAGTATTGCAGGAGGCGCAAATCTGAGCGACGGCCTGCGCGAGCTAGGCGGGACTCGATTCGATTGGGGTGCGATGCATGGATTATCTCTCGTGACGTGACGTACTGGCCTTTTCGGCTCTTGGTTTCGTCGACGTCTGCGCCGATCGAGTGTTGGGTGGGGTGGCTTCAAACCCTGGGCGGTTCGTTACCATACCGGTATCGGTACTTGCGGACGCGACGCCGCAGGTTTTCAGTTTGTGTCATCTGGGAAAAATAACCACGAAATCTGCGGGATAACGCGCGTGAATGTGCGGCCGGTAGGCAAGGCGGTGGGCTGGGAACTTCGGAATGGCCCCCTACCCTAACCACGGCACCAAGTCGCCGCGACCTGCCTCGATCAGCACATCAACGGGCACCCACTGCCATTGCCACTCGCCAGTCGAGGTGTCGCGCCCGTAGGCGTGGAGCAACTCGCCATCGCATTCGTCGGCATCTTCAATTGTGTCTGGATCGATCATCACACCCCATCCTCCGAGACCGACTTGCAGATTTGCAACCCATAGGGATTCTCGGAGTGATCCGAAAAAAGCGGGAGTGATTGCAAATGCTGCAATTCTGCAAGTGAATAGATAATATTTATATATATCATATACTTACACCTACCACACCACTTGCCAAACTCTTGCCATTTGCAACACCGTGGCACAATTTCCAGTACCACCTCGTTGCAATTGCCGTTCTTCTGCAAGAATTCTGCAAGTCCCTCACCCACCACTGGCGGGTGAGAGAACGAACCGCTTGCCGTCCGTCTTCTCGATCTGGCGGGTTTCCTGAAGCCGGAGGATCGCAGCATCAAACGTCCTGGTATCTGAGCCACTGATGCCGCGGCGCTTCAGCAATTCAGCTCGATACATAGAGCCGCCGCGACTGGAGCGGAGCGAAGACAGAATGGCCTGGCAGAGCTGCTCAAACTGGCTGCTAGACATATACTTGTCGACGCCATCATCGAGCGACCGGACGGAGGCCAACATGATCGCGTGTGCCCACCGCACATCCTCGACACTGACTGAAGGCCGCGAGGGGCTGCGGCTGAGCGCGCGTAAAGTGGCCAACCGGATTGCGTTCTCTGCCAATCGTCCAACGAGACCATCCCTGGTTTCGTCACGCTCGATTTCAGATTCCTGCCAATCTTCGATTGCCAACCACGCGGCTTCGGCCGCCTCATCAGCCCACGGGACTTCGTACAGATGGGGCTGAACATCGGGCGTCCGCCAATTCCCCTGCGAGTTCATGGATGGCCACGGGAACTTCTTTTGCGCTTCCTTGATCGCCTCCCGCAATGGCTCCGGCACCACCAGCCCGCCGTCGCGAGGATTGCCGCGCTCCGGTCGCTTGGTTGGGGCAATAAAGACCATGCGGGCGGCGAAGCCGTCCGACAGGTTTTTATCCGACAAACCACCGTAAAATCGTGTTGGTGTCGACGTGCCGATGACTGTCAACGACGGGCAATGGATCGGCGCCCCGATCCGATCGTCATCCATGGTTTCCTTGCCGAACCAGACACCGGTCGATTTCGAGTATAGCTCCAACATAGCTTTGCGAATTGTCGACGCCCAGTTCCCATTTCCTTTTGCGTTGATCGACTCCAGAACGTCACCAACTTCGTCCCAAGGCATTACGACGACGGGCTTACGACGAAGGATTTTCTCGATCGCACTTGCGCTGGATACTTCACCGGCTCCCACGAGGAACGCCATATCGGTCTCCTGCAGCAACTTCACCAACCGCTGCAGCGGCGCCTCTTTACCGAACCCCGGACCGGCGATGCCGGCGAGATAGAGGTTCACCCCACAAGTGGTCGGGCCAATAACGCGCCGCCCATAGAACACTGACATGAAGGCGATTGCCGACATGACCGCAAACTCGGGTGACTTGCGCCGAGACGTATCGAGAATCCACTGTGAGATGTCTGCCATGAGACCACCGCACGCTTCAGGCGTGAAAGGGTCCTCGTCATGACGACGGTTCGCAGGCGATCTGGTGTCATCGTTGGCGGGCGTCGGCAGCGCGACTGGGCCAGTGATGATCGCGACAGCCTGGCGCTGCTGCCATCCAAGATCGGCGGGATCGACGCCAACCTGTTCGCATAGCCAGAATGCGGCATCCTTGGTGGTGGGCGCACCACCAAACTCCTTCACGAGTTCAATGGGCGTGGCACCATGTTCGCGGCCGAAGTCTTGAATCCCTTCGGGATGGATTGAGATATCCTCCTCAAGTTTCCGGCCAAGCTCTTGGCTGGAAACTCGCCACGCTCCAGTGCCAGGTTGGTACTGTGCGCCAGGAAATAGCGTTTTCACCCATCGGTCTGGCGACGCAATAGCCGCGGTGTTGACCTGCTGCCAGAACGAATCTCCAGCCGACGCGCGCTTCGTCTTAGGCTTCTCCTTCACCCGCTCGCCAAGGCCAGCGAGAATAGTTTCGGCCTCGGAAAGAAACGCGGCGATCTCACTGTTGGTTATGGCGGGCAAATCGACTGGCCTCACATCGAGCGGTGAGCCATTATCCCAACGATACGGCTTGCCGGTTTCGACGTGATCGCCGAATGCGACAAACTGCTGCCCGTCGCGCAGAACCTCGACCTGATGCTTAGCGCCGTCGATCTTGAATTCTGGCGTGGCACTCTTGTCGCCCGGCTCAGTGGCTCGAAATAGGAATAGGCATTTTGGCGCTTTACCGGTACGGCGTGGTGCTTGTGCAGCGGCGTGCACAACCTCGGTCAGCCGAGTGAACAGCCTCTCGCTGACTGCCTCGATTGGCGCGTCGATATCAATAGCGACGAGATCGTTGCCGCACAGAATGCCAGTGCGGACGTGGTCAGGATATTGGCGAAGATACCCATCTACCTGGCCCGTGGTAATACGCTTCTTCGCCCAGCCAGGAATACGCGGACCCTTATCCTTCACAGGGATGTGGGGATAGCCGTTCTCGCAGAGTGTGCGCCGAAGGTCGGCGATATCGTTTTTGTCGGTGTTGTTAGCTGCGAGTGCGGTCATTGGTGCGATGGCCCGTCAATGAGAGTTGAGAAATGGTTGCTGCTGCGATGTCTGCGACGATGGCTTGAGAGAATGAGCAGGTACGTCCGCGCTCGGAGTTCTGGCCGAATGCGCGATACGTGCCGTCATCAGCCCGCGAGACGCGGATTCCGAATAGTTTGGCGCCGTCGATTAATTCGACATCGACGTACGCAATCGTCGACGAGCCAGGCGGTGCCGGGCGGATATCAATTATTCTCAAGTGGAAAATCCCCCTATTGGGGTTGCGGCTGTGCCGCTGCGTACCTCGGCTTGCGCCGATCGAGCGTCAGGCGGCTTGGGTGCCGCTCTTTGAATTGTCGTTGGCGCCACGCGCAGCGATGCGGTCAGCGATCCACTGATTCACTTCCTGACGGACGAAGGCGACGCGGCGGTCCCCGAGCGGGACGGCCGCAGGAAAGCGGCCCTCCGCGCGGTAGCGGTTGAGCATCGTGCGGCTCAACGAAGTGAGCGCACATGCGTGCTTCATCGAGACGAGCATGGGCTCGTCGACGGACGGATTTAGAGTGTGCATGGTGTGTGGAGTTTTCGGTTAGCGTTGCCGCTGAGCGGCTGCATTACCTCGGCTGAGAGCCGATGACGGGCTAGGTGCCCGTCAGGCAGTCACGTGAGCGCCCACGAATCGCACAACGTCGCCATAATGAGCATTATACACCTTTCGGGCAATATGGCCATAGAGAAACCGCATATGGAGTAAATTTATTTCCTACCCACCAGATCTTGCGCGAGGGCCGCGCGTGCAGGCTAGCTTGCAGGTGAGCCGGCCCCGGGCGGCGCCTGATCAAAGCGGGGAGAGAAAGCGGGGAAAGCCTTTTTTAAATTTGAAAAAGCGCTTTGAAATCAAAGGCTTAATGCACAGTAAATGGCTCCCCGGGCTGGATTCGAACCAGCGACCATCCGATTAACAGTCGGATGCTCTACCGCTGAGCTACCGAGGAAAGGGCGAACCAGTCGTTCGCGCGCGGCTGCGTATAACAAAGCCGCTTGCGCTTGCAAAGGACGAATTCGCGATCTTGCACAATGCGCCGAGGAAGGGCCGCCGGCCCTCCCCTGGCTCGCGTCAGGTCAAACTATTCGGCGACGAAGGACGTGGTCTTGGTTCCGGAGTCGTACCGCAGCCGAAGCGCGGTGATCTTGCAGAGGTTGACGTTCTTCCAGAGCACGGATTCGTCATAGTTCTGCCAGTCGACGCGGATGTTCCAGACACATCCCTCGTCGTCCTCTTCGAACTCGACATAGGTGCTCGCCTGGTTCTGCAAAACCTTGTCGAGCTCGTTCTCCCATTCGTCCAGGCCGTCGTCCGGCGCGTTGAAGCCCAGGAATTTGATGGCATAGCCGGTCTCGTTGACGACGGTGACATTGCGGGCGTCGGCCGCGAACGACGGCGTAACGGCGATCGCAAGACCGATCGCGATCAGTCCGGACAGAAAATACTTCATGTGAAATTCCCCCGATCGAAAGAGGCTCCGGTGCCTGACGTCGATCCGCGCAGGCACCGCGGCAACAAATGGCGTTGCCTCGAAGAATTCACCCGGAGCGCGATCGAGTGGTTCAACACGCGATCGATCGACGCTCCGGAGCGTGCGCGACGCGAGACGCGCACGGGCAGTTCATATCGATTCGAATTCTCCGCAGCAATGAACCGGCGTTCATAGATCGGCGGCGTTTGTTTTCTCCGGCACGGGCGCCGGCACTGCGGCGCCGTTGCTCTTTCCCGTCACGGCGCCGACCAGCGCTTTCACGGGATCCTCGCCCGGCGCAAACCCGCTCTGGCGCAGGATCTCGTCGATCATCGGACGCAGCGCGTGCACCTTGAGGAGCTCGCCCGCAAGCCCTTCGCCGAAGCCGACATTGCCGCCGCCGGTGCCATTGCCGCCGAACGCGCCGCCGGTGTGCAGGATGCGGACGTCCTTGAGATTGCCGATCGGCTTGACCATCTCGGCCAGCGCTGAGGGCATGGTCTCGATCCGCTTCTTGGCGAGCTCGAAGTCGATGACGTTGGCGCCGAGCTTGTTCTGCGCCTCGTTCTTGAGCGTGATGATGGCGGCTTCGGCCTCGCCGATATTCCTGACGCCGACAGCCTTGATCTTGTTGGACTCGGCTTCCGCGGTGGCCAGCGTCTTGACGGCCTCGGCGCGATCGAGCGAGGCCTTCTTTTCGGCTTCGGCCGCGACGATCAGCTCGGTCGACTTGCGCTCGGCCTCGGTGCGCGCGGCGAGAACCTGGGTGAGACGGGCACGGTCGGCGACCTCGACCGCGCGGGCGGTCACGACCTTTTCTTCCGCGGAGACGGCGAGCGCCTCGGCGGTCTTGGCGTCGGCGACGGCTTCCGAGGTCTGCTTGCTCTTAGCCGCGATCTGAATCTCGTTCTCCTGCGTGGCGATCTGGATTTCGCGCTGCGCGTCGGTCTTGCGCTTGTTGATGGCCAGATCCGACTCGATGACCGCGGTTTCCTTGACCTGCTTGGCGCCGGCCTCCTTCTCGGCAACAGCGCGGTCGGTGTCGATGCGGGCGTTCTCCTCGGTCAGGCGCGCGGTCTGGGTTGCGGTCGCCACCTCGGCGCGGGTGCTCGCGGTCTTGTTGGCGATGTCCCGCTCCTGGGAAAGCTCGGCCTCCTTCTTGGTGCGCTCGATGGTCAGGGTCTGCTGCCGCGCCTCGAGGTCCTTTTGCGCAATCGCCACCTCGTTGTCGCGCACGATCGAGTTGCGGTCGCGCCGGCGCGTCTCGGTAACGGTCTTCAGCTGGGTCAGACCTTCGGCGTCGAAGAAGTTCTCCGGGTTGAAGAATTTGACGTCGGTCTGGTCGAGCTTGGTCAGCGACACCGATTCAAGCTCGAGACCGTTGGATTTCACGTCCGATTCCACTGTCGCCTGCACATGCTTGACGAAGTCGCTGCGCTTCTCCTGCAACTCCAGGATGGACATGGTGGCCGCCACCGAACGCAGGCCGTCGACGAATTTTGCCTCGACCTGGTTACGCAGGGCTTCGGCGTCATTCGTCAGCGCGCCCAGCGTCTGGCTCGCGAGCGCAATGCTCTCATCGTCAGGACGGACGCGCACGTAGAACTCGGCGACGATGTCGACGCGCAGGCGGTCCTTGGTGATCAGGGACTCCCGCTCCTTGCGTTCGACGGTGAGCCGCAGCGTCTTCAAATTGACGCTGGCATAGGAGTGAAAGATCGGCAGGATCATGGCGCCGCCGTCGAGCACGACCTTCTTGCCGCCGAGGCCGGTGCGCACGAAGGCCTCGTCGCGGGTGGCGCGCTTATAGAGGATGGTGAAGACGATCCCGAGGACGACGATCAGCGCGACGCCGATCACGGCCGGGACTGCGATGTCGAACATGACTTTCTCCAATAAATGGCTTGTCAGCTGCTTAGAGTGGGCTTGGAAGGTTTCAGTTCATCGTCGGCCTTCACCGCCACGAAGCGGGTGCCGGCGCGATCGACCAGCAGGACCATAGTTCCCTGCGGCAGGGGCGATGATGACGGTGCGGCGACCGCCCAGACGAAATGGCGGTTGCCGTGGACATCGGCGACGCTGACGCGGCCGGGCGGCCCCTGATCGAGCGGGCCGATCACGACCTCGCCGACGCGGCCGACGAGATCGCCGAGACCGACGGCGTAGCTTTCATCCTTGGGGATGACCCGCGCGATGGCGCGGCTGGTAGCGCGGACGAGCGGAATCGAGACGGCGACCGCCCCGACCGAGGCGAGCGTCGCCGGCAAGGGACCGGCCACCATCCGCGCAATGTCCTGGATCAGGAAGCCGGTGATGGAGAACGCGCCGAGCAGCAGCAGCAGGAAGATCAAGAGCGGCACGCCGCCGACATTGATCCAGGAGATGGCGTTGATCACGCCATTGTCGCTGGGGTGACCGAAATCGATGTTGGTGCCGAGCATCTCGCTGAGCGAGGCCCCGACCAGCATCGAGACCACCTCGATCGAGCCGACGATGAGGATCATGGCCGCCGCGATCGCGAACGGCCTGACCTCCGGCGACATCACGTGTTCGAGCAGAGCGCTCATGACACATTACTCAGGAGCGCGACTTCAACCGCGCCAGCCTCGCTGCAATCTCCTTGTCGCGATGCAACGTGCTGAGCTCGTCGATGTCGCTTGAATACGGGATGGCTGCCGGAACGCCGGTGGCGCGCGCCACCGCCCTGCCCGCGCGCAAGGCCTTCGCTGCCGCCGAGGCGCCACCGGACTTCCGGGGCGACGTCGAGGCCTGATGGCTTGCGTGAGCCTCGCTCTTTTCGAGATCGGCGCGGCGCTGCTCGGCATCCTGGAGCGCTGACAGCACGGCGCGCAGCGAGGTCACGCACTGTTCAATCTTCTCATTATTCTCGTCGATGGCCCGGGAAAGCACCTCGAACTGCGCCTCGAGGTCCATCTGCCGTGCGATGCCGGCGCGGGCGAGATCGTCGCGGCTATCCGCGATCGCACCCTCGATCTTGGGCGTGAGATCGGTCATCTCGCGTTCGATCTCGGTGCGGCGCGCGTTGAGACGGTATTCCTCGGCGCGCGCGGCCGCGAGCGCATCGCGCGCCTCGCTTTCCGCGCGCTCGATCTCGCGGATGGCCTGGCCAACCACGTTCAGCTTGTTCTTCCCCTCCGCCTGCTCGATCGCGTCATAGGCGATGCCGGCGATCAGGCGCCCGACCCGGGACAGGAAGTTGTCGGGGGCGGCAGCGATGGTATCCATAGCGTTCTCCTCCTCTGGCAGATTGTTCGGCGTGACGCCGTAGTGAACTTCGAAACCGTCGTCGGTGCGGATGAGGTGCGCGGGAGCGCTCTGCCCCCAACCCTCGGCATAGCCGGCATAGTCGAAGGGCACGCTGAAGCGCCCCTGCACGGTCGCAATCGAAATGGTGGCGGGGCCCTTGATCTTGGCGAGCTTGTCGTCGAGCGGCAGGCGGCGGCCCTGCGCGGCGCGATAATCGGCGCGGTCGCGCAGGCCCAGCGTCACCAGCCGCGACGGCAGCGCGGTTTCTTTCCGGATCGGCTCATAGGCATGGGCATGGAGCAGGACGACGTTGGAGCCGACGTTATGGCTCCGCGCCACCTCATCCAGGATCTCCATCATGCGGTCATAGGCTTGGAACGTCGCCTCCATGGCGGCCTTGGCGGCCGGGTCAGGGGCAAGCCTGTAACGCAGCGCGGATGGCGCGTTTCGGGACGACGGGCTCATGGAAAGCACTAAAGCACCATTTTGGTGCTTTAGGAAGAGGAGGTGCGATCACGTTCCACTGATCCTTGGGCACTCTATGGATTGGTCGCTGGCTGCCATTGGTGCGTTCAAGGCGGCGGATCACTCCTAGATCACCGCCGATCAAGACTTCTTGCACGCGCGGGTTGCAATTTAAGACGAAGTGGAGGGAGCGTTTGGCAACTGCCACTCTCGTGTCCCGGACGCGCTGCAACGTGAAACGTTGCGGCGCAGAGCCGGGACCCAGAAAGCCGTACCTTAGCTATGGCATGGGCCCGGCTCTGCAGCGCATCACTTCGTGCTGCGCAGCGTCCGGGGCACGAGAGTGAAGGCGGTCCCGGATATGGCTTCGCTCGTCCGGGCTGCGAAAGCCAAGCTCACGGCCGCCGGCACACCAGGTCGATCTCGATCAGCGCATCATAGGCGAGCCCGGTGACGCCGACACACGTGCGAGCCGGCAAACGATCCGGCGCGAAGTACGTGCGATAGGTCTCGTTCATCGCGGCGTAGTCTTCCTTGAAACGCGTCAGATAGATCCGCGTCATCACGACGTGCTCGAGGCCGAGATCGAGCCCGGCGAGAACCACCTTCAAGTTCTCCATGACAGCGCGCGTCTGCGCGACGATGCCCTCTGGCAGCACGCCCGGTGTTTGCGGCGTGTCCGGCATCTGGCCGGTGACGAAGACAAACCCGTCGGTCTCGACGGCGTGGCTGAAGGGCGCGACCGGCTTCGGCCCGCCGCTGATCATGTGGAATTTCACTTGAGATGTCCTTGTTAAGTCGCGTCCCGAAACAGGCGCTTGCTGAGGATGGCGTGCACGCCCCAATTGCCGTCGACGACCTGGGTGACGCCGAAATCGACGGCGGCCGACATCAGCGCGATCGCCTCGTCCTCGCTGAGGCCTTTGACGTTCATCAGGAAGCGCCGCATTTTCCGGAACGCATCCTTCATGGCGAGGTCGAGCGAGGATTTTGTGTAGACTTCACTTTGGCCCTGCGCGCCGAACTCGGCGAGATAGTTGGGATGGCTGAAGCCGGTCAGCACCCAGTCGGTCTCAGTCTCGATCAGGGGATAAGAGAGATCGGCAAAGGGCCGGCCTGCAAGATCGGCCTTCTTGTGCAGGATCACCTCGAACGTCCCCGTCATCGAGCATTCGATCGCCGTGCCGCTGAGTTCGCCGTCGCCCTGCGTGGCGTGGGAATCGCCGACCGACAGCAGCGCGCCGGGCACCGAAACCGGAAGATAGACGGTAGACCCCTTCCCCAGCCGCCAATTGTCGAGATTGCCGCCGAAATAGGACGGCGGCACGGAGTCGACGAAATCGACCTCGCGCGGCGCCACCGCGATCACGCCGAAATGCGGCCTCAGGGGAATGCGGATGCCATCGAGTACGGCATGCCGGCGCTTCACCGTGGCCGGCGCGACGGGGACGCCGGGATAGTCGTAGGTGGCGTGCACGACGCCGAAGGGGTCGGTCTGCGGCTCCCAGCGATAGGAATAAAGCGCCCGGGCGTGCGGCTCCTCGGGATCGTCGAAGATCTCGTAGATGGTGACGACCTCGCGCGGCATGGGACCGCCGAGAAACTCGTTGTAGTGATAGCCCCACCAGGCCGCGACCGAGGAGCCGAACACGCGGCCGGCATGGTTCGGATTGCGGCTCGCGCGCGGCACGATGTCGAGGATGCGCACCTCCAGCACGTCGCCGGGCTGGGCATCCTTCACCGCGACCGGCCCCGTGCAGATGTGCACGCCAAATCCTTCGCCGGCGCCACGGCCGAACACGCTGGCATCCATCGGGCCAGCGCCGCGACGATCGACGTTCTTCTTGTCCCGTGTCCAGCCGAACACGCTTTCAGCACCGGCATCGCCCGCGATCATCATCTCGGGCGCATCGGAGGCGTGCTGCGTCAGCGTCTCGATGGTGATGGTGTCGCCCGAGGCGATCTCGATTTGCGGCGATAGCGAGCGGCTGAAATAACCCCAATGGACGCGGCTGGCCTCGACCGGGAGATGGTGATGCCTGCGTTCCGTGGTCGTCCGCTCCTCGGTGCCGGCACACGCAACGGTGCTGCGTGCTTCGACGCTCGGATGCACGCGGAGCTGCGCCAGCGCCTCCTGCGGCCAGCCGCGCTGGCCGGCAATGCCATGCTGCAAGGTCGCGCGCTCCGCCTCCTGCTGGCGGAATTCGCGCGGCGGCAGGCCGAAGCGATGACGGAAGGCGCGGCTGAAATGTGCGGAATCGCCAAAGCCGTAGGCATAGGCGATCTCCGAGATCGAACGATGCGCCTCGGTCGGATTGGACAGATCGGCCCAGGCACGCTGGAGGCGGCGCTCCCGGACGTAATGGGTGAAATTGTCGCCGACCGTCTCGAACAGCTTTTGCAGGTAGCGCTCGGAAATCCCCTCGGCCTGCGCGACGCGCGCCGGCGCCAGTTCGGGATCGTCGAGCCGCCGCTCGATGGTCTGGCAGATCCGATGCAGGAGCGCTGCCTGCGTCGCACTCGATCCGGCATCGGACGTCGAGGCCGCCAGTTGATGCGCGAGCGTCAGGAGCAGATCAACGAGGGACTGCGCGACCGAATTCCATTCGGCATCGCTCAGCGTGTCGAGCGTGCGCGCGGTCGCATCCAGCAGACGCGAGAACACATCGGCAAAGCCGCTTGGTGGAACCACGCGGGGCTCGCTGAGCCGCGGCCTGCCCGAGAGGCGTCCGTGCAGCGCTTCCGAGGTCACCGACAGCACGATGGCCCGCATGTCACGCTGGAACACGATGCTCCAGTCCCCGCTCCGCGGCAGCAGCACGAGATGGCCGACCGGAACGATGCGGTGGCCGCCGACGCTCTTCAGCACCATGCCGTCCTCGACCGGGATCAGCGCGATCGGAAGGTCTTCATTCGCTTGCGATAGCGGCGCGACGCTTTGCGCGCCAGCCGCCATCCGCGTCAGCGCAACACCTGCGGTGTGGCGATGCGATGCGGTTGCGTGTCCGTCAAAGAAGGAATGGCCGGTCGCCGGCTGCAGGCCGACCGCCGCCAGCACGTCCCGCCAGGCCTCGGGGCGGTCGTCTTGCGCGTAGGACTCGCTCGTGAACGGCCGGAAGCTCATCGGATCAACCCAGATTGCGGTTGATCGAAGCAACCTCTGTGCCAGACGAACGCGGTCATCCGTCGCAGCAACGGGCCGCAAATGACGTTCGCTGCTCATCCCCTCATCCCGAAAACAGGCCTCGCTTCAATGCATTAGTCGCAGCGAAAGATGTTCTTGCGGATCGTGCCGTGGACGCCCCAATTGGCATCGACCACTTGCGTGACGCCGAAATCGGCGCCGACCGACAGCAGCGAGATCGCCTCGTCCTCGCTGAGACCATGCACGGTCATCAGGAACCGCCGGAGTTTTCTGAACGCATCGCGCATCGCACGGTCGAGGCTCGAGTGATTGGCAATCTCGGTTTGTGCGTCGGCGCCGAGCGCGGCGAGATAGTTCGGATAGGTGAAGCCGTAGAACGACCAGGCGTGATCGGTCTCCAGCATCGGATGGTCGAGGCCCTCCAGATTGGTGCCGGCCAGATCAGCCTTCTTGTGCAGGATGAACTCGAAATCGCCGGTGAGCGAGGTCTCGATTGCGGTGCCGCCGAGCTCGCTGTCGCCTTGCGCGGCGTGGGGATCGCCGACCGAGAAATAGGCGCCGGGGACTGCGACCGGATAGAACATCCGCGCGCCCTTGCCGATGCGCCAGTCGTCGATGTTGCCGCCGGTGTAGCTCGGCGGGATCGAGCTGACGAAATCAGCTTCCGAGGGCGCGAGGCCCATGGTGCCGAAATGCAATCGCGCGGGCACCCTCACGCTCGACAGAATGTTTTCGCGCTTCCTGACGGTGGCGTGATCGACGCGCACGCCGGGATAGTCGATGGTGGGATGCACGATGCCGTCGGGGTCGGTCTGCGGCGTCCAGACGTAGTTGTAGACCGCTTTCGCATAAGGCTCGCCCGAGGTGTCGAGCTCGAAGATGGTGACGACCTCCCGCGGCTTCGGCTCCTCGATCAGGTCGTGATAGTGAAAGCCCCAGTTTGCGGCGACGTTGGAGCCGAAGCAGCGGCCGGCGTGGCAGGCGCTGCAGCTCGGCCGCGGCCTGATATCGAGGATGCGCACTTCCAGGATGTCACCGGGCTCGGCGCCTTCGATCGCGACCGGTCCGGTGAGAAGATGCACGCCAACCCCTTCGCCTGCGCCGCGGATAAACGGACCTTCGACCGGCCCGGAGCCGCGGCGCGCGACCGCCTTGTGCTCGCGCGTCCACTGGAACACGCTCTCGGCGCCGGGATCGCCCTGGATCATGCGGTCGTAATCGTCATTGGCATGATGGGTCAGCGTCTCGATGGTGGCGCGATCCCCGGAGCGCAATGTCAGGGCCGGCGTCACCTTCTTGGAGAAATAGCCCCAGTGGACGGTCTTCGGCGAAACCGGCAGCGTGAAATGCTTCATGAGATGGCCTCTTCGGGAGTCTTGAACCTTACGAAGGCAGCGCTCATCGCACCGCCTCCGGAGTCTTGTCGGCTTCCATCACGCTGAGGAAACGCGCCGTCAGCGGATTGCGGGGATTGGTGAGCACCTCGTGCGCCGGCCCCTCCTCGACGATCGCGCCGCCGCTCAAGAATGCGACGCGGTCGGCGACTTCATCGGCAAAGCGGATCTGGTGCGTCGAGATGATCATGGTGAGGCCGTCGTCGATGGCGAGGCGGCGGATCACCTCCAGGACCTCGTTGACGAGCTCGGGATCGAGCGCTGAGGTCGGCTCGTCCAAGAGCAGCACGCTTGGATTGGGCGCCAGCGCGCGGGCGATGGCGACGCGCTGCTGCTGGCCGCCGGAAAGATGTCGCGGCAGCGCGTCGGCGCGATGCGAGAGACCGACACGGTCGAGCAGCTCGGTGGCCCGACGGTCGGCGTCGATGCGGGTCATACCGTGGACCCAGCGCAAAGGCCCGGCGATGTTTTCGCGTGCCGACAGATGGGCGAACAAATTGAACTGCTGGAACACCATGCCGACACCGACGGTTGCCCGCTCGTTGGCGATCGCCCGCGGTGACAGCAACTTGCCGTCGTCGTCAAAGCCGAGACGGCGGCCGCCGACGCGCACGGTGCCTCCGTCCCAGCTTTCGAGATGGTTGATGCAGCGGAGCAGCGTGCTCTTGCCGGAGCCGCTGGGTCCAAGCAGCGCGACCACTTCGCCAACGCGAACGGTGAGATCGAGGCCGCCGAGCACCTTTTGCGTGCCGTAACTCTTGGTGAGGTCCTTGGTCTCGACCGCGATGTTGTTGCGCGCGATCGTCGCGGAACGCCGCGTGCGCTCCTCTCTGGTCAGAGCAAGCGGCGGCGTGTCGGTCAGCTCTGCTTGCACGAGTTCGGAATTGGCAACGGTCGCCTCAGTGAGCTCGAGCTTGGTGCCGAGGTCGACGCGACGCCAGGGCAGATAGTCGGCGAGCTTGCGCTGACGCCCCTTGGCGCGATCGAGATCGAGCAGCCATTCGACGAACAACTGGATGACGCTGATGGCGAAGGTCAGCACGAGGTACAAGAGTCCAGAGGCGAAGAAGATCGAGAAGAAGTCGAAGGTCGAGGACGCCAGCTGCGTCGAGCGCAAGGTCAGCTCCTGGACCGCGACGACGGACGCCAGCGAGGAATTCTTCAGCGCACTGACGGCCTCGTTGCCGAAGGCCGGGATCATGGTGCGGATCGCCTGCGGCGCGATCACCCGCCACATCAGGATCCGCGGCGTCATGCCGAGCGCCTGACCGGCCGTCACCTGCCCGCGATCGACGCCGAGCACGCCGGCGCGCAGCATCTCCGCGATGAACGGCGCCTCGTTGCAGGCGAGCGCGAGGCCGGCCGCCAGCACCGCCGGCAGCTTGATGCCGATATGCGGCAGCGCGTCGTAGGCGAACACCATCTGCAGGATCAGCGGCGTGCCGCGGAAGATCACGGTGTAGGCCCTGGCGATCGCCGCCAGGGGCCAGAAGCGCGAGAGCTGCATGCCGGCGAGGATCAATCCGAGGATCAATCCGCCACCGAGCCCGAGGGCAGTCACCTCGAGGGTGAGCTCGATGCCCTCGAGCAGATACGGCATGCTCAGGTAGTGGAGGAACAGCGACATCAGTCAGCCGTCAGAATGTCCGGCTCCTTGAAGTTGTTCACGTCGAGCCCATGCTTCTTCAGAAGCTCCATATGCGTGCCGGCTTTCTGCACCTCGATCAGTGCGGCCAGCACGGCGTCGCGGAATTTCGGCTTGTCCTTCGGGACGGCGATGCCGACCGAATACGGGATCGTCACCGCGATCGCCTTTTCCAGCTTGTCCGGATAGGCTTTGACGGCGCTGTCGACGGTGTTGACGTCGTTGACATAGGTGTCGGCGCGACCGGCGAGGATGGCCTGGATGCAGTTGGCGTTGTTGTCGTAGAGCTGGATGGTCGGCTCGGCCTTGCCGGCCTTCTTGCATTCCGGGATCAGCGCCTGGATCAGGGGCACCTCGACATAGCCGGTGTTTTCGGCGGCAGCAGCACCACACATCGACATGTTGATGCCGTTGATGCCCTTCGGGTTGCCCTTGGCGACCAGCACGCCGTCGAACACCTTCGAGTAGGTGATGAAGTCGGCCGCCTTGGCGCGCTCCTTGGTGGCGTAGATGTCGGAGATGACGATGTCGGCCTGACCCGCGGCCAGCGTGGTCAGGAGCGCTGCGAACGTCACCGGCTTGTAGGTCAGCTTGAAGCCGAGGCATTCGCCGATGGCCTCGCCAAGATCGATGTCGAATCCGATATATTTGCTGGGATCCTTCGGATCGATCGTCTCATAGCCCGGCGTGTGCGGGTTGATGGCGTTGACGAGGGTCTTGCCCTTCCAGTCCGGATATTTCTCCTGGAGCGCGGCGCAGGCGGCGGGCGCGGCGGCCTGCGCGCTCAACGGTGCCGCGGCGGCGAAGCCGAAAGCGATGGTGGCGCCGAGCGCGATCTTGCGCCATGGCAATGATGCGCGTGCGATCCCCCGTGCATGGGGCAATACCCGTGTCTCCATCTCCAGCTCCTTCGAATTGCCATGGCACTGGCCATGTTCCAGATCTCGGGAACGAGCCTAGGTGGAGTGCGGACGGGAAAGCTTGTCCGCGGGCGTACAAAAAATTGGATGAATGGGGCCCGCGAATTGGGCAGCACCCTGCACAAAAACTGTTCGTGCGTCAGGTGTCCTGCGGCACGCAATTCCGAATTCGGGAGAACCAAATGATCTCCCGCGACGCAATGATCTGCACGGTCGGAGAATCAATCAGTCAGGATATTTGACAGAGATATGACGTTTACTGACGGAAATGAGGTGCCGGGCAGACGCATCTGTGGACGACATCCACAGCATCTCACCGCTTTCCACAGCCTGTCCGCAGCATATCCACAGGCCGACTATGCCGGATTCGCGAGACCGCACGAGCCACTTGCTGCGCACAAACCCACAGGGCGGCTATGTCAGCCGCCGGCCTGGTCGAAGACGGTGCGGCAAGCCTCGCTCAAGCTTGAGCGGTTACGGCGCAGACAGGCCGTGATGGCGCGGACGTTGGGGATCTCGCCGGCGCAGAGCCGATAGACGTCGGGGGTGCAGGCCCGGCGCTGCTCCGGCGTTCCCTGCTGCGCATTGGCGGCGGAGGCGAATAGCGCCAGGAACAGCCCGACCGTCGAGGCGCGGCGCGCCCGGCTCTTCGCCCCCGCAAACCGTAAGAACCTTGCCCTCATGACCAAGTCTCCCGTCTGCCTTGCCCGCCCCCGGCCTTCGCTGGCCGGTGTCGTGCCAAGGGGTAGGAGAAATAAATCGCGGGGGATGTGATCTCTTTCACACTGAGGCCGGACGGGAGGAACGTACGGTTCCGCGGGGATTTTAAGGAATCGCTAACCAATCGGAGCCCGATCGCCGGGTCGCTAAAATGCGAACGATCGGCTCAATCGGGTAACAAACCGGCTTTGCGACATTGCGCCATCCGCGTTCTGCGAGGGTGCGATGAGCGAAGCCGAATTCAATTTGCTGCTGGATGCCGTCCGGGACGCCATGGTCCGTCAAGATTTCGCGCCCGAGCCGGAGGAGGAATTTGTGCCCCGCTCGTGGTCGTACGTCGCAACGCCCAAAGCCGCCAATGACAATGAGGGCGCCTGGCCCCTTCTGCCGTTTCCGGACGGCTGGTACGCGGCCTGTTGAGACCACTTTCAACGTCAACCGATGCGCCCGCTCCCGCGGGCGTTTTGCTATCGGCCATGCGCCGGAATGGCGCGGGACCGATCAGGTCTTGACCCGCTCCTCGCCGTCCTGCGGCGCCCGGTCAGGTGCGGCCGGCGGAAAGATGCTGTCATAGATCGCACGGGCCTCGCGAATGAGGCGAGCCCGCTCCAGCTCGGATTTCGGGACAAATCGGACGACGTCGCTCACGTGCTCTCCAGATCCAAGGGGTTCGTGACGCATCACTTCGCAGATGCGAAGTCTATGCCATCGGGCCTGAATCGCTGGTGTCCGCCAAGCCCCGGGCAAACCCGGTGTGCACGGCTTGGCAGGCCTCAACCGCGTGCTCCGCGGAACGCGCGGTGAGCAAAATTTATGATGAAATATCAGGAGGTTGTTATGGAGGCCACGACCAGAATTGAACTGGTGTACACGGTTTTGCAGACCGTTGCGTAACCACTCCGCCACGTGGCCCCGTAAGGGCGGAGCAATATAGGGGATCAATGGCTTAGGCAACCCCGGCCGGGCGTTTACGCCTTTGCCGCGCCAGGACCGGCGAGATATTTCGCAAGAATCGCATCGGTCGGGCCGACCGCGGTGATCCGGCCCTCCTCCAGCAGGATCGCGCGGTTACAGGTGCTCTGGATCAGCTCGATGTCGTGCGAGGCCAGCACCAGGATGCCGGCGCGGGCCACGATCTCGTCGAGCCGCTGCCGCGCCTTCCGGCGGAATTGCTGGTCGCCGACGCCAATCCATTCGTCCAGCAGCACGATCTCGCCTTCCACGGCGGTTGCGACCGCGAAGATCAGGCGCAGCATCATGCCGCTGGAATAGGTCCGCAGCGGCAGGTCGAGCCGGTCACCGAGCTCGGTGAACTCGGCGATCTCCGCCCGCCGCGCATCGATCTCGGAGCGCCGCGCGCCGATTACGAGCCCGCGCCGCACGATGTTCTCGTAGCCCGTGGCCTCCTCGTCGAAGCCGGCCGACAGGTCGAACAGCGACAGGCAGCGGCCGAGTACGTCCACGCTGCCCGCGGTCGGATGATAGATGCCGGCGAGCACCCGCAGCAGCGTGGTCTTGCCGGCGCCGTTGGCTCCGATGATGGCGACGCGGTCACCGGCGCGGATGTCGAGACTGACGTCGTTGAGCGCGGAGACGATGTGCGGCACCGCTGGCATCCGGCGCAGCGTCACCGCGCTGACGAAGCGGCTGCGCAGCGAACGGTCGCGGAACGACAGCACCGGAAAGTTGACCGAAACGTTGCGAAGCACGATGTGGGCAGCAAGGCTCATGCGCGCCTCACAGCCAATACGCCACGCGGTGGCGGTATTTTGCGTAGCAGCCGAAGGCGATGACGGCAACGACGATCGCATAGATCGCCCCGAGCAGCCACTGCCCCGGATCGGTCGGCTGCGACAGCAACGGCCTGCGCACGAGGTCGAGCAGCGTCGCGAACGGATTGGCGCGGATCAGCCAGTGGAACGTGGTGCCGCGCAGGGCGTCCTCGGTCCAGATGATCGGCGTCAGGAAGAAGATGAATTGCAGGCCGCTGACGATCGCCGTGCCGATATCGCGAAAGCGCGCGCAGAGCATGCCGAGCGCGACCGATCCGCCGAGCAGAACGATCAGCAGGATCGCAAAGCCGGGCACCGCGAGCAGCATGCTCCCATGCAGAGGCCAGGGCATCACGATGTAGAGCAGCACCACGATCACCAGATGATGCGCGAAGATGAGCACGTTGCGCGCGATCATCTGGAGCACATGCACAATCAGCGGCGCCGGCACGGCCTTGATCAGGTGGCCCGACGCCACGAAGATGCTGGAGCCTTCCTGGAGCGTCGTCGCGATCAAGGTCCAGACGATCAAGCCGACGGCGAAGGGCGGCAGGAAACCGGCGATGTCCTGCTTGAACAGTGCGGCGTAGACCGTGCCGACACTTGCGATTGTTGCTGCCAGCGTCAGCGTGATCCAGAGCGGGCCGATCACGGTGCGCCGGTAACGCAGCGAGATGTCCATCAGCGCGAGCGTGCCCCACCGATCGGGCCGCGCCGCCTGTGCAAGAATTTCCTTCGCCGCTGGCTGAATTCGACTGCCCCTACCGATTCCGGCCTTCCGATGCCGCGACAGGATAGCAGATCGTGGCCTGTCGGCCGATCGTCTCTACCCACCCGTCTCGCGCGGGGCAATCAACCGTACGGAGGATTTAAGCGCGAGTCAGCTGCGCTTGCTGCGCCGGACACCGCGCCGGCGGTCCTTGACCGGCGGTTTTGGCGCCAATTCCGGCATTTCGGCCTGAACCTCGCGGTAGCGCGTCAACATCCGTTCAAAACTGGCATTGAGCGTCTCCGCGATATCGGGGCGCTTCTCAAGACTGGCCAGGATGGTCGCGGCCGCCTCGATGGTCGACAGCCCGTCTTTCCGCGGCTCCTTGCGCAGGCGTCCGTATCGGGAGGGATGCGCCGGGTTGAGGATCACGCGCTGGCATTTGAGCATCCAGGGATTGCGCCACCACAGCGCCTTGGCCTGGCTCCAGGTGCCGTCGAGCAACACCACGCCTTCGAGCTTGCCGAGGATCGAACGCTGGTTCTCCGCGACTTCGCCCTTGCGGTTGAGCGCCAGGATCTCGCCCTCGGCCTCCAGATCGGCCGCGCGCGCCGAGCCAAGATAGAGCACGGCCCAGTGCGAGGCGTTCTCGACTGGCCGCGCCAGCGCCTTGGACAGGCTCGGCCAGGACAGGCCGACCCGCACCGTGGCATCGGCAAAGTGCTTCGCAAGCAGCCGGGCGGTGCCGAGCGCCCTGTCCTGCTCCTGCGGATGCTGGAGGATCAGGAGCGAGAGCCGGTTCTTGATCGGCGTGACACTGTCGCAGATGCACAGCGGCATCGGCTTCTGGCAGTGCGGGCATTCGGGGATCGGATCGGCCGGCACGGCGGCTGTGGGGTTCGACATGGTCGCCGCTATACGCTTGAAGCGGCGGTTCAACAACTCTCTTGCCGGGAGTGGCGCCGCCATAGCCCCGAACCTCGGCACACGACAAAAAGACCGCCCGAAGGCGGTCTCGTTGCGTTGGTATGCCGAATGCGTCGACCGCTCTGCTAGACCGGCGTTCCGGCAGCGTCTCTCCAATACACAGTATCATCCGCGGCCACGTTGGCGACCCAAATCGGCTTGTTGAGGTCGGTGTCGTAGAACTGAGCACCTACGTCGACATGGGCTTTGGGGCGGGGATTGGGAGGCGATGGTCATGAAGTGTGGTGGTGAGGCCGTAATACACGCCCCAGTTGATCGCCGAATGACGTTATCGCTCGGACTTGGTGACGTCTTGGAGGGTACGATCTTTCTACAAGGCTGCTGCGTTGCGTGACGTTCCGCGCTCGAAGGCCTTTCGTCCCGTGCGCTCTTTCGTCTTCGCAATGAGGTGTACGGCGGCTTGAGCCCGACGTGACTTGGCTGTCGGGCTCACGGCACGGGGCGTTTGCGCATGAACGCCGTCAACACCGTCTTGAACGGAGCCGGCGTGCAGTGCTGAACCGCTAGCAACAGCGAATAGAGCAGCTTCGATCCGAAATAGTAGGCCGGCTCCGCGTCCCACGGGATCACATACAGATCGTATCGGGAGGCGGGAAAATGCCGTTTGAACGCGCCGGCAGTGTTCAGCCGATAGACGGCCGGGAAGACATCCTCGCCCTTGCGGTCGTCCTGGGCCGACTGGATGATGCGGGCATGCAACTGGTCGGGGATCATCCGGTTGGCGAGTGCGATGTATCCATAGCGGTTGGGCGTGCGCGCGCAGATCCAGCCGCCCGGCTTGAGCACGCGGTCGAGTTCACGGGCGGCTCTGGCAGGATCCTGGAGATGCTCGAACACAAAATCCGATACGATCACGTCGATGGATTGATCGACGATCGGAAGCTCTCCGTCGGGTGTGATCACGAACGCCCGATCCAGCGCCTTGTTGGTCGTGACAGCCGGGTCGACATCCACCCCGACGAGCTCGCGCACCCGTCCCTTCAACGACCGCAGACTGCGCCGGTAGGCGACCGAATCCTCGCTCTGGCCGGCGCCTCGCCCGGCGCCAAAGTCCAGCACGACGGAATCCGGTCCAACCAAGGCCCCGACCCGCTGCCAGAACTGAATCGTGCCATCGACCCGAGAGAATCCACCCGCCGCAATCTCCGGGAAAAAGTGCGATCCGACGGTATTAGCCATTTGGCCAATCACTCCAAAGCAACACGAGCCAGCCGATTTCCGCTCGCCCACAAGGGTTCCCAAGCACGTCACACATTCTCGGGGCGGGATTCCGTTCGAATGCAACAGCTTCGGGCGGCGCGACGAGCGAAGGCCGCGCCCGTCTCCGTTCTGTAACGAGCTTTGTTGACAGAAATGAGAAGTAACAGCCTTTATGAGAGCAGAATGAGAGCAGATGTTAATTTGACAACATCAAATGTTAGGGGATCGAGCCGACTGACGGTGTCGGAACGTGCGCGATACTTGGCCTATTCCGCCGGTGCGGCCAGCGGGCGCGGCTCGGAGCGGCGGCGCAGGCGGTCGATCAGCAGGTAGATCACGGGCGTCGTGTAGAGCGTCAGGATCTGCGAGACGAACAGTCCGCCGATGATGGTGATGCCGAGCGGACGGCGCAGCTCCGTGCCCGGACCGGTCGCGATGACCAGCGGAATGCCGGCGAACAGCGCCGCCATGGTCGTCATCAGGATGGGGCGGAAGCGCGCCTGGCAGGCCTCGAAGATCGCCTCCGCCGAGGACAGGCCGCGCTGGCGCTCGGCATCGAGTGCGAAGTCCACCATCATGATGCCGTTCTTCTTGACGATGCCGATCAACAGGATGATGCCGACGAAGGCGATCACCGTCAGCGGCGTGTTAGTGAGTTGCAAGGCGAGCAGCGCGCCGAGCCCGGCGGACGGCAGCGTCGAGATGATCGTCAGCGGATGGGCGAGGCTCTCATAGAGCACGCCGAGCACGATATACATCGCCACCAGCGCGCCGAGGATCAGCAGCGGCTGGCGGCCGCTGGTCCTGGCGAAATCGCCCGCGTTGCCGTCAAAACTGCCGCGAATGCCTTCCGGCATGTGCAGCTCCTCGATCGCGCGCTGCACGTTCTGGGTCGCGGTCTGGAGCGGCACGTCCGGCATCAGGTTGAACGACACCGTGGTCGAGGGAAACCCCTGCGAATGGTAGACCGCCAGCGCAGCGAGCCCGCGCGTCGCATGCACCACGGCCGACAGCGGCACCTGCGCGTCATTGGCACCGGCGACATAGATGCGATCGAGGTTGGATGGGTCGACCTGGAATTTCGGGTCGATCTCCAGCACGGTCATATACTGGTTGCGCTGAGTGTAGATGATCCCGATCTGCCGCTGCGAAAATGCATTGTTGAGCGCGTTGTCGATGTCCTGGACCTTGACGCCGAGCGCCGAGGCCTTCTGGCGGTCGATCGAGAGCGTGAGCTGAAGCCCGCCCGGATCGCGGTCGCTCGAAAT
This sequence comes from Bradyrhizobium sp. 956_D2_N1_4, assembly GCF_052076025.1. Lineage (NCBI taxonomy): Bacteria > Pseudomonadati > Pseudomonadota > Alphaproteobacteria > Hyphomicrobiales > Nitrobacteraceae > Bradyrhizobium > Bradyrhizobium sp. 956_D2_N1_4. The sequence goes on along the minus strand of NZ_CP197237.1, from coordinate 3,084,056 downwards.
ATCCGTGATGCCCTCGACGCTCTCCATGCGCTTGGCCACGATCGGCGCCCATTTCTGGAGCAGGCTGAGGTCGGTGCTGGTCAGCGTGTACTGGTAGTCGGAATCGCTCTGCCGTCCGCCGGCGCGGACGTCCTGGGCAGCGAACATGAACAGGCGGATGCCGGGCACCGGGTACAGGGCGCGCCTGAGACGGTCGATCACGACCTGCGTCGAGACGTGGTCACGCTCCTCCGGCGGCTTCAGGCTGATGAACATGGTGCCGCGGTTCGAGGTCGCTCCCCCCGGCCCGCCCCCGCTGCCGACCGTCGAGCCGATGCCGGCCACGGCCGGATCCTGCATCACGATGTCGGCGAGCCGCTGCTGCAGGCCGAGCATGGACTGGAACGAGATGTCAGCCGAGGCGCGCGTCGCGCCGATGACGAAACCGGAATCGTCGGTCGGGAAATAGCCCTTGGGGACCTTGATGTAGAGCGTCACCGTGAGGCCGATGGTGGCGAAGAACACCAGCAGCGTCAGCAGCGGATATTGCAGCACGGTGCGCAAGCTGCGGGCGTAAAACGCGACCACGCGCGACAGCGAACCTTCGATCAGCCGATCGAACAGCGTCGCGGTCCCGGACGTGGTCTGCCGGATGTAATGGGCGCAGATCATCGGCGTGACCGTCAGCGACACCAGCGTCGAGACCAGGATCGCAAAGGTCAGCGTCAGCGAGAACTCGCGCAGCAGGCGGCCGACGATGCCGTCCATGAAGATCAGCGGCGTGAAAGCCGCGATCAGCGACAGGCTGATCGAGACCACGGTGAACCCGATCTGCCGGGCGCCTACGAGCGCCGCCTGGAGCGGCCGCATGCCATGTTCGAGATTGCGGTACATGTTCTCGATCATGACGATGGCGTCGTCGACCACGAAGCCGACCGAGATCGCCAGCGCCATCAGCGACAGATTGTCGATCGAGAAGCCCGCGACCCACATCCCGGCGCAGGTTCCGGCCAGCGCCAGCGGCACGGAGATGCCAGCCGCGATCGTCGGTGTCAGCCGCCGCAGGAACACGAACACCACGACCATCACGAGGACGGCGGTTGCCAGCAGCGTCCACTGCATGTCGAGCACGCTGGCGCGGATCGTGCTGGTGCGATCGACCAGCGTGGAAATATCGACACCCGCCGGGATCCATTGCTTCAGCGCCGGGATCAGCGCCTTCACCCGGTCGACGGTGTCGATGACGTTGGCGTCGCCCTGCTTGGTGATCTGGATCAGCACCGCCGGCTGCTTGTTGAACCAGGCGATGGAGCGAGCGTTGCGGACGGAGTCCTCGATGTCGGCGACGTCGGACAGCCGGACGAAATTGCCGTTCGAGCTCTTGATGATGATGTCGCGGAACTCTTTCGCCGTCCGCATCTGCTTGTTCAGCGACAGCGTCTCGCTCTGGCGCTCGCCGTTGAAGATGCCGACGGGACCAAGCGGGTTGGCGTTGATGATCGCGGTCCTGACGTCGTCGGTGGCGATGCCGGCGTTGGACAGTGCGACGGGGTTGAGCTGCACGCGCACCGCCGGCTGGTCGGCGCCGCTCACCGTCACGTCGCCGACACCAGGCACCTGCGAGATGCGCTGCGCGAGCACGGTATCGGCGACGTCGTAGATCGCGCTGGCCGACAGCGTCTTCGAGGTCAGCGCCAGTACGAAAACGGGCGCGCCGGCCGTGTTCGCCTTGCGGAAGCGCGGCAGCGTCGGCAGGTCGCTCGGCAGGTCGATCAGCGCCGCGTTGATCGCCGCCTGCACGTCGCGTGCGGCCTTGTCGATGTTGCGGCCGATGTCGAACTGGAGCTGGATGCTGGTCGTGCCGAGCGACGACGTCGAGGTGATCTGGTTGATGCCCGCGATCTCGCCGAGCCGGCGCTCCAGTGGCGAGGCCACCGTCGCCGCCATCACGGACGGGTCGGCGCCGGGCCGGCTGGCCGACACGAAGATGGCGGGGAAGTCGACGTTCGGGACCGAGGCGACGGGAAGGAACTCGTAGGCGACGACACCCAGCAGGAACAACCCGATCGACAGCAGCGTGGTCGCGACCGGCCGGCGGATGAAGGGCTCCGAGATCGATGCCATCACTGCATCCCCTCGGTCGCGCCCGCGACCGGCGGGCCGCCGGATTCGGCCGGCGGCAGCGCCTGCTCGAGGCGGCGATTGATGCGGTCGAGCGCCAGGTAGATCACGGGCGTGGTGTAGAGCGTCAGAAGCTGGCTCAGCAGCAGGCCGCCGATGATGGAGATACCGAGCGGAAAGCGCAGCTCGGCGCCGGTGCCGCTCTCGATTGCGAGCGGCAGCGCGCCGAACAGCGCCGCCAGCGTCGTCATCATGATCGGACGGAAGCGCAAGAGACAGGCCTGCACGATCGCCTCGTTCGGCGACATCCCCTGCCTGCGCTCGGCCTCGAGCGCGAAGTCGATCATCATGATCGCGTTCTTCTTGACGATGCCCATCAGCAGGATGATGCCGATCAGGCCGATCACCGAGAGGTCCTGACCGCACAGCATCAGTGCCAGGATCGCGCCGACGCCGGCCGAGGGCAGCGTCGACAGGATGGTGATCGGGTGGATGTAGCTCTCATAGAGCACGCCCAGCACGATGTAGATCGTGATGACGGCGGCGAGCAGCAGCCAGGGCTGGCCCGCGAGCGCCTTGGCGAATTCGGCGGCATCGCCGGCATAGACGCCGACGATGCTGTTGGGCATCTCGATCCGGGTCTCGATCGTCTTCACCGCCTCGACGGCATCGCCGAGCGCGGCGCCCGGGGCGAGGTTGAAGCTGAGCGAGATCGACGGGAATTGCGCCTGGTGCGAGATCGCGAGCGGCGCCGTGGTGCGCTTCAGGGTCGCCACGGCCGAGAGCGGCACCTGGGCGTTGGGCGCGCCCACGATGCTGCTCGCCGCGCCCGGCAGATACAGCTTCGACAGGATCGAGGGATCGCGCTGGTACATCGGCAGCGCCTCCAGCACCACGCGGTACTGGTTGGCCTGGCCGTAGATGGTCGAGATCTGCCGCTGCGCGAACGCGTCGTTGAGCGTGTCGGTGATTCCCTGCAGGCTTACGCCGAGCTGTCCGGCCCGGGTCCGGTCCACGTCGAGCTGCGCCCGCAGGCCGCCCTCCTGCGCCTCCGAGGAGACGTCGCGGAACAGCGGATCGCGCCGCATCTCGGCAACAAGCTTGCGCGCCCATTCCGACACCAGCGTCGCATCAGTGCCGGTCAGCGTGTACTGGTATTGCGAGCGGCTCGACTGGGTCGAGATCTGCACGTCCTGCACCGGCTGGAAATAGACGGTCATGCCGGGGATGGCCGACACCCGTTCCTTCAGCCGGGTCACGACCGCGCTGACGTCGTCGCGCCGCTCGCCGCGCGGCTTCAAGGTCATGACCAGGCGTCCGACATTGGTGGTCGGGTTGACCGAGCCCGCCCCGATCACCGAGACCACGCCGACCACGTCAGGGTCGGCCTTGATGGCATCGGCCGCCTCGGCCTGGCGCTTCTGCATCTCGGTGAACGACACGTCAGGTCCCGCCTCAGTCACCGCCGTGATCGAGGCGGTGTCCTGAAGCGGCAAAAAGCCCTTTGGCGCGACGACATAGAGGACGAGGGTCGCGACCAGGGTCGCAAATGTCACGAGCAGCGTGGCGCGCTGGCGTTCCAGGACCCAGAGCAGCGTCCGGTGATAGAACTCGACGGTGCTATCGATGAAGCGGCTGATCGCGGCCAATCCCGGCACCGCCAGTTCCTCATGGGCGTGCTTGAGCAGCCGCGAGCACATCATCGGCGTCAGCGTCAGCGAGACCACGGCCGAGGTCACGACCGCGATCGTCAGCGTCAACGCGAATTCGCGGAACATGCGCCCGACGAGGCCGGACATGAACAGCAGCGGGATGAACACCGCGATCAACGACACCGTCAGCGAGATCACGGTGAAGCCGATTTCGCTGGCCCCCTTCAGCGAGGCCTCCATCGCGCTGTCGCCGTTCTCCATGTGGCGGACGATGTTCTCGATCATGACGATGGCGTCGTCGACGACGAAGCCGGTGCCGATGGTGAGCGCCATCAGCGACAGATTGTCGAGGCTGAAGCCGGCGAAATACATGATGCCGAAGCTCGTGATCAGCGACAGCGGCAGCGCGACGCCCGCGATCAGCGTGGCCCGCAGCGAGCGCAGGAACAGCAGCACCACCAGCGTCACCAAGACGACGCTGAGGATCAGGGTGAACTGCACGTCGCGGACCGAGGCGCGGATCGTGACGGTGCGGTCGGAGACGATGGTGAGTTTCACGCCGGCCGGAATGGCGCGCTGGACTTTTGGGATTTCCGCCCGGATCTGGCTGACGACATCAATGACGTTGGCGCCGGGCTGGCGCTGGATGTCGATGATGACCGCCGGCGTGCCCTGGTACCAGCCGCCGGTGCGGTCGTTCTCGAGGCCATCCACGATCTGCGCGACGTCGCCGATCGTGACCGGGGAGCCGTTGCGGTAGGCGATGATAACAGGCTTGTAGGCGTCGGCAGCGGTGATCTGGTCGTTGGCGGCGATGAGGTAGGATTGCTGCGCGCCGTCGAGCGAGCCTTTTGGCCCGGAGACGTTGGCATTGGAGATCGCAGTGCGCAGATCCTCCATGGCGATGCCATAGGCGGCAAGGCGCGCCAGATCCGCCTGGATGCGCACGGCCGGCTTCAGCCCACCTAGCACCGAGACCCGGCCGACGCCGGAGATCTGGCTCAGCCGCTGCGCCAGAAGCGTGTCGGCGATGTCGCTCATCGCCCGCAGCGAGATCGTGTCGGAGCGAAGCGCCAGGGTCATCACCGGTGCGTCCGCCGGGTTCACCTTGGCGTAGGTCGGCGGATAGGGCAGCGTCTTGGGCAGCACGCCGGCCGCCGCGTTGATCGCGGCCTGCACGTCCTGAGTCGCGCCGTCGATGTCGCGGTTGAGATCGAACTGGAGCGAGATCTGGCTGACGCCGAACGAGCTCGTCGAGTTCATCGCCGTCAGCGACGGGATCTGGCCGAGCTGCCGTTCCAGCGGCGCGGTGATCAGCGAGGCGATCACGTCGGGGCTCGCGCCCGGAAGCTGCGTCGACACCTGCACGGTCGGGAAATCGACCTGCGGCAGCGCCGAGACCGGCAGCGAGAAATAGCCGAGCGCGCCCCCGATCAGCAGGGCGATGCCGAGCAGCGAGGTCGCGATCGGGCGGCGGATGAAGGGTTCGGAGACGCCCATGGGATGTGCCTGCCGCTCAGGCGGCTGTTGTCGGGATCATGGCTGCTTGGCTCCAGGTCCCGATGCCCCCGGCCCCGGTGCCGGTCCGGTCTGCCCCTTCTGGTCGCCTTCGCTGCTGCTCCGTTTGGCGCGGTGCTCGCCGTCCTTGCCCTGTCCGTCCTTTTGCCCGTCCTTGGCCTGCCCGTCCTTCTTCTGCCCATCCGGGCCCCGCGTGCGCTTGCGCGGGGCGAGATCGGCCGACGGTGTCTGGTCATCGCGGCCGACGACCACCTTGGAGCCGTCGGACAGATTGGCAAAGCCCGTCGTGACGACCTTGTCGGTCGGCGACAAGCCGTTGGCAATGACGGCGTCATGCTCGTTCTGCTGGGTCACCGTGACCGGCTTGGCCGAGACGACATTGTCCTCGCCGATGACGTAGCTGAAGGTGCCGATCGGTCCGCGCTGCACCGCCGATGTCGGCACCACCAGCGCCTGCATCAAGGTCTCGACCTTGAGGCGGACATTGACGAACTGGCCCGGCCAGAGCTGATAATTGGCGTTGGGGAATTCCGCCTTGAGCTTGAGCGTGCCCGTGGTCTGGTCGACCTGGTTGTCGATGCCGGTGAGCTTGCCGGTGTCGATCACGGTGATGCCGTCATTGCCGAACACGTCGACGGCGAGCGTGCCCTTCGACGCCGCTGCGTTGACGCGCATGATCTGCTGCTGCGGCAGGCTGAACCACACCGCGATCGGCTGCAATTGCGTGATCACCAGGAGGCCCGTGGCGTCGGCGGCGTGGATGATGTTGCCTTGGTCGACCTGGCGCAGGCCGGCGCGGCCGGAGAGCGGCGCCACGATCTTGGTGTAGCTCAACGTCGCCGCCGCATTGTCGATCGCGGCCTGGTCGGCTTTGACCAGCGCCTCGGTCTGCGCGACCGCGGCGCGCTGGGTGTCGGCCTGTTGTTTGGAGCCCGCGTTGGAGGCAGCCAACTGCTCGTAGCGCGTAAGGTCGATGCGCTGGTTGGCGAGTTGCGCCTCGTCCTGCGCTTTCTTGGCGACGGCCTGATCATACGTCGCCTGGTAGAGCGCGGGATCGATCTCGCCGAGCACGTCGCCCTTCTTGACGTCCTGGCCCTCGGTGAATTTCACGGCGATCAGCTTGCCGTCGACCTGCGAGCGCACGGTCACTGTGTTGAGCGCGCGGATCGCACCCACGCCGTCGAGATAGACCGGGACGTCCTGGATGCGGGGTGTCGCCGCCAGCACCGGCACCGGCAGATCGGGCCGCTGGTTGCGGCCATTCGCCTGCTGCGGCTGCTGGTGCCAGACGGTCCAGCCGAAATAGCCGAGCCCGCCAAGGATGGCGAGCGTGATCAGGGTCATGACGAAGCCGCGGCCGCGCGATTTCTTCGCCGTCCCTTCTTTCGCGCCTTCCTTCGTATCCGGCTTAAAGAGCATTGACCGGTTTCTCCATTCGCGGCTCCCAGCCGCCGCCGAGCGCCTGATACAGGCTGACGATGGCGAGAAGCCGTGCGAGTTGGGCCTGCCACAACGCATCTTCGGCCTGAAATAGTGTCTGCTGGACGTTCAGCACAGTCACGATGTCGGCCGTGCCGGCGCGCAATTGCTGCTCGGCGAGATCGAAGGCGCGCTTCGACGAGGTAACGACATCGCGCTGCAATTGTAGCTTGATCGTGGTCTGCTTGATCGAATACAGCGCGTTGTCGACGTCCGCAAACGACTGGATGATGGTCTTGCGGTAGGTCTGGAGCAACTCGTCCTGCCGCGCCTTGGCGAATTCGAAATTGCCGAGGATCTTGCCGCCGTCGAAGATCGGCTGCGTGGCGCTGCCGACGAGCTGGAAGAAGGCCGCATGCGGCTGGAACAGCGAGACCAGCGCCGAGCTCTGATAGCCGCCATTGCCGGTGAGCTGGATCGTCGGAAAGAACTGCGCGCGGGCATTGCCGATGTTCGCGGTCGCCGAGGCGAGCTGTGCCTCCTGGCGGCGGATGTCGGGCCGCTGCGTCAAAAGCTCCGACGGCAGGCCGGGCGTGACGCGCGGGATGGCGATCTTGTTCAGCGAGCCGCCGAGCACGCGGACGCTCTCCGGCGGCCGCGATACCAGCACGGCGAGTGCGTTGACGTTCTGGTCGAGCGTCTGGCGCAGCGGCGGCACCAGCGCCTTCTGGTTGGCGACCACGCTCTCCTGCTGGGCGACGTCGAGATCGGTCCCGGTGCCGGCCTTGCGGCGCTCGCGGATCGCATCGAGGATCCGCTGCGCGCTGGCGATATTGCTCTGGGCGGTGCGCAGCCGGTCCTGCGAGGCCAGCACCTGGAAATAGGCGTTGGCGACGCCGGCGAGCGTCGTCAGCGCGACGACGTCGCGATCGAATCGGTTGGCATTCGCCGTCTCTTCTGCGGCTTGCAGCGCATCGCGGTTCTGGCCCCAGAAGTCGAGCTGGTAGCTCGCGCTCAGCGAGGCCGAATAGTTGACGACTTCGCGGCCGCCGATGGACAGGCCCGAGGCGCTCGAACCCGAGGTGCGTGAATAGGTTTCCGATCCGCCGCCCGACAGGCTCGGCAGCAGCGCCGCGCCCGCCTGCCGCGCCTGGGCGTCGGCCTGGACGATGCGCGCGACGGCGGCGGCGATGTCGAGATTGACGATCTGCGCCTCCTCCATCAGTTGCGTCAGCTCCGCAGAGCGAAAGCCGCGCCACCAATCCAGCGACGGCGGCGCATCCGGCTTGCCCGCGTATTTGTACTGCGTGGGAACATCGAGTGCGGGATCGGGCAAATCCTGCGTCAGCACGCAGGCGCCTGAACTGGCGGCAAGGCACGCCACGGCAGCCCATCGCGCCGCGCGCGACGTCCGGAACGTAAGGCCGGGAGATCGCCTCATGGCGACCGCAGGACCATCCTGTGTCACATCCACCCCCCGCCGGGCAGATAGATCCGCCACCGCAGAGCCGGATTAACCGATTCGTGGCGGAACGGCCGGGGGCGTTTGTGTAACTCGTTCACAGCCGTGATGCTTTCTGCGGAACCTGAAGTTCATACTAGCGGGGCGCGGAACAGGGGGACAGTCCCGCACCTGCGAAATGCGGCCTCGAATGCGTCGATGTCGAACTCACGCAAATACACAATATACCTGTGTCACAGGGCTTTTTTGTATTCCAACCTCGCTCCGGGGCGCATTCAAGCTTACCAAGATTTCATGTGATATTGCTGCCACGCCGACGCCAGCGCCACCGGTCCCGGCAGGCGCTCCACCGAAACCTGCATCGCGGCGCACCGCAGCTTCCCCGGCCTTGGCTGAGCGCACGGCGCGCTTTGATCGGGTGCTGGCCTGCAATTGCGCTGTGCACACGGCGGTGGATTGCCGGAGGTACCCCGCCAGCCCCTTGGCGACCGGCGCAGCGCGCACCTATATCATTCGCATGATTCGACGCTGACCGTTTGCGGGGCGCCCTCGGGTCCAGCGATATGAGGCGTATGGGGGCGCCTGGCTCGCGGTCGGACAGTATCCGTTCAGGTGATGGATCTGCCGATGTCGCATACCATCTCGGTGACGTCAGACACCATAGACACAGTGCTCGCCGATCTGCCGCGCATCGTTCGGCTCGCACTCAGTTTTGGCGCGCGGCTGCGGCGAGGAACGCTCGACGTCACCCTGCCCGACGGACGCGTGATCCGTCTCGGCGGCCAGGAGCCGGGCCCGAATGCGGCGATGCGACTGCACAATTACGGCTTCGCGTCGCGCCTCATCAACAGCGGCGACATCGGCATCGCGGAGGCCTATCTCGCCGGCGACTGGGATACGCCGGACCTGACGCAATTCCTCTACCTGTTCTGCGTCAATCACGATCTGATCCAGGCCATGCTGAACGACAAGCCGCTGATGCGGTTCGTCCAGCTGCTGCAGCACTGGTTCAACCGCAACACCCGCCGTCAGGCGCGGCGCAACATCCATGCCCATTACGACATCGGCAACGCGTTCTATTCAGCCTGGCTCGATCCCGGCATGACCTATTCCTCGGCGCTGTTCGAGGAGAGCACCTCCGATCTCACGGCAGCCCAGACCAACAAATACCGCCGGCTCGCCGAGGCGCTCGACCTGAAGCCGGACCAGACGCTGCTCGAGATCGGCTGCGGTTGGGGCGGCTTCGCCGAGTTCGCCGCAAAGACCTTCGGCACGCGCGTAGTCGGCCTCACGATCTCGACCGAGCAGCGCGATTTTGCGCAGAAGCGCATTCACGAGGCGGGCCTTGCCGACAAGGTCGAGATCCGTCTTCAGGATTATCGCGACGAACGCGACCGCTACGACCGCATCGCCTCGATCGAGATGATCGAGGCCGTCGGCGAGCAGTTCTGGCCGAAATATTTCGCCCAGTTGCGGGACCGGCTGCTGCCCGGCGGCCTCGCCGGCATCCAGGCGATCACGATCCAGGACAGGCTGTTCCAGAGCTACCGGCGCGAGGTGGACTTCATCCAGCGCTACGTCTTTCCCGGCGGCATGCTGCCCTCGCCCGCCGTGCTCAAGTCGCTCGGTGACAGGTTCGGCCTGCCCGTCATTCGCGAGCGCATCTTCGGGCAGGATTATGCCAAGACGCTGGCCACTTGGCGGAATAACTTCCAGACGGCCTGGCCGGGCCTCGTGCCGCTCGGCTTCGACGACCGGTTCCGGCGGCTGTGGGAGTATTACCTGTCCTATTGCGAGGCCGGATTCCTGTCCGGAAATATCGACGTCCGGCAAGTCATCTTCGCAAAGCAGCAATAAGGGTTTGCGGGGTCGGCTTGCAGGGGTCGCTTGCAAGGGTCGCTTGTAAGGCCCGCCACCCTACTTTAGGGTCGCGCCCACCCTATGATCCAGCCGGTAATTGCCTGACATGACCATCAAAAATGACGTTGTCGAAGCCATCGGCAACACCCCGCTCATCAAGCTCAAGCGCGCCTCCGAACTGACCGGCTGCACCATTCTGGGCAAGGCCGAGTTCATGAATCCGGGCCAGTCGGTGAAGGACCGCGCCGGCAAATGGATGATCCTGGAGGCCGAGAAGCGCGGCGAGCTCAAGCCGGGCGGTCTCGTGGTGGAGGCGACCGCCGGCAACACCGGCATCGGCCTCGCGGTCGTGGCGAGCGCGCGCGGCTACCGCACGCTGATCGTGATCCCGGAGACGCAGAGCCAGGAGAAGAAGGATTTTCTGAAGCTGTGCGGCGCCGAGCTGATCGAGGTGCCGGCCCTGCCCTATGCCAATCCCAACAATTATCAGCATGTCGGTCGCCGGCTCGCCGACGAGCTGCGCAAGACCGAGCCCAATGGCGTGCTGTTCGCAGACCAGTGGAACAACCTCGACAATGCGAAGGCGCACTACGAGTCGACGGGCCCCGAGATCTGGGAGCAGACCGGCGGCAAGGTCGACGGCTTCGTCTGCTCGGTCGGCAGCGGCGGCACGCTCGCCGGCGTCAGCCGCTATCTGAAAGAAAAGAACAAGGACGTCCGGATCGCCTGCGCCGATCCGCATGGCGCCGGCATGTTCGAATATTTTCGGAGCGGCGACGCCAAGGCGACGCCGGGCGGCTCGATCACGGAAGGTATCGGCCTCAACCGTGCGACCGCAATCGTCGAGAGCGCGAAGGTGGATGACGCCTATCTTGTTCCCGATGCAGAAGCCGTCACGGTGATCTACGAGTTGCTCCAGCACGAAGGCCTGTGCCTCGGCGGTTCCACCGGCATCAACATCGCCGGCGCGATACGACTCGCGAAACAGCTCGGGCCCGGCAAGACCATCGTCACCGTGCTCTGCGATTCCGGCAGCCGCTATCAGTCGAAGCTGTTCAACGCGGATTTCATGCGCGCCAAGAACCTGCCGGTGCCGGAATGGCTGGAGAAGCGCAGCAACATCAAGCCGCCGTTCGTCTAGGCCGGGAGGGTTGCAGCCGCCCGGACTACGAAGTCCGGCTCAAGTTGAGGCAAGCCGCGGTGCCGTAGCCGTAGGGTGGGCAAAGCGAAGCGTGCCCACCTTGCTTGCCGGAGACTGCGGACGGATGGTGGGCACGGCGCAAAGGCGCCTTTGCTCACCCTACGGGGTCACCGCAAGATCTGGCTCAAGAACAGCTTCGTCCGCGCGTGCTGGGGAGCGGCGAAGAACTCGTTCGGCGTGTTGGCCTCGATGATCTGGCCCGCATCCATGAACACGACGCGGTTGGCGACCTCGCGGGCGAAGCCCATTTCGTGGGTAACAACCAGCATGGTCATGCCCTCCTCGGCGAGGTCGACCATGGTGTCGAGCACTTCCTTGACCATTTCGGGGTCGAGCGCCGAGGTCGGCTCGTCGAACAGCATCACCTTGGGGTTCATCGTCAGCGCGCGTGCGATCGCGACGCGCTGCTGCTGGCCGCCGGACATCTGTCCGGGAAACTTGTTGGCCTGATGCGGGATCTTGACCCGCTCCAGGAATTTCATCGCGTTGACCTCGGCGTCCCTCTTCGGGATGTTCCGCACCCAGATCGGCGCCAGCGTGCAATTCTCCAGGACAGTCAGATGCGGGAACAGGTTGAAGCTCTGGAACACCATGCCGACCTCGCGGCGGACCGCATCGACGTGCTTCAGGTTCGGCCCGAGCTCGATGCCGTCGACGACGATCTCGCCCTCCTGGAATTCCTCGAGCGCGTTGATGCAGCGGATCAAGGTCGACTTGCCCGAGCCTGAGGGGCCGCAGATCACGATGCGCTCGCCCTTCTTGACCTCGAGGTCGATGTCGCGCAGCACGTGGAACTCGCCGTACCATTTGTTGAGGCCGGAAATCTTGACGATGGGGTCGGACATGATGACCTCGATCAGTTGCGACGGTGAGCGTTGAGGCGGTGCTCGACGAAGAGCGAGTAGCGCGACATTCCAAAGCAGAAGATGAAGTAGATGATCCCGGCGAAGGCAAAGCCGGTGAACGCGGTCGACGGCGTCGACCATTTCGGATCCGAGAACGACGCCCTGAGCGAGCCCAGCAGGTCGAACAGCGCCACGATCGAGACCAGCGACGTGTCCTTGAACAGCGAGATGAAGCTGTTGACGAGGTTCGGAATGACGTGGCGCAGCGCCTGCGGCAGCACGATCAGCGAGGTCGTCTTCCACCAGGACAGGCCCAGGGCGGCGGCCGCCTCGCCCTGCCCGCGCGGGATCGCGGCCAGCCCGCCGCGGACGTTCTCGGCCTGATAGGCGCCCGTGAATAGCGAAATGCCGATCAGCGCGCGTACCAGACCGTCGACCGTAAAATTGCCCGGCAGAAACAAGGGCAGCATGTAGGTCGCGAAGAACAGCACGGTGATCAGCGGCACGCCGCGCCAGAACTCGATGAAGGCGATCGAGAAGATCCGGATCAGCGGAATGGTCGAGCGGCGGCCGAGCGCCAGCGCGATGCCGATCGGCAGCGAGGTGACGATGCCGGTCACGGAGACCACCAGCGTCACCAGAAGCCCGCCCCACAGATTTGTGGTCACGACCGGCAAGCCGCCGTGATCGAGCCCCATCAGCTTGATCACGGCCGCGATGCCGATGAAGGTGCCGACGCTGGATGTCAGAGCCCGGCCGCCGGTGCGAACGCCGCCACCGACAGCGAAGGCGATCAGGGAGACGACCGCCGCCGTGATGGCGAAATCGGCCCAGACCGACTGGCCCGTTCCCTGGAGCTGGTCACGGAGCCAGGTCAGCGGAAAGATCAGCCAGTAGATCGCGCTGCCGACCAGCACGATGAGATTGCCGGCCAGCCAGAAGAGCGGTGCGACGGCCGAGGTCTTGGCGAGACTGAGCAGAGCCTGCCCGGCGCCGATGATGCTGTCGTCGAACAATTGCAGCAGGCCGGCCGTCCAGCTCAGGCCGAACCCGGTGATGCCGCCGCCGTGCAGCAGAAAGAACGCAACCACTGGAAAGGCGAAGAAGAAGAGACTTGCGTTCAGTCCTTTCGCCGGCAGGCGCGGAATGAGCAGCGGCAGCAGCAGAGCCGCCGACAGGATCAGCGCGAGATTGACCCGCCAGCGCTCGGCCTCGGGAAAGAAGCCGTAGATCAGTTGCGGCAGCTTGGCCTGGATGAAGGGCCAGCAGGCGCCGACCGTAAAGCCGGCATTCTCGGTCAGGCACGCCGTGCGATCCTTGCCGGTCCAGACCGCATCGACCATCAGGAACTTCACGGCAGGAATGACGGTGAACCAGAGCAGCAAGGCGCCGACGATCGTGAGCAAAATGTTGGTCGGCGAATTGAACAGGCGCGTGCGCATCAGGCCGATGAAGCCCGTGGTCTTGACCGGCGCGGGACGCTCGGTGAGCAGGTCCCGGCGGACATAGGCGGACGAGATGATGTCGCTCATGCGCCCAGACTCCGGCTGACGCGCCAACCGTAGACGCTCATGACGGCGCTCGTGAGCAGCGAGATCAGGAGGTAGACGCCCATCGTCATGGCAATGATCTCGATCGCCTGCCCGGTCTGGCTCAGCGAGGTGCCGGCGAACACCGAGACGAGGTCGGGATAGCCGATCGCGACCGCCAGCGAAGAGTTCTTGGTGAGGTTGAGATACTGGTTGGTCAGCGGCGGCACGATCACGCGCATCGCCTGCGGCACGACGATCAGGCGCAACGTGGTGCCGCGGCTCAGCCCCAGCGAGGATCCCGCTTCCATCTGACCGGAGTGGACAGACAGGATGCCGGCGCGCACGATCTCGGCGATGAAGGCCGCGGTATAGGTCGACAGCGCCAGCGTCAGCGCCACGAATTCCGGGATGACTCTTGAGCCGCCGGCAAAATTGAACCCCTTGAGCTGCGGCAGCTCGAAGGTGAAGGGCAGGCCGAACACCAGCACGGCCGCGAGCGGCAGCCCGAACAGCAGGCCCAGCACATAGGGCCAGATCCGGATCATCTGACCGCGCTGAAATAGCGCCCGCCGCGCATAGAAGCGCAAAACCAGCGAAGCGACGATGCCGAGGACCAGCATCGCCAGGAACGGCTCGAAGCCGCCCTCGCCGATCGGGCGCGGAATGACGAGCCCACGGTTGCTGATGAAGGCGATGCCCAGCAGCGAAATGCTCTGCCGCGGATTGGGCAAGGCCGCGAGAACCGCCAGGTACCAGAACAGGATCTGGAACAGCACCGGCAGATTTCGGCAGATCTCGACATAGATCTCGCCGACGCGCGACAACAGCCAGTTGGGCGACAGCCGGCACAGCGCGACGATGAAGCCGATCACGGTGGCGAAGAAGATGCCCACCACCGAGACCACGAGCGTGTTCAAAAGCCCGACCACGAACACGCGCAGGAATGTGTCCGAGCCGGTGTAGGAGATCAGGGTCTGGTTGACGTCGAAGCCGGCATTGTTCCGGAGGAAGCCGAAGCCGGCGGCAATGTGCTGGTTTTCGAGGTTCGTCCGGGCGTTGGAAACGATCTCATAGCCAATCCAGCCCAGGATCGCCGCGAAGGCAAACTGGACGGCGACGCCGTTCCAGCCTGCCTTGCCGCCCAGAACACGCCTGATCTTCAGCGCGATCTGGGCCGGCGGTTTTCGAGCCTCGGTGCTCATCGCCGCGGATCAGGCGGGATCAGCGGATCGGCGGCGCGTACTGAAGACCGCCCTTATTCCAGAGATTGTTGAGGCCACGGCTGATGCCGAGCGGCGAACCGGCGCCGACGTTGCGATCGAACACCTCGCCGTAATTGCCGGTGGCCTTCACGATCCGCACCACCCAGTCCTTGGTCAGGCCGAGCTGTTCGCCGAAATTGCCGTCGCTGCCGAGCACGCGCTTCAGCTCCGGATTTTCCAGTTTCGCCTTCTCGTCGACGTTCTTCGAGGTCACGCCCAGCTCTTCGGCGGTAACCATGGCGAACAGCGTCCATTTCACGATGTCGAACCACTGGTCGTCGCCGTGACGCACCATCGGCCCGAGCGGCTCCTTCGAGATGATTTCGGGGAGCACCATATGGTCGTTGGGATTGGCAAGCTTGAGGCGGTTGGCGTACAGGCCCGACTGGTCGGTGGTGAAGACGTCGCAGCGCCCGGCTTCATAGGCCTTGACGGTCTCGTCGTTGGTGCCGAACGCGATCACCTCGTACTTCATGTTGTTGGCCTTGAAGTAGTCGGCGAGGTTCTGCTCGGTGGTGGTGCCGGTCTGGACGCAGACCGAGGCGCTGTTGAGCTCGAGCGCCGAATTCACCTTGAGCGACTTCTTCACCATGAAGCCCTGCCCGTCATAATAGGTCACGCCGGTGAAGTTGGCGCCGAGCGAGGTGTCGCGCGAGATGGTCCAGGTGGTGTTGCGCGAGAGCACGTCGATTTCGCCGGATTGCAGCGCCGTGAAACGATCCTTGGCGGACAACGGCACGTACTTGACCTTGGTCGGATCGTTGAAGATCGCGCCTGCGATCGCGCGGCAGAGGTCGACGTCAAGCCCCGTCCAGTTGCCCTTGTCGTCGGGCGAGGAGAAGCCGGGCAGGCCTTGGCTGACGCCGCAGGACAGCATGCCCCGGTCCTTGATGGTCTTGAGCGTTTGCGCATCGGCGGCCTGGGCGGAGAGGCCGGCGGCGACAGCGAGAGTGAGAGCCAGGGTTACGCGTTTCATGGGCTGAAGGCCTTTCAAAGTCGTCTCAAGGTCAGGAATGGCGTCTTTGGGATCGTCTCCGCCAGGGCTAGCCGCATCAAGACTAGCCTTGCAAGAGTCATGCTGGAAAACCTTGCCGAACACTCGCCCATCCCGGGAGGCCATACCTTAATCCCCGCCGCAGGCGTCCGCCGTTATGGCTGTGACGCAAGGTCCGGTCAGACGATGGATCGAAGGTCGCGGCAGCCCCTCAACATGCGGCGACTGAATAGCACCCGCGCATCTCAGAACGACTGGCGAGCCGGGTCAAGGGGTTGACGGGACTCTTCTGTGTTCTGTTATTAACGGCAGCGGCCTTCGGCCGGCCCGCGGGCGCGGCGCGCCCGGTGGAAACGCGCTTTTTGAAAGCAGACGCATGGATTCCTCGCATCCCGCCCAACAGCACGCCGAAACCCGGCTGGTGACCTCCGGCCGCGACACCAAGGCGCAGAAGGGGTTCGTCAATCCGCCGGTGTTTCACGGTTCGACCGTGCTCTATCCGACCGCTGAGGACCTGCACGCCCATCGCGGCGAGTTCCAGTACGGCCGCCACGGCACCCCCACCACCAGGGCGTTCCAGGAGACGCTGATGGCACTGGAGGGGCCGCAATGCGCCGGCGTCGGCATCGTGCCGTCAGGCCTGTCGGCGATCTCCACCACCCTGCTCTCGGTGCTGAAGACCGGCGACCATCTGCTCGTCTGCGACAACGTCTATCGGCCCTCGCGCAATTTCTGCAACGGCATGCTCGCGCGCCTCGGCATCGAGACCACCTATTTCGATCCGCTGATCGGCGCGAGCATCGACAAGCTGTTCAAGCCCAACACCCGCGCGGTGCTGGTGGAGGCGCCGGGCTCGCAGTCGTTCGAGATGCCTGACATCCGCGCCATCGCCGAGGTCGCGCATGCGCGCGATGCGCTCGTCATCGACGACAACACCTGGGCGACGCCGCTCTATCATCGCTCGCTCGACCAGGGTGTCGACATCAGCATGCAGGCCGCCACCAAGTATATCGGCGGCCATTCCGACATCATGTTCGGCACCATCTCGGCCAACGCCAAGGCGTGGCCGCAGATTGCCGAAGGCATCCGCCTGCTCGGCGTCTGCGCCGGCCCTGACGACGTCTTCCTGGCGCTGCGCGGCCTGCGCACGCTGTCGGTACGATTGGCGCAGCATCACCGCTCGGGGCTCGACATGGCGCGCTGGCTCGCGGCCCGCCCCGAGGTCGCGCGCGTGCTGCATCCGGCGCTCGAGACCGATCCCGGCCATGCCATCTGGAAGCGCGATTTCACCGGCGCGTCGGGCCTGTTCAGCATCGTGTTGAAGCCGGCGCCGCAGAAGGCCGTCGACACCATGCTCGACACGCTCAAGCTGTTCGGCATGGGCTTCTCCTGGGGCGGCTTCGAGAGCCTCGTGATTCCCTTCGATTGCGACGCCTATCGCACCGCCACGAAGTGGTCGCCGGGCGGCCCGACCCTGCGACTGCACATCGGCCTCGAAAGCGTCGACGATCTCAAGTCCGATCTCGATCGCGGCTTCGCTGCCCTCAAGGCGGCAATGTGAGCCTGCTCACAAGGCATCGCGCCTCGGGACGCGGCAATCGCGCGCCGGCGGACGCGCAAAACGCGCGCCGCGGGAACGCGCAACCGCCGCAAACGTTAACGCGGATGCGCCAACAAAGGGTTTGAACCGCTGACGTTTGGCGCTAGCCTCACCAATCGACTCCAATCCGGACGCGGAGCATGGGAACGTTGGTTCTGCTCGATCTGATGGGCGGCGTGGCGCTGTTGCTGTGGGGCCTGCACATGGTCCACAGCGGGATTCTGCGCGCCTTCGGCCCGGACCTGCGGCGGCTGCTCGGCAAGGCGCTCGGCAACCGATTCAACGCGTTCGCCGCCGGGCTAGGCCTTACCGCGCTGCTCCAGAGCAGCACGGCGACGGCGCTGATCACCAGCTCATTCGCGGCAGAAGGCCTCGTCAGCCTGGCCGCCGCGCTCGCCATCATGTTGGGGGCCAATGTCGGCACGACGCTGATCGTGCAGGTGCTGTCGTTCAACATCGCAGCCGTTGCGCCTGTCCTGTTCGTGCTCGGGCTCGTCGCCTTCCGCTCCGGCCCACGGTCGCGGATCAAGGATATCGGGCGCGTATTCATCGGTCTCGGCTTGATGCTGCTGTCGCTGCACATCCTGCTCGACACGCTGGCTCCGGCGGAGAACGCGCCGGGTGTTCGTGTCATGATGTCCGCGATCACGGGCGATCCCGTGCTCTGCATCGTCATCGCCGCGCTCGTCACCTGGGCGGTGCATTCGAGCGTCGCCAGCGTGCTGCTGATCATGTCGCTGGCCTATTCGCAGTTCATCACACCTTACGCGGCCCTCGCGCTGGTGTTGGGGGCCAATCTCGGCAGCGCCATCAATCCCGTGTTCGAGGGCGCCCGGCGCGACGATCCCGCAAGCTACCGCCTGCCGCTCGGCAATCTCGCCAACCGCGTGATCGGGGTCGCGCTGGTGCTGCCGTTCCTGAATGGGATCGCTGAGCACATGCACGCCTGGCAGCCTGATCTCGCCAGGATGACGGCGGCCTTCCACATCGCCTTCAACGTAGGCACGGCCGTCATCTTCATCGGTCTGCTCGACATCATGTCCCGGCTCCTGACCCGGCTGCTGCCTGATCGCGTCCGGGAAGACGATCCGGCCCGGCCGCGCTATCTCGACGAGAGCGCGCTGGAGACGCCGTCACTGGCGCTCGCCGACGCCGCGCGTGAGACCTTGCGCATGGGCGATCTGGTCGAGGTCATGCTGCGCAAGGTAATGGCGGCGATGATGACCGGCGACCGCGCGCTGGTCGACCAGGTCACGAAGATGGACAATGTCGTTGACAGCCTCGACGAAGCCATCAAGCTCTATGTGACGAAGCTGATGCGGGGCAGCCTCGACGAGAGCGAGGGCCGGCGCGCGATGGAGATCATCTCCTTCGCCATCAACCTCGAGCATATCGGCGACATCATCGACAAGAGCCTGAGCGAGCTCGCGACCAAGAAGATCAAGCGCCGCTTCCAGTTCTCGGCCGAGGGCGCCGAGGAGCTCGCCGCCTTCCACAAGCGCACGATGGACTCGCTGCGGATCGCCTTCGGCGTCTTCATGTCGGGCGATGCCAACGAAGCGCGCAAGCTGCTGGTGGAGAAGACCACGCTGAAGAACACCGAGCTCGCCGCCGTCGAGCGTCATCTCGACCGCTTGCGCGAGGGCCGCCCCGAGACCATCGAGACCACCTCGCTGCATCTCGACGTGCTGCGCGACCTACGCCGCATCCACTCGCATATCTGCTCGGTCGCCTATCCCGTGCTCGATGCCGCCGGCGAGCCTTATCGCAGGAGCGAGGCGGATGCCGCCCTGCCCGCCTCCGGCGCGGCGTCGGCGTTACCGCGCTAGCGGCGCGTCTCAGCGTTCCAGCGTCCTCGAGGCGCGGCCGCGGTTCTTGATGATCAGCATGATGTTGCGGATATAGATGATGGTCGCGAGCGCCTGTCCGAGGATGATGACGGGCTCGCGCTTCACGACGCCGTAGACCAGCGTCATCAGCCCGCCGCCCATCGAGCAGAACCAGAACGCCATCGGCACCACGCTGTTGCCGGCCCGCTCGCTCGCGATCCACTGCACCAGGAAGCGTGCGGTGAAGAACAGCTGCGCGACGAGGCCGAACGCCAGCCAGAAATCGAACTTGGCGACGAAGACGTCGTAGAGATAGTTATTCAACGCCTGACCGTATTGGATGATCATGCCTTCACCTCAGTCACATCTGGTGTCGGCTTCTTGCGGCGGATCAGCCACCACACGCCGACGAGATCCATGATGCCGATCCACAGCCGGTCGAAGAAACCATAGTTTGACACGCCGGAATGGCGCGGCCGGTCGATCACGTCGACATAGGCGATCTCGTAGCCTTCGCGGCGCACCAGCGCCGGCAGGAAGCGATGCAGCCCGTCGAAATAGGGCATCATCAGGAACACGTCGCGCCGGAACGCCTTCAGGCCGCAACCGGTATCGCGCGTTCCGTCCTTCAGGATAGCATTGCGGACGCCGTTCGCCACGCGCGACTGGAATTTCTTGAAGCCGGTATCCTTGCGTCCGACACGCTGACCGGCCGCGAGACCGACGCGCCCCGCCCCCTTCTCGACCGCCGCGATCAGGTCCGGCAGGAAGGCGGGATTGTTCTGCCCGTCGCCGTCGAGCGTCGCCACGATCGCGCCGCGCGCTGCGCGCACGCCGCTGCGCACTGCTGCCGACTGGCCGCCTGATCTGGCATGGCGAAGCTGCCGGAGATTGTCCCGCTGCTGCATGATCGCGCCGAGCCGTTCGCCGGTCGCGTCCGTCGAGCCGTCATTGACGTAGATGATTTCATAGGCCCAGCGGCCGTCGAGCGCCGCGCCGATCTCCTCGATCAGCGGCGCGATGTTGTCGGCTTCGTTGCGCACGGGAACGACGATGGAAACCGAAGGCTGGGACGACGACAAATCGAAAGCTCGTGGTTGGAATTGGCCTGCCCCGGGGAACCGGCGGTCCCGGCAGGCAGCCGCTTTTATGGGGCGGATGCCCCGTGGGCAACCCTTTTGAGGCGGCCCGAGACCGCCCCTGCAAGAGGCACAATGGTGCCGTCGGCGCGGATGGCAAAGCCGAGCCTCCGGGCCGCGAACCAGTAGCGCACTGCCATGGCGCCGACCATGCCGACCAGAGCGCCGGCGACGACGTCGCTCGGATGATGCGCGAGCAGCACCAGCCGGGTCAGCAGGATCACGATTGCGTAAGTGAACATGAACACGCGCAGGCGCGGCCACAGCGCCGAGACAGCAAACGCCAGCGCAAACGCCGTCACCGCATGACCCGACGGCAGGCTGGCATAAGCCCCCGTTCCCTCGAACGGGATGAAGTTGAACGGATCGGCCTTGCCGCTCACGAACGGACGGCCGCGGCCGATGAGATATTTCAGGATCTCGGCAACGAACACGGACAGGGCGACAGACAGAAACATGAACTGCAGCCGCGTACCGATGCCGAGCAGCAGCCCACGACGGGTGCCGTGCAATCCCGCTGCAACGAGCGCCAGGACCACCAGCGTCCCCCCGAGCACCGAGAGCACATACTCGTCCTTGCCGAAATCGGTGAGGATGCGGATCGGCCACAGGCTCGGCGTGCCACGCACCGGCATCAGCTGGATCTCGGTCTGATCGAACGCGAGCATCAGCACGATAATCAAGGCCGCACCGGCCGCGCTGAGCCACAGCGAATGCCGCGCCAGCTTTCGCGCGGCTTCGGCGCGGCGCGAATGCGAAGGCGTACGGACGAGCTGCGCCAAGGCACGGCCCGACACCGCGAGCAATTGCGCGGGATAGCCCGGGCGCGGCGTGATGTCGGCTGGCGCCGGCATCTACTCAGTGCCTTCCGAGCGGAAGATCGAGATCGAGATCGCGCGCCCTTGCGAGAAATTATAGCCGTCGATGCGCGTACCGACCTTGTAGCGCAGCCCGATCGCCTCGGCCCGCTGCACGAAGCTGCGCTCCGAGCGCTGCTCGATCAGCGCGAAGCGACAGCTCCCCTGGCGCAGGAAATCCGCCGCGCCCGAGCCGTCGGTGAGCAGCGTCTGCGTGCCCGTCAGGAACACGAGGCTCGGCTCGTGATAGCCGGCAGCGGCTGCCTTCGGCCCGACGCAGGTGACGTTGCGAAGCGCGCGTGCGATCTCGATGCTCGGGAACAGCGGGGTCAGCGACGGCAGCACGATGCCGTAGACCACGACCGCGAGCATCAGCGCTGCAACCAGTGCGTTGAGCAGCGACCGCTCGGCGCGATTGGTGTCGAACAGCCACCAGGCGAACAGACCGAAAATGAGCGAGGCCGCAATGAACGGCCAGGCCACGAACGCCGGTTGCCGCGTCAGCATGACCGCGCCGATCACGGCGATGATCGAGGCGGCAGCGGGAATCGCGAACCACCAGGCCGAGCCGCGCGCGAGCCACGAGCGCGACAGCACGTTGCGCTCCAGCGCACCGACGGTGAGGATCGCGATCGCCGGATACAGTGGCAGCACGTAATGCGGCAGCTTGGTCAGCACCGCCTCGAACACGATCCAGGACGGGATCAGCCAGGCCAGCAGGAACTGCGCGCCGGGCTCGCGCCGCGCCCGCCACACCGCCGGCGCCGCCATCGCCGCAAGCGGCGCGCCGGGCCAGAATGTGATCCAGAACAGCGCCAGATACAGTCCGGGCGGCGCACCATGGGATTCCTGGGCGCCGATTTTGCTCAGCATGTCGCCGCCGACGGAATCGGCGAAGAAGGCATCGCCCGCGCGCCAGAAGATCGCGACGAACCAGGGCAGCACCAGCACCAGCATCCACATCAGGCCCCAGAGCGGACGCAGCTTCCATAGCCACGAGGCATCGCGGTCCTGGATCGCGAGCGCGACGATGGTCAGGCCTGCGAACATCAGGATCAGCGGGCCCTTGATCAGGATGCCGACCGCGAGCGCGGTCCAGAAGATCGCGGGCCAGCTCCAGGGCGGATGCGTCTCATCCTCTGCGCGCTGCCACGACAGATAGGCGCGCGACATCGCGCCCATCGCGGCGGTCACGCAGAACAGCAGCATTGCATCGGTTTTCGCGAGGCGTGCTTCGACGCCGAGCAGCACCGAGGCGCACATCAGGAGCGCGGCGAGCACCGCGGCGCGCCGCGTGACGAAGCCGAGCGCGGCCCAATAGGTCATGAGCACGGCGCCGATTGCGCCGATCAGTGACGGCAGCCGGTACACCCAGATCCGCAATTCGGCCTTCGGCAGCTTGAGCGCGGATGCGGCTTCAACCGCGGCCGACTGCAACCAGTAGATGCCGACTGGCTTCTTGTAGCGGACGTCTTCCTGGAAGCGGATGTCGACATAATCGCCGCTCTCGACCATCTGCTTGGTGGCCTGCGCGAAGCGCGCCTCGTCGCGGTCAACGGGCGGAATCGTGAAGAAGCCCGGCAGGAATAGCAGCAGCGCACACAGCAGCAGGAAGCCGACCGCGCGGGCGTGACTGGCGGTGGCGTAGTCCAGCATAAGCACGAGCCGGCTGCCCGGATTCACGGGCGCTTTCGGCTCGCGGGGTGCTCCAAAACGGGGGCTGGGATAGGTCTCGGCCATTGGTTCCGCTTACGCTGAAACCGTCATTCGGACAACCGGTTAAGGCGGGGTCATTGAATTCGAATGACAACTGTGTCCGCGGCGCCAGTGGCGTCGATCACGGTGAGCCGCGCAAAGCCCGGACTGGGCGGATCGATCAGGCGCTGGCGGCGCCCGTCGATCTCGCCGAGCGAAGTTCCGTTAACCATGATGGTCATGGGAAGGACGCCGCCGGCGACCTTCACCGGCATGGCTGCGCTCCCCTCGCCGCCGGAACGGTCGACATCGATCCGCGAGCCGTTCAGCGGGAACTGGATATGCAGCGCCTGCTCGCTGCCGGTCCGCACCAGGTCCCCGACCGGGCGGAACCGCTTCAGCGGCAATGGCAACTTGGCGTTGCTGGCGACCAGGGTTCCCTTCGGCGGCTTCGGCAACGGGGCCAGCGTCTTGCCGGTGCGCGCGACGGCGTCGAACAGGATCGGGGCTGCGGCCACGCGGCCGATCAGCCCGGGAACCGGCGCGCCGTCGGGCCGGCCGACCCAGACGCCGATGGTCATGCGGCCGTCGAAGCCGACCGACCAAGCGTCGCGATAGCCGTAGGAGGTGCCGGTCTTGAACGCGATGCGGTTGTGGGCGGCATTTTCGGGGGGCGGCGTGCCCAGAAGCACGTTGCCGACCTGCCAGGCCGCGACCTGGTCCAGCAGCCGCAGCGGTTCCCGATCGTCCCGGCCGGTCATGAGGTCGCGCAACGGCATGGTGGTGCCGAGCCGGGCGAAACCCGTATAGAGCTGGGTGAGGTCCTGGAGTGTCACACCAACGCCGCCGAGTCCCATCGCGAGCCCCGGTGCCTCGTCCTTGGGCAGGACCAGATTGCCACCGGCCTGCCGCAGCCGCGACGACAGCCGGCTCGCGCCGACGCGGTCGAGCAGCACGATCGCCGGCACGTTCAGTGACAATTGCAGCGCCTTCTTCACCGGCACCGTGCCCTGAAACGTCATGTCGAAATTTTCCGGCGCGTAAGAGCCGAAGCGGACGGGCCGGTCGTCGATCAAGCTGTCGGGGTGGACGAAGCCGTCCTCGAAGGCGAGCCCATAGATGAAGGGTTTTAGCGTCGACCCCGGCGAGCGGACGGCGCGGGTCATGTCGACCTGCCCCGCCCGGCTCTCGTCGAAATAATCGGCCGAACCGACGCGGGCGAGCACGTCGCCGCTCTCATTGTCGACCACGATGATGCCGACCGAGATGTTGGGCCCGAGCGCAATGGCGCGGTCGCGCGCCAGCGGTTCCAGCACCTTCTGCAGATTGGCGTCGAGCGTCAGCTTGATGACCGGCGTATCCTTGACCGTCGAAAGCGCCGTGTCGGAGGCATGCGGCGCGAGGATCGGCATCGGCTTGCGCAGTTTTGGCACGGGCACGGCCTTGGCCTGCTTCGCGTCCTCGAGGCTGACCACATGTTCCTCGACCATGCGGTCCAGCACGCGGTCGCGCGCCTTGCGTGCAGCCTCGGGATAGCGATCGAGCCGGCGCGTCTCCGGCGATTGCGGCAGCGCCACCAGCAGCGCGGCCTCGGCCAGAGAGAGCCGCTTCGGCTCCTTGCCGAGATAGGCGATCGAGGCTGAGCGGATGCCTTCGAGATTGCCGCCGTAGGGCGCCAGCGCGAGATAGAGGTCCAGGATCGCATCCTTGCTCATGCTGCGCTCGATCTCGATCGCCCGCACGATCTGCCGCAGCTTTGCATAGAGCGAGCGTTGCCGCCGCGGCTCTATCAGCCGCGCCAGCTGCATCGAGATGGTCGAGCCGCCCGAGACGATGTGGCCGCGCGTGGTGAGCTGTAGTGCGGCGCGCCCGAGAGCGAGCGGGTCGAGACCGTTATGCGCGTAGAAGCGCTGGTCCTCATAGGCAAGCAGCAGCTTGAGATAGGTCGGATCGACATTGGCCTTGGCATCGACCGGCAGCCGCCAGCGGCCGTCGGCCATGGCATAAGCGCGCAGCAGCTTTCCGTTGCGATCGACGACCGTGGTGGAGACCTGGCGCGCCTCGTCGAGCGGCAGCGGGCCGAGCGCGTAGACCCAGGCGACGAAGCCGATGATGGTGAGGATCAGCGTGAGCGCGAGGCCCGAGAGGACGCGAAAGCCCCTGCCCCTTGCCCCGTCATGGCCGGGCTTGTCCCGGCCATCCACGTTCTTGGCCGCGGCACCAACGTCCGTGGATGCCCGGGACAAGCCCGGGCATGACGACGGAGCTTGAGGAGGCGCCGCGTTTCTCATCTCTCTACTCACTTCGCCGCCCGCACCTCGACGTTACCCGTCCCGGTCCGGCCGTAGCGCGAGGGATTGTACATGTCCTCGACATAGGCCTGCGGCAGCACGTATTTGCCGGGCGAGACCGCGCGCACGACGTAGGCGACGGTGAAGACCGACTTGGAGTCCGAGGCGCGATCGACCGCCGCCGTGAAGCGGTCGTCACGGAACTCGGTATCTTCAGGCTCCTCGCCGTCCTCGATCCAGTCCAGCGTGCCGCTGTCGCCCGACGACACCAGCTTCGGATTGTCGATCTCGAGGCCCGCGGGCAGATAGTCGGACACCATGATGTGGCCGTACTCAGGCTTCGCCTCGGTGATCTTCAGCACCACGGCGAAACGCTGGTTCTGCTTGACCTTGCTGATGTCGGCGGGCTTGCCGTCGAGCGTGAAGTAATTGCGCTCGATCTTGAAGCCGTTCGATGCAGCCGGCTCCGGCGTGACCGGCGAGCCCGACACCGAGACCACCGCCTGCACCGGCGCATCGCCGGTGTTGGTGATCTTCAGCGGCTTGCCCTCCAGCGTCACAGCCTTGTAGCTGCGGTACAGCGCGGTCTTGACCGGCTGGCCGTCGACTTCCATCGACAGGTTCTCCTTGGCCAACGCGCGCGCCGCCAGCACCAGCCACGCATTCTCCTGCGTCGAGGTGTAGGGCGTCAGACCGCGCGCGGTCTCGACCCGCGATACCGCCTGCGTCAGCGTCGCCTTCGGCGCATTGCCTTCGCTGGCGAGCGAGACGAGCGCGGCGGCATCGCGCAGCTGCGAGCCGTAGTCGGTGCGGCCGAACTCCAGCACCGGTTTTGGCGCAAGGCTCTCGAGCGCGGCACCGTAGACGCGTTCCGCGCGGTTGCGGTCGCCGACCAGTGCGAGCGCCGCCGCAAGCTGCGACTTCGCGATCGGCGTTGCGAGGTTGGCGAGCTTGGTGTCGGCGAGGTAGCGCAGATCGCCGATCGGCGCCGCCCCATTGCGCGCGAGCACGTAGAGGCCGTAGGCGATATCGCGCCCGCCGTCCTTCTCGGGCTCGTTGCCGTTCACGACCGAGTTGCGGATACGGTCGAGCGCGTTCTTGAACAGCACGTCCGGCACCGCAAAGCCCTTTTCGCGGGCGCGGGTCAGGAAGTCCGTCACGTAGGCGTCGAGCCAGGCGTCGTCGCCTCCGGCCGACCACAGGCCGAACGAGCCGTTGGAGCCCTGGCGCGCCAGCAGCCGCTCGATCGCATCGCGGATGCGCTGGTCGACCTCGGTGTCCATGGCCAGATGCGCGCCGGCGGCGAGCTCGTTGACATAGAGCAACGGCAAGGCACGGCTCGTGATCTGTTCCGAGCAGCCATAGGGGTAGCGGTCGAGCGCCTTCAGGATCGTTGCGGCGTCGAGCGCCGTCGACAGGCTGGCCGACACCGAGACGCTGCCGGTGCCCGGGACGAGATCGGAGAACATGTCCGAGGTCAGCGTCAGGCTTTCACCCTTCGCCAGCGTCCGGATCGAACGCCGCGCCAGCACCTGCGTTGCCGCCTTGACGTCGAGCGCATAGTGACGTGCCAGCGCAAGGCCGTTCGGACCCTTGATGTCGACGTCGAGCGTCGCCTGCCCCGCCGCGGTTGCGTCGATTGCGAGCGTAAACGCGTTGCGCTGCTTGGCGGCGAGCTTGACCGTGGTTGCGGGATTGCCGGTCATCTTCACCGGGCCGCCGGTCTTCACGTTGATGACGTAGTCGCCAGCCTGGCCCTCGACATTGTCGATCTCGAGGTTGACCGTGCCGTGGTCGCCATTGAGCAGGAAGCGCGGCAAGGTCGTGGTCAGCACCACGGGGTCGCGGATCACGACATCCGTGTTGGCACGGCCGAGTTTCGTGGCGGTCCACGCCACCGCCATGACGCGCGCGGTGCCGGCGAACTCGGGGATATCGAAGCTCACTTCGGCGGTGCCGTCGGCGGCGACCGTGACGATGCCCGAGTAGAGCGCGAGCGGCTTTTGCGCGGGCGGAGAGCCCTGCAATTCGCCGGCGCCGGCATCGCCGCCGGACTTGATCTGTCCGCGCGTGCCCGACATGCCGTCGATCAGTTGCCCATAGAGATCGCGGATCTCCGCGCTCAGGCGGCGCTGGCCGAGATAGTAATCGTCAGGCGCCGGCGGCTTGTAATTGGTGAGGTTGAGGATGCCGACATCGACCGCGGCGATCACGACCTTGGCGTCCTCACCCGGATTGAGCCCGTCGAGCTTGACCGGGATCTTCAACGTCGCATTCGGCCGGACCAGTGCCGGCGGCGTCAGCTTCACCTGGAGCGTGCGGGTCTGCTTGTCGATGCCGAACCATTTCAGGCCGATCGCCCGGCCCGGCATGCGTTGCGCAGCCGCATCGAGCGGGCGGCGCAGCGTCGCCACCACATAGGCGCCGGTGCCCCAGTCCTTGCCGACTGGCAGCCTCACCTGCGCGGTACCTTCCTTGACGTCGATGGTCTGCGTCGTCAGCAGGCGGTCGCCGAGCACGTTGACGGTGAGCTTGCCGGCGCTGCGGACGTTCACCGACACCGTCATGGTGTCGCCGGAGGCGTATTGCGGCTTGTCGATCGAGGTCTCCAGCAGGTCCGGCGTATCGGCGCTGCCGTCGGAATACCAACCGACGTCGAACTGCACCGAGGTCACCGGACCGTCGGCGTCGTTCGACTTCACATCGAGCCGGTAGCGGCCGGGCTGCGGGCTCAGCGAAATCCGCGACGGCTTGTCGGCAGCGATCGTCACGTCGCCGTCGGAAACGCGCGAGGTCGATTTGACCGGCTCGTACTCCCAGTAATTGTTCTGGCGATACCACTGGTAGCGCGACTCCATCTTCAGGAGCTCGTAGCGCAGGCCATCGCGGCGCAGCCTCTCACCTTCGGGCGAGACGAACACGAGGTCGAACTCCGCCTTGTCGCCCTCGGCGACGTTCTTGTCGCCGAACAGCGGCTTGATGCCGATCATGGCGTTGGCGGGCGCGACCGGCAGCACGATCTTGCGCTCGACGGCGCGGCCGCCGGTCTCGACCATGCGCACGAAGATCTGCGCCTCCTGCGGGCGCGTCGAGGCAGGCTGCTTGTCCAGCGTCACCGGGAAGGTGGCAACGCCATTGGCGTCGGCCTCCGGCAAATTCTCCAGCGGCGTGCGCTCGTTCGAGGTGGTCTCCTCGTCCGCGACGCCGAACTGGTAGCCGGCAAAGCCTGGGCGTTCGCTCGCGGGCGCGACCAGCATGTCGCCTTCGAGTTGGAGACCGGAGGCCGGCGCGCCATAGAGGAAATGGCCATCCGCCTTAAGCTCCACCGGAGCGTTAGCTTTGATCAGCTTGTCCTTGGCGGACAGGTCGAATTCGATCCTGTCAGGAACGTAATCCTCGACCATGAAGGTGGTTTCGCCGACCGACGAGCCCTTCGGATCGGTGAAGGCGCGGACCCGCCAGGTCCCGGTCGGGACGGCCGAATTGAGCGGCACGGACAGCGTGCGGCCGCCGGTGCCCTGGTCGGCCAGCACGGCGCGGCGGAATTCGACGCCGTCGGGGCGCTCGATCACCAGCGTCAGCGGCCCGCCGGCAACGGCGTTGCCCTGCCCGTCGCGCAAGAGCGCGGTGAGATAGACGGTCTCGCTGGAGCGATAGACGCCGCGCTCGGCATAGACGAAGGCATCGGCGCCCGATGGCACCGCCCGGCCCGAAACGCCGCGGTCGGACAGGTCGAAAGCCGAGGTCTTCAGGCTCAGGAAGGCGTAGTCGGCCTTCTCGCCCGTGACCGTCAGCATCGCCGGCGACAGGCCGCCTTCGCCGCGCGCGAGCCCCGCCTCGAACAGCACATGGCCGCTGTCGTCGGTCTTACGGGTCGCCAAAATCTCGTTGTTGCGGGCGACCAGCCGGACCTCGGCTTTGCCGACCGGGTCGGTCGACGCCAGTGAATTGACGAAGACGTGGATGCCGTCATTGCCGGAATAGGCGGTGACCCCGAGGTCGGAGACGATGAACCATTGTGTCGCGAGCTGGTAATCGTCGTCCGAGCCCGGCCCCTTGGCCGCGGCGGTCATCACGTAGACGCCGGGCTGGAGCTCGCCGAGCGCCTGGTCGACCGGGAATGCGGTGGTGACGTCCTGGTTCAGCGTCATCGCGGTCGCGAGCTCGCCGGTCCAGACCTTGACGCCGCGCTCGCCGCCGAGATCGGCGAGCTGGTAGCGCGACAGCGTCTTCTGGAAATCGCTGTCGACCACCGTATTGATCAGATTGCGGTCGCCGATCCTGAAGACGTTGACGTTGACCGCGGGCGTGTTGACGCTGACCACGGGAATGCCGCGTTGGCCGGTCCGCGGCAGCACATAGGCACGGCTGGTGAAGCGCACGAAGGGCTTGCGGTCGCGCACATAGACGTTGAACTCGGCCGATTTCGGCAGGCCCTCCTTCACGGTGGACGGCAGACCGGCGCGCAGATTGATGTTGTAGCGCTCGCCGTGCTTCAGCCCGTCGACGCAGAGCTGCTTGCCTTCGGCCGACAGCGCCGGCTTGTCCTGGCCTGCCAGCGCGAGGTACGGCGCGAAATCGGTGCGCTTGGCCAGCTCCTCCGAGAACTGGAAGCAGGCGCGTGGGCTCGCCGAATCCGAGTCCACGGTATAGTCGAGCAGCCGGAAGCCGTGCTCGTCGCGCATCTTCTCGTATTGGCCGCGGACGTCGGCGACCTCGCGCATGTCGAGCGACAGCCGCAGCGCATCCAGCGCCGGCCGCCACAGCTTGCGTTCGGCCAGCGACTTGCCGAGCACGGCGAGCGCATCCGCCTCCTCGCCCGGATTGCCGGCGCGCTGGTAGGCGATGTAGGCGGCGGTCGAGGCCCGCTCCAGCAGGAACGTCTGTTCGCTCGAGCTTTTCGGCGAGATCTGGAAGATCACCTTGGCGAGCCGCAGCCAGTTGCCGGTATCCTCCGGCGTGGTCGCGGCGATCTGGCCGAGCACCGACAGCCCGGTGCGGAAATCATTGCGCCGGAAGGCGGCGTCGGCGTCGGTGCGCAGCGTCGCGCTGGTCTTGGCGACCGGCCCCGCTTCGCTCTTGATCTGGGCCTCCAGCTTGATCGCGGAATCGGCGAGGTCGTCGCGCTTGAACGCCTTGTCGGCGGCCAGCGCGGCGCTAAGGCCGAGCGCCAGCGTGGCGCAGAGTGTGACGGCGCGAACAAGACCGATCATAATGGACTCCCGGAAATCGCGGCGAACGCCGCGTGAGCATGAAATGCGCGGAAAGGTGACGGACTCAAGGCGATGGAACCAAAGGTGCAAATCGTCGCATTCGCCATGACAAGGCAAGCCCTGAGGAGACCGATCGAGATATCACCGCGCACGCCGTCCTGATGGCGCAGCCATACCTGACCGATCGACCGGCGGCCGTGTCCCGGAAGCTGGCCAGCGTTCCCGGCGATGTAATCCATCGTCCAGTCCGCTGCCGCTCAACCCGGCACCCTGACACCCCACCGTTCCGCTTAGTCGCGGCGTTGAGGAAAACGGTTCGGTTCAGACTTGGCGGGAGCGAGGATTTTTCATATTTGGCGTGATAGAAGACCGGCAGGCGGCGGCCGAGGCCGGCCCAGACGGTCCCGTAGCTCAACTGGATAGAGCATCAGATTTCTACTCTGAGGGTTGCAGGTTCGATTCCTGCCGGGATCGCCAGTATTCGGCTCATAAGTTAATCGCCTTGGGAAGCCGGAGCCGGTTCGCACCGAACTTCGTTGAGCTGCGCCGGCGTAAGGTTCGGTGGACCGCTCTAGGAGGAACGCCGCAGGCGACGACGAGACAACCGCAGTAGCTTGCTTATGGTGTCGCGGCTTTATCCTAGATCAGCGTTACTTTCAGCGCCTTCTTCGCTTCCTTTATGGCCGACTTTCTTCCTCCACCTTCTTGCCCCAAGTTATTTGACAACTGCATTAGGGCCGTCCCTATGCCTTGCGCGTCCAACGCTAGGTGCTTCAACACAAAATGCGCCGCCCTATCCGTTTGGGCGAAGGCGTAGAACTCAGCGGACAACCGCCGATACTTCTTTTCGGCTTCGGCTAGGCGTGCTTCCGCATCGTCGGAGAGGCTTGTCGATTTTCCGCGAGAGTCAAACCTAGCCGAAACATTGGCGTAGTCGATAAGGCTCGCTCTAGCGTCGGCTGCCAATTCCAAGGCGCGGCGAATGGGTTTTGCTATGAATTCTGTTAGGAGCCATCCGACAGCTCCAGAAAAAAGGCCGACAAGTACGCTCGTAACTGTCACCATAGCCCCCCAATCGTCCCGGATCGGCGGATTGGAAGCGTCCAGGATCGCCCATGATAGGCCTGTGAATATCCGGGACAAGCGAAGGTTGTCTCCCCCACTCGCAATGAGGGTGTCATGCTTCGTGCCTGATTCGAGTTAGGGTAGGTCCGAATGAAGTGCCCGCATTGCAGCATTCACTTCCACGACAATTGGTATAACGACTATTTTCGAAGGGGCCAAAATTCCTCGAAAGGCCGCATCGGCGCCGTCGAGGGGTACTGGATGTATCGCAACAGCGTTTGTCCCAACTGCGGGGAATTGACCATCGAAGTAACTGTCGGTACTGATAAGGAACCGCTCGTTCCTTGGCGCCAAATTTTTCCGATCGGAGCGAATCGCGGCCCCGTCCCTGCTGCAGTCCTCGCCGCCATAGCCAACGACTATATCGAGGCCTGCAACGTCCTTCCAATAAGCGCAAAAGCATCGGCTGCGCTATCGCGACGCTGCTTGCAAAACATGCTGCGGGCCGGGGGTTATAAGGACAAGGATCTCGCGAAAGAAATCGACCAGCTATTAGCTGAAACCGACCCAAAAAAAGCGCTCCCGCATAAACTTCGCGAGACGATCGACGCGATTCGAAATTTCGGCAATTTTTCCGCTCACCCGATAGACGACAAGACGACCCTTCAAGTCATCGACGTCGAGCCGGAAGAGGCAGAGTGGTGCTTGGAGGTTATCGAAGAATTGTTCGACCATTTTTATGTAGGGCCAGCAGCTGCAGCCGCTAAGAAGGCCGCCCTCAATGCTAAACTCGCCGCGGGGGGAAAACCGCCAGCAAAGTAGCCGGGAGACGTTTAATGGCCGGGGAGTCCGATCAGGGTAACATCCGTTGCCTAGGGCCATCGGGTCGCAGACGGCAGACAAGCAGGCTACCGTCACAAGCAGGCTACCGTCTAGACCGGACTCGTAGCGGGGGCACAGTGTCGACCGATTTCTTTGCGCGCGTAGCTCGTGACATAGCGACCACGAAGGAAAGGCCAGCCATCTCCCTACGCAAGCACCGCGACGAGCTCCGATCCGAGTTGCAGGTAGTAGAGAGAGACATCATCACCGCAGAAAGCGCCGCAACCAGGGCCTCGATCTATCCAATCACTGCGGGCCAAAGCATGTGTCCGGTGTGCTGGATGGCTGGTAGGGATGGAGCCTACTTAGGCCCCATGGGGGGTGGTACGGACAATGCCGACTTCTTCCGCTGCAGCACCTGTGGCAATCAGTTTGAGGTCCCTTTTCGGTAGAGGCGTAACTGCGCCGCTGCTAACGTTAATTCCAATAGATGGCCGCAAGGTCTGCTAGGATCGTCAG
The DNA here is from genome assembly GCF_052076025.1 of Bradyrhizobium sp. 956_D2_N1_4. Classification (NCBI taxonomy): domain Bacteria; kingdom Pseudomonadati; phylum Pseudomonadota; class Alphaproteobacteria; order Hyphomicrobiales; family Nitrobacteraceae; genus Bradyrhizobium; species Bradyrhizobium sp. 956_D2_N1_4. Next base: position 3,051,181 of record NZ_CP197237.1, on the reverse strand, counting down.
GCGACATTCTATCGCGCCAACGTTGGCGCCGACATACGCCCCTGTAAGGTCTATCGTCCTTCACGAATACGTGGGTACCCTCGCCCCGGTCTTTGAACCGGGCAGACGAACCCTATCTATGCGCCGGGCGACGTGCGCCCGATAGGGAATTCGATGCTGCCAACCGAGTGGACGAGAATGGCTATCGCATCTGCGGTTGCCGTGATCGCGATGTCGTATTTGGCAATCGACGCTGGCGTCGTGAACTCCAGCGTGATCACACGGCGCATCGAGACGGCGCGGGCTTCCATTGCGGACGCGGCGGCCAGTCAGCATCAATTCGCCTTCGCTATTCAGGCCTGGGCGCGTCCAAGCCGCGAGAAGGCGGACTCGGAGCCACATTTGGAGCACTGCCTGGCGATCGATTGAGTCAGGCGCAGCACCAGATCAGCCGACGCCTAAGCGGCCTTTCTTTTGTTCACGGTCCGACTCCGCTTCGTTCCAAAAGCACGAATCGTCATCGCAAAAATCGGCAGCGCGCATTCATTAATGCCGCGTTTCGCTGGCTCGGTTCGTTCATGCATCCAAGGTCACGAGCACGGGCCGCAATCGGTACGCATCGATCGCGGCGTTCGACAGCAGCAGCCTGCGCCGCTCGCCGCGCAGCATCAACCGGTCGATCCTGTTCAGGATGAAGCGGGCTGAATCATTGGGCTCACCGGTGAGCAGGCCGGATTGGTCGAGATATTTCCAGGCGATCTCGAAAGACTGCGCGCGCAATTCGGGGTCTGTCATAGCCGGCCAACGTCGACGGGGAACGGATGTTCCTAACCGCGCAACGTCTGTCGCAGCGAACCACGGCGCGACGAAATGCGTAGCGCCGCGAACGAGATCACGACCAGCACGTTGGCTGCGACGAAATGGAGTGGTGCCGACCCGCCAGCCCCGGTCGGCTTTGAAGGGCCCCGTGCTTGTCCCCCCGAGCACGGGGCTTTCTCATGCAGGCCAACCAGCGTCCCGACCTCGGCCGGCCATTGGCGCGAGATCTCGCCGAGGATGCGATTAGTCCGTCTGCTCGTCGCGCCGGTCGCGGGCGAGCTGATGCCAGGCCAGAGCCAGTTGGATCAGTCTCTGCCGGTCGGCGCCGTCGGCGGACGCCGCGGCCCGCTTCATCGCCGCCTCGGCTTCGTGCTGTGGGTCGTACTTGGGGCACATGAGGCCGAACCTAACCGACCGATATGGACGGACCGATGGCAATTTCGTCCGTATGAATGCGGGGTGGCTTCGCGTCGTCCGAACCCACCCTGACGCATCTGTGAACTGCGTCACAGCCTGCAACCGGCGTCTCGGCTAAACAGAACTCAACCGCTCGCACCGCCGCGAGAGGGCATGGGTGGTCCATCATGACACAGGAAGCAGCAGCCGAGGCTCACGTCCCAACGCGACGCGCAAGGCCCGACCTGTTCGGCGCCACGTTTCTTGCCACCATCGGTATCGTGATGCTGGCCTGGATCGCAGGCCTGGTCTGGGCCGCGATCGCGTTCTTCAACTGGCTGGTGTGACGCGCGAAGCGATCAGTATCGCGTCAGCAAGCAATACGTTGCCCAGACAAAAAGAGGCGGGCCTGCGCCCGCCTCCTTGTTTCAGACCTTGCCTGAAGCCTCAGTAACACGCGCGAGGATCGGCCTGCACATACTGGCCGCTCGGATAGCGGTAGTAGCAATTGCCCTGGGCGAAATAATAGCCGGGCCGCGAGGCAGCCGTGGCGCCGGCGATCGCGCCGGTGGCGCCGCCGATCACGGCACCCGCGGCCGCGCCCGAGGCGTTGCCCGAGATCAGGCCGCCCAGCACGCCGCCGACGATGGCGCCGCCAAGTGCGCTTGCGCCGGGATCAGCCGGTGGCGGAGGCGGCGGCGGTTCGTAGGCGACGGGAGGCGGCGCCGGAGCATAGGCCACCGGCATGTCGTCGAAGTAATCCTCGGAGATGTAGGCCGGCGGGCCGGCCATCCGCTGCGGATAATAGTACCAGACGCCGCCGACGTCCCACCACCAGCCGGAGCGGCCGTTGCGGACCTCGTGGCGCCAGCGCCCGCCATCCCAGGCGCGATTGCCGCGATAGGCGTGTCCGCCCCAGTCGCGCTCCGGTGCGGGGCCCCTGGCGTAATTGCGTCCGGGCGGCGGGCCACCTGCTCCGTGTGGGCCGGGACCGGGGCCGCCGGCGTGGGGCTGGCCGCCGGGCTGTTGCGCGGGCCGGGCCGCCTGCTGCGGCGGGGGGCCCTTGCGCATGTTCTGATTGTTCTGGGGCGGCGCGCCCGCGCCGGGCCCCGCAGGCGTCTGGGCCTGGGGTCTTGGCGGCAATGAGTCCTGTGCCTGCGCCGAAAGCGCGACAAGGGACATGGCCGAAACCAAGGGAATAATGATCTTCATGCGGCTGGACGCACTCATGCGTGCTTGACCCCCTACTCTCGCGATTGCCGTGGTGCCTAGCGCGATAGACGATTCGCCTCGCGCCTGGCTGATGCCGGCGGACATAACTGACCTGCTTTGGTCGGCTAAGTCCCGTTACAAATGATTAAGATCACGGCAATTTTCGGCCCCGGGGGGCGCGGCGGAACCGTTCTAGCGCGCCGGCTCGATCACATTGCAGTTGGTCCGCCCCGACATCAGGCAGTCCTGCATCTTGCTGGCCGCGGTGAGATCGCGGGCGAGCCACCAGCCGACACCGAGGATCACGAGCGCGATGATCAATCCGGCAATCGCGCCGCGACGGTTGTCGCCGGATTGAGGTTTTGCGAGGGATTTGGGCTTTTTGCCCGGTTCGGGCTTGGATTCGGGCTTGGACTCAGACTTGGACATGACTGGCCGATCGCAGGGGTGAGCCGGCTTTACCACCTCTGCGACGTCGCGTCACATCCCGGTCGATCGTTTCAGCCCCGGGTCTGCCGGATCGCATCCTTGCGCGAGGTTTCGACCGCCGGAGTGGCCCGAGGTGCGCAGGTCGTCAGCAAGAATGCGGTCTGGGTGCATTCCCAATCCGCGCCGAGGACGGCACTTTCGATCGGCTTAGGGCGGGCGAGCAACAGTGCGACGCCAGCCAAGGCGACCACCGCGACGGCGATTGCGAGCGCCTTCGGGCTCAGTCTTGAGATCATCATGCCCGTGCTCCGTCTCGTACCGGGCGGACGCTAGGCGCCGCTCCGTGTGGTCCTCTATGAAGGACATCACAATTCGGCAGTTTTTCGGGGCTACGAGAGATCGTCGGTGGTGGCGATTTTTCGTCTACCTGATCGGCTGCGATTATGGGTGGCTTCGCGACGCGCGCCGATGTACACGCTTCTGCGTCGCGTGGTGCCTGCTATGCCCAGCCGACGTACCAACAGTCACCGATGTAGGATTGAAAGCGAGGAAGGCAAGGCCCGTGAGTGGATTTAGGGAACCCGGGTTTTCAGACCGGCAAAAGGCGGCGCAGGAAGCGCGCAAAAATCTTTTGAACAAATTCAAGTCGCAGCCCGGGCTGGATGATCCGGCGGTGGCGGCACGTCGTGCTGAGCGCGAGGCGCTCGCGGCCAAGCGCGCAGAGGCAAAGGCCGCGCGCGAAGCCGAGAAGGCCGAGCAGAAGCGTATTGCGGAAGAAGCTGCAGCGGCCGAAGCCGCTCGTATCGCCCGCGAAGCGGAAGAAGCGATCGCCAAGCAGGCTGAAGTCGAGGCCGAGCAAAAGGCCAAGCGCGACGCCCGCTACGCTGCCCGAAAGGCCAAGCGGAAGTAACGTTCGCAAGTCACGTTCAACTCACGTCGCGTTCAAGTGAAGTTGAACTGAAACATCGCTGGGGGCGGTCCATGTGACCGCCCTCGGACTTCCAAGCGCGCGTCTGCCTTCGCAGACGCCGCGACGACGGCGGAAGATCAGTTCTTCTTCATCATCCCGTCGTCTTTCTTCATCCCGTCCTTCGACATGTGGTCCTTCTTCATGCCGTCGTCCTTGGACATGGTGTCCTTCTTCATGCCGTCCTTGGACATCGTGTCCTTCTTCATCATGCCGTCGTCCTTGCCCATCTTGTCCTGGGCAAAAGCGGCCGGCGACAGCGCGAGGCCAAGCGACAGAGCGGCAGCCGAGACGCCGAGCACGATGCGGGTGCGAATGGTCATGAGTGATTTCCCTTCGAGATGGTGTTTGTCAGCGACGGACGCCGCTATCTGATCTCGACGGATTGCCCGCTGGCGTTGTTACGCGCCCACTGACAAAATTTCTGCGGGCCGGCTGCGAGGATGTTCCGTGTGCACTGCAGCAAGGCCGGCACTTGCCCCGGCATTCGGTCTCGAACTATCAGATGAGAGAATATTGGGTGAGAGACCGGCTAGGATGGACCTATGCGCTGGTCTCAAGGACCCAGCCCACCTCACACCAAACAAGAACCGGCCAAGGGCCGTCCAAGGGGATACACCATGCTCACGCGCCGTCATCTGATCGCGACCGCCGTCGCCGCACCCGCCATTCTTCGCTTCGGCACTGGTACCGCGCATGCCGCGACCACGCTGAAGATCTCGCATCAATTCCCGGGAGGGACCATCGACAAGGGCGACTTCCGCGACCGGCTCTGCCGCATGTTCGCGGCTGAAGTCGGCAAGCGCAGCAAAGGCGACATCGCCGCGGAAATCTATCCGAACTCCTCGCTGATCAAGACCAACGCGCAGTTCTCCGCGATGCGCAAGGGCGCGCTCGACATCAGCCTCTATCCGATGCCTTACGCCGGTGGTGAGCTACCGGAGACCAATATCGGCCTGATGCCGGGCCTCGTGACCACCTACGACCAGGGCATGCGCTGGAAGAAGGCGCCGGTCGGCAAGGCGCTGACTGACTTCCTCGCCGACAAGGGCATCATCCTGCTCACCTGGGTGTGGCAGGCCGGCGGCGTCGCCAGCCGCTCCAAACCGATCGTCGCCCCTGAAGATGCCAAGGGCATGAAGGTGCGCGGCGGCTCGCGCGAGATGGACATGGTGCTCCAGACCGCCGGCGCCTCGGTGCTCTCGGTGCCGTCGAACGAAATCTACGCGGCGATGCAGACCGGCGCCTGCGATGCCGGCATCACCTCCTCGACCAGCCTGATCTCGTTCCGGCTCGAAGAGGTCGCGAAGTCGCTGACCTCGGGTGCGGGTGCCTCCTACTGGTTCATGCTCGAGCCGCTGATGATGTCGAAGGCGATCTTCGACAAGCTGCCGAAGAACCAGCAGGACGTCCTGCTCGCGGTCGGCACCGAGCTCGAAGCCTTCGGCCGCAAGGGCGCGCAGGACGACGACGTCGAGGTCGCCAAGGTCTACGAGAAGGCCGGCGCCAAGGTCAGTGCGCTCGATGCCGCCACCGTCGGCAAATGGCGCGACATCGCCCGCGACACCGCGTGGAAGGATTACGGCGCCAAGACCGCGACCGCCGCCAACCTGCTCAAGCTCGCCTCCGACGTCGGCGCATGAGCCACGGTCCGCTTCCGGATCGTGACGACCAGGCGAACGCTGCCGCAGGGACCGGCCTTGCGGCGGCGATCGATCGCGGTCTCGCCGTCCTCAACACCATCATCGTCGTGTTCGCAGCGATCGCGCTGATCGCGGCCTGCGCCATCCTGAGCTACAGCGTGCTCAGCCGCGCCCTGTTCAAGGCCGCCAATTACTGGCAGGACGAGGCCGCCGTATTCCTCTTGGTCGGCGCCACCTTCATGACGGCGGCCTATGTGCAGCAGAACCGCGGCCATATCGGCATCGAGGCCTTTGTCGGCCTGCTGTCACCGCTCGCGAACCGGATCAGGCTCTGGCTGGTCGATGCCGCGACGTTCCTGTTCTGCGCCTTTTTCGCCTGGAAGTCCTGGACGCTGACCCATGAAGCCTATGTCGACGGTCAGGTCTCAAACTCGATGTGGTCGCCGCCGCTCGCCATTCCCTATTCGCTGATGGCGCTCGGGATGAGCCTGCTCTGCATCCAGATCCTCGTGCAGCTTGCGCTGCCTTTCGCAGGAGCCAGGCGTCCATGAGCGTTTTCGGTATCGGCCTCGCCTACGGTATCGCGACGCTGGTCGTGATGTTCTCAGGCATGCCGATCGCGTTCGCGCTCGGCGCGGTCGCGGTCGTGTTCATGGGCATCTACATGCCGGCCGCGTCCCTGGATACGGTGACGCAGAACGTCTACGAGGAAATGGCCTCGATCACGCTGCTGTCGATCCCGCTCTTCATCCTGAAGGGCGCCGCGATCGGCAAATCGCGCGCCGGCCAGGATCTCTATTCGGCCCTGCATGCCTGGCTGCATCGCGTCCCCGGCGGCCTCGGCGTCGCCAACGTGTTCGCCTGCGCGCTGTTTGCGGCGATGGCGGGCTCCAGCCCTGCGACCTGCTCGGCGATCGGATCGGCCGGCATCCCCGAGATGCGCAAGCGCGGCTATTCCGGCGGATTTGCTGCCGGCATCATCGCCGCCGGCGGCACGCTCGGCATTCTGCTGCCGCCCTCGATCACCATGATCCTGTTCGCGGTCGCCGCGGAAAAATCGCTCGGCCGTCTCTTCCTCGCCGGCATCGGGCCCGGCCTGCTGCTGGTGTCCCTGTTCGGCGCCTATGCGGTGATCCGCTTCCGCCAGGAATATGCCGCGGCGCAGGCGATCTTTGAGAAAGGCGGGCCTGAGGCTGCGATCCTGGCCCGCGACGAATACACGCTGGCCGAACGCTTCAGCGTGCTGCCGCGTGTAATCCCCTTCGTGCTGCTGCTCACCGGCGTCATGATCGCGCTCTATGGCGGCTACGCGACGCCGTCGGAAACCGCCGGCCTCGGCGGCCTCCTCGCGCTGGCGCTGATCGCGGCGATCTACAGCGTGTGGCGGCCGAGCGACCTCGCCCCGATCTTGAAGTCGACGATCCGGGAATCGACCATGCTGATGATGATCATCGGCATGTCGCTGCTCTATTCCTACGTGATGAGCTATCTGCACATCTCGCAATCGGTCGCCGAATCCATCGTCGCGATGCACCTGCCGCGCTGGGAGCTGCTGTTCGCGATCCTCGTCATGGTCGTCGTGCTCGGCTTCTTCCTGCCGCCGGTCTCCATTATTCTCATGACCGCGCCGATCATCCTGCCGCCGCTCCGCGCCGCCAATTTCGACATCATCTGGTTCGGCGTAGTCATGACCATCGTGATGGAGATGGGGCTGATCCATCCGCCGGTCGGCCTCAACATCTTCGTCATCCGCAACGTCGCGCCGGATATTCCCCTGCGCGAGGTGATCTGGGGCACCCTGCCTTTCGTGCTGCTGATGATGCTCGCGGTGCTGCTGCTGTGCTTCTTCCCGGGAATCTCGACCGGCCTGCCGGACCTGGTGATGGGGCCGGACGGGAGCAGGTAGAGGCGATCGCAATTGCCGTAGGGTGGGCAAAGGCGCGCAGCGCCGTGCCCACCATCTCTCCTCGATCCCGATAAAAGTGGTGGGCACGCTTCGCTTTGCCCACCCTACGAGCTAACCCTAAGATCTCTACGATTTATCCTTCCGCCGTGACTTCGGCGCGATCGTGCTGCCGGCCACCACCTGCAACAGATCCTTGCGCACGGCCTCGATGTGCCGCTCCAGGAACCGGCAGGCCTCCTCGACCTTCTGCGCGCGGCAGAGCGCGATCAGATGGGCGTGCTCCTTTTCGGCGGTCCCCATCGCCTTGGTGTTGGAGAGCTGGAGGCGCGTGTAGCGGTCGCTGGTCTGGAGCAGTGACAGCACGATCGCGCGCGTACGCGGCTGCGGGGCGTGAACGTAGAGTGCCATGTGAAAATCGGCGTTGAGCTGGCCCCATTCGCTGACATTACGCGCCTTGATCGCCTTCTCGAAGCTCTTGTGGATGTCATCGAGCCCGCTGAAATCATCGGCGGTGAAACGCGGCGCCGATTGCGCCAGGAGGCGTGGCTCCAGGATTCCGCGCAGGTCGAACACATCGTTGATCTCGTCCAGCGACAGCTCCGAGACGATCGCGCCCTTCTGCGGGACGATGCGCACCAGGCCTTCGGCTTCGAGCTGGAACAGCGCTTCGCGCACCGGGATGCGACTGACGCCATAGGCCTCGCCAAGTGCGTCCTGCCGTAGCTGCGATCCGGCCGGATAGGTGCCGTCGAGGATCGCCTGCCTGAGCTGGTCGACGATCGCGGCCGACAGCGTGCGATGCTTCAGAGGCTGTTTCATCTGACCTTCTGTTGTCCTTCCCGACTCATCCGGCCGAAGCGGTCTCTCTCTTGCATGTTGAGGGGCCCAACAAAAGTGTGCGGCCCGGCAAAAGCCAGTGCCCAGCAAAAGCGCGTCCTGCCGCCGAAATGACCGCAATCTCCGTTTGACACGCAAAATGTATAAATTATACATTTGCCGATAGCACGAGATTTCTCAGGGGTCGGGGCCTCTTTCATGATCGAGCAGACGATGCCGGCCACGCGCGCACTCAGCGTTCGACACATGGTCGTCCGCGCGTCCAGTGCCCTGCTCGCCGTCGAGCGCGTCGCGCTGATGGGCCTGATGTACCTGCTCACCGGGCTGATCCTGGTGAACGTCGTCACCCGCTACGCGCGTTTCCCGATCTACTGGATCGATGAATCCGCGGTCTATTGCGTTGTCTGGCTGACCTTCGTCGGCGCCTCGGCGATGACGCGGCTGCGGCTCGATTTCGCCGTCACCATGCTGACGGAACGTCTTTCGCCGCGGCACCAGAAGATCGCAAAGGTGATCTCGACCGGCATGGTCGTCGCGTTCGGAATCGCACTGATCGTGACCTGCGTGCTCTGGATGGACCCGATTGGTCTCGCGCGCGCCGGCTTCGACGGGCGCAAGCTCGCGGCTGAGACCTTCAACTTTCTCTACACCGAGCACACCCAGACGCTGAACTGGCCGACCTGGGTGCTCTATTTGACGCTGCCGATCTTCGCGGTCTCGATGACCATCCACGGCCTCGCCAACCTGCTGGAAGATCTCGAACTGGTCCCGCGCACGCCGCCGAAGGGCTTTGCGCTCTCCGAACTCGACGGGGTCAACTGATGATCACGTCAGCCGCCTTCGTCGCGATCATGCTGGTCGGCGTGCCGATCGGCCTCTGCCTATGCCTCGCCGGCCTCGTCTACATCGCAGCATCCGGCAATCCGGTGCTGTTCCAGTCCTATCCGCTCCAGCTGTTCGGCGGCGTCAACAGCTACGGCCTGATCGCCATTCCGCTCTTCATCCTGATCGGCGAGATCATGAACGGCGGCGGCATCACGCGGCGCATCGTCGACATGGCGATGGCCTTCGTCGGCTCGCTCAAGGGCGGGCTCGCCTACGTCAACATCCTCGCCAACATGTTCATCTCCTCGATCCTGGGATCGGCGACCGCGCAGGTCGCGATCATGGCCCAGATCATGGTGCCGGAGATGGAGAAGAAGGGCTACGACAAGACCTTCGCGGCGGGATTGACCGCCTATGGCGGCATGCTCGGCCCGATCATTCCGCCGTCGGTGATGTTCGTGGTCTACAGCGTGCTCGCGCAGGTCTCGGTCAGCGACATGCTGATCGCCGGCATCGTGCCGGGCGTGATCCTCACGGTGATGTTCTGCCTCGTCATCGCGCTGATGGGATACGTCTACAACTATCCGCGCGCCGATTATCAGACGCCGCGCCAGCGCGTCATGACGATCCTGCGGACGTCACCCACCCTGCTGATCCCGATCGTCATCGTCGGCACTATCCTCAGCGGCCTCGCCAATGCGACGGAATCCGCTGCGGTCGGCGCGGTCGCCGCCGCACTCGTCGGGAAATACTGGACCAGGGAATTCGAGTTCTCGCAGCTGCCGCAGATGATGCTGCGCAGCGCCATCTATTCGGCGATCGTGCTGTTCCTGGTGGCGGCCGCGGCGGTGTTCTCCTGGGTCCTGATCTTCGGCAAGGTGCCGCAGGAAACCGCCGGCTGGATCCAGTCCGCCGCCAAGGACCCGGTCAGCTTCATGCTGATCTGCAACGTCATCCTGCTGATCATCGGCACTGTCATCGACGGCATTCCCGGCCTGATCATGACGGTGCCGATCCTGCTGCCGGTTGCAACCGACGTCTACCACATCGATCCCCGGCATTTCGGCGTGGTCGTCGTGATCAACCTCGTGCTCGGCCTGCTGTCGCCGCCGGTCGGGCTCTGCTTCTTCGTCGCGGCCGCCGTCACCGGCGCCAAGCCCGGCAAGATGTTCATGGTGACGCTGCCCTTCTTCGTCATCTCCTGCGTCCTGCTGGTGCTGCTCTCGCTCTACCCCTCGCTCTCGCTGATCCTCATCAAATAGGCCCGTTCAAAAGGAAGCCCGACCATGCCGCTTTCACGCCGCCGCTTTCTCGCCGCCAGTGCCGCCGCCTCGGTGTTCGCACCGTCGCTGGCGCTTGCCCAGGCCAAGGAATTCCGCCTCGGCCTGATCACGCCCAACGGCCATTCCTGGAACAAGGCGGCGCTCAAGTTCGGCGACGATCTCAAGGCGGCCACCAACGGCCGGCTCACCCTGACCGTGTTCCATTCCGGCCAGCTCGGCAACGAGCCCGCGATGATGCAGCAATTGCAGTCCGGCGCGCTCGACATGGGCTTCATCCAGGCCGCCGAGCTCGGCTCGCGCGTGCCGCACATCGCCGCGATCAATGCGCCCTACATCGTCCGCTCGACGCCTGCGGTCGCGAAATTCGTGCGGCATCCGGCGGCCGTGAAGCTGTTCGATGTGCTGCCGCAGGAGACCGGCACCATCGGCCTCGGCTGGGGCATCACCGGCATGCGCGCGGTGTTCTCGTCCAAGGACCTGAACTCGCTCGCCGACATCAAGGGCATGAAGCTGCGCATCAACCCGACGCCGGTCTATCGCGACTTCTATTCCTCGCTCGGTGCCGCACCGACGCCGATCCCGACGCCGCAGGTGTTCGACGCGATGGCCAACGGCCAGGTCGATGGCCTCGAGGCCGATCTCGAATTCTCCTGGAACCAGCGCTTCGACAAGGTCTCCAAAGTGATCCTGCAGATGAACGCCGTCTTCATGCCGATGGCCGCGGTCGTTTCCGGCCGGGTCTGGCAGACGCTCCCCGCAGCCGACCGCGAGCTGATTGCCAAGACGGTGAAGTCGACGCTGGACGCGCAGATCGACGAGTTGGCCTCCAACGAGCCCGCGCTGATCGAGAATTTCAAGAACGCGCCGATCCCGATCCGCCAGGTCCCGCCCGGCGACACCGAGGCTGTCATCGCCGAGTTCGACAAGATCTGGCTGCCCAAGGCACCTGTTCTCGCCGAGCTGCGCAAGGTCGGCGCGACGCTCTGATCCCATTCGCCATCCTCTTCACCACAGCCGGCGGATCCAGCCCCCCGCCGGCAAACTCACTTGGAGTCACATCATGAGCCGCCGCGTTTCCTGGGAAGGCGTCTTCCCGGCCGTCACCACGCAATTCCACGATGATCTCTCGCTCGACATCGACGCCACCGCCAAGGTCATGGACGGGTTGATCCGCGACGGCGTCTCCGGTCTGATCGTCTGCGGCTCGGTCGGCGAGAACACCTCGCTGGAGCGCAAGGAGAAGGTCGCGATCATGGAGACGGCGAAATCCGTCGCGGCCGGCCGCGTGCCCGTGCTATGCGGCATCGCCGAATTCACCACCGCCTTTGCGGTCGAAACCGCCAAGGAAGCCGCGCGCGTCGGCATCGACGGCGTGATGGTGATGCCGGCGCTGGTCTATTCGTCGAAACCGCACGAGACCGCCGCACATTTCCGCGCGGTTGCCAGCGCGACCGACCTGCCGGTGATGCTCTACAACAACCCGCCGATCTACAAGAACGACGTCACCCCCGACATCCTGGCCTCGCTCGTCGACGTCGAGACCGTGGTCTGCTTCAAGGATTCCTCGGGCGACACGCGGCGCTTCATCGACACCAGGAATATGGTCGGCGACCGCTTCGTGCTGTTCGCAGGGCTCGACGACGTCATCGTCGAGAGCATCGCCATGGGCGCGGTGGGCTGGGTCTCCGGCATGTCCAACGCCTTCCCGCGCGAGGGCGAGACGCTGTTTCGCCTTGCCAAGGCCGGCCGCTTCGCCGAGGCCATGCCGATCTACGAATGGTTCATGCCGCTGCTGCACCTCGACGCACGCCCCGACCTCGTCCAGTGCATCAAGCTGTGCGAGCACATCATGGGCCGCGGCACCGCGCTGACCCGCCCGCCCCGCCTCGCGCTGCTGCCGCAGGAAAAGGCCGAGGTCGAGGCGATGATGGCGAAGGCGCTCAAGAACCGGCCGCGCCTGCCGGATGTCGGGCTGAAGGCGGCGTAGGCGAAGGTCTCGTAGGGTGGGCAAAGCGGAAGCGTGCCCACCATTCGCAAATTCGGTCGCGGAGAGATGGTGGGCACGGCGCTACGCGCCTTTGCCCACCATACGAAGCTAGGAAGCAGCCCGCTTCTTCTTCGCGTTCAGCGCGGAGGCTACGCGGCTCACAGGCGGCTTGCCCAGCACGCCGCTCATCTCGTTCGTGGCCGCCAGCAGCTTGTCCATGTCGACACCGGTCCTGACGCCCATGCCTTCGAGCATGTAGACCACGTCCTCGGTCGCGACATTGCCCGTCGCGCCCGGCGCATAGGGGCAGCCGCCGAGGCCGCCGGCGGCGGAATCGATGACGCGGACGCCCTCCTCCAGGCCGGCATAGAGATTGGCGAGCGCCTGGCCGTAGGTGTCGTGGAAATGCATCGCGAGTTTTGTTGGCGGGATATTGGCGCTAACCGCGCGCAGCATCTCCTTGGCCTTATCAGACGTGCCGACACCGATGGTGTCGCCGAGCGAGATCTCGTAGCAGCCGAGCTCCCACAGCGTGTTGGCGAGATCGGCGACCGCCTTTGGCTTGATCTCGCCGTCGAACGGACAGCCCAGCACGCAGGAGATATAGCCGCGGACTCTGACGCCATCAGCCTTGGCGCGCGCCAGCACCGGCTTGAAGCGCTCGATGGACTCCGCGACCGTGCAGTTGATATTGGCGCGCGAAAACCCTTCCGAGGCCGCCGCGAACACGGAGACGACTTGCGCGCCGGCAGTGCGCGCGGCGTCATAGCCCTTCTCGTTCGGCACCAGCACGTGGAATTCGGCACCCTTGACGTGGCGGACGCCGCGCAGCACGGCGTCCGAGCTCGCCATTTGCGGGATCGCCTTGGGCGAGACGAAGGCGCCGACCTCGACCGTGGTGAGGCCAGCGGTGACGAGCGCCTCGATGAAGGCGATGCGGGCCTCGACGCTGACGGGCGTCTTCTCGTTCTGGAGGCCGTCGCGCGGCCCCATTTCGATGATGCGGACGGGATCGCTCATCTCACTCTCCCGATGGCTCGACCACGGCGAGCTCGACGCCCTCTTGGACGATGTCTCCGACCTTGCATTTGATTGATTTCAGCACGCCGGCGTAGGGCGCGCGCAGCGTCTGCTCCATCTTCATCACTTCCAGGGTGAGGATCGGCGCGCCCTTGTCGAGCTTGTCGCCCTCCTCGGCCAGCACGGCGACGACGGTGCCCGGCAGCGGCGCCGCGATCTTGTCCTCTCCGACATGCTCTTCGCTCTCGCCGCCGAACGGATCGACCCAATGCAGGTCGAAGCGGCCGTTGCGTGTGCGCAAATACAGCTCATGACCGTCGATCACGGCGGCGACCGAGGACTTGACGCCATCGAGCGTCAGATCGAAGCCGCCGTCACGCGGCGCGATCGTGAACGCCAACTCGCGGTCGCCGATCACCAGCGTCGACGGACCGCTGCCGTAGTTCAGCGTGATCTTCTGCTCAGGTCCATGGCCGATGCGGAAGGCAAAGTTGCGCTGGCGGCGACCGACCGGCATCCAGCCAAAGGTCTGCCAGGGCGAACTCGCCTCGTCTTGCGCGGCCTGCCGCTCGTCGTTGATAACAGCGGCGACTGCAGCGCACAGCTCGAGCTCGCCGGGCGCCGGCGAGGCCTGCGTCAAGCCCGCCAGCTCACGCTCGATGAAGCCGGTATCGATCGCATTGGTCCGCACCTTCGGATGCGTCATCAGCGCCGACAGGAACGGGATGTTGGTGACGATGCCGCGGACGTCGGAGTCTTGCAGCCCGCGGTTCAGCCGTTCGATCGCGACGTCCCGCGTCGGCGCCCACGCGATCATTTTTGCGAGCATCGCATCGTAATAGGGCGAGACCGTATCGCCTTCGCGATAGCCGGCGTCGATGCGCAGGCCGCCCGTTTCCGCCGGCAAGCGCCAGGTCGAGATCCTCCCGACCGACGGCATGAAGTTCTTGGTCGGGTTTTCCGCGTAGACGCGCGCCTCGACCGCATGGCCATTGAGCCGGAGCTCGTCCTGATTCAGCGGCAGTGCCTCGCCGAAGGCGACGCGCAGCTGCCACTCGACCAGATCGATGCCGGTGATCAGCTCGGTCACGGGATGCTCGACCTGAAGACGCGTGTTCATCTCGATGAAGAACACGTCCTTGCCGTCGGAGACGAACTCGATCGTGCCGGCGCCGACATAGTTCACGGCTCCGGCCGCCTTTCGCGCGGCGGCGCAGACGGTCTCGCGCTGGGCGGGATTGAGCGTCGGCGACGGCGCCTCCTCGATCACCTTCTGGTGCCGGCGCTGCAGCGTGCATTCGCGCTCGAACAGCGACAGCAGATTGCCGTGGCTGTCGCCGATGATCTGCACCTCGATGTGACGGGGATTGTCGACATATTTTTCGATCAGCATGCGGTCGTCGCCGAACGCGGCCTTGGCCTCGCGCTTGGCGCTGACAATCGCCGGTCCAAGCTCATCCGCCGAGCGAACGATGCGCATGCCGCGGCCGCCGCCGCCGGCGGACGCCTTCACCAGGATGGGAAAGCCGATCTTGTCCGCGGCCTTCGAAAGCGTCGCATCGTCCTGGGCCTCGCCGTGATAGCCGGGCACCAGCGGCACGCCGGCCTTCTCCATCAGCGCCTTGGAGCCGGACTTCGAGCCCATCGCCGTCATCATCGCGGCGGTCGGGCCGACGAACACCAGGCCCGCCTCCAGGCACGCCCGCGCGAACTCGGCATTTTCGGACAGGAAGCCGTAGCCGGGATGCACGGCCTCGGCGCCGGTCTTGCGCGCGGCCTCGATCAGCCGCTCGGCACTGAGGTAGCTGTCGCGCGCCCGCGCCGGACCGAGCAGCACGGCTTCATCCGCGAGCGCGACATGCATCGCGTCGCGGTCGGCCTCGGAATAGACCGCGACCGTGCGCAGGCCCATGGCTCGCGCGGTGCGGATGACGCGGCAGGCGATCTCGCCGCGGTTGGCGATCAGGAGCGTGCGAAAACGCCGGTAGAGCATTGAACGGTCCATCGCATCACATCCTGAACAGGCCGAATTTGGTAGGCTCGATCGGCGCATTCGACGCCGCGGAAAGGCCGAGGCCGAGCACGAGGCGCGTGTCGGCCGGGTCGATCACGCCGTCGTCCCACAGGCGGGCGGTCGCGTAATACGGATGTCCCTGGCTCTCATATTGCGCGCGGATAGGCTCGCGGAACTTGTCTTCCTCTTCCTTCGACCAGCTATCGCCCTTGGCCTCGATGTTGTCGCGCCGAACCTGGCTCAGCACCATCGAGGCTTGCTCGCCGCCCATCACCGAGATGCGCGCGTTCGGCCACATCCAGAGGAAGCGCGGCGAATAGGCGCGGCCGCACATGCCGTAATTGCCGGCGCCGTAGGAGCCGCCGATCACGACGGTGAATTTTGGCACCGAGGCGGTCGCCACCGCCGTGACGAGCTTGGCTCCGTCACGCGCGATGCCGCCGGCCTCGTACTTCTTGCCGACCATGAAGCCCGTGATGTTCTGCAGGAACACCAGGGGAATGCCGCGCTGGCAGCACAACTCGATGAAATGCGCCCCCTTCAGCGAGCTCTCGCTGAAGAGAATGCCGTTGTTGGCGATGATGCCGACCGGATGGCCCCAGACATGGGCGAAGCCGCACACCAGCGTCGTGCCGTAGAGTTTTTTGAACTCGTCGAACTCCGAGCCGTCGACGATGCGGGCGATGATATCGCGCACGTCAAACGGCTTTCGGCCGTCGACGGGCACCACGCCGTAGATCTCTTCCGCCGCAAACAGCGGATCGCGCGGCTTGTGCATGTTGAGGTTCGGCCGCACCGACGGCTTCAGCGTGCTGACGATGCGCCGGGCGATGCCGATCGCATGGGCGTCGTTCTGGGCGTAGTGGTCGGTCACCCCCGATTGCCGCGAATGCACGTCGGCGCCGCCGAGCTCCTCGGCACTCACCACCTCGCCGGTCGCGGCCTTCACCAGCGGCGGGCCGCCGAGAAAGATGGTGCCCTGGTTGCGGACGATGATGCTCTCGTCCGACATCGCGGGGACATAGGCGCCGCCGGCGGTGCAGGAGCCCATCACGATCGCGATCTGCGGGATGCCCTGCGACGACATCTGGGCCTGGTTGTAGAAGATGCGGCCGAAATGGCGCTCGTCCGGAAAGATTTCGTCCTGAAGCGGCAGGAAGGCGCCGCCGGAATCGACCATGTAGACGCAGGGAAGATTGTTCTGCCGCGCCACGTCCTGCGCGCGCAGATGCTTCTTCACCGTCATCGGATAGTAAGTGCCGCCCTTGATGGTGGCGTCGTTGGCGACGATCACGCATTCGCGGCCCGAGATGCGCCCGACGCCGGTGATGACGCTCGCCGAATGCACGTCACCGCCATAGAGGCCGTACGCCGCCAGCGGCGACAGCTCCATGAACGAGGTGCCGGGATCGACCAGCAGGTCGACGCGCTCGCGCGCCAGCATCTTGCCGCGCGAGGTGTGACGGTTGCGCGAGACCTCGCCGCCGCCGCCGGCGACCTGGCTCAGTTTTTCACGCAAGTCCGCGACAAGCCCGCGCATGGCCTCGGAATTGCGCGCAAAGTCTGATGAAGACGTATCGATGCTGGAATGGAGCGGCATGTTGATTCCAATGAGGTGAAGGTTTCAGGCCGTCTCTGACATCAGCTCGCGGCCGATCAGCATGCGACGCACCTCCGAGGTGCCGGCGCCGATCTCGTAGAGTTTTGCGTCGCGCCAGAGACGTCCGACCGGAAATTCGGAGGTATAACCGACGCCGCCCAGCGCCTGGATCGCCTCGCCCGCCATCCACGTCGCCTTCTCCGCGGAATAGAGGATCGCGGCGGCTGCATCCTTGCGCAGCGTGCGGGCGTGGTCGGCCCGGTCGCAGGCGCGCCCGACCGCATAGACATAGGCGCGCGCCGACTGCCAGGTCGCATACATGTCGGCGAGCTTGCCCTGCATCAGCTGGAAGTCGCCGATCGGCTGGCCGAACTGCTTGCGCTCATGCATGTAGGGCACCACGGCGTCCATGCAGGCCGCCATGATGCCGAGCGGGCCGCCCGACAGCACCGTGCGCTCGTAATCGAGGCCGGACATCAGCACCTTGACGCCCTCGCCGACCTTGCCGAGCACGTTCTCCTCGGGCACCTCGCACTCGTCGAAGAACAAGGGATAGGTGTTGGAGCCGCGCATGCCGAGCTTGTCGAGATGCTGGCCGTGGGTGAAACCCTTGAAGCCCTTTTCGATCAGGAAGGCAGTCATGCCGCGCGGGCCCGCCTCCGGATCGGTCTTGGCATAGACGACCAGCACGTCGGCGTCGCCGCCATTGGTGATCCACATCTTCGAGCCGTTGAGCACGTACCGGTCGCCGCGCTTGTCGGCGCGCAGCTTCATCGAGACGACGTCGGAGCCTGCGCCGGGCTCGGACATCGCGAGCGCGCCGACATATTCGCCGGAGATCAGTTTCGGCAGATAGCGCGCGCGCTGCGCGTCGTTGCCGTTGCGGCGGATCTGGTTGACGCAGAGGTTGGAATGGGCGCCGTAGGACAGCCCCACGGCGGCCGAGCCCCGCGAAATCTCCTCCATGGCGACGATATGGGCGAGATAGCCCATGCTGGAGCCGCCATATTGCTCCGGCGCGGTCATGCCGAGCAGGCCGAGGTCGCCAAAGCGCTTCCAGAGGTCGGCCGGGAACAGATTGGCCTTCTCGATCTCGGCGGCGCGCGGGGCGATCTCCGCCTCCACGAAGGCGCGCAGCGTGTCGCGCAGCATGCTGATGTCTTCGCCCAGATCGAAATCGATGCTCGGGATGTTCAAGGCGATTCCTCCGTATTCTTGTCGGGTCCGAACCTACCCCCGCCCGGGCGTCCCAGCGGTCGAAAAGGTTGCATTTTCCGCCAAGTTTGGCGAGGATTTTTCATGCCCTTTCAAGCCGCGACCGCGACGCCCCGCCGCGCCATGACCCCAGCCGCCTTCGTCCGCGGCGTGGTTGCCGCTTATGCCCTTTACGGACGGGATCCGGTCGAAGCCTTGGGCAAGGGGCAGGTCACCGAGGACCTTGTTCGATCCCGGGACGGACGGGTGACGGCGGCCCAGTTCGAGGCGCTGGCCGGCCATGCCATGCGCGAGCTCGACGACGAGGCGCTCGGCTGGTTCTCGCGCCGGCTGCCTTGGGGAACCTATGGCATGCTGTGCCGCGCCTCGATCACCGCCCCCAATCTCGAAGTCGCGCTAAAACGCTGGTGCCGGCATCATCGCCTGCTGACCGAGGACGTGCTGTTCGAGCTCTCGCTTGGTGATGAGACCGCGACGATCTCCATTCGCGAACAGCGCGACCTCGGCCCCTTGCGTGAATTCTGCCTGGTCACCCTGCTCCGCTATGTTCTCGGCTTCTCCTGCTGGGCCGTCGATTCCGCGATCGCGCTGCGTGCGGCCGAGTTTCCCTATTCCGAGCCGGGCCACGTCTCGGTCTATCCGACGATCTTCTGCAGGCATTTGAGCTTTGGTGCGGACGGCGCCCGCATCGTGTTCGACAAGCATTATCTCTCTCTGCCGCTGACCCGCAGCCCCGCCGATCTCGACAGCATGCTCAAGGGCGCGCTGCGGCTCACCGTGCTGCCCTACCGGCGCGACCGGCTGCTGGTCGAGCGCGTCCGCCGCGTGCTGCGCAATGCACGCGGGCGCATTCTCGGCGCCGAGGATGTCGCAAGCGAGTTGGCGCTCTCGACCCGCACCATGCACCGGCGCCTGCGCGAGGAAGCGACCTCGCTGCGCGATCTCAAGGAAGAGGCAAAGTTCGAGCTCGCCAAGCAGGAGCTGATGCGCGGCCGCGCCCCCATCAAGCGGATCGCGGAGATCGCCGGCTTCCGCAACGAGAAGAGCTTTTCGCGCGCCTTCCGCACCTGGACCGGCGCTAGCCCGCGCGAATTTCGCGAGCGCTATCGCTGAGGCGCGGCGTCACCTGCTTGTCATAAATTGACGTCCTCCGAGATCACTCTCGGAGGACGCAATCTCTCGGATCAGGTCGCGATCTCAGGCGTTAGTTCTGCGCGCCTTGGCGAGCCTTGGGCTGCTTCGTCTGCTTCGGCTGGAAGGCGAGCGCATCGTTGCTAGTCTTGGCGCCGCCGGCCTGCGAGCACGTGCCGCCGATGCCACCGGCCGCCTGACGGCAGGCTTCCATCGTCGGATAGCCGCAGCCGTGAGCGGCCTGGGCGCCGTTGGTGATGCAATAATCGTCGGCCTTCGCAGCCGGCGCCGACAGAACAAAAAACGCAGACGCAACCAGCGTCGCAGCAGAGGCTGCGATCGTCTTCGAAGTCGATGTCATGATGTCTTTTCCTGCTTAGGGTCCCACAAAAGCATCCCCGGCGTGCGACGCAGACCGAGGTTCACACCCTGCATCTAGGCAGCGCAAAGATGCCGACAATCACGGTTGCGCGCATTGCAGTCCTGCCTAAATCACATGTCACAGTTAGGTGAGTTACTAAGCTATTATAATTATCCGAATCGACCGCACCGCGCGCAAGCGCCCCCCGACTTCGGAACTTCAGTAGCGAGACTTGAACGCCCTATCCGACGGGTGCCGCCACTACATCCTGCAACGGCAGCGGCACATCCTTAGCGACGCCCAGCACCGGGAAGCTGCGGACGTTCTTCACGTCAGGCATCGCCGCGAAATGCAGCAGCTGCTGGCGCATGCTCTCGACGTTCGGCGCGACGCATTTCAGCAGGTAGTCGGTGTCGCCTGAAATCCGCCAGCACTGCTGGATGCGCGGAATCGCGGCAATCGAGCTCTCGAACGCCTCCAGCACCGGCTGGGCCTGGCTGGCGAGCTGGATCGAGACGAACGACACCACCTCATAGCCGAGCAGCCGCTCGTCGATGACGGCGCGAACCGCCCGGATCACGCCGCGGCTGAACAGCAATTTCAGCCGTCGCAGGCAATTGGGCGCGGACACGCCGACCCGCAGCGCCAGCTCGTTGTTGCGCACCCGCCCGTCCTGCTGCAGCTCGGCGAGTATCTTCAGATCGATGCCGTCGAGCTGGTCACGCCCGGCCATCCCCCACCTCGCCATGATCCCGTCATGACGTCAGCGAAGCACGCGGCGGAATCGCTGCCAAGGGGCCGGAGCCCGGCGCAACAGCTGGTCCGTGGATCGGGATCATCGGACGCGACGTCATGTCTGCGGGCGGGGTCCCCCCGCCGTCATGCCAGGGCTTGTCGCGGCCATCCGCGCTCTTTCACGCGGCCCCAAAGACGTCGATGCCCGGGCCTTCGCCTCGCCGAAGCGGCTTCGGCCGCGCAGGCGGGACAAGGCCCGGGCATGACGAGTAAATCACGTCGTATGAAGTCGGAGCAGCCAGCCGCCCCTCAATGCGTCCAGGGCTCGCCGCGCCGGAACGAGAAATTGTCGGCATAGGCGACCGGGCGGCGGATCGAATCCTGCGGCTCGATCACCTGGTAGGCGATGCCCTTGCGCTCGCAATAAGCGACCGCCTCTTCCTTGCTGTGGAAGCGCAGCGTGATCTGCTGCTTCATGTCGCCGGACGAGGTCCATCCCATCAGCGGCTCGACCGAACGCGGCTGCTCCGGCTCGTAATCCAGCTGCCATTCCTTGGTCTTGGACCGGCCGGATTGCATCGCGTTCTTGGCGGGCTTGAAAATGCGTGCGGTCATGGGTGGTCCGGGCCTCTTGGTCTTTTCGTTCGATTTCGATGCGTCACGGTAGCAGTTGGTGGAAACCGCGGGCATAGTATAGAGACACCTTTTGGGAACTGATCGGTGATTCCGGTCCCCCGGGGGTGCGTTGCCGACGGGTATAGTCATTATGCTGCACCGTGACAATTGCGTACCCGCCTTCCGCGCCGGGATCCCGCCCGGCGGCCCTGTCTCGCCGACACCAGCGTATCCGCCCCCTCCGAAAGCTTCCGTCGCATGGCCTTCCTGAACATCAACGCCACGCTTCCCGAAAAGGGCCGTGACCTCAGGCTCGACCTGTTTCGCGGCATCGCGAACTGGGCGATCTTCCTCGACCATATCCCCGACAACGTGGTGAACTGGATCACCACCCGCAACTACGGCTTTTCCGACGCCGCCGACCTGTTCGTCTTCATCTCCGGCTACACCGCTTCCTTCGTCTATGCGCGAATGATGCTCGAGCGCGGCTTCATCGTCGGCGCCACGAGGCTGACCAAGCGGGTCTGGCAGCTCTACGTCGCCCACATCATCCTGTTCGTGATCTACATCGCCTCGATCAGCTATCTGGCGCTGCGCTTCGGCGACTCTGACATGATCAACGAGTTCAACGTCGCCGGCCTCGTCGACAACGCCACCGAGACGCTGCGCCAGGGCCTGTTCCTGCGCTTCAAGCCGCTCAATCTCGACGTGCTGCCGCTCTACATCGTGCTGATGGGGCTGTTTCCGCCGGTGCTGTGGTTCATGTTGCGCAAGCCCGACCTGACGATGGCGCTGTCCATCGTGCTGTGGCTCGCCGCCCGCCATTACGGCCTGAACCTGACCGCCTATCCGGCCGGCCAGTGGTACTTCAACCCGTATGCCTGGCAGGTGCTGTTCGTGTTCGGCGCCTGGTGCGCGATGGGCGGCGCCCGGCGTTCGGGAGCCGTGATCAATTCGCCGATCACGCTGTGGCTGTGCCTCGGCTATCTCGCCTTCGCGCTGGTCATGACCATGGCCGGCCGCTTCCCCACCCTCGGCGGCATGTTCCCGGGATGGCTGTTCTCGGCCTTCAACCCCAACGACAAGACCAACCTTGCGCCCTACCGCTTCCTCCATTTCGTCGTGATCGTGATCCTGGTGATCCGCTTCGTGCCGAAGGACTGGCCGGGCCTGGAGTGGAAGGTGTTCGATCCCTTGATCGTCTGCGGCCAGCAATCGCTCGCCGTGTTCTGCGTCGGCGTGTTCCTGTCCTTCGTCGGCCATTTCGAGCTGTCGATGAGCTCGGGCTCGCTGTTCGCGCAGATCTTCGTCAGCATCGCCGGCATCGCGATCATGACGACGGTGGCCTATTACATTTCCTGGTCGAAAAAGCAGGACAAGCCGTTGAAGCCGCCGCCGACCAAGCCTGCGGCGGCAACGCCTGCAAAGGCCGCCTAGAGCCATTTCCGTTCCGATGAAATCGGAACGGGGCGCTGGATTCCAGTTGCGGGCAGCGGAGCCGGCTCAGGCCGCCTCGGTGTCGTACTCGGTGAACTTCTTGTAGATCCAGTCGCGGCCGTCGTGGCGGCGCCAGACCTTTCCATAGACGAGCTGCCCGTTGATAGAGCGGCGCGGCACGATCACGGTCCAGAGGTGCCAGATCTCGGTCCAGCTCGACTGCGGATGGACGGTTCGGACATTGCGATCGAAAGACATGACGCAAAACTCACAGGATATGAGCGCCGCGACGAACTGTGACCTGTGTGACCACCGATTGCAGGCAGCCCATCGCGAGCCTTGCCGACCTGATATCAGCCAGGAATACGGCCGCAACAACCACTCGGCCTTAACCTAACCGGTCAACCTTACCCCTCGTGGGTACCCGCCAAGACCCGTTGAAAGCCGGCGCCGATCTTTCTATGATGCGTGCACAATTTGAGAATGAGCGCACCGTTTTGGGCGCGTGGCAATTGCGAACTGATTTTCATTTTTCAAATGACTTGCTGACTGGGGCACCACAATGAAAATGCAATGTGGACGTTTGCGCCTGGCGGTGTGCTCGGTGCCGCCTGCGCCGCGCATCAAGACAGTCAAGACATCCGTCTCTGAACCGCCGAAGGCGGCCAACGACAATCATCTAGCGTGGCCGTTCCTGCCGTTTCCGCTCGGCTGGTACGCGACGAACTGATCCCCGGAATAGCGCGACGCCGCTCAAGCGGAATATCATCGCTTGGCGGCGTCCGTTTAGGCATTGGGCGCTGAAATCCCCAATGCTCATATGTCTATGGCGACAGCCAAAGGTTCGAAGCAATTTTGCGAATTCTGCGGCGGGCCGGCCGGCGCAATGCCTTGAAAAATCGCGCAGAAGTGGCGTTTGGTGAAGAACAAGCGCCAGGGCTTCAGGCAAGGCTTCAGGCAAGGTTCGCGCGCGCTTCAGGTCGCCATAGGCCCGCCTGCCCCGCCCCCACAATCATTGACGCCCAGCGTGCCCTGCGCGTTGTAGGCCTGTCCCGCCTGGTTGCCATGTTCCCGCCTCTGCGGTCGCAACCAATCACCGCGCCATGAGTTGCAGGTCCTTCCCGTCTGTCCGGGGAAGCCGCGTGGCTGCGATCCATGCCCGCGCGATGTACGGACGGTCATCTCGTCTCACGACCGTGTGAGCTGGAGCGCGGCCGGTGAATTTTCACGAGCGAGCAGAGACCAACGAACAGCAGGCCGCAAGCCAAGGGGATGCAGTGAGTCAAATCGATACGACCGAGAAGCTCTCGGGCACGCCGGAGCCTGAAAGTTCGCTGTTCGCGCTGTGCGGGCTTGGCGTCGCCGGGATCGCCATGCTGGGCTGGATCTGCGCGCTCGCCTGGATCGCCTGGCGCCTGGTCGATTGGCTGTTGTTCTGAAATTGAAATGCCGGAACGTCAACGCACGCAAGGGTTGCAGTTAGCGCAATTGCGCGGGGATCTTCCTGCTGGCGTGACCGTCGTCGGCGGCAGCGAAACGGGATGAGCGCGGCGCAATAAATAAGAGAGTTGAAGGAGCTTCAACCTCGGGACTGGTCGGGGCAGCTGGATTCGAACCAACGACCTGCAGTACCCAAAACTGCCGCGCTACCAGGCTGCGCTATACCCCGAATGTCCAGCGAGCCCCGTCGATACACGCTTCCCAAAGCGCCATCAAGCTTTCAAGCCGCCGGCAAGGCGGCAATAACCCCGCCGGGTCGCCCTACTTGGTGCCGAACAGCGGGTGGCCGACGCGGTCGCCGGGACGGATGCCGTATTTCTGCGCCGTTCCCGCCACCACCTCCAGCACGGCCCGCGCGGGCCCCTGGGACGAGATGATCTTGGTCGACAGCGGCTCGGTGTTTTCGGCGATGCGCAGGATGCGGCCGTCGGCGCGGATGAAGATCATGTCGAGCGAGACGTAGGTGTTCTTCATCCACATCGACACTTCCTGCTCGGGCTTGAAGTCGAACAGCATGCCTTTGCCGTCAGCCAGCTCCTTGCGGTACATCAGCCCGGTCTGCTTCTCCTCCTCGGTCGTCGCCATTTCCACCGAGAACACCTGCACGCCGTTCCTGGTGACGATCTCGAGCGGCTGGAAGCTGGCGGCGCGCACCGGCGCGCTCCCGACGGCACAGCCGACGACGAGGATGGCGGCCAGCCAGCCCCTCGCAATGGACCAGACGGCCTTTCGGTCAAAATTCATGGGACGGTACTCAAGGGGGCGTGGGACTGGACCAGTCCTTACGCGGCGATCGTGACAAAAGCCAGAGGCGCACCGGACGGCCTGCGCGCCTCTTGTCACGATTGCGGGAGTTGGCGATCGCCGCTAGTGCGACTGCAATCCCGGCGATCCCGTCTCGGGATGGATCTCGGCCGCCATCATGCCCTTGGAGCCGGGCCCGAAGCGGACCAGGACATATTGGCCGGGCCTGAGCTCGGTCATGCCGAAGCGGCGCAGCGTCTCCATGTGCACGAAGATGTCGGGCGTGCCCTCGCCGCAGGTCAGGAATCCGAAGCCGCGCAGGCGATTGAACCACTTGACCTGGGCCCGCTCAAGCCCGCTGGTCGCGGTGACCGTGACGTGGGTGCGCGGCGGCAGCATCTGCGCCGGATGGATCGCGGTCGACTCGTCCATCGAGACCACGCGGAAGGCTTGGTAGCCCTTGGCGCGCTGGATGCACTCGACGACGATGCGGGCGCCCTCATAGGCGGTCTGGAAGCCGTCGCGCCTGAGCACGGTGACGTGCAGCAGCACGTCCGGCCAGCCATTGTCCGGAACGATGAAGCCGTAGCCCTTTGAAGCGTCGAACCATTTGATGACGCCGTGAACCTCGACGAGGTTGGCACTGCCTTCACCAAGCCCGCTGAACGGGCTTAGCGCGTTATCGCGACCGCCGCCGTGCTCGCCCACAGCGGGAACTCCGATCTTCTTGGACTCAAATCCGTCCGACGACCCCATAACCCCGGACCCCACACTGCCCATTGCAACCCGCCTCAGCGGCGGCGTCGAATCACGCGTCTTAAGAGAATGTTCTCAATTCGACGCGACGCGAATCTTTCGACTCAAAAGATAACACTCCCGGTTGCGGCGCATAGATAAAAAAATGATTCGCCGGAACCTATGAACAGCTTGCACAGCCGCGAATCAAATTGATGCCTCAATTTCCGACAAAGGGCCCGAGAGTCTCGCCTATGTCGTGGCGGATAACGAGGTCGGCGATGTCGTCCTGATCGGTCGGCTCGCGATTGATGATCACCAGACGTGCACCGGCGTTCTTCGCCATCATCGGAAAGCCCGCCGCCGGCCACACCACGAGCGAGGAGCCGATCGCGATGAAGAGGTCGCAGGCTTGCGACAGCGCGGTCGCGCGCTGCATTTCGTCGTCGGGCATCATCTGGCCGAACGAGATCGTCGCGGTCTTCACCGGCTCGTCGCACGCGGTGCAGTTGGGTGCGCCGCCGTCTTCGTCGAAGCGGCGCTTCACCCAGTCAAGCTGATAGGCCTGCCCGCATCCGATGCAGCGCGCATAAGTGGTATTGCCGTGAAGCTCGATGACGTGCTCGGCGGCAAAGCCCGAATCCTGGTGCAGATTGTCGATGTTCTGGGTGATGACGGCGGGGACCTTGCCGGCGCGGTAGAGCGAGGCGAGCGCGCGATGACCGCGGCCGGGCCTGGCCGCGGCAAAGACCGCCTCCATCGCAAAGCGGCGGCGCCAGGATTCGTCGCGAGCTTCCTGGCTGGCGACGAATTCGTCGAACGGGATCGGACGGTTGCGCGTCCAAATTCCCCCCGGTGAGCGGAAGTCCGGGATGCCGCATTCGGTGGAGATGCCGGCGCCCGTGAACGGCACGATGGTCCTCGACTCGGCGATCATGTCGCCGAGTCGTTCGACGCCGCTGCGGAGATCCGATGCAATCACTCGCGGCCTCCCGTGTTGGCCTTGCGCTGGCCGCACCATGCGCAAGCGACAAGATCGTTGACGCTGTTATCCACTGCCGCGTGAGAATCGCGCAAGCGCGGTCGGCAATTTTTTCCGACCTTCGCTTATCACAATCCTGCAATGCCTCCTCCCCATTGACGCCCCAATCAGAAGCGCCAATGCATGTGTTAACGCGACTCAACGTGATTGCGGCGGCAGTGCGTGAGTTCGGCCGTGCACACATATTGGAGTGCACAGATACTGACGTGTAGAGGGGATTTGACATGACCGAAGACGAACAACGCAAAATCCGCGAACGCGAAGAGATCGCCGCCCGTGTCGCCGCCTTCCGTGCCACCCAGGAAAGATTCCAGCGCGAGCGCGAAGAGTATTTCGTGTCGACGCTCGACAATGCGCGCAAGGCGGAGCGGCCCTCGCTCTGGCCATAAAGGCACCTCCGATCGCCACGCATGAAAAAAGCCCGGAGCATCGCTCCGGGCTTTTCACTTGGTCAGCCGTTACCAGTGGCGGTAGTAGTAGTGGCGCCGGGGGTAGTACGGCCCATCGCCGTAATAGGCATACGGGCCGGGGCTGTAATAGGCGGGCCCGCCATAATAGCCGTAGCCCGGACCATAGCCGTACGGATGGGACGCAGCGATCGCGCCTGCTGTGATCGCGCCGGCGGCGAGGCCGAATGCGAGGCCCGGGCCAATGCCGCGACCGCGCGCCTCTGCAGGCGCAGGCGCCGCGACCGCGGTCACGCCGACGGCCGCAACGGTGGCCAGAACTGCCAATGTCTTCTTCATGACTCTCCTCCTTCGCGTCTCGCGGGGACAACGTCGCCGGCCCGCGATGGTTGCGCGCAGGAGTGGAACCCGGGCGGCAGAAAATATCGGCACGAGCGGAACGAAAGCCGGTTCGGCGGATTGCATCTGCGAGTGCGGAAGCCTCCGCTATCCGGTTGAGGCGACAGCACGATGCCCCGTCAGCATCTCCGCGATGCTGGCGGGGTTTTTGGTTTCACGGACAGAAAAGGGCAGCAGACATCAATGGCTGCCAACGGGACGGATGCCGAGGAGGACACATTGCCGCTATCCGCTTTGCTGGGGCGCATCCGCAGGCTCGTTCCCAAATCCCGCGACCAGCATTACGACGAGATCGTCCGCAACTTCGGTGTCGGCGCGCTGCGCCCGCCGCCGACGCCGATGAGCGACGGCGAGCTGGCGCGGGCCATCGCCGAGTTCCTCAAGGAGCAGCCCTCGAGCGCGTCCGTTGCGACCCTCGGCCGGCGGCTGGACCCCTCCTCTCCGCTGTAAGCGGGTTTGTTTCTGGCGAGCACGGAACAAATGTTTCCCGCGTACGTTGAACCCTCTTCACGCAAGAAGGGACCCGACATGCCCGCGTGGCTTGAAGTTCTGCTCAACCTGTCCGGCTATGCCGGCTTCGTCGCGCTTGCGCGCCGCGGCACCGCGTGCCCGGGCCATTCCGCCGACGACCGCACCACCTATGGTGACGAGCGCTAATTGGTGTGGGGCGCCTGGCCTGCCGTGCGCACCAGCCGGTCGGCCTTGACCGCGACGCGCGTGTCCTCGAGCTGCGGCCGCAGCGAGAAGCTGATCACCACGAAGGCGAGGCAGAACAGCGAGCCGACGACGGCGACGCGCCGGTAGGTGTGGCGGTCGCCCTGATAAAAGGATGGTTCTGAAAAAGGTGTCATGCAAAGTTGCTCGTTGGCAAAGTCGTTTCTTGTCCTTGCCAAGACACCTATCCCAAGCAGCCGCAAGCGCAACGCGATTGGGGTTTTAACCTAACCGAATAGGGTTATCGGCTTTCCCGCAAATTTTCGTTAGGAGTTTGCGCAAGGCTTGAAACATCTGCCCTTGAGATCCCGGCGCGCCGCTTCAGACCAGCGTCCGCACCAAAACTCGTAAACGCTCTGGCGGAGCCGCGGGTACGGCTTTGTTCCAGCTTCGCCTGCGTTTCGTTCTCGAAGAACGAATCGGAATCGAAGAAATCGGCACGGAGCAACTCTTAAAGTGGTGCGGATCGCCGCGAAAGCGAACGCGCGATCGCAACGAAGGACCGATCACTCCGTGTCGTCGGGCTTTACTGGCGGCGACACCTGCGGCACCGAGGGCCTGCCTTTGCGCAGTCGCTTGTGCCTGTCGGACCAGAACACTTTGACGATTTCGGCGAGAAACCAGCACGCATCCATGTCGCTCTCCCTCGCTCCATTCCGTAACGAGGACACGAGGGCTGGACCGTGCGAAGCATCACGCGCACGCGCGGCGACAAGGCCTGTCCCGCATCGACACAGAAGGCACGCCTTGTTCTGCATCCGACTCCATTTCGTTCGCAAAGAACGAATCGGAGTCGAGCAAATCAGCGCGGTGCGACTCCTAACGATCGATGAAGGCGCGCGCCGTCACGGCTTCATCGGCAAGATTTTCAACGGCAGACGAGATCGCGCTTACTGGATCGCCGTCCCGGCGCGCCTCACGCCGCTCGCTTGGCGTTGGCCTTCTCGGAAAAACATTCGAGGATCTGGATGCGGAGCTCTTCGGCGGCCGGACCCTCAACCTTCCTCAGCTGATTCCAGAGCCTGATCACTTCGCGCTGTTTCTCGACGGTCATGAGTCACCTCCAACGTGATGACCAACTAGAACAAAATGAGAACAAAAAGTCCAGCCCCTCGCGCGTGATTTCCCACGCACATCGCCTCAAGCCTTGCTCGCGCTGCGCGGCCCCCTGAAAGCTGGGGATTTCCGCGCCCGGCCACTGGCGGTGCCGCCTGACGAACATGCTCCGTCGCCACGGCGGGTTGCTTTTTGGATTTTCAACCTTAAGTTCGAGGCGCTGGCGGCCAGGCGCTGAAATCCCAACGCCGCCGGCCAAGAGAGCCCCGTGCGAAAGCGCGGGGTTTTTCTTTTGGGAACGCGCCGTCGTCCTCCTCGTTAGCCATTCCGGAGCGAGGGACCGTGACCAGGAAATTTTACGCCGTCGAAGTGGTTCGTCAGATCGAGGAGACCGTGGAGATCATGGTCGAGGCCCCCGACGAGACCACGGCGCACGATGCGGCGCTTGCGCACCTCAAGGCGCGCGGCTCCGAATATCAGTGGCTCAATCCCAAATGTGAATTCATCGTCTGGCGCGAGCGCCAGATCGATCCGCCGGCGATCATCGATGTGTCGGTGTCGACGGAGTAGCGGCCGGAACGAATGTCCCTGCCCCGCGTTGTCCGCTCGAATTCAGTGGTGCTGGCGGCTGTGCGACGCGGCCGTCCAGCTTTGAGAAGCCCCGGCCCCCAACGCCGGGGTTTTTCTTTGCGGCGTCTCGAACAACAAGGCAGCGAACAACAAAGCAGCCACACGGGCGTTACACCGGGTGGCTGCTTTGACGACTGTCAGCTTCGCGCAAGATTCCGTCGCCGTCATCTCAACCGCCGAACGCCGGACAACGTTCCGGCGCGCGGCAAATTTCCGCGCGGCCTTTGTTGATCGTCAGACCGGCAAATTGTCGTTCAGCCCCGGCGGGACTTCGCTTTGCGCCGCCCGCTCGGCGAGGAGCAACTTTTCGGCCTCATACCAGAAGGTGTCCATCCTTCCCGCGGGCTCGCCGGCTTCCCGCCAGAGATGATAGGCGCGGTCCCGGATCTGTTCCTCGCTCAGACTGGCCATGTGACGTCTCCCTTTGGGAAGCAAAGCCTGACGACGCCCGAGAGTTCCTTGTCCGCGTCCGGCACATCAGCCGGCGGTCGTTGCGGCGCTCCGCGACAGGGAGCCACCGCGACGACGTCGCTGGCTGCTTAGACGGAGTCCTTGGCCACCTTCAGCGGCGAGGCCTTCACCGACTTGCTCGCCGGCTTCGCCGCGAACTGCATCGGCTCCTTGGTGAAGGGATTGACGCCCATGCGGGCTTCGGTCGCCGGCTTGTTCACGACCGACATCTTGGCGAAGCCGGGAATGACGAACTCGCCGGACTCGTTGAGCTCCTTGTAGCCGACCGTCGCCATGTACTCGATGACCGACTTCACGTCGTTCTTCGACAGCTGCGTGCCCTCGGCAATTGCATCAATCAATTGAGTTTTCGTCATCTTCGCCATGTCTGAATTCCTTTTGTGCGGGTGAGCAAATCCTGCTCAGGACGCGGCTGAACCACGCAAGTGTGATGCCGATTCACGCCGGAGGTCATGAAGTCACGGGGCTTAGAACCCATTGAAGCCCAAAACACAAGCATGGCTTCGGCCGGGGTTCCACCCTTTCCCGCGAAAGTGTCGCAGCATGCGCCGCGCTGGCTTTGAACCATTCTGCCGCTGGCGCGTCTAACTAATTGAAGTCCCCAAGCTTCACCCCCATCAGAGAGCCCCGCCTCCCCCAGGCGGGGCTTTCGCTTTTGGAGGCCTGGTGGAGCGCGCCGGCTGTTATATGGTCGGATGTTTCTCGTGAGGGGCTGATGAAGATTGCCATTGTTATCGCCGGCCTGATCGTCGTTGCGGTCGCCGCCCTGGTCGCCATCCAGCCGGAGTTCTTGAAGCCTGCGTCTCTGGCACAGGTCAAGAAATCCGACATCTTCGGCTTTTCGCCCGGGATGACATTCGAGGAGACCAACAAGCTCGTCACGCAACGTCACTACCGCTGCCGACAGGGTCGCGGTTCGTACATCCTCGAATGCGAAATCAACGGCGCCAAGGTCACGGTCTATAATGACGACGTCGACGCCAGCCACCCCATCCGGCGCGTCAATGCCGCGTTGAACAATCCGGGGCCGCAGGACGCGGCCGTCAAGTCGATCTCCGACCAGTTCAACGCTCAACCGACCAGGGACGCTCGCGAGGGATGGACGTGGATCGTCGGCCGTGGGCTCAAGCTGAGCTACGACGGCAGCGCCTTGAAGCTCGTGGACGAGGCCTGGGATAACAGGCTTCGCAACGACGAAGCCAAGCGCTAGGCGCGCTGCGCCGAAATGAGCGGACCTTCACCGCAACCCGGTTATCCCCAGCCAACGCGTCACCTCATCGTGAAACCTGCGGCCCGGCACACCTTGTTGAGACTTCGGTAACCTAACCCATCCACTCTCTCCGCCAGTATCGTTGCGTTGGAGTAAACTCACAGTGCTGAATTTTGACGAGCTGCGTGAACTCGCGGCTGATGTTCGCGTGTTTGTTGACATCGCCGAGGACAAGGCGGAAGCGCTCAAGGCCGTCATCGCGGCCTACGACGTGGTGCTGGCGATCTTCCCCTCGCAGGAGGGCATGGGCCTCCACGTCATCAAGGGCAAAGAGATCCTGGACAGGATCGCCAATTCGCGGACCCATGCGATCTACAGCCACACGGCGATTGCGGTTCCCGACCTCGAGCATGCGCAGATGCTCAAATATCTGACGGCGCCTGTCGAACGGCGGATTGCTGCGTAGTGACCCACGGCAAGCGCATCCTCACAATGACCGGCGGATAGGAACGGTCGGCTCTCCCGCACATTGATCCATCTCCAGATGAGGAGATTGCAATGAGCGTTGAAGGTAAAGCCAAGGAAGCCGCCGGCTACGTCAAGGAAGAGCTGTACGAGCACGGCAAATCGCCCGAGAGCCAGAAGAAGGCTCAGGAGGGTCGCGACCTCAGGAACGAAGGCCGCGTCGAAGACGGCAAGCCGCCGAAGACGACGAAGCCCGGCACCGGTCACTAGACCGACTTTTCGAAGACCGCCCCTGGCCATGTCAGGGGCGGCTTTTCATGTGCGCTCCTGCCCCGGACGCAGCGCTCGCGGCGATGCGAAGCATGGTCCAACAGCGACGAACACGCTGCGGCTACGTCCCATCTCGCATGTCCCTGGTCGCGAAGTGACATCCAAACGCCACCAGGACCAGGGCAAACGTCGAGCCGAGCAGAATTCGCAGGGTCGATCCCGTCTCCTGGCTCACGTACCGGACATCGTGCCGGTGCGCGTAGCGTTCAGGATGCGCGGCATCAGGCTCTTGAGGCGAGCTCGTCAAAAGCACAAGCCACGCGACGGTCCCGCAAATCGCCGCAACCCGCGCAATCTTTCCGAGCCTTTGAAGCCAGCGCTTCATGCCGCCCTCATCATGGCGTGGATCTCCGCTGCGCCTTTGTCCGGATCAGCCTTCATGAGCTCCAGGAGGTCGCCGCGCGTCTCAAGTATTCGGACCGGCCAGCAGCCTGAGGGCACTGAGAACGATGAGAATGGCGAAAGCACCGAGACCGTAGGTGAGTGCATTCACGACCCAGGATATGGCGATGCCTGCGAAGCTGGAGCCTCCGACCGCTCCCCAGAACAAATACGCTGCGGTGATGCCAGGCCACTCCAGCGAAAGAAAAGCGAAGTCGGTCAGCGGCTCGATGGCGAGGAGCACCGACGAGATGAGCGCCCCGATGGCCAATGCGATGATGAGGTTTGCCTTCACGGAGAGCATCAAAACCCCAGCAGCCCGGCGAAAACAGGAATGAGGAAATAGGCGGCGAGCCCGAGAAGGCCGCCCACGACAAGGCGTGCAGCGCGGCCGTGAATCCTCGTATCGAGCCACGCACAAACCGCCACCGCAGCCCGTCTCAGCCAGTCACCGACGAGGATTCTGACGAGATCAAACAGGAGTTCTGCAAAGAAAGCGGCCATGGCGTTTTGTCGCTTCACCTCTGGCGGGGTTCAATTGGGCTACGAACTACGGGATTACGGTGACAGTCATGACCAAACCTGAAAGTAGAACTTCACAGTCAAGCCCGGATCGTTCCCGGCATCGGCTCCGGAAACACCGGGCCGACGAACTGGCAAACCTCGCACCCGCAGGTGGGGTCATGAAACATCGCCGTTACGATGATGCTGTCCCACAGGTGGAAGCCCCAATACTGAAAATTCCAGCCGTCAGGGGTGAAGCGGTCGAAGAAATAGGCAAAGATGAGCGGGTACTCGCCGTGGATCACTTCCCGCCCACTCTCGGTATAGAGCTTGAAGAACTCCTCCGGGGGCTCATAGGGCGCCGTGATCCAGTACCGCATTCCCCATTCAGGAGGCAGTATCTCACCCGTGTGGTGGTAGTGCAGCCCGCGGATGATCTTCCAGAGCACCCGGAAGAACCGGTTGTGGTCGATCATCTTTGCCACACGGTTCGCGGGTAGGTGTACCCCCTTCACGACGTGCTTGAACTCGTCCATCACCTTGTTGACCAAGGCGACGTTTTTCCCAGCCCGCATCTTCTCGCGGACGCGGAAGTGGTGAGCATCACCCGCTATGCTTCCTTTCGTCATCGGCAACAGCGTGTGCACGAAATACTCCTCGTCCAACTGGTACGAGAGATTGCAGCCAGGATGTACCGGTATCGTGAGCAGCTTGTCGATGTTGTACTTGCGCCTCAGTTCTTTCGGGAAGAACAACTGAGGAGGTACATGGTCAGCCGAGGTTGGCCTCTCTAAGGGCTTGCCGCAGAGATAGCAGCGGGTGTGTTTCACCATGGACGAGGCACCCACACCACCAAGGCGATGATCGCGACGGCGGCGATAATACCGAGCCCGGTCGCGCTGATGCTGAATCCCCAGCCCTTAAATTCCAGATGATGTTTCGACATGACGCAGTTCTCCATTGAGAGGCGAATCATGTCTTTCAGGGGGATGATTTATGTGCCCGGCTTTTCGGGACTCGTGCAAGGGGTCCGCAAGAATTATTTGCAACCGACAGTACTAGTCCATTGATTTTGCTTGGTCTCGTCAGTCACCCCGTCTGAGTTATCCACCGACCAGCTCTCCGGTCCACCCCGTACACCGGTAGTTTGCGGCCCCGGATTCGCACCAGATTCTCGACCTCTTCCACCAGCGACAGCGGCACCCTCAAGGGCACCGTGGGCTCACCATGCTTCCCGGTACCGGCGCCAGCACGGTATGGCGAGTGACGATATTCGGCCGTGCCGAAATTGCGGTGACAGTGCACTGGCCTCATTCGCCGTCTGGCGCAGATGGCTTGGGTCCGCGCTTGGCTGGCTTGAGGACGCGCCCGGTCTAGCGTTCGATACCGGCCAGAAAGCGGTCGTCGCCGAGCGTCCTTGGCTGCCCTCTGGCGGGGTTCAACTGCCAAGGGTTGGCCATTGCGGGTGCCGGTTCGATAGGTTGCTGGCAAGGTCACTGCTCGACACTCATAAACAGCCATCATCGCCGAGGAACGGGCCGATCGGGGCCGGATTGGTTTTTCACCGTGAGTGATGCCGATGCGGATTGACGAAAAGCCCGCCGCAAGGCGGGTTCTCATTTAAGAGAATTCCCTGCATAGTGCAGCATGGCTAAAGCAAAAGTGACCTTCAAAACCGTCCGCCTCTCAGACAGCGACTGGAAGATATTGGCGGACTACCCCGACCGCGAACAGCGCGAAATCACCGGATTCGCCAGCAAGGCAGATGCCGACGACTGGATCAACGGCGATCGCAAGATCGCATGGCTCCGTTCCCAGGGTTACGCCAAGTGAACTAGCCAAGTGAGCTAGCCAAGTAACGTAGCTGTCGCGCGCACACCGCGATCCCCCTTTTTGATGTTGCAGCCGCGTCGTGTCATGTCCTCGCGCGGACAGAAGGTCACGCATGCGCGGCCCACGCCTTGCGTCGGCAATAGGACCCTCTCGCGCCCCCTGCAACCAAAAGGTGCAACTTCAACCGGAGCCAATCAAGGGGAGATCGTCATATTGCCGGACCAGATCCCCTGGGGCCCGGTCGACGCGCGTGGCGCGCAAGTTGCCGTGGTGGTCGGCGATCCCAGCAAGCCCGGCTTGTACATGGTCTACAACAAGTGAACCAAGGGCAACCATTTCAGCCGTCCGCACTTCCATCCGAACGACCGCATCATCGTCGTGCTGCAAGGCACCTGGTGGGTCGGCTCAGGCCCGAAGTTCGATCCTGACAATGGCACCGTGCCTATGCCCGCAGGCAGCTTCGTCACCCACACCGGCGAGCAGGTGCACTAGGCCGTGTACCCATAAACCCGGCGGCGTGATGCGACGAAAAACAATGTCGGCTTTGCCCCTATAGCGACCAAGTTCGTGCGACAGACGGATTCAATCGCATCCGCAAACGTCGAACTTTTGATCCCGGCTGCTCATCACCTTGGGTCAGTTCGGCCGCTGCTTCGGGGGCATCGAAGCCAAAGTGGATGACCAAGTGCCATTGGCTTGCTTTCGCCGAAGGTGGTGGAGAAGCTGGGGTATGTGATGGGGCTGGTGCGGGAGCGAGCGTGACTCGTTCGCATCCGTCGCGAAGCGCGAACGCTGCTCGCAGCCACTTCAATTCGTCGTGGTCTTGCCGCCGCGCATGGACACGAGCTTGTCCTCACCAAATCCGAGAATGAGCCAAGCGGTCTCATCGAAACCGTCTGCGAGCTTTCCCTCGTGAGAATACACGATCTGAGCAGCTTCCGACTTCGACGGCGGTCCCAACGCTGTGATGACCTCCTGACGCGACATACCTAAATGCAGCTTGCTGTCGAGGACGACGGGCGAGAACTTTTCCGGGATGATGGCGCAATCGGCCGAGGCCCCGGCGTCTTTCTCGGTGAGCTCTTCAACGATCTCCGTGACGAGATGGTCCGGGCCGCCCATCTCTCCGCTGGACACCACCCATAATCGATGCTGCGCGCGCCGATAACACAGCCAATAGATGCTATCTCCAGCGTCGCCTTGGTGTCGGATGGTCCCTTCGCCCACGGCTTCGCGAACCGCGCCGAGCCGCGTCTCTTCGAAGCGGCCGGCGAATGCGCCTAGCGAAAAGCGGGTCGCCAATCTCTTCACGACTGTCGGCGGCACGCGCTCGAACGCATGTTCGTCGACTGGGGGCGGCGGTGTCTGCGCGAAGCAGTCGTCCGCCGGGATCGCGAAAAGGAGAAGGAGCAAGAAGAGCGTCTTTCGACCATCAACTCCGAATTGCCTATATATTTCTCGCCTCAGCAGGTCGCGCCTAGGCGTCGAGAGTGCGGGCATCGGTTTCTGGGTGTCGGACACGTCAGTCACCCCAGCTTCCCTTCATTGATCTTGTGCGCAACCTCGCCAACAGAGCTGCCAGCGATGACGGCGGTCACGATTGGCCAAAAACCCGCCACCATGACGATAGCACCCCAGCGCGTGTCTTCGCCGGGCCGTCTGTAGCCATCGTTGATGCCGCCGAGGATCAACCAGATCAGGCAGCCAATTGCATATCGCTTGAACCATTTCACGGCGAAATACCTTCCAGATATGGGCATTAGTGACCGTGACATTGAGGATGGTTCATCGGCAGGACCGGGCTTGCTCATTGACGAGAAGCGCTGAATTCCGCTGACAGCGCATTGAACTCATCCGCGAGTCCCGGCCGACGCTGCGGCTCGTCCGTCCACGCTTAGCTAGCTTGCCGCACCAACCGTCTCTCCCTCACGCACATTTGCCCCCGCCCCCTGCCCCTCCGCCCACTTTCCTGCTATCTCATCCCCCGCCGTCCCGGCCCAAAGCAAAACCCCATCCGTTCAAGGGAGCAACAACCATGCGTTATCTCCACACCATGCTGCGCGTGCGCAATCTCGATGTCGCGCTGAAGTTTTACCAGGATGCGCTGGGACTGAAGGAGGTGCGGCGGATCGAGAACGACAAGGGGCGCTTCACGCTCGTCTTCCTGTGCTCGGCGGACGATCTCGAGGCGCTGAAGAAGCAGCCGCAGACGCGCGGCGCGCCGCTGGTCGAGCTCACTTACAATTGGGACGAGGAGAAGTATGGCGAGGATCGCTTCTTCGGCCATCTCGCCTATGAGGTCGACGACATCTACGCAACCTGCGCGCAGCTGATTAAGGCCGGCGTCACCATCAACCGTCCGCCGCGCGACGGCAACATGGCCTTCGTCCGTTCGCCGGATCTGCACTCGATCGAGTTGCTGCAGAAGGGCGAGCCGAAGGCGCCGGCCGAGCCCTGGTCGTCGATGCCGAATACCGGCCACTGGTAGGGCCGCGACGCAGGAACTAGCCCTCGCTACCCGTGTTGTCCCTCCGACATAACTATTGGAGGAGGACGCAATGGGACGAGGACTGTTGCTGTGGATGCTTGGCGTGCCGATCCCGGTGATCATTCTCTTGTGGCTGTTCTTCGGCCACTGATCATCGGGCTCGATTTGCCGGGTTCGATTTGCCAGGCTCAACTTGCTAGGTTCAACTTGCCAAGTTTGGCTTGCAATGAAAGCTCCGCCGACGGCGGAGCTTTTTGCATGAGGGGCGCGCCGCAATCGCCGTCGCTCCCGCCAGGGAATTCCGCTATCACGCGCGCCAAAGCGAAATGCGGGAGGACTTCATGCCGGACACCAAGCGGACGATCTGGGGCCGCGCCAACTCGGTCAATGTGCAGAAGGTGCTGTGGTGCCTCGCCGAGCTCGACCTGCCCTATGAGCGCATCGACGCCGGCATGAGCTTTGGCAAGACCCGCGAGCCCGACTATCTCGCGATGAATCCCAATGCGCGGATCCCGACGCTGGTCGAGGGCGACTTCGTGCTGTGGGAGTCGAACTCCATCATGCGCTATCTCTGCCTCGCGCATGGCCGCGGCACGCCGCTCTATCCCGAAGCCGCGAAGCTGCGCACCAGCGTCGACCGCTGGCTCGACTGGACGCTGTCGATGGTCCAGCCGGTCGACCGCCCGGTGTTCTGGGGCATCGTGCGCACGGCCCCCGCCGAGCGCGACATGATCCAGGTGCAGCGGGATGCCGATGCCGCCGCCGAGGTCTGGGCCATCGCCGACCGCCTGCTGTCATCGCGCCGCTTCATGGATGGCGACCAGTTCACGCTGGCCGACATCGCGATCGGCGCCTATGCGCGGCGCTGGCTCGGCGTCGAGGGCATCACCCGTCCGGCGCAACCGCATTTGACCCGCTGGCTCGCCGAGCTCGGCAAGCGGCCCGGATTTGCCCAGTTCGTCGCACCGCCGATGTCGTGAGCCGGCGGCGCGGCGTAAGCTGTGCTGACTGCGCGATGAATCGTCGTCACGGCGCATGCATCAAGCGTCGCGCCGGCACTTGACGGCTACTGTGCATGGGGTTGTTTTCGCGTTTTTGCTCTGGGCGGTGCCTAGCGCCAGCCGCGCTCGACCAGCAGCACGCAGATGATCAGCACCAGCGTCACGGCGGCGGTGGCGAGCTTGGCCGTCCAGCTCAGGCCGCGCCCGACCCACAACAGCAGTGCGCAATACATCACGAAGGGGACGATGATGTCGGGCCGCATGAGATCCGGCGGCATCGGCTTCAGCGCCTGACCGTGGTCTCGACGCTGACCGAGCCGCCGATCTTCACGCAGGTGCCGGTACCCTCGACCATGACGAAGCGCGGGCCATAGGAGGCGCAGGAACCGGCCTTCGCCGTGCCACCCGTCCCCTTCAGCGGCAGAGCCTTGCCGGCCTGCGGCCCCTCGGCAGGCGGAAGGCGCAGGGCCTCGGCCGCGGCCGCGGACGTGGCCAGCAACGGGAGGAGGATGAGGAGCGGCGCGCGCATGCAACCGTTCTAGCCCGGACCGGCGCCCCGCGCCATCCGGGTCGCCTCGCCCGGGATCAGATGAACTTGACGCCCGCCGATTTGCCGCGGCGCCAGATCACCTGGCAGCTCCGCCCGGTGCGGGCATCACGCGCGAACGCCATCCGGATCACGCCCGGGAGCTGGCTCGCGTCCTCGTCCAGCATGATCTTCGCGCCGGTATCGGAGATGTCCTGGACCAGGCAATGCCGCGCCGCGAATCCGCCGTCGAGCGTGATCCAGGCGTGCCGCGACAGCGATTTGCGGGCTGCGCGCTTCTTGGGCTGGGGCATGGACAAATTTCTCCGGTTCCAGCGCTAGCTCAGGCCCCCCTAAGAAACCGTTGAAATCGCCCCCGAATGTAACGGGGGTGGAGGCTATCCACCGGTCCCAAAAGACCGTTCCCGAACGGCTTGCCCACGGCGCCAAAGGCCACTATACGTTCGCCCGCTGCAGCCGCCGGGCTCGACTCGGATGGCCGGCGGCCATGCCGTGAAAAGCGGCGGGGCCTTGTGTTTGCTCCCTTCGTCTATCGGTTAGGACGCCACCCTTTCACGGTGGAGAGAGCGGTTCGATTCCGCTAGGGAGCGCCAACAAAATCAATCACTTGCCGCCCTCCTCCGCCGCCGTGTCCAACACCTGTCCAATATACGGGTATGGACTCGTACACAGCGCCGGGTCGCGGAGCTGCGCGAAATGGAGCGCCTTTGCTCGGATTGGGCGGACGATGACGATCTCGTTCTCGCGCGCGATGGACTGAACGCGCTGGCGGCCGACTACCGCGCAGCTGCGGACGCGATGGTTCCCTCTGGTGCTGTTTGGGACCTTTAGGGCGCGGTGAGCGTTGAGGCGTTAGCACCGGGGCAGGATCGCGAACCCCGGAGTTCGGATCATGAGCACGATCCCTGCGGACCTCGAAAGAAAGTTCGAACAACGGTGGGCCGCCAGATTGGCGCGGCACATTCCGCCGGCTCCATTTGCGCGCCCAGCCTGTCCGAGGTGCAAGGCCCAGATGATGCTCGTCAGCATCGAGCCAAAAAGCCTAAGCGTGGACCTGCACATGTTTCGCTGCGCTGTCTGCAATCACGCACTTACGACATTCGCAACGCATGAAGATCCCATGCATTCCAATGGCCGCTGGCTTCAAGGCGATTTGCGCCCACCGAAGTAACCCGCGCTGCAAGTCGTGACCGAAGGCGAGATGCCGCGGCTGCCGGAAGGTTTCAGGGTCGAGCTCGACAAGGACGGTTGGCGGCACTGACTCGCGCGAAGCGGCGATGGCCTCAATGCATCTGCCGCTCTGACTGATCTTCACTAATCCGCCAGCCGCGTAGGGCATGACCATGTCCGATGACTGGACCAAACGAGCGACGAACATCCTTCGAGAACTTCATGCTGCCGAGACGGAGCTAATCGGCAGGGGTGTTATCCTGACCGACGGTAAGGCGGGGACGGTTGATCACGTCTTCCTTGACGAGGTGCACGGGCTCCGGATCTCGATCGGTGGCCACGACGGCAAGTGGCCGATTTCGACTCTGAAGCTTCTAGACTCCGGTTTCGCCAGATAGCTTGTCCGCCCGGTCACCGTCCGCGGTGATCACTCGGTGACCGGGCGCCCAGCGCGGACTTCGAAGGCCTGCTCGCCGGTGCCTGGCCGAGTAAGCCAGTCACAGTTTACCTGGAGTGGCAGCCATGATGCAGAACGTTGTAGCCGGATGCGTCGCAGTGGCTTTGATTATCCTGGCCTTGATTGGCTTCGCCCAAACGCACCATGAATGTTGGCACGGGCACGTGCTCCTAACCCATGAGCCCTGCGGATCCGTCAGCCCTTCAATATAGGAACAACCATTTTCCGCTGATCTAGGCGCGGGACCAAAGCCCCGCCGCTCGTGAAGTTCTGCCAGCACAGGTAAGCTTGCGGACGACTCAGCGCGAAAGCCCCCCTACCGCCCGGTAACCGCCTTCTGGCGCGCAGCGTTCAGGCCTGCCTTTGTCTGTGCAGTTGCGGCACTCGCGGGCTCTCGATTTGGGGGCGGCTCATTGAGGTCTCGGGCCCACGGCGCGCCAGATCGAGCAACTGACTTCGGAGCGGCATGTTCTGAGCTGGAGCAGGCAGAGACGAGAGAGACGACAACAAGGGACATCCCCGTCCGGCCCAACGTTTGAGTGATCCTGTTCATCAGGCAATCAACTTCTGGCGCGGTCTTACTGTTGGCGCCTGCGATCCGCTCTAGCATCGAAATAGATGACCACCGCGAATGTGGCGCCTAGAGCCAAAACGCTGACACAGCCGGTAATCAACGCCACCGCCATCATAGCTGGATCAGTATTTCTACGGCGTCAGGGCTGGGCAATTCACGAATGATTAGCGCATGCAACAAGGCTGGGGCCCGCCAGCGTGAACCGGCGGGGCCTTTGCTTTTCCACACCCACGATGCGCAGTAGCCCGCGTTCGTTCCGCGGCCCAAGGGATTGATAATTTGACTCTCGCGGCGCCAGGCTTCGATGGCGCAATGACCAAGGTAGAGAACCGAGCGGCCGCCAGGGCCTACCACCAGGAGCGGATGCGTAAGCTCGACGAGGAAGCCAAAGCAGCACGCATTTTTAGACGGGGATAAACGACCATGGACATCATCCCATCTCTTTCACGGTGGAGAGAGCGGTTCGATTCCGCCAGGGAGCGCCATCATCCGGGCCATCGGGTGATGCGGCGAAATCCGCCCCCCTCCATGAACCTCCCTGCCCCTGACCGACGACCAATGTCCCGTTGGAACCGGTACAGGCCATGGTGCTGCATAAATCCCCCTCGGACCGCCAGACCGGCGCCGCCTCGCCGGCACCGCCGTCCTGGATGCACCGTACAGCGCCCTACGCGCCGGAGCGGCGCGCCAGAATGCTGGAGCACATGGCGCGCGCCCGATCGCTTCCGCAGCCCCAGGCCGCAACCGCGATAGCGCCGTCGCGCACGAGCGGCGTGGACATACTCGGCGATGCCTTCGGCTACGCGGTCCTGTTCGGTGTCATCGCCCTGCTCTTCCAGTCGCGCATTCCGCTCTACCTCGGCGCCTATCTCTTCCTCACCGACGGCGAGCGCATCGAGCACGCACTCAGAGCGGTCGGCATCCGGTTCGAGCCCAACACGATCGGCCCCGACATCATCAAGGGCTTCGCTTCCCTGTTCGGATGGTTCGCGCTGCTCGCATCCTTGCGGGGCTCCGTGCCGGCCTGGCTTGCGGCATGGATGCCGCCGGACACATCCTGGTCCACCATTGCCGGCATCGCCGTCGTGTTCGCGACCGTCGAAGCGTCTGCGGGGCTGGCGATGCGGCACGCATTGCCGTGGTTCGGATTTCAGATCAGGCCGGACAGCCTGACCGCGACGGCGATCAAGCTCCTCATGGCCCTTGGCCTGCTCGCCTTGCTGGTGCTGCTCGGATCTCTCTGAGCGGCACGCAATGACGATGTCGTGAGACGGCCGGGGCGTTTACCGGAAATTTACCCCTACTATTTGATCGGCGTATCGTTTGCTTAGACGTTGCGCCCTACCGTGAATCTACGGAAACAATCCGAAACACGATTGGCGTTCATGTCCGTCTCAGAGTTCCTCCGGCAGCGTGCAGTGGAAGTCAGCGTGAGCGGCAGCTACTCGCTGCCGCGCTGGTACGATTGTGAGGGCCAGCTGCGCACCTTCGCCTGCCGCACCAAGCGTGTCTCCCCGTTCCGCATGATCGTCGACGTGCCTGTTGTCGGCAAGGTCGGCGAGCGCGTGACCTCCTATTTCCAGGACTTTGGCGAATTCCAGTGCACCATCAGCGCGACGCTGAAGGCGGGATTCCTGATGGAACTCGACATGACGCGGGAGCGGCGCGCCTGGATGTCGGAAAAGCTGACCTGGCTGGAGAAGAAGCAGAAGGACGCCAGCATTTTGGAACTGCGCAATGACGCGCGCTTCGTTCCCCAGGTCTCGCACACCTTTCTGACGCTCGCCGACGGCAGCACCCATGCCTGCTTCATCATCGACGTCTCCACGGCCGGGGTCGCGATATCCTGCGAATACGACCCGCCGATCGGAACCCCGCTTGCGGTCGGCGCCTGCGTCGGGCGCGTCATTCGCAAATTCGACAACGGCTTTGCGGTCAAGTTCGCCGAGA
The DNA here is from genome assembly GCF_052076025.1 of Bradyrhizobium sp. 956_D2_N1_4. Classification (NCBI taxonomy): domain Bacteria; kingdom Pseudomonadati; phylum Pseudomonadota; class Alphaproteobacteria; order Hyphomicrobiales; family Nitrobacteraceae; genus Bradyrhizobium; species Bradyrhizobium sp. 956_D2_N1_4. The sequence continues at coordinate 3,008,162 of NZ_CP197237.1, read as the reverse complement.
AGCAGCAGCGGGACGACCTCGTCCGCCTGGTCGTCCGTACGCCCATGCTGCAATCGGCCTGAATCGGCCCGATCGATTTTAACTCAATTTTAACTAAATACTGGAGGTGCTGATCCCCGCACGGTAGGGTGTGACCCAGCACGTCCGCAATCACTGCGGGCCCCGACTTATTGGAAGTCCCGGAATGTCCATCGCTGAGTTCGCCCCGGCAGAGACCGCCCAAAACGCGCCCGCCGTCGCAAAGCCGCAGCTCCCGCCCGGCGTCATCACTGAAGGCCCGCTCGTCCAGGCCAAGTTGCGCGAAAGCTATCTCCTCCTCGGTATTCTCTACGTCGGCGCCGTCGCGGGCATCATCTGGGCCATCACGCAAGGCGTCGGCAAGGTGGAGCTGTTTACCTTCGCCTGGATGTTCGCGCTGACGACGTTCGGCATCGGCGCAGGCATGCACCGCCTGTTCGTCCATCGCAGCTTCCGCACCGGCCCGATCATGCGCGTCTTCTTCTGCGCCATCGCCCAGATGGCGGTGCAGGGCTCGATCGCGAAATGGGTCGCCAACCACCGCCGCCATCACCTCTACGCCGACGACGTCGGCGATCCCCACAGCCCGCAATTCGACGGCTTCGGCAATCGCTATGTCAGCGCGCTCAAGGGCTTTTTGCACGCCCAGGGCAGCTGGGTGTTCGACCAGGCGACCACCGACAACGAATACTACGCCAAGGACATCCTCGCCGATCCGATCGCGATGTTCTTCGTGCGCACGCGCTGGGTCTGGTACGGGATGTCCGGCGTCTTCATTCCCGCCGTAATCGGCTACACCTTCGGCGGCGTGCACACCATGATCGGCTGCGTGCTGTTCTCCGGCCTGCTCCGCTGTTACCTGCTGATCCTCACCAGCCAGCTCACCGGCTCGGTCTGCCACGCCTACGGCTACCGCCGCTTCGAGGTCGAGGACGCCTCGACCAACGAGTTCGTGACCACGATCCTCACCTTCGGCGAGGGTCTGCACAACAACCATCACCGCTTCCCGCGGGACGCCTATATCTCGCACGCCTGGTGGGAGATCGATCTCAACGGCCTGATCATTCTGGGCATGGAGAAGATCGGCCTCGTCCACGACGTCTTCCACGCCTCGCACCGTCAGCTCGAGCTGGCGTCCGAAGCGGAGGCGCAGGCAGCCACGACGGCGCGCTAAAGGCGGCGGGCGGCGGCCGTTCCTCCGGCCGCCTTGCCTCCGCTCCGCTGCCCTATCGCGGCCCCATTGCGGGATCAGCTTTTGAGGGTCTGTGCCTCGTGCCGGACCTCATTTGCAGACTTGCGATCGGGGGACCGAATGGCAGTCAACAAGATTAGGATTGATAAGATCACTTGGGACAGGGTTGGCCGGGTCACCGAGCCCGGACGCTACATGTACACCTTTGGCTGGCTGACGATTACGGCCGGCGATCTCGATATCTGGAAGCAATATCCGCAAGCCGCCTTCACGCTGCTCGCGCACCACGCCGAGCCGGACGAGGCCGTCGGCGAGGAATTCCATCTCGGCGCCTTCGACATCGCGCCGGACACCCCACCGCCGTTCACCACGCATTGAAGGGCGGGAACGCCGGCCCAAATCGCCTTGCGGGCTGCGCGCGGCGCACGCGACCGCGGGAACGCATGGCATGCACGTTGCTTAATCAACGTCATGATGCACATCCCCGCCGTCGACCAGGCCTTCCTGCTGCTGCTCATCGTCTTCTGCCTTGGCACGTGCCTCGTACGCGCCTTCTGGGAGCTGGAGCAGGTGCGGGCACGCCGGGTCGCTGCGCCGCCCCGCGGGCGCACAACGAAGCGTGACTAGGCCGGTTGGCCCGGCCGCGCGTTGTCCAGGCGGCAGCCACGCCGCCTCTGGACACGCCGTTCGCACACGTGCATCGTGAATCGAAGAAACCTGCGCAGTGCATTGATCTGACTTGCCAATCGCGATCCGGTGACGAGCGCGGGCCGCTCCCATCAATGACGAATTGGTTCTGTCATGCGCTTGATTGCGCTCGCATCCTACACGTTCGGTGCCGATCCCGATGAACGCTGGCTGTCGCGCCTGTTAAGTGACGCGACAGCAAATGCATGACACATGGTCGCATCGGTAGACGTAGATAAGCAGATCAAGGGAACCTATTTTCGGCGCCGATGTACCTGATTGAAGCTTTGCCCACTGTCATCGGAACTGCCGCCATCGCCCCGGCGCTGCTGATGCTGTGGCTCGTCATTGCCGCCGAGGAGCGCCCGGGGCCGCCGGCCCAGGTCTGGACTGCGTTCCTGCTCGGCGCGGCCAGCATTTCGCTGCTGGGCCTCGCCCGCGCGCCCTTCGCCAAGATGGTTGCGGCCCCTGACAACCCTTGGGCGGCGCTCGCCATGCATTCGGTCTTCGGGGTCGCGCTGCCCGAGGAAGCCGTCAAGGTGATCGCCATCGTGCTGGTCTCCTCGACCAAGCGGCGGACCTTCGCCAATCCGATGGATACCGTGGTCTATGGCGCCGCCGTCGGCCTCGGCTTCGCCGCCTACGAGAACCTCGCCTACCTCGTCCAGCACGCCGAGATGTGGCGCTCGCTGGCCGCCCTGCGCAGCGTGCTGACCGTGCCGTTCCACGGCGCGCTCGGCATCATCGCCGGCGCCTACCTGACGATCGCGCGCGCCGGCACGGCGCTGGGTGCCAACCGCCACCATCGCGACTGGGCCCGCCTGTCCAGCCGCCTGCTGATCTTCGCAGGCCCGGTCGCGCTGCATTCGGCCTTCGACTTCCCGCTGCTGACCTTGCAGCGGATGCCCGATCTCGATCCGACGCTGCGGATGTGGCTGGGCGGAGCGAGCCTGCTGATCGGCTTCAGCTCGATCGCCTTCGCCATCCGCCTGGTGCGGCGGGTCGCGCGCCATCACGCGCCGAGGACCGATATCGCGCGGGAGCGGCTCAGCCAGCTGCGCCGGATGTGGGCGCTGCTGCTCGCCGGCGGCGGCGTCGGCTTCCTCGGCCTCGCCTTCGTGCTGACCTCGATCCATCACTGGCTGATCAACCCGGAGCGCAATCTGACGCTGGCCCTGATCCCGATCGGCTTCGTCTCGATCCTGCTCGGCCTCGCGCTCCTGATCGTCACGATCGCGATCTACATTCTCGGCCGCAACCGCGTTCGCACCAGCAGCGAAGGTTTTTCGTCAGCGCACGGCGGCGGTTGAGCCCCGGGATGGCAAGCGCGGTGTGTGCATACTAGATTGAGCACACATCTTTCGATCTGGAGCCTGCCGATGACATCGCCTGAGGATTTTTCCCGGCTGCAATCCGCCATGAGCGAAACGGTCAAGGCGCATTGGAAGGCTTTCCTGTTCGAAGGCATCCTGCTTGCCGTTCTCGGCGTCGCCGCGCTGATCCTGCCGCCGCTCGCGAGCCTTGCGATCACGATATTCCTCGGCTGGATGTTCCTGATCAGCGGCATTGGCGGACTGATCGTGACCTATTGGGCGCGCAGCTCGCCGGGTTTCTGGTGGTCGCTGATCTCGGCCGCGCTGGCCGTGCTCGCCGGCATGCTCCTGCTGGCCCGGCCGATGCAGGCCGTGCTGACGCTGACCATCGTGCTCGGCGCCTACTTCCTCGCCGAGGGCGTCGCCACCATCATGTATGCGCTGGAGCACCGCCGCGAGCTGAGCAGCCGCTGGTCCTGGCTCCTGATCTCCGGCCTCGTCGACATCGCCATCGCGTTCATGGTGATCACGGGGCTGCCGAGCTCGGCGGAATGGGCGATCGGCATCCTCGTCGGTATCAATTTGCTGTTCGGCGGCGCCACCCTGATCGGCATGGCGCTGGCGGCACGCAAGAGCAACAGTTGAGGGTGCCTCGTGGCCCCTCGCGCCGATTGGGGGGTGACAACCCGCCAATCGCACGCTATATGAGCGGCCATGATCACCCTCGTCACCAGCTATTTTTGGTACTTTAGCTACGACAGCTCGCTGGCGGCAGGAGGATCGCGCTCAATCTGAATATTGAAGCAAACGTCCGAACAAGCCGCCAGACCTGGCGGCTTTTTTATTGCCGGCAGGTTCAAACAGACAGGAGCCCGCCGTGCTGAGCACGACCGACGATCTTCGTATCCGCGAACTGAAAGAGCTGAGCACGCCGGAAGAGGTGATGCGGGAAGTCCCGCGCACGCTCACCGCAACGCGTGTGGTGATGGCGGCGCGCAACGCCATCCATGCCATCCTCAACGGCCAGGACGACCGCCTGCTGGTCGTGGTCGGCCCCTGCTCGGTGCACGATCCCAAGGCCGCGCTCGAATATGCCGAGCGCCTCGCGAGCTTGCGCGAAGACCTTGCCGACCAGCTCGAGATCGTGATGCGAGTCTATTTCGAGAAGCCGCGCACCACCGTCGGCTGGAAGGGCCTGATCAACGATCCCGACCTGGACGGCAGCTTCGACATCAACAAGGGCCTGCGGCTGGCGCGCAACGTGCTGTCCGCGGTAAACAATCTCGGCCTGCCCGCCGGCGCGGAATTTCTGGACATGACGACGCCACAATACATTGCGGACCTCGTGTCCTGGGCCGCGATCGGCGCGCGCACGACCGAGAGCCAGATCCACCGCGAGCTGGCCTCGGGGCTGTCGTGCCCGGTCGGGTTCAAGAACGGCACCGATGGCAATGTGCGCATCGCGGCGGACGCGGTGAAGTCGGCCTCGCATCCGCATCATTTCATGGCGGTGACCAAGCTCGGCCGCTCGGCGATTGCCTCGACCGCGGGCAACGAGGACTGCCACATCATCCTGCGCGGCGGCAGCAAGCCGAACTACGACGCGGCAAGCGTCGCGGCGGCCTGCAACGATCTGGCCAAATCCGGCGTCGCGCCGCTGGTGATGGTGGATGCGAGCCACGCCAATTCGAGCAAGAAGCCGGAAAACCAGCCGCTGGTCATGGCCGACATCGCCGGCCAGATCTCAGGTGGCGAGAACCGTATCATGGGTGTGATGATCGAGAGCAATCTCGTTGCCGGCCGCCAGGACGTGGTGCCGGGCAAACCGCTGACCTACGGCCAGAGCATCACGGACGGATGCATCGACTGGGCGACCACGGCAACCGCGCTCGAGCAACTCGCTGACGCGGTCGAGATCCGGCGCAACACGAAGCGCGCGGGGCTGCACGAACGCTCGGCGTAAGGCCAAAGCCAACGCGGGCGGGGCGAGCTGTCGCGCCCTGCCCGCCGCTAGCCACAAGCTAACAGCCGCGGCAGATGCTCTTGATCTTCTTGTCGAGCGCCGCGTCTTCCTTATTCACGGGATTATTCGGATCGCTCAGATTCTTCTCGTTCGGCACATCGCCGGCGCGCGGCTGGCGATGACCGATGGGTGCCTGCGGCACTGATCCCGACGTGGCGCCGCCGGATGTCGACCCCTTGGAGCCGCTGGGCTGTGCAACCGCCGCTCCGCCAAGCAAGACCACGAGCGACGCTGCCACCACCATGATCTTCTTCATGTCCGTTCCTCCATTCTCAAACCCACGTTCTCTGCATCGCCGCTCACGTCTCGGGCGGATAGAGATGAACGTCGCCGCAATAATCCACGATACGATAGCGCGTTTCCGTCTCCGCTTCACGCGCGTCGGCTGCGGTATTTTGCACCGCCAACACATAATTCGGCCCCACCGGCGATTTGCCGGCGCCGCCGGGAATGTCGATGACATAGTCCGGCTGACACAGTCCTGACACCCGTCCGCGCAACTGCCGCATCAAATCCTGCCCCTGGGCCAGCGTCGTTCGCAAATGCACGGTGCCCGGCGCGAGATCGCCGTGATGCAGATAATAGGGCTTGATCCGGCATTCGACGAAAGCTCGCATCAAATCCGACAAAGCGGCAATGCTGTCGTTGACGCCGCGCAAAAGCACGGACTGGCTCACCATGGGAATTCCGGCATCGGCAAGCCGCGCGCAGGCCGCGCGCGCAGGCCCCGTCAACTCGCGCGCATGGTTGGCATGCACCGCGACCCAGGTGGTCGCGCCCTCGACCTTCAACGCAGCCACCATCTCGTCGCTGATCCGCGCGGGATCGGCTACCGGCACGCGGGTGTGAAGACGGATGATCTTGACGTGATCGATTCCCGCGAGATCGGCCATGATCTCGCTCATCCGGCGCGGCGACAGCATCAAGGGATCGCCGCCGGTCAGGATCACTTCCCAGATCTCGCTGTGCGAACGGATGTAATCGATCGCCGCGCGATATGCGCCGTCCGAGAGCGCGTTCTCCTTGCCGGGCCCGACCATTTCGCGGCGGAAGCAGAAGCGGCAATAGACCGCGCAGACGTGGACGAGCTTGAACAGCACGCGGTCGGGATAGCGATGGACGATGCCCGGAACCGGCGAGTGCGGATGATCGCCGATCGGATCGGCGCTCTCGCCTGGCTGCATCTCCAGTTCCGCGACGGTCGGAACGAATTGCCGCGCGATCGGATCGTCGGGATCGGACGTGTCGATCAGCTCGACCAGCGCCGGCGTGATCGCCACCGCATAGCGCGCGGCGACACGCTCGAGCGCGGGCAGCGCTTCGGCAGGTGCAAGCTGTGCGGCCACAAGTTCGGCCGGCTCACGCAGGGTGCGTGCAAGGTTGGTCTTCGTCATGTCTCACTTAACGTTTCATTTGCAGGCGGTGTCCACACCACCTGATCGATCCGCGCTGCGCCGCTCGCCAGCATCACCAGCCGGTCGAAGCCGAGCGCGACACCGCTCGCCTCCGGCATTTGGGCGACCGCGGCCAGAAAATCTTCGTCCAGCGGATAGGCCTCGCCATAGCGGCGCTGCTTCTCCGCCATCGATTCCGTGAAGCGCTTGCGCTGTTCCTCGGCGTCGGTCAACTCGCCAAAGCCGTTGGCGAGCTCGACGCCGCAGGCATAGACCTCGAACCGCTCGGCGACCCGCGGGTCATCGGCCTTCACCCGCGCCAACGCCGCCTCTGGAGATGGGTATTCGAACAGAATGGTCAAACGCCCCTGCCCCAGCTGCGGCTCGACATGCTCGACCAGGACCTTGCTGAAGATGTCGGACCAGGTGTCGTCCTCCGTCACCCGGACCTTGGCGCCGGCCGCCTGCGCGAGCGCGGCACGGTTACCCTCGCCGCCCGAGATTGTCGACAGCAGGTCGATCCCTGCGAACCGCTCGAAGGCGCCGGCGACCGTCACCAGCTCCGGCTCGGCGAAGGGGTCGGCGGTTCGGCCGCGGAACGAGAAACTCCCGATTCCGGTCGCCTGCGCGGCGCGGGCGATGACGACGACGGTGTCCGCCATGATGGCATCGTAGGGGGCGCGAGCCCGGTACCATTCCAGCATGGTGAATTCGGGCAGATGCAGGTCGCCGCGCTCGCGATCACGGAACACCCGTGCGAATTCGAAAATCCGCTCCTCGCCGGCCGCCAGCAGCTTCTTGCAGGCGAATTCCGGCGAGGTCCGCAAGTACCGGCTGGCACGGCTGCCATCGGGCCGCATGATCTCGGTCCGGGGGGCGTGCAGATGGGTTTCGTTACCCGGGGAGACCTGAAGGACCGAGGTTTCGACCTCGAGGAACCCCTGCTCGGCGAAAAAGCCCCTGAGAGACCCGGTAATGGCCCCCCTGGCCTGGAGGAACGGCCGCCGGTCGAGGTGCCGCGAGGGCGACCAGAACGGCGAAATCGGCTTGTCCCCAACCATCAACCGGCCGCCCCGCAGGCCAGCAAAATGCTGGCATTCAATGACAAAATGCGTATGTTGCGGCCCGAAACGGGTGCCGCGGTCTGATTTGAGGCCCCAGGTCCCCCATCAATTTGACCACGTCCTGGCCGGAGCCGGGCCAAGCAAGCAGGAAATATAGCTTTGAGAGTCATCGCCAGTTCTATTCGCAAGGGCAACGTGATCGAGCAAGACGGCAAGCTTTATGTCGTTGTGACCGCCGAGAACATCCATCCCGGCAAGGGCACTCCGGTCAGCCAGATCGAAATGCGCCGAATCTCGGACGGGGTAAAGATCTCCGAGCGCTACAAGACCACCGACCAGGTCGAGAAGGCCACGATCGAAGAGCGCAACTTCACCTTCCTCTATGAAGATGGCGACGGCTTCCATTTCATGAACCCGGAAACCTATGACCAGGTCCAGGTGTCCAAGGACGTCATCGGCGATGCGGCCGCTTATCTCCAGGAGAGTATGACGGTCAAGCTGTCGACGCATGACGTCAACGTGGTGTCGATCGCGTTGCCGCAGCGCGTGACGCTGGAAGTGGTCGAGACCGAGCCCGTGACCAAGGGCCAGACCGCCTCCTCCTCCTACAAGCCTGCGGTGCTCTCCAACGGCCTGCGCACCACTGTGCCGCCGCACATCGCCGTCGGCACCCGTATCGTGGTGATGACCGAAGACGGCTCCTACTCCGAGCGCGCCAAGGACTAAGCGAGAAATCAGAGCAGGTGCCGCCGGGGGCCGAGGCAGTGGTTGGGAAAAGTTTCCGCTTCGTCTCGCTGTTTCTGGCGGCGCTTTCGCTCCTCACCGCCACGCCGCTCGCTGCGGACGAAATCCGCAGCCCTTCGCTCACGGCGCTGCGCGTCGATTGGCGCGTAGCGCTCGACCAGCTCCGCACCGAGGTCAACAGCCGTCCCCCGATCGCGGGCGACTTCATCTTCGCACCCCGCCGTTCGGTGCCACGCTTCGATCCGCGCGCGATGCCTGCGCTGGTGCAGCTCAACGCGGTCTCATCGCAATTCTTCACCGGTATCGCCCGCAGCTCCGTGCCCGTGCTGCTGCCGTTCGATGCTGCCGCCTATCTCGAGGCGCAGCGCAATCGCGCGCCGGGGACACTCGCGCTCTCGCACTATCAGGCCGATTTCAATCCCGTCGACATGTTTGATGCCGGCCCCTCAGGTTACAGTGCCAGCTTCTCGCTCGAACCCGGTGCCGGCGACGGCCTGCCGAGCCGCGTCTACACAAGGCCGGTCGAGGTGCAGATCACGGGCTCGGCACTCGTTTACGACGTCGCCGATCCCGCCGGCGGCAAGGGCGAGCAGGTCAAGCCGCTTGCGGCAACCTATCCGGACCTGCGCAGGTTCATCCGGGAAGGCTATGTGCGCTACGCCTTCACCCGCTTCGGCGTTGCCTATGTCGTCTCCATCCAGTGCCTGGACAGCATCGCAAAGCCGCGGAGGCTCGCCTGCAAGGAAGCCTATCCGGTTGCCGAGCGCTTCCTGAAAGGGCTCCGCATCGCCGGCGGCCAGCGCATGCGGCCGCTGACGGACATGGCCTCCAGCATCATCGATCGTCCTTCAGCGCGGTCGCCGGATTTCACCTACCGACCGAGCGGCGACATCATCCCGAACACCGGCTATCGCAACAAGGCCGGCCATCCGGATGTGATGGCCTATGCGCAGATCCGTTTTCCGCTCGAAAAGGCGCCCGCCTTCGTGCGTTCGCAATCCTACGGCAAGCGCGACAAGAGCGACGGCCCGACGGCCTATCCCTGGCGCGACAATTTCTGCGAGTCCCGCAGTTTCGAGGTCTGGCAGTGCGGCGGCGGTTATGGCCACCAGGGCGAGGACATCCGCGCCGCCGAATGCCCACCGCCCGGCGAAGGCCACGAACCCTGCGATCGCAAGCAGCGCGGCGTCGTCGCGGTGCGCGACGCCATCGTGATCCGCGGCGCCAAGGATCAGGCCGCGACGCTCGAGGTCAACAGCCGCACCGAGCATATTCGCTTCCGCTATATGCACATGAACCCGCAGGCGCTGACCGCCGACGGCATGCTCAACGGCCGCATCGTCACCGAAGGCGAGAAGATCGGCGTGGTCTCCAACTATCTCGACCATCCCGCCGGCACATCGATGCATTTGCATTTCGACGTGCAGGTATTTACTCGCGACGGTTGGATCTGGGTCAGTCCTTACGTCACGCTGGTCTCGGCCTATGAACGCCTGATCCACGCCCGCGGCCGCGAAGTCGGCCCGGAGATCGCCGGCACGCCGCAGCCGGTGGCGCACGCGTTGCCGGAGGACGTGATCAAGCCGGACCTGCGCGAAGGATCGAGCGGCGAGGAGAATTGAGGGGCGAGTTCGCTCATGCGGCCGCTACGGACTACTCCAACAGCGTCGTCAGTTGCGCGCCCTCGTCCGCCACGAATACCGCGATCAATTCCGCCGGCTCGGTCGTGCTGGCATTGGCCGAGACCAGATGCGTCGATCCCGGCGGCTCGAAGAAGGACTGGCCGACACCAAATGTTTCGACAGGACCGCCGCCAAGCTGGGAACGGATTTCACCCTTGGTGATGTAGGCGGTCACCGAACCCGCGTGACGATGCGGCCGCGAAAATCCGCCGGGACCGTAGAACACACGCACGATGGTGACGCGCTTGCCCGGGACGTTCGGCAGCGCGTAGGAGCCGATCGGTTCGACCTTGTCGAGCGGCGAGCTCTCCGCCGCGGTCGCGCAGAGCGGCGCCAACGCGCCGGATACGGCGTCCATCGTCACCGGCAACGCCTTGCCGATCGCAAGCGCGCAGGCGAGCCCGCCGACAACGGCCAGCGCCATCGAGCGCGATGGCGCCGGACGCTGCGCATGGGTCAAACTCATTGCAGTCATGATAACCTCCCCTTGTTTTCTCGTTGTTGCACTCAAGATGCCGCGGCGCTCGCTGCGACCGGCCGCTTCGCCGGCGTCCAGCGATACGCGGCGCCAAAGCGGTTCCAGACGTTGATCGAGGCGACCGCCGAGGTCAGGTACATCAGCTCGGTCTCGGAGAATTCGCGGGAAGTCTTCGCATAGACCTCTTCACTGACGCCATCGGGCAGGAAGGTCAGCGCCTCGGCCCAGGCCAGCGCGGCCCGCTCGCGCGCGGAAAAGACCGGCGCCTCGCGCCAGACCGCGACCAGATTGAGCTTGTCCACGGGCACGCCAATCCGCTCCGACAACAGGACGTGGTGCTGCACGCAGAAGGCGCAGCCGTTGATCTGCGAGGCGCGCAGCTTGACCAGCTCGAGCAGCTGCTTGTCGAGGCCCGCCTTGGCCGCCACCTGACCGAGCGCCAGCACCAGCTCATACGCATCGGGCGCGATCTTCTTGAAATCCTCGTACTCGCTGCGGGCGTGTGACATTGGCGTTCACCTCGTGTATTGTAAGACTACTTACATCTTATAAGAGCTCTTATATGACGCGCAAGACCGCCGCCATCACGAAATCGAAGGCCTCGCGGAAGCCGGCCGTGCCTGCCGAAATCGCTGCCGTTCGCGTGCCCGCGCCCGGAGAAGGCAAGCGCGGTGAGCAAGGTTATCTCGGCTATCTGCTGCGACAAGCCCACGCCGCGGTCCGCCTGACGATGGAACGGACGCTCGCCGACCTCGGCGTGACGTCGCCGCAATTTGCCGTGCTGACCATGCTGAACGCCTATCCGGGCCTCTCCGGCGCCGACGTCGCCCGGCTCACCTTCCTGACCCCGCAGACGGTCGGCGTGATCATTCGCAACCTCGATCGCGACGGTGCGATCGTGATGACGCCTCATCCGGTCCACGGCCGGATCCAGCAATGGACGCTGACGCAGCGGGGAACGACGCTGTTGAAGGCTTGCAGGGAGCGCGTGATCGCGCTGGAGAAGCGCCTTGCCGCAAGTCTGGACGCCAAGGCAGAGACCGCGATCCGGCGCTGGCTCGCCGGCATTGCCGCCGATTTGCAGGAGGACTAACCGGCTCTAGTCGCCGCCGCCTCCGTCACCACCGCAGCCGCCGTCGCCTCCATCGGCATCCGAGAAATCGCTGACGGCGCCGTCGCCCCGAATGCCGCGGCCAAAGTTCTCGGCGATGATCATCAGGATCACGACAAACAGCCCGGCGCCGAACGGCCAGGGATTGGTACGGATGATGTCGAACAGCTCCCGCATGCGCGCATTCTGGGCAGACGGAAGCAAACCGACCGTAAAGCGACAGGCTTGAAATTGGGGATATCCACGCGAGCGCAAGGACGCTCAGCCGCCCTTCAACGCTTTCTTAACCTCGCCGTCGGGCCAGGCATCGCCCGCCGCGCTCACGCGTACGCGGCTCTGATCGGCGGCATTCACCAGCACATGCGAACTCGTCCGATCACCGTTCGGCTCGAGCCGCAAATCGGTTTCGGGCTTCCAGCTCAACGGGGTCGCGAGATCGCCGGGATAGATCCGCCATTGCGATCCGTCGTCGAGCTCGACGACGTGGCTTTCCGCATGTGCCCGTATCTTCATTCCACCCCGAATTCTTGATGAGCAGACTGCGTGTAGAAGGCGAGCCCCGGCGCTCGGCCGGGGCCCTGCTCCGTCAGTCGTTGTCGTGATGAATCACGGTCTTGCTGCGATTGCCGAATTCATCTTCCTTCTTGATCACCGTGGTGCGGTTGGCAGGCTCGCGCTCCCTGATGACCGTGGTGCGGTCGCGATCGCGATCCCGCTCACGATATTCGTGGGACTGTCCGACCGTTACGCCGGCACCGACCGGACCGACGTGAACGCCGACTTCGTCGGCGAAGGCAGGGGCGGCGATGGCCGTGACCATGGCGGCGGCAAGCAGATATCTTTTCATCTTCATCCTCCAGTGTATGCGGAGGGAATGCGGGACTGCGACACTTTGTTCCGGAGGAACAGACTGTTCCCCCCCCGCGTCCCAGGAACCCGCTCACACGGGCGATGATTCCCGCTAGAATGGGTTCATGAAACAACCTGATTCCTCGGCCCATCACACCCGTCGCGCCCTGCTGAAATCCGCGCTCGGTGCGGCGGCCGTACTCGCGTCACCCACACAGCTTCTCGCCGCGCCTCCGGGCTTCGACGAATGGCGCGAGGGTTTTCGTGCACGCGCCATGGCGAAGGGCATTTCGGCCGCGACCTGGCAGCGTGCGATGGCACGGGTCGAGCCCGACATGAGCGTGTTCAAGCAGATGCGCAACCAGCCCGAATTCCACGAGCAGGTCTGGCAATACATCAACCGCCGCGTCTCGGACTGGCGCATCATCAATGGCAAGATCGCGCTGAAAAACAACGAGGCGCTGCTCGCGCGCATCGAGCGTGATTTCGGCGTCGAGCGCGGTACGCTGCTGGCGCTGTGGGGCGTGGAGTCCGCCTATGGCGATCCGCTGGTGCAACAAAACCACATGACGCCGGTATTCCCCTCGCTCGCCGCGCTCGCCTGGAACGAGCCGCGCCGCAAGGCCTATTGGGAGACCGAGCTGATCAACGCGCTGCGCATCGTCGACAAGGGCTGGAGCACGCCGGAGCAGATGCAGGGATCCTGGGCCGGCGCGATGGGGCATTCGCAATGGATGCCGGAGGTCTGGCTCAATGTCGGCATCGACTACGACGGCGACGGCAAGGTCTCGCCGTTCGGCAAGCCCGACGACGCGCTGGGATCGACGGCAAAGTACCTGGTCAATCGCGGCAAGTGGCGCCGTGGCGAGCATTGGGGCTACGAAGTGCGCGCGTCCGGCGATATGGGCGGCAACCGGACCTACGCGGCCTGGGCATCGGCCGGTGTCACCCGTGCCGACGGCCAGCCCTTTCCGCAACCGAATGCATCCGCGCAGATGTGGACGCCGGTTGCGGGCGGGCCGACATTCCTGCTGGGGCCGAATTTCTATTCGGTGAAGAGCTACAATCCCTCGATGAACTATGCGCTTGCGATCTGCCATCTCGGCGACCGCTGCCTCGGCGCGCCGCCCTTCATCCAGCCCTTCCCCGGCTCAGAGCGCGCGCTGACGCTCGCCGAGGTGCAGGAGATGCAGACGCGCCTGACCAAGGCCGGGTTCGACACCGGCGGCACCGACGGCCGCGTCGGCAACGACACCATGAAGGCGATCAAGGATTTCCAGCAGCGCGCTGGGATCACGCCCGCGGATGGCTATGGCGGGCTGAAGGTGCTGGCGAAGTTGCGGCAGGGATCGTAGGGCCCGCTCTCTCACTTTGTCGTTCCGGGGCGCGCCACTTGGCGCGAGCCCGGAATGACGGCGGTTGGGGTCAGTGCCGGTACTGCGGCTCTTCCGCGTCGAGCTGCCGCCGGATCGCGGCGAGATGCAATCGCGCGGATTCGGAATCGCCTTCGCGCATCTGTCTGTAGGTTTCCGCCGCGATCGCGGGATCGACCGGCAGCACCTTTCGTCCCGTCGACATCGCCAGCACCTGCACCTCGGCGGCGCGCTCGAGATAGTAGAGATCGTCCCAGGCCTCCGCGACGGTCGGCGCCAGCACCATCACGCCATGATGCTTCATGAAGACGATGTCGGCATCGCCGACGGCCGATGCGATGCGCGCGCCTTCGCGGTTGTCGAGTGCGAGGCCGTTGTAATCGCGGTCCACTGCGGTGCGGCCGTAGAACTTTAGCGCGGTCTGGCCAGCCCAGATCAGGGGATCGCCCTCGGTCATCGACAACGCCGTGGCGTAGGGCATGTGGGTGTGGAAGGCGACCTTCGCGCGCGGCAGGCGCTTGTGCATCTCTGCATGGATGTAGAACGCGGTCGCCTCGGGCGCGCCCTCGCCGTCGAGCACGTTGCCGTGGAAATCGCAGATCAGCAGCTTTGACGCCGTCAGCTCGCGGAAGGCGTAGCCGTAGGGATTGACCAGGAAGAGATCGTCATGGCCAGGCACCACGGCCGAGAAATGGTTGCAGATGCCCTCCTCAAAACCATTGCGCGCGGCCATGCGGAAGCAGGCGGCGAGGTCCTCGCGCGCGGTGCGGATCGCGTCGGTGGCGAGATCAGGCCGGTTCGAGCGGAACGGCGCAGGTGCGGATGAGGAAGATTGAAGGCTGTGCGCCATGGCGAAGGAAACCTCTATCGGCCGGAAGAGGCCCGCGTTGTACAGGGCCGACGCCTCTGCGTCAGCCCCTGCGGGCGCCACCCTGCCCTTCGCGTCTTGCGCGGCGGCTTATTGCCGCCGCGGCACGCCGCCGGCATTCATGCCGCCGTCGATGACGAGCTCGCTGCCGGTGACGTAGCGCGAGGCATCGGAGGCCAGATACAGCACACCGGAAGCGATCTCCGCGGCCTGCCCGGCGCGGCCGAGCGGGGTTGCGACCTTGGCTCGCTCCTCGGGGTCGATCGGGGCGTTCTGGCCGGCGCCCGTTGCACCCGTCGGGATCTTGCCCCAGATCGGGGTGTCGATGATGCCGGGGTGCACGGAGTTGACACGAATGCCGTCGCCGGCGGCCGCGCACTCCATCGCGATCGATTTGGCGAACAGCCGCACGCCGCCTTTGGTCAGCGAATAGGCCGACAGGCCCGGTGCACCGCGCAAGCCCGCGAGCGAGGACATTATGACGATCGAGCCGCCGCCGGTCTTGCGCATCAGGGGCAGGCAATGCTTCACGGAGAGAAACACGCCGTCGAGATTGATGGCGTTCTGCTTGTGCCAATCAGCGAGCGTCATGTCGACGATCGACGGCACGGCAATGCCGATGCCGGCATTGGAGACCATGATGTCGAGCCGGCCATAGCGCTTGGCGATCTCGGCGACGATCTCGATCCAGCGCTCCTCGCTGGTGACGTCCTGCTCCAGGAAAATCGCCTTGCCGCCGGCTTTGGTCACGCGCTTGGCGAGCTCGGGGCCGCGCAGCTCGTCGATATCGGTGACGGCGACGGTGGCGCCTTCGCGGGCGAACAGCTCGACGATGGCTTCGCCAATGCCCGAGGCGCCGCCCGTCACCAGCGCGACCTTGCCCTCAACCTGCCCTGCCATGTTCACTCCCTTTTTTGTTGTTTGAGCGGCTTATTTTTGACGCATGATCTCCGCGCAAACGCGTACCGCGTTTGTCGCGAGGGATCTTGCGTTATCTAATCACGGATGGCCCCTGGTCCGGTAGCGCGACGTCGACGACGCGGAATTGCACGCGCTCGGCGCCCTGGTACCGGTCGACCGACAACGATCCCGCGACATGCAATTGCTGACCGCGATTGGCGAGCAGCGCGTTGCCGAGCTTCTGGCCGACCGAACGGAACGCAATGCCGTTGACGATCGAGCCGTCGCCAGACTTGAAGCGTAGCCTCAAATGCGCCTGTCCGACCTCATCGGCATAGACGAGCTGATGCGATGGCAGCGCCAGCACGACTTCCGGATTGCCGCTGCCGAAGGGACCGGCGCGGTTGAGCGTGGTCGCAAGCTCCGTCGTCACCGCGCGCGCGGACACCGCGCCGTCGACATAGAGCTCGTTGACATGGCGCGCCTCGGCAACGTCGCGCGCCAGCGCGTTTTCGAGATAGGCGCGGAATTCGGCGAGCTTCTCCTTCCGCAACGTCACGCCCGCGGCCATCGCGTGGCCGCCGCCCTTCAGCAAGATACCGTCAGTCACCGCCTGCCGCACCGCCTTGCCGAGATCGACGCCCGCGATGGAGCGGCCCGAGCCGGTGCCGATGCCGCCGGGCTCCAGCGCAATCGCAAAGGCCGGCCGTGAAAACTTCTCCTTCAGGCGGGACGCGACGAGGCCGACCACGCCGGGATGCCAGCCTTCGGAGGCCGTGACGATCACGCCAATCTTGTCCTCGAGCCCGATCGAGGCCAGCGCCTCGGCTTCGGCCTGCGCTTCGGCCGCCTGCTCGATGACGCGGCGCTCGCTGTTGAGGCGATCGAGTTCGGCCGCAATCCGCGCCGCCTCGACGCTGTCGCCTTCGAGCAAGAGCCGCACGCCGAGATCGGCGCGGCCGATGCGGCCGCCGGCATTGACGCGCGGCCCCAGCATGAAGCCGAGATGCCAGGCCTCCGGCGGGCCGTTGAGCCGCGCCACGTCCATCAGCGCGGTGTGGCCGACATGGTCGCGCCGCCGCATCGCGATCAGGCCTTTTGCGACGAAGGCACGATTGAGCCCGATCAGCGGCGCGACATCCGCAACCGTGCCGAGCGCGACGTGGTGCAGCATGCCGAGCAGATCGGGCTCGGGCATCTCGCTGGTCCAGAAGCCGCGCTGGCGCAGTTCGCGGTTGACGGCGACCAGCGTCACCAGCACGAGCCCGACGGCGGCGAGATGGCCAAGGCCCGAGAGGTCGTCGAGCCGGTTCGGATTGACCAGCGCATCGACCTCCGGCAGCTCCGTGCCGGCCTGGTGATGATCGATCACGACCACGGACATGCCGAGGCGCTTGGCTTCCGCGAGCGGCTCGATGCTGGTGGTGCCGCAATCGACGGTGACGAGCAGCGTGGCGCCCTTGGCGGCCAGCGCGCGGATCGCTTCGGTGTTCGGGCCGTAGCCTTCGAAAATCCGGTCGGGAATATGGATCAGCGGATCGAGCCCGCAATGGCGCAGATGCCAGGCGAGCAGCGCCGCAGAGGTCGCGCCGTCGACGTCGTAGTCGCCGAAGATCGCGACCTTCTCGCCGCGCATCACTGCGTCCGCGATCCGCTTCGCGGCGGCCTCCATCTCGGTCACAGTGTACGGGTCCGGCAACAGCTTGCGGATGGTCGGATCCAGGAAGTCGCTGACGCCATCGATGTCGATGCCGCGGCCCGCCAGCACCCGTGCCAGCAACTCCGGCAGCTGGTGCCGCTGCACGATGGCGAGCGCCTTGGCAGCCCCGCGCGCATCCAGCCGGTCGAGCCAGAGCTTGTCGGTGAGCGAGCGCGCGACGCCCAGAAACGCCTGGGGCACTTCGACGGGCAAGGCGGTTGCGGGCGGCGTCATGAGTCGAGACTGGCTTGAGGAACCCGGGAATCGGACTGGGCGTTGCGGCGATCGGCCGGCAATGACGATTGACCTGGAATCCCCCGGGATTTGCAATGTCCGCGCCGCACAAAGCGGTGGATTGCCACTTTGCTGCGCGGATTGACTATCATTTGGGCATTCCGTGGAACAGCAAATTAAGCGGGCGTTAGGCGGAATCTTCGAAAAAGACTCGTATTCGATCTGTAATTAGTTGTTCCGGGTTCGTTGCAGATCAGGCCTCATTGCCAAGGGAAGCTCCCCGATGTCTGCTGCGCTGGGTCTGAAAGCCAAGCCGATCGCCACCGAACCCGCTGATGACGATTCCGATATCTCCGCACTGATCAATCGCTTGACCGCGGAGGTCAACCAGATCGCAGTCGACAAGACCAAGGCGATTCAGCAGATCACCAACCAGATGAAGATGCTGGCGCTGAACGCGCTGATCGAGAGCTCGCGCGCCGGCGCGCAGGGCGCCGGCTTCGCAGTGGTGGCGCAGGAGGTGCGCGGCGTCGGCCAGCAGGTCGAAACCATCGCGCGCGAGCTTGAAACCCAGCTGACGAAGCGCACCGGCGATCTCGTCGCCTCGATCGACCGCATGAGCCAGCGCTCGCGCGGCGAGCGCATGGTCGACCTGTCGCTCAACGCCATCGAGCTGATCGATCGCAACCTCTATGAACGCACTTGCGACGTGCGCTGGTGGGCGACCGATTCCGCCGTGGTCGATTGCGCGGCCTCGCCCAACGCTGCTGCCGTCTCCCATGCCTCGCAGCGCCTCGGCGTGATCCTCGGCGCCTACACCGTCTATCTCGACCTCTGGCTCTGCGACCTCGACGGCAATGTCATCGCCAACGGCCGCGCCGACCGCTTTCGCGTCGTCGGCCAGAACGTCGCCCACACAAAGTGGTTTCGCGAGGCGCGAACCTTGCGCTCCGGCGACGACTATGTCGCCGGTGACGTCGAGAACCAGCCGCTGCTCGGCAATGCCCAGGTCGCGACCTATTGTGCCAGCGTCCGCGCCGGCGGACAGGCCAACGGCGCGCCGATCGGCGTGCTCGCCATCCATTTCGACTGGGAGGCGCAGGCCCGCGCCATCGTGCAGGGCGTGCGCATCGGCGACAGCGACAAGGCGCGCGTGCTGCTGGTCGACTCCAATCTGCGTGTCATCGCAGCTTCCGACGGCCAGGGCATTTTGAGCGAGCGCATCTCGATCTCGCTGAACGGCCAGCGCTCCGGCTTCTACCACGATCGCACGGGCGCGCTGGTCGCGTTCCATGCGACGCCAGGCTACGAGACTTATCGCGGCCTCGGCTGGTACGGCGTGATCGTCTGCGGGGCGTGACGACATCATCGCGAAATCCGTGAGCACGGCAGCGTGACCGTCGAACGATGGTCGCGCCGTGATGCGGCGCGACTTACAAACTATCCGAGATAACCAGACACTCCGTCCCACAACAGCTTCAACGCCGTCACGGCCAGCAAGCCATGGCACGCCCGGTAGATCTGCCGCTGGTCCAGCTTTCCGTGCAGCCGCCAGCCGAGCCAGACGCCGCTGGGAATGGCAAAGAGGCACGCCGCCATCACGATCCAGACGTTGCCCGCCGGCCGCACCAGCAACAGCCAAGGCACCGCCTTGATCGCGTTGCCGACGGTGAAGAACAGGCTCGTCGTTCCCGCGTAGACCTCCTTGCTGAGGCCAAGCGGCAGGAGGTACATCGCCAGCGGCGGTCCGCCGGAATGCGCGACCATGGTCGTGACACCCGAGGCAAGACCGGCAGCAACCGCCTTCGGCGAGGAGCGCGGACGAATGACCACCTTCGGATCACGCACGAGCCATATGCCAACGAAGCTCAACGTCACGACCGCCATCACGATCGCGACGGCGCGATGGTCCAATACGCGGAACAAGAGATAGCCGAGGGCAATGCCGATCACGAGCCCGGGCAACAGCAGCACCAGGTCCGGCTTCGACCACGTCGAGGGCTTCCAGTAGCGCAACGCGAACAGGTCCATAGCGATGAAGAGCGGCGCGAGCAGGCCGCCGGCCGTGACCGGATCCATGACGAGGGACAGCAACGGAATGCCGACGATGGAGAAGCCGCCGCCGAATGCGCCCTTCATGAAGCAGATCAGGAAGACGCCGGAAAAGGCGATGATCACCGTGGCGGCCGTCAAATCCATCTGCGCATCTCCATGACCGTCACGCTCGCGCCTCGGCGCGCGTCACGCCGAAACATCGCGGGCGAGACCCGGTTCAGGTCGCCGTGACGTCGTCATCGGTTGCTGTTGGGCCGGCGTCGGTCGACGTCGCTTGCGAGGTTCGAGGCGGCTCGGCCTTCGGCTGGAAAAAGAGACCGGGCAGCACTGATGGCAGGCCAAAGGTCATTCCAAGGAATGCCAGAAACACATCAAGATAACTCACGCTCATTCTGTTGCTCCGCTTTGTCGGGCGCGACCACCTCTCGGTGCATTTGAGGGTCGATGCGGCACAATATGAACCGGTACATTACTCAGTACAATACTAACATTGATCTCGGTGCAATTTTGCAGAGCAGATGCAGCAAACTTTTTGCGTTGGGCTTCGATCCGACCACGGCGGGCGCGGCGCCTACCCCGTCGCAACGAGTCTTCTGAGCATTTTCCGGCAAGGCAGGCCGGTTACAGGCAAGAGCCCGCCGCATTGCTCGGCTAAGCTGCGCTTCGCATCACGTTGGGCGACGTGACGTGATCGGCTCACGGATTGGGATCACTCACGCTCGTCACATGCCGAGGAGACATGCCATGAAGATCGTCGTGATCGGCGGGACCGGATTGATCGGATCCAAGCTCGTGACGAAGTTGAAACAACACGGCCACGAGGCCGTTGCGGCCTCGCCGAAATCAGGCGTGAACGCCGTGACCGGGGAAGGCCTCGCAGCAGCGCTGGCTGGCGCGGATGTCGTCGTCGACGTTGCCAACGCGCCGTCCTGGGAGCCCGCCGCCGTGCTCGATTTCTTCCAGCGCTCGAGCACGAACCTCGTCGCGGCAGAGGCGGCCGCGGGCGTGAAGCATCACGTGGCGCTGTCGATCGTGGGGACCGAACGGTCGCCCGACAATTCCTATTTTCGGGCCAAGCTCGCCCAGGAGACCATCATCAAATCCTCTTCGGTCCCCTACTCCATCGTTCGTGCCACCCAGTTCTTCGAATTCCTCGGCGCCATTGCCGAAACGGCTGTGGTCGAAGGAAAGATCGTCGTCCCGTCCGCACTGTTTCAGCCGATCGCCGCCGAAGACGTAGCTGATCGCCTCGCGGAGGTCGCCATGGGCCGGCCGCTCAACGGCACCATCGATATCGCAGGACCCGAGAAGGCCCCCTTCAATGAATTCATTGCGCGGCGCCTCAAGGCGTCCGGCGACGCCCGACCGGTGGTGGGAGACCCGAAGGCACCGTACTACGGCGCCCCCATTGACGACACATCACTGAACCCGCTCGGCGAGGCGCGGCTTGGAAAAACGCCGCTCGCAACGTGGCTCGCAAGACTCTGAGGGACCGCAAGAGCTTCCATCACGACAACCACTGCAATGAAGGAAATCCCATGCGCAGATTGCTGATCGCAACGGCGGTTTATGCCGCATCAGTCCTGACGGGTCATGCGGCCGAACCGGCACCTCTGGCAAAAGTGACGGTCGTGTTCGACCAGGCGCTGCCGAACGTCCCAGGCAAGAGCATGAAGGGCGTGCTGGTCGAGTATGGTCCCGGAGGCTCCTCGCCGGCCCACATGCATCCGCGCTCCGCATTCATCTATGCGACCATCCTGGAAGGAGCGATCCGCAGTCAGGTCAATGACGAGCCCGCCAAGGTCTATCGCAAAGGAGAGAATTTCTTCGAAAAGCCCGGCGACCGTCACGCCATAAGCGCGAATGCCAGCGATACCGAACCTGCGAAGCTGCTGGCCGTCTTCGTCGTGGATTCAGCAGACAAGGAGCTGGTCACGCCGATCACGAAGTAGCGCCGGCTCGTCACGCAGCGCGGCGCGCGGCCATCTCCGCGGCCAGCAGCAACGCGGCGCGGCTGGCGCCGATCGACGCGATGCCTTGCCCTGCGATGTCGTAGGCGGTGCCGTGCGCGGGCGTGCAGATCGGGAATGGGAAGCCACCGAAGGTCTGCCAGGGTCTCGAGGCGCTCGCCGGCGAGCTCGCCTGCGAGCGCATCAGCGACGCCGGGATCGGCGAAATCGCCGCCGCACATGACGACATGGTTCGGCATTATCGCGAGGGCGATCTGATCCAGTATTATCGCGGCAACCGCGCCATTCACGAGGCCATCGTCGCCGCAGCCGAAAATCCCGCGCTGACCGGGCTCTATGCTTCCGTGACCGCGCGCATCCGGCGCGCGCGCTACGTCACGCCGATGACACCGCAGCGCTGGGCGTTCGCCGTGAAGGAGCACGAGGCGATCCTGAACGCGCTGCAGCGGCGTGATGGCGCCGGCCTCTCCCACATCCTGCGTGCGCATCTGCGCCACAAGCGCGAAGAGGTCTTGCAGGCGGGCTTTGCCGAGACGGAAGGAAGCGACCTCGCGCTGCGGATCGCGTGAGGCGGGCTCGCCCGGCGAGCATTCGTTCATTCCGCGTCTGGCCTTGGCGCCTCTTCGCTGCGATAACCGCATCGAAGATCGGTCATAAGATCAGGCGACGCCGCAATGAACAAACCGCTGCCCTCAGACCCCGTCGCGCGTGCGACCTCCGACAGCACGGGAAGCGCGCCGCAAGGCGGCTTTGCCGATCTCGTTCCCGAACTCAGCGTTTCCAGCCTTCAAGCCAGCCTGCCGTTCTGGCGCGACTTGCTCGGCTTCGAGCTCGCTTATGATCGCCCCAATGCGCGATTTGCGTATCTCGTCAGGGGGCGTTTGCAGGTCATGCTCTGCGAATTGAATGGACGCTGGGAGACGGCCGAGATGCAGCGGCCATTCGGACGCGGCGTCAATTTCCAGATGGTCGTCGATCGCATTGATCCCATGCTGAGGGCTCTCGGCGATGCCAAATGGCCGCTCTACGAGCAGCCGAACGAAGCCTGGTATCGGGTCGGCGACGAGGAATTCGGCCAGCGCGAATTCCTCGTCCAGGATCCGGACGGTTACCTCGTGCGCTTCGTCGAACGCCTGGGCATGCGCACGCCATCCTGACGCAAAGATTCGTCCAGTCCTGCCGCATCGCGCAATCAGGAGACACAATCGCGACGGTGCACGCTGCCCGGACCATTGAACTGATGCACGCTCTCTGTCGTGTGGGACGTAAGCTGCATTCGGCTCGCGAGCCGAACTTGCTCAATTTCGCATTCGCCCGATTATCCTTGCGACCCTCTGTCAGCTGACGTGGTCGCGCGTTAGACGTGAAGCACCCCCGCTTCACGCTCCGCGAGCACCTCGGCTCGCCGTTGCGCAGCCAACGGAGACCATCTCATGACCAAACCAAGCATCGTTTTCGCGCACGGCCTCTGGGCTGACGGATCGTGCTTCGGCAAGCTGATCCCGGCGCTGCAAGCCGAAGGCCACGAGGTCATGGCAAGCCAGCACGGGCTCGATTCACTCGCAACCGACGTCGCCTGCGTGACGGCGTGTTTTGGCCGTGTTCCCGGACCCGTGGTCCTCGTCGGCCACTCCTATGGCGGCACACTGATCACGCATGCCGGAACCGATCCGCGGGTCGCCGCGCTGGTCTACATCGCGGCGCTCGCGCCCGCTGCCGACGAAACTTCGCAGAGCCAGATTGCAAAATTTCCGACGACGCAGGTGTTCGGCCACATCGACGCGCCGGCGGGCCGTGTCTGGCTCAAGCCAAGCGGCCTGACGCACTTTGCCGGCGACCTGCCCGAAGCCGAGCAAAAGCTGGTCTACGCAACGCAAGGGGCGCCGGTTGCGGATCTCCTGACCCAAAAGGTCGATGGCACAGCGTGGACCTCGAAGCCGAGCTGGTACATCCTCGCCAGCAAGGACCAGACGGTTCACCCCGATCTGCAACACTTCGTCTCGAAGCGCATGAACGCCACCGTGACCGAAGTGCCTTCGTCCCACGTCCCCATGCTGTCGAAGCCGGATGTAGTGCTGGATGTGATCCGTAAGGCTGCGAATGCGGTCACAGCGAAGTAGCATCGACTGACATACCATACCGAACCAAGGCAGATGACGTTGTCATTCTTCAGATCAGGTCCGGGCGGCGCGAGACCGCCCGGACCTTTTGTCCATCGCGAAAACGCCATGCCGATTTCTGCTTTTTCTAATATCGATTAATCCGATTGAAAAAGCGCATATTATTCGTTTGTCAAAATCATCCTTCTGCGTAGCCTGATCCAGCGCCATCGCCCGGCTGCCCGCAAAGGCCGCCCCCGAGAACAGCGAGGCACCGGAGGATTGGATGACGACGACGCTCGACGCATCGGGAATGCCTGCACGTTCGCTGCTGCCCTTCCTTGATCGCGAGCACACGATCGCAAGGCCGGGCTACAGCCGATGGATGGTGCCGCCCGCGGCGCTCTGCGTGCATCTGTGCATCGGGCAGGCCTACGCCTTCAGCGTCTTCAACCTGCCGATGACCAAGCTGATCGGCGTTACCCAATCGGCCTCCGGCGACTGGAAGCTCACCGAGCTCGGCTGGATTTTCTCCATCGCGATGGTGTTCCTCGGACTGTCGGCCGCAGTGTTCGGACGCTGGGTCGAGGAAGGCGGCCCGCGCAAGGCGATGTTCACCGCCGGCGTTGCCTGGGCGAGTGCGTTCGTGATCTCGGCCCTCGGCGTCTATCTCCACAATCTCTGGATCATCTATCTCGGCTACGGCGTGATCGGCGGCTGCGCGCTCGGCATCGGCTACATCTCCCCGGTTTCGACGCTCATGAAGTGGTTTCCCGACCGGCCGGGCATGGCCACCGGCATGGCGATCATGGGCTTTGGCGGCGGCTCGCTGATCGCCTCCCCCCTCTCCGTCTGGCTGATGAGCAAGTTTGCGACCACGAGCGACGTCGGCGTGCTCGGCGCCTTCATCACGCTCGGCTGTGTCTACTTCGTCTTCATGATGGTCGGCTCCGCCATCGCGCGCGTGCCGGCGCAGGGCTGGAAGCCGGAGGGTTATGTGCCGCCTGCGGCCGCCACCAAGCTGATGACCAGGAACGACGTGTTCGTCTACCAGGCGGTCAAGACGCCGCAGTTCTGGCTGATCTGGATCGTGCTGTTCTGCAACACCACCGCCGGCATCGGCGTGCTCGGCCAGGCCTCGGCGATGAGCCAGGAGATGTTCCCCGCCCACATCACCGCGGTGGCGGCCGCAGGTCTCGTCGGCCTGATGAGCCTGTTCAACATGGGCGGACGTTTCAGCTGGGCCTCGCTATCCGACTTCATCGGACGCAAGAGCACCTATTTCGTCTACATGGTGCTCGGAATCGCCCTCTACGTGACCGTGCCCTATGCCGGCGCGAGCGGCAATGTCGTGCTGTTCGTGCTGTGCTTCCTGATCATCGTCAGCATGTATGGCGGCGGCTTTTCCACCGTTCCGGCCTATCTGCGCGACATGTTCGGCACGCGCTATGTCGGCGCCATCCACGGCATCCTGCTGACGGCCTGGTCGATGGCCGGAATCGCCGGGCCTGTGCTGATCAACTACATCCGCGAATATAACGTCACGCACGGCGTGCCAAAGGCGCAGGCCTACAACACGACCATGTACATCATGGCCGGACTGCTCGTGGTCGGCTTCCTCGCCAATCTCTGCGTCCGTGCCGTCGACAAGCGTCATCACATGAAAGACGAGGACAGTTCAGGACTCGAGGCGGCGCGCGCTGCCTGACGTTCGGACGAACACAAGGAGGCGACCATGACCACGACCTCACGGAGCGAAGCGTCATTCTCCCAATCGCTGCTGAGCTGGATCGCCTGGCGGGTATCCCGGACGATGGCGGCGATGCGGCCGGTGCATCGTGCCACCGAGATCGCGGCCGCAGCCGCGGCGAGCAACAATCCCTCGGGGGCGTGACATCATGCAGACCGCTCAGACGGCAAAGACCACCCCGCTGCAATTGGCGCTGGCCTGGAGCTTTGCGGGCATCCCCCTGCTTGCGGGCGTGATCCAGACCCTGCTCAACGCCATGAAGCTGTTTCAGTAGGCGGCGATGCGTCCCACGAACATGCGTGCAACGCTTCTCAGCGGCACGCGACAGTTGATAACCGACGAAGGCTTCGCCATCACCGTGCTGGCCGCGGTGATCGCCGCTGCAGTTCTCGCCGTCGGCTTCGACGCGACTGCGGACATCGTCGTCGCGACGCTCGCACTTGGCGCGGTGACGGCGCTCGCCGAGACCCGCCTGCACCGGCGCGGATAGATCCAATCAAACGAGCCGTCAGCGGCGCTTGCGCGCGCCACGCGCCGGCGTTTCCGTCACCCGCCGGGTCTGCTCGGCGGCGAGGTCGCGCATGATCGCTATCGCGCTCTGCACGTGGTCGCCGGGCTGGTCGACCGAATAGACGACATAGGCAGGCATCGAGAATTTCGGCGCTCCCACCACCAGGTGAAGCCGCCGTGCCTTCAGCAGCGGCTCGACGATCCGGTGCGCAAAATAGCCGGAGCCGCCGTTGGCGAGGACGTGCTGCAGCCCGAGCCAGCCGATGTTGGCGGTCAGCGCAGGCCCCGCGAAATTGGGAAAGACGGCGCTGTGGCGGGCGTAGAATTCGGGCCCCCAGTCGACATAGACGTAGCCATCCTGCGGCTCCGGATCGCTCCTGGGATTGGTCGACACCAGCACAAGCTGCTCCTCGATCAGCAACTCGACCTTGAGGCCGGGGCGGCTTTGCGGGGTGTACATCACGCCGATGTCGATGCGTCCCTCGACCAGCCCCTGCATCAACTCGGGCTCAAGGGCGCTCTCGGCCCGGATGGAGATCTGAGGATTGGCCTCCTGCATGCGCGGCACCCAAAGCAGCAGGAACTCCTCCCACAGGCCGATGCGGCCGCCGACCACCAGCGCCCCGCTAAAGCCCTTGGGGAGGCCGACGTCGTGGCGGGCCTGCTCGACGGTGCGAACAAGCGTCGAGGCATGGCGCTGAAATTGCCGCCCGGCCACCGTGAGCGTCGCGCCCGCCTTGTTGCGCACGAACAGCGTGCAGCCGAGCAGCTCCTCGAGCGAGTGGATCCGCGTGCTGACGGTGGACTGGCTGACGTGAAGCCGGTCGGCGGCGGTGATGAAATTGCCGGTCGCGACCACGGTCAGAAATGTACGCGCGAGCTCGGTATCCAAGGGCGCCCACCTCACACATCGACATCGTCGATATGAAAGGCGCTGTCTTGAAGGATGTCAAACAGAAGCAGTGCCGCTCAGCAGCCCAGCTTGTCGGCGACCCCGCCAAAATCCTTGGCGACGATGTCCCAATTGCCGGTCGCCTCGAAATCGACCTTCTGAAGCGGGCCGTATTCGGTTGGCCGCGCCACGAACGCGGTCTTCAGCCCGTTCTTCTGCGCGGCGGCGAGATCGCCGTTGTGGGCGGCGACCATCATCACCTGCTCCGGCTTGAGGCCGAGC
The DNA here is from genome assembly GCF_052076025.1 of Bradyrhizobium sp. 956_D2_N1_4. Taxonomy (NCBI): domain Bacteria; kingdom Pseudomonadati; phylum Pseudomonadota; class Alphaproteobacteria; order Hyphomicrobiales; family Nitrobacteraceae; genus Bradyrhizobium; species Bradyrhizobium sp. 956_D2_N1_4. The sequence goes on along the minus strand of NZ_CP197237.1, from coordinate 2,980,975 downwards.
AGGCGCGCGGCGCCGAGATAGGTCTCGGGATCGGGCTTGTAGTGCTCGAACAGTTCGGCCGACATGATGAGGTCCCACGGCAGGCCCGCGAACTTCGCCATGTTGGTGAGCAGCGCGACGTTGCCGTTCGACAGCGGCGAGATCACGAATTTGGTCTTGAGGCGCGTCAGGCCGGCGACGCTGTCGGGCCAGGGATTGAGGCGGTGCCAACCCTTGGTGAGATAGTCGAGGTCGGCCTCGGTCAAACCCTTGATCGCGAACTTCTCGACCAGCTTGTCCAGCGAGCGGCGGTGCAGGACGTCGAGGATGACATAGCCACGTTCGGGGTGCTTGCGCACGTCATCCATGGCGGCCGTGTACATGCCGCGCCAGCCGTCGACCAAAGCGGTCCAGTCGGCGGAGATGCCGCGGCCCTTGCCCCACCACATGAGGTCGGTGATCAGGCTGGTGCGCCAGTCCACGACGGTGCCGAACACGTCGAAGACCAGCGCTTTGACGGAGGAGAGATCGGACATGTGCGCTTCCTCTTTTGTTGTTCTTGTCATTCCGGGGGGCGCGTCAGCACCAACCCGGAATCCAGAAGTTATGGCGCGAGATTCCGGTTTCTCCGGGCCGCGCGCTTTGCGCGGTCCCGTCGCCCCGGAATGACGAAGCGCGTCAGCCCAGGTAAAACTTCTCCAACTGCCGGTGCTCGGCCTTGATGTAACGCACGGTGCCGGTGACGGAGCGCATCACGACCGTCTCGGTCTCGATCACGCCGTCCTTGCGGAACTTGACGCCCGACAGCAGCGAGCCGGTGGTAACGCCGGTGGCGGCGAACAGGCAGTCGCCGCGCGCCATGTCCTCGATGCCGTAGATCATCTTGGGATCGTTGACGCCCATCTTGGCGGCGCGCTCGCGCTTCTCGTCGGAATCCAGGATCAGGCGGCACTGCATCTGGCCACCGATGCAGCGCAGCGCCACGGCCGCGAGCACGCCTTCCGGCGCGCCGCCGGTGCCGAGATACATGTCGACGCCGGTGTTATCAGGATCGGCGCAGTGGATCACGCCGGCCACGTCGCCGTCGGTGATGAGGCGGACGGCGGCGCCGGTCGAGCGCACGCTCTCGATGATGCTGGCATGGCGCGGGCGGTCGAGCACGAGAACGGTGATGCCTTCCGGCTGGACACCCTTGGCCTTGGCGAGGCGGCGGACGTTGTCGGCGGGCGAGGCATCAATTTCGACAACACCCTTGTCGTAGCCGGGACCGATCGCGAGCTTCTCCATGTAGACGTCAGGAGCGTGCAGCAGCGTGCCGCCGTCGGCCATCGCCATGGTGGCAATCGAGCCCGGCATGTTCTTGGCGCACAGCGTGGTGCCTTCGAGCGGGTCGACCGCGATGTCGACCTGCGGGCCGGCGTTCATGCCAACCTTCTCGCCGATGAACAGCATCGGCGCCTCGTCGCGCTCGCCCTCGCCGATCACAATGGTGCCCTCGATCGGCAGCTTGTTGAGCTCGCGCCGCATGGCGTCCACCGCGGCCTGGTCGGCCGCCTTCTCATTGCCGTGCCCGCGCAGCCGCGCCGAAGACACCGCCGCCCGCTCCGTCACCCGCACGATCTCCAGCGTGAGGATGCGCTCGAGCAACGCGTGCGGCGGGACTGAAATATGGGTCGACATCGGCTAACTCCTTCGGAACAGTTTTGGACGGAAATCTCCGCCCGCATCAACTCGTAACACCCACAGTTCGTTCGAACCGTGTCCTATTGTTTGAGCATGACCTTTCCGGAAAACCTCTTCACACTTTTCCGGGTCATGCTCAGTTCTTCTCGATCCGGATCACCTGTGGCCGTCCGCTGATCACCTTGTCCTTCTGCACGGCCGCGAGCGCGCGTCGCACGGCGTCCTCATGCGTCGCATAGGTGATCAGGATGACGGGCACGGGCACCGCCTTGCCGTTCGCCGGCGCAGCGCCGCCATTGGGATGACGCTGCACGATCGACTCGATCGAAATCTTCTGCTCCGCGAGCCGGGTCGCGATCGCGGCCGCAGTGCCCGGGAAGTCGCGCGCCAGCAGGCGGATATAGTAGCCGCCCTCGTGCCGCTCCATCGGCGCTTTCTTGGTGTCGCGCAGATGCGAGATCGGCCGGCCGAACGGATTGGCGCGGATGCCGCGCGCAACGTCGGCGATGTCGGCGACGACGGCGGATGCGGTCGCAGCACCGCCGGCGCCGGGGCCGACCAGCGTGATCGGAGGGATGCCCTCGCCATCGATCGTGACCGCATTGGTGACACCCATCACCTGCGCGATCGAGGAGGATTTTGGAACCATGGTCGGATGTACGCGCTGCTCGATGCCCTTGGCGGTGCGAACGGCAACACCGAGCAGCTTGAGCCGGTAACCGAGATCGTCGGCCGCGCGCAGATCTTCCGGCGCGATGGATGAGATACCTTCGACATACACCGCGCTTTGAGCAACTTTCGTGCCGAAAGCGAGGCTGGCGAGAATGGCAAGTTTTTGCGCCGTGTCGTGGCCATCGACGTCGAAGGACGGATTGGCCTCGGCGTAGCCGAGCCGCTGCGCATCCTTGAGACATTCGGCGAAGGACAGGCCCTCCTGCTCCATCCGCGTCAGGATGTAATTGCAGGTGCCGTTGAGGATGCCGTAGACGCGGGTGACGCCGGTTCCGGCAAGCCCTTCGCGTAACGTTTTGATGACAGGGATCGCGGCGCCGACCGCTGCCTCGAAATTCAGCGCGCCGCCGTGCTTTTCGGCGGCCTTGGCAAGCTTCAGGCCGTGCTTGGCGAGCAGCGCCTTGTTGGCGGTGACGACCGACTTGCCCGCATTCAGTGCCGCTTCGACCGCAGAGAGAGCGGGATCACCGGCGCCGCCCATCAGCTCGACGAAGCAGTCGATGCCGGGATGCGTGGCCAGTGCCATGGGGTCCCTGACCCATTCGACGCCACGCAGATCGACGCCGCGCTTCTTCGCCTTCGAGCGCGCGGTGACGGCGACGACGCGAATGCCGCGGCCGCTGCGGCCCGCGAGCACGCGGGCCTGGGTCTCGATCAAACGGACAACTTCGGCGCCCACGGTGCCGAGCCCCGCTATGCCCACTTTCAGGGGTGCAACCATGATGCCTTAGAAAACCTGCCGAAGAGAAACTTAACGCCGATTGGCGAGCGGAACGACGTTGTGCAACGTTTCGATGCCGCTTTCAAGGAAGCGCCGCACGCCGCGCGCGGCCTGCCTGATCCGCTGCTCGTTTTCCACCATGGCGATGCGGACATATCCTTCACCGTGCTCGCCGAAGCCGACGCCGGGCGAGACCGCGACGCCGGATTTCTCCACCATCAGGGTTGCGAACTGCATGCTGCCGACGCTGCGGAAGGCCTCCGGCAGCGGCACCCAGGCGAACATCGAGGCTTCCGGCGGCGGGATCTCCCAGCCGGCGCGGCCGAATGACTCCACCAGCGCGTCGCGGCGCTTGCGGTAGGTGTCGCGCATCTCCTTGATGCAATCGTCGGGGCCGTTCAGCGCGGCAGTCGCGGCGACCTGCACCGGCGTGAAGGCGCCGTAGTCGAGGTAGGATTTGACGCGGGCGAGCGCGGCGATCACGCGGTCGTTGCCGACCGCAAAGCCCATGCGCCAGCCGGCCATCGAATAGGTCTTCGACATCGAGGTGAACTCGACGGTGACGTCGATCGCGCCGGGCACCTGGAGCACCGAGGGCGGCGGGTTGTTCTCGTCGAAATAGACTTCGGCATAGGCGAGATCGGACAGGATCAGGATCTCGTGCTTCTTCGCGAACGCGACGAGGTCCTTGTAGAAGTCGAGGCTCGCGACATAGGCGGTTGGGTTCGAGGGGTAGCAGACGACGAGCGCGAGCGGCTTCGGGATCGAATGCACGATCGCCCGTTCCACCGCCTCGAAGAATTGCGGCGTCGGCTCCGAGGGCACCGAACGGATCACGCCGCCCGCCATCAGGAAGCCGAAGGCATGAATCGGGTAGCTCGGATTCGGGCAGAGGATGACGTCGCCGGGCGCGGTGATCGCCTGCGCCACATTGGCAAAGCCCTCCTTCGAACCGAGTGTCGCCACGACCTGGGTGTCGGGGTTGAGCTTCACGCCGAAGCGGCGGGCGTAATAAGCGGCCTGAGCCCGGCGCAGCCCGGGGATGCCGCGGGAGGCCGAGTAGCGGTCGGTGCGCGGCTTGCCCAGCGTCTCCTTCAGCTTCTCCAGCACATGCGCCGGCGCCGGCAGGTCCGGATTGCCCATGCCGAGGTCGATGATGTCGGCGCCGGCATTCCGCGCGGCCGCCTTGGCCCGGTTGACCTGCTCGAACACGTAAGGCGGAAGGCGGCGGATGCGGTAAAACTCTTCCATGGCTCTCTGGGCTCCGGGCAACCGGTCAGGACAGAATCGACCGGCCATGACAGCCGCTCGGGAAAGCTCTCGCCCCCTCGCGAAAATCACTCAAAATCAAACGCTTAGAGTAATATTCGACGGCAGGAGCTGAAGTCGTTCGCCCTGACTCTCGGCTGAACTGAGGTCTTTTAGCACGGCATGGCGGGGGCGCCAGCGATTACGCCGCGTTACTTGGCGTCTTTTGCGGCAACCGATTGGCGTTCGCGCGCGGCGGCCAGCTCGGCTTCAATCTTGGCGCGCTGGTCCGGCGGGATGATCGCCTGATCACGATCCGGCGGCAGATCGTGCACCGGAAGGTAGGAGCCGGGCTCCCTGGGATGGGCCTGCGCGTCGGTGGGCGTATAGTCAGCCAGCTGACTCGAGCAGCCGCCCAAGGCAAGCGCCGCCATCAGCAGCGCGCCACAGATCGGCAGCGACTTTTGCAGGTCCCTCAACGCCAACACTTGGGAAATCCCCTACTCGTCCCAATGCAAGGCTGCCGGAACTTAACCCGACAACCTGCCCAAGCTCAAACCATTGCTGCCCACAAATGGTACGAGCGAGAATACTTCCAAGGCCCACTGCGGAAGAGGTGCACGCTGATTGTGACAAAACCAAGGGGCTTTGTCGCAGTGCAGCACATGTTGGAGCTTGTTTAACGCCAAACATGCGAGCTTCGCGGTGACGAATACGGAATGAATCGTTACTGTTCTGCTCATGAGTAGCGCCACGACCGACACACCCAAATCCGAAACGAAGTTCGATGCGGAAGCCTTCGCGATGAATGTCGCGCAGGCGATGGAGAGCGGCGGCAAGGCGCTCGCCGCGTATCTCAAGCCACGCGAGAGCGGCGAGGTGCAGGATCGCCCGCCGGCCGAGCTGACGGAAGTGGTCAAGGCCTTCACGTCGGTCGCCGAATACTGGCTGTCGGACACATCCCGCGCGTCGGATCTGCAGACCAAGCTCGCCAAGGATTATCTCGACCTCTGGGGCTCGGCGGCGCGCCGCATGGCCGGCCAGGACGCCCCGCCCGCGATCGCGCCCTCGCCGCGTGACAAGCGCTTTGCCGATCCGGAATGGAAGTCGAACCAGTTCTTCGATTTCATGATGCAGCTCTATCTGCTCACGACCAAATGGGCGCAGGAGCTGGTGCGCGACGCCGACGGGCTCGACCCGCAGACCCGCCGCAAGGCGGAGTTCTACATCCAGCAGATCACCAACGCGATCTCGCCGTCCAACTTCGTGCTGACCAATCCGGAAGTGCTGCGCGAGACGGTCGCCAGCAGCGGCGAGAACCTCGCGCGCGGCCTGAAGATGCTGGCCGAGGACATCGCGGCCGGCAAGGGCATGCTGAAGATCCGCCAGTCCAATCCGGACAATCTCGTCGTCGGGGTCAATATGGCGACGACGCCGGGCAAGGTGATCTACCAGAACGAGATGATGCAGCTGATCCAGTATTCGCCGACCACGGAGAACGTGCTGCGCACGCCGCTCCTGATCGTGCCGCCCTGGATCAACAAGTTCTACATCCTCGATCTCAAGCCGGAGAAATCCTACATCAAGTGGTGCGTCGACCAGGGCATCACCGTGTTTGTGATCTCATGGGTCAATCCCGACAAGCGGCTCGGCAACAAGAGCTGGGAAGACTACATGAAGGAAGGCCCGCTCACAGCGATGGACGTGATCGAGAAGGTCACCGGCGAGTTGAAGGTGCACACCGCCGGCTATTGCGTCGGCGGCACCATGCTCGCGACCACGCTGGCCTGGCTCGCCGAGAAGCGCCGCCAGCGCGTCGCGTCGGCGACGTTCTTCGCCGCGCAGGTCGACTTCACCCATGCCGGCGATCTCCTCGTGTTCGTCGACGAGGACCAGATCGCGGCCCTCGAGCAGGACATGAAGGCGGCCGGCGTGCTCGAAGGCTCGAAGATGGCGATGGCCTTCAACATGCTGCGCTCCAACGATCTGATCTGGTCCTATGTCGTCAGCAACTATCTGAAGGGCCAGCAGCCGAGCGCGTTCGACCTCCTGCACTGGAATTCGGATGCGACGCGCATGACCGCATCGAACCACTCCTATTACCTGCGCAATTGCTACCTGGAGAACCGGCTCTCCACCGGCACCATGGTGCTCGACAACACGCTGCTCGACCTCTCCAAGGTCAAGGTGCCCGTCTACAACCTCGCCACCCGCGAGGACCACATCGCGCCGGCCGAATCGGTGCTGTACGGCTCGCAGTTCTTCGGCGGCCCGGTGAAATACGTCCTGTCCGGCTCGGGCCACATCGCCGGCGTGGTCAACCCGCCCGCCTCGAACAAGTACCAGTACTGGACCAACGACAACGTCAAGGATGTCAACGTCGCCGAATGGATGAAGGGCGCGGTGGAGCACAAGGGCTCGTGGTGGCCGGACTGGCGGCAATGGCTGGGCGAGCTCGATCCGGAGGAAGTCCCGGCGCGCGTGGTCGGCAGCGAGGCCCTGCCCCCGATCGAGGACGCGCCCGGCAGCTATGTCAGGGTTCGCGCATAGCGGACTCGCCCGCGCTTTCGTATAGACTCGCTCTCAACGCAGCGAAGACACAGGGGACGGACCATGACGCGCGAATTGTTCTGGCTGACACTGACGGTGATCCTGACCGGGATCCTCTGGATTCCCTACACCATCAACCGCTGCCAGGTTCGGGGGCTCAGTGGCGCCTTGGCCAATCCCTCGCGCGCCGACAAGCCGCAGGCGGAGTGGGCGAACCGCCTGATGTTCGCGCATGACAACGCCGTCGAAAACCTCGTGCTCTTCGCGCCGCTGGTGCTGATCCTGAACGCGATCGACTATTCCTCGAAATGGACCGTGCTCGCCTGTGCGGTCTATTTCTGGTCGCGTGTCGCGCATCTGATCGTCTATGCGCTCGGAATCCCGGTGTTCCGGACTCTCGCCTTCACCGTCGGCTTCCTCGCCCAGGCCGTGCTTGCGCTGGCAATCTTCAAGGTGCTCTAGAAATCGGGTCTCTTAGGGATCAGGCCCTGCGTACGACGAGGTTCAGCATGTTGGCTGGCGTCTCGTCGAAACTCTGGATCACGTTGGTGTCCGACGACAGCGTGATCCACGAACCTGCGCTGGCGTAAGTCATCTCGAGCCACTCCCGCGAGACGTAGCTGTAGTACCGCCCGAGGCTGTCTCGCGCGTCGCCCTCGCCCATCTTGTAGCTGGCGTAGAACACGCCTGATGGCTTGAGTGCACGGTGGATCTTTCCAAGGATGCCGGCGAGCTCGTCGCGTGGCACATGCAGCAGACAGGCGCTCGCCCAGACGCCGTCATAGGCCTCGTGCCCATCCAGCTGGTCGAACCGCATCGCCTCGACGGGATGACCAAGCCGGCGCGAGGCGATCCCGGCCATTTCGGGCGAGCCATCGGTCGCACGCACTGAAAAACCTTCGGCGAGCATCACTGCGGAATGATTGCCGGCACCGCAACCGAGCTCGAGGATCGCGCCTCCCGGCGGCAGCAGGGCGAGAAAGCCCCGCAACCGCGTCGATGCGGCCTTCGCCCAGCCGGCATAGGCCTCGGCGTTCTGCCGGTAGAATTGCAAGGTCGCTTCGTCCACCGCAGTACCTCGTGTCATGGAAACAGCGCGATCTGCTCCAACCCCGCCGTCTCGGGCAGCCCGAACATCAGGTTCATGTTCTGGATCGCCTGCCCGGCCGACCCCTTCACCAGATTGTCGAGCGTGGAAATCACGATCGCCCGGTTCTTGATGCGGTCGGCGACGACGCCGATCTGCACATAGTTGGAGCCGCGCACATTCTGGGTCTGCGGCAGCACGCCCTTCCTGGCGACATGCACGAAGGGCTCGTTGGCATAAGCCTGCTCCAGCGCGCTTCGCAGATCGTCCGGCGTCGCGCCGTTGAGCTTGACGTAGGAGGTGCAGAGTTCGCCGCGCGCCATCGGAATAAGATGCGGCGTGAAGTTGATCGTCACTGCGGAACCGGCGGCGACGCCGACCTCCTGCTCGATCTCGGGCGCGTGCCGGTGGGTGCCGACCGAATAGGGCGACAGCCCCTCGCCCGCCTCGCTGAACAACGTGTTCTGTTTCAGCCCGCGGCCGGCGCCGGTGACGCCCGATTTCGCGTCGATGACGATGTCGTCGACGTCGATCAGCTTGGCTTTCGCAAGCGGCACCAGCGCGAGCAGCGCCGCCGTGGGATAGCAGCCGGGACAGGCGACCAGCCGCGCCGACGTGATCTTCTCGCGATAGAATTCGGTGAGACCGTAGACCGCTTCGCCCTGCAGTTCGAGCGCCCGGTGCTCATGGCCGTACCACTGCGCATAGGTGCTCTTGTCCCGCAGCCTGAAATCGGCGGACATGTCGAGGACCTTGATTTTGGGATTTGCCTTGAGGACCGCGGCGATGATTTCCTGCGTGGTGCCGTGCGGCAGTCCGCAGAACACCGCATCGAGCTTGCTCCAGTCGACCTTTTCCCATTCCACGAGTTTCGGCAGGTCCAGCATGAAACAATGCGGAAACACGTCGCCCATCGACTTGCCGGCATGGGTGTTGGCGGTGAGCGCGACGATCTCGGCATTCGGATGCCGGGCCAACAGGCGCACCGCATCGGCCCCGGTGTAACCGGAGGCGCCGAGAATGCCGATCTTCTTCGAGCTCATCACGCGTACCTTTCAGGCGTCATTTGATCGTCTTGCCGGGGTCGAAAGTCGCAGCGTCGCTTCGTCCACCGGGCTGGCCTCCCGAGCAACGTTCGATCAGCTATTGTCGGCAAGGCCCAGCATCAGCCGCATGTTCTGCACGGCCGCACCCGAGGCGCCCTTGCCGAGATTGTCGAGCCGGGCGACCAGTACCGCCTGGTGATATTTGTCGCTGGCGAAGACGTGGAGCTCGAGCGTGTTGGTCTCGTTGAGCGCCTCCGGCTCGAGCTTGCCGCCCTTGGTCGCCTCGTTCTGGAGCGGCATCACCGAGACATATTTCGAGCCGGCGTAACGCTTGGCCAGCGCGGCCTGGAGGTCCGCACCGCCAAGCTTGCCCGGCAGCGCGTCGAGCTGGAGCGGCACCGAGACCAGCATGCCCTGCCGGTAGTTGGCGACCGAGGGAATGAAGATCGGCCGCCGCGTCAGTTTCGAATAGAGCTGCATCTCCGGAAGATGCTTGTGCTCGAAGCCAAGGCCGTAGAGCTCGAAGGACGGCGCGCTGCCGTCTTCGAAGCTCGCGATCATCGACTTGCCGCCGCCGGAATAGCCGCTCACCGCGTTGACGGTGACGGGATAATCGGGCGGCAACAGACCGGCATCGACGATCGGCCGCAGCAGCGCGATCGCACCGGTCGGATAGCAGCCGGGATTGGAGACCTTCTTCGCGGCCTTGATCTTTGCGGCCTGGTCCGACGTCAGCTCCGGAAAGCCGTAGGCCCAGTCGGGCGCGACCCGGTACGCGGTGGAAGCGTCCAGCACCTTCGGCGCCGAAGCGCCCATGCTGTCGACCAGCGCCACTGTTTCCTTCGCGGCCTCGTCAGGCAGGCAGAGGATGACGAGATCGACCTCCTCCATCAGCGCCTTCTTGGCCGCGGGATCCTTGCGCTTGTCGTCGGAGATCGTCTTCACGGTGACGTCGCTCTGGAGCTTCAGCCGCTCGTTGATGCCGAGCCCGGTGGTGCCGGAGCCGCCGTCGACGAAGACGGTGGCGGGCTTCTTGGCGGCGCCGGTGGTCGGGGCCTTGGTGGTTTCCGTGAGGCTCATGGCGCGCTCCTTTCGAGCATGTTGGTTTCGTTCGCGAAGGCCTCCGGCCTCACGTCCTGCATCAATTGTGCAATCTCTCTGGCGTCGGCTGCGGGTTGCGCCCCGAGCGCGTTGGCGATCGCGGTATAGTCGGCGTCCGATTTGTGCTGGTTGAGCTTGAAGCTGCCTTCGACCTCTTCAACCGTCATGACCAGGCCCACGATCCCCTTCTTCAACGCTTCCAGCCGGCCTGCCGTCATCTTCGCCGATGTCCACGGCGCTTTCGGCAACAGCCAGCTCTCGAACTTGTCGCTCAGCGTGTCGATCTGCACCGCCAGCTGATCGTCCGACAAGAGGCGCACCGGCCCGCTCAGATGCACCGACTGGTAGAGCCAGGTCGGCACCTGATCCGGCGAGACGTACCAGTCGGGCGATACATAGGCATCGGGGCCGTTGACCGCGAGCAGCCAGGAGGTCGTCCCATCCGCCAGCTTTAGCAGCGGATTGTGACGGGCGACATGAAAGGCGGCCTGCGGCGTGCCGTCAGCGGCGTAAGTCAGGTAGAACGGCAGCGGCGAGGCGACCGGCTTGTGGCCGTCGAAGGCGCACATCGTGCCGAAGCCGCGCTCCTCGGCGAATTTCAGGCTCGCGGCGCGGTCCTGCTTGAAAAAGGGTGGCGTGTACATCGTGGTCTCCTGCTGGGCCTCCTTGAGGGGCCGCCGGATCAGATCGCGCTGACAGGAGAGAGAATGCCGCGGATAGGATCCAGCGGCAAAGACGATGATCTCAAACGCGATCGACCGCCCAAACCGCTAAAGAGCGGCGGCGGCGACGGGCGAACAGGATGGTCGCGGCGTTGATCATGGCGCGCGGCTATAAGGCCAGAGGGTTCCAGGGTCAAGTCCAAATCGATGGGGCGCGACGGCTGCCGCACCACGTGACGGCAGGATGCCGCACGGATGTCATCGGGTCGCAGCGGAATTTCTCCTAAGCTTGGGGGTTCCCGAGAAAGAAAGGCGCCACAACCCCGCCGGTTCGTGCCTTTCGTTCGCAACCCAGCCCCAGGACATCGCCATGACCGAGATCACCCGTCGCGCAACGCTAGCCGGCGCCGCCGCCTCGGCGCTCCTGCCCTTCGTGAAGACCTCGCCCGCGAGCGCCGCCGCGCCCCAGGCAGCGACCCAGAATGCGAGCTTCTACCGCTACAATGTCGGCACCCACCAGATCACCGTGGTCTGCGACGGCGTCGCGACCGTCAACCTGACGGACAATTACGCGGCCGGCGCCAGCAAGGACGACATCAACAAGATCTTCGCCGAGAACCATCTGCCGACCGACAAGGTCACCCACACCTTCAATCCGGTCGTCGTCAACACCGGGCCGAAGCTCGTCGTGATCGATACCGGTCTCGGGCCCGACCAGTTCACGCAGACCAAGGGCAAGGTCGGCCAGTTCCACAACAACCTTGCAGCGGCCAGCATCGACCGCGCGGCAGTCGACACCGTCATCATCTCGCACTTCCACGGCGACCACATCAACGGCCTGCTCGCGGCCGAGAACAAGCCGGCCTTCCCCAACGCCGAGATCATGGTTCCGGCAGTGGAATGGAAGTTCTGGATGGATGACGGCGAGATGAGCAAGGGTACCGGCAATCCGATCCTTGAGAGCAACTTCAAGAATATCCGCCGCGTGTTCGATGCGCTCGGCCGCAAGGTCACGCAATACGAGTCCGGCAAGGAAGTCGCGCCCGGCATCACCTCGGTGGCGAGCCCGGGCCACACGCCGGGACACAACTCCTTCATCGTCGCGTCCGGCGCGGAAAAGGTACTTGTGCAGGTCGACATCACCGCAGGCGCAGCGTTCCTGTTCGTGAAGCATCCTGAATGGAACATTGCCTCCGACGTCGACAAGCCGCTGGCGCAAGAGACGCGGCGGAAGCTCTACGACATGGCGATTGCCGAGAAGATGCCGATCCAGGCCTTCCATGCCGCCTTCCCCGGTCTCGTCCGCGTCGAGAAGGAGAAGGATGGTTCGGGCTATCGCTGGATTCCGTCGATCTGGAACGCCTCGCTTTAGGCTCTGCCGTATCCGCTGACCGGGCGGCCGAGCTGCCCGGTCAGATCACGCGCCAGATCCATTCCATGATCTTCGCGATCACGTCGCCAAAAAGCAGCAGCGCCGCGGACCAGACTAGCGCCGAGATGAAATTGGCGGCCTGAAAACTCCAATAGGGCATCTCGAAAATGCCAGCTGCGAGCGGCACCGAGGCGCGCAAAGGGCCGAAGAAGCGGCCGATGAAGATGCTGGGCACGCCCCAGCTCCGCACGAAGGCTTCGCCCCTGGGCAGCAGTTCCGGGTAACGCGACAGCGGCCACATCTGGGCGACCTGCTCCTTGTAGCGATAGCCGAACCAGTAGGAGACCCAGTCGCCGAGCGCAGCACCGATGCCGCCGGCGATCCAGACCGGATAGAAGCTGATGCCGCTCGCCCCGATCAGCGCGCCGATCGCAACCAGCGCTCCCCAGGCCGGGATCAGCAGCGAGACGAACGCCAGCGACTCCCCGAAGGCGAGCAGGAACACGATCGGGGCCGCCCAAGCCTGGTGAGCGCGCACGAAATCGGCCAGCGCGTGCGCGTACTGCTCCATTCCAGATTGCCTTCCCGCCCCGTCACGGTCCTGTCAGATAAAAGGACTGGTAAGCCAAGGACTTGTGTGACATCAAGTCACAAAGCCGGGCCTGAGCCGGGCCCAGGTGTCAAATTGCCGGGAATTGGTGGGGCCTGCGGCGTAAAATCGCCGGGATTGGCTCCCACCCACACCCGCCGGGCGGACCTGCGGTGACCTTTGCAGGCCAGCCGTGGCATAGTCGGCCCAACCGATTCGCCGCCATCGCGGCCATCAAAGTGCATCAAAATATATGTCCAAGCAGTTGAAGCCAAAAGCAAAAGACGATTTTTTCGGCGGCGATGAGCCGAAGTCGCGTGCGCCCGCCAAGGCGGCTTCGCGCGGAACGGGCGGCGAAGCCGACTACACTGCGGCCGATATCGAGGTGCTCGAAGGCCTGGAACCGGTGCGCCGCCGGCCCGGCATGTATATCGGCGGCACCGATGAGAAGGCGCTGCATCACCTCTTCGCCGAAGTCATCGACAACTCGATGGACGAGGCGCTGGCCGGGCACGCGACCTTCATCGGAGTCGAGCTCAGCGCCGACGGGTTCCTGACCGTCACCGACAACGGCCGCGGCATCCCGATCGATCCACATCCGAAGTTTCCGAAAAAGTCGGCGCTCGAAGTCATCATGTGCACGCTGCATTCGGGCGGCAAGTTCGACTCCAAGGTCTACGAGACTTCCGGCGGTCTGCACGGTGTCGGCATCTCCGTGGTGAACGCCCTATCCTCGCTGCTCGAGGTCGAGGTCGCACGCAGCCAGAAACTCTACCGCATGACGTTCGAGCGCGGGCACCCGAAGGGCAAGCTCGAGGATCTCGGCAAGATCAACAACCGCCGCGGCACCCGCGTGCGCTTCAAGCCCGACACCGACATTTTCGGCGCCAAGGCCGCGTTCAAGCCGCAGCGCCTGTTCAAGATGACGCGCTCGAAGGCGTATCTGTTCGGCGGCGTCGAGATCCGCTGGAACTGCGCGCCCGAGCTCCTGAAGGGCGTCGAGGACGTGCCGGCGGAAGCAACGTTCCATTTCCCCGGCGGACTCAAGGATTACCTCGCCGCTGCGATCCACGCCGACACGCTGGTGCATCCCGACATCTTCTCTGGCAAATCAGGCCGCAACGGCGCGCACGGCGCCTGCGAATGGGCTGTCGCCTGGACCGCGGATGCCGACGGCTTCCTGTCGTCCTACACCAACACCGTGCCGACGCCCGATGGCGGCACGCACGAATCCGGCCTGCGCAGCGCGCTGCTGCGCGGCCTGAAGGATCACGCCGAGCGCGTCGGTCAGGGCAAGCGCGCGTCATCCATTACGTCGGAAGACGTCATGGTGGGCGCGGCCGTGATGCTGTCGGTGTTCGTGCGCGAGCCTGAATTCCAGGGCCAGACCAAGGATCGTCTCGCCACCGCAGAAGCGCAGCGCATCGTCGAACAGGCGATGAAGGATCCGTTCGACCACTGGCTATCGGGCAATCCGAACATGGCCAACCGGCTGCTCGACTTCGTGATCGACCGCGCCGAGGAGCGGCTGCGCCGTCGCCAGGAAAAGGAAACGGCACGCAAGACCGCCGGCAAGAAGCTGCGCCTGCCCGGCAAGCTCGCCGACTGCACCGATGCCGGCACCGAGGGCTCCGAGCTCTTCATCGTCGAGGGTGACTCGGCAGGCGGCAGCGCCAAGCAGGCCCGTGATCGCAAGACGCAAGCGGTGCTGCCGCTGCGCGGCAAGATCCTCAACGTCGCCTCGGCCGGCAAGGACAAGCTGACGGCGAACGCGCAGCTCTCCGACCTCGTGCAGGCGATCGGCTGCGGCCAGCTTTTGCAATATCGCGAAGAGGATCTGCGCTATCAGCGCATCATCATCATGACCGACGCCGACGTCGACGGCGCCCACATCGCCTCGCTCCTGATCACCTTCTTCTACCGGCAGATGCCGCGGCTGATCGACGAGGGCCACCTCTTCCTCGCGGTGCCGCCGCTCTACAAGCTGACCCATGGCTCGAAGTCCGTCTACGCACGCGACGACAAGCACAAGGAGACGCTGCTCAAGAGCGAGTTCAACGCCAACGCCAAGGTCGAGGTGAACCGCTTCAAAGGTCTCGGTGAGATGATGCCGGCGCAGCTCAAGGAAACCACCATGGATCCGCGCAAGCGGACGTTGCTAAAGGTGGTGCTGCTTGCCGACGACCGCGACACCACGGCGGATTCGGTGGAGCGTCTGATGGGCACCAAGGCCGAGGCGCGCTTCGCGTTCATCTCGGACAAGGCGGAGTTTGCGAGCGAGGAGCTGCTGGACGTCTGAGGCAGTCTTCCGACGTCACGCACAAAGTCCCGGCCTCGGCCGGGGCTTTTTTGTTTGCGGCTGCTCGCGGAGGCGCCCGACCCAGACCGCGTCCGCTACCCGACTCATCTTGGGGCGGAACGACTCGGCCAACGACTCACCGGCGCCAAGGCTGAGGCAGGATTGCTACCATTTCGGACAGAGCCGGATTTGCTAACGAGAAGTTACCGGAATTCGATCTTCGGAAAATGACGCAACATATTGTAATAATAGAGATATTTTTGATTTCGGCGATCACGCCCGGAATCCTCGCCGAGCGGCGTTTCCCGGCGACTGTGCCTGTCCGGGAACAGCATTTCGGTGGAAAGCGGCTATAGTCCGGGCATCAGATCACTCGGACTTCAGTGCGCTCGCGCCTGCCGGACAGACCAAAGCTTGGGGATTTTAAGATGAAGAAGATTTTGCTCGCACTCACCGCGGTTGCCGCGATGACCGGCTCGGCGTCGGCGGCCGATCTGGCTGCCCGTCCCTACGTGAAGGCCCCGCTTCCGGCGCCCGTCGCCAACTGGACCGGCTTCTACATCTTCGGCGGTGGTGGTGGTGGCCTCTCGAACTCCGATCAGTCCGTCCAGACCACGGTCGGCGCGGTTCCGCTGACGATCGGCCAGCGCCAGGGTGGCTCGGGCTGGTTCGGCACCGTCGGTCTCGGCTACGACTGGCAGTTCAACAGCACTTGGGTCGCCGGCGTGTTCGCTGACGGTCAGTTCGGCAGCATCCGTGGCACGGTTCAGGATCCCTTCTTCGGCATCACCGGCTCGCAGAAGCTGGAAGACTCCTGGGCCGCTGGTGTGCGCCTCGGCTATCTGGTTGCTCCGAACGTTCTCTCCTACGTCAACGGCGGTTATTCCGGCGCTCACTTCGGCCAGACCAACTTCCTGACGCTGGCCGGCGTTCCCGCTGGTGCCCACCTCAACAGCTACAACCGCAATGGTTGGTTCGTTGGCGGCGGCGTCGAGAACAGCCTGAACATCTTCGGCATCTCTTCGCCCGGCTGGTTCATGAAGACCGAATATCGTTCGGCCTTCTACAACGCCAAGACCCAGGACGAACTGATCGACGGCACCAACCTCCCGACCGGCAACAGCATCCGCGCCAACAGCTGGAACCAGACGATCTCGACCTCGCTGGTCTACCGCTTCAACTGGACCGGTCCGGTCGTCGCGAAGTACTGATCTGTTCTGAAATTCAGACGTCAAAGCCCCGGCATTGTCCGGGGCTTTTTCGTTGCGGCTTCTGTTTTGCGGAGTTCAAGGCTCGATACATCGAGAGCTCCGGTGCGCGGTGCCCCAGCGGGTCGTGCCAGTCCGGAGGCGTCGCCCCAAGCTCTGCGTTCCCAATTCATATGTACCTGACCGGCAACAGCTTTTTGGCTGGAACCGCCTATAGCTTGGTCATCCGATGACTCGAAGTTCAGCGCGCTCGCCGAACAGACCAAGGTTGGGGTTTTATCATGAAGAAGTTTTTGCTCGCTCTGACGGCAGTGGCGGCGATGACCGGTTCGACCGCGGCGGCCGACCTTGGGGCCCGCCCCTATGTGAAGGCTCTGGCGCCCGCGCCAGTCCAAAGCTGGACCGGCTTCTACATCTTCGGCGGTGGCGGCGGCGGTCTGTGGTCCGCTGACAGCAACATCCAGAGCACCGGTGTTGCCGGAGGGTTCGGTGCCTTCGGACCTGCTGGCACCGCGATAACCCGCGATACGCGCCTGGGCGGCAGCGGCTGGTTTGGAACCGTCGGCGCCGGTTACGATTGGCAATTCAACGGCCGCTGGGTGGCCGGCGTCTTTGCTGACGGACAGTTCGGTGACATCAGTGGCTCGCTGACCGACCCCGCCTTCTGGCAAACTGAAGGCCGCCAAAAGCTCCGCACCAGCTACACGGCCGGCGCGCGGTTAGGCTATCTCGTTGCGCCCAATGTCCTGTCCTACGTCAACGCCGGTTACTCGGGTTCGGAATGGTCAGGTACGTCTCAGACGTTTCTGGGTGTGGGACCGGGCGCCAGTACCGCGACGCAGACGACCACTGGCTCCTTCCACCGCGATGGCTTTTTCGTTGGCGGTGGCGTCGAGAACAACCTCGACATTTTCGGAATTGCTGCGCCCGGCTGGTTCATGAAAACCGAATACCGTTCGGCGTACTATGACCGCATTTCCCGGCCCACGACGTTTGCTCCGGGCAATAATTTCGGCGCGCCGGCGGTGGGTCTGACGGGCACCGCAATTACCTTCAAGCCCTGGGTCCAGACCATCAGCACGTCGCTGGTCTACCGCTTCAACTGAAGCGGCCCAACTCCTGAGACAAATCCCGATCCAGTCTGGATATCAGACGTCAAAGCCCCGGCATCATCCGGGGCTTTTTCGTTGCCGGATTGTCAGCGGCCGACGCTCGCCTTCAGAGATCGGTATGCCTCTTCAAGCCGGTTCTCGATTCCCGCCCAGTCGGCCTCGGTGATCGCCTCGCCCCGCGCATCGCGAAACGCCATGGCCTCTGCCCGCGCGATGCCGAACTGCCTGATGCCGGAATCGTCCGCACTCTTGCCGTAGGTCAGCGCCGCCACGCGTGCGATGGTGAGGCCATAGTCGCGCGGGTCCACCGCCTCGCGCCGCGCCCGCCACCAGTCAAGCTCGAGACGGGCGGCCTCGTGCGCGTCGAATGCCGCGGGCGCGGCCGATGCAAGATCCCGGTAGTATCCAACGAGCGCTGGCAGGGCCGCATCGGCCTCCCGGCGTGACCGCGTCGGCTGGAACGTCCTGGCGGCCCCGGCGGCGCCGAACGCGATCTGCAAGCTTCCTAGCGGCGAAAAGCCGAACTGCGTCCGCGTCGATTCGTAGAGATGGTAGAACAGCGCGGCATAGCGCTTGTCGTAATAGTCGCGCCACATCGCTGTCTCGAGCCGCGCCATCTCGGCCGGATCGAACGCCCGCAGATCCGCACGACGCGGAATGACGGCATAGGCCGCCACCAGTGCGGCCGCAGCAGCGATGCCAAGGGTGCTACCAAGGATCATCTTCCGCACGGACATGGATCCTCCCAGCGGCCCTGCATCCGCAGCCATTGTATCCAAACCGAAGCTACGGCTAGTCTGGCGGGAAGTTTTCGTGACAAGCGGCGATCGTTGATGCCGTAGGCCACGACAGAGGCAAACCAACGGGGAGGAATGCATGCGCAGATTTCTGCTGATCGCAGGCCTGTTTGCCCTCGCCGTCGGGCTGCTCTGGATCGGACAGGGAACGGGCACCGTCGCCTGGCCGCGGTCGAGCTTCATGGTCAACCAGTTGCAATGGGCCGGCTATGGCGCAGCCATGGCCGGCTTCGGACTGGTCCTGATCTGGCAGAGCAACCAATAGAAGAAACCAGGGAATACAAATATGACATCCAACCGGTTCGATCTCCGCGGCAAAGTCGCGATCGTCACAGGGGGCAATGGCGGCATCGGTCTTGGCCTCGCCCACGGACTCGCCGATGCCGGCGCCGATATCGCCGTGGTCGCACGTAACGAAACCAAGTCGGCCGCTGCCGTTGCCGATCTCAGAGAGCGCGGCGTGAAGGCGATTGCCGTCACCACCGACGTCACCGACAAGGCGGCGGTCGCGGCCATGATCGACCGCGTCGTCAAGGAGCTCGGCCGGATCGACATCCTCATCAACAATGCCGGCATGAGCATCCGCAAGCCGCCGCACGAGCTCGAGCTCGACGAGTGGAACAAGGTGATCGACACCAACCTAACCAGCGCTTTCGTGTGCTCGAAGCTGGCCTATCCGGCGCTGAAGGCGTCGGGCAACGGCAAGGTGATCAATATCGGCTCGATGATGTCGATCTTCGGTGCGAGCTTCGCCACCGCCTATGCGGCAAGCAAGGGCGGCATCGTGCAGTACACGCGCGCGTGCGCCAATGCGTGGGCGCCCGACAACATCCAGGTCAACGCCATCCTGCCGGGCTGGATCGACACCGACCTCACCCGCGGCGCGCGGCAGCAGGTCTCGGGACTGCATGAGCGCGTGCTGGCGCGCACGCCCGCGGGACGCTGGGGCGATATCGACGACTTCGCCGGCATCGCCGTGTTCCTCGCCTCGCCCGCCTCGAACTTCGTCACGGGCACTGCGATCCCCGTCGACGGTGGATTCTCCGTGATGGCGTAAGCTTGCCCCGCGGTCGACGAAAAGGCCCCGGCAGATGCCGGGGCTTTGAAAGCTCTCACGTTCGGAGAGATCAGTACCTTGCGACGACGGCCGAGGGACCGAAGCGGTAGTTCACGCCGACGCGCACCGCATCAACGACATGGCTGAACGATACGTCGCTGAGTACGTGGGGCAGAAATAGGCAAGTGCTATTTACCTACTGCACCCTTATGCACCGTCACGGTCAGTTTCCGGAGATGACCATCCGCTGCGCCGTCCCGCCCGTGGCGACAACGACGCGCGAATCGGCAGAAGAAAGCCCCGGACGGAGCCGGGGCTTTCAGTTGTTGGCAGTACTTTTTTAGCTTCGGTCGTTCGTTGACGTGCTCAGTAGCGCGCGATGACCGGTGCGTCGAACTTGTAGCTCGCGCGCACGACGGCCCACTGGATGTCGCGCGGCTTGGCATCAAAGGTGTAGTTACCCGAGGTGCCGCCGAGCTGATAGGTCTGGCTGCCGAAGGCCGCGTAATTGTACTCGAGGCCGACGATCCAGTTGCGGGTGATGCCGTATTCCCAGCCGGCGCCGACGGTCCAGCCGTTGGCCCAGTGGGTCTGACCGCCCGAGCCGGTCGAGGGCGCAACGGTGTCGCTGACGTTGAGACGGTTGTTCACGCCGGCATAGCCGCCCTTGATGTAGAACAAATTGTTCTGCACGGCGAAGCCGGCGCGGCCGACGACGGTCGCGAGCACGTTGGCGCGCCAGGTGAAGATGTCGTCAGCGGCGCCGAAGGCGGTGTTGACGACCGTGCCCTTGTTGTCGAGGCCGGAGATCGTGCCTTCCATGCCGAACACGTAGTTGTTGGCCTGCCAGTTGTAGCCGATCTGGGCGCCGCCCATGATGCCGGCGCCACGCTGGCGATAGCCCTGGCCCGGAACGAGATCGCCGAACGGCGCGCCGGTCCCGTTGTTGATGAACTGCTCGTTGGTCCATGCGCCACCGATGTGGCCGCCGACATAGAAACCGGTCCAGTTGAACAGCGGCTCCGCATAGGCGGGCGCCTTCATGTAGCGCGCACCGAGATCGGCGGCTGAAGCGGCGCCGGTCGAAACCAGAGCGGTCGTGCAGGCGAAGGCGGCAATCAATTTGTTACGCATGGTACACCCCGTGTCCTTTGATGGGTGCACGGTCACACGCAGGTCTTACTCAAATTTGAATCAAGAAAGTTAAGACGCCGGATTGGCAAGCGGCGCGACGTGAATCCGTTTGCGCTGTTGCGCGCACGCAACGCGCGGCGCGCGATTTAACGCCGCGTTATCCCTACCGACCTCCTGCACTACGACGCCGGCGCGGCCTTGGATTGCACGTGCTCGGGCCGCACGCCGAGCGCAATCAGGCGCGCCGGAATACCCTGAAGCCATGGCAGCGCAGTGATCAGGCGCACGACCAGCGGCACCTTCAGCGGCCGATCGGCGCCCTGCAGGGCGCCGCTGATGATGTTGTTCTGCACGATCATCTGCATGCGCTGCGTCATCCTCACCGGGAATTCGCGGCGTCGGCGCACGGCATCGAGTTCAGTCTCGGTTGGGCAGCCGTGCCGAAGCTTGTCGGCCAGCAAATTGGCGGTCGCAACTGCATCCTGCACGGCGAGATTGACGCCGACGCCGCCGACCGGCGACATCGCATGCGCGGCATCGCCGATGAGAAGCAGGCCCGGCCGCGTCCAGCGCGCCAGGCGGTTGATCGCGACGGTGAGCAGCTTGACGTCGTCAAAGGTTTTCACATCGGCAATGCCGGATCGAAGGATCGGCGCCATGCGCACGACGTCGTCGAGCAGCGCCTGCAATCCCCTCGCCTTCACCGCCTCGTATTGTCCTTTCGCGATGACATAGGCGCACTGCCAATAGTCGCCGCGGTCGAACGTGACCATCATCTTTCCGGGCTCGACGCGCGCGAACAGGTTCTCGGTCTCGTCCGCCTTGCGGCCGACGCGGAACCACAGCACGTCCATCGGCGCGCCGATCTCCTCGACGCGGAGCCCCGCACGCTCGCGCACCGTCGAATGCCGGCCATCGCAGGCAATGGTGAGATCGGCTTCGATGTCGATCGGCCCCTCCGGCGTCATCGCACGCACGCCGGCGACGGTCTCGCCGCGGCGGATCAGATCGACGGCTTCCGTATTCATCATCACCTTGAGCGAGGCGAAGCGCTGGCCGGCCTCGCGCAGGAAATTCAGGAAGTCCCATTGCGGCATGAAGGCAATGAACGGGTACTTGGTGCGGAGCCGGCGGAGATCGGCAATCCGCACGGGCGTGCCGCCAAACAGGCCGTCCATCATCTGCAGGCGCTGGTGCGGCAGCTTCAGGAACCCATCGATCAGGCCGAGCTCGTCCATCACCTGGAGCGTCGAGGGATGCACGGTGTCGCCGCGAAAGTCGCGGAAGAAATCCGCATGCTTCTCCAGCACCACGACGTCGATGCCGGCGCGTCCCAGGAGATAGCCGAGCATCATGCCGGCCGGCCCGCCGCCGACGATGCAACATCGGGCTCTCACGGAGTGACGAACGGTGTGCTCTGGGGTATCAGATTCCGTCATCAACTCCTCGCTTACAACTTTAGTACTCTGTGCGGTGCAACAAGCCGGAATTGGTTTGCCGCAATGCCGAATGGCCGGTAGCGTTGCTGATAATTTCGATTGATTTCAGGATGATCCCGCGTTGCGCACCATACTGATAGTGCTTGGCATCTGGCTGCTGATCAACGTGCTTTTCGTCGTGATCATGCTGCCGCCGCGCAAGCCGCGGAAGCCGGATCCTCAGGAGGCGGGCACGCTCGCGCCGGCACGGATCGACCAGAACGGCTATCCGTTCGAGGAACAGGAGAAGGTCCTGCTTCGCCATGTCGTCATCTCGATCGCCATGGGGACGTTCTTCTCGCTTGCGCCGCCCTTGATGGAAGCAATCGACTCCATCAAGCGCTACATCGGAAAGCGTCGCGGCTAGTTCCGTGCGCCAACTGCGCTCGCCGCCCAACAATGGAACCGCAGACGCTCAGTTGTTGCTGCGGTTCGCGGCCCGAAAACTCTTGATCTCCGACACGCTGCCATCGCGGTAGGTCAGTTCCACCGAGACGAATTGCGTCGCCGGGGCAAGCTTCATGTAGAGCGGCATGCCGGCGCTGATCGCACTGGGATCGCGCATGTCGCAGCCCGGCATCTTCAACACCTGGTTCGGAACGGCGGTGTCGATGCCGATGCGCACCTCGCGGATGGCGCAGCGGTAGGACACGAGGTGCGTGTAGTAGACGAGCAGCCCGTTGAACTCGCGGAATGACAGCCAGCTCGTCGCGGTCATGTCGAGGATCTTGCGCTGGTCGCGGATCAGCGCGGCCTCGGGATCGAACCGGATCGGGAATGGCCCCTGCATGTCGCCGGACTGATCGACATAGCGGACCTCGATGGTGCCGGCCTGCGCATCCGGCGGCAATTCGATCGACGGGTTCGGCATCCGCTTGCGCGTGCGCGGATCGAGCGTGTCGATGAAGCCGGTTTCGCGGAAATCGCCATTGCCGGCCATGCGCCAGGAAATGCCGAGCGTCGGATCGGCGAAGGAGAACACCACGCTCCAGCCGCCATTGTGCCGCGAGAAGCTGGCGATCGGCGCGTTGGTGGTTTCCTCCTTCGGCACGCGCGGTACCGACACCGGCGGGAGGGCCGCGAGCTTCTGCGGCGCCGGATCGGCCGGGCGCGCAGCGGCGGTGGTGTCCTTGGCAACGCCGCTGAGAAAGACGTCGTCGACCATCTGGTCGAAATAGACCGGCACCTGCCTGTGCTTGACGGTGTCGGCCATCTCGCTGACGAGACGGCGGGTCCGCTGCGCCACCTGCACCAGATTCTCGCCGGGCTGGAGAAGCTCCTTGGCGAAGGTGCGTGTAAACACCGAATTGGGATTGGCGTCGTCGTTGGAGAGACGATCGAGTGCGGTCTGGCGGGGACCTGCGGAGAACACCGAGAACACGCCTTCGGGCAGCTGCACCATCGGCGCGAGGCCGCCGCCGCCGGCGACCGCGCGGGTGCCTTTGCGCTCGAACGGGTTGTTGCGGCAGGCGTCGAACACCAGGATCGACGTGCGCGCCTTCTTGTTCTGAAGGCGCTCGACGATGCGGTCGGCCAGGATGGAAGCGTCGCGCACCAGCTCTTCCTGCCCTTCGGTCGCGGCGGGCACGTCAGTCGGCAGCAGGTAGTTCTGGCCCGCGATCTCGAAGCCGTGGCCGGCGTAGAAGAAGAATGCGGTGTCGCCGGGCTCGATCGTCCTGTCGAACGCGAGCAGCGTCTCGGAGAATTGCTGCCGGCTCTGGTTCTCGGCGACCATCACCGAGAAGCCGAGCTGCTTCAGTGTATCGCCCATGGTACGGGCATCGTTGACCGCCTTGAGGAGCTTGGGGACGTTCCTGTAGTCGTTGTTGCCGACGACGAGCGCAACGCGTTTCTCGGCTTGTGCGGGCAGCGCGAAGCCGCTCAGGCTCACCGCAAGGCCAAGGGCCGCCAGAATTCTGAAAAGCCGACGCGTCATCGTAAAATTCCCGTTGCAGAACGGCGCTCCGCCGGCCCCCTCGAACAGCGATTCATTGGAACCCTCTGCCGTTGAGGATAGTCGGTCCAGCCATGTCGACGGTTCAACGCCGAGAGCCCACGTGTTCCGTCATCAGGACTATGGCAGATTCCTCCGGAATCTGCTTTTTCTAGGTAGCTGCGCGCTGCAAGCGGGGGCTGCCGTGTATCGATGGTGTACTGACGAGGTCGAGCCGCATGACCGGTTCGACTATTGGCGCGAGGTCCGGTCCAAGGGCCTGTTCGGCGTCACCGCCGAACTCGAGCGCGAGCGCCGCGCGGACTTCTACGGCGAATTCTCGCTGCGCCAGCTCGGCGGCGGTGGCCTCGTCGAGCTGAAGGCGTCGCACTACACGGTCGAGCGCAGCAACTCCGACATCGCCTACGCGCCCGGCGACAGCATCTGCGTCTACCAGCAGCTCGGCAGCGGCGGCTGGTTCGGCGGCATGCGCACCGGCGACTTTGCGATCGCCAACGGCAGCTTCGCCACCAGCCATACCGACCAGCCCTATCGCACCGCGCCGCTCGGCGCAGGCGGCTTCCACCTGCGCATCCTGAAGATCCCCGTGAGCAGGCTCTCCACGCAGGACAGGCGCATGCGCGAGCTTGCGCCCCGGACGTTCAACGATCCCGGCCTGGCGCCCCTGCTCGGCGCCTGCTTCGCCGACCTCGATGAGGCCGCCGCAGGCGATAACGGCGCCACTGATGCGACCTCAGTCGCCCAGACCTCCTTGGATCAGGCCTCCTTGGATCAAGTCTCGCTCGTCCAGGCCTTGGCCCATCTGGCCCTGATCGAGCGCGGCATCGTGCGGCCCGGCAGCCGCCGTGGGCAGGCCGCGCTGCGGACCGCCCGGCTCTCGCAGGCGCGTCGCCTGATCGCGCGCTATCTGCAAGACCCCGATCTGGCGCCGACGATGGTGGCCGACCAGCTCGGTGTGTCCGTGCGTCACCTGCACATGCTGTTCGAAACCGCGGCGAAGAGCTTTTCGCAGACCGTGACGGACGAACGCCTGAAACAGAGCCGCCGCCTGATGCGTGAGGCGCCGGATCGGCTGATCGCTGATATCGCGACCTCCTGCGGCTTTGAGAGCCTGGCGACCTACTACCGGGTCTTCAACGCCGCCTACGGAATGGCCCCCGGCGATTTCCGGGCCCGGGGCCCGGAAGGGCGTTAGCCGTCCCTCCGGCAGCTATCGCCCGGTTAACGGTGGAGGCGGAAAAGCCCAGCTGGGCCCGCTATTTGAGCAAAAACCTCAGGTTTTTTAGGATCTTCCCGCGCCCGCTCCATTGACTTTGGCCGATTCCCGCCTATGTTCCGGGGCGACGCGGCTCAGATCGAAGACCGATTCTTGAGCCTTGCGCTTTGTTCGCGTGAGTCAGCACCCCCAGCTTCTTTGAGAGCGCGCCGTTTCGGGGTGGAACGCGACAGCCTTAATTACCCTCGATTCCGAACGGCGGTTTCGACCAGAGGCTCAATGTCCTTTTCAAATCTCGGACTGTCCGAAAAAGTCCTCGCCGCAGTGGCGGCCACCGGTTACACCACCCCCACCCCCATTCAGGAACAGGCGATCCCCCACGTCCTCGCACGCA
This sequence comes from Bradyrhizobium sp. 956_D2_N1_4, assembly GCF_052076025.1. NCBI lineage: Bacteria > Pseudomonadati > Pseudomonadota > Alphaproteobacteria > Hyphomicrobiales > Nitrobacteraceae > Bradyrhizobium > Bradyrhizobium sp. 956_D2_N1_4. The sequence continues at coordinate 2,955,556 of NZ_CP197237.1, read as the reverse complement.
AGGATGTGCTCGGCATCGCCCAGACCGGCACCGGCAAGACCGCGGCCTTCGTGCTGCCGATGCTCACCATCCTCGAAAAGGGTCGCGCCCGCGCGCGCATGCCGCGCACGCTGATCCTGGAGCCGACCCGCGAGCTCGCGGCGCAGGTGAAGGAAAACTTCGACCGCTACGGCGCCGGCCAGAAGCTCAACGTCGCCCTGCTGATCGGCGGCGTCTCCTTCGGCGACCAGGATGCCAAGCTGACGCGCGGCGTCGACGTGCTGATCGCCACCCCCGGCCGCCTGCTCGACCACACCGAGCGCGGCGGCCTCCTGCTCACCGGCGTCGAGCTGCTCGTCATCGACGAAGCCGACCGCATGCTGGACATGGGCTTCATTCCCGACATCGAGCGCGTGTGCAAGCTCGTCCCGTTCACGCGGCAGACCCTGTTCTTCACCGCGACCATGCCGCCGGAAATCCGGCGCATCACCGAGACCTTCCTGCATAATCCGCAGAAGGTCGAGGTCTCCAAGCCCGCCACCACCGCCGTGACCGTCACGCAGTGTCAGGTCCCGGCCGGGCGCGAGGCGCATGAGAAGCGTGAATTGCTGCGACGCCTGCTGCGCGAGGCCAAGGATCTCCAGAACGCGATCATCTTCTGCAATCGCAAGCGCGAGGTCGCCGTCGTTCACAAATCACTGCAAAAGCATGGTTTCAGCGTCGGCGCCCTGCATGGCGACATGGACCAGTCGGCCCGCACGGCGGCGCTCGAACAGTTCCGCAAGGGCGAACTGCCGCTGCTGGTCGCCTCCGATGTTGCCGCCCGCGGCCTCGACATCCCTGAGGTCAGCCACGTCTTCAATTTCGACGTCCCCCACCACCCCGACGACTATGTTCACCGCGTCGGCCGCACCGGCCGCGCCGGCCGGTCCGGGATGGCGATCTCGCTCGTGACGCCGCTCGACCAGAAGTCGATGGTGGCGATCGAGAAGCTGATCGGCCAGAGCATTCCGCGCGCCGAGGGCGATTTCGAAGTGCCCGCGGACGCAGGCGAGCAGAGCGCACGTTCGCGCGAACCGCGCGGGCGCGACCGTGAACGTTCCCGCGGCGGACGCGGCAAGCCGCAGCGTGGCCGCGATCGTGAGCGCAGCCACGAGCCCCGCGAACCGCGCGGCGAGGCGAGGCCTTCCGCAGAGACACAGCCCGCTCCTGAAGCGAGACCTGCACGTGAGCCGAGGCCCGCACGGGAGGCGAGGCCTCCGCGTGAAGCGAAGCAATCATCCGAGCCGCGCGGTGGATCGCGCCAGCAAGCCAATCCATCGCATGTGCCGTCGATCGGCCGCCCCGAGCCGCGCCGCCAGCGCGAGGCCGATACCGAGCCCGGCGATCACTCGCACCTTCCGGCGTTTCTGCTCCGGCCAGTGCGTTCTCCCGCCGGCGCCTGACGCGCCGGCGCGACTCAGGTTCGGTTGAGCAGAGCCGCTTCACACTTATTCTGATGCATTCGCGAACGTCTGTTTACAGAGCGTTCACGATCGTCCGTTAGCCTGCGAACATAATTTAAGTATTGCTGCGGTCGATGGCGCGCCGACCGCTGTGGGGTATGTTCCGTGGTCAAGGTGCTCGACGAACACGAACGCACGATGGCGTTCGCCGAAGTGGCTCTCGGTCAGATCCGCTCGCTTCGACAGACTGCAATTCCCCGCAATTACGAGATCTGGTACGTCTACGCCACCGGCTATAACGCTCCGCTCAACAAGATCATCAACGAGACGCTGGCGCGCCACGGCAAGCTGACCGAAGGCGATCTCGAGCAGATCTACGAGACCTATCTTTCCCACATCAAGACCACCGACCGCATCGACAAGGTCGGCGCACGCGTCATCGGCGAGATCGACGACGTGATGACGGTGCTGAGCGAAGCGCTCGGGATGACCGGCTCCTACGATGCCAGCCTGTCGGGCGCGACCGAGCAACTGTCGTCGGCCAAGAGCCGCGACCAGATCAAGTCAGTCGTAGAGACGCTGCTGCGTTCGACCAGCGAGATGCGTGAGACCAACAAGGCGCTGGAAGACCGGCTGACCCTGTCCAAGAACGAGATCAGCAATCTCCAGCAGAGCCTGGAGGCGATCCGCGCCGAGAGCCTGACCGATCCGCTGACGGGGTTGGGCAATCGCAAATATTTCGATCGCATGATCGGCATGGCCGTGCAGAGCGCGCTCGCCTCGGGCGAGCCGCTGTCGCTGCTGCTGTTCGACATCGATCATTTCAAATCGTTCAACGATTCCTACGGCCATCTCACCGGCGACCAAGTGTTGCGGCTGGTCGGCCTGTCCATGAAGCAGACCATCAAGGGACAGGACATCACCGCGCGCTATGGCGGCGAGGAATTCGCGGTCCTGCTGCCCAACACGGCGCTGCGCCAGGCCCTCACCGTTGCGGATCACATCCGCCGCGCCGTGATGGCGAAGGAATTGAAGAAGAAATCGACCGGCGAGATCCTCGGCCGCGTCACCATCTCCGTCGGCGTCTCCATGCTCAAGCAGGGCGACGACCCCGACGCGTTGATCGAGCGTGCGGATGCCTGCCTCTACGCTGCCAAGCGCAACGGCCGAAACCGCGTCATCTGCGAAGCCGATCCGGAATTCGCGATCGAGTCACACAGCCGGGTGGCCTGACGCCGAAGCAGCGCGCCGAAGAGACGGCCGGCGCTTGACATTCCAATCCGCCGAACGACATCTTCCCCGCCGCCCGACTGCGAGCGTCGAGAGGACTTGTCGTCTTGCCCAATCCCCATGACTTTCACACACCGCAACCGTCCTACACCAGGGACGAACTGCTGAGATCGAGCGACGGCGGCTATTTCGGCCCGGGCAACGCGCAATTGCCGGCCCCGCCGATGCTCATGATGGATCGCATCACCGAGATCAGCCTGGACGGCGGCGAGTTCGGCAAGGGCCACATCGTCGGCGAGCTCGATATTTTGCCCGGCCATTGGTTCTTCGATTGCCACTATCGCGGTGACGCGATGATGCCGGGAAGTCTCGGCCTGGATGCGATGTGGCAGATGATCGGCTACTGGCTCGGCTGGTCGGGCTCACCAGGCAAGGGCCGCGCCATTGGCGTCGGCGAGGTCGAAGCTACGGGATTGGTCACATCGGAGACGCGACGCGTGCGCTACGAGGTCGCCATGCGCATGGTCCGCCGCGGCAAGCTGGTGCTCGGAATTGCCGACGGTCGCGTGCTGGCCGACGGCGTCTGCTTGTTCACGGCGAAGGATATGCGGGTCGGCCTGACCAAGGCCGTAGATTAATCCTCAGGTCCCGTAGGGTGGGCAAGGGCGCGCAGCGTCGTGCCCACCATCTCGGCATAACTATCTCTTGGGCACGCTTCCGCCTTCGCTCTACGAGCTACGGCGGACGAGTCGCTTTGCCCACCCTACGAACCGCTTTCTTGGCTGCTCGCTTCTTCACAGTCTTCTTCGCCGGCGTTTTCTTCGCCACCGCCTTCTTCGCCTTCGGCCGCTTCTTCACCTTGGCGCGCTGGGCGGCGGCGAGCGCTGCCCTCGCCCATTGCGCAAGCTCCTCGGAATCGTCGAACAGGCGCGCCGGCAATTCCCAATAGGAATTCACCAGCACGGTTTTGGCGCGGGTCGAATACTGGAACGGCTTCGAGCCTTCCGCTTCAAAGTCCGGGATGGTGACCTCGTCGGCGCGGAAGAACAGGCCCGCGCGCAAGGCGAGTGCGAAGTTGATGCCGTCGGCGGAGATGCCGTAGCCGGAGAACATTTTTCGGATGGCGACGGGGCCGAAATCGGCGAACAGGTCGATCAGGAATTCGCGGTCCATGGCCAAACTCTCTCCCAGCGTCGTCCCCGCGAACGCGGGGACCCATAACCACAGGGAAGAGTTTAGCGAAGACTGGCAGCCAAGAAAGCGTGGTACCGATACCGCACTTCACCGCCGGATCACGCGGTATGGGTCCCGGCGTGCGCCGGGACGACAAAGGAGTGTTTGGCGCGAACCCGACTTACCCGTCGATCTTCGCGGGCCGCAGCTCGACCGACTCGCCGCAGCCGCAGGCGGAGACCTGGTTGGGGTTGTTGAAGACGAACTGGGCCTGCATCTTGTCGGCCTTGTAGTCCATCTCGGTGCCGAGCAGGAACAGCACGGCCTTGGGATCGACCAGGATCTTGACGCCCTTGTCCTCGACGACCTCGTCGGTCGGGCGGACATCATGGGCGTATTCGACCGTATAGGACTGGCCGGCGCAGCCGCCGTTCTTCACGCCGACGCGCAGACCCACGATCTCGGAATCGGCGCGGCTCGTCAGCTCGCTGATGCGCTGGGCCGCGGCATCCGTCAGCCGCATCACCTGCGGGCGTGGCCGCCGGGGCTTTGGTGTCGAAGCTGGTGTTGCCTGGGTCATGTTATCTATGTGGTCCGTTGCGGAGCGAATTCAATGCGAGCTGAGACCGTCACCACATGTTGAGCACGAGGCGGGCCTCGTCGCTCATGCGTTCCGGCGACCACGGCGGCTCCCAGACGACTTTGACGTCGACCACGCCGACGCCGGGGACGCTGGCGACCGCGTTCTCGACCATGGTCGGGAGCTCGCCGGCAGCCGGGCAGTTCGGCGTCGTCAGCGTCATCTGGACGTCAACCGAGCGGTCGTCCTTGATCTCGACCTTGTAGATCAAGCCGAGTTCGTAGATGTCGGCCGGGATCTCCGGATCGAACACGGTCTTGAGGCCCGCGATGATCTCGGTGGTGAGACGCTCGGTCTCCTCCGGCGGCAACGCCGAATGGGTCTCCATCGGATTGGCTTTGATTTCGGCCGTGTCACTCATGAGAACAAATCCCGCGCCTTCAAAAGCGCCTGAGCCAGATGATCGACTTCTTCCCGCGTATTATACATGCCGAACGACGCCCGGCATGTGGCCGTCACGTTGAACCGCTCTAAAAGCGGCATCACGCAATGGGTGCCGGCGCGCACCGCGATGCCCTGGCGGTCGATCACGGTGGCGACGTCGTGGGCGTGTGCGCCCTTGAGCTCGAAGGAGATCACCGGGCCCTTGCCCCGGGCGGTGCCGATCAGCCGCAGCGAATTGATCTCGCGCAGCCGGTCCTGGGCATAGGTGGTGAGATCGTGCTCGTGGGCGGCGATGCGCTCCTTGCCGATCGAATTGACGTAGTCGATGGCCGCGCCAAGGCCCACGGCCTCGACGATCGCGGGCGTGCCGGCCTCGAACTTGTGCGGGGGATCGCCATAGGTGACGATGTCGCGCGAGACCTCGCGGATCATCTCGCCGCCGCCGTTATAGGGACGCATCGCGACGAGGTGGTCGTACTTGGCCCAGAGGATGCCGATGCCGGTCGGCCCGTAGACCTTGTGGCCGGTAAAGACATAGAAATCGCAGCCGAGATCCTGGACGTCGACAGGCAGATGCACTGCACCCTGGCTGCCGTCGACGAGCACGGGAATGCCGCGGGCGTGGGCGATTTTCACGACGTCCTTGATCGGCACAATGGTGCCGAGCGCGTTCGACATCTGCGTGATCGCGACCAGCTTGGTCTTCGACGTCAGCAGCTTCTCGAACTCGTCGATGAGGAAGTTACCCTCGTCGTCGACCGGCGCCCACTTGATCACGGCGCCATGGCGTTCCCTGAGGAAATGCCACGGCACGATGTTGGAGTGGTGCTCCATGATCGAGATGACGATCTCGTCGCCCTCTTTGATGTTCGGTTCGCCCCAGGACGACGCGACGAGGTTGATCGCCTCCGTCGCGTTGCGGGTGAAGATGACCTCTTCGGTCCGCGGCGCGTTGATGAACTGCGCAACCCTGCTGCGACCGCCCTCATAAGCCTCGGTGGCGGCATTGGCGAGGTAATGCAGGCCGCGATGCACGTTGGCGTATTCGGACGTATAGGCCTGCGTCATGCGGTCGAGCACGGCGCTCGGCTTCTGCGCCGAGGCGGCGTTGTCGAGATAGACCAGCGGCTTGCCGTAGACCTGCATGGCGAGCGCCGGAAAATCCTGGCGCACGCGTGCGACGTCGTAGGCACCGTTCTTGACTGCGGGATGCGTGCTCATTGGCGCCGCTCCAGCCAGCGCTCGGCGATACCGATCACGTGCTCGCGCAAACCGTCATCGGCGATCTGCTCGATCGCCTCACCCACGAAAGCCTGGATCAGCAGCGCCTGGGCCTGCTTCTCCGGGAGGCCGCGCGCCTTCAGGTAGAACAGCAGGCTGTCGTCGAGCGCGCCGGCAGTGGCGCCGTGGCCGCAGGAGACGTCATCGGCGAAGATCTCGAGCTCCGGCTTGTTGTCGGCCTCGGCTTCGTCCGAAAGCAGCAGCGCGCGGGTCATCATCTTGCCGTCGGTCTTCTGCGCGTCGGGACGGACGATGATGCGGCCCTGGAACACCGAATGGGCGCGATCGTCGATCACCGCGCGGAAGACCTCGCGGCTGACGCAGTTCGGCACGGCATGATCGACCACCAGCGTGGTGTCGCCGTGCTCGGTCTTCTGGAGCAGGTTCACGCCGTTGACGGAGAGGTCGCTGCCCTCGCCCGCCATCGTGATGAAGCCCTGGAGGCGGCTGACGGCAGCGCCAGTCGTCATGTTGAAGAAATTGAGCTTCGTGTTCGCGCCGACCGTGACGAACTGCGAGGTCACGTTCACTGCGTCGGGTGCATCGTCCAACAGGCGGATATGCGCGACGTCGGCATTGTCGCCGACCGAGAGGATGACGGCGTCGTTGACCTGGTAGGCCTTGGCACCGGCCGCAACAAAGCTCTCGATGATGGTGGCGCGAGCGCCGTTCCCGACCGCGATCCGCGAACGGCTGAAAGCCGACGCGGACGAAGCGGTCGCGATGTGGAAGATCTGGATCGGCGCGGACAGCTGCGCGCCGTCGGCGATCGACAACACGACGCCGTCGGTTGCCAGCGCCGCATTCAGCGCGATCACGGCATCGGTGGCCGCGGTCTTCAGGAGACCTGCGTCCTTCTCCAGCGCTTCCCGCAACGTCTTGAGGCCCGCCTCAGAGGCAAGCGCCTTGACGTCGGAGAGATCGGCCGCGAACACGCCGTCGACCAGCACCAGCTTGCGAGCACCGGCAATCGCGTGCGCCTTGACGGCATCCGCGGCACGCTTCAATGCGGCCGCATCGGGGCTGGCCGCAAGCGGCAGCACCTCGCCGACCAGCGCACGCAGGTCGGTGTATTTCCATTCCTCGATCCGGCGATGCGGCAGGCCGAGACGCTCATAGCTCTCGAACGCCTCGCGGCGTACCGCGATCACAGAAGGCGGACCCGGCAGGCGGCCTTCGGCGCTGGCGAAGAGATCGCTCACCGCGCGGCCGTTTCCGGTCTTTGCCACAGCAACGTTCATCCTAAAATTCCTTACGCGGCATCCTCGAACTGGGCGTAGCCGGACGCTTCCAGCTCCTGCGCCAAGTCCTTGCCGCCGCTCTTCACGACACGGCCCTTCGACATCACGTGCACGACGTCGGGCACGATGTAGTTCAGCAGCCGCTGATAATGGGTGATGACGACCATCGCGCGCTTCGGCGAGCGCAGCGCGTTGACGCCGTCGGCCGCAATGCGCAGCGCGTCGATGTCGAGGCCGGAATCCATCTCGTCGAGGATGCACAGGCTCGGCTCGAACAGCGCCATCTGCAGCACCTCGTTGCGCTTCTTCTCGCCGCCGGAGAAGCCGACATTGACGCCGCGCTTGAGCATGTCCTGCGGGATGTTCAGCGACTTCGAGACCTCGCGGACCTTCCTCAGGAAGTCCGGGGTCGAATATTCGCTCTCGCCGCGCGCCTTGCGCTGTGCGTTCAGTGCGGTGCGCAGGAAGGTCATGGTGGCGACGCCGGGGATCTCGACCGGATACTGGAACGCCAGGAACACGCCCTTCGCGGCGCGCTCGTTCGGATCCATCTCCAGCAGGTCCTCGCCCTTGAACAGGATCTGGCCGTCGGTGACCTCATAGCCGGGCTTGCCGGCGATGACATGGGAGAGCGTCGATTTTCCGGAGCCGTTCGGCCCCATGATTGCGTGAACCTCGCCCTCGTTCACAGTCAGCGTCAGCCCGTGGAGGATCTCACGCTCCTCGACACGAACCTTCAAATCCTTCACTTCAAGCAAAGCCATCTTGGTGTCCAGTCCATTCAAATGATGCATGGAGCGCCGTAGCGCACCGCGAGGGTCGGCGATTAGCCGACCGACCCTTCAAGCGAGATCGAGATCAGCTTCTGCGCTTCCACCGCGAATTCCATCGGCAGCTGCTGAAGCACGTCCTTGACGAAACCGTTGACGACGAGGCCGACGGCTTCTTCCTGGCTGAGGCCGCGCTGGATGCAATAGAACAGCACGTCCTCGGAGATTTTCGAGGTCGTCGCCTCGTGCTCGAACGTCGCCGAGGAGTTCTTGGCCTCGATGTACGGCACGGTGTGCGCGCCGCATTTGTCGCCGATCAACAGGGAATCGCACGCCGTGAAGTTGCGCGCGCCGGTCGCTTTCCGGTGCGCGGTGACGAGCCCGCGATAGGTGTTCTGCGACTTGCCGGCGGCGATGCCCTTCGAGATGATCCGGCTCGACGTGTTCTTGCCGAGGTGGATCATCTTGGTGCCCGAATCGACCTGCTGGAAACCGTTCGAGATCGCGATCGAGTAGAACTCACCGCTGGAATTGTCGCCACGCAGGATGCAGCTCGGGTACTTCCAGGTGATGGCGGAGCCAGTCTCGACCTGGGTCCAGGAAATCTTGGACCGGTCGCCACGGCAGTCGCCACGCTTGGTGACGAAATTGTAGATGCCGCCCTTGCCTTCCGAATTGCCGGGATACCAGTTCTGCACCGTCGAGTATTTGATCTCGGCATCATCGTGCGCAACGAGCTCGACCACGGCGGCGTGCAGCTGGTTCTCGTCGCGCTGCGGCGCGGTGCAGCCTTCGAGATAGGAGACGTAGGAGCCCTTGTCGGCGATGATCAGCGTGCGCTCGAACTGGCCGGTGTTCCGCTCGTTGATGCGGAAATAGGTCGACAGCTCCATCGGGCAGCGCACGCCCGGCGGCACGTAGACGAACGAGCCATCGGAGAACACCGCCGAGTTCAGCGTCGCGTAGAAATTGTCCGAGGTCGGAACCACCGATCCCAGATATTTCTGCACCAGCTCGGGATGCTCGCGGATCGCCTCCGAGATCGGCATGAAGATCACGCCGGCCTTCTTCAGCTCGGCCTTGAAGGTCGTCGCAACCGAGACCGAATCGAACACCGCGTCGACCGCGATCTTGCGCCGGGCCGGATCCTGATCGCCGGGCTTCGGCTCGACGCCCTCGAGCATCGCGACTTCCCGCAGGGGAATGCCGAGCTTCTCGTAGGTCTTCAGAATTTCGGGGTCGATCTCGTCGAGCGAGGTGACCGTCTTCTTCGGCTTCGGCGCCGCGTAATAATAGAGGTCCTGGAAGTCGATCTTGGGATAGTCGACGCGCGCCCAGGTCGGCTCAGTCATGGTCAGCCAGCGCCGATAGGCCTCGAGCCGCCACTGGAGCATCCAGGCGGGTTCGTTCTTCTTCTCGGAGATGAACTTGACGGTCTCTTCCGACAGTCCCTTGGGGGCCTTGTCGGACTCGATCAGGGTCTCAAACCCATAACGATACTGATCGACGTCGATGCGCTTCACGCGCTCGACCGTCTCTTGCACGGCTGGCATTCTATCCTCCGCTCGCGGTTTCAAGGACCGCGGTGGATCACAAACTTGGACGAGTATTACGATGTTTTTCCGCAGAAAGCACGCGCTTAGAACCGTTCAAGCCGTGTTTCGTCGCTTAGGCTCTAAGTAGGGTATTACCAAGCTTTCGCCAAGCCTCTAACGCCCTGTTGATGTCATCTGGTTCCGTGGACCAGCCCAGACTGAGACGCACCGCTCCCTGGGCGACGGTGGCATCATACCCCATCGCCGACAGCACGTGAGACGGCTGCACTTTGCCTGATGAACAGGCCGAGCCCGACGACACAGCCACGCCTTCGAGATCGAAGCCGATCACAGCGGTTTCGGCCTTCAGACCGGGGGCAGTGAAGAGGATGGTATTTGGCAACCGCTTGATGTCATCCGCGAAGACCATCGCCCCGGCAATCCCGCGGATACCATTTTCCAAGGAATCTCTGAGGGTTGCCATCCGCTCCGCATCCTCCGGCAGAGCCTGAAGGGCCGCTCTCACCGCCGCCCCGAAGCCGGCGATGCCGGCGACATTCTCGGTTCCCGCACGGCGGCTCAGCTCCTGTCCGCCGCCCCGCAGCACGGGTTCCAGTCCAGTAATCCCCTCCGCCAGGACCAGCGCGCCGACGCCCTTCGGGCCGCCGATCTTATGCGCGGAAAAGGTCGCAAGGTCTGCGTCCACAGCCTTGATATCGAACGGGATTTTCCCCAGCGCCTGGATTGCATCGACGTGCAGGAGCCCCCCCGCCTCGTGGATGATCCCCGCGGCCTCTGCGATCGGCTGAATTGCGCCGGTCTCGTTGTTCGCAGCCATGATGGAGGCCAGAGCCGGCGGGCCGTCGCCGAGCAACGCCTTCAGGCGGTCGAGGTCGATGACGCCGGAGCGTGTGACCGGGATCTGGCTGACCTTGTTCGCAGGGAACCGGCCGCCCGACAGCACCGACGCATGCTCGACGGCCGAGACCAACAGGCGCTCGACGGGGCCGCCGCACGCTCCCCGCAGACCGGGCGACAGCGCCAGCGCATTGGCCTCGGTTCCGGCTGAGGTGAAGACGACGTTCCGCGGCAATGCACCGACGGCGGCCGCGAGCGTGGCACGCGCTTCCTCGACCAGCCGGCGCGCCTCGCGCCCCTCGGCATGAACCGAGGACGGATTGCCGATCAGCTCCCAAGCTGCAAGCATTGCGGTTCGCACCTCGGCGCGGAGCGGCGTGGTCGCATTCCAGTCGAGATAGACGCGGATCGGCATGAGGTATTATATTACTCCGCGGATCGGACTGGCGTGCCCGTCCTGGAGCCCGACATGGGCCCCCATGGAGCGCTTGGCAACTCGATTCCGAATCCCCACCGCTCAATGACGCCTCCATGACGCGCTAACATCTTGAGCCCATTGCCGGATGTTCAAGATGCTTGCTTTTTGACCCTCGCCTCATGTTAGAACGCCCGCGTCAGTTCACCGCGCGCCGCTCGCGCACCATCCGAGGGCGCCGCTCCACTCTTCCATTCGCGGTTTGATCGGCACAGCAGTCGATGGAGTCCGCACAATCGGTTGATTGCTGAAGAGCGTCTTCAAGGGATCAATCAAGAGATCATCATGCCTGAAGTCATTTTCACCGGCCCTGCTGGCCGTCTCGAAGGCCGCTATCACCCGGCCAAGCAGAAGAACGCGCCGATCGCGATGATCCTGCATCCGCATCCGCAGTTTCACGGCACGATGAACCATCAGATCGTGTACCAGTGCTACTACGCCTTCGCGCATCGCGGCTTCTCAGTGCTGCGCTTCAACTTCCGCGGCGTCGGCCGCAGCCAGGGCTCGTTCGACCACGGCACCGGCGAATTGTCGGATGCGGCTGCAGCCCTCGACTGGGCGCAGACCATCAATCCCGAAGCACGCGCCTGCTGGGTCGCCGGCTTCTCGTTCGGCGCCTGGATCGGCATGCAGCTTTTGATGCGCCGTCCCGAGGTCGAGGGTTTCATCTCGATCGCGCCGCCGGCCAACCTCTACGACTTCTCGTTCCTGGCGCCCTGCCCGTCGTCGGGCCTGATCGTGCATGGCGAGAAGGATGCGGTGGTGCCGCCCAAGGACGTCAACACGCTGGTCGAGAAGCTGAAGACGCAGAAGGGCATCGTGATCGACCAGCAGGTCATCCCCGGCGCCAACCACTTCTTCGACGCCAAGCTCGAGCCGCTGATGGAAACCATCACGGCCTATCTCGACATGCGCCTCGCCAACGTGCGCTAAGGCCTCAAATGGGCTCCTTCGTCGCCTTGCTGCGTGCCGTCAATGTCGGCGGCACCGGCAAGCTGCCGATGAGCGAGCTCAAGGCCATGTGCGAGGAGCTCGGCTTCGCCGCCGTGCGCACCTATATTGCGAGCGGCAACGTCGTCTTCACGGGCCGCAAGTCGGAAGCTGCAATCAAGACCGCCCTCGAAAAGCGCCTGCACGCCTACGCCGGCGCGCCGGTCGGGGTGCTCGTGCGTAGCGCCGCCGAGATGGCGCAAGTCTCGGCCGACAATCCTTTTCCAAAGGCAGCGCCCAATCGCACCGTCGCGATCTTCCTCGACAGGGCGCCACCTGAAGACGCGCTTGCCAGCATCCGCGGCCAGAACAACGAAGAGCTCCGCCTCGGCCGCCGCGAGATTTACGTGCACTATGGCGACGGCATGGGGACATCGAAGCTCGTCATCCCCGCCGCCAAGACCGGCACCGCGCGCAACATGAATACCGTCGCAACGCTCGCGAAGATGGCCGCGGAGATCTAGGCCAGCTTGAGCGCGGCGATCCCCATCAGCACGAGCGCGATGCCGGCAAGCTTCATCGCACTCAAGGTCTCGCCGAACAGCACGACGCCCAGCAGGAAGGTGCCGGCCGCGCCGATGCCCGTCCACACCGAATAGGCGACGCCGACCTCCAGCACCTGCAAAGCGCGTCCGAGCAGGAAGACGAAGGCGGCGAGCAGCACGAGCGAGGCGATGCTCCAGCCTGCCCGCGTGTAGCCTTCCGCATATTTCATCGAGATCGCCCAGCCGACATCGAGCGCACCGGCGATCACCAGCATCAGCCAGGCCATGGATTGCGACATCGGCGTGCGCTCAGGCCGCAAGCTTCAGCAGATGCGCATCGTGGCGCACCAGGAAGGCACGCAGCAATTGCGGATAGTCCGCGCCAACCGCGGTGCGCACGCTCGGACGTCTCGCAAGCTCCGCTCGCCACGCGCGGACCTTCGGCAGATCGCTGAAGATGCCGTGCTCGGTCAATTCGTCGAACAGGTCGAAATAGCGGAAGATCGGGGCGAAGACCGCATCCACGAGGCTGAACGCATCACCTGTGAAGTAAGGCCCTGCACCTAGCGCCGCCTCCACGCGCGCGAATTTCGCCGCAACCGCCTGGCGCTTGCTTTCGAACGTCGCCGGATCGGTCGTGGTCTCCAGACCCCAGAGGTCACCGAGGATCGCCGAGCCGAACTCCATCCAGGCGCGATGTTCGGCGCGCTTCAACGGATCCGCCGGGTGCAGCTTGAGGCCCGCCTGCGTCTCCTCGATGTATTCGCAGATCACGTTGCTCTCGAACAGCGCGACCTCGCCCTTCTCCGTCGTCACCACCAGGACCGGCACCTTGCCGAGCGGCGAGAGTTTCAGAAACCAGTCGGGCTTGTTGGCGAGATCGATGTCGATCCGCTCGAACGGCACGCCCTTCTCGTTGAGCGCGATCACCGCGCGCTGCACATACGGGCAAAGCTTGTGGCTGATGAGTTTCAGTGAAGCGGTCATGGCAATGATCCCGGCGGTTTGATGCAACTGCATCCAATATAGATGCAATTGCATTCACTCGTCAAGATCGATGCATTTGCATCAACCGTCCCGGATCTTAAGGCCCGGACCTCAGGGCCGCGCCATTACGCCGCCCGTCATCGGCATCGGCACGCCCGTGGTGGCGGGGTAGGACAGCGGCAGCCCCTTGAGGCCGCGGGCGGCAAGGAAGCCAAAGGCCTGCGCCTCGATGGCGTCGGAGGCCCAGCCGAGCGTCTCGGCGGCTTCGACGGTGGCCGAGCCCACCCGCTCCCGCAGCATCCGCAGCATGGTGAGGTTGCGGGCGCCGCCGCCGCAGACGATCCAGCTCCGCGGCCGGCGCGGCAGGAGCGAGATGATCCGGGCGATCGCGGCCGCGGTGAAGGCGGTCAGGGTCGCGGCGCCGTCGGCCGGCGGGACGTCGCCGAGCTTCAGCGCGGCAAAGTCGTTGCGGTCGAGCGATTTCGGCGGCAGAGCCGCGAAGAACGGCAGTTCCAGTGCCCGCGCGATCCAGGCTTCGTCCGCCTTGCCGAGCGCTGCGAACTTTCCTTCCGCATCGAAGGACTGGTTCATGGTGCGGTACATGAAATCGTCGAGCAGCGCGTTGCCCGGTCCGGTGTCGCAGGCGATCAGCGTGTCGTTGCCGTCGATATAGGTGATGTTGGAGACGCCGCCGATATTGACGACGACGATCGGCCCTTCGCGCTCCAGCGAATGGACGAGCGCCCGGTGGTAGACCGGCACGAACGGCGCGCCCTGCCCGCCGGCCTCGACGTCGGCGGCGCGGAAGTCGTGCATCACGGGGATATGGATCGCCCTGGCCAGCGCCGGCGCATCGCCGATCTGGACCGTCAGCCGCTTCTCGGGGCGATGCAGCACCGTCTGGCCGTGGAAGCCGACGATGTCGACGTCCTCCGGCTTCATCCGGTTCTGGGCGATGAAGGCGGCCACGGCCTCGGCATGGGCCAGCGTCACCGCGCGCTCGGCCTCGGCCAGAACGCCCGGGCGGGCGTCGCGTCGCGGCAGGTGCACGGCCTCGCTCAGCGCCTGGCGCAGCAGATTGCGCTCCGCCGGGCTGTAGGCCCGGTAACCGGACGGCCCGAACGCCTTCACTTGCTTTCCGTCGGTTTCGATCAGCGCGACGTCCACCCCGTCCAGCGAGGTGCCGCTCATCAAACCGAGTGCCGTCAACATCATGGATCAGCGTCCTCAAGAGACCCCCTCCGGCATGCCGATCTTGTGCCAGAGGGACACATCTTATAATGCCACAGGCAAAGTGGCGGGTGGCAATCAAGTTCCCACGGGAGACCCTTAAATTGCACCCGAAACAGTAAACCAAGAATTGTCAGGCTCGCCGACAGATGACTGCATTTAAATCGGATTTCCTCAACACCCTGCAGCAACGTGGTTTCATCCATCAGTGCTCCGATTTCGAGGGGCTGGACGCGCTCGCCGCCAAGGGCGAAGCGACCACCTATGTCGGCTACGATTGCACCGCCCGCTCGCTGCACATCGGCAACTACCTGACCATGATGATGCTGCACTGGCTCCAGCAGTCCGGCAACAAGCCGATCACGCTGATGGGCGGCGGCACCACCATGGTCGGCGATCCCTCCGGCAAGGACGAGACCCGTGCCATGCGCACCGTCGCCGAGATCGAGGCGAACAAGGAATCGATCCGCGGCGTGTTCGCAAAGGTGCTGCGCTACGGCGACGGCAAGAGCGACGCAATCATGCTCGACAATGCGGAGTGGCTGACAAAACTCAACTGGATCGAGATGCTGCGTGACGTCGGCCGGCATTTCTCGGTCAACCGCATGCTGACCATGGACTCCGTGCGGCTGCGCCTCGAGCGCGAGCAGGAGATGAGCTTCATCGAGTTCAACTACATGGTCTGTCAGGCCTACGACTTCGTCGAACTCGCCAAGCGCACCGGTTGCAAATTGCAGATGGGCGGCTCGGACCAGTGGGGCAACATCATCATGGGCGTCGATCTCGGCCGCCGCATGGGCACCCACCAGCTGTTCGCGCTGACGACGCCGCTGCTGACGACCGCATCCGGTGCCAAGATGGGCAAGACCGCGCAGGGCGCGGTGTGGCTGAACGCCGACCAGTTCTCGCCGTATGACTTCTGGCAATACTGGCGCAACACCGAGGACGCCGACGTCGGCAAATTCCTGAAGCTGTTCACGACGCTGCCGATGAGCGAGATCAGGAAGCTCGAGGCGCTCGGCGGCTCCGAGATCAACGAGGCCAAGAAGGTGCTTGCGACCGAGGCGACCGCGCTCTTGCACGGCCGCGACGCGGCAAACCAAGCGGCTGAAACCGCGCGCCGCACCTTCGAGGAAGGCGCGCTGGCCGAAAGCCTGCCGACGGTGGAAATTCCGCGCGGCGAGCTGGACGCCGGCCTCGGCGTGCTCAACGCCTTCGTCAAGGCAGGCCTGGTTGCCTCCAATGGCGAGGCACGGCGCCAAATCAAGGGCGGCGGCCTGCGCGTCAACGACGAGTCCGTCAGCGACGAGAAGATGGCGCTGTCGGCGGCCAATCTGACGCCCGAGGGCGTGATCAAGCTGTCCTTCGGCAAGAAGAAGCACGTCCTGATCCGGCCTGCATAGGCTTATGAGCTTTTGATGCTTGTCAGGGCGCGCCGAAGCGCGCTCCCTGACCGGCAATGGATCAGAACACGCCCAGGGAAGCTTCGAGGGAACAAGACGAACGCACGCAGCGAGATGCGGTGCGCACCGCACTCGTCGTGCTCGCGCTGTGCTTCACGCTCGCCGTCCTCGGCCGCGGCCTCAGCGAGAGCTTCACTGTCTTCCTCAAGCCGATCTCCGAAAACTTCGGCTGGGACCGTGCGCAGGTCGTCTCGATCTACTCACTGACCTGGCTGATCAGCGGGCTGACCGCGCCACTGGTCGGGCGCCTGTTCGACCATTCCGGACCGCGCATCGTCTACGCACTCGGGCTTTTCCTGCTCGGCTCGGCCTTCCTGATCGCGGCGCACGCGCAGGCGCTCTGGCAATTTCAGCTCTCGATCGGCCTCTGCGTCGGCATTGGCGTCGCCTTCATCGGCATTGTGCCGAACTCGATCCTGCTCGGCCGCTGGTTCGGGCCACGGCTGCCGACCGCGATGGCGGTGGTCTATTCGGCAATGGGTGGCGGCGTGCTGGCGCTGCTCCCGACTTCGCAGCTCTTGATCGATCATCTCGGCTGGCGTGAAGCCTATCAGGTATACGGCTTCGCCGCGCTCGGCCTGCTCGTGCCGCTGCTGCTTCTGCCCTGGCGCATGTTCGCGCTCGGCTCGCCGCGTGTCAGCAAGAAGACCGATCCTGATTTCATCGACAACGGCTGGACGCTTGCGAGCGCGATGCGCCACCACGCCTTCTGGGCGCTGTTCTCGACCTTCTTCTTCACCGCGGTCGGCATGTATTCGATCGCCGCGCAGATCGTGGCCTATCTCATCGACGCCGGCTTTCCGCCGCTCCAGGCCGCGACCGCCTGGGGTTTTTCGGGCGTGGTGCTGGTGTTCGGCATGCTCGGCGTATCCGCGCTCGACGGGCTGATCGGGCGCCGGCCCTCGGTGCTGCTCAGCTACGCGATCTCGATCATCGGCATCGTCCTGCTCTGGCTCTTGCAGTATTATCCGAACATCATCCTGCTCACCGGCTTCGTCGTCTGTTTCGGCAGCATGATGGGCTCGCGCGGCCCGCTGATCACAGCGACCGCCATGAAGATTTTTCGCGGCAAGCGCGTCGGCACGATCTTCGGCACCATCTCGATCGGCAGCGGATTGGGTTCGGCGTTCGGCTCATGGAGCGGCGGCCTCATCCACGACTTCACGCACGGCTACAATCTCCTACTCGTCTTCGCACTTGCGAGCGTGATCCTCGGAATGATTCCATTTCTGATTGTCCCTGCCTTGCGGGAGTAGGTCTCCCCGACGTAACCTGCACCCCTCCGCGTCACCGGGAAATTACGGGCGACACACGCTGCACCGCGTGCGAAACCGTCGGGCGCAACCGGAGTTAAGGGACGAACTGCGATATTTTGTCCACATGACAAAAATGTCAGCGCCGAATTGACCTCGGGTGGCTTGCGAGGCCGAACTGAATACGGTCCAAGTCGCCCATTGGATGGAGGGCACAAACCAATGAACTTTTCCTATCTCACTCGCTTTGAACCGGTTCTCCTGAGCCTGTTCCGCTTCATCACCGGCCTGCTGCTGTTTCAGTTCGGCGTGGCCAAGCTTTTCAAGTTTCCGCCTTTGCCGATGTTCGCGAAAGTCGAACTGATGTCGCTTTACGGCGCGGCCGGCACGCTTGAACTGGTGCTTGGCGCGCTGCTGATCCTCGGCCTGTTCACCCGCCTCGCCGCTTTCATCCTCTCCGGTGAAATGGCCTTCGCCTACTTCATGGGACATATGCTCAAGGGCGAGACGCCGGTGCTCCTGCCGCTGCTCAACAACGGCACGCTCGCCATCCTGTTCTGCTTCGCCTGCCTCTATCTCTCGGCGGCCGGCAGCGGCCCGATCAGCGTCGATGCGGCGCTGGGCAACGAACGCGCCTCGACCGGCGGCGCATTTGCGCGACGCTGACGCGCGCAATTGACGCTCAAGTCACGGATGGCACCGGCAGCTTTGCCGGTGTCATCTACCGCGAGCCCAGCACGTTCCAGATCAGGACGAGGGCCGCGACGAGCAGCGCGGACATGATGAGGCGGTGAACGAATCGGTTCATTGCCGCTCCCGCCAGGCTCGATGACCACCGAAGTCCAGGATCGATCTTCTCCAGCATACGCGCTGACGTGCGCCGACGCATGTCGCTTTGCCTGCACGGTTGCGCATCAGGCTGCGAACGGTCACGCGCGCGGCCGGCGGCCGCATGCCTATGTTCATGATTGGTAAGAACTTCATGCTACCGATGCGAGCAATAACAACCATTTCGTAGAGGCTGCGATGAAGCTGCTGAGCCATCTGAAGATCCGCACCAAGCTTACCAGCATGGTCTGTCTTGCGGCTCTCACAGTCACAGCCATCATCGCGGTATCGGCCTTCCTCAGCAAGAGCCGCATGATGGAGGACCGGGTCCAGCAGATGAAGACCGCGGTCGACATGCTCTACAATCTCGCCCAGTCGGTCCAGGACGACGTCACCGCCGGCAAGCTGACGCAGGCCGAGGCCAAGGCCCAGTTCCACATGCGCGGACGGCGCATGACCTTCAACGGCAACCAGGGCTATCCGGTCGTCTACAACGCCGACACGTCCCTCCTCGTCAACGGCGCCAACCAGCAGCTCGAAGGCAAGATCACCGGCGCGATCGACGCCAACGGCGTCCTCATTGCCGACGCGATCCTCAAGGCCGGCGAACAGAATGGCGGCGGCGTGGCCTCCTATCTCTATCCCCGCCCCGGCCAGACCGAAGCGGTGCGCAAGACCGTGTTCGCGCGCAAGTTCGCCCCCTGGAACGCGACGATCAGCTATGGCCTCTATGTCGACGACATCGACGCCGATGTGCGCGCGCTGACGCTCGAGCTTGCCGCGGTCGGCTTCGGCCTGATGCTGCTGATGGCGACGTTGTCGTGGCTGATCGCCCGCGACGTGCTCGGCGCGCTCGATCGCCAGAAGACCCGCATGCAGGAGATTGCCGACGGTGCCATCGACAAGCCGGTCGAGGAGACCGGCCGCGGTGACGAGATCGGCCGCATGGCCGAGACCCTCGAAATGCTCAGGCAGACCGCTTTGACGGCGCGCACGCTGGAGTCCGAACAGGTCGCCGCCAAGAGCCGCAGCGAGCAGGAGAAGCGTGACGCGCTGATCTCGCTCGCCGACCGCTTCGATGCCTCGGTCGGCCAGCTCGTCGGCCTGATGGCCTCGGGCTCCGGCGAGCTCGAGACCACCGCCAAGTCGATGTCGTCCACGGCCGAGGGCACCAATCGCCGTGCCGCTGTGGTCGGCTCGGCCGCCACCGAAGCCAGCCAGCGCGTCCAGACAGTCGCGGCTGCCGCCGAAGAGCTCTCCTCTTCCATCACCG
The DNA here is from genome assembly GCF_052076025.1 of Bradyrhizobium sp. 956_D2_N1_4. Classification (NCBI taxonomy): domain Bacteria; kingdom Pseudomonadati; phylum Pseudomonadota; class Alphaproteobacteria; order Hyphomicrobiales; family Nitrobacteraceae; genus Bradyrhizobium; species Bradyrhizobium sp. 956_D2_N1_4. Next base: position 2,936,036 of record NZ_CP197237.1, on the reverse strand, counting down.
AGATCAGCCGCCAGGTCGCGCAATCCGCCGAAGTGACCGGCCGCGCCGTGGACAGCGCACGCCGCACCGACACCATCGTCCGCGCGCTCTCGGACGGCGCCCAGCAGATCGAGCATGTGGCCGAGCTGATCTCCAGCATCGCGGCACAGACCAATCTGCTCGCGCTCAACGCCACCATCGAGGCCGCGCGCGCCGGTGAAGCCGGCCGCGGCTTTGCCGTCGTCGCCTCCGAGGTGAAATCGCTCGCCAGCCAGACAGCGGAAGCCACCCGCGAGATCGGCGACAAGATTGCGCAGATCCAGGGCGCGACCAAGGAGGCCGTGGACGCCATCGGCGGCATCACCGCCACCATCGAGGAAGTCAGCCGTATCGCCACCTCGATCGGCGCGGCCATCGAGGAGCAAGGTGCCGCCACCGCCGAGATCGCCCGCAGCGTCTCGCAGACCGCGGAGGCGACCAAGGAAGTCACCACCAATATCGGCGGCGTCAGCACCGCAGCGAACGAAACCGGCAACGCCGCCGGCATGGTGCTCGCGGCCGCCAGCAATCTCTCCAAGCAGGCCGAGCAGCTCTCAGGCGAAGTCGGGACGTTCCTGGCGGGCGTGCGCGCGGCGTAAGCTTCCCGACGCCAATCCCTCCACATGCGTCATGGCCGGGCTTGTCCCGGCCATTCACGTTTTGCCGCGCGGCACGAAGGACGGTGGATGCCCAGGCCTTCGCCGCGCCGAAGCGGCTTCGGCCGCGCAGCCTGACGAGCACCTGCGAATTTTAGTGGGTTATCGCCGCGCGAGGGTGCAGCCGCTCGAGAGCTGGCGCGTCGATCCGGTCGAGCCGTCGTTCGACTGCGACGGGAATTCCTCGAACGGCGTGTTCTGCTTGCCGGTGTTGAATTCGAAGATCTTGCGGAACACACCCGGCACCATGGCCGAAACCGGATTGACGCGCATCACCGGCGCGGCCGGCGTGCCGACGACCTCGTAGGTCACGCCGATCAGGCCTTCCTTGTCGCCACCGCCCAGGAACAACCCGAGCACCGGAATCTGTCCGAACATGTTGTTCAAGCCGTACATCGGCACGAAGGTGCCGCTCATGCAGACCTGGTTGCCGGGATAGTCGATCGAGCCCTCGATGGTGGCGCCGATCATCGGGCCCTTGACGACGCCATCGCGGATCGTCAGCGCGCCGTTCTGGCGCGTGAACTCGGCGCGCAGCGCGCTGAAGGAGACGCCGTTCCCGGTGCCGTTGGGCGCGCCGGCGGCAACGCGTTCGAGTTGCGCCTCGCCCTTCACCGTGAAGTCGCGGACGTTGATGAGGCCCTCGCGCGTGGTGTTCGGCTCCGACGTCGGCGGCTCCATCGCCACCACCATCTGGCCGCCGCTCGCCTTGGTGTAGGTGTCGGTGAAGCGCAGCAACGCGCCGGCATCGTTGGTCTGGAGGTAGATCACCTCGCGATTGCCCTGGGCGCGGCCGCCGCGCAAATCGGCTGCCACCGGCGTGTCGCGGCCGATCTTCCCGTTCAGCGTGAAGGCTTTGACGGTGCCGTTGCGCCGCGACATCTTGCCGTCGACGCTGCGCATCGCCTCGCCGTTGAAGCCCGCGACGGCACCGAGCTTCACGTCGATGTCGAAATCGACGTTCTTCATCTTGTTCTTGGCGTCGTCCTTGGAATTGCCCGAGATCGCCGACTTCAGGAAACCGCGGCCGTCGAACACATCCCCGCGCATCGTGCCCCGCACCACCCCGTCCTGGCCACGCTCCACCTTCAACGAGGCCTTGTCGCCGTCGGACGGAGCGTAGGTCGGGAAGTTCGCGTTCATGAGGTCGCCGTTCGGATCGACCTCGAGCGAGCCCTTGATCGAGGCGCCGCCGCCTTCGACGACGATGTCCTCCAGACGCGTTGATTGCGCCGTCGGCACCACCTTGAAGCTGGCCTTGGCCGACTTGCCCGGCAGCTTGACCCAGCCGGGCAGGATGTTGTCGAGCTTGACCGAGGTCAGGTCCGCCTCGACACCGAGCTTCGTCGTCTGGTCGGGACCTCCGGCGATCTTGCCCGACAGCTTGATCGGCAGCGATCCGCTCACGGCAGGGCTGAGGTCGAACCCGAGACGCGCGCGGCTCGCATCGTCGAGCGTGGCCTGCAATTTGACGTCAGCGTCGCCCTCGGTCGGCTTGCGGTAGTCCAGCGAAGCCGCCTGCCCGTTGATCTTGACGTCGCCCTTGACCTGATAGCCCTGGTTGTTGGCTGATATCTTGAGGTTGTTGGCCTCCAGCTTCTGATTCATCACCAGCTTGTCGGCGGCAAAGCCGTTGAGGTCGGCGCTGACGGCGTAGCTGGTGTCGCCCTTGGTCAGCGCGCCCTTGACCGGCAAGCCGAGCTGGATGTTCGCCGAGAACGTTCCCTTGCTGGTGTTGGGATCGACGAACGTCGCCGACAGATCGCTGAGCCGATCATTGGAAAGGATTTCGGCGGCTGCCGCCACGGGGCCGTCGGCGCGGAACCTGGTCCGCGATGGCGACGGCTTGGGCGCCATATCCGGCACCTCGAAGACGAAGTCGGAGATCGTGACCTTGCGGCCCGCCGGCGTATCGGCAATGCCCTGCCCGATATTCACGGTCGCGGTGCGCCCGGTCACACGCGCCTTCAAATCGGCATCGTGCACCACCGGCATGCCATCCACGGGGCGGACCGCGACGCCACTCGCGACGATGTTGACCGACAGGCCATCGTCGGGAATGGGCGGGCCCTTGCGCGGGAGGTTCTTCGTCGGCGAATTGACGCCGATCTCGATGCGCTGGAGCGTGCCGCGCTCGATCCGCTCGATCACCCATTCGCGCAACTCGGGAACGACGAGCGTCGGCCACATCCGCTTGAGCGCGGAGGCCGACATCGGCGTTCCCGCAAAGCCCAGCGTCAACCGCGGCTCGCCCGAATAGTCGATGGCACCGGTGCCGGCGACGCCGATCTCGCCATTGCTGATATCGGCTTGCGTCAGCAGCATGCGCTTGTGGTCAGTATCGAAGCGGAAGCCGATCGCGATGCGGTTGAAGACCAGCGGGGGCTCGTTGTCGATGCCGCCCAGCAGGATCGAGCCGCCGCTGAAGCCAAGCTGCCAGTCGTTGGTGGTGCCGTTGGGCGGCTCGAGATGGGCCAGAAGCGTCAGGCGGTTCGCGCCCGAGAGAATCTTGAACGGAGCGACCAGCACCCGCCGGTTCGAATCCCACTCGACGTTGATCTCGGCCGAGTCGATCGCCATCGGATAGTCAGGCGTGTCGGTGTCGATGATGTTGCCCGCACCGACCGCGATCTTGCCGCGGAAGAAGGTCGGCACGCCGTCGCGGCCGAGCTCGCCCTTGAGCTCGCCGGTCAGCGGCAGGTCGGCGGTGTAGGTGAAGTCCTTCACCCGGAGCGCCAGCAGGATGTTGGCGGTGGAAAGCTTATCGGCGCGGATGTCGACCGAACGCACACCATTCTCGGCAGGGCCGATCGTGGCGCGCAGCGACCACGGGCGCGCGCCCTCCTCGCCTAGGCTGAGCGCGACGCCGCCATGGCTCGGCCGGCGCAGGCTGAGCGTGATGTTCTCAAAGCTCCATTTGCTGCCGCGCTGTTGATCGTCGACGATCAGATTGCCGTTCTTCAGACCGATCTCGTTGAGGTTCTGGCCGTCGAGGCCGGTCATGCTCAGACTGTCGAGCCAGTCGAGGCCCTGAAGAATGCCGCTCGGGGCAGCGGCCTGGGGAGCGGCCTGCGATGCGTCCGGGCTTGCAGGTCCGGTGGCGAATGGCGGCGGCGGGACACCGTTGCGCGGGAATGTCGGCGGCAGGCCCGCTTCCTTCTTGGATGCGACGCCGGTTGCCAGCGGCTTGGCGGTGTCGCCGGCGGATACGGTGACGGTGCCGTCGGGCGCGATGCGGATCGCGAGCTCCGCGTCCACGAGATTGAGGCTCTCGGCGCGCAGGTGCCCCATCAGGAGACCTGCCCCCGACAGCTTCACTTCGGCCTTCGGCGCGGTGGCGACGATGGCGTGGTCGTGGTCGCGGACGACGATGTCGCGGATGCGCACGGCGATGCGGATCCGCCCGGCCCGCTCGATCTGGGTGCCGCCGACCTCCACAGTGTTGCCGTGGCCGATATTGTCCTCGATGGCAGCAGCGAGCCAGGGTGTCGCGATGTCGAGATTGATGGGACCTGCACCAAGCCGCCACCACAGCGCGCCGAAACAGCCGATGAAAATGACGGCAAGGGCTCCGACCACGATGGCCAACCGTTTCAGCCAGCGATCAGCCGCCAGCCAGCGGCGCATTGACGCAAACCCGTCACCGAAACGATGGAAGCCTGAATTGGAACGCGACAACAGCCGGCGCGCCCGATAGCCCGCCGCTGCTTCCTGATCCGGATCCCAGTCGGCGTCGTCCCATTCCTGCGGCTGCTGTTGACCGCCGCGCCGATCGAAATCCCGATTGTAATCCTGGGGCGACGTATTCCTTGCCATTGCCTCTCGATACAGGCGCCCATCGTAGGATTGAGCACCGCCGGGACCGCAGCCGTCCGCGGGAAGCGAAGCTCCCCGCGCCGGCATTGCCGCCATACCTCGAATGTTCCTGCTGTTCGTCATTTCGCCCCGGGCGCGCGTTCAACGAGCAGTGGGGTGGTGCGTGGAATTCCTTGTAACCATACCCCGGCGTCGCCAGACTTGCCCAGACGAGGGCGATTCCGGCACACCGGACGAGAGCTGCAATACCGCTTTGGTTGACCCGCCGAAAGCGACGAAAGGAAGGCGTATGTCCAAGAAATCCCGAAAGAAATCGTCCAAAACGCCCTCCGGCATCGCAACGGCTAAAAAGAAGACCCCGACCAAGCGGGCAACGACTCAAACAAAGTCCGCAAAAACACAGCGGACGCAGGCGAGCAAATCAACCAGGACCGTAGCAAAAGCAGGATCACATAAGGCCGCATCGAAACAGTTAAATTCCTCCAAATCGGCCTCCGCGCCCGCGAAGGCGAAGCCGGCCCTGACCGAAGGCCAGAAGGCGCCCGCCTTCCGGCTGCCCCGCGACGGCGGCGATGTGGTCTCGCTCGCCGACTATGCCGGTCGGAAGCTCGTCCTGTTCTTCTACCCCCGCGCCGACACGCCCGGCTGCACCCGGGAGGCGATCGATTTCACGCGGCTGGCGGACGCTTTCAGCGCTGCCGGCACGGCCCTGCTCGGCATCTCCGCCGATCCGTTAAGGGCCCAGGAGAAGTTCCGCGACAAGCACAGCCTCGGCATGCCCCTCATCTCGGATGAGAAACACGAGATGCTGGAGGCGTACGGCGCGTGGGGCGAAAAATCCATGTATGGCAAGAGCTTCCTCGGAGTTCTTCGCACCACGATACTGCTTGGTGCCGACAGCAAGGTAGCCAGGGTCTGGCGCAATGTCCGCGTCGACGGCCACGCCGACGAGGTGCTGGAAGCGGCAAGAGGCCTTTAACCAATCCGTTAAATTCGAGTGGTTCCATTTCCGGAAAATTAACCATGACTGGCCCAGATTGCTGCGGCAATTAGGCCGTACGGACTCATCCGACCGGCGCGGGAGTGCCGATGTCGAAAAGTTCTGCCCAATATTCGCAGTACCCCCAACATCACGCGCACGACCACGGACGGCCCCTCCATCGCCGTACTGCCGCCGCCGTGGCTGCAGCCGCGATCCCCCTTCCCTCGACCGACGACGCCTACACCATCGTGCACCACGGCAAGCAGGTCCGCCTCGGACCTGTGGTGTTCTGGATCGTGGTCGGCACCGTCGTGCTGCTCGGACTCTGGTCGGCCGCGACCGCGACCTATTTCGCCTTCCGCGACGACGTCCTGACCCGGCTGATCGCGCGCCAGGCGGAGATGCAGTACGCCTACGAGGATCGCATTGCCGAGCTCCGTGCCAAGGTCGACCGCACCACCAGCCGGCAGCTACTCGACCAGGAACAGTTCGACCAGAAGCTCGACCAGATCATGAAGCGCCAGACGGCGCTGGAGTCCCGCGCCACGGCGCTCGGGGCCATGCCCGACGTGACCGGATCAATCCCCCGCACGGCTCCGCAGCGCGGCGATTCGAGCCAGGGCGCGACGCAGGGCACGCCGAAGCCGTCGCCGATCAGCGACACCGTGATCTTCGTGGCACCACCCGATCGCGAAGCGCGGCTTGAGTCGCGCGCGCCGACCGTCGCGGCGCCGCCGACCAGCCAATTCGCCAAGAACCAGGGTTTCGACAACGTCCTGGTCCGGCTCACGACCTCGCTTGACCAGGTCGAGCGTCGCCAGATGGCGACGCTCAGCGCCGTCGAGGAAGGCATGGATTCACGCATGCGCCGGATGCGCGGCGTCGTCAGCGACCTCGGCCTCAATCTCGCCAGCCTCGAAGCCGCCGTGCCGCGCTCCGCGATGGGCGGTCCTTTCGTGCCCGTCAAGCTGACGGCCAATGCCGGGCCGTTCGAGAAGCAGCTCAACCGCATCAATGTCACCCGCGCCGAGATGGACCGGCTCAATCGCACGCTGGCGCTGGTGCCCTATCGCAAGCCCGTCATCGGCGAGGTCGAATTCACCTCCGGCTTCGGCGTGCGCAGCGATCCCTTCCTCGGCCGGCCCGCGATGCATACCGGTCTCGATTTCCGCGCCGCGACCGGCGATCCCGCCCGCGTCACCGCCAACGGCAAGGTGGTCTCGGCCGGCTGGTCCGGTGGTTACGGCCGCATGGTCGAAGTCGATCACGGCAACGGGCTGTCGACCCGCTACGGCCATCTCTCCGAGATCAACGTCAAGGTCGGCGAGATCGTGAAGCTCGGCCAGGTCATCGGCCTCGTCGGCTCGACCGGCCGTTCCACCGGCCCGCACCTCCATTACGAAACCCGCATCGACGGCGAAGCGGTCGATCCGCAGAAGTTCTTGCGCGCCGGCGTGCGGCTCAGCGCGGGCTAAGCCCGCACCACGCGCTTTCAGCGTGGCCGCGCCTACCGCCGGCCGCCGCCCATCCCGCCTCCGGGACCTCCAAAGCCGCCACCGCCCATTCCACCGCCGGGTCCCATGGGCCCACCGCCGGGCGAACCAAATCCACCGGGGCCTGACGGGCCGCTCGGGCCCGTCGGCGCGGAGCCAGGATTCGCACTTGGGCCAGGTCCAGGGCCAGATCCCGGCGCAGGTCCACCACCGGGCGCGCCGGGCTGGCCGCCGCTCGGAGTGGTGGCGCTGCGGTTCGGATGCAGGATCGAGCCGCCGGGCGACCGATTGGGATTGCCGCCACCGGATGGAGGGGCTCCCGGCCCCTGGCCTATGGCCTGAGCCGACTCCACCTGGAAGCCGCGCGAGCGATCGAACACGCCGTTGACCACCATGCGGGCCTCGCCGGCCGCCGGGCCGAAGCGTGAACCGTCACGAGCCACGAAGCCGGAGCCGAGCTGGAGGTTCGATCCCACACGCTGCACATAGGCCTCGATCGAGAGGCGGCTTGCGCCGACGAGATCCGAGAAGTCGTCGATGCGCGTGCGCGCGGCCTGCATCGTGCCCTGGCTCGAACGGCCCTCGATCTGGGCGCGCTGGCCAACCAGCAGTGGATCGACCCCGCTCAGCCTCAGCCCGCCAATATGCAAGCCGTCAGGCCCGCGCTCGACGAGACCGGTGACACGCTCGGTCGCCTCGCGCCGCGGCTCGATCAGGCTTGCGACGATCACGCCGTCGGTCCGGCGCAGGCCATAGACGGCCACCTGCGTGCCCGCACGAAGCTTGCTCTCCTTGTCGCTTGTGACGATCTTCTGGCCGAGCACCGTCAGCTCGTTACCCTTCACGGCTTCGATCGGACCTGCGACCTCGCTCGCGATCGTGATGTTGCGCGTCACGAGCGTGCCGTCGGCCTGACGGGTCGCGACCACGCGCGCAAGCTGACCGATGCGCAGAGCCTTGGGGCTCGCGGCCTCGCCGTCGATCCGGACCGGCACGTCGCTCGCATAAGTGACGCGCTCGCCGTTGACATAGATGCTGCCAAAACGCTGGATCACGCCGACGATGCCGGTGCCGCCGATGCCGTGGTCGTCACCGCGCCTGATTCCGGTGCCGCCTATGCCCTGATCAGTGCCGCGCTTGACCTGCGCGTAGGCCATCGCCGTACCGGCGAGCCAAAATCCTGTCAGCAGCAGACGGCGGGAGATCAGCGGCGGCCGGCTCATGAAGAACCACCCTCCTTGCCGCTTTCCTTGCTGCTGTCCTTGCCGCCTTCCTTGGCCTCTGCCTCGCCATCTGCATCTTCGCTGTAGATGTAGATGCCGAAATTCCAGCGGGCGTCGCCGCCCTTGTCCTTGCCGAGCGCGCGGTTGGCCTCGCGGTTAGCGGTCTTCAGCGCGTCCATCGCGAGCTCGCGCGAGCGTGCCTCGAGGCGCCGCGCCAGCTTGGGCGAAATGTTGTTGTAGTGCACCGCGCGTTCGAGGAAGCGCGGCGCCGCGCCTGAGACGTTCTGCGCGGCGGCCGCGATATGGTCGTGCAGATTGCGGCCGAGATAGTGCCACTTGCTGTCGTCCTCGCCGCTCGGGACGAAGGCCGCCTCGACCAGCTCGATCTCGTCGGAATCGTTGATGGTGACGAGCTTGCGGTCGACCCATTCGTCGAGCACCGCGCGCGGCCGCACGTCCTTGGTCACCGAGGCGACCAGCTGCTCGAACGACGGCGCATCGCCCTCGGCCGTGCGCGGCAACGCCAGCGGCTCGCCCTTCGCATCGGTGAATTCGGGCGCAGCAAGCCAGCGCGCAATCACAGCGCTCGTCAGCGACACCGCGGCCGGCGCCTCGTGCACCGGCGCGCCGGCACCGCGCAGCCGCGCCACCTCCTTGCGATGGATTCCGGTGAGCAGGCTGACACGGCTGTCGGTCTGCTCCTTCCCCTCCAGCGCAAAATCGTGCTCGGCGACGTTGACGAACAGCTCGCGGAGCAATTGCGCCAATGCAGGAAAGGTCATGCCGCTGCGAATGCAGAGCCGCACGAGCGGGCGCAGCAGCCGCGCCAGCGGCGCGTGCAGCTTCGCGGCAGTCGGCTGCGGAGCCGCTGCTTTGGACCCGGACTTGGCATTCATGTCTGAATTGTACCCGCGCCCCACGTGGGACACAATCCCACTTTTTTCTCCCTTCCGATTGACGTGGTAAATTTTCCCACGTAAATGAGACGCCACTGAGGGCGCGACGTAAAGGGACTCACACCCATGGCTGACCGTTTGGTCCGCAATTCCAACTCACTGCGTGCTGTGCCGGCTCCTGACTGGGGGCGCGGCGCAATCGAGCCGATGCTGCCGGCGCTGTTGCGCGGCGTGATCTTCATCTCGGTGCTGGCCGCACCGTTCGTCGCGGCCCTTCTCGCAGGCTGACACCATCATGCATCACACCAGCGAAACTCAGCGCCGCCCGTCGGTGCTGCACATCTTCAAGATCTATTATCCCGATCTGTTCGGCGGCACGCTGACGGTGATCCGCGACATCTGCGCCAGCCTGAAGGACAGCTTCGCCTCCGCCGTGCTGGTCTGCTCGCAATCGGCCGAGCGGCGCGAGATCGTCGTCAATGACGTGCCGGTCGAGCGCGTTCGCTCCTTCGGCAATGTCCTGTCGCTTCCCACCGCTCCCACCTATCCCTGGCGGCTCTGGCGCAAGATTGCCGAGCACGATTTGCTCGCGCTCCATGCCCCCTTCCCGCTCGCCGACCTCGTTTTCGCCTTCGGCTTCGGCGCCAATCGCCCGCTGGTGGTGCACTGGCATGCCGACATCGTCACCCATGCCGGCCTTCGCTGGTTCATCGAACCGTTGATGCGGCGGACACTGCGCCGGGCGAAAGCGATCATCGTCTCGGACCACGCGCTGATCGAGAACACGCCGTTGCTGCGGGAATTCGTCGACAAATGCCACGTCGTGCCGTTCGGCATCGACACCTCGGGTTACGACTGGCCGAAGATCGAGCCTCACCACGTGAACGATCGCGGCCGGCTCGTGCTCGCCTGCGGCCGGCTCGTGCCCTACAAGGGCTTTGACGTCCTGATCCGCGCCGCCGTCAACCGCAAGTTCGAGGTCTGGATCATCGGCGAAGGCACCGAGCGTCCGCGGCTCGAGCAGCTGATCCGCGAGCTCGGCCTCGGTGACCGCGTCCGCCTGCTCGGTTCGGTGAACGACAGCGAGCGCATCAAGCTGATGTGCCTGTCCGACGTCTTCGTCATGCCGTCGGTGACCAATGCCGAGACCTTTGGCCTGGTCCAGCTCGAGGCCATGGCCGCCGGCCGCCCTGTTGTGAACACGGCGCTCGACACCGCGGTGCCGCGCGTCGCCCGCCATGGCATGGAGGCGATCACGGTGCCGCCTGGCGATGCCGAAAAGCTCGGCGATGCCATCGACACGCTGATCAGCGATCCCGAGCGCCGCCGCCGCATGGGACTGTCAGCCCGGACGCGCGCCCTCACCCGCTATTCCGCCCCAGCCTTCAGGGAAGGCATGCAGGCCGTCTACCGCGACGCCGTCACCGCGTCGTGCAGGGAACCCGCAACCGCCGCCGAGCTGCCGCAGGCGACCGGCTGGCTGGACACCGTCCGGATTGCGGCGGCACTGGCCTGGTCGGACATGCGCCACCGCTACGTGCGTTCGCTGCTCGGCCCGTTCTGGATGTCGCTTCAGATGGCGATCATGGTCGCCGTATTGGGCTCGGTGATCGGCCAGATGTCGAACGCCGACATGCTGGCGCGCCTGCCGATGCTGGCGCTGTCGATGACGGCCTGGACCTTCCTCAACAGCGTCGTGCTCGATGCGACCACGGCGCTTCAGAATTCCGCGAGCCTGATCCGCGACCGGGCGCTGCCGCCGGTGATCTTCCTGCTGCAATGCACCTTCCGCCAGGCGCTGTTCGCGCTGCATAACGCCTGCGTGCCGCTGGTGCTGTGGCTGATCCTCTCGCCCCACGACCTCTCTCACGCGCTGGCGGCGCTGCCCGGCCTCCTGCTGTTCATAGCCTGTACCTTCGCCCTGAGCCTCGTCCTCGGCGCGACGGCAACGCGCTATCGCGACCTCAAGCCGATCATCGAATCCACGCTGATGCTCGCCTTCCTCGCCTCGCCCGTGATCTGGTCGGCCGAGATGATCAATCACCGCTCGACGGTGATGCGGCTCAATCCGCTGACGCATCTGTTCGCGGTATGGCGCGAGCCACTTGCAGGCGGCCATATCGATCCCGCCAGCATCGTCTACGTCCTCATCACGCTGGCGCTGCTGATCTTTGCGAGCGTGCTGACGCTGGTCCACCTGCGCAAAGCCGCATTCTGGATTTGACGCATGGTCTCGATCAGCCTGCACGACGTCTGTCTCGACTATCCGCTCTACGGCGCCTACGACTTCTCGCTGAAGCGGCGGCTGCTCGGCCACCTCATCCGCGAACCGGGCAAGATGCGGATCATCCGCGCCGTCGACAACGTCTCGATCGAGGCCGAAGCCGGCGCCCGTATCGGGCTTGCCGGGCCTAACGGCTCCGGCAAGTCGACGCTGCTGCGCCTGATCGCCGGTGTCTATCCGCCGAGCAGTGGCCGCGTCACGGTCCGGGGCAACGTCGTGCCCCTGCTCGGCCTGAACGCCGGGGTCAATCTGGACTTCGTGGCGGAGGACAACATCGCGCTGCTGCTGCGGATCAGCGGTCGCAAGCCCACACGCAGCGTGATCGACGAGATATGGGCTTTCACCGAGCTCGAAGCGCGCATGCAGCGCCTGCCCCTGCGGATGTTCTCCTCGGGCATGCTGATGCGGGTGTTGTTCGCGACCGCCACCGCTTTCCCGGCCGACATCCTGCTGCTCGACGAATGGCTCAGCGTCGTCGACGAGCATTTTGCCGAGAAGGCCGAGAGACGGCTGCAAAACCTGGTCTCGCAGGCGGCGATCGTGATCATCGCCTCGCACGACCTGCCGCTGCTGCGCCGCACCTGCTCCAGCATCATCAACCTCGATCACGGCCGCATCGCCTCGACCATCGCGGTCGAGCCGCCCGTCACGCACACCTTTGAGCTCCGAGAGAAACGCGCATGAAACAGAACATCCTGGTCGTGTCCGAGTCGCTCGGACAACCCAATCACAAGCGCGGCATCTTCCACTTCACCCGGGAATTGGTACGGTCGCTCGCGTCGGAAGGTCACGAACTCACGTTGCTGGTGGAAACCTCAAAGCGTTACCGCAAGCTATGTCGGCGCGAGCGACGCACGAAGCTGTTTCCGGCGCAGTCACGCAACATCGAGCTGCTCGCTCTTTATCGCTTCCTCGACGAGGTCAACGTGAGCGGGCCGGTGATGCTCAGCGGCGCGCGTCGCAGGTTCGACTGGTTCCGCCACAAGGCCACCATGCTGCTGTCGCGGGACAATATCCTCTGCCTCCTGCGCGCGATCGGCCTGCTTGGCCTGCACGCCCGGCTGATCGAGAACCGGACCGCCGCGCTCGAATACATTCCGCCGGATATGCGCCATCTCGAACTGTTCAGCGAATTCCAGCTCGAGCCCGGATTCTTCAACTATCAGGACTCCTCGGCCTTCTTCCTGCTGCCGCCGCCGCGGATCGACGCGCGTGACTATGATCTCATCGTCGTGGACACCCCGACGCGGGTCGCGATCAGGCGCAAGCCGAACGCCAAGGTGATCTGCGTCGTCCACGATTTGCTGCCGCTCACCGACCTCAAGCTCAGCGACATCGCCACGCGGCAGTTCCTGGCGCGGATCGGCACCAGCCTGCGCCAGGCTGACGAGCTCGCCTTCGTTTCAAACTATAGCATGATGCGGTTCAGGGAACTGTTGCCGCAATTTGCGCACCTGCCGGCGCGGGTCGTGTATCCCCGCACCCGGTTCGACGCCCCGGATGTCCTCCACCTCCCAGCCCTGTCGGGGCGTCCGGGGCGGCCGAACTTCGTCATCATCGTGTCGAACGAGCCGCGCAAGAACGTCGCCACCGTCATTCGTGCCTTCCGCAACGTCCCTCAGGCCGATCTCGTGGTGATCGGTCATGCGGGCCAGATCAGCCGGATGCGCAACCTGCCGCCAAATGTCCGCTTCGCCGGCTATGTCGACGAGCATGAAAAGGCCGCCATGATCGCGGAGGCGCACGGGCTGATCATGCCGAGCCTGGCCGAAGGCTTCGGCATACCGATCATCGAGGCGCTGGCCGCGAACACACCGGTGCTATGCTCCGATATCGCGGTGTTCCGTGAGGTCGCAGGCGAGCTCGCCGACTATTTCGATCCGTTCTCGACCGATGCGATCGCAGCTTCAATCACCCGCGTGCTGACGCGGCAGGAGGAATGCCGCGGCCGCATCCGCGCGCGGCGACACGAGCTCGCCGAGCGCTTCGGCTACGAGACCCAGGCGCGCGACTTCCTCGGGCATGAGATGCCCCGGGAAAGCCTGGCCGCCGCGCAATAAGCGTCGTTGCACATGACTGCTGAAACCGCGGAATGGTCCGGCCCGGCCGGTCGACAAGCCTTGCGCGCCCGATGGCAGGCCATGGGCAAATCGCGCGCTCTGATCGGGGCCGCCGATGTGCTCGCTGTGTTGATCGCGGCGTCCCTGCCCTGGTCGACCACAGCGCCTTCGATCTTCGTCGGGCTCTGGCTGCTGGTGGTGACACCGACCATCGACTGGCGCGACTATGGACGCCAGCTCGCACGGCCTGCGTTCGCCCTGCCCTTTGTCTTGCTGCTGCTCGCGCTTCTCGGCACGCTCTGGTCGGACGGCGCGTGGGCCGACCGGGTGCATGCGATCAAGCCGGTCGCAAAGCTCGTGCTCATTCCAGCACTGCTCTATCACTTCAGCCGATCCGAACGCGGTTTCTGGGTTTTCCTTGGCTTTCTCGTATCCTGCGCGCTGCTTGCAGTCTACTCCTGGATCGTGCTGCACGATCCCGCCTGGAAGCTCACCGCGACCGCGTCGGCGGGCGTTCCTGTCAAGAACTACATCGACCAGAGCCAGGAATTCACGCTGTGCGCCTTTGCGCTCGCGCTGCCGGCGTTGACTTTTTGGCGCGGCGGAAACGTGGTCGCGACAGCCGTCTGTCTGGCATTGATCCTGCTGTTCGTCACCAACATGGTGTTCGTCGCCTTCGCGCGCACGGCGCTGCTGTGCATCGCGGTGCTGCTTGGACTGCTCGCCTGGAGGCATTTGAGCCGACGCGCGGCGCTGGTCCTGCTCGCAGGCACGATAGCCGCGAGCGCGCTGGCCTGGACGACATCGCCCTATCTGCGCCACCGCATTGCGGACATCGCCGTGGAATACCGCCACGGCCACGAGGACATCAGCCGAGCCTCGACCGCCCAACGCCTGACCTATTGGCGCAAGGCGCTTCACGCCATTGCCGAGGCGCCCCTGACCGGTCACGGCACCGGGTCGATCAAGCGCCAGTTCGAGCGCGCCGCCACCGGTGGAAGCCGCCTCGATGCGGAGATCGTCAGCAATCCCCACAACCAGACCCTCAATGTCGCAATGCAATGGGGCGTACTCGGCGTCGCCCTGCTCTACGCCATGTGGATCGCCCACCTTCGCCTGTTCCTTGACGAAGGCCTTGCGGCCTGGATCGGGCTCGTGGCCGTCGTACAGAACATCGCGAGCTCGCTTCTGAACTCGCATTTGTTCGATTTCCACGAAGGCTGGATGTATGTGCTGGGCGTTGGCGTCGCCGGCGGTATGGCGCTGAAGGCAAGAGCCGGACCGCATCTGCATTATGAGACCCGCATCGGGGGTGAAGCGGTCGATCCGCAGAGATTTCTGCGCGCCCGCGTGCGGCTCAGCGCCGACTAGGCCTTTTACTCCGCCGCCACGCAAGCCACCTGGGGGGGAGCCAACGCAAAGACGCCGAAATCGGGCACGACCATTTCGAGTTCGCGGCGATAGCTTTCGTAGCTGAGCGCTCCCGGCCGAATGAAGCCGAGTTGAAGCGTGTGATCGACCACACGCCTGAGAACGATCGGAGCGCTCGCCGGTGTAAACTGGGCGCCACCGGGATTGGACAGCGTCGTGATCAGACCGCGTGCGGGCTCGTTTCTCTTATCGGGACGTGACACCATGATCAGACGTATCGCTCCCTTTTCGAGGGTGACGAAGTTCAGGAACGGGCGTCCATCCGGGATGTAGACACGGCCCCTCTGCGTGTGCCCGGCATCAACACGCTCGCGTTCCTCGAACATGAGACAGGACTCGGTTTCGTCCCAATGAATGCCGATGATGTAGGCACTGATGATCTCGGGGTTGGAGAACGCGGGCCTGAAGCAGACGTAGTCCCCCTCGAAGGCCTCCACTCCCGCGCGATCGCGGTAACCAAGATCATCGGCGACGTCGAACCTAGACGTCGCTGGCGGAGGTTCGAGTCCGCCGGCAATCGACGGCGCATCATGCAATGGAAACTCCTTGTGCGGACTGGTGGCTATCCGCTCAGCAGTGACGTTGCGTATGCGCTCGGACTCATTGAAGACCGCGAGGACCATGCCGCCGACGATGAAGCCGGTTAAGCCAGTGCTTAACGCCACCAGTTGGATCGCATCCTGCGGATGTACATAGAACAGAGCCAGTACTTGCTGGCCGATCATATGCGCGACCAGCCACCCCGCACAGGTCAGCGCGGCGCCGTTCGCGAGAGCCCCGAGGGCCGCCACGCGGTACCAGCTCATCCGCGAACATCCCATGTAGGAACAAATGAGCCCGAGGGAAATCGTACAGATGAAAGGCGTGATGACGCCGTATAGCCGCTCGATGAACTGCCTAAGAACGTCCTGATATCCTCCTCCCTGCATCAGGGCGGACACTAGTGGAATGCCGATCCGGAGCCCAATCGACAGCCCCACGACGACGAGACCGGCGACAACCAACTCGGCGATAGGCGGATATCCGGGTGTGTTGCCTTCCTTGCGTCCGATGAAGCGTTGCGCCACGACGATCGCGCCCAGGACTGCGAAGCCGATCGAAGCGCCGAACGTGACCGCAATCGTCAGCACCTTGCCGACGTCGATCGGAAGTGTTCCCGGCATGAACACCATCATGCCAATGCTCCAGGCCGTCACGAGGAAGATCGTTGTCGCCCATTGATCCAGCCCAAAGGTCGGCCCCGGACTGTAGGCGAAGCCCATCCTCGCTAGCCGCTGCAATCGGCCGCTATGGGTCCGTTCGCAAAACAGGACATAGCGAGACACGAGGCCGCAAGTGAGGTTGGTGACCTCAGCAATGTTGCGGTTCAAAGCGTCCTTCAATTCCGGGGTTGGAAGCGACGACGTGAAAAAGGCAAGACCGGCGTGCATCATCTCTTCGTAACGGGCATCCGCACGAGCCGCCACCGCGTCGCCCAATTGCATGATCATGGCGTAGGCGGATCGGCCATAGCCATTTCCGGTGAAGTCGAGTGCCGCGGCATTCTGCCGGGGTCCGACGAACAGGTTGTAAAGGCCGATGGCT
Source organism: Bradyrhizobium sp. 956_D2_N1_4 (assembly GCF_052076025.1). Taxonomy (NCBI): domain Bacteria; kingdom Pseudomonadati; phylum Pseudomonadota; class Alphaproteobacteria; order Hyphomicrobiales; family Nitrobacteraceae; genus Bradyrhizobium; species Bradyrhizobium sp. 956_D2_N1_4. The sequence goes on along the minus strand of NZ_CP197237.1, from coordinate 2,919,593 downwards.
CTTGTGAAGCGGTCGGGAAGAGTACCGTCCCTGCTGAAACTCAACGCTTGCGGACCGATATTCTCCGAAACGATTTTGGTCACCTTGCTTCGAAGGTCGTCGCGCGGGACGAAACCCGTGGTTTGCGCGAGTTCAAATGCGAGTCGGTCGGCTTCACGCGGAATGGCGGCCAATCTGACACAAAATGCGCGCGCGGCCCGGTCGATCCGTGCCACCTGCCGGAATTGCGAAGCGACGACGATGATGAGCACGGCCACGATCGGAGCATATTGAGCCAGTTGCGCCTGCGCCTTTGGATCTACCGCCTTCACCTGGCCGACGATGAAGTCGAACCCGATGCTGCCCTGGACGAGTCCGATCATGACGACCAGCCAGAGCGGTATCATCAGGGCATAGTAGAATATCACCCCCCAAAAGAACAGCGCGAAGGTCGTACCGGACCGATTGGTGGGCGGAGAGTTGAAGCGAGCCCAGGCAACGACAAAGAGTGCCAAGATCGCAATAATCCATTGGCTCTTCGTAACGATCGCTTCAATGATGTCCATGTTACGCGCTCCCACATAGCAGGCGACGCTTGCATGAATGGCTCTGCCCTCGCCGAGGCAGGGCACAATTCAGATCAGGGACATCGTGGAGACGCAGCGCGCGTCGACACAGGTGCCCGAACAATAGGGAAGACTACGCTGGGCCGACCCGGCTGCAATGTGAAGTAGAACACACCCGGGAGGACATTTCTTTAGCGGAGTTGGACACCGCGACCGCTGTTGGCACATACAACCGAACTACGGACTCCGCTCGTGGCCGACCTCGCCGGTGATGACGTCGCCGAACAGCTCCCAGGCCTGCCCGTTGAAGCGCATCAACTGCATCTGCTCGATCGGGAAATAGTCGTCGGTGGAGGTGTTGACCATGATGCCTGGCAGCATCAGATCAGTGTGGAAATTCTTCAGGCTAGTGGCCTGCTTCATCACGTTCTCACGGGTGAGATTGTCACCGCACTGCTTCAACACCTGCGCCATCGCCTCGGCCTGCACATAGCCGTAGATGTTGTTGGCGTTGGCCTTGTCGCCATCGGGATAATATTTGTCCATGAATTCGCGCCACTTCACCACCGCCGGGTCCTTGTCCCAGGTCGGGTCGGTCGGATCCTTCAGATAGACGGTCGAGATGATATCCTTGGAATAGTCGAGCCCGGCGGGCTTGAGCACCGAGGCGACCGAGGTCGCGGTATTGGCGAGGAAGAATTTTGGTTTCCAGCCGAGCTCTCCGACCTTCCGGATTGCCTGCGCCGATCCCTTCGGGGCGGCCCATGAGAAGAAGATGTCGGCGCCCGAGTCATGCAGCGCCACGATCTGCGAGTCGATCGAGGGATCGCTGACCTCATAGGACTTGTCGGCGATGATCATGCCGGCCTTGTCGCCGAGCCCGTCCTTCAGGCCCTTGAACTGGTCCTTGCCGGCGTCGTCGTTCTGCCAGAACACGGCGATCTTGCTGTTGGGGAAATGATCGCGGATGTACTTTGCGTAGATCCGCCCCTCGCTCTGGTAGTTCGGCTGGAAACCCATGGTCCACGGGAAATTCTTGGGGTCCCCGAACTTGGTACCGCCGGAGGCGACGAACAGCTGCGGCACCTTCTTGGCGTTCATGTATTTCATGATCGCCGAGTTCGAGGGCGTGCCGAGCGGCTGGAAGATCAGCAGCACCTCGTCGCTCTCGACCAGCTTGCGCGCCTGCTCGATCGCCTTCGGCGGCGAATAGGCGTCGTCATAGCTGATGAAGTTGATCTTGCGGCCGTTGATTCCGCCCTGGTCGTTGATCATCCTGAAATAGGCGGCCTCGGTTTTGCCGATCACGCCATAGGACGACGCCGGCCCGCTATAGGGCATAATGTTGCCGATCTTGACTTCGGTGTCGGTGGCGCCGGGATCGTATTTCTTCTGCGCCAGAGCCGGTGCCGTGACGAGCACGCCGGCAGCAAGAATGGCGAGGGCAGCAAGGCTTTCGCGACGACCCGGCATCGTTCTCTCCCCTATGTTTTGTAGTCTTGTTTTGCGGAGAGTGTCGCAAGGCCGTTCGCCGCTGGCAAGCGCCGCGATTTTCCGCGCCGTGAAACGACGGACCCGGAACTTACGCGGTGCGCCGCAGCAGTCTCAGCGCGCGCCCGTCGATCACGAGCAATGCGCTACCGATGACGATGGCGCCCGCGATCTCGCGCGCGGAGATCGGCTCACCCAGCACCAGCCATCCCAGCAGGATGGCGGTGACGGGAATGAGCAGAGTCACCAGCATCACGTTGGTCGCGCCCGAACGCCGAATGATCTGAAAGAAGACGATGTAGGCGAGCGCCGTCGACAGGGCGGCAAGGCCAAGCACCGCGAGCCAGGTCGTCAGGCCCGGCATCGAAAGATGCCACGGCTGCTCCATGGCGCCGGCGACGATCGCCATCATCACAGTCGATGCCATCAGCTGAAACGTCGCCGTTCCCAGCGGAGGCGTGTCCTTCAGCAGCCGCCGCGCGGCCAGCGCCGCAAAGCCATAGCTGAATGCGCCGCCCAGGCAGAGCAGGATGCCGAGCCCCTGCCCCGGCCTCGTTTCCCATCCGCGCAGGATGATGACGCCGGCGAGCCCGAGCGCCACGCCGGCCACCCGACGCATCTGCAGGGCCTCTTCGCCGGCCGCCGCCATCACCATCACCGTGAACAGCGGCGTGGTCGCATTCAGGATCGAGGCCAGCCCACTCGGAATGTAGGTCTGGCCGAGCACGATCAGCGAGAACGGGATGACGTTGTTGAGCAGCCCAATCGCGACGAACGGCTTCCAGCCCGCCATGCCCTTGGGAAGACCGATACCCTGCATCCGCAGCAACGGCAGCAGAATGGCCGCCCCAAGCGCGACGCGCAGCAGCACCAGCGTCAGCGGCGGCAATTCCCGCAGCGCCGCGCCATTGAAGAAGAACGATCCGCCCCAGAGAACCGAGAGCACCGCGAGCAGCGACCAGTCTCGCGCGTCGATCCTGTTATCGTTCGGGGACATGTTGCTTCACCTCGGCGGCCGAGCCTGCCGCCTAGAACGGCGCGAGACAGGCCGCCACCCGATTTCCGACAAATTTGCTCAGGAGGGGCGCCGCGAGCGAGCGTCACCGGCAATATCGGCGACAACCGCTCCGATCACCAGCGCGCCGCCAATGAGCGCATGCACGGCGGGCAGTTCGCGAAAAGCGACCCAGATCCAGAACGGCATTAGCGGCGTTTCCAGCGTCGCGATCAGGGAAGCCTGCCCCGAAGGCAACAAGCGCGAGCCGAGCATGTAGAAGGTCAGGCCGAGCGCGACCTGGAGGCAGCCGAACATCGCGAGGATCGCAAGGCTGTTGCCGCCGACATGGGCGATGTCGTGGGCAAAGGGAAGACTGACGAGGCTCCCCATGAAGTTCGACAGCGCGGCCGCGGCCACCATCGACGTCTCGCGATGACGCCGGACCACGACCGTCATGGCGGAGATGGCGAGCACCATCAGGCAGCTCAGCGCGACGCCGCCGAGATCGGCGCCGGCCCGAACGCCGCCGACCGTGATCACCACGCCGGCAAAGGCGATCAGGCTCGCGGTCAGCGTACGCCACGTCGCGGCTTCGCCGAGCCACAGCCACGCCAGCGCAGCCGCAACGAAGGGCTGGGTGGCGATCAGCACCGCCACGTTCATGACCTTGGTCATCTGAAGCGCGGGAATGAACGAGACCATGCCGACCGCGGACAAGGACGCGACGAGCAGGCCGCCCTTCCCCGGCACTACCAATTGCCACAGTGCAGCGCGGCCCTGCATCACGACAAGAAACACGCTGATCAGGCTGCCCGCGAACAGGCCGCGCCAGAACAGGATGGTCAGGGATCGAACGGCAAGAGGCGCGTGAAGAACGGCGCCGTGCTCCAGGCAACTGCGGCAGCGATGACGAGGGCAATGCCGAGACCGCGATCCGAACGAGGCTGCCCCATGTTGATGCGTCCAGCTAGGTCGGCTTCTTCGGCCGCGACACCAGCTCGATCATCTTGCCTTCATCGTCGTCGGGCATTGCGGCCTTCGCCTGCGCGTAGGACTCGACCGCAGCGCGCGAGACCAGCGGCTTGTCGGCGAGCAGGCTTTCGGCGAGCTTCACGGCGTAGGCGGCATCCTTGTGCCGCAGCGCCGCCGTAAACGTCGCGCCGCTGAAATCGCGGGCGACCATGCGCTTGGAATGACGCTGCACCTGCGGGCTTGCCGCGACACCGGCCTGGATCGATTCCAGCACCAGGTTCATGTCGAGCCCGGCCTGTTCGGCGATGGCGAGGCCTTCGGCAAGGCCCGCGATCTGGATCGCACCCAGGAGATTGTTGATGAGCTTGTAGACGGTGCCGGAGCCGACCGCGCCGAAATGGCGGATGGTCGAGCCGATCGGTTCGAGGAACGGCCGCGCACGTTCGAGATCAGCTGCGTCAGCGCCGGCGAGCAGCGTCAGCTTTCCGGCCGCTGCCGCATCCGGCAATCCCGTCACGGGGCAGTCGATGTAGATCAGCCCGCGCGCGTTCAGTTCGCGGCCCATCTCGCGGGCGTGGTCATAGGAGACGGTGGAGCACTCGATCGCAATGGTGCCGGCCTTTGCCGTCTTGGCCGCGCCCTCAGGCCCGAGCCAGACCGCGCGCGAGGCTTCGTCGTCGGCGACCATGGTCACGACCGCATCGGCATCGATCGCGGCATCCTCAGGCGACGTCGCCCAATGCGCACCGCGCGCGATCAGGTCGTCCGCCTTTGCCTTGCTGCGATTCCACAACGTCACCGTGAAGCCGGCATCGAGATAGCGACCGGCCATGCCGTGGCCCATCCGCCCCAACCCGATGAAGGCGACGCGGGACATCAGTCGACGTCCTCGATGTCGGCGCCGGTGGTGCCGAAGGCGCGCTGCGCCAGGGTTGCGGCCATGAAGTCGTCGAGCTCGCCGTTCAGCACGCCCGACGTGTCGGACGTCTGCACGCCGGTGCGCAAATCCTTCACCATCTGGTAGGGCTGCAGCACGTAGGAGCGAATCTGGTGACCCCAGCCGATATCGGTCTTGGCGGCCTGGTCGGCGGCAGCCTTCTCCTCGCGCTTCTTCAGCTCGATCTCGTAAAGCCGCGCGCGCAGCATGTCCCACGCCTGCGCCCGGTTCTTGTGCTGGGACCGGCCGGCCTGGCAGACCACGGCAACGCCGGTCGGAATATGCGTCAGGCGCACCGCGGATTCGGTCTTGTTGACGTGCTGGCCGCCGGCGCCGCCCGAGCGCATGGTGTCGACGCGGACGTCGGCTTCCTTGATGTCGATCTTGATGCTGTCGTCGATGACGGGGAACACCTGCACGCTCGAAAACGAGGTGTGCCGCCGCGCGTTGGAATCGAACGGCGAGATGCGCACCAGCCGGTGCACGCCCGCCTCCGTCTTCAGCCAGCCATAGGCGTTGTGGCCCGAGACCTGGATCGTCGCGGACTTGATGCCGGCCTCTTCGCCCTCGGACTCTTCGAGGAATTCGACCTTGAAGCCGTGCGTCTCGGCCCAGCGCGTGTACATGCGCAGCAGCATCTGCGCCCAGTCCTGGCTCTCGGTGCCGCCGGCGCCGGCATGGACTTCGAGATAGGAATCGAAACGATCGGCCTCGCCCGACAGCAGCGCCTCGAGCTCGCGCCGTGCGACTTCCTTCTTGAGGTTCTTCAGCGCGGTTTCAGCCTCAGCGACGACGCCAGCATCGCCCTCGGCCTCGCCGAGCTCGATCATGCCGATGTCGTCTTCGAGCTCCTGCTCGACCTTGCCGATGCCCGAGAGCGAATCCTCAAGCGAGGTGCGCTCCTGCATCAGCTTCTGGGCTTTCTGGGGATCGTTCCAGAGGTTGGGATCTTCTGCGAGCTTGTTCAGCTCAGCGAGGCGCGCCGTCGATTTCTCGACGTCAAAGATGCCTCCTCAGCAGCCCGACTGACTGCTTGATCTCTTCTACCAACCGTTCGATTTCGGCGCGCATGTTGTTCTCTGATCTCGCGGAATCCCGCGTGCAATTCAGATCGGGATGTAGCGGCGGCGGCTGCAAAGCGCAACCGCCGGAACCGCGATCGTCCGTCTTATCCGCTAGTACAGCCCGCCGGTGCCCGGCCGCATGAAGAAGCCGGAATCCGGCTGCTGCTGCTGCGACGCCGGCACGCCGCCGCGCCCGTCGGCATCAGCAACGCCGATCACCGAATAGTTGTCCGGCGGCGCCGTGCCCGGCTTGAAGGCTTCCAAAATGGTTCCGCCGGTCTCGCCGGGACCGGCGCGCATGCCGGTCTTGGAGACGACGCGCACGAGCTTGATGCCGGCCGGCACCTTGAACGGAACGGCGGGCTTGTCGGCGAGCGCAAGCTTGAGGAAGTCGCGCGCGATGGGTGCGGCCAGATGGCCGCCGGTCGCGGCGTTGCCCCTACCGAGCGCGCGCGGCTTGTCGTAGCCCATATAGATCGCGACGGCGACGTCGGGCGAGAAGCCGACGAACCAGGCGTCCTTGGCCTCGTTGGTGGTGCCGGTCTTGCCGGCGATCGGCTTGCCGACCTCCTTGACCACGGTTGCGGTACCGGCCTGGACCACGCCTTCCATCAGCTCGGTGATCTGATAGGCGGTCATGGAATCCAGCACCTGCTCGCGGCGGTCGATCAGCTGCGGCTCGACCTGATTCTTCCAGCCGCCCGGCGCGTCGCAGCCGCGGCATTCACGCTGGTCGTGCTTGAAGATGGTGCGGCCGTAACGGTCCTGGATGCGGTCGATCAAGGTCGGCTTCACCCGGCGACCGCCATTGGCGAGCATCGAATAGGCCGTGACCATGCGCATCGCCGTGGTCTCGCCGGCGCCGAGCGCGTAGGACAGATAGTTCGGCAGTTCGTCATAGACGCCGAAGCGGCGCGCATATTCGCCGATCAGGGGCATGCCGATGTCCTGCGCGAGGCGCACCGTCACGGTGTTCAGCGACTGCCGCAGCGCGTTGCGCAGCGTGACGGGTCCCTGGAATTTGCCGGACGAGAAGTTTTCGGGCCGCCACACGCCGGCGCCCTGGCCCTGGTCGATTTCGATGGGCGCGTCGAGCACCACGGTCGAGGGCGTATAACCGTTGTCGAGCGCGGCCGAATAGACGATCGGCTTGAACGACGAGCCCGGCTGCCGGTAGGCCTGCGTGGCGCGGTTGAACTGGCTCTGGTCGAACGAGAAGCCGCCGACCATCGCGAGCACGCGGCCGGTCCAGGGATCCATCGCCACCATCGCACCGGACACTTCGGGGATCTGGCGCAGGCGGTACTGGCCTTCGACCGGCTGTCCCTCCTTGGTGTAGAGCGGATCGGCATAGATTACGTCGCCGGGCTGCAACACCTGCGCCACCGACGTCGGGGTCTTGCCCTTGGCATTGCCCTGGGCCGCCCTCGCCCAGCGCACGCCGTCGACCGTGACGATGCCGGTCTCGCGCTGCTTGCTGATGGCGCCGCCGAGCTCGCGGTTCGGCTGGAAGCCGATGCGCGCCGACTGGTCGCTGGTCTCCAGCACCACCGCCATGCGCCATGGCGAGATGTCGGAAAGCGACTTGATCTCGGCGAGCTTCACGCCCCAATCGCCCGAAATATCGAGCTTGCTCATCGCACCGCGATAGCCCTGCTGCTCATCATAGTTCACGAGGCCGGCGACCATGGCCTTGCGCGCCATGACCTGGATCTTCGGATCGAGCGTGGTGCGGACGGACAGACCGCCTTCGTAGAGCTTCTTCTCGCCGTAGCGCTCGAAGATGTCGCGGCGGACTTCCTCGGCGAAATATTCGCCGGCGAAGGTGTGGGCACCGTTGGAACGGTTGGTGACGGCCAGCGGCTCCTTGCGCGCCTTGTCGGCGTCGGCCTGCTTGATCCAGCCGTTCTCCAGCAGACGGTCGATGACGTAGTTGCGGCGCTCGATGGCGCGGTCGCGGTTGCGCACCGGATGCAGCGTCGCGGGCATCTTCGGCAACGCGGCCAGATAGGACGCTTCAGCGACCGTCAGCTCGTTCACCGACTTGTCGAAATACACCAGCGAAGCGGCCGCGATGCCGTAGGCGCCGAGGCCGAGATAGATCTCGTTCAGGTACAGCTCGAGGATCTTGTCCTTCGAGTAGGTCTTCTCGATGCGCATCGCCAGCAAGGCTTCCTTGATCTTGCGGGCGAAGGAGACCTCGTTGGTCAGAAGGAAGTTCTTGGCGACCTGCTGGGTGATCGTGGAGGCGCCCTGCGGACGCCGGTTCGAGCCGTAGTTCTGGATGAAGAGCACGCCGGCGCGCGCCATGCCGGTGTAGTCGATGCCGCCATGCTCGTAGAAATTCTTGTCCTCGGCCGCGAGGAAGGCGTTGATCACGAGCTTCGGCACCGCCTGGATCGGCAGGTACAGCCGGCGCTCCTTGGCGTATTCGCCGAGCAGCGAGCCGTCGACCGCGTGCACGCGGGTCATCACCGGCGGCTCGTAATCCTGAAGCTGAGAGTAGTCCGGCAAGTCCTTGGAGAAATGCCAGATCAGGCCTGCCACGGCCCCGACACCGACAAGGAACACCACCGTTCCCGCGGCGAACAGGAAGCCCATGAACCGCACCAGCAAGCGCATTATATGTTTATCCGTTCAAACTCTGGATCAGCTCAAGGCACCCAAAACAGGCGCCAACTCCACGTCGCGAATTTACCGGCCTACTCAATTACATCAGTGCCGGACCCAAGACGCTTGCCGAACGGGATTCTCGCCGATTCCGGAACCCCCTGCGGCATTTTTATAAAGCGCCCGCTGTGGCCAAACTAGGGCTTTTGCAACGGGACGGAAAATCCCTCTCAATTCGACGCCTCCCGGTCGTCAATTCGACGATCCCCCGGTCGTCAATTTGACGATCCGGCCGTGGCCATCCGCTTGGTCAGAAACCCGTCGATCGCCTGCGCCATCGAGCCCACGGCCTTGGACCGCCAGCCCTCGGAGACCAGATGCTCGAGGTCGCCCTTGTTGGAGACATAGCCGATCTCGACCAGCACCGACGGCACGTCCGGCGCCTTGAGGACCCGGAAGCCGGCCGACTTCAGGGGATGCTTGTGCATCCGCACCGACGACTTCATTTCGCCCATCAACAGGCGGGCAAAACGGCTTGAAAAGGTACGAGTTTCCCGCTGGGTGAGGTCGATCAGGATGTCCGCGACGTCGGTCGGCTCCTCCGCGAGATTGAAACCGGCGATCGCGTCCGCCCGGTTTTCCGCGTCCGCCAGTCGCTGCGCCTCGGCGTCGGAGGCCTTGTCGGACAGCGTATAGATAGTCGCGCCCTGCGCATCGCCCTCGGCCTTCGGCAGCGCGTCGGCGTGGATCGAGACGAACAAGGCGGCCTTGAGCCCGCGAGCGACTTTGACCCGGTCGTTGAGCGGAATGAAGGTATCGTCGTCCCGTGTCATCACCACGCGGAATTTGCCGGCCTTGTCCAGCCGGTCGCGCAGCGCCAGGCCGAAGGCCAGCACCAGGTTCTTCTCGCTCTCGCCGCCCGACTGCGTGCCGTTGTCGATGCCGCCATGGCCGGGATCGATCACGACGATCGGGCGTCCGTCGACCTTTTGCTGCCCGGCTTCCGGAGTTGCGGCGGCCGGAACCGTTGCCGGCGGCGCGTCGGCGATTGCCGGCCGCAGTTCGGGGCGTTTCTCGGGGACGAGCGACTGCACGAAGGCGGTCCGGTCGACCTCCTCCAGCTCAAGCACGAGCCGGGCCGGCTGGCCATTGGCGGCCTCCAGCACGTAGGACTTGGCGATCTTGGCCGGGCCTGTCAGGTCGAACACGATTCGCGAGCCGCCGGGCATGACCAGCCCGTAGCGGAAGGCCTTGACCAGTCCCCGCCCCTCGACCCCGGTGCCCGCAGGCAGTTGAAAATTGACTTGAGGCACATCGACCACCACCCGATACGGGTCGGCGAGCGTCACGGCGCGGAAGGTGACGGCCTGATCGATGTCGAGGATGAAGCGGGTCTGCTTGCCATCGCCGGCCAGCCGGGCGGCGGAGGCGGTGGGAAAATTCGCTACCGCAACAGAGGGTTGCGGCTGGCTTTCCGCCGCGCTCAGGCGCCAGGAATCAGCGCATACCAATGCTGCGGCGCACAGAAGCGCGCATCCCAGCAAAACCCTTTGATTTGTGCGGCTCGTCACCGATTCAGTGCCTCCGAGCGGCCCTTCTAACGCAATAGAACCACAGGGTTAATCGTCGCCTAATGACAGATATACGAAACTCCCCGACTGTGACCGCCGTGCGACGCTCCCTTGCACGGTTGGTCCATTCCACGTATGTACGGAGTGCTGACGGCCGATATTTCCGGTTGTGTCGCGTTCAGCCTCCCGGTGCAGCGCCGGAACTCTCAAGGTTTGGGAATTCCAGCGTTTTTCCGTTCCCCTCAAAGACCAGCGCGGTGCGCGGCAGCGAGGTGGAGCGGGTCAAGCCCCGGTGGCGGACGGTCCCTGGTTACCACCGCGTTTCCGGGACGGTTTTGACAGCGACGTGACTCGTTACCCGGTCCCTTAATCCCAAGGGAGCGGTTCGTAATCCCCAAGGCGAGCGCGCTCGCGCCATGCCTGGCCAGCAGCAACTGATTGAGGGGCGGCCCCGCCGCCCAATGTTTCATACGGGCCGACGCTTGATGCGCCAGACTGTGCCGACGAATTCTGAAGGACCGTTCGCGACGCTGCGGAGTGACAATCCCGCGCGCCGCTTCGGCCCTCCAGCTTCCGTTTCGGCAAGGCGCGAGAGACGGCGTTTCGGCCTTCCCCTCACCCCCGAATCAGGTGGACCGTCGCGGCACCCGGCAGCGCTAATCGCGCCCACGGTGAATCGCGCCCGCCGCCGCCAAGAGTTAAGACATGCCCAACAAGATGTTGATCGATGCCACCCACCCGGAGGAGACCCGGGTCGTCGTGGTCCGCGGCAATCGCGTCGAAGAGTTTGATTTCGAGACCGCACAACGCAAGCAACTGCGCGGGAATATCTACCTCGCCAAGGTCACCCGGGTGGAGCCTTCGCTCCAGGCCGCCTTTGTCGAATATGGCGGCAACCGCCACGGCTTCCTCGCCTTCAGCGAAATCCATCCCGATTACTACCAGATCCCGGTCGCCGACCGGCAGGCACTGATCGAGGCCGAGGAACAGGCCCATCGCGAGGCCGAGGAAGAGAGCGAGAACCGCTCCCACGGCCGCCGCCGCTCGCGCCACCGCAACTCCCGCCGCCGCAGTCAAGGCGAACGCGTCCGCAGCGACATCGTCGAGGGCCTCGAGGCCGGCGCCGATCCAGCGGCCCAGCCGGTCGAGAGCGACGCCCTGCACACCGAGGGTGCGTCGCACGAGGGCGAGCACCTGCACGCCGAGACGGAGCATCACGGCGAGCACGAAGGCCACGAGCATCAAGACCACGAACATGGCGATCATGATCACCACGATCATGACCACGAAGGCCATGATCATCTCGATCATGGGCACGACGACCATCATCACGATCATGACCACGGCCACGACGGCCAGCACGATCATCACGACCATGATCATGCCGACGAGACGCCCGCGCCTGTCGCAGCCTTCGGCGCCGAGCCCGTGGTCGCGACCGAGACCGCTGCCGAACCGCAGGAGGCTATCGCATCCGAGGCCCATGCCGAGGCTCTCGCCGAAGCCGTGACCGCCTCCGCCGAACCGGCCGACGCCGTCTACGCTGCCGGCGAAAGCACTGATGCTCGCCATCAGGAGTCCGAGGAGGAAGACGACGAGGACGAGGACGGCGAGGAAGCCGAAGAGGAACACGTCGAATCCGTCGGCGGCGACGACGTGATGGAGGAGGTGCCGGAGCGCACCTTCCGCCCGCGCCGCCAGTACAAGATCCAGGAAGTCATCAAGCGCCGCCAGGTGATGCTGGTGCAGGTCGTCAAGGAAGAGCGCGGCAACAAGGGCGCGGCGCTGACCACCTATCTCTCGCTCGCCGGCCGCTATGCCGTGTTGATGCCGAACACCGCGCGCGGCGGCGGCATCAGCCGCAAGATCACCAGCGCCCAGGATCGTTCCCGCCTGAAGGAAGTTGTGCAGGATCTCGACGTGCCCGAGGGCATGGGCATCATCCTGCGCACCGCCGGCGCCGCCCGTACCAAGCCCGAGATCAAGCGCGACTTCGAATACCTGATCCGGATGTGGGAGACGGTGCGCGACCTGACGCTGAAGTCGCAGGCCCCGACCCTGGTCTACGAGGAAGGCTCGCTGATCAAGCGCTCGCTGCGCGACCTCTACAACAAGGAGATCGACGAGATCTCGGTTGCCGGTGAGTCCGGCTACCGCGAAGCGCGCGACTTCATGAAGATGCTGATGCCCGCCAATGTCAGCGCGGTGAAGCAGTATCGCGACGGCCAGCCGCTGTTCTCGCGCATGGGCGTCGAGAGCCAGCTGGACGCGATGTTCTCTCCGACCGTGCAGTTGCGCTCCGGCGGCTACATCGTGATCAACCAGACCGAGGCGCTGGTCTCGATCGACGTCAACTCCGGACGATCGACCCGCGAGCACCATATCGAGGACACCGCGCTCAAGACCAATCTGGAAGCGGCCGAAGAGGTCGCCCGCCAGCTCCGCCTGCGCGACCTCGCCGGCCTGATCGTCATCGACTTCATCGACATGGACGAGAAGCGCAACAACCGCGCGGTCGAGCGCAAGCTGTCCGATTGCCTGCGGCAGGACCGCGCCCGCATCCAGGTCGGCCGCATCTCGCATTTCGGCCTGCTCGAGATGTCGCGCCAGCGCATCCGCGCCAGCGTGCTGGAATCCTCGACCGATCCATGCCCGCATTGCGGCGGCACCGGCCATGTCCGCTCGGTCTCCTCGGTTGCGCTCCAGCTGCTGCGCGGCCTCGAAGAGATCCTGATGAAGGGCGCGACCCACAATCTCGTGGTCCGCACCCGCACCGACGTCGCGCTCTATGTGCTGAACCACAAGCGCGGCCATCTGCGCGACCTCGAGAACGGCTTCAAGGTCACGCTGGCCGTCATCGCCGACCCCAGCGTCAGCGGACCGCAGGCCTATCTCATCGACCGCGGCGAGCAGGTGCATACGCTGGAAGCAGCGAAGGCGCTGCTGGCGGCACAGGCCGCCGCAAGCCCGCCGCCCGTAGCCGAAGAAGTCTATGACGACGAGGAATTCGATCCGGAGCTGGAATCCGAGGTCGAGACCGAAGAAACCGAAGGCCTCGCCGAGGAGCAGGCTGGCGGCGAAGCGGCTTCCGACCAGGATGGCCAGCGCCGCAAGCGCCGCCGGCGTCGGCGCGGCCGCGGTGCCCCGCGCGACGGCGAGTTGCGCGAGGATGGCGCTCCGGCGTCTTCCGAAGCGGCCGTGGCGGCCAGCGAAGGTGAAGAGGATTCCGAGTCCGAACAGGACGGCGAGGAAGGTGAGGACCAGGCGGCCCGCAGCGAGCAGCAGGGCAACGGCGATCGCCGTCGCCGGCGTGGTCGTCGCGGTGGACGCCGCCGTCGCGGTGGCAACGAGGAAGGTCTCGCCGGCTCCATCGGCGACGAGCTCGCAGCCAATGCGCCGTCGGAAGCGACCGATGCCGTCGCCGATTTCGACAGCTTTGGCGGCGAGGCTGCGCCCTCGATCGCGCAGGCCGAACACACCACCGCCGAGCCTCAGGTCAGCGAGCCCGAGCCGCGCGCCGAGGTGCAGATTGAGGCGCCGGCCCAGCCTGAGCCCGCTCCTGCCGCCGCGGACGAAGAGCCGGCCGACGACAAGGCTGCGCGTCGCCGCTCCACGGTCCGGGAAAAGGTGAGCTTCCTGTCGAGCAGCGCGAGCGAGCCGGCAACACCGGTTGCGGCAGCGCCTGAGCCGGTTGCCCCGCCCGCACCAGCCGCTGAACCCACGCCGGAAGCGGCAACCGAAACCCCGGCCGCCCCGCGTCGCGCCGGCTGGTGGTCTCGCCGGTTCGGCGGCGGCGAGTAGAGCGAACAAAGCAGTTGAAACCGCCCGGCCAAACCGGGCGGTTTTGATTTAGCGAGGTCAGTTTCGATGCAAAGCGCAATTGTTCTCGGCGGCGGCATGATCGGCGTGAGCGCGGCGCTGCACCTCCGGCAGCGCGGCTGGTCGGTCACGCTCGTCGACCGCAGGGAGCCGGGCCGCGAGACCAGCTATGGCAATGCCGGGATGATCCAGGCCGAAGCCGTGCGCCCCTATCCGATGCCGCGCGACCTCGCTTCGCTCCTGAAGATCGCGACCGGCCGCACCAACGACGTGCGCTACAGCCTGTCGTCGCTTCATCTCCATATCGAGCCCCTGCTCCGCTACTGGTGGCATTCGGCGCCGAAGCGGCATCGCGAGGCGATCGACGCCTGGGCGCGGCTGATCGCCTACGCGACGGCGGAGCACGACATCCTCATTCGCGAAGCCCATGCCGACAATCTAATCCGCCGCGCGGGCTACCGGCATCTGCATCGCGACGCAGCCTCCTTCGATCTCGCCGTCAAGGCGGCGGAACAAGACCAGCGCGAATTCGGCGTGAGGTTTCGCGCGCTCTCGGGGGCCGAGCTCGCCAAGGCCGAACCGATTCTGCGCGACGACCTGCCCGGCGCGATCCATTGGCTCGACACCTGGACCGTGTCCGATCCCGGCGCACTGGTCACGGCGTATGCCGAGCTGTTCGAGCGCCTCGGCGGCACCATCGTGCTCGGCGATGCCCAGACCTTGCGGCAGACCGCGACCGGCTGGTCGGTCGATACGGACCAGGGAACCATAGACGCTGCGGCCGCCGTCGTGACGCTCGGGCCCTGGTCGCCCAATCTGCTACACAAATTCGGCTATCGCATTCCGCTGGTGCGCAAGCGCGGCTACCACATGCATTACAGCGGCGGCGCATCACTCGATCTGCCGCTGGTCGACAAGGCCGGCGGCTACGCCATGGGTCCGATGGCGAAGGGCATCCGCATCACCACGGGTGCGGAATTGACCGGCATGGACGCGCTCGCAACGCCCGTGCAGCTCGCCAGTGCCGAAGCTTCCGCGCGAGAGCTGATCGACCTCGGCAAGCGGGTCGAGCCCGACCCGTGGTTCGGCACCCGCCCCTGCACGCCCGACATGCTGCCGGTGCTCGGGCAAGCGCCGCGTCACCCGGGCCTCTGGATGAATTTCGGCCACGGCCACCAGGGCTTTACGCTCGGGCCCGCGACCGGCCGCCTGCTCGCCGAGATGATGAGCGGCGAGACGCCGGCGATCGATCCGACGCCATACCGGCCTGAGCGCTTTTAGCTGTCGGCGCGCTCGGCCAGCATCTTCCTGATGCGGTCGGCGTCTTCAGGCGTCGCCGGATTGTAGACGATCATGCTGAGATCGGAGCGGCCCTCGACATTGAAGCTCGAATATTCGAACGACATCGTGCCGTGAACGGGATGCCGGAGCCGCTTGGTGCCGTCGCCATGATGGCGCACGTCGTTGTCGCGCCAGAGCGCCGCGAATTCCGGACTTGTCCGACAGAGCTCGTCGACGAAATCGGCGACATGCGAGACGGCGCCTGCCCGCGCTGCGTCTGCCCTGAATGCGGCCACCACGAAGCGTGCCACACTGTTCCAGTCGTATTGCGCGGCGCGCACGCGCGGATCGCAGAAGATGAAGCGCAGGATGTTGCGCTGTCCCGGCGGGATCGCACCGTAGTCGGTCAGCACGACGCTTGCGGCGCGATTCCAGGCGACGACGTCCCAGGTCGCGGTGCGTACCAGCGCCGGGCTGAATGAGAGCGCATCGAGCACGCGTTGCAGCCGCGGCGAGACGCCTTCGCTCGCCTGGTAGCGCACCTCGGGCGGGCGGCCGAGGCCGATCAGGAACAGGTGCTCGCGCTCGACATCGGTCAGCATCAACGCGCGCGCGATCCGGTCGAGCACGTCGGCCGATGGCGCCCCGCCGCGGCCCTGCTCCAGCCAAGTGTACCAGGTCGAGCTGATATTGGCGCGCTGGGCCACTTCCTCCCGGCGCAGACCCGGCGTGCGCCTGCGGCTGCCGGAGAAGCCGAACGCGGCTGCATCGAGCCGGGTGCGACGGTCCTTCAGATAGGCCCCCAGCAAGTTCTCGGCGGCAGCGCTCTCGCTCATCCTGTTAGCTATTATACCCTGATAAGGTCACTACTTTACCCGGATAACTGTAGCGCAGATGGTTCTCTCCACCAACACCAGGAGATTTCGCATGCGTGTTTTCGTTACCGGTGCCACCGGCTTCGTCGGTTCCGCCGTCGTTCGAGACCTGATGGCCGCCGGCCATAGCGTACTCGGCCTCGCCCGCTCCGATGCCGGCGCCGCAGCGCTCACCGCGATGGGCGCCGAGGTCCATCGTGGGTCGCTGGAGGATCATGCCTCCTTACGCGGCGGCGCCGCCGCTTCGGACGGTGTGCTGCATCTCGGCTTCAACCACGACTTCTCGAAATTCGCCGACAATTGCGAGCTCGACCGCCGCGCGATCCTCGCGCTCGGTGAGGAGCTCAAAGGCTCCGACCGCCCTCTCATCGTCACATCAGGTGTGGCGCTGCTGGCGCCCGGACGGCTCGCGACCGAAGACGATGCGGCGGCCCGCCACTTTCCGCGCGTCTCGGAAGCCAGTGCCGAAGACCTCGCAGAGCGCGGCGTCCGCACCGGCATCGTGCGGCTGCCGCCCACGACCCATGGCGAGGGCGACCACGGCTTCGTGCCGCGCCTGATCGCGCTCGCCCGGGAGAAAGGCGCCGCGGCCTATATCGGCGAAGGCCAAAACCGCTGGCCGGCCGCGCACCGCCTCGACGCCGCGCGCGTCTATCGTCTCGCGCTGGAGCAAGGTGCGACCGCGCGGCGCTATCATGCGATCGCCGAGGAATGCGTGCCGTTCAAGGCGATTGCAGAGGTGATCGGCCGACGGCTCGGCGTCCCCGTCGTGTCCAAATCGCCCGAGGAAGCGGCCGCGCATTTCGGCTGGTTCGCACAGTTCGCCGGCATCGACGTTCCGACCTCAAGCGCCAAGACGCGCGCTTTGCTCGGCTGGGCGCCGAAAGAAAAAGGGCTGATCGACGATCTCGACCAGCCCCATTATTTCGAGGTCTGACGGCGCCGCCCGCGCCGTCAGATTCCGCTTGCAGATCAGTCCGTCGTGACGGCCGTTTCCAAGTCGGTCGGATCGATCTGTCTGGCGAGGTTGGCGTTGAGCTTGTCGCGGTCGAGCTCACCCTCCCACCAGGCGACGATCACGCAGGCCACGCCGTTGCCACAGAGGTTGGTCAGCGCGCGGCACTCGCTCATGAACTTGTCGATGCCGAGCACGATCGCCATGCCCGGCACGAGGCGCGGATCGACCACGGCGAGCGTCGCGGCCAGCGTGATGAAGCCCGCGCCGGTGATGCCGGAGGCACCCTTCGAGGTCAGCATCGCCACCACCAGGATGGTGAGCTGCTGGCCGAAGGTGAGATCGAAGCCAAGCGCCTGCGCGATGAATAGCGTCGCCAGCGTCATATAGATGTTGGTGCCGTCGAGATTGAACGAATAGCCCGTGGGCACCACGAGGCCGACCACCGACTTCGAGCAGCCGAGGCGCTCGAGTTTCTCCATCAAGGACGGCAGCGCGCTTTCCGAGGACGAGGTGCCGAGCACGATCAGCAGCTCGTCCTTGATGTAGGCGAGGAACTTGAAGATGGAGAAGCCGGCGAGGCGCGCGATGGTTCCGAGCACGACGAATACGAACAGCGCCGCGGTGACGTAGAACGTCGCGATCAGGCCGACCAGGTTGAGGATCGCCCCGGTGCCGAACTTGCCGATGGTGTAGGCCATTGCGCCGAAGGCGCCGATCGGCGCCGCGCGCATCACGATGGAGATGACTCCGAACACCGCATGCGCGGCGTCATCGATGAAGCTGCGGATGGTATGGCCGCGCTCGCCGAGGCCCATGATGGCGAAGCCGAACAGCACCGAGAACAGCAACACCTGCAGGATCTCGCCTTGCGCGAAGGCGCCGACCACGGTGTCGGGGATGATGTGCAGGATGAAGTCGACCGACCTCTGGCCCTCGGCCTGCTTGGCGTAGTTGGCGACGGCCTGCGCGTTGGCGGCGGCGCTGCCGAAGCCCGCACCCGGCTTCACCAGGTTGCCGATGATGAGTCCGATCACCAGCGCGAAGGTCGAGACGACCTCGAAATAGACCAGCGCCTTGACGCCGATGCGGCCGACCTTCTTTGCGTCCTGGATATGCGCGATGCCGGAGACCACGGTGCAGAAGATGATCGGCGCAATCACCATCTTGATCAGCTTGATGAAGCCGTCGCCCATCGCCTTGATCCACTCGTTGGTGGCGAGCGACGGCCACAGCCAGCCGACCAAGGCGCCGAGCACGATGGCGATCAGCACCTGGACGTAGAGAACCTTGTACCAAGGCTTGGCGGCGGCCGGCGCGACCGGCGCCCCCGCCATCGTTGTCGTCGTCATTGTTTCACTCCCCCTCAAACTCAGAGCCAGCCAAGATCAACTTGGCCGGCTCTGTCAATCGGAACTGCTCGGAATGGTGCGCTTTACCCGCGTCGATCGACGATCCGACGGGCCGCCGGCATCAGCGCGGCGCCCAGCGCGTTCTTGACCACCGATGCCGCAATGAACGGCGCGACGCCGACCGCCCAAGCCTTGGTTGCGCCAAGGCCGATGACGTAGGCCAGCCAGCCGAAGCCGGCGATGAAGATGACGACATGGGCGAGCGCCATTGCTCCAAACAGGAACACGACGTTGCGATCCCAGCCGCGCTCGGCCAGCCAGCCGGTGATGAAGGCAGCCAGCACGAAGCCATACAGATAGCCGGCAGTCGGGCCGAGCAGCGGTGCAATTCCACCGACCGGACCGGCGAACACCGGCAGCCCCATCGCGCCTTCGGCGAGGTAGGCGATCATGGTTGCGCTGCCAAGGCGCCAGCCATAGGCGGCGCCGATCATCAGCACGACCAGCGTCTGCAGGGTCATGGGCACGTAAGGCAGTGGCAGATTCACCTTGGCTGATAGCGCCATCAAAGCGGTGCCGAGCGCAATCAGCACGACGGCGCGAAGTGCGCCGACGGTTTCACCCGGACGGGTCGGCCACATCAATGCGGCGAGAGGAGAATGCGGCGTGGCGACGGACGGGAGGGAACGGTCAGACAAAGTTGAACTCCGCAGGGCTGGTGTCGAAACGGCTGTCGAAAACTCGCGGCTATTTAAGCCAGTGAGCGATCCGGTCAACTGCCTCCCGCATCTCCGCTGCCGAACGCGCATAGGAAAGCCGTATGAACGAACGACCATGGATCGGATCGAAATCGAGACCCGGCGTGGCCGCAACGTGCGCCTGCTCCAGCATCTGCTTGGCAAACTCGAAACTGTCCGAGGTGAAGTCCGAGACGTCGGCATAGAGATAGAAGGCGCCGTCGGCAGGCAGGAACTTGCTGAGGCCCGCATTGGGCAATCCCTCGATCAGGATGCGCCGGTTTTCCTGATAGCCGTGCTTGATCTCCTCCATCTCGGCCGCGCCGTCGAAGGCCGCTTCGGCCGCGATTTGCGACAATGACGGCACCGAGATCGACAGGTTCTGCTGCAGCCGCTCGATCGGCCGCACCAGGATCTCGGGCACGACCATCCAGCCGACGCGCCAGCCCGTCATGCAAAAATATTTCGAGAACGAGTTGATCACGAGTGCGTGCTCCGACAGCGCCGCCGCCGTTGCCGCCGGAAACGCGTAGTCGAGCCCGTGATAGATTTCGTCCGAGATGAAGCAGATGCCGGCGTCTTCCGCCGCAGCGATCAGGCCGGCGAGCGCCTCGCGGGACATCATCGTCCCGGTCGGATTGGCCGGACTGCCGACCAGCACACCCTTCAGCGGCGCCTTGCGATGCGCCGCCAGCAGCGCCTCGCCGGTCAGCGCGTGGCGCGTGTCATTGGTGGTCTCGATCAGCACCGGCTCGCAACCGAGCGCGGTGAGGATGTGACGATAGGGCGGATAGCCCGGCACCGTCACGGCGACGCGGTCGCCGGGCGCGAACATCGACAGGAAGGCCAGGATGAAACCGCCGGAGGAGCCTGTCGTCACCACGATCCGCTCGGGGCTGACATCACAGCCATAGGCATCCCGATAGTGGCGCGCGATGCGTTCGCGCAATGAGGGGATGCCGAGCGCGGAGGTGTAATCGATCCGCCCCGCCTCGAGCGCCGCATGGGCGGCCGCGATCGCGGTCTTTGGGGCGCCGGTTGCGGGCTGGCCGACCTCCATGTGGATGACATGGCCGCCTGCCGCCTCGATTCGGGCCGCGGCGGCCATCACGTCCATCACCATGAACGGGGGAACATCGCTGCGGCGGGAGGGCTCGAGCCACTGCCCCACCCGGTTCCTCAATGTCGCATCGTGCATCGAATTCTGCTATTTCGCTGGCGAACCGGTTGGTTCGGTCCGGGAAACGGGGCGCTTGCGCCCCAGACTGGCCGCATTGTACGGCTCATAAGGGCATATCTCGTATCCGGTCCGCCGCCAATCGCCAAAAACCAATCACGAAACTGCTTGATCAAGACCGTTTGACCCAGACCGCCTGATGTTGCTCCAGATCGCATTGCGCAAGAAGGCCTCCTCCCTCACCGCCCTCGTCACTGCCGCGGCGATCGCGCTGTTGCCGACGCCGGCCGCGCATGCGCAGGCCAAGGGGCCGCCGATCCTGCGCGACACCGAAACCGAGCAGCTGCTGCGCGAATACACGCGCCCGATCCTGCGCGTTGCCGGTCTGGAAAAGCAGAACATCCAGATGGTGATCATCAACGAAAGCTCGTTCAACGCGTTCGTCGCGGACGGCCGCCGCATCTTCGTCAATTACGGCGCGATCATGCAGTCGGAGACGCCGAACCAGATCATCGGCGTGCTCGCGCACGAGACCGGGCATCTGGCCGGCGGCCATCTGTCCAAGCTGCGCGAACAGCTCGCCAACGCACAGACCCAGATGATCATCGCCATGCTGCTCGGGGCCGGCGCGATTGCCGTGGGTAGCACCCGAGGCAGCAACAGCGCCGGCAACAACGGCCTCGCCAATGCCGGTGCCGCCGCCATCGCCGGACCGCAGGAGATGATCCGCCGCACGCTGCTGTCCTATCAGCGCCAGCAGGAGGAGAACGCCGACCGCGCCGGCGTGAAATTCCTGACCGCGACCCAGCAGTCGCCGAAGGGCATGTACGAGACCTTCAAGCGCTTCACCAGCGAGAGCCTGTTCGCATCCCGCGGCGCCGATCCCTATCTCCAGTCGCATCCGATGCCCGCCGAGCGTGTCGCATCGCTTCAGGAGTTCGCCAGTTCCAGCCCCTATTGGGACAAGAAGGACGATCCCGCGCTCCAGCTCCGCCACGACATGGCGCGCGCCAAGATCTCCGCGTTCATGGAGCGGCCGGAGACGGTCTACCGCCGCTACCCCCAGACGAACGACAGCATGCCGGCGCGCTATGCCCGCGCCATCAGCACCTATCTACACGGCGATCTACGCAGCGCCCTGGCCCAGATCGACGCGCTGATCCAGGTCCAGCCGAACAACCCGTATTTCTACGAGGTGCGCGGCCAGGCACTGCTCGAGGGCGGCAAGCCGGCCGAGGCGATCCCTGCCCTGCGCAAGGCGGTGCAGCTGTCCAACAACGCGCCCCTCATCGAGATGTTACTTGGGCAGGCTCTGGTTGGAT
Organism: Bradyrhizobium sp. 956_D2_N1_4; assembly: GCF_052076025.1. Classification (NCBI taxonomy): domain Bacteria; kingdom Pseudomonadati; phylum Pseudomonadota; class Alphaproteobacteria; order Hyphomicrobiales; family Nitrobacteraceae; genus Bradyrhizobium; species Bradyrhizobium sp. 956_D2_N1_4. The sequence continues at coordinate 2,897,888 of NZ_CP197237.1, read as the reverse complement.
CGGATAATAAGGCCTACACCGATGATGCCGTTCGGATTCTCCGGGCCGCGGTGGCACGGGAACCGGAGGCTGCGCTCGGCTATATGCAACTCGCGATGGCTTATGGCCGGAAGGGCGACTATGCCGAGGCGGATCTGGCGTCGGCGCAGGCCGCTTATCTGCGCGGCGACAACAAGACCGCCCGCGAGCTCGCCACGCGCGCGAAAACCCGTTTCGCCGTCGGCACGCCCGGATGGGTCAAGGCCGACGATATCGTGGCGGCCAAGCCGCCGCGCAACTAACGCGACCAAGACGACGCCTGACACCACGACGTCACGACACCGAGCTTAAGTCCGCCGGGACGTTTTCCGAAACCAGCTTTCGATAAGAGGATTTGCCCATGCCTTCGCTGCGCCTGCTTGCTCCCGCGCTGTTCGCGCTCGCCCTGTTCGGCGCAGCCGCGCCCGCGTCGGCCGACAGCTTCTCCGATGCCCAGCGCACCGACATCGAGGCGATCATCAAGAACTATCTCGTCACCCATCCCGAGGTGCTCGAGGAAGCGATGACCGAGCTCACCAAGCGCCAGGCCGCGGCCGAAACGCAGAAGCACGAAGCCAGCATCGCGCAGAATTCGGATGCGATCTTCAACTCGCCGCGCCAGGTCGTGCTCGGCAACAAGGACGGCGACGTCACCTTCGTCGAGTTCTTCGATTACAATTGCGGCTACTGCAAGCGCGCGATGGGCGACATGCTCGACCTCATGAAGGCCGATCCGAAGCTGAAGGTCGTGCTGAAGGAGTTTCCGGTGCTGAGCCAGGGCTCGGTCGAAGCGGCGCAGGTCGCGGTCGCCGTGCGCATGCAGGATCCCACCGGCAAGAAGTATCTCGACTTCCACCAGAAGCTGCTCGGCGGCCGTGGCGCCGCCGACAAGGCGCGCGCGCTGCAGGCGGCCAAGGAAGCCGGCCTCGACACAGCGAAGATCGAGAAGGACATCGGCAGCCCCGAGGTGCGCGCCACCATCGAGGAGAATTTCAAGCTCGCCGAAGCGATGGGCATGAACGGCACGCCGAGCTACGTGATCGGCAAGCAGATCGTGATCGGCGCCGTCGGCCTCGAAGGCCTGAAGGAAAAGATCGGCGTTGCCCGTTGCGGCAAGGCGACTTGCTAACAAGGCGACCTGCTGATCCCGCATTTCACAATCTGCGCATGCGACGAGGCCGGCTGAACAGCCGGCCTTTTTCGTTGACCGCAGCTTTGCGTGAATTCTGGCGCGAATCCGGCGCGCGCATTCATCTCGCGTTTAAGAAACAAATACCCTGGAACCGCCGATGTTCCGGAACAACTCAAATCTCCTTTCGTTGGTGGCGCGGGCAATGACGCAAAGAAACACGTGAGGAGAAATTTGATGTCTAACCGCTTTATGATCTCGGTTGCCGCACTCGCGCTCGTGGCGGGCACCGGACTGGCGAACGCACAGGGCACCATGAACCGCGATAGCGGTGGCGGGGCCGGCGCGCAGCCGACGCAACATTCGCAACCCGCCGGCGGCGCAGCTGAGCGTGGCGCGATGGGCAAGGAAGCCGCTCCCGAGAGGGGCACCGTCGGCCAGGCTGGCGGCGCCATGAAGCCCGGCGGAGCAGCCGAGGAGAAGTCGTCTGGCGCGACGGAGAAATCCGGTGCGATGGAAAAGTCAGGCGGGATGGAAAAATCCGGCACGATGAACAAGAACGCGGCTGACGAGAAGGCCGGCGCGACGAAGGGTGAGCACGCCCAGGGCGCGCAGGACAAGTCCAAGAGCACGATGGACAAGTCCCAGATGGACAAGTCCAAGAGCACCGAGACTGACACCAAGAGCGGCAACATGAACGCCCAGACCAAGGGCGCGGACAGCAAGGCTGCCGACACCAAGTCTCAGACCACGACCGGCGCCGCGCCTGCGACCGCTGCGGCACCGCCTGCCGAGAAGCGGACCGAGATCTCAACGGCGATCAAGTCGACCAAGATCGAAGAGACCACCAACGTCAACTTCAACATCTCGGTCGGCGCCGCGATCCCGGCGTCCGTTCGCTTCCATCCGCTGCCGCCCCGGATCGTGGAAATCTATCCGGAGTGGCGCGGCTATGACGTGATCTACGTCCGCGGACAGTACATCATCGTCCGTCCGCAGACGCGCGAGATCGTGTACATCATCGAAGGCTAAGCCGCCTGGCTGACGCCCGATAAGCCCTTGCCGAGAGATCGGCAGGGGCTTTTGGCCTATTGGGCGGCCTCCCCTGCCTATCCCGCCCGGCAGCCACGATTAGAACTGGTTAACAAGCAATTTCCGTAACTTCCGCACAGGTTTTTGCACCCCGGATGAGCTGTTTGAAGCCCCCTGGGAGGTCCTTCAAGGCTTCCCCTAGGGCGCTTTGTTACCTATAACCCCCGCCACGCCGAAGCACCTCTTGCGGGATTGGAATGGCCGAACCAGCAACCGACACGATCCTCGTTCTCAACGGGCCGAACCTCAACATGTTGGGGACGCGCGAGCCCGAGAAGTATGGCCATGCGACGCTGGCCGACGTCGAAACGCTGTGCCGTGAAGCGGCGGCGGCATACGGCCTCAAGGCCGACTGCCGGCAGTCGAACCGCGAAGGCGAACTGATCGACTTCATCCACGAGGCGCATGCCCGCAAGATGAAGGGCATCATCATCAATGCCGGCGGCTATTCGCACACCTCGATCGCGCTGCACGACGCGCTGCTCGCGGTGCAGATCCCGACCGTCGAAGTGCACGTGACCAACATCCACGCCCGCGAGAGCTTCCGTCACCATTCCTACACCGCGCGCGCGGCCTTCGCCTCGCTCTGCGGTTTCGGCATCGAGGGCTACCGCCTCGCGATCCAGGGCCTTGCCGCCAAGCTCGGCATCAAGCCCAAAGCCTGACGCTCCCTCTTCACACAGAACATTCGGATCAGAACATGGCGCGCCAGCCAGACGACAAAGCAGCCGTAAAGTTTTCCAGCGAGGATTCCGCGCTCGTCCGCGAGCTCGCACTTCTGCTCGATGAGACCAGCCTCACCGAGATCGAGATCGAACGGGCCGGCCTTCGCCTGCGCGTCGCCCGCAACATCAGCGTCGCCGCCACCATGCCGATGCAGATGGCGGCCGCTCCCGCCATCCTGCCGGCGGCCGCAGCTGCCGCCGCGCCGGCCGCGGCCGACCTGTCGAAGCATCCGGGCGCGGTGATCTCGCCGATGGTCGGCACCGCCTATTGGGCGCCGGAGCCCGGCGCCAAGCCGTTCATCGAGGTCGGCAGCAAGGTCTCGGTCGGCCAGACGCTGCTGATCATCGAAGCCATGAAGACCATGAACCAGATCCCCTCGCCGCGCGCCGGCACGGTGACGCAGATCCTGGTCGAAGACGGCCAGCCGGTCGAGTACGGCGAGCCGCTCGTCATCATTGAGTAATGGTCGTGGGCGGTCAGCCGCCCTAGCCGCTTCCCGCGCGCCAGTCCCTTAAGGACACCATGTTCGACAAGATCCTCATAGCCAATCGCGGCGAGATCGCCCTTCGCATCCTGCGCGCCTGCAAGGAGCTCGGCATCGCGACCGTGGCCGTGCACTCCACTGCCGACGCCGACGCCATGCATGTGCGCCTGTCGGACGAGAGCGTCTGCATCGGGCCGCCGCCGTCCAAGGACAGCTATCTCAACGTGCCCGCGCTGCTCGCGGCCTGCGAGATCACCGGCGCGGATGCCGTGCATCCCGGCTACGGCTTCCTCTCCGAGAACGCGCGCTTCGCCGAAATCCTTGGCGAGCACAATCTGCATTTCATCGGCCCCAAGGCCGAGCACATCCGCCTGATGGGCGACAAGATCGAGGCCAAGAAAACGGCCAGGAAGCTCGGCATTCCCGTGGTGCCCGGCTCGGACGGCGCGGTCGGCCCCGAGGACGACGCGATGGCGATCGCCAGGAAGATCGGCTTCCCCGTGCTGGTCAAGGCAGCCGCCGGCGGCGGCGGCCGAGGCATGAAGGTCGCGCAGAGCGAGGCCGACCTCCAGGTGGCGCTGTCGACGGCAGCCAACGAGGCCAAGTCCGCCTTCGGTGACGCGTCCGTCTATCTCGAAAAATACCTCCAGAAGCCGCGTCACATAGAGATCCAGATCCTCGGTGACGGCCGCGGCGGCGCGATCCATCTCGGCGAGCGCGATTGCTCGCTGCAGCGCCGCCACCAGAAGGTCTGGGAGGAAGGTCCCTCGCCCGTCCTTGCCGCCGCTGCACGCGCCAAGATCGGCGAGACCTGCGCCAAGGCGATGCGCGAGATGAAATATCTCGGCGTCGGCACCATCGAATTCCTGTTCGAGGACGGCGAGTTCTACTTCATCGAGATGAATACCCGCATCCAGGTCGAGCATCCCGTCACCGAGAGCATCACCGACATCGACCTCGTGCTGGAGCAGATCCGCATCGCTGCCGGCGGCGATCTGCCGGCCAAGCAAAGCGAGATTCAGATCATCGGCCACGCGATCGAGTGCCGTATCAACGCCGAGAACCCGCAGAGCTTCCGTCCCTCGCCGGGCCGCATCACGCAATATCACCAGCCCGGCGGGCTCGGCGTGCGCATCGATTCTGCGGTCTATCAGGGCTACACCATCCCGCCCTATTACGACTCCCTCGTCGGCAAGCTCATCGTCCACGGCAAGACCCGCGCCGAATGCCTGATGCGGCTGCGCCGGGCACTGGACGAGATGGTGGTCGAGGGTATCGAGACGACGCTGCCGCTGTTCCGCGACCTGGTGCGCCAGGACGACATCATCAACGGCGACTATCATATCCACTGGCTGGAACAGTACCTCGCGGGCAAGGAACCGGTCGCGGGGTGACCCCTCTCCTCCCGTGGAACCCTTTGGCCCCCATCGCGTTCTGGACGGGGACAGTTCCGAGGGGGCCTTTTGAGTTCCGTTGACGTGACGAAGCGAGACCGTCGTGACGACTGAAGCGCAACGACGGCGCTCCATGTGGCAGATCCTGCTGTTCTCGGCGGGTCTTCTGGTGCTGACCGTGATCAGCGCCGGCTCCGTCTACCTGGTCAACAAGGCCAGAGACGATAGCAAATGGGTGATCCACACCATCGAGGCGGAGAATCAGATCAACGCCCTGCTGCTGGAAATCCGGCGTGCCGAGAGCGCCGCCCGCGGCTATCTCCTGACCCAAGGGACGGATTTCAAGGCCGACCATGAGAAAGCCGTGGCAGCGATCATACCTGCCCTCGACAAGCTCACGCGCCTGACCCGCGATAATCCGGACCAACGCGGCAACATCGAGAAGCTGAGCGCGGCCATCGAAATCCGGCTGGGACAATTCAAGCAGGAGCTGGACTTCATCGGCCAGAATCGGCCGGACAAGGCCATAGCGCAGGTCCGCGAGGCCGCCTCCACCGACACCACGGCCGAGATCAGCAAAGTCGCCGTCTCCATGATCCAGGAGGAGGAGCGTCTGTTCCGGCTCCGATCGGCCAATTCCGACCGCAGCCAGACGCTGGCGGCCTCGATGACCGGCATCGGTTCGGGCCTCGTGGTGCTGCTGACCCTGATCTCGATCTGGCTGGTGCGGCGCTCGGTGCTGGCCCGCGACGAGGCCGAGACGCGCCTGCGCGACGCCTACGCCAACCTCGAGACCGTGGTCGACGAACGCACGGCAGACCTGCGCGAGGCCAACAACGAGATTCAGCGCTTTGCCTATATCGTCAGTCACGATCTTCGCTCGCCACTCGTCAACATCATGGGCTTCACCAGCGAACTCGAAGAGCTCAGCGGCGACATTTTCCGCCGTATCGGCGGCCTTACCCATGTCCCGGCCGATGGCCCGCCGCTAGCTGACGGCGAGGTCACGCTCGAAGGCCCCGACAAGCAGCTTTCAACGGATTTTTCCGAAGCGCTCGGCTTCATCAAATCGTCGATCGCCAAGATGGACCGCCTGATCTCGGCGATCCTCAACCTCACCCGCGAGGGCCGGCGCGAATTCGTGCCCGAGAAGATCGACACCCGCGAGCTGATCGAAGCCATCGTCTCGACGCTGGCGCATCAGTCCGCCGAAGCGCAGGCCGAGATCCATGTCGCGCCGCTGCCGGATCTCGTCAGCGACCGCCTTGCGCTGGAGCAGATCTTCTCCAATCTGATCGACAACGCCATCAAATATCTCAAGGCCGGCGCCCCCGGCGAGATCAGAATCCGCGGGCGCACCAAGCTTGGCTACGCTATCTTCGAGATCAGCGATAATGGCCGCGGGATCGATCCGAAAGATCACCAGCGGATTTTCGACCTGTTTCGCCGGGCGGGAACCCAGGACAAGCCTGGTCAGGGCATCGGTCTTGCGCATGTGCGCGCACTTGTGCGCCGCCTCGGCGGTACCATGTCGGTATCATCGGAACTGAATACGGGCAGCACCTTCACCATCACGCTGCCCATCACCTGGAACGCAAGCAACCGGAACGCCGACCAATGACTCAACCCGTCACCATCATCATGATCGAGGACGACGAGGGCCACGCCCGGCTGATCGAGCGCAACATCCGCCGATCCGGCGTCAACAACGAGATCATCCCCTTCGCCAACGGCACGGACGCGGTGAAGCACCTGTTCGGCTCCGACGGCAGCGGGCTCGTGCAGAAGGGCAATGCGCTCCTGATCCTGCTCGATCTCAATCTCCCCGACATGACCGGGATCGACATCCTGAAGCAGATCAAGGAGAACAAATACCTGAAGGCCTCGCCCGTGGTGGTGCTGACCACCACCGACGACAGCCAGGAAATCAAGCGCTGCTACGAACTCGGCTGCAACGTCTACATCACCAAGCCCGTGAACTACGAGAATTTCGCCAATGCCATCCGGCAGCTCGGCCTGTTCTTCTCGGTCATCCAGGTCCCGCCCGCCGCCTCATGAACCAGCACCCGCCTACACTGCTCTACATCGACGACGACGCGGCCTTGGCCCGCCTGGTCGAGCGCGGCCTGACGCGACGCGGCTACAAGGTCATTCATGCCGCGAGCGGCGAGGAAGGCCTGGAGCGTATCCGCCGCGCGGAGACCGACGGCTGCATCGACGTCGTGGCGCTCGACCAGTACATGCCCGGCCTCGACGGGCTGGAGACGCTCGAGCAGATCATGGCGATACCAGGCGCGCCGCCCGTGGTGTTCGTCACCGCGTCGCAGGATTCCAGCATCGCGGTCACCGCGCTGAAGGCGGGCGCGGCCGATTATCTCGTCAAGGACGTCAAGGGCGATTTCATCCCCCTGCTCCACGTCGCCGCCGACGGCGCACTGCGCCAGGCCGAATTGCAGAAGGCGCGCGAGGAAGCCGAAGCCGAGATCCACGCATCGCGCGACCGCTACGCCGCACTCGCCGCCGAACGCGAGCTGCTGCTGCGCGAGGTCAATCACCGCGTCGGCAACTCGCTCCAGATCATCGCTTCGCTGCTGCATCTGCAGGCGAACTCCGCAGGCCAGGAAGAGGTCAAGGCGGCGCTGACCAACGCGATGGGCCGCGTCGCCGCGGTCGCGCAGGTGCACCGCCGGCTCTACACCTCGCAGGACCTGAAGAGCGTGGTGCTGAACCAGTATCTGGATTCGCTGCTCGAGGATCTCAGGCGCTCGGCCGAAGGCAACCGGATGTCGCGGCTGACGGTGAAGGCCGAGCCGATCGAGATCGATCCGGACCGCGCCGTCGCCGTCGGCATCATCGTCAACGAGCTGGTGATGAACGCGGTGAAATACGCCTATCCGGACGGCGCCGGCCCCATCCATGTCGAGCTGACCTCGCAGGGCGAGGATCTGTTGCTGGCGATCACCGACGACGGCGTCGGCGACAAGGTCAAGGCGGATCCGCGCTCGACCGGCATGGGCCAGCGCATCGTCGCGGCGATGGCCACCAAGCTCGACGCCACCGTCGAGCGCGACCCCGCCCATTCCGGAACTCGCGTCATGCTGAGGTTCCGCCGCACGCCCGCGGCCCCCGACAAGACCAACAACGCCGCCGCAGGCTGACCCTCGCCCCCTTCGCAACACCTCCACGATCCTGCTATTGTTGCGCCATGACTTCGCGCGACTCCGCTTCGTCTGAAATCACGCCGGCCGTGCTGTTGCGTGCCTATGCCTGCGGCATTTTTCCGATGGCCGAGAGCGCCGACGATCCGACCCTGTTCTGGGTCGAGCCGGAATTGCGCGGCGTGATCCCGCTCGAGGGATTTCGCGTGGCCTCGCGGCTCGCGCGCACCGTCCGTACGGACGCCTTTCGCGTCACCGTCAACACGGCGTTCAAGGCAACGATCGCCGGCTGCGCCGCGCCGCAGGCGGGGCGCGAGGACACCTGGATCAACAAGCGGATTCGCGACCTCTATGGCGGCCTCTACGAGCTCGGCCATTGCCACAGCGTCGAGGCCTGGCAGGGCGACGACCTCGTCGGCGGGCTCTACGGCGTCAGCCTCGGACGCGCCTTCTTCGGCGAGAGCATGTTTCACACCGCGCGCGATGCCTCGAAGGTCGCGCTGGTGCACCTGGTCGCGCGGCTGATCCATGGCGGCTTCGAGCTGCTCGACACGCAATACGTCACTGATCATTTGAAGAGTTTTGGCGCGGTCGAGATTTCGCGTCGGCGCTACACCGCACTGCTCGACAAGGCCCTCGCCGGCGACCCCGGCGATTTCCTGAGGCTGTCAGCCGGTGACGCGATCCCGGGCGCGCGCGCGCTCGACATCGTCGCCTCGCGGCCATAATCGGTGATGGGGCCTAGCGCCCGAACCCGGGGGATTTGGTCTAACGCCCAAACCCCGGGATACCGAACAGGCCCGGCCGCTGCTCCGGCGGCGGTGGCGGCGCCGGCTGCTGCTGGATCGGCGGCAAGGGCTGCGGCGGGCGCTGCTGCACGGCCTGCTTGGGTGGCGCCGCCTTCTTCTGCGCGGGCGGCGGAGCCGGCGGCTTTGCCGCGGTCGGATCGGGCGCCGCGGTCGCAATGGTCTGCTGCGGCTCTTTGCAGTCGGTGAGCCAGATGTCGTAGATCGGATGCTCGACGCCGTGCAGGCCGGGGCTCGCCGCATACATCCAGCCCGAGAAGATGCGCTTCACCTCGCCCTGCAAGGTGATCTCGTCGACCTCGACGAAGGCGTCGGTATTGGTGGCTTCCGTCGCCGGCCGCGTATAGCAGGCGTCGGTTTTGACCCGCAGCGCGCCGAACTGGACGGTCTCGCCGATGTCCTCGTCGAAATTGATGATGCGCCCGGTGATCTTGTCGAGGCCGGAGAAGGTCGCCTTCTTGTTCACGATCTTCTGGGCCGGCGGCTCGGTCACGACCTCGTCGCCCGGCTGGAGGCTCGCCGGGGTCTGCGGGACAGGGCCGCCCGGCCCGCCCTTCTGCTGGGGCTGGCGCTGACCGGGCGCACCCGGGGCGGCTTGCGGATTGGGCGGAGCGACCGCCACGGACGGCGGCTGGTTTGGCGGAGCGACGGTTGAGCCCGGCGGCGGCGCCAGGGGCTGGGATTCGACCGGCCCCGGCATCACGTTACCTTGCCGGCCCGGCGGCGGCGCCATCGGGCGCGATGGCAGCACGCGGCCCTGCGGCGGCAGCTCGGGGACCTCTTCATCGTCATCGGGGATCTGAGGCTGCGGCTGACCACGCGGAATCGAACCCGGCGGCCGCGGCGGCGGGTCGGAGAAGATCGTGCCGATCTGCGCCTGCGCGGGCGTCGCAACCGTCAATGCGGTGGCGGCCAGAAGCGCCGCAAGACCTGGCAGGGCAAGTCTTGTAAGGGTAAAGGTTCGAACCATCTTCTCGCGCGGCTTCAACAGCGAATCGGGCTTGCTGGACATTCTACAGGGGATACCGCCGCTCGCAGGCCATCCGGTTAACACGGCGAATACGGCGGGGGAAGGGCGGCATCCCTGCCCTGCCCGTCGCCCGCTGGCCAGACCGGCGGCCGGATGGGATAGTTGACCGGCCCCTCCCCGGGGCCGAGGCGGGCAGCGCCCCCGAAACGACGTCCAACGACAACAGAAAGCCCAAGGTCGCTCCCATGTCCGTCGTGCTCGATCCCGATGCCGCCGCCGTTTACAAGGCCTTCCAGGAGGCCGGCCGCCCCGCCTACGAGACCCTGACCGCGCCGGAAGCCCGCGCCTATTACGGGCAGGCCCGCTTTGCCACCAACCCCGAGCCGCCGGAACTGGCGCGCGTCGCGGCGCTGGCGATCCCGGCGCCGCACGGCGCGATCCCCGCCCGCATCTACGTGCCAAAGGAGCCGCGCCTTCAGGACGGGTTGTCGCCGGCGCTGGTGTTCTTCCATGGCGGCGGGTGGGTGATCGGCGATCTCGACTCCCACGACGTCGTCTGCCGCCAGCTCGCCGTTTCAGGCGCGCTGATCGCGATCTCGGTCGATTACCGCCTCGCGCCCGAGCACAAGTTTCCCGCCGCCGCCGATGACGCGATCGCCGCCACAAAATGGATTGCCGCGAATGCGCGCGAGCTCGGCATCGACGCTGCGCGCCTTTCGATCGGCGGCGACAGCGCCGGCGGCAATCTCGCCGCTGTGGTCGCACTCACCGCACGCGACGGCAACGGTCCGAAGATCGCGGGTCAGGTCCTGATCTACCCCGCGACCGATTTCGCCATGACGCACGGCTCGCACAGCGAGCCCGAGACCAGCGTGCTGCTGACGCATTCGGTGATCCGCTGGTTCCGCGATCACTATCTCAACGGTACCGCCGACATCCACGACTGGCGCGCCTCGCCGGCGCGCGCGAAGAGCCTTGCCGGTCTGCCGCCGGCCTATGTGCTCACGGCCGGGGCCGATCCGCTGCGCGACGAAGGCGACGACTATGCCGAGCGCCTCAGGCAGGCCGGCGTGCCCGTCGCGTACAAGCACTATCCCGGCCAGTTCCACGGCTTCTTCACGATGGGCAAATTGCTCCAGCAGGCCAATGTCGCGGTGCGCGAGATCGGCGCCTGGTTGAAGGAGCTGGGCTGACGCCTCCCATGCCCTTCGTTCTTCAAACCGTCTTCGCCCTCCCCCTGCGCGCGCTGACATGGCTCGGCAGCCAGGGCACCCGCGGGGTCGCGGCGGTCGTGTTCGTCGCCGCCGCCGTGCCGCCGCTCGGCGCGCTGCTGCGGCCCTACATCACCGAAGCGATCCTCGTCCTGCTCTGCATCTCCTTCATGCGAGTCGATCTCGCGGCGCTGTACGGTCACCTACGCCGCCCGGCGCTGATTGCGACCGCAACCGCCTGGACTACGATGGGCGTGCCGCTGATCGTCGGACTGATCATCTACGCAACAGGGCTCAACGACCGCTCGCCCGGCCTTTCCGTTGCCCTGATGCTCCAGAGCATGGCCTCGCCCATGATGGCGTCTCCGGCGCTCGCCGCGCTGATGGGCCTCGATGCCACGCTCGTGCTGGTCACGCTGGTGACCTCCACCGCGCTGGTCCCCTTCACAGCGTCGCTGTTCGCAAGCCTGTTCCTCGACGGCATGCTCAGCGTCACGCCGGCGACGCTCGGCCTGAAGCTGCTCGGCATCCTCGCGGCGTCGCTGCTGGCCGCAACCATCATCCGTTGGGTGTTCGGCGCAGAAGCGATCCAGCGCCACAGGAAGCCGATCGACGGCTTCAACATCATCATCCTCCTGATCTTCGCAGCCGCGATCATGGGCGATGTCGTGAGCGACCTCGTGGCCCAGCCGCTCTTCACGATCGGCCTGGCGGCTCTGTCCTTCGCGAGCTATTTCACGCTGCTCGCCGTGACCACGCTGCTGTTCCGCCGCATCGGCTATGAGCGCGCGCTGGCGCTCGGGCTGATGGTGTCACAGCGCAATCTGGGCCTGATGCTGGCCGCGACCGCTGGCGCGCTGCCGCCCACCACCTGGCTCTATTTCGCGATGACGCAATTTCCGATCCACCTCGCGCCCTACATGCTGACGCCGATCGCGCGCCGCCTGGTGGCCCGCGCGGATGGCGCCGGCGAGGCAGCTGCAGGCAAGGCGACCTAGGACGCAGTCATAGCGACGTCGCAGCCGGCTTCGAGGCCCTGAAGAGATAGCGGTTGGTGCTGAAGAAGTATTGTCCCGCTCCGCTGAGACGCCCGAACTCGCTGTGCCATGCTTCGAGATCATCGGCTGAAACGTCGTTCCTGCGGGCCACGAAGTCCCGAATGCCCTGGGCCAGCCCCTTGCTGTAGCTATCGTCATCGTACTGCAAATTCAGGATTGGAAAGACCGACGCTCCGTCCAGGTGAAGTCCCGCATTCGCCAATCTGCGGGCCATCGACCTTGGGAGACGCGGGTGAGCGCAATGCGCTTCCCATGATTTCATGACCGCGGCCATACGTTCCGGGTTTTCGGAATGCCACACCACCGCGTCCCAGTCCGTTGCGACAAAAATCGTGCGGCCCCCTGGCTTGAGCACGCGAAATGTCTCTGCGAGGACGCGGTCAACATCAGGCACGTACTCGGCAACCTGTGTGCACACGACGACATCGAACGACGCATCGGATTGACCCAATTCCGTGGCGTTGCCGATCGCATATGAAATCCAGGCGGAAGCCTTCTGCCGGTTGCAGACCTCGATCAGGTCAGTCGACACATCGATACCGACGACAGCACCGTCGGGCCCAACGATCTGCGCCATGCTCTCGCAGAGATAGCCAGGACCACATCCGATATCGAGAACGCTCTCGCCGGCAGACAGATTGAGCTGCCGAATTGTCTCCGCGCGCTGGGCGGTCACGTCCCCTGTGAGATAAAGTCTTTGGAGCCGTTTCGCGTTCTCGTTGCTGTACTCCATCCCGCCCATCTTCGCCTCCACGCTCGAGTGCCAGGTCAGATTGCCTAGCCCGCCCGCGCCGCGCGCCGCAGCGCCTGGGGCGGCTGGCCGAAGGCGCGGATGAAGGCGCGCCGCATGCGCTCGGGGTCGCCAAATCCGGTCGCCTCCGCGACGAGCTCGATCGCCTCCCGCGAGGACTGCACGCGCTCGCGCGCGACCTCGATCCGTAAGCGCTCGATCGCCTTCGACGGCGTCGTGCCGGTCTCGGCGGCAAAGGCGCGGGCAAAATGCCGTGCGCTCATGCCGGCACGATCGGCGAGATCTTCGACCGTCAGCCGGGCATCGAGGTTCTCGCGCGCCCAGGACAGCAGCGCGCCGAACCGGCCGTTCGGTGTCTTCAATTCCAGCAGTGAGGAGAACTGCGACTGGCCGCCGCTGCGGCGATGATACAGCACGAGCTGGCGGGCGGCCTGTTGCGCGATCTCCTCGCCATGGTCCTCGGTGACCATCGCGAGCGCGAGGTCGATGCCCGCCGTGATGCCCGCCGACGTCCACACATTGCCGTCATGCGTGAAGATCTGGTCCGGCTCGAACTTCACCTTGGGATAGCGCGCGACGAAATCCCGTGTGCGGCCCCAATGCGTGGTGGCGCGTCGTCCATCGAGCAGGCCCGCCTCGGCCAGCACATAGGCGCCCGAGCAGACGCTGGCGACCCGCACACCGCGTCGCGCCAGCCGCTGCACGAAGGCGCGCGTGACCTCGCAGCGTGCGGCGTCCGTTACGCCTGCGCCACCTGCGATGACCAGGGTGGTGATCGCGTTCGCCGACTTGAAGTCGCGCGCCATCATTTCCACGCCGGACGAGCTGCGCACGGGCCCCGCGTTCAGTGCCAGCACGCGGATTCCGGTGCTCGTCTTGCCGGTGGCGCGCGCCGCGATCTCGAACACCGAGATCGGGCCGGCCGCATCGAGCAACTGGAAATCGGGGAAGATCAGGATGCCGATCATGGTTATGTCCGAAAGCGAGGGAATTACGCCATTTTGGACAGAAGGGCATCATGAGAGGCTGCGTCCGTCAAGCTCATCTTTGGAGGACCTGCCCATGTCGTCACCGCTCCAGATCGGTCTTTTGGTGTTTCCGCGCGTCACCCAGCTCGACTTCACCGGTCCCTTGCAGGTGTTCTCCTCCGTCCCCGGCGCGAAGCTGCACCTGATCTGGAAACGGATCGAGCCGGTGCCGAGCGATTCCGTGCTGACGCTGACGCCGACCACGACATTCGCCGACTGTCCGCAGCTCGACGTGATCTGCGTGCCCGGCGGCGGCGGCACCAACGACCTGCTCAATGACGAAGAGGTGCTGGATTTCCTGCGCAGGCAGGCCGAAGGCGCCAAGTACGTCACCTCGGTCTGCACGGGGGCGCTGGCGCTCGGCGCTGCCGGCCTGCTCAAGGGCTACCGCGCTGCCACCATTGGAGCGCGATGGAGATGCTCGGCCAGTTCGGCGCGACGCCGACCAAGACGCGCGTCTGCATCGACCGCAACCGCGTCACCGGCGGCGGCGTCACCGCCGGGATCGATTTCGCGCTGACGCTGGTGTCGATCCTGGTCGACCGCACCACGGCGGAAGCGATCCAGCTCCAGATCGAATACAACCCGGCCCCGCCGTTCAATTCAGGCTCGCCCGACACCGCGCCGGCCGAAGTGCTGGCCTTGCTGAGAGAGCGCGGCGCCGCAAACCAGGCCCGCCGCCTCGAGGCGGTCAAGCGCGCGGCTGAGCGGGTGTAGAGCAGAGGCTTTGCTCACGCGCCCCGAACGCAGCGCAGCACTTCCCGGGCAATGCAAAGCATCGTCCGGAAGCTCCGCACTGCTGACATGACGCTGTCAGGAGCCTGTCGCGACAATCTGGATCGCGCCCAACGCCCACGGACGCTTCCCGGTCGAGTGCGCACAGGAGGATCTGACCATGGCGCGATACCGGCTGCACTGCATCGGAGCTTCGGGCAATTCGTTCAAGGTCGCGCTATTCCTCAACTGCGCCGGGCTCGACTGGGAGCCGGTCGGCCTCGACTTCGCCGGCGGCGAGACCCGCACGCCTGACTGGCGGGCCGCCACCAATGTCATGGGCGAAGTCCCTGTCCTCGAGGTCGATGGCCGGCACATGAGCCAGTCCGGTGCGATCCTGCTGTGGCTCGCCGGGACCCACGGCGTGTTCGGTCCGACGCCCGAGGAGACGTTCGAAGCCACGCGCTGGCTGCTGTTCGACAACCACAAGTTCACCGCGAACTTTGCCCAGCACCGGTTTCAACGCTGCTTCATGCCGGAGCCCGCCCATCCCGCTGTGCTCGCTTACTTGCGCGCGCGGACCGACAGCGCCTTCTCGATCGTCGACAGACACCTCTCCCACCGCAGCTTCATGCTGGGCGATCGGCCGACGATCGTCGATTTCTCAATGTTGGGCTATCTGTACTATCCGACCGAGGAGACGGGCTTTGATCTTGCCGCGACTTTCCCGGCGATTGATGCCTGGCGCCGGCGTGTCGCCGAACTGCCGGGCTGGAAGCCGCCCTATGAGATGATGCCGGTCGGCAACTCACCGACGCTCCATCTCTGAGAAGCGAGCAGAGCAACAGATCAAAGAAAAAGGCCGCTCGGTTTCCCAAGCGGCTTTTCCTGTCTTACGGTGGCTGCACATTCCATCGGGCGATTTCGAACTTCCAGACCGGGGGCCTATCTCCCGATCGAGTCCTCGTCGGCGGCCGCTGCATCTCGGGACAGTCGCGAACTGTTGCCCGAACCGAACGCGATGGTCTCCCATCTCCGTAAGATGGGACCATTGAGCCGCATCGCTCGCGTAGCTGCAACGCCCGCGCAGGCGCTGTCCCCGCTGTTCCCGTTGTCCACAGCAAGGTGAGGCGGATGCTGATGCATCCACCCCCACGGCAAGGATTCGGACGGAGATCGGAAAGCTAGCCGGGCGTCCAGGGCTGGTAGTCGCCGGTCGCCTTGGGACGCTTGCCGCTGGCAAGCGTCGAGCCGGAGGGCCGATAGGCGTTCGGCGTGCCGGTGGGGTTCGGCTGGTGCGGTTTTTGCCACTCGCGCGGCTGGTAGTTCTCTTCGGTCGGCGGCACATCGACGACGTGATGCATCCAGCCGTGCCAACCCGTCGGGATGCGGCTTGCCTCGGCGTAGCCGTTATAAATGACCCAGCGCCGCTCGAATCCGAGCGTCGGATCAATCGCCCCGCCGCGGGTCCGATAATAGCGGTTTCCCTGCTCGTCCTGGCCGACCAGCTCGCCGTACCGCTTGGTCCAGAGCTGGGTGCCAAAGGTCTGGCCACTCCACCAGGTGAAGAACTTGAGGAAGAACTGTTTCATACGGCTAGGGCCCTGCTTCGTGAGGCCCTGATGCCATCCGGGCGGCGAAATGTCCAGTTCCGCGGGGGCGGCGGTGCCCCCCGCAAAATGTGGTGCCCGGCGCAAGCACTGCCGCAAATCGGACGCGATCCGTTCATGCCGGGTACAGCGGCCGCATGGAAACCTGCGCCACACGCGCACACCGGCGTGAACCCTGGAACCGCGGGCCCTTCAAGAGGTTTGCTTCAGGGAATAAGGAGTTTGAACATGAAAAGTCTGAGAATTTTGAGCGTCGCGGCAGCGGTCGCGTTGGTCCTTCCGTTGGCGACGCCGAGCTTCGCCCAGGGCCGTGGCGGCCACGGCGGTGGCGGCGGTGGTCATTTTGGCGGTGGTGGCGGCGCCCATTTCGGCGGTGGCGGCGCCCGCATGGGCGGCGGCAGCTTTGGCGGCGCGCGGTTCGGTGGCGGCGGCGGCAATTTCGCTGCCGGAGCCATGCGCCCGAGCGCCGGCCTAGCCATGCGTCCGACCGCAGGAGCCACGTTTAGTGGTGGCGGCGGCCGTCCCCTCGCAGTCGCGGGTAACAACTGGCGCGGCGGCGGTGGCAACTGGCACGGTGGCGGCTGGCGTCGTCATGGTGGCGGTTTCTGGCCGGGCGTCGCAGCCGGTGCTGCGATCGGCGGGCTCGGCTCCTACGCCTACTACGGTGGCGGGTACTACAACGATCCCTACTACTATGGCGACGACAGCTATTATGACGAACCGTCGGTCGCGGTGGTGCCGGATAGCGGTGGTGACTCGTCGGCTTATTGCGCGCAGCGATACAGATCATACGATCCGGGTTCGGGCACGTATCTTGGCTATGACGGCCAGCGTCATCCCTGCCCGTAAGCAGATCGACAACGCTTGATGGAAGAGGCGTCGCATCGGTGCGGCGCCTCTTTCGTTTGTCGCGCGCTCATCGCCAGTTTCGCGCGCAGCCCGCGCATCGCGTGCGACGATCTATACATGCGAGGCGCGAGGGACCTCTATTCACCGCACCGTGCATATCTACAATGATCCAATCCCAAATTGACCCGTCCCGCGATTCGCCTATATCACCGATGAATGTTGGGACTTCGATCTACTGGGAAATGTCATGCCGCGTATCCTCGTGGTAGATGACGATCCGATGGTCGGCGCGACCATCGAGGTCCTGCTCCAACGTCAGGGCTTCGATGTCACGATGGCTGACGGCGGCGAAACGGGACTGGCTGCGCTCGAAGCGCAGACGTTTGACGTGATGCTGGTCGACATCTTCATGCCGCACATGCGCGGCTTCGAATCCATCCGCATCTTTCACGAGCGCGCGCCGGCGATCCCTCTGATCGCGATGTCCGGCTACGCCTTCGCCTCGTCCGCCTCGCCCTCCCCCGATTTCCTCCGCATGGCACTGGAACTCGGCGCGACACGCTGCCTGCGCAAGCCGTTCACGCCGGACGCACTCCTGACCACGATCCGGGAATGCCTTGGCGAGGCCGCGCAGCCGAAGGACAAGAAAGAAGCCCCTTGATCCCAACGCAGCGCGTCATTCTCGGTGCTGGACTTGCAATCCTCCTGATCATCACCGCCGCCTCGATCGGACTCGACGTCAAGTCGCGGTACGATGCCGCCTGGGTCAATCACACCATCGAGACGCAGAAGAAGATCTCCGATCTGCGCGTGCTGATGCGGCGCGCCGAGAGCGCCGCGCGCGGCTACGAGATCTATCGCAACCCGAGCTTCAGCGACGAGTTTCAGGCGGTGCACGCCCAGATCGCGCCGGCGCTCGCTGATCTCAAGCGCAGCCTGCGTGACAATCCCGATCAGGTCGCGCTCATCGAGGGCACCGAGCCGCTGGCGCTGCGCCGGGTCGAGATCGCCGCAGAGGTGATGCGCCTCCGCGCCGAGAACGACCAGGCCGGCGTTGCCGCGCTCCAGGGCAAGGGCGAGGGTCGCGGCCTGATGGACACGGTGATGGGCAATCTCGATCAGCTGAGCGCGGAGGAAGAGCGATTGCTCGCCGCCCGCGCCCAGAGTTCCCGGCGCACCGGCATCGTCCTGCTCGGCATCGACGTGATCGGCGCGCTGGTGATCCTGCTGCTGGTCGCAATGCTGATGCGCGAGAGCCAGCGCACCACGGTCGCGCTGAAGAGCACGCTGCTGGAGACCACGGCGGCGAAGGAGCAACTCGAGGCGGCCGTCGCCGAGCGCACCGAGCATCTCGTCAACGCGCATGACGAGCTGCGGCTGTCGGTCAACGTGCTCCAGAGCACGTTCCACAGCATGGCCGAGGCTGTGCTGGTGATCGACGCCGAGGGCACTGTCCTTCTGTCCAATCCGGCCGCGGAGCGCATCTTGCTGCATCGCGCCGGCATGAGCCTGCGCAATCTGCGCGCCCTGTCCGACGTGTTTCACGGCGACGGCGTCACGCCGCTCAGGGCGGACGAACTGCCCTCGACGCGCGTGCTGCGCGGCGAGCAGTTCGAGAATCTGGAGATGATCGTCCGCCCGCATAACGGCAACGATCCCCGCCATCTGATGATCAGCGGCCGGCCGATGCGCGACGGACAAGGCAACGTCTCCGGCGCCGTGCTGGTCTATCACGACGCGACCACGTCGCGCGAAACCGAGCGGCAGCTGCACCAGTCGCAGAAGCTGGATGCGATCGGCAAGCTGACCGGCGGCGTCGCGCACGACTTCAACAACATGCTCACGGTGATATCAGGCAATACCGAGACGCTGGTGGCGAGCCTGAAGCAGCAGCCCGAGCTCCAGCGCGTGGCGCGGCTGATCGACGATGCCGCCGAGCGCTGCGCCGAGCTGATCCAGCATCTGCTCGCCTTCGCGCGCCGGCAGCCGCTCCAGCCGCGCAATGTCGAGATCAACGGCGCGATCGCCGATATCGCCAAGCTGCTGCGCCCCACCCTCGGCGAGCAGATCCAGATCGAGACCGTGCTGGAACAGGGACCGATGACCGCGCACATCGATCCGTCCCGCCTCACCAATGCCGTGCTCAACATGGCGATCAACGCCCGCGACGCCATGCCGAACGGCGGCAAGCTGCTGCTCGAGACCCACCACGTCGTGCTCGACGAGGCCTATGCACAGGCCCACGCGGAGGTGCAGCCCGGTCCCTACGTGATGCTCGCGGTCAGCGACACCGGCACCGGCATGACGGCGGACATCCAGCAGAAGGCCTTCGAGCCGTTCTTCACCACCAAGGAGGTCGGCGAGGGCTCGGGCCTCGGCCTCTCCATGGTCTACGGGTTCGTCAAGCAGTCCGGCGGCCACATCAAGATCTACAGCGAGGAAGGCCACGGCACCACGATCAAGCTCTATCTGCCGCCGGGCGACGGCATGACGGACGCGGCGGCCCCAGTGGCGCCGCAGGCCGAAGGCGGCGCCGAGACAATTTTCGTGGTCGAGGACGACACGCTGGTGCGCAACTTCGTCACCGCGCAGCTGCAGAGCCTCGGCTACGACACGGTCGCCGCGCCCGACAGCCGGGCCGCGCTGGACATGATCGAGGCAGGCCAGGACTTCGACCTCCTGTTCACCGACGTCGTCATCCCCGGCGGCATGAGCGGCCGCGAGCTCGCCGAAGAGGTGGCCAAGCGCCGGCCGGGCGTGAGGGTGCTCTACACCTCCGGCTACACCGACAACGCCATCGTCCATCACGGCAAGCTCGACGACGGGGTGCTGCTGCTGACAAAACCCTACCGCCGCAACCAGCTCGCCGAGATGATCAGGAAGGCGCTGAACGGCGGCGGTATGACGGCGGGCTAGTTCAAGGATTGTTCTGCGGCGGCTTCCGCCGCTTTGTTTCGAACACCTTCGCAACATCCGGAGGCATCGCCCCAGGCGCACGCGATCGCGCGCCTTCTATCGCCCATGCCTTTTCGAAATCGGCGCTCGCAGCGGCAGCGTCCTGCTTCTTCTCGTAGGCCGCGCTGCGTGCGCGATAGGCTTGTTCATTGTCCGGATCGAGCTCGATCTGCTTTGTGAAGTCGGCAATGGCCCGGTCCTGATCGTCCTCGAGCGCGTAGGCGCGGCCGCGAAGCCCGTAGACGTATCCGATCCTGGCGTCGGCTGCGATGCTGGCGTCGAAATCGGCGATGGCTGCGTCGAGATCGCGCGTGTGCAGATAGGCCGAGCCACGGATGCTGAACGGATACGAACGCTTCGGATTCAGCTCGAGCGCCTTGCTGGCGTCGGCAATCGCATGCGCGAAGTCATCCTGGCGTAAACGAGCGTCGGCGCGACTCTCGTAAGCCGCCGCACTGCCCGGATTCATGCTGATCCAGCGATCGATGTCGGCAATGGCGTGGCCGTAGTTCTTCTTTCGCCTGAACGCCACAGCCCGGTATCGATATCCATCGAAACCGCCGTCCGGTTCGATGCCAAGCGCGCTGGCAAGATCGGATGACGCGCCGGCGCGGTCGCCGATGTGATTGCGGCTGTCTTGCCGGGCAAGATAGGCCGCGATCCATCTCGGGTTGATCTCGATCGCCCTGGATTCGTCCGCGATGGCACCGCGCCGATCGCCCTTCTTCGCGCGGGCGATACCCCGGTTGGTGTAGGCGCGAAAATTCTGCGGATCGATCTCGATGGCTTTCGCCGAGTCGGCGATCGACTGATCGACATTGCCGTCGTCGAAATTGGCTGCACCCCGCCTCATATAGGCGTCGGCGAAGGCTGGATTGATGGCGATGGCCTCGCTCTCATCGGCGACGGCCGCCTTGTAGTCGCCGCTGCGCCAGTGGGCGTTGCCCCGATCATGAAAAAAGCCCGCACGTTCATCGTGGCCTGGCGTGCCGGCCTCGATCAGGCGCGTGCAGGCCGAAATCACGGCCGCTTCCGGAGCATCGTTGGATGCATTGCAAGATAACCGGTCCTGATCGGCTTGAGCCAATCCAAGGGACGAGATCAGGCCGAGCACGACGGCCAGCGCGATGACTCTCATGCGTTGCCCCTGGAGCGAGGTGAATTGCGGGAGACTATCTAGAGGTGCAGCGCAGCTTCGCGCAAGAGACCGCTGTCTAGCGCGTCGCCAGCACCACGGCCGCCAGCGTGAAGACCAGCGCGGCGATCTGCCCCGGGCCCAACGGCTCGTGCAGCGCCAGTGCCAAGGCGACGACGCCGATCACGGGTACCGCCATGGTGCCGATCGCGGCGACCGAGGCCGGCAGGCGCGCTAACGCTGCGAACCAGCTGACATAGGCGATGCAGAACTGCACCACGGTCGAATAGACGGCTGCCCAGCCGAGCGTCGTCACCTGCTCCGGATGCGAGGCCTGGCACGGCTTCGAAAGCGCGCAGATTGTGTGTGCGCTCGGCTGAGAACTGCACTGAATTACGAATGCTCACTGACGTCATCGGCGGTCTCGCAGCGGGCGTCGATGTTGTTTCCGGGTGACAGGCGACCGAAATCAAACGGTATTCCTGGCAGGCAAGACCATTCTCGTTGAGCCGCTTCGGCGAGCGAATATGTTGCGGTCTGTTTCTGAGGATTTCACCTCGGAATGGCCTGCGGGTCGGTGCCAAGGCTGACGGTAATACAATTGATAATTGAATCGAGAATTGGTTCTTGTCCGACCCGGCGCCGTCTCAGGCTCCCCACATTGTTGGCGAGCACGGCTGTCGCACTGGCGCTGACGATCATGTCGGCGCGCGCCGACGGCGGCGCTGGCGGAGCCGGTGGCAATGGCACGGGCGGCGGCGGTGGCGCTGCGGGTACCAGCGCCTCTGCTAACGGTGGAAATGGCGGTGACAACGCGATCGGACAAGGCGCGGGCGGCGGCGGCGGCGCTGCCGCAGGCGGCACCGGAGGCTCCGGGGGCGCGGCGACCTCAGGCGGCAACGGCGGACTTGGCGGTGACGGCGGCAACGTTGTCGGTGGCAGCGGCGGCAATGGCGGCAACGGCAACTCAGCTCTGACTACGGGTAGTGGCGGTGGCGGCGGTGGAGGCGGCGAAGGTGCGCTCGGTGCCGGCTCCGGTGGAGCGGGTGGCGCTGGCGGTCACGGCGGCGCCAGTGCGAGCGGCGCCGATGGTTCTGCTGTCATTGGCGGCCTTGATGCGAGCGCCGGAGGGGGCAGCGGCGGCATCGGTGGCGGCGGCGGTGCGGGTGGCACCGGCGTAGAGGTCAGCGTCGGCGGCAGCACGCTTTCGATAGCGGTGACCGGCGGCGCGGGTGGGGTTGGTGGCAGTGGCGGCGCCGGCGGGAACGGCGGCAATGGAGCCAGTGCTCTCTCCCTGGGCGTCGCTGGTGTGACCGGCGGGACCGGTGGCGACGTCCTCGGCAGCGGGGGCGCTGCCGGCGGCGGCGGCAATGGCGGCACCGCCGTGCACGTCACCAGCGCAGGCACCACGACGGTCCAGCAAACGGTCGCCGGCGGCGATGGCGGCAGCGGCGGGCGCGGCGGTACAGCGGGTCACGGCGGGAGCGGTGGTGCGGGCGCTTCCGGCGCCAATGTTCTCGGCGCGCTCGATGGCGGGACCGGTGGAAACGGCGGCAATAGCGGGGTTGGTGTCGGCGGCAATGGTGCGATCGGCGGCAGCGGTGGCGACGGCATCCAGGTCACGGGTGGCGGCACCGTGACGATTTTGCAAAGCGTCACGGCAGGTACCGGCGGCAGCGGTGGCGCTGGCGGTGCAGGCAGCGCCGGCGGCATGGCCGGCAACGGCGGCAACGCGGGATCCAGCATCGGGCTCGGCGTAGCCGGCGGGCGCGGTGGCAATGGTGGCACCGGCGGCAGCGCCAGCGCCCACGCAGGCGATGGCGCCAATGGTGCCGACGGTGGCGTTGGTCTGCAGGTGACGAGCGGTGGCACGCTCTCAATTTCCCAAACGATCATGGGAGGCGCCGGTGGCAATGGCGGCGCTGGCGGCAACGGCGCCAATGGCGGCGCAAGCGGGATCGGCGGCGCCGGCGGCACAGGCGACAATGGCGCCAACGGGTCCTCCGGCTCCGGCTTTCTCAATGGCAACAACGGTCTGGTTGGTGGCGCTGGCGGCAACGGCGGGAATGGTGGCGCCGGCGGAAATGGCGGCATTGGCGGTAGCGGATCCAGCGGCGGCGATGGTGTCCAGCTCACGAACGGCGGGACCGTTACAGTTTCGGGCAACATCGCTGGTGGCGCCGGCGGGATTGGCGGCTCCGGCGGCAATGCCGGCAACGGCGCCGCCGGGGGCAACGGCAGTGACGCCGGCACAGCGGGCACCGGCGGTGCTGGCGCGAGTGCCCTTCTCCCGGCCGTCGCTGGCGGCAGCGGCGGCAGCGGCGCCGCCGGCGGAATGGGTGGCAACGGCGGGAGCGGAGGAAGCGCCGGCGATGCCGGCGTAGGTGGTCATGGCGGCGCCGGCGGCGCCGGCGCGACCATTTCAAACGGTGGCACGCTGACCAATCAAGGCATCATCACCGGCGGCGATGGCGGCCGCGGCGGCACCGCAGGCAGTGGCGGCAACGGCGGCACCGGTGGCAACGCGGGCAACGGCGGTGTCGGCGGCGTTGGCGGCGCTGGCGGCAACGGCACCGCTGGCGTCAACGTGGTCGGCTCGACCGATGGCGGCAATGGCGGCAACGGCGGGACCGGCGGATTTGGCGGTGCCGGCGGCAATGCCGGCAACGGTGGCAGCGCCTCGAGCCGCGGCGGCGATGGCGGCTATGGTGGCACCGGCGGCGTTGGCGCCGCCTTCTCCAACGGCGGCACGCTGATCAATCGCGGCACGATCACCGGCGGCAATGGCGGCATCGCCGGGGCCGCGGGCGTGGGTGGCCTCGGCGGCACCGCGGGCAGCGCCGGCAGCGGTGGTGTCGGCGGCTCCGGCGGCGTCGGCGGCGCCGGGGCCTTGGCCGCCAGCGGCGGCACGAACGGCACCACGGGGACGAACGGCTTCTCCGGCGTGAGCGGCAGCGCCGGCGCGAGCGGTAGCTCCGGCAGCAGCACCGTCACCGCCGGGGTCTCCGGCGCGGTCGGTGCAGGCGGCGCCGGCGTCATCGGCACCAATCTCAGCATCATCAACAGCGGATCGATTTCAGGCGGTCTCGCCGGCGACGGCGTCACGCGTGCCAACGCCATCACCTTCACCGGCGGCGCGAACACGCTGCAGCTTCAGGCCGGCTACAGCTTCAGCGGCAACGTCGTCGATCAGACGGGCAACGGCGCCTTGCAGTTCGGCGGCAACACCAACCCCACTGCGTCTTTCGACGTTTCGCTGATCGGCGCCGCTGCGCAGTATCGGGGCTTCGCGAGCTTCGAGAAGACGGGCGCTTCGACCTGGACGCTAAGCGGCACCAATAGCGCTGCATTGCCGTGGTCGATCGCCGCCGGCACGCTGCTGGTGAACGGCTCGCTGGCCAATTCGACCATGACCGTGAACGCCGGCGGCACGCTTGGCGGCACGGGCACTATCGGCGCAACGACGATCAATGCCGGTGGCACGTTCATGCCTGGAGCCGTCAACACGCCGGGGACGTCGACGACGGTCGCCGGCAATCTGGCCTTCCAATCGGGCGCGCTCTACGTCGTTGCGGTCAATCCATCGACGTCGAGCTTCGCCAATGTCACGGGCGCGGCGACGTTGACAGGCGCGACCGTGGTCGCGAATTTCCTGCCCGGCAGCTATGTCTCGAAGACATACACGATCCTGACCGCGGCCGGCGGACGTGGCGGCACGACGTTCGCGGGCATCACCAATGTCGGACTGCCGACGGGCGCGAGCGATACACTGAGCTATGACGCCAACAACGCCTATCTGAACCTGACGGCCGCCTTCACCAATTACACCGGCCTCAACGTCAACCAGCAGAACGTCGCCAACGCGCTGACCTACGCCTTCAACAATAACGGCGGCCTTCCGATGGGCTTCTTCGGGCTCGATCCCGCCGACTTGACCCAGGTCTCCGGCGAGAGCGCCACCGGCTCTCAGCAGACGACGTTCAACGCGATGAACCAGTTCATCGGCGTGATGACGGATCCATTCATCTCCGGTCGCGGAGGTCCCGTCAGCGCCGGCGGCCCGCCGAATGGGTATGCCGAGGACAGCTCGGCCTACGCGGCACGCGGTCGAACTGTTGGCGAGCGCGACGCTTATGCGGCGATGTCCACCAAGGCGCTGGCAGTCCCGACCTTCGAACAGCGCTGGAGCGTGTGGGCCGCCGGCTTCGGCGGGTCGCAGACCACGGCCGGCAACGCCATCATCGGCTCGAACAACAGCGCGAGCAGCATCTACGGCATCGCGGTCGGTGCGGACTATCGGGTCTCGCCGGACACGCTCGCGGGGTTTGCGCTGGCGGGCGGCCGCACTGGCTTCAACGTCAACGGCCTCGGCTATGGCGGCTCCGACCTGTTCCAGGCCGGCGCCTTCGTTCGCCATAATATCGGTGCGGCCTACATCACTGCTGCGCTGGCTTATGGCTGGCAGGACATCACGACCAACCGCATCGTCACGGTCGCCGGCATCGACCACCTGCGCGCCGAGTTCAATGCGAACGCGTATTCGGGTCGCGTGGAGAGTGGCTACCGCTTCGTCATGCCGACGCTGGCCGGTCTCGGCATCACCCCTTACGCCGCAGGGCAATTCACCACATTTGACCTGCCGGCCTATGCCGAAAGTGTCGTCGCCGGTTCGCTGTTGTTTGCACAGACCTATGCCGCCAAGAGCGTGACCGACACGCGCAGCGAGCTCGGCATTCGCACCGACAAATCATTCGCCATGCAGAACGGCATCGTCACGCTGCACGGCCGCCTTGCGTGGGCGCATGATTTTAATCCGGATCGTTCGATTGCCCCGACCTTCCAGTCGCTGCCGGGCGCAAGCTTCGTCGTCAACGGTGCAGCGCAGGCGACCGACTCCGCGCTGACCACAGCCTCGGCCGAATGGCAGTGGACTAACGGCTGGTCTGCCGCCGCGACGTTCGAGAGCGAGTTCTCGAATGTCACGCAAGGCTATGCCGGCAAGGGCGCGATCCGCTACGCATGGTGATGCCTGGTTCTCGAGCTAGCGCGTCGCCAGCACCACGGCCGCCAGCGTGAAGATCAGCGCGGCGATTTGGCCCGGCCCCAGCGGCTCGCCCAGCGCGAGCGCGGAGGCGACCACGCCGATGACAGGCACGGCCATGGTGCCGATCGCGGCCACTGACGCCGGCAGCCGCGCCAATGCTGCGAACCAGCTGACATAGGCAATGCAGAACTGCACCACGGTGGAATAGACCAGCAGCCACCAGCCGACCGGCGTCACCAGCGAAAGATGCGTGGTCTCGACCAAGAGGCCGATGATCGAGATCGGCAGGCAGCCGATCCCGATCTGCCAGGCCGCAGCCGTGATCGGCGGCAGATGGATCGGGTACTTCTTCGAGAACACCGTGCCGATGGCGAAGCCGAGCGCGCCGGCCAGCGCCATGATGATGCCAGGCAGCTTCTCCACGCTCGCGGCAAAGCCGTTGCCGCCCATGATCGAGGCCAGGCCGACGAAAGCCATCACCAGCCCCAGCGTGCGCAGCACGGTCGGCCGCTCGCCCAGCACCGGCCAGGCGATCAGCGAGGCCCAGACCGGCATGGTGTAGGCGATCAGCGCCGCCTCGCTGGCCGGCAGCCAGAGCAGCGCCAGGCCCATCAGCACCATCCAGCCGGTGACGTTGAGGACGGCGGCGGTCAGTAAGCGCGGCCAGATCCCCGGCCCCACCTTGAGGCTCTGCCGGCGGATCAGCGCGAGGGCGGCGAGCAGCACCGCGCCCAGCACGCCGGTCACCCCGCGCAGCGTCAGCGGCGGCAGCTCGGACAGCAGGAACTTCGTCACCGGCCAGTTGAAGCCCCAGCCGATCGAGGTGATGGCGAGGAACATCAGGCCGGCCGGGGCGATGCGCGGTCGCGCATCCCGGCGAGTCGAATCAAGCATGTGGGGTACCCGGCGAAATCGCGGTCAGCTTGGCGCGGATTCGCACGCACCACCACCACCCCGGCGGGCATGCCTGCCCTCACCTTCCGTAGCCCTACGTGAGTCCCGCTGAGGCAACCCCGGTCCCGAAAAATATACCTGCCCTGTGAACAGCGGGGTGAAGGGTCCGTATCGTCACGGGATGCAAATTTTTTTGGTTGGGAATCCCTGAGGACTCACTGATACTTGGCTCAACAACAGGCGCGGGCTTGCCCCCTGTTATCCCCCGCAATCCACCATATTTAGTATTTGATTCAGGAACTCGCACTAGTTCTTGACGGGCGCAACGGAGAGTCCTAGCTTTCGGTCCGTTCGGCGCGAGTGAGTTTGCGTCCCGCCGGCACTCCCCCAAAGGGTCTCGCAAATCGCCACTCCGCCAAGCCAGCCAAAGGCCGCGGATGAGGGCTTGTCTGCCCTCGAAATGCAGACCTTCGGGCGCCAGAACGGGCCGGCAACAGGCTCGGATGGCATTGGTTGAAGTGGCGTGTGGGGCGTTGAACGCATGTCGCGCACATCCCCTTGGGGGCGGATGGGTGTGGACATGCCGGCGGATGAGAACCATCGCGCCGGGAGAAACTGGGCCGGATCCACCGGCTGAACTGCGAAGCCTTTGGGCCGATGAGGCCCTCGGAGGAATCGCGAACCGAAATAGCGACCCGGGCGCCTTGCGGAGGCAGTCCGGCAGATAAAAGGACGGGGCAAGACCATGCGGATTGAGCGGCGCCACACCACTTCGGGACAGTCACCTTACGCCGGGATCGATTTCCGGCTGACCACGTCGGAGATCCGGAATCCCGACGGCTCGGTCGTGTTCAAGCTTGAGAACGTCGAGGTGCCGACCGAGTGGTCGCAGGTCGCCTCCGACGTGCTCGCCCAGAAGTACTTTCGCAAAGCGGGAGTCGCCGCGCGCCTGAAGAAGGTCGAGGAGGAATCCGTCCCCTCCTTCCTGTGGCGCTCCGTGCCCGACACCGAGGCGCTCGCCGCTCTCCCTGAGAAAGAGCGCTTCGTCAGCGAGCTCAGCGCAAAGCAGGTGTTCGACCGGCTGGCCGGCTGCTGGACCTATTGGGGCTGGAAGGGCAACTACTTCTCCTCCGACGAGGACGCCCAGACCTTCTATGACGAGATCCGCTACATGCTCGCCATGCAGATGGTCGCGCCGAACTCGCCGCAATGGTTCAACACCGGTCTGCACTGGGCCTATGGCATCGACGGCCCCGGCCAGGGCCACTATTACGTCGACCCCTTCACCGGCAAGCTGACCAAGTCCAAGTCGGCCTACGAGCACCCGCAGCCGCACGCCTGCTTCATCCAGGGCGTCGGTGACGACCTCGTCAACGAGGGCGGCATCATGGACCTCTGGGTCCGCGAAGCGCGCCTGTTCAAGTATGGCTCCGGCACCGGCTCCAACTTCTCCCGCCTGCGCGGCGAAGGCGAAAAGCTCTCCGGCGGCGGCCGCTCGTCCGGCCTGATGAGCTTCCTCAAGATCGGCGACCGGGCAGCCGGCGCGATCAAGTCGGGCGGCACCACGCGCCGCGCGGCCAAGATGGTCGTGGTCGACGTCGATCACCCCGACATCGAGACCTATATCGACTGGAAGGTGAAGGAGGAGCAGAAGGTCGCCGCTCTCGTCACCGGCTCCAAGATCAACCAGAAGCACCTCAAGGCGGTGCTGAAGGCCTGCGTGAACTGCGAAGGTTCGGGCGACGATTGCTTCGACCCCGAGAAGAACCCGGCGCTCCGCCGCGAGATCAAGCTCGCGCGCCGCAGCCTCGTGCCTGACAATTACATCAAGCGCGTGATGCAGTTCGCCAAGCAGGGCTACAAGGACATCCAGTTCGACGTCTATGACACCGACTGGGATTCGGAAGCCTACCTCACGGTATCAGGCCAGAACTCCAACAACTCGGTCTCGCTGAAGGACGACTTCCTCCGCGCCGTGGAAACGGATGGCGACTGGAATCTCGTCGGACGCACCACCAAGAAGATCACCAAGACGCTGAAGGCGCGCGACCTCTGGGAGAAGATCGGCTACGCCGCCTGGGCGTCGGCCGATCCCGGCCTGCACTTCAACACCACCATGAACGACTGGCACACCTGCAAGGCGTCCGGCGACATCCGCGCGTCCAATCCGTGCTCGGAATACATGTTCCTGGACGACACCGCCTGTAACCTGGCGTCTGCGAACCTGCTGACGTTCTACAACACCGAGACCAAGCAGTTCGACGTCGCCGGCTACGAGCACCTCTGCCAGCTCTGGACCATCGTGCTCGAAATCTCCGTGATGATGGCGCAGTTCCCGTCGCGCGCGATCGCCGAACTCTCCTACGAGTTCCGCACGCTCGGCCTCGGCTATGCCAACATCGGCGGCCTCTTGATGACCATGGGCCTGTCCTATGACAGCAAGGAAGGCCGCGCGCTCTGCGGCGCCCTCACCGCTGTGATGACCGGCATCACCTACAAGACCTCCGCGGAAATGGCTGCTGAACTGGGCACCTTCCCGGGCTACAAGAAGAACGCCGCGCACATGCTGCGCGTGATCCGCAACCACCGCCGCGCCGCCCACGGCCAGTCCAACGGCTACGAGGCGCTCTCGGTGAACCCGGTGCCGATGGACCTCGTGTCCTGCCCGCAGGCTGACATCGTCAGCCACGCGCAGGCAGCCTGGGATGCGGCGCTCGAGCTCGGCGAGAAGCACGGCTATCGCAATGCCCAGACCACGGTGATCGCGCCGACCGGCACCATCGGCCTCGTCATGGATTGCGACACCACCGGCATCGAGCCCGACTTCGCCCTGGTGAAGTTCAAGAAGCTCGCCGGCGGCGGCTACTTCAAGATCATCAACCGCGCGGTCCCCGCGGCGCTGCGCGCGCTCGGCTATCGCGAGAGCGAGATCGCGGAGATCGAAGCCTACGCCGTCGGCCACGGCTCGCTCTCCAACGCGCCGGCCATCAACGCCTCGACGCTGAAGGCCAAGGGCTTCACCGATGAAGCCATCGCCAAGGTCGAAAAGGCCCTGCCGACCGCCTTCGACATCAAGTTCGCCTTCAACAAGTGGACCTTTGGCGAAGATTTCATCCGCGACCAGCTCGGCATCGGTGCCGAGGCGATCGCCGCCCCCGGCTTCGACCTGCTCCAGGCCGTGGGCTTCACCAAGCGCGAGATCGAGGCGGCCAACGTCCACATCTGCGGCGCGATGACGGTGGAAGGTGCCCCGCACCTCAAGGCCGAGCACTATTCGGTGTTCGACTGCGCCAACCCCTGCGGCAAGATCGGCAAGCGCTATCTGTCGGTCGAGAGCCACATCCGCATGATGGCGGCGGCCCAGCCCTTCATCTCGGGTGCGATCTCCAAGACCATCAACATGCCGAACGACGCCACGGTGGAGGACTGCAAGTCCGCCTACATGCTGTCGTGGAAGCTGGCGCTGAAGGCCAACGCACTCTATCGCGACGGCTCCAAGCTCTCCCAGCCGCTCAACTCGCAGCTCATCGCCGACGATGAGGACGAGGAGGATGCGGTCGAGTCACTCTACGAGAAGCCGATGGCGGCGCGTGCCACCCAGGTCTCGGAAAAGATCGTCGAGAAGCTGGTCGAGCGCATCATCGTGATGCGCGAGCGCGAGAAGATGCCGGATCGCCGCAAGGGCTACACCCAGAAGGCAGTCGTCGGCGGCCACAAGGTTTACCTGCGCACCGGCGAGTATGACGACGGCCGTCTCGGCGAGATCTTCATCGACATGCACAAGGAAGGCGCGGCGCTCCGCTCCTTCATCAACAACTTCGCCATCGCGGTGTCGCTGGGCCTCCAGTACGGCGTGCCGCTCGACGAATATGTCGACGCCTTCACCTTCACCCGCTTCGAGCCGGCGGGACCCGTGCAGGGCAACGACAGCATCAAGTACGCGACCTCGATCCTCGACTACGTCTTCCGCGAGCTCGCGGTGAGCTACATGTCGCGCTTCGATCTCGCCCATGTCGATCCGACCGAGTCGAACTTCGACGCACTCGGCAAGGGCGTCGAGGAAGGCAAGGAGCCGGACGAGACCCAGCACGCGACCAAGCTGGTCTCGCGCGGCCTCACCCGCTCCCGCACCGACAACCTCGTCGTGATGCGCGGCGGCTCCGCCGCGGTCGCCCAGGGCAACGACAGCGCCCCGACCGGTGGCAGCAAGGTCACGGCGCTGGCCTCGCACGGCGCAAGCGCGCGGGTCGGCGATGCCCTGGAAGGCGCGGTCGCGCTGAAGCAGGAAGTAAGCCACGACCTCTCGCCGACCGAGAAGCTCGAGCAGCTCCAGTGGAGCAAATCCGGCACCGCGCAGACCCTGGTCCCCTCCAAGGCCGAGCGCCGCGCGGAAGCGAAGGCCAAGGGCTACGAAGGCGAGATGTGCTCGGAGTGCGGCAACTTCACGCTGGTGCGGAATGGCACGTGCATGAAGTGCGATACTTGCGGGTCCACGACGGGGTGTTCGTAACCTAGAGGAGCAGATTGCGGTGGCGGGAAAATTTCTTGGCGTGGATGGAAAGTATCACCCCATGGGGTCATTCCTTGGGGTCGATGGCAAGTATCATCCCAAGGGATATTTTCTCGGCGCCGATGGCAGATATCATCCAGCAGGGTCGTTTCTTGGCTCGGATGGTCGATACCATCGCAGAGGAGAATTTGTCGGCGGCGATGGACGCTACCATCCCGCCGGCCAATTCCAGGGGACCGACGGAAAGTATCATCCAGCAGGCTCGTTCCTTGGGACAGATGGACGATATCACGCGCAAGGAGCGTTTCTCGGTCGAGACGGCCAATATCATCCTCACGGATCGTTCTTAGGCTCTGACGGTCGATACCATCTCCCCGGATCATTCCTGGGATCCGATGGCGTCTATCATCTACCCGGCTCCTTCCTTGGCTCTGATGGCCAATATCATCCCCGAGGATCGTTCTTGGGGGTATATGGTCGTTATGAGGAACCCGAAGATGCTGCCGGAGAAGAAAAGAGCAATCGGGGCAACGTAACCGCCTGATTAGCCGCCTGTTAACGAGCCAGAATAGATCCAGTCTTATCGGCCTTTAGTTGTGGATATAAAGACCACTGCTGTTGATTGAAAAGAACAGATCATGCACATCTCTACTTTCAATTAGGGGTAGAGTATGGCGCTTCCTCGCAGCTATTTAACTTCGGCAAAAAACCTCGGTGCGATTTTGGAGGCAATGAAGGCCGCTCAAGCACCCTCCAAATTCACGATCAAATTCCTAGAGTCACTGGACTTCAAATCCACCGCGGACCGGTTGATTGTTGGCGTACTTAAGTCGGTCGGTTTGATTGGACCAGACGGATCACCCACAGAGCGCTATTTTCGTTTTCTAGACCAAACACAGTCTGCCGTGGTGCTCGCAGAAGGTATCCGAGATGCCTATCGTGACCTGTTTCAGGTCAATACAAGCGCCCAGAACATGACGAAAACTGACGTCATGAATAAAATGAAAACCCTAGGCCAAGGGCAATTTTCGGAATCTGTCATCGATAAGATGGCGATGACGTTTTTAGAACTCTGCAAGCTTGCTGACTTCAAAAAACAAGCGTCCCTCTCGGACGCCGTTTTGAGTGCGCAAGTGGATGAGCGACCCCAGAGTTTACCGACGATGCCACAAGCAAATGGCGCAACG
Organism: Bradyrhizobium sp. 956_D2_N1_4; assembly: GCF_052076025.1. NCBI lineage: Bacteria > Pseudomonadati > Pseudomonadota > Alphaproteobacteria > Hyphomicrobiales > Nitrobacteraceae > Bradyrhizobium > Bradyrhizobium sp. 956_D2_N1_4. The sequence goes on along the minus strand of NZ_CP197237.1, from coordinate 2,865,165 downwards.
GCCTCCCCTCCGAGTTTTGGCGGCCTCAACTACGTAATCCAAGTCGTCTTACCTGAAACCAGAGATCCGAAGATTTACGACAGCATCTTCCGAAGTCTGCGGGAGCATCTCATCGGATGACCCCCTCGGATAGAATCTACAGCTTTGTCTTTAGAGGCCTGCTCGCCAAAGAGGCGATCGATTCCGTAATTGCGGAATCTTCTGAGCCTAACGACCAAGCCACGGAAGACGTCGAAGCATTGCTAGCTCTTGATGCCCTTGACGAGCGGTTCGTTCAGGAGGCACGCCAGATGGCACAAGTTTACGTTCTGATTGCGGCCTTTGAAAACTCCGTCAGGGAGTTGATCTCTTCGACGCTCAAGGAGGAAGTCGGAGAAAATTGGTGGGCTACGTGTGTGTCAGACAAAATTCGTCAGCAAGCTGCTCAGCGCATGGAGGAGGAAGAGAAGATACGCTGGCACACGCCGAGGGGTAACGATCCTATCAATTTTACGATGCTTCCGAACCTCTTAAATATCATTCGCCAGAATCAGGATCGCTTTCCTTTGCTCCCCAATATCGAATGGGCATCAAACATTTTCGAAGTAATCGAACGTTCTCGCAACGTGATCATGCATTCTGGACGAGTCTCGAAACGCGACATGGCAAGACTTGGGACGTTCATTCGCGACTGGGCTGCACAAGTATATTCTTAAGGTACCGCCCCACTGATGAAATGCAGCAATCCGTAGAGTTACGGTGACAGTGCACAAAACCCATGATGCACGATGGCTTGGCGGCAAGAGCTGATCATGGAATTACGGTGACAGCGCACTAAATTCACTCGCTCCGATCTGCGGGTTCGGATCGCTTTTAGTGCGCGACCTCGATTGATTGCACTGTCACCGTCATCGCAGATTGGTTCCGGCTTCGATGCTCATCAACACCCTGCCGCCGAAATTGCCTTTGCCGTCGAACCCTTCTCTCCTAAACTCCCAACACCACCGGCATGGGTTCCGACGGGCCCGGTAGAAGCGGAGTCGAGTTATGCCCACATCGGAAAGCTTCCCGATCGAGAAGATTTTCGTTCCCACGAAAATGAAGAAGGCCATCAAGCCCGAGATCGTCGGGGAGATCGCCGAAAGTATTCTGGACATCGGACAACAGGCCCCCATTTTCGTTCGGCCCGACGGAGACCGCCTCGTTCTGGTCGAGGGACTGCATCGGCTCGAAGCCTGCAAGGCGCTCGGCGAGACAACCATTATCGGTGTCATGGTCCCGGCGGAGTTGGCTCAACACAAGCCGCTGCTGTCCGACGGACCCGAAGTCGAGGCAGAGCGCATCAAGATGGCGCGATTGAAACAGTTGCGGCTCGAGAAGGAAGCCGCAGAGGCATCGACGGCTGCCTTGAAGAGCGTCAACGCAACGGAATCGCCGCGCACCCGTTCGACGAAAGGCGTCCGCGACAATCCGAAGGCATCACCGGGCCGGACTGCGGGATCGACACCGAAAACATTGTCGGACTGGATCACGCAGCAAAAGGGCACCGGCGGCCGCTATTGATGGCCGGCTCCAGCTCTTGAGATTTCAGCGTCTTGAGATCACAGCTCGAATTGCGGTGACAGTGCTGCGCAAGCGCAATGTCAGGAAAACGCAGCCACCCTCTCCCTCGCTTTCGCAACCTCCGAAGAGGCGCTCGGCGGATGCGAAAGGCGTTCGCCCACGCACCGCGGATCGTCCGGATCGCGCTCAGCGTAACAGTCTTGCTTGCGGCCCTCGCCCTCCTCGACATCGCCTATCAAATCATCCGCAAACCAACCGAGCTCTTCGCCTTTGTCGGCCACTCCCTCGACAAGGACCCCGCCGAGATCTGGCGCCAATACGGCCCCCTCTTCCGCACCTATTCCACCGCGACGATCACGCCCGAATTGCTGGCCGCGCTGGCGCAGGTCGAGAGCTCTGGCAATCCGGTGGCGCGCACCTATTGGCGCTGGCGATGGAGCCTCAATCCGCTCGCGATTTACCGGCCCGCCTCCAGCGCCGTCGGCCTCTACCAGATGACCGATCCGGCCCTCAGCGACGCCGCACGGTTCTGTGTCCGCGGCAACGCGGTCACGGAGACCGGCTGCGGGTCGACCTTCCTCTACACCCGCGCGATCCCGAGCCTCGCCATCGAGCTGGCATCGGTGTATCTGGACCGCAATGTGGCCGACGTTCTCGCCCGCGCGGGCGATGTGAAGGCAAGCCGCGAGCAGAAGCAGGATCTGGCCGCCTTCATCCATCTCTGCGGCGCCGGTCCCGCCACGGCCTACGCACGCCGCCACTTTCAGCTGACGGCCGGCGAGCGCTGCGGCGATCATCTCGTCGCAAGCTATATCTCTGGGGTCAATGCGATGAAGCGGCAATTTCAGCGCCTGGCGGCGGATGACGGCGGTTAGCTTGTCCGTAGGATGGGTAGAGCACTTGCGAAACCCATCGTGCCATGACGGCTGTTGATGGGTTTCGCTTCGCCCAGAGACCTCACGGCTCATCATTCGCCGGCGCGTTGCGGCGTGCTTGCCTTGCGGCTTGTCTTTCGTCTTTTCTGGCAACCCAGTGCGCGCGAAATCGCTTCGCGGCATGAAACGCCCGCGGCGCCACGACCTGAAACGCCATGGAGGCAACGCCAGCGACAAATCCCTTCACCACGTCAAAAGCGAAATCGGGTCCAAAATACTCCCACATGACCCTGCATCCTTCTTCGCGAAGGCACCGCCGGGCAGTCGTGGGCTGACATGAAAAATGGAAAGGCCCCGTCCGTCACCGGCGGGGCCTCAAGAAAAATCCCTGCACGCGCCGTTGCGCGCACGCGAAACTCTCTCGGTTCACCCGCTCATGGTGGACTCGATGAAAGAGCTGCAAAGCATGGCCGTGCGATTGAAAACGCCCATAGCGATCATCCCGAAATTGCCAAATGCCGACCCGCCGGTGCGCATCGCCGAGCAAGCGCACGAGGTGTAGTGTCGGCGCCACAGAAGCAGACCCGAGGGCTGCCGTCTGTGTGCCATTTCACAATTACCGGAAGACTTTTATAAGGCATGATGAGCAAGCGTGGCCCGCAGGAAGGACCGCCATGAACGGCAATCGCTACTACGGGGTTCGGGTCGAGGGCGCCAAATACGGCGTGGGTTTTGGCTCCGCACTCGCCATCGCAATCTCGTACACCAACAATCATTCGATCCTGTGGGCGATCATCCACGGCATCTTAGGCTGGCTCTACGTGATCTATGTCGCCCTGTTCGGGTGACGACGAACGCGCGAGGACCGGGACGCCCGTCATTGCGAGCCACCGGGTCCGCGCGGAGCGCGGCCCGATGACAGGCTCCGCGAAGCAGTCGAGGCCGTCACCCGCGAATTGCGCCTTGCCGATGCCCGGCAAAATCTCACCACATGGCCGCCACGCAAGCGACAACCCACAATCGCGATTTCAGCGCAAACACGACGGAGGCTTGCGGCTTCAGCGATATTCAGGAGTTATTTGCAATGTTGAGTGCGGGCGAAAATAAGACAACGGGAAAATCCGGCCGGCGCGGCGCGAAGAAGAAGGCCGGGCAACGGACCAGGGCCGGCGAGCAACACGCAACTGCGGCCCATCAATTGCCGGATGCCTCGGCGGAGATCAGCCAAGAGAACAAGCAAGAGAGCACCCAAGAGAACAGGCAAGAGGCCGAGCAAGAGATAAGGCAAGAGACGAGCCGAGAGATCAGTGCCCAGATACCCTCGGCTGCAGCCTTGCCAGGCGAGGCTTCCGGGATGGAGATCGCTGCAAGCGCGCCCGTCGCACCGGTGGAACCCTCCCAGGCCAGCCCGCAGGCGATTGCCGATGCCTATAGCGACTACACGAGGACGTCGCTTGAGCACGCCTGGAACTTCCTGGGAAAGCTCGCGGCGGCGCGCTCACCCGTCGAGGCCTTTGAGCTTCAGATGGAGTACGCGAAACAGGTGTGCGGATCGTTGATCGCCGAATCCCAGAAGATCGCCGAGTTGCATGGACAATTGACCAGACAAAGGGTCATGCATTTTGAGGGATTCGTGGCCAAGCTCACCCAGACGACGCTCGAAATCCGCGCGACACGTCACTAATGACAACTGCGTATTCCGACACAGCGGGGGGAGCGAGCGTAGCCCGGATGGAGCGACTTGTCCGCCGTAGCTCGAAGAGCGAAGGCGGAAGCGAAATCCGGGCTACCTGCCGCGGTCTCGGCATCGGCTAACGCATGATCCGGAAAAGTGCGAAGCGGTTTTCCGAAAAGATCATGCTCAAACAACAACCTAAAGCGCGATGACGATTCATCTCAATCTCATCGCGCTTTAGCCGGTTGTCTTGGCCCGCTGCACTTCGTGCGGGTGGCGACGATCGCCGCGCCGATTTGACTTGCGAACGTAGGTGACGAGTGCCTCGGGGTTCTCGAGCTTGATCTTCAGCGCCGCGACCAATGCGTCCTCGGCTTCGATCGTGAGCACCTTGGCACGCACCCCGAGCTTCAACCCGACAGTATATGACGTCATGGCAGACTCCACGGGTCCAGGCTTCCACCGTACCTCAATCGGCGTCTCTTCGGAACAGCCCTGCTCAACACATCCCCTTTCGCCGCCGAATAAAGCCGGATCACGACCGCTCTATCAGGATCGGTGAACCGAGCTCTTCGAAATGAAAGAGCTGAAAGACCCGCTGGCCGTTGAAGTCGAGCACTCTCAAATCATCGGTCTCGTGCAGATTGCTTTCGACCGCGTGAAAGTGCCCGCCGTAGCGCTCTCTGGCGAGCGACAAGGGAACCTCGAACGCGACGAACTTGCCGATGCCTTTTTGCCTGAGCACCCCAAGGAGCTTCTGGTCGTCCAGGGACTGGTGCGAGGTGAGAATGAGCAGCGGACCGCTCGCCGTGAGCAGCAGAAGCGATTTCATTGGATCCTCCTTTGCGCCCCTCCCTACCTGATCTTCGCCGGGACTCCTTCAGGCGCTCCAGCTCCGTACGAACCTGCGCCTCCATGGCGTCTTGCAATGCGAGTATGCCCCTGCTGGACAATTCTGCGGAGGCCTTTCTGTCCAGATTCTGCTTCCAATCCCGGATGGCTTGCTTGGTGGCCTTTTGGGCCTCCGACGTCGTCTTAACGTACTCCATCATGCAGGCGTCGGCCATTGAGCATGTCTGGCACTCCTGGGGCCGCGGCCGGACCTGAAAGAAGCAGAGCGAGTGTCGCGGTGGAGACCCTCATGGCGCTTCCTCCCGCTATAGCACAGCACGTCGCAGGGATGCCCCGGGGAGCAGCGCCCGGCTGCTTCAGCAACCGTAGCCCGCCATAATTTCTCCTTCGCTCGCGCGTTGTGTTGGACAACGGTGAGGCCTATCCTTCCGACGATCGGACTGCCGCACTCCCATTGACGCCCGACTGGATGGAGCGCGCATCGGTGCCTGAAGCGAACGACCCCAAGCCTGATACCGACAAGCCTGAGGCCCAAAAGCCTGAGGCCGCCAAGCCGGACGAGGTGCGCGCCGATGGCGGGCTGGCGCGGGCCTATGACCAGATCAAGAGCGCAGAGCAAGACCTTGCGCGGCTGGACCGGCTGGTTTCCGGAATGGAACGCGGCAACGAAGCCCCGCGGACCTCGCAGGCCAGCGCCGGAGCGAAGGCAGCCGAGGGTCCCAAGGACAAGGTGCCGGCACCGGTTAGCAAGGTGGGCAATCGAGGCCTGAAGGGAGATCGGACCATGCTGCGTGCCCTGGTTGGCCTCGTGTTGGCGATCGGCCTTCTCGGCGCCGCCTTCGCTTCGCAATATCGCGATGAGGCCAAGTCGATGACCAGGTCCATCATGGCGCGATGGGCTCCGCCGGCCGCGAGCGAGCCCGCGAAAGCGTCCGCGGTCGAAAGTCCGGCGCCGCCGCCGGCCGTGCAACTGGCTGCCGCGGATGGGCCTAGTCCGGTGCCGCCGCCGCTCGGCAAGGAAACGGAAAGCGCTCCAAGAACTGACTCTCCAAGAGCTGAGGCTCCAAAACCTGACGCTGCAAGACCTGACGCGCCAAGAACCGGCGCCACGGCGCCTGATCCGTCATCGTCCGATCTCGCGCAATCGCTCAAGACCATCACCAGCGAGCTTGCGAGCATCAACGGAAAGCTCGAGCAACTGAAAAGCCGCAACGAGCAGACGCTGCGCGAGCAGGCCGACACCATTCAACAGCTCAAGGCGGCGCAGGAGAAGGATGCCGCGGACAATGCGCGCCTCGCCGCACAGGTCCAGGCGCTGCAAACGCAACTGACGACGTCAGCCGCGCCTGCACCCGCGAAACCGGTCGTGCGGAGCGCGACGAGCAACGAGACGGCTGCGCCTGCACGGCCGCACGTGCAAGCGACCGCCCCCCGGCGGCCCAGGCCACCGCCGCCGCGAGGACGCTGGATGCCCCCGCCCTATATGGCCGACCCCTACGATCCGGATTGGTAAGCCGTCAGCGTTCTCGGCCAAGAGGCTTGGTGCCAAGAGCCTTGGTGCCAAGAACCTTGGTGCCAAGAACCTTGGTGCTATGCTGCGCGGTGATCGGCCGGCAGGCCCTCGGCCAAATCTGTGCGACGTCACGACGGGCCTCGGCATGAAGGAGCAAGCCCATGACCAGGCACCTTTCACGCGTCCTGTTGACCCCAATGATGCTTCTGTTTGCAGTCTGCGCGGCCAGCGCCGCAGACGGCTGCGGCACCGGTTGCCACGCCACCGTTTCCGGCGCGTGCGTGGTCGATGGCTGGGCAACGGGTGCGCGGGTCTGGAATCAATGTCCGGCCACGTCGCGTGCGCGTCCGCCTTGCGGCGGTTCGGATTACGTCTGGGACTCTCGCAAACGGGCTTGTTTCCCGTCGACGCGCGATTGGCTTTGAAGCCCAGCCCGCAGGATGGGGGCGCGCGAGCGCTCACCCCATCCTGCGAACGACGCTCTACGCCCGCCTCACCGTACCTCGCACACCGACACCTTGGCTTCGATCCCGGTCGGCTCGAGCTCTTCGGTCGCAAGCTCCTCGCTGCAGTACTCGCCGACCGAGACGTCCTTCATCCTGCGCTTGACCTGCTCGCACGTCTTGCGGACGTCTTCCGTGAAGAGCGCGCATTCCTCGATGCGCTTGAAGATCTTCCGCCCCTCGTCGCGATACCCCGCTGCCGTCTCGCGCATGAAGGCGATCGCATCATGGACCTGGGCTGTCAGCGCCTCGCATTTTCGCGCGGCATCGATCAGCTCGGCGCCCATGGCCTCGATCTCTTTCGCAGCGGACTCATAGTCACGAATGACCGCCTCTGCACTGAGCGCGCCCACGCGCGTGACCCCCTCGGTGTGCTCGACGTAATCGGGCAGCGCAATTGAAGCAATCGAGCTTCCCGTGCGCACCGATGCAATGTCCGCCTCGAGCTGGACCAAGTTTACGCCTTCACGTCTGCGCAATTGTTCGACACTTGCCATGATTGACCCTCCCAATACGCTCCCCGTACCCCAAACGGCGCTGAGTGTATTACGTGGATAAGCGACCTTACTAATCAGATATATCGTTGACAGTCGCAGCTTTGCCATTTTTGTGCAGTTTCCGCCGCGGCACGCAGCGATGATGGATGTCATCAACGCTCAACCTCTCATAGTTGCGGTTCGAATTGCGGTGACGGTGCACCCAACTCTCAGAGGACAGGGACGAATCGTTGCAGTGATACCCCCACACGATCCATAGGATGGGTGGAGCGAGTCGATCCCCATCGACCCCGTCGGGTGATGGATTTCGCAAAGCCTCAACTCATCCACGCGCTCCCACCAGACCCATGCCACGAAAAAGCAAACGCCTCCTCCCCCGCCTTCGCAGCGTCCGGCGAGGCGCCCGGTGGATGCGAAAGAGGTTCGCGCGCGCACCGCGGATGGTTCGGATCGCAGGCAGCGTGGCGATCCTGCTTGCGGTCGCAGCGTTTGTGAACATCGTCTATCACGTCATCCGCAAGCCGACCGAGCTGTTCGTCCTTGTCGGCAACGCGCTCGACAAGGAGCCGGCCGAGAACTGGCGGCAATACGGGCCGCTGTTCCGAAGCTTTTCCACCGCGACGATCACGCCCGAATTGCTGGCGGCGCTGGCACAAGTCGAGAGTTCGGGCAATCCGGTGGCGCGCACCTACTGGCGCTGGCGATTGAGCCTCAATCCGCTCGCGATCTACCGGCCCGCCTCCAGCGCCGTCGGCCTCTACCAGATGACCGATCCCGCCTACGCCGACGCCGCACGGTTCTGTGTCCGCGGCAACGCGGTCACGGAGACCGGTTGCGGGTTCACTGGCCTCTATAGCCGCGCGATCCCGAGCCACGCCATCGAGCTGGCATCGGTGTATCTGGACCGCAACGTGGCTGACGTTCTCGCCCGCGCGGGCGATGTGAAGGCAAGCCGCGAGCAGAAGCAGGATCTGGCCGCCTTCATCCATCTCTGCGGCGCCGGTCCCGCCACAGCCTACGCGCGCCGCAAGTTTCAGATGATCGCCGACGAACGCTGCGGCGATCACTCGGTTGCAAGCTATGTCGCCAGGGTCAACGCGATGAAGCGGCAGTTCCTGCGACTATCGGCGGATGACCCGTAGGGTGGGTTTGCCTGCGGCCGCGAAGCGCAGTGCACCAGCCTAGACATTCATAGTCGCGAGGGCGCGTGCTTCAGCGGGCTGGCCGGCGCTTTGAGGCGCGTTGATATCCTTCCAACACTCATCGCTTTCCTAACGCGCGCTTATGCGAGGCTTGCCGCGAAGAAGGCGCAACCAGTGCCTTGCCAGCCACGAAGATCATGCGTTTTGGCAAAGGCTCAACCCGTCCCTATATGCGGGTGCTTTCCGCCGCGCGCTTGCGCCCTACCTGATCTTCGCCAGGCACTCCTTCAGCCGCTCCAGCTCGGAACGAACCTGCGCCTCCATCGCGTCCTGCAATGCGAGTATGCCCCTGCTGGACAGTTCGGCGGAGGCCTTTCTGTCCAGATTCTGCTTCCAGTCCCGGATTGCTTGCTTCGTGGCCCTTTGGGCCTCCAACGTCGCCTTAGAGTACTCCTTCATGCAGGCGTCGGCCATTGAGCATGTCTGGCACTCCTGGGCGGCGGCCGGGCTCGAAAGAAGCAGGGCGAGTATCGCGGTAGGGACTCTCATGCTGATTCCTCCCGCCCAGGAGCATAGCACGTCTCGGGGATGCCTCGAGGAGCAGCACGTAGGATGGGAGGAGCGCTTGCGAAACCCATCGTGCCGCGACAGCTATCGATGGGTTTCGCTTCCGCCTTCGCTCTTCGAGCTACGGCGGACAAGTCGCTCTACCCATCCTACGCATCTATTCTTCTACCACCAGTACGGCCACCGCCATCCCTCATAGCGGACCCATGACGACACATAGGGCGGGCCGTTCGGATCGACTCGGTCGTCTTCAGGGCGATAACGATATCGTGGAACAATGTAGTAATCCCACGGCGTCGGCCTGAGCACGGGCGCCGTGACGATAAGCCTCTGCTGTGGTTCGCGAACCACCTGGGCCTTCCGCGTCCGGGCTTCAGCGCCTGATATCCCGAGGTTGCACAGCACCAGGGCCGTTCCGAGCGCACACGCGGCGGTGATGATCTTCATGCGTTGGTCTCCTTCCCTGGAAGAGTGCAAAAGGACGCAAGGCAAGGCAAGCTAAATTCGCTCGCGCTACGTGCGCGCGCGGCGCAGAGCCTCCTCGAGCTTTTTCCTTTGCTTGTCCCACCGGCCCTGCTCGGCCTCGGCGCGTTCGTAGAGCGCGGCCCGCTCGGCTTCGATCGCCTCCGCCTTCGCATCGTACTGCCGCCTCGCATTGTCCAACGCCGCCTGGGCCGTGGCGACCGCCTTGTCGCGGCGCGCGCGCTGCTTAGCGTGGGCGGCCTCTTCCTTGCGTCGCTCGGCGTCTCGCCGCCGCTCTTCCTTCTCGAACGCCGCGGCGGCTTTGCGCGCGTCCTGATCGTCAATCTTGCGTGACTGTTTTGTTACGCCCTCGGCCGGACGCTGCTTCGACTCGGATTTGGACTTGGATTTGGATTTTGGCTTGGCCTCATCGTCGGCGAGATCGGTCGGCAGCGCGGCGCTCTCGGTGAACGGGCCGCCGGAGCCGACCGGGCGCCGGAGCACGACGCCCGGGCTTGCCATGGTCGCCGCGACGATGTCGGGGTCGTTGGTCTCCTTCGCGGCGCCCTGATGGAAGAGGTTGGAGCTGGCGCCCCAGGCCTCCAGCGCCGCCTTCATCGAGGGTGCGGCGACCGCCTGGTCGTAGAAGCCGAGCGAGGTCTGGTAGGTCTTCAGTCTTCTCGTCAGGTTTTTCGGCATGTCGCCCCGCGGCCCCGGCGACGCACCTCTCCCTCGCACCGGCGCCACCACGCCATAGTGTCCCTGTTTTGCCCGACGAGTCAAATTTTATTCGGGATCACCGAAATTTATCCGAGGCAAGCAACGACCGGCATTGCCGACGGAGCAGCACAATATTCGGTCCCGCAGACCCCTGAAATCACGCGAGTTTTCTACGGTGCATGGGGTTGTTTTCGACATTTTTGTTGGCCGAACGGTTCCGCGAGGTGTGCCCCCTACGCGTCGACGTCCTCAGGCGCCGGACCTGCCACGAGCCCGTCGAGGCCGACCATCAGCAAATCGGCGATGTGCATCAGCTGGTAGAGCGGAATGTCGGCCTCGCCGTTCTCGGCCAGCGCCAGGAAGGCGGGCGTGACGCCGATGCGCTCGGCGAGCTGGACTTCGGTGTAGCCGCGGGTCTCGCGCGCCGCTCTGACGCGCGCACCGATCCCGAGCCGGTGCCGGGACTGCTCGTCCGCGGTCATCATGACGGCCTGTTCGTCCGGGCTCGCATAACCGTCGGCGAACGCGGTGCCGATCAGTCTCCCCTTGCACCAGGCGACCCGGCAGTTCTTGCGCAGTCCGCTGCTGAAGACCAGCGTGAACTGCTCGGCGACCCATAGTGACGAGTTGAGCTGCAGGCGGGCGCCGGTGCCGGAGACATCGCGGATCGTGCAGGGCACGCTGATGAGGCTGCCGGTGCCGTTGTCGAACTCGACAATCCCGGTTCGCAACGTCTGATGTCTGGCAGCGGCACGATGCTCGCTCATGACCTGGACTCCCAAAGCTTGCGGCAGCGTCGAACGGCGTAGCCGACGCATCCGTATGATCAGGACATGGATACCGCGGAATTTTTCCCGAACTCCTAAGGCTCCGGCACTTCAACCGGGACCGGACGCCATGGTAAAGGATTTGCTCCCAATCCATCTTTTCCGGCGGAATGCGTGCGGCGCGCCCGTGAGAGCGTTTTCGAGCGAAGTGGATACCGGTTCGCGTAAAGAAAACGCGCCAAAACAAAAACCTGGAGCAAAGGCTCTAGGGGGTGACGAGGCAAGCAATGACCGAACCGATGAAATGCCCGAACTGCCAGTCCGAGCACGCCTATCAGGACCGCGATCTCTGGGTCTGTCCGGAATGCGCCCATGAATGGCGCGCTGGGGGCGATGCGGCCACTCCGGTCGCGCAGGAGGCCGGCGTGTGCGATGCGCATGGCAATGCGCTCGCCGATGGCGACAGCGTCATCGTGATGAAGGACCTCAAGGTCAAGGGGTCGTCGTCGGTCGTCAAGGGCGGCACCAAGGTCAGGAACATCCGCCTCCAGGAGGCCACCGACGGCCACAACATCGCCTGCAAGATCGACGGCATCGGCGCGATGAATTTGAAATCGGAGTTCGTGAAGAAGGCCTGAGCCGCCCGCGTCCGCTCGCGCTATTCCTCCAGCAGCGCCTCATACCCTTTCGCGCTGAATGCCAGCAGACAAAACCCGTGCCCGAACGGATCGGCCAGCATAGCGATCCGGCCATAGGACGCATCGCGCGCGGGCGCCTCGAGGATCGCACCGGCGGCAAGTGCGCGCGCGACGGCGGCATCGACATCGTCGACGACGACGTCGACATGCAGCGGCGTCCAGTGCCGCTCGTAGCGGCGGCGGTCGCTGCCCGCGCCCGGTGTGCCGGACTGCTTGGTCAGAAGATACACCGGCGCCGGCCAGCCCAGCAGCTCGACGAAGTCGGTGCCGAAGCGGCGGCCGACCGTCAGGCCGAAGGCGGCGGTGTAGAAGGTGGTCGCTTGCGCTGCGTCGGGAACGTCGATGTTGAGCAGGATGGTCATGACGGGCAGCGTAACCCGGACGGAGCGGACGCATAATCCGGAATGTTGCCGCACCTTTCGATCCCGGATTTCGGTTCCGCTCCATCCGGGCTACGCGATCACCGCTGCCGTTGCGCCAGATAAAAACCGCACAGCACCGTGACCAGACCCGCCACCTGCAACATCGTCGGCGGCTCGCCGAGCAGCAGCCAGCCGACCAGGAGCGTCAGCGCCGGCACGCAGGCCGGGATCACGGCGGCGCGGGCGACGCCGAGGCGCTGGACCGAGACGGCGAACAGATAAAGCGCGGCGGGGCCGGCGAGCACGCCCTGCGCCAGCGCCTGAATGGCATTCTCGGTCACACCGATCGCCGCGACATGGGCGAGACCGACGGTGGCGAGATAGATCGGCAACAGCAGCAGCGACAGCACGTTGATGACGAGCGCGGCCGACACGGCGGAGACGCGCCAGTGCCGCAGCAGCGCGCCAAAACCGGCGAACATGAATCCGGTGAGCACGAAGATCAGATCGCCGAGCACGCCGTCGGCTCCGATATGCCCGATCGATTCCGCGCCGATCACGCAGAGGCCGCCGACGATGACCAGAGCGCCGGCAAGGCGCGAAGCGGAGATGTGCTCCTTCAGCACGACTGCCGCGAGCAGGAGGCCGCCGAGCGTCGCGCAGGACGGCTGGATCACGCTGCCGTGGCCGAGCGGCACGAACAGGAATCCGGTGTAGGAGATCAGCGACATCACGGGACCGCCGAGCACCATCAGCACAAGGCCCCTGCCCCAGCCGATGCCGCAGAGATCACCGATGCCGGCGCGCGCGACCAGCGGCAGGAACGCGATGCCCGACCAGACATAGCGATGCACGAGCAGATCGACCGGGGTGAAACCGATCTTGAGGCCGTGCCGCGTCCCCGCAAAGCCCAGCGCCCAGAACAGCGCAGCCGACAGGCCGCAGACGACGCCGAGCAACGCCGGCGCCGCATCGTTCTTCTGAATGAGAGCGTCAGCGCCGCTCGTTCGCTGATCCATGGGCAAGCCTTATGTCAGCGCGTGAGCCGCCTCAACCCACGCCGTTGCAGGTCTGGCACGCGGCGAGATTCCGTAGCCCGGATATCCAACCATCATGCCTCCTCGCCGAACACCATCCGCCATCCCTTGCGCGTATCCATGTATTCCCGCACCTCGCGAATACGGTCCCCGGCCACCGTGAACACGAAGCAATAGTCGTTCTCGTAGGGCTTGCCGCCAGGGAGCGTGGCACGCATCCGCTCTTCCACGATCACGACATCGCCGTCGGCGTAGACGCCGCGGAAGGCGATATCGACCTCGGAAAACATCCTGTGCATCTCCTGCGCGATGAAGCGCGCGATCGCTTGCGCGCCCACCATGTGATCGGTGTGATCGAGCGCGACGGCGGTGGCGTTGCCCTTCGGCGCGATCCATTCGGCATCGTCGGTAAAGAGCGCGGCGATGCGATCGGCATCGCGAGACGAAAAGGTCTTCCAGGCGTTGAGAACGATGTCTTTCGGGCTGGTCACGGCGCGCTCCAGAACTGGCATTGAGGGGGCTTGCATCAAGGGCCGCCTTCTAGGCCGCCATGCGCGTTGCGGCTCGCCACAATCGGACTCGGTCATCCCGCGGCCCTTCCGCCCGCGCGGGCATGCGCTATCATCCGGCCATGCTGAGTTTTGACGACTGCAACGCCGCGCGCCTGCGCAGGGATCCCCGCTATGACGGCCGCTTCTTCACGGCAGTGAAGACCACGGGCATCTATTGCCGCCCGGTCTGTCCGGCCAAGCAGCCGTTGACGCGCAACGTCGTCTATTACCCGACGGCGGCTGCGGCCGAAGCCTCGGGGTTCCGGCCCTGCCTGCGCTGCCGCCCCGAAACCGCACCGTTCTGCCCGGCCTGGAACGGCACGCGTTCGACGGTTGCGCGCGCGGTGAAGCTGATCAACGAGGGCGCGCTCGATGAAGATTCGGTGGTGACGCTCGCGATGCGGCTCGGCATCTCCTCGCGTCACCTGGCGCGCTTGTTCGAGCGCCATGTCGGCGCGACGCCGCAGCAGCTTGCCAAGACGCTGCGCGTCCAGCGCGCAAAACGCCTGCTCGATGCCGGCGAACACACCATGACCGACATCGCGTTCCAGGCCGGCTTCGGCAGCCTGCGGAGATTCAACGCCGCGTTCGCCGAGCTCTATGGAAGATCGCCGTCCAGTCTGCGCTCATCGAAGCATGCGTAGCACGAATCGAGCTGCGCAAGTTCGCTCAGAAAAATCCGGGGCTGAGATCGAGTCCATAGGTCAGGCTCAGCACGAACACGAACAGCGCGGCGGCTGCGAACAATGCAATATGTCTGAGAATAAACGCGCGCGGCGAGGTGGTGGCAATAACTGCTTTTTGCGCAACGGGCATGACGGCTCCATTATGAAAACGGTTTTTGGCCGCCACTAAGCGGCGCCCGCATCAGGCGCCGCGATCTGCAAAGCAACTATTAAAGAGATCACACTCGTCTTGAACGGCCGTACACAACCGGCGCGCGACGGCGATTTTTCTTGCCGCAACTTTCTCAACCCGCGCACGGCCGCGCCAGAACGTGGCTCGCTTCTCAAAAAAAGACCGCGCTCCTGAACGGGAACGCGGTCCATGCAGGCTCGGGAGGAGACGAGCCTGTTTCATGTCTTCAAGCGATTGAGATCAGCGGGCCGTGCCCGTCGTGACGTCCGCGGTCTTGACCTTGCGCGGCGTCAGCACGCGGGCCTGGTGGACCGAAGCGACCGTGGTCGGCACGGTTGCCTGCTGCTCGACATGCGCGGCACCAAGCACGCGCACCTGCAGGGGGGAGACCGGAAAACCGTTGGCCTCATAGGTCGGCAGCTCGGCGGCGAAGGCCGCGGTGCTGCCCGCGATCGTCAGGATGGCGGCGGCGATCGACAGAGTCTTCTTGTTCATTGGTGATGCTCCTGAGTGGAAGGTTCGGAGCACATTTAAGCGCGTTTTGCTGCATTGCGACATACTCTGTTGCATTGCAACAGCGCGCCCGCTGCATGGCAATATGTTTAATGCGCACAAGCGCTTGGTCGAAGCCGCGCCAGACGCGACATGACACTTTTATGGGCGGCGGTCAGGCACCGAGCACATGCCCCCGCGTCCACGCGGCTTATTTCAACGCCGTCGCCAGCGATTGCAGCTTTGCGACGAGATTGGTGCCGAGCGCATAGATGATCTCGATGATCGCCAGCGCGATACCGGCTGCAATCAGACCGTATTCGATCGCGGTGGCGCCGGATTCATCGGCGGCAAATTCGATCAACAGGTATTTCAATTTCACAACTCGCATCCTTCCAACTCTACCGCACGTTGCCGGCACGGGAGAGATACCAAGTCGCAATCCAAGATTGAGTAAATTCAATCCCTTCAATTTGATGACAATGAATGGCTGCCGCTTTTCAGCCACTTGCCGCCCTAAACCGCAGGGAACTCGCGTTGCACCTCGGCAACACCCGCCCGAAAAGCCCCATTTCGCCCATTTGCGCCATTGCGCCGCCACACCATCCTCCGAACAATTGACGCGTCGCGTGCCTGGCTGTGCAAGATTGGTTCAAATAGAACCGTTTGGAGGCAGGGATCATGAATGATCGGCGGTCTCTTCTGGTGGCGGTCTCGTGCCCCTCGGCCGTTCTCGCCGGCTGGCTGGCGCTCTCCCTGTCGGCCTACGCTCCGGCCCTCATCGAGAAAAGCAGCGCCAATGCTTCCGCGGTGTCGCGCGCGAAAGATCTTGGCCGGCTCGAGCTCGCCGACGTCCCGCATGCTGCGGCCATCGAGGATGGCGTCGCCCTGACCGCCGATATCGCGGCCGCTGTCGCTGTGACACCGAATCCGGATCCGGCCCCCGAGGCCGCAACAGCCGAGATGCCCGCCGCCGTCAAGCTCGCCTCGGCCGATTCGGCGCTGATCTTGCCGGCGGAAGCGCCGCCGGCGCTACAGATTTCGCCTGAACCGGCGCCCGTCCTCAGCGAGGCTGCACCAGCAGAAGCCGCACCGGCGCCGGAGCCCGTGATCAAACTCGCATCCGCCGATCCCACCGAGATCGTGACGACAGATGAGCTGTCGCCCGCGGCGATCGCGACCGGCCCAGCGCCTGCCGCGAGCAAGCCGTCGCCGCCGGCCGACACCGTCGCCGTGCTCGATGAGTGCTTTGTCATGGACGCCTGCATCGACCGCTACCTCTGGGCGCTCTACCAGCGCACGGCCAAGGAGGACTCGATCAAGGTCGAGGACCGCCGCGCCGTTACCGTCAAGCGTAGGGGCAAGATGGTCACGGTGATGCGCAGCTTCACAAAGCTGGTCGATCAGGATTTTGGCTGGAAGGATCCGAAAGCGGCCGAGCGCGCCAGCATGCCGATGATGGATTACGTCATCGGCGGCATGGACAAGAGCTTCAAGCGAAAGCTGTTTCGCATGCTGCTCGCAGCCGAGGCCGCCGGCCTGTCGCCGGGCATCACCAGCGCGTTCCGCGACGACTACCGCCAGTCGATCGCGAGCGGCCTGAAGGCCGCCTCCGACCGCTCCTATCATGGCGGCAGCACGCGCGGTGGCTACGGCCACGGCATGGCGGCCGACATCGTCAGCACCCAGGGCAACAACCGCGCGCAGCGCTGGGTCTCGACCGAAATCCTGTGGAAGTGGGTTGACGCCAACGGCAAGGCATTCGGCATTGGCCGGCCCTATCTCGGCCGCGATCCGCCGCATGTCGGCCCGGTCGACGGCCAGGAATACATCTCGAAGCGTGGCACGGGAGACCGCAAGGAAGCGACCAACGTGAGGTCCAAGAAGGTGATGCGGGCCGCGGCCCACGCAAAGCTGCGAAAGACACACGCCGCACGCGAGCAGAAGAGTTTGGCCAAGCCGCAGAAGTCGGCCCAATCGGCCGGCAAGCGCGCGACCTGACCCTGTTACGGCTTCCGCCCGGGGATCGGCAGCGGTACGAGGCGCATCTCGGCGGTGCCTGCGTCTTGCGTGCGCACCAGCACCGCAAAGATGGTTTCGACCGCGAGCCGTACGGCCGCCTGCATCGCCTTGCCCTTGGCCAGATGCGCCGCAATCAGGCCGGTAAGGAGATCGCCGGTGCCTGAGGGGCGGATCGGCAACCGCGGCGTCGCAAAGCGCGACAGCTGGCCGTCGGCGCACAGGATCGTCTCCACCTGCCCTTCTGCCGTGTCAGCGAGCGTGCAGCCGGTAGCGACGACATCGATGCGACGTTGCCCCGCCAGCGCCGCGCAGGCCGTGCGCAGGCTCTGAGTGTCCGCGATCGTGACGCCCGACAGCAGCTCGAGCTCGAACTGGTTCGGCGTGGTCAGGTTGGCGGCCGGCAGCAGCTGGTGCTGCACCACGTCCAGAATGCCGTCGGCAACATAGACGCGGCCGTCATCGCCGATCACGGGATCGCAGAGATAGACCAGCTTCGAATTCCGCGTCAGCGCCCGCTCGACGAAGTCGGCGATCACAGCCGCGTTGCCCGGCGAGCCGAGATAGCCGGTGACCAGCACCGCGGCCTCGTCGACGAGGTCGCGCTCCTCGACGCCTTTCAGGAGATCGGCGACGAGCTCGGTCTCCAGCACCCGCCCGCGCAACGTCGGATAACGCGGATGGTTCGACAGCAGCGTCGTCGGCACCGCCGCGACGTTCACGCCCTCCGCTTGCATGGCATAGGCGGCCGCGCTGTTGCCGACATGGCCGTGGACCACCTGGCTTTGAATGGAGATGACGAGCATTGAGAGGTCCGTAAGATCAAATGCTGAGCGAAGCAAGCGTAGCAGGAACGGCTGGCGTAGCCCGGATGGAGCGAAGCGCAATCCGGGGTTCTCAGATCGCGGCATGAATCCCGGATTACGCTGCGCTCCATCCGGGCTACAAGTTTAGAGCATCTCATACCCCAGCCCCGGCCGCAGCGCCTGCATCTTCCGCGCCAGCCGCCGGTGCCCCGTCTCCTCCGACCGCGCCAGCCGGTCGGCGATCGCGACATGGTCCGTATCGCTCTTGTGCTGATTGAGCTTGGCCTGCCCCTCGACGGTGTCGACCACGAGATCGACGACCCGGATCGCAGCCAGCATGCTCTCGCGCTTGCCCGGCTCCATTTGCGCGAGGTCCCAGGGCTGCTTCGGCAACCGCGCCTCGGACACCGCAAGCAGCGCATCGCCATGCCCGCGGTTCTCGTCCAGTCCGCGCAGATGCGCCACGCCCGACAGGTGCACGGCCTCGTAGAGCCAGGTCGAGACATTGTCGCGCGAAGAGTACCAGTCGTTGGAGATGTAGGCGTCGTCGCCGGCAACGATCAGCAGGAAGCGCCGCGTGCCGTCCGCAAGCGACACGAGCGGATTCTTGGCGGTGAAATGGATCTGCACGATCACCTGCCCGTTGCGCCAGTCCAGCACGAACGGCACGTGCGAGGCCCGCGGACCGTGCTCGTCCGCCGCGACGATCATGCCGAAGCCGCGCTGCCCCGCAAATTCCAGCGCACGCTGCTCCTCGATGCGAAACTGGGGGCGAAGCACATGCATGGCACGGGTCTCAATGGCTCGAATAGGGAACGGCGAGCGAAGGCTAACCCATGACCCGGCAAACTCTGAAGAATAATCGGCCCGCAAACGCCGATGTCAGCAATGCCTCAGCGCCGCGCCAGCGTCGCAAGATAGGCGCAGAACATGTCGGCCATGGCATCGGCATAGGCTGCGATCTCCGTCTCGCTCCGCGTCTCTTCCGAAAAACTCTTGCCGACCTCGCTCAGCGTCGCCGTGATCAGCTCGCCGGCAAGGATACGCGTCGCATCCGAGGCTTTCGGCAGCGCCTCCCGCATGAACGCGGCGACGATCCCCTCGCCGGCTGCCCGGGCGTCCTGCGCCTCGGGCGCGTCGCGATACAGCGGTGCAGCGTCACTGAGTGCGACGCGGATCGCGGCCTCCTCGCACTCGGAACGAATGAAGGCGTGGACCAGCGCGCGCAGCCGCGCCGGTGGCGGCTTCGCCGCATCCGCGAGGATCCCGCGCAACAGCTCGCTCGTGCGCCGCCACTCGTCGCTCTGGAGGCGGAACAGGATCGCCGCCTTGTTCGGAAAATATTGGTAGAGCGATCCGACGCTCACACCGGCCCGCTCCGCCACCCGCGCCGTAGTGAAACGCTGCGCTCCCTCCTTGGCCAGGACCTGAACAGCGGCATCCAGAATCGCGGCCACCAGCCCGCTCGATCGGGCCTGTTGCGGCTGTTTTCGTGAGGAAATTGAACGGCTTCGGCGGTCGGCCATGGCGTGCTCGGGCAATGCGAATAGGAAATGCGACGAATTAGTCGTATTTCAATCCCTGCGCAAGCACGCGCTTCTTCGCGAACTCCGGAGACATAAAATGACCACCCCGACCATCACAACGCTTGCGCCGCTGCTGGATCGCCTGTTTGACGAGGCCGAAGCAACCAGGGGTGCAACACACGCCGCCGTCGCCGATTTGTCCGACGCAGACCGGGCGCGGATGATGCGGAGCAAAACCGATTACCGCGACCTCTACGCACGCTTGAAGGACGCACCGCTGGCGGTCTCTCGCGAGACAGGTCACCTGCTCTACATGCTGGCGCGCAGTTCGCGCGCCAAGGCGATCGTCGAGTTCGGGACCTCGTTCGGCATCTCGACCCTGCACCTTGCCGCAGGCTTGCGCGACAATGGCGGCGGCCGTCTCATCACCAGCGAGTTCGAGCCGTCCAAGGCGGCACGGGCACGGGACAATCTTTCGGCTGGTGGGCTGATCGATCTCGTCGAAATCCGCGAGGGCGATGCGCTGAAGACGCTCAGCGCCGATCTGCCCGACACGATCGACCTCGTGCTGCTCGACGGCGCCAAGGCGCTCTACCCGGAGATCCTGGATCTGGTCGAAGGCCATCTCAAGCCGGGCGCGATCATCGTCGCCGACAATGCCGACGACAGCCCCGACTATCTCGCGCGCGTACGCAGGCCCGCAAGCGGTTACATGTCCACGCCCTTCGCCGAAGACGTCGAGCTCTCCGTGCGGATCAGCTGACGTTGCATAAAATCGACACTCCGAGCTGTCGTGCGATCTGTCGCGCGGCGGCTTCGTCTTTTCGGCGAAACAGCCAAAACTCCGGCAAACCGCCGCGAACAGGCTCCGGCCTGTCGCAGGCTCGTCACTCACACGTGATACCTC
Organism: Bradyrhizobium sp. 956_D2_N1_4; assembly: GCF_052076025.1. Lineage (NCBI taxonomy): Bacteria > Pseudomonadati > Pseudomonadota > Alphaproteobacteria > Hyphomicrobiales > Nitrobacteraceae > Bradyrhizobium > Bradyrhizobium sp. 956_D2_N1_4. The sequence continues at coordinate 2,844,794 of NZ_CP197237.1, read as the reverse complement.
CACCCGCCAAAAGCCATGTTCCGCGTGCTAAACATACCTACCGCGCGGTATCTTTCGCGCGCCACATCTGAGCTCGCCATGACCTCCGCCTTCAATGCCTACGCAGCGCTTGCCCTCGCCATCGTCTTCGAGGTGACCGCGTCCGCCTTCCTGCAGCAGTCCGCGCAGTTCACGCGGCCATGGCCGACGCTGGCCATGGTGCTGTTCTACGTCGCCTCGTTCTACGCGCTGTCGGTGGCGATCCGGGTCATTCCGCTCAGCATCGCCTACGCGATCTGGGGCGGCGTCGGCATTATTCTGACCGCGACCGTCTCCTTCGTGCTGTTCCGCCAGATGCTGGACGCCGCAGCCTTCGTCGGCATCGGACTGATCGTGTCAGGGGTCGTGGTCATCAACCTGTTCTCGCAGACGACGGCGCATTGATGCCGGCCAGCGCCTACACCCGCGCCAAGCAGCCCGAGCAGGTCCGGCGCGCCCTGCTCGACCATGCCGCGGCGATCGCCATGGATCACGGCGTATCGGGGATCACGGTGCAGGCGGTGGCGGCGGCGGCCGGCGTCACCAAGGGCGGGCTGTTCCATCATTTCGGCAGCAAGCAGGCGCTGATCGAGGGCCTGTTCGCCGATCTTCTCGCCCGCGTCGATGCCGAGATCGACGCCGCTATCGAAGCGGACCCGAAGCCGCGCGGCAGCTTTACGCGGGCCTATGTCAATGCGGTCTTCACCGGCAAGGCCTTCGGCTTTGCGACGCCCTGGGCGGCGCTGAGCATGGTCGTGGTCACCGATCCGTCCCTGCGCCGGCTCTGGAACGACTGGATGAAGGCGCGCCTGAAGCGTCACCGTACGACCGACGCGGCGCCCGAACTCCACGTCGTGCGCCTCGCCGCCGACGGCGCCTGGCTGTCATACATCACGACGGGACAGACGCGCATGGGCGCGGACTTGCGTGCCGTGCACGACCGCCTGATCGCACAGACCTATCGGCGCGGATAGCCGGAACGACGGCTATTGGCTCTGCACCGCCTTGGGCGGACGCGGCGCGGATTTGGCCGGCTTTGCACCGGACTTGGCCGCCGCGCGCGGCGGCGGTTCGTCGACGGACACCAGATAGGCGGCGAGCGCCTTGGCGGAGTCGGGGCTGGTTACGTAATGGTCCTTCAGGAACCAGGCGAGCGTCAGGCTAAAGCGCCCTTTCGCCAATCCCCGCGGGCTGCGATGGCAGGTCGCGCAGCCGTCCGCGAAGAGCTTTGCGGCCGGCTTGCCGGCATCGAGATTTTGCGCGGACGCGACCGTCACCGTCAGCGCCGCGGCTGCGAGAGTCACCAGGGGCGCGATCACGTCGCGCCCCGGTCGAAACAGCGAAATCAATGTCGCCCCCTAGAGCGTTTTCGAGCGAAGTGGATTCCGGTTCGCGTAAAGAAAACGCGTCAAAAGAAGAATCGGCCCCGTCGCGCGGTCACGCCGCCAACAGCTGATCGAATTCGGGCGGAGTGTAGGCCTTGCCGTCCGGGTCGGTGATGACGACCTTCCATCCCTCGCTCGCCCATACTTTTGCCTTCGCCACGATGAGCAACCGGCTCTCGCGGGCAAAACTGCACTTCTCATTGTCGCGTTCTGCGACCATTTTATAGGCCAATGCGCATCCCCTTGCCTCGCCCTGCACCAGCTCCCCTCGTGGCAGCGGGCTTTGGCGGCAATTCGCCGGGAGCGTGGCAATTTGGTGCCATCGACGGCAGCATTGTGCCCTGGTTCCAACTGAGCGACGGAGATTGATCGTGCGCAGCATCAAAAATGCGATTCTGCTTGCCGCGGGCTTGCCTGGCGTGGCGCTGCTTGCCACCGGACCTGCGCGGGCGCAGACTTACGATCCGCGCTATCCCGTCTGCATCGAAATCTACACCATCGACGGCAGCAGCATCGATTGCAGCTTCACGTCGATCGCGCAGTGCGCCGCGACTGCTTCCGGGCAGTCTGCCCAGTGCTACGCCAACCCTTATGCCCTGCGGAGCCGGCCACCGGGCCCTGGTCCATCGCCGCCGCGACGGAACCGTTAGGGGATCGCGATCCGCTTAGTGGACGCGGATGATATGGGGACGGCCGAGATCGATCAGCCCCTGCACCGCCGAGAGACGGTCGTCCAACGCTGCGATGGTCAGCAACAGGTTGTTGCGGCGCTCGTCGAGCATGCCCATCTCGGCACCGGTGAGCTTCGTGCTCGTCCGCTCCTTGTGAATTCCGTCGAGGGATTTGCGCAGCCCGGCGATCAGGCTGGACAGCTGTTTGGCCTCCTTGGTCATCGACCGCTTCGCGACATTTTGGCGGCGTGTCTCCGCCTGGCTCTGTCTCATCGTCATCCTCCCGTTGCCCCGCTGCCCCGAGTGGATGCTTACAGCTTTGAGTACACATATTACGATCGATGAAATCTGCCCGCGAAGAACTTTCTTAAATTGGACAAGCCGGGAACCTGACTCGAACCAAACGGAAAGCCCGGCGCGAGGACCGGGCTTTCGTTGGCAACGCCAGGGCTGTTTGAGCGTCAGCTCGCTTGCAGCATGAACCCGTCGAAGTACGCCGCGAGCGCAGAAAAAGCGTCGATCGGAAGGACCTGCGCGACATATTGGTCGGGGCGCACCACGACGATGCAGCCAGCCCTCCGATCGATACCGCGCATGGTGAAAACGTCCTGGCCGCTCTTGAGGTCCGGACAGAACATCTTCTCGTAGTCGATCAAGCCGTGTCGCCCCTTGCGCGGCAGCAGCAGCGCCGGCATCGCCTCCACGGCGAGCGCGCGATGATCCTGCTGGAAGACGGCACGCAGGTCGATCACGCTGTCGATGTCGGCTCCAGCGGGCGTATGGCGACGGACCGGCGATTCACGGGCCTCTGCGAGAAAATCACACAGCGCGCGGATCGCCGATCCCGCGGCGGCGGGATCCTCCGCGGGCGAAAACGCGTAGACGCGGAAGCGGCCATCGGCCTGCGCGGCATGGCCGAGATGCACCGGCTTGGCGTCCGCAAGCCGGATCACCGGCGCGGAATGGAAGCGCGTGCCGATGACGAGGCCTTCGGCAAGATGCTGGTGTGATGTCGCGCCAGTGAGGGGCGACGGCCGGTAATGCGTCGCCGTGCCCGCGGTATAGCGCCCGTGCCTGACGAAATAGTCCTGCGTCCTGGCCGCATCGGCACCACCGGCCTTGGCGGCGGAGGCGAGAATGCCCGCCCATTCGCGGTCGAAATCGATCAGCTCCTTCGCCACCGCCTGGCGCTCGGCCGAATAGGAATGCAAGAGGCCCGATGCACACTGCCCCCGGAGGACGGCGGCGAGCTTCCAGCCGAGATTGAAAGCGTCCTGCATCGAGACGTTCATGCCCTGCCCCGCCTTCGGGCTGTGGGTATGGCAGGCATCGCCGGCGATGAAGATGCGCGGGAGGCGCGAGGCGATCTCGGCCTCCGGAACGTCGTCGAACTTGTCGGTCAGGCGCTGGCCGATCTCGTAGACCGACCACCAGGCGATCTCCTTCACATCCAACGTGTGCGGCTTCAGGATCCGCCGCGCTTTCGCGATCACGTCATCGGCGGTGATGTTTCGATTGGCGACGCGCTCGCCGACATCGAGCTTTGCGAGCTCGACATAGAGGCGGACCATGTAGCCGCCTTCGCGCGGAATGATCAGCAGGCTGCCGTCCTTCGCCGACTGGATCAGGGCCTTGAAGCGGATGTCGGGAAAATCGGTCACCGCCAGCACGTCCATCACGCCCCAGGCGTGGTTGGCGGAATCGCCATGCAGCTCGCGGCCGATCGATTTGCGCACCGTGCTGCGCGCGCCGTCGCAGCCGACGACGTAGCGCGCCCTGATCGTCTCCACCTTCCCCTCATTGCCGGCATCGGCACGTTCGAGGCGCACCGTCACGGCATGGTTGGCGGGACCTGCCGCCGGATCGACCTCGAGGTCGAGCAGGCGCCGGTTGTAATGCGGTTCGAGCTTGGCCGGCGATTTGCGCATGAGATCGAGAAAGCCGTCATGGATGCGCGCCTGGTTGAGGATGACATGCGGGAATTCAGACAGCCCGTCCTCGACATCCTGCACACGCCCGCTGCGGACGATCGTCTCGGGCTTCCGTTCGTCCGGCTTCCAGAACGTGGTCTCGTTAACCCAATAGGCTTCCTTCAGCACGCGCTCGCTAAACCCATAGGCGTGGAACATCTCCATGGTGCGGCAGGCGATGCCGTCGGCCTGCCCGACCAGCAAACGGCCCGGCTTCTGCTCGACGATGCAGGTCTTGATGTCGCCGAATTGCGCAAGCTGGGCCGCGAGCGTCAGGCCCGCAGGGCCGCAGCCGACGATGAGGACATCGACCTCTTCAGGCACGGCCCCGGCTGCGCCCGAAGCCTGAATACGTTCGGCGGGATCGGCGATTTCAGGATCGCCCGGCTGAAATCCATTGAGATGGAATTGCATGAGCACCTCTCCCGTCAACGTCTTCTTCGATATTGCTCAGTATGCTGACTATCAGTATACTTGTCAACGATCCGCGCATTCCCTGCCGCAACGGAGAATTCGGTGAAAGACAACAACGACATGCCCGGGCACCTGGCGCGCCGGTTCCAGCAGATCGCGGTGGCGGTGTTTCTGGCCGAAGTCGGCGAAGCCGGCTTCGACCTCACGCCGGTGCAATACGCGGCCCTTGCGACCATCAAGGCCAATCCGGGGCTCGACCAGGTGACGCTCGCAGGATTGATCGCCTACGACCGCACCACCATCACCGGGGTCATCGACCGCCTCGTCCAGAAAGGCCTTGCCGAGCGCCGCGCCTCCAGCCGCGACCGCCGCGCCCGCGAGCTCGAAATCACCGACGAGGGCCGACGCACGCTGCGCAAGATCACTCCGGCGGTGGAGTCCGCCCAGCGCGTCATGCTGCGCGGCCTCAGCGCGAAGGAAGGTGAAGAGCTGATGCGGCTGCTGCGCAAGGCCATTGCCGCCGGCAATGAGCTCAGTCGCGCCCCGCTGCGCGAGCTGGAGGCATGAACCCCGTATTTCCATCCGTAATTGTCGCAGTGCCGCGAAACCTGGAACTAACCTTCGGCTGCTAGGGTCGGCAACATTCGGCGTTTAACGCGCGATTTACTTTGCCGCTCGGGAGTTTCGGATGTTCAGGTTCCTCATTGCGGCGACGGCCATCGCGCTCTCGGCCGGCCCAGCGCTTGCTAACGGCCATGGCGGCGGCGACCCTGCTCCGCCGAAGCCCGAGGCCACGACCGCACCGGCAAAGGTGGTCCTGACCAAGCAGGGCCCCACGCTCGTCGACCTCAAGGGCATGACGCTCTACACTTACGAGCGCGACACCACCGGCAAGACGTCGAACTGCAACGGCAAGTGTACCGAAAGCTGGGTCCCGCTATCCGCTACGGTCGACGCCAAGGCCATCGGCGACTTCACCGTGATCAGCCGCAACGACGGCAGCAAGATGTGGGCGTACCGCTATCGTCCGCTCTACACCTCGCCGGCCGACAAGGCGCCAGGCGATGCCAACGGCAATGCCACGACGCTGCAATGGCGCGTCGCCCGGCCTGAGAACTAGGTCTCAACCGGCAGCCCTGCCCACGACGAAAGCCTCGTGAGCAGTGGAATAACCGATCGCACCGCGCTTAGCCGCGCCAGCTAGACCCCGCGTCGACCCGTGCATTCTGCCCGGGCGGCAGCACCACCACCGTGGCATTCAGCTTCACCCGGTCGAACAGATCGATCACGTCCTCGTTGCGCATCCGGATGCAGCCGGACGAGATCGCCTGCCCGATATATTCCGGCTGGTTGGTGCCGTGGATACGGTAGAGCGTGTCCTTGTTGCCGAGGTAGAGGTAGATGCCCCGCGCGCCCAGCGGATTGGCGGGGCCACCGGCGACGCGCGCCGGATACGGTCCGAGCCGCGCCTGGATCTCCGCTGTCGGAACCCAGTCGGGCCATTCCGCCAGACGGCCAACGCGCGCGACGCCGGAGAAGGCCATGGCTTCCTCGCCGACCGCGACGCCGTAGCGGATCGCCTTGCCTTCGGGCAGCACGAAATAGAGGTAGCGCGCATCGGTATCGACCAGGATCGTGCCCGGCTGCTCCTTGCGCGGGTAGTCGACGATATGACGGAGATATTGCTCAGGCACGTTCGCCTGCGCGTAGGGCGTGTGCGCAAGCAACTGCCGGTCGCGCGGCGTCATGCTCGCGTCCGTCGATGGAGAAAGCGTCGTCTGCATGCAGCCGGCGAGCGGAAGCATGGCAATGACGAACAATACGATTCGAGATTTTGGCACCACCGGCCCCCCGATAGCGGATAGCAGCACCCCCAGCGCCGCTAGATGCTGCCCAAATCGTGCTGAAAAAAAGGCAATGCGGAACACGTGCACGTGTTTGGCCGCCCCGGTTCCATCACCACAAACGGCGAAGAAGCGTCGCACAGTCTCCATCCCCTCGCCTTGCTTTGGTCAAACCCGGCTGGACTCGTGGGTCATCGTGCGGACTCATCGGATTTGGGATGGGTTCACCTCGACAGATCGGCTCGCGCCAATGCGGACGCCCATACTTTAAACACTCGGACTTCAAAGGAGCTGCGATGCTCGCGACGCTGAACTCTAGGCAAATCGTCGATGAGATCGTGAAGGACACGGTCAAGGACAACGATCCGCACGACGCCGTTGAGATTTCACCCGACATGGTGCTGGCTTCGCGCCCCATCAGTGGTGCGCCCGCGTTGGCCCCTGAGATCGCAACCCGTCCAGAGCCGAAAATAGATCCGAAGTTCACGCCGGAGCGCACCGTCAATCCGGAGCCGAAGTTCAGTCCCGTCCTGGAGCCGCAGACGGCAGCCCCCTCGGTCGACACCGCCGTGCGCGTCGCGGCCAGCGATGGTCGCAACCGGCAGAAGCGATCCTCCGCCGGCAAATGGCTGCGCGGCGCGTTCATCATGATCTTGTTTGCGGGCGGAAGCGCGGCCGTCGCCTGGGAGAAACATGGCGACACGGCCAGGCAGATGCTCGACGAATGGAAACCAGCATTGACTGCGTTGACCTCGCTGCTGCCTTCGACATCGCGAACGGCGGCACCGGTGACCGCCGCGCCCGTCACCGCCGCGCAGGCCGCGCCGCCCGCGGAGCCAGCCGTAACGGATCAAGCGACCGATCAATCTGCTCAACCTGCGCCGCCGCCTCCGGTTCAGGTTGCAGCAGCAGCACCTGTCGCAACACAGCCCGATCCCGCGCAATCGGTCCAATCGATGACGCGCGATCTCGCAGCGATGGCGCAGCAGATCGAAGCGCTCAAGGCCAACATTGCCGAGTTGAAGGCCGGGCAGGAGCAGATCGCGCGCGAGATGGCGAAACCGCCCGCGCCAAAGCCGGTGGCTGAGGCCAAGCGGGTCGATTCGCGCGCGCGCGTGTCCACGCTCCCGCCGCGATCTCCGGCGCCTCCGGTTCGCAAGCCGAAGCCTGTCGTGTCGCAAACCTACATGCCGGCCTATTCGCCCGCGCCGCCTGCACCTTCGCAGGCTGCCGCGGTCGCGCCGACGGCAGCACCGGTCGCCACGACGCAAGCCGTTGCCGATGACGACGGACCTGTCGTGCGTCCGCCGATGCCGCTGCGCTAGATCAGGCGCCGACGCAGCGTCGCTGTCGCGACGTCGTCCAAGCTGTCCGAGTCGATGCGACGCGTTGAGTCCGGGCAATTACGGAGACCGATATTTCGATCGTCTTCCGTCAAGAGAAAAGGCCGTCGGGATTTATGCCGCCGGCCTTCTCTTGCAGCTGCCGGTTCCCGGAGCCCGGTTCTGCTGCAATTTCATGCCTTATGATCACGTCGACATATTTAATAAAATCTTAACGCCCGCGAATGCTGCACATGATTTCTGCGCCATAAGCACAGAGATTGCGCGACCCGTTCATTCGAAAATATCGACTCAGTGGTATCATCCGAGCTGTGTTGAGACTTCCACTGAAGCTCACGTCGTCACACCGGGGAAATCGAATGCCCTACTATTCCTTCGATCTCGTGGTTGGTGAAGAGTTCAAGAACCAGGGTGGAATCATCCTCGAAGACATCGAGGTCGCTTCCGATCGCGCCGTTCAATTGGCTACCGAGCTGTCGCAGGTGAAGCCGGAGCTGCAACGGAAGGGTTGCGCGGTGCGCGTCACCGATCGCGATCACAACGAGGTCTATCGCACGCCGCTCGATCCCGTGCCGGCCTGGCGACGCTAGGCCACAGCGTTTTCGAGCGATTTGGAAACCGGTTCGCGTAAAAGCGCGTCGAACCGTGACTCAAAAGCATCGTTCCTATTCATCGGAACGGGGCCTTAGTCGTCCAGCTCCGGCGGCTCGAACCAGTTCGTCAGCGACAATCCGCCGTCGACGACGAAGGCTGCGCCGGTGACGTAACCCGAGAGCTTGTTCGACAGCACCGCAAGCGCCATCGGCGCGAGGTCCTTGGCCTCGCCGAGACGCCCGAGCGGAATGTGCTTCGCCAGCGAGGCATCGGCAACGAACCCGCCCGCCGCGATCGCGCCGGGCACCAGCGCGTTGACGCGGATGTCGTGACGCCCGAGCGTCTTCGCGAGCTCCTTCACCAGCATCGCCATTCCCGCCTTCGCCGTCGAATAATGCGGCAGGTTGCGCGGCGTGCCCGCGTGCAGCGAGGTGAGAAACAGGAACGAGCCCGGCCGTTTCGCCGCGATCAGCCGTTTTGCCAGCCCGCGCGCCAGATGGAATCCGGCATCGAGATTGACGGCATGCATCTCCTGCCAGGTCTTGCGATCGACCGCGAGCGCATGATCGGCCTCGCGCCGCGGCGGCGATGCACTGTGCACGAAATGCGAGACCTCGCCGAGCCCCTCTGCGGCGGCCAGCAGGGCATCGCAAGCGTCTGACCTGGCGAGATCGCCGACCCACGGCACCGCCAGTTCAGGCCTGCAGCTCGCGCTGATCGCCGCGCTCACCCGTTCCAGGCTCACATCGGCGAACACGGTCCGAACGCCCTCGCCGACCAGCGCCTGCGCAATCGCGCGGCCGATGCCGTTGCCTGCGCCGGTGACGAGGGCCGTATCGCGTGCGGGGTCGAACGGCGTGCTCAACAGGCTCATGTCGCTCTCCGTGGCCAGGACGGGCTGACGATAGCGCACCGCACCGGGGAGCGACAAATACGTCCCGGCACCATTGCGGAGTGGCTTGCCGGACGCTAGCCTCCCAAAAAAACGGAGGAGATACCAAGGATGCGCACCGGTTTCCTGATCGCAGGTCTGTTACTGCTCGCCGCGCCGGCCCAAGCGGCGGACCGTGCACGCTCGACCTATGTGACGATGGTCTTGCAGGCCTTCGCCGCCAAGGTGGAATGTCCGAACACCGATCTCGTCTATCAGGACCTCGTGCAGAAGGCGCAGCAGATGCAGCTGCCGGACGGCACCACCGAGAAGGTGCGCAAGGCGATCGCCTGGATGCACACCGGCGGCAAGATGGGCGAGAAGCAGGACGATGATTTGATGGCCGAGGTCGCGGTCGCGACGCAGGCGACCGACATGGACCAGCGCCGCCTCGGCATGCCCGGCTGGTGCGAGGCCCAGAAGACCAACCTCGCCGGCCTGATCCGCAGCAAGGGCGGCTAGGCGCTCTCTCGCGGCGTTAAGCACGCCGTGGCGGAACCGTCGCGGCGGCCAACTATCGTCATAATCCTCGACACCATGCGGCCTCTTCGAATTCGGACAGGAGAGCCCACATGCGGAGTATCCATTTTGTTTTCGCCGGCGCATTTGCGGCCGCCGCTGTGCTGACCGCGCCCGCCCTGGCGAAGAACTCCGATGCCCAGAAAGGCGAGGAAAAATCCACCTCGTCATCCTGCAGTGCTTACCAGCAGGCACCCGACGGCTCGTGGGAACCGCTGCCCTGCAAAGAGACAGGCGAGCGTCCCCAGCCGCAGACACAAAATCGCACTACGCAGCCGGGCGCCGACCGCGGGGAGCGCTGAGCGCGCTGGCCGCGGATCAGCTCTGGTGCGGGCCGCGGATGATCTTCATGGCGTCCTCGATGTGACGCCACTCCTTGGCCTCATCGGCCTCGCCGCGGCCCTCACAGGCCTGCGCCTGCTCGGCGGCCTTCGCAATCGCAGCGAAACCATGTTTTTCCAGCATCTGGCGCGCGATGGTGTGGACCTGGATCTCGGATATCATGGGCGCTCTCCTGTTCAGGAAACCGCAGCGCCTGGCTTGGCGCTCCGCGGCCTCTGACAACGATTTCGCCGCAGGTCCCGTTCCGCCCACGACCGATCACATCGGCAGGCCTGGAATTTGACGTGACGAGCAAGCAAGACAAAGGCGGTCCGCTATGCCCAGCGGACCGCCTTCTCACCCACCCCAAATTTGCAGTGTACCGGCCGGATCCCCTACCCGACCGCCGCGCGCTTGCGCTCCAAATCGTTCGGCACCTCGATATCGACCTCCAGGGTCGATACCTCGTCGCCGCGCTCGAGCCGGACGATAACCTTGGTCGGGTCCAGCGTGACGTGCCTGGACACGACAGCAAGAATTTCCTCGCGCAGCACGCCGAGCAGATCGGGCTGGCCGCGCAATCCGCGTTCATGGGCAAGCAGGATCTGCAGCCGTTCGCGTGCGACGGGTGCCGAGGCCTTCTTGCCGCGGAGAAGCCGAAGCAGACCCATGCTCATGCAGCCCTCCGTCGCAGCAGACGATCCATGAAGCGCCTGCGCTCGGCCGGAACCTGCATCGCAACGGTGTCGCCGCACAGCCGCCGCGCCGCGTCGATATAGGCCCGTGCGGGTGCGCCGTCCACATTCGACAGCGTCACCGGCGTGCCGACATTGGAGGCCTTCAACACGTCCTGGCTCTCGGGGATGATGCCGAGCAAGGGCGTTGCGAGGATTTCGAGGATGTCGTCGATGGTCAGCATCTCGCCGCGCGCGGCGCGCGAGGCATCGTAGCGGGTGATGAGAATGTGCTTCTGGACATGCTCGCCCTTCTCGGCCCGCACCGTCTTGGAATCGAGCATGCCGATGATGCGGTCGGAATCGCGCACCGAGGAGACTTCCGGATTGGTGACGATCACGGCCTCGTCCGCAAAGCGCATCGCCATGGAGGCGCCGCGCTCGATGCCGGCCGGGCTGTCGCAGATCACCCAGTCGAAGCGGTCGCGCAAATCGTCGATGACCTTGCCGACGCCCTCTTCCGTCAGCGCGTCCTTGTCGCGGGTTTGCGAGGCCGGCAGCAGCCAGAGATTCTCCAGCCGCTTGTCGCGGATCAGCGCCTGCGGGAGCTTTGCAACGCCCTGCACCACGTTGATGAGGTCGAACACGACGCGGCGTTCGGCGCCCATGACGAGATCGAGGTTGCGCAGGCCGACGTCGAAATCGACGACGACGACCTTGTCGCCGCGTTGCGCCAGCGCAGCCCCCAACGCGGCGGTCGTCGTGGTCTTGCCGACCCCGCCCTTGCCTGATGTCACGACCAGTACCTTACTCATCTGAAATGTCTCCTTTGCTGGTCAGTTCAGTGCTGTAATTCGCATGGTATTCCCCTGCAGCCAGGCCTGCGCCGGCTTGCCGCGCAAAGCGGCGTCGATGTCGTCCGCAGTCTGGTAAAATCCATCAATTGCAAGCAGTTCAGCCTCGATCTTCTGACAATAGATGCGGGCGCTCGTGTGCCCATTGACCCCCGCCATGGCACGGCCGCGGAGCGCGCCGTAGATGTGGATGGAACCGCCGGCGACGACTTCGGCGCCGGAGCCGACCGAGCCCAGAATGGTGACGTCGCCCTCCGGGAAGATCACGGTCTGGCCCGAGCGCACCGGGCTATCGAGCAGGAGCGAGGTCGGCTTGGTTACGGCCTTCGCCTCGGCCTTCTTCGGCGCGCTCGGCTCGACCACGCAGCTGCGCCCTCCCGAGAGCAGCGGCGGCATGGTCGGCGTCAGCCGGCCCTCCTCCACCCCCTCGATCCCGAGCACCCGGATGTTGCGATCCTGGAGGCTCGTGAGCAGATGGGCGATGCCGGACTGGCTGAGATCGACCGAGGACAGATCGATCACCACGGGCCGGCCGGCGAAGAAACCCGGCGAGCGCGCAATCGTGGCGTCGATCTCCTGCAGCCAGTCCTGGATCGGAACCGTCGGCACGAACACGAAGGCCACGTAGGAGCGCCCGCGCAGGCGAACCATTTGGCGTTGGACTTTTGCTGCAGCCTCCATAGCGGCCGACTCGATCCCTGTTATTGAATGGTTAACGATGCGGCGAATTTGGTTAATGGCTGGTTAATTTATCCTGGGGCACGTGGGGGTGTGGACGGGCTGGGCCTGCGGAAGGGCTTGGGCGAGCGCTTCCGCGCAACACACCGCTGTCATGCCCCGGCTTGACCGGGGCATCCAGTACGCCGCGGCTTATCCGCATCATGGCACGGCCTCTGGAATACTGGATCGCCCGCCTACGCGGGCGATGACACTGAGAATGTCGAGACAGTGGGCCCTCACGCCGTCCATTGTGATCGCAGGCCCGACCATCCGGATTGACATGCTCATGGCATCTGGTTTCGATCCGCCTCCCCCGTGGACGGAGCCGATCATGTCAATTCAGTCTTCCATCAGGCGCAAGACCGCGCCGGACATCCGTGCACGCAAGCGGGGCGAACCGATCGTGATGCTGACCTCCTATCACGCGCATACGGCCGCACTGGTGGATCGGCATTGCGACGTCATTCTGGTCGGCGATTCCCTTGGTAACGTCATGCACGGCTTCGAGACGACGGTGCCTGTTACGCTCGACATGATGATCCTTCAGGGCGCCGCGGTGATGCGGGGCTCGAAGCAGGCGCTGGTCGTCGTCGACATGCCGTTCGGCTCGTATGAAGCTTCCAGGGAGCAGGCGTTCAACTCCGCGGTGCGGATCATGAAGGAAACGCAATGCGGCGCGGTGAAGCTCGAAGGCGGCGTTCGCATGGCGGAGACGATTGCATTCCTGTCCGGGCGCGGCATCCCGGTGATGGGCCACATTGGTCTGACACCGCAATCCATCAACACGCTCGGTTCGTTTCGTGCCCAGGGGCGCAACGAGGTGGACTGGGGCCCGATCGAGGACGATGCGAAGGCCGTCGCCGATGCCGGTGCATTCTCGGTCGTCGTCGAAGCCGTGGCCGAACCGTTGGCGCGCAGGATTACGGAGACGATTGCGATCCCCACCATAGGCATCGGCGCGAGCGCTGCCTGCGACGGTCAGGTGCTCGTGCTCGAGGACATGCTCGGGCTGTCGCCGCGAACCCCGAAATTCGTCCGGCGGTACGGCAATCTTGGTCCGGCCATCGAAGCGGCGATCGAAGGCTATGCCGCCGACGTGCGGTCACGCACCTTTCCCGGGCCCGAACACGTCTACGAGATGAAAAAGAGCTGAGGGTGGCACCGTAGCCCGGATGGAGCGCAGCGAAATCCGGGACAGCGCATCCTCAGCGGCAGGTTTCCCGGATTGCGCTTCGCTCCATCCGGGCTACAAGCGGAAGCGTACCGCTCCCCCTACTTCTTCACCTTGCTCGCATCCATCTTGACGGCGGGATCCAGCATCTTCGTCGTGAACGCCGTCGTCACGTCGAACGGCTTCTCCATACCGAGATAGGTCTGGACCAGCTCATAGTCCTTCTTCATCCGCTCGCCGTCGATCCAGCCGAGACCCTTGGTGGTCGTGAACTCGTCGGTCATCAAATACTTGATGCGCTCCCACTGCCGCTCCTGGTTCTCCCTGTCGTGGCCGGAGACCTGGTCGAGCAGCGCCTTCAGGCACGGCGTGACGTCGGCGACACAGGCCGCAAAGGCCTTCTGCGAGATGCGGACGAACTCCTCGACCAGCTTCGGGTTCTTCTGCAGATAGGCGCCGTTGACGATCAGCGAATTGCCGTAGGGGTTGAGCCCGATGTCCTTCCAGTTGACGAAGCCGAGATCGCTTCCGAACTCCGTCACCTTCAGATCGTGCTCGTTGTAGAAATCGCTGATGATGTCGACGGTATGGCTCTTCAGCGCGGCGATCTTCGCGGTCGGGCCGATATTGACGAAGCTGACGGCATCAGGCGCGATGCCTGCGGCCTTGGCAAAGGCCGGCCACATCACGCGCGAGGCGTCGCCGGGCGGGTTGCCGATCTTGTGGCTCGGAAAATCCTTGACGCCATTCACGCCGTAGCTCTTCAGCCAATAAAACGTCTGGCCGGTGTTGGCGTAGATGCTCATCAGCGCGACATCGTCCGCGCCCTTGCTTTTCGCGACCAGCATCGTGGCGAGATCGGCGATGCCGAAGGCTGAGCCGCCCGAGCCGACCTTGGCGGCGGAGACGCCGGAGCCCTTGCCGACCTCGATGGTGAGGTCGATGCCGGCCTTCTCGAACCAGCCCTGCGCCTTGGCGTAATAGAACGGCGAATGGTCGGCCGTCGGCGTCCAGTTCAGGATCAGATTGACCGCCTCGCCCGCGCTCGCCGGCACCGCCGGCACACCGAGCATCAGGGCCAAAGCCAAAGCCGAGCCCGCAGCCTGCAAACGCTTCATCGCATCCCTCCTCATTGCCGCGACCCGGCTTGTCGCTCTCCCCATGTGAGGATACCAATGCAACAAGCCGCCCTCGACTTGTCAACTGTCTGGTTGGAAATGCCCGCAAAACGTTCAGGCGACACCGTGCCGCAGCGGCGCGATCCCGTCGCCACCCGCAAGAAGCTGCTCACCGCGGCGCGCCTGGAGTTCGCCCGGCACGGCTTTGCCGGCGCCCGCGTCGACGAGATCGCGGAGCGCGCCGGCGTCAACAAGCAGCTCGTCTACCACTACTTCGGCGACAAGGACGCGCTCTATCTCGCCGTGCTCGAATGGGTCTACGCCGACATCCGCGAGCAGGAGCGCCAGCTCAACCTCGAAGGCCTGCCGCCGGAAAAGGCGATCCGGAAGCTGATCGAGGCCTCGTTCGATTACCTCGCGACAAACCCCGATTTCATCGTGCTTCTGAACGACGAGAACCGCGGCGGCGCCCGCCATGTCCGCGGCTCGACCCGGCTAGAGGCGATGCATTCGCCGCTGGTGAAGAGCGTGTCCCACATCCTCCACGAGGGCGTCCGCACCGGCGTGTTCCGCAAGGGGATCGATCCGATCCAGCTCTATATCTCGATCGCGGGCCTCAGCTATTTCTATCTCTCCAACACGCCGACGCTGTCGGCGATCTTCGGCAAGGACCTGTCGAGCCGGGCGGCAAGGCGCGCCCGCCGCAGGCATGTCGTCGACCTCTTGCTGCATTCGCTCCGACCCTAATCAACCAACTGGTTGAAACTTACCGCAAGGCCGGTTAGGCTGACGGACGGCGGCAAGGTGGCCGCTGGCAACAGGGAGCAACCGGTGACCGGAGACGGCGCACGCACCTCGCGCAGCTTTGCGATCATCCTGATCGTGCATCTCGCCGTGCTCGTGCTCTGGCAGGTCGCGGTCGATGCTTTCCACGTGCCGAAATTCATCCTGCCCTCCCCGCTCGCGACGGTGCAGACGCTGGGCACCGCGAGCTATGCCTGGGGCGCCAACACGCTGGTCACGGCGATCGAGATCCTCGGCGGTTTCGCGCTCGGCGCGTTCGTCGGCGTCGCGCTGGCGGTGATTTTCAGCTGGGCACCGCTGCTGAGCCTCGTGCTGCTGCCACTGTTCGTGACGATGAACATGATCCCGAAGGTCGCGCTCGGCCCGCTCTTCATCGTCTGGTTCTCCTACGGCATCGTGCCGAACATCTTGATCGCCTTCAGCATCTGCTTCTTCCCGATCCTGCTGACCACCGCGCGCGGCCTGCGCGAGGTCGAGCCTGACCTGCTCGACCTCGTCAAATCGCTGCGCGGCTCGCGCTGGACGCTGTTCCGCAAGATCCAGTTGCCGGGATCGCTGCCTTACGTGTTCTCCGGCATGAAGGTCGGCGCCATCCTCGCGGTGGCCGGCGCCATCGTCGGCGAGTTCATCGCCTCCGAGCGCGGGCTCGGCTATCTCATGATCCAGGTTCAGTCGTCGCTCGACACGCCCGCGATGGTGATGGCCGTCGTGCTGCTGACCCTGCTCGGCGTCGCTCTCTACGGCCTGGTCCTCGCCCTCGAACGCAGGTTCGTGGTCGGCGATGCCAGGCAGAACTAACGACAAGGACCGATCCATGCTGCTCACCCGCCAGACGCTGCCGAAGACGATCCCGGATATCGCAGCCCTCGACGATCTCCTGTGCCGGCCGACCCAGGCGCTGATCGACGACCTCAAGAAGGTCGAGGGCGACATCATGATCCTCGGCGTCGCCGGCAAGATGGGACCGACGCTGGCGGGGCTCGCGAAAGCCGCCGCCCCCGATCGCCGCGTCATCGGCGTCGCCCGCTTCAGCGACGCGAGCGTTAAGGACTGGCTGCACGCGCGCGGCGTCGAGACGATCAATTGCGACCTGATGGACGAGAGCGCGATTCACGCATTGCCGAAGGCGCCGAACATCGTCTTCATGGCCGGCCGCAAGTTCGGCGCCGAGGGCGACCTGTCGCTGACCTGGGCGATGAACGCGCATGTCCCGGCGCTGGTCGCACAGGCCTTCCCGACGTCGCGTATCGTGGCGTTCTCGACCGGCTGCATCTATCCCTTCGTCCCCGTCGACGGCAAAGGCGCGACCGAGGACATGGCCCCGAACCCGCCCGGCGAATACGCCCAGTCCTGCGTCGGCCGCGAGCGCATGTTTGAGTATTTTTCGCGCAAGTTCGGAACCCCGGGCCGGCTGTTCCGGCTCAATTACGCGATCGACATGCGCTATGGCGTGCTGCACGACATCGCGACAAAGGTGCTCACGGGCACCCCGATCGACGTCAGTCTCGGCCACGTCAATTTCATCTGGCAGGGCGATGCGTCCGCGCAGGCGCTGCGCTGCCTTGCGCATTGCACCGCGCCGACCTCGCCGATCAATGTCAGCGGCCACGAGATCTTGGCGGTGCGAGATCTCGCAGCAAAATTCGGCGCGCGCTTCGGCCGCGCGCCGGTGCTGACAGGCAAGGAAGAGCCGACGGCCTGGCTGACCGACACGTCCAGGGCGGTCGAGCTGTTCGGCCTGTCGGTGGTCGACACCGAGCAGTTGATCGCCTGGACCGCGGACTGGGTCTCGCGTTCCATGCCAAGCCTCGGCAAGCCCACCAAATACGAGGTGCGCGATGGACGCTACTGACGGTCCGCCCATCCTCAAGCTCGCCGTCGACGACGCGATCGCCGGGCTGGTGCTGTCGACGGAAGCGCACTGGAACCAGACCGAGGAGGACTGGCGAATCTTCCTGCACGAGGGCGTGGTGTTCGGTATTCGCGACGGCCTACGGCTGGTCGCGACCGCGGCGCTGCTGCCCTATTCCGGCAACAACGCCTGGATCAGCATGGTGCTGGTATCGGGCACGCATCGCCGCCGCGGCCTCGCCACCCGTCTCGTCGATGCCTGCCTGGAAACCGCGCGCAAGAACGGGCTGACGAGCTGGCTCGACGCGACGCCCGACGGCGCCGCCGTCTACGGCCCGCTCGGCTTCACGCCGACGCTGCAATTGCGCCGGCTGAAGCTGGTGAAATCCGGGCGAGCCGAAGCCCCACCGCCTTCATCGGCGACCATCGATGCGCTGCGAGCGCGGGACCGGCGCGCCTCCGGTTTCGACCGCACCGCGCTCCTCGCCGCCATCGCCCTGCGCTCCGGCTCGCGCATCGTCGCCGCGCATGGCGCCATCGCGCTGGTTCGCGACGGCCGAACCGCGCGCCATATCGGACCGTTGCTTGCCAACAATGCCGCGCCAGCGCTGGCCCTGGTTCATGCGATCGTGCGCTCCGAGACCGGCCCGATTCTGATCGATGCCGTTGCGCCGCAAGCCGCGTTCCTGGACGGATTGACCGCCTCGGGCTGGACCATCGAGCGGCCGTTCCAGCGCATGCGGTTCGGCCCCGCCACCACCGCTGCCAAGGATACGCCGTTCGCCGTCGCCGGCCCTGAATTCGGATAGGACATCATGCACCACAGCCAGATCAACAGCGACGTCCGCAAGCTGATCGCCGACGGCACCGTGCTGCCGGCGCACCCCCTCGCGCTCACGGCGGAGCGCCAGCTCGACAAGAAGCATCAGCGTGCGCTGACGCGCTACTACATCGACGCCGGCTCGGGCGGCCTTGCGGTCGGCGTGCACACCACGCAGTTCGCGATCCGTGACGTCGGTCTCTATCGCCCGGTGCTCGAACTCGCCGCCGAGACCGCAGCCAACTGGACCAGGCGACCGCTTGCGATGGTCGCGGGGCTCGCCGGTCCAACAAGCCAGGCAACGGCTGAGGCCCGCACCGCGCGCGATATCGGCTATCACGCAGGGCTTCTCAGCCTCGCCGCGATGAAGAGCGCCTCCGAGGATGAGATCATTGCGCATTGCACGGCGGTCGCCGCCGAGATCCCGCTGGTCGGCTTCTATCTCCAGCCGGCCGTCGGTGGGGTCATCCTGTCCAGCCGGTTCTGGCAGCGCTTCGCCGCGATCGACAATGTGATCGCGATCAAGATCGCGCCGTTCAACCGCTATCGCACGCTCGACGTGCTGCGCGGCGTCGCAGCCGCCGGTGCGCTCGACCGCGTCGCGCTCTACACCGGCAACGACGACCACATCCTGCTCGACCTGATGCTGCCGTTCGATCTGCGCGACAACGGCATCACCACGCGCACCTACTTCAAAGGCGGTCTGCTCGGCCATTGGTCGGTATGGACCGCGAGCGCCATCAAACAGTTCGAGAGATGCAAGGCGGCGCGGCACAAGGAGGCCGTGCCGGCCGATCTGCTCGCCCTCGATGCCCGCGTCACCGATTGCAACAGCGCCTTCTTCGACGTCGCCAACAATTTTCACGGCTGCATCGCCGGTTGCCACGAAGTGCTGCGGCGTCAGGGCCTGATGCAGGGCCTGTGGTGCCTCGACCCGAACGAGGGCCTCAGCCCCGGCCAGAAAGAGGAGATCGACCGCGTCACTCGCGAGCACGCCGACCTCGGCGACGATGCGTTCGTCGCCTCCAATCTGGACAAATGGCTGGCATGAGCGCCGAGCCCTTCATCAGCCTGAGCGGCGTCCGAAAGGTCTATCGCAGCGGCGGCGCCGAGTTCCTGGCGGTGTCCGACGTCACGATGGACGTGCAGGAAGGTGAGCTCGTCTCGCTGGTCGGCCCCTCCGGCTGCGGCAAGACCACGGTGATGAAGATCCTGGCCGGCCTGCACGGCGCCGACGGCGGCACCGTCAGAATTGGCAATGCCAAAAGCCCGTTCGATCCGACCCGCGACATCGGCATGGTGTTCCAGCAGGCGCTGCTGCTGAAGTGGCGCACCATCCTGGACAACGTACTCTTGCCGGCCGAGATCGTTGGCCTGCCGATCAAGGCCGCACGCGAGCGGGCGCGCGATCTGCTCAACCTGGTCGGGCTTGCCGGCTACGAGCAGAAATATCCGCGAGAGCTCTCAGGCGGCATGCAGCAGCGCACCGCGATCGCGCGGGCCTTCATTCACGATCCAAAACTGATCCTGATGGACGAGCCGTTCGGGGCGCTGGACGCCTTGACGCGCGAGCAGATGAATCTGGAGATGCTGCGGATCTGGCGCGAGAGCGGCAAGACCATCATCTTCGTCACGCACTCGATCCAGGAAGCCGTGTTCCTGTCCTCGCACTGCGCCGTGCTGACGGCGGGCCCTGCGAAGATGGCCGACTACTTCCCGATCGACCTGCCCTTCCCGCGCGACCTTCCGCTCAAGACGACCGACGCGTTCGGCGCCTATGCAAGGCGGATCTATGCGAAGCTGGGGCTGGGTGCGGCGTAAGGCGCCACACGACAGGTGCCGTAGGGTGGGCAAAGCGACTTGTCCGCCGTAGCTCGAAGAGCGAAGGCGGAAGCGTGCCCACCATTGCACGTGACGCAAAGAACGTGGGCACGGCGCAAGTGCGCCTTTGCCCACCCTACGAGAGCGGGGCGCGGCGTAGTCATCGCGCCCCGCTCGTCATCAAGTCTTATTCCGCATCTTGCTGAGCAGATAGTTGTCGTAGAAGTTTTCCGCGATCTGCGTGTAGAACAGCAGCTCCTTCATATAGGCGTCGTGGCTTTCCTTGGTGCGCTTGAACAAATCGCTCTTGGCGGCGAGCTCGTTCAGATGCTCCTGGGTCGCGTTGTAGCAGGCTTCCAGCACCGGCTGCGGGAACGCCTTCAGCTCCGCGCCGTTGGCGATCAGCCGCTTCAGCGCTGCCGGATTCACGCTGTCGTATTTCTCCAGCATCCAGGCACCGGCCGCCGAGGCAGCCTGATTGACGATCGCCTGGTACTGCTTCGGCAAGCTCGCCCACTTCTCGTCATTGACGATCATGTGCAGCATCGCGCCGCCTTCCCACCAGCCGGGGAAGTAATAGTACTTGGCGACCTTCTGGAAACCGAGCTTCTCGTCGTCATAGGGACCGACGAATTCAGCGGCGTCGATCGAGCCCTTCTCCAGCGCCGCATAGACGTCGCCGCCGGCGAGTTGCTGCGGCACGATGCCGAGTCTGGCCAGCACGTGGCCGCCCATGCCGGCGATGCGGAATTTGAGGCCCTTGAGATCGTCGACGGTCTTGATCTCCTTGCGGAACCAGCCGCCCATCTGGGTGCCGGAATTGCCGCAGAGGATGGCGTGCGTCTTGAACGGCTTCAGCGCCTCGTTGGTGAGTTCGGCGCCGCCGCCGAAATACCACCAGGATTCCTGGTGGCGATGGTTCATGCCGAACGGCGCGCCGGTGGCGTAGGCCAGCGCCGGCTCCTTGCCGATGTAGAAATACAGCGGCGTCTGCGCCATCTCGACGGACGCGACGCTGACGGCATCGAGCGCCTGGAGGCCGGGGACGAGCTCGCCGGCCGCAAAGGTCTGGATCTGGAATTTGTTGTCGGTGGCTTCCGCGACGTATTTCGCAAAGGTCTGCGCCGTGCCGTAGATGGTGTCGAGCGACTTGGGGAAGCTCGAGGTCAGGCGCCATTTGATCTCGGGCGCGCCTTGCGCAATCGCAGGTGCAGCAACCAGCGTCGTCGCGCCGGCGACCGCGCCGCCCTTGAGGAATGTACGGCGTTTCATGTTGGGGTCTCTCCCTGCAGGTAAGTTTCAAACATATCGGGGTCTGGCCACGGTCTTCGCGGACCGTTTGCCCGTTCCTATAGCGGAGTTCAAGCTGAGAGCGGAAGGCCTGCCGGCGTCCATAGCCCGGATGGAGCGCAGCGCAATCCGGGCTACGAGAGCGCGTTGAAAGGCCGCTCAGAGCAGCTTCGCGCTCACGAACAGCGCGCGCACGGCGTTGGTCGCCTGCACCGCGAGCATGGCGTTGTCGGCGGCGCCCTCGAGCGCCGCGACCGCCTCTTCATGGAGCGAGCGGAATTCCATCCACTCGACCGATTTGAAGTTGGTGAGGAATTGATAGGCCTGGCCGACGGTCGCAATCGCCAGCGTGTCGCCGTTCAGCTTGATCTTGAACGTCGTACGCAGCGGGGTCTCGGAACTTTGGGGATCACTCATGGGCTGCTTCTGGACGAGGTCGGCTTAACGAAGGGGAAACGGCAGCCCCGCCGTCCAGCAAATATCAGGAGTCGGTGCTCGCGCGCTGCGAGACGGTCGCCGATCCGCGCAGGCTAGGCACGACGACCAGGCGGTTGAACTCGCCATTGTCCCAGGACTTCAGGAAGCGATCATAGTCCTTGATCGAGACGCAGCCATTGGAGTCGCCGCGTGGCCCGAGCATGTAGTTATGGGTGAGCAGGCCGACGCGGCCGAGCGCACTGGTGCCGTCAGTGGGCGTCAAGCGCAGGGCACGGACGCCGTGGAACAGCTTTTCGCGCGGCTTCAAATCGTAAGTCGCCGGCGGGGTCGCGCCAACCATGCGCTGGTCGACATGGTCGGGGTCGTCCATTAGCGCGCCCATGCCCGAATGCGCTTCCAGCGCGATGCCGCTCGGCAGGTAAAGCGCCTTGGCCTTGATGTCATAGACCGCCGTGCGTGAATCGTAGCCGAGCGCGGCGAGATCAGGCGCCCTGCTGAGCAGGCCGTCGCCGGGAGTCAGCGAGGCCAGCTTGATCTTGTCGGTGAATTTTTCGAAGAAATTGCGGTTGTCGACCCTGGGATTGGTCTCGGCGTAGGCCTGGCTCGAGGCGATCTGGGACGCGAGGTCTGCCTGGGCCGGGCGCGAGCGCGGCACCGGGATGGCGTCGGCGCGCTGCGACGGCCTCGTCTCGTCAACCACGTGCCGGTCGTCATCGGTCAGGGTCGAGCCGGTCAGGGTCGAGCGCCAGTCGTCGCCCTGGAGTTTTTGGGCCAGCATCGCCTTGGCGTCGCGCAGCTTGAGCTGGACCACGCTCACCGCGGAGCGCTCCAGCGTCCGCAGGCCGAAGTCACGGGCCGGCGGGCTGCTGGATACTGAAGCGAAACGGTCGTCAAACGAAGGGCCATTGGCCGGAGGCAGTGCGGTGGCCGGAGGCAGTGAGGCGGTGACCAGCGGCGTCGAATCGCCCATGTCAGCGACCCAGGCGGCCGCTCCCAGTGCCAGCGCGACGGCTGCCAAAGACAGCAGTATCGTCTCCGCTCGCCCAATACGGCGGCGCGACAACAGCCTTTCGGCGCTTGCGCGGTCGGAAACCATCAGATCCCCAAATCAACCCCCGGAGGGGCCCAACCCCCGTCCGGAGACTCTATACCAGCTATCGCATTGGGAGCCAAAACTTAGGCATAATCGCGGCCGGCAAGCCCCCCCTTGAGGTATCCAATGACCGATCCTTTCGACCTAGAGCGCTTTGTCGGGGCCCAGGACCCGGTTTTTCACGACGTCCAGGGGGAGCTGGCCCGGGGCCGGAAACAGACTCACTGGATGTGGTTCGTCTTCCCGCAGATCGCCGGCCTCGGCTTCAGCACCATGTCGCAGCGCTACGCCATCGGCTCGCGCGCCGAGGCCAGAGCCTACCTCGCCCACCCCGTACTCGGTCCGCGACTCATTGAATGCACCACGCTCGTGCTTGCCGTCGAGGGACGAACCATCAACGCGATCCTCGGCGCGCCCGATGACGCCAAATTCCGCTCGTCGATGACGTTGTTCGGCGCGGTCTCCGACGAACCCGTCTTCGACCAGGCGCTTGCCCGATATTTCGCAGGCGAGCGCGACGGTGCCACGCTGGAGATGCTCGCCAGGCTCGATCGGCCGGCGCGCTAGCGCGACCTACGCCTAGACGAATGGACGCATGCAGGCGGAGCATGGCGGCCGGCAGCGTAAACTCCGGATTAACACCGGCTGCCTATCGTTTGCGCAGAATAATTTTCTTCCCCGCGCCAATTGCCGGACAGATCATGAAAATCGGTACGCTGCTGACCACCGCCATCGTCTCGCTCTCGACAGTCGGCGGCGGCCTCGCCGTCTACGTCGCCGTGACGAAGTACCAGACGATGGACAGGATCGCTGAAGCGCAGGGACGACTCGCGATCGTCCGCGCCGCCAGCGACATCCCGCGCTACCTCAACCCCGAGCGCGGCTTCGCCACCAACATCCTCTACGGGCCAGCGACGGTCGATCCGGCGCAGCTCACCGAGCACGACAAGCTGCGCAAGCAGACCGACGGCGCCCGCGACCGGATGAACGCGCTGCGCAAGGAGCTGCCTGGCCCGTTCGACGACGGTGCCACCATCGGCAGCAACATCGACGCGATCAATTCGAAATTCACCGCGCTCCGCGAGGCCATCGACAAGGCGATCGCAGGACCTGCGGATGCCCGCAAGGACGCCGCCAAAAAGGTCGTCGCCGACAATGCCGTGCTCAATGCCGGCGTCACCGCGCTGCTCAACGAGCAGGTCCGCCGCATGGCGATCCTGAATGGGGACGCCTACCGCCAGTCCAACTACGCCAACATCGCCATGACGCTGCGCGACGTCGGCGGCCTCAATTCCAGCGTGCACAAGAACCTCGTCGGCGCGAAGAAAGTGGCCAACGACGCCGAGAAGGCCGACATGGCCCGCATGCAGGGCCGCAACGACCAGATCGTGATGTCGCTGATGGAATTGCGTGGCAATGCGGCAACCCCGGCTAACGTCGCCGCGGCGCTGGAGACGATGAACTCGAACTATGTCGAGGAATTCGGCCGCGAGATGAAGCTCGTCAAGGACGGCGCCGTCAGCGGCAAATACGAACACGATGTCGAGACCTTCTACGTAGCGTCCCAGAAGGGCCTCGGGTCCATTATCGGCGTCCGCGACGCCTTCTACGACAACGCCGAGCAGATCCTCGCCGGCGCTTCCTCCGCCGCGCGCACCAGCTTCACCATCGCGCTGGCCGGCCTCCTCGCCGTGCTGATCGCCAGCGCCGGCCTGATCGTGATGGTCCGCCGCCGCGTCTGCGCTCCGATCGTCAGCCTGACGACGCGGATGTCGCGCCTTGCCGACGGCGACGTTGCGGACGAGATCCCCGGTGCCGAGCGTTCCGACGAGATCGGGGCGATGGCTTCCGCCGTCCAGGTGTTCAAGGACAACATGATCCGGGCCGACCGGCTCGCGGCGGAGAAGCAGGCCGAGAACGACGGCAAGATGCGCCGCGCCCAGGCGCTCGACGGGCTCACCCGTGCATTCGAGGCCAAGGTCACCGAGCTCGTCGGCGGCCTCTCCCGCGCCTCCTCCACCATGGAAAGCACGGCGCAGTCGATGACCTCGACGGCGGCCCAGACCAACAGCCAGGCCGCGGTCGTTGCCGCCGCCTCGCAGCAGACCTCGACCAACGTGCAGACGGTCGCTAGCGCGACCGAAGAGCTGACCTCCTCGATCTCCGAGATCGGCCGGCAGGTGGCACAAAGCACCGAGATCGCGGCCCGCGCCGTCGACAACGCCCGCCGCACCGGCGACACGGCGCGCGCGCTCGCCGAGGGCGCCCAGAAGATCGGCGACGTCGTCACGCTGATCCAGAGCATCGCCGAGCAGACCAATCTGCTGGCGCTCAACGCGACCATCGAAGCCGCCCGCGCCGGCGACGCCGGCCGCGGCTTTGCGGTCGTCGCATCCGAGGTGAAGTCGCTGGCGGGCCAGACCGCCAAGGCCACCACCGAAATCTCCGAGCAGATCACCGCGATCCAGTCCGCAAGCGACGAGACCGTGAACGCGATCCGCAACGTCGCCGACGTCATCGCCGAGATCGACCAGATCGGCACCGCGATTGCGGCTGCGATCGAAGAACAGGGCTCGGCAACCCGGGAGATCTCCCGCAGCGTGCAGGAGGCCGCGCGCGGCACCCAGGAGGTCAACACCAACATATCGGGCGTGCAGCGCGCCGCCGACGACACCGGTGCGGCCGCGAGGGAAGTGCTGGGCGCCGCCGAGCAGCTCTCGACCCAGTCGCGCGATCTCGCCGGCCAGTTCGACCGCTTCCTCGGTGAGGTCAGGGCCGCCTAAGAGCGGCCGGCGGCATCAGGCCGCTCTTGTCACGATCCGCCTGCGTCCCAGGTCAATGAATGGCACTTCGACGAAGCGACACATCAGCCAGGCCGCCGGCGTCGTGATCAGCAACGCTGCCAGGAACAGGACCGCTGCGCGGATGACCGGATCCAGCTCGACCGGCAGCAGACGAGTCGCGATCGCAAGCCCGATCATGTGCAGCAGATAGAAGCTGTACGATATTCGTCCAAAGAACCGGGCGATATCGAGATCCAGCGGCCGCAGTGCGACGAGCTTGCCGGGGCTGAAGGCGGCAAGCCAAATCAGAACGGACGCGCAGAGCGTTTCAAACGCGATCGTTACGGCGGTCTGCTTGCGAACCGCCACTATGACCAGGACAACAAGAGCGATGGCTGCGATCGTCGCTGCCCAAGGTGGTTGCGATCCCCTGGTCAGCGTGGTCCGGCTTGATTGTACGAGCAAGCCAACGACGAACGCGTAGAGCGGCGCAAGATTGGTGAAGCCGCCCAGCAAGTGAACATAGGGTCCCCAGAACGCAATTGCGAAGAGAAAGGTGACCAGGAGCCACACCGGGGTCGTGCCATGACGCCTCAGCAGAGCGTGGGATATCAGGATCACCGGAACTGCGACGCACTCCACGGTCAGGGACCACATCACGCCGTTGATGTCGCTCTTGATGAGGAGCGCATTGAGGACGACGTTGAACGGGTCGAACGAGGGCAGAAAGCCGATATAGAAGCCGAAGGTTTGATAGGCTAGCGTCAGCAGGAGCACCGTCGCGACAGCGGCAGGGAGCAGCCTGAACAGGCGATGACGCACGAAGGTGACCGGATCGGGATCTCGATCCAGCGATCGCGCGAGAAGGAAGCCGCTGAGCACGAAGAAGACGACGACCGGCGCCATTCCGGTCGCGACCATGTCCCAAGACAGCATGCAGGCGTGAAACGCAAGCACCGACAGGGCCGCATAGCCACGCATGGCCTCAAGTCGCGGCAGAAACGCCGAATTCTCACGCAATTCCATTGGGCTGAATGGTTGGCGCGGCAGATCGCTGACGGCAACCGTCCCCCTGCGCGGAACAGCATACGGCATCAGTACGGCGGCGCCTTGCGCGTCCGCTGCGCCTTGGCGGCCTCGATCCACCACAGCAGGTCGTCGGCAAAGCGCGGGAACGAGCGCTCCAGTGCCTTGCCGCCCTCGCCGATCGGCTCGCTCTCGGCCGACAGCGTCTGCGCGATCGGGCCGACGCCGATGGTGCTCGACACCACGACCATGCCCATCTCCGACAGCGTGCCATGCCAGGCGGTCGAGGCGCGTGCGCCGGACAGTCGGCCGGCCGAATAGCTCACGATCGCGGCCGGGCGCCAGAACCACTCTTCCAGGAAGTGATCGGTGAGGTTCTTCAGGCCAGGCTGGATGCCCCAATTGTATTCGCCGGTGACGAAGACGAAGCCGTCGGCGCCGCGGATCTGCCCCGCCAGCTTCTCGAGCGCCTCGGGTGCCGTCCCCTTGGGATATTCCTTGTACATGCGGTCGAGCATCGGCAGGCCGATCGCCTTGGCGTCGATGAACTCGACCTCCTCGCCGCGCTGGCGCAGGCGATCGATGACGAAATTCGCAAGGCGGACGCCCATGCGGTCGGAACGGTAGGAGCCGTAGAGGACGAGGATGCGATTGCTCATGGCCGGGACGCTAGCACGAAACGGCGGTACGGCCTCAACCGATTTGCCGCGCTACCGTTGTCGTCCGAGCTCCAGCGTTTGCGACGGCGTCTCGCCGAACTGGTCGCGATAGCTTCTGGAGAAGTCGCTGAGATGCCAGAAGCCGAACGCCAGTGCGACGGCCTTGACGCTGTCGGCACCGGCGAGCAGGCGCTGACGCACCAGCCACAACCGGCGCAGGCGCAAATAGCGATGCAGGCTCATGCCGCGATAGCGGCGGACGACGTCGTGCAGGGTGCGGACGGACAGGTTGAGCTTGCGCGCGATCTCCTCGCTGTAGATCGGCTGCGAGAGGTCGTCGGACAGAAGCGCGCGGATCTCCCGGAAGATCCTGAAATTGCGTTCGTCATTGGGACGCAGGGTCCATCGCGCGGCAACGACGCTTTCGAATGCGTCGTCGACGGCGCCAAGCAGGGACTCCTTCATGGCTGCAGCCTTCAGCGGCACGTCCGCGGCTCCGATCGGCTCCGACGCAGCAGCCAGCACCTCCTGGACCAGGCTGCGCAGCCGGTTCAGGCTCGCGGCCGTCGTTTCAAATATTTTGAAGCTGGATGTCGCGTGCGGCCAGCCGCGATCCGTCACCCCCGGCCTGAACACCACCGAGGCAATTTGCCGCTCCACCTCCTCGATGGTGGTGTAGGCGGCGCCGCCGCTGCCGATGACGATGACCGGTCGGGCCCGCTGCGAGCCGTTGAAGCGGATGGGCACGTTGAGCTCATCCATCGTGAATCCGATGGCGGTGCAATTCTCGACGAGCTGCGCGTCGACGACGCGGGGAAACGCCCGCGTGAAATTCACGTCGCAACCGGGCAGCGACAGAATGGTCTGCTCGGCCGAAATCCTCCGTACGAAGGGCGTGAACTCGAAATTCAGGCCTCGTATGGCATTTCGAAATTCATCGACGTCGGAGAAGCGAAATACCCTGGGCGCAATATCGTTCATGGCAATGTGAAACGTCGCGTCGTAACCAACGCGCGTCCGGCGGCGATGCCGGCCCGAGTTTCCCCCTTTCGGTTGTCCCGTTCGACCGAAAGAATCATCCTAATTCGTCTCGTTCAGTTGGCGAGGGTCCCGTTCAAAGGACAAGTCGCCGCATCGAGTCTCGCCGAATTTCGATAGCGTTTCCAGCGCCGCCAGCGGTGCGCTGATACCCCGTCGATCAAGCTCTAAATTTCAAATTAACGCATGTCAGGCGGAATGAAGGTCATTGGATAGTCGCGATTTTTTTTGAGTCAGGCCCCTGCCATGATGGCAAATTTGCCTGCTGATATTCTGGTTGAGCTGGAACAGGCGGTCGCTAGTTGCCCGCCGGACCGCTGTGCACGCATCCTATCCGGCATTGTGCAGTTGCTCACCGGTAGCCGCGACCGGCCTCAGGAATTGCTCGCCGGCGTGGTTGACGGCGTTCTGCTGCGATTGACGGAACGCGTCGAGGCCAAGGCGCTCGTCCAACTCAGCACGGCGCTTGCCGAGCTCAAGGTGGCCCCGCCCGAGACATTGCAGCGCCTTGCCTCGCACGACGACCCGGACGTGGCCTGTCCTGTCCTCCTCAAATCGCAGGCAGTCTCCGCCGCCGATCTCGCGGCGATCGCGGCCTCGTGCGGCGAGCGGCACCAACGCGCGATCGCCGCGCGCAACTCGATCGAGCCTGAAGTGGCCGAGGCGCTGATCAAGCGCGGCGGCCCGATCTGCCTTGCGCTGATCGAGAACCCGGGAACCCAATTCTCCGAGGCAGCTTACACCGCGTTGATCGCCAGGGCCGATCCGGACGGCGAGATTGCAAAGGCGCTGGTGCTGCGGCCCGGCACGCCCGACCTGGTCGTCCGGAAACTGCTCTCCGTGTCACCTGCCCCGAAGGCGCCGGCCAAGGCCAACGCATCCGCCATTCCACCCGCACGACAAGCCGCGCCGGTTCCGCCCAAGCTGCCCTGCCCGGCCGACTATGCGAGCGCGAGGCCGGAGATCGTCGCCCTCAGCCGAGTCGGCAAGCTCAACGATTCCACCGTCAACCGCTTCACGATCCGCGGCGAGACGGCCAATCTGTTCACGGCGCTCTCGGTGCTCTCCGGCGCGCCGATCGAGATCGTGGAGCATGTCATGACCGATGACGATTGCGAGGGCCTCGTCATGGCCTGCCGGGCCGCACGGCTGAACTGGGCCACCACGCTTGCGATCCTGAGCAACCGCAGCGGCTCACGGCTCTCCTTCGTCGAGCGCGAACGGGCGCAGCAGATTTTCGAAGCGCTTCTCTTGTCGACCAGCCAATGGACAGTGCGCTGGGGGGAAATTGCAGCGAGTGCCAACCCAAGCGATGCGGGACATCGCGGCACAAAAATGGGGGTTAACCGATGAGGTTCGACGGTCGAAAGGCGCTTCGCGTACGGATGGATCACAAGCAGGCTGTCAATCTGATGGGCTCCGACGGCACCTGGCGACGCAGTTGCTTCCTGCTCGACGTGTCGCAAAGTGGCGCCAAGATCGAGGTCGAAGGGACGCTCGACGTACTCCAGGCCAAGGAGTTCTTCATGCTGCTGTCATCGACGGGTCTTGCCTACCGGCGGTGCGAACTGGTGTGGATCGACGGCACCATGGCCGGCGTGCACTTCATCACCGCAGACGGCAAGAAGAAGCCGGCGAGCGCGAAAGCGGCTGCCGCGCCAAACTCCACGCCGAGCAAATAGGCTCCAGAATTCATCGAGCTCATTCAATGTCATCATAGTCCGGTCCGCCGTGCAGAGTGCCCGAACCATATCCAGCCCCGCCAAAAACGACGGCGGCGTCCGAACGACGGAAGCGGTTCGCCCGTTTGTGCATGTGCTGGCCGATTCGTCCGACAAGCTGGCGGGCGTCTGCTCGGCCCTCGAACGGCAATTTACCGTCGCTGGCGAACGACTCGATGCGGAAGCCAGGCTGTCACAAGTGCCATTCGCGGTCGTCGTTCGCGCGGAGCTGCGTGACGTCGGCACCATCGCGGCCATCAAGAAGCGCGCCGGCAAGCTGGCGAAAGCCACGAAGCGCATCTTCCTCGTCGAGCACTCGTCTCACGTCGGCATTTCGCAGGCCTACGCACTCGGCGCCACCCTCGTTCTTCCCGGGGCGCTCAACAAGAGCAAGCTGCTGGCAGCGCTGGCTGACCCGGCCGAGCTGGCCTCTGCTGGCTCAAGTGACGCACCGCAACCGGACAACGCCGTCGAAGCCGCGGCAACCGCCATCGCTTCGATGTTCACGGCCGTCACGCTCGGCGAGCCCCTCGACGTCGACGGCACGAAGGAAGCGGGCCGCAGGATCGCCGACCGCATCACCGAGCACGGCCTGTCCGAATGGCTTGCCACGGTGCGGCGTCACCATGAGGGAACCTACCAGCATTGCCTGCTCGTGACCGGCGTGGCGATCGACTTCGGACTGAGCCTCGGCGTCGGGCGAGCCGATCTTGAGCGGCTGTATTCCGCAGCAATGTTCCACGACATCGGCAAGGCGCAGATTCCGCTTGCGATCCTCGACAAGCCCGGCCGCCTCGACACCGACGAACGCGTCATGATCGAGAAGCATCCGGCAGCGGGTTACGAGTTTCTGAAGGATCACGAGAAAATCTCGCCCGAGATTCTCGACGCCGTGCGGCATCATCACGAATATCTCGACGGAAGCGGTTATCCCGACGCGCTGTGCGGCGAGAGCATCAACGACATCGTCCGCATTCTGACGATCTCGGACATCTTCGCCGCGCTGATCGAACACCGGCACTACAAGCCGACGATGCCGCGCACCGAGGCCTACAACATTCTTTGCGGGATGACCGGAAAACTCGAGAAGGCCCTCGTAACCTCGTTCAAGGAGGTTGCGCTCACGCGATGACCGCGCAGGCTGGGCGATCCCGCAGCGAGGACCTCGTCACGAACCGCGCTTAGTGCGTGGCCCGGTATTTGGCGCGGTGCGAAATCGACCGGGAGGCCAGTCCTTCCGCAAGCAGCTTCATGTCCTCGCGTCTGCCACTCCGGATCAGCTTGCCGAGCTCATCGGGTGTGAAGGGCAGATTTGGATCATCATCAATCGGATACCGCGGTCGCGGACCGAAGAACCGTCGAACCAGGCTAGCCAGCCGCCGCATGTCGATTCCCTCGCGCCAGCAACAAACCTTTCACTCCGCGTATTGTTCCTCCCGCGCGATCGAGATTGCAAGAGGCCACCAACGGCTCAGCATCAAAAAAATCGACGAGAGAATAATCTCCTCTCCTCCACCTCAGCCGGCTCTCCGCGTTAGTCGGCTCGCAGCGTCAGCCGGCTCTGCGCATCAGTGACTTCCCGCACTAGTCGGCAAAGCCGACATAACGCACGAAATCGTCGTTGCCCTCGCGATCGGAGCGAACGGCGTTCGCGGCGAAGCTGTCGTCGGGATACCCCATCGCCACACATGTCATGATGACTTCGTCCTCCGGAATCTTCGCGACCTCGCGCACGATGTCGGAGCGCATGATGCCCTGCCCGTTGATCACCGAACCGAGACCGCGGTCCCAGGCCGCGAGCACGATGCCGTAGCAGAGCGCGCCGAGATCGAAATGGCAGACCGCGCCGGGATCCAGCACGCGGTCATAGGTCAGCACCAGCGAGACCGGCGCGTCGAACTGGCGGAAGCCGCGCAGCACCCAGTCCTGCCGCATCGGCTTGTCGTCGCGCGCGATCCCCATCGCGCCGAACAGCTTCTTGGCGATGTCGACCTGCCGGGTGCGATGAATGCCCTGGTATTCGCCGTGGCTGATGATGTCGCGCTTGACCTTGGCGCCGCCGACCATCTCCTCCATGTTGCGGCGGCGCAGCTCTTCAAGCGGAGGGCCTGTGAGCACATGCACATGCCAGGGCTGGGTGTTCATCGACGACGGCGCGCGCTTGGCGCTCCCGATGATCGCCTCGATCACCGCGCGCGGCACCGGCTGCTGCTTGAAACCGCGCACGCTGCGGCGCGACTGGACCAGCGTTTCGAATTCCAACTCTTGACCTCCCTGACCGTTCATTCCGCGGCATTGCAATTGTAACGCGTAACCGGTTGCCGATGCGGTACGCCAAATCTATGCTACCCCGCAAGCAAGACCAAGAACCCAGCGAGGACCCGCAAATGCCCGCACCGCTCGATCCCGTCATCGCCCAGATCATTCCGCTGCTGCCGCTGCGCGATCCCACCACGATGACGCCACAGAGCGCGCGCGATGCCTTGCGCGCACTGGCTGCCTCGCGTGCGGATGTGCCGCCGCCCCCCGTCGACACGGTGCAGGATATCAAGGTGAAAGGCGGCGCCGGGCCGCTCGATGCACGTGTCTATCGCGTCGGCCCCAATCCTGCGCCAACCGTAGTCTTCTTCCACGGCGGCGGCTGGGTCGCGGGCGATCTCGAAACCCACGACCGGCAGGCGCGCAATCTCGCGATCGAAACCGGCGCGGTCGTCGTCTCCGTCGATTATCGGCGCCCGCCGGAAACGCGCTTTCCCGGCGCCTTCGAGGACGCGTTCGCCGCCGCAAGTGACATCTTCAACCGCGTCGCGGAATTTGGCGGCGATGCAAAGCGTCTCGGCGTTGCCGGCGACAGCGCCGGCGGCAATCTCGCAGCCGCCACCGCGATCGCCTGCCGCGATGCCGGCATCAAGCTGGCCGCACAATTGCTGGTCTATCCCGTGGCCGACGTCGTCGGGGGCTACGCGGATGCGCGCGAGAACGCGCCCTATCCGTCACGCACCGAGAATGCCGACGGCTATTTTCTGACACGCGCGACGATGGAATGGTTTTGCGGCCACTATCTCGCCGATCCCAAGGATGCCGCCGACTGGCGGGTCTCGCCGCTCCGCGCCGCTTCGCTCAAAGGGCTCGCGCCCGCGATCGTCACCACCGCATGGTTCGATCCGTTGCGCGACGAAGGCGCGGCCTATGCACGGGCGCTGGAAGCCGCCGGCGTCCGCGTCAAGCACCATGAGGGCCCCGGCCTGATCCACGGCTATTTCGGCCTTGGCGATGCTTCCGCGGCCGCGAAGGCCGAGGCGCAGCGCGCGCGAGCCGATTTCAAGACACTGCTCGCGCGCGGAATCTGAACCGCAGATGAATGGAAAAATCCGCGACATCGGTCGTGGCGCGCATCGATCTTGCTTGATTGCGCCACGATTCGCGGTTCCAATCCGCTTGGTAATTTTGTCCTAGGGAGACACCCATGATGAAGCGGATTTTTCTCGCAGCGATCGTCGCCACCTTTGCAGCGGGCTCGGCCCTCGCGGACGACACCTGCGAGAGCAAGGCGGTCGGCAAGGACGGCAAGGCGCTCGCCGGCGCCGCCAAGACCTCGTTCATGAAGAAGTGCAAGGCCGACGCTTGCACGCCCAAGGCCGTCAGCGCCGACGGCAAGCCGCTTGCCGGTGCCGCCAAGAACAGCTTCATGAAGAAGTGCGAGGTCGGCGCCTGATCGCTGCTGGTTCACCACTGCTGCACGGACACTCTGCAACTCCGTCGTGCCCGGGCCTGTCCCGGGCATCCGCATATGTGTGTCCGTGCGGCACAGATCAGATGGCCGGGCCAAGTCGAAAGCACGAACGTCCTCTAGTAAAATCGTCGTCAAGCCGTTCGAATTAACCACCAATTCGATCCAATTTTAATAAGACAACAACGCTGCTTGTTAGCGTGAGCCGCACAGATCAACGTGCGGGAATTGCCGTTTTCCGGATATCGGCGGGACCGGGAAAGTGACTTCGTCGAGTGCGATCGTCTTTCATTGGGAGCATCTCGCCATGATCGAACGTCGTGCAATGAAGCGCATACCGATCAACCGGGCCGCGCGGCTATCGTTTGGTGAAATTCACGGGACTCATCCGTGCCTGGTGCGCGATATCAACGCCTTGGGTGCCCGCATTTCCACGCCTTACTACATATTTGCCGACGAGTTTGTGTTGTCGTTCGACGGCCATTCCGGAATTTTCTACTGCCGCGTCGTATGGAAAAAGGAGACGCTCTGCGGCGTTTTATTCCTCCTGCGTCGTCGCGCGCCAAAGGCAGCGAACGATTCCGGCGCGCCCGCAAATGTGGTGCGACTTGATCGCCGGCTCGTGTGCCGCGGCGGGGTCTTTAGCCCGGAAGTATCGACCTGACTCCTCGCCCGCGCGGGTGCATATTGCAGCGGTAGGGCGTCGCGAGGTGACCGAATGAAACGCCGCAATTTTGTCGCGCTTCTCGGCGCTGCGGTGACCGTCATGCCCCTCGCGGCCCACGCGCAGCAACCCGCGGTGCCGCGGGTTGGCTATGTCTGGGGTGGCGTCCGCGGGACGGACTTGTACTACCAGACCGGCTTCCGTCAGGGACTTGCGGACCTGGGATATGTCGTGGGGCGCAACCTGCTGCTCGAAGAACGCTACGCCGACGGAGAGCCGGAGCGCGTTCCCGCATTGATCGCTGAACTCCTCACGCTCAACGTCGATGTTCTCGTGACTCCAGGCACACCAATTTCGCAGGCTGCGCAACGTGCAACGTCCACGGTGCCGATCGTCTGCATGAGCGGAGATCCGGTCAGAGCCGGTCTTGTGGCAAGCCTTGCCCGACCAGGCGGCAATATCACCGGGCTGTCGCAGCTCTCGGGCGAATACGGTGTCAAGTGGGTGGAACTGCTGAAGGAGGCGGCACCGAAAGTGCACCGTGTCGCAGTGTTGTGGAATCCTGACAATCCGACGACCGCCAACCAAGTCGAACTCATGCAGAAGGCGGCGCCCGGTCTCGGTATCGAGCTGAC
The DNA here is from genome assembly GCF_052076025.1 of Bradyrhizobium sp. 956_D2_N1_4. Classification (NCBI taxonomy): domain Bacteria; kingdom Pseudomonadati; phylum Pseudomonadota; class Alphaproteobacteria; order Hyphomicrobiales; family Nitrobacteraceae; genus Bradyrhizobium; species Bradyrhizobium sp. 956_D2_N1_4. The sequence goes on along the minus strand of NZ_CP197237.1, from coordinate 2,809,874 downwards.
GGCTCTCTCGATACGGCGCGCGGACATCGACAACAGCTTCGCCGCGCTTGGGGAGAGAGGCTTCGATGGTCTCGTCGTCACCGACGATCCATCGCTGATACCCCTCGTTCCCCGCCTAATCGAGTTCACTGCAGAGCGGCGCTTGCCGGCGATCTATCCATTCCGCGACTCGGCTCAGAGAGGAGGATTGATGTCGTACTCGGCCAACCTTTTCAAACTATGGCAACGCGCTGCAGGCTATGTTGATCGCATTCTGAAAGGGGCCCGTCCGGCGGAGCTTCCCGTCCAGCAGACGACGGATGTGATCCTGAATATCAACCTCAAGACCGCCAAGGCTCTTGGTCTCGACATTCCCATGACGCTGTCCGCCCGAGCCGACGAGGTGATCGAATAGCAACGGAAATGCTGCGCGCGAAAATTGCGCTTGGGAGACTGTCGCCGGGCGCATCAGTATGGGGTTGATGAACGCAAGCGGCCGCCTGATAGCCTCGCCTGCGGTCGCTGCCAATACGGGTTGTCCACGCACATCGCGGAAAGTCCGATCGCAGACGCTCGGCATTGATCCCATGACGTATAAGCGCATTCGAAATAGGTGCTGCCTCCCCACTCCCATCTCTGAAGGCAGACGGGTGGCTGGGATCGTAGGTTTGGGCTGTAGCCGAGGCGATCGCCAGGATCGCCGCACCGCCCAGGATTAGCCAACGGAGCATCCACATCGCCGTCTCCTCCAAATGGATCATCCAAGCTTTCCGGTTTGACCGCCGCTCATGTGGAGACAGGAGATGCCTTGCGACGCTTCATAGCTCCTGCGTCGTCGCTCGACGAAAGCGGGGAACGATTCCGTCGCGCCCATATCGGCACCTCAGCGCTCGCCCCGGGCCGGCGGACATAGCTCATCCGATAAGTGGCCCTGAGCCTTGCTCGGAAAGCCCCTGCAGCCGCCATCCTGCAATATCACTGGTCTTTCCGCATTGCTCGCAAATCAGGTGAGAGCATCCCCTAGCTCGTCCCCGCTGAACGTTCTCGCGGGAGGCTTCACATCCGCAGCGCGGGCAAGCTAGCGCCGCGCGCCCGCATCCAGGGCTTGCGAGCAAGAAACTGGCGAAGTTCGATACGCGGTCGACGATCCTTCTGATCAATTTGGATGATCCAAACGACGGCCCCGGACTTGGGTTGAGTGTGAGGTTCCGGGACCGTCATCGAGGCGCGGACCGCAGCCCACCCGCGCACTGCCAGTAACGTAGATGTCCGTGCGACGGACAATTGTCTTCTGGTACAATCCCACTGCGTGTCATCATGCCCGCTAGCGGGCATTGCGGTGCTCGGAGCCGATAGCCAATCCTGGCCCGTCAGCGAAACATCGATGCCTCTCAACCAGGTCCGCCTGATGGGCCGCAGCGCACTGGATATCTCGCGCCGAACTCTTCGCATTTGCCCTGTACCGAAGACCTTTGATCTGGATCAAGGAGTCGAACTATCGATGCAATCTCAACTTGGGCGATAGGCGACGTTCGGAACCATCGACGCCTGTCACATCAAATTCGCGAATTAGGGGGCAACCAACAGACCTGCAACGTAGTGGAGAGACCGCCATGGCCGTCAATCTCATTTCAGCTGCACAACAGCTCCTGACCCCTGAAGTCATTGCGCAGATTTCCTCCTTTCTTGGGATGGACCGAAGCGCGACGCAGAAGGCCGCAATAGCGGCCATCCCGACCATACTGGCCAGCCTGTCGGATCTGGTCGGAACCCCGGCCGGTGCCAATCAACTGTCAAAACTGCTGTCACAACAGCAAGGCACCAATCCCATGGATATATTGCGCAACGCCGGCGCCCCGGACCTGGCTCAGACGGGTTCGAGCATGTTGTCCGGACTGCTTGGAGGCCGAACCTTGGATACCATGGCCCAGGCGATCGGCAGTTTCGCGGGAATGGGCGCTGGCGGCGGCAAGTCGTTACTCGCCGTGGTCGGGCCGCTGGTCCTGGGTATGCTCGGCAAGCAGCAGAATGACGCCGGGATGGATGCAAACGGACTGGCGTCGCTTCTGCGCTCGCAGAAAGATCAGATCATGGCGGCGATTCCATCGGGCCTCAGTGATCAACTCGGCGCCGCGGGCCTGATCGACAAGGCACGCAGTGGAATGGCCACGGCCGCCGCCACAGGGAGCCGGATCGCCGGCGTTTCCGGCGCTACTGGCGCGAGCCAGGCCGCCATGGCCGCCGGCCGGACGCAATGGCCATATTGGCTCGCCGCGCTCGTTATCGTTGCCGGACTTGCCATATATGCGCTTCAGCGTCCGACCGAGCCGACGGTCGCTCAGAGTACAAACATTACGCGGCCCTCAACCGGAACTGTGGGCATGGCGCCCGCGGACCTGACCGTTGACGGCGTGAATCTGGCGAACCAGGTCAATTCGTCCCTTGGTACGCTGCAGGCTCAACTGCCGACCATCACCGATGAAGCCAGCGCGCAGGCGGCCCTGCCGAAGATCAACGACGCCATCTCACAGCTGGATGGCGTTACGGCGCGAGCCGCCAAGCTTTCTCCGGAAGCACGACGCACGCTTGCCAAGCTGATCGTCGCGGCGGCGCCGGCCATCAATCAGATGTGCGACAAGGTCTCGGCGACACCGGCCGGCACGATCGCAAAGCCAGTGATCGACAATCTTCGTGCCAAGCTCGACCAGTTGGCGAAAGCCTGAAAGCCAGAGACGTCACACGCAATAAACTCGCCACACTTCAGGACGGGACGTGTTTCCCAGCCTCCCGTCCTGCAAGATGAAAGGAGAAGACTCCATGGCCGACAAGACCAATTTCACCAAGGATGAATGGGCGCTCCTCCTGAGAAGCCCGATGAATGCTGGAATGGCCATTACGGCTGCCGAACCGAGCGGATTGTTCGGCCTTCTGAAGGAATCATTTGCTGGCGGCACCGCGCTCGCCCAGGCGGCCACCGATCCCAATGCCAACCCCTTGGTCAGGGCTGTGGTCGCCGACTTCCAGACGAGCGACGGCCGGGCGGCGGCTCATGACGGGTTGAAGGCAGAGCTCGGCAAGAGCACGCCGGCCGAGATCAAGACCAAGACGATCGCATCGTTGCATGAAGTCACGGCGCTGCTTGCTGCGAAAGCACCGGGTGATGCCGCGGCTTTCAAGGGCTGGCTGCGTCAGATTAGTCAAAAGACGGCTGAGGCTGCATCGGAAGGCGGAGGGTTGTTCGGCGGGGGTGTTCAGGTCAGTGACGCCGAGAAAGCAACCCTCGGCGAAATCTCCAGCGCGCTTGGCGTCTGATCTCGGTGGGCTGCACGGCCCACCTCTACGCGCCCTGCACCATTGGTTGCTGGATGACGGACCCGTCGAATGACGGATTGTCCAGGTTTGATCTGAATCAGACGCGTACCTTGGCCTGGATTGAGAGTTTGCATAGCACCCACTATGCACAATGCCCCTACCAGAGCCGCTGGCTTCCCCCCAAGGCCAGCGGCTCTTCTTTGCGACGATGTGCGGGCAGTTGGGCAAATTCTCGTTGCGCGTCGGCTGGGCGCTGACCGAAATGGCAACTCCGCTGCCTTCCACGGCAACGTTGACATATGTCAAAGCCGGCAATTCCTGGAACCGAACTACTCCAACCAGCTGAGGCGCTGGGGGGGCCATCATGAAACGATGGAGCGGTCAACCTGCACTGCTCGCTGCTACCGCGATTGCTGCATCATGCATCGCACTCGATGGTGGAATTGAATTTGCGCATGCGAAGTTCAGTCGAATGACGAAGTCGGCGATTGTCCCTGGCGCAACGCCGCGGGACGTGCATGACCATACCCGCGACGCAAACGGTTCGCCAAACGCCAACGACCTCTCCTCGCTCGCCACGAAATCACCCCGACGGCGTCAGCGCGCAGCAGGGCAAGGCCCGAAAGCGCACGGCGACATTCGGCGCGCAACGCATCGGAAGAGCAACCATCAGCATGCATTTCATAAAAAACATCCTAGAAGGGAAACCCCACTGTTTGGGCTTGCGAGTTTCTACTCGGAAGATCGGATGACCGCGAGCGGCGAGAGGTTCAACAAGCATGCGCTGCATGCGGCGCATCCGTCCTTGCCTTTCGGAACGCGCCTGCGCGTGACTAATGTCTTGAACAAAAAGTCCGTGATCGTGAGAGTCAACGACCGTGGTCCATTTGTTCATGGACGCATCATCGACGTTACATCGGGTGCGGCCCAGGCCCTTGGAATGATCAAGATCGGCGTGGTCAATGATACGCTTGAAATCGTTCGATGATGGCCGCCCATTTCATATATCGACGGCGGCCAGGCCGTGATCAATACGGCGGGAAAGGACTGATTTGGGCGTACACGGCCTAGTCCCGCTTGAACCGATAGTCGAACGCCCCACCCAGCGGCTTGATCAGCCCGACCGTCGGCGCCGGAAAATGGATCGGCAGGATCAGCGTGTCGGTGTCCGCAACGGAGGCGAAGAACTTTCGCCGCGAGACCGCCGATTGCTTGGCATCCCAATCCGGCTTCGCCGACCAGTCCGGCTCGCGGCACTGGATCTGGTGATGCATGAGATCGCCCGCGACCACTGCGCGGCGCCCGTTCGAAAAGATATTCACGCAGCAATGACAGGGTGAGTGCCCCGGCGTCGGCGTCAGCGTGACGGTGTCATCGAGCGCGTAGTCGTCGTCGACCAGCAGCGCCTGCCCGGCCTCGACGATCGGCAGGCAATTGTCGCGGAAGACGGTGCCGGGCGGATTGTTGCCTTTGGCATTCTCCGCCTCCCAGGCAGCGTACTCGCCCTTGTGAAAGACGTACTTTGCATTCGGAAACGTCGGCACCCAGCGGCCGTCGCGCAAGGTCGTATTCCAGCCGGTGTGGTCGATGTGCAGATGCGTGCAGAAGACGTAGTCGATCTGCTCGAAAGAGATGCCGAGCGCGAACAATTCGTTGCGCCAGCGCTCCTTGCCGGGAAAGTCGAACGGCGGCGGATGGCCCTTGTCCTCGCCGGTACAGGTGTCGACGAGAATGGTGTAGCGCGGCGTGCGCACGACAAATGTCTGGTAGGTGATGACCATCATGCCGCGCGCGGCATCGAACACCTCCGCTCCATCGTCGGCAGATGACGGGCGAACACGCCCTCGTCATAGGCCGGGAAGAAATCCTGCGGCCGCCGCCACGGCCCTTCCCGCTCGATCACCGCATCGATGGTGATGTCGCCGATCCGCAGTTGCTTCATGGTTGTTCGCTCCCTTTTTTTTGGGAGGGAACGTAGCGGGCGACATAGGACCGTTCAAGCCGCGAGGCGTACAGGCCTCCCATGCACCCCGATTGCCGCAAATCAACCTCAAACGCCGCCGACGATAACCCTGGAATGGGGAATATCTGGTGGGCAGGAAACTCAGAGTCGTCACGGCAGTCCTGATTGCCGTGGCCGCGGGCGTCTACATCAACAACACCGATCTGCTGGCGCCGCATCGCGACGGCAAACCGGTGCTGCTCGCGCATCGCGGTATGGCACAACGGTTTGACGAGCGCGATGTGAGGAACGACACCTGCACCGCCGCGCGAATGTTGCCGCCGGCGCATGACTACCTCGAGAACACCCTCCGTTCGATGCATGCGAGCTTCGACGCCGGCGCCGATGCGGTCGAGCTCGACGTGCACCCGACGACCGACGGCGAATTCGCCGTTTTCCATGACTGGACTCTCGACTGCCGTACCGACGGCCAAGGCGTCACGCGCGAACAGAGCATGGCGAAACTGAAAATGCTTGACATCGGCTACGGCTACACGGCCGACGGCGGCAAGACATTCCCGTTTCGCGGTAAAGGCATCGGGATGATGCCGACATTGTCGGAGGTGTTCGCCGCCTTCCCTGACAAGAAACTCCTGATCAACGTGAAGAGCCGAGACCCAAACGAAGGCGAGAAACTTGCCGCCGTGCTGAACGCGCTCCCGGCCGAGCGGCGCCGGACGATCATGGTCTATGGCGGCGACGAGCCCATAGACGTGATCCGTGGCCTCACCCCTGATGTCCGCACCATTTCGCGCGGGGCCATCCGGAGCTGCCTGATCCGCTATATCGGCTATGGCTGGACCGGCCTGATGCCAGCCGCCTGCCGCAACGCGATGGTGCTGGTACCGATCAACGCCGCGCCCTGGCTATGGGGCTGGCCCGATCGCTTCCTCAATCGCATGACCGACGCCAACAGCGCGGTCTTCGTGCTCGGCCCCTACAGCGGCGGCGAGTTCTCCACCGGCATCGATACGCCCGAATTGTTCGCCCGGCTGCCGCAAGCCTATTCCGGCGGGATCTGGACCAACGAGATCGAGGCGATCGCCACGATCTCGCGCAAGAGCAAAAACTAGCTCCGCAGCCCCGGCGCTTCCTGCCCGGTGCGCGCGACATATTCCGTGTAGCCGCCACCGAACTGGTGGATGCCTTCCGGCGTCAGTTCCAGCACGCGGTTCGACAGCGTCGCCAGGAAGTGGCGGTCATGCGAGACGAACAGCATGGTGCCCTCGAAATCCGCCAGCGCCGTGATCAGCATCTCCTTGGTGGCGAGGTCGAGATGGTTGGTCGGCTCGTCCAGCACCAGGAAGTTCGGCGGGTCGAACAGCATCTTGGCCATCACGAGGCGCGCCTTCTCGCCGCCCGACAGCACGCGGCAGCGCTTCTCGACATCGTCGCCGGAGAAGCCGAAACAGCCGGCGAGCGCGCGCAACGACCCCTGCCCCGCGGTCGGAAACTGGTCTTCGAGCGACTGAAACACGGTGCGCTCACCGTCGAGCAGATCCATCGCGTGCTGAGCGAAATAGCCCATCTTGACGCTGCCGCCGACTGCCACCGTGCCCTCGTCCGGCTCGCTCGCACCGGCGATGAGCTTGAGCAGCGTCGACTTGCCGGCGCCGTTGACGCCCATCACGCACCAGCGCTCCCTGCGGCGGATCATGAAATCGAGGCCGTCATAGATGCGCTTGCTGCCGTACCCCTTGTAGACGTTCTTGAGCGCCACGACGTCCTCGCCCGAGCGCGGCGCCGGCGGAAAATCGAATGCCACGGTCTGGCGGCGGCGCGGCGGCTCGACCCGCTCGATCTTGTCGAGCTTCTTCACCCGGCTCTGCACCTGGGCGGCATGAGACGCGCGCGCCTTGAAACGCTCGATGAACTTGATCTCCTTGGCGAGCATGGCCTGCTGGCGCTCGAACTGCGCCTGCTGCTGCTTCTCGTTCTGCGCCCGCTGCTGCTCGTAGAACTCGTAATCGCCGGTATAGGTCGTGAGCGATCCGGAATCGATCTCGATCACCTTGGAGATCACGCGGTTGATGAACTCGCGATCATGCGAGGTCATCAGCAGCGTGCCTTCGAAATCGTGCAGGAATTTTTCCAGCCAGATCAGGCTTTCGAGATCGAGATGGTTGCTCGGCTCGTCGAGCAGCATGACGTCGGGGCGCATCAAAAGAATACGCGCCAGCGCCACGCGCATCTTCCAGCCGCCGGAAAGCTTGCCGACGTCGCCGTCCATCATCTCCTGGCTGAAGCCGAGGCCGGACAGCGCCTCGCGCGCGCGGCCGTCGAGCGCGTAGCCGTCGAGCTCCTCGAACGCGTGCTGCACCTCGCCATAGCGCGCGATGATCTCGTCCATCTGGTCGGCCTTGTCGGGGTCGGCCATCGCGGCCTCGAGCTCGCGCAACTCGGCTGCGACCTCGCTCACGGGACCTGCGCCATCCATCACCTCGGCCACGGCGCTGCGGCCGCTCATTTCGCCGACGTCCTGGTTGAAATAGCCGATGGTAATGCCACGATCGGTCGAAACCTGCCCTTCATCGGGCAGTTCCTCACCGGCGATCATCCGGAACAGCGTGGTCTTTCCCGCGCCGTTCGGGCCGACGAGGCCGATCTTCTCGCCCTTGTTGAGGGCGGCGGAGGCTTCGATGAACAGGATCTGGTGGCCGGCTTGCTTGCTGACGTTGTCGAGGCGGATCATGGGGTCTTTTTGGGGGGAATGTTGCGTTGCAGCGTCATAGGCCATACGGGCCGCCAGGGGAAGCCCGGCCGGGCCCGGATTCCACCCCGCCAGACGCCGGCTTCCTGTAATTCATCCCGACGCGACGCTTCGCGCCCGCTGCCTGCCGTCTCGCTGTCCGCTTCCAGCCGAAGCGCGCTGTCCGAGCGGCAAGGCGTGACGTCCGCCAATGTCCCATCTAGCGGACTTGCCGCTACCGCCCGTCAGGCGTCGGCTTGTGACCCATAGCGGTCATGGGACCTTCTTTGCCCGCCTGCATCCGGGAGCCTTTCTCGCAATGATGCTGTTCCCCGCATAGGCGATGCTGTCAACGTGCACGCCGTCGCCAATTGCTCGGGGTATCCCCGGTCAGCTTCCTGAAGGCGGCGGCGAACGCGGTCTGGGAAGAATAGCCGAGCGCGACCGCGATCGAGATGACCGACGCGTCGGTGTCGCGCAGCATGTTTTTGGCCTCCTCGAGCCGTTGCTGGCGCCGCCAGGCATGTGGGGAAAGCCCGGTGCTCTTCTTGAAAGCGCGGCAGAAGTGGAAGCGCGACAGACCGGCATCCGAGGCGAGCGTGGCCAGGGAGACGTCAGCGTCGATGTCCGAGTGCAGGCGCTCGATGGCGCGGCGCAATACGACCGGTGAGAGGCCGCCCCGCGTCGGCTGGAACGTGGACGGCGCGCCGACATGCGCCGCCAGCAGGCGCGTGGCCAAGAGGTCCATCAGCTGATGCCTGAACAGTGTATCCACGACGACATTGCCCACCACGGCGTCGGTCGCGGTCAGGAGCAATCGGGATGTAATGGGGTCGGGATGCGCCGTTCGCTCCAGCAGATCGGTCGAGGTGGCGCTGTCGACCTCGCCTGCAACCCGCTCGAGCGTGGCGTGCGGAAGATAGAGTTGGATGACATCGACAGGTTTCGGAATATCCCACCCGGAGCTCGATCCTTCGGGGATGATGATCACGACTCCGGGACGAAACGTACCGATCGCAACCGCGCTTCCCATCCGCCGCTCCATCCGCTGCACCGTGCCGTTGTAAGCCATGATGACGTGATGGCTCATGGGCGCGACGACGTCGTGCAGCGGGTCATGCTTCCAGTGGGCGATTCCGGCGCCGGAGGAATCCAAAGCCATGTGAAATGGCGTGGTCCCGAGCACCCGCGCCATTTCTGCACCGGCGGGAGGGCGCTCGGCATGAGCCGGAGTGACCTGGCACGCCTCAGGCGCAACTGACGCGTCCTCCAGGGAAGCGCGCAAGATATGCTTGTTCATGAACGTATCCTCGCACTCGGGAGGCGATGCAGGTGGTAAGCCGTGCCTCGGCTCGGCCAGGTTTGTTGCGTTGATTGCGAACGTCAGTGCGCGTCGAGTGCAGGCGGGCCAACCATTTCTCGAACCCTCGTTCCCGAAGGGTGAGAAAATGTGTACTGTTTCGAACGGAAAAGACCTTGCAGCCGGCCTGAATTGCGATCGAGTTTTCCTTGGCTTCTTGTCCAGGAAGGATCACAAGTGTCGTTTCTATTCGAAGATTATTGTCTCGATGCCAACCGGCGCGAGCTCAAGCGAGGCTCCGAGCTCATCCCCATCGGACCGAAGGTGTTCGACCTGCTGCTCTTCCTGGTCCGAAACCGGGAACAGGTCGTGACAAGGGACGATCTTCTGAAGGCGGTGTGGGAAGGACGGATCGTGTCCGAATCCACGCTGACCAGCCACGTCAATGCCGTGCGCAAGGCAATCGGGGATACCGGCAAGGAGCAACGCCTGATCCGGACGGTTTCTCGCAGAGGCTTCCGGTTTGTTGGCGAGATCACCGAGGAAGAATTGCCCGCGCGAGCCTCGGTCACAGACCCAGGTCCGGATCTTGGCGTTCAACATGTAAAGAACATTCAGGAGCCAATCAGGGCCTTTGAGGTCGATGCGCCGACGGAAACGCGAGAGGCTGCGCCAGTTTTTGCTGCCGAGGCCGGGAGTCCGCCTCCGCTGCCCGACAAGCCTTCCATTGCGGTGCTTCCGTTTCAGAATATGTCTGGCGATGTCGAACAGGAATACTTTGCCGATGGAATGGCCGAGGACATCATCACGGCGCTGTCCCGTTTCAAGGCGCCATTTGTCATCGCCCGAAACTCCAGCTTCACCTACAAGGCGCGCGCTGTCGACGTGAAGCAGGTGGGGCGCGAGCTTGGGGTGCGCTACGTGTTGGAAGGGAGCGTTCGCAAGGCGGCAAACCGAGTGCGCATTACGGGACAACTCGTCGATACCGCTACTGGAGCACATATTTGGGCCGATCGGTTTGATGGCGAGCTCGGCGACATCTTCGATTTGCAGGACCAGGTGACTGAAAGCGTTGTCGGGGCGATCGCGCCTGCGGTGGAGAAAGCTGAGATCGAGCGCGCCAAACGCAAGCCGACCGCTAGTCTCGACGCCTATGCCCACTATTTGCGCGGTCTGGCCCGGCTTCATCAGTTTGGTAACCGGCAAGCGAACGACGAGGCATTGCGTCTGTTCAACCGCGCGATCGAGCTCGACCCGGAATTTGCCACCGCCTACGGTCGCGCAGCCTTTTGCTACCTCATTGCCAGGATCAATGGCTGGATTCCGGACACGGCGAACGCGATTGCCGAAGTGAAGAAGCTCACCCAACGGGCAGTTGAGTTGGGCAAGGATGACGCGAACGCGCTCTCCGCTGGCGGGAATGCGTTAGCGTTTGTTGTTGGGGATCTCGGGGTAGGTGCCGGCTTAGTTGATCGCGCGATCGCGCTTAATTCCAATTTGGCTGAGGCATGGAATTTCGGCGGCTGGGTAAAACTCTGGCTCGGCGAGCCGGAATCGGCGATCGAGCGCTTCGCACGAGCCATTCGCCTGAGCCCACTTGATCCGTGGCTGATGGGCATGCGAGCCGGGACCGCGTATGCACATTTCTTTTTGGACCGCTATGACGAAGCGGCATCATGGGCGGCAATGGCATTGCAGTGCAGCCCGGACTATCGGCCTGGATTACGGATCACCGCCGCAAGCAACGCAATGGCCGGTCGGCCGGAGCAAGCACACAAGGCCGTGGCTCGGCTGCGAGAACTCAGCCCCACGCTGCGCGTTTCCAATCTCAAAGATGTGCTTGGCCCTTATCGACGTGCTGAGGACGTCGCGCGATATGAGGAAGGATTGCGGCAAGCAGGGCTGCCCGAATGACCATCTCGGCCCTGTCGTGAAATTTGCAAGACCGATTTGATAGACTCTGTTTGAACAACATGGGTGTCTTCATGGTTCGGCTTCCGGTTATTTTCTTGCTGGGAATTTTCTGTGCGTCACTGAGCAGTTTGAGCGCTTTCGGACAGAGTTGCGGTACAACGCCGCTCGACGTGCAAATCCTCGGTTCCGGTGGCCCCAGAATGAATCCCACTCGGGCATCGACGAGTTATCTGGTCTGGATCGAGGGGCGCGCAAGAATACTCATCGACATGGGCGGTGGTGCTCAACACCGCTTTGGTGAATCGCAAGCCAAACTCGAAGACTTGTGGATGGTCGGAATAAGCCATCTTCATCCAGATCACGTTTCCGACTTGCCAGCGTTCCTTTGGCTGAGCCACGAGGTCCGCAAGGAACCTCTCAAGGTTTTCGGTCCTACAGGCAACGATGCGGCCCCTGACTTTGCGATTTTCCTCAACAGGCTTTTTGACGAGAAGACTGGCGCATTTCCAGTGCTCGGATCGGCGTTAGGCGGCTCATACGGGGGCAGCGGCGTGCGGCCCGATATGGGCGCGTTGTGGCGGGTGGCGTTCGACTTGATGTCGGAGTGATTGACGCTGTCAAAAGCGATCCATCCGTGGTTTTGCAGCGCGAGGGAACGACAGTCACGGCACGGAAAATCCCGCATGGAAATATGCCAACCTTGGCCTATCGCGTGCAGACCGGAAATGTGTCGATCGTGTTTAGCTCCGACCAAAACGGCACCGATCCAGGCTTCGTCGAATTCGCAAAGGGCGCGAACCTCCTGATCATGCATCTTGCGATCGCGCCCGGTGCGAATGTTCCCTTGCACGCAACACCGGCAGTCGTCGGACGCGTTGCCCAAGAGGCTGCGGTCAAGCAGCTCATCGTCAGTCATTTCGGTCTGTTTGAACTCGATGCGGCCATCGCTGATTTGCGAACTGCCTACAACGGGCCGCTCATCGTCGGAGCAGACATGCAGTGTACGCCAGTGCTGCGAGACCCACGGTCCTTCGCCGGTTGATGTCCGGTTATGGCCCACAGCGGACCTGCCGCTGCCACCCGTCAGGCGTCAGCCTGCGCCCCCTTGGTTGACTTTGCTCAGTGTGTTTCCCGCACCGGCAACTGCCCCCTTGAGCAAAACCAGCTGCGGCTCTTCCACCGGTTGTTGAAAATCGCGGGAGCAACCAATTTACAGATTGTTAGTAGATTCTATCGTAAATGGTTCAAGAAGATAACAACAACCATACCGGGTTCCATTACCCGACCAAATCCATGAATGCATCTGCTTTCCTGATCGCGACGGCCTTTGGCGCAGCATTCCTTGCTGTGGAGTACAAGTGGTACTACCAGCCCGACATGTTCAATCCGGATGTCGTGCTCAGCATCTTCTCTAACGAGCACATGAAAGCTCGCGCAGCAGTTCGGCACGTGCTGATCGATCCGGACTCGGCCAAATTCAGCGCATTGCGTTCAGTCGAGGCCGACGCGGCGCGATATGTCTGCGGCGCCGTCAACGCCAGAGACAAATCCGGCCAATCCATCGATGCCGCTTTCGTCTACACTGTGGCCGTTGACTTTGCCCGCATCGACGACGACGGCCGGATCACGCAGCTGCGCTCGGGATTTCGGCCTTTGCCCCACTGAAAATGACAAGCTCGCGCAGCAGAAGCCTGCTCTTTCGCCTGGCATGCTGTCCGTTGCGCAAACCGTTCAGAAGGTTGCTCCGCAGGCCGGCACCTCAACTGTGTCAGGTCTGACGACGCGTGCACCTGCGGCAGGCGCAACGGCGTCCGGCGGGACCATGGAGCAGCAGCTCCGCGAGCTGGGCGCACGGACTGTCCCGCCTCAATCGGCCAATGGAGCCCAGGCAAACTTGCCGGGAGAGCGTGGGACCGGCAAGGAGAGTGAGTGGCGAGCCGATCAGCCTCCCGTCGCATGGCCCAAATTCCCTCCGGATCACCCTTTGGCGAGGTCAACCCGGAAACGGAGCCCCTCCGAAGCACTCGCCTTGGCGAACGGCGTCGAGGAACGCTGGAACCAAGCCAAGTTGTCCGGAAACGTCGCGATGCGTCCCTCGTCGGAAGAAATCAAAGAGGCGTGTCGCGCCTTGCTTGGGATCGATCCCACAGACAGCGAATATCGAAAAGCCTGGGCGACTTTCGTGCACCTGCAAGACATCGACCGCGATGTCGCGATGAAATGAAGCGGGAACGGTAGAAAGAACTGGCCTTCCCGCCTCTGGCCCAAGGACGACATCCGTCCAGACCACTTCGATGTCACTTTTGGCGCAAGCCGGCGCGGCTTCTATGAGGATACGTCCTAGGCCCGCCGCATCAGCTTGAGCGAGGCTGCAAGGCGCAGGCTGCGCTTGCCGGCGAGCGCGATGCCTTCGAGCTCGCCGGCAAGCGCAGTGCAGGTTCCGGAGAAGCCGATCCCGACCTCATAGCCGCCAAACACGGGGTTTTCGCCCTTCGCCGGCGTGTGCTCCTGGTTCAGCATCTCGCCCTTCCAGCGGCCGTCCGCCGAGGAATAGGAGCCGAGATAGTAGAAGAACGCATCGCCGCCGAGGATGCGGCCGTCGATCAGGAGCATCACGCCCGATAATCCGGCATCGACACCGTCAAGCGCGCGCAGGCTCATCCCATAGAGTCCGTTGGCGATGCCGCCCGGACCGACCGCACCACTCGGAGGCAACCCCTCGTCGTCGAGCCGGGTGAGATTGGCCCAGAATTTCGCGCCCGGCATGGTGTCCGCGCCACCCTCGAGACGGATCTGGTTGCCGTGCAGCCGCCCGCGCGCACCGATCGAGGCGATATCGGCTCCCATCAGCGGCTTGTGATTGGGATCCTCGTTGTGCCGTTCGGTGATCACCTCGGCGACGATCTCGCCGTCGCGCTCGACATAGGTTCCAAGGTGCGCGAAGGCCGAATTGCCGCCCAGCATCTTACCGTCATGCAGGCACATGATGCTGCGGCCGAACGCATCGTTGACGCCGTATTCAACCTTGTAGAGTCCATCCAGCAACGTCTTGAGCCCACAAAATCAGAAAAGAATCGCGGGCTACCTAGGCCGTGATCCCATAAATCAGCCGATCGGTCGGCTTGCCAGAGTCCGCTATGCCCCCGATAGCTACCAAATTCCGCAGCACAGCGAAATGATGCGAAGGGCCAAAACCGGAAATCGTCAACTTACCAGGAATACCGCACCACGCCCTTGCCGGCGTAGCTGGTGGTGAGTTGAGAGAACTCGCCTTCGAAGGTGGCGGCGGCGGACCAGCCGTTCAGCCATTTCTTCTCGACGGAGACGGTGACGAGCGCGGAGTCGCTGGCTTGCGCGGCGCCGCCAACGACAAAGGATGCGCCCGGCAATGTCTGGAACGTCGCACCGATATTGCGGCCGGGGTTGAAATCATGCGCCCATGCCAGGCGCCCTCGCAGCGTGAAGATTCCGTCCGCCATCGCATATGATTTGTCGCTGCGAAGGCCGAGCTCGCTGCGCGTATCAGTGACACTCTTCGAGGCGTAGGCGAGCGCAAAGGTATTGACGCCGGTTACCGCCTGCTCGGCATAGGCAGGCAGGTCGAAGGTGGTGAACTGTCCTGCGGCATAAGGCGTGATGCCCACCCCGCCCATCCATGGGCTGACAAAACGATAGCCGCCTTCGACGCGACCGGACCACGCATTGGCGTTGAACTGCGCGCGCAACTGGTCGATGCCGGCCACCGTCACGGTGCGGTTGGTGGTGATGTCCTGCCAGCCATAGGCCAGTGCGCCGGAGAGATACGCCGCACCGGCATTGTGCCGGATGAAGGCGCCGGCCTGGAACATATCGGATCGGCCAGAGCCGCTATTGACGACGCTGAAGTTCGTACCACCGCCGGCCAGCGCAAAGCCTGCCAGCGTATTCGGCGAGATACGGTAATCGGCGCCGACCGCGGTGCCTGCGATGCGGCTGGTCGTGTTGTTGGAGCCGAGTGTCGTGTTGCCGTCGGTGGTCTGCGAGCCGCCATAGCCCGCCGCCCACACGCTCCAGCGCTGCGCGAACGGATCGGCCATGACGACCGCCTTGGTGAACATCGCATGGGCGTCCCGCGCCGCACCGGAGCGTGGCATGTCCGGTGAGGCGTAGGCCGATGCGCCCGCCGATGATCCCGCTGAAACGCCATCGCCGCGACCGTCGATGAAGGGATCGGTCAGCAATCCCATGAACTGGTTCATCGCGTTGAAGGTCGTCTGCTGCGAGCCGGTCGCGGTCTCGCCCGAGATCTGGATCAGTCCCGCCGGCGTCAGCCCGCCGAACGCCAGCGGAATACCGCCGTTGGAGTTGAAGAAATTGACGATCGGGTCGGCGATGTTCCGTTGGTTGTTGTTGAGACCCGTCCCGGGCGGCGGCACGAAACTGAGAACGAGATTGAGATACGCATTGTTGGCGTCATAGCTCAGGCTCGACGCGAATCCACCCGGCAAGTTGGTGTTGACGATCGAGCCGAACGTGCTGGTGCCGATACCGCCGGTGGCGTTGAGGATGGTGTATTGCTTTGCGACATAGGCCCCGGCTGCGAAAGATGCTTTGACGGTGGCGCCGCCGAACGTCGCCACGCCGGTGACGTTGGTGCGGTCGGCCGCCGAAGGCGACACCTCGACCATGTAGCTCGATGCGGCCGTCAACACGAGATTGCCCTGCACGGTCAACGTACCGATCGAATTGCCGGGCGCCAGCGTGCCGCCATTGATGGTCGTGTTGCCGACCGTGCCGTTGCCGCCGAGCGTGCCGCCGGCATTCACCGTCACCGCGCTGGCCGTGCTCGTGCCGTTGACCGAGAGCAGGCCGCCGTTGACCGTGGTCGCGCCTGTGAAGGTGTTGGTGCCCGTCACATTGGTCGCGCCACTATTCGCCGTCAGCGTCATGCCGCCGCCGAGGCTGTTCAGCGTGCCGCCGCTTGAGGTCACTGCGCCGGTCAACGCGCCGTTGGCCAACGTGCCGCCCGATAGCGAAACGATATTGATCGTTTGTCCCAGCAAACCGAGATCGAGCGTGCCACCGGTGTTGATTGTCGTCGCACTCGTAGCGCTGAATGTGTTCGCCGCAGCGCCCCTTAGCGTGCCGGCATTGATCGTCGTAGCTCCAGTATAAGTGTTGGCGCCAGAAAAGCTGAGCGTGCCGATGCCGCTCTTGGTAATGGCGCTCGATCCACCGGTGCCGCCGAGGCCGTCCGAGGCCGCGGAGCCGCCGGAACCGTTCTGATCGGCGATGGCGTCCGACACCGTGTAGCTGCCGCTGCCACCGAAGGTCAGCGTCGAGCCCTGCACAAAGAAGCCCGTGCCTAAGGCCGAGCCCGCACCGCCGCCGTTGGAGCCGGTGCCGCCGGCTACGCTGCCGCCCGAGGTCGAGCCGTTGCCGTTGATGGTGAGCGAGCCGCCCTTGACCACGAACACCGCCCCGCCCATGCCGCCGCCGCCGCCGTTCCCGCCACTGGTGCCGTCGCCGCCGCCAAAGCCACCCGCACCGCCGGCCCCCCCGCCGCCGCCCCCACCGCCAAACCCACCCGCGCCGCCGCCGCCGCCACCGCCGCCGCCAAAGCCGCCCGCACCGCCGCCACCGCCGCCGCCGCCACCGAAGCCACCGGCGCCGCCAGGGCCGCTGAAACCACCGCCGCCGCCGCCGAAACCACCGCCGCCGCCGCCGTTCAAGCCGGTGCCGCCGCCGCCGCCGAAACCACCCGCCCCGCCGGTCGAGCCGGAACTGCTTGCGCCGCCGAAGCCGCCACCCCCGCCCGCATTTCCGATACCGCCGCCGCCGCCGCCATTCGCACCACCGGTGGTGCCACCACCAAATCCGGCGCCGCCGGCGCCGTTGAGGCCAGCAATCGACAGGAGGCCCGCGGTGCCGTTCGCGCCGCTTCCACCGGCGCCGCTATAGCCGCCGCCGCCGGCGCCAGCGGAACCGCCGAAAATGCCGCCGCCGGCGCCGGAGGAGCCGCTGCCGAAAATGCCGCCGGCGCCGCTGCCGCCGCTGCTGCCGCCGAGGCCGCCGCCGCCGCGAAACGTGTTGATTGTTGCGTTGCCGCCCTTCGCGTTGTTGTTGGCGAAGCTGACGTTGCTCAGCGTCACGTCGGCCGACTGGTTGACGAACAGTGCGCCGCCCGCCCCCATGCCGCCGCCGGCGCCGTTGCCGCCGCCCTGGGCGAGGCCCGCGGACAGGATGACGTTGCTGATCGCCACCTGAGGGCGGTCCGCGATGATCGAGCCCGCCACCCCCGCGCTGGTCTGCGTCGCGGTGTCGACGCCGACCATGAAGATGCGCTGCGAATTGTTGCCGCTGATGGTGAAGCCGTTGCCGTTGATGCTCACCGAGTTGAAGATCGGCGACAGCGGCCCCGACAGCGTGACATTGGTCTGCAGGTTGATGATGAAGC
Organism: Bradyrhizobium sp. 956_D2_N1_4; assembly: GCF_052076025.1. Lineage (NCBI taxonomy): Bacteria > Pseudomonadati > Pseudomonadota > Alphaproteobacteria > Hyphomicrobiales > Nitrobacteraceae > Bradyrhizobium > Bradyrhizobium sp. 956_D2_N1_4. Next base: position 2,792,242 of record NZ_CP197237.1, on the reverse strand, counting down.
CGCCGGGGGGCGTGGAAGCATTGATCTGCGCGAGCGCGGCGCTAAGCGTGCCGGCGCCGCCAGTCGAGCCCCCCGAGGTGGTGCCGGTGTCGTTGGCGACCGTGACGTTGATCACCGTCTGGGCCCGCGCTCCGGTCACGAGCGCGCCGAGCAAGACGCCGGCGAACAGCGCCGCGCGCATGGTCGCCGCAAAGCGGCTAATCGATCGCTTGCGCCCAACAACGGCCGCGCCGGTTCCCAGCGCGCCTTCAGACGCTACAAAATAAGACAACCCAAACCTCCCCGCAGCCCAAATAGCGACCGTTGAAATACCATTGCGCCGTTGCGGCGCCGGTCGCGCATGGACCCGTTAAGCGGGGCTCTGTGGAATCAGGTTTAGCGGGGGAACATCGCGGTGTCCGACCAATATCGGTCATCCGACAAAGCGCGCCGCCCTATTTGGCCGACTGCGTGATTAATATCACAGGAGGAACGCGGATATCGACATCACCAGTTGGCATTGGAGAGGCGTCGTTCGGGAAGTCGCCACCTCACCACGCATACCGCACGACGCCCTTGCCGGCGTAGCTCCTGGTGAGCTGAGAGAACTCGCCTTCGAAAGTGCCGGCGGCGGACCAGCCGTTCAGCCATTTCTTTTCGGCAGAAGCGGTGACGAGCGCGGAGTCGCTGGCTTGCGCGGCGCCGCCAACGACAAAGGATGCGCCCGGCAGCGTCTGGAACGTCGCGCCGATATTGCGGTCGGGATTGAAATCATGCGCCCATGCCAGGCGCCCTCGCAGCGTGAAGATTCCGTCCGCCATCGCATATGATTTGTCGCTGCGAAGGCCGAGCTCGCTGCGCGTATCAGTGACACTCTTCGAGGCGTAGGCGAGCGCAAAGGTGTTGACGCCGGTTACCGCCTGCTCGGCATAGGCCGGCAGGTCGAAGGTGGTGAACTGTCCTGCCGCGTAGGGCGTGATGCCGATGCCGCCCATCCACGGGCTGACAAAGCGATAGCCGCCTTCGACGCGACCCGAGAAGGCATTGGCGTTGAACTGCGCGCGCAACTGGTCGATGCCGGCCACCGTCACGGTGCGGTTGGTGGTGATGTCCTGCCAGCCATAGGCCAGCGCGCCGGAGAGATACGCCGCACCCGCATTGTGCCGGACGAAGGCGCCGGCCTGGAACAGGTCAGATCGGCCAGAGCCGCCATTGACGACGCTGAAGTTCGTACCACCGCCGGCGAGCGCAAAGCCCGCCAGCGTATTCGGCGAGATACGGTAATCGGCGCCGACCGCGATGCCTGCGATGCGGCTGGTCGTGTTGTTGGAGCCGAGTGTCGTGTTGCCGTCCGTGGTCTGCGAGCCGCCATAGCCTGCCGCCCACACGCTCCAGCGCTGCGCGAACGGATCGGCCATGACGGGCGCCTTGGTGAACATCGCATTGGCGTCCCGCGCCGCACCGGAACGCGGTCTGTCCGGCGAGGCGTAGGCCGACGCGCCCGCGGATGATCCCGCTGAAACGCCATCGCCGCGACCGTCGATGAAGGGATCGGTCAGCACCCCCATGAACTGGTTCATTGCGTTGAAGGTCGTCTGCTGCGAGCCGGTCGCGGTCTCGCCGGAGGTTTGCGACAGCGCGGCTGAAAGATTGCTGCCGGTGAGACCAAACAGCGCGACAAAGCCCGGCGGCAGCGCGCCGCCATTGTTGAAGAAGTTGTTGAGCGTGGATGTGACGGTCTGCCCATTGCCCGGCAGCGAGGTGCCGGCGCCGAGCGAGGCCGTGAGGTTCAGCAACACATCGGACAGCGTGTAGCTCAGGCCGACAGTGAAACCGGGCAGGCTGCTGCTCACGCCGCTGAAGGTGGTGCCGCCGAGGCCGCCGGCCGCCGACAGGATGGTGTAGCTCTTGCGGACATAGGTTCCGGGCAGGAAGCTCGTCTGCACGGTGCCGCCGGTCAGGCTCGCGATGCCCGTGACATTGGCGCGGTCGGCGGCCGATGGCGAGACCTCGACGCGGTAGATGCTGCCGGCGCCGAACGCCAGATCGCCGCCGACCGTCAGCGTGCCGATCGAATTGCCGGGCGCGAGCACGCCGCCGGCGTTGACGGTGGTATTGCCGACGGTGCCGTTGCCGCCGAGCGTGCCACCGGCATTGACCGTCACCGCCGAATTGGCGATGGAGCCGTTGACCGCCAGCGTGCCGCCATTGACCGTGGTCGGCCCGCTATAGGTGTTGGTCGCGGTCAGGATGGTGGTGCCGTTCTCCACCGTCACCGACCCCGCGCCAGAAATGACCGGGGCGAATGTGTAGTTCGAGGCGGTGTGGTTGAAGACGATGCTGCCGGTGCCTGCCCCGAACACGACCGAGGGCGTGGTCAGCGTGCCCGGCGCGGCCGCGGCCTGACCGGAGGCGGCGCCGATATTGAGCGTGCCGGTCGAGCCGAGGTTAAGGGCGATTTGCATGGCCGAAGCCGCCGAGACGGCGCCGCCATTGGCGATCGTCAGCGTGCCGGTGCCGGAATAGCCAACAAAGAGCGAGCCGGAATTGGTCCAGGACGAGCCGGCGCCATCAACCGTCACGGTGCCGGTCGAATAGTAGCCGAGGAAGCCGTAGTTGTTGCTCACCGTGCCGCCGTTCTGGATCGTCAGCGTGCCGGCGCCGGAATAGCCAACAAAGAGCGAGCCGGAATTGGTCCAGGCCGAGCCGACGCCATCAACCGTCGCTGCGCCGGTCGAGCCGGCATTGAAGCCGAGAACGCCGGTGACGTTGCTCACCTTGCCGCCGTTCCGGATCGCCAGCGTGCCGGTGCCGGACCCGCCGACCACGAGGCCGGAATTGGTCCAGGAGGAGCCGGCACCGTCAACCGTCACGGTTCCGGTCGAGCCGACATTGTTGCCGAGATAGCCGGTGTTGCTGCTCACCGTGCCGCCGTTCCGGATCGTCAGCGTGCCGGTGCCGGAATTGCCGACAGAAAGATCGCCGGAATTGGTCCAGGACGAGCCGACGCCATCGACCGTCACGGTGCCGGTCGAGCCGGTATTGATGCCGAGACCGCCGGTGACGTTGCTCACCTTGCCGCCGTTCCGGATCGTCAGCGTGCCGGCGCCGACATAGCCGACCTCGAGGTCGCTGGAATTGGTCCAGGACGAGCCGGCGCCATCCACCGTTACGGTACCGGTCGAACCGAAATTTTGGCCGAGAACGCCGGAGGCGCTGCTCACCGTGCCGCCGTTCCGGATCGTCAGCGTGCCGGTGCCGGAATTGCCGACAGCGAGGTTGGTGGAATTGGTCCAGGCCGAGCCAGCGCCATCGACCGTCACGGTACCGGTCGAGCCGACATTGGACCCGATCAAGCCGATGTTGGTGTTGCTTACCGTGCCGCCGTTCTGGATCGTCAGCGTGCCGGTGCCGTAATAGCCGACAGCGAACAAGTTGGAGGCGGTCCAGGCCGAGCCGGCGCCATCAATCGTCGCGGTGCCGGTCGAGCCGGCATTGAAGCCGACATAGCCGTTGAAGTCGCTCAAGTTGCCGCCGCTCTGGATTGTCAGCGTGCCGGTGCCGGAAATGCCGACAAAGACAGTGTTCGCTTGCGCGCCGGCCGCTCCGACCACTGTGGCATTGGGCGCGACCGTGTCGATATTCGCGTCGACCGCGCTGGTTGGAACGCCGGCCGACCAGTTGGTGGCGGTGAACCAGTCGGTTGAGGTGCCGCCGGTCCAGTCGATGGCGCGCGATGGCGTCGATGTTGCCAGGACCAGTCCGAGCGCCACCATGGAGCTGGTGCCCAGCAGGCGGCGGGACAACGCGGCCAAGGTCAGCGCCGCAAAGCGGCTAATCGATCGCTTGCGCGCAACAACGGCCGCGCCGGTTTCCAGCGCGCCTTCAGACGCTTCAAAATAAGACAAACAAATCTCCCCGCAGCCCAAATAGCGACGTTTGAAATTCCGTTGCGCCTTTGTGGCGCCGGTCGCGCATGGACCCGTTAAGCGGGGCTCTGCGGTATCAGGTCTAGCGGGGGAACATCGCGGAGTCCGACGAATATCGGTCATCCGACAAAGCGCGCGCCATATTTGGCCGATTGCGTCATTAATATCACAGGAGGAACGCGGACAGGAATATGACCGTCACCAGTTGCCTAAGAGGCGAGGTCCGTTGCGGGTCATTCGCGACCGGGTCGAACAAGTTAGCGGCGCCTCGCAGGGCCAATGCGGCTTGATGGTATCACCGCGGACATGATTCAAGCTCCGAAACTGGAGCCTCGAATCATGCACTACGAACTCAGACGCACCGAGGTCATCCGGCTTTTCAGCGCAGGGCCGGGAGCGGAGCCCACTCGCCGCATGATGCCATCATGCCCCTGTTTTGCCCGACGGGTCAATTGATTTTCGTAAAATACGAACTTAGTGATTTCGACGACTTGGCTACTGTGCATGGGGTTGTTTTTGACTTTTTTGTTTCGTGCGATCCCGGGCGGCCCTCCTCATGTTGTGATTCAACGGCCCGTGCCGGAGCTGGTTCATCCTTGAGGCCCCTTCGAACCCGCCGGAGTGAGCGCACGACAAAGCGGCATGAACCAGACAGAGCCTTCAGCCGAAGCGCAGATCGCAGCGATCATCGCCAGCGCTGCAAAGCAGCCGCTGCTCGATGCGGCCTTCGAGCTGTGGTGCCGGCGCTACCGGCTCGACACGCTCGACGGACGCCCGAGCGACGAAGAGGTTCGCGTCAATCGCACGCTCACGCCGGAGCAGTTCCGCGCGAAGTACCGCTACGACCGCGACCACGCCCATGAAGGGCCGATGTTCGGTTATGTGAAGCGCGCCCATCCACGCGCCGATGACGCAGCAATCCGGCAGGCCATCATCACCGCCGTGAAGTTCGAAGATGCCACCTTCGAGCACTTCAACTGGAATGGCGATTTCTGGGAGTGCGTCGTGCGCGCCGTCGCGCGCGCGGCCGCTCAATATCCGGACTTTCTCGATACGACTTATCGCGACGCCCGCAACAACGTCGCCTACTACTACAAGTGAGCTAGAAGCACAGCGTGGTGACGAGCTTGCCCTGCTTGTCCTTGATCGCATAGGGGCAGCGCAGCCGCTCCAGCGCCTTCTTGGCGTCCTCGTCGCCGAGCGCGGCGGCACGTTCGTAGTAGGTCTTTGCGGCGTCCTTGTCCTTGGCACCGCCGCGGCCTTCCTGCGCGAAGGCGCCCATCCGCTCCAGCGCGCCGGGATGGTTTTGCGCCGCCGCCTTCTCGAACATCGCGCGCGCCGCGACGTCGTCCCGCTCGCCGCCGTTGCCGTTGGACAGCATCAGGCCAAGCTGGTACTGCGCCTCCGCATTGGTCTCGGCCGCCCTGCCGAGCAGCGCGCGCGCCTGTGCGGGGTCGGCCGGCGCAGCACCGCCGGCGCCGCCGAGCGCAGCAAGATTGCTGACACCGCGAGGATTGCCGGCCTGCGCCGCGCGCTCGAACAGCTTGCGCGCTTGTGCTTCGTCCTTCGCGACACCGGAGCCGGTGCCGTAGGCGACGCCGAGTTCGACCATCGCCGCGCTCGATCCCTTGTCGGCCGCCTTGCGCCAGGCGGCGATCGCCTCCGCCGTCTGCCGGTTGGCGGCATAGGCACGACCAAGCGCGAACATCGCGCGCCGCGACGACGGTGCGGCCTGCTTGCAGAATTTGACGGCGGTCGCAATGTCGGATGCAGCAAGCTCCGTCACGCCCTTCACATCCGCCGGCTTGTCGGGATCGCTGGGATCGGCGGCCAGCCGGTCGCACAGGACGAGATCGGCCGATTGGGCATGCGCCGATAACGGCGCGGCAAGCGAGAGGAGAATGGCAAGGAGACAAGTCCGCATGGGCACCACGTTGCGTCTCTGCTCCGGCAAATTCAAGGCTCGAGTCCCGATTGGCGCAGCACCGGGACGACCTCCGGCGATGCCAGATAGCGCAGCAGCCGATCGGCCGCTTCGGCATGTCTGGCGTTGGCCATGCGGCCGGCGGAAAACACGGCCGGTGTCTGCAAATCGTGCGGGATCGGGCCGACGACCTCGATGCCCTCGACCTGCTTCAGCTCGCTGATCTGCTGCACGGCGAGGTCGGCCTCGCCGCTGACGAGCCGCTCCGCCGTAAAGCCCTGCTCGACGATGGTGGCCTTGGCGTTGATCTCGGCTGCGATGCCCCATCGCTGGATCAATTGGGCGAAATAGACACCGCTCGCGCCCAGCCGCGAATAGGCGACGGATCGCGCCGCGAGCAGCGTCTTGCGCAATGCAGCTTCGCTGGAGATGTCGGGATGCGCCTGCCCTGCCCGCACGGCCACGCCGACGAAGGAGCGCGCCAGATCGGCTGCGCTACCTGCGGCCACGCGGCCATCGCCGATCATCTCGTCGAGCCCCTCACGGGTCAGGATGACGAGATCGGCGGGCTCGCCGTCGCGCAGACGTTTCAGCAGTGCCAGGGTTGGCGCGAAGTCGGCATCGACATGGATGCCGTGAGCGGCCTCGAAGGCGGAGGACAGGCTGCGCATCGCGCCCATCAGGCCGAGCGTCGAGAGCATGCGAATGTTTTCCATGGGCTATTCCTGTCGCGATCAGGCGCGGTGCATCAGCTTGAGCGCGGCGGTCAGGCGCAGGCTGCGCTTGCCGGCGAGCGCCGTTGCCTCCAGCACTGCCTGCTCCGCGTCATAGGTGCCGGAGAAACCGATGCCGACCTCATGGCCGCCGAAGATCGGATCGTCCTTGGCCGGCGTGTGCTCCTGGTTGAGGATCTGACCCTTCCAGCGCCCCTTGGCCGCGGTGTAGCTGCCGAGATAGTAGAACGAGGCATCGCCGCCGAGGATGCGGCCTGGTTGAGCAACATCACGCCGGTCAGGCCGCCATCGACGCCGTCGAGCATGCGAAGGTGGATCGAATAGAGCCCGTCGGCGATGCCGGCCTCCCCGACGCCGCCCGCGATCGGCACCTCGTCTTCGGTGATCGGCGTCATCACCGACTGGAAGGGCACGCCGGGCAGCTCTTTCAGCTCGCCCTTGAAGCGATAGAGATCGCCGTCGGCCCAGCCTTTCGCAAGCAAGGTCGCATCGTCGGTGCCGGCCATGGCGCGGTAGTTCGGGTCCGGGTTGTGGCGGACCGTCTTGATGACGATGTCGACGCCGGCTTCGGTCCTCTCATAGGTGCCGATATGAGCGAAGGCCGAATTGCCGCTGAGCATCTTGCCATTGCCGACATGCATCACGCTCCGGCCGACCGCGTCGCCGAGCTGAAATCGCACCTTGTAGAAGCCTTCAAACACCAGCCGTGTCCCCGGCCCCGCGCATCCCGGGGCATTCTATCCCGGTTTCGCCGGCGATGGACAGACTTCAAGCCGGCATGGCCGGCAGACCCACAACAACGGCTGTCATCGGAATGCAAAAATCCGCCGGAGCCTTTTCGGCTCCGGCGGATTGAAGACCAACCCGGGCCAGCCCCCCGGCCCGGGCCGGGAGGATCTTAGGCCGCGGCCTTCTTGTCGGCCGGCACGGACGCGATCGTCTTCAGGATCTGCGAAGCGATCTGGTATGGGTCGCCCTGCGAGTTCGGACGGCGGTCTTCCAGATAGCCCTTGTAGCCGTTGTTGACGAAGGAGTGCGGAACGCGGATCGACGCGCCGCGATCGGCAACGCCGTAGCTGAACTTGTTCCACGGCGCGGTCTCGTGCTTGCCGGTCAGACGCTTGTCGTTGTCCGGGCCGTAGACGGCGATGTGGTCCATCAGGTTCTTGTCGAAGGCCGCCATCAGCGCCTCGAAGTACTCCTTGCCGCCGACCGTACGCATGTACTCGGTGGAGAAGTTGGCGTGCATGCCCGAGCCGTTCCAGTCGGTGTCGCCGAGCGGCTTGCAGTGGAACTCGATGTCGATGCCGTACTTTTCGGTCAGGCGCAGCATCAGGTAGCGGGCCATCCACATTTCGTCAGCGGCCTTCTTGGAGCCCTTGCCGAAGATCTGGAATTCCCACTGGCCCTTCGCGACTTCCGCGTTGATGCCTTCATGGTTGATGCCGGCAGCCAGGCAGAGGTCGAGATGCTCTTCGACGATCTTGCGGGCGACGTCGCCGACGTTCGAGAAGCCGACGCCGGTGTAGTACGGGCCCTGCGGCGCCGGATAGCCGGAGGCCGGGAAGCCGAGCGGACGGCCGTCCTTGTAGAAGAAGTATTCCTGCTCGAAGCCGAACCATGCGCCGGCGTCATCGAGGATGGTGGCGCGCTTGTTGGAGGCGTGCGGGGTCTTGCCATCGGGCATCATGACTTCGCACATCACGAGCACGCCGTTGGTGCGCGCGGCGTCCGGGAACACGGCGACCGGCTTCAGCACGCAATCGGAGCTGTGGCCTTCGGCCTGCTGCGTGGAGGAGCCATCGAAGCCCCAGAGCGGAAGCTGCTCGAGCGTCGGGAACGACGCGAATTCCTTGATCTGTGTTTTGCCGCGCAAGTTCGGAGTCGGCGTATATCCGTCGAGCCAAATGTACTCGAGCTTATACTTGGTCATTGAGCCTCTCTGTAGATGATGCGAAAGGTGGGGTTGAGAGCCCCCGCACGTTTGTACCCGGCCATCATCGGCCGACCCTCTACAAGCATTTTGCGTGCCAAAAGGCCGCAGCGCGGGAGGTTTTCCACCGCGGCCGGGATCGGCCCCCGACGGCAAACCGTCCCCGGCGGCGTGCGTCATAGCCGCGCACCTTCGCGTGAAGCTGCACTGCAAAAATCCCGCGGAAAACGCCTGATTCTGGAGCAGACGCACCGTTGCCGGAGGTTGCCGATGAAACGCGCATCAACGTCCAGCAACTTTCGCAAAGTCCTGCGCCTCTGCCTAGCAACCTTTGGAATGGCCCAGGCGTTAGCCACCGACACGGTGCCTTAGGGGGTGCAGAGGGTCACCTGCCTACAGATTGGGCAGCAACTGATTTCCTTTTCAGCACTTTCCAATTCGGGATGCGCGGCCGATATGGGGAATCCAGTAACCACAATCGAACGAGTCGGGCGCACCATGGAGGCCAAGGCGCTTCGACCCAGGAGCAATCGCAATGATGAATAATGGTCTGAATCACGGATCTGCAACGATCTACCAATTCCCTGTCGGGGGCCGCGCGGCTCTCGCCGGACGCCGCTATGGCGACACCCGTCTTCCCGCCGATCATGCTTCGCTTCCTGCGAACGTCTCGATCTGCAGCGACAGCTGGTACCACCAGGATGCGGTCGACGAAGCAAAGCCCAAATGGGAACGCTAATGTTTGTGTTTGGTATGATACCGCCGCGCGCGCGCAAGCGTCCGACGGAAGTTTGAAAAAGGGTCGAAACAACGAGGTTTCGGCCCTTTTTGATTCCTGCTGGACTTCCGGTTAGAGCGCGGGCTTTTCGATCACCGTGCAGGAAGTGACCGGCCGCTTCAGATGCTGGACCGTGGTCGCTCCGGTCTTGCCGATCCTCAGTGTGATCCCTGCCCCCGAATAGCGGGTGCCAGAAAGCGCCAGCCGCTTCTTCAGCGTGACAGGTTCGCCGTCGATCTGGAGGAAGGCGCGTTTGTCATCGTCATAAAATCCCACGATGAACTGCGTACCATCGGCGCAGCGATAGGTCCGGAACGTCTGCGCGTCCGCCTGTCCCGCACCGATAATTCCGCCCGACAGCATGGTGATCGCCAAAACAATGGCCTTGTGCCGGCTCATGATTGCCCCCTTGAATGCACTCAAGGACGCCGTAGTGCGTCCAGTGGAAACATAACCCAAGCTGATCTCATGCCAGATTCCCCTGCCCGCCACCTCGCCCTGCAAGGCGCCAGCAATTTTCGCGACCTCGGCGGCTATCCGACTTCGGATGGCCGCACCACGCGCTGGCGCCACATCTTCCGCTCCAACCATCTCGGCCAGCTCACGCCCGCCGACGTCGAGATCGTCTGTGCGCTGGGCGTGCGCAGCGCCTTCGATTTTCGCGGCGTCGAGGAGCGCGCGGCCGGCGTCTGCGTCGTGAACGAGATCACCGTGCATTCGCTGCCGATCGAGCCGACGGTCGTCGCCGCGCTGCGCGCCGAGCTTGCTGAGGGCAGGCTCACCGCGCCGGTCGCGCTCGAGCTCATGCGGGAGTCCTACCGCAACTATGTCCGCCACAACACGCACAGTTTTCGCGCGCTGTTCGGCCATCTCCTGGAAGACCGCGCGCCGCTGGTGATCCACTGCACCGCCGGCAAGGACCGCACCGGCTTTGCAAGCGCGCTGATCCTGCATGCGCTCGGCGTGACCGACGAGGTCATTGCCGAGGACTACCTGTTGACCAACCAGCACTACAAGCGGGACGCATCGAACGCTTCCGATCTTCCCGCCGACGTCCTCGATGCGATCGGCAGCGTCGAAGCCTCATATCTTGGTGCTGCCTTCGAGGCCGTCTCCAACGAATATGGCGATCTCGAAACCTACTTGCGCGACGGCCTCAAGCTCGGCACACCGGAGCAAACGGCGCTGAAGGCGCGCTATCTGCAATCGTAAGCGGCCGTGCCGGGAGAACGACGATGCAAGGCAAGGTTCTGATCGTGACGGGCGCGCTCGGCGCACTTGGCAAGGTTGTCGCCGAGACAGCGTTGGCGCGCGGCGCGCGTGTGGCCGGCATCGATCACGCACCCTCGCAGATGTCGGCAACGCCCGAGCGCATCGAGATCGGCGGCGTCGATCTGTCCGACCCAGCGCAAGCGAAGACGGCGGTCGAGGCGGCGGCAAAGCAGTTCGGCAGGCTGGATGCGCTGATCAACATCGCCGGCGGCTTCGCGTTCGAGACCGTGGGCGACGGCGACATCAAGACGTGGCAGCGCATGCATGCGCTCAACGTGCTGACGGCCCTCAACACCTCGCACGCGGCGCTGCCGCATCTCGCCGCATCCGGGGCCGGCCGCATCGTCAATATCGGCGCCATGGGCGCGCTTCAGGCAGGTTCCGGCATGGGCCCCTATGCGGCGTCGAAAGCCGGCGTGCATCGCCTCACCGAGGCGCTTGCCAACGAGTGGAAGGGCAAGGTGACCGTGAATGCGGTGCTGCCGTCGATCATCGACACCAAGGCCAACCGCGCCGACATGCCGAAAGCGGATTTCTCCAAATGGGTGACACCGCAGGAACTCGCCGAGGTGATCCTCTTCCTCGCCAGCGAGGCCGCGAGCGGCGTCACCGGCGCGCTGATCCCGGTGAGCGGCCGCGTCTAGTCCGGCACTAATAGCCGCAGATTGCCTTTGAAGCGGATGCTCTGCTTGCCGGCGAGCGCAATGCCTTCGCCATAGGCGGTCTCGTCGGCGTAGGTGCCGCTGAATCCGATGGTCACGACCTTGCGGCCCCACACCGGGCGCTCGTCGAACGAAGGCGAATGCTCCTCGTTGGTCAGCTCGCCCTTCCACTTGCCGTCGGCCGAGGTGTAGGTGCCGTAAGCGAAAAAGAATGAATCGCCACCTCGCATGGTGCCGTCGCGCAGGACCATGACGCCCTGGTTGCCGCCCTGGACGGCATCCAGCATCTCGATGCGAATGTGATAGAGGCCATTCCTGATCGTCATCTTCGTAAAGCGCCCGACTGTCCCGGTCGCAGGATAACCGCACCATCGGTTCCCGATCAAATGGCGCAGAGCCACAACTGCGTTCCGGGCTAGACTGGCCGCGACTGATTCTCGGATCGGAACGCAAGACCCGGACGCTTTCCTTGGAAACCGCGCTTTATCTACCCGTCAAACGCTTCCTCGAAGAGCTCGGCTTCACGGTCAAGGGCGAGATCGGCGGCTGCGACCTCGTCGGTCTCAGCGCCGGTGATCCGCCTGTGGTGGTGATCGGCGAGCTCAAGCTCGCCTTCAATCTCGAGCTGATCCTCCAGGCGGTCGATCGTGCATCGGCAGCCGACGAGGTCTGGATCGCCGCAAAAATGTCGATCCGCGGCAAGGGGCGCGAGAGCGATGCGCGTTATCGCAATCTCTGCCGCCGCCTCGGCTTCGGTATGCTTGGGGTGACTGACCGCGGCCAGGTCGAGGTGCTGGTGAAGCCGCCGACGGCAGCGCCGCGCCGCGAGCCGAAGGTCCGTTCGCGCTTGGTCGCCGAACATCAGCGCCGCCAGGGCGATCCCGTGCTCGGTGGCAGCACCCGCGCGCCGATCATGACGGCCTATCGCCAGCAGGCGCTGGCCTGCGCCTCGGCGCTCGCGGGAGGTCCGCGGCGCGTGAGCGAACTGCGCGAACGCTGTCCCGATGCCGGCAAGATCTTGCTTAGCAATGTGTATGGCTGGTTCGAACGCGTTGAGCGGGGAATCTACGGGCTGACCGAGGCCGGACACGCGGCGCTGACACGCTGGCCGCAGGCACCGATGAAAGAGACGCCCCGCGAGGCATCGCCGCCCTAGCGGAAATCACGTCGGGAGACATCGCATGATCGTTGTGACTGGCAGCGTAACGGTCCGCACCGAAACGTTCGACGAGGCGCGCCGCCTGAGCCTCGAGCATGTTCATCGGTCGCGACAGGAACCCGGCTGCATCTCACATGCAGTGCATGTCGACTGCGAGAACCCGCTCAGGCTGGTGTTCTTCGAGCAATGGGCCGACCGCACCGCGCTCGCCGCCCACTTTGCGGTACCTGCATCCGGCGAGTTCGTGCGCACCTTGCGCTCGCTGGCCACGGGGCCGACCACGCTCGACCTCTATGAGGCCGACAGGCTCGAAAAGCTGTGAGCGCATAGCTGTGATGCCACACCAAATTCATATTGCAATGCAACATCTCCGGCACTAGGTATCCCGGCATCAAACCGAGGCCGTTATGAGCGCAGACTGGAACACCAAATATGGCACGCGGCGCGTGCGCCACGATCCGCCGACCCTGGACGAGGCGATCTTCGCCGCCGTCGGCATCACCGACGATCACGAGCAGCAGGCGGAGATCGCGGCAGCGCTGATGGGGATGCCGCTCGAAATCGTGCAGGCCGAGGTGAAGAAGCAGGCCCGCACCAACGGCCGCATCACCGCCACGCGCGTGATCGCAGGCGAACAGGGTGCGCAGCGCTCGGTGGTGGTCGAACGCCGTGTCGTCCGCCGCTTCGGCAACGACAAGCGCACCGGTACCTGAGCGCTCAATTCCCCATCTCAAATACGAAAGCGGACCGGTTTTGCCGGTCCGCTTTTTGATTCCAGTCCGCTTTTAGATTTAGGCGGCGCGATTGCCGTACATGCTGGAGATGATCTTCCAGCAGGTCGAGTTGAAGCTGAGAAGAGCGCGGCCGGCCGTGAAGGGCGAGGCCGCGAGTTCAGCGAGCTCGGCCTCGGGCGTCTTGGCGAGATCGATCGTGCCGGTCGATTCGCCATGACGGAATTGCAGATTCGCCCCGAACTTCCTGGCGAGCGCCCGCATGGCGTGATTCTCGGCGCCGGTCGTGATGCGCAGGCGCTTGTAGCCTTTCCAGCGCGCTTCCGCGATCAGCCGGCTGAACAAGATGGTGCCGACATTCTGGCGCCGTGCCGAGGCTTCCACGCTGAAGGCGACCTCCGGCAACGAATCGTCCTCCGGCGGATGCAGCTCGGCCGCACCGCGGACCACGCCGTCGACGATGTAGGCGACAATCACGGTGCCGTCCTCGGCGCAGCGGGCGGCGTAACGCTCGATGAAGCTGTCGTCGAGAAAGCCGTTGAAACGGTCGTGCCGGCTTGCGGAATCAAGCCTCAGGAGGTGATCGCGCAGAAGCGGCAATTCTTCCTGCTGGCTCAAGGTCCGCACATAGCCCGGAACGGGCGTCGTGCGGGTCGTGTCTTCAAGTACCACGTCAAGTACCACGTCAAAACTCCTCTTGGTGTCCCTCGAGGAGGCGTTCGAATCCCTAGGCCCCCAATATTGTGCGTCGCAGCATATTTTTCAAGACGGGAACCTGCCCAAGTTTCAGGCATCGAAAGCGACCAATTCGTTAATAAAATCAAGCCCCCGTAGTCATACGAGGACCAGCTGGGTCTGGGTCACCACGGCAACCAGCTTGCCGTCCTCGGTCTCCAGCCGGGTGCTCCAGACCTGGGTCCGCCGTCCCCGATGGACCGGTGTAGCCGTGGCGATAACAGTGGTTCCCTCCTTCGCCCCGCCGATGAAGTTGGTCTTGCTCTCGAGCGTCGTGGTGCCCTTGGCATCCTCCGGGAGATTGATCACGGTCGCGGCGGCACCGACGGAATCGGCGAGCGCCATCACCGCCCCGCCGTGGATGGTGTGGTGGAGTGTGCAGAGGTCGGGCCTGACCGTCATCCGCGCCACCACGCGGTCCTTCTCGGCCTCGACGAATTCGACGCCCTTGAGCTCGGCAAACGGCATCTTCATCGCTTTAAGTTTCTCGAGCGGCGTCATCGGATCTCCTCCCAATTCTTTGTTGTTTCAGCGTGAATTGCTTCGGGCGGCAAAGCAATGACGTCCGAGGTAATGGCCCTGCTGACATCGGCGGCGGCATTTGCGCATATGCTCTTCCCATGCGCCACTTCCCGCCCCGCCGCATCGTCTGCCTGACCGAAGAGACGGTCGAAACGCTGTACCTGCTCGGCGAGCAGGACCGCATCGTCGGTGTCTCCGGTTACGCCGTCCGCCCGCCCCAGGTGCGGCGGGAGAAGCCGCGGGTGTCGGCCTTCGTCTCCGCAGACATCCCGAAGATCCTCGCGCTGGAACCGGAGCTGGTGTTGGCCTTCTCCGACCTCCAGGCCGGCATCGTCGCCGACCTCGTGCGCGCGGGCGTCGACGTCCATGTTTTCAACCAGCGCGACATCGCCGGAATCCTGGCGATGGTCCGCACACTCGGCGCGCTGGTCGGCGCAGCTCAGCCCGCCGAGGTACTCGCTCACGGGCTTGAACGGCGCCTCGCAGAGATAGCGGCAACACCTCGCCCATCGGCGCGGCCAAAGGTCTATTTCGAGGAATGGGACGATCCGTTGATCTCCGGCATCGGCTGGGTGTCCGAGTTGATCGAGATCGCCGGCGGTCAGGATGTGTTTCAGGAATTGCGACATCGGCAGGCGGCAAAGGATCGCATCGTCTCGGCGGAGGCGGTGCGCGAGGCAGCGCCCGACGTGATCCTTGCCTCCTGGTGCGGCAAGAAGGTCGTCCCTGCCCGCATCCGCGCGCGCGATTGCTGGAACGAGATCCCCGCCGTGCGCGACGACCGCATCGTCGAGATCAAGTCGCCGATCATCTTGCAGCCGGGGCCGGCGGCGCTGACGGATGGGCTCGATGCGATCGTGACGGCGTTGTGGGGTAGACTCAAATAGCTTGATCGCGGCTCTCGTGTCCCGGGCGCGCTGCAACGCGTCAGCGTTGCTGCGCAGAGCCAAGAGGCGCTGCGCCGCGTCCGGGGCACGAGACCTTCTTCAGGTCACCGCGTTCACGACCTGATATTCCGGCCGACGCCAGACCTCGCCTGCAATCACCTCCTCGATGATCTCGGCTGCTCGCATGATCTCGCTGTCCCCAATGTAGAGCGGTGTAATCCCGAACCTCATAATGTCGGGCGCGCGGAAATCGCCGATGAGGCCACGGGCGATCAGGGCCTGCATGGCGGCGTAGCCGCCGTCGAAGGCGAAGGAGACTTGTGAGCCGCGGTGCTCGTGCGCGCGCGGGGTGACGAGCTTGAGCTCGGGGCAGCGGCGTTCGACCTCGGCGATCAGGAGATCGCCGAGCGCCAGTGAACGCGCACGGACCTCACGAATGTCGACCCTGTCCCAGATGTCGAGCGAGGCCTCCAGCGCCGCCATTGCAAGCACCGGCGGGGTGCCGACGCGCATGCGCTCGACGCCGCCGGCCGCCGCGTAGGCAAGCTCGAACGCAAACGGCTTGGCGTGGCCCATCCACCCCGACAGCGCGGCGCGCACGCCGTCGGCGTGGCGCGGCGCGACGTAGAGGAAGGCCGGCGCCCCGGGTCCGGCGTTGATGTATTTGTAGGTGCAGCCGGCGGCGAAATCGGCGCCGCAGCCAGCGAGATCGACCGGCAGCGCGCCGGCCGAATGCGCGAGGTCCCAGACTGTGACGATGCCGAGCGCATGCGCCTTCGCCGTCAGCGTCGCCATGTCGTGGCGCCGTCCGGTGCGATAGTCGACCTCGGTGATGTAGAGGACCGCAATCTCCTCCGACAACGCGGCCTCGATCTCCTCCGGCGCCACCAGGCGCAACTGATGGCCGCGGCCGAGCGTCGCGATCAGGCCCTCGGCCATGTAGAGATCGGTCGGAAAGTTTCCGGTGTCCGATAGCACCACCTTGCGCGATGCGTTCATGTCGAGCGCGGCCGCGAGGGCCTGGTAGACCTTGAGCGACAGCGTGTCTCCGACCATCACGGAGCCGGCTTCCGCACCGACCAATCGCGCGATGCGATCGCCGACATGGCGCGGCTGGGCATACCAGCCCGCACTATTCCAGGCGCGGATCAGCTCGTTGCCCCACTCGGCCGTGATGACGTTGCCGACGCGCTCGGCGACGCCCAGCGGCAACGCGCCGAGCGAATTGCCGTCGAGATAGATCACGTCCTCAGGCAAATGGAACAAGGCCCTGGTGTCGTCATAGACGCGAAGCTTGGTCATGGGATCTCTACAGAATCGTGCGGACGCGCCACAGCTCGGGGAACAGCTCGACCTCCAGCATGCGCTTGAGATAGCTGACGCCGCCGGTGCCGCCGGTGCCGCGCTTGAAGCCGATGACGCGCTCGACCGTCGTGACATGGTTGAAGCGCCAGCGCCGGAAGTAGTCCTCGAAGTCGACCAGCTTCTCGGCAAGCTCGTAGAGCATCCAATGCGTCTCCGGCGCTTCGTAGACGATCCGCCAGGCCTGGAGCACGCCCTCGTTGAAGCTGTGGGTCTCGCGAACGTCGCGCGCCAGCACGGACGCGGGCATCTTGAGCCCGTTGCGGTCGGCGAGCCGCAGCACCTCGTCGTACAGGCTCGGCGTGGCAAGCTCGCCTTCGAGCAGCCTGGTCGTTTCCACATCATGCGCGTGCGGCTTGAGCATGGCGTGGTTGCGGTTGCCGACCAGAAATTCGATCAGCCGGTACTGACGCGACTGGAAGCCCGAGGACTGGCCAAGCTGCGAGCGGAAACGCGTATACTCGCTGGGCGTCATGGTGCGCAGCACGTCCCAGGCACCGTTGAGCTGCTCGAAGATGCGCGACATCCGCGCCAGCATCTTCATCGCGGGCTGCACCTCGTCCCTGGCGATGGCGCGGCGCGCGGCGCTGAGCTCGTGGATAGCCAGCCGCATCCACAGCTCCGTGGTCTGATGCTGGATGATGAACAGCATCTCGTCATGGGCTTCCGAGAGCGGATGCTGCGCGCCGAGGATCGCATCCAGCGCCAGATAGTCGCCGTAGGACATGCGCCGGGCGAAATCGGTCTCGGCGCCTTCGCTCGTGGGATCGTAATCGCTGGACGTCATGGCAGGCCCTTTCGATCGATCAATCCTCGCCGCGTCAGTCGAGGCCGATCAGGCGCGCGGTGATCGGGGACGACGGATCCTTCAGTCCGTCGACCACCGTAAAATGGTTGAGCCCGGGATCGACGACGAGGCGCGTCGGCACGTCGAAGCCGGTCCAGACATTGGCGATCAGATCGGACTGACGCATGAATTCGGGCCGTTCGCCGCCGCCGACCCACGCCGTGACCGGCGAATGTCCCCGCGGCAGGTGCAGCGCCGCGCTTTCAAGCGTCGCCTCCTCCATGGTCATGCGCAGCGTCTCGTTCATCTTCGTCTTCAGCAGCGGTCGCAGATCATGCAGCCCGCTGATCGAGAGCGTGCCGGCGATGCGGTTGTAGACGGCAGGCTCGAGCCGGCTGTCGTTGCACAGCATGCGCGTGACGAGATGGCCGCCCGCGGAATGGCCGGCGAGCCGGATCGGGCCGGAGACGAGCGAAGCCGCCTTGGCGACCGCGGCGGTGATCTCTGCGGTGATGTCGGAGATGCGCGCGGCCGGCGTCAGCGTGTAGCTCGGCAGCGCCACCGTCCAGCCGTGATGCCGCGCGCCTTCGGCAAGATCGGTCCAGGTCGACTTGTCGAAGCGCATCCAGTAGCCGCCGTGGACGAAGACGACGAGGCCCTTGCTGTCGCCGTCAGGCAGGATCAGGTCGAGACGCTGGCGTTCGCCCGGGCCGTAGGCGACGTCCGCGCGGAAGTCTTTCAGGCCGGCGCGGTAAGCCGCCGCCCGCTCCGCCCATTGGGCCGGCATCTTGTCCGAGCCCGGGATATGGGCCGAATTGGCATAAGCATCATCCCAATCTCGCATCGTGACACCCAAGGATTCGGCCGTCGAACTGGGGCCAGTCTGCCACCAGTAAGGACGGCGTCCTAGTCTTTCTTTTAAGCTTAAAGTATTTGATCGCGCCCGTGTTTCGGGCAGCGGTCGCCTCAGCCGAGATGCCGTAGGGTGGGCCAAGCGACTTGTCCGCCGTAGCTCGAAGAGCGAAGGCGGAAGCGTGCCCACCACTTCGTTCGGGGTAGAAGAGAGATGGTGGGCACGGCGCAAGGGCGCCTTTGCCCACCCTACAGGACCGTCCGCCCGCGCTGCGAGCGCAGCGAAGCAATCCAGTCTGCTTCCGCAGCGACGGTCTGGATTGCTTCGTCGCAAGGGCTCCTCGCAATGACGGCGGAGAGACCTACGCCTTCTCCACCCCGCACCAATCCGCGATGAACAGGGCCATCGCCTTGGTCGACTTCTTCAGCGACTCCAGGTCGACGAATTCGTTGAAGCCGTGCATCTCGCCGCCGCTCGCGCCGAAGCAGAGGCTCGGGATACCGTGATTGAGACCGTAGAAGCGGGTGTCGGTGAGCGCGGTGAAGACGAGGTCTTGGATTTCGCCGCCATAGACGGTGTTGAAGGCCTTGCCGAACGCGGCCTCGGGCGCCGCGGAGTCGGTCAGTTCATATCCCTCCGACAGGAAGCCCGACCATTCGACCTCCGGCGGATTGTTGGCGAGGAAGCGGTGGTTGCGCGCGGCAGCCGCAACGCAGGCCATGATCTCCTTCTGGTGATCGGCGATCGACCAGCCCGGCAGGACCGCGATACGGCAATCGACGTCGCACCAGGCCGGCACGCTGGAGGCCCAGTCGCCGCCCTTGATGATGCCGGGGTTGAAGTTGATGGGATGGTTCAGCGTCTTGAAGTGCCGATCGGCTTTCGCGCGCTCGTTCCACTCGACCTCGAGTTTTTGCAGCGCCTGGATCAAATGATAGGCCGCCATGATTGCGTTGGCGCCGGAGCCGGCGAAGGCAACGTGGGTCGGATGGCCCTTCACGCGCAGGCGAAACCAGATCACGCCGACCTGCGAGCGCACCATCTTGCCGCCGGTCGGCTCCGGGATGAAGCATGCGTCGGCACGATAGCCGCGCTGCAATGTCGAGAGCGCGCCGACGCCGGTGCTCTCCTCCTCGATCACGGACTGGAAGTGGATCCGCGCCGTCGGCTTGAAACCCGCCGCCTTGATCGCGTCCAGCGCGTAGAGCGCGCCGATCGTGCCCGACTTCATGTCGCAGGCGCCGCGGCCGAACATCTTCCCGTCCTTGATGACGGGCGAGAATGGCGGCGTGTCCCACAGTTCCAGCGGCCCCGCGGGCACCACGTCGCAGTGCCCCTGGAGGATCAGCGATTTGCCGCGATTCGTTTGCGGGCGGTAGGTGCCCACCACCGTGCGCGCCTTGGAGAAATCGTGCTCGATCGGACCGAAACCGCGCAGATCCTTGAGGTCATCGACATCGATGTGCCAGTCGTCGACCTCGTAGCCGCGTTCGCGCAGGAGGTCGCCGATCATGTCCTGGCACGGCCCCTCGGCCCCGCGGGTCGAAGGGATCGCAACGAAATCGCTTGTGGTCGCAAGCTGGGCTTCGAAGCCGACATCGACGGCGTCAAGAATCCTCTGCTGCGTTTCGGCATTCATCGGGCAACTCCAGGCATCCAATTGGTCAATGGTGCGCGCAAGCTAGCCGATTTCAGCCGTTCGGGTACTCCACAAAATAAGCATCCCGCAATGCATCTTCGAGCAGCCGGCCTTCCGAATAGCCATTCAGCGTCGCAGGCCGGGTTACACCATCCAGCAGGCGCGGGCACGGCTCCGGCGCGCCCAAGACGGTGCGCACGGGGATGCGCTCGGCATAGATCGGCAATTCGTAGTCCTCGTCGTCATCGGCGACACCCTTGGCGCGGACTTTGGCCGAGGCTTCCTCGATCTCCATCGCGATGAAGGAGGTCGCCTTGATCTCCTGCGCGCTGCTCTGACGCAGGCTCGCGGTGCGGTCCGGGAAGAAGCGATCGACCATGGCGATCACCGCCCGCTCCTTCTCCTCGGGGTCGGTGACGAGATAGGCGGTGCCGAACGCCATCACCGCGCGGTAGTCGGCGGAATGATTGAAGCCGCAGCGCGCCAGTACGAGGCTGTCGAGATGGGCGACCGTGAGGCAGACGCGCTCGCCCCTGGTCTGGTTGCGCAGCATGCGGCTCGCGCTCGAGCCGTGCCAATAGAGTTTTGTCCCTTCGCGCCAGAAGAAGGTCGGCGTGCAATAGGGCTGGCCGTCGATGACATAGGAGACGTGACAGAGCATCGAGGAATCCAGGATGCGGTGAACCGTCCCGTGATCGTAGAAGCCGCGGTCGTGACGGCGCTTGACCTGATTGCGCGCTGACGTCGGATAGGAATTCTGGCTTTCAGTCTGGCTCACGGCCGCTCCTGTCGGGCTTGGAACAATTCCAGGAGAGTTGTAGCCGCGGATTTGGTCTGCGATAGTGCCAATTCCATGCGAAAAATTCCGACCAATTTAGTCCCCTCGCCCGCCAAGGCCGAACTGCCGCTCGACCTGACCGGCCCGCACATCACCGCGGGCGCGTCATCGGCGCACCGGCTGTACCAGGCGCTGTGCGAGATGATTGTCGGCGGCCTGGTCAAACCCGGTGAGCCGCTGCCGCCGTCGCGGACACTGGCCAAGCAGACCGGCTTCCGCCGCAACGCCGTCGTCACTGCCTATGAACGGCTGATCGCCGACGGCTTTGCCGACGCGACCGTTGGCTCCGGCACTTTCGTCGCCGCGCGTATTCCGGCGCCTGCGGCCGAACCGAAGAAGCCGAAGGCCGTGGTCGAAGCGCCGCGGCAGGGCGCGTTCTCGCTCGGCTGTACCCATATCGACGAGCGCGCGCTGCAGCGCTTCCGTGCCTTCGTCGGGCGGCGCATGCGCGCGTTCGGGCCCGTGCATCTGCACTATGGCGATCCGCGCGGTAGCCGCGAGCTGCGCGCCGCGATCGCCGATCATCTGCTGTCGGCACGTGGACTGCGCTGCGACCCGGATCAGATCATGCTGACCTCGGGCACGCTGCACGCGTTGCGCATCGTGCTGAGCGCGATCCTGAAGCCCAACGACCAGGTCTGGTGCGAGGACCCGGGTTACCCCGCCGCGCGAAACACCATTTCGCATTGCGGTTATCGCGCCGTGCCCGTCCCCGTCGACGAGCACGGGATACGTGTCGCCAAGGGCCGCACCGCCGCATCGTCCGCACGCGCGGCCTATGTGACGCCATCGCACCAGTTTCCGCTGGGCGTGCAGATGTCGATGCCGCGACGGCTGGAGCTGCTGGATTGGGCGAGGCAGGCCGGCGCCTTCGTGCTGGAGGACGATTACGACAGCGAGTTCCGCTATGACGGCGCGCCGTTGATGTCGCTTGCCGGCATCGATCATCTCCAGCGCGTGATCTACATGGGCACGTTCGCCAAGACGCTGTTTCCGGGCCTGCGCATCGGCTATTGCGCGCTGCCCGAGCGCCTGATCGCGGACGTCACGGCCGCGCGCGCCGCGCTCGACCGCTTTCCCGGCACGCTGATGGAGGGCGCGGTGGCCGACATGCTCAATTCCGGCGCGTTCGCCGCCAACCTGAAGCGGGTACGAAAGCTTTATCGCGAGGCGCGCGATGCGCTGGCTGAGACGCTGGAAGCAGCATCCGACGGCGCGCTGTCGGTGCCGGTACCGTCGCAAGGACTGCACCTCGTCGCCCGGTTCGATCCGTCGGTCGAGCTTACGGTCGCGGCGCAGGCGAAGCAGGCGGCAGGCGCGGAAGGCTGGCTACTGGCCGACACCTATTCGCGCGCGCGTCCCCTGCCCGGGTTCGTGCTGGGATTTTCCGGCCACGCGGTTCCGCAACTCGTGGCCTCCGCCGAACGGCTCGCGCTGGCGTCGCGCGGCGCCTTGCGCGCGAGGAGCAAATCGGCCCGGCGGGCGTGACGAACGTTCACTATGAGAAACGTTCGCTATGAGAATCGCCTGCCGCTCCCTACATTGCGGCATCGATGCTGGGACCTCACATCATGCTGCTGCGCCGCGCGACCTGCCTCTCGCTGCTGATCTCGGTCGCCCTCGCGACGGCGGCGCATGCCGTCACTGTCGGACGTGAACAGGACATCACCGATCTCAAGCTCGGCCAGCGCGTGCAAGTGGATGACGGAACCTGCCCCGCCGGGCAGGTCAAGGAAGTGCGCGGTGCGAGAATGACCGACAAGGGCGTGGCGCGGACCATCGCCTGCGTTCCGCGCTTCGGTCCGAAATCGAAGTGATGGTTACGACTTCGCCGGGTCGAACATGCACTGCAAGGTCGGTTTGGCGATCTTGGTGAAGGTCGAGCCGATCTCACCCTGCTTGGACGCGGGCACCCAATCAGTCTCGATCGTTGGCACGCCGGTCTCGCTGATGCCGCGCAACAGCGCCTCGCGCAGATCGCGGTCCTCGACGGCAGCAACGGCGTGATCATGCAGGCAGCCGCAGACCTCCTCGGGATGCTCCCAGCGCCCGAGCATCCGCGGCGCACACTGACGCATGAACTCGCTGCGGGGATCCGGTAGCCTCGAAGGAGCGCGAACCTGCGCGTAGGCAGCGCTGATCGTCAGAACGGAAACGAACGCTGCGGCGCAGAACCGGACAATCATGATGGCCTTTACCGGCTGGTTTTTCTTGTGATTTTCTTGTGATTTTCTTGGCTGTCGATCAGAAACGCGCAGCGACCACGATCGGCTGCGGCGCCGTGGTGGTGACCGGCGAGCCGCTGTACTGGAAGGTGCCGACACCCGGGAGATTGCCGTCCGGCGCCCCCGCGAACGAAGAGCCGGCGAGCACGAAAGCGAAGGCAAGGATGAAGCTGAGCGTGCGCATGATCTCGTGTCCCAATTCCGTGGCCGGCGGTGCGTCGTCGTTGTGAAGCTGATAACCATGCGTCGTTTCGCGCGTGATGCGCCAAAAGCGGAAAATGGTTTCGTCTTTGTGAGAATTGTTTCGTCACGCGCCAGGCGACGAAACATTCAGCGGAAAATCCCAGTCTTTTCAGAGGGGTCGCGCGGCGCCTGAAAGTGGTCTTGCAGGCTCTGTTCGCGCTTGGAAGCGGGCCCACACTGCGCGCCGTCACACGCGCGCCTTCCGCACTTCACATGCATTTTACGTTTTTCTGCTGAAGAGAAGCCCGAACGAGGGCTGGGTTCCGTCGAACCGGCGGCGATTCGACTGCGACCCAAGCCATCGAAACCGAGAAGTCCGGAACCACCGGGCGCGTTCAGTTGAGGGATGCCATCATGACGGCGCAAGATCGCGCGACGCCGCGCGACGCGGACCTGCGGACGGACCGCGCCGACCAGCAACCCAGCCGCGTCGCTTCAATCGGGGCAATGTCGCTGCAGTCGGACCGCGGCCACGAGGCCGCACCACAAGCATTCGTGCGGCTGACCGGCTCGCATCTCGCAAAGCCGCGCGCCAGCCGCACTCTCGTCACTGAGTGAACGCAAGAGCGTCACTGAGTGAACGCACGCGCGTCACTGAGTGAAGAACTCGCCGCACTTCTGGACGTTTGCGTCAGCCGGTCCCCACGGCATGACCGGTACCGTCGAGGTCGAGTTCTTCGGTGAGCCCTCGATCAGCCGGTCCGAATAGACCATGTAGACCAGCACATTGCGTTTGGCGTCACAGCCGCGCACGATCTGCATCTTCTTGAAGAACAGCGAGCGGCGCTGGCGGAACATGTCGTCGCCCTGCTCCATCTTGTTCTTGAACTTGATCGGACCGACCTGGCGGCAGGCCAGCGAGATATCCGAGACCTCCTCGGCAAGGCCGAGCCAGCCCTTGAAGCCGCCCTTCTCCGGCACCGTGAAATGACAGGCCACGCCCTCGACCTCGGGGTCGTCGAGGCCGTAGGTCGCGAGCTTGTCATTCGGGCTCATCCATTTGAATACCGTCGAGCGGCGGAAGATCAGATCCGGCTCGTCGGCGGCGATTGCAGAACTCGCTGGGACAGCCAGCAACAGGAGGAATAAAGCAAGGTCTTTCAAGCGGATGCCGGAAAGACCGGGGAAACGAGATGACATGAAGTTCTCCGGTAACAAGTCCCGGCAATGTAGGCATGCGACAGCCGGTCAGGAAGACGACCGGCAGCCGTCGCGGCCGCCGTTTACCGCTCCGTGAGGCTTTTTTGCTACGTCATGGACAAAATTCGCTGACGGCAGAACTGCCGTGCTAGTGAACGCGTATCCCCTCTGCGAGACTAATTTCTGAGTTGGATTGTGGATTCGAGGAATGAATAGCGTGAACGGGGCCAGTTTTTCTGCCAGGCCGGCCCGGCTGTGGCAGGTCGCCATTTTGACGGCGGCGGGTGCGATTGGCTTGACCAGCCAGGCGGACGCGGCGTTCTACTACTGGAGCGACTACTCCGACGGGTCCTACGCCGCCCGGCAGGAGCGCTATCCCGACATTCCCCGACAGAAGCCCCAGAAGCGCAGTACGGCTGGCAAGAAAGCGGTCGTCGCCGAGAAGGAAGCCGGCACGAAGCCGCAAGGTCCGCTCGTGATCGTCGTGTCGATCGATCGGCAGAAGGTGACGGTCTACGACACCAACGGCGTGTTCGCGGAATCCGCGGTGTCGACAGGCATGAAGGGCCACTCGACGCCGATGGGCGTGTTCAGCGTGATCCAGAAGCACAAATTCCACCAGTCCAACATCTATAGCGGCGCGCCGATGCCATACATGCAGCGGATCACCTGGTCCGGCATCGCCATGCATGCCGGCGTGCTGCCGGGCTATCCGGCGTCGCACGGTTGCATCCGCATGCCGATGGCGTTCGCGGTGAAGATGTGGAACTGGACCAGGATGGGCGCGCGCGTGATCGTCTCGCCCGGCCAGATGTCGCCGCAAAATTTCTCGCATCCCCTGCTCGCCTCGGTGCGCGTGCCGCCGCAGCCCGCCGCCAGCCTGGAGCCGCAGACCAATGTCGGCGACAAGGCCGACAAGGGCGCCGCACCAACCAAAGTCAGCGAAGCAAAACCCGTCGAGACGAAGACCGCCAGCGCGGAGAGCGCGCTCGAGCTGCGTTCGTCGCTCGGCCATACCGTGATGTCGGATGCGACCACCGGCAATGCACCGGCGCGCGCGGAAGCAGCCGCACCAGCCGACAAGGTTGAGGCCAAGTCTGAAAAGAGCGCCGAGGCATCTGCCCCGGTCAAGCCGCAGTCGGAAGAAGCAGCCAAGCCCGCAAGCACCGACGCAAAGCCCGTCGAGGCCGCAGAAGCGCCCAAGACTGCAGAAGCGCCCAAGGCTGAAGCCGCCGAGCCCGCGAAGAAACCCGATGCGCCCGCTGCCGCACCGGCGCTCACCGCCTCGCCCGACGCCAAGAAAGACGAGACCCGCGTCGCTGATCCTGCGCCTGCCGCGAAGCCGGAGACGCCCAAACGGGCCGGCCAGATCGCGGTGTTCATCAGCCGCAAGGATTCCAAGCTCTACGTACGGCAGAACTTTGCGCCGCTGTTCGAGGTTCCCGTCACGATCGCTGCGAGCGAGCGGTCGCTCGGCACCCACGTCTTCACCGCCGAGGTCGACAAGACCGACACCAACGCGCTGCATTGGTCGGTGGTATCGCTGCCGGTCTCCGCCCGCGCCGCCGCGCGCGAGGATGACAGCCGCGTGACACTCCGCCAGCGCGGCGCCGCCGTGATCCCCGTCGCCGCCAAGCCCGTTACAGCCAAGCCCGTGGTCATGCCGGACAGCCCGGCCGAGGCACTCGACCGTATCTCGATCCCGGCCGACACCATGGCCAAGATCAACGAGATGCTGACATCGGGCGGCTCGATCATCGTCTCCGACCAGGGCATCAACCAGGGCGAGACCGGCGAAGGCACCGACTTCATCGTCCGCCTCTACTAGAGCGCTTTCGAGCAAAGCGGCGCCTTGCCGCGTCCGATAACGCGGTGTTGACCAGGCGCGTCGCGCCGACGCAGTAAGGTGCGTCCCGGATCACGTCGGGGGACGTTGCCATGCTGAACCGCAGGACCATGCTCGCCGCGCTTGTCGCGACGACCGCGTCTGCTGGACGCAGCCGTGCTGATGGCGGCATGAGCCGGATCTCAGCCTATGCGTTCTCCTTCCCTGCATTGTCCGGCGACGACATCCGCCTTGCCGCGTTCACGGGCAAGCCGCTGCTGGTGGTCAACACCGCTTCGCTGTGCGGTTACACTCCGCAATATGCCGGCCTGCAGGAGCTCTGGAGCGAGTTTCGCGAGCGCGGGCTCACCGTGATCGGCGTGCCCTCCAACGATTTCGGCGGCCAGGAGCCCGGCGGCACCAGCGAGATCACGGAGACCGCGCATCACCAATACGGCGTTACCTTCCCGATCGCGGCCAAGGCCGTGGTGGTCGGCGCCAAGGCGCATCCGTTCTACAAATGGGCGGCCGAGGCGCGCCCACGCGACGTTCTGCGCTGGAACTTCCACAAATACCTGATCGGGCGCGACGGCTACATTGCCGAGGTGTATCCGTCTGCGGTCGATCCGACGGACACACGGGTCAAGACGGCGATTGCGAAGGCGCTGGCCGACAGCTGACACCCGCAGCCCGCATCCGGTTGGGCACAATTGTGGCGGGGTGCCAAACAGCCGTTGCAATGACGAGGGCCCACCATCTAGGCTAGGACTATCAAGGGGCAGGATGGTTTTGCCAGAGGCGAAAAGCTGCGGCGGAACAACGGGATCAATCTCGAGGACAACACCATGCGTGTGGCGGCAGGACTGATTTTGGCAAGCGCGATGTCGGTTGCGATGGCAGGCGCAGCGTGGTCGCAGACCCCGGCCGCAAAGCCCGCAGCCGCCACCCAAGCGGCACCGGCTGCAGCCCCCGCCGCAGCACCGGCGCCCGCTCCCGCGGCGGCAGCCGCTGCGCCGACGCAACCGGCCTTCCCGCCCCCGCCGAAACAGGCGCCCCAGCCCGCCCGCGCGGCCTGCAACACGCCCGGCGCGCTCGGCGTCGCCCGCACCGTCGAGATCGACACCACGGGTGGTCCGGGCTTCGGCTTCGAGCATTTCAAGGAGCTCGACTTCCTGCGCGACAAGGAGGTCGTGCTGACCTTCGACGACGGCCCCTGGCCGAAGAACACGCCCGCGGTGCTGAAGGCGCTCGCCGACGAATGCACCACCGGCATCTTCTTCTCGATCGGCAAGCACGCGACCTATGAGCCGGAGATCCTGAAGCAGGTCTATGCGGCCGGCCACACCGTCGGCGCCCACACCTGGTCGCACGCCAACCTCAACAACAAGAAGCTCACGGAAGCGCAGCGCAAGGAAGAGATCGAGAAGGGATTCTCGGCGGTGAAGTGGGCGCTCGGCGGCATCTCGCCCTCGCCGTTCTTCCGCTTCCCGGCGCTCCAGCACCCGCCGGAGATGGTCACCTATCTCGGCAACCGCAACGTCGCGATCTTCTCCTGCGATATCGACTCCTTCGACTTCAAGGCGTCGAAGCCCGAGAAGGTGATCGAGACCGTGATGAAGAAGCTCGACACCAAGGGCAAGGGCATCATCCTGATGCACGATTTCCAGAAGCACACGGCGGAAGCCCTGCCCGAGCTGCTCAAGCGCCTGAAGGCCGGCGGCTACAAGGTGGTGGCGATGCGCGCCAAATTCCCGGCCTCAACGCTGCCGGAATACGACCAGGAGCTACTCAAGGACGTCAAACTGCCGACGGTGAGCACACGCCCGGTCAACAGCGTCGTAACGACGGTCTCGGAATAGACCGCAATTGTCTTTCCGGTTTGAAGGTTACGTCATCATATCGGCGGACGGCATGCTTGCCGATCCGTCGCACATCATGCCCTCAACGCTGGTGTTCGAAGGCGACAAGCGCTTTTTCGAGCAAGCGCTCGATCGAGCCGCGGTCGTCGTGCACGGCGGACACTCGCACGAGCAGCAGCCGAATTCGCCGAAGCGCAAGCGGCTGATCCTCACGCGCAAGATCAAGGCGCTCACCGTCGACCCGGAGATGCCGAACGCGACGTTGTGGAATCCCGAGCATGCGAGCTTCGAGGAGGCCTGCGCTTTCGCCGATGTCGCCTCCGGCACGGTCGCAATCATCGGCGGCCCCGTCGTGTTCGACATGTTCATGGACCGCTACGACACGTTCTGGCTGTCGGAAGCCCCGCATGTGCGGCTGCCCGGCGGCGAAGGCTGTTTCGTCGGCGTGCCGGAGCGGACGCCGCATGAGGTGCTGGCGTCACACGGGATGAAGCCTGGGGCGCCGTATCTGCTCGACGCGGCGCATGACGTCACGGTGACGCCGTGGCGTCGAGTCTAGCACAGGCGATCTGCGCTACGGCGCCGGAAGGTGATAGGCCAGCACACCGCGCAGCGTGTGCACCGTGCCGCCCGCGCTCAGGCTGGTCATGAAATCAGACGCCAGATCGTCTCGCGCCCCGAGATGCGTGACGCGATATTCGGCGCGGGCGGAGATGCTGTCGAACGAGCCATCAACTCGCTTTACACGTCCCCGTAGGCCGTCTCGGCCGAGCGCGTAGCGCGGCCGTAGCCCATGATCATGAACAGCGCGCCGATGATCGAGAGATTCTTCAGCGCGTCGACCACCATCCTGGCGTTGTCGGGCGCGGCCTGATTCCAGAAATCGGAGAACAGGACGGTCGAGACCGCGATGTAGATGATCATGAGCAATGCGAAAAAGCGCGCGCCGAAGTTCAGCGCAATCATCAGGCCTGCAATGATCTCGAGCCCGCCGCCCGCGATCGCCAGCAGTTGCGGCGTGGTCATGGCGGTCGCCGTCTCGATCTGCTTGGTGTAGGACTCGATGACCTCAGGCACCACCACCTTGGTGGCGATGAAATCGGCCGTCGCCTGGAGGGGAAAGAACTTGGTCGCGCCCGTGTAGATGAACAGCACGGCGAACAGGATTCGCCCGAAAGTCACGAACGCTGGCATGATCGGCCTCTTGGCTCAGGCTTTTTGAAAAAGGCGTCTTGACGAGAGTACCGGGCGATTATGAAGAGTCGTGCGCCGGTTTACAAACGGGGAAATGGCGAACTGCGAGCAATTCAAAGTTGGCGACGCGGGCGGTGCACCTTCTCCCCTTGCGGAAGAAGGTGGCATAGGCGGCCTGCGGCCGCCGTTCTTAAGAACGCCGAAGCGAAGCTTCGGCTATGGCGCCGGATGAGGGGTATCTCTCCGCGAGCTCAATAGCGGTGGGACTCGTGGATAGAGACCCCTCACCCGTCTCGCCGCTAACGCCGCGATCCACCCTCTCCCACAGGGGGAGAGGGTAAGACGGCATCTTACGTAAACAACGTCGGCTGCTGCCGTGCAGCGCGCTCCTGCGCTTCCACGACCGCAACGGCCGTCATGTTGAGGATGCCGCGCGCGGTCACCGAGGGCGTGAGGATATGGGCGGGGCGCGCCGGGCCGATCAGGATCGGGCCGACAGGGAGCGCATCCGCCAGCGACTTGATCATCTGATAGGCGACGTTGGCGGTGTCGAGGCTCGGCATGATCATGATGTTGGCCTCGCCCTCGAGCTTGGAGTGCGGCAGCACCATTTTCCGCGCAGCAGCTGAAAGTGCCGTGTCGCCCTGCATCTCGCCGTCGGCCTCGATCTCCGGATGCTTCTCCTTCAACAGCTGGGTCGCCCGACGCATCTTGCGCGAGGACTCGGTGTCGTAGCTGCCGAAATCCGAGTGCGAGACGAAGGCGATCTTCGGCTTGATGTTGAAGCGCTGGACGTGGACCGCCGCCAGCGAGGCGATCTCGGCGAGCTCCTCGGCGCTCGGATTGGGCCGAACCTGCGTGTCGGCGATGAAGAAGGCGCCCTTGCTGGTGATCAGCAGCGCCAGTGCCGCATAGTCGATGATCCCCGCGGAGAAGCCGATGATCTCGCGGACATGGCGGAGGTGGTGCATGTAGCGGCCTTCGACGCCGCAAAGCATGGCATCCGCCTCCCCGCGCATGACCGCGAGCGCGGCGATCACCGTGTTGTTGGTGCGCACCACCGTGCGCGCCGCATCCGGCGTCACGCCGCGGCGGCCGGCGACCTCGACATAGGACTGGACATAGGAGCGGTAGCGCGGATCGTCCTCGGGATTGACGAGGTCGAAATCCTTGCCTGCCTTGATCGACAGGCCGAAGCGCTTGATGCGCGCCTCGACGACCGACGGACGCCCGACCAGGATCGGCGTCGCCAGCTTCTCCTCCAGCACCACTTGCGTGGCGCGCAGCACGCGCTCGTCCTCGCCTTCGGCGTAGATCACGCGCACCGGCTGGGTCTTGGCCTTGGCGAACATCGGCTTCATGACGAGGCCGGAGCGGAAGGCGAAGCGCTCGAGCAGCGCGGTGTATTCGTCAAAGTTGGTGATGGGGCGCGTCGCGACGCCCGACTCCATCGCCGCCTTGGCGACGGCGGGCGCGATGCGCAGAATCAACCTGGGATCAAAGGGGCTCGGGATCAGCGAGCCCGGGCCAAAGCCCTGCGTTTCGCCGGTGTCAAAGCCCTGCGCGACCGCATCCGACGGCGCCTCGCGCGCGAGCTGCGCGATGGCCTCGACGGCGGCGTGCTTCATCTCCTCGTTGATGGCGCTGGCGCCGACGTCGAGCGCGCCGCGGAAGATGAAGGGGAAGCAGAGGACGTTGTTGACCTGGTTCGGATAGTCGGAGCGGCCGGTGCAGATCATGGCGTCGGGGCGCACCTTGCGCGCCTCCTCCGGCATGATCTCCGGGGTCGGATTGGCGAGCGCCATGATCAGGGGCTTGTCGCCCATCGCCTTGGCCATCTCCGGCTTGAGCACCCCTGGTGCCGACAGCCCGATGAAGATGTCGGCGCCGCCGATGACGTCGCCCAGCGTGCGCTTGTCGGTCTTCTGCGCGTAGACCGCCTTCCAGCGGTCCATCGTGGTGTTGCGGCCTTCATGCACGAGACCGTCGATGTCGCAGACCCAGATGTTCTTGCGCTGCGCGCCCATCGACACCAGAAGGTTGAGCGTCGCGATCGCGGCGGCCCCTGCCCCCGACGCGACGATCTTGACGTCGGACAGCTTCTTGCCGTTCAGCCTGAGACCATTGGTGATGGCGGCGGCGACGATGATGGCGGTGCCGTGCTGGTCGTCATGAAAAACCGGGATCTTCATGCGCTCCTTCAGCTGCGCCTCGATCTCAAAACATTCCGGTCCGCGGATGTCCTCGAGATTGATGCCGCCGAAGGTCGGCTCGAGCGCCGCCACGGTCTCGACCACGCGCTCGATGGTGTCGGCGGCGATCTCGATGTCGAACACGTCGATGCCGGCGAATTTCTTGAACAGGACGGCCTTGCCCTCCATCACCGGCTTGGAGGCCAGCGGGCCGATATTGCCGAGGCCGAGCACCGCGGTGCCGTTCGAGACCACCGCGACCAGATTGGCGCGGGTGGTGAGCGTGGCGGCCTCCGCCGGGTTCTTGGCGATCTCGGTACAGGCGGCGGCAACGCCCGGAGAATAGGCAAGCGCGAGGTCGCGCTGGTTGGCGAGCGGCTTGCTCGCCTGGATCTCGAGCTTTCCGGGGCGCGGCAAACGGTGATAGGCCAGCGCCGCCTGGTGGAGATCATCAGAATAAGACGACATGCGGTGTCTCGCCTCGCGTTACCGGCTTCAAAATGCCTCATCCGGAGCCGCCGCCCAAGCGGACGGTATTTCCGGGTCATGGAAACGGGATGAAGCACGGCGGGCGCCCCGGTGGCAACATCCGATTACGGCCCCATCAACAGGGCGCATGGTCAAATACCTGATAGCGCTAGCTTTCCCTGGACCGCGCGGCATTTCCCGAATATGGCAGGTTGCGCAGTGCAAAACGGGCAACTGGAGCTGGGAATGAAGCGGATCCTGATCGGCCCGATCGTGGCAGCCGTGCTTGCCGCGGGCGGATGGTTCGGCTTCAACTTCTATGTCCAGCACCGCGCGACCAGCGAGGTCGAGGCGGCGTTCGAGCAGATGCGCCAACAGGGCGGCAAGGCGAGCCACGGCAAGATCACGTTCGAGCTCGCGACCCGGACGCTGACGATCGAGGATATCGCGGTCACTCCCGGCAACCTGCCGCAGGCGCAGATCAAGATCGCCGGCATCAAAGGGACGGGCGTTCGCCTGGTCGACGATATCAGGTTTTCGGCCGACAGCATCGACATCACCGGTGTTGAGGTCGCACTGGACCAGGCTCCCCCGGCAAAACTGAAAGTCTCCTACAAGATCCCGCAATTGACGATGCGCGACTACGCCGGTCCCGTTCACGCCGCGGCTGCGCCAGCGGACAACTCCCTGATCGAGATGTACCGCTATGCGCTCAGCCAGTACACGGGCGTCACGGCCTCGTCGCTTACGGCCCCGACACTGACGATGAGCTTCGATTCCGGCAACGCTGCCGCCGGCAGCGGCGAGTTCACCTATACCGGGCTGGCGATCCAGAACCTCAAGCACGGCAAGATCGATGCGATGAAGGCCGACCGCGCCGTCATCTCGGTCGAGGTGAAGCAGCCAGGCAAGCCGGACAAGCTGACAGGCGAGCTGTCGAACATCATCGTCAACGATTTCGATGCCACCGCGATCCTCGCGGCGCTCGATCCGCAGACGAGCGGCGACGACAACTATCGCCGGGTCTACCGGCAAGTCTCGGCAGGCCCGTACACGCTCAAATCGGCACAGGCGATTCGCGTCGATATCGACGGCTTCGCCATCGAGGACATCGCCGTGCAGCCGTCGAAATTCCGGCTGGCCGACGTGCTCGCCGCGCTGCCGCAGGATCAATCGGCGCCCCAGACGCCGGCGCAGGCGCGCGAGCTGCTGGAGAAGCTCGCCGGGGTCTACGAGGGTGTTCGCATCGGCAAGGCCGAGATGGGCAAGACGTCGATCGGGACGCCGCAGGGAACAGCCAAGATCAATGCGGTCAGGTACCGCGAGGGCGAGTTCGCCGTCGAGGGCGTCGATACGCCGTCGCCGCAAGGGCAGTTCAAGATGGAGCGCTTCGCGCTCAAATCGTTCAGCATTACGAACCTGATGCGCTGGGCCGCTGGCCTTAGCAATCCCGGGCAGGCGCCCTCGCCCGACCAGATGCTGGGCTTGTTCCGGGTGCTCGAAGGCGCCGAGATCAAGGGCGTGGTCTCGCCCTACAAGAACACGCGGCAGCTCATCACCGTCGACACGATCAGCC
This sequence comes from Bradyrhizobium sp. 956_D2_N1_4, assembly GCF_052076025.1. Lineage (NCBI taxonomy): Bacteria > Pseudomonadati > Pseudomonadota > Alphaproteobacteria > Hyphomicrobiales > Nitrobacteraceae > Bradyrhizobium > Bradyrhizobium sp. 956_D2_N1_4. Next base: position 2,758,796 of record NZ_CP197237.1, on the reverse strand, counting down.
TGAATTGGGGCCAGCTAATCGGATCGATCCCGAGCAAGGCCAATCTGGTCGTGAAGATGGTCACGCCGACCGATCCCTCCAATCCGGCGCAGCGGCCGCTGATCATGGCGGGCGTGGACAAGCTCGCGATCGACCTCGATCTCGGTGCCGCCTGGACGGAGTCCTCGGGCGCGTTTGCGCTCGCGCCTGCCACGATCGATCTCGGCAACCTTGCGAAAGCTCAGGCCCGCTTCGCGCTCACCAACGTGCCGCGCGGTCTGTTCACGACCGACCCGGCGCAGGCCATGGGCCAGGCCGCGCAGGTCGAGACCGGTACGATCGAGCTCTCCTTGCGCGACAGCGGCGTCGTCGATCTCGTCGTGGCGCAGTTCTCGCGCATGCAGAATGTCAGCCGCGACGCCGCCCGCAGTACCATCGCCGAGATGATCCGCGCGCAGGGCGAGAAGGTCACCGCCGCCAATCTCGATGCCAAAGCGGCGGTCGATGCACTCGCCGGCTTCGTCGAGACCTCAGGTCAGACGCTCACCATCAAGCTCACGCCGCTCGGCAAGCTGCCCGTGCTTCAGCTCGTGGACGCGCTGAACAGCGAGCCGATCGTCGCGCTGGCGCAGTTCAGGATCGAGGCGTCGACGGGGCTGTAGGGGCGAGCGGTGGTCTTCTGTCTCGGACGCTCTGCGCGCACCGCTGAAGTCGCGCTGCGCTGCGTCCGGCACGAGACCGAAAACCGGCTCAGATCACTTCTGCGGCAGGTTCACCCGCACATGCAGCTCGCGGAGTTGCTTGGTGCTGGGCTCCGACGGTGCACCCATCAGCAGATCCATGGCCTGCTGGTTCATCGGGAACAGCGAGATCTCGCGCAGATTGTTGGTGCCGCACAGAAGCATCACGATGCGGTCGACGCCCGCGGCCATGCCGCCATGCGGCGGCGCGCCGTACTGGAAGGCGCGGTACATGCCGCCGAACCGGTCGACCACTTCCTGCTCGCCGTAACCTGCGATCTCGAACGCCTTCACCATCGCTTCCGGCACGTGGTTGCGGATGCCGCCCGAGGCGATCTCGTAGCCGTTGCAGGTGATGTCGTACTGGAACGCCTTGATGGTCAGCGGGTCCTGGCCCTTCAGCGCGTCGAGACCGCCCTGCGGCATCGAGAACGGGTTGTGCGAGAAGTCGACCTTCTTGTCGTCCTCGTTGTACTCGTACATCGGGAAGTCGACGATCCAGGCGAGCTCGAACCGCTCCTTGTCGGTGAGGTTCAATTCCTCGCCGACCTTGTTGCGGGCAAGACCTGAGAATTTCCAGAACTTGTCGGGGTCGCCGGCGACGAAGAAGGCGGCATCGCCTTCCTTGACGCCGATCTGCGCGCGGATCGCAGCGGTGCGCTCTGGCCCGATGTTGTTCGCGAGCGGACCGGCACCCTCGCCGCCCTCGCGCCACATGATGTAGCCGAGACCGGGCTGGCCTTCGCCCTGCGCCCACGAGTTCATGCGGTCGCAGAAGGCGCGGCTGCCGCCGCCCGGTGCCGGGATCGCCCAGACCTGGTTCTTGGGGTCTTCGAGCATGCGCGCGAACACCTTGAAACCGGAGCCGCGGAAATGCTCGGAGACGTCCTGCATCTCGATCGGGTTGCGCAGGTCCGGCTTGTCGCTGCCGTATTTGCGCAGCGCTTCGGCGAACGGGATGCGGCGCCAGTTCTTGCTCACCGGCTTGCCCTTGGCGAACTCCTCGAACACGCCGGTGATGACCGGCTCCATCGCCGCGAAGACGTCTTCCTGCGTGACGAAGCTCATCTCGACGTCGAGCTGGTAGAACTCGCCCGGCAGACGGTCGGCGCGCGGATCCTCGTCGCGGAAGCAGGGCGCGATCTGGAAATAGCGGTCGAAGCCCGACATCATCAACAGCTGCTTGTACTGCTGCGGTGCCTGCGGCAGCGCATAGAACTTGCCGGGGTGGATGCGCGACGGCACCAGGAAGTCACGCGCGCCTTCCGGCGAGGACGCGGTCAGAATCGGGGTGTTGAACTCGAAGAAGCCCTGCCCCTCCATCCGCCGACGCATCGACTTGATGATGTCGACGCGCGTCATGATGTTCTGGTGCAGCTTCTCGCGACGCAAATCGAGGAAGCGATACTTCAGGCGGATGTCTTCGGGATATTCCTGATCGCCGAACACCGGCAGCGGCAGGTCGCCGGACGGACCGAGCACCTCGATCTCGCTGACATAGATCTCGATCTTGCCGGTCGGCAGATCGTCATTGTCGGTCCCCTCGGGGCGGCGGCGGACCTTGCCGTCCATCTTGACCACGAATTCCGAGCGCAGCTTTTCGGCCAGCGCGAACGCCGGCGAGTCCGGATCAACCACGCACTGGGTCAGGCCGTAATGGTCGCGCAGGTCGATGAACAGCACGCCGCCATGGTCGCGAACGCGATGGACCCAGCCCGAGAGGCGAACTGTTTCGCCGATGTTGCTCTCGCGGAGCGCGCCGCATGTATGTGACCGGTAGCGATGCATGGTCGTCCCAAAATCAATGTCGGAGGGGTCGAATCGGACGGCCTGAAACGACCGGTCCGAAGTTGCGGCAGGGTTTACCCGACGAGGCCGGAGGCGGCAACCAAGGGAACGGGCTGTTTTGGGGCCGAAGCGCCCATTTTTGGCCGATTGGGCCTCAAGCCTTTGCCATCAGGCGTTCCCCGCCTATCTTTACCTCCATGACCGTCCATTTCCCCTTCCAGAACTCGTATTCGGCACTGCCGGACAGCTTCTTTGCCCGGGTCGCGCCAACTCCTGTGGCCGCCCCCCGGCTGATCAAGCTGAACCGCCCGCTGGCGGTCCAGCTCGGGCTCGACCCGGACCTGCTGGAGACCCCTGAGGGTGCCGAAATCCTGGCCGGCAAGACGGTTCCCGTCGGCGCCGATCCCATCGCCATGGCCTATGCCGGCCACCAGTTCGGGCAATTCGTGCCCCAGCTCGGCGACGGCCGGGCGATCCTGCTCGGCGAGGTCATCGACAGAGACGGCACCCGCCGCGACATCCAGCTCAAGGGCTCGGGCCCCACCCCGTTCTCCCGCCGCGGCGACGGCCGCGCCGCGCTCGGGCCGGTGCTGCGCGAATACATCGTCAGCGAAGCCATGTTCGCGCTGGGCATCCCGACCACGCGCTCGCTCGCCGCGGTCGTCACCGGCGAGCACGTCATCCGCGAGACCGCGCTGCCCGGCGCCGTGCTGACGCGCGTCGCCGCGAGCCACATCCGCGTCGGCACCTTCCAGTTCTTCGCCGTCCGCCGCGACACCGGCGCGATCCGCCGGCTCGCCGATCACGTCATCGCCCGCCACTATCCGGATCTGCTCCAGGCAGAGCGCCCCTATCACGCCCTGCTCGCCGGCGTCGTCGCGCGTCAGGCCGATCTCATCGCGCGCTGGCTGCTGGTCGGCTTCATCCACGGCGTGATGAACACCGACAACAGCTCCATCTCCGGCGAGACCATCGATTACGGCCCCTGCGCCTTCATGGACGCCTACAACCCCGCGCAGGTGTTTTCGTCGATCGACGAGATGGGCCGCTACGCCTATGCCAACCAGCCACGCATCGCGCTGTGGAATCTGACCCGGCTCGCCGAATGCCTTTTGCCGCTGTTCTCCGACGACCAGGAAAAGGCAGTCGCCGAAGCCCAGGACATTCTTGGCGCCTTCGCCGAGACGTTCAGCAACGCCTATCAAGCAGGCCTGCGCAAGAAGGTCGGCCTGTTCACGGAACGCGACGGCGACGAGGCGCTGATCCAGGACCTGCTGGACGCCATGGCCAAGAACCAGGCCGACTTCACCCTCACCTTCCGCAAGCTCGGTGACGCCGCAGGCGACGAGGCCGCCGCTGCCGACGTCCGCGCGCAGTTCATGGACCCCTCAGCCCTCGACGACTGGGCCAGACGCTGGCGCGAGCGCACCGCGCTGGAGCCGCAGGCCGCAGCCGAGCGGCAGGCCGCCATGCACGCCGTCAACCCGATCTTCATCCCGCGCAACCACCGCGTCGAGGCCGTGATCCAGGCCGCGGTGAACAACGACGACTACGCGCCGTTCGAAGAGCTGGTGAAGGTGCTGGCCAAGCCGTTCGAGGAGCAGCCGGACTATGCCGCCTACGCCGATCCGCCGCTGCCGGACCAGCGAGTGCTGCAGACGTTCTGCGGGACATAGCAACAAACTCGGTGCGTAGGGTGGATTAGCCGAAGGCGTAATCCACCGCTTCTCTCAACCAGACGAGAGTACAGAGGTGGATTACGCTTCGCTAATCCACCCTACGAGCTAACGCGATCGTCACGCCCGCTCACCGAATTCGCCCGCGATCTTGGCGTCACCGCCCGAATCCTCGGGAAATAATCCAGCCCGCACATCGCGGTGAAATGACGAGTACCGCCAATCGCAAACCTTCGAGACATGACCGTGCTTGACGGGATTGTAATAGCAATATTCGACGTGGCGGGCGTAGTCGGCCTCGTCACGGATCAGATGCTCCCAGAACCGGCGTTGCCAGATGCCGCGTTCGTTCCGCGCCGCACGGACAACGCTCAGCCGCTCATTCGCTGGGAGTGCTTTGGCAAATCGCGTCTTGATCAGCCTCCAGCGGACCGAAAAATTGGCATCGTCCGGTGGCAGCTTCCAGATCGCGTGGAGATGATCCGGTAAAACTACGAAAGCATCGATCTCGAAAGGATGGCTCCGGCGCGTTGCGGCGACCGCGTCCCGTAAGATTTCGATGTGGTGGGTCAAAAGAGCTTTCCGCCGATCGAGCAGGTTCACGGTGAAGAACCAGCCCCCTCCGGGGATGAATGCGCGGCGGTAGTCGGACATATCACCGATAACACAACTTGAAGTTGGCTCACAGTGGTGGATTACGCCTTCGGCTAATCCACCCTACGCACCTTCTTACTTCGTCGCCTTCCTGATCCCGCCGAACGACGCCGCGTCGAACTTCTGCGGATCGACGGGATCGTAGCGGGACCACTCCATGTCGGGCACGTTGGCATACCGCTCGGCCCAGGCCTTGTTCGTCGTCGTCGTTCCGGGCGCGACGGGGCGGATCTCGAAATGCAGCACCTTGTTCGGGTCGATCTCGCCGATCGTGTCCTTTGCCTTGACGCTCGCGCCCACCGCAAGCGCCTCTCCCTTCGGCCCGACAATGCGGCCAAGCTGGACGTAGCGCGTGTAGATGACGCCGCCGTTGGGATAGGTGTGCTTGAGCACGACATAGCGGCCGCAACCGCCGATCACGGGCAGGTCGGCCGGCGCCTGCTCGCTGGTCTCGATCTTGACGACGACGCCGTCCGCCATCGCCGCCACCGGACCGCCTGCCTTGTCGGAGGTGAAATCGACGCCGGGATGCTCGTCCTGGGTCCAGCATCCACAGGAGGTCATCGTCTTGTCTGCCGGCTTGTCGGCGCGCGGAAAGCTGCGCTGGGTGAGGAATTCATTGACCAGCAGCCCCGGCCCTTCGGGGGACGTGAAGGCATGGATCGCATAGAGCGAGAGCTTGTCCCCGACCGGCACCTCCGCCGGCAAGAAGCCGTAGACCACATCCTGGATGAAGACCTTGAGCTCGCGCCCCTTGGCGGAGCGGACCGTGATGCAGTTGGTCGCCTGCAAGGCGTCGGCGTCGGTCTTGGGCATGCCGCTCATGATCAGCGATCGCTTGAGCGCGCCGCTTGCGCACGGCTCGCCGTGGGAGGCCAGCGTGACGTCGAGCTTCAGCGGCGACATCGGGTAGACGTCGAGGCCGGTGGCCGGTCGCCGCCGTGCCAGGAACTCGTCGAGATCGGTCTCCTTGTAACGGGCGAAATTGAATTCGGCGCGCGCCGCATCGGGGACGGCGGAGAGGACGACAAGCAGCAGGGAGACGGCAAGCAAACCCAGCTTGGGGAGGCCACGCGGCGGCAACATTCGGAGGTCTCGTGATGCAAATTCGGTGAGCAGCATGAGCAAACCACGACCGCATCTTCGCGGCAAGGTAGACCGCATCTTGCGCCTCAATCGTGAGAGGTCATTCGGCCCCAGAGTACGCTCGCCCGGTCGTCCCAAGCATGTCCACATCTTCCACGCGCCGCAGGAACCGCTGTCATCAAACTGAAACACTGGCACTCTAACGGCCTATCAGGGACGTCCTGCCGGAGGCGCCCATCCTCCAACAGTCCTGACGCGCCATGCCCTTCAAATTCATCCACATCACCGACACGCATCTCGCGAACCCCGGACTGAAGCTCTATGGCCTCGATCCGCGCGCCCGGCTGGACGCGGCGGTTGCCAACATCAACAAGCACCAGTCCGACGCTGCCTTCGCAGTCGTGACCGGCGACCTCACCCATTGGGGCGAGCCTGAATCCTACATCAATTTCGCCGAGGCGATGGGCGCGCTGAAAATCCCTTATATCGCCATGGTCGGCAATCACGACAAGCGCGTGGCCTGCCTCGACGGCCTGAAGGCCGCGCCGCGCGACCCGAACGGCTTCGTCCAGGGCACCCGCACCACCGAGCACGGCCTGTTCGTCTTCCTCGACACGCTGGACGAGACCAGCCACGCCGGCGAGATGTGCGCCAAGCGCCTCGGCTGGCTCGCGAGCACGCTGGCCGCAGCGCCCGCCGACATGCCGTTCGTCGTCTTCATGCATCATCCGCCCTTCCCGGTCGGCGTCCACGCGATGGACGAGATCGCACTGGCGCAGAGCGCCGAATTCGCCGAGGTGATCGCGCCCTATCGCGCACGCATCCGCCACCTCTTCTTCGGCCACGTGCACCGGCCGATCTTCGGCAGCTACGGCAAGATCCCGTTCTCGACGCTCCGCGGCACCAACCACCAGGTCTGGTTCGAGCTCGACGCTGCCGCGACCGACCATCTCGCCAGCCATGAGCCGCCGGCCTATGGCGTGGTGCTCATCGACAGCGAGAACCTGGTCGTGCACAGCCACGACTTCCTCGACACCAGTCTGCGCTTTCCATTCGCCGCACCGACGGGAATGAACGACCGCGACTATGCGCTCAATTTCCCGGCGCGATGAGATGAGCCTCGCTGAACCCGCGGCTCTCCCGGTCGCGACTTCGGCGGCACCGCGTCTGCACGTCCTGAAGCGGTTTGTAGGCCGCTTCAACGCCTCGCTGCCTGCCTATCTGTTGCTTCTGCCATCACTGGTCTTCCTCGCACTGTTCACCTATGGCGCGATGGGCCGCGTGCTGATCGACGCGCTCTACCAGCGCGCGACGCCGAAGGCACCGGTCCGCTTCGTCGGCCTCGACAATGTCAGTGCCGTGCTTGCCGATCCCGCCTTCACCGGCGCGGTCGTCAACAATCTCGTCTACGCCATCGGCACGGCGATCCCGAGCATCGGACTTGCACTGCTGTTCGCGCTGGCGCTGTCGCGCACCAATGCGGTGAGCAGCGCGCTGCGCGCGGCGCTGTTCCTGCCGGTGCTGATCCCGATGGTCGCGGCCTCCGCGCTGTTCCTGTTCATCTTCCTGCCCAATGTCGGCCTGCTCGACTACTACATCGGCCGCCTGCTTCCGGTGGTGCCGAACTGGCTCGGCGACCCCGACATCGCGCTCTATGCGATCATGGTGATCACCATCTGGAAGAACGCCGGCTACTACATGCTGTTCTTCCTCGCTGGCCTCCAGGCCGTGCCCGAGGATGTCATGGAAGCCGCGCATCTCGATGGCGCCGGCCCGTTCATGCGGCTGCGCTACATCATCCTGCCCGAGCTCAAGCCGACCTTCCTGTTCGTCATTGTCATCGCCACGCTCAACGCGGTCACGCAGGTCGACCACGTCTTCGTCATGACCAAGGGCGGGCCGTCCAACTCGACCAATCTTGTGCTGTTCTACATCTACCAGCAGGCGGTCGAGCATTACGACATCGGCAAGGCCTCGGCAGCGACACTGCTGACGCTTGCGGCGCTGATGGGCCTCACCGCGCTCTCCTTCCGGACGATGGCAAACCGCGAGGGCGGGCCATGACGCTGATCGACCGCCTGCTCAAGGATGCCCCGCTCGCCACCCGCCGCGAGATCACGCCCAAGCTCGGCTTCGTGTTGACGATCTTGCTCGCCATCGTCTGGCTGATCCCGTTCCTGTGGATGGGCGTGGCGACGCTGCGCCCGGCGTCCGACGGCATCAACGTGATGGCCGAGCTGATGCCGAGCCTGAAGCCGACCCTCGACAATGTCAGGGATGCCTGGGAGATCGGCGATTTCCCGCGCTACACCCTCAACACCACGATCATCTGCACCGGCATTCTGCTGGTGCAGTTCGTCACGATCACGCTGGCGGGCTTTGCCTTTGCGCGGCTCGAATTCGCCGGCAAGACGCTGATCTTCTATTTGTTCCTGATGCAGCTGATGCTGGTGCCGGTGCTGCTGATCGTGCCGAATTTGAGCCTGGTGGCGCAGCTCGGGCTCTACGACACGCTCGCCGGCGTGATGATGCCGTTCTTCGCCTCGGCCTTCGGCACCTTCCTGATGCGGCAGGCTTTTGAAGCCATTCCGACCGAGCTGGAAGACGCCGCCCTGATCGACGGCGCCAGCCTTCTCCAGCGCATCCGCCACATCTACGTGCCGCTGTCGATGCCGAGCTTCTCGGCCTTCGCCATCATCTCCGTCACCAGCCACTGGAACGACTTCCTGTGGCCGCTGATGGTGATCAATTCGCCGGACAAGCGGCCGCTCACGGTCGGTCTGTCCGTCTTCACCGCGACCGCCGAAGGCACGCAGGCCTGGGGCACGATTGCCGCCGGCACGCTGATGGTGATCGCGCCGCTGCTCATCACCTTCCTGATCTTCCAGAAACGCTTCATCAGCTCTTTCGTCACCTCAGGCATCAAATAGGAGATTTTTCGATGCTGTTTACCCGCAGGCTCATGCTTGGCCTCGCCATGGCAGGCTCTATGGCAGGCGCCCTCGCCTTCCCGGCAATGGCCGAAGGTCCGACCGAGATCGACCTGTTCTTCCCCGTTCCCGTCGACGGCAAGCTCGCCCGCGACATGGGCACCTTGATCAAGGAGTTCAACGAGACCCATCCCGCCATCAAGGCGACCGCGGTCTACACCGGCTCCTATGACGACACGCTGATCAAGACGCGCGCGGCCATCAAGGCCGGCAAGCCGCCGGCCGCCGTGATCATGTCCGCGAACTTCCTGCTCGACATGCAGATCGAGAACGAGCTCACCAATCTCGACAGCCTGATCGCCGCCGACGGCTCCACCAAGGAAAAGTTCTTGGGCCAGTTCTTCCCGGCGCTGCAGGGCAACGCGGTGATCGACCGCTCGGTCTACGGCGTGCCGTTCCACAATTCGACGCCGCTGCTCTACATCAACGCCGACAAGGCCAAGGAAGCCGGCCTTGATCCGAGCAAGCCGCCGCAGACCTGGGCCGAGCTCACCGACTGGGCCAAGAAGCTCACCAAGCGCGAGGGCGACAAGGTGACCCAATGGGGCATCGCGATCCCCTGCGCCTATGACTATTGCGGCTGGATGATGGAAACGCTCACCATGACCAATGGCGGGCGCTACTACAACGAGGAATTCGGCGGCGAAGTCTATTACGACACGCCCTCGATGCTGGGCGCGCTGACCTGGTGGAACGACCTCGTCTACAAGCACAAGGTCCACGCCCCGGGCGCCACGCCCGGCCCGGCCGTCAGCACCTCCTTCATCTCCGGCAATGCCGCGATGATGATGCTCTCGACGGGCTCGCTGACCTATGTGCGCGACAACGCCAAGTTCAACTACAAGGTCGCGTTCATCCCGCGCAACGTCCGCAACGCCGTGCCGATCGGCGGCGCCTCGCTGATCGTTCCGGCCGGTCTCGAAGCCGACAAGCAGAAGGCCGCCTGGACGTTGATCAAGTGGATGACCTCGCCTGAGAAGAGCGCCTGGTGGAGCCGCGCCACCGGCTATTTCGCGCCCAACATGGCCGCCTACAAGACGCCTGACATGGTCGACTTCCTCAACAAGAACCCGGACGCCAAGACCGCCGTCGAGCAGCTCGACGTCGCAAAACCCTGGTTCGCGACCTACAAGACCGTGCCGGTCCGCAAGACGCTGGAGGACGAGGTCATGCTGGTCCTCAACGGCAAGAAGCAGCCGAAGGAAGCACTGGTCGCCGCCCAGAAGGCCGCCGACGAGACGCTGAAGCCTTACAACGCGGAGACCTCGCTGAAGCTGCCGTAAGGCCAACGATCAGCCAAACAACCTCGGCGCTCCACGGTGTGGGGCGCCGAAATCATTTCAGGGGCCGTGATTGCGTCAGTTGCGCCTGCCATCGAGCCTGAACACCATCTGCGTCGGACGCACGAACCGCAATGCGACCAGCAGCACCGCCATGACGGTGCACATGTAGATCACAGCCATCGCATCGATCGAATAGACCGGCCGCACACCGCCAGCAAAGACGTTGTAATAGAGCGCCACGACCAGGGTCTGCGATCCCCCGCCCGCAAGCAGAAACGCCAGCTCGAAGTTCGAGATCGTATTTACGAGAACCAGCAGGCCCGCTGTCAAAATGCCGGGCAGCATCAGCGGCAACAGGATGCGGCGGAATATCTGCAGCCGGCTCGCGCCGAGCATCTGCGCCGACCATTCAAGGTTCAAGCTGATCTGCTCGAAGAACGGCAACAGGATGAAGACGGCAAGAGGAACCATCGGGACGAGCACGGCGAGAATGACGCCAATGACCGTCCCGCCAACACCAAACCCATAAAGCGTCGTGGCAAGCGGAATGCCGTAGGTCATCTGCGGGATCAGCAGCGGCAGGAAGTAGAGCAGCAGCAGGACCGGCTTGGCGTTGAAATTCCGCCGCGCCAGCACGTAGGCGGCCGGAAATCCGATCGCGAGCGCGATGAACACCACGGCCAGCGCGATGAACAGCGTGATGAAGAGCACATGGGAGAGCTCGAACTCCCGCCAGGCGTAGGTAAACCAATCCGTCGTGAACGCCGGCGGCAACGGCTTGCCGAACCAGCGTTTTGCGAACGAGCTGACCACGACATGCGTCACGATGCCGAGCAGGTTCAGGATGAACCCCAGCAGGAACAGGTAGATCGCCAATTTCCACATCCGTCCGCGCATCTGCTTCCCCTCAGCGTTTGCCGACGCCCATGGTTGTTGCAATCGTCATGCGGCGGCGCACCAGCACGATGACCACCAGCGCCGCGAGCTGGCAGAGCCCCATGATGACCGCGATCGCGGATGCGTAGGACATGTCATATTGCTCGAAGGCCTGCTGGTAGGCCGCGATCGAGATCGTCCGCGTCGAACCGGCCGGCTGGCCAACCATCACCGCGGATGGAAACACGGCAAAGCTCATCACGAAGACGAGGGCAAACGCGATGATCAGGCCCGGTGCGATCAACGGGAACATGACGCGCCGGAAGATGGTCCAGGGACCGGCGCCCAGCATGCGTGCGGAGCTTTCCAGGCTCGGGTCGATGCCGGAGATGTAACCGAGCAACATCAGGAAGCAGAACGGAAAGTTCTGCATGAACAGCGAGAAGGTGACGCCGATCGAATTATGCGTCAGCTCGAGCGGATTCTGGATCAATCCGACCGCAAGCAGCAACTGGTTGAGCCAGCCATTGTGGCCGTAGAAGCCGAGGATCCCTTCCGACAGGAAGACGACACCGAGCGAGATCGGAAGCACGAGAATGGTCGTGATGGTGCGCTCGAACCAGATGCCGCGCCGCATGCCGTATGCGAGGAACAGCGCAACCAACACGACCGCGACCGTCGTCGGCAACGCCAACATGAAGGTCGTCTTGATCGTATTGTACTGGTAGGCGTCGTTGAAGAACGCGACATAGTTCGAGAATATCCCGGCGTCGCGCTTCTTCGGCTGCAAGCTGATGTAGATCCCGTAGAGGAACGGGTAGACGAACATCGCGAGCACGTAGAGCAGCGACGGCGCAAGACAGAGGATCGCGACGAGGTCCAGTTCGCTGCGAGAATCAGAGCGGATGCGAGCCACGATCTGTCCCCTCACTCGCGACGCAGCAGGACGAATTTGTCCGCCGGCAAGGTCAGATCCAGCATCTCGCCCAATACGAGCTTCTCGTGCGAGCGGACCCAGAGCCTTGCGTCGCCATTGAGCGCGATCTCGGCCTCCTGCTCGCGTCCGAGATACTCGACCAGCTCGACCTTGCCGCGCAGCACATTGACGCCATCACCAGACTTGCCGAGACGCACATCTTCCGGCCGGATGGCCAGAACGGCGTGCTCGCCCGGGCGGAAGCTATCCCTGGCCCTGGCCTGCAGGATTTGCCCCTTGAAACCGGCTTCGATCATACCGCCCGCTTCCTTGCCGAGCGTCACATCGAGGAAATTTCGGAAGCCCATGAAATCCGCCACGAAGACGTTCTTGGGACGGTCGTGGATTTCCTGCGGCGTCCCGACCTGCATGAGCACACCTTCGCGCAGCACGACGATGCGGTCGGAGAGCGAGAGAGCTTCGGCCTGGTCGTGGGTGACGTAGATGGAGGTCAGGCCGAGCTGTGCGTGCAGCTGCTTGATCTCGGCGCGCATCTCGACGCGGAGCTTTGCGTCAAGGTTGGACAACGGCTCGTCGAACAGCATCAACCGAGGGTGCAGCACAAGCGCGCGCGCGATGGCGACACGCTGCTGCTGTCCGCCCGAGAGCTGACCGGGATAGCGGTCTTCATAACCGGCAAGACGTACCAGACCGAGCATGCCCCGCACGCGCTGCTCGATTTCCGCAGACGGCCGCTTCTGGAGAGAGAGGCCGAAGGCGACGTTGCCGAACACAGTCAGATGCGGAAACAGCGCGTAGTTCTGGAACACCATGCCGAACCCGCGCTTTTCGGGCGAGACATCGTCAATCCGTCGTCCATTGAGATGGATCTCGCCGTCGCTCGGCGGCACGAGGCCCGCGATGATGCCGAGCGCCGTAGACTTTCCGCAGCCGCTCGGCCCCAGGAAGGTGACGAACTCGCGGCCGCCGACCTCCAGCGGAAAGTGGTCGAGCACCACCTTGCCGCCATAACGCTTGGTGATCGACATCTGCAGCTTATCGATAGAGTCGGCCATTCCCCGCCCCGCATACGCGCGCGAGGGCCGCACCTGCGCGCCCTCGCATCTTGGTCCCGGTTCTTGTTATTTCTTGACCTGATCGGCGCCGACCTCACGGTCCCACCGTTCCATCGCGTAGCTCAGCTCGGTCACGCCCAGCGGAGGCGATACTTTCCATTTGGTCCCGATCTGATCATATTCAGGACGCCAGAATTCCTTCACCTCGTCCTGGATTTCCTTGGGCGCCGATGCGAGGGCTGCGGCCTTCACGACCGGCCCGATGAAGGCTTTCCAGGTGAGCGCCTGCTGCTCCGGCTTCCACATGAACTTCATGAGGTCGACGATGACATCGACCTGTTCCTGCGGCACGCCCTTCGGGATGCACCAATAGTGACCGTCCACCACGAACGTGGTGTTCTCCAAGATTGCGATCTTCGAGTCCGGCGGGATTACGCTCTGCGCGCGCGGCTTCATGTCCCATTCCATGATCCCGGCGATCATCCAGCGCTGCCCCTGGGCGAATTCCTTCAACGTGATCGCGGTACCGGTCGGATAATATTCGACGGACTTGCCGAGCTCTTTCAGGAAATCCCAGCTCTTGTCCCAGCCCTTTTCGGGGTCGAGCGGCTTGGAGTCCCCGAGAATGAAGGCAAAGCCCTGGAGGATCGCGCGGCCCGGCCCGCTGTTCGCCGGACGCGCATACATGAATTTGCCCGGGTTCGCCTTCACCCAAGTCAGCAATTCCTGCGCGGTCTTCGGCGGGCTCGGCACCTTCGCCGGATTGTAGATCAGCACCGGTCCACCGGCATTGCCGACTGACGGAATGAGGACGCCCTTGCCCTCGTCGTAAAGCGCCTTGCCCGCATCGGTGAGGCCGTCGCGCGGAAAGCTCTTCTGATAATCGGGGATGGCGATGAGCTGGCCGTTCTGGGCCAGCAGTGCGCCGCCATCCTGCCCGGTCAGCACCAGATTGATATCGAGGCGTCCGGCGTCCTGCTGCGCCTTGATCTTGGCCGGAAGCTCCGGCGCGGGCGCGCGTTGGATTCTGATCTCGCTGACCTTGTCCGGATTCGCCTTCTTGTAGTTCTCGATGATGGTCTGCACCGAGGCCAGGTCACCGCCGGTATCGATGATCGAAAGACTGATCGGAGCGGCAAGGGCTCCGCTGCATAGACACGCCCCCAGCAGGACGGCGACCATTGGGGTTGCTGACCTCGGTTTCATTCTCGCCTCCCACGCGCTTTATTTTTTGCGCAACTTGTTATTTATTTGTAAGGCAAGCATCGACGAAATCTTCGCTGGTTGTCAAGCGGTCTGTTCTGTAGCTGTTTTGAGCTGGCGGCCGAGCGCCTTGTGCACGGACTGAAATGTCAAAAACTTGTTTGGAAGCCGAACGCAAAACCGGACGGAGCCGGACTTGAAAAAGCCTGCGATGAAATCCGCGGAGTTGCCGCTGTCGTCCTCGACGGGACGATTGAGCGACCGGATCTACGACCATGTGCTGGGTCAGATCGCGATCGGCATCCTTCCCGTGAACTGCCGGTTACCGCCCGAGAATGGCCTTGCCGAACTCCTGGGCGTTTCGCGGCCCGTCGTTCGCGAGGCGCTGACGCGATTGCGCGACGACGGGCTGATTGCATCACGCCAGGGCGCGGGCTGGTTCGTGACCCGGCGTCCGGCCGCCAATGCCTTCGACTTCGCGCCTGTCAGTAGCATCCCCGACATCCAGCGCTGCTTCGTGTTCCGGATGGCCGTCGAGGGCGATGCCGCGGCCCTCGCCGCCCGCAACCGGGACAGGCAAAGCCTGCGCCGCATTCAGCAGGTGCTGACCAGGCTGGATACGATGGTCGCCCAAGGGCGCGAGGGCGGCCTTGGTGTCGAGGAAGATCTCCTCTTCCACCGCACGATTGCGGAGGCGAGCGGCAACCGGTTCTTTGTCGAGACGCTGACCTCGTTGAGGGAGCAGATCGCCATTGGCGTCAATCTCAACCGCAACCTGTCGCTCATTCAGCCGCGCGGCCGCATTCTCAGGGGACAGCAGGAGCATCGCCGCGTGTTCGAGGCCATCGAGGCACAAGACGAGGACGGCGCCCGCCGCGCCATGCGCACGCATGTCGAAAATGCCCGCAAGAGAATATTCGAGGGGGGCTGATCGCCGCGACGTGAGCCACGCGCCGCGCGCGGTTAGATCGTCACAACGATCTTGCCGAACTGATTGTTCGACTCCAGGAAGCGATGCGCCTCGACGATCTCCTCGAACGGGAACGTTCTGGCGATCACCGGCTTCAAGCTGCCGTCTGACAACCCGTCGAGGATGAACGCCTTTGCTTTCGCAAGGCGCACGGGATCGCGGATGATCTCGTGCACGAGGTAGCCGCGCAGGACCAGGCTCTTGGTCAACACGTTGAAGAGCGGGAACGGCGTCGGCGCGGGGCTCAGCCCACCATACTCGATCAGGATTCCGCCCCGTGACATCGCCGCGGTCAGCGGCTCGAATGCGGGACCGCCGACGGCGTCAAACACCACGCGGACGCCGCTCGCACCGGCGATCACTGCCAGCCGCGCTTCGATGTCCTCCTCGTCCAAGGCGATCACGTGGGCGGCGCCGGCCTCGCGCAAGGCGCGCTGCTTGGCCGAGGTCCGCGTCAGGGCGACCGGGAAAGCGCCGATCCGGTTCGCGATCTGGATGGCCGCAAGCCCGACACTGCTCGATGCCGCCGTGATGGCGACGACGTCCCCTCGCCCAAGTCCGGCGATGTCGACCAGCGCGCCGTAGGCCGTCAGATACTGCATCCACACCGCGGCCGCCGCCTCGAAGCCAAGCTCGGGCGGATGCTTCACGACGAGCTCGGCCGGAAACGTCGCGAGCTCGGCATAGGCCGGCCATCGCACCATCGACAGCGGCGGCACGATGCTGACCGCCTCTCCCGGTGCAAAGCCGGCCACGCCTTCGCCGATGGCCTCGACGATACCTCCCGCCTCCAGACCAAGGCCGGACGGAAATGTCGCGGTCTCGATATAGGTGCCCGTCCGCAACAGCGCCTCCGCACGGTTGAGACCGAGCGCCCTGACCCGGATCTGCACCTCGCCCTTTGCCGGCGGTGGAACGTCGACGGTCTCGATGCACAGCACTTCGGGACCGCCATGCCGGTGAAAGCGAACGACGCGGGTCATGGATACACTCCAAAACAATTGAACTGAATGGAGCTATGCCGATCCCACCGAAGTGGATAAATGGCCCGAATACGCGAACAGTCGAAACCAGGAGTTTTCAATCATGGACCGCCTGACCAGCATGGCCGTATTCGTCCGGGCCGTCGATCTCGGTTCGTTCGCGGCCGCGGCCGACGCCCTGGAGATGTCGGGGCCGATGGTCGGCAAGCATGTGCGCTTCCTCGAAGAACGTCTCGGCGTCCGCCTCCTCAACCGCACCACGCGGCGCCAGAGCCTGACCGAGGCTGGCCAGGCCTACTACGAGCGCTGCCGCGCGGTACTCAGCGAGGCCGAAGCCGCCGACGCCGTCGTGGCCGATGAACTCTCCGCGCCGCGCGGCAGGCTGCGCGTGACCATGCCTGCCCTGCTCGGACGGCACTGCATCGCCCCTCTGTTGATGAAGCTCGCGCGAAAATATCCGCATCTCGAGCTCGACCTCTCCTTCGGCGATCCCATCGCTGACATCATCGAGGCCGGCTACGATCTTGCGATCCGGACCGGCGATCTCGACGACCAGTCCGGTCTGATCACGCGGCGCATCGCAAGCCAGCGCATGGTGGTGTGCGGCGCGCGGTCCTATTTACGCGCCAACGGCAAACCAAAATCGCTCGACGATCTCGCCGCGCATCAGGCGATCATCTATCGCCGCTCTGGACGCGTCCGGCCATGGCTGTTTCCACAAGCCGACCAGCCGGCACGCGAGATCATGCCGTCAGGCAGGCTGAGGCTCGACGATATGGAGGCGATCGCGGACGCCGCCGCACAGGGCATGGGGCTCGCCTGGCTGCCTTATTGGCTGGTCCGCGAGCGTCTCAACAGCGGCGCGCTGGTCGGCCTCCTCGAAGGCCAGCCCGAATTCCTCTACGACTGCCACGCGCTGTGGCCCCGTTCGCCCTGGATTCCGCCAAAAGTGCGTGCCGCCGTGGACGCGCTCGCCGCCTTGCCGAAGCTCATGGGGTGATGGTCGAGCCCGCCCCCGTTAACTCCCCGTCCACCATCCGGCTTGCCGGGCGGCCGGTAACCACGAGCATTAACAGACCCTCAACGTACCCCCGACAAATCTATCAATGTTTCTGGAGATTTCGCCGTGGATCTGTTGGTTTTCGAGTTCCTGGGGCTGGCGCTGGTCGCCATGTGCGTGGTCGTGGTGGCGCTGCCCTGCCCGCGCAAATCCTCGCACCGGATCCGTTACGAATAGGAATTTCGTCGGAAAGAGACGATTCCGGCCCGATGCAATGCTCGAATTCGCTTAGAGCCCCTTGACATCACAGCGCTTTCGGCAGAACGGCTGATACCAAGTGTCATGGGCCGTTCATGGATTTGATTACCACCACCGCTGACCTCGCGGCTGCCTGCAGCCGGCTGGCCAAGCACCCCGTTATTACAGTCGATACCGAGTTCCTGCGCGAAACCACCTACTACCCGCTGCTGTGCGTGGTGCAGATGGCCAGCCCCGAGGAAGCGATCGTCATCGACACCCTGGCCGAGGGGATCGACCTCAAGCCGTTCTTCGACCTGATGGGCAACGAGGGCGTGCTGAAGGTATTCCATGCCGCCCGCCAGGACATCGAGATCATCTGGCACCAGGCCAACATCATCCCGCACCCGGTGTTCGACACCCAGGTCGCGGCCATGGTGCTCGGCTACGGCGACAGCATCGCCTATGACGCGCTGGTCGAGAAGGTCACGGGCCACCGGCCCGACAAGACCCACCGCTTCACCGACTGGTCGCGCCGGCCGCTGACGAAAGAGCAGATGCACTACGCGGTGTCCGACGTCACGCACCTGCGCGACGTGTTCGCCGCGCTCGATGCCGATCTCAAGAAGCGGCGCCGCAGCGAATGGGTCTCCATCGAGATGGAGGTCCTGACCTCGCCCAGGACCTACGACTTCCATCCCGAGCGCGCCTGGGAACGGCTGAAGACGCGGGTCCGCAAGCCCAAGGATCTCGCGGTCCTGATGGAGGTCGCGGCCTGGCGCGAGCAGGAAGCGCAGAGCCGCGACGTGCCGCGCGGCCGCGTGCTGCGCGATGAAGCCATCAGCGACATCGCGACCCACGCGCCGAACACGCTGGAGAAGCTCGCCCATCTGCGCTCGGTGCCGAAGGGGTTCGAGAAATCCAAATGGGGCGCGGACATCGTCGCCGCGGTCGAGCGCGGGCTGGCGCGGGATTTTGCGACGCTGCCGAAGCTGGAGAAGCCGCGCAACAACAACAATGGCGCCGCCATCGTCGAGCTGTTGAAGGTCCTGCTGCGCATGACCGCGGAGCGCCACGCGGTCGCCAGCAAGGTGATCGCCACCGTCGACGATCTCGAAGAGATCGCAGCCGACGACGAGGCCGACGTCCCGGCCTTGCGCGGCTGGCGCCGCGAGTTGTTCGGCGACGCCGCCTTGAAGCTCAAGCGCGGCGAGCTGGCGCTCGCGATCGAGAAAGGCCGCGTGATCGGGGTCCAACGGGTGGAGCCGGTTAAACCGTCATCCTGAGGCGCGAGGCGTGAGCCTCGAAGGATGAGCGGCCCCCGCTGCGGCCAGTCGGCCGTCGCCCTTCGAGGCTCGCCGAAGAGGCGAGCACCTCAGGGTGACGGTGATAAATCGAGGCTCACTGCATCAACGCCGTCATTGCGAGCGAAGCGAAGCAATCCAGAATCTTTCCGCGGAGACGGTCTGGATTGCTTCGTCGCCAGCGCAAAATTGCTTCGCAATTTTGTTGCGGGCTTCTCGCAATGACGAGGAGAGAGCCTACGCCGGCGTCAGCTTCGCCACTTCCGGCTTCATGTCGTTCAGCACGCCCGTGATCGCCGCGACCAGCTCGTCGATCTGGGCCTTGGTGACGATCAGCGGCGGGCAGATGGCGATGGCATCCAGCATGTTGCGCGAGATCACGCCGCGCTCCTGGAGCATGCGGCTGGCGATGCCGCCGACGGCGCCGGGCGTGCTGGCGGCCGTCTTGCGTCCCTTGTCGAGCACGAGCTCGATCGCCGCGATCATGCCGACGCCGCGGACCTCGCCGACCAGCGGATCGCTGGTGAGCTCGCGCAGCTTGCCCTGCATGTAGCCGCCGAGCTCGGCGGCGTGCGCGACCAGGCCGCGCTCCTCGATGATCTTGAGGTTCTCCAGCGCAATGGCCGAGCCGACGGGATGGCCGCCCGCGGTGAAACCGTGGCCGAGCACGCCGATCTTGTTGCTCTCGTCCGCGATCGGCTCGAACATGCGATCGTTCAGGATGATCGCCGACAGCGGGAAATAGCTCGAGGTGATCTGCTTGGAGACCACCATCACGTCCGGCTTGATGCCGTAGGTCTCGCAGCCGAACATCTTGCCGGTGCGGCCGAAGCCGCAGATGACCTCATCTGCGACCAGCAGGATGTCGTACTTCTTCAGGACGGCCTGGATCTTCTCCCAATAGGTCGCCGGCGGCACGACGACGCCGCCCGCGCCCATCACCGGCTCGCCGAAGAAGGCCGCGATCGTATCCGGGCCTTCCTTCTGGATCAGCGCGTCGAGTTCCTCGGCCCGGCGCGTCGCGAACGCCTCCTCGCTCTCACCGGGGGCGCCGTCCTTGTAGAAATGCGGCGAGCCCGTGTGCAGGATGTTGGGCAGCGGCAGATCGAACGAGCGGTGGTTGTTCGGCAGGCCGGTGAGGCTGGCGGACGCAATGGTGACGCCGTGATAGGCGCGCATCCGGCTGATGATCTTCTTGCGCTGCGGCTGGCCAAGCGAATTGGAGCGATAGGCGATCAGCTTGAGGACGGTGTCGTTCGCCTCCGAGCCGGAATTGGTGAAGAACACCTTGCTCATCGGCACCGGCGCGAGCGCCACCAGCTTCTCGGCGAGGTCGATCGAGGGCCCGTGCGATTTGGCGGAGAACGTATGGTAGAATGGCAGCGCCAGCATCTGCTTGTGCGCCGCCTCGACCAGCCGCTTCTCGTTGAAGCCGAGCCCGACGCTCCACAGGCCGGCCATGGCCTCGAAATAGCGCTTGCCCGACGCGTCGAACACGTAAGGGCCCTCGCCGCGCTCGATCACCAGCGGACCGGCCTGCTGATGCGCGCGCGCGTTGGTATAGGAATGGAGCTGGTAGGCCACATCCCGGGCCTCTTGCGAATTGGGCAGCATGGACATTGCGGGATTCCTCAACGGTGCGTCATTGGAGGTCATGACGCAGACCTGTCCAAACGACGAGCTTGTCCAAAGAAAACGTCGACATCTTGGCTATTGCGGCAGGCCGCAACTTGCAACGTCATTTCGTTGGCAACAAGCGCACACGAGCGTTGCAGGAAAGCAGCGCTGGCACTTCGGCACAGGAGATATCGCCTCGGCTAGCCTCGCCGTGCCAGCACGAAGGCCGCCGCCGCGGCGATCAATGCCGGGACGGCCGCAGCGCCAAACAGCGGCTGCGGTCCCATGTCGCGGGCCAGCATGACGCCGCCGATCAGAGGCCCCACGATCGAGCCGATGCGGCCGATGCCCAGCGCCCAGCCCACGCCGGTCGACCTGATCGCCGTCGGATAGAAGGTCGCCGTCAGCGCGTTCGAGGCGATCTGTCCCCCGACGATGCAAAATCCCGACGCGAAGATCGCGATCGTGACCAGGACGATCGAATGGCTGGCCATGCCGACGGCCGCAACCGCGACCGCCGCCACGAGATAGGTCAGCGACAACGCGCGAAACGAGAAACGGTCGATGAACTGGCCGAGCGTGAAGGTGCCGACCACGCCGCCGACCTGGAGCATCGCACCAATCGCGGCCGCGCCCGAAACCGAGACGCCGAGATCGTTCAGCACGGTGGGCAGCCAGTTCGACAGCAAATAGAGGTCGAGCAGGCTCATGAAGAACACGACCCAGAGCAGGACCGTCACCGGTGCGCGGCCCTCCGCAAACAAATGCGCGACGGGCAATCCCGACAATTTGGGCTCCTGGACTACGAATTTGGCGTTGCCGGCGATGGATACCCCCGGGGCTAGCTTTTGCAGGAGGTTCGCCACCTCGCGGTCGCGGCCGCCCATCATCGCCAGGAACCGGATCGACTCCGGCAACGCCTTGAAGAGCAAAGGCAGAAGCAGCAGCGGCACGAGGCCGCCGACGAGGAACACCGAGCGCCAGCCGAAAGCCGGGATCATGGCGGCCGCCAGCAACCCGCCCAGGGCCGCACCGATCGAAAAGCCTGCGAACATGATCATGACCATGGTAGCGCGGCGGCGATGCGGGCTGAACTCGGAGGTCAGCGCAATCGCATTGGGCATTGCACCGCCGAGACCAAGGCCGGTCAGAACGCGCAACGCGATCAGCCAGGTCGTATCCACCGCGAACACGGTGAGCAGCGTCCCGATGCCGAACACCAGCGTGCTTGCGAGGATGATACGGCGGCGACCGATCCTGTCGGCCATCGGACCGAAGATCAGGGCGCCGATCATGAGGCCCAGAAGCCCCGCGCTGAACACCGGACCGAGGCTGCCACGCGCCAGCTTCCATTCCTGCGCGACTGCAGGCGCGACATAACCGATGGCCTGGGTGTCGAAGCCGTCGATGAACAGCACCGCGGCGCAGACGAGCAGAACCCGGATCTGAAAGGCGCCAACCGGCTGACGATCGACATAGGCGGGAACGTCGACCGTGCCCGACACGATCTCATCCGTAGCTGTGACAGCCATGCCCAACCTCTCCCCGGCAGCTCATGCACTATTATTCTTCTTAAAATCTCTTATAGTGAGATTATAACGAAGGCAAGCCGCTACCGTGCTGCCGTTTTGCGGCCGGCGCGAATGCGGGTATCACGGCGAATACGCGAAGCTGGATCGAATCTCACTTGGTCAAAGCAAACAGTCAGGATCGGGTCCTTGCCGTGCTCGATCTCTTCACCGAGGCACGGCCGCAATGGTCGCCCGAAGAGCTCATGAAGGAGCTCGGCTACACGAGGCCGACGCTGTATCGCTATCTGAAGAGCTTGAAGGACAGCGGCTTCGTGATGCCGACGCGCGGCGGCCGGTTCGCGCTTGGCCCGCGCGTGGTCGAGATGGACTATCTCAGCCGCCGTTCCGATCCGCTGATCGCAGCAGCCACCCCGCATCTGGAGCGGCTGTCGGCCGCGCACCCCTGCACGGCCCTGGTCGTGCGCTGGTACGGCGAAAAGATGCTGTGCGTGGCTTCAATCGCCTCCGTCGTGAATCCCGTCAGCAGCTATCCGCGCGGCCGACCGATGCCGATGGGCCGCGGCGCAATCGCGCGCTCGATCATGGCCTTTCTTCCTAAGCAACGCGTGATGCCACTGGTGACGCGCTATGCCGCCGATCTGCGTAGTGTCGGCGTCGGCGACACGTCCGACGAAATCCTGGCAGCGCTGAAACGCGTGCGGCGCGCCGGCGTCGCCGTTGCCTTTGGCGAAGTGACACCGGGTGCGGTCGGGATCGCCGCGCCGATCCTCGATGCGGGCTACCCGATCGCAAGCCTCTGCATCACGATCGCCGGACCACATGCCAAGGGCGAGTTGATCGATCGCATCAGCGCGGAGGTCAGCGAAGCGGCCCGGCAAATCTCCGAGGTAACGACATCATAATCTCATTATTTGAGATTTTACTTGACGAAATCCGTGCGACATCTCATGAGGACGAGCGATCGCGCCTCGCGCGATGACAATCGTGGGGAAGCGATGTGAGGCAGGCTTCAGCGGATAGCGACGCGCCCGTCGTGATCGTCGGCGGCGGACCGGTCGGGATGGGTCTGGCGATCGGCCTTGGCCAGCGCGGCATCAAGACCATCGTCGTGGAACGCCACGAACAGCCGCAGCCGATCCCCAAGGGACAGAACCTCACGCAGCGGACGATGGAGCATTTCCATTTCTGGGGCGCGGAGGCAGCGCTGCGCGCGGCCCGCACCATTCCTCCCGACTACGGCATCGGCGGAATGACCAGCTACGGGACGCTGCTCAGCGGCTACAATTACAACTGGCTGCAGCGCGAACTCGTCCGCCCCTTCTATTTCACCGACAACGAACGCCTGCCGCAATACGCGACCGAAGCCGTGTTGCGGCAACGGGCGGCACAGCTTCCCTCCATTGACCTGCGATACGGCTGGACCTGCCGGGATGTCCGGCCTGACGCCGAGGGCGTGGGCCTCGACATCGAAAATCGCGACGGGATGATACAGAGCCTTCGCGCCGACTACGTGATCGGCTGCGATGGCAGCCGATCGATCGTGCGCGAACGCGCCGGCATCACCCAGACCCGCTCCGACCACGACCGGCTGATGGTGCTGCTGGTGTTTCGTTCCGTCGAATTGCATCGGCTGCTCGAGGCCTTTCCAGGCAAGTCGTTCTACAGCGTGTTGCATCCGGACCTCGAGGGCTATTGGAAGTTCTTCGGCCGGGTCGATCTCGGCAGCACCTGGTTCTTCCATGCCCCCGTTCCCGCTGACACCACCGCCGACAATTTCGATTTCCGACGCTTGCTGCACGATGCCGCCGGCGCACAATTCGACATCGAATTCGAGCACATCGGATTCTGGGATCTTCGCTTCACGGTCGCGGACAGCTACCGCGCAGGCCGCGTCTTCGTCGCCGGAGATGCCGCGCACAGCCATCCGCCCTATGGCGGCTATGGCATCAACACCGGCTTCGAGGACGCCGCAAATCTGGCGTGGAAGCTCGCCGCGACGCTGCAAGGCTGGGCGCCAGCCGGTCTGCTCGACAGCTACGATGCCGAGCGGCGTCCGGTGTTTGCGTCCACTGCGCGCGATTTCATCGAGACGCCGATCTTCCGCGACCGCGATTTTCTTCGCCGGCACGATCCGGCGCGCGATCGGGCGGATTTCGAGGCCGCCTGGCACGAGCGGCACTCCGGCGCGCGCGCCGAGGTCAACGCCTTCGAGCCGAATTACGAGGGGTCACCAATCGTCTTTGGTCCGGCCGGCGCTGTCTGCAGCGCGATCGGCTCGCACGCCTATCCGGCGCGCGCAGGTCATCATCTCACGCCGCAACCTCTGTCGTCAGGCAAAAACGTGTTCGAGGAATTGGGCGACGGCTTCACCTTGATCGATCTGACGGACGGCGGCGCGGCTACAGCTCTTGAGCAAGCCGCCGCGCGGCTTGGCATCCCGCTGAGGGTGATCAGGGACACCGCATCAGGCGGCCGCGAGAAATACGAGGCGCGACTGATCCTGGTGCGGCCCGATCAATTCGTTGCCTACGCGGGCGACAGCGCTGATGACGCATCCGATATCCTGATGCGCGCCATCGGCCGATCCTGAGAGAAACGCCTTCGCCGCAGGCCCGAAACCCTACGCCGCGCCGTCGTCATCCTCTTCGGCGGCAGCGCGAGCGGCTTCCTTCACCTCCACCAGCGCCATCGAGAGCAGATAGACGGTCGTGGGCAAGCCGACGCGGCGCGCCATCTCTACGGCACGCGACAAATCGCTCGCCAGCTCCTTGAGCTCGTCCCCCCGTGACAATGTCCCACCCCATCCATCCGCCGACCACGGCCGCCTAGACCGCGATGGCGCCGCTGGTTCTGATCAGTTCGGCGCTGGCATGGACTGTAGCAAAATTCCCGATCACATTCACCACCGACTGTTTGTAGACGGCGGCATCGCCCGTGCCCGGCTGCCGGCAGGCGACGGCGTCAGTGACGATCTGGTAGCGATGGCTGCGGTGAAACCCGTCGACGGCGGTAGCCAGGATGGTTTCGTCGAGGGAAAAGCCGACCAGAATGCAGCGTACATTGCGGATATTGGACATGTAGTCCACGAACCGCGCGGAGCTGTAGGCCGACGGCAGCGGGTGCTCGAACGTCATTTCACCCGGCCGCGGCTTCGCCTCCGCGATCCAGTCGGTCAGCCTGGATGCCGGATTGAACCAGGCCGCCTGGGCGATGCGCTTCAGATGCATCACCGGCCAGAGATTGGTGCGCCACAGCGTCAAGAGCTCCATGCAGCGCACGGTGGCGGCTTCGCCGTCGAGGATGACATGGCGACGCCCGGGGGTCAGATATTCGACCTGGAGATCCGCACAGACCAGGATCGGCGGATCATCGGTAATGGAAGCCAGCATTGTCTTGGCAGAGCTGCACCAGTTTCAGTGATCGGCGAGTGCGAGGTCCCGTAGCGGCGCGGTCACCGCCCGCCCCGCGGATGCGTCGAGCACGCCGGGCCGGTCCCAATCGCCCTCGGGGCGAATGATCACATAGGGATCGCTGTCCAGCGTGATGGCGTCCGGCCCCGGCTCGATCTCCAGCAGCATCTCCGTGTAGGAGAAATCCGAGAAGGTGATCTTGCGGTTGTGACCGAGCGGCTTGGCGCCGAAATGAGCCCAGAAATCGACCAGCCGGTCCTGTGCCTGGCCGTAGATCTTGCGAAAGCCCTTGCGCTTCACATAGTCGACGCTCGCCTGGACCAGCTTGAACGAGACGCGCGAGCGCCGATATTGATGACGCACCGCGAGCCGCTCCACCTTGGCGAAATCCCCGAAGAAGCGTACCCGCAGGCAACCCGCAGGCTCGTTGCCGACGTAACCGATGAAGTGCGCTGCGACCATGTCGTTGCCGTCGAACTCCTCGTCGAACGGACAATCCTGCTCGGCGAGATAGACCGCCGCGCGAATGGCGGTGACCAGCATGAGGTCGTTGGGATCGCGCGCGAGGCGAATGGTGATGGCGCGGGAGTCGGGCTTGGCGAGGGGAATCCTAGTGCCGTGCATCTGCAAAACTCCTTGTTTGGATGATCGCGCCCGGCATCCGCATCGGCTGCCGATGCCAGGGCCGCTCGTAACACCAGAGATCGGGCTGGAAGCTCGGGACGGGGTCGAATCCCGTCGCCTTCATGATGTCGCGTCCGGCCACGGTTGACGGCTGCGCATAGCAATCCGCGCCGCGAAACCTTACCTGACGTAGATGAGCCGCGGCCTTGCCGAGACCGGCGATACCGCGGCCCGTCGCCGCGATCGCCCAGATGTAGATCGCTGCAACGTCTTCCTTCGCGGAAGCGAGATAGCGCGTCTCGGGTGCGGTCAGGCAGATCTCGTCGAGCAGCAGCGCATCATGTCCGCGGTCGTTGAGGAACAAGAAGGCCATGCCGCCGACCAGATTGCCCTTGCGACTGAACGTCAGGATGCTCTGAGGATCGAACGTGAAATATCGTGCAAGCTCTGCCGTTCCGATCTGCACACCCGGCACCAGCCGGTGCGCCATGTCGGAAAGCGCAGCAATTTCGGAAGATTGCGCACATCGGACATCGACGTCCGGACTGAGCGGCAATGCATCGAAATCATGCCTTGCGGCAAAGGAGCCCCTTTCCATACTCATGTCACCCCTCTATCGTCCGAGGATTTAGTGCCCCGCTATGACGATGACCTTAGCGGTTGGGGATCTGGCGTATGCAGCAGTTATTGCACCGGGGTGCTGCTTTGATGCAGCACCGTGAAGAAGCCCTGGACGCGTCCTGGGACGATTTGAAACTCTTTTTAGCGTGCGCAAAATATAAAAGTTTCCGCAACGCGGCCGAAGAACTCGGCCTCACCTCCACCACGCTGATGCGCAGGATCGACCGGCTCGAAGAGAGCATCGACTGCAAGCTGTTCCTGCGCGACCAGAGCGGACTGACGCTCAGCGATGAAGGCGCCGCGATGATCGCCGACGTCGCGCATATGGAGCGTCATGCCTTCAACGTCTTCCGGCGTGCCTCGCGATCGTCGAACGACACGTCAGGCACCGTGCGCGTCGCGGTGACGGAAGGCCCCGGCAATTTCTGGATCCTGCCGCGGCTGATCGATTTCCAGAAGACCTATCGCAAGATCACCGTCGATCTGCGCTGCGCGATGGAGCAGGCCGACGTCGCCCGGCTTGAATCCGACATCGCGATCCAGCTCGAGCCGCCGACCAATCCCGACCTGATCGTCGCCAAGCTCGGCCGCCTGCACATCTATCCCTTCGTCTCCAGGGAATACGAGAACCTCTACGGCGTGCCGGCGTCCCTCGCCGAGTTGAAGAACCATCGCATCATCAAGCAGAGCGCGCCGCAGGTCGACGACGGCGCCTACGCCCGCGTGCTTGGACTGAAGTCGCTCGAAGGCATCGTCGGGATCAAGACCAACTCCTCGGTCGGCGTGCTCTATGCGGTGGAGCGCGGCGCCGGCATCGGCTTCCTGCCGACCGTGTCGATCGCGCTCGGCGCACCGCTCGTTGCCGTCGATCTCGGTGTCAGCCACCACGCCGATCTCTGGCTCACCTATCACAAGGAATTCCGCAACTCCGAGCGCCACAAGATCGTGGTCGACTGGCTGAAGAAGATCTTCGATGCCAAGACCTATCCCTGCTTCCGCGACGAGTTCATCCATCCGAATGCGCTGGTGCCAATGATGACGGCCGCGCGCGAGGGCTTTGGGCTAACGGGTTATGTCGCGGCAACGCCAACTTAGGCGAAGGGGGCACTTCGCCCTCACCATCTGTATTCGAAGCCGACCGTGCCTTGGTGCGACGTCAGCTCGTTGCGGAACTTACCATCATAGTTGATGTAGAGCCGCGCGACGCTGGTGAGGCTGAGCGAGGCCGAGGCGCCGGCATCCATGCCGTAACGGCTCTCCCCGATGCCGGGAACGACGATGCTCTGGGTGCCCAGGCTGACCTGCACCGATCCCAGGTTCTGGTAGAAATTGTCGACGAACTTGCCGTAGGCCGACAGGTCCAGGATCTTCTGGTCGTAGATGAAGTAGCGCCCGATCTCCGCGCCGATCATTACGCGTGCGCGTGAGAGTGCCGAGGAGCCGACGTTCAATGGATCGAGCCCTCCGGCCTCCTGGAACGCAGCGCTGGTGGCGCGCACATATTCGAGCGCGCCCTTGGGCACGATGCGCATCTGGTCCTTGGTCCAGTAGTAGCTGATCTCGGTCAGGCCACCGTCGATCGCAGCACGATAACCCGCGGTCGCAAGACCAACGCCGGTGTCCCTGCTGGAACGGACCTTGCCGAAACCGTGCACCACCGCGAACGCCCAGGTCCACGGTCCCTTGTCGACCGAGCCGTTGAAACCGATTTGCGTCAGGTCGAGCGTCGCCGATTGGAGCGCCAGCGGCACGTCGATGTCGGTATGGCTCTGGTCGAAGGAGAAGCCGAGATTGACGCCCGGCGCGACCCGCGCGCCGAAGCCGGCGACACCGCCAAACGTCTTGCGCTTGTCGCCAAGGAAATCGCCCTGCGCGTCGGTCCGGACCGAGATGCCATAGCCTTCGAACCAGGTGCGGTAGAGCGGATCCTCCGTGCTCGCCGAGGCGCCGCCCCCACCGGGATTGGTGCGCGATGCACGGTTGACGCCGCTAGAGGCCTGGTTGCCGAGCCGCTCCAGGAAATTGGAGCCAAGATTGAGCGCACTGTTGCCGGCCGACTGGTCGTAATTGGTCGCGGTCGGCATGGGGGTCGGTGACGGCGCGGGTGTCGGGGTCGGGGTCGGCGTGGGCGTCGGGCTCTGCGCAAACGCTGATGTCGCCGACATCATCACGACGAGTCCAAACGCCATGACGAGCGCAGCCGCGATCCGGCGGACACGGCCCAGCCCGACCGTCTGCCGTGTCCCGGAGAGCTGCAGGGCGCAGCGCATAACGACCAATCCCGAAGCAAAGTGGCGGAGCGCAAAAATGCAACACGAACGGCGCGCGCTTGCGGCGATTTGTGCCGAACTGCCACGCAGGGTCAACCGGTTGGCGCGCTGGAGCGGGGCTATTGCCTCGATTGTGGTTCCCTTGCCACAGGTCGCAAATAGCAGACAGCGACACCCGCCGCGATCTTGAAAGCCGTGCACCGCTTGCTAACGCGCGAATTTCATGTTGCAATATTGGACACAATCGGAATTGGCCGCTCGGCTGTGCGTTTCGCGACATTGAGACTCGAACAGACTACCGGAAGCCCGTTTGTGGCGTGGCACGCGAAACTGCGGCTGCGTCTTTTTTGTATCTAGTGGAGGAGATGAGCGATGCCGCAAAAGGGCACCGTCAAATGGTTCAACCCGACCAAGGGCTATGGGTTCATCAAGCCGAACGGCAGCGATAAGGACGTGTTCGTCCATATCTCGGCCGTCGAGCGTGCCGGACTCTCGACCCTTAATGAGAACCAGGTGGTTGAATACGACCTCGTGGAGAACCGCGGCAAAGCATCCGCGGAGAACCTCAAGGTCTCCTGATTTCTCTCAAAGCCTCGCGCGAGAGATCATGACGATGCCCCCGGCTCTGCCGGGGGATTTTGTTTGCGAAGACGAAACACGGTGCGACGGCGCTTCAGCGCACCACCGGCGATACCAGGAAATTCTCCGAGGGCCCGCTTCCGTCCGTCCTGCACACATCGCCCTCGATCCGAACCTTGCCGGTCGCAAGCAGCCGCAGCGCTTCGGGATAGATGCGATGCTCCACCTCGAGAATGCGCTCCGACAGCGTAGCGCCCGTGTCGTGGTCGCTGACGGGAACCGCGCCCTGCATCACGATCGGGCCGGCATCGGTCTCGGGGATGACGAAGTGCACTGTCGCACCAGACAGTTTGACGCCGGCGCGCAAAGCCTGACCGTGCGGGTCCAAACCCGGGAACGACGGCAGCAGCGAGGGATGGATGTTGAGCATCCGACCGTACCAGGCCTTGGTGAACTCGGCCGTGAACAGGCGCATGAAGCCACCGAGACAGATCAGCTCGATGCCGTGCTGGTCGAGCGCGGCCTGCAGCAGCTTTTCGAAGCCGGCCCGGTCCTTGCCGAACGGTTTGCTCTCGATCACCAGCGTGTTCACGCCGCTCGCCTTGGCGCGTTCGAGCCCTAGAGCGTCGGCCTTGTTCGAGATGACGAGCGAGATTTCCGCCGGAAAATCCGGTGCAGCAGCGGCCCTGATCAGCGCGGACATGTTGGAGCCGCGGCCGGAGATCAGGATGGCGACGCGGCGCTTCATCACAGCGCCAGTCATCACGGTGCCAGTCATCACTGTGCCAGGTCGAGGTGGCCGTTATAGACGACGCGGTGCTCGCCCTCGACCGGAATCACGGTACCGAGCTGCGCCACCGTCTCACCGGCATCGCTGAAGACCTGCACGACCTGATCGACCTTGTCGGGCTCGACGATCGCGATCATGCCGATGCCGCAGTTGAAGGTGCGCAGCATCTCGAGCTCGGCGATGCCGGCTTGGGCAGCCAGCCATTTGAACACCGGCAGCAGCGGCAGGCGCGCCAGATCGATGCCGACGCCGAGATCTTTCGGCAGGACGCGCGGAATGTTGTCGGTGAAACCGCCGCCGGTGATGTGGGCAAGCCCCTTCACCGCGCCGGTCTCGCGGATCGCACGCAGGCAGGATTTGACGTAGAGCCGCGTCGGCGTCAGCAGCGCGCCGCCGAGCGTCATGACCGGCGCGAACGGGGCCGGCGCCTCGAAGCTGAGGCCGGACTGCTCGACGATCTTGCGCACCAGCGAGAAGCCGTTGGAGTGCACGCCAGACGAGGCAAGGCCGATCACTGCATCGCCCGCGGCGATGTCCTTCCGCGGCAACAAGGTACCGCGCTCGGCGGCGCCGACGGCAAAGCCGCCGAGGTCGTAGTCGCCGTCCTTGTAGAGGCCGGGCATCTCGGCGGTCTCGCCCCCGATCAGGGCGCAGCCGGATTCGCGGCAGCCTTCGGCGACACCGGCGACGATCGAGGCGGTCGCCTCCGGGTCGAGCTTGCCGCAGGCGAAATAGTCGAGGAAGAACAACGGCTCGGCGCCCTGCACCACGAGGTCGTTGACGCTCATGGCGACGAGGTCGATGCCGATCCCGCCATGCAGGCCGGTCTCGATCGCGATCTTGACCTTGGTGCCGACCCCGTCGGTGGCGGCAACCAGGACGGGGTCCTTGAAACCGGCCGCCTTGAGGTCGAACAGGCCGCCGAATCCGCCTATCTCGGCGTCGGCGCCTGGCCGCGCGGTGGCGCGCACCATCGGCTTGATCAGATCGACCAGGCGGTTGCCCGCGTCGATATCGACGCCTGAATCGGCGTAAGTGAGGCCGTTTTTGCGGTCGGTCATGCCCGATTTCCAGTGGGTTTGCGGCTGGTTACGTCGAATTCCGGGGACGCGCAATGGCAAGCGTGGCGCCCCGCCCTATACTATGTAGATATCAACCGGTTCAGCCTTCAAACGGGCCGGATTCGAGATCAGGCCGGGTGCCAGGAAGCGCCGCGTGAGTATTCCGAATATCATTACCCTGGGCCGCATCATGCTGGTCCCAATCATCGTCTGGGCCATCGTGTCGAGCCAAATGGAGGTTGCGTTCGCCGTCTTCCTCATTGCCGGCGTGAGCGACGCGGTCGACGGCTTCCTCGCCAAGCGCTTCAACATGACGAGCGAGCTCGGCGCCCTGCTCGATCCGCTCGCGGACAAGGCGCTGCTGGTCTCGATCTATCTGGCACTGGGGATCTGGGGCGACATCCCGCGCTGGATCGTGATCCTGGTGGTGTCGCGCGACATCATGATCGTCGCCGCCGTGATCGTGTCCTGGCTGTTCGACAAGCCGGTCGAGATGAAGCCGTCGAAGGTGTCGAAGCTCAACACCGCCGCCCAGGTGGCCTACGCGGCGCTGGTGCTGGCCTCCCTCGCTTTCGGCTTCAAACCGGCGCCCTATGATATGATCCTGATGGGCCTCGTCACGGTCTTCACGCTCTCTTCCGTGTCGCTCTATCTCGTCGAGTGGCTGCGGCACATGAGCACGATCGAGGCCAAGTAGCACGATCGAGGCCAAATGAGCCGGGATGCGGCCCCGCAAAAGGCCAACTCCCGCTCGATGACGTCGAATCTCTTCAAACGAAGCCGGCGCGCCGGCACGGAGCACAGCAAGCGTGGCAGGCCGCGTTCATCCCCGACAATTGGCATTCTCGCTTCCGCACGCGGAAAGCCTCAGCCGGGACAATTTTCTCGAAGGCCCCGCCAACGAAGCCGGTCTTGCCCTCATCGATGCCTGGCCTGAATGGCCGAACCGGATCATGTGGCTGGCCGGCCCGGAAGGAAGCGGCAAGAGCCATCTCGCCGCGATCTGGGCCGAGGCTTCCGGCGCCCGCTCGACCACAGCCAATGGGTTGACCGCCGAAAACGTCCCGGGCGCGCTCGCCACCGGCGCGCTGGTGGTCGAGGATCTCAGGGCAAAACAGTTCGACGAGCGGGCCCTGTTTCATCTGATGAACCTCGCGCGCGAGGATGGGGCCTACCTGCTCTTCACCGGCCGCGAGGTACCGGCGTCGATCGAGATCGAGCTGCGCGACCTGCGCTCGCGGCTGCGCGCGGTGCCTGTGATCTCGCTGCTGCCGCCCGACGACCAGCTCTTCCGCGGCCTGATCGTCAAGTTCTGCGCCGACCGCCAGCTCACCGTGGATGAGAGCGTGGTCAGCTACCTCGCTACCCGCCTGGAGCGGTCCTCGGCGGCCGCGCGGGAGGCCGTGCAGCTGCTCGACAGCGAGGCCCTGCGCCTCGGTCGCCCCGTCACGCGGGCGCTGGCCGCCGAGCTGCTTCGGGACGCCTGACCCTTCCGCCTTGGCTCCAAGGCCGCTTGACGCGGCGCAGCGGCGGAACATCAATGTCATCGAAACGTCATCGGACTAACACATGCTCCCGCCGGTTTTGCGCATAAGTCGCAAATTGAGGCGAACTGGATGGATCGACTTCTGATGGACTCTGCGCAAGCTGTTGAAATTAAAGAAAAAGCCCCGGAGACCGAGGGCCTGCCGGCGATTGCCTCAAGTCCCGAGCGCTTCATCAATCGCGAGCTCTCCTGGCTGCACTTCAACCGCCGCGTCCTCGAGGAAGCGGTCAATCCCAGCCACCCCATGCTGGAGCGGGTGCGTTTCTTGTCGATTTCAGCGAATAACCTCGACGAATTCTTCATGGTCCGCGTCGCCGGCATCAAGGCCCAGATCCGCGAGGGCATCGCCGAGCGCAGCCCCGACGGCCTGACGCCGTCCGAGCAGCTCGCGCTGATCAACCGCACCGTCTCGCAGCTTGCCTCTGACCAGCAGGCGATCTGGCGCGACCTGCGCGGCACGCTGGCCGACGTCGGCATCGTGCTGGTCGACGGCAAGGACGTCACCAAGGCGGAACGAACCTGGGTCGAGGACTACTTCCTCAACAACGTGTTTCCGCTGTTGACCCCGCTCGCGATCGACCCGGCTCACCCCTTCCCGTTCATTCCGAGCCTCGGCTTCACCATCGCGCTCCAGCTCACGCGCGCCGCCGACGGCAAGCAGATGAACGCGCTGATTCGTATGCCCGGCAAGATCGACCGCTTCATCCGGTTGCCGGCCGAGGGCAAGGTCGTGCGGCTGATCTCGCTCGAGCAGGCGACCGGGCTGTTCATCAACCGCCTGTTCCCCGGCTACAATCTCCACGGCCAGGGCGCCTTCCGCATCATCCGCGACTCCGAGCTCGAAATCGAGGAAGAGGCCGAAGACCTCGTCCGCCTGTTCGAGACCGCTCTGAAGCGCCGCCGCCGCGGGTCCGTGATCCGGCTCGAGATCGACGGCAAGATGCCGGAGGAGCTGCGCAGCTTCGTGCAGCATGCGCTGTCGGCCGCCGACGACGAGGTCTTCCTGGTCGACGGCGTGCTCGCCATGAACGAGCTCTCGCAGCTCACCCGCCTCGACCGGCCCGATCTCGAATTCACCCCTTACGTACCGCGCCATCCCGAGCGCGTGCGCGAGCATGGCGGCGACATCTTTGCCGCGATCCGGCAGAAGGACCTCGTCGTCCATCATCCCTACGAATCCTTCGACGTGGTGGTGCAGTTCCTGCAGCAGGCCGCCCGCGATCCCGATGTCGTCGCGATCAAGCAGACGCTCTACCGCACCTCCAACAACTCCCCGATTGTGCGCACGCTGGCGGAAGCCGCCGAAGCCGGCAAGTCCGTCACCGCGCTGATCGAATTGAAGGCGCGCTTCGACGAGGAGGCCAACATCCGCTGGGCCCGCGACCTCGAACGCGCCGGCGTGCAGGTCGTCTACGGCTTCCTCGAACTGAAGACGCACGCGAAGCTCTCGATGGTGGTGCGCCGCGAGGGCGGCGGCCTCACCACTTACGTCCACACCGGCACCGGCAATTATCACCCCGTCACCGCACGCATCTACACCGACCTCTCCTACTTCACCTCGGATCCGACCATCGGCCGCGACGCCGCGCGCGTGTTCAACTTCATCACCGGTTATGCCGCGCCGAGCGATCTGGAAAAGATGGCGGTGTCGCCGCTGACGTTGCGCAAGCGCATCATCGAGCACATCCAGGGCGAGACCGCGCATGCGCGGCATGGCCGCCCCGGCGCGGTCTGGATGAAGATGAATGCGCTGGTCGACCCCGACATCATCGACGCGCTCTACGAGGCCTCACAAGCCGGCGTCCAGGTCGAGCTCGTGGTGCGCGGCATCTGCTGCCTCAGGCCCGGCATTCCAGGCCTGTCGGAGAACATCCGCGTCAAGTCGATCATCGGGCGCTTCCTGGAACACGGCCGAATCTACTGTTTCGGCATGGGCCAGGGCCTGCCGAGCGCGAAAGCGGCTGTGTATATCTCCTCGGCCGACATGATGCCGCGCAACCTCGACCGCCGCGTCGAGGTGCTGTGTCCGCTGCAAAATCCCACGGTGCATCAGCAGGTTCTCGAACAGATCATGGTCGCGAATCTGAAGGACAATGAGCAGAGCTGGCAATTGTTGCCGGACGGGTCCTCGACGCGTATGAAGACCGCGAAGGGCGAGGAGCCTTTCAACGTCCACAACTACTTCATGACAAATCCGAGTCTATCTGGCCGTGGAAAGTCGCTCAAGGAATCCTCGCCGCGCCGTCTCACGCGCCGTAATGAACGTCATCAATCTTGATCCGGGATCGAGGACGTGAAGCGGCCGCGTAAGCGCGGCCCGAGCGTCGCGGTCATCGATATCGGTTCCAACTCGGTCCGTCTCGTCGTCTACGAGGGACTGACGCGGAGCCTCATTCCGATCTTCAACGAGAAGACGCTGTGCGGCCTCGGGCGCGAGGTGCAGAGCACGGGCCTGCTTGCGCCCGACGCCGTCGACAAGGCGCTGACCTCGCTGAAGCGGTTCCGGGCCCTGTGCCGCGTCATGCAGGTCGGTCGCGTGTTTGCGATTGCGACCGCAGCCTGCCGTGACGCCTCCAACGGCCCCGACTTCATCGCGAAAGCCGAGCGCATCTGCGCCGTGAAAATCGAGATCCTGTCGGGCCCGCGCGAGGCACGGCTGTCGGCGCTCGGCGTGATCTCCGGCATCCATCATCCCGACGGCATCGTCGGCGATCTCGGCGGAGGCTCGCTCGAGCTGATCGACGTGCGCAAGAACAGCGTGCGCAGCGGCGTGACGCTGCCGCTCGGTGGCCTCGCGCTCCAGGACCTCGCGCACAAATCGCTCAAGCGCGCCGACCGCATCGTGCGCGAGGAGCTCGACGAGGTGCCGCAGCTCACCGCCGGCCGCGGCCGCACCTTCTACGCCGTCGGCGGCACCTGGCGCGCGCTCGCGCGCATCCACATCATCCAGAGCGGCTATCCGCTCCAGGTAATGCACGGCTACTCCATTTCCGCAGCTGAAGCGCTCGACTTTTCGCGTCGGCTCCGCCGGCTTGCGGCCGCCGACATGCTGGCCGACATCGAGATCGTCGCGGATGCCAGGCGCCCGCTCCTCACCTATGCGGCGCTGGTGCTCGAGCACATCATCCGCGTGGCGAAACCCAAGTCCATCGTGTTCTCGACCTTCGGCGTGCGCGAGGGCCTCTTGCACGAGAAGCTGTCGGAATCCGAGCGCAACAAGGACGGGCTGATCTGCGCCGCGGAAGAGCTCAATCAGCTGCTGTCGCGTTCGGCAAAGCACGCCCGCGAGCTGATCGCCTGGACCGACCGCCTCGCGCGCGTGGTGAAGCTGCGCGAGACCGAAGAGGACCGCCGCTTGCGCCACACCGCGTGCCTGCTCTCCGACATCGGCTGGCGCGTGCATCCCGACCATCGCGGCGAGCAGACGCTGAGCCTGGTCGTCAACGGCAATTTCGGCGCAATCACCCACACCGAGCGCGCCTTCGTCGGCCTGTCCGTGTTCTACCGCTATGCCGGCCTGAGCGAGGAGAACCAGCCGCCGGTGACCATGCAGGAACTGCTGACACCGGCCCAGCTCGAACGTGCCCGTCTGCTGGGCGCGGCGTTCCGCGTCGCCCATCTGATCTCGGCAGCACGCCCGGGTGTGCTGCCGGCTACGCATTTCCGCAGCCAGGGCCGCAATCTGATGCTGGTGTTCGAGCACCGGCTCGTCGACCTCGTCGCCGACCGCGTCGGCAGCCGCTTCCGCGCCCTCGCCCGCCTGATCGGCCGCTCCGGCTCGATCGTGCGGCGCTAGACTCGCCGGCCGGTCCTGATCCTTCCCGGACGCTTCTTGAGCCACATGATCGCGCCGCTGATGAACAGGGCGAGAGGTGCGAAGCCGGTTGCGAACACGAACAGGCGCCCGATCAGCCCGAACGTCGCGCCGTTATGGATCCAGAGCTGTTCGGCCAGATAGCGATCCCCCATCGACATCGCGGCCGAAGTGCGATCGTGCACCACTGCGCCACTCCATGGATCGAGCCAGATCGCCCCCCGGGCACGTACCGCGGGATCAACACCCGCGGCCCGGAACTGCACCCGCCACGTGTTGCGCGTTTCGGTGGGCGGGCTCAGCATGGCAACCGCCATGCCCGGCTTGGCCGCTTGCGCGCTCCGCATGATCGCATCGGGTGATAGCGGCGGTGTCCCCGTGGGGGGCGGCGCTTCGATCCGCGGCGACGGATCGGCTGTCGGTTGCGACACAAGGCCAACGATGGGACGCACGACGTCGGGAAAAATGATCCCGACGCCGGTCATCGAGATCACCGTGAGCGCGAGCAGCGCCCAAAAGCCGGCCGTGCCGTGGAGGTCGAAAACAAATCGAAGCAGCGAAACGTCCTTCCGGACCGACACCGATCGCCAGAATCGACCCGGCCTCGGCCACCACAAGATGAGGCCTGACATGGCCAGGCCGAGCAGCATGAACCCGACAACGCCGACCAGCTCTTTGCCCCACCACTCGTAGAGCAGCAGCGTGTAGTGCAGACGATAAACCTTGAGGGAAAACGCGTTGATGTAGTCACGCCGCCCGAGCACCTTCCCGTTCGAAGGATCGACCATGGTCGTCCAGCGATTCGGGTAGCGGCCTTTCGCAGTTTCATGCGCATGTATCACGACCCAGACCGGCCAGGTCCGATCCGGCGCGAGGATCGTGGCTATCGGCGCGGGATCCGCTGCCGCGGCGGCGCGCATCACCTCGCTCAGCGTAGCCTCTCGTTCCCGACCGGCGGGAGTGTAAAGCGCCGGGTTCAGGGCGGCGTCGATTTCCCGATAGAAGACGATGAAGCTACCCGTGAGGCCGATCAGCACCACGACGATGCCGCCGAGCAATCCGAGCCATCGATGAGCCCACAGAAGCCCGCGCCGTGCGCGTCCGGTGAGGTTCGGGGCCGGCAACATCGCCGTTGCACGCGTCAAAGCCGACCCGCCTCAGAAATCCGTCGACATCGACAATAGCAGGGTTCGCGGTACACCTTGCGACAATGCGGAGAAGCTCGCCACGCCAGCCCAGTAATTGGTATCGAACACGTTCTGAACCAGGGCCCGAAGCGTCACCGGCCGGTTGTTGATCCGCGTGTTGAAGCGGGCACCCAGGTCGAGCCTCGTCCAGGCCGGAACGACCTGCGTGTTCGCCGCATCCAGATATTGGTGTCCCGTATAGATGGTATTGGCGACCAGCGTCAGTCCAGGTGCGAACGGCGTGTCCCATTCGGCGGACAGGTTTGCCTGCACCTGAGGCACACCGATCGGCGTCTTGCCGAGATTGGTTGGCGTGCTTGTCTTTGTCAGTTCTGCATCGATCAACGTCACGCCGCCAAGGACTCGTATGCCCGGCTGCACCTCTCCGAATACGGTGAACTCCAGGCCGCGATTGCGCTGTTCGGCGTCGGCCCGGAAGATCTTGTCGACACCCAATTGTCCCGACGGCTTGGTGATCTGGAACACGCTGATCGTGGTGGCCAGCATTCCGAAGTCGACCTTGACGCCTGCCTCGTGCTGCTTGCTGAAGTAAGGCGCAAGAACTTCCCCCTGATTGCTCGCGGTCGTCGGTGCGACGTCGCCCTTGCTGAGCCCTTCGATGTAGTTGGTGTAGAGCGAAACGTTGCTCCAGGGCTTGACGACGAGGCCGACCATCGGCGTGAGCGCCGTCTGGTCATAGGAGGACGTGACCGCTCCCGTGGTGGTATTGAAGTTGTTGGACTTCACCCCCTGCTGGCGCACGCCGACGGTCAGCTGAAGGCGCTCCTGAAAAACCGACAAAGTGTCAGCCAGCGCCAGGCCGGTCAATTCGGTATCCGAAAGCTTCGGAACAGTCGCGGGAGCAGCAACGAGCTGCTCAGGACGGGCGATCGGCGCATAGATGTTGGACAGAACCGACGTTCCGGACACAGAGCCCCGTGAGATCTGATCCGTGTAGTAGCTGCCCTGGAAACTCACGGCGTGACTGATCGCGCCGGTTTCAAACCGGGCGCGCACACCGGCGTCGGCGACATTCCTGTCGATATCGAATTTGAATCGTCCCGGTGTCGACGTGGTGTTGCCGGCAGCGTTCAGGATCGTCGGCGTGCCGAACAAGCGATCGACCTGGGTCCTGCCGCCACCGCCGTCGGCGAACACCGTCACGGACTCCGTCACATCGTATTCGGCGCGCGCCAGCAGCGAGTTGTCGTGAACCTTGGCCCATTCCCAGGCCTGCGTGACGTTGCGCCTCCCGACCGGCGCGGTCGGGACAGCTACGCCTGTTGCGACCAGAAACGGTCTCGTGGGCGCGTCGAACTTTTCTTCCTGATCGATGAAGTCGAGCGATGCTCTGAATTTCTCACCGCGATAATCGAATGCGGCGGCGCCGACATGCGCCTCCCGGTTCTGGTTGTCCAGCGGCGTATCACCATTGTGATAGCTGCCATTGACGCGAATTCCGAATTCGCGGTTCTCGCCGAACCGTCGGCTGACGTCGAGATGCGTGCCGAACTGGCTGTTCGTCGCGTAGTCGGTCGTAACCCGTGTGAGATCGACATCAGAGGCACGCTTCGGGACGATATTGATGGTGCCCCCGACGCTGCTGTTCGGGGCCATCCCGTAAAGTAGCGCGGTCGGGCCCTTGATGATCTCGATCCGTTCGACGTAGTCGGTGAAGACACGGTAGTTCGGTGCAACACCGTAGACACCGTTGAAGGCAATTTCTCCGACATTCCCCTCGCCGATAGGAAAGCCGCGGATGAAGAAGGAGTCGAGAATGCCGCCGGTCTGGCCGGTGAAACGGACCGAAGGGTCGTTGCTGACAACGTCGGCTATCGTGCTGGCCTGTTGATCTTCGATTTTCTTCGCCGTGTAACTGGTGATGTTGAACGGCGTGTCCATGAAATCCCTGTTGCCCAGCAAGCCGATCTGGCCTCCGCGGGCGACCTGCCCACCTGAGTAGGAGGGCGGGAGTGCGCCGGGCCTTGCGGCAGCGGGCTTCGCTTCCGCCTGCATCCTGGCCCGCTCACTCGCGGGCGCGCTTTGACGGCCCCCCCTTCGACTTGGGTTCAAACGCGGGCGTGCACGCTGCTTCGGCACGTCGGCGGTGACGGTCACCGCCGGCAAGGCCGTCGCCGTCTCCGGCGCAGCGCCTTGCGCGCTGGTGCGGTGAAGGAAGCCGTCGCCGAACAAGGCGATGGAGACCAGAGAGGCCGCGAAGGCCGTCGGTCTGGAGAACTTCGGATGGGATTTGACGGTAGCGGCAAGAATAGCAACAGGGCGGCAGGTGGCTCTCGAAGACATTTCTCAACAGCTTCCGGTTTGACAGGAATAAATACCGGAGCGACGTGCCGCGGCATGAGCCGCCAAGTCAATAAAAACGCCTTTATTTTCAGTAGTTTATAATAAGTCAAAGTCTAAATCGCGCAGAGGTTGAGAGCGCTGTGGGTCACCCACGAAGTGCCGGACCGCACTGTGCGTGACCGCCTGACGCGCGAGTTCGCCATAAGGCGGCAATGCTCCCGGCGTGCGGACTATGATGACCGGTTCAGTGGGGAAGGCGACCGTCGGAACCCCTGTCAGAATGATCGCGCGCAAGACCTCTCCCCGCCGGGAAGAGGCAAGCAAAACCAGATCATGCCGTAGAGATTACTCCGCCGAGGCCTTGGCGTGGCGCTCTGAGGACTCCAGCGCGGCCGCGCTCAGGCTGCGCCGGCGCCAGATGCTGCCGACGACCAGCACGACGACGACACCGAGAGCTGCGCAGAGATATTCGCCGCCTCCGCCACCATGGGCGAATTGGGGCGGGATGCGAAGTGCGCCGAGCATGCTGTCCAGCGAGGCACCGAGCGGGCCGTCGAACAGCGTGTGCAGCTTCGGCGCGATGCCGGGATCGGTCGCGATCACCTCGCCCGAGATCCAGCCGAGCAGTGCTGCACCCGCCCAGACCAGGACCGGCAGCTTTGCGAGCAGCGCCATGATCAGGGCCGCACCGGCGACGATCAGCGGCACGCTGATGGCAAGGCCGAGGATCAGCAGCGGCACGCTGCCATTGGCGGCGGCGGCCACCGCAATGACGTTGTCGAGACTCATGACGATGTCGGCGACGACGACGATCTGCACCGCCTGCCACAGATGCGAAGCGGACTCGACGCCCTCCTCGTCCTCGTTCTCCGGCACCAGGAGCTTCGCCGCGATCACGATCAGCGCGAGACCGCCGACGAGCTTGAGATACGGCAGCTCCATCAAGCTCGCGACGATGCCGGTGAAGATGATCCGCAGCAGCACGGCTGCGCCGGCGCCGAAGATCATGCCCCACAGCCGGTGTCGCGGCTTGAGGCCGCGGCAGGCGAGCGCGATCACCAGCGCGTTGTCGCCGGAGAGCAGGATGTTGATCCAGATGATCTTGGCGACCGCAACCCAGAAGGTCGGTTCGGCCATCTCGTTGCGAAACTGGGTGAAGAATGCCCCGATCGTAGCGGGATCGAAGATCTGCCAGAGCCAGTTCACAATACGTCCTTTCGCCCCGTCGATATTAACCTATCGGCTGATCAGCCGACGATCTCGTTGCCCGAGAAGAACTGCGCGATTTCGATCGCAGCGGTCTCCGGCGCATCCGACCCGTGAGCGGAATTCTCGCCGATCGACTTTGCGTAGAGCTTGCGGATGGTGCCGTCGGCGGCCTTGGACGGATCGGTCGCACCCATCGCGTCGCGGTACTTGGCAATGGCGCCCTCGGCTTCCAGCACCTGGACCACCACCGGGCCCGAGGTCATGAACTCGACGAGCTCGCCGAAGAACGGGCGCGCCTTGTGCACGGCATAAAAGGTCTCGGCCTGTTCCTTGGTCATGCGGATGCGCTTCTGCGCGACGATGCGCAGGCCCGCCTTCTCGATCACGGCGTTGACCGCACCGGTCAGGTTACGCGCGGTCGCATCGGGCTTGATGATCGAGAAAGTGCGTTCGATGGCCATAATCTTGTCCTTGAGAAGAAAGCGGTGGTTCGGAGTTGCCGGGCTTATATCGGCGCCTTTGCCGGACGGCAAGCGACCGCCAAAACCGCCCCCGGACGCTTCGCCGCAGGCTGCCCCGCCGGATCTAGTCATGGATTACCGAGATTTCACCCAGATGAACCCAATCTGAAGGCTCCGTTCAGGGCTTGGTTCAGCTTCGCCAGCGTAAGGTCGGGCCTATCGAAACCGAAAGCCCGATCATCAGGCAGACCGTTTCGGCGGCCTTTCCATCGACGCGATAGCCCCGCGCCGGCAGTCTTTAGGAGATCACCATGTTGAGGAAACTTTCGCTTGCCGCTGTCGCCGCGGTTGCGCTGGGTGCCGCGCTGGCGCCGACCTCCGCCTCCGCTCACTGGCATGGCGGCTGGGGCTGGCACGGCGGTGGCGGTGGCTGGCACCACGGCTGGGGTGGACCGCGCTTCTATGCCGGCGGCCCCGTCTCCTACGGTTATGGCGGCTGCTACGTGCGCCGGCTGGTCCCGACCCCCTGGGGACCCCGCTGGCGGCTGATCAACCGCTGCTACTGAGCCCGTCAGCACCTTCCTGAGGTACCTAGGCCCCCCAGGTACCTTCCAAGCGAAGCCCCGGCGTTCCCCTGCGCCGGGGCTTTGTACTTGGGCGGCTATTGCCCGACTTCATGCAATTTTTACTGGAGAGCCGGGCAATGTCCGCGAGCGGCGAAACCATTTGGGGGGCCAAGGACTTGGTACCGTGTCATCACCTTGAGAACACGGAACCCCACAATGGCTGGCCTTTTTGCCAATGACAGCGAACAGATCGACCGGCGCACCAGCCGCTCGATTTGCGATGCGGTGGGCGAACGGCTTCAGCAGAGCCTGCGCCCCGAACCACGGCTCCCGACGCATCTCGAACAGCTCCTCGACGAGTTGAAGCAGCGCGACCGCGATTCGCACTGACGTGAGGCTCACGCAAAAACGGGTTGCGTTCGACGCGCCTTGCGGTGACAAGGCCGCATGCTTGCTATCACCGACCTCTCCATCCGCCTTGCCGGACGCCTTCTGATTGACCAGAGTTCCGTGCAGATCACGCCCGGCGCGCGCGTCGGCATGGTCGGGCGCAACGGCACCGGCAAGTCGACCCTGTTCAAGGTGATCCGCGGCGAGCTGGCGGCCGAGCACGGCACGGTCACCCTG
This sequence comes from Bradyrhizobium sp. 956_D2_N1_4, assembly GCF_052076025.1. NCBI lineage: Bacteria > Pseudomonadati > Pseudomonadota > Alphaproteobacteria > Hyphomicrobiales > Nitrobacteraceae > Bradyrhizobium > Bradyrhizobium sp. 956_D2_N1_4. The sequence continues at coordinate 2,715,817 of NZ_CP197237.1, read as the reverse complement.
CCGCCACGCTGGCGCGTCGGCAGCCTCGCGCAGGAGGCCCCTAACGGCCCCGAAAGCCTGATCTCCGTCGTGCTCAAGGCCGACCTCGAACGCGACGCGCTGCTTCACGAAGCGGAGAGCGCGACCGACCCGCACCGGATCGCCGAGATCCAGACCCGCCTCGTCGACATCGACGCCCATTCGGCGCCGAGCCGCGCGGCCGCGATCCTGTCCGGCCTCGGCTTCTCCGCCACCGACCAGCTCCGCCCTTGCGCCGAATTCTCCGGCGGCTGGCGCATGCGCGTTGCGCTCGCAGCCACGCTGTTCGCCGCGCCTGACCTCCTGCTGCTCGACGAGCCCACCAACTATCTCGACCTCGAAGGCACGCTGTGGCTCGAGGATCACCTTGCGCATTATCCGCGCACGGTGATCGTGATCAGCCATGACCGCGACCTGCTGGAAAGCTCGGTCGACCAGATCCTGCATCTGGAGCGCGGCAAGCTCACTCTCTACAAAGGCACCTATTCCTCCTTCGAGGAGCAACGGGCCATGCGCGAGCTGCTCGATGCCAAGGCGGTCAAGCGCCAGGAAGCCGAACGCGCGCGGCTGCAGGCCTTCGTCGACCGCTTCAAGGCGAAAGCCTCGAAAGCCCGCCAGGCGCAATCTCGTGTAAAAATGCTGGAGCGGCTGAAGCCGATCACGGCGCTGGTCACCCAGGACGTGCGCGAAATCAGCTTTCCCGCGCCGGAGAAAATCCTGTCGCCGCCGATCATCGCCGCCGACAACGTCGTGGTCGGCTACGATCCGAACACGCCCGTGCTTAACCGCGTCACCTTGCGCGTCGACAATGACGACCGCATCGCGCTCCTTGGTTCCAACGGCAACGGCAAGTCGACGCTGGTGAAACTGCTCGCGGGCCGCCTCGCACCGTTCTCGGGCAAGGTGACGCGTGCCGACAAGCTCTCGATTGCCTATTTCGCCCAGCACCAGCTCGACGAATTGAACGAGGATGCCTCGATCTACGACCACGTCCGCAAGCTTATGGGTGAAGCGCCCGAGGCCAAGGTGCGCGCACGCGCCGGCGCGATCGGCTTCTCCGGCAAGGCGGCCGACACCAAGGTCGCAAAGCTCTCGGGCGGCGAGAAGGCGCGCTTGCTGCTGGGGCTGGCGACCTTCTTCGGCCCCAACATGATCATTCTGGACGAGCCGACCAACCATCTCGACATCGACAGCCGCGCTGCGCTTGCGGAGGCGATCAACGAATTCCCCGGCGCCGTCATCATGGTTTCGCACGACCGCTATCTGATTGAGTCCTGCGCCGACCAACTCTGGATCGTCGCCGACCGGACCGTGACCAATTACGACGGCGACCTCGACGAGTACCGCCGCCTGGTGCTGTCGGCGCGCAACGGCGAGCCCGCCCCGCGCGAGCGTAGCGCTGCGAGCGAGAAGCCGCAGCGCCCGAGATCGGACAATCGCGGCTCGCTGAAGAAGCGCATCGCGGAAGCCGAGAGCGAGATCGCCCGCGTCAGCGAGATCATCACCAAGATCGACACCGCACTCGCCCTGCCCGACATCTTCACCAGGGATCCCAAGCAGGCCGCGCAACTGTCGAAGGCCCGCGCCAACGCTGCCGACGCGCTGGCGCGTGCGGAGGAACAGTGGCTGGAGGCGAGCACGCAGTTCGACGAAGCGGCGGGCTAGACTCAAAATCTGAAAAACAACCCCATGCACAGTACGGGTAACAAATTACCTACCTGCAAGCCACTGAGCAGTTGGCCCTTTACTCAATCGGCATACTGCCCCGCCGCCTTGATGATCGGGGCCCAGCGATCGACCTCGCTCGTCAGCATCGCACCGAGCGCCTCCGGCGTCGCCTTGTCCTGCGGGACCGGCTCGGTGTTGATGTCGTTGAACCGGGCGATCAATGTGGAATCCGTCAGCGCGGCCTGAAGCGCCGCCGTCAGCTTCTGAACGACCGCGGGCGGCGTGCCCTTGGGGGCATAGAGGCCGTGCCAGACGCCGAGCTCGAAACCCTTCAGGCCGGCCTCGTCGGCGGTCGGCAGATCAGGCAGGCTCTTCAGCCGCTCCTTGGTCGTGATCGCGTAGGCCTTGACCTGCTTGGCGGTGATCGGGCCGGTGGTGTTCGTTGCCTGGTCGCAGGTGAGATCGATCTGCTTGCCGAGCAGATCGTTCATGATCGGACCGTTGCCCTTGTAGGGCACCGTGGTGAGCTGCTTCTGGATCGCCGTCATGAACAGCATGCCGCACAGATGCGATGCCGCGCCTAACCCGGCATTGGCATAGGTCAGCTTGTCCCCCTGCTGCTGGGCGTAGGCGACCAGTTCCTTGAGCGTGTCGGCCGGGAAATCGGAACGCGCGATGATGGTCATCGGCGCGTTGGTCACAAGCCCGATCGGCGCAAAGGCGGTCTTCGTGTCGTAGCTCAGATTGCGATACAGCGTGGCCGCGGTCGAGATGCCGACATGATGGACCAGCAGCGTGTAGCCGTCCGGCTGGGCGCGCGCGGCGCGGGTCGTGCCGATCGTACCGCCGGCGCCGGTCGCGTTCTCGACGATCATCTGCTGCCCGAGGGATTTCGCCATGCTTGCTGCGGTCAGGCGCGCGATGGTGTCGGTCGGTCCGCCGGCGGCGTATGGCACCAGCACGGTGATGGGCCTCGTCGGATAGTCTTGGGCGACAGCCGGGCCGAGCGACAGAAGCAGAGCCGACACGATCGTGATGAAACGCATGTTCCCTCCAAGATTCTTTATCGCGCCATAAAAGCGCATCCCCGGCCGCACGGCCATCAGGAAAGCGACCTCTGCAAAAGTGTCGCAATCACGATGATCCGCGCCGAGAATGGCGACGTCGCCGGCGAGACGAATGGTGGGCAGGCGTGATACGGCTCCGCTGGAGCAAAATGGGATCTACCGCTCCCGCATGATCTCCTGTCGGTAGCGCTGAAGCGGAGATAACAGGTAGCTCAAAATGGTGCGCGAGCCAGTCCTGATCTCCACTGTCACGGCCATTCCCGGTGACAGGCTGACGAGGCGATCGTCCACCTGCATTTGCGTGCGATCGAGCGAGATGCGTGCGCTGTAGCTCAACTCCTGCCCGTTAGGCTCGCTGCTGTCGCGCGGCGTCCCGAGCGCGCGGTCGCTTCCCGGCGGACGGTCGCGGATGATGGCGTCCTGCGAGACGCTCAGCACCCGCCCCTCCAGCAGGCCGTAGCGGGTGAAGTTGAAGGTGTCGATCTTGACGGCGGCATCCTGCCCGACCTCGACGAAGCCGATGTCGCGGTTGGAGATCATCGCCTCGACCTCGAGCCGCGTATCTGATGGCACGATCACCAGCAGCGATTGCGCGGGCGTGACCACACCGCCCACGGTGTGGACTGCAAGCTGCTGTACCACGCCGTCGACCGGCGAGGTCAGCTGCTGCAGCCGGGTCCGCTGCTGCGCCTTGATCAGATCCCGCGCGACGCCATTGGCTTTCTGCTCGCTCTTGGCGAGTTCGTCGGACAGGCTCTTGCGATACTCCGCCACGGCCTGGGTGCGGGTCTCCCGGATCGCGGCGACGGCCGCCTCGGCTTCCTTCAGATGGCTGCTCTGGACGCGAAGCTCCTCCTGCTGCTCGATCAGAAGCTGAAGGGTCTCGTAATAGGTCAGCTTCGAGCCGATTTCCTTCTCCATCAGAATCTTGCGGATATCGACGCGCTGCTGGGTGACGGGGAGCAACGCATCCAGCTTGTGGATCGTCGCCGCAATGGTCTGATGCTCGGCCTCCTTCTGCGCCTGCTGGCGCGCAAGCGACGCCAATTTGGCGCGATGCTCGCTGACCTGATTGGCAAGAAGCTGCCGCTGTGTCGCGACCAGCGAGGGATCGGCATCCGCAGGCGGGACGAGATCGGTGGAGGCATCTTCGCCGCTTGCCAATGCGGCGCGGAGACGCGCCATATTGAGCCGTTCGGCCATGAGATCGTCATGCAGGTGATCGCGCTCCGCGGCATTCACGGTCGGATCGAGCTCGATCAGCACGTCGCCCGATTTGACCGCCTGCCCGTCCTGCACGTGGATGGCGCGCACCACCCCGGTCTCGAACGGCTGGACCACCTTGCTTCGCCCGCTCGACACCACCTTCCCGGTTGCGGACGCCACGATGTCGATCGTGCCCCATGCCGCCCACGCGAGTGCCGCGCAGACAAGGAGCATCAGGGCGATCGCGATGGCCCGGCCGATCGGTGACGGTGGCGCCTCGGCAATCTCCAGCGCCGCGGGCAGGAAGGCGATCTCTTCAGTGCGCCGCCCCTTCGCTTTCCGGAAGGGAACGACGGTCTGCTCCGGCCGCGGGGCCGGCACCGCGCTAGCCGACCTCATAGATCCCTCCCTGGAGACGATGCAGGGCCGCGTATCGGCCACCGGTCTTGATCAACGCGTCATGCGTGCCGTCCTCGACCAGACGGCCGCGCTCGAGCGTGAAGATGCGATCGGCGCCGCGAACGGTGGACAGCCGATGCGCGATGATCAGAACGGTGCGGCCCCTCGCGATCTCCTTCATATTCTCATGGATGATCCGCTCGCTTTCATAGTCGAGCGCGCTGGTCGCTTCATCGAAGATCAAGATGCGGGGATTGGTCACCAACGCGCGGGCGATCGCGATGCGCTGACGCTGCCCGCCCGAGAGCGTCGAGCCGCGCTCGCCGACGACAGTGTCGTAGCCTTCGGGAAGCTCCAGAATGAAATCATGCGCGCCAGCAAGTTTTGCTGCGTCCATGACGCGGTCCATCGGCAGGGTCGGATCGGCCAGCGCGATGTTGTCGCGCACCGAGCGGTTGAACAGCATGTTGTCCTGGAGCACCACGCCGATCTGACGGCGGAGCCAGGCCGGATCGGTCATCACAAGATCCATTCCGTCGATCAGCACGCGGCCGCCTTGCGGAACGTAGAGCCGCTGCACCAGCTTGGCGAACGTGCTCTTGCCCGAGCCCGACGATCCGACGATGCCGACGGTTTGCCCGGCCGGAACATCGAACGAGACGTCATGCAGGATTTCCGGCCCATCGAGCCGGTAGCGGAACAACACGTGCTCGAACCGGATATTGCCCCGGATCGGCGGCAGCCCCGCACGCGCCGCCGAATAAGCCGGCTCTGCCGCGCTGTTGAGGATGTCGCCAAGCCGCGCGATCGAGAGCCGCGCCTGATGAAAATCCTGCCAGACCTGGGCCAGCCGCAGCACGGGCGCCGAAACGCGCCCCGCAAAAATGTTGAAGGCTACGAGCTCGCCGACGGTCAATGCGTCGCCGATCACGAGGCGCGCGCCGACATAGAGAATGGCGGCGGTCACGACCTTGCTGACGAACTGGACGAGCTGGCTTGCGGTGTTGCCAAGGCTGGTGACACCAAAACTCGCCGAGACATAGCCGGCGAGCTGTTCTTCCCACCGGCGCTGCATCTGCGGCTCGACCGCCATCGCCTTCAGCGTCTCGATGCCGCTGACGCTCTCGACCAGAAAAGCCTGGTTCTCGGCGCCACGGCGGAATTTCTCGTCCAGCCTGCGGCGAAACAGCGGCGTCGCCACCGCCGAGATCGCGATGTAGAACGGGAACGATGCCAGCACGATGCAGCTCATCAGCGGCGAATAGGCGAACATCACCGCCAGGAATACCGAGGTGAAGAACAGGTCGATGAGCAGCGTCAGCGACGAGCTGGTGATGAAATTGCGGATGTTCTCGAGCTCGCGAACCCGCGCCACGGAATCGCCGACGCGCCGCGCCTGAAACCAGGCCATCGGCAATGCCAGAAGGTGGTGGAACAGCCGCGCCCCCAGCTCCACGTCGATGCGGTTGGTCGTATGCGCAAACAGATAATTACGCAGGATACCCAGCACCGTGTCGAACAGCGAGACGACGACGAGACCGATGACGAGCACGTCGAGCGTGGACAGCGAGCGGTGGACCAGCACCTTGTCGATCACGACCTGGAAGAACAGCGGTGAGACCAGCGCGAAGAGCTGGAGGAAGAACGAGGCGGCCAGCACCTCGCCGAACAGCCGCCGGTATTTGCCGATCGCGCCGATGAACCAGGTGATATCGAAATGGCGCCCGAGGTCGGAGAGCCCGGCGCGCCGGGCCATCAGGATCAGTCCGCCGTCCCAGATCGCGCACAGCTCGTCGCGCTCCATCAGCACCGGGCGCTGGGCCTGCGGCGATTGCACCAGCACCTTGTCAGCGGAGGCCTTTGCGATGACCATGAAGCTGCCGTCGCGCAGCACTGCGATCGCCGGCAGCGGGCTGCCTGACAGACGACTCCACTGCGTTCGATAGGTTCGTGCCTTGAGGCCGAGAGATTTGGCGCAGCGGATGATCTCCGCTGCGCCAAAGATAGCCGTTCCGGTCCGGTGCCTGAGCTGGTCGCGGTCGGCCGCAACACCCTGCAAATGCAGCAGGGTGAGCAGCGCGTCCAACCCCGTATCGGTCGAGACCGCGTTCGTGGTCATGGGCGTTCTCCGGGCCGGAGTTAAGCGTCAGGCGTGCTGCGGCGGTGCGAGGGTCTGGCTCTGTGCCGCGTGCGGATCGGGCAATGGCATCTCGCCGTGACCGTCACCTGCCGGAACGAGGTTTGCCGCCATGGCCTGGTTGAGCAGCATCGCGGCCGCCATCGCCCCGCCCCCGTTGATGACGACGTTGTTGCCGGGGCCACCGTCGAGGACGTCCTGTCCGCCGCCACCGATCAGCACGTCGTCACCCGCACCGCCCGCGAGCGTGTCGTTGCCGGGGCTGCCGATCAGGACGTCATCGCCATTGCCGCCATTGGCGACGAGCTGGATGCCTCCGTGCAGACCGGAGGCCGTGATGACGTCGTCGCCATCGAGGCCGTTGATCACGATCCTGTCGCCTGTGCCGGCATCGGTGATGTTGATGTCCTGGCCAAGCCCCGACACCGTAATGATGCCGTCGTGCTCGGTCACCGTGATGACGTCGCTGCCGCTGGTTCCGTTGATCGTCACCGTATCCGCGGCGCCGTCATTGGCGCCGAGGTCGAGGTTGACCTGATTCACGCCGGTCCCGGAGAGGTCGCCAACCGTGATGTTGTCGGCACCACCGAGGGCGTTGAAGTTGATATGCTCGACGCCGTTCAGGTCCATCGCGATGGCAGCAACATCGCGGGTGAACAGCACCCGGCCGCCATTGGCCGAGATGTTGATGTTCTCGTTGATGTTGGCGCCGTTGAACAACAGCGTATCGGTGCCCTTGCCGCCTTCGACAATGTCGCTGCCGTCGCCGGGATTCCAGACGAAGGTATCATCGCCGGCGCCGAGATTGGCAACGTCGTTGCCACGGCCGCCGTTCACAATGTCATTGCCGGCACTGCCGGTGATGGTGTCGTTGCCGTCACCGCCGTTGATGTTGAGGCTGAACGGCTGCCCCGCCTTGATGGACGAGGCATTGATGACGTCGTTACCGCCTCCGCCGTTGACGGTCAGGACGTCACCGGCATCGGCGTGAGCGATGGTCACCTGCGCCGCAAGGCCGTTGACAACGATCGATCCGCCAGAGGTCGTGATCGAGATGTTGTCATCGCCTGCGGTGCCGTTCACGGTCACACGATCTGCCGCACCGTCACCACTCTGGCTGCCGGGGCCGGCACTGAGGTCGATCGCCACCTGCGTGACGCCGGTGCCGGAGAGATCGTTGACGGTGATGTTGTCGGCGCCGCCGGCGGCAGCGATCTGCACATGCTCGACGCCGTTGAGATCCATGGTGATGGCGCCGACGTCGCGGGTGAGAAGCGCGCGGCCGCCATTCGCCGAGATCGACATGTTCTCGGCGACGTTGGAGCCGTTGAACACCAGCGTATCCGTTCCCGCGCCACCTTCGACGGTGTCGCTACCATCACCGGGATTCCACGTGAAGAGGTCGTCGCCTGCGCCGAGAAGAGCGACGTCGTTGCCGCGGCCACCGGTGACCTTATCGTTTCCGTCGCCGCCGATCAGGGTGTCGGCGCCCTGACTGCCGGTGATGGTATCGTTGCCCGCGCCGCCGTCGATGGTCAGCCCAATCGCCGCAGCAAGTAGCGATGCATCGATGACGTCGTTGCCGCCGAGCGCCTGGATCACCAGCCGGTCGTTGGCAGCTTCCGCATTCGCGATCGTCACGACTTCGGGCAGGCCCGTCACCGTCACGGTCGTCCCGTTGGACGTGACCTCGATGTGCTGGCCGCCGTTAGTGCCGTTGACGGTCACCGTGTCGGCCGCGCCGTCGCCTTGCGTGCCGCCGGGAACGGCTCCGAGATCGACCAGCACCTGCTTGACGCCGGTCCCGGAGAGATCGCCGACGGTGATGTTGTCGGCGCCGCCGCGTGCATCGAATTCGATCTGCTCGATGCTGTTGAGGTCCATCGTGATGTTGGCGACGTCGCGGGTGAAGCGCACCCGGCCACCATTGGCCGAGATGTCGATGGTCTCGTTGATGTTGGCTCCGTTGAACAGCAGCTTGTCGTTGCCCGATCCGCCTTCGACCGTGTCGCTGCCGTCGCCGGGATTCCAGATGAAGGTGTCGTCGCCCGTCCCTAATTGCGCGACGTCGTTGCCGCGTCCGCCATTGACGATGTCGTCGCCGCTGCCGCCGATCAGGAGGTCGTTGCCGTCGCCCCCGGTGATCCTGTCGTTGCCGGCGCCGCCGTCGAGCGTCAGCGAGATCAGGCTGGCGAGTCCATTGCTTGCGGTGATGACGTCGTCGCCGCCGCCGGCGTGCAGCACAAGATTCTCCGTCGTGCCGATGTCGAGCGAAAATGGCGCGGCGCCTGTCCCGTCGAATCGCACGCGCGTGCCGTTCGCCGTGATCGTGAACGTCTCCGGGTCATTGCTTCCGTTGACCTGCGCGGTGTCGTTGCCGTCACCGCCCTCGAACAGGTTGGTGCCGCCCCCCGGATTCCAGATCATGAGGTCGTTGCCCGCTTCGCCGAACAACTGGTTGTCGCCGCTGCCGCCGTCCAGCGTGTCGTTCCCCGCGCCGCCAAACAGCAGATCGTTGCCGCCGCCGCCCTTGATCGTGTCGTCGCCGGCCTGCCCAAACAGCAAATCGGCACCTGAGCCGCCCGTGATCCTGTCATTGCCGTCGCCGCCGAAAATGTGCACCGCGGGCATCGGGCCGTTGGATTCGTTAACGGTGATCGTGTCGTCGCCGCCCTGACCGAAGATGTCGATCTCATTGGTGTTGGCCACAGTGGGATCGCCACCGATCGTCTTCACCTGCCCGTTATTGATGAGAACGCGGCCCGACTTGTCGCGGCTGATCACGACGCCGTTATTGGCGCTATCGCCGAAAATGGTGAGCTGGCCCGTAACCGGGGAGAAAACAGAGGTAGTAGACATCCAAATATTCCTTCGATCGATCTAGCCCCTCCTCTCGATGCGTAGCAGTGGTGCGGATGTCTTACTTGAAGCACTGCTTTAGACACGCGTGATTATTCTGGAGATTTCCTCCAGTTTTCCTCCGGGCTGATTTCGACAGCGGATGCAAACGCTCTCACATCACGAATTGCCGATCACGTATAACGGCAGCGTGACTTTCGAAGGCGCGCGCGAGTCCCACCAACACATTGATGCGCGCGCAGAAGCCACAGCTCGAAGTGACGACGCATTCGTTTTGATGAGATGGCGAATTCGATCGTTGCTCTCGTGCCCCGGACACAGCGCAGCACGATAGTGGTGCGCTGTTGAGCCGGGGCTCATGATCGAGAGAGACTGGATCGAGAGAGACCAGGTCCCGGCTCTGCGCAGCAGCGCATAGCGCGCCGAAGACGCGTGTGGACGCGCTGATGGCGCTGCAGCGCGTCCGGGACGCGAGAGTTCGGCTTACGCCGACTTCTTCTTCGGCTTCGGCTTGGTCGCCTTCGGCATGACAGGCGCTTCCGGCGTGCCCTCGATCGAGGACAGACGGCCGGACGTGAAGGTGTAGATGCCCGCGCGCGGACCGGTGCTCCAGGTGACCACGGCAACGCGCCGACCGGCGGCATCACTGGAGAGGTTGACGGTCGAGGGCGCCCCGATGCCGCGCACCACATCGCATTCGGTGTGACCGAGGGCGACCGTGCCGCCCATGGGCGCCGGCGCCGTCGTCGAAGCATTGGCGTCAGCCGGCCCGGGGGGCGGCGTCATGCCGGGACAGGCGCCGTCGGCGCTGACCAGATCCTCGGCCGTCACGGGCTTGTCGGGGGTCAATGGTGGTGATTCGATTGAGATGCTCTTGATGAACAGGCGGCTCGGCGTGTTGAACCACTGGGCATCCTTGGACAACAGGTCGGTCCCCGAGCAGCCCGCGAGCAGCGGTGCTACGGCAGCCAACGCAACTATGAGCGAGCTGGGAAGCTTTTGATGTCGCACGATAAACTAAATTCCCCGCATGAAGGACCGGCCCTAAGCGATTGTCCCAACATCACTTTGCGGCACGAAGGTGACAAAAGCCAGCATCGCCCGAAAAGTGCAAATTATCATTAATTGCAAACGACCGCTAATTTCGGCGCTGCCAACGGCCCCGTTCGTCGGCCTGCCAATAGGTGACATCAAATCCCCGCGCCTTGCAATCCGTCCAGGCGCTCCGGGCAAACGCCAGCGCATCCGGATCGTCGCCGTTGAACAGCAGCACCATGCGTTCATAGCCCTGCGCGTCCTGCGGCAGCGCGGCGTTGTCGACCAGGAAGCGGACATTGGCGCCGTTGGGATTGTCCTCCTCGATCGCCAGCACGATCGGCTGATCGGCGGCATCGTTCACGCGCCATGTCGCGTGCGGCAGGAAGGAATCGTCGCGGTAGGTCCATAAGTGCGCGTCGAGCGCGTCGGCGCGCTCCGGCGAGGTCGACTGCACCACGACGCGCCAGCCGCGCTCGAGCGATTTCTCGAGAAGCGGCGGCAACACGTTCTCCACCGTCATGTTTTGCAGATGGTAGAAAAGGACTTCGGTCATCTCAGATCATTTGCGCTCGTAGTGGTCGGCGACCAGACGGTCGAGCAAACGCACACCGTAACCGCTTCCCCAGCTCTGGTTGATGTCGGTCTTCGGCGCGCCCATCGCGGTGCCGGCGATGTCGAGATGCGCCCAGGGCGTGCCGTCGACGAAGCGCTGCAGGAACTGCGCCGCGGTGATCGAGCCGCCATGGCGGCCGCCGGTGTTCTTCATGTCGGCGAACTGGGAATCGATCAGCTTGTCGTATTCGGGGCCGAGCGGCATGCGCCAGACCTTCTCCCCGCTCTCGATGCCGGCCGCGAGCAGACGGTCGGCGAGTTCGTCATTGTTGGAGAACATGCCGGCATGCTCGGTGCCGAGCGCGACCATGATCGCGCCGGTCAGCGTCGCCAGATCCACCATGAATTTCGGCTTGGTCTTTTTCGCGACGTACCAGAGCACGTCGGCCAGCACGAGGCGGCCTTCGGCGTCGGTGTTGATGATCTCGATGGTCTGGCCCGACATCGAGGTGACGATGTCACCCGGCCGCTGCGCATTGCCGTCGGGCATGTTCTCGACGAGGCCGATGGCGCCGACGACGTTGGCCTTGGCCTTTCGCGCGGCGAGCGCGTGCATCAGGCCGACGACGCAGGCGGCACCGCCCATGTCGCCCTTCATATCTTCCATGCTGCCGGCCGGCTTGATCGAAATGCCGCCGGTGTCGAAGCAGACGCCCTTGCCGACGAAGGCGACCGGCGCCTCGCCCTTCTTGCCGCCGTCCCAGCGCATGATCACGGTGCGGCTCGGCCGCGACGAGCCCTGGCCGACACCGAGCAGCGCGCCCATGCCGAGCTTGTCCATCGCCTTGACGTCGAGCACCTCGACCTTGACGCCGAGCTTGCGGAGCTGACTGGCGCGGCGTGCGAACTCCTCGGGGAAAAGCACGTTCGGCGGCTCGTTGACGAGGTCGCGCGCGATGATCACGCCGTCGACGACATGGCCGGCCGAGGCAAACGCCTTCTTCGCCGCGGTGGCATCGCCGACCGCAAGCGAGACGTCGGCGCGCAAGCCGCCCTCCTCGCCGTCTTTCTTTTTCGTCTTGTAGCGATCGAACTTGTAGGCGCGCAGCCGCAGGCCAGAGGCGATCGCAACCGCCTGCTCGCTGGTCATGGCGCCATCGGGAAGTTCCGCCATGATGGTCATGGCAGCGGCCGCGGCCGAAAGCTTGCTCGCCGCCACGCCGCCGAATTTGAGGAAGTCGTTCGCCTTCAGGCTCGCCGCCTTGCCGGCGCCGATCACGACCAGGCGGGTGGCCTTCAGCCCCTCCGGTGCCAGGACGTCCAGCGCGGCGCCGCTTTTGCCCTTGAAGCCGGCGGCGGAGGCCGCCCGCTTGACCAGCTCAGTGGCGCCGCCGAGTGCCTTGGCCGTCGCCGGACCGAGCTTCAGAGTGTCGTCGCAGAACACGACCAGGATGCCACGGGCGGCAGCAGACAGCGGGACAAAGCCGACCTTGATGGCATCGGACATGGGTAACTCCTTCAAAACATCGGGCTTTTCGTCGCTGGGCGGACCCGGCCACGGGCCGGAGCTGAACGACGATTCACTGGACTTTCCCCACTATGGGCCACCGGCGCGGTGGCTGCCAAGCACCCCCGTGGCCGCCGGGCCACAACGAGGGAAATATTAACCATATATTGACGGCGCCACGGGGCAGCCATTTTGTTGATGGATCAAAGGGATGGTAGTGAGAGAGTAAGCCGGTGGAAGAGGTGGTTGGCCGACCTTGGGGATCCCCTGATCGGGGATTGGTTGGGCAGCCGGACTTCCGGCCTGGATTGGGGTGCTGGTGGGGATTCGTGCGGTAGCGCATGGGGTCAATCGATAGGTATATCTTCCGCACGACGCTGGCGTCGTTTGCGCTGGTCCTGGTCAGCCTCACCGGCGTGATCTGGATTACGCAGGCGTTGCGCGGCATCGACCTGATGACGAGCCAGGGTCAGACCATCCTGACCTTCCTCGGCATCACCAGCCTCGTCGTGCCGGCACTGGTCCTGATCATCTCGCCGATCGCGCTGATGATCGCGATCTCGCACACGCTGAACAAGCTCGCGACCGATTCCGAGATCATCGTGATGAATGCCGCCGGCTTCTCGCCGTTCCGGCTGTTCTATCCGTTCTTCTACGCCACCTGTGTCGTGGCGCTGCTGGTCGCCTTCATCGCGGCCTATCTCGCCCCCGACGGCATGCGGCGGATCAAGCAGTGGGACGCCGAGATCACCGCCGACGTGCTCACCAACATCCTCCAGCCCGGCCGCTTCGCCCAGCTCGACAAGAACCTGACGATCCGGATCCGCGAACGCCAGCCCGGCGGCATCCTCGCCGGGATCTTCATCGACGATCGCCGCGATCCCAACGAGCGCGTCTCGATCGTCGCCGAGCATGGCGAGGTCGTGAAGAACGACAACGGCTCGTTCCTGGTGCTCAAGGACGGCAATCTCCAGCGCTTCGAGGCCGGCAAGCGCGATCCCGCGCTGGTGGCGTTCGGCCGCTACGGCTTCGACATGTCGAAATTCTCGGGCCAGGGTCACGACGTCACCCTCGGCATCCGCGAGCGCTATCTCTGGGAGCTGTTCTCGCCGTCCGAGGACGATCCGGTCTACAAGCAGATTCCCGGACAGTTCCGCTCGGCTCTGCACGACAGCCTGCTGGCGCCGATCTATCCCTTCGCCTTTGCCGTGCTGACCTTCGCCTTCCTCGGCGCGCCGCGCACCACGCGCCAAAGCCGCAACTTCTCGATCGGCGGCTCGGTGATCGCCGTGTTCGGCCTGCGCATGGCAGGATTCGCCTGCTCGGTGATGGCGGTAAAGTCGCCTGGCCCGGTGCTGTTCCAGTACGCGATGGTCCTTGGCGCCATCGGCGTCGGGCTGTGGTTGATCATCGGCGGCATCGTGGTCGAGCCGCCGCCCCGCCTCATGGAGGCCATCAACAGGTCGAACGCGCGCATCGCGCGGCTGTTCGGACGGCCGGCCGCCGCATGAGCATGCTCACCAACACCCTCGGGCGCTATTTCGCCGGACGCTTCGTCGTCGCGGCGCTCGGCGTGTTCGCGGGCATCTTCCTGCTGCTGGTGCTGGTCGACTACATCGAGATGGTGCGCAAGACCTCAGGGCTCGCATCCGCCTCCGCGATCATGGTGGCCGAGACCTCGCTGTTCCGGGTCCCGCAATTGCTGGAGAAGCTGACGCCGTTCTGCATGCTGATCGGCGCCATGACCTGCTATCTCGCCCTCTCCCGCCGGCTCGAGCTCGTGGTCGCGCGCGCCGCCGGAATCTCCGCGTGGCAATTCATCTCGCCGGCCCTCGGCAGCGCGCTCCTGATCGGGGTGATCGCCACCGTCGCCTACAATCCGATGTCGGCGAACCTGCGCGAGCTGTCCAAGCGCATGGAAGCCGAGCTGTTCGGCTCGGCCCCCGGCGGCGGCATCCAGGACGCCTCCGGCTTCTGGCTCAACCAGGTCACCAATGACGGCCAGGTCATCATCAACGCGGCGCGCAGCGAGCAGCAGGGCGTCCGGCTGACCGGCCTGACCCTGTTCCGATTCGATACGGACTGGCATTTCAAGGAGCGGATCGAGGCGCGCGAGGCGGCGCTGGAGTCCGGTCACTGGCTGTTCAAATCGGTGCGCCGCTTCTCGCTGGATTCGCCGCCGATCGACCAGGCGACGTTGGAGATTCCGACGACGCTGACGGAAGCCCAGATCCGCAACAGCTTTTCCACACCCGAGACTGTGTCCTTTTGGCAACTACCGAGCTACATCCGCTCCTCGGAGAGCTCGGGCTTCGCGACAGCCGGCTATCGACTCCAGTATCACAAGCTCCTGGCACAGCCGTTTTTGCTGGCCGCCATGGTGATGCTGGCGGCTTCCGTGTCGTTGCGTTTCTTCCGGATGGGCGGCGTGCAGAAGATGGTTTTGAGTGGCGTGGGCGCAGGCTTTCTGCTCTACGTTTTGTCGAAAGTGACTGAAGACTTGAGCAAGGCTGAGTTGATGCATCCGATCGCTGCGGCGTGGTTGCCCGCGGTGGTGGGCGGCCTCACCGGCTTTTTGGCCTTGTTGTATCAGGAGGACGGTTAGTGACTGCCGTCCATCGAGGGCTCGTGTCTCGTTTGACGCAGCGTACTGTGGTGCGCGCGAACGGATACGGCTTGTCCATTCGCAGGCTCCTGCTGGCTGTCGCCGCCGTGGCGTCGCTCGGCGGGCTGATGGACGTTGCCGCCGTGACGCCGGCCTCCGCTCAGAGCTTCACCTACAATCCGCTGCCGCCGCGTGCGAAGCCGCCGAAGGTCGCCAACGACAACCAGATGCTGGTTCAGGCGACCGAGGTCGACTACGACTACAACAATTCGCGCGTCTCCGCGGTCGGTAACGTCCAGCTGTTCTACAACGGCACGAGCGTCGAGGCCGACAAGGTCATCTACGACCAGAAGACCAAGCGGCTGCATGCCGAAGGCAACGTCCGCATGACGGACGCCGACGGCAAGATCACCTATGCCGAGATCCTGGATCTCTCCGACGACTACCGCGACGGTTTCGTCGATTCGCTGCGCGTCGACACCGCCGACCAGACCCGCATGGCCGCGAGCCGCGCCGACCGCTCCAGCGGCAACTACACGGTGTTCGAGAACGGCGTCTACACGGCCTGCGCGCCGTGTAAGGACGATCCGAAGAAGCCGCCGCTGTGGCAGGTCAAGGGTGCGCGCATCATCCACGACCAGCAGGAGAAGATGCTGTATTTCGAGACGGCGCAGCTCGAATTCTTCGGCGTGCCGATCGCCTACATGCCCTATTTCTCGACGCCCGACCCGACCGTGAAGCGCAAGACCGGCTTCCTGATGCCGGGCTTCACGTCGAACACGCCGTTCGGCTACGGTGTCGAAGTTCCGTTCTACTGGGCGATCGCGCCCGATATGGACATGACCTTCAGCCCGCGCATCACCTCCAAGCAGGGCGTGCTGTTCCAGGCCGAGTACCGCCAGCGCCTGATGGACGGCGCCTACCAGATCCGAGTCTACGGCATCGACCAACTCGACCCCGGCGCACTCGCCGGCCAGCCCGGCGACCGCCAGTTCCGCGGCGCCGTCGACACCAAGGGTCAGTTCGCGCTGAACGACAAGTGGGTCTGGGGCTGGGACGGCGTCGTCATGTCCGACTACTACTTCTTCTCGGACTACCGCTTGTCGCAATACCGCGATCCGCTGGGCTCGTTCCTGTATCTGCCGACCGACGCATTGTCGCAGCTCTATCTGACCGGCGTCGGCAATCGCAGCTTCTTCGATGCGCGCACGATGTACTGGCTGAGCTACTCGGGCAACCAGAGCCAGGTGCCGATCGTCTATCCCGTGATCGACTATTCGAACGTGCTCAACTATCCGGTGTTCGGCGGCGAGTTCAGCTACAAGACCAACTTCACCAACCTGTCGCGTGACACGGCGGTGTTCGATCCGATCACCACGCTCGCCAATACCGCCAGCCTGTGCACGACGACGTCGGCCGATCCGCTCGCGCGCACGCCGTCGCAGTGCTTGCTGCGCGGCGTCCCCGGCACCTACACCCGCCTCACGGCGGAAGCGCAGTGGCGCAAGTCCTACACCGACCCGTTCGGCGAGATCTGGACACCGTTCGCCAGCCTCCGCGCCGACGCGATCAACGCCTCGATCTCCAACCAGCCGGGCGTGTCGAACTACCTGCCGGTCGGCGACACCCAGGCGTTCCGCCTGATGCCGACCGTCGGCCTCGAATACCGCTATCCCTTCATCAACGTTCAGCCCTGGGGCTCGACCACCATCGAGCCGATCGCGCAGGTCATCATCCGGCCGAACGAGCCCTATGCCGGCAAGTTCCCGAACGAGGACGCCCAGAGCATGGTGTTCGACACCTCGAACCTGTTCAGCGTCGACAAGTTCTCCGGTTACGACCGCGTCGAGGGCGGCGGCCGCGCCAATGTCGGCGTGCAGTCCACCACGCAGTTCGACAAGGGCGGCGCCGTCAAGGTGCTGTTCGGCCAGTCCTACCAGCTGTTCGGCCTGAACTCCTACACGGTCCAGGACACCATCAACACCGGCCTTGATTCCGGCCTCGACAAGCCGCGCTCGGATTACGTGGCGAGCGCCAGCTACTCACCCAACAGCACCTACACGTTCAGCGTCCGCTCCCGCATGGACGAGCAGACCTGGAACGTTCAGCGCTTCGAGGCGGAAGGCCGCGCCAACTTCAATCGCTGGTCGGTCAGCATGATGTACGGCAATTACGCCGAGCAGCCGGAGCTCGGCTATCTGACGCGGCGCGAGGGCATCCTGACCTCGGGCTCGATCAAGGTCGCGGCCAATTGGGTGGTGACCGGCTCGGCGCGCTGGGACCTCGAGGCCAACAAGATCAACCAGTATGTGCTCGGAGCGGGCTATGTCGACGATTGCTTCGTGCTCGGCGTGAACTATGTAACTTCGTATAGTTACTCTGCGGGCACGGCGCCGCCCGTGCTGAACCACGCGTTCATGTTCCAGATCGGCCTGCGCACGCTGGCGACCTCGACGGGGTCCAGCTCGTCCGCCGGCTACCAATGAACCGTCTGAAATGACGGCCGGGCTCTCCCGAGAGCGAGCTCATCCCGGCTGACATGCGAGCGATAATCATGACGACCCAATTGCCTGTTTTTCGCCTCCTCCTCGCCATCGGTGCCGGGTTGATCCTCACCGGCCTGCCCGCGCCGTCGCGCGCGCAGAACATCGTCGTGATGGTCAACGGCGACCCGATCACCGATTTCGACATCGAGCAGCGCTCCAAGCTCGACCAGCTGACCACGCAGAAGACCCCGAGCCGGCAGGAGGTCATCAACGAGCTGATCGACGACAAGGTGAAGCTCAAGGAAGGCAAGAAATACGGCGTCGACCCCGGCATCTCCGACATCAACCAGTCCTACGAGGGCATGGCGCAGCGCATGCGCATCACGCCGGATCAGCTCACCAAGTCGCTCGAGGTCAAGGGCGTCCGCCCCGAGACGCTGAAGGGCCGCATGAAGGCCGAGATGGTCTGGACCAGCCTCGTACGCGGCCGCTTCAAGGAGAAGCTGATGGTCGGCGAGCGCGACGTCGCGCAGGCCGTGCAGGCCCAGACCGGCGACAAGCTCCAGATCGAGGGCACCGAGTACAAGATGCAGCCGATCGTGCTGATCGTGCCGCGCGGCTCCTCCCCGGCGTTCCTGGAGACGCGGCAGAAGGAAGCCGAGACCTATCGCTCGCGTGTCGGAAGCTGCGAGGAAGCCAATTCGCTGTTCCGCTCAACGCCGAACGCCACCATCCGCGACACCGTCACCAAGACCACCGCGGAACTGCCCGAGGCGCTTCGCAAGGTGCTCGACGACACCCAGATCGGCCACCTGACCGCGCCGGAGGTCACCAAGGCGGGCATCGAGATGGTCGTGCTGTGCTCGCGCAAGCCGACCATGATCGACACGCCGAAAAAGCGCGAGGTCCGCGAGAAGATGTATTCGGAGAAGTACGAGAAGACCCAGAAGGCCTATCTCGATGATCTCCGGAAAGCGGCGATGATCGAATATCGCAACCGCTGATGGCCAACTTCGCCTTAGAACCTTCCATCAAGCCTTCGAAGCCCCTCGCCCTGACCCTGGGAGAGCCCGCCGGCATCGGCCCCGACATCACGATCGCAGCCTGGCTCAGACGCCGCGAACTGAACCTGCCCGCCTTCTATCTGCTCGGCGACGAGGCCTTCGTCGCTCGCCGCGCCAAGGCCCTCGGCGCCGATATCCGGATTGCCTCGGTAAGCGCCGGCGAGGCCGCAGCCGCGTTCACCGAGGCCCTGCCCGTGGTCGCAACGGGCGAGAGTGCAACAGCCGAGCCCGGCAAGCCCGATGAAGCGAGCGCGCCGGCCGCGCTCGCTTCGATCCGGCAGGCGGTCGCCGACGTCCGTGAAGGCCGCGCCGGCGCCGTCGTCACCAACCCGATCGCCAAGAGCGTGCTCTACCGCTCAGGCTTCCGCCATCCCGGCCACACCGAATACCTCGCCGAGCTTGCCGCAGAGAACGGCCGCGTGCCGCAGCCGGTGATGATGCTGTGGTCGCCGCGGCTCGCCGTGGTGCCCGTGACCATCCACGTCTCCTTGCGCGATGCGCTGGCCCAGCTCACCAGCGAGCTCATTGTCTCGACCGTGCGCATCGTCGCGACCGAGCTAAAATCCCGCTTCGGCATCGAAAGGCCGCGCATCGCGATCTCCGGCCTCAACCCGCATGCCGGAGAGGACGGCTCGCTCGGCCACGAGGAGCAGACCGTGATTGCACCAGCGCTCAAGGCGTTGCGTAGCGACGGCATCGAGGCGAAGGGACCGCTCCCTGCCGACACCATGTTCCACGAGGCCGCACGCAACACCTATGACTGCGCCGTCTGCATGTACCACGACCAGGCGCTGATCCCAATCAAGACGGTCGCCTTCGACGACGCGGTCAATGTCACGCTCGGCCTGCCCTTCATCCGCACCTCGCCCGATCACGGCACCGCCTTCGACATCGCCGGCACGGCCAAGGCCAATCCGGCAAGCCTGATCGCGGCGCTCAAGCTCGCAAGCCGCATGGCGGCTGCGCAAAGCTGATGAGCGCGATCGACGACCTCCCGCCGCTTCGCGAGGTCATTCGCCAGCACGCGCTGTCGGCACGCAAATCGCTGGGCCAGAACTTCCTGCTCGACCTCAATCTCACCGCGCGCATCGCGCGTGCCGCCGCGCCGCTCGAGGACTCCACCATCGTCGAGATCGGTCCCGGCCCGGGCGGGTTGACGCGCGCGTTGCTCGCGCTCGGCGCCAAACGCGTCATCGCCATCGAGCATGACGAGCGCGCGATCCCTGCCTTGCAGGATATTTCCGCGCGCTACCCTGATAGGCTCGAGATTGTGCATGGCGATGCCATGACCTTCGACCCGCGTCCGCTGCTCAATGGCGAACGAGCCAAGATCGTCGCGAACCTGCCTTACAACATCGCGACCCAGCTCCTGATCGGCTGGCTCACGACCGACCCCTGGCCGCCCTGGTACGACATGATGGTGCTGATGTTCCAGCGCGAGGTCGGTGAGCGCATCGTGGCACGCGAGGACGAGGAGGCCTATGGCCGCCTCGGCGTGCTCGCCAACTGGCGCTGCGAGACGAAGATCCTGTTCGACATTTCGCCCTCGGCCTTCGTGCCGCCGCCGAAGGTCACCTCCTCCGTCGTGCGGCTGGTGCCGCGCGCAGAGCCTCTGCCTTGCGATCGCAAGCTGCTCGAACAGGTCGCAGCCGCCGCTTTCGGGCAGCGCCGAAAAATGCTGCGGCAAAGCCTGAAATCGCTTCAAGCGGATCCCGCTCGCCTTGCCGCGGCCGCAGGTGTCGATGCGACGCGCCGTGCCGAGACCATTCCGATATCAGGCTTTGTTGCCATGGCACGTGAATTGGCGGATATACGAAAGCAAGCTGGATAACAGGAATTTCGGAGGAAGGAATATGGCGTTGATGCGTCGGCAGTCCCTGGTCAAGTTCGATGCGCCATTGTGCGAGACCATCGTCGACACGCCGAAGCCGAAAGGCGCCGAGGTGCTGGTGCGCATCGAGCGCTGCGGCCTCTGCCATTCCGACTTGCACATCCAGGACGGCTATGCCGATCTCGGCGGCGGCAAGAAGCTCGACACCACGCGCGGCATGACGCTGCCGTTTACGCTCGGCCACGAGATCGCGGGCGTGGTCGACGAAGTCGGCTCGGACGTGCCGGCGAACCTCGTCGGAGCCAAGAAGGCGGTGTTCCCGTGGATCGGCTGCGGCCAGTGCCGCGACTGCGCCAATGGCGACGAAAACCTTTGCGCGAAGCAGCGCTTCCTCGGCGTCTCCATCGATGGCGGCTTCGCCACCCACGTACTGGTGCCCGACGCGAAGTACCTGCTCGACTACGATCCCCTGCCCGTCAACCAGGCCGCGACGCTGATGTGCTCCGGCGTGACCGCCTACGGCGCGCTCAAGCGCCTGGTCGACCGTCCGCGCCAGCGCAATCTGCTGCTGATCGGCCTTGGCGGCGTCGGCATGATGGGCCTGTCGTTTGCGCAGGCGATGTTCAAGCAGCCGATCACGGTGGCCGATCTCTCGCCGGCCGCACGCGAGACCGCGCTGAAGAACGGCGCAGCCGTCGCCTACGATCCGTCCGAGCCCGACGTGATCAAGCGCATCCTGAAGGAAACCGAGGGCGGCTTCGACGAGGTGGTCGATTTCGCCGGCAATGAGAAGTCGATGGCCTTTGCCGTGGCGGTCGCCGCGCGCGGCGGCAAGGTCGTCGTCTCCGGCCTGATGGGCGGCCAGTTCACCCTACCGATGGTGCAATGGGTCTACAAGCGCCTGACCGTCGAGGGCTTCATGGTCGGCACGCTCGCGGAAGCCCAGGAGCTGATGGCGCTCGCCCGCGCCGGCAAGATCAAGCCGACGCCGATGCGCGAGGAGCCGATGGGCGACGTCCAGAAATGGATCGACGAGTTGCGCGCCGGCAAGGTCGTCGGCCGCATCGTGCTGAAGAACTGATGCGCAGGAAAATCTGGACAGGCTTGGCGGCGGGATGAGATCTCGCCGCCGCGTTTTCCTCCGTCGAATTAACCCGGAATTGACGCAAGCCCCGGTTCCAAATAGGGGAACCGGCAAGCCGCGAACTAAAGTCCTCACCAGCTTTCTCTTTGGAATTCTGGTGAGGCCATGCAGACCATCCGCCGCTTCCTGGTCGATGAAACCCCGCAGCCACTGCGATCGAATACGGCCTGATCGCAGCCGGCATCGCGCTCGCGATCATCGCCGTGGTCAACAATCTCGGCTCGTCGTTGAAGTTGAAGTTCGGCTCGATCAGCACCTCGCTGAAGTAGCGCGAAAACCTGCGCGCGCTGAAGGCACGTCGCCGCGCGGAACGGCTGCGGCCACACCGCGTTGGCAGCGCATGTCCATTCGTTGCACCGTCGAAAGCGCATTCTTCATCGCCTGGAGCTTCCTGGAGCAGAGCGGCGAGCTCGGGCCTCCGGACGAGACCGCGAACACCATTCTGGATGCC
Source organism: Bradyrhizobium sp. 956_D2_N1_4 (assembly GCF_052076025.1). Classification (NCBI taxonomy): domain Bacteria; kingdom Pseudomonadati; phylum Pseudomonadota; class Alphaproteobacteria; order Hyphomicrobiales; family Nitrobacteraceae; genus Bradyrhizobium; species Bradyrhizobium sp. 956_D2_N1_4. The sequence continues at coordinate 2,693,785 of NZ_CP197237.1, read as the reverse complement.
ATCGAAGCGCAACTCAGGACCGGAGAGCGCCGGCAGTTGATGCTCGCCAACAAGGCGATCGGTGCCTACCGCAAGCAGGTCGCCCAAAGCCGCCTCCTGGCCGAACGCCAGATCCGTCTCGGATAAGAGCCCGCGGCGCCCCACAAGCGCTGGCTCATTTGGAATTTCCGTAGTTCTCCGGATGAGAACAAAGTTCGCAGCGTGTCCTGCGGGCAACGCCGGACGGCGCGACGCCTCGCTGCTGCGAACTTTTCGGTTTCCCGCAAACATTTGTGTTCACTTTGGAACTGTCGGTTCCTGCGCGGAAACGTAGGGTTTTTCCTGGAGACGCCGATTCCCGGCCAACGAAGAGCCCAGAGACAAGAAGCGTGACCGGCCGGCCCAGGAACGATCTGCTGCGAAGGCTCAGCGCCCAGGATTTCGAGCTGCTCGCGCCGCACCTGCAATCGGTCGAGGTCGCCGCGAACCACGTTCTGCATCACGCCGGCGACGGCATCTCCGTGGTCCACTTCCCCTGCGGCCCTGCGTTCGTGTCGTTCGCGGTGCCGGTTGAGGATGACCGCGAGGTCGAAAGTCTCCTGGTGGGCCGCGAGGGCGGGGTCGGTCTTTCCGCAGGCCGCAGCCCGTCGCTGGCCTTTTCCCGCGTCGTCGTGAAGGTCGGCGGCACGCTGGTCCGCCTGCCGCTGCGCGCGCTCGAGCAGGCGCAGCAGCGATCGCCCGGCATGCATGAGCTTTTTTCGCGCTACGCAGCCTGCCAGTTCGCACAGCTGCTCCAGACCGCGGCCTGCAACGCGGCGCATTCGATCGAGCAACGCGCGGCCAAATGGATCATCGCGGCCCGAGAGCATATCGGCAGCGACGAAATCCGCCTCACCCATGAGCAGCTCGCCGGCATGCTCGGCGTCTCCCGCAGCTATGCCAGCCGCGTCATCCAGACGTTCAAGGCCAGGCGCATCCTCGCGACCCGCCGCGGCGCCATCCTGATTCTCGATGCGCCGGCACTCGAGACAAGCGCCTGCACCTGCAACGGCGCGGTGAAGAAGCACTTTCGCGAAGGGCTGGGACGCGCGGCGGGCTAGAACGATCCGCGCAGCCGGAACATATTCGCGTGGCCCGCATTGCCCGACATGGCGCGGTACTTCTTTCATTTCGAGGGCCAGCAACCTCACACCGACACGACCGGTGAAACGCTCCTCGACGACGATGCCGCCTGGCGCGAAGCCGTCCGCCTCTCCCGCGACGTCGAGCATGCGCTGCGCCCCGGCGACAGCTGGACGCTCAGCGTGTTTGACGGAAGCGAGCCTGTCTTCGTGCTTGCAATGGTGACACGGCGGTTTCGCTGACAGCCCTTCCCGTCGCCTCCGCACCGATCACATCAGACCACCAATTGGAACGCCGCGAATGTCCCATGCGTTGGCATCTCGTGAGGCAACGACGGAGTCAAAGCCCATGACGAAGCCGCTGACGAAAACGGTCAAGCCTGTTCCCGCGGAGAACCAGAGCCACAAGGGTCCCGGCAGCACGCCGTCAATTCCGCTCGACACCACCGAGGGCCATCGCGACGACGAGAAGCAGAACATTCGCGAACAGGCCGAGCACGGCAACATCACCCAGAACACCACGAACAGGCGCATGGGCTAAAAGACCAGGGGGATCGAAGAGAGGAGACACGAACTTGGTCGATCTCGGCAAATGGTACGATCCGATATCCGAGCGCTGGATCGCACCACGTGAATCACGATTGGAAGAAAAATCCTCTCATGCAAGCGAGAACCACGTCCTTGAGCTGCAGCGGACCATCGAAGTTCAGCGCATCTGGCGCGCACTTGTCGATTGCTGCGCCCGCGACTGATGATCTTGCGCGCACGCCGCGGCGGATCGACCCGCCGCCGGCCGCGCCGTTGTAACCCTGCATGAACGATCCTGCTTCATCCGCAAGGCCCGTCGCAACCGCGATATGCTATCTGTCTATCATCGTTGGCTGCGCCTGCCTGCTGCTGGCCGCAATCTGCATCGCCATCGCCTGCCAGGTCTTTATCCAGACCGGCGTGTTCGCCCAGTCCTACGCGCTGGTGGGACTCATCAGCACTGCGCTGGGATGTCTGGCGCTGACGCTGGCGCGGGTGTGGAAGTAAACACCGATCCATCCCTCATCATTCCGGCGTGCGTGGCCCGGGGTGGATGCCCGGGATAAGCCCGGGCATGACGGCCTGTAACGCTCCCATGCGATTGCCCTGCACAGAATGTCGCACCGCTTTTCGCCGGCGCGCCGGGCTGGTAGATTGGCGTCATTGCCTTGAAGAATTTTCGCTTTGGGGGTTTTCATGCGCGCGAGGATTTTCAATCGCGTCGTGGGGCTGGCGGCGCTGGCCGCAGCCCTGCTTATCGCCGGGGCGGCGCCGGCCTCGGCCGAGAAGCGCATTGCGCTGGTCGTCGGCAACTCCGCCTACAAGAACATCACGCCGCTCGACAACCCGTCCAAGGACGCGAGCCTGATGGCGGAGACGCTTGCCGCGCTCGGCTTCACACTGGTCGGCGGGCGCGCCCAGCTCGATCTCGACAAGGGCGCGATGGACATCGCGGTGCAGAGCTTTGGCCGGCAGGTCCAGGGCGCCGACGTCGCGCTGTTCTATTATGCCGGTCACGGCGTGCAGGTCGCCGGCTCCAACTATCTCGTGCCTGTCGGCGCCAATCCGACGCGCGAGGCCGATGTCGATTTCCAGATGACCGACGTCAACCTCGTGCTGCGGCAGATGCAGGGATCGGGTACGCGCCTCAACCTCGTGATCCTCGACGCCTGCCGCAACAACCCGTTTGGCTCGCGCGGCCTTCGATCCTCCGACGGCGGCCTTGCGCAGATGCGCGCGCCGGAGGGCACGCTGATCTCCTACGCGACGCAGCCCGGCAACGTCGCGCAGGACGGCAGCGACGGCCACAGCCCCTACACCAAGGCGCTGGCGGCGACGGTCCGGACCGCGGGCCTCGACGTGTTCCAGACCTTCAACCAGGTCGGCCTCGCCGTGAAGCGCGCCACATCAGGCACGCAGCAGCCCTGGGTGTCGTCCTCGCCGATCGACGGCACCTTCTATTTCGTGCCGCCGACGCAAAGCCCGCCGCCGCAGGTCGCCGCGATGCAGCCCGATCCGCTGCCGGCGGATCGGCTGCGCGCCGATCCCGATCGCGTGCCGCTGCGCGATGCCGCGCTGCTGAGCGAATTGAGCGAGCGGCTCTACGAGCTCAATTTCGATCCTGACACGCCCGATGGACTGACCCGTGCGATCACCAAGCTCCAGCAGCGGATCTCGATGGCGCCGACGGGCGAGGCAACCGAAGGCCTGCTGCTGCGGATGCGCAAGATGGAGGATCTGAAGCCGTGGGGCTCGATCGTGTACGGTCCCGACAGCAGCAAATGGGGCATATCGTGGAACCACGCCTCGCGGCGCGCGGCGGTGGCGGATGCGCGCGGCAATTGCGCCGGCGCCAAATGTCCGATCGAGCTCTCCTTCTACGGCAACCGCTGCGGCGCGTTCGCGATATCAGACAAATCCTGGTCGCTGGTCCAGCGCGACAGCATCCAGCACGCCAGGGATGCCGCGCTTGACGAATGCGGCAAGGCTGGCAAAGCTTGCCGCATTATCGGATCCGTCTGCGCCGACGGCTCCGGCCGCTGATACCTTTTTCATTTCGGATTGTTTCCTCATGCCCAATGCCGTCGTCCGTACGATCGCCCTTGCGTCCCTCCTCAACCTCGCCCTCGCCTCGTCGTCCGCCTTCGCGCAGTCCGGCAGCGCCGGCGGCTCGATCGGCAACGACGAAAAGTCGCTGTCCGGCTCGCGCCAGGATACTTCTTCAGGCCGCTCGGCCGAACCGGCCGCGCCCTCACGCCGGAGCAAGCCGGCGACCGAGGAACGCTCGTCGCCTCGGCGAAGCGGAGGTGGCGGCGGTGGTTTCGACGGTGCCTGGGCGGTCGTCAGCGTTGGTTGCGGCGGCAGCACGAGCGGCGCTGTCGTCGTGAGCTCGGGCAAGATCATCGGCGAAGGCGTTCGCGGAACCGTCAGCACGGGCGGCTCGGTCAGCACGTTCGGCCAGGGCCAAGGCGTGACCTTTACCAGCACGGGCCGGCTCTCGGGCCGCAGTGGTTCCGGAACGTGGCGCCGCTCCGACGGCTGCGGCGGAACCTGGAGTTCGGCGAAGCAATAGCCCTCGAAAACGCCTGAATTCGCGGCGGAACGAACACCGCGCAGGCCCGATTCAAGCCACATCCTCTCCGGATTTGCGGCTCATTGCCACCCAAGTCTTTGATGACAAAGGGAACGTAAAGAGTTGCGTTATGCGTAATCGGGAGACCAGGATGGGCAACCGCACCGCGAAGTTCATATCTGCGCTTGTCGGCAGCATCATCGCCGGCGCACCACTGGCCGCCGTGTCGCAGAATGCGCCGGAGGCAACGAGCTCGGCAAATGCCGCCAGCGACTGCCTCGCCTCGCCAAAGGGCGTCGCGCCGCAGGGGCAGCATTGGTACTATCGCCTGGAGCGCGGGAGCAAGCGGCAATGCTGGTATCTGCGCGCCGAAGGCAGCAAGGACAGCGCCAAGGCCGTGCAGACCGCGCAGGCTGCGCCCGATGCACCGACGGCAGATTCAGCAGCGCCGCAGCAGCAGCACCCAGTGCAGGACGCACGCGCCGAATATCTGACGCCGCAGGGCAATACCGCGCCGACGACGCCGAATGCGCCCGCACCAGCGAAACCGGCGCCGATGCAACAAGCTGCCACTCCCTCCGCCGACAGCAACGCGCAGCAGCCCCCGGTCGCCACGCGCTGGCCCGATGCCTCCGCCGCGGCTCCGTCGCCCGCACCGCAGGCTGCGCCCGCTCCTGTCGCCTCGCCCGCACCGCCGAGCGCGAAGCCGTCAAAATCCCCTGCCCCGGTCGCGCTTGCCGCAGCAGATGCCACCACCGATAAAGCGACCGGCTCGCTCCAGACGCTGCTGCTCGTGATCGGTGGCGCGCTGGCGCTCGCCGGCCTCCTCGCCAGCATCATCTATCGCTTCGCAGGCGGACGACGCGTCCGCGTCCAGGATCGTCGCGTCAATTGGGACAATCGGGAGCCGCACGACGACGGTCGCGCGCCCTGGCTCGAGGCGATGCCGACTGCCGCGCCGCGTGCGCAGCAGCCGCGCCCGGTGGATTTCGATGCCGCCCGTCCCCAGGCGGCCGCGCGTCGCCAAGCCCCCCAACGCGAAGCCACTCAGCGCGAAGCCGCGCAGCTCGAGGCGATCGATCACGCAATCGATGCCGTCGATCAGCGGGCGCCCCAAGCCCGCCACGAGGTCGCAGAGCTCGACGAGGCCAACATGTTCAACGGAGAGTTCGAGATCGAGGCATCGGCCCCCCGGCTCGCGGCCAACGACATCAATGGCAAAGAGTCGGCCAATCGCGATGACGATGTGCAGATCGAGGACGCCGTCGACGTCGACGTGATCACGGCGATGCTGGAACGGCTGGCGCAGGAAGGACCGCGTCTCGCGAATCCTAACCTTGAAGCTGGCCTTGCAAACCTCGTACGAAACCAACGAGGCCAGTCCGCCGCTCGCGCTTGAGGCGCTCGGCCTTCAGGATCGACTGCACTTCGGCAAACGCCTCGTCGACCGCGTGGTTGATGACGATGTAGTCGTACTCGGCCCAGTGGCTCATCTCGTGGCTGGCGCGGCTCATGCGCTTGCGGATCACCTCGTCGGAATCCTGCGCGCGCGAATGCAGCCGCTTCTCGAGATCGGCGGCCGAGGGCGGTAAAATGAACACGCTGACGACGTCCGCGCGCGCCTTCTCGCGGAGCTGCTGCGTGCCCTGCCAATCGATGTCGAACAGCACGTCCTGCCCGGCCGACAGCGCCGCCTCGACCGGCGCACGCGGCGTGCCGTAGCTGTTGTCGAACACCGTCGCCCATTCCAGCAGTTCGTCGCCCTTCACCATCGCGTCGAACCTGGCCTTGTCGACGAACAGGTAGTCGCGGCCGTCGACCTCGCCGGGCCGCATCGCCCGCGTGGTCGCGGAGACCGACATCCGCAGGCCGGGCATGCGGTCGATCAGCAGACGCGACAGCGTCGTCTTGCCCGCGCCCGACGGCGAGGACAGCACGAACATCAAACCACGCCGCTCGACACCGTCAGTTCCGTGACCGCCCGTCGTCATCGATCACTCCAAATTCTGGACCTGTTCGCGGAATTGCTCGACCACGTTCTTCATGGCCAGGCCCGTATTGGTCAGATCGATGTCGTTCGACTTCGAGCAGCAGGTGTTGACCTCGCGATGAAACTCCTGCGCCAGGAAGTCGAGCTTGCGGCCGATCGGGCCGCCCTTGCCGATCAGCTCGCGCGCCTGCGCGATGTGGGAGGCGATGCGGTCGAGCTCCTCGCGGATGTCGGCCCTGGTGGCGATCAGGATCGCCTCCTGCATCAGGCGGTCGGAATCGAAACGGTCGGAGGTGTCGAGCAGGGTTGCGATCTGCTCGGCGAGTCTCGCCTTGATCGCCTCGGGCTTGCGGCCCGGCGCAGCTTCCGCCTTCCTCGCCAGCACCTCGACCTCGGCGACCCGCTGGGTCAGGATCTGCCCGAGCGACGTGCCCTCGCGCTTGCGCATCTCGACGAGATCGGCGAGCGCCTTGTCGAAGGCCTCCGCGGCGGCGGCACGCGCGGCCTTGTCCTCCTCCTCGTCACCCTCGGGCTCGGCGACCTCGACGACGCCCTTGATGGCGAGCAGGCCGTCGACGCTCGGCGCGACCGCATCGACCTTGCCGGCGATCATCGCGGCCGCCTTCAGGACAGCATTGAGCACGTCCTCGTTGACGCGGACGGAAGCTGCGGCGTTGGCGCGCTTGACGTTGAGATTGGCGTAGACGGTGCCGCGCGACAAAAGCTCGCCGGCGCGCTTCTTGGCGTGGGCCTCGAGCTCGTCGAACCCCTGCGGCAACCGCACCCTGAGGTCAAAGCCCTTGGCGTTGACCGACTTCAATTCCCATTCGAACGTATACGGCCCGCTAGCGCCGTGGCTTCGGGCAAAGCCGGTCATGGACGACAGCGCCATCAGGTCAATTTCTCCGGAAACTCAGGATTCGCGAGGCCCATCAGGCCACGCGAATCTTAAGACTATTTTGCAGGAAAGTGGAATCCGCAAAGTCCCGCAGGCAGGTCTGCGCGAACTAGCGCTGGACCACCGGCGGCGACGGCTGCACCGCGCCCTGGCGGGCGGGCGCGGGACCAGCGGGGCGAGCGGCTGGCGGCTTTTTCTGCTGATTGGGCCGCGTCGGCGTGGTCGCGGTCGGCGGATCCGCGGCAGCGCCGGGCGCGGCGGCCGCCGGCGGCTGCGCATCCTCGGCCGGCTCGACCGTGTCGTTCTGGATCTGCTTCTCCATCGCGCGCAGCTTGGCGACGTTCTTCTGGTGCGCGTCGTAGGTTTCGGTGAAGGCATGCCCGCCGGTGCCGTCGGCGACGAAATAGAGGTCGCGGGTGCGGGCCGGGTTGGCGGTGGCTTCCAGCGAGGCGCGGCCGGGGTTGGAGATCGGGCCGGGCGGCAGTCCCTCGATCACATAGGTGTTGTAGGGCGAAGGCTGCGTGATCTCGCTGCGCTTGATCGGACGGCCGAGCGTACCCTTGCCGCCGACAAGGCCGTAGATGATGGTCGGATCGGACTGCAGCTTGATTTTCTGCTTGAGCCGGTTGGCGAATACGGCAGCGACACGGCTGCGCTCGTCCGGCTTGCCGGTTTCCTTCTCGACGATCGAGGCCAGCGTCACCAGTTGCTCCGGCGATTTCACCGGAATGTCCTGGCTGCGGCGCTCCCAGATCTCGGCCAGCACGCGCTTGTGGGCCTGTTGCATGCGCTGGATCACCTGATCGCGCGGGGTCCCGCGCGGGAACTTGTAGGTCTCGGGCAGCAGCGTGCCTTCACGCGGCAATTCGCGGACGCTGCCGGTGAAGATGTCGTTGTCGGACAGCCGCGCCACGATCTGCTCGGAAGTGAGGCCTTCCGGGATCGTAACGGAATGCTGCACCACCTTGCCCTCGACGATAGTGGCGATGACGTCGCGCAAGGAGGCGTTCTTCTGGAACGAATATTCACCTGGCTTCAGGTCCGAGCTCGCCTTCAGCGCGGCGACGCTGGCGATGAACACCCAGGGATTGACGTCGGCCACGCCTTCCCGGTTCAGCGTCTCGGCGATGTCGCGCTTGCCGGCCCGCTGCGGGATGTTGACGATCTTGTCTTCCTTCAGCGGCCCCGGCGCCTCGAGCAATTGCCGGCCGTAATAGTAGACGCCGCCGGCGCCGAGCATGGCGATCAGCAGAAGGGTGATGATGGCGTTGCCGACGATCACGAAGGGATTGCGCGCCCGGTCCGATCGCCTCGGCGGCGGCGGAACCTGCTCGGGCTCCAGCGCTGCCCGCGGACTCCGGGGCGAAATGGGCGGCCTTTCACTCATCGAAGCAACCTGAATCCTGCCGGTTCAATCGCGGCCAGACAATCGCTTGTCGAGCCAATGCACGCGCCCACGGGGTATGACTATCGCCGAATACGGCAAAACGGTGGATTCGTTTCAAACGCAAACTAATGAACCAGGCGGCGGAAGATCACCGACGCGTTGGTACCGCCAAAACCGAAAGAATTCGACAACGCGACGTTGACCTCGCGCTTCTTCGCAATGTGCGGCACGAGATCGATCGCAGTCTCGACCGACGGATTGTCCAGGTTGATGGTCGGCGGCACGACATTATCGCGAATCGCGAGAATGGCGAAGATTGCCTCGATCGCGCCGGCGGCACCGAGGAGATGGCCGGTCGAGGATTTGGTCGAGGACATCGCGACCTTGGAAGCGGTGTTGCCGAGCAGCCGCTCGACCGCACCGAGCTCGATCTCGTCGCCGAGCGGTGTCGAGGTGCCGTGGGCGTTGATGTAGTCGAGATCGGATGCCGTGAGGCCGGCGCGCTTGAGCGCTGCCGCCATGCTGCGGAAGCCGCCATCGCCATCGGGCGACGGCGAGGTGATGTGATAGGCATCGCCCGAAAGGCCGTAGCCGATCACCTCGGCGTAGATCTTGGCGCCGCGGCGCTGAGCGTGCTCGAGTTCTTCCAGGACGAGGACACCGGCGCCCTCGCCCATCACGAAGCCGTCGCGGTCCTTGTCGTAGGGACGCGATGCCTTCTCGGGCGTTTCGTTGAAGCCGGTCGAGAGCGCGCGCGCGGCGTTGAAGCCGGCAATGCCGATACGGCTGATCGGCGACTCGGCGCCACCGGCAACCATGACGTCGGCATCGGCCAGCGCAATCAGACGGGCGGCGTCGCCCACCGCATGTGCACCGGTCGAGCAGGCCGTGACCACCGAATGGTTCGGCCCCTTCAGGCCGTGCGCGATCGAGACGTAGCCGGAGGCAAGATTGATGAGGCGGCCCGGAATGAAGAACGGCGACACCCGGCGCGGTCCGCGCTCCTTCAGGAGGATCGCGGTTTCGGCAATGCCGGTGAGGCCGCCGATGCCGGAACCGATCATGGTGCCGGTCGCACACTTGTCCTCTTCGGTCTCGGGATGCCAGTTGGCATCATCGAGCGCCTGGCCGGCTGCGGCCATGCCGAAGATGATGAAGTCGTCGACCTTGCGCTGGTCCTTCGGCTCCATCCAGGTATCGGGATTGAAAGTATCGTTCGTGCCGTCGCCGCGCACGACGGTGCAGGCGTATTTGGTCTGAAGATCGGAGACATCGAAGCTCTCGATCCTGCGTGCGCCGCTTTCGCCGTTGAGGATGCGTTTCCAGGTCGGTTCGACGCCGCAGCCGAGCGGCGACACCATGCCGAGACCAGTGACGACAACCCGCCTCATGTTCGAAAACTCCGCATCGAAAGATTCACGGCCAATAACAAGAAACCGGCTGACCGCTGGTCAGCGGCCCGTCCGGTTTCAATGTTGTCCCCGCGAAAATGAAGAGCCTTAGCTCTTCGCGTTCTTCTCGAGAAACTTCGTGGCGTCGCCGACGGTGAGAATCGTCTCCGCGGCGTCGTCCGGAATCTCGCAACCGAATTCTTCTTCGAACGCCATCACCAGCTCGACGGTGTCCAGACTGTCGGCGCCGAGGTCGTCGATGAAGCTCGCAGCGTCGACAACCTTCTCGGGTTCAACACCAAGGTGTTCGACCACGATCTTCTTAACCCGCTCGCCAATGTCACTCATTGCATAACCTCGTGTTGTTCCCTGTAGACCCGACCCCCCGGGACGATACGAGCCGTCGTGGTCGTTGACTGCCTTCGCTTACGAACTTTGATTGGCCCCATCTTAACCGATGCAGGCCCGGCGAGACGGCCAAGGCTCCGCATCGCCAATATACAGGGTTTCAAAAACCTGCAATGGCGTTCTTTGCCCATCCGTTGAGCGTCCGGTTATCATACTTCAACTGCCTTGACTACAAGCCTCATTTCGCACCGGAAACGGCCGTTTGCCGCATCCCGCACCGCCCTTGTGGGCAGTGCGGAAGGAGACGTCAGATCATGGCCATGCCGCCGTTGACGTGGATGGTTTGTCCCGTGACGTAGGCCGCTTCGTTCGAACTCAGGTAGACGGCGGCGGCTGCGATGTCCTCCGGCGTCCCCAGGCGGGCAGCCGGAACCTTGGCCAGAATCGTCTCGCGCTGCTTGTCGTTGAGCGCATCGGTCATCGGCGTCTTGATGAAGCCCGGCGCGATGCAGTTCGCGGTCACGCCGCGCTTGGCGTATTCGGCACCGAGCGTCTTGATCATGCCGATCAGGCCGGCCTTCGATGCCGTGTAGTTGCCCTGCCCGGGATTGCCGGTGACGCCGACGATCGACGTGATGGCAATGATACGGCCGAAGCGCTTGCGCATCATCAGCTTGGTCGCGGCGCGCGCCAGGCGGAAGGTCGAGGTCAGATTGATGTTGATGACCTCCTCCCAGTCCTCGTCACGGAGCTGGACGAAGAGATTGTCGCGGGTGATGCCGGCATTGGCGACGAGAATGTCGACCTGCCCCATCGCGGCTTCCGCGGCGGGCACCAGCGCCTCGACCTCGTCGGCCTTGGAGAGATTGCAGGGCAGCACGTGGGTACGCTCGCCGAGCTTGCCGGCGAGCTCATCCAGCACTTCCTTGCGCGTTCCGGAGATCGCAACGGTAGCACCCTGCGCGTGCAGCGCCTGCGCGATCGCGCCGCCGATGCCGCCGGTCGCGCCGGTGACGAGCGCCTTTTTGCCAGTCAGATCGAACATTGAAAAACTCCTTCAGGCCTGCTTCGCAGCGGCCAATGCATCCTTGGCGGCGGCAATGTCGTTGGGACCACCGACCGACACGCCGACGGCGCCATCCGCAATGCGCTTGACGAGACCAGACAGCACCTTGCCAGCGCCGATCTCGAAGAAGCGGTTGACGCCCTGCCCTGCCATATAGGCAACCGACTCGCGCCAGCGCACCGTGCCGGTGACCTGCTCGACCAGGCGGCGACGGATCTCGTCGGGATCGCTGATGGCGCTCGCCAGCACGTTCGACACCAGCGGCGCCGCCGGCGCCCTGATCGTGACCTTCGCCAGCGCCTCCGCCATGGCGTCGGCGGCGGGCTGCATCAACTTGCAATGGAACGGTGCGGACACCGGCAGCAGCATTGCGCGCTTAGCGCCCTTGGTCTTGGCAATCTCGACGGCGCGATCGACCGCAGCCTTGTCGCCGGAGACGACCACCTGCCCGCCGCCATTGTCGTTGGCGGCCTGGCAGACCTGGCCCTGTGCCGCCTCGCCTGCGACCTCCATGGCGGCCTCGTAGTCGAGACCAAGGAGAGCGGCCATCGCGCCGGCGCCGACCGGCACGGCTTTTTGCATTGCGAGACCGCGGGTGCGAAGCAACCGCGCGGTATCCGAGATCGTCAGGCTGCCGGCCGCAGCCAGCGCCGAATATTCACCGAGCGAGTGGCCGGCGACGAAGGCCGCATCCCGTCCCACGGAAAACCCGGCTTCGGCCTCCAGCACGCGCAGGGTGGCGACAGAGACCGCCATCAGCGCCGGCTGGGCGTTTTGGGTGAGCTGGAGAGTTTCTGCCGGACCATCCCAGATGATCGCCGTCAGCTTCTCCCCAAGCGCGGCATCGACCTCGTCGAACACGGCGCGCGCCACCGGAAAGGCGTCGGCCAGGGCCTTGCCCATGCCAACCGCCTGGGACCCCTGCCCTGGAAATGTGAATGCTGCCGTCATCGGCGCTCCCTGCTTGTCGGGCGTGATCCCTGCGAGAACCGGCAGCCGATGACGCACGGCCTTAGGCCATGGTTCCGGATCATGCTCCAAAGGGGGCCGTAGACACTGTCCGGGGCCGGAATGTCAAGCCAAGATAGGAACTTCGCCCGGGATTCAACGGGGAATGCTGGCCCTAGAATCCACCATTGGTCTGATTGGCGTCGACCGCCGCCCCTGCCTGCGCGCGGCGCGCGCTGTTCACGAGTTGCCCCGGCCGGTCATCCCGGTCCGGTTTCGCGGTCGCCAACCGCAGCACCGCGGCGTAGCCCGGCTGCACCTCCATGCGATCTGCGTGCCGGCTCGCACTCAGCAGCCGATGCACCTTCGGCAGATTGTAGCAGGGCACGTAGAACAAGAGATGATGCTCGAGGTGATAGTTCACGTAGTACGGCGCGATGAACAGCCGCTCGAGGAAATTCGCATGCGTGGTGCGGGTGTTGCGCAAGGGATCGCTGCTGTCGGGCACGACAGCGTGCTCGGCGATGTTGCGGATGCGGGTGATGACCATCATCCAGGTCAACAGCGGCACCAGCCATAGCAGCGGATAGGCCCACCACACGCCGGCTGCCGCGAGCGCTGCGAACATCGCGGCATTGGCGAGGCATTGCGGGCCGAGTTTCTCCCAGAAATGCGCCGCGCGCTGCCGCAACGTCCAGTCCTTCGGCCCGAGCGCATTGAGCAGTTGCGCCTTGCGCTGCTGGTAGCCGGTCTGCCCGGTGATGTCGCGAATGAACTTGCGGCGATAGCTCAGCCTGGTGATCGGAAACGGCGCCGACAGTACGAGATCGGGGTCGTCCTCCTGCTGGGTGCGCGCGTGATGCTGAAGGTGATAGCGCCGATAGCTGCGCGTCTCCGCGAAGAGAGGATAGGCGCAGAACCATTGGCTCAGGGTCAGATTGGTCTTCTCGTCAGCGGACAGGCAGCCATGCGCGCCGTCATGCATCAGGATCGCGAGCCCGAGCTGGCGCGAACCGATGATGGCAACGGCGAGAATGTAGGTGATCGGGTTGGGCCACCACGCCACCAAAGCGATCGCTGCGACAATGAGTGCCCAGGCGTGGGCGATCAGCGCGACGCCTTTCCAGGTCACGCGCTGGCGCACGTCGGCGAGCTGGTCGTCGGTCAGGAAATCGCGGGCACGCATGCGAAGTGCGATCATGGCCTAACCCTCCTCATTCGAACTGCCAGATGCGTCGCGCTCGTCGACCAGACGGAGCCGCGCCGTGTCGCTGGTTGATTTCGCCTGCTCGCCGAGCACACGCAGCATCTCGGCGCACAATTCATCCGGCGACCGGCCCATCGCGTACCCCTCGAGAATGACGCCGATGGCGACGGCCCAAAACCGCCGCGAGCTTTCGTCGGGCGCACGCAGGGAGCGCCAGCCGTGCCGCGCGACCTGGCTCGCATAGGCGCGCGCGCCTTCACCGTGCAGGCGCTCGATGGTGCGCTCGACCAGCGGCGCAAGATCCTGGCGCCGCCGGGTCAGCGTCAGCGCCTCTGCGAAGAACGCGACCGAATCGCTCGCCGTCACGGTCTCGGCCAGCGCGCGGGTATAGTCCCGCGGCGTGCGCGCTTTGAGCGCTGCCTGCTCCGTCGCCCGCGCCAGATACAGCAGCTCGCGGCAGGCGCATTCGACGAACAGCGCCTCCTTGGTGCGGAAGTAATAGGTGATCTGGCTCGGGAACGCGTCCGCGGCGGCGGCGATGTCGGTGATGGCCGTGCCGGACAGCCCCCGCTCCCTGAACAGCGGGCTCGCCGCATCCAGCAGCAGCGACCGCATCTTGCGGCCGGCCGAACGTGTAGCCCGGGCAGCATGCTTGGGGTCGCCAGCCGCCTCTAACGGCTCATGGACCGACTTTTCCGCCATTGGGGTCCTCTGCGTTGATTTATTTGTATGCTATACAAACAAATAAATCAAGCTGGTATGGTCCGTAAGGACCAGTCCGGCTGCCCCCACCGGAACCATCCGGGGCCGAAAACACGGCCCTCCAACCTTGCAAAGCCGGCCAAAATCCGTATAAGCGCGCCATCCGCAGACCCCGGCCGGGAGCTGAACGGACGGTCTCAGCAAATCATTCGTGATTTTGGTGTGCCAGGGCCAGTCGGCCCGTCGTCCCGTGTTTCCGCCTTCTGAGCTTAATCCCAGAGTCCTTTCCGAAGGCCTCTTAAGGGCTTGACGCCGGGCGATGCGCCAACATGAGGAAAGGACGATTATGGCTCTCTATGAGCATGTTTTTCTCGCGCGCCAAGACGCGAGCACGCAGCAGGTCGAAGAGCTGACTGCGCAGATGACCGGCATCGTCGAGGGTCTCGGCGGCAAGGTCACCAAGACCGAGAATTGGGGCGTTCGCTCCCTCACCTACCGCATGAACAAGAACCGCAAGGCGCACTTCGTGCTGCTCAACATCGACGCGCCGTCCGCGGCGATCGCCGAGATCGAGCGCCAGGAGCGCATCAGCGAAGACGTGATCCGCTATCTCAGCGTCCGCGTCGAGGAGCTCGAGGAAGGCCCGTCGGCGATGATGCGCAAGGCCGACCGCGACCGCGAGCGTGACGACCGTGGCGGCGGCTTCCGCGGCGATCGCGAAGGCGGTGGCTTCCGTGGCGACCGCGAGGGTGGTTTCCGTGGCGGCGATCGCGACGGTGGTGGCTTCCGCGGTGACCGCGGTCCGCGCCGTCCGCGCGACGAAGCTGAAACGACAACGCCGGATGCGGAGTAAGATCAATGGCTGAAGCTGGTGCACGCCGTCCGTTTTTCCGTCGTCGCAAGAGCTGCCCGTTCACGGGCGCAAACGCTCCGAAGATCGACTACAAGGACTCCAAGCTCTTGATGCGCTACGTCTCCGAGCGCGGCAAGATCGTGCCGAGCCGCATCACCGCGGTGTCGGCCAAGAAGCAGCGTGAGCTTGCCCGCGCCATCAAGCGCGCGCGCTTCCTGGGCCTGCTGCCCTACGTCATTCGCTAAGACGAATTCGGCCGGCGGCGACATCGCCGCCGGCCGCGCTTTTTGGTTTCATAAGGCTTCCGGGTCGTCCGGTCGCCGATGGTTGGGGCGAGATGCCTCTAACCGCTCGAAGGGAGCGGGACAGCTGATGATGACTCTTGGACTGATAGCCCTGATCGCCGGCGCTGCGTCGGCCCTGATGTTCGCCTCGATCGTATCGGGCGCGCTGATCTCGCTCGTCCTGTTCTATCTCGCGCCGCTGCCGCTGATGGTCGCCTCGATCGGCTGGGGCCCGCTTTGCGCGAGCCTCGGCGGCATCGCCGCTGCGATCGGCCTCGGGGCCCTGTTCGGCCTGCCCTACTGCATCGCCTTTGCCGTCACCGTCGCGCTGCCCGCGTGGTGGCTCGGCCATCTCGTCCTGCTCAGCCGGCGCCTTGGACCCGTCGCGCCGGAAGCCGCCACCGAGCCGCCGGCCGAGCCCGAGCTCGAATGGTATCCGGTCGGCCGCATCCTGCTGTGGATCGCGGGCTTCGCCGCGCTGACCACGATCGCCGCCCTGCTCACGCTCGGCACCGATGCCGAGACCATCACCGGCACGCTGCGGCGCGGCTTGATGCGCCTGCTCCGCACCGCCGACCCGCAGACGTCAGGCGAAGCCGGTCAGTTCGTCGACGCACTGGTGCTGATCGCCCCGGCCGCCGCCACCATCGTCGCGATGATGACGCTCACCCTCAATCTCTGGCTCAGCGGCAAGATAACGGCGACATCGGGCCGCCTGCTGCGTCCGTGGCCGGACATGATGACGGCCGAGCTGCCGCCGATGACGCTGGTGGCGCTCTGCATCGCGCTCGCGTTCTGCTTCACCGGCGGGTTGCTCGCGATGGTCGCGCAGATCACGACGGCAGCGCTGATGATGGGCTATGCGCTGACCGGTTTTGCCGTTCTGCACACGCTGACGCTGGCGCTGAAGAGCCGCACCTTCTGGCTCGGCTCGACCTATGCCGTCGTCGTGGTGTTCGGCTGGCCCGTCATCGCGATGGTGATCCTCGGCCTTGCGGATGCCGTGTTCGGCTTCCGCGAGCGCTTCCTGCGCAGCCGCCAGCCACCGCCGCTGCCGACCTCTTAAGTTCAACCCCAAAACCCAACTCACTCAACACTTCAAAGGAGAACGAATATGGAAGTCATTTTGCTGGAACGCGTGAGCAAGCTCGGCCAGATGGGCGAAGTCGTGAAGGTTCGCGACGGCTATGCCCGCAATTTCCTGCTCAAGCGCGGCAAGGCGCTGCGCGCCACCGCCGACAACCGCGCCAAGTACGACGGCATGAAGGCCGATCTCGAGGCTCGCAACCTCCAGTCCAAGGGCGAGGCGTCCAAGGTCGCCGAGAAGATCCAAGGCAAGAACATCATCGTGATCCGTCAGGCTTCCGAAGCCGGCCAGCTGTTCGGCTCGGTCACGGTGCGCGACGTCGTCATTGCGTTCGAAGCCGACGGTGTCTCGCTTGAGCGCCCGCAAGTGCAGCTCGACGCGCCGATCAAGACCATCGGCAAGCACACCATCACCGTCGCCGTTCACCCCGAGGTCGAGGTCGAGGTTTCCGTCACGGTTGCGCGCAGCCAGGACGAGGCCGAGCGCATCAACCGCGGCGAGGACATCTCGACCCGCAACGAGGACCGCGATGCGGCCGCCGAAGCGATCGCCGCCGCCGGCGAGTTCTTCGATCCGGAAGCCCAGCAGGACGACGAGCCGGCGCCGGCTGTGGACGAGACCGAGAAGTAAGACCCGCGTTCGCGCAGGTTGCGACGCCCGGCCGCCTCAGGCGGCCGGGCTTTTCGTTTTCGCGGCGACGTCCTCGCTCAGCATCGCGATCGAGGCGAGCGCAGTTGCCGTGTGCTTCTCGACACCGTCGTTGACGCAAAACACGTCGGCCGCGACCACCGAGACCTGGCGGCCCGGCTTGATCACCCTGGCCCGGCAGATCAGCTTCTCGCCGACCGCCGGCGACAACAGATTGAGCTTGTATTCCGCCGTCAACGCCGGCTGGCCGCGCGAGGTGGCCGCTGCGATCGTCGTGGCGTTGTCGACCAGGAAGGCGGTGACGCCGCCATGGAAGAAGCCGTGCTGCTGGAGCAGCTCGGGCCGGCGCGCGACCGCAATCGTGCAGGTGCCGCGCGACAATTCCGAGAGCTCGGCGCCCACCAGGTTCATAAAACCCTGCCGGCCGACATTGGCGTGGATGCGCTCGGCGATCGGACCGAATTCGGGATCTGCTTCGGCTCGCATGCGGCTTCTCCTTATTGCGTGTGGATGCGATCGGGCGGGCGCAGCGCACGGTTGGCGCAGGTGACAAGCGTGTCGGCTTCGCTGCGCGGATCGGCGCGGTCACGTCCCGAGAGAAAGGCGCGGCAGAAGATCTGGGCAGGGCCGATGAGCTGGCTGACGAACATCACAGGCGTCATCGGCAAAAGCTCGCCGCCGGCAACCAACGGCGCGCGCCAGCGCTCGATGCCTTCGGCAAGGCGCGCGTTCTGCGCGCGCTGGGCGTCGCGGACGTCCTCGCCCCATTCGCTGCGCGAGATCTCGAAGAGATAGCGGGCCTCGCGCCGGCTCGACACCACCCAGTCGAGATGGGCCCGGATCAGCCGATCGATGCCCTGCCCGGCATTGGGCATCGGATCGAGCGCGGCCAGCACTGCGGCGTGATAGTGCCGCAGCACCTCCAGGAACAGCGCACCGGCCAGTTCCTTCTTCGATCCGAAGACATGAAAGAAGCTGCCGTTGGAGGCGCGTGCCCGGGCGCGGATCGCGGCCACCGTCGCAGCTTCGAAGCCGACCCGGTCGAATACGAAAAGCCCGGCCGCCAACAGGTCGTCACGCACGCTCGTCGTCATCGACGCCTCCTGGAGCATCACTCTAGAGTAACGCTCTAATTGCGGTCAAGACGATGCGAAGGCCGCGATGCGTGCGGCCTTCGCAAATCGACGGAAAATCTGGCTCGCTTAGCGCGAAATCGGCGGTGTGGGCGGACCGGACGAGTCGGCTGGCGCCGCGGGCGGGGCCGCAGCGGTCGCGGGCGGTGCAGGCTCCTGCGGCTTGGCTGCCGGTTCGGAGCTCGCGGCCGGCTTGGGAGCAGCCTCCTCCGCCGGCTTGGCCTCGGCGGGCTTCGCGGCGGCAGACGGTGCAGCAGGCGTGACCTGCGGTACCGGATCGGGCCGCAGCGCCGGAGTATCGCTGCCGCGCGGCTCGACCTTGGCACTATCCGGCCTGGCCTCAGCCGGCTTCTCCGCCGGCTTGTTCTCGGGCTTCGCCTCGTCACGGCCGGGCTCGACCTTGGCCGCGTCGGGCTTGGTCTCGGCCTTCGGCTCGCTCTTCTTGTCTTCAATGGCCGGCGCGGCGGCGTCGACCTTCGGGGCTTCCTCGGTCCCGGGCTTGCCGCGACGCTTAGCTTTGCGTCCATCGGGCGCTGCCTGGCCCTCGGGCCTCGCACCTTCCTTCGATCCCTCCTCGGGTGGCCGTGCCACGCGCTTCTGACGCGCGCCCTCGGACGCGGGAGCGGCAGCCTCGCCGTCCGGCTTGGCGGCGTCTTGGGAGCGCTGACGGCGCCCCTGATGGTCCGGCGCGGTATTGGCTTCCTTCTCCTTGGCGCCGTCCTTTTTGTCCTTGCCGTCCTTGGCCTGGTAGCGGGTGTCGGTGGCACCGTTGGAGACGAGATAGGACGCGAGCACGCCGGCCATGTCGGAGCTGGTCGTGTAGTGCTGACGCAGGAAGCCCGGCAGCGAGCCCGGCGCCACCGTCTTCAACAGACCGCGCGGGCTCTTGTGGCAGGCACTGCAGGTCTGCGCGAAAAGCTGGGATGGGGCCTTGCCGGCCTCGAGGTTCGTCGCCTGCGCAAGGACGGTATCGGTCGCGCCGAAGCCGATCAGAAGCAATACCGTCGCGAGGCTGAGCGCTCGGCTCGACATTCCCATCATCTCCATTGAATTTACGCGAATGCAGCCGGCATAAGGCGCGGCGGCGGGTCACCTTTTAGCGGATTGAGCCGCGAATGGAAGCAGCCTCCACACGCAAGGATGTGATTAAGCGCTTTTGGAATATCGGCTGTGATCACAGCGCAATAGCGCTGCAGCTTGTTCGAGTGCCGGAGGCCTCGTGAGACGACGCGTCGCCTGTCGGAAGCGGCACATCGTCGCAAAGTCACGACGCCGCAGACACCCGTCATCGTGCGCGCGAAGGCGGCGCCGGACCCGGGCCTGACGCTGGTTGGTGAATGAATCCTAATGACGCAGGGTCGAGATCTGGGACGATCGGAAAGAGGCTGTTAACGCCAGTTGCGCCCGCAGGTCCGCGAGAGTCTCGGGCGAGACCGGCTCGCGCCGCACTTCGGGCCGCTCGGCGTGCTGCATGGCCGCGATGAGGCCCGACAGCCAAAGCCGGCTGGCCGCCTCGCTTCGCCAATTCTGCTGCCGTTCTGGCCGCATCGCTCGCCTCGTTCCCTGGTGGCGGGAGACAACCCCCCGCCCGCCTTCCTGTTCCGGGTCGTACCCCGAAAGAATCCGGGGAGATGTGATCTGTTTCACATAAGTCTCGTCGGGCCCGGCTTAGACCGTCGCCATGAGCAAGCGGACCCAAACCTCATTCGACGTGCAGGACGACCTCCGCACCGATTACGCCCTGATCGCCACCGGCGTCGGAGCGGCCCTGGTTGCGCTGGTCTACCTCCTGCTGGTCTGAATCCGAGCCCAAAGCTCCCGGCGTGCGTCATTTCGCGCGCTTCTTGATACGTCTGCGCGCCAATCCATTAGGTTCATGTCACCCGGAGTTTTCCGTGGCGCGGTCACGGCCGCTTCCGGGACGGGCGAGTTCCGCAAAAACCGTCAAGCGCGGCGCGTGCCGCGGCTGCCAGTCATCCACCATTTTAACTGAGCGGTTGATAGCGGTCAGCTTTTGCTTCCGCTTTGGCCTGAGGCGGCGCTTTATCCCGGCCCCGTATCCGCCCCAGAAAATTGCTAACGCTCGACCATGGCCCTGACTGATTCGAACGTCCTCAAACTCGCGCCCGAGCCCGGAACTCCGGCGTATCGGAGCGCGCCGCATAATATCGAGGCGGAACAGAGCCTTCTCGGCGCGATCCTGGTCAACAACGACGCCTTCTACCGCGTCTCCGACTTCCTCGAGCCGAAGCATTATTTCGAGCCGCTGCATCAGACCATCTACGAGACGGCCAGCAGCCTGATCCGGATGGGCAAGATCGCCACGCCCGTCACGCTGAAGACGTTCCTCCCGGCCGACACCGATGTCGGCGGCATGACCATCGGGCAATATCTGGCGCGGCTCGCGGCGGAAGCGACCACCATCATCAACGCCCAGGACTACGGCCGCACCATCTATGATCTGGCGCTGCGACGCGACCTGATCGGCATCGGCGAGGACATGGTCAATGTCGCCTATGACGCGCCGGTCGACTTCGCGCCGCGGGCGCAGATCGAGGACGCCGAGCGCCGCCTGTACGAACTCGCCGAATCCGGCCGTTATGACGGCGGCTTCCAGAAATTCTCGCAGGCGTTGGCGGTCGCGGTCGATCTCGCGGCCAAAGCGTTCCAGCGCGATGGAAAGCTGTCCGGCATCTCGACCGGCATGCGCGACCTCGACACCAAGATGGGCGGCCTCCAGCACTCCGACCTCATCATTGTGGCCGGACGCCCGGGCATGGGCAAGACTTCGCTGGCGACCAACGTCGCCTACAACGTCGCCAAGGCCTATGTCGGCGAGGTCCAGGCTGACGGTACCATGAAGGCCGCCAATGGCGGCGTGATCGGCTTCTTCTCCTGCGAAATGTCGGCCGACCAGCTCGCCACGCGTATCGTCGCCGAGCGCACCGGCATTCCCTCCTCCCACATCCGCCGCGGCGGCATCTCGGAAGCCGATTTCGACAAGATCCGGGAAGTCTCGATCGAGCTGCAGTCGCTGCCGTTCTATGTCGACGCGACCGGCGGCCTGTCGATCGCGCAGCTGATGGCACGCGCGCGCCGGCTGAAGCGGCAGAAGGGCCTCGATCTCCTCGTGATCGACTACATCCAGTTGCTCTCCGGATCCGGCAAGCGGAGTGACAACCGAGTACAGGAAATCACGGAGATCACGACCAGCCTGAAGGCGCTGGCCAAGGAGCTCAACGTTCCCGTGATCGCGCTGTCCCAGCTCTCACGCCAAGTCGAATCCCGCGACGACAAACGGCCGCAGCTCTCCGACTTGCGTGAATCCGGATCAATCGAGCAGGACGCCGACGTCGTCCTGTTCGTTTACCGCGAGGAATATTACCTCGCGATGAAGGAGCCCCGCCCAGGCACGCCTGAACACGAGAAGTGGCAGCTTGACATGAGTCTTGCGCACGGAAAAGCCGAGGTCATCATCGGCAAGCAGCGCCACGGCCCGACCGGCACCGTCGATTTGGCGTTCGAAGCCTCGGTCACTAGGTTCGGCGACCTCGCGCCTGACAGTCAGTTGCCGGTTCGCAGCGGCAACGACTACTGAGTTCCTTGAACCAGACCGGCCTCTTGCGTAAAACGGCGCCATGACAATGGCGTCCGACCCGAAAATGATCCCGCAATCCGGCCTCCTCTCCGCGGAGGCCAATCAGGCTGCCGCGCTCGCAGCCTATGGCGGCGTGCTCACCGTCGATCTCGACGCCATCATCGCCAATTGGCGCAAGCTCGAGAAGACGGCCGTGCCGGCCGAATGCTCGGCCGTCATCAAGGCCGATGCCTATGGCTGCGGCGCCGCGCAGGTCTCGCGGGCCCTTAGCAAGGCCGGTTGCAAGACCTTCTTCGTCGCCACCATCGAGGAAGCGCGCACTGTGCGCGAAGCCGTGCCGGAAGCCGCGATCTACGTGCTCGGCGGCTATTTCCAGAACACCGGCGAGCACTACGCCAGGATCAATTGCCGGCCGGTGATCGGCGATCTCAATGAGCTTGCCGAATGGGACGTGTTCTGCCGCCGCACCGGCTGGACCGGAGGCGCCGCTGTTCACATCGACACCGGCATGAACCGGCTCGGGCTGACGCTTGCGGACGCGCAGGCCATCATCCCCCGCATCAACGCCGGCGATCACGGCATCACGCTGGTGATGAGCCATCTGGTCTCGGCCGAGCAGCTCAACAGTCCCGTGAATGCAAAACAGCTGGCAACCTTCCGCAGTATCGCCAGCGAATTTTCCGGCGTGCCGGCTGCGCTTGCCAATTCCTCCGGAATCTTCCTCGGCGCGCCCTTCCAGTTCGACCTGGTGCGGCCGGGCGCAGCGCTCTACGGCGTCAACCCGACGCCTGAGGCCGACAACCCGATGCAGCCCGTGGTCGACCTCAAGGCGCGCATCGTGCAGACCCGCAATGTCGAGCGCGGCGAGAGCGTCGGCTATGGCGGCACCTGGACCGCGCGGCGGCCGACAAAACTCGCGATCATCGCGGTCGGCTATGCCGACGGCTATTTCCGCGCCGCCAGCTCCAATGACGGCACCCGCGGCGCCGAGGTCGTTGTCGCCGGCAAGCGCTGCCCGGTCGCGGGCCGCGTTTCGATGGACCTGATCGCGATCGACATCACCGATTTGGCCCCGAATGCGGCGCGGCGCGGCCACATGGTGACGCTGCTCGGCGAGGGCATCACCGTCGACGAGCTCGCGCATCATTTCGGCACCATTGGCTACGAGGTGCTGACCAGCCTCGGCCACCGCTACGCCCGCGTCTACAAGGGCGGCAATGAGGTGGAGCCGCTGGTCAAGCCGGAGCCCGCGCCGACGGCCGAGCAGTCGCCCTCCCCGCCGCCGATCGAGCAGCCCGCGAGCCCGCCGCCGCTGCCGAGTTAGGGACGCGCCCGTTCTTCGGGCGCGGCGCAGCGCTCCTTCAGCAATGCGCTGCAGAGCCGGGGCCATCTCCCCGCACCGTACTGTGTCGCTTTCTGGGTCCCGGCTCTGCGGAGCAGCGTCACACGCTGCGCCGCGTCCGGGACACGAGACTTACTTCTTCCGGCTGTCGAGCGCCGTCTTGCAGGACGCGCTGAGCTGATCGCGCTTGGCGTTGAGGCAGGCGATGATCTTGCCACCACCGGGCGCGATGCCGGCGCAGAATTTGTCATAGTCCGCCTTGCACGCGCCGCGTGGATCGGACGATTGTGCCGACGAGACACCGGAGAACGCGACGACGAATGCGACGATGGCGAGGCTCAGACTGGACTTCAACATGGATTTGGATCTCCGGTGGCGGCGCAAACGACCGCGGCCGCAATCTCTACATGAAGATTGCGGCACTCAACGTCAACCGAATCTGTCCGACGACCGCGCGGCGAAGCCTGATGTCGCTAGGGGCGATGACGCTTCGTCGATCTCATCGCGCTCGATTATCCGCGCACCTTGTTATCGATAACCCACGCATCCATGCTCTCTTTGCACGCGTTGCCGATATGGCTCCTGTACCTGTTCAGGCAAGCAACAATGCGCCCGCCCCCCGGCACGACACTGGGGCAGTATTTGAAATATTCCACCCTACAGGCGATTTCCATTTTCTCGGCAGCAAGAGCCACTCCGGAAAATGCGGTTGCGGCCACGACTACGGCAAGGCAAAGCTTGGTCATCGTCAAACCTCCATCGTGTCGATCGGCAATTTTTGGTTGTAAGCATACATCGTGGAACGCCGATGACAACGGTTGCGAGTCATTTCTGAAGATTTCCAGTCGTTGGGCCCATGAGGATCGCGACGTTCAACATCAACAATGTCAACCGCCGCCTGCCCAACCTGTTGCGTTGGCTGAGCGCGGCGAAGCCTGATGTCGTCGCGCTCCAGGAACTGAAGGCAGCCGACGGCGAATTTCCGGCGGCAGCCATCGAAAAGGCCGGCTACGGCGCGGTGTGGCGTGGACAGAAGACCTGGAACGGCGTCGCCATCCTCGCCCGCAATGCCGAGCCCATTCTCACGCGCGACCGCTTGCCGGGAAAACCAGGCGATCACGAGGCCCGCTATATCGAGGCCGCCGTGCGCGGAATCATCGTTACCAGCATTTATCTGCCGAACGGCAATCCGCAGCCGGGGCCGAAATTCGACTTCAAGCTCGACTGGTTCGCGCGCCTCAGGCGCCACGCCAAGACCTTCATCAAGCAGGATCTGCCCGTGGTGCTCGCCGGCGACTACAACGTCGCGCCTGATGAGATCGACATCTATCCGACGCGGTCATGGGACAAGGATGCGCTGATCCAGCCGAAGAGCCGCGCGGCGTTTGCCTCGCTCATTGAACAGGGTTGGTGTGATGCGATCCGCGAACTGAATCCGGAGAAACGCATCTACACGTTCTGGGACTACAAGCGAAACCGCTGGCCGCGCGATGCGGGTCTCAGACTCGATCATCTCCTGCTCAGCCCTGCCCTCGTCTCGCGGCTGGCCAAGGTGGGTGTCGACAAGAAGGTGCGCGGCGAAGATGGGGCGAGCGATCACGCGCCGGCGTGGGTGGTTCTGAAGGAGCGATGAAGGTGCCGTAGGGTGGGCAAAGCGAAGCGTGCCCACCAAAGCCGCTTGAACTTGGGGAGAAATGGTGGGCACGGCGCGAGCGCGCCTTTGCCCACCCTACGAGATCAGCGCCCGTAATAGTCCTGCACCGTATCCCACGCCGCCTTTTGCAGCAGCTGGGTCGTCTCCGCATCCAGTCCCATGTTGTAGGAACTGCCGACCGGCGAGCGCCCGGTCAGCGCGGCGAGCGTCACGCAGGTTGCCAGGTACGTGCCCGCCGGACTCGGGTGTCGCTTGTCCGGCGCATACAGATTGAGCTCCGGCTGGAGCTTGCGCACGCGCGCGAAGGCGAGGCCTGCGGGGATCACGAGCGCATCATTGGCATTGCCCGCGGTCGTATAGGCCTCGGCCAGAGCCTCGGTCATCTCCGGCTTGTCGGCATAGGCCCAGGACATAAAGAACACCGGCCGCATGCCGTGGGCACGGACGATCTCGCTGTCCTTCTTGGCGAAGGTCGCGAACGCGTCCTTCAATTGCGGATGGATCGGGCACTGGCTGCAATCCATCATGACGACGGCATCGAACTGCCTGCCCGGCTTGTTGAAGACGACGTTGTTCTGCTCGTCGAAGGAATAGGCGCCGATGCCGCCCGGCCGCAGCAGATTGTCCATGTCATGCCAATCGAGGCCGGAGCCGCCGATCGTGGCCATGGTGTTGCGGTACGCCGCCTTGTTGTCAGCATCAGCCGCGCGCTCCATGAAGGAGAGATGCCCGGGCATGCCGTTGTTGTAGTAGAAGAAGCTGTTGCCGACGAACAGCGCGGCCTTGGGGAAGTCAGGTCCCGATGTCGTGACCTTCGGTTTGGTCTGCGCCTGCGCATTGAAGCCGGCTGCAACGGCCAGACACATTGCGAGCATCACTCGCGCAAAAAGACGCATCATGGCTTCCCCCCTTTTTCTCTGGGGCCGGACCAAATCAGCTTTTCAAAAACGCCTCAAGAGCACCGGCCTGCAGCGGAGACATGCGTGAACCTTGCATGCTCACCACAAATTCC
Organism: Bradyrhizobium sp. 956_D2_N1_4; assembly: GCF_052076025.1. Classification (NCBI taxonomy): domain Bacteria; kingdom Pseudomonadati; phylum Pseudomonadota; class Alphaproteobacteria; order Hyphomicrobiales; family Nitrobacteraceae; genus Bradyrhizobium; species Bradyrhizobium sp. 956_D2_N1_4. The sequence goes on along the minus strand of NZ_CP197237.1, from coordinate 2,668,037 downwards.
TGCCGTCGATCATGTTCACCGGCACGGCATCGAGATCGAAATCGTCGAACAGGCGCGCATTCACGGCAACCCTGGGATTGTCGAAATCGGGCTTGCCGGTCGACCAGTCCGGCGACTCTGAATAGGTGCCGCAGCCGCAGCTCGCGCAGAAATGATGTTTGACCGTGCGGCTGCCCCAGAGATAGGTCGTGACATTTTCCGGCGGCGACAGCAGGCGAAATTGCGCCGGCGTGTAATAGGCCCACAACGCGCCCCGCTTGGCGCAGAGTGAGCAGGTGCAGCGCGTCACGCTCGCCGGCACCTCCGTCACCTCGAACACCGTCTCACCGCAATGACAGCTTGCCTCGATCGGCATGGACCCGCTCCCCGTTTTGTCAGGAGATGGTCGTAGCCTGCCCCTGCTGCCAACATGCTGTCAGCAGCGCAACTCCGTCACGGAGCCTCGTTCGCGGACAGCCGCCTGGCGTTCGCGGCCACGTGCTCACGATAGCGCTGCACGATCGCGGCCGGCGTTGCTCCCGCAAGCAGGCTCGCGGCCGCCTCGAAAGCCGCGGCGATCTTCTCGCTGACCATCAGCACCGCCTCCTGCCCGGCGGCCTCGTCGCCGTGGCTGAGCTTCTCGCAGCGCAGCCGCACCACTTCGCTTGCTTCGACCGCGAGCATCGCGCCCGCATACCAGGGAAAGCCGTTATCGGATCCGCTGAGCGCCGCATGGCGGTCGAGGGCGGAGAAAGAATGATGATCGGGCATCGCGGACCTCAAGTTCTTTGAGTGAACGCTCCGATCAATACGCCTCAAATTTGAAGGATCCGGCCGGGGAACTGATCGGATTGGCCGCGCCTGCGACACCCGCAATTAACCAAGGCTCTTGACGCCGACGCTCTGGTTAGCCTACTGGTCTGACCAAGATCAGACCAAGAAGAGACCGGGATGGAAGTGAAGCGGGCCACTGAGGGCGAAAAAGGGTTCGAGAAGGTGTTCGCCTTCCTGCGCGAACGCCTGCTTGCGGGCTCGCTCAAGCCCGGCGACCGCCTGATTTCCGAGCGCGAGCTGGCGACCCTCCTTGGCGTCAGCCGGCCGATCGTCCGCGAGGCGCTGCGCGCCCTCACCGTGCTCGGCATCGTCGAAATCCGCGACCGCATCGGCACCGTGGTGACGCAGCCGGACGTCTCGGTGCTGAACGACTTCTTCACCTTCGCGCTCGCTCAGCAGGCGGACATGCTCGATGACGTCATGCAGGCGCGCGTCGCGATCGAGTGTCAGGCGATCCGGCTCGCCTGCGAGCGCGCCAACATCGCCGATTTCGAACGCCTGCAGCGTGCGCTCGCGAAGATCGGAGAGACGATCGACGAGGCGGATGCCGGCGGCATGGCCGACTTCGAATTCCATCGCGCCATCGTCGTGGCCTCGCATTCGGAAACATTGACGGTCTTGCACGGTTCGCTGGCGGGACTGCTGACGCATTCGCATCGCAGCCGCCGCGAGCTGGTGCAGGCCTTCCCGTCGATGAAGACGTACCTGATCGACGACCATCGGCGCATCTTCGACGCGATCATCGCGCGCGACCCCGAGCGAGCGGATGCGACGCTGCGCAAGCATTTTGCCATTGGCGACGAATACCGCAGGCGCGCCGTCGTCGGCGACATCGACAAGACCAGCGCCTCAGGCTGATCGCGGCAGGCCAACAAGCAAGAAACCAATCAACCAAGAAACGGACGACTGACATGGGACGGAACGACAAGGGCAATGTCGGCTTCATCGGCATCGGTACGATGGGCCGCGAGATGGTGCGCAACCTCCTGGTGGCCGGGCATGCGGTTCGCGTCTTCGATCTCAACGAAGCCGCCTTGGCCGACAGCGTCAAGGAAGGCGCGGCCGGCGCCAACAGCCCCGCTGACGCAGCGCAAGGCGCCGACATCGTCATCACCATGCTGCCCGATACACCCCACGTCGAGGCGACCGTTTACGGAGAGCACGGCCTGCTGAAATCTCCCCCGCCCGGCAAGCTCATCGTCGACATGAGCACGATCTCCCCGGTCGCGGTCCGCCGCATCCACGCCGACCTGCAGAAGGTCGGCGTCAGCTTCATCGACGCGCCGGTCTCGGGTGGACCAGTGGGCGCCAAGAACGCCGCGCTCTCGATCATGGCGGGCGGTGATGCGGCCGCTTTCGCCCAGGCCGAGCCGTTCTTCCGCGCGATGGGCACGACCATCACGCATGTCGGCGCATCCGGCGCCGGTCAGACCATCAAGCTCTGCAATCAGCTGATCTGCGGTATCAACATCCAGGCGATCTGCGAGGCGCTGGCGCTCGGGCGCGCGTCTGGCATCGATCTCAATCTGCTGCGTCGCGTTCTGCTCGGTGGCTCCGCCGCCTCCTGGATGCTCGACAAGCTCGGCCCCGCAATGATCGCGGGCGACGTCTCCGCCGGCTTCCGGATCGATCTCCAGCTCAAGGATCTCCGCCTGGTGCAGGAGCACGCACAGGCGCTGAGCGTGCCGCTGCCCGGCACCGCGCTCGTCACCAGCCAGTATGTGGACGCACGCGCGCATGGCGAAGGTAGCAACGGCAACCAGGCGCTATTCCGCGTCTATGACCGCATGACCAACCAGGTGACGGGCTGAAGCCGATACGATGAGCCTCCAACTCGACTTTCCCGCGGTGCTGGAGCGTTGGCCGAATTTTCTGGCCGGCGCGGCGCTGACGCTGGAGTTGGCGGCCTTTGCGACGGTGCTCGGCGCCCTGTTCGGCACGCTCGCGGCCGTCGGCCGCGGCTCACGAAGCCCGCTGATCGCGGGCGCCTGCAAAGTCTATGTCGAGACCATCCGCAACACGCCGCTGCTGGTCCAGATCTTCCTGGTCTATTTCGGCCTCGCCAGCCTCGGCCTGAAATTCTCCGCCTTCACCGTGGCGGTGGCCGCGTTGACGATCAATGTCGGCGCCTACACCGCCGAGATCATGCGCGCCGGCTTCGAAGCCATCCCGCGCGGACAGATCGAGGCCGCCGAGGGGCTGGCGCTGTCGCGACTGCAGATCTACTGGCACATCATCCTGCTGCCGGCGATCGAGAAGGTCTATCCGGCGCTGACCAGCCAGTTCGTGCTGTTGATGCTGGCCTCCTCGGTCTGCTCGCAAATCTCGGCGGAAGAACTCACCGCCGTCGCCAACTACATCCAGTCGGACACCTATCGCGCGTTCGAGACCTACATCATCGTCGCCGTGCTCTACGTCATCCTGTCGCTGGTGATGCGCGCGGGCTTCTGGGGCCTCGGCCTCGTGCTGTTTCCGCGCCGGCGCCGGCTCGGCACGCCGTTGTGAGATGACCATGGGCGGACATCTCAACATCAATCATCTGATGTTCCTCGGCCAGGGCGCGCTGTGGACCATTGGCCTGTCCGTGATCGCGCTGATCGGCGGCGGCATCGTCGGCTTCGTGATCGCGCTTGCGCGCATCTCGCCGCTCAAATCGGTGCGGATCGCCAGCGGCGTCTACGTCCAGCTGATCCAGGGCACGCCGCTGCTCGTCATCCTGTTCCTCGGCTATTTCGGCCTCGCCGCGATCGGCCTCAAGGTCTCGCCGTTAGCTGCCGCCGGCGCTTCGCTCACGCTCTATGTCTCGGCCTATCTCGGCGAGATCTGGCGCGGCTGCATCCAGTCGGTGCCGAAGCCGCAATGGGAGGCCGCCGAAGGCCTCGCGCTGAGCCGGACCCAGCGCATGATGAAGGTGATCCTGCCGCAGGCGATCCGCATCGCGACGCCGCCGACCGTCGGCTTCATGGTGCAGATCATCAAGAACACCTCGCTCGCCTCCGTGGTCGGCTTCGTCGAGCTGATGCGGTCGGGCCAGATCGTCAACAACTCGCTGTTCGAGCCGTTCGCCATCTACGCGATCATCGCCGTCGTCTATTTCGCCATGTGCTATCCCCTGTCCCTGTTCAGCCAGAAGCTGGAACGGCGGATGGGGCGTGGCAGGTCCAACCTCGCACCAGCCTGACATGCAGCAAAACCCCTCCTCCTCCGAACCGATCGTGTCGCTCCGCGACGTGCAGAAGAGCTTTGGCCCGCTCCGGGTGCTCGATGGCGTCTCCTTTGCCGTCGAACGCGGCGAGGTGCTGGCACTGATCGGCCGCTCCGGCTCCGGCAAGAGCACCGCGCTGCGCTGCATCGACCGCTTCGAGAAGGTCGACGGCGGCGAGATCGTCGTGTGCGGACATCGCGTCGACCGCCCTGATGTCGATCTGCGCGCGCTGCGCCAGGACGTCGGCATCGTGTTCCAGAGCTACAATCTGTTTCCTCACCTCACGATCGAACAGAACATCACGCTCGCCCCCTGCGCCGTGAAGGGCATGGCGACCTCGCAGGCCAGGGACCTCGCCCGAAAAGTGCTCGCGCAGGTCGGGCTCGAGGAGAAGCTGCACGCCTATCCCGAGCAGCTCTCGGGCGGACAGCAGCAGCGCGCGGCCATCGCCCGCTCGCTCGCGATGCAGCCGAAAGTGATGCTGTTCGACGAGGTCACCTCCGCGCTCGATCCCGAACTTACCGGCGAGGTGCTGAAGGTGATCGAGCAATTGGCGGCGGACGGCATGACCATGGTGATGGTCACCCATGAGATGGGTTTTGCCAAAGGCATCGCCGACCGGATCGTCTTCATGCATCGCGGCAAGGTCCACGAGACCGGCCCCGCCTCGATCCTGACGTCGCCGGGGACGCCCGAACTCACGCAATTCGTGGGCACTGGAAACTTAAAATCATAACAGGAGAGGAGAACCAAGGATGACAAACAAGACATTGCTGGGGACCGCCACCGCGCTGTTCGGCCTCGTCATGATATCAGCCACGCCGGCATCGGCCGACCTGCTCGACGACATCACGCAGGCCAAGAAGATCCGCATCTCGACGGACGTCGCCATTCCGCCCTCGGGCATGATGGACAGCAGCATGAAGCCGACCGGCTCCGACGTCGAAGTGGCGCAACTGCTCGCCAAGGATTGGGGGCTCGAGCTCGAATTCATCCAGACCACCGGCGCGACACGCATCCCCAACGTCCTGACCGGCAAGGCCGACATCATCATCTCGACCTTGTCGGTGACGCCCGATCGCGCCAAGGTCATCGACTTCACCAAGCGCTATGCGACGCTGCAGTCCGACGTCGGCTGCCTCAAATCCTCGACCGTCAAGGACTGGCCCGACCTGAAGGACAAGTCGATCGGCGTCTCCCGCGGCACCACGCAGGACACCACCCTGTCCAACATGAAGGACAAGGACCTCAAGATCTCGCGCTACGACGACGACGCCACGATGGTGACGGCGGCCGTCTCCGGCCAGGTCGACTGCGTCGCCTCGTCGGCGACGATCATCAACCAGATCGGGGTGAAGAACCCGTCGCGCGTGTTCGAATCCCGGATCCCGCTGGCGACCTTCGACCTCGCGATCGGCCTGAAGAAGGGCGAGCAGCGCCTGATGGACAAGCTCAACGGCTGGATCACCGAGAACGTCAAGAACGGCAAGCTCAACGCGATCTACAAGAAATTCCACGGGGTCGAGCTGCCGCCCGACATGCGCAGCTGAAACCAGGGAAAATCGTGGCAGCCGCGAAGCGGCTGTCACGACCAACATAAAATCAAGAAGGACATCACATGCGTCTCGTCATCGGATCCGACCACGCCGGCTGGCCGCTCAAGCAGACCGTTATCGATCACATCCGCAGCCTCGGCCACGACATCGTCGATGTCGGCTCCCATGACGACAAGCCGGTGGACTTCCCCGACATCGCGCGGGCCGTGGCTCAGAAGGTGACGTCGGGCGAAGCCGCACGCGGCATCATGGTGTGCGGCACCGGCGTCGGCGCCTCGATCGCGGCCAACAAGATGAAGGGCATCCGCGCCGCGGTCTGCCACGACGTTCATTCCGCCCATCAGAGCGTCGAGCATGACGACGTCAACGTCATGTGCATCGGCGCGCAGATCGTCGGCGCCTGGCTCGCCGTGGATCTGGTCTCGTCCTACCTTTCCGCCGAATTCTCGACGGACGAGGATTTTCGCCGCCGCGTCGAGAAGCTGCGCATCATGGACGAGCAAGGCTGACGGCCGGCCCGGACCGCATGCGCTGAGCGATCGGTTCCCTCGCCTGGAATGGATCGCCCACATCGCCGGCCACGGCTAAACTCTCCCGATTCGTGGAGAGCACCTTGGCCTTTCTCTTCGTCCTCATCGTCGGCCTGATCGCCGGCACCGTCTCAGGCATCGTCGGCACGGGGTCGTCGATCATGCTGATGCCGGTGCTGGTCTATGCCTATGGGCCGAAGGAAGCCGTGCCGATCATGGCGGTCGCCTCCGTGATGGCGAATTTCTCGCGGATCCTGGCCTGGTGGCGCGAGGTCGACTGGCGGGCCTGCGCGGCCTATTCGGTGACGGGCATTCCGGCCGCCGTGCTGGGCGCGCGCACGCTGCTCGCGCTCCCCTCGCACGCCGTCGATCTCGCCATCGGCGTCTTCCTGATCGCGATGGTGCCGGTGCGGCACTGGCTGGCGCGGCACGACCTCAAGGCCAATCTCTGGCACCTCGCGATCGGCGGGGCGATCATCGGCTATCTCACCGGCATCGTGGTCTCGACCGGCCCGCTCAGCGTGCCGCTGTTCCTGTTCTACGGCCTGTCCAAGGGCGCCTTCCTCGCCACCGAGGCGGCCTCCTCACTCGGCCTCTATTTCGCGAAGTCCGTGACCTTCGAACGTTTCGGCGCGCTGACGCAGGACGTCTTCATCAAGGGCCTGGTCGCAGGCTCCTCGCTGATGTCGGGCGCCTTCATCGCAAAACGCTTCGTGCTGCATCTCAAGCCGGAGATGTTCCGCCTGGTGATGGACGCGATCATGATCGCTGCGGGCCTCTCCATGCTCTGGAACGCAACGCAGTCGTAATCGCGCTCAGGCGGCGAATTCGGGCGCGATCGACGGGCTGCCGGCGAGGACGCGGCTTGTCTCAGTGGGTACCGCCTGCTTTTCGAGCCATTGCAGCACGGCGTCGAGCGGCTGCGGCCGATGGTAGTGATAACCCTGCCCGAGCATCACGCCCATCTCGCGCATGGCGTCGGCCTGCTCGGGCCGCTCGATGCCCTCCGCGACGAGCGTCAGCCCCAGCGTGCCGGCGAGCGAGGCGATGACGCCGACGATCGCCTTGTCTTCCGCGCTGTCAGGGATCTCGCTGATGAAGGCTTTGTCGATCTTGACCTTGTCGAGCGGGAAACGCCGGAGATGAGCGAGCGAGCTATAGCCGGTGCCGAAATCGTCGAGCGCGATGGTTGCGCCCAGGCGCCGCAGGCGGTGCAGCGTCTCGGAGGCGCTGGCGATGTTGTTGATCAGCGAGCCCTCGGTGATCTCGAGTTCCAGCAATGATGCCGCGACATCGAAACGCGCGCAGGTCGCGCGCAGCTCGGCAGCCAGCGAATGGTCGGCAAGCTCGGACGGTGGCAGGTTGATCGCGATCCGGATCTGCGGCCTGCCGGCGGATGCCAGTCGCTGCAGCGCGCGACAGGCATCGGTCAGCACGTAGCGCGTCAGCCGCGCATTGTTGCCGCTGCGCTCAATCAGCGGCAGGAATTCGCCGGGACCGATCAAGCCAAGCTCGGGATGGCGCCAGCGGATCAGCGCCTCGAGGCCGACAACGGCCTGGCTCTCGAGGTCGACCTGGCTTTGATACCAGACCTCGAACTGCCCCTCGGCGAAGCCTGCGGGGATGGCGAGCTCGAGATCCCGGCGGCGGCGATAGTCGCGCTGAAGCGCTTCGTCGAGCACGGCGACCGTGCCGGGAGCCTTGCTCTTGGCATGGTAGAGCGCGATGTCGGCAAGCGCCGGCAAATGCGACAGCTCGGGATCGCCGGCGCGGCGCACGGCAAGGCCGATGCTGGCGCGCGGCACGACCTGCTTGTCGTGCAGCCGGATCGGCTCGGAAATCGCATCGAGCAGCTGGCGCGCGAACGCCTGGGCGGTCGCCTCATTGCTGACCTCGGGGCGGATGACGACGAATTCGTCGCCGCCGAGCCGGGCGACCCAATCCTGCGGTTCGACCGCATCACGAAGGCGCTCGGAGATGTGCACCAGGAACTTGTCGCCGGCATCATGGCCGAAGGTGTCGTTGATGCCCTTGAAGTCGTCGAGATCGATGAAGCAGAAGGCGATCAGCGAGTCCGGCGAACCGGCATCGCCGCTCAGGGTCACCAGATGCTCGGACAGCGAGCGACGATTGGGCAGGCCCGTGAGCGGATCGTGCGCGGCCATGTGCCCAAGCCGGTCGAGCGCCCCCGACGTCGTGTGCTGCATGGCGTTGAAGGCACGCGCGAGCTGGCCGAATTCGTTCGTCGATTTGATGTCGGCCGGATAGGCTCGCCCGTCCTGCTTGCTGCGCTGGATCGCCGACATGATCGCGGTCAGCGGCTTGCCGATGAAGATGTTGGCCGAGATCCGCATCGCGATCAGGGTGGCAAATGTTGCGAGCAGGCCGACCACCAGCAGCAGCATCAGCCGGCTGCCCGTGTCCGTGTAGACCGTCGCATAGGAATAGGCGATCGCGATACGACCGGCCTGCACGGCGATGTTGCCGTTGCTGTAGCGGATCGGACGCGAGACTTCCGATACCGCCTGGTCCGCCGGCCGCGCCACCACCCGCGCGATCGCGACGCCGGTGTCGTCATAAACGGCCGCCGCGGCAATGGTCTCGTCGTGCATGATCTCGTTGAGGACGCTCGTGACCTGATCGTAGCGCATCTTCCAGAGCGGCTCGGCGATCAGCTCGGCGCGGCTCTCGGCCGTACGGGCAATGCGCGCGTCGAGCTGCCTGATCTGCGACCAGAAGCTCGATGCCTCGACGCCGGCGGAGGCGAGCAGCTGCACCACGAGCAGCACCGGCACGGTGGCCCAGATCATCGCACGGACCACCGAGCGCGAGCGCGACGGCGCCGTCGCCTGCTGCTTGCGATCCCGATCGGTCATGTCGTCACCGTTTCGCATCAGTCAGCAGCGCCTTCCGGAAGCGTCAGCGAAGAGATGAGCGCATCGATGGAGAAATCGTACTGGCCGCAGCGCCCTGCCCTCGCCCTGAAGCGCGCGAAATCGATCCGATCGAAGGCGCGCGTCTTGATGAGGTCTCCGACCGAAGCGAGATTGTCGCGCGTGATCGCAGACGTCCTGGCCTCGACGCGGGGCGATGCGGTCGCGAAGTCGCAGCCGTCGGCGTAGTCGCGCAGGAGGACGACCGACCAGCCGCCGAGCAGGAAATGTCCGCCATCGGTCATGAGCAGACGGCCCGCCTTGATCTCGCGCAGCGCGTCCTCCGACCAGTTGAGGCCGACCAGCTGGATGTTCCGGCCGGGCGTGAGGCCGGCCGCGACCACCGCGCGAAGCGCGCCGAGCGCCATCGGATCGTTTCCGGCCCAGATGCCGGCAGGCCGGATCTCCTTGCGCGCGGCCCAGCTCAGATAATTCCTGGTGACCTGCTCCGCCTCCGACTGGGTCCAGTTGGCGAACAGCATCCGGTCCACCACCACGTCGGGCGCGGCGTCCACCGCGAGCTTGAGACCGGCGTTGCGGGCGATCGAGGCCGGCGTGATCTCGTCGCCGCCGATGCCGAGAATGTGGATCTTGCCGTCCGGGCTCTGCCATTTCTCGGCGCGCGCCACTTTGATCAAGGCATTGGCCATCCTCGCACCCGCGGTCTGGAGATCCGTCGTGATGTCGCCGAGCCAGGTCTTGAGCTTTTGCCGGGGCGGTCCGAGGCGCGCGGCGTCGTCGCCGATCAGCGTGTTCGAGAGCAGCAGCGTCTTGACCCCGGCGGCCTCGGCCGCTTCCAGGATGGGAACGGCAGCGGATTCCTCGTTCGACAGGATGAGGAAGTCCGGCTTGTCGGCGCGTGCCACCACGCCGAAGCCAAGCTCCTGCATGGTGCGGTAATTTCGTTCGCTGGTCAGCACCTCGACATGCGCGTCGAGCTTGCGGCCCGCGGCCTGCATGGTCTGCGCGACCATGTCCCAGTAGACCTCGCCGGTCTTGCCGGGGTTGACGAAAACGATGTTGAGACGCCCGGCGTCGGCCGCAACGGCGCCGCCTACCGGCAGAAGAAGGCCGCAGGCCATGCCCACGGCGAGCATTATCCGCAAGACTACCGTCATTCGTTTCGCCATCCCGTATCGGTTTCGAAACTGGACCCGCGTCCGCTAACATTTGGCAAAGTCCGGAACGGCGCGGCGGCGTAGAGCTAACAAAGGGTGTATCGGCTGCGGTGAATTGGGCTAATGGGGGTGCCGGCGATCGCCGTCTCGCCCGTCATTCCGTGCTATCAGCAAACCTGAAAACCCCGACTCGCTGTCCCCATGGCCAAGAACACGCTTTCCTTCGTCTGCCAGAACTGCGGCGCGGCCTATAACCGCTGGCAGGGCAAGTGCGAGTCTTGCGGCGAGTGGAACACGCTTGCCGAGGAGGACACGACCGGCAGCGTGCCGGTCTCGATCCGCTCCAAGCGCAAGGGACGGACGTTTGCGCTGGAGAGCCTGTCGGGGAAGACCCAGGACGCTCCTCGCCTGTCCTCGGGCATGACCGAGCTCGACCGCGTCACCGGTGGCGGCTTCGTCCGCGGCTCGGTGCTGCTGGTCGGCGGCGATCCCGGCATCGGCAAGTCGACGCTGCTGACGCAGGCCACCAGCATGATGGCGCGCGCCGGCCACCGCATCGTCTACATCTCCGGTGAAGAGGCGGTCGCCCAGGTGCGGCTGCGCGCCGAGCGGCTCGGCCTGTCGGACGCGCCGGTGCAGCTCGCGGCCGAGACCTCTGTCGAGGATATCGTCTCGACGCTGTCGGAAGGCGCGGTGCCGCGGCTGATCGTGATCGATTCGATCCAGACCATGTGGACCGACACGGTGGAATCCGCGCCCGGCACGGTCACTCAGGTGCGCGCCTCGGCGCAGGCGCTGATCCGCTTCGCCAAGAAGACCGGTGCGGCCATCATCCTGGTCGGCCATGTCACCAAGGACGGCCAGATCGCCGGCCCCCGCGTGGTCGAGCACATGGTCGATGCGGTGCTGTCCTTCGAGGGCGAAGGCTCGCAGCAATTCCGCATCCTGCGCGCCGTGAAAAACCGATTCGGCCCGACCGACGAGATCGGCGTGTTCGAGATGACCGGCCTTGGCCTGCGCGAGGTCACCAATCCGTCCGAGCTGTTCCTGTCCGAGCGCGATCTGGGCACGCCGGGCACCGCAGTCTTTGCGGGCATCGAGGGCACAAGGCCCGTTCTGGTCGAATTGCAGGCCTTGGTGGCCCCCACCTCGCTCGGCACCCCGCGCCGGGCCGTGGTCGGCTGGGATCAGAGCAGGCTCTCCATGGTGCTGGCGGTGCTGGAGGCCCATTGCGGGGTCAAGCTGTCCGGCCACGACGTCTATCTGAACGTCGCGGGCGGCCTGCGCATCCACGAGCCGGCGGCCGATATGGCCGCCGCGGCCGCACTGGTTTCATCCCTGGTTAATGCGCAGTTACCTACCGATGCTGTCTATTTCGGCGAGATTTCGCTCTCCGGCGTCATCCGCCCGGTGGCGCAGACCCCGGCCCGGCTCAAGGAAGCGGTCAAGCTCGGCTTCAAGCGCGCCGTGCTGCCCGAATCGGCCCGGGGCGGCGATGCTGGCGGCGACGCCGCACTGTCCCTGAACGCAATCAACAGCCTGACGACACTGGTGGCCGAGATCGCGGCCCGGGGCTCCCGCCGCGGCGACTCGAGCCCGCCGGCGGAGAAAAATGCCACACCGGCAAGATTCCGCCGTGGAGAGGGTTAGGTGGAGGTGACGTCCTCCGCCCCCACCGCTATACAGCCGTCACAAAAGCAGCATGGGATTGCGTGGTTGCGGCCTTGCCGGGAACGCCGTCTGGCCCTCACTTAGGGCCACGGCCAAGCACCGATTCGCTGAGCACCTTTGAAGTACGAGCGGACCCGACCAGCCGATGCCAGTAACACTCCTCGACCTGATCCTGCTCGGTGTGATGCTGATCTCGGGCCTGCTCGCCATGGTCCGCGGCTTCATGCGCGAAATCCTGTCGATCGCGGCCTGGGGCGCAGCGGCGATCGTGACGCTGTACTCGTTCTCGAAGCTGCTGCCGACCGCAAAGACCTATTTCAACAACGACACGGTGGCGAGCGTCGTCGTGGTCGCCGGTGTGTTCGTCGGCACCCTGGTCGTGGTTTCCGTGATCACGGTCCGGATCTCCGACATGATCCTGGATTCGCGCATCGGCGCGCTGGACCGCACCCTGGGCTTCCTGTTTGGCCTCGCTCGCGGGCTTTTGATCGTCGTGGTCGCGTTCCTGTTCTTCACCTGGCTGGTGCCGGACAAGCAGCGCCCGGACTGGGTCACGGGGGCCAAATCTCGCGTGGTGCTCCAGGGAACCGGGGATTGGCTGATGGCCCTCTTGCCTGACGACCCCGAGAACACCATCTTGAAGAGATTCAAGAAAAACAAACCAGATGATGATCAAGCTGATTCCGAACAGCAGCCTTCGGGCACTGGCGACGGATACAGCAAACCGGCTCGTGACAGCCTCAAGAAGCTGATCGAGAAACCTGCGGCGCGTTGATTAGGCCCTAAAAGAGAGGCGCGGACGAGATGCGACACCCTGACCAGGACGCCCAACTTGATCTCGGCCCAGCCGCGCTAGAGCTTCAGGACGACCTGGAGGGCGATACGCTCCGCGAGGAATGCGGCGTCTTCGGCATCTATGGCCACCCTGACGCCGCCGCCATTACCGCGCTCGGCCTCCACGCCCTCCAGCATCGCGGCCAGGAGGCCGCCGGCATCGTCTCCTACGACGGCAGCCGCTTTCACTCGGAACGCCGCCTCGGCCTCGTCGGCGACACCTTCTCCCGCCGCGAGGTGATCGACCGCCTGCCCGGCAACATGGCCGTCGGCCATGTCCGCTACTCCACCACCGGCGCCACCATCCTGCGCAACGTGCAGCCGCTGTTCGCCGAGCTCAATGCCGGCGGCCTTGCGGTCGCCCACAACGGCAACCTCACCAACGGCCTGACGCTGCGCCGCGAGCTCGTGAAGAACGGCGCGATGATGCAGTCGACCACCGACACCGAGGTGATCCTGCATCTCGTCGCGCGCTCCAGGCGCAGCCGCTTCATCGAGCGCTACATCGACGCCTTGCGCGAGATCGAGGGCGCCTATGCGCTGGTTTCGCTGACCAACAAGAAGCTGGTCGGCGCGCGCGATCCACGCGGCATCCGCCCGCTGGTGCTCGGCGAGCTCGACGGTTGTCCGATCCTGACCTCGGAGACCTGCGCGCTCGACATCATCGGCGCGCGCTTCATTCGCGACATCGAGCCCGGCGAAGTCATCGTGTTCGACGAGAACGGCCAGGACATCCACAAGCCGTTCCCGCCGATGGCGCCACGCCCCTGCATCTTCGAATACATCTATTTCTCTCGTCCGGACTCCATCGTTCACGGCCGCTCGGTCTACGAGGTGCGCAAGGCCTTTGGTGCGCAGCTCGCGCGCGAGAGCCATGTGCCGATCGACGTCGTCGTCCCGGTGCCGGATTCCGGCGTGCCCGCCGCGGTCGGCTACAGCCAGCATTCCGGCGTGCCGTTCGAGCTCGGCATCATCCGCAACCACTATGTCGGCCGCACCTTCATCCAGCCGACGCAGGCGATCCGCGAGTCCGGCGTGCGCATGAAGCATTCGGCCAACCGCGCCGCGATCGAAGGCAAGCGCATCATCCTGATCGACGACTCGCTGGTGCGCGGCACCACCTCGAAGAAGATCGTGCGCATGATGCGCGATGCGGGCGCCAAGGAAGTGCATTTCCGCCTCGCCTCGCCGCCGATCCTCTATCCCGATTATTACGGCATCGACCTGCCGGATCGGGGCGGCCTCCTGGCCGCGACGCATTCGCTGGAGGAGATGCGCGAGATCATCGGCGCCGACTCGCTCGCCTTCCTGTCGATCGACGGCATGTATCGCGCCATGGGCGAGCCCGGCCGCGACCCCGCCAATCCGAAATTCTCGGATCATTGCTTCACCGGGGCGTATCCGACCCATCTCACCGACCAGACCCAGACCGAGCAGCAGCCGCGGCAATTGTCGTTGCTGGCGGAGGCGAGCTGACGAAAGACCGCGACGATGCAGCTGGCCATCGCCATTCTCTGCGGAGGGCTTTTGGTCGGCTTCATCGTCTTCGCCTTCAGGCAGGGCATGAAGGTGCCGCCTGACAGCTCGGCGAACGGCCCGAACAATAGTACCAATATCCAGTAGGGCTGCGGCGGGAGCTCGAGGGCAGAAATTCCGGGCTTGTCCCGGCCATCCACGCCTGTAAAACCCCGCCATGACAAATCCCCTCGCCAACCGCATCGCTCTCGTCACCGGCGCCTCGCGCGGCATCGGCTTCGCCACGGCCAGGGCGCTGGCCAAGGCCGGCGCGCATATCGTTGCGACGGCGCGCACGCAGGGCGGGCTGGAAGAGCTCGATGACGAGATCCGGAAAGACGGCGGCAGCGCCACGCTGGTGCCGCTCAATCTCACCGATTCCGACGGCATCGCGCGGCTCGGGGCCGGCCTGCACGAACGTTATGGCAAGCTCGACATCCTCGTCGGCAATGCCGGCGTGCTCGGCCCCTCCTCGCCGGTCGGCCACATCGAACTGAAAACTTTCACCGACGTGATGGCCGTCAACGTCTCGGCGAACTTCCAGCTGATCCGCTGCATGGAGCCGCTGCTGCGGCAGTCCGATGCCGGCCGCGCCGTGTTCATCACCTCAGGCGCCGCCAACAAGGCCACCGCCTATGTCAGCCCCTATGCCGCCTCCAAGGCCGCGCTGGAAACACTGGCCCGCGCCTGGGCGCAGGAAACCACGAACACGCCGCTCCGTGTCAACCTGTTCAACCCGGGCCCGATCCGCACCCGGATGCGCGCCACATTGATGCCGGGCGAAGATCCGGCGACGCTGGAGACACCCGAGCAGGTCGCCGAATTCATCGTGCCGATGTGCGCGCCGGACTGGACCGAAACCGGCAAGTTCTACGACTACAAGACCCGCACGCTGATGAGCTTCCGCTCGCCGGCCTGATTGACTCGCGTGCCTCCCCGCGATTGACTGCCCGTGCTCAAGCGGCAGCAAGCCGCAAGCCAAAAAAGGGAGGTTGCCATGGCGCCGTGGCATGATCGCGCAGGGCTTGTCTGTACAAGGCTCGGCCGTGCGCTCGTACGAGTCTCTCACGCCTTCTCCATCCTGATTGCAGCCATCGCGTTCGTGCTTCCAGGCACGGCGACTGCGGGTGACGTCCCGACCTTCGCGGTCGATGCCTCCTGGCCAAAACAGCTGCCGAACAACTGGATCCTCGGCCAGGTCGGCGGCATCACCGTCGACTGGCAGGGCCATATCTGGGTGATCCATCGCCCGCGCTCGCTCACCGATGACGAGAAAGGCGCGAGCCTCAACCCGCCGCGCTCGAAGTGCTGCGTCTCGGCGCCGCCCGTGCTCGAATTCGACACCGACGGCAATCTGCTGCGGTCGTGGGGCGGTCCGGGCGAAGGCTATGAATGGGTCGGCCGCGAGCACGGCATCGAGGTCGACGAGCGCGGCTTCGTCTGGGTCGGCGGCAACGCCGACAACGACAATGCCATTTTGAAATTCACGCTCGACGGCAAGTTCGTCGCCCAGATCGGAAAGATCGCGCCGAGCCTCGGCAGCAACGACACCACGCAGCTCGGCAAGCCCGCCGAAACCGCGATCGACAGGGCGGCGAACGAAATCTACGTCGCCGACGGTTATGGCAACCGCCGCGTCATCGTGTTCGATGCGACGACGCTCGCTTACAAGCGGCACTGGGGCGCCTATGGCAACAAGCCCGATGACAACAAGCAGGCGGCGTATGATCCCAAGGCGCCCGTCTCCCAACAATTCGGAAATCCCGTCCATTGCGTGAAGCTCGCCAATGACGGTCTCGTCTACGTCTGCGACCGCATCAACAATCGCATCCAGGTGTTCAAAAAGGATGGCACCTTCGTGAAGGAGTTCTTCTTCGAGAAGAACACCCTCGGCAACGGCGCGGTGTGGGACATCGCGATCTGGCCCGATCCGAAGCAGACCTATTTGCTCAGCGCCGACGGCGAGAACAACGAGATCCGGGTGATCAAGCGCGAGGACGGCAGCGTGGCCGGCAGCTTCGGCCACAACGGCCGCAATGCCGGGCAGTTCCACTGGGTGCATGCCATGGCGATAGACGCCAAGGGTAACGTCTATACCGCCGAGGTCGACACCGGTAAGCGCATCCAGAAATTCAAGCTGACCTCGGACGCGCTCAAATAGCGTCTCAACACACTTTGCCCAAAGGTTAACCGACGGATGACGCTACGCCGCAGCGTCATCCGGCTTTAGGCGCATTGCCGCCAGCCGTGGGACACGGTAGAGCGATCAGCCGGAACAAGGCTCCGCAAGAGAGCCGTCCGCATATTGAAAATGGAGGAGACCTTTTATGACGACGACGCTCGCGCGCCGCTATGCGGCCCTTCTGGCCTGTGCCGCCTTCGGTTTTGCAACATCCGCTTACGCGCAGGACAAGACCGTCAAGATCGGCGTCTTGAATGACATGTCGAGCCTTTATGCCGATATCGGCGGCCCGAACTCCGTGGTCGCGATCAAGATGGCCGTCGAGGATTCCGGCCTGCTCAAGAAGGGCTGGAAGATCGACGTTCTGAGCGGCGATCACCAGAACAAGCCGGACGTCGGCGTCAATATCGCTCGGCAGTGGATCGACAACGAGAAGGTCGATGCGATCGCTGATACGCCGAACTCCGGCGTCGCGCTTGCGGTCAGCAACCTCGTCAAGGAAAAGAATTCGGTGTTGCTGAATTCCGGCGCCGCCTCTGCCGACTTGACCGGCAAGGCCTGCACGCCGAACACGATCTCCTACACTTACGACACCTACATGCTCGCCAACGGCACCGGCAAGGCGCTGACCAAGGCCGGCGGCGACACCTGGTTCTTTCTTACCGCGGATTATGCATTCGGCCACGCGCTGGAACGCGACACCACGGCCGTCGTGACGGCAAACGGCGGCAAGGTGCTGGGCAGCGTCAAGCACCCGATCAACAGCTCGGACTTCTCGTCCTTCCTGCTGCAGGCCCAATCGTCCAAGGCCAAGGTGGTCGGCCTCGCCAATGCCGGCGGCGACACCACGAACTCGATCAAGCAGGCGGCCGAATTCGGCATCGTATCGGGCGGCCAGAAGCTCGCGGCGCTGCTGCTGTTCATCAACGACGTGCATTCGCTGGGGTTAAAGACCGCGCACGGCCTGACCTTCACCGAGTCCTTCTACTGGGACATGAACGAGCAGACCCGCGCCTGGTCGAAGCGCTTCGCTGCCCTGGCCAGCAAGAACGCGATGCCGTCGATGACCCAGGCCGGCAACTACGCGATGGTGCTGCACTATCTCAAGGCGATGGAAGCGCTCGGCGGCAACCCGCATGACGGCGCCAAGGTCGTCGCCAAGATGAAGGAGCTGCCGACCGACGATCCGCTGTTCGGCAATGGCCCGCTGCGCCAGGACGGACGCCGTCTCATCCCGGCCTATCTGTTCGAGGTGAAGAAGCCCGAGGAGTCGAAGGGTCCGTGGGACTACTACAAGCAGATCGCCACGATCGCGGCGGAGGACGCGGCCAAGCCGCTCAAGGACAGCGAGTGCCCGCTGGTGAAGAAGTAAGCGCGTAGCGGTCATACACAACCTCCACGACGTCATGCCCGGGCTTGTCCCGGGCATTCTCGTTCTTAGCCTAGGAAAAGGCTGCCGTAGGGTGGGCAAAGCGGAGCGTGCCCACCGTTTCTTGAAATCGTGGAGAGATGGTGGGCACGGCGCTTACGCGCCTTTGCCCACCCTACGAGACCGTCTTTGTAGTCGCCAGCGACCGCATCGCGATCGCCACGCACACCACCATTAGCACCGCCGCAAGCAGGAATGGCGCGCCGGGCAAATGCCACGGCGCGCTGGCGCCGATGAAATAGGAAAACGTCAGCGTGAACAGGAACGGCCCGACGAGCTGCGAGACGCTCTGCACACTCGCGGTCGCGCCCTGCAACTGGCCCTGCTGATCGGGCGCGACCAGTCGCGTCATCAGCGATTGCATGGCGGCGCCCGAGATGCCCCACAGCGACATCACGGGAATGCCGATCCAGAACAGCGGGCCGGTCGGCGCCGCGCCGAAGATCACGAAGCCGATCGCGCCACAGCACAGACCGAGCACCAGCGCATTCCGCTCGCCGAGCACGCGCACGATCGGGCCGATCGCGAGCCCCTGCACCACCATGGCGCAGATACCGACCATCGCGAGCGTCAGACCCACGGTCTTGGAATCCCAGCCGTAGCGATAGGTCGCATAGAGCACGAAGGTCGAGGGCAGCACGACATGCGCGACCTGTGCGATGAAGTTGACGATGGATAACGCGGCCAGCGCCGCGTTGGAACGCAGCAAGTGCAGCGCTCCGACCGGATTGGCGCTGGTCCAGCGGAACGGCGCGCGCCGCTCCGGCGCCAGCGATTCCGGCAGGACGAAGAGCCCATAGAGCGCATTGGCAAAGCTCAAAGCCGCCGACGCCCAGAACGGCAGCCGCGGATCGATGTCGCCGAGCAGGCCGCCGAGCGCCGGGCCCAGGATGAAGCCGGCGCCGAAGGCAGCTCCAATCCTGCCGAAGACGGCCGCGCGCCGCTCCGGCGGCGTGATGTCGGCGATATAGGCAAAGGCGGTCGAAATGCTCGCCGAGGTGATGCCCGAGATCACGCGGCCGATGAACAACCAGACGAGCGACGGCGCGAGCGCCATCAACACATAGTCGGCGGCGAGCCCGAAATTCGACAGCAGCACCACCGGCCGCCGTCCGAAGCGATCCGACAGCGCGCCGAGCACCGGCGAGAACACGAACTGCATCAGCGCCCAGGCGGTGCCGAACAGGCCGAAGATACGGGCCGCATGCGCGGTGTCGTTGTCGACGAAGCTGTCGATCAGCTTCGGCAGGATCGGCATGATCACGCCGAGCGCGAGCATGTCGAGCAGGATGGTGACGAAGATGAAGGCGACGGCACCACGCCGGACCGGCGCAGCGCTTCGCGCCGTCGCCTCGCCGGCATCGTTGCTCACGACGGCCGCTTGCGCTTGTGGGCGAAGGGGTTGGCCTTTTCGCGCAAGGTGATGCGCACCGGCGTACCCGGCAGCTCAAAGGTCTCGCGCATGGAATTGGTCAGGTAGCGCAAATAGGACTGCGGCACCGCGTCCGCGCGCGAGCAGAACAGCACGAAGCTCGGCGGACGCGCCTTGTTCTGCGTGATGTAATTGAGCTTGAGCCGTCGGCCGGACACCGCCGGCGGCGGATTGGCCTGCACGGCCTGCTCGAACCAGCGATTGAGCGCGGATGTCGGCACACGCCTGTTCCAGACCGCGTAGGCGTCCTGGATCGCCTGCATCAGACGATCGATGCCCTCGCCCATCAGACCTGATACGGCGACGATCGGCACGCCCTTGATCTGCGGCAGCCAATGGTCGGCATCCCGGCGCAGGCCCGAGACGGCGCCGCCGCCCTTGGTCTCCATCAGATCCCATTTGTTGACGGCGAGCACGACCGCGCGGCCTTCGCGCTCGATCAGATCGGCGATGCGCAGATCCTGCTCCTCGAAGCGGTTCTGCGTATCCATCATCATCACGACGACTTCGGCAAAGCGGACCGCACGCAACGCGTCGGCGACCGAGAGCTTCTCCAGCTTTTCCTCGATGCGCGAGCGACGGCGCAGGCCGGCGGTATCGAACACGCGAAAATCGCGGCCCTTCCAGTTGATCTCGACCGCGATGGAATCGCGCGTGGTGCCGGCCTCCGGGCTCGTCAGCAGGCGCTCCTCGCCGAGCAGATGATTGATCAGCGTCGACTTGCCGGCATTGGGCCGGCCGACGATGGCGACGCGGATCGGACGCGTCGCGGCCTCCTCCTCCGTCAGCGGCTCGTCGTCCTCGGCTTCATCTTCGTCGACAGGCTCCGGCATCAACTCGCGGAGCGCGTCATACAGCTCGCCCATGCCCTCGCCGTGCTCGGCCGAGACCTGGATCGGATCGCCGAGGCCGAGCGCAAAGGCCTCCATCGCGCCGGCATCGCCATGCTTGCCTTCGCTCTTGTTGGCGACCAGCAGCACCGGCTTGTCGGCCTTGCGGGCGAAATCGGCGAAGGCGCGGTCGGTGGGCGTGAGGCCGATGCGGGCATCGATGACGAAGAACAGCGCGTCGGCCTGTGCGATTGCGGCCTCGGTCTGCTCCTGCATGCGCGCGGTCAGCGAGCCCTTGGCGCCCTCGTCGAGGCCGGCGGTGTCGATGATGGTGAATTCGAGATCGCCGAGCCTGGCCTCACCTTCGCGGCGGTCGCGGGTGACGCCCGGCAGGTCATCGACGAGCGCGAGCTTCTGCCCAACCAGGCGGTTGAACAGCGTCGATTTGCCGACATTGGGCCGGCCGATAATAGCAATCGTGAAGGACATCGGTCATTCGTGCGCTGCGAAGGCCGCGCCTGTCAATGTAATGAAGTGATCAGCGCGAAAAGCTGCCGCTCGGCATCGGTGCCGGGAAAGCTCCCTGCGATTGCTGCTGGGTGGTCTGGGTCGGTTGCGCCTGCTGGACGGGTTGATCCGGCGGCGGCGGGGCGGTGGTGCGCTTGCGCACGATCTTCTGCTTGGGCGGCGGAGCGGCCGTGGGCGGCGCGGCCTCGGGCTGGGCCTCGCCGTCAACCTCGCCCGCCGGCGCCTCAGCGGGCGCGGTGGCGGCGCTGGCAGGCTGTTTGGTCTTCTTCGCCTTGGCACCCTTTGCCGGCTTGGCCTCGGGCGGCGGCTCGGCGGGCAGAGCCGCGACGGCCGGTGCGTTCGGATCCGGCTGCTGCTGTGCTGCGCCCTTGTACATCTCCCGCGGCACGCCCTGCTCGAGGCCCGGAACGCCCTCCGGGAAGACCGGCTTGCGGTCGCCCGGCAGCTTCTTCTTGGTGTCGAGGAAGTCGAGCATGTCGCTTGGATCGAAGCTGGAGCAGCCGCCCAGGATGCCCGTGAAGGCGATCAGGACGGCGGCTGCGATCAAGCGTGGCGTGCGGCGCATCTTGTGTCTCGTCTACGTCAGAGAGCCCGAAGGTCAGCTCTTGGTCAGCTTTTGGCGACGGGCGGCAGCAGGGCCTGGAGCGCCTCGGCGCGTGAGCGCAAACCGGGCGGCGTTTCGCCGTCCTCGGCAATCGCGTCGAGCCATTTGCGGGCCGCGGTCATGTCGTTGTTGCGCCAGGCCGATAGCGCCAGCAACTCGCGGGCGCTGTGGCGGAACGTGGATTTGGGCGCGGCGGAGGACTCCAGCCGCTGCTGCATGTCGGCATAGGACGCGCTGTCGACCAGCAATCCGGCGGCGCGGAGCTTCGCCAGATCCTGCCACTCGCCACCGATGCTGCGATCGGCGGCGATGTCGTCAAACATCTTGGCGGCCGCCTTGGGATCGCGGGGCGCCGCCTCGGCCGCGGCACGCAGCCGCGCCAGGGTGCGATAGCCCGAGGGAGCCTTGGCGGCGAGCGCGGTGAAAGCGGCCTCGGCCTCCGCGTGCTTGTCCTGGTCGGACAGCTCAGCGGCCTTCTCGAAGGCGGCGCCGGCCTCGGCGGCCTTCTTGCCCTCCAGGTACTGGTAGCCGCGCCAGCCGCCCACAGCAGCCACGATCAGCACAATCAGGGCAATGAAGACGATCGAATACTTGTCCCACAGCTTCTTGAGCTGTTCGCGACGTACTTCCTCGTCGACTTCGTCAAATAATTCAGACACTTATGTTAATCCCATGCCCGTCCGGGTGCGCGCGCCAATGCGTTCGCGTCAGGAATCCCCGTCCCCCACGTGGCGGCGGGGTACCCTAACGATATGGCGGTGGCAAGGCAAAGCGAGCCCAATCAAGGCGTTAACCACCCGGAACAGCCCGGACCGGCCTGTCCGGCTCAGGTTCCCAGGAGCTCCCGCAGCTGCCGCTTCAGCACCTTGCCGTTGGCATTGCGCGGCAGCGGCTCGGGGGTGATCGCCATGGTTTCGGGGACCTTGTAGTCGGACAGCCGCTCCGCGCACCAGGCGCGCAAGGCCTCGCCGGTCACCGGGGCGCGCGTCACCACCACGGCGTGGACGCGCTCACCCAGCACCGGGCAGGCCTTGGCAATGATCGCGCTCTCGACCACGGCGGGGTGGCCGGCCAGCACGGACTCGACCTCGGCCGAATAGATCTTCAGGCCGCCGCGATTGATCATGTCTTTCTGCCGGTCGAACACGCGGGCAAACCCCTCCGCGTCGACCGAGCCGAGATCGCCGGAATGCCAGAAGCCACCCGTGAAGCTTTCGGCCGTGGCCTTCGGGTTATTCCAGTAGCCCTTGATGACGGAGGCGCTCTGGATCCAGAGCTCGCCGATCTCGCCAGGGGGCAGCTCGCGCCCGTCCGCCCCCATCGCGACGATGCGGGCACCAGGACACGGCAGGCCGACACTGTCGATGTGGCTCGCGGTCAGCTCGCCCGGCATGATCGTCGAGGGCGACGTCGTCTCGGTCGAGCCGTAGCAGTTCGCGAGCTTCAGGCCGGGAATCGTCGCCTTGAGCTTCTCGATGGTCGCGACCGGCATCGGCGCGCCGCCAAAGCCGCCGATGCGCCAGCTCGAGAGATCGTAGCTCTCGAAATCGGGCTGGAGCAGGCACAGATTGTACATCGTCGGCACCATCACCGTGTAAGTGACGCGCTCGCGCGCGGCGAGCTTGAGATAATCGGCGGCCTTGAACTCCGGCATGATGATCAGCGCGCCGCCGCAGCGGATCATCGTCGTGATGTTGGCGACGACGCCGGTAACGTGGCCGAGCGGCACCGCCGCGATCGAGCGGTCTGCTTCCGTCAATTGCAGGCAGGAGACGAACACCATCGAGGAATGGACGATGTTGCAATGGGCGAGCATCGCGCCCTTCGGCTTGCCCGTCGTGCCCGAGGTGTAGAGGATCATCGCGGTGTCCTCCTCGTCGATCTCGACCGGCGCCGATGCCGGGACGTTGTCGGCGAGCACGGCGAAACGCGACAGGGCCTGATTGCTGTCGACGGCGATGCGGTGGATGACAGCGGGGACATCAAGCGCATCGGGCAGCCGCCCGGTGAGCCCCGCTTCATGGATAAGGATCTTGGCGCCGCAATCGGCGAGGACATAGGCGATCTCGGGCTTCTGCTGGCGCGTGCCGAGCAGCACCGTCACCAGCCCCTCATGCGCGGCGGCAAACAGCAGCAGCGGAAATTCGATACGATTGCCGAGCAGGATCGCGACGCGATCGCCGCGCTGCAGGCCGAGCTTGCGAAAGCCGGCCGCGATCCGCGCGGCCTGCTCCACCGCCTGCCGCCAGCTCAACCGGACATCGCCTGCGACCAGCGCTTCGCCATCCGGATTGCGGGCGCAGGCGTCCGCGATCATCGCCCACAGGCTCGCCGGCCGGTCGCAGAAGGCCGGCACCACCCGATCACCAAAACGCGCCTCGAATCGCATCGGAGGGATCTGAGATTGCGACCAGTCCATCGGAATGCCCTCGGCTTGTTGCCTTGTCACGTTCCGCGCACGGCTGCGCGGAACGGTCTTGCGCTGATCGGCTGTCGTCAGCCTCCCATGACGGGAACGCCGATCACAACCGGGTGGAATGCGAAGGCCAGCGCGAGATAAGCGACGACACCGACTGCAACGGCGATCAGATCATTGGTGACCCCGCCCACCGGAATCGGCGGGCCGCCGCCATCGGTGCGATGCTTCAGCGAGATGCGGTCATACACGGCCCAGCCCAGGAACGAGCCAAACAGGATGATGGAGCCGAGATCGCCATTGGCGAGCAGATGCGCGGCCGCCCACAATTTGATGCCCGCCAGCATCGGATGCTTCAGCGTCGCATAGATGCGCCCGCGCAAGTAGGAGGCCACCACCAGGATGACAGCGGGCAGCATCAGCGCCACTGTAATGTGCTTGAATGCGACCGGCGGCTCCCAAACCGGGATCATTCCGGCAGCGCGATAATGGGCAAAGCCCCAGATGATCAGCGCCAGTCCCGCAAGCGAGACGGCCGCATAGAGGATCTTGTAGGTCCCCTCGCCCAGTCTCGCGATCGCTTGCGCGCGCGCCTCTCGTTTCGTTGTGAAAACATGGGCCGCAAAAAACAGCATCAGCCCCAGGATCATGACCAGCAGACCCACGACATCCTCCCCTCAACCAGCGCCCCCGCCCATGGCGTATCATCGATTGGGCGCGGGTCGCAACTCTCGCGCCTCATGGTCAGGCGTGAAGGCCCGGCCGCTGCAACGGCCGCAGCCTTCATCCTGCGAGACGCGCGCAAGCGCGGTCCTCAAGATGCAGGGATAGAACTATTTTCCAAGCTCGCGATTATCGACATAGCGGATCGCGATCGGACGCCCAGCCAGCGCGCCCCCGAGGCCGCTGGTGAATTTGAGCGGCAGGCAGGCTTTCAGCGATGAATTGATCGCATTGAGATAGGTCGTTCGGGTATCGGCCGGGACGCCCGCGGTCGCATAGGTCAGCTGCGGCGGACCGATCATGCCGCCCGCCTTGTTGAAGCTGAAGCGCACCGCCATCTGCATGCCCGCGCGCGCATTGTCCGATGGCGGCGACCAGCAAGTGCGCAGCTCGGCGAAGAGATCGCCGATCGTATCGAGATCGTGATCCGGCCTCTGATATTTCGAGCGATCTGCCTCCGCCGGCACGGTTTCGATCGTGAGCTGGAGATTCTGGCCGTAGGGGTAGTCGATCTCGGGAATGCAGGGGCCGGGCTCGAGCGGGCTGCAATAGTACGGCGTGCAGGGCCGGCCGGCGAGCACGCTGCACGGCTCATGCGAAAACGGGATCGGATTGATCTGGCGGCGCTGCGCATCGGCGGCAACCGTCGATATCGCCAACAGGAGGAAAACGAGGATGCCGCGCCACATGATGCGAGCTCACAATGTCACACGCACAAACGTGGCATTGCCAACGAACGCGTCAAGCCTGCCGCTGTTCACATGCTCGCGTTTAGCTCCGGTGTCGTCGCCCGGCGCGACCGGGCGACCCAGTAATCCGAGACGGCGGTGATGGAATCGAGAGGCTGCGGCGTACTGGATTCCCCGCCTTCGCGGGGAATGACAGCGGAGTGTGGCCACGCAGCAGTGCGCGGAGAGCACCCTACCCCTTCTTCTTGACGTCCTTGACGTTCGTGAACTCGATGCCCTCGGCGCGCTCCCTGGCGTAGCCGAGATAGAACTCGTTTCTCGCCAGATACACGGGATCGCCGTCGACATCGTCGGCGATGCTCGAGGTGTTGGCGGCGATGAAAGTGTCGAGCTTCTTGCGATCTTCGGATGAGACCCAGCGGGCGAGCTGGAACTCGCTGACCTCGAACTCGACGGGCAGCGAATATTCCGCCTCGAGCCGTGCCTTCAGCACGTCAAGCTGCAGCGCCCCGACCACGCCGACCAGCGCCGGTGCGCCGTCGCGCGGGCGGAACACCTGCACCACGCCCTCTTCCGACATCTGCTGAAGCGCTTCCTTCAGCTTCTTCGCCTTCATCGCGTCGGTGAGACGCACGCGGCGGACGATTTCCGGCGCGAAGCTCGGCACGCCAACGAAGGTGAAATCCTCGCCCTCGGTCAGGGTGTCGCCGATGCGCAGCGTGCCGTGATTGGGAATACCGACGACGTCGCCGGCGAAGGCTTCGTCCGCCACCGACCGGTCCTGCGCGAAGAAGAATTGCGGGCTCGACAGCGGCATGCTCTTGCCGGTGCGCACCAGCTTCGCCTTCATGCCGCGGCTGAGCTTGCCGGAGCACAGGCGCGCAAAAGCAATGCGGTCGCGGTGGTTCGGATCCATGTTCGCCTGGATCTTGAACACGAAGGCGCTCATGCGCGGGTCGGTCGCCTCGATCTTGCGCTGGTCGCTCTCCTGCGCGCGCGGCTCCGGCGCGAACTTGCCGAGACCTTCCAGGAGGTCGCCGACGCCGAAATTGCGCAGCGCGCTGCCGAAATAGACCGGCGTCAGATGGCCCTCGCGAAAGGCGGCGAGCTCGAACGGTTTTGAAGCCTCGGTGACGAGCTCGAGCTCGTCCTTCACCGCGGAGACGTCGAGATTGGCGTTGAGCTTGGCCAGTTCCGCAATCTCGATCTGCTGGGCCGCGCCGGTCTTGGCGCCGCCGCCTTCGAGCAGGCGTACGCCGCCATTGGCGACGTCATAGGTGCCGAGGAAATCGCGGCCGCGGCCGACCGGCCAAGTCATCGGCGTGGTGTCGAGCGCCAGCGTCTTCTCGATCTCGTCGAGCAGCTCGAAGACGTCGCGGCTCTCGCGGTCCATCTTGTTGATGAAGGTGATGATCGGAATGTCGCGCAGGCGGCAGACCTCGAACAGCTTTCGGGTGCGCGCCTCGATGCCCTTGGCGGCGTCGATCACCATGACGGCGGAGTCGACCGCCGTGAGCGTACGGTAGGTGTCCTCCGAAAAGTCCTCATGGCCCGGCGTGTCCAGCAGATTGAACACAAGACCCTCGAACTCGAAGGTCATGACCGAGGTCACGACCGAGATGCCGCGCTCGCGCTCGATCTTCATCCAGTCCGAACGGGTGTTGCGCCGCTCGCCCTTGGCCTTGACCTGGCCGGCGAGATTGATGGCACCGCCGAACAGCAGCAGCTTCTCGGTCAGCGTGGTTTTGCCCGCGTCCGGGTGGGAGATGATCGCGAAGGTGCGCCGCCGCGCCACCTCGATGGCAAGCGGGGAACGGGCCGGCGAGTCGGCTGATATGGCGATGTCGGACATGGCGGGAGCGTTTGGCAGGGAAAATGGGCCTGATCAAGCCTCATGTGGTGATTGCGGAGCCCCTCGGCCAGCCCCATATCCGCTCCCGGGGAGGACGGCCTCCCCCCTCATCAGCATATCCGCCGCGGGGACGACCCTGCCTTGAATGGAGGGTCGTCATGGCCTGGAGCATCCTGTTCGTCGCCGGTCTTCTCGAGATTACCTGGGCGATCGGCTTAAAATACACCGAGGGCTTTACCAAGCTTGTTCCGTCCGTCATCACGCTCGTGGCGATGGCCGGCAGCGTCATCCTGCTCGGAATGGCGCTCAAATCGCTGCCCGTCGGAACCGCCTATGCGGTCTGGACCGGCATCGGCGCGGTCGGTACCGCCACGCTTGGCATCATCCTGTTCGGCGAGCCGGCCACCGCGTTCCGTCTCGCCAGCATCGGGCTGATCGTCGCCGGCATCGCCGGGCTGAAATTCGTCACCTGACGAAAATCTGGACCGCCCACCAGGTCAGCGCCGCGACAATGGCCGAGGCCGGGATCGTGATCACCCAGGCATAAACGATCGAGCTCGCGACGTTCCAGCGGACCGCCGAGACGCGGCGGGCCGCGCCGACGCCGACGATCGCGCCGGTAATGGTGTGGGTGGTCGAGACGGGAACGCCGAGGAAGGTCGCCATGAACAGCGTCGCGGCGCCGCCGGTTTCGGCGCAAAAGCCCTGCATGGGCGTCAGCTTGGTGATGCGCAGGCCCATGGTGCGGACGATACGCCAGCCGCCCATCAGCGTGCCCAGCGCCATCGCGGCCTGACAGGACAGCACCACCCAGAACGGCACCGAGAACTCGCCGCCGAGATGCCCCTGCGAATAGAGCAGCACGGCGATGATGCCCATGGTCTTCTGGGCGTCATTGCCGCCATGGCCGAGCGAATAGAGCGAGGCGGAGGCGAATTGCAGGATGCGGAAGGCGCGATCGACCGCGAACGGCGTCGAGCGCACCGAGAGCCAGGACACGATCGCGACCAGCATCATCGCGAGCAGGAAACCGACCAGCGGCGACAGCACGATCGCCAGCACCGCCTTGGACAGGCCGCTCCACACCGCCGCCGAGATCCCCGCCTTGGCCATGCCGCCGCCGACAAGGCCACCGATCAGCGCATGCGAGGAGGAGGATGGGATGCCGAGCCACCAGGTCACCAGGTTCCAGACGATCGCGCCGACGAGCGCCGCGAAGATCACCTGGGCGTCGACCACCGCGGGATCGATGATGCCGGTGCCGATGGTCTGGGCAACATGCAGCCCGAACACCATGAAGGCGATGAAATTGAAGAACGCGGCCCAGAGCACCGCGAATTGCGGCCGCAGCACGCGGGTCGAAACGATGGTCGCGATCGAATTGGCGGCGTCGTGCAGGCCGTTCAGGAAGTCGAACAGCAGCGCGACGGCGATCAAGCCGACGAGGACAGGAAGTCCGAGCGCAGCATCCACGGCGCGACCCCTGCCCTAAACTTGCTCGATGACGATGCTGTTGATCTCGTTCGCGACGTCGTCGAAACGGTCGGCCACCTTTTCGAGATGGTCGTAGATCTCGACGCCGACGATGAAATCCATCGCGCTGCCATCACGGTGCTTGAGAAACAGCTCCTTCAGCCCGATGTCATGGAGATCGTCGACCCGTCCCTCCAGCTTGCCCAGCTCCTCCGTGATCGCGGTCAGCATCGCGACGTTCGGGCCGATCGACTGCATCAGCGGCAACGCGCGCCCCACGAGATTGGCGCATTCGATCAGGAGCCCGCCAATCTCCCGCATCGGCGGCTCGAAGGTGCGGACCTCGAACAGCATCACGGCCTTGGCCGTCTGCTGCATCTGGTCGATGGCATCGTCCATCGAGGTGATGAGATTTTTGATGTCGCCACGGTCAAAGGGGGTGATGAAGGTACGGCGCACCGCCGTCAGCACCTCACGGGTGATGTTGTCGGCGTCGTTCTCGAACTGGTTGACACGCTGGCAGTAGACCGGCGTCTCCTCGCCCCCGTTGAGCATGCCCTGGAGTGCGATCGAGCCCTGGATCACGGTCTGTGCATGGCGGTCGAACAGGTCGAAGAACCGTTCTTCCTTGGGCAGGAAAGCGCGAAACCATCGCATCATGGGGATAGGCTACCGGTTGGAAATGGCCCGGCCCGAACGGACCGTCATGAAACTGTCATAGACCATTTCCACCCCGCGCGCGTGTCATCTCACGCCCGCGAAGCAGGATCATCCACCGGATTATCGCGCCAATGAAATTGACGCGATATCAATGGCTTAGAGCGAGCGCCGGAAGTAATGAGCGATTTCGCCGATGACGCCGCGGCGGAAGGTGAGCACGCAGACCACGAAGATCGAGCCCTGGATCACTGTCACCCATTGGCCAAAACCCGCCAGATATTGCTGCATGGCGATGATCGCGAAGGCACCAACCACGGGGCCGAAGATGGTGCCGAGACCGCCAACCAGCGTCATCAGCACGACCTCGCCCGACATCGTCCAGTGCACGTCGGTGAGCGAGGCATTCTGCGCCACGAACACCTTCAGCGATCCGGCAAAGCCGGCCAGCGTGCCGGACAGGACGAAAGCCAGGAATTTATATTGGTCGGTCCGGTAGCCGAGCGAGATCGCGCGCGGCTCGTTCTCGCGGATCGACTTCAGCACTTCACCGAACGGCGAGTTGATGATGCGGTAGATCAGCAGGAAGCCGGCGAGGAAGCCGGCCAGCACGACGTAATAAAGCACCGTCGGCTTGGAGAGATCGAGCAAGCCGAACATCCGCCCCTGCGGAATGCCCTGAATGCCGTCCTCACCATGGGTGAACGGCGCCTGGAGGTAGATGAAGTACAGGAGCTGCGACAGCGCCAGCGTG
Source organism: Bradyrhizobium sp. 956_D2_N1_4 (assembly GCF_052076025.1). NCBI lineage: Bacteria > Pseudomonadati > Pseudomonadota > Alphaproteobacteria > Hyphomicrobiales > Nitrobacteraceae > Bradyrhizobium > Bradyrhizobium sp. 956_D2_N1_4. The sequence continues at coordinate 2,638,293 of NZ_CP197237.1, read as the reverse complement.
ATCATCGAGAAATAGATGCCCTGGCGGCGGATCGAGATATAGCCGGTGATGAGCGACAGCCCGAACGCCGCGACGATTCCAACGAGGATGCCGAGCTCCGGCGGCAACGCCCACACTTTCAGCGCGTGCGCGCTGCAATAGCCGGCGGTGCCCATGAACATTGCGTGGCCGAACGACAACAGGCCGCCATAGCCGATCAGCAGGTTGAAGGCGCAGGCAAGCAGCGCAAAGCACAGCGCCTGCATCACGAAGAACGGATAGACGCCCGTGAAGGGCACCGACGCCAGCAGCAGCGCCATCACCACGAACACGACCATCTCGTCACGCATCGCGCGCGGGGTTACCGGCAGCGTGTCGTCCGTCAAGGCTGTCATATCAGGCCGCCCTTCCCGTCAGTCCCGTTGGCTTCACCAAGAGCACCAGCACCATCAGCACGAACACGACGGTGTTGGAGGCCTCGGGGTAGAAATACTTGGTCAGGCCCTCGATCACACCGAGCGCAAAGCCGGTGATGATGGAGCCCATGATCGATCCCATGCCGCCGATCACGACCACCGCGAACACGACGATGATGAGGTCGGCGCCCATCAACGGCCGCACCTGGTTGATCGGCGCCGAGAGCACACCGGCGAGCGCGGCAAGGCCGACGCCAAGACCGTAGGTCAGCGTAATCATGCGCGGCACGTTGATGCCGAAAGCGCGCACCAGCGTCGGATTTTCAGTGGCAGCGCGCAGGTTAGCACCGAGCCGCGTCTTCTCGATCAGGAACCAGGTGGCGATACACACCACCAGCGAGAAGATGACGACCCAGCCGCGATAGATCGGCAGGAACATGAAGCCGAGATTCATGCCGCCCTTGAGCTGGTCCGGAATCGCATAAGGCAGACCGGAGGAGCCGAAATAGTTCTGGAACACGCCCTGCACGATCAGCGCGATGCCGAAGGTCAGGAGCAGGCCGTAGAGGTGGTCGAGCCCCGTCAGCCATTGCAGCATGGTCCGTTCCAGGATCATGCCGAAGATGCCGACGATAACAGGCGCGATCAGCAGCGCCCACCAGTAGTTGATGCCGCCGAGGCTCAGCAGGAAATAGGCAACGAACGCGCCCATCATGTAGAGCGCGCCGTGGGCGAAATTGATGATGTTGAGCATGCCGAAGATCACGGCAAGCCCGAGACTGAGCAGCGCGTAGAACGAGCCGTTGATCAATCCCACCAGTAGCTGAGCGTAAAGAGCCTGCATCGATCCCGCACCCGGTCCCTTCGGCGTTGCCTGAAAATCGCCCGCAGGCCTGACGGCCTGCGGGCGGTTATCTTACTTCTTCAAGAGCGCGCACTTGCTCTCGGACAGCGGCGTGAAAGCCTGGTCTCCCGGCACGGTGCCGACCAGCTTGTAGAAGTCCCACGGCCCCTTGGACTCCGAGGGCTTCTTCACCTCGAACAGGTAGGCGCTGTGGATGGTGCGGCCGTTCGGCTGGATCTCGCCCTTGCCGAACAGGTCGTCCTCCGTCGGCAACGACTTCATCTTCTCGACGACCTTGACGCCGTCATGGGGATTGCCGCCGAGCGCTTCCAGCGTCTTGAGATAGTGACGCACGCCCGCATAGACGCCGGCCTGCACCATGGTGGGCGGCGCGTTGTTCTTCATCTTGTCGGAGAAGCGCTTGGAGAAGGCCCGGGTCTTGTCGTCCATGTCCCAATAGAACGTCTCGGTGAAGTTGAGGCCTTGCGCGGTCTCGAGACCGATCGCCTTGACGTCGGTCAGGAACAGCAGCAGCGCCGCGAGCTTCTGTCCGCCCTTGACGATGCCGAACTCGGCCGCCTGCTTGATCGAGTTGGTGGTGTCGCCGCCGGCATTGGCAAGGCCGATGATCTTGGCCTTGGACGCCTGCGCCTGCAGCAGGAACGAGGAGAAGTCCGGCGTGTTGAGCGGATGCTTGACGCCGCCGACCACCTTGCCGCCGTTGGCGGTGACCACGGCCGTGGTGTCGCGCTCGAGCGCCGCACCGAAGGCGTAGTCCGCGGTCAGGAAGAACCAGCTGTCGCCACCGGCCTTCACCAGCGCCTGCCCCGTGGTGTGGGCCAGCATGTAGGTGTCGTAGGTCCAGTGCACCGTGTTGGGCGAGCACTGCGCGTTGGTGAGGTCCGAGGTCGCGGCGCCCGAGTTGATGTAGACGCCATTCTTTTCCTTGATGACGTTGTTGACGGCGAGCGCCACGCCGGAGTTCGGCACGTCGACGATGATGTCGACCTTGTCGACGTCGAACCATTGCCGCGCGATCGCGGTGCCGATGTCGGGCTTGTTCTGGTGATCGCCGGAGATGATGTCGATCTTCCAGCCCTTCGCCGCAAGGCCGGAATCTTCGACGGCCATCTGGGCGGCGAGCGTCGAGCCGGGACCGCCGAGGTCGGCGTAGAGGCCGGACTGATCGGACAGCGCGCCGATCTTGACGGTCTTGTCCTGCGCAAAGGCTACGCCAGCCGTGGTGACGGCCAACGCCGTGCCGAGCAGAAACGACGCAATCGACTTTTTCATGCTACTTCCCTCGTGAATTTTCTCGTGGCCGTTTGACGCTTGGCCGTCTTAGACGCCGAGATAGGTGTGGAGCTTGTCCATGTTGGCGGCAAGCTCCGAATTGGAAAATCCGTCAATGATCTTGCCGTGCTCGACCACGTAGTAGCGGTCGGCGACGGTGGATGCGAACCGGAAGTTCTGCTCGACCAGGAGGATGGTAAAACCCTCCTTCTTGAGCCGTGCAATGGTGTGGCCGATCTGCTGGATAATGACAGGCGCAAGACCTTCGGTCGGCTCGTCCAGCATCAGGAAGCTCGCGCCGGTACGCAGGATGCGCGCGATCGCGAGCATCTGCTGCTCACCGCCGGAGAGCTTGGTGCCCTGGCTGTTGAGACGTTCCTTCAGATTCGGAAACAGATCGAAGATCTGCTCGAGCGGCAATCCGCCCGGGCGAACCACCGGCGGCAGCAGCAAATTCTCCCGCACGTCGAGACTGGAGAAAATGCCGCGTTCCTCCGGGCAGAACGCGATGCCCATCCGCGCGATCTTGTCGGAGGTTGCGCGGATGATGTCCTGGTTGTTGAACTTCACCGAGCCGGTCCGCTTGCCGATGATGCCCATGATCGACTTCAGCGTGGTCGTCTTGCCGGCGCCGTTGCGGCCGAGCAGCGTAACCACCTCGCCCGCGTTCACGTCGAAATTGATCCCGTGCAGGATGTGGGACTCGCCGTACCATGCTTCCAGGTTGCGGACCTGGAGGATGTTGCCGCCGGTTGCGGCTTTTGCGGGAGCGTCCGCGGTTGCAGTCTCAGGCATGACCGGCTCCCAGATAGGCTTCCTTGACGCGCTCGTCCTTGGTGAGCTCGCTGTAATGGCCTTGCGCCAACACCTGCCCGCGCGTCAGCACGGTGATGATGTCGGAGAGATTGGCCACGACGCTTAGATTATGCTCGACCATCAGGATGGTGTACTTGGCGGAGATGCGCTTGATCAGCGCCGCGATCTTGTCGATGTCCTCGTGGCCCATGCCGGCCATCGGCTCGTCCAGCAACATCATCTCGGGGTCGAGCGCGAGCGTCGTTGCGATCTCGAGCGCGCGCTTGCGGCCGTAGGCCATCTCGACCGCGGGCGTATTGGCAAACTCGCTGAGGCCGACATCGTTCAACAGTTCACGCGCGCGATCGTTGAAGCGGTTGAGCACGGACTTGGAGCGCCAGAAATCGAAGGAACTGCCGTGCTGGCGCTGAAGCGCGACGCGGACGTTTTCCAGCGCGGTGAGATGCGGAAATACCGCCGAGATCTGGAATGAACGGACCAGTCCCAGGCGCGCCACATCGGCCGGCGCCATCGCCGTGATGTCCTGCCCCTTGTACAGAATTTTGCCGGCGGACGGTTTGAGGAACTTGGTCAAAAGATTGAAGCACGTCGTCTTGCCCGCCCCGTTCGGGCCGATCAACGCGTGAATGCTCCCACGGCGAACCTTGAGCGCAACGTCGCGGACGGCGAAGAAGCCCGCGAACTCCTTGGTCAAGCCTTCCGTTTCGAGAATGAACTCATCGGCCAAACAGATTTCCCCCTGCCCGCACAATACGCGTGGCTGTCCTTAGTTACTTCGGCTTTCCGGGGGCCTTGGAGCCTGTCCCGGAACGTCGCCTCCGGGCGCGGAATATGCCGGAGGTGACGGGGGTTAGGCAAGGCGGAAAGCTGAGCAGATCAGGTCTCCGGCCGGGAGGCTTATGCTCCCTTAGTCGGACGCGTTTTGATGTCGCCTGCCCGGCCTCCCGGTTCGCAAGGCACCGGTCATCAAGCCGTCGTTAACGGTCTTTCATCCCGCGCGCCAGCCTTCATAGAAAATTTTCCCGCCGCATGGATCATGCGCGGGTTTTATGCGTCGGGAATATTGTCTTGGAAATTGTCTTGGATTTTGCAAGCGCCGCTCCTTCTGTCGTCAAGTCGATCAGGCAGCGTGATCTCCTGAACACGTGGCTGCGACTTTATGCGCGCGGGCAGATGGTGCCGGCGATCTGGGAGTATCAGCCCGCGCGGCTCGAGGAAGAGCTGTCCGATCTCATCTATTATACCGTTGACATCTCGGCGCCGACGCCGCGCCTCATCATCCAGAGCGAAGGCACGCGCATCTCGCGCGCCTATGGACAGACCGGCAAAGGCGTTCTGCTCGACGACTACATCGGGCCGCGCCTCGCACCCTTCGTGATGCCAATCTATCATGAATGCGTGGCGCGCGGCCTTCCGGTCTACAGCGTGGCCGACGTCGACGACATCTACGGCCGCGTGGTTGCCTATGAACGGCTGCTGCTGCCGTTCCAGACCGACGGCAAGGTCTGCCACGTCATCGCGTCGCTCAAGACATTCTGCGAGGACGGCGGCTTCGAGATCAAGAATCTGATGCGCGGAAATGACGCGCTGCCGCGCCCGAAACTGCGCGCGGTGATCGACCGCGATCTCTTCCATCGCGCCCCCGGCCGGATCGCTGCCGCCGACGTCGTCGAGTTCGCCGATCAGCTTGGCGTCACCACCGAGATCGTCGAGCTGAATTAGAGGCCAGCGCGATCTGGCGCCGACCTACTTGGCCTTGACTTCCTTGGCATAGATGTCCGGCTTGAAGCCGACCAGAAGCTTGCCGCCGACTTCGAGCACCGGCCGCTTGATCATCGATGGTTGCGCTAGCATCAGCGCTAGCGCCTTCTTCTCGGTGAGACCTTCCTTGTCGGAATCCGGCAGCTTCTTGAAGGTCGTGCCGGCGCGATTGAGCAGCGTCTCCCAGCCAGCCTTGTCGCTCCACTGCTTGAGCTTGTCCTTCTCGACGCCCGCCGCCTTGTAGTCGTGGAACTCGTAGGCGACGCCATGGGTGTCGAGCCAGGCGCGCGCCTTCTTCATGGTGTCGCAGTTCTTGATGCCGTAGATGATGTTGGGCAAGACCTTCCTCGCGCATGCGTCATTGGATGACTGCAGCGTTGTACGAAACTCCGGTTCGCTCGACAACATTGCGAACGAACCTCGCTCTCCGAACGGATACATCAATGCACGTCACTCACGATCCCGCCGCGGCCGTGTCGCCAACCATCGACTTCAACAGCTTCCTCGCGGTCGATATCCGCGTCGGCACCATCGTCGATGCAAAACCGTTCCCGGAGGCGCGCAAGCCGGCCTGGCGGCTGTGGATCGACTTCGGTCCCGCGATCGGCGTGCGCAAGAGCTCGGCCCAGATCACCGAAAATCATCCGCTCGAGACGCTGGTGGGGCAGCAGGTCGCGGCCGTCGTGAACTTCCCGCCGCGACAGATCGGCCCGGTCGTCTCCGAGGTGTTGACGCTCGGCTTCCCCGATGCCGAGGGCAAGGTCGTGCTGGTGCAGCCGAGCAAGCCTGTGCCGAACGGCGGACGGCTGTTCTAGCCGCGCGATTGCCGGCCGGGCCGCCGTCACCTCCGCCATAGCCCCCGGTAACGGTTGATCCTCCTGTTCCCGGACCGCCTGGGCTTGACCAAGGTCGCCGTTGAGAATAAAAATGACTGACTGATCGTTTTTTATTATTGCCCGGCTTTATAGGGGCCGCATCAGGCAAATGGTCAAAACGACCGATCTGTCAGTTATTTATGGACGGCCAGAATGCCCAAGATCAGCGACAAGCAACGCGAAGGAAGGCGGCAGCAGATCCTCGAAGCGGCCCTCGCCTGCTTCGCCGAGCAAGGCTTCCACCAGACCGGCATGGCCGACATCGTCAAACGGTCGGGCTTGAGCCACGGCGCGGTCTATCTCTACTTCCAGAGCAAGGACGATTTGATCGAGGCGCTCGCCGACGACCGGCATCGTCGCGAGGCCGTGCTCAACTCGGTTGCGCAGGGATCGGGTGATCCGATCGAAGGACTTCACGCGCTGATCCGCGTCTACGCGCAATGGCTCACCGATCCCGCCGGCGAAGCGCGGCGTCGCGTCGGCATCCACGGCTGGGCGGAGGCCTTGCGCAACCGCCGCGTCCGCACCAGCGTCGTCGAAGGCATCGACATGCCGCGCGCGCTGATCGTGGCGCTGGTCGAGCGCGGCCAGCATGACGGCCTGATCAAGCGCGACCTCGGCGCCGATGCGATCGCGCGCGTGCTCATCGCGATCTTCCAGGGCTTCGTGCTGCAGAAATGCTGGGGTGAGGATTTTGACGTTGAGGCCTGCATGATGGCCGTGGGCGGCGTGATCGAGGGATTTCGCACGACCAGGCCTGACATCAAGCGACGGACCAGGACGTAAGCGATGTCCTGGATTCACGATCTCCTCGCAGGCATCGGCGTCGGTCTCGTCGGCGGGCTGACATCGGGCTTCATGGGAACGAGCCCGGGCGGCGGGCTTGTCGTCTTCACCGTGCTGCTGCTCGGCGCGGAGCAGCATGTCGCCCAGGGGACGTCGCTGATCACGCAGGTCCCTCCCACTGGCCTCGCCGGCGTACGCCGCTACTGGCAGAGCGGCAATCGCAGCCCGCTGCAATGGATCGCCTGGATCGGCCTCGGATTTCTCATCGGCGGTGCGGGCGGCGGTTACGCCGCGGCGGCGGTCTCCGACTCGGTGCTGCAATGGACCTACGTCGTCTATCTCGTCGCGCTGATCGCCCTCCTGATCCTGCGCCGCGACCGCAAGGACGGGAGCCACGCGGCCGTTGACCGAGACGAACTGCCTTGGCTCCCCCTGCTCCTTATCGGTGCGCTTGCCGGATTTTCCTCCGGCTTCATGGGCATCGGCGGCGGGCTCGCGATCACCGTCGGCCTCGCCGCGGGCCTACGCGTCCCGCAGCATCAGGCGCAACTCGTCAGCCTCATCTTCTCGGTCATCCCGACCAACATTCCGGCGGCCTGGATCTACTGGAGCAAGGGGCTCATGGTCGGCTGGCCGGCCATCATCGGGATTCTCGCCGGCCTCTGGATCGGAACCGATCTCGGCGCACGCGCGGCCAACGGCGTCAGCAAAGCGGTGCTGCACAGGGTCATGATCGCCCTCATCTCCGTGATGGCGCTCTACATGACGCATAAGGCGCTGACCTGATTCTACGGCCGCTTCGGAATGTTCAGGCCGCGCTGCACGGCAGGACGCGCCAGCCCCCGTTCGAGCCAGGCACCGACCGACTTGAACTGGCTGAACTCGACGAGATCGCCGGCGCCGTAGAAGCCGATGAGATTGCGCACCCAACCGAGCATGGAGATATCGGCGATGGTGTAGTCGTCATCCAAGAACCACTGCCGGCCGGAAAGATGCGCTTCCATCACGCCGAGCAGACGCTTGGCCTCGCTGACATAGCGGTCGAGCGGACGCTTGTCCTCGAAATCCTTGCCGGCGAATTTGTGGAAGAAGCCGACCTGGCCGAACATCGGCCCGATGCCGCCCATCTGGAAATGCACCCACTGGATGGCCTGGTAGCGGCGCGCGGCGTCCTCCGGCAGAAGCTTGCCGGTCTTCTCGGCGAGGTATTGCAGGATCGCCCCGGACTCGAACAGCGGCAGCGGCCGGCCGCCGGGACCGTTGGGATCGAGGATCGCCGGGATCTTGCCGTTCGGATTGAGCGAGAGGAATTCCGCCGTCTTCTGGTCGTCCTTGCCGAAGTCGACGAGGTGGACCTCGTAAGGCAGACCGATCTCCTCCAGCATGATCGACACCTTGACGCCGTTCGGCGTCGGCAGCGAATAAAGCTGAAGCAACTCCGGATGCCTGGCAGGCCAGCGCTTGGTGATGGGAAAGGCGGACAGATCAGGCATCGGGACCCCGGCTTCGTTCGTGAGATGCCGCCTAATCTAGGCGAGCCGTCGAACGGCGCAAGGCCGAGCAGTGATCATGCATCGAAGCCGGACTACAGGGGCCGCAGCAGATGCCTGGCCGCGTACGCGATATCGCGCTGCGCGCGTTGCTCGATGAAGAGCTGCCCGGTGACGAGCAGCGCCCCGGTGAAAACGAGCGCGAGCATCGCGGTCGCGAACTGACTGGCATCCTTCATCGCACGAGCTTCTCCGTCATCGGTTCGCACGGGGAACGCGGGCCGACCGTCGACAGTTCCTGCACGCTTCAAATAAATTGCCACTTTATCCCGAATCGAGACGCGCGAGGCCGCGACCTCAATAATTGATCTCCATCCGCAGCCCGCGCGGATCGACCTCCTCGCCGCCGACACGCTGTGTGCTGTCGCGGGCCGCGACCGCGCAGGCACAGGCATCGATGAGATCGTCGCGGCCGATGCCGGTGCCATGACGCTGCGTCAGCCATGTCTCCAAACGCGTGAAGCCGCGATGCGCCAGCAGCGAGATGCGCTGCTCACGACCTTGCGCCGACGTCTTCTTCGGAAGAAGGACTTGCCCTGCCAGATTCCAGAAAATCAACTCCGGATGCGCTTCGCCAATTGTCGTCTGCCGCGCCGGCGTCATGATCTCGTCGACGTCCCTGATCTTGTCCCTGATGTTCCAGAGCTGCGCCGACACGCCCCTGCCCTTGCCTTCCCGCTCCCAATAGTGGCGATTGGCCGTCGCCATGTCAGGAAATGTCCAGAGATCGCGGCGCGCGCCAAGAAACACGGCAGGGCCGGCCAGCTCGCGTGCACGCAAGTCGCAGACTCGATAGCCGCTCGGATTCAATCCGATCGGCATGTCGATCATCGCACGCGCATGCGGCAACGCAAGCAAGCGCGTCAGGCCCGGCGAATAATCGAAGCCGTGATCGCCGCGCTCGTCGATCCAGGCTGCGACCCAGCCGAAGCGAAACCCATCGAGACCGAGATAGTTTGGCAAATCATGCGTCCATCATTTTCAATCTTCACACGCGCGTCGCTTGACATCCGTAAGTTGCGAGAGTATTTCCCGCGCCCTCACGAACACTTCCGTTCGTGACACACATCATGAACCGAGCAATGCCGCACCGCTACGCAATCCTGGTCCGCCCGTCGAATGACCTACGGTCAATCGATTGCGCACGCTTGGCTCATGGGAGAGGTCTTGCCTGATAGCGAGATCAAAAGTCCAGGTATCACGGACCCTCCCGAGCCAACGCTCCGGAGGGTTTTTTGTTGTTCAAAGCAATATGTTAAGCAGGACACATGACCATGCGACGATCTGATCCCTACATGGAACGCGCCCGAGAGCTCTGCCTCGCCGCCGGCGTCGATCCGGACTCGCGCGTCGGTGAAGGACGCGGCCAGCCGGCCTGGTGCCTGTACAAGGACGCCGCGCGCAAGGAGCATCTGGCACGCGAGGCCAATGCGACGGCCGACGCGATCGCGCAGCTCCATCCGCAGGAGGCCCGCTTTCAGAATGCGCCGCTGAAGATTTTTGGCCCGCATGAGGAAGCGACCATCGCGCAGATGCGCAACTGCATGGCGGTCGGCAATGTCGTGTCCGGCGTGATCTGCGCCGACGGCCATCTCGGCTACGCCCAGCCGGTCGGCGGGGTCATCGCCTACGAGAAGCAGATCAGCATCTCCGGCGTCGGCTTCGACATCGGCTGCGGCAACATGGCCGCACGGCTCGACACGCGCTTCGACGACATTGCGGCGATCGTGCCCACGATCATCCGCGACGTCGCCAAGGTCATCTCGTTCGGTGTTGGTCGCGCCAACGCCGAACGGGCCGAGCACGAGCTGTTCGACGACGGTGACGCCTGGCGCGAGAGCGACATGGAAGCCTACCGTCAGAAGGCGGTGGCGCAGCTCGGCACGGTCGGGTCGGGCAACCACTATGTCGACCTCATGCGCGACGAGGAAGGTTTTGTCTGGATCGGCGTCCACTTCGGAAGCCGTGGTCTCGGGCATACTTCCGCGACGCGCTACCTCAAGGCCGCCGGCGGCAAGGACGGCATGAACGTCCCGCCCGCCGTCGTCGACGAGGAGTCCGAGCTCGGCCGCCGCTACATCGCGGCGATGCAGCTCGCCGGGCGTTATGCCTATGCGGGCCGGGAGTGGGTTGTCGAACGCGTCCGCCAGATCATCGGCGGCAGCGTGACCGAGAGCGTGCACAACCACCACAACTACGCCTGGCGTGAGACCCACGACGGGCGTGATCTGTGGGTGGTGCGCAAGGGCGCGACGCCGGCGTTTCCCGGCCAGAAGGGATTCGTCGGCGGCTCGATGGGCGACGACGCCGTCATTCTCGAAGGCGTCGACAGTCCGGAAGCCAGGGCTTCGCTCTACTCGACAGTACACGGCGCCGGCCGCATGTTCGGACGAAAGGAGGCGAAGCGGCGCTTCTCGCGTGCGGAGATGGACCACTGGCTCAACGAGCGTGGTGTCACCTTGATCGGTGCCGACCTCGACGAGAGCCCGATGGCCTATCGCCGCCTGCCCGACGTGCTCGCGCAGCACGCCGGCACCGTGCGGGTGCTGCACACGCTGCGGCCGTTCGCCGTCGCCATGGCTGGCGAAGGCGAGTTCGACCCCTGGAAGGACTGACGCGAACCGCAGGCGGGAGGCATCACCTCCCGCCTGCATCATCTATGTTTTCGTTTCACTACGATGCTGCTCGAATAGCCGCTGCGCCAGCAGCGCATGGCCGAGCGTGCCGCCGGCGCGCACAGCGGCCGCGATCAACGCGGCTTCGGCGACTTCCTCGCGCGTCGCGCCGGCTTTCGCTGCCTGCGCCGTATGCACGTCCAGGCAATAGGCGCATTGCGTGGTGAGTGCCACCGCGAGCGAGATCAGCTCGCGGTATTTCGGCGGGATCGAACCGTCCTTGCGCTCGACCGCGTGGTTGAACGCAAGGAACGCGTTGGCCTCCACCGGCGCCAACGCCACGAAAGCGGGGACAGACTTCAGATCGTCAGGCGTTTGATAATTGGTCATGTCTCACCTCGTCAAATACTCGCGCATCAAGGCGCGGGCGCGATGCAGGCGCGCCTTCACGGTCTGCCTGGACGCTCCGAGCGCGGCGGCGATTTCGTCGATGGTCATTTCCTTGACGTCCCGCATCAGCGCGACATCGCGATAGTGCGCTGGCAACGCTTCAAACGCAGCCGCCACGTCAAGACGCAAATCCACTTCGGAGCGCGACAGCAGCAGAGCCTCCGCCTCGCCGTCGTCGATCGATGGCGCAAGGCCCGCCTTGCGCGCGAGCCGCAGACATTCGCGGCGGACCACGCTGAACAGCCACGCGGAAAACGCGACGAGCGAGCGGATCGTACCGACATGGCGGAACAGGATCCACATCGCCTCCTGGGTTGCATCCTCGGCATCCGCCGAGCTGCGGCAGGTGGCGCGTGCGTAGCGGCGGATATCCGGCTGCGCCGTCTCGAGCAGAGACGCGATCGCCTGGGGATCGCCGAGCCGGGCCGCCTCGAACAGGCTTGACGAGATCGCCGCCGCACTCACGACACGCCTCCTCGTCCGATCCCGGCCATCGCGCACATCGGGCAATAGCCGACGAGCCCCGTCAATGCGAAGCCTGCGCCCCCGAGCGCCACCAGCCACGCCGCGACGCCGGCGAGATACACGAATGCGGCAATCGCAACCGCAATTCCGAGCGCAACCCGCACCGCCTGATGCAGACCGCCGATATTCTTCCTGTAGAATGCCATCACATCCTCCGACATGAGCCGAAGCAAAATGCCTCGACCATCAAGAGGGCGCGAAGGCCGGAAAGGATTCGCGGACGCCGGCAATTTCTTCGCGATCAGCCCCCGACCGCCTGGTAGGCCAGGCGCTTGAACTCGAAGAAGAACGGGTTCCAGAAGCCCATATGGCGCTGGGCCATCAGCACGCCGGCGGTGTTGGCCTGCGGACAAATCCACCAATGGGTGCCGGCAAGCCCGCCCCACTGGAATTCGCCGGTCGAATTCGGGGGATCGAACGGCGTCGGCGCAAAGGTGACGGCGCCGCCGAGACCAAAGCCCTTGCCGGGAATCGGCCCGAGATTGGCAAATCGGATGGTCTGGCCCGCGGGCAACTGGTTCGTCATCATCTGCTGCAGCGTGTCCGGCTTCAGCAGCGCATCCGGACCGGGTCGCAGCGCGCGTACCAGCGCGAGCATGTCGGGCAAGGTCGAGACCAGACCGCCGCCGCCCGAGAGCCGCGGAAACGGCCGCCGATAGGCCTGCGGATAAGGCAGATTGTCGGCCCGCGTCAGGCCCGGCTTCATCGGATCAAGCACGTCGGCGCCGGTGTAGAGCGCAACCAGCCTGCCCTGCTGCGCCTCGGGCACTGAGAAGCCCGTATCGACCATGCCGAGGCGATCGAAGATGCGCGCCTTGAGGAAGGTGTCGAGCGCATGGCCGGAGACAACCTCGACCACGCGGCCGAGCACGTCGGTCGCGACCGAATATTCCCAGCCCGCGCCGGGATGATAGGACAGCGGCAGATCGGCGAGCTTGTCGATCATGTCGGAGAGCGGCGTCAACGGATTGAGCACGCGCGCCTCGTTATAGCCTTTGAACAGCACAGTGCCGGGATCGAAGATGCCGTAGCTGAGGCCCGAGCTGTGGGTCAGCAGCTGGCGGATCGTGATCGAGCTCTTCGCCGGCTCGACATCGGCAAGGCTCGCGGCACCCTGCTTCAGCACCTTGCGATTGCCGAGCTGCGGCAGGAATTTTTCGACGGGATCATCAAGCCCGATGCGGCCCTCCTCGACCAGCAGCATGATCGAGCACGTCACGAAGATCTTGGTATTGGAAAACGCGCGGAAAATATGGTCAGACCGGAGCGCCGTCTTCGCCTCGCGATCGGCAAAGCCGACGCATTGCTGGTCAACCACCTCATGACCACGGAGCACGGCCCAGGACACACCCGGAATGATCTCCTGATCGACATAGCGTTCCATCGCCGTCCGTGCGGCGGAAAAATCCGTTGTCCTGACGTCCATGTGTTTCCCCCAAATTATGGTTGGGATGGATATAGCGCGCTTTCGCGGGAAATGAAGACCGTCCGATCGGCCCTCAAATCTTCATCAGCGCCGTGACGTGCAGCCGGCGACGGATCTTCATGCCCTGCCGTTCGTACAGCGCAATCGCCGAGGCGTTATGAGAAAACACGTGCAGGAACGGAATTTCGCCGCGCGCCTCGATCCGGCGCGCGACCGCCGCGAGCAGCGCCTGCGCGTAGCCGCGCCCACGATAGTCCGGATGCACGCAGACGGCCGTCATCTCGACGAACTTTCCCGGCTTCATCCGCTCGCCCGTCATCGCAACCAATTCTCCACCAACGCGAATGCCAAGGAAGGTGCCGAGCTCATGGGTGCGCAACGCGAACGGACCAGGCTTGGTCAGCTCCGTCAGCGCCATCATGGCGGCGACGTCGGCCGCGCCCAATTTGACGATCTCGGCATCGCGAAGCGGACTGTCGGCCGGCGAGCCGATCATCTGCTCGCCGGTCTCGGCGAGCACGACCTTGAAGCCGGCGGGAACGTCGACCGGCTCCGGCGTGAACAGCGCGGCGACCTGCGAGCCCGCCAGGAGATCACCGAGCGCGGCGAAGCTTGCCTCAGACATGTCGACCATGTCGGCAAACGGCGTCATGTCCACGGGATAGCGCCGCGCGCGCGGGCCGCCCTCCGCCAGATGCTTCTGGCTCGTCGTCAGCGCACTCCAGATCGGACGATCCAGTAGCCGCTCATCGCCGTCGGACACCGGCCTAGTCCTTGTCGAAGCTGACGATGACGGCGGCGTTGGCGATGAGGATGGGATCGTTGGCCACTTCCGTGGCCGAGGGAATCTCCAGCCCGCCCTTGACCGCAGTCACGGTCACCGTGCCGTAAGGCAGCTCCTTCGCAACGGCGTCCTTGTCCACCGCCTCAGGGTTGGGCACCGCAATCGTGACGTCGACGAACATATCGTTCGCGGTCTTGCCGATCATCCGGAAGAATCCGAGGCTCGAATGCCTGATGGCATCCGATACGGCACGCTTCGCCGCCTTGGTGGCGTCCCTGCCGTGAACGTCGACGCCCATGCCCATCTCGGTGATACAGCGAACGCGAGTCATGTCTTATTCCTGTGGTTGGTTGAGCTACGTTGATGCAGGTTGTTATCGGATTTTGGCTGATCAGCATACTCCGTCATTGTGAGGAGCAAAGCGACGAAGCAATCCAGACTGCCTCCGCGGAAAGATTCTGGATTGCTTCGCTGCGCTCGCAATGACGATGTGGCGAGAGCATCGACCACATCACGCCTTCGACTTCTCGTGCGCCCGCAGTTCATCTACCAGCACGCGCACATTCTCCGAATAGTCGATCGGGATCACGACCAGATGCACGCCACCCTCCTTGAAGGCCGCATCGAGCGTCGGGCCGAAGCTGTCGATGCTCTCGATGCGATGTCCCTTGGCACCGTAGGCCTTCGCGTAAAGGACGAAATCGGGATTGCCAAAGGTCATGCCGTAATCGGCGAAGTGATCGACGGCCTGCTTCCAGCGGATCATGCCGTAGGCGTTGTCCTCGAGCACCAGCACGACCAAATTGAGCTTGAGGCGGACGGCGGTCTCCATCTCCTGGCTGTTCATCATGAAGCCGCCGTCGCCGGCAACCGCGAGCACGCGGCGCTCGGGATAGAGCATCGCAGCCATCATGGCCGACGGCAGGCCGGCTCCCATCGTCGCCAGCGCATTGTCGAGCAGCAGCGTGTTGGCGACGCGGGTTCGGTAGTTGCGCGCGAACCAGATCTTGTACATGCCGTTGTCGAGCGCGACGATGCCGTTCTCCGGGATCACCTGCCGGATGTCGTGCACGATGCGCTGCGGTGTCGGCGGCCAGCGCGCCTCGGTCGCGCGGTCGGCGAGGTGCCTGAGGATCTCCTCGCGCAACGGCAAGAGTGCTGGCGCCTGCGGCAGCTTGCCTTCGAGCCGGTCGGCGAGCAGCTCCAGGCTCGGGCCGACGTCGCCGACGACCTCGGCATCGGGGAAATAGACCAGCTCGACGCTCGCCGGCGTGTAGCTGACGTGAATGACCTTCGGTCCCGACGGCCCCATGATGAAGGGCGGCTTCTCGATCGGATCATGGCCGATCGCCACGATCAAATCGGCTGCATCGATCGCATCATGGACGTAGTCGCGCTCGGACAGCGCCGCCGTGCCCATGTAGAGATTGGTGCCGCCGGGCACCGTGCCCTTCCCCATCTGTGTCGTGAAAAACGGAATGCCGGTTCGCCGAACGAAGCTGGCGATGCCGTGGGTCGAGCTCGGCCGGCTGGTCGCAGCTCCCATCATCACCAAGGGACGTTTTGCGGCCAAGATCATCTCGGCCGCGCGGTCGAGCGCGGCGCGATGGGCGACCGGAATTTCAATCGGATGGACCGGGATCACGGGGACGGCCGGCACTTCGTCGCCCGCGATGTCCTCGGGCAGCTCGAGATGCACCGGCCCCGGCCGTTCCTCCATCGCCACGCGAAAGGCATCGCGCACCACGGTCGGAATGCTGGAGGCGCTGATGATCTGCCGAGAGAGCTTCGTCAGCGGCTTCATGGTCGCAACCACGTCCACGATCTGGAAGCGCGCCTGCCGGCTGCTCATGATCGGTTTCTGGCCGGTGATCAAGATCATCGGCATCGCGCCGAGATGTGCATAGGCGGCGCCCGTGGACAGGTTGAGCGCGCCCGGGCCGAGCGTCGAGAGACACACTCCCGGCTTGCCGGTGAGCCGACCGTGCGTGGCGGCCATGAAGGCCGCGGCCTGCTCGTGACGGGTCAGGACCAGCTCGATCTTGGAGGTGCGCAGTGATTCGACCAGGTCGAGATTTTCCTCTCCGGGGATACCGAAGATGCGATCGACGCCCTCGTTCTCCAGCGCCGCGACAAACAGGTCCGATCCTTTTGCCTTGCGTTCCTGCCCGCTCATGTCGCCTCCGCTCGCTGTGCGTCCCGTGGTCGGGAGCGGTCACATGGTAGCGGCTCGTGGCGCAGGCACAACTCACAAAGAGGCGGGCGATTGTTCCAACATCGTCAATACGATCGCAGCGAAGCAATCCAGAATCTTTCCGCGGATATTTCTGGATTGCTCCGCCGCGCTCGCAACGACGCCGTTTCCGAATTCCGGTAGAGTGGATTGACCGACTGTTCGGGTGTTTTGCCTGTCGGGCTACGAAGCTCTACAACTTCGCCTCAGCAAAGATGCCTGATATCCAGTCGAGGAAGACGCGCAGGCGGAGCGCGAGCTGGCGGTTTTGCGGATAGAGCGCGGAGAGCGGCGTCGGCGACGGTGGATAGCCAGCCAGTACCTCGACCAGCGCACCGCTGGCGAGATCCGCCGCGAAGCGATAGCGGGGCGCCTGCGTCAGGCCGAAGCCGAGCCGCGCGAGATCTGCCATGGTGTCGGAATTATTGACGCGAACCCGGCTCGGCAACACGACATTGCGCAGCGCGCCGGCGACGGAAAACTCCAGCGGCAAAACATCGCCGGTGCGCGAGGAGATGAACGCGACCATCTGATGGCCGTCGAGCGCATCCGGCGTCGCGGGCATGCCGTGGCTGGCGAGATAGGCCGGGCTCGCCACCGTGATTTCCTCGACCGTCCCGAGACGGCGCAAAATCATCCCGCTGTCCTCGGGCTCTCCCGACCGGATCGCGCAATCGATGCCCTCGCGCACGAGATCGACCAGCCGATCGCCCTGCCCGATCTGCAAGTCGAGTTGCGGATGGCGCGCCAGGAATTCCGGCAGGTGCGGCAAGATGAAGGTGCGGGTCAGCAAAGGATGTGCGTCGATGCGCAGCAAGCCACGCGGTCGCGCATCGCGCATCGTGGTTTCGGCTTCCTCGACCTCCGCGAGGATGGCGACGCAGCGGCGGTAATAGTCCTCGCCGTCGAGCGTCGGCGTGACATGCCGTGTCGTCCGTTCGAGCAGGCGCGCGCCCAGCCGCGCCTCGAGCCCGCGCAAAACCTCGCTCGCCGTCGAGCGGGGAATGCCGAGGTCGGCAGCCGCAGCCGTAAAGCTCTGCCGTTCGACGAGGCGGACGAACAGGCGCATGGCGTCAAACCGGTCCATAGCCGATTGTTCACCACAGCCGACAAGTGATGACAAGTTTTTCGCGATTATCCGGTCGCGGCGATCGGGCATTCTCGAACAGGAGCAACCACACCCCATCACACGGAGAGACCCATCATGCCTTTCGCCAATATCAAGATCCCCCAGGCCGCCTTATCGCGGGCGCAGAAGGCGGAGATCGTGCACAACCTCACCGCGTTGTTCGCGCACTATTTCGGCGAAGCGGCGCGGACGCACACCATGGTGCTGATCGAGGAAGTGCCTGATGGCGGTTATGGCCGCGCCGACGAGGTGTTCGTGGTTCCCGACGCCTATCGCGCAAGCGACGCCGCTACCTCACCTTGAGGCTGAGCTCGGTGCCGCCCTTGAGCGGCAGCGTCATCGATACGAAGCCGTTGTCGGGATCGCGGATGAAATCGAGATAGTCGGGCTCGGCATTGTCGTTCATGACGTAGCCGCCGACGCGAAGCTGCGGCGCGACGATCCCGATCACCTCGCGCGCCAGCGAGGGACCGCTCTCACCCGGCCAGCCGTCGATCAGAACGAAGTCGACGGGACCGCCGAGATCGCGCAAGGTTTTTCGCGCATCGCCCTCGCGGATCTCGGCATAGTCGGCAAGGCCGGCCTCGGCGAGATTGCGTTTGGCGGTCTCGACCTTGGCCGGCACGATCTCCGAGCCGATCACGGTGCCGCCGCCATTGTCGCGGATAGCGGCCGCGAAATAGAGCGTGGACATGCCGACCGAGGTGGCGAACTCGGCCACGCGCGTAGCACGCAAGCCACGGCACAGCAGGTAGATCAGTTCGCCCTGCTCGGAATGAATCGAAAAGCCCTGCTCGGCATAGGCGTGGGGATCACGGCTGTTGAAGGAGCCGCGCGGCCCGCCGCCGGCCGGCCGCTGCCGCGCGCCTTGGAGGCGCGCGAGGACGGCGTTGACGCGTGGGTCTTGAATCGGGCTGTGGGGCCGATCATTCATGTGTTGCTTCGCCTCTTAGTTATTTGCCGAGGATTTCCGCGGCGGCACGATCCAGGATCGCCGCGATGCGGCGCGCCTCGGCGGGGTCGCTGCCAAGCCTGGAACGCAGCGCGCGCTTGAGGTTGTGGCGGGCACTGTGCAATTCGTCGGAGGCGTCGGCATCGAGATCGCTGACGCCGGCAAAGGCCTCGCGCACCTCGTCCATGCGGCGTCCGATCCGCGACAGCGCTTGCAGGATTGCATCCGCAGTGGCGCGGTTCTCGGCGAGATGCGCCTCGCCCTGCGGCGTGATGCTGTAGAGCTTTCGACCGCCATCCTGCTCGACGCTGCTGTGGCCGACCTCTTCCAGATAGGTCAGCGCCGGATAAATCACGCCCGGGCTCGGCGTGTAGAAGCCGTCGGACCGCTCCTCGATAATCTTGATCAGCTCGTATCCATGAGCCGGCTTTTCGGCGAGCAACGCCAGGATCACGAGTTGGAGGTCCTGCGAGGACAGCCGCCTCGCGCCGGGGAAATCGCCCCCTGGGCCGCGCCCGAAGAAGCCATGCCCGCCGCGGCCGAAGCGCCGTCCGCCGCCGTGCCGGCCCATGACGAAATGGGCGAAATGCCCAAAATGGAAGTCTTTGTGGTCTCGTCCGTGGTGCATATCGTACGTCCTTCTGTAAAACATATCTTACGATATAGCTTGCGATAGACGACCCGCAACCCACAAGTCTGTGATCGGCGCCTTGGCGCTGGTCCCGGCTCGGGGGACCAGCACCGCCGGCGACCGATTACTCCGCGGCTTCGCTGTGAGGAACGCCCTGCTCGACCTCGAGCTGAAGGATGTCGTTGAAGCGGTTGAAGGCACCGCAGAGCGCGATGCGCCAGGTCAGCTCGACGATCTGGGCTTCCGAGAAATGCGCGCGCAGGCGGGCGAAGAGCTCGTCGCGGGTCTTGTTCCAATTGTTGGTGACGGCGATGGAATATTCGACGACGAGCTTGTCGAGCTCATCGAGCTCGGGGTGGTCCTTGTAATCGACGAGGCGCGCGGCGCCCTCCTCCGACACGCCCTGCACCGCCAACTTCGGCGCATGATGCGAGACGCAATAGTCGCATTTGTTGAGCAGCGAGACCGTGACCAGCGCGAGCTCCAGATGGCGCTTCGAGACATTGGCTTCTTCAGCAAGATCGACCAGCAGCGACCACATATGCTTGAAGATCGGCAGGCGGTGCGCCATGACACCGGCCTGGTTCTCGAACGCGCCGTAGGTCGTCATCTTGTCCCACAACGGCCTCAGCGCCTCCGGCAGATCGTCCCTGGTCTTGATCGAAACGCGCGACATCGCAAATTCATCCCTTGTTGGAAGATGCATGTTGCCATAACGGCAGGGCTTTCGTCTCAATTGCGAGCGCATGACACCCAAGACATTCGAAGCCCGCTGTTTGCGCCTGCCCGCAGCCACCAAGGTGGTGCAGTGGGAAGGCACCTCCGTGTTCAAGGTCGGCGGCAAGATGTTCGCGCTCGGCGGCGGCTTTGCCGCGGGCTCCGGCGGCTACATGTTCAAGGTCTCGGATATGGCCTATGCGATGCTGATCGAGCATGGCGTGGCACGACCGGCGCCTTATCTGGCGCGCGCCAAATGGGTGCAGCTCACCAGCAACAACGCACTTCCCGATGCGGAACTCACCGCCTATCTGGCGCAGGCCCATGCCCTGATCGTCGCAAAGCTCACGCGCAAATTGCGCAAGGCGCTCGGGCTGGACTGAGCACTCTCCACAACGTGATGAGCTGATCATCATACTCCCATTGGACTTTTGTTGCACCGCACCTAGCTCGAAGCAAAGCCCATTCGAGATGGAGTGCTCCATGAGCAAGCCCAACACCACTGCAGCCAACACTTATCGCTATGAACTCGTGCATGATGATGATGACGCCGACTTCGTCGCTTACCAGCGCCGTCGCGAAGACGGGTTCTGGCAGACTTTTGCGACTTGGATGATTCCGCGCACGATCTGCAACTAGAGCCGCGCGCTTTTCCTTCGTGCTTGTATCGGAGGCGGACGCCGCCTCCGACTTTCCCAGCGGGACGACGCTGCCCGCTCAGCGTTTCTTCTCTCCGTCCGCCTGGGTCGCGCGCAGCAGATTGTCGCGCAGCCGGCTCACCGTCTTCTGCACCACCGGGAATTCGTCGCCGAGGCCGGTCGCCTCGATCACGGACTCGCCGAGATCCTGTTCGATCAGTTTTCGGCCGCCCGGCGTCAGGCTTACCCGCACCTGCCGCTCGTCGGCGGGATCGCGGTGGCGCTTGATGTAACCGATCCGCTCGAGCTTCTTCAGGATCGGCGTCAGCGTGTTGGATTCCAGGAACAGCTTTTCGCCGAGCGCGCTGACGGTCTGCTCATCCTCGTCCAACAGCGCCACCATGGCGATGTACTGGGTGTAGGTCAGCCCGACCTTGTCCAGCAGGGGCTTGTAGGCGCGGCCGAAGGCCAGATTGGCCGAATAGACGGCAAAGCACAGGAAATTCGACAGTTTTCGGCCTTTGCCGGCGGCTTTGGCGGGACGGGACACGTGAACCTCCGCAATTCGTGATCTCCGCGTCAATATAAATCGCATCCGATTAAATCGGAAGAGCTTGACCGGACAGAGCGACGGGTTTATTTCAGAACGCATCCGATTAGATCGGATACGATCTAAGTCGAGCCAAAAGGATCTGCCATGACCACCGCTGCAAAGCTTCTCTTCACCGGCACGACCCACGTCACCTCCGGCCCCGACGGCGCCGCGCACGCGAAGGACGGCTCTCTCGATATCAAGCTGGCCCAGCCGCACCCGGCCGCCGAGAACCTGTTCGCCGCCGCCTGGTCGGCCTGCTACCTCGGCGCGATCGGCCTCGCCGCCGCCCAACGCAAGGTCAAGTTGCCGAGCGAACCGTCGGTCGACACCACGATCGACCTGAGCAACGCCAACGGCGCCTACTTCCTGCGCGCCCGTCTCGACGTCAGCGTTCCCGGCGTCGATCGCTCGGTCGCCCAGGAGTTGATCGAGGCGGCGCACGGCATCTGCCCCTACTCCAAGGCCGTCCACGGCAACATCGAGGTGACCACCACCCTCGTCTGACCCGCCATCAAGCGAACATCAGGAGCCGACCATGAGCGCCTATCCATTACGAACCCTGCGCGTGCTTGCGAGCGCTGCCGTGCTCGCCACCAACCTTCTCACCCTGCCGGCGGCAGCCCAACCGGCCGGCGTCGCGCGCACCGACCTCCAGCGCCATGATCTCAGCGCGCCCGGTCGCGAGGCGGTCCAGGTCCGCGTCGACCTCGCGCCCGGAGTTGCGTTCGGCCGGCACACGCATCCAGGCGAGGAGATTATCTATGTGCTGACAGGCGCCATCGAATACGACGTCGAAGGCAAGCCCCCGGTGACGCTTAGGGCAGGCGACGTGCTGTTCATTCCAGCGGGAGCGGTTCATGCGGCGAAGAACGTCGGCCCGGACACCGCAAGCGAGCTTGCAACCTATATCGTCGCCAAGGACAAGCCGCTGCTGACGCTGGTGAAGTGAGACCGGCCGTCTCGATTGACCCGCACACAATACCTGACTAAAGTCAGGTATCATGCTCGATCCCGTCTCCCGCGTCCGCCGCTTCAATCGCGCCGTGACTTCCGCCGTCGGCGCGCTCGACACTTCGTTCCTCGGGCGCGGCCGGCCGCTTGGGGCGGCGCGCGTGCTCAATGCGATCGGACATGGGCGCTCGGACGTGGCGGAGATTCGCGACTATCTCGGACTCGATTCCGGATTGATGAGCCGGCTGCTCCGCAGCCTCGAAGACGAAGGGCTGGTCGAGACCACGACGCATGAGGACGATGCGCGCCGCCGTGTCGCGACGTTGACGCGTGCGGGACGGCGCGAGTTCGCGGCCTACGAGGCGCTGTCCAATACGCAGGCCGAAGGCTTCCTGGTGCAGCATTCGCAGCGCGAGGCGCTGCTGGCGGCGATGGACCTGATCGCCTCCGCATTGACGCGCGAGCGCGTCGCGCTGGAGGAGATGGATCCGCGGAGCGAAGCAGCACGCTATTGCCTGCGCGAGTACTACTCCGAGCTCGGCCGCCGCTTCAAGCAGGGTTTTGACGTCTCGCTGTCGCGCGATCCTGACGCCAAGGACATGCGCCGGCCGCGCGGCACCTTCATCGTGGCGATGTCCGACACGCTGCCGATCGGCTGCGTCGGATTGAAGGGAACGGATCACGGCTATGCCGAGATCAAGCGTCTCTGGGTCGCCCCCGCAGCGCGCGGATTGCGGCTCGGCCGGCGCCTGATGGACGCGGCCGAGAATGCCGCACGCGACCTCGGCATCGCGCTGCTGCGGCTCGACACCAACAGCGCGCTCGCCGAAGCCGGCCAGCTCTACCGCACCACGGGCTGGCGCGAGATCCCCCGCTTCAACGATGATCCCTACCCGGATCTCTTTTTCGAAAAGCACATCCAGTCGTAGACCTCGTCACGCCGCCGCTGCCGCGGCCTCGCCTTGCGGCTTCGCGAATGGCCTGAAATTCATCGCCATCAGGAAGGCGCCGAGGCCCATCGCCCAGGAGGCGATATAGAGCCAGGCGTAGCTGGAGAACGCGTCGTAGATCAGGCCGCCGGCGAGCGGGCCGGTCGCCATGCCGAGGCTGCCGGCCATCGCCGTGCCGCCGATCACCGTGCCCATCATGCGCAGCGGAAAGTTTTCGCGCACCAGCACGGCGTAGAGCGGCATGGTGCCGGCATAGATGAAGCCGAAGACGGCGCCGACCGCGTAGAACGTCGCGAGCTGCTGCGCGAAGACATAGGCGAGCGCGCCGAACGCCTGCAACAGCAACCCCGTCACCAGCACCCTCTTGGCGCCGAAACGATCGCCGAGCAGCCCGAAGGCGATACGGCCGCCCATGCCGGCAAAACCCTCGATGCTGTAGATCGTCACCGCCGCGATCAGCGGGATGCCGCAGCTCACGGCATAGCTGACGGTGTGGATGATCGGGCCGGAATGGGTGGCGCAACAGAAGAAGTTGGTGGCGAGCAGGATCATGAATTGCGGCGAGCGCAGCGCCTCGCCCAGCGACATCTCCCCTTGCGGCGCGCTCTCGCCCGCAGGCGCGGCCACGGCATGCGCCAGCGCGGGCGGGCGTCGCACCAGGAACGAGACCGGGATCATGATGGCGCCGACCACGAGCGCCACGATCTGCATCGAGGTGCGCCAGTCGTGGCCGGAGACCAGCCAGGCCGCAAGCGGCGCCATCGTCATCGGCGCCATGCCCATGCCGGCCGACACCAGCGAGACCGCGAGGCTGCGATGGGTGTCGAACCAGCCAGTGACGGTCGCCATCATCGGCGCGAAGATCGCCGCGCAGGAGGCGCCGACCAGAAGGCCGAACATGACCTGGAACGCCAGCAGCGAAGTCGCATGACTTGCGGCGAACAGGCTGAGCGACAGCACTATCGATCCCGTCAGCACCACCGGCAGCGGCCCGAATCTGTCGGTGGCCGTGCCCCAGGCCATGCTGGTGAAGGCCATTGCCAGGAAGCCGATTGTCATCGCGCTGGAAATGCCGGTCACCGACCAGCCGGTGTCCTTGGCGATCGGCTGGAGGAACACCGGCAGCGAAAACATGCCGCCGATCGCGACGCAGCCGAGCAAGCCGCCGGCGGCAACGATCACCCAGCGATAGTTGGAAGAGTTCATTTTGGTCTCCCGTCAGGTCTGTCTGGGTGGAAGACGAATGGGAACTGCGCCTGCCGACAACGGCATCGAGGACACCAGATTTTTTTGGCGCCGCCAAACAAAAATCCCGAAAACAACCCCATGCACAGTAGCCGGCCGCTGCCGGATCAAGGACTTACCAACGACCCGCAACGCGAGGGGCGCGTTTGACACGTCGGGCAAAACACCGGCACAATGTCATCATCCCGCCAACGCGATCTGATCACGCTCCGGACGCCGCCGATCGGCGCGCACGCCACCGATCCGGTACGCTGTCAATGCTCCGATTTCGGAGGGAATGCTTGCATGCCGAAGATTGATATCGCCACCGTGCCGGGCCGGAAAGGCTCCGGTTATCCCGCGCCGCTCGGCGCGCCCTGCGCCGAGCGCATCCGGCAACGACTCGGCAACGCCGGAAAGCTGACGGATTTCGGCGTCAACCTGATGCGTCTGCCGCCAGGCAGCTGGTCGAGCCAGCGCCACTGGCATTCGCATGAGGACGAGTTCGTCTATGTGCTCGAAGGCGAGCTGACGCTTGTCGAGGACGAGGGCGAAACCGTGCTGAGCGCCGGCGACTGCGCCGCCTTCCCGAAGGGAAGCGGCAACGGCCATCACATGATCAACCGGTCTGATGCGACGGCCGTCTACCTCGAAGTCGGCTCGCGCTCGCCCGATGACCTCATCACCTGCTCCGACGTTGACATGATGAGCCCGGCTTCCAGCGGCCGGTTCCTGCACAAGGACGGCACGCCTTATCCGCACGAATGAACGGCCCGGCGACGCCTTACATGGCTGCGCCACGCCGCCACTCGGTCACGCTCAGCCATACCGCCGAGACCAGGAAGTAGATCGCGCCGACTGCAGCGTAGCCCGCGACATTCGCGATCGTTGGAGACATCGGCGTCGTGGCCTGAAAGATGAAGAAGCCGCCGGCCAGGGCTGACTGGCCACCGCTGAGCACCATGGCCCACTGCGCGCCAAAACTTCTCCAGCGGCGAATCGCGGTCCCCAGCTGGAGCAATCCGGACAGGATCGCCCAGGCCCCGAAGACGCCGAGCACCCCGTTCATGCTCATCTGCAAGGCGACGAGGACCGCGACAGTGGTCACCAGGCTGACCAGAACGTTCAGCGCCTGCGTGCGATTTTGAGCGAGCCCGCCACTGCGCAACGCGTCGACGAAGTTCGCTCCGGCGTCCCATGCCGGGTAGAGCACGAGCAAGGCTCCGGCGATCGCCGCGGATGACGGCCCGACGGCAAACGCAGCAACGACCCAGGCGACGGAGAACACCGCCCGGATGAAGTAGTAGAATTTCAGCCATTGCTCGCGGTCGGCCCGAACGAGATCCAATTGATGATGCGTCACTGCACTCTCTCCTTTACCTACTAGTTGGTAGTTTTCGCACAACAAGTCACCCTCGCCCGCAAGCTCACCTGCGGGCGTGTCGTTGTCGTCTCGTCGATATGTTTCAGTGCCTGGCGGACAACCGATCCAGCAGCGGCCCGGTGATCACACCGAACATCTTTGGATCGCCATAGGCTCGCGCCGACAGCATCGCGCCGTGAACGGTCGCCATGAAGCCTTCAGCCTCGATCTTCGCTGCGCTGGAGAGATGCAGCTGCCCCTTCCGCTTGCCGCGCTCCATCACCGAGGTCAGCCACGACGCCAGCGAACGGAAATGCGCGCGGACCTCAAGCGCCACCTGCTCCGGCAGGATCGGTAGCTCGCAGGCAAGCAGCGCACACACGCAGAAAGGCGCCGTCGCATCATTGATGCACGCCTCCCAATACCGGACATAGCTTTTGAGCTGGTCGCGGGGGTCCGCGACATTGCGTTCGAGCGCGGACAGTCCCGCCTCGGCTTCCGCGCGATAGCGCGACACGAGGGTTCGGACCAGATCGACCTTGCTGGCGAAATGGTGGTGGATGCTCGGCTTGCGGATACCGACGATTTCGGCCACGTCGGCATAGCTGAAGCCGTTATAGCCGCCCGCGATGATCAGGGTACGCGCGCAGGCCAGGATGTCGTCGGCCGTCGAGGAAACGTTGGTCATGGCGGATTAACTACCTTCCAGTTGGTAGGCAGTCAAGAACGGGATGCTTCAACCATCCGTGAGTGGTAGGGAGCCTGCATGACCATTCGTCCCCTCCTCCGCTATCCCGATCGCCGGCTCGCGACGCCGGCCCATCCCGTCACCGCATTCGACGGCGCGTTGCGCGAGCTTGCAGCCGACCTGCTCGACACCATGCGCGCCGCGCCCGGCATCGGCATCACGGCGCCGCATATCGGCGTGCCCTTGCGCGTCGTCGTGCTCGAGCTCGACGCCAAGGCGGGTCCGCAAACCTACGTCAATCCGGAGATCGAGTGGGCTTCGCCCGAGATGATCCTGCACAAGGAAGGCAGCGTCTCGATGCCCGGCGTCAACGACGAGGTCCAGCGCCACGCAAGGGTGCGGATCAGCTACTGGGATCTCGACGGCAACATGCACAGCGAGGAGTCGGATGGCTTACGCGCCGTTTGTCACCAGCACGAGATCGACCAGCTCGACGGCATGTTCTGGATCCAGCGGCTGTCGCGGCTGAAGCGGGAACGGCTGGTGAAGAAGTTCGAGAAGATGTCGCGGGATTGAGCGCGTCGCACAACCAATGCAGGCTCGCCGACAGGCCGGGTTGTGTAAATGCGCTTTGCAACTTTGCGATGTTCATGGATTTCGGTAGAGGTCGGCACTGGGTCTCGGCATACAGAGCGAGATTTCAGAGAGAACTCCCGCCACTGCAGCTCCAGGTTTGCACGAAATTCAAGCCGATTGGCGTTGTGCTTCCAGAGGGCGTGTACTCATTGAGGCGAGATGTCCGCTTTCGGATGCGAAGCAGAACTCACGTGCTCGATCCAAGCCTTACCGGTCGTGACCCAACTCGGACCATCCGAGTTGCCGCACGCTTACTGCCACCGTGCAACAGCAAATGCCGCCTCGGGGCAACAGGGCCCTCCCGCGATTACCGCTCACAGGTCCGCAACAAAGTGCTAGGCTCCTCCTGGCCCCAGCGACGAATTTTTGGCTGGCCGTTCGGAGAGCGCTGTGACGGAGCAGCGGGTTCAAAGGCGATTAGCGGCGATTTTGGCTGCCGACGTGGTCGGTTACTCTGCGTTGATGCAACGCGCTGAGGAAGCTACCTATGCCGAGTTCGAGCGGCTCAAGCGAGAACTGATCGAGCCGAGCCTCTCCCGCCACGATGGCCGTCTAATCAAGACAACGGGTGATGGCGCACTCGCCGAGTTCGCCAGTCCCCTGGCCGCCATGAGATGCGCGGTTGAGATACAGGATCATCTCGCCGAGGGTAGCGGTCCATTCAAGCTACGCATCGGGCTCAACCTTGGTGACGTGATCGTTGGACAGGACGACGACCTCTACGGCGACGGGATCAACATTGCTGTTCGGCTGGAGGGGATCGCCGATCCGGGCGGTATCCTGATTTCCGACAAGGTCTACAACGAAGTCGAGGGCAAGCTAGACGCTGGCTTCGAGGATCGTGGCGAGCAGCAGCTCAAGAACATCTCCAAGCCGGTCCGCGCCTACGCTGTCCGCGCCGGAGCGCCAGGGGCGCTGACAGAGGGGCTGAGTGCGGCCCCGCCACACCCGGACAAGCCTTCCATCGCCGTACTGCCGTTCGAGAACATGAGCGGCGATCCCGAACAGGAATACTTTGCGGACGGAATGGTCGAGGAGATCATCACCGCGCTGTCGCGCTTCAAGTCGCTGTTCGTGATCGCGCGCAATTCGAGCTTCACCTTCAAGGGGCGAGCGGTCGATATCAAGGAAGTCGGGCGAAGGCTCGGCGTGCGCTATGTCCTCGAGGGGTCTGTGCGGAAGGCGTCGGGGAAAGTTCGCATCACAGGGCAGTTGATCGATGCGGTTACAGGCGCGCACATCTGGGTGGACAGGTTTGAGCGTGACCTGACCGACGTTTTTGCTCTTCAGGACGAAGTAACGCTCGCCGTTGTGTCGGCCATTGAGCCAAAGATGCTTCAAACAGAAATTGAATTGGCGACGCGGCGGCGGCCAGAGAACCTCACCGCGTATGATTTTTATCTCCGTGCCATGCCGCAGTTCTACCTAAGGACCCGCGAAGGGTTGGCCGAGGCAATCCGACTGTTCCACCGCGCCTTGGAGCTCGACCCTCGGTTCGGCGCTGTCGCGGCTCTGGCAGGTGTCTGCCACATGCTCAACGTCCTTCTGGGCTATGCCAACGATCCTCAGTTCGACCGCAAGGAAGCGATTCGGCTTGCTCGTTTGGCATTGAGCATCGACGATGGCGATCCGGACACGTTAGCGAGGGCTGCCGTAATCTCGGCGTTCATGGTCGGCGATCGTGAAGCCGAGATCGAAATGGCTGACCGGGCGGTCGGGCTCAACCCAAATTCATGGCTCACATGGAGCTGCAGAGGCCATGTCTATAGAATTGCGGGGCTGCCGGAGGAAGCGATCTGGAGCTTTGAACGTGCCGTTCGCATGAGCCCAGTAGACCCGCTACTATACATGACGCTTACCGGCATTGGGCAGGCCCTTATCGAGCTTCGCCGCTTTGACGAAGCCATCGTCGTATTGAAGAAAGCCCTTCGTCAGAACCTTTATTTGGCAACTTACCAATGGCTCGCGTCCGCCTTCGCCCATCTCGGACGTGACGCTGAGGCGCACGACGCGGCGGCGCGTGTGCTTGAGATCGATCCCGCCTTTACAATATCGGCGCTTATCGCCCGGGCCGGACTATCAAACGCAAAGCTGTTTATTGAGGGTCTTCGGAAAGCGGGGTTGCCCGATTAGCTCTCCATCCCATGAGGCGATTGAATAGCGGCACTCTGCTGCGACGCATGAGTCCGGTTATGGCCCATCGCTTCAGTTTGCGACATGTCCGGAGCGGGGAGTAGACCGGAAGTCGTCGAGCTACGGGCCAAGCGACGCGATTGACCCAACTGAGACATTGGCGCACTAGTTTACTGTTGCGCAAGAATGCGGCAGGCGCTGTGGTGAGCTGCAACGCTCCGGCCCGAGCGGAGACAACGGTCACGGCAGACCTGAGCTTGGCTAGACCGGCTCCGCTGAGACCGACGCTAGCGGCCATAAAGCGGATCGCGATTGTCCATTCCCAGCGAACCGTCCTCGGGTCTTGCGACGTCGCGGCCTCGAGATGCTTGGGAGCGGCGTGCGCGCGGGCGCCGGTCTCGATGCGCTAACGCACGAAGATGCCTTGTTTAGCGATGGTTGCGCGATATGGCGCCCGTCCTGTTCCTCGGCGGGAGGCGCATCACGACCGCAACTTTCAATTTAGGCAATCTTGGCGACGCGACCGAGACCGGCCGCACCTGCGCCACAGGTGCGCCCCATTGTCATCCCCTCACCTCCTTAATCTGCGTGCCAAGTCGGGGACGTGAATGGGGGGACCGCGGCCGCGCGGCTGGCGACATTGAAGATTTGGCAAACAAGCTGTATTGCCGGCGCGCTGACAGCGACTTCGCTTGTCGCGATTGGTCAGATCGCGGTACCGCGCCCAAGCATCGCAACGCCGAATGCAAGAGTGGCTGATGCATTCAGCGGCATCCCGCTGAATGTGACGACGGTTCTGTCAAATGCTGGCGCCGCGTTTCCGGCCCCGGCGATCGAGACGAAATTCGATACAGGATTATCGGCTAATGCGATCGTTGCGGCGGGATTCAGCGCCGCGGCGCCGGACTCGGTGCCGCCGTCCGATGTAACCACTTCGCAAGAGCCAATGGTGCAGGTCGCCAGCCTTGAGGCAGCGTCGCCCGAGAACTCGGCAACGCTACAGCAGGACCGTCCGCCCGTTGCTTCGCCCAATCCGGGCGAAGGCAAACCGTCGTATCTCAAATACTACGTCTACTCGGAAATTCCGCCGCCGGAAAAACCCGCAAAGATCGCCTTGTCGGCGTTGAGCGACGTTCCGCTCGGAACGCCCGTCCAGGAGATCGAACGTGCAGCCGAAGCGTTCGGTGTCGATGTCAACTTCATGAAGGCGGTCGCCAAAATCGAATCCGATTTCAATCCCAAGCAACGCACCGGCTCCTATATCGGCCTGTTCCAGCTGAGCAAGTTTGAGTTCAGCAAATACGGATCGGGCGACATCCTCAATCCTCGCGACAACGCTGTAGGTGCCGCCTACAAGTTTCTCAGCGAGGCTGCGCTATTCGAAATATTGACGCAGGAAAAGCCGACCCTTTCCGACCTCTACCTGATCCACCAGCAGGGCTGGGAAGGAGCCGCCCAACACATCAGCCGTCCGCAGCGGATTGCCTGGAAGTCGATGTGCGCAACCCGGGAGGGCTCGGCAAAGGGCGAGCGATGGTGCAAGCGCGCTATCTGGGGCAATACGCTGCCTGCGGTCAAACGCGAATGGAAGTCGGTCGATGATCTCACCTCGGGTGCGTTCGTGGCGATGTGGCGGGACCGCGTCGACACGCTCTATGCCCGCTATCCTGTGCTAACGGCGGCGGCCGAACGCTCGAGATAGAACGGCTTGCGACTGCGCACACGCACACCTCTGGGTCGACATTCGTTTCGTCGAGAAGCTGTGTCGGCAATCTAGTTTCCGGCGCCAGGTAAGTTTGCGTTCCGCTTAGAGACTGGGTGGTTGTTCGGCTCCCGCGGCCGGATTGCCCCAATCCCTCGACCAGTGCCGCTCTGCGGCCCGGACTCCTGGATTATTCACAGGCAATCACGTCGGCTGATGACCCATCAGCGAAGTGACGACACTCCTCGTTGAGGTCCGCTTAGTGGGGTGAAGCGGACTGGATTTGCTCACTCTGAGTTCTTCGCATTTTGACCCAAAGCAGACTTTCACCGGCCTGATTACACTTCCAAGGCGCCACCTTTTGTCTGTACGATAGTTCGGCTTGGCTGAGGGCCGCATGAAACGGCGCAAGTTCATCACGGTTGTTGGGGGTATGGCTGCAACGTGGCCGTTCGCAGGTCATGCTCAGCAATCGACCAAGCTTCATCAGATCGGCGTGCTTTCACTCGGCCGCGGTGACAAGTCCGACGCAAGTCTAAAGACTCTCGATGCGTTTGTGCCGGCATTGCGTGTGCTCGGCTATACTGAAGGAAAGAATGTCGCGTTTTACCGTAAATTCGCAGACGGCGATGAGGACAAGCTCAACGAGTACGCGCAGGAATTCGTGACGCACCGCGTCGACGCAATTGTTGCTTTGGCTACCCCGGCCGTCCGCGCAGCCAAGAAAGCGACTTCCACCATTCCGATTGTCGGCATAGGCATGGCAGATCCCGTCGACGACGAACTCGCTTCCAGTCTGGCGCGGCCGGGCGGCAATGTCACCGGGACGGCATTTCTCGGCCCGGAGTTGGTGTCCAAACGGCTTCAACTGCTTAAGGAGATCGTTCCCGGTCTCTCTCACGTTGTCGTTTTGTGGCACCCTCGTGCATACGGTGAGCGCACAATGAAGGGGATGCTGAACGAGATTGAGAGCGCCGCCCGATCTCTCGGAGCAAGCCTTCAACTTGTGCCGGCGGATAGCCCCGCCGATCTCGAAAGCGCGTTTGCGGAGTTGGCCAAAGCGCGAGCGGATGGTCTCGTCGTGTTTCCTAGTCCGATGCTGTACAGCCAGTACTCTCGGATTGTACCCTTTGCCGAGAAGAACCGCCTCCCGACGATCTACGCCGCCAGAGAGGGCGTGGAGCTCGGTGGCCTTGTCTCTTACGGAGTCAACCTGCCTGACCTGTCACGCGCGACCGCTATCTATCTGGACAGAATACTCAAAGGCGCAACGCCAGCCGAGTTGCCGATACAGCAGCCAACCAAGTTCGAGCTGGTTGTAAACCTTAAGGCGGCCAAGGCGCTTGGTTTGGCGGCTGGTCGAGACTCTCTCCTGACCGCCGACGAAGTGATCGAATGAGCAGGCAGAATGTCTGCGATTGGCCCTTTTGAGACATGCCGCCCCTCACGATGAATGTCGGTTTTCGGGGGTAAAGCGGAAGTAGCGCGGACATCGCCAAACCGTCGCTTTTGACCCAAAGCTGACATCGTGGAGCGACGCCTAGCAAGCGGCATAGACCCGTCACAATCGGTGTCTTGATCTAAATCAAACAATCGCACATTGAACACGCTGTGGCGCAGAGCTAAAAAGCACGACTGCGACATATCCATTCGTTTGGCACAAGTGACCGACCTTTGAAATCGGAGGAAGCAGTCATGAGTATCCGAAAGAGTGTTGCGCACGGCATGTTCGCACTGTTCGGCGCGATGTTGGTTGCGGTACCTCAAGCGACCGCACAGCAGCAGAAGCGGCCAAATGTCGTCATGCTAATGACGGATGACACTGGATGGAACGATTTCGGCGCCTATAGCGGGGGTGGCGCCGCGCTCGGCCATCCAACACCAAACATCGACCGGATCGCTAAGGAAGGCGCGACGTTCACGAACTGGTACGGGCAAGCAAGCTGCACGGCAGGCCGCGCCTCGTTTATAACCGGACGTATTCCGATCCGTTCGGCGCTCTCCATCGTGGTCGCTCCGGGCGATGAGAATGCGCTCAAAAAGGAGACGCCGACCATAGCCGAATTTTTTCAAAAGAACGGCTACTCCACCTACTTTTCTGGCAAGTGGCATCTCGGTGATAAGCCGGAGTCCTATCCGATCGAGCACGGGTTCGACGAGATGAAGGCGTTCGCCGCATACTATCCGGGCGTCTACACCTATGCCGATACGTCCAAGTGGTTTCATCCATGGTTTCCCTCGTACAACCCAGAGATCGCGAAAGCCTATTTTGATGTCGTAAACATGTACGAGTGGGAGGGAGTTGCTGGACAACCGGCGAAGAGAGGCGAGTACATTACGTACGATTACCTCGCCAACTTTGACGTCCGGCAGGCTGATTACGCAATCGATTACATCAAGAAGCACGCCAAGGACGCCAAGCCATTCTTCATGGACGTCAATTTCATGAAGATGCACAACCCGACCAACGCATCATCAAAATTCGCCGGGAAGTCGCGGTTGGGCGATTACTCGGACTCGGTGATAGAACTCGATGACGACATCGGCCGGGTCATGGACGCGATCCGTGCCGAAGCGCCGAATACGATTGTGATCGTGACGGCAGACAACGGGGCGTGGCAGGATGCTTATCCTGATGCGGGCACCACGCCTTTCCGCGGCGAAAAGGGTTCAGCATTTGAAGGAGGCTGGCGCGTACCCGGGTTAATGTGGTGGCCCGAACATATTCCCGCCGGTGCAAATTACCATGAAATGATGTCCCATATCGACTGCTGGGCAACGCTCGCCAAGATGGTCGGCCTGAGCCCGCCGCCGCACGGCGCATGGACCGACGATAATGGCAGGCCAATCTACTTCGACAGCATCGACAACAGCGAGTACATCCTCGGCCGCGCGAAGCACTCGGCACGAAGGTCGTGGATTTACATCGACGGCGAAAGCTTCATGGGAGCGCGGGCGGATGTCGGCGGTGATCCAACCAACCCCGATCTCAGCATCGCGTGGAAGTATCTCTGGACGGCCAAGGACACTTGGCTCGGTCCGGAGCAAAATCTCGGCGCGATTGGCTCGGTCTACAATCTGACGATGGACCCATTCGAGAAATACGACATGGTGTTCAACGGCGCGATGTCGGCACGTATGCCATTGCAGTCGCCGGGCAAGTACACCGGACAGGACAACGGCTGGGTCTTGGCACTAATCTTCCCGGTCGTGATGGAATTCAACAAATCGATTGCCGACTATCCAAGCATCAAGCGTAAGCCGGGCGGAGCCTCGAACGATTGGAGACCGGATCTGCAGCGCCCGGAAAACCCGGTCCCGATGCTCGACATGAAAAACCTGCCGAATATCAAGGGGAGCGGTGGGTAATATCGCGACGTCCCGTGAAGCCATTGGCTGACGGGCTGCATCAAGCGCATACGGCGGGTCGGCTTTCACGAGCGGCTCGCCGTCGCGCATCGAGTGCTTGCCCGGCGGGAGCCAACGTCGCCTTTTGGCCCATCAGCGAAGTGACGACACCTTTCATTGAGGTCCGCTTGGTGGGGTAGAGCGGACTGACTTTGCTCACTCTGTGTTCTTCGCATTTTGACCCGAAGGCGACATCCGAGGAGGTCGCCAGACAATAGCCTTGCTGAGATCACTCTCCTTGACATTTCAGCTTGTCGACGCTGACGCTGCATTGCTCGGCGATCGTCTTGCAGCCTTCGCAGCGTTGGAAAGGTATCACCATGAGGAAGACGTTGTTGGCTCTCGCTGCCGTCGCGACTTTGGTCGTTTCAGCAGCCTCGCCCGCTTATGCTGGTCCGCGCTATGATTACGGCCCCGGCGGCAATCCGTATCCGCGCACTTATCCCGGACCCGGCGGCTATCCGTACTGGTCGGGCTATGTCGATGCCCCGGTTGGAGAGCCGATCCCGCCCTGCCACTGGATAACCCAGCGCTTCTGGGACGGGCATGGCTGGCGCGAGCGCCGCGTGCGCATCTGCGGCTGATCAGGTCGCGGCTGTTTCAGTTGTCTGTTTTTGGCCCGTGGCTGACCTCTGCTCAGAGGGCTGCAATGTCTGCTTTCAGGAGATAAGTGAACCAGGTCAAGCAGGTTGTCGAAGTCAGCCTGTGACCCAAAGCGGGGCCTTGGTTCGGCGCACCTTATCGTTGGGACGTGCGGTGAGGTCCCTAGCATATCGGTCGGAGAGGCAGTTGTTCGGTCAAGTTGGAAGCATTCTTTTCCGGGACATTCGCCAGCGATTTTGGCAAAGATTATCCCTTGCGAAGGCCTCGGGATCATCGACCAGCCGTGGACCATAACCCTGACGACGACCGGCAAGTCGCAGACGAACGTCGCAGCCTGTTGGGGCTCGCGGCGATGGCTCTCATCGTAGGAGCGGCGACTGGATGTGTTGGGGCGATCTTCCGGCTTTTGCTCGCGCATGCCGATCGTCTGCGCGATGCGATGATCGCCTGGGCCCATGGCCACGCAATCTGGGGGTTCTTGACTGTCGTCGGCGCGTGCGGTGTCGCGACCCTGGTTGCCGCGTGGATGGTGCGGCAATTCTCGCCACACGCTTCGGGCAGCGGCATTCCGCATGTCGAAGCTGTTCTGCGCGAAGAGATCCCGCCGGCTCCGTTTGGCCTGGTGCCAGTGAAATTCTTCGGCGGAATACTGGCGATCGGCTCCGGGCTGGCGCTGGGCCGTGAGGGGCCGACCGTCCAGATGGGCGCCGGTATCGCGGTTTTCGCTGCGCGCGTCTGCCGGTTGTGTTGGGCGGACTCGCGAGTGCTTCTGGCGGCCGGCGCCGGCGCCGGCCTTGCAACGGCCTTCAATGCGCCGATTGCCGGGCTCGTGTTCGTGCTGGAGGAACTGGTGCAGAGGTTCGAACACCGTGTTGCCATCGCCGCCCTTGCAGCACTGGCGACGGCGATCCCGGTCGCAAGGCTGCTTCTCGGTGACGCGCCCGACTTTCACATCGGGCCGCTGAGCTATCCCAGCGCTGAGTCCGCCCCGCTGTTCCTTACTCTGGGTGGCATCGCAGGCCTGCTGGCCGTCGCATACAATCGCACCCTGCTCGCGACCATCGCAGTTCGCGACCGATTTGGAGGGCTACCGATCGAGCTACGCGCCGGATTGATCGGCGCAAGCGCCGGTATGTTGGCCTGGTTCGCGCCCGAACTGGTCGGTGGCGGAGATCAGATCACGCAGCGGGCGCTGATCGGCCACGAGAGTGTGGGGATCCTGGGGGGCGCATTCCTGATCCGATTCGGACTCGGCGCTCTCTCATACGCTGCCGGCACGCCCGGCGGCCTGTTCGCCCCCTTGCTCGTGCTGGGAGCCCAGTCTGGGTTGCTGTTCGGGGCGGCTTGCCGTCTTGCATTCCCGGCGC
The DNA here is from genome assembly GCF_052076025.1 of Bradyrhizobium sp. 956_D2_N1_4. NCBI lineage: Bacteria > Pseudomonadati > Pseudomonadota > Alphaproteobacteria > Hyphomicrobiales > Nitrobacteraceae > Bradyrhizobium > Bradyrhizobium sp. 956_D2_N1_4. Next base: position 2,602,253 of record NZ_CP197237.1, on the reverse strand, counting down.
TCTCTATCCAGCCGGAAGCATTTGCTTTGGTGGGCATGGCCGCTCTCTTCACCGGCGTTGTGCGCGCGCCGGTGACCGGCATCGTTCTCGTCGCTGAAATGACCGGTAACGTGACGATGCTGCTGCCGATGCTGGGAGCTTGCTTCATGGCGATGCTGCTGCCCATGCTGCTGGGCAATGCGCCGATTTACGATTCCCTGCGTGAGCATACGCTGCGCTTGGAGCGGCAAATCAGACAGAGATGAGATCGGTGTCACCCACCCCAACGACGCCGATGCGTTGCAACATTTTGGGCGTTCGACTTCCCCATCGCAAATTCTGTTCTTGAGCAGCGTTTCTTTCCGCTTGTGGGCCCCTGGCGGACGCTTTGTGGCCTTTGCTCAGATGTCGGCTTGTGACCTAGCGCGGACGTAACCGCTGTGCCCACGCGGGAACCAGGACCTCCCTCAATGCGACGAAACAAAATCTGCCGGGATGAAACCATTTTCCGGCGTTCACGAAGGAATGGTGAAACCGCCGGCCATTAGAAGGCGACCACAGGAAGCGATGGGCCGAGGGGGCGCTGCGTAAGGAACGACAATCGCCATCGGGCGAGGAGCGAAGCCATGTCACAGATTCGCAAAGCTCTTCTAGGCGCTGTCGCTACCGCGTTGACGCTCGGTGCAGTGCAGTACGCTTCAGGTCACGACCTCGTAAACCGCTGGCAGGCGGTCTCCGAACAGTCAAGCCACATCGTCAATCGCGCCGGCAAGGCAGATCATCTTGCCGACCGCAAGCCTTTCGCAGTTCCGACGAAAACGGTTTCGCTGCGCTTGAACGATCTCGCCGATACCTCGGTCTTGCTGCGTATTCCGGCTGCGCAGGCCCGCACCACCAAGCCGCCGACGCTGCTGCGGAATCAGAGCCGTAAGCCGACACTTGCCTGCGAGCCCGTGGTCAGCGCGCTCACGGAAGTCGCAAGGCTTCTGCAGCCCGGCCGTTGCGTGACCTGATCGGCTCAATCCTCACCGTTCATACGCGGACCGGAACGCAAACGGCCGCGCGTTGCCTTCATGCGCCAACGGCTGCTCGAGGCAGCCGCCGATTGGTAGGGAGGGCGAGGCCTCTGTCGGAGCGTCCTACTACTTGAGCGGTCCGTCTCAGCCCGCGCCGGCCAGTGCCGCGGCATCGGCGCCGAGCCGAGGGCGTGCCAGAAAATAGAATGCGGTGACGTGCGTGATCATCAGCAGCGGCACGTAGATGATCGGGATCGCGTAGGTTGAGCCAAGCCACTCCGCATGCGCGGGAAGGCCGACCTGGATGGCGTCATAGTAGTCGACGACGAGATCGACCGTGCCAGCGAGATTGAAGGCGACGACGAACAGCCAGAAGAGAGCGCGTATCCTCACCGTGAGAAGCGCCAGCATGGCCAGCACCCCGGTCGCGAAGTCGCCCCAGGCGGCGAACACCGCGAATCCAGCCGGCAAGTCCGGACTCACGACGCCAGGAAGGATGAAGACGAGCCCGAAGAAGCGGAAGCTGTGCAGCGTGGCGATGGCACGGTGCGCGTCGCGCCCGTCCATCGACCTGAGCCAGGGCCAGACATACGTGCCGAAGCAGAGCAGCCACGCGACATAACCGAGGACAAGATGTATCTGGAACAGCGTTTCTGTCGTCATTTTGGCCTCCGATCAGATCGCGACTAGCGCGTAGAGCAACCAGGTCCACAGTGCCGCGAATGGGAGGGTCCAAAGCAGGCCATGCCAGGCCCGAAGCGGCGCGACGATCGCAGCGGGAGCAGCATCAGTGGTCATCGGCCGCCCTCCATCCGAGTCTCGCCCTTATTGCCGACGCTCGGGATTGGCCATGAGCAAGCGGAGCGGCAAAAGCGGACCGATTGCGATATACTCGTGGTCCATCAGATCTTGCCTGGCCAATGGGAGATCCCCCATGATCGCCTGCGCCCCGGCGACATCCCCGGCATCGACGAGGAAGATCGCTCCGCGCCCATCGCCACGCGAATACCACTCGCGAATTTTCCCATTGAGATAGAGCTGCACCGTCTGCTGGATTTCAGCGGGCATGACGGCCATGACCTGCTCGCGCGTGACACCCGCCTTCACGGTCAGGATGACCATCACCCCGGTGGTTGTGGGCGACATGGCTTGTGAGATGGCTTGTGTTTGGGCAACGGATGGATCGGTCATGGAAGTCGCTCCCATCAGGGTTAGGGTGAGCATGACGACAAATTTACGGATGACTTTCATCGGTCTCGTTTCCCGGAGCACGGCGGTCTCCTTTGTTCTCTGAGATCACGCTGACGTCGCAGATGTCCGACATCAGCGATGCTTCCGATCTGCGAGCAAGACATACGATCGATTGGCGCGAGCGACTATTCGGGATAATGTTGATGGGCTATGAAGCAGAACTTCACAGTCAGACAAGGCGCGCTCGATGGCGTGGAAGCGTTCCTGCGCGTCGCCCAGTACCGCAGTTTCCGCCGCGCAGCCGCGGAGCTCGGGGTCACGCCATCGGCCATCAGCCAGGCGGTCCGTGCGCTCGAGGGGCGTGTCGGCGCAGCCTTGTTCATACGCACGACACGCAGTGTCGGCCTGACCGAGGCCGGCGCGCGGTTCCTCTCGCGCGCAAAGCCCGCTTTCGAGGAGCTCGTCGCCGCAAGCGAGGTTGCGCGCGATCTTGGGCAGCGGCCGACTGGACTGTTGCGCCTCACCGTGCCGCGCGCCGTGGTACCGATCCTGCTGGAGCCGCTGATCGCATCCTTCTGCCAGGCCTATCCCGAGGTCGAAGTGGAGATCGCCGCCGGCGAGGAATTGGTCGACCTCGCGGCCAAGGGGTTTGATGCCGGCGTCCGGATGGGCCAGTTCATCGCCACCGACATGGTCGCGGTCCGGCTGACGCCCCCCTTCCCGTTCGTGGTCGTCGGCAGCCCCGACTATCTAAGCCGGCACGGGCGACCCGAGCGTATCGACGACCTGCGTCGGCACGCATGCCTGCGCATTCGCCGCAGCAACGGATCGATCGCGCCATGGTCTCTCGTCGATGGCAACAAGACAGTCGAAGCGATCGTCTCGGGGCCGCTGATTGCCCACGACTTTCCCACCATGCTCGGCGCCGCCGTGGAAGGCATGGGACTTGCTCAAGTGCCCGCGCCGATCGCCACCAGCCTGGTGAAGACGGGAAAGCTCGTACAGGTCCTGAAGTCTTTCGCGCCAATGGCGCCGGGCGTGTTTCTCTACTATCCGAGCCGCCATCAAACGATGCCGAAACTGAGAGCCTTCATCGACCACGTGAAGGGTCGTCAGGTTGCTGCCGGCAAAACGCGCGTTCACGTTGATGACAAGCGAGCGCGCGGGACGAAAATGCGCTGATATCGAAAGCGCGGAACGGTTGATCGAGCAGTTCGAGAAGATGTCGCGGGGGTGAGGGAGACACCGCAGCAAAGCGAAGTCACCGCTTTCGCTTGCGTGCTTTGCCGTATGATGCGAGGAACCTGCGCGTACCGGCTTCCGCGTAACGCCAGAGTTCCGCAACGGCGAGAACAACCCATGGTGATTGCAGGCAGATGACCCACTCCCCCGTCATGATCGCGTCGTGCGCCTGCGGCAGCGTCGAAGTCAAAGCGCTCGGCAAGCCGATTGTCAGCGCCGCCTGCTATTGCGACGACTGCCAGAAGGGTGCGGCGCAGCTCGAGGCGCTGCCGAACGCGCCTGCCGTCCGCGATCCCGGCGGCGGCACGGCCTATGTGCTTTATCGCAAGGACCGCTTCGCATGCTCCAAGGGGGCCGAGCTCCTGAAGCCTCATAAGCTCAAGGACATTTCGCCGACCAACAGGGTTGTCGCGACCTGCTGCAATTCGGCGATGTTCGTCAGTTTCGATCGCGGTCCGCATTGGGTCTCGGCCTACCGAGCGCGATTTCACGGCGAGCTCCCTACCCTGCAGGCCCGGATCTGCACGAAGTTCAAACTGGAAGGCGTCGTGCTGTCGGACGATGTGCCGAGCTATCGAAGCTATCCGCCCGGTCTCATGGTCAAGCTTCTGGCCTCGCGCATCGCGATGGCGCTGGGAAGATGAGCGCGTGGAATGGGTAGAGCGCAGCGAAACCCATCGGGTTCAACGCGCGGTATTGATGGGTTTCGCTTCGCTCTACCCATCCTACATCGTGGAGCTCACGCCCTCTTCCCGCTCCGTTTGGTCATCGGCGCGTGACGTCGCTCCCGTTTGCCGCGCGCGATCTCCGTCGCCAGCGCGTCCAGCTTCGGCTCCCAGAAATTCCTGAACTGACCGATCCACGCATCCACCGACCGAAGCCCCGCACCGTCGACCGAATAGAGTCGTCTTTGCGCCTCCGCCCGAACCGTCGCAAAGCCGCTCTCGCGCAGCACCTTGAGATGCTGCGACACGGCCGCCTGCGTGATCCCGAACTCGGCCCCGATCGCTTCAACGACCTCACCGGACGCCATCTCCCCCGGGGCGAGCAGCTCGAGGATGCGACGGCGCACGGGATCGGCGAGGACCTCGAAGACGTGCATCAGCTTCCTGTGCCCGGATGTGCGACGTCAGGCGGCATCTCGCCGCGGTAGAAGGCGATGGTGCGGTCGGAGCGCTGCTTCGCCGTATCAGGATCGACCCCGCTTGCGACATGCGCCGCGCACCAATATTCACCGCTTGTCGTCATGAATTCCTTACCGGCAGGAGAGCCCATCCAAGCCTCGGCCGTCTCGTGGTCGACCGATGCGCCGGTCGCAACATATCGTTCCAATCCCGCGATGGCGAGATCCCAACCGATACCCACCGCACCAGGACCGAACTGATTCCAATGGTCCTCGATAATTGCGGTGTGCTCCAGCGTCAGACGCGCCTGATCTCGTTCTGCCGCCAGCTTGACGTCGATCCAGCTTATCCCGCCGCCGAATTCCCACGTCGCTGCAAAATGCGTCGGCGGCGCACATGCCGTAATGGTGCCGCCCGCGTTCCCCTTCAGCTGGTACCTTCCGCCCAGCTGGAGGTCTCCCTCGACCGGCAGGAACCAGCGCGGAATGCGTTGCCGGCTGGTCACTGCGTCCCAGAGATCGTCGACACTGGTCTCGTAAAGCCGCGTCAGCGTCACCGTGCTGGCTGCTTTTCCATCCTTCTCGAAATTCTTCACCGAACGCGTGACAAGCCCCAAGACCCTGGCGACGTCGATTTCCATTGCATCCCTCCGTATCGTTTCGCGCAATGGCGAATATCGGCCTTCACTAATATAAGTCAACTCTTATATTAGTGAGACCGTGCCGCTGTGGCTGGCGCTCCGGGCAGACCGTACGACGCATGGAGCGCGCGATATTGATTGATGCCAGTTCGTCCGCCGTCGGAGGGCGCTATTTCAGCGGCAGGAACACGTCCGCAACCGTCTCATGCTCCGGCACCTCCGGGAAGAAACTCAGCCGCTGGCAATAGATCGGGAAGTCGCGTGCTTCCTCGCCGCTGGCCGGAAGCCAGTCGCGATAAAGGTAGAGCGCGGCGGGCTCCAGATTGTCGGTGTAGCCGACGACCCGCAGCACCGCGCAGCGTCCGCCGGGGATCTCGCCGGCCTTGATCTCTTCGCCATTCGCCTCGATCGGCTGGTCGGTCCCGACACAGAGGTCCGTGCTGTAAGTGGCGGGCGAGGAAGGACGCCGTTCGGACCGCCAGACATTGAAGGTCGGACTTGTCCTGGGGTGCAGGCCGGCTGCCTTGCGCCACGCGATGAACCGCCGGATGGTGTCGCCGAGCGTCGCCGGGTCGCCCCGATGCTCCATGATCGCCACCCTCGTGGAGGGCACATCGCGTATCGTCACGTCGTCGGTGGTAAAAGTCTTCATGAGCTTGCTCCTCGCGTTGTCGAGAGGCCCGAAGGCCACAAGCCACGGCTCCCAGTCGGGAGAATTGCGGAACGACGACGGTGATTGCCCGAACCGTTGCCGAAAGGCGCGGGCAAAGGCGTCCGGTGCATCGTAACCGGCGTCCATCGCGATGTCAGTGACACCAAGGGCGTCACTGTAGGCCAGCATGTAGGAAGCGCGCTTCATACGGGCCAGCTGGACATAGCGATGCACTGACAACCCGAAGGTCGCCGTAAACTGCCGGTGGAAATGAAATTTCGAGAAGGCCGCAACGCTGCTCAGCGTTTCCAGGTCCAGATCGCTGTCGAGATGCCGGTCGATATGGTCCAGCACCCGCCGCATCCGGTTCTGATAGTTTTGCAGCGCCGCCTTCATCGTCCCTCCTCCGTGGCGGCTCCAGATAGCCGCTGACGGCGATCATTTGCTCGACCGATCTTGCGGTTTGGAAGTTGTCGCGAATTCGTCGGCCCCGTAGGGCGGATTAGCGAAGCGTAATCCGCCATCTTCAACGCGGCTCGATGACAGATGGTGGATTACGCCTTCGGCTAATCCACCCTACGCCATCAGCCCCCGCCTCGCCCTACCCGCCGGCCATCAGCTCCTTTGCCAGCGCCATATAGGCCGGCAGCGTCACGGGGTCGTTGGCGGCGTTGCCCGCTACGGGGTGCGACGCGTAGCGCGCGATCACCATCTCGGCCTTGGGATCGACATAGATGCCCTGGCCGTGAACGCCGCGCGCCATATAGGCGCCGTGGGCGTTGTGTGTGACCCACCATTGATTGCGATAGGACGCGCCGGGCAGCGTGGTGTAGCCGGCCGGCTTGAACTTCTCGGGATCGCCGCCGTGCGCGATGTCCTCGACGACGGACGACGGCACGATCTGGCGGCCGTTGAAGCGGCCGTGATTGCGCATGGTCTCGCCGAAGCGGGCGAGATCGCGCAACGTGGTCGAGAGGCCGCCACCGCCGCTCTCGGTGCCGATGCGATCGACGTGATAATGCGCGTCCTCCTCCGCCCCCATCGGCGTCCAGATGCGCTCGGAGAGAAGGTCGGACAATGTCATGCCGCTGGCACGCCGGCAGATCCAGGCGAGCACATCGGTGTTGACGGTCTTGTAGGCAAAGGCCTTGCCGTGCTCACCCTGCTTCTTCTGCGCGACGAGGAAATCGAAGATATTGGTCGGGCCGCTATAGTCAGGCGGAATCGGCGCCATGCCGTTGGCACGCCGCAAGCCCCACACGTGGGAGTTCTTGTCGGTATAGACTTCGGTGTATTCGAGCCCCGTGGTCATATCCATGACCTCGTGCACGCGCGCATCGCCGAACGCGCTGGCTTTCAGCTCCGGCACATAATCCGTGACCTGTGCCTGCGGATCGACCTTGCCCTCGGTGACGAGAATGCCGGCCAGCACTCCCGTGAACGACTTCGTCACCGACATCGCGATATGCGGCTTGTGCGGCTTCAGCGCGCCGAAATAGCGCTCATAGATCAGCTTGCCCCGATGCAGCACGGCGATGCCGTCGGTATAAGTCTCCTCCAGCATCTTCGCGAACGTCATGGGCCGGCCGTCCATGGTGGTCGAGGCGACCGCGCCGATGTCGTGGTCTTCCCGCGGCAACACGGACGCGGGCCCTGCCCCGCGCCAGACATTCACGGTCGGCACCAGCTGGCGGACGTTGCTCCAGGCCCAGCGCAATTCGGGGAAATTGCGGAACGAGCCGTTCTGGAAGGTGATCGTGCGGTCGGGCGCTGGCGGGAAGCCCTTCATCCAGCCGAGCGCTTCGGCATCGGTCTCGGTGGAAGTTGCGGGCTGTTGGTTCGGGGCAGTTGCGGCGGACATGAACACGAACTCCGGAAGCAGCGGTGCGGATGGCGTATCATGGGATGGCATGATCCACATCCGGCGTTTGCGCCGAGGTGCCGTGCAGTGATCGGGGCGGCGGCGCCCCTTCGCCGCCTGCCCCTGCTTGGTCAATCACACGCCGATCGACGTCGTCAACATCGACGCCTGCATCCGACAGCGCATCGCGCCTTACTCGAAGGTCGCGCTGTTCCAGTACACCGTCGGTGACGACTTGCCGGGATGCACGACGAGAAAGCCGCCCTGCCAGGGGACCACGCTAGGCGTCCGCTGGGTGAACGCGCCAGCGATCGTGCCTGAATCGCTCCAGTCCGCGCCGTCGCTGGTGACCGAGTAACGCACCTTCTTGTTGCCGTCGGCATAGAAACAATAGAGCGTCCCGTTCGGCCCTCCGGCGAGCGCGCCGCTGGTGTTCGAACAGAGCGACATGCTCGGCAGCAGATTGGGGCCGGTCCAGTTCGAACCGTCGGACGACACATAGGCGCCGAGCACCGTCGGCATCCCCTTTTCGAGCCCGGCGATCGGCGCCACGATCACCAGCGCGCCCCCGCAGCTCTCCACCGCAGGCGCCACCAGCGCACCGCCCGCGATCGTCGCAGGCACCGGGCCGTCGACGCTGGGAATCATCACGCTTTGCGGAGACCCGAAATGCACCCAGTCGGTCGTGCTGAGATACTGGATGCTGCCGTCGGCGCCGCCCCAGGCAATATACCAGACGCCGTTGAGCTGGCCGATGCTGGCCCCGGTCGTGGCCGGCGGTGCGGGCCAGAGCCCCGCTGCGCTCCACGGCCCTCCGGACGCCCCAGAGGACGAGATGAAGGCGAGAAGGCTGGTCTTGCCCAGACCGAGCAGCGCCAGTCCGCCCGAGGGCGTCGCGCAGGCGGCCAGTCCGCCGAACGGGCTCATGGTAGGCGACTTCGCACTGGACCATTTACCCTGATTGAGGCTCCACGCACGCATCGCCGGCGGCAAGGGACTCCCCATTCCGATGCAGAGGATTTGCGATCCCGGCATCGTCGCGAGCGCCACCGGAACGAGACTGACGCTCGAAGCGATCGGCGCGTCGGTGCCGAACGGCAGGAAGGTCGGCGTGACGGCCCAGGAGCCCTTCTGCGATGGTCCCGTTGGGCCGGTCAGGTCGCCCTTCGCGATCGGCAGGATCACTTCCGAGAGCCAGGCCTGCAGCGTGGTCGAGCCTGCCACGTACTGCACGGCGTCCTCGACCAGCACGTTCAGTTGCATGCCGCTGGCGGCGGCGGCGACCAATGAGCCTATCTCCGCGTCGGTCAGCGTGGGCTCGATCGGCTGTCCCCAGCGTCCCCTGAAGGCGAGCCAGGGTGGCGAGGTGACGGGCGTGGGAAGGATCGCCTGCGCATCGTTCTGGATCACGACCGGCGGATTGGGCGCGAACAGATTGACGGTCGGACCGCCGCCGCGCGCGTAGTCGGCCACCGCGAAGCGCACATCCCACACATCGACGCCGCCGATCTCGTAGGTGCTGTTGCTGGCGGCCGGATAGTTGGCATGCGACCCGCTCGCGACATAGACGTTCGGGTGCGTGCCGCTCAGCGACAGGAAGCCGTCGTTCGGCGAGCACCATTGTCCGCCCGAATGCTGCGAGAAGAACACGCCGACGACCTGCTGGTCGATATTGACGCGCACCGTGACGCATTCCCAGTCGCCCCAATGGATCGAGAGCGGCATCAGCGCCTGACCGGTGGTGCCGGTCCAGCCGGTGACCTCGAAGGTCTCCTGCCCGTTATAGGGATAGAACAGCCAGTACTGGAGATCGACCATGTCGGTGCGGTCGTCGACCGGCAGGACGTGAACATAGCTGGTGGCGCTGGGGAGATAGCCCTTCATGAGCGAGGCCCAGATGGCCTGCGGCGCGACCAGATAGTCGTCGGGGCTGCTCTGCTCGACCGTCCCCCAATTCCACTGACCGGGACCGGAATAGATGCCGCCGGCGGCCTGGTAGCCGACCTGGCCGATGTACCAGTCGGTCGACGAGGGCAGATTGACCTCATCCTTGTCGAGATGAAGGATCGGCGCGAAGTTCGAGACGAGTTCGGCAAGCGTAGGCCAGGCCATGATTTGCTCCCTGCTGGTCGTAGATCGACGGTCGGGAGCTTCGAACAACCGATATTGGACGCGAGCCAGCCCCTGCGCGATAGTCTACAACAATACACGCTTAAAGCGAGATCACATCATGCTGAAACTGAGCGCGGACGAAACAGCGCGGCAGCGATGGAGAATTTCACACTGCTGTCATTCGTCTGTGAAGCTTGCGCCCTGGCGCGGCCGCTCGCGCGGGTCCGCGTCATGAGCGAGCACTCGCGCGCCGAGGCTAAGCGAGCAGGCGGCGAGCTATTGTATTGATGGTAAGGTCGATGGCAGCGCCCTGCTCGTCGCCGTCGCCAATGAACCAGGCTGCCGACAACCCCGTCCACGCAACGATCCAGCGAAGCAGCCGCTCGGGCTGAAGGCCCGTCACGGCGACCACGGTATCCAGCCGGGCCTCCAGTCGACCCGGCAGGATCGCAAGCGGCCGGCTCGGATCGCTGAGGTCAGGGTTCGTGAAGATGTTGGCATAGTCGAATGTTCGTTCGCCGATCAGCCCATGCGGGTCGATCGCCAGCCATCCGCGCTCACCGAAGTCGAGCACATTCTCGTGGTGCAGGTCGCCGTGCAGCGGACCGATGGCGTGTGGCGCGGCCAGGAGTTGGCGGGCGATGTCGGCGGCGGGCGCGAGTGCCGCGTGGTCCGGGGCGAGCTGGAAGAGCGGCTGAAACCAGTCCTCCAGCGGATGCAGGTCGGGAAGCGGGCCGGACCGCGTTGCGTGCAGCCGAGCCGCCGTGTCGCAGAGGATCCGGCATGCCTCGTCGTCCCGGCCCGACCAGGCCATCTGCGCGAGATCACCGGCTCCCGAGGCCCGTTCCATCAGCAGAGCGTCCGCACTCGAGGCAAAGACCCTGGCCGCGCCCTGACCGTCCCACCAGGTCAGAAGACGATAGCCCGCCCCCTCATCGGGAATACGGGCAACCTTGAGCATTGCAGGCCGGCCCTCATGCCGGACCGGCAGGACCCAGCTGGAATGGGTGGTCAGCAGTGCCCCGTCCGGAACCAGACGCCATCGCTCAAGCCAAATTGCGACTGGCGCTGGAATATGGGGATGCGAGTCCATGGGGTCATCACCTGGGATCATGTCCGGCGCTCTGTCTGCCGGGACTTGATCAATCATGCGGCCGGCCGCCACCGTTTCGTTGCAGCGATACCCTTTCCACGTTTTCGTTTTCCTTTCCCGTGGCCAAAGAGTCGCGCTTTCGCGTCGCGGTCGGCGAAGGTGACGGCGCACCTGCGACGACACGGTCGCAGGTGCGCTCGCCCATGACACCGATGGTCTTCACCGGACTCTGGCGAAACCGTTACCGCTTTCGCCCAGCGCGCCCCTTTGCCTTCGCCGCGCGTTTGCGGCCTGGGGCGGCTGCTCGCGCCGGTCCGCGTGGCGTACGGCCGCCGGTCTCAGTGGACAGTTCGGGACGTAACCTGGCGAGCTTGGCGCGATCGGGCAGCATGTCGGCAAAACCGTCGATCGCGCGCGGCGCGGTCGTATCGTCGCCGGCCGCAGCCGTTGCAGCGCGCGCACCTGACGGCCCTGCGGTCTGGCTGAGCGCCTGCAATCGCCGGCACGCTTCACCGAGGTGATAGGCATCGCCGCCGAGCGCCACCCATTTGCCGACCTCGGGATGCAGCACGAGATTGGCCGAATGGTTGTCGCTCGCGCTGGTCGGATAGTCGACGAACACGTCGATCCCCGACTGCACGCCCACCATCACGCCCTGCGCCGACCACGACACCGCGACGTCGACGCGGTAGCGGCCCGGTTTCTCGAAGGCGAAGCCCGCGGTGCTCCAAAACACCTTGGCTGACGCCGTGACGCTCTTGCCGGGCTCGAGCTCGCCAAGCTTCGCGTGCTCGCACAGGATCACGAAGGGCCTGACCGGACGCTCGTGCCCCTCGCCGTCGGTGACGGTGATCGATGCGAACAGGGCCTCGGTGCTGACGTCGTTCGGCGCGCGCAGCGACACGCCGCTCGTGTTCGTCATCGTCCAGGTCAGATCCAGCGGCTGGCCGAGCGCGACGCGGTCGGTCGTGGCCGTGACCGTCAGCGCCAGCTCGGAAGGTTCGAAGTCGTGCCGGTCGGCGGCTTGCGGCGCACCGGTCGGGAACCAGCTTGCGAACGGCCATCCGCCCGGACGAATGACCGGATCCGGCATGTGGTTGAGGTGATGACGGACGTTGGTGTTGTGCGCGAGCGCGATCTGGTCCGGGAACACGCCGGGTGCGCCGGTCGCGGGACCGCCGAGCACGTCCGCGACACTCGGCGTCGTGGTCATGATCGAGTTGTCGGCCGCCGTCTCCTGCTCCTGATGGATCTGGTTCAGCGTATGCGTCAGCTCGTGGGTCGCGCTGCGCAGGAACGCTCGCGGCACGTCGCGTTGCTTCTTGTTCGCGGCGAGACCGAAGTTCGAGGAGTCCGAGACGGGATAGCCGTCATCGGAGAAGCTGGCGCAGCCTTCGCGGGGTACGCCGATCTGGTCGTACATGATGCCGCGCGAGCAGCCGAGCTTGGCGGGCACCACGATCATGTGCACGCGCCATTCGGTGTCCAGATTCGTCGCGGGATTGCGTACGGTCGTCATCAGCGCATGCAGATCCGCTGAGCTCCAGCAATTGGTCGCCACCACGCCTGATGGCACCGGAACGTTGAGCTGGTCCTGCACCACCGACAGCTGCCAGCCGGTCTTCGCAAAGACCGTGTCGAAGAACTCGGTGCCACCGGCACCGTCAGGCACCGGCGCGGGCCGGACGGCTCCGACCAGCGTGTCGATCTCCAGCGTGGCGCGGCGGAAGAATTTCGACACCCAGGCGAGCGTGACGCTGCCCTTGTCCACGCCGCCTTCGAACAGCCGGCCCTGGTAGAACGGCCCGCCGGTCAGGGAGAACGGAAACGGCGCTGGCAACTTTGAAAGCTTCATCGTCACGGTGCGCGACGGCGAAGCCGGGAACGTGCCCTTGAACTGGCCGGCCGGCGGCTGCGTGTGATTGAACTGCTCGGCGACAATCGTCAGCTCGCACTTCTTCGGCGGCGGGACCGCGACCGGCGCGGACACGCTGGTCACCCTGAGATAGGAATGATAGCGCGCGCGGGGGAAGATGGGGATCCGCGGCCTGCGGATCGGAAACGGAATCAGGGGGTCATCGAGCGCACTGAGCGAACCGGCCAGGCTCGTCAATCCCGAGCCCGCCGCCGCTTCATCTTCGTCCGCGTCGCCCACCGGCACCACGGGCCCCACCGGCGGGATCGGACCGATCACCGGCCGGCGCGAGTAGAGATCGCCGCTGACGATCAGATGGTCGGCGCCGCCGTCGGGTGCCGAGCGATCGACGCGCAGCGTGCCTTCAAAGGTCACGAAGCCCGCGGTCGGCCTGAAGTTGATCTGGTAGCAGCCTTCGCGGAAGTCGAGCCTGCAGAGCCTGAACGGCGGAAACGGCTGCAGATCGGTCGAGGCCGGCTGATCGCCGGACTCCTCGTCGCTGAAGCTGATCTGGCGCGACAGCGGGACTTGCGGCTTCATCGCGGGCTCGACCGATGCCGCGGTCATCTTGGAAAGGCTGCCACTCGATTCATGCTCTGAGCAATTGCACATGTCGTCTTCTCCTCGTTGAAAGGGTGAGACGATCGACGTGAGCATCGGGCTCGTTCGCGGGTACAGCCGCGTTATTTCGGTCAGCTGTGGCGTGCGCAGTCCTACGCGCGCCGATAGGTCACGACACAGCCCTCTGAATCCGTAAACTCAAATCGGTCGGCCTTGAGTGAAATGCGATAGGTCACAAGTTCATCAGTCGCCGTCCCGACGACGAGTGTGTTGGAATCTTCGAGACGGTAGATTCCCGCGTCCCACCACACCATGCCCTGCCCTGGTCCGCGCATGCCGCGGTAGGTGCCGGTCGAGAATGTGAGAGTGGCGGGGTACTTGTCCGCACACGCAGCCGACGTGGATTTGGTCCACGTACCAACCATGCTCTGTTCGTGTTTGTCAGCCATAGTGTCTCCATAGCTCTCATCGGCCGAGCGGCCGATTGGAGGCTATTTCAACATGCCGTTCTGGCGTGTGCAGCTCATTTGAGGCTGATGTGATGGCGGGTGTGCCAAATCGACTAAATTCACCTCGTTCAATCACAACAGGTACTCTATCGCAGCATTGACGCAAGCGTGCGTGTGAGATGCTTCACACCGAAGGTGCGACAATTGAGCACCGGCGATGAGAGCGAGATGACAGCGCGGCGGAGAAGCAGCTCAGTCTGCATCTTGCGAGAGCGGGCTCAAATCAGAACCGGCGTTCGTGAACAGGACATTGGATGGCGCGGTTCGCAGAGACGTGGTCGCGTTGCAGGTTGGCAGCACGCCTGACATTCACGGTGAGCACCAACTGACGCAAATTCAATCGGAGACTTTCACTTCCGAACCGTGCACTTCCGAACCGTGCGGTTGACCTTGGTGTCCATCAAGGCGCTGAGAGGTCCGGTAGCGGCCGGGCGACATGCCATGATGTCGATGAAAGAGTTTCGAAAACGCCGCCGCTGTCTCGTACCCGACCTGGCTCGCGATCCGTGCGATGGGCTCATCGCTGGTTTCGAGCAGGAACGCCGCTTCCGCCATCCGGCGTTCGATCACATAGCGGTGCATCGACTGGCCGACGAGCTTGGTGAAGCGGGCCGAGAATACGGAGCGGCCGAGCCCCACGCGATGGCCGAGGTCGCTCAGGGTCCAGGGCCGCTCCGGGTTTTCGTGGATCAACTTGAGCGCCGGTCCGATATGCGGGTCCGATATGGCCCCGAGCCAGCCGCCTTGTCCGGGACTGAGAGACGCGATCCAGCTTCGGAGCACCTCGACAAACAGCACTTCCGTCAGTCGTGAGAGCGCGACGCGCTGGCCGGGACGCTCGTGCGCGGACTCACTCACCATGCGCCGCAGGATGGCTTCGAGCCAGCCACCGTCCGCCGTCGGCTTCAGCAGAAGCACGGGCGGAAGCATTTCCAGCACGCTGCTGAACGAGGGCCGCGACACGGTGAAATTGCCGCAGATCATGGTCGAGAGCGGCTTGGCACGGCCGCCGTGACGAACGACGCCAAGACGTGCCGACGATCGATCGAGGTCCACAATCTGCAAAGGCTTGGCCCGGCGATCCGAATAAAACACATGGGGCTCGCCGCGCGTGATGACGACAAAATCGCCCTCGGTCATCTGGATTTCCTGTCCGAGTTCGAGCGCGAGGGTCGCGGAGCCCCGACTGAGATAGTGAAACAGCGCGTAGGGGCGCGCCGGCAGCGCCAGATTCCAGGGGTGACCGAGCTCGAAGTGGAACAGCAGCGTCCCGCCGAGACGAACGCGATCGAGCACTTGGGCAAGGATGTCCATGCCGCCGAAGTTAGTCCGGTGGACGGTCGGACACAACATCCGGACGATTGATCCCTACCGTCCGAAAAGCCCGCGAACTAGGTCATGTCGCGGCGGGCCGACGTCATGTGCGGCAACCATTTCGCCAACGGCGGATGGAAGAAACCGCGACCAGGCAGGAAACGCCTGTCCATTCCCCCGGACCTTATTCCGTCCGACATATCAACAGGAACGATCAATGCTAAATATCCTTCTCTCAGCCGCCACCGTACTCCTGGCCGGAACGGCATGGGTCGGCCCCGCCCATTCCGCTGAGTTGCCCAAGGGAGCAGCCCACAACATCGTGCTCGTGCACGGCGCTTTCGTGGACCAGACGAGCTGGCAGCCCGTTGCCGATATTCTCTCGAAGAAGGGCTACAACGTCACGCTCGTGGAAAATCCGCTCACTTCGCTCGCCGCTGACGTCGATGCCACCAAGCAGGCGCTCGCGAAACAGGACGGCAGGACCGTTCTGGTCGGTCATTCATGGGGCGGCGTGGTGATCACGCAAGCCGGCAATGATCCCAAGGTCTCGGCGCTGGTCTATGTCTCCGCCTTCGCACCGGAGGTCGGTCAATCCCTGGCGTTGCTGGCCAAAGACGGCCCGCAGACCGAAGGCGTCAAGGCGATCCATCCCGACGCGAAGGGCAATCTGTATATCGATCCCAAGCTGTTTCCGTCAGCCGTCGCGGCTGACCTTCCTCCTGAGATCGCCGAGCACCTGGCCAACTCGCAGCTTCCGCTGAGCCTCGCTGCGTTCGAGGCGCCTGTCAGCATTGCGGCCTGGCGCGACAAGCCGACGTTCTACGTCATCACCACGAAGGACAAAGTCATCGCGCCCGAGGTCCAGAAGTTGTTCGCAGCCAGGATGAAGGCTCAGACGACGGAAGTCGCCGGCAGCCATGCCTCGCTCGTGGTCCATGCGAAGGAAGTCGCCGAGGTCATCGAAAAGGCCGCGCTCGCGAAGTGACGAACCTGCTCCCGGCGCTGTCGCGCCGGGAGCGCACACGCTCGCTCGGAGGAATGCGGAACGCCTCGGACCGCGATGGCGCGAAGCGCCAGCGACTTCCTGGAGGAAGGTTTCGGTCGCCGCGCTACGTGCGTCACCCGCTCGATCATTTCATGCCAAGCATCCGGAGTACGATATGACTCAACTCGACATCGCGAACCAGGACGCCCTCTCACTCGAAACGGTGCCAACCCGTTACATCGAAGGCCACGGAATCCGCTTCGCCTATCGCCGTCTCGGCCCCGCGACTGGAACTCCGCTGGTTCTTCTGCAGCACTTCTCGGGAAACATCGACGGATGGGATCCCGCCGTCGTCAACGCTCTGGCCGCTGATCGCCCCGTGATCGCCTTTGACAACGCAGGGGTCGGCCGGTCGACCGGTCAAACGCCCGACAACGTCGCGACGATGGCACGAGACGCCGTGGATTTCATCGACTTGCTCGGCCTCCTCGAAGTGGACCTGCTTGGCTTTTCTCTCGGCGGCTGCGTCGCTCAGCAGATCGCCGCCGAACACGGACAGCTGGTCCGGAAGCTCATACTCGTCGGTACCGCGCCGAAAGGCGGAGAGGAACACCTGTTGGCGGTTCTGCAGGAAGCGTTTTCCCAAACCGATGTGCCGGACCCCCGCCTGCCGCTGTTCTTCACGAATTCATCCGCCAGCCGGTCTTCCGGCTTGGCCTTCCTGAAGAGGACCAAGGTGCGCAAGGATGATCGGGACACCGATAACGGCAACGCGGTAACCGATCCACAGGCCAAGGCGCTGATCACCTGGTGCGCCACACCTGATCCCGGGCACGCCATTCTGCGCGCTATCCGCCAGCCCGTTCTTGTGGTCAGCGGCAGCCACGACACCATGCTGCCTGCGAACAACGCTTACGCAATGTCTAGGGAACTGAGTAACGCTCAGTTGGTCCTCTATCCCGATTCAGGGCACGGCGCGCTGTTTCAGCACCACGACATCTTCGTCAGCCACGTCCGGACCTTCCTGGATGCCCAACCCGCGGCCGCATGACACAAGGCGCGTTCTGACGGGATCAGGCGCACTTTATCCATGAGAGTTGTTACAGAGGACAAAATGACAATCGCTAAAATCGAAGTAGAGCGCTTCAGCCTCACGAGCTTAAAATCATTCGACACTATTGTGGCGGCGCTCAAGTCGGCGGTCGGGCAGCCCAACATGGTCGAATTTTTCAAGGAAACGAGGGCGACAAATTCCTTCCCGGATTTGGAGCGCGTTGTACGAAGCGGCCTCGGCCGAACGGACCTTATGCTCTTCGCGGAATTTGACTTGGGCGACATTCTGCGTCGCGAAGCCGGATCCAAGACGCCTAAAATCATACGGCTTGTGATCGGCAATCCACTCATCATGAAAGAAATGGTCAAGCACGTGCCCGATGCTGGATCTTACGCTCCAGTCACGGTGCTCATTGATGAGCGTT
Source organism: Bradyrhizobium sp. 956_D2_N1_4 (assembly GCF_052076025.1). NCBI lineage: Bacteria > Pseudomonadati > Pseudomonadota > Alphaproteobacteria > Hyphomicrobiales > Nitrobacteraceae > Bradyrhizobium > Bradyrhizobium sp. 956_D2_N1_4. The sequence continues at coordinate 2,584,578 of NZ_CP197237.1, read as the reverse complement.
CCGATGGCGTGCATGTCTCTTACGACAAAATGGAGAGTTTTCTGCTGCCTTATGGCAATTCGGACGCACTCTCCGTCGCCCGAAATCTTGATACGAAAATCACAACCTTGCTACGCGAATGTGCAAGCTGAACGCCCTCGACGTAGTGCACTGTCACCGTAATCGCGAGTTCGGTCGAGAGGCCGGCGGCGTCGCCCGTCATGATGGCCCGCACAGCACGCGCGAAGGCAAATCCCAGCGCGGCGCACCAGCAATGCCGGTTCGCTTTGCGCCCAGAATCCGCCCTCCTCGTCGGTTCGCTTTGTGAATGGTCCTGATGGGCGCTCGACAAACGAGGATAACGACTCTCGTTCACCCGCCGTTAACCTGGAACTTCTTTCGATTGTGCGGCACGTCTTGCGCAACCCCTGATTATGATCGACTTTAGGTTGATCATGACGCTCATGCGAACCCATCGGTTCGTTTTGATTGCAAGGTTCGCTGGGAATGAAATCCGACGCAAGAATGACGGCGGTCAAGGGGAGCGCCGAGCCGCCGAGAAACTCACATAAAATCGACGAGGATCCTCAAGCCGCCTGGCAGCTGTTCAACGCAAACTGGTTGATCATTGCCGTTATGGGGAGTCTGCTCGCGTTAGGGCTGACGTCCACCAATCTTCGTCTCGAACCGATCGCGTTTGGCACAACGCTGGCGATCGCGGCGGCACTGCTCGCTGTCTCTTATCATCATCGGCTGACCAGGAGTGATCGCACCGATCCGAAGCTCTTTTTCTCGCTCGGAACGATTGGACAGGTCATTCTCACCTGCGCCATCGTAGGACCGCTTAGTTATGTCGCGGGAGCAATAGGGTATCCTCTCCAGGATCAGGCGCTGCTTTCTGTGGATCGCGCACTTGGTTTGGATCCCGAGCCCATCATTCGGTACGTCAACGACCACCCATGGCTTGCGATCATCTTGTCGCGCGCATATGGGCTGATCAAATGGCCACTGCTCGGCATTCCCATTGTGCTCGTCCTCGCGGCGCGGTACGCACGGCTGCAATTGTTCGTGCTCGCAATGAGTGTTGCGCTCGCGGTCGCAATTGCCATCTCTGTTTTCGTGCCTGCCATCGGCACCTACTACGGATTGCAGCTGCCACCGGCTCGGTACCCGAACATCGACACATCGGTCTATGCTGGACAATTGCGGGACATCCTGGCCTTGCGTGACGGCAGCCTGCGCGAACTCGGACTTTTCAAGCTGGCCGGTATCGTTTCATTCCCGAGCTTCCATGCCGCGTCAGCCGTGCTCTACATGTGGGCGTTGTGGCCGGTACGCGCCGTGGGAGGCATCGCGGCAACTATCAATATCCTGATGATCGCGGCGACCCCCGTGATCGGCGCACATTATTTGATCGATCTTGTTGGCGGCATTCTGCTCGCCGTAGCATCAATCCTGGCGGCGACGAGTTATCTCAAATGGCTCAAGCGGACCCAGAGGACATCCGCCGCGTCGGCACCCGACTGGCCGCAAAAGCTCGTCAATTGTGCGAACGGCAGCCAGACACTCTCGCATTAAGTTGGAAGTTGGTGGTGCGTTTCTTCAAGGCCTGGCTTGCCAACATGTCGGCAGCGATGGCTTCATCACAGAAATATCGAAATGCAGCTGACCTGTCGACGGTCTCTGCAAGGACCGCTTCTGACCGTTCTGCGACATTTGCATCCGGTTGCGGTACGGCGCAACATTTCGCGGATTGAACGACGCCGCTTCAAGCGATCGCAGCTCGGCTTCCGACCGGATTGCAGCAAGCGTCGCCGGCGGCCTGACGCACATCAGTCGCCCGATATGGACAGCCCCGCGAGAAGCGGAGCGTACGCGGCGAGCCTGCGGGACACGAACTCGGTGAAGATCCGCACGCGCTTCGTCTTGCGTGTCTCCCCCTGTGTGAGAAGCCAGAGCGTTCCGTACATGTGCAGGGCGGTGCCCGGCACCCTCACCAGCAGGGGGTCGGCATCTCCGACGAAGCACGGCAGCGTCGTGATCCCGAGCCCCTGCCGTACAGCAACGATCTGCGCCCCGGCATCTGTGACCCTGAACGGAACCTCGGCGGTGCGAACCTCACCCTCGCTGGCCCAATCCGGAATTCCATGAATGCTGATGACGATCCACCGGATGGGATCAGGCACGCCCGCACGCCACGCGGCTAGTCGATCCCTGGACATGTAGACGCCGCCAAACAGCTCCGGTCCCTTCACGCCGTGAAGATTGAGCGGCAGGGTTTTGCGGTCGTAGACGACGCGGATCGCGACGTCGGCCTCCCGGTTGGTCAGATTTGCCAGCTCGCCGAACGACAAGATGTCCATCTCAATGTCCGGATGCAGACGCGCGAAATCGGCGAAGTCCGGCATGAGCAGGTGTGTCGCCAGCGGCGGTGCCAGCGTCACCCGCAGAAGCCCGCGCACGCTCTGGTCGCGCCCGAAGACGCGCGTCTCCAGCTGGTGCGACGACGCTTCCATCTGGTCCGCGAGCTCGAGGACCTCCTCCCCTGCGGCCGTCAGGCGGTAGCCCGACGGCAGCTTCTCGAACATGAGCGCCCCGAGCCGTTCCTCCAGCTGGGCGACCCGTCGCAGCACGGTCGAGTGGTTCACCCCGAGGCGCTCGGCGGCGGCCCGCACCGAGCCTCCGCGCGCGACGGCCAGAAAGTAGCGAACGTCATCCCAGTCGATCATGGTGCATTTCGGCACCGCGGGGTGCGCCTTCCAGAGCCCGTGTCCAACACATCGAACATCCTCTCGAATGTGGGGTAGCACGGGCGGTGATCATAGCCCATGCCGGCAAGCACGGCCCAATTCCAAACGGCGGACACCGATCGTCGCGGCTGGCGTCAATTGTCCAGCCGGATCGATTTCGCACCACGGCTGTGCGCGCTTCCGCACTCAACGCCTGACGACGACGGACCTATGTCGAGGTCCTCGGGGGCCTCCCCGAACGACCAAAGACGGAGTCTCAAAGGAGAAGTCATGGGAAAGCTTGAAGGTAAGGTTGCAGTCGTCACGGGTGGATCGAGCGGTATGGCGCTGGCGAGCGCCAGGCGGTTCGTTGAAGAAGGCGCCTATGTCTTCATCACGGGCCGAAGGCAGGAGGCGCTCGACGAGGCCGTCAGGCTGATCGGCCGGAACGTGACCGGCGTGCGCGGCGACGCGGCCAATCTCGACGACCTCGACCGTCTGTTCGGCACGGTCAAGCGGGAAAAGGGCAGGATCGACGTCCTGTACGCGAGCGCCGGCATGGGCGAAGCCGTCCCTCTGGGCGAGATTACCGAGCAGCATTTCGATGCGGCCTTCGGCCTGAATACGCGCGGCACGCTGTTCACGGTTCAGAAGGCGTTGCCACTGTTCCGCGATGGCGGATCGATCTTCATGACCGGGTCCGTTGCGTCGGTGAAAGGCTTTCCCGGTTACGGCGTGTATGCGGCGAGCAAGGCGGCGTTGCGCTCATTCGCGCGCACGTGGCTCAACGAACTGAAGGGCAGGAATATCCGGGTGAATGTGCTGAGCCCGGGGCCGATCGCCACGCCGATGCAGGACCAGGTTCTCACCGAGGAGGCGAAGCGGATGTTCGAATCCCTGATCCCGCGGGGAAAGATGGGCCGTCCCGAGGAAATTGCGGCGGTCGCGCTGTTTCTTGCGTCAGACGATTCGAGCTTCGTGAATGGTGTGGAGTTGTCTGTCGACGGCGGCTTCTCGGCCATCTGAAAAATCGGAGACGCACTATGAGCTACGCAATTATAGGATTCGGCAAGGTAGGCCAGGCCCTCGCCCATGCCTTCGCCCGCAAGAACATCGAGGTAACAGTCGCGAGCCGCCGGCCGCCCGAGGCGTTGGCGCCGCAGGCTCGGGCGATTGGTCCCACGGTCGTCGCCAGGTCGCTGCGGGAAGCACTCGAGGCCGACACGATCATCCTGGCGGTCCCGTTCGGGGAGCATCGCGAGGTTGCGAAGGCCCTGCCGAGCTGGACAGGCAAGACGATCATCGACACGATGAACGCGTTTGGAGAAGAGCTGGACGGCCTTCTGTCCTCCGCCGTCGTCGCGAAGGCGTTCACCGGCGCGAAGCTCGTGAAAGCTTTCAATCACCTGGTTGCGGCCAAACTGGCTGCCGATCCGACCGTCGAGGGCGGCCACCGGGTCGTCTTTCTGTCCAGCGACGACGACGACGCGACCGCTCCCGTGGCGGCCTTGGCCAAGCAACTCGGCTTCGCACCCGTCAAGCTGGGAAAGCTCAACGAGGGTGGCGCGCTGGTGCACGCACGCGGCCGCATCTGGGGCCAACTCATCTTCCAGGATTTGTTCAGGAAGGAGCAGTAATCGATCTACGACCGTGTGATTTGGCCCGAGAAGTAAAATCCCAAAACGTCGAATTACGGTGACAGTGCCTTCAACTCGCAAGCCTTCTTTGGCGAGCGATAGTTAAATGCGCTGTCACTGTAGTCCCGTGCGTGTGAAACAGATCACAGCGACGATGCGATCGAGCGCCGAGGATGAGGACGAAACGACATAATGGTGTTGAGCAAATCAGGCCACGTCTTGCGGGAGTTGGTGCGCTAGCGTTGCAGATTGGTCGCAAGCGAAGACAAGAGCGCAACAACTCCATCGGATTGGCTCGACATATTCGCGACTTGCATCTCCTCATTTGACAGTCAGCTCAATCGACCGCGCGGAATTACGCCCGTCGACGCGCATCTAATTGATGCAAAAATTGAATTAACGGCAGTACGCGCCCGGTGAGTTGGTAAGCAAGGCCGCAACTAGCCCAACGGACTATCGGCAACCCTACCCGGAACAGAGAATCTTCCAATCAACCAAATCAAAACATGGGGCTCGAGCAAACCAGATATGAACACCGAATTCCAATTGTTCTTACTCTTGTGCAAATCGTCCAATGCCTCGCGCTCTTTCTCCAGTATCTCTTCGAGCTCAAACCCCGACGTTACATTTTGCTCCAACGCGCGGACCACAAGACTCGGCTTGCGAAAGAAAGCGCTCCACCGGTCCGCCAAGTACCGCACGATCGCTGATTTTTGCACAACGGATCCGACGTGGAAATTTACGGCCGGATAATCCGCATGAGTATTTGCGATCGCCAGAACGATCGAAACTCGCGGAACGTCCCCGATATCATCGAAGCGCGCTTTTATTAGGCGCTCGCCTAGGCAGTTGTCGAAGTAAGGGTGCAAGACGCGTTCATCTTGATTCGCGCCCGCATACACGTCGTTCCGCTTGGTATTGCATTTGCAAGCCGGAACGAGATTTTGCGAAAAGAGCGCAAAGACCGGGAAAACACTTTTCGGAAGGTAGTGATCAAGCGTCCCACTATGCATCGACCCACACATGGGACAGACGAGATGTTCCGTTGAAGCACGCATATCGCGAATATAGGCGACATTGCGCGGCGGAGACGCGTAGTGGTTTCGCAAATACTCCGCGATTTGAGCTGGCAAAACCAAATTTTGAACCAACGCGGGATTTCCGCCAACCGCGATATACGCGGCGTAGCAATTCAGCACATTCTGAACGAATGCCTGAAGCTGAGGATAGCTCTTCAAATACTGATTATTTGACAGAGAGAGAAATGCTGCCGAATCATTGAAGGCTGGGGCGAGAATCCTATTCACCTATCCCCTCGCTCTCGATTGCGGCACGTAGAGTATTTAGCATTTCGAGCGACAACTCGTCTTTATAGAGCTCATACACTTCGGGCCACGACAACTTTCTCGCAATCAACCTGTCCTCAACCTCCGATGCGAGCTTGGACAGCTCATCCTCTCCAAACACAAAATAAGAGATCGCACCCACGTCCGCACCAAACGTCCGCAGAGTCGGCCGCTGCGCCAACACCATACCTTCGCTATTTGCGCTCAGCACCGTGACCTGCTCGCGGAAGACCTCGCGAACAAAATATGCTGAATGGGTCGCAATAATAGCCGCCGAGCCCGTCGATTCCAGAAGACTGTCCAACAAAGCGACGAAGCGACTAATGAAATTTGGATGCAGATGGGTTTCCGGCTCGTCCAGCAGCAGGAGCGAACCATTCTCGATATGTAGACTGGCCTGAGCAGCAAATTTCAGAAATGAGAGTTCGCCACTACTTAGCGGATAACCTCGACCATCAATCATGCGAACAGGCTCTTGCCTGACATTGATCGCGGCAAACTTCTCCAGAGAAAGTTTTTCTGGTCCGACCGTCAATCTACCCAACGAGACATACGGCTCTGACGATAAGGAACTTATCAAATGAATCTGCCGAGGCTCGGCAAGCGCGCCTAGCGCATCGATAAGAATATCCCATCGAGACTCGAGGCGATCAGTTGTGTCGATCTCGCAACCTGAACAATTAGATCGGATACATAGTCGCCCCGCCTAGATCGACGCGAACGGTTCATTGAATACCGCTGATACCAAATCCGAAGTCGCTTCCTCTTGTCGGAGGGAAAGACTGATTCGGCTTCATTTGTGGGTGCGAACGCCAAGAGGCGATTCATCAACGGACGACCACCATCTCCATCGGTGAGCGAGGGCGCACCGTCAATCGCCGCACGCGCTATACGACCTAACGCTTAACTTTTGCCCACTCCATTTTTCCCGATGATGACCGCAATGCGCTTCGGAAGGTCGGCATGATGATCAAAATGAAACTTGAGGTCATGCTCGTTCGTTCGCCCCGGCAGCTGAAATCGAATAGCAAGAGTCGGAGACAACCTGCCGAGCTCTTCGCTCGACAACCCACGAAGAATTGGCCCCGCGTTCTTGAACGCAAAGAATGTGTCGGAGCTTCGCATGAACGATAGAGAGAATACCTCAGTCTCGACCGCCCGCTGCAAGATATCCGACGTTGGCTCGAATTCGCCCAGAGCTACGAGATCATGCGCCGCCAGCAACGCATTCGCAGCATCGTCGGCGCCCAGTGCTTGAACCAGGCGACGATAAGCGTCCATGTTTGGCAACATAGTGAAGAAAAGCGGCGGAGACTTCGCTGACCCGGCACCGTGGCTCGTGCTTGAAGCCAATTCGGCTAGCAACGCTCTGTCGCTGCGCCCCTCGGAAGAAATGAATCCGATATATCCGGAGACCTCAATCGAATGATCCGTGCCTCGAACACGGAATTCGTAGTCGATGCCTGTTTGGTGCCCAAAGTCATTCCAATTGTCAGCGGCTGATACTATCCAAACAATATTTAGAGACGAATCTTCACTGGTTGCAGAGCGCGGACCAAATAGGACGCGCCAAGTCGGACTATTGCTACCAGCTTCGTTCTGCTCCATGAGATCTATCTTACCGCAGACGGCCTGTCGCCTGATCGCATCGTCGGCAGCAGCTAGACTTCGCGTTGGAGAGGTGAACGCACGTCAAGGCTCCGTTCGACATTTGTGTCCGCAGATAATCTTGCAGTCGTGTGATCGCCGCCCCCCCTACTCCCACTCAATCGTCCCGGGCGGCTTGCTGGTCACATCGTACACCACCCGGTTCACGCCCTTCACCTCGTTGATGATGCGCGTGGCGGTCTCGCCCAAAAACTTCATGTCGAACTGGTAGAAGTCCGCGGTCATGCCGTCGGTGGAGGTGACGGCGCGGAGGCCCACGACGTAGTCGTAAGTGCGTCCGTCGCCCATGACGCCGACCGTCTTCACCGGGAGCAGCACGGCAAAGGCCTGCCAGATGTCGTCGTAGAGGCCGTGCTTGCGGATCTGGTCGATGTAGACGGCATCGGCCTTGCGCAGGATATCGAGCTTGTCGCGCGTGATGTCGCCGGGGCAGCGGATGGCAAGGCCCGGCCCGGGGAACGGGTGGCGGCCGACGAAGATTTCGGGGAGGCCGAGCTCGCGGCCGAGCTTGCGCACCTCGTCCTTGAACAGCTCGCGCAGCGGCTCGACGAGCTTCATGTTCATGCGCTCGGGCAGACCGCCGACATTGTGGTGCGACTTGATCGTCACCGAGGGGCCGCCGGTGAAGGAGACGCTCTCGATCACATCAGGGTAGAGCGTGCCTTGCGCCAGGAAGTCGGCGCCGCCGATCTTCTTGGCCTCCGCCTCGAACACCTCGATGAAGAGGCGGCCGATGGTCTTGCGCTTGGTCTCGGGGTCGGTGACGCCTTCGAGCTCGCCGAGGAATTGCTTCGAGGCATCCACGTGCACGAGCGGGATGTTGTAGTGGTGGCGGAACAAATCGACCACGGTCTTGGCTTCGTCGAGGCGCAGCATGCCGTGATCGACGAACACGCAGGTGAGCTGGTCGCCGATGGCTTCGTGGATCAGCACCGCCGCGACGGCCGAATCGACGCCGCCGGAGAGGCCGCAGAGCACCTTGCCCTTGCCGACCTGGGCGCGGATCTTCGCGATCTCCTCCTCGCGGAAGGCGCGCATGGTCCAGTCGCCGGAGAGGCCGGCGATCTTGCGCACGAAATTGCGGATCAGCTTGGCGCCGTCGGGCGTGTGCACCACTTCGGGGTGGAACATCAGGCCGTAGTACTTGCGCGTCTCGTCCTGGATGATCGCGAACGGCGCGTTCGGCGAGGTGCCGGCCACCGAGAAGCCCGGCGGCATCTTGGTGATGCGGTCGCCATGGCTCATCCAGACCTGGTTCTTGCCGCCCGGCGACCAGACGTCCTCGAACAGCTTGCTCGGCGCCTTCACCTCGACATCGGCGCGGCCGAATTCGCGGTGATGGCCGCCCTCGACGGTGCCGCCGAGCTGCTCCGCCATGGTCATCTGGCCGTAGCAGATGCCGAGCACGGGCACGCCGGAGGCGAAGATCAATTGCGGGGCGCGCGGCGAGCCGGCCTCATGCACCGACTCAGGCCCGCCGGAGAGGATCACCGCTTTCGGCTTCATCTCCTTGAAGGCTTCTTCGGCCTTGTTGAACGGGACGATCTCGCAATAGACGCCGTCCTCGCGCACGCGACGCGCGATCAGCTGCGTCACCTGGCTGCCGAAGTCGACGATGAGAATCTTGTCGTGCGCCGAGGCCACGGAGGGCGTCGACGCGGAGCGGTCGTTCTGTGCTGCTGTCATGGCCAGCAAATACGCGACCGTGCCCCTGCCCGCAACCGCGCGATGCGCGCGCCCACATTCTTCTTTGGGCATGGACAAACGGATATAGGTAAGTATTATTGACCTAATATGTCCTCACGCCAAAACAGGGGACATCAGGGAGAACGCCATGCCACAGCACCATCAGCCATCGACGCTTGCCGCGCTCGGCCGGACCTGGGTCGAGGCCTGGAACGCGCGCGATCTCGAGTGCGTGCTGACGCTCTACGCCGAGGACACCGTGATGACCTCGGACCGCATCCCCGCGATGGGATTCGACGCTAGCGGCACCGTGCACGGCAAGGACGCTTTGCGGGCGTATTGGGGCAAGGCGCTCGCCCTGTTGCCGGAGCTGCATTTTACGCTGATCGACCTGTTCGTCAGCCCGGATAGCGTCGTGGTGTTTTACGAGAACGAGCGGGGCAAGCGGATCTGCGAGTATTTGCGGGTGAATGATGCGGGGCTGATCGTGCAGGGATCAGCGAACCATTTGGCGCAGTGACGCTTGCGCGCATTGCTGTCGGCCACGCGCTTATCGAGTGCAGACGGTGCCGCCCCATCCACCGCTGTCATTCCCCGCGCCAGCGGGGAATCCAGTACGCCGCGGCTTTTCCGCATCACGGCGCGGCCTCTGGAATACTGGATCGCCCGATCAAGTCGGGCGATGACACCGAGTATCGCTCGCAATGACGGAGACTGCCGGACGAGCGTGCGCTAACACTGCGCCCGCCGGCTCTGAAACAGGATCACCACCGATGAAACTCCCCGCCTCCCCCTTCACCGTCACCGACTGGAGCAAGGTCGAGGCCACCACGCATCCCGGCGAGACCGGGCAAGCCAAGTGGCGGACGCTCAACATCGGCGATCTCCGGGTGCGGATGGTCGAGTATTCGCCGGGCTATCTCGCCGACCATTGGTGCGACCGCGGCCACGTGCTCTACGTGCTCGAGGGCGAGCTCGACAGCGAGCTGCGCGACGGGCGGAAATTCAAGCTCACCGCGGGGATGAGCTACCAGGTCTCGGACTTCGGCGACGCCGCGCACCGGTCCTCGACGGCCACGGGGGCGACGCTTTTCATCGTGGATTGAGGGCTGTCGGGCGGCTCATTTGCACCGCAAAATAGCAAAGCCGCGCCACATGCCGGCCCACGGGTGGTGCCTTGAAGTAGCCCCAAATTCTCGCTATATTGTGATCATCGATACTTGGCCGAACGACTGGGCCGCTTCGCTTCGTTGCAGACGGGCGCGCACGCTTCAGATGACTTCCCCAAACATCGACTGAACAGGATCATGGGCGCAATTTCGCGTACCGGTCCACGTGCGTATCCTCTCTAACTAACTAAAGGAAATTCCCATGGCTATGGGCACCGTGAAGTGGTTCAACACCCAAAAGGGTTATGGTTTCATCCAGCCGGATGACGGCCAGAAGGACGTGTTCGTTCACATCAGCGCCGTCGAGCGCGCTGGCCTCTCCTCCCTCAACGAGGGTCAGAAGGTCTCGTTCGACATCGTCGCCGACCGCCGCAGCGGCAAGTCGTCGGCGGACAATCTCCGCGTCGGCTAACGCCCACGCACCGTTCTGACCACGGACGTACCGGCAGAACGTCGAGTTAGAAAGCCCCGCGAGCTTCGGTTCGCGGGGTTTTTGTTTTGGGGGAACTGCGGCGCGGCACACGCGGTGCCGTAGGGTGGGCAAAGGCGCGCTCTTCGCGCGCCGTGCCCACCATCTTTCACACTACGAATGGTGGGCACGCTTCGCTTTGCCCACCCTACGAGGGTCACTACGAGAGCTACGTCTTCTTCAGCACCGAGACGAAGAACCCGTCCGTCCCCGTTCGCCGCGGCGTCATCAGCCAGCCTTCATCCGACTGCAGCGCGGCCTTTGCAAAATCCTCCGCCTTGTCCCAGAGCACGCTTGCGGTCTGCTCCGGCGGCACGACCGCGAATTCGGGATGGCGGGCGGTGAACGCCCTCACCTGCTCGCCGTTCTCTTCCGCCAGCACCGAACAGGTGATGTAGGCGATGCGGCCGCCGGCCTTGACTAGCGGCACGGCGCGCTCCAGCACCTCGGCCTGATCACGCAGGCGGATCTCCAGCGCGCCGGGGCGCATGCGCCATTTGGCGTCCGGATTGCGGCGCCAGGTGCCGGTTCCCGTGCAGGGCGCATCGATCACGACGAGGTCGGCGGTGCCGCTGATGTCGGCCAGTGGATCGGCCTCGCCCTTGGGCGTGCGGACATCGGCATTGTGGACGCCGGCGCGCGACAGGCGTTCGTGGATCGGGGCAAGCTGGCGCTTGTCGCTGTCGGTCGCGATCAGCCGGCCCTTGCCCTGCATCATGGCTGCGAGCGCCAGCGTCTTGCCGCCGGCGCCGGCGCAGAGATCGATCACCTGCTCGCCGGGCTTTGCCGCGGTGAAGCTGGCCGCAAGCTGCGATCCCTCATCCTGAACTTCAACGGCGCCCTTGATGAAATCCTCCTCCGCCTGGAGGCCGGGATTGCGCGCATCGGCCGAAAGCTCGATGCGCAGGCCGTTTGCGGACCATGGCGTCGGTTCCGCATGAAGATGAGCAAGCCCGCGCAGCACCTTGTCGCGATTGGATTTTAGCGTGTTGACGCGCAAATCGAGCGGCGCACGGCTCGCCATCGCGGCCGCCTCCGCGGCGCGCTCCTCGCCGAACACTTTCGCAAAGTACGGGTCGAGCCAATCCGGATAGTCGCCGGCGATCGCAGCCGGCGCGTCCTTGAGGGAACGCGAGGCCAGCGCGGCCTGCTCGGCCTCGGTCAGCGGCGCCGGTGCAAACCGGCTGCCGTCGAACAGCGCGCCCATGGTGGCCGCGTCCATGTTGCGCTCGAGGCGGAGCATGCCGATCAGCCGGGCGCGCGCGGTATCGGCATCCATCAGGAAGGCGCTCGAGGCATAGCGGCGCAGCACGTCCCAGACGAGGCCCGCGATGGCGGCGCGGTCGCCGGAGCCGGCGAAGCGGTGCGCGGTGCCCCACTCCTTGAGCGCCTTGGCCGCCGGCACGCGGTCCTTCTCGATGGTGTCGATCAGTTCGATGGCTGCGGACAGCCGGGCAGCGGGAGTCATTTGAATCTTTCAGGTCAGGATTGGCTATTTTTGTTTTGCGCATGATCTTGTCGGAAACCCGGTATCCACTTTGCGCTAACGCGGCCCTCCGGGTCCGGATCATGCGTGCATCAGATCAACAACAGCATCTTCAGCGCGAAGTAGATCCACATCGCGAGCAGCACAAGCACACCCGCGAGCCAGATCGTGGAGCGCCGGCCGAGATCGTTGGAGGAGACGAACACGCCGGCATGGGCGAAGCGCGTCACCACAAACACCCAGGACATCAGCACGATGAAGAGATCGGCATGGCGCAACGGCAGCGCCAGCGCGATCAGCGCGTAGAACAGCACCGGTAATTCGAACTGCTCACCCAGCGCAATGTCGCGGCTCTTGGTCTCGCCGGAGACCGGCGAGCGCCGGCGCGCCAGCGCCATTCCGATCAGGAGTGCGAAGGTGAGACCGACCTGCACGAAGACAGGCAGCAAAACCATTTGGATGGACATCGGAACTTTCCCGTCAGGCGGAACACCGCGGACCGTCATTAGCCGCGACTGCTGGCGCTGACAATCAACGAGTTGAACCGGTGTTCCCGGTCCCGCGACCAAAGGCCGATAGTTAAAGCGATTTCGGCCCCTGGGCCGCAAGGCGAGCGAGCGCCAAGAGACTGACATGAACACCCTCACCAGCCTTTTGACCGACTCCGCGGACGGCCGGCTCGGCATCCTGATGTCGGCGCTGTCAGGCATGGCGGGGGCGCTGGCGATGACGGTGTACTTCCGCCTGAGCTACCGCAGCTGGCGCGACGTCGTCAGGCATCGCCTCGCCACTTTGGCCGCCCTCGCCCTGTTCGCCTTCGCCGCCTACGACATGCGCCACGCCGCGCTGGCCTATCTCGGCCTCAACCCGTCCAAGCTGGCGGTCGAGTTCGAGATCCGGATGCCCAGGGAAACGCTCACAGCGGTGTCCGACAGCCAGATCGAGCTGCACACCGACCGCAACCAGACGCTGGCGCTGGTCGACGGCGTGCGCGAGCTCGGTGATGGCCGCTCCGTGCTGCGCGGCGCGGTGGCGCTCAACCACCGCACCGCCGACCGCGTGCTGGTCGTGAACCTGCCCGGCAAGGGCACGTTCGAATTCCGCCTTCGCCTGCCCGCCGAGCCGCACCGGTCCGAGCAGTTCGGACCCTGGCACCTCGCCGACCGCATCGCCTCGCCGGCCACCGGCATCGGCGCGCCGCAGGACGCCTACACGATCCGCTATCGCGTGCTTTAAACTTTGTTTCATCGCAATGCATGCGCGCGCCGTCATCGTTCCGACGTGCGACAACGCGTATGCTGATGCCATGTCCGAATTTCGCCTCACGCAGATTTCCGACACCCATCTCGGCCGGCGCTTCCCCGGCCTGATCGCAAATTTCGATCGCGTCAGCGAACACATCGACGCTGATCGACCCGACCTCGTCGTCAACACCGGCGACGTCTCCTTCGGGCCGACAAGTCGCGACGACGTCGAATTCGCCAAGAGCCGGCACGACGCCCTGCCCGTCGCCTGCCGCTACCTTCCCGGCAATCACGACATCGGCGACAATCCAACCGCGATCGGGCCTGCGCCCAAGCCGCCGGTCGAGGAAAAGCACCGCCAACAATTCCGCGACATCATCGGCGAGGACCATTGGTCGTTCGAAGCGGCCGGCTGGCACTTCATCGGCCTCAACTCGCTGGTGATGAATTCCGGGCTCGCCTTCGAGGCTGAGCAGTTCGACTGGTTGTCCCGGGAAATGGCGCGCATCAACGGCAGGCCGATCGCGCTGTTCGTGCACAAGCCTATGTTTCTCAACCTGCCCGACGACCCCGAGACGCCGGAGACCTCGATCCGCTACGTGCCGCAGCCGGCACGCGCGCGCCTGATCGAGATGTTCTCGACTGTGGACCTGCGGCTCATCGCCAGTGGGCACGTGCACCAGCGGCGCGACTTCACCTACCGCCACACCCGCCATGTCTGGGCGCCGTCGGCCGGCTTCAGGATCAACGACGCGCGCCAGGACCGGATCGCGATCAAGGAAGTCGGGCTCGTCGAATATCGCTTCCGTCCGAGCAGTCTTGAAGTTCGTCACGTCAGGGCCGCGGGCCAGGTCGATGTCGATATCGAGGAGCTGCTCGCCCAGATGGGCGGCGAGCACTAGCCCAATTCACGGACACGCCACCTTACCTAATTACCTAATTGTATCGAATTCGCGCCGGAGTTGGCTAAAATACCCTAATGACAACGTTGTCATTCCGACATATCGTTCCCGAGCGGTCGAGGAGCCGCTGAGGGAGCGACGATGCAGTTCTTGTCCCGGTGGGAGAGCCAACGTCTTTCAACGACCACGCGGGGCATCCCCCTGGTCGATGGCCTGCCGATCGAGGAGATTGCCGGCCAGGATTGGCAGCCTTGCCGCGGCGATCTCGCCCTGCCCGCCCTCACCCTCGATGAAGCCGCCTTCGCGGCCAACCGCGACCTCTTCCTGCGCTGGTGCAGGAGCGCCGGCGTTGCCGTTGCGCCCCACGCCAAGACGCCGATGTCGCCGGAGCTCGCGCGGTCGCTGCGCGAGGCCGGCGCCTGGGGCACGACGGTTGCCAACATCCAGCAGGCCGCCGTGCTGCTCGCGAGCGGGGAGCGGCGCCTGCTGCTGGCCAACGAAATCGGCGGCCTCGCGGCCGGCCGGCGGCTAGGCGCGTTGCTCGGCGCCTATCCCGGCGTCGAATTTCACGCCTTCGCGGATTCACCGGCGGCGGTCGCAGCGCTGGCGGAAGCGGCCCGGATAGCGGGCCGCCGCGAATTGTCCGTGCTGGTCGAGCTCGGCGCGGGCCGGACCGGCGCGCGCGATCGCGCCGCGGTCGAAGCGACGATCGCGGCCGTGCTCGCGGCCGACGGCCTCCTGCTCGGCGGCGTCGCCACTTACGAAGGCGCGGTCGCGACGCCTGATGCCGACGAGACGATGCGCGCGATTGCGGCGCTGATGGAGCGCACCATCGAGGCCTTCGCGCTGGTACGTCATGCTGCTCCGGGCCGGCCGCTGATCATCAGCGCCGGCGGCTCGGCCTATTTCGACGTCGTCGCCCGCGCGCTCGCGCCAAGCGCGCAGGCAGACGGCAACGCCAGCGTCCTCTTGCGCTCAGGCGCGCTGTTCTTCGCCGATCACGGCATTTACGCGCGCGCCTTCGCCGAACTCGACCGTCGCGGCGGTCTCGTCATCGACGGCGCGCGGCACTCGGCGGCCGAGGGTTTCCAACCTGCGCTGAAACTTTGGGCCGAGGTGCTGTCGCGGCCGGAGGCAGGCCTCGCGATCGCCGGCTTCGGCATGCGCGATGCTTCCTTCGATCAGGGATTGCCGCTGCCGCTGCGCGTCTTCCGCGACGGCGTCGCGCAGCAAGGGCTCGCCGAGACCTTGTCGGTCACCCGTCTCAATGACCAGCATGCATTCCTGTCCGTTGCGCCCGATGGCACGCTTGCGGTCGGCGACATCATCGCCTTCGGCATCTCGCATCCCTGCACCTGCCTCGACCGCTGGCGCGTGATCCTCGGCCTCGACGCCGGCGGCATCGTCACGCGCGCCCTGCCCACCCAGTTCGGCTGAGGCGGCGCGCGATGAATTTCCTGCCGCTGTGGCGCTATCAGAACCAGCTCATCGACGGCGCCATCGTCACGCTCGAGTTGACGGTGATCGCTGCGCTGGCCGGGCTCCTGATCGGCGTTGCCGGCGCGGTCGCGCTAAACGGCCGCATCACGCCGCTGCGCTGGCTGGTGCGCGGCTACATCGAGCTGTTCCGCAACACGCCGTCGCTGATCCAGATCTTCATCGTCTTCTTCGTGCTGCCGAACTTCGGCCTGAAGCTGCCGGCGTTCGAAGCCGCCGCCGTCGCGCTGTCGCTCTATTTCGGCGCCTACTCGGTCGAGATCATCCGCGCAGGTCTCGATTCCGTGCCGAAGAACCAGATCGAGGCCGGCCAGTGCCTTGGGCTGTCAGGCTGGCAGGTGTTCCGTCACATCCTGCTGCCGCCGGCGCTGCGCAACGCCTATCCGGCCGTGACCAGCCAGTTCGTCCTGCTGCTGCTCGGCACCTCGCTCGCTTCGCAGGTCGCGGCCGACGAGCTGTTCCACGTCGCGGGCTTCATCGAGAGCCGCACCTATCGCAGCTTCGAGGTCTATGCGGTGATCTGCGTGGTCTATTTCGCGATGGCGATGTCGTTCAAAGCGCTGTTCGCCATTATCGGTCTGGCGGCCTTCCGCTGGCCGCGGCGGCGCTGAGGGACAAGCCGATGCGATCCTTCACCCTCATCGATTTCGTCTCGCTGTTCGCGGCGCTGCGCTGGACAGTTGCGCTCGTCGTGCTCGCGCTCGCCTTCGGTGCGCCGCTGGCGCTGGCGCTCGCCACGGGCCGCATCAGCCGCTTCGCTGGGCTCCGCTGGACGATGGCGGCGTGCATCCAGATCGTCCAAAGCGTGCCGCTGCTCGGGCTGCTGTTCTTCTTCTATTTCGGCATGCCGATGTTCCTGGGCATCCAGGTGCCGGCCCTCGTTGCCGTCACCGTCGCCTACACGCTCTACACCGCCGCCTTCCTCGGCGAGATCTGGCGCGGCGGGCTGGAAGCCGTGAAGCAGGCGCAATGGGAGGCAGGCAGCTGTCTCGGCCTCTCCGCCTGGCAGCAATTCCGCCACATCATCGCGCCGCAAGCACTGCGGCTGTCGCTGCCGCCGACCGTCGGCTTCCTGGTGCAGCTGATCAAGGGCACCTCGCTCGCCTCGATCCTCGGCTTCGTCGAGCTTGCCCGCGCCGGCCAGGTGGTGAGCGCGGCGACGTTCCAGCCGCTGCTCACCTACGCGCTGGTCGCCGCGATCTATTTCGCGCTGTGCCTGCCGCTCACGCTCTGGTCCCGCTCCCTGGAGGCCCGCCTCGATGGCTCTCGTTGAAATCCGCGACGTGCACAAGACATTCGGCAAGGTCGAGGTGCTCAAGGGCGTCTCGCTCGACGTCGAGGAAGGCGAGATCGTCACGATCATCGGCCGCTCCGGCTCGGGCAAGTCGACCCTGCTCCGCTGCATCAATGCACTGGAGAGCGTCGATTCCGGCGAGATCCGCGTCGAGGGCGAGAAGGTCCACGCCAGAATGCCTGACCTGAAGGCATTCCGTCAGCGCGTCGGCATCGTGTTCCAGGCTTTCAATCTGTTTCCGCACCTGAAGGTCGAGCGCAACATCACGCTGGCTCCGCTCCTCACCGGCCGCATCGACAAGGCCCGCGCGCGGGCGCTGGCCGAGGACGTGCTGACCAGGGTCGGCCTCGCCGACAAGATCGACGCCTGGCCGGAGCAGCTCTCCGGCGGCCAGCAGCAACGCGTCGCCATCGCGCGCTGCCTCGCCATGGCCCCTCACCTCATGCTGTTCGACGAGGTGACCTCCGCGCTCGATCCCGAACTCGTCGGCGAAGTGTTGAAGGTGATGGAGGCGATGGCGAAGCAGGGTATGACCATGATCCTCGTCACCCACGAGATGGGCTTTGCCCGCAACGTCGCCAACCGCATCGTCTTCATGCATCAGGGCCGCGTCTGGGAACAGGGACCGCCGGCAAAACTGTTCGCCAATCCTGAAACCCCCGAGCTCGCCAGCTTCATCGCGTCCGCCAAATAACCATCCACCAATCCCCGATCAGGAGAGAGCCATGAGACCACTGAAATCCCTCTTTGCGATCGCAGCCACGGCGCTCGCCGTGCTCGCTGCCCCCACCCTCGCGCAGGCCGACAAGCTCCAGGACGTGCTCGGCGCGGGCAAGCTGCGCGTCGGCCTGCTGACCGATGCCGCGCCGTGGGGCTTCAAGGACGACAAGGGCGAGATCGCGGGTCTCGATGCCGACCTCGCCCGGCTGATCGCCGCCGACATGGGCGTCAAGCTCGAGCTCGTGCCGGTGACGGGCGCAGCGCGCATCCCGAGCCTGCTCTCCGACAAGATCGACATCCTGATCGCGGGCCTCGGCGCGACGCCCGAGCGCGCCCAGCAGGTGATGTTCTCGCAGCCCTATGCGGTGGTGAATCTCGGCGTCTACGGCGCCAAGGCAATTCCGGCCGCGACCGGCAAGAAGCCCGACAATCTCGACGGCCGCAGCGTCGCCGTGTCCAAGGGCTCGACGCTCGACGTCTGGCTCACCGACAACGCGCCGAAGGTGAAGCTGGTGCGTTTCGAGGATACGCCGGCCGCGCTCGCCGCGTTTCTCGCAGGACAAGCCGACACCTTTGCCGAGAACAGCGCCATCGCGTTGAAGGTTCAGGACCAGAACCCGACCAAGGAGGTCGAGCTGAAGTTCCTGATCCGCCAGTCGCCGGCTCATGTCGGCGTGCGCCAGAGCGAGCAGAACCTGCTCAACTGGATCAACACCGACATCTTCTTCAACAAGCTCAACGGCAAGCTCGGCGCACTTCAGCTGAAATGGTTCAAGGAAGAGCAGACGCTGCCGACACTGTGAACCAGCACACGGCTCCCGCACCAATGCGGGAGCCAACCTTCACGAGGAGAATTTCGAGATGATCAAACGTTACGTCGTCGGCTCGCGCATGAGCCAGGCCGTCGCCGCAGGCGGCATGGTGCACATCGCCGGCCAGGTCGCTGATGACCGCAAGGCCGGGATCGTGTCGCAGACCCAGCAGGTGCTCGCCAAGATCGACGCGTTGCTGAAGGAAGCCGGCTCCGACCGCTCCAAGCTGATCGCGGTCAACGTCTTCCTGCCTCATATCACCGACTTCGACACCATGAACTCGGTCTACGATGCCTGGATCGATCCGGCCAACCCGCCGGCGCGCGCCTGCGTCGAAGCCCGCCTCGCCGATCCCGACCTGCGCGTCGAGATGACCGCGGTCGCCTTGCTCTAGGGCGCCGCCATCCTTTCAACCTTTGGCCGGCGCCGGCGACGGCGCGGCCGCGAGGCAAGCCATGCATACCGGACTTTTCCACGAGATCGATTTCGAGAAGGACCAGAAATGGTCGGGCCATCTCGGCATTCCCTTCTCGATTGATCGCTCGCCCTACTACCAGCTCAAGATCCCGATCTTCCGGATCAAGAACGGCGCCGGGCCAAAACTGCTTTTGATGGCCGGCAATCACGGCGACGAATATGAGGGCGAGATCGCGCTGACGCGGCTGTATCGCCGGCTCGATGCAAAGGACGTCAAAGGCGAGATCACCATCCTGCCCTTCGCCAATTGGCCAGCCGTGATGGCGGCACGCCGCCGCTCGCCGCTCGACGAAGGCAACCTCAACCGCGCCTTCCCCGGCGATGCCGCGGGCACGCCGACGTTCCGGCTTGCGCACTTCCTCGAGCACGAGCTGTTTCCGCGGCACGACGTCGTCTTCGACATCCATTCCGGCGGCACCTCGATGGCGCATGTGCCTTGCGCGCTGATCGAGCGGCAGGGCACGCCCGAGATGTTCGCCCACGCGCTGCGCCTGATGGAGGGGTTGGGGATGCCCTTCGCCTTCGTCGCCGAAAACGGCGCGACCGCTCCGACCTCGATGGCCGCGGCTGCACGCGCCGGCGCGATCGGGCTCTCCGGTGAATTCGGCGGCGGCGGCACCGTTACGCCGCAGACGATGGCACTCACGGCACGCGCCGTCGATCGGCTGCTGCTCGCACTCGGCCTCGTCCAGGCGCCGGTGCTGGGCCCTCACGCGCCGGTCGAGCGCGCCACCGAATTGCTGGCGCTGCAAAGCCATGCGCAGGCGGTGTTCGCGACCCGCCGCGGCTGGTTCGAGCCCGCCGTCATGGTCGGCACGCGCGTTGCGGCCGGCGACGTCGCCGGCTGGTACCATGATTTCGAGCGCCCGGAGCTGCCGGAAGAGGTGCTGCGCTTCCCCGCCGACGGCATCGTGATCTCGCAACGCCTGCACACCGACAGCCAGAGCGGCGACTGCCTGGTCCAGGTCGGCCGCGCGCTGTCACGAGACGAGCTGCCGGCGCGCTGAGTTTTGGAGACGATACCGACTGCGATTACACTCGGGATTCGATGACCGATCCGGCAAAGCCAACCTATGACGACGTTGTGCGCATTCCAGCGCCGCCCGGCCGCGCCAGCGCGAGCGGGCGGCCGCCGCGCATCGAGGAAGTCGCGGAGCGCGCGGGCGTCGCGCCGATCACGGTGTCGCGGGTGTTGCGTCACCCCGAGAAGGTCAATCGCGAGACTCGCGAGCGCATCCTCGAAGTGATCGAGGCGACCGGTTACGCCTCCAACCCGCATGCGCGCGCGCTGCGCTCGGGGCGCTCGAACGTGGTGATGGCCTTCGTCTCCAACATTCTCAGCCAGCAGTTCGGCCTTGCGGTGCGCAGCTTCGCCGCCACGCTTGAGCCGGAAGGCTTCGAGGTGCTGGTCGGCCAGACCTCCTACTCCTATGCCAAGGAAGTCGCGATGATCCAGTCGCTGCGCGGCATCCGCCCCGCAGCAGTGATGTTCACCGGCGTGATCGAGCTCGAGGAGAATCGTGCCGCGCTGCTCGAGCTCGGCATTCCCGTGATCGAGACCTGGGCGTTTCCGCGCGACCCCATCGACATGCTGGTCGGCCTGCCCAATGCCGATGCTGGCGCGATGGCGGCGCGCAGGCTGGCTGAAGCCGGGCATCGCCGCGTCGCCTTCATCGGACGCGGCAGCGGCCGTGGCGCACTGCGCCGCGACGGTTTTCGGAGCGCAGCGGCAAAGCTCGGCCTCGAGATCGTCCACGAGATCGGCGTCGGTGAGATCACGGGCCTCGTCGACGGCCGCGCCGCTTTCACCACCCTGCTCGAACGCGGCGGCGACGTCGATGCGGTGTTCTGCGCCAACGATCTGCTCGCGACCGGCGCGCTGATCGAGGCCCGCGCCCGCGGCCTCTCGGTACCGCGCGATCTGGCGCTGCTCGGCTTCGGCGACAACGACGTCGCCGATCAGATCACGCCCGGTCTCACCACCATCTCGTTCGACGCAGCGGCCGTGGGGCGGATCGCGGGCGAACTGCTACTGGCGCGGCTATCCGGCACACCGCTCGCCGAGCAGCGGCTCGCCGTCGAGCTGTTCCTGGTCAAGCGCGGCAGCGTCTGAGGATCGCGGATCAGGCGATGGTCTTGAGATCCTGCTGGATAGCAGCCAGCAGCGATTGCAGCGCATCGCTGTTCACCGGCCTCGCCTCCGCCTTCGCAGGCTGGACCTTGTCAGGCTGCGCAGCTTTGCCCGGACGTTTCGGGAATGGCGGTGGTGGCGCCGGCATCGCGGCTGGCGTGAAATCGCCCTCCTCGTCGACGTGGACGAACTTGCCATGGATGACGTCGTCGCGACGGCCCATGACGAACAAGGTCGCCCAATAGCCGGCAGCCAGAAGGATTACGCTGAAAATACCAATCTCTAACATCGCAGCACCTAAAATATGCGCGATGATTCAATGCCTTCGCTCAGCCGTCAATGAACCGACGGTCACACCTGCGGCTTTTGCGAGCAGGTGTGGCCGACCGGTCACTCTTTGTTAACCATCGATGTCCGGGGTGTGACGCCTTTGCAACTAGGCCTTGCAGCTAGAGCCCCGTTCCGGGGCTCTAGAGTCTCGTTTGGCGCGTTTTCTTCACGCGAACCGGTACCCACTTCGCTCGAAAACGCTTTACGCCTTATCTTGCCCGACCCGCACCAGCTGCTTGCCGAAATTGGCGCCCTTCAGGAGCCCCATGAACGCGCCGGGTGCGCTGTCCAGGCCCTCGGTGACGAACTCCTTGTACTTGACCTTGCCGTCGCGGACCCAGGTAGACATGTCGCGCAGGAAGTCGCCATGGCGGTTGGCGAAGTCGGAGACGATGAAGCCGCGGAAGGTGAGCCGCTTGGTCAGGGTCGCGCGCATCATGCTGGCAGCCCATTTCGGCGGCTTGGCCTCGGTGTCGTTGTAATGGGCGATCAGACCGCAGACCGGCACGCGCGCGAACGGATTGAGCAGCGGGAACACCGCCTCGAACACGGCGCCGCCGACATTCTCGAAATAGACGTCGATGCCCTTCGGGCAGGCAAACTTCAGCTTCGCGGCGAAATCGGTTTCGCGATGATCGAGGCAGGCATCAAAGCCGAGCTCCTTCACCACGTAGTCGCACTTGTCCTTGCCGCCGGCGATGCCGACTGCACGCGCGCCCTTGATCTTCGCGATCTGGCCGACGGCCGAGCCGACCGCACCGGAGGCACCGGCGACGACGACGGTCTCGCCTTCCTGCGGCTTGCCGATGTCGAGCAGGCCCGTATAGGCGGTCATGCCGGGCATGCCGAGCACGCCGATGGAGGTCGAGATCGGACCGAGCTTCGGATCGACCTTGATCAAGCCCTTGCCGTTGGAGATTGCGTGCGACTGCCATCCGGTACGGGCTCGCACGATGTCGCCCTTGGCGAAATCAGGATTGTTGGAGGCCGCGACCTCGCTGACCGCCTCGCCCTCCATCACGCCGCCGACCGGCACAGGTGCTGCGTAGGACGGACCGTCGCTCATGCGTCCACGCATATAGGGATCGAGCGAGAGCCAGATCGTGCGCAGCAGGACTTCACCCGCGCCGGGCGCCGGAATCGCGAATTCCTCCAGACGAAAATCGGACGGCTTTGGCTCGCCGACGGGACGCGCGGCGAGAACGATGCGTTTGGCTTGGGACATGGCTTCCTCCTGACTACTTGGTGCAGTCATTTAGGAGGTACGTGGGAATGAAGCAAATCCCAACACTCGCTGTCATCGCCCGCGAAAGCGGGCGATCCAGTATTCCAGAGGCGGCTGTGATTGAACCGAGAAGCCGCGGCGTACTGGATTCCCCGCTTCCGCGGGGAATGACACCGTCATCGAGGCGAGCGCGCCGAAACCGACGCGCAGCCGAATGCGGAGCGCCTAACCCGCGCCCGGATAGTTCGGGCTCTCGCGCGTGATCGTGACGTCGTGGACGTGGCTTTCGCGCAGGCCCGCGCCGGTGATGCGGACGAACTGGGCCTTGTCGTGCAGGTCCTTCATGTCCTTTGCGCCGACATAGCCCATCGCGGCGCGCAAGCCGCCGGCGAGCTGGTGCATGACGTTGCCGACCGGGCCCTTGTAGGGCACCTGGCCCTCGATGCCTTCAGGCACGAGCTTGAGCGTGTCCTTGATGTCCTGCTGGAAGTAGCGGTCGGCCGAACCGCGCGCCATCGCGCCGACCGAGCCCATGCCGCGATAGGCCTTGTAGGAACGGCCCTGCCACAAGAACACTTCGCCGGGGGTCTCGTCGGTGCCGGCGAGCAGCGAGCCGACCATGGCGATGTCGGCGCCGGCGGCGAGCGCTTTCGCAAGGTCGCCGGAGAACTTGATGCCGCCGTCGGCAATGACGGGAATGTCGGACTTCTTTGCAGCTTCCACCGCATCCATGATCGCGGTGAGCTGGGGAACGCCGACGCCGGCGACGATGCGCGTGGTGCAGATCGAGCCCGGGCCGATGCCGACCTTGATGCAGTCCGCGCCCGCATCGATCAGCGCCTGCGCGCCCTCGGTGGTGGCGACGTTGCCGGCAACGACCTGGACGGAGTTGGACAGGCGCTTGATGCGATTGACCGCATGCAGCACGTGGCGGGAATGGCCGTGCGCGGTGTCGACGACGACGAGATCTACGCCGGCATCGATCAGCCGTTCGGTGCGCTCGAAGCCGGTGTCGCCGACGGTGGTGGCGGCGGCGACGCGCAGGCGGCCCTGCGCGTCCTTGCAGGCGAGCGGATGGGCGACCGCCTTCTCCATGTCCTTCACGGTGATCAGGCCGACGCAGCGATATTGCTCGTCGACCACGAGCAGCTTCTCGATGCGATGCTGGTGCAGCATCCGCCGCGCCTCGTCCTGGCTGACATTCTCGCGGACCGTGACGAGGCCATCATGCGTCATCAGCTCGGAGACTTTTTGCCGGCGGTCGGTGGCAAACCGCACGTCGCGGTTGGTGAGGATGCCGACCAGCTTGCCGGGCGTATTCTTGCTCGCGCCGGTGACGACGGGAATGCCGGAGATGCCGTGGTCGCTCATCAGCTTGAGCGCATCGTCGAGCGTGGCCTCGGGGCTGATGGTGAGCGGGTTCACCACCATGCCCGACTCGTAGCGCTTGACCTGCCGGACCTGGGCGGCCTGCCCTTCGGGATCGAAATTGCGGTGGATGACGCCAAGGCCGCCGGCCTGCGCCATGGCGATCGCCATGCGGGCTTCGGTGACCGTGTCCATGGCGGACGCCATGATCGGGATGTTGAGCGGAATGGCGCGGGTGACGCGGGAGCGGATGTCGACCTCGCCCGGCATGACGTCCGACAGGCCCGGCTTCAACAGCACGTCGTCGAACGTAAAGGCTTCGCGAATGCCTTGAAGTTGCACCGTGGCCATCTGCCAACTCCTTCCTGCGGCCCTGCCGCAAATAGCTATGGATGAGCGCCGCCCTCAGCGTGCCTTGCGGCATCGCCGGAGAATCGGAGCCCATCGGTGGGGTTGACGCGGGTCGATAGCACGGCCACGCGACGAATCAAAGCAAATCGGACCGCCGGCCAGCCATGCACAGGCTTTTTAAGTAAATTCGGCGTGGATGGCCGGGTGGCGGCCCCCCTCGTCATTCCCCGGCGCGACGAAGTCGCGAGCCCGGAATCCGTCTCGCAGCGGTCTCTGGGGCCCGATCGATTCCGGGCCCGCGCCAAGGGGCGCGCCCCGGAATGACGCGGGAGCACGTGCACCCGCCGTCGAGGGTCACACCGTTGTTACGCAGGATTTAGGTGCTATGCGTTGATCCGCAATGGTCCCGGCGGAGCGGCGGTGATAAGCCGCAAGTCCACCTTTCCTTCTGATTTTCATTACCAATCCGTCATGGTCGACAAGCAACGCGTCATCCCGCTGATCGTGGCCACCGCTCTCTTCATGGAGAACATGGATTCGACGGTGATCGCCACCTCGCTGCCCGCGATCGCGGCCGACATCGGCACGAGCCCGCTGACGCTCAAGCTTGCCATCACCTCCTATCTGCTGTCGCTCGCGGTGTTCATCCCGGCGAGCGGCTGGACTGCGGACCGTTTCGGCGCGCGCATGGTGTTCGCGATCGCGGTCGGCGTGTTCATGGTCGGCTCGATCGGCTGCGCACTCTCGACCTCCGTCACCGATTTCGTATTCGCGCGCATCCTTCAGGGCATGGGCGGGGCGATGATGACGCCGGTCGGACGCCTCGTGCTGCTGCGCTCGGTCGACAAGAGCGCGCTGGTCAACGCCATGGCATGGGTGACGGTCCCTGCCCTCATTGGTCCCGTGATCGGCCCGCCGCTCGGCGGCTTCATCACGACCTACGCGTCGTGGCACTGGATCTTCCTGATCAACATTCCGATCGGGCTGCTCGGCATCTTCATGGCCTTGCGTTTCATCGATCCGATCAAGAGCGAGACGCGGGAACCGTTCGATCTTTACGGCATGGTGCTCGCGGGCGTTGGCCTCGCCGGCATCGCGTTCGGTCTGTCCGTCGCCGGGCTCAACCTTCTGCCCTGGAGCACGGTCGCGGCCCTGGTCGTGGGCGGCGCGATCTCGATGACACTGTATGTCCTGCACGCGCGGCGGACGGGTTCGCCGGTGCTGGATTTTTCGCTGCTGAAGCTGCCGACGCTGCGCGCGGCCGTTTTCGGCGGCTTCATGTTCCGGCTCGGCATCGGCGCGCTACCGTTCCTGCTTCCACTGCTGATGCAGATCGGATTCGGGCTGTCGCCCTTCCATTCCGGCCTCGTCACCTTCGGCTCCTCGCTCGGCGCCATGGGCATGAAGACGCTGGCCGCGCGCATCATCCGCACCTTCGGCTTCCGCAATTTGATGACGGTGAACGCGATCGTCAGCGCGTTCTTCCTCGGCGTCTGCGCGCTGTTCACGGTGACGACGCCGCTGCTCATCATCTTGGTGATCCTGGTGGTCGGCGGCTTCTTCCGCTCGCTGGAGTTCACCGCGATCAACACGGTGGCCTATGCCGACGTCGAGACCGCGCAGATGAGCCGCGCCACCACGCTGGTCAGCGTCAACCAGCAGCTCGCGGTCTCCGCCGGCGTCGCGGTCGGCGCGGCCTGCGTGGAAACGACGATGTGGTTCAACCATGTCAGCGAGATCGACGCCACCGTGTTCGCGCCGGCCTTCGTCGTGATCGCGCTGACCTCGGCGGCGTCGAGCTGGTTCTTCTGGCAGATGCCGGCCGATGCCGGCCACGAGATCTCCGGCCGCAAGGCGGTCGAGATCGCCAGCCGCAAGGGTGCCGCAAAGAGCGCGGCGACCGCCGCCGTCAAGACGGCGACGGAAGATACGCAGGACGTGCGGGACCAGCGGCTGGGGTAAAGCGCTATCAGGCCCGAGCGACGTCGGTCAGAACCCGACGTCGTAAAATCGTCCACGATGTGGCGGGCACGGGCGGCCTCCGCCGGCCGGTCGGCCCAGCACTCGTGCCCAGCCGCCTTGACCTAGCTCAAGGAGCGAAAGCCGGACATGAGCCTCGATGACACCTGCAAACGGTGATCGAAGACCAAGCCATGGCTCTATTGGGACCGGATACTCCGTTCGGGAGCATACTTGATCCGATGGAACGGATCTCGGAGACTTTGTTCGGGCTGATCATGGCCCTTACCTTCATCTGCTCGCTTGGTGTCGCGACCGGGACCAATATCAATATTCAAACAATGCTGATCGGCGCACTCGGCTGCAATCTCGCATGGGGCATCGTTGACGGCGGTCTTTATCTGCTGGCGCGCATCAATGACCGGGGAAACAAGGTTCTGACCCTCCGCGCGATACGGAAGGCGCCGGATCCCGAAGCAGCGCGCCGCGTCATTGCCGACGCGCTGCCGCCGGAATTGTCGGCCATGCTGCCCGTAGAGCAGTTGGAATCGATGCGGCAACGGTTGCAACAATTGCCTGAGCCGGCTCCCGGTCCGGGGCTGATGAAGCGCGACTGGATCGGAGCGCTCGGCCTTTGCCTGCTGAGCTTCCTGTCGACCTTCCCGGTGGTCATCCCGTTCCTGTTCCTGAGCGACGCCAGACTGGCGCTGCGCGTCTCCTACGCCATCGCCATCGTGATGCTGTTCTGTTGCGGTTACGTCTTCGGGGTTCGTAGCGGGCTGCGGCCTTCATTGGCGGGACTTGCGATGGTGGCTGTCGGTAGTACGCTGGTTGGCATCGCGGTCGCTCTGGGAGGATGATCGACTTTGCGGCGACACGAAACATCGTTTCGGGGTGCAAGCGGCGCCTTATTTGCCGCGCTGGCCGGATTATGGCTTGCACCCATGACCGGCGGTTTGGCGCTGGCCCAATCCCCGGCCGGGGCGCTCGGCCTCGGCAACCGCGGTTGGTCGACGGCCGACACCACCCACGCAACGCCTGCCGACGAGCTCGAATTCAGCGCTCGCGCGGGGCTTGCATCCGACTACATCTATCGCGGGACCACGCTGTCCGATCATGGCCCCGCAGCCGGCGCCGCCTTCGAGACGAGATGGGGCCCGCTCTACGCCGGCACGACGGTCGCCACCGTCAAGCTGCCGACCCAACCGGCCGCCGAACTCACCTTTGCCGCCGGCATGCGCCCGCAGATTGCGACGATCGATTTTGATCTTGGGGCGACCTATTTCGCCTATCCCGGTGAAAGACTTCCTGGCGAGACCAACGGCATCAATTATTGGGAGATCGTTGTCCGCGGCGATCGACGCATCGGCGATCAGATCCGCGTCGCCGGCGGTTACGCCTATTCTCCGAACGTCTCGAACACCGGCGCCTGGAGCCAATATGTGGCGGCCGGCCTCGGCTTCGACGTGCCGGAGCGGTTTCTGCTGCAGAACCTGACCGTGTCGTTCACCACCGCCGCCGGCTATTCCTGGTTTGGCAACCAGACCTCGCAACTCGGCGGCTTCCCGCTGCCTGCCTATCTCAACTGGCAGGCCGGCGTGACGTTCACGCACAAGGCGCTCAACCTGGATCTGCGCTACTACGACACCAATCTGTCGAAGGAAAATTGCTTCGTCTTTACAGGCGATCCAAATGCGCGGCCGGGCGGCCGCGCCAATCCGATCACCAACCCGGACGGCCTGGTCTCGAACTGGTGCGGCGCGACATTCGTCGCCAAGATCTGGTTTGCGTTCAACTAACTTAGGGAACCACCGTCGGCGGCAATATTCGGTAGAGCACGACACCCAGCCCGAGCGCGTCGCCCGTCAGGACGAGCTTTCCGCTATTGATCGTTCGCTGCAGCAATATCCTCTGCAGGTTGGGATCGGGGTGGGTCGGATCGGAATAGAACTTCGCCAGGTTGCTGGTATTCGCATCGATCAGGTAGCGCTCAATCGTCACGGTCGAGCCGTCGCTGAACGGCAGGTTGTCGACCTCAAGCGAAATCCCCTCCGGCGTCTCGGTCGAAATGTTGTTGCCGAAGACACGGGTCGGATCATAGTTGTAGACCATGATGTTCGCGGTCGAGTTAGCGCCATCCCAGGTCGCGAACGCGTTGAGGTGGGAGCCCGCCCCGCCGGTGAGCGCAGCCTGCACCCGCTGGCCTGACATCTTGTTGTACATCTTGAAGAGGTTCGCGACCGGCTTCGGGTAGTAGTCGGCCGGCTTGTCGCCGTGCGGCACCTTGTGCAGCAGGCTGGCCTGGCCGAGGAAAGGTGTGATGTTCGGATCCCCCTGGCCGTCGCCGATAATGAGGTACGACCCCATTGATATCTTCTTTTTCACGGCTTCGGACAGGAACGCCGCCGTCCACGCCGCCCCCTTGTGCGAGTAATTGACGTCAGTCGCCTCATAGGCCGTAGGGCCCCATTCCGACAGGAACAGCTTCACGTCGGGCATGTTGGCATTGTTCTTCTTCAAGGCGTCCAGCTTGGCCTGGGCCTTGTCGACCAGATTGTCGAAGAACGCGAAACCGCCGGTGCCGTCTGTCGAGCCGTAATAGTGGAACGAAAAACGATCGAGCCGCGCGTTGAATTTTGCCAAGTAGGTGTCTGCCAGCGGATTGAAGGTCTGGTCGAGGAAGACTTCCTCCAGCGTCGGAAGATTCTCCGCCGGATAATAGTTGAAGCTCAGTCCGACCAGGGCCGGCCCGGCCATTTCCAGCGTCTTGCCGTTATACCTCTGGTTGGCGGCGAGTTCGTTTCTGATGTTCACGATCGCCTGCGAGAAGACCTTCTGAACCGGCAAGAGCTGCCTGGGCAGACGGCGCGCATCGAGCCCGTAAGGGTACGACAAGGTCGGATCTTCGGCCTTGGACATCACGTGGGTCTGCAGCGGGGTCCACTGCTTGAGGACATACTTGGCCGGATCCATCCACCACAGCCAACGGCCCCATGACCCCAATGGCTTGAGCCTGTAGGCGGATGGATTGGTGTCACTCCAGTTCTCCGGGGCTGAATCGGCGATATCAGCCTCGTTGCTGACCTCGAAGATGACGGATGACGCCCCGCCGTCGAACGATTTCTTCGCGATATAGCGCACGAGAGCGTTGGCGTATTTCTGGAAAAGTGCCGGAGCCGGCCCGTTCCGATTCCAACTCTCGCCAGGTCCGTATTGCACCAGGCGCGGCGGCATGAAGGCCGCGACCGCCACGTGAGGCGAGAGCCCGCGACCCAGGGCCCACTCAAGATGCCAGGCCAGAGGCTGGCAGTCGCCCGGATGGAAAACGCCGTCCTGCGTGTACCCGAACACATCGCCGGTCTGATCGACATCGCAATAGACATCGCTGAGCAGCAGGCGCGTCCGCTTCATGCCGGTATCGGTGATGATCTGGTTGAACTGGTCGAGAGCCTGCTCGGACGGGCTGTTCGCGCTCTGGTAGATCTTCTTGAGATCACCGAGATCGTCGTTGCCGCTGAGGCCGATATTGTAAGGCCTCTGGGTGCTGATCGTGATCGACGTCCCTGCACGCGACGTCGTCGCCGAAGCAAAGCCGAGCGACGCCAACGCCAGAAAGGAGACCGAGGCAAGGGACAGGCGATGCTTGCAAACGCGCAAGCATTGTCGATGAAGGCACGGCATGGATTGATCTCACCCGCTGGAATTGCAGATGATGGATCTATCAGCTCAAGATATTATCGATGTGAATGTCATGCTGATGTGAGCGTGACACGTCAGCCCGGGTCCGGCTGCCCGCCGCGAAACCCCGTCGCCAGCACATAGCGCTCGGAGGAATCCTGTCTGCTGGCCGCGGGCTTCACATGCCGCACTGTCGCAAAATCGCGCTTGAGCTGGGCCAGCAGATCGGCGTCGGCGCCGCTCTGGAACGTCTTGGCCAGGAATGCCCCGCCCGGTTTCAGCACGTCGCACGCGAATGCGGCCGCCGTCTCGATCAGGCCGACGATGCGGAGCTGGTCGGTCTTGCGGTGGCCGGTGGTGTTGGCGGCCATGTCGGACATCACGACGTCGGCGCCGCCGCCGAGCATCGCGGTGAGCTTCGCGGGTGCGTCGTTGTCCATGAAGTCGAGCTGCGCGAAGTCGACGCCGGCAATCTCGGGCATGTCCAACAGGTCGATCGCGACGACCTTGCCCTTGCCGTCGACCGAGCCGACGCGCTTGGCGGCGATCTGGCTCCAGCCGCCCGGCGCAGCGCCGAGATCGACCACGGCCATGCCGTGTTTCAGCAGGCGGTACTTGTCGTCGATCTCGAGCAGCTTGAACGCGGCACGCGAACGATAGCCGAGCGCCTTCGCCTTGACGACATAGGGATCGTTGAGCTGCCGCTCCAGCCACAGCTTCGACGACAATTTGCGCTTGCCGCCGGTCTTGACCTGGACGTGCAAGCGGCCGGTGGTGTCCTTGGCCATCTCACCAGCTCCTGAGTGCGCCGTCCTCGCGCATCATCTCGACCAGCATGCCTTCGCGCAGGCCCCGGTCGGCGACGCGCAGGCGCGGCAGCGGAAAGGCGCGGCGGATGGCATCGAGGATGGCGCAGCCGGCCAGCACGAGATCGGCGCGCTCGACGCTGATGCAGCTGTTGTTGGCGCGTTCCTCGTAGCTCATGCCGAGCAGCTTGCTGATGGTCGCGGTGATGTCGGAATCGTTCATCCAGATGCTGTCGATGCGGCGGCGGTCGTAGCGCGCGAGGTTGAGATGGATGCCGGCGAGCGTCGTCACCGTGCCTGAGGTGCCGAGCAGGTGCATGTCGGCGAGATCGCCGCCGTGCGCTTCGGCGAACGGTGCGACGTGGTTGGCGACCTCCTGCTCCATCGCGGCATAGATTTCCGGCGTGACGTCACGGCCGCCGAATTGCTCGGCCAGCGTCACGACGCCGAGCGGGATCGACATCCAGGCCTTGATGCGCGGTTCCGGATTTTGCGGATCGCGCTCGATCCGCACCAGTTCGGTCGAGCCGCCGCCGATGTCGAACAGGATCGCGCCCCGGCCCCGGGGGTCGACCAGCGGCGCGCAGCCGAGCACGGCGAGCGAGGCCTCGGTCTCGCGGTCGATTACCTCGAGCTCGATGCCGGTCTCGGCCGCGACGCGGCTGCGGAAACCTTCCGCATTCGAGGCGGCCCGGCAGGCTTCGGTCGCGATCAGCCGCAGCCGCTTGGCTTTGCGCAGATTGATCTTGTCGCGGCAGATGCTGAGCGCGGCGACGGCGCGCTCGATCGCAGCCTCGCTGATGCAGCCGGTCGCCGAGACGCCCTCGCCGAGCCGGATGATGCGCGAGAAGGAATCGACCACGCGAAAGCCGTCGCTGGTCGGACAAGCGATCAGGAGCCTGCAATTGTTGGTGCCGAGGTCCAGCGCCGCATAGACGCCGGTTCCCGGCGCTTGCGCGGCGACGGCCGGTTCGGGGGCCAACGCCACCGCCGCCATCGACCCATCCAGCCCACCGTGCGGCGCATGGCCGTCGCGGAGCCGCGTGTGGTCATTCATACAAATTGTCTTTCCGCGGCCCGATGGGGCCGATCTGGAATTGCTTTTTCGCCTGAAACATTAGCAGCGCGGCAAGCCTGCGCAACAACGCATCACATGGGACCATGCCCATTCGTGCGTTGTCGTGAACGGGACCGTGGGTTATTTTTGGAGGGTCCGGTCCTCCAGGCGCCCCCCAAAACGCGCGATTGCCGGCTTTTCAGGTCAATTCCATGCAAGAACACACCAAATCGTCCACGCTCGAAAACGCTATTGCACTGCAAAAATACGGCGTCGGGCAGCCGGTCCGCCGCAAGGAAGACGATACGCTGGTGCGCGGCAAGGGCCGCTACACCGACGATTTCAACCTGCCCGGCCAGGCCCATGCCGTGGTCGTCCGCTCCACCCATGCCCATGGGCTCATTCGCGGCATCGGCACCGACGCCGCCAGGGCGATGCCCGGCGTGCTGGGGGTGTGGACCGGCAAGGACCTCGATGCCGCCGGATACGGCCCCTTCACCTGCGGCCTGCCGCTGAAGAGCCGCGACGGCTCCCCCCTGCTCCAGACCAACCGGCAACCGCTGGCGACCGACAAGGTCCGTTTCGTCGGCGATCCCGTCGCCTTCGTGGTCGCCGACACGCTGGCGCAGGCGCGCGACGCCGCCGAAGCCGTCGAGCTCGATATCGAGCCGCTGCCGGCGGTGACCGATCCCGAGGAAGCGGCCAGGCCCGGTGCGCCGCTGCTCTATGACCACATCCCGAACAATGTCGCACTCGACTACCACTATGGCGACATGGACAAGGTGAACGCGGCCTTCGCCAGTGCCGCCCACGTCACCAAGGTCGACATCGAGAACACCCGCGTCGCCGTCGTCTCGATGGAGCCGCGCGTGGGGCTCGCCTCCTACGACAAGAAGACCGAGCGCTACACCATCCAGATGCCGACACAGGGCGTTGCGGGCAACCGCGCCAACCTCGCCAAGAACCTGAAGGTGCCGAACGAGAAGGTGCGGGTCCTCACCGCCAATGTCGGCGGCTCCTTCGGCATGAAGAACGTCAATTACCCCGAATACATGTGCATCCTGTACGCGGCCAAGGAGCTTGGCCGCCCGGTGAAATGGCTCGATGAGCGCTCGACCAGCTTCCTCTCCGACAGCCATGGCCGTGCGCAGAAAATCCATGCCGAACTGGCGCTCGACGCCGAAGGGCACTTCCTCGCGGCAAAGCTTGAAGGCTACGGCAATCTCGGTGCCTACATCACCGGCGTCGCGCCAGGACCGCTCTCGCTCAACACCGGCAAGAACTTTTCGAGCGTCTACCGCACGCCGCTGATGGCCGTCGACATCAAGACGGTGCTCACCAACACCACGTTGATGGGCGCCTATCGCGGCGCCGGCCGGCCCGAGGCGAACTATTACATGGAGCGGCTGATCGACCGCGCCGCCGACGAGATGGGCATCAACCGGCTGACCTTGCGCAAGCGCAACTTCATCAAGCCGAACCAGATGCCATTCCCGGCCTCCTCCGGCGTCACCTATGACGGCGGCGACTTCCAGGCGGTGTTCAACAAGGCGCTCGAAATCTCCGACCACGAGAACTTCACCAAGCGCAAGAAAGAGAGCAAGAAGATCGGCAAGCTGCGCGGCATCGCCGTCGGCTCCTATCTCGAGGTCACCGCGCCGCCGAGCCCCGAACTCGGCAAGATCGTGTTCGATCCCGATGGCTCGGTACAGCTCATCACCGGCACACTCGATTACGGCCAGGGCCACGCATCAGCATTCGCGCAGGTGCTGTGCGCGCAGTTAGGGGTGCCGTTCGACAGCGTGAAGCTGGAGCAAGGCGACAGCGACATCGTCCACACCGGTAACGGCACCGGCGGTTCGCGCTCGATCACGGCGAGCGGCATGGCCATCGTGGGCGCCGCCAAGCTCGTCATCGAGAAGGGCAAGCGCGCCGCCGCGCACATGCTGGAAGCCTCCGAGGCCGACATCGAGTTCGCCGACGGCAGCTTCACCATCGCCGGCACCGACCGCAGCATCGACATCATGGAGCTCGCCAGGAAGCTGCATGACGGCAAGGTGCCGGACGGCGTGCCTGACAGCCTCGACGTCGACCATACCAGCGAGCCGGTGCCCTCGGCGTTCCCGAACGGCTGCCACGTCGCCGAGGTCGAGATCGATCCTGAGACCGGCGTGGTGCAGATCGTGCGCTACAGCGCCGTCAACGATTTCGGCACGGTGATCAACCCGCTGCTGGTCGCGGGCCAGCTTCATGGCGGCGTCGTCCAGGGCATCGGCCAGGCGCTGATGGAGCATGTCCGCTACGACGAGAGCGGCCAGCCGATCACGGGCTCGCTGATGGACTACGCGCTGCCGCGCGCGGAGGACGTTCCGAACATGACGGTCGGCGATCACCCGGTACCGGCCACGACCAATCCGCTCGGCAGCAAGGGCTGCGGCGAAGCCGGCTGCGCCGGCAGCCTGTCGACGGTGGTAAACGCGGTGCTCGACGCCCTCTCCGACTACGGCATCAAGCACATCGATATGCCGCTGACCCCGGAGCGGGTGTGGCGTGCGATCCAGGATGCTAAGGGTAACGCGGCGTAGGGGGAGTTCCGCGATCGTGACAACGCCGGGGGTTCGACCGGCATTCCGAAAGAGATCACTTGATCGCCGTTTCGGCGGCGATCAACTCCTTTCCCTCCGTGGTCGTGATCGTTAGCCGTATCTTTTGCCCGCTGCGGCCGTCGGCAATCGCTGCCGAAATGCGATTTCCGTTGTTCGGATCGGCGCTCACGACCCCGCTGAACAGAGCCGTGTCACCCCGTTTCAACGTGACAAGCAACGGGATGGCCGGTTCGATGCTGAAGAACTCGAGCACGGCGCGAGACGCCTCGGCCGAGAAATTGATCAGCATATTCTCGTTCGCATGCGTCACGTTGCTCATGCCGACGGTCGGGCTGTAGGTTTCCGGAATAGACACCTCACTGCGTGCGGGAAAGTCTGCGCTGTGGAAAAACTGGTCTGACACGCCCGCCCATAATTCCACATACGGCCGCCACTCGTTCGGATCCTTCCGGGCATCGGTTTCGCCGGTGAGCGACGGAAACCCCCACGTCCACATTTTCAAGCCCCGCGTGAGGGTATTGTCCGCAATGCGAATAATTCCTTCTGCATTGTCATGGTTGATGACGCCCCAGAAATTCCCGCCCTGCATATCTGGTGCAGCATAGGCGATGCCCATCGTTGGCCAGTTCTTGAAGTAACGCAGGTTTTCGAAGCGCCGCCAGCCCATACCCGCGCTCTCGTCGCCGTCTGCCAGATTGGCCGACCAGGCAGGCGTCGTGTAGGTTCGGATCGGCGCGATGATTTCGGCGCCGCCTGTTGCCCTGGGATTTTTCGGCTCCGATCCCGGAGCGAGCGTCGTGCACGTCCAGTACTCGTATTGGACAGCCTCGTCGTTCGGATTCTTCAGCACCACGCGCGCATCGAGTGCGGCACGATCGGCCTTCAGCGTGACGTAGTAGTTCGCCTCGATGCCGGTCGCGCCCCTGAACTTGCTCGGCCGCGCGGAATAGTCGAAGTCATCCCGGAATGACATCACGACCGTGACTTCGTCGGCGCCCTCCTTCACCACCCGGAAAGCCCACGGCTTCAGCCAAGTCTTGCCGTGCTCGGCATCCGGGAACGTTGGGAAGATTCCGCCGTACACCATCAGCCAGTCGTAGTAGAAATTTCCGGCCTTCATGCCGTAGGGCACTCCGACTTCCGTTCGATAAAGCTGCTCGTGGCCGGTCGGCTTGTAGACCATGGAAAGAATACGCCCTCCGAATTCGGGCACGAGCGTTACCCTCAGATATCGATTTTCAAGCACGTAGGATTTGAAACTGCGTTCGACGATCACGCTCTTGTCGAGCGACCCGCTGACAAAGCCATTCTCCGCATCGACGGCGAACTTGACGGTGCTCCACGTGGTCGTCTGCTCGCTGAGCGACACACTATCGGACACCGGTGCGGCGGCATGCACGACGCAAGGCGCATGGAGCGACAAAAGGAGTGCTATTTCAAAACAAACGAGGGCGCGCAAGGAGACCTCAACTGGCTTTCAGGCCGCCGCCTGCTCGCGCGGCTGGTAGATCGCAGTATGCTGGCAGTGCGCCAGCGGCGTCGTGCCGTTGGCGACGACCAGCGCGTCGAGCTCGACGAAGCGGTGGCCCTTCTTCTCGTAGTTCGCGGTGACTTTTGCCCGCGCGGTGATCTCGTCGCCGGCGCGCGCGGCCGACAGCAGTTGCATGCGGCTGCCGACATGGATCCACGGGCCCAAAATCGTGTTGTCGACGAGGACGCGATTCATCACGCGCTGGATCAGGCCGGGATGGCCGAGCCCCTCGCGCGCAAAAATCGGATCGGTTTCCCTGACGTCGGCGAGATAGTCGGTCGCGTCCTGCCCGGCCCAGCGGCGCGGCGTCGTGCCCAGCCATTTGCCCACCTCGAACGCCGCCGGGCTCACAGGCTTGCGCTCGGCAATGGCCGCGACCTCGACAAAGTCGTTCAGCGACACCACAGGCGCGGCCACCGGCAGGGAGGCCGTGCCCGTGGCACAGAGCTCGGTGCGGCTGAACACCTCGATCGTGAGCAGGCCGTTGTGCTCGGTCGCATCGACATCGGCGGTCTCGCCATCATAGACCGGCTTGATGAAGCGGGCCTCGACCAGCCCGCGCGACAGGAAATCGTGGCCCCAGCGCGCCACCGGCACGTGCATCATGTAGGCGAAGACGTCGACGCCCGGGACCAGCCCGCCGGAAAAGCCGAAGCGGCGCGCCACCGTGTCGTCATGCATCTTGTTTTCGGACTGTTTGGCGGTGTTGTAGGCCTCGACGCGGTAGGTTTCGAGCCGGTTCGGCATGGCGGGCCTTTCCCTGAATTCTTGTTGTTTCAGGGTTGATCGTAGGCCCCCGGGAACACCGGTCAATCCCCTCGCCTTTGCGGCCCGAATGGGGTACCACGCGGCGAATGACTGATACCCCCACCCGCATCTATGTCGACGCCGACGCCTGTCCGGTGAAGGACGAGATCTACCGTGTCGCGCTCCGGCACGGCGTGCCCGTGAGCGTGGTTGCCGGCAATTTTATTCGCGTTCCCCAGGATCCGTTCATTGAGCGGATTGCAGCGGGCGCCGGCATGGATGCCGCCGACGACTGGATCGCGGAGCGGGCCAAGCCGGGCGACGTCGTCGTGACATCGGACATTCCGCTGGCGAGCCGTTGCGTGAAAGCGGGCGCCGACGTGATCGCACCGAACGGCAAGCCGTTCACGGAAGAGTCGATCGGGATGACGCTGGCGGTGCGCAATCTGATGACGGATCTGCGCTCGGCCGGCGAAGTCACCGGCGGGCCGCGCTCGTTCGCGCCGCGCGACCGCTCCGCGTTCCTCTCCGCGCTCGACCAGACGCTGCGCCGGATCCAGCGCCGTCGTGCCGACCAGGCCGCGACGAGCCAGACTTTGAATCAAGGCTAGTCATGGCGCCGCCCCTGATCCAACTCAAAGACATCAAGCTCACCTTTGGCGGCACGCCGCTGCTGAGCGGCGTCGAGCTCAACGTCGCGCCGAGCGAGCGCGTCTGCCTGATCGGCCGCAACGGCTCGGGCAAGTCGACGCTGCTGAAGATCGCAGCCGGCCTCGTCGAGCCCGACGGCGGCACGCGCTTCGTGCAGCCCGGCGCCACCGTTCGCTATCTGCCGCAGGAGCCTGACTTCGGCGAGCACAAGACCACGCTCGCCTATGTCGAGGCGGGCCTCGCGCCCGGCGACGACCCGTACCAGGCACGCTACCTCGTGGAGCAGCTCGGGCTCACCGGCAACGAGAACCCGGCCAACGTCTCCGGCGGCGAGGCCCGCCGTGCCGCGCTGGCACGCGTGCTGGCGCCCTCGCCCGACATATTGCTGCTGGACGAGCCGACCAACCATCTGGACCTCTCCACCATCGA
Organism: Bradyrhizobium sp. 956_D2_N1_4; assembly: GCF_052076025.1. Lineage (NCBI taxonomy): Bacteria > Pseudomonadati > Pseudomonadota > Alphaproteobacteria > Hyphomicrobiales > Nitrobacteraceae > Bradyrhizobium > Bradyrhizobium sp. 956_D2_N1_4. Next base: position 2,546,594 of record NZ_CP197237.1, on the reverse strand, counting down.
ATGGCTGGAAAAGGAGCTCGACAGCCGCCGCGGCGCGCTGGTGATCATCAGCCATGACCGCCGCTTCCTCACCAATCTCTCGCGCTCGACCGCATGGCTCGACCGCGGCAAGATCAAGCAGATCGACCGTGGCTTCGCCTCGTTCGAGAGCTGGCGCGACGAGGTGCTCGCCGAGGAAGAGCGCGACCAGCACAAGCTCGACCGCAAGATCGTCGACGAGGAGCACTGGCTGCGCCACGGCGTCTCCGGACGCCGCAAGCGCAACGTCAAGCGGCTCGGCAACCTGCACGCACTGCGCGACCAGCGGCGCAATTATCGCGGCACGGCCGGCACCGCCAGTCTCGCCGCATCCGAAGCGGAGCAATCCGGCAAGCTCGTGATCGAGGCCAAGGGCGTCACCAAGGCCTTCGGCGACCGCGTGATCGTCGACAATTTCTCGACCCGCATCCAGCGCGGCGACCGGCTCGGCATCGTCGGACCGAACGGCGCCGGCAAGACCACGCTGGTCAACCTGCTCACCGGCGGCGCGGAGCCTGATTCCGGCATCGTGCGGCTCGGCGCCAATCTTGAGACGGCCACGCTCGACCAGCACCGCGAAAGCCTCGATCCCAAGTCGACGCTGGCCGAGGCGCTAACCGGCGGCCGTGGCGACCAGATCATGGTCGGCGGCAAACCGAAGCACGTCGTCGGCTACATGAAGGACTTCCTGTTCGCCCAGGAGCAGCGCGGCACGCCTGTCGAGGTGCTCTCGGGCGGCGAGCGCGGCCGGCTGATGCTGGCCCGCGCGCTGGCAAAACCCTCGAACCTGCTGGTGCTGGACGAGCCGACCAACGATCTCGACCTCGAGACGCTCGACGTGCTCGAGGACATGCTCGGCGACTACGAGGGCACCGTGATCCTGATCAGCCACGACCGCGACTTCCTCGACCGCGTCGTCACGTCCGTGATCGCACCCGAAGGCAACGGCAAGTGGACCGAATATGCCGGCGGCTACAGCGACATGCTGGCGCAGCGCGGTGCCGATCTCAAGCGCGACACGACGAAGGCGCAAGCCCCCGCGGAGAAGAAAGAGGAGCGGCTGGCTGCTCCGCCCGCCACGGCAAAGCGGCGGCTGAGCTTCAACGAGAAGCACGCGCTGGAAACGTTGCCGAAGAAGATCGAGACCCTGCACGCCGACATTGCCAAGCTGCAGCGCTTCCTCGATGATCCCAATCTCTACACCAAAGACCGCAAGAAATTCGACGACACCTCCACCGCCATCGCCAAGGCGCATGACGAATTGTCCGCCGCCGAAGAGCGCTGGCTCGAACTGGAAATGCTCCGCGAAGAGATTGAACAGGCTTAACTCATGACCACTCCCCTCGCCGCCAAGATCGCCCGTGAATATGGCACTCCCTGCGCCGTCATCGACATGGACCGGGTCGAGCGCAACATCGCGCGGATCCAGAAGGCCTGCGACGATGCAGGTGTCGCCAACCGGCCGCACATCAAGACGCACAAGAACCCGACGATCGCGAAGCTGCAGGTCGCGGCGGGCGCGAAGGGCATCACCTGCCAGAAGCTCGGCGAAGCCGAGATCATGGCCAATGCCGGCATCGACGACATCCTGATCAGCTACAATCTGCTCGGCGAAGAGAAGATGGCACGCCTGGGCGCGCTGCAGGCGAAGGCGAACATGACGGTCGCCGCCGACAATTCGACGGTCGTCGCCGGCCTGCCCAAGGCAGCCGTAGCCTCGGGTCGTCCGCTCTCGGTCGTGGTCGAATGCGACACGGGGCGCAAGCGCGCGGGCGTCGAGACCCCGGCAGAGGCGATTGCGCTGGCCCGCGAGATCGCCGGGTCCAAGGGGCTCGAATTCGCCGGTTTCATGCTGTACCCGACCGAGACCGGTTGGGCCGACGCGCAGAAATTCTACGACGAGGCGCTGGCCGGCGTGCGCGCGCACGGATTGGACGCCAAGATCGTCTCGACCGGCGGCACGCCGAACCTGAAGAATCTCGGCAAGCTCAAGGGCGGCACCGAACATCGCTTCGGCACCTATATCTACAACGACCGCATGCAGGTCGCGGCCGGCTCCGCCACCTGGGATGATTGCGCGCTGCACATCTATTCGACGGTGGTGAGCCGTGCCGCGCCCGAGCGCGGCATTCTGGACGCCGGCTCGAAGACGCTGACGACGGACACCGGCGGGCTCGACGGCCACGGCCTGATCCTGGAGCACCCCGAGGCCAAAATTGCGCGCTTCGCGGAAGAACACGGCTTCCTCGACCTCTCACGCAGCAACACGCGTCCCAATGTCGGCGACGTCGTGCGGATCGTGCCGAACCACGTCTGCGTCGTCGTCAACATGATGGACGAGGTGGTGATGGTGCGCGGCGAGGAGATCATCGGCACGCTGCCGGTGGCGGCGCGCGGGAAGCTGCGCTAGGCGCGAATTAGAGCTTGCAGCTCCCGATCCAGTCCGTCGCGGAACAGGTTGATCGGGCGAGTCAGTCGCCCGGCCGGCGGGCGATGCACCAGCCATGCGCGCACGGCGGGATTGAACTCCCGCGCAGCGACCGGCTTGAGCTTGTCGCGAAATGCGCTGCGCTTCAGCCCGATCGGCGTGACCAGGCCGACGCCCAGGCCGCGTGACACCAGCGACAGCCGAAGCTCGCTGTCCAGCGCCTCCACAGCGACGGTGAACGGTAAATGCTCTGCATCGAAGCGGCGCTTGAGTGTGTCGCGAAATCCGCAACCGTCCTGGTTGATCACCCACGAGAGCTGCGACAGGCGCTCCAGGTCGACGGTGCGCGGAATCTTCATGTCGCGCGCGACGACGAACACCACCGGCTGCGACCCGAGATCGTCGGCGACGAGATCGGCAGGCGGCGTTGCCCCGTCAGGCAGGCAGATCGCGGCGGCATCCAGCTCGTTGCGGCTGACCCGCTCGACTTGGTTGGGCGACCAGCCCGAGACGACGCGCACGCTCAGTGCCGGAAATTCGGCACGCACCGCGTCGAGCGGCGCGCTGAGTCCGGCCTCGGAGAGAAACGGCGTGAGGCCGAGCCTGAACTCGCCGCGTACAACGCCGTCATTGGCGACGCCTGACTTGAGGTCGTCCAGCATCCGAAGAAGGCGCCGGCCCTGCTCATAGGCCTCACGACCTGCGGCCGTGGGCTTCAACGGTTTCGACAGGCGGTCCAACAACTGCGCGCCCAGCATCTCCTCGAGATTCTGGATGCGCCGGGTTACGCCAGGCTGCGTGAGATTGAGGCGCGTCGAGGCGGCAACGATTGATCCGGTCTCGACCACAGCGACGAAGGCGACAAGGTCATGAGTATTCATAACGAACTCGCATATTCTTTATAGGATTAATTGAATTGTAGCATATTAGTCACCCCGCTTAAAGGGGACCTCGTACCCTGCCCGCGAGGTCCCATGACCATCTCCGAAACCACCAAGCACGCATCCCCGAAGCAACTTGCCGAGCGATCCCTGATCTGGCTCGGCGCCATCACCACCGGCGTCGTCGTCACCAATTTGTTCGCGCCGCAGATCCTCGTTGGACTGATCGGCCCGTCGCTGGTCATGACCGCCTGGCAGGCTGGCCTCGTCAGCACGCTAACGCTGCTCGGCTATGCGCTCGGCCTGTTGTTGCTGGTGCCGCTGGTCGATCTCATCGAGAACCGGCGCCTGATCCTGCGCACGCTCGGCTGCGCGATCTTCGCGGCGCTGGCAACGGCGCTCGCGCCGACGCCGTCGCTGCTATTGCTCGCCACGTTCATTCTCGGCGCCTCCTGCGCCGCGATCCAGATGATGGTTCCGCTCGTGGCTTCGATGGTGGCGCCCGAGCGTCGCGGCCAGGCCATCGGTGAAGTCATGAGCGGATTGATGATCGGCATCCTGCTGTCGCGGCCGGCAGCGAGCCTGATCGCAGATCTCTGGAGCTGGCGTGCCTATTATCTCGCCTCAGCCATCCTGATGACGTTCCTCGCAGGTGCGCTCGGCCGTTATCTGCCGACGCTGCGACCGGCAGCCCGCGTCGGCTACGGCGAATTGCTCCGCTCGTTCCCAAAGCTGTTGCGGGAAGAACCTGTGCTGCGCGTGCGGGCCTGGACCGCATCGCTGGTCATGGCCTCCTTCACCGCCTTCTGGTCGGCGGTCGCGCTGCGCCTGCCGGAGGCGCCATTCGGCCTCGACTCCAAGGGCATCGCGGCCTTCGCGCTGATCGGCGTCGCAGGCGCCGCGGCGACACCGCTCGCTGGCCGCTGGGGCGATAAGGGCTGGGCGCGCCCGCTGTTTCTTGTGGCGCATCTGCTCATCATCGGCTCGCTCGCGCTCTGCGCCGTGGCCGGTGCGATGGAGTCCCGCATGGCGGCTCTGCTGGTATTGAGCCTCGGCACGATCCTGCTCGACGTCGGCATCACCGCCGACCAGACGCTCGGCCGCCGCGCCATCAATCTGCTGCACCCCGAGGCGCGCGGCCGCATCAACGGCCTGTTCGTTGCGCTGTTCTTCATCGGCGGCGGCGTCGGCTCCGCAGCGGCCTCGCTGGCCTGGAGTTTTGGCGGCTGGACCGCTGTCTGCGTGGTCGCGGCGAGCTTTGGTGTGCTAGGTCTTCTCACCGATCTTCTGACCAGGACCGGCACGTCGTGATCAGGACGACGCGAGCCATCGCAACACGCCCCTTCCGGCCACCGCCCCCGTCGCAAACGACGCCTGCAACAGATAGCCGCCGGTCGGCGCCTCCCAGTCCAGCATCTCGCCGGCGGCGAATACGCCCGGCAGCTTGCGCAGCATGAAGTGGTCGTCGAGCTCGTCGAAGGTCACCCCGCCCGCCGTCGAGATGGCGCGCTCGATCGGTGCAACGCCGGTGAGCTGAACGGGAATGGCGTTGATCAGCTTCGCAAGCTCCGCCGGCGAGAACGTCGCCAGCGGCCGGCCGGATGCGATGGCGGCCTCCTGCATCAGGCCGATGCCCACCGGCGACAATTGCGCCGCCTTGCGCAGGAAATTTGCGAGCGATTGCTTGCCGCGCGTGCCCGACAGGCGCGTGGTCAGCGCGGCCACGTCGAGCTCGGGCCGCAATGCGATCGTCAACGTCGCCTGCCCGAGACCCAGCACCGCCTCGCGCAGCTCGGCCGACAACGCGTAGATGGCGCCACCTTCGATGCCGCTGCGCGTGATCATGGCTTCGCCGCGGACCGTATGCGCCCCGATCGTCAGCGCCACGCCCTTGAGCGGCTGGCCCTCAAAGCGGTCGCGGAACACGTCGGACCATGCGACGGTGAAGCCGGAATTAGCCGGCCGCAGCTTCGAGATCGCAACGCCTTTGGACGCAAGGATATCGGCCCAGCCGCCGTCGGAGCCCAGCCGCGGCCAGCTTGCGCCGCCGAGCGCCAGCACAGTGGCTTTGGCTTCGATCGGCCTTTGCCCATCGTTGGTGCGAAATAGCAACCGCCCCTCACCGTCCCAGCCGATCCAGCGATGACGAAAGGCAAAGCGTACCCCCGCGGCATCGAGCCGCCGCAGCCAGGCGCGCAACAACGGCGAGGCCTTGAATGCCTTCGGAAACACACGGCCGCTAGTGCCGACAAAGGTCGGCTCGCCCAGTGCTTCGCTCCAGACCCGTAGCGCCTCAGGGGAAAACGCCTCGATTGCCGCTCGCAGCCTTGGTGCTGCCTCGCGGTAGCGTGCCATGAACTCCGGCAGCGGCTCGCTGTGGGTGAGGTTGAGCCCGCCCCGACCGGCCATCAGGAATTTGCGGCCCGCGGACGGCATGCCATCGTAGACAGTGACGCGGGCGCCGCCCTGCGCCAGCACCTCCGCCGCCATCAGCCCGGCGGGACCGGCACCGATGACGGCGACGTCAGTCAGAGCTTGATCCCCGCTCGTGCCGCGGCCTGCGCCACGTATTTCTGCGTCTGCTCGAACGCGCCCTGCAGCGCCTTCGCCTTCGACATGTCGCTGATCTCGGCGAAATGCGCGGCGACCGCATCCGGCGTCCATTCGGATTCCGGCAGGTTGATGCCTTCGCTCTCCACAATCTTGATCACGGCGAAGGAGCCGGCACCGGCGCCCATGATGGTGCGGGTCGGTGCGTCCTCGCTCAGCATGTATTCGACAGCGGGCGTGATCGCGTTCGGCTTCATCAGTTGCAGCGCCTGTGGCGGCAGCAGCTCTTCCGTCATGCGGGTCGCCGCGGTCGGCGAGATGATGTTGACGCGGATGTCGGTCTTGCGGCCTTCCTCGGCCAGCACGTTCATCAGGCCGACCATGCCGGACTTGGCCGCGCCGTAATTGGCCTGGCCGAAATTGCCGTAGAGGCCGGAGGACGAGGTCGTCAGCACGATGCGCCCGTAATTGCGGTCGCGCATGCCGGCCCAGGCCGCCTTGCAGCAATAGAAGGTGCCGACGAGATGCACGTCGAGCACCTTCTGGAAATCGGCGGCCTCCATCTTGCCGAACGACTTGTCGCGCAGGATGCCTGCGTTGGCGCACATCAGGTCAACGCTGCCCCACTCCTTGGTGGCGCGCTCGACCATGGCGGTGACCTGCTCGAAATTGGAGACGTCGGCGCCGTCGGCCATCGCGGTGCCGCCGGCTTTGCGGATCTCCTCGACGACGGCTTCGGCCGGCGACAACGAGCCGCCGCTGCCGTCACGCGCGCCGCCGAAATCGTTGACGACGACCTTCGCGCCGCGGCTGGCCAGCCCCAGCGCATGCGCGCGTCCGAGGCCATTACCCGCGCCGGTGACGATGGCGACACGTCCGTCGAACCTAATTGCCATTGTGCTTCCTTGTGCTTTCTTCCCTTCTCCCCTTGTGGGAGAAGGTGGCGCGAAGCGCCGGATGAGGGGTCTCTCTCGGCAGATGAGCGTGTGGAGAGATACCCCTCACCCGGCTTCATCTCGCTCCGCTCGATTTCGCCACCCTCTCCCACAAGGGGAGAGGGTGCACCGAGCGCGATTTGGACAGCTTTTGAGCAGCGATGGGTTGCCGGGTCAAGCCCGGCAACGACGCATCGGGTCAGGCGAAATAGATCAACCCCAGCCAGTCGGCGACCAGCGCCGGCTTGTCCTCGCCCTCGATCTCCACCGTGACGTTGGTGCGGGACTGCAACTCGTTGGGCTTGCGCAGCTTGGCTTCCGCCAGCACGAAACGGCCGCGGACGCGTTTGCCTGAGCGCACCGGCGAGATGAAGCGCAGCTTGTCGAAGCCGTAATTGACGCCCATCGTGGTGCCGGCGATGACCGGCATCACCTCATAGGACATGATCGACAGCAGCGACATCGTCAGGAAGCCGTGGGCGATGGTGGTGCCGAAGGCGGTCTCTTTCTTCGCGCGCTCCGGATCGACATGGATGAACTGGTGATCCTCGATCACGTCGGCATACGTGTCGATGCGGGGCTGATCGACCAGGTGCCACGACGACACGCCGATCTCCTTGCCGACCATGGCCTGATAGGCTTCGAGGGAAATCGGCGGCTTCTTCCAGACTTCGTTCACTTAAGTCTCACTCCGTGTTTTCGGCAGCTCCGGAAAATCCTCTTCCCGGAATTCGCGACCGCGCAGGGGATCGTTGCGGTCGTCGTCGCGCTCCAGTCGTCTGAGCTGCACGCGGCGGATCTTGCCCGAGATCGTCTTCGGCAGCTCGGTGACGATTTCAAGGCGGCGGATGCGCTTGAACGGTGCAAGGCGCGTATGCAGATGCCTGAAGATCGAGAGCGCGGTCTCGGGCGAGCGCTCCGCACCTGATGTCAGCAGCACAAAGGCCTTGGGGATCGCGAGCCGGATCGGGTCCGGGCTCGGCACCACCGCAGCTTCTGCGACGAGCTCATGCTCGAGCAGCACGCTCTCGAGCTCGAACGGGCTGATGCGATAATCGGAGGATTTGAACACGTCGTCGGAACGGCCAACGAAGGTGAGATAGCCATCCTCGTCCGCGAACACGACGTCACCGCTGCGGTAGAGCGCGCCTTCCGCGCCCGAGAGCTTGCCGTTGTCGCCCTGATAGCCCTGCATCAGGCCGGCCGGACGGTCAGCCCCCAGCACCAGGGCCACCTCGCCTTCCTTCGCCGGATGGCCGTCGGCGTCGCTGACCTGCACGCGATAGCCCGGCAGCGGCCGGCCCATCGAGCCGACCTTGATCTTTTGCCCCGGCGAGTTGCCGGCCAGTGCGGTGGTCTCGGTCTGGCCGTAGCCGTCGCGGATGGTGAGACCCCAGGCGGCCTGCACCTGGTCGATCACTTCCGGATTGAGCGGCTCGCCGGCGCCGCAGACCTCGCGCAAGCTCACCTTGAACGCCGCAAGGTTCTCCTGGATGAACAGCCGCCACACCGTCGGCGGCGCGCACAGCGTGGTGACGCCGCAGCGGCCGATGGTGGCGAGCAGACCCTTGGCATCGAAGCGCGGCTGGTTGACCACGAACACGGTCGCACCCGCATTCCACGGCGCGAAGAAGCAGCTCCAGGCGTGCTTGGCCCAGCCGGGCGATGAGATGTTGAGGTGGACGTCGCCCGGCTTCAGCCCGATCCAATACATGGTCGAGAGATGGCCGACGGGATAACTGCGCTGGCTGTGCAGCACCAGCTTTGGTTTCGCCGTGGTGCCCGAGGTGAAATAGAGCAGCATCGGGTCGTCGGCATTGGTCGGACCGTCAGCCGTAAAGCTCTCCGAAGCCTTCGCTGCCTCGTCATAGGCAAGCCAGCCATCGGAGGCCGCACCGACGACGATGCGGACGATATTCTCAGCACCGAGGCTTGCGAATTTCGCGACCTGGTCTTGCGCTGCCACCACCGCCTTCGCCTTGCCGCGATCGAGCCGGTCGCGCAGCTCGTCCGCGGTGAGCAGCGTGGTGGCGGGAATCACGACGACGCCGAGCTTCATCGCCGCCAGCATCGTCTCCCACAACGGCACCACATTGCCGAGCAGCAGCAGCAGGTGGTCGCCGCGCTTCAGACCCTGCGCGCGCAGGAAGTTGGCGACCTGGTTGGAGCGCTGCGAGAGCGCCGCGAAAGACAGCTTGGTTTGCTTGTCCTGTGCGGCATCGACGATCCAGAGCGCGGGCCGGTCCTTGGTGTCCGCATCCTTCGCGAGCTCGTCGAACCAGTCGAGCGCCCAATTGAAGGGAACCGGATCGGGCCAGCGGAAGTCTTTGACCGCTGTCTCGTAATCCGTGCGGTGTTTAAGCAGAAACGCGCGCGCGTCCTGAAATGTCGTCATTAGGCTTTCCCGGCTAGCCCCCTAACGTGCTTGATAATTCCAGAAAAATCCACCCCGCCCTGCCCGGCGGCATCGAAGGACTGATAGATCTCCTGCGCATGCTTGCCGAGCGGCGTGGCCGCTCCCGCGGCCTTGGCGGCGTCCTGCGCCAGCGTCAGATCCTTCACCATCAGCGCCGAGGCAAAGCCCGGCTTGTAATCGTTGTTGGCGGGCGAGGTCGGCACCGGGCCCGGCACCGGGCAATAGGTCGTCAGCGACCAGCATTGGCCCGACGAGGTCGAGGCAACGTCGAACAGCGCCTGATGCGAGAGGCCGAGCTTCTCACCGAGCGCAAAGGCCTCGCTCACCGCGATCATGGAGATGCCGAGGATCATGTTGTTGCAAATCTTTGCCGCCTGACCGGCGCCGGCGCCGCCGCAATGCACGATCTTCTTGCCCATCTTCTCCAGCACCGGCTTTGCCGCCGCAAACGCACTCTCCTCGCCGCCGCACATGAAGGTGAGCGTCGCGCCCTTGGCACCCCCCGTGCCGCCGGACACCGGCGCATCGACCGAGAGCACGCCATGCTTGGCCGCCAGCGCATGCGCCTGACGCGCGCTCTCGACGTCGATGGTGGAGCTGTCGATGATCAGCGCTCCCTTGGCCATGGCCGGAACAACCTCGCTCCAGACGCCGAGCACGTGCTTGCCGGCCGGCAGCATGGTGACGACGACATCGGCTCCCTTCACCGCACCAGTGGCGCTATCGGCGATGCCGGCCCCATCGGCCTTGGCCTGATTGCGGGAGGCTTCGACGAGATCGAACGCCACCACCTTGTGGCCGGCCTTGACCAGATTGGCCGCCATCGGGCCGCCCATGTTGCCGAGACCGATGAATGCGATCGTGGCCATATCGATATCCTCCGCTAGACGTTTCGTTGATTAGTTGAACTTCAGTTCGTCGGCGCCGATCTCGGCGAAATACGGCGCAATCATCGCCGGCGTCACGTCCTCGATGCGCGGCGGCGACCAGGTCGGATTGCGGTCCTTGTCGATCACAGCCGCGCGCACGCCTTCGCGGAAATCGTCGCTGCGGAAGACCTCCAGCGCAGCGCGATATTCGCGCACCAGGCACTCTTCCAGGTTCGATGCAGTGCGCGCGAGCCGCAGCAGCTTCAACGTCACCACCATGCCGCGCGGCGATTTCTCGTTGAGCGTCTTCAGCGTGGCCTGCGCGAACTCGGAGCCGTCGCGCTTGAGCGCAGCGACGATGTCCTCCATGCGGTCGAAGCCGAACAGCGCGTCGATAACAGGCTCTTTCGCGGCGACCGGCCCCGCGGCCTCTCCGGTCGCAAAGCCGTTAATGAGCTTGCTGACATCGGCCGCAGTCGCCCCCTGACCAACCTTCGTCAGCGCGTTGCGCAGCTCCGGCCATTTGGCGGCCGGCACCACGGCATCGGCGAACCTCGCGTGGATCGCATCGGGCCCGTTCATGGTCTGGCCGGTCAGGCCGAAATACGTGCCGATCTCGCCCGGCGAGCGCGACAACAGAAAGGTGCCGCCGACATCCGGGAAGAAGCCGAGCCCGACCTCGGGCATCGCGAGCCTGGTGCGGTCGGTGACGACGCGGTGGCTGGCGTGGGCGGAGAGCCCGACACCGCCGCCCATCACGATGCCGTCCATGAACGCGACATACGGTTTCGGAAACTTCTTGATCCGGGCGTTGAGGATGTATTCCTCGCGCCACAGGATCTTGCCGAGGTCGCCGTTGACCTTCGAGCTTTCCCAGAGCGTGCGGATGTCGCCGCCGGCGCACAAGCCGCGCTCGCCGGCCCCCTCCAGCAGGATCACGGCGACAGCCGGATCAGCCTCGAAGCGGTCGAGCGCCTTTTCGATGTCGCGAAACATCTCCAGCGTCACGGCGTTGATGGCCTTGGGGCGATTGAGCCGGATCACGCCGGCTGCGCCCTCGACACGGGCGACCAGATCGCCCTCCTCCACTGAACTCATCGCGCGCCCTCGATCAATTTGCGCGCCACGATGAGCCGCATGATTTCATTGGTGCCTTCGAGGATCTGGTGCACGCGCAGATCGCGCACGATCTTCTCGATGCCGTATTCGCTGAGATAGCCGTAGCCGCCATGGAGCTGGAGCGCCTGGTTGGCGACCTCGAAACCGACATCGGTGCCGAAGCGCTTTGCCATCGCGCACAGCATGGTGGCATCGGGGTCCTTGCGGTCGAGCGCAGCCGCTGCGCGCCACAGGAAGGTGCGCGCGGCCTCGAGCTCGATCGCCATATCGGCGAGCCGGAATTGCAATGCCTGGAATTCGTCGAGACGTTTTCCAAAAGCCTTGCGCTCCTTCATGTAGGTGCGCGCCTTGTCGAGCGCGGTCTGCGCGCCGCCGAGCGAGCATGCGGTGATGTTGAGGCGGCCGCCGTCGAGGCCGGCCATCGCGATCTTGAAGCCGATGCCCTCCTCGCCCAGCCGGTTGGCAACCGGCACGCGGGCGTTCTCGAACATCACGGCGCGGGTCGGCTGCGCATTCCAGCCCATCTTGCGCTCATTGGCGCCGTAGGAGACGCCGGGCGTGTTGCCGTCGATCACGACGGTCGAGATGCCGCCGGGGCCGTCACCGCCAGTTCGGACCATGGCGACAAGGAGATCCGTGCCGCCGGCGCCGGAGATGAACTGCTTCTGGCCGTTGAGGACGTAATGATCGCCGTCGCGCACCGCGCGCGTGCGCAGCGCCGCGGCGTCCGAGCCGGCACCCGGCTCGGTCAGGCAGTAGCTCGCAATCAGCTCCATCGAGCAGAGTTTCGGCAACCATTTGTGGCGCTGGGTGTCGCTGCCGAAGCCATCGATCATCCAGGACGCCATGTTGTGGATGGAGATGAAGGCCGAGGTGGTCGGACAGCCCGTCGCCAGCGCCTCGAAGATCAGCGCCGCGTCGAACCGCGTCATGGCGGAACCACCGACATCCTCGCGGATGTAGATGCCGCCCATGCCGAGGGTCGCCGCCTCGCGCATCACGTCGACGGGGAAATGCTTTTCCTCGTCCCAGCGCAACGCGTGCGGCGCGATCTTCTCGGCCGCAAACGCCAACGCCATGTCGCGAACCGCGACCTGATCCTCGTTCAGAGCGAACTGCATCCCCGGCCTCGCTCTTGAGAGGGTTACTTCATCAGCGGGATCGAGAACTCCGCACCTTCCTTGACGCCAGACGGCCAGCGCGAGGTCACCGTCTTGGTCTTGGTGTAGAAGCGGACCGAGTCCGGGCCGTGCTGGTTGAGATCGCCGAAGCCCGACTTCTTCCAGCCGCCGAAGGTGTAGTAGGCGATCGGCACCGGGATCGGCACGTTGACGCCGACCATGCCGACATTGACCTTGGCCGCGAAGTCGCGCGCGGCATCGCCGTCGCGGGTGAAGATGGCGACACCGTTGCCGTAGTCATGGTCCGACGGCAGCGCCAGCGCTTCCTTGTAGTCGTGCGCGCGCACGACCGAGAGCACGGGCCCAAAGATTTCTTCCTTGTAGATCCGCATCTCCTTGGTGACGTTGTCGAACAGCGAACCGCCGAGATAGAACCCCTTCTCGTAGCCCTGCATCTTGAAGCCGCGGCCGTCGACGGCGAGCGTCGCGCCTTCCTTGATGCCGATGTCGATGTAGCTCTTGACCTTCTCGACCGCCTCGCGCGTGACCAGCGGACCGTAGTCGGCGGACGGATCGATCGAGGTGCCGATCTTGAGCGACTCGACGCGCGGGATCAGCTTTTCCATCAGCCGGTCGGCGGTGGACTTGCCGACGGGAACGGCGACGGAGACGGCCATGCAGCGCTCGCCGGCCGAGCCGTAGCCGGCGCCGATCAGTGCATCGACCGCCTGGTCCATGTCCGCGTCGGGCATGATGATGGCGTGGTTCTTGGCGCCGCCAAAACACTGGCAGCGCTTGCCGGTCTGGGCTGCGCGCTCGTAGATGTATTGCGCGATCGGCGTGGAGCCGACGAAGCCGATGGCCTTGACGTCGGGATCGTCCAGGATGGCGTCGACCGCTTCCTTGTCGCCGTTGACGACGTTGAGGATGCCGGCCGGCAGGCCCGCCTCGATCATCAGCTCGGCGAGCATCATCGGCACGCCGGGGTCGCGCTCGGACGGCTTCAGGATGAAGGCATTGCCGCAGGCGATGGCGGGGGCGAACTTCCACATCGGGATCATCGCCGGGAAATTGAACGGCGTGATGCCGGCGACGACGCCGAGCGGCTGGCGCATGGAATAGATATCGATGCCGGGGCCGGCGCCTTCGGTGTATTCGCCCTTCATCAGATGCGGGATGCCGCAGGCGAACTCCGCGACTTCGAGGCCGCGCTGAATGTCGCCCTTGGCATCCGGCACGGTCTTGCCATGCTCACGCGCGAGCAGCTCGGCGAGCTTGTCGTAGTCGCGCTGCACCAGTTCCACGAATTTCATCATGACGCGGGCCCGGCGCTGCGGGTTGGTCGCAGCCCATTCCGGCTGGGCGGCACGGGCGTTCTCCACGGCAGCGCGGACCTCGGCCTTGGACGCCAGCGCCACCTTGGCCTGGACGTCACCGGTCATCGGCTCGAATACGTCCGCCGTCCGGCCTGAGGTGCCCTTGACCTCCTTGCCACCGATGAAATGTCCGATTGAACGCATGGAATGATCTCCTGAGGTCGAGCGTGAACGCTTTGACAAATCCTATCGACCTGCATTTTATAGGATTCAAGTCTGAGATAATGCACCATAGATGTGCGAAAATGCTGGATCAAGGTAGCATCGACTGGGACGACTTCCGCTTCGTGCTGGCCATCGTGCGGGGCGGCTCGGTTTCGGCTGCTGCTAAACAGCTCGGAGTGGACCACGCCACCGTGATCCGCCGTGTCGACCGGCTGGAGAGACACCTCTCGGCAAAGCTGTTTGACCGGCGCAAGACCGGCTATCTCCTCACCGAGGCCGGCCAGCGCGTCGCCGACAGCGCGGAAGCCATGGAATCGACCATCGTCGCCAACCAGGAGCAGGTCGGCGGCTCGGTGGCACGGCTGACCGGAACGGTGCGGATCGGCGCGCCCGACGGGTTCGGTACCGCCTTCCTGGCGCCGCGGCTGGCGCCGTTCGCCGACCGCTACCCCGACCTCGATCTGCAACTTGTGGCCACCGCGCGGCTGTTCAGTCTCTCCAAGCGCGAGGCCGATATCGCGATCAGCCTGACCATGCCGAAGGAAGGCCGCATCGTCGGCCGCAAGCTCCTGGACTACCGCCTCGGGCTTTATGCGGCGCCGGCCTATCTCGACCGCTTCCCGAAGATCACCTCGCGGCAGGACCTGCCGCAGCATCGCTTCGTCGGCTATATCGAGGAGCTCCTGTTCACGCCCGAGCTCGATTACCTCCCGCAGGTATCGCCGCGGATTTCGGCGCGCTTCCGCAGCGCCAATCTGATCGCGCAGCTCAACTCCACGCTCGCGGGCTTCGGCATCGCCGTGCTGCCACACTTCATGGCGAGTGATTATCCGCAACTGGTGGCCGTGCTGCCGGAGGAGATATCGATCACGCGGACGTTCTGGATGCTGATGCACGCGGACAGCAAGGATCTCGCGCGGATCCGCGCGGTGGCCGATTACATCGGCGAGATCGTGGAGCGCGAGCGGGCGTTGTTTGCGGGAAGGTAACGACGGTCTCGTAGGGTGGGCAAAGGCGCCCTAGCGCCGTGCCCACCATCTCTCCACACTCGCGGCTGCATGGTGGGCACGCTTCGCTTTGCCCACCCTACGGCACTGCCAAACCCTCATGGTGGGGAAGCGCGAAGCGCCGTCTCGAACCATGCAGGCCGACATCTCGCCCGCAGCCATCCTTCGAGACGACCGCTTCGCGGTCTCCTCAGGATGAGGTTCTGAGAGCGTAGTTGGCCTAATTCTGCTTCACCTTTTTCGCCGCAGCCGCCTTCGGCTCGCGCTTCGCGCCATCGAGCGCGCTGTCCTTGCCCGCCTTCAGCACCTCGTCCGACAGCTCGCTCGATCCTGCGATGCGCGCCAGCAACATGGTGCCGGCCATCGTGGCCAATGTCGCGATCGCCTGCTTGCGCGCGGCCTTGCGCGGCAGGTTGGGGATGAAATCGGTCATCATCTCGACCATCTCGTCGAGCTTTCCGGCAAAGGCCTTGCGCGTCTTCGGGCTCTCGCGGGCGATCTCGGCGCCGAGCGCGGGAATCGAGCAGCCGTGGCCGGGATTGTCCCGATGCAGCGCCGAGAGATAGGTCTCGACGATCTGGGTCAGTTGCTTTTCGGGCGCGACCTGATCGGACTGCTTGCGCCAGTGCTCCATCGAGCGGTCCATGGCGTAGGCAAAGGCCTCGATCACCAGCGCCTCGCGCGAGTCGAAATGCGCGTAGAAGCCGCCGTGGGTCAGGCCCGCCTCCTTCATGAGGTCGGCGACGCCGATGCCGTGAGCGCCTTTTTCGCGCAGCCGCACGGAGGCCTTCTTCACGATTCGGTCGTGGGTTTCCTGCTTGTGTTCCCGGGAATAGCGCATGCGGGTCTCATTGAATGTCGGAGATCATCTCATAACACAGAAATGGACCAGGCGGTGCATTAATTCATGTTAAGTTGTCGCGCCGATCATGGAAAAGGTTGCAGTTGCATGGACTGCGAGCGCACCCTTGCCGTCGCGCACGAAGCCTTCCGTGTAGCTGGCCTGACGCCCCAGCTTGATGATCTTGCCTTCGGCCGAGATTAGCCCGGAACGGACCGACAGCGGGCGCAGGAACGTCATTTTCAGGTCGAGGGTCACGGACGATTGCCCGGGCTCCAGCCGCGTCGAAATCGCGCAGCCCATGGCGGTATCAATCAGCGCCGCGGCGGTCGCGCCGTGCAGGAGGCCAATGGTATTTTCGAGATCCTCGCGCGGCTCAAGTTCCATCACGATCCGGCCCGGCTCGACCACGGCCATGGTGAAACCGATCAATTTTGCGAAGGGCGGCGGCGGCAACCGGCCGTCGCGGATTCCCAGCATCGCGTCCATGCCTGAAAGCCCCATCGCTGCTTTTGCAACCGGCGCAGGCACCTGCCAGTCCACCACGCGCTCACGCCGCTGCGCGGGCGAAAACAGGTCGAGTTGATCGTTACAGGTCATGGCGGCCCCTTTGTATGATATATGTCATACTATGTCACGAACTTCGCCATGGCAACTCCGTCTCCCACCCGCTTGACAAGCAGAGCGTTTCGGCACCGAAGTGATCCCGACCCGCGCGCCTCGCGCATGTCCACGAAACTCCGAGATGCTCCGATGGAAATGCTCAACAATCACTGCGGCGTGACGCGCGATGCGCGCGGCGTCGTCCATGTCGCGATCTGCAACGCCGGCCCGCTGAACATTCTGGGCTCGCCCGTCACCGATGCCGTGAGCGAAGGCCTGCAGACCCTCGCGACTGACCGCAGCATCCGCGTCGTGGTGCTGCGCGGCCAGAGCGAGAAGAGCATGATCGGCGGCGCCGACATCAAGGAGATGGCCAAGCTCGACCAGAGGTCAGCCGAAGCCTTCATCAGCCGCCTGCGTGATCTCTGCGAGGCCGTCCGCCAATTCCCGGCCCCCGTGATCGCGCGGATGCCGGGCTGGTGCCTCGGCGGCGGCCTCGAAGTCGCCGCCGCCTGCGATTTCAGAATCGCTGCACACGATGCGCATTTCGGCATGCCGGAGGTCCGCGTCGGCATCCCCTCGGTGATCCACGCCGCCCTGCTTCCGCGCCTGATCGGCTGGGCCCGCGCCCGCTGGCTGGTGATGACGGCGGAGAACATCGACGCGCCGACGGCGCTGGCCTGGGGACTGATCGACAAGGTCGCACCGGAGGGTGGATTGGATGCCGAGGTCGAACACGTCGTGAAGGCGCTGCTCGAATGCGGCCCGGAGGCGCTGCGGTCGCAAAAGGCGCTGCTGCGGCAATGGGAGGAATTACCGCTGACGGAGTCGGTAAATCTCAGCGTCAAGGTGTTCGGCGAGTCGTTCCTGACGGACGAGCCGACGCGGCTGATGCAGGCTTTCGTAAACAGGAAGAGATAATCCAAAGACAGTGTCATGCCCCGCGAAGGCGGGGCATCCAGTACGCCGCGGCCCCTCGATTCATCACAGCTGCCTCGGAGTACTGGATCGCCCGCCTTCGCGGGCGATGACAGTGTTTGGTGTGGCGGCTACCGCCCCCCTAGCCGCAGCCCAAGCCGCACCCCTCCTCCAATCGAACGACCAAATCTCATCCGAACCACGACAATTTCTCATGCCGGCCGCGGTTGCATTTTTTGCGCCGCATCATATGATGACCATAATCTTTTCCGTCATCGCTGGGAGTTTCATCATGGCCGAAGCCGCCGATCCCGTCGTCATCGTCTCCGCCGCCCGCACCCCGCTCGGCCGCTTCATGGGCGAGCTGTCGCCGCTAGCGGCACACAAGCTCGGATCGCATGTGATCAACGCCGCGCTGGAGCGCGCCAAGCTTGCGCCCGAGAAGGTGGATGAAGTTTTCATGGGCTGTGTGCTGCCGGCCGGACAAGGCCAGGCGCCGGCTCGCCAGGCGGCGCGCGCGGCCGGCCTGCCCGACGCCACGGGCGCCACCACCGTCAACAAGGTCTGCGGCTCCGGCATGAAGGCGACCATGCTGGCGCACGACATCATCCGCGCAGGCTCGGCCGAGATCGTCGTTTCCGGCGGCATGGAGAGCATGAGCAACGCGCCCTATCTGCTCGCCAAGGCCCGCGGTGGCTACCGCGCCGGGCACGACCGCATCATCGACCACATGATGATGGACGGGCTGGAGGATGCCTACGAGACCGGCCGTTCCATGGGCGATTTCGGCGAGGCCACCGCGGAAGCCTATCAGTTCACCCGCAAGGACCAGGATGCCTATGCGATGGAGACGCTGAGCCGTGCGCGCAAGGCGGTCGAGAGCGGCGCGTTCAAGGCCGAGATCGCGCCGCTCACGCTGACCGAGAAAGCAGGCCCGCGCATCGTCGCCAATGACGAGCATCCGCTGAAGGTCGATCCTGCGAAAATCCCCGGATTGAAGCCGGCGTTCCGCGCCAACGGCACCATCACGCCGGCCGCCTCCTCCGCCAATGCCGACGGCGCCGCGGCGCTGGTGCTGACGAAGCGCTCGCTGGCTGATCGCAACGGCCTGCCGGCAATCGCCGAGATCAAGGGCCACGCCACCCACAGCCAGGAGCCGCAATGGTTCACGACGGCTCCGATCCCGGCGATCCGCAAGCTGCTCGACAAGGTCGGCTGGAGCGCCGGCGACGTCGACCTGTTCGAGATCAACGAGGCCTTCGCCGTGGTGGCGATGGCGGCGCAGCGCGACCTCGGCATCCCGCGCGAGAAGCTGAACATCAACGGCGGCGCCTGCGCGCTCGGCCATCCCATCGGTGCCACCGGCGCGCGGCTGATCGTGACGCTGCTGCACGCGCTCGAGGCGCAAAACCTCAAGCGCGGCGTTGCGGCACTCTGCATTGGCGGCGGTGAAGCCACGGCCATCGCCGTGGAGCGTCTGACGCACTGACCTAGAAACGTCCGAAAATGAGGGAACTCTGTCATTTTCGACAGACACGTCCCGTGCCATTCTACAAGCTCGTGCAGGTGTCTCAAAGCCTGCCCATCAAACATTGAGGCCCAATGATCTCGAACTGGCTCGCGGCGACACTCGGCCGCCGCAATATCCACTACGGCTGGGTGATGGTCGGCGTGACCTTCCTCACCGCGCTGATCAGCGCCGGCACGGTCGGCGCGCCCGGCGTCTTCATCGTCCCGCTTCAGCACGAGTTCGGCTGGAGCACGGCGCAGATTTCCTCAGCGCTGTCGATCCGCTTCATCCTGTTCGGGCTGATGGCTCCGTTCGCGGCCGCCCTGCTCAATCGCTACGGCCTGCGCAACGTCACGCTGACGGCCCAGCTCATCGTCGTCTCGGCGCTTGTGGCTTCGCTCGGCATGACGCAAGTCTGGCAGCTCGTGTTGCTGTGGGGCGTCGTGATCGGCATCGGCACCGGCATGACCGCGCTGGTGCTGGGCGCCACCATCGCGACGCGCTGGTTCGCCGCGCGGCGTGGCCTCGTCGTCGGCATCATGACCGCGAGCGTCGCCACCGGCCAGCTCGTATTCCTGCCGCTGCTCGCAAGCCTGACCGAACGTTACGGCTGGCGGCTCGCGCTCGGCTTCGTCTGCATCGCGCTCGGCGTCTCCGCCGTGGCGGTTCTCCTCGCGATGCGCGACCGGCCGAGCGATGTGGGCCTGCGCCCGTTCGGCGACGAAGGCACCGAGCCCCTGCCGGCCCCGCCGGTCAGCCATGGCTCGATTACGGGCGTGGCGCTCGGCACGCTGCGCGACGCCTCGAAGTCGCGCGCGTTCTGGATCCTGTTTGCGACCTTCTTCGTCTGCGGCGCGTCGACCAACGGCCTCGTCCAGGTGCACCTGATCCCGATGTGCCTCGATTTCGGCATCCCGCAGGTACAGGCGGCAGGCCTGCTCGCCGCGATGGGTATCTTCGACTTCTTCGGCACCATCATGTCGGGCTGGCTGTCGGACCGCTACGACAACCGCTACCTCCTGTTCTGGTACTACGGCCTGCGCGGGCTCTCGCTGATCTTCCTGCCCTTCAGCGACTTCTCGTTCTACGGGCTATCGATCTTCGCGATGTTCTACGGCCTCGACTGGATCGCCACGGTGCCGCCGACGGTGCGGCTCACCGCGCAGAAGTTCGGGCCCGAGCGCGCCAATCTGGTGTTCGGCTGGATCTTTGCTGGCCATCAGCTCGGCGCAGGCACCGCGGCGTTCGGCGCCGGTTTCTCGCGGACGGTCTATGAGAGCTACCTGCCCGCGTTCTTCATCGCCGGCGCGCTCTGCGTGTTCGCCTCGCTGATCGTTCTGGCGCTGTCGCGGCAACCAAAGGCCGAGCCGAAGCCGGCGATGGCCTAATACCTGATCGTGATGGTGACGCCGAAGACTGCGGCGTCACCGATCCGCGAAACGCCGGTCGGATCGTTCGGATTGGGGATGCCGCCGGAGGGGCGGAACACGTATTGAAAGTAAGGCGCGATCAGCCAGCCCGGCTTGATATGCGCCTCGTAGATCATCTCGATCAGCGTCTCGTTGCTGCGCACCGGGCTTTGGATGCCGCTGAAGGCCTGCGTATCGAGATCAAGATTGCGCGCGGTGTTCGAAATCCGCATATAGGCCATCGCCACGCCGAAGCGGTCGAGCGGACGACCTGGCGTGAAGCCGACGAAGCCGATGCCGCCGTCCACATAAAGGTCAATCAGATTGCGGTCCGGCGCGCTGTAGGCAATGCGGCCGAACGCGGTGACGCCCGGGATCGAGGCTGACGTGGTGTTGTCCTTCACCTCCGGCGGGCGATAGAGCACCTGCTCGATGACGGCGAAGATACCGTAATTGCCGCGAAGTCTTGCAGGCACACCGCTTCCGCCGGGATCGGCGATCGACAGCCCCTCCGCCGTAAAACGCTGGCTGTCGAACGAGCCGTAATGCTTCCAGGCGCCCGGCGTGAAATTGCCGGCGAGCGGCCGGCCGCCGATATCGATGTCGTAGTTGAATCGGACCTGCCCGATCACCCACGGCGGATCGTTGACGCGGAACGCCAGGCCATGATGGTCGCGCAGCTGCGGATCCGCCTCGCCCGGGCCAGACGGATCGCCGTTGAACACCGCACCGAACGCGGTGATGTTCTCGGTCAGCGCCGCCTTGATGCGGATGCCCGGCACCGCGATCGGCGGTGCCGGGCCGCCGGCGGGAAGATTGCTCGCCTTGATCGCGGGCCAGCCGAAGGTGCCGTTGATGAAGAGGTCGTCGGTCTGGCTGTCGAAGAATTCGACGTCGGCGGCCTGCTGGCCGGCCCTGATGTTCAGGCGGTCGCCGAAGAAGCTCTGCTCGAAATAGGCGTTGTAGAGCCGCTGGTCCGGCAATGCCTCGATCTCGCTGATGGTGGCGAGGTTCATCACGTAGTTGCGGGAGAGCCCCTGGCCGTAGATCACGAACGCATTGGCGTAGAAGCGGCCACCGGTCCAGCCCACGAGCTTGTCGAGATCGGCATCGACCGAGAGATCGAGGCGCCCGAAATGGATGGCGCCACGCTTCACGCCGCCGGAGACGTTGGCGATGTTGTCGGCGATATAGGTGGCGCCGAAATTCAGGCCCTTGTTGGCGAGCCCGTCATGCCATTCGTTGAACCATTTTGGCGCCAGCCATGCGGCCGCGCTTTCGTCCTTGGCGCCGGCGAGCGCGCCGGTGCTCGCCACCGTTGAGGCCAGCACGATCGCGGCCGCATTTCGCAGCGGAAATCTGTGGGACGTCCCGATCACGGCTGATACCGGCTGCGTACGCTACCTGAAGATACCCGTGCGCCGCATGAACAGATAGGCCGCCCCCACCGACGAGGCCATCAACAGCGCCGCCCAGAGAAATCCGCTCTCGACATCGGTGAGCGGCAGGCCCTTGGTGTTCATGCCGAAGATGCCGGTGATCAGGGTCGGCGGCAGCAGCAGCGAGGTCACGATGGAGAGCGTGTGGAGGTGGTGGTTGCTCTCCTCCTCGTTCTTGAAGCGCAGCTCCTCCTCGAGCAGGCGGCTGCGTTCGCGGAGCTCGACGATGTCGTGATCGAGCCCGTCCAGCCGCTGCGCCAGCTTGCCGGCGTGAATGCGTAAGGCCGGCGCGAGATGATCGGTGTTCTTCTGATCGAGCCGGTGGAACAGCACGCGCAGGCCGGTGAGCTGGCGATGCAACCTGACGCAGGTCCGGCGCAGCCGGCCGAGATTGCGGCGCATCTCCGGCTTGGCGTCGTCGGCCAAAATCCGTTCCTCGATGTCGTCGATCTCCTGGCCGAGCTTGTCCGCCATCCGGTCCAGCGTGTCGGCGACCTCGTCGACGATCTTTTCCAGGAGATGGGCGACGTTGTCGACGCGGTAGCCGCCTTCGAGCACGCGGCGCGTCGCATCGGCCGAGCACAGCGCCTGATGCCGGCCGCTGACGAGAAGATGCTCGGTCATGGCGAAACGCAGGAACGCGGTCTCCTCCGTCGCGCTGTCGATGTCGCGCACGAGATCGGAGAAGACGCCGTAGACGCAATGGTCGATGACGTGAAGCTGCTGGAAAGTGTCGTTGGACAGCAGGAGGTCGCGCGCGAGCGGCGGCAGCTGTGACGCCGCGATCCAGGGCCGTGCGCGCGCATCGGTCAGGTTGAAATGCAACCAGAGCCGGCCGTCGTGGCTGAACTCGATCGGCTGGTCGATCGGCAGCGCCTCGGCGCTGCCATCGCCGTGCAGCCGGAACGCCCAGACCAGGCCGGGAATGGCGGGCACGGAATCCGATATCGCGCTGACAAGCTTCGCCGGCTCAGCCATGGCCAACCCCAACCGTCAACAAATGCCCCGTTTCCGGAAGATGGCTGACGGCATCTTCCGGACCTCTCACGGGTACTCAATTACGGCTTTGTTACAGTTTGATGATGGCCGCCCTACTCCGCGGCCAGCCCCGTCGCGGCCATCGCCTCGGCCTCCTTGACGTAGTCGTGCACGACGCGGCCGAACGGCAGCGTGAGATCGGCGATGTAGTGGTGCGCGCCCAGGCAGCGGCGAACCGGGAAATCCGCGACCGGCGCGTTGACGTGCGGCACCAGATGCAGCCGGCCGGGCCCCATCCAGGAGCCCTTCGGCACGATGTCGATGAGGTTGATCGCGACGAGCTGACAGACTTCGAGACGGCCGTCGACGCCCGGGATCATCTTCAGATTGATCTGCGTCTTCGACAGCGTCGCGCGGGTGCGATCGCCGTTGCCGGCCATGCTCTCGTGCTTGTAGCCCATCGTGCCCATGGCGACGAGCTGGCCGGCATATTCCAGCGTGCCCGTCAGCGTGTCCTTGACGATTTCTAGTTTCGGATGGGCGTACTTCTTGGGAAAGCCCCAGATCTCGCGACCCGCCGCGATCGGCGGATCATCATCCAGATACATCTGCGAGACGAAATTGACCTCCTCGCCGTTGAGGCGCGCGGGGATGACGAGGCCGGATTCGGTGTAGCTGCCGAAGCCTGAGGAGTCCGGCATCTTGATCCATTCGTAATGCACGATCGGCTGGTCGATCGGCTCCAGCGGCTCAGGCAGGCCGGCGCGGATCAGCTCCGGATCGGTCTCGTAGGTGATGACGAGGAATTCGCGGTTGACGAAGCGATAGGGCCCGGCCGGATAGCTCGGCCCCGCCGCCGGCATGGACGGAAGTCTCAGCACGTCTTCCCTGCGCATCCTGATCTCCTGTGTGTGATGCCCGCCCGGCGGCGTCAGGCCTGGACCCAAATTGCTAGCCGCCGTCATTGACCGCGATGTGAAGGATTTCCGTCAGGCGCACGACCTCCCGCCATTCCCGCTGCGGTCGGCCTGCATGCGGACGATGCATCGGCGCTGAAATTGTCATCACGCCGTCACTGCCGGACGCAATCGTTTGGTCCACGCTAGGAGGCACCCATGGACGCCCGCACGTCGCAACCGGCTCATCAGACGCATCAGCCTCCCGCACGGGGCTGGCGCCCCGAACGCTGCGACCGCGTCGCGCTGGTGCTGCAAGGTGGCGGCGCGCTCGGCGCCTACCAGGCCGGCGTCTACCAGGCGCTGCACGAAGCCGGCATCGAGCCCGACTGGGTCTGCGGTGTCTCGATCGGTGCAATCAATTCCGCCATCATCGCCGGCAACAAGCCGGAGAAGCGGCTGGAGGCGCTGCGCATCTTCTGGGAGCGCATCACCAACCGCAAGATCTGGCATTACACGCCCGACGGCGACATCTTCCGCCAGTGGCGCAATCTCACCAGTGCGTGGATGGCGTCGGCGATGGGCCAGCCCGGCTTCTTCACCCCGCACCAGGTCAATCCCTGGTTCAGCCCGGTCGGCGCGCGCACCGCAACCAGCTATTACGACACGATGCCGCTGAAGGAGAGCCTGCTGGAGCTCGTCGACTTCGACCTCATCAACGAGAAGAAGGTCCGTTTCGCGGTCGGCGCGGTCAACGTGCTCTCGGGCAACTTCATCTATTTCGACAACTCCCATGACGAGATCGAGCCGGAGCACATCATGGCCTCCGGCGCCCTGCCCCCGGCGCTGCCGATGGTGCGGATCGGCACCGATCATTTCTGGGACGGCGGCATCGTCTCCAACACGCCGCTCCAGCATCTGCTCGACCAGGAGGACGCGCTCAACTCGCTGGTGTTCCAGGTCGACCTGTTCAGCGCGCGGGGCGTGCTGCCGCGCTCAATCCAGGACGTGATGGCCCGCCACAAGGACATCATGTATTCCTCGCGCACGCGCCACAACACCGATGTCTACCGCCGCACCCACAACCTCAAGGTTCTGCTCTACAAGGCGCTGGCGAAAGTCCCGGACGAGCAACTCTCCGACGAGGATCGTAGCCTCAAGTCGAGCCTGCGCCGCATGCCGGAGATCGCGATCCTGCACCTGATCTACCAGCAGAAGGCCTATGAGGGCGACGCCAAGGACCATGAGTTCTCGGGCACCTCGATGCGCGAGCACTGGACGAGCGGCTACGAGGACACCAAGCGCACGCTGAAGCGCCGCGACTGGATCAAGATGCCGGACGAAGGCATGGGCCTCGTGGTGCACGACGTGCACCGGGAGACGGAGAGCGCGTAAAGCACCCCGCGCGGGCTGCTCCAAACAAAAACTGCGAAAACAACCCCATGCACAGTAGCCGGCGCGTGGCGGATCAATGACTTACGTTTTACCGAAGTAAACTTGACTCGTCGGGCAAAACAGGAGCATGATGGCATCATTGCAAAATCGCACGATGCATCCGCTCAAGGCCGATCGCGCCACATGGTCAGACTGCGCCGCATCCCCTAAATTGCGCGCGGAATGACGTTGGGAGGCTGGCTTGCGCGCTATCAGCGAAGCCGCTTACTTCTTCGGCAGCGACAGATTATTCCCTCCGCAGGAGCCTTCGGGGCGAGCTTGCGGAGCGAAGCGGCGTGCTCCGCCCGATCTGCTCCAGTCGTTGCTTGAAACGCCAGAACGGTCGTCGCGTCAGGTTGCCGTTCGCGTCGGCCGGATTGTTATGAAGTTCTAACCGCAAGACGATCAAGCAAATCGCAGGAGACACCATGTCCAAAGGAAAAGTGCTCGTTGTCGGCTCCAATGCCACCCGTATCGAAATCCAGGGCGGCGGCACCGGACCGACCGGCCAGTACCTCAATGAAACCGTCGTGCCGGCGATGGCCGTGATCGATGCCGGCTACGAGGTGGTGCTGGCGACGCCGAACGGCAAGCAACCGTACATCGATCCGGCCTCCGATCATGCGGCTCATTTTGACGGCGACGAGAAGGCCTACCGGCGGGGACGCGACTTCTTCGACAAGGCCCCGGCGATGACCAACGTCCATACGTTGCGCGCGATCGTGGACGGAGGACTGGATCAATACGCCGCCGTTTTTGTCCCCGGCGGGCAGGGCCCGGTCGTCGACCTCATGCAGGATCCCGAGCTCGGCAAGATTCTGCGATATTTCCACGAACGGAAGAAGATCACGGCGCTGCTCTGCCACGGGCCGATCGCAACTCTGGCCGCCCTGCCCGACGCCAAGGCCTATCGCGCCGCCCTGATCGCCGGCGACAAGGCCAAGGTCGCGGAGCTGGGCAAGGGCTGGCAATATGCGGGATACAAGATGACGGTGTTCACCGCCTCGGAAGAGATACCGATCGAGGAGCAGTTCCTGCACGGCAAGATCTACTTCACCATGCCGGACGCGCTGGGAGCTGCGGGTGCCGAGGTCAGCCGAAGCGCCGTCGACTTCGAGCCTTACGTCGTCGAGGACCGCGAGCTGATCACCGGCCAGAATCCGCGGTCCGACCATCCCATCGCGGCAAAGCTGATCGCAGCGCTCGACCGCGCCACTGTGGCGGCGTAAGCGTTTACTCCAATGTCATCCGGCCCGGTGCGCAATTGCGCTCAGGGGAGGAAATCGGGACAGAAGCGTGCCTCAGCGGCATCCGGCTTCTTTCGGACCGCGTTCCGTGAAACTAACAGGTCTTCTGCTGCAAGTGCTGCACGCAGGTGCAGGTCTTCGCCGCCGGATATTTCACGTCGTAATAGGGAAAACTCGACGTGGCGGGGGTGTTCGTCGAGCAGCGGGGGAACAGGTAATAGCTGTCGGACAGCTTCACCGTGCCGGCGATCGTGAAGCCGAGGTTGGGCGCGTAGTCGTAGGACACCTCGCTCAGGATGAGCGAGATGTTGGCATTGCTGGTGCCGCCCGGCGCGGTAAAGGACGACAAGGTCATCTGCTGACCGGCGGCCCTCGCCCCCGACGTACTGGTCGACTTGCTCCATTGCACCGTCGCGTTGCCATTGCTGTCGGTCGAGACCTCGGAGACCGTGATCGTCATCAGCGAGGTGCTGCCGTTCTTGATGGGATAGGGAGCCATGATGGAGCTCGCCGCAGCGAGAATGCCGTCCATCTGGGTCGACGTGACGGCCGTGTTCTGCGAGATCATGTCGGCAACGCTGTGCGCAGTCGCGCTGACCTTGACGTTCATGGCGAGCCCGTTCCCGAGCTCGACGCCGCCGACATAGAGCACCAGCATGAACGGCGTCACGATGGCGAACTCCGTCGCTGCAACAGCGCGTACATCGGTCAACATCTGCCGAGCGCGAGACGACAGGGCGGAGATCATCAGGTAGCTCCTGGCTCGTTCTGGAACGCGGCGGACGACATGAGCAGCCGGTTGCCATTGCTAAGGTTCGAGAGATTGAAGCCGAGCGGCCCGAGCACGACCGGCCAGACATACATGACGCGGAGAACGACGATATCGCCGGAATCGCCCGGATTGTATTGCCAGCTGTTGGTCACATTGCCCGAGCCGTCGAAGGTCAGCGTGGGCGTCGCCGTGTTCGCGGAAGACCAGGACGTTGCGACCTGCATGTCGACCATCAGACCGCTGCAATTGAACAGGATCACGATCTGATCGCAGACCTTCTGCTTGAAAACCGCCTGGTTCATCTGCGCCGACTGAACCTGCCCCGTCATGACGAGACGCGCCGACTGGCGCACCACGGTTTCAAGCATCTGCTGGGCAAAGAAAACCAGAAACGTCTGGATGAGCGCGATGATGAGGGCGAGAAACGGCGCGGCAACGAGCGCGAATTCGACGGCCGTGGCTCCGCGGCTATCGCCGGCGAAGGCGGCCCAGCGGTTGCGGCATCTTTTCGTTGTCGTGACCTGTCGGGTCATGGCGCCTTCCCTACTGCACGAGGCTGGCCGTGCTGGATGCAACCTTGATGAACAGGTTGGTCAGCGCCGCGGAAATGTCGCCACCTGTCTGCACGCTCGCATACAGACCGGGCGATGCGCACGATTGCAGCCGTGTCGCGATCGTGCCGGTTGACGAGGATGGATTGTTGAACTGCGAGATGCGGCTCGTGTACCAGCTGTCGCTCAGCTGCAGATACTCGGTGTAGAGGACCGCGATGCGAATGCCGCGGTTCTTGATCGTCGTGCAGACCGTCGTGTCGAGCGGTTGCTGGCACCGCAAGGTCGTCGAGTTGGCTGTCGGAAGCGCATAGGTGGCATTGGGGTCGCAGGAGCCCCCCGTCTTCGGGATGAGCTTGTCCTCGACGCCGTCGGTGACGAGGAAGACCACTTCCTGCGGCGTATCGCCCGCCTGATTGGTGCCGGTGCCTGGCGCAGGCATCACGGTGTTGACGCCCGTGAGCCCGCCCGAGATATCCGTGCCGTAGTCGGTGGTGTAGGTGCAGTTGCCCTTGCTATCGACAATGGGGCAGTTCTGGTGGTCGACCGTCAGGAGCTGAATGTTGTTGATCTTCGTGGCGGCGGTGTCCGGCGTGGTCAGCACCTGAATCGTGTTGAGGGCGTAGTCGAAGGTGTAGATGGCGGCCTTGTAGGTCGTGTTGTTGAGCGCCGACATGCACTGCATGACGCCGCCCGTCACACCCGCCTGCGGGCACGTCCAGGGTCCCTTCAGCAATTGCGTAACGGCGTTGGTCACGAGATCGATGCGCAGCGTGATGTTGTTTGCGCGTGCGACGGTGAGATTGTCCTTGTTCGTCGAGCTGGCAGTTGCGTTGTTGGGACGCGCCTCATGGCAGGCGAACGAGCAATTCTTCGCGTAGCTGGGCTGGTTCTTCGTGGCCGCGATCATGTTGGTGATGTCGGCCTGCGTCGCGGCAAGCGCCATCGACGGCGAGTCGTCCAGCAGCAGGTAGAAATTCATGTTGGGCGCACTCGACGCCTTCGCCGTTGAGGAGCCAGAGACGTCCCAGGTCTGCTTGCCGAGAACGCTGGGGAAATTATTGACGGACTGCGCGGTGTACGAAACCGTGATGCTTCGTGCGAGGCCGGAATCCGTGACGGTGATGGTCGGCGTCGGCGTCGCCGTCAGACCGGGAAGATTCGCCTTCGCTGCAAAGACGGCTGCGGCGGTCGCCTGGACGACCGTCTTGTCGGTCTGGGTCAGCATCGCCGGCCGCACGGCTGCGATCGCGGCCGCGTCGGCGGCTGCGTTCAATTGTTCCCGCTTGCGGACGGCCTGCGTGTAGTCGAGCGTCATGCCCAGGAGAAAGACGATCGGCACCATCGTGAGGGCGAAGATAACGGCGATGTTGGCCTTCCGGTCTCTTGCGAAACGCAGCACTACCCGGCGGAGCATGACCTTCATCCTGATTGCCGTCGTGGCGGCAGAGAGCAATTCCTAAAGTCTTTTGATCGGGGCAACCGGTGGGATTACCGCTGCCGGTCAGCCCGCCAATCGCAGGCTGGAATATGGATATGGCCTTCTTAATCAACACTTACGGGCAATCCACAAACCGGGAGTGCAACGGAGTGAGATGTTCCATATCGAGAAGACATCATTAACGTCGGTTAAACGCGATCGCAGAGATTGAGGGGTAAGCGGCCTCAGGTGCGGTCGATACGGCCTCAACGCCGGCGCTGGCGGGTGCGTCCGGTGGGCTGTGCAGCATCACCGCGCAGCAGGCACGTCGGTCTGGTTAAGGACGGCTATGGCACAGAGGCCAAGGCATCATGCCGTCATTGGGCATCTGCGCCATCGTCGTCTTCAACTTGCAGAATGGTGTCGGATAGCAGAGCGGCGGCCTTTTGAAGCGGCGCTATGAACCGGTCCAGTTCGGCGAAGCTCACGCGGGCCACCGGTACAGAGACGCCGAGGCAAGCGATCAATTCCCGATCCGGTGACAGAATGGGGACGGCGCACCCCACCACCCCCTTGACGTACTCTTCGTTTGTCTTGGCCCAGCCGCGTTGTCGCGTCTCCTCGAGAACCTTCATCAGCGCGTGGACATCGACGATCGTCGTTTCGGTGAATTTGGTCAGGGGTAGCGCGCGGCACAGCTTCGCCCGGATCCGCTCGGGCAGTCTGCTCATATAGATCTTTCCGGTCGACGTGCAGTGTAACGGCGCCGCTTCCCCCGGATTGAACTGAAGACCTTGCGGCTCCGAAACGCGAACGCTGTCGACATAGGCAACGACGTTGTCGCGTACGACGCCGATCTCACACTGTTCGCCGATTTCTCCCGCGACCGCCCGAAGCACCGCATGCCGCCGCGCAGTACGAAACGCAGCGCCGATGACGGTGGCCGACAGTGTGACGAGCTGGTTGCCCACAACGTACCGCTTGGTACCCAACGCCTTCTGAAGCAATCCGCGGTCTTCGAGGTTTCCGATCAACCTGTGTGCCGTTGGAAGCGGCAGCGAAAGAGCCTTTGCGATCTCCGCGGCCGAGACGGCTTTGCGCTGGTCGGCAACATGCCGAACGATCGCGAAAGCCCGATCCAACGGTCCTTCCTTCCCAATTCGCTTCGTCATTTCCCACCCGGCCAAAACTGGAAGTGAAATCAAGATCAACGCCGAGTATTATCATTTTTCGGAATAAAACCTATTGAAATTCGACATAATCGATTGTCGAAATCCTGAAAGCTCATATTCTTGGCGTCACCGGCGATTGACCAGAAATTGTGCAGTGCGGTCTCGCCGTTTTGAAAATCGCGCTCCGCCGCTTGGCCGGGAGCCAAGTTCTGCCGGCGCGCTCAACAGGAGATGTGCATGTCTCGTCATTACGACGTGGACGCCGTGAGGAAGGAATTCCCCGCCGTCGAACGGATGGTCTATCTAGATTCCGGGTTTCAAACGCCGCTCGCGCGTCCCGTGAAGGCCGCGATCGAGCTTTTCCTTCGCGAGGGCTTCGAGACAGCCGGTCCGAAGAGCATCTGGCTCGATCGGGTCGAGCAGACCCGTGCCAAGGTCGCCCGCTTTCTCGGCGTGACGGCGGATGAGATTGCCTTCACGAAAAACACGTCGGAAAGCATGAACATTGCGGCAAACGCACTGCCGCTACAGGCCGGCGACAATGTCCTGATGATCCACGGCGATCACCCGAACAACGCCTACGCGTTCCTCAATCTGCAACGGAAAGGCGTCGAGGTCCGCTTCATCCCAATGACGGAAGTCGTCGACGCCGACAGCTTTGCTCCCTTCATCGACGAAAGGACGCGTGCGATCTCGATGTCGCATGTGACTTTTCACGCCGGTCACCGCTTTGACATCGAGAGCGTCGGCGCGATGTGCGTCAGGAACAAGCTCCACTTCGTGGTGGACGTGATGCAGGCCATCGGAGTCGTGCCTGTTGACGCCAAGGCGATCGGCGCAAGCTTCATCGGCTCCGGCAGCCACAAGGGATTACTGGTTCCGCAAGGGCTCGGGCTGCTCTATTGGGACAAGACGCTCAAAGAGCTCGAGCCGACCTATTTGGCGGCTGCGAGCCTCGCCGAGATCCCGAGCGATCTCATCGCGCGTGCCGACGGGATGGCGCCCTCGCCGGCCGCCAGGCGCTTCGAGCTCGGCAACTTCAATCTGCCCGCAGTCCACGCCCTCGGTGCTTCGCTCGACATGATCGAGCAGATCGGGGTGCAGAACATCCAGAACCACTGCTTCGATCTCGGCGATCACCTGATTGCGCGCCTGGACGAGCTGGGCGTCCGCCTCGTTGGTCCGCGCGAGCGCAAGCATCGCGCTCCGCACATCTACGTCATCGCCCTGCCCGCGGCAGACTGGCTCGGCCATTTCGAGGAGAACGGCGTGCGCGTGTCGCCCGAACGAGATGGCATTCGCGTCTCGCTCGGCATGTTCAACACCGCCACCGACATCGATCGCCTGATCGACGTCATCCGCCGGCGAGGGCTCGGACGCCCGTCCGTCGCAGCTTGAATCTGACAAACGATGGGAAGGCAAAGACCATGAAGAAGCTCGTTCAGGTATTGGGACTTCTCCCGGCGCTCCTGGCTGTCAACGCAAGCCCGTCCGCGGCAGCCGACAGCCCGACGCTCGACAAGATCAAATCCAGCGGTTCGATCACGATCGGCTACCGTGAGGCTTCGATACCGTTCTCATACCTCGGGCCGGATCAGAAGCCGATCGGATTCTCGCTCGATCTCTGCGCGGCGATCGTCGATCGCATCAAGGATGAGCTGAAGTTGCCCAGTCTGAAGGTCAACTACACGCCGGTAAACTCCTCGAACCGGATTCCCCTGATCCAGAGCGGGACTGTCGACATCGAATGCGGCGGCACCGCCAACGACAAGAAGCGGCAGGAACAGGTCTCGTTCTCGGTCGCAACGTTCGTCAGCCAGCCGCGCTGGCTCGTCAAGGCCGCCAGCGGCGTGAAGACCGCCGGCGACCTGAAAGGCAAGACGGTTGTCGCCACGCAAGGCTCCAACGCGGTAGGTTTCGCGCAAAGCGTCAACGTCAAGGAGCAGCTCGGCCTCAACATCGTCCAGGCCAAGGACCATGCGGAGTCCTTCCTGATGCTAAATACCGGCCGTGCCGTCGCCTTCATGGAGGACGATATCCTTCTCGCCGGGCTCAAGGCTGCGGCGCCGAATCCGGACGCGCTCCTGTTCCTTTCCGAGGGTTACGCGAAGATCTACTATGGGCTGATGTTCACCAAGGGCGATGCCGGCTTCAAGAGGCTCGTCGACGACGTTCTCTCCAAGCAGATGGCATCCGGCCAATTCGAGAAGACCTACGCGAAATGGTTCACCAGGCCGATCCCGCCCAAGGGTGAGAACCTCGCATTCCCGCTCACCGACGAGTTGATGGAGCGGATCGCACATCCCAGCGATGCCGTCGACTGATTGACGGAGCTGATCGTCCCGGAAAGTCATCCTCGTCCGCACCTGCAACCCGGAGGCTCGCGATGTTCGGAGTGCTTTTTGAACAGGCGGCAGACGGCCAGCGCTATATCGACTGGCTTCTGTCGGGTCTCGGTTGGACCCTGGCTCTTGCCTTCTTCGGCTGGTGGATCGCCTTCGGCATCGGCGTGTTCGTCGGCGTGGGCCGCACAGTCCAGAATCGTTTCGTATCGATTCCGGCCCGGCTCTACGTCGAGATATTCCGAAACATCCCTGTCCTGGTGCAGATGTTCCTCTGGTACTTCGTTTTCCCGGAGGTGGTGCCGACCGCGCTCGGAAATGCCATCAAGCAGATGCCGCCGCCTTGGGCATCGTTCTTCCCGGCACTCCTTTGCCTCGGACTCTACACGGCGTCTCGGATAGCCGAGCAGGTCCGGGCCGGCATCGAAGCGCTTCCGAAGGGGCAGATCGAGGCCGCCAACGCTCTCGGCCTCAGCGGCTACCTTACCTATCGCTACGTCGTCGTGCCGCAGGCTTTGCGCCTGATCGTGCCGAGCCTCACCAGCGAGGTGATGGGAATATACAAGAACACATCCGTCGCACTCACGATCGGCTTGATGGAGCTCACCGCACAGGCGCGCCAGATCAGCGAGGCAACGTTCCAGACATTCTCGGCCTTCGGCGCGGCGACGATCATCTATCTTTGCCTGGCGCTGGTTGCGTATCAGATCATGACGCTCATCGACAAGGCCTTCAGGATTCCGGGTAGCGCCCCGGTGAAGCTCACTGCTGAACAGGATCTCGCCGCCGACATGCAGCAAGGCAGCGCTCTGCCTGGCGCCATGGAGACCGTGAAATGAATACCCTCGATTTCTCGATCGTCGCGCAGTCGTGGCCTTATCTCTGGTCGGGCCTGCTCTTCTCGCTCTCGCTCACGGCGGCCGCATTCGCCATCGGCATGGTCCTCGGAACCTGTCTTGCGCTGGTACAGCACTTCGAGGTCCCGGTGTTCGCGCAGATCGTCCGCGGCTACGTTGCGATCATCCGGTCGATCCCGTTGATCCTCGTCCTCTTCTGGTTCTTCTTCCTGGTGCCGATCGTGCTTGGGCACCTGAGCGGCAACGGCCGCCCGATTCCGATCGGGGCGACCTACACGGCGTTCATCACCTTTGGCTTGTTTGAAGCCGCCTATTACTCCGAGATCATCCGCGTCGGACTGCGGGCCGTGAACAAGGGGCAGTTCGAGGCCTGCCAGGCGCTCGCGCTGTCGACCTACGACACCTACCGCCATGTCGTTCTGCCGCAAGTCCTTCGCGTGGCGAGCCCGATCATCCTGAGCCAGACGATCATCCTGTTTCAGGACACGTCTCTCGTTTACGTGCTGTCGTTGACGGATCTTCTGGGCGCGGCTTCCAAGCTCGCACAGCTCAATGGACGTCTCGTCGAGATGTACCTCGTCGTCGCGGTGGCCTACCTCGTCATCAGCTCGGTGGCTTCCCAGTGCGTCGCCACCCTTCGCAAGCGATATGGCCTTGCCACAGCAAGATGATCATCGGGATACCAAACGGCCTCGTATTCGGGAGACGAACATGCCTCAAGCGACTGTCAGCAATGCCACGCAGCCAAGTGCAATCGTCCTCGTCGAGAACGTGATGAAGCGATTCGGCGCATTCAATGCGCTGAACGACGTCAATCTCAGGGTCGGCAAGGGCGAGAAGATCGTCCTCTGCGGACCTTCGGGCTCCGGCAAGTCGACGCTCATCCGGTGCATCAACCATATCGAGAAACACGACGGCGGCAGGATCGTCGTCGACGGTGTCGAATTGAGCAACCGCATGGCCGACATCAACAGCGTGCGCTGCGAGGTCGGGATGGTCTTTCAGAGCTTCAACCTCTTTCCGCACCTCACGGTCGCCGAGAACTGCATGCTGGCTCCGATCAAGGTTCGCGGCATCTCGCAAGTGGAAGCGCGCGATCGCGCACTCGGCTTGCTGCGGAAGGTCCGCATCCAGGATCAGGCGGACAAGTATCCCGCGCAATTGTCGGGTGGCCAGCAGCAACGCGTCGCCATCGCGCGGGCGCTGTGCATGCAGCCCAAGATCATGCTGTTCGACGAACCGACGTCCGCTCTCGACCCCGAGATGGTCAAGGAAGTGCTGGACACCATGGTCGAGCTGGCGCGAGATGGAATGACGATGGTCTGCGTGACGCACGAGATGGGATTCGCCCGCGAGGTCGCCGATCGGGTCGTCTTCATGGATCGCGGAAGCATCGTGGAGGAAGCGGATCCGGAGACATTCTTCCGGGCTCCGCGCACGGAACGGGCGAAGGGCTTCCTGAACCAGATCATCCACTAGGATTCCGCCCGGCCGAGACCAAGCGCCGTCGGTGACGGCAGCTGCGACGCGTTCGTCCACGGTCCCCCGCTTCGAGACATATTGCCATTAGACTCCCCGCCGCAAACGTGGAGAATACCCCCGCACGTTACGTGCGCAGTGCACACCAAGATGCGCCAGGGGAAACAAAATGCCGGCTGCCTTCCCGTCCTCCCTACCCACCATCCCGACCGCTCCTTTGACCGCCCGGATGCGCGATGCGCTGCGCGCGATCGTCGGCGAGAAGGGCCTGATCGAGGACGAGCACGGCAAGCAGCCGTTCGTGACGGATTGGCGCGGATTGCTGGTTGGCGGCGCGGGCGCCGTCGTTCGTCCTGGCAGCACCGAGGAAGTCTCCAAAGTCGTCCGGCTTTGCCATGAGCACGGTGTCGCGATCGTGCCGCAGGGTGGCAACACCGGCCTGATGGGCGGGGCCACGCCCTGGCCGGCGCACACCGGCATCGTGCTGTCGCTCGGCCGCATGAACCGCGTGCTGGACGTCGATGCCGTCGGTTACGCGATGACGGTCGAGGCCGGCTGCGTTCTCCAGACGCTTCAGGAGACCGCAAGCCGTCACGACAGGTTCCTGCCGCTCAGCCTTGGCGCCCAGGGCTCATGCATGATCGGCGGCAATCTCTCGACCAACGCCGGCGGCGTGCAGGTGCTCCGCTATGGCAATGCCCGCAATCTCGTCTTGGGGCTCGAAGTCGTCCTGGCCAACGGGGATGTCTGGGACGGACTGCGTGCGCTCAAGAAGGACAACACGGGCTACGACCTCAAGCACCTTTTCATGGGCGCCGAGGGAACGCTGGGCATCATCACGAAGGCCGTCCTCAAGCTATGGCCGGCGCCGAAGGACGTCTGCACGGCGTGGCTGGCGATCCGCGATCCGCGCGCGGCGCTGGAGATCCTGTCGGAAGCGCATGCGGCATCAGGGGACAATGTCGGCTCCTGCGAGCTGATGAGCCGCAGCGCCATCGACATGGTGCTGCGCCATATCCCCGGCACCCAGGATCCTCTCAAGGCGGACACGCCATGGTACCTCCTGCTTGAATGGTCGTCCTCGCGGGCCCGACAGGACGGGACCGAGGGCATGACCGAGAAGCTGGAGCAGTTTCTCGCCGATCAGCTCGAGGCCGGCCGCGTGCTCGACGCGGCATTGGCGCAGACGGTCGGTCAATCGCGCAACATGTGGCGCATCCGGGAAAGCGTCGCCGAGGCCTCCCGTGCCGAGGGGCCGGGACTGAGCTACGACGTGTCGGTGGCGATCTCCAGGATTCCCGGGTTCATCGACCAGGGGCTCAAGGCCGTGTTCGACATTCTCCCGACCATTCGCCCCTATCCTTTGGGGCACATCGGCGACGGCAATCTGCATTTCTCGTTCATGGGCCCTAAAGGCATGGATCAGCAGACGCTGACCCAATATTCGTCCGCCATCACGCGGGCCGTGAACGATCTCATCACCTCGATGGGCGGCTCGATCTCGGCGGAGCACGGCATCGGCATCGACAAGCTCGACGAGCTCAGTCACTACCGCTCGAAGACCGAGCTCGACATCATGCGCACCATCAAGCGCGCGCTCGATCCGCAAAACATCATGAATCCGGGCAAGGTGCTGCGGCTGTGATGAGGTGACGCTTCGCCGCCTTGTCTTCGGCTGCGTCGATGTCAGAGCGGTAGCAGAACACGAATACTCGCCTTGGACGCACGACCAAGTCCGTTTCGCCTTCCGCATCGCACTAACCCACGGCTTCATTCGCCGTTGTTATTCGACACGCCAGCGCTATTGTGCGCGGGCGGCGCAGCCGCGGCATTCATCCAATAATTCAGATTATGGGAGAATCGCATGAAATTCATTACAACCTGGAGTGTACCTCAAGGCACCTTCAATGCGGCCGTCAGCCGTTTTCTGGAAACCGGCGGAGCGCCACCCGAAGGCGTCAAGATGCTGGGCCGGTGGCATGGCATGAACGGACAGGGATTTGCGATCTCTGAATCGAGCGATCCAAAGGCGATGTATCGCTGGCTAGCACAGTGGGCTGACCTGCTCCCATTGACCGTCACACCCTGTCTGGAGGATGGCGACGCGGGCGAAGTGATGGCCTCGCTGCCCAAGCGCTAATCGTCAATCCTCATGTCGCTGCCGCTGAAGACCGGCGGCAGTGACATCCCCGGCAGGTCTAAAATGTCGATCTGTCCGGCCGAAGGCGTGGCGGCTTACAACGAATGTGTTTAGGGGTATTTCGATAGGGCCGTCAGTGACGGCCGCTGTTCCTTTAGCGCTCAGGTGGCGGGCGTGGAATCACCCATTGCTCGAGGCGATCGATTGATGCCTCCCGTTCATGCTGGCCCAGCCAAATCGTAAAGAGAACCAGCGCGGCGGCGAGAGCCCCGATGCCGAAATACAGGTTCCTCATGCGCGTTTGAATGCACAGCGCTAGAAATGGTTCCACGCATCACGACTTGCACCGCGCCGCTCCACGAGGAGCGAAGCGACGAAGCAATCCAGACGGCCTCCGCGGGTAAAGTCTGGATTGCTTCGCGGAGCCCGTCATCGGGACTTCGCTTCGCGCGCCCGGTTGCTCGCCATGACCGCAACCTACGGCCTGATCGTCATGTTCTCCGGCGGCCCCGCCTTCCGCAACGGCTCGGCCAGCCTTGCGAACTCGCACAGCAGCGACCTTGTCTTCCTGGGATCGATGATCTCCTCGACCCAGAATTTTTCGGCGGAGCGGAACGGCGAGCGTAGCTTGTTCAGCCGTTCCTGGATCTCGTTGAGCTTGCCCGCCTTGTCCTCGGCCGCATCGATGTCGGCGCGGTAGGCGGCTTCGATTCCGCCTTCGAGCGGCAGCGAACCCCAATAGGCTGACGGCCAGGCGTAGCGGATCGAGAAGCGGTCGGCCGGCTGATGCACCACGCCGGCGACACCGAAGGCGTTGCGCAGGATCACGGTGCACCAGGGCACGGTGGTCTGGTTGACCGCGGCCATGGCGCGGACGCCGTGGCGGATGGTGGCCGCCTTTTCGGCATCGAGGCCGATCATGAAGCCCGGGCAGTCCATGAGATAGACGATCGGCAGGTGGAAGGTTTCGGCGAAGTCGACCCAGCGCACCACCTTCTGGCACGCATCCGCGGTCCACGAGCCGCCATAGTGAAAGCTGTCGCTCGCAAGCACCATCACCGCCCTGCCCTCGAGCCGGGCGAGACCGACGATGACAGGCTTGCCGAAATTCTTGGCGACCTCGAAGAACGAGCCCTTGTCGACGACCTGCTCGACGATCGGCCGCATCTTGTAGACCTGCTTGCGGTTGCGCGGCACCGCATTCATCAGCGCTTCTTCGGTGCGCTCCGGATTGTCGGTGCAGGGCAAGGTCGGCGGCAGCTCATAGACCGATGACGGCAGATAAGAGAGGAAACGTCGCGCGCAGGCGAACGCCTCTTCTTCCGTATCGACGGCGTGATCGACCGCGCCGGCGCGAGTCTGGATGTCGGCGCCGCCGAGCTCCTCCTTGGTGAGGTCCTGCCCCAGCGCCTTCACCACCGGCGGCCCCGCGACGAACATCGCGGACTTCCGGGTCATGATGGAATAGTGGCTGGCGGCAAGGCGTGCCGCGCCAAGGCCAGCGACCGAGCCGAGGCCGAGCGCGACGACCGGCACGCGCGACAAATTCTCC
Source organism: Bradyrhizobium sp. 956_D2_N1_4 (assembly GCF_052076025.1). NCBI lineage: Bacteria > Pseudomonadati > Pseudomonadota > Alphaproteobacteria > Hyphomicrobiales > Nitrobacteraceae > Bradyrhizobium > Bradyrhizobium sp. 956_D2_N1_4. Next base: position 2,508,149 of record NZ_CP197237.1, on the reverse strand, counting down.
GTCGTGAAGCGATACCAGCGCGTGCCGCCAATGCCGCCCGGCAGATTGGCCGCGCCCTTGGTCTCGATGGTCTTGACCGAGCCGCCGCCGCCGGACCCCTCGATGATGCGGACGATGGGCAGGCGGAAATCATGCGCCATCTCCTCCGCCATCAACGGCTTTGCCGAGATCGACGCATCGGCCGAGCCGCCGCGCACGGTAAAATCGTCGCCGACGACCACCACGGTGCGGCCGTCGACACGCGCGCGGCCGAACACGCAGTTCGCCGGCGTCAATTTCTGCAGCTCGCCGCTGGAATCGTACTCACCGATTCCGGAGACGGCACCGATTTCGTGAAAGCTGCCCTTGTCGATCAGCTTGTCGATACGCTCCCGAACAGTCAGTCGGCCCTGGTCATGCTGACGCTTGACCTTGTCAACGCCGCCCATCTCCCGCGCGAAGGCTTCGCGCCGGGCGAGCTCGTCGAGTTCCGGCTTCCAGTTCATTCACTCCCTCCGAATTGATCGGCTTGTTATTGTTGTGCACGGCCATTGCGACCGGTTTACGCGAGATACGGTTGTTGAAGACGTCACCTTCCGCGCCCTCCATCAGGCTTCCGAGCGAGCGGCCGAGCGCGACCATCAACGGCGCGACTTCAGCATGCAGACGCTGCTCGTCATACATCGACGACAGCAGCCCGATCGTGATGACGACGAAGGTCTGGTATTGCGGCGACCAGATCGGCACCGCGAGGCCGTTGATGTGCGGGCTCCACAGGCCGCAGGCCGTGACATAACCGCGCTCGAGCAACGACTGCCTGTTGGCCTCGATGCGGGGCCGCAGGATCTTTGCAGCTTCGGGCGCTTCCCGTTCCATGTCTGTAATGAAGGCATCGCCGACTTCAGGCGCCAGCGCCGCGGTGTAGGCCGCGCCCGCGGCCGTCGAGGCCATCGAGATGCGGCTGCCGGTGCCCTCATGCAGGCCGAGCGCAGTCGCCGACCGCGCGAACTGGAGATAGACCAGATGGAAGCGATCGGGGACGACGAAGCCGACAGTGCCAGGCAATTGCTCGGCGACTTCCTGGAGCCGCTGCCGGATCATGCTGCGCAGCTGCGCGCCCTTCATCATCGAGGCGCTCATCGCCACGGCGCTCGGACCGATGCGATATTTCTGGTCGCGCGGCAGGTACACGAGTTGCCCCATCCGCGTCAGCGTGTGCGTAAGCCGCGACACCGTCGAGCGCGGCAGGCCGCAGCGATTTGAAATCTCGAGATTGCCGAGTCGGGCCTCATGGCCCTCGAAGCATCGCAACACGTCGAACGCGCGCGACACCACCTGGATGACATCACCCTCGCCGGCATCGCCAGCGAGCGCACCTTGCCTGCTTAACCGCTCCGATCGTCGTCCCATGTTCCCTACCGTTCGTTCCGCTCTGCGGAATTAAATTCCACTTGCAGACGACGCTACCTCAGGCATTTTGCGACGACAACAAAAAGGCGATGGCATGCCAGAAATTAAGATCGTCACGGAGGTCGCGGGTCGCATCTGCGCAACTCCCGTGCAAGTTGGAGGAACCGTTGCGGATGGCGATGACGTTGTAGTCGTCGAAGCCATGAAGATGGAGATACCTGTGCCCTCGCCCGCGAGCGGCACGATCACATCGCTGCTCGTCAAGCTCGACGATGTCGTCGCCGAAGGACAGGCGATCGCGATCGTCGCGAACTGACTGCATTATCCGTGGCTTCCGCGACAATCTGTCTGCCTCATCGCCGCGTTCGCGGTACGGCGTTGCCATCGCCTGATCGCGATGACATGATCCGTTTCAAACAAAAAACTGTTTCAAACAAAGAATGAAACTCTTCGCGGCAAACGCGAGGATCATTGGAGGGAAACATGCTTCGTGGGCTGACCATGCTCGCGCCTGCCTTGGTTGCGGGCATTTCTTTTGCGTCTACAAGCTATGCAATCGCCGAAGACATCAAGCTGCCGGCGACATTGACGTTCACCGCCTATGACACCGGCACCGCCGGCTTCAACATCGCGGTCGGCGTCGGCAAGATGATGAAGGACAAATACGGCACCGATGTGCGCGTGCTGCCCGCAGGCAACGACGTCGCGCGGCTTGCACCATTGCGCGCCAAGCGCGCGGCGTCATCGGCGATGGGATCGGGTACCTATTTCGCGCAGGAAGGCGTGTTCGAGTTCGGCTCGAAGGAATGGGGCCCGCAGCCGCTCCAGATCATGCTCTCGAGCGTCGATTGCAATTGCGGTTCGCTTGGGGTCGCAGCCGATAGCGGCGTGAAAGATCTGAAAGACCTGAAAGGCAAGCGCGTCGGCTTCGTCGTCGGCTCGCCCGCGCTGAACCAGAACTCGCTCGCAGTGCTCGCCTTCGCAGGCCTGACGCAGAAGGATGTCAAGGTCGTCGAGTTCGCGAGCTACGGCGCGATGTGGAAGGGCCTGATCAACAACGACACCGACGCCGCCTTCGGCACCACCATCACCGGCCCCGCCAAGGAAGCCGAGACCTCGCCGCGCGGTCTGGTCTGGCCGCCGCTGCCCGCCAAGGACAAGGAAGGCTGGGCGCGAATGCAGAAGGTCGGCTCGTTCTTCTTCCCGCAGACGGCAACCTGCGGCGCCGGCATCACACCGGACAAGCCGATCGAGCTCGGCAACTACCCCTATCCGATCTTCGTCGCCTATGCCTCGCAACCGGCAGACCAGGTCTATGCGATGACCAAGGCGATGATCGTCAGCTACGACGCCTACAAGGATTCCGCACCCGGCGCCGGCGGGCTCGCTGCCGACCGGCAGACAAAGAACTGGGTGGTGCCGGTGCATCCCGGCGCGGTGAAGGCCTTGAAAGAAGCCGGGCAATGGTCTGACGCGCAGGACACCCACAACAACAAGCTGTTCAAGCGACAGGACGTGCTTGGTGCGGCGTGGGCGGATTACGGCAAGTCCAATCCGCCGTCGGACGAAAAGGCCTTCCTCGAGGGCTGGATGAAGGCGCGCGCCACGGCGCTGGCCAAGGCCGACATGCCGAACGGGTTTGACTGACCGTCAAGCTGACTGCCGCAGAACTGTTTGAGGAGAGCGCCGATGTCAGAGACTGCGGCAGCGCCGGCGACGAAGGTTGAGTTCGCAGATCCGCATCTCGGCGCCGCCGCCGATCTGCAGGAAGCCGAGGTCACGCGCGTCCGCACATTGAAGGGCGCGTGGCGCTGGGTGCTGATGGCGGCCACCGCGGCCACCATTCTGTTGTGTGTGAACCAGCAATTTTCGCTGCGGTTCTTCATCGACTACACCCAGCTCAACACCGAATATTTCTACCTGCTGATCGCGTTGATGCTCCCGTTCACCTTCCTGATCTTTCCGGGATCGGAGAAGGCGCCGCTCGACCGCATACCCTGGTACGACCTGCTGCTGTTCGCGGCGACCTTCGGCTCGGCGATCTGGCTGATGCTCAACATCCGCAAGGCCGCGCAATTCGGCTGGGAGTTCGATGGCGCGCCTAGCAGCGTCATCGCCGCCGGACTGGTGATGTGGTTCGTGCTGATGGAGGCGCTGCGGCGCACCGGCGGCTGGAGCCTGCTGCTCAGCGTGCTGCCCTTCACGCTCTATCCGCTGTTTGCGGACTCTTCCTGGCTCGGGCCGTTCCGCGGCACGCAATCGACGCTGCAGCAAACCACGTCCTATCACATGCTCTCCGGTGAGAGCCTGCTCGGGATTCCGATCCAGGCCTTTGCTGACACCGTGATCGGCTTCCTCGTCTTCGGCACCGCGCTGATGATGACGGGCGCGGGCAAATTCTTCATCAACATCGCCTTCGCGATGTGCGGCACCTTCCGCGGCGGCGCGGCAAAGGTCTGCGTGTTTGCCTCCGGCCTGCTCGGCACCGTCGGCGGCAGCATCGTCTCGAACGTGCTGACCGCCGGAACGATGACGATCCCTGCGATGAAGAAGACGGGGTTCACGCCGTCCTATTCCGGCGCGATCGAGGCCTGCGCCTCGACCGGCGCCGTGCTGGCGCCGCCGGTGCTGGGCGCCACCGCCTTCGTCATGGCGCAGTTCATGAACACGGGCTATGCCGACGTCGCGCTCGCCGCCACCATCCCCTCGATCCTCTATTATGTCGGCCTGTTCGCGCAGGTCGACGCCTATGCCGCCCGCCACAAGCTGAAGGGCCTGCCGCGCGCCGAACTGCCGCGCTTCTGGGACGCTTTCAAAGAGGGCTGGTATTATCTCTTCGTAATCGTCGTGCTCGTGGTGATGCTGCTCTACTTCAAGCGCGAGAGCCACGCGCCGTTCTATGCCTCCGTGCTGCTCGTGATCCTGCATCAATGGTCCGGGCCGGCGCGCTGGAGGCTCGGCAACACGCTGGTGCTCGCCGGTTCGATCGCGGCAACGGCTGCGATGTTCTGGTTCGGCGTGCTCAATGCCGCGCTGTGGGGCATGTGCCTGCTGGCGGCGCTGAACGAGTTCTTCCCCGGCAAGAACTGGGGCGGCGCGCGCTGGCTGCATTTCCTCGAACTCAACGGCAAGACCTTCGTCGAGCTGATCGCGATCCTCGCCGGCTGTGGCCTCTTGATCGGTGCCTTCTCGCTCACCGGCGTGATCTCGAGCCTCGCCAACGACCTGCTCAGCATTGCAGGCGGCGATGCCTTCCTGCTGCTGATCATGTGCGCCATCACCAGCCTGATCCTCGGGCTCGGGCTGACCACGACCTCCTGCTACATCTTCCTGGCCATTCTGGTGGCGCCGGCGCTGGAGAAGCTCGGGCTGAACAAGATGGCCGTGCACATGTTCATCTTCTACTGGGGCATGCTGTCCTCGATCACGCCCCCGGTGGCGATCGCCTCCTTCGCGGCGGCCGGCATCGCCGGTGCGCCCGCGATGAAGACGGGCTGGGAGAGCATGTGGGTCGGCAGCATCATCTATTTCATCCCGTTCTTCTTCGTGCTCAATCCGGCGCTGCTGCTTCAGGGCAGCAACCCGTATCTGGAGGCATTCGGGCTGACCGGACTTGCCTGCTTCGGCATCGTCTTCATCTGTGGCGGCATCCAGGGCTACCAGGCTTTTGTCGGCGACCTTCGCGGCGCGGGCCTGATGGAGTGGCCTTTGCGGGTGCTGCTGGTGATCGGCGGCTTTGTCGTGGCCACCCCGGGCGGCGGGATCATGCCGCTGTCGCAGATGCAGGTCACGCTGCTGGGCCTCGCGATCCTCGTGCCCACGGTTTTGATCGCCCTGCTGCTGGTCCGGCGGCAGGCTGTGGTGCCGGACGGGTTGCGCGTGCCCTGATTGCGTTGCACAAAGACAGGCGATGACAACGCTTTCGCCTCTCGCCTCCGCCTGGACCCGCTCGAAGCCGCCCTTGCTGCGGTTTCTGGGCAATTGTCTCAACGAATTCTCGGCCGAGACCTCCGGCGTCGTTGCCGACTACATCCCCGAGCTGAGCAAGGCCGACCCTGCCCATTTTGGCATCAGCCTCGCGACCCTGGACGGCCACGTCTACGAGGTCGGCGACAGCCGGGTGCCCTTCACCATCCAGTCGATGTCGAAGCCCTTCGTGTTCGCGCTGGCCCTGGACCTCCTGGGCGCCGGCCGCGTCGAGAGCGCGATCGGCGTCGAGCCCTCGGGCGATCCCTTCAACTCGATCCGGCTCAATTCCGACAACCATCCGTTCAACCCGATGGTCAATGCCGGCGCGATCGCCTGCACCGGGCTGATCTATGACAGCAAGGGCCCGGACGCCTTCGAGCAGATCCGGCTCGCGCTCAGCCGCTTTGCGGGGCGCGATCTCGCCGTGGACGAGGCCGTTTACAGCTCGGAGAGCCAGACCGGCGACCGCAACCGCGCCATCGGCTACCTCCTCAAGACCAATGCGGTGATCTCGGACAATGTCGCCGGCGTGCTCGACGTCTATTTCCGGCAATGCGCGGTGCTGGTCACGGCGCGCGACATCGCGGTGATGGCGGCAACGCTCGCCAATCGCGGCGTCAATCCCGTGACGGGCGAGCAGGTGCTGACGCCCTACGCGATCTCGCGCACGCTCTCGGTGATGACGTCGTCGGGGATGTACGACTACGCCGGCGAATGGATCTACCGGATCGGCATCCCCGCCAAGAGCGGCGTCGGCGGCGGCATCCTGGCCGCACTCCCTGCCCGCCTCGGCCTCGGCAGCTATTCGCCGAAGCTCGACAAGCACGGCAACAGCGTGCGCGGCATCAAGGTCTGCGAGGCGCTGTCCTCGCATTACGACCTGCACATGCTCAACCGCAGCGACGACGCGCGCAACGCCGTCATCGCCGACTACGACATTGGCAAGAGCCCGTCGCGGCGCGTGCGCCGGCCGCAGGAGCGCGAGATTCTGGCCGGGCATGAGCAGGATGTGCGGGTCATCGAGCTGGTCGGCACGCTGTCGCTGTCGGCGGTCGACTATGTCTCGCGCAGGCTGGCCGGACAGCCGCGGCCGCAAATCGTGATCTTCGATCTCCACCGCGTCACCTCCACCACGCGCGCCGGGGCGCGGCTCGTTGCCGAGGCGTTCGAGGAGCTGGCGGCGCTGAACGTGACCGTCGTACTGTCGGGGGTCAGGCGTGCGTCGAAGGAATGGGACAGCCTGCGGGAATGGACGGCGGAGCTGAAGAACGTCCGCGACTTCTATTTGCTCGACACCGCGATCGAATGGGCGGAAGACCAGATCGTCTACCGCTACGGCGGCTCGATCGATTTCCACGAGACCACCGAGCTTGCCGAACAGCCGCTGCTATCAGGCATGAGCGAGGAAGAGCTGACCGACCTCGCCTCGATCTGCACGATCCGGACCTTTCCATCCGGGGCAAAGATCATCACGACAGGCGACCCCGCCGATTTCCTGTTCTTCCTGCGCAGCGGCGCCGTGCATGTCACCCTGCCCGACGGCGTGCGGCTGGCGACGCTGACCGCCGGCATGGCCTTCGGCGAGATGGCGCTGCTGGAGCCGACGCGTTCGGCTGACGTGTTCGCGGACATGGCGGCGACCGCATTCGAGGTACCGCTGAAGGATTTCGAGCGCTTCCGCAAGCAGCACCCGCGCGCTTCCGAGCGCATCATGCGCAATCTGGCGCAGCTGCTCGCCGACCGCCTGATCGTCGCCAATGCCAAGGTCGACATTCTGACGTCGGCGTGAGCGCGCTGATCAGGGTCAGCGGCTCGCGGCTTCGCTCAGCCGTCGCTTGATCTTGGCAGCGCTCGCCTTGAGCAATTCGGACGGCTGCTGGCCGGTCGCGGCGCACAGGCACGCCCAGTAGTAGATGACGTCGCCGAGCTCATCGACGAGGCCCGCCTTGTCGAGCCAGTCATCGCGCAGCAGCTTCTTGATGTGGTCGGCGACCTCGCCGGATTCGCCGGCGAGGCCGAGCCCGAGATAGGACAGCCGCTCGTTGGACGGATGCTCATCGACTTTCGCAATGCTCGCGGCCCAGACCGCGTATTCATCGATCGTCATCGGCAGACCTCGCCACAGTTTTTGGATCAGCCCACCACTTCCGTGACGGGCTGGAGATCGATTTCAAAAGTCTCCAGAAATTTCGAGGTCATGATGTAGAAGCCGACCGAAAGCTGGAGCTCGACCAGCGCGGCCGGTGTCAGCTTCGATGCGATCGCCTTGAACGTCGCATCCGTCGGCTTCTTCAGCTTCACGATCTCGTCGGTGAAGGCGAGTGCGGCGCGCTGCACCTCGTTGAAGCAGGTCGCGGCCTGCCAATTCTCCAGCGCTTCGTTCTGCTCGTCGGTGACGCCGACATTCTTGCCGATGCGCTTGTGCGCGACGATCTCATACGGCGCTTCGCACAAAATGCCGGTGCGGGTGATTGCGAGCTCGCGAACGATGGGATCGAGCTCGCCCTTGTGGCGGATGGCTCCGCCGAGCCGGCAGTACTGCTCAAAATAGCTCGGCGAGTGCGCCATCATGCGGAAGATGTTGGCGTTGCGGTTCTTGTCGAGAATTTCGCGGGTGCGGTCGGACGCCTTGAACGGGTCGCTGTAGTTGATACGGGCCATCAGTCACCTTGGGTCTTGGTCTTGTTGTCGTTTTTTCGAGCAGAGGTCCCAAGAGTATTCTCGCACCGGCCCAAGAGCAACATCGTCGCGTGAGGCCATCCCCCTTGTGCGGGGGCCTTCGGCACCGGGAATGGCGTCGAATCGGCGAAGCGCCTGACGATGTTGGTCACCAGCAGGGCTGCCACGTTGTTGTAGCCGTCGACCGCCAACGCGCCGATGAAATTCATCGAGCCGACGGAGAACACCGCACCGCCATTCGGCGTCTCGAAAAAGGTCAGGTCGGAGCGGATGATGTCCTCGCGCGATGCCGGCCAGGTATGGTCGTAGCGCTCTTCGTTGACGGGCTGATAGGTCGGATCAGTGAGGACTGCGCGGCCGACGATGATCGCATGATGCGGGGTGCCAAGGCGCGTGTCCGCCCGATCCAGCTCGTGACCCGCCGCGCCGCCGCCCATGAAGCCGCGCTCGCCAAGCTTGGCACCGGGCTTCGCCAGATCCTCGATTCCCTCGCGCATGAAGGCGACGCGGGAATCGAGAATGCCGTCGAGGAAGGTGTAGGGGAAACCCATATACTCCCCTTGCGTGCTGAAGCCGACGCCGACCAGCGCCTGCGGCGGGCGGCCGAGCCGCCGCCAGAGGCCGCCATAGGACCCGTCGAACGCGTGATAGCTCTCGCCGGGCAGCGTTTCCCAGAGCCGGATGCCGCCCTCGGCGCGGCGCAGCTCGAAAGCCCAGGTGCCTGTCGCATGCGGCACCACTTTCCAGTAGAAGCCGTTGCCGCCGAGATACATGAAGCGGCCGCCATTGCCGAGATAGGCGCCGAGCGCGTCGAGCGTCTCATGGGTGTGATATTCCGGATGCTGCCCGGTCAGAACCACAGAATACTTCGACAGCAGATCGACGCCTTCGGCATGGACGTCGTGATCGGTGATGACTTCGAAGTCGATACCCTTGCGGGTCAGCAGATCGGTGATGGCGCTGTCGGCGGAGATCCAGTAGAGGCCGGAACCGTAGTCGCTGGGATCGATCAGATGGATCTGGTTCACACGCTTGTCGATCAGCGGCCGGCGCATCGTCGAGATCACCACGCCGCTGCCGTCAGAGTGGAAGTTGTAGGGCGAGACGCCGTACTCGGGATGACCGTCCGGCGCCTGCGCCAGCGCGCCCCAGGCCAGCGAGCGCTCCGTGATCAGGGCTTGCCTGCCCTTCTTCTGATACTGGCTATAGACCGTGTAACTGAAGGTCGGCGCGAGAAAAGCCACCTTGGCCTGCGATCCCGGTATCCGGGCGCGGACATAGAAGACGATGTTGTCGCGCGTGCCACCCTTTTCGAGATGCAGTGCGTAGACGCCGCTCTTCCAATCCTCCGGCACGGTGAAGGTCAGCGACGGCTGCCAGCCGGAATCGCCGATATCGTCGTCGTGAAAATGGATCGCACCCCAGAGCTTGGGTTCTTCTGTCCAGCGATGCGTCACGCCGCCGGTCCAGCGCGACCCCGTCATCGCGCGCGTCGGCAAATTGATGCAGGTGCCGTGCGCCTTGGCAGCGCCGATATCGGTCGCGGAGTCGGTCGGAATGCCGATGGAAAAATCCCATTCGGCGATGGACGGAGCCGCCGTTCCAGAAGCCTGCACGGCGATGGTGCCGTCAAGGCCGGTGCTGCCATCGGTGATGCGCGGCCGCTCGATCTTGCCGTTGAAATGGTGGACTACGCCCCGGCCTGCGCGCTCCGCTGCAATCGCCGCCGCCCCCGTGCCGGCCAACGCGGCCTTTGGCGCGCTCAGCGATTTCGTCGCGCGCTCGTCGCGATCGAGCCTGATCTTGCGCGGTGCCTGTGCGATCGCCAACGATCCGGTTGCCGGGTCGAACACGCACGCGATGTCGTGCCATGCCCGCTCGGTGAGCCCGACGCCGGTCTCGATCTCGATGGTGCCCCCGCCGGTCACGAGCCGGACGAAAGCGCCCGCCTTGCCGACGCCGAGCGTCATTGAGCCGCCTGCGCCAGCCCAATTCAGCACGGCCTGCTGGCCCGCGGAGAGCAAGGTCGGCCAGACAGTCGCGGCAAAGGCGATCGGGCCCGCCGGCAGCGCCAGTGCTGATACATCGACCCATGAGCCCTTGGCGATGGTCTGCTCGATGCCATCGTGCTGGCCTTCCAGGTCCCACTTGACCGGAATCTCGCGATAGCCTGGTCCCCTGGGATTCGGGTCGCCACAGATGATGCGGGCGATCCGCGCCGAATAGCGGCCGCCGCCCTTGACCGCAATCATGAAGTTGATGTCGTCGCCGGAGCGCACGCTCCAGCGGTCCGCATAACCGGTGATCGGAAGCATCGAAAATCCCTCTTCAGGCGCCGCGCACGTTCCAGAACAACGGCAGGCCCTTGAGCATGCCCGTCAGGCTCTTCTTGTAAGCCGTCGGCTGATAGAAGACACCAAGCGGAACATAGGGAACATCGATGAAGCACTGCTTCTGCATCTCGACGCCAATCTTCGTCTGCGTGGCGGCATCGGGCGCGGCGAACCAGGCATCCCGGAGCTGCTCCAGCTTCTCGCTCTTTGCCCAGCCGAAGGTCGCCTTGTCACCGCTGCCGCGGATGAAGTTATGCGCCGAGGGGTTCAGCTGCGTGACGCCCGCAGAATAAGTGCAGAACGCGCTATATCCGCCCTTGTCCGGTGTCTCGCGGTTGCCCATGCGCCGCAGCATCGAGCCCCAGTCCATCGCCGCGTAGTCGACATTGAAACCGAGCTTGCGGAACAGATCGGCTGCGACTTCGCTCATCTGCCCGATGACAGGGAAATCGCCCGGCGCCATCAGCAGCACTTTCTCGCCTTTGTAGCCGGCGTCCTTGATGGCTTTGGCCGCGGCGGCGATATCCCGGGGGCCGTTCAGCGCGTCCATGCCGGCATCGTTCGCCATGATGCCGCCGGGCGCGAAGAAGCCGACCTTGTCGCGCCAGAGACTGGTGTCGTCGCCCGCGACCGCGGACATGAATTCCTTCTGGCTGATGGCGGAGAGCACCGCGCGGCGGATGGCCGGGTTGTCGAACGGCGGCTGCGTATGGTTGAAGCGCAGCACGCCGACATTGCCGATGGGGTCGAGCAGTTCGACGGTCAGCGTCTTGTTGCCCTTCAGCTTCGGCAACAGGTCGACGATGGGCTGATCCCACCAGTCGATCTCGCCCTGCTGAAGCGCAGCCGCGGCCGTCGCGGGGTCCGGGATGACCTGCCACTCGACCCGGTCGAAATGCGCGATCTTCGGACCGGCGAGCAGGCTCGGCGTCCCCTCGGGGCGCGGCACATAGCCATCGAAACGCGTATACACCAGGCGCGCGCCGGGCACGTGCTGATCGGCCTGGAATTTGAACGGACCGGAACCGATCAGCTCCTTGACCGGCGTGACGCTATCGGTCTGCGCAAGACGTTCCGGCATGATGAAGGCGATGATGGCACCGACCTTGCCGAGCGCTTCCGGCAACAGCGGAAACGGTGACTTCAGGCGCCAGCGCACGGTCTTGTCATCAGGCGCCGAGAGTTCATCCACCAAATTGAAGAGCGAATTGCCGAAGGCATCGCGCGCGGCCCAACGTTTCAGGCTCGCCACCACATCGCGCCCGCGTACGGGCTCTCCGTCGTGGAATTTCAAGCCGTCGCGCAACGTCATCGTCCAGAGCTTGCCGTCGTTCTCGACGGTATGGCCGGCGACCATCTGCGGCTGAACCTGGAATTTCTCATCGACGCCGTAGAGCGTGTCCCAGATCAGGAAGCCGTGGTTGCGGTTGACGAGGCCGGTCGTGATCATCGGATCGAGGATGGCCGCATCGGCCTGCGGCACGAAGCGCAGCACGCGGGAACCTTGCGCGCGGGCCAGCCGCGGCATCGCAAGACTCGAGCCCAGGGCGACGCCGAGACCGGCGCCCAGTGTGGATCGGAGCAGGTCTCGACGGCGCATGCTATGGTCTCCTCAAGGGGTTACGCAGATGGACGTGTCTCGGCAAGGTTGGCTTCGGCGCTGAGCAAGGTCCGCGCGAACAGGTCGAGCGCCTCGTCAACTCCGGCTTCGTCGATGATCAGCGGCGGGCAGAACCCGATCGTGTCGCCCATCGCGCGGATGATCAGGCCATTCTCGATTGCGAGCGCATCGAACATCGCGCCGACCTTCAGCGCGGGATCGAAGGCCTGCCGCGTCGCGGGGTCCGCGACCAGCTCGACCCCGATCATCAGTCCCTCGCCCCTCACCTGGCCGACGATGCGCGAATCCCGCGCGATCTGCTCCAGCCCGGTGCGGAGCCTCGAGCCCATGCGGCGGACGTGCGGCACCACATCCATCTCGTGATAGATCTTCAGCGTTTCGAGCGCGATCGCCGCGCCGACCGGGTGCCCGGAATTGGTGAAACCGTGCCCGAACAGCTCGCCGCCCTTGTTCATCTCGCTGAGCGCGTCCCGGATCGGACGGCCCAGCAACACGGCCGACATCGGGAAATAGGACGAGGTGATGCCCTTGGCGAGCGCCACCATGTCCGGCTTCATGCCGACCGTCTGGCAGCCGAACCAGTTGCCGGTGCGGCCGAAGCCGCAGACCACCTCGTCACCAAGCACCAGGATGTCGTGACGGCGCAGCACGGCCTCGATCTCAGCGAAATATCCCTTCGGCGGCACGACGATGCCGCCGCCGGCGTTGATCGGCTCGGCGATGAAAGCTGCGATCGTATCGGGTCCCTCGGCCATGATCAGTGCTTCGAGATCGGCTGCGAGGCGGTCGACAAACGCCGCCTCGCTCTCACCGGGCCTCGTGCCGCGATAGGCATCCGGGCAATGCGTGTGCAGGAAGCCTTCGAGCGGAAGACCGAATTCGCGGTGCATGCGGGGCAGACCGCACATCGAAGCAGCAACGATCGTCGAGCCATGGAACCCGCGATCGCGGGCGATGATCTTGCGCTTTCCGGGCTTGCCGTGAACCGCGTGATACACCCAGGCGAGCTTCACCATCGTCTCGGTGGCTTCCGAGCCTGACGTTGCGAAATATGCTTGAGCATCCGGGATCGGCGAGATCTCGACCAGCTTCTCGGCGAGATCGATCGTGTTGTCCGGCGTCTTGTGATTGAAGCTGTGATAGAAGCCGAATTTGTCGTAGGCCGCCGCTGCTGCCGCTTTCAGGCGCGTCTCGGAAAAGCCGAGCGAGGTACACCAGAGCCCGGCCATCGCTTCCAGATAACGCTTGCCGTTCGCGTCAAAGACATGGACGCCCTCGCCGCGCGCCATGATCAGCGGTCCGATTTCTGCATGTCGCTGAGGGTTGGTCTGCGAGTGCAGATGGAACGCGATGTCACGCGCCTCGGCTGAATTCGGCTTGCTGTCGAACACGCGCGCAGCCTCCATCGTCCCACCGACAGAGTATTCCCAACCCCGGTCGCGCGAAACTGGTCAGTCCAAATTGGTCTGACCAACTTGGCTTTCGCGCGGCAGCTTGTCAAACTCAAAAAAAGGACTGATGAGCACGAAGATGTTGCACGATCCCCCGTCCAAGCCTGAACGCAGCTTCGAGATCGTTGCCCGGCGCATTGCTGCGATGATCCAGGCGAGTTACCGGATCGGCCAGCGCCTGCCGGCAGAGCGCGATCTCGCGAAGACGTTTGGCGTGTCGAGGCCGACGGTGCGCGAGGCCATCCTGTCGCTGGCAATGGCCGGCATGCTGAAGGTGCGCAGTAACAGCGGCGTCTATGTGATCAGTCGTCAGGAGGCACCTGACGTGCACGTGCTCGAAGGTTTTGGGCCATTCGAGAACCTGGAGGCGCGCCAGCTGATCGAACCGCAGATCGCCGCGATCGCGGCGCAGCGCGGCTCCGAGGCCGCCTTCGCGCAGCTCGCCGAAGCGCTCGCGATGATGCGCTGGGAACATGCGCAGGGACGCGAGGCCGACACGTCCGACCACCGCTTCCACATGGTGCTGGCCGAGGCGACCGGGAACGGCGCGCTGGTGTCGATCAGCGACTCGCTGTGGCGCGCACAGACCGAGTCCGGCATCTGGCAGGAGATTCACAACCACATGCAGATGGAGGACTACCGGCCCGTGTGGCGCAGGGATCACGAGGCCATCTTCGAAGCCGTTCAAGCGAGGAACCCGCGCAAGGCGAGCCACGCCATGACGCGTCACCTCACCAACATCAGGGATGCGCTGATGGAGGCTTCGAAAGCCAAATCGATGGCCACAACGAAGCCCGCGAACTCTCGCGGGAAACTCCGATGATTTGTCGCGGTTGAAGAAAGTTGCCGCAAACCCTGCGCTGCTCGACCGCAACAGCAACATCATCGAGTCAAAATGCCGCCGCATTGCTGATCGACCTTGGCACAGTCGATATTCGCCGTGTGGGGACAAATCACGGTGAATACTCGCAAGGGGTGTTCCGAGTAAAAACAATTGACCGTCGGGTGCGCAGTGCGCGCAACGATGAGTCACGCCCAAGTCTAGGGAGAATAGGCATGAAGGAAGCCACCAAGGGGGCGGCCTCGGGAGCGCTCGCGCACATGCTGGCGGTGACGGCGATGCTCGTCATCGCCAGCATCTTGTTCTACGGGCGTTAGCAAAAGAGTTGCGTAGAGTGTTTTCGTCATTCCGGGGTGGCTCTCGCACAAGCCAGGCCCAGAATCCCGTTCCAGGCTCGGTCCCTTGGACCGCCCCCGAATGACGAATCCTACTATTTCCTTTTGCTGAAAAACGGCACGAGCTTGCCGGCGAACGTCGGGAAGCTCGCGGTGACCTCATCGCCGATAGCTAGATTCGTCTCGCCGTGCGCCATCATGCGAAATCCCTCGACGCAATCGACCAGCAGGATGTTGTAGGGCACGTGCGCCCGCGTCTCGGGCGTGGCGGCGCGGCAGACCAGCGAGGTCGCATAGACCCTGCCCTTGCCGCTGGCGCGCGCATCGCGCGGATCGGGCGCACCGCAGGCCGCGCAGAAGGCGCGATGGAAATACTGCACATGGCCGCATGCGCCACAGGTCTGGTAGGTGATGGCCTGCTCACCCTTGGTCCAGTCCGCGATTCGTTCGCTCATCGCACGCGCTCCAGAAACATGCTCACGTGGGACGACAGCACGCCGCCGTCGCCGTGCAGCAGCGCGATCGATGCGTCGCGCACCTGGCGGCTAGCCGCCCGCCCCGTCATCTGCAAATGCGCCTCGACCAGATGCGCCATGGCGCCGCCGACGCCGCAATGGCCATAGCTGAGCAGGCCGCCATGGGTGTTGAGCGGCTTCGCGCCGTCGCGGCTGAAATGGCCTGATCGCACGCGCGCAGCCGCCTCGCCGCGGCCGGCAAGGCCGAGGTCTTCCAGCAGCATGGCGAGCGTGATCGTAAAGCTGTCGTAGATCGCGGCGTAGCGCACGTCGGAGATCGCAAGGCCGGTGGCCTCCTTGGCGCGGGCGATGGAGATTTCAGCACCGAGCTCGCTGAGCGCGGGCGCGGCCGTCACGTGCTGATGGGTATGCGCCTGGGCGCAGCCGCGGATGCGCACGCCGGCCTCGCCGGTCCGCTCACGGCTGATGACGAAGGCCGCGCCGCCGTCTGACACCGGGCAACAGTCTAGCAGCTTGAGCGGCATTGCCACCGGCTTGGACGCCATGACATCGGCGACCGTGATGGGATCGTGGAATTGCGCGCCGGGATGGGTGCAGGCATGCGCCCGCATCAGCACAGCGAATTCGGCGAGGTCCTCTTCCGTCACGCCGTATTCGTGCATGTAGCGCGTGGCGACCAGGCCGTAATAGGCGGGAATGGTCGGGCCGAGCGGCACCTCGTAGTCGGGATGACCGACCTGCGCCAAAGCCTGGATCGAAGCGTCGCGGCTCTGCCCGGTGAGCCGGTTCTCGCCGGCAACGACGAGGACGTTGCGCGCGACGCCCGCCTCGACGAGGTGATGTGCCAGCATGGTCATAGCAAGGCCCGTCGCGCCGCCGACCTGCACGGCATGCGCGTAGGACGGGCGGATGCCAAAATGCTCGGCGAAGACGGTCGCCAGCATGATGTGCGGCGACACGGTGGAGTAGCCGCAGAGGATGCCGTCGATGTCCGAACGCTTCAGCCCGGCATCGTCGAGCGCGGCTTGCGCGGCCCGGCTCATCAGGTCGAGCGAGGACGAGCCTTCGTGCTTGCCGTAGGGTGTGAGGCCGACGCCGGTGATGAAGCTCATGGTGACGTTCGTGCTCCTGCGATCTGGTAGCGGCGCGCTACTGCAACACCATCTCTACCCGGCGGTTCCGCGTACGGCCCGCGTCGCTTGCGTTGTTACCGAGCGGCGCATAGTTGGCGACGCCGGCCGCCGACAGCCGCTTCGGATCGACCTTGTACGTCGTCGCCAGGGCATCCACGACCGATTGCGCCCGTGCTTTCGACAGGGCCAGATTGGCGTCCAGCGCGCCCTGGTTGTCGGTGTGCCCGACAATATGGACCTTGAGAGATACATCGGACTGGAGCAATTGTGCCATCTGGTCGAGTTGAGCTTTCGACTCCGGCTTGATGACGGATTTACCCGTATCGAAGTACAGGCCGTACAGCGCCACCTTGCCCTCGGCCTGCAAGCCCTTCGTCAGGGCCCTCACGTCCACCACCACCTTGTCGGACTCCATCGCCTTGGCCTCGACGATCTCCACGATGGTGGCCACGTACTTGCCGGACAGTGCAACCGTTCCCGGCTTCGCCGTGACAATCGCGACATGCAGCATTGCACCGGATGCGTTCACGGTCCCGTACCAGTAGCGCTCGGTCCCGGGTTCCTGCCATTGCTGGAGCAAGGTGATGGGGGTCCACCCTTCAAGCTGGGCCTTTGGCAGCGACGGGTTAGCCGGCAGCCTGCGAAGCTGGCCGAAGTCGCGCGCCCCGCAGTCCTCGGCGCAGCCATCCTGCCTGGCCGCGCCAGCGCGCTCCAACGCCTGCTCGTAGTTGCGCTGAACCTCCAGCGCCGATTTGCCGGCCGGGGCAAGGTAGAACAAGCGAGTGACACGGCCCTCGACTTTCACGACCTCGCCATTCTGGCTCCCGCGCGGCATCCCGACCTGATCGAAGCCCTGGACGTCCCGCGCCACCAGCCAGGAGCCGGCATAGCGACTGATCAGCGCGTGGTCGCGGGCATCGGGCGCATCGGCCGGCATCGCAGCACGAGCGACGGCAGGCGCGAGCACGATGCTGCACGCAATCATGAGCAGACGGGTGAAGATGATCATGAGAAGGTCCGTTTTACGAGTTCGGGGAGCGGCGCTTTGATGCAGGCCCACGGATCTTGTCCAACAATGGATACATTTTCACGACTGCGCCGCCGCAGGGCACGAATCGACATAGCCAATCCCTACTGGCCGGCAATAGCCCCGGTGACACCGTCGCGCACCATGGCGGCGATCTCGTCCGGGGAGTAGCCGACCTCACGCAGAATCTCCGCGCCGTGCTCGTTCAGCCGCGGCGCGAGTCGCACCGGCTCCGCCTCGGTCTCCGACCAGGTCGCCGTCACCTTCATGCTGCGGATCGGGCCTTCGGTCGGATGGTTCACGACCGGGAAGAAGCCGGTGGCTTCCAGATGCTCATCGTGCAGGATGGACGCGAGGTCGTGCATCGGCATCACGGGCACGTCGGCCTTGGTCAGCAAATCGATCCACTCGGCCGTGGTGCGCGTCTCGAAGATGCGCGCGAGCTCGGCATAGACGACGTCGATATTGGCGGCACGGCCGGCGAAGGTCGCGAATTTGGGGTCGGCGCGCAGATCGTCGCGGCTCGTTGCCTTGAAGAAGTTCTCCCACTGCTTGTCGTTGTAGACGATGACGCTGAGATAGCCGTCCGAGGTCTTGTAGGGCCGGCGGTCGCGCGAGAGGTGGCGGGCATAGCCGCCCTTATCGAGCGGCGGCTCGTAGGTGAGCCCGCCCATGTGGTCGCCCATGACGAACCCGGCCATGGTCTCGAACATCGGGATGTCGACGCGCTGGCCGCGGCCGGTGCGATCCCGATGCACGAGGCTGGCGCAGATCGCGCCGACCGCAGTGAGACCGACGATGCGGTCGACCAGCGCGTTGGGCACATAGCGCGGCACGCCGTCACCGGTCTGCGCCATCAAGGCGGGGAGCGCGGTCGCACCCTGGATCAAATCGTCATAGGCGGGCTTTGCCGCATAGGGCCCGTCCTGGCCAAAGCCGAACACCCCGGCATAGACGAGGCGCGGGTTGATTGCGGAGACGACGTCGTAGCCGAGCTGAAGCCGCGCCATCGCCTGCGGGCGGACATTGTAGACGAGAACGTCGGCGTCCTTCAGCAGCCGCAGCACAGCCTCGCGGCCAGCGGGCTTCTTCAGGTCGAGGCAGATCGAGCGCTTGCTGCGGTTGGTGTTGAGGAACACCGGGCCCATGCCGGCATGGCGCATCGGGCCGATCAGGCGGGTGACGTCGCCGTCGAGCGATTCCACCTTGATCACGTCGGCACCGTAATCGCCGAGCATCTGGGTCGCATAGGGACCCATCAGCACGGTGGTCATATCCACGACCTTGATGCCCTTCAGCGGCCCCATCCGTTCGCTCCCGATTGCGCGGGCTCAACCTGGCCCTGCGATTTCGGTCCAGCTAAGGGCAGCGACGCCGCGCGCGCAAGGGCGGCCGGGGTATGGCCGCATGCGCGGTGCCGCGGCCGCTATTTCTTCTGGCGGGATTCGCGGATCTTGATGAGACGGTCGAGCTCATCGTTCTGCTGGTTGATCCGGTCGGCGATCCGCGACTCGTTCTGCTCGCCGGAGGCGGCCGCGGCCTGCTCGATGAGCTGCCGGATATTGTCCTCGAGGATCGCGATGCGATCGTTGAGTGCGTCTATCGACAGCGAGTCTTCGTAGTCATTGCCCATGATGCATTCCCTGCCAATCAATGAAGAGCCGCAGGATGGGCAAAGCGTAGCGTGCCCACCATGATCTAGCGCAACAAAAAGGTGGGCACGGCGCAAACGCGCCTTTGCCCACCCTACGAGAACTTACTTCAGCGGCTCCAGCACGGAAACGTAATTCGCGACCGCTGCGCCGCCCATGTTGAAGATGCCGCCAAGCTTGGCGTTCTTGAGCTGCATGCCCTCGGGCGCCTGGCCAGCGAGCTGCATCGCGGTCATCACGTGCATGGAGACGCCGGTGGCGCCGATCGGGTGGCCCTTGGCCTTCAGGCCGCCGGACGGATTGACCGGCAGCTTGCCGTCCTTGAGGGTCCAGCCTTCCTTGATGGCGCGGGCACCCTGCCCCTTCGACGTCAGGCCCATCGCTTCGTACTCGATCAGCTCGGCGACGGTGAAGCAGTCATGGGTCTCGACGAAGGAGAGATCGGTGAGCGCAACGCCCGCCTTCTCCAGCGCGCGCTGCCAGGCGACCGTGCAGCCCTCGAACTGGAGGATGTCGCGCTTGGACATCGGCAGGAAGTCCTGGGCGTGCGCGGTGGCGCGGAAGCCGATCGACTTGCTCATGCCCTTGGCGGTCTCGGCATCGGCCAGCACCAGCGCCGCGGCGCCGTCGGAGACCAGCGAGCAGTCGGTACGCTTCAGGGGACCCGCGACATAGGGGTTCTTCTCGCTCTCGGCGCGGCAGAACTCGAAGCCAAAGTCCTTGCGCATCTGGGCGAAGGGGTTGGCGACGCCGTTCTTGTGGTTCTTGGCCGCGATCAGCGCCAGCGCATCGGACTGGTCGCCGTATTTCTGGAAATAGGAGCTGGCGATCTTGCCGAACACGCCGGCGAAGCCGCCGACGGTGTCGCCGTCTTCCGGCAGATAGGACGCCTTGAGCAAGTTCTTGCCGATCTCCGGACCCGGGGTGCGGGTCATCTGCTCGACGCCGACGACGAGCACGATCCTGGCCGCGCCTGCGTCGATCGCACGCAGGCCCTGATGGACCGCGGCGGAGCCGGTGGCGCAGGCGTTCTCGACGCGGGTCGTCGGCTTGAAGCGCAGCTTCGGGTCGGCCTGGAGCACCAGCGAGGCGGTAAAATCCTGCGGCGAGAAGCCGGCGTTGAAATGGCCGAGCACGATCTCGTCGACGTCGGACGCGGAAATGCCGGCATCGGCCATCGCCTCATTGGCCACGCGGGTGACGAGGCTTTCGACGGTCTCGGTGTCGAACTTGCCGAACGGCGTATGCGCCCATCCGACGATGCTGGCGGTCATGGTCATCTCCCTGGGGTCTCTTACTGACCTAAGTCTTAGCCCACCAACCGCAAGACTTCACGTGGCTTTCAGGGCCTTGAGGGTGCGCTGGCAGATGGCAGTTATGCCGGCCCAGTTCCCGGCCTTGATCTCCGCCGTCGGGCATAGCCAGGAACCGCCGACCGCGACCACGTTGGGCTCGGCAAGCCAGGTCGCCGCATTGGCCTCGCCCACACCGCCGGTCGGGCAGAACCGCACATTCGGGAATGGCCCGCCCAGCGCGCGCAGGCCCTTGATGCCGCCGGCCTGCTCGGCCGGGAAGAATTTTGCGACGTCGAGGCCGTAGGACAGCGCCAGCATTAGTTCGGAGGCGGTGGCGATGCCTGGGGCGAACGGCAAGGAGCTGTCGGCGGCGACCTTCAGCAGATCGGGGGTCAGGCCCGGGCTGATGCCGAAGGCGACGCCCAACTTCTCGACACGGACGAAATCGGCCGGCTTGAGGATCGTGCCGATGCCGACGACCGCCTCGGGCACCTCGGCCATCATCGCCCTCGCCGCCTCGATCGCAACGGGGGTGCGCATGGTCACCTCCAGCGTGCGGACGCCGCCGGCCACCAGCGCTTTCGCCAGCGGCACGGCATCCTGGATCCGCTCGATGGTGAGGACGGGAATGACGGTCGCGGCCTTGAACAGCGCGACGAGGTGGTTCTGTTGGGCAGTCGTGGTCATCTTGGCTTTCGTTTCACTTGGTCGCTTGACGCGTGGTCGCCGGCCGGTGCCGCTTCTTCGGCGGCATGGCATAGCCCGGAATAATGGCGCCGGCATAGCAGATCACGAGGCTGGCGAGGCGGTGCCCGGCCTGGGCCGCCTCGACCGGATCGGAGCCGCCGAGCCGGGCCGCGATATAGGCCGCGGCAAAGCTGTCGCCCGCCGCCGTGGTGTCAACGACCGGCTTGGTCATCGGTTCGGCGCGGACCTCGCTGGTGCCGCCGGGAAAGCGCAGCAGGCTGACGGGCTCGGCGAGACGGAACACCAGCTCGGGCGTGGGAATGCGCGCCATCAACTGCTCGTGGCTTTCGCCGGGATAGAGCGCGAGCAGATCCTCGGTCGAGGTCAGCACGATGTCGGCGGTCGCAAACGCCGTGGCAAAGACCTCGCGGGCGACGTCGCGGTCCGGCCATCCCCGCGCGCGGAAATTGGTGTCGAACACGAAGCGGGTGCCGAGCAGGCGCGCCCGCTTGATCGCCGCGAACAGGCGCTCGCGCCCGGGCGCATCGTAGATCGAGAGCGTGATCGCCGAGAGATAGACGATGTCGTAGCTCATCAGCGAGTTGAGCAGCTCATCCGTCTCCGGCAGGCTCATCAATTGGCGCGCCGCCGCACTGTCGCGCCAGTGGAAGAACTGGCGCTCGCCCTTCGCATCCGTCTGGATCATGTAGAGGCCGGGCAGCTTGCCCGGCAGCCGGGAGACGCGGCGGGTCCCGACGCCCTCCGCATTCCAGGCCGCGATCATCTCGTCGCTCAGGGCATCATCGCCGAGGGCGGTGAGATAGTCGACCTTGACCTCGAGCCGCGCCAGATACACCGCCGTGTTGAGGGTGTCGCCACCGAAGCCGCGCGAATACAGGCCGCCGCCCTGGCCATGCCCGCTGGACTGTCCAGCGGACTGTCCACCCTGGGCCTGCCGGAGCTCGACCATGCATTCACCGATGCAAGCAACGCTCGCCATCGTCATATCCACGCTGTTCATCAGTTCGATCAGGCGACGAAGTTGCCGCCGAGCTCGTCTTCGATGTGAATGCGGATGATGTCGTCAAAAGTCTTTTCTTCGGTGGTGAAGCCGAGCTCGCGCGCCCGCTTCGCCTCGAAATTGCGCGGCCAGCCGCCGACGATGCCGACGATGAACGGATCCAGCTCGTGCTTGATGCGCGCGGCGACCTTGTCGCCGGCCACCCGTTTGAGCGCGGCGATCTGCTCACCGACGGTGGCCGAGAAGCCGGGCATGGTCAGGTTGCGGCGCGGACCGACCTTGGCGAGGTCCATCGTGCCGGCATGGAGCAGGAAGCCGACGGCGGAACGCGGCGTGGCGTGCCAGTGGCGGACGTCCTCGGAGACCGGGAGGATCGCTTCCTTGCCGGCCAGCGGCTCGCGCAGGATGTTGGAGAAGAAGCCCGATGCCGCCTTATTGGGCAGGCCGGGCCGGATGCAGATGGTCGGCAGACGGATGCCGATGCCGTCGAGGAAGCCGCGGCGCGAATAGTCGGCGAGCAGCAATTCACCGATCGCCTTCTGGGTGCCGTAGCTGAGCAGCGGGGTGTGGAAGAACTCGTCGCCGATCGCATCCGGGAACGGCGCGCCGAACACCGCGATTGACGAAGTGAAGACCACGCGCGGCTTGTAGCCGCCGCCGACGAGCCTGACGGCATCGAGCAGCATCCGCGTGCCGTCGAGATTGATGCGGTAGCCCTTGTCGAAATCGAGCTCGGCTTCGCCGGAGACGATCGCGGCGAGATGGAAGATCACGTCGGGGCGGCCGGCGATCAGCTTTTCGGCTGCGCCCGGCACGGCGAAATCGCCTGACACGGTCTCGACGGGGAAACCGGCCTTTTCCGGCTTCTTGGGCTCGACCACGTCGTGCATGGTCAGCTTGGTGATGTCGCTCTTGCCGAGCCGGCCGTCGCGCAACAGCCGTTCACACAATTTACGGCCGACCATGCCGGCGGCGCCCAGAACCAGAATGTGCAAGAGCCTACTCCTTCTTATTGGCCGGAGCGCGCCGCTCCTGACACGTTCTCCTGGCACGCTCTCAAGGCAGGCCCCGCGATCATTCCTTCACGGCGCCGGTCATCGCCGACACATAGTACTCCACGAAGAAGGAATAAAGGATAACTACGGGGACCGAGCCGATCAGGGCCGCCGCCATCAGCGCGCCCCAATGGTAGACGTCGCCGCTGACGAGCTCGGTGATGGCGCCGACGGGAATCGTCTTGTTCTCCGACGAGGAGATAAAGGTCAGCGCGTAAATGAACTCATTCCAGGACAACGTGAAGGCGAAGATGCCGGCCGAGATCACCCCCGGGAGCGACAGCGGCAGCGTGATCTTGACCAGGATCTGGAGCCGCGTCGCCCCGTCGATCAGCGCGCATTCCTCGAGCTCGTAGGGAATGGTGCGGAAATAGCCCATCAGGAGCCAGGTGCAGAACGGGATCAGGAAGGTCGGATAGGTCAGGATTAGCGCCAGATTGCCATCGAACAGGCCGAGCTGGAACACGATCGCCGCCAGCGGAATGAACAGGATCGAGGGCGGCACGAGATAGCCGAGGAAGATCGCTAGCCCCACATAGCGCGAGCCCTTGTAGCGGAGACGTTCGATCGCGTAGGCGGCGCAGACGCTGGCGAACAGCGAGATGAAGGTGGAGGACACCGAGACGATCACGGTGTTCCACATCCAGAGCGGATAGTCGGTTTCGACCAACAGCTTCTTGATGTGCTCGATGGTCGGATTCACGATCCAGAACGGATTGTACTTCTCGTAATCGTACATCTCCGCGTCCGGCTTGAACGTCGCGACCGCCATCCAATAGAACGGGAACAGCAGGAAGAAGATGATCAGGCCGAGCGGAAAGTAGACGCGCAAGAACTTCCGCGGGAAGCTCTCGAGATAATCCATTCCGACGCTTTGGTCGTCTGCGGTGCTCATGGTCAGTCCCTCCCGCCCTGCTGCCAGCGGGAGCGCTGAAGCCCGAAGAAGCTGAGCAGGATCGCTGCGACCAGGAACGGGATCATCGCGTTCGAGATCGCTGCGCCCTCCCCGAGATTGCCGCCGGTGATGGCGCGCTGGAACGACAGCGTCGCCATCAGATGCGTGGCATTGATCGGCCCGCCCCGCGTGATGGTGTAGATCAGCTGGAAGTCGGTGAACGTCATCAGCACCGAGAATGTCATCACGACCGCGATGATCGGCGACAGCATCGGCAGCGTGATGTGGCGGAAGCGCTGCATGTTGGTGGCGCCATCGAGATTGGCGGCCTCGTAGAGCGAGGGCGAAATCGTCTGCAATCCCGCCAGCAGCGTGATCGCCACGAAGGGCACGCCGCGCCAGATATTGGCGGCGACGACCGACAAGCGCGCATTCCAGGGATCGCCGAGGAAGTCGATGTAGCGCGTGATCAGGCCGGCCTTGATCAGTACCCAGGAGATGATCGAGAACTGGCTGTCATAGATCCACCAGAACGCGATCGCGGACAGCACCGTCGGTACCACGAAGGGCAGCAGCACGATGGCGCGGATCATCGACTTGAACGGCAGCCGCTCGTTGAGCAGCAGCGCGAGGTAAAGGCCGATGGCGAATTTCACGATGCTCGCGGTGAACGTATAGAAGATGGTGTTGAAGACCGAGAGCCAGAACACCGAATCCTTGGAGAGCGAGACGAAGTTCGCAAAGCCGATATAGCGCCCGGCCCCGCCGATCTTGGTGTCGGTCATGCCGAGCCAGAAGCCCAGCGCCAGCGGATAAGCCAGAAACAGGATGAGGATCGCGATCGCCGGCACCATGAACATCGCGCCGAGCCAATTCCGGCTCTCGAATGCTCTGGTCCAGAGGCTGGCGCGCTTGACCTGCGCGACAGCGGACTCGGCCATGACTGCCATGTCGGATTCCCCTCGGGAGAAAAGTCACGGCGTCCGGCGAACCGGACGCCGCGCAGATTGGCGTTGATCAGACCTGATAGTAGCGCTTGGCGCGCTCGGCGGCGCGCGCCGCCGCCTGCTTCGGCGTCGCCGAGCCGGAGGCTGCTTCCGCGAACATGTCGACGACGACGAAGTCGCCCATCACCGCGGCGGAGGCATAGCCGAGATCGCCGGCAAAGCCGTTGTCGCGGCAGCGCTTCAGGCAGTCGCGGTACGGGGTGATCTTCGGATCCGACGTCCACACCGGATTGTCGTTGTAGGCCGGCAGCGGCGGCGACACGTAGCCGTTGGAAGCGACCTCCCAGGCGTCGTAATTCTCCTTGTCCATCATGAACTTGATGAATTCCTTGACCGCCTTGGGATACTTCGAGTGCTTGTAGCCGTAGTAGACCAGCACGTTCTGCTGCTCGGTCGACACGCCCACGGGGCCGATCGGCATCGGCGCGTGGTTCATGTCCTTGGCGATCTCCTGCTGCTTCGCATCGGTGGAGTTCTTGCCGACGGTCCAGATTGAGATGCCGTTCAGCGTCAGGCTGAGTTCGCCGTTCAGGAACGCCTTGTTGTTGTTCGAGTCATTCCACGACAGCACGCCCGGGATGAAGGTCTCGTAGAGCTGCTTGACGTATTCGAGCGCGGCGATCGTCTCCGGCGAGTCGATCACGACCTCGTTCTTGTCGTTGACGACCTTGCCGCCGAACGCCCAGAGCGCCCACTGGCACCAGCCATTGGCATCGCCCGTGGCATGGCCGAGCGCGAAGCCGGCCGGCGTGTTGTTCTTCTTCAACGCCTGGCAGAGCTTGAGGAAGCCGGCGGTGTCCTTGGGGAATTCCTCGAAGCCCGCAGCCTTCACGTGGCTGATGCGGTAGTTCAGGCAGCCGCCGGTCGCGCCCTGCGGAATGGCGATCCAGCTGTTGCCCTTCTTGCCGTAACGTTCGGCAACCGGATACCAGCCGCCATACTGCGCGCCGAGATAGTCGGCGACATCAGTCATATCGATCAGCTTTTCCGGGAATTTGTGGGGATCGTCGAGCGTGCCGATGATGAGGTCGGGGCCGGCGCCGACATTGGCGGCCACCGCGGCCTTGGGGCGGATGTCTTCCCAGCTCTCGGCCTCGAGCTTGATCTTGACGCCGGTCTTCTCGGAGAACTTCTTGGTCTGCTCGGCGAACTTGTCGAACTCGGCCTGGATGAACTGCTTCCAGCGCAAGACGCGGATGGACGCGTTCGGTTCGGGCGTGTTGGTCCACTCCGCGGCGCGGACCGGCACGATGCCCGGGCCGGCCAGCAACGCTGCGCCGCCCAGGCCGGCCTTAAGCACACTTCGCCTGTCGAAATTGCTCATCGTTCTCTCCCTGAATTTTATATTTGTATTGGGTCGTTCTTGAACAGTCGTTGGGCAATCCTTCGGCGCGGCTACATGCGTTTGCCCGTCGCCTCGTCGAACAGGTGAACCAGTGACGGGTCAGGCTTCAGCTTGACCTTGTCGCCCGGATTGAACTGGTGACGCTCGCGGAAGACCGCGACGACCTGCTCGCCCCCCACCTTCGCGAACACCTGCGTCTCCGAGCCGGTCGGCTCGACCACGATGATCTCGGCATCGGCGCCGTCGTCCGCGATGGTGAAATGCTCGGGTCGCACACCGTAGACGACAGGACGACCGTCGGACGCCGCCGGCGCGTTCTTGAGCGGCAGCTTGACGCCGTTCGGCCCCTCGAAGGTCGCAACGCCGTTGACGCGCACATGGCCTTTCAGGAAGTTCATGGCCGGCGAGCCGATGAAGCCGGCGACGAACTGGTTGTCGGGCTTGTCGTAGAGCTCCAGCGGGGTGCCCATCTGCTCGACGATGCCGTCATGCATGACGACGATCTTGTCGGCCATGGTCATGGCCTCGATCTGGTCGTGGGTGACGTAGACGGTCGTCGTCTTCAGCCGCTGGTGCAGCTCCTTGATCTCGGTGCGCATGGCGACGCGCAGCTTGGCGTCGAGGTTCGACAAGGGCTCGTCGAACAGGAACACCTGCGGATCGCGCACGATGGCGCGGCCCATCGCGACGCGCTGGCGCTGGCCGCCGGAGAGCTGGCGCGGATAGCGCTCGAGCAGCGGCGACAGCGCGAGAATTTCGGCAGCGCGCTTGACACGCTTGTTGATCTCGTCGGAGCTCGCGTTCCGCAGCTTCAGCGAGAAGCCCATGTTCTCGCCGACGGTCATGTGCGGATAGAGCGCGTAGTTCTGGAACACCATCGCAATATCCCGCTCCTTGGGCTGGATATTGTTGACGACGCGGTCGCCGATCGAGATCGTGCCGGAGGTGATGTTCTCGAGGCCTGCAAGCATGCGCAGAAGCGTCGACTTGCCGCAGCCGGAGGGGCCAACCAGGACGACAAACTGGCCGTCCTCGATCGGAATCGAAACGCCGTGCAGGACTTCAAAATTGCCGAACGATTTCCGCACGTCGCGGATTTGCACAGACGACATCTAGCTCCCTCCTCGAAAGTCCACGACGCCTCACGCGCCGCGACCGTCTTGTTTTTCAGACTTCACCGAACGAAGCCCGATCTTAGCGAGCGACATTGTCGGCAGTTTGTGCGGTTTTGGCAATTTGTCTTTGGTTAGTCGTTGCTGGTAGCGCTGTCAACGTTCCTTTGTTTGCCGGACCGACTGTGATAAGAGCAGCAAATGGGTCGAAAACGCACCAAGTCAGGTAAAATCCGGCTGGCGGAAGTTGCCGAGCTTGCCGGCGTCAGCCCGATCACGGCGTCCCGGTTCTTCCGCAATCCGGAGGCCCTGTCGGTCGCCAAGCGGACGCGGGTCGAGAGCGCGGCCAACGAACTCGGCTATGTGCCGAACCTGGCGGCGCGGGCACTGGCCTCGCAGCGCACCGAAGTGATCGGCGTCTTGATCCCGTCACTGACCAACAACGTGTTTTCCGACGTGCTGCGCGGCATCTACGACGCCTCCGAAGGCAGCCGGTACTCGATCCAGTTGTCCAACACACGCTACAGTATTCTCCAGGAGGAGAAGCTGCTGCGCCTGTTTCTCGCGCAGAAGCCGGCCGGACTGATCGTCACCGGCATCGACCAGACCGCGGAATCGCGCGCGATGCTGGAGGCCGCCGACTGCCCGATCGTGCAGATCATGGAGATCGGGCCCAATCCGGTCGACATGATGATCGGCTTTTCGCACTATGATGCGGCCCGCGCGGCGATCGCCCACCTGTTCGCGCAAGGCCATCGCAAGATCGGCTTTGTCGGCGCGCGCATGGATCCGCGGGTGCAGCGGCGGCTGGACGGATATGTCTCGGCCATGAAGGACGCCGCGCTGTTCGAGCAGCGCCTCGTCGTCACGACGGCGACACCGACCTCGGTGACGCTCGGCGGCACCCTGTTCACCGATCTGCTGGCGCGCGAGCCCGATATCGACTCGGTGTTCTGCGCCAATGACGACCTCGCGCTCGGCGTGCTGTTCGAATGCCGGCGCCGGGAGATCGCGGTCCCCGAGCAGATCGCGATCGTCGGATTCAACGACCTCGAATTCATGGCCTCCGCGGTACCCACCCTCACCAGCGTGCGCACCAACCGCTACGAGATGGGCAACACGGCCGCCACCATGCTGATCGAAGCGATCGACGGACGCCGCCCCAAGCAGCCGGTGCTCGATCTCGGCTTCAAGGTGATCGAGCGGCAAAGCTCGTCGTCGCGGCGTTCGGACGACAAGCCTGCCGCATCAGGCGCGGGCGCCGCGAACAAAATGATAGCGTTACCAAGTGGCCAAGACTAGTATCGCGCTTGTGAGGGAATGACCCGCCAACGGGCCTTTGAACCATGGATCGCGCCGTTGGGCATCGCACCAGCCGAAGCTGAGCTCCCGACGCCAGTGCGTTTGCATTGCAGGAGAAACCAATGACAAAAAAACCAACCAATGGGCATGCGCCCGCCAGCAACGGCGCTCGCCGCCACCTCCGCTCGCAGGAATGGTTCAACAATCCGCATAATCCGGGCATGACGGCGCTCTATATGGAGCGCTACCTGAATTACGGCCTCACCCGGGCCGAGCTTCAGTCCGGCAAGCCGATCATCGGCATCGCCCAGACCGGCAACGACCTTTCACCCTGCAACCGCCACCATATCGAGCTGGCGCACCGCGTCCGCGAAGGCATCCGCGAGGCCGGCGGCATTGCGATGGAATTCCCGACCCATCCGATCCAGGAGACCGGCAAGCGCCCGACCGCGGCGCTCGACCGCAACCTCGCCTATCTCGGCCTCGTCGAGATCCTCTACGGCTATCCGCTCGACGGCGTGGTGCTGACCACCGGCTGCGACAAGACCACGCCTGCCTGCATGATGGCTGCGGCGACCGTGAACCTGCCCGCGATCGTGCTGTCGGGCGGCCCGATGCTGAACGGCTGGCATGCCGGCGAGCGCACCGGCTCCGGCACCATCGTCTGGAAGTCGCGCGAGCGGCTCGCCGCCGGCGAGATCGACTATGAAGAATTCATGGAGATCGTGGCGTCCTCGGCGCCGTCGGTCGGCCATTGCAACACCATGGGCACCGCCTCGACCATGAACGGGCTTGCCGAAGCGCTCGGCTTCTCGCTGCCGGGCTGCGCGGCGATCCCCGCCCCCTATCGCGAGCGCGGCCAGATCGCCTACGAGACCGGCAAGCGCGCCGTCGAGATGGTCTGGGAAGACCTCAAGCCGTCGGACATCCTGACCCGCAAGGCGTTCGAGAACTGCATCGTGATCAACTCGGCGATCGGCGGCTCGACCAACGCGCCGATCCACATCAACGCGCTGGCCCGCCACATCGGCGTCGAGCTCTCGATCGACGACTGGCAGAAATTCGGCCACGACGTGCCGCTGCTGGTCAACATGCAGCCGGCCGGCTTCTATCTCGGCGAGGAATTCCACCGCGCCGGCGGCGTGCCGGCCGTGGTGCGCGAGCTGATGAAGCACAAGCGCATCCACGAGGACGCGGTCACGGTGAACGGCCGCGGCATCGGCGAGAACTGCGCCAATGCGCCCGCGCCCGACAATGACGTGATCCGGGCCTACGACAAGCCGCTGGTGAAGGACGCCGGCTTCCTGGTCCTGAAGGGCAATTTGTTCGATTCCGCGATCATGAAGACCAGCGTGATCTCCAAGGAATTCCGCGACCGCTATCTCAGCAACCCGAAGGACCCTGGCGCATTCGAGGGCCGCGCCATCGTGTTCGAGGGCCCGGAGGATTATCACGAGCGGATCGACGATCCTTCACTCGACATCGACGAGAATTGCATGCTGTTCGTCCGCGGCACCGGCCCGATCGGCTACCCCGGTGGCGCCGAGGTCGTGAACATGCAGCCGCCGGCTGCGCTGATCAAACGCGGCATTCTCGCCCTGCCCTGCATCGGCGACGGCCGCCAGTCCGGCACCTCGGGCTCGCCGTCGATCCTGAACGCCTCGCCGGAAGCTGCCGCCAATGGCGGGCTCGCGATCCTCAAGACCGGCGACAAGGTACGCATCGACCTCAACAAGGGCAGCGCCAATATTCTCATTTCGGACGACGAGGTGAAGAAGCGCCACGCCGAGCTGATGGCCAATGGCGGCTTCAAGCATCCGGCGAACCAGACGCCGTGGCAGGAGATCTACCGCAACACGGTGGGCCAGCAATCGACCGGCGCATGCATGGAGCTCGCCACAAGGTATCAGAACGTCGCCGGCACGTTTGGTGTCGCCAGAGACAATCACTAACAGCCACGTCGTCATTGCGAGCGAAGCGAAGCAATCCAGAGATATCTCCAAGGAGACAGTCTGGATTGCTTCGTCGCAACAGTGCAAAATTGCTGCGCAATTTTGTCACGAGCACCTCGCAATGACGAGCCGATAGACAAATTCAAGCCAAGGAGAAAAACAACATGGCAGACCGCCTCAAGGGAAAGCGCGCCGTCGTCACGGCTGCAGCGGCAGGCATCGGGCGCGCATGCGCCATCGCATTCGCGCGTGAAGGCGCAACCGTCATCGCCACCGACATCAACGAGGCCGGCATCGCGGGCCTGACCAAGGAAGGCATCGCCGAGGTCGCCAAGCTCGACGTCCGCAACACCGCCGACGTCAACGCCTTCGCCAAGCGCGTCGGCAAGGTCGACATCCTGCTCAACGCGGCGGGCTTCGTGCATCACGGCACCATCCTGGAGTGCTCGGAAGAGGATTTTGACTTCTCGTTCGACCTGAACGTCAAGTCGATGCACCGGACCATCCGGGCCTTCCTGCCCGAGATGCTGGCGGGCGGCGGCGGCAGCATCGTCAACATCTCGTCCTGCGCGGCGCTGCGGCCGCCGGCCAACCGCTACGTCTACAGTGCGTCGAAGGCCGCGGTGTCGCTGCTGACGCGCGCGGTCGCGCTCGACTTCATCACCAAGGGCATCCGCTGCAACAGCATCTGCCCCGGCACCGTCGAGACGCCCTCGATGCTCGACCGCGCCGCCGCCCAGGGGCCGCAGGGCAAGGAGATGTTCGTCTCCCGCCAGAAGATGGGCCGGCTCGGCACCGCCGACGAAATCGCATCCATGGCGGTCTATCTCGGCAGCGACGAAAGCGCATTCACCACCGGCGTCGACCTTGTCGTCGACGGCGGCTACATGCTCTGATCGCTCC
Organism: Bradyrhizobium sp. 956_D2_N1_4; assembly: GCF_052076025.1. NCBI lineage: Bacteria > Pseudomonadati > Pseudomonadota > Alphaproteobacteria > Hyphomicrobiales > Nitrobacteraceae > Bradyrhizobium > Bradyrhizobium sp. 956_D2_N1_4. The sequence continues at coordinate 2,476,669 of NZ_CP197237.1, read as the reverse complement.
TCATCCTGAGGAGGCGCGACAGCGCCCTCTCGAGGGATGGGCCACGGGCTTATGGTTCGAGGCGCGCGCAAGTGCGCGCTCCTCACCATGAGGGATAGACAAGGGAGTTCTCGATGAACAAGATCGATCTCAACGGCCGCATTGCCGTCGTCACCGGCGGCGCGCAGGGCTTTGGCCGTGCCATCACCCGGCGTTTCATCGACTCCGGCGCCAAGGTCGCGATCTGGGATTTCGACTCGGCTCTCGCCGAGAAGACCGCGAATGAAGTCGGCGGCGAGACAAAAGTCTTCAAGGTCGACGTCACCGACCCCGCCGCCGTCGAGCAGGCGCGCGATGCCACGCTTGCCGCCTTCGGCAAGATCGACATCCTCGTCAACAATGCCGGCATCGCCGGCGTCAACAAGCCGGTCTGGGAGACCGATCTCGAGGAGTGGCGCAAGGTCCTGCGCATCAATCTCGACGGCCCTTTCATCGTCTGCAAGGCGATCGTGCCGACGATGCTCAAGCAGAAATACGGGCGGATCGTGAACATCGCCTCGATCGCCGGCAAGGAAGGCAATCCCAACGCCTCGCATTACTCGGCCTCCAAGGCCGGACTGATCGCGCTGACGAAATCGCTCGGCAAGGAATTGGCGGCACATGACATCCTCGTGAATGCGGTGACGCCGGCCGCGGCGAAGACCGCGATCTTCGACCAGATGACGCAGCAGCATATCGACTTCATGCTGTCGAAAATCCCCAAGGCACGCTTCGTGCTGGTGGAAGAGCTCGCCGCGATGGTGAGCTGGCTCGCATCCCAAGATTGTGCCTTCTCCACCGGCGCGGTGTTTGATATTTCCGGCGGACGGGCGACCTACTGAAGCTTTGGCCGCCCCTTGAAGGGGTGGACCATGCGGCTTGGACGTCGGGATTTTGGGCGTCGGGATTTCGTGAAGCTCGCAGCGGGCGCAGGCGCGCTGCCGCTGCTGTCGCGGGTTGCGCCCGCGCAACTGGCGCCCAGCCCGCCGAGCATCCGCCCGCCCTCGCCGGCCGAGCGCGGCGCCATGGCGCGGCTCGCGCGCAGCTTCATGGACAAATACGACGTGCCGGCGCTGTCCTTTGCGATCGGCTATGCCGGCACTGTTGTCCACGAGGACGCCTTCGGTCTTGCCGATCGCGAGCGGAACGAGGCCGTGACGCCGCGGCATCTGTTCCGGATCGCCAGCGTCAGCAAGATGATCACCTCGGTCACGATCTTCCGCCTGATCGAGGAGAACCGCCTCAAGCTCACGGATCGCGTGTTCGGCCCCGGTGCACTGCTCGGCACCGATTACGGGTCACCGCCCTACCCTGCCGGCATCGACCAGATCACGCTCGAGCATCTGCTGACGCACGCCGCCGGCGGCTGGAGCAACGACAACCGCGATCCCATGTTCACGCATCCGCGGATGGATCATGCCGAGCTGATCGCCTGGACGCTCGCCAACCGGCCGCTGGACCGGCCGCCGGGCCAGCACTACGCTTATTCCAATTTCGGCTATTGCGTGCTGGGCCGCGTGATCGAGAAGCTCACCGGCCAGGCCTATGCCGAGCACGTCCGCACCGAGGTGCTGGCGCGCTGCGGCGTCACCGACATGAGCGTCGCCGGCAACACGCGCGAGCAGCGCCAGGCCGGCGAAGTCGTCTATTACGGTCAGGCCGAAAATCCCTACAGCATGAATGTCCGGCGGATGGATTCCCATGGTGGCTGGATCGCGACGCCGGCGGATCTGGTTCAGTTCCTGATGCATGTCGACGGCTACACGAGGCCCGCGGACATCCTGCGGCCGCGCACCATAGAGGTCATGACCACCGCGCCCAGTTACAGCCCGAACTACGCCAAGGGCTTCTGTGTCAACAAATTCGACAATTGGTGGCACAATGGCAGCCTGCCGGGCACGAGCACGATTGCCGTGCGCACCCATGGCGGCTTCTGCTGGGCCGCCTTCACCAACACCAGACGCGGGAATTCCAACATGGATGGCGATCTCGACAATCTCAACTGGAGCATGGCGCGCCAGGTCGGCGAATGGCGGGTGGCCTGAGCCATGATCCGCGAAGGTGGATGCTTGTGCGGCGCGGTGCGGTTCAAGGCGGAGGGTGAGCCGCTCAACGTCCGCATCTGCCATTGCCGCCTGTGCCAGAAGGCGATGGGCTCACCCTATTTTGCTCGCGCGCAATTCGATCAACGCGCGCTGACCGTCGAGGGCGACACCGGCCGCTATGCCTCGTCCGAGAACATCGATCGCGTGTTCTGCAAGCGCTGCGGCACGCGCCTGTTCTCCTGGCGGCGCAACGGCACGCTGGCGGGCGTTTCGCTCACGACCTTCGACGATCGCAACGCCTTCGCGCCGACCGAGCACATCTGGGTCTCGGAGAAGGTCGCATGGCTGAAGCTCGACGACGGCCTGACGCAATATCAGGGCACCATCCCGGCGTGACGTCAGGCTTGCCCTGACGCAGGCACTCTCGCCGCCTGGGCGCGCCGTCCCGTCGTCGTCGCGATCCAGATCCCGGCAAACACCGCGACGATGCCGGCCGCCAGATTCCAGTGCAGCGGCTCGTTCAGCAGCCAGGCGCCGACCAGCGAGGCCGTGATCGGGTTGACCGTCACCGAGATCGCGACGCGCGTCGGCGTGGTCCGCTCCAGCGCGAAGGCCCAGAGATAGAAGGTCAGCGCTGCGCCAAAGGCGCCGAGATAGAAAGCCGCTAGCCATTGCGGCGCGCCGAAGCCGGCGACGGGCGCAAAACTGCCGCGGACATACGAGAGCAGGATGAGGCAGGCCGCCCCGGCCGCCATGCTCATGGTCGTGAAGGCGATCGGGCCGGAGCGCCGGATCAGCGGCTTCGACCAGATGCCGTACAGCGCCATGCACAGCGCGGCCGCCATCATCAGGAGATCGCCGCGCCAGGCGCCGGATGGTGCCGAGGTCAGGTCGGAGAGCAGCGCGACGGCAACGCCAAATGTCGCGATCACGACACCGATCGATTTGCGCCAGCTCAGGGCTTCGGCGCCGAGCGCGGCGCCGATCACGAGCGACAGCAGCGGAAGCGTCGACAAGGCGAGCGCGCCGCGCGCGGCGGTCGTGAAGATCAGCGATGCGTTGAACAGGATCGGAAACAGCGCAAAGAACAGGATGCCGAGCCCGGTCGCGGCGGCCCAGTCCCCTCGCCCCGGCCAGCGGTCACCGCGGAGCAGCGTGAGGGGTAACAGCAGCAAGAAGCCGATGCCGAACCGGAACGAGCCGATCGCCAGCGGATCGAGGCTGCCCACCAGATAGCGCGTGGCGCCGATCGAGGTGCCGCCGAGGCCGCTCGACAGCACCGCGGCCAGAACGCCGGAGATTTCGCCCACACTCCCTCCCTTGACGAGCCCTGAACGCAGCATACGAGGCGCGCCGAAACAGGGAATGGAGTTTCCGTCATGCTGGGATAAGTTTTCGTCATGACCACGCCTGTTCTCGATCCCGATCTGCTGAAGGCCTTTCTCGCCGTCGCCGAGCATCGCTCGTTCACGCGCGCAGCCCAATTGCTCAACCGGACCCAGTCGGCGGTCAGCGTCCAGATCAGGCGACTGGAAGAGCGGATCGGCACCAAGCTGTTTCAGCGCACCAGGGCCGGCGTCGCGCTGACCGCGGCGGGCGATGAGCTCCTCGTTTATGCGAGGCGGCTTCTCGACCTCAATGCAGAGGCGATCGATGTGCTCCGCGCACGCAAGCGCGACGCCGTGGTCCGCCTCGGCGTGATGGACGATTACGGCACGATCGTCATTCCGCCCTTGCTGGCGCGCTTTGCCCAAAACCATCCGGAGATCCGGGTCGAGATCGAGACCGGCCTGACCGCGACGATGCCGGCTCGGCGAGGCCTATGACCTCGTCATCGCCATGCATCCGGAAGGACGCGGCGATGGCGAACTGCTCCGACGCGAGCAGGCGGTCTGGGCTGCGGCCAGGACGTATCGAGCCGAAGCACAGGACACGCTGCCCGTCGCGCTCTACCCGCCGGGCTGCCTGTTCCGGCAATGGGCCGCGGACGCCCTCGATGCCGCCGGCCGGCCCTGGCGCCTTGCCTTCGTCAGTCGGACCCTTGCGGCGGTGGAAGCGATCGCGGCGGAGGGCCTTGCGATCACGGTCGTGAAGGCCGGCACCCTGCCCTCCCGCCTGCGCGCCCTGTCGAACGGCCTGCCGCCGCTGCCGGCTGCCGACATCCGCCTGCACCGCGCGCGCAACCTGTCGCAGCCGGCGGCGCTGCTGGCGGATCATTTACGGCTTGGGATTTCGGAACCCGCGTCCCATATCCTGACCTGACGCGTTGCCCCATCACCGGATCGGCCGGGTTGGCTGCAAGGCCACGAGGCACAAACCGGGACGGACGAGCCGTGAACATTTCCCTCTATGAGCTTTCCGTATGGGTGCTACCGCTGCTGCTCGCCATCACCTTCCACGAGGCCGCGCACGCTTTCGTCGCGTACCGTCTCGGTGACAACACGGCCTGGCAGCTCGGCCGCGTCAGCTTCAACCCTATCAAGCATATCGATCCGTTCGGCACCCTGATCCTGCCGGCGATGCTGCTGTTCGCGCACTCGCCGTTCCTATTCGGCTATGCCAAGCCGGTTCCCGTCAATTTCCGCAAGCTCAACCATCCCAGGCTCGACATGGTCTGGGTGGCCCTTGCCGGACCCGCCACCAACATCCTGCTGGCGCTCGCGGCGGCTCTTGCCCTGCATGCCCTGCCCCTAGCACCGGCGGCCTCGGCCCAGTGGATCTTCGACAACCTCAAGAATGCGCTGGTGATCAACGCGGTGCTGGCGGTGTTCAACATGATGCCGATCCCGCCGCTCGACGGCGGGCGCGTCGCGGTCGGGCTGTTGCCTCGGGCCCTCGCCATGCCGCTGGCCCGGCTCGAGCCATTCGGGATGCTGATCCTGATTGGTCTTCTGATCCTGCTGCCGCTCGCGGGCTCGCAGTTCGGTCTAAATCTTGATGTTATTTCAGGAATACTGCGAACGTTGACCGGTTATGTGATTCAGGCTGTTCTCTTCCTGACCGGCAACGCGTAGTTCAACAGAACACCCGAACATAAGCCGAAGGGCTCGAGGCCGACTTGGTCAAAGCTGCCGATATGCTGATCGCGCGACGCGCGGACACCCGCGCCCGCGCCGATTTTGCCACCTGGAAGATGATGGCCAAGCTCAACGGGGCCTCCGCGCTGCCTGCCGAGGCGCAGGAGTTCCTGGTCAGCTACAAGAACCTACTGGCGCGGATGAGCGAGGGCGAGGCCACCGAGGCCACGATCGGCGCGATCTACAAGGCCTACTATGCCGAGATGGGCGGCGCGGGAACTCCGCCCGACGTCCGCACCCGTCCGCCCGAGCCGGCGGCGGACAATGTTACCGCTTTCCGCCGCCCGCCTCCGAAACCGACGAAGACGGCCTCCTTCACGGCGGCGTTTAGCGGAGCCCAGAAACGGCCGCTCCCGGTGGCGCTGATCTTCGTCTGCCTGGTCGTGGTCTATGTCGGGATCCGGCTCTACTGGCGCTGAGCCGATTTCTTCTTTTTCTTCTCGTCCGGCGGCGTGAAGATGATGTCGACGGTCCGCTCGAACCGGTCTTCGGTCAGTCCGGCCGGGGGCTGCGGGATGGGATCGGACTTGCGGACAATCGAGAGCGCGGCCGCATCGTAGGCCACATCCCCCGATGACTCCACGACGTCGACGGACAGCACATTGCCCCTGCGGTTGATCGCGAAGCTGACCTTCACCTTCTGATTATTGGGCTGCTTGCCCTCCGGGTTGACCTTGTGGGCCGTGAGGTGCGCGCTGATCTTGCGATTCCAGTCGGTCGTAATCCTGAGGATGTCCTTGCCGAGGCCAAGCACCGGCGCCAGGGCCTTCTCGGCCTCGCGCGCGTCCTCGTCGAGGGTCTGCCGCGCCGTTGCAACCGACTGCGGCGAAGCCTCGGCAGCGGGTGTCTCGACCGCCGCGATCTTGGGATCCTCGTCCTGCGGCTTCTTCGAGATGTTTTCGGTGACGACCCGATCGGGATCGTCGACCTGTTGCGACTGGTCCTTTGGAAGCTCGGTTTCCTTGGTCTCGGCCTTTTGCTCGGGAAGCGCCTGCTGCTCCTGCATCGCTTCGCTGTCCGGTCCCGGCGGAAGGTCGGTCTCAGGCGCCTTGGGCGAGGCCATTTCGACGGCGAACTCCGCGCCGGACGCGCCCAGGCCATCGTCGTCGTCATCGGTCCGCAGATGGGCCAGGGCGAGCGCGGCCCCGCCCAGATGGAGCGCGAGCGCCGCCACCGCTGCCAAAATCCAGAGCTTCCGGGATGGTCTGGCTTCGTCCGACATCGTGCGCCTCTAAGGCTGACCGGCGCCTGCCGCGGGCGCTCCGGGAGCGCCCTCCAGCGCAACCAGCTTCACCCGGGAATAGCCGCCTGAGCGCAAGAGCTCCATGACACTCATCAATTCGCCATAAGGCACCGAGCGATCGGCGCGCAGGAAGACATACTTGTCCTTGCTCATGTCGGACAGGCCGTCGAGGGTCCCGATCAACTCGGCGCGGTGGACCGGGTTCTCGCCGATCGCAAGCGTCAGGTCGGGCTTGATGCTGAGATAGGTCGGCTTGTCCGGCTTCTTCTGCGGAGTCGCGCTCGAGGTCGGCAGATCGATCGGCAGGTCGACCGTGGAGAGCGGAGCTGCGACCATGAAGATGATCAGCAGCACCAGGATGACGTCGATGAACGGCGTGACGTTGATGTCATGCGTCTCGCCGAAATCGTCGTCGTCATCATTGTCTGCGAGCGAAACGCCCATGGTTCACTCCGCCGCGCGCGAATGCGCGCTGCCGTGGCTGCGGTCGAGATCGCGCGAGAGCAGCCGCGCCGCCGCGCCCGAGGCACGGCTGACGAGCTCGAGATAGCTTTTCGTCATGCGCGAGAAGTGGTTGTAGATGATGACGGCGGGAATGGCGGCGACGAGGCCGATCGCGGTCGCAAGCAGCGCCTCGGCGATGCCGGGCGCGACGACGGCGAGGTTCGTGGTCTGCGACTTCGAGATGCCGATGAAGCTGTTCATGATGCCCCAGACCGTGCCGAACAGGCCGACGAAGGGCGACGTGGAGCCGATGGTCGCGAGCACACCCATGCCGACGCGGATGCGCCGTGCCTCCGCGCGCACGATTTCGGAAAAGCTCGAGGCCGCGCGCTCCTTGATGCCGGCATCGCTGGACAGGCCGGCCGACATCCGCGCCTCACGCAGCGCTGCCGCCAGGAAGGACGGCAGAATGCCCTGCTTGGCGCCGAGCGCCATCTGCGCTTCCGCGAGCGAGCGCGCCTCCGAGATCTTCTTCAGTGCCGAACGAAGCTTGCCGGACGCGACCGACAGCTCGATCGACTTGGCGATCAGGACGGTCCAGGTCATCAGCGATGCAAAGGCAAGCCCGATCATCACCGCCTTCACGATGACGTCCGCCGACATGAACATCACCCAGGGGGACAGCTCCTTCATGGCCGGCGCGATGGCGGCCGCGTCGGGCTTCGCCGCAGGCGCCACCACCGCCGGAGCGGCAGCCGGAGCCGGGCTGGCGGTGGCCGGCTGAGCCGTCGCCTGTGCCGGTGCAGGTGCCGCCGGCGGGGTCTGTGTCTGGGCAGAAACAGGGGATACGAGCCAGGCGGCCGCCAGCATCAAGGCGGCGGCAAGGCTTGCTTGGAAGGACATGATCTTCATACTTCGGCCCAGTAGCGAATGAGGTTGTGATAGATACCCGTCAATTTGACCGTTTCGGGATCGTCACGCCCGAGCCGTTCCACCAGCGCCTGTATCGCGGTGTCGAGGTCAAAGATCATGCTCCGGGCTTGATCGTCCCGTATCATGCTCTGAAGCCAGAAGAAAGACGCAACCCGCGTCCCCCTCGTCACCGGCGTGACGAGATGGAGGCTGGTCGAGGGATAGAGCACGCAGTCCCCGGCTTGCAACTTCACTTCGTGCGAACCGTAGGTGTCCTCGATCACAAGTTCGCCACCGTCATACTCTTCCGGCTCGGCCAGGAACAGCGTGACAGACAGGTCTGTGCGGATGCGAAGGCCGGTCAGGCGGTCGCCGCGGATCGCATTGTCGACATGCAGCCCGAAATGATGGCCGCTGTTCGCCGCATAGCGGTTGAACAGCGGCGGGAAGATCTGCAGTGGGATCGCCGCTGCCAGGAAACGCGGGTTCGACGTCAACGCCGAGATGATGCGGTTGCCGAGCTTGCGCGCGACCTCGCTGTCAGGCGGCAACTGCTCATTGCGCTTGACCATTGCTGACTGCGCGCCCGCGGTGGAACGGCCGTCTTCCCATTCGCTGGCGTCCATGATGCGGCGGAATTCCGCCACATCATCCTTGCTCAGGACGCCGTCTATGCATGTCAGCATGGCACCTCGTCGTTACTCCATCAGTAGCGCGCCGAGATCACCAGATAGGCGGCGCGTCCCGGTGCTTCCAGCACGAAGGGCGCGGCGCTCTGGTACAGCGCGTCATAGTAGCGTTTGTCGAAAATGTTGTTCACGAACAGCTTCAACTGCCAGTTCTTGTTGATCTTGGCTTCCGCGAACACATCGAAGCGCCAGTAGCTCGGAAGCGACGTGCCTGCGTTGGCCGCAAGCAACGAGCCACCGTAGATCTTCGAGCGGTAGACGGCCTGCCCGCCCAGTTCCCAGATATCGTTGAACTGGTACTTCGACAGCATGCTGAACGACTGATGGGCAACGTTGGCCAGAGGAAGCCCGACATTGGTGGTGTAGAGAAGCGGCGCGGGCATGTTCGCGGGCTTCACGTTGGACGCCGTAACCTCCGACTGCATCAGGACGAGACCGCCGAACACACTCCATTTGTCGGTGATCTTGCCGCTCACGCCGAGATCGATGCCGCGAATACGATAAGCGGAACCTGCGGTGATACACGATATGTTGCCGGTCGTGCCGGCGGGATAGACGCATCCCAACGCGGACGCCGTGGCCACACTATTGACGTTCTGTGCCTCGCGCGCATTGTCCTTGGTGGTCTGAAACAGCGCAGCCGTCAGGAGCAGGTGGCGGTCGAACAGCTCCCACTTGGTGCCGAGTTCGATGGCCGTGTTCTTCTCCGGCCCGAAGATCTGATTGTTGCCGCCGGCCAGAGCGGGATTGACGCCGCCATACGCGGTGCTGGTGCCGTCGAACTCGGCGCCCACCGGGTTCGCTGAGGTCGCGTAGGCCACGTACACGCTGCCGTTTGGCGCCGGCTTCAAGGTCAAACCGAGATTGAAGTTGGGAATCAGGAAGTTTGCCGATTGCTGCTTGAGAGCGTTGCCCGCCCCGTATGCAGACGTATCGAGGTTGTAGTTGTCGTAGCGGAAGCCGCCATTGAGGATCAGGAGGTCACGATAGTTCGCACTGTCCATGACGTAGCCGCTGACAGTGTCGATGCCGATCTTGGCCGGCAGACCGGCCAGTGCGAGCGCCTTCCCGGGCAAGAACGTGTCCTGAGGGAAGAAGACGCTGACACCTGTCGGCGAGCCGCCTGGAGTGATCGGAACTCCGTTCCCTTCCGAGGTGAGCCCGAGATACTTGTCGATCGACGACCGCTCGCGATCGACTTCGATCCCGGCCAGCGCGGTGTGCTTGAAGCCGGCCCAGTCCTGGAACTTGTAGGTCGCTTCCGTCTGGTTGGCGAGCACGTCAGTGATCTGGAGACGGCTCTGCGGATTCATCGTGAGCGTCGAATTCGAAAGCGGGTTGGCGATCACCGGCTGCTCAGGCAGCGTTCCGACATAGTTCTGGGTCGAACGAGATACGCGGAACTTGTTGCTGACCATCAAGTCGGGCGTGATCTGCACTTCCGCGTTTAACGAGCCGATGTCCTGGCCGGTCCGGTAGAAGTCGCGGTTGATCTGGCCATACCAGTTGTTGCGGTTGGAGCCGAAGTCCGGGAACGGCCCACCGGCGGTCGTTGCCGTGCTCGGCCGGTAGTAGGGCACGCCGAAGTCCGGCACGCCGGTCAACTCGGTGTGGATGTAACCCCCGGTCACCCTGATCGTGTCGGTCGGCTTCCAGGTCGTGGCGACGAACGCGCCGTTGCGATTATCCTTGACGAAATCGCGACCGGCGACATCGGCGTCCTGGAACAGACCGCCGGCACGAACGGCCAGCGTCGGGTTGATCACCTGGTTGACGTCGAGCACCACACGCTTGGTCTGGTCGGTGCCAAACGTCGTGTCCATGTTGTAGAAACTGTTCTGCGTCGTCGCCTGCTTGGTGACGATGTTGATCGCACCACCGGCGACACCGCGGCCCGCGAAAGTTGAGCCCGGACCACGCAGAATTTCGACCTGCTCGGTGAAGAAGTTTTCACGGACGCTGACGCCCGCGTCGCGCACGCCGTCGATGAAGATGTCGTTGCGGGCATCGAAGCCGCGAATGAAGAAGCGGTCACCGAAGGCATTGCCGCCCTCACCCGTTCCGAGCGTCACGCCTGCCGTGCTCAGGATCGCCTGCTTCAGCGTCGTGGCGTTCTTGTCCGCGAGCACATCCTTTGTAAGCACGGTGATCGATTTTGGCGTGTTGAGGATTGGCTCAGGGAATTTACCCGACGCTTGCACTCGGGTGGCCATATAAGGCGCGGCGGGATTTGCGTACGGATCACGATCGGCAGGACCAGGGCTCGGATTGGCGACAGGCGCTTGTGCGGCCTGCTGCCGCTGCGCCGCGCGCCGCAGCGCGTTGCGCGCGCGAATCTGATCGGCGGTGGGCTTCGAAGCGGTCGGACGCGGACGCTGCTGAGGCGCATCGACGTTCACGGGGGGCAGATTGGTCTGCTGCGCCTGTGCGCCGGTCGAGACCGTCGCGACCGCGATCAGACTGGCGACCGTGGACACAGTCTTGCCGGTCGCAGTGTCGAAATTGTTGCCGAAGGATTTCCGATCCGCGACCGAACGCAACGATCGCGGTGTCTTCATCATGCCCATCACACGCCCCACAGTGCTTATGCTTCCATTGGTCGCGTTGCGACAACGCGACGCATTGGTGCTATCGGGCGTGTTCATGGGGGTCAACGCGATCTCTGCAACACTCCGTTTGAATCCGACCATTTCAAAGCAATTCTAAACTCGGTTGAGTGCGCCGCAGTTTTAAATGGTTCTAAACTTGAACCGTTCTAATCTGGACATTGATCGCTGCGATCTTCGTACCGCATCAACCTTCGAGCTGATGCGCTTCGTCGATGCAGAAACGCGAACGATGGGGCGGTGCTATCGGTCGGAGAAAAGCAGGTCAATGCGATTGATCTGCCTGCACATTTGAATTCATCCAGATCGGACTCGGTGCAGATTTCAATCTGGAAACATGGGCGCATGCGAGAGCTGCGCAGGCGCGAGCAGCGGCGCCGCTCTCAATCGCTGCTCGGCGGCTTCATCAGCGAGAACAATTCGTCGACGGTTTTCTGCGCGACGGCACGCACACGATCGGAGTTGTCCATGCCGGCGATGTTGACGCCGCTAACGACGGCTTTGATCTCGTCGCGGAAGTCGGTCAGAAATCGCAAGGGATCGCGCTGCTCGTTGGCGACGCGCGCGATCAGTCCCGTGATCAGAATCTGGCACGCGATCAGCTTGCCGTTCAGTTCGTCCATCCTGCGCTCCCGTTGTGGCGGGGCCGATATGACCGATGCCGGATTTCCTGACAACCGAAACGCCGTGCAGGCGAATTAGAACCGTTCTCACGGGAGTTGTTTCCGGCTCACTTCGCAGCGCTGCCGGGGCGCCCTTGCGGACAGCTCTGCAGGCCGCCCACACCGGCTCCGGGCATTGCCCAAGATTTGCGCGCGGATCGTTCGCGCCGGGAAAATGCAGCACTGCACACCGTAGTGTCACGGAGCTGCCTAGACAGTGCAAAGCTTTCCAATTGTTTAGGATTCCGAACCGATAGTGCTGTTTACACTGGAACTTGGCGTGTATTATACAAGCGCGCTGGAACCCTATGATTGCTCCACAATTCGTAGTTTTGGGCGTAAGAGCCAACGAGCCGACATGAAAAAAACACGGCCGATCCTCTGGATTCTGATCATCGCGGCCGTGGCCTCCGCGGGTTACTATGGCTGGCAGAAATTCGGCTCGCCCGAGGCCGGAAAAACCCAGACGGCTCAGAAGGGTCCGGCGCGTCCGCCCGCCATCCCCGTCAGCGTTTCGCCGGTCCAGAAGGCCGACTTTCCGGTTTACCTGACCGGTCTCGGCACGGTTCAGGGCTTCAATACGGTACAGGTCCGGAGCCGGGTTGACGGCCAGATCGACAAGATCGCCTTCAGCGAAGGCCAGATGGTCAAGCAGGACGAGCTTCTGGTCTCGATCGATCCCCGGCCCTATCAAGCCACGCTCGACCAGGCCAAGGCCAAGAAGGCGCAGGACGAGGCGAATCTCGCCAACGCCAACCTCGAGCTCCAGCGCGCCATGAAGCTTGGCGAGTTCGCAACCGCGCAGCGGGTCGACACCCAGCGTTCCACCGTCGCGCAGCTGACCGCCCAGATCGCCGCCGACGAAGCCGCCATCTCCAACGCCCAGACCCAGCTCGACTACACCCAGATCAAGGCGCCGTTCACCGGCGTGGCCGGGCTGCGCCTGGTCGACGTCGGCAACATCGTCAACGCCTCCACGCAGACGGGAATCGTGACGATCTCGCAGGTCGAGCCGATCTCGGTGATCTTCACCGCGCCGGAAGATCAGCTGCCCTATATCAGCGAAGGCCAGAAGGCCGGTGCGCTCAAGGTGATCGCGTTCACCACCGACGGCAAGAAAACGCTGGCCGAGGGCAAGCTCGCGGTCATCAACAACCAGGTCGACACGACCAGCGGGACTATTCGGCTCAAGGCGGTGTTCGACAACAAGGAACACACGCTGTGGCCGGGCCAGTCGGTTTCGACGCGCCTTCTGGTACGCACCCTGAAGGACGCGACCGTGGTTCCGGATGACGCGGTTCAGCATTCGACCAACGGCCTCTACGCCTATACCGTCAATCAGGACAACAAGGCGGAAGTGCACAAGATCAAGGTCAGCTACGCCATCGACGGCCGTTCGGTCGTGGACGAAGGCTTGAGCCCGGGTCAACAGGTGATCACCGGCGGCCAGTTCAAGGTCCAGCCCGGGAGCCTGGTCTCGACGGCCGTAGCAAGCTCGGATCCGAGCCAGAACAAGGTACGACAGGAATGACCGAGGGCGGGATTTCGGCACCTTTCATCCGTTATCCCATCGGCACCTCGCTGCTGATGGCCGGCATTCTGTTCGTCGGTCTCGTCGCCTATCCCCTGCTGCCGGTCGCACCGCTGCCGCAGGTGGACTTCCCGACCATCCAGATCACGGCCAATTTGCCGGGCGGCAGCCCCGAGACGATGGCCTCGTCGGTGGCCCAGCCGCTCGAGCGGCAATTCGCCCAGATCCCCGGCATCGCCCAGATGACCTCGACGAGTTATCTCGGCACCGCCTCGATCACCATCCAGTTCGACCTCAACCGCAGCATCGACGGCGCCGCCAACGATGTGCAGGGCGCCATCAACGCTGCAAGCGGCCAGCTGCCGAAGAACCTGCCCTCGCCGCCGACCTACCGCAAGGTCAACCCGGCCGACGCGCCGATCCTGCTGCTCTCGGCAACATCCGATACTCTGCCGCTGACCACCGTCAGCGATGCCGTCGACGCCCAGCTTGCCCAGCAGATCAGCCAGCTCTCGGGCGTCGCGCAGGTCTTCATCGGCGGCCAGCAGAAGCCCTCCATCCGCATTCAGATCGACCCGGCGAAACTCGTCGCCAAGGGCCTGTCGCTGGAGGACGTGCGCAGCCAGATCGCGATCACCACGGTCGACAGCCCCAAGGGCAATATCGACGGGCCGAAGCGCGCCTACACGATCTACGCCAACGACCAGCTCACCCAGTCCAAGGACTGGAACGACGTCGTCATCGCCTATCGCAATGGCGGTCCGCTTCGAATCCGCGACATCGGACAGGCGGTGAGCGGCGCCGAGGACGCCAAGCAGGCAGCCTGGGCCAACGGCAAGCGTGGCGTGTTCCTGGTGGTGTTCAAGCAGCCGGGCGCCAACGTCATCGAGACCGTCGACCGGATCAAGGCCACCCTGCCCCGCCTCGTCGCGGCGATTCCGCCCGCGATCAAGATCGAGTTGATCAGCGACCGCACCACGACCATCCGCGCCGCGGTCGAGGACGTCCAGTTCACGCTGCTGCTAACCATTGCCCTCGTGGTCATGGTCATCTTCGTCTTCCTGCGCAGCTTCTGGGCGACGGTCATTCCCACCATCACGGTTCCGCTGGCGCTACTGGGCGCGTGCGCCCTGATGTGGGTGGTTGGCTATTCGCTCGACAATCTGTCGCTGATGGCGCTCACCATCGCGGTCGGATTCGTCGTCGACGACGCCATCGTGATGCTCGAGAATATCACGCGCTACATCGAGGAAGGCGAATCGCCCATGGCGGCCGCCTTCAAGGGCTCCAAGGAAATCGGCTTCACCATCGTCTCGATCAGCATCTCGCTGGTCGCGGTGCTGATCCCGCTGCTGCTGATGGGCGGCATCATAGGACGCCTGTTCCGCGAGTTCGCCGTCGTGCTGGCGATGACCATCTTCGTCTCGATGTTCGTGTCGCTAACGCTGACGCCGATGATGGCCTCGCGCTTCCTGCGCGCCCATGGCGAGGTGACCCACGGCAAGTTCTACCAGTGGAGCGAACGCGCCTTCGACGGCATGCTGCGCGGCTACGAGTACGTTCTCGATCATGCCCTGGCCTGGCGCCGCACCACGCTCCTGATCTTCTTCGCCACGCTCGGCCTGTCGATCTATTTGTTCATCCTGATCCCGAAGGGCTTCTTCCCGCAGCAGGACGTCGGCCTGATCACCGCGACATCCGAAGCGTCCCAGGACATCTCCTTCGCCGAGATGCAGCGCCGCCAGGTCGAGCTCGGCAAGATCGTGATGGACGATCCCGACGTCGCCACGATCGCGATGAACATCGGCGGCAGCGGCCGCGCCGGCAACAACGGCAATTTGTTCATCACGCTGAAGCCGCGTAACGAGCGCAATGCGTCGGCGCAGGAGATCATTGCCCGGCTGCGTCCCAAGCTCGAGAAGGTGTCGGGCGCCCGCCTCTACATGCAGGCGGCCCAGGACGTCCGGCTCGGCGGCCGGCCGACGCGCACGCAGTTTGAATTCACGCTACAGGATGCCGATCTCACCGAGCTCAACGACTGGGCGCCGAAAATCCTCGCCAAGATGCAGACGCTGCCGCAGCTGCGCGACGTCGCGACCGACCAGCAGACGCAGGGCACCACGGTCCAGCTCAAGATCAACCGCGACACCGCATCGCGCTACGGCATCCAGCCGCAGCTGATCGACGACACGCTGTATGACGCCTTCGGACAGCGGCAGGTCACGCAATATTTCACCCAGCTCAACACCTACAAGGTGATCCTCGAGATCCTGCCGGAGATGCAGGGCAGTCTCGACAGCCTGAACAAGCTCTATCTGAAATCGCCGCTGACCGGCGACCAGGTGCCGTTGTCGACCTTTGCGACCTGGACCACCGATCCGGTCCGCCCGCTCTCGATCAGCCACCAGGGCCAGTTCCCGGCGATCACGATCAGCTTCAACCTCGCCCAGGGCGTCGCGCTCGGCCAGGCCACCGAGGCCGTGCAGAAGGCGATGGCCGATCTCGGCGCACCCCCGACCCTGAATTCGAGCTTCCAGGGCACCGCGCAGGCGTTCCAGCAGTCGCTCGGCACCGTGCCGCTGCTGATCCTCGCAGCCCTCGTCGTGGTCTATCTGATCCTCGGCATTCTCTACGAGAGCTACATCCACCCGATTACGATTCTGTCGACCCTGCCCTCGGCCGGCGTCGGCGCGCTCCTGATCCTGATGGCGGCCGGCTTCGACTTCAGTTTGATCGCGCTGATCGGAATCATTCTCCTGATCGGCATCGTGAAGAAGAACGGCATCATGATGGTCGACTTCGCCATCGCGGCCGAGCGCGACGAGCACAAGACGCCGGAGGAATCGATCCGTCAGGCCGCGCTGCTGCGCTTCCGGCCGATCATGATGACGACGATGGCCGCCCTGCTCGGCGGCGTGCCGCTGATGCTCGGCCACGGCACCGGCGCCGAGATCCGCCAGCCGCTCGGCTACGCCATGGTCGGCGGCCTGATCGTCAGCCAGGCGCTGACGCTGTTCACCACCCCGGTGGTCTATCTCTATCTCGACGAGCTCAACAACTGGTTCTCGGGCTGGGGCCGTTCGGGTGACGGCAAAGGTCACGAGGCGCCCGAGCACAGCACCGTCAAGCAGGCCGCCGAGTAAGCTTGCACCGCGGCTTCCGCGACGCTACAGCGAGGCCCTCGGTTCACGCCAACGCGGTTTCGCCATGTCCATGCAATCCAGACTTGTCGCCCTCGCCGCCGCCCTTCTGCTGTCGACAGGCGGCGCGTATGCCCAGCAGAGCGCCAAAAAGAACGCCGCTTCCCCTGCACCGGCCGCACAGCCCGCGCCAGCTCCGACCCAGCCGCAGGCTGACGGTGCGCAGCAAGCCGGATGGGTCGTGCGCTGCACCAGCGTCAGCCGCGACGCGCCGCTGGAATGCGCGATGGAGCAGAACGCCGTGCTGACCAAGACCGGTCAGACCATCGTCCTGATCAACATCCGCATCGCGCCCGACACCCGTACGCCGGTGGCGCTGCTGCAATTGCCGCTCGGCCTCAACCTGCCCGTCGGGGCCAAGCTCCAGGTCGACGAGGGCAAGACATTCGACCTTCAGATCCAGACCTGCGAGAACCGCGGCTGCTACGCCTCGACGCCGATCGCGGCGGACCTGCTCGCCGCCTTGCGGTCGGGCAAGCAGCTGAAGGTCTCCTTCCAGAACATGGCCAAGGAGGCGATCGCGATCCCGATGCCGCTGGGCGATTTCGCGGCGGCCTACGACAAGATCAAGTAAGGCCCACACTGTCATCGCCCGCCTTGTGCGCGATTGCGCACTAGGCGGGACATGACACCGGTGCTCGCCGCCCAACCTCCCGTCCCTACTGCCGCGCCATCTGCGCGTTGCCGACGGCATCGCCGTCGAGCTTCTGGTCGTCGTGCATGGTGACGGTGACGCGCAGCAATCGCCCCTCGAACTCGAACGGCGCCTCGTAATGCGACACGGGGCTGCCGCGGTCGCGGCCGATGTCGAGGCCGGACCACGAGATCAGCGTGTGGAAGCCGAGCTGGGTCTGGAGCGACCCCGCCGGCCCGCCGTCGATCAGCAGCGTATATTCGGTGACGCCGGTGCGCGCCCCCTTGGCCGGCGGCTCCTTGCGCACGAGCCGCTCGACATACACGCCGAGCCGCCGCGCGCCTGACGGCACCTTGCGGTCCGACCGCACGATCTGGTGGCTGCCGCCGATGTTGAGGTCGTGCACGAGATGGCCATCCCTGACGTAGAGGCTGTAGCCTGACGTCGCATCGCCATGCGAGATCAGCACGCCATCGGCGCCCTGCCCGTCGATCTCGACATGCGCCTCGATCGTATAGCTGCGGCTGCGCACGTCAGGCGCGACATCGGTCGGCACGTGGCCCATGCCGGCGTGGAAGACGAAATGGTGGCGTGCACCGTGGAAGCGCGCTGCGTTCTCGGCAAAACGCGGCCCGAAACGGTCGTCGAGCGGCAGCACCTTGTGCCTCTCGGCCTCCGCCCACCAGGTCGCGATCATTGCTGCCAGACGCTCCGGCTCCTTTGCGGCGAGATCGTCGGTCTCGGAGAAATCCTGGTCGAGATGAAACAGCTCCCATTTGTCGTTCTCGAACGGCGTGCCCGAGGGATGGAAGGCGACCGCCTTCCAGCCGCCCTGCCAGAGGCCGCGATGGCCGAACATCTCGAAATATTGCGGCGAGCTTTTTGAGGGCGCGGACGCATCCGCGATCGAGCGCGCAAAGCTCTCGCCTTCCAGCGGCATCTGCGGGCACCCCGCGATCGTGCTGGGCGACTCGACGCCGATCAGCTCGAGCAGCGTCGGCGTGAGGTCGCAGGCGTGGACGAACTGGTGCCGCAGCTCGCCTTTGCCTGCGATCGTCTTCGGCCAATTGATGACGAAGGGATCGCGGATGCCGCCGCCATGGGTGTTCTGCTTGTAGCGCCGCAGCGGCGTGTTCGACGCCATCGCCCAGCCATGCGGGAAATTGCTGTGGGTGTCGGGCCCGCCGATGTCGTCGATGCGGCCGAGCTTCTCCGCAATCGGCTCCGGCTTGAAGTTGAACGGCCCCATTGCGTTGACGAAGCCGAGCGGCCCGCCCTCCTGGCTCGCACCGTTGTCGGACATCACGATGATCACGGTGTTGTCGCGAATGCCGGCCGTTTCCAGGAACGAGACAAGTCGTGCAAGATGCCGATCGGAATGATCGAGCATACCGGCGAAGGCCGCCTGCAGGCGGGTGAAGACGCGGCGCTCATCGGTCGAGTGCTCCTCCCACGGCTTCACACCGTCGTTGCGCGCCGGCATCCGCGTTCCCTCAGGCACCAGCCCCATCGCCTTCTGGCGTGCCAGACGCCGTTCGCGCTCGACGTCCCAGCCGTGCGCGAATTCGGCATCATAGCTCATGATGATATCGGCCGGCGCCTGATGCGGCGCGTGGCAGGCGCCAAGTGCGACCCAGGTGAGCCAGGGAACGTCAGGACGGTCAGCGACATGGTCGCCGATGAAGCGGATCGACTGGTCGATCAGATCTTCGGTCAGATGATAGCCGTCCGCATACGTGCCCGGTGGATCGATATGCGTGTTGTCGGAGACGAGCTCCGGCGCGTACTGGTCGGTCTCGGCATCGAGGAAGCCGTAGAAGCGGTCGAAGCCGCGGCCGAGCGGCCAGCCGTCGAACGGGCCGGTGGCTCCGCTTTCGGTCAGCGGCGTGACGTGCCATTTGCCGACCATGTAGTTGCGATAGCCATGGTGGCGCAGCATCTCGGCCAGCGTCCCCGCCTCGCGCGCGATCTTACCGCGGTACCCGGGATAGCCGGAATCGAAATTGGCAAGGCAGCCGACGCCGACCGAGTGATGATTGCGTCCTGTCAGCAGCGCGGCGCGCGTCGTCGAGCACATTGCCGTGGTGTGGAATCCGGAGTAGCGCAGCCCCTCCGCGGCGAGCCGGTCGATGGTCGGCGTCTTGATTGTCGAGCCATAGCAGCCGAAATCGGAGAAGCCGACGTCGTCGAACAGCACGACCAGGATGTTCGGCGCGCCCTCGGGCGGCCTTGGCGCCTCCGGCCACCAGGGTTTCGACTCCGCGACCGTCTTGCCGACGGTGCCGCGGAACGGCGTGCCGCTGTTTGCGCTCATCTGCTCCTCCCGATGTTGCCCGGCGGCTGCGGTTGACCCGCGGCTCGGCCACGCCTAAATTATAATCCGAATTATGATTACTGTTTTTGACGGATGCAAGGGCGGATGCGACCAAGCTCGGACGAACCGGATTTCGACCTGCCCGGCGTTGCCCCGTCGCGCCAGAAGCGCAGCCGCGAGACGACCCTGGCGCTGCTGCGCGCCGGCGCCGACATGCTGCGCACGCGCAGCCTTGCCGAGCTGTCCATCGAGGCGCTCTGCACCGAGGTCGGCGCCACCGTCGGCGCCTTCTACAGCCGCTTCGAGAGCAAGGAGGCCTATTTCAACGCACTGATGGCGCTGGCTGCGCGCGACGGCGAACAGCGGCTGGGCGACATGCGGCGACCGTCACCGGATACGGACCTCGACAAGCTCTGCCACACCATCGTCAGCGGGATCATCGCCTGGATGCGCAACCACGAGGGCGTGCTGCGCGCCGCGCTTCAGCACGATGACACCCGTCCGGACAAATGGACGCCGTTCAAGGCCCTCGCGAAGGCAACGACGGAACGCGCGACCCCTCTCCTGCTCCCGGCCATGGGCAAGGGACGCAACGCCGCCAAGATCCGCACGATCGCCTTCGGCTTTCAGGTCGTGCTGGGCACGCTGGTGAACGCGATCCTCAACGATCCCGGGCCGCTGTCGCTTGGATCAAAAGAGATGGAGACGCGGCTGGCCGGTTGCCTGTTGCTGTTGCTCCAGGCGGAGATCAATCAGTCGACGCCGAGATAGGCCTTCTGCACCTGCGGGTCCTGTGCGAGCGCCGCGGCCGTGCCGGACAGCACGCTCTTGCCGACCTGGAGCACGGTCGCGAAGTCCGAGACTTCCAGCGCGAGCTCGATCGACTGCTCGGCGAGCAGGATGGTCAGGCCCTCGCGATGCAGGCGGCCGAAGGTCTCGTACATGGATTCGACGACCGCCGGCGCGAGGCCGAGCGACGGTTCGTCCAGCATCAATAGCTTCGGATCGCTCATCAGCGCGCGGCCGACCGCGAGCATCTGCCGCTCGCCGCCGGACATCGTGCCGGCGCGCTGGTTGCGGCGCTCCTTCAGGCGCGGGAAGATTTCGTAGACGCGTTCGAGCAAATTGGCCTGGCGCGACTTGTCGTGCAGCGGCGTCGCGCCGAGCAGGAGGTTGTTCTCGACGCTCTGCTGCACGAACAGCCGCCAGCCCTCCGGCGAGAGCGCCAGCCCCTTGCGCACGATCGCAAAGGCCTTCTGGCCGGCGATGTCCTCGCCGCGAAAGCTGATCGATCCGGAATGCACGGGAATGAGACCCGCGATTGCGTTCAGCGTCGTGGTCTTGCCGCCGCCATTGGAGCCGAGCAGCGCGACGACGCTGCCCTCCGGCACCTCCAGCGAGACGTCGGAGACACCGATGAGGTCGCCATAGCGCACCTCGAGGTGCTCGATCCGAAGAAGCGCGCCGCTCATAGGTCCCGCCCGCCCATCAGCTCGACCGGCGTATGGCCGGCCGCGGCCTTCGCCGCGCGTTTGCCGAGATAGGCTTCGATCACCGCCGGGTTCGAGGTGACCTCGCGCGGCGAGCCGCGGGCGATCTCCTTGCCCTGGTGAAACACCATCACGCGGCTCGCGAGCGACATGATCACTTCCATGATGTGCTCGACGATGACGAGCGTGATGCCGGAACGGTGGATGTCGCGCACGAGATCGATGGCGAGCCTCACCTCGTGGGCGTTGAGCCCGGCCATGGCCTCGTCGAGCAGTAGCACCTTCGGCTCGGTCGCAAGTGCGCGGGCGATCTCCAGCCGCTTGCGGCCGGGCGTGCCCAGCGAGCGCGCCGGCGCATCCGCAAGCCTGCTCATGCCGACGCGCTCCAGCACCGCGCGCGCCCTGGTCTCGGCCTCGTGGCGATGCGAGGTGCGCAGGAAGGCGCCGATCATGACGTTCTCGAGCACCGTCATGCCTTCAAAGGTCTGCGGCACCTGGAAGGTGCGCGCAAGCCCGAGCCCGGCGCGCTGCTCCGGCGCGAAGTCGGTGATGTCGGTCCCCTCGAACAGCACGCGGCCCGAGGTGGTCTTGAGGTCGCCGGTGAGGCAATTGAAGAAGGTGGATTTGCCGGCGCCGTTCGGGCCGATCAGGCCGAGAATATCGCCCTGCTCCAGCGTGACGGACGCATCGTCCACCGCCTTGAAGCTGCCGAACGCCTTTGTGATCCCGCGCGCCTCAAGGAGCATGGCCGGCTCCCTTATCTGCGCCGGGCTTGCGTCGTCCCATGAACAGGCTGAGCAGGCCGCCGGGCTGGAAGCGCGCGATCAGCACGATGATCGCGCCATACAGGACGAAGGTGAGGCCGGCCCCCTTGCCGCCAAGCCAGCTGTTGGAGATCTCCTCCAGCGGCACGAGGATCGCGGCTCCCACCAGCGGACCGAACAGCAACCCCGCCCCGCCCAGCGCCGCCATGATCAGGATCTTGACCGAGATCAGGATGCCGAGCCCGGACTCGGGATCGACGAAGCCGAACATCATCGCATAGAGCGCGCCGGCAACGCTCGTCAGCGCCGCGCTCAGCATGTAGGCGTAGAGCTTGGTCCGGCTCGCGGGTGCGCCCAGGGAACGTGCGGCCCTCTCGGAATCCTTGATCGCGCGCAGATAGAATCCCATGCGGCTGTTGGTCATCCACCAGGTGATGAACAGCGTGATCACGAGGACGACCAGGAAGAGGTAGTAGTACGGCAGCGACGACAGGAACGAGAGATCGAAGATGTTGCGGGGGACCGTTGGACCGGAAAGACCCACGGCCGCGCCGAGCCAGTCGGTGTTGGTGACGATCAGCCGCACGGTCTCGGCGACCGCGATCGTCGCCATGCTGAAATAGTGACCCGACAGCCGCAGCGTCGGCACGCCGATGATCGCGGCTAAGCCCACCGCCAGCACGATGCCGCCGGGGATGCCGAACAGCGGCGACAGCCCGAACTTGGCGTAAGATCCCATCGCGGCATAGGCGCCGCAGCCGAAGAACACGACATGGCCGACCGAGACCTGGCCGGCATAGCCGCCGACGATGTTCCAGGCCGACGCGGCGATGGCATAGAGCAGCACCAGCGCGCCCAGGCGCTGCTGGAACGGCGAGGACAGCAGCAACGGATAGGCAATTGCCAGTGCTGCGACGATCGAGAGCCAGATCAAGCGCCGCATTGCAGCTTTCTCATCAGAGCTTGCCCATCAGGCCTTGCGGCCGGAACCAGAGGAAGAACAGGAACAGGACATAGACGACGATGTCCTTGTAGACCGCACCGATCAGATAACCGGAGAGCGACTCGATCACGCCGATCAACAGGCCCGCGACGAGCGCGCCGGGCACGCTGCCGAAGCCGCCGAGGGACACCGTGACGAAGGCGACGATGCCGAGTGTCTCGCCGACCGTCGGCACGATGTAGAAGAAGTTCGCGATCAGCGCGCCGGCAAGGCCGGTGGCCCCGGCCGCTATGGCCCAGGCGATCGCCTGCATGGTATCGGGCCTGATGCCCATGAGCTGAGCCGCGGTCTGATCCTCCGCCACCGCCAGCATTTTTGAACCAAGCGATGTGCGCGTCAGGAGCAGATGGAGACCGAGTGTCACCAACAGCGCGACGACACCGGCAAGCAGCCGCGAGGCTTCGATGCGCAGGCCCGCAAACGCATAGGTGCCGCCGACGATATTCGACGGCATCGACAGGAAGTTGGCGCCGAACCACCAGAACACGGAATAGCGCAGCAGCAGCGCGAGCCCGAACGTGCCGAGGATCTGCGCCAGCATCGGCCCCTTCATGATGTCGCGGATCAGGGCGAAATAGACCACGACCCCGACGGTCGCGAGCACCAGTGTCGCCAGCGGCGCACCGAGGATGGGCCCTCCCCCCATCAGCGTATAGACGACATAGGCGACGTACATGCCGAGCATGACGAAGTCGCCATGCGCGAAATTGACGATGTTCATCATGCCCCACACCAGCGTGAGGCCAGAGGAAAACAGGGCGTAGACGGCGCCAAGCAGAAGCCCGCCGACAATCACCTGCACGAGTACGAAGGACATGAGCTGCGTTGCTCTGATCAAAACATTCTGGGAAAGGCGGGACGCGCGGTCCCGCCGTCAATCTCACCAGCCCTTGTAGGGCAGCACCGGCGCCTTCTCGGCATTGGCCTTCGGCCATACCGCGACGTAGTTCTCGCCATCCTGGAGCTGGATGATGGCGCCGGAAGCCAGGATGTTCTGGCCCTTGTCGTCGAACTTCACGCCCTTGTAGCCGATCATGAGCTGCTCGGGCTTCAGGTCCGTCGCCTTCAGCGCGGCCTGGATCTTTGCAGGCTCGGTCGAGCCGGCGCGGTCGATGGCATCGGCCAGCACGAAGAAGCCCTGCATCTGCCGGGCGACCGTGTCGTCCATCTCCTCGCCGCTCTTCTTCTTGTACATGTCGGCGATGATGGCGGACGCCGAGCCCGGCGGTCCCACGACCCAGGACGAGCGGTTGAAGACGCCTTGCGAGATCTTGCCGACCGCCTTGGTGAAGGACGGATCGGAGTAGCCGGCATCGTCGGCCAGCAGCACGGCCGGCTTGTAGTCGAGCGACTGCATGGTCTTGGCGAACAGGATCGCATCCGACGTGTAGCTGATCATGATGACGACGTCGGGCTTCTTGTCCTTGAGCTGGAGCACCTGGCCCTGCAAGTCGGTCGCATTGACGGGATAGGCGATGTCGAGCGCGATCGGCTGGCCCTTTTCCTTGAAGGCGCCGGCGATCGTGTTGGCGACCGAGGTGCCGTATTCGGTGTTGTCATGGACCACCGCGACGCTGTCGGTCTTGGCACCCTGCGCCTTGATGTCGGCGAGGAAGTCGACATAGATCTTGGCGAAATCGGTCGCGATCGGCGTGGTGCGGAAGAACCATTTGAAGCCGCGCTCGGTGAGATTGGCGGCGACCGATTCCGAGTTCAGGAAGGGAACGCCGTATTTCTCGGCGATCGCGCTCGACGTCAGCGTGACGCCGGACTGGTAGGAGCCGAACACGGCCGCCACCTTCTCTTCCGTGATCAGGCGCAGCGCCTGATTCTGGCCCGTCGCCGGGTTGCCCTGGTTGTCGGCGAACACAGCCTCGATCTTGGCGCCGCCGAGGCCGGCAAGGCCGGCGTTCTTCGCCAGCGGCAGATTGCCAAGCTCAGGATGGGCGTTGTTGATGATATCCATGGCGACTTCGAGCGCCGCCTTGGCGTGCGCACCGATCGAGGCAGTGCCGCCGGACATCGGCATGATGACGCCGATCTTGACGACCTTGTCCTGGGCCTGCGCGCCGGAGCCCAGCGCAAGGAACATCGCGGCTGCGCAAAACAGCCCGGTGACGTGCTTGAAATTCATCAAATCAGACCTCCCAAAGGGTTTCCCCGACCAAGCTATTTTGGAAGCTGCAGGCTAAGCGCCCGCTTCCGTTTGTTTATGCCTGGTGGATCTAGGATGGCATGCCAGCCGAACACCGGCAAGACGAAACGGACTTGCGCAATGCTGCATGGGAGGCAGCGAACGCGCCGGCGCGGGCGGCGTTCAAATCCGGCGTCGCCCGGCGCGAACGCGGTAACCCGAACGGCGGACGTCATTGCCATCTGCAGGGATGGGTTAACACTGCGACTGCGCCAAGCGCAGTCCGCTGGCGTAACCCGGCCCCCGTCTGTTTCCGCGAACGCAGAGGCGGTGGGTGAGGCTGTCGCCAACCCACCCTGCGAACGCCGTCAGCCGACGACGTCGCTCGCCCGCAGCAGCGTCGTGAAGCCGCCATAGATCATGCGCTTGCCGTCGAAGGGCATGTCGGCGCCCTTGAGCCGCTCATCGGCCATCACCTTCTTGTTGACGGCATCGCGGGTCTCCCGGTCACGGTAGACGATCCAGGAGAACACCACGACCTCGTCCTCCTTCGCGATCACCGCACGCGGAAATGAGGTCAATTCGCCATAGGGCACGTCGTCGCCGATGCACTCGACGTAGTCGAGCGCGCCGTGCTCCATCCATATGGTGCAGGCGTTTCGCGCCAGCGCCTTGTAGGCCTCGATCTTGTCCTTCGGCACGGCCAGCACGAAACCATCGACATAGGGCATCACGGGATCTCCTTTGGGTTGCCTGCCCCAAGGACGTAGCGGCGCACGGCGATCCGACTCGTCATCCCACCCGCAAGGTGAGGCAAACTGTCGCGAGGATTTCGTGCGCTACTTCACATTTGAAGCTCGCCGCGCCGTGACATCATCCCGGACGTTTGCGCTCGCACATCGGCTACTTCAGATTGCAGTTGAGAAGGCAGCTTTCATGAGCACCCGCCTGTCATTGCTTTGTGTCCACGGCGTCGGTCACGCGGAGATCGACGCCGAGTTTCGAAAGTCATGGTCCGAGGCGATCATACGCGCCGTCCAGTCCGTCGATCAGAGCCTCAACCCGGCCATCGACTTCCTCTCGTATGACGACCTGTTCGACAAGAGCCCGCCCAACCTCGTCACCTATGGCATCGCGCTGGCGAAACTGCTGGCGAGCGCGACAGTCCATGGGATCGGTGATCTGCTCTCGGGCACGCGCGGCCTCGAAGATGTACCAACCCTGATTAGATGGACCGCGGGCATGGTCGCCCAGTGGTCGGTGGATGAGCAGCTGCAGGCCGCGCTGCGCAGCGCAGTCCTCGACAAGCTGAAGAGCGGCAATTACGACGTTGTCCTGGCTCACAGCCTCGGCTCGCTGATCTGCTACGACACGTTCGTGCGCAACCCCGCTGCGATCAGGGACAAGGTCTTCGTCACGTTCGGCTCGCAGATCGGCAATCCCGCGGTGCGCGACGTCTTCGCAGGCCGCATTCAGGACCTTCCCTGCCGGAAATGGTACCATCTGTTCAACCGGGAAGATCACGTTCTCACCTATCCGCTCGAGATCGCCGCAGACAATTTTCAGCAGGTACTGACACCGTTCGATGTCCCCAACGATCTCCTGAATCACAACGCGACCTGGTACCTGTCGCGCCCCGAGACCGTCGCCACCGTCTGGCACGACGTGGTCCCGGTGCCGACGTCCCGCTCCATCGTCAGCGCCGCGCGGGGGATTGCCCGCATTGACACCCGGCCGACCCGCCGCGCCCTGCTGATCGGCATCAACGACTATCCCAAACCCGCGGACAGGCTCGAAGGATGCGTCAACGACGTATTCCTCATGAGCTCGGTGCTACAGGAAAGCGGCTTCAAGGCGGACGAAATACGCGTCGTGCTCAATGAGCGGGCGACGGCGCAGGGCATCATGGAAAGGCTTCACTGGCTGCTCGAGGGCGTCCGCGACGGCGACGAGCGTATGCTGTTCTACTCGGGCCATGGCGCCCAGATTCCCAGGTACAGCCCGAGCGGCGCACCGGATAGCGTCGACGAGTGCCTGGTCCCCTATGATTTCGACTGGACGCCCGAGCACGCGATTCTCGACCGCCAGTTCAGCCAGCTCTACTCGCAGCTTCCGTACGACTGCTATTTCGTCGCAATGCTCGACTGCTGCCATTCCGGCGGCATGACACGTGACGGTGGTCCGCGCATCCGCGGCCTGACGCCGCCCGACGATATCCGCCACCGGGCGCTGCGGTGGGAGGCAAGCGAAGGCATGTGGGTGCCGCGCGAGTTCCCTCCCCTCAACGAGAGCCTGAGCAAGAGCAAGAACGGCGCCGACTATCTCGGCGACAACGGCGCCACGGAGCGGCTCGGGCGCAGCATGGCGCTCCGCACCCAGCCCGACAAGGCATACAACAAGACGCGGGCCGAACTCGGGCATCACGGTCCTTATCTGCCGATTCTCCTCGAGGCCTGCCAGGAGCAGGAGCTGTCCTATGAATATCGTGACGGCGTCACGTCGTATGGCGCCTACACGTTCTGCATGGCGAAGGTGCTGCGCGAACAACGAGACCGCGGCGCCAATCCGTCGTTCCAGGAGCTGAGCGAGCTCGTCACGGCCAAACTCCGTCGCCTCAAATACAACCAGACGCCCAATCTCGTCGGCGCCAAGACCCGCGTCAGCGCGAAAATTCCATGGGGCGCGGCAGATGCAGGTCGCGGCCAGCGACGGGCGACGAAAAAGCGTGCCGCCAAGACAGGCCGGAAGAAGCGCCGCTAGTCATTTCGCCTTGCATCGCCGCGCGGCGCATCGCGGGCACCATGAGTCCGGCCAACGCGCCGAGGCCGGACCGACCAAAGGCGCGGACTGCCGACGGCACGTCAGGCTCGCGGCGCGGGCCCGATTCAGAGCAGGTTATGATCTGGGTAAATCGCCCGGAACTGGCTGGGGAACCTGGATTCGAACCAAGACAAACAGAGTCAGAGTCTGTTGTGCTACCGTTACACCATTCCCCACCGAAGTGCTTGATATCACAAGACTTTCTTCGGAAATTTTGCAAGCCGCAGCAAAAGTTTTGCAAATCAGCGGCGCGCTGGCGCTCATATAGCCGCGCCGGCGTTCGCGGTCTAGCCCCTCTGTAAGCATCGCAGCTTGTTCTCGCTGCGTTCGCGCCGTAGCGGCATGTCCGCCCTCACCCGCGGCCGGCTCCGGCAATCAGCACCAGGAGACCTGCCACGCCTGCCTCGACGACGTCCACATGCCACGATCAACGGGCGCGCCGGCGTGCCGCTTCACGTCGATCAATGGGCATGGTCTGTCGGCTTTACCCAGGCATGATGCGCGCGCTCGACGCCGGCACGCCGCAGCCGGCGATCGCCCCAACGAAGCGCGGGAGGGTTTACAGGCTGATCCGCTGACCTAGTCGCCCAAGACCACGGATCGCTTGCCATAGAATTCACCGACACAATCATTCGGCAGCTGGCCCGGATTTTTGGTTAGCTCACCGTCCATCAGCATGGACGGCTTGACCGATCTCTTGGGGACGACAACATCCAGGTCCTTCGTCGTCCGAAGAAATTGATGCCTCTGGACACTCTCGCTCCAGAAGGTCGCGAATTGCGACTCCTCGGCGCGGACGTATCCCAGCGCGACGCTATCGAGGAGCAAAAAAGAAAGGAGCCCGCAGGCCACCAGGGCCGTCATGCGAACATGGGCATGATGGCCCAGGGAGGGAAGGAAGCGGGCAGCCAGGGCGACGACGCAGCCCCCTCCGGCAAGAAGAAAAACCACCACCTCATTCCGCCCTCGCGTCGCGAGATCCTCCGCCGTCGCAAAATAGGCAATGACATAAGCGGTGTAGAGACCAGCGAGCACCGCCGCCACGAGCCCGACGATCAAGACCAGCAGCCGCGCCGCCGGCCTCGGTTGCGAAGGCACCACGAAGACCGAAAACAACGCCACGAAACCGAGCCAGGCCCACGTCGCAGATTCGGTGTAGTGCCGAACCAGCTCGAGCCACAGATAGTACAACCCCATCGAGAAAGAAGCGGCGATCTTCCCCCCCCTCCGGATATGCCGCCATCCGGACCGCATTCCCCGGTGACAAAAGCAGGATCGCAAGTCCGATGAAGGTCGCCGTCAGCATCGCTGCATGGCCCGCCAGTTGCGGGCGAGGATGGTAGAACGCGCGATAAAGGGCAGAACCGGCGACGAGGGCTACGATCCAAAATGGCGTGAACTCGTTGGCCAGAGCACCCAGGAAGCCGATTGCGGAGAGAACGACGATTTGGCCGGTCGAGAGCACGGTCTCGTTCGCTGCGGACCGCACCAGCTCGACGAGGATGATGATCACGAAGAGGGCGGGAACCATGTAGGACGCACTGCCCGAGATCCAGTAAAGCATCTCCCGCAGACTGATCGCCAGAACGAAGCTCGCCGCGCAGAGCATTGCACCCGCCAAAAATCTCTCTGGCCACGACAGGCCGGTCCACATTCGACCGGCCCAATAAACACTGACTGCCAAGAAGATGGCCATGCCGCAAATGAGTATGACCGGATAGACGACCACGTAATCGACGCCTGTCACCTTGCTGACAACGGCGGGGGCGGCGATCGCCACAAGCGAGGTCAGTCGGCCCATCTGGTGCAAATAATAGGATTTGACCATTCCGACGAGACCCATGCTGTTGACGCGGTTCGTCACGCAATAATCGTCGGATTCAGGCATCGCATAGAGCGCGATGGACGCGAGCCAGAGCAGGATGAAGAGAGCGACAGAAGCGGCCACGATAGGCATCACGTCCGGCATGCGGCTTCCGAGGCGCACAGGAAATCCCCCAAATCGACAGAACAAAGCGGCAGCAACGAGAGAGCGAACAGCCCCGAATGCAACCCTCGTTATGCAACGCGGCACAGAAGATCACAAGGTTCCGCGGGCAAACAATCGAAAGGCTAGTTCGAGCCGCAGACTCGAACCACGATCTCAGCCTTGCCGTTCGCGATCATCACCTGGCCGTATTCGTCCTGCGGCGGGCTCTCCTCGTAGCGGAGCGGGATCGTGGTGATCGCTTCCTGCGCTTCGCCGCCCGGCTGCTGCGTCTTCACGTCGAGGATCAGGATCTTCGGATTGATCCCCTGCGGCGAGCGCCTGGTCAGCCGGGCCTGCCAGCCATCGCTCGGTACCCTCACGTCGCCGACCATGACCAGCTTGGGCGGCGCGCCCGGCGCCCGGTCGATCCAGGCCTTGAAGGTGTTTCTCAGCAGGACAGTCATGACACGTCTCTCCTTTGCCAAGCTGCGAATTGTCCGCCCCTCGTCCCGACGCGCGGCGCCGGCCTTTCGCCTGTGAAATCGGCGCAGCCGGACGGACCGACATCAGGCCCCACCAAACCACCCGATCACCGCCTCACCCTCCGACCAGACTTTCAAGTCTCGGCTGCCGCCTTGGCGCGGATCGCGTTAGCGACGGCCGGAGCCTCACCGCCAAGCGCCTTCACGGCCGGCAAGTTTTCCGGCCCGCCGACGGCCTTGGAGGCTTCCGCAACCTTGTTGATGTCGGGGACGCTCTTCTTCACGAACGCGTCGATGAAGTCAGCGCCAGCGTACCCGGCCGCCAGGACGCTCAGGAGAAATTGCCGGCCGATTTCCTTCGGCTCGACCATAAGCCCCGCGGAGATCCCCGCCACGCAGCCGATCACTATCGACACCAGAAACGCCGACCCGTCGAACACGTCCTTGAAGCGGCGGGGGCTCGTGAGGAAGCCGAGCCGACAGCGACCCGATCGTCATCTCCGGATAAGCTACCACCCCTATTCCAGCTTGATATTCGCCGCTTCGATCACCTTCTTCCACCGCTCGGTCTCGGAAGCGATGTAGATCTTGAACGGTTCAGAATCCACCGCAACCGCGGCCGCGCCGAGCTCGGCCATCTTCTGCACCGTCTCCGGCTGCTGCATGAAGGCGCGGATCTCGCCCGACAGCTTTTCGACGATGGGCTTCGGCGTGGCCGCGGGAACGAAGAAGCCGTGCCAGGCCACCGCTTCGAAGCCCGGCAGGAATTCGGCGACGGCCGGGACTTCCGGATCGAAGGCGGCGCGCTTTGGCGTTGCAGTGGCGAGCATCGCGAGCTGGCCGGTCTTCACCTGCGGCAGCAGCAGTGGCACGTTGTCGAAGGCAAGATCGATCTGGCCGCTCAACAGATCCGTCAGCATCTGACTGGAGCCCTTGTAGGGCACATGCACCATCTTGGTGCCGGTCATCTGTTGAAACAGTTCGGCGGCAAGATGCTGCGAGGTGCCGACGCCGGCCGAGCCGAACGAGACCTTGTCCGGGTTCGCCTTCAGATAGGCGATCAGCTCCGGCACGGTGCGCGCCTTGATCTTGTTGGGGTTCACGACGAGTACGTTCGGCACGACGCTGATCTGGGCGACCGGCACGAGGTCCCTGTCCGGCTGGTAGCTGAGCTTGGGCCCGTAGAGCGTGGGGTTGATCGCGAGCGCGGAGGTGCTGGCAAGCCCGAGCGTAATGCCGTCAGGCGCCGATTTCGCCAGCCGCGTCACGCCGAGGATCGAGCCGGCGCCGCCGACATTCTCGACCACGAACGGCTTGCCCAGCTTCACTTGCAGATGGTTCGACACCATGCGCGCGAAGATGTCGGCGGTACCGCCGGCGGCGAAGGGGACGATCACCGTCACCTGCTTGGCCGGATAGCCGTCCTGCGCCTTTGCCGGCAACGTCGCCAGCAGCACGGCTGACACAAGACCAAGCCACATCGATCTCATCGAAGTTTCCTCTACTGCTACTGTTTTGTTGATTGGGTGCCGCGCGCGGCGGAGGTGACTAGAACGCGACCTCGTACATGTTCAGGATCGCATCCCGGCCGAGGTCTCGCGGATTATTGTCGAGCAGGCGGCGAATGGCATGGGCCTCGTCGGCCATGACGCCGAGGTCGTCCTTGGGCACGCCGAGCGCGGACAGACGCATCTCGATGCCGAGGTTCTTGCAGAACTCGTAAGTGGCGTCGAATGCGAGCTTCGCATCGTTCTGCGCCGGCAGGCCGAGCGCCGCCAGCACCACGACCGTCTTCGCCTCGACTGCCGGCATGTTGAAGGCCAGCGTGTGCGGGAAGATCAAGGCACAGGCGAGCCCATGCGCGACATGATGGCGCGTGCCCAGCGGATAAGCGACAGCATGCCCGGCGGTGGTGTTCACCGGTCCAAGGCAATAGCCGCCATAGAGCGAGGCCAGGGAGAGACCCGCGCGCGCCTCGCGATCGCCGCCGTCGGCGACCGCCCGCTTGAGATATTGCCCGACCAGCCGCGCGCCCTCGAGCGCATAAAGGTCGATCATCGGATGCGCCTTGCGGCTGGTGTAGGCCTCGACGCAATGCGCCAGCGCATCGACGCCGGTGGCCGCAGTGACCTCCTTCGGAACGGTCATTGTGAGATCAGGATCGACGATGGCGATATCAGCAAGCATGAAGCGGCTCTGCACCGCCTGCTTGTTCTGGCTGACGGGATCGGTGACGAGCGCGCGGGTGCCGGCCTCGCTGCCGGTGCCCGACGTGGTCGGGATCTGCATCAGCGGCACGCTGCGGCCGGCGACTTTTTCCGGCCCAACGATATCGGCAAAGGCCACGTCGCTGGTGCAGAGCACCGCGACCAGCTTGGCGAGATCCATCGCGCTGCCGCCGCCGAAGCCGACGACGAGATCAGGCGCGACCTCTTTCGCCATCGCCACCGCCTTCTCCAGATTAGGCAGGTCCGGTTCAGGCTTGACGTCGCCAAACACTTTCACTGCGCCCGGCAGCGCCAGCGCATCGACGCGGCGCGCATTGAACGGATCGGAAATCACCAGCGGCCGCCTGGCGCCGATCCGCTCGGCGAAGCGCGCAGCAGCCGTGATGGTGCCGTTGCCGAATTCCAGGATGGTGGGACGTTGGATTTCGATGGGCGTGAAGGCGTTGGTCATCGTGCGCTAGATCTCATGACTTGGAGGCGGAGACGCCGGCGGAGAGCCGCTCGGCATAGTCGATGGCCTCGATCAGGCTGTGCTCGTTGGCAATGCCCTTGCCGGCAATGTCGAAGGCGGTGCCGTGATCGACGGAGGTGCGGATGATCGGCAGGCCCAGCGTGATGTTGACGCCGGAGAGCTCCTGCCAGCGCCCGGTCGCGGGATCGACCTGGAAGCCCAGCAGTTTGACCGGGATGTGCCCCTGGTCGTGATACATCGCGACCGCAGCATCGTACTGGCCGGCGCGCAGCTTGACGAAGATGGTGTCGCCGGGCACCGGGCCGACGACGTCGAGGCCATCGGCGACGGCCTTGGCAATCGTCGGTGCCGAAACGTCGATATCCTGCCGGCCGAACAGACCGCCCTCGCCGGCATGCGGATTGAGCGCGGCGATCGCAATCTTCGGCTTGGCGATACCGAGCCGCAGCAAGGCCTCGTTGGTGAGATCGATCACCATGCGCAGACGCTCCGGCGTCAGACGCTTCGGCACGTCTTCCAGCGCCACGTGGGTCGAGACATGGCTGACGCGCATGTTGCCGTGGGCGAGCAGCATCACCGACCCGCGCACGCCGGTGAGGTGCGCCAGCATCTCGGTATGGCCAGGGAAGTGATAGCCGGCCTTGTTGAGTGCTTCCTTGTTGAGCGGCGCGGTGACAATCGCGGAGGTCCGCCCGGCCTGCGTCAGACGCACGCCCTGCTCGATCGCCTTGTAGGCAAAGCGGCCGCCGTCGGCGCTCAAGACGCCGGGCTTGATCGGGGTGCCCTCGACATCCGCCTGGAGGAAACAGAGGTTCGGCCAGTCAGCATCGTCAGCTCTCACCTCCGGAATCGCAACGGCAGCGCCGAGCGCGGCCTTGGCACCATCGAGCGCGGCGCCGCTGCCGATGATCAGGATGCGCAGATCGCCTGTCGCGATCCGGTCCTTCAGCCCGACGCAGGCCTTGACGATGATCTCCGGGCCGATCCCGGCCGGATCGCCCATGGTGATGGCAAGATGACGAGAGGTCATGTCGGGCTCCCCGTATTGAGCAAATGATTGTCCCGGAGCAGATCGCGCCACAGCTCGCTGGGGCCGAACGCGCCGGACTTCGAGATGATGCCGACGCCGGCCCAGCGGCCGCCTTGCAGCACCGAGCGCGGCAGCCCCGGCACGATACGCCCCGTCACCTGGAGCGCATGCGCGCCGAGCGCAACGCATACGGCCTTCAAGGTCTCGCCGCCAGCAACGATCAAGGTTCCGGGCGGATCGAGCGCCGAAATCAGCGTTGTCAGCTCGCGCGCGATCCGCTGGGCGGCCTCAGCGCGCGAAAGGCCATCCGCGAGCGTGAATTTCACCAGCGCCACGCCATCGTCAGCCAGCTTGCGTTGAACGCCTGCGCCCCCCTCACCTTCGGCCAACGCGATGGTGGCTTCGCCACATGCTGCGAGCTGGGAGGCGGTGGCGGCCTGGTCGGAACCGAACAGCCCAAGCACCGGCCGCTTCAGCCGGCTCGGCGCATCGGCGCGATGGCCGCGGGAGAGCGCGCCGGCCAGCCCGCCGCTTCCGCACCAGAGCACCGGCCCCGGCATACGCTGCGCCATGTCGACGACGCGATCGAGGTCGATGTCGCTCTCGGCATCGAACACCTGAACGCCGCCTTGCGCGAGCGTGTCAGGGCCGCCCTGCCGCGCCTCGATACCTTCCAGTTTCAATTGGTCCAGCAGGTTGCCGCCGACGCGATGCCAGTCACCCTGTACAGTGCGCGCGAATTGCTGGCCGCCGACGGTGCGGCGTCCCTGATAGTCGAAGGCAGGCGCGACCACACACGAGGCCCAATCGCCGCCGCGCAGGCAGGCGCCGAGCTCGGCCGCCCAGGCACCGCGGAGCAGGCTGTCGACCTTCTTGTAGGCGATCGTCCCACCCTGAAGCTGCGGCGCCAGCCGTCCGACGATCTCGACGCTGTCGGCTTTCGACCGCTCGCGGGTGCCGCTGTCGATCGCGAGGCTTTGCGCGTCCGGAGTCGCGGGCGAATCCGCCCAGGTGACGTCGAACGGTCCGCACAGGCCGACGAACTCCGCCGCGGTGTCGAGCGCGCCGGTGAGATCGTCGGCAAGCAGGCGCACGACCGTCATCGTCATGCTGCTCCCGCGCCAAAGATCTTGCCGGGGTTCATCAGGCCGTTCGGATCGAGCAAGTGCTTGATGCCGCGCATCAGCTCGATATCGAGCGGATCGGCGACACGGGCCAGCCGGACGCGATTGGTGATCCCGATGCCGTGCTCGGCACTGATCGCCCCGCCCTGCGCTGCGGTCTCATCGTCGACGATCTCATTGATTTGCGCCACCAGGGCGGCGGTCGTCGCCGGCTCCTGACAATGCGCACGGTCGATCAGGGCGATCACGTGGATGTTGCCGTCGCCGATATGGCCATGCATCACCACGCGGGCATGCGGCACGGCGACCATGATCCGCGCCTCGACATTGGTGACGAAGTCCGCCTGGCGCTCCAGCGGCACAACGCTGTCGTGCGAGACGACATAACCGCTGCGCTTGTTGCCTTCGGACACGCTGTGCCTGACGGCCCAGATCGCTTTCGCCTGCGCGAGGTTGGAGGCCAGGATGACGTCTTCGGCGATGCCGGCCTCCATCGCATCCGCCAGCGCCGTGGCGAGCGGCTCGTCGAGATCGACGCCCGCGAGCGTGTCCGTCAACTCGACGATCAGGTACCACGGCGTCGTCAGCTCGAACAAAATGGTGACATGCGGCACGGTCTCGGCGATCGCCTCGATCTGCGAACGCGACATGATTTCGAGGCTGCCGAGCCGGTCGCCGACCATACCGCGCAGGCGCTGCATGATCTCGAGTGCCTGCGCGACACCCTGCAATTTCACCAGCGCCAGCGCCGAGCTGCGCGGCGGCGAGAACAGTTTCAGCACCGCCGCGGTGACGATGCCGAGCGTGCCTTCCGCGCCGATGAAGAGCTGCTTGAGCGCGTAACCCGTGTTGTCCTTGCGCAGCGCGCGCAGGCCGTTGAAGATACGCCCGTCGGGCAACACGGCTTCGAGCCCGAGCACGAGATCGCGCGTCGGGCCGTAGCGCAGCACGGCCGTGCCGCCGGCATTGGTCGAGATGTTGCCGCCGATCTGGCAGGAACCCTCAGCACCCAGGCTCAAGGGAAAGTAGCGATCGACGCTACGCGCCGCATTCTGGACCTCGGCGAGAATGCAGCCGGCCTCGACTGTGATCGTATTGGCGAGCGGACTGACGTCGCGCACGGCTCGCATGCGGTCGAGCCGGATCACGACATTGCCCGCGTGATCGTCCGGCGTCGCGGCTCCGCACATGCCGGTGTTGCCGCCTTGCGGCACGATCGCAAGGCGCCTGTCGGCGCAGTATTTGACGACG
The DNA here is from genome assembly GCF_052076025.1 of Bradyrhizobium sp. 956_D2_N1_4. Taxonomy (NCBI): domain Bacteria; kingdom Pseudomonadati; phylum Pseudomonadota; class Alphaproteobacteria; order Hyphomicrobiales; family Nitrobacteraceae; genus Bradyrhizobium; species Bradyrhizobium sp. 956_D2_N1_4. Next base: position 2,440,527 of record NZ_CP197237.1, on the reverse strand, counting down.
AAGGCGACCTCGGCGGTCGAGCCGGGCTTCACCACCGCGACCGCGCGGCCGCGATAGCGCCCGCGCCAGTCCACCACATAAGGCTCCTGGTCGGCTCCGGACGCGATGACGTGCTTGTCGCCGACGATCGCGGCGAGCCCGGCCAATGCATCCTGGAATGAGTCGGACATCAGATCGCCTCGTCGTCCGTACCGAGCCTAGGCCGAGGCTGCGAATGCCGCAGCATTCGCAAGCAGCTCTTTCAGCTGGTTCGGCGGCAAGGACTCCAGCGGCGGCCGCAGCCGCTGCCATCCGGCATGCTTGGTGCGATCGGCCGCCAGCGCCTTCAGCGAGGCCATCTGCGGAAATTGCGAGACCAGCTCGCGCGCCTTCACGATGCGCGCCTGCGCCGCCTTGAGCGCCGGATCGTCGTCGCTGTCGCCAAAGTGCTTGAAGACATAGGCAAGACTGCGCGCGACGACATTGGAGGTCGCGGTGATGCAGCCCGCGCCGCCCTTGCGCAGCAGCGGCAGCATCAACGGATCGGCGCCGCCGAGGACCGCGAAGCCGGGGAAGCGCTCCACCATCGCGGTCATGTTGGCGAAGTCACCGGACGAATCCTTGATGCCGGTGAACGTGGCCGGATAGGCCTTGCGCAGCCGCTCGATCAGTGCATGCGAGATCGGTTGCGCCGACATCTGCGGGTAGTGATAGAGGACGACTTTCAGACGCGCATCACCGATACGCTGAACCACCTCGCTGTAGGAGGCGAAGATGCCGTCATCGGTGACGTTCTTGTAGTAGAACGGCGGCAGCATCACCACGGTGTCGACGCCGACCGAGAGTGCGTGGCGCGTCAGCGCGATGGTGTCGCTGAGCGCGGCAACGCCGGTGCCGGGCAAAAGCCGCCGCGGCGCGATGCCGGCAGCCACCACCGCCTCGAGCAGCGCGGTGCGTTCGGCCACCGAAAAGGAGTTCGCCTCACCCGTCGTGCCCAGCATCGCGATGCCGTCGCAGCCTTCGTCGAGCAGATAGCGACAATGGTCCACAAAGCGCGCATGATCGGGAGCAAGCTCGGCGTCGAGCGGCGTCAACGCGGCGGAGAACACGCCATGAGGGTGCAGCGATGATGTCGACAAAACTTCCTCCGATCGTCAGAACGATGTTGTTCGGAATGCGAACATTTGTTATTTGCTGGTGCAGTCGTAAAATCAGCTCGGCCCGACGTCAAGGGCATGGCTGTCATGGCGGGGCATTCGAGCATGACCAAGGCTGCAGGGAAGGCCGCGAAGCGCGTATCGGAAACTAGCGCCAAAAATCCCAAGAATTATGTCGCCTCCGTCGGCAAGGCCTTTGCCGTGCTCAAGAGTTTCACCAGCGAAACCTTCGAGCTGACCCTGAGTGAGATTGCCGCGCGGGCTGATCTCGATCGCGGGACGGCGTTCCGCCTGATTCAGACACTGACCGAGCTCGGCTATCTCCAGGCCATTCCGCAAAGCCGCCGGTTCCGTCTCGGCGTCGCCTGTCTCGACCTCGGCTACACCGTGCTGTCGCGCGGCTCGTTGCGGCCGATCGTCGAGCCGCTGCTGCGCGACCTCGTCCCTGATGTCGGCGATGCGGCCTCGCTCGGCATTCTCGATGGCGGCGACGTGGTCTATCTCGCGCGCGTCGGTGCCGGCCTCGACCGTCACAAGATGGACCGCCGGCCGGGCACGCGCATCCCCGCCTACAGCGCCGCGCTCGGCCATGTCATGCTGGCGCATCTGCCACGCGACCAGCAGATCGAGCGGCTCGAGTTGCGTCCTCGAGTAAAGCTGTCGGAGCGAACGCTGACCGATCTCGATGCACTGCTCGCCCGGCTCGATCAGGTGAAGAAGAAAGGCCATGCGGTCTCCGACGGCGAGAATGCCTATGGCCTGCGCACGCTGGCAACGCCGATCTTCGACGCTCAGGGTTTTGTGATCGGCGGCCTGAGCGTCACGGTCGATGCGATGCGCATGGACATGGCGGCCTTCCGCGACCAGGCGCTGCCGCGGCTCATGCAGGCGACGGCCCAAGTCCAGGATCTCGCGATCAAGTCCGGATTGACGATCTGAGTGCGGTGACGGCGATTAGATCGCGATGCGATCGAAGTCGGCGGCGATCCGCGTGTTCGGAAACACCTTTGTCGCCTCCGCCAAGATCTCTTCATCCTCGTATCGTCCCGACATGTGGACCAGCACGAGCTGCTTGACGTTGTTGGCGGCGGCAAACGAAGCGGCTTCGGTTGCCGTGAGATGGCCGTAGTCCCGCGCGGTCGCGGCGTCACGATCGAGGAACGTCGCCTCGATCACCAGCATGTCGGCGTCGGCGACATGTCGGGATAGACCATCAGTGGCTTCAGTGTCGCCGACCACGACGAGCTTCCTGCCGCCGCCCGGCGGGCCCAGGACGTCCTCCGGATCGATGGTTCGGCCGGCGATCACGACCGGTCGTCCGGCGGACAGCTCTCCGCGCATTGGCCCGTCCGGAACACTGAGAGACGCGAGGCGCTCGGGCAGAAGGTGGCGGCGCGCGGGACTTTGGAAAGAGAAGCCAAAGCTGTCGGTGTCGCGGTGGCGAACCGGAAAGCAGTCGATTGTGAAGTCACCGGCATCGATGACTTGCCCCTCGGTCAGCGGTGCGAACGCCACAGGGATCGGCGCCCTGCCCGCCCCCCACAAGCCGGCGAGCATGCGAACGACGATGTCGAGCGTGCCCGGGCCCGCATGAACGGTCATCACGTCGGAGGTCTGCCGCAACCCCAGCGTCGAGAAGAGACCGGGGATGCCGAGCACGTGATCGAGATGCCCGTGCGTCAGCAGGATGCGGTCGAGCCGGCGAAAGCCGGCGCCGCTGCGCAGCAACTGGCGCTGCGTGCCCTCTCCGCAATCAACCAGGATGCGCTTGCCCGCGGCCTCCACCAGGAGGGCCGGATGGTTGCGCTCCACTGAGGGAACGCTTGCCGAGGTGCCGAGGAATGTCAGGGCGAACATGGTCGTCAGCGTCCAGAGACCGACCTCTCCCCGACAGCACCGCAACGGTCCGCACGGTGGATGGCCTCACCGTCCCCAATGCCATGCGAGCAGCAGCGCGTACAGGCCCATCGAGCCCGCATAGAGCGCGGCGAGCAGTGCATATCCCGCGATCTGGCGGCCGAGCGCTGCCTTCGGCTTGATCCACCAGTCGAGCGCCCTGAAGGCGGCCGGCACGAGAAACCAGCCGAGCAGCTGGGTACTCACGAGATTGCCGACGAACAGCGACAGCCAGACCGGCACGCCGTGGCTGTCGATCAGCGGCGCGCTGACGAAATAGCCCCAGAGATAGACCACGGGATAGAGCACCAGCAGGACGATGAGGTTGCTCTTCCAGATCAGGCCAGGCCCTTGCTCCGGAGCCTGCGTCTTGCCGGCCGGGAACCAGAAATTGAAGCCGTAGCTTGCCCGCTTCACGTTCATGCCGGCGTTGAAGCGCGCGCCTTCCTCAAGCAGCGTCTGCCGCAAGGGCGAGTCCAGCCACGCGTTGAGGTTGGCATCGCTGTCGAACGACAGGATGACGATCCACTCGTCGTGCAGGCCCGGGATCGGCCGCTCGATCTTGTGGCGCAGGAACCCCCTGAACTCGGCCTCCGCGGCCTGGATGCGCTGTTGCCATTTGAGGAACGCATCCTCGAGTCCATCCGGGACCTTGAAGGAGATGACGGCGGAGACCGCGCTGTCGCGCTGAACGCCGGTGACGGGAAGGATATGGACGTCCTCCGACCCGACGAAGAAGCGCTGCACGTCCGCGATCAGCCGCGCCCGTACATCGCTCTGAAGCCAGGCGCGGGCAGCGGCCGGGTTCGCGAAACGCAGGATGGTCACCCAGTCCACATGCGCTGGCGGCTGCGGCGGCACGACCTCCTGACTGAGGAAGCCGGGCCACGCCTTCAGCGCCTCGCCGACCTCGCCGTTCCACCGCGCGAACGCGGCAAAGCCGTCGTCGGCGATGCGACGCTGGATGACGAGGGCGACCGCCTGGGCCGCTGGATCCGGAGATGCGCTCATCGCGACCGTTCGCTTCAGCTCTGCTTGTAGAGACGCTTGCCCATCACCCAGGTCTCGTCGACGCAGCGATCGTCGCCGACCATCATGACGGCGAACAGCATGTTCGCGGCGTCGTCGACCGTGCGCGGACCAGCACCGTCGGCGATCAGCGACTGGTGCCAGGGTTGCGCCAGCTGGCCACCATTCGGATCGAGCGCGACGAAATCGGCTTCCTTGCCGGGTTCGAAATTGCCGAGCTTGTCGTCGATATAGAGGCCCTCGGCACCGCCGAGCGTGACCGACCAGAAGCCGCGATAGGGCGAGAGCTTGTTGCGCTCGGCTTCCGCAAGATCCTTACGCCCCGGATCGATGCTGCCGTCGAGCATTGTGTTGTTGCACATGCCGACCTTGTAGGCGTCGTCGAGCACGGAGATCATCGAGAAGCGGTTGCCACCGCCGACGTCGGTGCCGAACGACATCTTCACGCGATGCTCGGGATCGGTGGCGCGGCCGAGGCGGAACAGGCCGCTGCCGAGGAACAGGTTCGAGCAGGGGCAGAACACCACCGCGGCGCCCTTCTTGGACATGCGGCGGAACTCGTTGTTCGAGAGATAGACACCGTGGCCGCCGGAGAACTTTGGCCCGACCAGGTCGAACTTCTCGTAGACACCGAGATAATCCTGGCAGTCCGGATGCTCGACCAGCACGCCGCTGCATTCGGCCGGATTCTCGGAGATGTGGGTGTTGACCCAGCAGTCCGGATGCTCGTGCTTGAGGCGCTGACATGCCTTGAGCAGCTCCGGCGAAGCGCCGAAGGCGAAGCGCGGCGTGATCGCGTAGAGGTTGCGGCCCTTGTTGTGGTACTGCGCGATCAGACGCTTGCTGTCGCGATAGAAGTTTTCGGGCGTGTCGATGAACTCGGCCGGCGCGTTGCGGTCGATCCCGGTGAGGCCCGCGATCACGCGCATGTTGCGCCGCGCCGCCTCCTCGAACAGCTCTTCGGTCGCGACCGGCGAGGAGCTGGTGAAGGCCTGGCAGGTGGTGGTGCCGGCGGCGAGCAGTGCGTCGAGAAAACGCTTCACGCCGTCGCGCGCGTAGTTGCGATCCTTGTACTTGATCTCCTCGGGGTAGATCGATTTCTGGAGCCACGGCAGTAGCTGCTCGCCATAGGCGCCGAGCACGCGGGTCTGCGGCAGATGGATGTGGCCGTCGATGAAGCCCGGGACGATGATGCGGTCCTTGATATGGGTGATCTCGACGCCCGGATGCGCGGCGGCAATCTTGTCATGGGGACCGAAGGCCTTGATGACGCCGTCCGTGACGACCATGAGGCCGTCCTGGTGAAAGCGCGCGGCAGCCTGCTCGTTACCGATGTGCTTCCAGGGATCGTCGACGAAGTCGAAGAACGTGCCGCGAATACCGACGGTGGTCATGAATGGGTTCCTTCCTTAGGTCTGTGTGGCGTGGCGCGCCGAAGGCAGCGAGATCGCAAGCAGCGTCCCTGCGACGGCGCAGAGGCCGAGATAGAGCCAGCCGATCGGCGCCTGGGTCGCTTCGGGCAACACCGCCGCGATCGCCATGGCGCCGCTCACCGCGAGATAGCAGAGCGCGCTGATGAGGCCGCCGATCAGGCCGTGGTCGCGCTCGAACAGGCCGAGCGCCATGCCGTACATCATCGGGCACAGCACGCCGCAACCGCCGAGCACCAGCGCACCGCCGATCGTGATCGACATGAAATCGAGACCAAGCGTCATGCCGGTCGCGGTGAGGACCGCGGCACCCGCGACAAACAGCGCGAACGCGCCAAAGCCCATCACGCGGGCCGGCATGAAGCGTGCGAAATGCGCGCAGCCGAGCTCGCCCGCGAGATTCACGCCGCCAAGACCGAGCGCGACGAGACCGTAGATGGCCGCGGAATAGCCGAGGCCGGTCTGATAGAAGAACGGCGCGACGACGCCGAACGCCAGTTGCGCGCTGGCCGCGGCGGCGAACACCAGCACGAAGGCCAGGAAACCCGGACGGACGAGCGCTTCGCGGAGAATGCTCGCCGTGCGGCGCGGATCGAACGGCGCACGTCGCTCGGCCGGCAGCGTCTCGGGCAGAAGCAACACGACGATCGCAGCGACGATGGCCGCAGCGATGGCGATGATGACGAAGACCCCGCGCCAGGACGTCAGCTCGACGATGAAGCCGCCGGCCGCCGGTGCGAGCACGGGTGCAAGCCCCCAGGCGGCGCCAAGCAGTCCGGAGATCGCCGTGAGCTCGCGGCCGCGAAAGCAGTCGGCCGCAACCGCATAGGCGACGACGAGGCAGGTGCAGCCGCCGACGCCCTGCAGGAAGCGCAGCGCGAGCAGCAGCGATGCGCTGGTGGCGAGCGCACAGGCGATGCTCATCGCGATGAGAACCGATAGCCCCGCAAGCAGAACGTTACGGCGGCCGAGCGTGTCGGAGGCGATGCCGACAGGCACCAGCGCCAGACTCATGCCAAGCATGTAGGCGGTGACGGTGTTCTGCATCGACGCGGAATCGGTTGCGAGATCCACCACCATCTGCGGCAGGCCCGGCGTATAGGCATCGAGCGGAATCTGGCTGAACGGCACCACGCATAGCAGGATCGGCACGATCCCGCCCTTCGCGCGACCAGCGTCCGAAGCAACTGCAGTCATGGCTCACGCCCCCTCGATGCCCGCGGGTCCCGTCTTTTCGCGCGCGCAATGAGGGGCGACGATGCAGGTTGCGGATATTGACGCGCGGAGCGTGCCAGAACTGTGTATAAAAACTCTTAGGAGGCCCGCTTCAATGCGGGCGGCTGATGCTCTGGTCCTCGCTGCCTGGGGCTGCTCCAATAAAAAATGCGAAAACAACCCCATGCACAGTACAAATCATTGAAGAATTTTGCTCCGGCATGGCGGGAGCGTGGCCCCCGAGGACGTTTGACACGTCGGGCAACACAGGCGCAGGACTGCACCATCCCCGCTTGTGAATTCGCCGTCGCACAGACGCCATTAACCGTTCGGAAGGCATCGCCGTTTCGAGCGCAGGATCGGCATCGGCCAGGCGCAGATCAAAGCAGGAAGCCCTTGAGAGCTCCGAGAAACTGCCGCGGCGACTGAAGCTGCGGCACGTGCGCGCAGCCTGGAATGACCTTGAGTTCGGCGCGCGGCAAACCGGCGGCCAGCTCGTGCGACATTGGCGGAGGCGTCGCTTCGTCGTGCTCACCGACCAGAACGAGGGCAGGAACTTTCACCGCGGCAAGTTCGGCGCGGAGATCGAGGTTTGCCAACGCGTCGCATGCGCTGCGAAACACATCGGGATCCGTCTGCAGAAAAGCTTCACGACGATCCCGCATCAGTTCGGGATGCCGCTCCTGAAACTCGGGCGCAAACAAGCGTCGCATCGCAACGTCAGTGATCGCCTCGAGTCCCTTGTCCCGCGAGACCCTCGCCATGTTGCGAAACGCCTCGCGGCCGGGCTCCGAGAACGCCGCGCCGCAATCGGCGAGAACGAGCTTGCTGGCGATCTCCGGGTGCCGGATCGCCATCTGCAAGGCGACGAAGCCGCCATAGCCATTGCCGAGCACGATCGCCGGCGCACCGCCCGCAGCCTCCTTCACGGCCTCCGCCATCCTGTCCGCGACAGCGACGAGCCCGCCCTCGACCGCGCGTGAACGGCCGAACCCCGGCAACTCCGGCACGATGGTGCGAAACGATCCCTCAAGCTCGGGCACGATCGCATCGAAGCTCGCACGGTCCGACAACAGCGAGTGGAAGAGAAACAGCGGCGGCCCATCGCCCGATTGCGCGGCGTTGACGGTCCCGTTGGCAAGAAGCCTGTCCATGTCCGGTCTTTCCTTAACTTCGTCGACGGGATCACGCCCGTTTGCGTGCCGTGGAGGCCCCCGATTGATAAATCAACTGTCAGGGAATTCAAGCATTTGGCTCTTGACGTGAAATATCAGGATTGCCAAATTGAAGCCAACGAGGTCCCTAGAATCATGCTTTTGCGCGAAAATATCTACGATCTTCTCCGATCTGATATTTTAGCCTGCCGCTTCGCTCCGGGCGATGAAATGCGGGAGCAGGATCTGGCCGAACGCTATTCGGTGAGCCGCCAACCGGTTCGGGATGCGCTTTTGAGGCTGCAGCGCGAACACCTGGTCACGGTGCAGCCGCGCCAGGGCTACCGGGTCACGCCGATCTCGCTGTCGGACGCCCGCGACCTCCTGCGCTTCCGTCTTGCGCTGGAGCCGGCCTGCGTCGCCGAGGCGATCGAGAGCGCTCCCGACAGCGTCCTGAAATCGCTCGATGAATTTCGCCGCTTCTCCGGCAACCACGAGGACTTCATCGCCTACAACCGCGGCTTCCATTCCGCGCTAGCTCATGCGTCCGGCAATCGCCGCATGGCGACGGCGCTGTGCGACCTGATCGGCCAGGCCGACCGGCTGGTCCGCGTCAGCGTGTCCAATCTGAAGGGTCACGATCCGGCAAAGCTCGTCGCCGAGCACGTCGCCCTGATCGACGCCATGCAGAGCCGCGAAACGCGAACCGCGGCGCGCATCATCAAGGCCCATATCGGGGCCACCGAAAAACGCGTTCTGCCGGCGCTCAAGCGCAACGCCGTCATCGTCGAGGAGAGATCATCATGAACATTCCATCGAAACCCGCGTCGATCGACGTCGAAACCCATGGCAATTTCATCGACGGACGTGAAGTCGAAGCCGGCAACGGCGCGATGCTCGACGTCCGCAATCCCGCGACCGGCGACGTCATCGCCCGCATCCCCAATTCGACCGCCGAGGACATCGACCGCGCGATGAAGAGCGCCCGCGCGGCGTTCGAAGGCAAAGCCTGGGGCGGCATGGACACGCGCGCGCGTGCCAGACTGGTCAACAAGCTCGCCGATGCTTTCGAGGCCAATCTCGACAGCCTGTACCGGCTGGAAACCCTCAACAACGGCCGGCCGGTCAACGAGACCCGCGCCCAGCTCTCCCGCCTGCCCGACTTCTTCCGCTACTTTGCCGGTGTTGCGCTGGCGCGTCGCGACTCCGTCATCCCCGTCGAGGGCGCCTATCTGAACTATACGCTTCGCACGCCGATCGGCATCGTCGCCAATTGCACGCCGTTCAATCATCCCTTGATGATCCTGTGCAAGTCGCTGGCCGTGGTGCTGGCGACCGGATGTGTCACCGTGGTCAAGCCGTCCGAATACACGCCGCTGACGACGCTGAAGCTCGCGCAGATCTTCACCGAAGCCGGCCTTCCGCCCGGCGTCTTCAACATCGTGCTCGGCCTCGGCCAGAGCGCGGGCAAGATGCTGTCCGAGCACGGCGACATCAACAAGCTGGTCCTGACCGGCGGCACCGAAGCGGGCCGCATCGCCGGCAGCGCGGCCGCAAAAGTCTTTGCGCACCAGACCATGGAGCTCGGCGGCAAGACGCCGGTGATGGTGTTCGACGATTTCGACGTCGACCGCGCCGTCAACTACGCCGCATTCGGCGCCTTCATCGGCGCGGGACAGACCTGCGTCTGCGCCTCGCGCCACATCGTCCAGGCCTCGATCTACGACGAATTCGTCGAGAAACTGCAGGCCAAGACCCGCACGATCCGCGTCGGCGATCCCTTCGATGCGAACACCCAAATGGGCCCCGTGATCTCCGCTCGGCAGCGCGACCGCGTTCTCACCTACGTAGGCTACGGCCACGAGGACGGCGCGCGTCTGGTCAACGGCGGCGTTGCCGCGAAGGTGCCGGGTCACGACAACGGCTATTTCGTCGAGCCGACCGTGTTCGCCGACGTCACATCCGACATGCGCATCTTCCAGGAGGAAGTGTTCGGTCCCTTCACCTCGGTGACGCCGTTCAAGGACGAGGCCGATGCGCTGCGGCTTGCCAACAACTCGCCGTTCGGCCTTGCTGCGGCCATCCGCACCCGTGACGTCGCCCGCGCGCACCGCGTCGCCGCCTCCGTCAAGGCCGGCATCGTCTGGATCAATGATCACCACCGTCTCGACCCGGCCTCGCCCTGGGGTGGCGTCGATGATTCCGGCATTGGCCGCGAATGCGGCACCGAGAGCTTCAACGACCACTTCAACACCAAGAGCGTGATGGTCGCGACCCACGAGCAGCCGTTCGACTGGTATCGGGACACAGCCAACCAACAGCGCCTGAACTAGCAACAAACGACGAGCGGCCGACCGCCCATAGAAGGCGGGCCGCATCGACCAGAACAACAGTCAGGGGAGAGCGTATATGTCGACATTGGTGAACGCAGGCAGCCGTCTGGATCGGCTGCCGATCGGGCCATTCCACCGCCGCATCATGCTGCTGATCGGCATCGGAATGTTTTTCGACGGTTTCGACATCTATATCGCCGGGACCGTGCTCAGCGTCACGCTGAAGACAGGCTTTTCAACCCTCGCCCAGAACGCGGTTTTCATCTCCGCGACCTTCGTCGGCATGATGCTGGGATCATTCGGCACCGGCTTCCTCGGCGACCGCTACGGACGCCGCTTCACCTATCAATTCAATTTGCTCCTTTTCGGCGTTGCCTCCCTGGCCGCGGCGTTCTCACCGAACATGGCCTTCCTGATCGCCTGCCGCTTCGTGATGGGCGTTGGGCTCGGGGCGGAGAACGTCGTCGGCTATTCGACGATGACGGAATTCGTGCCCGCGCGCACCCGTGGCAAATGGCTCGGCTTCACGACCGTGTGCGTCGTCACCGGTCTGCCCGTGGCGCTATTGATCGCGTCCGTGGTGGTGCCGCAATTCGGCTGGCGCTCCATGTTCGTGCTCGGCGGCGTCGGCGCGCTCGTGGTGTGGTACATGCGCAAGTCGCTGCCGGAATCGCCGCGCTGGCTGGAAGCTGTGGGACGCACCGCCGAGGCGGAAGCGCTGATGCAAGCCATCGAGAAGGAAGCCGCGCAGGGTCAGCCTCTGCCTCCTCCCGCGGCCACGACACCGGTCCCGGCATCTGCGGATCTCGGCACGCTGTTCACCGCGCCCTTGCTGTCGCGGATGATCGTCGGCGCCGTCTGCCTGATCACCATCAACACCCTGCTCTATGGCTTCGTGACCTGGCTGCCCGTGTTCTTCGTCAAGCAGGGCCTCTCGATCGCGACCTCGTTCGGCTATTCGCTGCTGATGGCGCTCGGCGCGCCCGTCGGCTCGGCCATCGGCGCGCTGACCGCCGACCGCTGGGGCCGCAAGCCGACCATCATCGGCGCATCCCTGATCACGGTGGCGCTCGGAATCCTCTACCCGATGATCTCCGACCCGATCCTGCTGCCGGCTGTCGGCTTCGCGCTGACGGTACCGATCTACGTCCTGGTCGCCCTTCTGTTCGGCATCTATATCCCCGAGCTGTTTCCGACCGAGGTCCGCCTGCGCGCCTCCGGCATCGTCAACACGCTGGGGCGCGGCGCCACGATCGTCACACCGTTCCTCGTCGTGTCGCTGTTCGAGACGCGCGGCGTGGCCGGCGTGATGGCGCTGATGATCGGACTGCTGGTGGTGCAGATCATCACGGTCTGGGCGCTGGGCATCGAGCCGCGGCATCGCAGCCTCGAGGAGCTCAAGGCGGAGGAATCTGCCGCGCCGGTGCTGAAGGAGGCTTCCTGAGGCTCTCCACCGCGTCATGGCCGGGCTTGTCCCGGCCATCCACGCCTTGCGACGCCGCACTGAGAACGTGGATGCCCGGGACAAGCCCGGGCATGACGACCAGATGCGATAGCGTCGTCGCCCGGATGAAGCGATAGCGTAATCCGGGTCATGCATCCGCGTCGGGATATCTCCTGGATTGCGCTGCGCTCCATCCGGGCTACAAGGTCTCAGTCGGGATACAATGGAGCTCGTGATGACCGCAGATGCCGCTGAGCTGGACTACGGCTCGATCAGCACACTTCTGACCGCCCTGCACGCTCGCAAAGTGTCCGCGTCCGACTTGCTCGCGCATACGATCGCGCGCATCGAGGCGCTGGACGGGCGCATCAACGCGATCATCGTTCGCGATTTCGATCGTGCGAGAGAGGCCGCACGCGCCGCCGATGCCGCGCTTGGTCGCGGCGAGCGGCTGCCGCTGCTCGGCATCCCCGTGACCCTCAAGGAACCGTTCAACGTCGCCGGCCTGCCGACGACATGGGGCTTCCCGCATTTCAAGGACTTCCAACCGGCGGAAGACGCCCTTGTCGTCGCGCGGTTGAAGGCGGCAGGCGCCATCATCATCGGCAAGACCAATATCCCGATCGGCTTGCGGGACTTCCAAAGTTACAACGACATCCACGGGACGACGAACAACCCGTGGGACCTCGGCCGGTCACCCGGTGGCTCCTCGGGCGGATCGGGCGCGGCGCTGGCGGCTGGTTTCGGTCCGCTTTCGATCGGCTCGGACATCGGCGGCTCGATCCGGGTGCCCGCGCATTTCTGCGGTGTGTTCGGACACAAGCCGAGCCTCGGCCTGGTGCCGCTGCGCGGCTACAGCCTGCCGCCTGCACTACCCGTCCCCGGCCAGGGCGATCTGGCTGTCGTCGGGCCGATGGCGCGCACTGCCTCAGACCTCGCGCTGGCGCTCGACGTGATTGCCGGCCCCGACGAGACGCGCGACGGGATCGGCTATCGCCTTGCGCTACCTGCCCCGCGGCACAACGATCTCAAGGATTTCAGGATCCTCGTGATCGATACCCATCCGCTGATGCCGACGGGTGATGCCGTGCGTTCAGCCATCGGGCGATTGGCCGACCGGCTCGACAAATCTGGCGCGCGGGTCGCGCGCGCGAGCACCTCGCTGCCTGATCTCGCCGACTCCGCGCGGCTCTACATGAAGCTGTTGAACGCAGCGCGAAGTCCGCGCCTGACACCGGCCGCTCTCGCAGAGGCGCAAGGAGTTGCCGCGGCACTCTCGCCCGACGACCGCAGCCTGCAGGCCGAGCGCGCCCGCGGCTGGGGCATGATCCATCGCGAATGGCTGGCGACCGACGCGGCGCGCTTGCAGTTGCAGCAGCGGTGGCAGCAGTTCTTCCGCGAGTTCGACGCCGTGATCTACCCGGCCGCCGCCGTGCCGGCCTTTCCGCACGACCAGTCCGAACCGTTCGACGCGCGGCAACTGGACATCGACGGAAAGCTGCACCCTTACGCCGATGCGTGCTTCATCTGGGCGGACCCGGCCTCGACCTGCGGACTGCCGGCGACCGCCGTCCCGGTCGAACGAACGCCGTCGGGCCTTCCAGTCGGGGTTCAGATCATCGGGCCTTATCTCGAGGACCGCACGACGATTGCGCTGGCCGGGTTGATTGAACGCGAGTTCGGTGGCTTCGTCGCGCCGCCGGCGCTGCAATCGTCAAATTGACAACGGCGGGCGGCCGTCACGTTCTGTCGGCCGACTGCGCCTCGACCGCCTGCACGGCAACGCTCGCGACCTGACGCAGCGCCTCGCGGTCGGAGCCTGAGGACGCCATCACGCCCATGCCGACCGAGACGGCCGAGACGTAGCGCGCGAGCGCGGCGGGATCAGAGCTCGGCTTGAGATCGCCTTCGGCCTTGGCGCGAACAAAGCGCTCGCGGAGCTGGTCTTCGTTCTCAGCGCGGCGGGCGGCGAGCTCGAACGGGACGTTCTCGGAGCCGCTGCCGCAGGCGATGCCGCCCTGCACGAGCAGGCAGCCGGGCGGGTTGGCGGGATCGGTCTGCTTGTCGGCGATGCCCGTCAGCATCCGCTCGGCGACGTCGCGGGCGGTCGGTGCGGCGACCACCTCGTTCATCCAGACGCCACGCAATTTGGTGTAACGGTCGAGCGCGGCCTTGAGCAGGCCTTCCTTGTTGCCGAAGCAGGCGTAAAGGCTCGGCGGATTGATGCCCATGGCCTCGGTGAGCTGGGCAATGGTGGCGCCCTCATAGCCATGGCGCCAAAACACTTCCATCGCCTGGTCCAACGCCGTTTCGGCGTCGAATTCGCGGGGGCGTCCCATGCCCATGTGCCTGTCTCCTCGGAATTCACGTTCTGCCTGAAGCTTAACGCCGAATCCTATCTATTTGTTCTAGCTTTATTTTCTCTGCCGTCTTCCAATTCTTGCGGTATGCCGCTACAATTTTCTTAGTGAATGGTACATAAGTATCTTGCACTGCGACATCCAGCTCCACATCTGTAGTGAACACTACATATCTGGAGCGCGCAAATGCATCCCTCGCAAAACTCCCCCCGCACCGGCCGTTTCCGCCGCCTCCTCGGCGGCGTTGCCATCGTGGGCGCCCTCGCCGTGGCCGGCTCGATCGCGACCGGCCATTACTTACGTGCCGCGCAGGCGACCGCAACGGCTGCGGCAGCTGAGCAGGCCGTCCCTGTCACGGTCGCGCTGATCGAACCGAAGCAGACCGTGCTGTGGGACGATTTCTCCGGCCGGCTCGAGGCCATCAACCGTGTCGAGCTTCGTCCCCGCGTCGCGGGTGCGATCCTTGCGACCAACTTCACCGAAGGCGCGCTGGTGAAGGCCGGCGACGTGCTGTTCAAGATCGATCCGGCGCCTTACGCAGCAGAGGTCGACAAGGCCAACGCCCAGCTCGAGGCTGCCAAGGCGCGCGTCGTGTTCACCCAGAGCGAGCTCGAGCGCGGCGCGCAGCTGGTCGGCAATGCCGTGGTCACTCGGCGTGACTACGACCAGCGCGACAACGCCAATCGCGAAGCCATCGCCAATGTGAAGGCGGCCGAAGCGACGCTCCAGACCGCAAAGCTCAATCTCGACTACACCGAGGTGCGCGCGCCCGTGGACGGCCGCGTCGGCAAGTTCGAGATCACGGTCGGCAATCTCGTCGCCGCCGGCACCGCCTCCCCCGTCCTGACCTCGCTGGTGTCGGTCAATCCGATCTACGCCTCGTTCGATGCGGATGAAGAGGTCGTGCTGCGCGCGCTGAACTCGATCGCGGATGCCTCCGGCAAGCGCGGCAATCTCGACCAGATCCCGGTGGAAATGACGACATCCGGCGGCCTCTCGGCGAGAGGTCATATCCAGCTGATCGACAACCAGGTCAACGGCCAGAGCGGCACCATCCGGGTCCGCGCGGTGTTTCGGAACGAGGACGGCCGTCTCATCCCCGGCCAGTTCGCCCGCGTACGCATGGGCCAGCCGAAGCAGCAGACGCTGGTGATGATCGACGAGCGCGCGATCGGCACCGACCAGGACAAGAAGTTCGTGATGGGGGTCGGCGACGACAGCCGCGCGGTCTACCGGCCGATCACGCTCGGCGGCTCGGTCGACGGCCTTCGCATCGTGACGGCGGGACTGAAGCCCGGTGATCGCATCATCGTCAATGGCCTGCAACGCGTGCGTCCCGGTGCGCTCCTCAAGACGGAGGTCGCGGCGATGGGTGCGCGCGGGCCGCAGCAGGCCTCCAACCACAGCAACCAGGACGTGGTGCAACGCTAGTTACATCATTCCGGACCGCGTGCCCGGAATAACGACGTCATAGAGCTACCAAGACATCGCATCTCGATTCCGGGCTTGCGGGCGTTTCCCGCGTCCCGGTAACGGGAGAGCTGTCTCTCTTGCAGGGGCAAGGCCATGAATCTCTCAAAGTTCTTTATCGACCGTCCGATCTTCGCCGGCGTGCTATCCGTCCTGATCTTCCTCGCAGGCCTGATCTCGCTGTTCGCGATGCCGATCTCCGAATATCCGGACGTGGTGCCGCCCTCGGTGCTGGTGCGCGCGACTTATCCCGGCGCCAACCCCAAGGTGATCGCCGAGACGGTGGCGACCCCGATCGAGGAGCAGATCAACGGCGTCGAAGGCATGCTCTACATGTCGAGCCAGGCGACCACTGACGGCGCCATGACGCTGACGGTGACGTTCCGGCTCGGCACCGACCCCGACAAGGCGACACAGCTGGTGCAGAACCGCGTGCAGCAGGCCGAGCCGCGCCTGCCGGCCGTGGTGCGCCAGCTCGGCATCATCACCAAGAAATCGTCCCCCGACCTCACCATGGTCGTGCATCTGCTGTCGCCGAACAACCGCTACGACATGACGTATTTGCGCAACTATGCCGTTCTCAACGTCAAGGACCGGCTGGCGCGCATCGACGGTGTCGGCGACGTCCAGCTCTACGGCGCCGGCGATTATTCGATGCGGGTCTGGGTCGATCCGCAAAAGGCGGCCGAGCATGGTCTGACCGCAAGCGACATCGTCAAGTCGATCCAGGCGCAGAACGTCGAAGCCGCCGCCGGCGTGGTCGGCTCCTCCCCCAACGTCAGGGGTATCGACCTGCAAATGTCCGTCAATGCCGAAGGCCGGCTCGCCAACGAAGAGCAGTTCGGCGACATCGTGGTCAAGACCGGCACCCGCGGCGAAGTGGTGCGGCTGCGCGACGTCGCCCGCATCGAGCTTGGAGCGTCCGAATACGGCCTGCGTTCGCTGCTCGACAACAAGCAGGCGGTGGCGATCCCGATCTTCCAGGCGCCGGGCTCCAACGCGCTCGAGATTTCCGACCACGTCCGCGCCACCATGGCCGAGATCAAGAAGAACATGCCGGAGGGCGTGTCCTACCAGATCGTCTACGATCCGACCCAGTTCGTGCGCTCCTCGATCGAGGCCGTCATCCACACGCTGCTGGAGGCGATCGCGCTGGTGGTGCTGGTGGTGATCCTGTTCCTCCAGACCTGGCGCGCCTCGATCATCCCGCTGCTTGCGGTGCCGGTGTCGATCGTCGGCACCTTCGCGGTGATGCATCTGTTCGGCTTCTCCATCAACGCGCTCAGCCTGTTCGGCCTCGTACTCGCGATCGGCATCGTCGTCGACGACGCCATCGTCGTGGTCGAGAATGTCGAGCGCAACATCGAGGGCGGACTGTCGCCGCGCGACGCCACCTACCAGGCCATGCGCGAGGTGTCGGGACCGATCATCGCGATCGCGATGGTGCTGATCGCGGTGTTCGTGCCGCTCGCCTTCATCTCCGGCCTGACCGGGCAGTTCTATAAGCAGTTCGCGCTGACCATCGCGATCTCGACCGTGATCTCCGCCGTCAACTCGCTGACGCTCTCGCCGGCCCTGTCGGCGCTGCTGCTTAGGGGTCACAACGAGCCGAAGGACCGGCTGACGATCATCATGGAAAAGAGCCTCGGCTGGTTCTTCCGCGGCTTCAACAAGGCCTTCACGCGTTCGTCGGAGAACTACAGCGGCACCGTCACCAAGGTGATCTCGGGCAAGGCCGCGGTGATGGGCCTCTATGTGGTGCTGGTCGGCGTGACCGCCCTCCTGTTCCAGCAGGTGCCGAGTGGCTTCGTGCCGGGTCAGGACAAGCAATATCTCGTCGGCTTCTCACGACTGCCCGATGGTGCGGCGCTCGATCGGACCGAAGAGGTGATCCGCAAGATGAGCGACATCGCGCTGACCCAGCCCGGTGTCGAGAGCTCGGTCGCGTTTCCGGGTCTGTCGATCGCCGGCTTCACCAACTCGTCCAATGCCGGCATCGTGTTCTCGACGCTGAAACCGTTCGACGAACGCAAGGGTCCGGCCCTGAGCGGGAACGCGATCGCGGCCGATCTGAACAAGAAATATTCCGGCATCCAGGAAGCCTTCATCGCCATGTTCCCGCCGCCGCCGGTCAACGGCCTCGGCACCATCGGCGGCTTCAAGCTCCAGATCGAGGACCGTGCCGGTCTCGGCTATGAAGCGCTGAACGAGGCGACCAAGGCGTTCATGGCGGCGATGCAGAAGGCGCCGGAGATTGCCGGCGTGTTCTCGAGCTTCCAGGTCAACGTGCCCCAACTGTTCGCCGACATCGACCGCACCAAGGCGCTTCAGTTGGGCGTGCCCGTGACGGAGGTGTTCAACACGCTGCAGATCTACCTCGGTTCCTACTACGTCAACGACTTCAACAAGTTTGGTCGCACCTACTCCGTCTATGTCCAGGCCGACGCGCCGTTCCGCGCCCGCGCCGACGACATCAGGCAGTTGAAGGTGCGCTCGTCCTCCGGCGACATGGTGCCGCTGTCGGCGCTGCTGACGATCCGCCAGAGCGCCGGACCGGAGCGCGCGATCCGCTACAACGGCTTTTTGTCGTCCGACATCAACGCGGCCGCTGCGCCCGGCTTTTCATCGGGCCAGGCACAGGAGGTCGCGACGCGGATCGCGGCGGAGACGTTGCCGCCCGGCTTTGCCTTCGAATGGACCGACCTGACCTATCAGGAGTTCATCGCCGGCAATTCCGGTCTCTGGGTGTTTCCGCTGGCGATCCTGCTGGTGTTCCTGGTGCTGGCGGCGCTCTACGAGAGCCTGACCTTGCCGCTCTCGATCATCATGATCGTGCCGATGGGCCTGTTGGCGGCGATGTTCGGGGTCTGGATCTCGAAGGGCGACAACAACGTCTTCACCCAGATCGGATTGATCGTGCTGGTCGGCCTCTCCGCCAAGAACGCCATCCTGATCGTCGAGTTCGCGCGTGAGCTCGAATTCGCGGGACGCACGCCGATCCGGGCCGCGATCGAGGCGAGCCGCTTGCGGCTGCGTCCGATCCTGATGACGTCGATGGCGTTCATCATGGGCGTCTTGCCGCTCGTGCTCTCGACCGGCGCGGGCTCGGAGATGCGGCGCGCGATGGGCGTCGCGGTGTTCTCCGGCATGATCGGCGTCACCGTGTTCGGCCTGTTCCTGACGCCGGTGTTCTATGTGCTGCTGCGGACCGTCACCGGCAACAAGCCGCTGGTGCATCACAGCAGCGACACCAGCGCGGCGCCGGTCCAGGGTCTCAAGCACGAAGGCGCAGGCCACTAGATCAGGGAGATCCCCGAGAGCAGCAACAGAACGAGCACGGTCTTGCGAAAGACCGTCTCGTTGACCCGGTGAAAGGCGATCACGCCGAGCGCTGAGCCTGCGAACAGCGCAGGCAGGCTGATCGCGAGGTCGACGAACACCTTGGACGACAGGTCCTGGTGTCCGACCAGCAGCGCGATCGCGAAGACCTGCATCGCGGCGATGAAGGGCTGCACCAGGCCGCGCTGCTCGCTCTTGGGCATGCCGCGCATGTCGCACCAGATCGTGGGGATCGCGCCAGGCATCGCGGTCAGGCCGCCGACCAGCCCTCCCCCGAACCCGATCAACGCGACCCAGGGCCGGCCGACGGCTTCGCCCGCCGTCACAAGCGTCGGCCGCAGCAGCATGTACGCCGCATAGAGCGCCACGATGATGCCGAAGCCGCGGCGGAGCAGATGCGTGTCCGTGGATTGCAACAGCGACACCGCGATGGGAACGCCGATCAATCCGCCGACGATCAGCAGCAGACTGCCTTCCCACCGGATGCTGCGCCGAAGCGCCCACAGATTGGTGGCCTGCACCCCGATGCTGCACGCCATCATCAGCGGCACGGCCTCCAGCGGCTGAAACACGCGGAGCAGGATAGCGCCCGCCACGGCCGAGAACGCGAAGCCCGAGAGCCCCGAGACGAAGGCGCCGGCGAACACGGCGACGCTCACGAGAAGGCTGGTCGTGATATCAGGCACGATGCATTCTCCGGGTCAGTCGTAGGGTGTCTGCGTCGTCGGGACATCGGCAGTCCCGGTGCAGAGCTCCGCATCGTGCGAATTCAGGAGAGGCCGAGAGACCGGCTGCGCGTGCGAACGCTCCAGCATTGCCAGCCCGACCAGTTGAAGCGTGACGAGCGCCGCCGTCAGCGCGGCGGCGACAATGTTGACGTTACGCGCGTTCGAACCTGGTGCGGCCGGCCGCGCGCTCGCGCGGATCAACTCTATTGGCATTTTCAAAAGTATCCTCATTGCAGACTGGAATCATTTCATTCAAACGCGACGTTTCATGCGACTGCTCCAGCAAATGGCTGTAGCGCCGCAACGCGCGCTTCGCGTCGATCTCGCGCTGCGCGCGGAATGCCGCGCCGATGCGCGCGACGATGTCGCGGAACTTGCCGGCCGGAGCTGGTGACGCCTTTCGCATGACAATTTCCTCTCAACTTGCGCGAGAGATTGATGAGGTTCACTTCCGCTTGCTGTGAGTTGCTTCACACGAAGATCGAACGCGTCGAGCAAGAAAACGTGTGAATTCTCGTAGAAGAGAGCGCGGAGAATCGCGTCATTCGATCGAACGACCCGCGATAACTTTCTAATGATGCTGCTGTTTGAACCTATCGCGAGCCGGAGCGACTCGCTTGCGCCTTCGGAAAGCGCGTCAGTGCAGAACCGGATTGGAGAATCCAGCCGCGAGCTTGACGAGGTCCGCCTGTCGCGAGACGCCGGTCTTCGCGAACACCCGATGCAGATGCGTCTTCACCGTCGTCTCCGCGATGCCGAGCGCCACGGCCGTCTCCGGCACACCGCCGACCTCGACGATCGATTGCATGACCCTCAGCTCCGCAGGGGTCAACTCGAACGCGCGGTCGATGAGGCCGGCGCATGAGCGACCGTCGAGTTCCGCCTTCCAGATGAACAAGGCGCCGACCGCCGACGTGCGCTCCGCCGCGCCTTCACGCAACAACGACGGCAGCGCGATGACGTGCGCGACGTAGTAGGAGCCGTCATGCGACATCAGCGGAATCTTTCGCCCGGCGGCCGCGGCGACGGCAACCTCGCCTGCGTCACGGAAGATATCGCGCAGCGCCGAATTTGCCGCGGAAGATCGCGCCGCCAGCCGGCCCGCGACAGAGCGCAGGACATCATCGGCGGCGAGCAACGTGTCGGCGGCAGGATTGCTGTGGACGATGTTGCAGGCCGTATCGAGCAGGATGACGCCGGCATTCAGCCGATCCACGACATCGGCGAGCGCGATCGCCCGCTGCTGCTTCCGCTCGATCGCCCGGTTGATCAGCAGCGCCCGGCTCGCATGCGGAACCAGGAATTGCATCCGCGCCCGTTGCTCAGCATCGAGCATCCCCTTGCCGGGGATCACGGTGATCAGCATCGGACACGGCGACTTCGACTGTTCCAGAACCACGCTGGCGACATCGACGGAACCCTGGGGCCGCAGCCATTCCTGATAGAACCGCCCGCGGCGATATTCGTCGAAATCCACGAGATCGGGGATGTTACGAACCTCGCCATAGCGAGGCAGCCGTGCCAGCGGATCGTACTGGGCGTAGGTCTCGGCATAGAGCTGGATGTAGTGCGGATCGACACCGCAGTAATAATGCGTCGCGCCGGACTTGCTGACCGGATCCTTCGAAATCAGCCCGCAAGCCTGGCTGCCGATGAACGCATTGAGCTTGACGACAACATCGCTCCACAACTCAGGGTGGAGACCCGCGTCATATATGTTCTCGATCAACTCGGACTGTTTGGGAGGTCGGGACATCAGAACAGCCAATGGTGAGTTGGAGATCGCGAAATGTTCGTCATGCCCGGCGGCACAATTGAGTCTATCGTGGGAGCAAAAGGTTCAACCCCGACAGCGATTGACCGATCAGTTGACGAGCGGATTGGAGAATCCCGCCGCGAGCTTGACGAGATCGGCCTGACGCGAAACGCCGGTCTTGGCGAACACCCGATGCAAATGCGTCTTCGCCGTGGTTTCTGCGATACCGAGCGCTGCCGCCGTTTCCGGGACGCCACCGACCTCGACGATCGACAGGAACACGCGCAGCTCGGCCGGCGTGAGGTCGAAGGTCCGTGCGATCAGCTCGCCATAGGACTGCCCGCCAAGCGACACCTTGCGCAGGAGCAGCGCACCGGCGGCATCGACCACCCGCTCGCTGCCATTTCGCAGCACGGACGACAGTGGCAGGATGTGCGCGACGTAACGTTCGCCGCTGGGTGACAACAGCGGAATCGCACGGTCCCTCGCGGCAAGCAGGACAACGTCATTGCGGCTCGCCAATGCCTCGCGCAGCGTCTGATTGGCCTCCGCGCTGCTGGTTACGAGCTGCCCGGCAATGGACCGAACCACGTCGGCGGCGACAAACAAGGCGTGGCCGGCCGAATTCGCATGCACCACCCGGCAAAAGGCATCGAGCAGGAAGATACCGGACGCCAGATTGTCCAGAACATCCACCAGCGCCGTCGCCAGCGTCAGTTGCGAGGTGATGGCGCGATTGATCAGCAGCGCGCGGCTGGCGTGCGGTACGATCAGCGAGAGCCGACGCTTCATCGCCGGGTCCACCATGCGCCGGCCCGACAGCACCGTCATCATCACCGGGCAGCTCGCATGCGATGTCTCAAGCACGACATTGGCCGCGTCGCTGCAACCCTGTGGCTGCATCCACTCCTGGTAAAAGCGCCCTTTCCGGTATTCATCGAAATTGACGAGATCGGGGATGCTGACGATCTCGCCATGCGGCGGCAGCACCGTCAGCGGATCGAACTTCGAATGGGTCTCTGAATAGAGCCGGATATAGTGCGGGTCGGCGCCGCAATAATAATGGGTGACGCCGAATTTGCTGATCGAATCCTTGGAAAACAGCCCGCAGGCCTGCCCGCCGACGAAATCGCGAACGCCGGCGACGACGTGGTTCCACAGCGAAGGATCGAGCCCCGCGTCATAGATGGACTCGACCAGTTCGGGCAGCTTCGGTGGTCGATGCATGGCTATAAATGGCCTGAGTGATCAATATCACCAAGAATACCATAACCACGGCATGCGACGTCCTCCGATCGGAGGAGGCGCCGGCCGGGCGGATGGGGCCCGGCCGGCGGGCATCGCATTCGAGCCGCCAGGGCTGATGCCGGCTCAGAACGCGACGCGAACGCCACCCTTCGCTGTGCCGGTGCGGCTCCGGTCGGACATCATCATGCCCTCGACCGCGCCGAACACGGACACGTTGCGGCTGGCGCGGTAGTCGAAGCCGAAGCCAGCCACCGCAGCATTGTTGAGCACTTGGCGCCGCGACCGGTTGTCGGCGTTGCCGCCCAGGAGGGTGAAGTCGGAACGGTCATGCCTGGTCCCAGCCGACCTTCTCGACATTTTCTGACCAGACCGCGGCGCGATAGACCTCTCGCCCACCCGCATCCCTGACGCGGATCCAGGCGTCGCGATCACGCAGATCGTCACGCCAGACGAACAGATGCCTCGCCATCTCGTCGGCCACGACGAACGTGGCCTTGGCCTGCTCGAAGACCATGCCGCCCGGATCGATCTTCACGAAATTGTCGACCAGGAGATCAAAGAAGAAGCGGCGCATTCACAACTCCAACCGCCGGCGCCGTCCGAAACACAGCGTCATCGTTCTACTCCGCGCGCTTAGAAGACGTAGTCGGCCGAACGCGCGCGCTGCGATAGGCACCCGCCTGGTCGCACGAACCGCGCACCGCGCGGTCACAGCGCTTCGCCGCTCCTGACGCCGCTGGGCGTCGCGCCATAGGCCCGCCGGAAACAACGATTGAAATAAGAGAGATCGCCGAAGCCCACGTCGTAGGCGATCGAGCTCACCGGCCGCCCGGCGAAGTCAGGCTCGCGCAGCATGCGATGCGCGCGTTTGAGGCGCTGCCCGGTCAGGAAGGACGAGAACGTCTTGCCGTCGGCTTCGAACAGCCGCTGGAGATAACGTGTGGTCACGCCGAATTCCTGCGCCACGGTCGCGACCGAGAGGTCCTGATGCCAGCAATTGTTGACGATGAAGGACTTCACCTTCCGCAGCCGCGCGGCCCGGACGCCTCGGCGCCCGGCCAGCTCGTGAACCTCATCCGTCGCGCCGAGAACACGCGCCATCAGATCATGGAGATGTGCAACAGCGAGCTGGCGCAATACGGGCACCGCGAACGCGCGCTCGCGCACCAGAGACGTCGCGTAGTCGACCAGCAGGCGAAGTCCGGTGGCGCGCTCCGGAATGATTCGCATCACGGCGTCGTCGATGTCCACGATCATGGGCGCCAGCACCCGCCGCGGCACGCGCAGCGACAGACAATTTCCAAGCGAGAGGCGTTCGTAGATCGTCGCGTCCTCCGCGCTCGTCAGAACCGCGTCACCGGGATGAAGCCTCAGATCTCGTCCTCGCGCAGATACTTCGACGATGCCGGATCGGTTGATCATCAGGCCAAGGCTGTCGTTGCCGTCGACGACCAGTTGTTTGGTACGGATGACCCGAGCTCCGACCAGCCCGCCGATCACCAGCTGGACGTCCGGCAAGCCATGGGATGTGAGGCTCGCGGCGAACGGCTTTTCGTCCGTCGGCTCGACCTCCGCCTTGAGCACGCCGCGGCAATAGAATTCGCGCAGCAGCGGCACACGCTCGTCTTCGGGAATGTGGTCCGTCGAAACATTGAGAATGGAAAATTCGTCCTTGCCGCTCACTGCAATTTCTCCAACCGACAGGCAAGCTCGCTCACGCGCTGTCGTCTCCCGCGTCCGGTGCCGGCGCGCATTGTTCCGTGGCGCACGCTGCCCTTCTCGTTCAAGAGGCGCCATATACGAAAGTATCAAATGACGCGCGTCGTACGTTCGGAGGACCTGACGATCCTGCTCATCACAATGGATTGAGATTGCATCGCCGCGCGGCTCGCGCCGTGAAATGAATCACATGGTGTCGTCGTCGCGGCGCGTTCGCTGTACAAACGGCGCGGTGAAGCCGGCCGCGATCTTCACGAGGTCGGCCTGCCTGCCGGCACCGGTCTTCTCGAACAGGCGACCGAGATGCGTCTTCACCGTGGTCTCGGCAATGCCGAGCTTTGCCGCGATATCGGGAACGCCGCCGACCTCGACGATGGCCATCAGCACGCGCAATTCGGACCGCGTCAGCCTGAAGGCCGCAGCAATGGCGTCGGGCACGAGCGATGGCACCATCGCGGCCTTCTGTACGAGGAGCACCGTGGCCGCGACGTCTCGCGGCAGGCTGCACTCCCGCTTCAACGGAAGGACATGGACGAGATAGTGCTGACCGTCCGCCGACGTCGCGAGCTCGATGCGGCGGCGACCGGCCGGCTGAGCTTCGCTATCCGCAACAACTTCGAACAGGCCGCGGAATAATTTGTCGGTCTGAGTGTTACGCGCCACGATCCGGTCGCCGACCATCGCGAGCAGGCTTGCATCGACGAACAGCTGCCGGCACGCCGCGTTGGCGTGGACGACCCGGCCATCCGCATCGAGCAGGCAGATCGCCGTGCTCAGGCCGTCGAGCACATCGGCAAGGTCGTCCACGGTATGCGAGCGCGCCCTGATCTGCCGGCCCATGATCCTGGAACGCTGGATGTGGGGTGCGAGCAGCCGCATGCGTTCGCGCATCGCCTCGTCGACGGTTCCGCGGGATCGATGGCGTAACACCTGCAACACCGTGGTACGCGCGTCCGATCTCTCGAGCGCGACGGTCGCGAGGTCGATCGCGCCCTGCGGCTCGACCCACTCGCGATAGAAGCTCGTCGCCACGAAGTCCGCGTGCGGCATGATATCGGTCACGCCGATGGCGTGCCCGGCCGCAAAAGCGAGATGACGATCGAGCAGAGGATCCTGCTCGACATATCTGTCGCGATAGAGCTGGCGAAAGCGGGATTCGGTGCCAAAATGCTGGTGAATCTCGATCGAGAGCCTTGCCGCATCGCGGGACAGGATGGTCGCGGCACACCCGCCGACGAAATGAGAAACCTGTTCCAGCGCGCCGCTGCGCAGCGCAGGATCGACCGCAGCATCGTAGATCTCGCCGACGAGAGACGAGAACCGGTTTGCCTGGAGGATCGTCATCGGAACGACGATGCGATCGGCGTGCGGCCCCGGTGACGAAGGGAGCTTGCGCATTGGACATTGGCAGAGGCGACGGAGCGGTCGATCGTCGCCTTCGGCGTGGAAAAGGCAGTGCAGCGAGATGCTAAAATATCGAACATCGTCCTTGCGTAACGTCAACCGCAGGGTGCGGCTTGGACGTTTTCGCCAAAGACTAGGATAAAAGCGAACAGCGCGCGGGCTGTGTGCTGTGGGTCACGCGCCCTCGCGCTGCTTGCTCGATCGCGCGCACTGTGCGCGGCGCAGCACTTTACTTCCGGTTCTCCTCGCAGAACTTCAGCGCGGCCAGCGCCTCGCCGGCGCGCGGGATCTGCATCTCGATGCTGTCCTCGTCATCGTCCTCGAAATCGAGCGAGAGACGCCTGGCCTTCGACAGCCGGTCCATGATCGACTGGTCGTATTCGAAGATGCCGCGCACGGTGGTCTTGTCCATGACCTCCCACTTCGCCTTCTTCATGATGTCGGCGTCATCGGTGCCGACGTCGGCCCGGAGGATCTCGCCGACCTTGTCCCATTCCCAACCGTCATAGATCATCACGATCACGATGGCCTTCTCGGAATAGGTGATCACGATGACGTAGTTGCGGTTCTCGTCTTCCTTGTCCTTGTAGCCGCGGCTCGCATTGCAATGCGTGTCCTGCGCGCGCTTCTCGATGGTCCAGTCGCCGACCCTGGATTGCTGCGCGAACGCCGGCCCTGTGCTCGAGACGGCTGCGCCCAGGGCGCCCGCGGTCAGCAAAGCGGCAAGAAGGAATCGTCTCATGTCAGCCTCCAGCGTTCCCCATGCGGAGATGACCACCTCAGCCTGCGGCCCGCAAGGGCTCGAGAAGGTTGATCCGGGCCGATGCTGAACGTCGCCGGCCTTACACCCGCCTGGGGATGATGGCGATCGGGGTGAAGGTGTAAACCTCCTCGCCGTTCTGGTTGAACATGGTCCATTTCACCAGCGCGATGCCCTGCGGCTTCGACTTCGACGGCGTCAGGCTCATGACCTCGCCGACCAGATGCAGGCGGTCATTGGGCCGTACCGGGATGGTCCAGCGCAGACCGTCGACGCCCGCGCCGATCAGCGGATGCGGGCCGAACGGGCGGGCCTGGATCGCGAGGTTCATGGCGATCGCGGCGGTGTGCCATCCTGATGCGGCCAGGCCGTTGAACAAGGTCTGCTTGGCGGCCTCATGGTCGAGATGCATCGGCTGCGGATCGAACTCGGCTGCAAAGCGCTTGATGTCGGCTTCGGTGACTTGCACCTCGGGGGATTTGAACCGCATTCCGATGGTGAGATCGTCGAACCACTCGACCTGCGCCATGATTTTGCCTCGCAATATGACTTGCCGCCCACTGGAAAGGCGCGGCTGAAGGACTAAGCAGCGCGGGATGTAGCGGGTCTGCGGTGCACAAACCAGCCCCGGGTTCCCCGCGAAACCCGTTTCCCAAAACGACGAAACACGCCTGAAACAGATGGCCGGTTAACTGGTTGTCAAAATCATACAGGGACGGCCACCATGCAATTCTTCCTCGACCTCATCCTGGATTATGCCTGCTGCCAAAATCTCGTCTCCCAGCCGCTGCGGGAGGATGAGCTATGATCGAGCTGATCTCAGCCGTGCTCGCCCTTTGCAGCGTCGCTGTGTTCGCGGCGCATGCGCTGGATGCCTACCGCACAACGCACTCCTGATCTGCACGCCCTCCGGCCGCTAGAACGGGCGCCGGTAAAAGTGCTCCGAGTGCGTAGCCGGCGGAAACCGGTTAGCGAGCGCGATTGCCGCGTTCTCGTCGGTCTCGAGCGCGACCTTCTGCGCCAGCATCACGTCGCCGGGCACGAGAAAGCCTGACGGGACGAAGCACCATCCCATCGCCGCACGCCCCTCATCGTCGATCTCATGGACATTGGCGGCCGTGCCGTAGTGGATGCGATACCTCTTGCCGGTATCGCAGCCGATGACATCGAAATACCGATGCTGCTCGAATTGCGCGCGCTGCGCCGGCGACAGCCATTCGGCCAAAAGCCGGCGGCCGCGGGCATCCGGCGTGTTCTCGCCGAAGAAGCGCCGATAGAGCTCGCGCAGCGCATGCAGACGCGCACGCGCCGGCGCACGGAGCCAAATTGCCGCGATCATGAGCAGCTCAGATCAACCGCCGACCAGGCGGGGATAGAACAGCGTTTCGTGCGCGGTCGGATCGAATGACTTGATGCGGGTGACTTCACCGGGTCCGGTACGATAGGCGGCGGTGAAGCCAGCTCCGGTCAGCTCACGAAAGCGCCGTTCGGCTCGCGCCAGCGCTTCGGCATTGTCAGGATCAAACTCGTGGCGCGTGTCGCCCGTCTGGTCCATCACGATCTGGGTAGCCATATTGAGTCTCCTCATGCCAGCCCTGCCCCCGATCAAAGCAAACCTCGTGCCGTCAGTTCCTCAACGCAAGAACTTTCTCGTGCGCGGCCGAGCCTTCATGCGGCCTCAACGCAACGCGGCCGCCCCTCCTCCCTCGTCGATCTGCCGTCCCATCAGGGCGATTGCCTTCTGATAGACGCCGGCAGCATTCCAAGCCTCGATAGCGGCAAAATTCGGTTCGCCCAGCTGGTAACCGGCTCCTGCGCGCCAGCCATGAGCTTTCAGGAAATTCGCCGTCGAGTTCAGCGCATTGGCGGCAACCTCGAGATTGCCGGTGCCATAGGCCAGGATGTTCTTGGGCATGAACTGGGTCTGGCCGACCTCGCCGTGCATGGAGCCGCGGGTCGCCCCCGACAGCGTGCCGCGGTCGATCAGCTTGAGGGCGGCATAGAGCTGGTCGGTGAAGAATTCGGGACGGCGGCAGTCATAGGCAAGGGTCGCGATCGACGACAGCATGTTCTGGTTGCCGCGCTGGCTGCCGAACCCGGTCTCCATGCCCCAGATCGCGATCAGCGGCCCGGGCGGGACGCCGTAGCGCTGCTGGATCGAGGCGAACAAGGCGGCCTGCGACTGCTTGAGCTGCCGCCCCTTGGCCACGATGGTGGTGGCGCCGCGCTTGGCGAGGAACTGGTCGAGCGTCAGCGAGAAGCTGCGCTGGCCGCGGTCGGCTGCGATCGTGGCACCGGCGTAATTGGTCTGCATCAGCGCCGAGAGCGCGGTCTGGCCGACGCCCTTGCCCTGCGCCTCCGCGCCGAACTCGCGCTTCCAGGCCTCAAAGCCCGCCGGCGAGCTGCCGCATGTGGCGGCGTGGGCCATGGATATCAGGGACATGGGCGCCAGCGAGAGAAGCAGCGCTGCAGCGCCGATCATGGCCGTCGCAACGGTCCTGCCCTTGGTCATTCCCTGGTCCTCTCACATAAACGTGCGCGACCGGCTCGCGCCGGCCCATGATCCTACGTCGGCCCTGATCGCTCAAGCCCCATCCGGCGCAACCTGTGCCTTGACACCGGGGCGACCGCCTACCCTGCCCCGTCGCGGCCGAGCAGGAAATCCACCATGATGCTCTGGTGCTGCTCGTACATGTCCGTACCGGTCCCGGTCACGCAGCCGATCCTGCGGGCGGCAGCGATGAATGGCGAGACTTCGGGTTTTGTGATGACGCAGCCGCAATAGGCCGTCGGCGCGAGCCGCGCGACATCGACCGGCAGCGGATCGCCCTCCTTCATCCCGGCGGGTGTCGCATTGGCGACGAAATCGAAGCCCGCGGGATCCCTGGTGCCGACCCGCACGGGCGTTCTGCCGAGCCCGTTGAGCCGGCCGATCAGTGCGTCGCGGCGCTCGGGCGCGCTGTCGTGAATCGCGAGATCGCTCACGCCGGCCTCGACCAGCGCCAGCGCGATCGCCGATCCTGCGCCGCCGGCGCCGACCAGCAGCGCCCGCATGCCCCGGGGATCGATCCCCTTCGCCCGCGCCGCACCGACGAAGCCGAGGCCGTCCACCATGTCGCCATGCCATGAGCGGTCGGCGCGTCGGCGCATCAGGTTAGCGGTGCGCAGGAAATGTGCGCGCTCGGTCGCACTGGCGCAGGCCTGGTAGCAGGCAAATTTGTGCGGGATGGTCACGACGATGCCGTCGAGGTTCTTCAGCCGCGTCGCCACCGAGAGGAAGTCAGCGAGGTCAGCAGACGAAACCTGGACCGGCACGAGAATGCCGTCATGGCCACGCGCGGCGAAGGCGGCCGTTACGCCTGCCGGCGAGCGCACCTGCGCGATGGGATCGCCGACGATGACATGGAGCCGCGTCGCGCCTGATGGGGCCGGGATCATGCCGTTGAGGCCGGAACCTGAGAGCCGCCCGCCTCGATCCCGTGGGTCAATTCCAGGCCATCCAGATTGCCTTCCTTGCGCCATTTGTCGAGCAGCCGCAGGAACGCCACCGGCCCGCGCCAATACTGGCTGTTTCTTGCCG
Organism: Bradyrhizobium sp. 956_D2_N1_4; assembly: GCF_052076025.1. Taxonomy (NCBI): domain Bacteria; kingdom Pseudomonadati; phylum Pseudomonadota; class Alphaproteobacteria; order Hyphomicrobiales; family Nitrobacteraceae; genus Bradyrhizobium; species Bradyrhizobium sp. 956_D2_N1_4. The sequence goes on along the minus strand of NZ_CP197237.1, from coordinate 2,410,526 downwards.
CGATCGGATCGAACACGCCCTCGTTGTTGTAGTAGCCCGGCGTGCACTCGGCCAGATAGGTCTGACGGCCGAGCGCGGCCTTGACGACTTCGTCGACCCAGGCGTTCTCGGCGGCGAGCGTCGGCTCCAGCGTCCGCGCCTTGCGCTTGCGCGCCTCCGCGATCACATAGGCGATGTGCTGCGACTGCTCGTCGATGATGTGCGGAAAATTGGCGCTCTGACCGGCCTGCACCGTGACGATCAGGAAGCAATTCGGGAAGCCACGGCTGTAAAAGCCATGCAGCGTCTTGACGCCATCGCGCCATCGCTCGGACAGGCTCACGCCGTCACGGCCGTAAACCTCGAAGCCCATGCGGCGGGCGTAATCGGTGCCGACCTCGAAGCCGCTGGCATAGATCAGGCAGTCGAGCTCATAGGCCTTGCCGTCAACCACGACGGCGTTCTCGGTGATCCGCTCGACGCCCTGCCCTTTGGTGTCGACCAGATGCACGTTGGGACGATTGAAGGTGTCGAGATATTCGTCGTGGAAGCATGGCCGCTTGCAGAACGCCTTGTACCAGGGCTTGAGCGCCGCCGCGGCGGCTTCGTCCTTCACGACGGTATCGACGCGCGCGCGGATCTCTTCCATCTTGCGGTAGTCGGCCTGCTCGATGACCTTCAGCGCCTCTTCGAGCGAGGTCACCGGCTGCGGCTGGCGGCGCGGCGCAAGCAGGATCTCGCCAAGCAGGCCGGTCCAGCCGTCCTGCACCAGGTCCCGTTCGAACGGCTCGCCGGAGATCACCGCGGTGAAATTGTCCATGCGCTCGCGCTGCCAGCCGGGCCCGAGGCTCTGCGCCCAGCTTGCGTCCGTCGGACGGTCGTCGCGCACGCCGATCGCCGATGGCGTGCGCTGGAAGACATAGAGCTCTTTCGCCGATCGGCCGAGATGCGGCACGCATTGCACGGCGGTCGCGCCGGTCCCGATGATGCCGACGCGCTTGTCGGCGAGAGCGGTGAGACCGCCTTCAGCCGTGCCGCCGGTGTAGCCATAATCCCAGCGGCTGGTGTGGAAGCTGTGTCCCCTAAAGGTCTCGATGCCGGGAATACCCGGCAGCTTTGGACGGCTCAGCGGGCCACCGGCGAGAATGACGAAGCGCGCGCGGATGCAATCGCCACGATCGGTCTCGACCAGCCAGCGTCCCTCCTGCTCCTGCCATTCCATCCGCGAGATGATTGTCTGAAACAGCGCGCGCTCGTAGAGGCCGAAATGACGGCCGATGCGGCGGGAGTGTTCGTAGATCTCAGGCGCCCGCGCATATTTGCGCACCGGCATGTAGCCAGTCTCTTCCAGCAGCGGCAGATAGATGTAGCTCTCGGTATCGCAGGCCGCACCGGGATAACGATTCCAGTACCAGGTGCCGCCGAAATCGGCGGCCTTTTCCACGATACGAAAATCCTCGATGCCGGCCTCGCGCAGACGCGCGCCACAGAGCAGGCCGCCGAAGCCGCCGCCGACGATGAGAACTTCGGTCTCCTCGCTGACAGCTGCGCGCGCAAATCCGGGATCGGCCCAGGGATCGTCGAGATAGCGGCCGAAATCGCCTGCGACCTCGACATATTGCGCCTTGCCCTCGGCGCGCAAACGCCGGTCGCGCTCGTCGCGATAGCGCGCGCGGAGTGAGGAAATATCGACCGTAGATTCGCCGGCTGCACCGGTCTTGTGTCTTTCCGCTGACATCGATTTCCTCCACGGCGGACGCTGCTTCGGATCAGTTAGCCCCGAAAAAGTGACGCATGCAATCGCGTCCCTCGCTTTTTGCGTGAACGTCCCGTGACGTTCCGCTAACCTCGCACGAAAATCACAAACATACGCCACGCAACGACGTGGCTGCGGAGGAGACCATGCAGGGACTGATGATGGATATGCCGCTCCTGATCAGCGGCCTGATCCAGTATGCCGCGGACTATCACGGCGAAGCCGAGATCGTCGCGCGCGAGATCGAGGGCGACATCTATCGCTACACCTACGCCGACGCCCATCCACGCATCAAGCGCATGGCGCTGGCTGTGAAGCGGCTCGGCATGAAGCAAGGCGACCGCGTCGGCACCCTGGCCTGGAATACGCACCGGCATTTCGAGATGTTCTATGCCGCGCCCGGCATGGGCTACGTGCTGCACACCATCAATCCGCGGCTGTTCCCCGAGCAGCTCGTCTACATCATCAATCACGCCGAGGACCGGCTGCTGTTCATCGACCGCGCCACGCTGCCGCTGGTCGAGGCGATCGCGCCGCAGCTGAAGACGATCGAGGCCTATGTCGTGATGTCCTCGCGCGAGCGGATGCCGGAGACCAAGCTTGCGAACGTGCATTGCTATGAGGATCTCCTCGCCAGCGAGAACGACGCCGGTTTCGTCTGGCCGGAGTTCGACGAAAAATCCGCCTCCACCATCTGCTACACGTCGGGCACGACCGGCAATCCGAAGGGCGTGATCTACTCGCACCGCGCCGCCATCCTGCAAACCATGACCTGCTGCAATTTCGACTTCCTGCCCGGCCATGTCGAGGGCGTGCGCGAGGTGATGATGCCGATGGCGCCGCTCTTCCACGGCAACGGCTGGAACATGCCGTTCACCGCGCCTTACACGGGATCGAAGCTGGTGCTACCCGGCCGCAACTATGAGCCCGACAAGCTCTATGAGCTGCTCGAAGGCGAGAAGGTGACGCTTTCCGCTGGCGTGCCGAGCTTCTGGCTGATCCTGCTCGACTGGCTGGGACGCACCGGCAATAAATTCTCGACGCTGCGCGCGACGCTGTCGTCCGGCTCGGCGCCGCCGCGTGCGATGGTCGAGAAGCTCAAGCGCGACTATGACATCGACTACATCCAGGCCTGGGGCATGACCGAGGCCCTGGGCTGCTCGATGCCGGGCTTGCGGCCCGGCTCCGAGCATCTCGGCGACAAGGAGAAATTCGACCGGCGCCAGGTGTCGGGCCGCGCCTGCTTCGGCACAGCCTTGCGCATCGTAGACGACGGCGGCAACGAGCTGCCGCGCGACGGCAAGACCGTCGGCCATTTGCGCGCCCGTGGCCCCTGGGTCGCCTCGGGCTACATGAAGCTTAACGAGGGCCTCGACCGTGATGGCTGGCTGATCACCGGCGACATGGCGGTGATCGACAGCCAAGGCCACGTCACGCTGACCGATCGCTCCAAGGACGTGATCAAGTCCGGTGGCGAATGGATCTCCTCGATCCAGCTCGAGGACGTCGCCTTGTCCCACCCCGATGTGCTTCAGGCCGCGGTGGTCGCGATCAACCACGAGAAATGGCAGGAGCGTCCGCTGCTCCTCGTCGTCCGCAAGAAAGGCGCGACCGTCGACGGCAAGACCCTGCTCGACCACATGCGCCCGAAGATCGCGAGCTGGTGGATGCCGGATGCGGTCGAATTCCTGGACGAATTTCCGATGACCGGCACCGGCAAGGTGCTCAAATCCGCGCTGCGCGAGAAGTTCAGGGAGTACCGCGTCGCCTGACGTACGCGCACCCTGCGTGCGCGGTCTTCATCTTTTGGTAGATTCGACGGCGATATATCGAGGTGTCGCTAACTCCAGGGATAGAGGACAGCATGGCGTTTTCCGGATTGGGCCTGCATCTCGGCAATCTGTCGCGCCTGTCGAATGCGCAGACGCGCTCGATCAGCCCCGAGAATTTCACCGGCGAGAAGGGCAAGGGCGGCATGTCGGTCGACGGACCCGCCGCACGCCAGGCTCGCGATCTCGGTCAGGGCTGGAAGATCTCGCCCTATGTCGTCATCGAGCCCGGCGCGACCTTTACGCTCGCCGAGATTCAGGGCCAGGGCGCGATCCAGCAGATCTGGATGACGCTGGCGCGCGGGCGGCTTCGTCACTCGATCCTGCGCATCTACTGGGACGACCAAACGCAGCCAAGCGTGGAATGCCCGGCCGGCGATTTCTTCGCCTGCGGATGGGAGGAATTCGCGCAGGTGTCCTCGCTCGCGGTCTGCGTCAATCCCGGCCGCGCCTTCAACTGCTACTGGGAAATGCCGTTCCGCAAGCGCGCGCGCTTCACGCTGGAGAACCGCAGCGAGGAGCAACTCACGGTCTACTACCAGATCAACTATGCGCTGACCGACGTGCCCGAGGACTGCGCCTATTTCCATGCGCAATTCCGGCGTACCAATCCGCTGCCGTACAAAGAGGTCTACATCATCCTCGATGGCGTCAGCGGCGCGGGCCATTATGTCGGCACCTATATGGCCTGGGGCGTCAACAACAACGGCTGGTGGGGCGAAGGCGAGATCAAGTTCTTCATCGACGGCGACGGTGCATTCCCGACCATCTGCGGCACCGGCACCGAGGATTATTTCTGCGGCGCCTATAATTTCGATCCCTATGTCGCGCATGCCGGCCAGGGGCAATCACGCTACCAGGAATTCACCACGCCCTATGCCGGCCTGCCGCAGGTGATCCATCCCGATGGCGTCTACAAGTCACAGCAACGCTTCGGCCTGTACCGCTGGCACATCCCCGATCCCGTGCGCTTCCGCTCCGATCTGCGCGTGACGATCCAGGCACTGGGCTGGCTGCCGGGCGTCAAGGAGGCGAAGTATCTTCCATTGCAGGACGACATCGCCTCGGTCGCGTTCTGGTACCAGACGCTGCCGACCCCGCCCTTCCCGACATTGCCCGGCCCGGATTATCTCGAAATCGGCTAGCCGCCCTTCCCTGCGCTCACAGCATTTGCGCCGCCCGGACGTCGTGAAGATCGTCCGGGCGGCGCCTTCGTGTTCGGCGCCGGCTACCAGGAATACTGGAGCCCCACGCGTCCAAGGGCGCGCACGTCGCTCCACGACTGCGCCGGAAGCGCCACGCCAAACTCCGTCGCGGTCCGGTTGGACGTGGACGTCAAGCTGCCGCGATCGAGACCGAACGCGATGCCCATGGTCAGTGACAGGTTTCCCTGGATCCTGATCATTCCGACCACACCGGCGGCATGCTGCCCGTCGAAGACGGCCCAGTGCGTCGAGATCGCATAGTTGGTCCCGTCGGGCAGGAACGGATTGACGAGCGAAGTCGCCATGGCCGTTCCCGTCGCTGCACGGGTAATCTGGCGTGCGAGATCGAACTGGCTCTGCACCGTCTGCCCCGCGTTCACGCAGGTGTCAGTACCCGGTATGTAGAAGAAGTTGGCACCGTAGACCGAGCAGATCTTTTCGTACTCGACCGCAGCATGGCCGGGCATCGGGATCGCCAGAACCAGAGCGGCAGTCGCAAGGATAGCGCGCAGGTGACGTCGGAAGACGTCTCGTGCCGCGTTGATTTGCTTCCACATGTTTGTCTCCAATCAGTGACGTTGGCGCGGCTCAGTAACGAGCAACGATGGCATCGCCGTTGAAGCGGTAGTTCACGCCGAGCTTCACGAGATGAAGGTCATGGTCGACGTTCTGGGTGCTGATCCGTGTGCTCAGCGCGATCGCGGCCGGACCGAAATACAGGTAGTCGTACTCCAGTCGCGCCGAGAGATTGCTCGTCAGCGCGTATTCAAGGCCGACGCCGCCGGTCAAGCCGGTCCGCTGGTGGTTCACGTCGAGCGGAGCAACCGTGCCGACATAGGCCTGGTAGGCGACATTTGCCCAGGCAACCCCGCCTTTGGCGTAAGCCAGTACGTTATCAAACGCGTAGCCGATGCGACCGGTGCCCGTCGCCAGTGCCTGGTACGACACTGAAAGCCCGGACAAGATGGGGTTCGCGGGATCGAACGGCCGATTGCCCTTGATCGACGCCCAGGAGAGATCGAGCTCGGCACCGACCACGATGTTGTCGAACTGCCAGTTGCCGCCAACCTGCGCACCTGCGAGCGCGCCCTTTGTGTCCATCGTGAAGCGATCTTGCGCGAATGCGAAGCTCGGGTCGACGAGCCGGCTGCTGCCCATGCCATAACCGCCATGAGCACCAATGTAGAAGCCGTTCCAGAGCGGCACCGGAGCGACGACCGGAGCCTTCACGGTCATGTCGGCCGCGTTCGCGGATGTGGCGGTGAGCGGCATGGCCGCGAGAAGCGGCGTGACGGCAGCAACGCAGGAGAGGAAGCGGCGCGCCGATCGCGAGAGAGAGATTGTCATGGGATGATCTTTCAAATGTCAGAATGAATCTTAGGAGCGAGCGTCGCGTGCATCACCAGGCGTACATGAAGCCCGCGCGGCCGAGGCCACGGACGTCACTCCACGATTGCGCCGGGATCGCCGTGCCGAATTCCGTCTGCGTGCGGTTGGTGAGGGACGTGAGGCTTCCCTTGTCGAGGCCGAGCGAGAAGCCGCCCGAGAACACGAAATTGCCGGAGACCCGCACGAGCCCTGAGAAGCCCGCTGCGTGCTGGCCGTCATAGGTCGCCCAGTGGGTCGAGACCGCGTAATTGGTGCCGGTCGGAAGCCACGGCGCGACGAGCGACGCGGCCATCGCGGTGCCGGTCGAAGCGCGGGTCTGCGCACGCGCGAGATCGAACTGGTTCGTCGCGATCTGGTTGGCGTTGGTGCAGGTGTCGGTGCCCGGAATGTAGAAGAAGCCGGCGCCGTACAAGGAGCAGACCTTGACGTACTCGACTGGAGCGGCGGCGTGGCTTGGTGCGGCGATCATGGCGCCGAGGCCGGCGGTGACGACTGCGGCGATCTTGGACATGGTGGACATGATGTTGTCTCCGAGGATTTCTGTTGAATGTTGTTTCGATGTGCCGGGGAATTAACGCGGGAGGCCGCCGTCGCCGTTGAAACGGACGTTGATGCCGGCCTTCACCACCTGGACGAAATGCTTGATCTCGGAGGTCGTGTCCTGGCTCACCCAATGCAGCGTTTCGGTGGGGAGAAAGATCGCGTTGTATTCGACCTTGGCGGAGACGTTGCGCAGGAAGGCCACTTCCAGGCCGACGCCGCCGACGGCACCGAACAGCTCGCGGTTGTAGTTGGTGATCTCCGGGGTGAACCGCGACGAAAGCTCCATGCGGGCATAGGCGGCACCGCCCTTGGCATAGGCGAGCCATTGGCCCGATGCATAGCCGACACGGCCCGTCGCGGTCGCGAGGGCGGTGTAGCCGACCCCGTTGGTGGTGCTCGACGTGAGAAGGGGCGAGGTGCTGGTGTTGCCCTTCACGAAGGACCAGGAGCCGTCGACCTCGGCACCAAGGACATAGTTGCCCAGCTGCCAATTGTAGCCGAGCTGCCCGCCCGCGAGCGGTCCGTTGTAGTAGGCAAAGAACGGATTGTTGGCGGGGCTGTTGAGGGGATCGCGAAACTCCGACTTCCCCCATCCCCAGCCGCCATGGACACCGGCGTAGAATCCAGACCAGGAGACGACGGGTGCAGGCAGCGGACCGCCGGCGAAAGCAGGTGAAGTGATAGTCGCGCTCACCGCTGCAACGGCGGCGGCGAGTCTGATGCGGTGAGTGACGGAACGTCCTGATTGCGTGTGCATGTCGATGTCCATTTCCTTTTCGAATCCAAGATTGATGTTCTTATATTTCTCTATTTTAGATTGTGCTTTGAGACGCAACGTTTGGATCAAGCCCTTGCTTGCTTTTGAACGAACGAAACCGGCGACCGCGCAGCTTGCGGATCGACGGGACGAACTATCGGTTGTTGGAAGAACCCGCGCGCAGTCTAGGACAATGCGCTCCGCGTCCTATCGACTGGCGAACTAGGGGCGCGCGATCCGTAAGGATGTGCTTCCGTAGTCCCCTTGTGTTGTCATGACTGCTGCCCCCACTTTTGATTGAGGCCGATCTTAGGCACGACCTTTCGGATTGCCAGTCGCGTCAAAGTCACAGTTGCTGATTGTTTCCCACGCGCTTCTCATTCGGTGCACAAACGCAAGACAACGCATGAATGGACGTTAATATCGCTACGCAACAGGTGAGCTCTGACGCGATTTGCGCAGAGCCGCGCCGATGAAAATGCGATGAGGCAAGCGCCGCTATCGCCGACTCGATTCTGATGCAGGCCGGCCCCGCGTGCAGGCGCTGCTTGATCTACAGGAGGTCCAGATGCTCTACCCGATGTCGCCCAAAGTCGTCGAACTCAAGCGCAAGCTCGAAAGTTTCATGGACCGGCACATCTATCCGAACGAGGAGCGCTTCTATCGCGAAGCGGAGGAGCTCGGACCGTGGAAGGTCTATCCGGTCGTCGAGGAGCTGAAGCCGCTGGCGCGCGCCGAAAGTCTCTGGAATTTGTTCCTGCCGGAGTCCGGCCACGGCGCGGGTCTCACCAATCTCGAATATGCCCCGCTCTGCGAGGTGATGGGGCGCACGCATCTGGCGCCCGAAGTGTTCAACTGCTCGGCGCCCGACACCGGCAACATGGAGGTGCTGGAGCGCTATGGCACGGAGAAGGACAAGGAGCGCTGGTTGAAGCCGCTGCTCGCCGGCGAAATCCGCTCCTGCTTCGCCATGACCGAGCCCGCGGTCGCATCATCCGATGCGACGAACATCGAAAGCTCGATCGTGCGCGACGGCGACCATTACGTCATCAACGGGCGGAAATGGTACACGACCAACGCAACCGATCCGCGCTGCAAGATCTGCATCTTCATGGGCAAGACCGATCCGGACAATCCCGACCGCCACAAGCAGCAATCCATGATCCTCGTGCCGATGGACACGCCGGGCATCGAGGTCAAGCGTCCGCTGCCCGTGTTCGGCTTCTACGGCGTGCCCGACCGCGCTTCCGAGGTCGTCTTCACCAATGTGCGCGTGCCCAAGGAGAACATGCTGCTGGGCGAAGGCCGCGGCTTCGAGATCGCACAGGGCCGCCTCGGCCCAGGCCGCATCCATCACTGCATGCGGCTGATCGGCCTTGCCGAGCGCACACTGGAAAAGATGTGCCGCCGCGTGCGCAGCCGCGTCGCCTTCGGCAAGCCGGTCTCGGAGCAGACCGTGACACAGGAGCGAATCGCGGAAGCCCGCATCATGATCGAGCAGGCCCGGCTGCTGACGCTTAACGCCGCCTATGCGATGGACACGGTCGGCAACAAGGTCGCGAAGGCTGAGATCGCGATGATCAAGGTCGCCGTGCCCAACATGGCCTGCCAGATCATCGACTGGGCCATCCAGGCGCACGGCGGCGGCGGCACCTCGAACGATTTCGGTCTGACCCAGGCCTACGCGACCGCGCGCCTGCTGCGGCTTGCCGATGGGCCGGATGAGGTGCACCGAAACCAGATCGCGCGGTTCGAGCTGAAGAAATACTCGAATGCCTGAGCAGACGCTGGTTCGTCAGTCCCGAGCCGACGCCTGAGCGTCGAAGTTTAATCGATGCTTGGCGGCTCCTGGATGGGTGCAGAGACATTTTGCTTCGAAATCGCTTCGAGCATCGCTCCGAAAATGATGATCGGCAGATAGAACGCAAGCATGATCGTATTCCTCCTGCTGTGACAACCTTGGCCTGCAGGACCAGGTTCCTCAAATTGACACTCGCCCGCCTCGGAACAATTTCGTCGCTTACCGAGCTACCGACGAAACCGAGTCGCAGGCAGTATCAGGAACGCATCGCGTCAATCGCATGGGCGATCAGAACGACTGCGCTCGCGGCAATGAGAAACACAAACAACCAGCTCATGTCCGCCTCCGATCCCGGAAGTGAACGCGGTCATCCATGCACAGTCAAAAACCATCGGTCTGGAACCGCTATTCAACGGCTGGCTGATGCTTCGCAGCAACATTTGCGTCCGCTCGCGGCTCTATCGGCAGAATGCCAAAAGGAGCAACGCGCCGACGACGCAGGCTGCCAGGACTAGAAACCAAACGCCCATACGGTCCCCCGACTCACACAAGCGCGTCAGGATTAGCCCTGCGATTTGGCATTGAAACGCCTGTTGGTGGTTTTCCCCAAGCCAGGCGCGATCCATGGGCTCGTTGCGTTAGTCCAATACCTCTACCGTCGCGGAGCGGCCGGCGACGAGCGAGATGGTGTCGGGGACATTGTCCAACGCGATGCGCACGGGGACGCGCTGGGCGAGCCGCACCCAGCTGAAGGTCGGGTTGACATTGGCAAGCAGGTTCGCGCCCTCAGCGCGGTCGCGGTCCTCGATGCCGGCAGCGATGCTCTCGACATGGCCCGACAGCGTGACCGTTTCGCCCATCAGGCGGACCCGCACCTTGTCGCCGGTGCGGATGCGCGCGAGCTTTGTCTCTTCGAAATAGCCCTCCACATGCAACGTGTCCGTGTCGACCAGCGCCATCACGCCCCTGCCGGCCGTGACGTAAGCGCCGGGACGCAGATCCATATTGGTGATGACACCGTTCACGGAGGCGTGGACCTCGCTGCGATCGAGGTTGAGCTGGGCGACCGCGCGGTCGGCGACGGCCTGATCGAACGCCGCCTTGGCCTGGAGCTGGGTGGCCAACACCTGCTCCTGCTTCTGCTGCGATACCGCATCGGTGGTCAGCGCGCTGTAGCGCTTCAAATCGGAATTGGCCTGGTCGAGCGTGGCCTGATGCCCCGCCACCGATGCATCGGCTTGCCGCAAGGCCAGCGCGAAACGTTCGCGATCAATCCGGAACAGCACATCGCCGCGATGGACTTTCTGGTTGTCCTTGACCAGCACCTCCGTGACGAACCCGGAGACGTCAGGCGCGACCTGCACCACATCGGCGCGGACGCGACCGTCGCGGGTCCAGGGCTGCTCCATGTAATAGACCCAAAGTTCACGGCCGACCGCGAGCGCGGCGACGACGGCGAGAACGGTCAGCGCAAGGCGGCCAAACCAGGCGAAATTCCCCTTCATGGCAAAAACTCCGAGAGATAGACGACGCCGCCGAGAAGACAGACGAAAATCGCGAAATCGAACAGCGCACGGTGCCAGACCAGCCGGTAGAGGTCGAAGCGCTGCATGAGCCGGCGCAGGATCGCGCTCAGGACATAGGCGACGATGATCCACAGCAGCAGCGCCGGTACGAGCACGCCATAGATGTCGATCACGTATCTCATGCTGCAACACTCGCGCCTGTACGCGGCCGGTAGGCCGGTGCGTCCGGGAACAGGCCGCGGCGGATGCCGACGAGGCCGATCAGAGCGTCTTCGCGCGCGCGGTCATTGGAATCCGTCACCGCCTTGGCCAGCGCCCGATCGACGCTGGTCAACAGCTCGGTCGGCATTGCTCCACCGGCATGGCTGCGGCAAGCGATCGCGAGCTGATCAAGCATGTCGTCGATGACGGCAATGGTGGTTGCGGCAAGCCCATAGCGGGCGCGGCGCAGGTCGATGATATTGATCCCGATTCGAAGCTGCACGAGGCTGTCGGCATCGTGGCGATCGCTCTCGGAGAGGAAGGCGATCCGCTGCACCAGAAGGCCCAGACGATGCAGCATGAGGCCCGCAAACTCCGCCCGATCATGCTTGCCACGGCGCTCGGCCGCGACCGCGAGCGTCTTCCAGCTCGACAGCACCAGGCGATGGGCGACCCACTCCGCGCCCACGCCGCGCGCGATCCGCGTCACGAGCTCGGCGATGACGACGCCGACGAAGAAGGCGACGGCGGAATTGGCATAGGATGCGAAATCCGCGCTGTAGGTCGATTGCAGCGCCAGCAGCGTTGCGGTGTTGGCGGCGAGCGCCATGCCTGTTCCCGCCGTTGCCGGCCGTCCGATCAGGAAGCCGTAGAGCAGAAAGGTCGGCGCCAGCGCGACGATCAGAACCTCGATATGAGAGATCGCGGGCACCAGCGCGAACAGATAGATCGCGACGACCACGATGGCGACCAGCGACCACAGGCCGAAACTGCGGATGAAACGTGCGGGCTCGTCCTGCGCGGCAAAGAAGGAGCAAGCGACCGCCGCCATCATCGGCGCCGAGGCGCCGTCCGGCCAGCCGGTCCCGATCCAGAACGCGCAGCAGATCAGGATGGCCGTGGCCGCGCCGGCCGCCGACCACAAGGCAAGGCCGCGGTCGCGATGGCGCACCGGCGCGGCGCCGGCCTCGGAACGGAAGGCCAGATCGAGCGTCGAAACATTGCGGCTCTCGGCGATGGCCTCGCTGAGCACGCGGCAGTCGCGCGAGAGGTCGACCAACTCGCGCAGCCGCAACAGCAGGCTCGTGGTGATGATCCGCTCCCATGAGGCGCTGTCATCGAGCACCGCCTGTCGCTCTGCGATCATGGCGCGGATCGGCTCGGCCGGTTGCCGCGCGCCGACATCGCTCGCAATCCATTGCGCAAGATCCTCCAGCAGCCGCTTCAGCTCGGGCTGCCGGCGCAACGCCTCCTCCCCCAGCGCAGCCAGCCGATCCTCCAGCGAGGCGATCACCGGCAACAGCATCAGCATGCGCAGCCGGATCTCGCCGAGACCAGTCACCGCATTGCGATCGGTCAGCCGGTCATACGCAAGATGAGTGGAAAGCGTGTCGATCTCGACGATGTCGGTCGCAAGCTTGAGTCGCCTGCCACGGCGCGTTTCACTCGTTCCCTGACGAAGCAGCACCGCCTGGCTCAGGCGCTGCGCATCCGACAGCCATGCGTCGACGCGGTTGGCGACGGCTGGCGCGACGCTGCGGGGAAGGACGATGGTGGAGACGAGGCTCGCGCAGATGATGCCGAGGGAAATCTCCTCCACCCGCGCAATGGCGGTATCGAAGATGGCGCCGGGCTCGGAGACGGAGGGAAACCCGATCAATGCGACCGTGTATCCCGCCAGCATGAAGACGTAGCTGCGCGGCGTGCCGTCGAGCAGCGACAGATAGAGGCAGAGCCCGACCCAGAGCGCGATCGCGAGGCAAAGCAATTCCGGCGCATCGATCAGGTTCGGCACCAGCGCCACCGTCATGGTGGCGCCGACCAGCGTGCCCATGACGCGGAAGAACGCCTTTGAGCTGGTTGCCCCCGCCAGCGGCTGCGAGGTGATGTAGACCGTCGCCATCGCCCAATAGGGCCGCGGCAGGTCCATGGCGAATGCGATGACGAGCGCCAGCATCGACGCGGCAAACGTCTTCAACGCAAAAATGACGTCCGCGTGGCGGACCAGGAACGGCTCGTCTGCGCGCATGCTATTTCGTCTCTGGACCGGTCTTGGTGTCCTGCAGGCGACTGGCCCGCTGTTCGATGCGCTGAAGAGTTTCGAAGGTTATCGCAAGTTCGTCCGCGCCGATATCCTTGAGCAGGCTCGACCGGACCCGGCGCAGCACCCGGTTGGTCTCTTCGACCTTCGCCTCGCCCGCCTTGGTCAGATGTAACGTTTTGGCACGGCGGTCGCTCGGATCCTCGCGGCGTTCAACCAGCCCCTCGGCCTCGAGCAGATCGATCAACCGGACCAGCGACGGCCCCTCGATGCCGAGCTCGTCGGCGAGCACGCCCTGTCGCACGTTCTCGCCCTGCCGCGACAGCACCAGCAGCGGAATCGCGGTCGCATAGGACAGGCCGTGATCGGACAGCGCCTGATCCGACTCGCGGCGCCAGATGCGGGCCAGTCGCGCGATCAGCCGGCCGATCTCGCCGTGGATACGAGCCTGCGAGGGAGCCATGCAAATTAGATAGGACGCGAACTATTAGCCTGCAACTATATAATCCAGCGTATCGCAATCGATCACGCAAATGCGAACGAGGACAGCGCCGGATGGGACCGGGTTCCGCGACCGAGGCAAGGGAGACGATAGCGGGCGAGAGCACGCTGACGCTGGTCCCGACCTTCGTGGTCGTCGCTGTCGACGCCACGGGCATGGGAATCATCCTGCCGTTGCTGCCGTTCTACTCGCAGCGGCTCGGCGCGACGCCGTTCCTGCTCGGCGCGCTGATCTCGGTCTATGCCGTCTGTCAGCTCGTTGCCGGCCCTGTGGTGGGCATGCTCTCGGATCGCTACGGCCGGCGGAAGGTTCTGGTGGTCAGCCAGATCGGGACTTTCATCGGCTTCATCCTGCTCGCATTGGCGGGCAACCTGACGCTGGTGTTCCTGGCACGCATCATCGACGGCCTGACATCAGGCAACATCTCGGTCGCTCACGCCTATGCCGCCGAGCACAGCGCGCCGGCAACGCGCAAACAGGCACTCGGCATGACCAGCGGTGCGATCGGAACCGGGCTGCTGCTCGGCCCTGCTCTCTCGAGCTTCCTCGTGCATTACGGCCAGACCGCGCCAGTGTGGGCCGCGGCCGCGCTCTCGCTGATCAGCATCGTTGCGACGATCGCCCTGCTCCCGCCTGATCACCCGGCATCCGAGCCGCTCTACCAGCATCGCGTGCCCGAGCCGACGCTGACCCGCAGCCTGCTCGGCATGCGCTATGCCTGGCGGCTGCTCGGCCTGCTCATCGTGTTCTTCTTCGTCAACTCGATGTTCCTGTCGCAGATCGGCCTGTTCCTGTCGGCGCGGTTCTCCTGGGACGGACATCCCTTCGGGGCGCGCGAGCTGGGCTGGATGTTCGCCTATGCCGGCTTCATCAACATGGTGGTTCAGGGACTGCTCATCACACGTGTGAGCATCATCGCGTCAGACCGCGGCATCGTGATGGCCGCGTTCGCTTGCATGGGTCTCGGATTTGCCGGACTTGCGGCCCGCGACAATGTCGGCCTGCTCGCGATCAACCTGACACTGATCATCGTCGGCACCATGTTCGCCCGCAGCACGCTGACGGCGGAGCTGTCGCGCTCGACCGCGATCAACCGCCAGGGCATGATCATGGGCCTCAACCAGTCCCTGATGTCGGGCGCGAATATCAGCGCACCGCTCCTGAGCGGCGCGCTGATCGGTCATCGGCTGTTCGTTCCGTGGGCGCTTGCTATGGCCGCCATCGCGGCGATCGGCGCGGCGCTGGCTGGCCAGCTGCTGGATGCACCGCGGACGCGCTAGCTCCTCGCCTCACTTCACCAGATAGACGTCGGGGTCAGCGCTCGAGCTCGGCGACTTGAAAGCATTGCGCAGGGCCGCCGACATCGGAACGTTGTAGTTGATATTATTCGGCGGCGTCGGCGATTCCAGCCAGCGCTTGTAGAGCACCTCGATCTCCGGGCTCGCGTAAAGCTCCGCGGTCGCACGATCGGCCAGCGCCTTGAACGGCGCATCCTCCCGCCGCAGCATGATCCCGAAGGGCTCGGCCTTCGAGAACGTCTCTTCGCTGATCATGAACAGCGCCGGCTCCTTCGAGCGCGCAATCGCGACCGCAAGCTGGACGTCGTCGAGCGCATAAGCCTGGGCGCGGTCGGTTTCCAGCAGCAGGAACGCTTCGGCTTGATCCACGGCCGGCATTATTCTGATACCGAGATTTCGCTCGGTGTTGACCTTGGCGAGCTGATTCAGATTGACCGAGCCTGCCACCGCCGTGACGGCCTTGCCCTTGAGATCGTCGATGGTGTTGATCTTCGCGGCTTTCTTGGCTGCAAACCGGGTCGCGCTGAGGAAATGCGTGTTGGTGAAGGCGACCTGCTTCTGGCGGTCGGCGTTGTTTGTTGTCGCCGAGCAGTGCAGATCGAGGGTGCCGTTGACCATCAGCGGAATCCGGTTTGACGACGTCACGGCGAGCGTGTCGACGGCGATGTCGGGCATGCCGAGCTGCTTCTTCACGGCATCCACGATCTTGAGGCAGATATCCATCGCAAAGCCGATCGGCTTCTGGTTGCCGTCGAGATAGCTGAACGGAACCGAGGCCTCCTGATAGCCCAGCGTGATCTTCTTGGTCTCCTTGACCTTCTGGAGCGTGCCGGACAGGTCCTCGGCCGAAGCTGCGCCCGCAAGACATGTGACGGCCAGGATAATTGTGGGAAGACGCATCGCAGGGCTCCTCAAGGGGGTCATGGGCTGCGCCGCGGCGCAACTCCAGGGTTCATAGCCCACAGCCTGGATGATCGCCAGATGAGGTTCCGTCTATCAGCTATTGCGGTTTTGTATGTACCACTGCGGGAGAAAATACCGTGCCGCGCCGTCAGGGTTGAGCGCGCTGCAGCGCAGGCCTCTCTGGTCTGACAACCAGTCAGCACAAGTTTTCAGAGTTGGCGCGCAATACCTTGCCTCTCGCGAGGCTGCCTCTCTCCTGCGATTTGATCCCACATCGATTGCCGTGCGCTGCCTCGCCAAAAAGGACCGGTTGCCGTAAGCGCGGCCGGGACAACAAGGGATGGACGGCCGGGTGGCAAGTTCCGGGGAAACGCGTCGCGGCGCGAGCGAGGTGCTGCGCGTCGAAGGGCTGACCGTGCAGTATGGCGCGCTCGTCGCCCTGCGCGACGTGAGCTGGTCAGTCCATAACGACGAGATCCTCGGCATCATCGGCCCGAACGGCGCGGGAAAAAGCAGCTGCTTTGCCGCCGTCACCAATGCCGTCACCCATCGCGGCCGCACATTCCTCGACAAGGCCGACGTCTCGGCGCTCCGGACGTTCGACCTCGCCGGCCGCGGCCTGCGCCGCACCTTTCAGCAGAACTCGTTCTTCGGCGAACTGACCGTCCTGCAGAACGCGGTCTCGGCCATCTTCCGCGATTTCTCGACCGATCTCGCCACATCCCTGTTCGCGCCCTGGCGCGAGGCCACCACGCGCCGCGCAGCCGAACTGGCGGCTGCACAACTGCTCGACTTCTTCGGCATCGCCCGGCAGTACCATGACCAGCTTCCCGGCGACATTCCCTACGGCGTGCAGCGCCTGCTCTCGGTCGCACTCGCCTATGGCACCGGCGCAAAGGTGCTCCTGCTCGATGAACCCGCGGCCGGCCTCAGCGGCGGCGACATGAAGAAGCTCGCCGACGTCCTGATTGGCCTGCGCAAGCGTAACCTCGCCCTCGTCGTCATCGAGCACCACATGGACCTCATCATGTCGATTGCCGATCGCATCGTCATGATCGACCAGGGTGCGATGCTGGCGACGGGAACGCCTGTTGACATCCAGCGCGATCCCCGCGTGCGCGAAGCCTATCTGGGACGCGACGAATGAGCGGCGTACTCCAGAGCGACGGTCTCTCGGTCCGCTACGCAGGCAATGTCGCGGTGTCAGGCGTCAATATCGGCGTGCCCGCCGGGCGAATGGTCGGCCTCGTCGGCGCCAACGGCGCCGGCAAGACCACGCTGGTCAATGCGCTCGCCGGCTGGTCCCGTGGGCGCGCCGTGGTCACCGGCAGCGTCCAGCTCGAAGGACGCAGCATCGAGAAACTCGCCGCGCACGAGCGGGTGACGCGCGGCCTTACGCTGGTGCCGGAAGGCAAGAACATCTTTGCGGAGCTGACCGTCGACGAGAACCTGGCACTGGTGCGGCCGCCCGCGGACACGATCGGCCGGCATCTCTTCACCATCCCCGAGGTTTTCGAGTTCTTCCCGCGCCTCGCCGAGCGTCGCTCGCACAAGGGCGCGGCGCTCTCCGGCGGCGAGCGGCAGATGCTCGCGGTCGGGCGCGCCTTGCTCGCCGGTCCGCGCGTGCTCATGCTGGACGAGCCTTCCGCAGGCCTCGCGCCCCGGCTGATCACCGACCTGCTCTCCCGCATCCGCCTGCTGGTCGACCGCGGCCTGCCGGTGCTGCTGGTCGAGCAGAACGTCAAGGCGGCGCTGAAGGTGGTCGATCACCTCTACCTGCTCGAACGCGGCAAGATCGTCGGCGAAGGTCCTGCCGACGTCATGGCCGCGGACCATCGCATCATCGAGGCCTATCTCGGCACCATCGCCGATGGAACGCCGGCATGAATATCGCGCAGCAGGTCATCAACGGCATCGTGCTTGGCTCCGGTTATGCCTGCATCGCGCTGGGCTGGACCATTTTGCTCGGCGTCGCGCGGCTGGTGAATTTCGCCCATGGCCAGCTCTACATGCTCGGCGCCTTCGTCACCTGGTACGCCATCACCAAACTGGGCCTGCCCTACCCGCTCGCCATTCTGGTGGCGATCATCGTGCTCGGCGTCATCGGCCTCCTGATGCAGAGCGCGATGATGCGCCTGGTCATGACGCAGAACCTCACCAGCCTGATGATCGTGACGCTCGGTCTCGGCTACGTCCTGCAGGGCAGCAGCGCGCTGATCTTCGGCGGCAATCCGCAGACGCTGCCCGGAACATTGGCGCGCGCCAAAATCGACATCGGTCCGCTCTGGTTCACCTGGCAGGACGTGCTGGTGCTGGTCGTTACCCTTCTTCTTTATGGCGCAGTCTGGCTGTTCACCCAGCGAACCCGCTTCGGCTCGGTCATCCGCGCCGTCGCCGAGGACCCGAAGCTCGCAGAGCTGTTCGGGATCAACGCAAAGTTCGTCTATCTCGGCGTCTTCGTGTTCGAATGTTCCGCTGTCGCGCTGGGGGCGGCGCTGGTGGCGCCCCGCTCGCCGATCCTGACCAGCATGGGTTTCAACGAGGTCATCATGACCTTTGTCGTGGTCGTGCTCGGCGGCATCGGCTCGATCGGCGGCGCGCTCGCAGCCGGGCTCGGGCTCGGCCTATTCACCGCCTTCTTCGGCGCGTTCGTCGCGCCGGCCTATACGACGGCGGCGGCCTTTGCGCTGTTGCTGGCGCTGCTCGTGATCCGTCCCGCGGGGCTTGCAACCAAATGACCGCGATCGAATCCCCGCAGCCCGCCTCGATCCCGTTCCTGCGCCTCACCCTAGTTGCGGCCTTCGTCGTGATCGGCTTCTTCCTGCCGCGCCTGCTCGGCGGTACCTCGGTCGCCTATTCCACGCTGACCACGATCGCGATCTTCGCGGTGATGTGCTACGGCGCCGACATCGTGCTGTCCTATCTCGGCGAGGTCAGCCTCGGCCACACCGTGTTCTGGGCCATCGGCGGCTATGCGGCCGCGAACCTCTCGGTCAAATACGGCCTGAACGGCTGGGCGACGGCGGCCGCGACGATCGCGCTGTGCCTCGCGGCCGCGGCCTTCCTCGGCGCCGTCACCTTGCGGACCCGCGAGTTCGTGTTCTCCCTCGTCACCTATGCGGCCGCCGTGGTCGCCTACGAGATCGCGTTCAACTGGGACGCCGTCGGTGGGTCCGACGGCATCGTCGGCATTCCGCCGCTGAAACTCCCATTGCTCGTGATCAACTTCTCCGGCGCGATGCAGGAAGATCTCTGGCCGATCGCCTTCGCGCTGCTGCTGCTCACCCTCGCCTTCATCGCGCGCTTCCGCCGCTCGCGGCTGGGCACCACCGCGCTGATGGTGCAGATGAACCCCGCGCTGGCCGCAAGCCTCGGCGTCGATCCGCGCCGGATCAGGCTCGCCGTGTTCGTGATCTCGGCACCGATCACCGGACTTGCCGGCTGGCTTTACGCCTATCAGCGCGCCTATGTCGGCCCCGACATGTTCGAGTCCTACTTCCTCGTCATGATGCTCACCGCGATCGTGCTGGTCGGGCGCCGTATCCTGCTCGGCCCCTTGATCGGCACCGCCCTCCTGATTGCCCAGCAGAACTTGCTGTCGCTCGGCGGCGACTGGAACAAGATCGTGTTGGGATCGGTGCTGGCGCTCGTCCTGATCTTCTGGCCCGCCGGGCTCGTGGGCCTCTACCACCGTATCACCAAGAAGACGTAGAACGCATTGGGAGGAAGCGCATGCACAAGACGAAACTGGCTCTCGCGCTATTGTTGGGTCTCGCATCTGTGCCAGCCGTGGCGCAGGACATCAAGGTCGGCACCATCTTTCCGCTCAGCGGCGGCGCCGGCCCTGATGGCCAGACCGTGACCAACGCCGTCAAGCTGATGGTCCAACAGATCAACGACAAGGGCGGCCTGCTCGGCCGCAAGCTGACGGTGATCTCCAAGGACGACGAGAGCACGCCCGCGGTCGGCGTCAGCCGCGCCAACGAGATGGTTGCCGAGAAGGCGGACATTGTCATCGAAGGCTGGAACTCACCGGTCACGTTGGCGATGCAGCCGATTCTTGCCCGCGGCAACATTCTCGACTTCACCGCGGTCTCGAAGTCGGATCTGATCCTCAGCGGCGAGACGAACCCTTACGCGATGCGCATCAACAGCTCGAACGGCTTCGACGCGGAAGTCATCGCAAAATACGTCGCCCAGACGATGAAGGCGAAGAAAATCGCGTTCCTTACCCAGAACGACGTCTATGGCAACGGCTTTCAGACCGCCGTCGAGGCCGAATTCAAGAAGATGAACTTTTCGGGCGAAGTCATCATGACCGAAAAGTTCGCGTTCAAGGACACCGATTTCCGCGTCCAGCTGACCAATATCAAGGGCGCCAATCCAGACGCCGTCATCGTCACTAGTTCGTCGAATTCCTCAGGCCTTCCCGCGCTGGTCGACCAGTATCGCCAGGCCGGCATAAAATCCACCTTCGTCGGCGCCGTCGGCATCATGCTGAGCACCGTGTACAAGGTCGCCGGCGACGCCAACAACGGCGTGATATCGGCCGACATCTTTTTCCCCGATCTGCCGCCGTTCACGACGCAGCCGGAGAGCGTAGCGTTCGTCGCCGCCTACAAGAAGGCCTACGGCGTTGATCCGGACAAGAGCGCCGCGCTCGGCGCCGCCGCCGTGCAGGTGTGGGCGCAGGCGGTCGAACAGACCAAGTCGCTCGATCGCAAGACCGTGGCAGAGGCGATCCGCGGCAAGCCCGTCAAGGGCACCGTGTTCGGCGACGTCCAGTTCCTACCGAACGGCCAGATGCAGCCTCGCTATGTCGTTTTCGAGGTGGTCGACGGCAAGAGCGCCAAGCTCAAGGCATTGCAGTAACGACGGCATTCGAGCCTTTGGGAGCGCGCGCCTGGTCGTCAGGCGGTCGTTTCCCTGGTCGCCTCCTACTCGCAAGTGAGCTGCTGCGCGAACCAACCGGAGACGCGCTCCGATAGGGACGGCCACATGCGCTGAAAACTTCCGAGCTTGCCGACATTGGCGCGGTACATCGCCCGCAATTCCTGCTCGATGGCCGGCAGGTCAACGCCCATGCAGGCCCCGTCGTTCGCGATCGTCTTGCCGGCGACGACGACCTCCTTCACCAGCGACGCATTGCCCCGCGCGAACAGAAGCGCCATGGGGTCGACGGGCATGATCTGATCTCGATCCAGCCGGTCGAGGTCGATCACGACGAAATCGGCGGGATTGCCTGCGACGAGTTCGCCGCTCCCGGGCGCGCCGGTGGCACGGCGCCCGTTGCGGACAGCAAGCGCGAACATCTCGGCCGGCGTCCATGTCGCCTTGAAGCCGAGGCCGCCATGGGCCATCTGCACCAGCCGCATCTCGCGCAGGATGTCGTCGTCCTCGTCCAGCGCCAACCCGTCGACGCCGACCGCGATGGCGCAGCCACATGTGTGTGCGGCGGCGATCGGGGCGAGCCCCGAGCGCAGATGCATGTTCGAGCTGAAATTGGTGACGATGCGCGCGCCGGAGGCCGCGATCATCTCCAGCTCATCGGGACGGGCGTGGATGCAGTGCGCCAGCGTCAGCCGCTCCGAGACGAAGCCGATATCGCGCAGCCAGCGCACCATGTCCGGAAAGTTTTGGTCTGCCCAAGCGCGCTGATAGACGGTCTCCAGCAGATGCATGTGAATGCGGCGGCCCGTCTGCGCCGAGTTCTCCGCCACCGCCTCCAACAGCGGCTTCGAACACCATTGCAAGCCGGCAGGTCCAAGCTGCACGTCGACCATCGGGCCGGAGATGGCGGCGGCAATCGCATCGGTCAGCTCGATATAGGCCTTCGGAGACATCGGCGCGCGGACAAAGAGGTCTTCGATGGTCTTGCGGTCGTCACTGGGGAGGCCGGAGAGAACCGGCTCGGCATCGCCATAAACGATCGGATTCTGGTCCCGCACCGCGAGGGCAAATGCCACGCGGATGCCGACATCGGATGCCGCCCTCGCAATCGCCTTGGCTTCATCGAGCAACGGCATCGTCCCGCTTGGGCGGGTGTAGTGCACCATCATCGCCGCGCAACCAGCCCTGGCGGAACGTGCCAGTGCGGAGGCCGCGGTCAGATAGGGGTCGATGGGCGAACCGAGCGCGGTGCGCAGGATCCAGCTTTCGAGGGGCATACCGACCGCCCCGAAGGACGACGCGGTCGCGCGCGCATGATCATGGGCGTTGACGAAGGCAGGAATGACGAAGGAGCGAGGCCCGCCAGCAGGCCCCGCTCCTTCAAGAATGTCGGTGATGATACCGTTATCGTGCCGCAGCACGACATTGTCGGTCACACCGAGATCAAGGCCACGGAACAGGCTGGTTGCCGCAATCTCCGTGGCCATGACGGTCTCTCCAAAGATCTGTGAAGATCAGTTGGCAGTATACACCAGCTCCCGTTCCGCGCGCGGCGGCAGGAACTCGCGCGAGAACACCTCTGCGGGCGTCGGCGCGCGGGCGAGCTGATAGCCCTCGACCACGATGCCGATGGCGCGCGTCATGCGGTCATCCTTGATGTCGCCGATGCCGATCTCCTTCATCTCCGGCGAGACGATCAGCTTGTCGAAGGAATATTGCAGCCGGCGTTTCTCGACGGCGACGTCGATCAGATTGTCGTAGTTCAGCGCCGCCTTCATGCCGGCGTTCTGGTCCTTGGCCACCGCGATCGCGCCCTTGTTGATGGCGCGCACGAGCCCGGCCACGGCCTTCGGGTTCGACGCGATCAGCTTCTTCGAGACCATCACGCCGTTGGAGTAGAGGTCGAGGCCGTACTCACCGAACGAGAACCATTTGAAATCCTTGTCCGGGTCCTGGCGGTTCAGCACCAGGTTGAAATAGCTGGTGATGTTGAACACGAGCGCAGCATCGATGTCGCCCTTGATCAGCATCGGCTCCTGGAGGTTCGGGGCCATGTTGGAGATCTTGATCTTCTCGCCGTCGAGCCCGTTCTTGCGGGTGAACACCGGCAACAGCCGCGTCGTCGGCGTGCCCTGCGCGCCGCCCAGCGTGTGGCCTTCAAAATCTTTGATAGTGTTGATGCCGCTGGTCTTCTTGGCGACGATCGCGAAGGGCGGCTGGTTCCACATCATGTAGACCATGACGGGCGCCTCCTGCGGTTTGGTCGAGGCGTTCTGGATGATGGCGTTGACGTCGCCGAAGCCGGCGTCATAAGCCCCCGACATCACGCGCGTGACGGTGGCGCCGGAGCCTTCGCCCTGGTCGATGACAACGTTGAGGCCTTCCTCTTTGAAATAGCCGTTGTCCTTGGCGTAGAAGAATGCGGCATCGCTGCCTTGCGTCTTCCAGCCCAGCGTGAACTTGATCGTGGTGTCCTCGGCCGTGGCAGCGCCCGCGGACAGGGCCAATCCCAGCAGCGCGACAGTTACTTTTCTCAACATCGAGACCTCCTCAAGCTTCGTTGCGTGACGGTTCAGAAATTCAGGTGGCGATCACGTCGTTCTTGCGCGTAGCCCAGCCGGTGACACGGCCTTCAATCAGCGAGAACACGGCGTAGAGCGCGACACCGAGGCCGGCGAGCACAAACAGGCCGGCGAACACCAGCGGCACGTTGAAATTCGAGGACGCGGTCATCATGACGTTGCCGATGCCGCGGTTGGAGGCGACCGTCTCCGACAGCACCGCACCGACGAAGGCATAGGAGATCGCGACCTTCAGCGAGGCGAAGAAGAACGGCATGGTCCTGGGCAGACCGACGTTCCAGAGGATGTCAAACTTGCTGGCGCCGAGCGCCTTCAACACGTCTTCCAGCTCGGGCTCGGTGGTCGCAAGGCCCGTGGCGATATTGACGACAATCGGGAAGAAGCAGATCGACAGCGCCGTCAGCACCGCCGGCACCGTGCCGGAGCCGAACCACAGCACGAAGATCGGCACCACCGCGACCTTGGGGATCGAGGAGAAGCCGATCAGCAACGGATAGCAGGTGTCATAAGCCGTCTTGGAAACGCCGATGACGGCGCCGAGGGCGACACCCAGCGCGACGCCGAGGACGAAGCCGAACATGGTGGTCGCGAGCGTCTGCACGATGTGCGGCCACAGCACCGGAAAGCGCTGGACCAGCGTGACAAAAACCTGCGACGGCCGCGGCAGCACCAGGTCGGACATGCCCGTCATCAAGCAGAACAGCTCCCAGGCGACGAAGAACAGCACGATCAGTCCCGCCGACCATGCCTTCTGCCTGATATCGATCCCGAACATCAGCCTATCCCCTGTTGCGCCGCACTGCGCGCATCCTCGATGAAGGCGCGCAGCTTCTGGTTCAGCGCGACGAAATCCGGCTCGAAGGTCATGGCAACGGTGCGCGGCCGCGCGAACTCCACACGGCTGTCATCGAGGATGCGGCCGGGACGCGCGCTCATCACGCAGATGCGGCTGGCGAGGAAACCGGCTTCACGCAAATCGTGCGTCACCAGCAGCACGGTCGGCTTGTGCGTCATCCAGAGGTTCTGGAGGATCGCCCACAGCTCCTCGCGGGTGAACTGGTCGAGCGCGCCGAACGGCTCATCCAGCAGCAGCATCCGCGGCTCATGGATCAGCGCACGGCAGAGATTGGCACGTTGGAGCATGCCGCCGGATAGCTGCCAGGGATAGCGACTGCCAAATCCCCTAAGGCCGACCTGCTCCAGCAGCGCATTGGCCTTGTCGCGAAACTCGGTCTTACGCAGCTTGCGGAAGTTCGAGCGGAACGGCTCGACGATCTTCAGCGGCAACATGATGTTCCGCTCGATCGTCATCCACGGCAGCATGGTCGGGTTCTGAAAGGCCATGCCGACCCGCAGCGCCCGCGCCGCGACCTCGCGGCCGCCGACGATGACGACGCCGCTGGTCGGCTGCACCAGGCCGCTGACGAGACGCAAAATGGTCGATTTGCCGCATCCGGACGGGCCGACCAGTGCGACAAACTCGCCGTCGGCGATCCGCAACGTCGTCTTCGACAGAGCGGGCACGGCGCGGTCGCCGCGCCCGAAGGTCACGGAGGCCTCGGACAGCTCGATGGCAACAGGGCCGGAGCCTTCGGGAACAGGCTGACCGTCAAATTGGGCGTTCGGTTGCATGCGCATCACAGCCAAAGTGCATGCAAGCTGGGTGCCAATCGACCGGCCCCGCAAAATCAACGATTTGGCCAAGCGACGCACCAAACGACCGGATTCGATTTAGGCAATCCGGACGCCAAACTGCATGCAATTGGAGCGCTGGATTGGCGCGGGGTTGTGCTAAAGGGTCTTCGACCCACCCCTCAAGGATTCGCCGATGGCGGCGCGCACCACCAGCAAGACCTCTGAATCATCGGACAAGGTCGGCGTGATCTGCCGCGCGCTCAGGCGCGCGATCATCGAGCAGGCGCTGGAGCCCGGCGCAAAGCTGCCCGAGGATGCGCTAGGCGAACGTTTCGGCGTCAGCCGCACCATCGCACGCCACGCGCTGGGGCAGCTTGCTGCCGAAGGCCTCGTCGAGCTCCGCCGCAACCGGATCGCGGTGGTGGCAACGCCGAGCTGGCAGGAGGCGCGCGATGCATTTGATATCCGCATCCAGCTCGAGGGCCTTGTCGTCCGCCAGCTCGCGGGCAAGCTGAGCAAGAGCCAGATCGCCGAGCTGAATGCCCATGTCGATGCCGAGGACCGCGCGCGCGGCGGCACGGACGCGGTTTCGATCCGGCTCGCCACCGAATTCCACATCCTGCTCGCGCACATGACGAACAGCCCGATCCTGGTGCGCTATGTCAGCGAGGTCGCCTATCGCTGCTGCCTGACGCTGTCGCTCTACAGCCGACCGCATTCCACCGAATGCGCGATCAACGAGCACCGCGCCATCATCGCATCGCTCGCCAAGGGCGACGAAGCCAAGGTGATGCAATTGATGCATCATCATCTGGATTCCGTGGCCAATCGTGCATTGGTGGCCCCCACCCCGCAACGTGGCCGCGACCTGCTCGATATTCTCGCGCCCTATGCGGACGAGCTGACGAGTGACCGCGTCGTCAAGCTACCGAAGATCGCCCGCAGGGGCTAAGCCTCGATACCGCGCTGAACCAGGATACGCTCGGCACTGTCGTTCCAGACATCCATCTTCACGATCTGGCCGCCCCTCACCACGAAACGATCGACGTAGCGATTGCCCTCGAACGGCGTGCCGTCCATCCACTCGCCATAGAGCGTGCCGACGCTGTAGACGACGGTCTCGTCCGCGCCCGGGCAGACGTCGAACCGGTCCATCTTCTTCTTGACCCAGCGATAGCGCTTCGCATTGAAGCCGGTCGGCCCCCGCGGGTGATCGAACTCGCGCCCGCCGGTAAACGTGATCACGGTGCCCGGCTTCATATAAGCCGCGGCGGCGTCGGGATCGGGTATCATCGAGGCCGTGAGATAGGCCTCCACGATCTCGGCGTCGGTCATCGGGCGTTCGGCTTTTGCGGGGACAGACATGGTGGGCTCTCCGAGGTGCCAGCATTCTACAATTCATGCCCCAAAGTGCATGCACATTTTTTGAACAATTTGGTGGCATAACTGCACACAATCTGGAGCTGCCAGCTTCTACAGCTTCCGCTAGGCTACCACAGCTGAATCCGACGCCATGACCGCCCAACCCGCCTTCGACCTGATCTTCCGCAACGCGCTGTTGCGATCATCCGCCGCACCCGTCGATATCGGCGTGAAGGGCGGCCGCATCGCCGCGATCGAGCCACGGCTTGCCTGCGAGACCGTCGAGGTCGATGTCGGCAGGCGCCTCGCCCTGCCCGGCTTCGTCGACACCCACATCCATCTCGACAAGGCCTGCCTGCTCGGCCGCTGCGGGCACAATCACGGCAGCGTCTCGGACGCGATCCGCGCCGTGGCCGGGATGAAGAAGGACTTTACGGTCGAGGACGTCTACGCGCGCGGCGCAAAAGTGCTCGAACGCGCCATCGTGCATGGCACGACGCGCATGCGGACCCATGTCGAGATCGACCCCCGCATCGCCTTGCGCGGCTTCGAGGCGGTCAAGGCGCTGAAGCGCGACTATGCCTGGGCGATCGACCTGTCGCTCTGTGTCTTCCCGCAGGAAGGCCTGACCAACGACCCCGGCAGCGAAGAGCTGCTGGTGCAGGCGCTGCGCGACGGCGGCGAAGCAATCGGCGGCTGTCCCTATATGGACACCGACCCGAACGCGCATCTCGAACGCATCTTCGATCTCGCGCAGGAATTCGACGTCGACGTCGACCTCCATCTCGATTTCGATCTCGATCCCTCCTGGTGGCACCTCGACGAGGTCTGCCGGCAGACCGAGCGGCGCAACTACGGGGGACGCGTGGCGATCGGTCATGCCACAAAGCTCTCGGCGCTGCCGCCGGAGCGGATGAAGGCGGCCACCGCGCAACTGGCGACATCAGGCGTTGCCGTCACCGTGCTGCCCGCAACCGATCTCTATCTGATGGGCCGCGAAGCCACCCACAACGTGCCGCGCGGGCTGACGCTTGCGCACAAGCTCGCCGGCGACGGCGTGCTGTGCTCGGTCGCCACCAACAACGTGCTCAACCCGTTCACGCCGTTCGGCGACGCGTCGCTGCTGCGGATGGCAAACTTCTATGCCAACGTCGCGCACGCTTCGGTCAGCGACTTCGATACCTGCCTCGATCTCGTGACCGAACTGCCGGCGCGGCTGATGAACCTCGGCGATTACGGCATCAAGGTCGGCAACCCCGCCGATCTCGTCGTGCTCGATACCAAAGACAGCCGCTTCGCCATCGCCGAGTTGCCGGACATCGTGATGGGCTTCAAGGCTGGCCGGCAGACGTTTGAGCGGCAGCGGCCCACTTTGTTCGGGCCTAGCTGACCGAGTTTCCGCGCCTTGCGCCCGACCCGCAGCTTGCGCGATGATCATGACAATCGACCAACGGAGCAACCGGATGGCCTTCGACACGATCTTCCTGAACGCGCGCTTCGACGGCGGAGCCCGGCATCACATCGCCGTCGCCGACGGCCGCATCGCCGCGATCACGTCCGTCGATGAACGTCCCGCCGCAAACGAGACCATCGACCTCGGCAACGTCCTCGTCGTTCCCGGCTTCGTCGAAGGCCACATCCATCTCGACACCAGCTTCTATGGCGACGCCTGGCGTCCGCACAAGCCATGCACCAACGGGTTCGACGTGCATGAGCGCGTCGCCTTCCAGGCCCAGAACATGGCCGTATCAGCGCCGATGGATGTGCGCGCACGCAACCAGCTCGACCTCTGCATCGGCCACGGCACCACGCAGATGCGCAGCCACGTCATGGTTGACGGCTCGGTTGGCCTGAAATCGCTCGAAACGATTTTGCGCGTGCGCGAGGAATACAAGGACCTGATCGACATCCAGCTCGTCGCCTTCCCCCAGAGCGGCATCCTGATGAGCCCGGGCACGCCGCAATTGCTGGACGAGGCCATCGGGCTCGGCGCCGATCTCGTCGGCGGGCTCGATCCCGCAAGCTTCGATCGCGACATCGAGAAGCATCTCGACGTCGTGTTCGGCGTGGCCGGCAAGCACGGCGTCGACGTCGACATCCATCTGCATGACATGGGCACGCTGGGCGCGTTCGAAATCGAGCAGATCGCGGCGCGCACGCGCGCGCTCGGCATGGAGGGACGCGTTGCCGTCAGCCATGCCTACGGGCTCGGCGACATCCCCATGGATCAGCTCAAGAAGATCGCCGACACCCTCGCCCGCTCGGGCGTCGCGATCATGACCAATGCGCCGGGCGCCCGGCCCTTCCCGCCGATCCTGGCCCTGCGCAATGCTGGCGTCACCGTCTTCAGCGGCAACGACAACATCCGCGATTCCTGGTGGCCCTATGGCGACGGCGACATGCTGCGCCGGGCCACGACGCTCGGCTATCGCTCGGGCTTCAATATCGACGAAGAACTGCGCGTCGCGTTCGATGTCGTCACCGTATCCGGCGCAACGGCGCTGCGGCTCGAAGGCTATGGCCTGCGCGTCGGCGCCAAGGCCGATTTCGTGACAT
This sequence comes from Bradyrhizobium sp. 956_D2_N1_4, assembly GCF_052076025.1. NCBI lineage: Bacteria > Pseudomonadati > Pseudomonadota > Alphaproteobacteria > Hyphomicrobiales > Nitrobacteraceae > Bradyrhizobium > Bradyrhizobium sp. 956_D2_N1_4. Next base: position 2,381,771 of record NZ_CP197237.1, on the reverse strand, counting down.
TGAATGCCGAGCATATTCCTGAAGCCGTTGTCGGAGTGCCGCAAGGGCGCTCCGTGTACAAGGAAGGCAAGCTCGTCGCATGCGACGGTAAGATTGTCGGGAAGCGCGGCCAATGATCGGATCTTTTCCGTTCGATTATACCGCTAGCTTTCCTCACTCCCCAATCCGGTAGAATCCCTGACCGTAAATACGCGCATTGCACGACGGGCCAAGGAGATCATACTAAGACCCGCACTGACATCTGCGTTCTCTTGGGGAAGTATGGAATGTTCAGCGCATTCAGCAGCATCGATTACCATTCCATTCGGGCCAACACGCCCGCCGAGATGGCCATCAAGCGACTGACCGGCATCGGCGAAGTCCTGTCGGGCATCGACATATCGGCAATCCACACGCAGGACGACATGGCCCGCGCGCTGTTGACGCTCGATACGGCCGACAAATGCATTCGCACGATTCTCACCGAGTTCCGCACCGAGCGCACCACGGAAGTCGTCCGCGAAGCCACGAGCCTGATCAGCCTGATCGAGCTCGCGCGCGACGAACTCGCGGACTACGCGGCGGCAGCAGAGTCTTGAGCTGAATGCGCGCTGGATCTCAGCGCTTGATCTTCGCCAGAATGCGATCCGCCTCGGTGCGCCAATCGGCGCTGCGGGCAAATTCCTTCGTCCCCTTGATGCCGAACAGGCCTTCATCAGCGAGATCGGCGACCCAGGCCTGCCGCTCGGCGGTGCCCTGCGCCGACCACGGCGTCAGTCCGACCTCGCGCACGGTCTCCGCGACTTCACGCACCTCCTCGGCGCGGCGACGGCCGTGCTCGATCACGCGCTGGAAGCAATAGGCGCCCTGCTTCTCCCAGTCGATCGCCGGAAACGTCTCCGCGAGCGAGGCCAGCACCGCATCCTCGACGCCATAGGCGCGCGCGGTGGTGAAGCTCTCGATGACCATGGCCTCAAGGCCCTTGATCATGATGCTGCGGCACATCTTCACGGCCGACGACACGCCGAGCTTGTCGCTCGCAACCTTGGCCGCGAACCCGATTGCATTCAGCAGCGGCTCGAGCTCCCTCGCGCCGGGGCCGCCGAGCAGCAGCGGCACCTTGATGCGATAAGGCGGCACCGAGGTCATCACGGCCCCCTCGACATAGCGTCCGTCAGCGCCGTCGATCAGAGCGGCGGCGCGCTGCTTGGCACCCGGCGAGGCCGAATTGAAATCGAGGAACCAGGTGCCCTGGTTGATCGCAGCCGCGCAGGCTTTTGCAACAGGCACGGCCTGGCTCGCCGTGACCGCGGAGATGATGAAATCGGATTTCGCGGTCAGCTCGGCGTGAGACACGGCCAGCGTCACGCCGAACTTCGCCGCATGCTCCTTCAGCGGAGCGCCGTGCTCGCCTGCGAGCTTGATGTCGTAAGCGGCTACCTGGATATCCTGCTGCCGCAAATCCTCAGCCAGGATCCTGCCGACCTCGCCGTAGCCGACGAGCCCGATCTGCCAGCGCCTGGGATCACCTGCCATCAATTCAATCCTCGTGTCGTCGCGTCGAACAGCTCCTCGACCGCATAGCGGCGCGGGATCAGCGCCTGCTGGAATGCGTAGTCGACGATCCGCTCCAACGGTTTTCTGTTCGCATCGATCCCGAACGGAACGAGGTCGGGCGTTGCCGCGGGTCCCACCTGCTCCTTGCTCCGCTTAAGCAGATCATAAACGCCTGTGACTACGTCGGGGCGCAATTTCGCAAGCTGCTCGGTCACGACCACGAGATGATTGACCGGGACGACGCCACGACGGGTGTACCATTTGGCAGCCTCTGCGGCAGGATCGGAGAATAGCGGCTTCAACGTGGGATGATCAGAGGCCTCGCCGAGGACGGCGTCGAGCTCGCCATCGATCAGCATCTGCAAGATCTTCTTGTCCTTCGGCGCGCGCTCGGTGGTGTCGACATATTCGGCAACGTGCGGATCCTCGAAGGTGACCCAGTTGATCTTGTCGAGATTGACGCCGTAATCATTGGCGAGGATGCCCCTGATCCAGGCGCCGGTCGTGGTCGTGAACGAGCGGATGCCGACGCGCTTGCCTTCGAGATCGGATGGCCCGAGCACTCCCCTTGCAGGGTTGTAGAGCGCGTAGGAATGCTGAAAGCGGCCGAGCATGGTCGCCGGTAGCAGCACCAGCGGCTTGCCATGCGCCTTCGCCATCAGATAGGTGACGATCGCCATCTCGCAGACGTCGAACGCCTGCTCCCGCACCATCGGCTTGAAAGCCGTGTTGGTCGGCGTGTACGCGATGAAGTCGAGGTCGAACAGGTCCGAGCGGAGCTCGCCGCTCTTCACCGCCTGGACATGGGGGTGACTGCCGAGCACAGCCTTCAACTTGAGACGATCCATCCGCCCGCTCCGCTGATTGCCTTAGACGTCCTCGGGATTGTCGACATAGACGAGCCCGGCCTTCGCCAGCGCCTCGCGCATGCTGTACATATCGAGGCCCAATTCGCCCGAGGCCAGCCGCCTGCGCTTGCCGCCCTCGTCCGCGTTGCGCTTCTTCGCCTTCTCGGCGACTTCAGGCGCATAGCGCTTGGGCACCACGACGACGCCGTCGTCATCGGCCACGATCATGTCGCCCGGATCGACGTTGACCCCGGCACAGACCACGGGGATGTTGACCGAGCCGAGCGTCGCCTTGACCGTGCCCTTGGCCGAGACGGCGCGCGACCACACCGGAAAATTCATCTCGTGCAGCACTTTGACGTCGCGGCAGCCGGCGTCGATGATCAGCCCCTGCACGCCGCGCGCCTGCAGCGACGTCGCGAGCAGCTCGCCGAACATGCCGTCGGTGTTATCAGTGGTGCAGCCGACGACGAGGATGTCGCCCTTCCTGCACTGCTCGACCGCGACATGGATCATCCAGTTGTCGCCAGGCTGTGCCAGCACGGTGATGGCAGGGCCAGCGATCGACGCGCCGGCCCAAACGGGCCGCAAGTAAGGCTTCATCAGGCCGAGGCGACCGTAAGCCTCGTGCACGGTCGAAACGCCGTATTCCGCCATTCCTGCTGGATCGGCTCGTTCAATGTTGCGAACGACGACGGGCTTCATGCCAATTCCTCCGCAACCGTCGGGAACAGCCGCTGATAGGCCTCGCCGTAGGTCATGGGCACGCCGGTGTTGCGGCTGCCCTGGATGCCGCGGTTGAGCGCAACGCGCTCGTAATAGCCCCAGAGATGTTTTTGCGCGGCGAGGATCTGGAACGCCTCGTACTTCTCCTTCCAGACCTCGTCGATCTTGAGGAGCAGGTCCGGCTTGTAGTTGCACTGCTCGGGCTGGTGCGGCTCGAACAGGAACACCGGGGGCGCCGAATATTTGTACTGCGCGCCGGGCTTGTGGCCCATCGCCTGCGCGACCACGCGGGTCTCCTGCGCGAAATGCGCCGCGTTCGGGTGGTCGAAATTATAGGGGTCTTCCAGCGCGTGCGTCAGCACGAAGCTCGGATTGAGCTCGCGGTAGATGTCGACCATGCGATCGAAATGCGCTTCCGTCAGCTTCAGCGGATAGTCGCCGCAGTCGAAGAACTCGATCTCGGCGCCGAGCAGCTTCGCCGCCCGCTCCGCCTCGTCCTTGCGGCCGGCCTTGACTGATTCCAGCGTCGCGCCTTTTTCCTTCCAGGCGAACTGGCTCTCGCCGCGCTCGCCGAAGGACATGCAAACGATCTTCATGCGATAGCCCTTCTTCGCATGCAGTGCGATGGCGCCGCCGGCGCGCCAGACGAAATCGCCGGGATGGGCGGTGATCACGAGACCTGTTTTCATGGGACGAACTCCCCTCTTTCCTTGATAAGCAACGTGTCGATCGCGAGCACCGTCATTCGTCGAACCCGAACAAACGCGCGGGATTGTCGACCAGGATCTTCTGCTGGAATTCCGGCTCCGGCGCGAACAGCGGGATCAGGTCGACCAGGTCGCCGTCATTCGGCATCACCTTGACGTTGGGATGCGGCCAGTCGGTGCCCCAGATGACACGGTCAGGCGCGGTCTCGACGATCTTGCGCGCGAACGGCACCGCGTCCGTGAACGGCGGTCCGGCCGAGGACACCCGCTCCGAGCCGCAGATCTTGACCCAGCACTTCTCGTCGCGCTGCATCAGCTCGATCAGGATCTTGAACGGCAGCTGGTCGAGCCCCTCGGACGCCTTCACCCGCCCCATGTGGTCGATGGTGTAGCTCAGCGGCAGCTTGGCCAGCATGTCGGCATATTCGGGCAGGTCGATCGCGTCGAAATGCAGATCGATGTGCCAGCCGAGCGGCGCGACCATCGCGATGACGCGGTTGAACACGCTCTTGTCGGGGACGCCGCCGAGATGGCGCACGAAATTGAAGCGGCAGCCGCGGAAACCTCCCTCGTGCAGCACCTGGAGCCCACGCTCGGTGATGGTGTCGTCGATATTGGCAACCGCGCGATAGGCGCCATTGCTCTGCGCGATCGCATCGAGCGCGACCGTGTTGTCGGTGCCGTGCACGCTGGCATTGACGATGACGGCCCGCTCGACGCCGAGCTTGACATGCAGCGCGCGAAAATCCTCCAGCGGCGCATCCGGCGGCGTGTAGGAACGGTCAGGCGCGTAAGGGTATTTCGCGCCGGGCCCGAAGATGTGGCAATGCGCGTCGCAGGACAGCTTTGGCAGCTTGAACTTCGGCGTGCGCGTGTTCGGATCGGGCGGCGGAATGGTCGGCGTGTACATCATCGTCATCAGGTGAACCGCCGAGCGAAATCGCTTCCTTCAAGTCTTGCTGCTGACGACCGGCCGCCGCCGTACCGGCGCGGCCTGATCGAGCGCCGGCGCCTGGAACGCGGCGACGGTGGCCTGCACCAATTGCTCGATGGCGCTGGCGGCATCGCTGCCGTCGGCCTCGCCGCGCGACAGGCGCGAGACGCGATCCGGCGTCACCAGCGAGTAGTAAAGTGCGCCGAGCAGGAAGTGGCTGCGCCAGACGATGTCGGTGCGCGGAATGTGCGGCAGGCTCTCGTGGACTGCGTCGATGAAGGCATGGCTGGTGTCGTCAAAGGTCTGCGCGATGATTTTTCGCACGACCTCGTTGCCTTCGGCGGACATCACGGCGCGCAGCCGCGTGAAGCGCGCCCCGCCCCCGGCGAGATCGCTGCCCGAGGTGAAGGCCGGCACCACATAGGCGCGCACGATCGCCTCCAGCCGGTCCTGGAGGTCGCGCACGCGCTTGGCTGCGGCGAGCAGCTCGGAACGGCGCAAATTCATCGGCCCGCAATGGCGCTGGTAGATCTCCAGCAGCAGACCGTCCTTGGTCTTGAAATGATAGGTCACACTGCCGGGATTGGCGCCGGCGGCCTGCGCGATGTCGCGCACCGAAACGGCATTGAAACCGTTGGTGGCGAACAGCTCTTCGGCCGCGGCGAGGATCGCCTCGCGCATGTTCGGCTTGCGGGCCGTTTCCTTGCTGGTGGGCTTGCGTACCATGTGATTTGTACTATCGTACAAAAGATCAGGTCTCGTCAACAAGAACCATGGGCGGCGTCCGGACGGCTCGGAACACCGAGGCAGGATGCGAAAGCCCGCAAGGAGTGCTGGAAAATGCTGGGTTTGAACAAGACAATCGGCGGTTTGATGCTGGGTGCCGGTCTGCTGCTGGGCGGCGCCGCGCAGGCCGCCGACAATTACCCGAGCAAGCCGGTCCATATCCTTGTGCCCTATGCGGCGGGCGGCGCCGTCGACGTGCTCGCGCGTACGCTCGGCCAGGCGCTGGCGAAGACCTGGGGCCAGCAGCCGGTGATCGACAACCGTCCGGGCGCCGGCGGCATCGTCGCCTCGCAAGCGCTGACGCAGGCCGCCCCCGACGGCTACACGCTGATCCTGGTCGCGAGCGGCCATCCGCTCAACCAGTTCATCTATCCGAGCGTGCCCTACGACACGTTCCGGGATTTCACCGCGATCACCGAAGTCGCCTCCTCGCCGCTCGCGATCGTCGTGGCGAAGGACAGCCCCTACAAGACGCTCGGCGATCTCCTCGCCGCCGCAAAGAAGGAGCCGGACAAGCTCTCCTACGGCATGTCCGGCAACGGCACCTCGGCGCATCTCGCCGGCGAGCTGCTCAAATACATGTCCGGCAGCAAGATCGTCGCGATCCCCTACAAAGGCGGCGCGCCGGCTCTGACCGCCGTGATCGCAGGCGAGATCCCTCTCAGCATCAATCCGCTCGCGGAAGCGATCGGCCAGCTCGAAGGCGGCCCGGTGCGCGCGCTCGCGGTGACCTCGGCCGAACGCTCCAAGGCGCTGCCGAATGTGCCGACCGTCGCGGAATCAGGCGTTCCCGGCTACGACGTCTCGGTCTGGTGGGGCGTTCTTGGACCTGCCAAGATGCCGCCGGAGATCGTGGCGAAGCTCGAGACCGATCTGAAGGCGGCGCTGCAGGACCCGAACGTGCTGTCGACGCTCGGCAAGATCGGCGCCTCGCCGGTCGGCTCTTCCGCCAAGGACTTCGACGCCTACATGCACGCCGAGGCGACCAAATGGGAGCCGGTGCTGAAGGCCGCCGACATCCGCGCGCAGTGAGGCTCGTCACATGAGGACCTATTCCCGGCGATTTGCGCGCACCGCCCTGCTCGCATTGGCAACGACCGGCCTGCTCGGCGCGCCCGCGCGCGCCGATGGCGAAGCCAGGCTGCTGGCGCCGAGCGGCAGCTTGCGTGTCGGCATCTATCCGGGCAGCCCGACCTCGATGGTGACGGATGCGGCCGGCAAGCCGCATGGCCTCGCCTACGATCTCGGCGGCGAGCTGGCCAAACGGCTCGGCGTTGGCATCGACTATGTCAGGTTTCAGCGCGTCGCCGACATCGTCACCGCGATCCATGACGGCCAGGTCGATTTCACCGTGACCAACGCCACGCCGGCCCGCGCCAACGAGGTCAGCTTCAGCCAGCCCGTGCTGGCGATCGAGCTCGGCTATCTCGTCCCGGCGAACTCGCCGATCGGCAGGATCGAGGACATCGACAGGCCGGGCGTGAAGATCGGCGTCACCAAGGGCTCGACCTCGGAACGGACATTGCCGGCGAAGTTTGGGAATGCGACCATCGTTCCCGCTGAAAGCGTCAAGGTCGCCATCGCCATGTTCGGCCGCGGCGAGATCGACCTTTACGCCACCAACAAGCCGACGCTTTTCGAGATGTCCGACCAGATGCCGGGCGCGAGAATCCTCGACGGCAATTGGGGCGCCGAGCATATGGCCATTGCGATCCCCAAGGGGCGTGAGGATGCCCTTCCCCTGCTCAACCGCTTCGTGACGGACGAGCAGTCGTCCGGCGCGCTGGACACGATCCAGCAGCAAGCGGGCCTGCGCGGCGCAACCAAGGCGACGCGCGAGTAGCTCGCGGACTTGGGTGCCGACTTGGGTGACGTGTCCTCCCGCCCGGCCCAATACAGTATTCCCTCGATGCAACCGTCGCCGAACTGCGCTAATTTGCGTCGATCATGACTCGACGTACCGGCAGCGCCGATCTTCCTCTCCACACCGGGCGGGTTCCGCCATGGCTTGCGAGCCGCATGTCGTCACTGGGCGCGATCGTCACACAGGCGATCGTGCATCATTATGGACGCGACGCCTTCCTCCAGCGGCTGTCGCATCCGTTCTGGTTCCAGTCATTCGGCGCCGTGATGGGGATGGACTGGCATTCCTCGGGCATCACGACCTCCGTGATCGGCGCCCTGAAGCGCGGGCTAGGCCCGCTCCAGGACGAGCTCGGCATCTATGTCTGCGGCGGCCGCGGCCAGCATTCGCGCAAGACGCCAGACGAGCTGTTGCAGCTCGGCGATCGCGTCGGCTTCGACGGCGCGAGCCTCACGCGGGCCAGTCGCCTGGTCGCAAAGGTCGACAGCGCCGCGGTCCAGGACGGGTTTGACCTTTATCTGCACGGCTTCTTCGTCACCGCCGACGGCAAGTGGACGGTGGTGCAACAGGGCATGAACGGCGACAAGCGGCAGGCCCGCCGCTATCACTGGCATTCGGAAGCACTGAAGAGTTTTGTCGACACGCCGCACAGCGCGATCGACGGCCCGCAGCAGGGCGAGATCGTCAATCTCACCGATCACCGCGCCGATGTCTCGCGCGCCGCGCAGCTCGAGCTGTTGAGCGGCCTCGGCCCCGATCGCATCCTCACTGAATTCGAGCGGCTCACCGGCACTGCGCCCGAGCCGGCGCAGGCGATGCTGCCGCATCTGATCATGCCCGCGCATCATGATGTCAGGCCCAAGGACGTGTTCGCGCGCCGGCTCCATGGCACTCTCGCCGCAGCGGCCGAACGTGGTCCGGTCGACTTCCCGGAACTGCTGCTGACGCCCGGCGTCGGTGCGCGCACCGTGCGCTCGCTGGCGATGGTCGCCGAGGTCGTGCATGGCGCGCCTTATCGCTTCAACGATCCCGCGCGCTTCTCGCTCGCCCATGGCGGCAAGGACCGGCACCCCTACCCCGTCCCGATCAAGGTCTATGACGAGACCATCCGCGTGCTGAAGGGCGCGATCCAGAACGCCAAGCTCGGACGCGAAGAGGAGATGCAGGCGATCAGGCGCCTCGACGACCAGGCGCGGCGGCTGGAGCGGACTGCCAGCGGTCCGTCGGTCGAGGCCTACATCGCCGGAGAGCGTGAAGCCTCTCCCGATCTCGACGGCCGATCCGTGTTCGGCTGGGAACGCGATGTCGTGGCATCACGGAAATCGACGGGCTGACTGTCCACCGCGACGACCGGCAACTCCGCGATGGCACGCATGCCCGGCCGCTTGCGCCAGTGGATTTGCGCGGGATCGACGGCGAGACCGAGCCTAGGCCATCGCGCAAACAACGCCTCCAGCGCACAGGCCGCCTCGATGCGTGCGAGCTGATGGCCGAGACAGAAGTGAATTCCCGTTCCGAACGAGATGTGGCGGTTCGGCTTGCGCGTGAGGTCGGGCCGCTCGGGCTGGTCATGCACCGCCGGATCCATGTTCGCCGCGGCGAGCATGACCATGACGCGATCGCCCTTTTTCAGCGGCACGCCCGCAAGCTCGATATCCCGCCGCACATAGCGCGGCTTGGAAAACTGCACCGGTGACACGAAGCGCAAAAACTCCTCGACAGCGAGCCCGACACGGCTTCGGTCTTGCTCCAGCCAATCGCGCAAGCCCGGATTTCTGAGGAGCTCGTAGACCGAGCCGCTGATCAGATGCGTCGTGGTCTCCGATCCTGCCGCGAGCAACAAGAACACCATCGACACCATTTCGTCCGGCGTGATCTGGCCGCCCTCTCGCTCGACCTGAACCAGCTCCGCAATCAGGCCCTCACCGCCCTGCACGCGTGCGACCTGCAACTGCTGTTCGAGATAGGCGCGCATCTTGCGAAACGCGAGCAGCAGGCGGAAGAAGCTGACGACATTCGTCAGCGACGACATCTTGTTGGCCCAGGCGATGAATCGCGGACGATCGGCCGCAGGCAGGCCCAGCAATTCGCAGATCACCGACACCGGCAGGATGCGGGCGTAACGCTGAACGAGGTCGGCGGGGCTGCCATCGGCAAACAGGTCGTTCGCCAAGCCGTCGGCGATGACGCGAATGCGTGGCTCCATCGCCACGATCGCGCGGCGGCGAAAAGCCTCGTCGACGATGCTGCGCAGCCTCGTGTGATCAGGCTCGTCCATCGTCAGCATGTTGTTGGCGATGGTGGTGACCAGCTTTGGCATCCACCAGCGCAGGCCGGCGACTTTGCCGTCCCCCTTGCGCAGCGTGAAGGTGGTGCCGTCCTTCAGGACTTGCGCTGTGGCGTCATGGGTCGTGGTGACCCAGACATCGCCGACCAGAGGAAATCGCGTCGCGATCACGGGGCCGGACGCGCGCAGCGCCGCGATCGCCTTGGGCGGATCGCGGAAGAAGGCCTCGCTGGTGAAATCGAGGCGCGGTGTCATGGGTTCACCGTACTGCTTGATGACGCCTCAACCAGATGGTGTGTACGAGGCGACGCGCAAGGGCCGGAACCGCGCGAGAAGAAGCGAGCCTATCCGCGCCCCGGCGAGCGTTGGCCGGTCTTGCGCTGCTGCCGGCCGGTGTAGGCGTCCCAATGGCTCCAGCTACCGTTGCTGAGGCTTTGCAGATCGGTGCCGAGGGGACGGCGTGTGCGCTTGTCGTGATCGGCGATCACGCGCTCGGATTGCGCGATCTTGCGCTTGAGCTCCGCAATCGCCTTCTGGGTCTGCCCGTCCCGCTTCGAAGACGCGATCTCGCCCATCGTGAAGCGCGCGGTCTCGAGCGCCTTCAAGTCGGCGCGGTTCCTCTTCAACTGAACCCGGTGCCAGGCGATGTTGCTGTCGCTGTCCGCAACCATGTGGGAACTCCGCTGATTCGTTCCCACAGTGTATCGCGCGCGGAATCGGCGCCGCAACGCCCGCCGAACGGCGAAAATACGGTCTTATTGCGCGAAAAATCCGCGATCAGCGCTCGGCAAAGGCCTTTTCGACCACGAATTGGGCCGGCTCGCCGTGATTGCCCTCAATGAGGCCGCGCTCGCCCAGGAGCACGCGGGTGTCAGCGACCAAGGCCGGGCTGCCGCAGATCATGACCCGATCATGGGCGGCTTCCAGCGGCGGCAGGCCGATATCGGCGAACAGCTTGCCGGACGTGATGAGGTCGGTGATGCGGCCGCGGTTGCGGAAGGGATCGCGGGTCACGGTCGGGTAATAGATCAGCTGATCGCGGATGTACTCGCCGATCAGTTCGTCCTTCGGCAGCGTCTCGGTGATCATCTCGCCATAGGCGAGCTCCTTCACATGCCGGCAGCCGTGCAGCAGCACGACCTTCTCGAACCGCTCATAGGTCTCGGGGTCCTTGATCACGCTCAGGAACGGCGCGAGGCCCGTGCCGGTGCCGATGAGGTAGAGGTTGCGGCCCTCTTCGAGATTGTCGATCACCAGCGTGCCGGTGGCCTTGCGGCTGACGATGATCTCGTCGCCTTCTTTCAGATGCTGGAGGCGCGAGGTCAGCGGACCGTCCGGCACCTTGATCGAGAAGAACTCCAGCGTGTCCTCGTAATTGGCGCTGGCGACGCTGTAGGCCCGCAGCAGCGGCTTCTCGCCGACCTTGAGCCCGATCATGGTGAATTCGCCGTTGCGGAAACGGAAGGTCGGGCTGCGGGTGGTCTTGAAAGAGAACAGCGTGTCGGTCCAGTGGTGGACGCTCAAAACGCTTTCCTGATTGAAATTGCTCATCTCACCTTCCCTGTCGCTTCCAATGCGGTTCCGAGGCGGGCAGCTATGCGTCGTTTGTACACGATCATTCGTGTACTAATGAATAATCCTGCTTGCTCCCGGGGTCAAGGCTGCCCAAGATCGCGAGCGTTGCAGTTAGGAACAAGGAGCCCCTTCCATGGCGCATGACGCACCCCAGGCCACCGGACCCTCGAAGCTCGTGATCCGGAATATCGGCCTGATCCTGTCCGGCGCCCTGGAAAAGCCGATCCTGGACGGTGACACCATCGTCGCCGAGAACGGCAAGATCACTGCGATCGGCCGCTTCAAGGACCTCAACACCGAAGGCGCGACCACCATCGTCGAGGCCAACGGCACCACGGTCGCGCCCGGCCTGATCGACAGCCATGTCCACCCTGTGGCGGGCGACTGGACGCCGCGCCAGAACCAGATCGGCTGGATCGACAGCAATTTGCATGGCGGCGTCACCACCATGATCTCGGCCGGCGAGGTACACATGCCCGGCCGCCCGCGCGACGTCGTCGGGCTGAAGGCGATGGCGATCTTCGCACAGCGCGCATTCTGGAATCTGCGCCCGGGCGGTGTGAAGGTTCACGCCGGCGCACCGGTGATCGAATGCGAGATGGTCGAGGAGGACTTCAAGGAGTTGGCCGCCGCCGGCGTCAAGCTGCTCGGCGAGGTCGGCCTCGGCGGCGTCAAGGACGGCCCGACGGCGCGCAAGATGGTCGGCTGGGCCCGCAAATACGGCATCCAGAGCACGATCCACACCGGCGGCCCTTCGATCCCCGGCTCCGGCCTGATCGACAAGGACGTGGTGCTGGAGGCCGACACCGACGTGGTCGGCCACATCAACGGCGGCCACACGGCGCTGCCCGACGACCAGATCCGCTGCATCTGCGAGGGCTGCAAGCGCGGCCTCGAGCTCGTTCACAACGGCAATGAGCGCTCGGCCCTGTTCACGCTGCGCATCTCGCGCGAGATGAACGATCTGCACAGGGTGATCCTCGGCACCGACGCGCCGGCCGGCTCCGGCGTGCAGCCGCTCGGCATCTTGCGGATGGTCTCGATGCTGTCCTCGCTCGGCGATTTGCCGGCCGAGCTCGCCTTCTGTCTTGCCACCGGCAATACCGCGCGAATGCGTCAGCTCGATTGCGGCCTGATCGAGGTCGGCCGCTCCGCCGATTTCGTCATCATGGACAAGGCCCAGCACTCGCCCGGCAAGACCATCCTGGAGAGCGTCCAGCTCGGCGACCTCCCCGGCATCGGCATGACCATCATCGACGGCATCGTGCGCACCCAGCGCAGCCGCAACACGCCGCCGGCCGGCCGGGTGCCGGAAGTGGTGGCGAAGTGACGCAGCCGGAGCAGCTCGCCGCTTCGCGTCGCGCCTCGAAGGCATTGAACAAGTCTGCTGCCTGCTGCGTCTAACGCAGGCAGCCCTCGGCGGCGGCAGTTCATTGCTGGACCATCGAGGGAGACATGAAAAGTTCGCTGCGGATTGCCGCCGGCATCGCCGGTGCGGTGGCAGGCTTCATCGCCACGATCGGGCTGCTCGAGCTGACCGGCTTCGGCAATCGTGCAGACCCGATCACGACGGGGCTGGTCGCCCTGTTCGCCATCGCCCCCATCGGCGCAGTGATCGGCCTGGTGCTCGCCACCAAGCTGGCGACACGCAAGGACGACAATAGCGGCGGCCTCGCACGCAACAGCCTGAAGTCACTCGGCGTCGTCGTCCTGCTCTGCCTCGCCGCCGGTGTCACTTACGCCGTCTACGCGTATACGACCGCCACGCCCTGGCTCAATCCGAACGCCAGCAATCCACTGCTTGTGTTCGAGGTTCGCTTTCCGGCCGGCGTCGTGGTGCCGACGTCACCGCAGGGCATCGCAATCGAATTGCAGACCGACCTCAACACCATGCCGGGCGAAGTGACCCCCGCGGCCTTCTATCGTGATGGTGAGCAGCCTGTCATCGCAGGCGAAGTCGAGCTTGCTTTTAGAACCTCGCACCGGCAGCTCACCGTCAACATCCAGGGCCAGCCGAGCCGGATCTATCCGATCGACTTGACGGCCCGGGCGCCGCATACGCCGGAGTTCGGCACGTGGCAGCGGCTCGCCGATGGCAGCGAAATCCGCTACCGCGCCAAATGGCCGGGGAAGACGTAAGGGATCAGCGCTTCCTTGCGACCTCACAGCGCACGTAGGTCTGGCGCTTGGCCTGGCCGACCGGGCCATTCTCGATCACCAGCCGGCCATCCGCCGCAACGGAGACTTGGGGATTGGAGCGAAACTTTTCACCCTCGCCTTCGCAGGCAAGCCGCATCTTCCAGCTTTGCTTGCCGTCTGCGGTGATCTCGCCGGCGCGGCAGCGCGTCTCGTACCAATAGAGGCGGTTGCCGCCTTCGATGCTCATCCGGCTGGCGCTGTCCTGATCGCGGCAATCCTTCTTGGTCGACGCCCAGAAGCCCTCGTAGGGCTGTGCCGCCCAGGCAGGAGCGCATTCGCCCGCCAGCGTCGCACCAAGACCCAAAATCAGTGTGAACCGCGTCGCCGCTCTCATATCGGAAGACCTCGACAAACCCTTCATCGAGGTTAGTCGCCAGTCCCCGCAGCTTGTTCAACTGCCGTAGGGTGGGCAAAGCGTAAGCGTGCCCACCGTTCTTCGCCAAGCCGCAGAGATGGTGGGCACGGCGCTTACGCGCCTTTGCCCACCCTACGGCACCTTACTCACCGCAGCTTGTTCAACAGCGCCATCAGCATCTCGCGCTCCCTGGCATCGAGCGGCGCAAGCGTTTCCCGGGTGATCGCGAGCGCACTCGGCGCGACCTTCTCCGCAAGCTGCTGACCGGCGCGCGTCAGGCTGACCAGAAGCCGCCGTCCGTCCTCGGGATCCTGGCTGGTCTCGGTCAGGCCTCGTGCGGTCAGGCGATCGATCACGCCCTTGATGGTCGCGACATCCATCGCCGTCAGCCGCCCGAGCTGGTTCTGCGAGCATGGCCCGGTCTCGGCCAGCTTCGACAATGCCGCCCATTGCGTCGGCGTGAGATTGGTGCCGATGTCGCGCGAGAAGATCGAGCTGTGGCGCTGCCAGACCTGACGCAGGATGAAGCCGACCTGCTCGTCGAGCACGTAAGACAATTTTGCCGGTTTGACGCTTTTCTTCGCCGCAACGCTTCTCGCCATCCGCTCCCCGCCCCTCACAACGACAGATGCGCGTCGCGGACATCCGGACGCGCGTCGAGCTCGGCCATGGTGCCGCCGAAGCAGATGCGGCCGCGCTCGATGATATAGGCGCGGTCGGAGATCAGCCGCGCAAAATGCAAATTCTGCTCGGACACGACGATGCTGACGCCTTCCTTCTTCATGGTCAGGATGGCATCGACCATCTGCTCCACGATCTTCGGCGACAGGCCTTCCGAGGGCTCGTCGAGCAGCACCAGCGACGGATTGCCCATCAGCGTGCGCGCGATGGTGAGCATCTGCTGCTCGCCACCGCTCATGCGGCCGCCCGGTCGGTTCTTCATCTCACCCAAATTTGGAAACAGCGCGAACAGTTTTTCGCGGGTCCAGTGCGGGGCGTTCGGACGCTTCGGCTGCCGGCCGACCTCGAGATTCTCCTCCACCGTCAAATCAGTGAAGATGCGCCGCTCCTCGGGCACGTAACCAAGCCCGTCGCGCACGATCTCATGCGTCGGGCGCGCCGAGACATCCTTGCCCTCGAACATGATGCGCCCCGAGCGCTGGGCAACGAGCCCGACGATCGAGCGGAACGTCGTCGACTTGCCGGCGCCGTTGCGGCCGAGCAACGCCACCACCTCGCCCTCGCCGACCTCGAAACCGATGTCGAACAGGATATGCGCCGGGCCGTAATGGCTGTTGAGGTCTTGCACCGTGAGCTTCATGCGGAGGCTCCATGCCCGGCATCGTAAAGCAGGCCCTCGCCGAGATAGACGGCCTGCACCTGCGGATTGCCGCGCACCTCGGCCGGCGATCCTTCGGCGATCAGCGTGCCGCGGTTGAGTACGATAATGCGGTCGGCATGTTCGAACACCACGTCCATGTCGTGCTCGGTGAAGAGCACGCCGATCGATTTTTCCCGCGCGATCTGCGCCGTCAGCCGCATCAGATCGACGCGCTCACGCGGCGCCATGCCGGCGGTCGGCTCGTCCATCAGCAGCAGCTTGGGATCGTTGGCAAGCGCCACCGCAAGCTCGAGCCGCTTGAGGTCGCCATAGGCGAGCTCGCCGCAGGGACGATCGGCGTAGCCGCCCATGCCGACGAGCTCGAGCAGCCGGCCCGCCTCTCCGCGGTCGAAATTTGGGGCCGAGCCGAAGAGATTGAACAGCTGCTTGCCATGCGAGATCAGCGCGACCTGCACGTTCTCGCGCACGGTCATCGTCGCGAAGGTCGCGGTGATCTGGAAAGTGCGTCCGACGCCGAGCCGCCAGATCTCGCGCGGCTTCTTGCCGGTGGTCTCCTCGCCCAGCAGGCGGACATGGCCGGTATCAGGCTTGTTCTGGCCGTTGAGCATGTCGAAACAGGTGCTCTTGCCCGCGCCGTTCGGGCCGATCAACGCCAGAATTTCGCCTGATCGCAGCGAGAACGAGACGCCGCGCACGGCATGGATGCCGCCATAGGATTTGGACAGGCCTTCAACCGCGAGAAGTGGGGGTGCGACGCTCATTCGACGGACTCGATCGGCTTGGCAAGCAAGGGAGATCCCGGCGGCGATGTCTTCCTGCGCCGCTGCGCCAGCATCTCCAGCGTGCCGACGATGCCCTTGGGGAAGACGACGACGATCAGCACGATGAAGCCGCCGAGTACGAGCTTCGACAGATCGGTCTGGCTGACCAGCCAGATGTTGAGCGCCTTGTAGACGATGGCGCCGATCACCGCACCCGACACCGTCTCGACGCCGCCGAGCAGCACCATGACGAGTGCGTCGACCGACAGCGAGATCCCAAGATTGTCGGGGAAGACGCTGCCCTTGAGGTAGGCGAACAGCGCGCCGCCGATGCCGGCGGTCGTGCCTGCGATCACGAACGCCGTCCACTGGATGCGCTTGGCATTGATGCCGACCGCCTCGCTGCGCAGAGGCGAGTCGCGCGTGGCCCTGAGTGCGTAGCCGAACGGCGAGAATACCATGGCCCGAAGCGCGACCGTCACGAGTGCCGCAACGCCGAGCGCCAACCAATAGAAATGCCCCGGGCTCGCCGCCCAACTTGACGGCCAGACGCCGAGTATGCCGTTGTCGCCGCCCGTGACACTCACCCACTGGAACGCGATCGACCAGACAATCTGCGCAAACGCAAGCGTCAGCATCGCGAAATAGACGCCGGAAAGCTGCACCGCGAAGAAACCGAACACGGCAGCGCCCATGCAGCCCAGCAGCGGCCCGAGCAGCAGGCACACGACCATCGGCAGCCCGGCCATCTTGGCGAGGAAGGCGACGCCGTAGGCGCCGAGACCGAAATAAGCGGCATGCCCGAAGGACGCGAGCCCACCGACCGACATCAGGAAATGCAGGCTGACGGCGAAGATCACGAAGATCGCAATCTCCGAACCGACTGTGAGAACATAATTGCCGGCGAACAGCGGCAACGTCGCCGCGATGACGAGCGCGGCCAGCGCCGCGAGCCGCTCGTTCGACGTCAGCGGCCGCCAGGGATTGACGGTGAGGCCTGGTGTCTTGCGCGCGGGCGCCTCGGGCTTGCCGAAGAGACCCCAGGGCCGGACGATCAGCACCACCGCCATCACCAGGAAGACCAGGATGATGGAGATCTTCGGGAAGATCAGGATGCCGAAGGCGTTGAGCTCGGAGACCAGCACCGCCGCAACGAAGGCGCCGACGATGCTGCCGAGGCCGCCGATCACGACCACGACGAAGACCTCGACGATGATCCGCAGATCCATGGCGTGATGCACGGCATCGCGCGGGATCTGGAGCGCGCCGCCGAGTGCGGCAAGGAAGACGCCGACCGCGAACACGGATGTGAACAGCCATTTCTGGTTGACGCCGAGCGCTGCGACCATGTCGCGGTCCTGCGTCGCCGCGCGCACCAGCACGCCCCAGCGCGTGCGCTGGAACAGCAGCCAGAGAATGCCGAGCACGACCGGGCTGAGCACGATCAGGAACAAATCGTAGCTCGGGATGTTCTGACCGAAGAAATCGATGGCGCCCTTGAAGCCCGGCGCGCGGCGGCCGACGAGATCGTCGGGGCCCCAGATCAGCACGACGAGATCCTCGACCATCAAGGTCAGGCCGAAGGTCGCAAGCAGCTGGAACAGCTCGGGCGCGTGATAGATGCGGCGCAGCAGCACCATCTCGACGATGACGCCGATCAAGGCCACGGCAAACGCGGCCATGACGATCCCGCCCCAGAAGCCGAACGCGCCCGAAAGCCGCTCGGTGAGCGTGAAGGCGACGTAGGCGCCGATCATGTAGAAGGCGCCGTGCGCGAAATTCACGATCCGCGTCACGCCGAAGATGATCGACAGGCCCGAGGCCACCAGGAACAGCGACGCTGCGCTGGCGAGACCGGTCAGAAACTGTACGACATAAAAGGCCATCGGCGGTCCGGGTTAAGAATAAGTCTCAGTATGGGGCTTCATCCTTCGAGACGGCGCTACGCGCCTCCTCAGGATGAGGTCCGGGACCCTCATGGTGAGGAGCGCGGCAACGCCGCGCGTCTCGAACCACGAGGCCCCGGTTCCTCTTCACATCAGTCCTTCGGACGCAGCTTATCGACTTCGGCGTCGCTCGGCAGATAGTCCGAGCCCTTCTTGTAAGAAGAATCCACCATCACGCCCTTGCCGTCCTTCAGCGCGGTCTTGCCGACATAGGCACCGAGCGTCGACTGGTGGTCGATCTTGCGGAAGGTGATCTCGCCGAACGGCGACGGCAACGACAGCCCCTCCGCCGCGGCGATCAATTTCTCCGGATCGGTCGAGCCGGCCTTCGCAAGGATCGCAGCAGCCGCCTTGATGGTCTGGTAACCGACGATCGAGCCCAGCCGCGGATAATCGTTGTACTTGGCCTGGTAGGCCTTCAGGAACGCGTCATGCTCGGGCGTCTTGATCGAGTACCAGGGATAGCCGGTGACGATCCAGCCCTCCGGCGTCTCGTCCTTGAGCGGATCGAGGTATTCGGGCTCGCCGGTCAGGAACGAGACGACCTCGCGCCCCTTGAACAGGCCACGGGTGTTGCCTTCACGCACGAGCTTCACGAGGTCGGCGCCGAAGGTGACGTTGAGGATCGCTTCGGGATTGGCTGCGGCAACCGCCTGCACCACCGGACCCGCGTCGATCTTGCCCTGCGGCGGCCACTGCTCGTCGACCCACTGGATGTCAGGGCGCTTCTCCGACATCAGCTTCTTGAACACCGCGACCGCGGACTGGCCATATTCATAGTTCGGCGCGATGGTCGCCCAGCGCTTGGCCGGCAGCTTGCTGGCTGCTTCCACCAGCATCGCCGCCTGCATGTAGTTGGAGGGACGCAGGCGGAAGGTGTACTTGTTGCCCTTGGACCAGGTGATGGCATCCGTCAGCGGCTCGGCCGCGAGGAAGAACACCTTCTTCTGGTTGGCGAAGTCGCTGACGGCGAGGCCGATGTTCGACAGGAACGTCCCCGTCAGCATCGCAACCCCCTCGCTGGAGACGAGCTCGTTGGCAGCGGTCTGCGCATCGGCCGGCTTGCCGCCGTCGTCCTTGGAGACGACGACGAGCTTCTTGCCGTTGATGCCGCCGGCCGCGTTGACCTGTTCGACTGCGAGCTGCCAGCCCTTGCGATAGGGCTCGGTGAACGCCGGCAACAGCGAGTAGCTGTTGATCTCGCCGATCTTGATCTCCTGCGCCACGGCCGAATGAGCCATGCCGCCCGCCAGCAGCGCGAAGGCCGCGCCCACAAAAGTGTTTCTCGCTCGCATCCCAACCTCCAGTTTTGAACTCTCTACGTCTTCAGCGTGATCTTGTCGGAGAAGCCATGCCCGCCTCCCCGGTTCAAACTCTATTTCAAACCGTCTTCACCCTTCACTTCCGCAACCGTCAGCCCGCCGACACGCGGCAAGGGTCGGCCGCTATCGGTGACGGCGACCGCGACCATGATCTCGTTGGCGCGCGGCGCATCGTTGATCTGCACCTCCATGCCGTCAAAATGGCTGCGCACGAAGGCGGCGTCCTTGTGCCCGAGCGGAATGTCCAGCGTCGTGCCCGGGCCGCTGCGCTTCTTCGACGACGGGATCAGCGCCGCGCCCTTGCTCAGGACCTTGCGCACCGGAGCGCCCATCTTCGGATGCAGGATAGCCGCCGCATGCTCCAGCTCGCCGTTCTCGCCGACCGCCGCGGCCTTGCCGTAGCTCTGCGCCTTCGCGCCATCGATGCCCAGCGCCGCCACCGCGCGCTTCGCCAGGAGATCGCCGAGCTCCTCGCCGATGGCGATCAGGGGCGAGAGATCCTCGACATATTTGCCGGCAAAGGGATTTTCGATCACGGCGATCGCCGCGGCGCGCCGCGTCGGCGGCGAGACCTGGCGGCCCATTTCCATCTGCGTCTCTTCGACGACCGTGACGATCTTGCGGATGATCGCGCTCATGTTTCGCTTCCCTGTTCAGGCATAGACCGCGTTCTCCAGCATGAGCGGGCGCGTTCGTTGCTCTTCCATATCCTTGGTTCCGATGACAAGCATATCACCACAAAGCTGCAACACGGCACCCTCGATCAATCCGCGATCGAACGATTGCCGTGCACATTCCGCGCCAGATTCCAGTGCGGCCGCGACCTCGTTCTGCGACAATTCACCGACATCGCGGGTGACGAGACGCGCGCCGAGATCGCTGTCGGGCTGAAGCTCGTTCGCAGGCTTTCTGATGATGCCGGGATGCCCGGGCAGATCGACGGCATTGGCGATGACCGTCGCGGCCGCATCGGCCTGCGATGCGGTGGCAGCCAGCACCGTGACCGCGTCGGCAATGCCGAGCGAAAAGCTGCGGCCGTGACGCCCGCTGGTCGCGATGCCGCGCACGGGATCACCTGAGTAGACCCTCATCTTGCGCAGCACGCCGTCACGATCAGGCCGATCCATCAAGCCGACCGAAAAATGCTCGCCCTCGCCGAGATGCAGCGCGATATCGCCGCCATTGTTGACATAGGCCTGATCGAGCGCCGCAGCGCCCAGCATGGCGCCAAGAATCTCCTCTGCAACGCTGCCGGCAACCGCGGCCATCGGCGTAATGAAGCAATCGGCGGCATAGGGTGCGACAGCAGCGTGCATCCGACGCGCCACCACGCCCTTCAGCGAAGTCTGCTTCTCAGCAGCCGTCCGCAGTTCCGGCAATTCCGCGCAGAGTTCGTCGAGCAGTCCGGTGAAACGCCGCGCCGCCGCCTCATAGGCCGCGCGCACTGCGTCCGCGTGCCCCCTCGCCTCCACGATCAGATCAATCGGTCCATCCTGCAAATGCAGCCGCCGGCCACCAGACAGCAATGCGATTTGCGGGAGCCTGGTCATGCCCGGCGTCCCGGAATCGGGTTCTGCCAGGGCAACTGGCGAACATCTTCGCCGTTCTGCACCTCGGAGAGCGGTTTGACGTAATCCATGTGCCCGCCGAGCGCGGCGTAGTCCGACAGCTTCATCGTGAATTCGATCGGCGCGACCAGCGCCGGCGTCGGAACATAACCGAACGCGCCCGAAGGCATCTGCGTCACATCGACCATGTAGGTGATGCCGCCGCCCGGCCAGACATAAACAGGCGCGCCGCCGCTGGTGACGCGCGTCAGCGCGTCCTTCACCGAACGCGTCAGCCGTACCGGATTGTCGGTGACGCCCGCGCGCAAGGAGCCGCCGGCCCCCGCCATGAACAACACCGTGCACAGCGCCGGCTCGCAATTCTCCTGGATGCGCTCGACCGAGAACTTCAGGTCATCAGGCATCTCGGTCTCGACCGGCCTCAGGGCCTCGTCGAGCACATAGTAAGACGAGTGCTCGCCGGTCGTGGAGACCATCAGCATGGAGAGACCAGGCTTGGCTTCCTTGGCGTCGAACGGCCCGAGGATCG
This sequence comes from Bradyrhizobium sp. 956_D2_N1_4, assembly GCF_052076025.1. NCBI lineage: Bacteria > Pseudomonadati > Pseudomonadota > Alphaproteobacteria > Hyphomicrobiales > Nitrobacteraceae > Bradyrhizobium > Bradyrhizobium sp. 956_D2_N1_4. Next base: position 2,360,486 of record NZ_CP197237.1, on the reverse strand, counting down.
CCAGCGGATCGGAAATGTTGGTGCCGCCCCAGCCCGTGCCGGGATCGGCGACCTGGAAATAGCGGCCTGGCGTCGAGCGGCGGCCCTTCATCTTGATGCCGGTGTCGGCGATGTCGAGCAGCTTGCCGGCCTGGTGCTCCGAGAGCACGCCGGTGATGTGGTCGTCGACGACGACGACCTCGTCGACCTTACCGTGCCATTGCTTGGCGAACATGCCGATCGTCGCCGAGCCGCAGCCGACGCGCATGCGCTCTTCTTTCATGCCGTTGACGATCGGCGGCTGGCCGGCCTGCACCACCACGCTCGCGCCGCCGTCGATGGTGAGCTCCACCGCCTTGCAATTGGCGAGATCCATCAGCGTGTCGCAGGTGACGCGGCCCTCTTTCTTGGAGCCGCCGGTGAGATGATGCACGCCGCCGAGCGACAGCATCTGCGAGCCATATTCGCTGGTCGTGACGTGGCCGACCGCCTCGCCTTGCGCGCGAACGGTCGCGGTTTCCGGGCCGAGATAGCGGTCGGTGTCGATCTTCACCTTGATGCCGCAATAGGAGAAGATGCCCTCGGTGACGACAGTCACCATGTCGACGCCATCGATCTCGGACGAGACGATGAAGGGCGCCGGCTTGTAGTCGGGATAGGTCGTGCCCGCACCGATCGCGGTGACAAAGGTTGAGGGCTCGTGGACGATCTTGCCGTCCCAGTCTTCGGTGCGGCTGAACGGAACGAGCTTGCCGCCATGCGAGACGGTGCGCTCCAGGATCACGTGCGGGTCGACGCGGACGAGCTTGCCGTCGTGGTTGGCATAGCGGTCGCAGGCGCCCGCCGCGCCCGGCTTGATGTAGCACATCACCGGACAGGCATCGCAACGGATCTTGTCGATGGCGGCGCTCGTCGTTTCAGTCACCATGTCCAAAGCCAGTCGACTGCGGTTATCATTCGTATACGAACGATGTTGCGCGCCCTCCCGAAGGCTGTCAAGCGGCGGTGCGGCGCAAAAGATGTGGCTGCCGCATAAAACCCCATTTGCCTATCCGCTCTGTCCACAAAGAAGGCAGTCGCGCTGCAGTGCGGCATGCGCGGCTTGCACGTTTGTGTACAAACGGTATCGTCGCGACGTAGGTTTTGACGAGCACTTGGCCACGCGCTTGGGAACGAGGATGACGCAGACACCGATCCGCCTCACCGTGAACGGCAGGATCCACGAGATCACGGCAGCGCCGCAGACGCCGCTGCTCTATGTGCTGCGCAACGACCTCGCGCTCAACGGTCCGAAATATGGCTGCGGCCTCGGCGAGTGCGGCACCTGTACTGTCCTGATCGACGGCGCCGCCGCGCGCTCCTGCGTGATTCCCGTCAGCGGCTGCGCAGGCCGTGACATCCTGACGCTCGAAGGGCTCGGCACGCGCGACGAGCCGGATGTGGTGCAGCAGGCCTTCATCGACGAGCAGGCCGCACAATGCGGCTATTGCCTCAACGGCATGATCATGACCACCAAGGCGTTGCTTGCGATCAACCCGCAGCCGACCGAGCAGGAGGCGCTGGCGGCGCTGCGCTACAATCTTTGCCGCTGCGGCACCCATGTCGAAATCCTGCGCGCGGTGATGCGCGCATCCGGCCAGATCACTGAGGCCGTTGATTGATGGCCTCCCCTGTTTCGAACGGAGCTGAGCGGCAATCCGGTTCGCTCGTCGTCGTCCGCACCGTGGACGAGGTCACATCCGAGACCTTCATCCGTATCACCACGGATGGATCGGTCACGGCCTATAACGGCCACGTCGATCTCGGCACCGGGGTCCGCACCGCGCTCGGCCAGATCGTCGCCGAAGAATTGGATGTGTCCTTTGCACGCGTCGTCGTGGTGCTCGGCGATACCGCCGTGGTGCCGAACCAGGGCGCGACGATCGCGAGCGAGACCATCCAGATCACCGCCGTCCCCCTGCGCAAGGCCGCAGCGCAGGCGCGGCACTTCCTGATCGCGCGCGCTGCCGAGCGGCTGGAGCTGCCGGCCAGTGAGCTCAAGATCGAAGACGGCCTCGTCCGCGGGCACAACCGCAGCGTCAGCTATGGCGAACTGATCGGCGGCGAGACCATTCGCCTCGAGCTTGCCGACGACGTCGCTGTGAAGCCTGTCGGCGATTACGCCATCGTCGGCCAGTCGACGCCCCGCGTCGACCTGCCCGCCAAGGCGACGGGCGAGCTGACCTTCGTGCACGACATCCGCCTGCCCGGCATGCTGCACGGCCGGGTGGTGCGTCCGCCCTATGCCGGCGTCGATGCCGGCCCGTTCGTCGGCACCAGCCTGATCGCGGTGGATGAATCCTCGGTACGTGACATTCCCGGCATCATTGCCGTCGTGAGCATCGGCGATTTCGTCGGCGTGGTCGCCGAGCGCGAGGAGAACGCGATCCGCGCGGCGGAGCAGCTCGCGGTGAGCTGGAAGCCGACGCCTCATCTGACCGATCTCGCCGACGTCGAGACCGCGCTGCGCGCCAATCCATCGACGCCGCGCACGCTGATCGACAAGGGCGACGTCGATAAGGCGATATCAGGCGCGGCCAAGCCGATGCAGCGCACTTATGTGTGGCCGTATCAGATGCATGCCTCGATCGGGCCGTCCTGCGCAGTCGCCGATGTCCAGGACGGCAACATCCGCGTCTGGTCCGGCACGCAGAACCCGCATGTCCTGCGCAGCGATTTGGCGCTCCTGATCGAGCGTCCCGAGAGCGAGATCGAGGTGATCCGCTTGGAGGCCGCCGGCTGCTACGGCCGCAACTGCGCCGATGACGTCACCGCGGATGCGCTGCTGCTGTCGCGCGCCGTCGGCCGGCCCGTGCGCGTGCAGCTGACGCGCGAGCAGGAGCATGCCTGGGAGCCCAAGGGCACCGCGCAGCTCATCGACGTCAATGGTGGGCTCGACGCTGACGGCGGCATCGCTGCTTACGATCTCGCCACGCGCTATCCCTCGAACGCGGCGCCAACGCTGGCGCTGCTTCTGACGGGCCGGATTTCGCCGGAGCCCGCGGTACTCCAGATGGGCGACCGCACCGCGATCCCGCCGTACGACTACGACCACATGCGCGTCGTCGCCCATGACATGGCGCCGATCGTGCGCGCGTCCTGGTTTCGCGGTGTCTCGGCCCTGCCGAACACTTTTGCGCATGAATCCTATATCGACGAGGCCGCGACCGAGGCCGGGGTCGATCCGATCGAATACCGCCTGCGTTACCTGAAGGACCAGCGCGCCGTCGATCTCGTCAATGCGGTGGCCGAGCGCGCGGGCTGGACGCCCCGGCCGGCCCGCGAAGAGAAAGACGGCGAGGTCGTGCACGGGCGCGGCTTTGCCTATGCGCTCTATGTCCACAGCAAGTTTCCGGGCTACGGCGCCGCGTGGTCGGCCTGGGTCGCCGACGTTGCGGTGAACAAGTCCACCGGCGATGTCAGCGTCACGCGCGTCGTCGCCGGGCAGGACTCCGGCCTGATGATCAATCCGGACGGCGTGCGCCACCAGATCCACGGCAACGTCATCCAGTCCACCAGCCGCGCGCTGATGGAGGAGGTATCGTTCGAGCGCGGCGCGGTGACGGCGCGCGAATGGGGCGCCTATCCGATCATCCCCTTCCCCGACGTCCCCAAGATCGACGTGCTGATGTTGCCGCGTCAGGACCAGCCGCCGCTCGGCGTCGGCGAATCCGCCTCGGTGCCGAGCGCGGCGGCGATTGCCAACGCGATCTTCGATGCCACCGGCGTGCGCTTCCGCGAGCCGCCGTTCACGCCGGAACGCATCCTGAAGGGATTGCACGGTGAAACATCGCCCGTGCCGCAAGCTCTGCCCGCGCCCGCAGCGCCGCCGCCGTCCCGCATCTGGGAGAATCCGTTCGCCAAGCGCGCCGGCATCTTCGCGACGATCGCGGCCGTCTGCACCGCCGCGATCGGCGTCGGCGCAGCACTCCTGCCCGGACGCGCCATCGCGCCGATCGCGCGGCCTGATGCCTCGGTCTATTCCGCGGCGACGATCGCGCGCGGAGAGCAACTCGCAGCACTCGGCAATTGCGCGAAGTGCCACACCAGCCTCAATGGCGTGCTCAACGCCGGCGGCCGCGCGCTGGAGACGCCGTTCGGCACGATCTACTCAACCAACATCACGCCCGACGTCGAAACCGGCATTGGTGCCTGGTCCTATCCCGCCTTCGAGCGCGCGATGCGCGACGGGCTGCACCGCGACGGACGGCAGCTCTACCCCGCCTTCCCCTACACCCACTTCGCCAAGACCAGCGACGCCGACATGCAGGCGCTCTACGCCTACCTGATGAACCAGCCTTCGGTTCGCGCCACGGCGCCGGCGAATGCACTCGCCTTCCCGTTCAACCTCCGCCCGCTGCTTGCGGGCTGGAATGCGCTGTTTCATCAGACTCAAGAATTCAAGCCCGATCCCGCCAAATCCGAGCAGTGGAATCGCGGCGCCTATCTCGTCGAGAGCCTCGGCCATTGCAGCGCCTGCCATTCGCCGCGCAACGCGCTCGGCGCGGAGCAACGCGAAGCCTATCTCGCCGGCGGCTTTGCCGAGGGCTGGGAAGCGCCGGCGCTGACCTCGCTCTCACGCGCGCCGATCCCGTGGAGCGAGGACGAGCTGTTCGCCTATTTGCGCACCGGCCATTCGCGCTTTCACGGCATCGCGGCTGGTCCGATGGCGCCGATCGTCAAGGACCTCAAAGCCCTGCCCGACCCCGACATCCGCGCGATGGCGGTCTATCTCAATTCGTTCAACGACACCGCGATCGATACGCGGGGCCAGGATGCACTTGCCGCAAAGCTTGAAGGCTCAACGCAGGTCACGGTGGTGCCGTCCATCGGCGCGCGGCTCTATCAGGGCGCTTGCGCCGTCTGCCACGAGGTCGGCGGCCTGCCGCTGTTCGGAACTCGGCCCTCGCTCGCGCTCAACAGCAATCTGCACAGCGCGACATCGGACAATCTCGTGCAGGTCGTCCTGCACGGGGTCAATGAGCCCGTCTCCAGCGACCTCGGCTACATGCCCGCCTTCAAGAACAGCATGAGCGACGCGCAAGTCGAAGAGCTCGTCACCTTCCTGCGCCGGCAGTTCGCGCCGGACAAGCCGGCCTGGACCGGCGTCCGCGAGACGATCGCGCGCGTGCGCACCTCAACGCATTGATGGAGCACGACCTAATCGGAAAGCCGCTTCACACTTTGCGCTAACGCGGCCCTTCGGGTCCGGGTCATGCTCTAGCCGTGCTTCTTCGCCTCCACCGGCGGTGTGCCGTGGGTGTGGAACGACTCGATCGTCTTCAATCCCCACGCCTGGCCCTTCTTGCGCTCCTCCTCGGTCCACACGATCGGCTTCCAGTCGGGGGCGAGGATGAGGCGCGCGCCGGCATTGGCGACCTCGACGCGGTTGCCGCCAGGCTCGTAGACATAGAGGAAGAACGTCTGCTGGATCGCGTGCTTGTGCGGGCCGGTCTCGATGTGCACGCCGTTCTCCAGGAAAATATCGGCGGCGCGCAAAATCTCCTCGCGGCTGTCGAGCGCGTAGGTGACATGGTGAAAGCGGCCGGGCGTACCGGAATGGTCGAGCGAATAGGCAAAATCGTAGCTCTTGTTCGACATCGTCAGCCACATCGCCGCTTCCCGCCCGTCGTTGAGCACGATCTGCTCGGTGAGGCGGCAGCCGAGATAGTTTTCGAAGAACTCGCGGTTGGCCTTGATGTCGACGGCGAGGCAGTTGAGGTGGTCGAGGCGGCGGACATTGACGCCGCGCGCGGGAAAGCGTTGAGCCTGGTTCTTCAGCGCAGGTCTAAGCTCCGGCGGCGCCTGGTACCATTCGGTCTCGTAATAGAGCTCGACGATATGGCCATCAGGGTCGCGGCAGCGGAAGGTCGGCCCCTGCCCCATGTCGCCGTCGATCCAGCCGATGTCGAAGCAGGAGCCTTTCAGCGCGGCGACGCGGCGCTCAAGCGCCTGCTGGCTGCGCGCGCGCAGCGCCATATGCTCCATGCCTGATGTCTTCGACGCCGTCAGCTTGAGCGAATAGCGCTCGTAATCGTCCCAGCCGCGCAGGTAAACCGACTCGCCCTTCTGCCCGCTCACCGTCATGCCCATGACGTCGACGAAGAATTTCAGGCTCTCGTCGGGCTTCGGCGTCAGCAGCTCCATGTGGCCGAGATGAGCAAGATCAAGGATCGGTTCGGGCTGCATGCTTTCCTCCAAGGGTGGCTGCGATCCGCCGGACCGGATCGCGCAACCGGACGCAAGGCTGCAAACGCGCTCGAGCGTACGGGGGCGGCATCCAGGCCGCAGGTTCATTTGTACTAATGTACAAATGATTAGGTCCCGTCAACAAATCAAACATGGCCGCCCAGATCGAGTGACGCGCCAGCCGGGATGACCTCCATCCCCGAACGGCGGACCGACTGGCCGAATGGTAAAATCTTCCTTAAGCGCTGTCGGGCCTATCGGCCTAGAAAAGCGGCATCCCCCTACCGATTCCGCCCGCAAGTATGCATTAGGAGCAAATCTCTCAACCGAATTGTCGCAGATTTAACAAAGCCCCCGCGCCTGCCGTTTAACCGTTTGTCCAGCCGCGGCACGCATAGTCAGGGTTAAACCTCTTGCTCATGCCAGGTTCATTCATCGTGACATCCTTTGGACGCGTGATTTCGGTACGCGGGTCGCTCGCCCGGGTCGGGCTGCTGGCGGCAAGCCAGATGCCGGTCTCGGAAATTCGGGCCACCGTCGGCCGTTTCGTCAGCATCCGCTGCGCCAGCTCGGTGATCGTCGCCATGATCACCGAGGTGTCCTGCGAGAACCTCTCGAACTCCGACTACATCGCCATCGCGTCGGTCGACCTGCTCGGCGAAATCCACAATGCCGCCGACAAGGCCAAGTTTCAGCGCGGCGTCACCAACTATCCGACCATCGGCGATTCCGTCGACCTGATCACGAGCCAGGAGCTGCGCACGATCTACGCGCCGACCGGATCGGACCAGATCAATGTCGGCTTCCTCCAGCAGGATCGCTCCGTCGTCGCCTATGTCGACGTCGAGGAAATGCTCTCCAAGCATTTCGCGGTGCTGGGATCGACCGGCGTCGGCAAATCCACCGGCGTGTCGCTGCTGCTCAACGAGATCCTGAAATCACGCCCGAACCTGCGCATATTCCTGCTCGACGTGCACAACGAATATGGCCGCTGCTTCGGCGACCGCGCGCTGGTGCTCAACCCGCGGAACCTGAAGCTGCCGTTCTGGCTGTTCAACTTCGAAGAAATCGTCGACGTGCTGTTCGGCGGCCGCGCCGGCGTGCCCGAGGAGCTTGACGTCCTCGCCGAGGTGATCCCGATCGCCAAGGGCATCTACACCCAGTATCAGAACACCGATCGGCTCGGCCTGAAGCGCATCGATCCCAAGCAGGTCGGCTTCACCGTCGACACGCCGGTACCATACCGCCTGGTCGATCTGATCTCGCTGATCGACGAGCGCATGGGCAAGCTGGAAAACCGCTCCTCGCGCATCATCTATCACAAGCTGATCTCGCGCATCGAGGCCGTCCGCAACGACCCGCGCTACGCCTTCATGTTCGACAACGCCAATGTCGGCGGCGACACCATGGCCGAGGTGATCAGCCATCTGTTCCGCCTGCCCGCCAACGGCAAGCCGATGACGGTGATGCAGCTCGCCGGCTTCCCGGCCGAGGTCATCGATTCCGTCGTCTCGGTGCTCTGCCGCATGGCCTTCGACTTCGGCCTGTGGAGCGACGGCGTGTCGCCGATGCTGTTCGTCTGCGAAGAGGCGCACCGCTACGCCTCCGCCGACCGCAACGTCGGCTTCGGGCCGACCCGCAAGGCGGTGTCGCGCATCGCCAAGGAAGGCCGCAAATACGGCGTCTATCTCGGCCTCATCACGCAGCGCCCCGCAGAGCTCGACGCGACCATCATCTCCCAGTGCAACACGCTGTTCACGATGCGTCTGGCCAACGAGCGCGACCAGGCGCTGCTGCGCGCCGCGGTGTCGGATGCGGCCGCGAACCTGCTGTCCTTCGTGCCATCGCTCGGCACCCGCGAAGTCCTGGCGTTCGGCGAAGGCGTCGCGCTGCCGACCCGCCTGCGCTTCAAGGAGGTGCCGCCGCACCAATTGCCGCGCGGCGAAGCCACCATCTCAAGCGTGCCGTCGGTCACCTCCGGTCACGACATGCATTTCGTCGGCGCCGTGCTCGAGCGCTGGCGCGGCGCCACCTCGCAACGCGACGTGCCGAACGACCCGGTGTTCTCGCAGCCGCCCGCAAAGACGCTCGCGACCGCCGAAGCGCCGATGCTGCAGCCCTCGATGGGGCTGGACCCGGATCGCTTCTCGCTGCTGAAGAAGCCGCTGCGGTAAGGAACGGACACCGCTTCGGCAAATTCCGCTGTCATGCCCCGGCTTGACCGGAGCATCCAGTACGCCGCGGCCCCTCGATTCAATCACGATCGCCTCCGGAATTTCCCGAACAGCGGACAGTCGTGAAAGACGGGGGATGCCCCCGGATATCGCGGCTCAAGGCCGCGTCTCGCGGATAGCCCAAGGCTTGTCCTTCGTGCTACCCTTGCCTTTTAGAGCCGGTTTGAGCACGCGGGGCGCGAAGATGTCCGTGGGCGGTGCCAATATTGCGGATCGCAACATCATAACGGTGCTCGCCGTCGACATGGTGGGTTCAACTCGCCACATCGCGGCTTGCGATCCCGATGAAGCTCAAGCGTTTTTGGACCAGTGGCTGGATCACATCCGCAACTCCGTGGAGCGTCTCGGGGGACAGATTGTCCACTATGCGGGAGACGGTGGCATTGCCATATTCGGCTGGCCAACCGCATATGAGGATCATGCGGATCGTGCGTGCATCGCAGCCTGGGACATTCAGAGTCATAGCCAGTCGACCGGCCCCAGGGGAGATCCGGTCAATTTTCGCGTCGGACTTCACTCCGGCCTGGTCGGCCTACGCATAGGCGGCAAAAACGCCATCGCCCGCTTCGACGTTGCCGGAGCGACCGTGCACGTTGCTGCCAAGCTGCAGCAGGAAGCAGCGGCAGGCGAGATCAGGGTTAGCGCCGAAACCGCAAAGCTGTGCCGATCGCCACTCGGCCTTACGGCGCACAAGACGACTTCGGGAATCGCCGATCGGGTCATCGAGGCCTACACGCTGAATGCCCGGCCGGACGATGTCGATCACAACGAAATCGCCAGCCGCTATCAAAATCCGATCGTGAATCGGGTCGACGAACTTGCGGCGCTTCGGGAGCTCCTCCCGCGCCCGGGCGCCAAAAGCTGCTCCGTCACGCTGCTGGGCGAACCAGGTATCGGCAAGAGCCGCCTTGCGACAGCCGTAATGACCGAGGCACTGACATCCGACGTGAGATGCTGCGTCTTTTATGGCGGCGTACAGAAACGTGCCACCGCGTTCGCCGCCGCCCGCACCTTGGTGGGCGACATGCTCGCTGCAAACAGCTCATCTTCGGATGCACATATTCGTGAGGCTCTCGCGGAACTGCACATCGAGGCAGCCGATCGCAGAAAGCTCGAAGCCCTATTCATCGCCGGAAAAGCGTCCTCTCGCCAACGATTGACCGACAATACGCAAACGCAAATTGCACGTGCACTTGTCAATGCCTTCCTCGCATTGGCGCTTGATAGACCAACTCTCTTGCTGATCGAAGACCTCCAGTGGATCGATCCGGAAAGCCGCCATTTCCTGAAATTGCTTGCTCGCGCAAGTACCCCACAGCCGCTTTGCATATTGCTGACCGGACGTCCGGAATCATCAGACCAGTCCATGGAGATTGCGGGCTCGCTCATTCATCTGCAACCGCTGTCGCGGGCCTGCATGGAGGCTTTGGGACGCCAATTGTGGCCGAAAACTCGATCCCCGACCGTGTTTGCGAGAGCAATCGATCGCGCCGACGGCGTCCCCTTCGTATTGGAAGAGTTCTTGCGTTCGGCGGACGCGACGAACGCAACGAGCGAACATTCGCTGCCTCAGAGCGTCGAGTCCGTGATTCATGCGCGGCTGCAACGGCTTTCTCCGAAGTTGAAGGCATTCGTGCAGACGCTCAGCCTGCTGGGAGAGGAGGTCGAAATCCAATTGGCCACGACGGTGCTCGGCGTGGACGTAGGCGAGCTGCTGACTGCGTTGTTCGAGCTTGCCCGATTTGCTTTTGTCCATCCGCTTGCGGGTAACTCCGTGCGTTTCCGGCATCAGATCATCGCCGAGGCCTGTGCAAACACGATACCGCGTGGCCGGCGTCTGGAAATCCACCAGGCCGCTGTCCAGGCGATCATTCGGCGCTACCCGAATCTGGATGGTCGTTACGAACAGTTGGCCTTTCATGCAGAGGAAGCCGGAGATGCTGATGCTGCACTTGGCTATCTCTGGGAGGCCGCCGTCGAAGCGCGCCGGAACGCCGCAGCCTCATCGCTCAGCTTGATATACGACCGGGCGCTCAAGCTCATCGAGCGTCTTGGGGAAGCCGCCGAAGAAAAATATGTCGACTTCGGTCGAATGAGCTTCGCTTCGATGCTGCAACTCGGCGAATTCAAAAAAGTAAATATGCATTTGCCGCGAACGTTGGAGCTGGCGCGGCGCCAAGGCAGGATTGCTCACGTGTGCAGCGTCCAGTCGCAACTCGGGATGGTCTACTGGTTTGAGGGCCGGTATGAAGAAGGGCTGCAAATAACGAGCGAGGGATTGAGAACGGCTCGAGCGCTGAAATCGACCGCACTCATATTTTCAAATCAGACTATCATGGCAAATGTGTTGCACAGCATGGGCCACGTCCATCGCGCGATTGCGGCGATGGACGAACTGAATGAAATGCTCACAGGAGAACTCGAGACTGCCCGTCTCGGGACACCGGCCGGTCCAAAATGCACGGTTTTGGCATTCAGGAGCTGGTTCATGAATGCAACAGGTCAATATGCGGAGGCGCTCGGATTCGCATTGCGTGCATTGGAGATCGCAGTTCGTGAACAGGATTCATATGGGCAAGTGCTCGCCCGCATTACGATGGGACGAAATCTCCTCATGCTCCATCGAAATGACCAGGCTGTGGAATGCCTGTCGATTGCAAGGGAGATCGTCGAACGTAACGGCTACGATGCCAGCAAGGCCAACCTGACCGGAGCAATGGCGACCGCTCTGGCACGAACAGGCCAGGCACATCAGGCCGTCGACCTGATAGACGCTTGTATGGAGAGCGGCACGCATCTGCGGACAGGCCAGATCGAGCTCTGCCTTCTCTATGCCGGTTACGCTGAGGCTCTCGTTCGGGACGGGAAATCCGAACGTGGCCTGAGCGCCCTGGATGCTGCTCTTTCCATCGCCAGGACCATCAGGAATCCATGGCTGATTGTCGAATGTCTTGGTTTGAGGGCGCGACTGCTCGCCGAGGCGAAGCCTGGCACCGCCCGCGTCGCTGAGGATCTCGCCGAGATGCACGCGATTTGCGATCAGTTTGGCATTGTTGCCTGGGACGGATCCCGGCTCGCGGTTTAGCAAGGCCGCTCGTGTCGAGACACACCAGTTCACAGGAACCCGTGTCGCGGGCTCGCCGCGCTCAACGGGCGTGGCATGCAATCCGGAGCTTCGACTCGGAGCAACGACCTTGACGGGACTTTGCCAAGAAGTACAATCTCGAGCATCCGGCGGCTATTTCTGACAGCTCTCGTCGCTACCGGGCGAGCTGCGTCTCGCCCAGCTCCGCATATCTGCACAGATTCTGGTTTCGAGAAAACGGGTGGTTCAATTGTAGTTCATGGAGGGTCATGCGATGCGTCGTATCGCTTTCCTCATTGGCTTTGCGCTGGTCGCCGCCGCAAGTTCGGGAATTGAGACCGCTCTCGGCGATCCCATTTATGTCGACCAAGGCCCGACATGGACAGCGGAAGACAGGGCCGACTACTACACGCGCGACCAAGGCTCCCGCTTGATCAACCTCACCTGGTTACGGGCATTGAAAGCGAAGGACGGACAACCGTTCCTCTCGGATGGTCTTACCCGATACGGCTTTCTCCCAAATCCGGGCAATAATACCAACCTCCCCGTCGGCCTCCACACCACAGGTCCCGCAGAGTCCCCGATGGTCGGGATAACATGCTCCGCGTGCCACACGCGGCAGGTTCAAGTGGGGGGCAAGACGTACCGCATTGATGGCGGTCCGGCCTTTATGGATTTCCAGGAGTTCCTGAGCGACCTGGACAAGGCGGTAGGAGACGCGACCGCCAGCGAGACGGCATTCGCTGCATTTGCTGCGGCCGTTTCCGAACCTGCGACACCTTCTGCTGCCGATATTGCCGCACTACGGCAGAGGGTTGATGCATGGCACCGGCGCGTTCATGCATTCGTGGCCGGTACATTGCCGCCAGTTGGCTGGGGGCCTGGGCGGCTGGACGCCATCGGGATCATCTTCAACCGCATATCCGGCACCGACGTTGGGCCGCCGCCTGATTTCTTGATCCCGGAGAACATGAAGATTGGCGATGCTCCGGTGCGCTATCCTTTCCTGTGGAATTCACCGATGCAGAACCAGACCGACTGGGCCGGTTTTGTGTTGAATGGAAACCGCGTTTTTGCACTTGCCCGGAACACGGGACAGGCTCTCGCATTCGGCAACTTCGAACCAAGGCGCTCGTTCGGCCCGTTCTTCAACTATGCCAACTCCATCAACTTCGATGGACTGAAACGACTTGAGGAATTGCTCCTGAAGATGGGCCCGCCAAAATGGCCATCAGATTGGCCTATCGACTCGAAGCTGGCTAAAGACGGTCAAAAAATCTTCGAGAGGCAGTGCAGCAAGGGGTGTCACGAGAAGAAGGAAGTCCGTGCCCTGCGCGACCTGTTTGTTACGACGTGGGTGACGCCGGTTCAGAACGTCGGCACCGACACACGTCAATTCGACGAGCTTGGTTGGAGGGTAAAGACCGGCGCGCTGAAGGGAGCAGGTATCCCGTTGATCGCCAGGCACCTCGAGGAGGAGGATTATGCCGTCCACATGATGTTCAGTGCAGTCGCCGGAGCGATCCTCGACAATAAGCTGTATCTGGGGAGCGACGTCGGCTCCGGTGACGGCTTTGGCTCCTCGTTGCCTCCCAACGCCCAAAAGGCGCCCTCCACATCCCTCTCTCTGTCACCGGCTCCGGTCAAGGCGTCCATCGCGCCGCCCAGCAGCGCGCAACCTCCGAACCAGCCAGAAAGCCTGACGATCGAACCTGGGACGCTTCTTGAGCGGACCCTCAACAGAGGCGAGTATGAAGCTCGCGTGCTGGAGGGAATTTGGGCCGCGGCGCCTTACTTGCACAACGGCTCGGTGCCGACATTGGCGGAATTGCTCGTACCGCCTGCGAAGCGCATGTCACAATTCAAAGTTGGCGCGAGATACGACATCAAAAATGTTGGTCTTGACGTCACACAAGAGGGGCCAAATCGTCCGGTCACCGATTGCAATGACCTCAATTCAGGAAACAGCCGATGCGGGCATGACTATGGCACGCGCTTGCGCGACGACGAAAAGAAGGCACTCCTCGAATATTTGAAGACTCTTTGAGAGCCTCGGCTCTGTCTGCGCTAGCCAGGATGTAGTCCGCGCATGCGCTTTGCGCTAAGGACTGCGATCGACTATGTTCCGCGCTTCCCCGAGAGCCCCATCCGGAACATCGTCATGCCCCTTCCTCCTTCACAACGCTTCCCCGCACCCGCCCTCGACACGCTCCCCGACGACATCCGCACGCGCCTGCTCGCCGTGCAGGAGAAGAGCGGCTTCGTGCCGAACGTGTTCCTGACGCTGGCGTACCGGCCCGACGAGTTCCGCGCGTTCTTCGCCTATCACGACGCGCTGATGGAGAAGGACGGCGGCCTCACCAAGGCCGAACGCGAGATGATCGTGGTCGCGACCTCGGCGGCCAACCAGTGCCAGTATTGCGTGATCGCGCACGGCGCGATCCTGCGCATCCGCGCCAAGAACCCGCTGATCGCCGACCAGGTCGCGGTAAACTATCGCAAGGCCGACATCACGCCGCGGCAGAAGGCGATGCTCGATTTCGCGATGAAGGTCTCGGCCGACGCGCAGCGCGTCTCCGAGGAAGACTTCGCGGCCCTCGCGCCGCACGGCTTCAGCGACGACGACATCTGGGACATTGCCGCAATCTCCGCCTTCTTCGCGCTGTCCAACCGGCTGGCAAACTTCACCGGCATGAGGCCGAACGAGGAGTTTTACCTGATGGGGCGCTTGCCGAAAAAATGACGGAGCTCGACTGGCCCGAAATCCTTGCTCGTCTCGGTGCCGCGACCGTCGCCGCCGGCGCGATCGGCCTCGACCGCGACCTGCACGGCAAGCCGATCGGGCTGAAGACGCTCGGCATCGTCGGGCTCTCCACGGCGACCGTGGTTCTGCTCGCCCTGCAGCTCGCCGAGCCAACCAAGGTCGCCGATGCCACCAGCCGCGTCATCCAGGGCATCCTGACCGGCATCGGCTTTCTCGGTGCCGGCGTCATCGTGCATCAGAGCATGGGATTTCGCGTCCGCGGGCTGACCAGCGCCGCCTGCACCTTTCTCGCGGCCTGCATCGGCATCGTCTGCGGTGCCGGACAGTGGAAGATCGTCGCCGTCGCGCTGGCGCTCGCCTTCGTGCTGCTGACGGTGGGCCGCCACATCGAGCGACGGTTGCACCGCGTGCTCGGCGGGAAGGAGGATGCGCACACCGCTGAGACGTCTCCGGACGCGCCGCCGCGGACCTAGCCGGCTGCGCCAGCACGCGGCTCTCACATCCGTCACGTTTTCCGTCGCTGGCTCCAGAAGCTTCCGATACCGACGATGGCGGTGACGAGCAGAACGGCAACGAAGGTCTGGATGATCGTGAAATTCAGGGCATCGCGCGCGACGAACAGCGCGGTGATGGCACCGGCAACGATGAAGAGAATGCGAAAGATTGCGCTCACGGTGATGCCTCCGGGTCAGCATGACTCGGAGCCACCTGCGCCCTCGACATTCAGGCAACACCGGTTCGGCAATCATGCCGATGGACCATAGCGCCCTGCACCGATACGAATTTGCGGTAGGTCAAGTCGCCTGCGCGCCTCAAAGCGTTGGCGACTGATGCAGGTAACGGCCGTCGAAATCGGCAAGTTCCAAAAATTTCCGCTCGTCCAGCACCGTGACGCGGCCGCGGTGCAGCTCGACGATGCCCTCCTGCCGCAACTGCTTGATCACGCGGTTGGCGTGCACCCCGGTGATTCCCAGGGCTTCGCCGATCTGCTCCTGGGTCAGCGGCATCTCGAAGCTGTTGCCGTCAAGACGCTCGATGACCCGGAGGCGTTCGCGCAGCTCGATCATGACATGGGCAAGCCTTGCGGGCGCGGGACGCTGGCCGACATTGACGATCCATTCGCGAAACATGGCGGCGTCGATCAGGGTGTCTCGCCAGAACATCTCGGCGACGCTTGGACTGCGCTGGTGCAATTTTCGCAGCGTTTCGTGACTGATGAAGCCGAGCGTGCATGGCGTCAGCGTCGACAAGTCGTGATCCATCACATGCAGGAACAGGCTCATCAGGTCAGGGATCTCGCCGGGGATGTGGATGGAGAGGATCTGACGCTTGCCGCTTGCTATCGTCTTGGAACGCGCACAGAAGCCATCTGCGATCAGGCAGCAATCGGTTGCGCGCTCGCCGTCGCGCACCACGGGCGCCTCCGCCGAATATTGACGAACCGCAATCGGGAGCGCCTCGATCTCCTTCACGTCGTCGTCCGAGATGCCGGAAGATGTACGCAAACGCCTGACAAGCGCAGCACGGATCGTATCGCTGGGCACGCGAGCTAGCTCCGGTTGGCATGAGATGGGACCTGTACTGCAATCCCTGGCGCAGAGGCGCCGCTGCAATGAAAAACCCGCGATCCACGCCCCCGGTTCCAACAAAAGTTAAGGACGCCACTCGCCTCCCCATGGTTGGCTTCGCGCCGGAAAGGTCCAGCCATGACCAAGAAACGCAACCGCGCGCGACCGGCCCTGTCACTCCAGGAGCGCCTGAACAAGTTCACGCAGGACGCCCGGGCCGCGGCCAAGAAGCTGCCAGCCGGCACCGAACGCCACACACTGTTGCAGAAGGCGCGCAACGGCGAGGCAGCCGCCGAGATCGAACGCCTTCTGTCCTCACCCGGCCCGCAGCACCAGAAGTGATCGTCCCACCGTTGCGTAGCGGCGACTGCGAGGCACTACACCGCTAGCGCTGCGCCATCAACTCGAGCGCCGGAGCAAAGCGCTCGGAGAATGTCAGCGTCTTGGCGTGGCGAACTGCGGCAAACGATGCCGAGATTCCTGCTGTGGCGACTGCGAGCAAGGCGATTACGAAAACCAGACGGCGCATTTCGGCCTCCTGTGTGAGCTCGACTACCCCACAGAGATGGGGTGGCTCTGTTTCAGGACGGTTTCATCCCTGCGGAAAATGACTTCGCTCAAGCGGCTGTGATGAGATCCGGCTTCTCGGGCCGCCGCGCCGTAACCAACTAATAATCGTCGTCGTTGTCTTGCGACGGTCGCGAGCGGTACCGGGAATTTCGCGCCGGCGGCCACGATCATGAATCGCAAGACTGCCGCGATAAGCAGTATTCGCAGCAATGCGGAGTCATCGAGGATTGCTCAAATGAACGTCGTTATCCGGAAGCTCAATGGTCTGTGGCACCTCGTCGTCGGCTCGTGCCAGATCCGAACGCCCTTCCTGGCAACCCAGGACCGCGCGCTGGTCGTGAGCTACGCCCGGCGCGTCTACCCCGGCGCCAAGATCTTTCAGCGCGACTGATGCGAGCGGTTGCGCCTAATCGTCATCCGCCGGCCCGCACCAGCCGGGCAGATAGATAGCGTCCTTGCTCTTGGCCGCGGACAGGGCCTTCTCGAGCGCCTTGTCGAAATTGGCATCGACTGCCTTGCGCGTCAGTTTCCGGCGCAGAAAGTCGGCCCACAGGAATTCCGAGAACGGCGTGGTGTCCTTGGCGAAGCCGCCCATGCGGCGGAGCTCGCCGGCAAGACTGCGGAAGGGATCATCCTTGAGATCGACGACCGATTTCGGCAAGTCGCGGAACGGACGCCGCTCGCCCTTGGAATCGTAAGGATAGACCCAGCGCTTGTTGTCCATCACGCCCCAGAAAGCCTCGCGCTCGACCATTCTGAGGTCGCCGACCACGGTCACCAGCACTTCCTTGACGCCCTCGTCGTGCAATGCGCGGCCGAGATGATGATGGTCGATCACGTAGTAGCGCTGGTCCGGTCCGTAGACGACGGGGATCATGTGATTGCCGAGCAGGTCGGCCTGCTTCTTCTTGCCGTGCTCGCGCCAGCGCTTGCGCTTCTCCTTGACCTCGCGCATGCCGACCGTCATCTGCGTCGGCCGGAGTGATAGGATCGGCACCGGATGCACTCTCGGTTCGCGCGCGTTGGTGGTGGTCATGATGAAGGCCCCTCACATGGTTGCAACCGGTGGTCCGGTTCCCTTGATTATGCCACGGGCCCCGCGGTGGCAAAATGCGTTCGATCCGGCCGCGGAGATCACAAGCAGATGTTCACGAGAGCCAGCGATGCATGCTTCGGGGTTGTTGCTGCGACGCAACCTCCGCTTCCTGTCACCGACCTGACAGCCGGCGCCGCGTTCGCGCGCGCCGTTCCGGAAATATGCCATGCAAGATAGTGCGAAAGCGCAATGCACGTGTGCGTTGAGAAGATTTTCTGCAAGGCATTCACGACGTATGCTATCTAAAAATCGCTGCTTCGGAGTGATCCCCGCACCATGAAAACACAGCGGCCCATCAGCTCGGATGACGAGCACCGGGTGCTCCAGTTCAGGCCGCGCAACGCGTCTCCCCCGCCGGTCCAACGGGGCAGCGGTACCGTCCAGCCGCTGCGCGTCGCGCCCGAGCCGCTCGACCTGTCGCGCTACGAGAAGCCCCGCCCGGAACCGGACAATTTCCGCCACCGCATGCTCGCCAATATTGCGGCGCTCGCCTTCACCATCGCGCTGACCGCAATCGGGATCTGGCTCGCGGTGAGCATTGCCGACCTGCGCCGCACCCAGGATTGCGTGCTGATGGGCCGCCGCGACTGCGCCAAGATCACGACGCCCCATATCTAGGCACCCCCCGGGTGAAAAGGCCGCCGACGGCATCCCCAGCCCTGTCGCCGGGGCCGCCCGGCTCCATTGAACTCAGGGCGGCGCTCCGATATACGGGCTTTCGACCCGGCCAGAGGGGGGGTTGAGGGCATCATCGGGGCGCGATGCCCACCCACCGTTCCACTCTGGAACCTCAGACAAATATCAGCAATATATCAAAGGCTTAGTGATGTCCTCCACATTCGATCAGGTCGCTACGATCATCGCTGAAACCTGCGACATCCCGCGCGACACGATCACGCCGGATAGCCACGCCATCGATGACCTCGGCATCGACAGCCTCGATTTCCTGGACATCGCGTTCGCGATCGACAAGCAGTTCGGCATCAAGCTGCCGCTGGAAAAGTGGACCCAGGAGGTCAACGACGGCAAGGCGACCACCGAGCAGTATTTCGTGCTGAAAAATCTGTGCGCCCGCATCGACGAACTGGTTGCGGCCAAGGGCGCGAGCGCCTAAGCGCGCGGTCATGCAACTCGAATACTTCCACATGATCGATCGCGTCGTCGACCTCAACGTCGACGCGAAGACGATTGTCGTCGAAGCCCTGGTCCCCAAGGAGAGCACGATCTTCGAGGGGCACTTCCCGGGCTATCCCCTGATGCCCGGCGTGCTCCTGATCGAATCGATGGCCCAGGCCTCGGGCTGGCTTCAGCTCGGCGTGCTCAAGTTCGAGCGCATGCCGATCCTGGCCGCCGTCAAGGAGGCCAAGGTCCGCGGCTCGGTCTTCCCCGGCGATCTCATGACCATCGAGGCGACCCTGTCGCATCAGGGCTCGGGCTATGCGGTGACCGAGGCCAAGATCAAGGTCGGCGGTAAGCTGCGCGCGAATTCGACGCTCACCTTCACGCAGATCCCCTTCCCCAATGCGGATATGCGCGGCTTCATGGACGCGGTCGCCAAACGCGTCGGCTTCCCGCAACAGGCCGGATCGCCATGACTGACACTGCTTCGAAGCCCGGCCAGACGGAAGTCTGGATCACCGGCATTGGCCTTGCCACCTCGCTCGGCGAAGGCCTGGACGCCAACTGGGCCGCGCTTCAGGACAAGCGCATCAATGTCGACGAGAAGGGCTTTGCGCCCTGCATCGTGCATCCCCTGATGCCTGTGACCTTCGACAGCCAGATCCCGAAGAAGGGCGACCAGCGCCAGATGGAAGCCTGGCAGCGCATCGGCACCTATGCCGCGGGCCTTGCGCTCGATTCCGCCGGGATCAAGGGCAACAAGGACATCCTGTCGAAGATCGACATGGTGGTGGCCGCCGGCGGCGGCGAGCGCGACCTCAATGTCGACTCCGGCGTGCTCACGGCCGAGGTCAAGGGCGCCAATGCGCCCGGCTTCCTCAACGAACGGCTGATGAGCGATCTCAGGCCGACGCTGTTCCTGGCCCAGCTCTCGAACCTGCTCGCCGGCAACATCGCCATCGTGCACGGTCTCGGCGGCACCTCGCGCACTTTCATGGGTGAAGAGGTCGCGGGTGCCGATGCGGCGCGCATTGCGCTCGCGCGCATCGCCTCGGGCGAGAGCGACATCGCGCTGATCGGCGGCTCCCACAATGGCGAGCGCAAGGACCTGATGGTCCTCTACGAATTCGGCGACTTCAACCTGAAAGACAAGTTTGCTCCGGTGTGGGCGCGCAAGGATCACCCCGGTTTCGCGTTGGGATCTGCCGGCGCGTTCCTGGTGCTGGAATCGAAGGCGCACGCGGAAGCGCGCGGCGCAAAGCCGTTCGCAAAGCTGTCGAGCGTCGTTGCCGACCTCGCCCGGCGCAAGCAACCCGGCGACACGGCCGCGACGCTGGAGAAGCTTTGGGAAAAGCTGCCCAGGCGCGAGGGCAAGGGCGCGATCATATCGGGCGCGACCGGCGCGGAGCCCGCGACGTCAGAGGAGCGCGGCTTCCTGAAGGGCCATGCTGACTTCCCGGTGCGTTCGACCGGCACGATGTTCGGCCACGCCATGGAAACGCAATTCCCGCTTGGCATCGCGCTCGCGGCGCTGTCGATCTCGCGCGGTGCGCTGTTCCCGCCGAACGATTCCACCGGGACCGAGATTGAAATGCAGGGCGCGCCCACCCAGATTGTGGTGGTGGGGGCCGGACACTGGCGCGGCGAGGGCATGGCTCTGGTCGAGGCCGTAAGCTGAAGCGCGTCGCGCTTTGGCGGATGCTCTAGCTCAATCGGGGGATCGACATGACTGCACCACGCGACAAACTCGGGCGTCCCGTCGTCGTCGTCACCGGCATGGGCATCATGACCTCGCTCGGCAACGGCAAGGCCGACAATTGGGCGAAGCTCGTGGCCGGCGAATCCGGCATCCGCACCATCACGCGCTTTCCGGTCGACGGCCTGAGGACGACGATGGCCGGCACGGTCGATTTCGTCAGCGTCGATCCGTTCTCCTCCACCGGCCTGTCCGAGCGGATGGCTGAGCTCGTCACGCAGGAAGCGCTCGCGCAGGCCGGCATCGGCGCCAAGGCCGATTTCCCCGGTCCGCTCTTCCTTGCGGTTGCACCGGTCGAAGTCGAGTGGCCGCAGCGCCGTGAGCTCGGCCGTGCCGTCGGCGCGCAGGATATCACCTATGACGATCTGCTGCGCATCTCCGGCGGCGGCAAGTACAGCGCCTATCACCACCGCTTCATGTTCGGCTCGGTAGCAGCTTATCTCGCCGAGACCTTCGGCACCAAGGGCTCGCCGATCTCGCTGTCGACGGCCTGCGCCTCGGGCGCGACCTCGATCCAGCTCGGCGTCGAGGCGATCCGCCGCGGCGAGACCGATGCCGCGCTGTGCGTGGCAACCGACGGCACTGTGAACCCCGAAGCTCTCGTGCGTTTCTCGCTGCTCTCGGCGCTGTCGACCCAGAACGATCCGCCGCAGGCCGCCTCCCGCCCCTTCTCCAAGAACCGCGACGGTTTCGTCATGGCCGAGGGCGCCGGCGCGCTCGTCCTGGAGAGCTACGAGGCCGCTACCGCGCGCGGCGCAAAAATCCTCGGCGTGATCGCCGGCTGCGGCGAGCTCACCGATTCCTTCCACCGCACCCGCTCTTCGCCCGATGGCAAGCCGATCATCGGCTGCATGAACAAGACGCTGGCCGATGCCGGCATGACGCCGGACCAGATCGACCACATCAACGCGCACGGCACCGCGACGCCCGAAAACGACAAGATGGAATTCAACACGACGTCGGCCGTGTTCGGCGAGCTCGCGCAGAAGATCCCGGTCACCTCCAACAAGTCGATGGTCGGCCACACCATCTCGGCCGCCGGCGCGGTGGAGGCGATCTTCTCGCTGCTCACCCTCGAGCATCAGCGCATTCCGCCGACGATCAACTACGACACTCCGGATCCCACGATCCTGTTCGACGTCGTCGGCAACAAGGCGCGCGATGCCCGCGTCACCGCGGTGATGTCGAACTCGTTCGGCTTCGGCGGCCAGAACGCCTCGCTGATCCTGACCCGCGAACCGGCCTGACCGGACGCATGGCGCTGTTACCTGCGAGCATCAAGGCCCGCGCGCGGGAGGCTGCCAAGTCGCTCGGCGGAAGCCTGATCGGGGCCACCACCGTCGGCATGCTGCGCACCACGCGCTATTTCGATCCGGCCAAGACCTCGGACTTCTTCTCCCGCGTGGTGAAGACGATCGGCCCGCGCCTGCGCGAGCACCGCATCGGCCGCGCCAACCTCACCGCGGCATTTCCGGAGAAGTCGCCGGAAGAAATCGAAACCATCCTGATGGGCGTGTGGGACAATCTCGGCCGCGTCGGTGCCGAATTCGCCCATATGGACCAAGTCTGGGATTACGACCGCGATCATCCGGAAAAGAGCCGGATCGAATTGCCGCCGCGCAGCATCGAGCTATTCGACCAGATCCGCGACGACGGCAAGCCGGCGCTGATCTTTGCAGCCCATCTCGCCAATTGGGAATTGCCGGCGCTCGCCGCCGTCGCACACGGGCTGGATGCCGCGATCCTCTACCGCCGCCCGAACATCGCGTCTGCCGACCGCATCATCCAGGAGATGCGCCAGGTCAACATGGGCACGCTGATCCCCGCGGGGCGCGATGCGCCGCTGCGGCTCGCGCAGGCGCTGAAGGACGGCAAGCACGTCGCCATGCTGATCGACCAGTACCTGACCGGCGGCGTCGAGGTCACCTTCTTCGGCCGCAAGACCCGCGCCAACCCGATGCTGGCCCGCCTGCTCCGCCAGGTCGAATGCCCGATCCACGGCGTCCGCATCATCCGCCTGCCCGGCAACCGTTTCCGCGGCGAGCTGACCGAGGAGATCAAGCCGGTGCGCGACGCCGACGGCAAGATCGACATCCAGGGCACGACGCAGGCGATCACGAGCGTGGTGGAAAGCTGGGTGCGCGAGCATCCCGAGCAGTGGCTGTGGCTGCACAGAAGGTGGCGGTAGCGAGCCGTCAAACGGCTAACGCGGTTACCTATTCCTCATCCTGAGGAGCGCGGAATGCGCGTCTTGAAGGATGACGGCCCGGCCGGTGGCCTCGCCCTTCGAGACGCGCGCGAAGAGCGCGCTCCTCAGGGTGAGGGTCTGGCCTTCTCTCTGCCGAAAGACTTCGTCCCAAACAAAAAGGCCCCGGCGCATGACCGGGGCCTTCGCGTTCAAGCTCTCGAACCGTTCAGTACTTCGCGACCACCGGTCCACCGAACGTGTAGTTCACGCGCACCGTGCCGATGTCGATGTCCTGGCTGATGCGGTGGGTGCTTGGCGGCGCGGCGAAGGGGGCAATGGTGTTCGTGGTCACGTCCCGGCTGCCCATGAACAGATGATCGTATTCGACAGCGACAGACCAGCCCGGCGCGAAGCCGAACTCGATTCCCGCTCCGACGGTCCCTCCCCAACGCGTCTCGGAGCCGACGGCACCGGTCTGGCCGGCGACGACGGCGAAGAACGGCGCGAGAGCGGCCGCGCCGGCCGGCGTCAGCGTGAGCGAGTATTTGTCGTGAACGACGGCCGCACCGCCCTTGGCATAGAGCAGCACGTTGTTGAAGGCGTATCCGACCTGCCCCGTGAACAGGCCGAAGGCGTCGACCTTGGTGACGTCGTTGAGGAGAGAGGTGGTACCAAAGACGGCATACTGGCTCGCGTTGCTGCCCCTAAAATCGGCCCAGTTGCCCTGCGCCTCCAGGCCAAACACCCAGTTGGTCGCCTGCCAGCGATAGCCGATCTGTCCACCGACGGTGGCGCCTGTCGCGTTGTGGCACCCCTCGGGAACTGACGGCACGATCGGGAAGCCGGAATCGTTGAAGATGTCCCAGCAAGAGTGCGCAGAACCGCCGCCACCGTTGATACCGAGATAGAGACCGCCCCAATTGTAGACCGGCACCACGACAGGAGCCTTGGTGTAACGCGGGGCCATGTCAGCCGCCGACGCAGCGGTGACGAACAGCAACGAGCCAGCCGCAGCCAGAACAACTTTCTTCATTGGGGCAATTCCTATGAGCGAATATATTCCGGTTCCATACACCGGAACCGCGCCGGACGCTGTCACCCCAAGGACACATCCGGATACCATCGCAACGACGTCAGGTTGTATGCGCAATCTGAGAAGACCGGCCGCAGATCGGCACCGCGCGCTGCTTCAGGTCATTGCGTCCGCGCGTCGATGAAGCCAGGCGTCACCGCGACTTAGGCACCGCCACCGCCGGCGACCCGCAGGTGACGCTTCTACTGTGCATGGGGTTGTTTTGCAGATTTTGGCTTCCGGGCGGTTCCCAGAGCGACTACCGCCCTGTCTTCACCTTGGTCCAGAGCCGGTTGATGATCCGCTGTGTCGCCGGCTCGCGCGCCGTGATGACGAACAGTTTTGCCAGCGTCGCCTCGTCCGGATAGATGTTCTTGTCACCAAGGATCTTCGGATCGACCAGCTTCTGGCTGGCGAGGTTGCCGTTGGCGTAGGACAGGAAGTCCGAATTCTTGGCGGCGACATCAGGACGGTAGAGATAGTTGATCAGCTCGTAGGCTTCCTTGACGTTCTTGGCGTCCGCGGGGATCGCGAGATTGTCGAAGAACATCTGCGCGCCCTCCTTCGGGATGGCGTAGCCGATCTCGATGCCACCCTTCGCTTCGGCGGCGCGTGCGCGCGCCTGCATGATGTCGCCGGACCAGCCGACCACGAAGCAGATCTCGCCGGTGGCGAGCGCGCTGAGATATTCGGACGAATGAAACTTGCGCACGGAAGGGCGGACCTTCGCGACGATTTCGGCGGCCTTCTCGAGGTCGGCCTGCTTGGTCGAGTTCGGATCGAGCCCGAGATAGTTCAGCGCCGCGGGGAAGATGTCGTCGGCGGAGTCGAGCATGTGGACGCCGCAGTCCTTGAACCTCGCCAAATTCTCCGGCTTGAAGACGATGTCCCAGCTGTCGATCTTCGCGTCGGGCCCGAGGATCTGCTTCACCTTGGCGACGTTGTAGCCGATGCCCGTCGTGCCCCACATGTAGTTGGCGGCGTAGACATTGCCAGGATCGTAAATGCCAAGGCGCTCGGTCACCACCGGCCAGGCATTGGAGAGGTTCGGCAGCTTCGACTTGTCGAGCTTCTGGAGGATGTTGGCCTTGATCTGGCGCTGGAGGAAATAGGCGGTCGGCACCACGACGTCATAGCCGGACTTGCCGGCCATCAGGCGCGTCTCCAGCGTCTCGTTGGCATCGAACGTGTCGTAGACCACCTTGATGCCGGTCTCCTTGGTGAAGGCATCAAGGACGTCAGGCGCCATGTAGTTGGACCAGTTGTAGAAGTTGACGACCCGCTCCTCGGCCCCTGCGGGGCCAGAAAGCAACGTCAGCGCCGCGGCGATTGCAAAACCAAGGCAAAGCCTGGAGCGGCCGACGTTCGTCATCTTTCCTACCTCTTGCGTCCGCGCACCGCGTCCGACAACCGCTCCAGCGCGGTGTCGAGCGTCTCGTCCTTCTTGGCAAAGCAGAAGCGGACCACGGAGGTCACCGCGTCCTGCTCGTAGAAGGCCGACACCGGGATCGCCGCGACCTTGTAGTCTTTCACGATCCGCCAGCAGAACTCGGTGTCGCTCTCGTTCAGCCCGAGCGGCGACAGGTCGACGGTGAGGAAGTAGGTGCCCTGCGACTTCAGCACGGGGAAGCCGAGGCTCTCCAGTCCCCTGGTCAGGCGGTCCCTGCTCCGCGTCAGGTCCTTCCGCATCGACAGGAAGTAGTCGTCGGACTTGCCGAGCCCATAGGCGACGGCGGCCTGGAGGTTCGGCGCGGTGGTGAAGGTCAGGAACTGGTGCACCTTGGCGGCCACCCGCAGCAGCGGCGGCGCGGCGCAGACGAAGCCGATCTTCCAGCCGGTCAGCGAGAAGATCTTTCCGGCCGAGCCGACCTTGATGGTGCGGTCGCGCATGCCGGGGATGGTGATCAGCGGGACGTGCTTGTGCTCGTCGAAGGTGACGTGCTCCCAGACCTCGTCGCAGATCGCGATGACGTCGAACTCCTGGCAGTAGCGGGCGAGCAGCTCGAGGTCCTCGCGCGGATAGACCACTGCGGAGGGATTCAGGGGATTGTTGAAGAGCACCGCCTTGGTCTTTGAATTGAAGACGCTTTTCAGCATGTCCTCATTCAGCCGCCAGTGCGGCGGCTCGAGGCGGACCAGGCGCGGAATGCCGCCGGCCTGGCGGATGATCGGCAGGTAGGAATCATAGACCGGCTGGAAGCAGACCACCTCGTCGCCGGGCTGGACCACCGCGAGGATCGCCGAGGTCAGCGCCTCGGTGCCGCCGGAGGTCACCATCACCTCGCTCATCGGATCGAGCTTGAGGCCGTGCCAGTGACCGTAATGGGTCGCGATCGCCTGGCGCAGCTCCGGCAGGCCCATCATCGAGGGGTACTGGTTGTAGCCGTTCAGCGAGGCATCGGCCGCGGCGCGGCGGATGTCCTCAGGCCCGGGATCATCAGGAAAGCCCTGGCCGAGATTGATGGCGTTGTTGTCGCGCGCGGCCTGCGACATCGCCTCGAAGATGGTGACGGGAAGGTCGGCAAAGACCTTGTTCAGCGAGGAGCTCTTGGTCGTCATCGCGAGGTCAGCCACCGACCTTGCTGGGAAGACCCGCCGCCTTCCACCCCAGCATGCCGCCGGCCAGATGCTTGTCGTAAGGCAGCCCCGCCGCCTGCGCCGCGAGCGAGGCCGTCACCGAGCGTTTTCCGGAGCGGCAGGCGAACACGACCTCCTTGCCCTGGGGATCGGGGATCGCCTTGGGATCGAAGGTCGAGAGCGGCACGACAACGCCGTAAGGATAGGCCTCGGCGTCGACCTCGTTCGGCTCGCGCACGTCGACAAGGAGATAGCGCCCTTCCGCGACACCCTTGGAGACCTCGTCCGGGGTCAGATCCTGTACTTGGTTTGCCACATCATCCTCCAACGTCACGAGCCGCCTGCCGGGGCGATCCCGGCGGGCGGCAACCTCGCCTCTCGGCAGCCGAAAATCAAGCGCTACAAAGGCTTGAGCTGCATGCCGCAAGTTAAAGCTAAATCGCAGCGACTTGAAGTGCGCTTTGAATCCCGCCTCAAATCGTGACTTGTCAAATCGTGACCTGGGTGCCGACCTCGACCACGCGGCCGGAGGGGATCTGGAAATAGTCGGTGGCGTCGTTGGCGGAGCGGCTGAGCGAGATGAACAACCGGTCCTGCCAGCGCGGCATGCCGGAATGGGCGGCGGGCTTGAGCGCCCTGCGCGACAGGAAGAACGAGGTCGACATGATGTCGAACTGCCAGCCAAGCTTGCGGGCGATCGCCAGCGCCTTCGGCACATTGGGCGATTCCATGAAGCCGAACTTCAGCGTCACCTTGGAGAAGGTCGGTGAGATCTGCTCCAGCCTCACCCGCTCGGCCGGATCGATCCGCGGTGTCTGCGCGGTCTCGATGGTGAGAATGACATTCTTCTCGTGCAGCACTTTGTAGTGTTTCAGACTATGCATCAGCGCGGTCGGGGCGCTGAGCGGGTCCGAGGTCAGGAACACCGCGGTGCCGGGCACGCGCTGCGGCGGCCGCTTCTCCAGCATCGCCACGAGGTCGGCGAGCGGGAATTCGAGCTTGCGCGACTTCTCGAACAGCAGCCGGCTGCCGCGCCGCCACGTGTACATCAGGATGATCATCAGCGCGCCGAGCGCCAGCGGCACCCAGCCGCCCTCGAACACCTTGAGCAGGTTGGCGGCGAGGAAGGTCAGGTCGAGGAACAGGAACGGCACGATCAGGGCGGCGGCAGCGAACGGCGACCACTTCCAGACCTTCCAGATCACGACGAAACCCATCATCGCTGTGACCACCATGGTTCCGGTGACGGAGATGCCATAGGCCGACGCCAGCGCGCTGGAGGAACGGAACAGCAGCACCAGCAGCACCACCGCGACCAGCAGAAGCTGGTTGATGCGCGGGATGAAGATCTGGCCCGAATGGGCTTCAGAGGTATGGCGAATTTCGAAGCGCGGCAGCAACCCGAGCTGAATCGCCTGGCGCGTCAGCGAATAGGCACCGGTGATGACGGCCTGGCTCGCGATCACCGTCGCGGCGGTGGCTAGAACGACCATGCAGCCGCGGAAAAAGCCTTGCGGGAACAGCTGGAAGAACGGGCTCACGATCGCGCCGGGATCGCCGAGGACGAGAGCGCCCTGCCCCAGATAGTTCAGCGCCAGCGACGGCAGCACGATGAACAGCCAGGCGGTCTGGATCGGCCGCTTGCCGAAATGGCCGAGGTCGGCATAGAGCGCCTCGGCACCGGTGACCGCCAGGAACACGGCGCCCAACGTCACGAAGCCGATGATGCCGTGGTGGAACATGAAGGACACGGCGTAGAGCGGGTTCAGCGCGAACAGCACCTGCGGCTGCTCGATGATCGGGTGGATTGCCGCGATCGCGATCACCGCGAACCAGACGCACATCACCGGACCGAAGAACGCGGCGACGCGGGCGGTGCCACGCGACTGCACGGCGAACAGGCCGACCAGGATGATCACGGTCAACGGAACGATGTAGGGCTCGAAGTGCAGGGTGACGTCCTTCATGCCTTCGATGGCCGACAGCACCGAAAGCGCCGGCGTGATCACGGCGTCGCCGTAGAACAGGGCGCCGGAAATGATGCCGAGCAGGACGATGGTCGCCCCGCCGGTGCCGACCGCGCGCTGGGCCAGCGCCATCAGCGCCAGCGTGCCGCCCTCGCCATTGTTGTCGGCACGGAGCAGGATCACGACGTATTTGAGCGTCACCACGACGATGAGCGCCCACAGGATCAGCGAGAGCACGCCGAGCACGGCCGCCGGCGTAGGCACCCCCTCCGCGCCCGAGGCCGCCATCACCGCCTCGCGGAACGCGTAGAGCGGGCTGGTGCCGATATCACCGTAGACGACGCCGATGCTGCCGAGCGTCAGCGCACCGAAACGGGCGGTGGTGTGGGCTTCGCCATGCCCATTGGCCGCCGCCGTTTCCGGGGCGGAAATCGCTACGTCACTTGTCATGGGAGAGCCCAGTGGCCTCTAGAATGCTTCACTGCACAACGGCGGAAGAGCGCGCGGCTTATAGTCCTGCGCTGCCGGCATAGCCTAGCCCGATTTTGGGCCCTTGCCATGCGAAATTTGCATGACTTGGCCAATTGCGTTCAGATGGTGACTTGGGTGCCGACTTCAACCACCCGCCCGGTCGGAATCTGGAAATAGTCGGTGGCGTCGTTGGCGGACCGGCTCAGCGCGATGAAGAGATGGTCCTGCCACAGCGGCATGCCCGACTGGGCCGAGGCCTTGAGCGACCTTCGCGACACGAAGAACGAGGTCGACATGATGTCGAACTGCCAGCCCTGCTTGCGCGCGATCGCCAGCGCTTTCGGCACGTTCGGCTGCTCCATGTAGCCGAAGCGCAGCCTGACCTTGGAGAACTTGTCGCTGATCTTCTCCATGCGGAACCGCTCGGACAGCTCGACCCGCGGCGTGTGCGCGGTCTCGATGGTCAGGACCACGTTGTGCTCATGCAGCACCTTGTTGTGCTTGAGATTGTGCAGCAGCGCGGTCGGCACGAAGGCCGGATCGCTGGTCAGGAACACCGCGGTGCCCTTGACGATGTGCGGCGGGCGCTTCTCGAGGCTGCGGATCAGGTCGTCGAGCGGCACCTCGATCCGGCGCGTCTTCTGGAGCAGGATCCCCGTCCCCTTGCGCCAGGTCCAGATGGTCCCGGCCATGACCGCGCCGAACAGCAGCGGCACCCAGGCGCCCTCGAGCAATTTGAGCAGATTGGCGCTGAAGAAGCTGATGTCGACCACGACGAAGGGCACGATCACCGCCGCAGCCGTCGCGGCGCGCCAGTTCCACAGTTTCCAGATCACGACGAAGCCCATGACGCCGTCGGCGACCATCGTGGTGGAGACCGCGATGCCGTAGGCCGAAGCCAGATTGCTGGGGGTGTGGAACAACAGCACCAGCAGCATCACGCCGATCAGCAGCAGCCGGTTCACACGCGGCAGATAGATCTGGCCGGCATGGGTCTCGGAGGTGTAGCGCACCTCGAAGCGCGGCAGGAGGCCAAGCTGCACCGCCTGATAGACCAGCGAATAGGCGCCGGTGATCACGGCCTGGCTCGCGATCACGGTCGCCGCGGTCGCAAGTCCAACCAGCGGCAGCACCAGACTCTCCGGCACCATGCGATAGAACGAATGCTCGATCGCGCTGGGATCGGACAGCACCAGCGCGCCCTGCCCGAAATAGTTGATCAGGAGCGCGGGCAGCACGAAGAACATCCAGGCCGACTGGATCGGCTTGCGGCCGAAATGGCCGAGATCGGCGTAGAGCGCCTCGCCGCCCGTCACCGCCAGGAACACGGCGCCGAGCGTCACCAGGCCGATCGTGCCGTGCGACAGCAGGAATTGCAGCGCGTAATAGGGATTGATGGCCGCCAGCACCGACGGATCGTCGGCGATGTGCACGGCGCCCATCACCGCAAGAACGGTGAACCAGACCACCATCACCGGCCCGAAGGCCGAGGCCACCAGCGCCGTCCCCTTGCTCTGGACCGCGAACAGCAACACCAGGATGATGACGGTGAGTGGTACGACATAGTGGTCGAAGGCGGGGGTCACGAGCTTCAGACCCTCGACCGCCGACAGCACCGAGATTGCCGGCGTGATCATGGAATCGCCGATGAACATGGAGGCGCCGACCACGCCGAGCGCGAGCAGGAACCAGCTTCGCCGCCCGAGCGCGCGCTGGCCGAGCGCCATCAGCGAGAGCGTGCCGCCCTCCCCGTTATTGTCGGCGCGCAGCAGCAGCAGGACGTATTTGGCGGTGACGACGATAAAGAGCGCCCAGAGGATCAGCGAGAGCACGCCGAGCACCATGACCCGCGAGACCGGCTCGCCATGGGCCGCGCCCCTGACCGCCTCGTGGAATGCGTACAGCGGCGAGGTGCCGATATCGCCGAAGACAACACCGATGCTTCCGAGCGTCAGGCCCCAGAAACCCGAGGTGACCGGCCCGTCCTGAGCGTCGGTCGATGTGATGCTCGCCGTCATGTGAGATGAGAAACGCTTCTTCCCGAGAATTGATCCGGCGCCTTTTGACCGTTCCGGCGCGCCTGTCAATCGGCACACCACCATAGCAGCCGCCGGGGCGGATGCTGTGACGGCGCAGCAACGATCGTTGTTAGCGCGACGACATGCCTCAGGTAAGATGGTAGCGCAAGTGCCTGGAGCCGTCCGCTCCAAGGGAAGCGGAACGCGGCTCGAGATTCCGGGTTAGACGCGTTTTCTTCACGCGAAACCGGCGGCCGCTTCGCGTGAAACGCTCTACGGCTTCAAATTCGGCGGCAGCGGCGGATCCTCGCGCATCAGCGTGATCGTCACCCGCCGGTTGGCCGCGAGCGAGGGATCGTCCGGAAACAGCGGCTGAGTGTCCGCCTTGCCGGCGACGGCGAAGATGTGAGACGGCGGCAGGCCCTCGCGTTCGAGGATCTGACGCACGGCATTGGCGCGATCGGCCGACAGGTCGAAGGCGCCATAGTCGCTGCGGGTCGGCACGAATCCGGCGGCGGTGTGGCCGGCGATGGAGACACGGAGCGGCGTTGCCTTCAGCGGGATCGCGAGCTTCTCGATCAGGCGGCGGGTGCGGTCATACGGCACCTTGGAGCCGTCGGCGAACATCGAGCGGCCATCCTGGTCGACGATCTCCAGGTTGAGCCCCTGCTTGGTCTCCTCGAACATGATGTGCTTGGACATCTCGGTCAGTTCCGGCATGTCCTGCAACGCTTGGCGCAGCGAGGCCGCGGCGAGCGCAAAGTTGCGGTCGACCTTGATCTTCGCGCCCGACGTGCGGTCGCGGTCCTCCTGATCCGGCGTCGGCGTGTTGGAGGCGTCCTCGGGCTGGATGTGGTCGACGTTCTTCAGCCGCGGGCGGGTCGGCAGGCCGTCGGACTCGACGATGCCGGCGTAGCGCGCTTCGCTCTGCACGCCGAATGCGTCGCGCATGGAGCCGGCGACGATCTTCAGCTTGTTGGCGTCCTGGGTCGAGAACGCCACGAGCATCACGAAGAAGCTCATCATCAGGCCCATCAGGTCGGCGAAGGTCACGAACCAGCCGTGACCGCCACCGTGAGCATCGCCGCGCTTCTTCTTGGCCATCTCTCGAGATCCCGGGCGGCGGCTTTACGCCGGCACCGGCTCGCCCTCGGCGTGACGATGCTTCTCCGGCAAATAGGCCAGCAGCATTTCGCGCACGAGCGTCGGGCTCTTGGAGTCACGGATCATCAGGATGCCGTCGATGATCAGCGTGCGGTTGGTTTCCTCGTCGAGCAGCTTGCCGTGCAGCTTGTCGGCGATCGGCAGACAGAACAGGTTCGCGACGAGCGCACCGTACAGGGTCGCGAGCAGCGCGGTCGCCATGAACGGACCGAGCTTGGAGGGATCGGTCATGTTGGCGAACATCTGCACCATGCCGATCAGGGTGCCGATCATGCCGAAGGCCGGGGCGCAGTCGCCGATGGCGCGGTAGATCTTGCTGCCTTCGTCGAGGTGCATGAGGAAGTTGTCGCGGTCGCGCTCGAGATTGTCGCGGATGAAGTCGAGGTCGTAGCCGTCGGCGACGTAGCGGATGCCCTTGGCCAGGAACGGCTCGTCGGTCTCGACCTTTTCGAGGCCGACCGGGCCCTGCTTGCGAGCGATCTCGGCGATGCGGGCGAGCTCGTCGACGAGGTCGTGCGCCGACAGGCGGCTCATGGCGAAAGCGAACTTGGCGCCGAGCGGAAGGCCGTGCAGGAGCGCGCTGAGCGGAAAGCGGATCATGGTGGCCGAGACCGAGCCGCCGAAGATGATGATCATGGCATGTTCGGAGATGAACATGTGGAGGTCGCCGCCCATGAAGATCATCGCCGTAATGACGATGATGCCCGCAATGAGCCCGACGCTCGTCATGATATCCATGGGACACTCCAACGCGAACGCAACAACGGCCGTCCTGGCCGCTGGCGCGGCCCAACCCCGAACCGCATCGGAAACCCTAGAGTGCCCCCCTTAAAGCCGCGTAAAGGTTAAGTTGAGCCGGGGCGCCAGACCGACGCAGCGCGCTGACAGGGCGCCGGCTTTGCCCGCGACCGACGGGAATCTCAACACTTCGCTAACCATGGTTGCGTTGCGCCAGGACGGCAGCTCAGGACGAAAGCCCGGTCAGTTCGAGGCTGAGTGCGCGCAGGAGCCTGCGTGCGCCGGCATCGTAGGCCTGCGGATTGGCGCGGGTCTCGTTCATGCCGTTGAAGAACAGTCCGCTCTTGCCGGCGACGTCGTCGCCTTCGACGAGGTGCAGGATCGCCGCACCGCCCTGCTCCACCGTCGAGATCGGCGTGATGCCGCCGGCGCGCACCATCGTGGTGTTCATGTAGGTCGCCGGATGCAGCGCGTTGACGGTGATGCCCATGCGCTTCAATTCCTCCGCGAAGTCGATGGTGAACATGATCTGCGCGAGCTTGCTCTGGGCGTAGGCGCGCGAGCCGCTGTAGCCCTTGCTGATCATGACGTCGTCGAAATCGATCGGATGCTGACCGAGAGAGGCAACATTGACGACACGCGAAGGTGCCGCGGACTTCAGCAGCGGCAGCAGCAAGTGCGCAAGCAGGAAGCCCGAGAGATAGTTCACCGCAAAGCGCAGTTCGTAGCCGTCCGGACTCTCCTGCCGTTGCGGTCCGTCGTTCTGCGAGCCGATGCCGGCGTTGCTGACGAACACATCGAGACGGTGGTGATCGCGGAGAACGGCCGCAGCGAGCTCTCGCGTGCCTGACATCGACGACAAGTCGGCCTGGTAGAATGTCGGCGCGGCGTGGCCGGCCTGCACGATCTGGTCGATCAGCGCTTTCGCGCGCACGGCATCGCGGCCGTGGATCAGGACCCTCGCACCTGCTTCGGCCAGCCGGCGCGCGACGTGACGGCCGACGCCGTCCGTCGAACCGGTGATCAGGACGGTTTTGCCAGTCATCTTCATTGTGCGTCCTCCGACTGCGGCCCTGCGCCACATCCGCGACGAGAGATCATGCAGTATTCTATCGCCGGGCGGCATGCTCCATTGCAGGAGCCGTTTTGCCATGTTGACGCTGTTCGGTCTTCTCACCGCGCTGCCGGCGGTGCTGGCGCTCCACCTGCTCGAGCCAGGGCTCGTCCTGCCGGCGTTCAGCGTCTTGCTGTTTGTCGAGGCGGGCTTTGCCGTGATCGCAGCGCGCTTGATTCACGTCCCTGATAATGCCGACGACATCACCCTCTGGGATCTCGCCGGCGGCTTCACCCTGATCGGATGCGCCGCCGCAGTCTTCGGCGAGCCGGATCAGGCCGCCCTGTTTCTGACGGAACAGGGCGGCCCACGGCCGGCAACGCGGCCGTAAGTCGTTCGGTCGCCCGTTAGTGAATCTCCGCCGAGCGCTTCAGCGCGGCCTTCAGCTTCTCCAGCGAGAAGTCGGGGCTGCGCGCGATCTCCAGGATCGGCGTCTCGCGGCGGCCACAGAGTTCGGCAGCCTCGGGAAGCTTTGCGGCGATGTCGAGCGGGATCACGATCGCGCCGTGCTGGTCGGCGTGGATCAGGTCGTCGGATTTCACGGTCATGCCGGCAACGCGGACCTCGCCACCGAAGCTTTCCGCATGCACCCAGGCATGCGACGGGCCGATCGAGCCGGCCAGCGCCTGGAAGCCAGGGGCCCATTGCGGGATGTCGCGGATCGAGCCGTCGGTGATGACACCGAGGCAACCGAGCGCCTTGTGCACGTTGCTCTGCACCTCGCCCCAGAACGCGCCGTAGCCGACGTCGGGACCGTCGATGTCCTGGATCACCGAGATACGCGGACCGTGGCCGGTGCCGACATATTCGTAATATTCGATGCGGCGCTTGGACTGCTCTTCGGCCGGCAGCGAGGACTTCAGCACCGAGCGGATCGCAACCGTGCGGGCATAACCGACGATCGGCGGCAGGTCGGGAAATGGGCAGACCAGTTGCTTGGTGGTGTAGCCGATCAACCGGCGCTCGGGCGCCACGATCTCCATGGCATTGCAGATCGTCGGCGTGTCATAGCGGCCCAGCGCTTCGAGGACGGCAGCGGGCAGCAGCCCGGTCGCGGTATCAGTCACGGCGTTCTCTCCCAGATTGGCGGCCGCTGTTGGCGCGGTGCCGCCGGCACAGGGCGATATAGCCGAGATCGGGCTTCAACCCAACTCGGCCGCCTTCATGGCAGATATCCGCGAAAACCGCTCAGTGCATGATCCGGAAAAGTGCGCAGCGGTTTTCCGAAAAGATCATGCTCAAACAACGACCTAAAGCGCGATGACGATTCAGCCAAATCTCATCGCGCTTTAGTGCAGCCGTCCGGGCCGGTCGTCGTCGTCGTGTGGCGGCTCCGACAAATTGGCCAGCGTCGGCGCCGAAGGCGGCGACGGGACCTCGCCTCCCGACGGCGCGGTGGCCGCCATCGCGCGCGCCTGGTCGCGATAGGATTTGTAGCCGAGCGGCAGACCGAGCAGATACAGCACCGTGCCGATCGACAGCACGTGCCAGGGATAGGCGATCAGGATAGCGATGAACACGATCACCGCGACGAACGCCGGCAGCACCAGCTCGGGCGGCACGCGCATGCGCTTGGTCTTGCCAGAGAATACCGGCAGACGCGACACCATCAGGAAGGCGATCAAGAGCGTATAGGCCGCCGTCACCGCCGCGGGCAGCCGGCCGAGATCGAGAAACGCGACGTAGATCGGCAGCAGCACGGTGATCGCGCCGGCCGGCGCCGGCACGCCGGTGAAGAAATTGGCGGCGAAGGCCGGCTTGTTCGGATCGTCCATGGTGGCGTTGAAGCGCGCGAGCCTCAAGCCTCCGGAGATCGCGAACACCATGGCGGCGATCCAGCCGGCATTGCCGAGCTCGTGCAACTGCCAGAAGTACAGCATCAGGCCGGGCGCGACGCCGAAATTGACGAAGTCGGCGAGGCTGTCGAGCTCGGCGCCGAACTTGGACTGGCCCTTGATCATGCGCGCGACGCGACCATCGATGCCGTCGAGCGCGGCCGCGAACACGATGGCGTAGACCGCGAGCGTCATCCGCCCCTCGATCGACAGCCGGATCGAGGTCAGGCCGGCGCAGATCGCCAGCAGCGTGATGACGTTGGGCACCAGCATCCGCACCGGAATCGGGCGGAACCGCCGGCGGCGGACGTCGGGATCCTTGAAGTCGTAGGGCGTCATGGCTCGTCCTTATCTCAATGCGAGATATAGCAAGCCCTGTTCCCCTCCGCCATTGCGGCGGAAGGCCCCTTTGGACCGACTATTGGTTAATTGGCGCGGTAGGCGCGGCTTGGGTCGTCCCCGGCAAGATCGGCCAAAATCGTCTCCCCGGCGATCGCCGTCTGCCCTTCCGACACCAGCGCCTTGGTACCCAGGGGCAAATAGACGTCGAGGCGCGAGCCGAAGCGGATCAGGCCAAACCGCTCGCCCGCCCCGATCGCCTGCCCTTCCCTGACGAAGCAGACGATGCGCTTGGCGACGAGCCCCGCGATCTGGACCACGCCGATCCGCGCCGTCGGCGTCGTGATCACGAGCGAGTTGCGCTCATTGTCCTCGCTCGCCTTGTCGAGCTCGGCGTTGATGAACAGGCCGGGCCGGTAGGCGATGCGGTCCACCCTGCCCGCGATCGGGCTGCGGTTCACATGGCAGTTGAACACGCTCATGAACACCGAGATGCGCGGCAGCGGCCGGTCGCCGAGCCCGAGCTCGGCCGGCGGCAGCGCCATGGTGATCATCGAGACGCGGCCGTCGGCCGGCGACACCACGAGCCCCTCGCGCACCGGCGTCACGCGCACGGGGTCGCGGAAGAACAGTGCGCACCACACGGTCAGGATCGTGCCGATCCACCCGAGCGGCGACCACAGCCAGAACAGGATCAGGCTTGCCAGCGCAAAGCCGCCAATGAAGGGATAGCCCTCCTTGTGGATCGGCGGGATCTGACGCTGGATCGAATCGAGGATGGACATCGCTATCTGCCGCCTGGAAGTTGATGGCGCCGGGTCGTCCCCGCGCGGTGGAGTTGTTTAGGCCAGAGTTGGGACCCGAGACAAGGTCACTCCGCGGCCGCTGACGTCGCGAGGGCGTCGTCGACCGGCGGCGGCTCCCGGTTGGGCGCCTCGCTGGAATCCGCCATCTTGGCCAGTTTCTCGCGTGCCGCCTCGGCCTCGCGCTGCCTGTTCCACATGCTGGCATAGAGGCCGCCCTGCACGAGCAGCTTGGCGTGGGTGCCCCGCTCGGCGATGCGGCCCTGGTCCAGCACGATGATCTCGTCGGCGCCGACGATGGTGGAAAGCCGGTGCGCGATCACCAGCGAGGTGCGGTTCTTCGCCACGCGGTCGAGCGCGCCCTGGATCTCGTGCTCGGTGTGGGTATCGAGCGCCGAGGTCGCCTCGTCCAGCACCAGGATCGGCGGCGCCTTGAGCACGGTGCGCGCGATGGCGACGCGCTGCTTCTCGCCGCCCGAGAGCTTCAGGCCGCGCTCGCCGACCTGGGTCTCGTAACCCATCGGCGCCATGCGGATGAAATGATCGATCTGCGCCAGCCGCGCCGCCTCTTCGACCTCGGCATCATCAGCATCCCAGCGGCCGTAGCGGATGTTGTAGCGGATGGTATCGTTGAACAGCACCGTATCCTGCGGCACCATTCCGATCGAGGCGCGCAGTGAATCCTGCGTGACCTCGCGGATGTCCTGGCCGTCGATCAGGATCTTGCCGCCGGACACGTCGTAGAGGCGGAACAGAAGCCGCGAGATGGTCGACTTGCCCGCCCCGGACGGGCCGACGATCGCGACCGTCTTGCCGGCCGGCACCTCGAAGCTGATGCCTTTGAGAATCGGCCGCGTCGGCTCATAGGCAAATCGCACGTCATCGAAACGCAGATTGCCGGCCGAGATCACCAGCGGCTGCGCATCGGGCGCATCCTTGATCTCGGCCTCGCGGCCGAGCACGCCAAACATCTTCTCGATGTCGATGATGGCCTGCTTGATCTCGCGATAGACCATGCCCATGAAATTCAGCGGCTGGTAGAGCTGGATCATCATGGCATTGACCAGCACGAAATCGCCGACCGTGTTGGTGCCGTTGCGCACGCCGATCGCGCACATCAGCATGGTCGCGGTCAGCCCGAACGTGAAGATCACGGCCTGGCCGGTGTTGAGCACCGCGAGCGACGTATAGGCCTGGACGCTCGACTCCTCGTAGCGCGCGACCGAGCGGTCGTAGCGCTGCGCCTCGCGCGCCTCGGCGCTGAAATATTTCACCGTCTCGTAGTTGAGCAGCGAGTCGATCGCCTTGGTGTTCGCCTCGGTGTCGGAATCGTTCATCTTGCGGCGGATCCCGATCCGCCACTCGGTCGCGATGTAGGTGTAGTACATGTAGACCGCGACCGTGATCAGCGTCGCGACCACGTAGCGCCAGTCGAACTGCCACAGCAGCACCGCCAGCAGCAGCGTGACCTCGACGATGGTCGGGATCAGCTGCAGGATCACCATGCGCACGATGACCTCGATACCCTCGCGGCCGCGCTCGAGCACGCGGGTCAGGCCGCCGGTCTTGCGCTCGAGGTGAAAGCGCAGCGACAGCTCGTGCATGTGGATGAAGGTGATGGTGGCGAGCTTGCGCACCGCATGCATGGCGACGCGAGCGAAGATGCCGTCGCGCCATTGCGTCAGCACCGCCATCAGGATGCGCGTCACGCCATAGCTTGCGGTCAGCAGCAATGGCGAGGCGATCACCCAGAGGTGCCAGTTGTCGGGCTGCACCGGTGCGGTGTTGGCGCCGGTCAGCGCATCCGTCGCCCATTTGAAGCTGAACGGCACGGTCAGCGTGATCAGCTTGGCGGCGAGCAGCAGCACCATCGACCAGACCACCCGCATCTTCAGGTCGAAACGGTCGCCCGGCCAGATATAGGGCCACAGATGCGCCAGCGTGCCCATCAGCGTGGCTCGCTCCAGCGCTCCCCCTGCGGGAGGATCGGGAACGTCTGCGCCGTCGAACGATTGAGGTTGGTCCATCAAGAAGCCTGAAAGCCCGCCGGGTGCGGGCAGCGTTACGATTTGCGGTTTTCGCCCGTCATATAGAGCCTTCCCGATGCCAGCGCACCCCGCCAGATGGCGAATCTTTGATTGTTTGTCGCCATTTACCGGTAGATTTCCGGGTGATCCGAATCACCGATTGGGCTTGACGCCCCTGCGCTGCAATGCATCATGGCACCAATGAGCACGATCAAAACTGTCTGCGTCTATTGCGGCTCCGGCCCAGGAACCAATCCCAGCTTCACCGAAGGCGCCAAGGCGTTCGGCAAGGCTCTCGCCGAGAACAACGTCCGCCTGGTCTATGGCGGCGGCTCGCTCGGCCTGATGGGCTCGGTCGCGACCTCCGTGCTCGATCACGGCGGCACCGTCACCGGCATCATTCCTGAATTCCTCCGGAAGCGCGAGAACGCGCTGACCCGCGTGCAGGAGATGATCGTCACCCCCGACATGCACGAGCGCAAGCGGCTGATGTTCGAGCGCTCCGACGCCTTCGTGGCGCTGCCGGGCGGCGTTGGCACGCTCGAAGAGCTGGTGGAGCAGCTGACCTGGAAACAGCTCGGCCGTCACGCCAAGCCGGTGCTGCTAGCCAACATCGACAATTTCTGGGAGCCGCTGTTCTCGCTGCTGTCGCACATGCGCCAGACCGAGTTCATCCGCGCCGGCCTTTCGGTCGACATCCTCAAGGCCGATCGCGTCGAGGATATTCTGCCGAAGCTGAAAGCGGCAGCGGCACAGATCGCCGAATCTGAAACGCAGCTCGCCCCGGAAGTGGCGCGCAAGCTCTAGCGCCTTACTCCGCCGGAAACGTCACCGCCTCGATCCGGTTGCCATCGGGATCGGTCACGAAGGCCGCGTAGTAGCGCACGCGGTCATGCGGACGGATGCCCGGCGCGCCGTCGGACGCACCGCCGGCGGACAGCGCCGCGGCGTGAAACGCATCGACCTCGGCCGTCGTCTTCGCCCGCAGGCAGATGTGCACGCCGCTCTCCGCTGCCACGCGCGGCATCCCCTCGCGTAAGTTGATCCAGAACTCGGGATAGGTCTTGCCGAAGCCGACCGTCCGCGGCCGCACGACGAGGCGCGCGAGCCCGAGGGCCGCGAGCGTGGTCTCGTAGAATTTTGCAGAGCGATCGAGATCGGTGACGCCGACGGAGATGTGGTCGATCATATGCCGTGCTCCCTCCCCTCGTCATTGCGAGCGAAGCGAAGCAATCCAGAGCCCCTCCGCGGAACGATTCTGGATTGCTTCGTCGCTTCGCTCCTCGCAATGACGGCGTTTGTGGCCGCGCCGTCCCTTACATTGCCGTCCCCTACGCCGGCGCCCCCGACTTCACCAGCTTGTAGATCACCGAATCCATCAGCGCCTGGAACGAGGCGTCGATGATGTTCGGGGACACGCCGACCGTGGTCCAGCGATCGCCGTTCTCGTCCTCGCTCTCGATCAGCACGCGCGTGACCGCGCCGGTGCCGCCGTTGAGGATACGGACGCGGTAGTCGATCAGCGTCAGGCCCTCGATGTACTTCTGGTACTTGCCGAGATCCTTGCGCAGCGCGACGTCGAGCGCGTTGACGGGACCGTTGCCTTCCGCGGCCGAGATCAAACGCTCGCCGGCGACGTCGACCTTGACCACGGCAAGCGCGACGGTGACGCGCTCACCGTGCGAATTGTAGCGCTGCTCGACGTTGACGTCGAACTGCTCGACCTCGAAATAATGCGGCACCTTGCCGAGCGTGCGCCGCGCCAAGAGGTCGAACGAGGCGTTGGCGGATTCATAGGCGTAGCCCGCCGCCTCGCGCTCCTTCAATTCCTCGACCAGCCGCGTCAGCTTGGGATCGCTCTTCTCGTAGGCAATGCCGGCCCGGTCCAGCTCCGCGATGACGTTGGAGCGTCCGGCCTGGTCTGACACCAGCACCTTGCGATGATTGCCGACCAATTCCGGCAGCACATGCTCATACGTCTGCGGGTCCTTCAGCACGGCGGAAGCATGAATGCCGGTCTTGGTGACGAAGGCGCTCTCGCCGACATAGGCCGCATGCCGGTTCGGCACGCGGTTGAGCATGTCGTCGAGGGTGCGCGAGACCTTGACGAGAGTTGCGAGCTTTTCGGGCGTGACGCCGATCTCGAAGGCGTCGGAAAACTCCTTCTTGAGCTTCAGCGTCGGGATCAGCGAGCACAGATTGGCGTTGCCGCAGCGCTCGCCGAGACCATTCAGCGTGCCCTGGATCTGCCGCGCGCCGGCCCGCACCGCGGCCAGCGAATTGGCCACGGCCTGCTCGGTGTCGTTATGGGCGTGGATGCCGACATGGTCGCCCGGGATGTGCTTCGTCACCTCGGTGACGATGGCCTCGATCTCGTTCGGCATGGTGCCGCCATTGGTGTCGCACAGCACCACCCAGCGCGCGCCGGCCTCATAGGCGGCCTTGGCGCAGGCGAGCGCGAAGGTTGAATCCTCCTTGTAGCCGTCGAAGAAGTGCTCGCAGTCGAGCATGACCTCGCGGCCCGCTGCCTTCGCCGCCGCGACGCTGTCGCGGATCGACGCCAGATTTTCTTCCTTCGTCGTCTCCAGCGCGACGCGCACCTGATAGGCCGAGGACTTCGCCACGAAGCAGATCGCATCGGCCTTCGCTTCAAGGAGCCCGGCCACGCCGGGATCGTTGGAGACCGAACGCCCTGCCCGGCGCGTCATGCCGAAGGCGGTGAAGCGCGCATGCTTGAGCTTGGGCTTGGTGCCGAAGAACTCGGTGTCGGTCGGATTGGCGCCGGGATAGCCGCCCTCGACATAGTCGATGCCGAGATCGTCGAGCATCGCCGCGATGACCTGCTTGTCGGTCAGGGTGAAATCGACGCCGTTGGTCTGCGCCCCGTCGCGCAGCGTGGTGTCGAACAGATAGAGACGCTCCTTGCTCATTGCGCAGCTCCGAGCGTCTTCTTCATCGTGGTGTTGGCGAGCCACTCGTCGTTGATGGTGATACTGTTGCGCTGCATGGCGACATAGCCGCGCTTGGCGAAGAAGTTTTGCGCGGTGTCGCTGGCATCGACCGACAGGCTGGTCGCGCCACGGCCGCCGGCGAGCTTTTCCAGCGCGTCCACCAGCATGGTCGCGATGCCCTGACCGGTCACGGCGGGATGCACATAGAGCATATGGATGTGATCGGCCCCGCGCAGCGAGGCGAAGCCGACGGGCGAGCCCTCCAGCGTCGCGACCAGCGTCAGGTCGGCCGCGAGCCGCTTGCCGAACTCTTCGGTTTCCGCCGCTTCCATCCAGGCCTGCTGCTGCGCCTCGTTGTAGTCTTCGCCGGTCAGCTCCTCGATGCTTGCCGTGAAGATCGCGGCGAGAACCGGCACGTCATCAGGCAGGAACGGCCGCAAGCCGGGTTTTGGCAAAGTCTGTCCCATCGTCTTCACCACATCCCATAGAGTTTCAGCGCCAGCGCCACGGCGGCCACGAGCAGCAGGATCTTCAGCGCGATGTAATAGAGCCAGTGCCGCGGAAAAGGCGTGTCGGGCCGCTTCATCGCGCGACCTCCCACGTCGTCCCGTCCTTGGAGTCCTTGATCGCAACGCCCATCGCGGCAAGCAGATCGCGAATACGGTCGGACTCTTTGAAGTCCTTGCGGCTACGGGCGGCCGTCCGCTCCGAGATCAGGCGCTCGACTTCCCTGGCATCGACCCCGCTGGCCTGCTGCTTGCGCCCTTCCCACTGCGCAGCGCTTTCGGAGAG
Source organism: Bradyrhizobium sp. 956_D2_N1_4 (assembly GCF_052076025.1). Taxonomy (NCBI): domain Bacteria; kingdom Pseudomonadati; phylum Pseudomonadota; class Alphaproteobacteria; order Hyphomicrobiales; family Nitrobacteraceae; genus Bradyrhizobium; species Bradyrhizobium sp. 956_D2_N1_4. Next base: position 2,318,031 of record NZ_CP197237.1, on the reverse strand, counting down.
GAAGCCGAGCAGGCGCAACGAGCCCGCCAGCGCGCTCACGTCGATGCCACGCAGGCCGTGCAGCGCCGCGATCGCCAGCGGCGTGTTGAGGTCATCGAGCAGCGGCTCGACCACGGACGCGGCCGGCTGGCCGGGCTCGGCGTCGGCCGCGACCCGATACCAGTCGTCGAGCGTCCTGGCGCTCTCCTCCAGCGACTTCAGGGTCCAGTCGATCGGCGAGCGGTAATGCGTCTTCAGCATGTTCAAGCGCAGCACCTCGCCCGGCCAGTCGGCGAGGAGCTCGTGGATGGTGACGAAGTTGCCGAGCGACTTCGACATCTTCTCACTCTCGACCTGGAGGAAGCCGTTGTGCATCCAGTAGTTCGCCATACGCTGCTGATGAAAGGCGCAGCAGGTTTGCGCGACCTCGTTCTCGTGATGCGGAAACACGAGGTCGATACCGCCGCCGTGGATGTCGAAATACTCGCCGAGATGCTTCCAGGCCATGGCCGAGCACTCGATGTGCCAGCCCGGGCGTCCCTGCGCGGTGATCCCGGCCGGCGACGGCCATGCCGGCTCACCCGGCTTGGACGGCTTCCACAGCACGAAGTCGGTGTTGTCCTTCTTGTAGGGCGCGACATCGACGCGAGCGCCGGCGATCATCTCGTCCAGCGAGCGATTGGACAGCGCGCCATAGCGCGGCAGGCCGGAATTGGCCGCGTTCATCGCCTGCGGCGAGAACAGCACGTGATCCTCGGCTGCATAGGCAAAGCCGCCCTTGATGAGCCTTTCGATGATCTCGCGCATCTCGCCGATATGCTCGGTCGCGCGCGGCTCGACGCTCGGCCGAAGCGCCCCGAGCGCGTCGACGTCGGCGTGAAACTGCGTGCCGGTCTGCTCGGTGACCTTGCGGATCGCCTCGTTGAGCGGGAGCCCTGGAAAATCGCGCGCGGCGCGGTCGTTGATCTTGTCGTCGACGTCGGTGATGTTGCGGACATACGTCACGTGCGCCTCGCCATAGAGATGGCGCAGCAGCCGAAACAGCACGTCGAACACGATCACCGGCCGCGCATTGCCGATATGGGCGAAGTCGTAGACGGTCGGTCCGCAGACATACATGCGGACGTTCTTCGCATCGAGCGGCACGAAGGTGCGCTTGTCCCGGCTCAGCGTATCGTAAAGGCGCAATTCCATATGGATACCCGTCGGCTGTTGGCCGGGCGTCCGAGGCTCTCAATGTTTTTGAGAAAAGACGGCTCCAGCCAGCGAATCGCTAGCTCGTAATCTCGCGGCAAATGCCACAAATGGCGAGGAGACCGTACATGTGGCCACATATGGGCTATCAGGCGCCCCCGCGTCAAGAGAGCCGCGAAAACGCCGTTTTATCTCCGCAAAGCGCGGCCGCCCCGCCTTGATGGTTCATCATCCTTAACCTTTTGAGTTTACTTGGAACCCGGCGGTTCCCTAAAGCCCCGGTGCACCCATGCGATCCCTGCTCGCGCTCGTCTCTTGTGCCTCCATCATCGCGGCATCCAGCGCGTTCGCCGAGACCCGCGTCTTCATCATCGCCAACCAGGCGGATGGCTACGGTGTCGACCAGTGCCTCGCCAAGGGTGAGAAATGCGGCGCACAGGTCGCGCGCACCTATTGCCAGTCACGCGATTTTGCCCTGGCCTCGGCCTACCGCCGGGTCGATCCCGACGAAATTACCGGCTCTGTCCCCAAAACTGGCGCAAACTGCTCCCATGGCCATTGCGACGAATATGTCGCAATCACCTGCCAGCGCTGAATTCCCTCGGAGCTGGGGGACCTTAGGACCAGTTTTCGGCCCCTGAAACGACGTGACGATGCCGCAGGAAGCGGCTATTGGAGGGCGCGCGTCGGCCCCCAAAATCACGCCGGGCCGTGACCTCGCTAGAATGGCGGATATGCCTGAATTTTTGTCTCTCTCCCGTGCTCGCTCCATCCTTGCCTGCACCGTGCTTCTGAGCACGGTCGTGCTCGCCAACGGTGCTTTCGCGCAAGCCGGCCCGCCGCCTCAGCCCGGCCAGAACGGGCTTGGCCCCAATCCGATGTGCGTGCGGCTGGAAGGCCAGCTCGCCGGGCTCGATCGTGGCGGCGGCGGTGGCGACCCCGCGCGCGAAGACCAGATCCGCCGCTACCAGGATTCCCAGGCCAAGCAGCAGGCCGAGCTCGACCGGGTCACCATGCAGGCCAAGCGCATGGGCTGCGATTCCTCCGGCTTCTTCTCGCTGTTCAACGGCCAGTCGGCGCAATGCGGTCCGGTTAACACCCAGATCCAGCAGATGCGCGCCAATCTGGACCAGATCACCGGCAATCTCGAACGCCTGCGCGGCGGCGGCCCCGGCGGCTTCAGCCCGGAGCGCGACAACCAGCGCCGCTCGGTGCTGGCGGCGCTGGCGCAGAACAATTGCGGCCCGCAATATGCCAACGCCGCGCAATCGCAAGGCGGCGGCAACTTCCTGAACAATCTGTTCGGCGGCGGCGGCAACAACCCCAACAATCCGCAAGGCGTGCCGCCCTCCGATCTCGGACCGCAATCTGGCACCTACCGCACCGTGTGCGTGCGCACCTGCGATGGCGCCTACTTCCCGGTCTCGTTTGCCACCGTGCCGGCGCGCTTCCCCGACGACGAGAAGACCTGCAAGGCGCTGTGCCCGGCCGCGGAAGCCGTGCTCTACACTCATCGCAATCCCGGCGAGGACATGAACTCCGCGGTCTCCACCAGCGGCCAGCCCTACACGGCGCTGCCGACCGCGTTCAAATTCCGCAGCGAGTTCAACCCGTCCTGCTCCTGCAAGGCCGCAGGCCAGACCTGGGCCGACGCGCTGAAATCCGCCGACGACAAGGCGGCGGCCGAGCAGCAGGGTGACATCATCGTCACCGAGGAGAGCGCCAAGAAGATGCAGCAGCAGCGGCTCAACAAGGGCACGCCTGCGACTGCCAAGAAGGGCGCGGCCCCCGCGCCGACGACGGCCAGCGCACCGGCTGCGGCAGCGCCTGCGGATACCGGCACGGCCACCAATTCGTCGGAGAACAAGCCGATCCGCTCGGTCGGCCCGACGTTCCTGCCGCAGCAGAAGTAGGCTCTAACCCGTCATGCCCCGCGAAGGCGGCCGCCAGGTGCGGCCGTTTCGCTGTTACTGCTTACCCTCGCGGCTCCACGGGAAGAGATTGGCCGGAAAGTCCGCTGCGTAGCGCTTTCCCTTCGGGGGCGGCGGCGGCTCGTCCGGTGGATTCGGATTCGGCTCGACCACCCGCCGATAGAGGTGCCAGGTGGCATGACCGAGCACCGGCAGGACGACAGCGAGACCGACGAAGAACGGCAGCGAGCCGATCACGAGCAGCGCCGCGACGATGAGGCCCCATCCGGCCATCGCAACCGGATTCGCGGCCACCGCTCGGAGCGACGTGCGGATCGCGTCGATCGCAGTCGCATGCCGGTCGAGCATCAACGGAAACGACACGACGCTGACGCACAGGGCCACAACCGCAAACAGGAAGCCACAACCGCAACCGACGATGACGAGCGACCAGCCCTCCGGCGTCGTCAGCACGCGCGTTGCGAAGTCGGGAATGCTTGCGGCCGCCGCGTGACCGAAGATCGTGACATAGATTGCGTTCGCGACACCGATCCAGGCCCCGAACAGGACCAGCAGGAGCACGCCGAGCTCGACCATGGCGCCGAACGACGGTGCGCGCAGCACCTTGATCGCATCCCATGCATCGACCTCCTCGCCGCGCTCGCGACGCCGGCTGAGTTCATAGAGACCGATCGCGGCAAAAGGGCCGATCAAGGCAAAGCCGGCAGCCAGCGGAAACAGGAGCGGCAGCACCGAATAGCCGAGAACCATCCTGAACAGGACGAGACCGAGAACGGGATAAATCACGCACACGACGATCGCGTGGCTCGGCATCGCCTGGAAATCCTCCCAACCCAGGCGTAGGGCCTCGGTCAGGTCGGACAAGCTGATCTTGCGAATGGGGTAGGAGGCCGCTTCGCCGAACAGGTGCCGCTTTATGATGTTGTCGGGATAAAGAGTGGCCATGGACACACCCTCCTCTGCTGAAAGTCGCGGCGGCAAACGGCGCGCTTTCCGGCCGCGCGTATCCGCCCTTATGTGCGGGAGACGCGATCGAGCCGAGTACGGCAGTTCCAGGCTCAACGAGGAAGGAGCTTAGCCGGACGAAACCCGTCGCGACCTGCGCCCCGAGCTTAGCGCGCGCGATCTGGAATGACCAGCGCTCCCGGCGGGGTGAATTGTGCGTCGCATATTTTGTGCGATGCATCACATCGAGAATGCGACTGACGCTCGCCAGCTCGCACGGCAACATCGATCGCCCACGCCGCGTAAGCGTGTTGACATGCTATTGACGCCGGGTTCGCGGGGGATCATTTTAAATGCCTGGACGCCCCCAGCGGTCGCGGTCTTCCTCTTGAATATCGCGACTGGTTGAATGGGCGAGGCAAGAGGCGCGGTGATGGCGCATATGTCAGCATAGATGTCCGCGTAGAGAAAGTCCGCCATCGCGACAGACGTGAGCTCCGCCCTGGATTCGTATCCGTAGCCTTCGATGGCAAGGATGGATCAGGATGGCTGTCGCACTGATACTGCTTCTGGTCGCGATCGGCTCGGTGCTGTTTCACCTCTACAGCCCGTGGTGGTGGACGCCGATCGCCACGAACTGGGCCTATATCGACCACACCATCAGCATCACGTTCTGGATCACGGGATTCGTTTTCGTCGCGGTCATCGCCTTCATGGCCTATTGCGTCTTCCGCTTTCACCACAAAGAGGGAAGACGGGCCGACTACAATCCGGAAAACAAAAAGCTCGAATGGTGGCTGAGCGTCGGGACCGGCGTCGGAGTCGCGGCCATGCTGGCGCCTGGTCTCGTGGTCTGGCACCAGTTCGTGACGGTGCCTGCGGATGCCACCGAAGTCGAGGTCATGGGCCAGCAATGGCAATGGAGCTTCCGCCTTCCAGGCAAGGATGGGCGGTTGGGCACATCCGATGTCCGCAACATCGCTTCCGACAATCCGATGGGACTCAATCGTGACGACCCGCACGCGCAGGACGACGTCGTAATCGAGAACGGCGACCTGCACCTTCAAATGGGAAAGCCGGTCAAGGTTCTCCTCCGCTCGGTTGATGTCCTGCACGATTTCTACGTGCCCGAATTCCGCGCCAAGATGGACATGGTCCCTGGCATGGTGACCTACTTCTGGATAACGCCGATCCGAACCGGAACGTTCGATGTTCTATGTGCGGAGCTCTGTGGCGCTGCTCATTATCAGATGCGGGCCAAGGTCATCGTCGACGAAGAGCGTGAATATCACGCTTGGCTTGAGCAACAAAAGACGTTTGCCGAATTGTCGCCGGCAAGAGCTGTCGTGAAGGCGACGTACCAATCCGGTGGCAAGTAGCAGGCTGCCGCTGCGAAGATCGGGTGCACGAGGCCAATGCCTCACCCCCGATGGAAACGACCGAGGAGGTTTCTATGGTCGATATTCCATATGAAGGGATCGCAGGCATCCCGCCTGCCGAAGTACCTGAAGTCGAGCTCTATCATCCAAGGAGCTGGTGGACACGGTATGTCTTCTCGCAGGACGCCAAGGTGATCGCCATTCAGTATTCGCTGACGGCCTCGGCCATCGGGCTGGTGGCCCTGGTGCTGTCGTGGCTGATGCGACTGCAACTGGGATTCCCCGGCACCTTCTCTTTCATCGATGCCAACCAGTACCTCCAGTTCATCACCATGCACGGCATGATCATGGTGATCTATCTACTCACCGCATTGTTCCTCGGCGGCTTCGGCAACTACCTGATCCCGCTGATGGTCGGCGCCCGGGACATGGTCTTCCCCTATGTGAACATGCTGAGCTACTGGGTCTACCTGCTCGCAGTCCTGGTGCTGGCTTCGACATTCTTCGTGCCCGGCGGCCCCACCGGCGCCGGCTGGACGCTATACCCGCCACAAGCCATCCTCTCCGGAACGCCCGGGCAGGATTGGGGCATCATTCTCATGATGTCGTCCCTGATCCTGTTCATCATCGGCTTCACCATGGGCGGGCTCAATTACGTGGTCACGGTGCTGCAGGCGCGCACCCGCGGCATGACGTTGATGCGCCTGCCCCTCACGGTGTGGGGCATTTTCACGGCGACCGTCATGGCGCTGCTGGCATTCCCTGCGCTCTTCGTTGCCTCGGTCATGCTGCTGCTCGACCGTCTCCTGGGAACCAGCTTCTTCATGCCCTCCCTCGTCGAGATGGGCACGCTTTCGAAATATGGCGGCGGCAGCCCGCTGCTCTTCCAGCACCTGTTCTGGTTCTTCGGCCACCCCGAGGTCTACATCGTCGCCCTGCCCGCCTTCGGCATCGTCTCGGATCTGATCAGCACGCATGCGCGCAAGAACATCTTCGGTTACCGCATGATGGTCTGGGCGATCGTGGGGATTGGTGCGCTCAGCTTCGTCGTGTGGGCGCACCACATGTATGTGAGCGGCATGTTCCCGCAATTCGGGTACTTCTTCGCCACCACGACGCTCATCATAGCCATCCCCACCGCGATCAAGGTCTACAACTGGGTGCTGACGCTGTGGCGCGGCGACATTCATCTCAGGGTGCCGATGCTGTTCGCCCTCGGCTTCATCATCACCTTCGTGAATGGCGGCCTCACCGGCCTCTTCCTCGGCAACGTCGTCGTGGACGTGCCCCTCTCGGACACCATGTTCGTGGTCGCGCATTTCCACATGGTGATGGGCGTGGCGCCGATCATGGTCGTGCTCGGCGCGATCTATCATTGGTACCCCAAGGTCACGGGACGGATGCTGAACGACCTCCTCGGCAAGTTTCACTTCTGGGTCACCTTCCTCGGCGCCTACCTGATCTTCTTCCCCATGCACTATCTTGGACTGCTCGGGGTTCCGCGCCGGTATTTCGAACTCGGCGACACGGCGTTCATCCCGTCCTCGGCCCATACACTGAACGCCTTCATCTCCGTGGTGGCCTTGACCGTCGGCTTCAGCCAGATGGTGTTCCTGTTCAATCTTGCCTGGAGCCTGTTCAAGGGTGAGGCCTCAGGCGGCAATCCGTGGCGGGCGACGACGCTGGAGTGGCAGACGCCGGAGACGCCCCCCGGGCACGGCAACTGGGGCAAGGAGCTCCCGGTCGTGTACCGCTGGGCCTATGACTACAGTGTGCCCGGTGCTGCGGAGGACTTCATTCCGCAGAACCAGCCGCCACGCGCGACGCAGCTCGTTCAGGGAGCTGCTTCGTGAGCGCCATCATCCTGTTCCTGGCTGTGCTTGCGGTGATCGCCGGATGGTGGCTGTCGCAGCAGCGGCTGATGGCCAAGCCCTGGCTGGAGGAAGGCTCGGTCGGTGATTTCCCCGGCGGCGATAGCATGACCTGGCCGGCAGCGAAGGTCGGACTTGGCGTGTTTCTCGCTGTCGCGAGCACACTGTTCGTCCTCTTCATCAGCGCCTACTCGATGCGCATGAGCGTGGTGGACTGGCGGCCGCTGCCGGTCCCGCGGCTGCTGTGGGTCAACACGGGCGTCCTGGTCCTGAGCAGTGTCGCGCTGCAATGGTCGTACGTGGCTGCTGGGCGACACGATACCGAGAGCGTCAAGATCGGTCTGCTCGCCGGCGGAGCATCTGCCGTGATCTTCCTCGCCGGACAGCTCCTGGCCTGGCAACGGCTCGGGGCTGCCGGATATTTCATGGCATCCAATCCGGCCAATTCCTTCTTCTACCTGTTGACTGCGGTGCACGGGCTGCATCTGACGGGCGGCCTGGTGGCCCTCGGGCGAACCTCGGCCAAGGTGTGGCGCGGCACCGAGATCGCCGACATGCGCTTGAGCGTGGAGCTGTGCGCCATCTACTGGCACTTCCTGCTGTTGGTCTGGCTTGTCCTGCTCGGTCTTCTCACGGGCTGGACCGACGATTTCGTCAACATCTGCCGTCAATTGCTGAGCTAGGGAGGCGAGACCAGATGGCTGAAACCGTGCTGACACATTCGGGCCAATCGCCTGCGCGGCTTGAAGGCTGGCGCGGCATCGCCGCCGACTGGGCGTCCGATCAGCGCGCCTTCAAGAACGTGTCCTGGGGCAAGGCCATGATGTGGATCTTCCTCCTCAGCGACACCTTCATCTTCAGTTGCTTCCTGCTCTCCTACATGACGGCGCGCATGTCCACGACCGTGCCGTGGCCGAATCCCAGCGAAGTCTTCGCCCTCAATATCGGGGGCAACCACATCCCGCTGATCCTGATCGCCATCATGACCTTCGTCCTGATCAGCAGCAGCGGAACAATGGCGATGGCCGTCAATTTCGGCTACCGCCGCGATCGCGTGAGAACCGCAATCCTGATGCTAGTCACGGCGGCCTTCGGCGCAACCTTCGTCGGAATGCAGGCGTTCGAATGGACCAAGCTGATCGTGGAGGGCGTTCGACCCTGGGGCAATCCATGGGGCGCGGCGCAGTTTGGCTCAAGCTTTTTCATGATCACGGGTTTCCACGGCACCCACGTGACGATCGGCGTGATCTTCCTGATCGCGATCGCGCGAAAGGTCTGGCGTGGAGACTTCGACGTCGAGAGGCGCGGCTTCTTCACAAGCCGCAAGGGCTATTACGAGATCGTCGAGATCATGGGCCTGTACTGGCACTTCGTCGATCTCGTGTGGGTGTTCATCTTTGCATTGTTCTATCTTTGGTGAGGTCGGCGCATGACAAACGCGGCGGTACACATGGAAGGCCAGCTCCACGCTCCGGCGCACGGCGCAGTCGCAACAGCAGCCGTGCACGCCAAAGGGCAACAGCACCCGATCAAGCTCTACCTCGTGGTCTGGGGCTGGTTGTTCGTCCTCAGCACATGCTCCTACCTTGTCGACTACTTTGGCCTACACGGCTACCTCAGGTGGTCGCTGATCCTGCTGTTCATGGTGTTGAAGGCCGGCCTGATCGTCGCCGTCTTCATGCACATGGCCTGGGAGCGGCTGGCCCTCACCTATGCCATCCTGCTGCCGCCGATCGCGGTAATGGTGTTTGTGACCATCATGGTGCTCGAATCCGAATACACCCACTTGCTTCGGGTGATGTTTTTCGCAACCCCGTCGTAGCGGCAAGCTGATTTGCACTGTCATGCCCCGGGAAGGCGGGGCATCCAGTAACCCGTGTCAGCAGTCGGTTCCTACAATGCCCGCCACGGAGTACTGGATCATCCGCCTTCGCGGATGATGACAGGGGTGGGGCCCCATCGCCTGACCCGCCGCGCGGCTCGCATCAGCCCTCGAACGCGTCGATCGACGCCTTGCTGCCGCGCGAGACCAGCGTCTCGTCCGCCGCAGGCGACGGCTCGCCCTTGTCGCGAAAGCGGTTGGTGATGGGATAACGGCGGTCGCGGCCGAAATTCCTGGCCGTCACCTTCACGCCCGGTGCGGCCTGGCGGCGCTTGTATTCGGCGACGTTGAGCAGATGATCGATGCGGGTGACCGTCTCGCGGTCGAAGCCGGCGGCGATGATCTTGTCGAGCGGCTCCTCGCGCTCGATCAGACGCTCCAGGATGGCATCGAGCACGTCGTAAGGCGGCAGCGAGTCCTGGTCGGTCTGGTTCTCGCGCAGCTCCGCCGTCGGCGGACGCGTGATGATATCGGGCGGAATGACCTCGCCCGCGGGCCCGAGCGCGCCGTCGGGCTTCCAGTGGTTGCGCAGCGCGGCCAGCCGAAACACCTGCGTCTTGTAGATGTCCTTGATCGGATTGAAGCCGCCGTTCATGTCGCCATAGAGCGTGGCGTAGCCGACCGACATTTCCGACTTGTTGCCGGTCGTCACCACCATCAGCCCGGTCTTGTTGGAGATCGCCATCAGCAGCGTGCCGCGGGTGCGGGCCTGCAGGTTTTCCTCGGTGATATCGGGCGGCAGATTCTTGAAGATGCCGGACAGGATGGTCTCGAAGCCGGTCACGGCTTCAGCGATCGGCAGCACCTCGTAGCGGATTCCGAGATGCCCGGCGAGCTCGCCCGCATCCGCGATCGAGCTCGCCGCGGTGTAGCGGTAAGGCAGCATCACGCCATGCACCTGGTCGGCACCGAGCGCATCGACCGCGATCGCCGCGCAGAGAGCGGAGTCGATGCCGCCGGAAATGCCGAGCAGCACGCCGGGAAAGCCGTTCTTGGCGACATAGTCGCGCAAGCCCAGCACGCAGGCGGCGTAGTCGGCGTGGTCGCCCTCGGGCTGCGCGGCAATCGGCCCGGCGCAGCGCCAATCCTCGCCGTTCCTGGTGAAGCGCAATGTGGTGACGCTCTCTTCGAACGCCGGCAATTGCGCCGCGAGCGAGAGATCGCCGTTGAGCGCGAAGGAACCGCCGTCGAACACCAGCTCGTCCTGGCCGCAAACCTGGTTGAGATAGACCAGCGGCAGACCGCTCTCGGTGACACGCGCCACGGCGACAGAGAGGCGCACGTCGCTCTTGTCGCGGGCATAGGGCGAGCCGTTCGGCACCAGGATGATCTCGGCGCCGGTCTCGGCCAGCGTCTCGACCACGTTCTCGTAATCCTCGGACTCCTCCAGCCAGATGTCCTCGCAGATCGGCACGCCGATGCGCACGCCGCGTACGGTCACGGGACCTGCGGCAGGGCCGCGCGAAAACAGCCGCTTCTCGTCGAACACGCCGTAATTCGGCAGATTGCACTTGAAACGCAAGGCTGCGATTTTTCCGCCATCGAGCAGCGCGCAGGCATTATGGAGCCTGCCGTCCTCGACCCAGGGCGTGCCGACCAGCATCGCCGGGCCGCCATCGGCGGTCTCGCGCGCGAGCGCCTCGATCGCGGCGCGGCAGGCGTCCTGAAACGCCGGCTTCTGCACCAGATCTTCCGGCGGGTAGCCCGCGATGAACAATTCCGGAAACAGCACGAGATCGGCGCCGTCGGACCTGGCTTGCGCGCGCGCGGCACGCACTTTCGCGGCATTGCCCTCGATGTCGCCCATGGTCGGATTGAGCTGGGCGAGCGTGACCGCGAATACGTTGAGACGTTCGGTCATGGCCGCCGCACTCCGCTTCAGAGGAACCCCAATCGCTCGACGATGGCGATGATCCAGAACGCGCCGGCCATCAGCAGCGCAACGCCGACCGCGGCCGAGCCCATGTCCTTGACCCGGCCGATCTGCTTGTCGTGATCCATGGTCAGGCGGTCGGCAAGCTTCTCGATCGCGGTGTTGAGCAGCTCGACCGTCAGCACGAACGCAACCGAACAGACCAGCTCGACCGCCCGCAGCGCCGTCGCGGCGACGAACCATGCCAGCGGCACCGACAGGATGAGCGCAAAAATCTCCTCGCGAACGGCCTGCTCCGACCGGAACGCGAAGGCCAGACCGTTGCGTGAATTGATCGTCGCCTTCCAGATCCGCAGCAAGGTGTTAGAGCCCCGCGGCGACCGGCATCGGCCTGGCCTTGCCGGCGCGTTCCTGCTTGAGGAGCTCCGCGATCAGGAAAGCCATGTCGATCGATTGCTCGGCATTGAGGCGGGGATCGCAGACCGTGTGGTAGCGGTCGTTGAGATCCTCGTCGGTGATCGCACGGGCGCCGCCGATACACTCGGTGACGTCCTGGCCGGTCATCTCCAGATGCACGCCGCCGGCGTGCGTGCCTTCCGCCGCGTGGATGGTGAAGAACGACTTCACCTCCGACAGGACGCGGTCGAACGGGCGCGTCTTGTAGCCTGACGTCGAGGTGATGGTGTTGCCGTGCATGGGATCGCACGACCAGACCACAACCCTGCCCTCGCGCTTCACGGCGCGGATCAGTCCCGGCAGATGGTCGGCGACCTTGTCGGAGCCGAACCGGTTGATCAGCGTCAGCCGGCCCGGCTCGTTGTCGGGGTTGAGCACGTCGATCAACTTCAGCAGCTCGTCGGGCTTGAGCGACGGGCCGCACTTCAGGCCGATCGGGTTCTTGATGCCGCGGAAATATTCGATATGGCCGTGATCGAGCTGACGGGTGCGGTCGCCGATCCAGATCATGTGGCCCGAGGTCGCGTACCAGTCGCCGGTGGTGGAATCGACGCGGGTCATGGCCTGCTCGTAGCCGAGCAGCAGTGCCTCATGGCTGGTGTAGAAATCGGTCGCGCGCAGCTCCGGATGGCTCTCGAGGTCGAGGCCGCAGGCCTGCATGAAGTTGAGTGCGTCGGAGATACGGTCAGCCAGCTCCTTGTAGCGGCGGGACTGCGGCGAGTCCTTCAGGAAGCCGAGCATCCATTGATGCACGCTGCCGAGATTGGCAAAGCCGCCGGTCGCGAACGCCCGCAGCAGGTTCAGCGTCGCAGCCGACTGGCGATAAGCCATCAGCTGGCGCTGCGGGTCCGGCACGCGCGCTTCCTTGGTGAAGGCGATGTCGTTGACGATGTCGCCGCGATAGCTCGGCAGCTCGACGCCGTTCATCTTCTCGGTCGGCGACGACCGCGGTTTTGCGAACTGGCCGGCAATGCGGCCAACCTTCACCACCGGCACCGCGCCGGCATAGGTCAGCACCACCGCCATCTGGAGCAGCACGCGGAAGAAATCGCGGATGTTGTTGGCGCCGTGCTCGGCAAAGCTCTCGGCGCAGTCGCCGCCCTGGAGCAGGAAGGCCTCGCCGGCCGCAACGCGGGCCAGCGACTTCTTCAGATTGCGCGCCTCGCCCGCGAACACCAGCGGCGGAAAGGTCGCAAGCTGCGCCTCGACGTCGGCCAGGGCCTTGGCGTCGGGATAATCGGGCACCTGTAGCACCGGCTTGCTGCGCCAGGACTCGGGCGTCCACCGCTCGGACATCGCAATCTCTCCGTGAAGTAAAAAAGCACAACCTGATCTGTGGGTTGCGAGGGCCGCCTTATACACAGCCCGGTCCCCGGCCGCCAGTTGTAAATCCATTTCGCACTGCAAACCCTTGCGGGGAAAGCCGAATTCGCATTTGCTGAGGGCTGGCAAGGAAACTGGCAGGACATCGGCTGCCCATGGACGCGGCGCGCGACGACGTTTTCATCGACGAGATCACCTTCCCAGCAACGGACGGGTATCCGCTGGCAGGCACCCTGTTCCTGCCGCGCGGCACCAAACGCCATGCCGTGCTGATCAACTCCGCCACCGCCGTCCCGCGAAAGATCTATCGCGGCTTTGCCTCCTACCTCGCCCATCGCGGCTGCGCGGTCCTGACCTACGATTATCGCGGCATCGGCGATTCCCGGCAGCCGGCGATGGTCGGCTACAACCAGCCGAAATCGCTGGTCGGATTCAAGGCCTCGATGTCGGACTGGGCCGCGCAGGACGTCACCGCCGCGGTGCGCTGGATGCGCGAGCGCTACACCACCCTGCCGCTCGCCTATGTCGGCCACTCCTTCGGCGGCCAGGCGCTGGGGCTGATCGACAACAACAGCGATATTTCACGCGCCGCCTTCGTGGCCTCGCAGGCCGCGACCTGGCGGCTGATGGCGTCGCCGGAAAAATATCGCGTCTACACCTTCATGAATTTCGTCGGCGTGCCGCTCGTCCACGCGCTCGGCTACGCGCCGGGCTGGGCCGGCATCGGCGAGGATCTGCCCAAGGGCGTCTTCCTGCAATGGGCCGACTGGGTCTCCAGCCCGCGCTATCTGTTCGACTCCAAATTACCGGCGCTGGAGAACTTCGCAAAGTTCAAGGGCGAGCTGCGCGCGCTCTGCTTCTCCGACGATCCCTGGGCGACGCGGCCCGCGGTCGAGCTGCTCGCGAGCGGCTTCTCCGCGATCAAGCCGGAGGTGCTGACGGTGAAGCCGTCCGACGTCGGCGCCAAGGCGATCGGCCATTTCGGCTTCTTCCGCCCCGAGCACCGCGACACGCTGTGGCGCGGCGTGGCGGAATGGATCCAGGGGAGTGAGACTACGGGGCCGCCGCGGGCAGTTTGATGACGATCCGCAATCCGCTTCGTTCGCCCTCCGTGATGTTCGCAGCGTCGATCGATCCCCCAAGTCGATCGACAATCCGCTTGACGATCGAGAGGCCTAGACCGACGCCCTCGCCTTCCGGCCGCTGCCCACGGAAGAACGGCTCGAATATCCGGCCGATCTCTTCGGGGGACACGCCCGGCCCATTGTCCTCGATCCGAAGCACAGCCATGGCACAGTCCCGGTAAATCGCCACATCGATCCTGCCGCCCGCCGGCGTGAAACGGAGCGCGTTATCGAGAAGATTGCGGATCATGGCTGCGAGCATGACCGGCTCGCCGCACACCGGAGCTGACTCGGCCCGTTCGAAACCAAGATCGACGCCGCGGCTGATCGCCTCCCGCAAGAGATCGGCGATGACGCTCTTCGCCGCGAGGTCGAGCTCCACAACCTCCCATTGCCCGCAATCGGTGGACTCAGCGTCGTGTCGTGCCAGCGCAAGCAACTGCTCCAGAAGATGCTTGCTGCGACTCATGCCCTGCCGAAGCGCTGCAAGGCGCTCGCGCGCGGCCGGTGGCAATTCGACGTGATCGAGATTCTCAGCCTGTACGCTCAACGCCGTAAGCGGTGTGCGCAGTTCGTGCGCGGCGTCCGCAATAAACCTTCGCTGCTGCCCTATCATCTCGTGCATGCGCTGCAACAGGCCGTTGATGGAAGACACGAACGGATTCAGTTCGCTTGGGAGGTCGCGAAGCGGCAAGGCCGTCATGTCATCCGCACGCCGTGCGTTGAGTTCGTCCGCCAACCGGACCATGGGTCGAAGCGATCCGGCAATGACCAAGGCGATCACCAGCATCAGGCAAGGGATCAGCGCGGCGATTGGAAGCACGGTGCGGAGCGCCATGTCACTTGCGATCTCATCCCTGACCCCCGTGCTCTGGGCCACGGCAAACCGGCTGCCGTCGGATCGCGTCTTCAGCACCACCCGGACCGGCTTTCCCTGTCGCGTTGCATCGCGCATCCCATCCTGAAGCCGCCACAACTGGCGCTCCTCGGGTGTGCCTTGCGGCGCCCTGCCCAGCTCCATCAGCCAGACTTCGGAGTTTTCATCGACCCCATGGAGGTCCTGAGCTCCGGTGAAGCCACCGCTCTGAACGAGGCCCGCGATCTGGATCAGCACGGAGTCCTGCGTCTCGATCGCCTCATCGAATGCCCACCGGTGTGCGAAGACGCCTCCGACGAGGCCGGTTACCAGCACGATCGTCGTCAAGCTGATGAACAGCCGGCCGCGCAGCGAGTTGATCATGTCGCGCGATCCACCATCCACCCCATCCCGCGCACGTTGCGGATCGCCTCCGTGCCGAGCTTCTTTCGGATGGTGTGGATCAGGAATTCGACCGCGTTGCTTTCGACCTCCTCGTTCCAGCCGTAAAGCTGCCGCTCGAGTTCGCTCCGCGACAGGATGGTGCCGGGGCGCGTCAACAAAGCTTGGAGCAGCGCGAACTCGCGCGCGGTCAGGAGGGCCGTTTGGCCACACAGCGACGCCTCGCGGGTCGCAGGATCGAGACTGAGCCTGCCGTTGCCAAGTACGGCGGGCGCACCGCTGCCTTCGCGGCGGAGCACCGCCCGCATCCGTGCCAGCAATTCACGTATCTCGAACGGCTTGACCAGATAATCGTCGGCGCCGAGATCGAGGCCTTCGATCCTGTGATCGACGCCATCCCGTGCGGTGACGATAATGACCGGGCACCTGCAGCCGTTGGCGCGCAACTGCCGCAGGATATCCCGACCGTCCGCGTTCGGCAGTCCGAGATCGAGCAGCAGCACCTCGTAAGACTCGGCTGAGGCGGCAAGCAGCGCGGACTCGCCATCCCTCACCCAGTCGACGGCGTAGGCAGCATCCTTGAGCGCCTGTTCGACGGCGGCCCCAACCATCCTGTCGTCTTCGATCAGCAAAACCCGCAAAGCTCGATCCTCGAAACCGCCGGGCCATCCGGCCGTCAAAATCATGACCGTTCCGACTTAGCGCAGAGTTAGGGAGCGCCAGCAGGCCCAAAATGCGGCGAAGGCCGCCCCGCATTGAAAATTCTCGTCCCTAAGCCCGGCCTAAGTCGCCTGCGCGACGGTCTCGCATCGCTTCGGCTTTGGGAGATTTGGGCGTGTCGCAATATTCAGGTTTTGGCGCAGGACGGATGCTGAACAAGGTTCCGGAGGTCACGGCAATCTTCTGGGCCATCAAGATTCTCTCGACCACGGTTGGCGAGACCGGCGCCGACTATCTCGCGGTGCATGTCGGCCTCGGCGCCAGCCTGACCGCGATCTGCATGAGCGGCCTGCTGGTCGCTGCCCTGCTGCTGCAACTGAACCGCCGCGTCTACGTGCCCTGGATCTACTGGCTGACCGTCGTTCTCGTCAGCATCGTCGGCACGCAGCTCACGGATCTCCTGACCGACAAGCTCGAGATCAGCCTCTACATCAGCACCGCGGCGTTCGCTTGCGCGCTCGCCGCGACCTTCGCGGTCTGGTACGGCGTCGAGCGCACGCTGTCGATCCACAGCATCGTGACGACGCGGCGCGAGCTGTTTTATTGGACGGCAATCCTGTTCACCTTCGCGCTCGGCACGGCCGCAGGCGATCTTGCCACCGAAGCACTTGGTCTCGGTTTCCAGCTCGGCGTTGCCGCCTTCGGCATGCTGATCGCGGCGGTGATGATGGCCTATTACTTCGGCGCCAATCCCGTCCTCACCTTCTGGCTTGCCTACATTCTTACCCGTCCGCTTGGCGCCTCGCTCGGCGATCTGCTCTCGCAATCGCGCGAGTACGGCGGCATCGGACTCGGCACGATCCAGACCAGCATCGCCTTCCTGACCGTGATCGTCGGCCTCGTCGCCTGGGTGACCTTCGAGGGCGACGGCAGGCGCCGCGCCGATCCGGCGCAATAGCTTCAACCGCGAAATCCCGCTCTCTGCATGAAGCAGGAGCTCCACCAGGAGAAACCACATGATGAAACTGATTTCCGCCGTCGCCGTCTGCCTGCTGACGACCTTCACGGGCGAACCGCACATGCACGCGAGCCAGCACTTCACCTTCGTGCCGCTCGCGGAAGCCGCGACCGCAAAGCTCGGCGATCTCACGCCATTCCGGAGCATCGTGGTCGACGTCGCCGCGCTGATCGACAAGGGCGACCTCCCCGCTGCCAAGACAAGGATCAAGGACCTCGAGACCAAATGGGACGAGGCCGAAGCCGGATTGAAGCCGCGCGCGGCAGCCGATTGGCACACCGTCGACAAGGCGATCGACCGCGCGCTGGAGGCGCTGCGCGCGGGCGCGCCGGATGCGGCGAAGTGCAAACAGGCGATCGCTGATCTGATCGCGGCCATGGATACCGCCGCGAAGTCCTGACGCCTCTGCGCGCCATCATCCCGTCAGCCACGGATCCCGGTCCGCGGCTGACGCATCAACGAGGACACAATGGAAGATCAGACCAAAAGCAATGTCACCAGCGAGAGCAAGGTCCCCGAGGTCACGCTCGGTTTCTGGATCATCAAGATCGCCGCCACCACGCTCGGCGAGACCGGCGGTGACACCGTCACCATGACGCTGAACTGGGGCTATCTGGCCGGGACCTACCTGTTCCTCGCGGCCATGATCGTCCTGGTCGCGGCGCAGGTTCGCGCGCGCAAATTTCATCCGGCACTGTATTGGGCCACCATCGTCGCATCGACCACCTTCGGCACCACGATGGCTGACTTCGCCGACCGCTCGCTTGGCATCGGCTATACCGGCGGCTCGACGCTGCTACTCACTTGTCTCGTGCTGGTGCTCGGCCTCTGGTATCGCGCCGAGGGAACGATCTCGGTCAACAGCGTCAGCACACCGCGCGTTGAGGCGTTCTATTGGGGCGCGATCACCTTTTCGCAAACACTGGGTACTGCACTCGGCGACTGGATCGCGGATACCGGCGATATGGGCTATCGCGGTGGCGCATTGATCTTCGCGGCCGGACTCGCCGTTGTCGCAGCACTTTACTTCTGGACTCGCGTCTCACGCGTCACGCTGTTCTGGGCCGCCTTCATCTTGACGCGTCCGCTGGGTGCGACCGTCGGCGACTTTCTCGACAAGCCGCTCGACCACGGCGGCCTGGCGCTGAGCCGGCCGCTGGCCTCGGTCGTGATCGCAGCTGTTATGCTGGTGTGCCTGCTGCTGATCCCGCAACGCGCGGGGCAGCATCCCGGTGACGCCCCGGCGCCGGAGCAAGCCTGAATGGCCGAACGTTAGCGAATGATCGTCGTCAGAGACGAGTAGCGCCGGTTCGGCTTGGCCTCGCCCGGCGCAAACTGCGCGAAGGCCTCGCTGACGCGGACCGCCGGCGGCGTGTCGCTGGCGAAGCGGAATTCCTTCGGCCGCGGCGCGTAGAAGCTGGCGCTGTAATAGGCGTCGTCGAGACGCGCCTCGCCGACGCCGAACAATGCGTCGCAGACGAACAGGAGCGCGTAGACTCCCGCAACCGCCGCAACGATCTCCCTGAGAACAGACATGCCGATGCCCCAACCTTCTGCAGGCAGGATGCACGCCGGTTCCAAAGCGGAGGTTTAAGGCAGCAGCCTTCTTGTCCGCAGGGTTTTCCGCCACTGAGCGGAATGCAGACAATTTTATCGATGTCGAAAAGAGAGCCCGCCTGACCGGATGATCAGGCGGGCCCAGGATTGGCCGATCGGGAGGTTATCAGACGGCCAGATTCATCCAGACAGCCTTGGGCTCGGTGAAATTGTCGAGCGCGGCGGTGCCGTGCTCACGGCCGAGGCCGGAGTCGCGCTCGCCGCCCCAGGGCAGGCGCACGTCGGTGTAGCCATAGGTGTTCATCCAGACCGTGCCCGCGCGCGCCCGCTTGGCGAAGCGCTGGAGCTTGCCGATATCGCGGCTCCACACGCCGGCGGCAAGGCTGTAGGCGGTGCCGTTGGCGATCCTGAGCGCATCGGCCTCGTCCTTGAACTTGATGACGCTGACGACGGGGCCAAAAATCTCCTCCTGCGAAATACGCATCTCGTGTGCGACGCCTGCGAACACCGCGGGGCTGATGAAATAGCCGCGATCGCCGACTTTCTCGCCGCCGGTGACGAGGGTCGCGCCCTCCTTCTGGCCGATGTCGACATAGTCGAGGATCGACTTCATCTGCTTCTCGGAGATGACGGGGCCGAGCACCGTCTTGCGATCGAGCGGATCGCCGATCCTGAGCGACTTTGCGCGCGCGGCCAGCCGCTCGACGACCTCGTCATAAGCCTTCTCCTGCACAAGCACGCGGGAGCCGGCCGAGCACACCTGGCCGGCATTGAAGAAGATGCCTGAGGCCGCAGCCTTGGACGCCGCTTCGAGATCGGCATCGTCAAAGATGACGTTGGCCGACTTGCCGCCGAGCTCGAGCGAGACGCGCTTGAAGTTGCTGGCCGCGCCCTTCATGATTCCACGGCCGACGCCGGGCGAGCCGGTGAAGGTGACCTTGTCGACATCGGGGTGATTGACCAGCGCGTCGCCGACGACCCGGCCCGGACCGGTGACGACGTTGAAGACGCCCGCCGGCAGGCCCGCTTCGAGCGCGAGCTCGGCGATGCGCAGCGCCGACAGCGAGGTCAGCTCGGCCGGCTTCATCACGATGGTGCAGCCGCAGGCTAGCGCCGGCGCCAGCTTCCACATGCCGATCATCAGCGGGAAATTCCACGGCACGATCGCCGCGACCACGCCGACCGGCTCGCGCACGGTGTAGGTCAGGGCATCGTCGCGCACCGGCACGACGTCGCCGCTGATCTTGTCGGCCCAGCCGGCGTAGTAGATCAGCGTGTCGACCGCGGCCGGAAAATCCTGGCGCGTCGTCGCGGAAATCGGCTTGCCGGCATCGATCGACTCGAGCTCGATGATTTCTTCGGAGTGCTGCTTGAGCAGGTCCGCCCAGCGCAGCAGGATCTGGCCGCGCTCCGACGCCCGCATCGTGCGCCACGGGCCTTCGAAGGCGCGCCGCGCGGCTGCCACGGCGTGCTCGACATCGGCCTCGTTACCCTCGGCGACGACGGCGATGACCTGCCCGGTGGCGGGATTGAGGGATTTGAAGGTACGGCCGGAGCTGGCGGGGACGCGGCGGCCGTCGATGAGCAGATGCTGCGGCCGGGCCATGAATTCGGTGGCCGGAGAGTGCGCAAAGTCATATGCAACGGACATCATATTTCTCCTGTTCTGGTATACCAGACTAGGCGCCTATTGGCTGGAGTAAATATGATATGGTTTGCAAATGGACGTCCCATATATGAAGCGAAGTTCATAAGGAAGACCCATGCTTCAGATCGAGATCGAGGCTGTATGGCGGTTTCGCCGGGAAGGCAATCCGCGCACCGTGGTGGTCATGCTCGGCGTCCTCAACGAAATCCGGAAGACGGGCAAGATCACGAGTGCGGCCAGCGATGCGCACCTGTCCTACCGGCACGTCTGGAATCTGATCGAGCAATGGTCGGCCTTCTTCGGAACCCCTCTAGTCGAAACCCAGCGCGGCAAGGGCTCGAAGCTCACGCCGTTCGGCGAGCGGCTGGTGTGGGCCGGCGAACGCATGCAGGCCCGGCTCGGGCCACAGCTCGAAAATCTGGCGCAGGAGCTGGCGAGCGAGATCAAGCCGTTCCTCGAACAGCGCCCTTCGGTGATCCGCGTTCATGCCAGCCACGGCTTTGCCGTGGCAAAACTGCGCGAATTCCTCGATCGCGAGCCCGGCATCGGCGTCGATTTGCGCTATGTGAGCAACCAGCATTCGCTGGTCGCGCTGGCGCAAGGCGCCTGCGATCTCTCGGGCCTGCATCTGCCACACGGCGCGTTGCGCGCGCAAGGCATCAAGGCGGCGCGCGAATGGCTGGACCCGCGCGAGGATCGCATCATCAGTTTCGTCACGCGCGAGATGGGCCTGATGGTCGCGCGCGGCAATCCGCTGCGCATCGCTTCGCTTCATGACCTCACCGGACCAAAAGTCCGCTTCGTCAACCGCGACCATGATTCCGGCACGCGCCTGTTGTTCGACCAGCTGCTTGCCGCGAACGCCATCGACGAGAGCAAGATCAACGGCGCGCAGCAGATCGAATTCACCCACGCCGCCGTCGCGGCCTATGTTGCAAGCGGCATGGCGGATGCGAGTTTTGGTGTCGAGGCGGCCGCCCGCCACTTCGGCCTCGATTTCATCCGCATCCTCACCGAGGATTATTTCTTCGTCTGCAAGCGCGCCTTCCTCGATACCGGGCCGATGCAGCGCATCCTGGAGATCATGCGTAGCGCCGATTTCCGCGCCGCCGTCGCCACCCTGCCCGGCTACGTGCCGTCGGATACCGGCAACGTAACCGGCGTGAAAGCGTTTCTGGAGCTGCACGCCGTGCGATGATGCTCGGCTCGGCAACGATCTCACGTCCGGCCGCTGGGACGCGCGGTACGGGCACTATCGGCAGCGTCCGACCTTCGTCGGCTCGCTCAAGCTGATCGTCAACCACATCTGACCCGGCGCGGCACCTTATTGCCGAGCGCTCGGACTCAGCAGGCAGGCCGCAAGCTCGGTGCGGTTGTGCACGCCGAAGCGTCGGCACAGGTTCGCGACGTGCTCCTTCACGGTCTGATCGGAAATCCCCATCTCGCGGGCGATTTCCTTGTTGGTCTGGCCGCGGCAGACCCGGATGGCGACGTCCGCGGACCGTGGCGGAAGCGATGCCGAGAGCGTCGCCACCGGCGTCGCTGCCGGCTCAGGGACCCGGATTGCGGCAGGATGGGCGTCGATCGCGCCCGCATTCGTCATGTTGGTCAAAGCGAGCGAGCCGGCCCGACACAGCATCTCCATGCGCTGCCGCGACCGCATCGTGTAGGGCGCGTCCGTATCGGTCGTCGCCGTAAACAGCACGCCGACGATCTTCTGCCCGCACCACAACGGGCCGCCCATGTTGTATGCAAAGCCCCACTCGTGCAGCATCTCGAAGGACGGACTGTGCCGCCATTGCTGCGGACCGATCACCGTTTCGCCGTCGACCGCGCGGCCTTGGGTCATGATGCAGTCGAGCACGGGGTCGCGCTTCCAGAAGCCGGCCCTGTAATTGTCGAGCAGGCCTTCTGCGACGTGCCGGCTGTAGACCAGTTCCGGTTCGAGCCCGTCGAGCAAATAGAGGCCGACGGTCGGCGACCCCGTCAATTCCGTGATCGCCGAGCAGCAGGCAATGCCAAGGGCGCGCACCGAGCGGCTCTCGGCGATGGACATCAGCCGATCTGCGAGCTGGCGCTCGGGCAGACCATCCAAATGCTCCTGCTCGGCTCTCACCGCCACTCCTCGCGCGAACGCGCGGTGCCCTCGGACACACGCGCGTCATTGCCGATTATTATAGGCTTAAAATTTCTGCCTCGCCTGACCTTTGGTCAAGCGAAAAGAAGCGGCAAAACACTGCTCTCCCGGCCCAGCTTTGCGGCAGAGCAGCATGGCCCCCCCCCATGATGGGGGATTGCTGCTTTAGCCGCCTCATCTCTAGCATCCTGGCCATCGGGATCGCGTAACGACGTTCGCGCGGTTCCGACGGGGACATCTCGACACCAACGCGAGCCGTTCGTCGCGCGCACCAACAGTCTTTGGCGCGTGTGGGCGGAGTCTTGCCCGCGACCGGCGTCTGTTCCGCCCGACCCAGATCTTCGCGTCCAGCAGCGTTGCGCGAAGAACCAACAGCCCGACGTGGAGACACCGACCATGAGCCCTTCCGTGCAACTCGCCGTAAAGCCTTCCGCGACCCCGACGGTGGCCGAGTTCCATGCGCGCCTCGACGCGCTGCTACCGCTGGTCGAATCCAGGGCCGCGGAGGCTGAGACACAGGGCTATCTGACTGACGATGTGGTAGCGGCGCTGCGCAACGCCGGCATCTACACCATGCTGTTCCCGAAGGAGGTCGGCGGCGCCGAGCTTCTGCCTTACGACGCCATGACCGTGATCGAGCGGCTCGCTTACGCACACGCCTCCGCCGGCTGGTGCGCCATCGGCAACAACATGGAAGGCACGACGCTCGCCATCTACATCGAGGACGAAGGCATCAAGAAAGTCTTCGCGGGCGGCCCCGACATTACGATTGCCGGCAACGGCGTGCCGCGCGGCTTCGCCCGACCGGTCGATGGCGGTTACATGATCCGCGGTAACTGGGCCTATGGCAGCGGCA
This sequence comes from Bradyrhizobium sp. 956_D2_N1_4, assembly GCF_052076025.1. NCBI lineage: Bacteria > Pseudomonadati > Pseudomonadota > Alphaproteobacteria > Hyphomicrobiales > Nitrobacteraceae > Bradyrhizobium > Bradyrhizobium sp. 956_D2_N1_4. The sequence goes on along the minus strand of NZ_CP197237.1, from coordinate 2,294,940 downwards.
TTCAGCACGCCGAGTGGGTCCATTCAGGCTGCTTCGTCACCGACGCATCCGGCAAGGACATGGTGTTCGGCCCGAACGGCCAGCCGAAGATCGTCGTCACCCACCATCCGCGCGCGACCATCAAGTTGATGGGCAATTGGGACGTGCTCGGCCTGCGCGCGACGGGAAGTTTCGACTACACTTTGAGCGAGGGCGACGAGTTGTTCGTGCCCACGCACATGACCTACGATTTTGACATTGGTGCGCCGCGCCGAGGTGGCGTGCAGGGTGCACTGGGGCTGGCAGGCTACAGCGCCTGGGCGCATTCCGCCTGGGCCGTCGGTGTCGGCCGCCGCATGCTCGACGAACTCGTCAAGGTAATCGTCCAGCGCCAGGATCCATTCGGCAAGTCGCGCGACAGCGCGAGCTTCAAGTTCCAGTTCGCGCAGGCCGAAGCTCGTTTCCGCGCAGCACGTGCGTTGGTCCACGAAACCTGGAAGGACGTCTCGGGGACTTGTGCCGGCGGTGAAAGTCCGTCGCTGGAGCAGATGACGATGATCAAGCTGTCACTGCGCCACGTCCACGACGTTCTGTCGGATGTCGCCACCTTCGCGCATCGCGCCGCGCGCGGCGCCTCACTGCACAACACGCCGATGCAGCGGTTCTATCGCGACATCCATTCGGGCACGCAGCACATCCTGATGGCCGACCAGATCGTCGAAGAGTGCGGCCGTGCGTTGCTCGGCCTCCCCGGCCCTGGTGCGCAATGGACGGTCTTCGGGGTGACGGGCTGAGCAAGCGACCAGACACGAGGGCGTCGACGTGAGGACATCCCGCATCGTTGGCTTCTGCGGCAATAGTTGGCGCCCGGCGAAGTCGCGCATGCTGGTGGAAGCCGTCACCGCCGATCTTCAGGCGCAGCATGGACTGAAGACCACCGTCCTCGACCTTGTCGATGCCGGTTGCGGCATCGCCGGCTTCACCCGGACCGCACTCGATGACAATGCGCGCGCCGTCGTCGAGGCCATCGAACAGGCCGATGGCCTCGTGATAGGATGCCCGGTGTTCCAGGGCTCTTATCCCGGATTGTTCAAGCACGTATTCGACTTGATCGAACCCAGCGTGCTGCGCAACCGCCCGGTGCTGCTGACCGCGGTCGGCGGCGGCCTGCGCCACTCGCTGGTGGTCGAGCACCAGCTCCGCCCGCTGTTCGGCTTCTTCGAAGCCTGCACCGTTTCGACGGCGATCTACACCAGCAGCGGCGAGATCGTACCAGGCGAGCCGCTCGCACCAATGACGGCCGCGCGGCTCGCCAACGCCGTCGAACAATTCGCCTCACTTCTCAGCGGTCGCCAGGAAGCCGCCGCATGACTCACCAACGCCCGGCTCTGCCGCCTTCAACCGGAGACGACCATGCTTGATACCGTCAAACCCTCGCCCGATCTCACCGGCTTCTCCCGCGCGGAACATACGATCAACGGCGTGCGGACCGTCGTTCACAGCATCGGAAGCGGCCCGGCGCTGGTGTTCCTGCACGGCACCGGCACCTTCACCGGCTTCGAGATGGCGCGCGATTGGGCGAAGCGGCACACGGTCATCATCCCCTATCATGCGGGCTTTGGCGACTCCGGCGACGCCGAGACGATCGACACCGTCGAGGATCACGTCCTTCACTACATGGATCTGTTCGACAAGCTTCGCCTTGAGCAGTTCGACCTCGCCGGGTTCTCGCTCGGCGGATGGCTTGCCGCGGAGTTCGCGATCCGTCAGCCGCATCGGGTCCGCAAGCTGGTGCTGGTTGCGCCCGCCGGTCTTGTGGTCGGAAGCGCGCCTGCGCCCGGATTGTTCGAGATCGCACCACAAGAACTGCCAGCCTATCTCGCGCACGATCCGGCCGCGGCACTCCGTTACTTTCCCAAGGCGCCAGATCCGGCCTTCGACGCCCGGCTTGGACGCGAGGTCACGGGCTTTGCCAAGCTGATCCGCAGCGAACCGCAGGGCAATCCCAAGCTCGCGCACTGGCTGCATCGGATCACGATGCCGACGCTGGTGCTGTGGGGGGCCGCAGATCGCTTGCGCCCGACCGCCCAGGCAGATGCCTGGAAAGCAGGGCTCCCCGACGCACGCGTGACGCTGGTGCCGGCGACCGGTCATCTCGTGTTCGAGGAAACGCCGTCTTCCGCACACTACGTCACCGATTTTCTCGCCGATTGATCCGCACACAACAGAGGACACCACCATGATCGAGATGCCTCCGGGCGTGACCCCTGCCAAAGAAGGCTTTGGCAACGTCATCTGGAACATTCTGGGCCAGACCTACACGCTGAAGCAGCATTCCGAGGCGTCGATGGCCTGGCATGCCGTGTTTCCGGATGGCACCTTCGTGCCGCCGCACGTGCATCCGACCCAGGATGAATTCGTCTATGTGCTGAGCGGCCGCTACGACCTCTGGCTCGACGGCAAGGACTTTGTCGCCAAGGCCGGCGACCTCGTCCGCATGCCCAAGGGCATCCCCCACGGCATTTTCAACAAGTCGGGTGAAACCGCCACCAGCCTGTTCTGGGTCGCACCGACGCGGTCGCTGAAAGAGCTGTTCGAGCGCATCCACAATCTCCCCGATCCGCAGGAGGTCGTGCGACGTGCCGCCGAACACGAGGTCAACTTCCTGCCGCCGCCCGCCTGAGGCCACGCCGATTCCGTCGACACGCAAACCGCGAGAACCGATGATGACCATGCTGACAACAACTTGGACGTCCATCTCCGAGAACGACCGCCGTCGGATAGCCCGGTGGCAAAAAGGCATGCTGGCGCTCGCCATCCTCTGCGAGATCTTTCTCGCCGCCGACTGGTATGCCTTCGCGGCCGTACTGCCATTCGTCTCCGAGAGCCTCAAGCTCAATCCCGCCGAGGCGGGACTCGCCCAAGGCATCTTTGCGCTGACCTACGGCATCGGCATGGTCGTCTGGTCGCCGGTCAGCCGGTCGATGACGGCGCGCAACATGCTGCTGATCGGGCTTGCGGGCACTGGTATCGGCATGGTGCTCCAGGTATTCGTGCAAAGTTACACACAGCTCGTGATGCTCCGGCTCGTGATCGGCTTCTTCGACGCCGGCATCTTCATCGGCAACATGAAGCTGATCTTCGGCTGGTTTCCGCAAAGTCGGCGTGGCTCGGTGGTAGGCATCATCCTCGCCGCCTACAGCCTCGCCATCACCATGGATTTCGCGCTCGGCATTCCCCTGACGATTGCGACCGGTTGGCGGACCTTCTTCGCCGTGCTGGCAATCGGCACGCTGCTCGTTGCAGCCGTCGACGCACTCGTCGTCCGCAACGATCCGCGCGAGCTCGGTATCGACGGTTTCACCTGGGGCAACGAAACACCGCAGGAGCACCTGCCGCTCGGCGAGATCTTCCGCTCGAAATGGATCGCGGTCGGCGGCTTCGGCATCGTGGCCTGCACCTTCGCGATCGCCGGCACCGCAACCTGGGTGGTGCCGGCCTTCATCACAGTACAGCACATGCCGCCGGAGGCCGGCGCTGTCATCGGCACCGTCATGGGGTTGTCGCAGGTGCTATTCTTGGTGATTGGCGGCTACATGTCCGATCGGCTCGGCAAGCCCTTCATGATCAAACTCACCGCATGTCTCGCTTTCCTGACCGCGTTGATGTTCCTGTGGAGTGTGGTCACACCGATGTCGTTCTCGATGCTGGTGCTGTTTGCAGCACTCAGCGGTATCGCGCTTCTCGGCGGCGGCGCTATCTTCGCCCTGCTCAGCGAAAAATACTCCGACGCGCTCGCACCGGCCGCGATTGGATACGCCGAGGTATTTGGCATCTTCTCGGCCTTCGTGGCGCCCTGGATGATGGGCGCCATCATCAACGCCTCGGCCGGCTCGTTCACCGGCGCCTTCATTGCTTTCGCGGTGGTCGAGCTCATCATCGTCGGCCTTTTGATGATCCTCGCCCGCGAGGACGTCAGTCAGGGCGCGGTGGTCGGAAGCCCCGCGGAATAAGATGCCGCGATCAAGGGCACGGGGCTGAGCCCGTGCTCTGGGGACCTCGACAAAGGACCATCTTTTGGGAAATCAGGCGCCCTCACCTTGTCCGCGACGGGCAAGAGTGGCAATCTCGCATACAAGTGCCCCAAGAGACCCCGTCATGCCGCGCGCGAGCGCCAAATCGCTTCCCCAGCTCAGTCTGCGCATCGACCTCGATGGCGAGGATCGGATCGGGCCCGGCAAGATCGAGCTTTTGGAGCAGATCCGCGAGCAAGGCTCGATCTCGGCGGCCGGCCGCGCCATGGACATGTCCTACAAGCGTGCCTGGGATCTCGTGGACGAGATCAACCGCATTTGCGGACATCCCGTGGTCGAGCCGCAGGCCGGCGGCAAGAACGGCGGCGGCGCGATGCTCACTCCCTTCGGCGAAAAGCTTGTCGCGCGCTACCGCAAGATCGAACGCGACGCCGCGCGCGCCGTGCACAAGGAGCTGGAAGCGCTTAAGAGCGACATCGGCCGTTCGCGGAAATCGTGAACGGACGGGCGCGCATCCTGGCGGCTCGCTATCGCATCCAGCGTGGCAGGGGCAGATTTTTCTTGCGCAGGAACTCCGGGTTGAACAGCTTGGATTGATAGCGCTGTCCGCCATCCGCTAGGATGGTCACGATGGTTTTGCCCGGACCGAGGTCGCGCGCAAGTCGCATGGCTCCAACGATATTGATCGCGCTTGAGCCGCCCAGCACCAGCCCTTCGTGCTCGATCAGGTCGAACAGAACGGGCAGCGCTTCCTCGTCCGTAATCTGATATGCCGCATCGATGGGCGTGCCTTCCAGGTTCCTGGTGACACGGACTTGCCCGATCCCTTCGGTGATGGAGTCTCCTTCCGTCGTGAGCTCGCCTTTGGTGAACCAATTATAGAGCGCGGCCCCCATGGGATCGCTGAGCGCAATCTTGATGCCGGGATTTCGTTCCTTGAGGGCTCGCGCGACCCCGCCCAAGGTACCGCCGCTCCCAACGGCACATGTGAAGCCGTCGATTCTTCCATCCGTTTGCCGCCAAATCTCAGGACCGGTCGTTCGATAGTGCCCCTCCCGATTGGCGACATTGTCGAACTGATTGGCCCAGAAAGCACCGAGCTCCTCGGCGAGCTGGCCGGAATAGCGCGCGTAATGACCCGGATTGGAATAGGGTACGGCCGGCACCAGGCGCAGGTCGGCACCGCACAGCCGCAACATGTCCTTCTTCTCCTGACTTTGCGTGTCAGGCATCACGATCACGCTTCGATAGCCGCGTGCATTCGCCACGAGCGCTATGCCGATTCCGACATTGCCGGCCGTTCCTTCGACGATCATGCCTCCTGGCTCAAGCTTGCCGCATCGCTCGGCATCGTCGATCATGGCCAGCGCCGCACGATCCTTGATCGAGCCGCCGGGATTGAGAAATTCGGCCTTGCCATAGATCTCGCAACCCGTGGCCTCCGACGGCATTCGCAGCCTGATCAATGGCGTGTTGCCGATAGCGTCCAGGAAACCCGTTCGAACATCGCTCATCGCTTGCCACCTCTGCCCGCCCGCAACTTTAGGCTGGCGAACAGGCAAAGCGATTCTCTAGTTCAGGCGACGCGTGCAACATTTCCGGCGTTCGACCGGCCCAATCGGCAATTTCATTCTTAGGCGGTGTTTTGTTTGCGCCTTTGGCCCAAGCCGCTAGTTCGGCCGCACCGACATTTCCGGCATCGGCTGGGTCAGCGCTTCGCCGAGCAGGCTCTGCTCGGCTTTCGGGATCGAGAAGCGCACCTTGAAGCCGTCCTCGGTTTGAAGCGTAATGATGCGCTGGGTCGTATCGGTCGCCTGCTCGATCGCCCAGGACGCCAGCGGATAGGCGTAGCGCAGGCTCTGGTCGCCGTAGCGGGCCTTCAGCGCCGCCTCGAGCAGCCCGGGCAGCGTCATGATGAGGGCGCCGACCTGGTTGAGCGAGACACTGACCGCGGCGGGGTTGCCCGCCAGATCCTCGAAGCCCAGCGAGATCGCGCCGCCGTCGGACGCCACCTCGCAGGTCGTGAGCTGCCTCACCTTGATTTCCATCGTCAGTCCCGGAACACGGTTCGCTATATTCATCACGATATATCGATATGTCCACCCGCGTCCAGCCCTGCTTTTCTGGAATTGATCGAACCGGCTGCCATGGTCGGCCCGGCCAAGTCGTGATATATAGTTCGATATAACGAGGCCCCGAACGGCCCGTTTCTGCAAGGGAGCGCAAAGCCAATGAGTGACTACAATCTTCTCATCGACGGCAAGATGGTGCCCGGCGACCAGACCATGCCGGTTCTCAATCCCGCGACCGAAGAGGTGCTGGCGCAGTGTCCGCGTGCCTCGAAGGCGCAGCTTGATGCCGCCGTCGCCGCGGCGAAGGCCGCCTTCCCGGCCTGGGCCGCGACCCCGATGGCGGAACGCCGCAAGCTCGTGAACGAGATGGCCGACGTGATCGAGGCCAATTCGGGCGAGCTCGCCCACATCCTCACCAGCGAGCAAGGCAAGCCGCTTGGCGACGCCACCGGCGAAGTTTTGGGGATGGCCGCGTTCTTCCGCTACCTCAGCTCGCTCGAATTGCCGATGAAGGTGATCGAGGATTCCGGTGACCGCAAGGTGGAAGCCTATCGCCGCCCGCTCGGCGTCGTCGGTGCCATCATTCCCTGGAACTATCCGCTGCTCATCCTCAGCTTCAAGCTGCCGTCGGCCCTGCTCGCCGGCAACACGCTGGTGGTGAAGCCGGCGCCGACCACGCCGCTCGCGACCCTGCGCTTCGCCGAGTTGATCAAGGACGTCCTGCCGAAGGGCGTTCTCAACTTCATCACCGACGCCAACGACCTCGGCGGCGAGATGACCAAGCATCCTGATATCCGCAAGATCTCGTTCACCGGCTCTTCCGCCACGGGGCAGAAGGTGATGGCGAGCGCAGCGCAGACGCTCAAGCGCATCACGCTCGAGCTCGGCGGCAACGACGCCGGTATTGTGCTCGACGATGTCGACCCGAAAAAGGTCGCTCCCGGCATCTTCGAGGGCGCGTTCCAGAACTCCGGCCAGGTCTGCCTCGCCATCAAGCGGCTCTACGTCCACGAGTCCGTCTATGACGAGCTCTGCAACGAACTGGTCGCGATCGCCAAGAGCACGGTGGTCGACGACGGCGCCAAGCAGGGCACCAAGCTCGGGCCGCTGCAGAACAAGATGCAGTACGAGAAGGTGAAGACGTTCCTCGAGGACGCCCGCAAGAACGGCAAGGTGGTCGCCGGCGGTTCGGCGATGGACCGTCCCGGCTATTTCATCGAGCCGACCATCGTGCGCGACATCCAGGAAGGCTCGAAACTGGTCGACGAGGAGCAGTTCGGCCCGGTGCTGCCGCTGATCAAGTATTCCGACAAGAACGACGCGATCCGCCGCGCCAACGCCACCACCTACGGCCTCGGCGCGTCGGTCTGGTCGTCCGACATCAAGCGCGCACACGAGGTCGCAACGCAGCTCGAGTCCGGCACGGTCTGGATCAACAAGCACCTCGACATGGCCCCGCACATCCCGTTCGGCGGCGCCAAGCAGTCGGGCATCGGCACTGAATTCGCCGAGGAAGGTCTCGCCGAGTTCACACAGCTGCAGATCATCAACGGCCCGCCCGCGGCCTGATCGGAAAACCGGGGCCGCGGCGGAAACGTCGCGGCCCCAATTCTTTGCCGTCAAACGGAGGCCGACCATGTTCGATGCGCAATGCGACCTCGCCGCCCTCGTCTACGAGGCGCATCAGGACCCCGACGAGGTCCTGCGCAGCTTCGCGGCGGATCTGAATGCGCGCGGCGGTCGCGTCGTCGGCATGGTTCAGGCCGGCCAATGCGCGGATTCGAGCCTGTCGGCCGTGCTGCTTCACAGCGGCGAGACGCTTCTGCTCGCGCAGGATTTCGATCCGGCCGCGCGCGGCTGCCGTCTCGATCTCGCGCGGCTGCAAAATGCGGGGATGCGGATCGCGGACGCTCTCTCGCATGGCGCCGATCTCCTCATCATCAACCGCTTCGGCAAGCGCGAGCGCGACGGCAAGGGTCTGTCCCACCTGATCGAACGCGCGCTCGACGCCGACATTCCCGTGGTGATCGCGGTTGGCGGAGACCATTTCGCCGACTGGATCAAGTTCGCCGGCGGCATGAGCGTCAGACTCGGCTGCGAGCGCGACGCGCTGGAGGCGTGGTGGCGGAGCATCTCCACAAGCAACGCGCGGCATGACGTCGGATCACATCCTACGGTGTGCGAAATTCTGAAGTGAACGATCTGAGCCTGCCGGACTCGCGTACTTGTCCGTGAAGTCCTCACAGCGGCGCGCCGACTTCCCCTGTCGCCGCCGCGCAGGCAGTAGTTTCCCGGAATATGGCCGACGGTCGGGCCTCTGATACGCTTGTGCGGATTCCACCCGCTCCCCCCGACATGCCCTGGGTTCCCGAAATGCCGGTCCGTCGGCTAAAACCATCGCGCGTCCTCGGCGTCGAGCGCTGCTCGGACTTCGACGAGTTTCGCGCCAACGAGGTGCTCGGACTCGGCACCAGCACGCCGCTCCGTCCACGGGAATTCTCGTTGTCTCGCGCCATCCTGCCGCTCCGCGACGGGCTCTTCGTGCTCCAGCGCTCCTTTGCACGGCGGTTTGAGGCCGAGATCGGCACGGACAACGGCGTCGGCCTCGTTGTTCCCCTCACCTTTCACTCCATCGCCAATGGCCGCGAGGTCGATAGTTCGATGATCGCCGTCATGCGCGGCAAAGCCCCCGTCAAAGCGATCGAGCATCACCCCAACACTTACCTGATGCTGCGCTTCAACTCGGACATGCGCCATCGCGGCTGGGCGGATTTCGACACCGTCCTCTCCTATGTGCGCACGCAGGACGATCCGATGGCGCGCCTGCGCGCGGCTATCCTGGAGATGTTCTCGCTGGCTTCGGCGTGCAACGATCCCCGGCAGTTCGAGGCGCTCTACCGCCCGGTCCAGGAAACGCTGCTCGCCGGCCTCGACGCCACCCTGCTGCCGGCAGGCGCACGCAGCGCCCGCCCCGGTTCATTCGACAAGCACCGCAAGCTGATCGCGCATCTCGACGACGTCGTTGCGCTGTTCGGCAGCAAGCCGCTCTACAGCGACGACCTCGCCGCCGCGCTCGGCGTGTCCGTGCGCACGCTCCAGGTCGCGACGCACGCGGTGCACGGCGTGAGCCTGCACCACTATCTGCGCCTCAAACGGTTGTGGGCCGTTCGCGTCCAGCTCATGACCGGGGGCGATGGCTTGACCGTCAAGGCCGCCGCGCTCGGCAACGGCTTCTGGCACCTGGGCGACTTCTCAAGGAGCTACAGACTGGCCTTCGGCGAAGCGCCGTCCGAGACGCTGGCACGCGGACGGCGTCCGTTGCATCTGGCCATCGGCGCCTGAGAGTGCGGATCGCCCCTCAGGCGTGACCGTTCTGCTTGCGGTGCCCGCTCTCGCTGATGCGGTCGACCCAGGCGATACCGATTGCGGAAATGATGAAGGTCAGGTGGATCAGCACCTGCCACATCACGCCGGACTCGGTGAAATTGCTGCGCGTGGTGCCGAGATTCCCGGCCTCGATGAAGGTCCTGAGCAACGAGATTGAGGAAATGCCGATGATCGCCATCGCGAGCTTGATCTTCAGCACGCTGGCGTTGACGTGGCTCAGCCATTCCGGCTCGTCCGGATGGCCGTTCAGGTTCAGGCGCGAGACGAAGGTCTCGTAGCCGCCGACGATCACCATGACCAGCAGGTTCGAGATCATGACGACGTCGATCAGTCCGAGCACGACCAGCATGATCTGCTGCTCGCTGGCGTCGAACGAGTGCGCGACCAGGTGCCAGAGCTCTTTCAGGAACAGCAGCACATAGACGCCCTGCGCGACGATGAGGCCGACATAGAGCGGCACTTGCAGCCAGCGCGAGCCAAAGATGAGCTGGGCGAATGGGCCGATTTTCGGTCGCGGCCCGGCGTGCGCCGAAGGTGCTTTGGGTTCAGGCGTCATGGATCACTCCGGATTGCAGGCAGGAATTGTCGCCTCAGAGGCTCGCGATGACGGGCGCGAGCTCGAGCGAACCGCGATAGATCATCTCGAAGGCGACGTAAACGATGATGGCGAGACCGACATAGGCGATCCAGCGCTGCTTCTGCAACACCCGGCCGAGCAGGTCGGCGGCGACGCCCATCATCGCGACCGACAGCAACAGTCCGAACGCGAGGATGTAGGGATGCTCGCGCGCGGCGCCTGCGACCGCGAGCACGTTGTCCAGCGACATCGAGACGTCGGCGGCGACGATCTGCAACGCCGCCTGCCCGAAGGTCTTGCGCGACGCCGGTGCGCTGCCCGCGCTGCCGCCATGGCTCAACGCGAGCTCGGTGTGCGCGGACTGCTCGCGCAGCTCGCGCCACATCTTCCAGCACACCCATAGCAACAGCACGCCGCCGGCGAGCAGCAGGCCGATCACCTGCAGGAGCTGGGTCGCGACGCCGGCGAAGACGATGCGCAAGGCTGTGGCGGCGACGATGCCGACGATAATGGCGCGGCGGCGCTGCTCGGCCGGCAGGCCGGCGGCGGCAAGGCCGATGACGACGGCGTTGTCGCCGGCGAGCACGAGGTCGATCAGGATGACCTGGAGCAGCGCGGTCAGCGCGTCGGCGGTGATGAATTCAGTCATGATTGATCATTTTTCGATGCGGACGGATCGAGCCATTGCGGCTTCTTCCGCTCGACCCAATCCAGGACCTTGGAGCGCGAGGCGCGCAACGCCGGGACGTCCTCGGCGAGCAGTGCGAGGCCGAGCGGCAGCATCCAGACTCCGAGCACCGGCAGGAAGGAGAGCACGCCGCCAACGATGAGCAGCGCGCCCGACGGGATCCTCACCCAGCGGCTGGACGGTTTGAGCAGATAGGCGACGGTGTCGCCCATGCGCGGCGGCAGGCGACGGACGAGCTTGTCGAGGCGCGGGTCGCCACCGGCCATCTGGCCGGTGGTGACCAGATTTCCTGTCGTCCGCTCGTCCGATGCTGTGCTCATGCTCACTCCTGCGCGCCGGCGCGCCGTTCAGTGCCTGCGCTGCCCGGCGCCACCGGCTTTGCGCGCGGCAGCACCAGCGTCAGCAGGCGCAACAGCTTGATCGCCTGTACCTCATGGGGATGCACGTCCTCGTCCGCAGCCGCGACGCGCTCCGACAGTTCCATCAAATGGGCCGACAGCGGCAGGTCCGAGACCGGACGCAACGTGTCGATCACCACATTGGCAAAGTCAGGCTCCTCGAGTCGTTCCGCCAGTTCGTCGAATATCGCAAACAGCCGCTCGTCACTCATGTGCGGTGCCAGTCCGCGATCCCTGATGAAGCGGATCACCTCGTCGCGCTCGACCGGCGAAACGCGCCGGTCTGCGACGGCGACGAGCGCGCCGGCGATCACCAATGCGACCGCAGCCTGCTCGTTCAGCCTGGACGGTTCCGTGATCTCGATCTCGGTCGGATTTGAAGTGGCGGCGTCGGACATCGTAGCTCCCTTACGTTGCGAAATGACCGCGCGGGGCTGAGATGGGGACGATTGAGTCGGAGAGAACTCGAGAAGGCCCGACGATCGGCCGATCCATCGCATTCGCGCGGGACAGGTCATCCGACATCGCGAGGTTTTGCCGACATGGTCGGCGTCCTCGCCAGAGGGGCCCGGATTCTTGTTCGCTCCAGACATAAAGATGGGTGGGCCGGAATCAAGGCGAGCGGAGTGCGACCAGCCGCCGCATCGGGTTCCATGTCAGTGGATTTGGTTAAGCAGCGATGCACGTGTCCCGGACGCGCTGCAGCGCTCTTCGCGTTGCTGCGCCGAGCCGGAACCCAGAAAGCCACGCATTCCGCTGCAACATCGGCCCCGGCTCAGCAGCGCACCGCCAAGAGGCGCTGCTGAGCCGGGGCACGACCGTTTGGCGCGCAGCTTAATCAACATCGTCATTGCGAGCGTAGCGAAGCAATCCAGAATCGTTCCGCGGAGACAGACTGGATTGCTTCGCTGCGCTCGCAATGACGGAGGACGCGGACCTACCCTACCAACTCGACAAGATGCGCGCGCGACGGGGCGGGATCGAACTTCTCGCCGAAATATTGCGTTTCGTGCGCCACCAGTCCTTCGCGAAACTCCATGATGCTGACGACATAGGACGGCACGCCGTCATAGGCCAGCACGAACTCGCTCACCCAGAGATCGCCGCCGCCGACGATCCGGCGGACCGTGAAGCGCTTCTTGTTGGGCTGCACGAACCGGCTCTTCTGAATCGTCCCGCGGCCGCGGATGCGCTCGCCGGACTGCGGATAGTCGAGCACGGCGTCCTCGCGGTAGATGTCGTGCTCGGCCTCGAAATCATTCGCGTCCGACGCAGCCCAATGGCGCTGAAGGGCCGCCAGTATCGCCTGATCATCCATCGCGATCTCCCGTCTTGCGGTGTCTGCTCCCCAGATCGGGGCGCAGACAGCCGGCGACAAGACCGGCTAGCAACGTCTAACAACGACTAACGGGCCAAAAATCCGACATGGATGCAGATTGGCATTGCAGCGACCTGGAAACCGCCAGAGCCGCGCCCGTCACACCGGGGAACCCCCATGGCCCGCTTGCTCTCCCTCAATGTCGGCCTGCCGCGCAACATCGCTTGGCAAGGCAGGACCGTGCATACCGGAATCTGGAAGTCGCCCGTCAGTGGTCCGCGCAGGGTGCGCCGGCTCAACATCGACGGCGATGGCCAGGGCGATACCGCCGGTCATGGCGGCGAGCAGCGTGCCGTCTACGTCTACCAGCAGGAGTCCTATCAATACTGGCAGGAGCACCTCGGCCGAGCGAACCTCGTCCACGGTCAATTCGGCGAGAATTTTACCGTCGAGGGCCTCGCCGACAGGGACGTCTGCATCGGAGACCATTACAAAATCGGCTCTGCCCTGCTCGAGGTGACGCAGCCGCGCGTCACCTGCTACCGGCTCGGCATTCGCATGGAGGAGCCGGACATGGCCGCGCTGCTCGTCAGGCACGGCCGGCCCGGCTTCTATTTTCGGGTGATCGAGGAAGGCGACGTCGAGGCCGGCGACGAGATCGTGCAGGTCGCCAGCGGGCCCGAGCGCATGAGCGTGTCCGAGATCAATGCGCTGCTGTATCTGCCCCCTCACCCGCGCGACCGCCTGGAGCGCGCGCTGAAAATTCCGGCGCTGAGTGGTGGCTGGCGTCATTCCTTCGAGGCGCTGCTCGAGCAGCAGCGCAAGGATACGACGGCGGGAAACGCCGGGCTCGGCCCGGCGTCGAGCCCGCCTCCGGCCTGGCGCGGCTTCCGGCCGTTTCGCGTGGCGCGCAAGATCGCCGAAAGCGGCAACGTGACGTCGCTGATCCTCGAACCCACAGACGGACATCCCGTCGCCACCGCCCTGCCCGGGCAGTTCGTCGTCGTGCGGCTCGGCGCCTCCGCTGCAGCGGCGATGACGCGCAGCTATTCGCTGTCCAGCCGCTCCGATGCCGCGTCCTGGCGCATCAGCATCAAAAGGGAAGCCCACGGCGCGGCAAGCCAATATATCGCTGACGAGGTCAAAATTGGCGACGCTGTGCAGATCGGCGCGCCGCGCGGAAGTTTCACGCTACGGCAAGATGCGCGGCCCGTCGTCTTGCTGAGTGCCGGCATCGGCGTAACGCCGGTGCTTGCGATGCTGCACGCGCTCGCCGCGGAAACATCGACGCGAGAGGTCTGGTGGCTGCACGGCGCCCGCAACGGTCGCGAACATGCGTTCGCCGCCGAGGTGCGCGGGCTGCTGGCTGGGCTGGCCCACCATCACAGCCATGTCTGCTACAGCGCGCCCGATCCGGGCGATCGCCTCAATGTGGATTTTGACACGATCGGACATCTGGACCTCCGGGTGCTTCAAACCGTCGGCGTCCCACGCGACGGCGATTTCTATCTGTGCGGGCCGGCACCGTTCATGACCGATCTCTCGCGCGGGCTTGCCGCATTCGGTGTCGCACCGGATCGCGTTCACACCGAGATGTTTGGCGCCGGACCATCCCTGACACCCGGCATAGCGGCCTCCCCGCAGAAGCGGGCGCACTTGCCGGCCGGCGCAACCGGCCCGGGTCCGATGGTCTCGTTCGCCCGCAGCGGCCTCAATGTCTGCTGGGGACCGTCATATGCCAGCCTGCTCGAACTGGCCGAAGCCTGCGACGTTCCCGTGCGCTGGTCGTGCCGCACCGGGGTCTGCCACAACTGCGAGAGCGGGCTCGTGGCCGGATCTGTCAGCTACGCGCCGGACCCGCTCGACGCACCGGCGGACGGCAATGTCCTGATCTGCTGTTCAAGGCCCCAGGGCGACGTCGTGATCGATCTGTGAGTGTCAGCACCCACGCCAGACATGCGAGAAGACATGCGAGAGTTCGAAGACATGGGAGAGTCCAATGCGACCTGACATGATGCCGGGAGTAACCTTCCCCGATTACGAGCTCAGCGACCACACCGGCAAGCACCGGAAGCTCTCCGAGCTCCAGGGTGGCGATCCGATGGTGCTCGTTCTCGGCCGCGGCGGCTTCTGTCCGAAGGACCGACGCCAGGCCGAAGGCCTGCTGCAACTCCATCGCGAGATGGAGGTCGGCTACTGCCGGCTGGTCACGATCACCACCGACAACATCACCCAGACCAACGAATATCGCAGCGGCGTCGGGGCGCACTGGCCTTTCCTGTCGGATTCGCGGCGGATCGTTCAGAAGGATCTCGACATCGCCGAATACACCGATCCCGTCCACAATCCGATGATCCCGCATGTCATCGTGCTGGAGCCGGGCCTGCGCGTTCACAAGATCTATAACGGCTATTGGTTCTTCGGACGCCCGACCATCGAAGAGCTGCGCCAGGATCTCCGAGCCGTCAGCATGAATTGCCGTCCGGACTGGGACATCACCGCGCCCGGGCTGAAGGCCCTCTGGGATCAGGGCCGCAAGGAGCATTTTTACCCCTACGGCAAGGCTTACGTCGAAACTCTCGGCGAACGGGAC
The DNA here is from genome assembly GCF_052076025.1 of Bradyrhizobium sp. 956_D2_N1_4. NCBI lineage: Bacteria > Pseudomonadati > Pseudomonadota > Alphaproteobacteria > Hyphomicrobiales > Nitrobacteraceae > Bradyrhizobium > Bradyrhizobium sp. 956_D2_N1_4. The sequence continues at coordinate 2,279,894 of NZ_CP197237.1, read as the reverse complement.
TAGAACCACATTCCGGCATCGTCCGTTCGGACGAATGCCGAGCCAGGAATGTGGATGGTCCAGATGAAGACGACTCCCGGCGATCGCGCCGGCCGCATGGGCGCGCGCCAGATCTACGAAGCCCTGAGGGATCAGATTCTGACGCGGGTCTACGGCATCGACGGCCTGCTGCCGTCGTCGCGGGCGCTTGCCGGCGAGATGGGCGTGGCGCGTTCGACCGTGACCGTCGCCTATGAACAGCTCGCCGCCGAAGGTTTCGTCGAGACACGCCATGGCGCGCGGCCGCGCGTTGCCCGCGCCGTCGTCGAACGCGGACGCGCGCGCGCCGCATCCCGGCCTTCGGCGCGCAAGCCGCTTCTGTCGGCCTTCGGCGAGCGGCTGCGATCGGACCCGCCGCGCTGGATCGAGCCGCCGCGCGGGCTCATCGCGAACTTCCGCTATGGCGAGCTCTCGCCGTCAGATTTCCCGGTGCTGGCATGGAAGAAGGCCGTGACGGCGGCGATGGCGCGCAAGCCCGAGCGGCTCGCCTATGACGACCCCTGCGGCGCATTGCGGCTGCGGACCGCGCTTCAGGGCTATCTGTGGCGATCGCGCAGCGTCCGCTGCGAGGTCGATCAGATCGTTGTCGTGAACGGCTCGCAGCAGGGCCTCGACATCTGCGCGCGCCTCCTGCTCGACGCCGGCGACCGCTTCGTGATGGAGGATCCCGGCTACCAGATGGCGCGGCACACGCTCGCGGCGACGGGCGCCGAGACGGTGCCGATCCCCGTTGACGCGGACGGACTGGAGACAGCGCGGCTCGACGGCATCGAGGCCCGGCTCGCCTATGTGACGCCGTCGCATCAATATCCGCTCGGCGGCGTCATGCCGATCGGACGCCGGCACCAATTGCTCGCCTGGGCACGCAAGCACGACGCCTACGTGATCGAGGACGATTACGACAGCGAGTATCGCTACGATACAAAACCGATTCCGCCGCTGCATGCGCTGGAGGGCAGCGACAACGTGATCTATCTCGGCACCGTCTCCAAGACGCTCTCCCCGACCTTGCGGATCGGCTACCTGGTCGTGCCCGCCGGGCTGCGATCTCTGTTCGCCGCCGCCAAGCAGATCATGGACCGGCACACGCCGCTGATCGAACAGCACGCGCTCGCTTCGATGCTCGAAAGCGGCGCCTATGACAGCCACGTCAGGCGCGTGCGCCGGCGCAACGCCGAGCGTCAGCAGGCACTGATCGGCGCGTTGCGCCGCCGGTTCGGAGATCGTGTCCGGATCGAGGGCACGGCGGCGGGCCTGCACGTGGTGGCGTGGCTCGACGATCTGCCGCAGAAGCGCGAGGATGCATTGATCCAGGCGGCTCGCGCGAAGGGCGTCGGCATCTATCCGGTCTCGGCGTTGCTGGTCGGCCCAAGCCGGACGCCGAAGACCGTCGGTCTCGTCATGGGCTATTCGGCACTGGAGATCGCTCAGATCGCGAGAGGCTGCAAGCTCCTCGCCCAGGCCGCCGCCGAACTGGACCGATGAAATCACGTGAAACTGGCTGTTTCGTATAAGCCAGATTCCAGCTATCTCCGCGTCGAGAACGGAGACACGCCATGTACATCCCGCCCGCCTTCAAGGACGACGACATCGAGAGCATCCGCGCGACCATCCGCGGCGCCCGGCTCGCCAGCCTGGTGACGGCCACCGCCGACGGCCCGGTCGCAACGCCCCTGCCGCTCTTCCTCGACGAGAGCGAAGGCGAGCACGGCGTGCTCTATGGGCATGTCGCCAGGGCCAACCCGCAATGGAAGCTGCCACCGATCGGCGATGCGCTCGCCATCTTCAACGGCCCCGACGCCTATGTGACGCCGTCCTGGTATGCGACCAAGCAGGAGACCGGCAAGGTGGTGCCGACCTGGAATTACGTCGCCGTGCACGCCTACGGCCCGGTAGAATTCTTCCAGGAGCCGGAGCGCCTGCTCGACGCCATGACGCGGCTGACGAACAGGCACGAGGGCCCGCGCGCCAAGCCGTGGGCCGTCAGTGACGCTCCCGCCGATTTCATCGCCGCACAATTGCGCGGGATCGTGGGCGTGCGCATCCCCGTGGTGCGGTTCGAAGGTAAGCGCAAGATGAGCCAGAACCGGCCCGAGGCCGATCGGGTCGGCGTCGCGCAGGGTCTCGCCGCAAGCGAGAACCACGGCGATCGCGAGGTCGCAGCGCTGATCCCGCTGCCAACCTGAGTCAGCTTGCGCAGGAATGCGCGACGACGCGCTCGCCCCTGACAACGGCTTCCGCCAGTTTGCGCCCGACGTCACCGAAATCCGATAGAGCAAGATAGCCTTGCGCGTAGGCTTCCTGCGTCAGGCGTTCGAAGCGCTTGTCGTCTCCGGTCGACCATTGCTTGGCGATGTAGTTTGCCCCGGGCTTCCCGAAAATCTTGGGGTAGTGTTCCATGTCGTTCTGACGACGATAATAGTAGTAGTCGATATGGGCGACGAATTGCTTCCGCCCCTCTCCCGCGCAACGCGATCCATAAGGGCGCTCGAACGCCAGAGCGGTCTCGCGGCGTAAGCCTGCGCGACCGTCCACGAAGATCTCTTCGTTGGAGCCATAACCCGGACCATCGACCGGTGCTGCTGGTTGCTGGGCTGTCTTCTGCGTAGCGAATGCCCAGGCGGCGACCTGCCAGATGACAAGCGCCCAGACGATGGACCAGGCGCGGCTCATTTGAAGCTCGCCGACGCCTGCTGCCGTGGCAGGCATACCGGAGACGGATCAAACAACATACCAGGCCCGGTGAACCAGAGAACGACGTCGCGGATATCCTCCGGGAAGTCTTCCTTGACGATGCCCTTTTGTTTGAACGCCTCGGCCAGTTGCGCCTTGACGCGAACGTCCAGCGGCGTGGAATACGCGGCGTTCGCCCGATCGCGCTTCTCTTCACTGCAGAACATGCCCATTCTCGGATTTGGGCAGTCGTAGATCTTCACCCAGCCCCGCGCATAGGCCTCCGTAGCCGCCCTCAGGTTCGCCTTCATGGTGTCGTCGCACGGCGACATCGCGTAAGCGGTGCTTGCCTGCAATGCGTCCATCCGCAGTGCGTCTTGCTTCGGGTCCTTGTCGCTTTGCAGGGTGTGCTCCGCTTCCCAATCCTTCCGCTGCTTGGCCTTTGAATGCTCATCGCCGAACGAGGAACTGAGCGTGGGCCTCAATTCACCGACCAGCGAAACGTGCGACACCGGAAATCCGCGCATCGCCCAGGAGACACCCACGAACGTGGAGACGAACGCCATGCAGGTGAAAAGAACAAATCGGCTCATGATGCGCACTCATAATTCGCGCGCAACCTAACCGTGTCGGCGTTAAGAGATGTATTAATGCGCGGGTTCCCGCAATGCAGGGTAAATGAACGTCTAAAACACGCCGCAGAAATGATCCGGACTTTGCAGAACTCATCGTCGGGAACCCAACACAGGCGATCTTGTTGGTGAACCTTACGCCACATCCTGACAGGAAGGCCGCATGTGCCGCTGGATCGCATACCGGGGCGAGACCACCTCGTTCGAGCCCTACGTCACCGAGCCCGAGCATTCGCTGATCGCACAGAGCATCCGCTCGCTGCAGTCGACGGCGGGATCAAACGGCGACGGCTTTGGTCTCGGCTGGTATGGTGAGCATCCGGAGCCCGGCCTTTACCGCGAGACCCGTCCGGCCTGGTCGGACGAAAACCTGCGCTACCTCTGCCGCCATCTGCGCTCGCATCTGTTCTTCGCCCATGTGCGCGCCGCCACCGGCACGGCGGTAACGCGGCAGAATTGTCATCCGTTCGCCTGCGGCCAGTGGATGTTCATGCACAACGGCTTCGTCGGCAGCTGGAATCGCCTGCGGCGCAAGGTCGAGGCGCTGATCCCCGATGCCTACTACCCCTCGCGGCTTGGCACGACCGATTCGGAAGCCGTGTTCCTCGCCTTGATGGGCGCGGGAATCGACAGCGATCCCCTTGGCGCAACGCAAGCCGTGCTGCAATCGCTGGTCGGCCTGGTCAACGAGGGCGAGCTTCGTGAGCGCCTGCGCTTCACCAGCGCGATCGCCAACGGCCGGGATCTCTACGCGTTTCGCGTCGCGGTCAACGATGCCGCCAACACGCTCTACTATCGCGAGGCCGGCGGCGGCCAGGTCGTCGTCGTGTCCGAGCCGTTCGACAAGGAAACGGACTGGACCGAAGTTCCGCCGAATCACGCGCTGGTCGCGCGCGCGTCCGAAAACGTGAAAATTGTTCCGTTCGACCTTGCAATTTCCAGTGGGTCAGACGCGGAACCGGCCCGTGTCAGGCGGATTATTGCCCGCAGGTAATACCACTGCCGGGTGGCCCTATGACATTTGCTTCGGATGTTTTGAAACTGCTGCGCCTCGATTCCTCCGATGACAAGCAGCACCTCGTCATCCGCTCTGCCGGCGGACGCGGCAAGGCGGCTGAATATTCCTTCGGCATCGAGGAGGAATACTTCCTCGCCGATCGCCGCAGCCTCGAGGTCGCGATCGAAACGCCCAACGCGCTGTTCGAGTCGGTGAACTGGTCCACCGGCGGCCAGGCGATGCGGGAGATGCTGCAATCCCAGCTCGAGGTCGCCACCAACGTTCACGTCGATGTCAATGACGCCCGGGAAGAGCTGCGGTTCCTCCGCCGCGAGGTCGCCAATGTCGCTGCGCAATACGGCTTCGTCATCATGGCCTGCGGCACGCATCCGACCGCGGTCTGGCGCATGTCGCAGCCGAGTCCGAAGCCGCGCTACGAGGAGATGATCGAGGATCTGCGCAGCATCGGCCACCGCAACATGATGTGCGGCATGCATGTGCACGTCCAGCTGCCCGATCCCGAGAAGCGGATGGCGGTGATGCGGGCGATGCTGCCGCATCTGCCGCTGTTCATCGCGCTGTCGGCCTCCTCCCCGTTCTGGAATTCCCACAAGACCGGGCTGAAGGGCTACCGGCTTGCCGCCTATTCCGAGCTGCCGCGCACCGGCTTGCCCGAACTGTTCGAAACCAGGCACGACTACGACGAATATGTCGGCGCGCTGCAACGCTCCGGCGTGATTCCCGACGAGAGCCATATCTGGTGGGCGATGCGGCCGTCCATGAGGCATCCGACCCTCGAGCTTCGCGCGCCCGACACCTGCACTTTCATCGACGACGCCGTTGCCATCGCCTCGCTCTATCGCTGCCTGACGCGCCATCTTTATCTGCGGCCGCATCGGTCGAAGGAGGTCACAGTGGTCGAGCGCGCGATTGCGGTCGAGAACAAATGGCGGGCCCAGCGCTACGGCACCGATTGCATCTTTGCCTCGAAGGATGGGCCGGTCACCATCTCGGAGCAGCTCGCCCGGATCATCGACGACGTCGCCGGGGACGCAGCCGCGCTGAACTGCGCCGCCGAGGTCGAGCACTGCCGGACCATCGTGGAGCGCGGCAGCTCGGCGGAATTCCAGCTTCGCGCCTATCGCGAGAATGTGGAGGACATCGGGGCGGTCTCGCGCTGGATCGCAGCCTCGACGATCTCGGGCGCGAGCGCTCCGATCGGAAGCGTTCGTGCGCCGTCATAGCGCCCGCGCAAGCTTGGCGAACGACAATGTCGCTCCTGAATTCGGTGATCGTGGAGGAACGCGTGAATCGCGTCACGTCTTGCGCTGGCTGCGGCCACGGACTTGTACCGCTGCTTTCGGCCAAGGGCCGCGCGGAGCTCAGCTGCCTCTGGTGCGAAGGCATCGACGCGCGAACGGTGGACATGGCGAAGTGGGCGGACAGCCCGATCGGCAAGCCCGAACGGATCACCCGTCAGCCGTTCGAATGAGCGGTTTCACATGCCCGGCCGCCGGCCTTTGCTGATCGACGCGACCTGCGCGGCTGCACGCCTGCGCCGGGGCTTGCCGACAAATTAGACAAACCGCGCCCCGTCGCCGGGGTTGCGGGCTCCGCGACGAGGCCCAGGTAAGCCAGCCTAACGCGCCGTCTAACCTCAGGTGCAATCTCGATTTTTCATCGCGCCGCGCGGGGCCGCCGGGCCCGCGCATCGTGCTGCATCTCGACTGGCCCAGAATTCGCAAGGCAGCGTCAGGCCTGATTCCCTGCTCCCACGAATTGGCGCAGCAAGATGCGTGCGCCCGGAGACCGGATGAGCGGCAAAGATCGGAGAGTGCCATGAACGTGCATGCCGCCGGCGATCTCAAATTTACCGGCCTCACCCATCCGAACGGCGCGCCGCTACGCCTCAACGCTCAGGATTTCGTGGCGATCGATCGCGACAGGAATGCCAGGTTCGAGCCGACGTACCGGCCGCAAGCCCTCTACAACCGTGCGAACGAGGGCTTCCACGCCAATAACGAAACCTTCCTCCTGCACGAAGTCGCGACGAACCTCCCGATCTACCGCCCGGACACCGGCCCCACCGATTTCCATCTTCATCTTCCACCGGGCGGCTTTCAGCTCGTGCTGGTCACCTCGGGCGCCTTCACCTTCGACTACGACGGGCGCTTCTACAATGTCGGCCCCGGCGCGGTGATGCTGCAAAGCGCGATCGTCCACCGTCAGCTGTTCTACACCTGGTCGGGACTGTCGACCGAAGAAAACCTGAAGACGCCGCAGACCGTGGTGCCCGACCCGATCTCGATGGGCTATTCCGGCAAATTCCTCGAAGCCTTCGTGACCGATCCGACGACCTTTCCGAACCCGACGATCGTCGGTCCGGACCAGATCAACGAGGCCGAGACGCCGCGCGTGGCCTGGAGCCACCCGCTGCACAACCGGCCGGCCGACGCGGGCTTCTGGCTTCAGGATCCCCTCGCGCTGGATGCGTTGTTCAAGCCGCTCACCGGCAGTCCGATCAAATCGGCCATGCCCGTGTACGTGCGCGATATCGGGATCGAAGTGCCGAGCGGCCATCTCGTCACCGGCCACATCATCGCAACCGACCCGCGTGGACATTCACTCCTGCCGAAGACCACATCGACGGCAGCAGACGCCAGCTGCTTCGCCAAAGGCGAGGTCGCAATCTACCGCGTCATTCGCGGCACGGCCGAATTCAAGAACAAGGCCGGTGAGGCGATCGAGCTTGCGGCTGGCGATGTGGTGACGGCGGGCAAGAGCTCGATCAGCCTCGTCGGCCTCGGCGAGAACACGCAAGTGCTCCGCCTCGGTCTTCTAAAGGGCATGTACGACCTTTGCAGCTGGACGCCGACCCAGCGCGACGAGATCGACGGCCTCGCCGGCCAGATCATCACGCAGAAGGACATCCGCCCCCTGCGCACCGAGGGCAAGCCGGTTGGATATCTGTACGCGTAGCCGCACGAAAAGACGGCCCGCCGAAGCGGGCCGTCGCGATCTCATTGGCGCAATGATCCTTAACGCACTGATCCACCGTAGAGCTGCCGCTCCTTGCGAACTTCGTCCGCACCGTAGGGCTTGCTGGCGGGATCGAACGACTTCCATCCGGTCTTCTGCCAGGCGGCGCTGCGGTCACGCAAATTGACCGACGACTCGTTCAGGACTGCGTCAAGGCGGGATCGATCGGCATCTGCGACCCGCGCCGACACCAGCGTGCCTCCCCGACGCACGCCCTCGGCGTAGGAGTCCGCATCTTCCCGCGAAATGCCGGCCTCAGTCATCGCTCCGACGACACCGCCGGTTGCGGCTCCGGCGGCCGCGCCGACCGCGGTTGCGGCGAGCCAACCGGCCGCAACGACGGGTCCGAGGCCGGGGATTGCGAGGAGGCCGAGACCGGCGAGAAGGCCGGCAGTGCCACCCACGCCCGCACCGATGCCGGCGCCCTTGCCGGCACCTTCGGCGCGATCGTCGACGCCATCGCGGTCACGGTCCACCTTCTTGTCGGTGTTGAACCAGCTGTCCGAATTATTGGCGACGATGCTGATGTCCGAATGCGGCACGCCGGCAGCTTCGAGACGCTGAACCGCCTGCTGCCCAGTGCTGTAGCTGTCGTAAAGACGAGAAATTGTAACGGTCATTGTGTGTCCTTCTTACTTGCTTATTGGCTTACTTGGCCGAATTGACGTTGCCTTGAAAGTCGACGCTGACCGCGGTGGCAGATCCACCCTTGCTGGCATGGCCGCGCCAAACACCGTTGTCGTCCTTCTTCAGTTCGGTGACGTTGGCGTAGCCGGCATCCTCGATCTTCGACTTGGCTTGTCCTTCGGTGAAACTGTTGCGACCTGCGACAGGAGCGTCGGAGTTGTTTTGCCCCGCGCTGTTGACCGCGCTGTTGTTCGGTCCGGACTGCGCCGGTGGATTTTGTGCCGAGGCCGGAGCAGCTGCGAAGGCGGTGGCCGCCGCGAATAAAGAAATGCAAACGATAAACGATGGGCGCTTCATGATGGTCTCCAGTGTCTAAGGAGTGATCCAAGCCCCCATCAGAGCTTTAGTTCCTACGTCTCGCGCTGTGACATCTCCTTCACGCTCAGGTTCTGAAGAATATCATCCACGTCATCACCATGAGGATGACTGCAAGTCCCACACTCACACCCAGCAGCATCAACACGCTGGGACCGAGCTCGCCTTGGCGCGCTTCGAGCGCAGTCTCAACGATGCGGCCGCTCTTGTCTCGATCCATGTCATCTGGTCCTTGCATTCCGGGGAAAGGTCGACCGTTTTCCTGCGTCAGACCCGGCAGTGCTGCCCACGCCAAATCGTCCATGGATCTCAATCGGACCCTTGGTGGTTCGTTACTATTGGCAAACGGTGAAAGCTCGGGCTCGAGATCTGCGCTGGCTATCCAGGCAAGCGGCGTCCCGGAGCGGTCAGACAGGAGTTGATATCGGCAGCCATCTTGTTCCGGTGTGCCTTGCTCAGCAGCGCATCCCGCTCTGGGCCGGGTTCAAGGTGCGAGGCCTCTTCACGCAGCCTCAGTGCATCGGCTGCGAGACGCTCGGCAAGTGAATCCGCCTGACGCACGCGGTTGCGCTTCTCATTCATGACGAACGCCCCTGCGTTGGCATCGGAATCAAATCAGCGCTTTGCGGCTGCGGTCGCGAGACCGGCGGCGTCGCACCATCGAGCCACTCCTGCGTCTCCGCGAGAGCGAGCCAGGCATCGCCCATGCTCCTGAACTGCTTGCGCGCCGCGTCGTTGGCAGCGGTGTCTTCCAGCGTCAGGCAGTGCCCGGCATTCTGCCGAAGATGCTCGGACTGGCTCAATTGGATATCAGTGCTGCTCGTGGCATCGGCAGAGGTCTGCCAGGAGTTCTTGCACACAGGGCACCGCCACTGATTGACGAAGTTCCCGGTGGGCAAGTAGGTCGCATGCAAGGGAGCCGCCACTATTCGCCCGCAGGCGGTACAGCCGTTGGGCCGTTGTGACGGGGATTGCTGTGTCTCGTCCTGAACCGCTTTCGCGCTCCAGCGGCGATCGAACTTGCGGCAGAGATGCAGGGGATAGGAGATAACGTTCAATGCGCGCCTCCGGTTGTGGCGGGAGCGCGGCAGCGTCTCTCTGTCACCGGCGCCTGTCATGTCTGTGCGGGTGATATCCTGGATATGGTGTCGCAAATGACATTCACCAGTGCGCGGCCCCGAGGAACCACGCCTTTACCTCCGATCTACGGCATTTTCCGACTGCTGGCTGCATCGATTGGATTAGGAACATCTCTCCGTCCCTCCTGTTGCGTCTGCACGACATGATCCGTGAATGCGCATGCCGGGAGGTCCGGACCAGCACTGTTCCGGGTCCCAAGAAGGCGAAATCGATCCCTGCTCGATGGTGCTGATCCGGTCTCCGAACCGCACCCGCGACGCACGGAAATCTCCTCCAGCAAGAATCCGGCGCCATCGCGGTCGTGATGCGACCAAGGGCGTCAATGCGGAAGCGTCCCTTCCCCACTCTCCAACAGCTGGCCGCAGTCAGCGAAAGTGTCACATGCGCATACTGAAAAAACGTTCGCCATCTTTGGCGGCCACGGCCCTTCATGCTCTCGCAGAACATCCCTTGGCCTCCACGATTGCCGCGACGGCCGGCCTGCTCGCAGCGGCCGCGTTCGTCAATCGGCGCCTTGCCGACAAGGCGCAGCGTGATAATCCGCCCCAAGGGCGGTTCATCGACATCGACGGTGTTCGGCTGCACTATGTCGAGCGCGGGTCCGGACGCCCGCTGGTTCTGCTCCATGGCAATGGCAGCATGATCCAGGATTTCGAGTCGAGTGGCCTGATCGATCTTGCAGCCAAGGACTATCGGGTCATCGTGTTCGACCGTCCCGGCTTCGGGCACAGTCTGAGGCCGCGCAACGTGGTGTGGACGCCGGCCGCCCAAGCCGACCTTTTCAAAGACGCGCTTGCGCACCTTGGCGTCGACAAGGCGATCGTGCTCGGACATTCCTGGGGCGCATCGGTTGCGATCGCCCTGGCAAGCAGGCACCCCTCATTGGTCGAAGCCTTGATACTGGCGTCGGGCTATTATTTCCCGACGGCCCGCACCGACGCGATGATGGCGATGGCCGGGCCGGCGATACCAGGGTTTGGCGACATCCTCAGTCACACGATCTCGCCGATCCTCAGCCGCCTGATGTGGCCGACGATGCTGCGGCAGCTGTTCGGGCCCAAATCCGTCCCGGAAAAATTCGACGGCTTCCCCAAATCACTGGCGGTGCGTCCGTCGCAGCTTCGTGCGGGTGCCGCGGAAGCGGCGTTGATGGTCCCTTCTGCGATGCTGTCGGCGAAGACTTACGGCGAATTGGCCATGCCGGTCACCATCCTGGCCGGCGAGGACGACCGCCTCATCGACATCGACGAACAGTCCGGCAGGCTGCATGACGAGATCAAGCACAGCAAGATGCGTCGCGTCCCGAATGCGGGTCACATGATCCAGCAATCGGATACGGCTGACCTGATGGCCGCTGTCGACGAAGCCGCGGCGGAAACGCTGCATTGAGCCACCTGATTCTCCCGAGAAGCATCTGGTCGCGGCACGATCCGAATTAGGAACGTCCAACACAGCGCTCAGTTGGCCCCGGTATCTCCTGTAGTCAAAGGTCTTTCCATGTATCATCACGTCAAAAAGCTCATGTTCACAGTCCGGGTCGACGAGCCCGATCCCCGGTTCGGCAATATGCTGCTGGAGCAATTCGGTGGCGCCAACGGCGAGCTTGCGGCCGCCATGCAGTATTCCATTCAGGGTCTCAACTGCGAGGATCCCGACCGTAAGGATCTCCTCATGGATATTGGAACCGAGGAGTTGAGCCACCTTGAGGTCGTCGGATCGCTCGCGCGGCTGCACTTGAAACCCATGAAGTTCGATCGCGAAGCGGCGGAAGCCGATCCCTTGATCGCGATTGCCGGAGGCGGCGGTGTCAATCTGTTCAACTCGCAAGGCAGTGCCTGGACGGCGGACTATCTCAAGATCACCGGAGAACTCGACGTCGATCTGCGCAGCAACATCGCCGCAGAAGCTCGGGCCAAGATCGTCTATGAGCGCCTGATCAATTTCTGTGATGACGCCGGCACCAAGGACGCCTTGCAATTCCTGATGACACGGGAAATCACCCACATGAAGGCGTTCTCACGCGCACTGGAAAGCATGAACAAGCCCACGTTCAGCATCGGCCGCATCGCTCCGACGCCCGGTCTCGTGGACCAGTTCTTCAACGATTCGACAGGGTCCGGCGACAATGGAGAAATCGACACAAGAGGTCCCTGGAATGAAGGCGAGGACTGGGTGTTCATGGAATCACCGGCACTCCAGAGCGGCGATCCCGGCGCAGCGCCTTCCATCGTTGCCGAAAGCTCGCCATCGGAACCGTCCGTTGGCCTTGACGACCTGCTGATCGATCAGCTGCGGGATCTCCTGCACGCGGAGAAGCAGTTGACCAAGGCATTGCCTCAGATGATCGAGGCTGCCCGCTACGACCAGCTCTCCGAGCTGTTCACCGTTCACCTGGCCGAAACCGAAGCGCAGATCGAGCGTCTCGACGAGTGCTTCGAACTTCTTGGGAAGAAGCCGCGCGCCAAGGCTTGCAAGGGCATGCAGGGGCTTGTCGAGGAAGGCGACGAAGTGATCAAGGAGGGCGCCAGGAAGGACGATGCCGCTGCGGATCTCGCGTTGATCGGTGCGGCACAGCGTGTCGAGCACTACGAGATTGCCGGCTACGCGACCGCCCGCAACCTGGCGCAGCAGTTGCGTCACACCGCCGTCGTCGCGCTGCTTTCCAAGAATCTGGCGGAGGAAGAGAACGCGGACCAGTTGCTCAATCAGGTCGCACGTTCGTTGATGTCGGTTGCGAAGATGCCCGCCGCCATCGAGCAGACCTTCGCCGAGGATGAGCCCGCCGGAGGCTAGGCCGGCCTTGAACCATTGACCACAAGGCAAGGCGGCCCCTGCAGGGGCCGCTGCGCCACCACAGCCGGAAAGGATCTAGCATGCGCCCGAAGATCAAAGAACATACCTGCCCGCTGTGCAACGGAACCGGCTTTCCCAAGTCCAAGGAGCCAGCGCACCCGGGCCGCAAGATCTATCCGGTCAAATGCGAGTCCTGCCAGGGCAAGGGCAAGATATCGGAGATGACGTGACGTGATCTCAGTGCTTTGAGGTCGCGCTGAAGGCCGGTCCTACTCCGCCGCCTGACGCACATGGCACGCCGTCGGCGTGCGCATGGTGACGAGCTCTTCGGCCGCGGTCGGATGCAGCGCGATCGTCGCGTCGAAGTCGGCCTTGGTCGCCTTCATCTTCACCGCGATCGCGACCACCTGGGTGACCTCGGCGGCACAATCGCCGACGATGTGGCAGCCGAGGACGCGGTCGGTCGAGCCATCGACGACGAGCTTCATCAGCACGCGGGTGTCGCGGCCGGACATGGTCGCCTTGATCGGCCGGAACGTCGTCTTGTAGATGTCGACGTGGCTGAATTGCGCACGCGCCTCGATTTCCGTCAGACCGACCGTGCCGACCTCCGGCTGCGAGAACACCGCGGTCGGGATGTAGGAATGATCGACCTGCACCTCGCGCTTGCCGAACACGGTGTCGGCAAACGCATGCCCCTCGCGGATCGCAACCGGCGTCAGATTGTGCCGGTGGGTGACGTCGCCGATAGCATAGATGCTGTCGACCGAGCTCTTCGAGAAATGGTCCACCGCGATGCCGCCATTCTCGGGGTTGATGGCGACGCCGGCCTTCTCCAGGCCGAGATTGGCGACCGACGGATGGCGGCCGATCGCGAACATCACCTGGTCGGAGGCAAGGCTCGAGCCGTTCGACAGATGCGTGGTGAATTCCTCGCCGTGCCGATCGACCTTCGCCACCGTGCAGCCGGTGAGAATGGTGATGCCCTGCTTTTCCATCTCGCTGCGGACGTGGGCGCGAACGTCCTCATCGAAACCACGCAGGATGTTGTCGCCGCGGTAAACCACGGTAACGTCGGAGCCGTAGCCGGCGAAGATGCCGGCGAATTCCAGCGCGATGTAGCCGCCGCCCTGGATCACGATCCGCTTCGGCAGCTTCTTCAGATGGAACGCCTCGTTGGAGGAGATCACGTGCTCGATGCCGGGGATCGAGGCGCCGTGGTTGGGCGCGCCGCCGGTGGCGATCAGGATGTATTTTGCGGTGATCTTCCGGTCGTTCTCGAGCAGGCGGACGGTGTGCTTGTCCTCGATCACCGCGCGACTCTTGACGACCTGCGCACCCGACTTCTCGACATTCGTCGTGTAGGCCGCTTCCAGCCGCGCGATCTCCTTGTCCTTGTTGGCGATCAGCGTCGGCCAGTCGAAGGTCGCGGGCGGAACGGTCCAGCCGAAACCGGCGGCATCTTCCAGCTCGTGACGGACATGCGAGCCGATCACGAACAGCTTCTTCGGCACGCAGCCGCGGATCACGCAGGTCCCGCCCATGCGGTACTCTTCCGCGATCATCACGCGCGCACCGTGACCGGCCGCGATGCGGGCGGCACGCACGCCGCCCGAGCCGCCGCCGATGACAAAGAGGTCGACGTCGAATTCAGCCATTGTCCACTCCGACCTCTTCTTTCAGCGCATGATCCGGAGAAGTGTGCAGCGGTTCTCCGATAGGACCATGCGCAAATAACATCCTAAAGCGCGATGACGCGCTTTAGGGATTTCTGATCAGATAGGTACTGTCAGATTTCCTTGCCACGCTTGCGCATCTCGGCACGGAAGGCACCCATCACGGTCTCGGAGAAGTTCTGGGCCCAGGAGTTCATGAAGGCCATGCTGAGGCCGATGGCGCGCGGCTCGGCGTCGATCAGCTTCTTGCCCAGCGGCGACTTGTAGAAGGTGACGAGGTCCTTCAGCTCCTGCTCGGTGAACTCGCTGGCATAGATCTGCGCCATGCCTTCGCCGATCTCGTTCTGGCGGCCGTTGAGCTGCTGGGCCACGATCGGCGCGACCTCGCTGAGCTCCTTCTGGTAGTTGAGATTCTGCTGGATCAGCGTGATCTTGGTCTTCTCGACCATGCCAGGCACGGCGCCCTGATACATCGCGGTGGCGTTCTTGATCTGCAGGATCTCCTTGGCCGCCGCAATCGCCGCAGGCGAGGCTTTCGGCGGGGCCGGCGCGGGAGCAGCCTTCTGGGCCGGCGCGGCCTGCTGCGCGATCGCCGGGACCGCCGAGACGGCCAGTCCAGCAGCAAGCGTCGCAGCCGGCAAGAATCTCAATACGCTCTTCATTCCTAGTCTCCTTTCGGCTTACGCCGTTCAATCACGCGAATTCCCTCGCCGCCCGCCAAAACGGCCGAGCTGGCCAAGCCGATAAACAAGCCATGCTCGACCACGCCGGGGATCGAGCTCAACGCCTTGGCGAGGCCAGGCGGATCCACGATGCGTCCGAGCTGAGCATCGAGAATCCAGTGGCCGCCATCGGTGACGAAAACGTGGCCATCCTTGTCGCCGCCTTTGGCTTTGCGGACCGCCATTTGCCCGGAAACGCCGCATTCGGCAAATGCCTTCTCGATCGCGCGGCGCGTCGCGCCGAGCCCGAACGGGATGACCTCGATCGGCAGCGGAAAGCGGCCGAGCGTCGGCACCCATTTGCTGTCGTCGGCAATCACGATCATGCGATCCGAGGCGGCCGCCACGATCTTCTCGCGCAGCAGCGCGCCGCCGCCGCCCTTGATCAGGTTGAAGTCGGGATCGATCTCGTCGGCGCCGTCGACGGTGAGGTCGAGATGATCGATCTCGTCCAGCGTCGTCAGCTTCACACCGCAGCGCTCGGCATCGAGGCGCGTCGCCTCCGAGGTCGGCACGCCGATCACTTTCAACCCGGCCTGTACGCGCTCGCCGAGCAGCTCGACGAAATGTTTGGCGGTCGAGCCGGTGCCGAGCCCGAGCTGCATGCCGTCACGCACCTCCTCGAGGGCGCGCGCCGCAGCCTGCCGCTTCAACTGGTCCATGTTCACGATGCGCCCGCCCCTGAATTTTAGAGTGTGCCGCCGATAGGTTGCTTGCGGCGGCCTATGTAGCCTCGTTTTTCCTGCCGGAACAGGCCTCCGGGCCGATCTTATAAGGTGAACTTATGGCTTCGGCCCTTGCGCCGATCCGGCCGGCCCGATAGCGCTGGGACCATGACCTCCTCTTACACCCTCGTCTTCGATCTCGACGGCACGCTTGTGGATACGGCGCCCGACCTGATCACCGCGCTGAATTTCGTGCTCGACCGCGAAGGGCTGCCGCCCGTGCCGATGGCCTCGGCCCGCAACATGATCGGCGCCGGCGCCCGCAAGCTGATCGAACGAGGGCTGGAGGCTGAGGGCCGCATGGTCACGCCGGCTGACATGGACCGGATGACGGCGGATTTCATCGCCTATTATGCCGACCATATCGCGGTCGAATCCCGTCCGTTCGAGGGGCTCGAGGCCGCACTCGACCAGTTTGCCGCCCAGGGCCACCGGCTGGCGGTCTGCACCAACAAGCTGGAATGGCTGTCGAAGCGGCTTTTGGACCAGCTCGACCTCACCCGCCGCTTTGCCGCGATCTGCGGCGCGGACACCTTTGGCGTCCAGAAGCCCGATCCGACCATTTTCCGCGAGACCGTGGCGCGCGCCGGCGGAGCGGTCAAAGCCAGCATCATGGTCGGCGATGCCGGAACCGACGTCGGCGTCGCCCGGCGCGCCGGGGTGCCCGTGATCGGGGTCAGCTTCGGCTACACGGACGTGCCGATCGCCGAGCTGAAGCCGGACCGGCTGATCCATCACATGCGCGACCTGCCGGCCGCGGCCCACAGCCTGATGACCACCTAGGAGCCACAAGCCTCTGAGATAACTGGCATATTCTACGGAACCCTGCGTTAACCATCTATTAACTATGCGCAGCGCGCCGGTTGCTTGCTTGGAACGACGCTCGTAGGTTCGCCCGGGGATGTGGCGGTTCGTCGCAGTTAGAAGTGGGTGGTCATGCGTCGTGTCATCGCGATTGCGCTAGCGGGAGCGAGCCTTGGTGGCTGCTCCTCGATGTCTTGGGACATGTTCAAATCGGCGCCGCCGACCGTCCAGGTCCGGCTCGAATCCAATCCTCCGGGGGCTGACGCCACGACCTCGCTGGGTGCTGGTTGCAAGACCCCCTGCTCCGTCTCAGTTCCCGCGCCCGACGCGCCGTTCACCGTCGCTTTCGCGCTGCCGAAATATCAGCCGGCCAGCGTGCCGGTGAACGTGATCAAGAATCCCGGGGATTTCACCACGCCTGCCTCGGTCACCACCGACCCGAATCCGGTGTTCGCGGAACTCCAGCCGGCAGTGCCGCCCAAGCCTGTGAAGAAGCCGCACCGGCCGAAGAAGCCGAAGCCGGCCGCAGCCGCCGCGGCGCCTGCGGATGCCGCACCCGCTGCGGCCCCTGCGGCCCCTGCGGATGCTGCACCTGCTGCGGTGGCGGCCTCGCCGTTTCCCGATCCGAACGCAGGAAAGCGCTGATCCAGGCGCTGATTACGTATACCACCCGATTGTCCTAGCCGCGTCCGATGCTTAGATTGCTTCCAGAGCACCACTGAAGCAAAGGTGCGCCCGTCGCCGTAAGTGACAAGGCATTTGGCAAGGCATCTGGTATGAACGGACCTTCCGCGAGCCCTCTCGCAGCAGCGAGCCCCCGCGACGCGCTGTCGAGCGCGATGACCGATCCGTTCGGGCGGACCATCTCGTATTTGCGCGTATCCGTCACCGACCGCTGCGATCTGCGCTGCTTCTATTGCATGTCGGAAGACATGACGTTCCTGCCCAAGGCGGACCTGCTGACGCTGGAGGAGCTCGACCGGCTCTGCACGGCCTTCATCGCCAAGGGCGTGAAGAAGCTGCGGCTCACCGGCGGCGAGCCGCTGGTCCGCCGTAACGTGATGACGCTGGTGCGCTCGCTGTCCCGCCACCTTTCGAGCGGTGCCTTGAGCGAGCTGACCCTGACCACCAACGGCACCCAGCTTGCGAAACACGCCCGGGAGCTCGCCGATTGCGGCGTCCGCCGCATCAACGTCTCGCTCGACACGCTCGATCCCAAGAAATTTCGCGAGATCACCCGCTGGGGCGAGATCGACAAGGTGCTGGAGGGCATCGAAGCCGCGCGCGCCGCTGGGCTTGGCGTGAAGATCAACGCGGTGGCGCTGAAGAACCTCAACGAGGACGAGCTTCCCGACCTGATGCGCTGGGCGCACGGCAAGGGCATGGGCCTGACGCTGATCGAGGTCATGCCGATGGGCGAGATCGGCTCGGGCCGTATCGACCAGTACCTGCCGCTGTCGCTGGTGCGCGCGCGGCTCGCCCAGCAATTCACGTTGACCGATCTGGCCGAGAGCACCGGCGGGCCGGCGCGCTATGTCAGCGTTGCCGAGACCGGCGGCAAGCTCGGCTTCATCACGCCGATGACCCATAATTTCTGCGAATCCTGCAACCGGGTGCGCATCACCTGCACGGGCACGCTGCACACCTGCCTCGGCCACGAGGATGCTTCAGATTTGCGCAAACCCCTGCGTGCATCTGACGACGACATGCTGCTTGCGGATGCGATCGACCGCGCCATCGGGCTGAAGCCCAAGGGCCACGATTTCATCATCGACCGCCGCCACGACCGCCCCAGCGTCTCCAGGCACATGAGCGTCACGGGCGGCTGAGGGATTCGCGCCCTCCCCGCCATAAGCTTTTGACTCGGCGTCAATTTGCCCATTTTCCGATTGACGGCGCACAAGCCCACTGGTTTGGTGCAGCCGCCTTTGCTTGCCCGGCAGCAATAAGCCGGCCGCGCCCCTTTGGCGGTCGCGGTCAAGACGGCAAGGCACGAGGGGAGGACTGACGCCGCAATCGCTCCGGAATATTGTCCGTGCGGTCGCGTGCTTTTCGCACGCCGGCCAAGCGATGCGTGCTGAAGCCTCCCGTAAAGTGTTGTGCCGCGACGGCGACGGAGAGAAGGTAAGATGCGTCCATTGCTGGCGGTGAGCAACGCCATCGACGCCCTCAATGAAAAGATTGGGTACGTCTGTAACATCCTGGTCCTGCTGGCGTGCCTGGTCAGCGCGGCCAATGCCATGATCCGCTATGCCTTCAGCAACTCCTCGAACGGCTGGCTGGAGCTGCAATGGTACATGTTCGCCATCCTGGTGATGTTCGGCGCGTCCTACACCTTCAAGCGCAACGAGCATGTCCGCGTCGAGATCTTCTACCTCACGCTCTCGGAACGCGGCCAGCTCTGGCTCGACATGATCGGCACGCTCTGCTTCCTGATCCCCTCCTGCCTCCTGCTCGCCTATCTGTCCTGGCCGTTCTTCATGCAGGCCTATAACGTCGGCGAGATGTCGGGCAACGCAGGCGGCCTGATCCGCTGGCCCATCAAGTTCGTGATCCCCGCCGGCTTCGTATTGCTGGCGCTTCAGGGTGTTTCCGAAGTCATCAAGCGTATCGCGGCTCTCCAGGGCTATGTGACGATCGACGCCAAGTACGAGAGGCCGACCCAATGATTACGCTGGAAATGATGCCGCCGCTGATGTTCGGCGGCCTGGTTCTGGCGATGCTGATCGGCTTCCCCGTCGCGTTCACGCTCGCGGCGGTCGGCTTATCCTTCGGCTTCCTGTCCATTTATCTCGGATTCTTCGACCTCAACTTCCTGCAGGCGATCCCCGGCCGCGTGTTCGGCAGCGTGCTTTCCAACGAGCTGCTGCTCGCGATCCCGTTCTTCACCTTCATGGGCGCCATATTAGAGAGATGTGGACTGGCCGAAGACATGCTGGACTCGATGGGCCAGCTGTTCGGCCCGGTCCGCGGCGGCCTCGGCTATTCCGTGATCATCGTCGGTTTCATCCTCGGCGCCATCACCGGCACGGTGGCGGCGCAGGTCATCGCCATGGCGCTGATCTCGATGCCGGTGATGATCCGCTACGGCTACAACATGCGCTATATCACCGGCGTGCTCGCGGCCTCCGGTACGATCACGCAGCTGGTGCCGCCCTCGCTGGTGCTGATCGTGCTCGCCGACCAGCTCGGCAAGTCGGTCGGCGACATGTATCTCGGCGCCTGGGGCCCCTCGGTGTTCCAGATCATGCTGTTCGCCGGCTACACCTTCATCCTCGGCCTGATCAAGCCGAGCCACGTGCCGCCGGTGCCGAAGGAAGCGCGCACGCTGACCGGTTGGGCGCTGTGGAAGAAGTGCCTGATGGGCATCATCCCCTCGGCCGTGCTGATCTTCGTCGTGCTCGGCACCATGATGATGGGTCTTGCGACCCCGACGGAAGCCGGCGCGATGGGCGCTGTCGGCGCCATCGTGCTCGCCGCGATCCATCACAAGGACTTCACCTCGAAGGACCGCATGATCCTGATCGGCGGCGTGATCGCCGCCGGCGTCGGCACCATCGTCGCGATGCTGTTCACCGAGAACCTGGTCTTCAGGCTCTCGTTCGCCGTCACCTATCTCGCCGTGGCGTGGATCTGCATCCAGGCGGCACGCATCCCCGAACTGCGCGACCTGATCAAGCAGGGCTACGAGTCCACCATGCGCCTCACCTGCATGGTCACCTTCATCCTGATCGGCTCGACCTGCTTCTCGGTGGTGTTCCTTGGCGTCTCCGGCGGCGTCTGGCTCGAGCATCTGCTGACCTCGCTGCCCGGCGGCGTGTGGGGTTTCCTGATCTTCATCAACCTCTTCATCTTCTTCCTGGCGTTCTTCCTCGACTTCTTCGAGATCGCCTTCATCATCCTGCCGATGATCGCGCCGATCGCGCAGAAGGTCCTCGCCCCGGTGGTGGGACCGGACGCGGCGCTGATCTGGTTCGGCGTGATGCTGTGCGTGAACATGCAGACCTCGTTCCTGCATCCCCCGTTCGGCTTCGCGCTGTTCTATCTGCGCGGCGTGGCGCCGAAGGAAGTGAAGAGCTCCGACATCTATTGGGGCGCAATCCCCTGGATCGGCCTGCAGCTGATCATGGTGCTGCTCGTGATCATCTTCCCGATCACGGTGACGGGCCTGCTCGACAAGCCGCTCAACGTCGACCTCGACAAGGTCAAGATCGAAGTGCCGCAGATCGACCTGCCGCCACTGGATCTCGGACCGCCGCAGAAATAGCGGCCATAACCATCGTCGTCATGTTCCGCCTCGGCGGTTCATGACGCGCGCGCCCGCGCGCGTGACAAGCAACGCAAACACGGGCATACCGGGCCATCCTCCAACTGATGGACCGCCGCGCATGTCCCGATCGCTCCCTGCTCCGTCGCTCGCTCCCTTGATTGCATCGCTCTGGCTGGCATGTGCCGCAACGTTTGCGCATGCGGAACCGATGACCGATGTCCATGCGCTGGCGCAAAAGGAGCAGCAGCCGCTGCTCGACACGCTGCGCGATCTCGTCAGCATCGAATCCGGCAGCAAGGACATCGACGGCCTGAACCAGATCGCCGAGCGCGTTGCCGGCCAGCTCAAGCAGCTCGGCGGCACGGTGGAGATCTTGCACCCCACCGACGTCTATCGCCTCGACGACACGCCCGAGACGATCGGCCCGGCCGTGCACGCCGTGTTCAAGGGCACCGGCAGCAAGAAGATCATGCTGATCGCCCACATGGACACGGTGTACCTGAAGGGCATGCTGAAGGACCAGCCGTTCCGCGTCGACGGCGACAAGGCCTACGGCCTCGGCATTGCCGACGACAAGCAGGGCGTCGCGCTCATTCTCCATACCGTGGCGATGCTCCAGAAACTCAATTTTAGGGATTACGGCACGCTCACGGTGCTCACCAATGGCGACGAGGAGATCTCCTCGCCCGGCTGGCGCAGCACCATCACCAAATTCGCCGCGGATCAGGACGTGGTGTTCTCGTTCGAGGGCGGCGGCACCGACGGCACGCTGCGCCTTGCCACCAGCGGCATCGGCTCGGCCTATCTCACGGTGCACGGCAAGTCCTCGCACGCCGGCGCGCGGCCCGAGGGCGGCGTCAACGCGCTGTACGAGCTCTCGCACCAGGTGCTGCAGATGAAGGACCTGTCCAAGCCCGAGCAGGGCCTGAAGCTGAACTGGACGGTCTCGAAGGCCGGCACCAACCGCAACGTGATCCCGGCCGACGCCTCGGCCCAGGCCGATGCGCGTGCGCTCAAGGTCGCCGATTTCGACGAGTTGCAGAAGGCGCTGCAGGAGAAGATCAAGAATCGCCTGCTGCCCGACTCCAGGGTCGAGCTGAAATTCGAGGTGCGCCGCCCGCCGCTGGAGGCCAACGACGCCTCGCGCCGCGTCGCGGCCTACGGCAAGACGATCTATGGGGAGATCGGACTGTCCCTCAAGGTCGACGAGAAGGCGACCGGCGGCGGCACCGACGCCGCATTTGCCGCGCTCAAGACCAGCGGCGCCGTGGTGGAAGGCATGGGCCTGTCAGGCTTCGGCGCGCACTCCAACGATGCCGAATATGTGCAGATCAACAGCATCGTGCCGCGGCTTTATTTGGCCACGCGCATGATCATGGACCTGTCCACGGGCAAGCTGAAATAGCGGCCGCTTTCTTCCCTTCTCCCCTTGTGGGAGAAGGTGGCGCGGAGCGCCGGATGAGGGGTTCTCTCCGCGCGCTTGACTAAGAGTTGGATTCGCGGAGAGAACCCCTCACCCGTCTCGCCGCTTATCGCGGCGAGCCACCCTCTCCCACAAGGGGAGAGGGTGAAGAAGCCGTCTTCTCCGCCAGCCGAAACCGCAGCGTGAACTCCGCGCCGCCGCCGGGAAGATTTTCCACCGCCACCGTCGCGGCATGATCGTCCGCGACCCCGCGCACGATCGAGAGCCCGAGTCCCGCGCCGTCGCTGCGCTGGCGGTCGGCGCGCCAGAAGCGCTGGAAGATCAGCTCGCGCTCGGTCTCCGCGATGCCGGGGCCGCAATCGCGCACGCGCACCGAACCGTCCTCGCGCACCTCGACGTCGACGGCGGTATCCTTCGCCGTGAACTTGATGGCGTTTTCGGCGAGGTTGAAGATCGCGCGCTGGAGCATCTCCGCATTGCCGTGGATCAGCACCGGCGCGTCGGCGCCCTTCAGCGCGATGTCCTTGTGCTGCGCGATCGCGAACGGCGCGATGGAGCCGACCACCTCGGCGCAGACGGCGCGCAGGTCCGCGGTCTCGCCGGGATCGAGCACCAGGGTGTCGAGCTCGGCGATCTCCAGCAGCTGGGCGACGATGCGGCTCATGCCTTCGATGTCGTCGTGCAGCGCCTGCCTTGCGGCGCCATCGCCCAGCGTCTCGATCCGCGTGCGCAGGATCGTGAGCGGCGTGCGCAATTGATGCGCGGCATCCGCCGTGAACTGCCGCTGCACCCGAAAACCGTCCTCGAGCCGGTCGAGCGCCTGGTTCACGGCGGTGACCAGCGGCATGATCTCGCGCGGGATCTGCTCCGTCGGCAGGCGGATGTCGGTGCGCGCCGGCCCGATATTGCTGGCCTCCTCCGACGCCTTCCACAATGGCGCGATGGCGCGGCGGAAGATGATGATGTCGGCGGCGAGCAGGATCAGCAGGATCGGAATGGTGATCCACCCGACCCGGCGGAAGAAGTTCGAGATGATGTCGTCGATGATGACGTCGCGATGCGCCAGATCCTCGGCCACGCGGATGCGCACGATCTTGCCGTCGATGATGCGGGTGACGCCGGCGCCGGAAATCGTCTCGGAAAGTGTCGGCGGCGCCGACGCTGCCGCTCCCGTCTTGCGGCGGGACGAGAACAGCAAACGGCCGTCGGCATCGCGGATATCGTAGAGATAGCGGCCGTAGGCTTCCGAATAGAGGCCCCGCAGGCTGTCCGGCAGGTTGAACGTCAGCAGGCCGTCCGGCGCGGCGACAATGCGCTCGGCCAGCACCTCGGCCTGCGCGCGCATGGCTTCGCGGTGCAGCTGGTCGACTTCGGAATTGAGCAGCCAGAACAGCACCAGCGGCAGGAAGATCGCGACGACCGCGACCGCCACGATGTGCATGAACACGATGCGCCAGATCAACGATTTGAATGTCGGCGATCTGCCATAGGCCCCGGCGGCCGCCACGCTATTTCTCCTCGGACATGAGATAGCCGACGCCGCGGATGGTGTGGATCACGACCTTGGCGCCGTGCTCGGTGAGCTGCTTGCGCAGCCGCGAGACGTAGACCTCGACCGCGTTGGAGGCGACCTCGCCTTCGAGCCCGAAGATGTGGTCCTCGACGTTCTTCTTCGGCACCACCCGCCCCTGCCGGCGCAGCAAAATTTCCAGCACCGAGGTCTCGCGCGCGGAGATGATCCGCGGCTGGTCGTCGACGAAGATCTGGCGGCTTTCGGTGTCGTAGACGAGATTGGCGAGGCGCAGCGAACGGCCGAGCAGCTGGCCGGGCCGGCGCAGGATCGCCTCCAGCCGCGCCACCAGCTCCTCCATGGCGAACGGCTTTGCCAGATAGTCGTCGGCGCCGCTGCGCAGGCCGCTGACGCGGTCCTGCAAGCCGCCGCGCGCGGTCAGCACCAGCACCGGCAGCGGCTCCATCTGCCGCCGCAGCTCGCGCAGCACCGACAGGCCGTCGCCGTCGGGAAGGCCGAGGTCGAGGATCATCGCAGCGTAGCTGACGCTGCTGACCGCCTCGCGCGCCTCGGCCGCGGTGCTCACGATGTCGCTCTGGTAGCCGGCGGCCGACAGCCCGGCGGCAACGAGCCGCGACAGCTCGACATTGTCCTCGACGATCAGAAGGCGCATCGCAGTCCCGCCGGATATTCCGGTGCAATCACGGCTCGCGCCGCATCTTCGCTCTCTTCCACCATTCCGGCCGCCTCGGCCAGCGAAAAAGCGCGTGGCAGGCTCGCCCGCGCCCCCTGTCAGGTTCGTGTAAGCCGATCTGGGCGCGTTCCCATGATGGTTTACTCGATCACCTCGTCCGCGCCGGCAATGACTGCCGCGGAGAACGGATGGCCGAGCAGTTTCGCTGCCTTCAAATTGACAACGAGCTCCACCTTCGTGACGAGCTGAACCGGAAGATCGGAGGCTTCTCGCCCGACAGAATGCGTCCGGCATAGATACCCGCGCGACGGTGCGACTGCACGAAATCTCCTCCGTAGCTCATCAAACCTCCAGCCACGGGAAAGTCTCGGGTCTGCGTGATTGCGGGCAATTGATATTTCATCGCGAGAGCCGCCAGTCGGGCACTGCGAAATGCAAAATAAGGGTCGGAGGTAAACACAACTCCGCTTGGCCCGTCCCTGGCAACGGCCGCGAACACGGATTCAAATTCATCCTCCTTGCTTGCGCTATAGATCTGCAGTTGAACCCGCAGGGTTTCTGCGGCCGCCTGAAGCTTCTGCAATTGTGATGGTGCGGTCGGACTTGTCGGGTTGGCGACCACCGCCAATCTGGTCGCCGTGGGCAACAGGTCGCGCATCAGCTCAAGCCGCTTTGGCGACACATCGACGCTCAGGCTCGATACCCCCGTGATATTTCCGCCCGGCCGCGACAGGCTGTCCACCACGCGTAGCTGAACGGGGTCGCCGCCCATCTCGAACACGATGGTCTTGGTCGTACCCGTACCCTTCGCGGCAAGTGCCACGGGAGCCCCGCCAGGAGCCACGATCAGGTCTACATTTCTGGCGACCAATTCGGCAGCCAGGGCTGGCAATCGAGAATATTGTCCGGCGGCCCACTGAAAGTCGATCGCCACATTGCGCCCCTCGACGAAGCCGGCTTCCTCCAGTCCCTGTCGGAAAGCCTCAAGTCGACTGCCAAAGAGCTCGGGTGACTCCGGGCAAAGATATCCGATGACCGGCATGGAGGGCTTCTGCCCATACGAGACGGTCGTCCACGTCGCGGCGCCTGCCATCCAAAGAAGAAAATCACGCCGTCTGGCGCGTCTGCGTAGCGTTGCTGCTTCAGGGTTGGCGCACCTCATGCCCACGGACCCGCTGCCGTCAGCCGTTTGCCGGAGCATAGCCCCGGATACGCGGACAGTCTCTAGCGGATTGTGCCGGGCATCCCGCGGCCACTCGGCTCGAGAGCCTCGAAGGATATTCCGAAGACTGGAATGGCTTCGTCAAATCCTTTGATCTCGCGGCCCCCGAGATCCTCAACGGGCCGCCTGCCCTTGACGTCGGCGGCGACTTTGGCGTCGATCAGGATTTCCTTGTCTGCGGCAGATGCGCACAGCCGGGCCGCAAGATTCACGACGCTTCCAATGGCGGTGTAGTCGAGCCGGTCCTCGTATCCGATCCGGCCGACAGTCGCCGGCCCGCTGGCAAGGCCGATTCCGAAACCAATGTGGTAGCCACGCGATCGCCAGCCGGCGATGAGGGCTTGCACGTTCGTCTGCATGTCGACGGCGAGATCGATGGCTCTCAATGCAGGCTCTTCGACCGGGACAGGTGCGTTCACCAGCACCATCAGTCCGTCGCCGGAGAAATTGATCAGCGTTGCCTCGAATTTCGTGATGACCCTGCCAAGGCTTTCATAATATTCCGACAATACGCTCATGACGTCCTCGGGCGCGGCGCCTGCTGAAAACGCGGTGAACCCCCTCAAATCGCAGAAGACAACGACGACTTCCGTACGGCGGCCGTCCAGCACGCTGTCATCGCCGGCTCGATCGACGAGATCGGCGACCTGGGGGGCAAGGAACCGCTTGAGCTTGGCGATGCGCTCCTGGTGCTGCTGCGCCAGCGCCAGCTCGGACGCCATTCTGTTGAAACTGTTTGCAAGACGCTGGAACTCGTCCCCGGTGTGGATCGAGATGCGGTGGTCAAAGGACCCGGCACCAATCCTCTCCGTGCCCTCCTCGAGCAGCTTGATCGGCTCCGTCATCCGGTGCGCCAATGCATAGGCAAGAATGCCTGCGAGCATGGTGCTGATTGCGAGAAGCATTGCCGTCCGCCACAGGGCGGAATAGATCGGCGCGTAAGCTTCGGATAGCGGCTGCACGACCACGACTGTCCAGTCGGGGCCCTGTACGGGAGCAGCGCTGGCGGCAACATAGTGTCCTTGCGCATCCCGGCTCGTTGCGAAGCCCGCTTTCGACCCTATCGCGTCCCGCACAGCCCGAAATGGCTTGGAGGTTGCTTCCTCCGCCCCGCGGAGCACGAGGCTGATGTCGGGATGGGCGATCAGGCGACCCGATCGGTCCAGGACGAAGGCGGAGCCGGTCTTTCCGACCTTGATCGCCGAGATCACGTCCCAAATCAGCTTGAGGTTCACTTCGGCTATGACTGCGCCGACAGCCGGTCGGTTGCCGGCAATCCCGACCGTCAAGTACGGTTCGGAGCCTCGATTGTAGCTGACGTCGCTGAACCAGATCTGAGCTGCGCGGGCACCAACCAAGGCGGGATCGGCTGATCGGTCCGTGCGGCTCTCGATCCGATTGAGGCCGATCCGCGAGATGTAGAGACGCTCCAGGCCATTGCCGTCGAGGAGTGTGAGACTGACGATGGCGGGCGCTTGTCGAAGCAGGCGCAACGCGTCGGTCCGCCGGCGTTCGTCGAACTCGTCACTCCATGGAAGCTGAACCAGCCAGCCAAGCTGACTCGTGATGCCGTGGATGAAATCGTGAATTTCGGCGGCCGCGGATGCGGACTGGAGGCTAAGCCACTGGTCGAGCCTCGCGCGCTGATCGCGATAGCCGAACCACGCTTCAATAACGCCGTTGAAAGCAAGTGGGATCGCGACAGCCACGAAAAGCGCGAACAGATATTTATGAAAAAGGCCGCGAAACCGATCCTGAGGAATCATGATCCGGTCTCCTGATAATCACATAAATACAATGACCCAGAATAACATGTCGCTCCGCCGTCGGGTGGGGTTCATTCGAACCCGAGCGTACCGGTGCACCCTTCGCGCTTTCTAGGGCGGACCAGCCACGCGGTCTGGCGACAAATTGGCGCCATGGCTGAATTGTCGGCCGATGTCAGCCTCCGGCTGACTGGCCTTCGCGCCGCACGCCGGCTTTTGACCACCCTGAATGGGCGTTGCTGCCGGGCAGACGTAGCATGCGCCGCAGCCACGTTGATCTAGGTCAAGCATCACCCCCGCCTTTGGCCTCACGTCATGTTCAGCCCCATTTCAGGCGGCGACGTCGCCTTTCAGTTCGCTGGCGCCCGGCAACTTCCGGCTCGGCGTCGCATTCTTCCAGTGGCCTCCTCTCCCTCCTGATCCTGCAGCAGGCTTACTGGGGGTTCGTCGACGAGGACCTTGCTCATGATAACAATTCCAGAACTGACGTCCCAGGCGCTCGGTGCGTTCCTCATCTCGGAGACAAAAGGCCGCTTCGGCTCATCGCATGCCAGCTTGCCGGAATTGCTCCCTTACGCGGCGAAGCTGGCCCTGGAATGTATCGGCAATAGCGATGCATTGTATCACAACGTGGAGCACACCCTGTTGGTCACGCTGGTGGGGCACGACATCCTGATCGGCCGCTCACTTCTGAGGCAAACCACGGCCAGCGATTACGCTCACTTTATCCTGGCCTGTCTGATCCACGACATCGGCTACGTTCGGGGCGTCATCTACGGAGACCAGGAGGGCGCCTATGTCGTTGATGGTACCGGCCGAACGGTTGAGTTGCCGGTCGGCTCCTCCGATGCAGCGCTTGCGCCCTATCACGTCGATCGCTCAAAATTGTTCGCGGTGGAGCGCCTCGACGCAGTCGACCAGATCGACGCCGCGCGCGTTGCCCAGGCCATCGAATATACCCGCTTTCCCTATACAGACGCACCAACGAGCGAACTCAAGGATGATCTGGACGAGGAAGAAGGTTTGTTGCTGCGCGCCGCTGATCTGATCGGCCAGCTCGGCGATCCGAACTACATGAAGAAATCAAATGCGCTCTTCTATGAATTCGAAGAGATAGGGCTCAACAAATCGCTCGGATACGCCACACCCGCGGACGTGGTGCACAAATATCCGCAGTTCTACTGGACCAAGGTCGCACCGCAAGTCCCGACGGCGATCCGTTATTTGAACGTAACCTCGAGCGGAAGACAATGGATCAGCAACCTGTATGGCAATGTCTTCCGCGCCGAGCGAGAGGTTAGACTGTCTGGTCCGCAGCTGTAGATCGGCGTTCACCGCCTTGGCCTTCCGCCGAAAACATCTGGCGGGCCCGCGTCGGCCATGGCCTCGCGATTACAGTACGCATCGTCAAAACCTCATGTTCAGGGAGGGCGACAGCATGGCAAGAGCTCGCAGGATGACGCGGCGCCCTACCATCCTGCGCCCGCTTCATTCAAAGTTGAGCATTCCGCGCATTATCGGTTGTTTCAATTCCATTTACAACCTAGTCACGCTTGAGCGGTTCATCATCGACGGGCGCGCCGCGCGGAAGTCCGCTGCGGCACCGGGGATCCAGTCACATGAAGCGAAAGCTTGTTTGGAGCAGCGCGCTGAGCCGGATCGTTTTTGCTCTCGCCGCAACGATTTTCATCGCATCGGAGAGCCATGCGCAGTCCGGACAATCGAAGAGTACCGGTGCGATTTTGCCGGATGTCGCGATGCTGCTTCATGGACCGTTCGGTGAGGACTCGTACAAGCTGACCAGTACAGCGGATGATTCCGTCACACTCGAAGAGTTTGGCGACCGGCGCATGCGTCTTGAGATACGTCAGATTCCAGACAAGAAATGCGTCTTTCTTTCCACAAGTCAGGAGAAGGATGGGTTCAACGTCGTGCAATTGGATTTTACGAAGTTCGACGGGACTTATCAGCTGTGGGAAGCTTGCCGCGGGCCGGCCGATGCTCCGCCTGACAACAGGTGCACCTATTCTCTTCATTTCAGTTCGCAGAAGCGGGCATTCTGTAATTCGCGGCGTCCACAGTTGGACTCCGACGTGAGCAAGATGCCGTTTCCCGATGAAGCCTGCCAGCCGTACGCGCTCGGTGCGCGAGCAAAGAAATTCTACACCAAATACATCGATGCCTTCGAGCGCATCAAGGAGCAGTGCGGGGGTAACAGCCGATGACCGACGGCGAACAGAAGCTCCTGATCGCGCTTGTTCTGATGGTCAACCAGCATCTGGACGAGTACGGCGACGAAGTGGACTCCATTTCGGTGTCTGCTGGCGAACATGCGATTGAAGCGTTGGCGGATTATGGCCTGATGGAGGTCGTCAACACGCGGTTCGGCCGATGGACGGATGCGGGTAAGCAGTTTCGCCGAGACGTCGCGGGAATACGCGATCCGCAGCCGATCGATTATCCGGGGCAGATACGATTGGTCGGGAAGTCGGACCCGGAGGCCGACTGATGGACGCCGGGCAAGCCCGCCGTCCCACCAGCCGGGATAGTACTAGTACAGTGCCGCAGAAAAGCGGCCCTGAGCTCAGCCAGTTGGTCGCTCGTTGCTCCCAGCTCTGCGTCGGCTCGATCCGTGAGCAAGTCGACGTAGGCAATCGGCTGATCGAACTGGCTCGCCGTGAAGTCATACCGCCGGCCTTCGATCCGATTGTAGAAATGATCGGCCGCCGGCAGAGGCGTTTTCAGCAGCTCGCCGCCGAAGAGTTCGTGAACGAGCAGCGCCGTGACGTTGCACTGCCCTGCCGCCGGATTGTTCGGCGTCCATTGGCTGGAAGTCGACAGCGACCATGCCTCGCGCAGCGCGCGTTGAACCTCATCGGGATCGAAGCTCATCGTCACCTCACGGGATCGGCACCGAAGCGCCAATTTCGGATTATGCGATTATTGCTTTTTGCCACTGTTTTGCCCGACGTGTCAAACGGGTTCGTTGCCGGGTCGAGCCTCAACTCCATCCACCCGTCATTGCGAGCGTAGCGACTTGTCCGCCGAAGCCTCGGCGAAGGCGGAAGCAATCCAGCAACCCTCCGCGGTCACGGTCTGGATTGCTTCGTCGCAAGGGCTCCTCGCAATGACAATGCGGGAACGGACGCGCGGCAAATGACGATGTCATTCCAGATGCCGCGATCAGGCAAAATCGCCGCGCTGGCCCCGGCTGCGCGACGATTGCCCCTTCCTGCTGATTTACCCCAACGGTCCAAATGGTTGGCAGCATTCATAGGGCGGCCTGCCCTCGCCCCGCTTCTACTGTGCATGGGGTTGTTTTTCATATTTTTGTTTGGGCGGCCGCAGGCGGCAAAGAAAAAGCCCGGCCTCGCGAACGAGGCCGGGCTCTGTCGTCTTGCGACGTTTCGAAAGGTCAGCCGCGGGTGCGCGAGCGGATCATGAAGCTGTCGTAGGTGTATTCGGCGACCTGCCACCACAGATATTCGTCGGAGCGGTAGGCCTGCATGGCGTCGATCGACTTCTTGAAGTCGGGGTTCTTGGCCGAGATCTCGCCCCACAGCTCGTTGGTCGACTTGAGGCAGGCCTCGAGCACTTCGTTGGTGAAGGGACGAAGCTGGGTGCCGCCGGCGACCAGACGCTTCAGCGCCGCCGGGTTCTGCATGTCGTAGCGCGCGGCCATCCAGCTGTTGGCGTTGGCCATCGCGTTGGTGAGGATCGCCTGGTAGTTCTTCGGCAGCGAATTCCACTTGTCCAAATTGGTGAAGGCGTGGACGGTCGGACCGCCTTCCCAGAAGCCGGGATAGTAGTAGTACTTGGCGACCTTGGCGAAGCCGAGCTTCTCGTCATCGTAGGGGCCGACCCACTCAGCGGCGTCGATGGTGCCCTTCTCCAGCGCCGGATAGATGTCGCCGCCGGCGAGCTGCTGCGGCACGACGCCGACCTTCTGGAGCACCTGGCCGGCGATGCCGCCGATGCGCATCTTGAGGCCGGAGAGGTCCGCAACGGTCTTGATCTCCTTGCGGAACCAGCCGCCCATCTGGGTGCCGGTGTTGCCGCAGGGCTGACCGATCACGTTCGACTTCTTGAAGAACTCGTTGCCGAGTTGCTCGCCGCCGCCCTGGTACCACCAGGAGTTCTGCTGGCGCGCGTTGAGGCCGAACGGCACCGAGGCGTAGATCGCCCAGGTCGGGTCCTTGCCGACATAGTAGTAGGAGACGGTGTGGCACATCTCGACCGTGCCGTTCGAGGTCGCATCGAGCGCCTGGAGGCCGGGGACGATTTCGCCGGCGGCGAACACCTGGATCTGGAATTTGTTGTCGGTCATCTCGGCGACGTACTTCGCCAGCTGCTCGCCACCGCCATAGATGGTGTCGAGCGACTTCGGGAAGCTCGACGTCAGGCGCCACTTGATCTCGGGCATGGATTGCGCGATCGCCGGCGAGGCCACCGCGGCGGTCGCCGCCGCGCCTGCTGCCGACACTTTCAGGAAATCACGACGCTTCATCTTCAGGTCTCTCCTTGTTGGGGCGTTTCCCCTAAACTTCCTCGTTGTCGCCGCTCGTTCCGGCGACGCGTTTTTGTCGCGTCGAACCGAAGGGGCTTGACTGCCGTGGCCTTTAACACGGAAGCCCCGCTTTCGGAACGCGACAATGGCATGACGGGGCTCTACGAAAGTCGCATGTCCCCAAAAGACCGGCTCAGGCCGCGGCGATAACGCCTTTGAGCTGGTCCCGGACCTGCCCCGCAATGGCGCGATAGATCGCCGCATGAGGGCCGTCCGGCTCGCTGTCGACCACGGGATTGCCGGCATCCGAGGTGGCGCGAATCGCCATGTGCAGGGGGATCTCGCCCAAGAACGGTACCCCGAGCTTCTCGGCCTCGTGGCGCGCGCCGCCATGGCCGAAAATATCCGATTTCGTGCCGCAATGCGGGCACTGGAAGTAGCTCATGTTCTCGACGATGCCGAGCACGGGCACGTTGACCTTCCTGAACATCGCAAGCCCCCGCCTTGCATCGATCAGGGACAGGTCCTGCGGGGTCGAGACGATCACGGCGCCCTTGAGCGGCACGTTCTGCGCGAGCGTGAGCTGGGCATCGCCGGTACCGGGCGGCATGTCGACCACGAGTACGTCGAGGCTCCCCCATGCGACGTCGCGCAGCATCTGCGTCACCGCCGACATCACCATCGGACCGCGCCAGATCATCGCGGTCTCTTCCTCCACCAGGAAGCCGATCGACATGATGGCGAGGCCAAAACGCTTGAGCGGAATCATCTTGCGCTCGCCGTCCAGCGCCGGCTTCTCGTGGAGGCCCGTCAACCGCGGCACGGAGGGGCCGTAGATGTCGGCATCGAGCAGCCCGACCCTGAGGCCGAGGTCGCGCAGGCCCAGCGCCAGGTTGAGCGCGGTGGTCGACTTGCCGACGCCGCCCTTGCCCGAGGCGACCGCGATCACGGCAGCGACACCCGGAATCTCGGACTGGCGAGCCATCGGCGATTGGGCGCCGCCCTGCGGCGGTGGCTTGTGGGCGTGGACCGGCTGCACGCCCGGCGTGCCGCGGCTCGGCGTTGGCGGCGGAGGTGGCGCGGCGCCCGGCTTGCGCTCGGCGGTCAGCGCCACCATCACGGTGGTGACGCCGGGAATGGCGCGCACCGCGGCCTCGGCCTCGGCCCGGACGGATTCCCAGGCCCGCGCCTCGGCGGCATCGACGTTGATCGAGAAGAACACCTTGCCGTCGGCCGCGCTGATCGCGCTCAGCACATTGGCATTGGTGAGCGCGACCCCGCGGGGCGACTTGATCCTGGCGAGGCTGTCGAGAACCTGTTGCTGCGTCACGCTCAAAGCGCATCTCCTGAACAGAGCATGATCCGGAAAAGTGTGGAGCGGCTTTCCGATCAGATCACGCTCAAGGCTTGAGGATGCCCCATTAGAGCGGAAACGGCCAAAAGGCTACTGCCTGCCGATATCGTCAGCCATCTCCGCGGGGGCAGCCCCCTGCTCCGCAGCGGCCTCGTAATTGAGCTCGATCATGACCCCGTTGGGGTCGTGGACGAAGATCTGCCAGAGGTCGCCGCCGGGCACCTGGCGGGAGTCGAATTTCATGCCCTTGGACGTCAACCGCTGCTTCATGCCGTCGAACCCGCGGCTGACGAAGGCGACATGGTGGACAACGCCGGAATCCGGCTTTTGTGGCTCCGAGGTCGGGGAAATATCGACGAGGTGCACCACCGCCTTGCCCTCGCTGTACATCCAGGCCCCCGGGAAGGCGAAATCGGGCCGCGCGCCTTTTTCCAGGCCCAGCACGTCCTCATAGAAGCGGACCGTCTCGGCCAGATTCCGGGTCCGGATGTTGAAATGATCGAGGACACCAACGCTCACGCCACCCATGCTTTCGCTCCCTTTTTTATGTAGGACCTTAAGTCCCGCCATCCTAGCACAGGCGGCTGCCAAACGAAGCCGTTGCCCTCTGGCCTCAAGGGTTTATGGTGCGCTCCTAATCCGCCCTCATAGCGGAACCAGGCGCCACCTCGCCCGGCAATAACCGTAAAACCCAAACTACGGACAAGGTACCACACATGGCTAAAGTCGCTTTCCTCGGTCTCGGCGTGATGGGCTTCCCCATGGCCGGACACCTCGTGAAAAAAGGGGGCCATGAGGTCACCGTCTATAACCGCACCGCGGCCAAGGCGAAGGAATGGGCGGACAAGTTCGGCGGCAAGACCGCGGCGACCCCGAAGGCGGCAGCCGAAGGCCAGGACTTCGTGATGTGCTGCGTCGGCAACGACAATGATCTGCGCGCGGTCACGATCGGCCCCGACGGCGCGTTCGCCGGCATGAAGAAGGGCGCGACCTTCGTCGACCACACCACCGCCTCCGCCGAGGTCGCACGCGAGCTCGACGCTGCCGCCACCAAGGCCGGCTTCAAGTTCATCGACGCCCCCGTCTCGGGCGGCCAGGCCGGCGCCGAGAACGGCGTGCTGACGGTGATGTGCGGCGGCGCCGAGGGCGCCTATGCCGGCGCCGAGCCGGTCATCACAGGCGCCTATGCGCGGATGTGCAAGCTGCTCGGGCCCGCCGGCTCCGGCCAGCTGACCAAGATGGTCAACCAGATCTGCATCGCGGGCCTGGTCCAGGGCCTCTCCGAGGGTATCCACTTCGCCAAGAAGAGTGGCCTCGACGTCGCCGCCGTGATCGAGACCATCTCCAAGGGCGCAGCGCAGTCCTGGCAGATGGAGAACCGCTACAAGACCATGAACGAGGACAAGTACGATTTCGGCTTCGCGGTCGAATGGATGCGCAAGGACCTCTCGATCTCGCTGGCCGAAGCCCGCCGCAACGGCGCCAATCTGCCGGTGACCGCTCTGGTCGACCAGTTCTACGCCGAGGTCGAGAAGATGGGCGGCAAGCGCTGGGATACGTCGAGCCTGCTCGCGCGCCTTAACCGCTGACACCTGTCGAACTGATCCCGCCTTGCTGATCGCGATCGCCGTCATCTTCGTTCTGGCCTATGCGGCGATCGCGCTCGAACACCCGCTCCGGATCAGCAAGAGTGCCACGGCGCTGATCGGCGCCGGGCTGCTCTGGGCGATCTACGCGGCCACGATCGGCGACCACGCCATGGTCGGCCGGCAGATCGACGAATCCGTCGTTTCCACCGCGCAGATCGTGTTCTTCCTGATCGGCGCGATGACCATCGTCGAGGTGATCGACGCCCACGACGGTTTCGAGGTCATCACCTCCCGCATCAGCACGACGAGCCAGGTCCGCCTGATGTGGCTGATCGGCTTCGTGACCTTCTTCCTCAGCGCGATCCTGGACAATCTGACCACCACAATCGTGATGGTCTCGCTGATCCAACGGCTGATCGCCAGGCGCGACGACCGCCTGCTGTTCGCCTCCCTCATCGTCATCGCCGCCAATGCCGGCGGCGCCTGGACCGTGATCGGCGACGTCACCACGACCATGCTGTGGATCGGCGGGCAGATCACGCCGCTGAAGATCATGGGCTCGGTGTTCCTGCCCTCGCTGGTCAATCTGCTCGTGCCGCTCGCCTTCATCAGCCTTCTGGTGAAAGGCAAGACCATCGCGCCGCCACCCAAGGACGACGGAGTTCAGCTCGTCGGGTCGTTCGAGCGCAATCTGATGTTCTATCTCGGGCTCGGTGTATTGATCGCCGTGCCCGCCTTCAAGGCGGTCACGCATCTGCCGCCCTTCATGGGCGTGCTGCTCGGCCTCGGCATCGTCTGGCTGGTCGGCGAGGTCGTTCACCGCGACAAGGACGAGCATGTTCGCCGTCCGCTGACGCTCGCGCATGCGCTGACGCGGATCGACATGAGCTCGATCGTGTTCTTCCTCGGCATTCTGCTGGCGGTCGCCTGCCTCGAGCATGCGGGCCTCCTGTCGATGCTGGCGCGCTGGCTGGAGGCGACGATTGGCCGCCAGGACGCCATCGTCGTCGTGCTCGGCCTGCTCAGCGCTGTGATCGACAACGTGCCGCTGGTTGCGGCGACCATGGGCATGTACGACCTCGGCCACTACCCGCCCGACAGCTTCCTCTGGGAGTTCATCGCCTATTGCGCCGGCACCGGCGGCTCGATCCTGATCATCGGCTCGGCCGCGGGCGTCGCCGCCATGGGGCTCGAGCGGATCGAGTTCCTCTGGTACGCCCGCCGCATCGCCATTCCCGCGCTCGCGGGCTATCTGGCGGGCGCGGTGGCCTACGTCGCCCAGCATGCGGTGCTGCACTGACCGGCACTGCGCGCGTTCAAAATTAACGCCGGGTTAACGTAATTCTTTAGCTCCTTAAGTCACCTCTTAAGGATTTCTTGCCAGAGATAGACAATGCAGAAGGCCCGCCTTTGCGCGGGCAGGAATGTTGTTGTTCGATGAGTAAACCCGCTGAAAAGCCAGAGGTCGTACAGCTTCCGGCCGAGCCGGTGAGCGCGCCATCGGCGAGCAGCCGCCGGGCTGCGTCGCAGCGGGTACGCGAGGCGCGCGACAAGTTAACGTCGACCAGCGGAACCCGGCCGGCTTTCGACGCCGAGATGCTGCGCCAATATGCCCAGACCCGGCTGTCGGCCTCCTATGTCGTGATGCTGCTGGTGGTCGCCACCGGCGTGCTGTTCGGGCTGTGGATGCAACCGATCCCGGCCGCGGCCTGGACCGCCGGCATGCTCTGTATCCACGCCGCGATGATCCGCAGCTGCCACCGCTTCCTGGCTGAGGCCTCCTCGCCCGCGGCGACACGCGCATGGCGGACGCACTTCGTCGTACTCGACCTGCTCTATGGCCTGTGCTGGATGGCGATCCTGATCCATCCCGTGCTCGACATGGTCACGGAAACGCTGATGATGTTCCTGATGCTGCTGGTGATCGCAGTGTCGAGCATGCTGGCCGCCAATCTGCCGATCGCCGCCCTTGCCGCCACGGCGCCCGTCGCGGTCGCGATGGCGCTGAGCTTTGCAATCACCGGCGCGCTCGACAATTACATCCTGGCGGCGCTCGCGCTCGCAGCCGAAGGCTATTTCGTGCTGCTGGCGCACCGCCTGCACTCCTCGACCTTCGCCACGCTCGAGGCACGCGCCGAGAAGGACGCGTTGATCGGCGAGCTCGAACAGGCCAAGGCGATCTCGGACGAAGCGCGCCACCGCGCCGAATCCGCCAACGTCGCAAAATCACGCTTCCTCGCGCAGATGAGCCACGAGCTGCGCACGCCGCTGAACGCGATCCTCGGCTTCTCCGAGGTGATGAAGAGCGAAATTTTTGGCGCGCACGCGGTGCCGGTCTACAAGGAATATTCCGCCGACATCCATAATTCCGGCGTGCACCTGCTCAACCTCATCAACGAGATCCTCGATCTGTCGCGGATCGAGGCTGGCCGTTACGAGCTCAACGAGGAAGCGGTGTCGCTGGTCGGCATCGTCGCCGACTGCCATCATTTGATGAAGCTGCGCGCCTCGAGCCGCGGCATCACCATCCACGAGGTATTCGAGCAGGCCATGCCGCGGCTCTGGGCCGACGAGCGGGCGATCCGCCAGGTCGTGCTCAACCTGCTCTCCAACTCGATCAAGTTCACCCCGCAAGGCGGCGAGATCTGGCTCAAGGCCGGCTGGACCGCTTCGGGCGGGCAATATCTCTCGGTGAGGGATTCCGGCTCCGGCATCCCCGAGGACGAGATCCCGATCGTGCTCGCCTCGTTCGGCCAGGGCTCCAACTCGATCAAGTCGGCCGAACAGGGCGCAGGGCTCGGCCTGCCCATCGCCAAGAACCTGATCGACCTGCATGGCGGCACATTCACGCTGAAATCGAAGCTGCGCATCGGCACAGAAGTGATCGTCACCTTCCCGCCGGAGCGCGTGATGAGTGCGCTGGCGCCGATGTCGGACGATTCTCCGCCGCTCCAGCCGGACAGTTCCGCTGTGCCCGACGAGAAGCGCCGGCCGCGCCACAAGCCGATCATGAGCGCTGGTACGGGCTCTTAACGAGATGCTTGCAGACATGCCCGACGATCCCCCACTATGGCCACATGAGCAAAGAAACGCCGTGCGTCGCCGTCTGCATGATCGATCCCAAGACGAGGCTGTGCTTCGGCTGCGGCCGGACCTTGCCGGAGATCGCGCGCTGGCACGCCATGGAGAGCACGGAACGGCTCGCGGTGATGGCGCTGTTGCCGGCACGCATGGCGGACGCGGGTTTGCAGCCGATCGCGGGATCGCCGAAACGCGCCTGACCGCCCTGCGTCGCCTCGGAGGCGCGCAATGATCCGCTTCCTGCTCGTTCTCGTCATGCTCGCCGGCACGGCCGGTGCCGTCGTCGCCTATGGCGATCCCGACCGGATCGCGCGCGCGAGCAACAAGGTCTCGCACATGTTTCGCGCGCAGATTGCCTCCCCGGCCCCGGCCGTGCAGATCCAGCGCGGCCAGGGCGGCGAATTCGCGCTACGTGCGAAGATCAACGGCGTCGCCGCACCGATGGTGATCGATACCGGTGCGACCTCCGTGGTCCTGACCTGGGAAACCGCGAAAGCGATCGGACTGCCGCTCGAGATGCTCGAATACGACGTCGATCTCGAAACCGCGGGTGGCCACACCAAGGCAGCCCGCCTTACGCTCGACCGTCTCTCCGTCGGCCACCTCGTCGAAAAGTCGGTGCCGGCCCTCGTCGTGCCGCGCGGGCAGATGAAGACCAATCTGCTCGGCATGAGCTTCCTCGACCGCCTGGAGAGCTGGGGTGTGCGCGCCGACAAGCTGATGCTCACAGGCTACCCGGAATTGCCCGATCGCCGCGCGCTCCGATAATTCGCTTCGCTGCGCGCCTCATGCGCACGATCAAGGCCCAATCAGCCGGGACTGCCTGAGCCGCACAACGCGATCGGCGCTTGTCAGATCGCCCTTGGCCGCTCTGGCGCCAGTCAAACTGACGGCGCCACTCCATCCAGGCAGCCCCGCTTGATCCAGTCCGCGATCTCATCGATATCGGCATCGGCAAAGAAAGAATTCGCGTTGAGCGGCATCCGGCCGAACCGCGCATTCGGGTCGTTTGCATCGAAATCCGGCGTGTCGCCCCGTAGGGCGTGAATCATGATCGAGTTGTCGGGATCGCCAACGACGACGACACGCTGCCCCTTTACCGTGCCGTCGGTAATGAACGTGGTGTGGGTCATCTCGCGCCACCAGCGGCCATGGCCCGACAGGTCCGGGTCTGCGCCCACCTTGGTACAACAGGCGTCCATGAAATTCTGGAAATCTGCATAGGTCGTGATTTTGCCTGCCATGTCCGATCTCCCAACTGCTTCGTCACTTCAATTCGGAACCAGACATCACTGACGTTGAAGCACGCGGGCCAATGCCTGCACCATCGGGTCATTGTCGAGGGCGGTCCTCGCCGGCGACGCAGCCTCATTGGTTTTTCGTGATGCCGTCTTGGCGCTGGCCCCTGCCGATAAGGGCGCCGCAATCCGCCGGAAGGCTGCGGATGCCAGCATTTGCTGCGCTGGGTCGTGTGCATCGAGTGCCATGAACGCGACAAAGTCCCGGCCGAGCTGATTTGACACGGCCTGATGGCATTCCATGCAGCTGGAGCCGTTCCGCTGCTGGTAGGTTTCCATCGTCGTGTTCGCCAGGGTCGAACCAACTCCCAGCGGGAACGGTCCTCCTGCATTGGTCGGACTTGGTGTCCCCGGCGCGCTTGGCCATTGCGTCATGATCAGCATGTAGTTGGCCCAGACCGTTCCCTTGATCTCGGGGAGATTCCAATACGCCTGGTTCATCTGCATCGTATCGGGCTGGATCGGTTGCAGGCGAACGACCTGCATCGGGTCCGGGTTATCGCTTGGAGGATTATCGTCGGAAATCATCTTGGGGGCCGGCGTCGGCGCGAGCCCCGGGGGCGGAGATCCGGAGTTGAACGAGTAAGGAACCTGGGCCGCCCTAGCGTCCGGCTCATCATTTTTGGGTGGAACGTTATCGATGTGCTCGAACGAGCTCCAGATCCATTGCGGCCGGAGCTTCGTCTTGATCACGATATGGAGGCCGACGAGCGCGATGTCCCGCTCGTTGCAAACGATGCTTCCGCCGCGCGTCGTCGCGACCGGATCAAAGACCATGGCTTTGGCGATGTAATAGCGGCTGCGGTCGATCCCATCGTTTGGCTTGAGCACGCGCCAAGCAGCTTTCAGTTCAATTGAACCATCCCGAAACGCCCCGGGTTTCGCTGCAGTGGGCAGGTTCTGCTTGATGTACCATTTGTTGTTGTC
Source organism: Bradyrhizobium sp. 956_D2_N1_4 (assembly GCF_052076025.1). Lineage (NCBI taxonomy): Bacteria > Pseudomonadati > Pseudomonadota > Alphaproteobacteria > Hyphomicrobiales > Nitrobacteraceae > Bradyrhizobium > Bradyrhizobium sp. 956_D2_N1_4. Next base: position 2,240,011 of record NZ_CP197237.1, on the reverse strand, counting down.
ATCGACGATTGTATCGAACTGCTCGCGGCTAAAGCGAACCTCGTAGCGGGTGTACATCCGGCCCTGATCAATCAACGGATTGGCAAGGCGGGCCAGCGTGAAGGCGGCCTGATTGAAATCCGCGAAATGGCTGAATGCGCTGAGCGTCTTGGTCTGGTTGGTGACAGCGCCTCCGCACGGGTTCGCGCCGTCGTAGCTGGTCCATGACGCCGGTTTCGGCGCGCCCGGCGCAAAGACCTCGTAGCGCGCCTTGTAGGTCTCCCAGACGCGGGGGCCCGCGTCGCCGAGCTTCTTGGTCCGATCGGGCTGCCCGCGGTTTGGGGCGCCATCCATAGCCGGCCAGTTCAACGCGACGAAGGCGCGCCAGCTGAAATTGTCAAACCGCGGAAACGGATTGCCAGGCGCATCCGGGACATCATCGATGCGGTCTGGCAGCGCCTGCGGCGTCACATCCTGCGCCGACGCATTGCGCGGACCGAAAAATATCGAGACGCTCACCAGAATTACTATGGCCATGAAAATTGGCATCGCTGGTCCCTCATCAAATCGACCCACATGAAGGGCCCGAACCCAACGTCTCCGACGCGAAAACAACCGCGAACGTCACCGCATGAAATGCTGCGAGGGCCGAAGGATCGTCGGACGAGTAAATAACAGATCAATAAACAATCTTAGATTGCAGAACGCATCCTGTCTAATGCTTTATTGTCGCAAACCCTCTCGATCCACCCATCATTGCGATGTCGAGCATGCGCGACGCCAGAGGCATGTCGGCTCGTCATCATGACGGACAGCGGCCGATCTGGCGTCTCGTAAGGCCACCTTTGCGACAGCGCGCTGCGCAACATCGGCGCGGCTGCCGGCCAACCGCCTAACCCGAGCCCCCGCGAACAATCCATCGATGTGGCATTTCCTCTGTTTACAAACCGCCCAGTCGGTTTATAACAATCCCATTCCCGGATCGGGGTTGGACAAGGCTGCTCCGTGAGGTGCGGCCAAGTGGGAGATTGAGAATCATGACTGCCAGAGCCGCCTTACGCCGCACGATGCGCGCCCTGCCCTTTGCCGCGGTGTTCGCCGCGAGCAGCGCCTGCGCTGCCGACCTGTCGCCGCGCTACGCCGCGCCCTCCTCCGCCTACACGGCGCCGCAGCCGGTGTATTCGTGGACAGGTCTCTATGCGGGCTTCAACGCCGGCTACGCAGAGAGCGGCGACGACGCGTTCAATAATCTCGTCGGCATCAGCGGCGGCAAGGTCAAGGGCGCCGTCGGCGGCGTGCAGATCGGCTACAACTACCAGCTCTCGCCGATGTTCGTGGTCGGCATCGAGAATGACTTCGAGGGCGGCGACATCAAGAACCACGACGCGCTCAACAGCGCCGCGGTGAGCATCCCCTGGTACATGACCGGCCGCGCCCGCGCCGGCATCGCGACGATGGATTCACGGCTGCTGTTCTTCGGGACCGCGGGTCTTGCCACCGGCGAGTTGAAGGACGGGCCGATCAACAAGATGAAGATGGGCTGGACCGCGGGCGGCGGCGTCGAATGGGCGTTCCTGCCGAAATGGTCGGCCAAGGCCGAATATCTCTACACCGAGTTCAAGCACGACGATCTGCCGGACTGGAACGCCGCCAAATTCCACACCTTCCGCGTCGGCGTGAACTATCATTTCGATCTGCTCCGCTGAGGCGGATCGACGAGGAGCCGGATTTTGCGATCCGGCTCTTCACCCGCTTGGGCTAGGCCGCGGCCTCCGCCGGAGCGCGCGCACCGACACGCGCGATCGCATCGCGCAGCACGTCCACACCGGCGCCCGGCTTCACCCCCTGCTCGGCAAGATGGCGGCGGAAGGCGCGCGCGCCGGGCACGGCGTGGAACGCCCCGACGAAATGCCGCGTGATCGCATGCAGCCGCGTGCCCCGCGCGAGCTGCTGCTCGATATAGGGCATCATCGCTTCGAGCGCGTCCTGCATCGTCGCATGCGGCGCCGCTTCGCCGAAGATGTCTTGATCGACGGAGAGCAGCCGCCATGGCTCCTGATAGGCGGCGCGGCCGAGCATCACGCCGTCGACGTGCTCGAGATGCGCTTTCGCCTCGTCGATACCGGGGATGCCGCCGTTGATGATGATGGGCACATCAGGCATCGCGCGCTTGAGGCGATAGACGCGGTCGTAGTCGAGCGGCGGGATGTCGCGGTTCTCCTTCGGCGACAGACCGTTGAGCCAGGCCTTGCGGGCATGCACGATCAGCGCATCGCAGCCTGAGGCGACCACTCCGCGCGCAAGCGTATCGAGCGCGACCTCCGGATCCTGATCGTCGATGCCGATGCGGCATTTGACGGTGACGGGAATGGAAACCGCGCCCTTCATCGCGTCGACACATCGCGCCACAAGCTCCGGCTCCGCCATGAGGCAGGCTCCAAAGCGGCCATCCTTCACACGATCTGACGGGCAGCCGACATTGAGGTTGATCTCGTCATAGCCGAACTCTTCGCCGATCCGCGCGGCCTGTGCGAGCTCGCGCGGGTCCGACCCGCCAAGCTGAAGCGCCACCGGATGCTCGACCACGTCGAACCCGAGCAGCCGCTCCCGGTCGCCATGAATGATGGCGCCGGTCGTCAGCATCTCCGTATAGAGCAGCGCCCGCCGCGTCAGGTGACGGTGGAACACCCGGCAATGCCGATCGGTCCAATCCATCATCGGCGCCACAGAAAAGCGATAGTGTTGCGATTTCAATTATTTACCTTATGCTTCAACAGGATGAAACATGAACGTGTGCACTCCAAACTAGTCGAAATTGCACACGTTTGTACCCGCTTTGACCTCTTAGTGCACACGTAGCGCACACGGTTTGGGGAGTGCACACGACCGTGGCCAGCTTCACTCAGTTGCCGTCCGGGAACTGGCGCGTCCAAGTACGCCGCAAGAACCGCTACGTGGCAGAGACCTTTCGTCGGCGCAAGGACGGTGAGGAATGGGCGCTCGATATGGAGTGCAATATTGATCGTAGCGGGTCGCCGAAGCCCCGCGCCGCGGTAAGAGCGAAAACCTTTGGCGATATTATCGATCTCCATGTCGAAGACATGCTCGAGGTTGGCCGCCCTCCCCGTAGATCCAAGGCAGCCGTCATGGAGGCACTGAAGGAGGACCTTGGATCAACGAAGCTTCCTCGGCTCAACCGCGAACGGTTGATCGAATATGGCCGCAAGCGAGCGAAGGAAGGTGCAGGACCAGCTACGCTTGCGATCGACATGTCCTTCATCGGAACCGTGGCAACTCACGCAGCTGCCGTTCACGGCATCGAGGTTTCTGCCGAAGAGGTTCGCCTGGCACGCGTGGCGTTGAAGTATTTAGGTCTCGTTGGAAAGTCCGATGAGCGAGACCGGCGACCAACTCAGGATGAGCTTGACGAGCTCATTGAATACTTCGAATCCAATAATCGGCAAGCCATCCCAATGGGCCGCATCGTCCGATACGCGGTCGCAACGACCATGAGGCAGGAGGAGATTTGCCGGCCCGACTGGCCGGACGTCGACATGAAGAAGCGGATCATATTGATACGAGACCGCAAAGATCCGAGGGAAAAGGATGGCAACGACCAACAAGTGCCACTCCTGAACCTCACAGGCTATGACGCCTGGGAGCTCCTGCTCCAGCAGCGGATCATCACCAGGGGTCTGGGTCGAGTATTCCCGTACAATCACCGTTCAGTGAGCGCGGCATTCACGCGCGCTTGCGACAAGCTGAAGATCGAAGATCTCCATTTCCATGACCTGCGGCACGAAGGCACTAGCCGCCTCTTCGAAGCAGGATTGACGATCGAGAAAGTAGCGCTTGTAACCGGTCATAAAGATTGGCGTACGCTACGGCGATACACAAAGCTAAAACCCGAAGAGCTTCATAAGCTGCAAACCGTGCCTCAGCCGTCACTGGAAGAATTCATGGAAGAGCTTGACGCAGGGACGTCGCATAGCTTCCCTAGCGCCCGTTGTGATTGAAGAACCTTCGATGGCGACTTTCCATCTGGGCAAACCAAACACTATTTTTTGTCGCCTCGCGTTGACACGTCACATACTCATTGATGCGAGTATCGCAACGGTATTCGCTTGTCCGACCGATAAGTTTTCCGACCAAAGCTTATCAGTCAACTAACCGAGCCCCACTCTTTGGGCCTTTACTCTCAATCGATGTCACCTTTGGCACTGGCACCGGACATTGCGCGCGGCCGTGATCGCGACGCTTATTTTCGATTCCGCGACGCCGTCGCCTCTAAATGTCTCACGACGATCATTTCGCACATTGCCACTCGCTTTATACGAGTATCACGTTTTAATCTACGCGTTACTACCTCCGGTTAGTAAGAACTGCTGACCAGAGTTCATGCGTTCGTTGATCCCTTTTTGGCAATCACCTGCCCGCGATATCGTCGCGACATGACGAACAGGTCCATCGCAGCGAAAATCTTAACGTCTCGGATTGCGGAACCCGGGCCTACAAACATAAGCGGAGCTGATTAATCTCATCACTGACCGCGTCGGGTGCTCCGTCTCGGGCCGCATTATGCGCCTGTTGGACGCGCGCCAGGCCCTGATAGATCAACTGCCTGATCTTCAGCTCGCGTTCGTGAGCTTGCCTGGCGGCGGCGCGAGCAGTGTCCGCGTGGCGCTCGGCGGGCACCCGTCCGAAATAGTAGCCGGTCACGGTCCCCAGGAGTCCGAGAGCCAGAGAAAGGATTTCTTTCTGACGATCAAAGGTATCCGCCGTTGTCTTGGCCCCACAATAAACATCCCAGAGGAGAAGTAGAGCGAGGCCCACGATTAGCAGACTGATCACTGTCGTGACGAGTTCGCGAAGAATCTCGCTCCAGTTCTGGCACCTACAAGTACGGACAATCCCGTTCGGGGCTGGCACGGCATCATTCGATGCATTTGGCGGGACCGACATAGTTCCTCCTTGTCGCAAGATGAACGCGGCGGGGTTAGTTCACTTCATCGGACATTTGCGCTGCCCGATCGAACCGTTGAATCATACCATCCGCAATACCCGTATCGGTTGCATATCCACTAATCTACCCGAGTGAGGCGGCGCGTTTGCGTGTTGCTCGAGACGAGGTTCACACGCAGCTGCATTCACACGTGTTGCTGCTGTTGCCCCAGGGAAAAGGAGACTGGCCGGCGAAGTGTCGAGGCTCACTTCTTCATTTGTGATGGAGCCATTCTCGGAATTGGAGTATAGTCGAACGATTTCGCCGACTGCGAGAATTCAAGATAATTGCAGGAACGGCAGCGCTTCTCACAAAATCATGCTGCAGTTCGGACGATTGCGAACTCAGCTGCGGTAGGAAGAAGCGCGTCAGCTGACTACGAGCTAACTCCGCGAACGCCGGGGGCGTGGTTGTGACGCTGTCGATTTGGTTCAAGAGTTTTTCTGGGGAAGCCGCGGTGGCCACAGCGGTCACCAAAAGGCTCGCGCATTTTGGATTGACCGTTCGATCGAACGAATCCTTTTTTCATGACGGCGACTGTTGCCTTGCGGCTGTTTCAGCCGTTGATGCGACCGTGATCGCCGATCTCGAGAAGCTGTCGCGCTCATTCCATGTCGTGGTGCTGTCCGTTCCAAAATCGTTACCTCGGGAGTCGCGATGGCAGCTGCTCCACGCAGGTGTAGCCGACGTCCTTGACTGGACCGATGACCGTATCTTCGCTGAACAGATCGTGGCTCGTGTTCATCGTCACCTGGAAATCGAGCGGCTCGCCAATGACGACTCTATCCGCAATCTACTGGTTGGGGACTCTCCGGCCTGGCGCGAACTGGTGCGAAGGCTAGTGGAAATCGCCAGCTTTTCCGGCGGCACTTTGTTGGTCGTTGGTGAAACCGGAACCGGGAAAGAGCAGATCGCGAGGGCCCTTCACCTCCTCGACAGGCGCGACCATAAGCCCGACCTTGTCATCGTCGATTGCACGACCTTGTCGCCGGAATTGTCGGGCAGCGAGTTGTTTGGTCACGAACGCGGTGCCTTTACCGGGGCGGTTGCCGCGCGCGACGGCGCCTTCGCGCTCGCAGACGGCGGCACATTACTGCTCGATGAGATCGGTGAATTGCCGATGCCGCTGCAGGCTCAGCTGTTGCGTGTCATTCAGGAGCACACCTACAAGCGCGTCGGCGGCAACGTGTGGCACAATACCGAGTTCCGTCTGATATGCGCGACCAACCGAGATCTCGAGCAATGCGTGAGGAATGCTACATTTCGCGCGGATCTTTATTATCGCCTGGCGGACTGGATTTTGCGGCCACCGCCGCTGCGCGAGCGGCGCGAGGATATTCCGTTGCTGGTCCGACACTTTCTCGAGCACGCCGCGAATGGCGGCTCCAAAGTCGAGGTCGACCCGTCGCTTGCCGATTTTCTCCTTTGCCGCGACTACCCGGGCAACGTACGAGACCTCAAGCGGATCGTGATGCGCCTTCACGCGCGTCACGTGGGACCAGGACCAATCACAATTGGTGCGCTGCCGGCCGACGACCGACCCGATGGCGCCACACTTATCGAACCGTGGGCGGAGCCCGGACTTCTGCTGGCTCTCCAGCGTGCGCTGGACCAGGGCATCGCCCTCAAAGAAATCGGCCGGGCCGTCACCAATGTTGCGATACGCATGTCGCTCGCACAGGAGAATGGCAATCTCCAGCGCGCGGCGAAACGCCTGGGCGTAACGGACCGCGCATTGCAGATGCGACGCGCGAGCCATGGCGGCCTTACCTCGGATTTAGCCACCCGCTACGACAACGTCGTTCAGCGCGACGGCGGGGGATGAGCCAGACGTGCTTCTGTGCGTTGATAGCGGAGCACTCGAATCAAGTTGCCTCCGAGAATCGCGGCCTGGTCGCCGGGGTTCAGATTGAGGGCATAGATTTTCGCAATCTCCACTGCCGGGTGCAGCCAGGGCCCATCGGTGCCGAACAGAACCTTGCGGGCACCTGCCCGCCTCACGGCTTGCTCAAGGATATCAAAGCGGCGCACGCCTGCGGTGTCCGTGAAGATATTCGGGTGGCGTACCAGATGATCGACGAACGCGGTCTGTGCGTGCCAGTCGTCCGCGAAGCTTCCGAGGTGCGGGATGATAAAGGCAACATCGGGATATTCCTCGGCCAGCATTTCCGCCACGGACACCTCGCCCATCACATCATAGAGGATTGGCACGCGATAGCGGCGCGCGGCTTCGCAAATTTCGCGCGTGATCCGGCCGTCGTGTCGGTGGACCTTGATGCCTACGAGCCCGAGATCGGTGACGGCCTCGCGGACCATGGCATCGACGCGCCCCTTGTCGGCGAGCGGATGAAGAAAGGCGAAGCCGAGAAGCCGTTGGGGATTGCGAGCAACGATTCGGGCGACCTCTCGGTTGGCACGAAGATAGCCCTCCGAGAACGCGGCAAATATGACGGTCCGATCGATACCCGCGGCGCGCGCGCGCTTGAGATATTCGTCGAGCGGGGCGGCCGTGTCGGCCGGTTGGGTGAGCCCATCGCCTTTTCCGGCGTGACAATGGCAGTCGATGATCATGGCGCGCCCCGTCTTTCACCCTCGGATCCTTCTGACCGCTCGCGGGCTCCGGCGGCTCCGCTCAGACGCCATCGAGCACAATCGTGTTGCCGCGGCGCCACCAGCGGCCGCCTCCTGTTGAGGCAGGAAGCAATGTCTGTTCGCTTAGCGTGGGAAGTGTTGCACTTGGAATGTTGCGACGAACCGCCGACGCCAGGGCCGCCCGCGCGGCCACTTCCGGCGACGCGGCTCCGAGCGTCTGGGTTAGATTCAGGATTGCGCTACTGAGGACGCGGACAATTCGGCGCGCCTTCTCGATGTTGGCTTGTGCGGGATCCATACCCGTGTATTCCAGTTCGAGCGCGTCGGCGGCCGCGCGGCCAAGCGCTCCCCCGATCATGGTGCCGACTCCGGGGATCGGAATGAACGAGCCGAGAGCTCTTCCGGCAATCGGAAGGGCAACCTTGGCCAGTGACCTCAGCGCTGGCAACGCGATCCTGCCGACCGACTTGAGGCCGCGGCCGATGCTCTTTGCGAGGTTGCCGAGGAACTGCTCCATCTCATATTCGTTGTTGACGGAGAGCAGCTCCGTGGCGAGCTCCAGCTCCTCCTGTTCGGACATTTCACCGCTCTCGAACGATTCGTATTCGAGCTCGAACTCGCCTGTCCTTCCAGACATGCAGTTTGGACATGTGCAACTTACCGGATGCATGGTCGCCTCCATCGTTGGATACAGGTCGTCAGTTTCTGCAATTGTCTCGACGCGATTTGCACTGTCGCCGGAGCAAGCCGTCAGAGCCTGCTCAATTGGATAAACTCCAGTTCGGTGGTCCTGTTCAGCCGAAGGCTGTTGTTCTTGTGGTACCTATTGATCGCAGCCTCGATGCTGCGAATCTGCTCGCTGGTCTTGCCCGGCATTCGGCAGAGTACGAGCCGATGGTTTTTGGTCTCCATGCCGAAATGCGAGAGGCACCACAGGTGCTGGATGATGCGTCGACGAAGATCGGTCGCCATACCGGTGTAGAACCGTCCATCGGCGGCAAAGAAGCGATAGAGCCCAGGGACCGGTGGTCGTCCAAGTGCCTTGAGGACAAACCGGATGGGCAGCGCTTTGCTCCGCGACAGTGCGGCATCCACCGCTAGAACATCGTCGCCCGATCCGGTCTCCCGTTCGAACTCGGGTTGTTCGCTTTCGGAGCCGGCTCCTACGCGCCGCAGGGCCGCTTCGGTGTCCGGACCGATATAGCCGCTCGCGGGCAGCTGGTTGTTGCGCTGAAACTCTCGGATCGCATCGCGCACGGCCGGGGACATGACGCCATCCATCGGGAGGGTCCCGCCAATCGCGCGATTGAGCGTAGCTTGCAGCCAGCGGACATATTCCGGCGATCCGGCCGATGGCGGCGGCTCGGGCTCCGCCTGCGGTTCTGCGGCGCTGTCGGGCGCCGCTCCTCCCCATCCGCCGTAAATCGATGGGGTGCGTAGAATGCGTCGCTTTCGGAATGACGGCCACGGCTTGGAAACTGGACGTCGCGACATGCTCCGCACGCCGCGAGCGGATCGCGCCCCGGCCTCAAGCTCGTGCCGGAAGGGTTCGACCTCGAACATTTCGGCTGTCATACTCATGCGGCCTCCACTCTCTGATGATAAGCCCGCGAGGCTGCGTCCATGGCACGGGCAAGCCCCGCCGCGGCGCGGGAAATGTTGGCAGTCGTGTGGCGCGCTGTGATCAACAAGGTAAGACTCGGCAGGCCGCCCAGGCACGATCTGGTCACGAGCCCGTAGATGCAGCCTTCGTCCAGGGACGCGAGCACCGCTTTGGCCACGCGAAGGGACGGCATCGCGATTGCCTGCACGGGAATCGGTAGCTCGCTGCGCGACTGCAGGCCCAGTTTCTCCAGCTCCTTCCGCAATTGCTCCACGAGACGCACGACGCGCGCGCGCCGCCCCTCCCCCTGCGCTCGATTGATGGTGACCGCGTTTTGCCCCGCTGCGACATCCGCTGCCGACGCCGCGCTTGTATGGATGCGTGTCTGCCCTTCGCGCGCAAGCTGCTTCATGATTGTCGACGCGCCGCTCACGATCGCGAACGGTGCGCCGAACGCCTTGGCGAGCGATGCTCCCACGATCGTGGCCTGAGAGCGAAGGCCATACCACGCGAGTGTTCCGCCACCGCCGATGCCGAGCGGCGCTATCGGCGAAGGCTCGCGTCCGAGCACGCCAATTGCCTGGGTGTCATCGATCACGAGACGCCCGCCGGCGTCGGCGGCAAGACGCGCAAGCGCGGGCAATTGCGCCGGCCGGCCGCAGGACGGGCAGAGGCCGTCGACCACGATCAGCGGCCGTTGCCCCGCGCGTCGCGCCTGTCGCACGCGCCGTTCCAGCGCAATCAGATCACGATGTGGGAAAGTCTCGATCGGAATTCCATTGACTGCCGCGCCATCCGCGCCCCAGCGCGCGATCGGATAAGATGCCCCGTCGAACAAGATCAGCGTGCCCTTTGGGGCTGCGACCTGGAACAAATCCCGAAACAGATGCAACGTCGATGGATACAGAAGGCCGGCTTCACCGCCGATGAGCCGCGTCAATTCCTGCGCCAACGCTCGGCCACCAGCCGACTCTGCGAGCGCGGCTGGACGACCAAGGGTCAATGCTTCCCAGGGCGGGAGCGAGGCGCTCGGATGGGCGAATCCGAGATACAGCGCCGAGGTGAAGTCCGGCATGGCACATCCCCGGCATTAGACTCTTTGACGCTGCTCTGACAAGCGCTTCACGAGATGCACCGATGGCATCGTGGTGTCGATCCGCGCATTGGTAACATCGACAGAGAGATCGACTCCGGTAACCGAGCGGTAGGCGTGAAGGTATCCCTGGACTTGCGGGCGCCAGTATCGCGCCCAGTTCACCGCACTCACCGGTTCGTAGATGCTGTTCCAGTTGCCATAGCGAACCCCGAGGACGATCTCCTCGCCGAAAATCGCCAGGTTGCGGAAATGCAGCACGCTGGTGTCGGTCCAGCCCTGCAGCTTCTTCATGGCATCGACCCGATCCATCCACGGCTCCGGGTAGGCGACCATGATCCGCGTCGGAATGAACTCGCGGAATTCCGGGCGCGCCAGGATCCACTGTAGCATCAGCATCTCGATGCGCGCGGTCGACGGCAGGTCGCCGAACTGGTTGTGCGCGCCCTGCGACAGGATTAAGTGCGCCTCCTTGAGCGCGTTGAGCACCGGGAATCCGTCGGCCACCATCGTGGTGTCGTCGTCCCGCTTGTAGAAGGCCGCAAGCGTACTCAGGAGCGTGTGGAACGCTTCCAGAAACTTCGACCGGCTGTCCGCCGTGCGCGCATTGTTGACCGCCTTGCCGGCCAGCCGCAGCCCATATTGGTGATCGTACTCGTAATTGCGGCGGACCACGCTCAGCCGATGCTGCTCATCCTGTATCCAACCCCAGATCAAGTTGTTCAACGGCCGCAGCGGATCGACCTCGAGATTGGCGAGCGGATCGTTTGGCAGCGGACCTCGCATGTTCTGGAACCGACGGGTGATTGCGTTGATCGTCTGGACCAGCATGCCCTCCTCGTTCCAGTACGACCAGATCAGCTCATGCAGGCACGGGCAGGTGAGTTTCTCCCGCAGGACGCCGTAACAGGCGGCTACAGGATCGCTGCCGGTACCATGGGGCGGCCATGTGCTCTTGTTGCGAAGCCGCAAGTCGCCGATATCCGAGTTCTTGAGTCTTTCATCCACGAGCTTGGCCCGTATCACCGCCAGGTACGGAAGAAACCCGTCCGGCTTGGTGTAGTCGGTGAGCAACGCCATAGGATCCGTTGTCAGATCGACGGCGACGTGATCCGCGATATACGACGCCTCGTCCGTCTCAAGGTCGTAGATACAGCAATTGGCCATCACGAATGCTTCGGTGGCCGCCTTGATGTTTCGATAGCCGTCGGTATCGGTGAACGGCAGGAAGCGTCTGCGGTCGAGCTGAGCCAGCTTCGAACTATAAGACGTCGTGAGAGCGCTGTCGTTTCTTCCATCGCCGCAAAATATCCAGTTCATGAAGTCCATGTAGCGATCGAACGAGAGGGCATCGGAAGCCCGGCGGATCATGGACGAAAGCGCGAGATCACTGGTTTGGGAGCTGGCGGAGCGCTTCAAGGAAATGGAAAGGTCGCCTTGCACAGACGTGATGGGCGGCGGCTTAACAGATGGCGCGAGGACTCCTGGACGAGACTGTAGACTGGTCAGAGCCGGAGCCGAACCGGTGGATGCAGCCCCGAGCAGGTACGCAAATTGCGATGCTGTGGGAAGCACAGCAGCATAATACTCATGATCTTGGACGCTCGCTCCTGGCGGCGGAGGCGCAGGGCTGACTGTTGCGCCGCTCGCGAAAACGGCGACCGTCGTCACGGGGCTACCGGAGGGCCAGGTGACTCTGAACCACGTCGGTTTCCCGAAGTGCAGGTTGCAGAGACTACCTTCCGCGTAATCAGCTCGACAATGCGTCTCTGAGACGGCGACCTTGAACCCCGCCAGTTGCGGCACTTGCACCGTCGCTTCGATCGTGTCGTCTCCGCAGATGTGGAATGGAGTCGACGAGACTTCTTTTCCTCCTGCGAACGTTGCGCGCGCCTGGTAGGTTCCTGCTGGCAGGGGAGTGCTGTAACGTCCGTCACTATCTGTCGTCCCTTTGCTAATGCATTCTCCCTGGGGTGGTTTCTTGGAGACTCTGCTGGGGGATGGTCCGGTGGCATCGGCCGCCCCGTCGGCGATCTTGAAGATCTCAACATCCGCCTCGACCAGCGCGAAGGGAAAGGAGTCGACGGTGCCGAGCACGTAAATGATCACGTTTCCTTGTTTCTCGCTCATCTCATCCTCCTAGTGGATGGTCAGACTGTGGGATTGGTGTTGACGGGCGGCCGCACGCGATTGCCGCAAACGCCCGCTCATCAGGGCGCATTCGTAGCTGGTGTCGAGCACCGTCTTGAGCGCCCAGAATGTGAGCAGCTTGCCGATCAGCACACTCTCGTCTTCGGGCGAAAGACGGCCGTCGGCGCGCGCCTGTCCGAGCACTGCGAAGACCAGCGTCGGGCGTGCGCGATACATTTCAGCCGGCGCCTCGGACCATGCTGAGAACAATCGCGTGAGTTCGGTCGGAGCACGGCTCGAAACCGTCAATACTTCCGGCAGTGTGCGGCCGCGGAGCTTGGCGGGACGGTGGCCCGCAAGCAGCGCGACGAATGCCGGCATGAGTGCTTCGAGGCGCTCGAATAGCGCCCCGCGTTCAGGATCGAGCCCCTTGCGAGGATAAAGCTCCTCCCAAAGCGCCGCGAGACGCGCCCATTGCGGATCCGGGTAGAGCGCCTGTCCCATCGCCGCGCTGAGCTTGACGCGCAGCCATGGCGAAGGGTGAGGATCGTTGAGATCGACGCGGAAGACGAACGCACGCGGCAGGCTGACGACGCCGATGAGTCCGAGTGTCGCGATGACGCCGACGCACGCGACCGACCAGAAATCCGCGACGATCTCGGAAATCCAGCGCTCCCATACCGCCCACATGTCGCGATTGGCAGTGTCCGTGCGTTGCAATCCCTGCAGCGCGCCCCGAAGCGACGGTACGAGATCGAGCAGGGCGGCGCCCTGATGGCCCACCTCGTGGATAAGTGAAGCTGCAATCCCGCTCCCCACCATGCGCTCGCGGGGCACCTTGATGAGGGCAACCGGATTCCAGTAGCCCCCCGGAAGTCGCGTGCGAGCGCGCCGAATGGCTGCTCCCGGGCCGCGGTCGAGATAGCAGATGATCGGCGGCAACTCGTAGAATTGACCAGGCATGCTGAGAGCATCAGCGGCGACGATGTCGAGACCGGAGAGCCACGTTCCGTTGTCCTGTTCGCTCCTCTGCGTAATCGCGTCGCTGAACATGTCGAACTCGTTGAGCACAGCGTGAAACCGCAAGCGCAGAATCGCGAGACGGCGCTGTGCCTGTTCGGCCGTTGCAACCGATTTCGATCTTCCAAGCCAGGCGAGGAAGCCGCGGATGAGACGCCGCAGCTCTCGCCGCCCTTCGACCATGGCCTGCTCGATCGCCGATTGCGCATTTGGATAAAGGCTGGCTGCCGGAACCATCGGCTCGAGCAACGCGAAAGGCTTGATGCGATCGAGGCGAGTCATGAGCGCGCGAGCCTCTTCTTCGAGCAACCGGGCGGCGAGCGGAACGATGGTCATGACGCCTCACACCCCGAACAGCACGATCTGGTGGCCGCGACGCAGCCAGCGGCCCGACTTTGGTCGATGTCCCATAAGGGGCGCTGCCATACCCACGACACCGCCCGTGCCTGGACTCCAACCGACGAGGCCGGGAGCAAATTTGCGAGCGGCCGCAAGCGCTGCACTTTGTGCGGCAAGGCGTGGATCGGCGCCGGCCGCAGCAGCGGCGGCAGCCTGCCGGGCAGTGTTGGAGGCCAGGCGAACGAACTGCCGCGCGCCGGCGAATTCTAATTCCTCGCTCTCGCCGAATTCCTGCTCGAGTCCGATCGCCTTGCCCGCGGCGTTGGCCAGTCCGTTGCCGATCTTTGCACCGAGCGGTCCGCCGATGTAGCCGCCGAGCGCCGCTCCCGCCATCGGCAGGGCCTTCCTGGCAACGCTCTTGAGCACGCCCCCGATCGCCTGACCGATGGGCGACTTGGCAATCTGGCCTACCGTGCTCACGGCGCGCCTGATGAAACTTCCGAGAAACTGCTCGAGCTCCTGCTCGTTGTTCACGGCCAGAAGCTCGTGCGCGAGCTGGATCTCCTCTTGCTCGCTCATCTCGCCAGCCATCGCTCCTAACTCGAACTCCTGGAGCTCGAATTCCTCCTGCTGGAATGGACCCGCCTCTTGGCTGTATTCGAGCTGCGTGCGATCGATGTCGTGCATGGTGATCTCCTCAGTTGGCATCATACGAAGGTACGACGAACGGCCCGACGCAATCTGAAGCCGGGATAGTTCGGTTTGACTGTGCCGATCAGGCCTGGTGCGTAGCGGCGCGCGGCAGTCCGCTCGGCGAAGGCCGCGACGACAGCGGGGCTGTGCCCAGGACGCGCTCTAGCCGCAACGCGCGCAGCTTCCAGCGCAAACCGCACGAAGAGACGCGCGGTCTCGAATTCCTGATCCTCACCGCTCAAGCCCTCGAGTTCGGCGCCGAAGATGCGTTCGGCGCTTTCGGCCGCCAATTCGGCTTGACTGCCAGGCAGAATGATTTCGTGAGTGCTCAGTAGTCCCCGGATCGCCGACGCCTTGGGAACAAGACGTGTGCCAAGAGCGCGAGCAAGTTGATCGCGGATCGGATTTCCGGCTTTGATACTCCCATATCGGATCAGTCGATCTATCAGCACGCCAAGTTCGGTAGGATTGCCTGCGTCCAGAAATGCGCTCGCAAGCTCGAGCTCGGCAAATTCCGCTGATCCGACTGTAGGCCGGCGCTGGATAGCGCCGAAGAGCAGCGCTTCGCCTTCAGTGCCATAACCTTCTGGGTTGTAATCAATGAGCCGGCGGTTCATGCGCGCGCTCCAACTTGCCCATGGTCAGCTGGCGACCTATCTTTGTGGATAGTGGAGCAAGCGGCGTGCCAGATCGGAGTGAATGAAATACTGCGGCTTTCGGCAGTGAGAGGCGAAGCGAATTTCGCGCGCGGCAAGAAAGATCGTGTTTTGGCGAAACCGGATTCGCTTATGAAGCGTGCTCGGTGCGGGGTTCGATCCCTTGTGCGCCCACCATAGATTTCAATGGGTTACTCCCAGTGGCACGTTCCCAGAATTCTGACTCACGGCACCCTGACAGCACAGACCCATCCGGTGCAGCGATTGTCACCGCAAGAAGTCTGAACTTGAAGAGTTGCTGCAGGAACTTGAAAATGGAGCCACGAGCGTCAGATCGGCGCTTGCATTCCTCGAGCGTCGGGCTCGTCATTCAACGAACGGCAACTAGGCATCACTCTTAATTCGCTTGAAGGCTTTATCCCTATCAAGAAATGCCTCGAGGATGAACGGTATCAAGTCGGCCACCTCCTCCCTGTTGCCGTAGGTTTCCGCATAGAAGTTGGCATACTCTCGTAGCCTCACCGCATGCGGTTCGGGAAACGCCTTGAAGGGATCAACCATGGCCGGCTCCATGATGCGCTGCACGCGCTCTGCTTGGACCCTCCAATAGGCTGAGTCGTCAGAATCGCTTCCGGCTAAATTTCCACCTCGCCCGATTGACTCCAAGGCGACTCGGACACCGAAGAATTCGGGCGCAAATTGCGTCCTTGCGCCCGAATCGAGAGCGTCAAGGGCCGGTAAACAAAGGGTTAATCATCTCGCAGGCGCGGGCCAGAGAGAGCGATTTTTCAACGTCGTAATGGCCGATCGGAAACGCCATGTAGCGCGGCACACAGGCGGCGGCCGCACGCGGCTCATCGAGGGCGCGGCTCAGGGCGCCCTCGCCTTCGCTGCGGCCGCTCGGTTGTCTTCGCTGAACGTGAGCAGAAAATCGGCGGCCTTGGAGGCTTTGCTTGCGGCCCGAAAAATTGCGCGGCTGTCGTTGCGGAGCACGTCCAGCCATGAACCGAGATAGTCGGCATGCCGGACCGTCGGCTTGATGGAGAGCGCGGCGCAGACAAAGGCGGCGGTCAACTCGGCGACCAATTCCTCATGGGCGTAAGGTTTCGAGCCGAATGCACCCGTGAGGTCGCGGTTCAACCGGTTGGGATGGCCGGTCCAGTGTCCGAGTTCATGAAAGAGCGTCCGATAGAAGTTGATCTGCTCGAAGAATGCCGGCTGTGGCGGGATGTGAACGGTATCTGCCAGCGGCAGATAGAATGCGTCCGCGCCGCCGATGCGGATATCGGCAAGCGTTGCCTTGGCGAGCGCCTCGGCCTGCGGCACGAGCTGCCGCTCGGGCAATTCGGGTGATGCGAGGCTGAGATCGGCCGGCAATTGTTCGCACTGATCCAGATTGAAAACCGTGTAGCGGCGCAGGAAGGGAATACTTGCCTCACCCTCCTCCGCCTGCCCCTCTGTGCCTCGGCGCGCAGGATCATGCGCGCGCTTGGGAACGAAGCGGTCGGCATAACAGACCGTCGTGCCATGCTCTCCTTTGCGTACGGTGCCGCCGAGGGCTGATGCCTGATTGAAGGTGAGCCACCTTTGAGAGGTGAGGCCGCATTCAAACATCTTGCCCCACAGGATGAGGATATTGATCCCGGAATAGGGATTGCCGGTCGCGGCATTGCTGGGCAAGGCAAACGCCTTGCTCTCACCACTCGCGCCCCACGGTCGCGCCCATGGGAAGGTGCCGGCCTCCAGGTCGGCGATGATGTGCGAGGTGATTTCTTCGTAAAGGCTCGGTTTTGTCGTCGTCGTGCAATCAAGCTTGCGACCCTTGGTCATGATGATCTCCGTCTCTTCTTCCGCAACCTGCCCCCGGAAGGCGGGGTGGGCGGCGAAGAGCGACCGGAAAGCCCCGAAACACTTGAGGTGGGCCGCACCGGAACGGCCGGAGCGCGAGCGGAGGACCGCGCCATGAACATGATCGTTATTGGGGAACAGAGACGAGCGCGGTTGCGGCTCACCGGTTCGGGGCTATGCGGGAGCGCCGCCCACCTCGCCTTCGGGGGCTAAAACAAGCGCCGGCCGCTTGCGGCCGGCTTCATCAAAGAGCGTCTCCGGCGACAATTCTGCTGTGTTGATTATCGCATCAGGTCACTCGTCAGATTTGGAGATATCGGACGACGATTCCATCATGGTCCTACGCCAGGGATCGAAGCCGGCAGGCCGAGACCGAAAGGGCTCGGTTCACGAGAGCGCGGCCCGCAAGCATCAGCTTGCGGGTGGCGCCGACCGGGGCTTGTCATCACAGCAATGTCCGCTGCTCCGAAACCGGTACGAAAAGCAATGATTTCAGATGGCACGTGAAGGATAGAGGAAAGGCATGCACGAAGTGGAGAGAACGCAACGAGGTCAGCTTTGCATTGAACAGCAGTCGGCCGCGCGATCGATGAAGAAGACGATGGCGAACTCTTGCCGCCAACCGATCATCAGCTCAAGGCACCAATCTGAACACGAAAGAAGCCATTCACTTCCGCCATCTGGGGAAAATCTTACGCTACGTATCGTTGGGCGGATCGCCGCTCTTGCCCCATTGCGGGCATTGCTCGACCGAACCCCGCAATCACTCTTGCCCCTCTTCCGACCCTTGGCTGGGTCGTCGTGCGCAAACCGTCCGCTGGCTTCAAATCCTCGGCTGAGGAGTTGGCCCCCTGATGATCCCGGTATCTTCCGCGCCCATCGGCTTGAAATCGACGCACATGTCGGCTCCCGGGATTGCGGCCGCACCGGCCCGGGCGACAGCGAGATCCTGCGTGCCTGATCCGGAGCCCGCCGCCACTGCGCCAAGGATGAAGCCATCGACGCGGATCGGGAGACCACCGATCAGATTGGTCCAGCGATTTTCATGCGCGAGAGTGACCTGGATTTCCACGTCTGCGTGAGCGCCGCCGGTCGGCGAGCCAGACAGCGCCGACGTCCGTGCCTTGTTGATGGACGAGGTCACGCTAAGTCCCTTCGAGCCGTCCATGCGCCCGAACGCCAGCAGATTGCCGCCGGTATCCACCACCGCGATGCACATCGGCTGTCCAATGCGGGTCGCCTCGCCGATTGCCGCGTTGAGCACCTTGAGCGCGCCTTCGAGGGTCAGCGTCCGTACTTCCTTGATGTCGGTCATGCCAGTCCAATCGAGAATTCCCGCGCCAGGGTGCGCGCTGCTGCGACCAATGCCGCATCGCCGCCGCGCCAGCCAATGAGGGACAGCCCGACCGGAATAGAGCCGGATGTAGCGACGGGCAGGCTGACCTGTGGAAGGCCCGTCAGGCCCGCGATACCGGTCAGGTCGACAATCCGCTGTACTGCCGCGCGAATGTCCGACAGGCGCGCGTCGCGGCCTATCGGCAGAATGGGCGAGGTCGGCAGGCACAGCATGCGGCGCCTCTCGAGCAAATCGTTGAGCCGCTTCGATGCGCACTCGCGGAAAGCCTTGGCGGCCGAGAGGTCACTCGATTCAATGCGGCCTTCGTCGGCAAACGCGCCGGCTACCTCCGACGAGAAGCGCGGGTTCACGCGATCGATCCAATCCCGAAACGTGGCGTGGAATTCACACTTCTGCAGGATGCGCTGGTGGCGCGCCCAGTCGAGGAGCGCGCCTTCGGTCAATGGCGACGCGGTGATCGCCACTGCATCGCGCATCCGATCAACAACCGGCTGCAAGGCGCGCCTTACCGGCTCGTCGGCGATGGCAAAACAGTCGGCCGCAACGACGATCTCGCTGGGCAAGACATCGGGCGCCTGCTCTCCGAGCAGCACCGCGCCGACCCGGCCGAAAGTCAGGGCATCGCGAGTGAAATAGCCAACGGTATCGAATGATGGCGCCTGGGGCATCATGCCGGCGATGGAGATACGACCATGAGTCGGACGCAGGCCGTAAATTCCGCAGAAACTCGCGGGGATGCGCACTGAGCCGCCGGAGTCGGTACCCAAGGCAAAATCAGCCAGGCCGCCGGCAACAGCGGACGCGGAGCCGCTCGACGAGCCGCCCGGTACACGGTCCGGCGCGCGCGGGTTCAGCGGCGTGCCGTAGAACTTGTTGATGCCAAGCAGCCCGAGCGAGATCTCGTCGGTGATGGTCTTGCCCGTCAGCGAGGCGCCGGCGCCCAGCAGAGCGTCGACGGCCCAGGCGTCGGCCTTTGCGATCTCGTGGGTGGCAGCCCAGTCCGGATTGCCGCAGCCGGTCACGCCGCCTGCAACATCGAACAGGTCCTTGACCGCGAAGCTCAAGCCCGAAAGTGGCCCTGAGCCGTGCGGCGCCCGTTGGATGATGGGGCCTGGAACGAAAGCGCCGAGCGTGTCTTGCACGGTGTTTCCCCGATGAATGGCAAGCGCCCCCGTTCGAGCGCGCTTGCCGTCCTCTCATTCCTTGTAGAGTTTGCGGAAATCCGGATGCGTGTGAAACCAATACTCAAAACCCTTGACGTTCTTCTGCACCGCATAGTCGGCAAACCGCGTGTAGAGCGGGATGCGAGGCAAGTCGGTCATGACGATGTCGACCATCTTGTTCAGGCTTGTCTTGTAGATCTCGGGATCGCGGGTGAAGCGCGCCTGGTCAATCACCTTGTCGAGGTCGGGATTGACGTAGTTGGCAGTGTTGAACACGGAGTTGTTGCCGCCGTGGAAGGTCCAGAAGAAGAAATAGTCGGGGTAATCGAGCCAGCCATAGAATTCGGCGATGACCATCGGCATCGTCTTGCTGGCCATCTGGGCAAACCAGTTCGAGCCCGGGACCTTCTCGATCGTGAGTTCGACGCCGATCGTCTTGAGCGCCTCCTGGATCAAGATGGCAGTCGGCTCGCGCACGGTGGATTCGCTGAGATCGATCGACAGCGTGGTCTTGAAGCCGTTGGGGAACCCGGCCTCGGTCAACAGCTGCTTGGCCTTCGCAAGATCCTGGCCATGCTTGATCGGAACGGGCCACGTCGCGTCGGGATAGGGTTTGTCAGGGTCACCACCGAACATCGGCTTGGCGCGGTTATAGAGCGCGGAGCTGACGATCTCCTTGTAGGGGATGGCGTAGGAGATCGCTTCACGCACCTTGGGATTGTCGAACGGTGCGATCTTCACATTCATATCGACGAACACGAGGTCGTTCTGCACCGGCACGCCGATGATCGTCACCTTCCCCTGCTCTGCCAGTTCGGCATAGTCCTTCGGCGGAAGGCCGACCGACATATCGACGTCGCCCTTCTCCAGCAGCGCGCGACGCGTACCGGCCGAGGCGATCTGCCGATAGACGACGCGCTTGAGTTGGGGCAGCGGGCCGGACTTCCAGGCGTCGAAGCGGGTAAAAACAGTCTGCTGGCCGGGCGACCAGGACTCCACCTTGTAGGCACCGCCGCCGCAATCGTTGCGTGACACCCACTCGAACGCCCACGGGTCTTGCGCTGTCGCGTGCTTCTTGGCCAGCTCGGAATTGACGATGACGGGCACCGGCACGACGAGGTCAGGCATCGTCAGCTTGTTGAACTGATCGAACGTCGCCTTGAAGGTGTGATCGTCGACCACCGTGAACTGTTCGGGCTTGACCAGGGATCCCGCCGCCATTTGCACCGCCGGAAAGCCGCCGGCGGCGATGGCGCGATCGAACGACCATTTGACGTCCTTGGCGGTGACCGGGCTGCCATCGTGGAACGTCGCGTCCTTGCGCAGATGGAAAATGTAGGTCTTGCCGTCCTCGCTGGCTTCCCAGCTCTCGGCCAGCTCTGGCGTCATGACCTTGGCGTCGTAAGATACCGTGCCGTCGGCCAGCTTTTTCTCGCCGTGGCTGACGAGCCGGTCGTAGGCCTGCCACACCACCATGCGGCTGTGATCGTTGGCGGTCGGCACCATCGTGTCGAGACCGTTGGGGCCCATTTCGGACACGATCACCATCGTGTCCTTGGCAATTTCGGCCGCGCGTGCGGAAGCGCCGGGCCAGACAACGGACGCTGTGAGCAGCGCCGCTGTAGCGAGACTACGATCGAACTTCATATCGTGCGTCCTTTCTGGATTTCGGTTGAAAAAGTCGAGGCAGCGTCAGAGGCCGAGATCGCCCAGCAGTGTCGGCCATTTGTGAGCCCACGGACGCGCTTGTTCGAAGGCGCCGGAGGCGGCGAGCACGGTACGATCTGCCAGATGGCGGCCAATGATTTGCATGCCGACAGGCAAACCGGTTTTGGTGAAGCCGGCGGGAATGGTCGCTGCTGGCTGGCCGGTCAAATTGCAGATGAAGGTGAAGCAGAGCCAATCGCCGGTAGAGACCATCTTCTCTTCGATGATCTCGGGCCCCTGCATGTAGAGCGGGAATGCCGGCACCGCGAGCGTTGGCGTGATCAGGAGGTCGTAGTTGGCCATGAACCGCCACATGCGGTTGCAGACCATCTGCCGGATCATCTTGGCGTCAGTGAATTCTTCGGCCGTCCATTGCCGCTGCAACAAGCCGACAAGGTGCGGCGACATTTCCTTTTCATGCCCCTTCATCATGCGGCGCATGCCGGTGAGGTCGGTGTCACCGGCGACCATGGTCCAGAAATGCGGAAACGGATCTTCCCATCCCGGATTGGCGCGCTCGACCGTGCAGCCGAGATCGGTCTCGAACACGCGCACCGCTTCAGACACGACGCGGCGGACTTCCGGGTCGACCGGCGCGTAGCCCCAATCTTCGCTATAGGCGATGCGAATGCCCTTGATGCTCTCCTTCACGGCGCCGACATAGTCGAAGTCGGCAGCCGGGATGGAATAGCGATCGCGCGGATCGGGTCCGGTGATCACCTTCAGCATCAGCGCCGAGTCGGTCACGGTGCGGCTCATCGGGCCGACGTGCTCGAGCGATTCCCAGCTCGAGACGCCGGGATAGCGTTCATCCCGGCAACCCGGGTAGAGCGGCACCCGCCCCATCGAAGCTTTGATTCCGTAGAGCCCGCAAAGCGCGGAAGGAATGCGGATCGATCCGCCGCCATCGGAGCCGATTGCGAAAGGTGCGACGCCGGCCGCGACCGAAGCTCCGGAGCCAGCGCTCGATCCGCCGGATGTCATGTCGAGATTCCAGGGATTGCGCGTCGCCGGAAAAACCGGGTTGTGGCCGACGCCGCTGTAGCCGAATTCCGGCACGTTGGTCTTGCCGATGATGACTGCGCCGGCGTCTTTCAGCCGCTCGACGACGATGTCGTCCTCATCCGGCACGAAGTCCCGGTAGAGCGGAGAACCCATCACCGTCAGGATGTCCTTGGTGGCGACGAGATCCTTGATTCCGATCGGTACGCCCGCCAGCAGGCCGGGATCCTTGCCGGCTGCGATCTTGGCGTCGACTGCCGCGGCCGCAGCGCGCGCCACATCGGGCGTCGGTGTGCAGAAGGCATGGATGTGCGGTTCGAGCTTCTCCATGCGGCGCAGAACGGCTTCGGTGACCTCGGCGGCGGATAGCTCCTTGTTCCTGACCTTAGCCGCGACGGTCGCGGCGTCCATGCGGCAGATCTGATTGTCAGCGCTCATCGGTTCCTCCATCGGGTGAAAGAGCGAAGTGGCAGGCGGCGAAATGGTCCGGGCCAACCGCGCGAAGCGGCGGCATGGCCTTGGTGCAGATGTCGGCCCCCTTGGGACAGCGGCCGTAGAAGCGGCAGACGTTGGGGTCCGGATCGATCGGGCTGCTCGGACTGCCGTCGAGTCGGGGCCGCGCTTCACCGCGCCGTGCCGGATCCGGGATCGCGGCGACCAGCGCCTGCGCATAGGGGTGACGGGGCGCGGTGAACAGCGCCTCCGCCGGCGCGATCTCGACGATCTTGCCGAGATACATCACGACCACGCGCGAACAGAGAAGCCGCACCACGTTGAGATCGTGCGACACGAACAAGTAGCTCATCGCCAGTCGCGCGCGCAGGTCGGCGAGCAGCCGCAAGATCACGGCTTGCACCGACACGTCGAGCGCCGAGGTCGGCTCGTCGAGGATCAGCAGCGACGGCTCGACCGCAACGGCGCGCGCGATGCCCACCCGTGCGCGCTGGCCGCCCGACAATTGATGCGGGTAGCGCTGCAGCAGTTCTTCTGGCAGTCCAACCAGCGCGGCGGTGGCGCGAACGCGGCTGTCCAGCTCGGCACCGTTATTCATGCCGAGTAGCCGTTTCAAGGGATCGGCGATCGCCTGGAAAGCGCGGAACGATGGATTCAGGCTTTCGGTCGCGTCCTGGAACACCACCTGAATACGCCGCCGGCTTGCCGAGGACGCGAACTTCGCCTGCGCAATCGCGGTGAGATCCTCACCGCCGAGCAGTATCTGGCCCGCCGTGGGATCGATCAGCCGGCCAAGCAGGCGAACCATGGTGGATTTGCCGCAGCCGGATTCGCCGACCAGGCCGACGCTTTCACCGGTGCCGATCATCAGATCCACATCGTCGACCGCGTGGAGCCGGGCGCCGCGCGATGCCCGCTTGATCGGGTATAATTTGGACAGCGACCTGACTTCGAGCAGCGGCGTCATGACAGGGGAAACCGACAGCGCACGACATGCGCGGGCGACAATTCGGTCCAGGGCAGCTCCGCCTCGTCGCAGATTAGCTGCCGCCGCTCGCAGCGTCCGCTGAAGCGGCACGGCGGCAACGCGCCGCGCAGATCGGGCAAATGGCCGGGAATGGAGTTGAGGTCGTCGAGACGCGATTCCGGGACGGGCGTGGCGGCGAGCAACTGGCGTGTATAGGGATGGGCCGGATGATCGAGCAGCGCCTCGGTCGACGCGATCTCGACGATGTGCCCGGCATGCATGACGGCGATCCGGTCGCAATATTCGCCGGCGAGTCCGAGATCGTGAGTGATCAGCAGCGTCGACATCCGCGTCGAGCGGCTCATGTCCCTGATCAGGTCCATGATCACCGCCTGGGTTGTCACGTCGAGCCCCGTCGTGGGCTCGTCCGCGATCAGGACCGACGGTGTGCAGGCCAGCGCCATGGCGATCATCACGCGCTGGCACATGCCGCCCGAGAGCTCGAACGGATAGGCTTCCGCCCGGCGTTCGGGATCGGGAATGCGGACTCGCGCCAGTGCTGCGATTGCCGCTTTCCTGAGATCACGACTCGGCAGCCCGGCATGCTCCTGCAGCACGTCCTCGACCTGCTTGCCGACCTTACGGATCGGATTGAGCGCTGTGCGGGGGCTCTGGAAGATCATCGCCATCTCGCGTCCGCGCAGTTCGCGCATCGCTTCCGGGCGTGCCGCCAGAAGATCGATGCCGCCCATCGTGATGTTGCCTTTGGTGATCTGCGCCGCCTCATCGTTGAGGCCCATGACGGTGTAGGCCGTGACCGACTTTCCGGATCCACTTTCACCGACCACGCCGACGATCTCGCCGCGGCCGACCGACAAGCTCACGTCGTCCAGCGCCCGCACCACGCCGTGACGGGTGCGAAACTCCACTGACAGATTGTCGATCTCGAGCTGCGCCATTACACGCGTTTCCTCGGATCGAGCAGATCGCGCAGTCCGTCGCCCAGCATGTTGAAGGAGAACACCGCGAGCACGAGAGCGGCGCCCGGGAACATGAAGGCCCACCACTCGCCGGAAATGATGTAGCTGGCGCCTTCCGAGACCATGATGCCCCATTCCGGCGTCGGTGGCCGGACTCCGAGCCCGATGAAGGACAGGCCGGCGGCATTGAGAATCGCCCATCCCATGTTGAGCGAAGCCTGCACCATCATCGGCGGCAGGACGTTCGGGACGATATGGTTGAGCAGGACGCGCAGCGAGCCGTTGCCGCCCATG
This sequence comes from Bradyrhizobium sp. 956_D2_N1_4, assembly GCF_052076025.1. Lineage (NCBI taxonomy): Bacteria > Pseudomonadati > Pseudomonadota > Alphaproteobacteria > Hyphomicrobiales > Nitrobacteraceae > Bradyrhizobium > Bradyrhizobium sp. 956_D2_N1_4. The sequence goes on along the minus strand of NZ_CP197237.1, from coordinate 2,215,133 downwards.
CGCGCCGCCTCAACATAGCCGAGCTCGCGCCGCACATTCACCTCGGCGCGGGCGAAGCGGCAATAGAACGGCAGATTGATGATCATCGTGGCGATGATGATGTTGGCGACGCTGTTGCCGAGTGCCACCACGATGCCCATGGCCAGCACAAACAGCGGGAACGCCATGATGGTATCCATGGCGCGGCCGATGATGCGGTCGGTCCAGCCGCCGAAATAGCCGGCGAGCGAGCCGAGCGCCAGGCCAACCACGAACGACAGCGCCACCGCCGAGACTGCCATCCCGAGGTCGAGGCGCGTCGCGACGATGACACGGCTGAGAATGTCGCGTCCGAGCGCGTCGGTCCCGAACGGATGCAGGGCACTGGGCCGCGCCAGTTTGGTGGTGGCGGAGGTGACCAGAGGATCGTACGGCGCGATGTAAGGTCCGAAGATCGCGCACAGCGCCAGCAGCACCAAGATGATCACGGCCATCAGCGTCAGGCGGTTTTCGCCAAAGGCATAACCTGTGTTGCGGGCGAGCGTGACTATACTCATCGCTCAGCCCTCGAACCGGACGCGGGGATCGACCAGCGTCGCGAAGATGTCGACGGCGAGATTCAGCAGCACGTAAAGCACCGCCATCATCAAGACGAAGCCCTGAACCGCTGCGTAATCGGATGCGATGACGGCCGAAACCGCGTAGGCGCCGACACCCTGCCAGCCGAACACCTGTTCGATCAAGACGTTGGACCCCAGCAGGAAGGAGAACACCATACCGAGCACGCTGCTGACCGGCAGCAGCACGTTGCGGAATGCGTAGGTCATCAGGATCTTGCGCACCGGCAAGCCGCTGGCGCGCGCAGTACGGACGAAGTCGCTGCCGAGCGCCTCCAACATGGCCGCGCGCGTGATGCGCGCGATCGGCGCCAGCGCGAACAAGCCGAGCGATATCGCGGGCAGGATCAGCTGGGACAACGACGCGCGGAGCACCGGCCAATCGCCCGCGATGAGTGCGTCGATGGTGTAGGCCCCGGTGACGTGCGGTGGCGGCGAGAAGACGATCTCGTTCAGACGGCCGAGCGGCTGCGGCGCCCAGCCGAGCAGGAAATAGAAGATGTAGACGAACAGCAGCCCGACGAAGAACGTTGGGAAGGCGGCGCTCACGGTGACCAGCGCACGGCAGGTGTGATCGACGCTTCCGTTGATGCGGGTCGCGGCCCACACCCCCATCGGGACGGCGATGCTGATCGCGAACAAAAGCGCAAAGGACGACAATTCCAGCGATGCAGGCAGCCGCTCGAGCAGATCGGTCAACACCGGCTGTCCCGTGGTGAGCGAACGGCCGAGGTTACCCTGCGCGAGGTCACCGACATAGTGCACGAACTGCACTGGAAGCGGGCGATCGAGGCCCAGCGTGGCGCGGATGTTCTCGATCGATGCGGCGTTCGCGGCGGGGCCGGCGAAATACGCCGCCGGGTCACCCGGCAGGGCGTGGGAGATGAAAAAGGTCAGGACGACGACGCCGATCAGACTCGGGATGGTGCCTAGCAAACGTTTCCAAACGAAAGCCATCAGCGGTTCGCCTGCCGTTATTCGCCGGTGCGACGGCCATGCCGGAGCGCATCAACGTGGTCGGGCCCCATCGACATCTGATACAGCCAGGGGCAGTTGGCATGCATCACAGTCATGCCCGGGTTTAAGCAAGCGTTATGCCAGCTCGTCTTTCGGAACCTTTGGTGCAGAGCCAGCGGATCAGCGCGCTTTACTGCGAAGCTACCTCGCGCCTCCACCAAGAAATAAAGTGGTTTCGAAGCGCAGCTGCTTTAGTTCGCGCCACATGCATTAAATTCATGCACCGTGAGCCTGAACGCTCGGCTCAGTGAACCTGGGGGGTATTGACCCAGACGATCTGCGCTTCGTCCGGCCCGACGTTGCGATAGCTGTTGGTTAGATACGCCTTGAAGAAAAAGGAATCGCCTGCAGTCATCAGATAGGTGGTGTTGTCGATGGTGAGCTCGATGGTTCCGGACACGAGGTAGCCGACGGCCTCGCCCTGATGGGTAATCAGATCGATCTTCTCGCCTCCCGGGGCCACCACGTGAACATTGGCTTCGAGCAGATTTCCGGCGGCTACCGGCACCAGCCGCTCATACACAACGCCCGTGCCACCGCGCAGCGCATCAACAGGCACCTTGAGCCGATCCTCGGGCTTCTGCACCAGCTTGTAGTCGTCGATCCGCAGGCCAAAGAACGAGGCCATGTCGCGGTCGAGCGCGTCGACCATCTTGGCGAGCATCGGCAGCGACGGCATGACCTTCCCGGCCTCGATCTTGGAGATCATGCTCTCGTCGCATCCGACGACCTGCGCCAGGTCTCGCATTCGCAGCCCCTTGGACAAGCGGGCACGCCGGATACGCGGACCAATTTTCAAGGTGTTGTTTTCAGAGCTCACGCAACATTTTCCAGCCAGTTGGACGGGAAGTGTATGCATTATAATCACATGATTTACCAGCATGCTGGGGCAAATCTAAATGGAATGGGCAAACCGAACTCTTCGCCCGCCTACGGGCGAGGCTCGCCCCCGACCTGACAAGCGAGAGCCGTTGGCTTCTACAGTCCAGGCGACCTTGGGGTCTCGCCCACGCCCGTGAGTCGCGTAACATCACGGTTGCTACCGCCACGGCCGCATGTCCCTATCCTGCAGGCACGACCGGCACCGTTTCCTGCATCACCGCAGGTTCGGCCTATCGCATCCGCGGCATCGATCTCGGGGTGAGCGGCAAAGTCACCGACAGATGGAGCATCTTCGGCGGTTTGGTCTTGATGCAATCGGAAGTGACGAAGTCACTCATTCCGCCTGGCAACACCGCTCTCTACACCACGAACGTTGGCCTTCCGCTTTCGAACGTCGCGCACCAATCCTTCAGCCTGCTCGGCAAGTACCAGGTGAACGACATGTGGGAGCTCGGCGGCCAAGCGGTCTACCGGTCGAAGGTCTACGGCGGCACGTTCCTTGCCGCCAACCAGGTTAACTCGATCCCCAGCTGCTGGTGCTTCGATGCCTCTGCGGAAGCCAAGATCGACCGGCACTGGAAGCTGAAGCTGTTGGTCAACAACATCTTCGACAAGCGCTACTACGACGCCCTCTACCAGAGCGCGGCGCCGTTCGTGTTGGAAGCACCGGGTCGCGCCGCGCACCTAGTCATTTCGGCCCGTTACTAAGTCAGGCGCCGGGAGCAATGCCCATTGCTCTCGCCAACTGACCCTTGCGGTCGGCTGGAACGGTGTTCCATCATCAACCTCCAGCAGCCGACCGCAATACGATCAACAAAAAAGGCGCTATTACTTCCGGCCATGGCCCATCAGCGAATTGGCGACGCGCCTCAATGAAGTTCGTTCAATGGGCATAGCGGACTGAATCTGGACTTTCAGCAGCCGATCCGATCCAGGACCTCAGTTGGAGTTCCTGCTGACGGCGATAGGAGCCAGCCGGGAGGCATTTTGCGTCATTCGAGTAGCCGTCAGTCGTAGGAAGTACAAGGATAAGCCAGGATTGCGCTCGCATAGCTTTTTCAAAGCTTCATCGCTGATGCAAAGCAAATCCACATGAGTTGCTGCCACTGCGGTCTGCGTGCGCCGCCGCTCTAAAGAAAACAATCCAATCTCTCCGAAAAGATCCCCTGCCGAAAGTCGCTGGTCAATCTCCGGAAGCCCGACTTCACCCGATACGATCATATAGAGCAGATCGGCGTGCTGGCCTTTTCTGAAAATTGTTTCTCCCGCCTTGAAATGCTTCGGCCACATGAATGGTTGCATCCATAATGGCGAAAGATCCGTGGCCGCGGCCAGCTTCGCTTTCCGAAGCAAATTCATCATGCGAACGAGCAGTACTATGTTTAAAGGAAGCAAGACGACGTGCAGAATAAGGACAGGGTATAGCGCGGCGCCGAAACCGTAGCTGATGAACGCAAGGTTACTGCAAATTGCCACCGCACGCAGGCTCAACATGGTGCTCATGCAGAACGTGAGCAGGACAAGAGCCGACGCCAAATAGCCGATAGCTTCAATCAAGGTCATTTCGGCGCCCGATCGCAGCAATCAATTGCAGAAAGAATGCTGCTAGCATCGCTTGCGGTATCGGGCAGAAATGAGGCTCGCGGAGAGCCTTGTGGCCTGCTCCCGGCCCTCACCATCATCCTGGACACCTGCTTCTTTCCCAAAGCTGAAATGTCGTGGCCGTTGGTCCGGGGTCGACTTTTGCCCCAGAGGCGACGTCACTGCTCCGGCACCCCAGCCAAGCTCAGCCCCTCATACAGGTGAGCGCGTCCGGCGAGGTAGATCGGGTTGTCGCTTGGCAAGTGGAAGCGCACGCGGCGTATGGAGAAACTTGGTTTCAGGGCAAGTGCCGCCCGCGCCGCGCGCTTAGCCTCCTCGATCGCACCGAGCCGCGCCAACGCAGCTGCCAGCCAAAAATGCGCGAGCGGATGATTTCGATTGGCCTCAATGCTACGGCGTAAGCAAAATACCGCCTCTCCATATGCGCCAAGGTGAAACTTGGCCATTCCGACGATCATCAGCCAAATATAAGAACGGGTATCGCGAGGAGACAAACGAAGAGCCTCCTGCACATCGGCTTCGGTCTCGCCTGCACGGCCGATATACACCTTGGCGAGACCGATCCAAGCGTATGCATGGGCCAAATTGCGATCCAGCGCCAAGGCCCGTTCGCATTCAGCAATACCCTCAGGCACGCGGTTCGTAAGAACTTGGACGACGCCCAATCGCAAGTGCGCCAACGCATGCTGTGGAGCCCGCGACAAGACCTCATTTATAGTCGCCTCGGCCATCGCAAGGCGCGGAGCGGGCTCGTCTGTTAACAATGCGGCGACCGCTGCTTCATCCAGGCCTGCGCGTCCGACCAGCGCCTCGATGCAGCCCGGGTCTAACACCAAGGCTCGTTCGAAAAAGCCGCGCGCCTGCGTCAGGTGCTCTGACGTAGTCCCTCTGTTCGCGATAGCGACACCCTGGAAATAAAGATCCATAGCGTCTGGATCTACGGAGCGTTGGGCTCGCCGCGCCTCTGCCGCAATGAGCTCAGCATTTAGCGCACCAGCCAACCGAGCGACGATCTCGTCCTGCATATCGAACAGATCAGCAAGAGGTTTATCAAACCGTTCGGCCCAAAGGTGACTGCCACTTTCGCTGTCGACAAGTTGAGCGTTCACCCGAAGCCGATTGCCACTTCGCTGGACAGATCCTTCAAGCACGTAGCGCACGTTCAATTCGCGCCCAATCCTCTTTAAGTCGATCGTTGCACCTTTGTACGTGAATGCGGTGTGTCGGCCGATTACAAAAGCGCCGGATATGCGCGACATGTCTGTGGTCAGTGCCTCTGTGACGCCGTCCACGAAATACTCTTGCTCCGGACCACCACCGAGATTGGCAAAAGGCAGCACAACAATGGAAAGACGAGGTGGAGAGGATGAAGGCCGGAGCGCCCGCTGTGCCGGCGACGATGTGCTCAGGTCATCCCAGATTACAGCGTAGGACCGCACAGCCCGATCAATGTTCTTGAGAGGTCGCTCGCCCAGATCGATGAAGTCGACCCCAGCTTTGCCGCGGACATAATCGTACGCAGAAGACGAGATACAGATGCCGCCTGGTTGCGCCAAGCTCTCAAGCCGCGATGCGATGTTGACGCCGTCTCCGAAGATGTCATGTGGCTCAACAATTACGTCACTAATGTTGATACCAACCCGGAACGCAATGCGCCGTTCTTCCGCGTCACTAGAGGTCAGCTCCTTGACGCGGCTCTGGAACAGCACCGCAGCTCGAACCGCTTCGACGGCGCTCGGAAACTCGGCCAAGAACCCGTCGCCGGTATTCTTGACGATCCGGCCGCTGTGGTTGGTGATTGCTGGATCAACAGCCTCTGCCAATAGCGCTGTTAGCTTGGTGTGCGTCGCCTCTTCGTCATGATGCATCAGCCTCGAATAACCGGCCACGTCGGCGGCCAATATAGCCGCCAACCTGCGCTCGACCCGCCCTAGCCGCTCCTGCGCCATGGCCCGCGATCCACTTTGGATGCCATTGTACGACGGATCAGATGGAATGCCCATCCGGACCGATGTCGTCTATTGGCCGACTTTTCAGCCCTTAGCCGACAAAGCCGCGCTCCGAAATCAGACAGAGATGAGATCGGTCACCCCCCAACTACGCCGATGCGCCGGCTTCCAGATAATTGGAGACGAACTTAGCGCCGTTTCGATCGATGAGACGGGCGCAAGCGCCCCGGAGCGGAAGTCGCAGACCGGGACGGTCCGAACCTCTGGCACGGACACCAGCCAGCGAATCCGGCGGTGGCGCAAATGCGAAGTGCCGCGGCGTCTACCAAGGCGACCCTCGCAAATATCTCCGCTCGCACACGAGCACGACATCCCTGAACGTACGGCCTTATCCGCCCGAGAAATCCACCCCGTTAGAGGCTACGGGCGAGATCCTAAAGCGCCAGGTCTTCGCGGTATCAATCCCGATCTGGCCCGGGCCGCCAAGCGCCATCCGATAGGCGGGTCTCTAGCTGATGGGAGCTAGTCCTTTACGTGCTGCGATGCAGCGGTCCGGTGTTGGCCCATAGCTGACCTCACGCCCTTGGCTTGCCGTCAGTTTTTGGACCCAAAGTCGACCTCACGTGGCACTCGTCTGGCGCAGCGTGATCCGCGTCAATTCAGACGGACGACCGAGCCGCAGCGCGAAGCCCGGCCATAGGGCCGTGCCGTTATTCACGTAGAGCATCATCCCGTCGACGTCGTACCGACCTGAAACGTAGCCGGCGTTGGCGCGCGCGGCCAACCTGTCGAGCCCTAGAATCAGTCCTCCGTGCGTATGTCCGGACAGTTGCAGAGCCACGCCAAGCGCCGCGGCGTTTCGTGCGTCGCCTGGCTGGTGGTCGAGCAGAATGAGAGGAGCGCCTTCTGGAGCGCCTTCTAGGACCGCAGCGAGATCGCGGTCGGGATGTCCTCTATGGCGCGATGCCCGGTCGGTGATGCCAGCGAGGACCAACTTACCGCCATTGCGCTCGAGAACGATGTGCCTGTTCTCGAGCGAGAGCAGTCCCAACGCGGCGAAGTGTGCCATCCATGTGCTGTAGCCAAAAATGTATTCGTGATTCCCGGAGATCACGTAGACGCCGTCGGGCGCCCTCAAGTCCCGCAACGGCCCGATGTCGGCGCGTCGCGCTTCAAGCGTGCCATCGATCAGATCTCCGTGATCGCGATCAGGTCCACGCCGAGTTTGTTTGATCGCTCGACAACAGCGCGCGCCCATGATGCTGGAAAGAGGCGGCTGATGTGAAGATCGGTGAGTTGCAGAATGGTATAACCGTCGAATTGCAGCGGAAGTCCGGGGATGCGGACTTCGACGTCCTTCAGCGGCGGAATCCTCATTGCCTGATGGACGCCGGTCGCAGCCGCAATCGATGCTAACCCGGCCAACCCGTAGCGGACACCGTCGGGAGCACTCAGGGGGCCGCCGTGGATCAGCAAGCCGAATAGAAGTCCGGCATCGAGCATCAGTTGAAGCAGCGCCAGCAGGACGAGCGCGCCGAAAGCCCAGTTGAAGATAGCGACAACCGGTCGCGGGAATTCCGGAGAGAACACGGAGCCTGACGAGAGCTTGCTCCACCGGTGAAACTGCAATGCGACCAATGCAAGCGCGGCAACCACGATCTTCACCGAGAGCGGCAACTGCAGCGGCCAGATAAAGCGGGTCAGGATAAGCAGGTAGACCAGGCCGAATATAAGCTGAGGAATGTATTCACTCCAAATTTGATCCGTGTGGCAAGCGGCGCGATAGCGGCGACCTATAGCCCCAAGAGGGTCAAGTTAGCCCGAGACGCCCAGGTCCGTCATAGTGCTCCTGTTCGGAACCAGAGCCGGCCAAATCCCCCCCTGTCAACAGGGAAAGGCGCTTTTTCTCGCGGTCGCGCATTGGACAGAGGAGATTGACCATCGATCGCCTCTCATTAGGAAAGCGGTTCCATTGCCGCGAGTTCGGCCGAACAGCATTTATTGAGTCTTCAGCGCCAAGTTGCGAGAAGACGTTTCCGAGAGAACGTGCGCGCAACAGGCCAAACGCAACTGAGGATTTTGCCGTGCGCCCCGCCCGACTTTTTCGCTTCTTCGCCGCATCGATCTTAGCCGCATCCCTATTCACCGGCGCGAGCGCCGCGATGGCAAGTGAATGGCCAAGCCGCTCCATCAAACTGGTCGTACCGTTTCCCCCCGGTGGTGCCGCGGACACGGTCGCTCGCATCTACGCCGACAAACTGACCGTGGCGCTGAAGCAACCCGTCGTGATCGAAAACAAGGCCGGCGCAGGCACTGCCATCGCCGCCGAAGCCGTGGCCAGCGCGGATCCCGACGGTTACACGTTGTCTCTGGCTCCCGCTGGCCAGCTGGCCATCCTGCCGCACATCAACAAGGAGATCCGGTATGATCCCTTCAAGAGCTTCGTACCGATCTCAAACCTCGCCACGGTCCCTTATGTGCTAGCAGCGGCCCCGGATACGCCGGTTGCGAACGCCAAAGAGCTGATTGCCGCGGCGAAGAAAGATCCCGGCAAGTTGACATATTCGTCGTGCGGTCCGGGAACGCTCTGTCACCTGAGCGGCGAACTTTTCGAGACCCAGACCGGCACGAGCCTGCTGCACGTGCCCTTTAAGGGCAGCGCGCCTGCGGTGAACGCTCTGCTTGGCAACGTTGTGAACTTATCGTTCGACACTCTGACCGTGCTTGCGCCGCAGATCCGCGACGGCAAGATTAAGGGACTTCTCGTCACCAGCCGCGAGCGTTCGCCTCAACTTCCAGACGTGCCCACGGCTGCGGAAGCTGGCGTAACCGACTTCGTCGTCGATTCCTGGTTCGGCCTCGTCGCGCCGGCAGGTACGCCGGTCGAAATTATCCAGCGTCTTAACGCCGAAATCGTCCGCATCGGAGCCCTGCCCGACGTGCAAGCCCGCCTTGACGCCCAGGGACTGCGCGTCACCACCTCGACGCCTGAGGGCTTCACGGACACCATCAAGGCCGACTACGGTCGCTGGGGCAAGGTCATCAAGGACTCCGGCGTTCGGGCGTTCTAGACATCGCGAGCATTGGGTCGTCTCACGCAAGAACTTGCGGCATCCAGCTTCCTTTCCCGCATTCTCCGTTTCGCGGGCATCGTTCGAGAACGTCTGTTAACGCAGGCTTCGCGCGCATCTGGTTGGCTTGGTCCTTTGCGTCAGGGATCGAAGCCGGAAGGCCGAGAACGGACAGGGCTCGGTTCACGAGAGCCCGGCCAGCAAGCGAACGCTTGCGGGGGCGCCCAATCAAGGCAGCAACTGCCGGATCCTGTGTGTCATCGCCGGATCATCGAGAACCACCGCCCATTCGAACAAGGCTTGGCGAATTGTGGTGGTAACGATGCCATGGTGTGCCAACCGGTTTACGACAAGCTGACGGTCCGTTTCCCGTCGCGCAAACGCGAGATCCGAGAGCAGTCGCATTTCGTAACCCCGTTTAGCACCCTCAAGCGCTGCGATCAGCACCTCTTCCTCCAGAAACCCGCCACCGAGAAAAATGATACCGACGTCTGCCTCCGCAAAGTGAGCGGAAAATCCTGGGTCGCGCCACGGCGACAGAGCGTCGGACTTGAGGTGTTCGATCGAAGCCGCGACCTCCACCGGCAGCAGGTCTGTCAGATATTCGCCGACTGCGATCGACTTTGCGCCAAGAATTTCGTGACAGACCGGGAGCAGCGTCAGGCTTCCACCGCAGCGGACAGGGAAACGCTCTGCTGCTCCCGCCGTACTGCCGCGCGCGAGGTTTAGCAAGACAACGCGACTCTGGCGGGGGTCTGCCAGCACAAGCGGGCTCCTTGACGCGCGGTGCCGCGCCCGATCACGCGGCCTTGCGGCCTTCGGGCTGATTGCGCACGACGGGCCCTTCGAGCCCTGCTTGGCGGTACATCGCCTCAAGCGCCAAATCGGAGTCCCGGAGATATCCCGCAAGCGCGGTTGTCTGGCCGAGCTTGCGCGGCTCCGTCAGCCTTTCCAGCGGCCAGCCGGCGCGTCTCAAGATGCGCTCCATCCGCACATCCGTAACGGTCACGATTGCGTTTGCCCCTTTCGCCCGCATCGTTTCGAGCATTGCCGCGAACAGTACGAACGTCGCACGATTGATTCCGTGTGGGCCAAGCTCAACGGCTCGATCGGTATCCACACAAAACCGCGAGCTCTCCAGGATGAGCTCGCTCCTCGGCGCCTCTTTGTCGCCAAGCAATATTGGAAACGTGTCCGCGAGCATGGTGGGACCGGTGGTCGAAAGCAGCCTCACACACCCCAGGACGTCATAGTCGTCGGAGACGACCAAGACATAGGTCGGTGCCAGCGCATCGTAGATGTCGATCTCCAGATCTCCGGAGACTGAGACCGTCCAATCCAGACGATCCCTGAAAACACGACGGCGCAGGCGGAACATCTGCACCAAGAGGTCGAGTTGGGATCCGGTTTGACGATGATCGAGAGTAACAGCGTGCATGGCAAGCTCCGTTGAGGGAAAGCCCACCAGACCAGAGAGCGGCGCAAGCAGCGCCTGTGTTATTTGACAGGTTCACAACCAAACAGAAGCTTACGCCAGCGAGAGCCAACTCAGCGTCAATTTTTCCACAAGATAGCGGATTGCGATACGCGCTGGCGCGTCAACACAGGGATCTGAAGATGTCTCGTTGCGTCAGGGCAACAGCCGTCGCCGGATCGCCAGCGCAACGCAATGGGTGATCGAAACCGCGTCGAGCTTGCGGCGTGCGTTTTCGAGATGAAATGCCACTGTGCGCGCGGTGACGCCGACAAGCACGGCTGTCTCGGACACTGTCTTGCCGAGAGCGGCCCACGCAAGGCATTGGCGCTCGCGCTGGCTGAGGATCTGGCCCTCCCGCCGTGTCTGGTTCGCGGGGGCTCGCCCACGCAGATGCGTATGGAAATAGAGCCCGAGCAGTTGCACGATGTCATTCGACGTCGCAAGCAGGAGGTCCGGCTCCATCAGGGCATCATCGGTCGCGACCGTAAAGGCCGCCATGCGGCCGAACCCTGCCCTGATCGGCACCGTTATTCCGGACTTGATCCCGAATCCCGTTGCTTCCTCAAAGAAGCGGGATTGCTCACGGTTTCTTGGACGGGTTGACCCGGACGATGCTCCCCAGGTGAACATCGCGTGTTCGGCTCTTGCGCGGAGCACGACCGGATCGAGCCGATGATAGCGGTGGCGCAGATATCGGCTCGTCCAGGATTTCGGGTAGGACGAGATCAATTTTTGCGAGCTGTCGACAATACTGAGATAGGCAAACCAGCGAAAGCCGAGACCATGGGATGCTCGCGTGGCGATCCGCTCGAATTCGTCCTCATCCATGGCCGTCTGAAGGGCGTCAATAAACTCCTGAAAGATGTTCTCCGTCCAGTTCATGATGGGCTGGATCCGACTGTTGCGCTGACGCGACCGGTTGATCCCTCAGGGATCGTCTTTGAGCCCGAAACTCGGTCTGCGCGCATACGAGCCACGGCCTCAAGCCGCGACGGCTTGAGGCCAATTCTTGACGTCAACGCAGCCCAAGTCGGCTTGCTAATTTAGAGACGGATGCAGGCATCCCAGGGAGACAGCCCTCCCCAATTGACACACACGCTCTGTCTTCGCATGTAGCCCTTCCATGCATCCGAGCCGGCAGTGCGTCCGCCGCCTGTCTCCTTCTCGCCGCCAAACGCAGCGCCGATGTCGGCGCCGGTCGTCCCCATATTGACCCTTGCGATGCCGCAGTCGCTTCCCGCGGCAGACAGGAACAGCTCGATATTGGATAGATCCGTGCTGTGAATGCCTGACGAGAGCCCCTGAGGTACGCTGTTGTTGATATGAATGGCCTCCTCAAGCGTATCGTAGATAAAGACATAGAGGATCGGAGCAAAGGTTTCCTTCTGAACAGAAGGCAAGTCGTGAGGCAGGTCTGTAATCAGCGTTGGCTCGACATAGTAGCCGGGACGATCGATACGCTTTCCACCAAAGATGACCTTTCCTCCAGCATCCCTTGCGTTTCGAACGGCCCTTTCAAAAAGCATCACTGCGTCGCGGTCCACCAGGGGGCCGACAATCGTTCCCTCCTCCCTGGGATCGCCGACCGTGATCTGACCAAAGGCCTGCTTCAAGAGCTCGATCAGAGGTTTCGCGACCGAACGTTGGACAATGACGCGTCTTGTGCTCGTGCAGCGTTGGCCGGTCGTGCCGACGGCACCGAAGGCGATGCTCCGCGCGGCCAGCGCGAGGTCAGCGGTCTGGTCAACGATACATCCGTTATTGCCTGAGCATTCGAGCAGGTAGCGGCGGCCCAATGTGCTGCCCACGACGTCTGCAACCCTCCGGCCAACGGCACTTGATCCGGTGAACGATACCAAAGCGATGCGCTTATCGTGGATGAGCAGCTCCGCTACGCTGTTATCGCCGGGCATGAAAAGCGAGAAGACACCGTCGAGCTCGAGCTCGTTCATCGCCATATTGCAGATCTGCTGCAGGCCAAGCGCGGTGAGTGGCACTTTTGGACTAGGTTTCCAGATGACCGTATTGCCTCCGATGGCAGCAAGGAAGGCATTCTGGGCCCAGACCGATGCCGGGAAGTTGTAGGCTGTGATGACGCCGACGACGCCCAGCGGCAGCCATTGATCGTACATTCGGTGCTTGCTGCGCTGCGATTGTTGAACGAAACCATACATCATGCGCGATTGACCCGCCGCCATCGCAGCCATGTCGATGACTTCGCGGATTTCGGCCTTGGCCTCGCCAATCGCCTTGCCTGTGTCGAGGACGATGAGCGCAGCAAGGTCGTCAAGGTACTCTGCAGCAAGTGAACCTATCCGCCCGACCAGTTCTCCTCGCCTCGGAGCAGGAACGGTTGCCCACTCGGTTTGCGCGGCCTGAGCGCAGCGAATGACGCGCTCGTAGTCGCGCTCGTTGGCACCAGCGATTTGGGCTACGACCTTGTCTTGAGCCGGGTCGACCGCATCGAACGGGATCCTGCCATCGGTCGGGCTCCATCCGTCGCCATGCGCGTACGTCCCGGAATTCAGAAAGCCGATATCGAAATTCTTCAGTGCCCTCTCAAACATCTCAGCCTCATTTAGTTATTTAACCAACCTAACTATATTGCTATAGATGCGTCACCTGGATGTCAATCGGACCGCGACTCGCATCACGACGTCAAAGGTGAAATCGAAAGCACGAAGATCGACGCGCGGCGGCTGAAGGCAAAAGGGCAAGGCGTCGTTCAGGCTCACTCACAACGGAGGAACATTTGAAAAGTCTCGCGCTCACCCGATACCGGGCTCCCCTCGAATGCGTCGAAACATCTACGCCCGTCCCGAAGGGCAACGAAGTCCTTCTCAGGGTCAACGCCTGTGGCGTTTGCCATACCGACCTTCATATCTGGGAAGGCGGCTATGACCTGGGCGGGGGCAAGATGATGAAGATGTCCGACCGGGGACAAAAGCTGCCGCACACCATGGGCCACGAGGTCGTTGGCACGGTGGTTGCGGCGGGCGAAGACGCCATGCGTCTCGCTGAAATGGGCAGAACCTATTTGGTCTATCCTTGGTTTGGATGTGGAGAGTGCCAGGTCTGCAAGAGTTCCGACGAGCATCTGTGTCCGACTCCGCAATATCTAGGCGTATTGCGCCCAGGCGGCTATGCCGACCACGTCCTGGTCCCCCACCCCCGATACCTCATCGATATTCCTGCGATCCCGCCGGAGCAGGCTGCGCCCTATGCGTGCTCGGGGCTGACGGCGTATTCCGCCCTGAAGAAGCTCGGCCCCGACCGCCTGGGAAAGCCAATCCTGATTGTCGGGGCCGGCGGGCTCGGCCTGATGTGCCTTTCTCTGTTGAAGGCGATGGGGCGGTCCGGCGCGATCGTTGCGGACATTGATCCCGATAAGCGCAGTGCGGCGCTGGCAGCAGGTGCCATTGCAGCTCTTGATCCTACGAAAGATGACTTTGCCAAACTCCTTGCCGAGAGCGCCCAGGGAGGCATTCATGCGATCATCGACTTCGTCGGATCGCCGGCTTCATGGGATCTCGCCATGGCGACCCTCGCCAAGGGCGCAATCTATGTAATCGTCGGTCTCTTTGGCGGCGAGCGCACGCTATCGCTGGCAACAATGCCCTTAAGGGCCATTACGGTGTCCGGCTCATTCGTTGGTAGCCGACGAGATCTGATCGAGCTGATGAGTCTGGTGCGGACAGGCGTGGACCAGATGCCGATTGTGACCAGGCCGCTTGATCGGGCTCATGAGACACTGTCCGATCTCAGGGAGGGCCGCGTTGTCGGACGAGCTGTCCTGGTGCCGGATCATCCGTCGTAATGGCAGTGGCTGGACGGTGCCGATGATCCGGCACCGTCCAGCCGTGTTCAATCTCCGGTACGCTGATCAAACAGAGTCCAGTGTCCGCCTTTGGCCTCAAGTACGTAAATGGGCTTGATCGCGTCACCATTCTCCCGAAATGTGATTTTCCCACCAAGAGCCGGGTAATCCTTCATTTTCCGCAATTCGTCCCTGACAGCGGTGCGCTCAGCAGCGATTTTGGACGGCTCGCCCGTCACGCCAGCGCGCTTCATGGCCTCCGCATAGAGGTAGACGATATCGTAGCTGGATATATCAGTCTGATTTGGCACCGTCCGGCCGATTTTGGCGGCTTCTGCCCGGGTCGCAAACGACCTTGCAAAGGCCCGGACGGCATCGTTGAGATCGCTATAGAAGGGTGAGCCAATGATCGTCCCCTCGCCCGCATCTCCAAACCGGACCGGCAAGTCGGGATCGCCGACCGTCGTGCCCGCGAACAGGCGAGCGCTAACGCCCTGCCGTTTCATCTCCTTGGCCAGATTGATCATGGCCTCGGGGGGAGCCCCAACGCCGACGATATCGGGCTTCAGCTGGGCGAGCTTCGAGACCTGAGCCGACATGTCGAACGCCTTGTACGGAAAATCGACGAATCCGCCGACGGGGACTTCGACTTTAATCAGCGCCTCCGGCAGCACCGTGGTGCCGACCGCCTTGGATACGGCGTCGTCGGTCGCGTAAGCAATCGCCGCAGTCCCCATGCTGAGATTCTTGGCGCGCATGGCCTTGAGAACCATCTCGATGACCAGGCCTTCATCGACAGTATTCCGGAAAGCATACTTGAATGGGGCCGCTACTCCAGGTGCGGAAGATGACATCGACATCTGGACGATCCCGAGCCGTTCTCCGGCCGAAAATGCCACGCGCGCCTCGCTCGACGAGAATGGGCCGACGATGGCAAGGGCCCCGTTGTCACGAGCGAACTGCTCCACCGCGAGCACCGATTGCTTGGGGTCACCGGCCGTATCGAATTTCACGAGCCGGATTGCGGATCCGTTGACGCCGCCGGCGCGATTAATCTCGTCAACGGCCATATCGACGGAAATTTCGTTTGCGTTCGCCACACTTACGAACGTACCGGTCCTGGCCATCGACAACCCGATGACCAACTCCCTTTCGTGCCCATACGCCGCCGACGCAAGCGCGCTTGCAATTGCGATTCCCGCGAGAATTCTTCTGCATTTCATGAACGCCTCCCTGCTGACTTCCTCTTGTGATCAATCTCCGTAACCTCGCGAGCCGCGCCCCCGAGATAGGCTTCCTGAAGGCGAGCGCTGCCAGCGATGGCGGCAGCATTCCCCTCGAGGGCCACTCGGCCCAATTCCAGCACTGTCGCGCGGTGAGCGATCCTCAGAGCATTTGCGGTGTTCTGCTCAATCAACAGCACGCTGAGCCCCTTGCGATTGTATTCCCGGATGAGCTCGAACAGCTTCGAGACAAACAAGGGTGACAGGCCGAGGGATGGTTCATCCATCATCAGGAGTTGTGGTTTCGCCAGCATTGCGCGGCCGAGCGCAAGCATCTGCTGTTCCCCACCAGATAAGCATGATGCATCATGATTTCGGCGCTGCGCGAGATTTGGAAACCGATCATAGATGCCATCGATCTCACGCCGTACGGCAGTCTTGTCCTGCCGCATATGGGCGCCAAGAAGCAGGTTTTCTTCGATCGTCATGGACACCAGGATCCGCCGGCCCTCCGGCACGAGAACGAGCCCGGTGTCGATGCGACGGTGAATCGGCCAGCGGGTGATGTCCGCGCCGGCGAAAGTAATCCTGCCATTCGCTGGCGAGACCATTCCGAGAATTGAATGGAGCAGAGTGCTCTTGCCGGCCCCATTTGCACCGACAACGGTCACGATCTCACCATGCGCGACTTGCAGCGAAACACCGATGAGCGCCTCGACCCGCCCGTAACACGCCGACATTTGCTCAATGTCGAGGATCAATCCGCTCATGCCGCCTGCTCCGCCCCAAGATAAGCTTCACGAACTTGCTCATCCGTCCTCACCTGGTCGAATGATCCTTCTGCGATTTTGCAGCCAAAGTTCAGCACGACAATTTTCTCGCAGACCGATCGGATGAACTGCATGTCGTGCTCGATCACGAGAAGGGTTACTCCCCGCTCCTTCAGAGTATCGAGATGGCTATGCAATTCGCGTGTTTCCGATGCATTGAGACCCGCAGCCGGCTCGTCGAGCATCAAAACCGAGGGCGACGACAGGGTTGCCCGGATGAGATCCACGCGCTTGCGGATCCCGTAAGGGAGCAGACCTACGGGTTCATCGGCATACTGACCTAGACCGAACGCCGAAAGCTCGGCCTTGGCCGCGCAGATCCACTCGTGATCCCGAACCAATCGAAATGGCCGCATCACATCGAAAGGCCGCGTCAGTGTGACGTGCTGGCCGATGAGCAGATTATCGATCACTGACAGACGGGGGATCAGGCGGATATTCTGAAAGCTGCGGGCGATTCCGCGCTTGATCCGATAGCGTGACGGAAGATTCACGATATCCGAGCCGCGAAACCGAATGCTTCCCGAAGTGACCGGGTACACACCACTGATGAGGTTGAAGACGGTCGTCTTCCCGGCACCATTGGGACCGATCAGTGCGGTTGCTGTTCGCTCCGGCACGTCGAAGGAGAGTTCGCGAACGACTTCGAGACCGCCGAATGCTTTTGATAGATTTTGCATCGAAAGGAGCATGGTCATGACGCGGTTGTTCCGCCCTGTACTGCTGCCTGCGCGCGCCGACGCGTCAGTCCACGAGTGATCAGCCCTTGCGGGCGCAGGGCCATGAAGAGGATGATGAAAAGTGCAAAGATCGCATATCGCCACTGCGAGCTGGACCTCAGTGCTTCCGGTACAATCGTGAAGATCGCGGCACCGACGAGAGGCCCCAAAACCGATTGGGTCCCACCGAGCAGTACGTAGAGCACGGTGTAGGTGCTCAGCATCACGCCGAAGTACTGCGCCTCGACGTAATTGAAGTAGTGCGCATATAGTGCCCCACCTACGCCGGCGATGGTCGCGCCAGCAGTCAGTGCGGCGACACCAAGGGCCTTGACATTCAGGCCCAGGAGGTCGGCGACCAATGGATCATTCTTCACGGCCGCGAGATAGATCGGCACTCGTGTCGTCGACATCAGATATACGAGCGAGACGACTACCACCGTCACGGCGACGACCGTAGAGGCCTCGATGTGGGTCGAGACGGGATAGCCGGCGGCACCGCCGACAACTTCCAGATTAAGCAATATCGCGCAGATGACCTGTCCCAAAGCAAAGGTCGCAAGGGACAGATAAATGCCCTGGGTCCTTAGGATTGGCATCGCAACCACGAACGCCAGAATTGCCGCTGTCCCCCCGCCAGCCGCTATAGCGGCAAGGGCCGGCCATCCGCACACGTTGGTGAGATATGCAGAGGCGTAGGCCCCGATCGCCATGAATCCCGCGATTCCGAGATTGAGCTGTCCCGCGGCCATCGGCAGGTAGACGCCGTAAGCGGCGATTGCGTTGAGGGCAAGAAGCACGATGAGCCCGGTCAGATAGCCCGACATCAGAGCTTCTCCCTGGCGACAGCCATGCCAAAAAGCCCTTCAGGCTTTATGATCAGCAAAGCCAGGAGCAAGCCGTAGACACCGATATTGACGAAGTCGGCACCAAGGAACTGCGTCGACAATATCTCGACGAGCCCGATCAGCAGGCCGCCAGCGACCGCTCCCCAGATGTTGCCCATGCCGCCGATGATCATTGCGCTGATACCCTTGAACCCGATGCTCTCCCCCATGGACGAGGACACCTGCAGGTAGCTAATCGCGAAGAGGATGCCACCGGCGCCTGTAAACAGCGCACTCAGCACGAACACTCTAGGGACGACGGAGCCGACATTCACACCGAGGATCGATGCCGTGCGGCGGCTTTCGGCGATCGCCCTGACCTGACGCCCGAGGTTCGTGAACCGCAACGACAGGGACAGTGCGATCACAAACGCGAGCGAAAGTGCCAGACTTAGAAACTGAGCTCCGCCGACGATGATTGAGCCCGCTCTGAAATTAAAATCCGCAATGATCGCGGGATAGGATTGTTGATCAGATCCCAACCACAAGACGATCAGGTTCTCGAGGAGAACCAGGAATCCCAATGAGCTGACGAGAGGAACCTCCGGGTCGCTGTCGCTGCTCGGTCGATAAGTCAGGAAATAGACGGCGACTCCCACGACGGCGCTCGCCATTAGCGCGAAGCCGAACGCGAGCAGCCAGTGCTGGCCGCTCTTAAGCGCGGCCCACGAAACCATTCCTGCAACCATGAAGATGCCAGGAATAGAAAAATTGAGGAAGTTGAGAACACCGATCGCCAGCGTAAAGGCGACGGCGACCATCACGTACACGCCCCCGAGCATGAGGCCATTAACAATTTGCTGAGCAATCATGGCCGCTCCGCTATTTCGATCGAGGCAGACTTATCGAGATATCGCTTCACCATATCGAGCATCTCCCGGGAGATCAGACGCCGCTTGCGCGATGCGATGAATGCTCAGGCGAAATGTCCGTCCCTGCGATCTCGGGGCTGAGAAGCGTCCCCTTGGGCAGCGAGAGCGCATGAGCGGCTATCTTGCCGGCCGTCGTGATCCAGACCTTGTCGCGGTGGGAGGCGATGTGCGCGAGCGCGCGCCGCAACTTTCGGGTTCGGTGCGGCTGGCCCATGACAAAGGTGTGGAGTGCGGCCGAGAAGACGAGCGGATATTTCTCGGAGTCCTGCAATTGCTGATCGAAAGCATCGACCAGAAGATCGGCAAACTCGGCGTCGCTGACCCTTCTATTGAAGACGGCCGGCAGATCATTCAGCTCCATGGATGGATACGGCACGCTGAGAATGGGGCCGAGATCCGTTCTGAACAGCTGCGGCTGCTCGTCGTAGAACCAATCGAGCATGTAGCCGAAGCCTTGCTCGACCAGCAGCTCTGGAGTTTTCGTGCTCTGCGAGATGAAGGGTCCGAGCCACCCCTGCGGCGCCGCCCCCTCTTCCTTTTCGAAGCGGAGCCGAACCTCTCTCAGCATGTCGCGTTCCTCGGCCTCGGTCATGTCGATCTGCCGCTCCGAATTGGTGCGACCGTGACCGACGAACTCGTCGCCCCGCCGTCGAAACGCAGCCATGAGCTCGGGATAGGCATCGTAGACGGCGGTATTGGCGAGCACCGAGAGCGGAATGTCGAACTCCTTGAAGAGATCGATCAGGCGCCAGATCCCAACCCGATTACCAAAGTCCCGGTAAGCATAGCCGCGATGAAACGGCGGAGCCGGCATGGTCGTGAAGTCCGGTCCAGGGTTTCGGCCGAACTCGAATGCTTCGATATTGATTGCAAAATAAACGGCAAGTCTCCTGCCACCGGGCCAATCGTAGGTCGGCCGCTGTGTGATTGGCACGAACGGATAACGATCCATCTTTGTATCAAACTTGGCCATGGGCCCTCCTCGCTTCCTCTATTGACCGCCACGCTATCCGACGATATTTAATTTTGCAAACTAATTTTATAAAGGAGATCTGACGTGCGACCGTGGGACGGCATCATCACTGACGAAGATCGACGAGCTTACGATGCAGCCGGATTCGGCCGCTCGGCGGGCATGGGGCGCAGGCCTGCGCTTCTCATTATCGACGTGCAGTATCGAACGACCGGCTCGTTGCCGTTGCCGTTTTGGCAAGCGGTCGAGGAATATCCGACGTCATGCGGCGAGGTCGCATGGCAGGCCGTTAAGCACATCAGCACAGTGCTGGAACTATTTAGAAGGAAACGTTGGCCCGTCCTCTTTCCACATGTCGCGCCGAAGGTCCTGCAGGACGGCGGCCGGCTTGCGGCAAAAGTCCCCTCGATCATGACGATTCCGCCCGTCGGCTACCGCTTTGTCCGGGAAGTCGCGCCGATCGACGGCGATATACTGATACCGAAGAAACACCCCAGCGCCTTCTTTGGCACCACTCTGGTGAGCCATCTCGTGGACCTCAAGGTCGACAGCCTCATCATGACGGGTTGCACGACGTCAGGCTGCGTCCGCGCCAGCGTGGTCGACGCCTTCTCCTACAATTTTCACGTCGCCGTGCCGCAGGAGTGTGTCTACGACCGCAGCTCGATCGCTCATGGTGTGAACCTGTTCGACATGGCCCAGAAGTACGCTGACGTACTTCCAACCAGCGACCTGCTTAAATCCCTTGAGAAGCTGATGGAGCGCGACGATGTCCAATGATTTTGAGTACGGATCCGGCGGCATTGTTGGCTTCGCCCCGCCACAGTCCAATCCGACCGTAGAGCCTGAAATGGCCGCACTTATGCCACCGGACGTGCTGAGCCTCACCACACGGCTCCGCGGTGATCCCGTCGACGCCCGGAAGAGGTTTTCAGACTATTTGTTCAATCTGGGGGAGAGCCTCGAGGGGTTTGGCGCAATCAGGCTCGGAGCCTTTGGCTTCGCCTGCACCGCAACGACCTACCTGCTGGGTCATGACGAGGTGCGCCGGGAGTTCGAGCAGCTCTCCCGGCTATATGGCTACCCTATTCTCTCTTCGGCCGAAGCCATTGAGCTTGCTCTCGCCGAGCTCGGGGCGCGGCGCATTGCCCTCTTTGGACCCTATCCGGGCTGGCTGCAGGAGGCATCATTCTCGTTCTGGTCACAGGCCGGCTTTGATCTGACGGCGAAAGGGGGAATTGACCTCGGCTCCAGTGACACGCTTAACATATATAAGCTACGCGCCTCCAAGGTTGTCGAAGCGGTCCTGCGCCTGGACTGGCACTCGGCCGACGCGATTGTCCTGACCGGCACTGGCGCCCCGACCTTGCGGGCCATACCAGACATCGTCCGCGCCACAGGCAAGCCGGTGCTTTCCTCCAATCTTTGCCTCGGCTGGGCGGTCCTCAAGGCGATTGGCCACAAGGCCGCTCTCCCTGTTGGCATGGGCCAAAGCATGCTAATCGACGATTGGCCCGCGCGGGCGGCACGATAGCGATTCGTACGCTACGGCCTTCTGAGGAACAGTTGAGATGACAAAGTCGAGGGAGCGCGTATCGAAGGCCAAGCCAGGTGCGGCAGTCACCCGGCCTCGCGCCCCCAAACTACCGCCGACGATTTCCCGCGCCACGCTCATGGTCGATGGGACTGACATGCTGGTGCGGAGGATCACCCACCAGCATTTCGTGCTTTCCAGCCTGCTTGAGACCGTTCGTAGCGGATTTGCCTCTCTGGTCGGCCTTTCCACTTTTCAGTATGTGCTCATGCAGGCCGTGGGACGTCTGACTGATAAGCAGCAATGGACCGTCAGATCGACAGCGCGCGAGATGCATGTGACGGACGCCTATGCAAGCGTTGAGATCGCCGACCTCGTCGAGCAGGGTTATCTGGCCAAGGTCGTCAATCCAGAGGATAGGCGGGTCAGCTTTCTCGAACTTACCGATAAGGGCGTGTCCTCGCTTTCGGCGATTGCGCCCATACAGCAAATGGTCAATGACGCGCTCTACGGGCACCTCGATAGCAATAGCGCCCTCACCTATTCCAACGAGCTAAGCGTCTTGATCTCTCGTGCCGAGAGCGCGATTTCGGTCCTGAACGATGTCGCCGCAGACCAACGTGAGGCTGCGCTGCGCCAGCCGACCAAGCGTCGGCGACGGACAGCAGCGCGATAACCCCAAGGAAGCCTGCTTGACTCCAAGGCCCCATCTCTTTATTTAGTTTACCTAACTAACCTTGGAGAGATGAAAATGCTTCGGACCGGCGCCAATTATCTTCGATCGCTGAGAGACGGCCGCAAGATCTACCTCGGTGGCCACCTCGTTGATGACGTGACCACCCATCCTGCCTTCCGCAATTCGGCTCAAAGCTTCGCGCGCCTGTTCGATCTGAAATGCAATCCGGATCATTTCGATCGACTTTCCTTCTCGGAAGACGGTCAGCGTCATAGTTTCTATTTTAAGCAGCCGCGTAGCCGCCAAGACCTCGAATTCCGCACGGCCGGGCACAAAGCGTGGGCCGATGCCAGCTACGGACTGTTCGGTCGATCCCCAGATCACGTTGGATCTTTCATTACCGGGATGACCTGTCGGCCCGAAGTGTTCGACGTTCCGAACCACGGCTTCAAACAAAACCTTCTCGACTATTACACCTACATCCGCGACAACGATCTCTATGTCAGCTATGCGACCCACCCTCCACAGGGCGCGCGCAACTACTCATCTGACGCCGGCTCGTCGTTCTTCAAGTCGCCGGCACTTCATGTTTCGGCCATGGACGACGAGGGGATCACTCTCCACGGCATGAAGACACTCGCGACCGGAGGCGCGTTTTGCGACGAGATCTGGATCGGTAACCTGACGCCGCTAGCGCCTGACCGGATCAAGGAAGCCGTGACCTGTGCGGTACCGGCCAATGCGCCGGGACTATCGCTCTGGTCACGACGATCGATGGAGCAGGCCGCACCGAACACGTTCGACTACCCCCTCTCCTCTCGCTTCGACGAGAGCGATTGCATGCTCGTCTGCGACAACGTGAAGGTCCCATGGTCACGCGTCTTCACGATCGGAAACGTCGACCTCAGTCGCGCGATCTACATGGAAACGGGTGGGCACTACTTCGGAAATCATCAATCGAACGTACGCTTCTGGGCAAAGCTTCAATTGATCGTCGGGCTTGCGAACAAGATTGCAAAATCTGCCGGCGTCCGCGGAATTCCCGCCGTTCAGGAGACACTCGGAAAACTTGCGGCCATGGAGGCGACGATCGCCGGCTTGATCGCTGGCCAGGTCGCCGATCATCAGCCCGTTGGCGACGGGTATGTCGTGGTCAATCAGCGTTACATGTACGCCGCTCTCAGCTGGTGCCAGGACAATTATGGGCTGATCTGCGCGACGGTAAGAGAGTTGATGGGCGGCGCCATCTTCCAGATGCCAGCCGACATCTCAATTGTCGGAAACGATCAAATGAACGCTCTTTTTGAGACTTATTGGTCGACTGAGCATGAGAGCGCGCTGGATCGGATGAAGCTCTACAAGCTGGCCTGGGATCTACTGGCCTCGGAGTTCGGCGCCCGACACGTTCAATATGAGAACTTCTATGCGGGGCCGCCATTCCTCGTTCGGGCCCATAGCATGAGGCTCGCACCCTGGGCATCGCTTGATCAGACCGTCGACAAGCTGATGGCTAGCTACGATCTGCCCGCGAACAGCGCGTCATTTCACCATACCCAGAAAATCGAAGCCGCGATCCCTGCTGAATAGCAGGAGCCTGATCTGCCACGTCCTCAAGGCGATTCGAAGCAAGATACGAGCCACGCTTGCCAAGCGCAGACACCTGCAGCCGACTGAGAGAGCACATAGCCATGACTTTCAACAATCGACAGTTCCGTGATGCGCTTGGCTACTTCCCGACCGGAGTCATCGTTGTAACCGCAACGACCGACGAGGGCGAGCGACTGGGCATGACCATGAGTTCGTTTAACTCGGTATCGCTAACTCCTCCTCTCGTAGCCTTCAGCATTCACCTCGAAGCGGCGAGCCTGGTGAAATGGCGGTTATGCCGTCGGTACGCCATAAACGTACTCGGCGAAGAGCAGGGCCATCTGTCCGATCGCTTTGCGCGCGCAAGATCCGGCAAATGGGACGACATATCTGCGACCGACGGACAGTTCGGTACCCCACTCCTTCCCGACGTGCTGGTCGCGCTGGAGTGCGAACAATATGCCCGACACGACGGCGGGGACCACGAACTCTTCATCTCTCGGGTGCTCGCCATTCACGAAAGCCCGAGAACTTCACGACACCCCCTGGTCTTTCAGAGAGGCCGTTATTGGTCACTTCAAAAAGACCAATGCGCGTAGAAGGCGATCAGCATGTGGCAGATCCCTTTGCTTGCTATTGGCGGCTACTGCGCCCTGGTCGTCTATGAGCTTGGCCATCTGCTTGCTGCCCGCGCCTTCGGCATCAATGCAGTGGTCGTGACTATTGGACTGGGTCCAACGATCGGTCGACTTTCCGATGGATCAGGCACGATTTTGGCCTTCAGGGTTCTGCCTGTTCGGTCAACGTGCGGCTTCTATGACGGACCCGAGTCTCTCAAGCCAACAAAGCCGAACACTCGCCCCTCAATCGGTCGCCTCTCGATTCCACGGCGTGCAGCCATTCTAATCGCGGGGCCGTTCTCAAACGTAGCGTTCGCGTGCGCCCTGTTGCTGGTCACCCATGCTTGGGATCCAGACTTCGCCGCTCCTAACCTTGGGAAAACCGGCAGCGAAATAGCGAGTGCTCTCTTCGTTGTCGCGCTCAAATAGCCGATGAGGCCCGCATGGGGAGTTCACGTTGCGAAGGATCGGTCAACGGCCTCAGAGGTATTTCGCCAGCAGCTTGAACTCCTTGAGCGTCGCCCTGCCCTTCGACCCCGCGGCGGGGAAGGATCGTTCAAGACTATGACTGAGATGATCGTGGACCAGCATCTTTTTGGCGTTCTCGATCGCTCCTTCCACCGCCTGCAATTGTTGGGCGATCTGGGCGCAAGGGCGCTCCTGTTCGATCATCTCTATGATCGTTTCGAGATGGCCGTGTGCGCGTTTCAGGCGGCGGGCAATCGAGCTGTGAGCATGATCTTTCATGGCGTCTCCTATCCTCCCAGGGAGGATACGTCATATCCTCCCAGGAGGATAGAATGATGTGCTTGACTCCACGCGATCGCAGGCATATTGGGCCAGTCACCGTCTGGAACATTCCGTTCCCGACGGATCACAACCAGACGAAGAGCTATGGGCAGTACCACCTATGGCGCCGCGCTCCCCGAAGGAGCAACGCAGCCGCAGAACATAAGCGTCCGCGAAAGCGGCGGCAGCGATAGGAATTACGGCCGCAAATAGGCGGTCTCGTTCCGCTCACTGACCTGCCGCGTCATGCGGAGGTGGAGGTGAGCGATGTTGAAGGTAATCGCACGAATTCAGTTGCGCGGACTTTGCCGCTTTGCGCGCAGAGCAAGCGGTCCCTTTCCCGCCAACGACAATCTACGCGTCCACAACGTTGGCCGATCGATCCGCCCGCGGCTTTTCTGCCGCTGGTCGACGGACGACGATGGACTGGTCTGCCATTGGTCCGAGGAGATGACCGTGGCACCAGGATTGCCGCGCCAATGGTCGGCGTCTGAGCCGCTTCAGACATCCTGGATTGGATCTGGCGCGTAAGCCGTCGCCGATGGTGAGCCCGATGATCAAGGCACTTTTCGCACGACTGCGACGCCTAGTGGCGGCGGCCATCCTTCGGATGGCCAGCCGAACTCTGCATTGCGCCATGATCCTCCACGGTCAGCGACGGATTTCCCATCAAGGTCTTCGAGCGGTCCTGTCCGGAACACGCTGGCTGGGACGACTAGGCGCCTGGCTCGCTTTGGGACAGCGGCGCAAGCAGTGATCGGCGGCTGCCGATGCACGGAGGTTTGGAATGAAGCGATTTCTTGCCATTGGAAGCGTACTCACGGGCTTGGGATGCCCCCAGCCGCATGCCCCCGATCTGCCGCTGAAGGCACGAACGGCGAAGACCCTCTACGGCTGGACCGGCTTCTATGTCGGCGGCCATTTCGGCTACGGCGATGCGAGCTTTGGACCCGGCACCAACCCGCTGCCCGAGCAGGGAATGATCCTGCCGTCCAGCGCGACCGGCCTCTCCGGCGGCTACCAGCTTGGCTACAATCGCCAACTCGCAAACCGTGTCGTGCTCGGCATCGAGGCAGACTCCACGTTCACCGGTCCGCGCGACGTCGTCGCACATGAACGCTCACCGACCCCCTTCAACACCACGATCGACTATGTCGGCACCGTGCGCGGCCGCATCGGTTATGCCTTCGACCGCTTCATGCCTTTCGTCACCGGCGGTTTCGCCTGGGGCCATACGCATATCAACATCAACGATGCCGACGGTGTCTCGGAGCTGTTTCCGGTCGGAAAGTATCAAACCGGGTGGACGGCGGGCCTCGGCCTTGAATTCGCTGTCAGCGGCAATTGGACCGCAAAGGCCGAATACGACTACGTCGCGCTGTCGCGGCGAACCTACGACCTCAGCGGCTTTGGCCTCGCCAATGTCGATGTCGAACCACGCGTCCACCTGTTCAAGCTCGGCCTCAACTACCACTTCGGCGATACGCCCTGGATGGCGCCGATCAACGGCAAGACGAAACTGCCGGAGTCCGGCGACTGGAATGTCCACGCCCAGACAACCGTGCTGCCGCAGGGCTACGGGCCGATCCACTCGCCCTATGCGAGCCCGCAGAGCCTGCCCGGCAGCGGCCAGTTTCAGGCGACGTGGACGACCACGGCGTTTCTGGGTGCGCGGCTGTGGGACGGCGGCGAATTCTACTTCAATCCCGAGCTGGCGCAGGGCTTTGGTCTCAACGGCACGCTCGGACTTGCCGGCTTCTCCAACGGCGAAGCCCAGAAGGCCGGCGCGCCGTTCCCGAAAATCCGTCCGCAGCGCTACTACTTCAAGCAGACCTTCGGCCTCGGCGGCGAGCAGGAAGAGGTGGCCGACGCGCCCAACCAGCTCGCCGGCAAGCGCGACATCGACCGCGTGACCGTGATCGTCGGCCGCTTTGCCGT
Organism: Bradyrhizobium sp. 956_D2_N1_4; assembly: GCF_052076025.1. NCBI lineage: Bacteria > Pseudomonadati > Pseudomonadota > Alphaproteobacteria > Hyphomicrobiales > Nitrobacteraceae > Bradyrhizobium > Bradyrhizobium sp. 956_D2_N1_4. The sequence continues at coordinate 2,188,074 of NZ_CP197237.1, read as the reverse complement.
CGGCGACTTCTTCGACGGAAATTCATATGCAAAAGACCCGCGCGCCGACTTCATGAACTGGGCGATGTGGTCGTCGGGGGCGTACGATTTCCCCGCCGACCTGCCCGGCTATACGCGCGGCGCCGTGGTCGAGCTCAATCGCAAGGACTGGGCGGTGCGCGGCGGACTGTTCCAGGTCCCCGATGCGCCCAACAGCGATACACTGGTCTACAAGATGGGCGGCGCGGTCGTCGAATTCGAAGAGCGCCATTCGATCTTCGAGCAGCCGGGCAAATTGCGTGTCGGCGTCTTTGCCAATGGCGGCAACACCGCGAACTATCGCGAAGTCCTGACACTGGCGGCCGCCAACCCTGCGCTCAACATCAACGACATCGCCACCGCAACCCAGCGCATCCGCTCCAAATACGGCTTCTATGTCAATCTCGAGCAACAGATCGTCAACGACGTCGGGCTATTCGCCCGCGCGAGTTGGAACGACGGCCAGAACCAGATTCTGTCATTCACCGACATTGACCGCAGCATCTCCGCCGGCCTCTCGATCAAGGGCAGCCGCTGGGGACGGCCGGACGACACGGTCGGCATCGGCGGCGCCATCAACGGCTTGTCGGCCGGGCATCGCGACTTCCTTGCCGCCGGCGGCATCGGCCTCCTGATCGGCGACGGCCAGCTCAACTATCGCACCGAACGGATCCTCGAAGCCTACTACGCCTATTCGGTGATCAAGGGCGTGACGATGACCGCCGACTATCAGCTCGTCGTCAATCCCGCCTACAACGCCGATCGCGGCCCGGTCTCGATCTTCTCGGGCCGCTTGCACGCGGAATTCTGACTGAGAGGACCGCATCTTGAGGCTACAGGATATTCGCAGAACCACAATCGCATTGGCAGCACGTCCCAATATCTGGGACGTAGTGATGCTCACTCTCGTCATCGGCGCCATGGTGCTGATCGTCTATGGCGGCAAGCAGACCGTCGCGCCCCTGTCCGAGCTGGAGCGCGCGCCGGTCTCGCTCGATCCGGCAAACCTGCCGCTCTACGCCTTGCGCACCGTCTTACGGATGCTGCTCGCCATCGTCTGTTCGACGGTCTTCACCTTCATCTACGCGGCGATCGCAGCCAAGAGCCGGCGAGCCGAATTGGTGATGATCCCGCTGCTGGATATTTTGCAATCCGTCCCGATCCTGGGCTTCCTCACCTTCACCGTCGTGTTCTTCATGAATTTGTTTCCGGGGCAGGTGCTCGGCGCCGAGCTCGCCTCGGTGTTCGCGATCTTCACCAGCCAGGCCTGGAACATGACGTTCAGCCTGTACCAGTCGATCCGCAACGTTCCGAAGGATCTGGAAGAGGCCACGCAAAGCTTCCATTTGTCCGGCTGGCAGCGCTTCTGGCGCCTCGACGTCCCCTTCGCGATGCCCGGCCTGATCTGGAACGCGATGATGTCGATGTCGGGCGGCTGGTTCTTCGTGGTGGCCTCGGAGGCGATCACGGTCGGCAACACCACGGTGACGCTGCCGGGCATCGGCTCCTATGTCGCGATGGCAATTCAGCAGCAGGATTTGCCGGCGATCCTCTACGCCATGCTGGCGATGCTCCTCGTGATCATCGCCTATGATCAGCTGCTGTTCCGCCCCATCGTCGCCTGGGCCGACAAATTCCGCTTCGAGCAGACCGCCTCAGGCGAGGCGCCGGCCTCCTGGATGCTCGACCTGTTCCGCCGGACCCGCGCGCTGCGTGCGCTGACCCTTCCTTTCGCGGCGCTGAACCGCGCGATCTCGAACTTGCGCATTCCGCTGCCGAAGCTGCCGCCCGCGGCACCAGGAAAAGACCAGACGTCACGCCTCGTCGATACGGTCTGGATCGCATTGATCCTCGCCGGCACGGCCTATGCCGCCTGGCTGACCTATCGCTATCTCTCGGCCAGCCTCGGAATGTCCGACGTTCTCGTCGTCATCAGGGACGGGCTCATCACGTTGTTGCGTGTCGCCATCCTGATCAGCCTCGCCACGCTGATCTGGGTGCCGGTTGGCGTGTGGATCGGGCTACGCCCGAAGCTCGCCGAACGAATCCAGCCGCTGGCCCAGTTTCTGGCGGCCTTCCCGGCCAATCTCGCCTTCCCCGTCTTTGTCGTCGCCATTGTCAGCTTCAAGCTCAATCCAGACATCTGGCTGAGCCCGCTGATGATCCTGGGCACGCAGTGGTACATCCTGTTCAACGTGATCGCGGGCGCGAGCGCCTTTCCGACCGATCTGCGCGAAGCCGCCGGCAGCTTCCATCTCCGGGGATGGCGATGGTGGTTCAAGGTGATACTGCCCGGCGTCTTTCCCTATTACATCACCGGCGCGATCACCGCGTCCGGCGGCTCCTGGAATGCGTCGATCGTCGCGGAGGTCGCAAGCTGGGGCGACACGCATCTGAAGGCCACCGGGCTCGGTGCCTATATTGCTTCCGCCACGGAAGCCGGTGACTTCCCGCGCGTCGTGCTCGGAATTGCCACGATGTGTATTCTGGTGACGTTGTTCAATCGACTGATCTGGCGGCCGCTCTACGCGTTCGGCGAGCGGCGTCTGCGCCTTGGCTAACGAGACTTGAGTAGAGGAGAGCCTATGATGCTCGACCAAACTGCCACATTGATCGATATCCGCTGCGTCTGCCGCTCCTTTCCAAAGGGTAGCGGCGATGAATTGCTGGTGCTTGAGAACGTCGACCTAACGATCCGGCCAGGAGAGATTGTTGGACTGCTCGGCCGCTCCGGGTCCGGCAAATCGACACTTCTACGGATCATCGCCGGACTGGTCAGCCCTTCGTCAGGCGAGGCAACGTGCCGCGACCAAACCATCATTGGTCCACCGAACGGCGTTGCCATGGTGTTTCAATCATTCGCACTGTTTCCCTGGCTGACGGTTCTGCAAAATGTCGAGCTTGGACTGGAAGCGCTAGGCGCCGATGCCGCCGAACGCCGCAAGCGTGCTCTGGCGGCGATCGACCTGATCGGCCTCGACGGCTTCGAGTCGGCCTTCCCGAAAGAACTGTCGGGAGGCATGCGCCAACGCGTGGGCTTTGCTCGCGCTCTTGTTGTGCACCCCGACTTGTTGTTGATGGACGAACCCTTTTCGGCACTCGACGTCCTCACCGCCGAGACGCTGCGGACCGATCTGATCGATCTCTGGATCGAGGGTCGACTACCCATCAAGTCGATCCTGATGGTGACGCACAATATCGAGGAGGCAGTCCTGATGTGCGATCGCATCCTGATATTTTCATCCAATCCAGGGCGTGTCGCCGCCGAGATCAAAGTCGACCTGCCTCATCCACGCAACCGGCTTGATCCGCATTTCCGCCAGCTTGTCGACAGCATCTATGCCCGCATGACCCAGCGCGCCGAGCCGAAGGCATCTTCGATCGAAGGCATTTCCGGGACCGGTATCGGCATGACTCTGCATCACGTCTCATCCAACGTGCTGTCCGGCCTGATCGAGACGCTGGCGGGACCGCCCTATCACGGACACGCCGACCTGCCCGTGCTCGCAAGCCAGCTCCAGCTCGAAGCAGACGAAATCCTGCATCTCGGCGAATCTCTTCAGCTTCTGCGGTTGGCCCAACTCAGCGAAGGGGACTTGATGCTGACGGAAGCAGGCAAGCGTTTCGCTCATCTCGAGACCGACGCACGCAAAAGGTTGTTCGCCGAACATCTCGTCGCATACGTTCCGGTGATGGGATTGATCCGCCGCGTGCTCGACGAACGTCCCTCGCACACTGCGCCCGTGGCGCGGTTCCGCAACGAGCTCGAAGACTATATGTCCGAGGATTATGCGGACGAAACGCTCAAGACGGTGGTGTCCTGGGGCCGTTATGCCGAGCTGTTCGCCTATAACGAGCAGTCCGAGACTTTTAGCCTTGAAAATCCGGGCTAATAAGCTGCTGGGGTCGATCTCGGCGCGCGGGTGTTCGAAGCCAGCAAAGCGCCGCTGGGCGCATCTCGATCAACGGAAAGGCGGGCCTTGCCGCCAGGCTGCCGCAACAGCATCCGGAGAGTCTCGAGCGCCTCAAGCGCGGATCGATGGTCTGACGATGTGCGGCTATCGGATATTGAGTCGAAATTCGTCTGTCAGGCTTGCGGCAGAAGAGGCGCCGATGTCCGACCAGACTTCGATTGGAATACGCCGACAGTGCCAGCTATGGGGTACCGATGAAACCCGCCACCGAACGATCCTTCGCCAACCCGGAAGTCGCGACTCGCAAGCTGGTAGAACTCGCGACGTCTATTGAAGCGGTCGAGGACGGCCGCATCCACATTGAGAAGATAAACGCGCCCTTCCTTTACACGCTAAAAGCCAGTGGCTCGGAGTTTGGGGCCGGCATCAAGTATGCAGTTGAATGCGGCTGGCTCGAGCTGCATGAGAGCGGGACCTATGTCCGGCTGATCGGCACCAGCGCAAAAGCGGCCCCAGCAAAAGACTAAATTGCCGGGGCCGTTTGAAGGTACCTTGGCGGTAATGGGGTCGCCAGGTGGCCATGAGCATAGGAAAAAACGGCAATCAAATCTGCCTGCTTTTGCACAAAGCGTTATAGTTCCAGATCGGGAACGGAACCGATCACCGTGAAAGACATGCAGCCTCAGTTGGAAAAGCTGCGCACGGATGCTGCCGAGTGCGCCTTGATTCGTGATCTGGCAACTGAGCCCAGGAAGCGAGAACTGTTCACCAAGCTGGCCGAGCATCTGACAATCCTGGCCGATGAGGTTGAACGCGCCATTGGTGCCGCGGGACATGATCTGAAGCGGAAGGAATGACCGAACGAGGCTGGGGTCGGCGTTTCAAGGATCCGGTCACGATCGGCAATCACGTACTGGTGACGCTGCTCGACGCCGGCGAGTACATCGCCACGCTGCCGAAGAAAGAGCACGCCGTACCGGAGTGGCAAGCGGCGATGGAAGCCTTGATCGTGGTGGCGGAAGGTGGCGGCCCGACGATGTTTGCCCGCATCGGGGTCATGCGGGCATTGAACCGCCACTATGTCCCGGAGCTTAGCCCGAAGGGCAAAGAGCCTCATTGGGGCCGGCGAAAGCTGAAGAGGGATCAATAAGAGGCCGTCTCAGTTGGCGGCCTCAAAGCTTGAACAACAAGATTGCCACTAGAACGACGGGGAAAAGCCCGACCAAGCAAATGAAAAACCGAAACGCCCATTCCTCACGCATCACCTTAGCGTAGCTGGGGCTTTCTTCCTTGGCATGCAGTCTGTGCCACCGGCCGCCAGGTGGCAGCTCGAACCCTCGCGAAATCGGAAAAGCCGCAGCGTGGTTCCAGCCCCCACTGCGGCATTCCCGGAATAACGAAAAAACTTGGTGCTCAAATCGCGCCGGTGTTCCTTCAGTAGAACACCCCGTTCCGAAAATGGAGTCCGGACAACTACCGGACTCCGGTTTTCTACGCATTGTCACTTGGAGGGCCAACATGGCACGCCATGGCAATTCCAGCCCCAATGCTCCCGGCTGCCGATCCAATTGCGGATTAGAGCGCCGGGAGTGCTAGGCCCGCCAGCGCTCGAAAGCTTCGCAGGAAACTCAACTGAGGCCGCCAGCTGAGGCTGCCTACGTCACGCTTGCGGTGGCGAACCATCTCCCAGAGATTGCCACGAGTAGACCGCCTAAAACGGTTCGAGGGTGACGGCGGGACAAAAGACCGACCGCGGCAACTCGGCCATTTTAAGCTTGTTTCGCAAATACTTAATTATTTATTTCCCTGGTATTTAAAATGTGCTGTAGCAATATTCGGGGAATCCTCGTCGTTTACGATTTGTCGCCCACTGAGACATTCGCGTCCTGACGACCTCTCAGCGTTCGTCGCGCAAGACCAGTTGGATCATGCAACGAAATTCGGTTTTTCAAAAACGCAACTTCTATCGGCTCAAGCTTCAGCGACCTACAGAAAATTCGGGACCGCCCTCGGTTCCGTTGCCGGTCACGATCATTTCCGGAATTTGCATGATCGCGATGATCGGCGGATTTGCGCTGCAGATTGCCGGCATCGACACTGGCCGTCCGATGGACCTCGGTGCAGATGGCTCCCTTCGCAGCCAAATCGTGCTGAGCTTGTGCTATTTGGTTGCGATTCTTCTCCTGATCTCGTCCAATTTCTGGACAACCGTTCGTCATAGCTGGCCTGTATTTATCCTCCCTCTGCTGGGCTTCCTATCAATGTTGTGGTCGCCAGACCCGCTGTTGACTCTGCGAAAGAGCGTTGCCCTGTCCGGGACCGTACTTTTTGGAATTGCCATTTGCTCAAAGTTTGGAACGGTGGGCTCGCTGCGTTTATTCCTCTGGACGCTGTCCTCTATTATCGTTGCAAGCTTTGTCTGGGTCTTTGTTTTTCCTTATCAGGGTGTCCATCAGGCCACAGATGTTTTTCCTTTTGAGGCGGTCCACGCGGGTTCCTGGCGCGGGGTGATTGGCCATCGGACCGCCTTGGGGCAGCTGGCCGCGCTGTCGTTCGTACTCGTGCTCTTTTATGGTCGCGTTGCCTTCACAAGTTATGCAGTTCGCGTTGCCATCATCACTATCAGTCTGGTGTGCCTGTACGGAGCCAACTCCGGTGCCGCCTACGCCGTAGCGGGTTTCATGCCCGTCCTGCTGGCCACGCTGATGCTCGTGGGTCGATGCTCATTTCAAATACGAATAGCCGCATTGCCGTTCCTGACGCTTGCGCTTCTGATGATCGCATTATTCGGCGGCGATCTTGCAACGCTCACACTTAATGCTCTTGGAAAGGAGCCCGATTTGACGGGCCGCGTTCCGCTGTGGGGCTACCTGATTGGGCTAGCCGACCAGCGCCCGCTCCTTGGCTACGGTCTCGCAGCAGGTTTTACCAAGATAATATCACCTCAGATCGAAGGAATAGGATACGGTCAGTTCCTCAACGCGCATAATGGCTTTATGGAGATACTAATTTCGTTCGGGTATGTTGGTCTCGCATTATGCTTGGTCCTGCTCGCCTGGCAATTTTGGATTGCGGCGCGACTTCTGATATCTGGGGATGAAGAGAAGTCGCACATCAACGCGTTTCCGTTGGCGATTTTCATTTATATGATTGGGGCCAACGTTGTAGAGTCGGCGTTTCTAGCGCCAAATAGCTGGTATGCGGTCTTGCCGGCGATGGCGATGGTGACCGCGAGCTCCGAGCTTTCCGCATTGAGACGCTTGGGCGCGCGTTCTAGATCGCTCAACAGTCCCCCCGGACTGCCCAAGCGCCAGTACAGGCGAGAGCCTAAACGACGATTGGGAGTTAGCTCCAACCGCGCCTAGCCGACCGCGCCGGCTCCAATCAACTCCTAACGCCCGGAAGGTCCGCCGAGATTGTCCAGCGGCCGTTAGAAATCAAATTTGTCTACGCCGAAATGTTCTCCGCTGGCCGCAAGATATCAAAGCGGAGGGAGGTCAGACATCCACGGAGTCGTCGATAACCTAAGATTGGGCATTCCGTTGAACGCTTGTCACTTTCGAGAACTACGGACGATGGCGATGGCCACAGCTCTTGCCATCTGCTGCTCGGGCCTTCCCTCTCACGCGTCAATGCAGAAACCGCAACTGAGCGATGGCCCTGCCTTCTCCGATAATCACAAGACCCTGGTCTGCTTAAACACATTTCAGCCGTTCGGATACGGCTTGTCGATCGGCCCCCCAGGATCGGCTGCTTACGACGAGGATCCCTTTCGAAACGGCGGCTCCGACCAAGCAGTCATGCCGAAATCGCGGCTCGCTTTGATCAACTCGTCTGGCTTTGACTGCCTCAGAATGGTGATAGACGTTGGCGCGTTGATGTCGGCTCGCTCCGAAAACTTACTTGATGCATTAGTTGCGCAGATAATGATCGGCATTTCCCGGAGAGTAGACAGTGGACTGAGGGTCATAGTGGATATTCATCCCTTCCCTCGAGGAGCTCACCCGGTCTCCGGCTTCGCGGATGTCGATCTGCTGGATGGCGAGACCGGGGAAAAGTTTCAGCGCTTGATCCACGTCGTCAGCAAGCTTGCCATTTCCATCGGGGCGCGCTTTCCGCCAGCTCTGGTTGCTATCGAGCTTTTCAACGAACCCCCGTCACCCACTTCATTCAACGGTCAGCGCCCCTGGAACGAGCAAATCGAATTCTACTGGAAGCAGATCCGCCTGATCCTGCCAACTCACACATTGATCGTGGCCGGAACCGGCTTCGCGGAGCTCGACGGATCGGTCAGCGGGGACTCGTCAGCGGGTGTTGTCAATTTAAGACCCGACCGCTTTGACGCGAATACCGGCTATGCGATCCACCCTTACGAGTCCGCCACCTTCACGCATCAAGGGTATGCTGGATTCTTCTCTCATGTCGGCGGCCTTGAGTTTCCTGCTGCAATGGACAGAGATGGTAAGCTCGCCGCAGAAAATACCTTTCGAAGAAACGTGGCGGCAGATCCAAATCTGACCCACTCGGCAAAATCGCAACTAATCTACGACTTTCTGTATCGAACGGTTCACAGCTACAGCTTCGAAAAGTACAGGACAACCTTTGGCAATGCGGAGTTGTTGCTGAAGCGAATGAATGTCGTAAACACCTGGGCCGACCTTCATCACTTGTCACGCAAGCAAATCATGAACACGGAGTTTGGCGTAAATCGCGACCAAGCTGGTTGCGTCGGAAAGGCTCCCTCGAAAAGCGCCTTCAATTTCGTCCGGGCGATACGGGACAACTCATTTGCAAGCGGTATAGGACTGATCACTATCCATCAGATGCAAGGCGATTGTTTTGCGATCTCCTCTGCAGCTCCTCCGTTCGCATTTGAGGCGGATATGCTGGAGGCCCTGAGGCTGCCCGGAAGGTAGGTTCTCGAAGAGCACTTTCACTTTAAGCGACCGAAGCCATGGCTCGATCAAACGGCGCCTGAGGGCGAGCCCACCTATCCCTATCGGGCCCAACGCGTGATCGCGCGACTCAGGGACTGCAGGGACGACGGCATGGTCAGACTGAGACTCGTGACCTCATCCTTACGCAGTGGGCGTACAACAAACACCGTCAAGAAGAAGAGACCTGTAGCCAGCACGGCCAAGGTTAGGTTTCCGACGTCTGGTCGGGCGTAGCGAGCAAGCAAAGCAAATAGAACGGAGCCGCCTGCCGCTGTTCCGACCTGGAGCGAGCGAACGGGGTCTATTGCCCGCCATGTCTCGACGCGTCGATGGGCAAGCATGATGATTCCGATACGGATTGCACTTTCTGTGAGCGGAATGAACAGGACTGCGAGAAGGCCCCAACGATCTGCAGTCAAGTAGAGAGCTGCGACCCCCAGCAGCGATACCGGCCAGAGCGCCAGGAAGACGGTGTGCTTAAGCTGAACGCTCGTAACAATCTCGCATATCCGGTAAATGGTCTGAAACAAGAGGATCAACATGACCAACGGGAGCAAGTAGTAGTACGGAGCATACTCCGGCCGTGATACAAGCGCGATGATCTCTCGTCCCGCGAGGCCAGTAAGAATTGAGAAAGCCAAAAAGCAGACCAACTCAAGCTTGAACACCAGCGAAAGCGAGGAAAACACTCGCGCAGGCGCCATCGTGAACCTGGCGAACAAGGGCTCCAGACTTGGGAGGATCATCAGACCGGGAAACGCCCTTTGAATCGAAACGCAAAGCCCTTGCACAAACGAAAATGCGGAAAACGTAACAATATCGAGCCCGCCTTTGGCAAATATCCTGACAACCGAGGGACTGGTAATCAACCAACCAATGTTGGACGCGTAGATTGATGCGGCGAAAAGCGGAGCATCCTTCGCGCTCAGGCGGGGCAGTCGCTGCTCGTTGGTCGCGATCAGAAGACTTGAGATATGCGGCCTGAGCCGGATCAATTTTAAGAGTATGATGATCACCGCAACAAACGTCGTCACAGCCGATATTGCGATCACTGTAGCACCGCTGATTTCATGACCGGAAAGTGCAAGAAGGAGTACGCACGCGCTTCGCAAAAGGACATCGATCGTTCCCGATATCGCGGTCGTCGCGTGCACGATCCAGCTTTGCGCCAACATCTCCAAATCGGTCGTCACCGCATAGCCCGCATACCAAACAGCGAACGCGCAGATCGTAAGTATCCCTTCGCCCATCAGCAACGTGTCTCGCGCGAACGTCGCGAGCAGACCAATTGCACCCAGCGCCACCAGGATAGATCCCCCCCTTACGAGAGCCACCCTCTTCAACAGAGCCGCGAGGCCTTGATAGTCACCATCCGCTGTAAGCGATGGAACATAACGCAGCAACGTACGATCAATGCCGAACGAAAGTAGCCGCTCCATCGTCAAAAGGATTGCAAGGAAGATCGCATAGGTCGCGTAGCCGCTCGGCGGTAGCGTTTTCACCACAAGGATCTGAAAGAAGAATCCCAGGAACAGATTGATGAACTTGAACGCGTAGTGGATCTGGAACGCGCGATGAATATTGATGTGCTTATGTGGTCCTTCGGTATTCACGGCCTGTCGAATCCGCACAGAGACTCCCGATCGAGGTCACAGGCATCGCGAGCGTTCATGTCGATCGCCACCTTCGACCTTTCACTCTCCGTCGTGAGCGACAGAGCGCGCACTCTGGCTCCATCTGGAATGCTTACCCCGCCGAAAACCACTGCATAGCAACCAAACTCGACGCCGTTTCCCACTGAAGGGACCACACTTGAGCTCTCACCCTTGTTTCCCAACGTCACTCCGTGCCGCAAAATGCAATCGTCGCCGATCCGAACGTCAGGGTGAATGCATATGCAAAAGGGATGAAATATCCGCAAGCCCCAACCAATCCGTGTTCGCGCCAAGATATCGATCTTGAAGAAGAAGCAGACCGTTTTGTAAATACAGTTGGACAGAGCGTAGAGGACACGCGTCTTGTCAAACTCAAAGAAAAAATTAGTTAGACGAAAGCCGGCAATAAACACCTTTACTCGGATCGAGTTATTTCTCCGCAGCTCCCTTCGCAAATTAACAAGGAACATTTTTTCCCTCATTATCGCGACAACCGTAGCGTTTCGACCGTGAGCGGCTTGAGGGGAGAGATTCTAGGCCTGAAGAGCCCGAAGAGCATGCCTATCGTGAAAACATGCCAGCCAATAACCATATAGGTTCCATTCGAAAAGGATTTTTTCCAAACTGTTAGGGCCACGATGATGGCGGCAACTCCAAGAAGAGCCAAGGCGGCAAACGCTGCTCCGTAGGACGTGAACAAAGTAAGCAACGCGAAGGCAGACCAGTATCCAAGCACAGCGACCCAGAGCTTAAATTCGCGAAGCGATCGTATCACACGCGCGAAGTAGCCAGCGTTGATCGATGCACGCAGCATTTCGCCTGGTGCGAAAATGTATCCCATCTTCACACGGTGAAAGAGCAAGCGATATGTGCTACTAGTATGACCAAAGTGCTTGGCGGCCGGGACATTCAACCGCACAAGTTTCCAACCGCTAGACCGAAGTCGCGCTCCAAGGTCGAACTCCTCGTACCCGTGTAGATTTCGATCCGTTAAGTAGCCGAGTTCATCGATCGCGCTCCGTCGATAGAGCCCCCCGCCTGCAAGGCGATCAACCTCACCTAATGGATTCAAGTGAGAAAGATTCCGTGCGCGGTTCTTGAATTCGATATTCTCCGTCGACATTTCGTCGATCCTGCCCCCTACCCCAGCCACGTCGGGATGGTCGTTGAGGAAGGCTAGAGCAGTCTTTATAAACTCCTTGTCCAGAACCATATCTCCATCCATGAGACAGAGAAAGTCGCCTTTGGCGTGTGCATAACCGATCTGCGGACCTGCTCCACAACATCGCTCACTGGCGTTCGCGATCCTGAAAATCGAGATTGGATAAGGGAGGGCGCACTCAAGCGTCTTGTCTACAGAAGCGCTATCTACGAGCACCACCTCGCCTTCCGGGCTCGGAAGCGCCGCCAAGGCGCTCTCGATTGCCGAAGCGATATGCACTTCCTCATTGTAGGCTTTAATAATAATACTGACGCGGGTCACGAGAAACTCACCTGATTCAGCGTATCGGAGAACTACGAAGCGTTCGCGGCTTTCAAAATGCAAGAAGCCACAGACTGCGTCGAACGCGGTTGCGGTGTGCCGCCAATTTAACGTTTGATTACGAAATGGCGAGTCCCGGAGCGTCGGGATGCTTAATAGGCGTTTCGCGCGCTCGCAACCTCAATGCACGTCCTCAACAGGATCTTCAGATCCAACAACAGGCTCCAGTTGTTGATATACCAGAGATCGAGCTCCACCCGGCGCTGCATTTGTTCGACTTGACGTGTCTCGCCCCGGAATCCGTTCACTTGGGCCCAGCCAGTGATGCCCGGCTTGACGTGATGGCGAAATGCGTAGTCCGACATTATTTCCCCATACTGGATGTCATGCACCAATGCATGCGGTCGCGGACCAACCAGCGACATATCACCCTTCAGGACGTTAAAGAGTTGCGGAAGCTCATCGACGCTCAAGCGGCGCAAGTGACGACCTACTCGTGTTACTCTCCGATCGAAGCGCGTCGCTTGGACAACCTTGTCAGCGTCTTCGGTTACGGTCATGGTACGGAATTTTAGAATCCTGAACTGCTTGGCGTTGAAGCCGTTTCGTCGCTGACGGAACAGGACCGGTCCCGCGGAATCCAACTTGATTGCAATCGCGGCAATGAGAATCGGCGGCCAGAGTAGAAGGAGGAGCACCAAGGCACCAACGACGTCAAACACACGTTTCAAAAGATGCTCGACGCGGGAGAGCGGACCGCGCTTGATTTCGATCGCAAAATTTGGCTGCCAAGCAAATGTGAGATTTCGCGTCAGACCCCGAACAGTCCGATCCGGTAGCAATTGAACTGGAAGTGGCGAAGCCCGCATGCTTTCGCGTATGAGTTCCAGCCTCCGCGACTCACTCCAGGAAACTGCCAATACGATCGCTTCGGCCCCTTCTTGCCTTGCGCTATCCATAGCTAGATTGAGCACGCTCAGTTCGCTGCGGGTCAGCTGCATGGTCGACAGGCTTGGAAGAGTTAAGCGGTCGATTTCGCTCAGGCCGAAATCTCCCAATAACTGCTCGCCGTCCAACGCCGCCAACTCATCCCGCGATCCAACGAGGACGGCTCGACGACCAGCCAGCAGTCCTTCGGAAACGACAACTTTAATGGCGCGCGTGACGGCCCACCGCGCGACCAGCAATAACGTGGCTGTCAGAGCGACAAAAGTGACAATCGAACCACGCGAAAAGATCGCGCCAACCTTGAGCAGGAAAGCCAGCAGGGCCAGTAAAAGACCAACGACAAGCCAACGATTGATGATTTTCCGGTAAACGGCATGTGACGAGACAATGGAGCCGAATTGGTAGAATCCCGCCGCGTGCGCCATCCACAAGTAAAGGATCGCGGCGACGCTTCCCGACAGCGCAAAGGCATCAAAATTACTAACAACCAGGCCTGAAAACGCTTGATAGATAGAGCAACCTAGAATGCTCGACACGATAATGACGAGAAAATCGACCCCGGCGCAAAAGTACCCAGCCATCGCGTGAGGAAATCGGAGCCGCGACTCCTTCCTTGCCGAGCCGACGCTGTCACGAGAGAGGATCGCCTCGCTCGACGCCAACTCGCCGCTACTGTTTGGCATGAAATCACTCAAAAATATGTGGTTCGAAAATTCGCCCGTTAAACAAGCGTGCTTTGAGCATATTTTTGATTGACTGTTAAATTAACTTTCGATTAATTCTGATTTAATTTTGAACGCGACATGCCGCAGCGCGCCCTTTACGTCGGCTTCTACCTCAAATGGATGTTGGCGCCGCTTCTCCGTTAGGGTTGTAATCGCGACAACTGAGCCAGCGCGGCTTGACCGCATTCGATTGCGACTGCGGAATGGTGGACTTCCGCGTTCCAAGGAGCCGGGCATCAATTCCGCGCTGAGACTTGCGGCCATGGCACCAGATGGAGATATTAATCGAGGCCAACCTTAGCGGCCTCGAGACTTGCCGTCCGCTCAGGTCTTGAGCTCCACCACACGATGGTAGCCCAAAGCCTAGCATTTCCTGGTGTTTGCATGCGGGCGAACCGATAAGGCGTCTTCGACCAAACTCGGATTTCGGCGGTTAGGTTATCGAGAACGAGGTCTGCCGACGCCGTCCGCACCACCAGAACAAGGTGATGCTCGCCTGAGGAAGTAATCACCTCGCTCAAAAGCAAGGCGCGCGCCGGCCAACCTCGCGCCAGTAGCTCATGCCGCTTAGTCACCGCATAGTCGTTACAGTCGCCAGTTCGGGGGCCAACGATCCAGGTTTCAGTTGCAAGGCCGCCGAGGTTGGCCGTTGGCACAATCGTGCCATTTACAGTGTTGTTGACTTGGACGACATCGGACCATCGCGACGAAGTCAGCTTAACGGGCCCGCCGCGAAAGATCAGTCTTCGAACTGTGCATTCTGCAGGGTAATCCATGCAGAACCTCACATGAGCCATCGGCGCCAACGCCGGCACGCTGAGCTGAATTCGTTCCAATTGCGCCCGCAAGCCGCGCGACATATTGGAAATTCCCGCATTTGCTCCATCGGAGATTGCGGCGGATAGCAGCGCAATCATCACCGCGGTAATTTTTGGAATCTCACGCATGTCGAATTGCTCCCCCGCATTACCGAGAGCATCATGCGCATGGGCAATTTGAGAATTGGCCCTACTTTGTCGAAGCTTTTTACTCAACTGTCGCGAACTTTATTAACCAACCGCCTCGCCTGCTACACCCGCGCTTGCGATGGCTACAGCGAATGTCGCTCCGCATGCAGCGAGCCGACACCGAGAGGAAGATGCCTTGTGCAGCGCGCGGCTGGCGAAAGGTGCTTGACCGAGGCTGAACACTTCAAGCTGCCGCAGTTTCCAGCGGCACCCTTCCTCAAATACCGGCAGCATTTAATTTGAGGCGGCGCCGCTGAGGGCGCATTGAAATTCGCCGTTGAGAATTAAGTATTTTGGTCGATTTGACGCAAAATAGAACTATACCCCGCTATGTTGATCTACGGACATGAGGTTGCGAAGAAATTACGAGGAGATGAATGCTCTCGGGAACTACACCCAAGGCCTCGAAACAACGTGTTGCGTTGATTAGCGGCATTACTGGACAGGATGGAGCCTATCTGGCCGACTACCTTCTAGGCCTCGGCTACACCGTGCACGGCATCAAGCGGCGGTCGTCCTCGTTCAATACCGCGCGGATCGATCACCTCTACAAGGATCCGCACCACGGCAACGTGCCGTTCTTGCTGCACTATGGTGACATGACGGATTCGACCAACCTGATCCGGCTCATGCAGCAGGTCAGGCCGACCGAGATCTACAACCTCGCGGCCCAGAGCCATGTCAGCGTCAGTTTCGAAAGTCCAGAATACACGGCAAATGCCGACGGGATCGGGGTTTTGCGTATGCTGGAAGCGATTCGGATTCTCGGCATGGAGAAGGAAACGCGATTCTATCAGGCATCGACCTCAGAGCTTTACGGCCTGGTACAGGAAGTGCCGCAAAGGGAAACGACGCCGTTCTATCCCCGATCGCCCTATGGTGTCGCCAAGCTATATGGCTATTGGATCACGGTGAACTACCGAGAGGCGTACGGCATGTATGCTGCGAACGGCATCCTGTTCAACCACGAGAGCCCGATACGCGGCGAGACCTTCGTAACGCGCAAGATCACGACCGGCGTGGCTCGTATCGAGGTCGGCCTCGAAGGCACGCTCTATCTCGGCAACCTCGAGGCCAAGCGCGACTGGGGCCATGCGCGCGATTACGTCGAAGGCATGCACCGGATACTGCAGGCAGACGCGCCTGACGACTTCGTGTTGGCGACCGGAGAGACGCGCTCGGTTCGCGAATTCGTTGAACTGGCCTTTGCGGAGGTCGGCCGTGCAATCGAATGGCGCGGCAGAGGCGTCGAAGAAACTGGTGTAGACCGAACTTCGGGCAAGACCGTCGTGCGGATCGACCCCAGGTATTTTCGCCCGACAGAAGTCGACCTCTTGATCGGAGACGCAAGCAAGGCGCGCGAAAAGCTGGGATGGCAACCAAAGATCCCGTTCGCTCAGCTGGTGAAGGAGATGATGGCAAGCGATCTAGCGATCGCCAAGCGGGAGGTCGCCAATGGCAGACATCCCGTTTGAGCTCCAGGGCCGGCGCGTCTTCGTCGCCGGCCACCGTGGGATGGTCGGATCTGCGCTAGTGCGCCGGCTGGCGCGCGAAAATGTGGAACTGCTGACCCTGCCCCGCAGCGAGGTCGACCTGCGCGATCAGACCACGGTAAATGCCTGGTTCGCCCGCAAACGCCCGCACGTAGTGTTTCTAGCGGCAGCGAAAGTCGGCGGTATCGCTGCCAACGACAAGCTGCGCGCGGAATTCCTTTACGACAATCTGGCGATCGCAGCCAACGTGATACACGCGGCCTACGTCGGTGGGGCCGACAAGCTGATGTTCCTCGGCTCGTCGTGCATCTATCCCCGGCTGGCGCCGCAGCCGTTGCGCGAGGACTCGATACTGACCGGTCCGCTTGAGCACACCAACGAGCCTTATGCGATTGCCAAGATCGCTGGCATCAAGATGGTCGAGGCCTACCGTAGCCAGTACGGCGCCGACTTCATCAGCGTGATGCCAACCAATCTCTATGGCGTCGGCGACAATTATCATCCTGAATACAGCCACGTGGTGGCCGCTCTAATCCGCCGCTTCCACGAGGCGAAGGTCTCCGGTGCAAAGAACGTTGTGGTCTGGGGGACGGGCGCACCGCGCCGGGAATTCCTTTGTGTCGACGATCTTGCGGACGCCTGCATTCACCTCATGAAGACCTACTCCGGCGATGAACCGGTCAATATCGGCACCGGCGAGGACATCACCATCTCTGACTTCGCCCGCCTGGTCGCCACCGTGGTCGGCTATATAGGCGGGATCAACTTCGACCCATCAAAACCCGACGGCACGCCACGCAAACTGCTCGATATTGAAAAGATCACCAAACTCGGCTGGCGCGCTGTCACTCCGCTTGCTGAGGGTATCGCGCTCGCCTACCGGGCGCATCTCGATCGGTAACGACGAACGCATATATTCTCAAGTCGGCGAAAAGAGGTACGACCAATTTCGTCGTGTAATGAGCCAACGACGAGGTTAAAGCGGAATTCTATTGACGTCGCATCAGGGGGAGATCGTCACGTTTGCATTGATGTCGCAGACTCGAGTTTCAGCGCGGATACTATTCCTTGTCGTAGCTCTAGCACCCCTGCCGTTCGGGTCGATGGATGCTTGGGTCGAGGCGCTTTGGTGTATCGTTCTCGGCGTCGCCGCAATTGCAGCCTCCCCCGACCGCCTCCGGCGCCATCATGCCCCCATCTTTTTCGTCCTCGGGATTGTTGTTGTTGCCTACGCAATGGTTCTGCATGAACAACTTGCACTATCCCCCTGGTTTGGTGCTTCGCGTCCCTCGCCCTTGTGGACGCGAACCAGCGAGCTGCTGGGTGTTCCGTTGGCTTCCACGGTATCTATTGCACGCCATCAACCGATCTATGCACTTGGAGCTCCCTTTATCGTTATTCTCACCATCATCTGCGGCATCATCGTCGGGAGCGACCGAAGCTTGGCGACCCAACTACTCAAAGTTGTCGCCTGGTCCGGAGCTACGTACGCGATATTCGGCCTTGCGTCGTTCCTGATTGATCCGACAAAGGTGCTGTGGGTCGAGAAAGAGGCTCATCTCAGTTACTTGACTGCTACGTTCACCAACCGGAACACTGCAGCCGTGTATTTCGGCAGCTGCTCGATTGTATGGCTTCTATTTACGTCCGAAAGCATTCGTACTTTCGTTAAACACAACGGGTTCGCTTGGGGGCAGGTCTTTTCTCGGATTCTCTCGGAGGCACCTCGCGACGTCCTGCTACCGTTCTTCATGTTGTCACTTTGCGTAACAGCGATGTTCATGACGGGCTCCAGGGCTGGGATTGTTCTCTCCCTCGCCGGCCTCGTCCTCGCGCTGCTCCTGTACTTCTATCGAGATCTACCGGGGCGGTCCGGAGCCCTCATTGCCTTCGCTATCAGCCTCGGTGTGGTGATCGCCCTCTTCCAGATCCTGGGGGCCAGCGTAAGCGGACGATTCAGCGCCGAAGGGCTTTCTGATGCGATGCGGCTCGATACCTACCGGTCAACCGTAGCGAGTATCGCGGATCATCCCTGGCTGGGTACCGGCATTGGAACCTTTCCTTCGATGTTTCCTGCTTATCGGTCCCTGCACGGATCGATGTGGGGGACGTGGGACCGCGCTCACAACACGCTGCTGGAGCTTGCCTCTGAAGGAGGTCTCCCGCTTACGATGACGATCGTTGCAGCCTGGGGTTTGGCGCTCGCTGTCCTGATCAGAGGGATAAAGGTGCGCAGGCGAGATCGTATCGTTCCCATTGCCGCATTGTCGATTTCAGCGGTCGCTTTGGCTCATTCCCTGGTGGATTTCTCGATCCAGGTACCCGGATTTGCAATCACGGTATTTGGGCTTCTCGGCGTGGGACTGAGCCAATCGTTCCCGAGCGGCAATCGGATTCAATGAGCCCCGCGCTCCCGGCCCAGCACCTATCTGGCAGGATTTACGATATTTAAACTTCAACCGCCCGCCGAGCGATCGGGCGCGCGGACCAATTGTGTCTGCCTCCCCACCGTGATATTGACTTTTAATTAAACTTTTTCGTAAGTTAATGGGAGATTTAACATGCCATTTGATTTTTGTCGCAAATGTGCATTTGCCGCCACTGGCTGGATCCTGTTACTGGCTGCCGTGGGGCTCTCCACGCATGGAGCTATGGCACAGCCGTCCCTGACCTCGGCCGATTTTCAGAGCAATCCCGGAAGCGTACTGGAGCGAAACAAGGATGGAGGCGCCATCCTGCTGACATTAATTCGAAATCTCGCGGTCGACGATCCGGCGACGCTAGCATCGATTTTAAATCTGCTGTCGACCGCCAACAAGGATCAAAAATTGGCGATCGGTGGCGGGCTCGCTCAAGCAGCCAAGATCGTTATCGTCTCTAATCCAACCTACGCCAACGAAATTCAACAGGCGATAATCCGGACAAAGGATCAGGACGTCGTTCTCGCTTTTGCAGCCACATCCGGAGATCAGCCGACTGGCGAAACGGGTGCGGGTGGCGGCGCGGGCGACACCGGCGCCGGATCGGGTGGCGGATCTGGCGGGCAGACCGGCTCCACGAGCTCTAGGTTCGGGACGCCGTCTGCGCCATCGATCGGACAAGGTGGTGTGACGATCGGAAACTTCTCAATCTCATCGACCGCATCCAGCGCGTCAGCCCCCAGTTCAAACACGACAAATAGGATATCGAACAGTGTAAGCCCCTAGCCCCGCACTGACTCCCGATGGCCAGCATTCCTCGATTAAGCGCTACGCTCGTCGAATATTCGGCGACGAGATTTCCCATTGGAACGACGGCGCGCCTTGACGCAACACGTCGATCATCCGAAAGTCCCCATGCTATATTCTGAAAAGTCACGGGTCGATTTTGAGTTGCCGCGACCGCCCGAATCGGCGGCAGAAGGCCTCAATCGCCTTGTTGGATTCTTGCAACGCCAGTACTTGATCATATTGATCACAGCGCTCTCGATCCTTGCTCTCGGCCTCGTGTACGTGGTGACTGCGCCCCCTCGTTTCACAGCCCAGACCACCCTGATCATAGACACCCGCAAGGTTCAGCTCTTTCAACAGCAGTCCATTCTGGGAGACATCCCGATCGACTCGGCGTCAGTGGAGAGCCAAATCGAAATATTGAAGTCGGAAAAGGTAGCTCTCTCCGTAATTAAAACACTTCATTTGATCGAGGATCCGGAATTTTCCGGATCACGATCCGGACTTTTTTCCTCGGCTTTTGGTTTGGTGTCCGCCGTTCTCGGCTCAAGGGACACCGCCTCAAACTTTGAGCTTACGCGGTCGGCGATCCGGACCTTTCAGTCTCAACTCACCATTAAGCGGATTGGCCTGTCATATGTGATTGAGATCAGCTTCAAGTCGCTGAGTCGCGATCGCGCTGCGGAGATCGCCAACGCCGTAGCCGAAGCCTATATCGTCGACCAGTTGGAGGCGAAGGACCAAGCAACCCGACGGGCAAGTGCCTGGCTGCAGGACCGCATCGGTGAACTACGCAATCAGGCAACCTTGGCGGAGCGTGCGGTTGTCGACTTCAAGGCAAAGAACAACATCGTAAACACCGGTGGCTCCGGCGGGCGGCTCGTCACAGAGCAACAGGTATCCGAACTCAACAGTCAGGTCGTGGTCGCGCGGGCGCAAACCTCGGAAGCCAAGGCCCGGCTTGATCGGATCGAAGCGGTATTGCGAGCCGACTCTCCCAATTCAACGGTCAACTCAACGGTAGCAGACGCCCTCAAGAGCGAAGTGGTGACAAAGCTGCGTTCGCAGTACCTGGACATCGCAAATCGCGAAGCGGATTGGGCACGCCGGTACGGAACGGGTCACGAGGCAGCCGTCAACCTTCGAAGTCAAATGGCTGAGATTCAGAACTCAATTCTCAACGAACTTCAGCGCCTCGCCGAAACCTACAAAAGTGACTTTGAAATCGCCAAGCAACGCGAGGTCGGCGTTCAACGTGAGTTGGAGAATGCGGTCAGCCAATCGAAGGCGACGAACCAGGCCCAGGTGTCATTGAAAGAGCTAGAGAGCGCTTCCCAAACCTACCGAACTCTCTATGACAACTTTCTGCAGCGCTACATGGAATCAATTCAGCAGCAATCCTTTCCAATCAGTGAAGCGCGCGTAATCTCTCAGGCAGCACCTCCGACGCAGAAAAGCGATCCAAAGCCAGCGCTAGCGCTCGGTCTCTCCGGAATCGGAGGACTGATTCTAGGACTTGGCCTGGCGATCTTGCGCGATCTTTCGGATCGGGTGTTCCGAACCGCCGAACAAGTCGAGGCGGAACTCAACGCCACATGTATTTCACTCGTTCCAAAGATCAGCGCCGGAAAGACCCCTCGCGATACTTTGGATAATCGGGTGGGAACAAGCGATCGCGCCAACCGAACAATCACGAGAAATCGAGGCTTGATTTGGACCGCTTCGAACAATCCATTCTCGCAGTTCTCGGAAGCGGTCCGCGCAATTAAGCTGGCTATTGATGTAAGTTGGGATGCGAAATCCTCCAAAGTTATCGGAATAACCTCGGCGATTCCTAACGAAGGCAAATCGACGTTGTCGGCGTCGCTCGCACAGCTCATCGCCCAAACCGGAGCTAAGGTCTTATTGGTTGACTGCGATTTGCGAAACAGTGCGCTCTCCAACCGCATCGCTCCGGCAGCCGAATTTGGGATCATCGATGGGATAATGGGCAGAAAGCCGCTTTCCGAGCTTCTGTGGCGGGATTCGAAGACGAATATGTCTTTTCTGCCGGGCGCTGTCAGCTGGGACAATGAAGTGCATCCCAATGAGCTTCTGAATTCGAGTGAAGCCAGGCAATTCTTCGACGTCCTCCGCAAGAACTACGATTACGTTGTGGTCGATCTTTCGCCGCTTGCGCCGATCGTCGATGTACGTGCGACCACACAACTCATGGATGCCTATGTTCTTGCGATTAAGTGGGCGCATACGAAATTTGATGTCGTCGCCCAAGCGCTCAGGTCGGCGCCTACGATTCAAGATAACATGCTCGGAGTAGTGTTGACGCAGGCTGACGCTAAAGTGCTGCAACTCTATTCGGGATACGGGAATGTCTATTACGGCGAGAGGCCGGCCTCGTCAGTTTCCACTGCACGATAAAGATTTGAATGCTCGAACTGTCTAGAACACAGGTGTCTTTGCTTGTGCGCGCCTTCGTTGGCGGCTTTGCCCTGATCGCGATACTTTGGGGATGTTGGACGCTCCCGCTGTTTTGGAATCAAGGCTTCGATGAATCGGTCGCGCGCGGAATAATTTCTGGTCGCGCGTTTCGGCCCGAAATCCTTTCACCGCTCAAGTCGGACCTCAATGCGATCGAGCAGTTGCCGTTCTGCAGAGCTTCCGCCACGAGAAGCGCAGCAATCATTCGACTGAGGATTGCCGAGCAGACGCTCTCGGTAGGCAGGCCCGAGACCATCGATCAGGAGTTCGATGCGCTGCGGAGGGCCCTCGTCACCACACTGTCCTGCTCGCCAGCCGACCCATTCTCATGGCTCGCACTCTTTTGGCTAAGCAACAACCAGATTGGGTTCAAGTCCGAAAACCTCCAGTACCTGCGTCTGTCTTACGAGCTTGGTCCTAGTGAAGGATGGATTGCGCTGAAGCGCAATCATATCGCATTTTCCATTTTCGAGGCGTTGGATCCCGCGTTGGCGAAGACGGCGATCAGAGAATTTATTCAGATTTTGAATACCGGTCTCTACATGGAAGCCGTTGAGATATTCACCGGTCCAGCGTGGCGCGTTCGCGATCAGATATTGCCACTGCTAACCGAAGTTCCGATACGCAACCGCGAAATCTTCGGGGATGCACTTCGCAATCGGGGCTCCGAAGTCATTGTGCCGGGCGTATCCGACCGACGGCATCCTTGAACCTCACGCGGATCGATTTGACATGCGGAGACCAATTTGATTTCGCCCTCGACCCAAGATGATTCAATGCTCCGCAGCGGCGAAGAACGTAGTTTGCACCTGATTGAAGGACGACTTCGCGTCGCTGTTGCCACGCCGCTTGGTCTCGATGGGCGCGGTGGTATCGATCGCTTAAACGACAGCATATTTGAGACCATTGAGCAGCAACAACCCCACTTGAACGTTGAGGCAAGTCGCCTAGTCACGCGAGGTCAGCGCGGACTCATTGTGGCTCAATTTGTTTTCGCCATTGCTTTGTTGAAATTCGCGTGGCTGGTCCTCTTTCGACGAATTGACGTGCTGCACATACACCTATCGAACTGGGGAAGTAGCTATCGAAAGACGGTTATGGGGGCAGCAGCTCGCCTCTTGAGGGTCCCCTACGTGGTCCACTTGCACGGATCTGGATTTGACGAATTTCTGGCGGTTGCCCCAACCAGGTTGGCGAGAGCCGTTGACCTTCTCTTTCTGAAGAGTGTGCAGATCGTCGTACTGGGCGAGTATTGGGCTCACGCCGTTCTGATGCGTGTGCCTCAGGTTCGCGACAAGATTACAGTTCTGCCCAATGCCACGAAGCTAAGTTCGAAACCGCAACTTCAAGCCCCTGATTCCCGGATAAGAATCACGTGCTTGGGGCAACTCGGCGAGCGCAAAGGTACCCCGCAGCTGATAGCTGCATTGCAGATGTTGTCGCAGAGACAGGACTGGACGGCAACGATTGCAGGCGACGGCTCCGTTGAAGAAAGCCGCAGGGCTGTGGCGAAACACGGTCTCGTCGGCAGGGTGCTTATTCCGGGCTGGTTGAGCTCTGAGCAAGCCGACGATCTTCTTTGCAAGACCGATATCCTGGCGCTCCCCTCGTACGCCGAAAACCTCCCCATGGTGATATTGGAAGCATTCGCCCACGGCGTGCCCGTGATATCTACCCCCGTTGGCGCAATTCCGGAAGTCATTGCCCCTGAACGAAACGGCTTCCTGGTGCCGGCGGGTGATGTGTCGGCCTTGAGCAGAGCGATCGAACGATTGATCGAAGATCCCGAGCTACGGTTGCGATTGGGAAGCACCGCTCGCGAAGATCAAGCTCAACGATACGAAATCAACTCCTACGTCGAGAAACTAACCGTCGTCTGGCGGAAAGCGTCCTTTATTCGCAAGTCCATGTGACCGCAACAACACCGAGAATAGTGGTCAACCGGCGGCCCGCACAATTTTAGATTGTCCAGTAAAGCCACCCTCCCCTTTGGCGTTAAATCCAAGCAAATCAAACCACGCATCTAAAGTCTATTTATCTTCCTCATTAAATATGCATTAAATCAGATATATAAATTGCGGATTTATATCTTGGGTGTTTTCGTGAATATTAATGTTGATGTGTCAGCGGCGAATTGCGTACCACTATCTCAGGCATTGCTGGTAGGCACTCCCGTCTCGACAATCAGTCTGAACCAACTCCTCGCCGCTTTTGAGACATGGACCCTGGACTCGCAGGACCGATATGTGGTCTTTCGCGATGTGCACGGCATCATCGCAGCCCGCAACAATGCTCAGTTGGATCTTGCTCACCAAACCGCCGATATTGTTGCACCTGATGGAATGCCGTTGGTTTGGGCCCTTCGAGCGGCGGGAGATGGTCCAGTGTATCGCGTCTGCGGCCCGGATGTGCTGCCCGCGGTCTGCCAGCACGGATTGTCGCGAGGCTGGCGTCACTATTTCTACGGAGGCGCCGAGGGCGTCGCAGATCTCCTTGCTGAAGCACTCGTCAAGAAATACCCCAACCTAAAGATTGCAGGAACGCAATGTCCACCTTTCCGGCCTCTCACCCCTGAGGAGGATGAGATCGCTTGCGCGAAAATCCGAGCTGCTGCGCCTGACTTCGTCTGGGTAGGACTTGGAACGCCAAAGCAAGAGATCTGGATGGGCCAAAACAAGGGGCGATGCGGTGGCGCAACTATGCTCGGCGTTGGTGCAGCGTTTGATTTCCATGCCAATCTGGTTCGGCGGGCGCCATCTTGGATGCAACGGAGTGGGCTGGAGTGGGCCTATCGCCTTTTCACCGAGCCAAAGAGGCTTTGGAAAAGATACCTGGTAATGGCGCCCATATTCGTGGTGTTGGCGGCGCACGAGATAATCAGAAGGCGATGGTAGTCAGGAAAGATCAGGGACCACGATCGCGCCATGCACAGCAAGCCAATGCTTCTTCTAAGGACCGCTCGTAGCCGGCTGCGATAGCACCTGGGTCAACTTACAGGCTACAGCAGCTCGACAGACGCACACTCGCGCTGACCATTGAGAGCCCATGGCCTACGTCGAAACTCGCACAGCGCTCTGCGTCAACCGCAGATCCAAATCGTCAAGCGGATTTACGACGCCCAGTTGCATTGCGCTTGTTTGTGCTGATTAGAAAATCAACCAACTTCCGACCTGCCTTGAGATGAGGAACCAACCACTTTGGTTGCTTACCGCGACCGGACCACGTCTCGGATGGGTCGTTGGGATTTTGGTACTTGGGAAGCACCGGCGGATACTTCCGGCGATCGTTGGCCTTCAGCGGCCTGCCTGAGATCCTAGGCTTTTCGATCTGGGCGCCGCCACTAAGCTTCGCGAGACGCTCTTCTAACCCCTGCTTTTCAAGCAAGATCCGGTCAGACAAAATACTGCAAACTTCCTCGTGAAGTTTCCAGAGTTCGTCGATAGATAGTGATTTCAAATCGAACGTGCTTGGCCGCATTTTTCGCTCACAATTGATGAAACAAACTTCGTTCCACCAAATCCCGTAATAGTGGTTCGATCTGTTCCGGCAACGCACCAGAAGTTGCAGCGTTCCTACTGCCCGTCCATCTTATGTAAACAGCAGGCGATTCGGGCAATATTGCGCATGCGCGAATTGGAATACTCTGCCGTTCGGAAATAAATTGGTAAATTCTCTTCCTTGAATTGATGCGATCGCTTGGGCGAATGCTTCTGCTGCCTAAAATGTCCCCACGCCCTGATTAAACCTTGCGCAATCAGCTGGCACCCAATGAAGCGCGGGATTGCCGGTACAACCGCATTCGAATTTCCGAATTTTTCGCTACAGCAATAATCTATTTAAAGTATCCCGGCGACAACAATTAAATGGATCGATACCACTTCTTTGGAGTACCCCGTTCTCGCAGGTCTGCAACGGTTGGCGTTCCGCTGCTGAGACGACATAACTTCGGCAAATATCTGCGACGACCCAAAGGGCGGCGGCCTATCTTGCGAGCGCCAATTGAACGGTACCATGCTGCTCAGGCGACAGGTGGCTGTCGGCTCGGGGTAAGGTTGACTTATTAGCTTAACGTATGAATTTAATTGCGTTGCCGCTCGAATATATTATCGGTCGGTGGGAGACAATTGCCACCTCGACTTCAACATTGGCAAAGCACGCAACTGCATATTTGGCTCGGCCTTACAGCCAGCTATCAGAAGAAAAGAAAACGGTTTGGAATCGCATGGAACACATTGATTTAGCGCAACAATTTCGAGAGTTAGTCGATTTGCGAAGGAGGGTTGGTGAAGCGGAAGCGAATAAACTCAGGCAATCTTCTCAATTGAGGCGCAACGTTCTTCAGAAGCCAAATCGGGGCCCTTCAAGACGCGTAAAACGGCCGAGCAGCCGACGCTAGCGTACCAGCAGATGATTACCGTAAAAACACGGGAATCAAAATCTTGCAAGCGCTGCATTAAATTGAGAGCTACCCGGAAGAACGCTGCGCCAAGCAGGGGAGCCGAGGCTTAAGTCCGGCTACCCCAACCGCAGGGCACGTATATACTCCATTTAATTGCATTCGCTCATTTGAGAACCTCAGAATCGTGTGGCTGTTAATTGGCTTGTCGCTCACCTTACTGGTCTTCGTTGCAGCCGCTTTCGTCGTATACGTCGCGTTTAATCTTCCTGAAGATATCTATTTCGACGAGGATTAGAGAGGAGGCCAGCTACGCGAAGCTGTTCACCTATCCAGCGCGCTACCTTCAGCAAACGCTGTCCTGGATTATTCGTCTCACCTTTCCTGCGGTCGGCTGCACTTCCGTTGACGTTATGCAAATCACTCATCGCAAATTGACGAGGGTTACCCTTGCTTGCCGATGCGCGTTGTTGGTTGCGAGCGTCCGGCGTCGGCATAAGAGCCGCTCGCCTGGGCCGGAGCCAGTCCAAGCCACGTGATCGAGGTCGAATTGGGCGCGGTCATGGCTAGACCAAAACAGCGGCGCATGGTCGCCGATCACCGGGCGGTCGGCTGTCGCCCTGGCAGGGTCGCGCGCTATCTTCGCGACGACAGCAAATGCGTCGTGCCAAAGTTCATCCATCCGGCAAACCTTGGGTCGCCCAAAGACGCCGCCGTCGATCCCGCAACGAAAATCCGTCAGAGCTGACTAGGCGCGACCGGAATATGTGTATTCAACGTGAGCTTATAGATACTGCCCCGAAGCTCACTACATACGGGGGCCGGGCCCGAAATGGCGAGAGAAGCGCGGTCTGGATCAATCCATGAAATCGTGAGCGCTTCATCGCAGATCGTGTTTCCGAACTCCTCCCCGCGCGACGCTCAACCCGCCGCTACAACAGCCGGCTTGGCCTTCGGCGCCTTGTCGACGCGCTTCGACCAGGAGCGGTAGTACGCCAGCACGGTCATCATCAGGATGCCGACAATGCTGACGACGATCTGCATCCAGATCGCGCCGGAGACCTCAACCAGCGCGACATGTGCAGCAAAGGACAGGAATATGCCGGAGCAAAAGACTTCGAGCGACTGCTGACCACATTTGATCGCGGGCCGAAAGATCGCCCATTCCAGCCCCGGCCAATCGCGTGGCAGCAGACGAACGACGAAGAACGCGAACACGACGAAGTGCAGCAGGCGATAAGGCGCAAGATTGGTCTTGTCGTTCGGATTGAAGGCGCCGTAGACCTCAGGCGGAATCAGTTCGCGCAGTTCGTCAAACCGGGCCGCCATTGTCATCACCAGAGCGAACAGAAGATAGCTGATGCCGAGCACCAACGCGGTACGCGACCGGATGAACGGCATCGCCTGTGCCGATCCGCCAAGCGCGAACCAGGCTCCGAATGTGAACAGAAATTGCCACGCGAATGGATTGAAATACCAGAGGCCAGTTGGATAGGCCGAGAGGTTCCATCCGAAGCGCCTGGCCATGACATAGAGCAACGCCGAAGCAGTCAGCGTCATGTTGGGTCTGCGCAGCATCAGCCAGAGTATCGGCGGGAATACGCCCATCAGCACGATGTAAAGCGGCAGCACATCCATGTTCACCGGCTTGAAGCGCAATATCAGCCCTTCGAACAGGAACTGCGCCGGATTTGCCAGGAAGCCCCGGATGTTGAAGTCATCGGTGAAACCAGAGTTGCCGGAGCGCTGCGCGACATATCCGATTTCGGCGAGATAGAGCACGAAGAGGAAGACGTGGGCGACGTAGATCTGCCAGACGCGCTTCAGAAGCCTCGTCGCGCCAATGACAAACCCGCGTTCGAGCATCATCCGCGCGAAGACGAAGGCAACGGTGTAGCCGGAAATGAATATGAAGAGATCCGCAGCATCGCTGAAACCGTAGTTGCGCGTTGTGACCCAGTTCACGATGTTGTTGGGGATATGGTCGAGGAAGATTCCCCAATTTGCCACACCTCGGAACAGGTCCAGCCGGAGATCCCGGCCTTTCGTCGGCAGCGTAGCGAGAATCTTCATCGTCAACGCACCGAAGCCTTGCCCATCTCTTCCATCGACGATTTGCCTGCACAGCGCCCGGATACGGCGTCTAGAGCCCGCCCCCAAGCATTGCGACATAGTCGCCGTCAGCGTAGCGGCCCCATGACTGCTCGTATTGGACAATCATGCGCATGTTGGATGTGAGGTCGGCAGAACAAGGACGAGGCTGGCAGAGCAGCTCCAACTTTCAATTTGCCTCCGGGAAATGCCAGCCTGTCCATGAGTCGCGACGCGCCACGCGACTGCGCGAGGCAGGCCTCGATCGTACCCGCCTGTCCATCGGCTCGAACCAGCAGCACTCCGCACTCAATCCCTGGAGCTCGTTGGGACTACGGGTTCTCGCCACATGGGCTGATGAACCGGCCCGAGCTCTCTTACGCTTGCCGCGCATAGGCGGATGCTCGGCAATGATCGGCCGCGCCAGGGGCTTCGATTCCGCCACGAAGTCAGCTGAGGAATCAGCGTGCATTTGATCAGTCCTCTCATCAGGCAGCTGCTCGGCCAATTCCTGGATCGGTATCGCCTCGAGGGACGATGGCGGCATTGCCGGCTGGCTGGTATCCAGGACGACCTTTTCCGGCCATTTGCGCGCGGATGAGATCCGGATGGTGGCTGCGTCGATACCATTCGCCCGATCAGGAAATCTGTCCGGCAGCTTCGGCAGAGACCAGCCAATTATCAGCAGAAGAGCAGCGAGTGCGCCGCCGACAACGGCAAAGTACCTTGCCATGGGCAGAGCCGATGGCTCCGGCAATTTCGCCAATCTCGATCTACCCATCACAGCAATGCTTGGCCACTCTCGCGCAGCACGGCATGCCATGCCCCCGCTGGAGGGACGACCCGACTAGAGGAAATTTTCCTTCACCATCTCCCAGACGTCGCCTCCGCGACCGTGCAGGACGGCGCGGGCGGAATAGAGCGCCATCCCGATTGCAGGTTCGACCTGCATGAATGGCGGCATGACGAGCTGCATCGGGTTGACATGCACGTGCAGAAGCGCGGGTCCCGGTTGCGCCAGCCAGTCCTTGACCGCGGTCTCCAATTCGCTCGCGTTCGAAACGGTCTGGCCCCAGAGACCCAGCGCGCGCGCAACGCCTGCAAAATTCGGGTTCTTCAGCTTCGTGAAGGTATCGAGCATGCCCTCGGCCTTTTGCTCGATCTCCACGAAGCCAAGCTTGCCGTTGTCGTAGACGGCGATCTTGACGGGCAACTCCTGTTGGACGATCGTCATCAGATCTCCGAACAGCATCGAGATTCCACCGTCGCCGGCCATGCACACGACCTGCCGGCCGGGTTCTGCCTTTTGGAGCCCAATGGACGACGGCATGCCATTGGCCATCGTTCCATGAAGCAGGCTTGCGAAAATACGGCGCTGGCCGTTTGCCTCGATGTGGCGATAGGCCCAGGCGGCCGGGGTGCCGTCGTCGGCCGTGAACAACGCATCCTTCGCCGCATGGCGGCTGATCACCTGTGTCAGATAGCTTCCGGGAATATTGCCATCGTGACCGGCAGCGACCTTGGCCCGCTCTGTTTCCCGATATTTCGCATAGCGCTGGAGATATGCGCCTCGGAATGAGGCGTCGGTGCGCCCGGCGAGCTTCGGCAGCAAGGCCTCCAACGTCGCCTTCACATCGCCGACGACACCCTTCGTGATCGGATGCCGTCGCCCCAGATGGGTCGGGTCGATATCGACCTGCACGATCTTTGCCTTGTCCGGGTAGAATTGCCGCCAGGCAAAGTCGGCGCCCAGCATCAACAACGCATCACAATCCAACAGGGCATGATACCCGGCCTCGTTGCCGAGCATCCCGGTCATTCCAATGTTGTAGGGATTGTCAAACTCGAGGAAGTCCTTTGCGCGCGACGTATGCGCGATCGGCGCCTTCAGCCTGTCGGCGACCGCGAGAATTTCCTGATGGGCTCCTTTACAGCCCGATCCGCCATACACGACAACATTTTCGCTGCTGTTGAGGATATCCGCGATCTCGTTGATATCCGCATCGCTCGGTCGCGTGACGGGTCTGGCGACGTGCACCGCATAGGGGATGTTATCATCCACGACCGAGGCGGAGATATCCGCCGGTACGATCAAGACAGCAACACCGCGTTTCGTCAGAGCCGTTTGGCAGGCGATCACCGTTTTCCGGCGCGCCTGTTCCGGGGTATGGATCATATCGCAGAAGACGCTACAGTCTCGGTAGACCTGCTTGAAGTCGACCTCCTGGATGAATTCGAAGCCAAGTTCGTCGCGAATGATCTGACTTGCGATCAGGATGACGGGTGCACGGTTGCGATTGGCTTCGAATATCCCGTTGATGAAATGCAAGCTTCCGGGACCACAACTGCCGGCAACAGCGGTCAGGCGATCTGCGACCTGCGCCTCCGCCTGCGCGGCGAACGCCCCCGCCTCCTCGTGTCTCATCGATATCCACTCGATCTCGCTTTTTTCGAGCGAGCGGGCGATCAGATTGAGGGTGTCGCCGACGACGCCGTAACAATGCTTGACGCCTGCGCTCTGCAAGGTCTCCACAATGATATCCGCGACCAGCTTGCCCATGACATTCAACCGTGGCTATGACCGTTCCTGCCACAGCGTGCGCCCAACTGTGCTGTCAGGGCTTGGATCAAAATGCGAGGACTTGAACCCAACTGCGCAGACGGCGCACGGCTTCGGATGGCGCACCTTTCAACCGACGTCCTCGGCTGCGGATCGGAGTTGGCCGAGCATTTGCACCGCGCGGTTGCGGGCAGGAAATGATATCCCGGCCGGCACGCGATCAAGACTCGCGCTGAGATATTCGTGAGCTTCCGGCAAGCGATCCTGTTTCAGCAACAGCCCGGCCAGGTCCGTCGCGGCCGTCAATTCGAACAGGGTGGCGAACTGGCGTTTGGCCCAGTCGATTGCCGACAGCAGGCTTTCTTCGGCGTCGAAGCGATCCTCCGCAGATCGAGACGCCAGGATGAGCCCTTTCATCCTGAACAAGGCAGACATGTGCAACAATTTTCCGGCACGCTGCTGTTGCTCGATCGCATTCACCGTGAGGGTCAGCGCCTGCTCATGCTCACCGAGGTCCATAAGCGCCGCGGCCAGATCGCAGGTAAAATCCATGTTCAGCATCTCGTGGCGCTGGACGTGAAGCTCTTCCAGGGCTCGCTTCAGCAATTGTATCGCTTCGATGCGATTGTCTTGAAGAAGCAACCATCGCCCCTTCAAGCCCGTCGCTATGGCGCGATAAGGCATCAGGGAATGCGCGACAGAGAGCTCACTCAGCTCACCAATGTACTGGTCCGATTGGCTCAGATCCGCCATGGCCAGAAACACGGGAAGGACCAAAGCCAGGGACCGGCACAACGTGGCGGGGTTGCCCGACCTCTTGGCTTCCGCTCTGGCGCGCCTTGCATAGTCCAGCGATTGGTCGAGCAAGCCCCGGTACAGGAGAGAACGTGCCATGCCGACGAGCAGGAAGCTCGTATAATGAAAGAGATATGGTTCGGTTCGAGAGCGCGGTCGGGACGCCAGGTGCCGGAGACCCGCTTCGCAATGCAGTTGTGTGGCGAGGTGATTTCCCGACAGATGTTCGGAAGCCGCCAGCATTGCTTCCGCCAGCGCCATGTCGTCGTGACTCCCCGTTCCCAAAGCCAGTTTCTTGCTCCGGGTGGCGATCTCGCTCGCACCCCGGATGTCCATGGTCCAGTGCGAATACATGAAAAGTCCGCTTAGAACCCGCAGCTCGTGGGCGAGATCGCCCTGTTCGATTGCAATATCCAGCGCGTTTGCGAAAGCGGTCCGGACGCGTTGATCGTTGCCTTCCGTATGCATCAAGGCCAGCGGGATCGTTGCAGAGATCTCCAAGGCGCGGCGGGAGTATTGATGCGGATTTCCCAGGCCCGCCATCGCGCGTTCGGCCCATGCCTGGCATTCGATCAGCAGCGACAGCTCCAGAAACACCTGCGTGGCGGCGGCGGCCAGTCTCGTTGCCGTCGCGGCATCGCCGCACGGCCCAAAGCTCCATTCGAGGGCCGCACGGACGTTGCTCAATTGGTCGGAATAGGCCGCAGCTCTCTCTGCGCCTGGCAGGCTCGATAGAGCCTCCCTCAGCGTTTCGAGATGTCCGGCGAGGTATTCCGCATGCCGGCCGAAGACCATATCGACTTCGTCATGCTCCTCCAGTTTTGCCAGTGCGTATGCCCGGGTCGTGTTGGGCAGCCGATATTGCGCCTGCACGACATCAATCCGGGTTGCTATCAACGACTTCTCGACCAGCCCTGCGACGGCGTCGAAAATGTCCTCGACTCCCGCACCGGGTTCACCGGCGACAGACCGCGCGCCATCGAGGGTGAAACGTCCAACGAAGGGAGCTAAGCGTCGAAACACGATCCTCTCTGCGTCAGACAGTAGATCGTAGCTCCAATCCAGCGTCGCCTTGAGCGTCCGATGCCTGGCGACTGCCGTCCGATGGCTCAGTCTCAGCAATTCCAGCCGGGACACCAGGAGGTCAACCGTGTTCTCAAGGCCAAGGGAGGCGACCTGACCCGCGGCCAACTCGATCGCGAGTGGTATCCCATCCAGCTTTCGGCATATGTCCGCGACGAATGGCGCCTCCTTGTCGGTGAGAACGATGCGACCCGCTCGCGTGGCCACGCGCCGTACGAACAGCTGCACCGCCGGATACCGCAGAATTGCATTTGCCGTCTGCTCCGAGTCGTCTGGCGGAAAATCGAGAGGAGGAACCCGGCAGCAATGCTCACCCTCAACTTTCAGCAATTCCCGGCTCGTGGTCAGAAGATGAATCTGTTCCGTTTGCTGGTAGAGTTGTTCGGCAAGCGACGCGACCGCCTCGATCACATGCTCGCAGCTGTCGAGTATGATGAGGAGCTTCCGCGACCGGATGAGGTCGACCAGCTCCGGGCCGGGATCTTTCGATTTGAGTGAGAACCCCAGGGAGGTCGCAACGGCCGCAGCAACATGGTGCGGATCGGTGAGGCTTTCCAGATCGACAAAATAGATCTCGCCGCCGATCGCCTGGGCGACGACGCGGCCGACGGCCAGAGCGATGGTTGTCTTGCCGATGCCGCCGGGGCCGAGCAGTGTCACGAACCGGTCATTTCGAAGCCTGTCGCCGACCTCGGTGACGAACGTCTCGCGTCCGATCATCATGATCGGTCGCACCGGAAGCCTGCCTTGCCGCCAGGACCTGGCGGTCCTGCTTTCCGTGGCGCCCCCAAGGGAGGCCAATGCGCCGACGAACGAGTAGCCCCGTCCCTTGATGTTTGCGATGTAGCGGTTGCCGAATTGGCCGTCACCAAGCGCCTTGCGAATCGCCGCCACGTGGACCCGGATGCTCCCCTCTTCGACCGTCACGTCCGGCCAGACGTGATCGATCAATTCCTGCTTTGCGATCACCTTGCCAGGACGCTCGGCAAGGTAGATCAGGATGTCGAGGGCCCTGCTGCCGAGGGGCAGCGCCACGCCGTCGCGCCACAGCGCCCTTTCTTTGCTCGAAAGCTCAAAGGGGCCGAATAGCAGATTTCCGCGAGGCTCATCGTCAGCCATGGCTCTTGGCACCGGCTTGGGGTGCTTTTCCCGGATGTTCAGTGGTCCGCGCGAAACCCAAGCGTGCGTTCTCGATAGACATCGGCTGGCTTCCGGCTCCTCGCGTGGACTTTCAGGGATCAGCACGCAGCGACCGGCATGCGGCCTGCATACAACTGACAATGCCCGGCGCTTCCCTCTCGCTGACAGAGATCGTACAATTTCACCATGGTTTGCATCCCCCGAATGGGGGGAGGACTGACGTGGTTAGGGGGAGCCTTTGATCCAGCCGCACTCCAGCCATCCGACTCATGGAACGGGTCCGTCGCCCGGCGGAGGACAGCTGCCATTTCTCGCGACCAAGATCCTGCCGGCACGATTCGGCGGGCTGGTCGCGCGCCCCCGACTGCTCGCGATCTTGTCGGACCTCCCGGCCAAGCGACTGGGTGTCATCAAGGCGCCGGCGGGCTTCGGCAAGAGCTCATTGGCAGCCACCTGGGCCGAGACGCTCGAGCAAGACGGCAATGCCGTTGCGTGGCTGACGATCGATCCGGACGACGACGAGGCCACGCGGTTTCTGTTTTACGTTTCCCAGGCCCTGCATCACGCCTGCCCGGACGTCGGCGCCGGCGCGATCGGGCTGATCCTCGAGAACAATTTGATCGACCCAACGGCGATCCTGTCGAGCCTGATCAACGATCTGGCGGAGATGGAGGACGACGTTTACCTGTTTCTCGAGGACTATCACTGGGTCAGCGCTTCTCGCATCCATCAGACCGTCGCGTATTTTTTGAAGCACGCACCGTCCCACTGTCACGTGGTGCTGACGACGCGTACCGAACCTCCCCTGCCGCTCGCGACCTTGCGAGCCCAGAACCAGCTGATCGAGATCGATGCCGAAGCCCTGCGGTTCGACATGCTGGAGACACAGGCGTTTCTGGACGGCACCAAACCCGGAGTGCTGGAATTCCCCGACGTGCAACTCTTGCAGCGCAAGACCGAAGGCTGGCCGGCCGCGTTGCGGATCATTTCATCCATGCCTTCGCAGTCTGGATCCGGCCTGAAGGAATATGTCCACAATCTCTCGGGCTCGCAGCGTCCAATTGCCGCCTACCTGACCGAGATGCTGGATGGGCTCCCGGTCGAACTGGTCGACTTCATGCTGCGAACGGCCGTTCTCGACCGGCTCTCCGGCGCCCTCTGCGAGGCCGTAACGGGTTTGGGCGCGAGCCGCACCATCCTGGCATCGCTTGCCCAGCGCCAGATGCTACTCACGCCGCTCGACAACGACGGCGTTTGGTTTCGCTATCACACGCTGCTTGCCGAATATCTGCGACAGCGGCTCGAGGCGGACCGTGGCATTGAAGTTCCCGAACTGCACGGGCGTGCGGCTCTTTGGTATGCCTCCCACGAATTATGGACTGAAGCGGTCCAGCACGCGATCGCGGCCGGCGCTCCTGACCGCGCGATCGGCTGGATCAAAAATTGCGCGATGTCCTTGATCAAGAGAGGCGATCTCTTCACCTTGCTGGAGTGGCAACGCCAGTTTCCCGACGAACTCATGCGAGGTCAGTGCGAGGTCCGATTGGCGATCGGATGGGGATTGGCGCTTGCGCTTCGCTTTGACGAGGCCCTGAAGCTTGCAACCGACATCGAAGGCGACATCGCCGCAATGCCTCTGCCTGATGGCAACCTGCTGTGTGAATGCCAGGCGATCCGCTCCGTTGCCATCGCGCTGAAGGATGACAGCGAAAGCGCGCTGCCTCTGGCACAGGATTGCGTCGACCGTTCATCCGATCCTTGGACCGCGAACGTAGCATCAAACGTCGTTCGCTTCAGCCACATGAAGGCGGGCAGCCTCAAGCAATTCCATGCGACGCCATGGATTCCCTATTCGGTCGAGGAGGATCGCAGGAACGTATTTGCCTCGGTGTATCGACACTGCCTCAACGGGCTTACAGAAGAGCGGCAGATACGCCTCGCGGCGGCAGATAAGCACTACCGCGAGGGCTTCCGGGTCGCCGAGCAGGATGTCGGGCCGAATTCGATTGCAGCGGCCTTGCCAGCAAGTCTGATCGCGCGAATCAAGTACGAGCAAGGCCTGCTCGATGAGGCGGAAGCCTGGGTCATCGATCGCCTCCCGCTGATTAACTCGGGGACAATGCTCGACTGCGTGTGGAGCACTTATTTCGTGATCTCCCGGGTCGCCGCTGCACGGATGAACTTCGAGCGGGCCCGCACTCTGTTGGAACGAGCTGAAAATCTCGGCGTCGCGCGGGATTGGGGACGACTCTCGGCCGGCGTGATCGCGGAGCAGGCGCGGCTCTACCTGAACGACGGCCGGTTGGATGAAGCCGCCGCATGCGTCGATCGCCTGGAACGCCTTGCACGGAAATACCCGGCACCGAGGCCTGGCGCCTGGTCGGAGATCGGATGGTACCACAAACTGGCCCGCGCTCATTTGCTGGGCCTGCAGGCTCAATCGGACGAGGCCGCTTCAATCCTTCAACAATTGCAGCACGAAGCCGAAGCGATGGAGCACCGTCAGTTCCTGATCTGCATTGCGATTCGTCAGTCGACAGTTCAGCTCAGCGCGGGCAAGGCCGCGGAGGCGGTGAGCCGGTTTAGTCGCGTGCTTGCCGCGTGTGCGGCGGCCGGTCTCTATCAGACCGTCCTCGACGAGGGGCCAGCCATTTCAGAGCTTCTCCGGGCGACACGGGAGGGAGGAAACCTCAAGGCGGATCTGATCCCCTACGTCGATCGTCTCGCGGCGGGTCTGCAGCGAGCACGACAGGATCGCTCGGCTACGGACTCAAGCGCACGGATTCTCAGCGCATTGAGCCGTCGCGAGACCGATATTCTCACGCGGATCGCGGATGGATTGTCCAACAAGGAAATCGCCCGAAGCCTTGATATCGGTCCCGAGACGGTGAAGTCGCATCTCAAGAGCGTTTTCACCAAGCTGGGTGTGGAGAAGCGCGCGCAGGCCGTGTCACGCGCGCAGACCCTCGGCATTGTCACCACGCGGTGAAGCTTCGCCCCGTCATCCGGCTTGTCGCGCACGAACGCGGGTCCGCTCGAGGACCAGCCTCGCCGACATGAGATCCGGCGTTTCGAAGCCCTCGGTAAACCGGCCGTAGATGGCTCCGATGAGATCGTGGGCCTTTCGGGTTTGACCCCGATCAATCCAAATCCGCGCAAGCTCCAATCCCGCCCGCAGCTCGAACGAAAGCGCCGATTGTTGCCCGGCCAGGGTCATCGCTTCCCCGAAACACTCCGCGGCCAGACCAAGCTGTTGAGGCTCTCGGCACACAAAGGCCGCGCCTTTCGCCAGCAACAGCGCCGGAAGGTGAAGAGGCCTGTTCGATCCGAGCTGCGTGGCGATCGAACCGTCAATGAGAGCCAGCGCTTCCGCGCGCTCGTTCTGTTTCGCCAGGCCGAGCGCCAACTCGGAGACGAAATCCGTTACAAGCATTTCGTATCGCAGGATCCGCAGTTTTTCCAGGCCGTCTCGCAGATGACGCATGCCATCTTCCGTCTGGCCGACACGGACCAGATAGCGCCCCCTAAGTCCTGTGGCGACAGCCCGGAATGGCTCCAGCGAATACTTCTCCGCAGTCAGCTCGAGCGCGGAGAGGTTCGGTTCGACCTGCCCCAAATCGTCAATCCAGAAATAGAAAGGCATCGTCAGCATGAGAGCTCGACACAGAGCGACCGGATGATCCGATCTCTCAGCCTCCTCGATGGTTCTTTCGGCATAATCCGCCGCCCTATCGAGATTGCCAGCAAACCAATGTGACCGGGTCAGGTTGAACAGCGAGGTGGTTCGCAGATCGAACAGATATTGAGTTGCGTTGAACCGTCGGGACGCCGGCGACCTGTGCAGAGCCCGTTCGAGGTATTTTGGCGCGCGGACGTGGTCCGCAAGGATATAATAGGCGGCCCCCAGCATCGAATCCGCAAGCGCCGCATCTTCCGGATTTCCGGTCTTGTTCGCGATCGACTCCGCGCGTCGCGCAACTTCAAGGCTGCCCGCCGCGTCGATCGTACGATGAAGATACATCGACAGCCCGCTGAGAAGACGCAGTTGCTGGTAGGCATCGTCGTGCCGCTCCGCGAATGCCAACGCCGTATTGAAGGCATCGCGAACCCTCTCACTGTTCCCGGCGGTAAACATCAGCGACAAGGCAAGCGAAGCGTGGACCTCCATCTGGTCGCGCGGGTCGCAGTCCGCAGCTATCCGATTGATCGCCTTCTCCATCCAGTCCCGGCACTCCACGAAAAGCGACTTGGCCAGAAACAGACGCGAGGCCGCCGCCGCCAGTCGTATGGCCGCGCTGCCGTTTCCACGGGGGCCAAAGCTCCATTCAAGCGCGGCTCGGACGTCTCCCAGATAGTGCTGTATCGCGCTCCCCGGAGGCCGTCCGGACTCCAGGTCGAAAAGATTGTCGCGGCTGTCCTCCAATGACCGGCTCAAATGGATCGCGTGGCGCGCCGCCATGGAATTGTGTTCGCCGCTCGCAGCGAGTTTCTCCAGGGCATAGGAGCGTGTCGTGTCGAGCAATCGATAAAGCATCTGTCGATAGCTGGGCCACGCCACGATGAGCGATTTGTTGACAAGGTTTGCGATCGTTCCCTCGATCTCGGACCGGTCAGTACCCTCCTGCTCTGCAACCGTACACGCCGCTTCCAATGAAAAGGGTCCGATAAAGATTGCGACTCGTCGCAGCACAATCCGTTCGGCCTCGGACAGGTGATCGTGGCTCCAGTCCAGCGTCGCCTTGAGCGTCTGATGCCGAGGATTCGCCGTCCGGCGACCGAACTTCAGGAGATCGATGCGCGAACCCAACCTTGCCACGGTATTCCCGACGCCGAAGACAGCGGCCCTTCCGGCGGCGAGTTCGATAGCGAGCGCAATGCCGTCAAGCTTGCGGCAAATCTCGGCAACCATAGGAGCTTCGTCGTCACTAAGCGAAAAGCTGCCGCGGCGAGCACTGACGCGTTCGGCGAACAACCGTGCGGCCGGATAAGCAAGCACCTCTGACGCAGTCGGCTGCGGCTGCTCCGGCGGGCAGTCCAGTGGACAAAGACGAAATACGCGTTCGCCAGGAACGCGCAAGGTTTCCCTGCTGGTCGCGAGTATGTAGACGGCCGGGGTATTCCGGACAATATAGTCGACTATCTCCGCGGATCTCTCGATGAGATGTTCGCAGCTATCGAGAACGATAAGCGCCTTGCGAGCGCTCAGGAAATTGAGCAGCGCCTCCTTCGGATCGGCTGGCTGCGGGACGAGCCCGACCGCGGAAGCGACAGCACCGATGACTTGCTCGTTGTCGGTCACCGTTGAAAGATCGACAAAGAATACCGCCCCGGAGAAATCAGCAAGCGCCGCGTGCCCAACCGACAGGGCAACCGTGGTCTTGCCTATGCCGCCGGCGCCCAAAATAGTCGTGAGGCGCTGGTCAGTCTGGAGCAAACGCTGAATCTCAAGGACGACCTTGCTGCGGCCAACCATGCGGCCCAATGCCGGCGGCAAGCTGGACAATCCCGAAGATGCGTTACCGCTGTCGAGGGCTGCGGGAAGTGGCGTGACCGGCGCAATGAATCTATACCCACGGCCCTGGATATTCGCGATGTACTTGTCACCAAATTGACCATCGCCCAGTGTCTTGCGCAACGCCGATAGATGGACACGAAGACTGCCTTCCTCGACGGTTACGTCAGGCCATACCCTGGCGATCAGTTCGGACTTGGGGACGACCTCACCGGCATTTTCGAGCAGAGCTATCAGAATGTCGTAGGCTCTGCCGCCCAGTGGAAGGATCTGGCCCGCCTTGCTCAGAGAGCGCTCGGATACATTCAGCTCGAATGGGCCAAACCGAAACCGGATTGCACACGATGAGCCAATTGGTTGGACGGACATAACCTATTCCGCCAAAAGCACGACGTCGGCAATTGCACCGTTCGTCGTCGGTCTTGGGCAAATACACCCGGGCCTCCGAGGGTTACCCCAAACCTTCTCCAGCGACAAGCCTCAGTGCATCGAGTTGGCGGCGCCATCGTGCAAATGTGAAACGGCTAGTACCTGCTTGGCCAACCGTAGGTCGACGGTCTCATGGCCTTCTCGGAATTTTGCGTGGGTGAACTGCAAGGTCTGCCACGCGCGCTCCTTCAGCTCGGCTGATTCTTCTGCAATGGCCAGGCTGGTCGCGGCCCTGAGCTCCCACGATAAGCTGGCTTGACTGGCGGCGAGTCCGAGCGCCGACAGAAAATACTGTCTGGCAACTTCAAGCCCCTCGTCGTTGTACACGGCCAGTTCGCCTCTGATGCGGCGCAATTCCGCGGCGTACCAGTGGGTCTCGTCAAGATTGATCTTGGCCCGTTCGAAGACGGCAAGCCCCAGCTGCGGATGCCCCGCGACGGCCGTGCATCTTGCGAACTCTGCTTGCAGAAACCAATTGAAGACTCCATATCGCGCCGCGGACAACTTCTCCAAACCTCGGTAGAGCGTCGCAGTAGCTGCATCGCCCTCCCCCCGCCTGACGCCGTAGAGAGCCTGCATGCCGAGGCCGAACCCCTGGTAGCTCTCCACATTGTATTTTCCGGCGTGGTCGACAAGTTCGTTGGCAAGCGATTCGGTCTCGGGATCGTCCGGGCTTGCCAGATAAGTATTGAAGCTTGCCCAAGCCAGCGCCACGCAGAGCGGTACCGCGTGATCCAACTCGCGTGCCTCAGCGATCGACGTCAGTTTGAGGCGTCGCGCCTGATCAGGACAGCCCCGGAGCCAGGTCACATTGGCCAGTACGGCCAGGGCATCTACTTTCCGATCGTAGCCAAACCGGGTGATGAGAGACCGACGGGACGCTTCGTCGTCGCGGTGCAGGGACAACTCAAAGCAAGCTTCAGCCTGTGATATTCGCCCACTGTGGTGGTACGTTACGCCACGCATGTAGTTGGCCATTGCGATCGCGCCACGATTGCCGCTCAAAGCAGCGACATCACCGCATCGATCTGCCAATTCCGTCGCCTCGGCATAATTTGGAAGCCGGATCTGGTGGGCCCAAAGAACAAGCAGGGAATCGAGCTGGCATTCGGTGTCGTCAAGGCACTCGGCCAGAAGGCGCGCTTTTTCCCAGCTTGCGTACGACTCTTCGGTCATGCCATCCGTGAACATCATGCAACTGGCGAGCGCGGACTGAACGATCATTTCTTGGCGCGAGCCGGCACTCGCATTGTCGAGCCGGCCGATGGCCTTCGTCATCCAATCCCGGCATTCGGTAAGAAGGGCCATTGCCATCCAGGTGCTTGCTGAGGCGGCGGCAAGTTCAACGCCAATTTTCGCATCACCTTCGACCGAGAAAGCCCAGTTCAGAGCCGCTCTGACATTGCCGACCTCGACCCCGAGCGCCTGGATCCTCTCAGGAATGTCCATTGAAGCACCCTGTTTGAACAAGTCGCCGAAGTAGAGGGCGTGACGGCGGCGCAAACCGACCTCCTCGGCGCTTTCGGCCAGCCGTTGGGACGCAAAGGCATGAGTGGTGTCGAGCAAGCGGAGCCTCGCGCTCTGTCCCTGAGCGGCAATCATCGATTTCGAGCGGAGCTCCCAAATGCAATCCGAGACGTTTGCTTCATCGATCGTTTCGTCAGCGACCACGGCGACCGCTGCTTCGAACGTAAATCCGCCGGCGAAAACACTGAGCCGGCTCAGGACGCGCTTCTCGGTCACGCCAAGCAAGTCGTAGCTCCATTCCAGCGCGGCGTTCAAGGTCTGGTGCTTCGGCAACGCCGTTCTGCGCCCCACCCATGACAGGTTTAGTCGGTCGTCGAGTAAGCTTGCCGCCTTGCTAAGGCCAAATATGTCAACTCTGCCGGCGGCGAGTTCGATTGCCAATGGAATTCCGTCAAGCCGCCGACAGATCCTTGCCGCAATCGGCGCATCCGCATCTGTTAGCTCGAAGTCACCGCGTACGGCCCGCACGCGATCGACCAGCAGTTGGACCGCGGGATATTGCAGCACGTCGTGCGCCGACTTGTTGTCTTCCCCAGGGCATTCGAGCGCGCAGAGTTCGTAGATCTGTTCACCTTCGACTCGCATCGCCTCCCGGCTGGTCGCGAGCAGATGCAGTGTCGGGACACGGCAGATCAGTTCTTCCGCCACGGCCGACGCCTCATCGATAAGGTGTTCGCAACAGTCGAGAATGATGAGTGTTGACCTTCCCTGCAGCCGATCAATCAGGGCTGGTACGACATTGCTCGTTTGTACCGACACGCCTAGTGCTGCCGCTATTGCTGGAGCTACGCGCGAAGCGCCGCCCAGAGCACTCAGGTCGACAAAATAGATCTGGCCATTGAAGGTGGCGCTCATTTCGTGGGCAACCGCCACCGCTACGGTGGTTTTACCAATCCCGCCGGGGCCGACGATCGTAACAAATTTCTGCTCGGCCAGCTTCATCTGGATCGTGGCGAGCGCCTCTCTTCGTCCGAGCATCCGAACCAGGCGCGCAGGCAGTCGGGGCCTCGAAGATGGATTGAGATCCCCCGACATTGGCAGGGAAGCTGACGTTACCGGTACGACGAAGCTGTACCCTCGCCCGGGCACGTTCGCGATATACCGCCGACCGGGGTCACTCCGATTGAGGGCCTTGCGGAGCGCCGAGATATGAACGCGCAGGCTGACTTGTTCAACTCCGCTCTCCGGCCAAACGCGCTCGATCAGGGTTCTCCTGCCGACGACC
Source organism: Bradyrhizobium sp. 956_D2_N1_4 (assembly GCF_052076025.1). Classification (NCBI taxonomy): domain Bacteria; kingdom Pseudomonadati; phylum Pseudomonadota; class Alphaproteobacteria; order Hyphomicrobiales; family Nitrobacteraceae; genus Bradyrhizobium; species Bradyrhizobium sp. 956_D2_N1_4. Next base: position 2,145,449 of record NZ_CP197237.1, on the reverse strand, counting down.
TTGTTGGCTTGCTCCACCAGGACAATGAGAAGGTCCATGGCGCGCGCGCCAAGCGATACGGTCTCTGCGCCATTCGTTAGAATCCTGCCCCCGATCGACAGCTCGAAAGGGCCGAAGCTCAGCACTTTGCCGCGCTGATCGCTCATGGGATATTCTCGTCCAAGCCGGGTCTTAAGCTGACCTCGTCAGGGATGCCGCGCTCGCGTCGCCAATTGGCCGGGCTCCGGCCAAAAGCGTGCCTGAAGAGCCTACATAGGTGCGCCTGATCGGAAAAGCCAACGTTCAGGGCTATTTCGCTCAGCGAGGCCGCACTGGTCATCATCAGGTGGCAGGCTCGCTCCAGGCGCCTTCGCACCACATAGGCATGCGGCGACTCCCCAACAGCCAGTTTGAACTTCCGGGAAAAGTGCGCCGGGCTTCGACGTGCGACCGCACTGAGATCCCGAATGTGAATGGTACGGTGCAGATTGCTGTCGATGTAAGCTCGCACGCGCAAGATCTGCCAGGCCGCTAGACCGCCCCTTGTGGAGCCGCTAGCGCCCGAACATCGCTCGATCTCCGCTTGCAGGATGTGGGATGCCGTCGCCAGCGACACCCTCGCCGCATCTCGATCACGCTCCAGCTCTCGCCTCGCCGTTTCAAGCAGCGTGGCCAGGCTACTCGCAACCAAGTTGAATTGTTGGTCGGATGCGAGGGAAGATTCTGGGGCGGTAGCCGGAAGTCCTGTCATATTCGTTCCCTCGACGCTTAGCCCGACCGCCCGGATCGGCGAGAGAGTGCAGCAAGGGAAGCCCCTTGGCTTGTTAAGTAACGTTCTGAACAGTTAAATTCGGGCAAATGCTCTTTTGCTGAGCAAACGTTCGATGACGCGAAAGAGTTGTTTATTTTCAACAATATAGCCGCCGATAGCGGCCCTGCGACGGACCTCCTAGCGAAGCGGCGGCTGTGCACTTCGCCGTCCGGGCGCGAGAGGTCACTTATAAAGCACGGTCTTCGAGGATTTTCAGATCGCTGGTCGAATAGGAAAGCGAGTACCGGAAGCCCGACTCGATCCGACGCGGCGCGAGCGAGTGGAGCTCCTCACCGTTCGCATCCGGAAAATTGAGCTCTCCTGTTCCGATCCATGCACCGGCAACGGTGAGATTGTCGGTGACTGACATCGCCAGCTCGTCGACGGCAGGCTTGTCCCGGCGGCCGGCCACTAGGCTCGGAAAGTAGCGCAGCAGGACCGTGGGGCGGCCGAGCAGAGACAATCCGTCTTCGACCGGCTCGCGCAAGGTGACGCACGCTTCCGCAAGACGCTGGCCATGCGCCGAAAGGCTGGCGCCAAACCGGCTGCCTGACGCCATCGGCGCCGCGGCGGGCCCAGGAGCCACAAAGGAGCGTGTCTGAAAGATGCTCCCCGTCTTCTTGGGAAATCCCTGTGTCCAGCCGCGCGCCAGCGCAGCGTCATTGTCGACATAGATGTACGGACACCACATGACCGGGATGTCTACATACATTGCGTCGACCAGGACAAACGCCTCGCGATATTGATAGCGAGCCGGTTCGAGGTATTCGTCGTCCTGGGCGGTGAATTGCCAATCCAGAAACAGCATGACGGCGTGACCGTTTGACTCAGGATCCGGCGAAAGACCATTCGGCAATGTCGCTGCTGTCGCGTCGGGGTCGGTCCAGAATTCGACTCCGACAGCATCGCCAGCGTAGTGCCAGGGTGGCGGCGGAGTGAGAGCGGCCTGGCCGAATGGCGACTTCGGAACTGTAAAGCCCTTCAGCATTCCCGTGTCCTGATGCATCGCTTTCGGCATAGAGGCTACCGGAACCAGCCCCGCTTGATTTGATTGAAATGCGCCGGTTTGTTGATTCCTGCCGCAATCCGGAACACGTCTGTTGGCATCAGCCGGCCGCTACGCTGTCAGGTCTGCCAGAACTTCGATGTCGGTGACGGAATAGGAGAACGAGAACCGATATGCGCGTCCAACCTTGAGCGGACCCAGCATCTCCAATTCCTCTCCGTAGGCCTCCGGAAAATTGAGGTCACCCTCGCCGATCCAGATGTTTGTGACCAGGGAATGATCCGAGATACATCGAACGAGTTCGTCCACAGCCGGCTTGTCGTGCATGCCCGCCGAAAGCCGCGGAAAATACCGCCGCCCCACAATCCGGCGATCGAGAAGCCCGACAAGACGGTCAGCCTTTTCGCGCAAAACGACGCTCGCCCGCACCAGCAAGCGGCCGTGAGCAGACATGCAGGCCGAAAATCTGCTATCATTGGCGAGAGGCGCCGAAGCCATGCTCGCTGCGGCAAAGGTGCGGGTCAGGTGCACAGTGCCGAACTTTCTCGGATAGCCCTGAATCCAGCCTCTCATCAATGCAGCGTCGTTGTCCACATAGCAGTATGGGCACCACGCTATTGGGGTCCCCTTCCACATCGCGTCGAGGAGAACGCTGAACCCGCGGCACTGATATCTGGCCGGGTCCAGATATTCCTCGTTCTGCGCCGTGAACTGATAGTCCGTGAAGAGTGCGACCGAGCGGCCTCGACGTCGCTCATCAAGCTCCACGCCAGAGGGGAATATCTGGACCGATACATCGGGATCATTCCAGAATTCCACCGCGAGCACGTCACCAGCGAAGTGCCAGGGTGGCGGTGGGACCAATGCAGCAATCCCCCGAGGCGACCGAGGAGCCGTAAATCCCTTGAGCATGTCCTCGCCCCGCCAGCAGTCGGTGTCAGGCGCATCATTCCAGGATCGAACACTAGCGCCCGTATCAGGCGCGACGCTTGGACGAACGTGTGACGCCTTGGCGGTTCATGCGCACTCGCGGTTGCTACAGACCGGCCCGAACCGGGCAGATGCATATTGCCCGTTCCCCCACAAGGCCGTTCCAGGACGCGGTGGGCCGCGGCAGGGTCGAAAGCTACAAACGCTGACATTTTGCGACAAGCCCGTGCTCCGACGAGAGCGTATCGGTGTCAGCCTGACGAGGTCGAGTATCGGCCTCGATTGATCAGCACGAGATTCCAGATGAAAACGAAAAGTTCAAACAAGCGGATGCCACGGCGGTCGATATCCCCGGCGTGGGGTGTGTCCCTGTGCCTGCTGCTCGCCACCGCCTGGTCCGCGCCCTCGTTCTCGCAAGGAACACCGGAACAGCGCGCGGCATGCACGCCCGATGTGTTCCGACTTTGCAGTGCGTTCATCCCCAATGCGGACGACATAACGATTTGTCTCAGAGAGCGGAGCTCCGAACTCAGCGATACCTGCAGGCAGGTAATCCAGGTGGATATCCCGCAAATCCCCGGCGCCAGGGACAGCAATAGCACTCGCAAACGCCCCACAAGATAGTCGGCCCGTCACAGCATTACGACGCGATGGGCGCCGTCGAGCGCCTTCCGATCGATGTGGCCGACCAAAGCTGACGAACACGCACTGCGCGAGGACGGCATGCTCGAACGACAGCAGCCATCCCCGCGACGCCCTTCAGCGTTGCATCCTCATGCCCATCGGCATGCTCGACGGCATCATCATGTTCGTGTTCATGTCTGCCACGATCCACATCGTGCCGGCGATCACGACGAATACGATGAGAGCGCCAAAGGCGAGCGCGAGCACGTTGTTGGTGCTCTCCGGCCCGCTGGTGATCTGCAGGAAAAACACCAGGTGAATGCCCATCTGGGCAATGGCGAGGACGGCGAGACCGAGGACTACGCCGCCTGGCCAGAGCAGCGTCGTATTTGCAACCCAGAATGACGTAGCCGTGAGAAGAACCGCCACAAGCAGGCCGATCGTGTAGACGAGAAGCTCGGATGGAGCCGATGCGTCCATCTCGCGGCTCGGCCTGTCTCCGGGTGCGCGTTCGTGTCGAACCTCGGTCATGAGCTCACTCCCATCAGATAAACCACCGTCAGTACCCCGACCCAAACGATATCGAGGGCGTGCCAGAACAAGGAGAAGCAGAGCAGGCGATGCTGCACCCTCGCGGCGAATCCAAATACCGCAACCTGCACCATCATCACGGTCAGCCAGACCAGTCCGAGCGTAACGTGCAGCCCGTGGCATCCGACCAGCGTGAAGAATGCGGACAGAAACGCACTCCGCTGCGGCCCTGCGCCGATGGCGATCATGCTCAGGAATTCGCGGATCTCGAGAGCAAGGAATATGGCTCCGAGCACGAAGGTGATCAACGCTCCCAAATAGGTCCTGAAATAGCGGCGCGAATTCACCGCCAAGGACATCAGCCCGCAAGTGTAGCTCGAAAAGAGAAGGCAGGCTGTCTCGATCGCGACCGTCGTCTGGTTGAACAGCTGGGCGCCGGTCGGGCCGCCGGCCGTGGAGCGCACGAGGACCGCGTAGCTCGCGAACAGCGCGGCGAACATGATGATGTCGCTCAGCAGGAAGATCCAGAAGCCATAGGCGACCACGATCCTCTTTGGAGCAGGTCCCGCTTCACTCGCACTTGGCAGTGCCTCTTGCGGAATCTGATCGATTGCGACGGCGATATTCATGCTGCAACTCCAGCCTGGTGGGCCTGCACGAACCGGGCGATCTCCTCGGCCGGCACCTCAATTTCGTTGTGTCGGCGGAATGAGAAGGTAAGTAGCGTCGCGAATGCGCCGAACATCCCGACGCCGGCCAGCCACCAGATGTGCCAGATCAGCGCAAAGCCGATGACGACCGCGAAGAAGGCCGTAACAAAGCCGGTGGCGCTGTTCTTCGGCATTTCGACGGGCTCGTAATTACGCGCCGGCGCTGGCTCGTCCCTTGTCGCCAGTGCGCGGCTTTTGCTGCTCCAGAACGCATCCAGTCCGGCGACCTTGGGTTGGAACGCAAAGTTCCATGCCGGCGGCGGGGACGCCGTCACCCATTCGAGCGTGCGGCCGTTCCAGGGATCACCGGTCACGTCCCGCAATTCTTCGCGATTGCGGATCGACACAACGAGTTGGACGATCTGGCAAGCGACGCCGACCAGGATGATAGCGGTGCCGAATGCCGCCGCTATCAACCACGGCTGCCAGGACAAATTGTCGTAATGTTGCATGCGCCGGGTCATGCCCATCAGGCCGAGCACGTAGAGCGGCATGAAGGCGACATAGAAGCCGACGAACCAGCACCAGAAAGAGGCTCTGCCCCAGCGTTCGTCGAGCTTGAACCCGAACGCCTTGGGAAACCAATAATTGTACCCCGCCATCACTCCGAACACGACGCCGCCAATGGCGACATTGTGGAAGTGCGCGACCAGGAACACGCTGTTGTGCAGCTGGAAGTCGGCCGGGGGCACCGCCATGAGCACACCGGTCATGCCGCCGATGACGAAAGTCACCATGAAGCCAATCGACCACAGCACCGGCACCGAGAAACGAACCCGGCCGCCGTACATCGTGAACAGCCAGTTGAAGATCTTCGCGCCCGTCGGCAAGGCGATGATCATGCTCATGACGCCGAAGAAGCCGTTGACGTTCGCGCTGGCACCCATTGTGAAGAAGTGGTGCAGCCAGACCAGGAAGGAGAGGATACAGATGGCCATCGTCGCGGCGACCATCGAGCGATAGCCGAACAACGGCTTGCCGGAGAAGGTCGCCATCACTTCCGAGAAGACGCCGAACGCCGGCAGGATCAGGATGTAGACTTCGGGGTGCCCCCATACCCAGAACAGGTTGGAGTACAGCATCTGATTGCCCTGGCCTTCGAGCGTGAAGAAGTGAAAGCCGAGATAGCGATCCAGCGCCAGCATCGCGAGCGTCGCGGTCAGGACCGGAAAAGCCGCGACAATGAGCAGGTTGGCGGCAAGCGCGGTCCAGCAGAAGACCGGCATCCGCATATAGCCCATCCCCGGTGCCCGCAATTTGAGGATGGTCGTGACGAAATTTATTCCCGCCAGCAGGGTACCGATACCCGATATCTGCAGAGACCAGAGATAGTAGTCGACGCCGACACCGGGCGAGTATTGCAATTCGCTCAGTGGCGGATACCCCCACCAACCTGCTTTCGAGAACTCGCCGACCGCCAGCGAAATGTTGACCAACAACGCGCCCGAGGCGGTCAGCCAGAAGCTGACGGAATTGAGCGTCGGGAATGCCACATCGCGAACACCGAGTTGCAGCGGTACTGCGAAGTTCATGAGCCCGACCACGAACGGCATTGCCATGAACAAGATCATAATCGTGCCGTGCGCCGAGAAAATCTGATTGAAATGTTCGGGCGGCAGATAACCTTGTGCACCGCCGGCTGCGAGCGCCTGCTGCGCGCGAATCATGATCGCATCGCTGAAGCCGCGCAGCATCATGACGAGCGCCAGTATGCAATACATGGCGCCTATCCGCTTGTGGTCGACCGAGGTGAGCCACTCGCGCCATAGATAGGGCCAAGCTCCCTTCGCCGTGATAAATCCGAGAACGACCAGCACGACCAGGACCATGAAGCCCGTTGCACCCATGATGATCGGCTCATGGAGAGGAATCGCGCTCCAATCGAGCTTTCCGAGGAGATTCATCGCTCTGCCCTCTGCGAGGTTGAACAAACTGATAGAGAAGAGTCTTGATGGGAGTCTTGGGTGCCCATCCCAGCATTTACGATGCTGCTGAACAGATCGGAGACGACGCCACGATAGGTGAACGGCGCGACCGCCTTGCTCGGCTTGACCAGATCGGCGTAAGCTTGCTTATCGAGGATCGAACCGGTTTCGCCGGTCTGCCGAACCCATTGCGCAAATCCACCGTCGGTCACTGCTTCGACCGTGAAGTGCATGTAGGGAAAGCCCTCGCCGCTGAACATGGCGGAGATCCCTGGATAGGTTCCGAGATGGTCCGCCTGCAGGTGGAGGCGGGTCGCCATTCCCGACATGGTGTAGATCTGGCTCCCGAGCTGAGGCACGAAGAAGCTGTTCATGACGCTCGATGAGGTCAGTTCAAAGCTGATCGGCGTCCCCACCGGCACGACCAGCTTGTTGACGCTCGCGATGCCCTGCTCGGGATAGATGAACAGCCATTTCCAGTCGAGCGAGACGACTTCAACGTTGACAGGCTTGACCGTCGAGCTAATCGGCTTGCCCGGATCGAGATCGTGTGCGCCGATCCATGCGACGCCGCCGACCAGGAGCACCGTCATTGCGGGGATGGACCAGACCAGCAGTTCAAGACGTCCGGAATATGTGAAATCCGGCCGATAGCGCGCACGCTCGTTCGATGCACGAAACCAGAAGGCGAAGCCAAGTATCGCAAGGATCACTGGGATCACGATCGCAAGCATGATGCCGAGCGCGTTAAACAGAATTTGCCGCTCGGCCAGCGCGATCGGCCCTTTCGGATCGAGCACGCCTTCGGTGCAGCTGCCGAGCATCATGGCCCCGGTCAGGAGGGCTGCCAGTAAGCCGTATCGCATGTTAGAGCTCCCTGGGATTGTTGGTGCGCCATGCGCTCCGGGCGACCTCCGGCAGGCGATCAGCATGCACCGACGTGGCAATGCCCGCATGCGAGGCACGCGTGCGCCGGAATGACTCGCCGCCATGGTCAACCAGGAACGCTGCGAACAACGCGAACAGATAGAAGATGGAGAACACGAACAGCCTGTGGGCGGGACGGCGATCAGGCCCGATGCTTCTGTCCAGCAGAAATGCAAGCATGAGGAAAAGCGCCCCGCAGATCGCAACGGTGACGCCGTAGATCACGCCTGCGAACCCCAGTGCCCAGGGCAGCTCCGAACCGAGAGCCAGGAGACCGCTGTAGATCAATATCTGCCGTGTTGTGACCGAGCGTCCCGCAACAACCGGCAGCATCGGTACGCCCGCGCCGGCGTAATCCTCGGTGCGGTTGAGTGCCAGCGCCCAGAAATGGGGCGGCGTCCAGAGAAAGATGATGAGGAACAGCGCAAGCGGCTCCAGCCCGATATCGCCTGTTGCCGCGGCCCATCCGATCACCGGCGGCAGCGCGCCGGCAGCGCCGCCGATGACGATGTTCTGCCGCGTGGACCGCTTCAGCCACGCCGTGTACACCACGACATAAAAGAGGATAGCGCCCGCCAGTAACGCGGCTGCCACGAGGTTCGTCGCCAGGGCGAGAGCCACCACGGAGAACCCGCCAAGAAGGAGTCCAAGGACAAGCGCCGCGAACCGGGAGATCTTGCCGAGCGGAATTGGCCGCATGGCGGTGCGGCTCATGACCGCATCGATATCGGCGTCGTACCACATGTTGAGGACACCGGCGGCTCCGGCTCCCGCTGCAATGGCAAGAACTGCCGCAAGGGTCGTTAGCGGATCAAGGCGAACCGGAGCGGAGCTCAATCCGACGAGCGCGGTGAAGACCGCGAGCATCATCACGCGCGGCTTTGTGAGGGCGACGAAGTCAGACACATTCCAATGGTCAGCCAGCGAATGAGGGGTACGAGCGCGTCTTTCCCCAAGCTGGCCAGCAATGGACTTGACGTTCATCTCGCGGCTCCAGGTTCATTCTGAATGCGACCTGTCGTGCTCCGTTCGAACAGCGACAGTGCGTGCGTTCAGTATGTCTGCCCAGCGGTGGCCGCGATTGAATATGGCTGCTCGATTGGAGCCAATCCTGCTCAAAACAATTGGCTGGGCGTCTGGTCGCGCCTGCATCTTTCGTGAACGCACGATTCAAAGTGATCTGAGCACTTTTCAACAAGCGCTTTGCGCCAATTCTTCCTAGAGCAGCCCTATATCTGTGACGCTCGATCCCTGGTTTGAACATCGGCGAAATTCGTTCCGTCTCCGTGGAAACGTTCGCCGAGCCTAGGAGAACTATCGATGAAGATGCCTTTGCTCTGGACGATTGCAGCTGTTTGCCTGATGGCCCCGGCCGCGCAGGCACGATCCGCCTATGACGGCTCCTGGGATCTCGTCTTCGTGACGCAAGGCGGCGCATGCGATCCCAGCTACAACTTCACCGTCAATATTTCCGACGGAATAGTCACGCATCCCAATCTCGTGAAATTCAGGGGCTACGTCGCGAAATCCGGTTCGGTCCGCGCTTCGGTAGAGGTTCACGACAAATTCGCGTCCGGCACGGGCAGACTTTCCGGGAACTCGGGTCGCGGAAGGTGGAGCGGCTATTCGGGAAGCTCACGATGCTCGGGCTACTGGACCGCGCAACGCAATTGACCGAGCGAAAGCCGGAGAGCTCGCGCGCCGAACCGCCGTCTTGCGAAACGGCGCTGAGCACGACCGTGCTGGCGGCCGCTCTTCTGTTTGCTCACGGTCAGACCACGGAACGGACGGTTGTCGCTGCCACGCGTCTTGGGCGCGCGCTCGGCGTCGCGGTGAAGGTGCTCCCGCAATGGGACGAACTGATCATCGAATTGGATGGCTCGCGCGTCTCGCAAGCTGTGCCCGCCAGGCCGCTCGGCGTCGACATGGGCAGGGTACTCGCCGTTACGACGGTGATAGATCAGATCTGCGACGGCACATTGCCGGCCGGTGCCGCGCAATCCGCACTTGAGTCGGCCGGTCGTCTACCGCCCGCTTCCACGCCACGCTTCACCTTGTTCGCAGCCGTTGGTGCGGCCTCGCTTGGCGTCATCTTCGGCGCGCTCGATGCGATGAGCCTGCTCCTGATCGCAATGAGCGCAGCCGCCGGCGCGCTCATCAGGCGCAGGCTGTCCGGCTTCAGCCATAACCCGCTCCTCCAGCCACTTTGCGCCGCGCTGGTCGCCGGTGCTGTAGCTGCTGTTGCCAGCCGATTTCGACTGTCGGATGCAATTGCGCTGGTCGCCTTCTGTCCCTGCATGGTGCTTGTCCCCGGTCCGCATATCCTCAACGGTGCCATGGACCTCGCTCGCACGCGCATCGCACTGGGCATGACCCGCCTGGCCTATGCCGGCATCATCGTGCTGCTGATCTGCGCCGGCGGTCTGTTCGGGTACACGGCCGCCGGCGGGCAACTCGCGATAGCCGGGCCATCTCCGCCCCTGCCGTTGATCATCGATGTGATCGCAGCAGGATGCGCAGTCGCCTCATTCGGTACTTTCTTCTCAATGCCATGGCGTCTGCTGCCTCTCCCGATTGCAGTCGGCATGCTTGCACATGCCGCACACTGGGCGGTGATCTCCGCCGGCGGAAGTGCTCCGGCCGGAACACTCGTCGCCTGCATGTTTGCCAGCGCCCTCACGGCTCCCGTGGTCGATCGCCTGCATCTGCCCTTCGCGGCGGTCGCGTTCTCCGCCGTTGTCTCGTTGATGCCTGGTTTCTTCCTGTTCAACACTGCGACGGGCCTCGTCGAACTGGTCTCAATCGGCCCGGGCGCACCGGCGGCTCTGGTCACCAGTATCGCTGCGAGCAGTGCCACGGCGCTTTTGATCATCACGGCGATGGCCTTCGGGCTGATCCTCCCGCGCATGCTGTACGAGCGGCTCAGACCCTTCCCCGGATGATCAGGCACGGTCGTTCAATGCACCGCAGCGCCATCCAAGATTAATCCGGAGCTCCGCTGTATCTGACCCTGGGGGGGCGGCTGGCCCTGGAGAGTCGGTGTACCCATGACGACAATTCTCACCAAATCGTTCCCGCAAGAAAAGCCGCCGTCGACAAAGGCGGCCCCAGGCAAAAAAAGCGTCCTGATCGTCGGCGGTGGCTTTGCCGGTATCGCGGCGGCACGGGCTCTGAAGCGAGCCGATGTCGAGATCACGCTGGTCGACCGCCGCAATCACCATATCTTTCAGCCGCTCCTGTACCAGGTCGCCACCGCTGTTCTGGCGCCATCCGAGATCGCGGCACCGATCCGGCAACTCGAGGCAAAGCAGAAAAATCTCAGCGTCATGCTGGCCGAGGTCAAGGGCGTCAACCTGGGAGCACGCACCGTCGAGGCCATCTGCCCGGAGATTGGCAGTCGAAAGCTCGAGTACGATTTCCTGGTGATCGCGACCGGAATGCGTCCGAGCTATTTCGGTCATGACGAGTTCGCGCGGTTCGCACCGGGCCTCAAGAGCCTGAGCGACGCCGAAACGATCCGGACCAAGATCTTGAGCGCATTTGAACTGGCTGAAGCAACCGATGACGAGAACGAGCGCGCTCGCCAAATGACCTTCGTTCTCGTGGGCGCCGGTCCGACCGGCGTCGAGCTTGCCGCTTCGATCGCTCAACTGGTCTCGGTGACCCTGCGTAACAATTTCCGCAAGATCGACCCCGCCAAGAGCCGGATTGTTCTGCTGGATGGCGGCACTCGCATCCTGCCGACCTTTGCGGAATCGCTGTCGCGAAAGGCGGCCAAGCGACTGACGAAACTCGGAGTCGAGGTCTCGACGGGCGTAAAGGTCGAGAAGGTTGACGATCAGGGCGTGATCGCGGCCGGCGTCCGCATTCCCAGCGCCACCGTACTTTGGACGGCAGGCGTCAGCGCTTCCCCGGTCGTGAAGATGCTGGCGACCCGGACAGACCGCGCCGGGCGCGCATTCGTGGGCGCCTTCATGGACATTCCCGATGCGCCCAACGTCTTTGTTGCAGGGGATGCGGCCACGATGACCCAGGATGGTCACCCCGTCCCCGGGGTCGCGCAGGCAGCCATTCAGCAGGGACGATTTGTCGGTCAGGTCATCGCCAGCCGCGTCAAGGGACACAAGGATGGCCGACCGTTTCGGTATCGCGACAAGGGCAACATGGCGGTGGTCGGCAAGAATTTTGCGATTCTCGAGTCCGGCCATTTGCGCAGCAGCGGCTTTTTGACCTGGTGGGTGTGGGCCGCGTTGCATGTGCTCGCCCTGCCGCAACTCCAGAACAGGTTTCGAGTCCAGACCCAGTGGTTCTGGTCGTATCTGTCGGGGCAAAGGAGCTCACGGCTGATTTCCGAGGGACCGAGATCGTCCTCGTCATAGTTGCGGCCAATCAAGACCTTGCAAGCATTCCCGGAAATTCGTTAAGGACTGCACCTGTGGACGCTTCCATCATATCCGCGCTCGCCGCTCTCACCGGTGCAGCCGTGGGCGGCCTGACAAGCGGAATAGCCAATTGGCGGAGCCAGCGAAGCCAGGTCCGCGCGCAGTGGGTCCTTCACGAGGAGACTCGGCGGCAGACCCTGTACAGGGATTTCATCGAGGACGCCGCCAAATGTTACATCGATGCGCTCCAGCACGATAAAGCCGACATTCCGAGCCTGGTCAGCCTTTACGCCAAGATGAGCGCGATGCGGGCGATATCTTCAAAGCCGGTGGTCCATCATGCCGAGGACGTCACCCGAAAAATCCTGGACACCTATCTGGAGCCGGACAAGAGCTTTGTCCAACTGCGCGAAATGGCCATCGATGGCACGATCGATCTGCTGCATGACTTCAGCCGCGCGTGCCGCGACGAATTCGAGCAAATGCGGCCGATCCATTTTTGAGCGCGACGCTGCGATTTCAGCCCGCTCTTGCCGCGAGGGGGCAGACGCGCTGCCCCCGAGATCGGATCATTTGGGCCGAACCGTCTCGGCCCAATTGGCGAACGCCTGCATGAACGCCTGGAGGAATTTGCTGGTGCCGTCGCCAGCGAGCTTGCCGTGCTCATCGAACAGCTTGTCGACATGCCCGAGATAGGCCTCAGGCTGCTGCAGGGTCGGCACGTTCAGAAACACGAGCGATTGCCTGAGATGATGATTGGCGCCGAAGCCTCCGATCGCCCCGGGCGAGCCGCTGACGATCGCACCCGGCTTGCGGTCCCAGACGCTGCGTCCATACGGCCTGGAACCGACATCCAGCGCGTTCTTGAGCACGGCAGGCACTGACCGGTTATATTCCGGCGTGACGAACAGAACGGCGTCGGCGGCCTTCATGCGCTGGCGGAACGCGGTCCATTGCGCGGGCGGAGCTGCGGTATCGAGATCTTCATTGTAAAATGGCAATCCTCCGATCTCGACGATGTCGAGCCTCATCGAGGACGGCGCCAGCGAGATCAGTGCATTCGCCAGCATCCCGTTGAACGAAGCCTTCCGCAGGCTTCCAACCAATACGCATACGTACATCGGCTTTTCCTTGGTCATGCAGTCGCTTGAGACTTGATGTTTCGCGTGAAGTCGGGCTTGCGCCTTTCCACGAAAGCCGTGAACGCTTCCCTTGCATCTTCGGAGCGGACTTGCGTGCTGAATTCTTCGTTCTCGGCCTTCATCGCGGCCTTGATCTGCTCGCGAAATGGCTGCTTCATGAGCCGCTTGCTGGCCTGTAACGCAGCCGCGGGCTTCGCTGCCAACTTCCGGGCCGTGTCGGTTGCCTTCGCCCGGAGATCGTTGTCGGGGACAACTTCGGTCACCAGTCCCAGCTCCGCCGCACGCCGGGCATCGAATGGAGATCCCATCAAGATCAGCTCGGCTGCACGGACGTGACCGATCCGCGCCGGCACTGAGCAGCTCGATCCGAACTCCGGAACGAGCGCCAGATTGATGAAGGGCATCTGGAATTTTGCGCTCTCGCCCGCGTAGATGAAGTCGCAGTGCGTCAGCATGGTCGTGCCGCCGCCGATCGCAGCGCCGTGGACTGCCGCGACCAGTGGCTTGTCGAAGTCAACCAGTGCATGCATGAGGCCCGCTTGTGGCGATTCACCCGGTCCTGGAGGATTCTTGAGAAAGTCATCGATGTCATTGCCGGCGCAGAACGAATCTCCCGCGCCATGCCAGAGAATGACACGCGTACCCTCGTCATTCGCCGCCGCGTTGAAGATATCAGCGAGAGCCACGTACATGGCCGATGTCATCGCGTTCCGCTTTGTCGGGCGGTTCAACTGGATACGCAAGATGCCCGCGGCATGTTCGGTCACGATCTCATCCATGGTCGAACTCCTGAACCCTTTGCTGAGTTTGACCGCAACGCAGGGTCGCGGCGGCTAGCGCCGCCACACCCCCTGTCATCGCGCTAGGCCGCTTGGCCCTTTGCCTTCGGAACGGTACCGCTCGCGTGCAGACCATCAATCTCGGCCGCGCTGAATCCCAGCTGCCGGAGAACCTCGTCGTTATGCTCTCCGATCTTCGGCGCGCGCTTCGCGGGCACCTTGGTGACACCATGCACCTGAAGCGGGCTGGAGATCGTGGACGTCAGCTTGCCGCCCGCCCCCTCGAGGGGCACGATGATGTCGTTGGCCCGGAGCTGGGGGTCGTTGATCACCTCCTGTGGCCCGCGTACTGCTCCGAACGTCACGTGAACGCCGTTGAATACCTCGTACCAATGTGCCATCGGCTCGGCACAGAAGGTCTCGTCGAGAATCGCCGTGAGCTCCGTCATGTTCGCCGTCAGCTTCGCCGGGTCGGAGAACCGCGGATCAGTCAGGAGATCGGGGCGGCCGATCGCCTTCGCCACGGCCTCCACCTTGTCGGGCGTGATGATGAGAACGAACCAGGTATCATCCTTGGCGCGATACACGTTCATGGCCGCATTTGCGGGGTGCATGCGATCATGCAGCCCGAAGAATTTCGCATCGCACAGCGCGGCCTGGATCGAGACGCTGGCAGACCACACGCCCTCGGCGAGAAGCGAGGTGGTGACATGCGCTCCCTCCCCGGTCCGTTCACGGCGATACAGGGCCGTGACGATCGCCGAATAGAGCCCAACGGCGGTGGCGTTGTCGCCGCTGCCGGCCACCGGCCAGGTCGGCGGCGCACCGGCATCGCGCGTCATCGACAGCAATCCGCTGCGGGCCCAGTAGGACGTGATGTCGAAGCCGGGAAGATTCGCGTCCGGTCCCTTGTCGCCGAAGCCCGTGATGTCGGCGTAGATCAGGCGCGGATTCCACCCCACCACATCCTCATATTCGAGCTTCAGTTTCTTGCGCGCCGGATGCGGCGTGTTGACGATGAGCACGTCGGCCCATTTGACCAGTTTCTCGAGAACCTGATGGGCCTCCGGAGATTTCAGGTCGAGTGCCATGCCGCGCTTGTTGCGGTTGGCCAGGTGCCAGGGATAGGCATCGTCGGCGACCGGCTGCGGCGGGAGGTGGTGCGCATGTCGCCACAGCTCGCCGCTCGGCGGCTCCACCTTGATCACGTCGGCGCCAAAGTCGGACAGGATCACGGCGGCGCTCGGGCCCGCGATGAAGCTCGCGAGGTCCACCACCTTCAGTCCGGAGAAAATGTTGTCGTTTGCCATGGGCGTCCTTTCCAGATCCTCGTAGACAGCGGCATCGTTTCAGCGACCGCGAAACTGCGGCGCACGTTTCTCGAGGAAGGCTGCGGTGCCTTCCTTCTTGTCTTCGGTGGCGGCGCAAATGCCGAAGAACGAGGCTTCCAGCACAAGGCCTTCGCTTTGGCTCGTGTCCATGCCCTTATTGGCCGCTTCCAGCGAGAACTTCACGGCGATCGGCGCGTTGGCCATGATCTGCTTCAGGACCGTCTCGGCGCGATCGATCAGACTGCTGGCAGCAACGACTTCGTTGACGAGGCCGATGCGATAGGCTTCCTGCGCGGAAATCGTCTCGCCGGTGAGGATCAGCTGCAACGCACGCCCCTTTCCCACCAGGCGCGGCAGGCGTTGCGTTCCGCCACCGCCGGGCAACAGGCCGAGCTTGACCTCGGGCTGACCGAATTTGGCATGCTCGGCCGCAATCCTGATCGTGCAGGCCATCGCCGTCTCGCAGCCGCCGCCCAGCGCAAAGCCGTTGATCGCCGCGATCACCGGCTTGCCGAGATTTTCGATGAGGTCCAGCACACCCTGGCCGAACCGGCTGGACTCCTCGGCGTCGTAAGCATCGACATGGGCGAGTTCACTGATGTCGGCGCCGGCGATGAACGCCTTGTCGCCAGCGCCGGTGAGGATGACGCCGCGCACGGACGCGTCCGCTTTGGCATCCTCGAATGCCGCGTGCAAATCGGTCCAGGTCGGCGTATTGAGTGCATTGAGCACTTTAGGCCGATTGACCGTCACGTAGGCGATCGGGCCCTTTTTCTCGTACTGGACGTTCGCAAGGGCCAGCGCCGCTCTCGGTGCTGAGCTTGGTGCTGTTGCAGGCGAAGGGGTGAACGGTGCAGTTCCCGAAACCATGGTCGTGTCTCCTGAGTAGGGCAGCCGGCGCCGATGCGCCGGCCCCGCTGAAAGGTCAGAGGAAAGCGCCGTGACCGGTGATGGCCTTGCCGACGATCAGATTCTGCATCTGATAGGTGCCTTCGTAGGAGTAGAGCGCCTCGGCGTCGGCGAAGAAGCGCGCGACGTTGTAGTCGGCGACGATCCCGTTGCCGCCCAGCACCTCGCGGCCCCATGAGACCGTCTCGCGCGACTTCGCCGTGCAGAATGCCTTCGCCAGTGCCGCGTGATGGTCGCCGAGCTTGCCTTCGTCATCGAGCTGCGCCAGGCGGAGCATCAGGCACTGGCACGCGGTCAGATTGCCGAGCATCTTGGCGAGCAGATCCTGGATCAGCTGAAACGAGGCGATCGGCTTGCCGAATTGCAATCGTTCCAGGGCATATTTGAGGGTGGCCTCGTATGCGCCCATCTGGATGCCGGTCGATGCCCAGCCCACCATGTAGCGCGTCATCCGCAGCACGCGCGCGGTGTCGCGAAAGGAATTGCCGCCCTGGAGGCGGTTCGCTTCAGGCACCCGCACGTCCTTCAGCGTGATCTGGCCGTTCTGGACCACCTTGAGCGCGATCTTGTGCTCGATCTTCTCGACGCTGAACCCGGGCGTCGACTTGTTCTCGACGATGAATCCCTTGACCTGATTGTCGGCAAGGTCGCGCGCCCAGATGATGGAGATGTCGCACCAAGGCGCATTGCCGATCCATCGCTTCTGTCCGTTGAGAATCCAGGTATCGCCTTCCCGCTTGGCCGTCGTGGTCAGGCCGCCGCTCGTTCCGGAGCCGACCAGCGGCTCGGTGAGGCCGAAGCAGCCGATCTTTTCCCAGCGCGCCATCGCCGGCAGCCATTTCTGCTTCTGCTCCTCGGAGCCGTCGAGATAGATCGAGCCCATGGCGAGGCCGCTATGCACGCCGAAGAACGTGCAGAACGAGGCGTCGGTGCGCGCCAGCTCCATCGCCACGAAGCCGAACAGCTTCTGGCTGCCGCCCGCGCAGCCATAGCCCTTGAAGCCGAGCCCACCGAGGCCAAGCTCCTTGAACGACGGCAGCAGTTCGAACGGAAACGCGTCGTCGGACCAGTACTTGTTGATGACCGGCTGGACCTTGGTCTCCATGTAGGTCCGCACCTTCTTGACGAGCGCCTTTTCGTCCGGGGTGAGGAGGTCGACCAGTTGGTAGAAATCGCCATTGGGTGCCGGCGGTGACTTCGGCGCGGCGGTCTTGCCTGCTGTGTTTGCGGTGGACATTTGCGATATCTCCTCGCTGCGGCTCGGAAGCCTGAAAAGTGAAGGGTTGAAGGTATGATTGATCTCGCGGACGCTGCCGATTGCGTCAGCTCGGCTTCGCAGCCTTCTTGCGCAGCTCGATCAGGCCGAGCAGAATTTCGTCGCGCTCCGCCTCCAGCTCCGCGATGGTGCGCGATCCGGCCTCGGCATGGACGCTGTCGATGAGTTTCTTTTGCACGTCCGGCGTCAGCACGGGCGAGCCGAGGGTCTTCCACCAGGCCGTCATCGGGCCGGTGAACTGCTGGAAGAAGTGCTCGATGCCGCCCGGACCGCCACCGAGATGGTTCAGCATCAGGCTGCCCATGACGCCCCAGCGCAAACCCGGGCCCCAGCTCAGGGCGGTGTCGACGTCGGCGGCGCTCACCACGCCCTCGGCCACGAGGTAATAGACTTCGCGGCTCAGCGCCGCCTGCAGGCGGTTGGCGACGTGCCCCGGCATTTCCTTGTTGAGGCGCACCGTCCGTTGCCCGATCGACGTGTAGAATTCCGTTGCGCGCCGGATCGTGGCTTCCGAGGTCTTTGCCCCGCCGACGATCTCCGTCAGCGGGATCAGATGGGGCGGATTGAACGGATGGGCGATGACGCAGCGCTCGGGATGGGATGCGGCACCCTTCTGGATTTCGCTCATGGTGAGCCCCGACGAGCTCGATGCGATGATCACGTCGGGCGGCAACAGCTCGTCGAGCTGGCCATAGAGCTTCTGCTTGAATTCGATCCGCTCGGGCCCGTTCTCCTGGACGAGGTCGGAGCCGGCGAGTGCCTGCGCGATGTCGGGCGTGAACGTGAGGTTCGACTGCGAAGCTCCGGGCGACAAGCCCAATCGCTTGAGCGCCGGCCAGGCCGTCTCGACGAACTTCCTTAGTGCTGCTTCCGCGTTCGGCGCGATATCGGTCGCAACGACCTGCAATCCCTTGGCGAGAAATAGCGAGCTCCAGCTCGCGCCGATCACGCCGGTGCCGATGATGGCGATACGGCGAATGGGCTTGGTGTCGGTCATGTCGTTCTCTCCAATGCGTTGGTCAGACTTCGGCATAGGCAATGCCGGTGAGATTGCCCTGGGCGTAGAGGAAGTTGCGCTCGCCGGACCCGTCGAGCCGCGCGGAGTAGACCGAGCCCGCGAAATCGGTCACGAACATGCGATCGTTGGGAACGTCGAGCGCGATACCGATCCCCTCCATGAGATGGGTCACCACGATCTCCGGCTCGGCAGGCTTGTTGTCGAGCGAGGCCCGGTTCACCGTGTTGCCGCGCGGAGGATCACCGCGATCGGTCCAGTAGAGAATTCGACTCTGGTGATCGATCTCCAGATCAATCGGCTCCGGCAGACCGTCGTAGAATATCTCGATGTCGGATCTCATGGCTGCGGTCTGGCCGGCGGGGATTTCGACATTGGCGCGGAAGATGCGACCGAGCCCTGCATTATCAGGCCCCTTTTGCGTCCAGTAGATACGACCGAATTTCGGGTCGATCGCCAGCCCGACGCACCATCGCATCTGGTCCTTGCGATCGGCTTCGCCGTGGCCCGCTTCGATGAGCGTCTCCAGCCGCGAGCCCTCGAGGTTACAGCGCATGACGCGCATACCCTCGCGATCGCACCAGTAGAGCTTGCCGCCCTTCTTATCGAGGATGATCTGCTTCGGCGTGTGGGTGTGTCCCCGCGGGACGATGGTCTTGCGGTTCTTGCCGTCGATGTCGGCGCGCTCGATGGACCCGTCATCCAGGCTCGGGATGCCCATGTTGGTCCAGTAGATATGGCCAGCCTCGACATCCACGACGATGCCATCCGGAAGGTGGCAGCCGGTGACGATGGTCGTGCGGTCGGAGCCATCCGCATTCATCAGGTGAATGCAGCCCGCGTTCAATTCGAGGACGAAGAGACGAGGGATCGTGGGGCTTGATTTCGTGACGGCGTTTGGCATGTCGCACCTGCATCCTGGCCCGACCACGGACCGGGTCAGGTGACGCGACTATGACGCGATCGCCGTCATTCATCTTGGACAGGAATGTCATCGCTGGGATGGGTCTGCTGCTTGATCACCTGGCGCCCCCCGGGACGTCGGGACGAGCACCACTGCGAGAGCAGCAGCTTTCAACAAGTCAGGGATCAAACATCCAAGCGTGGGTAACGGACAGGTTACATGGTCGGCTCCGACTCAAAAACATTCATCGCCTCGCGATTGCGGCTGGGCCTCACAACCGAATAAACTAGAGGCCATCCGGCCATCAGAAAGGGAGTCAGGCATGGACGTGCCGAGCTCTGACAAGGACGTTCAAAGCACGCCCGACGTGCCGGGTAACGGACCGGCGAAAGCCGCGCACAACCCGACACGCACGCCCTCTATCATCGTCGGTGTCGTGGCGGCTGCTGTCGTCGGGCTTTCCGTCTTCTATCTGTTGCGCCCGGAGCCCTTGCTGGTTCAGGGCGAGGTCGATGCAACGCGGCTCGATATCGCGGCGCGCGTGGACGGACGGGTCGGCAAGATTCCCGTCGAGCGCGGCCAGAACGTGGCTGCGGGCGCAGTGCTGGTCCAGATCGACAATCCGGAAACGCTGGCCAAACACGACCAGATGAAGGCGGCCAAGGCCGTTGCGGACGCCCAGCTTGCCAACGTACTCGTCGGAACGCGGGTGGAAGTGATCGCGGCACGGAAGGCGGAAATGGAGCGCGCCCAAGCGGCACTGGTGCTGGCGCAAAAGACCTTTGACCGCACACACACCTTGACCGAGCAAGGCAATGCGCCGCAAGCCCGCCTCGATCAGGCCACCGATGCGCTGCACGAAAGCGAGCGCGCCGTCGACCAGGCCAAATCGGCCTATGACCAGGCGGTCAATGGCTACACCAAGGAGGAGCGGGCCATTGCCAATACCAATGTCGAAAAGGCCAGTGCCGATATCCAGAGTGTCCAGTCGATCATCGACCAGCTCGTGGTCTATGCGCCCGTAGCCTCGCAGATCTATCAGCGTAATGTGGAACCCGGCGAATACGTCTCGCCGGGCGTCCCGCTCGTCACCTTGATCAATCTCGCGGACCTCTGGGTGCATTTCGATCTGCGAGAGGATCTCGTCAAAGGCCTCAAGGTCGGCGATCGCTTCGATGTCCGCATTCCCGCCCTCAGCGACCGCTCGGTGACAGTCGAGGTCAAGCTCATCGCGACCAAGGGCGAATATGCAAGCTGGCGGGCCACGCGTGCTTCGGGTGATTTCGACCTGCGAACGTTTTCGATCCGTGCCTATCCGGTGCAACCGGTGCCCGAGCTGCGACCGGGAATGAGCGCCTATCTGGATTGGCGGTCACGGCCATGAGGCCGGCGCCCAAGCCCGGATTTCTGCTGGTCGCGCGGCGCGAGTGCCGCTGGCTGTTTCACGATCGCGTGGCGCTGCTCCTGATCTTCGGCGTGCCGCTGTTCGCGTTCGTGGTTCTCACCACGGTCTTTAGCCATCCGGTCATCCGCGGGCTCGGCGTGACTGTCGTCGACGAGGACAAGTCGGACGCGTCGCGCGCCCTGGTGGAATACATTGCGGCGTCGCCAAGCCTGAAGATCGTCGACCGCTCCGGCACGCTGTCCACGGCCGTGCAGGACATACGCTCCGGCAAGTCGATTTCGGCCGTCCACATCCCGCCGGATTTCGAGCGCGACCTGAAGGCCGCGCGCCGCCCTCAGATCGTCGGATTTTATAACCAGCAGTTTTTGACTCCCTCCGGCATCGCATCCTCGGGTCTGAGCGATTCACTTTCCGCAGCGGCAGCGGTGGCCGCTCCCGCCAGTCGCGCGGCACCTGCGCCAGCGTCCCTGGGTGCGCTCAAAGCGGAGACCATGGCGCTCGTCAATCCGCAGAAGAACTACGCGCAGTTCCTGCTGCGCGCGCTGCTGCCGACCATCATCCATGTGGTGATGACCCTTGCCGCCGGCTATTCCGTCGGCTCCGAATTCCGCCGCCGCGACGCGCGGGCGTGGCTCGAAAGCGCCGGCGGCGATCCGCTTGTCGCGCTGGCCGGCAAGCTCGCGCCGCTGTTCTGCATCTTCATTTTGATCATGCTGGCCGAGCCGCTGTTCCTGGAGGGTGTGCTGGAGATTCCCTTCAAGGGCGACTTGCCGTTGATGATCGCTGCGGCCTCGCTGCTGATCATCGCCTATCTGTCGCTCGGCGCCCTGCTCCAGCTTCTGGTCGGCGATCTCGCCACCGGACTCGGGCTTGCGGGCCTCATTGCCTCGCCCGCATTCGGCTATGCCGGCGTCGGCTTTCCCACCATCGGCATGAATGCCTTTGCGCAGACATGGAGCGCGATCCTGCCGCTTCGCTGGTACATGGCCGTCCTGCTGGGACAAGCCGCGCGGGGATTGCCGGTCGCGGATTCCGCTATTCCCTTCGCTGCACTTGCCGGCCTGGCGCTGGTCTTTGCCGGCCTGGCGTGGATGCGCATGGCGAACGTCACCCGCAAGGGCTGGTTCGCAACAGCGCGGCCTGCCGAGCCACACGAGGTCATCTCCACACCGCGCGGCGTCGGCGGCGCCTTCGTGGCGGAGTGGCGGCGCGTGCTGGGAACGCGGGGCGCCTTCGCTCTGCTGTTTCTCGCTCCCCTGGTCTACGGCATCTACTATCCGCAGCCCTATCTGAACCAGATCCTTCGCAAGCTTCCGATTGCGGTCGTCGATAACGATCTCAGCAATCTCAGCCGGCAGATCGTCGAGACGCTGGACGCGAGCGGCGCATTAAGCGTGACGGTTCGCGCCCGAACGCTCGCCGAGGCGCACAGCGCGATCGATCGCGGGCAGGCCTTTGCCGCCGTCGAGATTCCACCCGACACCGAACGCGACGTGCTCAAGGGCATCACCGCCCACATACCCGTCTATGCGGACGCAACCTATCTGTTCATCTTCAGATCGAGCGCCAGCGGGGTCGCCACCGCCATCGGAACCTTGACGTCCGAGCTGGTTTCGCGCGGCGCGCGCTCGGATGGCAGCCTCGTCAAGGCGAAGCTCGCGACGTCGAGCCCGGCCGACGTGTTGCTGCAGCCGATCTTCAACCCGGTGGGCGGCTATGCGAGCTACGTCGTTCCGGCGGCGTTCATCCTGATCCTGCAGCAGACCCTGCTGATCGGCGCAGCGATGCTGACCGGCACCGCGCTGGCGAGCGGAGGCGCAGCCTTTGCCGGCGTGCTCGGCCGCGGCATCGCGCATCTGACCGTCTACCTTCCTGCGCTCGCGCTCTATCTCATCGTGCTGCCGCGGATCTACGGTTTTTCGACACTCGGCCATCTTCCGCAGATCCTCGCGCTCGCGAGTGTCTTTCTGCTGGCAACGAGCTTCATGGGGCAGGCTGTCGGGGCCTGGTTCACGCGGCCGGAGAACGCAACCATCCTGCTGCTGGCGACGAGCCTGCCGCAGTTCTTCATGGCCGGCTTCGCGTGGCCGCGCGAAGCAATTCCGGACGTGGCCCTTGCGTTCGGCCGGTTATTCCCGGCCGACTCCGCGATCGACGGCCTCGTGCGCGTCAACCAGCTCGGCGCCGGTATCTGGGAGGTTGCGCATGACTGGCTCGCATTGTGGTGCCTGGCGCTCGGCTACTTCGCGCTCGCGGTGATCTCGGCATTTGCCGTCAGGAGGAGACAGGGACATGTCCAACCTTAGACCTGCCGCCTTCGTCGCGATTCCGCTCGCGCTGGTCGCGGCGGGCGCGCTGCTCTATGTCATGCGCCACGCGGCACCGCCCGCCGCCATCGTCGGCGTCGTGCGCGCGACCGAGATCAGGGTCGAGCCGGAGGTCAACGGCCAACTGGTCTCGATTGCGGTCGAGAAGGGTGCCTCTGTGAAGGCCGCCGACGTCGTGGCGCGGCTCTCGGCGGTGGAGTTGACGGCGCAGGCGGACCAGGCGCGTGCCGTGCTCGCGTCCGCCGTCGCAAGCCGCAACAACGTCTATGCCGGCGTGCGCCGCGAACAGGTCGATTCGCTGAAAGCCGCCATCGCCAAGGCCGGCGCCCGCCTCGACTACGTGCAGGCCCAGCTCACCCGGACCAGCACGCTGGCGCGCCAGAGCTTTGAATCCCAGCAGTCGCTCGACCAGGCCGAGAACGACGTCGCCAGCGCACGCGCCGGCGTGGCCGAGGCCCAGGCCAATTACGATGCGGCCGTGGCGGGCCCGACCCGGGAAGAGCGCGCTATCGCCGACACGCAGGTGCAGGCCGCGGCCGCCGCGGTCACCGTGCTCGAGCGCCGCCTCGACAAGATGGTGTTGCGCGCGCCGGCCGACGGCGTGGTCAGCGTCATCGCCGCCGAGGTCGGCGAGAACGTTCGCGCGGGCCAGCCGATCCTGATGGTCGAGGCCGCAGGCAGGCAATGGCTCTCCTTCAACGTGCGCGAGGACCATCTCGATCGTCTCGCGATGGGAGAAACCGCGAATGTGATGCGGAACGGTGCCAATAGCGCGACGAAGGCGGTCATCACCGAGCTGCGGCCGCTCGGCGTGTTTGCCACCTGGCAGGCAGAGCGTGTGATTGGCGATCATGACCGCAACACGCTTCGCCTTCGCCTCGATCCCAAGGGAGAGATGGCCGGCATTGAGCCGGGCATGACCGTCTGGATCGACCGCTAGGACCCCAGCGATTGAAATCGCAGAGCTACACTATACCGACCATTTGCAAACGGTGTGCGCACCAAGCTCCGACCTGGGACCCGATGATTGAGAGCCAGTTGCTTCCCATCCCAGGATGCTCATCGTTGATCGAATAAGCCGCAGATAGCTGCGCGAATATGCGGCGAAGAAGTGACGCTTTCCCCGCGGTCGCTCGCCCATTTCAGAAGCTTGCTTACGTCGGCTATCGCAAGATTTTTCTTGATCTCCCGGTGCACACGTCGTGCACACGCGGCCCTCTACCCAATTGAAAGAATTAAACTCTCGTTCCAATCCATCATGGGGAAGTTTGAGCCAGGTCCAGGCGGCGAGAACTACTCAGATCTAACATCGAGGCGGTCTCTGATCGCGGAAACAGACGCGAACGGTCGGTCGACCACGGACATCTTGATAAGCTTGGTCGCGATTTTTGCGGACAAGCCTAACTGATCGCCTCTCCTAGCATCCCGGGCGCTGCGATGTAGCCGCTGACCGCCAGCCGTATGCTATTTTGCCGACGCAAACCTTCCGACCTCGTCGATCAGTTTCCGGAAGGGCTCTCGAACTTCGCCGAGCCCATCGATTCGTAGGGTGGCGTGACAACCCTTTACGGCTACGACTATACGGTCTGGGCATTCGACCACAATTCTTCGATGGTGAAGCCGGCCCTCTCCGCTATCTTTCGAAATGTACTCTCGTCCGCTCGCGATGATCTAAAGCAAAAGATGCGGTAACTGCACAACCGATCTGTCTCAGCAATTGGTCCAGACCTGAGCTCAGTCGGGCTGAAACGATAAAAACCCAAGACGCTCTTGCTCCGGCTCGCCAGCCCTGAAACGAGACGGGCTTGGTCAGATCAAGAATTCCATATCTACCACCAAAAGACCCACATCCATTGAAGATTGCTCTTGCGCCGGCCGTCGGGAGGTAGTCCCGCAATCTCAGTTTAGCCTCCACCCGCTCGCCTCCATCGCTGAAATTTCCAAGCAAGCAACTACCTGGCGATAGCCTCAGCCATAATTTTGGCCGTTTCGTCGTAGAAGCGCCAGAGGTCGGGATCGACCGGATTGGGCGCGCCGAAATAACCATTCGGCGTCAATCGCCGGGCCGCCTCACCGCCCTGTCGCCAGACGGCGAGATCGTCAACGGTGAGCTTGGTCGGCTCCAGGCCGCGCAACGCTTCAAAATCGACGGTCTCAGGATAGTGGCGGACGATCGCCGCAGTCTCGTATTCGTCCGCATGGACACCAAACACGCCAGTGACCTTGAAGTCGTCGAGCGCGGGATCATGATCCCAACGCACCCAGATCGGCTCCTCGCCGGTCTGTCCGAGGCGTTTGATCATATTCCATCGCGTCGGCGCATATAGCCAGCGCGCGCCGGCCTGGCCGCGCAGATGCGCCTTCTGCAACACATCCAGGATCATGTCGTTGTGGGCTCGGTCACCGTGATGGCTGACGACGAAAACGTCGGGAAACCCGTTGGCCACCAAGGAATCGATGACGTCCGTCAGCAAGGCGGCGGCCGTCTCAGTCCGAATGCGAAAGCTCCCCACGAATTCGCCGAGCACGCCGTTGATCCCCCAATAATAGGGCGGCGCAATAACCGTCTCCTTGCCGCGTGCGGCCGCGTATTTCTGCGTCGCCCGGCAGAGCTGCAGCGCGATGAAGGCGTCGGTGCCAATCGGCAGATGCGGCCCATGCGCTTCCATGACTCCGGCCGGCAGCAGCACCGCGGCCTTGCGGCTGGCTGCCTCTGCAACCGCATTGGCCGTCATCTCAGCCATGGTGCTGGAGAACAGATTTTCGCTGGTCATGGGAAACTCCGGGATAAGTCAGTGCCGGCCTAGACCGACAGCCAACGATGAACCTGTTCGAAATCGGCGAGCAATTCCGCGGATTTCCCTTCGAGCACGATCTTGCCGCGATCCAGCACGATGGCGCGGTCGCTGAGCCGCAGGACATCCTCGGCGCGCTGCTCGACGATGATGATCGCAAAACCGCTGTCGCGCCGCAGGCGCATCAACGTCTCCTCGAGCTCCTCGACGATCACAGGCGCCAGCCCCTCGAACGGTTCGTCCAGCAGCAACAGGCGCGGGCTCGTCATCAGCGTGCGCCCGATCGCCAGCATCTGCTGCTCGCCGCCGGACAGCTTGTCGCCCATGTTGCGCCGACGTTGCTTCAGCCGCGGAAACACCTCGTAGATTCCATTGAGGTCGAAGCGGCCGCCTCGACGATGCGCAACAAGCAGGTTTTCCTCCACCGTCAGCGACGGAAAGATCTCGCGTTCCTGCGGCACCCAGCCAAGTCCGAGCCCGACCCGCTGGTTGGTGCTGAGCGTGCTGAAATCGTGGCCATCCCAGCGCAGCCTGCCGGCAAAGCGCGCGGCGTGCGCCATGATCGCCAGCATCAGCGTGCTCTTGCCGACGCCATTCCTGCCGAGCACGGCCAGGCATTCGCCTTCCGACACCGACAGGCTCATCTCCTCCAGCACCACGGCCTCCCCATAGCCGGCCGTGAGCCTCTCGATCTCAAGCAGGGACATGGGCCCCCCTGCGTCCGAGATAGACTTCGCGCACGCGCTCGTTGCCGGAGATCTCGGCCGGCGTGCCCTCCGTGATGATGCGGCCTTCGACCAGCACGGTGATCCGATCGGCAAAGCGGAAGACTAGGTTCATGTCGTGCTCCACGAACAGGAGCGTCAGATCGCGCGGCAGTGCGTGGATGCGCTCGAAGATAGCCTCGCTCTGCGCCGCAGGAACGCCTGCGGCGGGCTCGTCGAGGACCAGGATCCGAGGCCTTGCGGCCAGCGCCACCGCGATTTCAAGCAGGCGTTGCAACCCGTAGGGCAATTCATGAACCGGCCTGTCCGCGTGAGCGATCAGGTTGACGAAGGCAAGATGCTCACGGGCTTCCTCGATGGTCGCATTGTCGTGCGCGGCGCGGCGCCAGAACACCCGGGTCAATTGCTTGCGCTCGAGCACGGCCAGCACCACGTTGTCGAGCACGCTGAGGCCGCGAAACAATTGGTTGATCTGGTAGGTCCGCGACAGCCCGCGCCGCACCCGCGCGCTCTCGCCCAGCCGCGTGACGTCGTCTCCACTGATCAGGATCATTCCCGAGGAGGCCGCGACCCCGCCGGTCAGCGCATGGACCAATGTGGTCTTTCCCGCGCCATTGGGGCCGATCAGCGCATGCCGCGATCCCGCGGCGATGGCGAGCGAGACGCCGGACACCGCAGCGAAGTGACCAAAGCGGATGCTGAGATCCCGTGTTTCGATGGCGGTCATGACGGCCGCCCGAAACGCCGGCGCAGGCTGTCAGCCACGCCTGCAATGCCATTGGGAATCACGAACACCGACAGCATCAGCACGATGCCGATGCCAAGGTGCCAGTACTTCGGACTGACCGTCGACAGATAATCCTTCATGAAGCCGAACGCCGCTGCCCCCATCACGACACCGGGGATGCTGCCGGAGCCGCCGATGGTGGTCATCATCATCACCTCCGCCGAGCGATCGAAGCCGAGCATGTCGAGTGAGGCGAAGTGACTGGTCTGCGCGAGCACCGCGCCGGCCAAGCCCGCAATCGCGCCCGACATCGTATAGGCCATGGCAAGATGGCGTGCGACCGGCGCGCCGATCGCGGGCATGCGCTGCGTGTTCTCGCGAATGCCCTTCAGGGCCAGACCGAACGGCGATTCCGTGACCCGTTTGAGAAAGACGAAGACAATCGCCAGAACGCACAGCGCGTAGAAGAAGGCCGTCTTGCCGAGAAAATCGAAAGGAAACAGCCCGAGGACGGGCCCGATCGTGAAGTCGGGAAAGCCGTCCGCGCCGCCCGTAAGCCAGCGCGCGCTGTTGGCGGCCTCATAGAGCAGGAAGCCCATGCCGAGCGTCACCAGCAGCCGCGTAAAATCGTTGCCGCGCACGACGATGGGCGTCACGCAGAATGCAGCTGCCGCGCTCACCAGCATCGCGCCGGCAAGACCTGCGACCGGTTCCGTGATGCCGGCACGCGCCAGGATAGCCGCAGCGTAAGCGCCGAGGCCGAAGAACGCCGCGTGCCCCAACGAGACGATGCCGGCGTGCCCCTGGAGCAGATCGTAGGCGAGCGCAAAGATCGCCAGCACGAACAGGCTGCTGAGTAGCAACAGATAGTCCGGAAACAGGACATAGCTCGCCAAGGTCGCAAGCAGGAGCGCAACGCCGGGACCGCTATTCATGATCGTCCTCACGCGGCCCGTCCGGCAAGACCCCTGGGCAGGAAGATCATGGTGAGGACCAACAGGCCATACACCACGAACGACCCGACCGCGGGCAGATAGTATTTGAACAAGGCGTCGACAACGCCGAGTAACAGCGCGGCAACCACCGATCCGCCGATCGAGCCGGGGCCGCCGATCGCCACCACCATCAGGAGGATGGTGAGGTACTTGAAAGGAAATGTCGGATCGAGGCCGAGAAACCCGACCGATAGCGCACCGCCAAGCCCCGCCAGCCCTGCCCCAAGGCCGAATGTCAGCGCGAACAAGCGATCGACGTTAATGCCGATGCCTTCGGCGGTCCGGCGATTGTCGACCGAAGCGCGGATCTTCGCGCCGAACAAGGTGTGATTGAACAGCAGCATGAGGCAGACCGCCGTCACGAGGCCGGCAACAACCAGAAACAGGCGATAGCTGCCGAAGCGAATGCCGATGATATCGATATGGCCGGCGAGCCAGTCGGGCAGCAGCACGGCCTGCTGCTGCGGACCGAAGATGATGGTCGCGAGCGCGCTGGCGGCAAAGGCCAGACCAATGGAAAACAGCACCTGCTGAAGCGCCGGCATGGCGTAGACGTAACGGATCACCGATCGTTCGATCAGCACGCCGACTAAGGCCGTTGCCAGGAAGGCCGCTGGCAGGATCAGCAGAAACGGCAGATGCGCGGATTGCAGCAACGTAGTCGCAACATAACCGCCGCACATCGCAAAGGCGCCGTGCGCCAGATTGATGAAGCGCATCAGCCCCAGCGTCACCGACAGACCGACCGAGAACAGCAGGAGCAGCATGCCGTAGGCAACACCATCGGCGACGACTGAGGCAATCCCGTTCATCGACTACTTCGCTGGGTCCTTGACAGCCTCGATCGTGTCGAATGCGATGTTGTGCCAGCCGCCGTCCTTCTGCTCGCCCTTGCGGATGTAGATGTTCTCGACGACATCGCGCGTGGCGGGATCGATCTGCACGGGCCCGCGCGGGCTATCGAGCTTCGTGCCCTTGAAGGCCGCCATCAGCGCATCGCCGTCGAGATTGCCGTTGGTCTTCTCGACCGCCTTGTAGATCAGCGCCATGGCATCATAGGCCTGCACGGTGCGGACGCTCGGGACCGCGTTGGCACCAAACATCTCCTTGTAGCCCTTCAAAAACCCTGCATTGGCTTTGTTGTCGAGCTCGACCTGGTAATGCATCGACGAGATCACCCCATCGACCGCATCGCCCATCGCAGCCAGCATGTAGTCGTCGACGACATCTCCGGTCACCAACAGCTTGATGCCGGACTTGACGAGGCCGCGCTCCTTGGCCGCCTTCATGAAGGCGACCGAGACATCGCCGCCGGGATTGAACGCGAACACCGCGTCGGGCTTGGCTTCCATGGCGCGCTGGAGAAACGGCGAGTATTCCATGGCCGCGACCGGGGTCCGTGCGTCGCCGATCACCTTGCCGCCGCCTGCCTCAAAGCTCTTCTTGAACCAGGTTTCGGCGTCGATGCCCGGCGCGTAGTCGGAGACGATTGTATAGGCCGTCTTGATGTTGTTCTTGGCAGCCCACGCGCCGAGCGTGGCTGCCAACTGCGGCAGCGTGAACGACACACGGACAAAATAAGGTGACTTTTCGGTGATGATCGAGGTCGCCGCGTTAACGATGACCGCAGGCTTCCTGGCTTCCGTCAGCAAGGTCGCCGCCGACATTGCATTCGGCGTGAAACTGTAGCCGAGGATCACGTCGGCTTTGTTGCGGACGATCAACTCCTGGGTCAGGCGCCGCGCGAGGTCACCCGAGCCCGGTCCCTGATCGTCCCGCAACACCGTCTCGACGGTTAGTCCTGCGACCGTCGATCCGTGCAGCTTCTGATACAGTTTGACGCCGTTCTCGTAATACTGGCCCTGATCGGCGAAAGCGCCGGACATCGGCAACACCAGTCCGATGGTCAGCTTGCCGCTGGCGGCCTGCGCCATGCCCGACAGCATCGCGGTTATCGTCGCAGCAGTGGCGACACGCTTCAGCACGGCGGACATCAGGAACGGTCGAACAGTCATCACGTCACTCCGAAGGGACAGGGAAAGGCACGCATGCGCGGCGATTAGCGGGCGTCCGGCACCTGGCGCGTTGCAAGAAACTCATCGAAGGTCTCGCCGCGCATCGATGCATAGACCTCGAGATTGGTCTCTCCCACCAACCGCGCGAACTTCTCCAGCACAAAGAAATTCGCGCCGTACTGGATCAGTCCCAGCCAGTTGCGGTCCCGTACAAGCGTGGTCTCCTGATCGGTCAGACCCGCGTTGCGACATGCCGCAGCCTCGTCGCGTTCGAATTCCGCGCGGCTCGCCGGCGTCCTCATGTTCCAGAAGAACCGGTTCAAACGAATGCATTTCGTGCCGGTCTTGATGTCGAAGGCATAGGTGCCCGCGATATCCTCGATCCCGGACAGTTGCGGGTTCTGCGAGACGCCTTCGACCTTCTTCGGAGTCTGGTCGTTCTCCTCGAACACCAGGACCGTCATCGCCGTCGTCGTCGCCAGATAGTAATTCTGGTGAACCTTCTTGATGTCGTCGCTAAGCGCGCCGCGCATGGCCAACCACATGATGACCTCGACGCTCTCGGCGCCGCCGAGGCGGATGTAGTCGACGTGTTTCATCTTCGCGAGCGTCATCGGATCCTTTTCGATCAGATCGATGAAGCGCATGTCCCACTCGGTATCGTTGTAGCCGGTCCGTTCGCCGTGGATCTGGTGCGAAAGACCGCCGGTGCCTACCACCACGACGGACAGGTCTTCGGTATAGGATTCGATCGCGCGACGGAGCGCCTGCCCGAGCCGATAGCAGCGCATCGCTGTCGGCAGCGGATATTGAACGACGTTGACCTCGACGGGGATGACGGCGCCAGGCCAGCCGCCCTTGTGCGGCCACAGCAGCGGGAGCGGCGAAAACACACCGTGGTCGAGCGGACGATCCTGGAACACGGTCAGGTCGAACTCGTCGTTGATAACGCTTTCTGCAATATGGCGCGCGAGTCCGGGGTGACCGGGCAAGGTCGGCAGCGGACGGAGCCCAGCGCCCTCGTCGGCGACGTCGTAGCTGGGCGCCACGCCGAGCGCGAATGTCGGATAGAGATCGTAGAAGAATGCGTTCAAGTGGTCGTTGTAAAAGAACACCAGCACGTCCGGCTTCTTCTCCTCCAGCCATTTGGCCGCCGGCTCGAAGCCTTTGAACAGCGGCGCCCAAGCGGGCACATCCTGCTTGTTCTTGTCATAGGCGACACCGATCGTCGGCACATGGGAGGCGCCAATGCCTCCGATAATCCTCGCCATCTACTTGCTCCCTGCTCGCTGCCGTTCAGAAATTGACTAATCGCCGTGCGGCCCTATTTCCGCGACGTGCCTTCTAGGACGAGATCGTCGATGACCTCGTCGGTCGTCAAAACGTCGCCAAAGCTCTGGAAAACGGTCGAAAATCCGATGTTGTGGTCCTCGATGAAACGGGCCGCGTTGGCGTCGCTCACCATCACCACGCGAAAGTCCAGCATCATGGCGTCGCGCGCCGATGTCTCGCAACACATGTTGGTCAGCATGCCCACGATCACGACATTGGTGATCCCTGCCGCTGTCAATTTTTCGGGGAGGTCCGAGCGGGACGGAATGAATGCGCTGAAGCGAGACTTGGTCGCCATGATATCCCCCGGCTGCACATCGAGCGTGGGATAGATCCGGTGCCCGTCAGCCCCCGCGGTCAGGTTATCGCGATGGCGGGCAGCGTTCTCCTTGGTGAAGAAATAATCGTGGTAGATCGGCCACAGGCTCCTGCCGTTGTCTCCAGCCGTCATACTGACCCAAGCAACATGCCCACCCCGCGCGCGAAACGTTGCTGCAAGCTTGTTGATATGGGGCACGATGGCAACCGCGGGCGGGACATCAGACACGTAGAATTTCTGCATATCGATCACCACCAGCGCGGTCTCGCGCGGCTCGAACCGCTCGAATACACGCAAGCGCCCGCGCTTCTTCATGACGCGGTCGATGACATAAGGCGGCATTTCGTAGGGCGACGGTGATGTCATCAGGTTATCCAGCCTCGGGCTCATCGTTCGGACGCAGTTCGCCGGTGACGGAAAATTAGCTTGCTCTTCGGCGCTGCCTAGGCGCAAATCCCGCGGGATGCTATCTAAATTCGTTATGTCTTCCCGAGACGGACACCCCGCAATGAGGCTCGCGCAGACTTGCTGAATATCAGGAACCTTCGCGCTTTCGTGGCCGTGGCCCACTCCGGAAGCGTCATCAAATCGAGCCGGCTGGTTCGCCGCGCGCAGTCCGCCGTGACGCGCTCGATCAAGGAGCTGGAGGCCGATGTTGGCGTCCAGCTGTTCGAACGCAGATCGCAAGGCATGCTGCTGACTGAATTCGGACGAGCCTTGCTCGCTCGGGTCGAACGCGCGTTCGCAGAGATGGAAACTGCACGGTCGGCCTTCAAGACCGCCCAGCTGTCGGCAAGCCTGGTCGACAAGGCGCCCATCTTCTCCCTGTCCATCAGCCGCCAGCGTCTGCTCGTCTTTGCCGAACTGGTGGAGCAACACCACGTGGGCGCGGTGGCGGACAGCTTGGGAATATCCCAGCCCGCCGCCAGTCAGTCGCTACGTGAGATCGAAACAAGCATCGGTGCCAAATTGTTCATCCGCGGCGCCGGCGGCATGCAGCCTTCGCCATTGGGCGCCCTGCTCGGTGTGCATATCAGGCGGGCACTTGCCGAAATCCGCGCCGGCGAAGTCGAAATCCAATCGCTTCGCGGTGCGATCACCGGCAGGGTGATCGTTGGGTCGCTGTCGCTTGGCCGGACCCGGTTGCTTCCGAAGGCGATCATCGAGCTCACCAGAAATCATCCCAACCTGACGGTCACCACGGTCGAGGGGACATTCGAGCATCTGGCCACGCGGCTGCGCGCGGGCGATATCGATTTCATGCTCGGCGCACTCCGTCCCCCGGAACACACGATCGGCTTGGCGCGCGAGGTGGTGACCCAGGATGTCCTGTCGGTCGTCGCAGGCGGGGCACATCCGCTGGCGCGCAAGCGAAAACTGACTTTCGCGGATCTCGCCTCGGCCGATTGGGTGCTGCCACCTCACGGCGCCCCAACGCGGGAGCTCCTGGAAAACACCTTGAGAAACCACGGGCTCGGCGAGACCCGCGTGGTGGTCGAGACTGCCGATCTCGCCATTACCCGAGGAATCCTGATCGGCAGCAACATGCTGACCGCGGCTTCCGCACACCTGTTCCACGAGGACATCGCGACCAGGACGCTGGTCGTGCTTCCCCTGACGCTGCCGGAAACCAGCCGTCCGATCGGGATATTGCAACGGCAGGCGAGCAGTCCGTCGCTTGCCGCCCAGTTGCTGATGGCCAACATCAGGGCAATCGGACAGCTCTGACGGGTCAGGTCAGGTCCAGAGGCGTGCCGACATATTGCTCGGCGATGGTGGTCTGGGCAGCCCGCGAGCCCAGGATGTACTCCAGCTCTGTAAGCTGAAGGTTTCGCTCAAAGGCCGAATGCTCCGGAAATCTGTGCAGCAGGCTGGTGAGCATGGTCGCGAACCGGACCGTCCTCCAGACGCGATCCAGGCACTTCTCGGAATAGCCGTTGAGCCTGCCCTTGTTGCCGGTCCGGTAGAACTCGATCAGTGCAGCCGCCATCACGCGGACATCGGCCACCGCCAGATTGAGCCCCTTGGCACCCGCGGGCGGCGTAATATGGACCGCATCGCCGGCGAGCAGCAGCCTGCCATATTGCATCGGCGAGGCAACGAACGAGCGCAGCCGCGCGATATCGCGCTGGAAGATCTCGCCCTCGACGATCTCGGTCCGGTCCTCGTCGAACATACGCGCGTGCAGTTCACCCCAAAACCGGTCGTCGGACCATGATGTGTGATCGTCGTTGGCATCGATTTGCAGATACAGGCGAGAGACCGCGTTCGAACGCCGGCTGCACAGCGCGAAGCCACGATCGCTGTTCGAATAGGTCATATCGCCGAGTGGCCTCGACCGCGACAACACGCCGAGCCAGGCAAAATCGTAAACGCGCTCATAATTGATGATGTGGCCTGGCGGCGGCGCCTGCCGGCTCACGCCATGAAAACCATCGCAGCCGGCGATGTAATCGCACTCCAAGACCTCGTCACGGCCATCATGGCTGAAGTGGATCTTCGGCCGGTCGCCGTCGAGATCCGACAGCCGCGAGACCTTCGCCTCGAACAACAGCGGCTGCGACGCCTCAAGCCGGGCCCCGATCAGGTCCTTAACCACTTCCTGCTGACCGTAGATCATCACCCGCTTGCCGGTCAGGCCGGGAAGATCGAGATGGATGCTCTTGCCGCGAAAGCGAATGTCGAGGCCTTCATCAACCATGCCCTCTCGCCGCATCCGCGCGTCCAGTCCGAGCATTTCAAGAGTCTCCATCGTGCCCGGCTCGAGCACGCCGGCGCGCACACGCCCTTCGACATAAGGGCGGCTCTGGGCCTCGACGACGACACATTCTATTCCGGCCCGGTGCAGCAGATGCGACAGGAAAAGCCCGGCCGGTCCGGCACCAATGATTCCAACTTGCGTTCGCATCTTCAGACTTCTCACCGCATTCATCGAACCACCGACCAAATGCACAGCTTGGTGGAACAACCACCGGTGCAGATTTGTTCGAGAAGGACCCACGGCACAAGGCGCAAAGATCAAATACGCCGATCTAACTACATTATTGCAAGGCGACGCCCCAGTTTCCGCAGGCAACGTCTCGCATAAATTCCAAGGTCCTCAGCGTAGGTCGCGCAGACCGTCGGCAGGCTGCGATCACCGCCACGAATTCTCTAAAGATCGTCCAGTTTCAATCGCAAAGCCAGCAAATCCGTGAATGCTCGTACCTTTGCGGGCGCAAGTCTGTTTTCCAACCAGAGAGCATGAATGGGAACGGGCTTCGGTTCGAAGTTTTCCAACACGACTTTCAGCTTCGATGTCGCGACCAGGTGCTTTATTTGCCAAAGCGGTGAATAGCCGAGCCCCAGGCCGCTGGTTGCCGCAGCGTAAATGGCTGCCATCGTATTCGACCGAAACGTGCCTTGAACTCTGACGAGGCGAGTCCTTCCGTCGATTTGAAACGACCATTGTCCGACCTGTTGATCTATCGTCCGGACAAGACAGTTGTGTTGTCGCAGGTCTTGAGGATGCTTGGGCCGACCGCGCCGGGCAAAATAGGATGGCGCTCCGAAGACCACACGGCGCAGCGTGCCCAGCAGTTTGCTCTGCAAACCAGAGTCCGGGAGGTCCGCGATGCGGATCGCGAGGTCGAGCCGCTCGACCGCCAGATCGCTAAACCCGTCGAAAAGTTGAAGATCAATCTCCGTCTGTGGAAACTCTTTCATATATTCCGCAATGATCGGGACCAGAAAGTCTGGTCCGAACAGTACGGGAGCGCCAATTCGCAATATCCCAGAGGGCTCCAGCCGCCGACTGGCCGCTTGTTCCCGGGCTTCCCGTATTTCCGCAATTGCTGGCTGAACCCTTCTATAAAATTCGCCGCCAGCCTCGCTGGGGCTACAGTGTCTCGTCGTCCTGTGGATCAGGACAACACCGACATCCTCCTCCAAAGAAGCGAGCGAACGGCTGATGGCTTGAAGCGATCGGCCGAGGCGAAGCGCCGCCTCTGTCAAGCTGCCATGATCGACGACTGAGAGAAACGCTTCCAGGTCTTCCAAACGCGTCATGATTATCTCGCATCTCAAGAGAGAGAGTCACTCTTAACGCATATGGTTTCGACATTCGAGACAACGTAACTTCGTCTGGAAAGAAATTGAAGGAAGAATTCGCATGACAAAAACCGTGCCCGTTGTTCTCGTGGTCGGCGCCACCGGCAAATTTGCCCGGCTGGTGATCCCGGAACTCTTGAGGCGAAATTCAATTGTTCGCGCCTTGGTGAGAGATGCCGAGCGCGGCAAGGTCGCGCGGCTCGGTGGTGCAGCGCAAATCGCAATTGGCGATTTGCGAAATGCGGAAAGTTTGAACAAGGCAGCCGAAGGCGTTGACGGCATTTTCCACATTGGGCCGGCGTTCGCGCCCGATGAGGCTGCGATGGGCGTTGCGCTGGTTGAAGCCGGCGAGCGAGCCGGCGTGCGCAAATTCGTGTTCTCATCGGTTATCCAGCCGACGAACACGGGCCTCAAGAACCACGCAAGCAAGATTCCTGTCGAAGACGCGTTGTATTCCTCGCGGCTCAACTATACGATCCTGCATCCCGCAAATTTTATGCAGAACATCGGCTTCGCATGGCCGACGATCCTCAGGGAGGGCAAGTTTGCGGAGCCGTTTCCGAAGGAAAAGCGGATTGCGAGAGTCGACTATCGCGATGTCGCGGAGATCGCGGCCACCGCACTCACGGACTCGAAGCTGGACTATGCGACGTTGGAGCTTTGCGCGGGCATGTTCAGCCGTATTGATATCGTGTCGATCATGTCCCGGAAACTTGGGCGGCCAGTCACAGCTGAGGAGCCCAACTTTGAAGAATGGGCAAAGGTTACGCGCCTACCCTACGACGATCACCAGCTCGAGCTTCTATCGAAAGTCCATAATCATTATCGACAATATGGGTTGGGAGGGAACAGTCTTTTGTTATCCGCCGCGCTCGGTCGTGAGCCGCGCTCGATGGAGCAATATATCGGCGATCTCGTGCATCAATCCGCTTCCGAGAACCCGGCGGAGGCAAGCAATGTCTAGAGCACGGCATCCGCTCCTGCAGCTGAGGAAACTTCCACCCTCCTATGGGCGCCTCGTCACGCCCCTGGTTTTGTCTATCTTCATGTCAGGCATCGTCTCAGCGGTCGTCACCGTCAAAGGACTGGGCCTGGGTCCTGGATTCCTCACCAATTGGCTCAGCGCATGGTTTGCCTCCTGGCTGATCGCATTTCCCAGTCTCATGCTCATTTTGCCGATCGTCCGGCGGATAGTATCCACTATCGTCGAACCATCCGCTCGCTGAGCCGGGATCCCAGGTGCGATGCACCTCCGGGGTCGAAGAGGCCTCGTCTCACAGACAAGAACGCACGCCCGATTGGTCTAGCAGGGCGCCTCGCGAAGCACCAGAGAGGAGGAGACGCCCATCGGCAAACGCGACGGGAAAAGAAAAGCCCGTATGCGGCGGTTCGACGGGCACTTATCCGGAGCGACGTGATTTGGATTGTTGCGTTTCAACGCACGATCAGCTCTTCACCCGCGCCATTGCCGCTTATCGTCCATAGCCTCGCCTGCTTCGTCGTCGTTCACTGGCAGGTGCAGTTTTACGTTGAGACGTCGAGCACAGCACTATTCAATGTCGACGTCGTCGGGACTGATCGATGGCATGACGAAAACTGGGCTGCTGCCGCGACAGCCGCTGCCTCGGCTTGTTGGAATGACAACTCCGCGAGCCGCTGGAGGTGTGTGATTGTCCGAGTGGTGTGGGCACACCAAGGCTCGAACCCGGGACCCGCTGATTGAGAATCCGCGGCTGTTCGGCGAACTTCGCATGGTGAATCAGATGCGCCGGGAGAACACGAGGCGCCCCAAGACTATTCTTGTCCTCGCTGCAGCTCACACATCTCCTCATGATCGGCCGACCTCTGAGTTCTGCTGGAGGGAGCGCTTTCAAGCGCCCTCACGCGAGTTCTCCGCTCCTGCGGAGACACACACATGCAGTTGCTCTTGTGGACGTCACATCGATCCAAAGAGAGCCTGCCCACACTTGCCTCACATAGATTTTTCATGATCTCTCGGTGCACACGGCGCGCACACGCCGCCTTCTAACTATCTGAAAAACCTGAACTCTCGCTCCAGTCCATCATGGGGAAGTTTAAGCTAGCTTCAGCCACCGAACGCCAACGCGATCCCATCACCGACCGAGCATCCGTTTGACGCCCATCAGTCCGACGCGAAGAAACGGATCCGAGTGGATGTAGAAATACCGTACCCCATGCTCGAGCCAGGACGGCAATTCGTCCGAGGTCACGAGCGTACCGGCGATCTTGCCGGAAGCGCGGATCTTCTTCACTGCAAGCGCGACCCGCTCCATCACGGCCTGCGGCCGCGGCTGACCGAACGGCGGCGCCGGGGGATAGCCCATGTTCTGCGAGAGGTCGCCGGGCCCGATGAAGAAGACATCAATTCCTTCCACCGCGGTCAGTTCTTCGATGTTGTCGATCGCCTGCGGCGTCTCGATCATGGCGATGACCAGCCGCTTCTCGTAGTCGGCAGGACAGGCGTAGCGCACCGCGTCGACGATGGCCCGGGCCTGGTCGGCGGTATCGACCATCGGCACCATCAGCCCATCGGCACCCGCGTTGAGGTAGCGGATCAGGAGAGGCCGTTCATGCGAGTGCGGCCGGACGATCGCCGCGCCACCCGCGCCGCGAATGGCCTGGGCGGTCACGCGGACATCCTCAAAGCTCCAGGTGCCGTGCTCGCAATCGACAAAGATCGCATCGGCCCCGAGCTCTACCAGGCGGACCGCCAGCCCCGACGAGGCGTGATGCGGTGTGAGCATGGTGACCGCCTCGCCCTTGGCGAGGCGCTCGCGCAATTTAGCTCCGTTCATGGGAGATCCTTCTCTGTCAGGTCTTCGGCTTGTCGCTGAGGCCTTCGGGCGCGCCGACCCAGCGGGCGACCTCGATATCGGCCGAGGTGTCGCGCATGAAGGTCGGGCAGATGTGCAGTTCGGGGATCACGGCGCCCTTTTGCAGGCTGGCGCAGAGCAGAACCGCGCGCGCAACGTCGTGCGGATGGAGCATCACGGCCCGCTCGCCCTCGAGCGGCGGCCGGGCGCGATTGTCCATGATCGGCGTATCGGTCTCGCCGGGCAGGATGGTCGTCGCACGGATGCCCTGGTTGCGATATGTGTTGTGTAGGAAGCTCATGAAGTTCTTCACGCCGGCCTTGGCTGCACCATAGGCGGCGCCGCCGAGCAGATTCGGATTGACCACGGCCAGCGACGACACGGTGATCACTGTGCCTTCCTTCCTGGCTATCATGTCCTCCAGCACGGCCTGGGTCAGGTTGAACACCGCGGTGAGGTTGACATTCACCGTGGCATTCCACTCGGCTTCGCTGATGAAGCGCGCGTTCAGCACCTTGCTGGCGCTGCCGGCATTGTTGACGAGGATATCGATCGTCCCGACGTTGCGCTTGACCCAGCCGACCGTCTCCAGAATCGCATCGCGCGATGCGACATCCAATGCGCGGGCAACGGCCTTGCCGCCGGCCTTCTCGATGTCAGCCACGACGTCCCGCAACGGATTGATCCGGCGGCCAGTCAGGACGATTGTTGCGCCTTCCTGCGCGAGCAGGATCGCAGTCTCGCGCCCAATCCCGGTCCCGGCACCGGTGACGAGCGCTATCTTTCCATCGAGCAGACCCATGATGCTCCTATTCGGCGGCGGTCGCCGCCACGTTTGAGCGCTGATAGCCGTAAATCTGCCTCGCGGCCGCCTGCGTAATCAACCCCTCGGCTAGATCGAGCTCGATTGCGGCCGCCGAGCGCTGGGACGTCCGTCCCCATCCGCCACCGCCGGGCGTCTCCACCTCCAGACGGTCACCCGTCTTCAGGACCACCTTTCCCTTGGGAAATTGCGGATCCCCGTTCTTGTACACCTTGCCGGCACTGCCGGACTTGCCGTCGACGACACCGAAGCAGGGATGACGCACGCGCTCAGACGCCAGATAGATGTTCATCGGATTGCGCCCGAGATTGCGCAGCACGACGCGCTGGCCGAGGCCGCCACGGCACTTTCCGGCACCGCCGGAGTCAGGAATCAGCTCCTTGCACTCGGTGAGCGCGGGGACGGCGATTTCGAACATCTCGATCGCTGTGACCTTGCAATTAGATGGGAAGCTCAGGGTGTCGAGACCATCGAGTTCGGCGCGGGCGCCCTGCCCGCCGTGAAAGTTCTGCACCGAACCATACTGCGTACCGTCATCACGCCGTCCCACGCAGTTGGCGGCCCAGATCGGCGCGCCGCCGCTATCGCCCATCACCTTCTCCGGCACGACGCCTTCCAACGCCTTGAAAATCAGCGATGGGATGACATGCCCGATCAGGTTACGCGAATTTCCCGCCGTCCATTCCTCTGGATTGAGAATCGAGCCGAGCGGCGCCTCGTCCGTGATCGGCGTGATGCAGCCTTCATTGTTCGGCGTGTCCGGGTCGAGCAGGCATTTCAGCGCGTAGACCGAATGGGCGTAGCGATAATTGGTCCGGCAGTTGATCGAGTGAAGAATTTGCGCGGATGTTCCGGTGTAGTCGACGTGAATGGAATCGTCGCGGACGATCACGGCCGCCTTCAGCGTCACATCGGTGTCGTAGCCGTCGAGCAGCACCTCGGCACTATAGGTGCCATTCGGCCATTGCCGGATGGCGCGGCGGGTCTGCGTTTCGGAGCGGGTGTGGATCGCGTCGGCCAGCTCGTCGATGCCATCGAGATCATATTCGTCGAGGAATTTCACCAGTTCGCGGCCCATGACATTGTTGGCCGCGACCATGGATTCGAGATCGCCCATCACCTCGGTCGGAAGGCGAACGGAGGCGGCAATGATGTCGAGCACGTCCTGGTTGGGAACTCCGGCCTTGTGCAGCTTCACGATCGGGAAACGGATGCCCTCCTCGAAGATGTCGCTGGCTTCGGAATGCAAGGGAGCGCCACCGATATCCGGCAGATGCGCGATCGAGCCGGCATAGGCCACGACCTTCCCCTTCTTGAAGATCGGCGTGATCATCGTCACGTCGGGCAGGTGCCCGGTGCCGATCTCCGGATCGTTGGTGGCGAGCACGTCACCGTCTTGCAGGGTCCCGGCCGGAAACTTCGGCAGGAAATACTTCTGTGCGGCAACCGGCAGCGAGGTGATGAATACCGGGATCGACCACGTGCATTGCGCCAGCGCGCGGCCGCGGCTGTCGAGCAGCACGGTCACGTAGTCGTGGTTCTCGCGCACGATCGGCGAAAATGCGGTGCGGCCGAGCACGATGTCGGCCTGGTCGGCGATGAAGATCAGGCGATTCCACATCACCTGCAAGTTGATGGGATCGTTGAAATCGGCGGCGTTCACGGACATGGGTGCGTCGTCCTCAGGCGATGTTGATCACGAGATTGCCGTTGATGTCGACGCGAGCCGTGCCGCTCGGTCCGACGACCGCGGTGGATTCCCGCTGCTCGACAATGGCCGGACCCTTGATCTCTTCGCCGACCGGCAGCTTGTAGTGATCGTAGACCGGCGTTTCGACAAAGCCGCCGCTTTCGCTGAAATAGACCGAACGGTTACCTTTCTTGGCCTCGGCAGCATGCCGCGTGTGCGGACGGGT
Organism: Bradyrhizobium sp. 956_D2_N1_4; assembly: GCF_052076025.1. NCBI lineage: Bacteria > Pseudomonadati > Pseudomonadota > Alphaproteobacteria > Hyphomicrobiales > Nitrobacteraceae > Bradyrhizobium > Bradyrhizobium sp. 956_D2_N1_4. The sequence goes on along the minus strand of NZ_CP197237.1, from coordinate 2,103,966 downwards.
CACCTGATCCTTCTGACCACTGGAGCGCAGGCGCCAGGTGATCACCTCGACCGATGAACCCGAGACCGTGCGGCCGAACAACTCGCGGTACAGCTTGTAGAAATTGGCGAGAAGCTCTTCGTGGAACTGCTTCGGCGACAGGCTGCGATCCGGCAGCGCGACCGTGATCTCGTGGCCCTGACCGACGTGACGCATGTCGACGGTGTAGGTGTTGGTGATCGTCTCCGGCGCAACCCCTGCAGCACGGACGACATCTGCCCCATGCGCTGCGAGATCGCCGAGCAGGCGATCCATCGCGACAAAATCCCAACTGTCGACCTGCATCGGAAAGCTCGCGGAGAGATCGACAGCCACCGGCGCGATCAGCAGGCCGATCGCCGAGGTGACGCCGGCGCCGGTCGGACAGATGATGCGCTTGATGCCGAGCTTGCGCGCGATGCCGTAGGCATGCACCGGGCCCGCGCCGCCGAAGGCGACCATCGGCAGGCTGCGCGGATCGACGCCGAGGTCGGTCGCGTGCACCGCCGCCGCTTTGCTCATGGATTCATTAACGAGATCGTGGATGCCGAAGGCGCAGCGGGGCACGCCGACGTCGAGCGAAGCCGCCAGCTTTGTCATCGCCGCGAGTGCGGCGTCCTTCGACACCTTGAACGAGCCGCCGACGAAGGATTCGGTGCCCATATAGCCGAGCAGGATATCGGCATCAGTCACAGTCGGTTCGGTTCCGCCGCGCTGATAGGCGGCCGGCCCCGGCATCGCGCCCGCCGAGCGTGGCCCGACATCGAGCAGGCCCAGCGGGTTCTTCGCCGCGATCGAGCCGCCGCCGGCGCCGATCTCGATCATGCGGATCGACTGGATTTTCAGCGGGAAGCCCGAGCCCTTGCGAAAGCGATGATAATGCGCGACCTCGAGATCGGTGCCGACCGCCGGCTCGCCGTTCGGGATCAGGCACAATTTGGCGGTGGTCCCGCCCATGTCGAAGGACAGCACGCTGCCCTCGCCGGCGATGTGGCCGAATTCGGCCGCAGCGACGGCGCCTGCGGCCGGACCCGACTCAATCAGGCGCACCGGCAACTCCGCGGCGCGGCTGCTTGGCACGAGGCCGCCCGACGAAGTCATCCACAGCACCTGCCGACTGATCCCCTTGGCGGCGAACTCACGCTCGAGATGTGCGACGTGTCCCGACATCTGCGGCCGCGTATAGGCGTTGACGACGGTAGTCGAGGCCCGGTCGAATTCGCGCACCTCCGGGCAGACTTCGGAGGATAGCGACACAAAGATATCGGGGTCTTCTTCACGCAGCAGTGCGGCGATGCGCTGCTCATGATCAGGATATTTGTAGGCGTGCAGCAGGCAGACGGCGACGGATTTGATGCCCTCCTCGCGCAGCCGGTCGGCGATCTCGCGGACCGTCTCCTCATCCAGCGCCGTGATGACCTCGCCATCGGCAGCGATACGCTCGACCGCGCCAAAGCTGTTGGCGCGCGTCACCAGCGGGTCGGGATATTTCAGGTTCAGATCATAGAGATCGTAACGGCCTTCGTTACGAATACGCAGCATGTCCTGGAAGCCGGCGGTCGAGATGAAGCCGGTCTTGACGCCCTTGCGCTCCAGCACGGCATTGGTGACCACGGTGGTGGCGCCGAGCACCTGAAGCCCGTCGAGAGCGACTCCGAATTGTTCGAGCAGCTCGGACACGCCACGAACCACGGCCTCGGCTGGGTTGGCCGGCGTGCTCAGCACCTTGTGGAGATGCAATTCGCCCTTGTCGTCGAGCAGCGCGAAATCGGTGAAGGTTCCCCCGGTATCGAATGCGAGCTTGGCCATCTTTGTCCTCGAAGCGATTGCCTTCGAAGGTAGAAAATGCGGTTGCGGCCGACCACCACAACTCCCGTCTGCCGCCATAGGTTTTGTTTATGGCCTGACGAAACCGGCGCGATGCAGCCGCCGCGCACGGCGTTGCCCGGACTCTGGCCTGCAGCCGTGTTGCCTAGACCGCTTTGATGCCCTGCGGGTGGCTGCGCATCAGCTTCTCGACCACGGTCAGAAGCACCGAGCGCGTGGCGAGCGCGGGCTCCGACAGCGGCAGATGGTCCGAAATACACAGGGAGACGGTCGCCTCGATCGCGGGACGTACCAGCCGCCGCACTTCGACCCCGCCAAAGCTCGACGCGGTCGCTGCGACCGAGGCCGGCAGGATGGTCGAGCCGAGGCCCTCGGTCACGGCCGCACCGAGCGCGGAGACGGATTCGATCTCGGAGGCGACATTCGGCTTCACCCGTGCCCGCGCCAGCGATTCATCGATCAAGCGCCGCAGGAAATGCCCCTGGCTCGGCAGCAACAGCTTTACGTCGGCCAGCGCGGACAGCGGCAGCGGCTCGTCGGTCGGCTTTTTCGCGACAGGCCCCGCCGGCGAAACGAGATACAACTCCTCACGGAACAGCGGCTGCAGCTTCACGCCTTTGATCGGGCCGGAGCCGTAGATCATGGCCATGTCCATCCTGCCGGTCATGATCAGCTCGCTCAACACATGGCCAAAGCTGTCGTTGATATGGACGATGATCTGCGGATGCAGCGTCGACATCTCCTTCAAGATCGGCAGCGACAACGTGCTCGATGCCGAATAGGTCGCAAGCCCGATCGACACCCGCCCGGCCAGCGCCTTGGTCGATTGATCGATGTCGATCTGTGCCTGCTCGATCTGCTTCAGCAGCAATTGCGCGTGGCGGTAGAGGATGAGGCCGGCCTCGGTCGGGACGATGCCGTGATTGCTGCGCAGCAACAGCTTGTGCTTGAAGTGAGTTTCAAGGGCTGCGATCTGCTGCGACAGCGCCGGCTGAGCCGTGCGGAGCAGCCCGGCGGCGCGCGAGACGCTGCCGGCATCGACCACCTTGACGAAGCTCTTCAGCTTCCTGAAATCGACGCTCATCTGTGTCGAACGCTGGTCCTGAACCGGACGGGCAACGCCCGCGCGGCCGTTCATGAAAACACGATCTGGATCGACACTATCCTTTATCTACGCCGTTGATTTCAATCGGTTTCGTCGCCTGCGCGCCGATTTGCTTGATTGCCCTCAGCGCAGCGCCCGGCAGGCCTTCTCAATGCGGTCACAGGCGTCCTTGATCGCCCCCATCGAGGTCGCGATCGACAGGCGGAAATACGGCGAGAGCCCATAGGCAGCGCCCTGCACCGCGGCTACGCCGACATCGTCGAGCAGATAGAGCACGAAATCGAGATCACTCTCGATGAGCTTACCATCAGGCGTCGTCTTGCCGATCACCCCAGCGCATCCGGGATAGAGATAGAAGGCGCCATCAGGCACCAGGCAGGACAGGCCGGCGATCGCGTTCAACCGCGCGCAGGCATAGTCGCGGCGCTCCTTGTAGAGCTTGACGCTATCGCGAACGAACGACTGGTCGCTGGTCAGCGCATGCGCGGCGGCCGCCTGGCTGATCGACGAGGGACAAGATGACATCTGCGACTGCAGCTTGTTGATGGCGGCGACCAGTGGCGCAGGACCCGCGGCATAGCCGATCCGCCAGCCGGTCATTGCGTAGGTCTTGGACACGCCATTGGCGAGCAAGACGCGGTCCTTCAGAGCCGGCACCACGGCGGCAAGGGTAGTCGCAGGCTCGTCGCGGTACCAGATCTGGTCGTAGATGTCGTCCGACAACACGAGAACATTGGGATGGCGGAGCAGCACGTCGCCGATCGCCTTGAGGTCTTCGCGGGAATAGGCCGCGCCGGTCGGGTTCGAGGGCGCATTGAGGATCAGCCAGCGCGTGCGCGGCGTGATCGCAGCCTCCAGTGCCTCCGCCGTCAGCTTGAACCCCTGATTCTCGGAGCAGCGGACGATGACAGGCTCGCCGTCATTGGCGATGACCATGTCGGGATACGAGACCCAATACGGCGCGGGAATGATGACCTCGGCCCCCTCCTCCACGCTCGCCATCAGCGCGAGAAACAGAATCTGCTTGGCGCCGCCGCCGACGCAGATCTCGTTGTCCGAATAGCCAAGACCAAGGCGGCGCTTGTAGTCCGCGATAATCGCGTTTCGTAGCGCGACGGTGCCATTGACCGCGGTGTATTTCGTCTCGCCGCGATCGATCGCCTCATGCGCCGCCGCCTTGACGTGATCGGGCGTGTCGAAGTCGGGTTCGCCGATCGCCATGTCGACGATGTCGCGGCCGGCGGCCTTCAGCTCGCGCACGCGCGCGGACGCGGCCGTGGTCGGGGATATCTTGATGCGCGAGACGCGCGCGGCCGGCACGAAGATCGTCACTGTGGTCGTCCTTTGCGTTTTCGATGGTCCACGCCCGTCAAGCAGGCGCTCCTTGTCAATGTTCGACATCGGTCTCGCCGCGCATGCGGCCGGTGAGGAAGAGTTCGCCGAGCTCGTCGTGGGTGATGTCGGCGGGACGGCCGTCCCAGATCACCTTGCCGAGCCGCAGGATGACGGCGCGCTGCGCCACCGCCATCGCTTTCTTGGTGTTCTGCTCGACGAGCAAAATGGTCTGGCCGGCCGCGTTGATCCGCAACAGCTCATCGAAGACGATTCCGATCGCGGTCGGCGACAGACCGACAGAGGGCTCGTCGACCAGAAGGATCTTTGGCCGCTGCAGCACCGCCATCGCAACCTCGAGCAACTGCTGCTCGCCGCCGGACATGTTGCCGGCCAGCGAGTTGCGACGTGTCTTCAGGATCGGAAAGAGATCGTAGACATAGTCGCGCTCGGCCTTCACCCTGCTGTCGCGCAGCGTATAGGCCGCCATCTGAAGGTTCTCGTCGACCGTCATGACCGGGAAGTTGCAGCGGCCCTGCGGTACCCAGGAGATGCCTTCGGCGAGGATCGCGCGAGATTTCAGGGCAGTGATGTCCTTGCCCTGCCAGTCGATGCTGCCGCCCTTGACGGTGGTCATACCATAGAGCGTCTTCAGCAGCGTCGACTTGCCGGCACCGTTCGGCCCCATCAGGGCGACGAACTGCCCCTGGGGCACGTCGAGATCGACGCCATTGAGGATGTCGAGCGAGCCGTAACCCGCGCGCAGGCCTTTAATTGAGAGAGAAGGTTCAGCCACCGAGATAGGCCTCCCGCACCGCCTGGTTCTGGACGATTTCGTCGGGTGTTCCTTCCGCGAGCTTACGCCCCTGGTCGAGCACGACCACGCGCTTGCACAGGCTCGTGACCACGTCGATGTTATGCTCGATGATCAGGAAGCTGACGCCGAAGGAGGTATTGGCGAGGCGGATGCTCTCGACCACACGCTCGATCAGCTTCGGATTGATGCCGGCCATCGGCTCGTCGAGCAGGATGAGCTTCGGTTCCGGCATCAGCATCGAGGCGAACTGGATCAGCTTCTGCTGGCCGCCGGAGAGCTTGCCCGCGGGCTGGAACCGCACGTCCCAGAGCCCTGCGATCTTGATCAGCTCGCGCGCTCGCTCGCGCAGCGCCGCGACGCGATTGCGGGCCGCGGCGCCGATTCCGAAGGTCGACAAGATACCGGGGAAGGTGAACATCTGGCCGGCGATCACGAGGTTCTCCTCGATGTCGAGCGCAGAGAACACCACGGTCTTCTGGAACGAGCGCAGCATGCGCCCCTCCCGCGCGATGTCGTTCAGCGACCAGCCGGTGATGTCCTGACCGTCGAGCTTCACCGCGCCCGCACTCGGCCTCGCGAGCCCGGTCACGCAATCGAAGAAGGTGGACTTGCCCGAGCCGTTCGGGCCGATGAGACCGCAGATCTCACCGCGATCGACGTGCAGGTCGACGCCATCGACCGCGCGCACTGCGCCGTAGGATTTGCAGAGGCCAGAGATATCGAGAATTGGCAGGCCGGTCATTTGCGCCTCTCGAGGAATGACCAGAACCGGCCGATCAATGGCGCGAATCCGCTCGGGAACCAGAACACGAGCCCGAGCAAAAAGAAGCCACAGGCAATCATGCGCAATTCCGGCGCCACGCGTAGGGCTTCCGTCAGGCCGACAAACATCAAGCTGCCGAAAATGACGCCCGAGATTGTCCCCGCACCTCCGCCGAGCACGATGATCAGCATCGTCGTCGAGTAGTACATCTGGAAGGTCAGCGGGCTGACGACCGTCAGGTAATGCGCATAGAGGCTGCCGCCGAGGCCGGCGAAGGCGGCGCTGATCATGAATACGACGAGCTTGTAGTGCCAGGTCGGGATGCCCACGGATTCAGCGAGCGTCTCGTTCTCGCGAATGGCGATCATGTTGCGGCCGGCCGGCGATCGCACGATCAGATAGATCGCCAGTGTCGCCAGGGCAGCGATGACGAGGACAAGATAATAGAAGCCGACGGTTCCGGAGACCGTGAACGAGGCCGGCCCCAGCGCGAAGTAAGGCTTGGGAATTGCCGCCAGCCCCATATCGCCGCGCGTCAGGCTGATCCAGTTCTTGGCGATGGCCTGCCCGATGATGACGAAGCCGAGCGTGCACATCACGAACGACGTCGCACGCAGCCTCAGGGCTGGAATTCCGAGTGGCGCCGCAACCGCGCCGGTCACGAGGCCGGCGGCGAGGAAATTCAGATAGAACGGCGTGCCGAAATGGACTGCCAGCAGCGCCGAAGTATAGGCCCCGATGCCGAAGAACGCCGCCTGCGCCAATGACAGAAGACCGGTGTAGCCGAGCAGCAGATTGAGACCATGGGCCGGCAACAGGAAGATCAACGCAATGATGATCGCATGCATCGGATAATTCCCGAGGAACAGCGGCGCGACGCAGGCCAGCGCGATGAGCGCGAGGCCAAACGGAATACGGAGATCCCGCCCCGTGGCCGCAACCGGGCTTTCGGCTGGTGTCATGGTCTGCTCTCGGACGATCTCAGTCATGTCACATCCATGGCGATCAGAAGCGCGCCTGCGCGGAGAACAGCCCATGCGGACGCCACATCAGCACCAGCATCAGGGTCGCAAAGCCCACGGTGTCGCGGAACTGCAGTCCGACATAAGTCGCGACCAGGCTCTCCGCGATGCCGAGGATCATCGCCGCCACGAACGTGCCGCGGACGTTACCCAACCCGCCCATGATAATGATCGGCAGCGTCTTGAACGTGATGAGCTCCCCCATGCCGCCGTAGACGCTGACGTTCACGGGCGCTGTGAGCACGCCTGACAGGCCGGCCAGCGCCGCGCCGAGGATGAAGGTCCAGAGCGCGATATGGCGGACGTCGATGCCGACCACCGCGCAGCACTCGATGTTCTGCGAGACCGCCCGCATCGCCTTGCCCATCCGGCTATAGGTGACCATCAGCTCGAGGCCGACGAACACGATCAGGCCGATGACGATGATCAGGATGCGCTGCTCGACCAAAGTGAAGCCGAACAGAGTCACCGGCTCGATATAGCCGCCGGAGAAGAACTTGTAGCCGCCGCCAAAGACCAGGATGACGGTGTTCTGCAGGATCAGGGCGACGCCCAGCGTCGCGAGCACGCCGGCCTCGGCCGGCGCCCCCACGATCCGCTGCATCACGAAGTTGCCGACCACCACGGCGATCATCGCGGTGGCAACCACGCCGATCACGACCGCCACCGGATACGGCAGATCGAAATACTCGATCGCGAACCAGGCCCCGAAGGTGCCGAGCATGTAATATTCGCCATGTGCAAAATTGATGGCGCGCAGCACGCCGAAGATCATCGTCATGCCGACGGCAACGATCGCATAAACCGATCCGGATACGATGCCGTTAACAATCTGCTCGATGATCGTATAGAACATGTGGTCTGCCGTCCCGTTGCCTTACTTGGGATAGTCGATCTCGGCCGAATAGGCTCCTTTGATGGCCGGCTTGCCGTTCTCGATCTCGAGCAGGATCATCGGCAGGCGCGCCTGATTGTGGTCGTCGAAGGTGACTTCGCCGACCGCGCTCGCATAGTGGATATTGGAGAGCGCGGTACGAACCTTCTCGCGGTCGATGCTCTGTGCCTGCTCGATTGCCTTGGCCAGAAGATGCGTCGTCTCCCAGTGCACATAGGCGTGATTGTTGGGCGCTTCGCGATACTCGGCGGTGAACTTGTCGACGAAGGCCTTGCTCTTCTCGGACTCATAGGCCGGAAGCCAGGCCGCGGCCTCGATTGCTCCCTCGAGCGCCTTCGGCGCCGCCTTGATGGAGCTCGCTGTATTGAACTCGGCGTTGCCGATCAGGGGGATCTTGCCGGCAATCCCGGTTTCGATCATTTGACGACCGACGATGGGTGTAGAATCGGCATTGCCATACATGATGATGGCCTGGGCGCCGGAATCGCGAATCTTGGACAGGACGCTGCGGAAATCGACCTCGCCTTCCTTGTAATAGTCTTCCGTCAAGATCTGACTCTTGAAGCGCGGCAGGTACTTCTTGGTAAACTCAATGGCCGCACGCCCGTAGTCGGTGTCGACCGATAGCACGGCGTATTTGGTAAATCCCTTCTTCTCGGCGGCGTATTGCAGCACGACGAGGGCGCGGTTTTCGTCGGTCGGATAATTACGATAGGTCCATTTGAATCCGCCGACGCCCGCCTTGTAGGTGATCTTCGGATTCGACGAGGCGGCATTGAGGAGAAGCACACCGGCGTCCTCCGCGACCGGCTGCATCGCGAGCGTTACCGAGCTCGAGACGTCGCCAATGATGAAGTCGACCTGGTCCTGATCGATGAGGCGCCGGGTTGCCGAAACACCCTCGACCGGGGTGCCTTGGCTGTCGCCGGCCAGGATGTTGATCTTGCGCCCGCCGACGCCGCCAGCGCCGTTGATTTCCTTCGCCGCCATCTGGGCACCGCGCATCGAGAAGGCGCCGTACCGGGCATTGGGTCCGCTCATCGGCGCGACGAGACCGAGCCTAACCGTCCCATCTTCGCTTCGCGCCGCGAAGGCGCTGGAGGAAGCGGTCTGTAGTCCAATCAGGGCGGTTCCGATGCAAAATCCTCGTCGGCTCAACTCGATGGTCATTTGCCCGCTCCGTTGCTGCTACAAAATGATGCGCCCGCGAACGCCGCCACTTCTGTGGTCTTGCCCTTGGAATTTTTTGCTGCGGCCGACGGTAAAAAATAGATTTACGTTCGATGACAGGGGAAGCACGACTGTCCTCTGCCGCCATAGTGAATTCTTATGGCGCCCCTGAGTTCTGTCGATTTGCCGCGCTCGATATGCAGCTAGCGCGCGCGAGAGGGACCGCTAACAAATGCCCGCTTGAATCACGTTCGCCGTGTGCTCAGTTCCGAACGGCCCCTCTCGCCCCGCGCGCGAACCGGCGCGAACGGCGCTTCTGCTACCCCGCGCCTCGACCGAAATCGTCGAACAGTAAAGGCGGACGAGCAGTCCAGCGCCCCGGTGCGGCGCCACCCGCATCGGAAGGCCTGATCACGTAGCTGTGATGAGATTTTTCTTGATCTCCCGGTGCACACGTCGCGCACACGGCGCCTCCTAACGCATTGAAAAACTTGAACTCTCGCTCCAATCCGTCACGGGCCAGCTTGAGCTAATTTGGGCGTGCGTAACCCAAGCTGATCTACGATCGTCAGCTTTGCCCACAACTCTGCCGGTTCAAGCCGATGGCCTAAATTGCCGTATAGCCACCATCGGCATTGATACATGCGCCGGTGATGATCGAGGCCCTCTCGCTGGCAAGAAAGGCCACGACCTGGGCAATCTCGTCGGGCCGGCCAAGGCGCCCAATCGGCTGGCGCACCAGCATCGCCTGCCGAACCGCTTCGGGGAGTTGAGCCAGTAGCGGTGTGTCGATATAGCCCGGCGAGACGCAATTTGCCCTTATACCTTGCTGCGCGTAAGTCAGTGCGACGGAGCGGGTGAGATTGACGACGCCGGCCTTCGCAGCCGAGTAGGCATTGCTGTTCTCCTGGCCCACATGGGCGAGGATTGAAGCCATGTTGACGATCGCGCCGCCGCCCGTTGCGAGCATAGTGCCGACGGCGAATTTGTTGCAGAGCGCAACACCGGTGAGATCCACATCAATCACGCGTCGCCAATCGGCGAGATCAAGCTCGTGGATAGGCGACTTGCGTTCGGGAATGCCGGCGTTGGCAACGAGAATGTCCATCCGGCCGAAACGTGCAACCGCGACTTGCATTAGTGCCGCAACGTCGGCCTCACGGGTGACGTCGACACGGTGAAACGCAGTCTCGAAGCCGTCAGCGGCAAGTTCGGCCGCGAGTACTGCGCCGCTTTCGACGAAATCGCCGAGCACGACTTTCGCACCCTCGATAACGAACAGGCGCGCGATTGCCGCTCCGATCCCGGAGCCGGCGCCTGTGACGACGGCAACCTTTCCCTGCAGCAGCATCGATCCCTCCTGCCCGGCCAGATAGATTCTCGCCGGCCTCTTTCAGTTCTTCTCAAAACCCGGGCGCGGAATCACGCCCATGATGGTCCTGGTAAAGCCGCCGTCGACGACAATCTCTTCACCGGTGATATAGCCTGCGCGCTCGCTGGCAAGGAACACGGCCGCATCGGCGATATCCGCCGGCTGGCCGATGCGCTGCGCAGGCACCAGTGCGCGCCGTGCGTCGTGGACGCCCGGAGCCTGATAGATCGTTTCGGTCATTGGCGTACGGATCATGCCCGGGCTGACCACATTGCTGCGCACGCCGCGCGGCCCCCATTCCACAGCGAGTTGACGGGACAACATGACGACGCCCGCCTTGGTCACGCTGTAGGCCCCGCTGTAGCTCTGAGGGAAAGACGCTGAAATCGACGCGACGTGGACTATGGCGCCTCCGCCCCGCTCCAGCATCGACTCCCCGAACACCCGCGCGCAGCGCAAATAACCCGTCAGATTGAGCGACAGGATGCGGTCCCAGTCCGTCATAGTCACGATATCGAGGCCGCCGGGCAACATTGTGCCGGCATTGTTGATGAGGATCGCGGCCAGGCCGACCTCCGTGGCCATCTGCTCGGCGACGCGCGCGACGCTGTCATCACTGGTGACATCGCAGGCGAAAAATTCCGCGCGTCCGCCGCTGCCGCGAATTTCCGCCGTGACGGCCGAGCCGGCTTCATCCCGATCGAGCACGACCACGTTTGCGCCGACCGCTGCCAGGCCAAGGGCAATACCGCGCCCGATACCGGCGCCGCCGCCAGTGACCACCGCGACTTTCGACGAAAGATCGATCCAGCTCATACAAGGCTCCGCAGGTTAAACGATGACTGCCTGCGTATCAGGACGGCAGGACAGCCAGGTACGGCAATTCGATCCTGCGGATCAGCCGGTTCTCCTGCGCGACGATGAGATGTTCGGAGGCCTTAAGGTAGGCGGGCCAGTCCGAATCCTTGTCGCGCGCGGCGTGCCGGCGCTCGAACTCGCCCATGTCGGGAAAGCCCCAGAGGTGCACGAACTGATTCAGCGGCCCGACCGCGCTCGTGAATATGCCGAGCGGCCGTCCTAGATATTTGAGCTGGACCGGCATCGCGAGCCGATCGAATACATCGATGAACTCTGCCATCTTTCGCAGCCTTATGGTGTAAACGCGCAAATCAACAATGGCATGGTCGGTCATCGGATCCTCCTCCCCGCAGGGCGATCAGCTACGCACAAGTGCGCAGCTTCCTTCCTCGATGGGCCGGAACGCCTCGGCTGCGCTGAGCGTCGAGACCAGCCTGTAGACGTCTCCGGTCGATTTGCTGTCCGCGGGATTCTTCACCTCGAAGAGATAGGCCGGATGGATCTTGCGCCCGTCGGCGCGGATCGTGCCCTGGCCGAAGCAATCATCGTCGGTCGGCCTCTTCTTCATCAGTTCGACCACCTCGCGACCATTGCGCTTGGCGCGTTCGACGCCGAGTTCCCTCACCGCCTTGAGGTAGTGCAGCACCGAGGCGTAGTCGCCGGCCTGGCTCATATTGGGATAGACATCGGCTGTCAGGCGCGGCTTGACCCGCTTCATGAAGGCGCGAGTGCGGTCGTTCAGATCCCAGTAGAAGGTCTCCGTCAACGAGAGCCCCTTCGCCGTCGACAGGCCCATGCCCATGACATCGGTGACGTAGCCGACAAGGGCCGCCATGCGGGTGTCGCCATGGTCGAGGCCAAACTCCTGCGCCTGCTTCAGACAGTTGATCAGCTCGTTGCCGGAATTTGCAAAGGCGATGACGTTGGCGCCGCTCGACTGTGCCTGCAGCAGGAACGACGAGAAGTCCGACGTCGAACCGAAGGGATAGCGCACCGAGCCAAGCACCGTGCCGCCGGCCGCCTTGACGAATTTTGCCGCATCGCTTCGGCCGCGTGGCCGAAGGCATAATCGGCGGTGACGAAGAACCATTTCGATCCGCCAGTGCGCACCAGCGAGGTCGCGGTGGAGTGGGCGAGACACCAGGAGTCCCATGACCAGTGCACGAGGTTCGCACTGCAGCTCTTGCCGGTCAGATCGGACGAGCCGGCGGTGGTGATCAGCGCAACCTTGTTCTTGTCCTCGATCAGGTATTTCGCGCCGAGCGCGATCGAGCTGTTACCGACATTCTCGATGACGTCGACACCGTCCTGATCGAACCATTTGCGGATGATCGCGAGCCCGACGTCGGCCTTGTTCTGATGGTCGGCCACCAGGATCTCGACCTTGATGGACGGATTGGCCTCCATGAATTCGGCCGCAGCCTGCTGCGCGCATGCGACCGTGGTCGGCCCCGACACGTCGCGATAGATGCCGGACATGTCGGTGATGACGCCGATACGAATGGTTTTGTCGGACTGCGCCCGCGCCAGGCGCGGCGCCAACGTTGCCGCGAGACCTGCACCGACAAAGCCGCGTCGCGTGATATTCATGTCGTTTCTCCCTCAGTCGCCGCACCTTGCAGGCGGGCTCTCGTTGGTCCAGATGGACGATGTGGCTCAGGCTTGCTGGCCGGCCAGATGACGGCCCGTGATGTAGCCGAAGGTCATGATCGGTCCGAGCGTGATGCCGGCGCCGGGATAGTTGCCGCCCATGATCGAGGCGCGATCGTTGCCGACGGCGTACAGTCCGCCGATCGCCGTACCGTCGTGGCGCACCACGCGGCCGACTACGTCGGTGGTCAATCCATCGAAAGTGCCGAGATCGCCCATGATGATTTTCAGCGCGTAGTAGGGCCCGGCGCCGATGGAGGCGACATTTGGATTGGGCTTGTGCTCGGCATCGCCGAGATAACGATTGAAAGCCGTGCTTCCGCGGTTGAACGCAGTATCTACACCATGAACCGCCCCCTGGTTGTACTCGCGAACCGTTCCTTCCAGGCCGTCGGCATCGATGCCCGCATTCGCGGCAAGCTCGCGCAGGGTCGTCCCGCGGGCCAGATAGCCGTTGCGCACGAAGATGCCGACCGGCACCGGCGCCGGCTTGGCGTAACCGAGACCGTATTTCCGGATGGTCGCGTGATCGCAGATCAGCCAGGCCGAGGTTTCCTTGCCGTCGGCGCCATCGGCAATCATCGCAGCGCCAACGTCGTGGTAGGACTCCGACTCGTTGGTGAAGCGGTGTCCCTTCCGGTTCACCGCGATCACGCCGGGCTTGTACCGATCCACGAGATGCGGAAATGCGCCGGTGCGATTGCCGAGCGGCACGCGTGACACCGGCATCCAGGCGGCGGCATTCGAAAAGCGGATATCGCAGTTGCCGCCGACCTCCTCCGCCATGCGGATGCCGTCGCCGGTATTGGCCTCGGGCGTCGGCGACAGATGTTCGCCGCCCCGGGCGAGGTGCGGATAGGCGCGGGCAATTCGTGCCTGATCGTGGGGAAATCCACCACTCGCCAGCACCACCGCGCGACGCGCCGTGATCCGGTACTCGCCATGCTCGCCGCTCACGACCGCGCCCGTAATGCCACCGTTCTGGCTGACCAGCCGCTGCGCCGGCGTTGCCGTGAGCAGCGGAATGCCGAGGTCGAACACGGTCTTGGCAAGACGAGCCGCCAATGCGTTGCCGCTCGTGATCTTGACACCGCGGCGATAGAGGGCGAGATCCTTGATGTGGCTCGCAAGCCGTTTGGCCACGTAGATCGCCGAGGCCAGCGAGCTCGTCACGCGGAAGAAGTGCTTCAATTCGTCGTTCGACGAGTTGAACATCATCCCGATGAAGGTGATGGTCTCGAGCGGCGGCCGCAGCCTGCGGATCTCCTCGCCGAGCGCACGGGCGTCATAGGGCGCCGCCGTGACCGAGCGGCCCAGAATCGCGCCGCCCTCGACGTCCGGATGATAGTCGGGATAGGCGGACAGAACGAACTTTGCTTCGGTCTCCCGCTCGAAGAAATCGAGCATGCGTGGGCCGACGTCGAGAAAGGCGTCGATCGCGGCATCGTCGAAATGATTGCCGGTCTCGTGCTTGAGATAGGTGCGCGCCGCCTCACGGCTGTCCGTGACGCCCGCGTCGCATGCATGCCTGTTGCCGGGAATCCAGAGCACGCCGCCGGAAAACGCGGTGGTGCCGCCGAAATAGCGATCCTTCTCAATGATGATGACGTCGAGCCCGGATTTCTTGGCCGTGATCGCGGTGGACAATCCGCCGGCGCCAGAGCCCACGACCAACACGTCGCACGACAGATCGCGCTGCTGTCCTGGCATTGACGTCTCCTCCGGTGTGGCCTGCTGCCGCTGTCCCGTTGTTGCGTCGGGTCATGCGCAAGCATCTGGATAAGGGCGGACACGACTGCCGCCAATGGACGAAACTCCGTTTGTATTGTACTTTTCATAAGTGCAGGCAACGATTGGCCGTCACTGGCGGGCGTCGCCAAGGGAATTGCCGGCATGATCCCGCACTACTTTTTGTACGAGGAAGCGGTTCCGAAGGTCGAGCCGTCATTCCTTCATATCGAGCCGATCCCGGTGCGCAGCGGTCGCCACGATTGGACAATCCGGACTCATACGCACCCCGATCACCACCAGATTCTGGTGATCAGCAAGGGCGGCGGCGCCATCGAGGTCGAAGGCGTGAGCTGGGACGTGTCGCCACCGTCCCTGGTCATCATCCCGGCGCTCACGATCCACGCCATTCGCTTCAAGCCCAATACCGACGGCTACGTCATCACCGTGGCCCCGCCCTTCCTGCAATCCGCGCTCGACCACGATGCCGACCTCGTCGAAGGCTTCCGCATACCGGTCCGCTTTCTCCCGCTGCAAATCGGCAGCGACATCGACCTTGTCGGCCTGTTCGCCTCGCTCGAGCATGAATTCGTCTGGTCGGCCCCGGGCCGCCGCACGGCCATCAAGGCCTATCTGCAGCTGCTCGCGGTGACCGTGCGCCGATTGCTCGAGCAGGAGCGCACGGGCCCGGTGTCCCGCGCGCGTGACGCCGACACGGTGATGCGCTTTCGCGAGCTGGTCGAACGGCACTATCGCAATCACCCGCCGCTCGATTTCTACGCGTCCAAGCTCGGCGTGACGGCGGCGCGCCTCAATGCCTGTTGCCGCGTCACGACAGGCAAGTCGTCGCTGGCGCTGATCAATGACCGGCTGCTCACCGAGGCCAAACGCAACCTGCTCTATTCCGACATGACCGTAAACGAGATTGGCGCGACGCTCGGCTATGCCGACCCGGCCTATTTCAACCGGTTCTTCTCCCGCAATGTCGGCTTGTCGCCCGGCCGCTTCCGCGACCGCCTGCTGCCGGGCGGGACCCGCGTGGTCGCCGGTTGAACCTCTCGCGGGCAAGCTGCGCTGCGCGATCAGCCATCGCGCGTAAAGGCCAGTCCCTGCCGGCGTAGCGCTTCGGCACCCTCGCCGATGTCCTGAAGCGGCCGCTCCGACAGGATTTCGAGAACGATCTTGCCCCCGTAGGCACGCTGTCTCAGCTCTGCCGCGAGGGCGGCAAAGTCAATCTCGCCGGAGCCGATCGGATCGTGTCGCCATTGCCCTTTCGGACTGTCGGACAGATGGACGATACCGAGATGGCGCCACAGGGTCCTGAGACCCTCGACCGGATCCTCGCCGACCGCAACGGCGTTGGCGACATCGTAGATCACCGGCATGTCAGCATAGCCTTCGGCGTCCAGGAAGCGAACGATATCGGCGGCGCTGGCGAGAAGCCCCTGCGGATGGTTTTCGAGGATGATCGGCACGCCGGCACGCGTCGCCTTGTCATGAATGCGGGCAATGGCATCGCGAAAGCTCGGCATCAGGCGAGCATTCGCCTTGGCGAGCAGCGCGTGCCGGCGTCCGGAACCGACGCAGATCCAGCGGGCGCCGAGCTCGGCCGCACGATCGATGGCGGCCGCATAGGCCTCGACCGCGAAATCGACCACATGCGGCGCCGGGCTTGCGAGATTGATGTCGCTGCTGGCGAGATCGAGTGCCAGCAGGGACAGGCCGTGGCGCTCGATGAGGGCGCGGATCCGCTGCGTCCGCGCGGCGTCCTCAAGCCAGGGATCGAAATGCGGCGGCGTCGCCATCAACTGAATGGTGCGATAGCCGGCAGCAGCGAGCTGTTCGATGGCCTCTTCGGCCGCGCAATCCCAGGCGAAGCCGAAGGTATGGGCACCGAGCACCGGAAGCGTCATCGGTTCATCCGATAGAGCTCGATGGTGCGGCGAATGCCGTCGCGCAACGAGGTGGCGGGCAGGTCGGAAAATACCCGCCGCAGGTCCCCCTCGCCGATGTCCTCGGCGAACGGGAGCACCGGCCCATCGATAGTGATCTTCGCATCGGGGACGACTGCGCGTATGGCCTCGACGATATCGTTGTTCGACGCCACCGCACCGGGCAAATTGAAGACATGCGCACCATCGGGCTCGCGGTGCAGGGCTGCCTCATAGGCGGCGACCACGTCGTCGACAAATACGAGGCCTGCTGTGCTGACATAGGGAAGCACATAGCTCTCGCCCCGTGCCGCCGCTCGGCAGGCGAGCGAGGGACCCGCGGTCAGTCCGGTTTCGCGGCCAAAGCCGTAGACGATGTAAGGCCGGAAGCCGACGCTGGCGATGCCGTGATCCCCCCAGTAAGCGCGCGCGCTGCCCTCGCACGCCAGCTTGAACGCGCCATAATGCGTGACCGGACGCGGCGCCGTGTCGTCGTCGGGGCCGTAGACACCGGCGCTTGAGGTGTACACGATGCGCCGGATGCCGAGCGACTGCGCGGCGTTGAAGACGTTCAGCGTTCCGACCAGGTTGATCATCGCACCTCGCACCGGATCGTCCTTGCACGCCGGCGTCAGGACGCCCGCGAGATGAACGATCGCATCGCAACCTTCCGCGGCGGCCCTCACAGCTTGTGCATCGGCGATATCACCGATGGACCATTGCACCGACGCCGCGGCAGGCCCGACGATCCCGTTGAACTGCGCCGCTCGCGCAACCGGCTCGAAGACGCGAAGCTGATGCCCGCTCTCGGCGAGACGGCGCGCCAGCCACGCGCCGATAAAGCCACCACCACCCGTGATGAGAATCCGCATCGTATTGAAACTCGCGTTGTTCAGGATGCATTCGTGTCGAAGAAGCTGCCATGAGGCCGCCCACTCTGAAGACCAGGCGAGGCGAGCGTCGCCATCGAGAGCTCTTGCGCGGTCTGAAGCAGCGCCGGCGCAAGCTCGAGCATGCGCTCTTCGGTCAGGCGGATGTGCGGACCGGCGATCACCACTGCTCCGGTCACTTCCTTGGTTTTGGGGTGGCGGATCGGCGCCGCGGTCGCACTCATCCAGGGCGTGTAGGTCTGCATGCAGACGCTGACCCCGCGCTTGCGGGTCTGGCGCAGGCATTTCTGCAACGCCGGCCAGTTCTCCGGCGCGCGCGGGCCATAATCCTTGCGCGACCCATAGCCCTGCTTCTCGACGAGCGCCTTCGCCTCGTCGTCCGTGAGACACGACAGCCAGGCCTGACCGCTGGCCGAGCAGGACAGTCGACCGACCTGCCCCATGTCCGGGTCGTACCGGAGACCGGCGGGCGAGCCTTGGGCCTTGGCGACCCAAACAAGCTCCCGCCCGTCGATCATCGCAAGCCGCACCAGTTCGCCGCTCTCCCGCGCCAGGCGATCGAGCAGCGGCTGCGCGAAGTCGGTGATGCCGCTGCCGGCGAGGAACGTGAAGGCGAGCGAGGCAATCTTGGCCGTGAGCTGATAGGCGCCCTGCTCGCGTTCCTGCTTGACGTAGCCGTGCTCGATCAGGCTGGTGAGTACGCGATGTGTGGCACTGCGCGGGATGTGCAGGGAATCGGCGATCTCAAACAACAGCATGCCACGTGCGTTGGTCGCGAGCAGCTCGAGCACACCGAGGGTGCGCTCCAGAAGGCCACTCGGCGCCTCGACGAGATCCGAATTCTTCAGCACCAAGACATCCTGAATCACGATTCCATCTCCTGGTCAGGCCGCACTATCTGACCGGTTTTGGCGGCTTTGTGAACAGCCATTGTGGCCCGCAAGGTCAGCGCACCGTCGCGCGCGGTAATCAACGGCGGTTCCTCGCCACGGACCACCCGCGCCAGATGATCGAGCTGCGCACTGTAGGGATCGCCGCGTTCGAGCTTCACGCTGTCGCGGGTGATCGGGGCGAACCAGCTCTTGCCGGACGTGTAGTGCCAATGGTCGAGCGTCGGCAGCGTGAGCGAGCCTTCGGTGCCGCTCAGGAAATGCGTCTGCACCGCCATAGGCTGCGACGGATAGTTCGGGCTCTCACCGCTGGCAAGATCCCAGCTCCAGGGCGTCGCCGCAGTGTCGCTGAGGTTCAGCGTCACCAACGCACCATTGACCAGGCGCAGCAGGACGGCCGCGCTGTCCTCGACCGCAAAACCGCGCACCGCGCTGGACGCGATGGCTTGAACCGACGCGATCTCGCCGCAGAGATGGCGGATCAGATCGATCTCGTGAATGAGGTTGATAAGCACCGGTCCGCCTCCGGCCTCGCGCCGCCATGCCATCTCGAAATAGTCGGCAGGCTTGTAGAAGGTGTAGAGCACGGTTGCGTTGGTCAGGCGGCCGAGCGCGCCCTCGGCAATCATTGCCCGTGCCCGCCGGATGATCGGATTGTGCCGTCGATGATGCCCGACCAGGACGGGCACGTTGGCACGTTCCGACGACGCCGCGATCGCCGCGGCATCTTCGAGCGTACTCGCGATCGGCTTCTCGACCAGCGGCACGATCCCGCGCTCGATGCATGCGATTGCGAGCTCGCGATGGGTCGCATTCGGGGTGGCGATGATCGCCGCCTCCGGCCTCACCTCACGCAAGAGATCGAGTGGGTCGGCGTACCAGCGCACGCCGAGGCCTTCGGCATAAACCCTTCCTGCTGCTGCAGGCTCGGCGATCGCCGCGAGCGCGCAGGTATCCGACCGGCGCATGGTTTCGACGTGAGCCCGCCCGATCGCGCCGGCGCCGATCACAGCCACGGCGGTCCTGGTCATTACTGTGTCCTCCCACGATTTGGCGCTGCTCCCGCGCGGCTTGTACCACGCACCACTCAAAATTGGAATTGGATTCCACTTTCTGAATTTTGATATTGGAATCCAATTCCAGTCATGCTAGGGGCTGCCCTGCAAGAGCCGCATGTACGGCCCGCCGGCAACGACTGGCTCAATATGAAAAGGGGAGGCTTGAAATGACGGAACCAACAAAGTCACGCGCGGCGACGGGCCTGCGCATCGGCCGGCGCAGCCTTCTGCTGGGTGCGACGTCACTCGCCGCCTCACGCCTCGGCATGCCCTATATCGGCAACGCCGCGGCGGCCGAGCCGATCAAGATCGGGATGATCTGGGCCAAGACCGGCTCGATCGTCGATCAGGCGGAATATCTGGCACAAGGCGGCATGCTGGCGCTGGAGCAGCGCAACAACACGCTGCTGGGACGGCCTGCGGAGATCGTCTGGCTGGACGAACCCAATCCGCAAGGTGCGCAGCAGAGCGCCGAACGGCTCGTCGGCGAGCAGAAGGTCGTCGGCATGGTCGGCGGCGCGCTATCCTCGTTCGCGCTCGCCATTTCGTCGGTCGCCAAGAAGGCCAAGATCCCGTACGTCGCGGCCAACGCAGCCACCGGCGACCTGACCGGAAAATCCTGCAACAAGTACACGTTCCGCCTGCAGCCGCCGGTCGACGTCCATGCCCGCATTCTCGCGCCCTATTGCGCGTCGATCGGCAAGAAGTGGTACCTGCTGACGGCGTCCTACGCGTTCGGCCAGGACATCAAGCGCGCCTTCACCGACTACATCACCGCCAATGGCGGCACGGTGGTCGGCGCCGACGAAGTCCCGGTCGGAACGCCCGACTATTCCTCGTTCATCCTGAAGATCCGCGCAGCCAAGCCCGACGTCGTGATCGGCGGCATCGCCGCCAGCGATCTGACCACCTTCCTCAAGCAGTGGAATGAGCTCGGCATGAAGGGCAAGATTCCCTTCGCCGAGATCTCGGTCGGCAACACCGATCTGTGGGGCGTCGGCCCCGAGGCGGCCGACGGGCTCTACACCATCACCTGGTGGTACAAGAACCCGAACAATTCGCCGGAAGAGCAGGCGATGGCGGCGGCCTATGGGAAGAAGCACAACAGGCCCGCCGCCGACAAGGCCTGGATGGGCTGGCTCGGCATGAAGAGCCTGCTCGATTCCATCGAGATGGCGAAGTCGACCGAACCTGGCGCGATCGTGCAGGCGCTCGAGGCCTGGAAGTATCGCCGCGGCGACATGGATATCGGCTATCGCGACTTCGACCATCAGATGACCAGTCGCCTGCTGGTGGCGGGCATCCATCCGAAGATCACCGACAAGTGGGACTATTTCGACGTCAAGGCCGAACTGCCGAAGACGCCGGACGATATCGCCAAGGCCTTCGGCGCGAAGGCCGACGGCGTCTGCAAGATGGACACGCTCTGACGTCGTTTACCGGCGATGCGCGATGCCTGCGGGCGATAGCCCCTGCGTCGCGCATCGCAACCAACAGCGGATGACGCCATGCTCGATATGATCCTGTCGCAGGCCGTCAATGGCCTGGTGCTGGGCTTTCTCTATGTGCTGATCGCGATCGGTCTCTCAATCATCTTCGGGATGCTCGGCATCGTCAATTTCGCCCACGGCGCTTTCTTCGCGGTCGGCGCCTATCTCGCCTTTGCGCTCGGTAAGGAATTCGGCTGGTGGGCCGCGCTCGCGGCGCCCCTGCTGACTGGCGCGATCGGCGTGGTCGTCGAGACGGTCCTGATCCGGCATCTCTACGGCAAGGAGCCGCTGCTCGGTCTGATCCTGACCTTTGCGCTGGCGCTGCTCGCAGAAGCAGTGTTGCGGCTGATCTTCGGCGGCGCGCCGGTGCCGTTTGCCGCGCCAAAATTCCTCTCGGGCTTCGTCGAATACGGCCCGATCCTGATCACCAGGTACCGGATGTTCGTGCTGGTCACGACCGCCCTCGTGCTCGTGCTGTTCTGGGCGTTCCTCGCTTACACACCGTACGGCCGGATCATCCGCGCCGGATCGCGCGATCCGGAGATGGTCGGACTGCTCGGCATCAACCTGCAGATCGTCTTCACCGGCGTGTTCAGCATCGGCTGTCTTCTCGCCGGCCTGGGCGGACTGCTGGCGGCGCCGCTCTGGACCATCACGCCGTCGATGGCCGCCGGCGCCATCATGCCGGCCTTCGTGATCGTGACCATCGGCGGCCTCGGCTCCTTCCTCGGCGCCATCGTGGCAGGCCTCCTGGTCGGCATCACCACCGCCATGACCATCCAGTTCCAACCGGAATGGTCGGGCGCGGCCATGTACATCCTGATGGCCGCCATCCTCCTCATCCGCCCGCGCGGGCTGTTCGGTGAACGCTGGGAGCGATTCGAGTGACCCATCTCGCTGCACTACGTCATCCGGCATTCGTCGCCGCGCTCGTTCTCGCCGCGCTGACCGCAGTCTGGTCGCTGCTCGGCGCGCCGATCTCGCTGATCACGCAGATCGCGATCTACACGCTCTACGGCGCCGGCGTGAACCTGCTGGTCGGCTATACCGGCCTCGTGCCGTTCGGGGCCTCGGTATTCTTCGGCTGCGCGAGCTATGCGGCCGCGTTCTTCGTTCTCGGCCGTTACGGCAACGATCTCGTGTCGCTGCTGTTCGCAACGGTGTTCTCGGCCCTGCTCGCGCTCGCGATCGGCGCCATCATCCTGCGTCGCAAGGGATTGTACTTCTCGCTGCTGACGCTGGCCTTCTCCCAGATTGCCTTCGAGATTGCGTTCAAATGGACCGCTGTGACCGGCGGAGAGAACGGATTGCAGGGTGTTCACCGCACGACTTTCGCCAGCGCGTGGTCGTTTCACGTCTTCGTCGTTCTGGTCACCGTGGCCTGCATCTGGCTGTTGTGGCGCATCGCGCATTCGCCGTTCGGCCGCGTCTTGCAGGCGATACGGGACAATGAGCAGCGTGCCAGCAGCCTCGGCTACGACGTCCACCGCTTCCGGCACGGTGCGCTGATCCTGACCGGCACCTTCGTCGGCCTCGGCGGCGCGTTGCTGACCCTCATGCTGGAAGGCGTCTATGCCAACAATCTGAGCTGGCAGCATGCCGGCGACTCCCTGCTGATGACCGTGCTCGGCGGCGTGCATCATGTGCTCGGGCCATTGTGGGGTGCGATCGCCTTCATCATGCTCGAGGATCGCCTGTCCGCCGTTACCGAAAACTGGTGGCTGATCTTCGCGCCGATCCTGATGCTGTTCGCACTGACCTCTCCGGAAGGGATGCAGGGGCTCTGGCAACGGCTGCTCGGCCAGCAGCGCTGGACCCTGGTGCGTCCCGACATCCCGCCGCGACCTGCCGTCATCGCGCCGTTTGCAAGCAGCGCCGCCGGCCTCGACCGTGGCAAGCTGCTGTTGCAGACCTTTGCGCTGAGCAAGAATTTCGGCAGCCTGGTGACCGCGAAGAGCATCGACCTCGAGGTTCGCAGCGGCGTGCTTCACAGCATCATCGGGCCGAACGGGGCCGGCAAGACCACGTTCTTCAACATGCTGTCCGGCGCGCTGAAGCCGAGCGGCGGACGCATCGTGTTCGACGGCACCGACGTGACGCGGGTAGCGATGCATGTTCGTGCCCGCCTCGGCATCGGTCGCTCGTTCCAGATCCTCTCGATCTTCCCGAACCTCACCGTGTTCGAGAATGTCCGTGTGGCGGTGCAGGCCCAGCGCAAGGGATCGGGCCGGCTGATTGCCGATGCCTACGCCATGGACGCAATCAACGCGCGGACCTGGTCGATCCTCGATGCCGTCGGGCTTGCCGACGTCGCGGCCGACCAGTGCGTCAATCTTCCACACGGCGCGAAGCGGCTGCTCGAGATCGGGATTACGCTCGCGATCGACTCCAAATTGCTGCTGCTCGACGAGCCACTGGCAGGGCTCGCCGAAGCCGACCGTGTCATCGTCGCCGACCTCATCAGGAAGCTCGCACAGACCCACGGCGTGCTGCTGATCGAACATGACATCGACCGCGTGCTGGCAATTTCCGACCGCATCTCGGTGCTGCACCAGGGACGCATGATCGCCGACGGCAAGCCTTCGGAGGTCGCAGCGAACCCCGACGTGGTCGCGGCCTATCTCGGAGCTGCCAAGGACGGCGCGCAGGCCCCGCCTCCGGCGATCGAGCGCATCGCCCATGCCCGCGCCGCGGTCCTGCTCGAGGCCACCAGCGTCTCCGCCGGCTATGGCGGCAGCACGGTCCTCGAATCCGTCGATCTCACCGTGCACGCCGGCGAAGCCATTGCGCTGCTCGGCCGCAACGGCGTCGGCAAGACGACCCTGCTGCGCAGCCTCAGCGGGACTCTGACCATCAGCAATGGCGACGTCGTGTTCGAAGGTCGCTCCCTCGCGCGCCTCAAGCCCTACGAGATCAACCGGCTCGGCATTTCGCTCGTCCCCGAGGGACGCAGGCTCTTCCCGAACCTGACGGTCACCGAGAATTTGCAGCTCGCAGCGCGTCCGCGCGGCATCGGGCTGGACGGCGCGTTCGAGCTGTTCCCGCGCCTGCGCGAACGCCGTTCTGCCAAGGCCGAGAGCCTGTCGGGCGGCGAACGGCAGATGGTCGCGATCGCACGTGCGCTCATGGTGCCGAGCAAGCTGATCCTGCTCGACGAGCCGTTCGAGGGCCTGGCACCGGCCGTCGTCAAGGAAGTCATGGACGCGCTCATCAAGCTGCGCGGCAAGGTGGCCATGGTCATCGTCGAGCATCACGCGGAGCTCGTCCTGCCTATCGTCGATCGCGCCTATGTGCTGGTGAACGGCCGGATCGCCTTCACCGGCGACGCTGTGATCCTCGAACGAGACCACGAATTGCAGGCCCGGCTGCTCGGCGTCGTCCAGGCCGAAGCAGCCGAGGCACGCGGAGCGGCCTAACAAGAAGAGAACAAGAATGATCAGCCTGAACCTGACCGGCGCGACCCGCCTCAATATCATTGTCGGCGATCCCATCGCGCAGGTGAAGTCGCCTGGCGGGGTCACCAAAGCCTTCACCGATCGCGGCCACGACGCGATCCTCGTGCCGGTGCAGATCGACGGCGCCCATCTCGAGGCCTTCCTGACGGCCGCAACAGTGGTGCGCAATCTCGACGGCATCATCGTCACGGTCCCGCACAAATTCGCCTGCTTCGCGTTCTGCGCCAGCACGACCGAGCGGTCCCGCCTGCTCGGCTCCGTCAACATCATGCGCCGGCGCGCTGAAGGCGGCTGGCACGGCGACATCGTCGACGGGCTCGGCTTCGTCGACGCGGTGCGCGCCAACGGCGGCGATCCCGCCGGCAAGCGCGCGTTGCAGGTCGGCGCGGGCGGTGCCGGTTCAGCCATCGCCATGGCGTTGGTCGAGGCGGGCGTACGCTCGCTTGCGATCCACGACACGGACGTGGCGCGCCGGGATCAACTGATCGCCAAGCTGAAAACCCTTGGCCGGGCCGAGATTCATGCGGGCACGGCGGATCCCTCCGGTTTCGATCTGATCGCTAATGCGACACCGCTCGGCATGAAGGCGGGCGATCCGCTTCCGGTCGACGTGTCGAAGCTCACATTCGGCACGTTCGTCGGCTGTGTCATCACCAGCCCCGCGGTCTCACCGCTCATCGAGGCGGCCCGACGCCTGGGATGCCCGACCTCGACCGGCACCGACATGTATAATGCGCTGCAAAGCTCGATGCTCGATTTCCTGCTGGCGCGCAACGGATCGAGGTAACGGCCATGTTCAAAAACATCGACGCGATTTCGGAAGGTACCCGTTACGACATCATCGTGATCGGCTCGGGAGCCGCCGGCATGGCGGCTGCCCTGTTTGCGGCGATCGAAGGCCGCAAGGTCCTCGTCGTCGAACGCACCGAATATGTCGGCGGCACCAGCGCGCTGTCGGCTGCGACCACATGGATGCCGAATTCGCACCATTCCAAGACCGTCAATCCCGACGACAGCCGGGAGAAGGTCCGCCAATTCCTCGACGGCGTGGTCGGCAACCATTCTCCGGTGGCGATGCGCGAGGCTTTTCTCGACAGCGCGCCAGAGGCGGTCGCGACGCTCGAGGCCAACAGCGAGGTCAAGTTCCGCCCCTACGCAACCCACCCCGATTACGAGCAGCAGTTCGAAGGCGCGACCATGCGCGGTCGTGCGCTGGAGCCCGTGCCGTTCGATGGCCGCGCGCTCGGCACCGATCTCGACAAGATCCGCCCGCCTATACCGGAGTTCACCATCTTCGGCGGCATGATGGTCGATCGCACCGATATCGGCCACCTCCTCGCCATCAAGAAGTCGAGGCGCTCCTTTGCGTACGCGCTGAAGATCCTCGCGCACTATGCCGGCGACAGGCTGAAAGGCCGGCGCGGATCGCGGCTCGTCATGGGCAACGCGCTGATCGGCCGCTTCCTGGCCTCGCTCAACGCGCGCGGTGTGGACATCTTGCTTCGCACCGAGGTTCTGGATCTCGCCACCGAGAACGGCGCCGTCACCGGCGCGGTGTTCAAGTCCGGCTCGACCACGCGGCACGTGACCGCAGCGCTGGGCGTCGTGCTCGCCGCCGGAGGCTTCAATCGGCATCCCGAGCGACGCGGCGAATTGCTGCCGAGGGGCGAGACCCATAGCCCATCGGCACCGGGCCACACCGGCGCGATGCAGGACATTGCCCTCAAGCTTGGCGCGCGGCTCGGCGAAGGCAATTTTGACAACGCGTTCTGGGCTCCGGTCTCGATCCGGCGGCGCGCCGACGGCAGCACCGCGAGCTTTCCGCATTTCGTCATGGACCGAAGCAAGCCCGGCACCGTCTGCGTCGACCAGACAGGGCGGCGCTTCGTCAACGAATCCGTCTCCTACCATGTGTTCGGGCGCGCGATGTTCGAGCACAACAAGCAGGTGCCCTGCATCCCCTGCTTTATCATCACCGATGCGGTGGGCCTGAAGAAATACGGCCTCGGCATGGTGCGCATGGGGACGGGCAACCTCGCTCCCTATCTCGCCGACCGCTATCTGACCGAGGGTGCGACCGTCGCGGAGCTCGCGCGCAAGATCGGCGTGCCGGCAGCCAGTCTCCAAACCACCATCGCTGCGATGAACGGCTATGCCGCGAGCGGCGTCGACACCGAATTCGGCCGCGGCACTACGCCCTATCATCGCGTCAACGGCGACGCATCGGTTGGGCCCAATCCGACGCTCGGTCCGATCGCAGCTGCGCCCTATTATGCCGTGCGTCTCTATCCCGGCGATATCGGCGCCGCGACCGGCCTGGTCGTGAACGAATGGGCCCAGGTGCTCCGAGCCGACAACAGCCCGATCGCGGGTCTCTATGCCTGCGGCAACGAGGCCAACTCGATCATGGGCGGGACCTATCCGGGTCCGGGCATCACCATCGGACCGGCGATTACGTTCGGCTACCGCGCGGTCCGTCATGCGCTCGGCGAAACACGAGCACGCCGTGCGGCGTGAGCTTGAGACTTCCATGGCTGAGAACAACACCGCCGACTGCGACCTGCTCGTGATCGGCTCGGGCGCGGGCGGGCTGTCGGCGGCGGTCACCGCCGCCTCGCTCGGGCTCGACGTCGTCCTGATCGAGAAGGAGGCGCAACTTGGTGGCACCACGGCGTGGTCCGGCGGCTGGATGTGGATCCCGCGCAACCCGCTGGCGCAGGCAGCGGGCATTGTCGAAACTCCGGAGCAACCAAAACTCTATCTGCGCCACGAGCTCGCCGATGGCTACGACCATGCCCATATCGACATGTTTCTCGA
The DNA here is from genome assembly GCF_052076025.1 of Bradyrhizobium sp. 956_D2_N1_4. Taxonomy (NCBI): domain Bacteria; kingdom Pseudomonadati; phylum Pseudomonadota; class Alphaproteobacteria; order Hyphomicrobiales; family Nitrobacteraceae; genus Bradyrhizobium; species Bradyrhizobium sp. 956_D2_N1_4. Next base: position 2,076,878 of record NZ_CP197237.1, on the reverse strand, counting down.
TCAGGGCCCGCGCATGGTCGAGTTCTTCCAGCGCGAGACCCACCTGGCCTTCATCGACGGCAACCTGATTCCCGATTTCCATGGCAAGAGCCCGGGCGCCGTCACGGGTGGGCGCTCGGTCTGCGCGGCACCATTCGACGGCCGCCAGCTCGGTCCACGTATCCGCGATCTCAAGCAGCCGCTGGAGGAAGTTTCGCCCTTTGGCATGGGCATCGCGTCGGGAGCCGATCTACGGCACTTCCTCAATGCTCGTTCGTCGCTGACCTCCTTCCTGCATGTCGCGCGACGACTGACGCGGCATTTCCTCGACCTACTGCGCTTCGGTCGTGGCATGCATCTGGCCAACGGCAACGCGCTCGTGGCGCGACTTCTGAAATCGGCCGACGAGCTTGGCGTCAAAATCATGCCGGCAACGCCTGCGCAATCGCTGTTGACGCAGGGATCGCGCGTGGTTGGCGCGCGCGTCGGACGTCGCGGCGAAACACTGGAAATCCGCGCGCGCCGCGGCGTCGTACTCGCCTGCGGCGGCTTTCCGCACGATGTCGCACGAAAGGCCGCGCTGTTTGCTCATGCACCGACCGGGCGTGAGCACTGGTCGGCAGCCCCGGAGGGCAACACCGGCGACGGCATCCGCCTCGGGGAGACCGCCGGTGGACGGATGCGAACCGATCTCTCCGACAACGGCGCCTGGGCCCCCGTGTCATTGGTGCCGCATCGCGACGGCTCGGTGGGACGCTTCCCACACCTGATCGAACGCGCCAAGCCGGGGCTGATCATGGTCCGCAGCGACGGACAGCGCTTCGCCAACGAGGCCGACTCCTATCACGACGTAATGAAGGCGCTGTTCGCAGCCACGCCCCGAGGTGAAGCGGCGGAAGCCTGGGCGATCTGCGACACCAAATTCCTCAAGCACTACGGCCTGGGCCGGGTTCGCCCCAGGCCGTTCCCGATCACACCCTGGCTGCGCAACGGCTATCTGAAGCGAGGCGCGAGCATCGAAGCGCTCGCGCTCGCCTGCGGCATCTCCGCGGCAGGACTGCGGGCGACGATCGAGCATTACAACCGCTTCGCCGCGCGCGGCGAGGACCCCGCCTTCGGGCGCGGTGACACGCCCTACAACCGCATACAAGGCGACATGGCGCGTCGTCCCAACCCATGCGTCGCGCCCATTGAATACGGTCCATTCTACGCGGTGAAGATTGTCGCCGGCAGTCTCGGCACCTTCACAGGCCTCGACACCGATGAGCACGCACGCGTGCTCGACGCCGAGAGCAAGCCCATCGACGGCCTCTACGCCGTCGGAAACGACATGGCGAGCATCATGGCCGGTCGCTATCCGTCCGGTGGCATCACGCTCGGTCCCGCCATGACCTTCGGCTACATCGCCGCGCATCACGCCGGCGGGATTCCGCTTGAGAACAACAGGTCGGCAGCCGCATGACCGCAAGGAGAGACGACATGCTGTACGAGATCGCAACGCTGGCGGTGAAGCTCGGCACCGCGGCCAAAGCCGTAGCCGGGATCGGCGAATATATCAGGGCATCGGAGACCAAGGGTACCCTGCTCGGCTGCTGGTCCAGCGAGATCGGCGAGCTCAATCAACTTCTGGTGCTGCGCTCCTTTGCGGATCACGAGGAATGGCGCGCCGAGCGCGAGCGGGCGCTGCGCACGGACAATCCCTTCAATGCAGGTGACGCCATCACGCAGATGAGCTTCGACACCTATGCGCCGTTTCCGTTCCTGCCGCCAATCGTGCCGGGCAAGTACGGCAGCGTCTACGAAATCCGCACCTATCGCCTCAAGCATGGCGGCGTTCCTGCGACGATCGCGGCGTGGGAAGCTGCGATACCTGAACGTGGCAAGCTGTCGCCACTCTCGATCGCGATGTATGCGCTCGACGGGCCGCCTCGCTTCACCCATATCTGGCCATTTGCGAGCCTCGACGCCCGCGCGGCGGTGCGCGCCGAGTCCGTTGCCAAGGGCGTCTGGCCGCCGAAAGGCGGGCCCGACTGGCTGACCGGCGACATGCGCTCGACCATCGCGCTGCCGACGGCGATCTCGCCGCTGGCTTAATGCGAGGACGCTCATCATGGCCCACATTTATTCCCTCGCCTATCTCACCTCGGCGCCAATGGCGCCTCCGGACGCGCTGGAACTGGCTGGGAAGCTTGGTTACCAGGCGATCGGGGTTCGCATCGCGCCTGCGGCGCCCGGCGGCGACTTCTCGCCTCTGACCACAGACCAGGCCATGTTGCGGGACACCATCCGTCGCATTGGCGATACGGGTGTGTCGGTGTTCGATGTCGAAATCGCGCGGCTCGGAGCAGATTTCAAGTCCGAGCGCTTCGCAGCGTTCCTCGATACGGCAGGCAGGCTGAAGGCGCGCGCCATCCTGGTCGCCGGCGATGACCCCGACGAAGCCCGCCTGACGGACTCCTTCGCGAAGTTCTGTCGCGCGGCTGCGCCCTATGGTCTCACGGCGGATCTCGAATTCATGCCGTGGACAGCGGTGAAGAATGCCAACGCCGCCCTGCGCATCGTGACCAACGCCGCGGAATCGAACGGCCGCGTGCTGGTGGATGCGCTGCATGCCGCACGCTCGGCAACAACGCTCGGCGACATCGCAAATTTAGCCCGGCACCTCCTCAGCTATGCGCAGCTCTGCGACGCGCCCGCAGGCGTTCCCGCGACCCATGAGGAACTGATCCACACCGCCCGATGCGCCCGGCTTCTCCCGGGGGACGGCGGCACCGATCTCCGCGGCTTGGTGCGTGCATTGCCGGACGATCTGCCGCTGAGTCTGGAAATCCCGAATGACGAATGGCTGCCTAGACTTGGCGCGGAAGAATGGGGCCGGCGTGCACTTGCCGCGGCTCGCCGGATCGTCGCCGAGGCCTCAGATGGAAGAGCAACAGCATGACCAGCCTCGATTTCTCGGAGCATATCGTCGTCATTGCGGGAGGCTGCGGCGGCATCGGCGAAGCGGTTCGCTTGCGGCTGGCCTCTACCGGGTCAACCGTGATCGTCTGGGACATAGCTGACGGCGCCGACGAGCGGATCGATCTCACCGGCGAAAACGCCGTCAGTGAAGCGATGGCCCGACTTCTCGATCGTTTTGGCCGTATCGACGTACTGGTCAATGCCGTAGGCATTACCGGCCCGACAGTCAACATCGAGCAGTACAGCTTTGCGGAGTGGAGGCGCGTCCTCGACGTCAACCTCACCAGCACGTTTCTCTGCTGCAAGGCTGCCATCGCACCGATGCGACGGCAGAACGCCGGACGCATTGTCAATCTGGCCTCGATCGCTGGCAAAGAGGGCAATGCCGGCATGACCGGCTATTCCGCGGCAAAGGCCGGCGTGATCGCCCTGACGAAATCTCTCGGCAAGGAACTGGCGGCGACCGAAATCCGAGTGAATGCCATCGCACCTGCGGTGATCGCCACCGATCTCGTCAAGCAGATGTCGGACGACGCGTACCGAAATGTGCTGGCAAAGATCCCGCTCGGCCGCGCCGGCCGCCCCGAAGAAGTCGCCGCTATGGTCGCGTGGCTCGCCTCCGACGAATGCTCATTCTCGACTGGCGCGGTGTTTGACCTGTCTGGTGGGAGGGCAACGTATTAGACGAAGGATCATCAAGATGAGATGTCGCGGCTTCTCTGTTTGTACACATCGCTCGGCCTGGTACCGACGTCACATCACACCTCACAAGGGGTGATGATGTTGCCCGTTATAGGATTTTCTGGGATCTCTCGGTGCACACGTCGTGCACACACCTCATTCTATCCTGTTGAAAACGCTCAACTATCTCTCCAATCCATCATGGGCAAGTTTGAGCTAGTTTCAGGAAGTGTCATCGGACGTCGTACTATATCACGTAGGTCCACCGACGAGACGGCCGCGATAGGTTCGAATCCTGGACCTGCAACCATCTCAAATTACTCTTCGAGTCAGCGGCTTGAGACCCCTACGACTTGCGATATTCAGCTTGGAAGTCTTCGAATTTCCAGGGTGCTTTCAGCACTCATTCGGACGTTTTGCCTGCTTTTCGGGCGATTGAGATCACTACAGAATTTCTCTTTGTCGGAATGCCTTTATCGATCGTCCATCAAACGCTGAAGATACCGCCGCTTTTTCGGAACGGACGGTCATCTATGGACGGGATCGATCCCACGCTTGATGGCCGGAACGGCGAAGCGATCCCTATTGCACGGACGGGGAAGTATGCCTGGCACGGCTCGTGCATCGAGCAAGCCGACAAGGCGGCCGGAGTATAGTCGCCGCCCGCGCTGATCCAGATCAAGGATGCGGCGCTTGCCCAGCAGCGTGAGTGTTCGTGCACGCGCTAGTTGCTCGCCGGGCGAGCCAATGTGTGGCCGAGCCGGGTCCGGCAATGGCTCATCAGATATTGGAGCCGTTGAGAGGCAAGACCTAGCGCGGCCATCTCGGCGCCGTCGGCGCCCTCACCGCCAGCATTTCTGGCGAGTTCAGCCTTGAGGATGCTGTCAATTCTCCGTTCGATTTGGTCCAGTTCGGCCTCGCTCTTCGCCATCCTGATTTCGTTGCCAAGCTCGTAAAGCGGCTCCAGCATACTTTCCGGTCCGCGGCCTGAGCGGGCGAAACGCCAGGCTGCCACGAGGATGGAGATCAGAGAGCCGAGCAGCAGCGACCCGTAGTAAAGCTTGTCATCGTATTTGTCGAAGAAGCTCTGCTGGTTGCCATTGTAATAGGTCGCAGCCCCCGGATGGATCGGGATCAACGCGTCCGCATCCGTGCTCGGCGCCGCGGCCTGGGCCAATATCGGAAACTGTGACAGCAGATCCCGTTTTGCATCGACCAGCGACTGCGCCAGATCGGTAATGGCGTCGGCATTGACTGACTTGTTGGCGACGAGAAAATACGACAAGCGCAGCGACGTCAGGTCATCGGACGGAACCGGCGGAGCGCCCCGCAAGGTGCCCTTCGGGATGTCATAGCTCTCGTAATACTGCGCGACGTTGGCGACCGCGCCAGCCGACTCGATTTCGATCAGTTTTAGCCCCGCCCCTTTGGCGCGTTCCTGGTGAAAGAATTGCCTAACTTTGGCGAGGTATTTCTCCGTTAGCGGAACAACGGCCAGCAACGCGTGAACTTTTCCTGATGCGAGCGACGCCGCAGTGTCGTTGATGGCAACATTCTTAAAGGTGACCTTGGCGCGGTCGAATTGATACACCTGCTTGAGGGCCTCAACTGTCGGAGCGTTGATGGCGCCGCCGACGACGCCAATGGTTGTATCGTGTAGGTCACCGAGGCTGTCGGCGCTGACAGCCGCGGGCGTCACGATCAGGACCACCCCATGGGTCAGGAGCAGAACGCTCCGCGCGTCCGCCAGGCCTCTGGTGTCGCCGCGAACGACTGCAAGATCGGCCTTGCCCGCCGCCAACAATTCGGCGGCCTTCGCTGAACTTCCGGCATCGCTGACCTTCAACAGGACATGAGAGTTCGACGCCGACAGGCGCGCTGATATCGCCGAGATCAGCGCCAGCGACTCGCCATCGGCCGACCCGGCAGCCACGGTGAGCACAACAGGCTTTGCGAAGTAGCGATATGCGAACCATCCGCTGCCAATCGCCGTGGCCGTGGCTGCTCCGACAATCAATATCCTGAGCCATCGTGGCCACAGATTGATTGCGGGGGTGCTCATGGCATCACGATACGAACGCCGGGATCAGGCCGCATACCCCCAAGGAAACATTGATGCCCGCCTGCCCCTCCACCGAGAGTGGCTGCAGTGCAATGGTGCGGTTTGAACCACCAAACAGCACGTTGGCAACTGTACGCTTCGCAATGGGCAACATCAGCAGGTCTCCTATCATCGAACACCAGACCTAACGAATGGCGCTCTTCTCTCAATCGGCCTTCATCCGAATTCCCAGTTTCGCCCGCTCATCCTTGAATACGACAGCGATGGCTTCGATGATGAGTTTGTCAGGATTTGCCTTGCAGTACTGGATCACCTCATGCTCCACGACCTTTCCCTTCCTGAGATCCAGGTAGTGCTTCTTGGCCAGACCGTTGTACCAACCGCTGTACCAGGACGTCAGAGCGTCCGCGTCTTCCTGGTAGGTACCCGCGAGTTGGGCGCATGTCAGCTTCTGCACATCGATGAAGCCGTTGCTGTCGACGTAGGTCGACAGCGGCGTCTGGGCGAGAGCGCCGGAGCAAGCGGTTGTCATGGCAACTGCAAGAAGGTAACAATACCGCATTATAAATCCTCTATCTCTTGTTCGACTTGGGTGTTCCGCGGCAGGCGCGCTTTGCTCAAGGAACCGATCGCAGTTGAAGCGCTGACAGACCAAGTGTGACATCCAGCGCGACCGAGCCCTCGACCGACACCGGTTGCAGTGCGAAGCTTCTGTTGGATCCGCCGACCAGAACGTTTGCCCCAACACCAACGCCCAACGCCACATCACCGCTTGCACCAACATAGGTGCCAGCCAGAGCGCCGGCAGGAACGCCGGCGCTGGGCGCCAGAACGCCCCAAGCCAAAGCGCCGCCACCGATTATCCCAATATCAATTCCCACAGTGTTGAGGGCGCCCTCGTAAAGTTGTGGGGGACCGGGCATGGATGGCACGAAGCGGCACTCCATCGACTGGTGTCCGACGATAATGAAGCCAATGCTCGGGTTAAGCTTACAGCTAAGCATACCCGTCTGGGTCCATGTTGGCGTCTGGGCCGAAGCAGGACCGGCAAGTGCAACCAACGTTGCACAAAGAGCCAATGCCTTAGGACTCATAATAACGCCCTCCCCGCATCTTCCATTTCAAAATCGATAATTGATGCCGCCGCGGAAGGTGTTGAGCTTGTCCGTGCTTGCGCCCGTGCCGACCACCTGCGTGAAAAGATATTCACCCTTCAAGGACCAGTTAGGTGTGAAGCCATATTCGATGCCCAGGCCTGCAACGATGCCAGGGCGCCAGGCGGAGGCCGCGCAATTCGGGAGCACACCAAGCGTACCGCAAGGCAAGCCCGCAATTGAGGTGCCATTGGCGCTCGATTTCACAAATGCCGCACCGCCGGTTACGTAGAGCAGCGAGTTATTCAAAGCGACGCCAACGCGTGCTCTTGCCGTTCCAATGGCGCTGACCTTGGACGCGATATCGAGCGCAATACCCTGCCCAATGCCAGCAATAGCCGGATTTGAGATGCCGTTGCCCTTGATGTTCGCCCAATCAAGATCACCCTCGAGGCCGATCACCACATACCCCTGCTGGATCTGGGCGCCCATGGTGCCGCCGAGCATCCCGCCACTGATATTGAAGCTTGTACGGTCGAACCTGTTAGAGACAAGCGTCAGCGGATCTTGCGAGCCCCAGCCGTAACCTCCGTTCACGCCGACATAGAGGCCGGTCCAGTTATAGACCTGGGCCACCACGGGCGCGCTCTTATAGGCCTGCACAGGAAGGTCTGCCGCAAAGGCGCTGGTAGAACTGACTGCAGCAAATGCTGCTCCAATAATAAACTTCTTCATGTCGTTCATCACGAAAACTCCGCTCCAAAAGGACCAAGAGGCCGACGAGGGCCGGCTGCCAAGCCGGCCTTTGCGTTAGCCAGCAAAGATCAGTATGCCGCAACGACGGGTCCACCGAATTTGTAGTTCACGCGCACTGTGATCAGATCCACATCTTGGCTGATCTGATTGACCACAGCAGCAGCGCCTGCCGGTACCGAGAAGGAATTGTTGGCATTCCCCATGATCAAGCGATCGTATTCAATGGCTGCCGACCAGTTCGGCGTGAAGCCGTATTCGAACCCAACGCCGATGGCGCCGCCCCAACGGGTTGAGGTCGCATAGTTCAGGCCAACGCCTCCAAACGTGGTCGCTTGAAGAAGGTTGTTGTTCGTCACCGCCGCGCCGCCTTTCAAGTACAGCAACGCTGCGTTCCAGGCGTAGCCAACCTGGCCGGTGAAAAGGCCCAAGCTAGTAACCTTGGAAGAATCGGTAAGAAGCGGATTAACAACACTCACGTGTGAACTGCGCATGCTTGCCCAGTCGCCCTGGCCTTCCAGACCGAACACAAACTGACCAGCCTGCCAACGGTAACCGACCTGTCCACCGATGACGCCTCCCGACTGACTGTGGCAACCGTCGGGAATGACCGCGCCACCTGCCGGTACGACGCTCCAGCAATTACGGCTCGTTCCATATCCGCCGTTACCGCCGATGTAGAAGCCGGTCCAGTCGTAGACTGCAGCCATCAAGGGGGCTTTGACCGGGGCGTAAGTTCGCTGCGGCAGGTCGGCAGCGAACGCAGGGGCTGCGAATGCAGCGAACGCAGCAGCCGCGAGTACGATCTTTTTCATTTTTGAATCCTTTGGAAACACATCAGCCGCAAGTTCGAGGGCCTGTACCGAAAATATTTGGGTCAACTACCGGTCGCTATGTAAAATCGGACAACCGAAGAAAGAAGTTGGCCCGTTGCAAATTCGGTACACTGCAGTGCGACGCTTCCGTTTCGGCAGCATCAACCGACCTCAAGGCCAGTCTTGAAGCCAAATGCTTCGTCGGAAACCGGTCACTGAACAAGGCGGCCTACCACGTGTCGAATGCCATTTCGCAGGCGGTTGCGTCCGCGCTTCTTTTAGGCGCGCTCGGAGGCGCGAATTGCACTTAGTGAATTTGCGCGCTGCGGCCGATGACGCCGGCTCAAGCGCATCGCGTCATCCCGCTCTTTGTACCCGCGACCTCGCCACCGTCTCTGATGGGCGCTCGCCAAAAAGGGCCTTGTATTCCGAGGCAAAACGACCGAATTCAGTAACGCCGTGTTCGCTCATGATGTTTGTGACTTTACTTGACGGCACACATTTTCCGCGGAGTGCACGGCGGACCATGTTGAGTTGACGTAGCTTAAGATAGCTTGCCGGCCCGACGCCCAGCTGCTGCCGGAACGTCCTCAACAGTGTCCGGCTTGTTACGTCAGCAGCGAGGGCCAGGTCAGCAACCTGAAGCCCTCCCCATTTCTGACCACGGGCATACTTCAAAGCTTTTGCCACGGTGTCGCTGGGCAATCGGGACTTTTCTGTTGGGGGACGCATTTCGCTATCCAAATCCGCAATTGCGGTGATCAATGCATTTAAACTGGCGACACCAAATCCATGGAGCGTCGACGTTTGCTTCTCGCGCATAAGCACGGCGGTGCTCGCGGCTGCCGCAGTCAAACATTCGAACAATTGTTCCGGGGGCGAAATGACGCGCTTTTCCTTCTCGAGCCATGCGAGACGTTTTCTGCCGGTCTTAATAGACAATGTTTCAAACAACCCAACACGCATCGAAATCGACATCCAACGATGGATGCCGCACGACGCGAACGTAAAATCGCTCCCAGGCGGAAGCACCACAAAGTCCCGAGGCTGAAGGACTTGACCGTCAAAAATCAGACGATCGGCAATTTGCTCGCCCTGGAAAATAAAGCTCAAAGTATCCGGATGCGAAACGCCGTGCAAAATCTTGGAGCCTCCCTCCACGCCAAATTGCAAGACGATCGAACCCAATTTGCAATGACCAACCGACCAAGGGGCTTGACTGGGACCAGTCAGCAGGAAATCCACCGTCGCCCCAATAACCATGTCAGAATATTGGTCAAAGCTAAGGCTGAGCAATGGTACGTCGCTAACAGCCGCCAACGGAAAACTCCTCCCACTCGGCTTTCTATCGGCTCGCGGTGTCATCTTGATACCAAGCATCGCGCGCATATCCTTGAACACGACAGCAATCGCTTCGACGACCGGCTTGCTGGGTTTGGCCTTGCAGTACGGTATGACCTCGTGCTCCGCTTCTTTCGCTCTCCTGACGTTGAGACGATGCATACGGGCGAGACCGTCGTACCAACCACTTGGGAACATATCCGCGTCTTCCTGCCAGGTGCCCGCAAGTTGAGCGCAGGTCAGCGCCTGAATGTCGACATGTCCTTCGCTATCTACGCAGGCGCTCAGGTTGGTCTGAGCGCGCGCCGATTGTATTGCCGCCAGGCGGAGTATTGCAGCGAGAGGATCAGTGCTCTGTGTGCAATTGCTCAACATTTTCCGATTGCTGCTTTGGAACCTGTGAGTCACGCTCGAACTCGCGCCCGCCAAAAAAGGCCGGCACGAGTTCGCGCGCTCAAGTCATTTTCCGCGCAGCATGATTGGTCCAAGTGCCGTCAAGTCCGCTTGATGCCAGGCGGCTGCCACGTCCCTTTGCCGACCGGAAGAATCGAAGGCGCTTCTGTTTTCGGCCAGTAGAGCCGCATCGCCGTATAAATCGGGCCGTTCGGCGCCGGCAGCCAGTTCGATTCCTTGTCCGCACCCGGCGACTTGTGCTGGATGTAAAGCGTCAGCGACCCGTCGGCGTTCTTCTTCAAGGTCGGCAGCATCGGCGAATTGATCAGATAGCGGTCGATCGGATTTTCGATCAGCAACTGGGTCTTGCCATCGTACATTGTCACCGACCAGAAGGCGTTGACCGGCGGCAATTGACCGGCCGGGAAAGTCAGCGTGTAGTTATGCTGGCTGCCGTCGAGCGGCCAGTCTTCCGAATCGAATTTTCCGAGCGGATAGGTCGCTTCCACCGCATCGTTTCCATAGATGCCCGCCTTGGCGCCTGCGGCGCGTTTCAGCCAGTCGCGATTGAAGAATGCGGCGTCGCCAAAGAGGGAGCTGAGCCGCCATCCGTCGACCGACACGCCGGCCTTGTCGATGGCCTCGTCGATTTTTCGTTCTCCTTGCTTCATTCCAATGAGAATCTCGGCTTTGTGCTCAAGCGGGAGATCCCTGAAGCTGAAGGTCTTTCCGCTCCCGACACCGATGCGCGCGAGCTTCGCCCGGATATCTTTCTCGTTCTCGAGCGCCGGCGCGAACTGCAAGCAGAAATCGAGATACTCGAAGAAGTTCGTCTTCACGAGTTCCTTGTCGATCTTCGGAAAACTCACGGCCGGCGAAGCGGGCGGCGCCGGCTGCTTCAGATAGGCGGAAAGCGGCTGCGCCTTGTAACCGGCTTGCACCTTCGTCACGTTGTCGATGTCGCCCGGATCAAGAAGCTGGGTGCGGTACAGGGCGAGCGAGAACAGCGTGCCCGACTGGAACACCTTCTTGATTCCGGCGGGAGTTGTCCCCTTCCACTCCGGTCCGACGACCATGTAGTCGCCAGCATCGCTTCCAGTGGCGCGGCTGCCGACATAACCGTAATTGAAGGTATTGCCGTCGATAAGCTGGACAGAGTAGTAGCGCTTTGGATCCACCGCCGGGACCGAAAGCACCATCGGCTCCGCCCTCAGGTCCATCCACACAACCGAATAGGGCGTGTCGCTGTTCGGTGAAATGACGGCGGTATCTTTATAAGTAAAGACGTGGGATTCGTTCTTGATCTGATTGAACGGCGCCTTGAACTGTCCCGAGTTGCGGTCGATGGCGTATTCGTACATGATGCCGTAGTTCATCACGATCGGCAGGCCGTAGATGAATCCGGCTTCGGCGATGTCCTTGGCCTCGATAATGCCAGGGTAGCTCTGTGCCATCACGCCGCTTGGCCTCGCAATCGCGGCGCCGGCGGCGATCACCGCGGTGGAGCGAAGTAAATCTCGCTTCGTCAACATTTGCCGTACTCCATTAATTGTTCGATTGAGTTGTCGAATCGATCTGCATTCGGACATCAGAACATCCATTGCAGTTTATTGGTTGATATGCCGACCGACATATCGACCACCGCCTCCGCGCTTGCGAACGGCGCGACTGCGACCAACCTGCAAGCTTACCACATACTCATGATCGCGACGCCCGGCCTGCTCTTGCCATAACGTCGTTCGGACTGTCGCGCGGCTCCCTAGTAGCAAGGCGGATAGGGGTAATAGCCACAGCGCGGCGGCGCATAATAATAAGGATAGGCAGCCACAGCAGCCGCTCCGGCAGCCGCGGCCCCGGCAACAGCAGCGCCGCGATAGTAAGCGCCGCGCCAGGCCGTTCTGCGGGCGACACCAGCAAACGACAGCGGCGTCAGCGGCCGGCCAATGATGTCGATGAAGATCGATGCCGGTCCATCGGCTCCTGCCAGATCACCTTCGAGCACATCGACGTCGAAAGTCAGCTTGTCGCCTTCGAGCTTCGGCGACTTCAGCACAACCACCGCGTCGAAGACAGCCGATCCGTCCTTCTTGAATCCGGACACCGTAGCGTTCGGCGGATCCTTTGCGAAATTGTCACTGCCGCTGCCCCAATCCTCGACGATCCGCGTCGTCAGATCATGCCCGGCAGACCGCACAGGGCGATCCGCAAATACGATGGCATTCGGAGAAACTCCGGCGAGGACGAGCTTTCCGTCCTTCAGGCTGGCGCCCTTGGAGTTGAGAACAAACAACGACGGAACGACTTCCGGCTTCGACTGTCCGATGGATTTCTCCAACGGCATGTGCGGCTTCGGCTCGGCTGCCGATTGAGCGGAAAGGATCGTCGGCACACACACCATGCCGGCAGCGGCAATGGCGAGAAGAGCGGCACGCAGTATTGTCATTGGTTCACCTTTCTATATCCTGTCCGCACGGCGGCAGGCCGAAGTCGTGCCCTCAAACGGGGCACCTCGGCTGCCAGATCCCTGTGTCCCGTGTCATGCTCTCCGCCCCAACTCAGACCATCGTTGCTGGCATCCGGTGAGCACCGGGAGGTGGTTTTCCCGCCGCTATTTCGCGGCAACCGGGGACGATATCTTGCCATTTCACGCCAATGGCTGCGGCCTTCGCTAATTCTTGCTGCCGGATCGCTATCGAATTCTTACAGATAAGCCGCATAGGACTGGACCCAGAGCACGATACGGGCGATGAGCCCGATGGGACCCGCATTTTCGGCGAACACCGTTGCCGTGCCCGACGTACCGAGGCGCAAGATGGAGCGGTCGGCATTCGCTGGAAGCGAAACCACCGCGGGATAGGCGCTCGTACCGCCGATTGATCCGACACGAGCGAGCGTCCCTGATACCGCAATCTGCCCCTGCCCGACGCCCTCCGGAATCTCCGTGATCGTGGCCTCGTAGATGCGTCCGGGGTCATTGTCGAAAACGAGTCTCACCCGCGCGCCGGGCTTAATGGTGCGAAAGCCATTCTGCGAAAACACACCGACAATGGAAATGTCGGACTCTACGACAAAGGACATCGCCGCACGCGCCTGCAGGGCGCGCGCACCGACCGCGAGTGCCAGGACGCTGGCGTAGCCGTCCGAGGGCGCCTTGACCGTCGTCTGCTCAAGCTCCCATTTTGCGTCATCGAGTTGCGCATGAGTCTGCGCCACGGTGGTGTTGACACCGCCGATCGACGATTCGAACGAGGCCTTCGCGCTCCGCTGACGCGCCTTTGCGGACTGCAACTGGGCAATCGCAATATCGAGTTGCTCGCGCGTATCCTGTTCACGAAACGAGGTAGCGGCTCCGCTGTTCGTCAGGGAGGCGATATCGTTCAACCTCTTTTCATGAAAGGCGACCTGCTTTTCAAGACCCGCCACGTCGGCATTGGCCTGATCGTAATTCGCCTTCAGCACCTCGGCCTGATGCTGAGCGGCGATTAGTGCAGCTTCGAGCTGACGGACCTTGTATCGAAACGGCGTCGGGTCAATTTCGAACAAGACCGCGTCGGCCTTTACCGGCACGTTTGGTTTGACGGGGATTGCAATCACCTCACCACTGACGTTGGGCGTCACTTCCACGACGCGTGATACGACCACGACGCGCCCGTTGGGGGTGAGATAATTCAGCATCGCCATGAAGACGGCGAGAATGGCAATGCCTGCAAGGGCAGCGACGGTTCCAGACGACCAAGTCAGTCGTATCAGCTTGAACTTTGAAAATGCCAGCCAGATCAGGATAAGGTAGCTGACGAGAATGATGAACATCGTTTGTCCTGTCGCAGCGGTGGCAGGCTGACGCTAACGTTCTTCAGTCAGTGCCGTTAGAACGCTTTTTCCCTCGTCTAGGGCGCGCGACGTTACTCCGGCTTGGCAAGGAAGATGTCTTGCCATTTCGCGCCAATCGCGACGGATTCTGCTGATTGCCCGCATGCGGCTCCTTTCCGAGTCGGGACTTGCCATTTCTTTGAACAGCTCGCTGCCGCCGATAGATGACAGGCTGTATCTTTGTCAAACGCATGAAGACACGGCTGAAGCTGCTCGTTCCCGCATAGCCGAGGCGCAAGGCGATGTCCGATATACGCTCGTTGGATTCTAGAAGCAGGTAGCAGGCTGTATCGAGGCGCACTTCCGCAACCATGTCACTGTAGCTGGTGCCCATTCCGGCGAGATGACGCTGCAACGAGCGCGGGCTCAACCCCAGCTGGAGTGCTGTGTGTAGAAGGGCTGCGTCACCGTGACACAGTGAGGCAGCAATCGCTGCCCGCACCGAGTATCGGGAAGGTATTTGAACTGGCTTCATGGGACCGAAGACATCTGGTGAAGAGCAGCGCCGTGACGCCTCGTCTAGCCTTCTTCTTGCTGGAGCATGAGTGGGGAATCGTGAGCGGTCTTGCCATAAGCCGCCAAGCCGAAACCGAACAGCGCGCCTGCTCCCAGCGGGTCAACCCTGACCCTCCCCCCTTCCGCCTCCAAATGCATCGGGCAACATTTTGCAATACGCGCCAACCGAGAGCTGTTAGGCTTTCGACAGTTCAGCCAAGCCGCATCTCGAAACGGGAGAGGCCGCCGAAACTCAAATTCTGCACGAGACAGAAAAATGACCATTCCTTTGACCCGTTGCCAATTCATTATTCCTTTTGCTGCCATTTGTGATGCGATTGGTGCTCCAACGGAGGCGTTGCTGACCAAGTTTCGCCTTCCGGCTTCTTTAGAGGAAAAGCCTGAGCACTATATTCCAATCCTGCTGGCCATACGTTTCGCGGAAGCCGCACAGCGGTCGCAAGGCATCACAGACATTGGATTTCAAGCTGCTCGCCAACTGCATTTCGGCCACCTGAGCAAGAAGATACGCGCCATCATCCGCTTCTCCCCGACGCTGTTCATTGCCTTGCAGCAATTGTGCAAATGGGCGTCGATTGAAGACACGACCGTGAGTGTGTGGCTGGAGCGCGACGACAATCACGTGAGAATTTGCAGCAAGCTCGCGGACACGTCTGGGGTGCCGCATCTTGAGCATTCGCAGTGGCTTCAGAACGTTTATGTGATGCATATCGTAAGGCATTTTTCCGGCCCCCACTGGGTTCCGGCGACGATGGCCTTCGAGGCCCGCTATGAACCGAGCCTTGAGACTCGGTCGTTCTGGCAAAATACCCGCTTTATGTCGGATCAGAATTCCTCGTGGATCGATATTCCCGTATCATTCCTGGATCTCCCCAATCTCGCAGTCGAGACGCCGGCGCCTTCGCATAGCGACGACCTTGGGCCGTCCGGCCACGAAATCGTCTCAGCAGTTAAATTGATGCTGCCATCCTACCTAGACGATAGAATTCCAACTATCGCAGAAATCGCAGAGATGGCTGGCATCAGCATCAGAAGCTTTCAGCGCAAACTTTCAAGCGCGGGTGTTTCATATTCTGATCTCCTTGACGGGGCCCGCTTTGAAAACGCCGCTAAACTTCTTCGCGACACCGATGCCAAGATTATCGATGTTGCATTTTCCTCGGGCTACTCCGACCCCGCGCACTTCACTCGCGCTTTCCGACGATTTTCCGGAATTACACCGAGAGAGTTTCGCGGCAAATGGAAGCCGCAATAAGTGTCGGTCTCGTGATATGAGCTTCTAACGCGAAGCTCGGCTTTCGATTGGCGTATATTGGTAATTTTCGGCAGCATATGTCCGCTGCTGAGCGTGGGCCTCGGTTTGTCGCCGCATGCAGAACCGAAAATTTTACAGTTGCGAACCGACGGCTTGGTGGACGGCCACCGGCAATATCAAGTGGGGCTCAACGTTCCCGTAAGACCTCGAGTGGTGGGACCATTTGGTCGCGTCGATGGAGGTCAACCCACTTCGACGGGCGCACGAATTCGCGGCAGAGGGATATCTATCATCCTGCAGGAGCCAATGACGTCGCGGCGCTGCGCGGTCATCGCCTTCGGTAGTGACGACCTGCGCAAGCGGTTTCACAACCGTATCCCGCTCCGGTTGACAGGTCAGGCCAATGTCATCGGCGCCGACGCAACGGTGGCCGCATGGACGGAAGGCCAGCCCTGGCTCGATGCCGTGATGGACCACCTTCACAAGGCCCGGAACAGCGTCGTATATGTGCTCGCGGCGGAAGTGCCGGAGATCCGCTTCCATGCTCCGGAAGCCACTTACCTAGCCTGGCTCGACTGCCGCGAACTCCGTCTGTCGGCGGCGGCATTCCAGTTCTTCCTGAGCAAAGCCCGGCTCGGCTTCAGTGCCGGCGCGACCT
The DNA here is from genome assembly GCF_052076025.1 of Bradyrhizobium sp. 956_D2_N1_4. NCBI lineage: Bacteria > Pseudomonadati > Pseudomonadota > Alphaproteobacteria > Hyphomicrobiales > Nitrobacteraceae > Bradyrhizobium > Bradyrhizobium sp. 956_D2_N1_4. The sequence continues at coordinate 2,060,500 of NZ_CP197237.1, read as the reverse complement.
TTGACCCCGGTTGCTCGCAGTTTGTCAGGCTCAACTTCGCAACATCGTTGCCGATCCTCGACCAGATTCTGGATCGTATCATCGTCGCAGCGCGGCAGAACGACCGGTGATGCCCGTTGAACTGGCCGCAGCTCGAGAAGACCGGAGTTGCCGTGAACTGACAACATCGGCAAATTTGAGCTAGCTGAACTCACAATTTCGGAGGCCCTATTCTCTCTATCGGCACGATGAGCGCGGTCGACCTGTCGCTGACGGATAGAATGACAAAATTGGTTGCCGACGATTGGGGCCAGTGCGACTGCGGCAGGTTCTGCAGTCTGCGAGCCCATGTCGAGGCGGGGAAACTGTCCGAGGCGACGTTGCATGCGCAGCTCGGGACGAAAAGCAAGATCGCCCCTAGCCAGCCGCCAAGTGTGATGCACCCTGCCCGGTCTCCCTGCACGGCGGCTACTGGCAGCGCAATTCGCGCGAGCTGCTCGTCATGCTTGCCGAAGGCGTGGCCGCGCATGAGGGTCTGCTCATACTGGCTGTCGCAAGATTTTTCTTGATCTCTCGGTGCACACGTCGCGCACACGCCGCCTTCGAACCACTTGAAAAACCTGAACTCTCGCTCCAATCCATCATGGGTGCCACGGAAAATTTCCAACGCAAGTCATTCATTTTATTGAACTATTTTATCTAGGATCGACCCCGTATGTGACTGGATCGACTGAGAAATTTGGCACGACGAGGCTTTCGCAGATTGCTCCTTCTAGGCTCATCCATGTCCGAATTGGAAGCGAAAATCTGGCCTTCGGATTCTCACCACGCACACGAAAACCCCATGTACACGTCACTCGCGCAGCGCTCGCCCTTTACGCGGGTCACATTGAAGGCGAATTCGCGCAAACCGGGTCGACATTTGGCCGGCACGTTTTGCGGGAGATCACAAGTGGGAAGAGGTGGTACGCAGCGCTCACGGCGATCTTGTGTTGGTGGCAGATGTCTACGAGTCGCGAGCTCTCCGAATTTCCACAACTGAGCTTTGCCGCGGTGCGATCTATGAAATGGCCCAACTCGGCAAATGCGACGAGCCACTAGCGTCAAAGCCATCGAGCGCGCTTGAAACGCAGGTAAAGCACACCGCACAATACGACGATAATGCCAACGACGACAAAGTAGCCGTATTGCGTCTTCAGCTCGGGCATGTTTTCAAAGTTCATGCCGTAAATTCCGGCAATCGCGGTCGGTACGGCCAGTATGGCGGCCCAGGCGGCCAACTGCCGCGTGATCACGCCCTGACGCTGCTGCTCCAACAGATTGCTCACCTCAAAAACCGAAGTCAGAACATCTCGCAGGGAGTTCACCATCGCTTCGACGCGCCGCACATGGTCCAGGACGTCTTGAAAATAAGGCCGAGCGTTGGCGTCAAGACACGGCGTCTCGAGGTGAACGAGCCGGCCGCAGACCTCCGTCATCGGGCCGATAATTCGCTGGAAGCGGATCAGTTCTTGGCGAAGCCCGAAGAGCCGCTTGACGTCCGCGCGGCTAAGAAAGCTGTCGAGAGCGCTTTGCTCCATGGTGAGAACGCGTTCCTCGATCGTCTCGACCACCGGAAGATAGCCGTCGACGATAAAGTCGAGGATGGCATGGAGAACGTAGTCGGGGCCATAGCCCAGCAGGCTGGGGGCTGCTTCGAGCTGGGCGCGGAGATTGCTATGCGCGCGCGCCGAGCCATGGCGAACCGTGATGATGAAATTCTTCCCGACGAAAATTGCGGTTTCACCATAGGCGATGCGGTCGTGCTCGAGATGGGCGGTGCGCGTCATCACGAACAGCTGGTCGCCATAAACGTCGACCTTCGGCAATTGGTTCGCTTTCAGCGCATCTTCAATCGCAAGAGGATGAAGCCCATAGTTCTTCTCGAGCTGTTCAAGCTCTCGTTCCGGAGGCTCGAATAACCCGATCCAGACAAACTCGGATTTGCCCTTGCAATCGATAGGCTCGTCCAATGAAACGGCTTTTGCCTTCTTGCCATGACGATACAAATGGGCTGCTACGACGCTCACAACGAGCTTCCTCCAAACCTGTCGAGCGGTGTGCACCACCCCGTTACCTTAAATCGCCTGCCTTCATTTTGTTGCAGGCTTGGAGCGCGGGATGGTTCGGATTCAATCTGACGGTCGGGCATCGCGTTTGACCCGCGCATGTTGACGGTCAAGCACCAAGGCTAGGATGCGCACGACGACGTCGATCTGCGCATCCGGTGAGGAAGGGCGTTCATCAGGGTCGAATGCGAGTCCAACCACGGCATTCCGGCCTTCGTCGGTCTCCACGGGCCAGAAATCAAAGCGGGAGGCCAGATTGGGATAGATGCCACTGCGTATGACAGTTCCAGTCGCCAGGGACGATCGTGCCGCCTCCAACTCGGCCTCCTGCGGCTCCACGTCTCCGACTTGCTCGAGGGAAACCACCCTGCCCTCCGTAACGAGCATCACGATGACGGGAACCTGGAAGAGCGTTGCCAGTGCCCGGGACGTAACCGAGACGATCGCCTTCGTATTGTCGGCCGCGACGACATCACGGCAATAGCCTTGCAGCAAGGTCGCGCGCCTTCTTGACAGCCTCGCTTCGGTCGCCCTCTGCCGGGAGGTGAAGGCAACTGCACTCACGATGACCCCGACCACGAACAGCAGTCCAATCGCCCAGATGTTCGCGGGGTCATCGACCGCCAATGAGTAGCGTGGCTCGGTCAGGAAGAAATTGAATGCCAGAGCACCTGATATCGCCGAACAGAGTGACGGACCGAGGCCGAGACTCACCCCTGCGATGATCACTGGAAGCACGAAAATAAGCGACAGGTTGGGGATAGTGACGCTGCTGTCAATACCGACAGCGACGACCGTCGCGGCGGCGGTCATGGCGATTGAAGCAACGTAGCGCGCCAGTTCCGATGCTACCGGACCCAGAAGGGGCTCGGCATCAGGCGCCGGCGCGATGTCCTGCGGCAGCTTCGATTCAACATCCGTCACCACTTGAACTCCCGCCTGGCAGGCGACACACGTCGGCCGAAAAGCAAGCCCGTCAGCGTGTGCTTGCGGCGCTGATAGCTAACCGAGCATACAACAACTCCATCCACATGTGAGCCGCATCAAAGGCAAATTCAACGTCGCGCGAAGCGCGCCGTCGCCCGGACTGTCAGGTATTTGATCTTCCGGCTGGCTGAGGCAGCGCCGCGGGTCAGCCATGAGCGCGCGATCATTCCTGTCGAGGACGCGAAGAGGTGATCGACCGCGTGGGGGGAGAGACAGACTCGGCCAGATATTTCGCACGCCATTTCGGCCCTGGGCCGCGCATGTAATGATTTTCCGGCCGGTATCTGGCGGACGGTCCGTACCAGGCCGGGAACAGGAACGTCATCAGCACCTCAAGGGCGCGATAAGTGAGGAGCATCAGCCTAGCGAACGATTCCCTTGCCATATTGCCCCCGAAGCCAGACGCCGCCGATACCCGCGTTCGCACTCTTGGTTCGCACTCTTGGGAGTGAGATCGCGGTCAATCCGGAATGAATTGGTTCGATCCTCGAGGGCAAACCGGCTGCGATGTGATCGCCGCCTAGGCACCCTGGCCTCCACGAACGGATATCGCATGGAAGCATGATGTGGGTGATCGGATAGGAAATCGAGATAGCCCGGCGTCCGCTCATATAGGCGCCGCATAGTGGGCACGACTGCCCGAGAACCGAAGTTCATCAGTCGCCGTCGCGAGCAACGGCAGACATTTGGCGGCCATGACGGTCGTCGCAATGCTGGCGAACGGTCGTCGGCCGGCGGTGCGCTAGTTCTTCTTCTTGGACGCCTTTGCCGCATCAGTGGCGCGGGCGCCACCCCAGGGATCGTACTTCTCGTCAGGCACCGGAATCCTGTCCAGCGCGGCCTTGTAAGCCTTCTCGTCGACCTTTGGCCGGCTTTCGACGGGCGGACCTGAGTTGCCGCGGCCTCGGCCAAAACCCTGTGCGTTGGCTACGAAAGTGGAGGCCAGCACGGCCGCGACGGCAACAACGAGAGCCGGGAGTGCGCGCCTTCCGCCGATCATGCTCATTCCTCCTGCGGCGCGAACGCCTATTGTCCGGATGGTGTGCGTACGCCGTGCCAAGCGTCGCGCACCTGGTGATAGTGGGCCTCCGGCAGATAATCCGGCGTATCGAGATTGAGCGTGCGGACATCCAGCCGGCCGACGGCGCTGAGCAGCGTGTAGGAAGCGATCACCCGGTCGCGCTGCGCCTGGATCTGACGCGAACGGGCCGCGGTGAGGTCCTGCTGGGCGTTGAGCACGTCGATCGTGGTGCGCTGGCCACCGGCCGCCTCGCGGCGGACGCCCTGCAATGCGACGTCTGCCGCCTTCGCCTCCGACTCGGCCGCTGTCAGTGCGACCTTGGTGCCCTCATTGGACACCCACGCGCCGACAACCGCCGTCCGCGACTGGCTCCTGACCTGCTCAAGCACCAGACGGCTTTGCGAGGCGAGTTCCTTGGCCTGGCGCGTCTGGGAGGCCGCGGTACCGCCGTCATAGATTGGTACGTTGATCTGGCCGAGGATCGAGGCCTGATTGGTCGCAAACGTGCTCAGCGTGGAATCCGAATCCTTGGAGCGGCTGGCGTTCGCCTGTACGGCAACCGTCGGGAGCAGACTGCCTTCTGCGACCTCGATCGTGGTCTGCGCGACGTCGACATCGTAGCCCGCACCGAGCACCGCCGGATGCTCGTGATTGGCGGTCTCGATCGATGCCGGCATCGTCACTGGCGATAACCGATCGACCGGCGTGGCCGGCGTCAACTGACCGGGCGGCCCGCCGATCACCTGGACGTAGGTCGCTTTGCTGATGGCAAGCGTCACCTCAGCGGCATTGAGATCGGCAAGGCCCCGACTGAGGCGCGCCTCGGCCTGGGCCGTATCGGTCGGCGTCACATCGCCCGCATCGAGACGCTTCTTCGTCGTCGCCTGGATCTCACGCAGCACTGCGACGTTGGTGCGCTGCGCCTCAACCAGGGCCTGATTGGCCAATACGTTCATATAGGCCGTGACGGCGTCGAGCAGCACGCCCTGCCCGGTGTTACGCAGCGCCTCGCGCCCCGACAGAACCTGATACTCGGCGACGCGCACGCTGTTGGCGGTCTTGAAGCCGTTGAACAGAACCTGGCTGACGGTCACGCCAATCGTCCACGGACGCAGCGTCGCGCCCTGGATCGTATTGTCGGGCAGCGTATTCCTGACCGCCTGCAAACCCGCGCTGAGGCTCGCGACCACCTGCGGCCGGTAGCCGGCGAGCGCCTGCGGCACGTTCTCGTCCGTGCCGCGCTGCCGGGCACGATCGGCGTTGAGCTGCGGGCTCGACTGATAGGCCCGGACCAACGCCTCGGACAGCGTTTCCGCGCGCGATGGCACGCAAACCGTCATCGCCGCCCCGGCAAGGAAAAGTACCAGTGTCCGGCCGGACGCTCGCACAGCCCCCCTGACGATCTTGTTACGCACGCCCCACCTCATTCTGCCGGCGCCAACTGAGGCTGCGCCGCCAGGCCCGGCCGGGTCCGCCGCGAGAACATCGAGATCAGTGCTGGCAGCGTGACCAGAATGACGATCGGCGCCAGCATCATTCCGGCGACAACCACGACCGCAAGCGGCTTCTGCACCTGCGAGCCGATGCCGCTGGAGAGCGCCGCGGGCAAGAGCCCAATGCCCGCGACCACGCAGGTCATCAGCACCGGACGAAGCTGAAGCTCGCCGGTGCGGAGGATCGCGGCACCGCGTTCCATACCCTCGTCGATCAGCGCGTTGTACTGGGACAGGATGATGATTCCGTCCATCACCGAGATGCCGAACAGTGCAATGAAGCCGATTGCCGCCGAGACGCTGAAGGGAATGCCGGTCACGAGCAGGCCCAGGATGCCGCCGAGCACGGCCATCGGGATCACACTCATGGTCAGGACGGTGTCGATGATCGAGCCGAAATTGAACCAGATCAGCATGGCGATCAGCGCGAGGCTGATCGGCACCACGATCGACAGCCGCCGGATCGCATCCTGTAAATTGCCGAATTCGCCGACCCATTCGAGATGCGAGCCCGCCGGCAATTGCACGTTGGCCGCGACCTTCTCCTGCGCCTCCTGGATGGCGCTGCCGAGATCGCGCTCGCGCACCGAGAATTTGATCGGCAGATAGCGTTCCTGCTGCTCACGATAGATATAGGCGGCGCCGGACAGGACCTTGACTGTCGCGACTTCGCTCAGCGGCACCTGCGTGACGCCGTTCGGCCCCTGCGCCCCAATTCGCAAATTCTGGATTGCCTCGGCGCTCTTTCGGAACTGTGGTGCAAGGCGGACGATGATCGGGAAATGCCGGTCGGAGCCCGGCTCGTAGAGGTCCCCGGCGCTGTCGCCACCGATCGCGGTCTTGATCGTCGCATTGATATCGCCCGGCGACAGCCCGTACCGCGCGGCGCGGGCACGGTCGACATCGATCTGGATGGTCGGTTGGCCGAGCGAGGTGAAGACCGCAAGGTCAGTGATCCCCTGAACGGTGGCGAGCTGCGCCTTGATCTTGTTTGCGGTGTCCGTCAACGCCTGGAGGTCACTGCCATACAGCTTGATCGAGTTTTCGCCCTTCACGCCCGACACGGCCTCCGAGACATTGTCCTGGAGATATTGCGAGAAGTTGAACTCGACGCCCGGAAACTTTTCCTGAAGCTGCCCCAGCAGCATGGCGGTCAGCGCGTCCTTGTCCTCGCCCTCAGGCCATTCCTTGGCGGGCTTGAGCGGCGCAAAGAATTCTGCGTTGAAGAAGCCGGCGGCGTCGGTACCGTCGTCTGGCCGGCCATGTTGCGATACCACCGACTCGACCTCTGGCCGGGCAGCGATCACCTTGCGCATCTGGTTGACGTAGGAGTTACCCTCCTGGAGCGAGATGGTCGGCGGCAAGGTTGCGCGGATCCAGAGATTGCCCTCCTCCAGCTTGGGCAGAAACTCGAGCCCGAGCAATCGCACGGCGACGACCGTGATCAGGACCAGGACGGCGCCGCCCGCCAGCACGACGCGGCGATGTGCGAGCGATCGCGCCAGCACTGGCATATAGAGCCGATGCACCCAACGCATCAGAAACGTCTCGGTCTCCTCGACATGGGCCGGAAGGATAATGGCGCTCAGCGCCGGCGTGACCGTGAAGGTTGCAAGCAGGCCGCCTGCAAGGGCATAAGCATAAGTCCGTGCCATCGGACCAAAAATATTGCCTTCGACGCCGCTCAAGGTGAACAGCGGCAAAAAGGCCGCGATTATGATGGCTGCGGCGAAGAAGATCGAGCGCGACACGTCGGAGCCAGCCGTCAGGATGGCATGATGCTTCATGTCCATGACGGTGCGCGACGAGATCGTCGCCCGCTCGCCCGGCGTCAGCCGCTCGGTATGCGACAGGCGCCGGAAGATCGCCTCCACCATGATCACGGTCGCATCCACGATCAGCCCGAAATCGATCGCCCCGACCGATAGCAGATTGGCGGATTCGCCTCGCAGCACGAGGATGGTGACCGCGAAAAACAATGCAAACGGAATCGTTGCGCCGACGATCATCGCGCTGCGCAGGTCCCCAAGGAAGATCCACTGCAACAGCACGATCAGGCCGATTCCGACCACCATGTTCTCCAGCACGGTGTGGGTCGTGGTCTGGATCAGGTCCTTGCGGTCATAGATGCGCTCGATGCGCACGCCAGGGGGCAGGATCGACGAATTGTTGATGCTGGCGACGAGCTCTTCGACGCGCGAAATGGTCGGCGAGCTCTGCTCTCCGCGGCGCATCAGGACGATGCCCTGAACGATGTCGTCGTCCTGATCCTGGCCGGCGATCCCGAGCCGCGGTTGCTCGCCGACGGTGACAGTCGCGACGTCGCGGACCAGCACCGGCGTGCCGCCATTGGAGGCCACCATCGTATTTTCGAGCGCGTGGATCGAACGGATCAGGCCGACGCCGCGAACAACGGCGGATTGCGGGCCGATATTGACGGTGTTGCCGCCAACGTTGACGTTGGCGTTGTTGATGGCCTGTTGAAGTTGCGGGAGCGTCAAGCCGTTCGCCACGAGCTTGTTGAAATCAGCCTCAACCTCGTAGGTTTTGGTCTTGCCACCCCAGCCAGTTACATCGATCACGCCCGGGACGGTGCGGAAACGCCGTTGCAGGACCCAATCCTGCAACGTCTTCAGATCGAGCACGGAGTAGTTGGGCGGCCCCACCAGCCGGTAGCGATAGATTTCTCCGATCGGACTCAGCGGCGAGATCTGCGGCTGCGCATTGTTCGGCAACGGCGGTAATTGCGAGAGGCGGTTCAGAACCTGCTGGAGGGCCTGCTCGTAGGTGTAGTCGAATGAGAACTGCAGCTTGACGTCGGACAAGCCGTACAACGAGATGGTCCGGATCACCTTCATGTTCTTGATGCCGGCAACCTGAGTCTCCAGCGGGATCGTGATGTAGCGCTCGATCTCCTCGGCCGACAGCCCCGGACTTTGCGTCACGATGTCGACCATCGGCGGCGTCGGATCGGGATACGCTTCGATGTTGAGCTGCTGAAACGCGATCAGGCCGCCGGCCAGCATGGCGGCGAACAGGCCGACCATGAGGAAGCGGCGACTGACTGCGAAGGCGACGAGACGTTCCATGTGAACCGGCTTGCCTTGAGTTAGCTGCCGGAAGCGGCACGGTCGATGAACAGGCTTCCGCGCGTGACGATCTTTTCGCCGGCCTTCAGGTTGCCGCGCACCTCAACGAGGTCGCCATTGGTCAACCCGATCTGGATTTCGCGCAGCTCGACGGAACCGTCGTCGCGCGAAACCCAAACCCGGACACGATCGCCCTCGAAGATTAGAGCCTGCTTCGGCACGCCGACTGAGGGACGGTTTTCGCCGGCATAGACCGTAACGTTGGCGAACATTTCCGGCTTGAGCGATCCGTCTCTGTTGTCGATGGTGGCGCGGACCATGAGACGCCGCGTTGACGGATCGATCGCGGCGGCGACGTAATCCACACGCGCCTTGAACTCGCGACCGGGAAGCGCCAGCACCGTAAAGGCGATATCCTGTCCGATGGCGATGTCCGCAGCCTCGCTCTCGCGCACGAAGGCCGTGAGCCAGACCGTCGAGAGGTCCCCGATCACGAACACCGGATCGCTGGCACTGCTGCTGATGAACTGGCCGGGACCGATCTTGCGCTGCACGACCGTCCCGCCGATTGGCGAAGTGATCGGCGTCTCGGCGCTGATCTGGCGCGTCTCCTGGAATTTGATGATCTGATCCTCGGACCGCCCCAGGATGCGCAGCCGATTGTGCGCCGCCTCGAGTGCGGTCTCCGCCGAGCGCATGTCATTCTGCGCTGTGATGAGATCGGCCTGCGCCTGCTGCCAGTCCTTGAGAGGCACCGCTTTGCCGGCATAGAGATCGTTGGCGCGCTTCTCGACGATCTGCGCGAGGTTGAGCTTGGAGCGCGCAGTATTGAGGCTACCGAGCGCCGTCACGAAATCGTTCAGGCCCTGCACGGTGTCGGTGGCTTCGACCACGAACAGCGGCTGCCCGCGCTCGACGACATCGCTGGGCTTCACCAGAAGTTTCACGACACGGCCCGCATAGGGCGAGAAGATCGGCGTGGACCTGTCTTCGTTAACGGCGATCTTGCCCTCCGTGACGTGCTCCGCACGAAACACCCGCTCCGTCACCGGCGCAATCGAGAGCGTGGCCAGCTCGGATGCGGTCGGAACGTAGCGCGGCGGCTTTACCTTGGCCTGGCTCGACATCTCCATGGATTTGCCATGTGACGCGAGCAACCGCGTCGCGCCGACGGCCCCAATGGCAAGCGCGATCGCCGCAGCCGCAAGCGTAACGACTCTTTTCCGGCTAAGGCTCGAACCGGCGTTCATGATGCAAACGTGCGCATTGACTCATGCACTCCCGTGCCTCCTGCGAGGCCTTGGCTTACTTGCCCAAACGGGGCTCAATTCTGAACGCGGCCGCGCCACATTGGAGATCTCGACCCGCGGTCGTACCGCATCGGACCGTGATTGCCGGACATGCCGTCGGCGATCCGCCGTGATGCTCCCAGGCTGTCAAGGCGTCGGCAGCGCGTAGCATGGTTCGCTTGCACAGAACTGACAGCACGTCCTCTCAGCATCACGCTCGCGGCAACAGAGATCACGATCCGCACGGCGCGTCCGCTCACAGGGCACGCCGTGCCGATCGATCTCATTGGCTCGGCCACATCGGATATTTGGGCCCGCCATAGTAGCGCATCTGGTGAGTACCCGGCGCATCTGTTGCAGTGGCACCGAGATCGCTCACGCATCCGGCAAGGCAAGCGCCAAGCCCAACGAGAGCGATCATCGCCGCAACTTTCAGTCTTCGTCTCGAGCCGATCATGCAGTCCCCCTGCCTCCTGGCGTCAATACTTCGCGACCACCGCGTTGCCGCCGAACTTGAAGTCGAGCCCGACCATCACGGTCGAATAGGTGTTCGCCACCGTGTACGGCAGCACACCGTTGGTCGGCGCATCGCGATGGAACGTGCCGTAGTCGAAATAGCGATACTCGAACTTTCCGATCAGATTGTTGGTGAACGCATAAGCGATGCCACCGCCGGCGGTCAGGCCGCTCCGTGTGGCCTTGAACGTGTCCACGCCGACGCCGGGATTGGTGTTGGTGTGCGTCAGCTCGCCATAAGCCCAACCGCCCGTGAAGAACAGCAACAGGCGGTCGACCGCGATGCCGCCGCGCCCCCGGAGCGTGGCACCCCAGCCCAGCTTTGTCGCGTCATTCCAGCCGAGCGCGAAATTGTCGTTGCCCTTGATGTCAGCGCCAAAGCCGTCTGCTTCGATACCGACGACGATGTTGCCGCTCTGCCAGTTGGCGCCGATCTCGCCGCCGCCGAAGCCACCCGTCGATTCGTAGTTCGCCGTGAAGTTGGCGAAGCCCACCGGTCCGGTGGCGTTGTTCACGTTGTGATTGCCGAGCCCCCAGCCGCCGAAGACGCCGACATAGAAGCCGGACCAGTCATAGGCCGGCGCGGCGACTGGCGGAGCCTTGCCGTAGATCGGGAGATCGGCGCCAAACGCCGGCGACATCGCCGTCAATGCGCCCAATGCAACCGTTGTGAGAAGAATCTTTTTCATTGTTAGCCCCTGTCGAATGTCTCTTCCGAAGTGGGTGGCGCTCGCGGCGCCACCCGTCCGCAGAATCAGAAGTGGATGATGATGTCCGCCGAACCGATGACGGCCGTCTTCTTGTTCGGGGGAATGCCGAAGTTGGCGTTACCGTTGAACGCCGGCGCGTCCAGCGCGTGATACACCGACACTTCGGGCCGGATCTCGATCTGCGGCGAGAACCAGTGCTGCCAGCCGATCCCGGTCTCGACGTAGCGCGTCTTCACGCCGGTACGCTGTCCCTGCTTGTCGTCGAACCACTCGAGACGATAGGAGATGTTGTCCATCTTCGTCGGGCTGTAGTTCACGTAGGTCAGGAAGGTCTGGACCGACGCCGTGCACGAGAGCTGGGTTGCGTTGCCGCAATGCGCGCCGAATGGTGCGTTCCAGGGCATGACGTCGAGCGAGAACGGTGTACCGCTGGCCACGAGCGCGACCGAGGCCGGATTGTCGAGGTTGAGCACGTTGTTCTGGTGCTCGTTGTAGGTCTCGAACGAGATGTGCCACTGATCGTTGAACTTGTGATAATAGGTCAACCCGTACCACTGGAGATTGTTGTAGCCCCAGGTGCCGTTGTTGATGCCGTTGGCGATCACGTAGACGCCGTCATTGCCGCTATCGGTGACGTAGCGGACGGCCGCGCTGAAGGTGGGCTGCGCGCCGGGATCTTTCAGCATGGTGCTGTCCGGGAACAGCGGATTTGGATTCGCGTTGGCGATCTTGGCGCCGACATGCCAGGGCATCGCTTCGGTGCCGACTGAGAATCCTCCCTGGATCATCCAGTTCTTGTTCAGCGCGAGCGAGGCGTTAATTCCGGTGTTCGTATAGTTGTCGAACGTGTACGTCATCGAATGCGTATACATGTAGTTGTTCGGCGCGAGCTGCGCCTCGATGTCCGGGATCGAGATGTAGCGGCCGAACCTCAGCAGAAGGCCGTCGGCTAGATAGGGAATGAAGACCTCGCCATAGGCCATCGGCATGTCATAGCCGTAGTTCCTGTTCTGCTGGAGGAGCTGATTGCTCCACAAGCCGTAAGCCGTGGTGTAGCGATAGTTCTCGCCATAGATCGGCGCGATGCGGAAGCCCCAGTCGATGTGGTCCTTCTGGACTGTGTCGGGCAGTCGCTCGATATAGACCACGGCCTGATCGAGCTGAACCGTGTTCGGATTGTAGTCGTATGCTGCCGGCGAATTGCCGCCGCGGACGGTGTTGTTGCTGAGGTTGCCGCCGGCGTTGACCCAGCCATAGACCTGAATGTGCGCGTCGTTCATCCACTGCCCGACCGCCGTGTTGCTCATCGCGTTCATCAGCGGGCTGTCGACCGAGTTCGGACGCGTGACGCCGATTGCAGTCGCACCGCCATAGGGCCATTCGGTGAACGGCATCGGCGGAATGCTCTGCGGTGTCGCAGGCCATCCGTCGCGGCGCGACGCCGCCGCCTTCGGATCGGACGGCGCGGCCTCATGGCCCCATTCGAGCCGATAGTAGTTGATGAAGCGGGTCATGAAGTCCTGACCCAGATAGGAATCCATGCACGCATAGTTCTTGTAGGGATCGCAGAACGTCTTCCCCACGGGCGGAAGCGTGTCCGCTGCATTGGCAGCGCCGCCAATCCCCATCGCGACCAGCGATACGCCCGCCAAAAGATAGTTTCTCATCATATTGCCCCAAGCTGTTGGACCGACGCCTTCCAGGCGCTCTTTCGGTTTGGTTAAGCTTCAGGTGCAATCTTTCGTGAGGCAGGCAAAAAAAAGCGATGCGGTTTCCGGCGCGCGTTCGTTAAAATAAAATAGCGCGAGACGCCTCGCGGGCGTCATTTGCATTCGTAAGCATCAGATGCTCACCGCGTTTGCTCAAATCGTCAGCGAAAAAGTGGTCTTTTGCCGTTAGAACGATGATGCAGCGCAAACGTTCACTTCGCGCTGTGTCATTTTCGTCATAGTGCGCGACGCGCTGTGCTCGACTTACTCGCAACCAAGCGCCGTTTGCTTGCCACAGCTATTATTTTGCTACGTATGTGCGCCAGATTGTCGATCGAAGATATATGCCTGGACTCGCTAAGCTCGCCACGTAGGCAAATTTGCTTCGCGAGGTTTGATCATGGAAGCCGTGACTTGTGCAGCGCGCGCCAGCGACAACACAACGGCGGACGGTGTCGCGTTCGACCTCGGCTTCCTGCCGAAGGACCTGACGCGGCAATGTTGCAGCTTGATCGAATCGTATCACGAGGTTCACGGCTTCGCCTCGTTGCCCAATATGCTTTGGCACTTTCGCTTGGGCCCGCTGATCGAACGGCACACTGAGCTTCGCCGAATCCTGCGCCGAGCCTCGACGACCCGCAGCTCGAAGAAGGCCAATGACGGCTTCGTGCAGATCGCGACCACGATTCTCTCCCTGGAGATTCTGGCGAGCAGCTTCGCCGGATGGAGCGCGATCTATCCGGTCGCCGGCGAGACCGCGCGTGACGTCCTGAAACAGAGTGCGCACGGGCCGCATATGCCGCTGATGGACTTCTATCTCTATCCGCCCAAGCAGATCAGCGCCGCGGCGGTCGCGGCCCTTGCGCTGCCTCAGACCCGCTCGGCCGACGAAGCCGGCCTTTACCGGGCATCTAGGCCGGAGCTTCTCGGCGAGAAGCGCGCCCTGCAATATGCGAGCTTGGTCCGGCAGGCATAAGACGCCTCACCGCCACGAATCGCGGCGTTGCCCTGAGGCCCGGTACGATCGTTGAGGGAATCAGAACCCGACTTCGCCTGACGCGGAGTCTGGAGCGAACCTTTTCCGTAGAACTACGGAGGCTGCGGCTATTTCTTTTTTATGTTGAACCACTCCCAACATCATAGATTTTCTACGTCGATCTGGAACATCGTTCCTTCGCCGGGTAGTTGACGACATCGAAGAGTCTGCATCACGACATTGAACGGGTTCTGGTGCGCGCCGTTGGTCGACGCATGCCGATAACCATCGAATTTCCGAACATTGTCCGATCGGGTCTTGTTTGACCATTGATCCGTTGCGGCCGACGCGGCCGGAGCCGGATCTTTCGATGTCGCCGTCGGCAAGGGCATGTACGTACTTTGATTCTTCATCCACCTCTGGGCCGCATGTTTTCGATGACGAGCGTGCGGCAGACCGATTCCAAATTGCCATCCTCGGGGATACCGGCCCTGGATGAGGTCGCGTCGCTGCGTGTCGTCGTGTGGCGCAACGTGATCCCGGTGTTGCTGTCGGTTCTGAGCATCGGACTGGTCACCACCGCGCTGTTCGCACTCAGCACGACCTTGGCGTCAAGCCTGGTCCCGATCGCCTACCTCGTTCCAGTCATGTATGCTGCGACTCGATGGGGCGTCTGGCCGGCAATGACGGCATCGATCACGGGCACGGCAGCCGCGGATTTCTTCTTCTTCGAACCTCTTTACAGCTTTCGCGTCGACAACCCGCAGGAGGCGGTCGATCTCCTGCTGTTCCTGATCGTTGCGCTGGTCAGCAGCAATCTGGCCTCGCGGCTGCGCAAGGAAACGGACACGTTGCGACAGCGCGAGAAGGAGATGCATGCGCTCTATGACTTCTCGCGTCGTCTCGCCTCCTGTTTTACGGTCGCGGACTTGATTTCCGCCATCCGTCAACATTTCGAGGTCGCCTTCGGTCACGCGGCAACTCTGTTCGTGACGACCGCGGACGGGCATTTCGAACCGCCTGAGTCCCGCTTCGCGCCACTTTCAGTGCAGGCAACTGCGGCAGCGATGAATTCCGGAGCGGGTCCAGGGTTGCGGACCATCGTCGACGAGCAGCGCGGCGAGATCTGGCTGCTCAGGGCGATCTCGTCAGATTCCGCTATTCACGGCGTGATCGCGGTCAATATCGGTCTGGGTTCCCAGCCAGCGATTGAACGGCGGACTCGACGGATCCAATCAATCCTCGACGAGACCGCGCTGACGCTGCAGCGCCTCGACATCGGCAAGGTGATGGAGAGCGCGCGATTGCGCCTGCAGGCGCAAATGTTACGCGACGCCTTCCATGGAACACTGTCGCACGAGCTTTGCACGCCGCTCGCGGCGATCCAGGGTTCGGCGAGCGTGCTGGAGACCATTCCAGCCATATGTGGGGACGCGCGCATACAAGCGCTGGTCGAGGCGATCTCTGACGAGGCGAGCCATCTCGACGGCTATATCAGCAACCTGCTCAGCGCGACTCGCGTCGCCGCGGGCGGACTGAGTCCGCGCCGCGAATGGGCGGACCCGAGGGATATCGTCCACGGCGCCATCACGCGCCGCGCGCGACGGCTTTCGGCGCATCGGATAGAGGCAACTTTCGCAGATGATCTTCCGCTGCTCCACGTCGACTCGGGCCTGGTGGAGGAGGCTTGCGGGCAGATCCTGGAGAACGCCGCGAAATACTCGCCGTCCGGTTCGACGATCACCGTGGACGTGCGTTGCGAGCCCCATCGCGTGCACGTCGTCGTGTCCGATCAGGGCGTTGGTATCACCGCCGATGAACAGCAAAAGCTTGGGCAGCGATCCTTTCGAAGCGCGCGACATCAGGCGTCGGTGCCGGGGTCGGGCCTCGGCTTCTGGATCGCCTCGACCTTCATCCAGGCCAATGAGGGCATGATCACGGTTCATAGCCGCGGCCAAGGACAGGGAACAACAGTATCGATCTCCCTGCCCGCGCTCGAGCCATCCACCTCCGAACCGATCACGCTGACAGATGAGTAAGCCCGCAAACGTCGTTCTCCTGATCGACGACGAACCGAAGATCAGGCGCTTCCTCCGCGCCGGCTTCGAGCTCAACAGCTTCGCCGTGCTCGAGGCCGAAAACGCCACCGAGGCGTTGAAGCTCGCGACCTTCAGTTCACCTGACCTCATCGTTCTCGATCTGGCGCTACCCGATCTTCACGGCGCGGAGGTGCTGGAGCGGATCCGCGCGTGGTCCAACGTGCCGATCATCATCCTTTCCGTCGCTGCCGGCGAGGACGAGAAGGTACGTCTGCTCCAGGCCGGCGCCGACGATTACGTCGTCAAGCCGTTCGGCATGGCCGAACTGCTGGCGCGAAGCGAGGCCGCCTTGCGGCGGTACTTCAAGTCGGCGACGGAAAATCCGGTCGTGGTCGCAGGCCCGCTGTCTGTCGATCTCGTGACCCGTACGGTCTCGCTGAACAACAACCTGGTTCGCCTGACGCGCAAGGAATATCGGCTGCTGCACGTTCTCGCCATGCATGTCGGCCTCGTCGTCACCCACGATCAGCTCCTGAAGGATATCTGGAACGGCAATCAGCGCGACAACATCCAGTACCTTCGGATCCTCGTGCGCAAGCTTCGCCAGAAGATCGAGGCCGACCCCAACCAGCCACGTCTCCTGGTGACCGAGTCGGGTGTCGGCTATCGCCTTCAGAACCGTCTGGACGCCGCGCCGGTGGCGGCACGGGTGAGTTGATGCTTCGCCCTTCTCCAAGACGATCCTTTTACGTCGTCGTGTCCTGGTCCGGCGATGCATGTAAGGATTGGTCCTGGGAAATCCGGCGCAAGCGCAAGCCGATGGGCATCAGGCTTCGTGAAGCCGGGTTTCGCTCGCACCGGGCCGCACACGAGGCCGGACGCATCGCGCTCGAAGATTTCCTCAACGGACTGGTCATCGAGCGCGCCTCGCGATCCGCGCTCTGACCAGGGCTGACCCATACCTTGCGCCGTCCGCGAGTGCTGGCATGCCTGCGCACGACGCGCAGAACACCCATCGTATAAAAATAATATATTTCCATCCCCGAACCGCGTAGCTTGCCCAACAAAAGGGCGAGTGCCGTGGACTTCCTCATTCAAACATTTAGCGTTTTTGGCATTGACGCCCAGTACTGGATGCTTGCGGGCGCGGCCGTTGTCGCAATCTTCATCATCTTCGCCTGGCGAACGCGCGACAGGGATTGACGGGATTGCGCACCGGACCACCGGCACAAACACAGTGATACAATCTCAGGCGACCTTCGACGTATCGCGCGGCCATGTCCGGCGTCTCAATTTACCGAAACCACTCCGCGAGTCCGGAAGCTATTTTTCCTTAATTCTTTTCGGCATTTTGCGATGTCGCGAGCGTACAACGCGCGCGCAAAAAGCGACCTCCGCGCGCTCAAGCAGCCCTTTCGGCATCGCGGAATCCGTGCGCTGTCCCTAACATCATCTCCGAAGGTGAATTGGCCTCATGGCCATGCAGGGGGCTCGAATGTACGGACGATTGAAATCTCTTGTTGTCGCAAGTGTGCTGATCGGGCTCGGCGCGGCGAGCGCCGCAGTCGCTGCCGATCTGCCGTTGAAGGCGCGGCCAATGGCTGCCGCTCCGCTCTACAACTGGACCGGCTGCTACCTCGGCGCCAATGTCGGTGGCGGCTGGACACGGCTGAATACGGCCCGCGCGCTCGACGTCGGCGGCGTGGCTGCACCGAACGACTACGGCCGCGAGAAGGACAGCGGCGTGATCGGCGGCGGCCAGGTCGGTTGCGATTTCCAGACCGGCAATCTGGTGTTCGGCGTCGGCGGCAGCTTCGATTTCGGCAATATCAAGGGCAGCCACGCCTTGACCGACTTCCCCGCCTTCTCCGAAGCGAACAACCTGAAAGAGATCTACACCGCGACCGGCCGCATCGGCTATCTCTGGACGCCGCAATTCCTCGGCTATCTCAAGGGCGGTGCGGCCTTCATTCGGGAACGCAACCAGGTCTTTGCGCCTGGCGGCGCGCTGATCGAGTCCGCAAGCTTCATGCAGCCCGGCATGACCATCGGTATCGGCGCCGAATGGATGTTCGCGCCGAACTGGTCGGTCTTCGCCGAGTATAACTACATGTGGTTCCTCGACGACAGCGCGCGGGCGTTCACACTGGCCGGCGGCGGCGCGGGTGAAGTCATCAACGTCCAGCAGCGTGCCTCGACCGCGCTGGTCGGCCTAAACTACAAATTCCATTGGGATGCCCCTGTCGTCGCCAAATACTGAAGTCTCTCGGCAAACCTCCAACCCCTTGAGCCCCGATACGTCCGGGGCTCCTTTTTTGAGCGAGGCTCCGGTTCAGGCCAGCCCTCCATTGTCCGATCTGTGCAACGCCACCAGGGATGGGGAAGTCTCATGGATTTGCGCTCTTGGCTTCTCATCCTGGTGACGGCCGCCGTCGCGCACGTCATTCTTCATGCCTTGGATCGCCAGATCGACGCCGGCATCCATCGCCTGTCGGAGGCAACGATCAACCATCCTGGTGCAGGCAGCAGGGCGGAGCCCGACATGAGATCGGTGACGGCACGAAGCGCCTACATGCGCAACGAACGTTGAACGCACCTCAACCTCGTCCCGATCCTATGCCGTTCCTATGAGATAAGCCTGCCTGTCCCCTCGAAATCATACTGGCCGCGAACGATATTGGTCGCGCCATTCAGGGCAAACTCTCGTTCCAGTGCGCCCGCGCACCTACTGTAAGGAGTATCTTCGTGCTCCACCCCGCTCCCTTCACCGATCGCGACCAGGTGGTCGAGACCATGATCTCGCTCACCCATCTGTCGAATCTCAATCGCGCGATCGTCGCGGGCCGTGGTAGCGCCGAACTCTATCAGGCGCTGCGCCAGCGCGGCTTCACCCGAATTGGACTGCCCTCCATCTTCTTGCGCAAGCCGGCCTTTTCCGTCGGCCTCATCACCGTGCAAGACATGTTCAGTGAGTTCGAGATGGCGCTGTCCCAGATCGCACCATCTCTCGGCACGACCGCTGCAATCGCGGTGCTGATCAAGTCGAACGAGGCGGGCTTCGCGCTCAAGGTCCGCAAGAAGCTCGAACAGCTCGGCTTCCGAATCGAGGCCGGGGTCAGATGCCGTCAGGGCTTCGTGATGTCCGCCTACCGGCAGGATTCTGCCCAGATGAAACGGGCGGCCTGAAACGCGGAGCTGCGGCTGATTCCGTCTATATGAGTTTCCTATGCGGCGGCGCCGCAGGCGCTCTCGCTTTCCTACGTCCCGCACGTCATCATGCCGCTGCAGGCACGTTGCGGCGAACGATCGCGATGTTTTGGGAGCTTCATGACGTCGCCCTACTACCTCGCCATGGCCGCCTTGTTGGGCCTGGTGACAACGTCCTCCTCCCTGATCGGCGCCGCGATCGGACTTCACGCCCCCTTTTCAAAGCGTCCCCAGGCGCCGCACCTCAATCTGTATTGCCAGCCCTGGAAACGACGCCAGCAACCCCTCAATCGCATTGCAGTGCGAGCAGACGAAGAAGCGGCCCGGCTGCTCCGGATCCTCAAATCCGGGCTTCAACAGGAACAGGCGATCTCCAGTCATGTCCTATCTCCCGAAGTCGATGTAAGCTTCAATGGCCGAACAGCCGGTAGCTCCGATCCGCATCGCGCAAGTGCCGGCTCTCATTGGTCCAGCCTACTGCACGCCGATAGCTGCCGAGCACTGCGGCTTCCTTCAACGCGGCGACGTCGACCTGTTGCGGCGCGTCGGCGAATGGCGAGACGAACAGCGCATCCTCGGGGCAGTAGAGCTCGCACAGGAAGCAGGTTTGGCAATCGCTCTGCGCGCGATCCTAGGGATGTCGTCGGTCTTGTCGAAGACATTGGTGGGGCACACGTTGACGCAGATGTCGCACGCCGTGCAGCGCTCGACATCGATGACCTCGATCATTCCGCGGCCTCCGCGTACTGAGAGGAACGCAGCGGGCGCGCCGAGGTCCAGACGTCGTCGAGCCCTCCGGTCGTCACGTAGTGGCGATAGCGGTCGTCCTGCTCGGGATAGTCGTCGCGGCGATGCATACCCCGGCTCTCCTGACGCGCCAGCGCGCTCCGATACATCCAGCGCGCCGTTGCGAGCATGGCCGTGGCCTCACGTGCGCGAAGCAGATCCTGCTCGTCTGACGCGCCGGCATTCGATGCCTCAGACCAGAAGCCGTCCAGACGCCATAACGCCTCGCTGAGGCGCCCGGCTTCGCGGAAATAGTTCAGCTCGTACGGAAACACCTCGTTCTGAACGTTCCGGGCGAGCTTGTCAGCCTGAAGCGGTCGCCCGCTGCCGGAGCGAAGCGCAACGCTGCCGCGCCGAAATGCCTGACGCCCGCTTGTGCTGCCCAGTTGATGCGCGAATTCGGCGGCGCCCTGACCGGCCCAATACCCCGACGACATTGCCCAGGCCGCATTGTGGCTACCGCCCCCGGTGAAACCACCGCAGATCAGCTCGCGGGTTGCCGCGTCGCCCGCAGCGTAGAGACCTGGAACGGTAGTCGCGCAGCTGTCGTCAACGATCCGCAGGCCCCCCGTGCCGCGGACGGTCCCCTCGAGGCGAAGCGTGATCGGAAAACGCTGCGTGAACGGATCGAGGCCGGTCCGGTCGAACGGCAGGAAGAAGTTCGGCTGAGATACCCTCATATGCCGCTGGGTCTCGGCGTCGGCCTCGTCGAGCCGGGCGTACACCGGGCCCTTGCGCAACGCCCGAGCAATAATCGACCGGCCGCCCTTGGATGACGCCCCCGGGATCACACTGCCTTCCTCGTCGGTGAAGTTTGCCCAGCTGTAGAACAGGGTCTTGGTCACGGAGCCGAATGCCGGCGAGATAGCATAGGCGTTGGAGAACTCCATGCTGGTGAATTCCGCGCCGGCCTCGGCCGCCAGGAGATAGCCATCGCCGGTCAGAACGTTCGAGCCCAACGTCTTGCTAAGGAACGCGCATCCGCCGGTGGCGATCACCACAGCCTTCGCATTGACCACCCAACGGTCGCCTTTCTGCCGTCGCAGGCCTGCGGTGCCGGCCACCACGCCGTTCTCGTCCACCAAAAGCTCGAGCGCTGGCGAGTGATCCAGAATGGTGACGCCGGCTTGCTTCGTTCGCTTGCGCATCAGCCGCATGTATTCCGGACCCTGGAGCGAATTCCGCTGCGGCTTGCCGTCGTCGTCCGAAGGATAAGGATAGCCCCAGTCGGCGAGCTGGTTGCTCTGGGCGTAGGTCCGGTCCAGCACGCGCGCCATCCAGCGACGGTCCTGGAGGTGGCCACCGAGTTTCTCACGGCTGGCCATCGCGGCCTCGCGGCGTTCCGGAGCGGGGTCGACGTACCAGACACCGGTGCCGGCCGCCGCGGTCGCGCCTGAGGTGCCGCAAAACCCCTTATCCGTCAGCACGACGCGCGCACCACGCTCGGCGGCGCTTATTGCGGCCCATGTGCCCGCGGGACCGCCACCGAGCACCAGCACATCCGCATCGAACACGACGGATCCTGCCGAACTCGATAGCTTCTCGGCACGGCCAGGTGGGTTTGTCATCGCTCGTCTCCGGATTGAATCTGTTCAGAACGCGGGTATCTGACCCGGCAGTTTGTCCTTGATGGTCTGGCGGACCGTATCGTTCTGATAGGCACGCACCAGCTTCGCGACCCAGGGCGCATCCTTGTCCTTCTCGCGAACGGCGATGAAGTTGTTGTAGGGATTGTTGACCGAGGATTCGATTGCGATGGAGTCCTTGCCGGGAATGAGGCCGGCGGGGACGGCGTAATTGGTGTTGATGACCGCAGCATCGACGTCGTCCAGGCTGCGCGGCAGTTGGGCGGCGTCGATTTCACGGATCCTGAGCTTCTTTGGATTTGCGGCCACATCGAGCGCGGTCGGCAGGATCCCCACGCCGTCCTTGAGCTCGATCAGCTTTTCGGCCTGAAGTAGCCGCAGGGCCCGGCCACCGTTCGACGGATCGTTGGGGATGCCGATCGACGCCCCCTCCTTGATCTCGGCAACCGACTTCGCCTTGCGGGAATAGAGCCCGATCGGTGCGACGATCGTCTCTCCGACGGCGACGATCTTGTATCCCCTGGTCTTGATCTGGTTGTCGAGGAACGGCTTGTGCTGGAAGGCATTCGCATCGAGATCGCCGACATCCAGCACGGCATTGGGCAACAGATAATCGTTGAAGACGACGACCTGCACATCGAGGCCGTCCTTGGCCGCGATCTCCTTCACCTTCGCCCAGATGATTTCGGCATCGCCGCCCGATATCCCGACCTTGATCTTCTGATCCGCGGAGGCCGGCGCGGTGAATAGTGCAAAGGCGGCCATCACGAGCAACAAGCGACGTCTCATGGTCTACGATCTCCTTATCGAGCGATAATCTGTTCCGACGTCTAGCCGACGCGGGCAACCAGGACGTCCGCCGTGGCATCCGCGAACTCAGACGACATGTCGTTGAAGAGAGCAAGCTCCTGAACCGTCGCAGCACGCGGACGATGGCTCGAACCGTTGGAGCCTTGAAGGAAGAAACGATCCAGAGCCTGCACAAACCCCGGCGAGCCTGCAATCTCCGATGCGTGCCTCTCGCTTCCCGCCACGAAGGCAAAGCTCATCTGATTGACGTCGACGACATAGATCATGGTGCAGTTTCCCAACGGACGGCGCCCTCCTAGCTGCTGAACCCCGCCGGGATGAAGGCCGGGATCTTCTCTTCGATGAACTGCTTCACTTCCGGCGAGTTGAACACCTGGATAAATGCCTTCAGGCGCGGATCGTCCTTCTTGTCGGGCCGGGCCGTGAAGCGCAGCACGAGCCCGTCATCAACGGTGCGGTCGATGATGAGCGCAGATTTGGGATCCCCGCCGGCCGGAATGAGGTAGGTGATGTTGACGAGCGCCAATGTTACGTCGTCGAGCGACCGATAGGTTTGGGCGGGGTCGAGCTCGACGATCTTGAGGTTCTTTGGATTCTCGATGATGTCGAACTTGCTGACCGAGAAGCCCTTACCGGGCGCCAGCTTGATCAGCTCGGCCCGCTCGAGCAGGATCAGCCCGCGTGCGCCGTTGAGCGGCTCGTTCGGAATGGCGACGCTGTCGCCGGACTTGATGTCGTCGAGCTTCTTGATCTTCTTCGAGAACAGGCCGACCGGCGCAATGACGCCGACCTTGTCGACCTGCACAAGGTTGAAGCCGCGTTGCCTATTCTGAAGCGCGAGATAGGTTGCATGCTGGAACAGATTGGCGTCGACATCGCCGCTGTTCACGACCTCGTTCAATGCCACCCAGTCCGACAGCTCGACGATCTTGACGTCCTGCCCTTTCTCCTTGGCCAGCTTGGCGGCAAAGGACGCCAATTGCCCAACCGGGCCGGCGCTGGTCGCGATCTTCAGCGGCTCGCCGGCGAAGGCGGCCGCCGTGAGAGCAAGCCAGAGACCTGCGGCCTGGGCGGTGCGACGAAGAATTTTCATGATCTCAAGTCCCATTACGATTCAGATGATGTGCCTTACGCAGCCTTGCGCGCCCCAACGTCGGCCTGTGCGAGCGCCTGACCGAGATCCGCCAAGATGTCGTCGGGATGCTCGATCCCCACCGACAGGCGTACGTAGCCGGGCGTGACCCCGGCGGCGAGCTGCTCGGCTGCGGTCAGTTGCTGATGCGTCGTCGATGCAGGATGAATGGCTAACGACCTGGCATCGCCGATATTGGCGACGTGATAGAACAGCTTGAGCGCGTCGACGAAGCGACGGCCGGCCTCGACGCCCCCTTTCAGCTCGAAGCCGACCAGCCCGCCATAGCCGCCCTTCAGATAGGCGTCCGCCCTGCGCCGGTTCTCTCCGTTTTGCAGACCGGGGAAGATCACGTTCGAGACCGAGGCGTGCTTGGCGAGGAAGTTCGCGACCTTCACCGCATTCTCGTTGTGCTGGCGGATGCGCAGCGGCAGGGTTTCGAGGCCCTGGATGAACTGGAAGGCATTCTGCGGCGCGATCGATGCGCCGAGGTCGCGCAGCAGCTTGACGCGGGCTCGCAAGATGTAGGCGATCGGGCCAAGCGGCTTCGCGGCCTCAGTCCAGATCGCGCCGTGGTAGGCCTCGTCGGGCGTGTTCAGAAGCGGAAAGCGATCGGCATGCGCGGCCCAGTCGAAGTTGCCGCCGTCGACGATGGCGCCACCGATCGCGGTGCCGTGGCCTCCGATATACTTCGTGGTCGAATAGACCACCACCGCAGCGCCATGCTCAAACGGGCGTGCGATCAGCGGCGACGCCGTGTTGTCGAGGATCAGCGGCACGCCAAGCGAGCGGCCAATGTCCGCGACCTCCTTGATCGGGAATACGTGCAGCTTGGGATTCGGAAGCGTCTCGCCGAAATAGACGCGCGTCTTGGCGTCGGTCGCGCGACGGAAGTTTTCGGGATCGGCGGGATCGACAAAGCGCACTTCGATGCCGAACTGCTTCAGGGTCCGCGATAGCAGTGTCCAGGTGCCGCCGTAGAGATCGGTCGAGGACACGATATTGTCGCCGGCCTGGGCAATGTTGAAGATCGCGAAGGCGGAAGCCGTCTGTCCAGAGGCAACTGCGAGGGCGGCCGCCCCGCCCTCGAGTGCAGCAAGCCGATCCTCAAAGGCCTGCTGGGTAGGATTGCCGATACGGGTGTAGATCGGTCCGAGCTGCTCGAGTGCGAACAGGCGCGAGGCGTGATCGGCGTTCTCGAACTGGAACGACGTGGTCTGATAGATCGGAACCGCGACCGCGCCGGTGGCGGGGTCGGAGCGGTAGGATCCGCCATGCAACGCCAGCGTCTCGAAGTTCCGGGTCTCCAAGGTCATCTGCAATTCCCTTTCGATCTCGAGAGCGCGCCATGCGCGGCAAGCCGTGCTTGTCGACGAAAATGATGCGGTCGGATTCTGCTGCTGTCGAGCGTGTCTGAAAAATAGCGATGCGCGTGCTGCGTCATTGCAGCTTCGCAACGCGTTTGTTCCCGGTCTTTCGCTGAATTGGAAACAAACTCGCTCGCGCAAAATGTTAAAAATGCTCACGCGAAGAGATGTTCTTTGCAATTGGCGATTGGGCCCGACCATGACGAGACCGCGCGAGCTGCGCTTTAACGCTTTCAACATGACTGCGCCCAGCCACAATTGGGCGGGCCTGTGGTCTCATCCGCGCGATGCGTCCATCGACTACAACACGCTCGATTATTGGGTCGACTACGCCAGGACCGCGGAACGCGGACTGCTCGATGGCATCTTCCTGGCAGATGTGTTCGGCGTTTACGACGTCTATGGCGGCACGGCCGATACCGCCGCCCTGCATGCGGTGCAGCTTCCGAACGCGGATCCGACGCTGCTCGTATCCGCCATGGCGCTCGTCACCAGCCATCTCGGCTTCGGCATCACATCGAACCTGACCTTCGAGCATCCCTATCAACTCGCACGTACGTTTTCGACGCTCGACCATCTCACCAAGGGCAGGATCGGTTGGAACATCGTCACGGGTTATCTCGACAGCGGCGCGCGTGGGATGGGCCTTCCGGCTGGCCGCGCCCATGACGAGCGCTATGACGCGGCCGAGGACTTTCTGACCGCGGCTTACAAGCTATGGGAGGGAAGCTGGGAGGACGATGCGGTTCGCCGCGACCGCGGCAGCCGCGTCTTCACGGATCCCGCTAAGCTCCACCGGGTTCTGCATGATGGTCGCTACTTCAAGGTTGACGGCATCCATCTCGCCGAGCCCTCGCCGCAGCGAACGCCGTTGCTGTATCAGGCCGGCACCTCGAAGCGCGGCCGCGCCTTCGCCGCCCGGCACTCGGAAGCGATCTTTCTCAACGGTCAGACCAAGCCAATCCTCGCACGCGCTGTCCGCGAGATTCGAGAAGCGGCCAAGACCTATGGCCGCGATCCCTACGACATCCGCCTGTTTGCCGGCGCGACCGTGATCGTGGCGCCGACGCGGTCCGAGGCGAATGATCTGCTCGAGGACTACGCACGGCATGTCGATCAAACCGGCCAGCTCGCCTTGTTGTCGGGCTGGACCGGCATCGACTTCTCGACCTACCGGCCCGACCAGCCGATCGAATATGTCGAGAGCAACGCCATCCAGTCGATGGTCGAGAATTTCACGGTCCGGAGCGACCGGCCGGTCAATGTCGGCGACCTCGCCAGATTGAGCCGCGCCGGCGCCCGCTCGCCCTTCGTGGTCGGCTCGCCGCAGGACGTCGCCGACGAGCTGATCGCTTGGGCTGACGAGACCGACGTCGACGGGTTCAACCTGTTCCGCCTGGTCGCGCCGGAGTCGCTGAACGCCTTCGTCGACCTCGTGGTGCCGGAGCTGCAATCGCGCGGCGTCTACAAGACCGCATATCGCGACGGCGCGCTACGCGAAAAGCTGTTCCCGGGACGCGGCCCGCGGTTGCACACGACACATCCCGGCGCGAGCTTCCGGCGCGCGCCTTCGACGACTGCGCTCCAATCCGACGCCGCCGAATAGCAAGGACGGAGCTCACGCCTGCGTGCGATGCTCGCGGAACGCGGCTGCCAGCGCCCCCAAGGCGGCCCGTGACCGCCGATCGGTCAAGGACGAATGAAGCACGATCTCGGACGGCGGCAGCTTGGGAAGCCCAAGCTTCTCGCCGATGTCGATCGTGCCACTCGGCGCGATCCGATACGACAGCGGCGCGATGGCGAGCCCCGCCACGACGGCGGCGTGAACCGCCGAAGAGCCGCCTCCCAGGAACACCTCGATCCATTTGATGCCGACCGCATCCAGCGCCTGCGTGGCTACGTTGCGCACGCCGCAGGTCGGAGCCAGCGCAGCCAGACGTAAGGGCTCTCCCGGCCTGTGCTCGAACCCCTGCGCCGCAAACCAGCCGAAGCGCTCACGCGCCAGCGTCTCGCCATCACGACGATCGTCCTCGCGCTGGACGATGGCCGCATCGAGCCGTCCCTGGTCGAACAGGTCGAGGAGGTTGCGCGAATTGTCGAGCTGGACCTCGATGGTCAAATTTGGATCGTGCGCGTGGAGACGTGACAGCAGGGCTGGGACTTCCGGCCCGGCGACATGCGCAGCGATACCAAGTCCGAAGTGACGCGGAGACGCATTGAGCCCCGCGATCGCGCGTTCGTGAGCAACGATCAGCTCCCGCGCGCCCTGCAGAAAGGCCGTCCCTTGCGCAGACAGCCGGACCGATCGCGGTGTCCGCTCGAGCAACCGATGCCCGATGCGATCCTCGAGCCGCTTCAGCTTGACGCTGATCGCGCCCTGCGTCGTCCCCAAAGCCTTGGCGGCACGCGTGAAGCTGTGAAGGTCGGCCACCATCACAAAGGCTCTGACGGCATCGACATCGAGCGAGAGCATTCCATCATCCGGCTTTGTTGTCTCTGAAATCTATATCGATCGGATTTTGTTGTGGTCAAGGGCCCCCTATGTTCGCTCAGCCTGAAGCGGGCCTAAGCGCACGGGACACCAATCCCTCCCGGAGCGAGCGATGGCGCATGCGTGCTGGCAATCGACACCATGTTTGGAGGTCACGGCCTTGACGGTCTTATCATCACGACGAAACACGATCGCCCTTGCCGCAGCCTGCCTCGCGTCCCTCATGTTCGGCCTGGAGATATCCAGCGTACCGACGATCCTGCCGACGCTCGAGACGGTGCTGCACGCCAGCTTCCAGCAGCTGCAATGGATCATGAATGCCTACACGATCGCGGTCACGACGGTGCTGATGGCAACCGGCACGCTGGCAGATCGCTATGGCAGAAAGCTTGTATTCGTGGTCAGCATCGCCGTGTTCGGCCTCGCCTCCCTGATCTGCGGTCTGGCGGAAGACGCGCTCCTCCTCATCGTCAGCCGCTTCCTCCAGGGCATGAGCGGTGGTGCGATGCTGATCTGTCAGGTCGCGGTTCTCTCCCATCAATTCCGGGAAGGCCCCGAGCGCGCCCGCGCCTTCGCCGCCTGGGGGATCATCTTCGGCATCGGTCTTGGTTTCGGACCGATCATCGGCGCGACGATCGTCGCGGTCTCCGGCTGGCAGTGGGTGTTCCTGATCCACGCATTCATCGCAATCGTCACGATCGCGCTCGCCGTGACCGGCGTGCGGGAGTCGCGCGATCCCGAGGCAAAGCACCTCGACATCGCAGGCATTGCGACGCTCTCGACGTCGGTGTTCTGCGTCGCCTTCTATATCACGGAAGGCCCCGACTTCGGCTTCACTGGCCCAACCGGCCTTACGGTCGCCGCGACGGCCGTTCTGAGCTTCATCGCCTTCGTGTTGGCGGAGTTGCATAGCGCCCGCCCGATGTTCGACTTCTCCGTGTTCCGGATACGCGCCTTTTCGGGCGCGCTGCTCGGATCGGCCGGCATGAATTTCAGCTTCTGGCCCTTCATGATCTACCTACCGATCTTCTATCGCAGCGCCCTTGGTTACGACAACGTCGCAGCTGGCCTTGCGCTTCTCACCTACACGCTTCCGACGCTTGTGATTCCGCCGCTCGGCGAACGGATATTGCTGAGGTTCGGCGGCGGCATCGCCATTCCGGTCGGCCTGTTCGTCATCGGACTTGGCTTCATGCTGATGTGGGCCGGTAGCGGCGTTGAGCATGTTACCTGGTTGACACTGGCACCAGGATGTCTGCTTGCGGGCGCTGGCCTTGCCCTCACCAACACACCGGTGACCAACGTCACGACGGGAGCGGTGTCGAGCACGCGAGCCGGCATGGCATCGGGCATCGACATGAGCGCCCGCATGATCGCGCTCGCCATCAACATCGCCTTGATGGGCTTCATCCTGATCGCCGGCATTTCCTCCCGGCTGAGCAGCGCGCTTCCCGGTGCGCTCGATGCCAGCCATCTGCAACACCTTGCGGAGCGGATCGCCGGCGGCACCGCAGGCATGTCCGACTTCCCCGAGCTGAGCCTCCTGCCGGCAGCGGAAACTGCCGTGCAAGATGCGCTGATCCACGGCTTCAGGCTGATGATGCTCTATGGCGGACTGTCCGTCTGGATCATGGCGCTGGTAAGCTTCGCGATTTCCGGCGAGAGCTATGCCGCACGGAAGCGCTCCGCGCAGAACAGCGATGAGCCAAGCTGTGTTCCCCGCTCATCGCCCTGCTCGGATGCGTCCAGGCAGTGCGCTACGACAACATCCTTTCCGCGCCGATAACTCCATTCTCAATTCCGAACGCACGAGAGAATGTTCGTTCCCTTCTGCGCCCGACTGCGAAATTGCCACGCGGACCCGTTTGCCGGCAAAGTGAGCCGTCCAGTCTCCCCAAACAGAGGTCGAGACGGCAAGGCAGTTTCGTTGAACAGGATACCCGAAATGCATCATCTCACGTTCCGCCTGCGAGCCCTTGCCGCGGTTGCGCTCGGCTTCTTGGCCGTGGCGTCCGTTCAGCCCGCGAGATCCGATGAGATCCGCATCGGCTATCAAAAGTCCTCGACACTAACGGCGA
Organism: Bradyrhizobium sp. 956_D2_N1_4; assembly: GCF_052076025.1. Classification (NCBI taxonomy): domain Bacteria; kingdom Pseudomonadati; phylum Pseudomonadota; class Alphaproteobacteria; order Hyphomicrobiales; family Nitrobacteraceae; genus Bradyrhizobium; species Bradyrhizobium sp. 956_D2_N1_4. Next base: position 2,031,127 of record NZ_CP197237.1, on the reverse strand, counting down.
TCCTGAAGACCAACGGGGGGCTGGAGAAGGCGCTGGCTCCGCTCGGCGTCACCATCTCCTGGCACGAATTCACCAGCGGCCTGCCGCTGCTGGAAGCCATCAACATCGGCAGCATCGACTTCGGCGCCGACGTCGCCGACACCGTGCCGATCTTCGCGCAAGCCGCGGGCGCCAAGCTCGCCTATGTCGCGGAGGAAGCAGCCTCGCCGGCGGCGCAGGCGATCGTCGTTCCACAGTCTTCAACTATCAAGACCATTGCTGAGCTCAAGGGCAAGAAGATCGCCGTCACCAAGGGTGCCGGCAGCCACTATCTGCTGCTTGCGGCGCTGGCGAAATCCGGGCTCAACTTCAAGGACATCACGCCCGCTTATCTGACACCCGCCGACGGCCGCGCTGCGTTCGTTAGCAACAACGTCGATGCCTGGGTGGCCTGGGATCCGTTCCTGACCAGCGCCTTGCACCAGACGAAGGGCAGCATCCTGACGGACGGTAGCAACGGTCTCGCGAGCTACAAGCGCTACTATCTCGCCTCGGCCGCTTATGCGGACAAGCATGCCGAAGTCCTCGACGTGATCTTCGCCAAGCTCTCGGTGACCGGCAAATGGGTGAAGGCGCAGCCGAAAGACGCGGCCACGTTGCTGGCGGGCCTCTGGGGGATTGACGCGGCGACCGTCGAAGAGGCCAACAGCCACCGCTCCTATCAGGTGGGCGCGGTGACCGGCCCGGGCCTGTCCGAGCAGCAGCGCATTGCGGACGCGTTCCACGCCGAGGGCCTGATCCCCGTGAAGATCGATACCACGGCGATCAAGATCTGGGCGCCGAAGGGGTCCTGACTTCCGGCTTAGGCCGCGCTCAAGCCACGCTGGATGTCCGGCACGGATGCCAGCAGGCTCTTTGTGTAGGCGTGCTGCGGTTGCCTGAGCACGGCCTCGGCGCCACCCTGCTCGACGATGCGGCCGTTCTGGAAGACGAGCACGCGGTCGCACAGATGCTCGATGACGCCGAGATCATGCGAGATGAACAGCAGCGCCGTTCCGAGCCGCGACTGCAGCTCGGCCAGGAGGTCAAGCACTTGGGCCTGGATGCAGATGTCGAGCGCCGAGACCGGCTCGTCGCAGACGATGATGGCGGGTTCAGCCGCTAGCGCCCGCGCGATCGACACCCGCTGACGCTGGCCGCCGGACAATGATCGCGGCACCCGATCGAGATGATCGACACTCAGGCCGACCAGTTCGAGCAGCGACACGATCCGGTCCAGGCGCGCGATGCGGCCATCGGCGCCCGGAAGATTTTCCGCAATGATGTCCCTGACGCGGTAGCGCGGATCGAAGCTGCTAAGTGCGTCCTGCGGGATGTATTGCAGCTTGCGACGAAGCCGGCGGCGCCCGGCTTCCGCGACCGAGGACCAGGGCTCTCCGAGCAATGTTACCTCACCGTCATCCGGGTGAAGCAGCCCGAGCACGATCTTGGCACAGGTGGATTTTCCCGAGCCGGATTCGCCGACGATGCCGACGACCTCGGCGGCCCTGACATCGAAGCTGATGTCCTGCAGGACCACCGACTTCGCCCGCCCGGCGGCTTTCGGCGCAATGAAATTCTTCGAGATCTCCTTGACTTCGAGCACGACCTCGCCTGCCGCCTGTCGCTGCGGCAAGGGCTCCCGCACGATGGAGACCGCCGTCGCGTCGCTCGCACCGGGCTCGAACCTCGCCGACGCGAGCCTGGACCCGCGCGACCGCCCCGACGGAATCGCCGCGATCAACTGCCGCGTATAGGGATGGCGCGGATGGGTAAGGACATCGCGAGTCGACCCACTGTCGACCACCCGGCCGTCGCGCATCACGATGACACGGTCGGCGATGCCGGCGACCACCGCGAGATCGTGACTGATGAGCAGGAGACCCGCCCCCTCCCGGATTCGCTCCGCCAAGACCTGGAGCACCTGCGCCTGGACGGTGACGTCGAGCGAGGTCGTCGGCTCGTCCGCGATAATGAGATCGGGATCAGCCGCGATCGCCGACGCGATCAGCGCGCGCTGGCGCAGGCCACCGGACAATTGATGCGCATATTGCAGAGCACGATCAGCGGGGTTGGGAATGCCGACCTTGCCGAGCGTCTGCAGCGTCCGATCCCGGATAGCGCCTGCATCGGTCAGAATGCGATGGCTCGAAATGACCTCGGCAACCTCCTGGCCGATCGTGCGCAAGGGATCGAGCGAGACCAGGGCATCCTGCATGACGAGCCCGGTCACGGTCCCGCGCAGCTTGCGCCAGTCGGCTTCGCCGAAGCTGCGAGCGTCACGTCCCTTGATCTCGAACCGGTGCGCGGCGGTCCTCGCACCGTCGCCGGCGAGATTGAGCAGGCTTCGCGCGGTGATGCTCTTGCCCGAGCCGGATTCACCGACCAGGGCAACGCATTCGCCGGGCCTGATCGTCAGATCGAAATCAACAACGATCGGCTTGCCACCATTGGCGCCGGCAAAGCCGATGCTCAGTCCCTGCACCTCGACGACCGGCGCTGCCCGATCTATCTGCGAACCTACGCTGCTCATGCAAGCCGCCCTTCAAATCTCTGCTGTAGGTGATTGCCGATCACGCTGAAGGCGATCACCGTCGCGGTGATGGCGAGGCCCGGGAAGACTCCAGGCCACCAGGCGACGCGCAGCACATCCCGGCTCTCCGCCAGCATCACGCCCCATTCCGGCGTCGGCGGCTGCGGTCCGAGCCCGAGGAAGCTCAGGCCGGATACGATCAGGATCGTCGAGCCGATATAGACGGTGGCGATGATCGGGATGGCAACAAGGACGTTGGGCAGGACGTGCCGGATGAACACTTGCCAGCGGCTCAACCCGTAGATCGCGGCCTGCGTCACGTAATCGGCATCACGTATCAGCTGAGTCTGCGCCCGCACCACGCGACCAAATTTCGGGATGCCGGCGATGCCGACCGCGATGGCGATGTTGAGCATGCCTTGGCCGAGGAAGGTCACGATCAGCATGGCGAGCAGCACGCCGGGAAATGACGACAGCATATCGAACAGGCGCGACACGGCCTCATCCAGAATGCGATTGCGCTGGCCCGCGATGATGCCGAGGACAATGCCTGCTCCGAGTCCGACCGCAACACCGCCGAACCCGATCAGGAGCGAGTAGCGCGTGCCGAAGACGGTCCGCGCGAAGACGTCGCGGCCGAGCCGATCGGTCCCGAACAGATGCGCCCAGCCCGGCGGCTTCAGGCCCTCGCTGAAATCGCCGACGAGCGGATCGAAGTGCGTGAACAGCGAAGGCGCGATCGACGCCGCGATCAGGAGCGCGACGAAGACGAAGGACAGGACGAGCCCGAACGGCAGACGGCGCCGAACAGCGATTGCAGCCAGATGTGACGCCTCGAAGCCAACGAGGTCTTGCGGGGCCTCGAGCGGTACGGCCGTGTCGAAGGAGCGATGCGACGGCGCGGTCATTGGGCCCTCAATCTCGGGTCGATCAGCACATAGAGGATGTCGAGCAGCGTGGACGCGGCAACGTGGATGAAGGCTGCGAGCAGCACGACGGTGAGCACGACCGGTACGTCGTGGGTCAGCACCGCGCCCAACGTTACCGTGCCGAGGCCTGGCCGGCCGAACACCTTCTCGGTGATGACCGCACCGCCGAGCAGACCGCCGATCAGCCAACCGCCTAGCGTCACCGCCGGCAAAAGAGCGTGCCGCAACACGTGACGCCAGCGAATGACGAGTTCGCCGACGCCGCGCGACCGCACGGTCGTCACGAAGGGCTGGTCGAGCGTCTTCTCCATGGCTTCACGCAGAACCTGCGTCAGCAGGCCGGCGGTCGGCAATGCCAGGGTGATCGCCGGCAGCACGAGGGAATTCCACCCCTCCGCGCCCGATACTGGAAACCAGCGCAGATTGAACGAGAATGCCATCAGCAGGAGGATGCCGAGCCAGAAGACGGGCGTCGAGGCGAACACCAGTTCGACGAACGAGGCCAGCTCGCGCGAGAACCGCCCTCGCCCCGCAGTCAGCAGCGCGATGAAGCCGGCAATCAAGATCGCAAGCACGCCGGCCGTGAGCGCAAGCTCGACGGTCGGCAGAAGCTGCGATCCGACGACCTCGATCACCGGCTGGCGCAGCACATAGGACGTGCCGAAATCGCCGCGGAGGATGCGCGACAAGAACTCGACGTATTGCTCGGGCAACGAGCGATCGAGGCCCCATTCGGCTGCGATCGCCTCACGGAGGCCGGGATATTCGACGTCACCGGCGAGGATGTCCTGAATGCGGCCGGGCAGCGCATGCAACGCGAGAAACGTTGCTGTCACGCTCGCCCAGGCCACCACCAGGCTGGTGAACAGCCTGGAGACGATGCGGGACCACATGGCCTACTTCTTCGCGATCCAGAAATCGTAGGCGCTGGACGGCGAGTCGAGGCCGGCCTCGAAGCCCAGACCGTTGACGTTGCTCTTCGCCGCCAGGAACCAGCTCGGCGCGAACAACGGCACGATGAAGGCCTGGTCCACACCCCGCTTCTGAATCGCGTCGGTGAGCTGCCGCTTGCGGACAGGATCGGTCGTCCGCAACGACTCGTCGATCTGGCTCGTGATCTCCTGGTCTGGATTGGGAATGTTGGAATAGAGGAAGCCCTTCGATCCCAGCATGTCCCAGAGCTCGCGGGCAGGATCGGACGGATTGTCCGTATTGGGATAGATCACCCAGGTGCCGTTGGCGTTGTTCTTGGCGTATTCGCCCGCCGTGATCAGGCGCAGGTTGAGATCGAGGCCGACATTCTTGCGCAACGCCGCCTGGACGCCCTGGATAAGGATGTCGCGATTGTCGCGCACATAGGGCTGCGGATAGCCGACCTCGATCGAGAGGCGCTTGCCGTCCTTGGTGCGGAAGCCTTCGGAATCGCGGCCAGTCCAGCCGGCTTCGTCGAGCAGCTTGTTGGCGCCAGCAATGTCGTTGCCCCAGGAACCGACCAGTGCCTTGTTATAGGCGGGATTGGCCGGGCCGATGATCGACCAGGCGCGCGGCACGGTGCCGAGATAGACCTGCTTCACGATCGGCTCCAGATCGAAACCGTCGCGCAGCGCGCGGCGCACGCGAACATCGTCCGCCGGCGGGCGCGTGTAGTTGATGTTGAAGGTGAAGGACGTGCTGGCGCCGGACGGGCCGGTCAGCAGCTTGAAGCCCGGCTGCTCCGCGAACAGCGGCGCATCGGTCGGCTGCACGCCCTCGATCAGATCCACCTGCCCCGAGGTCAATGCGCCCGTGCGAACGGCATATTCGGGGAGGAAGCGGAAAGTGACGCGGTCCAGATGAGCAGGTCCGTTATGCGCGGCATTGCCAGGCGCCCAGTTATAGGCCGCGTTGCGCGCGAACACCGCGGACTGGCCGCGCGTGTAGCTCTCGAACACGAACGGTCCCGTGCCGGCCAACCCGCGTCCACCTCCGCAGAGATCACCCTTCGCCAGCGATTTCGGCGAGATCAGGCCGAGCTTCACATTCGAGGTCGACTCCAGGAAACTCGAATCCGGCGTCGACAACACCAGTTTGACCACATAGGGCGAGACCACTTCGGCACGATCGTAGGCCTGGAGCAGCGAGACCGCGGTGACCGCGTTCTCGGGCTTCTTGACGAAATCGTAGTTGGCCTTGACCGCTGCAGCGTCGAACTTCTCCCCGTCGTGGAAGACGACGTCTTCCCTCAGTCTGTATGTGTATTCCTTGCCGTCGGTCGAAATCGACCACTCGGTCGCAAGCCAGGGTGCGAACGTGCCATCCGCCTTCTTCGCGATCAGCGAGTCGATGTAATTGCGGGCCACGAAGAACGCGGCCTGCTGTGACGAATAATGCGGATCGAAGCATGATGGCTCGGTCGTCACGCCCCACCGCAACGCGCCTCCGGAAACCGGCTTGTCTTCGGCATACGCTACATTCGACGCAAGCAAGGCAATCGCCACGCCGCTCACCAGCAAATTATTCTTCTTCATCCGCGTCACTCGCAATCGTTTCTGCTGCTGCCCCTGCAATCGGCGCATCGAACATCATCAATTGAAGGATGACGTTCGTTTACGCTTCATCCGATCTGCACGAGGCGTTATCTCTTGTTGCATCGCGATGTAATTCGTCGTCGCGCGCAAACGCAACATGCAAACGGTCGCGACCGCGGCTGCACATGAAGTTTGAAAAATTATTCGAGCACTCACGCCGACGGTGGATGAAATCGACGACGTCGAACGCCAATCCGACAATTCGATGCTGCGCGATCGTTGCGTATCGTGACCCGACAACCAGCTGACCTTTGGAATCCCCATGTCGCCACGCCAATTGCACCTGAACGTCAACCTGCTTCACTCCGGCGTATATCCGTCAGCCTGGCGACTGCCCGACAGCGATCCACGCGCCTTCTTCGATCTCGGTCATTATGTGCGCGTGGCTCAGATTGCCGAGCGCGGCAAGTTTGACGCAATCTTTCTGGCGGACTCGCCAGCCGTGAACGACCGCATCGACTGCCGGTCGTTCACGTCGATGGAGCCAACCATCGTGCTGGCAACAGTTGCCGCAACGACCAGGCACGTCGGTCTGATTGGAACGGTGTCGACGACCTACAACGAGCCCTACAACATCGCACGCCGTTTCGTGACGCTCGATCACGCCAGCGGCGGCCGCTCGGGATGGAACGCGGTCACCACGGCAGATGCCGCTTCAGGCCGCAATTTCGGTCTGTCGTCGGTGACGGAACACAAGGCCCGCTACGAGCGCGCCAAGGAGTTCACGGAAGTCGTCCACGCATTGTTCGACAGCTGGGAGGACGACGCCTTTGTGGGCGACAAGGCGAGCGCGCGATTTGTTGATACGTCGAAAGTGCACCCGATCGCGCACCGCGGCCCGCATTACTCGGTGGCCGGACCTCTGAACGTCCCACGCTCGCCGCAGGGGCGACCGGTCACGGTGCAGGCGGGTGGCTCGAATGACGGGCGCGATTTCGCGGCAGCTTATGCAGAAGCCGTATTCACGCTGGCGCAAAGCATCGAGGAAGGCGTCGCGTATGCGCGCGATCTGCGCGCACGCGCCGCGTCCTATCGTCGTTCCGGCGATTCCATCGTCATTCTGCCCGGGCTCGCCACCGTCATCGGCAGCACCGAGGCCGAAGCCAAGCGGCGACAGGACGAGCTCTGGGAACTGGTGCCGATCGAATACAGCCTGGCGCGGTTGGCCGGCACGCTTCAGATCGACCCTACCCTCCTCGAGCTCGACAAGCCCCTGCCGGATCCCCTGCCGCTTCCGGTCAATGCCAACCACACCATGTTCCAAGGCACCGTGAATATCGCACGGCGTGGCAATCTCACAGTCCGACAGCTGATCCGCGCGCTCGGAGGCGGCGTCGGACATCGCATCATCGTCGGCACGCCGGAGCAGATCGCCGACGACATCGAGGCTTGGTTCAAGGCGGGTGCCGCCGACGGTTTCAACCTCATGCCAGACGTACTGCCGTCCGGTCTGGAGACCTTCGTCGATACCGTCGTGCCCATCCTACAGAGTCGCGGGCTGTTCCGCACCGAGTACGCCGGCTCGACGCTGCGCGATCATTTTGGCCTGCAGCGACCAGTGAGCCGATATGCGAAGCGGTCGCCGGAGGTCGCATCAGCCTAGCTGTCCCGACTATCTATCCCAGAGATCGAGCCCGCCCGTCGGCGGGCTTGGCCGATCGCCTGGCCCGCACGCGCGGAATTACCTCGAGTGCAAATCGCCGCATCTCGGCCTCGAACGGCTGGAATTGCAGCATGAAGAGCTCGATGCCGGCCGCATGGAACGCCTCGATGCGCTCCGCCACCTCGTCATAGCTCCCGACCAGCCCCGCGGCAGTACCGCCATTGCTGCCAACGCGCGGGGTCTTCTGCATGGTCTGCATCATCACGACCTTGGGGTCGGTGTTCTGCTTCAGGATCGCCTTCATCGGCGCGTCCTTCGCGGCGAGGCTCAGCAACCGCTCATGGGCGGCTTGCGCCTGCTCCCTGGTTTCGCGGGCGACGACGAAGGCCGACAGACCAAAACGCAGCGGCGGCGTGTCACCGCGCGGACGTGCCGCGACATCGGCGATCAGGCCGGCGACATCCTCCAGCGGTTGGCCATTGATGAACCAGACGTCGCCATGGCCGGCGACCAGATCGCGCGCCGGCTCCGACTCGCCGCCGACATAAATGGCCGGCCGCTTGCGGTACAAGCTGGTCGGACGCAGCGCATAGTCGGTGACGTTGAAATGCTCGCCCGCATAATTGAGGCGCTCGCCTTCCATGAGGCGCGAGACGACCGATATCCACTCGCGGCCGTAGGCGTAGCGTGCATCGTGTTCCGGGAAGCCGATCCCCGCCTTCTCCAGTTCCGGGCGGTTCCAGGCATTGACGAGATTGAGCGCGAACCGGCCACGGCTGATGTTCTCGATCCCCAGCGCCAGCTTCGCTAGCACCACGGGGTGATAGAGATAGGGCTTGATCGCGGCGATGATCTCGATGCGCTTAGTCAGCGCCGCGATCGCTGCCGCGGCGCTCCAGGCCTCGAGCTGATCGAGGTCCTCCTGATGCGGATTGATCGTGTGCTGCGCGATCAGCGTGGAATCGTAGCCGAGCTCTTCGGCTGCGAGAATGAGATCGCGATTGCGCTCCCAGGATGCATCATAGGGCTCTTCCGGATCCTGATGCGCCGCGCGCGGCCCGTGCACCAGGGCCCAGATGCCGAAGCGAAGAGGTGCAGTCGCCATCGTGCTCTCCTGTGACTTTCTCTCGTCAAGTTCTCGATCGTCGCCTGTTCTCGCCAAGGCCTGACGCAAGATCAAGCACATCCGCCTCAAAAGATTTTCTTTGTCGCGCAGCGGCACCGTGGCGACAGCAGATCACTCCGGAGCGAACGACAATTGAAATAGCGCTCTATTTCTGTCGGCACGATTTCATGGGACATTTTGCGCTGAACAAGGTTTCACGTCTTGAGCAATATCGAACTGAGCCAAATCGACCGCACGACAATCGTCGCTGACAACGCGCCGTCATCGCAAGGCAGCATGAAATCGCCTGCGGCGGCAAGCAAGCTTGGCGCTCGCGGCCTCCAGCTCCTGTCCTGGGTTGCACCCCTGCTGCTCGTTGTCGTTTGGGAGGCACTTGCACAGGCGGGATGGCTTTCGCCGCAGGTGCTGCCTGCACCAAGCAAGGTGATCCGAACGGCGTACAAGCTCGTAACCACCGGGACCCTGTTGAACGATCTCGGCGTCAGCCTGCTGCGTGCCGCGGCGGGCTTTGCGATCGGGTCTGCGGTCGGCGCCACGCTTGGCATCCTTGTCGGCTTCTCGCGGGTAGCGGAAGCCGCGATCGACCGCAGCGTGCAGATGATCAGGGCCATCCCTTTCCTCGCCGCGCTCCCCCTCGTCATCGTCTGGCTGGGCGTCGGCGAAGCGGAAAAGATCTTCCTTGTCGCACTTGGCGTCACGTTCCCGATCTACATCAATACGGTGCTCGGTATCCGCCAGGTCGATCCCAAGCTGCTCGAGTTGGGGCGCGTCCAGGGCCTGAGGTCGCTTCAACTGATCCGCCGGATCATCCTTCCCGGCGCGCTGCCGTCGATCCTGACCGGTGTTCGTTACGCTCTCGCCACGGCGTGGCTCGCGCTGGTCGTGGCTGAAACCATCGGCGCGCAGTCGGGGATCGGCTTTCTCGCGATGGATGCGCGCGAATTCCTGCGCACCGATGTGATCGTCCTGACGATCGTGATCTACGCGCTGATCGGCGTCGCGGCCGACGCCATGGCGCGCTTTCTCGAACAGCGTCTCCTCGCCTGGCATCCGAATTACGGAGCAGCGAGATGAACGTGCACGTCGCTCCGCAGCCCTCCGCGCCGTTCGAATCCGGACCGGCCGTCGTTGTCAGCAACCTCGTCCGCAGCTACGGCAGCCGCGTCGTGATCGAGAAGCTGAACCTACGCATCGATCGTGGCGAATTCGTCGCCCTGCTCGGCGAGAGCGGGTGCGGCAAGACAACATTGTTGCGGGCGCTGGCCGGGCTCGACCCCATCCAGGGGGGCCGTATCGTGGCGCCCCGCCGGCCGGCCGTGGTGTTTCAGGAGCATCGGCTGCTGCCCTGGGACAATCTCTGGCGCAATGTGGCGCTCGGCTTGCAGGTTCCGGATCCTCGCGAACGCGCCGCCGAAGCGCTCACCGAGGTCGGCCTCGGCGACAGGCTCGACGACTGGCCGCGCAATCTTTCAGGCGGACAAGCCCAGCGCGTTGCCCTCGCCCGCGCGCTGGTGCAGCAGCCCGAGCTTCTGCTGCTCGACGAGCCGTTTGCCGCGCTCGATGCGCTCACCCGTATCCGCATGCACGAGCTGGTCCGCGAGCTGGTGGCCAATCATCAGCCCGGCGTCCTGCTCGTCACCCACGATGTCGACGAAGCCATCGCGCTGGCCGATCGCATCCTCGTGATGCGCAACGGCGCAATCGCCTACGAGCATCGCGCCGGGCGTGGAAGCTCGGCATCCATCTCGCGCGCCGAACTCCTTAGCGAGCTTGGCGTGGTCTCCCATTCTCCCAGCTAGGTCATCCGGAAGGCAAAAATGTCCGACTCATCGATCGCCAAACCATCCCGGCGCAGCTTCCTCGGCTCCGCAGCCTTTGGCATTGGCGCGCTCGCCGGCATGAATATCAGCGAATTCGCCCAGGCCGCGCCTGGCCGTACCACCGACACGGTCCGCCTGACCTGGGGCCTGAGCGGCCTCAATCTGATCGCCAAGGAGCGCGGCGAGTTCGAGAAGGTGCTGGCCAAGGATGGCATCAAGGTCGAGTGGCTCGGCCCCTTCCCGAATCATGCGCCGACCTTGCAGGCGGTGACGGGCGGCAGCGCGGATTTCAGCTTTGGCGGCAGCACCACGCCTGCGCTCGCCGCTATCATCGCCGGCTCGCCGCTGGTGTTCACCCAGTTCGTGGTCTACGAGCCCCGCACCACGGCGATCATCGCCAAAGACGGCTCCGGCATCGACAAGGTCGAAGACCTCGTCGGCAAGTCGGTCGCGGTCAATCGCTCAGGCCTCGGCGAGTTCCTGCTGGTCGCGGCGCTCGAGAAACACAAGGTCGACCGCTCCGCGGTGAAGTTCGTCTATCTCAATCCTCCTGATGCGGCGCCGGCGCTCGCCTCCGGCAAGGTCGACGCCTGGTCGATGTGGAGCCCTGGCGTCGACATCGCCCGGCTCGAATACAAGGCGCACGACATCTTTCTGGAAGGCCGCGATCTCGAATTCCAGATCGACTACACGTCCTATCTGACCACCCGCAAGTTCGCGACCGACAATCCCGCGCTCGTCCGCGCCGTGAATGACGCGTTCCGCGCCGAGGGCAAGTGGATCTCGGAGAACTGCAAGGATGCCGAGTACATCGCGCAGAAGGCCGGGAAATACAGCGATCAGGTCCGCGACCAGTTCATCGCGATGAACCGCAAATACCGCTACTTCGCGGTCAACGACGAGCGCTTCATCAGCGAGCTGCAAAAGGCCGCCGACTGGCTCGTGGCCCGCAAGGTTCTGCCGGAGCCGGTCAAGGTGACCGATCATCTCGCCCAGCTCTGAAAACGCTACCAACAGGCCAAGACAATGAACAAGACTGTATCCGCCCCCTCTCTCGGCACATCCGAGCCGATCAAGGCTGGCTCGCCGGAGCTGGAGGCTCTGCTCAACCAGATCGCCGAGGGGGCCAGCGACCGCGAGCGCGACCGCGTCCTGCCCTTCGAGGTTATCGATCTCATCCGGCGGGCACGCCTTGGCGCGTTGCGGCTGCCGTTGGACGCCGGTGGCGCCGGCAGCACGATCCGCGATCTCTTCGCCTTCGTCATTCGCCTCGGCGAGGCCGACGCCAATGTCGCGCATATCCTGCGCAACCATTTCAGCGTGGTCGAGCGCCTGGTGCGTTCCCCCAAGGACGAGCAGAGCCGGCAATGGCAGAAGGCGGTCGCCGAGGGCGCCATCATCGGACTTGCGACGACCGAGCTTGAAAGCCCGCGCGTCGGCAATGTCACGCCCGGGACGACGTTCACGCCCGACGGGAACGGCGATTATCTGCTGAACGGCACCAAATACTACAGCACAGGCACGTTGTACTCGGATTATGTGCTGGTGCGCGCGGCCGATCCGTCCGGAGCGACGGGCGCCACGATCGTGCCGATCAAGCGCGAGGGAATCGAGCTGGTCGACGACTGGGACGGGCTCGGGCAGCGACTTACCGCAACCGGCACGACGCACTTCCGTAACGTCAAGGTCAGGCGCGAGGAAGTGGTGTTCGATACGCCGGACGGCGGTTATGGCGTGCCCTATTCCAACACGTTTGCACAGCTCTTCCTGACGGCGGTCGTTGCCGGCATTGCACGCGCGACGCTGCGCGATGCGACAGCCCTGGTCCGCTCGCGCAAGCGTACGTTTTACTACGCGCCCACCGAGATCCCGACCGACGATCCGCTCCTGCAACAGACGGTCGGCCAGATCGCCAGCGGCGCTTTTGCGGCCGAGACGGTGGTGCTGGCGGCCGCCGAGGCGCTCGACATTGCAACCGATGCGTTCGACGCCGGCGCGGCGAACGCTACAGAGGCGGCGCACACCGCCGCGCTGCTCTCGGCAAAGGCCAAGATCATCACCGATGATTTCGCCATCCGAGGTGGCAGCCTGCTGTTCGATGTCGGCGGCGCATCGGCGACCAAGAAGGTCACCAACTTCGACCGTCACTGGCGCAATGCGCGCACGCTCTCTTCGCACAATCCGACCACCTACAAGGCGCGTTCGATCGGTGAACACGAGATCAACGGCACGCCGTTGCCCGCGAAGGGCTTTTTCTGAGAGCGAACAGGCCGATCCACGGCGTCCGATGCGAGGAGCGACAGATGGGAAAGTCCGACATTCATCTGGTCAGCGGCGATGACGAGGTCGAGCATCAGTTTCGAGCCGTGATGCGGCGCCTGGCCGGCGGCGTCACCATCATCACGGCCGGCCGCGACGAGGACATCACCGGCATGACGGTGACGTCCCTGACATCGCTCAGCGCCAGTCCGCCCCGGCTACTAGTCAGCGTCAACCGGCAGGCCTCGTCCTTTGCTCGAATCGCGCGCTACGGCGTATTCGGCGTCAACATTCTGGGATCGGATCAGCAGGCCCTCGCCGGGCGCTTCAGCGACGGAAGCTTGAAGGGCCACGAGCGCTTCGACGGGATCAGATGGTCCGCGGGGGCGGCCGGCGTGCCGCTGCTTGGCGACACTCTCGCAACCATCGAATGCAAGGTCGAGGAAATCATCGAACGGCACTCGCATGGCATCATCATCGGCAGCCTGTTGAGCTTCGAGCTGTCCCGCGAACTGTCGGGCCTGGTGTACTGGAACGGCCAGTACATCAGGATCACCCATGACTTCGACCTCGACCTCCTCGCCGAGATCAGCATTCCGTTGGCCCATGTCAGATAACCCGCCGGAATCGCCCAGCGGCGGGCGCTGGCAGCTTGACAGGATTGTCGCCGAGCTTCGCCTCTCGCGCGAAGAAACACACAGCATAAGGCGCGACGGAGAGGCGCGACGCGCTCCCTCGCGCGAGGCGCTTCAGGCCATTCTGGATGGCCTCACCGAGGCGCTGTTTCCGAGGCATTACGGTCAGTTCGACCTCGACGGCGAGAATATCGACTATTTCGTCGGCAATCGCCTGAGCATCGCCCTCGACGGCCTTTGCGACCAGATCCACCGCGGCGCACGATTCGTCGGTGACGAGCTGATCCCGGGCTACCGGCGTGAGGACGCGGTCGAGCTGACGCGGCAGTTCGGCGAGCGCCTGCCGGTGGTGCGTGGACTCCTGATCTCCGATCTGAGAGCCGCCTTCGTCGGCGATCCCGCAGCCAGGAACTTTCCGGAGATCCTGATCGGATATCCGGGCATGACGGCGATCATCCATCACCGGCTGGCACATATCCTTGATGGGCTCAATGCGCGCTTGATCGCCCGACTTGTCGCGGAGATCGCTCATACGAGAACCGGGATCGACATTCACCCCGGCGCCAGCATCGGATCCGGCTTCTTCATTGATCACGGGACCGGTGTGGTCATCGGGGAGACCGCAATCATCGGCGACAATGTCCGGATCTATCAGGCCGTGACGCTCGGCGCGCGCCATTTTCCAACCGACGACGATGGCCATTTGATCAAGGGCGATGCACGGCATCCGATCGTCGAGGACGACGTCGTGATTTATGCCGGCGCAACCATCTTCGGTCGGATCACGATCGGCCGGGGCGCGACGATCGGCGGCAACGTCTGGGTCACCCAGGACGTGCCGCCGAACAGCATCGTGACGCAGGCCACCGCCCGCAACAAGCAGGGTTAGGCGGCCGGCGCCTTCCAGCGCATCAGGCGGCGCTCCAGCGTCTCGAGGATCGCGTTGAAGACGAGGCCGATCACGGTAATGCCCAGGATGCCAAAATACATCTGGGGGATCAGGAAGCTGTATTGGCTGTTGATGATGAGATAGCCGAGCCCCGATTTCGCGCCGACCATTTCTGACGCCACCAGGACCAGCATCGCGGATGCGCTCGCTAGACGGATGCCGACGAAGATTGTCGGCAATGATGCCGGCAGGATCACCTTCCGGAACAACTGGCTCGGTGTCGCGCCCATCGTCCGCGCTGACTTGACCAGCAGCGGATCGACCTGGCGTACGGCCGCGATCGTATTGAGCAGCAGCGGCCAGGCGCAGCTATAAACCACCATGGTGACCTTCGAGAGCTCTCCGATCCCGAGGAGCAGGATAAACACCGGCAGCAGAGCCAGCGGCGCCGTGTTACGGGCGATCTCGATGATCTGGTTCAGGAAGTCGCCCAGCCGGGCGTACCATCCCGTCAGCACACCCAACGGCACGAACAGGACAATGGCGATCAGGAAGCCGCTCAGGGCTCGCAGCAGGCTTGCACCGACGTCGTCATAGAGTTCACCGCTCTGCGCGAGCTGCCAGCCCGCGGCGATCACCTCGGAGAACGGCGGCAGGAACGTCACGTCGATCAACCCGAGGCGCGGCGTCGTCTCCCAGACAGCCAGGAACACCAGCAGCAGCAGGGATCGTTGCCCGATGATGCCGAACCATCGCACCAGGCTGCCCGTCGCGGCGGCAACCGCGCCGGCGCGTGGTCTGGCCCGATCCTTCGGACTCCCCTCGGCGAGTTCCAGCAGCGTCAGGATCTCCAGATTAGACATGGGCCAACTCCTTCTTTCCTGCACGCTCGCCGTCCGGCGCGGGCACCTGGGAGCCCCGCGCCTTCAACACTTCGTCGCGCAGCAAGGACCACACCTCGTGCCTGACCTGCCCGAACTGGGGCAGCGAGCGGACGTCCTCGGTCTCGCTGTGCAGCTCGGCGGGAATATCGACAATCTGCTTGATCCGGCCGGGGCGCGAGGTCATCACGGCCACGCGCTGGCCGAGCACGACGGCCTCGTCGATGCCGTGCGTGATGAACAGGATGGTTTTCCCGGTCCTGCGCCAGATCCGCAGCAGCTCGCCTTGCAGCGTCTCACGCGTCTGTGCGTCGAGCGCGGCAAAGGGCTCGTCCATCAGCAGCACCTCCGGATCGTAGGCAAGGCTTCGCGCGATCGCGACGCGCTGCTTCATACCGCCGGAGAGTTCGTGCGGATAGCGATCGGCAAAGCCGGACAGTCCGACTAAATCGAGATAATGCAGAGCCCGCTCGCGCCGCTCCCTGGCTTTGAGACCCGCAATATCGAGCCCGAACTCGACGTTCTGCGCGGCTGTACGCCAGGGGAACAGCGCGTACTGCTGGAACACAATGCCGCGGTCGCGCGCCGGGCCCTCGATGACCTTGCCATCGAGCAGGATGCGTCCGCTGCTCGGCGCCGTCAGTCCGCCGAGCAGATCCAGCAAGGTCGACTTGCCGCAGCCGCTCGGCCCGACCAGCGCCAGGAATTCGCCGGCACGAACATCCAGCGTGATATCATCGAGCGCGGTGAAGCTCTGCGCCGGCCCGCCATCCTTGCCGCGGACCAGGAACTCCTTGCGGACGTGCTCGAAGCGGATCTTGGCCATGGTCATTTGGCCTCCGCGGTCTTGCCGGGGCGGAAATGGTTGAACTCGTTGGTATAGATGTCCGATGGCTTGAGCTGGTCCTGCTTCAACAGACCGTCCTTGACCAGCCAGTCGATCCACACCTGGAGCTCAGCATCGCCGATCACCCCGCCCCTGGTCGCGACACCCGTGCTCTTCCAGTATTTGATGGGTGTTGCGTCCTCGTTGCGCTTGCGATCGGCAATGATGCGTTCGAAGCGGGCGCGGACCTCCTCGGGCGGCGTTGTCTGCGCCCAGGCGATGGCACGGGACACGCCCTCGATCAGCTTGCGGGACGCGTTGGGATTGTCCTTGATGAACTTGTCTCGCAAGACATAGGAGCCGCCAGTGAAGTTTCCGAAGATGTCAGAGTCCGCGAACAGCCTGCGGATGCCGCCGCGCTCCAGCGCCTTGTCGCGCAGCACGCCGTTCAGCGTGCTGACCTCGACCTGCCCCTGCCGCAGAGCCTGCTCACCGGTGACCGGCGGGATCGCAACCAGCGCCACTTGCTTCGCCTCCGCCGGCGTCAGGCCATTGCGGGCCAGATACTCGCGCAGCACGAATTCGAGATGCGCCCCCAGCGTGTTCACCGCGACCTTCTTGCCGATCAGGTCGCGCGCGGACTTGATCGGACTGTCCTCCTTCACGTAGTAGCCGTTGTAGGTGTTGTCGTCCGAGCCGTAATAGCCGACAACAGCCTTGATCGGCGCCCTGGCTGCGATCAGCTTGATGATCGCGCCATAGAACGCGCCGCCGATATCGATGTCGCCGGTGACGACGGTCTGGATGTCCTGCGGACCGCTGATGGTGTTGCCGACCCATTTGAGCTTGAGCGGCGCGAGATAGCCGAGATCGTCGGCCAGTTCGATGAACGTCACCTGCCCGGCCCAGCCCTGGTAACGAATCTCGGTCTTTTCGAGCTGCGCCTCGGCCATGGCACTGCTGGCGAGAGCCGTCAGGCCGAGGCCGGCCAGACCTAGTTGCCGCCCTCTTGCCCGCAGGCCGGCAACCAGACGACGCAACGCAGAGATAGCGATCTTCATTGTGTTCACTCCATTGCTCGGTTCAGGCGGCCTTCGCCTGGGGCTTCGCCGCCTTGACGCGGGTCACGCTGCTGCGGCCGTCGATGCTGACCGGCACCTCGCCATCGATGGTGGCACGCCGGACCACGCGGTGCTGGTCGCCATAATCGTTGACCGCGTAGTGCTGGGTCGCGCGATTGTCCCAGATCACCACGTCACCTTGCCGCCAGCTCCAGCGCACGGTGTTCTCGGGTGCGGTGATGTGCGACTGGAACAGGTCGAACAGTTTCTGGCTGTCGTAATTCGAAAGGCCGACAAAGCGCTGGACGAAATTGCCGAGCACCAGC
Source organism: Bradyrhizobium sp. 956_D2_N1_4 (assembly GCF_052076025.1). Lineage (NCBI taxonomy): Bacteria > Pseudomonadati > Pseudomonadota > Alphaproteobacteria > Hyphomicrobiales > Nitrobacteraceae > Bradyrhizobium > Bradyrhizobium sp. 956_D2_N1_4. Next base: position 2,013,654 of record NZ_CP197237.1, on the reverse strand, counting down.
GTCCGTTCCCCGGTTTCGGGATGGACGCGAACGACGGGATGCTCGGTCTCGTAGACGGTCGCCGTGAAGACCTCCTCGAATTGCTTCCGGTCAGCCTCGCTCGCACGGGTCTTGACTGCGTAGTCGTAGGCATTGCTGTGCACCGCCCACAGCTCGTCCGCGAGCTTGCGCAGCGGAGCCGGCAGATCCAGATAGGACGCCGCCGTGTTCGACCAGATCGTGTCGCCGCCGAACTCGGGGATCACGACGCCGCGCAAGACTGAGATCTTCGGATAAGCGTCGACGAATGTGACGTCGGTGTGCCACTGGTCGGCGCGCCCGCCTCCGCGCGCGGAGTCAAGTTCGAGGATCGAGGCCGTTCCCGTGGTGGCGCCGACCGTGGGATGTGGCACCAGCTTGCCGAGCCGATGGGCAAAACGCTCCTGCTCGGCATCGTCGAGATGATTCTGGTCACGGAAGAAGATGACTTTGTGCTCGAGCAGCACCTGGTTGATCGCCGCAATCGTGCGATCCGGAAGATCGCCCGAAAGCTTGATGTTCCTGATTTCGGCGCCGATACGGGCCGATCGCTTGACGATATCCGAACGCGGAATGACGTTGTCGATGGTGATTCCGTCTGTCATGTCATCTTCCCCGAGACCGCGATCCATTTGGACAAGGCTCCGCCGTTCGCCGATCGCTGCTGCGATGGCGGAGTGAAAGGCAGTGATGTTGCGATCGATCCTCTTGCGAGACCGCCGTCTGCTCTGGCAACAATCGCGTCTGGCGGGATCTTCCCCAGGGGCTGCATCGATGCAGCCCCTTGTTCAGTCACAGGATGCTAACTCAAGGACTTCGGAAATAGCTTCCAAAGTTCGAGGCCGTTAAGAAACAGACGCATCCACGATCATGGCGTGTCCAGTTGCTACTTGCACTCTGCTCTATTCTGCCGCGACGATATTCGGCGACCGCCAGACGGCCGACGCGTAAAGGGCCGGCTCGAAGTCGTCGGCGATCGGCCCGTTGATCCGCGCCTCGTGCGCCGGAAGGTCGTCAAGGAACAGATCCCTGCTGATCCGCGCCACGACGCCCGGAATATCGCGCTTGAAGCTCGGCACGTCCCCAATCGGCAGGCCGAAGCTGACGAATGCCGCGGGGTTGAACACGTGGATGTTCCGCAAGTAAGGCGCGCGGCCGGGCTCCTTCTCCAGGAATTCATGGCCCGCACCGAGATAAGGGTGTGCGCCCAGGGCCTCGTCCTGCTCGTCCGCGGCCGGAGAATAGCGGTCGCGCCATAGCAGGATCTCGTCGGAAAAGGCGACGAGCTCAGGCCGCTTCGCTAGATCGACCTGGTAGCCCGTACCGGCGATGACGAAATCGAATGCGATGTCGCCCTCCGTCGTGGTCGCGAGCAGCCGCCGTCCGAACGGCTTGGCTGACGTCCACGACGCTGCCAGATGAAGGTGGAAGTTGGGAAACTTGACCGCACGCGCGATTGCATCGGGCGGCGGCGTCGATCCCGCGCGACGGAAGCGAATGGCCTGATGCCAGCGCACCGCGTCCGGGAGCACCCCGTAATTGTCGTATGCGCCCGGATATCCACGCGTCCTGATCACAGGCTCCGAGGCCACCCTGCCGCGTCGCGCAAAGAGATGCACCTCCCTCGCCCCTGCTTCGAGCGCAACTGCCGCGGCATCGAACGCAGAGGCCGCACTGCCCAGCACCGCAACCGACTTGTTTCGCAGCTTGGCGAAATCGATCGCCTCCAACGTATGCGCGTAAAGCTCCTTTGACAGATTGCGGGAGAGCACGTCGGGGACGGACGGACCGCCGTTGCTTGGGAAACCGCTGGCAAGGATGATCTTGCGGGCCGTTTCCGTCTTCGCTTCGCCCGCTATATCGAGATGAAGCCGCAGGTGGTCCTGCGCCGGTTCGATACGAACAAGCTTGGTACGATAGCGCACCTCGATGCCGAGCGTGTTGCGATACCAGTCGAGGTAGGCGGCCCAATCCACGCGAGCAATACGATCGATCGCTTCATATGCGACCGCGCCATGGCGGGCTTCATACCAAGCCTGAAAACTCAGCCCCGGCAGACCAAGCTCCGGTCCGGGCAGCCCCTTCGGCGTGCGCAGCTTGTGCATGCGCGCGCTGCTCAGCCATGGACCGGACGACGCCGCGTCATGTGATGCATCGATCACCGTGACCCTGCCGATGCCGGCACGGCGCAATGCAAAGGCGAAAGCGCTTCCGGATTGCCCGCCCCCGATGATGGCGACGTTGTGGTCGCCCCCATGACGATCCGGAACCCAGTTCTGCGGATCTGGACCAATCAGACGCAAGGTCTCGCGAGCCGCCTCGTCGACATCAGACTGAAACATGTTGCACCCGGATTTGTCTGCATCAGATGCGACCAAATCGTAGAAGCCAACGACACTCAGTCAATGAAATGGAATCGGTTTTGTTTGGCGGCCCGAACAACGAACCCACCGCGAGGGCACAGCGTGTTGAAAGATTTGCGCCGACAGCGCGGAGCAAGCCAGGAAGGGCGACGGGACATTCGCTCGCACGTCGGCTTTCAGTTGAAGCGATCGGTTCGTGACATCATCTACATAATTCGTTCCCGCCGCTAGATTCATGCTCGCGTCGCACCGAACAACGCAAATCCATTTCATCGACTTTTCTTAGCCTGGCAACATAGAGTTCGTCCCGATCAAGCCGTCTCGACGGCTGTTGGAGATTTTGGACAGCACGATGTCGACCCACGGCGTCATCAGCCTCGAACAGGACACGCTCGAGCTTGCACGGACCTACGAGCAAGCCGGCATCCTCCAGTTTCACCATGGCAAATTTCTCATTGGACCGCTGGCTTTGAAGTCAGGGGATCGCGTGCTCGATATCGGTGCCGGCACCGGCCGCCTGAGCGAATTCGTCGCGGGACTTGTCGGCCCGACCGGGCGCGTGATCGGCATCGATCCCCTGGAGAACCGGGTCGCCATCGCGCGTCTGCGCGCCTCGGGGACGCTGACCTTCGATGTCGGCCGTGCCGAGGACCTTTCGCGCTTTGGACCCGCGGAATTCGACGCCGTCTACCTCAACAGCGTCTTCCACTGGATCGCGGACAAGCGGCAGGCGCTGCGCGAGATCGAACGCGTCCTCAGGCCGGGCGGCCGGATCGGGCTGAACGTTCAGGATCCGACCAAACCTCACGAGTCGCGAACCCTGCTCCGCCAGGCGATCGAACAGGCCGGCTTCGGCGAGAGAAGCAGCGAGTCGCATCGCGTGCTCGGATCGACTGAGGACGAGCTAAAGGCTCTGTTTGCCGAGGCGGGCTTCGTCGATTACCGAAGCGATCTGCGCTCGCTCATCGATCTCCACGACGACGTGGACTCGGTGCTCGGATGGTCCGAAGCCAGCGCATTCGGCAACTTCCTTGGCAGCTTCTCCTCGGAAGAACGGGCAGCGATTGACGCTGCCTTTGCCGCGCTCGTCGAGGCGAAGCGCACTCCGGAGGGCCTTCGCCTGGAGCGATATCTGCGTTTCGCCTTCGCGCGAAAGCCGAGGTCACGCACCGTCACTTCCGTCTCGTAGCCGCTCCGCCTCTTCTCGCATCTGGACATTCGAACCATGGGCAATCAACGGCAGCTTGTTCTCAACCTCTTCATCTATCCCGGCGGCCATCACGAAGCCGCGTGGCGCTACAAGGGATCTGAACCAGATCGCATTCTCGACATCACCCACTATCAAGAGCTTGCGCAGCGCGCCGAAGCCAGCAAGTTCGACGCCATCTTCTTTGCCGACGGACCGGCGCTGGCGGACAATGTCCGTTACGCCCAGCGCTTTCGCTTCGAGCCGATCACATGGCTCGCGGCTATCGCCGCGGTGACCAAGCGCATCGGCCTGATCGCAACGGCATCGACGACCTATACCGAGCCTTACAACCTCGCGCGCCTGTTCGCCTCGCTCGACCATCTGAGCCAGGGCCGCGCCGGCTGGAATATCGTGACGACCAGTGCGCCACAAGCAGCGCAGAACTTTGGCCTGCCCGAACACCCCCCGCATCACGAACGCTACGAGCGCGCCCGCGAATATCTCGACGTGATCTCGCGGCTCTGGGACAGCTGGGAGGATGACGCGCTCGTCAACGACCCCATCTCGGGCATTTTTGCCGATACCAGCAAGATCCACACGCTCGACCATGTCGGCAAACACTTTCGCGTGCGCGGCCCGCTCAACATTTCGCGCGTGCCGCAAGGCCGGCCGGTCTATGTGCAGGCCGGCGCCTCCGACGACGGTCGTGCCTTCGCCGCCCGTTTCGCGGAGGCAATCTTCACCGCGCACCAGACCCTGGACTCGGCTCAGGCTTTCTATGCGGACATCAAGCGCCAGGCCCGCTCCTTCGACCGTAGTCCTGACGAGATCAGAATCCTGCCCGGTATCAGTCCCTTCATCGGCAGCACGCAAAAGGAGGCGGATCGCCTCCAGGACGAATTCAACGCGCTGATCCAACCGGAATATTCCCTGACCCAGCTGCGCCAAATGATCGGCGTCGATCTCTCCGGCTATGATCTCGACGGCCCCATCCCGCGCCATCTCATCGACACCGCGAGCGCGCGCGGCGTTGCAAGCCGCTTCAAGCTGGTGGTCGACATCGTCGACCGCGAGAAGCCGACCATCCGCCAGCTGGTGCAGCGCCTCGCCGGCGCGCGCGGCCATTGGGTCATTGCGGGCACGCCGGAAAAGATCGCCGACAACATCCAGAGCTGGTTCGAGGGCGGTGCGGCGGACGGATTCAACGTGATGCCACCCTGGCTGCCCGGCGGCTTCGACGTCTTCGCCGAGCAGGTCGTCCCGATCCTGCGCAAGCGCGGCCTGTTCCGCGAGGACTACACCGGAACGACCCTGCGCGAGCATTACGGCCTGGCGCGTCCCGCCAGCATCTACTCCAACGCGGTCAAGGCGATCGCCTGACACCGCTTCCGCACTGACATCCCAACTCGAGACCAGTAAGAAGACATGAAGACAGCGTTGTTTCTCCTCTCCGGCCTTTTGGCTCTTTCCCCTTTCGCCGCCGAAGACGCCTTGGCACAGCAGCCCGCGAAGCCGGAGCTCCGGGTCGGCTTCGTGCCGGGACCGTATATCGACGAGTTCAAGATCGGCGTCGAGCCCGAGCTGAAGAAGAAGGGCTACAAGATCCGCTATGTCGAGTTCTCGACCGGCCTTGAAGCCAACAATGCGGTATTCAAATCCGAGATCGACGCCAATGTGATGCAACACACGATCTTTCTCGATTCCTACAACGAGCGGCAGACGACCGATCTCGTCGGCATCGTCCACGTCCCCACCCCGCCGATGGGCCTCTATTCGAAGAAGCATCCGCTGGGCACGCCGATCAAGCCGGGCTCGAGCGTCGCCGTGCCGAACGATCCGGTCAATCTGCAGCGCGCGCTGTGGGTGCTGCGTGACCTCGGCCTGATCGAGATCCGTGATAGCAAGTCGGTCGACGTCACCGAGCTCGATGTCATCAAAAATCCCGGCGGCATCAAGATCGTGCCGCTCGAGGCCGCACAGGCGCCACGGGCGCTCGACGACGTCGATTTCGCCGCCGTACAGGGCAATTTCGCGATCTTCAGCGGGCTGAAGCTGACCAATGCCTTTGCGCTGGAGAAGATGACCACGCCCTACATCAACGTGCTCGCGGTGAAGAAGGCTAACGCCAATGCCGAATGGGCCCAGGACATCGTCGCCGGTTACAAGTCGCCGACGTTCAAGACGGCAATCCGGGCCGACCGGTTCTATGACGGGTTCACTTTGCCCGATTACATGAAGTGAGGGAATCGCATGTTCGATTTCACGCTTGAATGGGCCAGCCGCCGTTCCACCGCCGAGCGCGCGATCGACGCGCGAGCGATGACCAGTAAGCTTCGTTTCCAGGAGGCTTTCGTCCTCCCGCTGGTCTTGCTGATCATCTTCCTGTTCGCACTGGGCATCATGACAGGAGCTCATTTGAACAGACGAGCAAACCACGCTTTGCCGTATCTCGTGTCGGGGGGCATGGGTATGCCCATGCTCTATCCCGCATCGGAGTCCTGTCGCAGGCCATCGAACCTCGGTTCCCTGCCGCGGCTCCGGCAGGCTGAAGTGCTTGCGCTACTGACGGCCGACTAGCGGCAAGACTATGCCTTCCATGCTTTCGGCGCGGCGATGGATATCAAAATCATCCATCTCAGCCGAGCATCGTGGAATTTTCCAGCCGCGCTCGCGACGACGCCAGCATGATTCAACCAAACTGATTCCGACGAGTGTGTAGCAATGTTCAATTCCACCCCCGCCGTGATAGCTTTTCCGGGTTCTCGTCCTACACCGTCGTCCGGAGTGAACATGAGCTACGTCATCTCGCTGCATTCAGGCTTCGCTCGTTTGATCGAACAGGCACGTGGATGGTTCCGGCGCTCGCTGCGGCCACGGACAGGCGGCTCGGACAACACGCAGGACGATCTCTACGAGATCTTCCTGTTTGGGCCCCACGGCTGACGCCCGGCAACGCGTCCAACTTTTCATCACACTGAGGTTTATGACATGACCGACGCTGCGTTGCAGCTCGCCGAGACTGGACGCCGCCTCGACGCCATCGACCGCAAGATCCTGACGGTGCTTCAGGAGGATGCTTCGCTCTCGGTGGCCGAAATCGGCGACCGGGTCGGCCTGTCGTCCACGCCCTGCTGGAAGCGCATTCAGCGGCTCGAAGCCGACGGTGTCATCCTCAAGCGCGTTGCGCTGGTGGACCAGAACAAGATCGGCCTCGGCCTTTCGGTGTTCGTCTCGGTGGAGAGCGCGGATCACTCCGACGTCTGGCTGAAGCGTTTCGCCTCAGCAGTCAGCGCAATGCCAGAGGTGATGGAATTTTACCGGATGGCCGGCGACGTCGACTACATGCTGCGCGTCGTCATTCCGGACATGCCGAGCTACGACGTGTTCTACAAGAAGCTGATCCACGCCGTCCCGCTCAAGAACGTCACCTCGCGCTTCGCGATGGAGAAGATCAAGTCGATCACGGCGCTGCCAGTGCCGCCGATTGCCGTGGAATAAGAGCCAACAAAAGACGAGCCAATTCCACGCGACGAATTGACAGATCGCGAACCGAGGCATCCTTAGACGACGGCGCCGCAAATCCTCTCGTTTCTGGTTGGATTGGAGTGCGTGGTGAGATTTGGCGCTACTATCTGCGCACTACTGCAATCGCCCGCCGCTACGCCACATGTACCCGATCTCAGACATTCGTATCGTAGCGCCTGCTGAGCGCTTCGATCCACCTTTGGACGCCTGCTCACACTGGCTTTGATGGGATTTTTCTTGATCCCCCGGTGCACACGTCGTGCACACGCCACTATCTAACCTATTGAAGGACTTTAATTCTCGCTCCGGTCCATCATGGGCGCCACGGAAAAATTCCAGTAATTACAAGCGCTTATCTCAGCCAATGAATGTATTCCTGAAGTCGCAAGGCCCTGATCCGCAACGCTTTTATTTGCGGCGGAGATAGTTGGCCGCCAGCGGTACAACATGAGGTGCCGCATGCGCAAATGTTGTACCGCACATCTAAGCGATTGGCCGCGTTTTGCTTTCTTTTTCGCGGTCGTAATGCCAGTCCGTCGGCCGGAAGTGCCGTGATTCTCTCTGGGTCGTACAACAAACTCACACTACTTGAGCGCGACAATATCCATCTCGGCGTGAATATTTGAATCGGAAAGTAAACAGGAAAATCGACGATGGATCGTGATCGCCTGCTGAATGATCTGCTTCCGCATCGGATGCAGGCAGTTGCCACGCTCAATCTCGCGCTAAAGCTCTACGCTACGTATGGCGTAGCGCCGATGAATCTCCTATGCAGGCGATAAGCTGGTAGTCGAAGGAAACCTGCTCGCCTTCATCAACCCAGCAATCGAAGCCGGAATAATGCACTGTCGTGCGCTGCTGGAGTTTCTTGGGCTATGCAACGACAACGGGCGGCTCGGTAACATCAGCCGACCACGTCGCCCCACCGACGTTGGAATTGAGCACTTCAGCACATCAGAAGGGTCGCTGGAGAAAGTCACGCCAGATAAGGTGCTGCGCCTGTACCCAGGGCCGAGCGATGAAGCGGAAAACGCATTGCTCGCTGTATTTCACGTGACGAACAAAGGACTCGCTCACGTCACCAAGGATCTGAGCGAAAACCCTGGGTACGGCCCGCTGGTGGAGATTGCCAGCAGAGGCGTCCCATCGCTGATGGTGAGTTACCTCTACACACCACTTGGTCTGCCTGCACCGGAATACAAGCTCACACACCGACCGCGCGGCGAGTGACTGGCTCGTTGTCGTTCGACGGCTCGAACACCACAACTGCGCTCGGGAAAGGTGCGCTGTTTTTCGATCCTCCGAACTTTACCGGAACCTTCCACAGACTGCAGCGCGCATTTCGATGGTAGAAAAATTCATTCTTCGCGCGCCGGCATCAATGCCACTCTACTCCGCGCGGGGTCTTGCGGAATGTCCTTTCAAGCCGGCGACACACCACGAGAGTTGACGAGCTCGAGAAGATCGTTTCGACGCCGGACTCGAATTGGCATACGACCAAGAGCGGCAATCGACGGGTATTTGGCCGCAAGACGACCTCGGTCGAGTGCGTTCGCGCTGGCAACAAGATAACCGTCACTCACATCGTCCTGATCCCGAGGCATTTGTTGTCCATCTCCAGCGAAATTTGGAATGGCCAGGTCCGTTCGTTTCGCCTCTCCTACGCAGAAATGTCGATCGTGCCCAAACATCTCTATGAATGGGTGCTCCGACCAACGCCACCAATCGCCAGGGGCTATCCATGTCTGCGCGCTTCTTTTCGCTCTTGCTCACCCGACGTCGGCTGTTGGTCGCGACCTCCGTGGTAACAGCCGTCGCCGTGACGGCAATGGCAGGTCTCTCTCCGGCTCAAAGTGCTGGCGCTCCACCGAACGGCGGCGACATCACCTTCCTCATCGACTCGCTCGGCAGCACCTGGATTCCGAACAACAGCGCGATCTCCAGCTTCCAGGGCCACATCTGGGGCCACGTAGCCGACAAGCTCGTCTATGTCGATGCTGACGGCAAGGTTAGCCCCTGGATCGCCGAAAGCTGGGAGCAGAACGGCGAGGCCACACAGTTCACCCTGCACCTCAAGAAGGGTGTGACCTTCTCCGACGGAACACCGCTCGACGCGTCAGCCGTGGTCGCCAATCTCGACATCTGGCACGCAGGCCGGCGGAACGAGGGGATCAATCCGATTGGCCTCTTCCCGAAGACTTACGACCATGCTGAGGCGGTCGATGCCACCACAGTGAAGGTTGTCTTCAAAGCGCCGACGCTCGGGTTTATCCCGACGCTCGGCTATCACGGCTCGATCCTCATCTCCCCGAAAACGATCGCGCAGCCCGCAGCCCAGCAGGCTGATCTGGCCAAGACATCCGGCAGCGGCCCGTATGTGGTCGCTTCCTGGAAAGAGGGCGACTTCGTCAAGCTGGTCAAGCGCAAGGACTACAATTGGGGGCCGGCAGCCGTCGGCCACACCGGTCCGGCCTACCTCAACTCTATCGCCTACAAACTCGTGACCGAGCCGTCGCTGCGGGTCGCCGCTGTCCAGTCGGGACAGGCCGATGTCGCCTACAGCCCCTCACCGCAGGAACTGAAATCGCTCAAGGAAGCGGGCTTCACGGTCGCAACCCCGCGCTATCTCGGTTTCGTCAACGGCCTCGCGATCAACACCAAGCTGGAGCCATACAATGACGTGAAAGTGCGCCAGGCTCTTCAAGCCGGCATCAACCGGAAGGAGATCATCGACACCGTCTATACGCCTGACTGGAAGCTGGCGACGTCTTTCATCCAGAGCAACGTGCCGGGTGCGACCGACCATAGCGAGCTCCTGGCCTACAACCCCGGCAAGGCGGAGAAGCTTCTCGACGAGGCCGGCTGGATCAAGGGTGCTGGCGGCGTCCGTGCCAAGGACGGCAAGCAGCTGTCGCTGACGCTCCACTCCAACCCCTATCTTGCGACGGCAAAGTCGATCGACGAGCTCATCGCCCAGCAACTCGGCAAGCTCGGCTGGAAGGTCACCATTCGCGCCTACGACGTCGTGACGTTCGGCGAGAAGGTCCGGTTCGGCGGGCCGGCCGTGCCGGCCTACGAGGTGACGCGCAGCTTCATTGACGCCGGCACGGTGGCCAGCATCCTCACCGACGCCAACAACGGCGAGAACTGGTTCAACCTCGGCGACAGCGACAAGAAGCTCAATGAACTGCGCGACAAGATCGCCGGCGCGGCCTCTCTCGACATTCGCAATCCGCTGCTCGATGAGTTGCAGACCTACGTTCTCCAGCAGGGCTATTTCATCCCGCGCACGCAGATCGTCCAGCGGATCTACGTGCAGTCCCCGAAGCTCAAGGGGGAGGTCTACAACGGCATCGCCTACGCCAGCTATTACACGGCAACGATCGGCGAGTAATCCGCAGTGCAAACAAGCAGCGTGAGGAGGCGACCGGCATGAGAAGCGCCTACCTGTCCTATGCCGCGAAGCGCTTCGCCCAAGCCGTCGTCGTTATCCTGCTGGCTTACGTCTTCACTTTCGTCGTCGTGAGTATTTTGCCTGGTGACCCCATCACCAACGTGCTGCGCGACCCGCAGAATGGATTCAGCGAGGATCAGATCAACGAGATCATCGCCGCCCAAGGCCTGGACCGGCCAATTCCGATCCAGCTGTGGGCGTCCTTGTCCAACTTCGTGACCGGCGACCTCGGCCTGTCGATGCGATCCAACCGGCCTGTGACGACCCTGATCGCCGAGGTTCTCCCTTCGACACTGATCCTTGCATCCGCAGCTTTCGCCATCGCGCTGCTGCTGGCGGCCACGATCGCCTACGGCACCCAGTTCCTTCCGAAACGGTTCGGCCAGGGCTTGCTGCGTGGCTTCCCATCGTTATTCCTGTCAGTGCCGAACTTCGTGATCGGCTTGGTGCTGATCCACATCTTCGGCTTCCAGCTCGGGTTCTTTCGCGTGATCGCGCCGGACAGCTTCTGGGCGACCTTCTTCGCCGCGGTCGCGCTCGGCATCCCCATCTCCGCACGGATCACCGAGGTGCTGATCGCGAACCTCGACAACGAGTCCGAGCAGGAATACGCCGCCGTTGCGCGCAGCCGTGGGCTCGGGCAGATGCGCCTCTTTGCCAAGCACCTGCTCAAGCCGTCTTCGCTCCCGGTCATCACCGTCATCGCACTCGCCATCGGCGAACTGCTCGGCGGTTCGCTGATCACCGAGACAGTGTTCGGACGCACCGGCATCGGCAGCCTGGTGCAGCGTTCGGTGAGCACGCAGGACCTGCCTGTCCTGCAAGCGGTCGTCTCGCTTGCGGCAGTGGTGTTCGTGCTCGTTAACCTGATCGCCGACCTCGTCTACCCCCTGCTAGACCCGCGCGTGAAGCTGATCGGCGGTCGCAAGGTCTGCCCGACCACCGCCGACGAGAGCTCCGCCAATCTTTCCCAGGCGGTGACGCCATGACCGTCGCCTCCGTCTCGCCGGCCTCGCGCATCGCGGCGATCAGCCGGCTGACAGCCCTTCGGGTGCCGCCGACCGTCGCGCTCGCCTTCGTGGTCATCGCGCTCGTGATCGCCTGGTCGCTCGCACCTGGCCTGTTCACGAGTCATGATCCCGCCAACGGCGTCCCCGCTGACAAGCTGCTCAGCCCCAGCGCAGCACACTGGTTCGGTACCGATCACCTCGGTCGCGACCTCTATACCCGGGTCGTCTATGGCACGGCCTCCTCGGTGACGAGCGCGCTCATCGCGGTCGTCATCGCCGCGGTTGCCGGCGGGCTCATCGGCCTCCTGGCCGGCTTCCTCGGCGGCTGGATGGACATCGTGCTCGCCCGCCTGGTGGATGTGCTGCTGGCGATCCCGAACTTCCTGCTGGCGGTCATCGTTGTCACCGCGATAGGTTTCGACACCACGAACGCTGCGGTTGCGACCGGCGTCTCGGCGGTCGCCGTGTTCACGCGGGTGATGCGCTCGGAAGTGATCAAGACCCGGCAGGCCGTTTTCGTCGAGGCATCGTTCCTGATGGGCGGCTCGCGCCGGCACATTCTGTTGCGGCACGTGCTGCCGAATGCATCGCGCTCGGTGCTCCCGCTCGCGGTGCTGCAGTTCGGCCTGTCGATCCTGGTGATCGCCAGCCTTGCTTTCCTCGGCTACGGCGATCCGCCTCCCGCCTCCGACTGGGGCCTGCTGATCTCGATCGGCAAGGACTACCTCAAATGGCCGTGGCTGGTGTACGCCCCCGCCTTCGTCACGATCGCGACCGTCCTCTCCGCAAACAGGATCAGCCGATGGCTCCGCAAGACAGACTGACCGCCACGTTCACCCGCGCCGAGCGCGTCGCGCCGACGCCGCTGCGGTCGATTCCGCAGCTCCGGGTCGACGGCCTGTCGGTCTCCTATGGGCCGCACGAGGTCGTGACCAACGTGAGCTTTGAACTCGGCCGCGGCGAGAGCCTCGCCCTCATCGGGGAGTCCGGCTCCGGCAAGTCGACGATCGCCCGCGCGGTGCTGCGGCTGCTCCCCAGCGGCGGGCACGCCACCGGCCGCGTCGCGTTCGACGGCCAGGAGGTGCTGGGGATTTCCGAGCGCGGCTTCCGGCCGCTGCGGGGACGAGCCATCGGGTTCGTCCCGCAGGATCCCGCCAACTCACTCAACCCGGTACGGACAATCGGTGCCCAGGCGCAGGAGGCGGCTGCGCTGCTCGACGAGCCCGACAAGACGATCCGCAAGCAGCTCATCCTGGAGACGTTCGCCCAGGTTGGGCTCGACACCCCCCTGCGTGTCTACGACTCCTACCCGCACCAGCTGTCCGGCGGCATGCTCCAGCGCGTGCTGATCGGCCTTGCGATCCTGCCACGGCCGGCACTGCTGGTCGCGGACGAGCCGACCTCCGCGCTCGACGTCACGATCCAGAAGCGGATCCTCGACCTGCTCACGCGGCTGCAGCACGATCTCAAGATCAGTCTGCTGCTCATCACGCACGACCTTGCAATCGCCGCCGAGCGAGCGGACTCGCTCGTGGTGCTCAAGGACGGCGTCATCCAGGAGGCTGGCCGGACCGCTTCCGTCTTCTCCTCGCCGGCGTCGGCCTACGCAAGGAAGCTGCGCGCGGATGTCCCGGCCCTCAACCCCGACCGTTACGCCGCACTGCGCGACACGGGCTTCCGTTCCCTCAAGACCGGCCAGGCACCGAAGATCGAGGTCAGCGCCGTCACGAAGACGTTCACAGTCGACGGCAAGGCGCTGACGGCCGTCGACGATTTGTCGTTCAGCGTCCCTGCTGGCACCACGCACGCGCTGGTCGGCGAATCGGGCTCGGGAAAGACCACGACGGTCCGGTTGCTGCTTGGGCTGGAGGGACCCGACACCGGGAGCATCTCGGTCGCAGGCGAACAAATCACCGGCCGCTCGCCCGAGGCACTGCGGACGGTGTGGCGCCACCTTCAATTGGTCTACCAGAACCCGTTCACCTCGCTCGATCCGACCTGGACGATCGAGCGGCTCGTGCGCGAGCCGCTCGATCGATTCAAGATCGGAACGCAAAAAGAACGGGATGAGCGCGTCCGCGAAGCGTTGGCCGATGTCGGACTTGGCGAGCACCTGCTCTCCCGCAAGCCCGGAGCCCTGTCAGGTGGCCAGCGCCAGCGCGTGGCCATCGCCCGGTCGCTGGTCCTCAAGCCCGACGTGATCGTGCTCGACGAACCCACCTCCGCGCTCGACGTCAGCGTCCAGGCCGGCATCGTCGAAGTCCTGCTCTCGCTACAGACTACTCTGGGCCTGACCTACGTGTTCGTGTCTCATGACCTGGCGCTGGTGCGTCAGCTCGCCCACACCGTCTCCGTGATGCATCGCGGACGCATCGTCGAACACGGGACCGTCGCCGACATCTTCGACAACCCTCAGCAGCCCTATACAAGGTCGCTGCTGGCGTCGATCCCGTCGGGTGGCGACGATGTCGCACACATGCGCACGCGCGCCTTCGGTTGATCATGACCGCGGATTGAATGAGCCGCGGAAGGCCCCTGCCCGCTCAGTTCTCATCATCCAATGCAAGCACGGCAAAGCTCGCGAGCCAGTGCTCTCCCATGTAGTGACCGGCGATATGGGGGAGGCCTGCGGCCAGATGCTCGCGCGCCGCTTCGTGAGCAACGACGCGGCGGGGGTCGCTTGCCGGCAAGGCGTCGCCGAGAGAACGCCAGCACCAGGCGCGGCTGAGATTGAGTCCGTCGAGATGAGCGATCTTGCCGTCGGTGCGATCGGTGACCGTCGCAGGCTTGAACAGCGTTGCCGGCCGTCGTTCGACCAGCCGCGGCAGAAACCGATCAAACCAGGGAAGGAACGCGTCCGAGGGCAACAGCCGCCGCATGCATTCGGCCTCGATAAGAGCCGAGGACTGGAAGTCGTCGCCACTCGGCTCACCCCAGGCGGGACAGTCGGTGTCCTCACCATACCAGCGCTGGCCAGTCTCGTGCAGCAACCTGGCAAGCGCTTCATCCTTTTTGATGCCGGCGTAGTCTGCCGCCATCCGCAGGCCAAACGCCGTATTGAAATGGGTGCCGACGCGTACGGGATAGAACGCCAACGGCAGGAAGTCGCGAAAGCGTTGCGCGATGATTTCGGCCAGCGGCGCGAGATTGCGACTCCAGCGATCGTCAGGGTGGAGCGCCAGTTCAGTCGCGAGCTTCAGGAGCCAGGCCCAGCCATACGGCCGCTTGAAGCCGCGGGCAGTCGGGCGGGCGAAGTAAGCACGTTCGGCGGCGACCTTCTCGGGCACGAATTGCGTATCGAAGAGAGCGCGAATGTCGGAGGCTGCCGCAAAGTCGGGAAACCTGCGCAGCAGTCGCGCCAGCATCCAATAGCTGTGGACGCAGGAATGCCAGTCATAGCTGCCGTAGAAGATCGGATGCAGCTGGCTCGGCGTGCGGGCATCCGCAGGTTCAGCCAGCGCGTGGTCAACGTTATTGGGATATTCGCGCCCGACATGGCCGAGCGCGATGTTGGCAAAATGCGAGGCATGTTCGCGGGTAAGACGGGGCGTGGTCACGGCTTGGCCTTTCCAGTGTCCCGGCCGATCAATGTCTCGATCAGGCGCGGCAGGAGGTAGATCGGAAATTGCGTCGCGGCGAAGTATAGCGCCATGCGTGGCGAGGCGGCAGCACCCAGCGCCGACCAGACCAGGCCGACATTACGGTTGCCGAGGATGAGCCCGACGGTCAGCCGCTGGCTCAAATTGCCCGGCAGCAGCACGACACCAGCTGCTTGAAGGGCGATATTGCATGCAAAGGCGAGCCCGAGGCAGAGCGTGGCGGCCCGCACATCCGCCGCGATCTGCGCGCGAATGTCAGCCATCGTCGCCACCGCAAAGACGAGGAGCGCCGCGACGATGATCCCGTCGACCATCCTGCCATGGGCCGCCAGCACCGGGGCTGCATGCCGGCGGACCAGGAAGGCCACCCCTTCGGCGCCGCCGATCAACAGCGCCAGACGAAGCGCGAGCTCGAGCGCGCTGATCTCGAGTCCGCCGAACCAGCCTGCAAGAAGCGGCACGGTGACCGGAGCCAGCACCATGGACAACACCGTCACCACGAGCGGCACCGCTCCGTCGAGCCCGAGCATGCGTGCCACCGCTGCCGTTCCGCTCGATGGCGGCGCCGAGACGGCGAGCACCGCCGCGAGCGCGATCTCCGGACCAAGGTTCAAGGCGTGACCGGCAACACCGACGACGAGTGGACAGGCCACCATGACGACGGCCGGCAAGAGCACGGAAAGCGATGGCCGTCGCAGCGTTGCGACGACGGCCTGACTGTCGATCCGCAACAGCGTTCCCAGCACGATCAGGAAGATCGTGGTTGGCATCAGGGGGCGAGCGAGGTCCGCAAGAGCCGGAAAGACCAATCCAAGCAGGACGCCAAGCGCCAGCAAGGTCGGTCCGCGCGGGATGAAGTGCAGGAGTGAGGATCGCATACGCCGCGCCCAATCATGTCGTCTCCGCCAGGAGACCACACCCCGCATCATTCTTGAAATCGATTATTACTATATCTATCATCGTTCAAATGAATTTGGCTTCCGTCGACCTCAACCTCCTGGTCGCCTTCGAGGCGCTGATGGAGGAACGCCATGTGACCCGCGCCGGCCAGCGCATCGGCCTGGCGCAACCGTCCATGAGCAGCACGCTGACGCGGCTGCGTGCGCTGTTTGGCGATGAGCTCTTCGTGCGCTCGGCCTCCGGCATGCAGCCGACGGCCAAGGCGCTGTCGCTGGCGCGGCCGATCAGCGACGCTCTGGGCCAGATCAGGGGCGTGCTCGAACCCACATCAGCCTTCAATCCGGCAACAGCCCGCCATCGCCTGTCTATTGCGGCGACCGACTATGGCGACCTCGTCGTGGTGCCGCGACTGGTCGAGGCGTTGCGGCGGGAGGCGCCTGGTATCGATCTCGTGGTGCGCCCCATCATTGATCCGGCCGCGAGTGTCGCAAGCCTGGAACACGGCGATGTCGACGCGCTGATAGGTGGCCATCTTCCCGCTTCCCCGCGCATCATCCGATCCACGCTTTTCACGGAGAGTTTCGTCTGCATTCGCGACGCCAAACGCGCCAAACTGAAAGCCCGTCTCACCAAGGACGATTACACGCGGCTTCCGCATGTGCTGTTCTCCTCCGCCGGCGGCGACGGGCTTCCCGGCGCAATCGACACGATGCTGAGCCGGCACGGACGCAAGCGCCGGACCGCGATCACGCTCGCCCATGTCGTCGCGGTGCCGTTCGCCGTCGCCGGCACCGATCTCGTGGCAACCATGGCCGAGCGCGTCGCGCGCCGCTTCGCGACAGCCGCCGGCGTATCTGTCGTTCCGGTTCCCTATGATGTGGAGCCATTCACCATCGACCTTCTCCACACGCGCCGCGCCATGGCCAATCCGGCGCTGCGCTGGTTCATCGAACTGGTCAATCGCGTCTGTGGGACGCTGTAGCGATCGGCGGGCCGGCAGCAGGCTGCTACTTCCGCTCAATCAGCTGCGCGATCTCCCAGACATGGCCTGAGGGGTCGGCAAAGGACGCAGTTCGTCGCCCCCACGGACGGTCGATCGGGCCATTGAGCAGATCGACGCCAATCTCCCGCAGGGCTGAACAGACCTGATTGACGTCGACGACCCTGATCGTCAGGAGTGCGCGCGCCCCTGCGGAGGACAGCGCGACACGCAGCGGCTCGACAAGCGGCGGTGCCTGAGACGCGTCGAGAAGATTGACCAGGAGCCCACCAAATCGAAGCACGGATGAGACCTCATCCTCCCAGACCGTCTCAGATTTGAAAACCTTGGCGTAAAACGCTTTCGACGAGACAATGTCATCGACGAACAATGTGATGACTTCAACTTCGCTTGGCAGACCATTGACCATGTCGCCCTGCTCCTCACCGTTGCTGCGGCAGCCTGCACAAGCGTGACAAGCCGCTTGCCGCTATATCTCACGATGTTAGAGCGTGGCGCAATTCGGCTAGCCGGGTCATCGGCCCGGCTTGGAAGCCTCGATCCCTAATTGAATAGATCCGGTTCCGCCTCGGTGATCCAGTCCCACAACGGCTGGAAGCTGAAATAGCCGCCCTTGTGCGTTCCGACCTGCCGCGAGGTCAGGCTGGCGATCTCGTGCGGGATCGGCTTTGGCGTACCGGCGGCTTCCGCAAGCAGCTGGGCGCGCGCAGCATTGTCCATGGCGATGTACCACCAGGCGGCGGCCTCGATGGTCGGTCCGACCGTGAGCAGGCCGTGGTTCTGCAAGATGGCCGCCTTCTTTGATCCCAGCGCCTGCGCGATTTTGCGGCCCTCTTCCGCCTCCAGCACGACGCCGGAGAACGGATCGAACAGCACGTGATCCTCGTAGAAGGCGCAGGAATCCTGCGTCAGCGGATCGAGCAGGCGGCCGAGCGCCGACCAGGCCTTGCCATAGGTCGAATGGGTGTGCGCGGCCGCGATCACCTCAGGATGCGCGGCGTGGATCGCGGAGTGAATCACGAAGCCGGCTTGGTTGATCGGCTTGTCACCGATCAGGATGTTGCCGTCATGGTCGACGAGTTGAAGGTCGGAGACCTTGATCTGACTGAAATGCTTCGACAGTGGATTGATCCAGAACCGTTCGGGAAACTCCGGATCGCGTACGGTGACATGGCCTGCGAGCCCCTGATCGAAACCGTAGCGCGAGAACAGGCGGAATGTTGCGGCAAGCCGCTGTTTGCGGTGCAGCCGCTCTTCCTCGAACGTCGCGGCCGGCGTGCGCTCGACCAGAGAGTATTTCTTGGGCTTCTCGACGACCTTGTTCATTGCTGCGGTTTCCTTCTCTAGTACTCGAGATTCTTGTCGAAGACGTCGGCCAGCGCCACGCCATGCGCATAGGCGTCGAGGTTGACCAGCGTCTTGTCGGCCAGCCGCTTGGCATCCTCGCCACCCGTCCATGACACATGCGGGGTCAGGACGACCTTGGGATGGCGATAGATCGGATCGCCCTCCGGCGGCGGCTCGGGATCGGTGACGTCGAGCGTCGCGCCGGCAATCCGCCCCTCGTCGAGCGCCTGCAACAGCGCACTCTGATCGACGATCCGCCCACGCGCGACATTGATTAGGTGCAGCGACGTCTTGGCCCGCGCCAGCACATCGGCGTTGATCAGACGCGCGGTCTTGGTCGTCGCCGGCAGAGCAAGGACGAGATGATCGGAAACCGCGACCAGTTCCTCGATGCTATCAACCGGCTGGATGCCCGGAAGGACATATGGCCAGGCCGAGCGCCTGAGAACCCTGATGTTGACACCGAACGGCTTGGCCCGCTCGGCGACTGCGCGGCCGATCGCGCCGAAGCCGGCAATCCCGATCGTCTTGCCGGTGAGCGAGCCCAGCGGGCCGATCTTCCACTGCTCGCGATTGCGCGGCCGGATGTCATGGATACGCTTCTCGAAGCCGAGAATCGCCGCAAGGACATATTCCGCGATCGGATCAGCCGAGATGCCGCGGCCGACCGTGACCACCGGACCGTCGAGCAGCCATGCCGGAAAGAAATCGACGCCCGTCGAAGCGGTCTGGATCCAGCGCAGGCCGAACGGCCAGCCGGCCGGCTTCTCCGCAGGCGCCTTGTGCCAGCCCACTAGCGGCCGCGTCAGCAGCACGTCGGCTTCGGGAGCAACATCCCAGGGCGCGCGATCGGCGGGATGATCGATGATCAGCGGGCGCGACCAGTGATCGACCAGCGCCGCACGAATGTCCGGGCCAAGCTGATTGACGATGATCGGCGATCGCACGCTGGTGGAGGCGCGCTGGTTTTCAACTCGGGGAGTGTTCATGTCACGCAGTCACGATGGCAACGATCCGGATATGCTAGGCGTTTGCGGCAAGATAGTCCTTTCAAAGATGACGGGTGTCTTGCAACAAGAGGACGACGCGCTTCGGCAAGACAAAAGGATTTGTCTCTGGAGCCCTGGCGTCTCTGCGGGGGCTCGCGCCCGACGCGGCAAAGGCTCGAACCCGAGCCCCGCTGATTAAGAGCCAGTTGGTCCCATCCCAAGACGTCGCGTCATTGATCGAATAGGTCGCAGTTAGCTGCGTGAGTGCAAAGCAGCTGCGCTTTCCGCGACCAATCCGCCTGCTTCAAAACGCCTGCTCACGTTGGCCTGCGCAAGATTTTCTCGATCTCCCGGTGCACACGTCATGCACACGCCGCCCTTTAACTGATTGAAACAATCTAACCCTCGCTCCAATCCATCACGGGCCACTTTCGGCTAACAACAGCGAAGAAGAGCGAGCCCGGTCTAACGTGAACCGCTCGATGCCGCAGTCGGTCGTCGCGGCGCTTCCTGTTCAGGAGTCGAATCCAATGGAGTGACCTCGTGGAACTCGAATACCTAACGCAGGAGGGCGTTTCCGCGCTGGCGCAGCACAAAGCTTAATTTCGCGACAGCAGGGCATCACTGATCTTCTCGGCCGCCATGATCGCGGGGATGTTGGTATTGGCCGTCGGCAGCCGCGGCATGATCGAGGCATCCGCCACAAAGATGTTCTCACTGCCGATCACTCGGCCCCCGGGATCGACCACCGCCATCCGGTCGGCGGGATCGCCCACGCGGCATGTCCCCACTGGATGCCAGACTCCGAACACGCTTTGCCGTACGAAGGCTTCGAGGGCACGGTCGTCGGCAAGCGTCGCTTGGAAGGCCGTGCCGTTGAGCAGCACGAGCCGGATCACAAGCGCCCTGAGGCCCGCGGGTATGTCGAGCATTGGCCCGAGGATGGACGCAACAATGCGATTGACGGTGCCGTACCGGCTCAGCCGCTTGATCCGCGGAGAAAAGGAGGCCGGGAAGAAATCGCCCGCCTCCGGGTTGAGCGCGGGATGAACGACAAGCTTCGCGAGCAGCCGGACGGCCGCGACCATCCGTTCGAGATCGCGTCGGTCGGACAGCAGGTTGAAATCGACAACAGGATAGGTTTTCGGGTCGCGGCTCGCCAGCGTGAGCGAGCCACTCGAATACGGCCGGTTGCACCAGAGAAAGTAGAGACCAAGCCGCGTGCCCAGCGCATGCCACCCGCCGCGCGCCGAGGCAGTGATGTACATGTCGGAGGCGTCGCAGCCGGGATGTTCGGACGAGAAGCGCATCGCCGCGAAATTGGGACGCCGCCGGGCAAGCGGCAACCGCAACCGGCGCGGCAAATATTGACAGAAGGTCAGTGCGGGATGATCGCGCAGATTGCTGCCGACGCCGGGCAGATCGATCGCCACGGGAATGCCGAGCGCTTGCAGCGCCGCACCCGCGCCGATGCCCGCCCGCATCAGGATCGCCGGCGATTGCAGCGCGCCTGTGGTCAGGATCACGCGGCCGGCGGCGACGGCGAGCTTCTGCCCGCCCCGCGCGACCACGACGCCCGTCGCGCGGCGGCCATCGAGTTGGAGTTGTTCGACCTCGCTGTCCGCCCAGATGGTCAGGTTCGGCCGCGCGCGCGTTGCCGCGTCGAGATATCCGGCGGCGGTCGAGACGCGCCGGTCGTTGCGATTGGAGAAGGCCGGCGGAAAGATGCCGTCCTCGAACTCGCCGTTCTGGTCCTTTCGGAACGGCAGGCCGGTCGCCGACAACGCTTCGCCGACGGCGTGGCCAAACGGCGGCATCGCCTCGCGCGCGATGCGGCGGATTGGGATTGGGCCGTGCTTGCCATGCAGCGGGCCGTGGAAATCCAGGTCCGTTTCGAGCTTGAGGAAGTACGGCAGCACATCCGCCCAGCCCCAGCCGCGCGCGCCGAGATCGCGCCATTCGTCATAATCGCGCGGCAGGCCGCGATTGGCCGATTGCACGTTGATGCTGGAGCCACCGCCCATCACCCGGCCCTGCTCGTAGGCGCGGACGACCGGCTTGCCCTCGGCATTGCGGCCGGCGGCCGCTGACAGGCCCGGCCAGATGTATTTGTCGCCGAAGAACAGCGTCATCGGATAGCTGTCGAGTATTTCCGGCGGCGTCGCCTCGGGCGGCGTGTCCATCCCGGCTTCGATCAGAAGCACGCGGCGGCTTCCGTCTGCGGAAAGCCGGTTGGCGAGCACGCAGCCCGCCGATCCGCCACCGACGATCACGTCGTCGAAATGCAGCCCATCCATTCCCGTCTCATCGCGCAATTCGATGGATCGGCGCGCCCACGAAAGCGGCCGCGCCGATTTGGCTCAGCGGAAGTTACCCTTGGTCTCGGGGATCACGACCGCACCAATCAGGTAGATCACGAACACGCCGACTGCGAAGTAGGCCAGCGACATCGGGATCTCCGCAGGGCTGCCGCTCACCAGCGAGACGAAGGTCGGCATCATGCCGCCCAGCGCAAAGCCGATGTTCCACGACAGACCCGTGCCGCTCGCGCGCAACGCGGTCGGAAAACGCTCGTTGAGGAAGATCAGCACCGGCGCATAGCCGGCATTGCCGATGAAGGCGATGGCGAGCGCATAGAGCGTGATTTGGGTCGTGTCCTTGGTCGCCGCGAGATTGAGGTAGCACAGCGGCAGCAGCACCGCGGCCAGGACGCCGATGATGAGGAACGTCTTCTTGCGGCCGATACGATCGCTGAGCGCGCCGACCAGCACCGCGGAGAAGAACGCCGACACGCTCGCACCCATCAGGATCAGCGACGAGGTCTGGTTCGGGACCGCGTTGATGACCTTCAGGAAGCTCGGCAGATAACCCGAGGTCAGATAATAGCCGGCACCACCGCCGAAGGTTATGAGAAGGTTGACCAGCAGTACGCCGCGATACTCGCCGGAGAACACGTCCCTGACCGGCGCCTTCGAGACCTTCGCCTGCTTGTTGCCCTGCTGGCGCTTGAGCTCCTTGAAGTAAGGCGACTCCTCGAGGTTGCGGAAGATGAACCAGCCGAGCAGCGAGCTCAGCAGCCCCGAGAAGAACATGAAGCGCCAGCCCCATACCGCGAAGGCATCGCCGGGGAAGATCGAGGACGTGATCAGGAAGATGAAGGACGCGAGCAGCGCACCGATGCCGGCGCCACCGCCGCCGACCAGGCCGGACATCGCGCCGCGCCATTGCGCCGGTACCGACTCGGTGCCGATGGTGTGCGTGGAGGCCACGACGCCGCCGACGAAGATGCCCTGCACCAGACGCAGGATCAGGAAGAGGATCGGCGCGATCACGCCGACCTGGGCGATGGTCGGCAGCAGGCCGAACGCCGCCGTGCTGATGCCGACGCCGATGATGGCGATCAGCATGGCCTGCTTGCGGCCGTGCACGTCGGCATAATGCCCGAACACCGCCGAGCCCAGCGGCCGCATCAGGAGCGTCACGGCGAACGAGCCGTAGACCGCAGCCAGCGACAGCGCTGGGTTGCTCGACGGAAAGAACAGCGCGCCGACGACCGGCGCCACGTAGAGCAAAATGAACAAATCGAACAGATCCAGCGCCCATCCGAGCACCGATGCGATGATCGCATTGACCATCTGCTTGTTATCCGCCGACGCCTGTGCGCCCGCGGCCGGCATATCCATCTCAGCCATGCTGTTTTACCTCCCCCGTTTTGATAGAGCCGCGGCTCGCGTCATTGCGAACCGCGGCAGTTTTGTCGCGCATCAGCGCCCGGTGAACTTCGGCGGACGCTTGGCGTTAAAGGCTTCGACGCCTTCCTTGAAGTCTTCCGACTGGCGCAGGCGGCTGTAGCAATGGCCTTCGAGCTCGATCGCGATAGCGAGCGTCGAATCCTCGGTGTCGTTGAGGAGCTTCTTGGCGGTACGTTGCGCCAGCGGCGAGAAGGTGCGGAGCTCGTCGACCAGCTTGTCGGTCGCCTTCTCCAGCTCGGCATCCGGCACACACTCCGTGGCGATGCCCCAGTCGAACGCCTGCTTGGCCGAGATACGCTTGGAGCGCATCACGATGTCCTTGGTGCGGGTGATGCCGACCATCTTCTGCAAGCGAGCCGAGCCGCCCGAGCCCGGGATCTGGCCGAGCTTCTGCTCCGGCAACGCGTATTGCGTGGTCTCCGAGGCGATGCGGAAGTCGCAGGCGAGTGACAATTCGAAGCCGACGCCGAAGCAATAGCCGCGATTGGCAACAATCACGGGCTTGGCGCAACGTGCAGGCGCGGCGATGTTCCAGGCGAGCTTGGAGACGTGCTCGGGGCTCGCTTCCATGAAGCCACCGATATTGCCGCCGCTGGAGAAATGCTCGCCCTCGCCGCGCACCACGATGACGCGCACGCGCGGATCCTCGTCCAGCGTTTCGAAGGTCAGGCGCAGCTGGTCACGCTGCGGCATCGCCACGACATTGTAGGGCGGCCTCCCTAAGATGATGTCGGCGCGCTCATGCGCCTCGTCGATTTCGACCTTGAACCCGTCGAGCTTGGCGAGCCGCGGATCGGCAAATGTGTAGGGTGATGGCATCGGTGCTTCCTTCTGTTGATGATTGATGATCAGGCGGCGTCTGATGGTGGCAGGCGCTCGGCTTCGTATTCACCGGCGACGAGCAGTCGCCGCAGCAGTTTGCCGACCGGCGATTTGGGAATGGCGTCGACGAAGACGTAGCGTCGCGGCCGCTTGAAATTGGCAAGGCCCGTGGTCCGGCAGAACTGCTCCAGCTCGACGTCCGACACGGGGCGATTGCGCTTGACGAAGGCGGCAACGACCTTGCCCCATTTCTCGTCGGCGACGCCGACCACTGCGACCTCGTCGACCGCCGGATGCAGCGACAGGCAGCTCTCGATCTCGACCGGCGAGACGTTCTCGCCGCCGGTGATGATCATGTCGTCGACGCGCCCGGTGACGAACAGGTCGCCGTCGGGATCGACGAAGCCGGTATCGCCCGTAAAGTACCAGCCCTCGCGCAGCGACTTGGCGTCGGCTTCAGGGCGGCGCCAGTAGCCCTCGAAGGCCTCGTCGCCAGCGAGCGTCGCGATGATCTCGCCCTCCTCGCCGACCGCAGCAAGCTCCGCGACCGACTTCGCGCCGATGCGCACGACCTTGACGTGCTGGTTCAGCCCCGCCTTGCCGGCCGAGCCGGGCTTTGCGGCGGCGTTCTGGTCGATCGTAAAGGTGTAGATCTCGGAGCTGCCGTAGTGATTGACGAACAGCTCCGGCTTGAATGCCTCGTTCAGCTTCTTCAGCAAACCGTCGGTCATCGACGCGCCGGCAAAGCCGAGCTTGCGGACGCTGGAGACGTCGGTTTTGGAGAAGGCCTCGTGATGAACGAGGTCGTGATAGAGCGTCGGCACCAGATAGAGGTTGGTAATCTCCTCCTCCTCGATCAGCGCCAGCGCCTGGCGGCTGTCATAGCGCGGCAGGCAGATGAAGCTGCCGCCGATCAGCGACATCGCCAGCAGCGAGCGGACGCCCATGGTGTGGTAGAGCGGCATCACGCCGAGCGTGCGCTCGCCGCGGCCGTAGAGATTCTGCGCGACATGGGCGATCGCCGCGGCGCGTTCGGCCCGATGCCGCCGCGGCACGCCTTTTGGCCGCGAGGTCGTGCCCGACGTGTAGAGCATGATCGACCAGGCATCGGTGCCGACGCGCGGCTCGGCGTCCGGCGCGCCGTCCCTGATCAGATCGGCAAAGCTGGTGGCCTCCCCCGTCCCGGGATCGACGGAAACACGCAGCAGCTTGCCTGCCAACCCCGAGCCCTGCACCGCCTCGGCAGAGATATCCTGATAGACGATCGCGCAGGCTTCGGCGTTCTCGATGCAGTAATCGAGCTCGTCGGCCTTGGCGCGCCAGTTGATCGGCGTGATCACCAGGCCTGCGAACTGGCAGGCCCAGTGCAGCGTCGCCGCCTCCCAGCGGTTTTGCAGCAGCGTGACGACGTGATCGCCGGGCTTGAGGCCAAGGCGGTCGAACGACGCCACCAGTGCGGAGATCTCGCCGTACCATTGCCGGTAGGTCAGGCGCAGATCACCGTCGACAAGCGCAATCGCA
Organism: Bradyrhizobium sp. 956_D2_N1_4; assembly: GCF_052076025.1. Lineage (NCBI taxonomy): Bacteria > Pseudomonadati > Pseudomonadota > Alphaproteobacteria > Hyphomicrobiales > Nitrobacteraceae > Bradyrhizobium > Bradyrhizobium sp. 956_D2_N1_4. Next base: position 1,988,165 of record NZ_CP197237.1, on the reverse strand, counting down.
TGGGGATCGCGCGCGGCGCTGGCGATGAAGCTGCTGGCGAGATCAAGCATCGGACGTCTCTTTTTTGGATGAAGCGAGTTCGGCGGCGGCTTCGAGCGCCGCCTGGATGATCGGTGTGTAGCCGGTGCAGCGGCAGATATGCCCGCTGAGGAGGTCGCGGATCTCGGCCTCGGTCGGCACCGGGTTCCTGGCGAGATAGTGGTCGAGCGACATCAAAATGCCAGCGGTGCAGAAGCCGCACTGGAGCGCGTGGTTGCGGCGGAACGCCTGCTGCAGCACGCCGAGCCGGTCCGCCGACGGTGCGAGGCCCTCGACGGTCCTGAGCTCGCAACCATCGACCTGCGCAGCGAGCGTGAGGCACGACCGCGTCAGCATGCCGTCGACGACAACAGTGCAGGCGCCACAGACGCCGTGCTCGCAGCCGACATGGGTGCCGGTCGCGCCCAGCTGGTGGCGCAGGAAATCGGAGAGCAGCATGCGCGGCTCCGCCTCGCCCTCGACCGGCTTGCCGTTGAGCGAGAAACGGACGGCATGGCGCTGATCTGCCTTGAGACGCGTCATTGCAGCACCTCGCCGATCAGGTCGCGGCCGATCATGCGCACGAGGTCGCGCCGGTAGCGCGCGGTGGCGTGGACGTCGTCACGGGCGCCAAGCTCGTAAGCGAACGCGTTGAGGGCATCATCGAGCGCGCTGCCCTCCAGCCGCGGCCAGTCGCGCACGGTCGGAACGTCGGCGACGCCGCCAACGGCGATACGGACGCCCGTCGGTATCTTCATTGCCGCGCAGGCGACAATGGCGAAATCGCCATGGCGTCGCGCGACCTCGCGGAAGGCGAAGCGCGATCCCTTGACGGCGGGCAGCGAGATTCCTTCGATCAGTTCGTCATCGGCGCGCGCGGTCAGCATCATGCCGGCGAAGAAGTCCTTGGCGGCAACGCGCCGCCGCCGCTTGGCGCTGCGCAGCAACACCTCGCCGCCGAGCGCAACCAGCGTCAGCGGCATCTCGGCGCTGGGATCGGCGTGCGCGAGCGAGCCGCAGATGGTGCCTCGGCTGCGGGTCTGCACGTGCCCGACCCAAGGCAGCGCCAGCGCGACAAGCGGCAGCGCCTCGGCAAGGTCAGGCCATGCCAGGAGGTCGGCCTGGCGCACGCCGGCGCCGATGATGACGGCATCGGTCTTCCGCTCGATCCGGCGGAGCTCCTTCAGACGCATGATGTCGATCAGCAGCTTCGGCTTGGCGAGACGCATGTTGAGCATCGCCATCAGCGACTGCCCGCCCGCGAGCACGCGGGCATCGCCACCCTGCTGCGCGAGGCCTTCGAGGACCTCGCCGACGGTTTCGGCGCGGAGATAGTCGAATGCGGGCGGCTTCATCGGCGCCCCCCGAACAGGCTCGCCACCTTTGCCAGCAGCGCGAACAGCGAGAAGCCGCCCTTCGCACCACCGCCGCCAGCCTTGCGGGCCAGTGCGGTGAAGAACTGGCCGATGATCACGCGCGTCGCGCCATCGAGCAGGCGACCGCCGATGCTCGCCACCTTGCCGCCGATCGCGGCGTCGTAGCTGTAGCTGAGCCGCGTGCCACCGTTGCCGTCCGGTTCCAGCGTAATGCGTCCCTCCGCGTTGCCGAAGCCGAGTGCGCCGGTGGCTCCTCCGCGCAAGGTGACGGCGCGCGGCGGGTCGAGATCGAACAGCTCAACATCGGCGCGATAGCGTCCGCTGACGGGGCCGATGCCCAGCGTGACATCGGCGCGGAAATGCGTGTCGGTGATCTTGTCGACGCGCTGGCAGCCAGGAATGACCGATTGCAGGGTGGCGGGATCGAGCAGCATCGCCCAGACCTGCTCGGGCGCCCCCTTTACCGAGGCCTGTCCCTCGCCGCGCAAGCGCCGGTCGCCTTCGCGCACAGGCGCAGCCGTCGCGCCGCCAGCGGGAGGCGGCGGTTCGGCACCGCGCACCAGCTCTGCAAGTCGCGCCGGCACCAGCGGCAAGGTGATATCGGCAATGCCGAGCGCGTCCGCGACTGCATTGGCGAGGCAGACGGGTGTGGACATGCAATTGCCTTCGCCGACGCCCTTTGCACCGAGCGGCGTGAACGGCGACGGCGTCTCCATGTGGATGATCTGCGGCTCCGGCACCTCGGTCGTGGTCGGCAACAGATAGTCGGCGAGCGTTCCCGTCAGAAAGCTGCCGTCCTCGGCGTAGGCATATTCCTCAAAGAGCGCGGCGCCGAGCGCCTGGGTAAAGCCGCCGCGGATCTGGCCGTTGACCATGCCGGGATGCAGGATGGTGCCGCAGTCGTGCATGGTGACGTAGCGATCGATTCGCGTCTCCAGCGTCGTCGGATCGATCTCGACGCCGCAGAAATCGAAGATGAAGCCGTGGCAGAGCGAGGAGTTGATGCGGTCCTCGTCGTCGGGCGGCGTCAGTTCCGGCGGCGTCCAGAACACGGTCTCGCGGATGGTCTGGCCGGCATCATCAGGCAGCGAGCCCGGCGACCAATGGCTGAGCGCCGCGACGCGCGAGAACGCGATCCGGTTCTCCGGATTGTGCCTGGAGGCAACGAAGCCTTTCGCAAACACGATGTCGGCGGCTTCGACGTTCAACTGGCTTGCGGCGATGCGGGCGAGCCTGCCGGCGACGCGCTCGGCGGCGATCTTCGCGGTGCCCGCCACCGCCGCCGCAAAACGGCTGGCGTAATTGCCGGACGCGATCGACCAGGCGTCCTTGGCGGTGTCGATCTCGGTGTTGACGCGGATGTCCCTAGGCTGGAGACCGAAGACGTCGGCGACGACCTGCGACAGCACCGTGCGATGGCCCTGCCCCTGCGGCACGGAGGCGACGTGAACCGTGACGCTGCCGACCGGGTCGAGCCCGACGGTTGCGGTTGCCTGCGCGCCGTTCTTGGGACCTGCCTTGCGGCGCTCGGCCGCCGTCAGCACGGTGGTGATGTAGCCCATATTGGAGACGCTGGGCTCGACCACCGCGGTGAAGCCGATCCCGTAGAGCCGCCCCTGCGCTCGCGCCTCGTCCCGCTTCGCCTTGAGCTCAGCGAACCTGCCTTGCTCGACCGCAAGCGCGACGGCTTCCTGGTAGTTGCCGGAGTCGAGCAAGGCACCGGTCGCCGTGCGATACGGAAACGCGCCGGCGTCGATCAGATTGCGCTTGATGACATCGAGCGGATCGAGGCCAAGGCCGATCGCGATCCGCTGCACCAGGCGCTCCAGTGCGAAATAGACCTGCGGGCCGCCAAAGCCGCGGTTGAGACCGGTCGGTGTCTTGTTGGTGACGACGACGCGGTTGCGGATCTTGACGTGGCGGATGTCGTAGGCACCGGTCAGATTGCCGTGCATGCGATAGAGCGTCGCGGGTTCGGGCGCGCGCAAATGCGCGCCGCAATCCTCGACCTGGTCCCAGTCGAGCGCGAGGATCTTTCCGTCTGCTGCGACCGCCGCCGACAACGTCGTCGCGCGGTTGGTGGCCGACACCGAGGCAGTGAGATGCTCGAGCCGGTCCTCGATCCACTTCACCGGCCGTCCCGTGACGCGCGCGGCCGCCGCGATCAGCACGATGTAGGGAAACACCCCCTGCTTGACGCCAAAGCTGCCGCCGGAATCCGGCGGTGTACGCAGCCGCAGCCGGTTGCCCGGCACTTTTAGCGCGCGCGCAATCACCGTGTGGATGCTGAACGGGCCCTGGAAATTGGCGAGCACCTCATAGGCATCCTCGCCGGCATCGTGCGAGGCGACGACGCCATAGGTCTCGATCGGCGTGCAGGAATTGCGGGGATAGCGGATGTCGATGGAGAAGCGATGCGGCGCATCCGCAAAGGCCTTTTCAGGATCGCCGTAGCGGAAATGGCGGTCACTGGCGAGATTGCCGGGAAAGCCTTCGTGCAGCACCGGCGCGCCCGATACGAGCGTCCCGAGCGGATCGACGACAGCGGCACGCGGCCGATATTCGACGTTGATCAGCTCGGCCGCATCCTCGGCGCGCGCACGGTCAGTTGCGACGACCAAAGCGACCGGTTCGCCGACATAGCGCACGCGGTCCATCGCGATCGGCCAACACTCCACCGGCGCCTTCACGCCGACGACGAGGCTCGTCGTGACGGCCTTGACGTCGCTGCCGGTCAGAACCGCGGCAACGCCCGGCAGACGCTTGGCGGCTTCAACGTCGATCGAAAGAATATCGGCATGCGCATGCGGCGAGCGCAGGATCGTCGCGTGTAGCGTGCCGGGCTGGACACCGAGATCGTCGATGAAGCGGCCGCGGCCAGACAGCAGCGCGGCGTCTTCGACGCGCTCGATCGAACGCCCGACCCACGGCTCATCGCCACTTCCCGGATTTGCGGATTTGACCGCCTGCAACATGTCCCGGCATACCTCCCGACGCGTTCTTTGACGCGACGATGACGTTTGTCAGGACTGGGGGTGCGGGAGCCATACCGCCCGCTCTCACGACTTACCAAATCGTCTCATTCGAGAGCGTGCAGCGCAATATCGGCCCGCAAGACTCAACCCGCACGACGCGAGACGTTGCGAAACTCGCGCGGGCTGACGCCGGCGTGATCGCGGAAGAAGCGCGTGAAATGCGCCGGTTCCGGAAACCCAAATCGCTCGCTGAGCTCGCCGAGCGGCGTGTCCTCGCGCATGACGGCGTCGAGCGCGCGCTCCATGCGGACGACATTGAGATACAGCTTTGGCGAGACGCCGAGCGAGGTCTCGAACAGGCGGAAGAACTGCGCGCGCGAGAGGCCTGCGCCCCTCACGAACTGATCGACGTTGGCATAGGAATCGTTCACGCGCATCGCGTCCATCGCGCGGCGGATGCGCCAATCGCAGCTCACCGCGCTCATGCCGCGGATCGTGGTCGGGAAGCTGCGCCAGGGCGTGAATCGCTCGATCACCGCGATCATGAGATCCGAGAGCGTCTGCTCGTGGGTCCGCACCGCATCCGGATTCGCCATCATTTCGGCCGCCAGATGCAGCGTGAGCTGACGGATGCGCGGCGACACCTCGCCCGACGGCCGCTCGAAAAAGCCCGGCGCACCGCTGGCCGCCCAGCCGGGACGGAACTCCTTCAGCCATTCCGGCTCGATATAGAGCGCCATGATCAGCGTGCGCGGGCGATTGGCGTCGTGCACATAGGCATGCGGCTTCCAGCCGTCGACGAGCACGGCGGCGGTGTCCGTCAGCGGCGTGACCCGGTCGCCCACAAGAAACTGCGTGTCGGAGCCCTCGACCTTGAGCAGGACGTGGCAGTGATGATGAGCGTGGCGGACCAGCGAACGGTCCATGTCGAGCAGAGCGACCCTGCCGAAAGCGCCATGAGCGATGCGCAGGGCCGTCGACATCAGTTCCTTCCTCCTGGCAGCGTTGCGCTGCAAAATGATTGCTTCATCGGCGCGGCACTATAGGCAGCACCCGCTTCATATTCCAACGGCGCAAACCGACGCAAGTTGCTTCCGAGCGGTAATCCGCTCATGCGCGCGTCTCCGAAAGAAACCGCGCGACCGCAGCGCCGGGCTCGGCCTGCAAGGCAGTGGCGAGATCGACCTCCTCCTCGCCCTTGACGCGAATGCGCTTGAAAGCGAGCTCGGGCGCGTTGACCGGCGCGGTCGCATCGAGACCCATCTTGGCGCTGATGCCGTTGTCGGTGGTCGGATCGAGCTTGGAGCCGAGCGCGCCGGCGACGACCATGAGGTCGCGGTCGGCCTGGAAGCGCGTCGCCACCGCCCATTCGATTTCCTCGGACGAGGAGATGTCGACGTCCTTGTCCACCACGATCACCTGCTTGATGTCGTAATGGGCGCCGAAGGCGCACATCATGATGTTCTTCGGCTCGCCGTCGTTCGCCTTGTCGATCTTGATCGCGAGGTGGTAGCGGCAGGTGCCGCCGCGCGTCAGGCGAACGTCGATCACGCCAGGAAAACTGCGCCGCAGATGCTGGAGCAGCGTCGCCTCGCGCGGCACGCCGCCGAGGATCAGGTGCTCAAAACCGCCGCCCACGATGGTATGGAAGATCGGTTTCGCACGATGCGTGATCGCATCGACCTCGATCACCTCGCGATTGGCGCGCGGACCATAATATTGGGGGAATTCGCCGAACGGACCTTCCGGTTCGCGCACGCCCTGAAGAATGCGTCCCTCGATGACGATCTCCGCGTGGGCGGGCACGCGGACTGAATTGGTGCGGCACTTCACGACGTCGACGGGCGCTCCGAGCAACGCACCGGCAATCGCCATCTCGTCCTCGTCAAGCGCGGCGATCGCCTGCGAGGCCAACATCAAGGCCGGATGCGCGCCGATCACGATCGCGATCTCCAGCGCCTGGCCCAGCTCCTCCGCGAGGCGGTAGTAGGAGAAGGTGTGCCGCGGCAGCAGCAGCACGCCGATGCGGTTCTTGCTGCTGATCTGACAGCGGTGGATCGAGACGTTCTGTACGCCGGTCTTCGGGTTGCGCGCGATCAGCAGGCCGGCCGTGATGTAGGGGCCGCTGTCGCGCTCATTGTGCTTGGGCACCGGGAGTTGGCGCAGCAGATCGACGTCCTCGTGGACGACGTCCTGCACCGGTCCGCTCGCGACCTCATGCGTCGGCAGCGGATGGCTTGCGGCAGCCAGGAACCGTGGCAGCAACTGGTCCTCGGTCACGCCGATGGAATCGGCGACCCAGTCGCGGCCAGCAAAGAGGTTTGCGACAACAGGAATCTCGTGCCCGTCGGGGCGCGGAAACAGCACGGCGCTATCGCGCTCCAGCCGCTTGGCGACGGCGGCGAGCTCGTCAGCCAGCCCAATGCCCTCGCGGGCGATCGCGAGCTTGCCGCGCTCGGCGAGAAACGCGAGCCAGGCGCGCAGATCGGCGGGCGCGTTCGCGCCTCTCCTCGCAACATTTTCCATTCGCATACGGGTCATTCCTCAGGTCTTCAGGTCAAGGCACGATCTTGCGCAGCGGCGGCGAGCGGCGCTTGAGCGCCTCGTCCTCGCCCCAGCGGCGCACAACGCCGATATCGATGTCGAACAGGTCGAGCACACGGCCGACGGTGTGCTCGACCATGTCGTCGAGGTTCTCGGGTTTTGCGTAGAAGGCCGGCACGGGCGGGGCGATGATCGCGCCCATCTCCGACAGGGCCGTCATCGTCCTGAGATGCCCGGTGTGCAGCGGCGTCTCGCGCACCATCAGCACCAGCCGCCGGCGCTCCTTGAGCACGACGTCGGCAGCGCGGGTCAAAAGCGTCGTGGTCACGCCGGAGGCGATCTCGGACATCGAGCGCATCGAGCACGGCGCCACGATCATGCCGGCGGTGCGGAACGAGCCGCTGGAGATCGCCGAGGCCATGTCGTCGATCGCATGGCAGACATTGGCGAGCTCCCTCACCTCCGCGATCTTCAGGTCGGTCTCGTAGGCAAAGGTCAGCTCAGCGGTCTTCGACATCACCAGATGCGTCTCGACGCCGGCATTGCGCAGGAGCTGCAGCAGGCGCACGCCATAGGTGACGCCGGAGGCGCCGGAAATGCCGATGATCATCCGCTTGGGTGTGGCGTCCTGCATATATCTGATTTCGCTCCCAGACGGCGCGGCCCTCGAGGCCTCGCGGTCCGCCACGAGACTAGGCAATCCCACCCATCACTACAAATAATGATTGATTATATCATCCATCATCTGTGATGATGGCCTCGCGCAAGGAACAGCGAACAAAGGACAGCTCCGTGGAACTCAGGCAGATGCAATATTTCCTTTGCCTGGCCGAGGAAAAGAACGTCACCCGCGCCGCGCGCCAGCTCAACATCGTGCAGCCGGCGCTGAGCATGCAGATCGCCAAGCTCGAGGCCGAGCTCGGCCAAAAGCTGTTCGACCGCAGCGCCCAGGGCATGAATCTGACCAGCGCCGGCGAGGCGCTGGTGCGGCTGACCGCGCCGATCGTGCGTGACGCCGAGTACGCGCGGCAGGAGATGGCGCAGCTCGGCGGGCGCATTTCGGGGCGGGTCTCGGTCGGCCTCATCACGTCGGTGGCGCAGAGCACTATGGCCAGTTCGTCGGCGACGGTCGCCAGTCGTTATCCCGAGATCACGCTGTCCGCCTGCGAGGGCTATACCGAGACGCTGGTCGACTGGGTCAACACCGGCCAGCTCGATTTCGCGCTGATCAACGTGCCGCGCCGGAAGACGCCGCTGGCCGCGCATCACATCATGGATGAGGAGATGGTGTTCGCCTGCCGCAAGGACAGCCCGGTCAGGCCACCGGCAAAGCTGCGCTTCGACCACATCGCGAATTTCGACCTCGTGCTGCCGTCCAAGCGCCACGGCCTGCGGCTGATCCTGGATGAGCACGCCGCCGCCGTCGGCATCGACCTGCGGCCGCGGCTCGAGCTCGACACCCTCCCCGCGCTCTGCGACGTGATCGCGACCACCGACTTTGCCACAGTGCTGCCGACCATCGCGCTCCGGCAATCGCTCGCGAGCGGCGCCATCCGGGCGCATCGCTTCGACCAGCAACGGATCGTGCGCTCGATTGCCTGGGTGCATCACCCGCGGCGAGCGGTGTCGGTCGCGGCCAAGGCGGTGCTCGATGTCATCAGCCACGATCTTGCGCAAGCGGCCGCCGTCGCGAGAGAGTTTGTGGAGCCATTCATCGGCAGCACGACCTCATCGCCCCGCAAGGCGCGCAGCAAGACGCGGCGGAAAGCGATCTCTTGAGTGCAGGATTTCTGCTCGGACAAGATGTCGCGCCCACTGCAAAATGAGACGGGTTGGTAAGTTTTGAGACGTGCAGGCATGACGGTCGTAGCGGCCTGCTAACTACGGTCCAGGCGCAGAAAAACGCGACCTGGCGCTCATCCCCGACGACTCCCGTCCCGGACGCTCCCTGGGCTCGCAGAACAAGACACAGTCGGGAGATTCAGTCCGAGATGGCACGGTTCGGTCGCAGCAAGATCACAGATGGCGCTCACCAGGAGAGCGAGGGATTTCGTCCTGACCGGAGGTCGCTGCTCACGCTCGGTGGTGGCGCCCTGCTCGCAGCAACGGGAATGCGGCATGCAAACGCGCAAGACTATCCGACCCGCCCGGTCCAGGTGCTTGTGCCCTTCGCCGGCGGCAGCGCCAGCGACGTCATCACCCGCATCCTGCTCAACCGCATGTCCATGTCACTCGGGCAGGCCTTCGTGGTCGACAACCGCCCCGGCGCCGGCGGCAATAACGGCACCGCGGCTGCGGCGCATGCCGCACCCGACGGCTACACGCTCCTTATGAGCACCTCCGGTCCACTGGCCGCGAACAAGTCGCTTTACAAGGAGCTGCCCTACGATCCGCAGAAGGATCTCGTCCCGATCGGCCTGTTCGCGACGTTACCGAATGTCATCGTGATCAATTCGAGGCTGCCACCGAAATCACTGAACGAGCTGATCGACTATGCCAAGGCGCATCCGCGGGAGCTGAACTACGGAACGGTCGGCGTCGGCTCGTCGCAGCATCTGGCTGCCGCCTATTTCGAGCAGCTCACGGGCACCGAGATCACGCACGTTCCCTATCGCAATATCGCCGCCTATACGCCGGACTTCATCGCGGGCCAGGTCCCGCTTGGCTTCCAGCTCTTGCCGAACGTCATCAGCCTGATCAAAAGCGGCGATGCACGCCCGCTCGCGGTGGCCAGCGACAAGCGCATGACCGCGCTGCCGGATGTACCGACCGCAGCGGAGGCGGGCCTCAAGAATTACGAGAGCGCCGCTTGGCTTGCTCTGCTCGCGCCCGCGAGCACAGGCAAGGCCGTGCTCGACAGGCTCTATGCGGCAATGGCGGAAGCCGTGAACGATCCGAAGGTGCGTGCCCTCTTCGTCGAGCAAGGCGCCGAGCCCATGGTGATGGACCCACAAGGCCTGAAGGATTTCATGACATCGGAAACGACGAAATGGGCCGCGGTCATCAAGAAGATCGGCATCGAGCCGATGTAACCCCGAGCTTTTGTGCAATTATCGGCATCGTCCGGATGATCCATCCGCGATAGCTCGCCAAAAAGCGCCTCCAACTTACGCTGCCGTGAAGGGCCGCAGATCCATGTGCCGGTTGACATCCTTATAGAGGAGATAACGGAACCGACTTGGGCCCCCGGCGTAGCACGCCTGCGGACAGAACGCCCGCAGCCACATAAAATCTCCTGCCTCGACCTCGACCCAGTCCTGGTTGAGCCGGTAGACGGCCTTGCCCTCCAGAACGTAAAGACCGTGCTCCATGACATGGGTCTCTGTGAAGGGGATAGATGCGCCCGGCTCGAACGTGACAATATTGATGTGCATGTCATATCGGATATCGGCCGGATCGATGAAGCGTGTGGTCCTCCATCTCCCATCCGCATCTGGCATTAGCGTCGGTGCGACCGAGTCCTCGTTGGTCACGATGACGTCGGGGTGAGCAAGCCCCGGTACGCCCTGATACAGCTTGCGGATCCAATGAAAATGCGCGGGGCTCGAGCCGCGATTGCGAATGCTCCAGCCGCGGCCGGGTGGAAGATAGGCAAAGCCCCCGGGTCGCAGCTCCCGCTCCTTGTCCGCCACCTCGAGGCTCAATTTGCCACCCGCGACGAACAGCGCGCCTTCGGCATCCTTGTCCGGCTCCGGCAACTCGCTTCCCCCACCCGGTGCCACCTCCATAAGATAATGGGAAAATGTCTCGGCGAAGCCGGAGAGCGGTCGCGCCAGCACCCACACACGCGTGTTATCCCAATGCGGCAGATGGCTGACGACGATATCGCGCTGCACACCGCCGGGTATGACCGCATATGCGTTCGTGAAGACCGCCCGGCCGCTCAAGAGCTCCGTCTGGGCCGGATGGCCGCCCTGCGGCACGTGATAGGTTTGCGATGGCATGGACGTGGCCTCCGATAGGTTTCCCGTGTGGTGTGTCGTTGCGCGGCTCTGCTTGCCGCGCGTCATTTTCCGAGAATGCTGTCCGGCGCAAGATCGAGCTGCATCACCTCTTCCAGCCAATATTCCTCAAGATTGTCGCCCCCGCCCTTCCGGTCGACGACGAAGAACGGACTGGAGTCTTCCAGAACAAGCAGCGGATGGTGCCAGCAGTTGCGGGCATAGTTTACGCCCTGGTGTCCCGTTGCAGCGAAGGCCCGATAAGTCGAGGCGATATGCGGATTCGTGCAGACGACGATCAACCAGTCCTTGCGGTTCAAGGGCATGAACAATTGACTTCCAAGCGGATGGCGCTCCATCAACCGGATCGCGATCGGCGCAGGCCGGGTGGAGGCGACAAACCAACTGATGTTGATCTGTCCGCCTTGCGCGGTGACGTCGATCGTGGCGAGATCGTTGAAGCGCCGGGCAAAGCCTTCGTTGATCGGCAGGGGCGTCAACCCATCCGTATCGACGACATCGCCAAACGGCGCAAATGCCTTCCTCGTTAGAGGCTCAATCGAAAGCGTCAGCATCGCCATATTCCAACCAACACTCGCGCTTCACGCCGTCTGTGCACTCGGGACGGGCTCATCTCCGCCGACGGCATCGACCAGCGCCTCACTTGAGGGATTAATCTCGCCGTTCAGGATACGATGCGCCTTTGCCCTGTCGATGTCGCCTTCCCAGGACGCGACGACGACGGTGGCAACGCAGTTTCCGACATAATTGCCGAGGGCGCGGGCAATGCAGATGAACCAGTCGACCGACAGGATGAGCACAAGGCCGATCGCCGGAATAGCCGGGATAGCGGCAAGCGTCGCGGCGAGCACGACGATGGCTGATCCCGGAACGCCGTGCGCGCCCTTCGAGGTGAGCAACGCGATGCCAAGAATCGCCAGGAGATCGCCTGTCGCAAGCGGCGTGTTGGTCGCCTGTGCAATGAAGACTGCGGCCAGGGTCAAGTAGATGGAGAACGCGTCCAGATTGAACGAGTATCCGGTCGGTATCACCAGACCAACCGTCGACCGCTTGATGCCGAGCTGCTCGAGCTTTCGCATGGTTTGCGGCAGAACGCTGTCGCCTGCGGCGGTGCCGAGAACGACCATCAACTCTTCGCGCAAGTAGGCGAGCAACTTGAACAGGCTGAAGCCGGACAGTCGCATGATTGCGCCAAGCACCACGATCACAAACAGGACCACGGCCAGATAGAACAGGCCGACGAGCCCGCCGAGTTGCTTGAGCGAACCAACGCCGTACTTCCCGACCGTGAAGGCGATGGCACCGAAGACGCCGATCGGCGCGAGCCGGACGACGAAATTCATCATCTTGAAGATGATCTCGTTCACGCGCTCGATGAACTCGACGACCGGCTTCGCTCGCTCGCCGCACAAGGACACGGCGCAGCCGAACATGATCGAGACGATCAGCACCTGCAGGACGTCGCCGGAGCTGAAGGCCCCCACAATCGTCGAGGGGATGAGCTTCATCAGGAATTCGGAGACGCCGCCTCCCGCGACCTGAACCGCGGTTTGGCTGAACCCGCTAAGGGCCTTGGCGTCGAGGGTCTTCGGGTCGATGTTCATTCCTGCGCCCGGCTCGAAATAGTAGGCAAGCCCAATGCCGAACACCAGTGCGACGGTGGTGACCATCTCGAAATACAGGAGAGAGCGGATGCCAACCCTTCCAACCTTCGACAGGTCTCCCGCCGCGGCGATACCGTGCACGACGACGCAGAACACGATCACAGGCACCAGCATCTTCATCAGCTTGATGAAGCCGTCGCCGAGCGGCTTCATCTGAAGGGCGAGGTCGGGATTAGCCATGCCGAGGGCGATGCCCAGCATGAGCGCAATGACGACCTGGAAGAAGAGTGACTTGAAGATCTTGGGCACGGCTTTTCCTCGCTTGGCTGGTCTTCGGCTGGCGCGGCTTGGTGGGCCTTCAGGCCTCCGCCTATCTTGTTGTTTGGTGGTGACGTGTCGTCGTACGCACAAAGGAGCGCGCTTGCCGTGATCGCGGACCGCGCCCGGCTCGCAGAGGGCTCCGTCGGGCATTCGTTGACCATCGCGGATCTCAAGTCCAATATATAGAACGACACGATTGATAGGTTTTCCAAATGGATCTCCGCCAGCTCCGATATTTCATCGCCGTCGCCGAAGAACGCAGTTTCACCCTCGCCGCTCGGCGACTGAACCTTTCCCAACCACCGCTGAGCCAGCACATCCAGACGCTGGAGGCCGAGCTCAAGACGCAGCTTCTCCACAGGACCAGCCGCAGGGTCGAACTGACTAAGGCCGGCGAAGCCCTGCTGGGCCGAGGTCGCGCCATTCTCCAGCAAATCAAGCTCGCGGAAGACGAAGTTCAGTCGATCGGCGCTGGCCTTATCGGCACGCTTGACGTTGGTGCAACCGGCTCCATCCTGCGCGGTCGGCTGGCGGAACTGCTTGCCGCCTACCGAAAGGTTGCTCCGTCGGTGAAAACCACGGTGCATGAGCAGGCGCCTGCACTGCAGATCGCAGCACTCCTCAACCGCACGACCAACATTTGTCTCATTCGCAGCGTTCCGACCGAACACGGCCTGACCAGCAAGCTTGCTTGGCGGGAAGAGGTGGTCCTCGCACTGCCGCACGCGCACCCGTTGGCCGGGCGCAAGCGGGTTGCGCTTAGCGAACTAGCATCGGAGGATCACATCGTCCTCGACCCCAATAGCTCGGAGTTCGCACGCTACATCCAGAAATGCTGCGTCGATGCCGGCTTTTTGCCGCGGGTATCCCAGCAGGTCGTCGACGCCCAGTCGATTCCGAGCCTGATCGTGGCGGGCTTCGGCGTGGCACTGGTGCCCCAGTCCATTGCGCGCTTCACGACAGCCGACATTGTATTCCGGCCCATCAGACCCTCGCCACCCTCGGCCGATGTGTTTCTGGTATTCCGAGAGGATGAGACGTCGATGGTCGTGCGCAATTTCATCAAATTGGCCGTTCGGTACCTAAGCCACCGCAAAAGCCCGAGGCAAGCCTCCTGAAAGAGCACGACGGTCGTTGACGCCAGCTCGCTTGCCCGCATTGACGTCAGGCTTCCCTGCGTCGACGCCGCGCATGCCGGCATCTACGCCACTATACAGTTCGTCGCGTCGAATTATGGTTAAGAGGCTCGCAGCGCGTTCGTTAGCGCAGACAGCGCAGCCGGCTGATGCTGACGACTGGGGTAATACATGAAGAACCCGGGAATTGGCGGCGTCCAATCCTCGAGCACACGAACAAGGCGACGTTTCGCAACATGCTCCGCGACCTGCTCTTCGAATGCGAGTCCCAGGCCGGCGCCAGCGAGTGCCGCCTGAATCACCAGGTGGGTGTCATCGATGATGAGCGGGCCATTCACGCCGATCGTGACCGCCTTTCGTCCTTTCTCGAATTCCCACCTGTATGGCCGCCCGGAAGACGCAGGCTTATGCATCGATGGTCATTTAGATCCTTGGGTTTCCGGGGGATGCTTCGTGATGAAAAATAGCTGGGCGATCCGACCACCGCCAATCGCAACTCCTGGGTGACCCGCACCGCGATCATGTCTTTCTGAATGTACTCGCCAAGTTGAATACCGGCGTCGAACTCACCCGCAACGAGGTCGACGGGGCCAGTGACGGTAACAACGTCAAGAACGATATCGGGGTAGGCTTCCGCGAACGCCGTGAGCCGCGGCAACAATACCATCACGGCAGCCGACCGGGACATTACAATCCGAAGGCGCCCTGCAGGCCGGTGCCGAACGTTTCGGGCTTCGTTGATGGCACGAGCAATCTGCTCGAGTGCCGGAGACAATTCCTTCAAGAGAGCTGCCCCCGCGGCGGTTGGTGCGACGCTCTTGGTCGTTCGAGCAAGAAGCTGCAGCTCGAGCCGTTGCTCAAGTCCCCGGATTGTGTGGCTCAGGGCAGACTGAGACACACCGATCTTTGCCGCAGCCCACGTAAAGCTCCGTTCTCTGGCGACGATTGCAAACGTAGCGAGTTCGTTCAGTTCGTTTCTCATGATTTATGAATATTCCTCATAACTCCATGTTGTTCAACATGCCTATCCTCATAAGCTACTTTGTCCTAGGTTCGGTCAGCAAGGAAGACTTGAGGCAACATTCTGCAGGTTTCGGCCGGAGACCAGGCTTTCCAGCCACGCGCAGTTTCTTCCCGTTCCAAACGTTATGGATAACAGGCCTATGGATACCGATGCTCGTGCCTTGCGCTCCCTGGCGCAGACCTATTTCGACAGTGCCTATGAAATGGATGCCGACAAATTCGCGTCTATATTCCATCCCTCGAGTTCCGTGACCAAGGTCGGCGACGATGGCAACGTGAGCGTGACGCCAATTGCGACGTGGCTGGCAGCTGTCCGCAATTTGAAAGCTCCGAAGCAACAGGGCCTGGAGCGCCAAGATCGGATCCTCTCAATTGACGTTGAGGGAGAGCTCGCGCTTTTGAAGCTGAAATTGCAAATTCCGCCGCGCTACTTCACCGACATGTTGTCGTGCTTGAGGGTCGACGGAACCTGGAAGATCGCTCAGAAAGTGATGACTTCGAAGCTCTGACGGCTTCTTTGTCGTTTTGAGAGAGTGAATCAAACGCTTGTCAGGTTGTCCGTGAAAGCTCTGTCACAAAGCGCCAACACCTTGGGCTGCGCTTCGGGATCATGGAGGATTTGGTCACTCTCTGATGGATATGTCGACCTGCCCGCCGAGGCCCTCAAATATCCAAACGACAAAGTAGGCAGGCAGACCGAACCGCCTCAGCGGGACGCTTCGCTGGTTCGATTGTCGGTCAACTGCTTCCTATTCGATCGCTCTGGCATGGATCGCGTCTTGATCGATTGTGGAGCGGGCGCGAGCTGGGACCCGTCCATGGGACATCTCGCGGAGGCGATTGCGGAGGCAGGCATCGACACGTCATCGATCACGATGATCGCCCTCACCCATGCTCATGGCGACCACATCAATGGTCTCCTGATGCCTGACGGTCGACGAGCGTTTGATGGCCTGAGGAAGATCGTGATTGGGGAAGACGCCGTCGGGGAGTTTCTTGCCGAGCCCGTGCTGGAGCAGTTTCGTTCGCTCCTTGCCCCCATTAACGGAGGAGATCGGCTGGCCGATCATTTACTGGCGGTGGATATACCTGGGCACGCTCGGGGCCATATGGGTTATCTCCTCAACACTGACGAGGACAATGTCTTGTTCTGCGGCGACCTTATCCACGTTCCCGCCGCACAGTTTTCTCGTCCCGAGCTTACCTGGGCCTATGACGATGACGAAGCCGTGGCGAGGGCCAGCCGGATCAGGCTGCTCCAGGACGCAGCAAATGCGCAGACGTGGCTGGCCGGCGCTCATCTAGGTCGACCAGGCATCGGCAGAGTGGTCGAAGACGCGAAAGGATATGCGTTCATTCCGGTCGCGTAGCGGCCCATGAGCCCGCGCGATGGGCGGCAGCACCTTCGCGCACTCCCTCGTCAGCGCGGGACGACGGCAGTCGCTTCGATCTCGACGCGCGCCGATGGCTCGACGAGGCGCACCACCTGCACGAGCGCCATGCTGGGGTAGTGGGTGCCAACCACCTCGCGATAGGCCTTGCCGAGCGCCCTCAGATTCGCGGTGTATTCATCCATGTCGACGACATACCATGTCAGGCGCACGAGATGGTCCGGCCGGGCGCCGCCTTCCGCCAGGATCGCAACGATGTTTTCGAGCGTCTGCCGAACCTGCGCGACAAACCCGTCGGCGAACCGACCCGCGATATCCCAGCCGACGACACCACCCGTCACAACGAGACGTCCATCGGCCATGATGCCGTTGGCATATCCCTTCGGCTGCGGCCAGCCACTGGGCTGAAGCACTTGAAGGCCGCTTGTAGCGGCGGCTTCTGATTTCGACATCGTACTCATGCGGAGTTCTCGATCCTCTCAGCGCGGCTTCAGGAGATCGCGCGCGACAATCAGTTTCTGGACCTCGGTCGCGCCCTCGTAGATGCGCAGCGCGCGGATTTCACGGTAGAGGCTTTCGACGATCTCACCCTTGCGCACGCCGCGGCCGCCGAACATCTGGACGGCGCGGTCGATGACGCGCTGCGCGGTCTCGGTTGCCGTCAGCTTCGCCATTGCAGCTTCGCGCGTCGTCGGAAGCTTCTGGACGTCGCGACGCCAGGCCGCGCGGTAGGTCAGCAGCGCGGCGGCGTCAGTCTCCGTCGCCATGTCGCCGAGCGCGGCCTGGGTCAGCTGGAGATCCCCCAGCGTCGCACCGAACATGTGCCGGTTGCGCGCATGCGACAGCGCTTCGTCCAGTGCGCGCCGCGCAAAGCCGAGGGCTGCGGCGGCGACCGATGCACGGAAGATATCGAGGGTCTGCATCGCGAGCTTGAACCCGCCGCCCGGCGCGCCGAGGCGACGGCTCGCCGGAATCCGGCAATTGGTGAAGCGCAGCGTCGCCAGCGGATGCGGCGCGATGACGTCGATGCGGTCGGCGATGCCGAAGCCGGCATCATCCGGGAAGACGACAAAGGCCGAGATGCCGCGGGCGCCGGGCGCCTCGCCCGTTCGCGCAAACAGCGTGTAGACGTCGGCAATACCGCCGTTGGAGATCCAGGTCTTCTCGCCATCGATGACGTAGTCGTCGCCGTCGGCGCGCGCGGTGCAAGACATCGCCGCGACGTCCGATCCGGCCTCCTTCTCGGACAGCGCGAAGGCCGCCAGCCATTCGCCGGAGCGAACCTTCGGCAGCACGGCCATGCGCAGGTCGGCCGAACCGCCGAGCGCGATTGCGCCGGAGCCGAGCCCCTGCATCGCGAAGGCGAAATCGGCGAGGCCATCGGCATAGGCGAGCGACTCCCGCGACAGGCAGATCGAGCGGGAATCGATCGTCGTCGCATCGCCGTCGGGCGCCGCTACGGCGCAATCGAGCACCCCCGCCTCGCCCATCGCGCGCACCAGCTTGCGGCAAGCGCCATCGACATCAGTGTGATCGATTGTGTCGAGAGCCCCCGACTGCACGAAGCGATCGAGCGCCTCGCCGACCGCATGATGACGCGGCTCGAAAAACGGCCAGTCGAGCCATTCGCGTCGGATCACTTTCGCCGTGGAGCTCATCTGATCCCTCCTCCGCTCATTGCCCGGCCGCAGCCGCGGCGCGCGCCAGATTGGTTTCGTATTGTCCCTTGGCGGACAGATACTGCTTCGGCCACTCGACCTTGGTGATGCCGATGCGCGCGGCTTCGTGCAGCGTCCAGGCCGGGTCGGCAAGATGCGGCCGCGCGATGGCGCAGAGATCGGCGCGGCCGGCCGCGAGAATCGAATTGGCGTGATCGGCCTCGGAGATCGCACCGACTGCGATGGTCTCAATGCCGACCTCGTTGCGGATCAGGTCGGCGAACGGCGTCTGGAACAGGCGTCCATAGATCGGCCGCTCGTCCTTCCAGACCTGCCCCGACGAACAATCGATCAGGTCCGCCCCTGCCTCCTTGAACATGGCGGCGAAGATCGCCGCATCGGCCGGAATGTTGCCGCCCTCGGTCCAGTCATGGCAGGACAGGCGCACCGACATCGGCCGGTCGGACGGCCACACCGCGCGCATCGCCTCGAACACCTCCAGCGGAAAGCGCGCGCGGTTTTCATGGCTGCCGCCGTATTCGTCCGTACGCCGGTTGGTCAACGGCGAGAGGAAGCTCGACAGCAGATAACCGTGCGCGCAATGGAGCTCGAGCCACTCGACGCCGGCGGCAGCGGCACGACGTGTTGCCGCGACAAAATCGTCGCGCACGCGGTCCATGTCGCCGCGGTCCATCGCCCGCGGCATCTGGCTGTGCGGCAGATACGGCAACGCCGACGCGGAGATCAGCGGCCAGTCTCCGGATTCAAGGGGTTGATCGATCCCTTCCCAGGGCACCCTGGTCGCACCCTTGCGGCCGGCGTGGCCGAGCTGAATCCCCACCTTGGCATGCCCGACGCCATGGACGAGCTCGACCAAGCGGCGCCACTGCGCCGCCTGTGCATCGTTCCAGAGCCCGAGGCAGCCCGGCGTGATCCGCGCATCGGGCGAGACGCAGGTCATCTCGGCGAAGACCAGCGCGGCGCCGCCCATGGCGCGCGCGCCGAGATGGGCGATGTGGAAGTCGTCGATGAGTCCGTTCTGCGCCGAGTACATCGCCATCGGCGAAACCATGATGCGGTTCGCAAGCGAAAGGCCGCGCACGCGGTGTGGCGTCAGCATCGGTGGCGGCACCCGCTCGCCGTCCTTGACCGCGATCCCTGAGCGTTCGGCGAACCAGCGCTCAAAGCCTTCCAGCCAGGAGCGGTCGCGCAGGCGAAGGTTTTCGTGGCTGATGCGCTGCGAGCGCGTCAGCATCGAATAGAAGAATTGCGGCGGCTCGAGCGTATCGGCATAGCGGTGGCCGACCACCTCGAACCATTCCATGGCGTTGCGCGCCGCATTCTGGATGCGCGCCACGTCGACGCGGCGCACCTCCTCGTACGCGTCCAGCACGGTTTCGATGCCGGCGCGACCGTGGCCATGGCGATCGAACTGGTTGGCGAGCTCGATGGCGTCGTCGAGCGCGAGCTTGGTGCCCGATCCGATGGCGAAATGTGCGGTGTGCGCGGCGTCCCCCATCAGCACGACATGAGACTTGCCGTTGAACACGCTCCATTTGCCGCAGATCAGGCGGCTGAAATTGAGCCAGGCCGAGCCGCGCAGATGGCGCGCATTGGTCAGGAGCTTCGCGCCATCGAGCGTCTCGGCGAAGATTTTTTCGCAGAACTCGATCGAGGCCTGCTGATCGAGCTCGCCAAGCCCGTGGGCGTTGTAGGCTTCTTCCGTGGTCTCGACGATGAAGGTCGAGGTCTCCGCATCAAACTTGTAGATGTGCGCCTGGAACCAGCCGTGCTCGGTCTTCTGAAAATCAAATGTAAAGGCGTCGAACGCCTTCTTGGTGCCGAGCCAGATGAAGCGGTTGGGCCGGATCACCATGTCGGGCTGGAATTGCTCGGCATAGCGAGCGCGGATCCTGGAATTGACGCCGTCACAGGCGACGATCAGGTCGGCGTCGGGGTATTCGAGATCGGATTCGACCTCGCGCTCGAAGACGAGCTCGACACCCAGCGCTTCACAGCGCCGCTGAAGAATATTGAGCAGATGCTTGCGCCCGATACCGATGAAGCCATGGCCCGTCGTGCGCTGGCGCGTCCCCTTGAAGACGAGCTCGATGTCGTCCCAGTGATTGAAGGCGTCCTCGATCTCGGCCGCGCTCTCGGGGTCGGCAAGGCGCATCGCGGACATCATGGCATCCGAGAACACGACGCCCCAGCCGAACGTGTCGTAGGGCTTGTTGCGCTCGACGACCGTGATGACATGCTCCGGGTGCCGGCGCTTCATCAGCAGGCCCAGATAGAGACCGGCCGGGCCGCCGCCGATACAGACTATGCGCATGATCCCTCGCTTTCGCGCGTCGCGCCGTGTGCCGAGCTTTCACCCAAATTATTTTAAGCATAAAATATTTCCTCGGCGCGCGTCTTGTCAAGGCGGTTCTGCAAAGACCCGGCCCACGGGCTGGTCTCCGCGGCGTCGATCTGGAGATTCAGTGTAAATTGGACACACGGCAGCGCCGATTCCGCGCCGCTCGGGCGCAGCCTTGAATTTACTTTTGGCACGAACTATCTTGCCAATGACCACGACAGCTGCGCCGGCTTTCGTCAGGCCACCAAGCCCGGGAGATTCGATTGGCACTCGCGAAGGAGTCCACGCCTGTTTCAAAGAATGGGGCGGATCAGGACGCCGAGTACAGGGCTCAAACGCGGGTCTGGCTCCGGCTGCTCGCCTGCACGACCCTGATCGAAGGCGAGTTGCGGCGCCGGTTTCGCGAAGAGTTCGATTTCACGATGCCCCGCTTCGATGTTCTGGCCCAGCTCGACCGCGAACCGAGCGGGCTTGTGCTGGGAGAATTGCCCAAGCGCCTGATGGTCTCGGCCGGGAACCTCACGCCGATCGTGGACCGCCTGGTTGAGGACGGATACATCACGCGCACGCCCTCGAACCTCGACCGCCGCGTGCAAATTGTCTGCATGACGGTCGAAGGCCGCAAGACCTTCAGACGGATGGCAAAGAGCCACGGCGCGTGGCTTGCCGAGCTGCTGGCGGATTTCCCGGCGGACCGGTTCGACGGATTGATCGGCGAGCTCGACGACCTCAAGGGTGCCGTCAGGGACGCCCTGCAAAAACCCTGAGCGGACCGACAGTCAGCGCCGCACCTTCACTCCGGCCGCCTCGCGATCCCAGGTATCCGTGGTGATGCCCGCCTCGCGCAGCACGCCCTTCTTGATCTTGCCGTTCTCAGTCAACGGCATCTGGCCCAGAATGCGCACATAGCGCGGGATGGCGAAATAGGCGATCTGGCCTTCGCAGTGCCTGACGATATCGACGGGCTCCAGCGATTGGCCCGGTTCGAGCAGGATCGCAGCCGCAACCTCGTCCTCGCCCAGCTCCGACGGCAGCGGGTAGATCGCGCAGGCGGCGACCGCGGGATGGGACTGGATGGTCTGCTCGACCTCCCATGAGGATACGTTCTCGCCGCGCCTGCGTATCGAATCCTTCATGCGGTCGATGAAGCGATAATGTCCGTCAGCATCCCGAACGACCCGATCGCCCGAATGGAACCACAGATTGCGCCAGGCCTCGACCGTCTTCTCCGGCATGCCGAAATAGCCGGTGGCAAAGGCAAAGGGTTCTCCCGCGCGAAGCACGAGCTCGCCGGCCTGCCCGTCAGGAAGCGCTGAATCATTCTCATCGACGATCCGCGCCTCGATTCCGTAGGCCAGATAGCCCATCGTTCCCGGACGATCCGACGGGATCGTGCCCGCGAACACGAAGTTCGTCTCGGTCGACCCGTAGCCGTCGACCAGCGGCACGCCAAACCGCTGAAGGAACGGACCGTGGATTTGCGGCGGCACGCCGCCGCCAAGCGCGACGCGAAGACGATGCGCCTTGTCGTTCGCATTCGTCGGCTGCGCCAGCAGCATCGACGCCATCGCGCCGAGCAGATAGCCGACCGTCGCATTGCGCCGTTGCGCGGCCGCCCAGAATCCGGACGCGGAGAATTTCGGCTCCAGCACGTAGGTGCAGCCGTTCAGGAGCGCCTGATAGAACGCGTTGAGCGCGTTGGTGTGAAACAGCGGCAGTGTCGTGAACAGCACATCGCCCTCGCGGATGCCGAGCGCTCGCGCCGAATAAATGCCCCACCAGAACAGCTGCGCCTGCGGACAGCACACACCCTTCGCTGGCCCCGTCGTGCCCGAGGTGTAGAGGATCGCAACGGTGTCGCCGGGACGCACGGCACCCGCCGGGGCCGCGGCTCCCAGCGCCGGCAACGGTACGGCGGAAAGCCGGGCATCGACTGCACCGGCGGCAGCTCCGACGATCCAGGTGCGGGGTGGCAGTTCAACACCCGCCTCGACGCTCTCGATCGCGTCGACGAACTGAGTCTCGACGACAAGGAGCGCGGGACGCGAGTTGCGGAAGATGTGGGAGAGCTGGAAGCCGCGCAGCGCGGTATTGATCGGGACCGCGATGGCACCAAGCCACGCGCAGCCGAGATAGACCTGCAGGAACTCCGGACGGTTCGAACACATCAGCGCGACCCGATCGCCCGGCCTGATCCCGGCGTCGACGAGCGCCTGGGCCGACGCGGCCGCGATCGCCGCGGTCTGCCCAAAGCTCCAGCGCGTCTCACCGGCGACGAGGAGCACGCGCTCGCCGTAGCGCTCGGCCTGCCGGGTGAGGATCGTTGAGAGGATGCGGTCCGACGCCGGAAACAACGTCACTGCACACGCCCAGGCCGGCGTCACGTTCCCCCGGCCGACCGCGTCGCTGACGTTCACCGGCGCGTTCTCCGTCACGATCATGCTCCCGTCTCAGGGCAACAGCTTGTATTTGCCGTTCTCAATCTGGACCATGACGCGCGAGCGATCGTCGACGCCATGCCGATCCGCCGGTGTATAGGTGTAGACGCCCTGCGTCCCGACGACCTCCTTGGTCGTGAACAGCGCCTGACGAAGCGCGGTGCGGAATTCCGGCGAACCCGACTTGGCACCGGTTGCCATCGCGCGCTTGGCGGCATCGGCGAACACGAGCCAGCCGTCGAAGGAATAGGACGAGAATGAATCCGTCGGCGCCTCGCCGTTCGCCTTCTCGAAGGCAGTGCGGAAATCCAGGGCCACCTTCTGGATCGGATTGCTCGACGGAAGTTGCTCCGCCGCGGTCACGGGTCCAGTCGGGCAGATGATGCCGTTGGCGGCCTTGCCGGCGAGACGCAGGAAATCGGCGCTGATCAGCCCATGATTGCCGTATAGCGGCCCTTTATATCCCCGCTCGGACAAGGCGATGACCGGCAACGCGCCGGGCGTTCCAGTGCCGCCGAGCATGATCGCGTCGGGACGTGCGGCGAGTGCACGCAGCACCTGAGCCGTCACCGAAGAATCCGATCTGGCGTAGCGTTCGTTGGCAATGATCTTGATGTCGGTCGTCTTCACACTCTGCTCGAGCGAGTTGTACATGAGGTCGCCGAACGCATCGGAGAAGCCGATGAACGCGACGGTCTTCAGGCCCTTCGTCTTCATGTGATCGACGATGCCTTGCACGAGAAGCGGCGTCGGCTGCGGCGTCTGGACGACCCAGGGGCCGCCGTCGCCCGGCGGCACCGGCGCGATCGGTGACACCGCGATCATCGGCACTTTCATCTCGATCGCGGCGGTCGCCATCGCCAGGGTCTGCGGCGCGCCCGACGTTCCGATCAGGATATCGACCTTCTCCTGCTCGACGAGCTTGCGCGCGTTGCGCGCCGAGGCGGTGGCATCGGAAGCGTCGTCGAGTTGGATGACGCGGACCTTCTCGCCGCTGATCTCACCGACATAGGCCTCTCCCGCGGCGATGCCCTTCGCATTCGGGATGCCGATCGAGGATACCGGCCCGCTGAGACCGGTGACGAAGCCGACGAGGATCTCGGCCTGCGCAAGTTGCGGGACGGCGAGAAGCAATGCGGTGGAAGCCAGCAGGCTCTTGATCAAGTTCATGGCACCTGTCTTTCGTGAGGATGTCTTGTTCCGATTGGCAAGCGCCATGGATTGGATTCAGGTTGACGCAACCAGCGCGATGACGCGAAGCGGACTGCCGGAGCCGTTCTGGATCTTCAGCGGCGAGGCCACGATGACCGCCCCGGTGGGTGGAAGCTGATCCAGGTTGCACAGGCATTGCAGGCCGTAGCGTCCGGCGCCGTGCAGGAAATGATGCGCTGGATAAGGCGGCTCGAAATGACCGGCCTGGCCCGCATCCGTACCGATGGTCTCGGTGCCGAACCCGATGACGCCGCGCTCCTCCACCAGCCACTTCATGACGGCCGCGTTGGGGCCGGGCGTATGTGCGCCGTCATCCCTGAGATTGGAGTAGTCGCGCCAGCCCTTCTTCGACCAGTCGGTCCTGAGCAGCACCCAGTTCCGCTCGGGGATCCGGCCGTGCTTTGCTTCCCAGGCCTCGACGAGCGGGACCGTCAGCAGGAAATCGGGATCCTGCGCCGCCTGCGCGGAGCAGTCGATCACGCAGGCCGGCGCGATCATGTCCTTGGTCGGCATCGTGTCGACGGCATTGTTCGGCAGGTTCTTGCCCGTGAACCAGTGAATCGGCGCGTCGAAATGCGTGCCGGTGTGTTCGCCAAACGTGACGTTGTTCCAGTACCAGGCCGGACCGCGACCGTCATAACGCGAGATTTCCTGGATACGGACCGGCGCGGCCTGGCCGAACTCCGGCGGCAGCACGATGACCGGAAAATCCGGACTGAGCGTAAACGTTAGATCGACGACGCGCACCGCGCCGGAAGAAACCGCACCCGCCAGCTCCAGGAGATTGTTGCTCTGCATCGTCACGTCCTCCGGCTTGGTTGAAATCCCGATGTCACCTGTCGAGCTCGCGCTCGAGCGCTTTCGGATTGGCCGCGAGACGTTGCCGGATCTCTTCGGCGACATCTCCCACATACATCTCCTCGAGCCCGCCTTTGAGACCCGACACGATCGCCTGCGCGATTGCGCGCGGCGCGACCTTCGGCGGCGGTACGGTCTGGAACCACTCGGTGTCGACGGGCCCGGTGAACAGATTCATCACCCTGACGCCGCCGGGCCTGAGCTCGGCGCGGAGGCAGTGCGAGAGCGAGAGGCACGCCGCTTGCGAGGCCGAGTAGGCGCCAAAGGCAGGCCAGTTCGCCAGCGCATGGACCGAGAGAATGTTGACCCACGCGGCACTGTTGTTGATGCCATCGGCACCCCGCATCCGCATGGCAGGGCCGAAGGCCTGTGCGAGGTTGATGAAGCCGAGATAGGCTTGGTCGATCTCGTCGCGCGCGATGCTCGTGCCCCTGCGGTCGAGCAGGCCTCCCGGCCGCACATATTCCGTCGTGTTGACGAGGATATCGACCTTGCCGCCGATGTCGGCCGCGAGATCCGCCGCAGATTTCTCGTCGGCCGCGTCAAGAGTCACGATCTCGACTCCGTCCTGGCCGCGCAGCAGCTGCTCGCCGGCGAAAGGCCGCCACGGTTCGGCAATGCCGACGAACACCGTCTTGGCGCCTGCAGCCTTCAAGGCGGCGACGGCCTCCTGACCGATCACGCTCCGACCGTTGGTGACCAGCACGCGCCGGAATTTCGGATCGGCCGTCATTTCCCGCCATTGCTTGTCGTCTGCCATGTTGGGAGTCTCCCCCTCGGGATGGGCAAAGGCCACTGCCTGACCGCTCTTGTCGAGTTGAAACGACATGCGGACCGGTGCCCCCTCCACGCAGTCGGCATGGAGGTGCGTCACAATCGTCGGACCGCATTCCATCTTCACGAGGCCGATGCGCCAGGGCGCCCGCTCGCGAAAATAGACATCGCTCGGCACGCGCGCAGTCGTTTCGGCAAGAAGAACACCGCGTCGTGGCGCATCGACGAAGGCAAGGCCGGCCGACAGGCAAGACGGGCAGGCCTCCCGCGCCGGATAAGCAAAAGAACCGCAGGCGTCACAGCGTTGCAGCATGAAGCGGCCCTCGGCGGCTGCCCGCGTAAACCCATGCGACGTCCTGCTGCGCGGTCGCGGCGGCGAAGCAGGCAGCCGCGTCCGCAGCAGCGGGTCCTTGCGCCGGGGCGGCTTGATCGGCTCTATCATCGCGACGACCCTGCAAAGATCGCGGCGCCCGAGGCGAGACCACGGTCATAGTTGATCATACCGAACCCCGAGGCCAAGGCGAGGCTCGCGTTCTCGACCTGCGTGGGGCCTGCAGTCCCCAGAACCTGTCGAAGTCCCTCGACGAGACCGAGATAGGCGCCGGCGGCGCCGGCCTGTCCGGCCGAGAGCTGTCCGCCCGACGTGTTGTGCGGAAAGTCGCCGTCGATGGTGAGATCGTGCTGGCGCACGAACTCGGCCCCCTCCCCCTTGTTGCAGAATCCGAGGTCCTCGAACTGCATCATCGTGATGACGGGGTAGTCGTCATAGGTCTGTACGATATCGAGATCGTCGGGCCTCACGCCGGCCATCGCGTAGAGCTCGCCGACGTCCATTGCCCAGCCGCCGCGGACCTGCATCGGATCGTCGGCAAAGGCATTGTGCCGCTCGATCGTCGAAAGCAGCCGTGCTGCCGTCAGCCCGAGCGAAGCCGCGGTCTCGTCCCGCATCACCAGGAAGGCTTCGGCGCCGGCGCATGGCATCACGCAGTCGAAGAGATGGATGGGATCGGAGATCGGCCGGGCCGCCAGATATTGCTCCATCGTCAGCGGCGTCTTCATCAGCGCATGCGGGTTGCGCAGGGCATTGGCGCGCTGGGCGACGGCGATCCTGCCGACATCCTCACGCGTGACGCCGAAGCTCCGCATGTAGTTGCGGGCGATCAGCGCGAAGCTCGCATTGGCGCCACCGGCGCCATAGGGATAGACGGCATCCTGGTTGAAGCGCGAGAAGTTCTCCAGCGTCAGCCGGAAGGAATCGACGTGGTTGGTATCGCCGGCGATGCACGCCACGATGTCGGCGTCGCGCGCCTGAACCGCGCGCGCCGCTTTTCGCAAGCCTGCGATGGCGCTGGCGCCACCGAGCGGAATCGTATCCAGCCAACGCACGCAGAGCCCGAAATGCTGCGTCAACCCGATCCCGCTGTCGGTGCCCATGGTGAAGCTGGAGACGCACAGACCGTCGATGTCGGAAGCCTTGATGCCGGCCTGCGCAACGAGCGTACTCAGTGCCCGGCCGATCCACCACTGCGCACTCTCGATGGAGTAGCGCGCATAGGGAATCGTGACGGGCGCCGCAATCACGACGCCGTCGTACGGTGTGCGCAAGGTATTGGTCACCAACCGTCCGCCTCGTTCGTTGTCTCAGATGACCGTCAGCTTCACGGCAATATTGCCGCGGGTTGCATTCGAATAGGGGCAGCGCTCGTGCGCGCCCGCGACGACCTCCTCGGCCACCGACCTCTCGACACCGGGCAGATTGACCTTCAGTTCGACGGCGAGCGCATATCCGACGGGAACCGGACCCATCGCAACCTTCGCGGTCACTGACGGCTCAGCGGATGGGACGACCTTCCGGGTACGCGCGACGAGCTTGACCGCACCGAGAAAGCAGGCGGCGTAGCCGGCCGCAAAGAGCTGTTCGGGGTTGGTGCCTTCGCCCCCGGGACCGCCCAGCGATTTCGGCACGGACAGCGATACCGACAACAGGCCGTCGGCGCTGGCGGCCTTGCCGTCCCGGCCGCCGGTCGCCGTCACCTCGGTCTCGTACAGGATCTTTTCGGGAGTCATCATCATTCATTCTCCAGTCCTAGCGGCTGTTGCGAGCAAGCAGTGCGCGGAAATCGTCGCGCGCCTGGGCGCTGGCCCGCTTGAAGCTCGGCCCGCGGCTGGGCTCGGTGCCATTGAGCTGCCGGAGCTGCACCCACATCTCGGCACTTTTCAGCGCCACCGCCGCGCAATTGACCACCGGCGCGTGCCCGACCTTCAGGCCATGCTCCCTTCCGATCAGAAGGCCCGGCAGTACACCGGCGGGGATCACGACGTCGGCGCCGTGCTCGATCAGCGGGCGTGCGCAGGCGACAAAGTCCTTGATCATGCGGGCTTGCGCGGCCTGATCTCCGTCAAAGGCATCGGCGAAATCCGCCGGCTTGCAGCCAAGGCCGGTCACATGGACCACGCGATCGCCGAGGCCATAGCGCTCGGCCTGCTCGTAGTGCCAGACCTCGAAGACGGGATCGAGCGTCACAAGGCCGAGCCTCCGGCCGAGTTGAGAGGCCGCCAGCAATGTCGCCTCGCCGGTCCCGATCACGGGAATGTCGAGCGTCGAACGCAACTCGTAGAGTCCGGGATCCTGGAAATGTCCCATCACGAAGGCGTCGAACCCGCCCTCCTCGGCCGCGATGCCGTTGTCGATCGCCTGGACGGCGCAGCGCAATTCCGCGAGCCGTCCGAACTCCCGGTCGGGCGGCGAAATGCCCTCGACGTGAACTGTCGTGCCCGATGCGGCGATGTTGTTGAGGTATTCCGACAGCCGCGCCATGTAGGGCGCGTTCACGCTCGCATCAACGAAGCTCTGCCAGAAGATGCGCATCGTCCTTCTCCTCAGGCGGTGATCGGAGGATCGGTCGTCGACGGCCGATAAATATATTTCAATCATAAACTAATTCACGCGTCAAATGCGCTCGGCGTCGTCGCCGACGGCCACCGCCACCGCAAGGGAAGCCCGGCCTTTTCGTACGCTCGATCGGCATTGAGGCGCCGCACTCTGGCGAAATTGTATGCAACAACATTTTTTCTGACAGAGCCGTGACACGTGTTGACGGCTCCACCAACAATACTTTAGGCTTTAAGTAATTCCTCGCCGGCCAGGGACCGGTGGATGTTGCAGGGCACCGATTTTGAGAGACTCGATCGTGTGGACAGTCGCCGTGCTCGAACAGCCGGCAGCAACAGCATCGCCGGCCGCGCATCGCGGCCGGGCCAACGGCCTTTCGTTGCTTCAGGAAAGTCCCGCCCGCATCTGCGGATGGGCCTGTCGTTCGAGCGGCAACCAGCGCCATGGCCGCTGAGATCCGGCCGAGCAAACCCTCTTCGGTCGCGCCCGGATTTCGGCGCTGCAGCAAAGCTTTCAATCGGTTCATTCGTCGTTCGGGCTCCCCGCACGGCAGCTTCGAGGCATTCCTATCCAGCACCAACGGAGGAGAACGCGTATGCGCAAGACTCTGAGCCTACTCGCACTTGTCGCCGGACTCTTCGCAGCGCCGGCTGCGCAGGCCGACATCACCATCGGCTTCGTCACCTCGCTGAGCGGCAACGGCTCGTCGATCGGCATCCCCTATGGGCGCGGCATCAACGCCGCTTATGAGTACAAGAAGACCATCAACGGCGAGACCATTCGCCTGATCCAGCTCGACGACGGCTCCGACCCGTCGGCCGCGACCCGCAATGCGCGCAAGCTGGTCGAAGAAGAGAAGGTGGACCTCCTGATCGGCACGGCCACGGCGCCCTCGACCATCGCCATGGCGGCGGTGGCGAGCGAGCTGAAAGTGCCGATGATCGCGGTCTCGCCGATCGGCAAGCTGCCGGATACGCCGGAGCAGTGGGTGGTGTCGGTGCCGCAGCCGGCCTCTCTCCTCGTTAAGATCGTCGCCGACCGCATGAAGCGCGACGGCATGAAGAACATCGGCTATGTCGGCTTCTCCGATGCCTGGGGCGACCTCGTCTACAACGGCGCCAAGGCCGCCGAAGCCGCCGGTGACATCAAGATTCAGACCAACGAGCGCTATGCCCGCACCGACACCTCGGTCACCGCGCAGATTCTCAAGGTGATGGCCGCGCGTCCCGACGCCGTGCTGGACGGCGGCTCGGGTACGCAAGGCGCGCTGCCGCTCCTCACGCTCGCCGAGCGGGGCTTCAAGGGAAACACCTACGGCACGGTGGCACTCGTCAATCCGGACTTCGTCAATGTCGGCGGCAAGGCGGCCGACGGCATTCAGGTCTCCGCGGGTCCCGTGATCGTCGCCGAGCAGCTTCCCGACGAGCACTTTGCCAAGAAGATCGCGCTGGATTTCCGCAGCGTCTACCAGAAGATCCATAACATCCCGACCACCGACGGCTTCTCCGCCTATTCCTTCGACGCCTGGCTGATTTTCGCCAACGCTGCCGAGCGCGCGCTCAAGACCGCCAAGCCCGGAACGGCGGAATTCCGTGCGGCGCTGCGGGACGCGATCCTCAGCACCAAGGAGCTGCCGGGCGTGCATGCCGTCTACAATTTCAAGCCCGGTGCGGTCACCGGCGTCGACGAGCGCTCGCTCGTCGTGGTGCGCCTGACCGGCGGCGCCTGGAAGTACGCGCCATAACCGGATCAATGGCCCCGGCATCACAGGGAGCAACGACGTCTCAATGACGAGCGACATTGCAGCCATTCTCGCGATCGACGGGATCGCCACCGGGGCCGTCTATGCCCTGGTGGCGATCGGGACCGTCCTGATCTTCACGGTGACGCGCGTCATCTTCATTCCCTTCGGCGACATCGCGGCCTTCACCGCGCTGACGCTTGCCGCCCTCGACGCGAAGCGCTTTCCGGGCACGGGAGCGCTGGTCGTGATCCTGGCCTGTCTTGCGACCCTGATCGAGATCATCTCGCTGGTGCGCTCCGGCGAACTCCGGCTGCTGCCCCGTGCGCTGTCCTTCTATCTCCTGCTTCCGCTCGCCGTGGTCGGTGCAGCCTGGCTTGTCATGCGCCTGGACCCGCCGCTTGCCGTCAGGCTCCTGCTGGCGCTGATGCTGATCACGCCGATCTCGCCGCTTCTGGATCGGATCGTCTTCCGTCCAATTGCTGACGGCACCGTGCTGCTGTTGCTGACGGTGTCCGTCGCGCTGCATTTTGCGCTGGTCGGCCTCGGCCTGTTGTTCTTCGGGCCCGAAGGGGTCCGAACCGAGCCGCTGACCTCGCTCTCGACCGAGTTCGCGGGCGTGCTGATCTCGGGCCAGACCATGCTGATCGTGATCGCGGCCCTCGTTTTCAGCGGCCTCCTCTACCTCTTCTTCGACTTCACGCTGGTCGGAAAATCGCTACGCGCCACGGCCGTCAACCGGACCGGCTCCCGGCTGATGGGAATACGCCCCGCCCGCGCCGGCACGATCGCCTATCTGCTGGGATCGCTGATGGCCGGCGTATCCGGCATCCTGATCGCGCCGGTGAACACCGTGTTCTACGATTCCGGCTTCCTGATCGGCCTCAAGGCCTTCGTCGGCGCCATCGTCGGCGGCATGACCAGCTATCCCGGTGCGGCGATCGGCGCCGTCGGCGTCGGCATCCTCGAAAGCTTCGCCTCCTTCGAGAGCAGCGCGCTCAAGGACGTCATCGTCTTTTCGCTGCTGATCCCGATCCTGATCTGGCGATCTCTCGCCTCGCTGCATTCCGAGGAGGAGATCGAGGAATGACGCGCCTCCACATCCAGCTTGCCGCCGTCCTCGCCGTGCTGTGTCTCGCGGTGGCTCCCTTCGTGCTCAGTCCGTTCAGCATCACGCTGATGAACTATATCGGCATCTATTCGCTGGTCGCCATTGGTCTTGCACTCCTCACCGGCGTCGGCGGTATCGTGTCGTTCGGACAGGCGGCGTTCGTCGGTGTCGCGGCCTATGCAACCGCGTGGGTCTCCGCGTTGAACGGGTACTCCCCGTGGCTCGGCCTCGTGTTCGGCGTGGTGCTGACCTGCGGCGTCGCAACCGTTCTCGGCGTCGTCACCCTGCGACTTCAGGGCCATTTCCTGTCGCTCTCGACCGTCGCCTGGGGCCTTGCGATCGGCTTCCTGTTCGGCAATGTCGAGGGGCTCGGCCGCTTCAACGGCATCTCGTCGATCCCGCCGATCAGCTTCGGTTCCATTGCGCTGGTCACGAGCGCCCAGATCTATTTCCTGATCTGGGGCATCGTCGCCGCAGTGCTTTTCCTCGGCTACAACCTGCTGGACTCCCGGCTCGGCCGCGCCATGCGCGTGCTCCGCGGCGGCAATACGCTGGTCGAGAGCCTCGGCATCAACGCTTTCCGCATCAAGCTCGTGACCTTCGTGATCGCGGCCTTCCTCGCCTCGCTCTCCGGCTGGCTCTATGCGCATATGAGCCGCTTCATCAGCCCGGGTCCGTTCGATGCCGGCATGGGCATCGAATATCTGATGATGTCGATGGTCGGCGGCGCCGGCAGCCTGCTCGGCGGCGTCGTGGGGGCCGCGGTCGTCACGCTGCTCAAGAACAGCGTGCAGGATTATCTGCCGCTGATCGCCAAGGGTGCCTCCGGCCAGCTCGAGATCGTCGCCTTCTCCGCACTGTTCATCTTGTTCCTGCAATGGGCCCGGCAAGGCATCGTTCCCTTCGTCGCCCGCTATCTGCCCAAGGCCAGGCGCGAGCGACCTCAACCGGCGCCGCCCCTGCCCCGTCGCGCGCAACCGACGCCCG
Source organism: Bradyrhizobium sp. 956_D2_N1_4 (assembly GCF_052076025.1). Classification (NCBI taxonomy): domain Bacteria; kingdom Pseudomonadati; phylum Pseudomonadota; class Alphaproteobacteria; order Hyphomicrobiales; family Nitrobacteraceae; genus Bradyrhizobium; species Bradyrhizobium sp. 956_D2_N1_4. The sequence continues at coordinate 1,955,781 of NZ_CP197237.1, read as the reverse complement.
GGGAGCTGCTTCTGAAAGTGGATGGTGCCGAGCGCCGGTTCGGCGGCCTCGTCGCGGTCAACAATGTCAGCTTCGAGGTCCGCGCCGGCGAAATCCTTGCCGTCATCGGCCCCAACGGCGCCGGCAAGAGCACGATGTTCAACTGCCTGACCGGGGCGCTCCGGGTCAACAAGGGTGAGATCGTCTTTGCGGGACGCCCGATCACGCATGACGCGCAGTCCCGCATCGCCAAGGCGGGCGTCGCGCGAACCTTCCAGCATGTGAAGCTGAGGCCGCGCATGAGCCTGCTGGAAAACGTGATGCTCGGCACCTATGCGCGCACGAGCGCCGGCCTGTTCGCCGGCGCCTTCCGCCTCAACGGGCGTGAGGAAGCCAGTACCCGGCACGAGGCGCTGATGCAGCTCGAACGGGTCGGGCTCGGCGAGAAGCCGTTCGAGCTCGCGGGCAATCTGCCGCTCGGCAACCAGCGCATCCTCGAGATCGCGCGTGCGCTCGCCGCTGACCCTGCGCTGCTGGTGCTGGACGAGCCGGCCGCCGGCCTTCGCCGCCAGGAGAAGCTGCGGCTTGCGGAACTGCTCAGGTCGCTGCGGGCGGACCATCTGACCATCCTGATCGTCGAGCATGACATGGAGTTCGTGATGTCGCTGGTCGACCGCATCGTGGTGCTCGATTTCGGCTCAAAACTCTGCGAAGGCGCGCCAGCCGCGATCCGCAGCGACGAGCGGGTGCAAGAGGCCTATCTCGGAGGCGTCGCGTGAGCGAGATGCTGTCCATGACGGATGTGACGGTCTGCTACGACAATGTCGAAGCGGTCCGCAACGTGTCGCTGTCGGTCGAGGAAGGTCAGATCGTCACCGTCATCGGCCCGAACGGTGCCGGCAAGACCACGCTGCTGATGGCGGCCATCGGCCTGCTGGCCTCGCGCGGCCGCATGGTCTTCCAGGGTCACGACATCGGCAGGATGTCGGTCGAAGACCGCGTCGAGCGCCGGCTGTGCCTGGTGCCGGAGAAGCGCGAGCTGTTCTCCGACATGACGGTCGCGGACAACCTCCTGCTCGGCTCCTACAGCCTGCGCGACCGCTCGGGCGTCCAGAAGACGCTGGACGAGGTCTATGACCGCTTCCCCCGGCTGAAGGAACGGCAGCGCCAGGCGGCAGGCACGCTCTCCGGCGGCGAGCGCCAGATGCTCGCGCTCGGCCGCGCGCTGATGGCCAAGCCGAAACTGCTCATGCTGGACGAGCCGAGCCTCGGCCTCGCGCCGCTGATCGTGCGCGAGATCTTTCGCACCATCGCGTCGCTACGCGACTTGGGCGTCTCCATCCTGCTGGTCGAGCAGAACGCCCGCGCCGCGCTCGAGACGGCTGACTATGGCTATGTGCTCGAGACGGGCGAGGTCGTGCAGTCGGGCCCGGCCAAGGACCTCATCCACGATCCCAGGCTGATCACGGCCTATCTCGGCGGGCACTAGCGCTGGTTCGGATCAGGCTCGGCGAGCCGTACAACAAAAATATCGAAAAACAACCCCATGCACAGTAGCTGGCGACAGCGATATCAATGGCTTGATACCCAGCAACTGCGGATTTAGCGAAATCAACTTGATCCGTCGGGCAAAACAGTGGCACAATGCCATCATCGCTGCCCATGGATAGCCGATGGCTTCCATCGCCAACTCGGACATCCCAGTTACTAGGGGATCAGCAAGCTAAAGCCCGCCCGCGACGATTGGGAACGGTGGAGCATACCATCACCCGATGAAATGGCGTCGCCTGCGCGCCCACATCTTGGGCGACAGCAAAGGCTAATCAATGATGCTCTAATCGGCGCGATAAACCGAACATCAGTTGCGCTCCATCTTGAATCCGCATTTTGGCACAAAGTGCATATTACGTCCGGCCTCGCCGAGCACCGCCATTGGCTCATGGCAGACCTATCGTGGCCGTCTGCTTGATGTCGACTTTTGACCCAACTGCGACATCGCTTGGCAGCATCCAGTTTTCGCCGGAGCCCTTTCAATTGGGCGAGAGGTCCGGCGATCTGCGCCTCCGGCGATAGATGCGCCTTCGCAGGCTATTCCAATGTGCTATTCTTATCGCATAAGCCATAGGTATCCCATGACAGGTACTGCGGAGTGGCTCGCATCGATCGGTTTGGGGGAGTACGCCCAGCGTTTCGCCGAGAACGCCATCGATTTCTCGGTCGTTAGCGATCTCACGGAGCAGGACCTCAAGGACCTTGGCGTCCTGCTTGGGCACCGGCGCAAAATTCTGCGCGCAATTGCAGAACTCAAGAGTGAAGTCCTCGTATCAGTCCGAACGGCCGCCAAACCAGCGCCGCGGGACAGCGCCGAGCGGCGCCAACTGACGGTCATGTTTTGCGATCTGGTGGACTCGTCGGCACTTGCGGCCCGACTGGATCCAGAGGACTTGCGCGCAGTCATCGGCGCCTATCACGACTGCATCGCGGATGTTATCGCCCGGAGTGAGGGCGTCATCGCGCGGTACATGGGGGATGGCGTGCTTGCCTATTTCGGCTATCCCCAGGCGCACGAGGACGATGCCGAGCAGGCGACACGCGCGGGACTGACACTGGTCGATGCCGTGGCCAATCTCCAGACAGATATCGGTACGAGACTACAGGTCCGCGTTGGCATCTCCACCGGAATGGTCGTCGTGGGCGATCTGACCGGCGAAGGCGCCGCCAAGGAGCAGGCGGTGATTGGTGAGACACCGAACCTGGCCGCTCGCCTGCAGCAGTTCGCCGAGCCCGGCATGGTGCTGATTTCCGAGAGCACCCACCAGCTCACCGATGGACATTTCGAGTACCGCGATCTCGGCCCTGTCGCGCTCAAAGGATGGGCGGAACCAATACCTGCCTGGCAGGTGCTCGGGATCAGTGGAGTGGAAAGCCGCTTCGAGGCGCAGCACAAGACGCGGTTGACATCGCTAATCGGGCGTGACGAGGAGATCGAGCTGCTGTTGCGGCGCTGGCGGCATGCCGCGTCAGGCGAAGGCTGCGTCGTGGTTCTAACTGGAGAGCCGGGTATCGGTAAGTCGCATATCGCGCTGGCGCTTCAAGAGCGGCTCCAGGCCGAACCACACATTACGGTACGGCACTTCTGCTCGGCGCACCACGCCAACAGTGCGCTGTATCCATTCATCGTCAACCTCGAACGTGCCGCCCGGTTCGAGCGAGGCGAGACGCCGACGGAGAAGTTTGCCAAGCTTGAAGCTCTGCTCTTGCGGTTTGGCGCCGATGCAGACCGCGTGGTGCCGGCCCTGGCCAATCTTCTGTCGCTTCCGCTCTGCGATCGCTATCGCCTTCCCGAAATGACTCCGCAAACCCGCAAGGACATGACGCTGGCGGCGTTCCTGGCCCAGCTCGAAGCATTGGCGGCGCGTCAGCCGGTGTTCGTGATATTCGAGGATGCCCATTGGGCGGATCCGACGTCGCTGGAACTGCTCGCGGTTACACTGGAAAAGCTGCCGCGGCTTCGCGTGCTGCTGCTGATCACGGCGAGACCGGAGTTCGCCCCGCCCTGGCCTGGTCATGCCCATGTGACGACGATCTCGCTCACGCGGCTCAGTCGGCGCAACGGGGCGGCATTGGTCGAGCGCGTCACCGCCGGCAAGACGCTCCCCGAGGAGGTCATGCACCAAATCCTCGCCCGTACCGATGGCGTACCCTTGTTCGTCGAGGAACTGACGAAGGCCGTGCTCGAAACCGGGCTGTTGCAGGAACGGGACGACCATTACACGCTCAGCCGTCCGCTACCATCGATGGCGATTCCGACGACGTTGAGCGCATCGCTGATGGCCAGGCTCGACCGATTGGCTCCTGTGAAATACGTGGCTCAGATCGGCGCCGTCGTGGGGCGCGAGTTCTCCTACGAACTGCTGAGCGCCGTTGCCGAGTTGCCAAGGCAGACGCTGGAGGAAGCGCTTGCCCAGCTTGTCCGGGCGGAGCTGATATTCTGCCGGGGCGAGATACCCCGGGCTGTCTATACTTTCAAGCATGCGCTGGTACGCGACGCTGCAGAATCCGGGCTGCTGAAGAGCCGACGCGCTACGCTGCACGCCACCATCGCGGACGTGTTCGAGCAACAGTTCCCGGAAATCGTGGAGGCTCAACCCGAGACTCTCGCGCTCCACCTCACGGAGGCGGGACTGTTCGAAAAGGCAGGAGAATATTGGCTTCAGGCGGGAAGGAAGGCGGCCATGCGCTCCGCCAACCTCGAAGCTATCGCACACCTGCGGAAGGGCATCGAGGTGTTGGCCCATTTGGCCGACGGTGCTCGGAAGGACAGACGAGAGCTTGATTTCCAGTTCGCGCTGGGACCATGCCTGATCGCTACCCAGGGACCGGCATCGCCACATGCGGTGGCGATCTTCGCTCGCGCGCGCGAGCTGTGCCAGCGCCTCGCCGATCCCCCCGAGCAACTACAAATCATGTTCTGGTTGACCACCGCGAGCGTCATTCGTGGTGAGTTGCCGGTCGCCGAAGAAATGATCTCGGCGCTGCTCGAACTCGCGGAGGCGCGCGGCGATCGACCAACGTTGCTCAACGCGATGCGTGGACAAGGCATGATTCGACTTTTCATGGGACATCTCGAAGGAGCCCACGAAGTGATCGTACGGGCCTTCGAAGCGTTCGAGGCAAGCAACGAGCAGGACAGATTGGCGGCGCGTGCCGCCGGCCAGGATGCGGGCGTGGCCGACCTTGCCCTGATGTCATGGGTGCTCTGGCTGCTGGGCCGCCCCGATACCGCGCTCGCACGACTGGATACCGCCATTCGGCGTGCCGACGCCATTGGTCATCCGCATTCGCAGGCCTATGGATGTTACTATGCGTCCATTCTCCACGCTCTTCGGGGCGAGTTCCTGACTGCGCACGGCTATGCGGAACGCTGTCTTGCCTTGTCGGAGGAGCACGGATTCCGGCAATGGAGAGGATTGGCGCGCGCCGTTCGAGGGATAAGTGCCACCTTTCTTGATCCTTCGTCCGCCGCGCTCGCGGAAATCCAGGGGGCGATGAACGAATATCGCAACGCGGGCTATCAGCTCGGCATCACGGCCCTATACGTGCTCCTGAGCCCGGCCCTATTGTCGAGCCGTCAGCGCGAAGCCACGCTCGAGCTGATCGAACAGGGCCTTGCCACAACCAGCCGCAATAGCGAGCGGATATTTGAGGCCGAACTGTACCGACTGAAGGCGCGCGCGCTGCTCTTCGATGAAGTACCGGGAGCCGGCACCGAGGCGCAATCACTGTTCGAGCGCGCACTGACAACTGCAACAAGCCAACACGCCAAGGCCCTTGAACTTCGAGTTGCAGTGGACCTCGGCGCCTTGTGGGTCGATCAGGGCAGACACAAGGACGCGCTCAATCTGCTCGCGCCCATCTACGCCGGCTTCGCCGAGGGTTTTGAAACGCAGGATCTAAAGCAAGCGAAGGCACTGCTCGATCGACTGCAGTAATTTTTCCCGGATCACAGATATTGGAGTCTGGTTCAGCGGTCGCAGAGCTACTTGCCTTTGGCACTAGGCATCCGCTCGCTCTTGGCATTTACGATACGTATCTTTCACCTTTTGCCATCCCTCCTTGTCGTTCTTCTCTGGATGCTCATTTATGAAGTGTGGCCCTTCATGCGGGTCGAGGTCTGCATGTGCGTGATACCTCTTGATTGCTTGTTCCGCAGCGGCTCTTCCCAACACTCGCCCGTTATAGAGGTTGCTGTGATTCCATTTGAAATTGATGTGCCCCGGCACCTGGATCTCGACGATTATGCCTTCCCATTTGGGTTCGTCGTACTGCACGTGATATTTGAAGATCCTGACGTCGTCTTCGCCAACGGTCGCTGCGAATAATTGGCAAAGATTCGCCAGGGCATCATGAAGGTCTTTCGGTTTGCGGACCTGCTTCGAATCGACGATCCTGCTCACCCATATTTCGTCCAGATCACGGTGCTCCTCGAGCAAGCTCTCGAAGTTGACCGTGTCGATCAGCGCTCCTTCGCAGTACGTAACTCCGTCGATCTCAACTGTTTCTTCGATGAAGGGAAGAGCTGAGCACGCACATAGGCTGGACGCGCTGATTGGCCCTTTGTACTCTTTCTTGTCGGCTTGCTGGATCATTGGTCGGTTGGAAAACAACGCGAGCTTATGGTCATCAAGATTCCAGGCGTTGTGAAATATGACGGGCTTTCCAGGCTCTTTGAGCGCTTCGAACTTTATGCTCTTCATGAACTGGCTATTCGGATAGTTGATCTTGGAGAGGCCAGTGACATGGGACAAGTACATCATTGACGTGAGATAGCGAACGAAGGGATTGGGTGCCAGGACCTGATTAAGGATCCATCTGTTGATGTCTCCGTCGTCCGGGATCGTGAACTTCTGTTGAGGGAACCAGAGCGACATAGAATCCCTGAAGGCATTCACCATGGTCGATGGGTCCCATAAATGCAGATAGTTCTTGGGATCCATGACGAAGCTGGTCAGAGCCCTGCTCATGCTTCCTGCCCAATCCGGACCAAACACGGTGTTTATGGGGAAGCGCTTATAGCCTTCGTCGTCTCGAAACACGCCATTCTTGAAGAATTGATAGGTCTTTTCCGCCATGGCTTTGTTTTCAACTCCATCAAACTGATTGTAGACGATCCCAACCCAAGCGCCGATGCAGGACAAAGCCCACACGTCAAACCTTATATCTTCGTTGGCAAGGGCTTCCAGAACCCCGATGTGCAATCCTGCTGCCGGACCGCCTCCGCCGAGCGCAATCGCTCTCTTTACCATCGGATCCTCCATCTGATTTATCGTGTGGCTTATTCTCCAATCAACTTTCTGAATTGCGTGAAGAGATTGGTCATTCTTGGGCTCTCGGCCGCACAGAATGCCATCGAACCAAATCTGACAGTTCATAGAGCCAGCATTGCGAAATACGATACGTGCGACGGAGCGGTGGACGTCGATATTCGATCTCGAATCTGCTGATCCCACTGGCGCACGAAGAGCCTGCTTAGCCTATCGCGGTCTGAACCGTCCATTTGTGAACCACTTCACGTACGATACTTATTGCCGCCCATGGCCGCGGACCTGTTGTCCAATCGCGACTTCCGTTATTGGCCCAAAGCGGACGCTTTGTAGTCTTTGCTCAGATGTCGGCTTGTGACCCGGAACGGACATATCGAAATCAAAACAGACCGAAACGGACGAGAAGCACCGCGACTCAACTACGGGAGTCCTTTTGTCACCGTAAAGGGATTGAACCCACGTTCCGCGAGGGCAGCCCACGAAGCTGCGCCAAGATGTGACAATCGGAAATAGAGCCGCGGTTTGGTCGGATCGGTGTCCAACACGAACCCGGTCGGCAACTCGCGGGCAGTTGTGGCATAGAACCCACCATCCGGCGACCTCTGGGATTCGACTACAGCGATCAACGAGTCTGCTCTCCCAGTCCTGCCGAGCAATTTCATCAAGAGAGCCATTTGGCCCGTTCCTTCGGTCCACACACCGTCTCGGTCTTCACCGTAAGAAAAGCCCTCATCGACACTCATTCGCTGTTCGGCGGTCGTAATTGCCGATGCAAATTTCTCGGCCGCTCCGTGGAGCGCTATTAAAGGCCAGACCTGAGCATCGAGAGCCAAAATCGGATTGTGCGTGACACCGTCTTCAGCGGTACCTGCGGCGAAACAGGCGCATGCCGGATCCCACATCGTATTTACGAAGTACTCAGCGACCGTTGCCTTATCGCGCCAGCGCGAATCCCCTGTACGGATCGCAAGAAGGCCAAACGCGGCGGCGAGGTCAGTATTATGTTCAGTCGATTTCCACGCCCGCACTTCCGGCGTCGGTTCGTGCCCAAACGTACCACCCGTGAAACCGCCAGTACCGCGCGTATCGGCCCATTGCGCGACCCAGGCGCCAAGCCGTGCTGCACCATCGCGGAACCGAGGGCCGGCGTTCACATCATCAAGCGACAGCAACGCCAACATGGCCCATGCCATGTTACCAACATCGCTGCCCACCTGATATCGATCCTCTAACCATTTGTTCTGAGTATTGTCCCACCACCCCGGAAGTTTGACGGGGCCATTCCCCACCACGCCCGCGGCGTAAGCGTTCCGGAGCCGTCCATCATGCCAGGTGCGGTCGTTGTCGATGGCCCAGAGAAGCGCCGAGCCAATCCGATACGCTTTGTCTTGCTCACCGCAACCGACCAACGCGATGGCGGCTACCGCATTGTCATAGAGGTAGGCGGCGCCATGCAGAGGCCCCGATTCGACGGTCGGATAGCTGGGCAGGAACAACGGCCCTGATGGCGGTGCCTTATCAATTAGACCAGCGAGGTATCCGCACGCTGACGTTTTTGGTGCTGTTGAGGCTTGCAGTGGAGCGGAGGCCATCATGATTGCGAAAGTCGCGACGATCCAAGTCTGAAGGCAGAGTCCGCGACAACGGTAGAAGCAACAAGTGATTGGTGCCGGTAGCATTTCGCTGCCTCTCGTGTCTTTTCAACCAAGATAGACTTTAGGACATCGGGAAGAATGCCGGTCAGGATCGAGAAAAAACTGTGCCTTCGTCTTCAATGGCAGCTTATGGCACTTTTCGGACCTGCGGCGGCAGTGTTCCGATGTCCGCTGTTGAGGGTTGAACGGACCTAAATCAGCCGCGCCCGAAGGTCGCCTTTTGACCCAGACCGGACCACCCGTTCGCCGCGCAGGCATTGGGCTTAGGCTCGACCGGTCCTCGCGCTAGTTTGAAGGACCTCGTGTTGCCAGACAGAGCGGTCGTCCCCATCGTATAGTGATCAGAAATCGCCAGCCACGAAAAGACCAGACTACTGGCGATTGCCGCGCTTGCGTCGCCTGCTTGGGCGGAAGGGCGCGGGTACGGGTGCCAGGGCGAGCCCCTGGTACGGTATGGCAATCATCCCTCGACCATGGCCGACGAGTGCCGGTCATGCCAGTCCCGTGGATTATCGAAGAGCTGATCTATGGCCAAAAGCATTCTTGTCATCGTTGCTATTCTCGCAATTTCTACTTCTGGCGCTTTGGCCGCACAGAGGACCCATCATGGCCGCGCGTCGCCTGCGCCGTCGCCGAGCGAGGGGTCGAGGGGGCTGAGCCCATATGCCGTGGGCCCAGGTAATTCCAACGACCGCGAGATGTACATCAAGAACCTGCGCGACTCCGGGTATAATCCGGAGAACAACTTCAACAGGTTCGGGAACGTGCAGGCAGCACCTTATGGGGGCGGCTAAACCTCGAATCCCGTTAACCCGGTACCGGCGCGGCTGCCGTCGCTAGGCCCGCCAAAACGGCTTTTCGAGTTCGTGCGCGATGTCGCTCCGGGAGACGCCGATATCGTGCAGGTCGGGCTCGGTCCAGCGCGCGAGCTCCCGGCGATTGCGATAACGCTGCCGCCAGAGATGAAGGGTCGCGCCAACGCTGGCCCAAACCTCGTAGAGGTTGACGAGAGCCTTGATATCAGCGGAGATCAGGCGTGTTGAAGATAACTTCACAGCTTTATCTCCCCCTATAAGTTCGGGAGGACTGTATCGCTGTGCTACTGACAGCATACTGTCAGCAGCAGGTAGCATCTCTGGCCCAAGGAACGGAGATGCCCCGGCTTCGGCTGACAATCACTTTGCGTCATGTATTCTTGGGAAGTCCGATGTTGGCCCATCAGCGAAGTGACGACACCGCTCAAGGAGGTCCGCTTAGCGAGGCGGTGCGGACTGGATTTGCTCGCTCTGAGTTCTTCGCATTTTGACCCGAAGTCGACCTTAAACTCGTAACCAGCGAGAGGCTGATCGCAGCTTAGCAGAGTCCTTGGTGGGACTTAGCACAAGCGGCACGCTCCCCAGGATCCGCAGCAACCCGCGCAACCACCGAACCCCCAGCCACCATACCCCCAGTCATCGAACCCGATGTCGTCATAGAATCCGATGCTGAACCCGCAGCCGCCGCAACCGCAACCACGGAAGCCACGGCAACCACGGAAGCCACCGCAACCTCGGATGCCAACGAACCCGCTACCACCGCAACCTCGAATGCCAACGAACCCGCCACCACCGCAACCTCGGATGCCAACAAACCCACCACCACCGCAACCTCGGCCGCCAACAAACCCGCCGCCGCCGCAACCTCGGCCGCCGCCGCACCCCCCGCCACCATGGCCGCACCCGCAACCACCGCACCCCCGCGCTAGCTGCACGCCGCCGCCAAAGTTTTCTCTATCGAAAAGATGAAACGTGGCCAGACTGACGTCGGCCATTTCCTCTTCGCCAAGAAAGAAGCGCTGATTTGGCGAGGTGTTGGATTGCGGGATACCGGTAGCGGGCATCGTGGATGCGGATGCGCTACTCGCCAGCGAAAGACCCAGTCCGGCCGCACCTAGCACCTTCACGGTGGCGGCTTTGGCTGTGCGCTTCTGCTTCGAAGCTTGCTTGACCCGTGGCATGATCGCACCCTCCGTAGTTCTTGTGAAAGCGCTCTGCAAGAGTGCGCTCGGCGAAACCGGCGCGCAAGGGTTACCTGTGCCATAAAATGCGAAACATCTCATCGAGCTCCATTCATCTTCAGAACCGAGATCGACACATGACCGCTTTTGGTTAAGCAGAATCACGCCAGCCGACCAGCGCAAGAGGCGTCGCGATGTCGGCTGTCTACGGGAAAGCGGACGTCACACGATGGTTGGGCTGACCGCAGCTTTTGACCCAAAGCGGAAATCACTAGCTCGGTACCCCGCTTAGGTGAAATGTCGTAGCAAGGATGCGCCAGCCGTCGGGGGAGCGAACAAGGTTGTACGACTGCCGCCATTGCCTTGTGACGCTTCCATCCGGTCGGAGGTTTTTCCACGTTACAGTTCCGAGAGCACTGCGTTCGCCTATAGGAACAGCCACTACATCGTGCAGAGTTCCACTTTCGGCCCCTTCGCGTCGGTAGGTGTCGGCCACTCCTTGGAAAAACCGCGCAATCTCGTCACGTGACTGAAAACAATGTATCGACCCGTCACCCCGCATGGTGATGCAGGGAGCGCAGTAGAGTTTGGCGATTTGATCACCATCCCAGGTGGTGAATGTCTCCATGTATTTGTTGAAGAAGGCAGATATCTCGACTTCAAGCGCTTCCGGCATGATTTGTCTCCAGAGCTTTCATGTTCTGCGACGAGCAAGCCAACCCGAATTGTCTTGGGTTGCGATACAGCGCACGCGGAATTCGGATGGCGACATGCCGTTCAGCCGATCCGCTGCTGGGTCCAACTCCGCGCAACTGGCCTGCTCTACAGTTACGATCTGATCCGCGGCCAACCAAGCTACGATTGGAACTGAAGGGCCAATGATTACGAGATAGGCCAAGCCGAGAGCGGGAGACCAACGTTCAATACCAAGCCCTGTCCGGAAGACCACGGCCATTCCTAAGCCGAAGCACGCGATCCAAACGGCAAGCCAACAAGCAGAGATCATTCGTCTCTCCCCGCTCCAACAGTGTGCGCAATGTTACCGTTGACGCCCATCTCTCGCCAGAAGACAGTTTGCACCGAAGGGGCAATGCACTTGACCGATTCTGGATGGTTAAGCTCACCTGCCAGTCAGGTGTTGATGGAAACGACGAGGTCATTGAATGCAAAAGGCTGATCGGCGATGTCGCCTATTGGCCCCAAGCAGCGGTTGGTGGATGTGTGCTATTCCGCTGCTGTCAGGGGAGAAGCAGACATCCGGCAAACAGGCCAAAAATGACGCGAATGACCCATAGCAGACCTGCACCCGAGCATTCGCCGAGTGGCCGCCTTAACCTCGCAGTGGCAGCGGGATGGAAAGCAGTTAACGCGCTAGTGCACTTCGTAATCTTAATTTGCGCGAAGGCGTCCCACCGAAATTGCTCACCCGCGCCGACGAGTTGATCGAATAACTCGCTCTTAGCTGAGACGCATGGGTCCACACCTATCCCGAGCCGACTCGCGCAGCGCTTCATCGCACTCCGCTTCCGGGCGTATTCAGACCTTGAGAAAGCATTGGCGAGGTCTGGCAGTGACCCGGCAGCTGACTCTGGATGCAAGCCTGAAGTAGACCGGGCGCTCTAGCACCCGTCGTCTCCTTCCACGACGGTCGACAGGAAGCTGGAACGAGCCAGATCACATGCAATCGGTTTCGAGAACGAGGTGCCAAACCATCTACTCGTCAACGAACCATCGTTGGTGACCCAGGGGATTGGCGGCAGTTGCGGCAGATAAGATGCATACGGCATCACTTTCGCAAGCGTCACTCTGACCAGATACTTTGCAAGAAAAGCCTCGTTCATTCCGCCGTCCAGTCCGCTATAGATCGGGGCTGCCGGCACGTTGTCATTGAGCAATCGCGCGAATTCGAGTTCGTCGGTGCGTTGCTTCTCAAGCGCCCGCCGCGCAATTTTGGAATCCACGACAAACGCGGGGCATTTATCGGTGGGACTGAACACGAGAGGATACGGCGAATTTGGTGGAGCTTGCGCATCGAACACATAGCGTCGATTGCACACGTCCACCTTAGGTTCGAGATGCGTCGTCTCGAAGTGATCGTTGCCGACTTTGAGAATTTTCCAGAAGGAGAGGTTCGGGCTATTTCGATGCTGCGCCAGGTTTGCCGGCGTCAGGCGGAATGGATAAGCCTGGACCTGAAAGGACGGTCGGCCGCCGAGGGAGTCCCGCGCTAGCGAATAGATCTCGCTTATCTGTTCGTCGGTCATGGCATAGCAACCGCTCGATGAGCAGTCGCCATGGATCATGAGTAAGCTGCCGTCGCGATTGTTTGCCTTGTCGAAGCTGTTGGGAAAGCCGACGTTGATCGCGAGATGGTAATCGGAGTTGGGATTCATCAGCTCGGGAGTAATCGTATAGAACCCCTCTGGAGCCTGACGGTCACCCTCCTTCAGTTTCGGCCCGAGATCCCCCGACCACCGACAGATCGGGTACACCTTGAGGATTTTGAAGAGGCCGGTGGTGTCCTGTTTCCAGACTTCGAGCTCCGCCTCTTGCTTGAAGACGCGCACAAGGATAGGCGAGTATTTTGGCATCTTCTTTTGTCGGAGCAGCGAGAGCAACTCGGGTGGTAGCTCCTTTGTAGCCTTGGCCGGCAAGCGGTTGCTGTTTTCGCCAAGGCAGGTGGCCGGCGACAACGCCGCGAAAAAAGCTGCAGTCAGCACAAGCGCACGGAGTGCCGTGGCGCCGATCATGACCTTACCTCGGGCGTGGAATCTGCTCATTTGGGTAGCGTGTAGTCAGTGGGTTCGTAAGGCAAGCCCAGATGGACGCAGCCACCGGAGAAGTTCGAGCTTATCGTTGGCCTTGGGGATGCCAAGACGCTCGGTCTCGTCGTCCGCTTCTGGCCCATAGCTGACCTGCCCGATCGGTTCAGCCGAGGACTTCTTTTAACCCAAAGCTGACCTCAAGCAGTTCCGGAGACAATTAGGCAAAAAGCCCGCATTGGTTATGACAGCATTCTTGGCGGCGCTCGCGACATCGGCCAAGTCGGAGTTCATCAATGTGCCGACGGAGTGATCGCCACCGATAGCCAAGACCGGCATCGGCAATTTTCCGGTCTTTGCGAACAGCGTTTTGTTGTCCTCGCCGTCCTTAGTGAAGGCAGCCAACTGTCCGCCAAAGGCATCGTGGATGGCATCCGTACGAGCATAGAGCACCGCATCGTGATCCCGGGTCTTTCGTCGATCGCAGCGGGGGTATGGGTTCACGGCCTGGTTCGAAAACCGATACGGCTATCGAAACATCGAGGCGGACAGCGCCAATGTTGGCGCTCGCCCTGCCGGAAGCCGCCGGAACTCGTGCTAACGAGAAATATCGAAGTGTACTGCTTTGATAGTGTGAACCGCTTCCAACGGACGACGCTCGGAGACGTCAGGCGCAGGTGTCGTGCGCAGAAGCATTGTAGCCTGGAATCATGGGAGAACCGCGCATGGATTCCATTTCTCGTCGCCATATGTTGGCAGCGACCGCTACCGGAGGTCTGCTAACGAGCGTTGGGCTGGCGCACGCGCAAACCGCGGACGGCGCGATTCCTCAGCCACAGCGACCGGGTCACGGCGGCACCGATCCCGGTCCGCGCAATCTCATGCGGGATCGGCAGAACCCGGATCTGCTGGTTCCGCCGTCGACTGATCATGGTACCTTGCCGAACCTGCGCTTCTCGTTCTCGGACGCCCATATGCGGCTTGAGCCGGGCGGCTGGACCCGCCAGGTCACGCAGCGTGAGCTAGGCATTGCCAAGTCCATGGCCGGCGTAAATATGCGCCTGAACGCGGGCGGTGTGCGTGAGCTGCATTGGCATAAGGCGTCAGAATGGGCCTACATGCTCTATGGCACGGCTCGCGTGACGGCCGTCGATTCTGAGGGACGCTATTTCGTCGATGACGTCGGCGTCGGAGATCTCTGGTTCTTCCCGGGCGGAACCCCGCACTCGATCCAGGGCCTCGGCCCCGACGGCTGCGAATTTCTTCTCGTGTTCGACGATGGCGATTTCGACGAAGACAACACCTTCCTGCTCAACGACTGGTTCAAGCGCATACCGACCGATGTGCTGGGCAAGAATTTCGGAGTGCCTGCCTCGCTGTTCGGCCACACCCCCGATGAAAGCGAGCGCTATATTTTCCTGGCTCCGTTGCCGGGGCCGCTCGGATCGGAAGCCATATCGGGCGCAAAGGCGTCGGAGACGAGCTACACGTGGCGGATGATGGAGCAGGTGCCCATCAAGACGAAGGGCGGAACGGTGCGGATCACCGATTCCCGTTTGTTTCCAATCAGCACCACGACCGCAGCGGCCCTGGTTGAACTCGAACCTGGCGGATTGCGCGAGGTGCACTGGCACCCTAACGGAGACGAGTGGCTCTACGTCATCGAGGGACAGGCGCGCATGGGTGTGTTTGCCGGCCAGGGGCAGGCGCGCACATTTGATCTGCAGGCCGGTGACGTTGGTTACGTCCCGGTGGCGATGGGCCACTATCTCGAGAATACCGGCTCGACCAACTTTCGATTTCTCGAGACGTTCAAGAGTGACCGCTTTATCGACTTCTCTCTCGATACCTGGATGGCGGCAACACCGCCGGGACTGGTGCAAGCCCATCTCAAACTCGATCCGAAGGTGATGAGCGCGCTGCGCACGAACAAGGCTCTGGTCGTGCCGGAATAACCGCCCAAGTCGGAGTGAATCGCGGCGCACTCGTCCGGCGCCCGGTGGGCAGGCCGCTGGCGGACCGCCGGCAAGATTGCGCCATCTCCGGCTGCAGAAGGAGAACGCCATGAATGTTCTGACCTGGGCCGCCCTGCGTTGGTGGTCGCCGGATCCGCCTTAGCATCAAACGGTCAGGCCGAAACGGGCACCCAAGCGTCAGTGGCATCCTCAGTTTGCAGAGACAAGCTTTAGTCCAATCACGCCGGCCACAATCAAAGCAATGCAAAGTATCCGCGCCGGCGACGCAGAGTCGCCCAGCACTGCGATACCCAGAACGGCGGTACCCGCGGCACCGATACCGGTCCAGACCGCGTACCCCGTTCCTACGGGAAGTGTGCGGAGCGCCAGCGAGAGAAGAAAGATACTCGACAAACCGGTGGCAGCCGTAAACAGCGCGGGTATCAGCAGCGTGAAGCCTGCGGACCACTTCATGCCGAAGGCGAATCCGATCTCGAGAAGGCCGGCGGAGGCCAATATCATCCATGCCATGTGGGTCAATCCATTCGCTGGTCACCGGGCGTTACGGCCGGGCCGCTTGTGAGGGGCTGGACGCGCATGGAGGATTCCATGCGCGACATGCTTGCTGATGGGCGCCTCAAGCCTTACTGGCGGCAGCGGGAATCGAGCGGAACGAAATTCCCAATCGATTGAACGCGCTCATCAAGCCGATGGCATAGGTGAGGTCAGCGAGTTCCTTGTCGCTGAATTCGCCGGCGGCGGCCTCGTAGTCGGCATCGGGAACGCCGGTTTCGGCCACCCTCGTCACAGTTTCGGTCCAGGCCAGCGCAGAGCGTTCGCGCTCACTAAAGACTTCCCCCGCGTCTCGCCACACAGGCACCAGCACGAGCTTGTCCGCGGCGACACCAGACTTGAGCAGGTCGCGGGAGTGCATATCGATGCAGTAGGCACAGCCGTTGATCTGCGAAACCCGCAGATACACGAGATCGACAAGTTGCTTTGAAAGGCCGCTTTTTTGAAGATAGACGTAGACCCCTCCAAAAGCCTTGAAGCCTTCCGGTGAAGCCTTGGCGTAATCGATGCGCTTGTTCATGATCGAATCCTCATCTGGTTGAAGGATTCCATCGTTTCGCATCTTGGCCTATTCAAGAAGGACCATGATAGGCGTTTGTAGCTGGGCCATGATTTCCATAATCCAGCAGATCACGCTCGAACTTCAGTCACATCAATCCCAAGATGCGCCGTCCGAAATTTTCGGCCATGCGCCGCGAGGCGATATTCGTGAAGTTCAAAAGAAGGGCGGAAGCCCCATCATTGCGCCTCGTCCAATCCGTAAGTGCCTCCGCGTACAGGCCTTGTTCCCGCATGCTCGCAGCGAGCCGGCGATCTGAACGGTTGCCTCGCAGACGCAAGATCAGGTGCATGCCCCCCGGCTGTAGATCTATTCGCACATTTTTTCCCAGCACGCTTTCCAGCCCTGCCGCGGTTGCCGCGCGGCGCTCGGCATAGAGCCTCCGCATCCGCTGGATATGGCGCGCAAAATGTCCTTCGGCGATGAATGAAGTGACGATGGTTTGCGTAAGCCCCGGAGAGCCGGTTGAAAGGCTTTCGGTGACCTCCTCAAACCGCTCGACCTGCGCTTCCGGCACGACGAGATAGGCCAGCCGCATGCCTGGAAAAAGTACCTTGCTGAAGGTACCCGCATAGAGCACCCGCCCGTCACGATCGAGGCTTTTCAATGCAGGGAGGGGGCGGCTGACATAGCGGTATTCGCCATCGTAGTCGTCTTCGATGATCCATGCCTTGTTTCGCGCGGCCCAGTCCAACAACGCCAGACGCCGGGGTAACGACAGGGACATGCAGAGCGGGCTCTGATGCGCAGGCGTGACCACCGCTGCGCGCGCCCGGGGCGCGAACTTGACGGCATCGGAAACGACCATGCCTTCCGCATCGACCGGCACCGAGATGCCTTCGATCTGCATATATTCGAAAATTTCTCGCGTGGGCGGATATCCCGGGTCTTCGAGCCAGACGCGATCGCCCGCCTTCAGCAGGGCATGACCGATCAGTTCCACGGTTTGGCGGTATCCCGAGGTAACGAACACCTGAGACGGCGAGCAGTTGATCCCACGCGAGACCTGGAGATATCTCGCGATTTCAGCACGCAGCGAAGGCAAGCCGGACACAGGGGGATGGATCATATCGGAAGGCTGCATGGCCCGCGCACTACGCGCGCCAAGGCGCGCCCAGATCTTCCGGGGAAACGCATCCAGGGCGGGCAAACCCATCTGGAATGGCAGGATGGAATCCGGACGAAAACTGACTGCATCCATCCGGGGATCCGCTCGCGGCGTCGGGTTCGCAATGGATATTCGCGGCGTAAGGTCTGGGCTTACAATGGTTCCTGCCTGCCCGCGCGCCTCGACATACCCTTCAGCGGCCAGCAAGGAATAAGCCGTGTCGATGGTACCTCTGGCCAGCCCCAATTCCTTGGTCAACGCCCGTGCCGACGGAATGCGGTCACCAGGCTTCAACATTCCAGTGGCGATAGCGTCGCGAAACCGATCGTAAATCTGCCGGTAGAACGGTGCTGCCGCCTTCGGATCAAGCGGCGGGAGCTTTCGGGGATTCGCGGCAGGCATGGCCCGATCCGATCTTTCGATGAACAAAAAACCCACTATGCCATAACGGTTCGGATTGGTCTCCACTCCTCGCACGCTGCAGCGGTCGAGCCTGCGCCGGCAAATCATGGACCAGTCGCAAAGCTCATTCATGGTCCTTGGATGCAGGCCGAAATTGCTCTTTGCTGATGATCAGAGTTCGGACAGCAGCGATTGGAAAGCAGATGACGAAAATACTGCATTTGACTTGCAGCCCCCGCGGGCAAGCCTCGGAGAGTTACAGGCTATCTCAGAAAATCGTCGGCTACTTGCTGGATAGCGAGCCGACGGCAACCGTCATAATCCGACCGATCAGCGGCGTCCCCGATATCGATGAAAGCTACGCAACTGCTCTTGGCGCGACCGAGCGATCGTACCTGGAAATGTTTGTCGAGGGTTCCATGTCCCGGTCCGAAGAACTGATCCAGGAACTGGAGAGCGCGGACTTCGTCGTCATCGCAACTCCGATGCACAACTTCACCGTGCCTGCCGCTCTCAAAGCGTGGATAGATCACGTCGTTCGAGTCCGTCGAACGTTCGACGTGACTGCCCAAGGAAAACTGGGGGCGTTGCGCGACCGCCCGGTTTTTGTCTCAGTGTCCTCGGGCGGACGATTTTCCGGCGATCGCGCGCATCAGCCCGATTTTCTCACGCCGTATCTAAAAGCTATCCTCGGTACTATCGGGCTGCATGATTTGACGTTCTTCTCCGTCGAAGGATCGGCCCTTGGTCCTGATGCATTGGTCGCAGCCCGAACCAAAGCGGATCAGGCAGTGCAGAGGTTCTTCCTCCGTTTCGCGCGCCATTCAACGGGGGCGTTTCAGCAAGCTGTATGAACGGGCAACGGCACCTCGCGGGATTCCCTACCAGCGAGACCAATACAGCGCCCGGGAAGCTGAGGTACTTGCCTCCTCAATTGCGCAAGCAAAACTTCCCCCAAACATCAGAGCCTCGCTAAGAACGGAGATTGGCTTAACTGAGATCACGCAAGAGACCTTTTGCTCGCTTAAGGTCGGCGGTGTCGAGACCTTCGGTAAACCGGTCGTAAATCGGTTGCAGCAGCGCCTTCGCTTCAGCCGGTCGGTCCTGATCGCGAAACAACTGTCCCAAGCTTGTGGCGGCGCGTAGTTCCCAGGACAGAGCGCCCTGCAGGCTCGCCCACTTCATCGCCCGGAAAAACTGATCCTCGGCCGTTGCCGCAGCGCCGGGTGCACCTTGCAACAGCAGCAGTTCGCCCTTGATGCGCAGCAGCTCGGCGATGCTCAAGCGTTCTTCGGTCTCCTCTGCGCGCGCGATCGCATCGTGTACCACCGAAAGTCCTTCGCCCACTTGCCCGACGCGCCCCAAGCCTTCCGCCATCTCACCAACGAACAGGAAATAGCGATGCGATGCGTTGACTTCGTCGCCGAGTTCGTCGATGCCTGACCGCAGCAGCGGCAATCCGCCGGGGGTATCTCCGCGCTTGATCGCAAGCAGTCCTTGATGGCTGCGGGCAAAGGCAACATAGCGCATCAGCGAATGCCTGGTCGAAAGGTCGATCAGCCTTGCCACGTAATGGTCTGCGACATCCATATGGCCGCTCCACAGCGCGATCGGGCATGCTGCGTTGGCGACGATGTAGCACACCGAGTTGACGTGTCTGCTGGCAGATGCCTCATGCAGGTATGTTTCGGTGACGTGCATTGCGCGATCCGGAAATCCCTGCAGCCATAGGGTCCGGCCCAGAAAGGCGCCGGCGGTCACCCGCTGGTTGCTCCGGAAACGGCTGATCCGCGACTTTTGGACTGGAGGAACATAGTGCGCGAGCATGCGTTCGAGGTGATACCGCGCGCTCGCTTGATCGCCGAGGCATTGCTGCGAGATGCCGATCAATCGCTCACCGATCAGCCGATCGTTGGAATTTGACCGGCTTGCCGCAAGGGCGCTGAATCGTTGCGCGGCGGTCAAGGAGGCGCGAAGGCGGCCGGCAACCCGGTGAAAGAACCACAGGCCTAGCAGCGACCGCAATTGGTGCTCGACATCGTCAAGCCTCTCTGCAAGCTCCAGCGCCTTTGTCCAGGCTTCGCCGAGCGCGGGAATTTTCGCGTCGGTGACAAATATCAGGGTCGTACCGAGCGCGGTATGCAGCTTCATCTCGAGGCGCGCGTCGCCATTGACGGCAGCCCCAAGGGCGGCGATCGCCCGCTCCACGCGGCCGCGGCATTCCTCCAGCAACGACGAATGGACGCATAGGGGCACTGCGGCCGCGGTCAGCCCCGCGCCAATCTGCACGTCACCGCTGGGTGAAAAGGCCCAACCCAGCGCCGCGCGCAGGTTGTCGATGTGCCGTCCATAGTCGCCCATCCAGTCGACCGTGGGGCGCATCTCCAGCTCCGCTTCAGCCCGCTCGAACAAGTCCCGGTAATATTCGGCATGGCGACGTGCGAGCCGTTCCCGCTCCCCGCTCTCGCCGAGCTTTTCGAGGGCATACGTATGGGTCGTATCCAATAAGCGGTAGCGCGCCGTGGTGGCATCGATTTCCGCCACAACCAGCGACTTCGAAACCAGGCTGGAAATTCCATCGACCACGTCCGGCAAAGCGATCCCGGCGCCCGTTACCACCGCGCAGATCGCCTCCAGGTCGATGGCACCGGCGAAGACCGCGAGCCGGCGGAGGAGCACCAACTCAGGCTCAGTCAGTAGCTCGTAGCTCCAATCGAAGGTCGCCCGCAGAGTTTGGTGCCGCGGCAGCGCCGTCCGCCCTCCGGTCAGCAGCTGAAAGCGATCGTCAAGGTGAGCGGCGAGTTCTTCGACACCGAGTGCCGTGACACGTGCCGCCGCCATTTCAATCGCGAGCGGTATGCCATCAAGACGCCGGCAGATCGCCGCGATCGTCTTTGCCTGATAGCCATCCAGAACCGCCCCTGCCTCGGTTGCTCGTGCACGTTCGATGAATAGTCTGACGGCGCCGTATTCCAGGAGATCGTCCGCGTCCTCCGTCGGAATCGAGAGCGGCTGCACCCAGTAGACCTGCTCCCCCTCGGCCCGGAGCGGCTCGCGGCTGGTTGCGATGATCTGAGCCGAGGATCCGGCTCGCAGCACGCCCTCAGCCATCCTCGCCGCGGCGTCGATCACATGCTCGCAGGTGTCCAACACCACCAACAAGCGCCGCGCTGCCAGTGCCAGCGCCACGCGCTGCGTCGAAATTTCACCTCCGCCGAACTTGAGTCCGATCGCGGCAGCGAGCGCTATGGGAACCAGACTGGGATCAGCGAGCGGCGAGAACTCGGCCAGCCACACGCCCTCTGGAAAATGCGGCAGCAGTTCACGGGCGACCGCGAGCGCGAGCCGTGTCTTGCCGATGCCCCCCGCCCCGGTCAGGGTGACGAGCCGGCCGGCACGGACAAGCTTCGAGATTTCCTCGACCTCGGCGGTGCGGCCGATCAACGCTGAAACCGGCTGCGGCAGGTTGGTCGACGCTAATGGCTGCGCCGACGCACTTTCCTTTAGGTAGAGTGGATGTCCCGGTCCGGTTGCTGGCCGCATGGTCCAGATGCCGCGCAGGTGATAGCCGCGGCCGGACACCGTCTGCAACAACTCGCGATCGGCGCCAAGCGCCTTGCGAATGGCGGATATATGAATCTGGAGCGTGTTTTCTTCGACCGTCGCAACCGGCCACACCCGATCTATAAGATCGCGCTTGGTGACAAGCTCGCCACCCGACTGAACCAGAATCTCCAGAATCTCGAATGCGCGGTTCCCGATCGGAACGGAAACACCTCGGGACCGCAGCTCACGCTGGGTAAGATCGATCTCCCACCCGTTCGACTCATAGACGGCTCGTAGGCCTTGCTCCACCATCACGGCCTGCCCCGTCGGTTGAGTAATCCTAAGAAACTCTCAGCATCAGATCAGGGAACCGCTCCAGGAAAGCAGCTTAAACGTTGATCTGGGCAGTGGGCAAGCGCCGTCGAACTATCCGCTTAACGCGCGGCATATCAATGGCTTGATACCCAGCATCTGCTTGGGTGATCTTCTGAGCAAGATTAGCATAACAGCATCAATGGCGGGCAAGCGATTGATGCAAGGCCCTAGTAAGATCACTCTCGAGCCCAGCGGCGCGCTGTTGCGCAGGCTTCGCGGTGTCGCTGCGCCCAAATGTAAACGGGAGAGCGAACATGATCTCTGCGGCATTTCCCTATAAGAAGCAGCGGCGGCGGGTCCTCGGCCGCGAGATGGCGTATGTGGAGGTGGGAAAGGGCGACCCCATCGTACTGCTGCACGGCAATCCCACTTCGTCGTATCTCTGGCGCAATGTGTTGCCGCACCTGAAGCCGCTGGGTCGCTGCATCGCCCCCGACCTGATCGGCATGGGCGATTCCGACAAGCTGCCTGACAGCGGTCCCAACTCGTATCGCTTCGTCGAGCACCGCCGCTATCTCGACGCCCTGCTCGAGTCCCTGGACGTGCGCGAACGGGTCACCCTCGTCATCCATGACTGGGGTTCGGCGCTCGGCTTCGACTGGGCCAACCGCCACCGCGAGGCAGTGAAGGGTATCGCGTACATGGAGGCGATCATGGGGCCGCAATACTGGGACCACTGGGACAAGTTCGAAATGCGTCACGCCTTGCAAGGGCTGCGTTCCGAGAAAGGCGAGGAAATGGTCTTGCGAGACAATTTCTTCATCGAGAAGATCCTGCCGGGAGCCATCCTTCGCAAAATGTCCGACGAGGATATGGCGGAGTACCGACGGCCCTTCGCCGAGCCCGGCGAGGGCCGGCGTCCGACGCTGACGTGGCCCAGGCAAATCCCCATCGAGGGCGAGCCCGCCGACGTGACTGCGATCGTGACCGCCTACGCCGACTGGCTTAAGACGAGCCATATACCCAAGTTGTTCCTGAGGGCGGAGCCCGGTGGGATCCTCGCCCATGGCCCGGTTCTCGATTTGGCCCGCAGCCTCCCGGCACAGACCGAGGTGACGATCTCGGGACTCCATTTTGTCCAGGAAGATTCGCCGGACGAGATCGGACGGGCCGTCGCCGGCTGGATGGAGGCGTTGGGCTGACGGCGGCCATGCAGGGCTGCGATGTCAGGATCATCAAGGCTCACTCTGAGTTCTTCGCATTTTGACCCGGAGCGGAAGTCGCAGACCAAGACGGTCCGAACCTCAGGCATGGACACCAGCCAACGAATCCGGCGGTGGCGCAAATGCGAAGTGCCGCGGCGTCTACCAGGGCGACCTTCGCATAGACCACAGGATAGCGTTCGTGAGAATTCGCTGGTAGCGGGCGTCCCGCCAAACTGACGGCTCGTGGCCTAGCGCCGAATAAAATACTCGTCCCTCGCCATAGAATCGGGTCCAGGTGAGAGGCCAGCCATAAAATCGTTGATGTACGCCGGTCTTGCCAAGGTCCACCGAGCTTGGGTCGAGGCGCAGGAGCACGCGTGAACCACGATAGTCGAAGTCGCTGATTTGGTAGATCTCGTCCTCGACTTGCAACGCATTCCCAAGAAATGCCACCAGGGGATCGCCGGGATCAACCACCTCGATCTTCACGGCCTGATGCCAAGGATGACCATTAAAGTAGCCGCCGACCAGATCTAGATAGTCCGGCCAAGTGTAGAATGTGTCCGTCGCCGAATGAACGCCGAGGAACCCGCGGCCCGAGCGCACAAAGTCGAGAAGAGCTCTCTTTTGCGCGTCGCTCATCGGAAGTTCTCCTGACGTATAGAACATCACCGCTGCGTAGCGCTCGAGGTTTTCGGTAGAAAATTCGGACGTGTCTTCCGTTGCAGTGACTTCAAAAACACCCGAATGGCTTCCGAGCTGGGTCAGGATAACCTTAGAAAGCGGTATGACATCATGCCGGTAGCCGGCGGAGTATGTGAAATAGAGGATGCGCTCTCGCGGACGCTCCGCATGCGCGCCGAGTGGTCGGATTGCCGCCGCGCCGCCGAGGAGCGCGATGAACTCACGTCGCCTCACAATCGCCTCCGCCAAAACCAACCATGTGTTGAAGAAGCCTAGCACAGATCAGCCCAGCGCCGACCGGGGGGCATCGCCCTCTCGCGTCCTATGCAACGCTGCTGGCCTGATCCTATTGTGACTGTCGGCGATTGTCCGCCCGTGCGCACAATTTTAGGTTATCTATTGGGATAGTGTTGGGCTGTATAGCCTATGCTGCTTAAGCGTTGCACTACAGCTATCGGACAGGATGATCTCGGAGGCGCATGCATTCAGCTTTCATTTGGTATTTCTTATCCATGAAAGGCCGCATCGGTCCGCAGGAATTTCGATTGGGACTTTTGGGACTTGTGCTAGTCGACATGCTCGTCGTGCGCATCGCGAGGAAGCTCACTGATTCAGGACCCCAATACTATAGCGTCAACCCTCCGCTCGACTGGCCCATCGTCCCGGCTGTCCTCTTTATCTCGCTCTGGCCGCTCGCTGCAATCCTTGTGAAGCGACTACATGACTTCAACATCTCGGGTTGGTGGGCGCTCACAATCCTCGCAATTCCTCTCCTCGTCGACGCGCTCAGCATTCCGTATTGGCTTCCTTATCTTTTATTGGCGGCAATCCTGAGTGCATTTCCCGGACGGCCTGGCGACAATCGGTTCGGCTCGACCTCGCTACCGCGCACGCGCGTCTAGCGCGCGCCCAAAGCAGACCGGCCGGGCGTTTGAACGGTGGCGCGAAAGTCAGCCGCAATGTCTGCTGATGGTCCATCCCTGCCGACAGCGCTCCTCAACGACAGGTCAGCTTCGCAGGGTAAACCCGGCGCGCCGATCCGCAGCGAACCACGCCGGACTTCGACCCAATTCGGACTTTGGTTGGTATCCCAAGCCGGACATCAGCTGCCTCCAGACTTGGTGGCTTCCCGCACGAGGACGTCCATCAACATTTTGGCGGGTATCTCGCGGGCAAGCGCCGCCGCCTGACCTGACCAGAGTGGCGTGAAATCGGAGCTTCCATTCTGCTCAGCCACAGCACGCAGCGGCGACACTTCGCCCATGGGCAGCGGAAAGTCCGGTGCCGCGTCCGACCAGGGACCGATCTCGGCGGCAAGGCGATTGACCAGAACCCTCGCCGGTCGCCCGGAGAACACGTTTGTCACGACAGTCTGGTTCAACCGCGCATTTCGCAGGGCCTCGCGATGGAGTGGGGGCGTTGCCGACTCGGCGCAAAGCAGAAAGGCGGTTCCCACCTGCACGCCGGCGGCACCGAGTGCGAACGCCGCTGCGATCCCTCGCCCATCCCCGATCCCGCCGGCTGCGATCACGGGCACGCTGACGGCGTCAGCGACTTGTGGCACAAGGGCGAACGTGCCGGCCTGTGAGGCGATCGCGCGCTCGCTGTTAGAATCGAGGAATGAGCCTCGATGTCCTCCGGCTTCGTACCCCTGAGCGATGATCGCATCGGCACCATGCTTTTCGAGCCAGCATGCTTCGTCGACTGTCGTCGCCGATGAGATCACCTTGCAGCCGGCTGCCTTGACCCGATCGACCAATCCGGGCTCGGGCAAACCGAAATGAAAGCTTACCACCTCCGGCCGGACCTGTTCGACTACGGCGGACGCGGCATCGCCGAACGGAGCGAGATCGAGGCGCGGTGTAACCGTTGCGGGGGCGATGCCCAGTTCGCGATAATACGACGAAAGCTTCTCATGCCAGGCACGCTCGCGAGCGGCGTCCACCTTTGCCGCATCGTGGCAGAAGAAGTTGAGATTGATTGGTTTCTTCGTCAGTCGCCGTAGCTCGGCAACGGTCTTTGCAATGAGCTCAGGCGTCAAGACAGCGCAGCCGATCGAGCCAATGCCGCCGGCATTCGAGACCGCGGCTGCAAGGTCTACCGTGCCCAATCCGGCCATTGGTGCCAGCACAATCGGATGCTCGATCTTGAACAATTCAACAAGACGTCGGTTAGACCACATCGCACACCTCCTACCAGCGGCCGGCGGACGCGCCGCCATCGACATGCATGATCTCGCCGGTGACGAAAGCCGCTCGCTCAAGATACATCACGGCGTCGACGACCTCCTGTATCTCGCCCATGCGGCCCATCGGCTGAAGACTTGCGAGGAAGCCATGCGCCTCCGGCGCATGCATTGAGGTCGCGATCGCGCCAGGCGATATGGCATTCACACGGATATTCCGGCTTGCGTACTCGATCGCGAGCGAGCGGGTGATCGCGTTGAGCCCGCCTTTGGTTAGCGCCGCGAGCGCCGCCGCCAGGGACGCCATCGGCTGCTCGGCGATCGTGGCCGTGATATTGACGATGTGACCCGAGCCCGCGAGCAGCATCCTCGCCGCCACCCGCTGCGTCAGATAAAAAAAGCCCGCGAGATTGACACCGACCATCTTGGCGAAGTCGGCCTCAGAATAATCGGTAAAGGGCTTCGCAATGAACAGGCCGGCATTGTTGATGAGCGTATCGATCCGCCCGAAGCGCTCGATGGCCAGTTCCACGATGCGATCGGCCGTCTTTGCGCTGGCGATATCGCCATCGACCGCGAGCATCGACGGATCGTCGCTCCTGCCGATCGAACGAGAACTGGCAACGACGTGGTAGCCGATATCCCGGTAGGCCTCGAGCAATCCTGCGCCAATGCCGCGCGATGCTCCGGTGATGATGGCAACCTTCCGTTCGGACGTCATATTCGCTTCTCCTTCACGCAAAGTGCATGGATGGGCGAACAGTTACCCTGATCGAGGCAATGCCGCTTTGCATCGCCTGCTCAGCTATTGTCATTTCCTGCCGTCGGTGGATGCAGATCGTTACATCGGTAACAAAGTCAAGCCAGCCGGTTTCGCCGATATTGCGCCGGCGTCTGGCCCGTGGCTCGCCGGAATGCGCGGGTGAAATTGGCCTGGCACGAAAACCTGAGCCCGAGGGCGATATCGACCAAGGCCCGGTCCGCATCGCAGAGCAGGTCCTTGGCGCGTTCGAGGCGCCTTGCACTGACATGCCGATGCGGCGATTTACCGATGGCGGCCTTGAACGCGCGCGCGAAATAAAACTCGCTCAGGCAGGCAACCGAAGCCAGCCGCGCTACCGTCAGATCGCCCTCCAAATTGGCTTCGATATAGTCGAGCACGCGCGCCAATCTGCGTCGGTCGAGCCCTTCCCCTGCGGCCGGCATGACCAGGCCGGACCGCGGCGCAGCATGGTTCTGGATCAATCTTGCCACCAGACTGAATGCCAGGGTTTCGGCGAGCAGCCTGCCCGCGGACGTCTCGTGTTCCAGTTCGAGCATGATGGCAAAGGCAATCTCGGCAAGCAGTGGATCGCGGAAGCCGCCCTTGTGGCGGAGTGAATCGATCGCCGTCGCGTCGAACCCTTCACCCAGATCATGCGACAAGAACAAGCCAGTCGGTAGGTAAAGATGCAAGATCGCGGGCACCGGCTCGGACATGTCGATCAGGCCTTGCTGCACGCCGGCCGGACGAAACCAGATGGTTCCACGTTCGGAGATGGTCGAGTCGATGGCCCCGTCCAGCCGACGCGTGACAACGGACCGACTACCGCGCACATCAACGCAGATCTCGGCATCAGGCTGGGGGTTATTCCAGGCAACCGTACCGCGGTGGCTGCGAAGCTCTGCCGTGAGATTTGACCAACCTCGCGCGGCGGATGAGGCCAGCAGCCCGGCGAGGCCGTATTTGTTGGGGCTGCGTTCGCCTGACGGCGACGGCCGAGATGTCAATTCCTGATTTCGGCCAAATAAATTCACGCCGGCGTCACCTTTGGACATGCTGCGGGCTCGACGGCGTCAATGTGGTCGGACTCGTGGCTGACCGCAACTCTCGCCCCCGCCCTATCACGCATCTGCGATCAAGCAGTGTAGCCGCTCACTTCCGTTATTGGCCCCCAACCGACGTTGCCACGCTGCTGCCGACCGCCAGCTTTTGACCCACAACGGACATGGCCTCCGTCATAGGGGCAATATTTCTGTTTCGGGGCTGCGGCCCCCCGTCGAGCTCTCGTTCGTCAACCAGCCCGCCTCCCGCACGATGGCGACGGCTGACCGGGCGACCGGGGCCGTGATTCCATTGACGAGTTGCAGTCGCAGATTGCGACCCTCGGTAACGGCCCGCACGACCGCCTTCCTCGCGACCCACCAGGAGCGATGTACCTGCAGGCCATCGGCATTTTCGAGCGCCATCATCGCCTGGTTGAGCGTTGCCAGTACAAGGCGAGAGTTGCCGGCGGTATGGACGCGCACATAGTGGTCCTCCATCTGCAGGCAAAGCACCGCGGAAGGTGGCGCACCGAGTAGCCCGAAAGCGGTTGGCGGCGCTTCGCCGGCTTCCTTGGCCTGTTGCCGGCGATGTAACCGGGCCTGCATAAGAAGGGTGAAACCGAGCACAATCGGCAAGGCGGTGATCAGCCCCTGCAAGTACCAATCGAGCGGTCGCAAGATTTTCAGGAAGGGCCATATCGATACGGCGATCGACGCGACCCAGATCTGGAATGGCGCGTTCAGGATGACGACGCCGAGAAAGATCGACATCCAGGTCATTGCCGGGTTCAGGCGGAGCCGCAGCACCACCCGGATGAGCGATCCGAAAAGCAGGATTCCGGGTAAGAAGCAGGCGAGTTGAAACACCACGCGCTGCCAGGTCGGTCCGTTCAGATAGCTACCAAACGGTCCGATCAGGCCGAAAAAGATGGCGCAGACGCTCGCGATCGCGAGGTCAACGGCCCAATCCCGCAGAAAGTCACTCCGACGCGCTTCGCTCATAAGGCCATTATAGTGGCGGTTTGCCCGCCGGCGAACCCATTCGCCCGTTGGCGAACAAGTGCTGGCGCAGGCCTGTGCCGTTTGCTGGATCCTTGGCGTCCCACTCGCCGAGAGGTTCCCATGCGCTACACGATTGCATATTTTTTCGCCGTACTCATCGCAGTCACCGCCGGCCAGGCCGACGCCGCGGTCGGGTTCCGGCATTTCAGCATCGACGATCCGCAAGGCCCACCTATCGAGGTGGGCGTCTGGTATCCGACCACGATGACCCCGAAGCCGGAGGCGGTCGAGTCCGATCAACAGATGGTCGCCCGCGACGCGCCGGTTGAGGGCACCGGTCTTCCGCTGGTGGTCATATCGCACGGTCACGGAGGCTCCTATGCCGGGCACCTCGACACCGCCACGGCCCTGGCCAATGCAGGGTTCGTCGTCGCCGCTCTTACGCACAATGGCGATAGCTGGCGCGACCAAAGCCGTCCTACCGCAATCTGGGAACGGCCACGGCAATTGAAGCTGCTCACGGATTACATGCTGGGCGCGTGGAGCGACCACGCCCGCCTCGATGCCAATCGCGTTGGCGCGTTCGGCTTCTCGGCTGGCGGCTTGACGGTGCTGGCGGCCGCCGGCGGCGAGCCGGACCTTCGGACCCTTCCGAGTCACTGCAAGGCGCATCCCGCCTTCGAAGACTGTCAGATCATGGAAGAGCACCCGTTGCTGCCGGATAGCGATATCGTCTGGACCCACGATCCGCGAATCAAGGCGGTGGTCTCCGCCGCGCCCGCTCTCGGTTTTGCCTTCGGGACCAACGGTCTGGCGGCGGTCCTCCAGCCGGTACAGCTCTGGCGGGCCGAGGATGATCAAGTGCTACCACACCCCTATTATGCGGAAGCCGTTCGGCTCGCGTTGCCGACACCACCCGAGACGCACGTCGTGGCTGACGCCGGGCACTACGACTTTCTGAAGCCGTGCTCTGCGGACCTGGCAACCCGCATGCCGGCAATCTGCACAAGCAAGCCGGGCTTCGACCGCGCTGCGTTTCATGAGCGCTTCGATCACGACATCGTCGCCTTCTTCAAGCGGACGCTGCAGTAGCAGGTTTTGAAGTGGGATGTCCGTTCTTGGCCGTTAGTTGATATTCCCGCGCTCAGAGCGAACGTCCCCTTGTGACCCGAAGCGGACATTACGGATATTGGTGGCTGTGGAAATCGACGTGACTCAATGCTCACCTCCTGAGTTGCAAGCGGAACGACGCAAAGCATGAAGAGCGGCACAGAGTCGCTGCACCCATGCGCCCCGTGCTTCATCCGAACAACAGGAGAATTGCATTTTTCGCAGCGCATTCGGTCAGGACAGCTGACGGTGCGCGCTGCGTATTCCGGGCATGACGCTGACGTTCGCCGCGTTCCATGCTATTATGCTAATATTCCAGGTCGTTCGGTCGAGCCTTGTATTGAGGTCAAAACCGATGATTGGAGCCACCATCCCCACATACTTCGTCAGTCCAAGGCGAAGCATCAAGAAAGCATGATCACGTTGACGCTCGGCGCCGGCGTGCAAACTCGATTTGACAGGAGAAAGCATACGCAGGTCGATTTCAACTCGCGGCAGTTCACGGCGGAGACCTGAACCGCCGCTTGATCTAAGGAGGCACTCATGAACTCCATCAACGTGCGCATAGTCCCCACAGTCACCGCAGCGATGAGACTCACCAAAGCAGCGGCTTTTGCTGCTGCGCTCGTGTCCTTTGCCCCCGCGGCTGTCGCGGGAGAGCCGATTGAAAAGAAGGGGACTACTCCTTATGTGACGCACTTTATTTTTCGGCCCTTGATGAGCATTGACACCGCCGAACTCGGCAAGGCCACTACGCTGGAGGCGGTCGGGACCACTCAAAACATGAAGGGAGAGAAGATGCTGGACAAGATGTCAGCACGCTGCGTGGCGCTGAACGTCGCGTCCGGAGACAAGAAATACATTGACGGCGCTTGCGTGCTCGCCGACAGCGACGGCGACAAGATTTTCTCGACCTTCGATACTCGAGACCTCGACAAGGCCCAGCCGAAGATGGATTGTGGAACGCATATCATCACCGGCGGCACCGGTAAGTATAAGGGCATCACCGGAAGCGAACCATTTGCGTGCATAGCTATGCCTGCGCTGGCTGGCTCTGGCGATTATTTTGCGATGGACATCCCGCACAACACGTCCTGGGAAATCAAATGATCCTGAACCCGATGTCGCCGTAAAGATGGTTGTTGAGGCGGCCATCAATCGCTGAACGAGAGCCCAGCCCACCACAGCTGGGCTCTTCTTCTGTTCGTAATTTGGGTCAGATGGTCCGCTTGTGGCCCCAAGCGGTCGACCCGGCATGTCCGCTAGATGTCCGCTAGATGTCCGCTCCTTGGGGGTGAAGCAGACTTGATATGCTCAGCCCGAGTTCTTCCGGGTGTGCCCCGAAGGCGAAGTCGCCGCTGTCCGTATGCATGTCCGTTAATGGGGGGCTGAGCCGACTCGTTCTGCTCGCGGCGAGTCTTTCCGTTGATGAGTCGGCCCATCGCCTAGGTTGCTGCATCCAATATGTCGCTGAGCGACGCGACCGATCATACGTCCGACGGCAGTGGATAGCATTGTTGCCTGATCAGTCATTCGCGCCGACGTCCGTAAAAAGGAACCCCGCCGGCGTCTTGGTAAAGACGAAGATGAGCTCGCCGCAGAAGACGAAGTAATTGTCATTGTTCTCTTGATCGCGATCGTAGACGGCCTTGCCGCGCTGGACACACGCGCGATTTTTCGGCGTGAACGAGGTCGGATAGGTCTTGGCGCGAAATTGCGCGGCGTCGCGAATTGCGCTGTCGTTCATGAACGGCAATCGTGTCATACCGGCGACGGCGGCGGAATCGTTTGTCCTCAGCGCCGCGCGAAACTTCTCGATGAAGCCATCGAATTCCTTCTGCAAGGCAGGAGAAGCGACGGCTTTCTTCGGCGCCTGGGCGACGGCTGGAGCAAGGTTCACGAGAGCGGTTACGAGCATAATTCTCAGCAAAAATCCCACGGGTCGGCTCCGTCCATCGTCCAATCAAGGTCTTCCGACCGATCCAAATCCGTGGTGTTCTGTTGCGTCAAGGACTTTCTGGCTCGCCGGCGCAGCGTTAACCCCGCCCAGGCATGGACCAATAGCATTTGCCGGAGCATGCGCTGGCATGTTTTGCCGCGCTCGCTTATGGCCCTCAGCCGAAGGTCAATTGAGCGCGTGTCATGTCGGCTGTCAGGGGCAAACCGGACGCCGATACAGCTTGGCGCCCACTGCTGCTTTTGACCCACAACGGACATTGGCGCCATGGTTTGTACTTGCGTCATTTTATGTCCTGGACGTTTTGATCCGGGCCCACTTGGGATATTCAGACGGCAAGAATCGCTTT
The DNA here is from genome assembly GCF_052076025.1 of Bradyrhizobium sp. 956_D2_N1_4. Taxonomy (NCBI): domain Bacteria; kingdom Pseudomonadati; phylum Pseudomonadota; class Alphaproteobacteria; order Hyphomicrobiales; family Nitrobacteraceae; genus Bradyrhizobium; species Bradyrhizobium sp. 956_D2_N1_4. The sequence continues at coordinate 1,923,809 of NZ_CP197237.1, read as the reverse complement.
CGCGTTATGTGAACTAGTTCACCAGCGTAGAGTTCGGCGCGTGGTAACGGTCTCTACAGCGGAGACTAGTCATGCCTGACAAGAAGCCCGCCCACCCTCGACGCGCACCGCGCCAGACGAATCGGGGATCCCGTTAAATTTCCAATACATTTCCGAAAGACGTGAGCGGACGGCATGTCGGCCTCCAAGGCCCCCCACCGATGGAGATGCAAATGGATGAAATCCTCGTCACCACCAAGCACGGGAGCGGCCGGCCGGCCGTAGTGGGGCTCGGGTCGGAGTTCGTCGTCGTATGGACCGAACCTGGCGACCAGAACCTGCGTGGAGCAAGGTTCGACCTCGCGGGCAACAAGCGGGCCGAATTTCAGGTTAACACGACGCCGGGAATCTTCGGCTTGATCACGGTCGAGCGGATACGGAGCGGCTTTGTCGTCGCATGGGTCGCGTTCCCACCTGCAAAGCTGGTGTTCCAGAGGTTTGGTCTCGACGGAAGAAAAGCCGGCCCTGAAAGTGTCGTCAGCAACAACCATGTTGCCGCCGATCTCACGCGGATGCGAGCGCCTGCGGTCGCGTCCACTCTGGATGGGAATTTCGTCATCAGTTGGGTGGCGGCACTGCCCGATCCTCAAGTGCGCGCGGCTATTTTCAACAGCGAGGACGGTGGAAGGGTCGGCCCCGAGATTGCCGTCAACAGTTCCTCGGGATCCCATTTCGCTCCCTCCGTCGTGGCGTTTGCCGGGGCCGGGCTAGACGACGTCACCTTCGCAATCGCGTGGAAGGGTGGCGAGAATGGAATCTTCCGCAGCCGCTTTCAGCTGTTCAACTTTGACGGAAAGAAGTCGGGGCCGGAGATCGCACCGAGGGGCCCTGGCGTCGGCGAAATCGCGCCAGCCACCTTCGGGGGGAACATCGAAGATCCGAGGGAGTTCATAAGCGTTCTAGGTGGTATCAACAGTATTGAGGGGCAAAAGCTCACGGCAGAGCTGTTCGTTCGGGACGGTACTTCCCTCGGTGTGACCGTTAGCGGTGACGACATGGTCAATTTCGAACCGCTCGTGAAGGCTTTGCCCCACGGCGGCTCTGTCGTGACGTGGACCCAAAAGCCGGTGGCTACGACGGGCAAGTTCGGCACCAGGGTGATGGCCGCCATCGTCGTGGTGGCGGGCGGTCCACCGGACTTCCTGGCCCTAAGTGGCGTCAGGCAGGTCGGCACCACCGATGTCGGCGGCCAGATGTCTGCCTCGCCGATGGTGGACAACTCCGGCGGCTCCCATATCGCCTTTACCTGGGTGGAGCAACCACACGGATCACCCGACTCGATCAAGGCAAAAGTCCTGTCGGAAACATTGAACTGAGCGGACGCCAGATTGAGCTGACCGCAATTCGACCGATGTCGACTATTGGCCCATCAGCGAAGTGGCGACACCTTTCATTGAGGTCCGCTTGGTGGGGTAGAGCGGACTGACTTTGCTCACTCTGAGTTCTTCGCATTTTGACCCATAGCCGTCATTTGCGTCCATCGATCGACAAGGCTCTTCCCAGGAACGTAGGATCGCGCCGGCCGCAGGCTGCTACCTTGACGCAAGATATCGCATTTCCAACGCCGCGAACGTTCCGTCACCGTAAACAGCTTTGCTACCAATGGCTGTTCAGCACCTGCTCGAATGGCGTGGCATCGCAGCATCGGCGCGGAGATCGGCACCATGGGCCAAATCGTGAAGCGAAGGCGTTCGGCGAAATGTCCCGCTGGTTTCAATTCGGCGTTGCGCAATAATTCCTGCATGGTCGCCCAGGCCTTGACCACCAGGTGGAGTTCATCAATCGCGACGACCTTCTCCTTAGTGAATCATTCGCACGACCGGCACCGGGTCCACCGCGATTTCGAGCACCGTGCCGGGACGGTCCGTCGAGGGCCCCGGCAATCTTCCCATTGCGATTTCGTCGAGCATCGCATCGATATCCTTCGAGAGTTCCACCTGCATCGACCCACCGTCCGCCGCAGCAGCAATCAGTGTCGATTCGAATTTCGAGAGGTCTTCAAGCCCCGGAATTGCGAGCGGGTTTTCTTCAAGGAACCGCCGGAAACTCAGAGCTTCATCGGTCGGGAAAGCCACCGGCGGGGTCGCTGCGACATATCGGTCCATAAGCCAACGAAGCTCCGACTCTCCCATCCCGAGCAGAAGTAATCGTGTCGTATTCTCCATCAGTTCTGCAACGGCGCCTCTGCGGAACGAAGCAACGAGTTGCAGGTAAAGCGAAAACGCCCGCTCATCCGATCTTCTCAGTTCCAGTTGTTCCGTACTCACAGGCAACGGGCCTCCCGATTGCAGCATCCGGTTCGCGAGCATCCGTTCCCAATCTTCCGGCGAGAGCGTGGCGGGCTCCGCAAGCGCCTGCCGAGCCGATACTTTCGTGTTTGACGTGCATCGGGCCGCACCTCGAGCCCTGTCCCAGAGAAGATGCACCTTTTCCATCTCCAGAAGCAGATTTCTCTCGCCGAATCGGTCAATCCGGTCGGGCGCGATTTCGAAGATGATCGCGCCGAGGTTAGGCAAGTCAGCAACAACGTCAGATGCAATATCGACTAACTCATCGTCGATTCCATTCGAATGCGCGTCCAGCCAGTGGCCGTGTGCAAACTCCAAGCCCGCGAGATGCACCTCCCACACGCGTTCAAAAGGCAAGCGCACCAGCACGTCGTGTATCTCAGCACGACCGTTCTTATGGTTCGCCCATAGGTTGGTCAGGTCGAGCAGGATCCCGCAGTCCGCAGCTTCGGCCACTGCCCTGAAGAACTCCCCGTCCGGCATCTCGCACGATCGCGGAGCGAAGTAATTGACGCCGGTCTCAAATGCAAACGGCTTTCCCAATGCGGCCGCGCGGCGCGTGATGTTCCTGGCGGCAAGGCTCACTCCCGCCTCAGTCTGCAGCGGAGGCATGAGGAAGCCGCAGGGCTGTTCTCCGCTTGGGCCACGCACATGAAAAATGCTGAGATGTTCGCTTGTCCACGGAGCATTCAGCGCTTCGGTCCAAGCGCGAAACTGCGGCACTTGGCGTGCTTGATCACAGATCGTTCCGCCGATCGGGCAACCGACTCCGTGCGTCAAAATGGTTTGCGGCAGCGCTTGAAGATGGCGCAGCTCTCCCGGGCTGCCTCGCGGCAGCGAGCCGGGCGCAGTACCTTTCGTCCACAGACTCTGTGGCTCGATCTCCGCTACCTTGATCAGATCGGCGTGTGACCGGAACAAGCCATCAAGCGAACGCAAATAGATCGCGCCTGGGCCGAGCCGGGGTGGTTCAAATGTCATGGGAGGGATCTATGGCCCTAGCCAACCTCAATAACTTTTTGGCTGCCCTTCTCCACAATCATGATGGTGTCAGCCGGATTTACGGCATTCTCAAAACTGATGTTGATACCCGAGTAGCACGTGGGATGCCCGGCCCTTCCCAGCACCGACGCCAAGACTTTCTGACTTTGTTCCAGGTTGAGGTGCTCGTGGACACGTACTGTAATTCTCTTCATGTGTTCCTCCATGAATGATCTAGTCGAGGCTAACGCTAACCAGCCAAGGTAGAGCTGCTAGTCCGGTTAACCATTAACGAGCGTACGCCATTTCCGACATTGGAATGTGAAGTAGCTCATAGGGCCTGAAATAAGTCGTTGATCCGGCCACGGGTGGATTCGACGTCCTTTCTCGCGTTCTCCCGATCTATGTCGGCTCTTGGCCGTGCGCCCCGAAGGCGCGAACATCAGTAGAGGAGGATTCTACCCGGAAAGTTGTCGATTGGTCCGGTAGCTGCGAGCAGCTTGGTCGGGTAACCGGCTGGGTTGGAGCCTCGCGACAAAGGTCCAATCTCGTCTCCTCCGCTCGCTCGACGCCGATCGAGCCCCGACGATGGGCGTATCGTCAATGCCCTGAGACGGCGAAAAGAGAGACCGGATATTCAACTTTTTTGCGGGAGCCGGAGTGGGAGGTCCGCTTCTGGCCCGTTTGAGACCTGGCGAGGGGTACTAAAGATGTCCGCTGACTGGGGCTGACCGGAAGTCGTCACGGGAGAACCAAACCGACGCGATTGACCCGAAGCAGACCAAGGCTTGGGGAATGGTCACGACAGCCGAACCGTTCGAGTTGGACCAGGACACGGACGCGGAGCGTAACGCCCGTCGTGGTTAGCGCTTAGCCAGTGTTCCTGACCGCCTCAGCTAGAATGGCGTACAGCTGCTGCTTGCTGAATTCCTTGGGCTGCTGCCTCTCTGCGGTGCTTCGCGACACCTTCTTCTCTACTCGACGTACCAGGGCGGCCGACGACGCCGGCCTTGGCTTCGGGGGCGGCCTTATCTTGGGTCTTGCTGTTGGCGGCTTGTGGCCACGCTTCAAGCCCGAACGGGTTAGCATCCCGCAGACCGCGTTACGGCTACACCCGAGACGGCGCGCAATCTGTGCCGCGCTCTGTCCTGCGGCCCAGAGCCTTTTGAGCAGCGCTACGTCTTTCGCATCCCAGCCCATGGAGAGATTATAGCGCGGACTGACCGACACTGGCTAGTCCAGGCCGCTCGCGGGAATCCCTTCTATGGATTCACGACCTGGCTCTACAACGCCGGTGATCTCTCCGCCCAAGCCTTGGTGGCTTGGCAGATTTCCATCGCCCGGGCGTAGGCGGGGCGTGTCGTCGTACGGGCGAGATAGGCACGCTCGACTGAACCCGGGGTATAGTTGCTGGTTCGCAGACCAAGCAGGAGTGCGTAGCTCACTGAAATGTCAGCAGCAGTGAACCGGTCACCGGCGAGAAATGGACGATTTGCGAGACGCTGGATGACCAATCCCAGCCGGCTATGAAAGGTCTCCAGTGCCCAGATTGTGACCCGGGCGTTTCGCTCTTCTGCGGGGGCGAATGCGCGACCGACGATGACGGCGTTCATTGGTCCAGCGAGCCCGGCCTCTCCCAAATGGAGGAATTGCAGATAGGCGGCGAAAGCCGGATCATCCGGGGCGACGGCGAGCGGGCTCGGGCCGTGGCGGGCGAGCAGGTATTCGAGGATCGCGATCGACTCGACCATGATCATCTCGCCGTCCAGCAGCGCCGGGATAAAGCCGGCGGGGTTGATCGCAAGAAAATCGGGATCATTCTCGATAGCGAACAGATCGACCGGGCGTAGCCGATAAGCCACCCCCAATTCCTCGAGCAGCCAAACGACACGGAACCCACGACCTTCGCCATAGACGGTGAGCATACTTGAGCGTCCTTACGTTGGCTTAAGTGCCTTAATTCGCAGGAGCGAGATTTCCACACCTGCTGCTATCGCTCTGACACGATATGCACAAGGTTCGTCGAATACTCGGCATCATGCAGCGCCGGTCCTCCTCGCTTTATGGGTTCACGGCCTAGTCTTCATCCGGCTCGCGGACGACTGCCGGCTCGTCGGCTTCATCCTCGTCGTCGTCGCCCTCTTCGTCCTCCTCGTCTTCATCAGGATCTCGGGGCGGCATCGCGGTGCCCATAGCTACGAGCGGCGTCCAGACGGTCGCTGTGATGAAAAATGCTTCGAAATCGTGTTGCCTCATGTTGTTACTCCTCGAAAACCATGTCGAATATTCCTGACCGACGACATCCGGATGTCCAGGACGCGATCGCCCCTGCGCGACGGCGATCAGATCCACAGCAGTGGCAGGGGCCGGCACCCCACGCAACTGGCGACGTTTACGAGTACTTCATGCCGAGGACGCATCAGGTTCTATATTTACCAGCACTTCGCCGGCAGTGATTTCGGGATCCCCAAGATCGAGGTCATGCAGACTTGCTTGAATAAACTCCATTATCCTGGCGTTCGCTGCATTGGCGCTTTCGCGGTCCTCGAATATCATCACGGCGACACCAACGCCGTCGCCCCCATCCAGCACGTAGTAAGATCTGAATCCGGGCGATTGCTTCAGGATCTGACCGACGCCGCTCTTGGCGCGACGAGCAGCGTCCGCGACCGAACGAACCTTGGTGTACTTGCGAATGACGATGTACATGAGGTCACCGCGCGTTACAGTTCCCGCCCCACGCATCAAAGCATACCGGGTCCCGGTTGGACCAGAGCGCTGCTTCCCGAACGGCCGCGCGCCTTTCTCCAGCGAGCCAACCTCGCCCCGCAAGCGGGGGCGAGGTGCCGAGGCTCAGGACCCCTCGAACTTGAACGAGACGTTGAGCTTGGCGCGATAGGACTCGACGTTTCCCTTCTCATCCAGTTGCATATCGAGCTTGACGACCTCTGCAATGCGAAGATCACGGAGAGTTTTTGCAGCTTGCCCGACCGCATTGGCGGCCGCCTTCTCCCATGAGTCACTGCTGGTACCGATCAGTTCAATGACCTTGTAGACGCTATCAGGCATATCGTCCTCCTGTTCGGTCTGAAGCAGGAAGCAGCTGCTCCCCGCCGTTGTGAAATCTAGCATCAGGATGTCGGCGCTGATACGACGCGATACGGTCTCGGACGCCGCCCGGGGGCCCGATAAGGACAAACCGCATTTGGCGGGGATGGCGGCTTTTGGCCCGAAGCAGGCCGTCGCCCGTAGCGGACCATCCCATCAGAGCCGTGATCACCCTCGCCGCGGTCATGGTAGGGTGGTCTTGTTCTTGCTGGCGAGCCAAAGGTGACAGCCGATGAAGTGTCTTCGGATATACGCAACGCCGGACGGTGAATCTCACTTCGGTGAGGTGGAAATCCCCATGACGGCAAAGCTGACCGTCGCTCCCGGTGCCAAGCCGTTTCAGGTGTCCCAGCGCTACCCCGCGTCAAGCATGGAGGTTACTCAAATTCCTGCCGGTATGCGACAGGTCGATTGGCACACCGTTCCCGCGCGGGTATTGACTGTGAGACTGACTGGCGCGGTCGAATACGAGACGAGCGACGGCGAGGTGCGGCACGTCTCTGCGGGCGAGTTCGTGTTGGTGGAGGACACACACGGAAAGGGCCATCTGTCTCGTCATTCCCCAGACGAGCAAACCGTTCTTTGGATCAGGCTACCCAACGGCCTCGATTTGCCGTCCCCATAGTTCGCAGGGATCGCCATCGCCCACGACGCCGAAAATCTGCAAATGGGCTCATCGCCGACAAGGCGGGCCGCGGCTGTTGTCAGCATCTGCCCCAAAGCGGACGTCAACCGTCGATGCCGGCAAACCCGCTCGGTGACCACGGTCGCTATGCCTCTGTTGGTGACGGCTGCAATCCTAAGAGCTCGCGTGGCGCTGAGCGGGAGGCGATGGCAAGACTCGGAATCGCGCCCCATCGTGTCGAATAGAGGCCGTGCCGAAACCGGCGTCGCTTGCGCCAAGATGCAGGATGGGTAGAGCTCTTGCGAAACCCATCGCCCCCGGCACGCCGATGCAGCGCCCGTGTCATTCTTTAGCTCGATGCCGTTGCGAGGATCAGGTTTGATGGGTTTCGCTTCGCTCTACCCATCCTACGAACTACGTCAGTGTCAGCACGCCTTAAAGGTGGGACGGCACCCCTGCCGCCATGAATAGCGGCCGTCACAACGGTTGCACTTCCATAGAAAGCCGTTGTTACACTTGATCCTGGTGATGCAGTAGTTCTTGTATGCTGCAGGCGATTGCGCTGAGGCAGAGGCGATGCTGAGCGCAAGTGCTCCGACACTCATGGTCGCAACCAGGGCGACGAGAGCAAATGGTTTCGCTATCGTAGTCATGGTCGGTCCCTCCCTGGAGGCATGACAATCCCCGCATCAGAGTCGCCCCACGTTGCGATGATAGCAGAATTCACACGAACAGGCGCTAAGATTGCTGGGTAATTTCGTCGCAACCTTGGGGTGTTTACAAAGGCTACCGGCATAGCGAGTCCGGCGCGATCTGACGGCCAAAGCGGACATCTGGCGATCCATCTCAATTCACGGCTCACGCCATCGTTTTCACGCTCTCGGCTCTAGCGCTTCGGCCGCACCACCCGCGTCAGCATCGGAAAATGCTTGTTGCCGCCTGCGAATGGCGGGAACTGGACGAAGTCTGCGCGCATGCGCTGGATCACGTCGGAGCCGAGCGCGTGCGCGAGGGCTTGCGGGCTGTCGAACACTAGCTTGTTGCGCTGCATGTGCTCGACGCGCTGCGACGGCAGCCGGTCGACCCAATCGATCCGGGTGTAGATCTCGATCTGGCGAACATCAGGGAAGGTTCGCATGATCGATGGATGATGCTCGAGATAGTGCAGGTTCCAGGCGTTCATGTCCTCCGCCGGGCCGGGATAGTGCACGAGGTAGCTGCACGGAGTGGTCGTGCCTGCCAGATGTTCGGCGACATCGACGGGAAACGCGCGCGTCAGCATGACCTGATGCGTGACGTCCAAGCCGGTGAGGCTCGCCAGTCCGGCCCCCGTCGCGAGACCGGCAAGGATGCCACCGCGGTCCATTGCCGCCTCGCAGGCGAGCAGGTCCGGAAACCGGAGTTGAAGCGCAAACACCGGGCCGGAGCCATCGGCCTTGTAGGGATGATCGATCGACTGTTCGAGCGGCGTGAACAGCAAGCCCTCGGTCATATCGGGGATCGATCCGACCAGCTCCGCTGCGGCGACGACCTCGTCGGGATGAATTCGCCGTTCGCCTGCCGGATCGGAGAATGTCATGAACAGCGAGATCATGCGGGCGTTGCCTCAGCGCCCTCGCCCGCGCTCACATGCGCCATCAGCACGGCGCGAATGTCATCCGGCCACGGGATCGCATGGTGATCCACCAGCGACGTCGCGGCCAGGATCTGGCGGGCGCGCCAGCGCATGCCGTTCGCGCCGGAGACGACATGCTCCAAATGGAGCGACGATCCGCCGACCCGGCTGATATGCAAGTTGAACGTCAGGCGATCGCCGAACATCGACGGCCGGGAAAAGTCGCAGGACAGATGCACCGTGGGTGTCCCGATCTTCCGGACCGTGATCAGCTCCGGCCATGGAAATCCAATTCTCGCCCAGAAGTCTTCGACGACCCCATTGAGGATGTTCAGGTAAGACGGGAAGTACGCGATCCCAGAAGGATCGCAGTCTCCGAATCTGAGCTCGCGATCGAACGAGAACGTCGTCATCAGATCGCGACGACCGGATGCCTGATGACACCGACCCCGTCGACCCCCGCTTCCACCACGTCACCCGGCCACAGCCATTCCTGGGGAGTCCTGCCGGCGCCGACGCCTTCCGGCGTTCCGGTCGCGATGATGTCGCCCGGCTCGAGTGTCATGCCCGACGAAATGTCGGAAATTAAAACCGGGATGTCGAAGATCATGTATTTGGTATTGGAGTCCTGCTTCATGACCCCGTTCTTCGTCAGCCACAGCCGGAGGTCATGCGGGTCGGGGATCTCGTCCGCGGTCACGATGCAGGGGCCGAACGGCGCATAGGTGTCCATGCCCTTGGAGAAGATCCACTGGCCGGCGCGGCGATTGTCGCGCGCGGAGATGTCGATCATGACCGAATAGCCGAAGACGTGGTCCATCGCCTTGTCGGTCGCGATGCGGGTTGCGGTCTTGCCGATGATGACGGCGAGCTCGACTTCCCAGTCGAGCTGCTGCGTCATCTTCGCATTGTGCTGGATAGCGCCGCCCGGGCCGATCACCGACGTCGGCGGCTTGGAGAAGACGACCGGCTGCTTCGGCAGGTCCTTGTCGGTATCCAGGCTCTTGGCGGACTCCGCCACATGCGCACGGTAGTTCAGCCCGATGCCGAAAATGTTCTTGCGGGGCCGCGGGATGGGCGCCTGTAGCTTCACGTCCTCGAGCGGAACGGCGGAGCCGGCCGGCAAGCGTCCATCGGCATCGTCCAGACGCTCCTTCAGCGCCGGCAGCAGCGTCACGCTGTTGTCGATGAACGACAGCATGTCGCTCGGCCATCCAAAGCCATGCGACGCACCGAGGTGCTCGACGTCCACGACCAATCCGTCAACGAGGACCCCGAGGCGGGCACCGCTGGAGCCCAAGGTGTAGGTAACAAGGCGCATGAAGCTTTATCCGGCTCTTTCGGTTGAATTCTGTGCGGGGACGTCAGGCGGCGACCGGCTGGTGGCCGGCATTGTCGCCATAGGCCTCTTCCCGATAGAAGCCGAGGCTCTCGATGACGGGCAGATCGTTGAAGCAGAACAGGCAGGCGTCCTCGCTGCCCGAGGCATTGCCGTGCTCATGCCAGGCCCAGGAGGGAACGCAGAAGATGTCGCGCTCCTGCCACTCGAAGCGCTTGCCGGCGATGATCGAATAGCCGCGCCCCTTGGCGACCTGGTAAATGAAGCTGCCGGTGTGCCGGTGCGACTTCGTCTTCTCGCCCGGCCGCAGCAACTGCATGCTCGCGCCGATCGTCTGCATCACGTGCCCGCCGGTGATCGGATTGACGTAGTTCATGAGAATGCCGTCATAGGGCGAACCGTCGGTCGCGGCGGCATATTTGCGCAAGGACTCGTAGGTCGGCTCCCACTCGTACTTGAACATGGGGGAATAGTCCTTCGACCATTTCGAATCCGCCGGCCGAAGCCCGGGATTGCCCCAGGTCTTGGTCATGTCGTCCACGGGATAGCCGGACTCTTCCTGCTGCACCTTGGGATGGACCGCGAAAAAATTCGCCTCCAGCGCGTTGACCAGCGGGATGTCCAGGCCGTCCTGCCAGATGCACACCGAGCCGTTGGCTTCGACGCCATGCTCGTGCCAGGTGCCGTTCGGCGTGAGCACGAAATCCCGCGCCCCCAGCGTCATCTTGTGCCCGTCGACGATGGTGTAGGCGCCCGACCCCTCCATGATGAAGCGCAGGGCTGAAGCCGAGTGCGCGTGCGCTGTTGCGACCTCGCCGGGATGCATCACCTGCAATCCCGAATAGAGCCAACCGACCGCGGCCGACACGTCGCGGCGGCCTGGATTGTTGAGATAGATCACCCGCCGCCCCGCCTTCTCCGGCGAGACGAGTTCGACCGAGCGCAGCACGTGCTCGCGCAGATCGTCGTAGCGCCAGAGCACGGGAACCGACGCCGATTGCGGCGCCCATGGCTCGATCTTGTTGGCGACCGTCCACAGCGCGCCGGCTTCGTACTTTTCGAGGTCCTTGTAATAGGCCTTGAGCTCGGGGGTATCTTCGACATTGGCCCGGCCGACGACGTTCTCGCGCATCCTATCCTCCAAGTCCTGTCTCGTGGCGCCGCTTTATCGACGCGCCCAACCACTATTCCAATCTCAGCGGGATCGGCGTGAAGCCCTGCCCCGCGTCATCGCCCTCACTGTCTGCGAGGCCGAGCGGTGCCAGCGGACGTCGGTTGACGCGCAAATCGAAAATATCGAACCGGTTGTAGTGCCCGACGATGTCATGCATCTGCTTCGGCTGGATGCAGCGGTCGAGATCGATGTCGGCGTAGACGATGCCTTCATCGTCGATCAGGGGATCGCCGACCACGCGGCCGTCAGGTCCGATGATTCCGGAGAACGCGCTCGACTTCCGCTGCAGGCGCGCACGCGCGTCGGGGACGACCGTTTCCATCGCCGTGATGATCTCCTCCGACACGGTCGAGCAGGAGACGACCGTAAAAATCTTGCCTTCAAAGGAATGGGCGATCGCACGCAACTTGATCGCCTCCGCCATGTCGTAGTCGGGCGGCGCGACCGGAAGCGAGATGTAGCTGGCGACATGCACGAGCTCACCCTGACCCAACAGCGCAAAGCGCGCGAGCGTGTTGGTGTTCTCGCCGCAGGCGAGGCCGCCGAGACGCCCGATCTCGGTATCATAGACGCGCAGGCTCGATCCGTCACCGCCGGTCCAGGTCAGCTTCTCCGCCCAGGTCGGCACCAGCTTGCGGTGCTTGCCAAGCACCGCGCCGTCCGGCCCGATGAAAACCAAGGTATTGTAGATCGCACCCAGCGACACAGGGCTGCGCTCGTTCACGCCGAGCACGACGTAACAGCCGGTATCGCGCGCGGCTTTCCTGACGACATCGACCTCCGGACCCGGCACCAGCACCGATGCCTTGGCGAGCTTCTCGAACCATGCGCTGCCCGTGACGGGGTCGGTGATCCAGTTCCAGTAGGGATAGCCGGGAACGAACACTTCGGGGAACGCGACGAGCTTCGCGCCATTGGCTGCGGCTTCACGGACCAGTGAAGCTGCCTTGTCGGCTGTCGCGCCCGGGTTGAGATAGACAGGTGAAGCCTGGACGGCGGCGGCTCTAAAGCGAGGCAGCTTCAGCATTGGCCCTACCCTGTCGCTGGCTCATGATCGCCTTGCAGGAGCAGAGGTCCGCAAGCGTGATAGCATGGCGCGGCGTTGACTTACTTCACATGTAAACGTATGCTATCGCATATTTCTGGAGGGTGCAATGGCTGAACGGTCTTTTGCTCGCGAAGTCGAGGATCTCCGGCTCGGCGATGGCGATACGTTCCGCGGCGAAGGCATCCTCGCCATCACCAAGGCGCTGCTGCAATCGGGCGTCGCCTATGTCGGCGGCTACCAGGGCTCGCCGATCTCGCACCTGATGGACGTGCTCGCCGACGCCAAGGACGTGCTCGACGATCTCGGCGTCGTGTTCCAGAGCTCAGCCAACGAAGCGGCCGCGGCGGCGATGCTGTCGGCCTCGGTGATGTATCCCCTGCGCGGCGCGGTGGCGTGGAAGTCGACGGTCGGCACCAATGTCGCCTCCGACGCGCTCGCCAATCTCGCCTCGGGCGGCGTCACCGGCGGCACCATGATCATCGTCGGCGAGGACTATGGCGAAGGCTCCTCCATCATGCAGGAGCGGACCCACGCCTTCGCGATGAAATCGCAGATGTGGCTGCTCGATCCCCGCCCCGATCATGAATGCATCGTCAATCTGATCGAGAAGGGTTTTGAGCTCTCCGAATTCTCGAACACGCCCGTGATGCTCGAGGTTCGTGTCCGCGCCTGTCACATGCACGGCAGCTTCGCCTGCAAGGACAACGTCAAGCCCGCGCATACCATCAAGGATGCGCTCAACAACCCCAGGCGCGACGTCAACCGCATCGTGCTGCCGCCGGCGGCCTATGAGCACGAGCAGGAGAAGATCAAGACGCGGATGCCCGCGGCGATCGGCTTCATCCGGGACAACAAGCTGAATGAATGGATGGGGCCGAAGCAGGGCAAGGTCGGCATCATCATGCAGGGCGGCATGTACAACAACGTGATCCGCGCGCTGCAATATCTCGGGCTGTCGGATGCCTACGGCAACACGCAGGTTCCGCTCTACGTCATGAACGTCACCTACCCCGTGATCGACACCGAGGTCGCTGAGTTCTGCGTCGACAAGGACGCCGTCCTGATCGTCGAGGAGGGCCAGCCGGAATATCTGGAGCAGGCGATCAACACCGTGCTGCGCCGCAGGGACATCCAGGCGCGCATCCATGGCAAGGACGTGCTGCCGATGGGCGGCGACTACACCGCGCAGGTTCTGCTCGGCGGCGTCAGGGACTTCCTGGAGAAGACCGAGCCGCGGCTGCTCGGCAACCGGCCGCCGGCGCCGGACGCCGTTCCCGTGCTCAATCACCCCGCGGTCGAGAAGCTGAAGCAGGTTGTGCCGGCGCGCCCTCCCGGGCTCTGCACCGGCTGCCCGGAGCGGCCGATCTTCGCCGCCATGAAGCTCGTCGAGGAAGAGCTCGGCCAGCATCATGTCTCGGCCGACATCGGCTGCCATCTGTTCTCGATCCTGCCGCCCTTCAATATCGGCGCGACCACCATGGGCTTCGGCCTTGGCCCGGCCTCGACCTCGGCCTTCAACGTCAAGGCCGACAAGCGCTCGATCGCGGTGATGGGCGACGGCGGCTTCTGGCACAACGGACTGACCAGCGGCATCGGCAATGCCGTGTTCAACAAGCACGACGGCGTGTTTGTCATCGTCGACAATTTCTACACCTCGGCGACCGGCGGTCAGGACATCCTGTCGTCGCGCGCGACCAACAAGCGGCGCGACACCAACAATTCGATCGTCAAGGCCGTGAAGGGCATCGGCGGCCAGTGGGTGCGCCAGCTCGACCGCACCTATGACGTCGGCAAGATGCGCGACACGCTGAAGGAAGCGCTGACGACCAAGGAGGAAGGCCCCAAGGTCATCGTCGCGTCCTCCGAATGCATGCTGAACAAGCAGCGCCGCGTGAAGCCGCAGATCAACAAGGCCATCAAGGACGGGTTACGCACCGTCAAGGAGCGCTTCGGTGTCGACGAGGACGTCTGCACGGGCGACCACGCCTGCATCCGGCTCTCGGGTTGCCCGTCGCTGTCGGTGAAGCAGCTGGACGACCCCTTGCGCGACGATCCCGTTGCGGCGATCGACAATTCCTGCGTCGGCTGCGGCAATTGCGGCGAGGTCTCCGAGGCCGCCGTGCTCTGCCCCTCGTTCTATCGCGCGGACGTCATTCACAATCCGACCGGCTGGGACAGGTTCAAATCCAAGGTCGCGATGGCCGTGATCAGCTGGTTGCAACGGCGGCGTGATCGCCGGCGTCCGGCGCTCGAGGCGTTGGCATGAGAGACGAGACGGTCCGGCTGGCCCTCCCCGCCGCCGGCGAGGCGACCGAGCGGCCGATCTCCATCGCGATCGTCGCGATGGGTGGCCAGGGTGGCGGCGTGTTGACCGACTGGATCGTTCAGTTGGCCGAGAACCATGGCTGGGTCGCGCAATCGACCTCGGTACCCGGCGTCGCCCAGCGCACCGGCGCCACGATCTATTATATCGAGGCGATGCCGCCGCTCGACGGCCGCAAGCCGATCCTGTCGTTGATGCCGACGCCCGGCGACGTCGACGTGGTGATGGCGGCGGAGTTCATGGAGGCCGGCCGGTCGATCCTGCGCGGCCTCGTGACGCCGGATCGCACCACGTTGATCGCATCCAACCACCGGTCGTTTGCAATCGGCGAGAAGATCGCACCGGGCAACGGCATCGCCGACGGCGGCGCCGTCACCGGCGCCATCGGGGTTGCTGCCAAGACCGAGATCATCTTCGATCTGAACGCGCTGGCGATCGCGCATGGCAGCGTCATCTCGGCCGCGATGTTCGGTGCGCTCGCGGCGGCCGCTGTGCTGCCGTTCAGCCGTGACAGCTATCTCGACGTCATCCGTGCCGGCGGCAGAGGTGCGAAGGCCAGCGTCGAGACGTTTGAGGCCGCCTTTGACCGGGTCAAGACCGGCGCACCCGAGGTCGCGGCATCAGCGCCATCAAAGCAGGCCGATCACGTCCCCTCTCCCGCAACGCCCGATCCAGATCTTGCCGGGCTCATCGCAAGACTGAAGCAGGAGCTGCCCGAGCCCCCGCTCGCCATGGCTCGCGCCGGCCTGAAAAAGGTGGTCGACTTCCAGGACGTCGCCTATGGCGCCGAGTATCTCGACATTCTCAGGACGTTGCACACGGCCGACCGAAACGCTGGCGGTGGTGCGCGCGCCTATGCCTTCACTGAGGCCGCGGCAAAGTATCTCGCCAACGCCATGACCTATGACGACGTCATCCGCGTGGCCGACCTGAAGACGCGCGCCGGTCGCCGCGCGCGCATCGAGAGCGAGCTCGAGATGTCCGAGGGACAGGTGCTCCAGACCACCGAGTTCATGCATCCGCGCATGGAGGAGGTCATGGGCGTGCTGCCCGCGGGCTTCAGCCGCTGGCTCGGCGCGCGGCCGCGCCTGCTCGGCTGGCTCGATCGCCGCGTCAACCGGGGGCGCCGGGTGCGGACCTACTCGCTACCCTGGTTCCTGACCCTCTACGTCGTGGCCGGACTACGCGGCCTGCGACGCCGCTCGCTGCGTCACGCGGTCGAGACCGCGCATCGGGACGGATGGCTCAAGGCCGCAACCGATGCGGTCGCCGCCAACTACCAGCTCGGTGTCGAGATCCTGCAATGCCGACGCCTCGTGAAAGGCTATTCCGATACCCACAGCCGCGGGCTGTCGAAATTCGACAAGACGCTGGCGGCGATCAAGCTGGTCGAACGACGCGAGGATGCGGCCGATTGGGCGCGCCGCCTGCGCGAGGCCGCGCTGAAGGACAGCGCCGGCAAGGAGCTCGACGGCGTGATCCAGACCATCAAGACTTTTGCATGATTCCATCGGAGGGGAACGCGGGAGTGGATTGCCGTTCGCCCCCCAAGACGTCAGGATCAGGCGACTTGACTACGATTCTCAAATTGTTAATCGGAGCGAAAGACCCGCGATAATCCCTCCAATCGACGAGACATCTTGTACTCGATGGTCATGCAATGCCGGCAGCACTCAAAGAGAACATTGTTCCCGTCCCTGGGCAGATCGAAACCCGGCTCTGGCTTCAATTGCTGTCGCTGCATGGCGAGCTGTTCGCGTCGCTGAATTCGATGCTGAACTCCGAGTTCGGCCTGTCGCTCGCAAAATTCGACGTGCTGGCCCAGCTCGATCGCTACCGGGATGGCCTCGCGCTCGGGCAGTTGTCGCAAAATCTGAAAGTCACCGGCGGCAACGTCTCGGGGCTGGTGCAGCGTCTTCTCGCCGACGACCTCATCAGCAGGGAAATGTCGAGCGAGGACCGGCGCTCCTTCATCGTGCGCCTGACGCCAAAGGGCGAAGCGTTGTTCAGGAAGGCAGCCGACGTCCACAAGAAGCATCTCGGCAAACGGCTCGAGAATGTTTCGGCCCGGGAGCTGGACGGTGCGCTGTCCGTACTGAAATCCCTTTCTTCAAAACTTCATACCGAGAGCAAGAAGCAAAGTCGCAAGAGATAATGGCCAGAGAATCCAAGAGCAGATGGAAGTCGGGTCCGCCGAGGACGCGGGACCAGCTGCAAACCTACATCCCGTATCTGTTCAACCGGCTCGCCAATCGCTGGAATCTCGATCAGAACCGCGACCTGAGCGACCACGGCATCAACAATGTCGTGTTCCGGACGCTGTCGGTCCTGTTCATCTACAAGACCCTGACGGTCAACGAGGTCGCCGTTCTCGCGGTGACCGAGCAGTCGACGGCGAGCCGAATGGTCGAGTCCATGGTGTCATCGGGCCTCGTCAAGCGCGAGATCGCGGAGGAAGACCAGCGCCGCCGCGTCGTGGGTCTGACCCCGGACGGCGAAGCGCTGCTGCGCAAGATCTGGCCAATCATGGCGAGCAACTACGACAAGCTGATCGAAGGCATCGAGCCCGACGACATCGAGGTCTGTGCGCGCGTGCTGGCCAAGATGGTCGAGAATATCCGCCAGAACCAGATCTGATCTTGTTTATTGGAGCATGATCTTTTCGGAAAACCGCTTCACTTTGCGCTAACGCGGCCCTCCGGGTCCGGATCATGCTCTACGGGCCAAGGCCGACGAGGCTGGTGCCGCCGCAGACATAGAGCACCTGGCCAGTGACGAAGTCCGAACGTTCGTCGAGGAAGAAACTGATGGCGTGCGCGACATCCTCGCGCGAGCCGAGCCGCCCGACCGGCACGTTGCGCGCCATCCGCTCCTGCTGCTCGGAGCCCTTGGGAATGATGCCCCAGAAATTGTCGGTCAGGATCGGCCCTGGCGCCACGACGTTCACGGTGATGCCGCTCGCGGCGAGCTCCAGCGCCCAGGTCCGCGCCATGCCGTGCACGCCGGCCTTGGTCGCCGAATAGGCCGACCGCGTCGCCGCGCCCATCGCGGCTCGCGAGCTGACGAACACGATGCGGCCGAAGCGGCGCGCACGCATCCCCTCCAGCGCCGCCTGGGTCAGCAGCATCGGCGCGCCCAGGTGCAGCTGCGCCAGCATCAAAATGTCTTCCGGCTTCGCATCGGGCAGCAGGTTCGGCAGGATCACGCCCGCATTGTGCACGAGGCGATCAACGGCGTGATCGCGGCAGATCTCCTGCGCGATCGCGCGCGTCTCCTCGATATCGGAGAGATCAGCGCGATAGGCCGCGAGCAGATCATGCGTCCAGTCCGGCTTCTCCAGCCCGACCGAGATCACGCGCTGCCCGCTCTCGACGAGCCTTTTCGCCAGCGCCTCGCCGATCCCCGAATTGCCGCCGGTGATGAGTGTGGTGCGGATCTCGCTCATGATCAAACCTGCCGCCGCTTGAGGTCGCGAAGGTCGAAGAACGCACCGTCAGACATCAGCCTGGCGACGAAATCCTTCAGGCCGCCGCGCTGGATCTTCTCGGTCGCGGTCAACGGCAGGCTGTCGACGAAACAGATCCAGCCCGGCGCCTTGTAATAGGCCATCTGCTCCAGGCTCCAGCGCACGATCTCCTCGGCGCGCGCGCGGTCGGCACCGGCCTCCTCGGCGATGATGACCGCCGCAACCTCGTCGCCGCGCACCTGATCGGGCGTCGCGGCAACCGCGGCCTGCCTGATTGCGGGATGGCGGTTGAGGACGGACTCGACCTCGACTGCGGCAATGTTCTCGCCGGAACGCCGGATCACGTTCTTCTTGCGGTCGACGAAATGAAGGTCGCCGTCCGCATCGCGCGACACGATATCGCCGGTGTGCAGCCACCCGCCGGCCCACGCCTCGGCGGTGGCGGCCTCGTTCTTCAGGTACTCGCGGAAGAAACCGTAACGCGGGTCCGCACCCGCGCGCCGCACCAGGAGCTCGCCCGGCGTCCCGACCGGCGCGTCGTTGCCGCTGTCGTCGACGATACGAATGTCGACCTCGGGGCCCGGGCGTCCGAAACAGCTCGTGCCGATCTTGCGCGGCTCGATATTGGCGGCGATGACGCCGCCGCTTCCCGTCTCGGTCATCGCCCAGGCCTCCAGCAGCGGAAAGCCGAAGCGCTCCTCGAACGGCGCATGCAGGAGCTTGTCGACGCCGGCGCCGAAGCCGAAGCGCACGGTGTGGGCGCGGTCCTGCTCCGATTGCGGCGCGCTCATCAGCATCGAGGGCATCACGCCGAGATAATGCAGACAGGTCGCGCGGCTGTCGCGGACGGACGCCCACCAGGTACGCGGATGGAAGCGATCGAGCATGGTGAGGCTGCCGCCGACCGACAACATCGCCATCAGCGACACCGCCATCGCGTTCATGTGAAACAGCGGCAGCGGCGTGATCATGCGCTCACAGTCGGGCTTGAGATCGATCAGCCCGCCGACATCGCGATACCAGTTTCCGGAATGCAGGAAATATGTGTTGGTGAGCACGCAGCCCTTGGGCTGACCCGTGGTCCCAGACGTATAAAGCAGCGCGCATTCGCTCGCCTCGTTTCCGGCGGTCGAAGGCCGCGCACCTCCGAGGGGTACGGGAACGTCGTCCTGATCAGTCACGACCGGGATCGGCCGGCCGGCCTGGCGCGCCGCGGTCTCGACCTCGTCGCGCCGCTCGGCGAGGACGAACGCCGCATTCATCTCGGAATGCGCAATGATGTACTCGAGCTCGCTGAGCCGCAAATCGGGATTGATCGGCACGACGGACACGCCGAGCGCGTTGAGCGCGAACCACAGCTCGACGAACACCGGCCTGTTCTGGAGCAGCAGCCCGACCCTGTGGCTTTCGCCATAGCCCCGGCTTGCAAAAGCCGAGCGCCAGCGCTCGACCCGGTCGAGCATGGCGCGGTAGGAAATCTCGCCTGCCGCGATGCCATAGATATCGGCGGTCTCCGGCAGCACGTTGAGGAAGCCCGCCTCCTCCCGGCGAAGGGCGGTCTCGCGAAAGCGGGCGTAGACTGTGGTCGCAGCGGTCAAGGCGTACTCACATGAAAAGCTGGATGTTGCCGAACGGCGCGTCGAAATTGACGAGATCGACTCGCTTGAGCTTGATCTTCAGGGCATCGCCGACCTCTACGAATTCGTGCGACGCCCATCCCGAATACCGCTCCAGCAGATCACCGCGGGTCTCGGTGTAGATATAGGACGTCCGCGCCTTGTAGACGCCCGCAGCCGGGTCGCACGCCACGATCCGCGGTGCCTGGAGAAGATGATGGCAACGGCTCTTCGGCTTCTGGCTGAAGGTCCGCTCGCCGGAGAGCCGCTCGACGCGGACCTTCAGAAGCAGCAGATCCTCGTACATCAACGAGGGCTGGAGCACCGGATCCTGCTGCTGCCATTCGAGCGGCATCCAGTAGCGCCCTTCGGGGTGAAACAGATCGAGCCAGGCCTGCCATTGCATCGTGTCGAGCAGCTCGGCTTCCAGATAGATGAAGTCCGTGATGGCCTTCTCGTCGATCATTCCGCGGCCTCGGCACGCTTGTCCATGTCCATGGTCATGAATTTCGACCAGGCATGGAACTGGTTTCGCATCTGTCGCTCCGACGTGCCGTTGATCACGGCCGTGACGTCCTGCTCTTCATGGCTCTCGTAGAGGCGCCGCAGATTGACCCATTGGTTGCCGTTCGACTTCAGTCCTTCCTGCGCCCGCTCGTACATTTCGAGATCGTCGTGCCCGACGATCGAGGTCGGCGCGTTGATGAAGCGGTTGTACATCAGAGCCCGCTCGTAGAGCTTGTCCGGCGCGCCGACCAGGCGATAGACCCAGCTCTCAACCAGCGTCCTGTCGACCGCGATCGGGATGAAATTGCGCAGGATCTGCACGGCGCCCTTGACCATGATGTTCGGGAAATACACGGTGTTGTGCCTGACCTCGCCGAGGATCTCGTGCGCCCGCTCCTCGCCATAGGCCGCGACCATCTGGCCGACATAGCCTTCGATGTCCGAATAGTTGGAATGGATGGAGTTGGCGACGCCGGTATGGCCGTGGCCGTTCGGCCAGATCCTGATGCCGCTCTGCTCGTAGAACTCGTACGGGCTCATGAAGGGACCGTAGAGCTGCACCGCCATCGGCGTCTCCGTGGAATCGCCCTGCTCGCGCTTCCAGACCTTGACCGCGGTACCGGCCGAGCTCTCATGCGCCACCATCGGATGGCAGGTGTCGGTCTGGTTCTCGACCAGCATCTTCCAATTGCAGGTGTGCATGTAGCGGATCGGCGTCGCCTGGACAGCGAGCTTCCCCTCCGGCGAGCGGTCGACCATGTTGTCGATGGTCGAAAGGCTTTCGCCGAAATAATCCTCGAAGGACACGCCGTCGTCGCTCAGGCGGGCGAAGATGAAATCGCGATAGATCACGACGTTCCTGACCTTCGACAATCCCTCATTCGCTTGCGTGTCGCCAAAGCCGGTGCCCTCGTAGCCCTTTTTCAGAGGGATCGCGAGCAGCGAGCCGTCGGTCTTGAAAGACCAGGCGTGATAGGGGCAGCGGAAGAACTTTCCGGTGTTGCCGCAGGGCTCGGAGGCGATCTTCACGCCCTTGTGCGGACAGCGGTTGTAGAAGACGTGAATGGAGCCGTCGGTGTGGCGGCTCGCCAGCACCGGCTGACGGCCGATATTGGCTGTGATGAAATCGCCGGGCTTTCCCAACTGGCTCGCGTGCCCGACATAGATCCAGCTGTTCGGGAACAGGTGCTCCATCTCGAGCTCGAAGATCTCGGGGTCGACATAGACGTCGCGATGCACCTCGGCCTCGCGCACCAGCGCCGCGATCGCGTCGGCATTCTGTCCGTATTTCGCCATGACGTCCCTCGCCTCCCCTAGAGATCCAGCACCAGACGTTCCGACTTCGCGCGTGATACGCAGATCTGCATGACCTTGTTGGACGCCTTCTCGTCGTCGCTGAGGATGACGTCGCGATGGTCGGGCACCCCTTCGATCACGCCGCACTGGCAGATGCCGCAATCGCCGCGCTGGCAGTCGTAGAGCACGTCGAGACCCGCGGCCTCCAGCGCCTGGATGATGGTCTGACCGGCCGCCACGCTGACGACCTGCCCGGTCGATTTGAGCTCGACCTCGAACGGCAAGTCGGCCGAGGACGATTGCTCGGCCTTGAAGAGCTCGTAGTGGATACGGTCTGCCGGAATGTCCCTGCCGAGCGCAACCGCCTTCACCGCTTCGATCATGCCGGCCGGACCGCAGGCGTAAATGTGGGCGTTTGCAGCGGCATCGCCGAGCGCCGCTGCGATGTCCAGGCGGGACTCGTCGCTGTCGTAGTGGATGGACAGGCCCTTGGCGCATATCTCCTGCAGGTGCGGCAGGAACGCGAGCAGGCCTTGCGTGCGGCCCGCATAGTGCAAGCGATACGGGCTTCCTCGGGCCGCGAGTTTCGCCGCCATCGACAGGATCGGCGTGACACCGATGCCGCCGGCGAACAGCAGCGCGGGCGCCGCTCCCTCATGCAGATGAAAATTGTTGACCGGCGCCGTTGCCTTCACGACATCGCCGATCTTCAGCGCGTGCATGAACTGCGAGCCGCCGGTCGATGCCTCCTCGCGCAGCACCCCAAGCGCCAGCATACCTTCGGGAAGGCCCGGCAAAGCCATCAGCGAGTACGGCCGGTCGCCTCCATTCGGGAGCGCCACGCGGATATGTGCACCCGCCTGCCATCGCGGCGCGACGCCGTCCTCCACGCCAAACACAAGGCTCCGTATGAACGGCGTCTCCGCGGCATACGATCTGACCTTGAGCTTGAGCGGATGCGTGTCCATTCAGGCATCTCACGAATTATATGAATTTGCATATTTTTAGACATGTAATAATTAGCTGTCAATCGCCGGCGCGGGCTCAGGCTCGGATTGCAGTCCCAGGCACGTCTCGTTGGTGCAGGACGGTTGGCACGGCCCCTCCGAGGTTGCCCACGCCTCAGCAGATCACTCCGAAGAACGGCCGGCCGTGCTTTCAATGGACTTTGCTGCCCGTGCACACGCCGCCTTTGAGCGCCCGCCCCGATCCATCATGGGCCGTGGGAAGATTTCAACTCAAGCCATTCATTTTGCTGAGATATTCCATCGCCGACGACCTGCCGACGCCGCGTTCAGTGCCCTGGTGACCGCGCAAGAAGACAGCAATCGCGCTGCAAGCACAGCAATCGCTCTGGAGCGGGGAAGCATCCACGCCGCTAACGGTTGAGGGGAGCAAATCCAAGACCAAGCCATGTCCCTGTCCCCGAGCGGCACCGCCACACCCGCCTCCATTGTCGAGGCTCAGAAAGCCGTTCTGGGCAATCCACCCAAGGCACGCGCGAGCTTTGCCAAAGGCCGCTGCGTCAGGGGGACCTACATCCCTTCGGATCGGGCCGACGAGGTCACGAAGTCGCGGAGCTTCACAACACCATCGCGCGTGCTGGCGCGCTTCTCGGTGGACGGCGGTCCCCGCGAATCCGAGACCAGGGATCTCACGCTGCGCGGCTTCAGCTTCAGGCTCGGCAACGACGAGCATCGCTCCGACATCCTCACACAGAGCGCTCCGGTTCATTATGCGAGGACGCTCGATCAAATGCTGGCATTCCTCACCTCGCGCATGCCCGGTCGCGACGGAAGGCCGGACCTGGAGAAGATCAAGGCCTTCTCCACCGCCAATCCCGAAACGCTGCGTCAGGCGAACTACATCGCCGCGCATCCGCCTCCCCCGAGCTTTGCCGGCACGACCTACTGGGCCGTCCACGCCTTCCCCGCAACGAATTCGAAGGGCGAGACGCAGTTCATCAAATTCAAGGTCGTCCCGGTCGGTGGCGAACTTGCGATGATCGAGGGCAAGGCCAGGACGACGTCCGCCGACGTCCTGCACAACGATCTCAAAGGAAGGATCGCGACACGCGATATCCGGTTCAGCCTGATGGCGCTGCTCGGCCGTCCCGATGACCCGACGCAGGATGTCACGATCCGGTGGCCGGATGAGGACAGCCGGGAAGCCGTACGGCTCGGAACGATCGTGATCACCGCGATCGAAGCGGACGAGACGTGCGATACTTCCGGCTTCGATCCGGCAAATCTTGCGGAGGGCATCGGTTATCCGCCGGACGAGATCTTCGCGGCGCGCCGCGCCGCCTACGCCGGTTCACTGGCGCAGCGCCGCTGATCGGACGATCACGTCTCGCTGTCCCTGATGCCAAGCGCTTCGCGGCGCCATGCCGCCGGGCTGACGCCCACCTGCGCCGAGAACACCTTCGTCAAATGGCTTTGATTGGCGAACCCGACCGAGATCGCAATCTCGGACAGCGGCAGGTCGCGCAGGGTCATCAACTGCTTTGCCGCCTTTACACGCTGGCGGAGCAGCCACTGGTGAGGCGGAAGGCCGGTCGAGATTCGAAACGCGCGGGAAAAATGGCTAACCGAGAGACCAAACTCGGCCGCGATCTGTTGCAGTGAAAGCGTCCCGCCGAGATCCGAGTCGAGCCTTTCGCAGGCTCGCCTCACCTGCCATGGGGAAAGACCGCCCCGGGCCGCATCCGCGACGCGCTGCCATCCGCCATAGGTCTGGGCAATGTGGGCCGTGAACGCGAGCATCATGTGGTCGATGAAGAGCTGGTTGGCCTCTGCCGGACGACGCAGTCCTTCCAACATCAAGGCGCCGATATGGCGCATGATCTCGTCGTCATGGCCGAAACCATACCGGCACGCGAGGTCGCCAATGGGCGGCGTGCGGGCTTCTCGCGCGATTCCGTCGAGCGTCAGACGAGGAAGATAGAAATGGACGGAATGGAACGGCTTGTCGATGACGAAGCGCGGATCGTGCCGGAGATCGTACAGATAGGTCGTACCGGCTCTGACATTCGTCTTCGCAAAGCACTTGCCGTGCTCCCAGAGCTCGCAGTCAGGATAATCCTGCAGCTTCAGGCTGACGAGATAGGCGTCGTCGGCAAGCGAGCCGGAAAGACCCTCGACCGGCTCACTGTTCAGGGTTTCGGTGACCGCAACGTCGACGCCTCGCCGCGACCGCGTGATCAGCGAAGGCGGCGCATCCGCCAGGCTCAACTGCCGCTTGACCCTCTGTCCGAAGGTGCCCGCCAGTGCCATTCGATCGACCCATCCGTGGAATTCTGACCAGGCAACCCATCTGACTGCCGTCGCCCTGGAGGTCGGTAGCATTATCCGCTTCGGAGTACGGGGGTCCAGTCGCGTCGCGGCGTGATTTGCGATTGCGACGGGGCGCCGCGGCCGATTGTGGCAAAGCCATTTTCAGAAGCGATTTCAACATCTAATGCGCAAATCGTGAGCTTGATTCTCCGCAGTCGTCCAGGGATCGCCGATCACAAGATCTCGCGTCCGAGCGCTTTGAGCAGAATCAGGACAAGCACCGCGGTTTCAGGAAAGACCCCGTAGTCCCACGTGCCTAGAAAACCACACCGAGCGCTCGCGGCGCGCTGCGGCACCCGTACGGGCGCAAAAGAAGCGATGGCTTCACGCCGGGCGCGCAAATCGCGCTCAGCGCCGCGAGTGCAAGGCCCCTGAGACGAGCACGTCCAATGAGCAAACCGATCTCGCACAATTCTGCGCGTGAAAATCCTCCGGCCGCATCCGAGCCAAGCCAAGGCCAGTCGTCGGCGACCGGGCGGCGTGCCGCTGACGCCGAGATGGCGCGTGTGCTCCACACCGAACCATTTCGCGTGGCATTGGACTCCTCCGGTGCCGGGATCGCCCACTGGAAACACGAACCCTTGCACGACGTCGTCGAGCCCATGAGCCATCACGTCATCATGGCCTATAACGGAGCGGTGCAGCACATGGAGCGGCGCTCAGGACGGTCCGTTGCGATTGGAACGTTTCGTCGCGGGGCTGTGATCATCATTCCCGAAGGATCGAGCTCCCGATGGGATATTCCGAAGCCTGTCGACGTCGTTCAGCTCTATCTCCCCCACGCAACGCTGAAACGCGTCGCCGACGAAGCCGCGAGCGGCACATCGAGCGAACTCCTGGAGCGAACGGCGCATCCTGATCCCATTACGTCCCGATTGATCCTGAGCGCGGTCAACACGCTGGAGAGCAATGCGGCCCTGGACACGCTGTTCAGGCATCAGTTGATCGACCTCCTGGCGATGCGTCTCCTGGTTGCCCATACCGGCTCGCAAGCCCCATTCCAGCCGACCATCGGTGGGCTTTCGCCCAAGGTCCTGGCCCGTGCCATCGAACGCTTGCGCTCGGACAGCGATACCGACGTCTCCCTCGATGCCCTCGCCTCCGATGCCGGTCTGTCGCGCTTCCACTTCTGCCGCGCATTCAAGGAAAGCACCGGGCTCTCGCCTCACGCCTGGCTGCGCCAATACCGGCTCGAGCAAGCCATGAACCTGCTCCGCGATACCGACACATCGATCGCCCTGGTTGCGGCAGAGCTTGGTTATGCCTCGCAAACGGCCTTCGCCGCGGCGTTCAAGCGATTGAACGGCGAAACGCCGAGCGATTGGCGACGACGCGTGCGTTAGCAGCAATCGCTCCGCGGGTCCCGAAGTGCCTTCCGAACGCGAGACTAACTCCATGGACAAGCCAATCCTGCACGATCCTTTGGGGGCTCTGCTTGCCGCACCCGTTGCGCGCCACAGCGACTCGCCGAACGTCGAGCGGCGGCGTGCCGATGTGGAGATGGCGCGCATCCTGAAGACCGCGCCGCTCCAGATGGCCTCGGACCCCTCCAATGGCGGCATCGCGCATTGGAAGCACGGCGCTCTGCACGACGTCGTCGAGCCCATGACCGACCACGTCATCATGACGTACCCCACAGGCGTTCAGCGCCTGGAGCGACGCGCCGGAAAATCGGTTGCGATTGGAACGGCCCGTTCCGGAGTCGTGACGATCATCCCGGCTGGTTCGAGCGCCAGATGGGATATTCCCGGTCCTGTCGATGTCGTCCAGCTGTATCTTCCGCACGCAACGCTCGAACGCGTCGCCCGCGAAGCCGACGCGCCCATTCCCGGTGATCTTCTGGAGCGAACCGGGCATCTCGACCCTGTCACATCCGGACTGCTGATGAGCGGGGCGGATGTGTTGGAGGGCAACGCGGTTCTGGATGCACTCTTCAGGCAGCGACTGACCGATATCATCGCCACGCGCATCCTGGCCGCGCACATCGGCGAGCCGACCGCCATCGAGCCGATCATAGGCGGGCTGGCTCCCCAAGCTCTGCGACGCGCGATCGAACGCTTGCGTTCGGACAGCGATTCCGACGTCTCTCTTGCGGCGCTCGCTTCGGACGCCGGCCTGTCGCGCTTCCACTTCTGTCGTGCTTTCAAGGAAAGCACCGGTCTTTCGCCGCATAGCTGGCTGCGCCAGCACCGGCTCGAGCAGGCCATGAACACGCTGCGCGACACCGAAATCCCGATCGCCACGGTGGCGGCTGAGCTTGGCTATGCCTCTCAAACCGCCTTTGCCGCCGCGTTCAGAAGATTGACGGGAGAAACGCCGAGCGATTGGCGACGTCGCATGCGCTAAGCAGCAATCACTCTGCAGGCAGAGCAATCGCTCTGGCGCAACTGCAGGTCCGCTCCGCTAAATGATCAGGGTGCCCTCGATCCAATAGACGGAGACGAACAATGACCTGGAAGAACTTCGTTAGTCCGGTCAAACTCGTGCCGCGACGAAGGATGGCCGCAAGCGCCATCATGTACGGACTTTCATTGGCCGTTCGCTTCACCTCGGCAACCGGCGAGGAAGTGGAAATACCGGCGCAGTCCGTACACGACGCAAGTCCGGTGATGCCCATCATCGACAGGGATGGCGGCCAGCTCCCGTACGCCGATTGGCGTCCGAACGCCATCGAGCCAATTTTCTTTCGGCACCGCTGGCCGCCGCCGATGGCTTCGATGCCAGGCTGCCCCTCTCCCTGAGAATTCGCGATCTCGCGTCACGTCTTCGCGTCATCGGTCTCGACGATCCGCCACGAGAGTGGCGGCGGCGATGACGCGCCCATGCCCGGAAAGCTCAATCCACAGGAGATCATCAAATGCGACTCGTCATTATCGGCGCCGGCTTTGCCGGCATGTACGCCGCACTTTCCGCCGCGCGCCTGCGGGACATTCAGGGCGCTTCGCCCGAACAACTCGAGATCGCGCTTGTTGCACCGGAGCCGACGCTCGTGGTTCGGCCCCGCCTCTACGAAAGCAAGCCCGAGACCCTGACGGCACCTCTGCAAGACGTGTTGAAGGCCATCGACGTCGTCTACGTGCAAGGCAGCGCCGGGACCATCGATACCAAGTCTCGTGCGATCGAGCTCGTCACGGCCGAAGGCACGAAGCAGACTCTCTCCTACGATCGGCTGGTCGTTGCCACCGGCAGCCGGCTTTTCCGACCGAACATCCCCGGCATCGCCGAGCACGCCTTCAGCGTCGACAAGCTCGACGATGCGATTGCGCTCGAGCGGCATCTCCATGATCTGGCCGATCGGCCTGCAAGGAACGGACGCGATACGGTCGTCGTGGCCGGCGGCGGGTTCACCGGTATCGAGACGGCGACGGAGATGCCGGCGCGGCTGCGTGCGGTCCTCGGCAAGAACTCCAAGGCACGCGTCGTCATCGTCGATCGCAACAGTACGATCGCTCACGATATGGGCACAGATTCCCGCCCCGTCATTGAGGATGCGCTGCGCAAGCTTGGCGTGGAGACCCGTCTCGGCACCGGTGTCGCGTCGCTCGACAAGTCTGGCGTCACGCTTTCCAGCGGCGAACACATCGAGGCGGAGACCGTGATCTGGGCCGCGGGCATGCGCGCCGCTCCTTTGACCGCGCAGATCCCGGCCGAGCGCGACAATCTGGGCCGCCTCCTTGTCGACCGCGACTTGCGAGTGCCGGGCGTGGCCGGCGTCTTTGCCACCGGCGATGCCGCCAAAGCAGCGTGTGACGACGTCGGCAACCACGCGCTGATGTCGTGCCAGCATGCCACGCGAATGGGCGCGTTTGCCGGCAACAATGCCGCTGCCGAACTTTTGGGTGTCGCGACCAGGCCTTATCACCAGAAGGCCTACGCCACCTGCCTCGATCTGGGAGAAGCCGGCGCGATCTTCACGCGAGGCTGGGATCGGAAGCTCGAGCTCGTCGGCGACGAGGCGAAGCGGACCAAGCAGCAGATCAATACTGTCTGGATCTATCCGCCCCGACCGGAACGTGCGGCCGCGCTGGCCTCGGCCGATCCGGAGCACGTCGGCGAGGTGTAGCTGCCTCGCGCGAAACCGGGCCGCGTCGACCGTGCGCGAGCCCGGCCCGATCACCCCATACCAACCGGAGCCGACCATGATGAAACACGAAACCGTGCGCGCGAGCGCGTTCGCCATGCCACTGACCAGCCCGGCTTTCCCGCCCGGCCCCTATCGCTTCATCAATCGCGAATACTTCATCATCCAGTACCGGACAGATCCCGAGGCACTGCGCCGGATCGTGCCCGCACCACTCGAAATCACCGAACCGGTGGTGAACTATGAGTTCATCCGAATGCCGGACTCGACCGGATTTGGCGACTACACCGAAAGTGGGCAGGTCGTTCCGGTGTCCTATCAGGGCAAGGCCGGCAGCTTCGTCCACCAGATGTTCCTCAACGATCATCCGCCAATTGCGGGCGGGCGCGAGCTCTGGGGCTTTCCCAAGAAGCTGGCGCAGCCGAAGCTTGAGGTCGAGACCGACACCCTGGTCGGCACCTTGAACTACGGCTCGGTCCGCATCGCGACCGGCACGATGGGCTACAAGCACCGGGCCCTGGACGCCGCGGCCGAAGCAAAAAAGCTCGCCGCACCGAATTTCCTGCTCAAGATCATTCCGCATGTCGACGGCACGCCGCGCATCTGCGAGCTGGTGCGCTTCCATCTCGAAGACATCACCGTGAAGGGCGCCTGGACTGGGCCGGCAGCGCTCGACCTGTACTCGCACGCCCTTGCCCCCGTCGCCGAACTGCCGGTGCTCCAGGTGCTCTCGGCCAAGCATATCGTCGCCGACCTGACGCTCGGGCTCGGCACCGTGGTCCACGACTATCTGGCCTCGAGCGAAATCGTGCGGCGGCGCGGATCCTCCGAAACCCTGGTCGACGCGAATGCCGGCTGATCGACATCATCCGTACCATCGGGAGTCCTCAAAATGCTGAACGTGATGCGCGAGCAAACCAATCCTGTGCCGCAGCGGAGCAATTCGCTGCCCTACGATGTCGTCGCCCTGGTGTTGCAAGGCGGCGGCGCACTCGGCGCCTATCAGGCCGGAGTCTATGAAGGCCTGCACGAGGCCGGCATCCGGCCGAACTGGCTGGCCGGCATCTCGATCGGCGCGCTCAACGCCGCGATCATCGCGGGCTCGCCCGAAGGCGAGCGTGTTGCACGGTTGCGCGAGTTCTGGGAAACCATCTGCGCGTTTTCGATCGAGTGGCCCGCCGGCGAAGGGCTCGCCAACGCCCTGCCGTTTGCGTTCGACATCAACTCGGTACGCAACGCGATGGCGGCGGCGCGGGCCTTGATCCATGGCCAGCCTGGCTTCTTCAAGCCACGCTTCCCCTCGCCGCTCTGGTCACCGTTCTCGGGCGACGCCGCGACCAGCTTTTACGATACGGCCCCCCTGCACCGGACGCTGGAAAGGCTCGTCGACTTCGACCGGCTGAACTCGGGCGACGTGCGCGTCAGCGTCGGCGCGGTCAACGTCCGCACCGGCAACCTGACCTATTTCGACACCGCCGAGCGCCGGCTGGGACCGAAGCATTTCATGGCATCGGGCGCGCTGCCGCCGGGCTTCCCCGCCGTCGAGATCGAAGGCGAGCACTATTGGGATGGCGGCGTGGTTTCGAACACGCCTTTATCCCGCGTGCTGTCCGGCGAGCCGTGTGACACGCTGACGTTCCAGATCGATCTCTGGTCGGCCAAGGGCCACGTTCCCCACGACATGATGGAAGTGTCGAGCCGGCAGAAGGACATCCAGTATTCGAGCCGCACACGCGCCGTGACCGACCAGGTGCTGCGGATGCAGAAGATGCGTCAGGCCTTGCAGCGCACGATCGCGAAATTGCCGGACGCCGCCAGGCACGATCCCGAGATCCGCGCGATTGCGGAGATGGCGCGCCATCGTTGCTACAACATCGTGCACCTGATCTATCAGACCAAGATCCACGAGGGCCATTCGAGGGATTACGAGTTCGGGTTGAGCGCGATGCGCGCTCACTGGCAGAGCGGACTGGACGATATCCGCCGCACGCTGGCCGATCCGCGACGCCTGGACCCGCCGGCTCCCGAGCTCGGCATCGTCACCCACGACGTCCATCGCCGCGACTGAATCTCACCGCCCACCTCGTTTCGGAGAATACCATGTCTTCCATTCCCTATGCTCCCGAGCAGGACGCCAAAGCCAGCCTTCGGCCGTCCGGGCAGGCGATCAGGCGGGCCGCCCTCGCCTTGGCACTGGCCCTGGGCGTCGTCGCCGCAGCCGAGTTCGGCCACCACTATCTCACCATCGGCCGCTATCTGGAGACCACGGACGACGCCTACGTGAAGGCGGATTCCACGATCATCTCGCCGAAAGTGTCGGGCTATATCGCGCAGGTCCTGGTCGGCGACAACGAAATGGTGAAGGCCGGCCAGTTGCTGGCAAAGATCGACGATCGCGATTTCCGCGCCGCGCTCGATCAGGCCGGCGCTGACGTCGCCGCATCCGACGCCGCTGTCCGCAATCTCGATGCACAGCTTGCCCTGCAGCAGCCGATCATCGAGCAAGGCACGGCCGATGTCGCGGCCGCCACGGCCAATCTGAACTTCGCGCAGGAAGAGCAGGCCCGATACGACGGGCTGATGAAGACGGGCTCCGGTACGGTGCAGCGCGCGCAGCAGACCGACGCGGCACTGCGCGCCGCCGCCGCGCAATTGCAGCACGCCAAGTCGGGCCTGCTCGCGGCCGAGCGCAAGGTCGACGTGCTCTCCACCGAACGCGCCAGGGCAGTCGCGCAGCGCGACCGCGCCCGCGCGGTCGAGCAGCAGGCGGCATTGAACCTCTCCTACACCGGCATCATCGCGCCGGTCGACGGCACCGTCGGTGCGCGCTCGCTCCGGGTCGGGCAATTCGTCCAGGCCGGTACGCAGTTGATGGCCGTCGTCCCGCTCGATGCCGTGTACATCGTCGCCAATTTCAAGGAAACCCAGCTCACCCATGTGCGCGGTGGCCAGCCCGTCGAGCTGACCATCGACAGCTTCCGCGGCACCAGACTGCAGGGCCATGTCGACAGCCTGTCCCCGGCAAGCGGCCTGGAGTTCGCGCTGCTGCCGCCCGACAACGCGACCGGCAACTTCACCAAGATCGTCCAGCGCATGCCGGTGAAAATCGTCCTCGACGACCGCAGCCTGACCGGCCTGCTCCGTCCCGGCATGTCGGCCGAGCCGACCATCAACACCAGATCGGCGGCGATCGCCGAACGCGAAAGCAAAAAGCGTCTCGCATCGCAGCGCCCCGAGCCTCGCAGTTGAATGAACACGCGTCCCTGGCGGTTGTCTCCTCCCGGACAGTCCGCTCAGGCAATGCTTCTCTCGCAAGCGACGAGCAGACAACCATGACCACACTGCAACCGGCCATCGATGCCGTGCCCGCCGGCGAAGACGAGCGGTCCGTCATCACACCGACTCCGGCGGTCTCCGCCAAGACCTGGATCGCCATCGCCGGCGCCACGCTCGGCGCCTTCATGGCGGTGCTCAACATCCAGATCGTCAACGCTTCGCTGGCTGACATCCAGGGCGCGATCGGAGCCGGTATCGATGATGGCGGCTGGATCTCGACCTCCTACCTGATCGCCGAGATTGTGGTGATCCCGCTGTCCGGCTGGCTCGCGCAGGCGTTCTCGATCCGCATCTATCTCCTGACCAATGCGACGTTGTTCCTGGTGTTCTCGGCGGCCTGCGCGCTGGCGCAAAACCTGTCGCAGATGATCGTGTTGCGCGCCGTTCAGGGCTTTACCGGTGGCGTGCTGATCCCGATGGCGTTCACGCTCATCATCACGCTGCTGCCAAAGGCGAAGCAGCCGATCGGGCTGGCGCTGTTTGCGATCTCCGCGACCTTTGCGCCCGCGATTGGGCCGACCATCGGCGGCTATCTCACCGAGAACTGGGGCTGGCAGTACATCTTCTACGTCAACCTGGTGCCGGGCGCGGTCATGATCGGCTTGCTGTTCGTCTCGCTCGAGTCGCAACCGATGAAGCTGTCGCTGCTGCGCGAGGGCGATTGGGCCGGGATCGCCACCATGGCGATCGGTCTCGCCGCGCTGCAGACCGTGCTCGAGGAAGGCAACAAGGACGACTGGTTCGGCTCGCCGTTCATCGTCAAGCTGTCGATTGTCGCGGCGATCGCGCTGTCGGCCTTCCTGTGGATCGAGCTGGCGGCCAGGAAGCCGCTGCTGAACCTCCGCCTCCTGGCGCGTCGCAATTTCGGCTTCGGTATCCTCGCCAATTTCCTGCTCGGCATCGCGCTCTACGGCTCGGTCTTCATCCTGCCGGTCTATCTATCGCGCATCCAGGGCTACAACGCCGAGCAGATCGGCATGGTGCTGGCGTGGACCGGGCTGCCGCAGCTGTTGCTGATCCCGCTGGTGCCGCAACTGTTACGGCGCTTCGACGCGCGGCTCATCATCGGTGTCGGCTTTGCGCTGTTCGCAGCCTCCAACTTCATGAACATCTCGATGACCAACGACTACGCCACCGACCAGCTCTTCTGGCCGAACGTCGTCCGCGCCTTCGGTCAGGCACTGGTGTTCGCCCCGCTGTCCGCTGTCGCGACATCGGGCATCGAGGCGGAGAACGCGGGTTCGGCCTCGGGCCTGTTCAACATGATGCGTAACCTCGGCGGCGCCGTCGGCATCGCGCTGCTGCAGACGCTGCTCACCAAGCGCGAGCAATATCACTCCAACGTGCTGACGCAGTCGGTCTCGCTGCTGGAGCAGGCCACACAAGCCAGGCTCGAGAAGCTGACGCAGTATTTCATGAACCACGGCGTGACCGATCGCATCGACGCCGCTCACCGCGCCTATGTCGCGATCGGCAAGATCGTGCAGAAGCAGGCTTTCATCCTGGCTTTCGGCGACATGTTCTACCTGCTCGGTGTCGCGCTGATCGTCGCACTCGCCGCCTCCATGATGCTGAAGAAGCCCGGCCAGATCGAGGCCGGCGGGACCCACTAGTCCCCCACCCCACCTGACGTCGAAAGGAACTCCCATGTTGAAGGATAAGGTCGCTATCGTCACCGGATCGACCAGCGGTATCGGGCTCGGAATCGCCAGAGAGTTGGCTAGGCTCCGCGTCAACCTCGTGTTGAACGGCTTCGGCGACCCCGGCGAGATCGAAGCCATCCGCAGCGGGATCGAGCGCGAGCACGGCGTGCGCGTAGTCTACGATGGCGCTGATATGTCGAAGGGCGATGCCGTGCGCCGATTGATCGCCGCGACAATCGAGACGTTCGGACGCCTCGACATCCTCGTGAACAATGCCGGCATCCAGTTCACCGCGCCGGTGGAAGAATTTCCGTCGGCCAAGTGGCATGCGATCCTGGACATCAACCTGTCGGCCGCGTTTCACGGCATCGCGGCGGCAGTGCCCCAGATGAAGAAGCAGCACTGGGGCCGGATCGTCAACATCGCCTCAACCCACGGCCTCGTCGCTTCGACGCACAAGGCGGCCTACGTCGCCGCCAAGCACGGGTTGATCGGCCTGACCAAGGTGGTTGGCCTGGAGACCGCCGGCAGCGGCGTGACCTGCAACGCAGTCTGTCCCGGCTGGGTGCGGACGCCCTTGGTCGAAAAGCAGATCAGCGACATCGCCGCAGAGAAAAACATCAGTCAAAAGGACGCCGCCAAGGCACTCCTGGGCGAGAAACAACCGTCATCCGAGTTCGTCTCTCCGGAGCAGCTTGGAGGCACCGTGGCCTTCCTGTGCTCGCCTGCGGCGGACCAGATCACGGGCACCGCGATCGCGGTCGATGGCGGATGGACGGCACAGTAGCCGGCGGTCAGTGAGCGGCCCATGCGAACGGCCAGCATCGGAGTAGCCAAAGATGTCCCTGCTCGCCAGAGACCTCATCGTGCTGCAAAGGTCCGCGGATTCAGCGGATGACGCAGCGGAGCTGTCGCGCCTGGAGGCGCGGCTGCCACCGCTGCTCAGCATCATCGCCGGAATGGTCGACTTCACCGGCTTCTTCACGCTGGGTCATATCTTCACGGCTCACGTGACCGGCAATATCGTGCTGGCCGCCGTCGTTGCCATCGATGGCGGCTCGTTTCATTGGGCACAGTTGTTGGCGATTCCCGTCTTCATGCTGACCCTGGCGACCGTCTGGCTGATCGCCCAAGCTTCCGGCCGGCACGGTTCGAGCCTGGCGCGACTGTTGCTTCGGGTTCAGTTCCTCGTGCTGGCCGCGTTGTTGATCTTCAGCGTCATCACAAGGCCGTCTGCCGATGCGGCTGGATCCCGGGCCGGCGCGGCCGCGATGATCGCCGTGTCGGCCATGGCCTGCCAGTACGCGCTCCTTCGCCTCGCTCTGCCGGGCGCGATCTCGACGGCGGTGATGACCGGCAATCTGGCCAATGCCGTCTTGTCGGCGATGGACCTGCTCGCTCCACGCACCCCTCTGCTGCCGCATGATTCAACGCCGCTGGGTCGCTCGCTCCATCGCTTGCTCGGCTTCATCTTCGGCTGTGTCGCCGCCGCGGCGGCTGTTTCAGTACTGGGAGACTGGGCCTGGTCCCTTCCGGCAGCCTTGTCTGCCGTCGCGGTCGCGGTGCGTTAGCGGGTCTGACTCAATATGCATACCGCAGCCGAAGCGCGGCATGATCGACCATCGACCTGTGGCTTAATCGGCAATCCTGCCATCCACGCACGTAACGCAAGCGCCGCCAACGCTGATCTCGCCGTCCGCTTCGATCGCCAAGGCGATGCGGCCATCGCGCCCGACGCAGCGCCCCTGCGCCGCCGTGTAGCTCGTCCCGGCCTTGAGGAGACCGCGGTCGCGATGGAACACGGCGATGGCGCCGTTTCCACTGCCGCATACCGGGTCCTCCTCGACGCCGCATGATGGTGCAAAAGAACGCACCTCGATAGCCGCCTCGCCATCAGCGTGACGGCCAAAAAGCGAGAGCCCGGTCACACCGAGCCGCTTCTCGAAGGCAGCCGAGCGCCGGAAGTCTGGGGTCAGCGCGAGCACACTGTCCGCGTCGGCAAGTTGCGCGACGACCCAGACGGCCCCGACATCCACGATCGCTGGAGCCACCTCGCGAACGATCCGATGCCCGATGACTGCCTCCAATTCGTCGACGTCTGCGGCTGAAAGAGCCGTGACCTTCGCCGGCGGCAACGCAAGCGTCAGACGCCTCTCCGCGCCGTCGCCCTCCACGGCAATCCGCACCAGCCCGACACCGCATTCCTGGACGAGACGACCGCCCCGGGGCATCACGCGGCCTGCCTCCAACACGGCATGGGCGCTGCCGAGCGTCGGATGCCCGGCAAACGGCAGTTCGCTGCGGGGGGTAAAAATGCGCAGGCGGTAGTCCGCCTCGGAACTCGTGGGCGGCAAGAGAAATGTCGTTTCCGACAGGTTCGTCCAGCGGGCAATTGCCTGCATTTCGGCCGTCGCCAGCCCCTCGGCATCACGGACGACTGCGACGGGGTTTCCCAGGAAGGGTTTGGAGGAGAAAGCGTCGACGACTTTGTAGGCTCTCATGACTCTCGCTCTGCGGTTTGCCATCGCAGTGTTAACGCTTGACCTGCCCCGCTTGTAAAGGGCTCGAGGCTATCGCGCGAGCACCGTGACGATGGTTCGGCAGAAATCGAAAATGAACCGGCCATAGAGAGCGCCGGATCCCGGATCTGAAGATGCCAGGCGATAGGAGTTACCGAGAGCACGGGCGATCTCCAGCACGCCCGTGACTTCATGGTGCGTCATAGCCAGGTGAATGCCGGCCAGCGGCAGCATCAGGGCCTCAATGCCAACACTGCTCATGACGGCCCAACTTCGGCGCGAGGCAGCGGCAGGAATTGCGCAAGGTAGGCGCTCCTCCATTGATAAGGCGTATCGCCGGCGAAACGCTTGAATACCGTCGTGAAATGCGCCTGGGTCTGGAATCCGACGGTCAAGGCAACGTCGACCAGCGAGACGTCGGCGCGCCTCAGCAGTTCCTGGGCGCGTTCGATCCGCCGCTTCAGCAGAAAGTCGTGAGGCCGCATGCCGACGGCCGCGCGGAACTGCGCGGCAAAGTGCATGCGGCTGAGGCCGGCGACCGCCGCCAGATGCTGCAAGGTGATCTTGCCAGCCAAATTCTCGTCGACATATTGCAGCACGCGCTTCAGGCGCCATTTTTGCAATGACCGCACAGACCGGCACCGCTCGTCGGCCTGATGGGTCTCGTTGCGCGCGACGGCCGTCGGCCGGCTGGCTCTGCGGGTCAGGATGGCAAGACGCAAGGCGTCCGCAAGGATGGCGGAGTGAGGATGATGGGCCGCTTCGGTTGCCGCGAGCGCATCGGAGAGGCTTCGCATCACCGGGTCCGGGAACTCGCCTGCACCGGCCTCCCGATCGGTCTCGACGGAAATGCGCGCGAGGCGTTTCGCCGATACCCTGAAGCTGGGCCCGTCGCCGGCGCATCTCCGCACGCCCGGCGGGGGCGTCTCGATGGCCAGGGCCACATCGAGGTGAACGAGGGACAGCGTCATCGCCTTTTCGCCGGCGCGATCGGGACGTTCCGCAAGCCCGGACTGGCAACCATCGATGGCCGAGACGCCGATCGAGCCGACGACATGATCCTTCGCGCCTAGCGGGTGTGACATCTGTAGCGACATCGTCGAACTCCTTGTCCCATTTTCGATCCGGCGAGACCCAATGGCTCGTCCGAATGTGGGAGCAGAGTAGTTCGGCGGTCCCCGCGCTCCATTCTACGCGCGGGTGCACCGGATAGGTTCTCGGGTTGATCGCGTCATACCTAGGTATGACCGTGGCGTCGCCGGCCGCGCGGACGTCCCGTTCGCCGCGATGGCGGAACTGGTCTCGCCCTGCGGTATGTTGACGCGCTCGCCAATGGTCGGAAACTCACGCAAAACCCCGTTTTTGCCGGGGAATGTGCCTCATCGGCACGCGCGCGGGATCGAACCGCGGCAACGTCTTTCAAGAGAGCACGAAAATCATGTTGCCGCATGTTGTCGGCCCGATCAAATCGCGGCATCAACGTGACCGAAAATGAGCAGAGCGACCACCAGCGACGATGACCAGTCTTGATCGGGCCACGGGTTCATCGATGAGCCGCGCCGGCTTGCGGTTCTGGTCTGCCGTCCTCGCTTTCGCGGTTTTCCTGGTCGATGTGCTGACGCCGCTCGAGGGCGCGGTCGCAGTTCTCTACGTCGTTGCGATCCTGCTCGCGGCGAGGACGCACCGGCGTAACGACATCATCGCCGCCGCTGTCGGCTGCAGCGTCCTGACCATAACCGCCTATCTACTGTCGCACGATCTGGAGGCGATCGCCTCGCCTGCCCTTCGTGCGCTGGTGAGCCTCGCAGCCATCGGAATCACGACCTTGCTGGCGCTCCAGAATCAGGCGGCGACGAAGCGCCTCGCGGCGCAGGCGCGCCTGCTCAATCTCTCGCATGACATGATCTTCGTCAGGGATCGCGGCGGCGTGATCAGTTTCTGGAACAGGGCCGCGGAACAGGCCTACGGCTGGTCGGCCGACGAGGCGGTCGGGCAACTCGCCGACGCGCTGCTGAGAACCAAATATCCCGACCGGCGAGAGGCCATCGAGGCCGGCCTGCTCGACATCGGCCGATGGGAAGGCAGGCTGGAGCAGCGGACGAAGGCCGGCGGCGCACTCACCGTCGATGCAAGATGGGCGCTCCAGCACGACCATCTCGGCAAACCCGTTGGAGTCCTTGAAACCCACACCGACGTCACGGACCGCGTCGCGGCACATAACGCGCTGGTGCAGAGCGAGCAGCGATACCGCCGGATGTTCGACGCAAGCCGGGTCGGCATCGTCGAGGAGGATTGGAGCGCAGTGCGGACCGCGCTGAATTCGCTGGAGACCGGAGGCGCCACGTTGCGGGACTACCTTGCACGAAATCCTGAATTCGTGCGGCATGTCCGCCGGCTCGCCAGAATTACCGACGTCAATCCGGCCCTCCAGAAGATGGCGGGAGCAAGCGACTCTGCGGCCTTCATCGCGAACGTGGACAGGCTTCTGGACGAGAACCACCGCCGTTTCCTCGGCGCGCTGATCGCATTCGCGGAAGGAGAGCGGTTCCACGAAGGCGAGACCGATTTCGTGAGTCTCGACGGACGCAAGGTTCCCGTCATGTTTACGATCACCTTTCCGGCCGAGCCCGACGGAGATCGCAACGTGCTCGCCTTCGTCATCGACATCACCGAGCGCAAGCAGGCACAGGATGCGCTGCTCGCGGCGCAGGCGGAGCTGGCGCATGCCGCGCGCGTCGCCACCCTCGGCGAGCTCAGCGCGTCCATTGCCCACGAGGTGAATCAGCCTCTGGCAGCGATCGTCACCAGCGGCGAGGCTGGCTTGCGGTGGCTGCGCCGCGACGTGCCCGATCTCAAGGAGGTTGCGGCGACGATCGGTCACGTCGTTGCTCAGGGCCGCCGCGCCAGCGAGATCGTGACCCGCATCCGGACTTTCCTGAAGAAGGCCCCTACCCAGCAGGATCTGCTGCAGATCGACGAGATCATCGAGGAAGCGACCCTCCTGGTCGCGCGCGAGCTCGTCAAGGACGACGTCACCCTCATCGTCGAGACGGAGCATGGCCTGCCGCCGGTTCGCGGCGACCGGATCCAGCTTCAGCAGGTCCTGGTCAATCTTCTGATCAATGCCGGCCAGGCCATGTCAGGCCGGCCTGGTTCCCGCACCGTTACGCTGCGCGCCGGAACCGTGGACGGCGAAAACCTCGCCATCACGGTCGAGGACAGCGGCCCGGGCATCCAGCCGGACGACCTGCCGCGCCTGTTTGATCCGTTCTTCACCACCAAGGGCGGCGGCATGGGCATGGGACTTGCGATCTGCCGAACGACGGTGGAAGCTCACGGCGGCCGATTGTCCGTGGAGAGCTCTCCGGGCTCGGGCGCGACATTCCACCTGACACTGCCATTTAGCCAAGAACACGCCTTGCCATGACACGACCAAACCAAGTGCAACCGCCGGCCCAATCCTCCAGTTCAGTCGTCATCATCGTTGATGACGACGCGAGCATTCGTGCCTCGCTCGACAGCCTGTTCCGATCCGTCGGCCTCGAGACACGCCTGTTCGGCTCACCGGCCGAGCTGCTTGGCGGCGTCATGCCCGACAAACCGGCCTGCATCGTGCTGGACGTCCGGCTCCCGGGCGTGAGCGGCCTCGATCTCCAGGGGCAACTGACCCGCCAGGGCATCAGATATCCAATCATCTTCATGACCGGTCATGGGGACATTCCAATGTCGGTGCGCGCCATGAAGGCTGGCGCCGTGGATTTCCTGTCCAAGCCGTTTCGCGATCAGGACATGCTCGATGCAGTGACGGCAGCGCTCGAGCGCGATGCGCAGCGCCGTGCGGAAGCCGCGACGAAGGAGGATATCCGGATCCAGTATGAGAGCCTGACGGCGCGCGAGCGCGAGGTGATGGGCCATGTGACCGCCGGCTTGATGAACAAGCAGGTGGCAGGCCTGATCGGCCTCAGCGAGATCACCGTCAAGATCCACCGCGGCAACGTCATGCGCAAGATGGAGGTCCGGTCGCTGGCCGACCTCGTTCGCAAGGCCGAAGCGCTCGGGATTTCCCAGAACCGAAAGACTACGGACCAAACCTGAGTATAATTCCGGCGGGACTGCCGCACGGTGCATAAGGCCCCATCGGCCGCCCAATGGGAGATATCCTCCCTGCGGAACACAGCGGTCAGGATGTGTGCCAATGGCCAAAACCCCGGTGATTGCGATCGTGGACGACGACGAAGGCGTGCGCGCGTCGCTGGCGAGCCTCGTGCGTTCGCTCGGCTATGAAGCCCACGCCTACGAGTCCGGCGTCGCCTTCCTGCGGGAACCGGCGGGAGAAGATCCGGCCTGCATGATCGCCGACGTTCAGATGCCGGTCA
Organism: Bradyrhizobium sp. 956_D2_N1_4; assembly: GCF_052076025.1. Taxonomy (NCBI): domain Bacteria; kingdom Pseudomonadati; phylum Pseudomonadota; class Alphaproteobacteria; order Hyphomicrobiales; family Nitrobacteraceae; genus Bradyrhizobium; species Bradyrhizobium sp. 956_D2_N1_4. Next base: position 1,883,094 of record NZ_CP197237.1, on the reverse strand, counting down.
TTACCGGCGATGAATTGCAGGCTCGCCTGGTTGCCTCCGGCCGCCATTTCCCGATCATTTTCATGACCGCTTTCCCGAGCGAACCCGTGCGCCAGCGCGTCATGGCGGCTGGCGCGCATTGCTATCTCGGCAAGCCATCCAGCGGCGACGAGATCATCCGCCGCCTCGAAGAGGCCCTGGCGGGCCACGCGCCGCAATAGTCGGGCCCCGGCTCGGGCAAACTGCGCCTTCCCGGCGTGCGTTCCCGAAAGCAGGTTGATGGACCGAAAATACCGGCCGGCACAGCTCATGCTCCCCTTTGATTTCGCGACGCCGGCAGGCCGCATGCTTTGCCGCGCATGGAGGGAGCATAATTGCCAGGTGACGCCACCAGCGCTGCCGATGACATCCGCCCGCGGGTCTTCGCCGGCTTCCCGGTGAGTTCCTGGGCGTTCGCGCTGCGCGTCCTGCTGGCAATGCTCCTCGCACTCTATGTGAGCTTCTGGCTCGAACTCGAATCCCCCTCGTCGGCAGCCGTCACCGTGGCAATCCTGGCGCTGCCCACGCGCGCGCAGGGCATGGAAAAGGCGGGCTATCGGCTGCTCGCAACCGCCATCGGCGTGATCGCATCGATCGCCATCGCCGGCACCTTTTCCCAAACCGGCGCGCTGCTGCCCGCAGTGTTGGGGATCTGGGTCGGACTTTGCGTCTACGTCGCCGGGATGCTGGACGGCAATCGCGCTTATGCGGCGGCTCTCAGCTGCATCACCGTTGCCCTGATTGCCATCCAACAGATCGACAGCCCGTTGCAAGTGTTTCCGACCGGCGTCGCCCGGGGCGCCGCCATCGCCATCGGCGTCCTCGCGGTCGCTCTGGTCAACGAGGTGCTCGCCGCGCCGGACTATCATCCGGTTCTGGCGAACCGCCTCGAAACACTGCATCACCGGGTCACGGAGTTCGCGCAACGCGCCGTCCGCGGTGAAGCCTCATCCGCGACGGCTGCTGCGGACATGTTGCGCGATGTCGCGGCCCTGCATCCGGAGATCGCGAGCCTCGTCACGGAGTCGATCAGCGGCTCGGCCAGAACCGCAGCCGCACGCTCCGCGATGGTGGGCCTCGTGAGCGAGCTCGCGCTCGCCCGCACGCTTGCCGCGCTGCCGGCCGCATCCGCGACGTCCCGGGACGACCGAGACCCCGGCGCCTCCGGCCTGATCGCGATCTGCCGGACCAATCTGCGCGACGAGATCATCCGCAGGAATGCAGACGTGCGCGAAAGTCTCGAGGCACTGCGGGCCGGGAACTATCCACTCCGGCAATGGCGCGCGCCGCTTTACCGCTCGCCTCGCATTGCGGCGGAAGCCGGCGTCAGGGCCGCGATCCACTTCATCCTCATTGCAATCATCTTCGTGATGGCGGGATGGCCGACCACCGCGCTCTGCCTCTCGCTTGCCGCAGTGATCATCGGCCTGAGTGCGACGGCTCCGGATCCGCGCGCCTTCACGACACTGGCGGTCTTTGCCATGCCGATCGCATGCCTGCTCGCCGGCATCCTGAAATACCTCGTCTTCAACGGCGTATCCGAGTTTCAACTGCTGGCGATCGGCCTTGCGCCTCTCGTGATCGGCGCAGCGCTGCTGATCACGCTGCCGAGCGGCATCCTGCCGCCGCTCGGCCGGCTCTCCCTCGTATTCACGCTTGTCATTCTCGCACCGAGCAATCCGCAGAGCTACGACCCCGACGTATTCCTTGTGACGTGTCTATTTGCCCAGCTTTCCTCGGTTCTGGTCTTCGCAGCGCAGCTCCTGCTGCCGTCCTTGTCCGGCGAACGGAGGATCCGGCTGCTGCTGGACGAGGCCCATCGCGAGCTGAGCCGCCTCGATTCCGGGCGAGCCCGGCATCTCGCGCCGGAGGAAGCCGCGTTTCGCGATGCCGCCCGGATCGAGCAGATCCTGACGACGAACGGCGCCACGGCACCTCCCCCGCGGGTCGTCGCGGAAGCGCTGCGCTGCTTCGACGAGGCCGTGGTGCTGCGACGGTGCCATGCCGAACTGGACCGCCTGGCCGAGACCTCACTCGGCGACGCGGCGCGCGCCGCGCGAGCCGCGCTCACCCTACGCGATGGAGGCGCAATCCTGACTGCCGCCGAGGCGCTGCGCCAGACGGCTGCCCGAAGCAACCTGTCTGTCGATCCGGTGCTCGCCGCGCTCGTTCCGGCCAGCATCGTCCTCGAACCATGGCAGGGTTTCGCCGGTTCCGGCCAGGGGACGCATCCGTGACGAATACTTATCGTGAACTCGTCGTGGGCGGCGTGCTGATCGCCCCGATCGTGTCCTATGCGGCCACGGCGCTGCTCGCATTCCTGCTGCTCCGCCCGGTGCTGCGCTTCGTGGGATTTACAAGAATCTTCAGCAACCCGTCGCTGGCCGAGCTCTGCCTCTACGTGTCGATCTTCGGCCTGCTCGCGCTCTTTTGCTAGGGAGAAAGTCATGGACGCGGCTCTGCCTCGAGATGCGGCCTTTCCGCCCCACCCCGAATCTTCAGCCGAAGCACGGGCGGACGCAGCCGACGCCGTCGCGTGTTCCAGCCCGACGGAGGCCGCGGCGCGCGCGACCAGCGACCGCGCCGCGAACGATGGCGAAGCTTCCCGGCAGGCGACGTCATTGACGCGGTCGCTGCGCAAGGCCGCCGGGCGTTTCATGGCTGGCGTCGGCAAGCATTTTGCCACCCTTGCCATCGCCCTGGTCGCTATTCTGATATCGGTTGCAACCTGGCAGCACTATGTCACCGCGCCCTGGACGCGCAATGGCAGCGTGCGCGTGCAGGTCGCCAATGTCGCGCCGCAGATCGCAGGCAAAATCGTGGAGCTGCGGGTGGCCGACAACCAGTTCGTCCACAAGGGTGACGTGCTCTACGTCATCGATCCCTTCGACTTCGACGTAGCCGTCCGCATCGGCATGGCCCTCGTCGACCAGCGAGCGGCGGACCTCGAGGTGAAGCAGGCCGAGTCCGACCGGCGCCGGCGTCTGTCCGACCTCGCGACGACGCCAGAGGAGCAGCAGATCTTCGCCGGCAATGCCTCGCAGGCGAAGGCCGCCTACGCAGCGGCCGCTCACCAGCTTGCACAGGCGGAATTGAACTTGAAGCGCACCAATGTGCTCAGCCCCGTCGACGGCTATGTCACCAATCTCCTGCTACGTGTCGGCGACTATGCGCTGACCGGCGTCACCAACGTCTCCATCATCGATTCCAACAGCTTCTGGATCGACGGTTATTTCGAGGAAACCAAGATGGCGCATGTCTGCGTCGGCGATCGCGTCGAGGCACAGCTCATCGGTTACTCCAAGCCGATCCTGGGACATGTGAAAACCGTGACCCGCGGCATCAGCCCGTCAAACGCCGCGGCGGGCACGCAAGGTCTGCCCAACGTGGACCCGATCTACACCTGGGTGCGGCTTGCACAGCGCATACCGGTTCGTGTCGCCATCGACACGGTGCCGCCGGGCGTGCCGTTGGTCTCCGGCATGACGGCCACGGTGACGATCCGACAGCCCGATGCGGTCGATCGCCAGACCTGGCCTCATCGGCTCCGCACGACCTTCGTGGACCCAATGTTCGATGTGTTCGGCGCAGGAGATCCGCCGCGACCCAACTGCCTCCAATCCCCATCCCAGCAGCCTCCCGAGGTGACGGCGCTTCCCTACGCGCGGGTGCCCGCAATTCCGCCGGCGGAGAAGATCGCGCCCGGACTCACCCCCGGCATCGATGCCTCGCCACGCCTTCCCTGAATCCGGTCAGATCGCCCGACCTGAAGAGAGCTGCATCGCGCCGCAACATCGGAGCTCACAGCGCAGGCCTTTGATTCTTCTTGCTTAATTCGGAGTTTCGCGACGTTCCGACGCACCTGCAGCTTTCGCAAAATCTAACACGATTTCAGCAACGCTAACGGGCCTTGTGGCGGCATCAGACATATCGTTCGAGCGTCAACCAATGGCATTCAGCAGCCGTCACCGCGGCAGCGGAATCCAAAAGACGGGACGAACGATGCTCACCGATATGCAAGCGGCCGGCGCCCGATTGACACATCAACCCGGCGCCCGCGAACCGGATTTCTCTCAGGGGGCACGCGCATTCCCCCACGAACGAAAATGGCGCCAGCCCGAGCAACGCGCGGGCGTCGCGCGCGAGGACATCACGATCTCGCGCTTTACCTATGCGCAGACGGCCGTCAGGCGCGAGGATGCAACGACGCCTCCCGACCGGTACTTCTTCTCGATCGCCCTGAAGAGCACACGTCTCAAGCTGACCAGAGGCAGTCAGACCATTTTCGACGGCGCCATGCCGGCAGGCACACTCTATGTCGGCGCGCCGTCGAAGCCGCTCCGCGCGCAGTTTCTTGCGCCGTGCGATTTCCTGCACTTCCACATCTCGGCCAATTGCTTTCCATCTCCACAGCAGGGAACGGAGCCGCTCGCGCCCGAATGCCTGAACGATCTCCTTCTGTTGCGCGACCCGTTCGCCGAGCAGCTCGCAAAGGCGCTGACCGAACAAGGCCATTCGGCCGATCGCGAATTTGCGTGCTGCATCGCCCAGACGCTGGTGATGCACGTCGCTCGGCGCGAGCCCCCGCGTACGAAAGTCAACGCCTTGCCGAAATGGCGGCTCCGACGCGTCGAGGAGTATGTCAGGGCGCGCTTCGACCACTCCATCAGCCTGTCCGACCTCGCCGGCGTCGCGGGATTGTCCCGGATGCACTTCGCAGCGCAGTTTCGCGCCGCGACTGGATACCGGCCGCGCGAGTATCTCCTGCAACAGCGCATCGAGCATGCAAAATCTCTCCTGTCGAATACCGAGACGCCGCTGGTCGAGGCGGCGCTGGCCGTCGGTTTCTGCACGCAGGCGCATTTCTCGACCGTCTTCAAACGTCTGACAGGCGACACGCCGGCACGTTGGCGGTGCACCAGCCGGAACGCATTGGCGTCACCCAGGCTCGCTGAATGCGACCCGGTTCCGTCACGCGAGCCGGTGTCTCATGTCCTGCCGGCGGACCTCCGTGAATCATGCGAAATGAGAAACAGCGTGGGGACGTGAAATACTTTGCACGCGGGATCGGCGATGTTGGCAATGTTAGTGACTGAGACCCCCAAGTCACGGCTCGAGCCTTCTCCTCCCAGGCATGCGAGCATTGGGCCGTCCTCCCCACAAGGACGGCCCCTTTTTTTGCCGCGCCGCACGTCGATCCGGAGCGCGCCGTCCGTCCGATTCCGGAACGAAGCTGTTGCCATTTCAGTCGCTGAGATGCCGCGCAAGCCAGTTGCGCACGCCCTGAAGACTCCTGAAATCATCCAGCGACCGCACCGGAAGGCCGGGCTCGATGCTCGCAACCATCCGGCTCAGTGCATGTCCAGGTCCAAATTCGAGAAATGCCGTGGCACCCGCTTCGAGACAGCTTTGCAGGCAATTTCCCCACTGCACGGTTTGCGAGATCTGCGCGGCGAGCTTGTCGTGGCCCGTCTCGGCGGAGACGACCGAACCGCCATCGATGCCGCTCAGGATGCGCGCACCGGCGGCCGACGGGAACGCCACCGGCGCCGACCGCAAGACTTCGCGAAACACGACCGACGCCTCGGCGAGCCGTCCGGTGTGGGAGGCAACCCGAACCGGCAGATCGACGATCCTTGTGGCGCGCATCGCCCTCGCCTCTCCGGCAATCCCGTTCAATGCCTCCCGGCCACCGCCGACCACGAAGGCATCGCCTGGATTGACGATGGCGATCGCCGCGCCGTGGCGCTCGCAAAGGCGGGTCATATCGTCATGTGAAAGACCACGGACAAAGATCAGCCCGTCACCGGCGCAGGTGGCGGCGTCCATCGCTTCCGCGCGGCGCACCGCGAGGTCAAGCGTGAGGACCGGTTCGAACAAATCTCCCACGCCCCATGCCGCCACCTCACCGACGCTGTAGCCTGCGATGATGGCGCCATGTGGAATGATGTCCCTGAGCCCGGCAGCGGCGGCCAGTGCCTGCAACGTGCATAGAATCTGGCCGGACCGGTTGCGATGCAGAGCCTCGTCAGATTCGCTGCGCACGAAATCGCGCGGATCCCTGCCGCCCAGCAACGTTGCCGCGTGTGCAAACAGGTGCGTCGCTTCCGGCGCATCGCCCGTCAGGGCGAACATGTCCCGATGCTGTCCGCCTTGTCCCGAGCACAGGATCGCAAGTGTCATGATCGCCGCCTAGTGCGGAAAGAGCACGGCGATCGCAACCGCCATGGTCGCGACGCTGAATCCGGTGCTCGAAATGACCATCGATCCGACCGCTGCCGAGTCCAGCCGGTAGTTGACCGCAAACAGGATGCCGAAAAAGCCGGAAGGCACCGCGGCGAGCAGAATGGCCGTCCTCGCTGTGTCGGGAGCGATTGGAAAGACGTGAGTGATTGCAACGGCTGCGAGCGGCCGAACCACGTCCGCGGCCACGGTTGCGGCCGCGATCTTCCAGTTCAGGCGGAACGACTGTGCCGACAGGATGGCTCCGGTGAGAAACAGCGCGACGCCGGCGGCCGAACTCCCGATCAGCGCGAGGCACGCATGAGCGAGCGCGTTGAGGCTCAGATCCGACACCGAAAACAGGATGCCGAACACGGGCGCGAGCACGACCGGCTTGGTGATCGCACGCCCCACTGCCGTCAGCATCTGCCGCGCCGCCATTTCCTCGCCACGGGACCTGGCGGCGTCCATTTCCGCCATGATCAGGGTCACCGGGCTGATGAGGACCGAACCGGTTGCCAATGCGACGGCGACCGGAACGGCGCCCGCCTGTCCCGCGACGGATGTCAGGATTGGAAGACCGACGCCGGCAAGATTTGGAAAGCCGACCGTGAGTGCCTGAATCGACGCATCGGGCCGCGACACCTTGAACAACCTGCGCGCGGCAAGATACCAGGCGGCATAGAGCAACGACATCGTTATGCCGAGCACCAGAAACAGCGGAACCTGCTCGATCATCTCACTGCGCGACGCTGAGGCGGTCGCGGCGAACAGGGACGCCGGCACGGCGAAATCCATCACGAGTGCGTTGAGAGCATCGACATGAAGATTGTCGACGACATGAAACCTTCCGGCGGCGTATCCAAGCAGCAAGACAAAGAACACCGGCACCAGCGCCATCAGGATTGCATTGGACATCATGGCCCCGGCGCGTCGTGGGCATCGACGAAGAGCGACATCGCAAGCAGGTCAGCCGAGCCACCGGGACTGAGACGACGGGCGACGAAGCTCTCATGGATCCATTGCGCGCTGACGCGCCAGCCGGGAGCGCGCACGCCGCCGGCGTCGATGAAGCGACGTGCCGCGCGACGCGCAAAACGAAGCCCCTCGAGCCCGCCACGATGCAGCAGATTCGTGTCTTCCACCGACGCAATCAGGGCAAAGCACGCTTCGACCCGAGCCGCTTCCGCATCCTCGGGCGTGGCAGGCATTGTTCTCCGCAGGGCCGGCAAGCCGATCCGGTAGACGCTGGGAAACCCGCTCGCCGCCTCGATACGGGCTCCGCCTGCGCGAAAGCGGCGGCGAGCAGCGCTGCCATGGCTGTGCAGCAACACCGGACCGTCGAGTATGCTGGCGCCCCAGAGGCGTGCCACGACGTCGCCGAGCGGACGTGCCGGATCGACCAGCCCGCCGGCCCTCGCACCGGCCGCCGCGCACAACAGGCCAAGACCGAAGATCGCGCCGCGATGCGTATTGACGCCCGCGGTCGCCTCGAGCATCGCCCGTTCGGCCTCCAGGCCGATGACCCGCAGCACTCCCATGCCGCAACCGAGCGCGCCCGCTTCGGCAAGACTTTGAAGGTAAGGCCTGATGGCCGCAGCGCTGCGACGAAACGTGCCGGCATCCATGTCGACGTGACTACCATTGTCGACATGGCTCACGAGCCCCGGCTTGGGCCAGGTTTCCAGCTCCATGGCAAGGCAATCGGCAGCGAAGCCGCCGATGGCCCAGATACCGGACGGCATCTGCCTCCGGCTGGAAACAAGCGGTTCGATGCTTCGTGCGGCCGCTGTGGTCATGATCCCATCGCTCCCGAAATGAATCGATCCCTGTCGAGCAGGGCTACGCACCCGATGGTCTTGACCAGAAGCTGGTCCGTGCCGGCATGGAATTCGCGCCAGTTCACCGCTGCACCATCCGCGCGCATCAATTCGCCATCGAGCCGCATCGGCGCATCGGTCTCGATCGCAGCCACGTCGGCGGCGAGACGATCCAGATCGGCTTCGCGGGGGAACGCGAACAGGACATCGAGGTCGGAACGAGCGGTCACGTAATCGAGCCCGGTCAGCGATTGCCATGCGAGGCTGCCGAACACGCGCACGTCCACCGAATGACGAAGCGCGAGCCCGTCGAGCCGATCGAGCGTCGGCCACCAGTTGCGCGGCGCCGAGGCGCGCACCTGCCGCAGCGCGGGCGGCCTCGCGACCGATGTGACGTGGTCGATATCCGCGAGAAACGACAGCCGCTTCTTGCCGGCGGAGGGCGGCAACGGCAGGCCGAGTGCAAGGCCGGTCGCTTCGCTAGGTAGAGCGCGCCGCCTGATGGTCGGCCATCCCATTTCGGACCAACGCGAAACCAGCGGGTCGGCTGCGAGATCGCCGCGCATCCCGATCATCGCGCGCCAACCCTGCGGGCTGACAAAGACGAGGTCGTGGCGACCGGCCGGCGGTTCACCGGATTTGCAGGGCAAGGTCACGAACGCGCTCCGCGATATCGGCGGCCTTCGGCCGGCCACCGCGCTCCTTGCCGAGCGCATCTCTTCGATCCCGCGCAGCCGGCATGTCGGCGAGCAGCGCCTCCAGCTGGTCTGCGAGCGAGGTGGCGTCGCTCCATGTCATATGAACGGCACCCATCTGCTCGAGATTGGAGAGCCCCGGCGCAAAAACCGGCGTCGATTTGGCTTTCTCCTCAAGAGCGGCCATCGACAATTTGGTGACCTTCGCCATCGACGGCAGATCCATCACCGCGGGAGAGGCGCCGGGCAATCCGACCAGCACGCGCGTCGCAAGGCCCGTCGCAAGCAGGGCCCCCGCAGCCGAGTGGCCGTAAAGAAGACCGATGGTCGGGCGACCGTGCATATCCGCGTGGATCAGCACTTTCGCCAGATGCGCGAGGAATTCGTTGAGCCCGAGCAGCTCGTCACGCTTGCTCATGCGCTGGCTGTCGCTGTCGACGAGCACCAGGATCGGTCCGCTCCCCCGGTCGATCGACTCCAGGACATGCGCGGAAAGTCTGATCGCCTCGTCGACGCCGAGCGCAGTCCGATCCGCAACACCAATCACGAGTATCCTGCCACCGGATCGCAGCGTCGCGGCGCCAGCAATGACGCCATTGTCGTTCCTGACCTCATGGCCATCGGGAAACAGCGAGGCGAGAATGTCATCGAGCGTCACGGCTGCTCCTCCCGATCCTGCTAGCAAGCGCAATGAACTGGTCGGCCGGCAATTCCGGAACTGTTTCCGCATGCGCAACACCTTCCGCGGTCCAGATATCGACGGCGTCCTGGCAAGCGCCGAAGCGGCGCAACCTGTCGGCCAGACGCCCCTGCTCCGCCCTGAGCCGGTCGAGGCCGAAGGGGCCAATCAACCCGATCAGCTCGAGTGCGGCCTCGCGAAAATCCTGCACAGTGTCACCGGCGAAGACGTCGGCTGCGCCGAGCAGCCGCCGGTGCTTGCCGCCCATGGTGCGCCAGACCAGGGCACGGTCACGGGAGTCGAATTCCTCGACGCCGCGGTTGGTCTCGATCACCTCGGGGCCCGACACCGCGATGCGTCCCGCCTCCGAAACGGCGAGCGCGGAGCAACAGCCCGCGATCAGACCGCCGCCGCCATAGCAGCCGGAGCGCCCGCCGATCAGGCCGATGACCTTCACGCCGGCACTGCGCGCCTCAATCACCGCGCGCATGATCTCGGCGATGGCGAGTTCACCGGCATTGGCCTCCTGCAGACGGACGCCGCCGGTATCGAGCAGGATCAGAACGGGGATCGATCCGATCTCGCGCGCCGCGCGGAGCAGACCCAGCAGTTTGGCGCCGTGCACCTCGCCGAAGGCGCCGCCCATGAAACGTCCTTCCTGTGCGGCGACGAATACCGGCGCGCCGCCGAGCCGGCCATGGCCGACGACGATGCCGTCATCGAACTGCTCGGGAAGGCCGAATATCTCCAGATGCGGACTGACCTCGCGCTGTTCCGGCCCGATGAACTCGACCAGGCTGCCGGCATCAAGCAGCAGATCAAGCCTCGTCCGCGCCGATGCCTCGTTGAAGCTTGTGCTGCGGGCCCGTTCGGCCGGGGCGATGTGCGGGAGCGGCGCAGTCATTGCTCGCTCCCCTCGATCAATCGCACCGCCTGCGCCAGCCGAAGCGATACCGTGTCGGGCCGCGCGCCGCCGTCATTGATGGAAAATTTCAGCCCGCCGGGCGAATAGCGCTCGACGAAATCGCCAATGACGGCGCTCCAGACTTCGCCGAAGCCCATCGCCGCGGTTTTGATCTCGACCGCGCATTCGGCATCCGGCAGGACGCGCTCGACCAGGACTTCCAGATTGCCCGAGGCGACCACGCCCACGATCGCGCTCCGCCTGATGCCGCCCGCGCGCTCGCGAACCGGGTGATGAAAGCTGAGATCTTCCATGGCCTGTCCTCACCAGTTCCTGAATTTCGACGGCGGTGCGTAGAGCCCGCCCGACCAGCGCACGAGATCCTTGATCGAGCGCGCCGCCAGCATGTTGCGATCCGCATCGAGCGGGTTGATGCCGATATCTTCGGGCCGCCGGATCACGCCGCGCTCGCGCAGCTGCGCGACCATGCTGCGATCCCGCCCGCGACCGACATCGGTGTATCCGGCGACGCCGCGGATCGCCTGCTCGCGCTCTTGCGCCGTACGGCACAACAGGAGGTTCGCCACGCCCTCCTCGGTGACGATGTGCGTGACGTCGTCGCCGTAGATCATCACCGGCGCGAGTTCGAGGTTCAGCTTCTCGGCGAGCTCGATCGCATCGAGCTTCTCGACGAACAGCGGGACATTCTTGTCGCCGAAGGTCTCGCCAATCTGCACCACCAGCTTGCGGCCCCGGCGCAACGGAGCCGGGCTGTCCGGATCGGCCTCCGCGCCGGCCTTCAGCCAGGGCTCGCTCGGATGCCTGCGCCCGCGTGCGTCCGCGCCCATGTTCGGCGCGCCGCCGAACCCGGCGATGCGCGAGGTGGTGATGGTCGAAGAATTTCCCTGGAGATCGATCTGCAGCGTGGAGCCGATGAACATGTCGCAGGCATAGAGCCCGGCGGTCTGGCAAAAGGCGCGGTTGGAACGCAGCGAACCGTCGGGGCCGGTGAAATAGATGTCGGATCGCGCCCGGATGTACTCGTCCATCCCGACCTCCGAGCCGAACGAGTGGATTTGCCGGACCCAACCAGATTCGATCGCGGGAATGAGCGCGGGATGCGGATTCAAGGCGAAGTGGGTTGCGATCCTGCCCTTCAGGCCCAGCCTCTCGCCGAACGTCGGCAGCAGGAGCTCGATCGCGGCCGTGCTGAAGCCGATCCCGTGATTGATCCGCTGCACGCCATAGGGCGCGTAGATGCCCTTGATCGCGAGCATCGCGGTCAGGATCTGCCCCTCGGTGATCGCCGCCGGATCGCGCGTGAACAGTGGCTCGACGAAGAACGGCTTGTCGGACTTGACGACGAAATGGACGCGGTCCGCCGGGATATCGACCCGCGGAACCGTCTCGACGATCTCGTTGACCTGGGCGATCACGACGCCGTCCTTGAACGCCGTTGCCTCCACCACGGTGGGCGTGTCCTCGGTGTTCGGGCCGGTGTAGAGGTTGCCGTCACGGTCGGCGCTGACGGCGGCGATCAGGGCGACGTGCGGGGTGAGATCGATGAAGTAGCGCGCGAACAGTTCGAGATAGGTGTGAATTGCTCCCAGCTCGATCTTGCCGCCGAACAGCATGCGCGCGATGCGCGCCGATTGCGGCCCGGAATAGGCATAGTCGAGCCGCTTCGCGACCCCGCGGTCGAACAGGTCCAGATGTTCGGGCAGAACGACGCCCGACTGCACCATGTGCAGATCGTTGACCTTGGACAGATCGACCGCCAGCAGCGCGCGGCTCAAGAGATCCGCCTGCTTCTGGTTATCGCCTTCGAGGCAAACCCGGTCGCCCGGCCGGATCACGGCCTCCAGCAGACGCGTAGCGTCGGACGCTTCCACGACCTTGCCGTGGGCAAGTCCGGCACCGGCCGCGATGCGGGCATCGCGCGCGGCGCGGTTGTTCTGCCAGCTCGTCATGACCTTGGCCCCTTTGCGGCGTTGGCTCCGCTCCAGAGCGATCCCGGATTGGCACGGTCGGGATGAAGCGCAAGCATCGCGTCGTAGAGCTCGCGCGGAGAAATCGTCGCCTGGTCGAGGCGGTTGAAATCGAGCAGATATTGCCGGGTGTCCGCGATGCTGCGCGGATTGTCATCGTTCTCCGGCTTCTTGTGTCCGGCCACCACGAAGCGCGGCTTCAACGCTTCGAGCCGATCGAGCGCGGCGATCCATTCCAGCCGGCTCTGCGTGTCGGTTTCGGCGAGATAAGGATGAATGCCGTTGTATGTGGTGTCGCCGGCGACGATCAGATCGAGAGACGGGACATGAACGGCGGTGGAGCGCGCCGTGTCGGTTCGTCCCATGTCGATGACGACGAGCTTGTGTCCCTCGAGCGCGAGCTCGCCTTCGAGAGGCTCTGCAGCGACCAGGCGCTGCGCGATCTCGCCCGGAAAGCGCTTGCGCCAGAAACCGTCGAGCGATGCCGGCGAAAGCTGCGTCTTCATCTCGTCGACAACCTCAGGAACGGCCACGGCCCGTGCCCGCGGAAAGCGATCGAGCAGCGGCGCGAGACCGAAGAAATGATCACCGTGGCCATGCGTGACGTAGATCGTGGTCAGATTTCGCTCCCGCGACACGACCCAATCCAGCAACGTCTTCGACTGCCCGGCGGTGAGGAACGTGTCGACGAGGATGGCATCCCGCTCGCCGTAGATCAAAGTCGACGAATTCGCGACCCACATCAGGTCCGGATTGCCGGACGGCAGATCGCGGCTCAGTCCAGCCCGCTTCACCGTCGTCACGACCCAGTCCAGGATCGTGCCGGTCGTCTCGATCATGCTCATGGAATTCTCCGGAGGGGCAGTCGGGCCGGCGGGAGTGCTGTCTCTCCCGCCGTCCTTCCTTCTGCCGGCCGTGCGTCAGGACCGGCAAAACGCGTCAGCGGGTGGCCGGTTGATCGATGCTGCGAGCGGCACGGGTGATGATCTCCGCCACTTCCTTCGGATGCGACTCGTAGACCGAGTGGCTTGCACCCGGGATCACGGTGGTGTGGCTCTTGGCGCGCTCGTAATACCAGCGCTCGAGATCCGGATTGATGATCTGGTCGTTGCCGGCAACGATGCCCCAGCTCGGCTTGGTCTTCCACGCAGCCGCCGTCAGCGGCGTGCTGAACACCTGCGTCGCGGCCAGAACCTGGGAGCGTGATTCGAACTCCGCCTGCTCGCGCGGCAGATCGGGGGCGAACAGCTTGGGGAATTGCACGGGATCGAGATAGGTGAATTTGTCGGGCGTGACCTTGATGGCGCCTTCGGTCTTTCCAAGTACGCTCGGCGTCTTCTTGCCCAGCGCCGCTTCGTCCTCTCCGACGTCGGGCGCATGCGCAGCGACGTAGACCAGGCCGACGACATTGGGATGAACACCCGCCTCGGTGATGATCGAGCCGCCATAGCTGTGGCCGACCAGAAGCGTCGGGCCATTCTGGAGATCGAGCAGCCGCTTCGCCGCCGTGACATCATCGCCAAACGACGTCTCGGGCTCCTGCAGCATGCTGACGCGGAAGCCTTCCTTGACCAGGATCTCGTAGACCGGCTTCCAGCCGGACGCATCGACCCAGGCGCCGTGCACCAGGACGATGTTCTTCGGGGGTTCAGCGCGCGCCGGGGCGACGGTCGCGAACAGGGAGAGAGCGGCAGCGAAGGCGAGGCCAGCGTTGAGGTGTTTCATGTCGGGATCACTCCAGGTTGGAATGGTGCGACAGTAGTGTCGACACTCGCCGGCGTATTTCGGCAAACAACGGCCCTTGCCACTTCGCACGTCGGGACATGCCGATCGCGACAACGGCTGCTCGTGCATCCTCGGGACACTGCCTAGCTAGGGCGCGCACTTCAAAGCGCAGCGCATATGTCAGGCGTACAGACCTCTCATTACTGTGAACGGCCGGCGTTCATACGCGAAAGACGAACGATCCGCTTTGGCATTCAAGAGGTCGCATCTGATGCTGATTAAACTCCATGCATGGGATCGGACACATGACATCCACAGCAAATCTCCAGATCGCGCTTCTCATCCTGTTGTGCGCAGCTTCGCCCGCGCGTGCAGGCACTTGTGCGGACGACATCGCGAAAACCCAGATCCAGCTGGATCAGGCCATAGAAAAAGACGCGGGCGCCCACGGCTGGCAGCGGGAGAGCCTCAGCGCGCTGCGCAGTCATCAACCGACGCCTCGCTCGATTGCAGAGGCCGAAGGCGGCCGCGGAGCGGTTTTCGCGGATGCGCTGGATTCGCTTGATCGCGCACGTACCGCCGAACAAAACGGCGACACAAGCACATGCAGCCGGGAACTCGCGCATGTGCGGGCCATTCTGAAATAGCGAAAGCGAGCCGAAGCCAAAGCCGGCCAACGGCGCTGTCATCGGCGAGGCAACTCGGCGACGCGGCCGAACGAAGACGAATGCCCGCTTACGATGCGTCGAATGCCCGTTGTCGTCGTGCTGCCGGGTAGCGGGACGTGCGTTCTGGAAATACCCCACCGTTCCGCACCTCTCTAGTGCTCGACAGCATTCAGCCGGAGCATTTTTCATGCGAGAGCAGCACCCATCGAACGACGTCGGCTCGGGAAGATCCAGCTCGCACCGGTTCACCCTGATACCGCTCGCCGTGGCACTCACGGCCGGCATGCTGTGGCTCGTCCCGGCTGCGACGTCCGCTCAAACGACCATGCCGGGAATGCAGCCTTCCACCGGCATGCTGGCGACGTCGCCGCTCAACCCGCAATCCACGCGGCCCGTCGGCGTTCCGCTGGGATCGACCGAGATCGCAACACCCGGCATTTCGCCGCTCAATCCGGCGCAAAGCACGGCGGGTTGTGCCGGATCCGGCAATACCGCCTCGTCCGGAGCCTTGTTCGACGGCGGCGGACTGTCCGGGGGCTCATCCGTCACCTGCAACGGCAGCATCACGGCGGCGCCTCCGCTGCCTTCAGCATCGACGGTCGGACGCGTCGGGATACCGCTCGGAGCCACCGAGCTCGGCGGCGCCGGAATCAGTCCGTCCGTCCCGGTGCAAGGCCCTGCCGCAACGGGCAGCACGACTTCGATCAGCGGCTCAAGCAATCCCTGACATCCAGGACGGTCTCATGAAACGAAATCTCGCCATCGCGCTTGTCGCTCTCGCCGCGATTCTCGTCGGAGCCGGCCTCTGGTTCTTCGCCGCGGACCGGAAGCCGGTCGTCGCCGCCGCGCCGGTGCCCGCGGCCGTACCGGTGGTCACCGCCGCGGTCACCGGCAAGGACGTTCCGATCTATCTGCGCGGCATCGGCACCGTGATCGCCTACAACACCGATGTCGTGCGCAGCCAGATTCAGGGACAGATCGTCAAGATCGCCTTCACCGAGGGACAGACCGTCAAGGCCGGAGATCTGCTCGCCCAGATCGACCCGCGTCCCTACGAGGCCCAGATCGAGCAGCTGACGGCCAATCGCGACCGAGATCAGGCCCAACTCACCAATGCCGAAGCCAATCTCTCCCGATACAGTAAACTCGGTGACAAGGGTTATGCGACCCCGCAGCTGATCGAGACGCAGACCGCGCAGGTGGCCCAACTCAAGGCCGCCGTGAAAGCGGACCAGGCGCAGATCGACGAGGCCAACGTCCAGCTCAGCTACACACGCCTGACATCGGCCATTCCCGGCATCACCGGCGTCCGCCAGATCGATGTCGGCAACGTGATTCATCCGACCGACCCGAACGGTCTCGTCGTCGTCACCCAGATCGAGCCGATTTCGCTGCTGTTCACCCTTCCGCAGACGGATCTGCCCGTGATCCAGGAACACGAAGCAAAAGGCCAGTTGAAGGTCATCGCCTACAGCCAGGACAACAAGATTAAGCTCGGCGAAGGCACGCTGCTGCTCGTCAACAACGAGATCGCAGGGACGACCGGCACCGTCCAGCTCAAGGCCACATTCGCCAATCACGAGCACCGGCTGTGGCCGGGACAGCTGGTGAATGCCCGGCTGCTGCTGAAGATTCAGAAGGATGCGCTGACGGTCGCCGGCTCCGCAGTCCAGCAGGGCCCGAACGGCAGCTATGTCTATGTCGTCTCTCCGAACCAGACCGCTTCCTTGCGTCCTGTTCACGTCGCGCAGATCAGCGAGGGGCAGGCCCTGATCGACCAGGGACTGAAATCAGGCGATACCGTCGTCGTCGACGGTCAGTATCGGCTGACGGAAGGAAGCCAGGTTCGGGAACTGCACGGCAAGGCCGCGCGCGAAGCCGACCTGCAAAGCTCCGTGCAGGACGCGCTCCCATGAACCTGTCCGCGCCCTTCATCCTGCGGCCGATTGCAACCGCTCTGCTGATGGCGGGCCTGCTGCTGTGCGGCCTCGCGGCCTATCCCCTGCTGCCGGTCGGCGCGCTGCCGAACGTCAACTACCCGACGATCCAGATTTCGGCGCAACTGCCCGGCGCCGACCCCGGAACCATCGCCTCGTCGGTCGCGACGCCACTCGAACAGCAGCTCAGCCAGATCCCCGGCGTCACGCAGCTCACCTCGTCCAGCGCACTCGGCGTCGCCCAGCTCACGGTGCAGTTCGAGCTGTCGCGCACGGTGGACAGCGCGGCGGTCGACGTGCTCTCCGCGATCAATGCCGCGAGCCCGTTCCTGCCGCAGAACATCCCCTACCCGCCGACGATCAGGAAGGTGAATCCGGCGGAAACGCCGATCATGCTGATCGCGCTGACGTCGGACTCGCTGCCGATGACCACGGTGGATGCCTACGCGGAAAACATCCTGCTGCCCAAGATTTCCCAAGTGCCAGGCGTCGGCCTGGTCGGAATCGGCGGCCAGCAGAAGCCCGCGATCCGCATCCGCGTCAATCCGCAGGCGCTGGCCGCCCGCGGCATCGGCCTCGAAGACGTCCGCACCGTGATCGCCGGCGCCAATGTCGACCTGCCCAAGGGCACGCTCAACAGCCCGCGCGTCACTTATACGCTCAATACCAACGACCAGTTGCTGAAGCCCGCCGCCTATGAAGCCCTCATCATCGCCTATCGCAACGGCTCGCCGGTGCGGCTGCGCGACATCGGCTCGGCGATCGAGGCGCCCGAAAACGACCTGCTGGCCGGCTGGTACGGCAAGGACCCCGCCGTCATCCTCGCCGTCCAGCGCGTCCCCGGCGCCAACGTCATCGAAACCGTCGATCGCATCAAGAAACTGCTGCCGCAGCTGCAGGCCTCCGTTCCGCCGGCGATCAAGGTGACGATCGCCGCCGACCGCACCGCCACGATTCGCGCCGCGGTTACCGATGTGCAATTCACGCTACTGCTGACGGTCGCATTGGTGGTGATGGTCATATTCCTGTTCCTGAGGAATTTCTGGGCCACCATCATCCCGGCGATCACGGTTCCGCTGGCGCTGATCGGCACCTTCGCAGTCCTCTACGTGCTCGGCTACAGTCTCGACAACCTCTCGCTGATGGCGCTGTCGATCGCGGTCGGATTCGTGGTCGACGATGCCGTGGTGGTGATCGAGAACATCGTGCGCCATCTCGAGCAGGGCATGACGCCCATGGAGGCTGCGCTCAAAGGCTCCAGCGAAATCGGCTTCACGATCGTCTCCATCACCCTGTCGCTGATCGCGGTGTTCATCCCGCTGTTCCTGATGGGCGGCTACGTCGGAAAGCTGTTCCAGGAGTTCGCCGTCACGATCACCGCCTCGCTGCTGCTGTCGCTGGTGATCTCGCTCACTTTGACCCCGATGATGTGCGCGCGCCTCCTGAAGGATGAATCGCGGAGAAAGCACGGCCGGCTCTATCTCCTGTTCGAGCGCGGCTTCGATGGCCTGCTTGCGCTGTACGCGCGCGGCCTGCGAATCGTGCTGCGCCATCGTTTCGTGACGCTGCTCGTGATGCTCTCGACGATCGCGCTGACCGGCTATCTCTATGTGATCATCCCGAAAGGCTTCTTCCCGCAACAGGATACCGGACAGATCGTCGGCATCACCGAGGCTGCCCAGGACATCTCCTTCCCCGCCATGTCCGAACGCCAGCAGGCGGTCGTCGACATCCTGTCAAAGGATCCGGCGATCCAATCGGTGGCCAGCTATATCGGTCCAGGCGGGCCGACGGCGACCCTCAACCAGGGACGCATCTTCATCGTCCTGAAGCCGAAGCCCGAACGCAAGGCCAGCGCCGACCAGGTGATCGCGCGGCTAGAACCCCGGCTCGCCCATATCCAGGGCATCAAGCTTTACATGCAGTCGGCCCAGGACATCACGATCGGCGCGCGCCTGTCGAAGACGCAGTATCAGTTCACGCTGACGGACGCCGATTCCAACGAACTCAACCACTGGTCGGCGATCTTCCTGGAGAAGATCCGCGCGCTCGACCTCGTCACCGACGTCGCGAGCGACCAGGCCAATGCCGGCCCGAGGCTTCAGGTCACCGTCAATCGCGAAGTCGCCTCGAGCTTCGGCATCCTGCCCACGACGATCGACAACACCCTCGACGACGCGTACGGTCAGCGCATCGTCTCCACCATGTTCACCTCGCTGAACCAATACCACGTGGTCATGGAGGTCGATCCAGCCTTCCAGTATGGGCCCGACGCGCTCAAGGACATCTATCTCAACTCGGCGACCGGCCAACAGGTCCCCTTAAGCACGCTGGTCCACAGCGTGATCATGCCGGCGCCGATTCTGATCAATCACCAGGGCCTGTTTCCCTCGGTGACGATCTCGTTCAACCTGCGGCCCGGCGTAGCGCTGGGCGATGCGGTGACGGCGATCCAGAAGATCGAGAAGGACACCGGCAAGCCCGCCTCGCTGTCGACCTCGTTCCAGGGCAACGCGCAAGCCTTCCAGTCTTCGCTGTCCGGCACACCGTTGCTGATCGGGGCGGCGCTGATCGTGATCTACATCATCCTCGGCGTCCTCTATGAGAGCCTGATCCATCCGATCACGATCCTGTCGACGCTGCCTTCCGCCGGCATCGGCGCGCTGCTGTTGCTGCTGGCAGTCCACATGGATCTCAGCGTCATCGCCATCATCGGCATCATCCTGCTGATCGGCATCGTCAAGAAGAATGGCATCATGCTGGTCGACTTCGCCCTCGAGGTGGAGCGCAATCAAGGGCTGAGTCCTGAGGAAGCGATCTACCAGGCCTGCACGCTCCGCTTTCGCCCGATCCTGATGACGACCATGGCCGCGCTGCTCGGCGGTGTGCCTCTGATGCTCGGCAACGGCACCGGCGCCGAACTGCGCCAGCCGCTCGGCTACACGATCGTCGGCGGCTTGATGCTCTCGCAGATCCTGACGCTCTACACCACGCCCGTGGTCTATCTCTATCTCGACCGGCTCGGCAATTGGTTCACCAACCGCAAGCCGCATGCGGTCGAGACACCCGCCCCCTCCACGAGCGAAGCAGATGCGGGATTGGGCCATGAGTCCGCTTGATCAGGTGAGCGTCGGCATGACGGCGGAAAAGCTGGTGACCGTCACGGCCGAGATGACGGTCGGCCACGTGGTGCCGGGAATGCCTGAAGTCTACGGCACGCCGATGATGATCCTGCACATGGAGATGGCGGCGGGATCGGCGATCCAGCCGTCCCTGCCGACCGGCTATGTCAGCGTCGGGATGATGGTCAACGTCCGTCATCTGGCGGCGACGCCGGTCGGCCGCACCGTGCGCGCGGTCGCACGGGTCGTCGCCGTCGAAGCCAGGAGCGTCCTGTTCGAAGTCGAGGCCTGGGACGGCGGCCGCAAGATCGGTGACGGGACCCATCGGCGCGGCGTCGTCGATGTCGCCGAGTTCGAAAGGCGTTTCGGCGTGACGAGGCCCACCGCGGCGTTGGCCTAAGGTCGCGGAATCCTTCCCGCGGCAACATCCCGGATCTGGGCGCAGGCTCGCATGGTGCCGCCGTGCGTTTTGACAAAGGGTCCGCGAAAAAGCAAAAGACCGGTTTTCCACGCTGCGGTACATCGCTTGCATCCCGCGTCCGGACATCCGGGCTCGGGAATTGGTCTCATGCCCGGCGAGTATCTCTTGGACCTCTTCAATCTGCTGGCCCAGTCCGGACTCGCTCACGAAGGCAAGGAACCCGCGACGGTCCGTCACACGGGGATGGTCTGTCGCGCATCGTGGCCCGACCATTCGCGCTACGCCCATCCCGCCCTTTGGGTCCTGGGAGGCGTCGCGCTCGGCGTGTTGTCATTCACTTGCTTCCTGCTCGGGATCGACCTCACCACCAGCGCCCTCGCCCTGCTGGCCGTCATTCTCGTGTTGTCGTTGCTTGCGATCGCCGGCTTGGTCAGGCGGCAGCACCGGCTCGAGCGAGAGGACGTCTTGCGGCGGCGTCAGGTCGCCTATCTCGCCGAGGCCCAGAAGCTCAGCCACACCGGCAGCTTTGTCTGGAACGTCGCCAGCGGCGAGCTGTTCTGGTCCGAAGAGACGTTCAGGATCTTCGATCTCGAGCCGACCTTGCCGCCGTCGCTCGACACCATCCTGAAGCGTACGCATCCCGACGATCTCAATGCCGTACGCGAGGCGCTCGATCGCGCCGCGAACGACAGGAACGACTTTTCCCTGGAACATCGGCTGATCCTGAACAATGGCTCGATCAGGCACATTCGCGTGGTCGCCCGTGGAACGTCAGAAGATCGCGGACAATTTCGGTTCATCGGCGCGGTCATGGATATCACCGCCCAGAAGAAGGACCACACCGAGCTGGAGCGGAGCGAGCAGCGCTACCGCCACCTGTTCGGCCGCATGCCGATCGCCCTCCGTCAGCTCGACGCCAGCAGACTGGTGGTGTTGTTCCGAAAACTGCGGGCCGAGGGCATCAAGGACCTCGGCAGCTATTTCGACAGCCATCCCGACTTTCTCCGGACCTGCATGGACGCGCTCTCGTTTCAGGAAGCCAACGAACGGGCCATCCAGATGTTCGGAGGAGGCGTCGACGGCTATGTCGGGCGTTCCATGTCCGACACCTGGAAGGCACGCCCGGATACGTTTCGGCGGGCCATGGAGTCCCGCTTTCGCGGTGAAACGAACTTCGAGGAAGAAACCAAGATGGTGACGTGGGACGGCCGCGTCGTCGACGTTCTCTTCACAACGGCCCGCGTCGGCCCAATCAATGATCTCGAAATAAGCCTGGTCGCCACGATCGACATCTCGCAACGCGTCCGCGCCCAGGAGAGGCTTCGGCAGGTGCAGGCGGAGTTCGCGCATGCGGCACGCGTCTCGATGCTCGGCGAGCTCACCGCCTCCATCGCGCACGAAGTCAACCAGCCTTTGGCCGCCATCGCGACCAACGCCGCTGCCGGTCTGCGCTGGTTGAACAGGCCGATTCCCGACATGGCCGAGGTCCGCAGTACAATCGAAAATATGGCCACGGATACGAGGCGGGCCGCGGACATCGTGGCGCGTGTTCACGGGATGGCTTCGCGCAAGGCGCCGGAGCGCGCCGTTCTGTCGCTTGACGATGTCATTCGCGAGGCGCTTCTGTTCCTGCGCCACGAGATGGAATCCCGCGGCGTAACGATCCTGCACCGGCCCGACGCGGAAGCTGCACTCGTGCTCGGCGACCGCACCCAGCTCCAGCAGGTGATCGTCAATCTGGCCATCAACGCCGTGCAAGCGATGGCGCAGGCGGGACGCGACCATGGCAAGATCGTCATCACCACCGCCGCGCAGGACGTGACGACCCTGTGCTGCTCCGTGGAGGACAACGGTCCCGGCATCTCCGCCGAACATGCCGGCCGGGTGTTCGAAAGCTTTTTCACGACCAAGGAGTCCGGCATGGGCATGGGACTGCCGATCTGCCGGTCCATCGTCGAAGCGCATGGCGGCCGCATCGACGCCGAAGGCCTTAGCACCGAAGCCGAAGGCCTTGGCGCCGATCGCGGCGCCCGGTTCTGGTTTACGCTGCCGATCGCGACGCCGGCGTCATCGCCGCCATCCGGTCGGGACGCCGACGCCTGACCCCGCCCGCTCTATTGCGCCGGGGCGGTCGAGCGCACCAGGCGGATCGGGATGCCCTTGAATGACGGCGTGAAGCTGAGGGGATCACGGGCATAGAGCGGCACCAGCGGATTGGTCTCCGGATAGTACGCGGCACAGCAGCCGGTCGGAAACGAATACGCAACCACGCGGAAGTTGCGCACGATCCGCTCGGCGCCATCGGTCGACTCCGTGATCAGGTCGACGCGATCGCCGTCCGCGAGCCCGCGCTTCTTCAGTTCATATTCGTTGAGGAAGACCACGTCGCGCTGGCCGAAGACGCCGCGATAGCGGTCCGACAGCGAGTAGAGCGTCGTGTTGTACTGGTCGTGGCTGCGTATCGTGCTGAGCCACAGGAAATCCGGATCGGCCTGCGGCGGGTCCTCGCCACACCCCTCAAACACCAGGAAATTGGCCTTGCCGGACGGCGTTGCCCAGATGCGCTCCCGCGCGGTCGAGGTCAGATGGAAGCCGCCGGGAATGCGGATACGGGCATTGTAGCTCTCGAAGATAGGGAAGACGGCCTCGATCGCATCCCGGATGCGATCGTAGTCGCCCACAAAGCCGTCCCAATCGACCACCGTGCGCTCGCCGAGCGTCGCCTTGGCGAGGCCTGCGATGATCGCGACCTCGCTGAGAAGATGCTCCGATGCCGGCTTGTTGCGACCGCCCGAGGCGTGGACCATCGACATCGAATCCTCGACCGTGATCGACTGCGGCCCCGAATCCTGAATGTCGATCTCGGTTCGCCCGAGGCACGGCAGGATCAGGGCAGCGCGGCCATGGATCAGATGGCTGCGGTTGAGCTTCGTGGAGACGTGGACGGTCAGATCGAGCTTGCGCAGCGCGGCCTGCGTCGCCTGCCAGTCGGGTATGGCCGCGGCAAAGTTGCCGCCCATCGCGAAAAAGACCTTCACCTCGCCGCGGATCATTGCCTCCAATGCCGTCACGACGTTGTGTCCCGGCGCGCTCGGCGGCTTGAAGCCGAAGCGGTGCTCGAGGCGCTCGAGGAAATCCGCCTTGGGGATCTCCGTGATCCCCACGGTTCGGTCGCCCTGCACGTTGGAATGACCGCGAACCGGACAAACGCCGGCGCCGTCGCGTCCCACATTGCCGCGCAAGAGCGCAAGATTGGCGATCTGCTGCACGTTGTGCGCACCACGCTGGTGCTGGGTAATGCCCATGCCGTAGACAAGGATGGCGCGCTCCGCCTTCATATAGGCGCCGGCGGCATATTCCAGGTCCTCGCGCGTCAGGCCGGACTGGCGTTCGATGTCGGGCCATTGCGTTCGCTTGAGATCGCCGATCAGCGCTTCGATGCCGGCGGTGTGCCCGCGAATGAAATCCCAGTCCAGGATCTCCGGCTGCTCGGCCGCACGGGCGGCCTCGTCCGTTTCGACGAGGATCTTCATGATCCCCTTGAGGACGGCGACGTCGCCACCGACACGCACCTGGAAAAGCTTCGAGCTGATCGTCGTCGACGACAGCGTGATCATCTCAACCGGGCTCTGCGGCGCCTGGAAGCGCTCCAGCGCGCGCTCGCGGAACGGATTGAACGAGATGATCGAGGCCCCTCGGCGGGCCGCGTTGCGCAGGCTGGTCATCATCCGCGGGCTGTTGGTGCCCGGATTCTGGCCGAAGATGAAGATGCAATCGGCCTTGTCGAAATCCTCCAGCAGCACGGTGCCCTTGCCGACGCCGAGCGATTCCGGCAGGCCGACGCTGGTCGCCTCGTGGCACATGTTCGAGCAGTCGGGAAAGTTGTTGGTGCCGTACTCGCGCACGAACAGCTGATAGAGGAAGGCGGCTTCGTTCGAGGTTCGCCCGGACGTATAGAACTCCGCCATGTTCGGATCCGGCAGCGCATTCAGCTCGCGGCCGATCATGGCGAACGCATCGCTCCACTGCACCGGGAGATAGCGATCGGATGCGGCGTCATAGGCCATCGGATGGGCGAGCCGACCGACCATTTCGAGATCGTAATCGTTCCAGCTCGCGAGCTCCGTGACGGTGTGCTCGGCAAAGAATTCGGGCGTGCAGCGCTTCGATGTCGTCTCCCAGGCGACCGCCTTGCCGCCGTTCTCGCAGAATTCGAATGACGAGGTGTGCTTCGGATCGGGCCAGGCGCAGCCGGGGCAATCAAAGCCCTCCGGCTGATTCATCCTGCTGAGCGTCGCTGCACCCTTCAGCGGCGCCCGCTGCACCAGAAGCGCCTCGCTGAGCGCCTTGAGTGCGCCCCAGCCGCCGGCGGGTTCACGGTAGGGACGAACCGATTTCGTTGTCATCTCGATATCTCGCGATATGGCAATTCTCCGGGCCAGTTAAGGATCGTGCGGGCAGAGCCGTCTTTTCAAAACGAAGCCGAATTTCGCAATTGCACATGTTCGGAGCCGGGCGCAGCAGCCAGTGCATTCCGGCAAAAAGAGCGCGTTCACGGAAGCTGAAACGGCGACCGGAAACTAGGTTTGTGAGTTGGAGCCCCGTCGCTACGGAGGGCTTTCGACATTTTTCAGGAGCGAGCCAAGATGTTCTCAAGACGTGATTTGCTGGCCATGTCCGCGGCAGGCGCCGCCATGGTCGGCTCCAGCGCGCAGGCCGCAACTTTCGGCAATCCGGACGAGCCGCCGCAAGGCGCCGTGAACGCCAAGAGCCCGGGAAGCCTGTCCGATCCCGGTCCTCAAGATCCAGACCTTGCCAAGCACTTCCCCTCAGCCCAAACCCCGCCCCCGACGGACGTCGGCGGCCTGCCGATGGATTGGGCCTCGTTCAACAATGCGCCGAGGCGCATCCAGAATGGCGGCTGGGCCCGTCAGGTCACGGTCGAGGATTTCGCCATCTCGAAAGAGATCTCCGGCGTCAATATGCGGCTGGCTGCCGGCGGAATCCGCGAGCTGCATTGGCACCAGGCTGCCGAATGGGCGATCCTGACCTACGGCTCCTGCCGCGTCACCGTGCTCGACACGCAGGGGCGTCCCTATGTCGGCGACCTCAAAGTCGGCGACCTCTGGTATTTTCCGCCGGGCGCGCCGCATTCGCTGCAGGGCTTGGGCCCCGATGGTTGCGAGTTCGTGATCTGTTTCGACGACGGCCACGCCAATGAATTCAACACGCTGCTGGTGACCGACTGGTTCGCCCACACGCCGCCCGAGGTGCTGGCGAAGAACTTCGGTGTTCCGGCCGATGCGTTCGCAAAGATCCCGCTGCACAACCGCTGGATCTTCCAGGGGACCGTGCCCGGCGATCTCGCCGCCGATCGCGCAGCCGTTGCGAAGCACGCCGAAGCGCCGCCCTACCCCTTCGTCCACTCGCTCGGCGGCTCGGCCCCGGTCAAGGAGAGCTCCGCCGGCAGCATCCGCGTCGCCGACAGCACGACCTTCAAGGTTGCCACCACCGTCGCTGCGGCGCTGGTGTCGATGCCGCCGGGCGCTGTCAGGGAGATGCACTGGCATCCGAATGCCGACGAGTGGCAGTACTACATCAAGGGCAAGGCGCGAATGACGGTGTTCGACACCGGCCCCAATGCGTTCACGACGGACTTCGCGGCCGGCGACATCGGCTATGTCCGGCGCAATCTCGGCCACTATGTCGAGAACGTCGGCGACACCGAGCTGCAGTTCGTCGGCGTGTTTCGAGCCCCTCGCTACGAGGAGGTGTCGCTCTCCTACTGGCTGACGCACACGCCACCCAAGCTGGTCGCCCAGCACTTCAACATCGACGAGAAGCTGATCGCCCAATGGCCGGACAACAGCCCCGGCGTCATGCCCAAATCCTGAACCAGCCTCGCAAGAGTTCTGAACGAGAAAGGCGCCGAAACCGGCGCCTTTCTTTTATCCGTGGCAGCTCACGGCAACTTCGAGCGTGCAGCCGTCAGTAGTGATCGGCAGCAGGGGCCGACTTGCCGCGGAAGACGCGATAGCCGATCGCCACATAGAGCAGCATCAGCGGGAATACGAACAGGCCGGCGCCCCAGAACATGAATGCGAGACTTGCATGAGGCGCCGCGGCCTCGTCGATCGTGACGACGAACGGGATCATGTAGGGCCAGAACGACAGGGCGAGCGTGGCGAAAGCCGCGACGAAGATCAGGGCGACCATATGGAACGGCCAATAGTCGTCATGGCGCAGGATGCTCTTGGCCAGCACAGCGGCCGCACCGGCGCCGATCACGGGAAACACGAACAGATAGGGCCGGTCGGTCCAGCGCTGCAGAATCGGAAGATGTTCGACAAGTGCATACGCAAAGACGATGACCAGGAAGACCAGGACGCCGATCGCCAGCGGCGGGATCTGGCGCCGTGCGACATCCCGAACGGGACCGTCGCACTTCCTCACCAGCCAGCAGGCGCCGAGCAGCGAATAGCCGAAGCAGAGCCCGATCCCGCACAGCGCGGAAAAGGCGGTCAGCCAGCCGAGCGTTCCGCCGGTATAATCGCCGTTGGAGAACTGGAGCCCTTCGACGAGAGCGCCGACCATCGCGCCCTGCATGAAGCTGGCGGCAAACGAGCCCACGACGAAGCTGACGTCCCAGACCCAGCGCGAACTGAGCGCCTTGCCGCGAAACTCGAACGCCACGCCGCGCAGGATCAATCCGAGCAGCATTACGAGAACGGGGATATAGAAGGCCGACATCACCATGGCGTAGACCACCGGGAACGAGCCCCACATGATCACGCCCGTGACGATCAGCCAAGTTTCATTGCCGTCCCAGACCGGAGCGACCGTGCTCAGCATGGCATCCCGCTGCGACTCGCCGCCGGCCACGCTGAACAGCATGCCGACGCCAAGATCGAACCCGTCGAGGAGGAGATAGATCAGGATGCTGATGGCAAGAAGGGCAACCCAGTACATCACCATGGCTATTCTCCCGCCCCGAGATAGCTGCGTGCGGAGGGCACCTGATCGGCGAGCGACATCGGCCGATTGGGCACGGGAACGTGGAGCGGCCTGCCGCCGAGTCCCGCCGGGCCGGCACGCAGCAGCTTATAGATGTAATACGTCCCGAATGAGAAGATGAAGGCGTAGACCGCGACGAACAGGATCAAGGAAGTCATCGCAGCCGACGCGGTCAGGAACGGCGTCACGGCGTCTGCAGTCCGCAACACGCCATAGACCGTCCATGGCTGGCGCCCCACTTCCGCGGTGTACCAGCCGGTGAGAATCGCGACCCACGGCAGCGGGAAGCTGAGGAAGATGCCCCACAGCAAGAGGCGGTTCCGATCGAGCCGATGCTTGAGGCCGAGCCAGGTCCCGAGCCAGGCCAATCCCAGCATCACGAAGCCGCAGCCGACCATGATGCGGAAGGCAAAGAACGGGATCAACACCGGCGGCCGGTCCTGCGGCGCGAAGCTGGTGAGGCCGACCTCTTTCGACGTCAGGCTCATGCTGCCGATGATGCTCCCGAGCACCGGAATCGATATCGCATATTTGTTCGATTCGGTGCTCGAATCCGGGATCGCGATCAGCACCTCGGAGGCCGGCTGCTCGTCATGCCAGCGCGCCTCGATCGCGGCGAACTTGGCCGGCTGGTAATCGTGGACATAGTCGCCGACGAGATGCCCGATGAAGAGCTGGACTGGCAGCAGCACCGCCGCAAGCGCAAGGCCCATCCGCAGCATGACATGGGCCTCGGGGCGATAGGTCCGCCGCAGCAGATACCACGCGCCGGTTGCCGCCACGCAGAACGCGCCGGTCAGGTAGGACGCGAGCAGCATATGCGGAAACCGGACCCAGACCACGCGATTGAAGATGATCTGCGTCCAGTCATCAGGCACGAACTGGTCGTTCTGCAGGACGTAGCCGGTCGGCACCTGCATCCAGCTGTTGTTGACCATGATCCAGAACGCCGAAAGCGTCGTCCCGAGCGCGACCATCGCCGTCGAGAACAGGTAGAACCAGGGCGGCACCCGGGGGCGACCGAAGATGAGGATGCCGAAAAAGGCCGCTTCCAGCATGAAGGCGGTGAAGGTCTCGTAGGAGAGCAGCGGGCCCTGGATCGGGCCCGACATCTTCGAGAGCACGCTCCAGTTCGTTCCAAACTGAAACGCCATCACCACGCCCGATACGACGCCCATGCCGAACGCCACGCCGAAGATCTTCAGCCAGAACGCGAACAGGGTCCGGTAGACGGGCTTGCCACTGTACTGGTGCATCGCTTCGAGCACGGTGAGCCAGGCGGCAAGCCCGATCGTGAACGCCGGGAAGATGATGTGGAACGAGATGGTGAAGGCGAATTGCAGCCGCGACAGAAGGAGCGCCGTCGGGTCCATCGAACATTCTCCGTTGGTTCACGCCCGCTTCGCGGCCGCCGGCGCGCGTGCGGCCGGCTGCGGAATGTTGTCGACCTTGAGGACCGCAGCGGTCGCTGCACGAATCTGGCGGCAGAAATCCGCATCGTCGATCAGCGACACGCCATAGGACGGGATGATCTGCTTCAGCTTGGGCAGCCAGGCGCTTGCCGTCAGCTCGCCGGCGAAGCACTTCTCGAGCACGCTGATGGCGATGAACGCGGCGGTGGACGCCCCCGGTGAAGCACCGAGCAGGGCCACCAGCGAATGATCGTCCGCGCCGACGAGCTCGGTCCCGAACTCGAGCAACCCACCACGCTTGACATTGGGCTTGATGATCTGGACCCGCTGGCCCGCGACCTGCAATCTCCAGTCCTTCGGGTCGGCCTTCGGGAAATATTCGTCGAGCGCCGCGAGCCGGTGGCCCTCGGATTGCAGCACCTGCCCGACCAGGTATTCGGTGAGATCGAAATTGTCGCGCGCCACCGAAAGCAGCGGCTTGACGTTGGCGGGACGAATGGACTCGAAGAGATCCAGCAGCGAGCCGTGCTTGAGGAATTTGCTCGAGAAGCCGGCATAGGGACCGAACAACAACGAGTGCTGGCCGCCGATCACCCGTGTATCGAGATGCGGCACCGACATCGGCGGGGAGCCGACCGCGGCCTTGCCGTAGACCTTGGCATGGTGACGCTTGTTGATCTCGGGATCATCGCAGCGCAGCCAGATCCCGCTGACCGGGAAACCACCATAGCCGCGCCCCTCCGGGATACCGGATTTCTCCAGCAATGGCAGCGCACCGCCGCCGGCACCGATGAAGACGAATTTTGCGCGCACCGATCGCGTCTCGCCGCTCGCGGTGTCCCGCACTTCGACGCGCCACCGGCCGCCCTGCTCCCGGTCAAGACCGGTGACGCAGCTGTTGTAGTGGACCGCACAGCCCGGCTGGCTGACCAGATGCTTGACCAGCAGATGCGTCAACGAGCCGTAATCGACGTCGGTGCCGGTGATGATCCGTGTTGCGGCAACCGGCTCGTCGCCACTCCGTCCGTCCATCACCAGCGGCGCCCATTCGGCAATCTTCTTGGAATCCTCGGTATGCTCCATCCCCTCATAGCAATGATGGGCCGACATCGCCTTGAACCGTTTCCGGAGAAATTCGACGTTCTCCGCGCCGTGCACGAAGCTCATATGCGGCACCGGATGGATGAACGCTTGCGGATCCGCGATCGCTCCGCGACCGATCAGGTAGGACCAGAACTGCCGGGACAGATCGAACTCGACATTGACCTGGAGCGCCTTGGAGATGTCGATGCTGCCGTCGGGCCGCTGCGGCGTATAGTTCATCTCGCAGTTCGCCGCGTGGCCGGTACCGGCATTGTTCCAGGAGTCGGAGCTTTCCTGCGCGCAATCCCCGAGAATCTCGCACATCTGGATCGACAGAGAGGGCTCGAGCTCCTTGAGAAAGACGCCGAGGGTCGCGCTCATGATGCCGGCGCCAATGAGGACGACATCAGTTTCGCGGTCGGAAGCTGCTGACATGGCTATTTCCTTCGTCGGGTGTTGCTGCTTTGGATGGCTCGATCAGGCCCGCACCGATTGCCGCACCTTGGCGCGGAACGGCACGTCCGCTCCCGGGCGCAGGATCACGTAGGCACGGCGCCAGGATGAATCGTCGGTCAATCTCCAGCTATGCCCCGAGCCGGCGGTGTCCTCCGCCAGCAGGATGTTGCCGGGGTGGAGCAGGAAGTGGTGGCCGTCACGCGTCAGGAAATCGAGCGTTCCGCTGAGCGTGATCACCAGCTGCCGGATCGGCGCGGTGTGCCAGGCGAAAGCTCCGCCCGATTCCGTTTCCTGAAAGGAGACGCTGGCGGCATCGATCTTTCCGGTCAGGAAGTCGCCGCGCTGTCCCGGCTCCATTTCGAGGAAGCCTTCCTCGAAATGCGAGTTGTTGTCCTCTCCGGTCCATAGGCGCACACAGCGGATCATCGTGTCTCTCCTTGCATTGTGGTTGCGCCGCCTGCGCGGCGTCGTTCGGACCGGAACGGCACCTCGGCGTCCGGCTCGAGAACCGTGTAGAGGCGCCGCCACGGCGCCTCGTCCGTCATGGTCCAATTGTGGCCCGTCCCACCGGTATCTTCCGTGAACAGGACATCGCCCGGGCGCAGCGTGAAGCTTCCATCCGCCGTTTCGAACCGTAGCGTCCCGCTCAGGGACATGACGAGTTGGCGCGCCGCGTCGGGATGCCAGCCGAGTTTCGGATCTGCATCCGTTTCGTGGAACGAAGCGGCATCGATCCGAAGCTTTGCGCTGAGCGCATTGCCCCTCGCCCCGCGCGCGAGCTCGACGACGCCATCCTCGAAGTGCGACTTGCCATCCGCACCCGTCCAGAGTCTGACGCACCGGATCATTGCCGCCGTCCCTTCAGCCGGCCTTCGCGCCGATTGCGAGCGGCACCTTGATCTCCGCCACATAGGGCTTGACCATCTTGGCGGGATCCACGATGCGGTCGAACTCCGGCTCGGTCACGAAACCGAGCTTGAGCGCCGCCGACTTCAGCGTGAGATCGTTGTCCATCGCATAGTGCGCGATGTGCGACGCCTTGTCGTAGCCGATCACGGGCGCCAGCGCAGTCACGAGCATCAGCGATCTCTCGACATACTCCTTGATCTTCCTGTGGTTCGGCTCGGTGCCCTCGACGAGGAAGGTGCGGAAATTGGTGCAACCATCGGTCAGGATGGTAACGGACTGCGCGATGTTGTGGATGATCAGCGGCTTGTAGACGTTCATTTCCAGATAGCCGCCGGCTCCGCCGAACCCGACGGCGACGTCGTTCGCCATCACCTGCACGGCGATCATCGTCAGTGCTTCGGCCTGCGTCGGGTTGACCTTGCCCGGCATGATCGACGAACCCGGCTCGTTCTCGGGGATCAGCAATTCGGCGAAGCCCGCGCGCGGGCCGCAGGACATCAGACGGATGTCGTTCGCGATCTTGTAGAGCGACCCCGCGAGCGTGCGGAGCGTGCCGGATAGCTGCACCAGCGCGTCATGCGCACCTTGGACGGCAAACTTGTTCGGTGCGCTGACGAAGGGCAGCCCCGTCAGCCGCGCGATTTCCGCGGCGACGGCCTCGGCGAAGCCCGGCGCGGCATTGATGCCGGTGCCGACGGCCGTGCCGCCCAGGGCGAGCCGGAAGACGCCCTTGAGCGCGTCGTCGATGCGGGCCAGATCGTCGGCGAGCATGCCGGCGTAGCCGGACCATTCCTGCCCGAGCGTCAGGGGGGTCGCGTCCTGCATGTGGGTCCGGCCGATCTTCACGACGTCGTCCCACTGGCTCGATTTTGCCGCGATTGCGTCGTGCAACGCCTCGACCGCCGGAACGAGCCGCCCGGTCACGTTCATCGCGGCTGCGATGTACATGGCCGAGGGAAAGCTGTCGTTTGACGATTGCGACATATTGACGTGATCGTTCGGATGAACCGGGTGCTTGCTCCCGAGCGGCGTGCCCGCAAGCTGGCAGGATCGGTTCGAAATCACCTCGTTCACGTTCATGTTGAACTGCGTTCCGCTGCCCGTCATCCAGACGTGAAGCGGAAACATGTCCTGATGCTGGCCGGAGAGGATCTCGTCGCAGACATGCGCGATCAGCTTGTGGACCTTGCCGTCGAGACGGCCGCCGGCGCAATTGGCGTCCGCGGCCGCCTTCTTCAGGATCGCGTAGGACTGGATCATTTCGCGCGGCATCAGGTCCTTGCCGATGCTGAAATGCTCGAGCGAACGCTGCGTCTGCGCCCCCCAGAGCTTATCCGCGGCAACGTCCACTTCACCCAGGCTGTCCGTCTCTTTGCGAAGGTTGTTCATCCGTGCCTCTTGGCAGTTGACGTCGAAAGGCCATCTCGGCGCTGCTAGAAAGTGTATGCACCGCATGACGCGCATGCTTCCGTGAATGAACGTCCTTTTGCCGAATGGCATGGTGCGCGCTCCGCACCGTCAACGAGCAAAATCATGGGACGTAGATCGACGGTTCAGCTTCGCAGCTGTGGCCGGCAGAGCCAAAGAACGCTCACCGACGATGCGATCGGCAGGACAAGGCTCCAGGCGTGCAGCCATTTCGTCACGCAGGCCCCGATGGCGGCCCCCGACAGGAACATCAGGCAGACCAGAAGCATGACTGCGGTGCCGCGCGCCGCATCGCGATCGGACGCAACTGATTGATCGAGGGCACGGAGCATGTTGCCGGTGACGGTGACGGTGAGATATTTCCAGCGCTCGACCTGCCTGAAGCTGGCCGACTGCAGCGCGGCGCCGAAGGAGATTCCGAGGATCGTGATCATGTCCGGAATCCGATGAAACAACAGCATCACTGCGACCAGGCAGACGATCTCTCCGGCGAGGCAGAGCAGCGGTGCCTTGAGGCGGATTGCCAGCGATGCGCCGAGCAGAAAGGCGGCAAGGGGAAGAAGATGATGGGTTGCCTGCCGCCATTGCCCGGACATGGCGTCGATGCCGAGGAAGATGACATTGCCGGTTTGCGAGCTTGCAAACACGCCGCCGAGTGAGAGCCATGTAAAGGCGTCGAGAAAGCCGCCCGTCATGCTCAGAAGAGACGCCACGAGAACCGATCGCTCCGCAGCATGGACGACGCTTCCGGTCTCGGCGACCGGTTCCGGAGATACGGCTTGCATCGCCATGTGCGCCGCCCCGCGAGGTCAGCAGCCGGCGTGCGTTGCGGCCTGATCCGGCAGCAGAACGCGACGCGGGTGCGTGAATACGCCGTATCCGTCATCGCGCGCGATCGCGAGCAGCGTGATCCCCGCTTCATCCGCGGTCTTGATCGCGAGTGCGGTGGGTGCGGATACGGCCACGATGACCGGTGCGCCGAGCATCGCCGCTTTCTGCACCATCTCGACCGAAACCCGGCTGGTCAGCAGCACGGCGCCATCGCACGCCGATCTCCCCTCGCGTACGATCGCACCGGCGAGCTTGTCGAGCGCATTGTGCCGGCCGACGTCCTCTCTGACCAGGCCGACGCCGGCCCGCGGATGCCAGAAGGCCGCCGCGTGGACGGCCCGCGTTTGCTGATTCAGGATTTGGTGCGGAGAAAGGGCCTGCATGGCGCCCAGCAAGTCGCGCGCGTGGAAAACGATGCCCCGGCCCTTCACCCGCGCCGGCGCGCGGCGAGCCTGTTCGAGGCTCTCGATGCCGCATAGCCCGCAGCCAACGGGGCCGCTGATGGTTCGGCGCCGTGCAGCCAGGGATGCCGCGCGGTCACCATCGAGCCACATCCGAACCTCGACGCCGAGATCGTTCGGGATCAGCTCGATGCTGCTGATCTCGCTCGCACGTTCGACGATGGCCTCGGTGAGGCTGAAGCCGATACCGAAATCCTCCAGATCTCCCGGCGTGCCCATCATCACCGCCTGGGTCGAACCGTTATAGGTGAGCGCGATCGCGGTCTCCTCGGCAACCAGCCGCGAGGTCGACTTCGTCTGATCGCCGCGCCAGGCAATCTCCCAATGCCGCGTGAATGTCGAGCCTTTCGCCATGACTCATACCGTCGCCGGCTGGGGCGAATGGCGCGACGCGCGGCTCTTGAGCGCGATCCCGAATGCGATGAATCCCCATCCCTGGAAGATCAGGTCGACGACCAGCATCACACCAAGCAGCCACAAACCGATGGCGGGCCAAGCCGCAACCAGCATGACACCGACGCAGAAGGTCAGGACGCCCGCAGCCACGATCCAACGCCAGCCCGCGGCCGGCCGGATATGGAAACCGGCCCAGATCCTTATCACCCCGGCTACGACCAGGAAGGCGCACACTGCGAGAGACAGCGTGAACGAAGCCAGGATCGGATCGTAGAGTATGATGGCCCCGGCGGCCGCATAGACGATCCCGGCCAGTAGCCAAAGCAGGAATCCTCGCAAGCCGCGCACTGAAAACGCTTGCACGATCTGGAAAATGCCAGCGACCGCCATGGTGGCGCCGATGACCAGTACGGACGCGAGGTTCGCCGCCATCAGATTGGCAGATGCAACACCGCCGAGGATCAGTTCGCCGACACCCAGCGCAACGAACCAGCCCCATTTTCCGGTGATGGCGTGGATGGCCCATCCGAGCGAGGCCTTCGAGTTCGACATGTCCGTCATGGCTTGACCCTTGTTCGCACGACGATCCGCAGATCATGAATAGGGCAAGCGTATCGAGATCTGTCCCAACTCATCTTTCGAGGACGCAGCGATATTATTTGATCCGCACGATACGGACCGTTGCGCGAGGATCGCGACTAGCGCGGGATGGTCACGACGGTCCTGAACCCGTCGGAGCCGCCGCGGACGTCGATGGTCCCGTGCAGACGCGCCGCAAGCGTCTCGACGATGGAGCGGTCCTCTTCCCGGTACCGACTTTCGTCGGACGAGCCGTTGTCCATGATGCTGCACGCAACCGACGTCGCCGTGAGCCATACTTCGAGACGAATGGCGCCTGCTCCGCAGTGGGACACGTGGCGCACCGCACCGGTGATCAGTTCGAAGACGATCATCCCCAGCAGCCAGCAGCGCTCGGAACTCATCTGCAGCGGATGCAGCAGCAGCGAGAGCGCAATACCCTTGTCTTCGAGGCTCGAGCGGCTGATCGACCGGCACAATTGCTGAAGATAGGCCGCCAGATCGACGGTGGTGGTGAACTGCGGCATTTGCAGCGCGTGGTGAAGTTGTGCATGACCTTCCAGCCGGTCCTGCACGGAAGCGAGGGTCGCCCTCGCTTCGATGCCGTCGCAACGATCGGCCGCCTGCGCCACCAGATCAATCGCCGAGGCGAGCTCGTCGTCGATCCGGTGCGCGAGCTCACGCAGCAGCAGGCGCTCCGCCTTGACGCCGCCATCCGGCAGGAGTTCCGAGAGGCTGCTCATCCTTTACCCGCCTCCCGGCCCAACGGCGTGCTTTGCACTTACGGGTTCTGGCCGCTTCGGCCGGTCTCGTAGAGGAACCAGATGCGCCGTTCCGTTTCGTCGATCCAGTTTTCCAGGACGCTCGCGGTGGCGACATCGCCGTACTCGTCGCAGAGCTCGTGGACCCGGCGCATTTCCCGCGTTAGCTGCTGGTTGTCGCTGCGCAGCTCAGCGAGCATGTCCTGCGGATCGACATAGTCGGCATCGTTGTCGAGAATGCGCTGCTCGCGCGCGATGTGGCCGATCGAGCGTAGCGTCGTGCCGCCGATCTTGCGTGCGCGTTCGGCGATGTCGTCAGTCATGGCGAAGATTTGGTCGGCCTGCTCGTCGAGCATAAGGTGGTAGTCGCGAAAGTGGCTGCCCGACACGTGCCAGTGGAAGTTCTTGGTCTTCAGGTAGAGAGCGAAAACGTCGGCGAGCAGCGCTCTCAGCGCGGCTGGAACGTCCCGGTTCGCATTCGCTCCGAGATCCGTCGGGCTTTGGAGGTCTGCTTTGGTCATGGTCGGCATCCTTGTGTTGGAGGTTGGAAACATCTAACCGCGCGGTGCGCGAGGAATCTTTCCAGCGCGAAAGATCCTTTTGGGATCGCACGCCTGCGAGGGGCGCCCGCTGGCGCGCCGCGGGTTCATTTCACTTGTGTCACCCTGTCCCGCAGCGGCAGAAGCGACATCGATGCGAATACGCCATCGCGACGGATCAATGCGTGGAACAGCCCCGCCGCCAGATGCAGCAGCACAAGGGCAAAAAAAGCGAAACCCAGATAGACGTGGGCATTCCAGAGCAGCGTGTGCATCAGGTCGCTCTGCGGCAGCAGCGCGGGAATTCGGATCCCGCCATACAGGACGACCGGATAGGCCGCGGCCCAGAGCATGCCGAGACCGAGCAACGGCATGACGATCATGAGGCCATACAGGAGCTGATGCGACAATTTTGCTCCAAACTTCATAGGTCTCGAAAGATCGGCCGGCAATGGCGGCGCACCGTAATGCAGCCGCAACGCCAGCCTGATCAGCACGAGGACCAGCAGGATGACGCCGATCGTCTTGTGGACCAGGATGAGCGGCAGATATTTCGGCGCGACCGTGGAGACCATGCCGACGCCAATGAACAGCATGGCGAGGATGCAGACCGCCATCAGCCAGTGCAGAACCCGCTGGATCAGGGCAAAACGATGAGGAGCGCTGGTCATGGCTTGGCGGTCCCGGTTCGCGGATAGTCCCTGGCTTCGGCCGCGCGCAGATCGTAGGATTTGCGGTAGACCGATGAGCGTGCAGCCGGGAACGGATCGTCCGACACCCGGATTCCCTGTGGCAGGACCGCCGGATCGAAATTGATGTCGCGGCACGGTCCATCGCGCTCCGGCTCGATCCGCTGCACGATCAGCGTTCCGACCTCCACTTTGCGACGGTTCTCCGGCCAGGCCTTGCTCGGATCCGCGGTCGGGTCGCCCGGATCGGCGACGGTCGTGACCATGGTCCATCGCAGTGGACCGGCGGTCCGGACCCGTTCGGTGATCTCCTGCTCGAGATAATCCGGCCCGCGCTTTTCGAGGTCGGCCTGCGAGATCGGAATGGGTTGCGCCGAGGGCAACAGCGACCATCGCACGGTGTGGTCGCCGCCTCCGGCGTCCGTGAAGACGAAGCTGTTGAGACCGTTATAGGGCTCCTCCGCATAACTGCCGGTCCAGGGCGCCGTCTTGGCCCAGGCCGCGAAGGGGCCGAATTCCGGGTTGGCCTGAATGAATGCCTTCATCGCCTCCGGATCCTTCTTTCCGGATGCGATCAGCAGGTCGTGAAATGCTTGCGGCGTGGAAACCGCAAAGACCGGCGGGTTGATCATCGCCATGCGCCACTCTTCGCCGTCTGCCGTCGTGATCTGCAATCCCAGGCCGCGGACGCGCACGGTCGCATCAACCGCGTTCGGATCGGCCGTGCCGAGATTGAAACGGCCCAAGGCCGGATAGTGCCCCTGCGCGAAGACCTTGGCCCGGGAGAGCTCCGCACCGTTTCCATTCGCCTCGAATGTCCCAGTGAAGCAGATTCCCTTGGCATGATTTCGCCGGTGCCCGAGCGGCGGGCCGCTCGGAGGCGTCAGCGCAGCGATCATCCGTTCCGGCGTCAGGCGCCCCGGCGAGAGCCATCCCGCAGTGTATGCGAAGGCAGCCGCGCCGCCGCCGACCACGGCCGCAATCAGGACGAGGGACCCAAGCCCCGAACGTGGTAGCTTGCCTTGATTCATCCGGTCTCCTTTGCGATGCGCAGACCGCCTGGCAATCGGGTGCGCGCGGCGCTCTTTCGAGCGACGCAGCCTCCTTGTAGCCGGCGGCCAAGGCCCGATCTTTTCGAACCCACCGCCAATTTCGCGAAGGCACGCCTGAACTGTCTTCGGCGTTCGCCGGACCGGATCCGGCTTCGGGCATTCTCGAAATTTTTCGTGCAATTTGACAATCGATCGTGATGCCCGAAAAGACCCACCCTGCGCCCCGCCCTATTCCAGATGCGCTTCGCACGATGGCGGCGGTCGACTCCCGAACGATGGACCGTGTCGCGACGGGGCCGCCAGCGCCGCAGAGGCTGGAATGCGATTGGGAATCGAATGAGCAAAGTGATCATCGTCACGGGTGCTGCAAACAGCATCGGACGAACCACCTGCCGGCAACTGATGCAGGCAGGCCACACGGTCTACGTTTCAAGCCGGGAAATGAGTGGCCCTATTGCGCAAGGGATCGAGGAGGCTGGATCAAATCCCGGCCAGCCCGGCCCCGATCTCCGCACGATCGAGTTTGACGTCTCTTCGGAATCCTCAGTGACCTCGGCCGTTGAGACCATCATCGCCGAAAACGGCCGCCTCGACGTGGTCGTGCACAATGCCCGGCAAGTCGTTTACGGACCCGCAGAAGCCTTCACGCCGGAGCAGCTTGCCGAGCTCTACGATACCAACGTCCTGATCGCACAGCGCCTCAATCGCGCGGCGTTGCCACAATTGCGCAAGCAGGGTCAGGGCTTGCTGATATGGATCACGTCAAGCAGCGCGCGGGGCAGCTCGGTTCCGTTCCTCGGCGCCTGTGCTTCAACGGAAGCCGCCCTGGATTCGCTGGCACTCAGTTACGCCGGCGAGCTCGCACGTTGGGGCGTCGAGACGACCATCATCGTTCCCAGTGCTCTCGGACCCGGCCACTATGTCCGATCCGGCCGGCCGCAGGATACTGTTCGGGCGGAAGAATACGCGGATGGTCCAACCGCCGACGTGAGTGAAATCGCGCTTGCGGGACTCGCGCAGCTTTCGCCGAAGGATACGGCCCCACAAGATGTCGCAAGCACAGTTGCGAATGTCGTGAACATGCCGTTCGGACAACGTCCGCTGAAAGTTCATTTCGGCCCGGATGACGATGGGGCGGCAGCTGTCGACGCCGTCGCCGACCGCGCTCGCACGGAACTGTTCCGCCGGATCGGCCTGGAGGATCTTCTCAAGCCCGTGTTGATCCGATGAGATCACCCATTGGCGGAGATTTCCCCAATCGACGGTCGTTCCCAAAAAATCGGGACTCTCCCCGGAGTTCCCTGCCCTCCGGACGA
The DNA here is from genome assembly GCF_052076025.1 of Bradyrhizobium sp. 956_D2_N1_4. Lineage (NCBI taxonomy): Bacteria > Pseudomonadati > Pseudomonadota > Alphaproteobacteria > Hyphomicrobiales > Nitrobacteraceae > Bradyrhizobium > Bradyrhizobium sp. 956_D2_N1_4. The sequence goes on along the minus strand of NZ_CP197237.1, from coordinate 1,843,969 downwards.
AAGTGATCAGCGACATTCATCGGTGATCCTTTACCGCGATACTGCTGGATGTTACGTTTGGAGCTGCCACCGCGGTCACACGTTTCGGCCCGAGTTCAAGTCATAGAGTACGACGAGTCGGTCGTCGGATTTAATATTTTCAAATGGTCCACCGCTGGCAGAGCAACGCCACAACAGCCACGACCGGACCCTCTCTCCAGGAGAGCTCCGCTCAAGAGATTTTCGTCTTTGGGCCGTTTCGTCTGGACGCCTCGCAGAGACGGATCGAGAAAGATGGCAATCCGGTTCAACTGTCGGCTCGCGCATTTGACCTTCTGCTGACACTGATCCGGCATGCGGGCGACGTCGTCAGCAAGAGCGATTTGATCGCCAGGACATGGCCAGGCTCCAGCGTCGATGACAACAGCTTGCGCGTCCATATCGCAGCACTCCGCAAGGCGCTCGGGGACGGCAATGCCGGCGCCAAATATCTGAGCACGGTCTCGGGACAGGGTTATTGTTTCGTCGGTTCGGCCGCGAGCCCGGAGCAGAATCAACCTGCACCGACCAAGCCTGTTCGCGCGCACAACCTGCCGGCACATCCCTGGCAGATGGTGGGCCGCGAGCAAACCATCCAGGATATATCGGAAAGGCTCAAAGCCCAGCGTTTCATCACGGTCGTCGGCCCGGGCGGCATCGGCAAGACGACGGTCGCTGTTTCCGCGGGCCACGCCCTTCTCGCGGAATTCGCCGGCCAGGTTCACTTCGTCAGTCTCGGTGAGACCCGCGATGCCGCTCTGGTACCGGCCATTGCAGCATCTTCGCTCGGGCTGCGGGCGCGATCGGACGATCCCTCAAACAGTCTTGTTGCAGTCCTGCGCGACCGGCGGATGCTGCTCATTCTGGATTGCTGCGAGCATGTCGTCGACGCCGCAGCCGCGCTGGCCGAACGGCTCTACCAGGAGGCACCGCAGTTGCACATCATGGCCACGAGCCGGGAGCTGCTGCGGGTCGAAGGCGAGCACACATATCGGCTCTCGCCTCTGACAAGCCCGCCGGAAAATGCCGTTCTGACGGCCGAGAGCGCGATTGCCTACCCCTCCGTAAAGCTCTTCGTGGAGCGCGCGGCCGCAGCTGGAGGTGAGTTCGGATTGACGGATGCGAACGCGTCGGACGTCGGCAACCTCTGCTGTCGGCTCAATGGCATCCCGCTCGCGATCGAGCTCACCGCCGGCCATGTGACCGCATACGGAGTCAAGGCCATGGTCCAACTCCTCGACAAGCACTTCAATCTGCTGTGGGAAGGACGACGCACGGCGCTGCCCCGGCACCGGACGCTTCGCGCAACCATCGAGTGGAGCTACGATCTTCTATCCGAGCCCGAACGGGTGGTTCTCAGCCAGCTATCCGTGTTCGTCGGCAGCTTCACCGCCGAAGCCGCCCGAGCGATCGCCGGCAGCGATCCCACTAGCGACGACACGACCATGGCTGCGCTCGACAACCTCGTGGCCAAGTCGATGCTTGCCCTGAACCAGGGCTCGCAATCGATGCGCTACAGGCTCGCGGACGCGACGCGGGCCTACGCGCAGGAGAAGCTCGCCGCCAGCCCCGACGCCGAGATCGTGCCGCTACGCCACGCCTCCTACTTTCGGGATTTGCTTGAAAAGACGGCCGACGAGCCGAATGAAGGCCTGTCGTCGATGGCCGATCAATTCGGCGACATACGCAGCGCGCTGGCGTGGTGCTTCTCGGATCGAGGCGACCGCAGAACCGGCGTCCGCCTCGCTGCGGCAGCGATCCCCCTGTTCTTCAAGCTGTCGCTCTTCACCGAATGCCAGTTCTGGGTCACGCGCGCAATCGAAGCGCTTCATGAGACGGGCGGAAGTGTCAGGCACGACCTCGCACTTCATGCCGCGTTGGCGTCGGCCCGGATGCTGACGGGACAAATCGACGAATTGGGCGTCGGCTATCTCGACAGAGCGGTCAGGTTGGCCGAGACAATTGGCGATGTCGCCGGCCAAATCCGCCTGATTGGCCGACTGCATCTGCTCCAATTGCTGGTCGGCAATTTTGACGATGCGCTGGCCACCGCTAAGCGCGGCGAAGCGATTGCCCTCGCCAGCAACGATTCCGTCGGAGTGGCGCGCATGCGCATGTTGCTCGGAACGTCGTGCCACTATCTGGGCGAGGTTGCCGCGTCTCGCTCGTACGTCGAAGCGGCGCTGTCCCATCCGGGACTGGAAGGCGACTCCCGTGGCGGCCTGACGTCCGATTACCCGAAGCGTCCTCAAATCACCCTCGCCCGCATCTTGTGGCTCGAGGGACATCCCGATCAGGCCACGGCGACGGCGCGCCAAGCCATCTCCGATGTGATCGCCATCAACCATCCGACCATACTGTGCATAGCGCTGCCCTGGGCATTCGGTGTTTTCCTCTGGAACGGAGATGTGGGGGTGTGCGAGGAGCACATTGACAGGCTCCTCGTGGAGACCCGCAAGCATAATCTCGCCACCCTCCAGACGGTCGGCGACGCCATGAAAGGGATTGCGCTACTGGCCCGCGGCGAGAGTGATATCGGGCTGGCCATGCTGAACGCCTCCGTCAAGAAGCTGCAGAGCCAGCGCTACGGCGCGGCGGCCGGACTTTGCGTGCCGCTCGCGGAAGCTCTGGCGGCGACAGGTCGTGGAGATGAAGCACTCGACATCCTCGATCAGGCGATTGCCCGGGGTCGGCGTCGCAACTTCATGGTGGAGATGCCGGACATGTTGCGGGCAAGGGCAGAAGTGCTGATCCGCAAGGACAATCCCGACTTCCTGGAGGCGGAGCGGAGCCTGGCGCAATCACTTGACCTTGCCCGACATCAGGGGGCGCTCGGTTTTGAGTTGCGCACGGCAATCGGTCTTGCAGGGCTATTGCAGCGGCGGGGCCGCCGCAGTGAAGCGCAAGACGTGCTTGCGCCCATCTATGGACGATTCACCGAGGGGTTCAATACGCCCGTCCTGAAAGCGGCCAGCGAATTGCTTGCCGAATTGGCGTCTCCGCCTTCGGGCTCGCTCGCCGCGAGTTAATCTCTCTGACAAACTCGCGTGGGGTGCGCGAACCTGCAGTGGCCAGGTCGCGCGGCTGGCGGCGATGCCGTGCAATCCGGATAGAAGCGCGCGGCATGGAAAGACCGCGTCGAGGGGCCGGCGCATTCTTGGTCCGGCAATAGGACTTCGAAGCCAACGTTCTGGAGCACGGGGGATGCGGCGCTCGCCGAGGCCGCACCTGCGTCCGATGACATGTATCGGACGCCGCCCCCGGGGCATCCTGGAGCACCGACCGTACTATTATGTCGAAAACTCCGTCATCATCGCTCTCGCGAGCCTGAGATCCGTGGTCTCGAAACCCTCAGTGAATTTGCCGTACACAAGAGCCAGGATTTGGTGCGCATCGGCGGGACGGCCCTGACTCGTCCTCAACCGTGCCAGGCTGATGGCCGCTCTCAGCTCCCAGAACAGCGCACCTTGGCCGCGCGCGACTTCGAAAGCCTTGTCGAAGCACTGCTCGGCGGCGATAGCCGAGCGACGCTCGCCGGGATGCCGGAGCAACTCGCCCTTGATGCGCCAGAGCTCAGCCGCGTACCACCGCTCATCCCTCGCCTCGCAGCGCGCAAGCGCCTCGTCCGCGGTCGCAAGCCCCAGCGATACTTCGCCGACCTCTCCGAGACATGCTGCCAGTTCGCCGAGAGGAAGCAGGAAGCGCGGCAGGAAACGCGCCTCGCCCGCCAGCTCGAGCGCCTTGCGCAGCAACGTCAATCCGGCGGCGACATCGCCACGCCGCGCCATCACCATGCCCCTGAAGGCGCGCGCCCATACGTTCCATAGACGGATCGGATGACGTTCGGTGTGCTCGAGCAGCATGGTGCAATAGCCTTCCGCAGCATCGAGGTCGCCGGCCAGGAAAGCAATCGGACAGGCACCCTGGCCGAGTACGCTGCAGAAGGTCAGGGCATGACCACTCGCACGGCCCTCCTCGACATTGCGCTCGACGACGCTCAGTGCCTGATCCGCCAACCCGAGAAGCCACAGGATGCGCGCCTGGAAATAGCGTGCCGAGGCTCGCAGGTCGAACCTGAAACGGATCACCTGCGGCTTCGCCGCCAGATCGGAAAGGCGAGACAAGGTCCGCCCAATGTGATGATGCGCCAACCGCTGGTCACCGAGGTAGTGCAGCGTCGTGGCAAGCAGCCGATCGCCCATCATCCGGTCGACCGAATTTTGGGAATCGGCCACGATATCCGCGAAGCGGTGCGCGAATTCCAACGCCTTGCGGAACTCGCCGTTGTTGAATTGATCGATGCAGAGCCCCCAAAGCGCACGCAACAGATAGTCGCTGTCGCCGAGCTGCTCGGCCAGCTGCAGGGTCGCCGCCCAGGCCGGACCGGCCTCTCGAGCCCTGCCAACGCCGTACATCAGTGACCAGCCAAGCGCGGCCGATAATTGCATGCGGAGCCGCAAAGCGCCCGCGGCGCTGCCGTCGAGGCTGGCCAACGCCAGTTCGGTCCGCTCGCGGCACTCGGCGAGGAGCGACAATTGTACCCATAACGGGACGGCCCCTGCGGTCAGCGCCACTCCGATCTGCGCATCTCCGTCGGGCGAGAAAGCCCAATCGAGGCTGGATCGTACGTTGTCGATGTGCTGGCCATAAAAGCCGAGCCACTCCGCCTGCGGTTTCACTTCGCTGTCAGCTTCCGCATTCGCAAAGAACCCGCCATAGTATCCGGCCTGGCGGCGCGCGACGCCGGGAAATTCGCCGCTGGCGTGAAGCTTTTCCAGCGCATAGGCGCGCGTGGTGTCCAGCAGGCGATAGTACGGGCGCTCGCCGCGAATATCCGCAAGGACGAGCGACTTTGCCACCAGGTTGGCAAGCTCCGCGGTGACATCGCCCATCCCTTCGCCGGCGACCGCGATCACGGCATCGAGTAGAAACTCTCCGGCAAACACGCCGAGCCGCCGCAGAACCCGCGCCTCGGCGTCCGGCAGTAGATCGTAGCTCCAGTCGAGCGTCGCACGAAGCGTTTGCTGCCTGGGCAACGCAGTACGCCGGCCGGTCGTCAGAAATTTGAACCTGTCGTCGAGAAGTGCCGCGATCTTCGGCGGACTGAGCATCACGGCGCGCGCCGCCGCGAACTCGATCGCGAGCGGAATGCCATCCAGCCGGCGGCAGATGGCTGCGACGGCATCAAGGTTCTCTTCGTCGAGCGCGAAGCTGGAGCCCAGCGCTTTCGCTCTGGTCGTGAACAATTCTACCGCCGTGTAGGCCGATGCGGCGTCAGACCCGAGCCGGACTTCGGGCGGCACACCCAGGGGCGGAACGCGATAGACATGTTCGCCGTCAATGCGCAGCGCTTCGCGACTTGTCGCCAGGACGATCGTTCCGGAACACTGGCTGACGATCGTCTCGGCCAGTTGGGCCACGGTATCAACGACGTGCTCGCAATTGTCGAGAATGAGCAACAACTGCCTGGCTCCAATCGCGCGCGCTATGGAGCCCGGGGTGATCTCCTCCCCTTCGAGCTTGATACGGAGCGTGCTGGCGACGGCCGAGCACACGAGCTTGGGATCGGGCAGCGAGGCCAATTCGACCAGCAACCGGTCGGCCGCAAAACCGGCTGGCGGCGTCCTGGCAGCTTGTAGTGCAAGGGCCGTCTTGCCGATCCCGCCAGGCCCGACGAGGCTCACGACGCGATAAGCCGATAGAAGCTCCCACAAACGCGCGACCGCGGTGGTGCGGCCGATGAGAACGAATGATGCATTGGGAATGTTGGTCGACGGCAGTGGCTGGGGTGCGGCAGATTGTAGCGGGGCAGCCATCTGCCGGGTCCGCCATGAACCCAGCAGGCGATAGCCCCGGCCGACCGTTGTCGCCAGCATGTCACGATCCGAACCAAAGGCCTTCCGGATCGCCGCGATATGGACCCGAAGTGCACTCTCCTCGACGAAGACGCCGCGCCAGACACGCTCCGTCAGGTCATTCTTGGTGACCAGCCCGCCTTCGGCCTGAGCCAATTCCGCAAGAATCTCGAAGGCACGACCGCCCAGAGGAACGGACTCTCCCATCGAGCGCAGTTCGCGTCTGGCAAGATCGATCTCCCATTCAGCGCAAGCGTAGACGGGGCGCTGGTTTGGCTCGGCCATCATCGGCATAGCCCCAGGCGGTTGCTTGATCTTGCGCCCAGCGTATCACCAACGCATTCAAAATACACAATCTGTCCGGCGACCAAGGCCGCCAGACACTCGCCGCAAATATCGCAATGCTCGCACGTCAGCAGCCGCGACAGATGGATCCTTCCAGCATCTTCTCGACCCGTGCGTCCTCCTTGTCGATGGTCGCATCCGAGCCGAGCAGCGGTCCCTTCGTCGGATGACCAACCCCCTCCGATGACGGGAGCGCGGTGCCGAGCGAGTTCGTTCCCGGCGCAGCAGCGCTGGTACCGAGCGCGCCACCGCTCTCCATCGACATGTGGGATCCCATGCCGCCGCGGGCCGATGCGACACCCGAGAGCGCAAGACTGGCGACGACGCAGAGAAACCAGAGCAGTCTCATGGCTCACACTCCTCATGTTGTATGACCTGCACCTAGAACTGGGCGTCGCACACGATTCGACCACGCACGATCGCGCGAGCAACTATGACAATTGTGACAGAGTTCGGCTTCGAAGACGCATCAGACCTTGGTAACCGCGCGCACTGCCTGATATTCCCGTCATCTTCTCGCAAGAGTGATGCTCAACAAGCGGGGTTTTCCGGCCGGACTGCCTATATAGCCCGGTATAGAAAGCAATTCCGGAAACGCCATCAGCCGAGCAGCGATCATCGCCAAGCGACTCTCCGCACATCACAAGCAATGGAGAATCGCTATGAGTGCATTCAAAACCCTGATCGCCGCAGTGCTGCTTTCAACGGCAACGATATCATCCGCCTCCGCGGCCTGGTCCTATGCCGATCAGGAGCCCGCCGCATTTGCATCAATGTATCCCAATCGCGACGTGCTGAATGGCGGCGCATTGACGCCGGCAGGGCGAATGGGTCTCGAGCGGTCCGGTGGCGCGGCTCCGGTGTTCGGAGCGGGCCACATCTACAACCGCCACGGGCATCGGTGAGCGGCGGCAACACGCAAAGGCAAATTGCCGCGTCACCATGCCTGTCTGTGACCTCGCTCGGAGTGCGACCGCGCCATGCGGCGCACCCCGCGGGTCCGGAGCCTCGATCGATATCATCGGCTCCGAACGTTTGTTCGCGACGACGGCGTAGAACGCTCCCCCAGATCGGGCGCCGGTGACGGGTCAATTCTACGCACACCATTGTAAAACTTCACAGTTCTTCAGCTTCTGTAATCCGGCTCGCGTCGGGTCCCGCGCTACACTCCGGCTATCGACTGTTGGACGAGCAGGCCCTCCATTGGCGCCATACCGCCGCCCGGCAGGCACGAAGACCAGCAGCGCTATGGAGGCATCGCTTGATCACCGGTGGAAGTGGCCATTTGAGTCCGGACATTGCGAGGCGCTTGCGAAAACTAGCGATCGTCGCCGTCATATTTGCGGCCGGCGCAGCCAGCGCCTCTGCGCAACAGCGATACGATCCCGGTGCGAGCGACACCGAGATCAGGATCGGCAACATCATGCCCTATAGCGGCCCGGCATCGGCTTACGGCATCATCGGCAGGACGATGAGTGCGTATTTTCGCATGGTCAACGACAATGGCGGCATCAACGGCCGGACAGTCGCGTTCATCTCCTACGACGATGGCTACAATCCGTCCCGAGCGGTCGAGCAGGCACGGCGGCTCGTCGAGGACGACGAAGTGCTCGCGATCTTCGCCCCCTTCGGTACCGCGAGCAACGCCGCCATTCAAAGGTACATGAACCATCGCCACGTGCCGCAATTGTTCGCCATATCGGGGGCATCTCGCTGGGCTGATCCCGTCCACTTTCCGTGGACGATCGGCTGGCTACCGAGCTACCGAACCGAGGCACGCATCTACGCGGACTATATCCTGACGCATCACCCTGGCGCCAGGATCGGCATCCTCTACCAGAACGACGACTTCGGACGCGACTATCTGGCTGGCCTGAAGGAGGTGCTACAAGACGGGTACGCGCAAATGGTGGTTGCGAGCCTGCCATATGAAATCAGCGAGCCGACAATCGACTCGCAGATCGTGGCGATCAAGGCGGCCGCCCCCGACATTTTCATCAATGTCGCCACGCCAAAATTCGCGGCTCAGGCGATCAGGAAGCTCGCCGAGCTGGACTGGCATCCCGTCCACATCATGACGAACGTCTCGGTTTCGGTCGGCTCTGTGTTGAAGCTCGCAGGACTGGACAACGCGAAGGGAGTCCTGAGTGCCGGGTACCAGATGGACGTGACCGACCCGCAGTGGGACTCATACCCGGGCATGCAGCATTTTCGCGCGTTCATGGCGAAATACTATCCGGACGCAGATCGATCCGAAAGCGGCCCGCTGGTGGCATTCAATATGTCGAGCGCGCTCGTTGAGGTGCTTAGGCGCTGTGGCGACGATCTCACACGCGAGAGGATCATGCAGGTGGCGACGAATCTCGACATCGAGGGGGCGGCCTATATTCCCGGCGTCCGGGTCAAGACATCGCCGACGGACTTTCGCCCGATTGAGCATCTCCAAATGATGCGCTTCACCGGCGAGAAGTGGGAATGGTTCGGTCCGCTCATGAATGGCCATTCGGACCAGATAACGCTTTCGCCCGACTAGCGAGCAATCGCTTTCGAGATGAAGCGCGGGCGCCGACTTCGTGCAAAGGCGAAAATGATCGTTCAATTGATACTGCTCATCCGACACACGCGTACACATGTCTGGCAGGCGAGCCGAGGCGTTCCCGGCGTCGCTTTGTCAAGGAGACGTGCAATGACTACACTGAAGCTCTTGTCGGCGGGACTGATGGTTTCGGCCATGATCGCCTCCCCCGCGATGGCTCGCGAAGGCAACAACCAGGCGCGCCGGACCAATGACGACGCCTATGCGTCGGTTCAGCGCGTTCCGGTGACGTCCAAGCGCAACTGTGTTCGCGCTCCCGACGTCGGCGCGTATGCGAGCGACCCCTGGCGTCGGCCTCCGTGCGAGCCCAAGTCGGGCTATTGAGCACGCCAGCCGGAGCGAGCCCCCTTGCCGCAAGGCAATCGTCAGCGCGGACTTGAAGAGATTCATCTCGGCGCTTCGGGGGCTTCCATCTCACAGACGTGACTGGAGGAAGAATGGCGGCCCTATGAAGCCCCGTTCTTCCGACCGGCCCTGTCTGAGACGCATTGATCCGTACCAACGCCGCGGCCCGGCATCTGCAGCGGATCCGAGAGCGATGCCAGCTCCATCGCGGAATTCACCAACCTCGCCACTGCAGTCTCAGGCCCCGCGAGGGCAGAGGCCTATTCGGTCGAGGCAGGGGCATCAAAGATCGAATCCAGCCGCAGCGGCATCTCGCCATCGACTCGGCGTGTCACCCGTGAAGCGCCTGAACGTCGTCGTGAAGTGGGCCTGGCTCTGAAAACCCACTGTGAGCGCGACCTCAACAATCGGCATCTCGCAGTCCCGCAGCAGATCCTTGGAGCGCTGTATCCGGTGCCGCAAGATATATTCGTGAGGCCTGCAACCCGTCGCGGCGCGGAACTGGGCGGCGAAATGCATCCGGCTCAGGCCCGCGGCCGCGGCAAGATCCGCCAGCACGATTTTCTTGCGGAAGTGAGTCTCGATATAGTCGAGCACCCGCTTGAGCCGCCACTTCTGCAATCCGTGGACCGGCCTTTCAGAAGTGCATTGGCCGACGCGGGCTCGCTCGTCGAACCTCGGCTCCGCCTCGGACCGCAAGGCAAGGAGCCGGGCAATGACGGCAAATCGCAGGGCGTCGACGCAAAGGGCGCTATCGGTGGCCTTCAATCGCTCCATCGCGACGAGAGCTTCGGACAGGCGCTGAACAACCGGATCGTCGTCACAAATGGGCGCCGTTGTCAGAGAGCTAGGTGCAGTCATGGCCGCGCGTTGCCACGGGATTTCGACGCGAAGCCAGCCGGTGTCGCGCGCCGGATTACACGGGGATATGCTGGAGCTGCGCCGTGGCCGCCCTTCGATCGCAATGACCAGACCGAGCCGCTCGAAGGCAATCGTCGTTGCATCAAGGGGGGACAGATCGTCCCTGCGCGAAACGGTGGTAGGCGCGATGACCTTCGGAAGCGGCGCGATCGAGGCCATTGCGATGGCCGAGCGGAAATCTGTTTCGTCCGCGGTGACGGTCGCCTGGGTGTCGCCATGCTTCGGTTGTGGCGACAGTAATAATGGCTGAGACATGATCTTACTCTGGCAAGGACAATCCAAACGATGATGCCCCATTCCGGCGAAGCGCATCGATCGCAGAGTAAGGTAGCAAGCTATGGCCCGATCGCGAGTGAAGAGGCGCAAAATCAGGAAACTTCAGGCTCTCCTTCGCCGACTTGCCGACACAGTCGAAGCGATGCGTCGTGCCATCCTTTCAATCGAGATGCCGCGCGATATCCTGCAGCTCGCGATGTGAACAGGTGTCGCTTCGACCGCTCGATAACGAAGAGACCAAGCAGGCTGCCGAGCTTCTGAACCGTTGCGACGCGAAGTCCCCTGCCCCGTGTTGCTGTCGGGATGTGCTGCACGCTCCTTCCGGCCCGCTCTCCCATTTTGGCACTCCCATTCGTCCTCACGAATTCGTGTGCAAGCAACGAGCGTTTCGGACGCCTGCATCGAGCCATGGCGAACAGCCGGCTACTGAGAAGGTCGTCTTGACACCCCAACGGCCTCCCCTGTACGACACCTGGGCATACTGACGCTTTCAGAATCTTGCCAGGGGCGGTGATCTTTGGGGGTCACGTCACTCTCCTAGATTGCGGCAGTGAAGCTGATCCACGGACCCCCTTATGTCGCCTTCGCCCGCTGTACGAACCTACTCTTTCGGTAACTGGCTCATCGATTGCCAGCGGAGAGAGCTGAAGTGCGACAACATCACGGTCCCGATCGGAAGCCGCGCATTCGAGATTCTCGAGAAACTGGCGGGTTGCGCCGGTCACCTGGTGACCAAGGATGATTTGATCGGAAGTGTCTGGTCAGGCCTGGCCGTCGAGGACAACACGCTACAGGTCCATATCTCCGCCGTCCGCAAGGCGCTGGGCAAAGATCGCGATCTCCTCAAGACGATCTCGGGCCGTGGATATACCCTCGCCGGGACCTGGCGAAGCGGGCATTTGGATCAGCCCGCAGCGACATCGGTATCCGTCCCGGCCATCGAATCCTTTTCGAACAACCTGCCGAACACGCGCGCTCCTCTTATCGGGCGCGAGGATTGCCTGAGCGAAATTGCCGAACTTATGTTCGCATATCGGGCCGTGACTTTGGTCGGCCCGGGAGGCATCGGGAAAACAAAGCTGGCCATCGAACTTGCGCGCCTGGTCGCATCCTCATTCGATGGTGCGGTGGCGCTGGTCGAGCTCGCGACCTTGCATGATCCGGCACTTGCGACATCGACCACCGCCCGTGCGCTCAAGCTGGCCTTGAGTGACAAGGAGGTTTCGGCCGCCTGCATCGCGCAGGCTATCGGGTCACGGCGTCTGCTTCTCATCTTGGACAATTGCGAGCATGTCATCGACATCGCTGCACAGATCGCGAGTGCCGCACTTCGCTATTGTCCCAATGTCACTATTCTTTCGACCAGTCGGGAAGGCCTCCGCATCGATGGCGAATACGTTGCGACCATCCCGCCGCTGTCGGTTCCGGACTCTGGTTTGCGTGATCCCGGTGTGCTGTTGCAGGCAAGCGCCGTGCAGCTCTTCGTCGCTCGCACACAGTCGCTACGCGCGAACTTCTCTCCAGGCGCGGACGATCTGCTGAAAGTGGCTGCCATCTGTCGCCGGCTCGACGGAATTCCGCTCGCGCTGGAATTCGCCGCGGCTCAGACCGCGAATCTTGGGGTCGACACGGTCTTGCTTCGCCTGGACAGGCGAATGGAGTTGCTGAGCGGCGGCCGCAGGGACCAACTGCCACGGCACCAGACCCTGCGAGCGACGCTGGACTGGAGCTACGATCTGTTATCGCCCGACGAGCAAAGGCTGTTGTGCTGGCTCGCGGTGTTTCCGGCAGGTTTCACACTCGATGCGGCCATTGCAATGATGGACGACGCGTTGTCCCGGTCGGACGTCATCGAAACACTGTTCAATCTGGTCGGAAAATCGCTGGTCTCGCTCGATCCCTCCTTCGAAGGGCGGTGGCGTCTGCTGGAGACCACCCGCGCCTATGCTCTGGAGAAGCTGGCAGAAGCAGGGCTCTGCGAGCAGGCCAGCAGACGGCATGCGGGCTTTCTCAGGCAGCTCATCATGCCACCTGGCGATGCCTCCCCCGCCTCCGACGATCTCACTCGCCTTGCCCAGGAAATTGGAAACGTGCATGCAGCGCTCGACTGGGCCTTCGCACCCGGCGGCGATGCCGCGCTCGGCGTAGAGCTGACGGCCGGCTTTGTGCCGGTGTGGATGCAACTGCTGTCCTTCATGGAATGCTCGACCCGGGTCGAGCACGCTCTCGCCCATCTTGACGGAGAGCTCACCTGCAATCCAAGGCTCAAGGCGCAGCTCTACGTCGCGCTGGGGTTCGCGCTTCTCAATACGACTGGCTCGGCGGATCGCATGAAGGCGGCCCTGAACATCGGGCTTGCACTCGGCGAAGAGCTGTCCGATCTCGAGCTTCAGCTCAAGGCTGTTTGGACGCTGTGGAGCTATAATCTCAACTCGGGCCAATATGACGCGGCCAAGAGCGTCGGAGAGCGATATCTGGCGATCGCCCTTCGCACGGGAAACCCCGCCAACGAGACGGTCGGCCGCCGCCTGATCGGCGCCGCCACCCATTTTTACGGCGCGCAGGAGGAAGCTCGACGCGAACTGACCCTGTCCCTGGACCACTCGGCTCACGGATTGAAGGACGGCACGAACCAGATGTGGTTCCTGCTCAACCAGACCGTCCTGGCAAAGGCCATGTTAGCCCGCGTGCTGCTGCTCCAGGGAAAGATCGCCCAGAGCAGATCCCTGGCCGCGGAATGCCTCGAGGAGGCGCAGCGTGAGAAGGACAAGCTCGCGATCGCTTACGCGCTGCGGAACGCCGTGTGCCCCATTGCGCTGATGACGCATGATGTCGCCACTGCCGATCAGGCGATAGCGTCTCTCCTCGAGCTCGTCACGCGCGAGGGAATAGCTTTCTGGACGAGCTGGACGTCCTGCCTGAAGGGGCAGTTGCTCGTCCTGCAAGGCAGACATCACGATGGAATAGATCTGCTGCGCAGCGGACTGAAAGCGCGGGCCGAGAACGGCTGGCTGATGCGCAATCCCGAATTTCTCGGATCGCTCGCCGAAGGACTGTTCGCGGTCGGCGAGACTGCGCAGGCCCTGGCCGCCGTGGAAGATGCCCTGGCCATCTCCCGGCAAGGCCAGCAATTGTGGTGCCTTGCTGATCTGCTGCGGATCAAGGGCGAGATCCTGCTTGCCGATGGCTCGTCAGATCGGTCCCGCTCGGAAGTCCTGTTCTCCGAGGGCCTGTCCGTTGCCAGAGAGCAGCAATGCCGCTTCTATGAGCTGAAGGTCGCGGCAGCCTGGGCAAGGATCATGGCGGCGTCGGACCGCCAGCAGACCGCTCTCGATCTCGTCGGTCCGGTCAGCGCTCTGTTCGATCGGGAGGTCGATCTTCCCGCGCTCGCCTTTGCGCGCGGTCTCGCTGCAAGTCCCGGCATCTCGATTTCGACAGGCGGCGACGACCGGCCCCCGTCCTGCACCTGCCACTAGGTTGCTGATCTTTTCGACCGGCACGACATGTCCTGCAGCGCTGGACCAGCCCTCACACTCAATCCTCCGGATCGCACCAGATGAGCATCTCTCGACGACAGGTCTTAGGCAGTGTTGGCGCGTCGGTGTTTTCGCCCGGCATCATCCGCGCCCAGGGCACGAGACCGATCAGGATCGGCGAGATCAACTCCTATAGCAGCGCGCCCGCGTTTACCCTGCCCTATCGCCGCGGCTGGCAGTTGGCGGTCGAACAGCTGAATGCGAGTGGAGGTCTCCTCGGGCGAGAGCTGCAGGTCATCAGCCGGGACGATGAAGGCAAGCCGAGCGTCGCGCTGCGTGCCGCCGAAGAACTGGTGCGGCGGAATGACGTCGATCTTCTGGCAGGCGCATATCTGTCGAATGTCGGACTGGCAATCAGCGACTTCGCCCGGCAAAACCGGATCCTCTTCGTGGCGAGCGAACCGCTCACCGACGCCCTCGTTTGGGAGCAAGGGCATCGATATTGTTACCGGCTCCGCCCCTCGACATACATGCTGGCAGCCATGCTGGTGGAGGAGGCAGCTCAATTGAAGGCGACGCGGTGGGCGACGATCGCCCCGAACTACGAATACGGGCAGTCGGCCGTAAGATGGTTCACGCAGCTTCTGAGCCGCCGTCGTCCCGACGTCGAGTTCATCAACAGTCAGTGGCCGCCGCTGGGCGCCATTGATGCCGGCGTGGTCGTTAACGCTCTCGCGCAGCAGAAACCCGAAGCGATCCTCAACGTCACCTTCGGACCCGATCTCGCCAGATTTGTCCGGCAAGGCAATGATCGCGGCCTGTTCGAAGGGCGACACGTCGTGTCGTTCACGACCGGCGAACCCGAATACCTTCTTCCGCTCGGGCAGGACGCCCCGGAAGGATGGATCGTGACCGGCTATCCGGTGACCGAGGTCTTGGATCACGCCAACAACGCCTTCGTCTCGGCCTATTCCGCACGATATGGCGAGGCTCCCACGATGGGATCCGTGGTCGGTCACGCCTTGATCAGCTCCATCGTGGCACCGATCGCAAAGCTCGGGAAATTCGATACCGAGGCGATGGCCGACGGCTTTGGCAACGTCGGCTTCGAAACGCCGTTCGGCCCGGCGATTTGGCGTTCGATCGACCATCAGAGCACCATGGGGACCTTCGTCGGCCGCACCACTGTACGGGGCAACAAGGGCGTGATGGTGGACTGGAAATACCGGGACGGTGGAACGATGCTGCCGCCCGACGCCGAAGTTTTGAAGCTACGCCCGGCAACGTGAAGCGCTGGTACGGCCAAGGCTACGCCAGCCGACGTGTCATCCCCCGATCCGCACGCGGTGCGACGAGAGTCCTGTAGCGGCGTCGCCTCAGCATCCCGGCGGCAAGATCGGCGACACTCCCGGCGTTGGCGCCGCGCCTGAGGCGTTGGCCGGCAACACGGTCGCAGGCGCTGCGAGATTCATCGAGACGCCTTCCGCGCAGGCCGTGCTGTTCGGGCTCGGCATGACGGCGGCATTTGGATCGATGCCGGTACCGCCGGCAGCGCTGGTGTCCGCCAGGATCGTGCCGGGCGCGAGACTGGACGGCACTTGCGGGATCGAGAGCGGCAGGGACGCAGCGCTTGTCGCGAGCCCTCCCGGCGTCGAGCTGCATGCGACCGTCGTCCCCGTTCCCGCCGGTGCCGCTGCGGGAATCGTTCCGATGGAGCTGCCGGTTTGCCCTGTGACCGGCAATAGCGGAGCGCCGATGCCTGACGCTGACGAGCCGATGCTCGATACGATCGGGGTCGCCGGCACCGGCATCGGGGACGTCGATGGCGTGGCGCAGACGACGACCGTACCCGGCGTCGTCGGATCCGAGGCGAGCGGAACAGGCGCCAGCGTCGTGTCGGGAACGCCAGGCTCGGTTGTTGCGGAAAAGGGCCCCGGACTATTGAGCGGCGAGGTCACGATCGCGCCCGGTACGGTTGGAAGGCCCATCGCCGTGGTGCCCATCGTTGAGACCTGCGCCTCACTCGAAGAACAGCCCAACAGCAGGGCGATCGTTGTTGCGAGCACGACCCGGATCATCTCTATGCTCCTAACTGACCTCGACCTTGCGAATGGTGACCTTGCTGCCCTCCGCCAGGTTCACCGCCGGATTGAGCACGACCTGGTCGCCGGGCTGTAGGCCCTCGCGCACTTCAATTGTGGTGCCCAAGTCCCGCGCGATCGAGACGTGCTGCAGATGAACGGTGCCATTCCGCACGACCGCGACATGAAGACCGTTCTGATCGAAGACGAGCGCATCGGACGAGACGGTCATCGACGGCGTCTTGCGTGGGATCGACAGCTCGACCGTGCAGTAGATACCGGGACTTAAGGCACCGTCCGGATTGGGCACGTCGATCTCGGTCAGCAGAGTTCGGCTTCCCGGCTGCAATGCGCTTGCGATGCGCGTGACTTTCCCCGGAAACGTCCGCCCCGGAATCTCGGGGACGCGAATATCCGCGTCGACGCCCGGTCCAACTCCGAAGGCCTCGTCCTGCGGCACGAAAACCTGGGTTCGGATCACATTGGAATGCATCAGCGTGAACATGAAGGTCGACCCGGCCTGCACCAGGCTGCCATTGTCCACGTTGCGCTGTGTGATCACGCCGTCGAACGGCGCCACCACGCGCTGGTAGGCTTTCTCCTGCTGAAGGACTCGAATCTGGGCCTCCTGCGCCGTGATGTTCGACTGGGCGACACCCACGGCCGCCTGCTGTGCACGCAGGGTGAGACGATCGTTGTCCCCCTGCTGTGCCGTCAGCCAGCCTTGCTTGACCAGATTGCTGTCGCGCGCATTGGTGACGTCGGCAAGCTCCCGGCTCGCTTGCGCCTGCTGCAAGGCGGCCTGGTTTTGCGCCAGCGTCGCCTGGGCCTGGGCGATCTGCTGGTCGAGCTCCGGAGCGGTGATTGCCGCGAGAAGATCGCCTTTCTTGACCCGATCGCCGATATCCACATAGCGCTTTTCGATATAGCCACTGGTCCGCGCGAAGATATTGGCTGCCTCGAACGCGGTCGTCGTCGCCGGCAAGGTAACCTTCATCAGGTCGCCGCTGGGCCGGACCACCGCCACCCGCACTTCCGGAATGGCGGTTCTCACCTGCTCCGCCACTGCAGCGACCTCACGCGCCGCCTGATAGTGCCGCCAGCCGCCAATGCCGAGACCGCCCGCGAGCAGCAGAAGCATACCTCCTCCGAGCAGCGCGCCGCCGTAACGGCGTCCGGATGGCGCGGCCTTGCCGGGGAGCTCGACGATGCGGCGGCTCTCCGCATCGGGCGGGTCCCTCGCCTCGTCGCCATTGGTCCGCACACGAACGTCGCTCATTCCGGTTGCTCCTCGAATACGCCGTGGTGAGGCTTGCCATCGTTACCTTTGCGCAGCATGGCAAAGAGGTACGGCACGATCAGCAAAGTCGTCGGGGTCGCGAACAGAAGTCCGCCGATCACAGCGCGCGCGAGCGCGGCGTTCTGCTCCTCGCCCGGACCTCCGAGCGCCATCGGGATCATGCCCACGATCATCGCGGCAGCAGTCATCAGGACCGGCCGGATCCTGGTGCGGCCCGCGCTCAGCGCCGCCTGGAACGCGGAATGTCCCTTCAATTGCTCATCACGCGCGAACGTCACGAGCAGGATCGAATTCGCGGAGGCAACGCCGACCGCCATGATCGCCCCCATCAGCGAAGGCACGTTCAGTGTCGTTCCGGTGATGAACAGCATCGTCAAGATGCCGCACAAGGTCGCCGGCAGCGCCATGATGACGACGAAGGGATCGCCGAAGTTCTGGTAGTTCACGACCATCAGCAGGTAGACCAGGATCGCGGCAAACAGCAGGCCGATTCCGAGATTGCGGAACGACTGATTCATGCTCTGGATCTGTCCCAGGACCTGGATCGAATTACCCGGCTGGAGCTGCTTCTGGAGTGTGGACGTGACCTTGTTGATATCGGCCGCGACGCCGCCGAGATCGCGACCCTGGACGCTCGCATAGACGTCAAACACCGGCTGGACGTTGGCCTGGTTCGAATTGGTGGGGACACTCCCCCGCTTGAACGTCGCGACATTGCTGAGGAGACCGGGCACCGTCTGCCCGCTCGCGGCAAGTGAGGCCGACACCGGCGTGTTTCCCAGTGCGTTCAGCGAATTGGCCCTGTATTCGGGCGTCTGCACGGCCAGATAATACGGGATGCCCGACGTCGGATCGGTCCAGAAGTTCGGCGAGACCTGAGCCGACGAGCTGAGGCTGACATTGATATTGGTCGCCACCGTGCTGGCGTTGAGCCCGAGCTGGGCGGCCCGCGTGCGGTCGATGTCGGCATAGAACGCCGGAGCATCGACTTCCTGCTGCAGATGCGCATCGACGACACCGGGGATCGCCGCGAGGCTCTTCTGCAGCTCCTTGGCCACGGCCAGATTGTTGTCGCCATAGCCAACCGTGCGGACATCGATCTGCGCCGGAAGACCGAAGTTCAGGATCTGCGTCACGATGTCGGCCGCCTGGAAATAGAACGTGTCCTCCGGGAACGCCGCCGGCAGCACCTGGCGCAGTTTCCTGACGTAGTCCGCGGTCGGCTTGTGCCCATCCTTGAGCGACACCAGAATGGTGCCGTCGTTCACACCGATCGTCGAGCCGTCCGTGAATGCGAGATTGTAGGGACGCGCCGGAAGCCCGATATTGTCGACGATCAGCGCCCGGTCCCGCTCCGGAATCACTTGGCGGATCTTGTCTTCGACCGCCTGGAAGATTGCTTCCGTCTTCTCGATGCGAGTGCCCGCAGGCGCGCGAACGTGGAGCTGGATCTGGCCGCCGTCGATCAGGGGATAGAAGTCCCTGCCGACATAGACGAACATGATGGCGCCGAGGGCCAGCACCAGCACCGCGACGATCGGCACGACGACGCGACGCCGAAGCAACGTCAACAGCAAATCGGAATAGCCGTTGCGCAGGCGTTCGAATCCGCGCTCGAACATCGCAGAGGCGCGGCCGAAGATGCCCGACGGGCTTCCGCCCTCGCCATGGCGCCGCTCGCCCTTCAGCAACAGGCCGATGGTGATCGGCGTCAGCGTTCGCGACAACGCATATGACGCCAGCATCGCGAACACCACCGCCAGACCCAGCGGGGTGAAGAGGTATTTGGCCGGCCCTTCCAGAAATACGACCGAGGTGAACACACAACTGATTGCGAGCGTGGAGACGAGCGTCGGCACCGCGATTTCAGCCGCCCCGTGCAGCGTCGCATCGGGCAACGGCATGCCTTCCTCGGTCCAGAGTCGGTGCGTGTTCTCGATCGTCACCGTGGAATCGTCGACCAGGATGCCGACCGCGAGTGCAAGCCCACCGAGCGTCATCGTGTTCAAGGTCTCGCCGAGACAATACAGCACGACCAGCGAAGACAGCATCGCCAGCGGGATCGAGATCAAGACGACCAGCGTCGATCGCCACGATCCCAGAAACAGCAGGATCATCAGCGCCGTGAGGCCCGCCGCGATCGCGCCCTCGCGCAGCACGCCATCCACCGAATGGGTGACGAAGACCGACTGGTCGAACAGCTCGTTGATCTTCAGCCCTGCAGGAGCCGACGCGCGAATCGAACTCAAGGCCTTCTTCACCCCGTTGACGACGGCGAGCGTCGAGGCATTTCCGTTCTTGATCACGCTGAGCAGTACGGCGCGATGACCGTCCTCGCGCACGATGTTCTGCTGGACCTGGGAGCCGTCCCGGACCTGGGCCACGTCCTTCAGGAAGATCGTGGCCCCGTTCACGAACTTGACCGGGATCATGTTGAGATCCTTGATCGAGGCCGGCGTGGCATTGGTTCGAACGGTGTACTGGGTGTCGCCGATTTTCGTCGTCCCGGTGGGCAGCGTCAGATTTTGGGTGTTCACCGCATTGACGATGTCGAGCGGCGTCAATCCGCGCGACAGGAGCTTGTTCGGATCGATGTCGACCATGATCTGGCGGTACTTGCCGCCGGCAGGCGTGGGCAGCGTCACGCCCGGAACAGGCGCCAATTGCTGCCGGATACGGTAGATGCCGAAGTCGTATAGTTGCTGCTCGTTCAGACTATTGGACTCGAGGCTGAGCTGCAGCACCGGCACGCTCGATGCATTGAACTGTACGATGATCGGCGGCTGAATGCCCGGCGGCATCAGGGCGCGGATGGCGTTGGTTGCCGAGACGATCTGCGAGATTGCGAGGTCGAGATTCACGTCCGGCTGGAAGTAGATCTTCTGAACCGACAGACCGTTGAGAGTTTGCGCCTCGATGTTCTTGATGCCGCTGACATTGGCGCTGATCGAATACTGGCTGTAGGTGCTGACGCGCTGCTCCATCTCGGGCGTCGACAGGCCGGTGTAGCTCCACACCACCGTGACGACGGGAATGCGGATCTCCGGAAAAATGTCCGTCGGCATCGACCAGATCGCGATGCCGCCGAGAAACAGGATCAGCGCCGCAAGCACATAGAACGTGTGCGGAAACCGTAGCGCGAAGCGAACAATTCCCATGGTGGTTCTGCCTGAAGCAAGTTGCGCGGGATCATTGAATAGATGAGGACGGGAGAGCATCCGTTCAAATGAAAACGAATTCAGATGCTCCGCGGCAGGACAGACATCATTCGTACCGGCATCACCGCTTCTCGATCGCTCATGGAGCGGTGAGCTCCCGCGACCGTGAGCCCGAGGCGCCGTCGGCGCGCTTGCGTGCCGCATCCTGCGCGGCAAGAATTGCGGCTCGCCTGACCTTGGCAAAGGCGCGGATCTCGATCTGCCGAACCCGCTCGCTGGAGATCGAAAGCTCGAAGCCGAGTTGGTCCAGCGTAACCGGGCATTCCGCCAGCCGCCTTGCCTCCAGAATATGACGCTCGCGTGCCGTGAGCATGCCCAGCGCAACGCGCAAGGCGTTGGTACGGCGCTCCGTCTGCTCATGATCGGCGAGTACCGTCTCCGCGTCGATCGCCTGATCGACCAGCAACGCTTCCCATTCGGTTCCCTGCTCGTCGTCGCCAACGCGCGCATTCAGCGACATGTCACCGTTCAGGCGGGAATCCATCTCGATCACCTCACGCGCCGTGACGTCGAGCCTTTCCGCGATCGTCTCGGCGACATCGGGCGTGAGCGCCGCCATCGCGCCGCCCGCGGCTTTCCTCATCTCGCTACGGAGCTTGAAGAACAGCTTCTTCTGCGCTGCCGTCGTGCCGATCCTGACCAGAGACCAGGAGCGCAGGATGTATTCGTGAACCGAGGCCTTGATCCACCAAACCGCATAGGTGGAGAACCGCGCACCGCGGCCGGGTTCGAAGCGTGACGCCGCGATGACGAGGCCGAGATTTGCCTCCGCAATCACATCGGCCAAGGGCAGACCGTACCCCTTGTAGCCGCGCGCCACCTTGGCTGCGAGCCGGAGATGACTCGTGACGAGCGCGTTCACGGCACCACGGTCCCGCGTCTCGCGCCAGCGGCGTGCAAGCTGCTGCTCGTGACCGGGCTCAAGCAGTTCATAGCGCTTGATGGCCGCGGAATAGGCGCTGAGGAAGGAGGGCGATGGGGCTCCGGCCGCGACAGCCATGGCACCATTCCTCACGCCTTCGGGGCGGATCTGCATCTGTCACTCCCACATACGAAACCGGCGAGCGGACTCTAGGAAGCCTCCGGAGGCAGAGGCGACTGAATTGAGCGTAACAAACCTGAATTCGCCTTCAGACATTCGGCATGTCACTCGGCATGTCATGGCATCGAGAACATCACGCATCATGAGGGGCATCACATCTGATTAACGGTTGCGAGAGTTGGGGTCCGGGACCGGCATGCGGCGGCTTTGCTCGCCCTCCCGGTCCAGGCAAGGATCTCGATCCGCCCGCCGGGAGCCGGACCGATGATCAATCGAAAGCCATGCAGCTTGACGATGGCGGCCACCAGGCTCAGTCCAAGCCCAACCCCCGGCGTATTGCGCATCTTGTCGGAACGATAGAATCGCCGCAGCACCGCTTCGCGCTCCTGCGTGCTGATGCCGGGTCCGGTGTCACTTACGCGCACGAGCGCCGTGTCGTCTTCCGACACCAGTTCGAGCCTCACCTGGCCGCCGGGCGGCGTGAACTTGACGGCATTGTCCACGAGATTGGCCATCGCTTCGAACAACAGGTCCCGATCGCCCCACACCTGCACATTGCGATCGATGACGACGCCAAGCCCGATGCCCTTGTCTTCGGCGATGGGCTCATAGACGTCGCACACCTCGCGCAGGATCTCGTCGAGCGCAACGTTGCCGAAACCGGCGGTGCGGCGACTGTTCTCGATCTCGGTGAGGCGCAGCAAGGCGGTGACGATCGCGAGCGACTGATCGATTCCGGCCATTGCCTTGTCCGTGACCTCCTGGAGCTGCTCCAGGGTGGTCGCATGCGTTCGGCCGCGCTCCAGCGCCAGGCGAGCGCGCGTGAGCGGCGTCCTGAGATCATGGGCGATATCGTTGCCGACACCGGCAAGCGCGTTGATCATGGTCTCCATCTCGGCGAGCATGCCGTTGACGATCCTGGCCAGTCGCCCGAACGGATCGTCGGAATTGTCCTCCGGAAGCCGCTCGCGCAACTCCCCGGCCACGATCCGCTGCACCCGCTGGTTCACCTCCTCCACGCGTCTCTGGGCGCGAACGCTCAGCCACGCTCCGGCCAGCAGACAGAGGCAGAACGCCGGCAGCAGGCCGAGCGCGAGTGCCTGCCCCACGACACTCGAGATCTCGTGCGTCTCATCGACATTCCGTCCCATCACCAGGACATCGCCGTTCTCAAGACGCCTGCCCACGACCCTGATGACCGGTCCGTGGACCGCCGATTTCTCGATGAGGTCGAGCCGCACACCCTGCGCCGCTCCGCCGAGATCGAGTGCGCGCGGCAAGCTGTCGATGTTGCCGGCCAGCCGGGTGCCGGCACCATTGAAAAGTCCCGCGTACTGCACGCCCCTGGAATCCTGCTCGAGATGATCGGAGATCGCTCCGATGCGGCGCCCCGGCGGCAAATCGGCGATGAAGTTGATCCGGGTCGCGATCATGCGGTCGGATCGCGCGATCAGATAGTCGTCGAGCTTCCAATAGGTGAACGCGAACAGCCCGACCACGAACAGCGCAAATGCGGCCGCCACCGCCAGGGCCCAGAGGAACGTGTTCGAACGGATGAACTGAATCTGGCGCATCGAACCGGCACTCTGTATTCGTCCGAGATTTGCTCCGCGAGCCCCTGGGTTTCGCGTCTCTATGCGCGCGAACGCAGAATGAAGCCGGAGCCGCGAACATTGTGGATGAGCTGCGCATCGCCGGGACCATCGACCTTGTGGCGCAGCCGGCCCATATGCACGTCGATCAGATTCGTCGTTGCCGGAACGAACTTGTAGTTCCAGACCTCTTCGAGCAGCATCGCGCGCGTGAGCAACTGATCGCTCCGGCGCATCATGTATTCGAGCAGGCGAAACTCACGCGGCAACAGATCGATCTCGCGCTCGTCCCGTCGCGCGGTCCGCTCGATCAGGTCGAGCTCCAGCGGCCCGACATGCAACGTGGTCTCGCGGCTGTCCATCGGACGGCGCAACAACGCCTCTATGCGTGCGACGAGCTCGATGATCGCGAACGGCTTGGTGAGATAGTCGTCTCCCCCCATACGCAATCCGCGCACCCGATCGTCCACGGCGCCGAGCGCACTCAGAACCAGCACCGGCGTCCCGACCCGATCCTTGCGCAAGGCCTCGATCACGGTCAGCCCGTCCATTCCGGGCAGCATGCGATCGACGATCATGGCATCCGGACACGCCGCGCGCGCCCGATCGAGACCG
Source organism: Bradyrhizobium sp. 956_D2_N1_4 (assembly GCF_052076025.1). Taxonomy (NCBI): domain Bacteria; kingdom Pseudomonadati; phylum Pseudomonadota; class Alphaproteobacteria; order Hyphomicrobiales; family Nitrobacteraceae; genus Bradyrhizobium; species Bradyrhizobium sp. 956_D2_N1_4. The sequence continues at coordinate 1,820,289 of NZ_CP197237.1, read as the reverse complement.
TCGACGCCGTCAGGGGCCCATTGGACCTCAAAACCGCGATCGGCGAGTTCGGCGACGATCACCTCGGCGGTTTCGGCATCATCTTCGATCAGAAGAATCCGCGTCATGATCCTGCTCCCACGTTCTGCGAGGCGTTTCGGCCTGCGGCGGAGGAGCACGGGCTCGGCGGTCCGGAGCGTCATGTTCAACGCCCGCCCGCTCTGAACGCGCGGCGCCGCGCCAGCCTGCCATAGGCCACTCGTTGTCTGACGAGATAGTCCTGCGGAGAATGGGGCACCACTAAATAGCGATTCAGGAAGCGTGCCGTCTCCGTCGCCAACAGGGCTAGCGCGATGGCCATACGTCTCGCTGTCGTCGTGATCATCTTCCGCCTCCATTCTGAACTGCGCTTTCATGAACATATGCCCGCGATGCGCTTCCCGTTACTCTCAAGGCAACGGATGTTGCGCATTCGCACGATCGTGCTTGCAACGCCGCGTCGGCTCACAGGCCGTTGAAATCCGGTGAGCAATTCGTGCATTTGGACAATGCCCGGCCGTCCATACGTTGATGGGGAGCCGCTTGGTCGGCCTGATGTCATCAAAGGAGAAGCCGAAATGACCACTCTCAAACTCTTGTCGACGGGATTGATTGCAGCCGCCGTGCTCGGGGGACCCGTCATGGCGCGCGAGCACCATTCCGTCATGCGACAGCCCGCGATGACAACCGATACGGCCGCACCGGATGCGCCCTTCTATCAGCAGGGAGGCCGCGTCTGCGTTCCTGCGCCGCGCGTCGGCGCTTTCGCGACGGCGCCGTGGACCGGCAACAACGTGCCTTGCGAGCCCGGCACGGGCAGCTTCTGATCACGGCATTTCCCTGGCCGGCCGGGCGCCTCGGTCGGCCGCTCCTCATCGAACGACGGGGGCGGGCCGGAACGTTCAGCCCGCCCCTTTGTGGGCCGCGGCCCCCGCGGCAGGGTCAACTTCCCTACCGGTGCGCCTCGTTCCTGAAGTCGAATTTAGTGGGATTGCCGCGCATCGCTCCTACCTCTCCTTTCATCACGAGCCTTGTCATCAGGAGCTTTTGGCGACGGCACGACGCGGAAGCGGACTGCATGGATGACCAGGCAGATCGACACGAAAGGAGTGTCCCATGAAACGAGCAATCATGATTTTGGCAACGGCGGCGCTTGCCTCGACCCTGGCCATCGGAGCGGCCGAGGCGCACGGCGGTGGCGGCGGCGGCGGCCACGGTGGTGGCTTTGGCGGCGGCGGCCACGCCAGTTTTGGCGGTGGTGGCTTTGGCGGCGGACATATGGGCTTCGGCGGCGGCGGCGCGCATTTCGGCGGCATGGCGCGTGATGGAGGCTTTGGCGGCGAACATCTCGGATTCGGCGGTCATGCCGGCAACGGCGGCATCGGCCTGCGCCAACATGCGTTCCACCGCTTTGGTCGCGATCGACCCGGATACGGATTCTACGGCGCCTATCCAGATTGCTACGATTGGTACGAGCTGCACCCCGACCAGCCGTTGCCGCTGAGCTGCAGCTAGTCTGCACACACGGCGCTCCGCCGTCGGTCCAGACCTACCGCGGAGGTTGCGGTCCCGGCCCGCTCACGACTTGGCCGAGCCTGGCTCGGCCATTTTGCGATGCTGGTTTGCCAGCAAGCTCTAGGAGGGGCGGAAGCCCGGAGGCATCGTTCGCCAGACTTTGTCTTTGAGGCAATAGGCACGGGCGCCCTCGGGAATATCTTCGGCGGCGCCGCCCTCATGTTGCTCGTAAAGGAGCGCCGGGAACAGCCTCCCTTTGATCACCTTAATCATATCACCACGTCGAATGTCCGCGCCGGCCGTTCCCGTCAAAACCGACATGATCCCTCGCGAAGCGCACGTAGCATGCCAAACGAGCTCGTCGACCGGACGGGCTTGCCTGAAGCTATCTCGAAGCGGAACGGTCTTCCAATAACCCGAAAGGACTACTCCCTGAACGGGCTGCCCTTGCCGCCTGATGCCGAAGAGTCTGCGAGGATCCGGCTGCGGAGCGCGCGCAAGGCGGCTGGTTCTGAGGAGTTGTGTATCTCAAGTCCGAGCCGCATCGCCCCCGAGACGACCCACTCGCTTCGTCGGATGGAAGCAGCCTCCAGGACCTAGCTCGTTTCTTGGCAGCAGCGGCCCCGCCAACGCGGTTACAATATAGCGGGGCCGCCTGCCCTGCGGACGTCGGTGCTTAACCTGGGCCCGAAGGCCACCAGATTTTACCCCGAGCCGCTGAGAACGCGGATTGGTCGAAAGAGGCACCCATTTCGGAGCGTCCCGGTCTGTCAGACCAGCATCCTGCTTTCGACAGCACCTCTTTCTGAAGCGGAAGTGGCGCGACCGGACCGGCTATTCGACGGTCACGGACTTCGCGAGATTCCGCGGCTGGTCCACGTCGGTCCCCATAATCGCGGCACTGTGATAGGCAAGGAGCTGTAGCGGCACCGCGAGAGCCAGCGGCGCCACGATCGGGGGCATATCCGGTAAGGCCAGGACCGAGCAACCACTGGACGCGGCGAGTGAAGCACCTCTCTCGTCGGTCAAGAGGATGATGCGGCCCCCACGGGCGATCACCTCCTGCATGTTCGACATGGTCTTTTCGAACGTCGCGTCGTACGGCGCAATGACGATGACCGGCAGGCCCTTGTCGATCAGCGCGATTGGTCCATGTTTGAGCTCACCGGCCGCATAGCCCTCTGCGTGAATGTAAGTGACCTCCTTGAGCTTGAGGGCACCCTCCAATGCCAGCGGATAATTGGTGCCCCGGCCTATGAACAGAGCGTCTCTGGCCCTGGCGATCTCACGCGCGAGCTCATGGACTTTCGGCTCCAGTTCGAGCGCGCGCGCCATATAGCCTGGAATCTCGGCAAGGGCCCGGACGAGTGATCGCTCGTCTTCGGCCGAGAGCACACCGCGACTACGACCGGCAGCGATTGCAATGCAGAGCAAGATTGCCAGCTGACAGGTGAACGCCTTTGTCGATGCGACCCCTATTTCCGGACCGGCCAATGTGGGCATTACGATGTGGCTCGAACGAGCCATCGTCGAGGTTTGCACGTTGACGACAGAGAGAATACGCTGGCCGTGGGTCTTGGCGAACTCCAACGAAGCGAGCGTGTCGGCCGTTTCGCCGGATTGCGACACGAAAATCGCCAGATTGCCCGCGCCAAACGGAACATCGCGATAGCGGAACTCCGAAGCAATATCGATCTCGACCGGGAGCTTGGCGTAGCGCTCGAACCAGTACTTCGCAATCAGACCGGCGTAGAAGGAGGTCCCGCAAGCTACAATCGACACGCGATCGACTGTCCCGAAGTCCACATCCACGCCTGCCGGCAACCTGATCCTCCCGTCGGGCGCGATATATTGCGCAAGCGTCTGCCCAACCACCTTCGGCTGTTCGTGAATCTCCTTCGCCATGAAGTGGCGATGCTCGCCCTTGTGAACAATCACGGCGGCACCAGCGATTTTGGCCGACGTACGGCGCAGGCGCGCGCCGTTCACGTCGATAAACTCGATCTGCTCTCGGGTCACAACGGCGAGATCGCCGTCCTCAAGGTAGGCGACAATATCCGTCAGAGGCGCGAGCGCCATCGCATCCGACCCCAGGAACATTTCGCCGCAACCGTAGCCGACAGCAAGCGGCGAGCCCTTTCGGGCACCGATCAGGAGATTGTCGTGCCCCTCGAACAGGAAGGCGAGCGCGAACGTTCCGCTCAAGCGCGGGAGCACCTTACGCACCGCTGCGACCGGCTCGTATCCGTTCTTCCGCTCGCGGCTAACGAGATGCGCAACCACTTCGGAGTCGGTTTCGGTCGCAAAATGTGCACCGGCCGCTTTGAGATCATTGCGCAACTCTCGATGGTTTTCGATGATCCCATTGTGCACGATCGCCACACCATCAACCATGTGAGGATGCGCATTCGTCTCATCGGGACGGCCGTGCGTTGCCCAGCGGGTGTGACCAATTCCGATCCGCCCGGCAAGCGGCTCCAAGTCGAGCCGACTCTTGAGGTTCACGAGCTTTCCGACCGCACGACGTCGCGTCAGCAAACCGTCCTCGAGAGTGGCAATACCGGCTGAGTCATATCCGCGATATTCAAGCCGCTTCAGCGCATCCAAAAGAAGAGCAGAGGCTGGGCCCCGCCCGACGACACCAACAATTCCGCACATGGCCTCTCTCCGAGCAACTACCAACGGCCCCGCGAAGCGCGCCGCCAGGCGCAACCGCGATCGCGGGCAATCTCCTAACGCGACGGCATCGGCCTGGCCCCCTCACCTTTGGCCTGCCCTGCTGCGCATGCTTCGGCGAGACGCTCAAGCTAGCCGCCTCCCGGCCGCCCGCGCGCCTGTCGAATATCGTCGACAACATTGGCGAGTAGTATCGTGGGACGCGAATTCTAGCACGCGCAGCCGCCGATTGTATGATGATGACGGAGTAGACCTCATACCCATAAGCTCCGCACTTGATCGCTACACCGACGCACGCATGACCAATCGTTCGGTTTGCCGCGGCCCGTTCGAGAGCTCGGCGACGATGCGATTGAGCTGATGAAGCGCCGGGATTTGCGCTGACCGGCGCAGATTGAACGCGAGATGCTCTTTCCGAAACATCGAAAACAGTGAGACTCCTGTAGAGTTCGTTGCCAGCGCGTAATCCACGACGAAGGCAGCAGCGATCTCGGTGAGGTCGCCCCGGTATCCCATCTCGTAAAGGCCGTTCAGTATTTCCTTCTCCGATCCCAGCCTCGCGACAAGCGGATCGACGCTCGAGAATGATCCATACGTGACAAACGTCCTGCGCCGCGCAATCTCCGTCGATCTCTGAAGATTCGGCTCGAGCGGATTATTCGCGATCTGTATCAGCCGATATGGTAGAGATTCATGGAGGTCGTCAATTCCGCCCTCGTTATTGCCCGCAATCGAAATTGCGCGGGCTTTCCCGTCCTGAACGATGCGCTCGACCGCTCGAATGATGTCTTCGCGAACGACCTCTTCGCGGGTGGGACGGTGGAGAGCAAGCACATCTACATAATCCGTGCGAAGTCGCCTCAGGCTATCCTCGATGCTCGTCCTGATCAGCTCGGCCGATAGCGGCACTTTGAAGGGCTTCGACTTCATTGCGGAGAGGCGCGGTTGGATCCCGGGAAACACCGCAAGAGCGGCGCGCGCTATCGGCTTCAGGATCCGCTTAACGGCGGAGGTATCACGCGGGCGCATCCCGACCTTTGTGCAGATATAGACGCTGCCGCGCTTCCCTGATGCGAATTTGCCCCAGATCGACTCGGCCATCCCATCGCCATACGAAGGCGCCACGTCGTACCAGGTTATTCCGGCGTCGTATGCGCGCTCGAGCCCCTCGGTCCCCCTGCGAGCCCCAACGCGCCCTCCGAGCGACGCGCAGCCGAAACCGATGCTCGATACATTCGCGCCGAGAGCATCAACACGGACCATCTTCATCGCAAACACCCCTGACCACGCCGTTTGCGCTCAAGTCACCGACGTCGATCGTTCGACAGCGCGTACTCCAAGCCGACGGCCACGTCGGGCAAGCCCGCCGCTGAAACAACTCTGCAGGTTTGCCTGGCTTCATCTTCATGCAAATGGATGATGACGCGGTTCGCTCGGACATTAAATACGCTACGCCCCTGGAATTTGAGGACAGCGGCGAGGATGCACGGAGTAACCCGTTCGAGCGGCTGCTGGCAGCTCGGCTCCGCCGCCATCGTCAGGTGCGCTCATTTGCGCAATCGAGATGCGGCGCGATTGAGAGCTAACTTTCTGCGATCGATGGCGCCTTTTTCGCCGTTCGAACTCCATCTAACTTGGACAGCGAATGTCATCTCGCTCAGAGCAAGTTGCCGACGACGTCCTGGTGACCGGAGCTGCTGGCTTCATCGGTTTTCATGTTGCACGTCGACTGCTCGATGAAGGGCGTCGTGTCGTCGGATTGGACAACATCAACAGCTACTACGATCCCGCCTTGAAGCGCGCGCGTCTCGACATTCTGCGCCGCGATCCGCGTTTTTCCTTCGTGCAGATCGATCTTGGACATCGGTCGACGATGGCCGAGTTGTTCGCAAAACATCGTTTTGCGAGAGTGGTCCATTTGGCCGCTCAGGCCGGCGTCCGGCATTCGATCGATCAGCCGCACGCTTATGTCGACGCCAATCTTGAGGGGTTCCTCAACGTCCTCGAAGGCTGCAGGCATAACGCCTGTGGTCATTTGATCTACGCATCATCATCGTCCGTGTACGGCGCCAATGCCGAGTTACCATTTTCGACCCGGCATAGGGCCGACCACCCCGTCAGCCTCTATGCCGCGACGAAGAAAGCCAACGAGCTGATGGCCCATTCTTACAGCCACCTGTACCGGCTCCCGGTCACCGGCTTACGGTTCTTTACGATCTACGGCCCGTGGGGCCGGCCCGACATGGCGATATTCCTGTTCGCCGACGCGATCGTCAAAGGCAAGCCGATCAAGCTCTTCAACCATGGCCGGATGCGGCGCGACTTCACCTATGTCGACGACGTCACTCGCGTCATCTCGCGGCTGATCGAGCGCGCTCCGGAGGACAACGCCGATGCGGCGGGCGCACCGGCCAAGCTCTACAATGTAGGCAATAACCGCCCGGAAGCGCTGATGCACGTCCTCGAATTGATCGAGAAAGAGCTGGGACGAACCACGGCGAAGGAAATGCTGCCAATGCAGCCTGGGGATGTTCCGGAAACGTTTGCCGACGTTGGCGATCTCATGCGCGATACCGGGTTTTCGCCCTCCACCCCTATCGAAACCGGCATATCCAATTTCGTCCGCTGGTATCGCGACTACTACCGGATATGATTTTTCGAGATCATCTCCCCAAGGGTCAAACCGTCCGCTCCCGAGCGATCGGCGTATCGGTTGCAATTTCTGCGCGGCGGTGATGGACGACCAGGCGGGACTTGCGAAAAGAGCGCGGCCCCGGCGGGGGCATTGGGGATTCGCAGGGCCGGGGCCGCAACGCTGCGCCGAAGTGGGCTCCGTCGACGCAACATCATCGTAGTCCTCGAGAAGCAATTGTTCATTCTGAATTCGTGATCATAGAGATCAACGTCGGGGTACCCATCAATGATGATTGAGCCCTCCTAGAATAGCCGCTTGCTATGCGCGCCCCTGCGATGCGAAATCTCGACCGTGATGCGGGGGGCTCGCTGCAGTCATCGGAATGTTCGCGTTGTCCGGAGACATCCATGCCGCGGTATTTCTTTCATATCCACGACGGTCATTCAGTGCTCGACGATGTCGGACTTGATCTCCCCGACATTTCCGCGGCACGGACTACTGCGATCGAACTGAGCGGCGAGATCCTCAAGCACGACGTGATGGACCCACTCCTGCATTACATTTCCTGGCAGGTGGAAGTCAGCGACAGCCCCGAGCTTGGCGGCCGGTCGCTGTTCGTTCTTCAGTTCTCCATCGAGGGATAAGAGACCGAAAACGCAGCTCTGCCGGCGCTTGCGCAATCTGAAGGTGCAATAGTCGCTCGGCTGGGCTTCGGCGAAATGCCCGCATATCGCACTGCAAACAGTGCGATATGATGTCTTAGCGCTCCCCGGGCACCGGATCCGATCCAGCATGCGCCGGTTTGTCCTGCGCCGAATTGGCGCGGTCATCCTGCGAGATGGCGAGGGCAGCAAGCGCAGTGCGATTGCCGATTTCAAGCTTCTGGAAAATGTTGTGGAGGTGAACCTTGATGGTGCCATCCGCAATGTTGAGCCGGCGGCCGATTTCCTTGTTGGACAGGCCACGAGAGACCAGGCGCATGATCTGCCGCTCGCGCTCGGTGAGCACCGCGAGCGCACTTTCCGGATTCGGACTCTGCTCGCGAGGCGCGGCCTGATCGGTGGGTGATAACGGAACAACGGTCTGGCCGTTGGCAATGTCTCGCAAGCCTTGCACCACGGCTTGGCCTGTCATCTCCTTGAGAAGGACACTGTACCCGGCGGGGGCGCCCGCCAACACAAGATCATAGTCCTCGCTGGGCGCGAAGAACACAAACCGCGTTGGTCGGCTGTCCGAATGGCTGAGCGAATTGTTCATCAGCGCGGTCAGCTCCGGCATTGCCGCATCCATGATCGCTATGTCGGGCGCAAGCGTCAAAATTGCCTGGATGCAACTCGCAGCATCGCCGCAGGATGCAACGACCTCAAAATCGGATTCTGAACCGAGAACACTTGCGAGACCCTGCAAAACCATTGGGTGTCGGTCTGCAATCACTACAGTCGCACGACGCATCGGGCGCTCCCTAACCTGCCGCCCCCAAAATTCCCGCGATTGAAGCTACAGGCCCCCGCCCTTGCCGCTCCAACATCAATTGATCACCAACAAATAAACTTCGAGCAATTCCCTAAAGTATCATTTGGCGTAGCGGACCCGCAAATAACCGCACGAGTCTGTGATCGCAATATACATCAAGTTCGCCGGATCAAAGGGCCGTATGAACCCGGTGGTCTCGGCTCACAACCGCTGGAGAGCGGTCTTGCCACTTGGCAAGTTCGAAAGCATCGCGATGGAGCAAGGCTTTCGCGAACGGATTCACCCGCTCAGGGCGAACATTCAAAGGTTGAATCAGTATTCTCTTTCGCCCCCAAGTCAATCTCCGACGACCATTCACCAACAGCTTGGGGACCCATCGGCCTATAACGAAAGGTATATAGGCAAAATCGAAAGATCGAATCTAACCTTCAGCAATTATTAACTAAACGGCGCCCGACTTCTGTAAATCAGAAAAAACGGGCTATGCAATGCTTTGTTCCTTTTCCTGCGTGTTTTTCATTCAAGTTGTGTCATTGCGTTGGTTGCGGAGGGTAAGATGAGGAGGCGGCAATCCTGCAAAGTTGTTTTGATCGGACGAAACATTTTGCTGCGAGAGGGAATTTCTCAAATACTGCATGCGGCAGATTTTCAAATTGCGGTGTCGGCCTCGAGCACCGATGAAATTACAAGCACACTCCAGGCACATCAGCAGCTCCTGTTTGTGATTATCCACAGCACCGGCGAATTCGATGCAGCCATGAAGCACATCGGATTTGTAAGAGAGAACTATCCGGATGCGCGCGTAGCGATCGTTTCGGACCACTACCGGCCGGATGAGTTGATCGCGGCCTACAAGGCCGGCGCCAGCGGCTATTTCGTCGACGTCAATTCATGCGACGCTTTCATCAAGTCCATCGAACTCGTGACGATGGGCGAGACGGTGTTTCCACCGGCTTTCCTGTCATTCGTGCTCGATAGCGGTTTCGATCGCGAGCCTCAGCTTCAGCCAGTGATCGAAGAGCGATCAAATCTCCTCGTTGCGGCCGAAGAACGGATAGCACCTCATCTGTCACCGCGAGAGCGGGCGATTCTCTCCTATCTGATCGAGGGCAATTCCAACAAGTGCATTGCGCGAAAGATCGATATTGCCGAGGCGACCGTGAAGGTTCACGTCAAGGCGATCCTGCGCAAGATACGGGTCCAGAACAGGACGCAGGCCGCAATTTGGGGAATGAACAACGGGTCACTGGTGCGGGTCTCGAATGGTCACGCGCTGCCGTTGTCAATCGATCGGGAACCTACGCTCAGCCTCGTGTCAAGCGACCGCGGACGTCACGAAATCGGCGCCGCAGAGCCGGACTAGCCTGGCGGATCGGCCTGACGCCCATCAAGCCCTCAACAAATGCCGGGCGGCGCCTATACGCGCCGCCCAGCTAACCGCGCCGGACTGATCTATCGATCGAGAGGATCAGAACCTGCCCGTGGAGCGGCAACATTTCGTGGGGCGTCTCCTGCATTCAAATGATGCGCGCTGGGACCGAGCGGCTAGAACGCATCGTCGAACCAATAGTCCTGGTCCCCGCAGGAGCCTGGTGACCGGCAAGCATCGAACCTTGTATCGATCGCTTGCCCACCCGGATGATCCGAGCCCCCTGCTTGCCATGGAGCAAGATACGGATGTCTCCGCCCCTCTACACGCGAATTGGCCTGGCCGGCGCCGTGGCCGTCGTGCTTGCATTGGCGGGCATCGCCGCCGCACAGACGCTTGCAAAGACCAAGCTGACTACTGCCAGCAGCATGAACTTGCCCGATTATCTCGTTCCGGTCACCGATCCCGACACCGGCGCCACGATCGTCCGGATAACAACCCCGGGGCCCTTGGGCGCTGGCCTGGCCTGCCAACGAGCCTATTGCACCCACCGATATTCGAGCGCGCAGGCCTGGAACGCAGACCAGACTCTGCTTCTGATCGCCAACGGTTGTAACGGGCTCTGCTTTCTGGACGGACGGACATACGTTCCGCTGTTCCGCCGGCAGCGTGAAGACGAGTGCGAATGGCACCCGCGCGATCCCGAGCGCATGATATGCGTGATCGGGCGCAAGATCTCGCTCTGGACGCCGCGAACCAATGCCGAAGAGATCATGCTGATGGCCGAGGGCTATCGCGGCCTTCAGTTCGGACCGGGCAAGGGCAATCCCTCTCAGGATGGCCGGCGCATCGCCGTGCGGGGCACGCGCGCCGACGGCGTCGTCGTCGCATTCGCGTTTGACCTCGTGAGCCGACAGAAGTTTCCGGATATCGAGGTGGGGAAACTGCCCGGGCGAGACGGCGTTTGCGAGATATCTGCCCTGGGCAGCTACATCAGATGCAGCCGCTGGGTCGACGGAAAGGATGAGGCATTCATCTATACCGTCGCAGGCGATCTGGTGCAGAGCTGGACCGAACATCATCGTCCGAGTCATGGCGACATGGCCGTGGACACAGACGGACGCGAGATATACGTCGGAATCAGCAAAGCTGATCCCGACATATACCAGGTGATCAAGCGCCGGCTGGATGACGGCGTGGTTACCGCCCTTGCTCCGCGTGGAGAGGCCTCGCATGCGTCCACGCGCGCGATCCACTGGCCCGGCTGGGTGATTCTAAGCTATGGCGGCGATCCAGCCGAGATCGCCCAGCTACCAAAGTTTGCGCCCTTCGCTCGGGAAGTCATTGCTCTGCGAATTGACGGCAGTGGCGAATTCCGACGCATTGCGTACACACGCAACGTCCCGCATGACTACTGGAGCGAGACTCACGGCTCGCCGTCGCCTGACGGTTCCCAGGTGATCTGGTCGAGCAATTGGGGGGTAGCGGGCGGCCCCGTGTTCGACTTCGTAACACGTCTCGATGCCCCCGATCGGACCAGCGCCTTGTCCCGATAATGATCGGCGGCGGCTCCGTCAGGCGTGACCCACACGAGCTAATGAGCCCGCTGCCGATGTGCGCGCTCGCGCCCGGATCGCCTTGTTGGCTGCCTTGATAACCGAGGGACGCAGGATCTGGAGCGCATCCCGGATCGTCGCCCCCCAGGACTGGTGGCGAAATCTTCCGCGCAATCTTGCAACCCGCAATGCACGCACGACCGTCTCAGGATCCGGAAGCCCTCGCTTGTCCTCGACCAGGCTCCAGGTCAGATTCTTGAGATCAAGGGTCTCCTCATCGATCTGAGAGAACGATTTGGAAGCGGTAATGTTCGCGTGGTCCGTCATATCGTAGAAGATCAGGCCGTCGTCGATCGCCACCATGTCGCCATGACAGGCGAGGTCGACGAAGAACAGCTGGTCCACTCCCCACCGGATCGACTTGTAGTTTCGCATCAGACAACCCGCCTGGATGACCTCGCTGTTGATCAGCAGGGTCGACGGAACAATTCCCAGCACCCGGGTCTTGCCGACCAAATAGAGATCCGTCAGGCACTGCTGGCTCGAATACAGCGTGACCTGCCCTCCCCGACGGTATTTTATGCCTTCATCCTGAACGAGATGAGATGTGGAGGTCATGAACGCAGCGGCGGGATACGTCCTCGCCAATTCCGCAAAGGTCTCGAGCGATCCCGGCACCAGCCAGTCGTCGTCATGCAACACTTTGATCCAATGACCGCGGCATGCGAGCATTGCGCTGTTCGTATTCTCAACCTGGCCCCGTCCCCGGTGGTTCTGGACAATTCGAATACGGGAATCGCTCCGAGCGTATTCAGACAGAATGCTCCAACTGACGCCTTTGGGACCTTCGTCGTCGCTGATCACCATTTCCCAGTCGGCGTAGTTCTGCTGCAGCACGCTTTCAATCGTACGGCGTATCATATCCGGTCGACGGAAGGTTGGTATGGCCACCGAAATCATGGGGCGGGCGTCCGGATCTCGAATGCCCTCCGACCCGTCGTGCTGCAACAGGTTCATCGCTTTTCCCTCAAGCTCAGTTCATGTCATTCAAGCAGTCGACCCTGACGAACCCGCGATCCGCTCCGCAGAAAACCGACCTCATCGCGTTGCACCGTGTCCTTCTTGACAAGCAGTGAACGTCAAGACCGACCGAATTACACACGACGAACGCTAGGTAGCGGCATGGGACTGGTCATCCTTCATTCGCATGACGATGATCATCCCCAGACGCGAGGTCTCGAAGCGGTCAGCTAGGTCGGCAAGATCACGGCGGGACCGGGAGATCCAGAATCGAACGATCGATACCATCATGCAAATGAAGGATGGCCGGGCGCTCCGGTCAGCCTAGGCTCTGCCGAGCAGCTAACCGCTAGAGATGGGTGGCCCCTTGCACAAATTGCATCAACTGCTCGCTCGAATTCAAGAGGAGCCCGACAAGGCTCGATTCCTGCTATCGCGCGGACTGTGGGTGAGCGGACTGTGCCGCTTTATCACCTTCGGCTTTCCTGCCGGATACAGAATGCGTTTCTATCCCAGCTCCATGTCCGCAGGACTCTGGCGCAACCGGAACCTTCGCGCCGAAGACGCCGACTTCGTCGGATCTTACCTGCAGCCCGGAGAAACCTTCGTCGATGTCGGCGCAAATGTCGGACAGTTGAGCCTCGCGGCCGCTATGCGCGTTGCCCGGTCCGGACGAGTCATCGCTATCGAAGCACATCCGCGCATCTGCAAATACCTGCTGGGCAACATTCGCCTGAACGGATTGACCGTCGAGGTCCACAACACGGCGATCGGCAGCACGGAAGGCGAGCTCGTCTTCACGGACTTTCGGAGTGACGACATGAACTTCGCATGCGCTACTCCTCCGGCCGGCATCGCGGCGCTCCGAGTTCCAGTACGAACGCTCGATTCGATCGTCGGAAATCGGGCGATCGATCTCCTGAAGGTCGATGTCGAAGGGTTCGAAGTCGATCTTCTCAAGGGCGCCGCCCAGACCATTTCCAATTGCCGATGTCTGTACATAGAGGATTCTGAGCTCAACCTTCGGCGGGCCGGCACCTCGCGTGCGGAGCTGTATGACCGACTGACCGATCACGGGTTTGAGCTCTTCCATCTCAGGGCGGGACGACTGGAGCCGGCGTCTCCTGACGTACCCGGACCGGACGACGATAACCTTATCGCCGTCAGACCATCCGCCTTGTCGGATTTGCTCGCGCGGACCGGCCTTCGGCTTGCACAGCTCACGTCCCCATCGCCTGTAGATCGGCGTCTCCCGTCGGCGCGGCTTGCGTGAGCATCCATCATCCGCCCACAAGCCACGCGCATCACAGCTGGGTTCCGGCCCCACGATCGGGCTCCATGCGTCGTCTATTCCGCAAGCACGAGCTGTTCATGCAAACTCTCCTTCGATTCCGCGACACTTCAGTCAGCGTCATGCGAACGAATGATGGCGCGCACCCCTCTCCATCCTACGATCGAATCGAAATAGATCGCACCGTCGTCGCGACGATCTTGCCGTTTTTGAAATGAATTCTGGACCGAGGAAGTTCTTCATGGCCGCGAAACCGGCGACCGGTCCGACGCGGACAAGGGCTCTTGTTCGTGCAGCGGCGGGCGTCTCCGCCCTCGCACTCACCGGACAGCTCATGCTCGTAGCGGCCATTCCCATCCTTACCCGGCTCTATTCGCCGGAGGATTTTGGAATATTCACGATCTATCTCTCAATCGTAAACATCGTCGGCGCGATAGCCGGACTTCGCTTCAGCACGTCTCTGTATGTGGTTGAGGACAGAGCTCACGCGCTGGTCGCGCTCAAGCTCACGCTCGTGGCGGTCTGCTTTACGACCTCTGTTGTGCTAACCGCGGGATACCTGCTGTCGGACGTGGTGCCAGCACGACTGCAACATCTTACCTACCTCGTACCCATCGGGATGGCTGCGGTCGGCGTTGCCGACGCAATGAACTGCTGGTGCTTGCGCTTCAATCATATGCGTGACTTCGGCATGGGCCGCCTGATCCTGCCGGCGTCGATGGCAGTGCTCCAGGTGAGCTTCGGCCTCGCGCACCTCGGGGACGGCGCAATGATCCAAGCCCACATCCTGAGCCAGGCTGTGTTGATCGCATTTCTCTGCGTCCGGCTCCTGAAATGGGAGGACATCCGCCGCATCGCGCAAGCCCCGTGGGGTTCGGTCGCGGCGACGGCGCGGCGAGAGTACAAATTTCCCCTGTTCGAGCTGCCCTCGGCCCTTGCGGGATTCGCGATCATCAATCTCCCCGCAATCTTCATAGGCTCGCTATTCGGTACCGCATTCGCGGGGCATTTTGGCGTCGCCGCCCGTCTCGTGACCGGTCCGGTCACCCTGATCGCCTTGCCGCTCAGCAATGTCTTCGTCGCCGAGGCCAGCAAAGACTTCGACCGTCATCATCTGCTCGGCACCGCATGCGGACTGTTGGTCGTTGCGGCCGGCCTGATCGTTCTGCCGGTGCTCGGCCTTGGATTTATCTCCCCCTACGTCGTCGTTCCGCTGCTCGGAGAATCCTGGATACCTACGGGTCAGATCATGGGCGCCCTGGCGCTCATGTGCGCCGCACAAGCCTTGTCGACGCCCATTCAGGAAGTTCCGACTCTTTTTCGTCGTCAGGAACTGCGTCTGCTGGTTGATCTGGTGCGGGCCGTGTTTGTATTTGGCCCACTTCTCATCGGTGCTCACCTCGGCCTCGACCCGTTGCAGGTGATCTACATGATGGCCGCCGGAGGAGCTACCGGCTACGCCCTGGGAATTATCGTGGCGCTGTTTCTCTTGAATGGGCCTGGCGGCGCGCGGACGTCGGGCGCACCGATCAATGGGCCTGTGTGACCCAGAGGGTCGAAAGAGCATGCCCCGAACTTCGCGTCCGCTCGAGGAGGCGGCACATGGACGACAGACGCGCTGGAGCAAAAATAACCAATTTCCTGGGCGCGACCATGTGCTTCATGCAAATGAATGATGAGAGGATTTTCAACGTCTTCATACTCCAATTTTGGAGCTCGGTCAGTCGGTTGCATGCCAATGAAGCTACGGCCATTGATTGATACAGGCGAGGATTTGGCTTCTCCGCCCTCGTGCATTGTGGCGGCGGCGCCGCCCGTGCTTTTCCTACTGCCCGGCTCTCTTGGTTATGGAGCCAGCCTCGCCGCCCTGACAGCCTCAATCCGCGAAATTGCACATGTCGTTCCGATCCGCTACCCGGATCTCGGCAAGATATTGCAGGGTCAGGACAGCGTTTGCGATATGGCTGCTGCTGCCGTGGAGCAGATCAATCGCATCCAGCCGCGCGGCCACATCAGACTTCTCGGTCATTCCCTCGGTGGGGCGGTCGCCTTCGAGGTCGCGACGCGAATGTTTGCCGCCGGCCGCTCGGTGAAGTTCTTCGGAATTCTCGACACCAGCCTCATGGGCGAGCGCAGTTCTGCATGGGAGACGTTGACCCGCACGATCCGTCGAATCCGCAACAACCGGGTCACCGCGCCCCGGATGGTCTGCCGGGCCCTCGCCAAGGCAACCGTTGCGATCGGCCATGAAGCTAACCTGGCCCGGATGCTCGATCGCCGCGCGAAGGGGCAGTTCGATCTCACGTCGTTCAGGCTCAAGCAGGAATTGCAGGAAGTCTTGCGCGCGAAGGCCTACTTCCGCTGGTTGGCGGAGCCGAAATCGATGCTGCCGTTCTCCGCCGTTCTGTTCCGATGCCAGCGAAAGAAGATGCCGCAAACTCTGGGATGGGATCGTGCGTTTGCCCAGATCGATGTCGTCCCAAGCGCAGGCACTCACACCGATCTGGTCATGCCGCCCTACCTCGCGATGAACTTGCACCTCGTCCAGAAGGCGCTGTCGCAAACCTACTCACCGGCCGAGTTTCCCCAGAGAGAGGCGGATTGTTCAAGTGACCTTGCAAGCAGCACACAGCCAAACCGAACCCGCGTTCAGTAAAGACGCCCTGGTCCTGGATGCGCCATCCGAGGTCGCGCGCATCGTCGCGTTCTTGCGCGACCGTGTCCTTGGCGTGCTTGGCCGACGCGGAGCCATCGTCGGGCTTTCCGGCGGCATCGACAGCTCGGTGGTCGCAGCGCTCTGTGCGCGCGCATTTGGAAATACGAAGGTCCTTGGTCTGCTGATGCCCGAGCGCGATTCGTCTTCCGATTCGCTGAGGCTCGGCCGGGCCGTCGCCACGCAACTGCGCCTCACGACGGTCGTCGAAGACATCGCACCGGCGCTCGAAGCATTGGGCGCGTACCGCCGGCAGCGAGAGGCAATCCAAGCCGTCGTACCCGAGTACGGAACCGACTGGAAATGTAAGCTGGTGCTCGGCTCGGGCTCGGAGAGCGCCGGTATCAACATCACTCGTCTGACCGTACAGGACCCGGACGGCGAAACCTCCACCGTGCGTCTTCCGCCCGAGGTCTACCTGCAGATCGTTGCCGCAACCAACTACAAGCAACGGGTCCGCAAGATGACCGAGTACTATCACGCGGACCGTCTGAAATATGCCGTGATAGGTACGCCAAACCGGCTCGAGCACGATCAAGGCTTCTTCGTGAAGCAGGGTGACGGGGATGCGGACGTCATGCCGATTGCGCATCTCTACAAGAGCCAGGTCTACCAACTGGCCGAATACCTTGGCATCGACGACGAGATCAGGCGACGGCCGCCGACGTCCGACACATTCTCGCTGCCGCAGAGCCAGGAGGAGTTCTATTTCGCTGCCCCGTATCGATTGACTGACGTTTGCATGTACGCGGTCAACCACGGCATTTCCGCCGACAACGTGGCCGAGGCCGTAGGTCTGGCCACAGCGCAGGTGCAGAAGGTCTTCAAGGACATCACTTCCAAGCGTCGGGCGACGCGCTACCTTCACAGCCCGCCTCTACTCGTTGATGCGGTAATCGAGGACTAGACGGCATGTGCGGCATCGCCGGCATCGTGGCGCTGAGTGCGAACGCTCCGAGTCCTTCGCGGAGAGCGCTGTTGCGGATGGCCGGGGCGCTTGCACATCGCGGGCCAGACGAGCGAGGCCTCTACCGGGACCAACGCGCGGGCCTGGCGCACGCCCGGCTCTCGATCATCGACATAGCGGGCGGACAACAGCCTCTCTCCGATCCCGGCGGGCCCGCCTGGATCGTGTTCAACGGCGAGATCTTCAACTATGTCGAGCTGCGCGAGCAGCTGATCTCGCTCGGCCATCGCTTCCGCACCCGCAGCGACACGGAGGTCGTGATTCAGGCCTATCGCGCCTGGGGCGAGGCAGCATTCGAACGGATGAACGGGCAATGGGCCCTTGCCATCTGGGACGCCTCCGCCGGCCGCCTCGTCTTGTCCCGTGACCGGACCGGAATCTGTCCGCTCCATATCTGCAACCATCAAGGCCAACTCTACTTCGCCAGTGAGATCAAGGCCATCTTCGCGGCAGATCCGGCAATCCCTCGGGCATTCGATCCAGCAGGCATCGACCAGACCTTTACCTTCTGGAGTAGCGTGCCGCCGCAAAGCGTGTTTCAGGGGATCACGGAAATTGAACCGGGACACGTCCGCAGTTACGTGCGCGGCGCGGTCCGGGACCGCGCATTCTGGACTCCGTGCTATGCGACCCGGTCCGACGAGCATCGCATTTCGTCCGCCGGCTGCAATGACGATGTGATCGATGCCGTGCGTGGCGCATTGGAGGCGGCTACGGCGCTCCGAATGGTGCGGTCCGACGTCCCCGTGGGGAGCTATCTCTCCGGTGGCCTCGACAGTTCGCTTGTTGCGGCATTGGGGAGCCGGTTTGCGGGCAGGCGCTTCCAGACGTTTTCCGTGCGCTTTTCCGACGCTGAGTATGACGAGACCTCCTATCAGCGCCTAATGGCACGCACGATTGCGAGCGAGCACCACGAGCTCATGGTCTCGCGGCAGGATATCGCCGAAGTATTTCCCAAGGTCATCTACCACACTGAGCGGCCAATCCTGCGGACCGCCCCTGCACCGCTGTTCCTGCTCTCGAAGCTCGTACGCGAGCGCGGCATCAAGGTCGTGCTGACCGGCGAAGGCGCAGATGAAATGTTCGCCGGCTACGATGTGTTTCGCGAAGGCAAGATCCGCCGCTTCTGGGGCCGCCAGCCGGCCTCAACCCGGCGCGCCGCCCTCCTGAGCCGGCTCTATCCTTACATCTCGCGATCGCCGGTCCACATGCAGGCCATCGCGCTAAAGTTCTTCGGACACGGCATTTCTGCCCCGGATGCGCCCGGCTTCGCTCATTCTCCGCGTTGGCGCAGCACGAGCGCGATCAAGCGCCTGTTCTCCGCAGACATGCGCGCTGCGACTTCGCAAGCCGACCCGGTGACCGAATTGCTCGATCGTCTGCCGCCGGATTTTTCCCGCTGGACGCCGCTCGCACAAGATCAGTACCTCGAGACCAAGACGCTCCTGGCTGGCTACCTGCTCTCCTCCCAGGGAGACCGGATGCTGATGGCGCACTCGGTCGAGGGACGCTTTCCATTCCTTGACGACGACGTCGTCGAGCTCGCGAACTCCCTTCCCGACGCCTGCAAACTTCGCATTCTCGACGAGAAACACGTCCTTAAGCGTGTCACGCAGTCGCAGGCTCCACCAGAGATCGTCGCACGCAAGAAGCAGCCCTACCGGACCCCCAATGCGCTCTGCTTCGTCGACAGGGATGCCCCCCCTTATGTCGACGAAGCGCTTTCAAGCGCAAGCGTCCGCGCCGCCAACATCTTCGACCCGGTGGCGGTCGAACGGTTGCGCACCAAGTGCCAAGCTCATGCGCACGCCGGCGGTGGCGACCTGTCCAATTTCGACAACATGGCGCTCGTCGGCATCTTGTCCACTCAGCTCCTGTTCCAGCAATTCGTCGCGGACCGGCCGGAAGCACCGCATCGCCTCGAGCTCAGTGTGGACGTCGACCGCCAGGACGTACCGGGAGTTTACGCATGATCAACAATCCCGTGCCGCTCCTGCACGATTACCTGATCAACTCGGCCCATCAAAACGGCGCGAAGGTCGCGCTCGTATGCGACGGTCATCGGGTCACGTACGACCAGCTCGAGGCGTGGTCAAATGCGGTCGCGCACCACCTGGTCGAGGCCGGCGTCGAGCACGGCGATCGTGTGATGATCTTTGCCGACAACACCGTCGAGGCAGCCGTCAGTTTCTGGGCCGTCCTCAAGGCCAACGCGATCGTATGCCTCATCAATCCTCTCACGAAACCCGACAAGCTCGGCTATCTCCTCAACGACTGCCAGCCGAGTGCGCTCATTACGCAAACGCGCCTCTATGCGACGTTCCGCGAACCTGCACGACATTGCCCGTCCTTGCGCCGCGTGATCGTGTCCGGCCCTATCGACGACGCCGATTTGAACGCACTGCCGCATGCCGTGCGATGGAACACTGTAACGGCCACCGAGCACGACGCCGCACCCGCGCGCCGCTGCATCGATATCGATCTCGCCGCCATTGTCTACACCTCGGGCTCGACCGGCGAGCCCAAGGGGGTGATGCTGACGCACCGGAACATGATGACGGCGTGTACGTCGGTTTCGTCGTATCTGGACGTCCGTGACGATGAGGTGATCCTCAACGCTCTGCCACTCGCCTTCGACTACGGCCTGTATCAGATGATCATGGCCGTACGCGCCGGGGCGCGCCTTGTTCTCGAGCGCTCGTTTGCTTTCCCCGCCGAGACGCTCCGGCGTGTTGCGGAAGAGAGAGTGACGGGTTTTCCCGGCGTGCCGACGATGTTCTCGACTCTGCTGCAGCTTGAGTCGTTGAAGAGTTACGATCTATCCAGCATTCGCTACGTGACAAGCACCGGTGCCGCACTGCCGGTCCGGCACCTGGTGCAGCTGAGACACACGTTCCCCGGCGCCCGCATCTACTCCATGTACGGTCTTACCGAATGCAAACGCTGCACCTACCTCCCGCCGGAGGATCTCGATCGGAAGCCGTCGAGCGTAGGAATTGCCATCCCAAATACCGAAATGTGGATCGTCGACGAGCGTGATCAACGGGTCGGCGCCGGCGTCGCCGGCCAGCTGGTGATCCGCGGTGCGACCGTCATGAAGGGCTATTGGCGAAAGCCCGAAGCTACTGCGAAAAAACTCAAGCCCGGACCGCTTCCCGGCGAGCAGGTGCTTTACACCGGCGACTACTGTCAGATGGACGCCGACGGATATCTGTACTTCGTCAGCCGGAGCGACGAGGTCATCAAATCACGCGGCGAGAAGGTCGCGCCCAAGGAGGTGGAGAGCGCTTTGCTGGACATTCCCGGCATAAGGGAAGCGGCAGTCGTCGGCGTTCCCGACGATCTGCTCGGTCACGCGATCAAGGCATTCGTGGTCATCGACCAGGTGCGGCCGATCGACGCCAAGCAGATCCAGCGGGAGTGTCACAAGCGCCTCGAGAGTTTCATGGTCCCCAAGTACGTCGTTATCGTGCCGGAACTGGCGCGCACGGATACGGGCAAGATCAACAAGAGAGAGCTCATCACAGGATAGCTTGTGGACGACCAATCGACGCACCCGCTTTCATATGGAGCACCAACGCAATGACACTGGTCTTGGCACCCGACCGCTGCAAGGAGCAAATCCGCGCTTTTCTGACATCGAATTTCTACATCAGCGACATCGCGGCGCTGAACGACGACGCTTCCCTGCTCGACCAGGGGATCATCGATTCGACCGGAGTGCTCGAGGTGGTCGGGTTCATCGAGACGACCTTCGGCATCGCCGTCGACGACAATGAGATCCTGCCCGAAAATCTCGATTCAATTCGGGGCATGGCACGTTACATCGCCAGCAAGGTTAACTTGGCCGCCGATACCTGACCGACCGGCACGTTCGGCAAGCGGAGGAAACGAGCTGTCCTGTGACTCGATCGCGGCTTGGCGCCCCGGGGCTTCACCCGGCCGCCGAGTGCGGCGTTTTTTTGCCCTTCGCGAAGCCTTCCGCATGAGGCCCTTGGTCAAGGCGAATCCCGTGTCTTCCGGAAAGGTACGCCTCCGCTGCACGACTGCGTGGACAACCCGCCGGCATTCCTCCGCCGTCCGATTCCAACGCTCTCATGCAAACGAACGAAGACGCAGGCATGGTTTGCTCCTACCTTTTTCCTTGAGAAGCATATCTCGTTTTTTTGAAGCGTATTTTTTTGAGTACATGGAGGTTCAGATGAAAGCGGTAGTTCAGTGCGGCGGCAGAGGAACTCGACTTCGTCCACATACGTCCATTTTGCCAAAACCCCTCATGCCAATCGGCGCCCGTCCCGTCCTCGAGCTCGTTCTCAAATGGTTGAGACGGAACGGGATCGGAGAGGTCTTCGTCACCACCGGTTATCTGGGCCATCTGATCCGCAGCGTCTGTGGTGACGGCAGCCAGTGGAACATGCAGATCACGTATACGCAGGAGCTCGAGCCGCTCGGCACGATCGGCCCGCTGTCGTTGCTGCGAGAACAGCTCAACGAGCCGTTCCTGGTCCTCAACGGTGACGTCCTGACAGACCTGAACCTGAACCAGCTGATCCACAATCACCGAAAATCCGACGCCAACATCACCATCGGAACCTCCGTTCGGAGCACGAAGATGGACTTCGGCGTGATTGATGAAATCGATGGACGCGTGACCGGATTTCGCGAGAAGCCGGAGCTGACGAACCTCGTCAGCATGGGAATCTACTGCATGAATCCGGTCGTCCTCGAGCGCATTCCGTCGGGCGTCCCCTTCGGATTCGACGACCTGATGTTCCAGATGCTCGAGGAAGAAGCCCGCGTCAACGTCTTCAAGCACACTGGCCTGTGGCTCGACATTGGCCGGGTCGAGGACTTCCTGAAAGCCCAGGACATTGCGTGGGACGAGCAATCGACTGCATTCGCAACTGCGGCTGCGTGACGCAGCGTCACCCTTCGCATGAGGAATGAACGGGAAGAGGAACACATGCTGTTGGTATCAGAACCGGCCCTGGGAATTGACGAAAAGGAAGCTCTTGTTGCCGCGATCGATAGCGGCTGGATCACCATGGGGGATCGCGTACGGGAGTTCGAGCAGACGTTTGCGCGCATGCATGGCGCCGAGGACTCAATTGCAGTCGGGTCATGCACGGCCGCACTTCACCTCATCCTGCATGCGCTCGGAGTCGGCCCCGGCGATGAAGTCCTCGTTCCATCTCTCACGTTCGTTGCCACGGCCAATGCCGTGCTCTACGTCGGAGCGCGGCCCGTGTTCGTCGATGTCCAATCCGGGGCAATTCCCCTGATGTCCGCGGCCGACGCGCTCCGCAAATGCACCTCGCGGACGAAAGCGGTGATCCTCATGCATTTTGGGGGCTACCTCGCTGATCGAGAGGAGTGGCAGGCCTTCGCTCGCAGCAAGGGTCTGCTCCTGATCGAAGACGCCGCGCATGCCCCCGGCGTCAAGGGGGTCGGCACGTTTGGCGATGCAGCCGCGTTCTCCTTCTACGGCAACAAGAACATGACGACTGCTGAAGGCGGCGCAATCATAACGCGTCACCGGATCTTGAACGACATGATCAAGCGCGCCAGGTCGCATGGCATGACCACCAACACGCGCCAGCGCCTCGTCAGCCGCAGCCCCGAATACGACGTGACGCTTCTAGGATTCAACTACCGCATGGACGAGTTGCGCGCCGCGGTCGGCCTGGTGCAGCTGCGTAAGTTGGCAGGTTGGAACGACGCCAGGCGGCATCTGTCGCTGCACTATCGGCGGCGGCTCGCCGAGCGTTGCCCTTCGGTCCTGGTGCCATTCAACGCGTCGTGGGTATCGGCCCACCATCTCATGCCGGTCGTTCTCCCCGCGGCAAGCGCGCGGCAGCCCCTGATCGAGCAGCTCAGCAAGCGCGGCGTTCAGACGACCATTCACTATCCCCCGGTGCATCGGTTGACGTTCTACCAGGATCAGTATCCGGGCATCAGCCTCCCCAACACTGAGGATTTTTGCGGACGTGAGCTCACCTTGCCGCTCCATCCCGCGATGACTCCCGCGGACGTCGATCACGTGGCAGACAGCCTCGCGGATGGACTTCGGGTAACCTGTCCCGCGGAGGTCGAACAGGCATGAGCGAAACGGTCAATGCGGGATGCGCTGGGCCGGCAGCTCCGGCCGTGCGTTTGCGGCGCGTCATCGATGTCCTCGGTGCCGGGACGGCCATATTCGTCTCGCTGCCGATCCTGTTGGTCATTGCGCTTGCAGTCTGGATCGAAGGCGGGCGACCGATACTGTATTCGCAACTCCGTCTCGGGCTGAACGGGGCGCCGTTCCGCATGTACAAGTTCCGGAAGTTCAGAGCCGATTGCGACGATCGCGGAAGTCCGCTCACGATGGTGAACGACAACCGCATGACGACGATCGGCGGGCTGCTGGCTGCATTCAAGCTGGATGAGCTACCGCAGCTCTGGAACATCCTGCGGGGTGACATGTCTTTCGTCGGCCCGCGACCCGAGACGCTCGTATTTGCCGACTGTTTCAGGAACGGATTCGAAAAGATCCTGGAACACCGGCCAGGCCTCGTCGGGCCGTGCCAGGTTCTCTTCCGGCATGAAAATGAGCTGTTCCCGCCGGACGGCAATGTGGCGGATTTCTATCGGGAGGTTCTGTTTCCCGCGAAGGCGAAGATCGACCTGGCATATTATTCCAATCGAACCGTCACGTCCGATCTCCGGTGGATCGTTCAGGCCGGCTGGATCGCCGTGGGGGAGCCGCTTCTCAACCGCATGCGAAGACCCCGACCGGAGAGCCAGAGCGGCATAGCGCCAACTGGCGGATCTGTCGGTGCGAACTTATTTCAAAAGTAGACGGGTGATCAAATGGCGACTGAAAAGCGAACTGTGCTTCTGGTAGGTGGTGCTGGTTACGTGGGCTCAGTGATCACGGGCCATCTTCTGAGAAAGGGTTGGCACGTCCGTTGCCTGGATCAGCTCATCTACAAGAACGAGAGCTGTGCCTGGCCTTATCTGAGCGTTCCGCAATACGAGTTCATGCAAGGCGATATTCGCGATCCCCGTTTCGCCAATCAAGCATTGAAGGGTGTGGATGACGTCGTTATCCTCGCCGGGCTCGTCGGCGATCCGATCACGAGCAAGTACCCCGATGAAAGTCACGCCATCAATCGCAATGGCGTCGCGTCCTTCATCGACGCGATGCAACACCATCCGGTCGATCGGCTGATCTTCGTGTCCACCTGCTCGAACTATGGGCTAGTGGAAGTAGACACGGCCGTCGACGAGAATTACCCGCTCGCACCACTCTCCCTTTACGCCAAGCACAAGGTGGAGATGGAGCAGAAGATCCTGGGTCTCAAGGGAAAGGCTGGATTCCATCCAACGGTTCTCCGCTTTGCGACGGCCTTTGGTCTTTCCTCGCGAATGCGCTTCGATCTCACGGTGAACGAATTTGTGCGTGAACTGCACCTGGGAAAAGAACTGCTGGTATTCGATCCCAACACCTGGCGTCCTTACTGCCATGTTCGTGATTTTGCCCGCGCGATCGAGGAAGTGCTCCGCGCGCCCACCAGCAAGGTCGCCTTCGAAGTCTTCAATGTGGGCTGCGAGGAAAACAACTTCACCAAGCTGATGGTCGTTGACGAGATCATGCGGCACATTCCGCGATCGAAGGTGACCTATCAGGAGCGCGGCGCCGATCCCCGGAATTACCGCGTGAATTTCGACAAGATCCGTCGGGTATTGAATTTCACGCCCGAGATCAGCGTTCAGCAAGGGATCAGCGAAATCCTCGCTGCCTTGAGCCAGGGCTTGTTCGACCACGTCGAGGAGCAGAGGCACTTCTTCGGAAACTACGAGATCTTCCTTCCGACCGCCCTCATCCCGGATTTGAAGAGAGCCGGCTGAAGGATCCGATATCGGTGTCCCTAAATCGCGAGCGGCGAAGGCTCGGTTCCATCGGGAGTTCGTCCATGAAGTGCAAGAAGCAAGGCAGACCCTCTTCCACCCTCCTGCTGGGCTCATGCGCGGCAGTTCTGTTTTTCGCGACAAGCGGGCTGTCCCTTGCCGCGCCATACAAGCTCGGACCGGGTGATACCATCGAGATTTCGATCGGTGGCCTCCCCGATCAACGCAACCGCACGCAGATCCAGATCGACGGCACCATCCCGCTTCCGGGCGGGGGGACGGTTGAAGTTGCCGGCCTGACCCCGGCGCAGATGCAGAACCGCATCGAGACGCTGCTGCAGGCACGGATACTGCGTCAACGCCTGACCGACGGTCGCGACCAGGCATTCGTGGTCAAGCCCGGCGACGTCATAGCAAGCGTCGTGGAATATCGGCCGGTCTATGTTTCCGGCGATGTGCTCACGCCCGGACAGCAGACGTATCGGGCTTCAATGACCGTGCGCCAGGCCGTGGCAGTGGCCGGCGGCTTCAGCCTGTTGCGGTCGCGTGGCATGCAGCCCGGCGCCACCGACCCTGCGGATCTTGTGCGGGACTACCAGTCCCTCGCCACCGAATACACCAAGGAATACTTCCATATCGTCCGAACCGGCGCGGAGCTTGATGGCCGCGACACGTTCGACGCCACGCCTCCAAGCGACATTTCGCTGCCCGCGGGTGTGATCGGTTCGGTCGTTCAAGCCGAGAAGGACTCTCTGAAGACCTCACAAAGCGACTACCGCACGGAACAACGCTTCCTGGACGACGCCGTAAAGCAAACGGACGCGCAGTTCGCTACGCTCAAGAAGCAACAGGAAGGTGAAGAGAAGGGCGTGCAGGCCGACGAAGAGGAGCTCGAACGGGTCATGAAGGCGTTCGGCTCCGGATTGCTTGCAAGTCCTCGTGTCAGCGAAAGCCGGCGCGCGCTGTTGCTGTCCTCGACCCGACGCCTGCAGACCAGCGTCGAACTCATGCGGCTCCAGCGCCAGCGTGAGGACTTCCTGCGGCAAGCGGGACGTGTCACCAGCCAGCGCACGATCAATCTGCTCAGGGAGCAGAAAGACTCGAACGTTCGATTGGCGGACTTGCGCGTGAGAATGCAGGCGCTCAGCCAGAAACTGCAGCCCATCGGCGGCTCGGGTGCCATCCCCGTCAATTCAGGCGAGCTCAATCCCGACGTGGTCGTCGTGCGGCGGCTCGGTCAACAGTGGGACAGGATAACCGCATCCGTCGACTTCGACGTGGAGCCAGGCGATGTGATCGAAGTCACATTGCGCCCTGCGCCGGCCTTCTCGAACTGAGCACGAACAGAGGTACTCCCTTAAGAGTAAGCAGGCCGCTCCTTCCGGAGTAGCTTCCGCATACCTCCATGGCTGCTCCCGCGAGGCTTAAACCCGCCTTGCTACCCCTTCAACCCGCGTTGCTACCTCTTCGTTGATCACAACCGGGTCGATGCCCGGAAGATCGGCAACTTTCACCCCCTCCGACGGCCGCGGGGTTACCCCCCATTCAACGTTGCCAGGCGTGGCAGAAGTTGGGAATCTTTGTGGCACGTTCACTCCATCGGGTCAGCGCGGCCGGGGGAATAAAATGTTGAACTTAAGCCAAGCATTGCCAAGGTCTACCATTGCTCTACAGCGTCATTCTTCTGAATCGATATTCAATATTTCCAGTCCCGTTTCATCTGCTCACTCTGACGCCCAGAACCCCAAGCAGGACGGCTTGCGCGGGGTGCTCGCGCGGATCGGCTGCGGACAGGTCTTGCTCAGACGCGGCAAGGTCATCGAACTCAGTCCGGCCGGCCGTGCAATATTGGAACGCGAAGCGCGCGTGGATGCGAGCCACGAAACGCTCTATGGCGCCGTCAAGCAACTGGTCCACCGCGCCGGCGCACAGTTTCCGGCAGGCTCGACTTCCTGGTTGGCAACATCCACCAAGGAAGGATTTACCGCGCTGATCAACCAGGTCGCGAATGCGTGGTCCGACGAGACCATCGCATTGATCCTGCTGGATCTCGACGCGCATCCGGAGCCTTCGCCGCGGACGCTGCAGCGATTGTTTGGATTCACCGCTGCCGAAACCCAGCTTGCTCTCGAGTTGGCGCGAGGCAACAACCTGATCGACATTGCTCGTTCGCGACGATTGAGTCGAACGACAGTACGCTCCCAGTTGGCTTCCCTGTTTGTCAAAACACAGACACGCCGGCAAGCAGACCTGATCGCGTTACTGGGCCGCCTCGCCGTCCTGCCCTAGCGTGGACGCGGAATACGGTGTCGCGTTGTCTCGACTAGTCGAACATCGACGTGCTTCGCGGCGCGTTCGGCAAACATGCACTCGCGCCGCGTCGTCTTTTCAGCCCTGTTCGAGCACGTCCGCCAACCGCTCACTTCCGCTGTCATGCGAATGAATGAAGACAGGCCGCGGCCACGTCCTAACCTGATCCTGTCAAACTTTCGCCGGGAAAACCGGGGGTCTCCGCAAAGACTAACATCTTGGCGGAATTGCTCAAAGGGCTGGAAGGAACCAACATGGCGCTGCACTTGCTTTGCGTAGGAGGCGAGGATCACGCTTTGCGTATCCCGTTCCTGGCGGCTTTGCAGAACCGCGGCCTGCGCGTGAGCGCGGCCGGCACTGGTGCAGCATCTGCATTCGCGAAGACCGGAATCCCGTATCATCAATATCAGTTCGACAGATTTGGCGTCGGCTTTGCCGATCGCGCGGCCATGGGTCAACTGGCGCGGCTCGTGAAGAGCGCTCGGCCCGACGTGATCCAGACGTTTGATACCAAGCCCAACCTGTTTGCGCCGCTGGCGCTTCGCGGCTCCGTACCGGTTGTGCGCACGATCAACGGAATGGGATGGGTATTCTCATCGACAGAACTGAGAGCCTTGGCCTTCCGCCCCGTCTATCTGGCGATGCAACGCCTGGCTGCTTGCTGGACCGCGGCGACGGTTTTCCAGAACAAGGCCGACAGCAGCTTCTTTCAACGACACCGCCTGCTTGGAAAGAGCTCATCTGTCATCATCGGAAGCTCGGGGATCGATGTCGGCGCGTTCGAAGCGGCGCAAGCGCGAACGGCCTCGCCTGCCGAGCTGCGCGCCGAACTCGGGCTCGGCGATGCCGAGATTGTCCTGACAGTAAGCCGATTAACCGTCCAAAAAGGAATCACAACGCTCCTCGAAGCGGCGAAGCTCGTGCATGAGGTGCGCCCGAACGTCCGCTTTCTGCTCGTCGGTCCGCGCGAAAGCGAGGGTCCATTCGCCGTAGGTCAGGAGCTGATCGAGGCGCACGCACCATATGTGATTGCGACCGGCGCCAGATCGGATATTCCCGCGCTTCTGGGTATCGCCGACCTCTTTGCCTTTCCGACTGAATATCGTGAAGGCATTCCCCGTGTTCTTTTGGAAGCCGGATTGGCTGGCGTGCCAATCGTCGCCTCCCGCATGCCGGGGTGCGACGACGTGGTCCGCGAGGACTGGAACGGCAAACTCGTAGCGCCGCGCGACCCGCGCGCGCTCGCGGCCTCAATTCTCGACCTTCTTCAGGATTCCGCGCGTGCCAAGACGATGGGTCAACGCTCGATCAACGTGGTGCGCAAAGAGTTCGACCTCAACGTCGTCGCCGATCGCTATGCCGAGCTTTACACGCAGCTGCTTTCCCGCAGCTATTCCAGTGGCTGGCGGGCTGCGGCGCACAGCAGCAGTGAAGTACAATGATCGGCAGTGCCCTTCTTGCGCTTGGCCTCGTGCTTGGGACAGCCTCGCAGCTGCGTCTTCCCAGCTTCCCCCTGGGCATCGGGGAAGCTTGCCTCGTCCTCTGGCTCGGTCTCGCATCCCTGCATCTCTTGGTCAGTTCAAGAATTTACAACCCCCAAGCCCTGCTCTGGCTCGTTGCATTCTGGGGCTGCTTTGTCTTGATTCAGAGTTTCGGGGGCTTCCTTGCATTGCTGCGCCCGGAGATCGTCGACCCAGAGCTCGTCGTGCACGACATCTTCGCATATCTCCTCGTGGCGGCCCTCACTTGCCTGGTTGCTGCAACGTTGAGACCCGAGGATACCCTACGCCAATCGCTGTGGTTCCTGATCGGATTCTGGATCGTCGCCGTGGCGGTGCAACTTGCATTGGGCTGGGGCTACCTCAGCATCTCGTCGGTCGATCCATGGTATTGGGACCGGTTCCGCGGGTGGTCGGAGAATCCAAACCAGCTTGCAATCTACTGTGCGGTTTTGACACCACTCTCGCTTCACATGGCTCTGACGGCCAAGCGGTTTGGCCGGATCGTCGCAGTGTTTAGCTGCATCGCAACATTCGTCGTCGGCCGGCTGACGAAGAGCGATACCTTTCTCATCTCGATGTCGCTGTCGATACCGCTGCTCATTGCGCTACGCTTGCGAAGCTGGCTGACATCCCCCGAACATCGATGGAGTCTGCGTTTCGCAGCTGCAGCGATCGTCGTTGTGGCCATAATTCCCCTTTCGCTCTCACTGCTTCCCTACGGGGTGGCAACGGCGAATGATGTCGAGGGGCTGGCCGCCGGCATGATGAAGGATCGTGGCGGCGAGGCAACGAAGGCAACCGCCAATCTGCGGCTAAGTCTTTGGCAAGACGCCTTGCATGCCGGACTGGAGTCCGGGTCGCTTGGCCTTGGGCCCGGGCCGCATCTGGAGAAGCCAAGCGGAATCACGGACAAGGGCGTAGCACTCCCGGTGGAAGCTCACAGCACCCTCCTGGACGTGTTCACCCAAGGCGGACTGCCTGGCGTGATCGCCATTGTCAGCCTGTTTGCCGGCACGTTTGCGCTCCTGCTTCGCGCACGGCTCGACGCCTTGGCTGTCCTGATCTTCGCACTCGCCGTCTTCAGCATCAGCCATTTCATTCTGCGGCACCCGACCGTGTGGTTTGCCGTCACGCTGGGCCTCATCCTGGGCTCGGATCGGCGCTCATTGGCGCATGCGCGAGTTGGAAGTTAAGCAATGTGTGGAATTACAGGAATACTTCAGACGCCGCATGCTTCTCGATCCGCCGACCTGGCAGCGATCGGGCCGATGACGGCTCGCCTGCGCCATCGCGGTCCTGATGCGGACGGGTTCTGGAGCGATCGTGACGCCGGCGTTGCGTTCGGGCATCGCAGGCTGTCCATCATCGATCTCTCCGATGCGGGCCGGCAGCCAATGCTTTCGAGCGACGGCCGCTTCGTGATTACGTTCAACGGCGAGATCTACAACTACAAGCCATTGCGGCAAGAGCTCGAGTGCGCAG
Organism: Bradyrhizobium sp. 956_D2_N1_4; assembly: GCF_052076025.1. Lineage (NCBI taxonomy): Bacteria > Pseudomonadati > Pseudomonadota > Alphaproteobacteria > Hyphomicrobiales > Nitrobacteraceae > Bradyrhizobium > Bradyrhizobium sp. 956_D2_N1_4. The sequence goes on along the minus strand of NZ_CP197237.1, from coordinate 1,789,872 downwards.
GCAAGCGTTTCATCGGCAATAGCGATACGGAGGTCTTGCTGGGCCTGATCGAGAAATGGGGCCTGGAGAAGGCCCTCCAGCGCTGCAATGGTATGTTCGCAATCGGCCTGTGGGATCGCAGGAACCGCACCCTGCACCTGGCCCGCGATCGAATGGGAAAAAAGCCGCTCTACGTCGCGCGGACGTCTAGTGCGGTCGTGTTCGCGTCGGAGTTGAAGGCCATCGCGGCATTCCCCGACTTTCACCAGGAGATCGACCCAGGCGCGGTTGCGGAGTTTCTATCGCGCGGATGGTTGCCGGAAGACCAGTGTATATGGCGAGGTGTCTTCAAGATTCCACCCGGGGGCGCCCTATCGATCCGTGCCGAGGACCTCTCGGTCTGCCGGGATGCCGCAGCGCTACAAGAACGCGCGCGCTGCTGGTGGTCGTTGGCCGATGTCGCGCACACGGGCCGCGCAGCGCTGGCCACTGCGGATGACCAGCAGCTCGTCTCCCAGGCTTGCGATCTGCTCAAGGCCGCGGTCGCCGACCGAATGGTTGCCGACGTTCCGGTCGGGCTGTTCCTGTCGGGCGGAATAGACAGTTCGACCGTCGTGGCCCTGATGCAGGCCCAATCGGCGCGCCCGGTACGGACCTTCACGATCGGATTCGGTGAGCGCGCCTTTGATGAAACGGCTAACGCTGCGGCCGTGGCGCAGCACCTCGGCACCAGCCATACCGAGCTACGCCTCACCTCCGCGGACGCCAGAGCGGTCATCCCCGAACTTCCAACCATCTGGGACGAGCCGTTTGCCGATGAATCGCAGATCCCGACACTGCTTCTATCTCGACTTGCACGGCAGGACGTCACCGTTGCGCTTTCGGGCGACGGAGGTGACGAGTGCTTCGCAGGGTATTCCAGGCACGTACTTTCCGCCCGTTTAGCGCCTCTGCTGAACTCCAACCGATCGATCCGGACCATGGCCGCGGGCGGTGTGGCGCTGCTCGGGCGCGGCATGCGCGAAAGCGTCGTCGAAACACTTCGTCTCCCAGGTTGGGTGCAGCGGATGACACACGGCGACCGGATCAACCGCCTGGCAGACCTTATTGGCAGCAACGACGTCGGCGAGATGTACCGTCGGTCGACGCGGCTCTCCGAACTGCAGTTGACGCGAACCCAGGCAGGCGCGGCGCCGGACTCGATCCCGCCGCTCAACGATCTGCTGTCTGATTTTATCGTTCGGGATATGCTTGGATATCTCCCGAGCGATATTCTCGTGAAACTCGATCGCGCGAGCATGGCCACGAGCCTGGAGGCTCGTTGCCCGCTTCTGGATCATCGCGTTGTCGAGTTCAGCTGGGCGCTGCCGAACTCGGCGAAAGTGCGTCATGGTCAGGGAAAATGGCTCCTGCGCCAGGTCCTCGGCCGTTACCTGCCACGCCACCTCTTCGAGCGACCGAAACAGGGCTTTGACGTGCCGATCGGCTCCTGGCTGAAGGGACCGCTTCGTTCGTGGGCGTCGGACCTCCTTTCGGAGTCGCGTCTTCGCAACCAGCATCTCCTGGACGTTTCCCGCGTGCAGGAGTGCTGGCTTCAACATCTTAGCGGTCGCCGCGATTTCTCGCGACCGCTGTGGGCTGTCTTGATGCTGCAGTCCTGGCTCGACTCAGCAGTTACCTCCGGGCCTTCGCGAACAGCAGGCGTGATGGAACCGGCGCAGTAAAGGAGCAGGCGATGGAAGCGTTCACAAATAAACGGATTCTGCCGGTGACTGTCCTGACCCCGGGCCGGTCAAAGGGCGACGAGTCACCTCCCGATGACGCCATCGCGGCATTCAAGCATGTCTTCGAGAGCATCAGGCGATACAAGCTCTTCATCGTCAAAATGATCGGCGCGGGCGCGCTGCTCGCGGTGCTCGGTAGTATTTTTATGTCGCCCACCTATCTCGCAACGGCACAGCTTGTCGTGAGCGCTCGAAGCGGAGCGGCCGACAATGCCGGTGCATCCGGCAATTCCTCGTCGACTGGCGGTTCGGACGACCCGACGATCGATACGCACGTAACGGTCATGTCATCCGATGCGTATCTGCGGCGGCTCCTGCCGGCACTGAGGATGCTCGACAACCCGGCCAACGAGAACGGTTCGGTGCTCCGCACTGCCTTGTCAAAGATAAAGGGGTTCCTCTCCTTCCGGAAAGACCCGAGCGACGGCGCGGCGGTGGCAGCATTGAAAGGGCGCCTGAAGGTCAGCCAGGAGCGCCGGTCCAGAGTTATCAGCGTAATTGCCAGCGACCCCAATCCACAACGGGCCGCAGACGTCGCAAACCTGGTCGCCCGATCCTACGCTGACGAGCTTGTCCGGCAAAAGCGGGCTGTCGAGCTGCAGGCTCTGGACGCCATCGCAGCACAATCGGCGAATGTTCAGCGCGAATTGTCAACGGCGAAGGCGGAATGGGACGCCAGTCACTCAGGTCAGATCTCGTCATCACCGGCAGCCGCACAGGCCGCCGCCGCGTTGGAGTGGAAAATAACCACGCTGGCGCAGCAATATGAAACACTGATACGAAAGCGGCAGGATCTCACCACGAAGGGCGTGGTCGCCGAGCCAGACGTGACCGTCATCGCGGACGCCTCACCACCCGACTTTCCGAGCTCGTTGAACCCGTTCCTCCTTGTTCCACCGATCACGATTATCTTCGCGCTCCTGGCATCTCTCGTCGCGATCATCCTGAAGTACTTCGATCGAAGTCTGCACACCGAGGCGGAAGCTGCAGAGGCATTGGACATCCCGTGCGTCGGGTTGATCCCCTCGATCCCGCCGGAGCTGAGCATCTCGCCGCAGCGCTTCGTAGAGCAATCGGCTGTCTCGCATAACAGGGCCGTTCGCTCGACCGTCGTATCCCTCATGGCCGCCGATCCGGTCTCGCCACAGACGCCGCATGTCATCCTGGTGACATCCAGCTTGCACGGTGAAGGCAAGAGCGCGATCGCCTGGAGTTTCGGCTTTTGTGCGGCGCAACTCGGACAGCGCGTTCTGTTCCTGGATTTCTCTCAATTGCCCCGGCGCGTCGGCGGTGAGGCTGCAGATCTGTTCAAGCTGTTGGCGCACGACGGAGCGGCCGCCAAGGCCGTCCAGCACATCCCGGAGCTCGGACTCGACTACATATCGTCAAGATTGTCCGAGGGCAGTCGCCTGGGGCCGTTGGCGGGTCCGAAAGTCGCCTCGCTGTTCGAGCACTTCAGGAACACCTACGATCTCGTCGTCATCAACGCACCATCGCTGGATGATGCGCCGGAAGTGCGCCTCCTCGCCTCCTGGGCGGATCACGTTCTACTTGCCGTCCGCGCCGGAAGCACGAGCCGCGACGTCGTGCGAAGCACTTTGACCCGGTTTGCCGGGACGTCGGATCTCGATTCTCGTGTCAAGCTCTGGTGTGTCCTGACGCACGGAGTACCGTCCGAGCTCGCGCCTTCGGATCTGGAGCCGTCATCAACATCGACTTTGATGCATTACTATCGCCGCTTCAAAACAACGGCGGTACGGTGGACAAGCATCGAACCTGCAATCAATGTTTCCGACCACGCTGCATCTGGCCTGAGACCACGGCAATGACACCCAGGCGGCCTGGGTTAATCACCCGGGTCTTTCGATATGGCAGCCAGCCGATCGACCAGACGGTGGCTGCGAAACCGGCATCCTTCGTTTGAAGTATGCGTGCCCAGGCCTGATTAAGTACGTTGGGACAGCAAAATGACGGGTACGGTGATGCGGCTTCAGATATCTGGCGATCCGTCGGGTGATCCATGCGACGCCCTTGACGCGCACCTGCCCTCGACCGTTCAGCAAGCTCCAGCGACGCCGAGCTGGCTGAGCCCCGTGGGAGTCCCTCTCGATCTGAACGGTCCGGTCGATCGATCATTCGATCCCCTAAAAGCCGGCTTTGCGTGCGTCCCCGCCATCGAACACCTGATTGCGGTGACGGCGAAGTTCGCCGACAGGGTCGCAATCAGCGACGGCAATCATAGCTTCACCTACGCGCAGCTGTTGTCCCGCGTCTTGACCTTGGCCCAGGAGATCAGCGCGTTGATCCCGGAGCAGGAAGCCGTCGGATGGCTATTGCGCAGCTCGGCCTGGCAGCCGATCGCTATGCTGGCCTGCATGGCGGCCGGACGAGTCCTCGTCCCACTCAATCCCCGCGATCCAGTTCAGCGGCTCACGGCTATCGCCGCGGCCGCCCGGATTTCCGTGCTGATCGGGCAAGACGGCGACAGCTCCGCCGGGTGGATCCAACAGCACGGCCTGCGCTGGCTCGACGTCGCCGGCGCCAGCGACCCTTCCGCAGCAACTTCAACACTCCCCAAGGTTTCGGTCGATGCGCCTGCCGTAGTGCTCTATACCTCCGGCAGCACCGGAGCTCCGAAGGGGGTCGTGAACAGCCAACGCAACCTGCTCCAGCGCGTCCAGCAATATGTGGACGCCTGCCACATAGGTGCGGCAGACGTCTTCATGCCTCTGAGCGGCCCCACCACGATCGCTGGTTGCCGGGAGATGCTGTCGGCTTTGTTGACGGGGGCAAGACTGCACATCGTCGACGTCGAGGCGCTCGGATTGCGCGGCGTTCTTCGCCAGATCACCACGCAACAGGTCACGATTACATACGTTGTACCAGCCCTGGTGCGTGCACTGATCAACGCGAGCCGGTCAGGCGATCTCGACTCGCTTCGCATGATCCGCATCGGCGGGGAGAAGGTCCTGTGGACCGATATCGCGCTCGTTCGGCGAGCGATACCACCCGGTTGCTTCATCCAGGTCAGCTATCTGTCGACGGAAACCACCGGCACCCAGTGGTTTCTTCCCAAGCAATGGCGAGAGGACGGCGTCAGCGTTCCTGTTGGCTACCTGCTTCCCGGCATATCGTACGCCGTGGTCGACGAAAGCGGGAAGCCCGTCCCGCACGGTGAAGTCGGCGAACTGGTGATCAAGAGCAGGTACGTCATGCTCGGATACTGGGAAGACGGTCGGCTTTCTCCGGCATCGCCCTCCCCGGATGACCCAAAGTCTCGCATCTATCAGACCGGCGACCTCGTCACCGTGGATACGCACGGACTGATGCGGATCGTTGGACGGAAGGGACGCCAGCTCAAGATCAATGGCCAGCGTGTCGAGCCGGCCGAGCTCGAGAGTGCGTTGCGCAAGCTCACCTATGTGAAGGACGCTGTCGCCGTCGTGACGGATGCGAACGAGCTGGTCCTGTTTGCATCGCCGGCCGATCCACCAAAAGCGCACTTCCGGACCGACGTTCGCAACAGCATCCGGCAGGCTGTTCCTGCGGCTTTGCATCCGACCAGGCTGCACGAGATACCGGAGATGCCGCGCCTTCCAGGAGGTAAGATCGATCACGCCAAGCTGAAACTGCTCGATCTCGAGAGCAAAACGACCTCGCCCGCGCCCGTGCCGACGATGCAAGGAATGGCCGAGGCCAACAGGATCGTGCAGCAGGTGTGGAGCAGCATCCTCGGCGTGCCGGAAGCTGCCGGACGCTGGGATGAGGCCGGCGGTGATTCCCTGAAGCTCCTGCGCTGCGTCATGGATATCGAAGACCTCATCGGCCGCGAAGTCAGCATGGAAGCGTTCACGGTCGATATGAGCGCTGAAGACATGATCCGGGCTATCGCGACGGTGGAGCCACCGGTGCGGCAGCGTCTAAACGACCAGATTCTCCCAGGTCTTGTCATACTGCCCGGCTCCATGGGGTATGGCCCGAGCATGGCCGCATTTGGCGCTCAGCTCGGCAAGGTGGCGCGGGTGATTCCGATTCGCTATCCAGATCTGAGCTGGAGCCTCGCGGGACGCGATTCCGTGCAGGAGATGGCCGCGATGGCCGTCGAACAGATCAATGCAGTCCAACCACGCGGCGACGTCCGAATGATCGGCTATTCCCTGGGCGGCGGCGTCGCCTTCGAAGTCGCAAGCCGGTTGATCGAACAAGGTCGTGCCGTCAAATTCCTGGGCATCCTCGACACCAATGTCGGCCCTCGCAGAGCAAATCACCGAGAAGCCCTCTCTCGCACGCTACAGCGGATTCGATCCCATCGAGTGACGATCTACCGCATGTTCTGTCGCTCGGTGGCGAAGTTCGCCGCTCGCTTGGGCCAGGAGGCTCGATTCTGCAGGCTCATCGACACCATTACATGGCCTCGCCTGGCAAATACGCGCTTCATGCTCAAGCTCGAGCTCGAGGAGATTCTCCGGATGCGCGCGTTCGGACGCTGGGTCGAGGATGCCAAGCCTCGTCTAGCCATCAAGGGGACTGTCTTTGCCTGTCATCGGCCTGGCGTGACGCCGCGCCTCGGATGGGACTCCCTGTTTGAAGAACTGGACGTGATTCCGATCGCCGGCGGACATCTTGATCTGGTGGTCGAGCCCCACCTCTCGATCAATCGACCCGTCATCGAGCGCGCGATCGGGGCGTCCTGCTCCTGATCCACAACACAATGCTTTTTGGGGGGCCGGTCCTGCCCACCACAGGCCAGCACGGAGAGATCACGCGGGTTCGGCTCAAACCTGGCTCAAACCCGCCGTCCCGCGCTTGGGGATGCCGCGTAGTACGATCATCAGGGCCGCAGGTAGCTCCAGCCCTGCTCCTGAAGCTCCATCAGGCGAACAACCCCGGATTTGGTGACCTTCGCTTGCGTGATGAGAGGCACTTCTTTGCCCTCATTCTTGGTCATGTTCTCTCGTGTATTTCCGCAGGCCGAGAACGTAAGCTCGGGCGTTGTTTCGCTCATCATTTTGATGCGCCCCTTCACAGGCGAGGTATCGTCTCGCAGCATGTGCAGTCCTGGCCCGTAAGCGACGACTTCGACCTCGACCTTTTGACTGAGGTCGCCGTAGTGCTGAACGACGTTGCTGACGTTGTTGAGAGCGAGATTCATGACGGCCGGATCGTTGACGTCGACATGGATGACAAGTCGATGCGGCGGCTGCTTCCGAGGTGTCGCAACACCCATCTTGGCATTTGCGTTCCTGGCGGTAGTGCCGGGATTCTTGGTGGAGAGGGTGGATTGCGCAGAACCGCGGGTTTCGATGCCGCTAATGAGAACCAGTCCGACAGCCGCCACGCCGGCAAAAACGGCAAATGATCTGCTCATGACTGTGCTTCCTGCGTGTGTGATGAAGCGTGCACGTCGCAAGCTATTTAAGCGCAACCGTGGGGGCAAGCAGCTTTGGCCAAAGCCCCGCCCGATCTACTTAATTCCCATTGTCGGCGCACTACTCCGTTTTGGCTACCGCAACTGCGACATCGACATCGCGTCGATGAAAGCGCCGTCATAAACGACATGCCATGATCGCTACCAAGCATCATGATCCCTACCAAGCTACCAAGCATCATGGTCCCTACCAAGCAGTTGGGCGTCGCAATGGGGGTACACGGATTCGACTTGTCGAAAGGAACAGCCGTCGCGCTGAGCAAAGCTACGCGCCGGCCCAGGCACCGGCAATTTGCGTTCCGCGAACTCGGATTGTTCGACATCGCTGACGGCGCGCGCGCATGCGACAGAGCCGGCCGGCTCATGGTGGTTCTGATCACCTGCTTTCTGCCGGTTCTGACTGGAACTGCCGATGCCAAATCCCAGGACGACGGCGACCGGGGTGCCTCCTACATCACACCGGCGATGCTCGATCTGTGCAGATGTACGCACGGACCAGAGCAGATCGACGGGAATAAACAAAGGCTGAAGCTCGTCCAACGCGCGGACGAGGCGCGCCCCGCCGCGACACAGCCCGCTGGAAGCAGGCCCGCCGCGACCGGACCGCGCGGAGCGAGGACCGCGACCGAGCAGCCCCGCGCGGCTGCCGATGCCCCTGCGCAGGACATGACGTCTACGCCGCCCCCGGTGTCAAATGCGGCTCAAGCAGCTTCCGAGACGGAGCGGCTCAACCAGAACCTGTTGCTGGATCAGGAGCGGCAACGAGCGAACAAGCTTGCGCGCGAATTGGCTGCGGCTCGAGTGGAGCTCGACGCGGCGCGGCAGACCCAGACGCACACTGTCCGCGCCATGGAGATTGGTATTCAGCAAACGCAGGCGCTCGAACAGGAGCGGGAAAAGACCGATCATCTGTCACGTGAGATCTCCTTCCTGAAGGCGGAGCTCGATGTCGCAAGGGTTGCGGCTTCAAAGGCTATGCAGGCGCCCGAACCCGAACCGAAGCAGGAGCGTCCGGTCGACCGACGGAATGGGGCCAAACGCTTTGCCCTCCAGCTTGCCTCGCTTCGCTCGGAGCTTGAGGCCTCGCGCAACGCAGCATCCGAAGCCACGAAGTCTGCCGCGGCGGAGGCCGCACAAAGGCAGGCTCTCGAGCGCGAACTAAAGCAGGAGCAGGACAAGACAGAAGCCCTGATCAGCGAACTCGGCCCCCTTCGGATCGCGGCCTCCGAGACCGCGAAGGTCGGCGCTGCAGATGTCGATCAACAGTTGACGCTGACGCGCGAGCTCGAGAAGCAGCGGGGCAGAGCTGAGAGCGCGGACCGTCAGCTGCAGTCCCTTCAGGCTGAACTCCGTGCAGCGCAAACCGCGAGCTCTGAGTTGGGTGCGGCCCGAGCTGCAGACGCCGAGCAAAAACTGGCACTGAAACGAGAGGTCGAGAAGCAGCGGGACAGAGCTGAGAACGCGGACCGCCAGCTGCAGCCCCTTCAGGCTGAACTCCGCGCAGCGAAAACCGCGAGCTCTGAGTTGGCTGCGGCCCGAGCTGCAGACGCCGAGCAAAAACTGGCACTGAAACGAGAGGTCGAGAAGCAGCGCGACCGAGCTGAAAGCGCGGACCGCCAGCTGCAGCCCCTTCAGGCTGAACTCCGTACAGCGCAAACCGCGAGCTCCGAGTTGGCTGCGGCCCGAGCTGCAGACGCCGAGCAAAAACTGGCACTGAAACGCGAGGTCGAACAGCAGCGCGGTCGCGCGGACGCTCTCGCGCGCGAGGCGGCGTCGCTGAAGGATCAACGCGACCTGGCGCGGGCTGAAACGTCGGAGACTGCACGAGCTGCCGAGGCCGCCGCAAAGGCCGCACCCAAGCGCGAAAAGGAGCAACCGGGCAGCGGCGCGGCAACGCTCCCAACGTCCGCATCCGTCCGGGATCATCTGGCCGCATGGAATGCTTCCACGGTTGTAGCGGCGCCCTCGCGTGAGCCCGCCGGCCGCGCACCGAGCCAGAGCAGCCTCCAGCCCGCTGCTTCGCCTCCGCCCGCACCGTCAGCCTCCGCGCCGATGCCACCGAGCGCGCAGATCACAAAGGGGACCGCCCTGCCCGGCGCCGACTCGAAGGCCAAGGCTTCGGTGGAGCGACAGGTCGCCGCGAGCGGAGTACCGCGCCCGCTTGCGAACGAGGAGCGACTGCTCGCGCGCGCCAGCGCATTGTTGCGGCAGTCCGACATCAACGGTGCCCGCGGCTTGCTGGAATACGTGCTTGGACATGGCAGCGCGCAGGCAGCCTTTATGCTGGCCGAAACTTACGATCCTCACGTACTGCAATCTTGGGACGCTCGCGGCGTCGCCGGCGATTCCGCTAAGGCGCGCGAGCTGTATGAACGAGCCCAGGCCGGCGGCATTCGAGATGCAGAAGGACGGATCAAGGGGCTCAAATAGCTGCTGGAGCGAGCCCCGGAAGCCAGACCAGAGAATGGAGAGGCCCCATGTCATTGAGTAAGCTCGCGTTCACGGTCGCATTGGCACTGGTCGGCCTGCAGCTTGCTGCCAATGCCCAATCTCGCTCGCCGCGCGACCCGCCGGCGCCGACCGCGCCGCGGAATGCCGATACGGCCGCAAAGGAACGTATCAATGCATGGACGGTGGGACTCGCCGGAGGACTTATCGAGGGCGCACCGCTTCGGCTCGCCGCAGAGATCGCACGCGTCGCCAACGAGGAGGACAAGCTTCACGTCATTCCGATCGTGACGACCGGTGCGACCGAGAACGTCAATTCGCTGCTCTATCTCAAGGGCGTTGATGCCGCGATCATCAACATGGATGCCCTTGACGAGTACAAGGCGCAGGTTCCGTCGATCGAAAAGCGCATCGTCTATGTTCTCAACCTCTTTCCGGCGGAGCTGCACGTCTTCGTGCGTCCCGAGATCAAGTCGCTCGACGACCTCAAGGGAAAGAAGGTCAATTTCAACACCCAGGGTACGGCAGCCGCATATTCTGGTCCGCTGATCTTCAGCCGGCTGGGACTGAACGTCGAAAAGATGTTCATTCCCCACCAGGTCGCATTGCAGCAGATGAAGAGCGGCGAAATCGCAGCGGTCGTCTTCATCACATCAAAGCCGGTCGACGCCTTCTTGAAAGGACGCTGGGATGATGGCTTCAAGTTCCTGCCGATCGAATACGACCCCAGATTTGAAGACTATTATCTTCCGTCGTCCCTCGATTCAAAGGACTATCCAAACCTCGTGCCGGCGGGCAAGCGGATCGCGACCATTGCCGTCCCGACGATTCTTGCCGCCTACAACTGGCAGCCGCAGACCGATCGCTATCGGCGCATGGTGCGCTTTGTTGACCACCTGTTCGGACGGCTCGACCGGCTGCAATCCGCTGGCTTCGATACAAAATGGAAGGACGTGAATCTCCGCGCCAGCGTCCCCACTCTTGCCCGGTTTGGTCCGGCGCAGGAATGGCTCGATCGCTCGCCCAGCGCGACAGTCGGATTATCGCGATGAAGCGAGCCGGTACCCTTGCGGCCTCCTTGCTCGCGGGTATCGGTCATCTAAGCTGCGCGCAAGCCGGCGACACGCCAGATCGTTCGAGGGCATGTTCGCAGTTTCAGGGAATGGAGCACATGACATGCGTCGACGAGCAGATTGGGGAAGCACCTGAGCAGTCCTTCCAAGCTCCGCCGCCAAGTCCGAACTGGATCTTGAGCGAAACGACATCACCGGTGGACCACAAGCCGCAGATCGCCGCCCGGACCACCGCACGAGCCGGCGCGAAGGATGGGCCCTCGTCGCTCGCCATTCATTGTCGCGCCAATCGGACCGAGGTGTTGCTCTCCGCGGCGAGTTCCTGGACCACAACTCCGGGCACCGACATGAGGGTCGTATTCCAGATCAATGATCAACCGCCCGTCGATCAGCGCTGGAGGGTTACTGATGGCGGTCGAAGTCTCGCCTTTCCGGGTGACGCCGCTCGCTTCATCAACTCCATGCCAGGGGTGGGCCGGCTTCTGACCAAAGTGTATGCTGGAACGGCTGCGCCCTACGAGGAAACATTTGAACTGACAGGTCTGGACGCCGTTCGCCGGCGGTTTGCAAAGGTCTGCACCTGGCCGCCCAGCTGAATAGCCGCAAGTCGGGCTGAACGGCTGACAGGGAAGACGTCACGCGTGAGGTGTGAATGCGATGAGCGAGACGATCAATGTAGCCGAGGCTTACGAGCGAGGACGTACGCAGTTCATGGGAATCGAACTGCAGGTTGCTCCCGGCGCGCTGGTGCCCAGGCCGGAGACGGAGTTGCTTGGCAGGACCGCGGTTGAAGCACTGCGCCGAGCACACCTCCCCTCGCCGCGGATCGTCGACATGTGCTGCGGCGCCGGCAATCTTGCATGCGCGATCGCGCTCAATATTCCCGACGCTCGCGTCTGGGCGAGCGATCTGACTGACGGATGTGTCGAGCTCGCGCGACGCAATGCCGCGAGCCAGGGCGCCGAGACCCGCATCACCGTGCTCCAGGGCGATCTGTTCGAAGCTCTCGCAGGCCTGCAACTCGAGCAAACCATCGATATGATCGTCTGCAACCCACCCTATATCTCGGAATCCCGGCTCAAAGGCGATCGCGCCTCTCTACTCATGAACGAGCCGCGCGAGGCATTCGCCGCCGGGCCCTACGGACTGAGCATCCATATGCGCGTTACAAAAGACGCACCTCGCTACTTGCGGCCGGGAGGACTGCTGTTGTTCGAGGTGGGCCGCGACCAGGATCGACAGGTGGCAACCCTGCTCGAACGCAACGACGCTTACGAGAATGTCAGCGTGGTCTTGGACGACGCGGGCGCCGGTCGCGTCGTCATGGCGTACGCGAAGGGATAGCCGGGTTCGAGCACTTCCTCCACAATGATCGTTGGCATTGCAGCGTAGCACCCTGAACCCAGCGGCCCTTGCACGGGCCGGTCAGCCAATCAGCTCTCCCGCATCCCGCGCCGGATCGCGTCCGTGATCGGCTGGGTCAGATAAGCAAGAATTGTGCGTTCTCCGGTTGCGATCAGGACGTCGGCCATCATGCCCGGCTTGAGCTTCTCGCGGACTTTGTCGGGGAATTGCGTCACCTGGACCGAGACTTTCACCTCGTAATAGGGCTGATGGGTGACATCGTCGCGCGTGGCGTCGGCCGAAATCGAAAGAACCTCGCCGACAGCGATCGGGGTGGAGCGCGCCTTGAACGAGGGAAGCCGCACCTCGGTCGGAAGGCCGAGCTGGACGTGGTTGATATCAAGTGCCGACACCCTTGCGGCCACCACGAGAACGTCGTTGTCCGGAACGATCTCCATCAGCACGTCGCCCGCCTTGATCACGGCACCGATCGTGTGAAGCTTGAGGTTCACGATCCGCCCCGATCGCGGTGCACGTACTTCCATCCGCGCCAGAACATCGACCGCGACGCGCAGCTTCTCACGCGCATCAGCAAGCTGGGCGCGCGTGTCGGTGAGCTTCCCGGTCGCTTCCTCCAGCACCTTCTGCCCGACCTGATCGATCTGGAGCCGCGACTCGTCGATGATGCGGCCATAGCGAGCGATATCCGCTTCATATGCGCCGATCTTGCCCTCGAGATCGGCTCTGGAGCGCTCCAGCGTGGCGACGCGCGCGAACGGTACGATGCCCTGATCAACGAGCGGCTTGAGCTTGGTGTATTCCTGACTGACACTGTCGAACTGCGCGCGCGCGCCCTTGTTCTGCGCGGTATTCCCCTGGATCTGCCGCTGTGCCTGCGCGATACGTTCCTCGAGGATCGAGATCTCGATCTTTCGTGCAGCGCGACGTTCATCGAAGCGCCGCTTCTGATCACCCATTGCGCGTATCGCGTTCGGATCGGACGTCTTCTGGAGCAGCTCGGTCGGAAACGTGATGCTGTCCTTGCCTTCGGATTCCGCCTGCAGGCGCGCCTCCTCGGCAACCGCCGAGTACACCGCCGAGCGTGCGATCTCTTCCTTGGCCCGCTCCTGGGTCGGATCGAGCCGCAACAGGACCTGACCTTCCGCGACATGAGAATCGCCTGTGACCAACAGGTTCTGGACGATGCCACCCTCGAGATGCTGCACCACCTTACGGTCGCTCTCGACAACGACGGAGCCGGGGGCCACCACGGCACCGTCGATCGATGCGAGGGCGGTCCAGCCGCCAAATACGCCGAAGGTCAGGAAGACGACCAGGAAGCCTCGCCGCGCGGGTGTCTGCCAATCGCCCGATGGATCCTCATCGTTGCCCATTGCCCCCCGGGGCCACAAGGTCGGCAGTTTCGCCTTGGCAAGATCGACCAGCTTGGCAAGATCTACCAGCTTGGCAAGATCGACCAGCGACCTTGTCATGGTCTCCGTCTTCGCAAGGAGTTTGCTCGGAGGTAGCGGCTCCTGCGCCACTTTATCTGCTTTGTTGAACTGCTTCAAAAGCTCCGCCAGTTCGTCGTGAAGAGCGTCCGGTCCCCGCCGCAATAGATTATCCATTATTGCCTCGTCGCGTGCGCCTGACGCACTTGATTTGAAAGCTGTGCCGGACGGTGAGCGCCATCGGTTCGATGGTTGCCGTCAGCATGGTGATGACGATCGGCGCGATGATGTTCGGCGGGCTCGCGCACGTCGCGCCGCATCGGCGCAACCGTCTTGCCGAGCAGTGCAGGCAGCATTTCCTCGCGCGTGCCGATTTGCCCAAGCCGTCCCTCGTGCATGAACACGATCTTGTCGACCGCAGCGAGCAGGTTCGGGCGGTGATTGATGATCACGATGGTCACCTTGCTCTGCCTCAGCCGCTGGATCGCATCGGCGAGCGCGCGATCGCCGTCGCCATCGAGATTTGCGTTCGGCTCGTCGAGCACCACCAGCACCGGCTTGCCGAACAGTGCGCGCGCGAGCCCGATGCGCTGCCGCTGACCGCCCGAAAGACCTGCGCCATTATCCCCGATGACGGTGTCATAGCCCTTGGGAAGACGCTGGATCATCATGTGCGCCGACGCCAGCTGCGCTGCCTCGACGACCGCCTCGTCGGAGGCGTCGTCGCGGAAACGTGCAATGTTGTCACGCACGGTACCGGCGAACAGTTCGACGTCCTGCGGAAGGTAGCCGAGGTTCTGTCCAAGGAAATTGGGATCGAAATGCCTGACGTCGTTGCCGTCGATGCGCACGCAGCCGTGCACCAGCGGCCAGGCGCCGACCAGGGCCCGCGCCAACGACGATTTTCCGGAGCCGGACTGGCCGACCACGGCGACGACTTCGCCAGGGGCCAGCCGGAACGAGACGTCGGCGATGGCCGGCAGTTGCGATCCGGGGACGAGCACCGTCGCCGCCTCGACGGAGATTTCGCCGACCAGGGCCGGCAGCCGTGTCGGCTGTCGCTCAGTCGCGCGGTTCGCAAGCGCGCGATCCAGCCGGGCATATGATGTGCGCGCGGCAACCAGCGCCTTCCATTGCGACACCGCAGCCTCGACGGGCGCGAGCGCGCGTCCCATGATCAGCGAAGCCGCGAACAGAACGCCCCCGGAAATCTCCTGCTGGATCGCGAGATACGCGCCCACTCCCATGATGGCGACCTGAATCGCCATGCGCAGGAATTTGGAGATGGCGAGCAAGGTCCCGCCCCGCTCTCCGGCCGTAGCGCTTTCCAGCAACGCCTGACCATGAGTTACCGCCCAGGCGGCGCGGACCGCGGGTCCCATTCCAAGCGCGCGGATCGCTTCTGCGTTGCGCAGCGAGGACGTCAACCGGTCCAGTGCGTGAAGGTTCTTCGATGCGGCCGCATTCAGCGGCGCCTTCGTAACCCGCTCGTTAAGGAAGGCGAGCGTCAGGATGATGATCGCGCCGATCAGGGCGACCAGGCCGATCAGCGGATGGAGCAGGAAACACATCGCGAGGAAGATCGGCGTCCACGGCACATCCATCAGCGACGTGATGACGCCCCCCGACAGCACCTCGCGCAAGGTGTCGACATCGCGCAGCAGCTGAACATGATGCGAGCTGCTCGTGCTCAGCGCCTGCCCGAGCGCGGTTTCGAACGTCTCGCCCGAGACGAACCGGTCGAAGCGCAATCCGGTCTGCACGAGAACCCGGCTGCGAAAATGCTCGAGCGTCGCGTAGCTGATGAAGAGCACGAGCGCGATGAGCGAGAGCAGTAGCAGCGTCATCCCGTTTCGGCTCGTGAGCACCCGATCGTAGATCTGCATGGTGTAGATCGGCGACACGAACACCAGCAGATTGATGAAGATGGATAGTCCACCCGCCGCGAGCAGGCCGGGACGTATCCGACGGAAGACATCCGCGAGCGCAGACTGTTTTGCCGAAGCGTGCATGTGCATATCCGGGCCGCCCTTGGCCGGGCGGCGGTAAACGGTTGAAAAATTGCATGCGATCGAGCGTCAAGACGCCCGCATTTCAACATTCCGCCGTGCGCGGAATGGTACCCCGCCTCTCGACCGCCCCGATGGTCGCGAGGAACTCCCCAGAGTGGACATGCGCGCAGCGCACCGCGCGCATGTCCTTGTCGATGTAGACGACCTACGAGCTTACGAGTGCCACCCGTGATGATCGTTGTTGTGGTGAGACATCCAATCAGCCAGATGCGCTACGAACGAGCCTGTGTCCGGCGTATCCGTCTGCCCAGAATCGGCATCCGCAGTCGTGTTCGACGTCGCAGTGTGACCCCGCCACCAGGAATGATCTCCGGATGCGGACGACGTGCTGGCATTATTGAGCCACTGCGAGAAATCGAGCCCACCACCGTTGTGGTTGTGCCCGCCACCGCCGTTGCCGGCCTGCCAGGACGAACCGCCCGACCAGCCGCCGCCGTGGTGATGACCACCCCAGCCGCCAGTATCCGTCGAACCGCCGGTTGACGGATCCGTCGTTCCGTCCGAGCCCGACACGGGAGGGGTGCCTCCGGTGCTACCGCCAGCATCGGCAACCGGCGGCGTGGAGCCGTCCGTGCCGGTGCTACCGCCACCGTCCGCAACCGGCGGCGTGTTGCCGCCCGTGCCGGTGCTACCGCCAGCGTTGTCAACCGGCGGCGTGCTGCCGTCCGTGCCGGTGCTACCGCCAGCGTCCACCGGCGGCGGCGTGTCGGTCACCGGATCGGTAACGGGATCGGTAACAGGCGGAGCGGTCGCGCCCCCCGTGCCATGGCTCGTATTGTGCGCAAGGAACACCTGCTGCAGTGCCGGCAAATTCTCGAGCGCAGTGTCGCCATTCTGCGATCCCCACGCGTAAGCATAGTCAAAGGCCGGATTGGGAACGAGGTCCGCCCAATGATCGATCATTGCCTGCGCTTGCGCGGCAGTCGGCACAGCGACCTGGCTGCCGGTTTCGGTGGACCAGCCGCCGCCCCCGAACGCCTGATACACCGGAACGATGGAGTCGAGCGGGATTCCGGCTTGCTCAGCGGCAGAGACGTACTTGTCGATCGTGCTGAGGTCGACGTTCGGACGGTCCGTCCACACCGGATACCAATCGAGACCGAAGTAGTCGATGTGGGTGTTCGCCTGGTTGTAGCTGTTCATGTAGTTCGGATCGTCCGATGATCCCGTGTTCATCAGGACGGTGAACGTCTTGGCCCCGGGATCGTGCTGATGAATCCAGTCGGATTCAGCTTTCAGATCCGCGGGGTTGGCTTGCGGTCCCCACTGACCGGTCAGATCGGGCTCATCCACAAGGTAGAAGCCGAACACTTTCGGATTGTTGAGGAACGGCGTCACCTGGTCGATAAATTCCTGAGTCACGCCGTGGTACTGATCGAGCCAGACCAGACCCTGCACGCCGCTGGGCAGTGCATTCACCTGGTCGACATACTGGACATCTGCGAGATTAAAGCCAGCTTCAGCTGGTGCGAAATTACCTTGCGAGTCCAGACCCCCGCCCGCAGCGTAGTGTAATGTTGCCAATGATATTCCCCTGTCAGTGTTGAAAGCCCCCAGTGACCTGTAGGTCCGAGCGCCCGACAACCGATCGTGCGTCCCACCGAGGTGAACGTATGTTTACGTTTGAGGCAGGAATCTCCGTTCCATTGGGCGTAACCAAGGGATTATTGTGCTGAAAGTTTGCACAACAACGCGCCAACGCTGATCGCCGGATCTGCGGGAAAACTTGTTTTGAAAGACGATTCAACGATATGCGGCCAATCGAGGCCGAGAAGATCAATGCTGAATCTGGCACAACGCCGACGAAATTGTTCAATGCCGGTAGCGGGCAGCAAACCGGATTGATGTCCGTGGATTACCTCCGATGACGGATGTTCTCATCGAAGCGTTTCCGTTGTTCAGTAAAGGGCGTGGCGCAAATAGAGAGAAAATCCATGCGGATCAGCGCTCCTGTGAGCCGGTATTTTAGCACCAAAGGCGAGCTCGTTTGCGGGGGCAATTGCGAATCGCGGAAGTATTAGGCGCTGGGTTGCCTTGCCGCTCTGCTGGGTTGCCTTGCCGCTCTTTAGCACCGTGGCTGGAGAGCTCTTTTTGATAGCGCACGCGAAGCGAATTTGTCCCACCCGTTCGCTGTGCCGCGCGCTGGCGATTTTTCGAGTAGAATCAGCTCATTTGCTGCCGAGGACGTCATGTCAGGGTCGGCCCAAACGAACGTCAAGTTTCCGCCGGGTTCACGAATTCAGGTAAAGCCGGCAGCCGGTCCTCGCTTATCTGGAAAGACCGGGACCGTGGTTGGGGCCGGATACTATCCGAAGAGCCTCCGCGTCATTCTGGACGGATCGAAGGGACCAATTACTCTTCACGTGGACTACGTGGCCATGATCGACACGTGAAGCGGGCGCAGCGTTCACGGCCCCACTTGCGGCAGAAGGCGCTCTTCAACGACGCGTTTTGAGTTACTCCAGAAGTATAGCCGGCCCCTGATCCAGCATTGGGCCGCTCTTTTGACCCATTTCAGCCAATCTTTGTTAGTTGCTCGTTGCTCGGGGCAGGATCCATCAATCCCGGAGCCTGCGATGTTCAAGCAAGTTATTTCTGCGTGCTGCCTCGTTGTGATCACCTCGCTCAATTCCGATGCACGACCCTATCGCATGCAGCACGCCTCTGAATGCAACGTCACCATGCCATGCGACTTCTCGAACTACGCGCAAATCCCGAACCAGCGAAGAGAGGTGCGAGACTCATTGCAGATACACCGAACCAAACAACTCTCCGTCGTCGCCAATACAAATATTGCGGCGTCTGATAGTCCCGTCAGCACTCGGATCGTTGGCGGCCGCCCCGCGGGCTGCCCCTCCTCATTCTGCGGTTGTGCCGCAGCCCTGCGCCTGTTTGGTCGCATCGTTCCGGAATTGAATCTCGCGGCAAACTGGCTGAGATTTCCGCGTACGTCGCCAGCACCAGGAATGGTCGCGGCAAGACGCGGGCACGTTTTCGTCCTCGAGCAGCACATCGGGGGCGACGTTTGGATGGCGTACGACGGCAACTCAGGTGGACGCGCAACGAGAATACATGCGCGTTCTTTGAGGGGGTACACGGTTGTGAATCCGCGCGCGACGCTGACTTGAATTTAGCCCTTTATCGAATCGGCAACACGGTTGCCAAGCACCGGCATTCTTTCACTGGGACAGCGGCAATCTCTCGTCGCTGAGGCGCCGTTATTCTCTCCGGTCGAAACACGACCTGGTGGCTCCACGCGATCATATTGGTTCGCCAGGGAGCTGGAGGCAAATGTGCTGGCGGCGCCGATCGGCGGCCGTCAGCCCGACACCGTCAGGCGACGACAGATCTCGCGCTCTCCCGCTCTCGCATCGCTCCCTCGATAGCCTTCTCAAGGGCAGCCTGATCGAACGGCTTCGACAGGCGGCGCAGATTGGAACGCGCGTCGATGGGAAGCTCCGCATACCCGGTGCTCAGGAGGATGACCGTACCGGGACGCTCCACGACCACGGCTTCAGCAAGCTGCAGGCCGGTCATGACCGGCATCGCATAGTCGGTGACGACGAGTTCGATGGCCTGCGTGCGGCGGAGTAGATCCAGTGCCTCTTCGCCCGAGCGTGCCTCGACCACCGCATGCCCGAGATCCTCCAGCATTGCCGCCGTATTCTCCAGCACGAGAGGATCGTCGTCGACCAGAAGCACAGAAAGCCGGCGGTCGGCGCGAAGCATGGGTGCCGGGGACTCCGCGCGCGGCGCTGGCAACGCGGCCTTCTCCTCTGCTACCGGCAGCCAGATCTCGGCCGTCGTGCCCACCCCAAGGCGGCTCTTCAGGACGAGCCTGCCGCCGGACTGCTCGGCGAGACCGTGAACCATCGATAGTCCGAGCCCGGTGCCTTTGCCGATACCCTTCGTCGTAAAGAACGGCTCCTGAGCGTGCTTCAGCGTTTCCTCGTCCATGCCGCAGCCCGTGTCGCTCACCGAGAGCGCCACGTAGCGGGGAGCGCCAGCTTCGTGTTGCTCGTCTCTGGCGGAGATGGTTATCAGGCCACCGGCCGGCATCGCATCACGCGCGTTTACGGCGAGATTGAGGACGGCCAGTTCGAGCTGGTTGGCGTCAATCTTTACGTTTGGCAGGTCCAGCGGAAAGAGTGTGTCGATACGGACGCCTGCCTCGAATTTCAGCAGTGACGCCATGCCCCGCACCAGTGCGGCGATATCGACGACAGCCGGCTTGAGATCCTGTTTGCGAGCGAAGGCGAGCAAGCGCTGGGTTAGCAGTGCGCCCCGCTGCGCGCCTTGCATCGCGTTGTCCACGAGACGCTGTATCTTCGGATCGTCTGTTTGCAGGCGTTTTTTCAGAAGCTCGAGGCTACCCAGAACGGCGGCGAGCAGGTTGTTAAAATCGTGGGCGACGCCGCCGGTAAGTTGACCGATGGTCTCCATTTTCTGCGACAGCGTCAGCGCTTCGCGTGCCCGATCCAGCGCTTCCTGTGCCCGCCTCCTCTCGCTGATGTCGCGCACGATCTTGGCAAACCCAGTGATCAAGCCGCTTTCGTTCCGTACCGCGACCAGGGTTGCCTCTGCCCAGAAGCGGCTGCCATCCCGGCGCACGCGCCAGGCTTCCACTGCTGACTTGCCGTACCGCTCCGCCTCCAGGAGAGCACATGCTGGCGCCCCGGAAGCGCGGTCTTCGTCGGTATGAAGGATCGCGTAGCTGGTCCCTACGATGTCGTCGCCGTAACCCATCAGCCGGCGCGCCCCGAGATTCCAGTTTCCGACGGACCCATTCGGCTCGATCATGAACATGGCGTGATCGGCGATGCCCTCCACCAGGAGCCGAAAGCGTTCTTCACTTCGCCTCAGCGCGCTGGCCTCGCGTTCGGCGCGCTCCGCCGAGGCCCGATCATAGACGGCAGCGGCAATCCCAATGCTCAGGATCAGGATGGTGGCGCCGGCGAGCAGAAATGCCAGCGGCGCCCGACCCACGAAATGTCCTGCGTGTCCCGCCATGGTGTTCGCAGGCTCGAACGAGGCACCTTCCATAGCCGCGTAATGCATGCCGGAGATCGCGAGACCCATGACAAGTCCTGCGAACAGTCGCTGCGTCGCATTCGTCTTGCGAAAGGCAAGCCAGAGCGCCACGACCGAAGCGCACATCGCGATCACGACCGAGAGCACGACCCACCGAGGATCGTACGCGACGGATGCCGCCATTCTCATCGCGCCCATGCCCGTATAGTGCATGCCGGATATGCCAAGCCCCATCGCCAGGCCGGACACCAGGAGCGCCTGCGGGCGTCTTCCGACCACGGCAAAGGCCGCGGCCGCGACAACAATGGGGACGACAAGCGATAGAAAGGTGAGGAATGGATCGTAGGAGATCTCGACCCCCGGCAGCCTGAAAGCCAGCATGCCGACGAAATGCATGGACCAAATGCCGCCCCCCATGGCGGTGGCCGCGGCTGCAAGCCAAGCCGGACGAGCCCGCCCGGACGCGGCACGCATCCGGGTCGCGAGGTCGAGCGCTGTGTAGGAGGCGAGCGCGGCGATCAGGATCGACAGCGCCACAAGTACGGGATCGTGAGAGGCCGTATGGTGATTCATTTCCACCAGATGGTAATGGAAATCCGGGGCAAATTCACCCTAGGTTGAATAGCGGCGCCGGGATCGAGGCCCGGCCGGCCGCGATCCGTGGCACCCTGTCGGCAAATTCAAGCTGGATCCAGCCGTCGGGGGGCTGTTTCCACCCTACCTTCCCTTGGGGATTTTGAACCGGACCAGGCCTGTGCTGGATCAGGCTCCGTGCACGGATCAACCGGAGGGGATCGTGCCGCTCACGCACCGCACTGCAAATTGGGCAAGCCGGCCGCCTATTGCACCGCGAAGCCAATTGCGCCGCAACATTCAAAATGAGACTGCCCGTCAAGCCGCACGATGCGCCCATACGTGCACTGCATCCGACTTCGGTTAGCCTTCGTTCAACAGCCGGGCGCCTTTCGGGAGCCACGGCGCCGCGCCAATTCAGCGAAAAATTTGGCCATAGAGGGAGGAATGAAATGTTGAAATGCAGTGTGGGACTGATCGCGCTAAGCACCCTTTTCCTTTCAGGCGCGGCAATCGCCCAGGAAAAGATCAAGGTCGGCGTCACGGCAACGCTGGAAGGCACCTACACGGTGCTAGGCGAGGACGGCATGCGCGGCCACCAGACGGCGCTCAATGTGCTTGGCAAGAAGGTCGGCGACAAAGAGCTTGAATTCATCGTTGCTTCGACCGACGCGACGCCGGATTCCGCGGTGCGCGCTGTACGCAAGCTGATCGAGCAGGACAAGGTGCAGATCCTGCTGTCGCCGCTCTCCGGTGACGAGGGCATTGCGGTCAAGAACTTCGCCAAGACCCATCCCGAGTTGACCTTCATCAATGCGGCATCCGGCGCGCAAGAAACCACCTATGTCGATCCCGCCCCGAACTTCTTCCGCTACAACATGGACGGCGCGCAGTGGCAGGTCGGCCTCGGCAAATACGCCTATGAGGACAAGAAGTATCGCAAGATCGCGACCGTCGGCGAAGACTATTCCTTCATTTATACGCAGGTGTTCGGCCTTGTGCTCGAATTCTGCGGCGCCGGCGGCCAGGTCACCAACCGGCAATGGGTGCCGCTCGGCACCAAGGATTTTGCTTCCGTCATCGCCGCGCTGCCCGATGATGTCGATGCCATCTATCTCGGCCTCGGTGGTGCGGATGCCGTCAACTTCCTGAACCAGTACCAGCAGGCGGGCGGCAAGGCGCATCTGATGGGTGGCTCCATCATGATCGACCAGACCATCCTGTCCTCGAAAGGCAACGCCAAGAATGCGCTGGTCGGCACCATCGCGGCGAGCGGCCAAGCCGACACTTGGGAGGATCCGGGCTGGCAGAAGTTCGTGAAGGCGTATCAGGACGCGTTTCCGCCCAACAAGCGCTTCCCGAGCCCGTCGCTTCTTGCGACCAACTACTACGGCTCGACTATGGCGCTGATCCTCGCGCTGCGCGAGGTCAATGGCGATCTTTCCAACAACCAGGCCAAATACAAGGAGGCGCTGGCCAAGATCGAGATCGACGCACCGAACGGCAAGATCAAGCTTGACGCCAACCGCCAGGCGATCGGCACCAACTTCGTCACCGAGGTCGTCGATGACGGCAAGGGCGCGCTGTTCAGCAAGGTCGTGAAGGTGATCCCGAACGTGAACCAGACGCTCGGTTACGATCCGGCGGTGTTCGCCAAGATCGGACTGCCGAGCCGCACGGTCCCGGAATGTAAGAAGTACTGACGCATTCACCGGTCCTCGTTTCGCATGCTCTCCGGCAACCGGGAGCGATTTGCAGGCGCGATATCTTGCGCTCTTGCAATCTCGCCCCGGTTGTTGAACGCTGACTGAAAAGACAAGAACATTCAGGAGGGAAGGCATGAGCCGGGCGCTTGCCGTCTTTCACGGCCGGTTCGGTCGGGCGACGGTCTATCAGTTGAACCGCCCCTTCAACGTGCACGCACATCGCGAAGGTCATCTGATCTTCCATGTTGGCGGCCAGTCCGCATGCATCGACGTCTGTAACGGGCACTACGACCTTACGGAAAGCTCCATCGTTGCGGTCAATCCCTGGGAGCCTCACAATTTCCTGCCGTCCGATCTCGACGGTGGCGCGATCTTCTTCGTGCTCTACGTCAATCCGGAGTGGTTCGCGCCCGACGCGCCCGGCGCCGACCGCCTGCGTTTCGGCCGCACCCAGTTCAAGCGCACGGTCGCACTCGACAAGCACATCAGACGAACCGCCGCGCTTGTGTGCGGCGCACCGTCCCTCTCCAGCCTCGATGCCGAGCTGCGGCGACTGATCGACATCTGCTACGACGAAAGCTGGCAGCAGGCCGAGATCGCGCGCGACGCGCGCACGGCCGGCGCCGTCACCGACTTCCGCGTGCGCAAATGCATCAAGCTGATGTCTGAAAGTCCGGGCGCCGAAATGGAGCTCGACACGATCGCGCGCGAATCCGGCTTGTCGCGACCGCATTTCTACCGGCTGTTCCGCACCCAGACCGGCGTCACGCCGCATCTCTACCTCAACACCCTGATCATGGAACAGGCGCTGGAAGCCCTTGTCGCCGGCGAAGCACCGATCGCCGACATCGGCTTCGACCTCGGCTTCTCCTCGCAAAGCGGCTTCACACGCTTCTTCACCGCCAATGTCGGGATGGCGCCGACCGATTACCGCCGCGCCGCCAAGGTTTTGCGGGCCTGACCGCGCGCGAAAAGATACTGACGATCAAACGCTCCCCTTGTGCCCTCGCTAAGATGGTCGGAACGCGATCCCGAAAAGAGGATCGCAAGTCCGGGAGGACGCACGTCCATGGCGAGGTACGCAGCCTACGCAAGGCTGTTCGACCAACGTTCAAAACATGAGGCAGGGCGAGGTCGAAGCGGCCTGATCGCGCCCTCTTCCCGTTTGCGGGGGCGCGAGGCGGGGATGAGGCAGTTGACATGACGCGCTTCGTCGAACGTCATCCGGCCTGGGCCCTGATCGTGATCGTCGCGATCGCGCTCGCACTGTGGCTGACCTTGGCGGTGTGGCCGCCCGGACTTGAAGAGGCGATCGGCCGCAAGCGGGTCTTCCTGAACGCCGTGTTCAACGGCATCACGCTCGGCGGCCTCTACTTCCTTGTCGCCAGCGGTTTCACCCTGATCTTCGGCCTGATGCGCAACGTCAACCTCGCGCACGGCTCGCTGTATTTGTTCGGCGGCTATGTCGGCTACGCCATCAGCGCCTCGACCGGCTCCTGGCTCCTCAGCTTCATCGTCGCCTTCATCCTGACGGCGCTGGTCGGCGTCCTGCTTCAGCTCATCGTCTTCCGCCGCATGGAGGGCCAGGACTTGCGGCAGACCATGGTGACGATCGGTCTCTCGATCGTTTTCGCCGATCTCATGCTGTGGGCTTGCGGCGGCGACTTCTATCAGATCCAGACACCGAACTGGCTGATCGGCCCGATCGAGCTGCCGCTGGTAACTGCGGTGAAATCCTCGGGCGAACCGGTCTATCTCCGCTATCCCCTGGTCCGGCTGGTGATCTTCGCCGCGTCCGTCGTGATCGGCCTGGCGATGTGGCTGGCGCTCAACCGCACACGCATCGGCATGATCATCCGCGCCGGTGTCGACGATCGCGACATCCTGGCCGCGACCGGAGTGCGGATCCAGCTCGTCTTCGTGCTGGTCTTTGCGCTCGGCGCCGGGCTTGCCGGCATCGCCGGCGTCGTCGGGGGCACCTTCCAGTCACTCTCGCCCGGCGAAGACATCCGCTTCCTGCTTGCCTCGCTCGTCGTCGTCATCGTCGGCGGCATGGGCTCGATCCCCGGTGCCGCGCTCGGCGCGCTGATCATCGGCCTCGCCGAACAGCTCGGTTCGGTCTACATCCCGACCTACGCCATCGTCGTGACCTTCCTGATCATGGTGCTGGTCCTGGCAGTCCGGCCGCAAGGCCTGTTGGCGAGGCGCTGAGATGTCGCTCGCCCACGACGCCCGCGTCACCGTTCGTCCTGCCGCAGCGGCGCAGCGCCCCACCTTGCGCGGATGGCCGGAGATCAACAATCCTGCAGCCTGGATCGTCGCGGCCATTCTCCTGATCATGCCGCTGATCGCCAACGGCTTCTTCCTGATCGAGATCTTTGCGACCACGCTGATCCTCGGCATCATGGCGCTGAGCCTGATGTTCCTCGCCGGCTACGGCGGCATGGTCAGCCTGATGCAGCTCACCATCGCGGGCTTCTCCGCCTATATGGTCGCGGTGTTCGGCGTCAGCGGCAACGCCAATATCAGCCTGGGTTGGCCGTGGTGGCTCGCGGTCCCGATGGCGCTCGCACTCGCGACCCTGTTCGGCACGCTTGGCGGCGCGCTGGCGGTGCGCACCGAGGGCATCTACACCATCATGATCACGCTCGCGATCGGCGCGGCGTTCTATTACTTCACCAATCAGAACTGGGCGATCTTCAACGGCCATACCGGCATCAACACCGTCGCCACGCCGCATTTCTGGGGCGTCAACTGGCGCGCCGACATTCCCTTCTACTATATCGTGCTCGCGGTTGCCGCGCTGTGCTACTTCGCCGTTGAATACATCTCCCGCGCGCCATTCGGCCTGGCGCTGCAAGGTGTACGCGACAATCCCCGCCGCATGGCGGCGCTCGGCTTCAACGTCAATGCGCACCGCGTCGCCGCCTACGCCTTCGCGTCCTTTGTCGCGGCACTGGCTGGCGTGCTCCAGGTCTGGAACTACCGGCAGATCTCGCCGGGATCCGTCAGCGTCGGCGCCTGCATCGATATCCTCATCATCGCCGTGGTCGGTGGCATCACGCGTCCCATCGGTCCGTTCATCGGCGCGCTGATCTTCGTGCTGTTACGCACCTTCGCGCTCGACTTCCTGGTCAAGCTCGGGCTCGACGGCAACCGCTTCCGGCTGCTGATCGGCCTCGGTTTCCTCGCCATCGTCTTCTGGTCCTCGGACGGCGTGATCGGGCTCTGGCAGAGCTGGCGACAGCGCCAGCGATCCGGCGCGGCCCGTTCAAGCGAACGTCACGGCCGAGGATCTGGTCAAGGATCCGGTCATGGATAGCGTCGCGCAACGCCTCTCAGCCGTCGGCGCCGGCGCGGCGCTGGAGCTTCGCGGCGTGACGCGCCTGTTCGGCGCGCTGGCCGCGCTCACCGACGTCACCATTACCGTGCGCCCCGGCGAGCGGCGCGCCGTGCTCGGCTCGAACGGTGCCGGAAAAACCACCCTGTTCAACTGCATCACCGGCGATTTCCCGCCCTCCTCCGGCACCATCCGCTTCTTCGGCGAGGACGTCACCCACTTCCCGCCCTACGAGCGCATCCGCCGCGGCCTGCGCCGGACCTACCAGATCTCAGCGCTCTTTCCCGGTCTCACCGTCCAGGACAACGTCTACCTCGCCTGCCGCGGCGTCTCGCGCGGACGCTTCTCGTTCCTGCGCCCCGGACAGAACGACGCGCTGATGAGCGCGGCCGATAATCTCGTGCAGGCCGTCCATCTCACAGGCGTGAAGGACCAGCGCGTCGCGGAGCTTGCGCATGGCCAGCAGCGCCAGCTCGAGATCGCACTGGCGCTCGCCGGCGCGCCGCGCTTCGTGTTGTTCGACGAGCCGGCCGCGGGCCTGTCTCCGACCGAGCGTGCCGAGCTGGTCGAGATCCTAACCTCGCTGCCGGCGCATATCGGCTACATCATCATCGAGCACGACATGGACGTGGCGCTACGCGTCGTCGAGAGCGTCACGATGATGCACAACGGGCGCATCTTCAAGGAAGGCCTGCCGCAGGAGATCGAGTCCGATCCCGAGGTGCAGGAGCTTTACCTCGGAGGCGGCCATGAATGAGGTCCGCCGCTCGGCCGCCGCCGCCCTCGAAGTCCGCGGCCTCGACGTCTACTACGGGCATTCGCATGCGCTGCAGGGCGTGGACCTGACGCTCGAAGCCGGCGTATTCTCGGTGGTCGGTCGCAACGGCATGGGCAAGACCACGCTGTGCAAGGCGATCATGGGGCTGGTGCCGGTCAGCGGCGGCTCGATCCGCGTCCGCGGCGACGACATCACCCGGCGGCCGCCCGCCCACATAGCCCGGCTCGGCGTCGGCTACGTGCCGCAGGGCCGGCGGCTATGGCGCTCGCTCAGCGTCGACGAGCATCTGCAGCTTGCCGCGGGCCTGCGGCGCGGGGCTTGGACGGTCGAGCGCATCTACGAGACCTTTCCGCGATTGGCCGAGCGCAAGGACCATGGCGGCGGCCAGCTCTCCGGCGGCGAGCAGCAGATGCTGGCGATCTCCCGCGCGCTGCTCACCAATCCGCAGCTCCTGATCATGGACGAGCCGACCGAGGGGCTTGCGCCCGTCATCGTCGCCCAGGTCGAGGAGATGCTGGTACGGCTTGGCGAGGACGGCGACATGTCCGTGCTCGTGATCGAGCAGAACATCGGTGTGGCCACGGCCGTCTCGCGCAACGTCGCGATCATGGTCAACGGCCGCATCAACCGCATCATCGATTCCGCGCGCCTTGCCGCGGACCGGGGGTTGCAGCAGCGCCTGCTCGGCGTCGGCCTCCACGCCGAGCTCGAGCCCGCCGTCGACATGCCGGCGGCAGGCACCGGGGCGAAGGCCGCACCGCAGCCGCCCCGTCCAGGCGGCCCGATCCGTGTCTACATCTCCAACCCGACACCGCCCACCCGCTGGTCGCAGCCGGTCCCGATCGCCCGCATCGAGGCCGCCGCCCGCACGCTCTCGACACAGGTGGCGCGTCTCGACGAGACCGCCCGGCGCCGGCGCGAGCCGGTCGCGGCGCAAACGCAGGGACCCCCGGTCGTGCTCGTCGTCGGCACGCTCGACACCAAGGGCACGGAGCTTCGCTTCATCCGCGACATCATCGCCGGGAGCGGCCTGCGCACACGGCTGGTCGATGTCTCCACCAGCGGCCGGCACGCAACCAGCGACGTCTCCGCCCAGGAGATCGCCTTGAACCATGGGCGCGGCGGATCGGCGGTGTTCGGACCCGACCGCGGCGCTGCCGTCACTGCGATGGCCGATGCCTTCGCCAGTTGGCTGCGACGCCAGAGCAATGTGGCCGGCGTGATTTCGGCGGGCGGCTCGGGCGCAGCGTCACTGGTCGCGCCGGGGATGCGGACCCTCCCCGTCGGGGTGCCCAAGCTGATCATCTCCTCCGTCGCCTCCGGCGACGTCGGGCCCTATGTCGGCCCGGCCGACATCACCATGATGCATTCGGTCACTGACGTGCAGGGCCTCAACTCGATCTCGCGTGCCGTGCTCGCCAATGGCGCCCATGCGCTGGCCGGCATGGTCAGGGCGCGGCTCGATCAGCACGCGCGGAAGGATGGCGGCGACGGCGCATTGCCGTCGGTCGGCATCACCATGTTCGGCGTCACCACGCCGGCGGTCCAGAAGATCGCGGCCGACCTGCGCGAGGATTTCGAATGCCTCGTCTTCCACGCCACCGGCGTCGGCGGCCGCTCAATGGAGAAGCTCGTCGATTCCGGACAGATCGCCGGCGTCATCGATCTCACCACCACGGAAATCTGCGATCTCCTGATGGGTGGCGTGTTCCCGGCAACCGACGACCGCTTCGGCGCCATCATCCGCAGCCGCCTGCCTTACGTCGGCTCGGTGGGCGCGCTCGACATGGTGAATTTCGGCGCCCCGGACACCATTGCCGAGCGCTACCGCGGCCGCAAATTCCACGTCCACAACCCCCAGGTCACCCTGATGCGGACCACGGCCGAGGAAAACGAACGCATGGGCCGCTGGATCGCCGATCGGCTCAACCAGATGGACGGCCCGGTGCGCTTCTTCCTGCCCGAGGGCGGCGTCTCCGCGCTCGATACACGAGGACAGCCGTTCTGGGATCCCGATGCCGATGCGGCGCTGTTCCGTGCGCTGGAGCGGAACGTGCGGCAGACCGCCAGCCGTCAGCTCATCCGCGTCCCCAAGAACATCAACGATCCCGAGTTCGCCTCCATCATTGTCAGCGCGTTCCGGACCTTGTTCGGCCGCACCGGGGCGCGCCGGAGACTAGCGAGGTGACCGATGGCCCGGTTTGAACGCGCAGAACTGTTGAAACGCTTCCGCGACATGGCAAAGCGCGGCGAGCCCATCATCGGCGGCGGCGCCGGCACCGGCCTGTCGGCCAAGTGCGAGGAAGCCGGTGGCGTCGATCTCATCGTCATCTACAATTCCGGCCGCTATCGCATGGCCGGCCGCGGCTCGCTTGCGGGATTGATGGCTTATGGCGACGCCAACGCCATCGTGCTGGAGATGGCCGGCGAAGTGCTGCCCGTCGTGACCAAAACGCCAGTGCTCGCTGGCGTCAATGGCACGGATCCGTTCCGCGACATGGACGTTTTCCTGGACCAGTTGAAGGCCCTCGGTTTCGCCGGCGTGCAGAACTTTCCGACCGTCGGCCTGATCGACGGAGTGTTCCGCGCCAATCTCGAAGAGACCGGCATGTCCTACGCGCTCGAGATCGACATGATTGCGAAGGCACGCGAGAAGGACCTGCTGACGACGCCCTACGTCTTTACCGAGAAGGAAGCCGCCGCGATGGCGATCG
The DNA here is from genome assembly GCF_052076025.1 of Bradyrhizobium sp. 956_D2_N1_4. Lineage (NCBI taxonomy): Bacteria > Pseudomonadati > Pseudomonadota > Alphaproteobacteria > Hyphomicrobiales > Nitrobacteraceae > Bradyrhizobium > Bradyrhizobium sp. 956_D2_N1_4. The sequence continues at coordinate 1,760,151 of NZ_CP197237.1, read as the reverse complement.
CGGGCGCGGATATCATCGTCTGTCACCTCGGCCTGACGACCGGGGGCACCATCGGCGCGCAGACCGCGCCCAAACTCAAGGATTGCCCGGCGCGCATCGACACCTGGGCCTCCGCCGCGCTCAGCGTCAATCCGGACATTCTGGTGCTCGCCCACGGCGGACCGATCGCCGATCCGGACGACGCCGATTTCATCATGAAGAACACCCGCTACTGCCACGGCTTTTACGGCGCCTCCTCGATGGAGCGGCTGCCGGTCGAGCGGGCACTGACGGATCAGGTGCGCAAATTCAAGGCGATCGGCGCGCGATAACGCCGGAAGGTCGAGGGAGGGAAATATGTCAGGGACTCTGGTCGGTGAATTGATCCTCTGGCTGATCGTCGCCATCGTGGTGATCGTGGTCGGCGTCTACATCGTGAACTGGCTCTACCATCGCTCGTCCAAGGAGACCTCATTCGTCCGGACCGGCCTGCTTGGCGAGCGCGTCGTGATCAACGGCGGCGCGTTCGTGCTGCCCTTCATCCACGACTACACGCCGGTCAACATGAACGTGCAGCCGATGGGCATCGTGCGCTCCCGGCAGGACGCCGTGATCACCCGGGACCGCATGCGCGTCGACATCGAGGCCGACTTCTATGTCCGCGTTCAGGCGACCCGCGAAGCCGTGTCCATCGCCGCCGCCACGCTCGGCCGCCGCACCATGGAGCCCGAGAAGCTCCACGCCCTCCTCGCCGGCAAATTCATCTCCGCGATCCGTTCGATTGCCTCGGAAATGACCCTGGAGCAGATGCACGAGCAGCGCGGCGAGTATGTGGCCCGCGTCAAGGCGAACGCGGCTGAGGCCCTCGCTCAGAACGGACTCGAGCTGGAATCCGTCGCGATCACCGATCTCGACCAGACCGATCTCGAATTCTTCAACCCTTCGAACCGCTTCGACGCCGAAGGTCTGACACGCCTGATGGAGGACATCGAGGCCAAGCGCAAGCTGCGCAACGACATCGAGCAGGATTCGATGATCAAGATCCGCTCCCGCAATCTGGAGGCCGAGCGACAGGCCCTCGAGATCGAGCGCGAAAGCGAGACGGCCCGCCTCGAGCAGGAGCGTGACATCGAGATGCGCCGCGCCCTGCAACGCACCGAGGTCGCGCGTGAGCGGGCCCTGCGCGAGACCGAGGCCGAGCAGGCGCAGATTTCCGCACGGGAGACCATCGAGAAGGCACGCATCGCAAACGACCAGGCGATCGCGGAAGCCCGTATCGCCTCGGAGCGCGAGACACGCCAGCGGGAGATCGAACGCACCCGCACCATCGAGGAGAAGGAACTGCTCGCCCGCGAGGAGGTCGAGAAGACCCGGATCGCCAACCAGCGCTCGATCGACACCAGCCGCATCGCCTCTGAGCGCGAGGTGCGCCAGCGCGAAATCGAGCGGATGCGCACTATCGAGGAAGCCGAGATCGCCGCCCGCGAGGCGATCGAGAAGGCGCGTATCCAGCAGGACCGGGTAGTGACCGACGCTCGTATTGCCAATGAAGAAGAGACGCGGCGCCGCGAGATCGAGCGGACCCGCGCCGTGGACGAGGCCGAGATCGCCGCCCGCGAAGCGACCGAAAAGGCCCGCATCGCCCAGACCATGATTGTCAATGTCGAGCGCATCGCGTCAGACGAGCGCACCCGCGCGCTTGAGATCCAGCAGGTGCGCACGATCCAGGAAGCCGAGATCGAGGCCCAGCGCGCGGTCGAGGCCGCGCGCATCGCCCGCGAGCGGACGCTTGCCGCCGAACGCATCGCCGCCGAGCAGAATACGCGGCAATTGGAGATCGAGCGCAACCAGGCACTCGACGTCGCGGGAATCGCGGCACGCGAGGCCACCGAAGCCTCCCGTATCGCCCAGGAGGAGCGAGTTCGTTCGCTCGAGATCGCCCGCAACCGCGCCGTCGAGGAAGCCGATATCGCCTCCCGCGAAGCGATCGAGGCCGCGCGCATCGCGCAGGAGAAGGCCATCGCGGCCGAGCGGATCCAGGCCGACAGGGAGACCAAGGCGCTCGAGATCGAGCGGACCGCCGCAGTCGAGGCGGCTGACCTCAAGCGGCGCGACGTGATCGAGCGCCAGCGCATCGGCGTCGATCTCGCGCTGGAGTCCGAGCGGATCAATTCGTCCAAGAAGCGCGAAGTGCTCAATATCGAGCAGAAGAAGGCGATCGAGATCGCGGACGAGGACCGCGTCATCGCGCTCTCCACCAAGCGCTCCGAACGCATCGACGCCGACCGCCAGGTCAAGCAGGCCGAGATCGTCGCACGCAAGGACGTCGAGACCACCGACGTCTCGCGCGAGCAGGCGCTGGAGGCGGCGCGGATCGAACGCCGCCGCTCGATCGAGCAACTCGAGGTCGCCCGCGTCCAGTCGCTCCAGGAAGCCGAGATTGCCGCGCGCGAGGAGGTCGAGCGCGCCCGCATTGCCTCCGACCGCGGCCTGGATGAGGCCCGCATCGGCCGTGAGCGCGAGTTGCGGAAGCTCGAAGTCAATCGCGAGAAGGAGGTCGAGACCGTTCTGATGGAGAAGGCGATCGCGATCCACCTGAAGTCGCTGGAAGAATCCGCCGCCCGGGCCTCGGCCGAGGAAGCGCGGATACATGCGACGGAGGCCACCGAGCGCGTCATCACCGCACGTGAAAACGAGATCGCCAGGCGTCGCAAGAGCGTGGAAATCGTGATCGCCGAGAAGCAGGCCGAGGAGACCCGAATTGCAGCCGAAGCCGAGCGCGTTCGCGCGGCCGTGGAGGCCGAGGCGCAGCGGCTGCTCAACGAGGCCGAGAACGTGCTGACCGACCAGGCCCGCTACTCGCTGTTCCGCAGAAAGCTGCTTGACCGCATCGAAGGCATCGTGCGCGAGAGCGTCAAGCCAATGGAGAAGATCGAGGGCATCCGCATCCTCCAGGTCGACGGCCTCAACGGCAACGGCCATGGTGGCAATGGCGGCCGCAGCGCCACCGACGAGGTGATCGACTCGGCGCTGCGCTACCGCGTCCAGGCGCCTCTCATCGATTCGCTTCTGGCGGATATCGGCGTCGAGGGCGGCAGCCTCGCCAAGATGCCGGGCCTGATCCGCGAGGCCCGCGACATGCAAGGCATCAAGGAGTCCGCCCGCAAGGGCGGCGGTGGAGGCGGAGGCGGCGAGAAGCCGGCTGCAGCTCCCTCGCCTTCCACCGAGGGCGAGCCGCCCGCGGAGCGCAGCCCCCGGAAGAAGAGCTGAGGTCACATCATGGCCCGCGTCTATGTCTCAACCGTCGTCAATGCGCGCAACGATCGCGTCTGGGCGCGGGTGCGCGATTTCAATGGCATGCCGAACTGGCATCCCGCGATCGCGGAAAGCCGGATCGAGGGCGGCGAGCCCTCGGACAAGATCGGCTGTGTCAGGGATTTTCGCCTGCGCAACGGCGACCGCATCCGCGAGAAGCTGCTCGGCCTTTCCGACTACGACATGTTCTGCACCTATTCGATCCTGGAATCCCCCATGGGCGTCGAGAACTACGTCGCGACGTTGCGGCTGACGCCGGTCACCGACGGCGACCAGACCTTCATGGAATGGACCGCCGAGTTCGACTGCGCACCCGAACGGGAAGCGGAGCTCGTCGGCAATATCGGCGGCGGCGTGTTCCAGGGCGGCTTCGACGCCCTCAAGCGCCAGTTCGGAGGGTGAGCTCCGTGCCGCATATCGTCAAGAGCACGATCCTGGATGCGCCGACCGATGCGGTGTGGGACGTGCTGCGCGATTTCAACGGACACGATCGCTGGCATCCGGCGGTCGCGACCTCCACGATCGAGCGCGCGCACTCCCCTGACAAAATTGGCTGTGTCAGGCGCTTCAAGCTGCAGGACGGATCGGAGCTGCGCGAGCAATTGCTGGCGCTCTCCGATCTCGAGCAGACCTTCAGCTATTGCCTGCTCGATACGCCGGTGCCGATGTTCAACTACGTGGCGCATGTCCGCCTGCTGCCGGTGACCGACGGCGATCGCACCTTCTGGCACTGGGAGTCGCGCTTCAGCACCAGGCCGGAGGACCGCGATCGCATCGTCCACATGGTCGCGGAAGACATCTATCAAGCCGGCTTCGAGGCGATCCGCCGGCACCTGAAGGAGGCGGCATAGCAATGGCCGTGACAGTGAAGACTTTTGCCAGCACCAGCGAAGCGGCCGGCGCGCTGTCGGCAGATCGCGGCGCACGCTATCTTGGCGGCGGCACGCTGGTGATGCGGGCGCTGAACGAGGGTGACGTCTCTGTCTCGACCGTCATCCGCGCCAGCGACCAGGCCCTGACCCGGATCGACGCGTCGGGCCCGCGTGTGACGCTCGGGGCCGGCATCACCTTCGCAAAAATCCTCGCCGAGCGCGACCTCGGCTTCCTGCACGCCCCTGCCCGCTCGATCGGCGGACCTGCGGTGCGCAACATGGGCACGGTCGGGGGCAACCTGTTCGCGCCAAGTCCCTATGGCGACTTCACGGTGGCGCTGCTTGCGCTCGATGCCACCGTCGCCGTGCAGGGCGGCTTTGGCACGCGCGACATCGCCATCGAAGAGTTCTTGCAGTCGCGCGAGCGGCAAGCCGGCACGCTGGTGCTCTCGGTGTCCTGCGCACGGCCGGCGAGCGCGGACGCCTTCCGCTACCACAAGGTCGCCCGTATCAAGCCAAAGGGCGGCTCCGTCATTACGCTCGCAGCCCATCTGCCGATCAGTGGCGGACGGATCGCCGGGGCACGGATCGCGCTGGGCTCGATGGCGCCGACCCAGATTCGGGCACGCGCCGCCGAGCGTGTGCTCGAGGGACGTTCGCTGGATGCCGCGACCATCGCTGCTGCGGCGTCCGCCGTCACCGAGGGCACCTCCCCCTTCGACAACGCGCTCGGCAGCGCCTGGTATCGCCGCGAGATCGCCGGCGTCCATCTGCGCCGTCTCCTCTCGGGTCAGGAATAGCTCGTCATGGCCAAGACCGCCCTGCAATTTCGTCATAACGGCCGCGACGTCGCGATCTTCGTCGATGGCGGCACCAACCTGCTGGTCGCTCTGCGCGAACTGATCGGCGATATGACGCCGAAATTCGGCTGCGGCCAGGGCGGCTGCGGCACCTGCAGTGTGCTGATCGACGGCGAGTTGCACCTGTCATGCCTGACGCTGGCGGAAACCGTCGCCGGCCGATCGGTGGAGACGCTCGACGGCCTCAAGCAGGGCCCGAACCTGCATCCGCTCCAGCGTGCCTTCGCCGACAATTTTGCCGCCCAATGCGGCTATTGCACGCCGGGCATGCTGATGGCGGCAAAGGCGCTGCTCGATCGCAATCCGCAGCCTAGCCGCGCCGAGGTCGTCGAGGCGATCTCCGGCAACATCTGCCGCTGCACCGGCTACGAACCCATCATCGATGCCATCCTCGCCGCTTCGGGCGGCCGGGCCAGTGCCTAAAGGATCTTGTCATGCTGGAACTGCGCAAGGACATTTTCGCCGACGAGCGCGACGACAATCTCAATGAGATCGGCAAGGGCACGCAGCGCCAGGACATGCTCGGCCATGTCACGGGCACGTCGAGCTATTTCAACGACCACAAGCTTCAGGGCATGCTGCATCTGAAGGTGGTCCGCTCGACGCAGGCCCACGCGCGGTTGCGCCATATCGACACCACGGAAGCCGAACGCTCGTCCGGCGTACGCCGGATCATCCGCGGCGCCGACGTGCCGCGCAATCTCAACACGCTTCTCAGCCTCATCAACTTCGGCAAGGACGACGAGCCTACGCTGGCGGCGGACAAGGTCCGCTACAAGGGCGAACCGGTCGTCGCCATCGTCGCGGACAGCGAGCGCGAGGCGTTCGAGGCGATCGCAAAGGTGCGGATCGACTACGAGCCGCTGCCGGTCGTGCTCGACGTCGAGGACGCGCTCAAGGCCGGGGCGCCTGTCGTCAACGAGACCTATCCGAAGAACGCCTTCATCTATCACGACGTCCATGATCACCAGAAGCTGCGCTTCGGCGATGCCGACGCCGCGCTCGCGACCGCCGACCACGTGCTCGAACAGCGCTACCAGATGTCTCCGATCGAGCACGCGCCGACCGAAACCAATGGCGCGATCGCCGCGCCCGACACCAACGGCCGCTACGTCGTCTACACCTCGACGCAGGCACTGTTCTTCTCGGTCGACACCTGCGCCAAGATCCTGGACCTGCCTTCCAACACCTTTCACTTCATCGGCGGCACGGTCGGCGGCGGCTTTGGCGGCAAGGTGGATACGTTGACCGAGCCGCTCGCGATCCTGGGCGCGATGCTGACCGGGCGGCCCGTCCGCTACGTGTTCGGACGCGAGGAGGAGATGCAATACGGCCCGCCCCGCGGGGCCGAGCGCATCTACATTAAGGACGGCGTGATGCGGGATGGCCGTGTCATCGCGCGAAAAATCCGCGCCTATTTCGACAGCGGCGCCTATACGAGGCTTTCCAGCTACGCCGCCGTGAAATGTGCCGCGCATCTGCCCGGGCCATACACTATCCCCAATGTCTATGGCGACGTCTATTGCGTCTTCACCAACCGGACGCCCGCGACGGCGATGCGCGGTTTCGGCGTCACCGCGATGGATTTTGCGATCGAGTGCCAGATGGACAAGCTGGCAAACCTCGTCGGCATGGACCCGATGGAGTTCCGGATCCTCAATGCCTATCGCGACGGCGACATGAAGGCGCATCGGCGCGAAGCCAAGAACACCGCGCTGATCGAATGCGTCCAGGTCGCCGCCGAGAAGGCGAAATGGCCCATCCGCGAGGAGTTCAAGCGAGCTTCGTCGCGCAAGGACGGCGGCGGCAGCCGCGCCGTGATCCCGCCGACCCCGACGGATTCGCGCAGCCGGCCGGCCGCGCCAGTCCAGCAGCGCACCAGCTATGACCGGCTCCCGCCCGCCGTCACCCGCGAACCACCGCGCGAGCCGCCGCCCCCTGCGCCGCCGCCCCCTCCACCGCGGCCGGCCGCGCCCTCGCACGGCGCGCCCCGCTTCTCCTCCGTGTTCGGCACCAGGAGGCGCTGATGACCCGGCATCGCGGACGCGGCATGGCGTCGATCAACTATCCCATCGGCATGAATCTCGGCGGCGATCCCAGCCAGGCGTTGGTTCATTCCAACCCGAGCGGCAAGTTCACGGTGGCGCTGTCGTCGATCGACCTCGGCCAGGGCATGAAGTCGGTGACGCGGCAGATCTGCGCGGAGACGCTGGGCGTTCCCGTCGAGGACGTCTATGTCGATACCGCGGATTCCGACACCGGTCCGCATTGCATGGGCTCCTTCGCCTCGCGCGGCACCCATCGCGTCGGCAATGCCGTGATGGCCGCGGCGCGCGAGGCACGCGGCGTGATGATGGAGGCGGCCGCCGAGGAGCTCGAGGTCAACGCCGCCGATCTCGAAACCGACGGACGCGGCAACATCCACGTCAAGGGTGCGCCGCATCGCTCGATCTCGACCAAGGACGTCGCCATCGCCGCCCAGTTCAAGCAGGGCAAGACCATCTCCGGCCGCGGCATATTCCTCGTGCCCCTGTCCAACGTCGACCCCGAAACCGGCGAGATGTCGCCGGCGACCTGCTACGCCCATGCCTGTCTCGTGGCGGAAGTCGAGGTCGACGACGAGACCGGTGAAGTCGCGATGGTCCGCATGGACTCCGCCTATGAGCTCGGCCGCGCGCTCAATCCGCGCCTGGTCGAGCAGCAGCTCGTCGGCGGCGCCTGGATGGGCATCAGCCACGCGCTCTACGAGACGACGGAGCCTCACTATCCCGACCCTGTTCACGGCCCCCGCGACTTCGTCGAATATCTGATGCCGGGCCCGGGCGACATTTGCCCGCACGATATCGCCGTGCTGGAGCGCCCCGCGCCAGATGGCCCGTTCGGCGCCAAAGGACCGGGCGAAATGTGCGCCAATCCCGTGCTGCCGGCTGTCGCGAATGCGATTTTCAACGCCGTCGGCGTACGCATCGACGATCTGCCGATTACGCCGGAAAAGGTGCTGCGCGCGATCAAGACCCAGGGCGGCGCGCGGCCACAGGCGCGACGCTGAGACTGGCCATGGCAGTCCGCAGCAACATCGTCGGCATCGACACCCCCGAAGCGCTGGAGAAGGCGCTTCGGGCAGCCTATTACCTCGCCGATGAAGGGCTCGCGACCGCGGCCTATCTCGGCCTTGCCCTCGGCAAACCGCTCCTGCTCGAAGGCGCCCCCGGCGTCGGCAAGACCGAGGCCGCGAAAGCCATCGCCGCCGTCCTCGGCCGTCGCCTCATCCGCCTGCAATGCTACGAGGGCATCGACGCCTCGGCCGCGCTCTACGAGTGGAACTATCCACGCCAGATGCTCGCGATCCGCCAGGCTGGCGACGAGAGCATCGACATCTATGGCGAAACGTTTCTGATTGAGCGGCCGATGCTGGCGACGCTTCGCGCACCCGACTCCACCGTGCTGCTGATCGATGAGATCGACCGCGCCGACCAGGAGTTTGAGGCGTTCCTGCTCGAGTTTCTCTCGGACTTCCAGATCTCGATCCCGGAACGCGGCACGGTGCGCGCGGCCGAACGTCCTGTCGTCGTGCTGACATCGAACCGGACGCGCGACCTGCACGAAGCCCTGCGCCGCCGCTGTGTCTATCACTGGATCGACTATCCCACTGAAGAGCGGGAGGCGCGTATCGTGATGCTGCGGGCCTCCAGCGTCGCCGAGGCGACAGCGCGGGCCGTCGTCGCGGCCGTCGGCAAATTGCGCCGCGAGCCGCTCAGCAAGGCACCAGGCATCGCGGAAGCCGTCGACTGGGCTGAAGCGGCGACGCTCCTTCACAAGGGCGGTGCGCGCTGGCCCGACGCCTTCAAACGCTCGATCGGCGTGGCGCTGAAAGACGAGGAAGACCTGCATTTCATCTCACCCCGGCTCGACGTCATGCTCGCGGAGGCAACCGCATGAGCACCGAGCCGGAGCTTCCGCGCGCCGCCCGCATCTTCGTCTCCTTCGCCGCGCTGCTGCGCGCCAACGGCTTTGCCGTCGCGCCCGAGCAGACCACCTCCTATCTCGCCGCGATCGAGCTGCTCGGGCCGCGCGACCTCAACGACATCAGGCAAGCGGCGCTGGCCACGCTCGCCCCGCCACCCGAGCGCCGCACGACCTTCGACCGGCTGTTCGACCTGCACTTCCGCGGCAGCGAAGCCATCGAGCATGTCGATGACGGCGACGACGACGAAACTGTCCGGCTCCAGGAAGAGGGCCGCGGCGAACAGGCCCCCCTGTTCTCCGACGAAGCCAACGAATCCGGCCTCGCTGCGACGCGCTCCGAGGCGCTGGTGGAGCGCCGCTTCGCCCAGCTCTCCACCACCGACGCGCTCCGCCGCCTGGCGCGCGAGGCCCCGCGGCGCCTGCCGCAGCGGCGCGGCCACCGGCGCATGCGCGCCCGCCGCGGGCCGTTTGCCGACCTTCGCCGAACCTTGCGCGACAGCGTGCGGAGCGACGGTGAGATCCTGCGGCTCGGGCACCTGAAGCGGCGCCAGCGCCGGCGAAAGCTCCTGCTGCTGATCGACGTCTCCGGCTCGATGAAGACGCGCACCGAGGAGAACATGAAGCTCGCGCATACGCTGGTGCAGGCCGCGCCAAATGTCGAGGTCTTCACCTTCGGCACGCGGCTGACCCGCGTCACCCGCCCATTGCGCCTCAAGCGTCGCGAGCAAGCGCTGAGCGCGGCGGCGCACCTCGTCAGCGACTGGGATGGCGGCACCCGCATCGGCGACGCGCTGCAAGCCTTCCTCGCGGTACCGCGGTTCGGCGGTTACGCGCGAGGCGCGGCCGTCGTCATCGTGTCGGACGGGCTGGAACGCGGCGAACCCGACGCGTTGCGCGACGCTGTCGCAAAGCTGTCGCGGCGCGCCTGGCGCGTGAGCTGGCTGACGCCGCTCGCGACGGGCCCGGATTTCCGCCCGCAGACCGAGGCGCTGGTGGCCATCCAGCGCTTCGTCGATGATCTCGTGGATGGCGGTTCAAGCGCGTCGATTGTCGCGCACATTCTGACGTTGGGACGGAGGAAAGCGGCGTGAGCGACATTGTCGACGGCCATCATCACATCTGGCGACAGGCCGACCTGCCCTGGCTGACCGGCCCGATGCAGCCGCGCATCTTTGGACCCTACGAGCCGATCCGTCGCGATTATCCGATCCGGGAATATCTCGACGACCTCAAGGGCACCGGCGTCACCCGTTCGGTCTATGTCCAGACCAACTGGGCCAACGACCGCTTCGAGGATGAAACCGCCTGGGTCCAGCAGACCGCCGACGAGCACGGCTGGCCGCATGCCATCGTCGCCTACGCAGATTTCGCCGTCGACGACGTTCGCCCGCAACTCGATCGCCTGAAGCGCTATCCGCTCGTGCGCGGCGTGCGGATGCAGCTGCACTGGCACGACAATCCGCTCTATCGCTTCGCGGCCAAGCCCGATCTCTGCGTCGATCCCATGGTCCGCCGCAACATCGCGCACCTGGCCGACTACGGCTGGAGCTTTGATCTCCAGGTCTTCACGCCGCAGATGCCGGATGCAGCGCAACTCGCCGAGTCCTGCCCCCGGGTGACCTTCATCCTCCAGCATGCCGGCATGCTGGAAGACCTCTCGCCGGCGGGCCGGGCCGCCTGGCGCGCCGGGATGGCCCGGCTCGCGGTCTGTCCGAACGTGGTCTCAAAACTCTCCGGGCTCGGCACCTTCATCCACCGCAACGATCCCGCGCATATCGCGGCCGTCCTTACCGATACCGTCGCGATTTTCGGCGCGGAGCGCTGCCTGTTTGGCTCCAATTTTCCGATCGAGAAATTGTGGACCAGCTATCGGGAGCTCGTCGACGCCTTTCGTGCCGCGGCCGCGAAGCTGACGACCCAGCAGCAGGACGCAATTTTCAGGACGACGGCAACGCGCGTCTACCGGCTTTGACAGACAAGAACAGAACAGGGAGGGAAACGAATGGCGCTGGAGATCAAGATCCTGGACTATGGCGATATCGAGCTGGAATCGAGCTTTCTAGTCCTCGGCCGCGACTGCGGCCGCACTCGCCGCGTCCTCACCCTCGGCTTTCTGATCCTCGGCGGCAAATATCCGGTCGTGGTCGATACCGGTTACCGTTCCAACCAGATCATGGAAACGCTCGGGATGCGCGGCCTGCAATACCACGAGCACATGATCGAGAACCAGCTCGCCCGCCACGGCGTGCGCATGGGCGACGTCCGCTTCGTCTGCCACACCCATCTGCACATCGACCACGCCGGCAAGGACGATCTGTTTCCGATGAACACGACCGTCGTCCTCAATCGGAAAGAACTCGAATATTCCGTCTCCGGCTTGATGCATCCGCAATATCCGGCGCCCGACATCAAGCATCTCATCGACCGACTGCACACCAAGAGTGCGCTGCGCTTCCTCGACCTCGAGATCACAGGTCCTATCGAGCTGATGCCCGGCGTCTATTGCGATGCGGCCAATGCACATACCGAGGGATCGATGAACGTCATCGTCGAGACTGCCGACGGGATCGCGACGATCTGCGGCGACGTGATCTACGACTTCAACGACCAGATCGTCACGCCCTTCAACGAGATTCACGACTGGGAGCCGCGGACGACGGGAAACCACGGCACCAGTAAGCGGGCCGAGAAGGCGTCGATCAAGAAGCTCCTGAGCAATTCGCGCTATCTGCTGCCGGTGCACGACAGGCCGGCCAAGATCGAGGGCGGCATGGTCGTCGGACGCCTGCACGACCAGGTCCCCGGCCCGATCGTGCAGTCGCTGCCCGCGCGGAACTGGTTCCCTGCCTGACGTGACCTGAGGATATCGACCGATGACGCATGTCACCTTGCGCTCCGAATTCGAGAGCCTGATCGACCCCTACGCGCCGGTCGCGCAGGTTGGAACAGGTTTTGACTTCACGGAAGGGCCGATCTGGCATCCGGTCGATCATTATCTCCTGTTCTCGGACATGCCGGGCGACGTGCGGCGGCGCTGGGATTCGCGGCGCGGCGTCGCGGAGGTCAAGCGCCCGTCGAACAAATGCAATGGCATGACCTATGATGCCGAGCTCAATCTGGTCGTCTGCGAGCACGCGACCTCGTCGCTGATCCGTGAGCGACCGGACGGGCGCCGCGAAGTGCTGGCCTCGCACTTCCAGGGACAGGAGCTCAACAGCCCCAACGACGTCTGCGTGCACTCCTCCGGTGCCATCTATTTCTCCGATCCCTGGTATGGCCGCATGCCGGTCTATGGTGTCGAGCGGCCGCGCCAGCTCGGCTTCCAGGGCGTCTATCGCGTCATGCCCGGCGGCGAGCCAACGCTCGTGGTGGACCGCAATTTGTTCGACCAGCCGAACGGGCTGTGCTTCTCGCCTGACGAGAAACTGCTCTATGTCAACGACACCGTGCAGGCGCTGATCCGCGTATTCGACGTCAACGGCGACGGCTCGCTGTCGAACGCACGCGCGTTTGCAAGCGGCATCCGCTCCGAGCTGGAGCCGGGCCTGCCCGACGGCATGAAGTGCGACCAGCATGGCAATGTCTGGGTCACCGCGCCCGGCGGCGTCTGGGTCTATTCACCGCGCGGTGAGCTGCTCGGAAAAGTCCGCGTGCCCGAGCTCGTCGCCAACCTTGCCTGGGGTGGCCCGGATTTCCGCACGCTCTATCTGACGTCGACGCATTCGGTCTATGCGATCCCGACCAAGGCCGGGCCGCGCCACGAGCCCTATATGAGCGGCAAACGCGGCAGCGGCGGCGCAAGCGCCGGCCCCGCGGCTGCGGCGCCCATCCTCGCCGACGGCGAGATGCGGCTCGATCCGAGCCGCTGCGCCATGATCATCCAGGATCTTCAGAACGATGTCATCATGGATGGCGGCGCATTCGCCGAGTCAGGCGCACCGGGTCATGCGAAGCAACAGCATGTGGTCGAGAACGTCCGGCGCTTGGCGGAGACAGCTCGCGCGCGCGGCGTCGCCATCATCCATGTCTGGTTCGTGGTCGAGCCCGGCGCGCCCGGCGTGACGCTGAACGCACCGCTGTTCGAGGGCCTCGTCGACAGCAAGGCGATGGTGCGCGGCAGCTGGGGCGCCGCCCCGGTCTCCGGCCTCGAGCCACGGCCCGGCGATTTCGTCGTCGAGAAGATGCGGATGAGCGCCTGGGAGGGCACCCGGCTGGAGACGATCCTGAAAGCCACCGGCCGCGATATGATCATCAACACCGGCGCATGGACCAACATGTCGGTCGAGCACACCGCACGCACCGGCGCCGACAAGGGCTATTTCATGATCGTGCCGGAAGATTGCTGCTCGACCATGAATGCCGACTGGCACTCCGCCTCGATCAACTTTGCCATGCAGAACGTCGCCGTCGTCACCCGGGCGGATGCCGTCATCAAAGCGCTGGGATGAGTGGTGGCAAAGCTTTTGCACCTCTCCTGCTCGCCCCGTGCCGACTCCGAGTCGAGCGCCGGCGCGCGCGTGTTTCTTGACGGGTTTCGGCAGGCCCGTCCGGACTGGGATATTGACGTCGTGGATCTCTGGCGCGAGCGGCTGCCGGAATTCGCAGGTCCCATCGTCGAGGCCAAATATGCGCGCATGAAGGCGCAGGCCTTCAACGACGCGCAACGCGACAGCTTTGCGGAGGCCGAGCGGATGGCGCTGCGCTTTTCACTGGCCGATCGGGTGCTGATCTCGACGCCCATGTGGAACTTCAGCATTCCCTACAAGCTCAAGCAATGGTTCGATATCATCGTCCAGCCCGGGCTCACCTTTCGGTTCGATCCCTCCCTGGGATATGTCCCGCTGCTGACGGACCGGCCAACCACGGTGATCCTCGCCAGTGGCAGCGATTTCGCCACCGGAATGAACCGCGGGCGCATCGACATGGCAACGCCTTACCTGCGGGAAATTTTGCGCTTTATCGGTATCAGCAATGTCCGTTTCGTACCGATCGGGCCAACCACCGGACCGCAACAGCCCATCGAGGCTGCCCGCGAAAGAGCCCATCAGCACCTCGCCGCAATGGCAGCGAACTTCTGAGCATTGTTGAGGACGCTCCGGCGCTTCGCGACACCTATCGAAGCAAGCTGCGCATCACCCGCGTACGCGAATCACGGCAGGTTGTCCCGCAGAAAAATATCGATGCGGATGCGCTCCTGGTCGGGGCTGATCGGCTCACCCGAACAATGCGCGAGCAGAACTCGCGCCGCAGACCGCGCCTCGTGACCGGGATCCTGGTTGATGATGGCATCGAGCGTGCCGCGGACCAGGAAACGCCGCGTGTACTGGGTCAGCTCGTGCGCGATCCAGACCACTTCGCGCGCGCGGCCCGAGGCCTCCAGCGCATTGGCGATGCCGCGGTTCCCGGCGCCGCAGCAGTAGATGCCGCGGAGATCGGCGTGGCGCGCCAGCAGTGCGACCGTGAGCTCCCGGGTGCGCTCGCTGTCGTCGCGGCCTTCGATCACCGGCAGCGCGAGCAGGTTCGGATACTCGCTGGACAGGATCTGGTGGAAGCCGAACTGCCGCTCGGTGTGATCGCGCAGCGACAACGAACCCGCGATCACGGCAACCTTTCCCTCGCGGCCGGCGAGGAAACGCCCCATCAGCGTTGCCGCAGTTCGCCCCGCGGCCGGGTTGTCGATACCGACATAATGCAGCCGCCGCGAGCTCGGCGCGTCCGACACAAGGGTCACCACGGCGACCCCGCGCGCGGCGAGCTCGTCAATCGCGGCGCGCACCCTGGGATGGTCGAGCGCGATGACGGCGACGCCCTGATAGGCCGGCGACAGGTTTTCCAGCGCACCGGCGAGCACATCCGGATCGAACACGTCGACATGGAGGATATCGATGAAGCCGCGGTGGCCGGCGAGCCAGTCCGCGGTGCGTTGGACCTGCTCGGCCAGGTTGGTCATGAAGCTGTTGCTGCCGCTCGGTAGCACGAAGGCGAAGCGGAACGTCTGCCCGCGGGCGAGCCGCGCGGCCGCGACGTCGCCCCGATAGCCGAGTTTTGCCACCGCGGCCTCGACACGTGCGACGGTCTTGGCGCGCACGCCCTCGCGCCGGTTGACGACGCGGTCGACGGTGGCGAGCGAAACGCCCGCCGCACGCGCGACGTCCTCCAGCGTGGCGCGAACCGCCGGCTGCGTCGCACCGGCTGTCATTCCCGCGCGGCCCACAGCATGCCACGGGTCATCAACGTTCGAATCTCCGGTACGTCGAGCTCGTAAGCGCGGTGACCGAGCGAGGAGTAGAACACCCTGCCCGCGCCGTATCGCTTCTTCCAGACCACAGGCATCACCACGCCGTCGATCCAGGGCGCGTGCTCGCCCGTGAAGGTCGTCGTCGCCAGCACCTCGTTGGCGGGGTCGACATGCATGTAGTACTGCTCGGAACGATGCTCGAAACTCTTCAGCCCCTTCATGATGGGGTCATCCGGCTTCGTCAAGTCGACCTTGTAGTCGATGATGTTGCCGGGATGCGCGACCCACTGCCCGCCGCACAGGAACTGGTAGTCGACGGACTCGCGGAACGCATCGCACATGCCGCCATGATGCCCGGCCAGCCCGACACCGCCACGCACGGCCGCGCAGAGATTGAGCGCTTCCGCCTTCTCGATCTTCGACATGGTATAGATCGGGATGATCAGCGACAGATCGTGGATCGCGGGATCGGCGAACGCCGCCGTCGTGGTCTCGACCCGGACCTCAAAGCCTTCCGCCTTCAGCCAGCCGCGGATCATCGAGGCGCAGAGATCGGGATCGTGTCCCGGCCAGCCGCCCCATACAATCATTGCCTTGCGCATGGTCATTCCCTCAGTCGATCTGTCCGGTTTCACGTCCGGCCGGCAGCATTGCCGGCCGCTCGACGCAGCTCCCGATCTTGACGCGGCGTCCTTCGTCGGCGGAGGTCTGGAACGCCTCCATCACCTCGAGCACATGGAAAGCGAGCGCGCCGCTGGCGCGATGCGGACGGTTGTTCAGGATCGCGGAGGCCATGTCGGCGACACCGATGGAACGAAACTCGCCATCGACATGACCGTGGGTCAGCGGCACCGGCTCCCATTCACCGCCAGTCTTCGCGACCTGCACCTCGCCGCCGAACCGGTTCGGGTCCGGCACCAACATGCTGCCCTTGTCGCCATAGATCTCGATCGGCGCGTGCCGGTGCTTCGGCACGTCGAAGCTCATCGCGATCGAGACGACCGCCCCGCACTCGAATTCGAGCGTGCCGGCGACATGGGTCGAAACCTCGACCGGGATAAGGGTGCCGTTCATCGGCTGGCTGGTGACCAACCGCTCGGATTTCGGACGCGCGGTCGAGCCCATCACGCTCGCGACCGGGCCAAGCAGCTGCACGAGATCCGTGATGTAATACGGCCCCATGTCGAGCATCGGCCCTCCGCCGCGAAGGTAATAGAAGCCCGGCGATGGGTGCCAGCGCTCATGGCCAGGGCAGCCGAAGAAGACGCTGCCCGCGACCGGCGTGCCTATCGCGCCATCGTCGATCAGCTTGCGCGCGGTCTGGTGCCCACCGCCAAGGAACGTATCGGGCGCGCAGCCGACGCGAAGGTCCTTCTGCGCGGCGAGATCCATCACCTTGCGGGCTTCTGCGACGTCGATGCCGAGCGGTTTCTCGGAATGAACGTGCTTGCCGGCATTCAGCACCGCGAGGCTGACGTCGGTGTGGGCGAGCGGCACCGTGAGATTGATGACGATCTCGACATCCTCTCGCTTGAGCAGTTGATCGACCCGCATCGCCGGCAGCCCGAAGGCGGCGCCCTGCCGCTCTGCAGCATCGCTGCGCATATCGGCGAGCGCCTTGATTTCCATGACTGGAAAGCGCTGGGCCGCCTTCAGATAGGCGGTGCTGATATTGCCGCAGCCGATGATTCCGATGCCGACTTTTCTCATTGTGATCTCCGTAAGGTATCGTTCATCCCTTGACCGCGCCTGCGGTGAGGCCGGCGACGATGTGCTTCTGCGCCAGAAGAAACAGAATGATGGTGGGCAGGATGGTCAGCGTGATGAAGGCCAGGATCAGGTGCCACTCGGACGAATACTCGCCCTGATAAACCATGATGCCGAGCGGCCAGGGATAGAGCGCATCGGTGTTGAGCATCACCAGCGGCAACAGATAGGCGTTCCAGCTGTTGACGAAAGTGATGGTCCCGACGGTCGCCAGGATCGGCCGCGACAACGGCAGCGTCACATAGCGGAAGAATTTGATATAGCTACAGCCGTCGACCAGCGCGGCCTCGAGCAGTTCATAGGGGATATCCTTGAAGAAACGCCGCAGCAGCAGCACGCTCATCGCGAGGCTGAAGGCCACCTGCGGCAGTGCCACGCCAAAATAGGTATCGAGCAGCCCGAGATCGCGCACCTTGATGAACAGCGGCAGCACCGCGGTCGCGGCCGGAAACAGCAGGCCGAGCGTCAGGTAGCTCAGCAGCATCGATGAGCCGTAGAACCTGACATGGGCGAAGGTGAACGCCGCCATCGAGGCGACGATCAGGGTCAGGGTCACCGTGAGCGTCGAGATGATCAGCGAGTTGCGCAAGAGCTGCCAGTAGCGCGCGGAGAACAGGATGTCGGCATAGTTCTGCCACTCCCAGTGACGTGGCAGGCCGAACGGATTGACGCGCAGTTCGCCGAGCGATTTGAAGCCGCCGAGCAAGGTCGCGAGCAGCGGCACCAGCACGAAGACGGCAACGACGGCGAGGAACACCGCCTTGAACAGCACGGCAGGATCGAACGGCGTACGATTGGTCTCGGTGCTACTCATCACGCATGAACCATCGCTTGTAGGTGAAGGCAAAGGTCACGCAGATCGTGAACAGAATGACACCGATGGCGCTGCCATATCCGACCCGCATGCGGGAGATGCCGTTGTTGTAGAGGAAGCTCACCAGCGTGTTCGAGGAGTCCGCAGGCCCCCCGCGCGTCAGCGGCATGACGAGGTCGAACAGCTGCAACGAGCCGACGATGGCGAAGAACACCGAGAGCCGAATCGTCGGATAGAGCAAGGGGATGACCACGTGTCGCAGGGCTTGCGAACGCGTCGCGCCATCGATGCGCGCGGCCTCGATCAGGCTCTTGTCGAGGCCCTGGAGCGCCGCGATGAACAGCATCATGTGGAAACCGAAGTACTTCCAGACGACGACGATCAGCACGGCCAGCATTGCCGTATCGGTCGAGGCCAGCAGATGCGGGGGCTCGGCGCCGAAGCTGCGCCAGATCGAGGCGACAAGGCCGTAATCGCCGTCATAGACGAAGCTGAAGATCAGTCCGGTCGCGATCTCGGCCAGGATATAAGGCATGAAGAACAGCATGCGCAGCGCCACCGCCCCGCGAAAGCGTTCGGCGAGCATCAAGGCCAGCGTGAGCGCAAGCGGCAGCTGGATGGCGAGCGAAACAGCGATGATCAGCCCGTTGTTGCGCAGCGCGAGCCAGAAGGCGCGTGTCTCCAACACGAAGCGGTAATTGTCGAAGCCGATCCAGTTGGTCGGCCTGCCGAACCCGTTCCAGTTGAAGGTCGAGTACCAGGCCGCCTCGCCGATCGGCAGCACCACGAACAGCGTGAACAACAGCAGCGCCGGCGGCAGGAACAGGATCAGGACCGTCAGCCTGCCGTCCCAGCTCGGGCCGCGCTCGGCGACCTGCGGGAGCTCACCGGCAACGTCCATCGCCGACACGCTCGCGGCCCGGCGTGCCACCGTCAGTTACCCTGCTTCCACGCCGCCTCGATCGCCTTGGCCGCGTCTTGCGGGCTCATGCTGCCGCCGGCGATCTCGGCGGTGACGTCGTTGACGACGCGGCCAACCGAGGGGCCGAGGCTCTGGTCATAGAAGTTCTGGTGGTAGTTCGACTTCGCCAGATTGGCCGCGATCAGCTTCATGAAGGCGTTGTTGAGACCGGCATCCGCGCCCTGCACCACCGGGATGATGAAGTTGCCCGCAGCAAGCCGCGTCTGCACATCCCTGGAGACGAAGTATTTCAGGAAATCGACGGCCTCCTTCGGCGAGCCCTTGGTGATCAGCCAGCCGGTGATGCCGCCGAGCGTATCGGTTGGCGCGCCCTTGCCGCCCGCCACGACCGGGAAGTCGAACCAGCAGATCTTGTCTTCGCTCAATCCGACCTTGTCGGCGGCAAGTGCGCGCTGCAAATGATAGACCGTGCTGATGGCGAGCGTCATCGCCGCCTTGCCATCGCCGAAATAGCCGACCGCCTGCGGATTCTTGAAGCCGAGGAAGCCATTCTGGAACGGCTGGAGATCGACGAGTTGCTTGAACAGCTCGCCGGATTTCTGGAAGGTTTCGCCGGCGAAGCCGCCGTTCTCGCCGCGCAGCGCCGCGTCGAAGGCCGGCTTGCCGCCGACGCGCACTGCAAGATGCGTCCAATAGAAGTGCAGCGGCCATTTGTCGGCCCCGCCGACCACGATCGGGGTCACGCCGGCGGCTTTCAACGTTTTCACCGCTGCAAGCAGGTCGTCCCAGCTCTTGATCCCTGCGGGATCGACCTTCGCCTTCGCCATCAGCTCCTTGTTGCAGAGGAAGCCGACCTGCGACAGCGCGGTCGGAAGACCGTAAACGCGGCCGTTGGCCGTGAAGGCGGCGAGCGCTGCCGGCGTAAGGCTGTCGCTGTACCCCTTCACCTGATCGGTGATGTCGTCGAGGACGCCGGCCTCGATCTGCGTCTTCAGGACGCCGCCGGCCCAGCTGTAGATGATGTTCGGCCGGTCCTTGGATTGCAGGATGGTCGGCAGCTTGGCCTTGTAGGCCTCGTTCTCGAGGAACTGCATCTCGATCTTGGTGCCGGGATGCGACGCCTCATAGGCGCGCGCAACCTCCTCCCAGATCTTCACCTGGGCCGGATTGGCTTCGATGTGCAACCACTTGACCGTCGTGTCGGCCGCGGCGGAGTTGGCCCAAAGCAGGCATGCGGCGGCGGCGAGTCCCAGCTTCCCGAGCAGTCTCATCACATTCCTCCCAACCGGCTCTTATTCTTTGGCTGCAATCCTGCCTTCGATTTTTGAGGTACGCAACTAAAATTCTGATCTATACACCTCACGCGGGGAATGGCTAAGGTTGGCGGGACAACTGGGCGGCGCCTCGCACCGCCCGCAACGCAACTTGAGAGGTGCCCATGGCCGCCGTTTATTCCGACCTTGCCGGCAAGGTCGTTCTCGTCACCGGTGGCGCATCGGGGATTGGGGCTGCGATCGTGCGGCGCTTCGCGCAGCAGAAATCCAATGTCGTGTTCTTCGACATCAAGGCCGACGAGGGCGAACGCCTCGCACGCGAGCTGTCGGATCAGGGTCTGGCTGCGCATTTCCAGCGCGTCGACCTGACTGACATCGCCGCGTTGCGCGCCGGCGTCGCCGAGGCGCGCAAAGCACACGGCGCGATCAATATCCTCGTCAACAATGCCGCACATGACGAACGGCACAAAACCGAGGAGATGACGCCGGAATACTGGGACGACCGCATCGTGGTGAACCTGAAGCACCAGTTCTTCGCCGCCCAAGCCGTGCTGCCGGACATGAAGGCGGCGAATGCCGGCGCCATCATCAATTTCGGCTCGGTGTCGTGGATGGCCGGTCAAGGCGGCATGGCCGCGTACACGGCCAGCAAGTCGGGCGTGGTCGGCCTGACGCGCTCCCTCGCGCGCGATTACGGTCCCTACAACATCCGCGTGAACGCGATCGCGCCGGGCTGGATCATGACCGAGCGCCAGCTCGAGAAATGGATGACGCCGGCGGGCGAGATCGAACTGCAGCAGCGACAGTGCCTGAAGCGTCGGCTGGTACCGGACGAGGTCGCGAAATTCACCCTGTTCCTCGCGTCCGACGAGGCCTCCGCCTGCACCGCTCAGCACTACGTCGTGGATGGCGGCTGGGTGTGAGATGCTTTGTGGGTCGTGGGCGGGACCAGAGCTCGAACCTGGTCCCCCCGCTGACTAAGATTCAGCTGGTGACTCCGTCCAGTTGTTTGCACAAGCCGAGGTCGCGAAGCCTATTGGAAAAGATGCCAATGGCACTTTCAACCATATCGCACCGATAGCGATAGTTCAGCCGTGTTGCTGCGTGGCGTTCGGACCTGCGTTGGCGACGGCCTCGCGTATCATTCCGGCGACCAGCTTCGGCGCGGTGATCGGCGATGCATGATCGACTTTCTCGGAGCGAACCTGCGCACCCATCCGTCGTGCCAGGAATAGCTGTGTCGCCGGATTGATCATTCGATCCTCCTCGGCGACCAGGTACCACGACGGCTTTGCCTTCCATGCAGCTTTCAGAGCCTTTTCCTGGATTGCCGCGACGGCAATGGGACGCTGGATCGCAGCAAGGAGCGCAGCCTGCTCAGGTCGGGCATGCTGGCACCAGGCCGCGCCAAACCGGTCGTTCGGCATCCAGAGGAAACCATGACTGTCGGGGGTGAGTTTCGGCGCCTCCGGCGACGGCTTGTCGCGATAGAATATTTGCGCGACTGTTTCGCCTTCGTCGGGAGAGAGAGCCGAAATGAAGACCAGCGACCGCACTCTCTCCTGCGTGACCGCACCAATCACGGCGCCGGCATAGGCATGTGCGACAAGGACAACCGGCCCGTCGGTCCGCTCCAACGCTCGCTCAAGCGCCGCAACATCATCCGATAGCGATGTGAGCGGGATCGGCGCCGCCATCGTCTTCAGTCCCTCGGACTGCAGTAGCGTAATGACGTGCGCCCAGCTTGAACCGTCGGCCCAGGCGCCATGGACGAGAACGACGGTGGCGTCCGTCCCCGCTGCTTCCGATCTTCTGCTGACGTCGCGGGCGACCTTCTTGCTCGCTCGGGGATCTGCAACCGCCGGCGCGATTACGCCGAATTGTGCTGCAGCTACTGTCGTTGCCGCAGCACCAACGAAACGCCGGCGATCGTGGTTGATTTCGTCGGACATGGATCCTCCATTGCTCTGGCGGCTTGCGTTGACGCACCTCCGCTTACCCTCCCGCTATTCGGCGACGCGACCACATTGGTTACAGGCGGAGGATCATTCCAACGATCACTTCCCGACTGCTCCCGCCTCTGCCCCATCGCGCCAGCGGGATGACCGAAATCATCAGCACGAACGGTTCAGTGACGCTAATCCTGCGAAAGCGCGCTTCCACGGAGGTGCTAACATGTCTTACCGCGTCGTCATTGAGGGGGGCGTTTGCCAGGAGCGTCGCGCGAACCTCGAAGGACCTCAGGGATGACAGAAAAGACAAAGATCGAGCGCCGCACCTTCGTCCAGGTGATGACCGCTGCATCGAGCGCCGCTCTATCACCGGCGCTTCTACCGCGACGCGCGGCCGGCCAATCCCCAAACAATTCCACCTCGAACGCTTCCGATCTCTTCGAGACAAAGGAGATCAAGACCGACGACAACACCATTTTCATCAGGCGCTACGGGAGCGGATCCCCACTGCTCATGGTCCATGGATTTCCGCGAACCAGCCTGATGTGGCGTCATGTCGCGCCGCATCTCGCCGGTAATCGCACGGTCATCTGCGTCGATCTTCGTGGATATGGCCGCAGCGGCGTTCCCGCCTCTGCGGAGGATCACTATCCCTATACAAAGCGGGCGATGGCGAATGAGCTCGTCGCCGTGATGGATAAGCTTGGCTTTTCCAAATTCGATCTGGTTGGACACGATCGCGGCGGTCGCGTTTCCTACCGCCTTGCGCTCGATCACCCGGAGAAGGTGCAGCGTCTCGCAGTGTTTGACGTGCTGCCGATCTCGGAAGCCTGGGGCCACGCCGACGCAAAGTTCGCCATGACCTACTGGCCATGGAGCCTCCTCTCGCAGAAGGCACCGCTTCCCGAAAAATACCTGATCGGTGCGCCGGACGCGGTATTCGACAATCCCTTCGGCCAGGGCTCATTCGGCCCCGAAGTGGAAGCGGAATACATCGAAACCTACCGCGATCCGGCTCGGGTGCATGCGATCTGCGAAGAGTACCGCGCGGCCGCAACCCTGGATATCGAGCACGACAAGGCGGACCAGAAGGAAGGCCGGCGCATTAAGTGCCCTATGCTGCACCTGTGGGCTTCTGGCGGGCCACTCGATACATTCTACGAGCAGAATGGCGGCGCATTGGGAATTTGGAAGAAGTGGGCCGACAACGTACAAGGTCGGGCCGTCAAGGGCGGTCACTTCTTTCCTGAGGAAAACCCTACCGACACAACGGAGCTTCTAACCAAATTCCTGTCAGCTTGAACGGCAGCTGACGCCCGCGCAGATTTCGACCAGGCTGGCCACAGCCAGGCGATGGCCGGCGAACGAACCATCCTCGCCGGCCCAGCTTTGTTCAGCCGATCTCTCGCCGGACCATGGCCGCCGCATCGCACATCGCCTTCAGCTTTCCGAACGCGGTTGCGCGCGGCATGTACTTCATGCCGCAATCGGGCGCCGGGACCAGGCGGTCCGGCGAGACGTATTTCAAACCGTTGCGGATACGGGCGGCAACAGTGTCGACGCTCTCGATCGCGGGATCCGCGAGGTCGAGCACGCCGAGCATGATCTTCTTCGACGACAGGTCCTTGAGCACGCCGAGGTCGAGCTTCGGCTGCGCGGCCTCGATCGAGATCTGGTCGGCAATGGTGTCGTCGAGCTCGGCGAGGAAGGAATAGCCGGCCGGCTTGTTCGAGCCCGGCACGACCGCCGCATAGCCGAAGCAGAGGTGCACGACGGTCGGCACCGTGATGCCCTGCAATGCGCGGTTGATCGCCTTGACGGCGTAGCGCTTGGCAAGATCCGGATTGTTGCGCACCCAGGGCTCGTCGAGCTGGATCACGTCGGCGCCAGCCTCCTGCAGATCGAGCGCCTCGGCGTTGACGGCCTCGGCCAGCGCCATCGCGAGCTCCTCCTCGTCCTTGTAGAACTCGTTCCTGGCCTGCTGGCTCATGGTGAACGGGCCCGGCAACGTGATCTTGGCAGCACGGTCGGTGTTCTTGCGCAGGAACTGCATGTCGTGCAGCTCGACCGGTCCCTTGCGCTTCACGGGACCCACGACGCGCGGCACCGGGGTCTGGGTGTTGCCAGTGCGCGCCACGATCATCGCGGGATTGTCGCCGTCGATGCCGTCGAGCGCGGTGGCGAAGCGGTTGGAGTAGCTCTCGCGGCGGATTTCGCCATCGGTCACGATGTCGATGCCGGCGCGCTCCATGTCGCGGATCGCGACGATGGTCGCATCGTCCTGCGCCTCTTCCAGATGCTCCGCCGGCAACCGCCACATGTCGTGCAACCGCGTGCGCGGCACCACCTTCGACAGCATCGCGCGATTCACCAGCCATTCCGGCTGCGGGTAGCTGCCGACCACCGTGGTCGGCAGGATATGCGTTGGCATGGGCATGGGATTCTCCTTCTTTTTGTTGTTGAGTGCAGCCGATCAGGCCGCGCGTCCCTCGTCCTCGACGGGATTGCGCAGGATGCCGATGCCGGAGATCTCGATCTCCACGACGTCGCCGCCCTTCATCCACAGCGGCGGCGTGCGATAGGCGCCGACGCCGCCGGTCGTGCCTGTGACGATGACATCGCCGGGCGCAAGCTCGGTGAACGTCGAGCAGTAAGCAATCAAGGCCTGCACGTCGAAAACGAGATCAGAGATCGGGGCCTTCTGCACCTCGACGCCATTGAGGCGCGTGATGAGCGTCTGCTTGGTCACGTCGGTCAATTCGTCGGTCGTCACCATCCAGGGCCCGAAGCCGCCGGTGCCGGCAAAGTTCTTGCCGGGCGCGAATTGCGAGGTGTGGCGCTGCCAGTCGCGGATGCTGCCGTCATTGTAGCAGGCATAGCCGGCGACATGGCTGAGCGCGGCTTCGCGCGAGATGCGGCGACCGGCCTTGCCGATGATGACGGCCATCTCGCCTTCGTAATCGAAACGCTCGGACTCCAGCGGCCGGATCATCGGCTGGCCATGACCGACCTGGCTGTTGGCGAAGCGGGTGAAGATCATCGGATGCGCCGGCGTCGGGTGGCCGCTCTCGGCCAGATGCGTGGCATAGTTGACGCCGATGCAGAAGATCTTGTCGGGATCGGGTACCGTCGGCAGCAGCGCGACATCCTGCAGCGCGTAATCGGGCTTCTCGACGGTCAACTTCTTCAATTCGTCGAGCGATCCCTTCGCAAGCAGCGCCTTCAGCGTCGGATATGCCTTCAGGCGCTTGCCGGCATCGATGACGCCCTTGTCGGTGACGATGCCATAGCTCGCGGTGCCGGCGTTCGTGAAGCTCGCAACTTTCATCAGTCAAACACTCTCTTCGATGGAGGAAACATAGTCGTTGATCGGAAGCGCGATCTCGCCGTTGCGGATCGGAACACATTGCGGCGGGAAGTCCTGGCGGAAGCGGGCGCCGGCCGCCTCGGCAGCGTCAAGGAAACGCTCGAGATGGTCCATCGCGCCGGTCGGAAGATCGTGCAGCACCATCAGCGTCCAGGACTGCCGGCTGCACTGGTCGAGCGCGCGCCCGGTCCAGCCCTCGGGGTCGTCCCAATCCCGCGGAATCGCATTCCAGAGCACGCAGCTGTGCTTGTTGCGGGCGAGATAGTCCACGACGGAGGATTTCAACAGCCGCGCATCAAGATTGCCGCCGCCGAACGGCCGGAACCAGCGCTGGGGATGCGCGAGATCGGAGATCGCTTTTTGAGTTCGGCCGATTTCGTTCTCTGCCGTCTCGCGATCCGCCTGCTCACCGAGCGGAATGCTGTGCGTAAACGTGTGATTGCCGATCCAGTGCCCCTCCCCGTGCGCACGCACCGCAAGCCCGCGCCGCTCGGGGTCAGCGAGCTTCTCGCCGATGACGAAGAAGGTGGTCTTGATGCCGCGCCCGGCGAGAACATCGAGCACGCGCGGCGTCACATCGGGATCGGGGCCGTTGTCGAATGTCAGGGTCAAATCGTACACGCTGGTACCTCAGGTCGCCGGCTGCATCGCGCGCGACGCGATCTCGTCATTGGCCTGACCGGCCCGCGTACCGGTCTGCCAGATCGCCGCCTTGCGCTCGATCCACCGGATCGCGGCATTGAAAGCGATGGCGAGGAACAGCACGAGCAGCACGCCCGCGAACACGTGCGGACTATCGAGAATTGTGCGGTAGCGCGAGATCAGATAGCCGATGCCGGCCGATGAGATCAGCATCTCCGAGACGACGACGCCGACGATGACCAGCGCACCGCCGACACGCAGGCCCGACAGCACCGTCGGAATCGCCGCCGGGATGATGACGCGAACCAACCGTTGGCTCAGCGTCGCGCCCATGCTGCGTGCCGCGAGCAGGAGCTGCGGATCGATGGTCTGGATGCCGGCGGCGGTGGCGAGCATCGTCGGCAGGAAGCCATAGATCGAGGCGAACGCGATCTTGGACTCCGAGCCGATGCCGAGCCATACCGTGAAGACGGGATAGAGGATCACGAGCGGCACCGCGTACAGGCTCGATACCATCGGCATGATCAGGACGCGCGGACGCGGCAGGCTGCCGACGATCGCGCCGAGCAGGATGCCGCCGCCGCAGGCGAATGCCATGGAGACCACGACCTCGTAGAGCGTCACTGCGAGCGCGTGACCGTATTCGGCAGCATCGGTCCATCCAGCGATCAGCGTCGACGACAGCGACGGCAGGAACAGCTCGGGAATGAGCCCGGCGCGCGGCAGCAGCTCCCACAGCGCAATCAGCCCGATCACGATCAGATATCGCAGCGTTTTGGCGCTCATCTCTGCCTCACGCCGATTTGCGGATGTGCCGCCAGATGCGGTCGCGCAGCGCACCGAAGGCGTCGCCGCTCAGCATCTCGTAGGTGCGGGGCCGCGGCAGCTGGACCTGGAGATGGTCGACGATGCGGCCGGGCCGCGCCGACATCACGATCACCTCGTCGGCGAGATAGACGGCTTCGGTGAGGCTGTGCGTGACGAAAACGACCGTCTTTCCGGTCGCGGCCCAGATCCGCAGCAGCTCGTCGCCCATGGTCATGCGCGTCTGCTCGTCGAGGGCAGCGAACGGCTCGTCCATCAGCAGCACCGGCGGGTCCTGCACCAGCCCGCGCGCGATCGAGACACGCTGCTTCATGCCGCCCGAGAGCTCATGCGGATGGCGCCTGCCGAAGCCGTCGAGGCCGACCAGTTTGAGCGCATCCTGGGCCTTGGCACGGCGCTCGGCCTTGGGCACGCCCCGCAGCGCCAGCGGAAACTCGACATTGTCCTCCGCCGTCAGCCACGGGAACAAGCTCGCCTCCTGGAACACCACGCCGACCCTGTCGGGGTCGGGCTGAAGGATCGGCGCGCCGCTGATGGTGATCGTGCCTGAGGTCTGCTGGCGCAGCCCCGCCATCATCATCAGAAGGGTCGACTTGCCGCAGCCGCTCGGGCCGACCAGCACGACGAAGCGGCCAGGCTTGACCTCGAGCGAGACGTCCTCCAGCGCGACGACGTCCTGCGACCTTGTCTTGAAGACCTGGCCGACATTCTTCACCTCGATCGCGCCGGCCCGCGCGGCGGGCTTCAACGGGGTCACGTTCGCCAATGGCTGCATCGCGTTTCCACCCATCTGACAAGTTCGTTGAAGGTCATGGCGATCGCGGCGACCATCACGACGCCGGCGAGGAGCTGCTTCATCTGGAAGTTCTCGCCCCAGGTCGCGATCTGGTGACCGATGCCATCACGCGAGGCGTACATTTCGGCCAAAATCACGCCGGTGAGGTTGAAGATCATGGAGATCCGCAACGCCTCCAGCAGGACCGGCAGCATGCTCGGCAGATAAACCCGGAACGCCGTCTGCCATGGCGTTGCGCCATAGGAGCGCGCCACCGTCAGATGCTCGACCTTGACCGATTCCACCGCCGTCGTGGTCGACATGATCACGATGAAGATCGTCGAGAAGAAGCCGAATCCCACCTTCTGGGCAAAGCCGACGCCGAACACCAGGATGAACATCGGCAGGAAGATCGACTTCGGGATGCTGAAGGCGAAGAACAAGAGCGGCTTGGCCACGTCCGCAAAGTAACGGTTCTCCGCGACCAGAAAGCCGATCACCGCACCGAAGGGCACGGCCAGCGCGAACGCGGCAAGCACCTCGGTCGCGGTCACCATCAGATCCTTCTGCACGGCCGCGCGCTGCAGCAGATCGCCGAGCGTTGCAAACGTGTCGGACGCCGACGGCAGCAGGCGCGGATTGACGATGCCGGTGCGCGACAGCACCTCCCACAGCGCCAGGACCGCGATGATGATCGCGATCCGCGCAAGGTTGATGACGAACGTGCTTTGCATCGTTACGGCTTGGTCGGGACGGGCTTGAACTTGGCCGAGATCACGTCCTCGACCGGCACGATGTCCTTGAGTCCGCCGAGCTTGGCGAGGTCGAGCGAGAGCTGCACGGCCGCATTGACGTCGGCCGCGCCCATGTCGCCGCTGGTCTCGAGCTTCATGATCGTGTTGTCGTACTCAAGGCCCGCGATCTCCGGCGGCATTTCATAGAGCTCAGCGATCAGCTTGACGGTGACGTCGCGGTTGGCGCGCATGAACGCGACCGCACCATAGAGGGCGTTCACCGCCTTCTGCACCATCTGGGGCTTGGCCTCGGCGAATTTGTCGAGCACGATCCAGCCCGCAGTGAGGTTCGGCGGGACCGCGGTCGCGTAATCGAGGATGGGCTTGGCCTCGCCTGACTTCGAGATCTGGAAGCTCAGTGGCGAATAGACCACGGCGGCCTCGACATTGCCGGCAAGCAGGTTCGGCACCAAGCCGCCGCCGCCGACGGGAACGCGCGTAAAATCGATCTTCTTGTCCTGGATGGTCCACAGCGCGAGCAGGTCGGAGCCGGAGCCGGCCGCGGTGATCGCCACCTTCTTGCCGTTGAGGTCCTTGACGTCGAGCGTCGACTTGGTCGGGACCATCAATTGCCAGCCGAAATTGCCCATCGCGGCATTGGCGACGATCCGCGACATGACGCCCTTCTTGCGTCCGGCGGAGACCAGCGACGGCGGATCGAGAATGATGTCGGCCGCGCCCGCAGCCATGCCCTCGAACGTCTCCGCGCCGCTGCGGTAGATCGTGAGCTCAGCCTGGATGCCTTCCTTCTCGAACAGTTTCTGCCGCACCGCCGTCTCGGCGATCGTGGTCGGCCAATAGGTTTTCGTCGGCAGGCCGACGCGGATGGTGTCGGCGGCGCTCGCAGGGCCCACCAGAATAGCGGCGGCGATCAGCGACATCAGCGCGTGATTGATCTTCATTATTGGCTTCCTCCCGGTCTCTGTTTTTTGTGTGCCGGATTTTTCCGGATCGTCAGGTCGTACGGCTCACCTCCGCAATGCGAGAGGCGGCGAGCTCGACGAATTCTTTGGTGGTGCCGAAGTGCTTTGACAAGGCGCGAACTGCCGCATCCGCATCGCGCCTGATCACGGCGGCGACGATCGCCTTGTGTTCGGCTTCGACGTTACGCGGCTTGCCACCGGCCTCTCGGCGGATCGAGAGGCGGCGATATCGCTCGCTCTGCTCGTGCAGCACGTCGCGGAAGCCGAGCAGCCATGGCGAGCCGCACGCGTTGACCAGCGCACGATGGAAGATGCGGTGACGGATCACCCACTCCTCGTAGTGCACGGTCGGATCGTCGGGATAACGATGGGGAACGGCCTTCAAATCCGCCCAGGCGGATTTCACCGATGCGAGCCAGGCCTCATCGCCCCGCTCGATCGAGCGACGGAGCGCAAGCACCTCGATGTCGATCCGGGTCTGCGTCACGTCGGCAAGATCGGCGAGCGACACCGGGCTCACGCGAAAGCCACGCTGGTCCGACGCCTGCACGAGCCCATCCGCGACAAGTCGCGACAGCGCCTCGCGCACGGCGGCGAGGCTCACGGAAAACTGTTTGGCGAGCCCCGCGATATGCAGCTTCTGGCCCGGCGGCAGCCGCGTCGCCAGGATATCGGCGCGCAGACGTTCGTGCAGCGCCGACGTCAGGCTGCGCGGACCATCCCCGGGGCTTCCGGACAACTGGAACTGAAGCGGACCCATGGTCGGATGATTGCAAGGCGGCGGCCGCCGGTCAACAGAAAATCGAAAATCGATTTTTTCTAGCTTAGGTTACGCTACGCCTTGCCCAACGTCCTGGGAATGCGCGGCCCTGGACGGCGCGACGTCGAGACGAACAGCTACGCCACTCAGATCCGGGCTTGGCGCCGGGTAGAGCTTCATGACGAGCGGATCGTGGCCGGGAACGATGTGGTCCGTGTCCGGCGCTGCGGCTCGCAGCTTGTCGAAGCCCACCAGCATGTCACCGACATGAAAGGCCGTCGTGAACGGACGCTCGCTCGTCATGTTCTCGTAGAAATGACTGACGTCGGAGGCGAGCACGACCGGGCCGCGGCGCGTGTTGACGCGGACGAACTGAAGACCGGCGGAATGCCCGCCGGCCGCGTGGACCGTCAGTCCGGGCGCGATCTCGGCGTCGCCGTCGTAGAACAGCACCCGGCGCGCATAGTTCAGCCGCACGATCCCGCAGACGTCCTCGACCTCGAAGGAATGCGACAGCCTCGGATACTGCATATAGCGCCCGGTGGCGTATGCGAGCTCGCGCTCCTGAAGATGAAACCGCGCGTTCGGAAACCGGTCGAAATTGCCGGCGTGATCGTAGTGCAGATGCGTGAGGATCACATCCTTGACGTCGGCCACGTCGACATCGAACGCGGCAAGCGTCTCCACCGGGCAGCGCAGGAATGTTCGCCTGCGCTGCCTTGCGATTTCGGCGTTGAACCCGGTGTCGATGACGAAGGTGCGACCGCCTCCCCTCGCCAGCCACATGAAATAGTCCATCGGCATCGGCCCGTCATGCGGATCGCCGCCGATGAAGTGCTCGCTCCGCTGGGCATCCCGCGTTGCATAGCGGATGGCGAAGAGCTCGTATTCCGGGTCAGCCATGAGAGCTTCCATCAAACGGGCTCAGGACCCCGCATCGACCTCGTTGAAGGCCTCGCGCGCGTTGCGGAAGGCGTCGATGCCGGCGGGCACGCCGCAATAGACCGCGACCTGGAGCAGGATCTCCTTGATCTCCTCCTTGGTCAGCCCGTTCTTCAGGGCGCCCTTGACGTGCAGCTTCAGTTCGTGGGGGCGGTTCAGCGCGCCCAGCATCGCCAGATTGACGATCGAGCGCGTGCGGCGGTCGACGCCGGGCCGCGTCCACAGCGCGCCCCAGCAGAACTCGGTCGACCACTCCGCCATCGTGCGCGTGAACTCGTCGGCACCGGCGATCGACTTGTTGACGTAGTCCTCGCCGAGCACCTCTTTACGAACTTTGAGGCCCTTTTCGAACAGTTCGGTCTTGCTCATGATCGTCCCTTTCCGGTCTTGAGAGATTCTAGTTGGAAATTGTTTGGCGCGACGCCGATGGTGGCCGCAGTGACTGCAGCAGCGTGGCGACGTCGTCCGCCGCATCAAGCCGCCAGACTGCATCGATAACTCGGTCCGCGTCCCAGTCACTTCGACCGGTCCGCACGCCTTCGCGCAGCTTCTCTTCGATCTCGCGGTCTGAAAGCGGCGCAGCCTGGCTGCCGCGCGGCGAAGTCACGGTCTCTGTAAGAATTTCACCAGACGACAGGCGCAAGGTGACGCGCGCAGCGCCATCGGGCATCTGCGCATCAAGCTCCGCCCTCACCTTCTGCCGCAGTCGCGCGATATCGGGCCGGACCACGGTCTCCTGCGCGAACTCGGCCACACCGGCCGCGCCGAGCAACAGTCCGCAAGCCGCGCAATGATGGATGCTGACGCGCGCATCGCGCTCGTTGTTCACGGGGCGATCACCGCGCGCGAGCAGCAGTGCCGAGCCCTGCACTGTCACCGACTCGACCTGGTCAACGCGCCGGCCAATCCGTTCGCGCAACAGCAGGCAGGCGTCGATGACCGAATGGAACACGATGCCGGCGGGATAGGGCTTGTAGGTGTTCTTCGCGATCTCCCAGGTCTTGCCGAGGCCATCGAGCATGCGGGCGAGATCCGGCTCATCCCCCATGGTACGCGCCCAGCCGAGCGGACCTTCGATGGCGCGGGGCGCAGCCTCATAGCCCTGCTGCGCGAGCAGCGCGGCGAACAACCCGTTACGTGCGGCATTGCCGACGCTGACATTCTTGGCGGCGCTTGGCAGATTCTCGACATTGCCGGCCGACTGGCTCGCCGCAAGTCCGATCGCGTTCGTAATCCCTTCCGCTGGCAGCCCCAACAGCTTCGCGCACGCCGTCGCAGCGCCGAAAATCCCGCAGGTCGAAGTGATGTGCCAGCCACGGGCGTAATGGCGCGGCGAGACTGCGTTGCCGATGCGGCACTCCACATCCACGCCAAGGATGAACGCGGTCAGCACCGCGCGCCCCGTCAGCTTGCGCGTCTCTGCCAGCGCCAATATCGGCGCGGCGACCGGCGCGGCCGGATGGATGATCGTTTCAGGGTGCGTGTCGTCGAAGTCGAGCAGATTCGCCGAGATGGCATTGAGAAACGACGCGCACAGCGCGTCCATGGACTCCGAATGGCCGATGATTGTCGATGTCGCGGCGCCGCTGAACGGCGACAGCGTGCGCATCGCGGCCGTGACCACCGGATCGCGTGCGGAGCCGAGCGCGGTCGCAAAGAAATTGAGGATCGATCGCTTCGCCTCAGGGCTCTGCGCCTCCACGTCCGCCCACGACGAGGACGCGACGAAATCGGCGAGCGTCTTGCTCACACTCGGAATTGAAGCTTGCGGCACGCGGGGCGTCTTCCTCGTTTTCCCGGACCATATGACGATCCGCGGCAAACTGTCGACCCCAAATGTTATGCTTGACAGCTTGTCTGACAATCATAACAATCCGGCCCGTTGGCGCGGGATCCCGCTGCCACGACGACGGCGGCCGAGAAGGCCGGCCGGCGAAAGCGTTTGACCAACGAGATCAAGAAGGCGCGCCCGTCACGGGATCGCGCGACAGGGAGTAGACGATGGCGGGAGAGATTCTCGGCGTAATCGGTACGGGCCGCATGGGCGGCCCCATGGCGGGGCGATTGATCGACGCGGGCTATTCGCTCGTCATCTATGACACGCAGGCTGAAGCAACGCAGCCGCTGGTCAAGCGCGGCGCCCAGCTCGGCAAGTCGCCGGCCGATGTCGCCTCGCGCGCCGACATCGTGCTCGCCAGCCTGCCGACGCCCGACATCGTCAAGGCGGTCACGCTCGGACAGGACGGCATCAGCAGCGGCAGCCGCGCCAAGATTGTCATCGATCTCTCGACCTCGGGTCCCGGCGCCGCGAAGATCGTTGCGGAAGGCCTGAAGGCCAAAGGAATGACGCTGGTCGATGCGCCCGTGAGCGGCGGCATCAAGGGCGCCGTCAACGGCACGCTGGCCGTGATGGTGTCCTGCCCGCAGGCGACCTACGAGACCGTGCAGCCGATCCTGAAGAATTTCGGCAAGCTGTTCTACACCGGCGACAAGCCCGGCGTGGCACAGACGGCCAAGCTCGCCAACAATCTGATGGCGGCCGCGGCGCTGGTGATCACGTCCGAAGCGGTCGCGATGGGCGTCAAGGGTGGCGTCAATGCCAAGGTGCTGATCGACATCATCAACGCCAGCAGCGGCCGCAACAGCGCGTCCGAAGACAAATTCCCCCGCGCGGTGCTGCCCGGCACCTTCGATTTCGGCTTCGCCACCGGCCTCTCCTACAAGGACGTCCGGCTCTGCGTCGACGAGGCCGAGGCCATGGGCGTGCCGATGGTCTGCGGCGCAGTGGTGCGGCAGATGCTCGCGATCACCAACGCCAAGTATGGCGCGTCGTCCGACTTCACCTCGATCGCCAAGGTGCTCGAGGAATGGGCCGGGGTCGAGATGCGCGGCTGATCACGCAAGCCTTCAGGGAGAGCGATTGCGATGACGATCGGCCCGACCGGATCAGGCAAGGTCTCGCTCACGCGCCAGATGGCGCGGAGCGTGCTTGCGCTCGATCTCGGCGATTTCGGGCCGGAGGTCGTCGCGAAGGCAAAGCTCTCTCTGCTGGACTTTTTGTCCTGCGCCTTCGAGGCGGGCCAGCATCCCTGGAGCCGTCAGGCGGTCGCGATCGCACAAGCCGGCGGCACTGCAACGATCATCGGGACGTCACAACTCTCCTCGTCGGCCGATGCCGCCTTTGCCAATGCTGTGATGGGGCACGGCCTCGTCCGCGAGGACATGCATGCGGCCAGCATCGCGCACCACGGCGTCGTGATCTGGCCGACGCTGCTCGCGCTGTCGGAACAGACGCCGCTGCACGGAGCCAGGCTGCTCTCGGCCGCCATCATCGGCTATGAGACCGGCGCGCGGATCGGCCGCGCGCTCCTGACCTCCGACCTCGCACGGCTCTATCGCCCGACGGGGCTCGTGGCGCCGCCAGGCGCGGCGCTGGCTGGAAGCTTTGCGCTCGGTCTGTCCGAGGACCAGGCAACCAGCGCCGTCGCGATCGCGGCCAATACGTCCAGCGGGCTGAACGAGTGGCCGCATGCCGGCGGCTCCGACATGTATTTTCATCCCGGCTTTGCGGCCAGCAACGCGATCAAGGCGATCGGTCTTGCGGCAGCCGGCGCTTTCGGCTCGGAAACCATATTAGAGGGTGAAGCCGGCCTGTTCGCCGCCTATCGCCGCCAGGCCGCGCCCGACAGCATCACGCTCTTCCCCGATGGCGAGAGCGAGATCATGGCCGTCTACAACAAGCCGGTCCCGGCCTGCAATTTCGCGCAGACCGCGGCCCAAGCAGCGCTTCGCGTCTCGCACGAGCTCGCCAGCACTGAGGAGATCGACCGCGTCATCATTCGCGCACCCGATGCCGCCGTTCGCTATCCCGGCTGCGACTCCATGGGGCCCTATCGCAACGCGCTCCAGGCCAAGATGAGCATTCCCTTCAGCGTCGCCGCCACGCTGGCGCGGGGCGAGATCGAGGAAGAGAACTATTCCGAACTCGATGATGCCGACATCATTCGCCTGGTCGCGGTCACCGATCTCGGGGCAGATCCAGGCTTCACCGCCGCCTTCCCCGGCAAGCAGGGCGCGGAGGTGACCGTGCATCTGCGCAGCGGCCGGACCATCCGGCACGCTTTGCCCGACGTCATCGCCGCAACGCCTTCAGAGATTCGTGCGCGCTTCCGCGCCGCCGCCATTCGCGCCCTCGGCGAGGACCGCGCGCACCGGCTCGAGCAACTCATCGACGGCTGCGAGCAGCTCGGCAATGCCGGCGACATCGCAGCGCAGTGTCGTCTGGATGCGCCAGAACGAGTTTTACGATCGGCATCATAAGAAATGCCAAACAATACGGGGGAAACATGGTCGACCGGGAGACCAGCCTAGCAGTGCCGACGACGCACAATCGCCAGCAAGCCGGCGCTCGCGCCGCGCGGAGGCGGGGCTGATGGAAGGCTTCTTTCAAGCGCTCGCTGCGGGCCTTTTGATCGGCGCCGTCTATGGCCTGATGTGCGTCGGGCTCGGCCTGATCTTCGGCGTCATGCGCGTCATCAACTTCGCCCATGGCGATTTCATGATGCTCGGCATGTATGCCGCCTTCTATCTCTTCACCGCCGCCGGCATCCAGGCGCTGTTCGGCAACACAGTGGGGCCGTTCGTCGCCATCCTGCTGGCTGGTCCCGTGCTCGCCGTGTTCGGCTATTTCGTCCATCTGGCCCTGATCTCGCGCGTCTCGGGCACGCGCACCGCCTCGCTTGAAGGCGAAGGCCATTACGCCCAGCTCATCCTCACGCTCGGCATCGCGCTGATCCTGCAGAATGGCGGCCTCATCGTTTTCGGATCGGTGCTGGCCTCGATCCGCACGCCGCTGTCGAGCTCGGCCTGGGAGTTCGTTCCCTTCTTCGACATCAGCATCTTCCTCAACAAGGCGCGCAGCATTGACGCGATCGTTTCGCTCGCGATCATGATTCTGCTCTCGCTGTTGATCACACGGACCCGGATCGGCAAGTCGCTCCGCGCCGCCGCCGACAATCCGACCGCCGCGACCTATATGGGCATCGACGTCGACCGTGCGCACCGCACCGCTTTCGCGCTCGGCTGCGGCATCACCGCGATTGCCGGCGGCCTGCTCGCGACCAACTATCCGTTCCACCCCTTCGTCGGCCTCGAATACGTGATCGTCATGTATGCCGGCGTCGTGCTCGGCGGCATGGGCAGCATCATCGGTGCCTTCTGGGGCGGCATGACGATCGGCCTCGTGCAGCAGATGTCGACGCTGATCCTGCCGACGCAGTTGCAGAATGCCGCGATCTTCGCCGTCTTCCTCCTCATCATCTTCTTCCGTCCGCAAGGTTTCTTCGGGCGCATGGTCGAGAGGACGTGACCATGCTCCGGATGCGTTCACTGCTGCCTCCCCTGCTCTTCACGCTCGCTTACGCCGGGATCTCACTCGGCGTCACCAACTCCTACTACCAGCTCATCCTGACGCTGGTGCCGGTGTGGGCGGTGTTCGGCCTGTCCTGGAATCTGCTCAGCGGCTACACCGGGCTGATCTCGTTCGGCCACGCAGCCTTCTTCGGCATCGGCGCCTATGCGACCGCGCTCGGGCAGATCTATTTTGATATCTCCCCCTGGCTGCTAATCCCGGTCGCCGCCATGCTCGGCGGCATTGCCGGGCTTCTGATCGGATTTCCGACCTTCCGCCTCCAGGGCCACTACTTTGCGCTCGCGATGCTCGCCTACCCGCTCGCGATTCTCTACGTGTTCGAGTGGCTCGGCTTCCAGGAGGTGACGCTTCCGATCAAGCGCGACGCGCCGATCGCCTATATGCAGTTCTCTGATCCCCACATCTACACGCTGCTGGGGCTGGCCATCATGCTTGCCACCATCGTGCTGACGCAGGTGATCGAGCGATCCCGCTTCGGCATGGCGCTGCTCGCGATCAAGCAGAACGAGGCTGCGGCAGAAGCGGCCGGAATCAACACGCTGGCTTGGAAGCTGCGCGCGATCACGTTGAGCGGCGCGATCGCCGCCGCCATCGGCGGATTCTATGTGCAGGTGCTGCTGGTCGTAACCCCGCAATCGGTGTTCGGCATGCTGGTGTCGGCGCAGGCGCTCACGGTCGCGATGTTCGGCGGCGTCGGCACGGTCTGGGGGCCGGTCATCGGCTCCGTGATCCTGATCCCACTCGCCGAGATCCTGCACGCAGAGGCCGGTGCACGGATCCCCGGCATTCAGGGCGTCATCTTCGGCCTTGCTATCGTCTGCGTCATCCTGCTCGCGCCGGAAGGCCTGTTCTGGAAACTGCGCGATCTCCTGCGCAAGCGAAATGCATCCAAGGCCACGGCGAGCGACACTCCGGAAACGGCCGTCGCCAACGTCACGGCGCTGAAGCCCGCCGCGCGGCAGCGTGCGGCCACCGGCGAGGTGATGCTCGAGGTTCGCAATCTCTCGCGCTCCTTCGGCGGACTCAAAGCCGTTCAGGACGTCAGTTTCAAGCTGCACAAGAACGAGATCCTCGGCATCATCGGCCCGAACGGCGCCGGCAAGACCACGCTGTTCAACCTCCTCAACGGTTTTCTGAAGCCGAGCGAGGGCGAGGTGCTGATCGACGGCCGCAACATGTCCGGCCAACGGCCGCACGTGATCTGCGAGGCCGGCATCGGCCGCACCTTCCAGGTGATGCGGCCATTCCTGCGCATGTCGATCCTCGACAATGTCGTGGTGGGGGCCTATGTGCGCGCCCGCTCCGATGCGGAGGCACGCAAGCTTGCCGCCGACGCAGTCGCCCGCGTCGGGCTCTCCGCCGTAGCCAACCATGTCGCCGGCGAACTCTCGACCAAGGAGCTGCGGCTGATGGAGCTCGCCCGCGCGATCGCCGGCCAGCCGCGCATTCTGCTGCTCGACGAAACGCTTGCGGGCCTCGGCCACGGCGAAGCGGACGAGGTCGTCGCCGTGATCCAGCAGCTCGCACGCGACGGCATGACCATCGCCATCATCGAGCACACCATGCAGGCGATGGTCCGCCTGGTGGACAGATTCCTCGTGCTCGACCATGGCGCCGTCATCACCGAGGGCCTGCCCGAAGTGGTGACGCGCGACAACCGGGTGATCGAGGCCTATCTCGGCAAGAAGTGGGCGGGCCATGCTGCGAATTGAGGGATTAAGCGCGGGCTATTCGGCCAAGCCCGTCCTGAACGACGTGTCGATCAATGTCGGCGCGGGCCAGTTCGTCGCGATCGTCGGGCCCAACGGCGCCGGCAAGACGACGCTATTCAAGACAATCTCCGGCATCGTGAAGCCGAGCGGCGGGAGAATTACGTTCGACGGCGTCGATCTCCTCGCGGTGCCGCCGCCGCAGCGCGCCCATCTCGGCATCGCCCATGTCCCCGAGGGCCGCCAGGTGTTCCCGTCGCTGACGGTGATGGAGAACCTCGAAATGGGTGCAATGACCGAAAGCGGCCGGCGCGACTGGCAAACCAACATCGAGCGCATCTTCGAATGGCTGCCGGTGCTGAAGGAACGCCGCAACCAGTTCGCTGGCACGATGTCCGGCGGCCAGCAGCAGATGCTAGCGATCGGCCGCGGCCTCGCCTCCTCGCCGAAGCTGTTGATGCTGGACGAGCCCTCGATGGGGCTCGCACCGTCGACCGCGGACTTCATCTTCGAGCGGCTGATCGATATCCGGCGTCAGTCCGGGCTGACCATGCTGCTGGTCGAGCAGCGCGTGGCGGAAGCACTGGAGTCCGCCGACCACGGCTACGTCCTCGAAGCCGGACACGTCGTGCTCGAAGGCAACAACGACACGCTGCGCGCCGATGATCGCGTGCGCAAAGCCTATCTCGGCATGTGACGAACAAAAAACAAAGAGCAGGGAGACAACAAGGTGAACAAGACATCGAAGGGCAGCATATCAAAAGGACTGACGCGCCGGACCGTGCTGTCGGGCGCCGCCGCCGTCGGCCTCGCCGGCGTGGCACGTGCGCAGGCGCCGGCCGAGGTCAAGGTCGGACTGATCGTCCCGCTGTCGGGCATCTACACCCGCCCCGGCCAGGTGATGAAAATGGGCGCCGAGATGGGCATCGAGCACATCAACGCGCAGGGCGGCATCAAGGCGCTCGGCGGCGCCAAGCTGAAGCTGGTGGTGATCGACTGCGGCGACACCACCGAGAAGGCCAAGAACGCGGCGCAGCGCATGGTGGCACAGGAGCCCGATCTGGTCGCCGCCACCGGCTCTTATCTCTCGTCCTTCACCCTCGCCGTCACCGAGGTGACCGAGCGCGCCGAACTTCCGGTGCTGACACTGTCCTATTCGGACCTGCTGACCGACCGCGGCTTCAAATACATCTTCCAGACCGCCGCGACCGCGAGCCGTCAGTCCGAGCTGGGCCTGCCGACGCTGATGAAGCTCGCCGAGAACGCGTCGGGCAAGAAGCCCAAGACCGTGGCGATGCTGATGGACAACACCGCGACATCCGTCGCCACCGCCAAGGCACTCAAGGAAAAGCTGCTCGCACAGGAAGGCCTCCAGCTTGTCGTCGAGGAAGTCTGGACCCCGCCGCTGTCGGATGCCACCCCGCTGATCCAGAAGGTCCGCTCGGCCAAGCCAGACCTGCTGCTGTTCATGCCGAATGCAGTGTCGGACGCCAAGCTCGGGCTGGAGAAGATCAGCGAGTTCGGCCTCGGCCAAGGCAAGATCCCGACGGTGTCCTTCAGCATCACCATCGCCGAACCCGACATGCTCCAGAGCGTGAGCCCGGAGACCGTGCAGGGCATCATGACCATCGTCGCCAACTGGGGCTCGAAGGGCCACGAAGCGCTGATCGCCGAGCTCAAGGCCAAATACAAGGAGCCCTGGATGACGCAGAACGTCATCTCGACCTACGGCGACATGTGGCTGATGAAGGAAGCGCTGGAGAAGGCCGGCAAGGCCGACCGCAACTCGGTCGCGCAGGCGTTCCGCACCATGGATGCCGGCCCGTCGAAATACTATCCGGGCGGCCAGCTCAAATTCGACGAGAAGGGCCGCCGCGTCGGCGCCGGCGTCGTCATCGTGCAATGGCAATCGGGCGTGCCTGTCACCGTCTATCCGCCCGATCTCGCGCAAGCAGAGCCGTTCTGGCCGAAGAAATCCTAAGCGCCGCGCAATTTTTCAGGGAGGAGAATTGTCATGACTGCAAGAAGCAAGTTCACGATCTCGCGGCGAGCGCTATTGGCCGGCGCGTCCGGCACGCTGATCGCATCTCGCGCCTGGGCGCAGCAACCTTCAGAGGTGAAGGTCGGCCTGCTGGTGCCGATCTCCGGTCTCTACGCCCGCCCGGGAACGGTGATGCGTGAGGGCGCCGAGATGGCGGTCGACCACATCAACGCGCAAGGCGGCATCAAGGCGCTCGGCGGCGCCAAGCTGAAGCTGGTCGTGCTCGATTCCGGCGACACCACGGAGAAGGCCAAGAACGCCGCCCAGCGCATGGTCGCCCAGGAGACCGATCTGGTCGCGGCCAGCGGCGCCTATCTGTCCTCGTTCACGCTCGCGGTGACCGAAGTCACCGAGCGCGCCAGCCTGCCCGTCCTCACCCTCTCCTATTCCGACCTGATCACCGATCGCGGCTTCAAATACGTGTTCCAGACCGCGGCCACTGCAGGTTCGCAGGCACGGCAAGCGTTGCCCCAGATCATCAAGCTGGCGGAGACGGCCTCCGGCAAGCGGCCGAAGACTGTCGCGATCCTGACCGACAACACGGGGGCCTCGATCGCCTCCGCAAAGACGATGCGCGAGGGCCTGCTGGCGGAGAATCAGTTGCAGCTGATCGTGGACGAGACGTTCACGCCGCCGCTGGCGGATGCGACCTCGCTGGTGCAGAAGATCCGCTCGGCGAAACCCGATCTGCTCTTCTTCCTGCCGACGGTGATCTCGGACGCGAAGCTGCTGCTCGAGAAGATGAACGAGTTCGGCCTTGGCCAGGGCAAGGTGCCGACGATCTCGTTTGGCATCGCGATCGCCGAGCCGGACATGCTGCAAACCGTCAGCCCCGAACTGCTCCAGGGCGTGCTGACCTGCGTCGCAAGCTGGGGCGCCAAGGGCCACGAAGCGCTGATCGCCGAGTTGAAGACCCGCTACAAGGAGCCGTGGATGACGCAGAACGCGATCTCCACCTATGGCGACATGTGGGTGATCAAGGACGCGCTCGAGAAGGCCGGCAAGGCCGACCGCGTTGCCGTCGGCGAGGCGCTGCGCACCATGGATGCCGGCCCCTCGAAATACTATCCGCTGGGCGAGATCAAGTTCGACGAGAAGGGCCGCCGCGTCGGCGCCGGCATGACCATCGTGCAGTGGCAGTCCGGCGTGCCGGTGACGGTGTTCCCGCCCCAGCTCGCGCTGGCGCAGCCGTTCTGGCCCAAAAACTGAACTGAGAACTGACCTGAGAACTGACAACGCCCGAAAGAGAAACGGAGAACAACATGGACAAGGCGACTTACGACCGCGGGCTCGAAATCCGCAAGAGCGTGCTCGGCAACGAGTTCGTGGACAAGGCGATCGCATCCGCGGACGAGTTCAACCGTCCGATGCAGGACCTCACCACGGAGTATTGCTGGGGCTACGTCTGGGGCCGCGACGGCCTCACGCGCAAGACGCGCAGCTTCCTCAATCTGGCGATGCTCTGCGCGCTCAACCGCCCACACGAGCTGAAAACCCATGTCCGCGGCGCGCTCGCCAACGGCGCCACCAAGGAGGAGATCCGCGAGGTGTTCATGCAGGTCGCGATCTATTGCGGCGTTCCGGCCGGCGTGGATGCGTTCCGGAACGCGAAGGAAGTCTTCGCCGAGCTCGACAAGAAATAACGGAGCGTGACGACGATGAAGGGCAAATGGGCACTCGTGACCGGTGCGACCGCGGGCCTTGGCCTCGCGGTCGCGGAAGGCCTTGCCGGCGCGGGCGCCAACATCGTCCTTCATGATCTCGTCGCGCCGAAGCAGGCCGCGGATGACCTCCGCGCCCGCTTCGGCGTCGAGGTCGTCGCGGCCGGCGCCGATCTCGCCCAGCGCGAGGCGATCGAGGCCATGATGGCCGATCTGCTCGACTGCTGCGGCGCCATCGACATCCTCGTCAACAACGCTGTGATCAGGCATTTCTCCGCCATCGAGCAATTTCCGCCCGATTGCTGGGAGCAGGCGCTGGCGGTCAACCTGTCGGCGCCGTTCCATTTGATCCGCCTGGCGCTGCCGGCGATGAAGCAGCGCGGCTGGGGCCGGATCATCAACATGGGCTCGATCTATTCGAGCCGCGCGGTCGAGGATCGCATCGACTACGTCACCACCAAGACTGCGATCCTCGGTATCACCCGTGCGGTGGCGATCGAGACGGCGCGGAGCGGCATCACCTGCAACACGCTGTGCCCGGGCACGCTGCCAACGCCCGCGATCCTGAACAAGATCGCAACGATCGCGTCGAACAGCGGCCGTCCGGTCGACGACGTGACCAAGGAATATCTCGGCGAGCGCCAGCCGACGCAGCGTTTCGTCGAAATGAATGCGGTCGCCGCCATGGTCGTCTTTCTCTGTGGGCCCGCGGCAAACGATATCACCGGCGCCAGCCTGCCGATCGACGGCGGCTGGTCGGTCGCATGAAAGCATTGGGAGTGTTACGATGACTGAACAATCGAGCCAGAGCGTCGTGCTGACGGGCGCCGCCGGCGGCATGGGACGCGCCATCACCAAGGCCTTGCTGGAAAGCGGCCGCCGCGTCGTGCTGGTCGATCGCGACGCCAAGGCGCTTGAGGAACTCGCGTCCACGGCGGGCAACGCGGTGTTTCCGATCCAGCTCGACATTAGCAATGGGCAGGCCGTAGATCGCCTGCCGGACGCCATTCCCGCGCAGTTCAAGCCGGTCGACGTCCTCATCAACAACGCCGGACACGATATCGGCGGGCGGACGCGGTTCGATGCCGGCTCCGCCGACGACTGGTCCAACATCATCCAGACCAATCTGATCGGCCTGATGCGCGTCACCCGCGCGATCCTGCCCGACATGGTCAGGCGCAACGCCGGCCATGTCGTCAACATCAGCTCCATCAACGCGGTCCGGATCGTCCCCGATATGGCCGCCTACAGCACCAGCAAGGCGGGCGTCCACATGTTCACCGAGACGCTGCGGGGCGAGCTGGCGGAAACCGCGATCCGGGTCACCGAACTCCAGCCAGGCCTGACCCGGACCAACATCATCCTGACCCGCTACCGCGGCGACAGGCAGAAGGAAAAGGACTATTTC
Source organism: Bradyrhizobium sp. 956_D2_N1_4 (assembly GCF_052076025.1). Lineage (NCBI taxonomy): Bacteria > Pseudomonadati > Pseudomonadota > Alphaproteobacteria > Hyphomicrobiales > Nitrobacteraceae > Bradyrhizobium > Bradyrhizobium sp. 956_D2_N1_4. The sequence continues at coordinate 1,716,914 of NZ_CP197237.1, read as the reverse complement.
GACCAGTTCAGGATGGCGCTCGAGCCTGCCGATATTGCCCGTTCGATCGTCTTCGCCCTGGACCAGCCCGCGCACGTTCAAATTGCCGAAATGATGATTCTGCCTGTAAACCGGTACTGACTTTTCCCAACCAGGGTCCGGACATGGAAAGACGTAGCGAATTGCAGTCGACACTCCGCATCGAGGACGTCCCGACCGTCCGGGCGATGGTCGCGCAAAAGCTGCGCGAGGCGATCATGTCCGGAACACTCAAACCGGGCCAGCGCCTGGTCGAGCGCGAGCTCTGCGAGATGATGGGCGTCAGCCGGCCTTCGATCCGCGAAGCCCTGCGAGCCCTCGAAGCCGACGGCCTCGTCAACATCGTCCCCCACCGCGGCCCCGTGGTCTCCACGATCAGCCTCGAAGAAGCCCGGCAGCTCTACGCGGCCCGCGCGGTGCTCGAAGGTTTCGCCGGCCGCGAATGCGCCAGACTCCACGATCCGGAAGTGGCTCGACGGATCGGGGAAGCCCTGGCCCGGCTGAAGGCGGCCGCAGCCAAGCAGGACCTCGTCGGGAGCCTCGAAGCCAAGACCGACTTCTACGCCGCGCTGATCGGCGGCTGCCGCAACGCCTTCATCGAGCGCATGCTCAAGCCGCTGCACGACCGGATCCAACTGTTGCGGATCACGTCGATGTCGCAGCCGAAACGGATCAACAAGAGCCTGCGCGAGGTCACCGCGATCTGGCGTGCGATCCAGAACGGCGATCCGGATCTCGCCGAGCGCTGCTGCGTCGATCACATCAATGCGGCTGCGGTGGCCGCGCTCGACATGATTGAACGAAACGCCGCCAAGGAGGCGGCGCCTTCCGACGACTAGAAAAACAAGAATTCAGGGAGTGTTCGATGTTGTCTCTGGTACGATCGCTGATCCTGTGTCTCCTGCTCTTGCCCTGTGGCGCGGCAATCGCAGACGACTACCCCACCCGCCCGGTCACGATGATCGTGCCGTTCTCCGCCGGCGGCCCCGGCGACGTCATCGCGCGAATTCTCGGCAACGCCATGAGCGCGACGCTGAAGCAGTCCATCGTCATCGAGAATGTCGTCGGTGCCGGCGGCACACTCGGCACCGACCGCGTCGCCAAGGCCGCGCCTGATGGCTACACGCTGCTCCTGATGCATGTCGGCCAGGCCACCGCGCCCGCGCTCTATGCCAAGCTGCCGTTCGATCCCGTCGGCGACTTCGCCATGATCGGGCTCGTCACTGATGTCCCGATGATCCTGGTGGCCCGGCCGAATTTCCCGGCCAAGGATCTCGGCGAGATGATCGCCCGCATCCGCAGCGAGGGCGACAAGATGACTTTCGGCAATGTCGGTCTCGGCTCAGCCTCGCAGCTCTGCGGCCTGATGTTCATGAGCACCACCGATACGAAACTCTCGCAGATCTACTACAAGGGCGGCGGGCCCGCGCTGAACGATGTCATAGCCGGCCATATCGACGTCTATTGCGATCCCGCGACGGGACCGACGCCCTATATCCAGTCGAACACGATCAAGGGCTACGCGATCACCAGCAAGACGCGCGTCGCGACACTGCCTGGCGTGCCGACCTCGGCCGAGGCCGGCGTTCCCGAATTCGATGTGACGACCTGGTATGGCCTCTACGCGCCGCGCGGCACGCCGAAGCCCGTGGTCGACCAGCTCGTCGGCGCACTCCAGACGGCGCTCAAGGACCCTGCGTTGATCAGCCGCTTTGCCGAGCTCAGCATGGCTCCGGTTGAAGCCGAGCGCGCGACGCCGGCTGCGCTCGAAGCCTTCCTGAAGGCGGAGATCGCCAAATGGGGGCGGATCATCAAGGCAGCCGGAATCGAGCCGCAGTAGGCCTGCTTCACTCGTCCAGAAGCTCCAGGAATTCCTCGATCCGGCCGAACGGGTCCGCGTGCCCGCGGGCGGCGCAGACGACGCGATCGCCGTCTCGCTGGAGCGATCGCGCCCTGGATTTCCGCAGCCGCCCGGGGAGGAAAGTGGCAGCGACGGCCTCGGGCCCGACATCGAGCCTGACGATGCCACGCCGCTTGCAATCGATCCGGAGCCTCGCGGCCGCAAAGAAATCACGCGCCTCCGGCGGCAGCCTGCCGAAACGCCGCGAAGTCTCCTCCTCCAGGTCTTCCAGATCGTCGTCGCTCCGACATCTGGCGGCGCGGCCATAGATCTCGAGCCGCATTGCTTCCGATTGCACATAACCTTCAGGCAACATGTCGCCGACAGGCAGATTCAGATCCGGCACCCACAGAAAGGCGCCCGAGTCGTTCACTCTTTCCGAGGCGAGCTTCAGGAGATGACTGTAGAGCACCGGCCCGAACACCTGCACGTGCCCGGACTGCTGTTCGGAAAACAGATCGCCGGCGCCCCTGAGGTCCAGGTCGCGCTCGCTGATGGCAAAGCCGGCGCCGGGCTTGCTGAACTCCTCGAGGACGGCCAAACGCTTCTCGGACTGTTCCGAGGTCGACTCCGTCAGCAGATAAGCGAAGGCGCGCGTTCCGCCGCGTCCCACCCGCCCCCTGAGCTGATGGAGCTGTGCGAGGCCGAACTTTTCGGGCCAGCACACCACGATGGTATTCGCGCGCGGGATATCGAGACCGCTTTCCACGATGTTGGTCGCCAGGAGGACGTCCGCTTCGCCATCGACGAAACTCATCATGCGGTCGTCGAGGTCGTCGACGGGCATCTTGCCATGAAGGCAGACGATGCGGAGGTCGGGCGCCAATGATTGCACGCGCGCCAGCATCGGCTCCAGATCCTGGATGCGCGGGCAGATCAGAAAACTCTGTCCATGCCGCCGCCGTTCGCGGAGCAATGCTCCGGCAATGGCCGCATCCGACAGCGGAGCGATCTTGGTCACGATCGGAAGCCGGTGAACCGGCGGCGTTGCGATCACGCTGAGATCCCGGAAGCCCGCAAGACCAGCAGCGAGCGTGCGCGGGATCGGCGTCGCGCTCATCCAGAGCGTATGGGCATTCTTTGCCAGGCCTGAAAGCTTCGCCTTCTCCGCCGCTCCGAAGTGCTGCTCTTCGTCGATGATGACGAGGCCAAGATCGGCGAACTTCACATCCTTTGCAGAGAGCGCCTGCGTGCCGACAACGACTTTCAGCCTGCCGCTTCGCAGGCCCTCCTTGATCCCTCGCGTCTCCGGGCCGGAGGTCGCTCGCGACAGGCTTCCGACGTCGATACCGAGAGGACCGAAGCGCTTGCGGAAGGTTTCGACATGCTGCCGCGCCAGGACCGTGGTCGGCACCGCGATCGCCACCTGTTTCCCGGACAGCGCCACAGCAGCTGCCGCGCGCAACGCGACCTCGGTCTTTCCAAATCCGACGTCGCCGCACACCACCCGGTCCATGGGATGACCTGCCGCGAGATCATCGAGCACGTCCTGAATGGCCTTCGCCTGATCGACGGTCGGGAAATACGGAAAACGCGCAACGAACCTTTCATAGAGCGGCCCGGGTGCGACCAGTTTCGGCGCGCGGCGGCGGTGGCGCTGGCTGATGTGCTTTGCGAGCGCCTTGGCGGCGACCTGAATCTCCGCCTCGGCCTCGGTCCGCCGCGCCCACCATGTGCTTCCGTCCGCCTTGTCCCGCGCCAGCTTGCCGGGCTCGGCCGCATAGGGCCAGATCAAGGCAAGGTCGGCCGGCGGCACGAGAACGGCATTGTCTCCCGCGAACGCAAGCCTGACCATCTCGCGCCGCGATCCCGTCCCCATGGCGAGGGTCTGCAAGCCGTCGAGCAGAGCGAGCCCACGCTGCAAATGGACCACCGCCGCGCCGCGTTCCGGAACGTCAGGATGGTCGAACGCGGCCGTCCAGGCTCTCGCCATCGGCTGCGGATGATGGGCTCTGCTGCCGAGCACGTCGGACGCGGTGACGATGACGAGAGGCTTGCGGCCGGCCCCGACGAAGCCGGCATCGAAGTCGGCCAGGAACGCCGTTTCGCGCTCCCGTCCCTCCGTCGCCTCGCTCCAATCGGCACAGCGCTCCGCCTTGATGCCGCTCATCCGCTCCATCGCGCGAAGGTCATCCTCGACGGCCGCGACGAACAGCACCCGCGACCCGGCGCGTTGCATGTCGTCAATAAATGCGCGGAGGATCTTTCTTGGCGAAGAGGCCTTCGAGAAATCGGGCGTCGGCGTGAAGGCCGATTTTTGCGGAAGTACGCTGATGCTCTTCTTCAGCCGCTTCCAATCCGCCCGTCCGAGATACTCGCGCTCCGCATCCCTGCGGCCAGCGGCCTCCTCGATGGTGCCCAGCCAGATATCGGCGTGGCCCGGTACGCCGGCATCCACGATCCACCGCGCGCGAGCGCAATAATCCGGCAGCGTCGCCCGCTGCCCGCGCTTGCCTCCGAGCGCAATCTGTTCGGACATCGGATCGATCAGCAATTCCCTGGTCTCGTAGACGACCTCATGCTCGACCGGATCGACGGCAACGATCTTACGGATAACACCGTCGGAATGTTCGATCCTGAAAGGACCAAGTCCGCCCGCGGGAAACACCTCGAACGTCTTGCCGTGGAACAGGACGCCGCCCGGATATTCCGCCTCTTCGTCGAGGTCGTAGCCGAGAGCTTCCAGGCGGCGCTCCAGCTCGGCTTCCGAATAGGCCGCGCCCACTTTCAGGCTGAGGCTGGTCTTTGACCAGCTCGCCGGCAGTGGCAGCCGCTCCATGATGGCTTCTGCGGTCGATACGAGGAAGACCGGCTTCCTTGCCTTGGCGAGGCGCCGCAACACCGAGCTCCGCCTGCCCGCGATCTCGCGCGACGGCTCCAGACCATCGAATGGCAGATTGTTCAGTCGCGGGAACACCAGCACGTCGACCGAAGGGTCGAGCGCGTGGATCACGCCACCCAGCCGCTCCGCCCTGTTCTCATTGTCGCAGAGGAACACGAGGCCGTCGCGGCCAGACTTCTCCCACTGCTCGCGCAGATGCAGCGCCAGCATGCCGAGCGGCGATGAGGACGAGACCGTAGAACGCGACGCGCTCTTGCCTTTCGAGCCTTTGCTCTCTGTGCTCTTCGAACCCTTGCTCTTTGAACCCTTGCTCTTCGAGCTCTTGGTCTTCGGGCTCTCGCCTTTCGAGCTTTTGGCCTTGGTCTTTTTCGCGCCGGTCGCGGCCCGGGCTTTTTTGGTGGACGCCAATGTGTATCCAACTTTGTTTCAGAAATAGAGTCGCGCGCCGACGAGCCCTGCCGTAGAGCTCGGTCGACAACGCGGACTGGGCCTAAGCGCCCAAGCACGTCATTACAATTTCACGATTGCGTTGGAAAGCATGGATGCAAGCCCGGGAGGCCGCTTGCACGGCAAAATAAGGCCTACTGCAGGACCTTCGGCAGCACCACGACCACGTCGACGCTCTGCCCGAGGACTTGAGTCGCAACCACCGCGAGGTGATGCGAGAACTCGTCCTCGATCTCGCTCGCGCAGTCTTCGTCCCTGGCAATGGCGAACAGCAGATTGCCGTCGATCTCGTCGAATCGGATGCCGGCGAAGATGCGATCGAACGTCTCGGCGCCCGCGATGCCCGCGATTCGCGCCTGGATGGCCTGGTCTTCGATGAGGGACAGTTTCATCATAATCGGGAACATGGGGGCGCACCTCCCAAATGCAAGAGCAGAAGCGTGCTGGCGCGACCCGCCGGGCGAACTATATTAATCGTGTCGTCCCGCCTGCCCCCGTCTGCCCTTGAGGAAACTCTTGATTCTCTTCCTGCTGCTGGTCTCCGTGCCGATAGGACTGTCGGCCGGACGCTATTATCTGTTCGGCGATGGCCGGGGCAATTGGCAGACGGCGGATCGCTCGAGCGCCGGCCTGTTGCCGCCGGCATCGGCCAATCCGGACGCGCTGATCCGGGTCTTTGCCGCGCGCACGGTGCGGTGGCGCAGCATTTTCGCCGTCCACAGCTGGATCGTCGTCAAGGAGAAAGGTGCCAGCACCTACAGCCGATACGACTACACGGCGTGGGGCGACCCGATCCGGAGCAACGGATTTGCACCCGACGGCCGCTGGTTCGGCGCCATGCCCGAAACCGTCGTGGCGGTCGACGGCGCGCGGGCCGAAGCGCTGATCCCCAAGATCCGCCACGTCGTCGAGACCTACAAGTTCCGCGCCTACGGCGATTACAGCGCCTGGCCCGGACCGAATTCCAACACCTTCGTGCAGGCGGCGCTGGACGCCGTTCCCGAGCTTCGTGCCGTCCTTCCACCCACCGCGGTCGGCAAGGACTATCCGTACAGCGGACGCTGGGCCGGCATCACCCCTTCCCGCACCGGTCTCTACGCCTCGCTGTCGGGTTACCTCGGCATGACGGTCGGCTGGGTCGAAGGGTTCGAGATCAATTTCTTCGGCGCGGTGCTGGGCATCGACATCCGGCGGCCGGCGCTCAAGCTCCCCGGCATCGGCCGCCTGGGCGTCGCCGCCGGCCTGTAGAGCGCCTGCCGACGCCTCGCCAAACAAAAAACTGAAAAACAACCCCATGCACAGTAGAACCGCCCCTGGCCGGTTGGTCGCGGTGGCGCGGCTTAAGTCGAGATGAGGCTTGGGTGAATTGCCTTGCGCGCGCAGAACGAGAGGCATCTCTCCTGCAACGCACGTTGAGCTGCTCGACGAGCCCGATGTCTTCAGACGCCGGTCATTTGACTCGTCGGGCAAAACACCGGCAAAATTGCATCGTGCCCAATCAGGCCATGGATGCGCTCGACCAGGCCGGCCATGGGTCCAGCAAGCCGCCTTGGATCCTAGCCCCCAAGCGCCGGAATATTTTCGCGAAAGATGATCTCGCTGCGCGGCGCCTCGATGCCGTGCATGGCGCTGCGGCCGGCGCGCAGATTGTCGAAGATGCCGACACAGCTCATCATCGTGTTGAGCTGATTTTGAGTGATGACGGCATCCATCGTCCCATCGAGCAGAAAGCTGCGCGTATCCGAGGTCAGACCATGGCCAATGAAGACCACGTCACGCGCCCGGTTCATTTCGTTCAGGGCGCGAGCGACACCATCGGCGGCGCCGCCGATGTTGTAGATTCCGGCAAGATCCGGATGCTGGCCCAGCAGCATGCGCGTCTGGCGATAGTTGCGGTCGGCGTCATCATGGCCTTCGCGCAGGCCCACGACCTTGATGGCCGGGAATAGTTCTTCGAAGACGTGCAGAAAGCCCATTTCGCGTTCTTCGTGCGCGCGGTAGCTGCGGCTGCCCGCGATCATCGCGACCTTGGCCGGACGCTCGCCCAGAAAGCGCGCGATCAGATAGCCGGCGGTGCGTCCGATCGAGCGATTGTCCAGTCCGATATAGGCCGCGCGGCGCGCATTCAGGATATCCGAGATCAGCGTCACCGTCGGCACGCCGTGCTCCGCCAATCGGTCGACGGCTTCCCTCACGACGGGATGCTCGAGCGCCATGAAAGCGATGCCGTCGGCCTTGTCGCGGGCCCGCCAGAGCTGACGTGCCAGCAGGTCGGGATTGAAGCCCTTGATGGTGTCGACCTGACAATGGACGTTGAAGGGCGCGAGCCGGCCGTCGGAATGCGCGATCAGCTGCCCGAGCGTGGACAGGAAGCGGTTGGTGCCGGCCGGCAGCAGGAACAGCAGCCGCATCGGCTTGGGCCGCATCGCCGCCAGGATGTTCTCGGCCGGCATGTAGTCGAGCTCGGACGCGGCGGCGAGCACCCGCTGCTGCGTAATCGCCCGCACACCGGGCCGACGATTCAGCACGCGGTCGACCGTCGCCGTGGAGACGCCGGCCCGGCGCGCCACGTCAACGATGCGGCTCAGCGAAGGAGCCACTGGTTTATTCATTCCGGGGCCCAATCGTCGAATACATCAAAAACCATCATCTTTATCGTTTGACATGCTAGCTCAAAGTCGCAATTTTCGCATCAACATTGTCGCAGAAACATCAAATAACATCAAATCGCTGTTGGAGGAGAAGCCCATGTCCCTGACCCGTCGGCGCGCCTTGCAAGCCCTGTCCGTCCTCCCCGCCGCGGGCTTGATGGGCGGTCTCTCGCGCCCGGCCCGGGCGGCCGAGTTCTCGCTGAAATACGGCAACAACCTGCCGCTGACGCATCCCCTCAACATCCGCGCCCAGGAAGCCGCCGACCGCGTCGCCAAGGAGAGCAATGGCCGGGTCGAGATCGCCATCTTCCCGAACAACCAGCTCGGCGGCGACACCGACATGCTCGCCCAGGTGCGCAACGGCGCGCTGAACTTCTTCACGCCCTCCGCGCTCGTGGTCGCGACCCTGGTGCCGATCGCCGCGATCAATGCGGTCGGCTTTGCCTTTGCCGATTACGATCAGGTCTGGAAAGCAATGGACGGCGGGCTCGGCGCGCATATCCGTGCCGCCATGGCCAAGGTCGGCCTCCATACGTTCGAGAAGATGTGGGACAACGGCTTCCGCCAGATCACCAGCGGCGCCAAGCCGATCGAGAGCGCCAAGGACATGGACGGCCTCAAGATCCGCGTGCCCGTGTCTCCGCTCAGCATCTCCATGTTCAAGGCGCTATCGTCGTCGCCGACCAGCCTGCAATTCAGCGAGGTCTATTCGTCGCTCCAGACACGCATTGTCGACGCGCAGGAAAATCCGCTGCCGATCATCCAGGTGGCGAAGCTCTACGAGGTGCAGAAGTACTGCGCGATCAGCAACCACATCTGGGACGGCTTCTGGTTCATCGCCAACGCCCGCGCCTTCAACGCCCTTCCCGCCGATCTCAGGACCATCGTCAGCAACGCCATCAACGATGCCGGCTTGAAGCAGCGCGAGGACATCAAGACCTTCAATGCGACCGTGCAGGCCGATCTCCAGAGCAATGGAATGAAATTCACCACGCCTTCACCGGACTCGTTCCGCGCAAAACTGCGCGACTCCGGCTTCTACGGCGAATGGAAGGGCCGCTTCGGCGACGAAGCCTGGGCGCTGCTCGAAGGCGCCGTCGGCAAGCTGGCCTGAGCGCGATGACGATCGCAGAGCATCAGATGACGGACTATCTGGCGGCGGCCGGCCACCCTGCTTCCGCTGCGGGCACGCGCAAGCTTGCGAGCGCCTTTGGCACCGTCGACCGCTGGCTCGGTGCGGTGGTCGAGACCGCCGCGGCCGCTGTCGTGCTGGTCGAGATCGGCATCATGCTCGCCGGCGTCATCATGCGATACGTCTTCCACAGCCCGCTGATCTGGTCGGACGAACTGGCCTCGATCCTGTTTCTCTGGCTCTCGATGCTGGGCGCGGTGATCGCGCTGCGCCGGGGCGAGCACATGCGCATGACAGGGCTCGTCAGCCATGTCGGCCCGGGCGCAAGCGCCTTTCTCGACACGATCGCGGCGGTGGCGCCGCTAGCCCTGCTGGCGCTGATCCTGCATCCCGCCTTCGATTATGCGAGCGAGGAACAGGTCATCGTCACCCCGGCGCTGGAGATCAGCAATGCCTGGCGCGCAGCCGCAATTCCCGTCGGGATGACCCTGATGGCCGTCGTCGCCGCGATCCGGCTCGCGACGCATCACCGCCCCGCGCTGATCGTCGCGGCCTTCATCACCATCGCCGTCCTGATCGCCGTATTCTGGCTTGCCGGACCGCTGCTCGCCCCGCTCGGACGCTACAACCTCATCATTTTCTTCGTCGGCGTGGTCGCAGCCAACGTGTTCGCCGGCGTACCGATCGCCTTCTCCTTTGCGCTCGCGACCTTCGGTTATCTGGCGCTGACAACCAGCGTACCGATGATGGTGATGGTCGGCCGTCTCGATGAAGGCATGTCGCACCTGATCCTGCTCGCGGTGCCGCTGTTCATTTTCCTCGGCGCGTTGATCGAGATGACCGGCATGGCGCGGGCCATGATCCAGTTTCTGGCAAGCCTGCTCGGACATGTCAGGGGCGGACTGTCCTATGTGCTGATCGGGGCCATGTATCTGGTCTCCGGCATCTCCGGCTCGAAGATCGCCGACATGGCCGCGATCGCGCCGGTGCTGCTGCCGGAAATGCAGCGGCGTGGCGCCAAGCCTGGCGACCTCGTCGCGCTGCTGTCGGCCACCGGCGCGCAGACCGAGACCATTCCGCCGAGCATCGTGCTGATCACCATCGGCTCGGTGACCGGCGTCTCGATCGCGGCGCTGTTCACGGGCGGGCTGCTGCCGGCCCTGGTCGTGGGCACCGCGCTTTGCGTGGTGGTATGGCGGCGCTACCGGAACGAGGATCTGAGCCATGTGCGGCGTGCCTCGAAGCGCGAGATCGCAAAGCTCACAATGATCGCTCTGCCCGCCATCCTGCTGCCCTTCGTGATCCGCACTGCCGTGGTCGAAGGTGTTGCCACTGCCACGGAGGTCTCGACCATCGGCATCGCCTACGCCGTGCTGATGGGCCTTGTGGTCTACCGCCAGTTTCCCTGGCGGCGGCTGAAATCCATGCTGGTCGAGACGGCCTCGCTGACGGGCGCGATCATCTTTATCATCGGCTGCGCCACGGCGATGGCCTGGGGACTGACGCAATCGGGCTTCTCGCAACAGCTGGCGAAGGCGATGGCGGCGATCCCCGGCGGCGCCTACGGCTTCCTCGCGATCTCGATTGTGGCCTTCGTCGTGCTCGGCAGCGTGCTCGAAGGCATTCCGGCCATCGTGCTGTTCGGCCCATTGCTGTTTCCGATTGCCAAGCAGGCCGGCGTGCATGAAGTGCACTATGCGATGGTCGTGATCCTCGCGATGGGCATCGGCCTGTTCGCGCCGCCGTTCGGCGTCGGCTATTACGGCGCCTGCGCGATCAGCAAGATATCGCCGGACGAAGGCCTCAAGCACATCTGGGGCTATGTCGCGGCGCTCTTCATCGGCCTCGCCATCGTCGCGGCCGTGCCGTGGCTGTCGATCGGCTTCCTCAAATTCTGAAGATCATGGGAATCATGCAATGAGCCGTTTTTTTGGTGAGATCCGGCAAGCCGGCTACGTCGTTGACGACATCGAGAAGGCCATGGATTATTGGAGCCGCGAGCTCGGCATCGGGCCGTGGTTCTATAATCCGCGGGTTCCAATCGTGAACTACCACTATCGCGGCAAGGCCTATGAGCCGCACAATTCGGTGGCGCTGGCCAATTCCGGGCCACTGCAGATGGAGCTGATCCAGATCCGCAACGATGCGCCGTCGATGTATGCCGACTTCCTGAAAGCCGGGCATAAGGGTCTGCAGCACGTCGCCTACTGGACCGAAGACTACGACGCCGATCTCTCCCGTCTCGAAGCCGAGGGTTTCAAGCCGGTCATGAGCGGCGAAGTCGGCGCGCGCGGTCGTTTCGTCTATTTCGACACGGAGTATCATCCGGGAACGGTGATCGAACTGTCTGAAGTCTCCGGACCCAAGGGCAAGATGTTCGACCTCATCCGCGCAGCCGCCAAAGGCTGGGACGGACGCGACCCCGTGCGGCCGTTCCCCGATCTTACCAAGCTCTAGATTGTCTGCACTCCCGTGACGCAAAATCCCGTTCGCATCGAAGCCGACTATCTCATCGAAACGCCGGAAGATCCGCGTCTTGCCGCGGAAACCATGGCGGGCGAGCAGTCGAGCGGCACGTTCGTTGCGGTGCCCGGCGAAACGCCGGAGCTGAAGGCGCGTGCGGCCGCCCGAGTCGAGAGCATCGAGTTGCTTGATGCAATCTCCGCGCCGTCGCTCCCGGTCGCCCGCCCGATCAACCCCGATGGCCCCTGGAATCGCGCGCGCGTGACGTTGTCATGGCCGCTCGACAATATCGGCGCATCACTGCCCAATCTCGTCACGGCGATCGCCGGCAATCTCTGGGAGTTGCGCCAGCTGACCGGCCTGCGGCTGCTCGACCTGCGCCTGCCGCTCGCGTTTGCCGCCGCCTATCCCGGACCGAAGTTCGGCGTCGCCGGCACGCGCGAGCTGACCGGTGTCAGCGGTCGCCCGCTGATCGGCACCATCATCAAGCCGAGCATCGGACTCAGTCCGGCCGAGACGGCCTCTCTCGTCGCCACGCTGTGCGAGGCCGGCATCGACTTCATCAAGGATGACGAGCTGCAATCGGACGGCGCCTATTGTCCGTTCGACGCGCGCGTGCGCGCCGTGATGCGCGTCGTCAACGACCACGCCGATCAAACCGGCAAGAAGGTCATGATCGCCTTCAACCTCACCGGCGAGATCGACCAGATGCGCCGCCGGCATGATCTGGTGCTCCGCGAAGGCGGCACCTGCGTGATGGCGAGCATCAACTCGGTCGGACTCACAGGCATGGTCGAGATCGGCCGCCACACGCAGCTTCCCGTTCATGCGCATCGCAACGGCTGGGGCGCGCTGAACCGTCATCCGGCACTGGGCTGGGACTATACGGCCTGGCACAAGATCTGGCGGCTGGCCGGCGCCGACCACATGCACGTCAACGGCATCGGGAACAAGTTCAGCGAGACCGATGACAGCGTGGTCACATCCGCAAAGGCGGCGCTGACCCCGATGTTCGCGCACAAGCCGTGCATCGCGATGCCCGTGTTCTCCTCGGGCCAGACGCCGGCGCAGGCTGCACCGACCTGGCGCGCACTCGGCTCGACAGATCTGATCTTCGCAGCAGGCGGCGGCATTCTCGCCCATCCCGACGGACCGGCCGCCGGCGTTGCCGATTTGCGCGCAGCATGGGATGCCGCGATGGCGAGTCCGCAGCCGTGAGCGGCGCGTCCGCCCTGCCCGACGGTCCACTCGTTGCCTTCTATGGCGACGATTACACCGGCTCGTCCGCGGCGATGGAGGCCCTCACCTTCGCGGGCCTGCCGACCATCCTGTTCCTCGAACCTCCGACGCCCGAACGTCTCGCTTCTATCGGGCAGTACCGCGGCATCGGCATCGCCGGCACGGCGCGCGCGAAGGATCCGGCCTGGATGGAGCAAAACCTGCCGCCGGCTTTCGCGGTGCTCGCAGGTATCGGCGCGCCGATCGCACACTACAAGGTGTGCTCGACCTTCGACTCCTCGCCGCAGATCGGCTCGATCGGGCGTGCGATCGATCTCGCCGTGCCGCAGCTCGGCGGAAGCTGGCATCCACTGCTCGTGGGATCGCCGGCGATGGGCCGCTATCAGATGTTCGGCCATCTGTTCGCGGCCGTGAATGGCGTCGGCCATCGTCTCGACCGGCACCCGACCATGTCGCGTCATCCAGTGACGCCGATGGACGAGTCCGATCTCGGCCGGCATCTTGCAAAACAGACGGCGCGATCGATCGGACTGATCGACTTCGTCACCATGGCCAATGGCGGCGCGGATCTGGCGCTGATGCGCGCGAGGGGCGCTGGCACCGAGATCATCTCGCTCGACGTGCTCGACCAGGCATCGCTGATCGAAGCCGGCCGCCTGATCTGGGAATATCGCGGCGAACGTCTCTTTGTCGCCGGCTCGCAAGGTGTCGAGCAGGCCCTGGTCGCCTATTGGCGGTCGGCGGGCCTGATTCCCGACAGCAAGCCCGATCTGCGCCTTGCCGGCGTCGAGCGCATCGCCTGCGTCTCCGGCTCCTGCTCGCCCGTCACCGCCGCGCAGATCGCGCATGCCGCGGACAACGGCTACGACGTCGAGCGGCTCGATGCGACGCGCGCCGTCGACGCGGCGGAATGGACCAGGGAGATCGGCCGCGCTGTCGCGCGTGCGCTCGCAGCACTCGCGTCGGGGCGCGATGCGCTCCTGATCACCGCAAGCGGACCGGACGATCCCGCCATCGGCGCACTCAACGCGGCCATCGAGGCGAGCGGCGCAACGGCGAGTGCAGTAAACGAGCGCATCGGCGCGGGGCTCGGCCAGGCGCTGGACTCCATTCTGAAAACCGCGCGGCTCCCGCGCGCCGTGGTCGCCGGCGGCGACACGTCCGGCCATGCGCTGCAGGCAATGGGCATCTATGCGCTGACCGCGATCGCCCCTCTCGCGGAAGGCGCGCCACTCAACCGCGCATCATCGGATCGCGCGCATGCGAACATCGAGATCGCGCTCAAGGGCGGACAGGTCGGCGGGATCGATCTGTTCTGCCGTGCCAGAGACGGCGGTTAGCCGTCACTGCAAGGCGATCGCGATCTGGCCGATATTGGCCGTGAACCGCGGCTTCATCGGGCCGGCGGGATCAGGGCGCGCAGGATGTCGGGCTTCCAGGCCTGACGCGCGCTGTCAAAGGCCGCGAAATCATGGTCGAACTGCCAATAGGCCCATGCCCAGCCACGTCTGTCGGCGCTTCGCGCCACGAACGACAGGTATCTCTGGCGACTCTCGGATGGAGCCCGTTCGTAGACCCCGAACTCGCCGAGATAAACCGGGCGTTTCTCTCGCTCCGACCACCGGCTGACCTTCTCGAAATCAGCGGCCGCCTTGGCTTCATCGTCCGGACTGCCCCAATCCAGCGGCCCGATGCGCGCGAACGTCTCGGACCATGGCGCACCCTGATGCGTGAAGCGTATCGGCGCGTAATAATGAAAGGCGACGATGAGATTCCTGTCGCCGGCGGGGAGAGCCAGATCGTCGATGGGAATCTCGTCCGTGTTGAGAACGGCAGCAATGACCCGCCGCTCGGGGTTGGTGCGGCGGATGATGCCGATACATTCGTTGAGGAGCGAATTCCAGCTGGCGGACGTCATCTGTCCCCCCGGCTCGTTCAAGACCTCGAAGACGAGCCCGGGATATCTTCCGGCATAGCGCTCCGCGATCTGCCGCCAGAATGCCCTGAGCTTCTCGCCGCATTCGGATACATCACGCTGACAGACATGCGTGTCGTGCTCGTCGACGATGGGAACGAGGTTCCTGGCGAGGATTTCCTCGATGACGGCATCAAGCCTTCTCAGCACGGCCTCATCCAGCACATTCCCGCGATCCATGAACTTGAAGCCGAAGAAATTGATCCTGACGTGCGAGAATCCGGCCTTTCTGATCGCCGTCAAATTGTCCAGACGGAACGGCGCGTTCTGACCGCCCTCCCAGATTCCGTCGTAACCGAGAATGTTGATCCCGCGTCCCAACTTTGCCGCATCACGAGGCACGGCCGGCCCGGCGCCATGGGCGTCGGAGCAGAGCGATGCGAAGACGAAAGCCGCTGCGGCAAGATTGAAGCTTCTCGACCAGCGAGCGCGGGGGGCGGTCATCCTGCTTCCATTCCGTAAGGGTTAGAAATCGGTCTCCGGCACCGGCCTGCACGTTGCAAGGAGGAACGCCACGAGGAGCACCGACGTGAACATGGTCGAGCGAAGGAACGTCGTCTCGGTGAAATTGGTCTGAAAGCTGAGGGCGACAAATCCGATGATGAGGGCACAGTGCGCCCGATGGATCGATCGTGCGGAAATCAAATAGAGCACCTTGTTCGAGAACAGAAGAACACTCGCGGCGAAAAGCACGTAGCCCAGAAACCCTGTTTCCATCAGAATCGCGATATAGCCGCTATGATAGTTGTCGAGCACCCAACCGTGGTTCTGCTCGAAATAATCGTAGATCGACGGGATCGTCCAGAAGCCGTTGATTCCGAAGCCGAGCAGCGGCGCATCGTCGAAATGGCTTATCGCGTAGTGCCAGATGAAGGTCCGCTCGGTAAAGTTGACGGTCGCATCGCCAATGTGGATGGCGTCGTATCCGGTCGCATAAAAATAGACGATCAGGAAGCCGGCCATAACGCACATGACGAACGGCAGGATCGCATAGAGCCTCATGCAGCCGACCGACCACATCGAGGTCACGAGCAGCGCACAAGCCGCCAGGGCGACAGCACCGGCGCCGCGCGATTCCGACGCGAGGACGCAGGTCGACGCCAGCAGGAACGCGACGAGGAACGCCAGCCACCCCTGCCCCGTCATCTTCCGGTAGCAGGAGAAAAACATCAGATATGCGCCGACAAAGCCCAGCGTCTGCTTCGATTCATAGACGCCCTGCCATTGACCATTGTGCATCCAGCTATGGTCTACCCCGATATCGGGCACGGCGAGCGCGCAAAGCGCCGATGCGGCGACCAGTATGAAAAGCCCGGAGGATGTCGCCTTCACGACATCGTCGATATCGATCCGCGTGATCATACAGAACGCGCCAAACGTCGTCATTGCAAGAGCGGCGCTCTTCATGATGGCTGCGGCATTCAGAGTGGTCCACAACACCGAGACGACCGCCAGCGTGTAGAATGCGAGGAGCGCGATCAGATCCGGGTTGAACGCCAGCTGCAGACGCGGGCGCACGAACGCGCTTGCGTAGATCAGCACGCTCCACATCAGCAGAGCGACCGCCTGTTGCAGATAAGTCAGTCCAGCCGGCAGTATCGCCGTATTGAATGTCCCCATCGACGCGACGACATTGACGGTGATCGATACGCAGATGACGAGCCTGGCGATCTTCTCGACGCCGGCACTGCGCGTCTTCCAGATCGCGCTCGTGAGTGCCCCGGAGTCTCTCTCGGTCTGCAGGATGGTCATGCGGTGACTTTCCCTTAAGCTTGGTTAATTATCTGCTACTGCGGGTTGATCTGCCGGGCCCCGGCACCACGAAATCTCGAAGCTTCGGGCATTGATAACGATACGGCCCCTGCTCGATGCGTTAATGCAAATCGCACCCCGCTGGTGCCTCGGCCGTCACGACCCTGCTATACAAGCGCGGGATCCGGCTCGATCGACTTCTCCGGACTATCTGGTTTCCGTGGTCACGCATGAATAAGCCGAGCAATACATTCGATATCGCCATCGAGCAGGCGTTCGACTTCCTGTCTCCGGAATACGCGGCGCTGTTCGACAGCTCTGCCGCGACCGCGTTTCAGCATCCGCTCTGGCTGGACAGCCTCTACGCCAGGCTCGCATCCCATGCAGGCGCGACGCCGCTGGTCGTCGTGGTCCGCCGTCGTACGACGGGGGCACTGGCGATGGTGCTGCCGCTACTTCGAATCCGCCGCGGCCCGATCCGCACCATCGAATTCGCCGATCTGCGCGTATCCGACTATCTGGCGCCGGTCTGCAGTCCCGAGGTGTTTGCCAGCCTGCTGGAGGACGAAGCGGCCTGCGCGGAGATCCGGCGCCTCGTCCGCCCGTTCGACCTGCTCCGCATGACCAAGCTGCCCGACGGACGGCTTCCGATCGAGAGCTTACTCGGCGCGCCACGCCGCGTCTCGATGGAGACGAACGCCTACGCGACCGTTCTCGTCGTCCCGTTCGAGCAATGGCGTGCCAGCGCGCTGGATCGCTCCTATCAGAAGGAGCTCGCCAAGAAATATCGCCAGCTCCAGAAGAAGGGAGCATTGAGCTTCTCATGCTGCGACGACAGCGCCTCGATCTCCGAGGCGATGGACGCGATGAAGCAATATCGCGGCCCGCGCTTTCACGCCCAGGGCGACGGCGACCTGCTCCAGCGCCCCGAATATTACAGCTTCTATTCCGACGTGGCGGCCCGCGGTCTCGGCTCGTTCGTCCGACTCTACGCCATGAAGATGGACGGCGGCGTGATCGCCGCCGTGCTCGGACTGCGCCATCGCGGCAGCTTCCTCGTCATCATGAGCGCCTTCGATATCGACGGGTACAAGAGCCAATCCCTGGGCTCTCTGATGTTCGAGCAAGTGGCGAGGGATTGCATCGAGCGCGGCGATCAGATGCTCGACTTCACGATTGGCGACGAGCCGTACAAGAAATTGTTCGGCGGCCAGCCTTCGCCGATGTGGATGGTCACGCAGGCCGGCAGCACCGCGGGCGCCATCAGCCTGTTCGCGCTGAAGCAGGCTCCCTGGCTCAAACTGGCGGCCAAGCGGCTGTCGGATTTCAGGCTCCTGCCGGCCCGCACCCCGACGCCCACGCGCTAACCGAAACGCAAGCGAGCGGGCGCAGAGCTCACGCGCGGAGCGCGCCGCGGACGCGTCCGAGCCAGCCCGGATGCATCTGATCGACACGATGCGTGAGACTGCGCCGCAGGAAGTGCAACCGGCGTCGCACATCCCATTCGATATCGTTGCGGGACGTCAGGGCCTGACGGAAGCGCGCCATTTTCAGCGACCGCTGGTCTGCCGCGAGCTTGTCGGGATCGGAATAGAACTGCGAGATCTTCTCCGTGCCCATGCCGGCGCTTGCGAGCCAGCGCGGTGCGTACTCCGTGCAAAGGCGATCGACGTCCACCAACAGGCGGGCGACGCCCGTGCCGGCGGCGGGACAATTGGTCTGGAACGCATCGCCGATGAGGACGATTCCGGGCTGAAGGTGTCCCTCCACCACGGTCAGATCCATCACCCAGTTCTGCACCTTGTCGGTCACGTGGAAATCGCCGAGGTAAGGCCGCAGTCCCGGCAGCAGCCGCAGGACGGTTGCTTCCGGTTCGCGGCGCAGCTCGCGCATGATCGGATCGGTCGGGTCGCGGAACATGAACAGATTGGCCCGCATGCCTGATGGCACCGGGAACAGGCTGAGATAGTCGATGCCGTCAGCGGTACGCTCGCCGTAACAGGTCAGCGCCTCGAAATCGAACGGCGTGCCATCGCGGCGCGCGATCGTGAAGCCGAACGACACCGAATGGCGCTCGGCCAGCACGCGCCGCTTGATGCCGAGCTTGTAGCCGAGAGCTCCCGCCATGCCTGTGGCGAGCACGACGAGCCGCGCGTCCAGGCGTCGTCCCGACGCAAGCTCGATATGCTGGACATCGTCGCTGGGGCTGATTGCGGTGACTTCGTCGACGATCAGATTGGGCGGATCGGGCAGCTGGCTGCGCGCCACGGCAACGAGGCCGGCATAGGAAAACCCGTAAGCCTGGCCGACGCTGACATCGACGACCTTGCCTTCCCGGATATTGAGCACCCGGTCATACCGGCAGGCGACGTTCGCGAGCGCATGGAGGAAACCCAGCTTGCGGAACATCTCGAGCTGCTGGCCACCGAGCTTCTCGACCCGGAATTCGTCCGGATGCACCGCGCGCTTGTCGACGAGTGCGACGCGATGCCCCGCCCGCGCAAGCACGGACGCGGCGAGCGACCCCGCAAGGCCGCCACCGACGATCGCGATGTCTGCGACGATGGCCGCAGTCGCAGCTGCATCGCTCGGCTCGGTCACGGGTCTATCCGTCGTCATGGTTTAGGGCTCCACGGTTAACGGTGGTTCCATGTGCAATTCCCTCGCCTGATGTCGTATCGCAGAGCCAAACGCGATCATTTCCGGCGATTGAGGTTAACGGGTCGCCGGACACATCCGTCCCGGCACGCGCCTTGCTCAGAACGACCTCGAAATACTGCTGTCTCGTCAGACCAAGCGTCCGAATTCGTTCCAGAGAGGCCATTCCAATGCTCGAACAGCCGCAGGCCGGCCGGCTTCGCCCCGCATCTTGCACCGGCACGACATCGCGCCGCTTTTCGATCGAGCCGGTGCCCGGTCAATCTGGCACATCGGGGACGCGGCTGTTCCGCAGTGAAGCAGCGGCGTACGACCTTCGTCGACGACAGACGACGGGACCTCAAGACCGCGCATTAACACTCGCATTTTTCCGGCATGCTAGGCTCTCGCCGTCCTTGCAACGCCCATCTTCGGGGAACGCTCCGCATCTTCGATGATCGATTCCATTGTTCAATTTCTGCGGCGTGACGTCACGCGCGGTGTCGTCGGGACCATCCTTCTGAAGGTTGGCAGCGGCGCGCTCGCGTTTGCGTTGTTCTCGCTGGCAGCGCGAACGATGACGCCCGATGGATTCGGTATCTTTGCGACCTGGCTTTCGGTTGCCCAGATCGCCGCAGTCGTAGGACTGGTCGGTCAGGAAGCATTGCTGGTGCGATTCCTGAACGAGTATGAGGTCGGCGACAGGCCAGACCTCACCAAGGGCCTCCTGCTCTCCAGCTTCAGGATTTCCGCCGTCGCGATGCTGATCGCGATCGCCGCGGTTGCGTTGGTTGCGCACTTCAGAGGGGATTTGTGGCTGCTGATCCTCGCCGTCTCGGCCTACACCGCCGTGAGCGCCGGATTGATGCTCGGCAGCCAGATCGCGCGCTCGCTGGTCAGCATTATCATGGGCGAAGGCAACCGCGAGTTCTTCTGGCGGGTTTTCGTCGTGCTGTTTCTGCTCGCCATGCTGTTCGGGCATCGGCAGCTCGATCCCGCCGAGCTGATCGCCGCAATGACGATTGCGATGTCGGTGGGCCTCGTCGCACAGATCATTGCGATCGTGCGGGCGCTGCCGGATTTGCGCGCGACCGCAGCGAATTCCGAAGCAACGCGCTGGCGATCGAGCGCGCTGCATTTCTGGCTTGCGTCCATCCTTGAAGTCGCGAACCAGTATTTCGACGTCATTCTGGTCTACTGGATGCTGGATCCGGCGACCGCCGGCATCTACTTCGCGGCGTCACGCCTCGCCAACATCTTCGCCATGCTTTCCGCCGCGCTGTACTCGTTCGGCGCGCGCCGGCTTCCTTCGCTCTACTTCAGCAAAAATCACCACGAATTCGAGCGGACGCTGCAGCTCATGGCGGAAGTGACCGCGCTTTGCGTGGTCGCAGGCCTCGCGATGATCTGGATCGGCGGCCCCTATCTCCTCAACCTGTTCGGGCCTCATTTCACCGAGCAGCACTCGGTGCTGATCGTGCTGGCGATCGGAACGGCCATCCAGGCCGCGGGCGGTCCGTCGGCGGCGATCCTGCAGTTGACCGGCCATGAACGCATCTACGTCCCCGTCGTCGCCGCAAATGTCGCATTGAGACTGGCCGGATTCCTCGTCCTGATCCCCTGGCTCGGCGTGCTTGGCGCGGCGATTGCGGCCACCGTGTCGCTGGCGCTCACGACCATCGCGCTCAATATCTTGTGTCGCCGGCGAACCGGGGTCGATCCCTCGGTTCTCGTGCTGTTGCGCTTCTCGGCGTGGCGACGCGGCCGCTATGCGGTGCGCAGCGCCGACTCCGCCGAATAGGCGTCAACCGTACGATCGGCCTGGTTGATCCGCGACGGCGCGCAGGTCCCGTTGGTTAACGCGCTCGCTGCGCACCACCCGGGAACCAGCAGAATTCCCGCGAGAACGCGGCAATCGGCGGCTCGCGCATTAACTCCGTTTGTTGCTAGTCGGTGTCTGCCCGATGCCTGCATGATAGGTACGGGGTTAAGAAGGTGAAGATTTCGTTTCTTTAGCGGTCGGGATCCGTGCTCCACTACCAGCCGAACAAGGAATTGGGCGAGACGACCGCGACAGAACTGGCGCGGCTGAACGGCAGCGAACGAAAGCTGCACGTCCTTCTCGTACAGACCCAGGCCGAGAACGCGGGTGCGCAGGAGATCTCCAGGCTTCTCGGCGCCGGCCTCTCCGCGCGCGGCCATCGCGTCTCCAACCTGTTTTTCTTCCGCAAATCGGATTCGTTCGACGAGCCGCCCGAGACGTTCTATTGCGCATCGAGCCGGCCGGGCAATCCGGTTGCGCTGCTGCGGATGCTGTGGACGCTTGGCGGTCATATCAGAGCTACGCGCCCCGACGCCGTCCTGACCTTCCAGCATTTCGGCAACGTCATCGGCGCGGGCGTGACGCGCCTCGTCAGCCGCGCCCCTGTCGTCGCCAATCAGGTTTCATCCGCGCTGTCGATGAGCTGGCCGATCCGCACGGCCGACATCGTCATGGGCAGCGTCGGCTTCTTCGACCGCATCACGCTGAACTCAAAGGACATGGAGCGCGAGTATTCGCGCTACCCGCAGGCCTACCGGTCGCGCATGGTGCATGTCCCGCACGGCTTCGAGGACAAGGCTCTCATCCTGCCGAAGGGCGCCGCGCGACAGAAATTCAACCTGCCGCCGGACCGCGTGTTGCTCGGCTGCGCGGCGAGGCTGCATCCGCACAAGCGGCTCGATGCGGCGATACGCCTCCTGCCGGACGAACCGTCGTGGCACCTTGCACTCGCCGGCCAGGGCGCCGACGAGGCACGACTGCGGCAGCTCGCAGACGATTTGAAGGTCTCGGACCGATTGCATCTGCTCGGCGAAATCGCGCCACGCCAGATCGCGGATTTTCTCGCCTGTCTCGACATATTCGTGTTTCCTACGCAGGCCGAGACCTTTGGCCTCGCCGCCGTCGAAGCCGCCAACGCCGGCGTTCCCTCGGTCGTCACGGATCTTCCCGTGCTGCGCGAGGTGCTGTCCTTCGAAGGAAAGCCCACTGCCCTCTTTGTCGATGCTTCAGATCAAGCGAAGCTGTCGGCTGCCGTCTCCAGACTTCTGACCGACCAAGCACTGAGCGACGAACTGCAAAAGAACGCCAAAGGCCTGAGGTTGCGCTATTCGGTCGATGCGATGGTTGAGGAATACGTTCAAATCCTCAACCGGGTCGTCTGAGCCGATGCGTTGGAATAGGTTAGCTCGACATGATCATCGAGTTTCGCTGCGAACGTGACCATGCGCGGCGGTGGATGCACCGCCAGACGCTGTCGATCGACGGCCGGGACGTTCCGGTTCAAATCGCGTTGACTGCAACGGCGGAGCCACGGCCCGCGGGGCTCGACGCCCTGTTCGAGCTCGAGCGCGTGGTGCTGCGTAAAGGCAGGCATAGCGGCGCCGACGGGCTGAAGATCGATCCGGAACAGACGCAGGCCCGCACCGGCACGGCCGATGTAATCGTCGATTTCACGAGCGCCGCGCGCGATCCGGACTGTTCGGCCCGGCTGTATCTCCGCCCGTTGTTCAACGGAACTGCGGGTGAAAACGCGGCACTCGCGGCGATTCTCGCCGGCGACCTGCCCGTCATCGAGATCGTCAACGAGGTCGACGGCGCGGTGCTCGATCGCGGCCATCCCTCCGCAGAGATCGCGGCCGGTTTGAGCGGTGGGCTCGAAACGGTCATGGCGCGAACCCTGACCATGGTGGCGGCCATCCTGTCGGGACGGCCGCGTATCGTGCCGCAGCTGGCACGCCAGGCCCGAGCCGGCAACGGCCGGCCGCCGGCGGCCTATGTCGTGCGCGGCCTCGCCGTATCGATCGCCAAGGAGATCTACCGCCTCTGCTGCTATGCGCCGCATTGGCATGTCGGATGGCGCTTCAATGATGGCGCGGGTGTCTGGCAGACGGGAGATCTCTCCGGGCCTCGCTGGAACGTTCTCGCCGATCCCGGAAATCATTTCTACGCCGATCCCTTCCCGATCACCTGGCAGGGACGAACATTCGTCTACTTCGAAGATCTCGATCATCGGGTTGGAAAAGGCATCATTTCGGCCGTCGAGTTCGGCGACGCCGGCCCGGTCGGCGACGTCGTGCCCGTGCTGGAGGAGCCCTGGCACCTGTCCTATCCGTTCCTGATCGAGGACGATGGCGAGTTGTGGATGATCCCGGAGAGCTCGCTCCACGGGGACGTCGCGCTCTACAAATGCATTCGGTTTCCGGACAAATGGGAGCGACACGCTACGCTGCTCTCGGGCCTCGAACTGGCCGATGTGACCATCACGCAGCACAACGGTCTGAACTACCTGTTCGGAGCCTGGCGAGACGGAACCGGCGGCTATTCGGATTCGCTTGCGATCTATCACGCCGAGCACCTGCTCGGCCCCTGGTTGCCCCATGCCAGCAACCCCGTCCTGATCGATCGCGCAAGTGCGCGACCCGCGGGGAATTTCGTCACCATCGATGGCAAATTGTGGCGGCCGGTGCAGGATTGCGCCGACGGATATGGCGCCGCGCTCGGCCTCGCGGAAGTGGTC
The DNA here is from genome assembly GCF_052076025.1 of Bradyrhizobium sp. 956_D2_N1_4. NCBI lineage: Bacteria > Pseudomonadati > Pseudomonadota > Alphaproteobacteria > Hyphomicrobiales > Nitrobacteraceae > Bradyrhizobium > Bradyrhizobium sp. 956_D2_N1_4. The sequence continues at coordinate 1,693,299 of NZ_CP197237.1, read as the reverse complement.
GAACTGTCTCCGTCGACGTTCAAGCAGGTCGTGCGCCACTCCCTCAGGCCCGGACCGGCATGGCCCGGCAGAAAGCTGCACACGCTGAACCGCTGCGGCCGGCTCGAGGTGATCGACGGATCGCGCGTTCAACCCAAGACCCGGGCCTTCGCAAGCAAATTTCCATCGCTCGTCTTGTCCCCGCGAACCAGTCCCCACACCGCCTGTTAGCGCGTGGCACGACGGACGGCGTGGATCACAACGCCGCCCGTCATCTCGCGTTTCGACCGCTCCCGCGGGAGGCGACGTTCTACTGAGAACGATCCGAGGTCCAGCCCTTGTAGTCGGCGACGTTGTCCCGGGTCACGAGCTTCGAGGGCAGGAGTTCGACGGTCGAGGCCGGCTTCTGGCCATTGAGAATGCCGACGCCCACCTGCACCGCGCGCCGCGCCATGAAGAACGGGTCCTGCGAAGCGGAAGCCTGGACCTGCGGCGCTGCCGGATCCTTCAGTGCCGCCTCGATGTCGGGCGCGCCATCGACCGCGGTGATGACGATGCCGCTGCGGCCTTGCTGGCGCGCCGCGAGATCGGTGCCGATCGCCTGCGGATCGTTGATGGCGAAGATGGCATCGATCTTGGAAAAGCGCGTCAGATAGCCCTGCGCGATGGTGAGACCGCCTTCACGCGAGCCTTTGCCGTCCTGGTCGCTGGACAACACCTTGATCCCGGGATTCTTCGAGAGAACGTTCTTGCAGCCGACGACGCGGTCGATCACGGCCGAGACCTGCGGCCCGTTCTCGATGATGACGTCGCCGTTGCCCCCCAGCTTGTCGACGATGTACTGGCATGAGATCTCGCCGGCCTGCACGTTGTTCGTGGTTATGGTGGCGTCGGCGCCTTCGGCCGCGGTGTCGACCGCGACGACCACGATGCCCGCCGCCTGCGCCTTCTTGATCGCCGGCCCGATCGCCTTGGGATCGCCGGGGTTCAACAGGATCAGGTCGACGCCGGCGGCAATGAAATTGTCGATCTGGGTGACCTGCTTGCCGAGGTCGTATTCGAAGCCGACTGTCGTGATCTTCACATTGGGGTTGGTCTTCCTGGCCTCGAACTCGGCGCCCTTCGACAGCGCGACGAAGAACGGATTACCCATCGAACCCAGCGAGACGCCAATCGACTTGAGTTCCTTGGCGAAGGATGGCGCGGTGCTTAGGGCAAGCGCCATCGCGGCGCCGGCGAGCGTGATCGTCTTCAACATTGGCTTCCTCCCTGGTCTGTATTCTTATCCGGCACGGCAGACCAGTTGCCGCAGCGGAACCTCGCATCACACCATGCGCACTCAGGTGCGCGCCGAACCCTTTCAGGTTCTGGCGGAGCCTTGCAGCCGATAGCGGTCCAGCGCCACGGCGCCGATGATCACCAGGCCCTTGATCACATATTGCCAGATGTCCGAGACGCCGACGAGGATCAGGCCGTTCGACAGGACGGCGATGATCAGCGCGCCGACCAGCGTGCCCCAGATCGAGCCGATGCCGCCGACGAACGACGTGCCGCCCAGGATCACGGCGGTGATCGCATCGAGCTCGTAGGACTGACCGAGCTGGAGACCGTTGGCCGCATAGAGCCGCGCTGCCTGCATGGCGCCGCCGAGCCCGGCGAAGAGTCCCGAGATGCCGTAGACGAAGATCAGCACGGCCCAGACCTTGATGCCGGCAAGCCGCGCCGCGCTTTCATTGCCGCCCACCGCATAGATGTGCACGCCGAGCACGGTCCGGCGCAGCACCAGCCACGAGACGAGGATGACGAGCAAGGCGATCACCGAGAGCCACGGGATCGACGCGACGCCGGGAACGAGCGTCAGCGAGCCGTTGCCAATGAAGGCATAGGGAATGGAAGGATTGAAGACGGTGGTGTCGGCCCCGAGCAGTCGCGCCAGGCCGCGTACGGCGGTGAGAGAGCCGAGCGTGACGATGAAAGGCGGCAGGCGAAGGAGTGCAATCAGCGCGCCGTTGATGACGCCGAAGCCGAGGCCCGTGAGCAGCGCGGCCGGCAGCCACAGCATCCCGAGCTCCGGCAGCTTGGAGAGCGTCAACCCGGCCATCGCGGACGCCGCCAGGATCGAGCCGACCGAGAGGTCGATGCCGCCGGTGAGGATGACGAAGGTCATGCCTGCGGCGAGCACGGTGTTCACTGCGGCCTGCTGCAACACGATGCCGAGATTTTGTCCGGTGAAGAAGCGGCCCTCCGACAGAAAATGGAAGCCGCCGCACAAGATCAACAACACCGGCAGCATGCCGGCGGCGCGGATCAGAAGCCTTATGCGCTGACGCTTCGTCTCTTGTGCGGCCGCGAGGCCCGCGGCGGCGGCGGTGTCCGTTTTTGGAGAGCCGTCATGCATCGAGTTGCTCCATCCCCGTGGCGAGCGCCATGATGTCTTCCTGGTTCAGGGGCGACGTCGCGCCACGCTCGATTTCACCGGCGATATGCCCTGCCCGCATAACGACGACGCGGTCGCAGATGCCGATGATCTCGGGCAGATCGGACGAGATCACGAGGATCGCGGTGCCGGATTTGGCAAGATTGTCGATGATCGAATAGATCTCGGACTTGGCGCCGACATCCACGCCGCGCGTCGGCTCATCGAGGATCAGGACCTTTGGCGTGGTCGCAAGCAGGCGCGACAGCAGCACCTTCTGCTGGTTGCCGCCGGACAGCGCGCCGACGGTAACGTTGATATCGGCGGCACGAATGCCGAGCGCGGCGAACGCCCTGTTGGCGCGGTCGCGGGCCTTGTCGCGGTCGAGGATGTAACCGATCCGGGCATCCCGGCCGAGCACCGCGAGGTTGATGTTGTCCAGGCATGACATGTCCAGGAACAGGCCGAGCGCCTTGCGGTCCTCGGTCAGATAGGCGACGCCGATGTCGAGCGCCTCACCCGGCGTGCGGATATCGACCAGGCGTCCTTCCAGCTCGACACGGCCGGAGGTCCTGGGCGCTGCGCCAATGATGAGATGCGCAAGCTCGGTGCGACCCGCGCCGATCAGGCCGGCGAGGCCGACCACCTCGCCCGCATGCACGGTCAGCGAGCAGCCCTTGACGCGCCGGCCATCGGCCATGTCGATCGCTGCGAGCACGGGATGCCCCCGCCCCGCCTCCGGATCATGATCCTTCTTGTAGAACGAGGAGACGTCACGCCCGACCATTAGCCGAACGATGGTGTCGGCGCGGATGTCCTGCTTGTCGAGCGCCCCGACCAGCCGGCCGTCGCGCAGCACGGTGACGCGGTCGCCGAGCGCGTAGACCTCGTCCATGCGATGCGAGATGTAGATGATGGCAAGCCCCTCGGCGCGAAGCTGGCGGATCAGCGCGAACAGCCGCGCGCTCTCGCCGGCCGACAACGCCGTGGTCGGCTCATCCATGATCAGGATTTTTGATCTGACGTGCAGCGCACGCGCGATCTCGACCAGTTGCCGCTGGCCCATGGAGAGGTGCGCCACCAGCGTCGACGGCAGGAAGTCTGCGCCCAGCCGTTTCAGGATGGGGCCGACGCCCTCGCGCATGGCGCCGCGTGCCAGCAAACCTGCTCGCGATAGCTCCCGGCCGAGATAGATATTCTCGGCAACAGTGAGATTGGGAGCCAACGACAGCTCCTGGTAGATGATGGAGATGCCCGCCGCGCGGCCGCCGAGCGGACCTTCGATCCGTACCGGGCTTCCTTCGATCCGGATCTCGCCGCCGGGATCGGGCCTGTAGGCGCCGGACAAGATCTTCATCAGCGTCGACTTTCCGGCGCCGTTCTCACCCATCAGGGCATGAATTTCGCCGGCATAGACGGTGAGATCGACGGAACGCAGCGCCTTGATGCCAAAGAAGGATTTTGAGACCCCACGCATCTCGAGGATCGGATCGTTCATCGTGCCTCCCGACGCACAATGCGTTTCCTACCCGCGTCTCAATCATTTTGTCAGCGCGGTTCACGCATTAAACAAAAGGCCGCGGCACAGAGCAATACCGAACACACGGGAATGCAACGTCGAGGCGATGCTAGTGGCGCGGCCGATACAGTTCGCGCCAGGCGGGAAGCCGCTCGGCATAGGCATCGACCAGTCTTGCGTCGGGTTCGAACGTCTCGATGCGCTGCGGCCGCGTGCACACGGCGGCGATCGCCTCACCGGTGACAGCAAGCCGCCCCAATCTCGCCGCACCGAACGCCGCGCCGGTCTCGCCTCCGGCAAAGCGATGGACCGGAACATTCAGCACGTTTGCCAGCACCGAGAGCCAGAACCCGGACCGTGAACCACCGCCAATGGCGTCGGCTTCCGTCATGGCGATGCCGGCATCCGCGAGCGCGTCGCGGCAATCGGCAAGCGCGAAGGCAACGCCCTCGAGCACCGCCTGCACGATCGACCCGCGATCGGTGCCATGGCTCAAACCATCCAGCATGCCGCGCACGGCGGGATCATCGTGCGGTGTCCGCTCACCCGCCAGATAAGGCAGGAAGCTCACAGGCGACGGCGCCTGCGGGCGCAATCCAAGCGGCGCCAGCAACTCGGCCTCGGTGGCGCCGAACAGGCGCGCGATCCAGGCCAGGCAGGAGGCGGCCGAGAGGATCGCGCCGGCCTGAATCCACATGCCGGGAATGGCGTGGCAGAACGTATGCACCGCGCGGTCCGGGTTGGCAGCGATTCTGCTGGTCGGTGCCAGCAAGGCACCCGAGGTTCCCAGAGACACGAACGCGGTTCCCGGCCGGATCGCGCCGATGCCGACGGCGCCTGCCGGATTGTCGCCGGCACCGCCCGCGATCACCGGCTGTCCGGTCATGCCCCAACGCCGCGCCAGCTCGCCGCGCAGCGTGGTCGCGGGCGCGCATCCCTCGACCAGACGCGGCATGTGATCGCGCGACAGGCCGGTCGCTGCGAGTGCTGCGTCCGACCAGTCCCGGCGCGCGGCGTCGAGCCACAGCGATCCCGATGCATCCGAGACGTCCTCGATGGCCTCGCCGCTCAGCACCAGGCGCAGATAGGCCTTTGGCAGCAGAACGAGTTTCGTCGCCGCAAAGATTTCGGGCTCGTGCGTCGCGATCCAGAGCAGCTTCGGCGCGGTGAATCCCGGCATCGCCTTGTTGCCCGATGTCGCGCGCAAGGCGGGCCAGCGTCGCTCCAGGACACGACACTCGGCGGCGGAGCGTCCGTCGTTCCAGAGGATGCAGGGCCGCAACGGTCTTGAGCTCGCATCGAGCAGCGTGGCGCCATGCATCTGGCCGGACAGTCCAATGCCCTCGACGGCCGCCAACTCGCCGGCATGCGTCGCCTTCAAGGCATCCAGCGTGGCGAAGGTTGCATCGATCCACTGCGCGGGGTCCTGCTCGAAATAGCCTGATAGCGGCGACGCCGTCGTCAACGGCCGGCTCTCGCTCGCAATCACACGCTGGGCGCCGTCGACGAGAACGGTCTTGACCGCCGAGGTGCCGAGATCGATGCCGAGATACATGGCTGCTACCCGCTCACTTCGTCGCGTCCATCCAGATGCCCGGCTCCGAATGCTCGCGGATGTGGGTGACGAGGAAGTCGGAAAAGGCCCTGATCTTGGCGGGCAGCCCGGCGCGGTTCTGGTATGCGATGTTCATGGTGAGCAGTGGCAGCTCCCAATCCACCAGCACCGGGACGAGACGGCCCGCCGCGATGTCGCTTTGAACGATGTAGAGCGGCTGGATGAGGATGCCGAGCCCTGCCAGCGCCGCGCCGCGAATGACCTGGCCGTCATTGCTGTCGAGCGTCGGCGTGATGCGGACGGTCTGCGCGCCATGGCTTTTGCGCAGGCGCAGCGAATAGGGATCGTTCGCGAGATTGTAGACCAGCATGTTGTGACGCGCGAGATCGGCGGGCTGCTCCGGCTCGCCGGCGCTTGCGAGATAGGAGGGCGCGGCGGCAAGCACGCGCCTCATCTGGCCGATGCGGCGGACGATGATGTTCGAATCCGGCTCCTGCTCGCGCGTCCGGATCGCCACATCGATGCCGGCCTCGATGAAATCGGGATAGCGGTTGGCGGTCGTGATCTGCATGTTGAGCTTCGGATAGCGCGCGCGGAAGGCCGGCAGCATCGGCGCCAGATAGATCACCGCAAAGGACAGCGAGCTCGTGACCCGCAGCGTGCCCTGCGGCGACAGCGCACGATCGCTGACGATGTCCTCAGCCTCCGCCAGTTCGCTCAGCACCCGGCTGGAGCGCTCCAGCAGCTCCTGCCCCGCCTCCGTCAACCACAGCCTGCGTGTGTTGCGCTCGATCAGCCTGACCGCAAGGCGTTCCTCGAGCGCGCTGAGATGGCGGCTCGCCGCCGCATTCGACATGCGCAAGGCCTCGGCGGCTTTTGACAGGCTGCCGAGCTCGGCCGTCTTGGAGAACACCTCCAATTGCAGCAGGCGATCCATTTTTCCACTTTTAGAAAAAGAGACTTACAAATATTGACCTTTATTTCCACATCCCGCAAGTCAAAATGGCCAGAACACAAGCAAGATAGCAGGCGAGGAAACAGGGAAATGTCGGGCCCGATCAGGCACATCGTGATGTGGCGGCTGCGCGGGGAGACCCCCCAAGAGCGGTCTGCCGCCCGGGTGAAGGTCAAGACCCTGTTCGAGGGCCTGCGCGGCCGGATCGACGGCCTCACCCACATCGAGGTCGGCGTTGACGTCAGCGATGTCGATTACGCCTGCGACGTGGTGCTGTTCTCCGAATTCACCGACCAGGCCGCACTCGCCGCCTATGCCACCCACCCCGAACATTTGCGCGTCCGCGAGGCGCTGGGCGACTTGCGGATCGGACGCTTCCAGGTCGATTATCCCATCAAAGAGACCGGCGCATGATCGGTTCGTTCACCTTTGAAAACCTGCCCTGCCGCGTCGTGTTCGGCAGCGGAACGCTGGCCTCCGCCAGGGCCGAGGTCGAGCGGCTCGGCGGCAAGCGCGCGCTGGTGCTGACGACGCCGCAGCAGGAGGCGCAAGGCAAGAGCCTGGGGGCCGCACTCGGTTCGCTTTTTGCCGGCATCTTTCCCGGCGCGACCATGCATACGCCGGTCGAGGTCACGGAGCGCGCGCTCGCGGCGATGAAGGCATGCGAGGCCGATTGCGTCGTCTCGCTCGGCGGCGGCTCGACCACCGGCCTTGGCAAGGCGCTGGCCTTGCGCACCGGCGTCAACCAGCTCTGCATTCCCACCACCTATGCCGGCTCGGAGATGACGCCGATCGTCGGCCAGACCGAGAACGGCCTGAAGACCACGGTACGCGACGCAGCCGTGCTGCCCGAGACCGTGATCTACGACGTCGATCTCACCCTGACGCTGCCGGCGAGCCTCGCTGCAACATCCGGCATCAACGCGATCGCGCATGCGGTGGAAGCGCTCTATGCGCGCGACACCAATCCCGTGACATCGCTGATGGCGGAAGAAGGCATCCGCGCGCTGGCCCGCGCCCTGCCCGCGATTGCGGCCAAAAGCGATGACCGCGAGGCTCGCACCGAGGCACTCTACGGCGCCTGGCTGTGCGGCGTCTGCCTCGGCACCGTCGGCATGGCGCTGCATCACAAGCTCTGCCACACGCTCGGCGGCACCTTCGATCTGCCGCATGCCGAAACCCACACCATCGTGCTTTCGCATGCGGTGGCCTACAACGCACCGGCGGTGCCCGATGCCATGGCGCGGATCTCGCGCGCGATCGGCGCGGCCGACGCGCCCCAGGGGCTCTACGACCTCGCGAAGCGGCTGGGTGCGAAGCTGGCGTTGCGCGACATCGGCATGCCCGAAAGCGGCATCGACAAGGCGGCTGATCTCGCCGTCACCAACGCCTACTGGAATCCGCGCCCGCTCGAGCGCAACGCGATCCGCGAGCTGATCGCCCGCGCCTGGGCCGGCGAGCCGCCTGTTACCACCAAAGCGGCGGCCTGAAGCGATGCGGCGCACGCTGATCAAATCCGCGGTCATCATCAGCATGGATGATGCGATTGGCGATCTCAACACCGGCGATTTGCTGGTCGAGGGCGGCCGCATCGTCGATGTGCGCCCATCGATCGAGCTCGGCAGCGGCGCTTCCGAAACCGAGATCGTGGACGGCAACGGCCGGATCGTCATCCCCGGCCTGATCAACGCGCATATGCACACCTGGCAGACGGCATTGCGCGGCTATGCCGCGAACTGGACGCTGCTGGAATATTTCCGTCGCATGCATGCCGGGCTCGCGACCGTGTTCCGGCCCAGCGACATCTACATTGCGACCCTCGTCGGTGCGCTGAACCAGATCAATTGCGGCACCACCACGCTGGTCGATTGGTGCCACAACAATCCGACCCCCGCTCATACCGACGCCGCCGTGCGCGGCCTGATCGAGAGCGGCATCCGTGCCGCCTTCTTCCACGGCTCGCCAAAACCCGAGCCGAAGCCCGGCGAGCCGCATTTCTCCGAGATTCCGCATCCGCGCCGCGAAGTCGAGCGGCTGCTGGCAGGTCCCCTCGCCGACCGCGACGGCCTCGTTACGCTCGGGCTTGCCATTCTCGGCCCGCATTATTCGACGCTCGACGTCGCGATGCACGACTTCCGCCTGGCGCGCGAGCTCAACCTGATCGCATCCATGCATCAAGGCGGCGGTCCGGCCAAGACACCCGGCGGCTGGGAGAAGCTGATCGAGGCCGGCCTCGTCGGCGCCGGCATCAACATCGTTCATGGCAACGATCTGCCCGACGATCTCCTCGACAAGATGGTCGACCTCGGCGTCTCCTTCTCGGTGACGCCGGAGAACGAGATGATCCAGGGCCACGGTTTTCCGATCACCGGCCGGCTGCTCAAGCGCGGCGTGCGCCCGACCATCGGGATCGACCTGGAATCCGTGTTGGCCGGCGATCTCTTCTCCGTCGCCCGCGTCGCGCTGTCGATGCAGCGAGCGCTCGACAATGCGGAGTCGCGTCAAGTGAGCGGCACCATTCCGGCGACGACCACGATCCCCGTCCGCGAAGCGCTGCGCTGGATCACGACCGAAGGCGCCCGCATGCTCGGCCGCGAAGGCCAGATCGGCTCGCTGACGCCGGGCAAGCTCGCTGACCTCGTCATCATCAACGCATCCGATCTCAACCTTGTCCCGGTGCACGATCCCGTCGCGACGGTCGTGATGCAGACGAGCCTCGCCAATATCGAGGCAGTCATGATCGGCGGCACCTGGAAGAAGCGGCACGGCCAGCTGCTGATCGAGGGGCTGGAGACGAAGAAGGACCTGCTGGCCCAATCCGGCCGGCGGCTGGTGCAGGACATCGAACGACAGGGACGCGCCGCCTGAAGGCGCCAATGGATGAGATCAATGACCGACGCTTCAAGGAATGTCACTTTCATCGGGATCGGCAAGATGGGCCTGCCGATGTCGGCGCTCGTCGCCAAGGCCGGCTACGCCGTGACCGCATTCGATCAGAGCGCAGCCCGGGTCAACGAGGCGCGTGCGCAAGGCATTTCGATTGCCGCTTCGCCGGCCGAGGCCGTGAGCGGCAAGGCCGCGATCATCACGTCCCTGCCCGATGACGCAGCCTTGCGCGGCGCGTTGCTCGACCCAGCCGGCCTGATCGCCGCGATGGCTGCTGGATCTGTTCTGATCGAGACCAGCACCGTGAGCGTCGAGGCCTCCACCGAAGTTGCGGCCGCTGCACAGGCGCGCGGCATTGCCTATCTGCGTTCGCCGGTCTCGGGCAATGCCAGCATCGTTCATACCGGTGCCCTGACCTGCTTCGTCTCCGGGCCGAAGGATGCCTTCGAGAACGCCAAGACGCTGTTCGCCGCCTTCACCCGCGCCCAGACCTATCTCGGGCCGGCCGAGGAAGCCCGCTACGCAAAGCTCTCGGTCAATCTGATGATCGCGGTCTCGGCGGCGATGATGGCCGAGAGCCTGGCGCTGGCGCGCAAGGGCGGCATCGCCTGGCAGGACATCTTGAAGGTGCTCGACGATAGCGCGGTGGCCTCGCCGATGGTGAAGTACAAGACCGAGCCGCTGCGGACACGCGACTTCGAGTCGACTTTCTCATGCAAGCAGATGGCCAAGGACCTCGATCTCATCCTCGGCGCCGGCCATGCCGTAGGCGTACCCTTGCAGCTCGCAGCGCAGGTGCGCGAGACCTATGGCTCGCTGGTCGCGCAGGGCGACGGCGACACCGACTTCATCGCGACCGTCAAGCACCTGGAACGTCTGTCCGGGCTTGGCGAACCCAAACTCTGATCGCGGAGACACCTATGCGCAACTTCAACGAGACTACGATAACGGACGCGGTGCTGGAGCGGATCAAGGACGCGACCGATCCGCGCATCAAGGAGGTCAGCGAAGCGCTAGTGCGCCACCTTCATGCCTTCGTCCGCGAGGTCCGGCCGACCCAGAAGGAATGGGAATACGGCATCGATTTCCTGACCCGCACCGGGCACATGTGCGACGACAAGCGCCAGGAGTTCATCCTGCTATCCGACACGCTCGGCGTCTCCATGCTGGTCGACGCGATCAACCATCCGGTGCCGGAAGGCGCGACCGAGACGACGGTGCTCGGCCCATTCTTCGTCCAGGCCGCGCCGGAGAAGGACAGCGGCGCCGATATCTCCGGCCCGATGGAAGGCGATCCGATGCTGGTCACAGGCTCGGTCTCGACCGTCGACGGACAACCGCTTGCGGGCGCCATCGTGGATGTCTGGCATTCCGACGATGACGGCTATTACGACGTGCAGCAGCTCGACGACATCGGCGATCTCGCGATGCGCGCGCGCTTCCATACCGACGCCAACGGCCGTTTCCATTTCTGGTCGATCAAGCCGGCGGCGTATCCGATCCCGCATGACGGCCCTGTCGGCGAGATGCTGGAGGTCCAGGGCCGCCATCCCTGGCGTCCCGCGCATGTCCATTTCATGATCTCGGCGCCCGGTTTCGAGCAGCTCGTGACCCATGTGTTCGTCGCCGGTGACAAATACCTCGACAGCGATGTGGTGTTCGGCGTCAAGGACAGCCTGATCCGCGAATTCACAGGCCATCCTGCCGGCCGTGCGCCGGATGGTCGCATGGTGGAGCGCGACTATTTCCACCTCAATTACGATTTCGGCCTGAAGCAGGTCGCGAGCAACGCGAGAGCCGCCTAAGCTTGAGCGACGGCGGACCGAACAAGAGTCCGACGACAGGGAGCAGACGGGAGCTGAGGATGGGACCGCGGGTCAGCACGAGCATATTGGCCGATCGCCTCACCGGCATGATCGGCCCGCGCGCGAGCGTTGCGCGCGGCGTGCTCGATCAGCACGGGCAGAGCGAATCGCATTATCGCAATTTGCCGCCTGATATCGTGGTCTTCCCTGAAACGACGCAGGAGGTCGCCGAGATCGTGAAGCTCTGCGCCAGCGCGGGCATGCCGATCGTTCCGTTCGGCGCGGGCACCTCGCTCGAAGGCAATGCGGCCGCAGTCGCCGGCGGCGTCTGCTTCGACTTCGCGCGCATGAACAAGGTGCTGACGGTGCATGACAGCGACATGGACGTCGTGGTGCAGCCGGGCATCACCCGAAAACAGCTCAATGCCGAGCTGCGCGGCACCGGACTTTTCTTTCCGATCGACCCCGGCGCCGACGCCTCGATCGGCGGCATGACGTCCACGCGCGCGTCCGGCACCATGGCGGTGCGCTACGGCACCATGAAGGACAACGTCATGGCGCTCGAGGTAGTGCTGGCCGACGGCCGCGTGATCCGCACCGCCAGGCGAGCACGCAAGTCGGCCGCCGGTTATGACCTGACGCGGATGTTCGTCGGCGCGGAGGGCACCCTTGGCATCATCACCGAGATCACCCTGAAGGTGCATCCCGTTCCGCAGGCGATCTCGGCCGCGGTCTGCAGCTTCGACACCCTGCACGATGCCGTGAACACCGCGATCTCCGTGATCCAGTCCGCGATCCCCGTGGCACGCATCGAGTTGCTCGACGACGTCATGATGCGCGGCATCAACGCCTACGCAAAGCTCGGCTATCGCGAAGCCCCCACTTTGTTCTTCGAATTCCACGGCTCCGAGACCTCAGTTGCCGAGCAGGCCGAAGCCGCGCAGGCGATCGCGGCCGACCATGGCGGCCATGGTTTTGCCTGGGCGAAGGCGCAGGAAGACCGCAGCCGGCTCTGGCATGCCCGCGACAACACGCTTTATGCGGGCCTGGGCTTGCGGCCCGGCGCGCGCGCCGTGATCACCGATGTCTGCGTGCCGATCTCGCGGCTGGCGGAGTGCCTGACCGAGACCAGACGCGACGCCGACGAGCACGGTTTTACCGCCCCGATCGTCGGCCATGTCGGCGACGGCAATTTCCATATGCTGATCCTGATCGACCCGGCCAAGCCGGATGAGGCCGAGGGCGCCAAGGCGCTTCAGGCCCGCATGGTCGCCCGGGCCATCGCGATGGACGGCACCTGCACCGGCGAGCATGGTATCGGGCTCGGCAAGATCGATTATCTCACCGACGAGCTCGGCGAAGCCGTCGATGTGATGCGATCGATCAAGACCGCGCTCGATCCTGATGGACTGATGAATCCCGGAAAGATCTTCGCGAGCGGAGTGCACGCATGAGCAGCGCCGCATTGGCTATCGAGCCCGCCTCACCCGCGCCTCTGCTGGAGCTGCGCGGCATCAGCAAGGAGTTTCCCGGCGTCAAGGCGCTGGATGATGTTTCCTTTGCCGTCTTCCCCGGCGAAGTCCATATGCTGTTGGGGGAGAACGGCGCCGGCAAGTCGAGCCTGATGAAGGTGCTGTGCGGCGCCTACCGCGCCGATGCCGGCGAGTTCTACTACAAGGGCGACAAGGTCGCGATCTCTTCGACCGCGGATGCGCAGAAGCTCGGCATTGCCGTGATCTTCCAGGAATTCTCGCTGGTCCCCCATCTCGATATCGCCCAGAACATCTTCCTCGGCCGCGAGCCGAAGGGCCGCATTCCCGGCACCATCGACCGCCGCAAGATCCTGGCCGACGCCAGGCGCGTGCTCGGCACGATCGGGTTCGACATCGATCCCTCCACCACCGTCGACAAGTTAGGGGTGGCGCAGCAGCAGATGGTCGAGATCGCGAAGGCGATCAGCCAGGACGCGCGCATCCTGGTCATGGACGAGCCGACGGCGGCGCTGTCCGACCGCGAGACCGAGCTGCTGTTTGCTCTGATCGCGCGGCTGAAGGCCGACGGCGTATCGATCGTCTATATCTCGCACCGCATGGCGGAGGTGTTCGCGCTCGGCGACCGCATCACGGTGATGCGCGACGGCCGCCGCATCGACGGCGTTCGCCCTGCCGACGTCACGCCGGACCAGCTCGTCCGCATGATGGTCGGCCGCAACGTAGACATGACTTACCCGCGCAATTTTGCCGACAAGCCCGGCGAGCTGCTACTCGAGGTCAAGGGCTTGAGCTCGTCGACCGGCATTTCCGACATCAACATCGAGGTGCGCCGGGGCGAGATCGTCGGCCTGTGCGGCCTGGTCGGTTCCGGCCGCAGCGAGGTCGCCCGTGCCATCTTCGGCGCCGATGCCGTGACGTCAGGCGAGATCATTTTCGACGGCAAGGCCATCTCCGGCGAGCCTGATCTTGCCGCCCGCCGCGGCATCGCGCTGATCCCGGAGAGCCGCAAGAGCGAGGGCCTCGCCCTGCTGCGGTCGGTGAGCGACAATCTGGTGGTGTCCGCGCTGCGAAAACTGTTCCCGAGCGGCCTGTTCGACCAGCGCAGCGCGCAGCGCACCTCCGACGGCCTGATCCGGCAGCTCCGCATCGCAACGCCAAGCGCGCGCCAGATTGTCGGCCTGCTCTCGGGCGGCAACCAGCAGAAGGTCGTGATCGGCAAATGGCTGGCGGCCGGCTCAAAGCTCTTCATCTTCGACGAGCCGACGCGCGGCATCGACATCGGCGCCAAGTCCGAGATCTTTGCGCTGATCGACCGGCTGGTCGCCGAAGGCGCGGCGGCCTTGATGATCTCGTCCGAGCAGGTCGAGATCTGCCATGTCTGCGACCGTGCCTATGTGATGCGGGAGGGTCGCATCGCCGGACACCTGACCCGCAGCGAACTGACCGAGGAGAACATCGTGCGACTGGGGATGCATCATGCGTGAAGCCGCGGTCGTCTCTCAACCCAATCCGCTGCAACGCATTCCCGGCGTTGCCATCGTCTTGGTGCTGCTGATCGCCCTGTTCAGCGCGATCGCGCCCGGATTCCTGTCGGTCGCCAACCTCTCCAACGTACTGGTGCAGTCGACCATCCTGACCATGCTGGCGCTGCCGATGACCTTGATCATCATGACCGAGGGGCTGGACCTGTCGATGGGCGCGGTGCTGACGCTGACCTCGCTCTGCGTCGCCATCGTGTCGCTCGCGACCAAGTCGATGCTGCTGGGCCTCGGCGCCGGGCTTCTCGTCGGCGCGGCCTTCGGCGTGGCCAACGGCTGGCTGGTTGCGATCCTTGGCATCCCGCCCTTCGTCGCGACGCTCGGCACGCTCGGCATGGCACAAGGCCTGTCGCTGATCGTCAGCGACGGCCAGAGCGTGGTCGGCATTCCCCACAGCGTGCGCGACATCTATTCGGCGACGCTTCTGGGCGTGCCAGTGCCCATCGTGATGGCGCTGGTGACCTATGCTGCCTTCCACGGACTGCTCTACCATACCCGCTTCGGCACCTACATCTTCGCGCTTGGCGGCAACCGCGAGGCGCTGCGCTATGCCGGCCTCTCGCCGAACAAGCTGCTGATCGCGGTCTACGCGATCGGCGGCGCCATGGCCGGCATTGCCGGCCTGCTGATGACCGCGCGCATGAATTCCGGCCATCCGACCGCCGGCCTCGGTCTCGAATTCGACGCCATCGCCGCGGTCGCGGTCGGCGGTACCTCGTTCGAGCGCGGCAATGGCTGGCTGCTCGGCACGTTGCTCGGCGTGATCGCGGTCGGCGTGCTTCGCAATGGGCTCAACCTGATCTCGATGCCCTCCTCGGTGCAGGTCGCAAGCGTCGGCGTCCTCGTCATCGTCGCTCTCTTCCTCGACGGCCTCCGGAGCCGCGCATGACCGACATCTCCAAAGAGGCCCTCTCGCCGCCCCGCTCGTTCCTGTCGCAGGACGCAATCCAGGTGTTCTACCGCCTGCTCGCAGCGCTGCTGATCTGCGCGGTGCTTGCCGTGCTCAGCGACTCGTTCCTGAGCCTCGGCAACATCCTCAACGTGCTGAGACAAGCGAGCCTGACCTTCTTCATCGCCTCAGGCCTGACGCTGGTGGTGCTCACCGCCGGCCTCGATCTCTCCGTCGGCGCCAATGTCGCGCTGTCGGCCTGCATCGCCGGCACCGTGATCCACAAGACCGGTTCGCCGGCGCTCGGCATCCTCACCGGGCTCGCCTGCGGCGGCATCGTTGGCCTGCTCAACGGCATCATGGTCACCGCTCTGCGCATCCCCTCCTTCATCGCCACCTATGGCATGCTCTGGGTGCTGAACGGCCTCACCTACTGGTACATGGCGGGCGAAACCCTGCACGGCTTCCCGGCAGGCTTCCGCCAGATCGGCAGCGGCTATCTGTTCGGCCTGCCGATCCCGGTCTACCTGCTGCTGGTGTTCCTTGGAATCGGGACGCTGTTTGCGCAGCGAACGATCTGGGGCCAGGAGATCTATGCGATCGGCGCCAATCCGGTCGCCGCCCGCCTCTCCGGCATCCCGGTCGCGCGCCGCCTGCTGCTGGTCTATGCGGTATCCGGCACCATGGCAGGACTGGCCTCGATCATCTTCCTGTCGCGGCTCAATTCCGCCGAAGCCGACATCGGCGAAAGCCTGACGCTGCCCGCGATCGCAGCCGTGCTGATCGGCGGCACCTCGCTGTTCGGCGGTGTCGGCACCGTGTTCGGAACCTTCATCGGCGCGCTGATCCTGACGCTGGTGCTGAACGGCATGAACCTGTTGTCGGTCAGCGCCAACTGGCAGCCGCTCGTCACCGGCATCATCGTCATTCTCGCGGTCTGGCTCGACATGAAGACCCGCCGCCGCGCGCAATGAGCTCTTAGAAATCCAACAAGCAAAATGAGGGATGGAGGCTACATGAAACAGAAAATGGGTTATTTGGCGCTGCCGCTGCTGATGGCGGCCGCGTTCACGACACAGGCGCGCGCCGACGGCGAGACCATCGCCGTGTTCACCAAGAACCAGACCAATCCGTTCTTTCAGACGGTGCGGGTCGGTGCCGACAACATGGCGAAAGCGCTGAACGCGAAGACGCTGCAGTACATCCCGACCAAGCCGGACTCGATCCCCGAGCAGCTCAGCCAGATCGAGGACGTCGTGGTGAAGAAGCCGAGCGCGATCGTGTTCACGCCGGTCGACTACAAGGCGATGGTGCCGGGCGTCGAGAAGATCAACGAGGCGAAAATCCCCGTCGTCAACATCACCGACCGCTCCGCCGGCGGCAAGTTCCTCTCCTTCGTCGGCGCCGACGATTACAGCCTCGGACTCGAAACCGCGCGCTTCCTGCTCAAGACGCTGGGCGGCAAGGGCAACATCGTCATCATCGAGGGCGTCAAGGGCTCGCTGACCAATGTCGATCGCGTCCGCGGCTTCAACGACGCGCTGAAGGAGAATTCGGGCGCCAAGCTGCTGGCCTCGCAGCCCGGCAACTACCAGCGGCTGCAGGCGCTCCAGGTCATGGAGAACCTGATGCAGTCGAACCCGCAGATCGACGGCGTGCTGGCGGCCAACGACGCCATGGCGGTCGGCGCGATCGAGGCGCTCGACGGCGCGAACCGCAAGGCCCAGGTGATCGGCATCAACGGCACCAAGGAGGCGATCGACGCGATCAAGTCCGGCAAGCTGCTCGCCAGCGGCGACTACAACGGATTTGCGCAAGGGTGTCTCGGCACCATGATGGCGATCCGCAGCTTGCGCAACCAGCCTGTCATTTCCGAGATCGTGCTGAAGCCGACCGTCATCACCAAGGACAATTACCAGCCGTTCGACGTACCGCTGGAGCAACGGACCTGCCCGACCTTCGAGGACGCCGGCAAGCTCGGCGCCAAATAGCCCAACCGCTCATCACAAGCACGGACGGCCGCCTTCGCGGCCGTCCCAAGAATCGTCACAAGAAAACCGACACGTCAACGGAGACATCATGCTGTTCGCCATTCACGCCCTCGACCGCGCCGGCGCGCTGCCGACCCGGCTCGCCAATTACGACGCCCACAAGGCCTTTCTGAGCGACACATCGCGCTTCGGCGTCAAGATCGTGATGTCTGGGCCGCTGGTCTCCGACGACGGCGCGACCATGATCGGCAGCCTGTTCCTAATCGAAGCGCCCGGCCGCGCCGAGGTCGAAGCCTTCAACCGCGCCGATCCCTTCGCCGCAGCCGGCATCTGGGAGAAAGTCACGATCACAGGCTTCCTGCGCCGCCAGGGCTGAAGGGCCTACGGCGCCTCTTCGAGGTGACAGGCCACCCATTGCTCGGGTCCGGTCGAACGCAGCGTCGGCTCCTCCGTGCGGCAGCGATCGAAGACGTATGGGCAACGGGTGTGGAAGCGGCACCCGCTCGGCGGGTTGATCGGGCTCGGCACGTCCCCCTTGAGGATGATGGGATTGCGCTGGGCGCCGGGCTCGGGCAGCGGGACCGCGGAGAGCAGCGCCTTGGTATAGGGATGCCTTGGCGCGGCAAAGATCTCGCGGCGCGGCGCCACCTCGACGATCTTGCCGAGATACATCACCGCGACACGATGGGTCATGTGCTCGACGATTGCGAGGTCATGGCTGATGAACAGCAGCGCCAGGCCGAACTCGCGCTGAAGATCCTGCAAGAGATTGACGATCTGCGCCTTGACCGAGACGTCGAGCGCCGAGACCGCCTCGTCGCAGACGATCAGCTCGGGCTCGGCTGCGAGCGCCCGCGCGATACCGATGCGCTGACGCTGGCCGCCGGAGAATTCGTGCGGCCTGCGGTTGAGCGCCTCGCGCGGCAGCCGCACGGTGTCCATCAGCGCCGTCACACGGGTTTCGAGATCGGCGGCGGATTTGGCGAGGCCAAAATTGCGGATCGGCTCGGCCAGGATGTCGCGCACCCGCATGCGCGGATTGAGGCTCGAGAACGGATCCTGGAACACCACCTGCACGCGGCGGCGCATCTGGCGCATCGTGCTCGGATGTGCGTCGTCGATGCGCTGGCCGTCGAGGATCACCTGACCCGCGGTGATGTCGAACAGCCGCAGGATGGCGCGGCCGACCGTCGACTTGCCGCAACCGGACTCGCCGACCAGCGACAGCGTTTCGCCCTTCGCGATCTCGAAGGACACACCGTCGACGGCATAGACATATTCGGACTTGCGGCCGAACAGGCCCTTTTTGACCGGAAAATGCTTCTTGAGGTCGTTGACCTGGAGCAGCGGAGGACTCATGCCGCGATGGCCCCCTTGGCGGAATAGTGGCAGGCGGCGACGTGGCGAGGCGCCTTCTCTTCAAGTCCAGGCGCATATTGGCGGCAGAGATCGGTCGCGAGCGCGCAGCGGCCGGCGAAGACGCAGCCAATGATGGGCTTGCGCAGATCAGGCACCTGCCCCGGGATTTCGGCCAGACGCCGCGCGGTGCCTGTTAGCGAGGAGCCGAGCCGCGGCACGGCGCCGAGCAGGCCCTGCGTGTAGGGATGGCGCGGCGAGCGGAACAGCTCGGCCACGGGCGCCTCCTCGACCTTGCGGCCGGCATACATCACCATGACGCGCTCGGCGATCTCGGCGACGACGCCGAGATCGTGGGTGATCAGGATGATCGCCGCACCGACCCGGCGCTTGAGATCAAGCATCAGCTTCAGGATCTGCGCCTGGATGGTCACGTCGAGCGCCGTGGTCGGCTCGTCCGCGATCAGGAGTTTTGGATTGCAGGCCAGCGCGATCGCGATCATCACGCGCTGGCGCATGCCGCCGGAAAGCTGATGCGGATATTCGCGCACCCGCCGCTTCGGCTCGGGAATGCCGACCAGCGTCAGCATCTCGATCGCATGCGCCTCGGCCGCCTGCTTGTCCAGGCCCTGATGGATCATCAGCGTTTCGCGGATCTGGCGGCCGACCGTCAGAACCGGGTTGAGGCTCGTCATCGGCTCCTGAAAGATCATCGAGATGTCGTTGCCGCGGATGGCGCGCATCTCGCGGTCGGACAGTTGCAGCAGGTCCCTTCCCGCGAAGCGGATCGAGCCGGCGATCCTGCCTGGCGGCTCGGGGATCAGCCGCATCAGCGACATCGAGGTCACCGACTTGCCGCAGCCGGACTCGCCGACGATGGCGAGCGTCTCGCCTTCGTTGACATGGAAGGACACGCCATCGACCGCGCGGTTGATGCCGCTGGGCGTCCGGAAATGGGTCTGAAGGTTCTCGACCTCGAGCAGCGGCATAGCGATCACCCCCTCGACATCAGAGGCTCTTGGCCATGCGCGGATCGAGCGCATCGCGAAGGCCGTCGCCGAGCAGGTTCACGGCGAGAACGGTGACGGAGAGGAACGCCGCCGGGAAGAACACGATGTAGGGCTTGACCTGCCACAGCGCGCGGCCCTCGGCCATGATGTTGCCCCAGGACGGAATGGTGGGCGGCGTGCCCGCACCGATAAAGGACAGGATCGCCTCCGTGATCATGGCGCTGGCGCAGATGTAGGTCGCCTGCACCAGCATCGGCGCCAGCGTGTTGGGCAGGATGTGGCGCAGGATGATCATCGGCGTGCGCGTGCCGCAGGCGACCGCAGCGTCCACATAGGGCTGCTCGCGCAGCGACAGCACTACACTCCGGACAAGACGGGAAACCCGCGGGATCTCGGCGATGGTGATGGCCAGGATGACGTTGCCGACGCTGCCGCGCGTCAGCGCCATCAGCGCGATCGCGAGCAGAATTGGCGGGATCGACATCAAACCGTCCATGAAGCGCATCAAAATGCCGTCGGCCCAGCGGACGAAACCGGAGACCATGCCGATGGCGAGCCCCGCCACGGAGGCGAAGATCGCGACTGACAGGCCGACCGTGAGCGAGACCCGCGCACCGAACAGCACGCGCGAATAGATGTCGCGGCCAAGCACGTCGGTGCCGAACCAGTAGAGTGCCGACGGAGCCCGCGTGCGCTTGGCGGGCGCGAGCGCAGTCGGGTCAACTGTCCAGAGGTACGGCGCGAAGATCGCGATGAAGACGAGTGCCAGCAGCAGTGCGCCGCCGATCGCGACGGTGGGATGGCCGCGCAAGAATCCCAGGAAACCGTGCCTGATCGTGACCGGCCGAAGGATTTCAGGCAGTTGCGGCGCGAGAACGAAGCCGGCCGGCAGCGCTTGCGGATTGACGGTCGTATCGGTCAATAGCGGATCCTCGGGTCAACGAGCGTATAGATGACGTCGATCATCAGATTGACGAGGACGTAGACGAAGCTGAAGAGAAGCACGATGCCCTGGATGACGGGATAGTCGCGGCGCAGGATCGCGTCGATCGTGAGTCGGCCGAGGCCGGGAATCGCGAACACGCTTTCCGTGACGACCGCCCCGCCGATCAGGAGCGCGATGCCGATCCCGATCACGGTCACGATCGGGACCGCGGCATTCTTCAGCGCATGAACGAAGAGGATGCCGCCCTGCCCGAGGCCCTTGGCTCGCGCGGTGCGGATATAGTCCTGCTGCAAGACTTCGAGCATGGTGGCACGCGTGATGCGCGCGATCAGCGCGATGTAGACGCAGCCGAGCGCGATCGACGGCAGGATCAGGTTTTGCAGCCACGGCCAGAAGCCCTCCGTGAGCGGCGTGTAGCCCTGCACCGGAAGCCATTCGAGCTCGAGTGCGAAGACATAGGCGAGGATATAGCCGACGACGAAGACGGGCAGCGAGAAGCCGAACACGGCGAATGCCATGATGACGCGGTCGATCAGGCTCCCCGCCTTCCATGCCGCCACGACGCCAAGCGGCACCGCGACCACGATGGTGAGTAGCAGCGTGACCATCATCAGCGACAGTGTCGGCCCGAGACGCTGTCCGATCATCGTCGAGACCGGAAGGTTGGTGAAGATCGAGGTGCCGAGATCGCCGTGCAGAATGCGCCAGACCCAGCTTCCGAACTGGATCAGGAAAGGACGGTCGAGACCCAGACTCTGGCGAATGCGCTCCACATCCTCCGGGCTCGCCTGATCGCCCGCGATCACCACGGCGGGATCACCCGGCGCGATGTAGAGCAGGCTGAACACGAACAGCGCGACGATCGCCATCACCGGCAAGGTCGAGACGATGCGACGGAGGATGTAAGAGAGCATCTGGCTTCAGCGTACGATCATGCGGATTTCGACACGCCCCAGAAGAACGGTAGCGGCCCCTTGGTGATGCCGGAGACGTTCTTGCGCCATGCCGTGTAGGTCAGGAAGAAGCCGGTCGGCGCGTAGACGACATCCTCGAGCGCCGCCTTGTTGACCTGCCCGATCGCGGCCTTCTCCTCCTCGAGATTCTTGGCGTCGAACCAGGCCGTGATCTCCTTCTCGGTGTTCGGGCTGTTGGGCCAGCCGAACCAGGCCTTGTCGCCATTGGCGCGGATGGCGGTGTAGGCGGCCGGATTGATGCAATCGGCGCCGGCGTGCCAGCTGTGGAACATATTCCAGCCGCCCTGCCCCGGCGGTGTCTTCATCGCGCGGCGCGCGCCCACCGTGCCCCAATCGGTCGCGACGAAATCGACATTCATGCCGAGCTTCTTGAGCAGATCCGCGGTGACGTCGCCCTGCGCCTTCGTGATCGGCTGGTCCTGCGCGACCACGCATGTGACCGGCTGGCCGGAATAGCCGCTCTCGGCGAGCAGCTTCTTGGCCGCATCGAGATCGCGCTTGCCCTTGAGAATCTCTCCGCCCAACTCGGTGTAGAGCGGCGTGTCCGGCGTGAAAAAGCCGGGCAGCGGCTTCCACAGCGTATCGTCGTCGCCGACCAGCGCACGCATATAGTCTTCCTGGCTCAACGCCATCAGTACCGCGCGCCTCGCCTTCACATTGTTGAAGGGTGGGTGCAGATGGTTCATGCGGAAGGAGCCGATATTGCCGAGGGGATCGCCGATATCGACGCTGATGTTCTTGTTCTTCCTCAGCACGGGCACGAGATCGGAGATCGGGTTCTCCCACCAGTCGACCTCACCGTTCTGCAAGGCGGCGGCAGCCGTGGCCGGATCCGGCATCACCAGCCACTCGACGCGATCGACCAAGATGTTCTTGCCGCCGGCAAGCCACGACGCCTTCTCCTGTCGCGGCACGTAATCGGTGAACTTCTCGAACACCGACTTGGCGCCGGGCACCCATTCGCTCTTGGCGAACTTCATCGGACCCGAGCCGACATATTCGGTGATCTGCTTGAACGGATCGGTCTTCGAGATGCGCTCGGGCATGATGAAGGAGCACGGCGCGTTGTTCTTGGCCAACGCGTACAGCATTTTCGGGAAAGGCTGCTTCAGGACCCATTTGAAGGTGCGGTCGTCGACCGCAGTCAATTCCTGCTGGATAGCGAGGATCATCAGACCCATTGGATCGCGCGCGGCCCAGCGCGACAGGCTCGCGACGACATCCTTGCTCAGCACCGGCTCGCCGTCATGGAACTTGAGACCCGGGCGCAGCTTGAAGGTCCAGGTCTTGCCGTCGTCGGTGGTCTCCTCGGACTCGACCATCTGACGCTGCGGCTGGAGCTTGGCATCGACGCCGTAGAGCGTGTCCCAGACCAGCGCCGCCGCGTTGCGCACGACATATTGCGTGCCCCAGATGGGATCGAAATTGGCGAGGTTGGCTTGCGGCACGAAGCGCAGGGTGCGCGCAGAGGCGCCTTGTGCGATCGCCGGGGCCGAGAGGCCGGTCAATGCCAGACCGCCCGCGCCGGCCAGTCCCTTCAAAACGGTCCTGCGATCCATGAAATCCTCCCAGTAGTGCCGTGATGCCGGCCATCGTTGGCCAAAGGCAGGTGAAACCAGAACCCATTGGCGTGCAAATGGTATGCCACTAACCGGGCCTTCGCCAGCGGGATCTCATCGGGATTTCGACCGGTTCAGGTGTCAAAGCGCGGCCGCCAGCACCGGTCCGGTCTCGATATGCGGAATCGCCTCGACCAGCTTGCGCGTGTAGTCGGTCTTGGGATTATCGAACAGCGCCCGGCTCTCCCCCTGCTCCACGATGCCGCCGTTGCGCAGCACGATGGTGCGGTCGCAGAGCATGCGCACGACATTGAGATCGTGGCTGACGAACAGCAGCGCGATGTCGTTCTCGCGGCGCAAGCGGTCGAGCAATTGCAGCACCACCGCCTGCACCGAGACGTCGAGCGCAGCGGTCGGCTCGTCCAGCACCAGCAGCCGCGGCCGGCAGGCGATGGCGCGGGCAATGCCGACGCGCGCCTTCTGGCCGCCGGAGAGCTGGTGCGGAAAACGCGGCAGCAGATCGAGCGGCAAGCCCACCCGCTCCGCACACTCTTCCACCCGCTTGCGCAGCGCATCGCCCGCCCGCATGCCATCGAGCCGCATCAGGGGATGGGCGATGCAGTCAAAGGCCGTGAAGCGCGGGTTGAGGCTCTCGTTCGGGTCCTGGAAGACCATCTGGATGTCTTTGCGCAAGGGCGAACGGTGAAAGTCGCGCGAGGCGACGTGGCCGATCGACTGCCCGTCGAACACGATATCGCCTTCGCTCGGATCGATAAGACGGCAGATCATCCGCGACGTCGTGCTCTTGCCGGAGCCGGACTCGCCAACGAGCCCGACGCTCTCGCCGCCGGCCATCGTCATCGAGAAATCCGCGACCGCAGCGGAGCCCTGGTCAAAACGCTTGGCGAGCTTGCGCACCTCGAGGAGCGGCGGCGTCCCGTGCGGGAGCTGTTGCCTCGGCCTGCTGACGATCGTCGCGTGCCGCTCCCGCTCCTCCTCCGTCACGAGGTCCTCGATCCGCGACGTCGCGGTCGGCGATGCCGCCACCAGGCGGCGGGTATAGGCGTGCTGCGGTGCGCTGAAGAGCTTCTTAGGGCTCGCTTCCTCGACGATGCGGCCGCGCTCCATCACGGCGATGCGGCGGCAATAGCGCGCCGCGAGACCGAGGTCGTGCGTGATCAGGATCGTCGCCATGCCACGCGCGGCGGCAATGTCTGCGAGCAGATCCATCACCACCTTCTGGGTGGTGACGTCGAGCCCGGTGGTCGGCTCGTCGGCGATCAGCAGCGCAGGATTGCAGGAAATCGCGATCGCGATCATGACACGCTGGCACATGCCGCCGGACAGCTCGTGCGGATAGGCGTTCATCCGTGTCTCGGGGTCGCGGATCTGAACCGCGCGCAGCAGCTCGAGCGCCTCGGCGCGCGCGGCGTCCTTCGATATCTTCTTATGCGTGAGGATCGCATCCGCGATCTGCAGGCCGATCGCGCGGATCGGGTTGAGCGCCGCCCGCGGATTCTGGAAGATCATCGACATCGCGGCGCCCTGGAGCTGACGGAGGTCATCGCCCCTGAGTTTTGTGACGTCCTGCCCGCGAAACAGGATCTTGCCGCCGGTGACGCGCCCGGCCGCATCGAGCAGCCGCGTCGTTGCAAAGCCGGTGACCGACTTGCCCGAGCCGCTCTCGCCGACGAGGCCGAGCATCTCGCCCTTCTCGACCGAGAGCGTCACGCCGCGCACGGCCTCGACCATGCCACGCCGCGTCGAGAACGAGACGTGGAGGTCGTTGATCCCTAGCAGCTCCTCGCTCATGTGCGCATCCGCGGGTCGAGAATGTCCCGCATCCCGTCACCGAGGAGATTGAAGCACAGCACCGCCATCATCAGCGCAAGACCCGGAAAGGCCACCAGCCACCACCGCCCGGTCGAGATGAAGCGCGCCCCTTCCGCGACCATGATGCCCCATTCCGGCGTCGGCGGCTTGACGCCGAGACCGATGAAGGACAGGCCGGCCGCGTTGAGAATGGCCCAGCCGAGATTGAGCGAGATCTGCACCGCCATCGCCGGCAGGATATTCGGCAGCAGGAAGCGCAGCACCACCGAGAAATGGCTCTCGCCGCAGGCGCGCGCGGCTTCAACCCAGCCGACATTGCGGCGGACGTTGACCTCGGCGCGCGCGAAGCGGATGTAGAACGGAAGATTGATGATCGCGGTCGCGATCACGATGTTCTCGATCCGGTTGCCCAGGGCGGCAACCATCGCCATCGCCAGCACGAACAGCGGAAAGGCCATCATCACATCGACGAAACGGCCGACACCGCGATCGAGCTTGCCGCCGGCATAGCCGCAGAACGCGCCGACGACGGCGCCGATCACGAAGGAGATGCCGACCGCGGAAACCGCAATGGCAAGATCGAGGCGCGCGGCGATGATGAGGCGGCTGAAGACGTCGCGCCCGAGCTGATCGGTGCCGGCGAGATGCGCCGCGCTCGGCGGCAAAAGAGCCTCCGAGACATTGGAGACCACGGGATCATAGGGCACGATCCACGGCCCGAAGATCGCAATCAGGACGAACAGCGCAACGCCGGCCGCGGCAACGGCGGTGAGCGGGTTGCCGCGCAGGATCCAGACCGAATGGCGGAGAGTTGCGCTGGTCATTCGATCGACACCCTGGGATCGGCGATGCCGTAGCAGATGTCGACCACGAGATTGACCAGCACGAACAAGCTGGCCATCAGCAGCACGAAACCCTGCACCGGCGCATAGTCGGAGGATAAGAGCGCATCGAGCGCATAGGACGCGACGCCCGGCCAGGAGAACACTTTCTCCACCAGGACATTGGCGCCCAGCATGGTCGAGAACACGATGCCGGCGATGGTGATGACGGGCAGGATCGCGTTCCGCAGCGCATAAGTGACGACCACCTTGTGCCAGGACAATCCGACTGAGCGCGCAGTGCGCACGAAATCGCTGCCGAGCGAAACCAGCATCGAGGCCCGCGTGATCCGCGCCAGCGGCGCGATCACGAACAGGGCCATGCTCACCGCCGGCAGAATCAACTGCTTGCAGGCCGCCCACCAGCCCTCGACATCTCCGGCGAGCAGGAAATCGATCGACAGGAACCCGGTCCGTTGCGGCGGCAGCGAAGTGAACACGTCGATCCGCCCGGTCGGATCAGGCGCCAGCCCGAGGAGATAGTAGAACACATAGATCAGCAGCAGGCCCGAGACGAAAGTCGGCACGCAGACGCCGAGCGCGCAGAACAGCCGCACGCCGTGATCGACCACCGAGCCGGGCTTCAAGGCTGCGACCACGCCGAGCGGTACCGCCGCGATCAGCGCGATCAGGAGCGCCGTGAAGGTGAGCTCCAGCGAAGCCGGCAGCCGTTCGCGCAGGTCCTTCAGCACCGGCTGTCCCGTCATCATGGAGCGGCCGAGATTGCCGTGGCCGATGTCAGAGAGATAGAACACGAGCTGCTCCGGCACCGACCTGTCGAGCCCCATCTGCTTGCGGATCTGCTCGATCTCCTCCTTGCCGGCATTAGGCCCCGAGGCGAAGAACACCGCGGGGTCGCCGGGCAGCACGCGCATCAGAAGAAAGGTGAACACCAGCACACCGAACAGCGCCGGCAGCGACGACAGAAGCCGCCTGCCCGCCCGCACCATGGTTGCACCAAGACCGGTCGTCACCTTTCGGAGCCTCTCTTGTTTGCCGCCATCACTTGCGGCTGACGTCGCGATAGTCGACCTGGCGGTGGAACTCGTAGGTGTAGCCTTCGACCGACGACGCCATCACCGCATCCTGGTTCGGCTGCCACAGCATGATCTGCGGCATCAGATCGACATGCATCGCGTTGAGCTTGCGGCCCGCTTCCTCATACTTCGCCTTGTCCGGCTCGAAACGCGCCTCCTGCGCGATCGCGGCAAGATCCGGGTTGTTGATCGAGCTGTAATTCCAGCGCTGATTACCGGTGTAGAAGTTGCGGTAGAAGTAATCGGTCGACGGCAGCCAGGCTACGATGCCCTCGGTGTAGAAGGGAAGCTTCTTCTCGTTGATCTGCGTCGACATCTGTGCATCCGGCAGCTTCTGGATGTCGACCTTGATCCCGATCTTGCCGAGCGATTCCTTCACCAGCGCGGCCATCGGCTCCGCGGTCGAGGACTGGCCGACGTTGAAGCTGAAGGTGGTCGAGAAACCCTCGGGGAGCCCGGCCGCCTTGAGATATTCCCTTGCCTTGTCGAGGTCGAGCTTCACCGGCTGCTGGAACGGATAGATGCCATTCAGCGGCTTGCCGTCCGGCCAGGTCGCGCCGAACAGCGGCGCGCCGCGGCCGAACAGCGCGGCCTTGAACATGTCGTCATAGGGCAGCGCGTAAGCGATGGCGCGGCGGACATTGACGTTGTCGAATGGCGGCATCTGGTTGTTCATCGAGACATAGGTGATCGCATTGTACTGCGGGGTCGAGACCACCTTGAGCTTGCCCTTGGCTTCGAGCGACTGCACGTCGCTGGCCTGGAGATCGACGACGAGGTCGGCATCGCCGCGCTCGACGAGATTGGCGCGGGTCGCCGGCTCCGGCACGGACTGAATAATCACGCGCTTGAAGAATGCGGGCTTGTTGGCCGAACCGCGGTTCCAGGTCTCGTCGCGCTTGAGGATGACCTGCTCGCCCGGCTTGAAGGTCTCGACCACATAAGCACCACTGCCGGCGGTATGCTCCTTCAGCCATGCGGTGGCCCAGGGATCATCCGGCGTCGCGTGCTCTTTTGCCACCTTCGAGTTGATGACCAGGGGATAGACGGTGGCGAGATTGGGCAGCGCGAGCTTGTCGGGTTTCGGCAGCGTCACCTCGATGGTGAGGGGATCGATCACCTTGAACTGGTCGGCCGACGTCAATGATCCCGTCAGGAGCTGGGCCTTGCCGAGGATCGGCGCGGTGACGCAGCGATCGAGCGACCATTTCACGTCCTCCGCCGTGACAGGCGAACCATCCTGGAACTTGGCGTCCTTGCGCAGACGGAAGGTCAGCTTCAGGCCATCGGGGCTGACGTCGTAGGATTCAGCGAGCTCGCCGGTGATCGTGTCGAGGTCGAACACCCATTTGCCGTTGAGCTGCTTGCGGCCGAACGCCACCAGCCGATCGTAGGTGCTCATGCTCAGCGCGAAGGATTCGCGCGTCGATCCGGGGATGTTGGGATCGAGCGTGTTGACCGCTGATCCCGTGACGTAGCGCAACGTCTCCGCCCTGGTCTGTGCCTGCGACGGCGCGGTGGCAATGAGCAACAGCGCAGTGGTGGCGAGGACTGAGGCCGCGGGCCTGAAAGACACAAAACGCATTCGTTTTCCCCAAAATTTCGGCAAGAACGCCAGCAAGGCAGGTCAAGAAAGAAGCAAGTTGCGCGCCAATCCCGCAGAGGCGCTTCGTCGCGGCGGTGCATGGATGATCATCGCGATTCTCCTATGTTTCGCGCGGGCCGCGCAACCACGGCCTGCGGCACGTCGTAGGCGCTGAGCGAAGCCCAGTGGCGTTCAACATCGGCGCGAAACAAGCCGCGCGTCAGGCCATTGACCAGCTTGGGAATGGCCGTCGTCATTGCATTGATCGACGATCCCGACGGACCAAAACTCATGGTGGAGGCAATGGCGAACAGATGGATGTCTGAGATCCACGACGTCTCGCCCGGCACACGTTCGGTGAAGGCGTAATCGTCGGCGAGATAGGGAAAGCGGCCGAGCCGCGCGTTGTGCTCGCTCGAAGGCGGCTGATAGCGATCGGCCCAGGTCGCGATATTGCCGGCAAAGCGGCGCAGCTCGCCGCGGCCAGCAAAGTTCATGTCGATGCCGGTGCCGCAAATGACGAAATCCGCCGTGATCGTGCCGCGTGGCGTGTGCAATTCGACACCGCCATCGGTCTGCCTGGTGCCCTCGACCGGCGCACCCTCGTGCAGCGTGAAATTGGCGTGACGCGCGCAGCGATCATAAGTCGGCTGCGGAAAGCCTTCGCGCATCTCGAGGATCTTGCGCATGAAGCGCCAGCGCCAGGCATCGTCGAGATCGCTGAGGTGGCGCAGGAAGCCGCGAAAGGTCAGCCAGCGATAGGGCTGGATCACCTGGATCTGAGCGCGGCGGCAGAGCAGATGCACCTCCGCCGCGCCTGCCTCCAGCGCGGTCGCCGCATTGTCGAAGGCGGACGCGCCGGCGCCGATCACCGCGACGCGCTTGCCGCGCAGGCTTTCGAAGTCGATGTCGTCGGCAACAGTTGCGACCGAACCTGCCAGCAGATCGCGCAGGGGCTCGGGAATCATCCAGTCGCCCATGCCCTCCTGCCCCGTCGCCAGCACGATCTTGCGTGCGTAGAGCGTCTCGATGGCATCGGCCCGTTTCACGCGTGCGGCGAGCAGACCGTCTGACGCAGGCGCGATCTCCAGAAGCTCGCAGCCGTTGCGCACGGGCAGACCGATCGTGCGTCGCAGCCAGAGCAGATATTCGGCCCAATGCTCTCTCAGGATCAGGTTCAGCTCCTGCCAGCTCTCCTTGCCGAGGCGGGCTTCGTGCCAGGACTGATAGGTCAGGCTGGGGATATCGAGGTCAGGTCCCGTATAGTCCTTCGGGCTGCGCAGCGTTGGCATGCGGGCGTAAGTGAGCCACGGGCCCTCCTTCCCCTCCTCGGCCTTGTCCAGCAGCAGGATGCTGCTGACGCGCGAGCGCATCAGGCCGAAGCCGATGGCGATGCCGGACTGGCCGGCACCGACGATCAGCACGTCGAGCGCGGGCTTGCCGTCCGGTCCCGTCTTCGGCTCGAGCCAGGCGGCGCCGGGATGCGCGATCATCGCGAGATCGGCGCGCACGGTCGCTTTAAGCTTTGCCAGCGCGTCGCTCATGCCGCGAGCCAGCCTCCGTCGACCACCATCACGGTGCCGGTCGTGAACGAAGACGCATCACTGGCGAGATGCAGCGCGGTCTGCGCGATTTCTTCCGCCTGACCGAAGCGCTTCATGGCGTGGCGGTTGCGGGAGGCTTCGCGCACCTCGTCCGAATTGGCGTGGCGGGCAAAGCTGCGGCGAAGCATCGGCGTGTCGATTGCGCCGGGCGC
Organism: Bradyrhizobium sp. 956_D2_N1_4; assembly: GCF_052076025.1. Classification (NCBI taxonomy): domain Bacteria; kingdom Pseudomonadati; phylum Pseudomonadota; class Alphaproteobacteria; order Hyphomicrobiales; family Nitrobacteraceae; genus Bradyrhizobium; species Bradyrhizobium sp. 956_D2_N1_4. The sequence continues at coordinate 1,663,336 of NZ_CP197237.1, read as the reverse complement.
AATCGCGTTGACACGAATGCCGTCGGTCGCGAAATCGACCGCCATGGTGCGCGTCAGGCTGACGATCGCGCCCTTGGCGGCGATATAGGCACTGTTGCCCTTGCCGCCGGCGATCGCAAGCTGCGACGCCAGCGTGATGATCGAGCCGCTCTTCTGCTGCTGCATCTGCGGCACTGCAGCCCGCGCCCACAGCCAAGTGCCACCGACATTGGCGCGGAACACCGCGTCCCAGTCTTCCGGGCTCGTCGTCAGCACCGTGCCGCCACAGGAAAAGCCGGCGGCAGTCATGAGGACATCGAGCCGGCCGTGCCGCGCGATCACCTCGCCTACAACTGTTTCGGCGAAACCGGCATCGCCGACGTCCCCGACATGCGTCGTGGCGTTGCCCACAAGGCTCAGCGTTTCCTGAAGGCCCGCGGCATCGCGATCGACCAAAGCTAGATGCGCGCCCTCCTCCGCAAACAGCTTCGCGCTTGCACGACCGATGCCCGAAGCTGCTCCTGTGATGATGGCCGTGCGCCCCTGCAGCCGCATCTCAGATCCACTCCTTGTGCTGGGTCAACCAGGCGCTCATCGCGGCGGCGGATTCAGCGCAGCCGAGCTGCGCGCGCCAGCCGAACTCATCCGCCATCCGCGTCACCGACAGCGGCGCGCGATAGGATCCATGCAGCTTGATGGCCGTCTGCTCGCCGGGCGCCGCAAGCCGGCATTGCAGGCCGGGATGCAGCGCCGCAAAGGCCTCGCCCCATTGCAGCGCTGGCCATAGCCCACCGCGGGAGATGTTGTAGAGCCGATGGCGCGGCCGCTCCGCTTCGATGAGCAGTGCGACGGCTTCGGCCGCATCCGGCGCGTAGATCCAGTCTCTCATGCCTGCTTCAGGCATGACCGCCGGCTCGCCGCGCGCAAACGCAGCCAGGATCTGGTACTGGAGACTTGGCGTGTCGCGTACCGAGCCGGGCCGCTCCCATGGACCGAACACGGCGCTCAGACGCACGCTCAGGAAATCGCCGCCAAAGAGTTCGGCATGGCGAGCGACAGAGCGCTCCGAGGTGAACTTGCTGATCGCATAGAACGAGATGGGATCGCAGGGCGTCTCCTCGTCCAGAATGTCCACCCGCCCACCGGATGCGCCATAGGCCGATGCCGACGACAGATTGACGACACGGCGAACGCCATGACGGATCGCCGCGAGCAGGATGGGGATTTGCGCCATCACGTTAATTTCGAGAACGCGCGAGGTCGACGCTCGCTCGAGTTTATCGCCGGCCGTCACCGCCGCGCCCAGCGCGATCGCATCGCAGCCCGCGGCAATGAGGGCGTCGATGGCGTCTGCGTCGGTGATATCCCCCTGCACGGCTTTGAGCCGTGCACCGTAGTCAGCAAGCGATCGCCGCGCGGATGGCGGCAACTCCGCGCGGTCATACAGCGTGACGTCATGCCCGCGCGCGAGCAGTACCTCGGCAAGATTGAGGCCGACAAAGCCGGTGCCGCCGAAGATGACGATCTTCATCGCGCGCGATCTGCCGTCACAGCAGCTTTGCCCCAAAATTCCGCTCCGGATCCATGTCGGCGACGAGCCGCCCCGTCGGCTTTGCCGCCTCGCCGCCGCCGCGCGCCAGGAATTTGCCGCTGCCGGCCTCCGCGAGGCACTTGTTGCCGTCGATGATCACCCGGCCGCGCGAGAGAACGCTAACCGGCCAGCCCTTCAGCTTGCGGCCCGCGAACGGCGTGTAGCCGGCGAGGTCGTGCATCATCTCGTCGGCGATCACAGTCTCGCGATTGGGATCCCAGATCGCGATATCGGCATCGGCGCCGACCGCGATCGAGCCCTTGCGCGGATGCAGATTGTAGATTTTTGCCGGCGCGGTCGAAGTCAATTCGACGAACTTTTCCAGCCCGAGCCGGCCCTTCGACACCATCGCGTCGAACAGCAGCGGCAGCCGCAGCTCCAGCCCCGGCAGGCCGTTGGCCACCTGCTTGAAGTTCGGATTGGGACCGGCGCGCAGCTTGCCGGTCTCGTCGTAGCGATACGGCGCATGGTCCGACGAGATGGTCTGGAGATCGCCGAGCGACAGCGCCTGCCACAGCGCCTCCTGATCCGCATGCGTGCGCGGCGGCGGGCTGCACATCCACTTGGCGCCCTCGGCACCCGGCTTGTCGAGATCGTTTGCGGTGAGGAACAGATATTGCGGACAGGTCTCGGCGAAGACCTTCAACCCCTGCCCGCGCGAATCGCGGATGACCTTGGCGCCTTCGGCCGTGGACACATGGAAGATCATGATGGGCTGGTCGATCAGCGCCGCCATGCCGATCAGCCGGGTAAAGGCTTCCGCCTCCGACACGCGGGCATGGCTGACGGCGTGGTATTTCGGCATGGTGTAGCCGCGCGCAAGCAGGCGCTTCACCATCCAGGCGATGATGCCGTGATTTTCGGCATGGGCGCACAACATCGCGCCGGACTGGCGTGCGGCCAAGAGAATGTCGAGCAGCGGCTCATCGTCGACCTTGAGCCGGTCATAGGTCATGAAGATCTTGATCGAGCCATGGCCCTGCTTCACCAGCGCCGGAATGTGCTCCTCGACCGTCTCCTTGGTCGCATCCGCAATGATCATGTGGAAGGCGTAGTCGATCACGGCGCCCTTCTTGGCCAGCGCGTGATAATCCTCCACCACCTGCGGCAGCTTCATGCCGACATGCTGGGCAGCGAACGGGATCACCGTGGTGGTGCCGCCGAAAGCGGCAGAGACGGTCGCGCTCTCGAAGGTGTCGGCATTCATGATGCCGGCCGCGGACAACTGCTCGATATGGGCGTGGCTGTCGACGCCGCCGGGCAGCACCAGCTTGCCGCGCGCGTCGATCTCGCGCTTCGCCGCAGGCAGCCCGCGGCCGACGGCAACGATCGTCTCGCCGGAAATGGCGACATCGGCCTCGAACACGTCGGTCGTGGTGGCAACGCGGCCGCCGCGGATGATCAGGTCGTAGGTGGGTTCAGTCATGAGGCACTCCATGATATGCCTGAGCTACGTGATCGCCATTTCAAGGGAAGACCAACATGCCCCGGCCGCGCATTCTCGTCATCAATCCGAACTCCAACCCTGCGGTCACGCAAGGGCTGGAGGATGCGTTGAAGCCGCTCGGCTTCGAGGGCGGGCCGGAACTGGTCTGCCAGTCGCTGGCCGAAGGTCCGTTCGGCATTGAAAGCCAGGCCGACGTCGACGGCGTCGCGATGCAGCTGCGAAAACTGGTCGAAGGCGACAACAGCTCGGCCGCGTTCGTCATCGCCTGCTACAGCGATCCCGGGCTTCAGGTCTGCCGCGAAGGCACCGACCGGCCCGTGTTCGGCATCGCCGAGTGTGGCGTGCTGACGGCGCTGGCGCGTGCCGAAACCTTCGGCGTCATCGCGATTGCCCAGCGCTCGATCCCGCGTCACATGCGCTATCTCAGGCAGATGGGACTGACCGAGCGCCTTGCAGGCGAACGGCCGCTCAACATGAGCGTCGCCGAAACCGCCTCGGGCGAAGGCACGCTGGCGAAGATGATCGAGGTCGGCCGCGTGCTGCGCGACGAGGACGGCGCCCACGCCATCGTGATGGGCTGCGCCGGCATGGCGCGCCATCGCCGTCCGCTGGAAGAAGCGCTTGGAATTCCCGTGATCGACCCGACACAGGCGGCCGTCACCATGGCACTGGGTACGGTGCAGTTCTCGGCTCACTAGGCGTCCTTCAGCTCGTTGGCGTCCTGCCGCGCGAGCCATTGCGCGTGGCTCTCGCGCACAAGCGCAAACGTATCCCGCTGCGTCGTGTAGAGATTGCCGAACATGCGCCCGATCGGCCGGTAGGCGTCGAGATCGACATACATGTTGGTCTCGTCGACGAGGCCCTCCCGGGCATGAACCCGGAGCACCTCGCCGACCAGCAGTTCGCGATCGGGCGAGAAATTCAGTACGACGTGACGGCGGCATTCGAGAGCAAATGGTGCAGCCGCAAGGCGCGGCACCTTCACGTCAACTGAGGGAAACGTCGCAAGCCCGGTCGCCGCGACCTCGCTGTCACCAGAGGGAAAATCGACCGCGCAATCATTCATCGCGGCAGACAGCGCCTCATCCACCATGTGAACCACGAACTCGCCGTCGCGATGGATGTTGCGGGTGGTGTCCTTCGGGCCGTGATCCGGCTTGTGCTGGAGCCCGAGCACGATCAGTGCAGGGCTTTCGGAGAAGACATTGAAGAAGCTGAAGGGCGCGGCATTCACCGCTCCGTTCGCGTCCAGCGTCGTCACCAGCGCGATCGGCCGCGGCACGACCACGCCGCAGAGCAGCTTGTAGCGGTCGCGCGGATCGAGCTCGCGCAAGGAAATGCCGGATGTGCCCTTGTCCGCCATCGGCGTCACTTCTCCGGCGGCGGCACCGCGCCGGTCTGGCTGGTGATCAGGCCGTAATGCTCGATGCGGCGATGCTGGGCAAAATTGAAGATCGTGGTCTTGCCGAACGTCGTGGCGTCGAGATCGCAGGCGTGAACCAGGACTTCGTCGCCCTCCGTCTTGGCCTCGGCGACGATCTCGCCATCGGGATCGACGATCAGGCTGCCGCCGAACAGCGGATGGCCGTCCTCGACACCCGCCTTGGCCACCGCGACCACCCAGGTCGCGTTCTGATAGGCGCCGGCCTGCACCGAGAGACGGTTGTGGAACAGCCGCTTCTCGACGCCCTCCTCGCTCTTCTCCGCATTCACCGACGGCGTGTTGTAGCCGATCAGCACCATCTCCACGCCCTGCAAGCCCATGACGCGATAGGTCTCGGGCCAGCGCCGGTCGTTGCAGATGGCCATGCCGATGATGCCGCCCAGCTCGCGCCAGACATTGAAGCCGAGATCGCCCGGCTCGAAATAACGCTTCTCCAGATGCTGGTGCGACCGCTTGGTGTCGTAGTCCACATGCCCTGGCAGATGGACCTTGCGATATTTGCCGACGATCTTGCCGGACTTGTCGGTCAGGATCGCGGTGTTGAAATGGTGGCCGTCCGGCGTCAGCTCGGCATAGCCGAAATTCATCGCCATCTGATGCTGCGCCGCACGCTCGAACAACGGCTTGGTCGCTGCGTTCGGCATCTCGCGCTCGAACCAGATGTCGGCCTCCGCCCGGTCCTCCGAATACCAGCGCGGGAAGAACGTCGTCAGTGCCAGTTCCGGGTAGACGATCAGGTCGGCGCCTTTGGCTTTCGCCTCGTCCATCAGCGCGATCATGCGCCTGACCACGGCCTCGCGGCTGTCGGCCTTCTGGATCGGGCCCATCTGGGCGGCGGCAACAGTGACGATACGCATCAGCGAGTTCCTGATTTCTTGGTGAGGCTGGGGATCGCAGCTTGAGGGGCGTGCCGGCGCGCGCAGCATAACGCGGTCCTGCGCCGTTTTTCCAGCCAAGCAGCTTTCATGCCGTCCGCCCCCATTCGGCATCCTGCAAAAGCCGCCAGTTGATCTTGTTGCTGGCGGTGCGCGGCAGCTCATCGACGAAGACGACGGCGCGCGGCGCCTTGTAGCTGGCCATCGCGCCGCGAGCCCAACCGACGATGTCGTCCGCCGAAATCGTCGCGCGCGCGGCTTCATCGAGCACCACCAGCGCCTTGACGGTCTCACCGCGGTAGTCGTCGGGGGTCGAGACGATGCAGCATTCCCGGATGGCGCGGTTCTGGTACATCGCGGCTTCCACTTCGGCCGGCCACACCTTGAAGCCGCTGACATTGATCATCCGTTTGAGGCGATCCACCGCGAAGAAATAGCCTTGGGCATCGCGATAGCCGAGATCGCCGGTGCGCAGGAACCGCTTTCCCGAGCGCTCGATGAAGGACTCAGCGTCGGCCTGCGGCCTGTTCCAGTAGCCTTGCAGCACCTGCGGCCCGTGCACGACGATCTCGCCGACGACATTGTCGTCGAGCTCGATCAAGGTCTCGGGATCGACGATCCTCGCATCGGTCTCCTGCACGGCAATGCCGAGACACTGCCGCTTCGGGGCCGCCATCGGATTGAGATGGGTCGGCGACATCGTCTCGGTCATGCCGTAGCCCTCGACGAAATCGAGGCCGAAGCGGCCTTTGAGCCGTTCGGCTACCGCGGTCGGCATTGCCGCACCACCTCCGGTCAGCACCTTGAGTTTCGCAAAGCACCGATCGCGGAACCGGACGCTTGCGAGCACGTCGACGATCATGGTCGGCGCGGCGTTCCAGAACGTGACGCCGTAGGTCTCGAACAGATCCGGCAGCAGATCCTTGTCCCAGCGCGCCATCAACAGCAGCGTGGCGCCTGTTACCACCGCGGCGTTCATCGAGCCCTGCATGCCCGCGACATGGAACAGCGGCATGAAGCCGGTCATCACGTCGCTGCCGTCGAGTCCATACCAGCGTGCCTGCAGGACTGCGGTGAACAGCGCGCTGCGATGGGTATGCATGCAGGCCTTGGGCTTGCCTGTTGTCCCCGACGTATAGGGCAGGATCATGAGATCGTCCGGCCCCGCGCTCATTGCGCCTGGCTGCAAACCTTGCGCGATCGCAGATGACCAGGAATGCCAGCCTGGCGACGGCGGTATCTTCGACGGCGCCTCGGTGATGCATGAAGGCAGCGTATAGGGCGTGGCGGCCGGCACTTCGTCGCGATATTGTGCGACGATCGTATGGGAGATGGCTTCGCCCACCAGCGGCACGAATATTTCGCTCAGTTCGCTTCCAATGATCGCGACCCTGGCGCCGCTGTCTTCGGCAAGATACGCGATCTCAGCCGTCTTGTTCATCGGATTGACCGGCACGATCACGGCGTCCGCCCGCATCACCGCGTAGTAGGCGATGACATATTGCGGCGAGTTTTGCAGCGCGATCATGACGCGATCGCCGCGCTTCACGCCGCAAGCGTTCTGCAGGAAGCCGGCCAAGGCATCGACCCGTGCGCGTAGCTCGGCATAGCTCAGGCTCGCACCATAAAACACCGTCGCCGGGTGCGACGGCCGATCCTTCGCCGCGCGTGCCAGCGCGTCGTACAGCGTCCCCTCCGGCATCGCGAGATGCCAGGGCTCGTCCGCCGGCCAGGCCGGCGAGCGGTAGGACGCTGCGGGGTCTGCGCTCACCCGTGCTCCTCGTCTGCGATGTCGAGGCCGTGGTCGAGCGCATCCAGCAGCCGCTCGGCTTCCTGCTCCGAGATCACCAGCGGCGGCGCCAGGAACAGCGAAGTCTGCTCACCGCTGGTTCCAATCACGGCGCCCGCCTCCAGTGCGCGCTCCGCCACGCGCGAGGCGATCGGGACCTCCGTGGTGTCGGCATGCCAGGAGCGCCAATCCGGACCGTGCAGCTCCACCGTCCAGTGCAGCCCCTGCCCCGCCACGCGCTGCACACTCGGATGTTTTTGCGCGATCGCGAGCAGCCGGCGAGTGAACAACTTTTCCAGGCTCGCCACGCGCTCGAGGATTTTCTCTTCGCTGACGACCTTCAGGTATGCGCTGACGGCGGCCATGCTGATGGGATGGCCGCGCAGCGTGCCGTAATTCTGCCAGCTCGTGCCCTTGAGCCGCTCGATGATGTCTTTCGACACCACGACCGCCGCGACCGCAGCCGCTCCGCCGCCGAGCGATTTTCCGAGCGTCACGATATCGGGGCGGCTTTCAGCGCCCTGGAACGCGAACCAGCGGCCTGCGCGGCCCGCGCCGGTGACGACCTCATCCGCGATCCAGTACGATCCCGCTTGCCGGGCGTGGCGCGCCACCTCGTCCTGATAGGCGCCGTCGTAGTAGATGCCGCCCTGGGTGTAGTCGATGATCGTCGCCGCGGTGTCCGACAGCAGCCGCGTGGCATCCGTCAGATATTCGCTGGGCGGCGTGTTGTTGGCCGGCGCGCCATAGATCGCGCCATCCGGCGCCGGGAGAATCCGCACCGGTGCCATCGGCGCCGGTAGCTTCGAGCCGCCCGCGTGCACCGCGAGGCCGCCGTGCCATTGCGGCTGCACCGTCATGCTGCGCGACAGGCCGGTGATGCCGTGATAGGCGCGCTCGCGCGTCGCCAGCGCAGACCGCTGCGTCAGCGCCTGGCAGAGCGACAGCGCCATGTCGTTGGCCTCACTGCCGCTGATGCAGAAGCGCACCGCGCCGACCCAGTCGTCTTCGCCTTTGAATGCGGTGATCATCAGGTCGTCGGCGGCCTGTTCGCGGCCGACCCAGGTCCAGCCTTCGTTCACGACGGGCGTATCGGCCGCGCGGCGGATCGCCTCCACCATCGCGGGGTGACGATGGCCGAGGCCGCCGCCGGTGTTGCTGCCGTCAATCAGCTTGCGGCCATCGGACAGGTGAAAGTAGACGCCCTCGCCGCCGACGACGGCCATGGGCGCGCTGTCGCCCGCGTTCAGCCCGGTTCGCAACAATCTGCTCATCGCAATCCCCTCACTCCGCGGCCGCGGCGCCATAGCCGCCGCCGCCGCACATCTCGATCGTGACGAGATCGTCTTGCTGCAACACCAGGTTCGATTTGCCGTCGATGGCGACGTTCGCGCCCTGCCTGATCAGCGAGATGCGGCAGGCCTTGCCGGCTTCGCCGCCCTGCATGCCGAATGGCGGGATCACCATGCGCTCGATGCAGGTGGTCAGGTGCATCGAAGGCGCGAGGATGCGATAGGTGCGAACCGAGCCGTCACCGCCGCGATGCGCGCCCGCGCCGCCGGACTGCCGGCGAATGGCCTGCTGCTCCAGGCGGATCGCGTAGCTCGCCTCGATCACCTCGACCGGCGTGTTCGACGTATTGGAGAGATGCACGCGCGTCGCCGACATGCCGGCCCGATCATGCCGCGCGCCCTCACCACCGCCGTGAACCTCGTAGAGCATCTTCCACGAGCCGTTCTGACGCGGCTCGGCAAAGAACAAGACGCCCGCGGTGGTCGCGCCACCGGCTGACAAGCGCTCCGGAATAGTGTCCTGCATCGCGCGAAAAATCGCATCGACGATGCGCATGGACGTCTCGTGGTTGCCGGCGGCAACGGACGCCATCCAGCCCGGCTCCAGGATCGAGCCCGGGCGTGTGATGATGGTCAAAGGCCGGAGCGCGCCCGCATTCTGGTGCATGTCGCGGCCGCTCATGATGCGTGCGGCATAGGCGACAGCTGAGCGCGCCATGAACGGCGTCGTGTTGCAGAAATTGGAGACGCGATCGCAACTGCCGGAGAGGTCGAAGGTCGCCTCGTCGCCGCGAATGGTGATTTTCACATGGATGCGCGCAGGTGCATTGTTGACGCTGCCGTCGTCGAGATAATCTTCGCCCTCGTAGACGCCATCGGGCAGGTCGCGGAGCGCCTCCCGCATCTCGATTTCGGAGAGATCGTGCAGGCGCGATTGCGTCGCCGTGAACACCGCCTTGCCGTGCTCGCGGCAGAGTTCGACGATGCGCCGCTCGCCGGCCTTGGTCGCGGCGATCTGCGCGAGCAGGTCGCCCTCACAGGATTCGGGATCCCGGACGTTGGCCTTGAGCAGCTGCACGATCGGCGTATTGACGCCAGCTGACGTGGCGATCAGCACCGGCGGAATCCGCATCGCCTCCTGGAAAGTGTCGATCGCCTTGGCAAAATAGCTGCCGGGCCAGGTGCCGCCGATGTCGGGCCAATGCGCGAGGCTCACCGCGAACGCCACGATCTCGCCGTCGACAAAGACGGGACGCACGACCTTGACGTCGTTGAGGTGATTGCCGCCGAGCGCGCCGACATTGTAGATCAGCACGTCGCCGTCGTTCAGGCTCTCGACCGGAACGACCTTCAAGAGTTCGGGGATCGTGTAAGCCATCGCGCCGAGATGGATCGGGATGTCGCGGCCCTGCCCGACCAGGCCGCCGCGGCCATCCGTGATTGCTGATGAGAGATCGCCGGCCTCGCGCAGCAGCGGCGAGCGCGCCGAGCGCGTCATCACCAGGCTCATTTCCTCGGCCGCGGCCGAGAGCCCGTGCCTGATAACCTCGACGACGAACGGATCGAGCTTCATGCCGCCCTCCGCGTCAGGAACAGATTGCCTGATACATCGGGTTTAGCTTGCCAGCCCGGCGGGACCACCACCGTTGACCATGCGTCTTCGATGATCGCGGGGCCGCTGACGACATCGGCCAATTTGGCGCGATCGATGATGGCGGTCGGGATATCGTGGAGGCCGTCGAATGAGCAGGCTCGCTTGCCTGATGAAACCGCCCTCACCGCAGTCGCCGGCCGGCTCACCACCGTCGTCGACGGGCGCCGCGCCTGCATGCGCACGGATTCGATGACGCAGGGCTCGCTGGTCGCATAGCCGAACAGTTCGTGATGCCGCGCCAGAAAGTCCTTCTTCAGCTTGGTCACGTCGAGCGGCAACGTGAACGGCACCGGAATGGCATCGTTCTGCGCCGCGTAGCGCATCAGCGCCACCAGCTCGACCTGGATCTCCGCCTGCGCAACGCCGTTGGCGATCAGCGGCGCCGACGCATCGTCCATCAGCGTCCCGATCCGCTCCGACACCCGGGCGAGATCGATACCGTCGAGGGCGGCGCGTAGCGTCTGCTGCTGGAGGAAGCTGAAATCGGCGGTGAGACAGCCCAGCGCCGAGAATGCGCTCGAAGCGCTCGGCACGACAACCTCTGCAATCCCGTAGAGATCGGCAAGGCCCGCGGCATGCATCGGACCGCCACCGCCGAAGGCGAGCAGCGTGCAGTCGCGTCCGTCGATACCACGTTCGACCGTGACGCGGCGAAGCGCACGGGCCATCGTCGCATTGGCGACCTTGATGATGCCGAGCGCGGTTTCGGTCAGACTCAGCCCCAGGGCGCGCGCGATCGGGTCGATGACGCGTTCCGCGGCCTTGATGTCGATGCCGATGCGGTCGCCAAGCTTGGTCTCGGGATTGAGATAGCCGAGCACGGCATTGGCATCGGTGATGGTCGGCTCAGTGCCGCCGCGGCCGTAGCAGGCCGGCCCCGGCTCGGAGCCGGCGCTCTCCGGCCCGACCGTCAGGCCGCCGGGACCGTTTCGCACGATCGATCCGCCGCCGGCCCCGATGGAATGGACCGCAAGCATCGGCTGACGCAGCGGCTTGTCGCCGAGCATGCGGCCGTCGGTCATCTCGGCCTGACCGTCGACGATCAGGCAGACGTCCGTCGTGGTACCGCCCATGTCGAAGGTGAGCATGCGCGATGTGCCGAGCTGGCGCGCGATGCTGACCGATGCGGAGACACCGGCGGCCGGCCCCGACATCGCCATCACCAGCGGCCGCCGCTTCACGGCCGAGATCGGGACCATGGCTCCGGCCGAATGAAACACCTGCAAGCCGGCGCCGATCGGCAGCCGCTGCTCCAGCTCGCTGAGATATTCCACCGCGATCGGCATCGCGGCCGCGTTGAACACGGTCGCGGACGTCCGTTCGTATTCGCGCGCCTCGGGATTGACCTCATGCGACAGCGAGACGTGGGCGACGACGCCCTTGAGGCGCTCGCCCAGCATCTTTTCGTGCACGGGATTGGCGTAGGCGTGAAGCAGTGCGACCGCGACGCTCTGCACGCCGGTCTGCTTCAGCCAGGCCACCAGACGCTCGATCTCGGTCTCATCCAGCGCCTTCAGCACCCGGCCCTCGTGATCGAGGCGCTCGGCGAGCCCAAAGCATCGTTCGGGCGGCACCAAAGGCGGTGATTTCGGCGGAATGTCGAGACGATAGAGATCGCGGCGGCGATAGCGCGCAATCTCCAGCACATCGGCGAACCCTTCGGTCGCGACCAGCGCCACCTTCGGCAGCCGGTTCTCGACGATGGCGTTAGTCACGCGCGTGGTGCCGTGCACGAAGCGCCTGACCTCGCTCTTGCGCAGGCCCACCGCCTCGATCGCCTCCAGCATCGCCTGAACCGGCGCGTCGGGGCGCGACGGCACCTTTGCGATCCGCGCCTCCGCGGAGTCACGCCTGATGGCGATGATGTCGGTGAAGGTGCCGCCGATATCGGTGCCGACTTCCCAGTGATTTTCGGAGGAACTCATGTGCGGGGTCAGTTACGGATGACGTCCGAACCGGACGCCGGGTGCTTGCCGTCCATCGCAACGTCCAATGCCAAACCGAGAGCGCTCATCATCATCCCCTGTCATGCCACCGCCTGCGAGCGTGCGACAGAGCGATGGGCTCGGGATAGGGCCAGAGTTGTCGCAAACCACTAGACCAGCGCAGGACCGACATCATGCAGCGCAACACCGGCTGCACGTTTTGGTGCAGCCATGCCCGCGCAGAGAGCACACGAACGCGAACCGTTCCACGCGACAAACGTGCAGCGCACCACGGATTTCTCCGCGCAAATCGTGACGCCCGCTGCACTGCAATCGGAGCACTCAAAAACGTCTGTCTAATTTCCAGGCGATTGAACGGCGTTGCGGGATAGCCGCATGCCTACGAGCTATGCACGACGGTCGGCTCAGCTTCTCTTTATTGTACGAACAGTAAGAGAGGATATTGCCGGGTCGGATGGTGCGTCGCGGCGACCGCTGCCGATGCAAGCCGCGATTCTCGCAAGCAGCGGCGCGGCATCCTCGACCCGCAGCCGCCCGTAGCCGAACACCAGGCCCTGCCGCGTCGGCTGCTCCAGAAAGTTTTGCGAGAGCGGCTGGACGTGGATGCCGGCCTGCTTCAGGACCGCGGCCGCTTCTCGGTCGCTCCTCCGTGCCTGCATCGCGTCAGTGAACAGCGCCACCAGATGCAATCCGGTGACGGCGGAGGATACGGTGAGATCGTCAGGCATCAGCGCTGTGATCGCATCGATCAGTGCCTTCCGGCGCGCGGCGTAGATCCGCCGCATCCCGCGCAGATGCCGCAGCAGGTGCCCTTCCCGCATGAACTCGGCCAGAGCGAGCTGTCCGATGCCGGAGGTATGCACATCGATGCGCGCGCGGCCCCTGGAAAAGCCCTCGATGAAATGCCTGTTGGCGACGATGTAGCCGAGCCGCAAATTCGGCATCATGATCTTCGAGAAGGTACCGAAATAGATCACCCGCCCCTCGCGATCGAGCGAGCGCAGCGAGGCGATCATGCTGTCCTGGTGCCTGAACTCCGAATTGTAATCGTCCTCGATCACCCAGACGTCGTTCTTGTTGGCCCAGTCGAGCAGTTCGAGCCGCCGCTCCAGCCCCATACTGACGCCGAGCGGATATTGATGCGACGGCGTGACCACGATCAGCTTCGCGCCCGGTGCGCGCCGGATTCCTTCTGAGACGACGAGGCCCTTGTCATCGACCGGAATTGGAACGAGCTTCGCGCCGGCGGCCGTGAGCGCCCACCGGGCCTCGACGAAGCCGGGCTCCTCGACCCAGACCTCGTCGCCGGGATCGAGGATCATCCGGCTGCAGAAATCAAGCGCGCCCGATGTGCCTGAGGTGACGACGACCTCTTCCGGCGAGCAGACGAGCCCGCGCACCGAGCCGAGGAAGTTCGCGATCTCGCTCCGCAAGCGCGGATGGCCCTCCGAGGGAAGATCGAGACACTCCTGCTCTCTTGGATTTTGCCAGGACTGGCGCAACAGGCGCGACCAGTCCTTGAATGGGAAGGTCGAGATGTCAGGCGCGCCCGGGCTGAATTCCGACGGCCAGTTGGTCTCGTAGTCGAAGGCAAGCAGCGAGCGCCAGCGCTCCGACATGTGGGCGGGCTTGGCCGCAGGCGACGTCGCGGACGAAGGCGCGGCATGTGGGGTCGCCACTGACGCCACCATGACACTGCCGCGCGGCATCGATGCAAGATAGCCCTCGGCGTAGAGCAGATCCCAGGCGGTCAACACCACCGTGCGCGAGCAGCCCAATTCGCGCGCGATCTCCCGGGATCCCAGAAATTGCGTTCCAGCCGGAAAGACGCCGCGCAAAATGCCGTCGCGGATGTGCGCCGCGATCTGCAGATGCAGCGGCACGGCCGAATTCCGGTCGATATGCATCCCGGCAAGGGACACGCGCTTGCTCGGGTGACGGCTGTTGTCCATGTCTCGCCCGTCAGGCAACGCAGGTCCTATCCACCGTCATTCCGGGGCGCGCCACTTGGCGCGAGCCCGGAATCCATTTTCCCTCTTTACGTGCGGCGCGATGGATTCCGGGTTCGCGCTTCGCGCGCCCCGGAATGACAACGCGACTCTTCCTTACGCGCTCGCCTGGGTCACGAACTTCGTGTTCAGGTAACCCTCGATCGCCTCGAGGCCGCCCTCGGAGCCGTAGCCGGAATCCTTGATGCCGCCGAACGGCACTTCCGGCAGCGCGAGGCCATGGTGGTTGATCGAGACCATGCCGCTCTCGATATCGGAGCCGATCGCCTGCATCGTCTTGCTCGAGGTCGTGTAGGCATAGGCCGCAAGGCCGTACGGCAGGCGGTTCGCCTCGGCCACCACCTCGTCATAGCTGCGGAACGATGTGATCGGGGCAAGCGGTCCGAACGGCTCCTCGTTCATGATGCGGGCATCGCGCGGCACGTCGGTGATCACAGTCGGCTCGAAGAAGAAGCCTTCGTTGCCGATGCGCTTGCCGCCGGCCTGCACCTTGGCGCCGCGCTGCACAGCGTCGGAGACCAGACCTTCCATGGCGTCGACGCGTCGCGGGTTTGCCAGCGGGCCCATGCGGGTGTCCTTGTCGAGGCCGTTGCCGACCTTCAGGTTCTTGGCCGCGGCGACGAACTTGTCGACGAAGGGCTGATACACGCTCTCATGCACCAGGAAGCGCGTCGGCGAGACGCAGACCTGGCCGGCATTGCGGAACTTGTTGGCCGAGAGGATCTTGGCGGCGTTGTCGAGATCAGCGTCCGCGAACACGATTGCCGGCGCGTGGCCGCCGAGCTCCATGGTGACACGCTTCATGTGCAGGCCCGCGAGTGCGGCCAGATGCTTGCCGACCGCGGTCGAGCCCGTGAAACTGATCTTGCGGATGATCGGGTGCGGAATGAGATATTCCGACACTTCCGACGGCACGCCGAACACCAGCTGGACGACGCCGGCCGGAATGCCCGCGTCGGCGTAGGCGCGCACCAGCTCCATGCAGCTTGCCGGGGTTTCTTCCGAGCCCTTGACGATGATCGAGCAGCCGGCGGCGAGCGCGGCCGAGATCTTGCGGACCGCCTGGTTGATCGGGAAATTCCAGGGCGTGAACGCGGCGACCGGGCCGACCGGCTCCTTGGTCACGAGCTGGGAGACATTGCCCATCCGCGGCGGCACGATGCGGCCATAGGCGCGGCGGGCCTCCTCGGAGAACCAGTCGATGAGGTCGCCGGCAAGCATGGTCTCGCCTTGGGCTTCCACGACCGGCTTGCCCTGCTCCATGGTCATCACGGGTGCGATCTCGGCGGCGCGCGAGCGGATAATGTCGGCGGCCTTGCGCATCAGCTTGTAGCGGTCGAACGGCGAGGTCTTGCGCCAGATCTCGAAGCCGGCCTTGGCGGCCTCCAGCGCGCGGTCAAGGTCCTGGCGCGAGGCGTGCGGGGTCTTGCCGATCGGCTGGCCGGTGGCGGGGTTGAGGATGTCCTCCGACTTGCCGGAGGTGCCGTCGGTCCACTCGCCGGCGATGAACATCTGAACTTTCGGGTACATCCCTGGTGTCTCCTGCATGATTTCGGCGGCGATCAGCATTGGCGCCCGGCCGCCTCATAAGTGAGCGCAGAGCTACACCGAAAGGCGGCCGGCGAAAAGAGATCAATGATGCCGCAGCAGCGCGAGGATGGTATGCGCAACAGACGACATGGCGTCGTCCCGATACGATTATTTTTCCGTCACACCAGGCTCGACTTGCCGCGGCTCAGCACCTCGCCCGCGCCCTTGTCGCCGACGATCCTGCCCTGCTCGTACACCACGCGGCCCCGCGCGATGGTGGTGACAGGCCAGCCGGTGACGTCAAAGCCCTCCCACGGCGTATAGTCCGCGCCGTGGTGCAGGTCGGCCTGCTGAATCGTCTTTGTCAGCTTCGGGTCCCACAGCGCGATGTCGGCGTCGAAGCCGACGCCGATCGAGCCCTTGCGCGGATAGAGCCCGTAGATCCGCGCATGATTGGTCGCAGTCAGCTCGACGAATTTCTGCAAGCTGATCCGCCCCTTCGAGACGCCTTCGGAGAACAGGATCGGCAACCGGGTCTCGACGCCCGGGATGCCGTTCGGCACCCAGCGGAACGAGGTGCGTGCATTCGGCGTCAGCTTGCCCTTGGGGTCGTCGTAGCGGAACGGGCAGTGATCGGACGAGAAGGTCTGGAACACACCGGTGGTGATGCCTTCCCAGATCGCCTGCTGGCTTTCGGCATCGCGCGGCGGCGGCGAGCAGACATACTTTGCGCCTGACATGTCCATGTTCAGGCCCTTCATGTCGTCGGCCGTCAGCGTGATGTATTGCGGACAGGTCTCGGCATGCACCGGCAGTCCGCGCTGCTGGGCCCAGCGCACCTGCTCCATCGCCTCGCGGCCGGAGACGTGGACGATCATGATGGGGACGCCGATCACCTCGGCATGGCTGATGGCGCGATGCGTCGCCTCGCGCTCGACGGCCTCCGGCCGCGACACGCCGTGATAATAGGGCGCGATATGGCCCTCGCGTTCGAGCTTGGCGGTGAGGAAACGGATCGCGTCGTAACCCTCGCAATGGACCATGACCAGCGCCTCCTCGCGGCGCGCGACGTCGAACACTTCCAGCAGCTGCTTGTCGCTGAGCACGAGGTCGTCATAGGTCATGAACACCTTGAACGAGGTGTAGCCATCCTTGACGAGAGCCGGCAGCTCCTGCCCGAGCACGACTGCGGTGGGGTCGGAGATGATGAGGTGGAAGGCGGTGTCGATGTAGCACTCGCCCTCGGCGAGCTTGCGGTAGTTCTCGACGCAGGTGCGCAGCGACGTCCCCTTCTCCTGGAGCGCGAAGGGTAACACCATGGTGTTGCCGCCGGCCGCCGCCGCGCGCGTTGCCGAAGCAAAATCGTCGGCCATCACGACGTCGGGGCCAGAGGCCTGGGAGATGTGGACGTGACTGTCGATCCCGCCCGGCAGCGCCAGCAGCCCCGTCGCGTCGATCTCGCGCGCCGCGCCTTCAATGCGGTCGGCGATGCTGACGATGCGTCCGTCGCGAATGCCGATATCGGCGCGAAATTCGTCGCTGGCCGTCACGATGGTGCCGCCGCGAATGGCGAGATCTAGCTGCGTCACAGGTGTCTCCGTCACTTGATGATCGCTGATGTCTGGAAGATCCGGCCCCACGCCGTAAGGGCCGCGATGTCGCCACCGGCGAGTTCGAGCGTCCGCCACAGCGTGACCGCGACCGAGTCCAGCACGGCGATGCCCAACTCCCGTTCGAGTGCTGCAGCCAGCGCGGCGCCGTCGAGATTGGTGCAGAGAATGACGACGGCATCGGCGCCGTCCGCCGCGACCGCGCGGATCATGTCGGCGATCGTCGCGGGCGTGACCTCACCGAAGGAAAAGTTATCGCGCAGGCCGAGATGCCGCTCGGCGTGAGGGGCGATCCCCTCCTCGGCCCAGACATCGCCGATACGCCGTTGCACGTCGTCCGTATAGGGTGAGACCAGGCCGACGCGTCCGGCGCCGAGCGCCCGGACGGCGTCGATGCAGGCGAGCGTGGAGGTCGTCGCCGGGATATCGGTCCGCGCCGCGATCGCTTCGCACAGGCTCCGGTCGCGGCCGGTACCGAGCCAGCTTGCCGACGTGCCGTTCCAGGCAATGGCATCGACCTTGGCGTCCGCCAGCAGATCCGCCGCCGGCAGCATCACCGAGGCATCGAACTGGTTCAGCGCCGCGGCATCGAGCGCGATCTCGGTGACGCGGAAGCGCGAGAAATGAACGGTGACTCCGGCCACGCCATGCAGCATGGAATTGGTGACGGGCTCCAGCACCGAGTTGGACGACGGGGTAATCATGCCGAGGCGCTTGCGCTGAATTGACATCGATCACGATCGCCCCATTGAGAGAGCGCACCGCTGCGCCCCCTCGGAGGATCATCCGCGCCTGCCATCGCCCGCGCAACCCGCAATTTGCATGGCGCATATGATTTGTTCGATACGCAGCTCAAGCCGCGAAGGTCGACCGCAAGCGCCGCCAGCCGATGACGATGCCGGTGACGGAAAATGCCAGCCCCAGCAAGCAGAGCCCGACGACCAGGATATCGCGCAGACGCGGATGCGCCATGAGAACGGGAAAATCGAGCGTGTGAAGCGCGCTATAGAACCAGCGATAGGCGCGCCGCGAGGCATCCAGTCTTTGCAGCACGCGGCCGTCGGCACCGTCGATGTCGAACCAGAGGTCGCCGCATCGGGAGCGATAGACGGGCGCTCCGGGGACAACGGAGTGCGCGGGATAATCGTCATTGTCGGCTAGAACGGACGGGGCGCCACAGCCCGGCGCAAGGCGCGTCGTCAGGTCATGGACATCCCTCTCGCCGAGGAATGCCACCTGGCGGCTGCGGATCGCCTCCCCCGTTTTGGTCAAGGCCTGACTGGCGAGGCCGGTACGGTCGCGCCGGTAGACAACACCGTTGACGGCGAACCATTCGACTTCGCGAGCCGACGGCTGACCGACCGGTGGGGCCGTCGTCCAGTCAGGCGCGGCATACACCACGCCCGCTTCGGTCGGGGTCAGTTCCCCGCGCGAGAACAGCCGGCCGTGATCCATCGAGAGCCAGCCACTGAAACTCCAGGTCAGCACGAAAACGGTCGCGACGAGACCAATGATGTGATGCAGGGCGTGCCAGCCGCGATAAGGCGACGAAACCCCGCGCCCTCGAATCCTGATCCTGATAGTTCCAAGCACCGCGCCGAGCGTCGCGGCGATAAAAGCCACCAGCGACAATGTCGAGACCACCCGATCCCAAAGGGACCAGTTGCTCCTCAGGACCGTCGGATAGATCCAGTGCAGGACGCTGCCGGCCCAATTCCAGCCGCGTTCGCTGCGGGTCGTATCCAGCACGACTTCGCCGGTGCGCGAGGAGACATAGACCTCGGTTCCGGCCGCATCGCCAAGAGCGACGCGCAACAGAGGCCGGTGTCGATCAAAGCCGTTGGGTACGCTCCATTGATCATAATCCGCGCCCGAAATCATCGACGCCCGCGCGGCATCGAGCCCGCGTTGCCGGGCATGATCCCGCGCGATACCGACCGCGACGTCGGCGGACGTCACCGATGCATCCCGTCCGTCGGAGGCATGGACCGCACGCACACGCGACGGGTTCGACACGACATAGACCGGCCCGTCGCTCCGCTGGACCAGGCGAACGCGCGTGGCGTCCGCGATCCCGCTCGCGGCGACGGCCTCCGCGACCGCAATCCTCACCGCTCCGCCAGCCACCGGCGCGAGCCCGGCAAAACGTTCCGCTTCCGCCAATGACGGAAACGGGACGAAGTGCATCACGATTCCGCTCGCGAACCACATCGCGAACAGCAGGCAGAACGCGATCCCGAGCCAGCGATGCAGCAGCACGATCGCGTTCATCATGTGGTCAGCGCCCTACCATTTGAACGCGGCCGAGAGCTCATAGGTCCTGGGCGCACCGAGCAGGATCTGGTCGGGATAGAACGGATCGCCCCAGATCGCGTAGCGCTTGTTGGTGATGTTGCGCACGCGGAAGCCCAGACGGGCCTGGTCGACCGCGTTGAACACCGTCTTCGGGATGTCGACGAAGGCGTAGACGTCGGCGACGGTGTAGGCCTTCATCGTCACGACGTTGGCATCGGTGTTGTAGCGGTCGCCGACATAGCGGCCCGTGATGCCGAGCTCCACCGGCCAGGGCGTGAAGAACCGGTACGACGCACCGGCATTGGCCACGACACGCGGCACGTTCGGCGGCGTGTTGCCGGAGAACGAACCACCGGCAAAATTGTAGTCGGCATAGCGTGCATCGACATAGGCGATGTTGCCCCAGAGCCGCAGGGGATCGATCGGGCGTACGGCCGCGGCGAGCTCGACGCCCTTCGACTCCTGCCGTCCCGCGATGTTGAGCTGCATGCCGCCAGCCGCCGCATAGACGTTCTTGCGCTCGATATCGTAGGCCGAGAACGACCATTCCGCCCTGTTGTTCCACAACAGATGCTTGACGCCCGTCTCATAGGTGCGCGAGGTCGTCAGGTCGAGCGGCTGGGCTGGCCCAAGCAGGAAGATGTTGTTGGCTGAGACGTCAGCACCGGTCGCGTACTGACTGAAGAAGGTCAGGCCGGGAACGGCGTCCCAGGTATAGCCAATGCGACCCGTCGTCGGGACCCAGGACTTCGAGAACGGGAAGTTCGCCTTTTCCAGCCCGGCGGCGTCGGTCGAGTTGCGGTCAAGCCCGATATGCTCGACGCGGAGGCCGCCGACCAGCGCGAAGGTTCGCGTGAGCTTCACCCGGTCCTCGAACGACAGCGCCTCGTTGTCGATGCGCGCGGTCTGCTGCTGCGTCGTGAGCAGGCCGTAAAGGCCACCGTCGGGATTGACGAGCGAGACGTAATCGTCCGGGAAGTTGGCCGCGCCTGGCCTGACGAAATCGAGATAGCTGGACGAAAGTGTCGTGACCAGGCGGTTGTCGAAGCCTGCGATATTAGCGTCCCAAATCAGGTCGGTAATGTTGCCGACAAGGCGTTGGCTATGTGCAACATAGAAGCGCTCGCGATCGACCATGTTCGAGTTGGGCAGGCCCGTACTGGCATTGAAAGCCTCGATCTCGTTGTTGAACCAGGTACGCTCCGCGCCATAGGCATAGGCTTGGCTCTTCAGCGTCAGGTCAGGCGCCAGCTTCAGTTCGAAGCCGCCGCGCAGCCACACCTCTTGTGCCACGTTGCGGTTGTCGAGAACGTTGTAATTGGTGTTGAAGGTACGATCGTCGATCGTGATCGCACCGAGATTCGTTTTGTTGAAGTTCGAGACGTAATTGCCCGAAACAATCCCGCTCGTCGCATGCGAACTGCTGAAGGCGACCGGTACCAGCGGTGCGCCCCAATAGGCCTTCGAGCGATCTTCCCGGTACTCGATCGCGCCCCAGATCTTGAGGCTGTCGGAGATGCGGTAATTGAGCTGGCCAGACACATCCAGCGTCTTGGTATTGGTGTCGTCGGCAAAGCCATTGAGCGAGGCGCGGCTGATGTCGAAGCGGTAGTCGAGCCCCTGCAAATTGGTGCTGCCGCCCGAGCCGTAATGGACGCCGAACGAGTTGAGCGAATCCCAGGAGAAGTCAGCGTCATTCCGGATCGGCCCGGTGTGTGGCTGCTTCGTGATCAAGTTGATTGCGCCACCGGCGGCACCTTCGCCCGACATTAGCGAGGCCGGACCTTTCAAAAATTCCACGGCTGCGAGATTGGCCGTATCCGTGATCCGCGAGGTCATGTTCTGCGGACCGATCTTGATGCCGTTGTAGAGCATGTTGATCTGGCTGTTGGTGAAGCCACGCATGGAGAAAGCCGCGGGCTCGGCCGGATTGTCGCCGGAGGTGACACCGACCGCGCCCTGCGCAACCTCCGACACGGTGCGATAGCCCTGCTCCCGCGTGGTCTCGGCCGAGATGACCTCGACGGTCGCGGGTGTCTCCTGCACGGTCAGGCCGAGGCGCGAGGCGCTCTCGGCAACCACATTGGTGTTGAGCGGCGTCTGCGCCGCCGCGGTCGGCACGACGGGCTTGGCCGCGGCCGATGCGGCCGCTGGCCTGCGCGATGCTGCGCGGCGTGGGCTCTGCGCGTCCCGGGCCGCCGGCTTTGCCGGTTTGCGGGATTGGGCGGGCGACACCTCGACCGGCGGCAGCGGCTCGCGGGCCTGCTGCGCCAGCGCTGCGGGCAGATCGGCGACTGCAAATGAAGTAAGCGCGGCGGAAGCGAGCAGGAAGCAACGCGGTCGTACAAGACGAATGGAAGACACAGTTCGGGACCTCGGTATGACGTCAGTGGCACGTCACAGCGAACCAGGTCCCACCTCCGGCCTTTGAGCCTTCCGATGAAGCCGAATGTCTGTACTCCCCGACCGACATCTTCGCGTGTGACCACGGCTGACGGCAGGTCTCCTGGCTCGCGGGTCAGTACCTTGCATCGCCTTCCCGGGACCGAGATACCCAGTGGCTCGTGACGCAAGATTCGCCGCTTACAGTTGCGGGGGCAGCCGCGGCATTGGGGACAAAATCCCCGCACCGCATTCCCTTTTCATCCCCACTCGGGGAAACCGTCAAAGCCATCTAGGATTACCGACAAGACAGAGTCAATGTGCCGGTGCGACGTTATTACCACCGCGACCAACTTCCTTGGAGATAGGTATGGAAGGCGAGACCTTCCTCTGGCTGATACGGCATGCGCCCGTCGACGGCGTCAAAGGGACGATCCATGCGGCCGACGCGCCCGCCGATCTCGGCGATCGCGTGCAACTGGAGGCGTTGCGGCAGAGGCTTCCGCCAGATGCTGCGAGCTTGGCGAGCCCGGCGCGACGTACGGTTGAGACGGCGCGCGCGCTGGGACTCGAACCCGCGTTGGTGCCCGAATTAAGTGAGCAGGATTTTGGCGACTGGACCGGCCGGCGGCATGACGAGCTCGCGGCGACCGGCGGCGAGACCTATGCGCAGTTCTGGAGCGATCCGGCGCACGGGCGGCCGCCGGGCGGCGAAAGTTTTGAGGATCAGGTCGTGCGCGTCCGGCTGGGTCTCTCGCAAATCGGCGCCGGCTCGGCAACGCTCGTCGTTCACTCCGGCACCATCCGCGCCGCGCTCTGCATTGCGCTGGATCTGACACCACAAGCGGCCCTGCGCTTCGTGATCGATCCGTTGTCACTGACCCGGATCGACCGGCTCGCCACCGGCTGGCGCGTCGTCGCGGTCAATCAGCGCGCGGCTTGAGCCGGGTCAGGCCGGGCGATCCGGCACATTGGCCTGCGCGAAGGTCGCCATGCCGTTGTGAAGGCTGCACGCGAGCCGCACCAGCGGCAGCGCGATGGCCGCACCCGATCCTTCGCCGAGCCTGAGATCGAGGCTGATCAACGGCTGCACGTTCAGCGCACGCAACACCAGCCGATGCCCCTGCTCCGCCGATTGATGCGACGGCAGCAGGAATGGCTGGCACGACGGGTTCAGCCGTACCGCCGCCAGCGCCGCCACCGATACGATGAAGCCATCGATCAACACGGGAACGCGGGCTTGCGCAGCCGCAATGATGGCGCCGCAAATCGCCGCGATTTCGAGGCCGCCGACGGCGCACAGGATTTTTTCCGGCGAAGCGCCCGCAATGCCGTGATGCGCAATCGCCGCATCGATCACACCCGCCTTGTGCGCGCGGCCGGCCGCGTCGACGCCGGTACCGCTGCCCGCGATCTCCTCGGCACTGATGCCGAGCAGGCTCGCCGCAATCGCCGCCGACGTCGTGGTATTGCCGATGCCCATCTCGCCGAAGATCAGGAGATCGGGCCTGCCGGCTGCCGCGCGCGCGACTGCGCGCTGACCGGCTTCGAAGGCGAATGCCAGCTCCGTGGGGGTGAGCGCTGCTTCCACGCTGAAGTCGCGCGTGCCGCTGCGCGGCTTGTCGGTGACGATTCCTGCCATCTCCTCCTGTGCCAGCGTGCCGGCGTCGACGACCTCCAGGCCTGAGCCAAGCTCACGCGCCAGCACCGAGATCGCGGCACCGCCCGAGGCAAAATTCGCCATCATCGCGATGGTCACTCCTTGCGGATAGGCCGACACGCCCTGCGCGACGATGCCGTGATCGCCGGCGAAGACGATGATCGGCACTCGCGCAGCGCGCGGTTGCTCGGTCGCCTGCAGGCCCGCAAGCTCGACCGCAAGCTGCTCCAGCCGGCCGAGCGCGCCGGCCGGTTTTGTGAGTTGCGCCTGACGCGCGAGCGCCGCCTCGCGATGGACAGCGGAGACCTCGGGGCATTTCCGGGTGACCCATTCGGGGAGCATGCTGCCTCGCTTACGGCCTGCGCTTGAGAATGTAGCTGTCCATGATCCATCCGTGCCGCTCGCGCGCATCCTGTCGCGCGGCGACGATGCGCGGGCCGATCTCGGCCAGAACGCCCGACATGACGATCTGATCGTGCATACCGAGATAGGCGCCCCACCAGATGTGCAGCCCGGCTGGATCGAGCGACTGGAAAGCCGTGCCGCCGTCGAGCATCACCACCACGGTATCGACGCCCTGCGGCCAGCCGCCTTCGCGCAAGCGGCGCCCCGTCGTGACCAGGAAGGGCTCGCCGATGTCGTTGAGCGGCAGCGCATGCGCCGCGCACAGCGCCTGGATCGAGGTGATGCCCGGCACGACCTCGATATCAGGCAAGGGATCGAGCCGCCGCGCAATGCGCAGCGAGGAATCGTACAGCGAGGGATCGCCCCAGATCAGCAGCGCGACCTTGCCTTTACCTTCGAGATGGCTGGCGATCGTCCGCGACCACGCCGCGGCCACGGCATCGTGCCAGTCGTCCACGCCCTTGTGATAGTCCGCTTCACCGGCATCGCGCACAGGAAGATCGAACTCGGCAATGCGCGTCGTTGGATTGGTGAGTACATCCGCGCAGATCGTCCGCCTGAGATCTGCGAGATCGGACTTCGCCGTCCCCTTGCGCGGGATCAGGATGAGATCGGCCGCGTTGATGGCTTGAACGGCGGCGCGCGTGAGCTGCTCGGGATCGCCGCAACCGATGCCTATCAGGGAGAGTGTCAGCATCGTGAGTGCGAAGGGCGGCCATCACGGCCGCCCGTTCGCTTGTCTCTCAAGCCGCGTTATGCAAACGCGGGGTAACGAGGCCGGGCGCGGTGACGCCGCGCAGCGACTTCGCCAGCGCCAGCACACCGAGGTCGGCCAGCGGCTCGATCACGATGACGAGCGCGTAGGAGGCCGCGAAGGTCGCGATGTTGACGAGGTTGGTCGCACCGAAGCCCGAGCCATAGAGCGCCCAGAACGCAAC
Source organism: Bradyrhizobium sp. 956_D2_N1_4 (assembly GCF_052076025.1). Taxonomy (NCBI): domain Bacteria; kingdom Pseudomonadati; phylum Pseudomonadota; class Alphaproteobacteria; order Hyphomicrobiales; family Nitrobacteraceae; genus Bradyrhizobium; species Bradyrhizobium sp. 956_D2_N1_4. Next base: position 1,638,490 of record NZ_CP197237.1, on the reverse strand, counting down.
CCAGGCGATGACGCCGGCCTGATACGTGGTCGACAGCGCCAGCGCCTGGCGATACCTGAGATCGACATAGGCGGTGTTGCGGGCAATGATCCGCGCGGCGATCGCCTGGATCCCGAACAGCGGCACCAGCAGCGTGGTGACGTTCATGCCGAATTGCGGCAGATCGGGCGGCTCGAAGAAGATGCCCTGGAACAACAGTCCGAACGCAAGGCCGAAGGCCGCGGGCGCTGCCCCAAACAGCAGGAACAGGGTCGAGCCGAGGATGAAGTGCACCTCGGAGACGCCCACCGGGAAGTGCGGCAGGATCTCGAAGAAGACGAAAACGAGGCCCGTGGTGGCGAGCGTCCGCGCCGCGAACGACGTGATGCCCTGCTCGCGCACGGTCTCGACCGCGAGCTTCAGCGCAACGCCGCCGACTGCGATGCCGGTTGCGTAACTCAACACGAGCTTGGCGCCCGATACGACTCCGGGTTCGATATGCATGGTTCAGTTCCTTCCTGCCGTCACACCCGACGGCCTTGGCCACAAGACATGCACGGCCGGTCTCCTGGCTCGCGGTTCACTGGGGTTCTCCGGCCTTCCCGGGCCTTGCGGCCCAGTGGCTGATCGGAGTCCCTCACCGCTTACAGTCGCGGGGGCGGCTGGGGTTTTGGGCGGCGCAACTGTCCGCCCACCCCCATTCCCGATTATGCTCCGGCGGTTTGCGCCGCCTCGAGCACCATGCGTCTCCTGTGTGCCCCTTTCGCCAGCCGGGCGTCAAGGGGCGAAGGGCGGCCGGGACGGTCCTGACGGATAATCGCCCGCCAGCGCGCCAAACAGGATCACCGCCGCCGTCGAGGCCGCGCCGCCCCGCGCAAGCTGTTCCGCCAGCTCGGCAATGGTGGTGCGGACCAGCCGCTCGTCGGGACGACCGAGGGATTCGGCGAACAGCGCCGGGGTATCAGGGGCGAGGCCGTGCTCGATCAATTTTGCGACAAGCGCCGGAAAGGTGCGCCGGCCCATATAGACGACGGTGGTCGCTTCGGGATCCGCCAGCGCCGCCCAGTTCAAATTCTGCGGCAGCTCGCCGGTGACATCGGCCCCGGTCACGAACTGCACCCGGCGCGAGGTGTGGCGCCGGGTCAGGGGAATGCCGGCTTGCGCGGCGGCGACACAGGCCGAGGTGATTCCGGGAATGATCTCGTAGCCGATGCCGGCTTCGCGCAGAGCCTCCAGCTCCTCCTCGAGCCGGCCAAAGATACCGGCATCGCCCGATTTCAGCCGCACCACACGGACGCCGGCCGCGGCGTAATCGATCAGCAGGCGGTTGACGTGGTGCTGCTTGGTCGAGGGCCGCCCTGCCCGCTTCCCGACCGCGACGAGATTGGCGCCGGGCCGGGCCAGATCGAGGATCGCGCCCGAGGCGAGGTCGTCATAGAGCACGACGTCGGCATCGCGCAGCCGCGCGGCGCCTTTGAGCGTGAGGAGCTCGGGGTCGCCGGGGCCGGCCGAGATGAAAGTGACAAAACCGCTCACCGATCCTCCGCGATCAGATGGAAGAACGTGCCGGTGGCTTGTCCCCGCCGCGAGCCGGTCTCGGCGATGATCGCGCCTGTTGCATCGTGCACGACCGCCAGCGGCGTATCCGGCTGCGCGACAATCGTCGAATAGTGGAACTCGTGACCGCGCAGGCGCGCGCCGACCTGATGGCCCGGCATCGGCGCGGCGAGCGCAGCGAGACGATAGCCGAGATGCATGCGGCGCTTGGCAAAGCTCGTCTCCAGTCCGAGCAGGCCCGTCATCTCATGACGGACGCCGTCGGCGTCGGTCAGAGCGGTTCCCAGCACCATATAGCCTCCGCATTCGCCGTGCACCGGCCGTGTGTCAGCGAAGGCGCGCAAGCCGCTGCGAAAGCGCGCATTGGCCGCGATCGTGCCGGCATGCAGTTCGGGATAGCCGCCGGGCAGCCAGCAGACATCGGCGCTCGCGTCAGGCGCTTCATCGGCAAGCGGCGAGAATGTCGAGATCTCGGCGCCGGCCGCGCGCCAGGCCTCCAGCATGTGCGGATAGATGAAGGAGAACGCGGCATCGCGGGCCAACGCAATGCGCTGCCCGGGCGGCGTCACGTTCATGCCGTTTGCCGCCGGTTGCGGCGAACAGCTTGCTGCCGCCCGCAGCACCGCATCGAGATCGACATGCTCGGCGACGAAGCGCGCGGCTTCGTCGATCAGCTTGCCGATCTCGGCCTGCTCTTCGGCCTGCACCAGGCCGAGATGCCGTTTCGGCAGGCTGATTTCTGCATGACGCGGCAGCGCGCCGAACACGGCGATGCCGGCGTCGTTCAGTGCACGCCGCACGAGATCTTCATGTCGCGGGCTGGCGACGCGATTGAGCACCACGCCGGCAAGGCGCACGCCGGCACGATAGTCGCGAAGGCCTGCGGCGATCGCCGCCGCCGTCTGCGCCTGTCCGGAAGGATCGATCACCAGCAGCACCGGCCAGCCCAGCATCTCCGCAATGTCGGCGGTGGCGCCGGTGCCGGAGACGCCGCGCGCGGCGACGCCGTCGAACAGGCCCATCGAACCCTCCGCGAGCACGACATCGGCATCAGTGCCGCGACCCACGAGATGAGCAATCGTCCCGCGATCCATCGCCCAGCTATCGACGTTGACGGAAGCGCGCCCCGTCGCAGCGGCATGGAAGGCGGGATCGATATAGTCGGGCCCGCTCTTGAAGCACTGCACGTTCAATCCGCGATTGCGCCAGGCGCGCGCCAGCGCCAGCGTCAGCGTGGTTTTGCCGACGCCGGAGGCCGGCGCCGAGATGACAAGCCCTGCCGGCATCACGATGCCTCCGGAAAGCGCGGATCGGCGCCGACCGGCCGATAGCGCCGATCGTAATCGGCGGCATAGAGGCGGCTCTCGTCAAAATCCGCCGCTCCAAGCGTCTTGCCAACCAGGATCAGCGCGGTGCGCTCCATCTCGGTGCCGACGGCGGCATCGAGCGTCGCCAGCGTGGCGCGAACGATGCGCTGGTCCGGCCAGCTCGCGCGCCAGACGATCGCGACGGGGCAATCCGCGCCGTAATGCGGCGTGAGCTCGGCGACGACCTTGTCGAGCAGATGGATCGACAGATGGATCGCGAGCACCGCACCGGTGGCGGCGAACGCCGCGAGCTTTTCGCCCTCAGGCATCGCGCTGGCGCGGCCCGGCGTGCGCGTCAGCACGACTGACTGGGCAAGACCGGGCAGCGTCAGCTCAATCTCTAGTGCAGCTGCTGCAGCCGAAAACGACGGAACACCTGGCGTGACCGTGTAGGGAATACCGAGCGCGCGCAGGCGACGAAGCTGCTCGCCCATCGCCGACCAGATCGAGAGATCGCCGGAATGCAGGCGGGCAACATCCTTGCCGGCGGCATGCGCGGCGGCGATCTCCGCGATGATCTCGTCAAGCGACAGCGGCGCGGTGTTGACGATCCGTGCACCGGGCGGGCAATGCGCCAGCACGCCCTCGGGCACCAGCGAGCCCGCATAGAGGCAGACCGGACAGGCCGCGATCAGGTCGCGTCCGCGCAACGTCAGCAAATCCGGAGCGCCCGGCCCTGCACCGATGAAGTGCACCGTCATGCGCCGTCTCCTTCCGCGATCGCGGCGGTCGCGGTGCGATCCCGCGAGACCGCCCGCGTCGCAATCAATCGCGCGCGAGGACCAGCGGCAACGAGCGCCGCGGCTTCGGCGACCGAGCCCGTGCCGAACTTCTCCGCGACGAGCTCCGATTGCGTCGGCGTCTCGATGCCGGCCAGCATGTCCGCCGGAACCGGCTTGATCGGCACGCCGCATTCACGCGCGAGCTGTTTGAGCGGCTCCGCGTCGGCCTTGTCGCTGACAGTCGCGACCGCCGCAAGGCCCTCGGGACCACCCGCCGCCAGCAGCGCCTCGCGCAGCGAAGCCAGCGTGACATCCTTTTTGAATCCGAGTCCGGCGACTTTCATCGAACCGCACTCCATTGCACCACGGGCCGCGACGCTTCCCAGGACCGGTAGCGGCCGAGCGGCGCGGCATGGGCAATCTCGACCCGCATCAATTCGCCGCCGTGGCGCTGGTGCAGTTCGCCGAGCAGCGCCTCCGTCTCCAGCGTCACCGCATGCGCGACGAGCCGCGCACCCGGCGCAAGCCGCGGCCAGATGGCATCGAACATCGCGATATCGAGACCGCCACCGATGAAGACGGCATCCGGCGCTTCCAACGCAGCAAAAGCTTTCGGCGCGCTCCCCGTGATGACAGTGATCCGATGCGCCAATCCGAACGCTGTTGCATTGCTGCGGATATTCGCGGCACGATCCTCGCGCGCCTCGATGGCGGTCGCCGTCCCGCCGCACAGCGCCCATTCCACAGAGATCGAGCCAGAACCCGCGCCGATATCCCACAGCCGCTCGCCGGGTCGCGGCGCCAGCGCCGAGAGCGCCAGCGCACGCACCGGCCGCTTGGTGATCTGGCCATCATGCATGAAGAGATCGTCGGTCAGGCCGGAGCTGCGGGGAATGCCTTGCCCGCCCCTCGCCTCGACGGCCACTGCGACCAGGTTTTCGGCGAGATCGCCCGCAAAGCTGTCGGCACGATGCTCAGCGATGCTTTCGCGCGGCCCGCCGAGCGCGGCGAGAGTCCAGAACGCCGAGGCGCCACAACCGCGCTCGCTCAGCCATTTCGCGAGATCACCGGCGGCCTTGCCGTCACGCACGAGGCAAATGATGCGCGCACCTTGCACGAGATGCGGTACGAGACGCTCGAACGGCGCGGCATGAAGCCCGAGACAGGCGATGGCTTCGAGGCGCCAGCCGAGCCGCGCGGCGGCGAGCGAGAAGGTCGATGGCGCCGAATGCGCGATCCACTCGTTGGCATCGAGCTTCTCGGCGACACTTGCACCCGCGCCGTGCCAGAACGGATCGCCGGAGGCGAGTACCACCGTCGGCCGGCCGCGGCAGCTCAGCACGATGTCTGCGTCGAACGGCACCGGCCACGGACGACCGCGCCCCTCCACGTCAGCAAACGCGAGATGACGCTCGCCACCAAAAACAGTTTCTGCCTTGGCAAGCGCCTTTCGGCTTGCCTCGGACAGCCCGGCAAGGCCATCTTCGCCGATACCGATGATGGTCAGCCAGGGATCAGCCATGACGCGCGCCCTCATTCTGGGCGGAACCGCCGATGCGAGCTTGCTCGCCGCGGAAGTCGCACGCGCGCGCATCGACGCCGTGTATTCCTATGGCGGCCGAACCCGCGCGCCCGCCGATCAGCCGCTGCCGACCCGCATCGGCGGCTTCGGCGGCGTGAGCGGGCTTGCCGACTATATTCGCCGTGAGCGCATCACGCATGCGATCGACGCCACGCATCCCTTCGCTGCCGAGATGAGCCGCCACGCGGTCCAGGCGTGCGCGCAAACGGGAACGCCGCTGATCGCGCTCGAGCGCGCGCCTTGGACGAAGGCGCCCGGCGACACCTGGATCGAAGTCGCCGACGTCACCGCCGCGCTCGCTGCGCTGCCCGAGACGCCGGCAAAAATGTTCCTCGCCATCGGCCGGCAGCACATCGCGCCCTTCGCGAGCAAGCCACAGCACACCTACACGCTGCGGTTCGTCGATCCGCCCGAAGCACCGCTGCCCTTCGCTGCGGACGTGATCGTGTCGCGCGGGCCATTCACGTTCGACGGCGAGCTCGAAATGATGCGCACGCGCGGCATCGCATGGATTGTCGCCCGCAATTCCGGCGGCGACGGCGCACGCGCCAAGATCGACGCGGCCCGCACGCTCGGCCTGCCCGTGATCATGATCGCGCGGCCAAAACTGCCCGAACGGTTGCGGGTTGAGAGCGTGGCCGAGATCATGCAGTGGCTCGGTCATCGCGCCTGCCTCGGGGCATAGACCCAGCGGCCGACGCGGCGCGTCTGCGAGTTGCCGACGATCACAAGCGTGCGCATGTCGGCCATCTCAGGCGTCGCTTCGTTCAGCGTGACGGTCTCGATCCTTTCATCAGCGGCGCTGATCGCGCGCGCGAAGATCACGAGGCGCTCGCCGCAGCCGGTGTCCTTCAACACCGCAAGCGCGCGGCCAAAACCCTCCGGCCGGCTTGCCGAGCGCGGATTGTACATCGCAATGGCAAAATCGGCTTCCGCGGCCAGCCGCAGGCGCTTCTCGATCACCGCCCACGGCTTGAGATTGTCGGAGAGATTGATCGCGCAGAAATCATGGCCGAGCGGCGCGCCGGCGCGCGCGGCCGCCGCCAGCATCGCTGTGATACCGGGCAAAACGCGAATGGGAAGCTCGCGCCATTGCGGCGCCTGTTCGAGCGCCTCGAACACGGCCGACGCCATCGCGAAGACACCGGGATCGCCGGAGGAGACGACGACGACCTGCCCGCCTTCGGCCGCAAGCCGCAGGGCCTCGCTCGCGCGCTGCAGCTCTTCGCGATTGTCGGAGGGGTGCAAGGTGAGCCCTGCCCGCGGCGGCACGCGCGCAACATAGGGCGCATAGCCCAGAATGTCGGTTGCGGCGGCAAGGGCGGCGGAGACCTCGGGCGTCACCAGCGCATCGCTGCCCGGCCCGAGGCCCGCGATGATCAGCGTGCCCGTCATTCGGCGGCGTCCAGATGCCGGCCCTTGCCGTGCACGAGCACAATCGCAAAATAGGGACAGTCGGCGGCATCGATATCGGCGAGCCGCACCACGCGCTCGCCCGGCATGGTGCCGCGCTCGACCAGCCAGGCATCGTCCAGCCGGCCGGCGGACGCCAGCGCGCGACGCACCTTTGCGAGATTGCGGCCGGTCTTCATGATGACCAGCGCATCGGAATCGCGCATGCGCCGCTCGAGTTCGTCTTCGGCGAGCGTCCCCATCAGCACCGTCGTCACGTCGTCGCCAAGCGCGATCGGCTGTCCGACGCCGTTCCAGCAGCCGACCATGCCGGGAATGCCGGCGATCACCTCGATCTCGACACGGCCTTGCAGGCGCGTGTGCAGATGCATGAAGGAGCCGTAAAAGTAAGGATCGCCCTCGCAGAGCACGACGACGTCCACCGCACGCGAAAGCCGCGCCAGCCGTTCCGCCCATTCGTCGTAGAAGCCGGCCAGCAGCTGCACATATTCCGGGCTATCGAAGGCGAGCTCCGTCGTAACAGGATATTCCATTGCGTATTCGGTGACGTCGGAGGCCAACATGCCTTCGACGATGCGGCGCGCCTGGCCGGGCCGGCCCTTCTTGCGAAAATAGGCGACATGCTTCGCAGCCCGCACCGTCCGGTCAGCGCGCACGCTCATCATATCAGGATCGCCGGGGCCGAGACCGCAGCAGATGATGCGTCCCATGGCTATTCGCTCCGGCTCGCCAGTGCATTCACGGCGGCGACCGTGATCGCGGAGCCGCCGAGGCGGCCCTCGACTGTCAGCGCCGGCACCGGCGGATCGGCCATCAGCGCGGCCTTGGATTCGGCCGCGCCGACGAAGCCGACCGGGCAGCCGATGATCGCTGCGGGCCGCGGGCAGCCCGGGTCCTCGAGCATGTTGAGGAGATGAAACAGCGCGGTCGGCGCGTTACCGATCGCAACGATTGCGCCGTCGAGATGCGGTCGCCACAACTCCAGCGCCGCAGCCGAGCGCGTATTGCGCATGGACTGCGCGAGCGCGGGAACGGCCTCGTCGCCGAGCGTGCAGATCACGGCGTTGGCCGCCGGCAGTCTCGCGCGCGTAATTCCTTCCGAGACCATGCGCGCGTCGCACAGGATCGGGGCGCCTCTCTGCAAGGCCGCGCGCGCAGCAGTCGCCATGCCTGATGTGAAGCGGATATGCGCCTCGAGGCCAACCATGCCGGCGGCGTGGATCATCCGCACCACCACCTGCTCCTCGTCCGGCGAGAAGCGCGCAAGATCCGCCTCGGCCCGGATGGTCGCGAAGGATTGCCGGTAGATCGCCGCGCCGTCGGTCTCGTAGGTGTGCGGCATCAGTGGCCTCCGACCAGGATGGAGGGATCGCTGACGATGTCGGCACCGTTGAGGCCGCGCAGAACCGGCTCGTCGCGGGTCGAGCCGTCGCGGACGAGATCGAATCCGGCGCTGGTCGCAACCAGCGTCACCGCGGACGCGCCGGAACGCGCGCAGCCCTTGGCGCAGCCGGAGACGTGAAGGCGCGTATCGAGGGCGATGCGCGGCGCAAGGGCGGAAGCGAGTGCGCGGGTGTCGGCATGCGCCTCGCGGCAACGCGGGGCGCCGCTACAAGCAATCACGCGCAACGCCGGATCGTAAGGCTCGGTGATGAGGCCTGCCCCGCTCGGCATCTCGCGCTTGCCCTCGCTCAACACCATCCGCCATGGCGTCATGCGCAGCGCATGTCCGCAGCCGGAAAATTGATGGAGCGTCGTGTGCAGCATCTGCCCGAACGCCACGCCGACCAGGGCGCCATGCGGATAATGCCCGGGTCGTGACGCGGCCATGACCGGAGCAGGCTCGGTTTCGCCGCTCAAAGACTCAGGCAATACCGAGCCTACCGCGATATGAGCTGCCATGCGCCCTCGCCCGCCCTTCGCGCCGCCGGACGAGATGAACCAGTTCGCGAGCGCGAGGGCCGTGCTTACGGTCTCACCGCGCGCGACCGAGCGGCCCAGCCTTGCGCCATCGGCCCGCACCAGGAGCCGGCCGCCGTGATCGCGCTCGATGCGCACGTCGGCGGAATCGCCGGCGAGTACGCGCGACTTTCCATCGTCGATGGCGAAGCCGAACTTTGTGGGGAGATCGAGCGTGCTGTCGGCGAGCGCTTCCTCAAGCTCCGCGGCGAGCGCCTGTGTCTCATCACCGCTGTTCCAGAACGGCGTCACCAAAATGTTGCGCCGGGCTTCGATGTCGGTATCGGGGTCGAGCAGCCGCAGCAACGCGAGTCCATCGAGCAGCCGGCGATGGCCTTGCTCGCTGACGCCTCTGATCTGGAGGTTGGCGCGGCTCGTCACATCGATGAGACCATTGCCGTAGCGTTCGGCGAGCTCAGCAAGCCCGGCGACCTGTGCAGCTTCGAGGCGCCCGCCGAACGGGCGCACGCGAACCACCAGCCCGTCGCCCGATTGCATCGGGCGCAACGCGCCGGGACACCAGCCCTTGATCGCGGCCGCACTCATGAAGCCTCCTTCAGCGCAGCCGCGATCGAATTGCGGCGCGTTCGCCAGAGCGAGGCTTCGTGCAGGCGTGTGAAGCAGGTCTCCATCGCGGCGAGCGCCGCCGGATTCTCGCGGGCCATGAAGGTGCGGACATCGGCGTCGCCGAGCGTCGCATCGTAGTAGAGATCGAACAGATGCGGCGGCACGGCGCCGGCCAGATGCGCGAAGGCGGCCATGTGCTCCAGCGTCGCGGTGATCTCGGCGGCACCGCGAAAACCGTGCCGCATCATGCCGGCGATCCAGGCCGGATTGGCCGCGCGTGCGCGGACGACGCGGGAGATTTCCTCGGTCAGCGTCCGCGCGTGCGGCTGCTCGGGCCGCGTCGTATCGAGGTGATAGAGCGATGGTCCTGCCGCACCGAGATGCGCTGCGGCCGCCGCGATGCCTGCTTCATGCGCGGCGTAATCCGCGGCGAGCAGAAGATCGGTCTCCGGCAAGTCCTGGACGTGCACGAAAGCATCGGCGGATGCGAGCCGCGTCTCGATGCCGGCCCGATCCGGCTGCATCGCACCGTCCGCGGAGAACGCCCAGGACGATGCCGACAGCCAGGCTTCGCCGGCGGCATCACGCGTCTCGGCCGTAAAGGCATCGGGGATCGCGGACAGACCCACGCCGTATTGGCCGGGGCGCGGCGCGAACACACGCGAGGCGCGGTGACGATAGGGATTCTCGTCGCCCTCCTCCTCGCGCGTTGCGAGCGCCTCGGCGGCGGCCTCGAACAATTGCGCAAGGCCGGAGAAGACATCGCGGAACAGGCCCGACACGCGCAGCGTGACGTCGATACGGGGGCGCCCGAGCTCCGTCGGTGCGATGATGTCATAGCCGGTGACGCGGCCGGAGGCGTGATCCCAGCGCGGCGCAAGGCCGGCGAGATGCAGCGCCATGGCAAACTCCTCGCCGGCGGTCCGCATCGTCGCGGAGCCCCAGAGATCGACCACGAGGCCTTTCGGCCAGTCGCCGTGATCCTGCAAATGGCGACGCAGCAGCTCTTCCGCGAGCCTGATGCCTTGCGCATGCGCCGACGGCGTCGGCACCGCGCGCGGATCAACGGCAAAGAGATTGCGTCCGGTCGGCACCACGTCCTGGCGTCCGCGATACGGCGAGCCCGATGGCCCCGGCGCAACGCGCTGTCCCGCTAGCGCGGCACGCAACGCATCGCGCTCCGCGTCGGCGCAGGTGCCGCGGCCGAACACGTGCAACCCGTCGCCGAACTGGCTCTCCTTGAGATCGCAGACGAAGCGATCGATCCGCGGGATCGCTTCCGCCGGTGCAGCCGATGCATCGAGACCGAGATCGTCTTCGAGCCCTGCCGCACGCGCTTCGTCGCGAATCGCGGCGATCAGACGCTGACGTCGGGCGGGGTCGAGACCATCGGCGGTCGAATATTCGTCCAGCAAACGTTCGAGCCGGCGCAGGCCGTCCGGCACCGCGGATTGTTCCAGCGGCGGCGGCAGATGGCCGATGGTGACGGCACCCAAGCGCCGCTTGGCCTGCGCGGCCTCGCCGGGATCGTTGACGATGAAGGGATAGATGACCGGCAGATCGCCGATCAGGGCTTCCGGCCAGCAATGTGAGGACAGCGCCACGGATCTTCCGGGCAGCCATTCCAGCGTGCCATGCGCGCCCATGTGCACGACGGCGTCAAAACCCTGCTGCCGGAGCCAGAGATAGAACGCGACATAGGCGTGGCGTGGCGTGCGGGCGAGATCGTGATAGTCGGCATCGCGCGTGGTCGCATCGCCGCGCTCGGGCTGAACCGCGATGATCGATTGGCCACTTGCGATGGCCGCGAACTGAAATGCACCGTCGCGACAGCTCGGGTCATCCTCCGGCGCGCCCCAGGCCTGCGCGAGATCATCCTGCAAGGCTTGCGGCAAGCGCGAGAGCGCCGCGCGGTAGTCGGCGACGCTCCAGGTCAAGTTCTGCTTGAGCAGCGTCTCGCCGAGCGCCTGAACCGGCGCAACATCGATGCCGGACTCGGTCAGGTCAGACAGCAATGCCTCGACCGACGCCAGCGCATCGAGACCAACCGCATGCGCGATCTGATGCGGACGGCCCGGGTAGTTCGAGAGCACGAGCGCCACCCGTTTCTCGGCGGCTGGCGTCTCCGCGAGGCGCCGCCAGGCCGCAACGCGCGCGGCGACGGCGTTCACGCGCTCCTCGTCAGGGCGGTGCGCCAGATGCGAAAATTGCAGATCGGGATCGCGCTCCGCCGCCGATTTGAAACTCACCACGCCCGCGAACAGGCGGCCGTCGACCTCCGGCAGCACCACATGCATCGCGAGATCGCCGGGCGACAGGCCGCGCAGCGACTCCGCCCAGTCTTCGCGCCGTGCCGATGAGAGCGCGACCTGGAAGACGGGACATGATGCAGCATCGAACGGTGTCGTGCCGTCGTCGCCCATCGCCGAGAACGCCGTCGCGTTGACGATCGCGGCCGGAGGATTCGTCGCGAAATAGGTCCGCAGCCAGTCCGCAACGCCCGGAGCCTTCAGCGAGGTGACGAACGCGCCGTACGCGTCAAAGCCGCGCTCGCGCAGCGCCGCGATCAGGGCGTCGACCGGCCCGGTATCCGCGGCGGTGAGATAGGAACGATAGAAGGTCACGAACGCGAGCGGCTTTCCCTCGCCTGCCATCGGCGCAGCAATGACGCCACGCGCGGGATCGTAAAAGCCCATCTCAGGCAGGTTCATCTCGCCGACGACCGGGCCTGCGTAAAGGCCCGAGGCCAACGCGAGCTGCGCGATCGCGGCCTGGGCTGCAACAGGACCGCCGGTGTCGCAGAGCACCTTGAGCCGGCGCAGCGTCGAAACCGGCAGGGTCGAGTAGGCATCGAGCCGCGTGTCGTCGCGGCCGTCGGCCGGCAGCACGGCCAGCACGATGTTGCGGTTCTTCGCAAGCTGCTGCAGGGCCGCGAGCCCGTACGGCCAATAGGACTCACCGCCGATCAGGCGCACCAGGATGCCGCGCGCCTGCGACAGCGTGCGCTCGATATAGGTGTCGACCGACAACGGATGACGCAGCTCCGCGAGATTGGCGAGCCGCAGCGACGGCAGGCTGTTACGGCCGCGCCGCCAGCCGGCCGCGAACGCGGCAAGGTCGGAATCCGAGTACGAGAGCACCACGAGATCGGCCGGGTCCTGGCCGATGTCCCTTGGCGTCGCGGTCTCCTCGAGACCGCGGCTCTCGCGGAAGACGACGTGCATCAGATACCAGATCCTGAAAGCCCAAGTCCGACCTTGATCGCGGCCTCGTCGATATCGCCGTGCTCGCCGATCACGACAAGCTTCGACTGCCTGAGAGCTGCGCCCCAGGGCTTGTCGAACTGGTGGCGCACGCGCTCGCCGACCGCTTGCAGCAACAGGCGCATCGGCTTGCCCGCGACCGCGATATAGCCCTTGACGCGCAGCACGTTCTGCTCGCGCGAAAGACGCTGCACCGACGCGACCAGTGCGTCGATGTCGCTGATTTCAGGAAGATCGATCACAACGGAGGCGAAATCGTCGTGCTCGTGATCCTCCTCGCCGTCGTGATGCGAGGGGCGCGCGGCGAGATCGTTCTCTGCGGCGGCGCCAAGGCCGAGGATGACACGCGCATCGATCGCGCCATCGGTGACGGATAGCATCGGCACGCGGCGCGGCATCTCGGCGGTAATGGCGGCCTTGGCGGCTTCGATCCCTGCGGCCCCCGCAAGATCGGCCTTGGTCAGCAGCACGATGTCGGCGCAGGCGATCTGGTCCTCGAACACTTCCGACAGCGGCGTCTCGTGATCGAGATTTCCATCCGCTGCGCGCTGCGCTTCCACGGCAGCCGGGTCCGGCGCAAAACGGCCGGCGGCAACAGCCTCGGCATCGGCCAGCGCGATCACGCCGTCGACCGTGATCCGCGAGCGGATCTCCGGCCAGTCGAACGCCTTCAGCAGCGGCTTCGGCAGCGCCAGGCCCGAGGTCTCGATCAGGATGTGATCGGGCCGCACCGGCCGCGCCAAGAGCTTTTCCATGGTCGGAATGAAATCGTCCGCAACGGTGCAGCAGATGCAGCCATTGGCGAGCTCGACGATGTTCTCCTCCGGGCAATTCGCATCGGCGCAGGATTTCAGGATCTCGCCGTCGACACCCTCGCTGCCGAACTCGTTGACCAGCACGGCGAGCTTCTTGCCGTCAGGGTTTGCGAGCAGATGCTGGATCAGCGTGGTCTTGCCGGAGCCGAGAAAACCCGTGACCACCGTCACAGGGACTTTTGCGAGCGAGTTCATTCGGCGGCCTCCGGCAACACGGCAATGGGGGGAATGCGGGCAAGCGACTGCTTGCGGAAGATTTCGGGACGGCTGCGCCAGGGCACGAGGCCGTCGGGCGCGGCGGCATAGGCCGCAGCACCCGCGACCACGTCGCTCGCATGGGCCTCTGACAGACGGCCATAGACATAGGACCAGCGGCCGGGCGCGCTGAGCGCAACCGAGCAACCCTGGCTGCATGCCGACAGGCATTCGACGGGAACCACATTGACGCCCTCGGGCACGCCGGCGTCGAGGATCGCACCATGCAGGCGCTTGCCGGGCGTCGTCTCACCCTCGTCGAGCGTCTGGCCGGCACGGCAGGTAATACAGACGTGAAGTGTGACGGTCATCGCCTCTTCCAGGATAAACAGCGGGAGGCGAAGAGGCACACGGACCATTCCCCCGAAGGTCCGTTTCCCCGTCGCGGAACACCCCGTCCGCCGGTCCAAAACTCGTCCGCGCTGGCAGGTCTCCCGGCTTGCGGAGCAGGGCTTTTGGCCCTTCGATCCCCGCCTTCCCGATCCCCTGGGGGATCAGTGGCTTCGGGCATCTCTCCGGTCACGGTCGCGGGGGCGGCTGCAGTTTGGAGCCGAATCTTGTCGATTCGGACCCTATCGCATTCCCTCTTCGCCTGTCATAGGACAGGAACCAACGCCGGGCCACCATTTGCCCCCGGCCGCCTCTTGTCAAGCCGAAGGACCCTGTCAGATGACGCCTGAACCGGATACCCAAACGGCCGAGGAAACCGACGCCCGCCACGCCGCGAAAATGGCGAAAATCAAGGTCGCCCGCGACAAGATCATGGCGACCAAGAGCGGCGAAAAGGGCCTCATCATCGTCCACACCGGCGCCGGCAAGGGCAAGTCCACCTCCGCCTTCGGCATGATCGTCCGCTGTGTCGCCCATGGCTTCCCCTGCGCGGTCGTGCAGTTCATCAAGGGCGCCTGGGACACCGGCGAACGGCGCCTGCTCACCGGCCATTTCGGCGAGCTCTGCCAGTTCCATGCGATGGGCGAAGGTTTCACCTGGGAGACGCAGGACCGCGCCCGCGACATCGCCGCAGCACAGGCCGGCTGGGCGAAGGCCAAGGAGCTGATCTCAGATTCCAATCTGCGCATGGTCGTGCTCGACGAGATCAACATCGCGCTGCGCTACGACTATCTCGACATCGCCGAGGTCGTCGACTTTCTGAAAACGCACAAACCGCCGATGACGCATGTCGTGCTCACCGGGCGCAACGCCAAGGACGAGCTGATCGAGATCGCCGATCTCGTCACCGAGATGACGCTGGTCAAGCACCCCTTCCGCTCCGGCATCAAGGCGCAAGCCGGCGTCGAGTTCTGACGACGCCAGATTCTGAAAACACCATGGCGCGCGCATTGATGATCCAGGGGGCCGGCTCGGACGTGGGCAAGTCGCTCATCGTCGCCGGCCTCGCGCGCGCCTTCACGCGGCGCGGCCTGCGCGTGCTGCCCTTCAAGCCGCAGAACATGTCGAACAACGCGGCCGTCACCGTCGACGGCGGCGAGATCGGTCGCGCCCAGGCGCTGCAGGCGCTGGCCGCCGGCGTCGAGCCGCACACCGACATGAACCCGGTGCTGCTGAAGCCGGAGACCGATGTCGGCGCACAAATCATCGTCCAGGGAAAGCGCATCGCGACCGCGCGGGCGCGTGAATATGCGGCGATGAAACCGTCGCTGATGGGCGCGGTGCTGGAAAGCTTCGAGCGGCTGAAAGCGCGCGCCGATCTGGTGCTGGTCGAAGGCGCCGGCAGCCCGGCCGAGGTCAACCTGCGCAAGGCCGACATCGCCAATATGGGCTTTGCACGCAAGGCCGACGTGCCGGTCGTGCTGGTCGGCGACATCGACCGCGGCGGCGTCATCGCCCAGCTCGTCGGCATCAAGACGGTGATCAACCCCGACGATGCCGCGATGATCGAGGGTTTCGTCATCAACAAGTTCCGCGGCGACCCCTCGCTGTTCGACGACGGCTACAAGCTGATCGAGCAGAAGACCGCGTGGCGCGGCCTTGGCGTGCTGCCCTGGTTCGCGCGCGCCGGCGAGCTGCCAGCCGAGGATGCGCTGGGGCTGAGCGACGCGCGCAAGCCGGGCCAGTGCAAGATCGCCTGCCTCGCGCTGTCGCGGATCGCCAATTTCGATGATCTCGATCCGTTGAAGCTCGAGCCTGGCGTCGATCTCGTGATGGTGCGGCCGGGCGAAGCCATCCCCGGCGACGTCCGCCTCGTCATCATCCCCGGCTCGAAGTCCACCCGCGGCGATCTCGCCTTCCTGCGCGCGCAGGGCTGGGACATCGATCTCCTGGCGCATCACCGCCGCGGCGGCCATGTGCTTGGCCTCTGCGGCGGCTATCAGATGCTCGGGCGCAACGTCGCCGACCCCGATGGCATCGAAGGCCCTGCCGGCGACACGTCGGGTCTCGGACTTCTGGACGTCGCGACCATGATGAGCCCGCAGAAGACACTGACGCGCGTCGCGGCCGTGCATGCCGCCACGGACCAGCCGATCGACGCCTACGAAATCCACATCGGCCGCACCGACGGACCGGATCGCGCCCGCCCGTTTGCGAAACTGAACGGCGAGCCCGAAGGCGCGATCTCACGCGATGGCCGCGTGCAAGGCAGCTATCTGCACGGCCTGTTCACGTCGGATGATTTCCGCAAGGCGTATCTCGCAAAGCTCGACATTCCGGCAGGCGACGAGCCTTATCACAGCAGGGTCGAGAGCGCGCTCGACGCCCTCGCCGATCACATCGAACAGCATCTCGACGTCGGCGGCCTGCTCGCGCTAGCGCGCTAGCGCCTCGGCAAGGCGCGTCCATTCGGCTTCGCTGCCGGGAAGCCCGAGGCGCAGCCATGCCGGCTCTTTCGCGAATACGCGCGACCAGATTTGGCTACGCGCCAGTTTCTCCTGCGCAGCAAGCGCATCAGGCGTCTCGTAGAGACGAAACAGCGGCGCACCACCGACGAGCCGCCAGCCTTGCGACTGCACGATGTCGTCGAGGCGGGCACAGTCGCGTGCGAGCCGCGCGGACGTGGCCTCGGCCCAGGCGTCGTCGCGCAAGGCGCGGCAGCCGATCGCGATCGCAGCTCCCGACACCGGCCATGGCCCCGACATCGCCGCGAGCTTGGCGATGTCGGCCGCACGGCCGAGCGCAAACCCAAGCCGCAGGCCGGCAAGACCATAGAACTTGCCGAAGGAGCGCAGGACCAGCAGTCCAGGCCGATCCGCCTCGGATGCGAGCGACAGCTGCGGGGCGGCATCGGCAAAACTCCCGTCGATGACGAGACGGCCGACGCGCGGCAGCAGCGCCAGCAAATCCTCTGGCGCAAAACGCCGGCCATCGGGATTGTTGGGATTGACGACGACGGCGAGATCTGTGCCCGCCAGCGCGTCGAGCTCGCCGACCTCCTGGACATCCCAGCCTGCAGCCGACAAGACCCCGGAATATTCGTTGTAAGTCGGCCCGAGGATGCGCGCGCGGCCGACTGGCGCGAGTTGCGGCAGCAATTGAATGGCGGCCTGCGCACCGCCCATTGCGACGATCGGCGCGCTTGTGCCGTAGGCATGCTGTGCCGCCTGATGCAGGCTCTCGATCTCAGCGCGCGACGGCAGCGCGTTCCATGCGCGCGGGCTCACCTCACCCACGGGATAAGGCAGGCGGTTGATCCCGGTCGACAGATCGATCCAGTCCTCCGCGCGCCCGCCAAAACGCTGCTGGGCCAGATCGAGATTTCCACCGTGCTCGCGCATGCCCCGTTCTTTCACGCGAAGGCCAGGATCGCAAGGAGGCCGGCGAGCAGCAGCATGGCGCGGCGGTAGATCGTTAACCCCTGGCTGATGTCCGCGGCAAGCGGATCGCGCGCGCCTTCGTTGAGCCAGGGCTCATCGGTCGCGCTGCCGCGATAGATGCGGGGGCCGCTGAGCCGCACGCCGAGCGCGCCCGCCATCGCCGCTTCCGGCCAGCCGGCATTGGGCGAGCGGTGACGGCGGGCATCGCGCGTCATGCACGACAGCGCCTCCGAGCGCCGCGACGCCAACAGGACGAACAGAAAGCCGGTCAGCCGCGCCGGAATGAAGTTTGCGACGTCGTCGATGCGTGCCGCGGCCCAGCCAAAAGCTTCGTGGCGTTCGCTGCGATGACCGATCATGGAGTCCAGCGTGTTGATCGCCTTGTAGCCCAAAATGCCGGGCAGTCCGAACAGCGCGCCCCAGAACACCGGCGCCACGATGCCGTCGGAGGCGTTCTCGGCGAGGCTCTCGATCGCCGCGCGCGCGATGCCGGCTTCGTCGAGCGTCGCGGGATCGCGTCCGACGATGCGCGACACCGCTGCGCGCGCAGCGGCGATGTCGCCCGCCTGTAAGGGCTTCGCGACGGCAGCGACATGATCATGAAGCGAGCGCAAGGCGACCAGCGGCCAGGCCAGCACACCCACGAGTATGATCTCTATCCATCCCCAGGGGAGCAAGGACTGAAGTACCCAGCCGATTGCGACCGAGATCGCAATCACCAGAAGCGCTCCAGCCACGCCCGCAGCACGGCGAAATGCCGGCGGATCGGACGCGCGATTCCAGGCGGCGTCGATGGCAGAGATCAGCCGGCCCAGCCAGGTCACGGGATGACCGATCCGCGCGAACAGCCACGACGGCCAGCCCAGCAGGGCATCCACCGCCATCGCCACCGCCATCGCCCCCGCAAAACCCACGCACGCCTCCTGTCCCGCCCCTGTTGCGCAAAGCGAAGGCGGAGCGCAAGCCCCCGGCCGCCTGATTTCGGCTTTGTCTTTGGCCGCGATTGGTGATTAGTCAGGCCCACAGGAGAACTTTATGGCCGTCATCTTGATCACGGGCGGAGCACGATCGGGCAAGAGCGCCCACGCGGAAAAGCGCGCGCGCAGCTTTCCGGGCCAGCCCATCTACATCGCGACGGCCGAGGCGCTCGATGCCGAAATGGAGGTGCGCATCGCCAAGCATCGAGCCAAGCGCGCGGCCGTCGACTGGATCGAGCGAGAGGTACCACTCGATCTCCTGCAAGCTCTGATCGAGACCGATGGCGCCGGCCCAAGGCTGGTGGATTGCCTGACCTTGTGGCTCTCCAATATCATGCATGCGGGGCGTGACTGGGAACACGAACTCATGAAGCTCGCCGCTTTCATGGGCGGCCAGAAGAGCCCCGTCATTTTCGTCACCAACGAGGTCGGCCTCGGTATCGTGCCCGACAACGCGCTGGCGCGCAGCTATCGCGACGCCGCCGGAATCATGAACCAGGTCATCGCGGCGGTTTCCGACGAAGTCGAGTTCGTCGTGGCCGGCCTGCCGATGAAACTGAAATGATGCCGCGCGCCGAGCTTTTCAAAGAGATTATCGCCGATCTCAGGATGGCGGCATCGTTCGTCACGATTCTGCCGGTGGCATCGTCGAAGCCCGCAGGCGAAGGCGCCATCGCGCGCGCGACCTGGGCACTCCCCGTCGCGGGACTGCTGGTCGGCCTCGCGGGTGCCTTGGTCTACAAGGTTTCCAGCCGGTTCGGACTGACACCGAACCTCGCCGCCCTGCTCACGCTGGCCGCGACCGCGCTCATCACCGGCGCGCTGCATGAGGACGGCCTTGCCGATACCGCCGACGGGCTCGGCGGCGGCCGGACGCGCGAGCGCAAGCTCGAGATCATGCGCGACAGCCGGATCGGCACCTATGGCGTCTGCGCGCTGATCCTGTCGTTCGGTCTGCGCTGGAGCGCGCTCGCGGCGATCGCCAATCCCTGGGCCGTCGCGCTCGCGCTGTGCGCCGCGCACACTGCCGCCCGCGCGGGCGTGCCGGCTTTCATGTCGCTGGTCCCGCCGGCACGATCTGATGGACTGTCGGCAAGCGCGGGATCGCCGCCGGGCCGCAGCGTCGCCATCGCTTTCGCTGCTGGAACGCTCGCCCTCGCCCTCGCGCTCGGGCCTGGCAAGGCGCTGGTCAGCCTGATCCTGCTGTCGCTCGCCGGCTTGATGCTGGCGCGGCTTGCCATCCGCCAGATCGGCGGGCAGACCGGCGACATCCTCGGCGCATTCGAGCAGACCGGCGAGATCCTCATTCTGCTGGTGGCGGCATCCTTCCGGATGGGAGGCTGATCTCATGGTCGAGTTCGACGACACCTTCCGTCAGCACTTGCGCGAGCTGTTCGTGTGGCGCCGCGACGTGCGCCGCTTCCGCGCCGATCCGCTGCCGGCCGGCGCCATCGATCGCCTGATCGAGACCGCCTGTCTCTCACCCTCGGTCGGCCTGAGCCAGCCCTGGCGCTTCGTTGTCGTTGAAGATGCCGCACGACGCCGCGACGTGATCGACGACTTCAGGGCATGCAACGCCGATGCGCTGAACTGTTACTCCGGCGAACGCGCCGCGCGCTATGCCACACTAAAACTGTCCGGTCTCGAACAGGCGCCCGGTCACCTCGCCGTGTTCGCGGACAAGGCGAGCGACATCGGCCACGGCCTCGGCCGCGCGACCATGCCGGAGACGACGGAATATTCCGTGGTCGCCGCGATCACCGCGATGTGGCTCGCCGCGCGCGCCGACGGCATCGGCATCGGCTGGGTGTCGATCCTCAATCCGGAGCGCGTTCGCACCACTCTCGACGTGCCCAGCTCCTGGAAGTTCATCGCCTATCTCTGCATCGGCTATCCGGAAGTCGAATGCGACCAGCCGGAGCTGGAGCAGGCGAAATGGGAACACCGGCGCGGCGCGGAGGAATTCACGCTGCGGCGTTAATCGCCGCGCCCCCGCTCCATCCTCCGTCATTGCGAGCGTGGCGAAGCAATCCAGGCTGCATCCGCGGAGGGATTCTGGATTGCTTCGTCGCACCAGCGCAAAATTGCTTTGCAATTTTGTCGCGGGCTCCTCGCAATGACGACGGAGAGAGCGGCGGCTTGTCGCTACGACCTGCTCTTGCCGGCGGCAGCCGCCACCGGCGCGGGGCTCTCCGGCTTCTGGAACATCAACAACGGCCGGAAGATGACGCGGCCATAGGCCTCGTAATGGTTCTGGGTCGAGACGGCCATCTTCAACGGCGTCGCGTAATTCGCCTCGAACGTCATGAACGACGCATAGGTCCATGAGAAGCCGACGCCGACCGAAGCGAGCTCGGTGATCCCCGGGAATGTCGAATAGACCGCACCCCAGTCGGTGAAGATGTAGGTGTCGAACCCCTTGAGCCACGACGACCAATTGTAGTGCAGCTCGGCGTTGAAATAATAGCCGCTGTCGCCGGATGCGGAGTTGGAGGGATAGCCGCGCACGGTGGTGGGACCGCCGATCGAGAAGATCTGGTCGCCCGGCAGCAGCTTCTCCTGCGTGTACTGCCAGCTCGCCAGCACGTTGGCGCTGAAATTCTGCGGCCCCGCCGCGCTGGTCGCGATCAGCGAGCCGGTATAGGTGTTGAACGCGCGGTTGTTGCCGAGCACATAATCATGCCAGGTGATGTAGTTCACCGCCGGCGAGACCGTGATCGAATAGGTGTTGCCGGAATTGGTCACCGAGAGCCCGGCGGTGGCCTTGTCGTAGT
This sequence comes from Bradyrhizobium sp. 956_D2_N1_4, assembly GCF_052076025.1. Taxonomy (NCBI): domain Bacteria; kingdom Pseudomonadati; phylum Pseudomonadota; class Alphaproteobacteria; order Hyphomicrobiales; family Nitrobacteraceae; genus Bradyrhizobium; species Bradyrhizobium sp. 956_D2_N1_4. Next base: position 1,617,490 of record NZ_CP197237.1, on the reverse strand, counting down.
GGTCGTCGGTCACGGAGACCGTGGCGAAGCGGCTGACCGTCTTGCCCTCGGTCTCGGCGGCGTTGAGCAATATCAGCCAGTTCTGCGTCACCCAGACCGGCTGGCTGAAATTGACCGCGGCCTGGCTCGAGCGTCCGGTGACGTCGAGCGCGACGAACGGTCCCTGGATGATCTTGATCTTGCCTTCGGTATAGCTGACGCCGACGCGGCCACCCCAGGGATTGACCGGAATGCTGTAGGCGGCGTTGCCGTTGAGATTGCCGTCGGCGCGGACGCCGTAGAAGGTCAGGCGGTCGTCGACGCCGAACAGGCCGTGGCGCTTGTAGAAGGCTCCGCCCTCCCAGCGCCCGGTGTTCTCCGCGCCCTGGTTGTCGGTGAAGAGTTGCAAGGTGTCGACCGGCGGCTCGATCACGGCGAACTGGAGATCGGTCAGGCCAAAACTCGTGCCAGGCTGGAGCAGCGCCTTGATCTGCACGTCGTTGGTCCGGTTGAACCAGATCACGTCGCGATTGAGTTTTGGAACGTCGAGGACCTCGCCTTCGGGCTCCTTCACGCGCTGAAGGATGTAATCGGTGCGGGTCTGCTTGTTGCCCTCGATGGTCGTCTTCTGGAGCCGGCCCTCGGTCAGCTTGATCTTGACCACACCACCTTTGGCGTCTTGATCGGGCAGCGTCGCGATGCCCGTGACGATGCCGCGCTCGGTGTAGATGGCGTTGATGTCGGCAACGAGCTGCAATAGCGCGGCGATGTCGACGTTCTTGCCGACATATTTCTTCGCGATCTCGTCCAGCTCTGCCGGCGTGATGAACTTGGATGCGTCGAACTCGACCTTGCGCAGGCGGAATTTCGGCCCCCCCGGCTTCAGCAGCTGGGACTTTTCCCGCTCACCGCCGATCACCGCGGGACCGGTGAGCTTGGGCGGCGCGCTCTGCCGTTCGAGCTGGCGGCGCTGCCGGTCGACGTCGTTCTGGATCACGCCGGGATTGATCGAGGGCACTTGCGCGCGCGAAGGGGCGATGCAGCAAGCTGCAAGCCCCACCCCCAACGCTGCCCCCCAAATCCGCATCCCGAATCTCGTTACCATGCCTGTGCGAGACGGCCAACGGACGGCTTCGCCGTCTCGACCGCCGCATCCTTCCAGCCCGGGCGACCCACGCGCTGCCCCTGACGGCGCAGCTTGCGCAGGTCGCTCAGTCCCTCGATGTTGACGGCGGGACCGGAGCCGATGGTCTCGACCGGACGCGGCGTCAGCAGCGCATCGAGCCGCGCCTGGCCGGAGAGACCGAGCAAATAGAACGTCCCGCCATCCTTCTTCGCGAGCCAGGTCTCGATGCTCTCCTTGCCCTCGCCGTCGACCGGGATGTTGCGCACCATGCTGGCGCCGGTGAAGTCGTAGCAGCAGGTGTGCGTCGGCCCGTAATTGGTGACGCTCGCCGAGACGTCGCCGGTGTAGAACACCACGTAGGCGTTGCTGACATTGGCGTTGCCGATCTGGCTCATCGTGAACACGCCGCCCGGCTGGTAGAGCTGGAGCGTCGGCCCGTTGGTCGGCACCAGCGTCCGGTTGTTCAGGAACACCTGCTGGGTGGCGGTGGTGAGCATGAGCTGGCCCGGGACATAGCCGTTCAGGATCGTGACCGCATGCGCGTCGGTCCAGAAGTTCGCGTCCACCACCCTGAACTGGTTGACGATGATGCTGTCCGGGTCGATCGAGATGTTGGCGGACTTCGCGACGCCGCCGTTATAGCCGGTGATGTTCATGATCAGCGGGATCGCCGGATTCGAACGGATCTGCTCGCCCCTGACGTTGATCGTGTCTGCCGCCAGGTCGAGCTCCCGGACGACGCTGACCCAGTTGATCGTCAGGTCACCCGACGACGTCATCTTGACGATGTCGCCACTGATCCGGTCGAACGAGACCGATCCGGCCACATCGAAACGCGTCTCGCCGTTGGCGGTGATCGATCCGCCGCGGAGCGAGCCCGTGTCGGACTTGACGTAGAGGTCGCCGGCATCGCCCGGGATACCGGTCGAGGTGAGCTGGCTGAAGACGATATCGTTGACGGCATGCAGGGTCTGCGTGCCGCCGCTGATGGCGGTGCCAACGGTGATCCCTCCGGCCGTCGCGGTGACGTCGAGCGTGCCGCCCGCGCTAAGATTATCCCAACGAACGACGGTGCCGCTCAGGACTGCGTTGCCGGTCGTGGCCGTGAGGTTATGACCGGTGTTGGTCCCCGCCGCGATCAGCCTCGCCGAGCCATTGGCGGAGACCGAGCCCAGCGTTGGCACGCCGCCCGACATCACCGTTTGCGCCAGGATGAAACCGTTATCCGCATTGACGTTGACGCTGCCGGCGTCGCCGTTGATGCCCGTCGCCGTCAGCGCGTTGAAGGTGACGTTGTCGTGGGCGTGAATGGTCTGCGTGCCGCCGCTCTGCGCCGTCTGGAACGTGATGCTGCCCTGGCTTGAAGTCACGCCCAGCGTCGTGCCGACATTGAGGACATTCCAGTTGACCGGACCGCTCGCGGTCAGCAGGCCCGAGCCGGTCGTGGCGGCGAGCGTGTTGCCGGTGATGGTCGTGGCCGCAAGCAGCGTCGCCGAGCCGTTGGCTGAGACCGAACCCTGGCTCGTCACGCCGCCAGCCGTCACCGTCTGCGCGAGGATGAAGCCGTTGTCGGCGGTGACGTTGATGCTGCCGGCATCGCCCGTGATGCCGGTCGTCGTCAGCGCATTGAACGTCACATTGTCATGGGCGCGGAGGGTCTGCGTGCCGCCGCTCTGCGCGGTCTTGAAGGTGATGCTGCCCTGGCTTGCCGTCGCGCCCAGCGTCGTGCCGACGTTGAGCGTGTTCCAGTCGATCGGGCCGGTCGCGGTCAGCACGGCCGAGCCGGTCGTGGTGGCGAGCGTGTTGCCGGTGATGGTCGTCGCCGCGAGCAGCGTCGCCGAGCCGTGGGCCGAGACCGACCCCAGCGTGGTCACGCCGCCCGACGTCACCGTCTGCGCCAGGATGAAGCCGTTGTCGGCGGTGACGTCAATGTTGCCGGCATCGCCGGCATTTCCGGTCGTCGTCAGCGACTTGAACGTCACGTTCTGGCTGGCGTGGACCGTCTGCGAGCCGCTGCTGTCGGCGGTCCCGATGACGATGCTGCCGTTGTTCGCGACGGCACTGAAGCTGCCGCTCGCGCCGGTCGCCGTGCCCGCCAGCACCTGGTCGAGCGTCAGCGCGCCGGTGCCGATGATGTCCACGTTGCCCTTCACCGCGGAGAGCAAGCTCGCCTCGGTGTCGGTCAGCGCCTTCAGGTAGATGCCCCCGGCGCTCGCGCTCGCCGACAATTGTACGGCGTTGAAGGCGAGCCGGCTCGTGGCACTTCCGATACCGTTCGATGCACTCAGCGACAGCTCGGCGCCCGCGCCGGACGCGACGAACCTGGTCTGGCCGTCGCCATTGTCGAGGATCGCGCCAAGCGAGGCGACGCCACCGGCGGTGACAATGATCGAGGGCGCGTTCGAGGCCGCCGCATAGGACAGCGATGAATTCAGCTGGCCGATCGTCGCATCGCCCGTGGTGGTCACCGAGATCAGGCCGCCCGCGTTGATGGCCGAATAGGCGCCCATCGTCAGCGTCGCGGCAACCAGGGTGACGCCGTCCGAACTGCTGGTCGCAACCACCGGCGCAGCGCTGGTGCCGGCAGCGAAATTCATGCCGCGGTTGGCAAGCAGCTGCATCAGGCCGCCGCTGGTGATGTCGGCATTGACGGTGAGTCCGCCGCGCGCAGCGTTCAGCGTCAGCGCACCGCCGGCCGTCAGCGTCCCATAGGTGCCGCTCGTGCCGACTATGAGATCGCCGGTGACGGCGAGGATGCTGAGGTCGCCGACCGCCGAGCCGGTCACCGCGCCGGAGATATTCACCTGCAGCGGCTGGAAGGTCGAGCCGTTGAAGCCGATGTTGCCGCCGGCGCGCAGATCGAGGTCGGCGCCGAGGATATGGATCGCCGAACGGTCGGTGAAGCCGGCTTCGGCATAGATGCTGCCGGTCGCAGCGAGCTGGATCGCATTGCCGGCGGCAATGTTGCCGAGAATGAGATCGCCGGTGGTCTGCTTCAGGTAGATGCCCTGCGCCGACGAAACCTGGTCGAGCTGGTCGTTGGACGGATCCGCGAACGCGATCTGGAGCGCGTTCGTATTGTTCGCGGGGTTGCTTCCGGCGGTTCCCGAGGGGGCACCGACATTGCCGTGCTCGGCGATCAGGGTCAGGTTGCCGATATCACCTGATATCACGGCCCCGCTTGCGTTGGCGGAGATGCTGTTGACGGCGTCGAGCTTGACGTCGCCGCGGCCGGTCACCTCGATGCCGTTGGCCTGCGCGGCCGCGATCGGGCCGTAGTTCGCAGTGACGCCGCCGAGCGCGAGGCTGTTCTTGCTGCCGAGATAGATATTCGACAGCGCCTTGGCCGAGATCGCGATCGGGTTGTCGACGACGACGAGGTTCTGCTGCGACAGGCTGACCGTATAGGTCGTGACATGGGTCGTCGGGTCCGTGACCGCGCCGACGGTGAGCTGGCCGGGACCGGCCGTGGCGAGCAATCCCCTCTGCTCCGGCGTCAGCGACGAGGAATCGACGCTGGTGAAGGTGAACGTCTGGGGCGCGGCCGAATTGCCGACCGAGCCGCGCGGCGCGTACAGCATGATCTGGTTGGCGTTGACATTGGCCACGACGTTCTCGTCGATCGGCGGCGGCGCCGCGCCGACGGCCGACGACGACACCGTGTAGGCGAGCTGGCTCTGCGTCCACTGCGAGCCCGCGGTGATGATGCTATAGACCCGCTCGGTCGACGCCAGCGTATAGCTGTAGCTCGCATTGTAGGTATTGAGCGCCGTTTGCAGCGCCGTGTTGCTGGGCATTCGCTGATTGGCGGTTGCCACGCCGTCGAACAGTTTCGTGAACAGCGTCGTCGAAAGCGAAGTGCCGAACACCGTCCCCAGCGGATCCGCCGGCGCGGTGCCGAGCAATGTCGTCAGCGAGCTCTTGAGCTGGTCGGTGGTGATCTTGCCGAGCAGAAACTGGTCCCGCAGGAACCGCGTCGTGGCCTCGACCTGCATCTGCGTGGTCGTGACATTGGCGGGATCGATGATGCCGAGCTTGGCAGCCACCTGCGCCCGCAGCACCGTCAGCCCCACCGAGGTCGGATTGTAGGTGCTGCCGTCCTGGAACGCGATGTTCTTGAGCTGGAAGTAGTCGTTGTAGGCCGACGTCACCATCGACTGGTAGCTGTTGACGGCATTGGTGGCGGCGTTGCCGCTCAGCAGGTCGAGGCTCGCCCAGACGTCCTGCAGATGCTGGCTCTGCGCCTGGGTCAGACCAACCGCCGCGCGTCCGTTCAGGATGTTGGCTTGGTTGCCGTCGGAGCCTGCCGCCTCGAGGAACACCGGACCGCCGGTCGACTGGACCGTGCCGAGGCGCAGATCGCCCTTGGACTGGATGATGTAGGTGCCGGTGGCCGAGGCGCTGTCGAGAACGCCGCCATCGACAGTGCTGTTGGCCTGGACCGTGCCGGTCGCCTGGATCACCAGCGGATTGATGTTGGTCAGGGTGGACGCGCCGTTGACGACGGCGCTCTTCGCGCCGATCGCGCCGGAGGTGGAGTTGATCTCGATGTTCTTGCCGATCACGACGGGATTGGCGATGTTGTAGGCGGACGCCGAGTTGATGTCGCCGGTCGCCGAGAGGAAGACGCTGCCTTGCGGCGTGGTGCCTGCCGAATTCACCTTCACTTGATTGATCGACAGCGCGCCGATCGCCGAGATCGCGATGTCGCGGTCGATCGAGCTCGCGGTCAGGCTGCCGCCATAGAGTTGCACCTGGACGGGCGCCTTGGTGGTGCCGAGCGTGCCGATACCGCCGTCACCCCGAAGCGTCACGCTCGTCCCCGAGATCACCGGGTTGTTGGCATTGGCGGCGACCGTGATGGACGAGTTGGCGCCGGTGGCGGCAAGCGTCGTCGTGCCCTGCTGGTTGTTGATCGACCCGTTGATGACGATGCCCGAGGTCGAATTGACCACGACGTCGCTGCTACTGCCGCCGATGAACTTGATGTTGATCGGGTTCGACGCCTTGACCGTGTTGGTCAGCGTGAGCGTCAGGTGATCATAGATCGCCTGGTACCAGTTGTACTGGGCGTCCGCGCCGCAGCACGCGTTGGAATGGGTGTTGAGTCCAACGGGGCTCCCATCCGGGTTCACGCCTCCCGCCCAGTGATAGCTGCCTGTGGCGGTGGTGACTTTCTGATAGTTGCTGCTCTGCGTGCCTGAAACCAGGTTGGTCGAGCGGGTCCAGTTCTCGCCGGTGACCTGATTGGGCGTGAAGCTCCAGCCGTAGTCGAACTGCGTGCTGGTGGGTAGACGATCCAGCGTCGCGGTGTCGACCCATTGATAGAGCATGTTCTCCTGCGTCCGGTACTGGACGCCCGCCGTACCGGTCCTGGCCGTAAGCATCGACGGGTCGATCGCGGCCGCAGTGACACTGTTGGTCTCGTACCGCGACACCTGCTGACTGCTTGCAGCCTTGGGATCGTAAACCCACCACGTCGTCTTCCCCTTGAGCTGGTCGACGATCTCGACCACGCTCTGGGCAGTGACGCTGGTATTGATGGTGTTGGTGACCAGCTGGAGCCCGCTGGTGTTGTTGACGGTGACCGTGCCGGCGCCGCCTTTGATCTCGATGTTACCCTGGGTCTGGGTGCTGTCGGTCGAGGTCGAGATGATCTTGCCGTTGAGGTAGACGTAGCCGCCGGCGCCCTGCGCCACGCCATTCAGGATGAGCTGGTCGGTGAGAGCGTTGTACCTGACCCCGATCTTGGCGTCGCCGCTGGCCGACGCCGTCACGGAGCCCGAGATGTCGTAATAGACGCCGTTCCGCGCATTGGCCTGGGCCGCGGCAAAATCCGCGCCGCCGTTGCGGTTCTTGAGGCCGTTGCTGCCGTAGATGGCATCGTACGCCGCGGCGCCGATGTCGACCGAGTAATTGCTGCTCGAGCCGGCCTGGATGGTGCCGTTGATGTTGATCACCGACGCCGAGATGATGACCGCCTGGCCGCTGATGGTCCGGGTGGCAGTCGCGGTGGCCGGCGCGTCCGCGGTCTTCGGCGTGATCGCATCCGGCTGGATGTTGATCACCTGGAAGAAGCCCGAGCTGTCGCAGGCTGACGCACAGTTGAACGGCGTCTTGTACGGACCGCTATCGGTGTAGACGTTGCGGCCGTCATAAGTCGTTTTCTTCCACTGCGCGAGCACGACATTGGACGAGTCTTGCGACTGCCCCTCGATGATCTTGAGGGTCGCGATGTCAGGCACGCTGCCGGCATCGGGAGTGCTGGTGTTCCCAGGCGTACCCCTGCCCACCGGCAGGAAGATCGATGAATAGAGCGAGGTGCCGTCGTAATACGTCATCAGCATGCGCGCGGTGAAGATCGTGCTGGCGTCGGCGTTGCCGACGGGTTGATACACGCCGTGGCTGCCGTCGGTGCAGCAGTAATAGAAATAGGGGTGATCGGTTCCCGAAGCGATATGCGGAGCGGTATAGTAGTCGCCGTAGGCGCCGAGATAGGTCGCCGCCGTCATCACCGCGGTCAGCGTGTCTTCCGGCCTGTTTTCAGTGGTGGCCCATTGCGAGGTGACCGCGCTGCCGCTGTCGTAGAAGCTCCCGATACCGCCGAGGAAGGTGAAGGTGCCTTTGGGCACCACGATCTGGACGGTCGCGGCACTGAGCGACTGCGATGCGACGACGCTGCCGAGATTGTTGATGATCTTGAGCAGGCCGTTCGCGTTGTTGACGGCGCCGTTGAAATAGATGTCGGGCGTGCGGGTCAGCACGTTGCCGTTCTGGTCGATGCCCTGGCCGCTATCGGGATCCAGGCGGTTGTAGGTGGCCGAGACGTCGATGACCGGCGTCGCGCTCGGCATCGCGGTGAAGGTCACATTGGAGTGCGAATCCGGGTCGACATGGTCGATCTGGCGGTAGGTGATGTTGCCTCCGGTCACATCGGTGACCGTGAGGTTGGCCAGGCTCATGAAGTCGAGACCCTTGTTCTCGATCTTGATCAACGGCGAGCTGCGCGCGATGACCGCCGGTGCCGCGGGATTCGATCCGCTGTTGCCGGTGAGCTTCTGGGCCAGGATTGAGACGTTGCCGGCGGACACCATGATGTCGCCGAACGCGAAGGCGTTGCCGGGCGCGTCGGAGGTAAACGGCGCCTGCTTGATCAACGTGTCGATCTGGCGCTGCTTGTCGCCGGTCGGATCGGTGCCGGACGGCAACATGCTGGCAGGCGACGTGGGCGTCGCCGCCGCGAGCTGGGAGCGGACCTGCGACTCGGTCAGTCCGGTCAGCGACGCCAGCTGGTTGACCACCAGCTGGTAGGGATTGAAGTTGCCGACGACGGCGTACTGGACCGTCTGGTGGTTCCAGCTCATCACCGGGCTCAAGTGATTGACGTCGGAGACGAGCTCAAGGACCGATGAAGAGCCGTTTGTCAGCAGGGAATAGGGACTGGTCGTGCTCAGTGTCGGCGCGGTCGCACCGAGTTCGATCGTGATCGTCAAATCGTTATTGACGCCCGCCACCACCTGGCCGTTGAGCGCGACATCGCCGGTTCCGCTGGTGTGGCTGTGGTTGTCGCTGTTCTTGGCGCTGAAGATGTCCAGATACGGATTGTAGTTGCTGCCGTTGCCGGCCGCCGTGACCTGCCCTTGCGTTGCGCCGAGATAGATGTCACGCGCGCCGAGGATGCTCGAGGTGGGGGCCAGCGTCAGGCTCGTGGTGTCGTCGGCATTGGCCGTGCCGCGATAAAGCGTGGAGATCGGAACGGCGGTGTTGTTGTAGACGACCGTCGTCGCCGTCGCCTGCACGCTGCTGAAGACGGTGCCGTCGCCAGCGAGGCCCGCGTAGATGGTGATGTCGCGCCAGGCCGCGATCTTCGCGTTGTCGCCGACATTGACGGACTGGTTGGCGTGGACCCAGCTGTTGGTGCTGGCACCGACGCCGGCGATCGCGCCGTAGAGGCTGGCATTGGCGTTGTTCGCCGCCGCCATCTTCGCGGCCGTGCCGATATAGATCTTGCCCACGCTGAACAGCTCGCGGGCATTGATGTTGACCGCGAGCGTGGCATTCGCCGTCATGTTGGATTCGGCGCCGCCGCCGGCGAAGAAGCTGGCCGTGGCGAGGCTCGCCGTATCGTTGGTGTTCAGCGTGTTGTAGGCCTCGATATTGATGAACGCCGCCGACGTCCGCGGATCGCCGTTGAGGCTCAGGACCGTGCCGGCCCCGATATTTGTGTTGACGTGCTGGGTGACGGTCGACGTGCTGAGTGCGGCTGCACCCGAGAACGAGCCGCCGGAGCCCGACCGCGCGCCGCCGCCCCCCTGGTTGACGATGTCGTTGGCGATGACGACCATGTTGCCGCCCGCCGAATTGATGATCAGGTGCGTTCCGATCTCGGCAGTGGTGGTGGAGTCGACGTCGTTCTGCGCCTTGCCGGCGGAGACACCGGCCGTCGAGGCCTGATAGGCGTCGCCGCTGGCGGCGTAATTCGTGGTGTGCTTGGCATTGATGCGGAGGCCGCCGAAATAGAGCGTGTCGTCCGTCGCGCCACCGTCGAACCGTGCGTTGGTCACGGCGGTCGAGCTGGTGGTGGCGACCGCTGCCGCGCCGGCATAGGTGCCGCCTGCGCCGACCGTCGCGTTGGACACGTTGGTATCCGTGCCGGTGGCCGTGATCCGGAGAATGCCCGTGCAATTGCCGTGATTGAGATTATCCATATCGGCGGGCGCACCCAGATAGGCATAGGTGTGCGCGTTCGACGACGTTTGCGCGACCGTCGCACCGAGCGCCAGGAAGCCGCTCGAAAGGCCCGTCCCCTCGGCGTATTGGGCGCTGTCGTTCTCGGCCGCGATGGTGACGTCGGCGTTGGGAAGCCGGATCCCCATCCCGCCATAGGCGCTCACCGTCGCGTTCTCGGACGCCACGGCAAGGCTGCCCTGTGCGCCGATCAGCGAGCCGCCGCCGCCAGCGAGCGCCTTGGCCCACGTCGTGGTGCCGACGGTCGGAACCAGCGCCATGGCGGTTACCGCGAGCGCACCGCCCGAGAAGCTGACGTTGTCGCCGACATCGGCCGTCACCGTGGCGCCGACCGTGGACTTGGCGATGGCGACGCCGACGGCACCGCCACCGACCGAGACGCCGATTGCCTCGCTCGACAGGTTGGGCGCGATCGACGCCGACACCAGCGTGCCGACGCCGGCCGCCGACGTCGTGATCGAGGCACTGCTGCCGATCTCCGCCAACACGGACGAGTTCTCGTGGGCCTCCGCATCCGCACCGACGCCCGCGACGATGCCGCCACCAAGTGCTGTGGACGTCGTGGTCAAGGTGCCGGCGCCGCTTGCTCCAACTGCCAGAGTCGTGACGTTGACGGTGGAGCCGTTCAGAACCCTCGCAGCGACCGAGCTCGTTCGGCTTGCCGTTGCGACCGAAGCGCCGACAGCCACGGCGCCGCCGGTGACGCCGCCGGTGAAGACCACCTGGGTCGTCGAATCCTGCGCCATGACCGCGGCGCCAGTGCCGGTGCCGCCCGTGCCGGTGATCTGGCCGCCAAGCATCGCCACCACGGAGTTGCTGACATTGCCGACCGCGACAGCCGCATCGGCGCCGAAGTAAAGCGCCGCACCGCCGGCGATCGCCTCGGTGTCGATGGTCTTGCCGGCATAAGGTCCGGTGGTCGCGTCCTTGACCACCGCCGCAACGGTGACAATCGGTGCCGAGACGGCCAAAGGCGTATCTGCGGCCACCAGCACGCCGGAGCCGTTGCGTCCGTAGTCACTCAGATTGGCGAGCACGGTGCTGTTGACGCTGGTGTAGCCAATGCCGGCCCCGATGCCGACATTTTTCGCAAAGCCTGCGCCGAGCAGATACATCTTGGCCGCATTGGCGCTGGTGGCAGTGACATTGACCTGCGTGCCCGTGACGTTGCCGCCAGCGATCTGCGCGACGACGGCGTCGTTGCCGCCGCTCAGCACGCTGCTGACGTCGTAGGTCGAGCTGACGTTGGCGCTGTTCGGATTGCCGGCCGTGCCGCTGGCGACCGCGTTGCTGCCTTGCGTATGGTTGGTGCCGTTGTTCACGGACGCGATGGTGCCGTTGTTGCCCTGATTGAGCTGGCCGGTCTGCTGGCCCTGGGTGTCGGCATCGGCGGTGTTGGTGCCGATGATGATGACGCCGACCGTCGCGCCGATACCGACGCTGCCGCCGATGCCCGCGGTGACCGCGTAGGACAGCACCTCCTTGGTGCTGAGCGCATTGACGTTGATCGCGCCAGCCGAGTTCAGATTGCTGTTGCGGCTTTCCGCAATGGTCTGGCTCTTGAAGCTGATGACGTTGGCGGCGGCGCCGATGCCGACCCCTGCCCCGCTGGCGCCAACCGCGAGCGCCCCCGCGATCTCCTTGATCGCCACGTCCTCGGTCGCGTTGATGGTGACCGCGCCAGCCGCACCACCCGTCACCGATTGCAATGTGGTGTCGTAGACACCGGCGATGGTGGTGTTGTTGGCGATCTCGATGTTCGCCATGCCGGCGATCGCCGCCGTGCCGGTCGAGAGCGCACCGCCGATCGCATAGGCCTCGAAGCGGTTCTTGGTGGTGGCCTCGACGTCGAGCGCGCCGCTCAGATTGAGCGCGGTCGTGTGTGCAGCGCCATTGCCCTGATAGTGGAATTCGTCGCCGACATAGGCCTCGGTCCGGTTCGAGGAGACCTGGACCAGGAACGCCGCGCCGATCGCGGCCTGGCTGCCATAGGCGCCGGAGCCGTTCGCGGAGAAGATGCCGGTGTTGTTGGTGGCGTTCACCGTCAGCGATGCGGCCGTCAGCGCGCCACCGTCGACATAGGCTTCAGTCGTCGCCTGGAAGACGTTCAACCCGACCGAGCCGGTGTTGAAGCCGATCGCGATCGAGGATGCATCCTGCTCGGCATTGGCCTTCACGGTGACGGCGCCGACCGTCGGGCTCGACGACTGCGCGCCGCCGACAGTCGAATTGGTGATGTAGGCAAACGTACCGCGCTGCATCGTGGTGCTGATGATGGTAGCGCCGCCGCCGCCGTTGCCGGTCGGAGCCACGATGCCGGCACCGAACGCGCCGGAATAGGAGAAGCTCGACGCGGCGACCTCGATCTGCGGCGCCAGCGTCGACGAGGTCAGGCGCGTGTCGATGGAAGCGCTGTCGATATAGGCCCGGGTCTGCCCGCTCATCACATTGGTGATCGGGTTGATCATGATGGCGATGCCGCTGCTCGCGGCAACCGACGCGACGTTGGTCACGACCGCCTGGTGCGAGCTCGCGACCACGGTAAGGCCGCGCACGGTGTCCTGGGTCTCGGTGAGGTCGGGCGTGGTGTCGGTCGGGGCATGCGCGGTGCCGAGATCGAAGGCATGGACGAGCGAGCCGCTGTTGACCGACAGCGTGTCGGTGGTGCTGGTCCCGAGCGCATCGACCTTGGTGTTGGCGCCGCTGATATAGGCCGCGGTGGTTCCCGTGATCTGGTTGGTGACCAGCGAGCCGGCACCGCCGGCAGCGCCCTTGCTGATCGACACGGCACCCGCAAACACGGCCGCCTTGTCGTTGTTGCCGGCGATCACGGCGACGTTGTTGGTCGCGGTGACGTCGGCGCCGTTGATCCCGTTGGTGCCGGCGGCGGTGATGCTGGCGGTGACGTTGGTCCCCATCAGATTGGTGGCGACCGAACCGGCCAGCCCGACCTGCGAGGACATCGCGATACCGACGGCGACGGTCGAGATGCTGGCGTTCGAGTTCGCACCGACCGCGACGCTGCCCGAGGCGGTCAGCTTGGACCCGGTCACGCCAGCGCTGACATTGTTGGCGATGCTGCTGTAGACGAGTGCCAGGCCCGCGGCGCTGCCTTGCGTCGAGGCTCCCGCGACGGCGGCGGTTCCGGTGATGCTGGAATTGTCGGTCGCGTTGACGGAAATGTTCTTGGCCGTGACGGACGATTGCGTCGCGCTGGACTGGCCGTTGCCGATGGCCGCCGTAACGGTATTGGAGATGCTGCTGATCGTGGTACCGCCGACGCCCGCAAACTGTCCGGTCGCCAGACCAAAGCCGATCGTGACCGCCTGGATCTTGGAGGAGTCGACCGCGCTCACACTGACATTGCCGTTGCTGCCGGCGGTCATCAGGACGTTGGCGATATAGGCCGAATGCGTGGTTGCGATGGTGTTGTAGACGATCGAGGCGCCGACATTGTTCTTGCCCGCCTGGATGAGACCCGCAACGGAGACGATGCTGGCTCCCGGACCGTTGCCCGTGCCGCCGTTGAGCGCAGCCGCGCTGAAGTCGATGCAGTTCTGCCCGCCCGTGCCACCGGCGACCGTGCAGGTATCCGACGCGAGAAGATTGTTGTTCGACTTCTTGACGAGGTTGCCGAGCGCAGTGTCGAGCGCCGACACCGCGCCGCTGTCCGCCAGCACCGTCACGCGGCCGACATTGATGCTCACCGTCGAGCCGCTGTTGATATAGGCTGTCGTGGTCGGCGTGATCTCGCTGACGACGATCGCGCCGGCAAGTCCGTTGGCGCTGGCCCCGCCCCCGCCTGAGGCCGCACCGGCCGCAATCACGCTGGCGCTGTCGGCCATCACCAACAGGGTGTCGTAATTCGAGATCGCCGTGCTGCGGATATGCGCGTCGGTCGCGTTTCCGCCCGTGGGATCGGCGATCGAGGCATAGGTCAGCCCGATGCCGACTCCGGCCTGGCCGCCCGATATATAGAGAGAGCCGCCGCCGATCGCGATGTTCGTGGTCTGGTAGGCATCGACCTCGAGCGCCCGGTTGACGCCGGACGCCTGCCCCGTGATCGTCGAGCTCTCGATATAGGCGTTGGCGCTGTCAGTGATGATGCCGACGGAGGCCGACAGCGACGCTGAATTGGATTTCGATCCCGCCACGCCGATGGCAACGACGGTCTCCGAGCCGCCATTGAGCGCCTGCACCGTCACCGAACTCTGGTTGTTCATGGTGGTGCCGTAGATATAGGCGAGCGTCGCATTGTTCGACATCGCCGCCGCGATCGCGCCGCCGATCGCAGCCCCCGTGGCAGACCCTCCGGCCAGATTGAGCGCCGCGGAGCCGGAACCATTGTTGAGCATAGTGTCGTTCAGCGCCTGAACGATCGTGTTGGTCAGCACGGCGCCGGTCGTGGTGTACTTGTTGACCGTCGTGTTCCTGATATAGGCGCTGGTGCCGAGCGAGACGTCGCTCACCGACGAGCTGCCGGCGAGATCGAGGCTGAAGCCGCTTGTGCTCGATCCCGAGGTCGAACCAATCTTGCCCGCCGCCGTCGTCACGCCGGCGGTGCCTCCGGTCGAGGCGGCGCCGGCAGCGCCTGCCTTGTCGGAGAAACTCGACGACGCCGGGTCGGAGACGGCTGCCGCGACGGCGGCCGCCGTGATGCGTCCCGAAGTGGTCGCGCTGAGTGTCAGATTGTCGACATTGACCGCCCCGCTTCCGCCGCTGGTGCCGGCGAACGGATCGTTGGCGCTGAACACGCCGGGCCGGATGTCGGAATGGTTGTCGCCGATATAGGCGGAGGTGTCGGTATTTGCGCCGAGATAGGCGACCGACAAGCCGACCGCCGAACCGCCGCTCCCGTTATAGCTCATCGCGCCGGACAGCGTCACGACCGACAGATCCTGCTGCGCCAGAATGCCGACGGTCGGGGCATAGACGGTGGCCTGGCTCGAGATCGACGCGTGCGTCGTGTTGTTCAGGAAACCGAGCGAAGTGATGCCGTTCAGCGCCAGCGTGCCGGCAGCCTTGCCGGACGACGGTGCGACAGCGACGAACCGGTCGGAAGTGATCGCGTTGACGGCGATGTCGTCCGCAGCACGCAGCGTCGCACGGTCCGAAACGCCGGCGATGGTATTGGTGTTGAACTGGACGAGATTGAGCGCGCCGCCGACGGAGGAGCCGCCCGAGGTGTTGCCGAACAGGAAGCCGAGCGTGCCGACATTGCCGGCGGCGTCGATCGACGCCGTGGTCGTGGTGGCCGCGATCTGGAGGCTGGCGTTGTAGGTATGGACGTCGCCATTGTCCATCCCGACCGACCAGCCGGTGCCACTGCCGCAGGCCGCGGTCGCGCAGGTTGCCGTCAGGCTCGCGCTGCCGGCCACCCACGCCGTCGTGTTGTTGTTCACGACGAAATGGTTCAGCGAACCGGCGATGCCGATCGTGTCGCCAGCGTCCGCGGTGGCATTGGCGTAGCTGGTCAGGATGTTGCCGCCGACGCCGAGATTGCCGTTGAGGTGGCTCAGCACCGCGCCCAAACCATCCCACTTCAGCCAGGTGTTGGTGATCGGCAATTCGGTGGTGGCATCGACGGCGATATTCGCCGCGTTGACCAGGGTTCCGCCGCCGATATAGGCGTTCGAATTGTGGGTGAAATTGCCCCAGGCGACGGCCGCGCTGATCGCGGTGCTCTCGCCGGACACCGGGTCCTTCGTGATCGCGCTGGACGTCGCATTGCTGCGAACGCCGCGATCGATGACGTTGCTGGCGACGGCGACGTTGCCGCTGGCATAGATGCTCGGCGCGCCGCCGCTCGGATTCTGCGCGATCGCAGCGGTTGCGCTCTGCGTGCTGTTGGCCAGCGAGAGCGCGCCTGCGACTTTGAAATCGAAGCTCAACGGCATCAGCGAGCCCATATGGTCCCTGATGATCGACGTCGGCGCGGTGACGGCACGCAGTCCTCTTTCGATTGCCGCGATCAGTGCCGGGAGGCCGGCGATGGACGAAGCCATCGTGGAATTGAGCGTGGTATCGGACGTCGCTTCGACCAGAACGGACCCGTTCATCCGGTTGGCGGTATCGGTTCCGAGCGATGCGCCGAGCGTCGCGGTCGCGGACGTCGTGATGTCGCTGATGGCGAACGCGCCGCCGACAGCACCGCTCGCCCCCGTTCCGGGCGCCGCAACCGACGTTGCGCTGGTCGAGAACGAGTTGTTGTTGATCGCGCGCACCTTCAGGGTGCTGCCGCTCGTGTTCACCGTGCCGGCAGCAATATGCGCGCCGGTCGCGACGTTGGCGGTCGTCGTCACCGATCCCGTGGAATAGGCCACCGTCGGGACAATCTGCGCGCTCGTCGACGCCGCGAGGGCCGAGATGGCGATGGTCGCATCGTTGAGCGCCTTGATCTCGAGGTTGCCGCCGGCGTTGACCGTCGCGCCCGAGGCCACGTTGGTCGTGGCAGTGCCGTCGATCTTGCCGACGACCACGCCGGCCGCGACCGGCGTGAGGCTGCCGAGCAAGGTGGAGGCGACCGCCGGATCCGACGCGGTCTCCGTGGCATGCGCGGAAATGGTGACGTCGCCACGGCCGTTGATGTCGGCATGGCTGTTGATGTTGATGGTCGCAGTCGCGCTTGCCGCGACATAGCCGCCATTGAGCCCGAGCAGCGAGGCGGCAAGCGTCGAGCCGACAAGCGCGAAATCACCGGCCACCGAACCGTTCAGGAAGCTCGACACGGCCGTCGAGGTTGCGGTGATCGAGACGATGCCGCCGGTAATCTTGCCGTCGACCGTGATCGCCGTCGCGGCGGTGGCCTGGCCGGACAGCTTGATGTCGCTCGCCGTTGCCCTCAGCGTCACGTTGCCGTCGGCGTAGGTGGTCCCGCCGAAGTTGACCGACTGGGCCAGGATCTGCGCGCCATTCATGATCTCGATGTTCGGCGCGTCTATGATGACGTTGTTGGCGTTGCCGGTCGAATGGCCGGAGCCATCGAGACGGCGGGCATCGATCATCGCATGCGCGGCGAGCGTGATGGAATGATCGGCCTGGATGAGGTAGTCGGCACCGGCGCTGAGCCCGGCGAGCGCATTCACGATGGAGCTGTTCGACAGCGTCACGCCGGTGTCGCCCTGAGCGGCATCACCCACGACCACGTCGGTCGGGTCGATCAGCAGCGTGCCGGCCTTGCCGTTGTCCGCACTGAGATCGACCTTGATGCCTTTCCCAATGTCGATGATCCCGTTCGCGCTGAAGTCGACGAGACCGGCATTGCCCGTCTTCGCACTGGCATCGAACCTGGCGCCGCCCGCGACGGTCAGGTTCTGCGCCGCCTTCAGGCGGATCTCTCCGGCATTGCCGTTTGCGCTTGCGATGTTGAGATTGGCCTTCTTGCCGACATCGATGTTGTTGCCGGCCTGAACCGTGATGTTGCTCGGCGTCGCGCTCTTGCTCTGCGCAGTGAGGCGTCCGTTGATCCTGGCGTTGTTGACGGCGCCGATATGGATCGAGCCGTTGCTCACGGTGATCGCGCTGGCGCTGCGCAGGCCCTTGGAGTTGACGGAGGCTGCGAACTTCGCGGCGTGGTCGAGATTGGCGATGTCGCGCTGGCTGGCGCCGCCGACAAAGACGTTCTGCCCGGTCAGGCGCACACCGTCGATCGCGTTGATGCGGCCATAGATACGGATGTTGCCGTCGGGCGAGACAGGGAACGAGCCCGCCATCAGATTGCCGACCGCCGACTGGTTGATCTGCCCGCCTGCGCCGATCAGGCTGTCGGTGAACTCGCGTGTCGGCGTCGAGACGTTGAGGCTGCCGACATTCACCGTGCCGCTGCGGCCGACCACGAACCCCTTGGGGTCGGCGAAATAGACGTTACCGCCGATCGCGCCGTTCATGTAGGAGTTCAGCGTGCCGTTGACGTAGACCGGGGCGTCGCGAACGATGTTGACGAGGTTCTGCGTGCCGGTCGGCAGCTGCAGATTGACGGTGTTGCCCTGCCCGACGCTGAACTGCGAGAACGAGTTGAAGGCGTTGTTGCCCGAAATCGTCGACGTCGTGACGTTGGTCACGCTGCCTGATGTCTGAAGGCTCGTCCCGGTGCGGCCGTCCGGGGTGATCACGTTCGCCGTCTGCGCCTGCAGGCGGACGCTGAACACCGGCAGGAAGACCATCTGCATCGCGCAGAGCAGCGACATCGAGCGGAAGCGTGCCAGCCTCCGCAGCGTCGTCAGCTCGTCATTGTGTCGCGTCGCAGATGGTCCGCGCATTTCATATCCTCTTCATCGGCATTCGCGCCGATCCACAACCGGGTGGGAGAATGTCGTGAGGTCGTCCGGCATCAGAACTGGCCGGGCGGCAGCTTGAAGATGTCGGGGCTCTTGGCGTCCGCGACGTAGAACAGCAGCAGGCTGGTCGGGGTCAGCACACGCTGGTTGTTCTCCTTGTTCTCGAACGTGCCCTGCAGAAGCAGGATCACCGAGCGATCCTTGGCGTCGCTGCCACGGAACATCACGATGCCGCCGGCGACGGGCATGTTCATCGCGATCGAATCGGGCTTGAAGCCTTCGCCCATGAAATGGGCGCGCAGGATGTTGGCGTTGGAGAACAGCTTCTCCGGCGTCATCGCCGTGTCGGTCCCCTTCGACCAGACCGAGCCGACCTGGATCAGCGACTTGGACTTGTAGCCGAACACATAGGAGAGCTCGGCGGTGCCGCCGTTCGGCAGCAGCTCGGGAACGGAGAGCAGCAGACTGTGCGTCAGCTCGGACGCGTTGTCCTGCGCCCTGATCGCGTCGGGCTTGGCGCTGAAGTCCTTGGTCATCGCCGCGCGCACGTCGGATTCGTTCATGCCGAATTTGGCGGAGCGGAAGCCGTCGATCGCCTTGGTCGTCTTGTCGTCCGCACCGGCGGCCGGCGTCTCGGTCGCAGCAGCGACCGGCGCACCGGCGGCGGCAGCTGGCGCCGCACCGGCAGCGGCGGCTCTGGGTGCCGGCGCAGCCTTCTGCTTCGGCACCACTCCCTGAGCCGCGAGCGGCCCGGCTGCAACAGAGGTCAGCAGGCCCACGAGGGCCGGAAGAAGATAGATTTTGCGCATCGACAACCTTCGAAACAAACCTGAAACAACGCTTCAAAAAATCAGCCGCTCAGAAATCGACTTCTCCGAACCGTCGTCTCAACGAGACGGGAAATGTTGCAACGCCACAATGCGTTGCAGATCGTCACGGAGCAGACAAAGCTCGAAACAGCGACTCTTTGGCCGGGTAGGAATACGGTATCGGACTGCCGAATGCTGCGAATGAACATTCATAAGCGCATTTTTTCATCAATTGTGGACACCGCCCTTTCGCGTTAAGCATCCGGCTTGGGACAGACCATCGTGCAAAGAATTCCATGACCGAACGGCCTTCCGCGTTCGCGCTCGATCGCCGCGGCTTCATTCGCCTCGCGGGCACAACCGCTGCAGGATGGATTGCGATCGGCGCAACGTCAGATCGCATGCGGATCGTTGCCTCGCTGACGGGATTGCCGCTCGACGACGAACTGACCAGACGGAGCATGACCGACAGCCCGACCTCCCGCCTGGGTGGTCTCATCGTCGGCTTGAGGCAGCGAGGCTGGGTCGAAGGCGTCAACTTCCGCCTCGAACTTCGTTCGACCTTCGGCGGACCGGACAAGCTCAAGACCGCGGTCCAGGAGTTGCTCGAGCTCAAGCCGGACGTGATCCTGACCGGCTCGACCATCGAAACCGCCGCAGTCTTTGCCGCCACCAAAACCATCCCGATCGTTTTCGCGACCGCCAACGATCCCGTCGGCAACGGCTTCGTCGAAAGCCTCGCGCATCCGGGCGGCAACGTCACCGGCTTCACCAACAGCACCGCCGAAATGGGCGGCAAATGGCTTCAGCTCATCAGGGAGGCGGTGCCGGGTCTCGCGCGCGTCGGCGTCCTTTTCAACCCGGCGACCACGCCCCGCGCCGGGCGCTTCTTCCTCGAATCGATCGAGCAGGAAGCTGCGACATCAGGGGTGTCCGTGGCCCCCGCGCCCGTTAACGCGCCAACGGACATCGACGAAACCATCAGGCGCTTTTCCGAACCGCCCAAGGCGGCGCTGGTTGCGCTGGTCGACAGCTTCCTCGTGGTCCACCGTCAGGCGGTCGTGGCGGCGGCGGCCAAGCATCGCGTCCCCACGATCTATCCGTTCCATTACTTCATGGATGCGGGCGGACTGATGAGCTACGGGCCGACGCTGGAGGTGCGCTCGGCCGATTACGTCGATCTCATCCTGCGCGGCACCAAGGCCGGAGATCTGCCGGTGCAATCGCCGCGGAAATACGAGCTCCTGATCAACCGCACTGTCGCCCGCTCGCTCGGATTGAACATTCCATTCACGCTGCTGGCGCGCGCCGACGAGATCCGCGAGTGAACGAGGCGATCGACCAGGGACATTTGCGGACGCCCCCGGGCCGGTTGTTCCGAAAATATCTCTACTCGATCGTCGCCCTCGCCTTTGCCGCACTCGCCATCAACACCGGCTTCGACGTCTGGTTCTCCTATCGCGAGCAGAAGCAGCTTCTCGCGGCGACCCAGCGCGAGCAGGCAGCAAGCGCGGCCATCCAGATCGGCCAGTTCATCGGCCAGATCGAAAGCCAGATCAGATGGCTCTCGCGGCTGCCTCCGGAGCTGTCGAGCAACGAAGACGACCGCCTGAACGCCATCCGGCTCCTGCGCCTCTCGCCCGCGATCGCGGAAATTGCCGAGCTCGATTCGCAGGGCCGCGAGCAGGTGCGCGTGTCGCGCCGTGTCGCGGACAGAGTCGGCAGCAAGGCCGATCTCTCGGCCTCGCCGGCCTTCCGCGGTGCCAATGAAAGCCGGGCCTATTACGGGCCGGTCTACTTCCTCGGCGACACCGAGCCGTTCATGACGCTCGCCACGCGCGGGACCGGACGGAATCCCAATGTGATCGTAGCCGACGTCAATCTGCGCTTCATCTGGGACCTCGTCGCCGGGATCAGGGTCGGCAACACCGGCAAGGCCTATGTGGTCGACCGCATGGGAGTCCTGATCGCGCATCCCGATCTGTGGCCGGCGCTGCAACGGACCGATCTCTCCGGGCATGCCGACGTGCGCGCCGCACTCGATGGCGTGGGGCCGCCTTCGGGCGGCCTGGTCAAGGGGGATCTAACAGGCCTGCGCGTGCTCTCGACCTATGCGACGGTCCCCTCGCTCGGCTGGCTGGTGTTCGTCGAGCTTCCGCTCAGCGAAGCCTACGCCCCGATCTATGCATCGATCGGACGCGCGACGTTTCTCCTGGTCGTCCTGCTCGCCTGCGCGGTCCTGGTGTCCCTCTGGCTCAGCCGGCGCATGACCGTGCCGATCCAGATCCTGACGCAGGGCGCGCGGCGGATCGGCAGCGGCGATCTCGGCTTGCGGCTCGCGATCAAGACCGGCGACGAGCTGGAAGCGCTCGGCGACCAGTTCAACCGGATGGCCGCTCACTTGCGCGACTCCTATGCGACGCTCGAGCGCAAGGTCGTCGAGCGGACCGCCGAACTCGAAAAGACCCGCGATCAGGCCCTGGCCGAGCATGACGCGGCCGAGCGCGCGCGCAGGGCCGCCGTGCTGGCCAACGAGACCAAGTCGCGCTTCCTCGCCGTCGTCAGCCACGAGCTGCGCACGCCGCTGAACGGCGTCATGGGCGTGCTGCAGCTGCTCGACGACGGCAGCCTCGGCGAGGCCCAGCGCCGCCACCTCGCGACTGCGGAGGCATCGGGCGAAACGCTGATCGCGCTGGTCGATGCCATCCTGGAATATGCCCGCCTGGAGGCCAGCACCGAAACGCTGGAGACGCGCGACTTCCGCCTCCACCAGCTGATCGAGACCGCAGCGGAGCTGATGTGTCCGCAAGCCTTCGGCAAGGGCCTGACCTTCGACCTCGCCTGCGATGCGACGGTCGACACATCGGTGCACGGCGATCCGGTCAGGCTCAACCGCATCCTGCTCAATCTGATCGGCAATGCCATCAAGTTCACCCCGCACGGCGGAATTGCGCTCGCGGCGGCCGCCGAGCAACGCGACGATCATGTCCTGCTGCGCATCACCGTTCGCGATACCGGCATCGGCATCGCGCCCGACATGCACGAGCGCATCTTCGACGATTTCGTCCAGGCCGACGACAGCATCGCGCGGCGGTTCGGCGGCACCGGCCTCGGACTCGCGATCGCGCGCCGGCTCACGCGCCTGATGCGCGGCGAGCTGACGGTGGAGAGCACGCCGGGCGCGGGCAGCACGTTCACGCTTCAGGTGCCGCTCGGCCTCGCCGCAAGCGGCGTCGCGCAAGGCGCGGTCCCGCCGCCGTCGCGGCAGCTCCGGGTGCTGCTGGTCGACGACGATCCCGTCAATTGCGAGGTCGGCGAGGCGATCCTGAACCGGCTCGGCCATCGCGCGACGATCGCGAGAGACGGCGCGTCGGCCATCGCGCTCGCCCGCGATCAGGCATTCGACATCATCCTGATGGATCTGCACATGCCCGACATGGACGGCGTCGAGGCGGCATCGCGAATCGGCAAGCTCGGTCTGCCGAAAATGCCGCGCATCATCGCCGTGACCGCCGACGTGTCCACCAGTGCCCGCGAGCGACTCGCAAGCGCCGGCATCGCCAAGGTCGTCAGCAAGCCGATCCTGATCAACGCGCTGCGCGAGGCGATCGAGGACGCCCCGGATGAGCCGGCCGCACCACAACTCGCCGCGGGCGCATTGATCGACCTGCATTTCCTCGACGACCAGCGCGAGCTGCTCGGCCCCGCGCAAATCGAAAAGCTCCATCATTTGCTGGGGGAGACCAGCGGCAAGCTGATCGCAGACATCGCCAAGGCGGCAGCGATTGGCGATCACAAGCAGCTTGCGCGGCTCACGCACCAGCTCGGCAGCGCCGCCGGCGCGCTCGGCCTCGTCCGCTTGTTCGAGCGCAGCCGTGAGATCGAACTGGCGGCGCCCTCGATGTCCCCATCCGAATGCCAGAGCGCCGCGCGCGATCTCACCGCACTTCGTGATGCCTCGATGAGTGCGCTGGACGATCTGCTCCGGCCGGCCGAGCAGCGTTCAGTCAGTTAGGGATGCTCAGACCAGTTTGCCGAGCCCGGATTTGGCCTGGCGGACCATCTGATCGCTAGCGCCTTCCGCTTGCGACCCGAAGCCGAACTCCGCGGTGGACCGTTGTCATTCCTCAGGTAGCCCGGCTTTACGCAACGCGCTCGCCATTTTTTCGCGGAACGAAGGTTCGAGGCAGTACGTCCGAAAGAAGCTGTTTGCCTCGCGTATGGAGAACTCAGGCTCAAGTTTCAATAGCTTGGTAACATGGGCTTTTGCTTCGTCGAGCCTGTCGAGGGATGCGAGCGCGTAAGCCATGTTGAGATGACTAAGCCAAAGACCCTCGACGTAACCACGGCGAAATGTTTCGTAAGCTTCCTGATGTTCACCTCTAGACCAATGTCGCTTTGCGGGCGCATACCACCACAAGCTCGGTGCACTCGCTCCCATTAAGCCAAGCGCTTTTTCGGCCATGGCCGCGCCAGCATCCCAATGTCCCGAAAACGCCAGGCTAAGCCCCAACGAACCTATCGCGTAGGCATCATATGGATTGAGTGCAATCGCCCTTTCAGCTTCGTACTGCAGCAAGTCGGTCTGACAATTGGCGAAGTATCCAATGGCCAGGCGAAAGCGAACGAAGCTATCATCCGGCGCTAGCTCGGCCGCACGCAGTGATGCCTTCAAGATCGCTTCGTTGAGATAGAGCCGCTTGTCGATGCTTCTCGCTTCGTCTTGAGGCAATCCGAACCCAAACGACCGCTGATTGAGCATAACGCCAGCCAATACTGCCCAGGCAGTGGCGTTGGCGGACTCCTCGCGGGTGACGCGATCGAGACATTCGCGCGCTCTGATCACCGCTGCGGGTGTGCCGACCGTTCCTGCAAGTACGCCTTGGATAATGCACTCATAAGAGCTGAGCTCGCCGGTCGGCTTCGCCTGCACCCGCTTGTACTCGGCGGTCGCAATAGCACCCGGATAGGCAGCGATTAACGTTGCAGCTTGACCAGCGAGTTCGTCTTGAAGCGATGTCGACGAGATAATTTCGGAGCCAACCTCAAAGTTCCTTGACCATACCGAACTCGCCGCGAGCGCATCACTCAGTTGAATACTGATAGCCATGCCTTTGGCCGAACCTCTCAGACTGCCACCAATGACATACTGGGCGCTCGTTTTTCGTGCTAGTTGCCCGTATTCGGTCGTCGTCATTGGTTCAGCGAGGGAGCGCTCGATGACACGCAAGGAAGAGAACTTGCCAATCGAGGCGCCAATATGCTCGGTCAAGATCGAGGCAACTGCATCATATCTTGGGTCTCCAGTATTATTGATGAGAGGGAGGATCAGAACTATCGGCCCCTGAGAGTGGGTCGGCTTGATCACTGAGCCCGTCGGCGTGCGCGGTGCAGTACTCGCGTGCACAAGCTCGGTGCGAGCCGGTTTCCAGGTCGTCCAATAGCCAATCAATCCAACGGCCAAAGCGCCTACCGCTGCCAGTAAGAACATCATGCCGAGTACGGTATTGGGACCAGATTTGATGTTGGCCAGTAGATGCATTGCTCGGCGAGCAGCGGTTTCTTTTACCGCGCTGTGGCCGATCAGGCCCGTTTCCTCGTGGCTTCTCACAATCCTGAACGGACCAAACGGGTACTTCCTTTGGCGAACATGCGAGACTGGCTCGCTACCGTGGCCAAGTATCGTGGGCGACGTGGACGCAGTTGAGGCCCGTGTCGCTTGGCTAGGCGTCTCCCAGACCACGGCGTAGGATCTGATGGGACAAGCAATGTTCTTGAGGTTTTGCTCGCCCAAATCAGCGAACTGTACCCCGACCTTGCCTCGGATTTGATCGTAGGCAGAAGACGCGATGCATATGCCGCCCGGCTCCGCGATGCCCTCAAGCCGAGCCGCGATGTTAACGCCATCCCCAAAGATGTCGTGGGGTTCGACGATTACGTCGCCGATATTGATACCCACGCGCAAAGCAATGCGCGTGTCTCCTAATTCGTCGATCGTTATCTCCTTGATACGGGTCTGGAACTGCACGGCCCCGCGGACCGCTTCGACCGCGCTTGGAAACTCTGCCAGGAATCCGTCGCCGGTATTCTTGACGATGCGGCCGCGGTGTTCGGCGATCGCCGGGTGGACAGCCTCCGTTAAAAGGGAAGTCAGTCTAGCGTGTGTGTCCTCTTCGTCGCGATGCATGAGTCGCGAATAGCCAACCACGTCGGCGGCCAAGATAGCCGCTAACCTGCGCCCAACCCGGACTGGCCGCTCCTGCGCCATGGTACGCAATTCCAAGCCGCCCCTATTCTACAATGGGTTGCAAGGATTGCCCATCCGTTTGTGCCGCCTTCTGGCCCAAAGGCAAAATACCCCGCTTCTCGGCCGCTGTTCGGGGCCAAGCAGACATCGGCCGGCCGCTTGATGAGCCCGCGCCTACCTCAGCGCGTCCGCACACCCGCCTCCTCCTCGCGCCCAAACCGCTCAACCAGAAAATCGATGAACAGCCGCACCTTCACCGACAAATGCCGGGTCGGCGGATAGACCGCATAGAGCGCCAGTGGCGGCGCGGAATATTTGTCCAGCACCGTCCGCAGCTCGCCCTTCTTCAACGCATCGGCGGCAATGAACTCCGGCAGCAGCGCGAGCCCCCTGCCCTTGATCGCGACGTCGCGCAGCACTTCGGCATTGTTGACGCAGAGCGACCAGGCCGGCTGGATCCAGTGATCGCCGTCGCTGCCCGTGAGCTTCCACTGATTGCCTGTCAGCAGGAAGCCGTAGGTCAACGAGACATGCTCGCGCAGGTCCTGCGGATGCTTTGGCGTGCCGTGACGCGCGAGATAATCGGGCGAAGCGCAGATCATGCGCGCCACCGGCATGATTTTTCGCGCGATCAAACTCGAGGATTCCAATTCCGCAATCCGCAGCGTCACGTCAAAGCCGTCCTGGACGGGATCGAGCAGATCGTCGCTGAGCACGATCTGGAGCTGAAGCTCGCCATAGCGCGCCATGAAATCGGCCAGCACAGGACCGAGCCGCATCGTGCCGAACGACATCGGCGCGTTGACCCGTAGCAGGCCGCGCGGCGCCGACTGGGCCTGCGCCACCGCCTGATCGGCGGCCTCGATCTCCGAGAGGATCACGACCGCGCGCTCGAAGTAGCGCTGGCCGTTCTCGGTCGGGCTTGCGTGGCGCGTCGTCCGGTTCAGAAGCTGGACGCCGAGGCTCTCCTCGAGGTCGGCGATGTATTTGCTGATCGCCGAGCGCGACAGCCGCAGCTGCCGGCCCGCCTCGGCAAAACTGCCGCTTTCGACCACCTTCACGAAGGCCCGGAGGCTGGCGACCTTATCCAAGGGCCGGCCCCGGCGATTGTTTCCAAATCGTAGACATAGATGTCATATTTGCATGGATTGTCTCCAATCCAAAGCGGAACGATATTTCCACCCAGAGCAAGACCGCTCCCCGAATTCTGGAGGACGACAATGTCTGGACTGCACCACGTCACCGCGATCGCCGGCGATCCCATCCGCAATTTCGGCTTCTACACCCGGGATCTCGGCCTGCGCTTCGTCAAGAAGACGGTCAATTTCGACGATCCCGGCACTTACCACTTCTATTACGGCGACGAGACCGGCCGCCCCGGCACCATCCTGACCTTCTTCCCCTGGGCCGGCGTGCCCGCCGGTCGCCGCGGCGTCGGCGAGACCCATCAGACCGCCTTCCGTGTGCCGCAGCGCTCGCTCGGCTACTGGACGCAGCGCTTCACCGAGAAGGACATCGCCTACGAGGCGCTGGAGAAGCGTTTTGGCGAGTCCGTGCTGCCGTTCACCGACCCTGACGGCATGGCGCTCGCGCTTGTGGGTGTCCCCGGTGCCGAGAACGAGCCCGGCTGGAGCAATGGCGACGTCCCGGCCGAGCACGCGATCCGCGGCTTCCATGGCGTGACCTTGCTGCTCGACAGCGCGGCGAAGACGGCTTCCGTGCTCACCGACGTGTTCGGCTTCAAGGAGACCGGACGCGAGGGCTCGGTGATCCGCTTCAAGGCGCCGGGCGATGCCGAAGGCAGCGTCGTCGACATCTACGAGGCCAAGGGCTTTTTGCGCGGACATCAGGGCGGCGGCTCCGTCCATCACATCGCCTTCCGCGCGGCCGACGACGCCGAGCAGGGCCGGATGGCGCAAAAGCTCGTGAGCAATCACGGCCTGCATCCGACCGAGCAGAGGGACCGCAACTACTTCCGCTCGATCTACTTCCGCGAACCCGGCGGCGTGCTGTTCGAAATCGCGACCGATATCCCCGGCTTCGCCGTCGACGAACCGGTCGCAACGCTGGGACGTGATCTGAAGCTGCCGAGTTTCCTCGAAGCGCAGCGCAAGCAGATCGAAAATGTTCTGCCGAGCCTGGAAGAAAGCGCGTCATGACCGAGAGCACATTCATCCATCGTTTCGAGCCCGCGACCAGCGCGGGCTCCCCTCCGATGCTGCTGCTGCACGGCACCGGCGGTGACGAGAACGACCTGCTTGGGCTCGGCAAGATGATCTCGCCCGGCTCCGCGCTGCTCTCGCCGCGTGGCCGCGTGCTCGAGCACGGCATGCCGCGCTTCTTCCGCCGTCTCGCCGAGGGCGTGTTCGACGAGGACGACGTGCGCCGGCGCGCGCTGGAGCTCGGCGACTTCGTCGCGGATGCGCGGAAGCAATACGGCATCGCCGCGCCGGTTGCGGTCGGCTTCTCCAACGGCGCCAACATCGCAGCCGCGCTGTTGCTGCTGAAGCCGGACGTCCTGGCAGGCGCAATCCTGCTGCGTGCCATGGTGCCGCTGTCGGATCCGCCGAAGGCAGAGCTTGGCGGCAAGCCGATTCTGCTGCTGTCCGGGCAGGCCGATCCGATCGTGCCGGCGAGCAATTCGGCAACGCTTGCGGCGCTGTTGTCGGAAGCCGGCGCGCGTGTCGACCACAAGGTCCTGCCGGCAGGCCATCAATTGTCGCAGGCCGACGTCACGCTGGCCCGCAACTGGATCGGCAGCGTCGACGCCAAAGCGGCATGAACCAACGAGCGGCGCATCGTTCACGAACGGTGCGCCGCTCATTCGCCTTGCGATCCGTCAGGCAGATTTTCGAAGCGATTGTTTCTTCGGTTGCGGTCTCGCCGCGCGGCCAATGGCGGCGATCGCCTCCATCTCGTCGACGAGGCCGGACCGATCGATATCGACTTTCATGGCCTCGCCGAGCAGACAGGCCGCCTTCCTGAATTGCGGCTCTGCAATCAATCGGTTCACCGCCGCGGCAATTTCCGCTTCGGAGGCGGTTGGAGGCAATTGAAGCCCTGCCCCCTTCGCTTCGACGCGCGCGGCGTTGGCAGCCTGGTCTCGCCCCATTGGCAGGATGAGCTGCGGCAGTCCGTTGATGAGTGAACGCGTGGTCGTTCCGTGGCCGCCTTGCGAGATCACCACGGAAACATCCTTCATGACGAGGTCATGGGGAGCGCCCCGGACCAAATGCACGTTCTTCGGAGCCCGGAGATCGGCGACGTCGACATTGGGACCGGCTGTTGCAAGGGCATCGATCTCGACCGCCTCCATCGCGTTGATAATGCGCTGAAACAGCTCGCGCTGACCCTGCGCGCCCGTGCTGCATGCGATCAGCCCGCGAGGACGATCCGACTGAGCCGACCATGGCGCTCGCCACGCCTCCGTCTGCCGAGATTTTGACCAGTTCGGTACATCGAGCAGCGGTCCGACATAGCGGAAATTGTCGGGCAGCGCGTCCGCTTGAAAGTCGAACGCTCGACTGGTCGCGAGCAAAAGCCGGTTGGCCCGATCGAACAGATCGTAGACATCTGCCAGAAGCGGAAGACCCAGATCGGCACGCGCGCGGTTGAGACTTGGCAGAAACACATTGAGTGTTTCGGTAAGCCTGGCATTGGCGGCGTCGACTTCGGCGCGCTCTTCCGGCGTTTTCGGTTGCCTCAACCCGCTGGTGGCCGGCGGCATTCCCGGCAGGGGCCGAATGCTGACATGAGGGGACAGCAGAGCGAAAGGCACGCCTGACGCCTCCGCCCCGAGCGCAGCTCCAAACAGCACGTCAAGCACGAGAACGGCATCCGTCGGCATACGGCCGATCTCATCCCGTACATCGGCCGCATAGAGCGCAGCAGGATCAAAGACGGCCTGGCGTAGAAAGTCTTTCACATCCGAGACGTCCACCGGATCCGCAGCCTTTCCGGTCGGGGCGCGGCGCCATGCGACAAATGCAAAGCCGGAGGCCTCGACTTCCGAGCGCATCGCCGGATCCGCCATCACCCGGATATGATGTCCATTCCGGTGCAATCTCCGCGCCGCAGTCAGCAGCGGGCTCAAATTCCCGAGGGTCCCCCACGACGCCAGCAGAAAATTATAAGACATCGTAGAACCCTTTCGTCACGGTTGCGAATGCGCTGTCGCAATCCATCCTGCGCAACCCAATGCAGGCTTCCGGACGGACGCGTGGCTGCGCTTGTGTTCGCGCGGGCCACGCCAAGAATGGAGCGGCGCGCGCTACCGAACGATGTCTCCCCGGAGGGAGATGGTTACAGCCGTAAGGAGAGGAAGGCCGCTTATGGGCCAACGCGGACATTGGAGCTGATGGCCAGGTCCGCTAAGCGGCAAGAGCGGTCCAACTGTTCAGGACGCGGATTTGTCCGCTAAGGGCCACATCCGGACATCTAGGATGTTGCCGCTCCCCGAGAACTGTTATTGTTGAGCGGTCTTGCGTCTAGGGGATGATGATTGTGTCTCCAGCAGAACTGTCGAACAGCGAGGCGGAACTCCGGTCGTTCATTTCGGTCGCGATCCCAACCTTTCGACGTCCTTTTGGGCTGCAACGCGCGATCGAAAGCGTGCTGCAGCAGGACTTCTCCGATTGGGAAATGGTGATCAGCGACGACGAAGGGTTAGTGGGCGAGAGTTGTCGCCTCTTGTCCGAATATGTCAGCACAGAACCGCGCATCCGAGTCGTCGAGAACCGCAGAGGCCGTGGTCAGGTCGAGAACACGAACAATGCGATGCTTGCGTGTCGCGGTCCCTGGATCAAATTGTTGCATGACGACGACTGGCTCGCGCCAGGGGCGCTTACGTCTTTCGCGAGACTTGCGTTGGCCTACCCCGCCGCGGCAGTCATCACCTCCACAAGCCATCTGGTGCAAGACAAAGGCATAAAGTACCGGCAAGGGGGTGAGATTTACGTGTATTCGGGCCAACAGTGCCTGACTGATCTCTATTTGGTGGGCAAAACGCGGTCGCTCGGAATTGTCCCATCGACGCTGTTGGTCAATAGCAACGTCGTCAAAGCCGGCTGCCTGATGCGAAACTACAAGTCGATAAGTTGGGGGGTCGACCAACTGTTCTTCATTGATCTGGCCTGCCATGGTGACATGGTAGCGATAGACGATGGTCTTATCTTTTACGACATGACCAACCACCCCTGCATCACGGCAGACGGGTCGTTCACTCACATTGACCAAGAGACAGTCGATCTCAAACGCCTCACTTGGAGCCTTTTGGAAGATAAAGGAGAACTTCCCGATCCTGAAACGGTCGTGCGTGCGTTGCGGGTTGCTCGACTACGCGGACGGATCGGCCGGCAGCCACTCGGCGCAACGATCCGTGACGCAATCCAAATCCTGCGCCCCTCGGTCCTGATGGCTCTCAACAAGATCATCCGTGCTCGGGCGCGCGCGCCGGGTGCAATTTAATTCATCCTTTCTGCGGGAACGCTCTGATCTGATAGCGCAGCTAACTGACCGCCGCTCGAAATGGCAAGGTCCCCTATGGGTCAAAAGCCGACACCGCGCCAACGCCCAAACACGTCAGCTTAGGGTCACAAGCCGAAATCAGCATTGAGCAACGCCACGTCTGCGAAGGGCCACAAGCCGACATTGCATACTGCGCCGTTGATGGGAATTGGAATGAGACCAGTATTTCCCGGCAACCGCAGCACTCATGGGGGGAGACCCATGATGGGGCAAGCTCGCGCTATCCTTTCGAGGTGTTCCGGCCTGTAAAATCGAGCGAGCTTTGGAACGAGTGTGGAGACGCGCAGAGCCGGCCTCGCTTCCACCAGGCGTGCACCGATCATCCGGGCTTCCTCGACCCTTCCAGACATCGCGTGGCATGCCGCCAGAATAAATTGTGCGTTGAGATAGTTGGGCCGGTGCAGCACAGCCGACTTGGCCCATGATGACCCGTCCTCGTATCGATCCGTCAAGAAATGCGCAAACGCTATGCCGGTCTGCAGCAGAAAAAGAAACGGATCCATGGGGCTTAAACGCCCCCCGGCGTGGAACTGCTTGAGCGCCGCCTCTATGTCACCGCGCCGTATGTGTTCCCAGCCGATCGTATACCGTGCGACAGCCAAGTTCGGGTTAAGCTCATGCGCTCGGGAGACGAGGGCCACGCCATCGTCCATCTCGTATAATACGGCGCCAATTGCCTGCCCGGCTCTCACGAGTACGGTTGGATCATCCTTATCGAGCTCGATCGCACGCCTTGCCAACCGTCGGGTGTCGTTCAGTTCCTGATCCGCGTCGATCGTCCAGCCGAAGATCTTTCGTTGCAGATAGCAATAAGCACCAAGCGCGTATGCTGAGGCCAATCCGGGATCGATCTCGACAGCAAGCCGGATCAGTCTGAGGGCTTCAATGTTTTGTTCGCGGGTGAATTCATAGAAGCTCGAGAGTGCACGCAGATAGTAGTCGTAGGCCTGAAGATTTTCAGTTGGCTTGCGTTTTGCGCGCTCTATCTCGGCGCGCTCCAATTGAGGAAAGAGCGCGCTAATCACGCTACTCGTCACTTGGTCCTGCAGATCGAAGATATCTTTGAGCTGGCTGTCGAACCGGTCCGCCCAAAGATGAGCACCCGTCGTGGCCTCGATCAACTGCCCGGCAATGCGAACTCGATCGCCGGATTTGCGCACACTGCCTTCGAGCACATACCGAACGCCCAGCTCGCGCCCGACCTGCCTGATGTCGATAGCCTTGCCTTTGTAGGTAAAAGTGGACTGTCGCGCGATGACGAACAGCGATTTGGACCGTGAAAGGCCGGTGATGATGTCCTCGACCATGCCGTCGGCGAAATACTCCTGCTCTGGATCGGAGCTCAGGTTGGTGAATGGCAGAACGGCCAGCGACGGTTTATCGGGAAGTGGGAGGGCGGGTTTAGCCGTCTCCCTCTGGATTTCTGTGACCGCCACAGTGGGGGCGCCGTCAGCCTCCTGCACCTTACCGATAAAGCGATAGCCCTTCCTTGGCAGCGTCTTGATCAACCGCTGTTTCTCCCCGGAATCGCCAATTGCGGACCGAGCGGCATTCAGGCGGGTCGTCAGCGCGGCATCCGACACGCACCGCCCCTTCCAAATGGCTGTGATGAGCTCATCCTTGCAAACCACGCGCTCGCGGTTGCGGATGAGGTAGTCCAGAAAGTCAAAGGTCTGTGGCGCCAGGGCAACGACGCTTGTGTCGCGGTACAGCTCGCGGCGGCCGGAATCCAGTTCGTAGTCTTCGAAGAGATAGCGCAAGACGCGAAATCCCTTGGACGGTCTCCGGTCAGGCCCGGCAACACTTGGAAAACAAAGAATAAGCTGTCCGTAAGGAAAATGTAAGCAGCAGATCAAGCGTGCCGGGCCGGATTTTGGCAGCATGCCAGGGTGGAAACACGGTGCCCGAGGATACTGCGATGAGCATGATTTATCAGACAACGGGCTTGGTCCAGACGGCAGACTCCCAGCGACGCAATGTCAGCGTTTTCAAGAATTGCTGGAACGCTTTTCAAGAGTGGCGGAAATGGGAGCGGCTGCGGCGCGATCTTTGCCACCTAAGTGATCAGGAGCTGAAGGATATCGGGATTACGTATGGCGAGATCGACTACGTGGCCTCGAACCGACATACTGACCCGCGAGGCATACGATCGGTCGGATGACGTCGACCTCCGGGAGCGGTGGACGGTCCGTTGGAAATTGGTCGACGCGAGCCGCTTGGCGGCCCAGATACCGGCTTGCGCTTAGGGTCAAAGGCCGACACCGCGCCAACGCCCCAACACGCCAGCTTGGGGTCACAAGCCGAAATCAGCATCGAGCAACGCCACGTCTGCGAAGGGCCACAAGCGGACCTTGGCCAGCATCACTCGATCACCTCAGATTGCTTAGTTGGCTGCGCGCACAACGGCCGGTGGCTGCCATGAGCCCCCACCGGCCGGCAGGATCGAAGGCGCCGTTGTCTTCGGCCAATATAAACGCATCACGAGGTAGATTTCGTCATTCGGCGCCGGCAACCAATTGGATTCCTTGTCGACGCCGGGCGAATCTTTTTGGATATACAACGTGAGAGAGCCGTCGGCATTCTTCTTCATGTCCGGCAGCATCGGCGAGTTGATCAGGTAGCGGTTGATCGGATTCTCGATCAGCAATTGGCTCTTGCCATCATACATCGTCACCGACCAGAAAGCCTCTACCGGCGGGAATTGTCCGGCGGAAAAAGTGATTGTGTACTTGTACTTGGAACCATCGAGCACCTCGCCATCAGCAAGCGCCTTCGTCATTGGATAGACGGCCTCGATTGCGTCGTTGCCATAGATGCCGCCCTTGGCTGCGGCAGCGCGCTTCAGCCAGTCGCCGCTGTAGAATTGCCGGTCTCCGAACAGCGATCCGATTTTCCAGCCATTTACGTCTTTCTGTCCACTAGCAAGATACTTTTCAACTTTCTCTTCGCCGTCCTTCATCCCCAGCCCGATTTCAATCTTGTGGGTCAGCGGAAGATCCTTGAAGTCGAAGGTCTTTCCGGGGCCGACGCCGATGCGCGTGAGCTTGGCGCGGATTTCCTTTTCCTCCGGCCCGGCCGGCGCAAATTGGAGAGCGAAGTCGAGATACTCGAAGAAGTTCTTCTTCACCAACTCCGCATTAGCCTTGGGAAAGTCGACGGCCGCTGCGGCGGGGGGCGCGGGCTGCTTGAGATAGGCCGACAGGGGCTGCACCTTATAGCCGGCCTGGACCTTCTCAACGTTCGGCATATCTGCCGGATGGAAGAGCTGGGTGCGGTAGGCGGCGGCGGAAAATTGTGTCGAGGAGCGAAACATCTTCTTGATGCCAGGCGGAGTGGCACCCTGCCAGTTCGGCCCAACCACCATATAATCTCCGGCCTCGCTTCCGGTCGCGCGGCTACCGATATAGCCGTAATTGAACGTGTTGCCGTCGCAAAGCATCACTGAATAGTAGCGACTCTTGTCAACAGCCGGCACGGAAAGAACGATCGGCTCGGCGCGCAGATCGAGCCATAACAGCGAATAGGGCGTGTCGCTATTGGGAGTTATTACGGCCGTGTCTTTGTATGTATAGACACGCGCCTCGTTTTTGATCTGGTTGAACGGCGCCTTGAATTGCCCAGAGTTCCTGTCGACGGCATATTCGTACATGACGGCGTAGTTCATCACGATCGGCAGCCCGTAGATGAAGCCTTCCTCGGCGATGGCCTTGGCCTCGCGGATGTCAGGCCATTCCGCCTGCGACACACTTGGCGTCAGTGCGAATATCGAGCCCGTCAGAGCGGCGGCCAATACACTTGATCGAATGTTCATGTGAACCACCCACGCGCGAAAGGGCGCCAAATAGACACCCGGGAAGCTGGGTCATCATTTCACGAAATAGTCTCAGCGGACTACGGAAAAACGAACAGCTT
This sequence comes from Bradyrhizobium sp. 956_D2_N1_4, assembly GCF_052076025.1. Classification (NCBI taxonomy): domain Bacteria; kingdom Pseudomonadati; phylum Pseudomonadota; class Alphaproteobacteria; order Hyphomicrobiales; family Nitrobacteraceae; genus Bradyrhizobium; species Bradyrhizobium sp. 956_D2_N1_4. The sequence continues at coordinate 1,582,867 of NZ_CP197237.1, read as the reverse complement.
GCAGCTGTCAGGCCAAATCGCGCTGAACTACAATCGAAATCCGATTTCATGAGCATTTTCCAATACGTTGATGCTCATTCGTTCGGAAAATGTCCGCTTCGGGTCAAAAGCCGACACCGCGCCAATGCCCCAGCACGCCAGCTTGGGGTCACAAGCCGAAATCTGCATCGAGCAACGCCACGTCTGCGAAGGGCCAAGAGCGGCCGTCGCACGCCAGCCCATGAATAAGAGAGGTCGCCTCGCGAACGACCTCTCCTTCGTGTCCGGCAATGTATCTTATTTGCGATCAGCTTTTTTGAACGGCGGCCGCGGCTTTGCGTATCACGTCGATAACCACATTTGGCTGGGAGAGCATCGGCACGTGGCTGCTCGCCACTTCGGTGACCGTCGCTCCCATGCGCTTCGACACCCAGCGTTGCAGATCCGGATGCACGGTATGGTCTTGCGTGGCCAGAATGTACCAGCTCGGCTTCGACCGCCACGCGATCTTGTCGGCGCTGAGCTTCTGTTGCTGGAACAGATTGTAGACGGGCGCATATTGGGTGGCCCAAACCAGCTTCTGGTCTTCCGCGGAGAGGTCTCCTGCGAAGAACTCGGTGCCGCTCGGAAGCATCCAGGCACGCCCATCGGCGACCTCGACGCGTGAGAAGATATCCGACGGATACTTGTCGAGCCGGTCCTGTACGGTCTCGCCGGCATCCGGAGCGACCGCTGCAATGTAGACGAGACCGACCACGCGTTCATCGGTGCCCGAGCCCGTGATGGTGGCGCCGCCATACGAATGGCCGACGAGAAGGACCGGGCTGCCAACACGATTGAGTGTGCGCCTCACCGTCGCCAGGTCCTCCTCAAAGGAGTCCAGGCCATATTGAACGGCGATCACTTCGTACCCGTCGGCCTGCAATGCTGGAATGACTTTGCTGAAACAGGAGCCATCGGCCCAAATGCCGTGACAGAAAACGATCGTTGGCTTGATTTGCGCAGACATACTGCTTTTCCTTTTTTGCACGAGCTTCAGCGATGAAGGGCATTGGAAGACCAACTCGGTTGTCGGGGCCTCCATTGCGAAAGTCAGACTATTCGTTCATAAATGGCCGATTAGCCGTCTTTCGTTCGGTTCTTTCGCGATCCAAAGTCCTGAATGACAACGATTCTAGAAAGAACGGCCGGTCTGCTGGCCTTCGTGCGGACGGTTGACGCGGGTTCTTTCGCCGGCGCCGCGCGATCGATCGGCGCCAGCCCCTCGGCGGTATCGAAAAGCGTTTCGCGCCTCGAACAACGCCTCGGCGTGCGCTTGCTGCAGCGCTCAACGCGCACACTCAGCCCAACGTCCGAAGGCGCCGCTTACTACGAGCACGTCGCTCCCCATCTGCGCGCGATAGAGGAAGCCGACGACGTCGTGCAGGTTCCGGGAAACGTCCGTGGCGTGCTTCGGGTCACTGTGCCGAGTACATTTGGACGCCCGTTGATTTCCGCATGGGCGGGCTCGTTCCTGGAGCGCTATCCGGACATCAAGCTTGATCTCAGCGTCACGGACCGCCGTGTCGATCTCATCCGCGAGGGTTTCGACCTCGCTGTCAGAATTGGCGAATTGGAAGACACAAACCTGATCGGCCGCTCGTTAGGTGTCCTGCAATATGTTCTGGGCGCATCGCCGGAATACCTTCAGCGACGAGGAATCCCGCAGTCGATCGACGATCTCACTCAGCATGCCTGCCTTCGCCATCTGCTTGGTGGCCGGCCGCAAGCATTTACTTTTGCGGACGGCACACGGGTCATCCCCAATGGCCCCTTCGATAGCGACGATGCCCAGTCGTTGATTGAGGCGGTCATAAAAGGCGTTGGCATCACGCAGTTCATGCGCATCGCTATCGAGGACGAGCTTGCCGCCGGACGATTGAATGTCGTGCTGCCGGGCATACCGATGTTCACCACACCGGTCTACGTCCTGCACGCATTCGGACGACAACTCCCCCTGCGAGCCCGCCTGTTCATCGATTTTCTTGTCGACGCCTTGGGCGTGTCGCGCAATTTGTCACTCTGAACTTTAGGAACTGGCCAGAAACGGGTCCGACGCGCGAGCAGGGATTTCCGCCTGATCCTCTCGGCCAGTGACATCTAAAGCGCGGGCAAGCCGGGCGGCGGCTTGCGCATGTCGGTCGCCTGCTCATAGGCGTAGGCCAGACGCAGCAGCTTGTGCTCGCTCCAGGCACGGCCTGCGAAGGTTACGCCGAGCGGATAGTCAGGCGTGTCCTTGTCGTCTGCTCCCGAAATGAAACCGCCCGGCACCATGACGCTGGGATAGCCCGCCTTCGCTGATATCACGCAGCCGGCGGCGCCGGGAAACAGCACCGCGTCGAGCTTGTACTGGTTCATGTAGGCGTCCATGCCGCGCGTCTTGGCGGAGAGCAGGTCCATGGCCCGCGCCGATTTGTACTCGCGCTCGCTGAGATCGCCTCTGGTCATGTTGGCGGCGAGGAACAGGTCCTGGCCGAACCGCAGCGCCGTCTCAGCGTTCGCCTCGTTGAAGGCCACGATGTCGGCCATGGTCTTCATCTCTGTGTTCGTCGCCCAATCGCTGAGGTAGAGATTGAGATCGTGCTTCAGCTCGTAGAGGAAGACGATCGGCGGCGTCGCCAGATTACCCTTGTTGCGACTCAGGGGATTGCGATTGAGCACGTTCATGCTCGTACCCGGCCCGCCGATCCAGCCAGATGTTGGCATGTTGGCACGCACGATGATGGCGCCCAGATCCTCCAGCACCTTGATCGCGTCGACCATCACCTTGGCCGACCTGGGCGGCAGCTTGCCGTAATAGCGATCGTTGAGCGGGTCGGTCGAGTCGCTCGGCACGCCGATGCGCGCGCCCTTCATCGCGTCGGTCGCGAGGTCGGCGGTGTAGTCGACCGGCCGCCGCTGCCGCTCGGTCGCGGGGTCGAGTGGGTCTTCGGCCGCGAACACGTTCAACAGCATCGCCGCGTCGCGCACCGTGCGCGTCATCGGCCCTGCAGTGTCCTGGCTGTGCGCGATCGGCAGGATGCCGGCGCAACTGACCAGCCCAACGGTCGGCTTCACGGTGACGAGGCCGTTTTGGCTTGCGGGATACAGCAGCGAGCCCGACGTCTCGGTGCCGATCGAGGCCGAGCACAGGCCGGCCGCCACCGCGACCGCCGAACCCGCGCTTGATCCGCCTGGCTGCACGACCGGAATGCCGTGATCGCCCATCAGCGCCGGCGCGTAAGGGTTTTTCACTTGGCCGCCGAGCGACGAATAGCCCGAGGGCATGTCGGCCGCGAGAATGTTGGCGAACTCCGTCAGGTTCGCCTTGCCCAGGATCACCGCACCGGCCTTTCGCAGCAGCTTGACGATTGTCGCGTCTCTCCTGGCGCGCGCGCCCTCCAGTGCCAGCGAGCCCGCCGTCGTCGGCTGCTTGTCGCCGGTCGCGATGTTGTCCTTCACCAGGATCGGGATGCCCGCCAACGGCCGCTTGGCCGATGGTTTTGTGTCGTCGAGCTCGCCAGCGATCCCGAGCGCGTCGGGATTGATCGCGCGCACGGAGTTGAGCGCGGGCCCGTTGCGGTCATAAGCTTCGATGCGCGCGAGGTAAGCTTTGGTCAGCGCCGTGGCAGTGACCTGTCCGCTGGCCAGCGCATGAGCGATATCGCTCATCGGCGCATTGTCGAGCTTCAGAGTGATCGGTGCTTCAGCGCTGACGGCAGCCGCGGCGATGCCGGCATCGCGGCGGGATGGCTTCTTCATGGCGTGCCTCGCCTGACGGCGCGTCCCGAACCATGACGCCGCGATGATCGTATATTGCCGGTGTTTTGCCCGACGGGTCAACCGCATCGCATGGCTCAGCAAGCCATCGAGCGGACCGTGCAAGCCATTGAAATATCTAACCCCGGCTACTGTGCATGGGGTTGTTTTTCAGGTTTTTGTTTTGGGTTGCCCAAAAAGATTGACCTCTCCTCCGATGGGGAGAGGTCAACGTTGCAGCAGGTTCGACTTGATCGAACGGCCCCTACTCCCAGGACCAGGTCGAGAAATCGTTCTCGTATTGCGGGACGTCCTTCCAGACGCCCTTCAGCTTCTTGTTGGTGATGGTGATGAGCTGGGGCTGGTACAGGAAGCCGGCGACCGCGTCGGTGGCCAGCATGCGCTGGGCATCGCCGAGCAGCTTTGCGCGGCCGGCCTCGTCAGGCGTCGACACGATCTGCTTGTAGAGCGCGTTGAAGGCCTCGTTGTTGTAGCCGAGGTAGTAGTCCGGCTCGGTGATCTTGACGAGGTCGAACGGCTCGACATGGCTGACGATGGTGAGGTCGAAATTGTGCGGGCCGTTGCCGGCGAACACCTGCGACAGCCACTGCGCCCATTCGACATTCTCGATCTTGGCGATGATGCCGACCTTGGCGAGCTGGGCCGCGAGGATCTCGCCGCCCTGCCGCGCATAGGACGGCGGCGGCAGCTTCAGCGACAGTTCGAGCGGCGTGGTGACGCCGGCTTCCGCCAGCAGCTTCTTGGCCTTCTCGGGATCGTAGGGGTTGATGCCGGTGGTGTCGACGAAGCCGAGCGCGCCGGGCACGTAGAAGCTGCCGATCGGCGTGCCGAAACCATCAGCCGCGCCGTCGACCATCGCCTTGCGGTCGATCGCGGCGAGGATGGCACGGCGCACGCGGACGTCGTCGAGCGGCTTCTTGCGCTCGTTGATGCCGACGATGGTCTTGGCACGGGAGCCGCCGACCATGACGTTGAAGCGCGGATCGGCCTTGAACTGTCCGATGGCGCGCGCTGCCGCAACGCGCGGGAACGCATCGACGTCGCCAGAGAGCAGCGCCGCGGTCTGCGCGGCCGGGTCGGAGATGAAGCGGATCGTCACCTTCGACAGCTTGATCGCGGCGGCGTTGCGATAGTCGGCCCATTTGGTCAGGGTGATCGAGGAGCCCTTGGCCCAGGCCCCGAGCTGATAGGGCCCGGTCCCGACCGGCTGCGTGCCGTTGGTGGCTGCACTCTTCGGCTCGACGATCGAACCGCTCGCCTGTCCGAGCAGGAACGGCAGGTTCGGCTCGGAATACTTCACCGTGATCACGACGGTGTCGGCGTCGGGCGCGTCGACCTTCTCGAAAGCCTGGAACAGGCTCTTGTCCTTGTTGGTGCTGGTCGCGATCGCGTTGCGCTCGAACGAGAACTTCACCGCCGCGGAATCGAACGGCTCGCCGTTCTGGAATTTGACGCCCTTGCGCAGCTTGAACGTGTAGGTCTTCAGGTCGGGCGAGGCGGTCCAGCTCTCCGCCAGCAAGGGCGAGACGGAGCCGTCCTCGTTGATCTTGGTCAGCGTCTCATAGATGTTGTAGAGCGTTACTTCGGCGATCGCGGCCGCGGCGGCGATGGTGGGATCGAGCCCTGGCGGCTCTAGCGCCATCGCCATGACGACGCTGTCCTTCTTGCCCTGCGCCAGCACCGGCAGCGGTGCTGCGACAAGCGCGGCGGCAAATGCGACGATCGATAATTTCCTGAACATGCGTAACTCCCCGGCCTTCTCTTGTCTCAGCCTACGCCAATTCCATGGGGGACACTAACCTTCCATGACCGCGTGCGGCAATGCCATCACGGCCTCCGCCTTGTGGCAGGCGGCGAGATGGGCTTCGCCGACCTTGCGTAGCAAGGGCGGAACCTCGCGGCAATGCTGGTCGGCGAGCGGACAGCGCGCGACATAGGGGCATCCGGCAGCAGTCACCGATTGCGAGGCGATCGCCTGGGCCCCGCGCCGCCGTCGGCCGCCGCCGGCGCGCGCCCGCGGCACGGCATCCAATAGCGCCCGCGTATAGGGATGGGCACAGCGCTCGAACAGGTCCTCCGGCCTGCCCTGCTCGACGATCCGGCCGAGATACATCACCGCGACCTCGTCGCAGAGATAGTCGACCACGGCGAGGTCGTGGCTGATCAGGATGTAGCTCAGGCCGAACTGCTCCTGGAGGTCCTGCATCAAATTGAGCACCTGCGCCTGCACGGAGACGTCGAGCGCGGAAACCGGCTCGTCGGCGACGATGAGCTTCGGCTGGGTGATCAGCGCGCGCGCGATCGCGATGCGCTGGCGCTGTCCGCCGGAAAATTCGTGCGGATATTTGTCCATGTCGGCATCGCGCAGGCCGACCTGCCGCAGCACCGCAGAGACGCGGGCGCGAAAAGTGGTGCGGTCGGCATCTTCCAGCACGGTGAGCGGCTCGGCGACGATGCGCGCGATGGTCTGGCGCGGATCGAGCGATCCGTAAGGATCCTGGAACACCATCTGGAAATCGCGGCGCGCGCGGCGCAGCTCGTCGGGCGAGATGCGGTTGAGATCGCGCCCGAGCAGCGCGACCTGCCCCGACATCGGCCGCTCCAGCGCCATCACCACCCGCGCGAAGGTCGACTTGCCCGAACCAGACTCGCCGACGACGCCGAGGCTCTTGCTGGCATCGACCCGCACGCTGACGCCGTTGAGCGCGCGCACCTGGCCCGGCGGGCGGAACAGGCTTTCGCGCGGCAGCGTGTAACGCTGCTCAAGATTCTTGACGTCGAGAAGCGGCGCTGCGGTCATGCGGGCAGCGCTCCGACATTCGCGGCCATGGAGACATCGGTGCGCACACAGCGCACGCCGTGACCGGGACCGACTTCGATCATCGGCGGCAGCGCCACGCGGCACTTGTCCTCGACCAGCGGACAGCGGTCGCCGAACGTGCAGCCGGCAGGCAATTCCGCAAGTTCGGGCACCGTCCCCGAGATCGTCGTCAGCCGCGTCCCCTTGCGCGCGCCGAGCTTCGGCCGGGCGCGGAACAGGCCCTGCGTGTAGGGATGGCCCATCCGGCGGAACACCTCGTCGGTCGGCCCGCTCTCGACGACCGTGCCGCCATACATCACCATCATGCGTTGCACGTTCTCGGCGATAACGCCGAGATCGTGCGAGATCAGGATCATCGACATGCCGCGCTCCTCGACGAGATCGGCGATGAGGTCGAGGATCTGGCCCTGGATAGTGACGTCGAGCGCCGTGGTCGGCTCATCCGCGATCAGGAGGTCGGGCTCACAGGCCAGCGCCATGGCGATGGTGACGCGCTGGCGCTGACCGCCGGAGAACTGGTGCGGATAGGCGTCGATCCGCCTTGCGGGGTCGGGCAATCCGACGCGGTCGAGCAAGGCGATCGCTTCACGCCGCGCCTGCGCCGCCGAATATTTCTTGTGACGCCGCAGCGGCTCGGCAACCTGATGGCCGATCGTGTGCATCGGGTTGAGCGCGGTCATCGGCTCCTGGAAGATCATGCTGATACGGTTGCCGCGCAGCTTGCAATAATCCGCATCCGACAGACCGGCGAGCTCGCTGCCGTCAAGCCTGATGCTGCCGGTCACGACAGCACTGTCTGGCAAGAGGCCCATCAGCGACAGCGCCGTCACCGACTTGCCGCAGCCGGATTCGCCGACGAGACCCAGCGTCTCGCCGCGCTTGAGGGTGAAGCTGACGCCGCGCACGGCCTGCGCGGGTCCGCGGCTGGTGTTGAGGCGAACGCCGAGATTGGCGACCTCGATCAGCGGCAGGGTTGAGCGCTCCCCCATCGTCATCGCTCCCGCGCCAGTCGCGGATCGAGCAGATCGCGCAGTCCGTCGCCGAGCAGATTGAGCCCGAGCACCGCGATGGCGATCGCCGCGCCCGGATAGACCGCAAGCATCGGCGACTGGAACAGCAGCGTCTGTGCGTCGTTCAGCATCCGTCCCCAGGACGGCTGCGGCGGCTGCGTGCCGAGACCGAGATAGGACAGCGCGGCTTCGGCAAGGATGGCGAGCGCGAACTGGATCGTGACCTGCACGATCAGGATCGACAGGATGTTGGGCAGCACATGCTCGATGGTGATGCGGAATTTGCCCTTGCCCGACGCGCGCGCGGCCAACACGAATTCGCGCGCCCAGATCGCGTTGGCCGAGCCGCGCGTCAGCCGGGTCAGCGTCGGGATCTGGAAGATGCCGATCGCGATGATCGAGGTCACCATGCCCGGCCCGACGACCGCGGCTAGCATGATTGCGGAGAGCACCGCCGGAAAGGCGAAGGTGAAATCGGAGAAGCGCATGATGATCTCTTCGGTCCAGCCGCGCTTGGCCGACGCGACCAGGCCGAGGCAGACGCCGAAGGTGAGACCGATGCTCACGGCGATGATGCCGACCAGAATGGTCGAGCGCGCGCCTGCGAGCAGCAGCGAGACGATGTCGCGGCCGAAGGAATCGGTGCCGAGCCAGTGCGCCGCCGACGGCGGCCGGAGCTTCGAGGCGATGTCGATCTCATAGGGCGACCACGGCGTCCACACCAGCGACAGCAGCGCCGAGGCGAGCACCAGCAGGCTCAGCGCTCCGCCGAGCACAAAGCTGCGGTGACGCAGCGCGCGGGTCCAGAAGGTGCGGGCCGGCAGCGGACGCGTTGCGACCGGGGCGTCAACCGAAGTGGCCAGGGGCGCGCTCACAAATCGTGGACCTTGATGCGGGGATCGATGAAGGCGTAGAGCACATCGACCACGAAATTCACGATGACGACCATGGCCGCAAGCAGCATCACGCAATTACGCACCACGATCAGGTCGCGGTTGGCGATCGACTGGAAGATCAGGCGGCCGAGGCCCGGCAGGTAGAACACGTTCTCGATCACGATGGTGCCGGCGAGCAGATTGGCGAATTGCAGCCCCATCACCGTCATCACGGGGATCATGGCGTTGCGCAGCACGTGGCTCCACAGCACCTCGCGCTTGCCGAGACCCTTCGCGCGCGCCGTGCGGACGAAATCTTCGCGCAGCACTTCGAGCACGGCCGAGCGCGTGACGCGCGCGAGGATCGCGGCCTGCACCACGGCGAGCGAGATCGCCGGCAGCAGCAGCGACTTGATGCCGAGCCAGATGCCATCCTCCCAGCCGGGAAAGCCGCCCGCCGAGAGCCATTGCAGCCGCACCGAGAACAGCAGGACCAGCAGGATCGCGAACCAGAAATTCGGCAGCGCGATGCCCACTTGCGTCAACGACATTACGCCGACGTCGCCGAGCTTGTTGTGGTTGGCCGCGGTGTAGATGCCGGCCGAGAGCGCCAGCGTCACCGTGATCAGCATCGACATGATCGCGAGCGGAACGGTCAGCACCAGCCGCTCCGCGATCAGGCTCGCGACCGGCGTGCCATAGACATAGCTGTTGCCGAGATCGCCGACGAGGAGGCCCTTGATCCATTGCAGATAGCGAACCGCCAGCGGCTGGTCGAGCCCGAGCTTGACGGTGAGCGCACGCACCGCGTCGGCCGAGGCATCGGCGCCCATCAGCATCTGCGCCGCGTTGCCCGGAAGAGCGTCCAGCACCAGGAAAATGATCACGGATGCGCCGACCAGCGTCGCCAGCAAGGTAAACAGACGTCGAAGAAAGAATACGCTCATGCGCGCTCGGCTTCAGGGCTCATCCGCCGCACGATCAACATGTCCGGGCGCCGGAGGCAAGTCCTTTGCGGCATGTACCTCACCTCAGCCGGGCCGGCGGGACAGAAGATCGTGCGAGGCCTCGAACAGCGCGCTCACCCGCAGCAATTCGGCATCGGCACGGAAGCGCCCGACGAGTTGGAGCCCGATCGGCAGGCCGTCGCCGCCGAAGCCGCTGGGAAGACTGATCGCGGGGTGTCCGGTCATGTTGAACGGCATGGTCCAGGGGAACCAGTGCGGCCGGACGCTGTCGAAGTGCTTGCCGTCGATCTCGATGGTGCCGAACAGGTCCTGGTCGATCGGCAGCGCGGTGCGGGTAAGGGTCGGCATCGCCAAAAGATGCCCGCGCGCAAGCAGGGATTGCACACGGCGGAACAGCACGGTGCGCGCGAACATCGCCTCCTGATAGGCGATGCCGCTGACATTGGTCGCGAGCGCGACCTGCTTGACGAAGGCTTCGCTGAGGACGGCGCCGTGCTCGGCCACCAGCTTGGCGAAACGCGTGCGCCAGACGGTGTGGTTGATGGCGCGCCAGATCGGCTCGATGTCAAACCCCTCGCCGGAGAACTCCTCGAGCTCGGCACCGAGACCGGCCAGCCGGTCGAGGCTCGCCTTGAAGCTGGCCGCGACATCTGACGACACCGGGCGGCCGGGCGGCGACGCACAGAACAGGATCCTTTGCCCGCGCAGATCGCCGCGCGGCGCGGCGGTGCCGATGAAATCGGGCACGGGCACGCCGATCGACCAGGGATCGCAGGAATCCTCACCGGCCATCGCCTGCATCATCAGCGCGGTGTCGGCGACCGTGCGCGTGGTCGGCGTGACATAGGTCTGGTTGCCGAAGGCGTCGAGCGCCTGGCTGTGCGCGATCACGCCGTTGCTCTGCTTCAGCCCGACCACGCCATTGCAGGCTGCGGGAATTCGCGTCGATCCGCCGCCATCGGTCGCAATCGCAAGGGGCGCGATGCCGCTCGCCACCGCCACCGCAGCGCCGCCGCTGGAGCCGCCGGAGGAGCGCTCAGCGCTCCACGCGTTGCGGGTGCGGCCGAACAGCGGCGAGTCGGTCAGGCATTTGCTGCCGAATTCCGGCGTGGTCGTTTTGCCGATCAGAATCGCGCCTTCCGCGCGCAGCTTTGCGACTGCGACGGCGTCCTCGGTGGGCACATTGTCCTTGTAGGGAACGGCGCCAAAGGTGGTCCTCACACCCTTGGTGTTGACGATGTCCTTGACGGTGACCGGAAGCCCATGCAGCAGGCCGAGCGGCTCGCCGGCCATCGCCTTGCGCTCAGCCGCACGCGCCTGCGCCATCGCCTCGTCGCCGCAGAGCGTGATGAAACAGTTCAGCTCGGGCTGAAGCGCCTCGGCGCGCGCGAGCACGGCGCGGGTGACTTCGACAGGCGAAATCTTCTTCGTGGAAATGAGGCCGCGCAACTCGGTTGCGGACAGCAGGCAGGGATCGCCGTTCATCGTCAAATCATCGCTCCGAAGCCGGCCCTCGTTGGCCCAAGCATTGACAAGGCATTGACAGCGAGAATGACACTTCTGTTAACTCAGCGTCCAATACCATTTTGGTGGTCAACCCATACGTTTTCGGTATGCCAATGGATCTTCACCGGCTTCGCTACTTCGTCGCCGTGGCCGAGGCGCGCAGCGTCGGCAAGGCCGCCGAACGGCTGCGGATGGCGCAGCCGCCGCTGTCGGTCCAGATCCGCAAGTTAGAGGCCGAGGTTGGCGCGCCGCTGTTCCGCCGCGGCACGCGCGGCATGGACCTGACGGAAGCCGGCCAGGCCCTGCTGGTGCGCGCCGGCGAGGCGCTGGCGCTTGCGGCCGACGGGGTCGAAGCCGCGCGGGCGGTCGCGGCCGGCAGCCGCGGGCGGATTTCGGTCGGATACATGTTCGTGCTGGCGAACGCCATGCTGCCGCGCCTGATCCCCGAGCTGCGGCGATCCATTCCCGGCGTCGACCTCGACTTCGCCGAGCTCAGCGCCTCGACGCGCGAGGCGCGGCTGCTCGACCGCAGCGTCACCGTCGCGCTGTGCATGCCGGCGATCCACCATCCCGAGATCCAGGTGGCGCGGATTGGCGCACAACCGTTCATGCTGGCGATGCCGAAGCGCTCGCCGCTTGCGCGCCTGAGCGCGGTGCCGATGGCTCGACTCCAGGGCCGCCCGCTGATCGCGCTGCCGCCGCCGGAGCAAGACCCCGCCTCCTCCGCGGTCGCAGCCTTGCTGCGGCGGCATCAGATCGTGATGCCGATCGCGAGCCGGGTGGAGACGGTGCATTCGGCGATGAGCCTCGTTCTCGCCGGCGAGGGGCTTGCGATCCTGCCGGCCTGCGCGAAGCTTGGCGCGCCGCAGGGCATCGTGTTCAGGCCGCTGCGGGATGCCGCCGACTCCATCGATATCGCCGTGTGCTGGCGGCGGGATTCGCAGAGCCCGCTGATCCGCACCTTCCTCAAATGCGCCGAGAAGGTCGTGGCACGGCTGTGATGCGGACCCGGGCTAGACATTCCAGGTGACTTCATGGCTCCACGGCGGATCGGCGCCCGGGCGGGTACAGGTCAGGCCGGCGCAATTGGCGGCAAAGGACAGCGCGCGGCGAAGCTCGTCCGCGCCGATGTCTTTCAGCTGCTGCCGGCTGATGCGGCCCTGCTTGTGCAGGGCGAACAGGAGCGCAGCCTGAAAACTGTCGCCGGCGCCGATGGTGTCGGCGATCTCGACCTTCGGCGCCTGAACTTCGACCTGCCCTGCGCTCGCGTGCCAGGCAATGGCCCCGTTGTTGCCGCGGGTGATGACGACGAGGCTCGTGCCCTGCCCCAGCAACGCGTTCGCGCGTTGCTGATATTGCTCCTCGCCGAAGAGATACGCGAAATCGACATCCGACATCTTGATGAGATCGGCTTGGCCTGCGAACTCGGCCATGCGCGCGAGATAGGCCGGCTTGTTCTTGACCAGATTGGGGCGGCAGTTCGGATCGAAGGAGATCGTCGACGACGCGCGCGCGTCCGCGATCAGGGCTTTCGTCTCGGCGGCGCCCTGGTCGTTCACCAGCGTGGTCGAGCCGACATGAACGGCCTCGATATTCGCGAACGGAATCGCGCCGCGCCGGTAGGTCCAGTTCCGTGTCGCGGTTTCGGCATCGTAGAAGGCGTAGTGCGACTCGCCCGCGACGATGCGCACGAAGGCGAGCGTCGTCTGGCGGTCGCTGCGGGTGGCAAGCCCCAGCTCGACGTTCGACGCGGTGGCGTGGTCGACGATCATGCGCCCGAACATATCGGTCGAGACGCCGCCGACAAATCCTGTCGGCGCGCCCAGCCGCGCCATGCCGATCGCGACGTTGAGGCAGGAGCCGCCGACCGCAGGCATCACCGCCTCTCGCCCCTCGGTGTTTCGCGTCGGGACGAAATCGATCAGCGCATCGCCGCAGGCAATCAACATCCGTTTCAACCTCCGGCACCCTCGCGCATCGCTTCACGGCTGCTGCGATCGACCTCGCGCAGCAGCTTGTAGACCTCGCGCTTGCGGGCATGAAACGCGGCCATGCCGAGCGCGGTCGGTTCGCTCTTCCGTCCCAGCGCCGACATCTTCGCCATGGTCTCGCCGATCGAGGCATAGGCACCGCCGGCCACCGCGCCGAGCATCGCGGCGCCCAGCAGCACGGGTTCTTTCGTTTGCGGCAGCGCGACGGTGAGCCCGGTGGTATCCGCCATGATCTGCCGCACCAGCGGACTGCGGCTCGCGCCGCCGCCCATGATCATGATGCTGGAATGGACGCCATGCGCGGCAAAGGCCTCGATCACCTCGGCGAGGCCATAAGCCAGACCGCAGAGGCCGGCGACGAACAGCCGCTCCATCGCACCAACGTCGCTGTCGAGATCGAGGCCCGCGATCACCGCGCGGGTGTCGGGGTCGGCGTAGGGAGAGCGGTTGCCGATGAATTCGGGAAGCACATGGACGTCGCGGGCGAGCAGCGCGGCGCGGCTGGCGTCACCGGCGCGCGCGATGATGCGCCGCTCGAGGTACTCGATGAGGTCGACACCCTCGTTGCGCGCCGCCGCGCCCGCCTCGGCATGGCCGGGATGCGACTTGAGGAGATGGTCGATCGCCGCACCCGCAGCCGACTGGCCGCCCTCGTTGAGCCAGAAGTCCGGCACCATGCCGGAATAATAAGGGCCCCATACGCCGGGCACGAAGCACGGCTCCTTCGTCGTCGCCATGATGCAGGCCGACGTCCCCATGATGTAGGCGAGACGGTCGCTGACATCGCTCGTTCCGCCCGATCCGTCGCGTCCGCCGATCGCGCCGATGCCGCCGGCATGGGCATCGATCAGCGAGGCGCCGACCGGCGTGCCCGGCGACAGGCCGAGCTCCGCAGCCGCAGCTCGGGTGAGGCCTTCGCCGAGCCGCGTGCCGGGCGCGACGATCTCGGTGCCGATGCGGGCGTATTTCTCGCTGACGAAATCGGAGAGGCCGATGCGCTTGAAGAACGGCGCGCTCCAGCCGCCGCCGTCGTGTGCGAGGTAGTTCCACTTGCAGGTGACCGTGCAGGTCGAGCGCTGCAGCGACCCGGTCGCGCGCCAGGTCAGATAATCTGCCAGATCGAAGAAATGACCGGCGGCATCGAAGCTCGCGCGCATGTGCCGCTTCAGCCACAGCAACTTCGGCATCTCCATCTCGGGCGAGATCGAACCGCCGACATAGCGCAGCACCGCGTCCCCGGTCTCGTTGATCAGCCGTGCCTCGGCCGTAGCGCGATGATCCATCCAGACGATGACATTGCGCTGGCGGTCGCCGGAGGCACTGACGGTGACCGGCTCGCCTTGCCGATCGAGGACGACCAGCGAACAGGTGGCGTCGAAACCGATGCCGCCGACGCTGTCGGGCGCGATGGCAGCTTCCGCCATCGCCGCTCGCACCGACTTGGCGCAGGCCTCCCAGATGTCGGACGACGATTGCTCGACGATGTCGCCGGCCTCGTGCCAGATCCGGATCGGATGCTTGGCGGTGGCAAGGAGGGTGCCCGCCTCGTCAAACACCCCTGCCCGCGTGCTCGTGGTCCCCACGTCGACGCCGATATACGCTCGCGGCATTGTCGCTCCCGGTCGCTCTCGTCAGTTTTGACGCAAGCCTACCAGCAAGTGTAGCCGCCATCCACCAGCACGATGCTGCCGGTCATCAGGCTCGCGGCCTCCGAGGCCAGGAACAGCACGACGGAGGCGATCTCCTCGACCTGCCCCATCCGCGCCATCGGGGTTCCGCCGATCCAGGCGTCATACATTTTCGGGGTGCTTTTCACGAAAGCATTGAGCGGCGTGTCGATATAGGTCGGCGCCACCGCGTTGACGCGGACGCCGCGCGCGCCCCATTCGGCGGCCAGCGACTTGGTCAAATGGTGCACGCCGGCCTTGGAGGCGTTGTAGAAGCACTGCTCCTGCGGCTTGTTGACGATGAAGCCCGACATCGAGCCGACATTGACGATGGCGCCGCTCTTGGCCTTCAGCATGTGCTTGCCGAATTCGCGGCAGCACCAGAAGGTGCCGTTGAGATTGACGTCGATGACGTTGAGCCAGTGCTCGTCGGTGACGGTCTCGGCCGGCGTCTCGCTGCGGGCGATGCCGGCATTGTTGACGAGGATGTCGACCTTGCCGTGGCGGGCGACGAGGTCGGCCGCGACCTCCGCCACGCGCTTCGTGTCGGTGACATCCATGATCGCCGTCTCGACGTCAAAACCCTTCGCCTTCAGGGTTGCCTTCGCGCTGTCAGCAACCTTGCTGTCGCGATCGCCGATGATGACCTTCGCGCCGGCCTCGGCCAGCGCTTCCGCGCAGGCAAGGCCAATGCCTTGCCCGCCGCCGGTGATGAACGCGGTCTTGCCGCTCAGCTTGAATTTTTCGAGGTACATGGTGGTCTTTCCGTTTCTTGCCGTCTCTTGCCGTTTCTTGTCAGCCCCGAAGCGCGTTGCCGCTCTCGTCGAAGCGATGGATGCGCGCGGGATCCGGCACCAGCGACACGTGGTCGCCGGCATGCAGGCTCAATTCACCGATGTAGCGCGCCGTCAGCATGCCGAGCGGTCCGGCATCGACATAAAGGAAGGTGTCGCTGCCTAGATGCTCGGCGACCGCGATCGTTCCCTGCCAGCCGCCGGCACCATCGCGCTCGATCTTGAGATGCTCCGGCCGCACGCCGATCGTCGCCGCCCCCTTCTGCAAGGCGTGCTCGCCAGTGACGAAGTTCATCTTCGGCGAGCCGATGAAGCCGGCGACGAAGAGATTGGCGGGCCGCTCATAGAGCTCCAGCGGCGAGCCATATTGCTCGATCTTGCCACCATTGAGCACGACGATCTTGTCGGCCATGGTCATGGCCTCGACCTGATCGTGGGTGACGTAGATCGCGGTGGTACCAAGCTGCTTCTGGAGCCGTGTGACTTCTATCCGCATCTGCACGCGCAAGGCCGCGTCCAAGTTGGACAGCGGCTCGTCGAACAGGAACGCCTTGGGCTCGCGAACGATGGCCCGTCCGATCGCGACGCGCTGGCGCTGGCCGCCGGAGAGCTCGCGCGGCTTGCGATCGAGATAGGGCGTGAGGTTCAGTGTCGCGGCCGCCGCCTCGACCTTGCGGTTGGTCTCGTCCTTGGAAAGCCCAGCCATCTTCAGGCCGAAGCCGATATTGCCGCGCACGCTCATGTGCGGATAGAGCGCGTAGGACTGGAACACCATCGACAGCCCGCGCTTGGCGGGCGGCGTGTCGACGACGTTCTTGCCGTCGATCAGGATCTTGCCGCCAGACACGTCCTCGAGCCCGGCGATCAGGCGCAGCAGCGTGGTCTTGCCGCAGCCGGACGGTCCCACGAACACCACGAAGGAGCCGTCCGCGATCTCGAGATCGGCGCCCTTGATGATGTGAACGGGGCCGAAGGATTTCTGTACGTCCTGAAGTGTGATCTGACCCATGATCCGCCAGCCCCTTTACTTCACCGCGCCGAAGGTGAGCCCGCGCACGAGCTGCTTCTGGCTGAACCAACCGAGGACGAGAATGGGCGCGATCGCCAGCGTCGAGGCCGCCGACAGCTTTGCCCAGAACAGCCCTTCCGGGCTCGAATAGGAGGCGATGAACGTGGTGAGCGGCGCGGCGTTCGAGGTCGTCAGGTTGAGCGTCCAGAACGCCTCGTTCCAGGCCAGGATCAGATTGAGCAGCATGGTCGACGCCAGCCCCGGGATCGCCATTGGCGTCAAGACGTAGATGAGCTCGCGGCCGATGGTGGCGCCGTCCATGCGCGCGGCTTCGAGGATGTCGCGCGGGATCTCCTTGAAATAGGTGAAGAGCATCCAGATCACGATCGGCAAATTTCCGAGGCACAGGATGAAGACGAGGCCGATGCGGGAATCGAGCAGGCCGAAGGTCTTGAAGATGAGATAGATCGGCACCAGCACACCGACCGGCGGCATCATCTTGGTCGAGAGCATCCAGAGCAGGATGTCCTTGGTGCGCTTGGTCGGTGCGAACGCCATCGACCAGGCCGCGGGGATTGCGATCAGCAGCGCGATCAAGGTCGAGCCGCCGGCGATGATGATCGAGTTCATCGCGTGGTGGAAATAATCGCTGCGCTCCTGCACGGTCGCGTAGTTTTCCGTGGTCCAGTGGAAGAACAGGAAGGACGGTGGAATGGCGAAGGCCTCTAACTCGGTCTTGAAGCTCGCCAGCACCATCCAGAGGATCGGGAAGAAGATCAGGAAGCCGAAGAACCACGCTCCGATCGTCGAGACCACCACCCGCTGCGTCGTCGCCATCCGCGCCATGTTTCAAGCCTCCAGATTGCGGCCGACGATGCGGACGAGGAAGAAAGCGACAACATTGGCGATCACGACCGCAACGAGGCCGCCTGCGGAGGCGCTGCCGACGTCGAACTGGATCAGCGCCTGCGAATAGATCAGGAAGGCGATGTTGGTGGTTTGCAGGCCCGGTCCGCCACCGGTGGTGACGAAGATCTCCGCGAACACCGTGAGCAGGAAGATAGTCTCGATCAGGATCACCACGGTGATGGGACGCGCCAGGTGCGGCAGCGTGATGTAGATGAAGGCGGAGACCGCGCTGGCGCCGTCCATCTCGGCGGCCTCCTTCTGCTCCTCGTCGAGCGATTGCAGTGCGGTCAGCAAAATGAGCGTCGCGAAGGGCAGCCATTGCCAGGCGACGATCAGGATCACCGCGAACAGCGGCGCGTCGGTGAACCAGTCGATCGGTGTCAATCCGACCAGCTTGGCGAGCCAGGCGAACAGGCCGGAGACCGGGTGCATCAACAGGTTCTTCCAGACCAGCGCGCTCACGGTCGGCATCACGAAGAACGGCGCGATCACCATCAGCCGCACGATGTTGCGGCCAATCACGGGCTGATCCATCAGCAGCGCCAGGGGGATGCCGAGCAGGATCGTCAGCGCCAGCACCGAGCCGACCAGCACCAGCGTGTTCTGGAGCGAGGCGAGGAAGGCGGGATCGGTGAGGAAGTAGCGGAAATTCTCCAGCCCGACGAACGCCTCGGAGCCGGGATCGAGCAGGCTGTAATGCAGGGTCGAGAAATAGATCGTCAGCGCCAGCGGAACGATCATCCAGATGAACAGCAGCCCGACCGCAGGCGTCAGGAGCGAGCGCGCAAGAAACTGCGTCTGCCGGGTTGCCATCCTTGGCGTCTCCGCTGGGAGGAAGAAGGCGGCCATCCATTCGGGGCTGGCTGGTGGATGGCCGCCAGTTTGAGCTCAGGAGGGAGAGCTCGGGTTCACTTGATGTAGCCGGCGCGCTTCATCTCGCGCTCGGTGGCGGACTGCGCCGCGGCAAGCGCGGCATCGACCGTCATCGATCCCGCGAGCGCGGCGGAGAATTGCTGGCCCACCTGCGTGCCGATGCCCTGGAATTCGGGGATCGCCGCGTATTGCACGCCGACGTAAGGCACCGGCTTCACGGTGGGCTTGTTCGGGTCGGCAGCATCAATCGAGGCCAGCGTCAGCTTCGCGAACGGCGCGACTTTCAGATAGTCCTCGTTCTGGTAGAGCGAGGTGCGCGTGCCCGGCGGCACGTTGGCCCAGCCGTCTTTCGACGCCACGAGCTTGGTGTAATCCTTGCTGGTGGCCCAGGCGATGAACTTTTCGGCGGCTTCCGTCTTCTTGGAGCCGGCGGGGATCGCGAGGCTCCAGGCCCACAGCCAGTTGGCGTTCTTGCCGAGCCCAGTGTTCGGCGCCAGCGCAAAGCCGACCTTGTCGGCGACCTTGGACTCCTTCGGATTGGTGACGAAGGACGCCGCCACTGTCGCGTCGATCCACATCGCGCACTTGCCGGCGTTGAACAGCGCCAGATTCTCGTTGAAGCCGTTCGAGCTCGCGCCGGGAGGGCCGGCCTCCTTCATCAGATTGACATAGGTCGTGAGCGTCGTCTTCCATTCCGGCGTGTTGAACTGCGGCTCCCACTTCTCGTCGAACCAGCGCGCGCCGTAGGAATTGGCCATGGCCGACAGGAACGCCATGTTCTCGCCCCACCCGGCCTTGCCGCGGAGACAGATGCCGTAGGTGCCGGCGCTCTTGTCGGTGAGCTTCTTGGCGGCGTCGATAACGAAATCCCAGGTCGGCTTTTCCGGCATCTTCAGGCCGGCCTTCTCGAACAGGTCGGTGCGATACATCACCATCGAGCTCTCGCCATAAAACGGCGCGGCGTAGAGCTTGCCGTCGACGGAGACCGCGTCCCTGATCTTCGGCAGCAGGTCGGCGATGTCGTAATCGGCGCCGAGATTGGCGAGCGGCACCAGCCAGCCCTTCTTGGCCCAGATCGGCACCTCATAGGTGCCGATGGTCAAAACGTCGAACTGGCCGCCCTTGGTGGCGATATCCGTGGTGACGCGCTGGCGCAGCACGTTCTCCTCCAGCGTCACCCATTTGACGGTGATGTCTGGATTTTTCTTGGTGAATTCGCTGGTCAGCCCCTGCATTCGGATCATGTCGCCATTGTTGACGGTGGCGATGGTCAGGGTCGTTTCGGCCATCACAGGGACGGCCAGCAACAGGCAAGACGCGCCGCAGACGGCGCCGAGGACGTGTTTCACGGTGACCTCCCTAGGATCGCGCTTCTGAGCATATGCCCACGCGTTGGGCGTATGTTCGGCCGAGGTACATCGCTTGTCAAGCAGGCGCGCGGGCGTTCCCGCAACTTATGAGTGCTGCGGTGCGGGAGGGCCGGAGCTTTTCCTCCGCCTTCGCTGTCATGCCCCGCGAAAGCGGGGCATCCAGTACGCCGTGTCGTGGGTTGGTTTTGCTCCGGATAGGCCGCGGCGTACTGGATCATCCGCATTCGCGGATGATGACATTGGCGCAAGTGGCTGTAGCGCCCGCCCTACCGCTCCAAAATCGCCCTTGCCGTCGCCTCGTCCGTGATCAGGCCGTTGATCAGGTGCCCGTTCAGCGCGGCCGAGATCGCCGGCACCTTGGCCGCACCGACCGCGGCGCCGATCGTCGTGGTCTTGGCCGGCACCTCCGGCGGAATGCTGGTGAGGCGCTTGTTGGTACCGGCCTTGAGCAGGCGGCCCTTGGAATCATATGCCCAGCCGGTGATTTCGCCGATCGCCCCCTGCCGCATCATCTCGAACAGTTCGTCGCGGGTGACGAAGCCGTCGATGTGGATTTGCGCTCTCTGGTCCATCTGGCCGATACCGACGAGGCGCAAGTCCGCCTTGGCCGCGACCGCCTTGACCTTCGCGATCGGCTCGATCCGCACCATCTTGTTGCGCTCGTCTTCCGACGACATCAGGAACGGCAGCGGCATCGGATAGTGCCGCGCACCGGTGCGGTCGGCGAGCCGGCCGACAGTGTCGTAGAAGCTCGCCGAACCGTCCGCGGAGATGTTGCCGACCAGCGAGACGATCTGGTGGTTGGGCCGGTCGATCGGCGTCACGCGCTCGACCGCGGCGCGCACCGCCCGCCCCGTGCCGAGCGCGACGATGACGGGCGTTTCCGACCGCAACGTCGAATCCAGCAGATTGGCGCAGCGTTCGGCGATGCCCGCCGTGGCCTGCGGCGCGGCAGGGTCAGCCGGCACCACCTCGCAATGGCTGAGGTCGAAGCGCGCCTTCAGGCGTGCCGCCAGTTCCATGCAGGCGGCGATGGGATGTTCGAGACGGAATGTGATGAGACGCTCGGCGAGGCACAGCGAGACCAGCCGCTGCGCGGAGGCCCGCGAGACCTGGAGCATCTTTGCGATCTCGTCCTGGGTGTGACCGGCAATGAAATAGAGCCAGCCGGCACGCGCGGCATCGTCGAGCCTGGACTTTTCGTTCTCGACGGCCATGGCGGCCTATGCCTCCCAGAATTCGCTCATGTGCGCGAAGACCCGATCGGCCCCGGCGCCGGACAATATAACCTGGCCGTCGCGCCCGCGATAATGGCTGCCGCCGACAAATCCCCAGACGGTCATGCCGGCAGCCTTCGCGGCCAGCACGCCACTGACGCTGTCCTCGATCACCAGTGCGCGCGCAGGGAGCGCGCCCATTTTCTCCGCCGCGTGGAGAAAGAGATCCGGCGCGGGCTTGCCGTGCGTGACCATCTGCGCCGTGTAGATCCGGTCGCCGAAATGGGGCGCGAGACCGGTCACCCTCAGCGACAGCGCGACGCGGTCGAGATCACTCGACGAGGCCACGCAACTCGGCACGCGCAGTCCGGACAGGACGGTATCCGCATCGGGAATCGGATGGAGCGCCTTCTCGAAGGCGGTCAGTACGCGCGACTTCAGCCGGACGGGAAAATCGGCCGGCATCGCCTGGCCGAGTTCGCGATAATGTTGCGTGACCGCGCTCGTGCTTCGTCCGAGGAACAGCTCGAGCGCCTGCGCGAGTGTCAGCGAAATCCCAAATCCGGACAGCTCGTCTACCAAGCACTGGCAGCTCAAGAGTTCGCTGTCGACGAGCACGCCGTCGCAGTCGAAGATGACGAGATCGGGCCTTTGCCGGCTTCGGTCCATCCGGCCATTCGATCATATACCCATGCTTTGAGCAATAGTTCACCCGGTGGAGGACATATGCGGATTCTCCGGGGTCAATGGGCGACCTGTCGATAGATCGCCGGCAACGCCGCAGGCAGTCGACGGATGTTGCCGACGATGGCGTAGCCGCTGCGGCCGAACAGCGTCGGGACGTAGGATTGCGCCGTCGCATCGACCGTCACGCCGAAGACCGCGATGCCGAGCCGCCGCGCCTCCTGCACGGATTTGCGGGTGTCCTCGACCGCGAAGCGGCCCTCATAATGATCGACGTCATTCGGCTTGCCGTCGGTGAGGACGAGCAGTAGCTTCTTGCGCTGCGGCTGGCGCGCCAGCTCGGCCGAGGCGTGACGTACCGCGGCACCGATCCGTGTGTAATAGCCCGGCTTCAGCGCGCCGATCCGGCGCTCGATCGCGCCACTCATCGGCTCGCCGAAGGCCTTGACCGTTTCGAGCCGCACCCAGGAACGCCGGCGCGAGGTGAAGGTGAGGATGCTGTGGTGATCGCCGCAGGCCGACAGGCCGTGCGCAAGCACCAGCAGCGCCTCCTTCTCGACGTCGAGCACCCGATAACCATCGACCCAGGCATCCGTCGAGAGCGAGACATCCACAAGCAGCGTGACGGCAAGATCGTCCCCTCGCGGTCGCATCGCCACATGGACGCGATCGAGACCGCCCCCGCCACTTCCGGCGCGGAGATCGCACCGCGCACGCACGAGCGCGTCAAGGTCGAGGTCGTGCCCATCGGCTTGGGCGCGCATCAATTCATGACGCGGCCGCAACACCTCGAAGCGGCGGCGCACCTGGCGGATGTGCCGACGCATGGCGTCATCGGGCATCCAGCCCTCACCCAGCTCGGAGGCCGCACCCGCGAGCACGCGGCAATGATCGGGCAGATAGGAGCCGCTGCGATAATCCCATTCGGGATAGCTCAGGTCCGCGTTCAATCGCGATACATCGAGGGCTTCCGGCGGCAGGTCGAGATCGAATTTGAGCCGGCTCGCCGGCTTGCCGCTACGGCGGCTGAGCGTGATCTCCTCGAGGTCGTCGGCTGCCTTCCGCGCGTCCTCGTCCTCACTGTCGTCAGCCGGGCGGTCGACATTGATCATCTCGGCCATCGCGAGAATCTTTTCAAAGCGATTGAGTACGAAAGGATCGCGGCGATTGGTACCGTCCTCGCGCTCGCGGACGGCGAAACGCTTGCGATCGTCTGATGGCGCTGGCGCAGCGGTCGACGCCCAATCGTCGTCGCCTTCATGTGCGGGCGACAGCTCGCGCGTCCAGCAATCGCCCCAGAGCGGGCATGGCAGGATCGAACGGTAACCCGGCGGCGCCTTGTCCGGCAGTGGCCCCGTCCCCATCATCGCCGGCCACAGCTTTCCCACCGGCGGCGTATCGGCGCCGAGCAGAGTAAGCACGATCTGCTCCATGTCCTGCTCGATGCGCGGCAATGGCCGGTGCGGCCGCGCCATGGCCGTGGCCGCGGCCAGCCGGGCGTAGTCCTCGGCAAGGCCGGGACATTCCGTCAGCACAAGCACCGCGACTTCGCTGGTCCGGCGCAGCGTCAGCAGATCGCGCCGCAGCGGATCGGCCTCCGCGATCACTTCGACCGGTGCAAAGGCAAACCACGCGGCCAGCCACCGGTACAGCGCAGCATTCAGCCCGCGATCGGCGAAGATCGCGATGTTGTCGGGCAGGAAGATCGTCGCGGCATCACGCCCGGGTTGCGCGAGCCGCTCGTCGCCAAGCCCGATGCGCTGCCGCCATCCGAGCCGATGCCCAGTCCGGCGGGCACTCGCGCTCGCGATCTGCACGCCCGTCTCCCCGCCAAGCGCGCGGAACATGATCGCGATCCGGCCGCGCACCTCCGCGAGCGATACCGCGTGTTCGGCATGGACCGGATAGCTCGCGGTGCCGCCGACCAGGCGATGCCAGGCGCGGCCGACGGTTTCTTCAAGCTCGAGGAAATCGAGCATCGCATCACCCTCAGGAGATCACGGCGCGTGCGACGTAGAGCAGCGCCGCCTTGACGTCTGCATCATCGGTGAGCGGTTCGATCATGCCGGCCAGCACCGCATCCGTAATTGAGGCTCCGGCCGCAATCAGGGTGGCGCAATAGACCACGAGACGGGTCGAAACGCCCTCCTCCAGGTCGTGCCCCTTCAGCGCGCGCAGCCGGCCGGCCAGCAGGACCAGCGGCCGCACATAGTCGGGCGCGAGCCCGCTCTCGGCCGCCACCACCGCGATCTCCTGCTCCGGCGGCAGGAAGCCGAACTCGATGGCAACGAAGCGCTGACGCGTCGACGGCTTCAACGCCTTCAGCAGCGTCTGGTAACCGGGATTGTAGGAGACCACCAGCATGAAGCTCTTCGGCGCGACCAGCTCCTCGCAGGTCCGCTCCAGCGGCAGGATACGGCGGTCGTCGGTGAGCGGATGCAGCACCACCGTGACGTCCTTGCGCGCCTCCACGACCTCGTCGAGATAGCAGATGCCGCCTTCCCGCACCGCCCGTGTCAGCGGACCGTCGGTCCATACGGTGTCGCCGCCCCTCAGCAGGTAGCGGCCGGTAAGATCGGCGGCGGTGAGATCGTCGTGGCAGGCGACGGTATGAAGCGGCAATCCCAGCCGCGCCGCCATGTGAGCGACGA
Source organism: Bradyrhizobium sp. 956_D2_N1_4 (assembly GCF_052076025.1). NCBI lineage: Bacteria > Pseudomonadati > Pseudomonadota > Alphaproteobacteria > Hyphomicrobiales > Nitrobacteraceae > Bradyrhizobium > Bradyrhizobium sp. 956_D2_N1_4. The sequence goes on along the minus strand of NZ_CP197237.1, from coordinate 1,558,745 downwards.
AGCGCGTTTTGCCGCAGCCGGTCGGTCCCTTCAACAAGACCGGGAGCTGATGCCGCCAGGCGTGCTCGAACAGCGCGCATTCGTTGCCGCTCGGAACGTAAGCCGGGAGCACGAGCGCGGGTGCCGACAAGGCGTGAAGTGCTGCTGTCATGGTTTTTCTCCGGAAATCATTCGGGAAAGGCGGCCGCGACTTGCGCGGCCGCCTTGTGTTTATTCGGCCGGTTGCAGGGCGCCTGGGATAGTCGCCTGCTTCTCGCGGCCGGGCACCAGCACCGCCCAGACGAACATCAATGCTGAGATCGCGACGAACACGCCGGAGCCGAGCCGCACCCAGTAGAAGAAGGCAAGCTGGTCCTGCACGTCCATGTAACTCTGGCCAAGTACGCGCTGGAGATGGACCTGAATCACGCCGGCAAAGGTCAGCGCGAAGGTCATGGTCATCATCGCCGTGCACATGATCCAGAAGCTGGTCATGCTGAGCCACTGGTTATAGGGCGCACGTCCCTTGATTTGCGGGATCGCATAAGCCATCACCGACAGGTTCAGCATCACATAGGCGCCGAAGAAGGCGAGATGGCCATGTGCGGCGGTGACCTGCGTGCCGTGGGTGTAGTAGTTCACCGACGACAACGTGTGCAGGAAGCCCCAGACGCCGGCGCCGAGGAACGCCATCACCGAGCAGCCGACCGACCACAGCAGCGCGGCGCGGTTCGGATGCTTGCGGCCGGCCTTCCAGGTCATTTGCACCGTGAAGATCACCATGGTGAAGAAGGGTGCGACCTCGAGCGTGGAGAACAGCGAGCCGATCCACTGCCAGTAACCGGGCGCGCCGATCCAGTAGAAGTGGTGGCCGGTGCCGAGAATCCCTGAGAACAGCGCAAGGCCGATGATGACGTAGAGCCACTTCTCGACCACCTCGCGGTCGATGCCGTTGAGCTTGATCATCAGATAGGCGAGCACGGACGCCATGATCAGCTCCCAGACGCCCTCGACCCAGAGATGAACGACATACCACCAGTACATCTTGTCGACCGCGAGATTGGCGGGATTGTAGAAGGCGAACAGGAAGAAGATCGCGACGCCCCACAAACCGAACAGCAGGATGTTGGTGACCGTGGTCTTGCGCCCCTTCAGCGCCGTCATCGTCACGTTGAACAGGAACATCAGGCAGACGACCACGATGCCGACCTTGATTATGAAGGGCTGCTCGAGGAATTCGCGGCCCTCATGGTAATGGAAGAGATAGCCGACCACGGCCACCCCCGCCGCGCCAAAAAACATCCAGAACTGGATCTTTGCGAGCAGCGGGCTGTACAGCTCGGTCTCGGTTTCCTCCGGTAACAGGAAGTAGGTCGCGCCCATGAAGCCGATCAGCGACCACACGATCAGCGCGTTGGTGTGGATCATCCTGACGATGTTGAACGGCAGCAGCACCGACAGCGTGTTGGGCAGAACGTAGATGGTCCCGGCGAGGAGGCCGAACAGGACCTGCGCCAGGAACAGGGTCAGCGCGCCGTAGAAATACAGCATCGCGACTTTCTGGGTCTGATATTTCATTTCGGGTTCTCTCTGTCTTGAAAGAGGCAAGGCCTTGAAGGAGGCAAGGCCCTGAAAGAGGAAGGCGTCAGCCGGCCTTGTTCGGCGGCCACTCCTGGCGCTTGATCTTGCTGGTCCATTGCAGGAAGTCGGCGAGATCGTTGAGCTCCTGGTCGGTGAGATTGAACTGCGGCATCTGGCGCCGGCCCTCCGCGCCCGAGGGCTGTGACTGCATCCAGGCCTTCAGTGTCTCGCGCGCCGCGGCCGGATCCTCATTGCCGCCCCAGCGATCCCAGACATTGCCGACTTCAGGGGCGAAATACGCGCCCTCGCCCAGCAAGGTGTGGCAATTGATGCAGGAGTTCTTCTCCCAGACATGCTTGCCGCGCGCGACCGACGATGTCAGCGTCGTCGCGTCCGTCGAGGTCGTCGCCATATAGTAGTGGCTGTGCGCCGTCAGCCCGATGAAGATGGCGAAGAAGAAAGCCGAGCCGCCGTAGAAGACGTTTCGCGCCGCCGACTTGGTCAGGCGTTCAGCCATTGCCAGTCCTTTCCGTTGTGAGTCCAGTAATGAGGAGCAGTGATGCTGTATCTTGCCGATCGGTGCCGACGGGTCTTTGTTCGGGCGCAATGAGCGCTGCGTTGGCGGCGTCAGATCAATGCGACGACGGCGGAGGCGAGCCAGGCGAACAGCACGACGATGAAGATCCATGCGCTGACGAGGCCGCGCCAGAGCGCCGGCACCGCCCGAAGGTCCATGAAATCGAGCGCGATTCGGCGGCCCTTGATGGCGGCAAGGACCAGGAGAAGTGCATTGGCGAGCAGCGGACGCGGCATCAGTGGCGGAAGCAGGATCGTCGCGAGCGCGAGGCCGATCAGCACGAGCCAGGTGATGTCGAGACGGCCGGGCATGATCAGCGCACCAGATAGAGGATCGGGAACATGACGATCCAGACCAGATCGACCATGTGCCAGAAGGCGGCGCCGGTCTCGACGCCCGAGATCTCGGCGCGGCGGCAGACCACGGCAAGGATGATGATGCCGAGGCCAACATGCAGGAGATGGAAGCCGGTCAGGAGGAAGTAGAGCGTGAAGAACGGGCTGGTCTCCAGGCCGATCCCGCGACCGATCTCTTCGGCATATTCGGTCAGCTTGATCGCGATGAAGAGGCCGCCGAGCGCCATGGCAATCAGTAGCCAGCGGCGCGAGGCCTGCTTTTCATTGGCGCGCGCAGATCTGGTCGCCCTCGCCGCGGCCCAGCCGCTGGTCACCAGCACGATTGTGTTGAGGCCGGCGAGATTCGCGTTGAGCGCCGCCTGCCCCGCCGCGAACACAACGGGATGGATCGCCCGGGCAACGACGAAGGCGCCGAGGAACAGGCCGAAGGCGACGAGCTCGCTGAAGATCAGCACCCAGATCATGGGATCGCCGGGGAGATCTTCCAAGATTCCCCAGCCGGTTCCCTGTTGTTCGCAATCGGCCGCAGACATCGTCTTTCCGGATCAGGACACCGGCCAGACCTAGCTCAACCGTCCAGTTCGGAATTTGTCGCAGGACAAACTGGGGGGCCACCGGCGGAGATGTTTGCGCCGACGCAACGTCTCGCTCGCCGGAGCGCGGTACGAACAGACTCAGGGTTCGCAAAGAGCGGTGAGCAATGACATGAGCGATGCACAGATCGGGCTAATGACCGCGACACCCATCATCATCGCCTTCGCCATCGCGCTCCGGCGCATGGGCGTGCTGTCGACGGTGGCGACGGTATCGGCGGTGAGCCTCTCCGTCGCGATCGCGACGGTGCTGTTCACGACGCAGTAGCCGGGCACTACCGATGAGGAGACGATCAGCTATCGCCGGTCGGGCGCTATTCTCGGCAGGATGAGCTGAAACCGCGTCCCCGCGCCGGGCAGGCTCTCGAGCCGGAGCTGCCCACCCAGCCGGTCGACGACGATGCTGTGCACGATATGCAGACCGAGTCCGCTGGCGCCGTCGTGTCGGCGCGTGGTGAAGAACGGGTCGAAGGCCCGCCGTTCCACATCGGGAGCCATGCCGCAGCCGTCATCAGCAAACAGCAGCTCAACGTGGTCATCATTGACCGCACGGAGCGAGACGTTGATCGTCCCGGTCTCACCATCGGAGAACGCGTGCGTCATCGCATTGACTGCGAGGTTGGTGAGCACTTGGCCGAAAGGCCCGGGATAGCTGTCCATGGCGAGATTCGTTTCGCAGTGGAGGCTGAACGCGATGTCGCGCACCCGTAACTGCCGCTCGAACTGCGACAGAACCTGGCCGGTCAGCTCGCCTGCGTCGAAGCTGCGCCGAAGTGACTCGGTCTGGTCAGCCGCCACCTGCTTGAAGGATTGCACCCGCTCGGCGGCGCGACCGAGATTCGTGACCAGCTGCGCCGACGCATCGCTGACCAGTTCCAGAAACCCTGTCAGTGTCGAGCGCTTGAGATTACCCCGCGCGACCTCCGCCGCGAACTGCTCCGCCTTGCGCTGGAGCGTCGATGCCACCGTCAGACTGCTGCCGAGCGGCGTGTTGATCTCGTGCGCGACACCGGCAACCATGCGCCCGAGCGCCGCCAGCTTTTCCGCCTCGATCAAGGTGTCCTGGATATCGCGCAGATGGCGAAGCGCGGTCTCAGCGGCGTCCCTGGCGCTGCGAATCTCCCGCTCGGCGCGCTTGCGTTCGGTGATCTCCTCCGCTGCCACGTTGACCGCGACAATCTCGCCGTCCGGCATTCGCAGCGGGTGCCAATAAGTAACCCAGGAACGCTCCTCGACCTGATCAGCCCGTTGCCCCGCCACCTCGATACCGATCACGGGCTCGCCCGTCGCGACGATCGAGCGCACAATCTGCTCGACGGAACCCGCCAGGGCCGGCACGCAGTCCCTGACCGTATGTCCAAGATGGCCTTCGATGGATATGCCGCAGATCTCGGTCAGACGCTGGTTGATCAGCAAATAGCGGCAGTCCGGCGACAGACAGGCCAACCCGATCGGGGCGGTGTCGTAGATCAGCTGCAACGCCGGCAAAGTCGAGACCAGCATCACTTCCGAAGCCGGCGATGACCTCACTGTACTCGTCACTCAGGTTCCCCGTGGTCCCTTGCGTCGACCACATGAGATTAGCACGGAATTGGCGATCGGTTGATCTAGATCAAGAAGACGCGCCGGCGCCTCTCGTTCCGAGGCTCTGGCGTGAATCGCCTCGTTCAAAACAGAACAAAGGCCCCGATCAATAAACCTGCAGCAAAGGAGCCTAGCCCGAGGGTGCAGACGGAAACGATGCGCAAGAGGATGCGAAGCCGGCCCTCAAATTCATCGTCTGTCATCTCGTGGATATGAGCCGCCACTGGTGCTGCCCTGCCCGTGCCCTGCTCGGCACCCCCCGGATCTAGTCCCCAAATCATGGTCATCGCGAGGCATCGGTTCCGGTCGCGATGCCGTGATCGAAATTGACGAAAATGGTAGTCGCCTGGCGGGGCGGCGCCAGAGCCTCCCCCGCGACGTGATTTTGCGCCTACCGCCGCTGGTTATACACGTCGATGCACACGGCCCCGAGCAGCACCAGGCCCTTGATGACCTGCTGATAGTCGATGCCGATGCCGAGGATGGACATGCCGTTGTTCATCACGCCCATGATCATGGCACCGACCACGGCGCCGCCGACGCGCCCGACGCCACCATAGGCCGAGGCGCCGCCGATGAAGCAGGCGGCGATGACGTCGAGCTCGAAGCCGAGGCCCGCTTTCGGCGTCGCGGTGTTGAGACGCGCGGCAAAGACGAGGCCGGCAAGGGCTGCGAGCACGCCCATGTTGACGAAGGTGAGGAAGGTCAGCCGCTCGGTCTTGATGCCCGACAGGCTTGCCGCCTTGGCGTTGCCGCCGACGGCATAGATCTGCCGGCCGATCACGGTGCGGCGTGTGACGAAGCCGTAGAGCGCGATCAAGGCGCTCATGATCACCAGCACGTTCGGCAAGCCGCGATAGGTCGCGATCAGGTAGGTGAAGTAGAGCACGGCGCAGGCCAGCACCACGCTCTTGCCAAGGAAGAACGCGTAAGGCTCGACCTCGATGCCGTGCGACTGCTCCCGCGCGCGGCTCTTGGCGCTGGCATAGACCAGCCCCAGCGCCAGCACCGCGCCGATCAGCATCGAGGTCGGATGCAGCGTGCCCGCTTCGGGCAGGAACTCCGGAATGAAGCCCGACGACAATTTCTGGAAGGTCGGCGGAAACGGCCCGAGCGACTGCCCCTGCAACACCGCGAGCGCAAGTCCCTTGAATACGAGCATGCCGGCCAGGGTCACGATGAAAGACGGTATCTTGAAATAGGCGACCCAATAGCCCTGCGCCGCGCCGATCGCAGCGCCGACCACGAGGCAGGCGATGAAGGCGAGTGTATAGTCGACCTTGTACGTCACCATCAGCAGAGCGGCGACCGCGCCGACGAAGCCCGCGACCGACCCCACCGAGAGGTCGATATGGCCGGTGACGATCACGAGCAGCATGCCGAGCGCCATGATGACGATGTAGCTGTTCTGGAGCACCAGATTGGTCAGGTTGAGCGGCTGGAGCAGCGTGCCGCCGGTCATGACCTGGAAGAACAGCATGATCGCGATCAGCGACATCAGCATGCCGTAATTGCGCAAATTGTTCTTGATGAAGCTGCCGTGCCGGCGCTCCTCGGGCAGCGACACCGTCTTGTCGGTCATGGCTGCGATCCTCCCATCTCCGCGGCCTCAGGCACGCTGTTTCCGTTGCTTCGTTCGTTGCGCATGATGGCGCGCATGATCTTCTCCTGCGTCGCCTCTGCGCCCTTGAATTCCCCGACGAAGGCGCCGTCGTTCATGACGCAGATGCGGTCGCAGATGCCGAGCAGCTCGGGCATCTCCGAGGAGATCACCACGACGCCGCGCCCGGCCTCCGCAAGCTCGTTGATGATACAGTAAATCTCGTATTTGGCACCGACGTCGATGCCCCGTGTCGGCTCGTCCAGGATCAGGACCTTGGGATCGGTCATCAGCCATTTCGACAGCACCACTTTCTGCTGGTTGCCGCCGGAGAGCTGGCCGGTCTCCTGGTACACGTCGGAGCAGCGGATGCGCATGCGGCTCCGGTAGTCGCTGGCAACCTTCAGCTCGGCGATGTCGTCGATCACCCGGCCGGGTGCGACCTGGTCGAGGCTGGCGAGCGTGATGTTCTTGCGGACGTCATCTGCCAGGATCAAGCCGAGCTGCTTCCGGTCCTCGGTGACATAGGCAAGGCCGGCGTCGATCGCGGCCGCAACGCTCGGCAGCACGATCTCATGGCCCTCGAGCTTGATGCGGCCGCTGATAGTGGTGCCCCAGGAGCGGCCGAACAGGCTCATGGCAAACTCGGTGCGACCGGCGCCCATCAGCCCGGCAATGCCGACGACCTCGCCGCGCTTCACGCCGAAATTGACGTTCTTGATCACCTGCCGCTCGGGATGAATGGGGTGATAGACCGACCAGTTCTCGACGGTCAGGACAGGCCCGCCGATTTTCGCGCTGCGCTCGGGAAAGCGATGGGCGAGATCGCGGTTGACCATGCTGCGGATGATGCGGTCTTCCTGGATCGGCTCGCTGCGGCAGTCGATGCTGTCGACGGTGCGGCCGTCGCGCAGCACGGTGATGTGGTCGGCGACCTTGGCCACCTCGTTAAGCTTGTGCGAGATCAGGATCGAGCCGATGCCCTGCTCGCGGAAAGCCATCAGGCGTTCGAGCAGCGCGGCGCTGTCGGCCTCGTTGAGGCTCGCGGTCGGCTCGTCCAGGATCAGCATCCGCACCCGCTTGGACAGCGCCTTCGCGATCTCTACCAGCTGCTGCTTGCCGACGCCGAGGTCGGTGATCAGCGTATCCGGCGATTCCTTCAGGCCGACCTGCGCCAGCAGCTCGCGCGTGCGCCGGTAGACCTCGTCGCGATCGATGACGCCGAATTTTGACGGCGGATGCGACAGGAAGATGTTCTCCGCGATCGACATCAGCGGGATCAGCGCCAACTCCTGGTGGATGATGATGATGCCGAGCGCCTCAGAATCGTTGATGTCGCGGAAGCGGCGCTCCTCACCCTCGAAAACGATGGTACCCTCGTAGCTGCCGGCCGGGTAGACGCCGCTGAGCACTTTCATCAGTGTGGATTTGCCGGCACCGTTCTCGCCGACAAGCGCGTGGATCTGCCCGGCCTCGACCGAGAAGTTCACGTCACGCAGAGCCTGCACGCCTGAAAAGCTCTTGCTGACGTTGCGCATCTCCAGCATGGCGGTCATGATTTCACATCCCTCGATCGCTGCTAGTTCACCTCTCCCCGCTTGCGGGGAGAGGGAGAAGAGGCTCTCCCCGCAAGCGGGGAGAGGGGAAAGAAAGAAGCTTACTGGAACTGCGACTTCTTGTAGTAGCCGCTGTCGACCAGAGTCTTCTCCCAATTGTCCTTGTAGACCACGACCGGCTTCAAGAGATAGGACGGCACCGTCTTGGCGCCGTTCTCGTAGGTCTTGGTGTCGTTGACGGTGACCTGCTTGCCGGCGAGTGCGGCGTCGACCATGTCGGCGGTCACCTTGGCGAGGTCGCGGGTGTCCTTGAAGATGGTCGAGTACTGATCGCCGCGCAGCATCGCCTTGATCGAGGGCACCTCGGCATCCTGACCCGAGATAACAGGCATCGGCTGGCCGGCGCTGCCATAGCCCACGCCCTTCAGCGATGAGATGATGCCGATCGAGAGGCCGTCATAGGGCGACAGCACCGCGTTGACCTTCTTGTTGCCGTAGTAGGCGCTGAGCAGATTGTCCATGCGCGCCTGTGCGGTGGCGCCGTCCCAGCGGAGCGTCGCGACCTTGTCCATGCCCATCTGGCCGGAGACGACGACGAGCTTGCCGCTGTCGATGTACGGCTTCAGCACGCTCATCGCGCCGTTGTAGAAGAAGTAGGCGTTGTTGTCGTCGGGCGAGCCGCCGAACAGCTCGATGTTGAACGGGCCCTTGCCGTCCTTGAGGCCGAGCCCCTGCACAAGCGACTCCGCCTGCAGCACGCCGACCTGGAAATTGTCGAAGGTCGCGTAATAGTCGACGTTCGGCGTGCCGCGGATCAGGCGATCATAGGCGATCACGGTGATGCCTTTTGCTTTCGCCTGCTTGAGCACGTCGGACAGCGTGGTGCCGTCGATCGCCGCGATCACCAGCGCTTTCGCACCCTTGGTCACCATGTTCTCGACCTGCGAGAGCTGGTTCGGGATGTCGTCCTCGGCATATTGCAAGTCGGTGTTGTAGCCGCGCTCCTTCAGCACCTTGACCATGTTGTTGCCGTCGTCGATCCAGCGCGCCGACGATTTGGTCGGCATGGCAATGCCAACCGTCGCCTTGTCCTGGGCGGAGGCAGTGACGCCTGAGGCCATCGTCGCTGCGCCGGCAAGCGCCAGCGCGAGGAATGTCGTCTTCAGTTTCAGCATGTTTTACTCCCTTGGGTGTCAGACTGTTTCTTCGTTTCGTCGAGAACGTTGGTCGTGTGCGGCTTCGAGCCTCCTATGCGAGCTTGACGTCAGGCTCCGCGCGGCCACGCGCAGATGCCTGCAACAGGAAAGTACAGCCGGCTTGCGGATCGGCAGCGCGCGCCGCCGCGTCCATATCCTGCCAGGCCGAGGTGACGAGGAGGCGTGACAGATCAGGGCCGACGAAGGCCGGGCAGCTCGATTGCCTTGCCGGCACGCGCAGCGAGCGCAGGCGCTCGCCTTGCGGAGAGTAGACATCGATCCGGCCCGCACCCCAGCAGGCGTTCCAGATCCGCCCGTCGGCGTCGCACACCGAGCCGTCGAGCCCCCCGATGCCGGTGTGGCGCAACAGAACGTCCGGCTCGCCTCGCGGCAAGCCGGTCGCCGGATCAAGCGGAACGGCGTAGAGCACGGCGCGCGCGGTGTCGGCGAAGTAGCCGGTCGCACCGTCCGGTGAAAAGCAGATCGAATTGGGAATGGTGATGCGGGGGAACAGCATCGATATCTTGCCGCGATGGAACGCGTAGATCGCGCCCGCTCCTGCCTCCGCATTGCGGCCCATGGTGCCGATCCAGAACGTGCCGGACTGATGCACACGGGCATCGTTGGAGCGCGTCGCGGGATTGTCGGCTTCAAGCGGACAGACCAGCGTCAACGCGCCGTCGGCGAGCTTGCGGATGTAGAGGCCGTCTTCGGCGACGATCAACTGGCGCTCGGCGTCGATGCGCCCGAGACCGCTCGCCATCCGGCCGAGCGCGTGGACGCGAATGCTGCCGCTGCCGAGATTCGCCTCGAACAGCCGCTCCTCGCGGATATCGAACCACCAGGCCGTGTCGGTGCTCAAATCATAGGTCGGCCCCTCGCCGAGGTGGCACGGATCGTCCGAGAGAACCGAGGTCGGCACCTCTTCCATCATGGCGTCCTCACTCCAAAGCGATAGACCGTGTGATGACGGTAGACCTCGCCGGGATTGAGGCGCGGGCTCGGGAAATCCGGCCGGTTCGGCGCATCCGGCCAGATGTGCGGCTCGAGACACATGGCATCCGACTGCCGGATGAGCTTGCCGCCCTTGCCCGAAATCGTGCCGTCGAGATAGTTGCCGGAATAGACCTGAAGGCCGGGCTGATTGGTCAGGAGCTCCATGATGCGCCCTGAACGCGGCGCCTCCAGCCGGGCCGCGAAAGCAAGCTTGCCATCGCGCCCGAGACAGTAGGTATGGTCGTAGCCCTTGCCGTTCCGCAATTGCTGATCGCTCTCGCGGATGCGCGCGCCGACGGCTTCGCCGTCGCGGAAGTCGAACGGCGTTCCGGCCACCGCGCGCGGCGGCTCAGCCAACGGAATGGCGGTGGGATCGATGGCAAGGAAATGCTCGGCGGCGACCGTCAGCTTGTGGTCGATAATGGGCGTGCCTGAGGTCGCGCCTTCCAGATTGAAGAAGCTGTGATTGGTCAGGTTGACGATGGTCGGCCGGTCGGTTCGCGCCTCCATCGTCAACGACAGCTCGGCCGGGCCGGTGACGCGATAGGTCAGGCGCACGTCGAGCCGGCCGGGATAGTTTTCTTCGCCATGCGGGCTCGAATAGGTGAGCGTGACGCCCGGCTCCGCGCCGTCGTCGATGGCGGCGATCTCCCAGAGCTTGCGATCGAACCCGTCGAGGCCACCATGCAGCGCATTCGGACCGTTGTTGACCGGAAGCTGCACCGTTTCGCCGTCCAGCGAAAATCGTCCGTTGGCAATGCGGTTGGCGTAGCGGCCGACGGTGGCACCGAAGAACTTTCGTTCGGCGCGATAACCGGCGAACGCGTCATGGCCGAGCACGACGTCGTCGTAACCGCCTTTGGCGTCCGGTGCGATGAGCGCCTGGATCACCGCGCCATGGGTGATGATGCGGGCTTCGAACCCGCCCTCCCCGCGCAGCACGATGCGCTCGACGTTGCGGCCGTCCGGCAGCGTTCCGAAGATGTCTTTTGTTATTCTTGAGCCAGCCATGTTCAGTCCACAAACGGTTCGACGATGTTACGCTTGCCGAGCAGGAAGGCATCGGCAACGAGACGCAGCGGCGCCAGGTCGACGTCGCGCGCGCCGGTCGCGGTGAGCTTGACGAAGCGCCCGTACAGCTCGCGATATTCCTGATCGGGCGCCTCGGCAATGGTCTCGCCGTCGATCGCCATGCGCCGGCCGCCGCCCGACAACGTCATTCGGCCCTCGTCCGTTTCGACGAGGATATCCCAACTCTGCGGTCCGGTCTGGCGGAAATCGAACTCGGCGGTCACAGGCAGGCCGCCGATGTCGGTCAGCGTCAGGTTCGCGGCGATCGGGGCCTGGCAATTGGCTGGAAAGGCCAACTCGGCCGCGGTGACGAACACCGGCCGCGGCAGAATACGGGTCAGGATCGAGAGCGCGTTGATGCCGGGATCGAACACGCCGAGCCCGCCCGGCTCCCAGATCCAGCCCTGCCCGGGATGCCAGACGCGAACGTCTTCCTTCCAGTTGATGTGCACAGACTTGATCTGCCGCGTGAGAAGCCACTCGCGCGCCGGCTCGACCGCGGGCGCATAGCGCGAATGCCAGGTCGCAAACAGCGTTCGCTTGGCTTCCTCCGCCATCGCGATCAGCGGGTCGAGCTCGGCGACGCCGGTGCCGGGCGGCTTCTCCAGCATCACGTGCTTGCCGGCAGCGAGCGCCGTGGCGGCCTGGGCACGCCGTACCTGCGGCGGCGTGCAGAGCGAGACGGCATCGATCGGCGGTCCCTTTTCCAGCAATTCCTCGATGGTCGCAAAATTCGGCACGCCCGGCAGCGATGCGTTGCGGCTCGCGACGGCCGCGAGCGTCGCGCCCGCCGTCGCGGCAATCGCACCGACATGCTGGTCGCGCGCGATCTTGCCGAAGCCGACGATGGCAATGCGAAGTTCGGTCACGCTTTTTCTCCAATATCCGCGGACGGCAGCGCCTCGGCCTCGTGGCGGCGCATACCGTTGTGAATGACATAAACCATCGCTTCCGAGGCGGTCTGGGCGTCGCCGGCGGCGATGCCATCGACGATCTTCTGGTGCCAGAGCAGCACGGTGTCACGGTCCTCCGGCTCGACCGGTGCGCTGAGCAGGAAGGAGGCGCGCAGGGCGGCCTCGATGACGTGGCCGATCGAGCGCATGAACAGATTGCCCGAAGCGCGCGCCACCGCAACATGGAGCGCGAGGTCGGCGTCGGCAAAGCCGACGGAATCGGAAGCCTCAAACCGCATGCGGTCCATGCAACGACGGAGCTCGGCGAGGTCGTCCTCGGACCGCTGCGCCGCCGCCAGCATGGCCGCGCGCGGCTCGACCGCGAGGCGAATCTCGGCGAGGTCGTTGAGGAAGCGCTTGTCGATGCCGGCGTCGAGATGCCAGGCCAGCACGTCAGCGTCGAACATGTTCCAGGCGGCGCGCTCGCGTACGACGGTGCCGACGCGGGCCTTGGTGGTGAGCAGACCCTTGGCGACCAGGGTCTTCACGCTCTCGCGCAGCACCGGTCGCGACACGCCGAACATTGCAATCATCTCGGCATCGCCAGGCAGGCGCGTTCCCTCGGCGTAGCGGCCGGCGATGATGTCGACGCCGATCGAGCGGGCCACTTCCGCATGGTTGGAGTGAGCCCGGCGCGTCGGGATGACGACGATGCGCGACGTCATGTGGCTGCTCCTGCGCGCTTCGCCGCCGGCCGCCGCGCGAGCGCGACCAGCCCCTGCTGCAAGGCGATGAAGGCGAACAGTAGCACGCCGGTCGCGATCTTGGTCCACCAGCTCGACAGCGTTCCGTCGAAATTGATGTAGGTCTGGATCAAGCCCTGGATCAGCACGCCGAGGAAGGTGCCGATCACCGAGCCCTGCCCGCCCGTGAGCAGCGTACCGCCGATCACGACAGCCGCGATGGTGTCGAGCTCGACGCCGACCGCGGAGAGCGAGTAGCCGGCGCTCGTGTAGAAGGAGAACACGATGCCGGCGATGCCCGCGAGCAGGCTCGACAGCATGTAGATCCTCACCGTCATCTTGCCGACGGCAACGCCCATCAGGCTCGCGGTCGCCCGGCTGCCGCCGAGCGCGTAGACATTGGCGCCGAACCGGGTGAGATGCAGCAGCAAGGCGCCGCCGATCACGATCACGAGCATGATGATCGCGATCGCCGTCAATCGCCCTCCACCGGGCATCCGCAGCGCGAAGTCCGACACGGTGGAATAGACCGGCGCGGTGATCGGCACCGATTCCGTCGAGAGCAGGAAGCTCGCGCCACGGGCCAGGAACATCCCCGCCAGCGTCACGATGAACGGCGGCAGGTCGAAGACATGGATCACCGCGCCCATCGCAGCTCCGAAGGCCGCCGAGAGCGCGAGGATCGCGACGAAGGCAAGCAGCGGCGGCACGCCCCAGCGCTCGATCGCAAGCGCGACGAACACCGTGGTGAAACCAATCACCGAGCCGACCGAGAGGTCGATGCCGCCGGAGATGATGACGAAGGTCATGCCGGTCGCGACGATGCCGAGAAAGGCGTTGTCGGTGAGGAGATTGCCGACCACGCGGGTGGAGGCGATGTTGGGGAATTGCACGGCGCAGAGCGCAAAGCCGGCAACCAGCACGATAGCGGTGATGAGGACGGGCGGCAGGCCTTTCATGCTTTGGACCTCCGCAGCCGCGCGGCGATCCCGGCAATCCCCGAAAATTTCGGCGATTGCAGCAGCAGCACCGTCATCACCACCACCGCCTTGACCAGCAAATTGAACTCCGGTGGATAGCCCGACAGCAGAATGCCGGTGTTCATGGTCTGGATGATCAACGCACCGAGCACGGCCAGCACGAGGCTGAAACGGCCGCCGAACAGGGAGGTGCCGCCGATCACCACCGCGAGGATGGCGTCGAGCTCGAGCCAGAGGCCGGCATTGTTGGCATCCGCGCCCATGATGTCGGCCGCCGCGATCACGCCGGCGAGCGCGGCGCAGATGCCGCACCAGACGTAGACAGCCAGGATCATCGCACGCGTGCCGACGCCGGCAAGCTCGCTCGCCCGCGCGTTGCCGCCGGTTGCCTCGATCAGCAATCCGAGCGCCGAACCGCGCACCACCGCTCCGGTGAGAATCAGCATGCCCAGGGCGATCACGACCGGCATCGGCACGCCGAGCACCGCGCCATTGCCAAGCCAGACCAGATCCGGCGAGGAGAAGGTCACGATACGCCCCTCGGTAATGAGCTGCGCGATGCCGCGTCCCGCCACCATCAGGATCAGCGTCGCCACGATCGGCTGCATGCCGAGCACCGCGACGAGAAATCCGTTCCACAATCCGCAGACCAGGCCAGCGCCGAGCGCGGCCGCAAGGACCACAGGCAGACTGTGCGTGTCGGCAAGGCTCGCCGCGATCGCGCCCGAGATGGCCATGACCGCACCGACCGACAGATCGATGCCGCGCGTCGCGATCACCAGCACCATGCCGAGCGAGAGCAGCGCCACCGGCGTGCCGCGGTTGAGCACGTCGATCAGGCTGCCGAACAGCCGGCCGTCCTGGAGACGCAGATCGAAGAATTGCGGCGACACGATGCGATCGGCCGCCAGGATGACGATCAACGCGAGGATCTGGGCAAGGCCGCGGCGCGGCAACAGCGCTGTCATGCCCGACCCTCATGCGCGACAGCGGCGCCATCGGCGGCGATGGCCGCGAGAATGTTGCCGACGTCGATCGTCTCTCCCGCGAGCTCCTCGACATGGGCACGGTCGCGCAACACGACCACGCGGTCGGAATAGGTCACGATCTCATCCAACTCGGAGGAGATCACGAGCAGCGCCAGCCCGTCGTCGCAGAGCTCGCGGATCAGGCGGATGATCTCGGCATGCGCGCCGACGTCGATCCCGCGGGTCGGCTCGTCCAGCACCAGGAGGCGCGGCGAGGTCGCGAGCCAGCGCGCCAGCAGCACCTTCTGCTGATTGCCGCCGGACAGCAGCCCCACGGCGCGCTCCGGATCGGGCGGGCGGATGTCGAGCATCTTGACGTAGCGGCCTGCGATCTCGTCCTGCTCGCGGCGCGACAGCGGCCGGTGCAGGCCGCGCTTGGCCTGGAGCGCGAGCACGATGTTCTCGCGCACGGTGAGCTCGGCGACGATGCCGTCGGTCTTGCGTTCCTCCGGGCAATAGCCAAAGCCGTGGCGCACGCCGTCGCGCGGCGACTGCAGCCGCACGGGCGCCCCCTCCACCCTCGCCTGCCCGCCATCGGCGCGCTCGGCACCGAACACCAGCCGCGCTGTTTCGGTCCGGCCCGAGCCGAGCAGGCCGGCGAGACCCACGACCTCGCCATGGCGCAGCTCGAGATTGAACGGCGCGACATAGCCGGCCTTGCCGTAGTTCTCGAAACTCGCGCAGACCTCGCGCGCCCGATGCTCTCCCGCCGACGCGCGGGCGCTGGTGGTCTCGGCCAGCTCGCGGCCGAGCATCATCCGGATCAGCTCGAGCCGCGGCAGCGAGGCGGTCTCGCGCTCGCCGACCAAGCGGCCGTTGCGCAACACCGTGATGCGGTCGGAGATCTCGTAGACCTGATCGAGGAAGTGACTGACGAATACGATGCCGATGCCGCGCTTGGCGAGCTGGCGCATGATGCCGAAGAGGATCTCGACCTCGTGGCGGTCGAGGCTCGCCGTGGGCTCGTCCAGGATCAGCACGCGCGCGGAGAGATCGACGGCCCGCGCAATCGCGGTGACGTGCTGGATGGCGACGGAATAGCTGCCGAGCGGCGCGGCGACGTCGATATCGAGGCCGAAGTCCGTGAGAAGCGCCTTGGCGCGACGCCGCATCTCGCCTTCACGTACGATGCCGAAGCGCATCGGCTGTCGGTCGAGGAACAGGTTCTGCGCGACCGAGAGATTCGGTAGCAGATTGACCTCCTGGTAGACCGTGGCGATGCCGGCCTGGAGTGCGGCCTTGGCCGAGCGCGGCGCGACCTCTTCACCGCCAAGCCGGACGATGCCGGCATCGCGCGGGAATACGCCGGTGATCACCTTGATCATCGTGGATTTGCCTGCGCCGTTCTCGCCAAGCAACGCATGAATCTCGCCGGCACGAAGCGTGAAGTCGACCTCCTGCAACGCACGCACAGCACCGAAGCTTTTGCTGATCCCGCGCACCTCCAGCAGGGAAGGAGCAGGATCGGGGCTGTTCTCCATAACGACGTCACTCCCACCGGCGTCCGCTTATGCTGCGGACACCCAGCCTATTCGTTCGCGCAACGGTTTCGAAGGGGGATGCGCCGGACCACGGGGGAGCGGTCCGGCGCTGCGCCGCCTCAGTAACCGAGGCCCTTCTTGCTGTCGTAGATCTTCTGCGGATCGTCAGCCGCTGTATAGAGCTTGGAGTCGGTCTGGATCCACTTGGGCGGAACGGTGCCCTTGTCCTTGAAGGCCGCGACGGCATCGAGCGCGGGGCCGGCCATGTTCGGCGTCAGCTCGACGGTGGCATTGGCCTCGCCGGCGGCCATGGCCTTGAAGATGTCGGGGACTGCGTCGATCGAGACGGTGAGGATCTCCTTGCCCGGCTTGAGGCCGGCTTCCTTCATCGCCTGGATCGCGCCGACCATCATGTCGTCATTGTGCGCGTAGACCGCGCAAATCGACTTGCCGCCGCCTTCGGCCTTGATGAAGCTCTCCATCACCTCCTTGCCCTTGGCACGGGTGAAGTCGCCGGTCTGGCTGCGCACCACCTTGAGGTTCGCATGCTTGGCGATGGCGGTGTCAAAGCCCTTCTTGCGGTTGGCGGCGACGCTGGCGCCGACCGTGCCCTGCAATTCGACGACGTTGCAGGCCTTGCCGCCGACGGTCTTGGCCAGCCAGTCGCCGGCAACCTCGCCTTCGTGCACGCTGTCGGAGGTCACGGCGGTGAGATAGAGCTCCTTGCCGGAGGGATCGATGTCGCGGTCGAGCAGCACGACCGGGATCTTGGCCTCCTTGGCCTCCTTCAGCACCGAGTCCCAACCGGTCGAGACTACGGGTGCAAGGAAGATCGCATCGACGTTCTGCGCGATGAAGGAGCGGATCGCCTTGATCTGGTTCTCCTGCTTCTGCTGCGCGTCGGCGATCTTGAGATTGACCTTTCGCTTGGCAGCCTCCTGCTTGGAGACCGACGTCTCGGCCGCGCGCCAGCCGGATTCCGATCCGATCTGCGAGAAGCCGATGGTGAGCTCGGCGGCGCTGGCCGGCAGCGCGAGCAGCAACGCGGCCGTGGCGCTGGCCGCAAAGAGGGCTTTGAGGGTCATCAGGCGTATCTCCCAAGAAGTCATCTTGTGTTATCTCGAGTGCCGATCGGTAGCATGGCACCCGCAGGCCGGCCTTTGAGGCGGCGGGAGGGACTATTTCACGGAAGATGAGTTCCGACTAGTCATATTATTTGACTATTCGCGCGAAACTTCGATTTGGCGGGAAGGACGGTTCAATGACACGCCCAGCGCGATTTTGTTCCGTGGATGCAACGGGGAGATGAAGGAATATGTGCGGCCCGCAATCTCTCCTCCGCGTCATTGCGAGCGCAGCGAAGCAATCCAGAAACTGTCCACGCAGGGACTCTGGATTGCTTCGCTGCGCTCGCAATGACGGTGTGGATAGAGTTCGGCGTAGGTCGACCAAATCGACTCGCGGAGAGTCCGCGTCACCCGGATTGCATCTTCGATGCAATCCGGCTCTCCCCGCGTGCGGGGAGAGGCGAAGGGTAGCGGAGCTAAATCAGCTTCCGTTGCGCGAGGTTCTTCATCAGCGCGCCGATTCCAAACGTCCAGGGCTCGCACTCGTCGCTGGTGCGCATGCGGTTGATGAGCTTGCCGAGCTGGGGTGCTGCGATCGTGACGATGTCGTCGCGCTTGTGGGTGAACCCCTGCCCCGGCGCATCGCGATCCTTGACGGGTGCGAACATCGTGCCGAGGAACAGCACGAAGCCATCGGGATATTGATGCACCTTGCCGATCGTCTGCTCGACGAGGTCCGTGGGATCGCGACTGATCATGCTGATCGAGGAATGGCCGTCGAGAACGAAACCGTCCGCGCCCTTCACGTTCAGGCTGATGTCGAGCTTGCGGGCGTCGTCGAGTGTGAAGCTGTCGTCGAACAGACGCAGCAACGGGCCGATCGCGCAGGAGGCGTTGTTGTCCTTGGCCTTCGACAACAGCAGCGCCGAACGCCCCTCGAAGTCGCGCAGATTGACGTCGTTGCCGAGTGCGCCGCCGACGATCTTGCCGCGGCTCGAGACGAACAGCACCAGCTCGGGCTCGGGATTGTTCCAGGTCGATTTCGGATGCAGCCCGGCATCCATGCCGGTGCCGACCGAGGACAAGGTCGGAGCCTTCGTGAAGACCTCGGCATCCGGACCGATGCCGACTTCGAGATATTGGCTCCAGGCGTTCTGATCGATCAGCACCTGCTTCAAATGCATCGCCTGGTCGGAGCCCGGCTTGAGCTTCGACAGATCGTCGCCGATCAGCCGCGTCACTTCTTTCCGGATCGCTTCGGCCGATGCCGGATTGCCCTTGGCCCGCTCTTCGATGACGCGCTCCAGCATCGAGATGGCAAAGGTGACGCCGGCGGCCTTCAGGGTCTGGAGATCGAGGGGCGCAAGCAGCCACGGCTTTTTCGGATCGCGCCCATCCGGCGCCGTGTTGGCCACGATCGCTTCGAGATCGCCGATGCGCTCGCCCTTGACCGAGGCGAGCGCCTTGGCCGGATTGTCTTCCTCGCAGAGCGCGCTGACGGTCGGAAACTTGGCGGTGACGTCGAAGACGCCGTCTCCACGGACGGCGACAACGGCCGGGCCGTTCGCCTGCGGCAGCCAGACGCGGCCGACCAGCGTCCCCTTCGTTCCATCCTCGGGGAGAAGATCTCTAACAGACAGTGTCGTCATGGCCGCGTCCTCGCTCTTTCTCGGATCGGCCGCGTTCACAGCAGCCGATCCCATTGGCGAAGACCAATAAACGTCTGGCAGGGGAAGTCCAGACCGGCAGCGAAGAGCCGCTATGCCCCTGCCCGGGCCTTTATGCGCCTGCTCGCGCTTTGCGCGCCGCGATCTGCTGGAGCGCCCAGCGCGCGTTCTTGCGAACGTCGGGGTCGGCATCGTCGGCGATGACCGCCAGGAACGCCTCGCCGTCGGGATGGGCGATCTCGCCGAGCGCGGCCGCCGCCTCCTTCCGCAAATTGGCCTGGTCGTGGTTGATGCAATTGCCGATCGGGCGTACCGCGCGCTCGATCTTCATCTTGCCGAGGCTGCGGATCGCCTTCAGCCGCACCTGCCAGAATTCATCGGCGAGCGAGCCGACAAGCTGATCGGCCGCGAGCGAACCGTTGACGTTGAGGCCCAGCGTTTCCGCGGCCATCTCGCGCACCATCCAGTCCGAGTCCTTCAGCCCGCGTGTGATCGTCTCGGCCGCGGGCTTCAGCTGCGAGAAGGCCAGCGCGCTCACCGCGGCGCGGCGCACATGGGCGTCGGGATCATTGATCAGCGCGGTCAGCGCGGGGATGGATTCCTCCAGCTTGAGGAAACCGATCACGCCGATCGCCTGCACGCGAACGGCCGCATCTTGATCCAGGAGCGCTTCCAGCGCCGGCTTCAGCGTGTCCTTGCAGCGCAGCTCCTTCAGCGCGCGCAGCGCGCCCATGCGGACGAAGGCATGGGCGTGCTTGACCAGCGGCAGGATGATCTCGGCGCAGGCCGGATCCTTGAACTCGGCCATGCTGTCGGCCGCGGCCGCCGCCACGATTCTTTCGGGATCGACCAGCAGTTTGACCAGCCCATGCGCGGCCTCCGGCCCGTCGAACTCGCCGAGCGCCATCGCGACCTGCTGGCGCACACCGGCGTCGGGATCGGCGACCATGTTGGCGAGATGCGCGACGGCTGCGGGATCGCCGGAGTGACCGAGCGCGATGATGGCGACGCGGCGCTCGGCGGGATCGGCGGCTTGCAACCGCTCATCGGCGTCTTCGAGGTCGTCATAGGACTCGAACGGGCTCGACATGATCACCTCAACAGATAGGGAATATTGACGGTGACGGCGCCGGTCGGGCAATCGGCCTCGCAAGGCATGCAGTACCAGCACTCGTCATAGGCCATGTAGGCCTTGCCGGTCATGTCGCTGATGCGGAGCACATCGAGCGGACAGACGTCGACGCATACGGTGCAGCCCTTGTCGGCGATGCATTTGGCGTCGTCGACGACCACCGGAACCGATGTCTGATAGGACGCGAGAGGCATTTTATGTCTCCTGTTGCGATGTTGCGGTGGATCAGGCGGAGGCGCGGATGCGCTGCTTGTCGTAGAGGTCCTTCTCGTCGTCGGCGATCGGCACGACATAGGGCTCCACGGCGCGCTTCTCGCTGGTCATCTTGCCGTTCTGCTTGGAGAGCAGCGTGTGGCAGAACCAGTTCTCGTTGTCCTTCTCCGGGAAATCCGTGCGCCAGTGATAGAGGCCCCAGCGGCTCTCCTCGCGGTACAACGAGGCGTGCACCGCCATGTCGGCGCAGTCCATGATCGACTGCACTTCGAGCGCACGAAGCAGCTCGTGCGCATTGCGCGCGATCATGTGTTCCTGCATGTCCTGCCGCGTCTCGGCGAGGCGGCGCATGCCGAGCTCGTATTTGCGCGTGACCTTCGGCGGCTGGAGATAGTCGTTGACGAGGCGGCGGGTCTTGTACTCGACCTGGTTCGGCGGAATGCCGTCCTCGCGCTTCGTTGGCGCCAGCACGCGATCGCGCTCCCTGGCGACATCGGCGGCGTCGAATTCCGCGAAGTCGTGGCTGTCGGCGAACTCCATCGCGTCGATGCCGGCGACCGATCCGTTGGTGAAGGCGCCCAGCATGTAATTATGCGGCACGCTCGCCATGTCGCCGGCGGCGTAAAGGCCGGGCACGGTGGTGCGGGCATTGTCGTCGACGAACACGCCGGAGGCGCTGTGGCCGGAGCAGAACCCGATCTCGGAGATATGCATCTCGATCGACTCGCTACGATAGTCGACCCCGCGCCCCTGCTGGAACAGGCCGCGCGTGGGACGCTCGACCTTGTGCAGCGTGGATTCGATCTCCGAGATCGTATCAGGATGGAGATGCTTGAGCTGGAGGAACACCGGGCCCTTGCCTGACAGCAGCTCGTTGTAGAACTCCAGCATCATCTGGCCGGACCAGTAGTCGCATTCGATGAAGCGCGATCCCTCGTTGTTCGCGGTAAAGGCGCCGAAGGGACCGGCGACATAGGCGCAGGCCGGGCCGTTATAGTCCTTGATCAGCGGATTGATCTGGTAGCATTCGAGGTTCGCGAGCGCGGCGCCGGCGTGATAGGCCATCGCATAGCCGTCACCGGAATTGGCGGCGTTCTCGTAGGTGCCGAACATGTAGCCGGAGGTCGGCAGGCCCAGGCGGCCGGCGGCGCCCATGCAGAGGATCACGGCCTTGGCTTTGATCACCAGGATTTCGGCGGTGCGAGTGTTGACTGAGATCGCGCCGGCGATGCGCCCGTCCGACGACTTCAGCAGCCGCGTCGCCATGTAGCGGTTGGAGATCAGGATGCGGGCGCGGCGGAGCTGGCGGTACAGCGCCTTCTTCACGGTCTCGCCGTTCGGCATCGGAAGCACATAGGTGCCGATGTGGTGCACCTTCTTGACGGCGTAATCGCCGTTCTCGTTCTTCAGGAAGCGGATGCCGAAGCTGTCGAGCTCCTCGATAATCTTGTAGCAATTTTGCGCGTATTTATAGACCGCCTTCTGATCGACGATGCCGTCGTTGGCGATGGTGATTTCCTTGGTGTACTGCTCCGGCGTCGCGTAGCCGGGGATGACGGCGTTGTTGAGCCCGTCCATGCCCATCGAGATCGCGCCGGAGCGCTTGACGTTGGCCTTCTCGAGCAGGACGACATTGGCCTTCGGGTTCTTCAGTTTTGCCTTCAGCGCCGCCATCGGGCCGGCCGTACCGCCGCCGATGACGAGCACGTCGCAGGAAACCTCCGAAAGTCCGTCGACGATCTCATCTAGTGCCATCACTTGCTCCTGGTTCGCCGGTCCGGCGCCTTTGCATCAGATTTGTTCAGGTGGTTGTCCGGCGATAGCAATTAGTTGTCGCCGGGACGCGATTTGCGCCTCAGCGCTCGACGAAGGCCTTTTCAACGACGAAATGGCCGGGCTGGCTGTGGTTACCCTCGACAAAGCCGCGCGCGGCAAACATCGCGGGGAGTTCCTCGAGCATCGCCGGGCTGCCGCACAGCATGATGCGGTCGGTCTCGATATCGAGACCTGTTAGCCCGATGTCGTCGAACAGCTGATTGGAGGCGATCAGGTCGGTGATACGGCCGCGGTTTTTGAACGGCTCGCGGGTGACGGTCGGGTAGTAGACGAGCTTGTCGCGGATCAGGGGGCCGAAGAATTCGTGATTGCGCAGGCCGTCGACGAGGTGCTCACCATAGGCGAGCTCCGAAACCTGGCGGCAGCCATGGGCGAGCACGATGGTCTCGTAATTCTCATAGACGTCGGGGTCCTTGATCAGGCTGGCGAAGGGCGCGAGGCCCGTGCCGGTCGAGAGCAGCAGCAGGCGCTTTCCAGGGATGAGGTTGCCGGTGATCAGCGTGCCCGTCGCCTTGCGGCCGACCAGGATGATGTCGCCCTCCCGGATCTTCTGGAGGCGCGAGGTCAGCTGGCCGTCCTGCACCTTGATCGAAAAAAATTCGAGCGCCTCCTCGTGATTGGCGCTCGCCATGCTGTAGGCCCGCATCAACGGCTTGCCCTCGACTTCGAGCCCGATCATCGCGAACTGGCCGTTCAGGAAACGGAAGCCCGGATCGCGCGTCGCCGTGAAGCTGAACAGGCTATCGGTCCAGTGCCGGACCGACAAAACCGTTTCCTTCTGAAATGCGCTCATGCTCTCTCCTCAGCCGTCGTTGGCGCACAAGGTTTCGGAGAGAGCAGAGCCCGGCAATTCGGAAGTGAAATTCCCGGTCGATTAGTTTCACATTTAGTGGGCGGTGACTGAAGAGGAGGCCGACGGCCACGCGTTCGCGCTGGCAATTAGTTGCTATTCGTGCGCGCCCGCGCCGACATAGAAGGAAGCTGGAGGTTCGTCATGACCATGACCTTGGTGGCGCCGACTGTGGCGGCCTATGAAGCCAGCGCCGATCTCGCGACGCTCGTCGTGCGCACCACGCAGGACGACGTGGTCGGGATCGCTGCCGAGCAGCTCCGACTCTCCTGCAAATGCGCCCATTGCACCCGTGCCCGCTTCGACGATCGCTTCCCCGAACGCTTTCCCGGCATCGCCATCACCGAGATCGGCGATCTCGGCTACGGGCTGAACATCTCGTTTTCGGATGGGCATAACAGGGGGATTTATCCGAAGCCGTATCTGCTGAGCTTGGCGGGGCGGTAAGCCTCGATCCCGCTACACGCACACCGCTGTCATTCCCCGCGAAAGCGGGGAATCCAGTACGCCGCGGCCCCTCCGTATGTCACTGAAGTCTCTGGAATACTGGATCGCCCGCCTTCGCGGGCGATGACAGCGGAGTGAATGGCGGCGGCCTGCCACGAGCTCCCCCCATCTGGCACGGACATTGCTCCTCTTTAGAACGATTTGAACGTTCCGGAGGCAGACGATGTTGCAGGCGGCGAATGCGGTTCGCGGGACGGTTCCCGCAACGGTCCGGCCTGCCGGCGGCTCCTCGCTGCTGCTGACCGAGAACCAACAATGGATCGGCGGACCGCCGCCGCTGATGGACAAGCTGTCACCGCGCGAGCGGGAGCTGGTGCTGAAGCAGGGCCGGCGAAAGGTGCTCAACCGCGGCCAGACGCTGTTCAGCCAGGGCGGCAAGCATGACGGCATCTGGCTGATCGAGAGCGGCCGCATCCGCGTGTTCTACACTTCGCCGCTCGGACGCGAGATCACGCTGGCCTATTGGCACGTCGGCAATTTCGTCGGTGGGCCCGAAGTGTTCGAGGGCACCGTGCATCAATGGTCCGGCGTCGCATCCAGCAATTGCAGCGTCGTGCACCTGCCCGGAAAGGAACTGCGGTCCCTTGCCGTGGAGATCCCGAACCTCGCCATCGGCCTCATTGAAGGCCTTACCTTCAAGGGCAAATGCTATTCGGCGCTGGCGCAAATGCTGGGAACACGTTCGATCACCCAGCGCCTCGCGCATCTTCTGCTGCATCTGGTCGAGCTCTACGGCGTCGAGGATGCCGACGGCCGGGTGATCGCGGCGGCCTTCACCCATGCCGACATCGCCCACATGGTCGGCGCGACCAGGCAATGGGTCACGATCAGCCTGAAACGGATGCAGGAGAAGGGAATCGTCGTCACCAAGCGCTCGCAGATCGTGGTGTGCCGGGCCGACGCTCTCGAGGAGATGCGCGGCCAGAGCGGCGACTAGGGTCGATGCACAGGCAAGTGGCTTTATAGTGCAGGACTGCCCAAGGAGTATGCAATCAGCTTTTCCCGGCAACTAATCGACTGCGGCGGTCACTCCGGATTTGCCCTGCCCGCGGCCTCACCCAATCATGGCAACCACAGCACATCCAACCGAATGAGGATGAGAATGGTCCGCCATCTTCCCACGCTCTCGATCGCGATGTCGGTGACCTCGCTGGCGCTTCTGATCGCGCAGCCGGCCCTGGCGGAAACCGTCACCCTCGGCATCGGAACGCAGGACACCACGACCAACACGGTGACCGCCGGCGTCGTCATCCGGCAGCTGCATCTCCTCGAGAAATATCTGCCGAAGGACGGCAAATACGCCAATATCAAGTTCGAGCTGGAGTGGCAGAACTTCACCTCAGGCCCGCCCGTCACCAATGCGATGATGGCGAACAAGCTCCAGATCGGCATGATGGGCGACTATCCGCTGATCGTGAACGGCTTCACCTTCGAGAGCAATCCGGAGAGCAAGAGCCGCCTGATCGGCGTGGCCGCCTACAGCCTGTCTGGCTCCGGCAACGGGCTCGTGGTCCACAAGGACTCGCCCTATTACGATCTCGCCGATCTCAAGGGCAAGCTCGTCAGCGTGCCGTTCGGCTCGGCCGCGCACGGCATGGTGCTGAAGGCGATGCAGGACCGCGGTTACGCCTCCGACTTCTTCCAGCTCGTCAGCCAGAGCCCGGAGGTCGGCTCGACCAATCTCCAGGAGAAGAAGATCGACGCGCACGCCGACTTCGTCCCCTTCGCCGAGCTGCTGCCGTTCCGCGGCTTTGCGCAAAAAATCTTTGACGGCGTTGAGACCAACCTGCCGACCTTCCACGGCATCGTGGTCCGCACCGATTTCGCCGAGAAATACCCCGAGGTCATCGTTGCCTACTTCAAGGCGCTGATCGCCGCCAACCAGTGGCTGCGCGACGATCCGAAGCTCGCGGCCGAAAAGATCCAGGAGTGGACCGGCATCAACAAGGAAGTCGTCTATATCTTCCTCGGTCCCAGCGGCAACATGACCACCGATCCCACGGTGAAGCCGGCGCTGATCGATGCAGCCGCGACCGACGTCAAGGTTTTGCAGAATCTCGGCCGCATGAAGGAGTTCGATCCGAAGAAGTGGGTGGATGATTCCTACATCCGCAAGGCCTATGCCGAGATGAAGCTCGACTATGACACCCAGCTTGCGAGCACCAGAAATTACGAGATCGCGGGCGAAGATTCCTTCTGCAAGAAGCCGATCACCGACCCGCGCAAGGCCGGCGAGGTCTGGGTCGACGAAGCCGGCATCCTGCCGTTTGCGTCCGCAGCGTGCACGTTAGGGGCCTATGCCGACTACAAGGCCAAGGGCAAGAAGATCAACGTCGCCTACGTCTTCGACACCACCCGTGGAATCAAGCTGTTCGCCGACCAGGCCTTCTTCGCGGTCGGCAACGGCGAGGTCGCGCCGTTCCTGCTGAAGAAGGACGCCGAAGCCCATGCCGCCAAGATCAATGGCAAGGTGCTCGGCTTCGACGACGCGGTGAAGGCGGCGGTCGGCGGAGGCAAGACGTGAGCAGTCCCGCCCTCGCCAGACATCCCGAGGACAGCATGCCGGCAGCAACTGCAATCGCCGAGGCGGGCCCCGTGCCCGCCCCCTTCCCGCCCGCGACACCGCCTTCCTTCGGCACGCTTGCGCTGCGCTGGTACCGGCTCAATCGAGCGGGGCTACGCGCGACGGCGATCGGCATCATATCGCTGCTCGCCTTCCTGCTGGTCTGGCACCTGCTCACGACCTATCGCGTCGTGTTCTTCGTGCGCTTCACCAACGTGCCCTCGCCGCTCGCGGTCTATGCGAGCTTCACCAAGGCGATCCACGATCCGAAATTCCTGCTGCACATCCTCTTGAGCTGCCGGCGCATCTTGTTCGGCTTCTCGCTCGCGGCGGTGGTCGGCGTGCCGCTCGGCCTGATCATGGGCCGCTTCAAGCTGGTGCACGAAATCATCTTCCCGGTCGCCGAGGTGCTACGGCCGATCCCGGCAATCGCCTGGGTGCCGATGGCAATCATGCTTTGGCCGACCAACGAGCAGAGCATCGTCTTCATCACCTTCCTCGGCGCATTCTTCCCGATCCTGGTCAACACGCTGCATGGCATGTCGCTCGTCGACCCCGTGCTGGTGCGCGCCGCGCAATGTCTCGGCGCGCGCGAGCGCTCGATCTTCCGCGAGGTGTATTTTCCGGCTTCGATGCCGCACATCTTCACCGGCCTCACCGTCGGTATGGGCGTGGCCTGGGTGTCGCTGATCGCCGCCGAGATGATCTCGGGCCAGTACGGCATCGGCTACTTCACCTGGGAGGCCTATTCCCTTGTCCAATATGCCGACATCGCGCTCGGCATGATCGCGATCGGCGTGCTTGGCCTTGGATCGAGCCTGCTTATCAGGGGCGCCGGGCAGTTGGTGATGCCGTGGAGGCTAAAATGAACGAAATCCTGACCAAAGCACCGCAAGGCCATATCGAGGTCAGGAATTTCTCCCTCAGCTATGAGAGCATCGAGGGACCTGTGCAGGCCGTCACCGATACGCAGATTCATGTGAAGCCCGGCGAGTTCGTCTCGATCGTCGGGCCCTCCGGCTGTGGAAAGTCGACGCTGCTCAATGCTGTCGCCGGCTTCCTCAAGCCGACCACCGGTGTAGTCACGGTCGACGGCGAGCGGGTCAACGGCCCCAGCGCCGAGCGCGGCATGGTATTTCAGCAATATTCGCTGTTTCCGTGGAAGACGGTGCGGGAGAACGTCGAGTTCGGCCTGAAGATGCGCGGCATGGCGCGCTCCCAGCGCGAGCGCGCCGCGCGCACGCTGCTCGGGCTCGCGGGGCTCGAAGCGTTCGAAAAGCATTATCCGGAAAAACTCTCCGGCGGCATGAAGCAGCGCGTCGGCATCGTCCGCGCGCTCGCGACGGGACCGAAGGTGCTGCTGCTCGACGAGCCGTTCGGCGCGCTCGACGCGCAGACGCGCGTGATCATGCAGCAGATCCTCACCAACATGTGGCAACGGCTGAAGATCTCGGTGCTGTTCGTCACCCACGACATCGACGAAGCCATCTTCCTCTCCGACCGCGTCTACTGCATGACCGCCCGCCCCGGCTCGATCAAGGCGGAGATCCCGATCCCGCTGGAGCGGCCGCGGCAGCAATCGATGATGATGTCGTCGGAGTTCCTGGCGCTCCGCCGCGGCCTGATGTCACTGATCCGCGAGGAGAGCCTGAAGGCGATGGGCGGCGAGATCAGCGACATGGGCATGCAAGGGCTTAACATCGAGCTGCATGGGCATTCGCTGGCGGATGTGATCTAGCGCCCCATCTCGACGATTGCGCTCTTACTTCCCTTCTCCCCTTGTGGGAGAAGGTGCCTTGCCGAAGGCAAGGCGGATGAGGGGTCTGCTTCGGCAAACTCCCCTCTCATTTCGGACTCGCGGATAGAACCCCTCATCCGGCGCTTCGCGCCACCTTCTCCCACAAGGGGAGAAGGAAGAGGAGTTCGCAGTCGCTGTGCTCCCCTCACTTGAACCAGTGCACCAGCGCGATGCTGATGCCGAGGAGCAGCATCAGCGACAGTGTCACGGCAGCCGTCACCCGGCCCCCGACATTCGCCAGCACCTTCACGTCGACGCCGAGGCCGAGCGCGGCCATCGAGACCACCGTCAGGAAGCTCGTGATCTTCGTCACCGGCCCGACCACCGTGCCCGGCACGATCTCCAGCGAGCGCAGGGTCGCCAGCGCAAGAAAGCCGAGGATGAACCAGGGGACCAGGCGGAAGAAGCCGACATTGGATTTCTTGGCGCCGGTCTGCCAGCGCGAGGCGACCAGGGAGAGACCGACGACGACGGGCCCGAGCATCAACACGCGCATCAGCTTCACGAGCGTGCCGATCTGCGTCGAGACGAGCCCGGCCGGGACCGTTGCCGCAAGCACCTGCGGCACGGCGTAGACGGTGAGGCCTGCGAGGATGCCATATTGCGTGGCCGACAATTGCAGCAGCGGAATCAGCAGCGGCAGGCCCAGCACCATCATCACGCCGAGGATCGCCGTAAAGGAAATCGAGGACGCGATCTCGTCGTTGTTGGCGCCGATGATCGGCGCCACGGCGGCGATCGCGGAATTGCCGCAGATGGAATTGCCGCAGGCGATCAGGATCGAGAGCCGCGTCGACAGGCCCAGCATGCGACTGAGGCCGAAGGAGACGCAGAGCGCGATCACGACGACCGCGGCGATCGATGCCAGCAGCGCCACGCCGGAAGCCGCGATGGCGGCGAAGCTGATCGAGGCCCCCAGCAGCATGACCGCAACTTCGAGCAGCTGCTTGGCGCTGAAGGCGATGCCGGCCTGCCAGCGCGGCGCCGGTTTCCAGAAGCTGCGCAGCGCCATCCCGAGCAGGATCGCCATCACCAGCGCTTCGACATAGGGGTGCTCGAAGACACCCAGCTCGGCCCGTTCGAGCAAGGCCGAGATACCGGCCACGGCGATGCACAGGAGGATTCCCGGAATCAGCGCCGCAATACGGCTCACGACAGTGGTAGGCTTGGCGTCGGCCGGGTTGGATGCTTGATTCTGCGACACAAATCTCTCCCAGAGGAGAAATATTTATACGCAGTGCTGGCCGATTGGGGAATAAGTTTTCAGCATATCAGGGCCGAGGGAAGTTCTATCCTCAGCCCGGAATAATCGGCTCAGAAGATCAGGCTTTTGGCGAGCGAGGCGACGCGGCTGAAGCTGTCATAGACGCCCGGCTCAAAGAAGGCCGCACGCGCGAGCACGATCCCCGCGACCAGCGACCAGAACACCGTGGTGCCGGCCCGCAACAGGAGCTTTGACGCGCGCGATCGCGGCTGGGTGTCCGTTGCGGACACCAGCTGCTCGCCGAAGGGCTCAAATCCAGTGCGTTCCATGGCTACGCCGATCCATCAAATTCTGAATGGAATGTCGTCGTTTCGGCCCCAAACGGCAATGGAAGCGATTGGCGTTTTTGGCCCTCGATGGGGAAACTCCTTCCGTCTGGCGAACCCGAGGCAATAGTTTTCTTCTTTGGGCCGGTTTGGCGGTCCGGAACCCGGTTAAAGCGCCAGATAGCGGCGACGGATCGCGTCGTTGGCCTTCAGCTCGTCGATTCCGGCGGCATAGACGATCTGGCCCTTGTCGATGACAGTGGCGTGGCTCGCAAGCCCCAGGCAGAAATGCATGTTCTGCTCGGCGATCAGCACGGTCGATCCGAGCTGTCGGAGCTGCCGCAACAGCTCGCCGATCCGCTGCACGATGATCGGCGCGAGGCCCTCGCTCGGCTCATCGAGCAGCAACAGCGCCGGGTTGCCCATCAGCGTGCGCGCGATGGCGAGCATCTGTTGCTCCCCGCCCGAGAGACGTCCGGCGATGCGATGGCGCAGCGGCTCCAGCAGCGGGAAGACGTCGTAGATCCGCTTGATCGGCCACTCGTCCTGGCCTTCCGGCCCCTTCTTGCGACCGATGACGAGATTGTCCTCGACCGTGTGCTCCGGAAAGATCTGGCGATCCTCCGGCACGAAGCCGAGACCGGCGCGCGCGATATGGTGCGGCCTCTGGCCCGAGATCACCGCGCCGCGCAGGCTGATCCTGCCCCGCCGCGGCGGCGCCAGCCCCATGATCGCCTTCATGGTCGTCGATTTGCCCGCGCCATTGCGGCCCAAAAGCGCCATGGTCTCGCCCTGCCGCACCGAGAGGCCGACGCCGAACAGTATCTGGCTGGTGCCGTAGTAGACGTCGAGATCGGCGACTTCGATAATGGTCGCGCTCATGCGGCGGCCCCCGCATGTTCAGTGCCGAGATAGGCCTCGATCACGGCGCTGTTGCTTCGGATTTCGTCGGGCGTGCCGGTCGCGAGGATGCGGCCGTAGCAGAGCACGACGATCTTTGGGGCGATCTTGAACACGATGTCCATGTCGTGCTCGATGAAGACGACGGTGATTTTCTGCGTCTCCCAGAGCTCGCGCACCTTGTCGATCATGCGCCAGCGCTCTTCCGGGCCCATGCCGGCAGTCGGCTCGTCCAGCAGCAGAACCTTTGGTTCGAGCACCAGAGCGAGCGCAATGTCGAGCAGCTTCTGGTCGCCATGCGACAGCGTTGCGGCCGTGCGATTGCGCTTTCCCGCGAGGCCCAGCAGCTCCATCACGTGCTCGGCGCGGTCGCGCGTCTCGGGCAAGGGAAAGCGCTTGTGCAGCACCGCGGACGAGCGCTGGTCGGCGCTGACGGCGGCAAGCATGGTCTCCTGCACCGTCAGCGATTTGAAGATGCTCGCGACCTGGAAGGCGCGGCCGATGCCGTGCCGCACGATCTCCGGCGGCGAGCGGCCGGCGAGATCGATGCCGTCGAGCAGCACCTGGCCGGAATCCGGCCTCAAGGCGCCGGTGATCAGGTTGAAGAACGTGCTCTTGCCGGCGCCGTTCGGGCCGATCACCGCCGTGAGCGAACCGTCGGGGAAGTCGAGCGTGACGTCGTTGGTCGCCTTCACGCCGCCGAAGGATTTTGCGAGGTTGCGGATCTCGAGCATCGCTAGCGCCCCTCGCCTGCGTCACGCCGGTGCGCGAACCAGTCGGCAACGAAATCCAGCAGGCCTTTGCGCAGGCCCAGCGCGAAGAACAGGATGACCACGCCGAGCACGATGCCGTGGTATTCGGTGAAGCGCGTGACGGTGTCGTTGAGCAGAAGCAGCAGCACGGTGCCGACCATCGGCCCCAGGAAGGTCGAGACGCCGCCGAGCATGTTGATGAAGATGCCCTCGCCCGAGATCGTCCAATAGGCGAATTCCGGATAGGCACCGGAGACGAACAGCGCCATCACCATGCCCCCCATCGACGCAAACAATGCCGCCAGCACGAAGACTGTCAGCTTGGCCCGCCAGACGTCGATGCCGAGGAAGCTTGCGCGCGCGGCATTGTCGCGGATCATGCGCAACGTGTAACCGAACGGCGATTGCGCGATCTGGCGCATCGCGAGCAGGCCGAGGATGAGAAGCGCGCAGCTCGCGACATAGAGATGGATGTGGTTCGCAAGATTGATGCCGAGGAATGTGGGGCGCGGAATGCCGCCACGCAGGCCCTGGTCGCCGCCGGTGAAGGAGGCCCAGGACAGGATGGTCGAGTGGATCAGCATCTGAAACGCGAGCGTGACGAAGGCGAAATAGATATCCTTCAGCCGCACGCAGATCGCGCCGATGACGGCGGCGATTACCGCCGTGATCGCCAGCGTCGCGACGAAGGCCACGGGAATCGGCACGCCCAGCTTCTGCATGATCAGGCCAAAACTGTAGGCGCCAAGGCCGAAGAACATGCCGTGGCCGAACGAAGTCAGGCCGGTGTAGCCGACCAGCAGGTTCAGCGAGGTCGCGAACAGGCCGTAAGCCGAGCAGCGGATGACGAAATCGAGCAGCGCCTTGCTGCCGGTGAACAGCGGCAGGCTCGCCAGCACGGCAAAGGCGACGAGCGCAATCAGGACGTCGCGATAGCGTTGCAGCGCCACACCGCTACGCACCGGCGCCAGCGTCTCGGCGCGTCCGGCCTCGAGCTCGGTCATGCCGCCTCCTTGCCGAACAGGCCGGTGGGCTTGGAGACCAGCACGATCACCATGAACAGGTACATCAGGCCTTCCGTGAACAGGGGAAAGCCGAGCGAGCCGAAGGAGCGGATCAGACCGATTAGCAGCGCTCCGATCAGAGCGCCCAGGATCGAACCCATCCCCCCGATCACGGTGACGATGAAGGATTCGATCAGTACCGAAAATCCCATGCCGGGTGTGAGCGAACGCACGGGCGCCGCGAGCGCGCCGGCAAGGCCCGCCAGCATGCCGCCGAGCGCGAACACGCCCCCATAGATCAGACCGGTATTGATGCCGAGCGCCGAGACCATGCCGGGATTATGTGCCGCCGCCCGGATCACCTTGCCGATACGGCTGCGCGACAATCCGATGCCGAGCACGATCGCTGCGACGAGCGCGACGCCGATCAGCAGCAGGTAATAAGGCGGCACTACGCCGCCGGCGATGAACAGCGGCATCACCTGGAATGCCGCGGGCATGCCCATCGACCTGAATTCCGGCCCCCAGATGATGCGCACGACATCGTCGAAGATCAGCACGAAGGCGTAGCAGACGAGCAGCTGCATCAGCACGTCGGCGCCATAGACGCGGCTCATGAAGACGCGCTCGAAGATCATACCGAGAATCGCGGTCCCAGCCGCGCCCGCGAACATCGCCAGCGCGAAGCTCCCGGTGAGCTGATAGGCCGTCATCGCGAAATAGGCGCCGAACATGTAGAAGGCGCCGTGGCTGAAATTGACGACCTTGAGCACGCCGAAGATCAGCGTCAGCCCGACTGCGACCAGGAACAGGAGCATGCCGATGATGAGGCCGCTGGTGGTTTGCGTCACCAGGCAGGCGGAACTGGAGAGGCAGCCGGCGAGCGCGTCGAGATCCACGGGAGCACTTTCATTGCGACGCGCCGGACTTGGCGCGGAGAACCAAATAAAAACGGCGGAGACGGTCGCCCGTCTCCGCCGCGCGTCACATCAGGTGTAGCCCTTGCTCTTCTTCCACTCGGCCTCGAGCTCGAAGATGGTCTTCCAGTCGCCGGCCTTGACCTCGGGCACGTAGGGCTCCTGCGGGATCGTGGTGCCCCAGCCGATCGCGTAGCCGACCAGCGTGTGGTCGTCGCCGCGCATTGTCACGGTGCCGTCGGCGCCGAACGGGCACTTGATGGTGAGGCCCTTCAGCACCTCCGCGATCTTCTTGCCGTCGGTGGTGTTGGCCTTCTTCGCGGCCTCGGCGAGGAACATCACGGCCGTCGCGTTCTGCCACGACCAGTTGGTCGGATATTCGTTGTACTTCGCCTTGTAGGCATCGCCCCAGGCCGCGTTCTCCGGCGTGGTCGGGAAGGTCTTGATGTAGCGGTTGCCGGAGTGGATACCCTTGGGCAGGTTCTTCACCACGGTGAGCGCGGTGTAGTCGGCCATGTTGACCGCGAACACCTCCATCTGGCCGAACATCGCATAGATGTTGGCCTGGTCGATATAGGAGGTGAGATCGCCGCCCCACAGGCAGGAGTACAGCGCCTGCGGCTTGGCCTGGAGGATCTTGGTCACGACTTCGGTGTAGTCGGGCTGGAACAGCTTTGGCCAGGACTCGCTGATGATTTCGACGTCGGGCGCAAAGCGCTTCAGGTACAGCGTGAACTCGCCGGTGGTGTCGCGGCCATAGGCATAGTCCGGCGAGCAGGTCGCCCATTTCTTCAGGCCCTTGGCTTTCGCGATCGAGGCGGCATAGCTGCCGCCGACGATGGAATCGTGGATGCCCTGGCGCACGCAACGGAACGCGTTCGGGATGTGCTGCTTCGGATCGGCCGTGAGCGAGGACGCTTCCGAACAGGTGTGGACGCAGAGCACACCGAGATCGCGCGCCACTTCGTGAACCGCAAACGATCCGGACGACGCCTCGCCGTCGATCAGCCACTCGCAACCATCGGTGTTGACGAGCTCGCGCGCGACGCGGGCGGCTTCCTGCGGCTGGCCCTTGGAGTCACGGATCACCATCTCGATCTGGCGGCCGGCAAGTCCGCCGGCGGCGTTGACCTTGTCGACCTCGAGCATCACCGCATTGCGCGACGACGTGCCGAGCTGCGCAACGCGGCCCGACAGAATCGTCGGCATGCCGATCTTGATCGTCTTGGCTTGCGCGCGCGCCACCCACGGTGCGGCAACACTCATCGCACCGGCGCCCATCAGCGCCAGCGTTGAACGGCGGCTGATGCCCGGCATGCGGGTTCTCGTCATTTTCCCCTCCCTCTTTCGGGTCGGCGTTTCCTGGTCCCTTGCCGGAGATCGTCTCGTCTCCGTGTTCCCAACAATTTCAGAGGCAGGGGGGTGACGTCAAGCCAAAGATGAATTACGAGTCATAATTCATCAAAGGAGGAAACGAGGCCGGTAATCGGCCCAAAACCCGCAAAATGATCAATCTTTCGAGCTTCATCACCTTTCATGCCCGGCGCACGCCGGACCGGCCCGCGCTGAAATATCGCGGCGAGGAGATCTCCTACGCCGATTTCGATGCGCGCATCCGGCAAGCGGCCGGCTGGCTCGCCGCGCAGGGCATCGGCGCGGGCGACGTCGTGGCCGTGCTGATGAAGAACAGCGCGGCGTTCCTGGAGCTCGTCTTCGCCACCAGTCATCTCGGCGCGGTGTTCTTGCCGATCAATTTTCGACTGTCGCGCGACGAGGTCGGCTACATCGCGGGCAATGCCGGCGCGCGGTTGTTGATCGTCGATGAGGAACTCGCCGCGAATGCAGCGGGCGCGAAGGTTGTCGTGCTGAACGAAGTTGCGCAGCAAAGCATCACGCACCTCGCGGGCGAGGCCGTGCCCGCGCCGATGCACGTCCGCGCACCGTCCGACCTGATGCGGTTGATGTACACCTCGGGTACGACCGACCGCCCCAAAGGCGTGATGCTCACTTACGATAATTTTTACTGGAAGTCCGCCGACCAGACGATCGCGCTCGGCATCGGTGCCGAGACGCGACTGCTCGTTGTCGGCCCGCTCTATCACGTCGGCGCGCTCGACCTGCCCGGCATCGCCGTGCTCTGGCACGGCGGCTTCATCCGCATCGAGCGCAATTTCGAGCCGGAGACCGCGCTTGCGGCGATCGCGGAGGACAAGCTGAACGCGGCATGGTTCGCGCCTGTGATGACCACCGCGATGCTCACCTGCCCCACCCGCGATCGCTACGACGTCTCCAGCCTGAGATGGGCGATCGGCGGCGGCGAGAAGACGCCGGAGGTGCGCATCCGCGCGTTCTCGGAGTTCTTCCGCAATGCGCGCTACATCGATGCCTATGGCCTCACCGAGACCGTCGGCGGCGACACTTTCATGGAAGCCGGCCGCGAGATCGAGAAGATCGGCTCGACCGGCCGCGCCATCGCCCATGTCGAGATCGAGATCCGTGACGAGGACGGCAAGACGCTGCCGCCGAACGTCAATGGCGAGATCTGTCTGCGCGGACCGAAAATCACGCGCGGCTATTGGAAGGATCCGGAGAAGACGGCGGCGGCCTTCTTCGGCGACTGGTTCCGCAGCGGCGATGTCGGCTATCTCGACGAGGAAGGCTTCCTGTACCTGACCGACCGCAAGAAGGACATGATCATCTCGGGCGGCGAGAACATCGCTTCCTCCGAAGTCGAGCGCGTCATCTACGACTTGCCCGAGGTGCGCGAAGTCGCGGTGATCGGCCTGCGCGATGCGCGCTGGGGCGAGCGGCCGGTCGCGATCGTCGTGCTGGCCGAAGGCGCGAGCCTTGCGCTCCCTGCCCTCACCGAGCACTGCCGTACGCGCCTGGCGAGCTTCAAGGTACCGAAACAGCTCGTTATCCGCGACGGCCTGCCGCGCAACCCGAGCGGAAAAATCCTCAAGCGCGTGCTGCGCGCCGAGCTGGAGACCTCTGAATGACGCAAGCGAATGCCAAGGTCACAAAGCTTAACCGCGTCGAGCGCAACGCCTGGACCAAGCAGAAGATCTTTGACGCCGCGACCAAGGTCGTCGGCAAGCATGGCTATGCCGAAGCCTCCGTCGCCCGCATCACGGAAGAAGCCGGCGTCGCGCAAGGCACCTTCTATAATCATTTCGAGAACCGCCAGGAACTGCTCGACCAGTTGCTGCCGAAGATCGGCCTCGACATGGTCGAGTTCATCCGCGCACGCACCGGCACCGCCGATGCCGCGCGGCAGGAGATCGCCCGCTTCTCCGCCTTCTTCGACTTTATCCGTGAGGTGCCGGAGTTCCTGCGCATCCTCAACGAGGCCGAATTCTTCGCGCCCATCGGCTACCAGAAACATCTCGACAACATTTCGGTCGCCTATGTCCGCATTTTGCGCCGCGCACGAGCGGCAGGCGCGATCGAGGATTACAGCGACGAGGAATTCGAGGCCATCGTCCACATGCTGATGGGCGCGCGCGGCTATCTCAGCCGCCGCTACTCCTATTCGGCCGGCGGCGTCACCGCCGTCCCCGACCACGTCATCTCCGCCTATCGCAAGCTGATGACGCGCGGCCTCTTCAGTGCATCCGGAGATCAGGACACGCCATGAACATCGCATCTCCACAAAAGCCGCTCGATCTCGTCTCCGCGATCGCCGAAGGCGATATCCGCTGTTTGCTGATGGTGCTGGTGCACATGACCGGCGATGAGCGCTGGCTCGAGCCGCCGTACTTGCCCAAGCGCGACATCCGCCTCATTCCCGATCCAGAAGCCGGCGTGCCCCGGGAGGTCCAGGACGAAATCCGTGCCGCAGTGGTCAAGCTGTTTGCCGGCGGCACGCCAAAACCCGTCATCACCGATCCCGGCGAAGAGCTGCTGCTCAAGATGATGCGCGCCTGCCTCGGCGAGAACGTCGCACCGGAATATGCACCGCTGATGCGCGAGGAGATGGGATTTGTAGCGCGCGAGCCGCAATGGACGAAGCGCCCCTCCGCCGAGAAGCTTGCCGGCCAGCACGTGCTGATCGTCGGCGCCGGCGTCTGCGCCATCGCGCTCGGCGTCGCACTCGGCCATCTCGGCATCCCCTACACCATCGTCGAGAAGAACGCCGAGCTCGGGGGCACCTGGTGGATCAACCGCTATCCCGGCTGCGGCGTCGATACGCCGAACCATTCCTATTCCTACTCGTTCGGCTCGGGCAATGCATGGACGCGCTATTTCTGCCAGCGCGAGGAGCTGCTTGCCTATCTGCTGAAGGTCGCCGAGGAATACGGCATCCGCGAGCATCTGCGGGTCAATACCGAGCTGACAGCGTCGCGCTGGGACGAAGGCAAGCGACGCTGGATCTCAACGCTGAAGACGAAGAGCGGCGAAGAAACCTTTGAATCCACCGCGCTGGTCTCGGCCATCGGCCAGCTCAACGATCCCTCTCGCGCCCGCTTCAAGGGCGAGGAAGACTTCAAGGGCACGATCCTGCATTCGGCCCTGTGGTCGGACGACATCAATCTCGACGGCAAGCATGTCGCCGTGATCGGGACCGGCGCGACATCGATGCAGCTGGTGCCGTCGATCGCCGGCCGCGTCGCGTCCGTCACGGTCTATCAACGCAGCGCGCAATGGGCGCGGCCCGTTAAGGGCTATTCCGATCCGATCAGCGACGGCGCGCGCTGGCTGCTCGCGCATCTGCCGTTCTATGTGCAGTGGTACCGCTTCAACATGTTCTGGCGCTATGGCGACGGCCTGTTGCCGTTCCTGCGCAAGGACCCGGCCTGGCCGCATCCGGAGCGCGCCGTCAACAAGGGCAATGACCGGCATCGCCAGGAGCTGACCGATTTCATCCTCACCGAGCTGAAGGATCG
Organism: Bradyrhizobium sp. 956_D2_N1_4; assembly: GCF_052076025.1. Classification (NCBI taxonomy): domain Bacteria; kingdom Pseudomonadati; phylum Pseudomonadota; class Alphaproteobacteria; order Hyphomicrobiales; family Nitrobacteraceae; genus Bradyrhizobium; species Bradyrhizobium sp. 956_D2_N1_4. Next base: position 1,520,909 of record NZ_CP197237.1, on the reverse strand, counting down.
GCCCGACCTGATCGCCAAATGCGTGCCGACCTATCCGCCCTATGGCAAGCGCATCCTGCTTGACAACAACTGGTTCAGGACGCTCACGCGGGACAATGTCGAGCTCGTCACCGACACGATCGATCATTTCGATCGCGACGGCATCGTCACCGCAGACGGCGAGCACCGCCCCGCCGACATCGTCGTGGTCGCCACCGGCTTCAAGGTCACGGAGATGGCGGCGCGCCTCAACATCAGCGGCCGCGGCGGCAAGGATCTGCGCGAGGCCTGGGCCAACGACAACCCGACGGCGTTCCTCGGCCTCACCGTCCCGGACTTTCCGAACTTCTTCTGCATGCTCGGTCCGAACTCCGGCCCCGCCCATGGCGGCAGCGTCATCTTCCAGTCGGAATGCCAGAGCCGCTATATCTCCGCCTGCCTCGCCGACATGATTGAGCACGACGTCGCCGCCATCGACGTCCGCAGGGAGGTGCTGGACGACTACGTCCAGAAGGTCGATGCCGAGCACGAGGCGATGATCTGGACCCATACCGGCATGAGCACCTATTATCGCAATTCGAGCGGCCGCGTGTTTTCGGCGATGCCCTGGCGGTTCGTGGACTACTGGCGCATGACGCATGATCCGGATCTGGGGCAGTACAGGTTGACGAAGGCGTAAACCTCACCTCGTCGTCATTGCGAGCGCAGCGAAGCAACCCAGAATCTTTCCGCGGAGATACTCTGGATTGCTTCGCTGCGCTCGCAATGACGGAATTCGCGGGTTAATCTCCCGCACAACCGGGAGCGCCGTACGCCGAGGGAAGCCGCCAATGCCCAAGCCGCTTGTCCGCGTCTACACCGACTACAAGAGCCCTTACGCGTTCGTGGCCAACAAGCGGCTATTTTCGCTCGAGGAGGCGCACGGCGTCGAGCTCGAATGGCTGCCCTATACGCTGCGCGTCGCCGAATTCATGGGGACGGTCGAGGAGCGCACGCCGCATTTCTGGCGCAAGGTGCGTTACGCCTATATGGACGCGCGGCGCTATGCCAATGCGCAAGGGCTCGTCATGAAGGGGCCGCGTCGGATCTACGACGCCTTCTATTCCAGCGTTGGAATGCTGTTCGCACAGCGGCACGGCTTCTTCCGCCCTTATCACGACACGGTGTTCCGCAAATTCTGGAGCCATGAGCTCGAGATCGACGATCTCGCCGCAATCACGGACGTCATCACCGCGTGCGGCGGCTCGGCGAGCGAGTTCGAAGCCTACGTCAACGGCCCTGCCCGCACCGAGCACGACCGCATCATCGACGAAGCCGAAGCACTCGGCGTGTTCGGCGTGCCGACCATGGTGTTCAACGGCGAGCTGTTCTGGGGCGGTGATCGCATCGACATGCTGATCGAACGGATCGAGCGTCCGGAAACGATCGAGGCCGCGCTCGACAGCCGCCACCGCAAATCAGTGTAGCCGTCAAGCGGCGAGGCCGCTCTCGACCGGAGCAAATTCCAGCCCGAGGCTCTCGGCAACCGCCTTGTTGGTTATGCGGCCACGATGCACGTTCAGTCCGTTGCGCAAATGCGGATTTTCCAGGACTGCAGCAAAGCCCTTGTTGGCGAGCATCAGGCCGAATGGCAGCGTTGCGTTGTTCAGCCCCTGGCTCGACGTCACCGGCACCGCGCCCGGCATGTTGGCGACGCAATAATGCACGATGCCGTCGACCTGATAGGTCGGATCGGCGTGCGTGGTCGGATGCGATGTCTCGAAGCAGCCGCCCTGGTCGATCGCGACGTCGACCAGCACGGCGCCCGGCCGCATCGACTTGAGCATCGCGCGCGTGACGAGCTTTGGAGCGCTGGCGCCCGGCACCAGCACCGCCCCGATCACGACGTCGGCGGCGAACACCTCGTCCTCGACCGCTTCGATGGTCGAGAAGCGGGTGCGCACGCGCCCGAGAAACACATCGTCCAGCTCGCGTAGACGGGGAATCGAGCGGTCGATCACAGTGACTTCCGCACCGAGGCCCGCCGCCATGCGCGCGGCCTGCGTTCCCACCACGCCGCCGCCGAGCACGACGACGCGCGCCGGCTGCACGCCGGGCACACCGCCGAGCAGCACCCCGCGGCCGCCGGCCGATCGCTTGAGCGCGGCGCCGGCGGCTTCGACGGCGAGGCGGCCGGCGACTTCGCTCATCGGCGCAAGCAGGGGGAGGTGACCGGCCGCGTCGGTGACGGTCTCATAGGCGACCGCAGTGCAACCGGAAGCGAGCAGACCCTTGGCCTGTTCGGGATCCGGCGCGAGATGGAGGTAGGTAAAGAGGATCTGGCTTTCGCGAAGCTGGGCCCATTCGCTTTTCTGTGGCTCCTTCACCTTCACGATCATGTCGGAGCTGGCGAAGATGTCGCGGGCGTTCTCCGCGATCGCGGCCCCTGCCCGCTGGTACACCTCGTCGGACGCGCCGATGCCGCTGCCGGCGCCGGTCTCGACCGTCACCTGGTGCCCGGCCGCGACATATTCGCGGACCGCGCCCGGGGTGAGCCCGACGCGATATTCCTGCACCTTGATCTCCTTGGGCACACCGACGCGCATTTTGGGCTCCTTCCAACGTCCTGATTCACCCCGCCATCGTAGCGATCGGGCCAGTTTGGTTTCGTGCAAATATCCGCTAGCTTCGACCTCCCCGCGCCGGTTTCCGGCGTGCAAACGCCCTTTCACGCTGGAAACGAAACCTTGGCCCTCGACCGGAAAGATCTCGCCATCCTCGCGGAACTCACCACCAATGCGCGGGCCAGCCACACCGAGCTCGCCACCAAGGTCGGGCTATCAAGCACGGCGCTGGCGCGGCGGCAGAAGGCGCTGGAGGACGACGGCTACATCCAGGCATACCAAGCCGCGCTTGATTTGGCGCAGTTCGGCCTCACCACGACCGTGCTGGTGCGCATTGCGCTGGAGAGCCAGAGCGACGAGGCGCTGAAGGCGTTCGAGGCCGAGGTGGTGAAATGTCCGTCCGTCGTGCGCTGCTTCCTGATGTCGGGCACCGACGACTACATCCTGATCGTGCTCGCCCGCGACATCCAGGATTTCGAGCGCATCCACCGTACCGAGTTGTCGCGCCTGCCGCGCGTGGCGCGGGTCCAATCGAGCTTCGCGCTGCGCGAGATCGTCAACCGCGCGGTGCCGACGGTGGTCTTCGGCGAAGCCAAGCGCTGACACTGTGTCGCGGGCGCCATAATTCCCGGCAGGGAACCAAGCGGCCGATTGTAAGTTGGAGGCCATTGGCAAGCGGAGGCAACGGTGCCTCCGCGTCAGCTCGGCTGACGTCTCGGCTCAGTCGCCGTCGCAGGGAGCAGGACATGAGCGATGTCACGCACGAGATTCCCGAACGCATTCCAGTTCATATCGTCGTCAATGGCGTCGGCCACACGCTCGATCTCGTGCCCTGGACCACGCTTCTGGATGCCCTGCGTGACCATCTTGCGCTGACCGGCACCAAGAAAGGCTGCGATCACGGCCAGTGCGGCGCCTGCACCGTGCTGATCGACGGACGGCGCGTCAATTCCTGCCTGACGCTCGCCGTCATGAAGGACGGCGCCGAGATCACGACGATCGAAGGGCTTGCCAAGGACGGAACGCTTCATCCCGTGCAACAGGCGTTCATCGACCACGACGCCTTTCAGTGCGGCTATTGCACGCCGGGACAGATTTGCTCGGCGGCGGGCCTTTTGGCCGAAGGCCGCGCCCGGGATGCCGACGAGATCAGAGAGCTGATGAGCGGAAATCTCTGCCGCTGCGGCGCCTATCCGAACATCGTCGCCGCGATCCAGCAGGCAATGGGCCGGCCATGAACAACTTCCAATATTCCCGCGCCACCGACGTCGCCGATGCGATCCGCCTGCTGGCCGCCGATCCCGACGCCAAGCTGATTGCCGGCGGGACCAATCTGATCGACCTGATGAAGGAAAATGTCGAGCGGCCCTCCCGGCTGATCGACATCTCCCGCCTGCCGCTCCGCGACATCGAGGAGACGTCCGACGGAGGGCTGCGCATCGGCGCCTTGGTACCGAATTCGGACCTCGCCTACCATCCGCTTGTCGAGCAGCGCTACCCCCTGCTCGCCGGCGCCATCCTCGCCGGCGCTTCCGCGCAATTGCGCAATATGGCCTCCGTTGGCGGCAACCTGATGCAGCGCACGCGCTGCGCCTACTTTTATGACACGGCGACGCCCTGCAACAAGCGAGAGCCCGGCAGCGGCTGCTCGGCAATCGACGGCCTCAACCGCAACCACGCAATCCTCGGCACGAGCGCGTCCTGCATCGCGACCAACCCGTCCGACATGAGCGTCGCACTTGCCGCGCTCGGTGCGCTCGTGCACGTCGCAGGTCCCTCCGGCCAGCGCACGATCGCATTGGCCGATTTCCATCGACTCCCGGAGGACAAACCTCATGTCGATACAAATCTCGGCATCGGCGAGATCATCGCGGCCGTCGAACTTCCCAAGCATGGCTTTGCCCGTAACTACAGCTATCTGAAAATCCGCGACCGGCTGTCCTATGCTTTTGCTTTGGTCTCGGTCGCGGCCGCGCTCGAACTGGATGGCAACGCGATCAGCGAAGCCCGCCTGGCGCTCGGCGGCGTGGCTCACAAGCCCTGGCGCAGCCTTGAGGCCGAAGCGGCGTTGCGCGGCCAGGCAGCGACGCCGGACCACTTCTCGCGCGCGGCCGATCTGCTGCTGCACGGGGCAACGGCGCGCGCACATAACCGCTTCAAGATCGAGCTCGCACGCCGCACCATCGTGCGTACGCTGATACAGGCCGCGATCGCCACGCCACAATCACAGGCTCACAAGAAAATCGCGTGAGGGACCGATGAACGCCTATGTCGGAACGCCAACGTCCCGCGTCGATGGCCGCGCCAAGGTCACCGGAGCCGCCAAATATGCCGGCGAATTCCCGGCAGACGGCCTCCTCCATGGCTTCGTCGTCGAGGCCACGATTCCGCGCGGACGTATCGCTCGCCTCGACGCCAGCGACGCGCTGCAAGTGAAGGGCGTGGTCGACGTGCTTACGCATGCGCATCGTCCGCCCCTCGCCGACAATGACGATGCCTGGAAGGACGAGGTGGCGCCGGAGAAGGGCTCGCCTTTCCGCCCGCTCTATGACGACAGGATCTGGTTCAACGGCCAGCCGATCGCGCTCGTCGTGGCGGATGACTGGGAAACCGCCAAATTCGCCGCGACCCGCGTGCGCGTTGAATACGACCGGGAGGCATTTGCGACCGACCTCGAATCCGAACATGGCAAAGCCGGCAAAGTGGATCGGCCGCACAAGCCGCGCGGCAACGCCGCCGCAGCGCTGGCTGGGGCCGCTGTGCGGCACCAGGCGGATTACGTCCTGCCGACCGAGCACCACAACCCGATGGAGCTCTATGCGACCACGGTGGTCCGCGACGGCAGCGGCAGGCTTACCGTCTATGACAAGACGCAAGGTGTCCAGAACGTCCACAAATATCTATGCAGTGTGTTCAACAAGAAGCACGATGACCTCCGCGTGGTCTCGCCCTATGTCGGCGGTGCCTTCGGCTCCGGATTGCGGCCGCAATACCAGGTGGTGCTGGCGACGCTTGCCGCGCTCGAACTCAAGCGATCCGTTCGTGTCGTCCTGACACGGCAGCAGATGTACGGGCTCGGCTATCGGCCGATGACCATCGAGCGCGTCGCGCTCGGCGCAAGGCCCGACGGCACGCTCGATGCCGTCGCGCACGAAGCCACTGCTATGACCTCGCGCTACGAGGATTTTTCGCGCAATGACAGCGGCTGGGCGGAACAGCTGTACAAGAGCCCGAACAGCCTCTTCTCCCACAAGCTCGTCGATCTCGACGTCTCCACACCCTGCGACATGCGCGCGCCCGGCGCCGCCTCCGGCGTCTGCGCGCTCGAATGCGCCATGGACGAGCTGGCCGTCGCGCTCAAGCTCGACCCGATCGAGCTGCGATTGAAGTGCTATTCGGACCGCGACCAGAGTGAAGACCTGCCCTACACCAGCAAGCAGCTGCGCGAATGCTACGCCCGCGGCGCGGAAGCGTTCGGCTGGAGCCGGCGCAATCCTGCTCCGCGCTCCATGCGTGATGGCAAGGACCTGGTCGGTTGGGGCATGGCGACGGGGGTATGGGAGGCGCTTCAGATGCCGGTCGCCGTCCGCATCGTGTTGACGTCGAACGGCCATGCCGAGGTATCCTGCGCCGCGTCCGATATCGGCACCGGCACCTACACCATCGTGGCCCAGGTGGCCGCCGACGCCCTCGGGCTGCCGATCGAGAATATCGACGTGAGGCTTGCCGATTCGACCTTGCCGCAGGCCCCCGTCGAAGGCGGTTCCTGGATGGCGGCGTCGGCCGCGCACGCCGTGCTGGGCGCGGCCGAAGACATTCGCCAGGAGCTCGCACGGCTCGCCAAGGCGATGCCCGCCTCGCCCCTCGGCGGCGTCGATGCGCCCGATGTGATCCTGGTCGACGGCACGATCGCCAAGGCCGGCGACAAGGCCCGTGCCGTCTCGATCGCGGACGCGATGCGTCACGGCAAGCTCGAGCGGATCGAGAAGCAGAAGCTCAATCATTTCGCGGAGGACAAGTCGCACGCGCGCAACACCCATTCGGCGGTCTTCGCCGAGGTCAAGGTCGACGAAGACCTGGGCGTCATCCGCGTCACGCGCGTCGTGAGCGCGGTCGCAGCCGGACGGATCCTCAATACCAAGACCGGCCGCAGCCAGATCATGGGCGGCGTGGTCTGGGGCATCGGAATGGCGCTGCACGAGGAGACGGTGATGGATCACCGCTTCGGCAGGATCATGAACGCGAACATCGCCGAGTACCACATTCCCGTGAATGCCGACGTTCACGACATCGACGTCATCTTCGTCGACGAACCCGACGACCGGATCAACAAGCTGGGCGTCAAGGGCATTGGCGAAATCGGCATCGTCGGCGTACCTGCGGCGATCGCGAACGCAGTCTATCACGCCACCGGCAAGCGCATCCGGCGCTTCCCGATCACGCTGGACAAGTTGCTGGATTGATCGCCCGTCACACGATCCCCGCTGGATCGGGCGATTGTCATAGAACTGTCATCGAAAGTGCAGAGACCTGCCAGTCTCTGTAGATTCGGGACACACCATGGATTATTTCAAGCGCTTCAACTTCCTGTTCGCCGCACCTGTGTTCGACGCCGACGATCTGGAAGGCATCCGCTTCAACCAGATTATCGAGGAGATCCAGCGCTCCGGCTTCGAGGTCGTGAGGGCCCGCAGGTTGGAGGACGCGGAGATCGCGGTGCAGACCGACGCCGCGATCGGCTGCATGGTGGTGGACTGGGGCAAGAAGGGCCTCGAGGGGAAGACCTCGGCGCTGATCAACCTGATGCGGCGCCGCGGCCTCGACTTCCCGATCATCCTCCTGATCCGGCGCAAGCGCTTCGAGGATTTGCCGGTCGAGGTGCTCGACTTCATCGACGGCTATGTCTTCCTGTCCGAGGAGACGCCGACCTTCATCGCCAAGAATTTGATCAGCCGGCTCAAGCAATATGCCGAGACGCTGAAGACGCCGTTCTTCGGCGCACTGGTCGATTATGCCGAGGAAGGCAACCAGCTCTGGACCTGTCCGGGTCACAATGGCGGCGTGTTCTACAACCGCAGCCCGATCGGCCGGGTCTTCGTCGAGCATCTCGGCGAATCCGTGTTCCGCGACGACCTCGACAATTCCGTGCTCGACCTCGGCGACCTCCTCACCCACGAGGGTCCCGCGCTGAGGGCGCAGAAGGAAGCTGCCCAGATTTTCGGCGCGGAGAAGACCTATTTCGTGCTCAACGGCACCTCGACCTCGAACAAGGTCGCGCTCGGCGCCCTCGTCACCGACGGCGACCTCGTGCTGTTCGACCGCAACAACCACAAGGCCGCCCATCACGGCGCGCTGATGATCAATGGCGGCGTCCCGGTCTACGTCCCGACCATCCGCAATGCCTGGGGCCTGATCGGCCCGATGCGCTGGGACATGCTCGACGAAAAGGCCCTGCGCGAGGCGATCCGGAACCATCCGCTGGTGACGGACAAGGACGCCTGGCGCAAGGCGCGGCCGTTCCGCGTCGCCGTCGTCGAGCAGTGCACCTATGACGGCTCGATCCACAGCGCCGAGATGATCCTGAAGCGCATCGGCCATCTCTGCGAATACATCCTGTTCGACGAGGCCTGGGCCGGCTTCATGAAATTCCACCCGCTCTATGCCGGCCGCTTCGCCATGGGGCTGGCGAACCTTCCCCCCGAAGCACCCGGCATCATCGCGACGCAGTCTACCCACAAGCAGCTCGCGAGCTTCTCACAGGCCTCCCAGATCCACATCAAGGACCGCCATATCCGCGGCCAGAAGCGGCGCGTCGAACACCGCCGCTTCAACGAGAGCTTCATGCAGCACGCCTCGACCTCGCCGTTCTACCCGCTGTTCGCCTCCCTCGACGTCGGCGCGCAGATGATGAAGGGCCGCTCGGGCGAGGTGCTGTGGGACGACACGATCCGGCTCGGCATCGAGCTGCGCAAGAAGATCCGCGCCATGCGCCGGGAGTTCGAGGAGAAGGAGCAAAATCCGGATCGCCGCTGGTTCTTCGAGCCCTTCGTGCCCGATCGCGTCGCCATTCCCGACGTCAGCCGCCCCGGCGCCGCGCACAACGTCGCCTGGGAGACCCTCTCCACCGACGAGCTCGCCACCAATCCGGCGCTGTGGCAGCTCTCGCCAGATACCAACTGGCACGGCTTTCCCGATCTCGCGGAGGGCTTTGCCATGACCGACCCGAACAAGCTGACGCTGCTGACGCCCGGCTTCGATCGCACCACCGGCGCCTATGCCGAGCACGGCATTCCCGCGCCCGTGGTCGCGCAGTATCTGCGCGAAAACCGCATCGTCCCTGAGAAGAACGACCTCAACTCCCTGCTCTTCCTGCTCACTCCCGGCGTCGAGGCGAGCAAGGCCGGCACGCTGATCTCCGGGCTTGTCGCATTCAAAAGGCTGCATGACGACAACGCGTTGCTGGCCGACGTCATCCCTGAATTCTACCAGCGGCGGCAGGCGCGCTATGCCGGCGTGCGGCTGCGCGATCTCTGCGGCGACATGCACCGCTTCTTCCGCGCCGCCGATGTCAGCGCCCTCCAGGCCCGGCAGTTCATGCCCGAGCACATGCCCGAGATCGCGATGTCGCCGCGCGATGCCGCGCGCTATCTGTTCAAGAACGACGTCGACTATTTGCCGATCGAGGCGATCGCGGGCCGCATCGCCACCACGCCGTTCGTGGTCTACCCGCCCGGCATCGCCACCATCGTCCCCGGCGAGCGGCTGACGGAGCGGGCCAAGCCCATGGTGGATTATCTCAAAATGTTCGAAACCTGCTTCAACACGTTCCCGGGGTTCGATGTGGAAATCCAGGGCGTCTACAAGGAGATCGATGCACAGGGCCGCATCGGCCTCTATACTTACGTCGTTGCCGAGTAGGTGCCGATGAACGAAACAGCGATTGCGCGTACAGATGACGAACCGGTTCTGGTCCGCCCCTCACGGGAGAGCGATGTCGAGGCGATGCTGGCGATCTACCGCCATCACGTCCGCAATGGCGTGCCGCGCGACGTCGAGGGAACCGGCGCGCCCGAACCGGACGATCTGCGCGACCGCCGCAAGAACCTGAAGCAGACCCGCCTGCCGCATCTGGTCGCGACCTATCGCGGCGAGGTGGTCGGCTATGCCTATGCGGTGCTGTTCCGCAAGCGCCCGGCCTACCGCTACACGGCCAAGCACTCGATCTACGTCCACCACGAGCATCTCGGTCGCGGCGTCGGACGGCTGCTGCTCCAGGGAATGATCGATGCGTGCGCGGCGGCCGGCTTCCGCCAGATGATCGGCTATATCGATGCCGACAACGCGCCCTCGCTGGCGCTGCACGAAAAGTTCGGCTTCGCGCGCGCCGGCGTGCTCTGCGGCGTCGCCTATCGCCACGGCCGCTGGTCGGACACGGTCATGGTGCAGCGATCGCTCGGCGCGGGCATCACCGCGCCGCCGACGCTAACGGCACCGGGCCGTTAAACCTTACGAGGGAAAGTCAGCCGGCTTGACCTGGATCCGGTCGGCATGCAGCGACCAGTGATGCAACGCCTGGTCCTTGCAAAACCTCGCCTTCGCCCGCTCCCTGGCTTCGTCCTCGTCGGTGGCGTCGATTTCGAGCGTGCCCTGGCAAACCTCGATCTGCCGGCCGTACTGGCCGAGCACGTCCTTCATGAACCTGACGACATAAGTTGACATGGGACCTCCTGCCTGCGCCAGCGTGCCCCGGCGGCACTTTAATCCCATTTAGCCTGAACCGGGAAAGGAGATTTTGACGCGGATCAAGATCGGTGACGGTTCCCGCCGCCAACGCAGGCGTCGATACAATCCGTCAGCGATCACGTCTTGATATCGAGGAGGGTCTGTTCTGTCTCGGCGTAGGCTTGAATGACCTTCGCATTGGCAATGAAGCTGTACTTGGCGGCCGCCATTTGAACGAACTCGCTGGCGAGATCGACGTTCGGCGCGGCGACAAGGCCGTCCTCGTTTGCGAAGGCAGCGCCGGGGTCGGATTGTGCGGTATAGCTCGGCGAAACCGTCGACACGGTCGCGACCGTACCGCCTGGCGTCGAGCCGCTCGATTGGGAGACCTGATCGATGCGCAACGGCACATAGGCCGCTGGAAATGTCGGGCCAATGCTCGAGCTGCCCGCACCGGCCGATGTGCTCGATCCGCTTGAGGCGGGTAGCGGGCCGGTCGTGCGGACATTGGCGATGTTGCTCGCGGCCACGTTCACGCGCAAACTCGCCGCGGAAAGTCCGGATGTCGCAATCGAAAATATGCTCATGGACTTCAACTACAGGACAAGTGATACGCGTTCATTCACGCCATCAGTAAAATCCGCCGCTTTCTGTTTTCATCCGCGTAACCAACGATCGGAGCGCGATCAGGCTTCGCACGCCCCTACCCCGGCGTCACGCCGAACGCCTGCTTGAAGCGCTCGGCGTAGCGCGGCCAGACCTCGGGATTGATGATGCGCGGCGGGCGTTTGCCGTCGAGCGTGTCCAGCACCTGCTCGGCGGCGATGCGGCCCATGTTCTGGCGCGCCTCGATCGTCACGCCTGCGGTGTGCGGGCTCGCCAGCACGTTGTCGAACTGGAGCAGCGGATGCTCGGGCGGCGGCGGCTCCTTCGACCAGACGTCGAGGCCGGCACCGGCAATGCGCTTGTCGCGGAGCGCCTGGAGCAGCGCATCCTCGTCGTGGATGAAGCCGCGCGCCGTGGTGATGAAATAGGCGTGCGGCTGCATCAGCGCGAATTCGCGCGTGCTGATCATGTTGCGGCTTTTCTTGTCGAGCGGACAGGAGATCGAGACGAAATCGGCGCGGCGCAGCAGCTCGTCGAGCTCGACCTTCTCCCCGCCCCGCTCGGCCATCACCTCGGCCGACAAATACGGGTCATAGGCCAGCACCGTCATGCCGAGCAGGCCCTTGCACAGCGCGGCAATGCGGCGGCCGACATTGCCGAGGCCGATGATGCCCACGGTCTTGTGCTCGACCTCGTTGCCGACGAGCTCGTTGCGGTTGACGTTGGCCTCCCTGCGGAGCTTGCGGTCGGACTGGATGATGCGCTTGGACAGCGTCAGCATCATCGCCAGCGCATGCTCGGCGACGGAATGCGCGTTGCCACCGGACTGGTTGACGACCAGCACGCCCGCATCGGTGCAGGCCTCGACATCGACGGGATCGAAGCCCGCGCCATTGCTGGAGACCAGCAACAGGTTCGGCGTGCGCTTCAGGAAGGCGGCATCGACATGGAAATGCGGGGCAAGTTCGTCGCGGGCGGCTCCGATCTGGTAAACATGCGCCGCGTTCAGGATCGGGGCATAGAAATCTTCCGGGCTCTCGTTCTCGATGCGATCGAGCCGGACGTCGGACCGCGCCTTCAGGATGTCGATATAGATCGGATTGGCCAGGTATTTGACGTAGAAGACACGCTTGCTGTTGACGGACATCAGGACCCTTCCGGCTCTCTCAAGGAGACCCGCAAGGCCAGCGCACCCCGCGCTCCGTCCATGCGTTCCTCCCGTTTTTGCATTATCGCCGCTTATGACATGGCGGTGCCGGCCACGACAGGCCGTCTGGCGCAGATCACGGTGCTGGCCCGGACATGTTGACAATCCCGCTGCCTGCGTCAAGTTCGGCAGACCGCCGCGACGACCAGAACCAAGAAGCATGCGCGGCTCAAGGGAGAACGCAATGGCGCTTGCGGAACAGCAGACCTCGCCCCAGGCGGCACAAGGCGCCGGCGACAGGAGCTGGCACGGCATCGTCCTGCAGACCCTGAAGCGGAACGAGATCAGCCTGATCCCTTACGTGCCCGACCGCGTGCTGACGCCGCTGATCAAGAACCTGCACGCCGACCCCTTCTTCACCACCTTTGCCACCGCCCGCGAGGAGGAGGCCGTCGGCATCGTCTCCGGCGCCTGGATGGGCGGACGTCGCGGCGCGGTGCTGATGCAGACCTCCGGCTTCGCCACGCTCGCCAACGTGCTGGCCTCGCTCGCGGTGCCCTACCAGATCCCGCTGATCATGTTCGTCTCCGAGCGCGGCACGCTTGGCGAGTTCAATTACGGGCAATCGCTGGTCTGCCGGACCATGCGCCCGGTGCTGGATTCGCTCGCGCTGGAGCACCACACCATCACCCGGCTCGACGAACTCGAATTCATCGCCGACCGCTCGATCAAGCAGGCCGTCACCACGCAAGCGCCGGTGGCGTTAATCCTCAACCCGCTGCTCACCGGCGGCAAGACGTTCGACAAGTGAGGTCGGCGATGAACACGCGCAATACCAAGGTCATGAACCGCTTCGACGTTACCTCGCGCCTGATCGGAAAGCTCAAGCACGAGGAAGCCGTGGTCGGCGGCATCGGCAACACCAATTTCGATCTCTGGGCCGCCGGCCATCGCCCGCAGAACTTCTACATGCTCGGCAGCATGGGGCTGGCTTTCCCGATCGCATTGGGCGTCGCGCTGGCCCAGCCCGATCGCCGCGTCTTCGCGCTCGAAGGCGACGGCTCGCTGCTGATGCAGCTCGGCGCGCTCTCGACGATTGCGGCGTTGAAGCCGAAGAACCTCATCATGATCGTGATGGACAACGGCATCTACCAGATCACCGGTGCGCAGCCGACGCCGGCCGCTGGCGTCGCCGACATCGTCGCCATAGCCACAGGCTCGGGACTTGCCAACAGCGCCTGGGCCGCGGACGAGGAGGATTTCGAGCGGCTGGTCGACGAGGCCATGTCCGCCTCCGAGCCGAGCCTGATCGCGGTCCGCATCGACGACAAGCCGGGCGTGGGTACCACCCGCAGGGATCCCGTCCAGATCCGGGAACGCTTCATGCACGGCCTCGGCGTACGCGAGCCACTTTAACGTTTCGTCATTAACTACACGGCGATCTGATCCCTGCCCCGCAACAGGCCGTTGCAAATCCGTGCTATCGGCACCGGATGCCCATTTTTATTCGCTTTTTTGCCTGGCTCCTCGCGGCCGCCGTCACTTTCGCAACCCTCGGCCCGCCCGGCCTGCGGCCCCATTCCGACCTCGGCCAGGACGGTGAGCACGCCCTCGCCTTCATCCTGGTGGGACTGGCCTTCGGCCTCGCCTACCGGAATCGCCGCTGGGCCATCGCCGCCATCGCGGTGGTCCTGATCGGCGTGCTCGAGCTGATGCAGTTCTGGGCACCGGGACGGCATGCACGGCTGGACGATTTTCTGGTCGATGCCGGCACCGCCTGTATCGGCTTTGCGCTCGCCGCCGTCGCCGATTGGATCATGGCACGCCTCCGCGCCAATTCGGCCCTGACGAACTAGGGCCCCGCGGAGTGACGCTCCGCGGGGCCCGGCTCTTCAAAGCCTTCACGCTCTGACCGATCAGTCGATGATCTTGACGACGCGGCGCGTGCGCGGTTCGACGATGACGCGGCGATCGTTCACGACCGCGTAGCGATACTCGGTATAGTTCGGCACGGGGCGCAGCACCACGGTCGGGGGCAGCGGCTCGCCGACGACGACGCGCTCGTGGATCACGACGGAATCGTCGCGCGGGATTCCGCCGAGCACGGCATTCGGAATTTCGAGGCCCGCGCCGACGGCCGCACCGACGGTGCCGCCGACCATCGCGCCGATCGGTCCGCCGATGTCGCCACCCGCACGTGCGCCGTCCCTGGCGCCCTGTTCGGTCGTCGACTGGGCAAAGGCTGCACTCGACGCCAGCAGCGACACGGCAGCCAGCGAAATCGCAAGACGGGTCTTCATGTCCACACTCTCCAGTGATTGTTCTGCGCCTTCAACCGCGGGGGCGGACCATTGTTCCGGTTCCCGCACGACGAAAGACAGACCAGATCTGGAGAGTGTTACCGCGTAACACTTACGCTGCGGCGATCTCGTGTCCCGCCATCAGTTCCAGTGCCCGCACCATCGCGGAATGATCCCAGGCCTTGCCGCCATGCGCGGCGCAGGACGAGAACAATTGCTGCGCCAATGCCGTGCTCGGCAACGACAGGCCGAGCGCGCGCGCACCTTCGAGCGCGAGGTTGAGGTCCTTCTGGTGCAGCTCGATGCGGAAGCCCGGCTCGAAATTGCGCTTCACCATGCGCTCGCCATGCACTTCGAGAATCCGCGACGATGCAAAACCGCCCATCAGCGCCTTGCGCACGAGAGCGGGATTGGCCCCCGCCTTGGATGCGAACAGCAGCGCTTCGCTCACCGCCTCGATCGTCAGTGCGACGATGATCTGGTTGGCCACCTTCGTCGTCTGACCATCGCCATTGGCGCCGACATGCGTGACGTTCTTGCCCATCTTGTCGAAGATCGGCTTCATGGTGCCAAAGGCCCGCTCCGGCCCGCCGACCATGATGGTGAGGGTCGCGGCCTTGGCCCCGACCTCGCCGCCCGACACCGGCGCGTCGAGATAGTCCGCGCCTAGCGCCTCGATCTTCTTCGCGAATTCTTTGGTCGCCAGCGGCGAGATCGAGCTCATGTCGACGACGATCTTGCCCTTGGAGATCCCGTTAGCAACGCCGTCCTTACCGAACAGCACCGCCTCCACATGCGGGGTATCAGGCACCATGATGATGACGGCATCCGCCTCCTCCGCGACCTCCTTGGCTGACTTGCAGGCGATGCCACCCGCGGAAATCAGCTCAGGCGCGACCGGCGCGACGTCATGTAGGAGCACGCGATGGCCTGCGGCCAGAAGGTGGCCGGCCATCGGCCGTCCCATGGTGCCAAGTCCGATGAAGCCGATATCGATCATGTCTACGTTTCCTCAGGTCTCAAATGTCTGCGCGGCGTGCCAGGACAGGCCTTCCAGCGTCGTGGTGCGCGGCTTGTATTCGCAGCCGATCCAGCCGCGATAGCCGATCGCGTCGAGGTGGCGGAACAGGAAGGGGTAGTTGATCTCACCGGTGCCGGGCTCATGGCGACCGGGATTGTCGGCGAGCTGGATATGGGCGATCTGCGGGAGATATTCCTGCATGGTCCGGGCGAGATCGCCCTCCATGATCTGCATGTGGTAGATGTCGTACTGGATGAACAGATTGTTCGACCGCACCTCGGAGATCAGCTGAACCGCCTGCTCGGTGCCGTTGAGGTAGAAGCCGGGAATGTCGAGCGTGTTGATCGGCTCGACCAGGAGCTTGATGTTCTCGCGCGCCAGCGTCGAGGCGGCAAAGCGAAGATTGCCGACCAGCGTTTCGTTGAGCTCGCGCGGGTCGGCATCGGCAGGCGCGATGCCGACGAGGCAATTGAGCTGCTCGCAATCGAGCGCCTTGGCATAGTCGATGGCACGGAACACGCCGTCGCGAAATTCACTGACGCGATCGGGCAGGATCGCGATGCCGCGCTCGCCCGCCGCCCAGTTGCCCGCTGGAAGATTGTGCAGCACCTGCGTCAGCCCGTGAGCTTCGAGCTGCTCGCGCAGCAACGCCTTGTCGAAATCATACGGGAAGAGATACTCGACCCCGGAGAAGCCCGCCGCTTTCGCCGCGGCGAAACGGTCGATGAACGGCATCTCGTTGAAGAGCATGGTGAGGTTGGCGGCAAATTTCGGCATGATGCTGTTCCCCCTATTCCGCCGGCTGAAGCACGCCGGGCCGCGCGGTCGAGACCTCGTCGAGCGGCAGATCCAGCACCTCCTCGAACTCGACGATGTTGTCGATCTCCGTGCCCATCGCGATGTTGGTGACGCGTTCGAGAATGAACTCGACCACGACGGGCACGCGGTGCTTCGCCATCAATTCACGCGCGGTCGCAAACGCCGCCTGCGTATCCTTGGGATCGGTGACGCGGATCGCCTTGCAGCCCAGGCCTTCGGCGACCGCGACATGGTCGACGCCGTAGCCACCGAGCTCCGGTGCGTTGACGTTCTCGAAGGAGAGCTGGACGTGGTAATCCATGTCGAAGCCGCGCTGGGCCTGGCGGATCAGGCCGAGATAGGAATTGTTCACGACGACGTGGATGTAGGGCAGATTGAACTGCGCGCCGACCGCGAGCTCCTCGATCAGGAACTGGAAGTCGTAATCGCCGGACAGCGCGACGATCTCGCGATCCGGGCATGCCGCACGCACTCCGAGCGCGGCAGGCAGCGTCCAGCCGAGCGGGCCGGCTTGCCCGGCATTGATCCAGTTGCGCGGCTTGTAGACGCCCAGGAACTGCGCGCCGGCGATCTGCGACAAGCCGATCACGGTGACATAGGTGGTGTCGCGGCCGAAGGCCTTGTTCATCTCCTCATAGACGCGCTGCGGCTTGATCGGGACGTTGTCGAAATGGCTCTTGCGCAGCATCGTCTTCTTGCGATCGCGGCAGGCCGCGGCCCACGCCTGGCGCTCGCGGAGCCTGCCTGACCGGCGCCACTCCCTGGCGACGGTGACGAAGAGCTCGAGCGCGGCCTTGGCGTCCGAGACGATGCCGAGATCCGGATTGAACACGCGCCCGATCTGGGTCGGCTCGATGTCGACATGCACGAAGGTGCGACCCTTGGTGTAGGTCTCGACCGAGCCGGTGTGACGGTTGGCCCAGCGGTTGCCGATGCCGAGCACGAAGTCGGATTCCAGCATGGTCACATTGCCATAGCGGTGGCTGGTCTGCAGGCCGACCATGCCGGCCATCAGCACGTGGTCGTCGGGGATCGCACCCCACGCCATCAGCGTCGGCACGACCGGCACGTTGGCGATCTCGGCGAATTCCACCAGCAGGTCCGAGGCGTCGGCGTTGATGATACCGCCACCGGCGACGATCAGCGGCCGCTCGGCGGCGTTGAGCATCTCCAGCGCCTTCTCGACCTGCTTGCGCGTCGCGGTGGGCTTGTAGACTGACAGCGGCTCATAGGTCTCGTCGTCGAACTCGATCTCGGCGAGCTGCACGTCGAGCGGCATGTCGATCAGCACCGGACCCGGCCGGCCCGAGCGCATGATGTGAAAGGCCTGGCTGAACACACGCGGCACCAGCGCCGGCTCGCGCACGGTCACAGCCCATTTGGTGACGGGCTTTGCGATCGACTCGATGTCGACGGCCTGAAAATCTTCCTTGTAGAGCCGTGCGCGCGGCGCCTGCCCGGTGATGCAGAGGATCGGAATGGAATCGGCGATCGCCGAATAGAGCCCGGTGATCATGTCGGTGCCGGCCGGCCCCGACGTGCCGATGCAGACGCCGATATTGCCGGCCTTCGCCCGCGTATAGCCCTCGGCCATATGCGAGGCGCCCTCGACATGGCGCGCGAGAATGTGGCGGATCGACCCGCGCTTCTTCAGCGCCGAGTACAGCGGATTGATCGCGGCCCCGGGAACGCCGAAGGCAGTCGAGATGCCTTCCTTCTCCAGAATTCGCACGGCAGCATCGACGGCTCGCATCTTCGCCATATCGGACCTCGCTTGAGTTGCGTCAGCGAGCGCGATCATCGGGCGTGCAAGATGCGATCTCAACGAGATCGATTTTATTTTCCACGATGCGGCAGCCGTGGAAAAACCGCGGCGGTCTCAAGCGGTTAGATCGACATCGGCGTGAAAGCCGCTCACTCGAACAGTGGCGCGAGCTCCATCTGCGGCACCAGCACGAGGCCCTTGTCGGTGATACGAATTTCCGGAATGACCGACAGCGGAATCAAATTGAAGCCCATGTAGGGGATGGTGCAGCCGGCTTCGGCCCATTCCTTCTTCAGTACCTTGACCGCTTCGGCGACCTCGGTGACCCGTTTGTCGGAGAGCAGGCCTGCGATCGGCAGCGGAACCAGCGCCCTCACCTTGCCGTCGGCGACGACGCAAACGCCGCCCTGCTCCGCCTTGATGGCCGATATCGCCGCCTGCATGTCGCCCTCGTTGGTGCCGGCGACGATGATGTTGTGGCTGTCGTGCCCGACGCTGGAGGCGACCGCCCCGCGCTTCAGGCCGAAATCCTTCAGCAGGCCGTAAGCCACATTGCCGGCCGACTTGCCGTGGCGCTCGACCACCGTGACGAAGCACAGGCCGTAGCGCTCAAACAGCGACGGCCAATCCTTGGCCGGCTCGATCGCGACCTTCTCATGAATCAGCGTAATGCCCGGCAACGCGGTCTTGATAGCGTTGACGGTACACGCCTTCGCCGGCAATTCCGGCGTCAGCTTGACCTTCTCCGGCAGCTTCACCGTCGCATAGGCCGCCTTCGGATATTGATAGCGCTGCGACAGCGCCTGATCGAGCCGCGGCGTAATCTTGCCATGCTCGACCACCAGCTCGCCGCCATACCAGGTGCATTGCGGCTTGAGCTGATCGTCCATCAGCACGAGATCGGCGCGGCGGCCGCCGCCGAGCCCGCCGATATCGCCCTCCATGCCGAAGCGTATGGCGCCATGCAGCGAGCCCATCGACCAGGCCTGTTCGGGCGACATGCCGGCCTTTACGGCCTCGCGCACCACCCAGTCGAGACCGAACAGCAGAAGATCGTCGGCATCACGGTCGTCGGTGCACACGGCCGTACGTTTGTGCGACGCCCCGAGTTCGGTGATGGTGCGGATCGCCTGCGGCAGCGAATGCCAGGGCGTGGTCGGCGGACCGCCGCGCAGGAACACCCAGACGCCGGCGTCGAGCAGATCGTCGGCGATATCGCGATCGATCGCCTCATGGGTGTCGGTGACACCGGACGCCGCATAGGCCGCGACGAATTCACGGCCGTAAACGTGTCCGGACACCGGCCGCCCCCGCTTCAAGGCAGCGGCAAGAATGGCATGGCTGCGCTCGTCGCCCATCGTGACAGGCACGAAATCCATCTTCTCGCCGAGCGCGACCGCTTCGGGCCAGCGGTCGAACAGGCCGGCGATCTTGTCTGGCGTGAGGTCGCCGCCCGCGGTCTCCAGTTCCGCCGACGTGGCCGGCACCGTGCTCGGCACCGTCAAAAAGATCGAGAGCGGCGCCTCGCGCGCGTCCTCCAGCATCGCCTCGACACCGGCGACATCCATGACGTTGCCGATCTCGTGGCTGTCGCAGAAGATCGTGGTGGTGCCGTTGAGGAGCGCAGCCTCGGCATAGGCGCAGGCCGTCACCATGGAGGATTCGATGTGGATGTGCGGATCGACCAGCCCCGGCGCGATGATGCCGCCGGCGGCGTCGTAAAGCGGCACCCCGCCCCAGACCTTCTTCGCCGCCCCGGCCGGTTTCACCGCTGCGACGCGGCCACCGGTGATCCAGACCTCCCGACCGGGATGGATACGTTCCGAATAGGTCGAAAGCACCCGGGCACCCGTGACCACGAGATCCGGTGCGACGCGCGCGGAGGCGACATCGGCCAGACGCCGGGTCATCGAATGCAGCGGTGCGACGGCGAAGCGGCTAAGTCTGGTCATCGGGACCCTCGCGTGGCGTTACGGCCCGGCGATGGTTACGCCCTGCGCTATAGCGGGCAAGCGCAAATATAACGGCAGGCCCTGCTTACGCCTTAGGCGCCGAACTGCCCGTCGCCCCCGCCCTTGCGGGCCTGCGCGGGTTCCGCCTTCTCGGCGGTGCTGCAGCAGCGGGCTTGACCCGAATTCGCATCGACCGGCCCTTTGGCTCATCGATCTCGAACGAATTCGTCTTGCGTACGAGGTCACTCAGCTTGCGGAACCCGAACGTTCTCGGATCGAAATCGGAGGCCAGATTGGCGAGCTGCCGGCCGACTTCGCCGAGCGCGACCCAGCCGTCCTCGCTCTCCATCTGGGTGATGACCTTCTTGATGATGGGCGTGGCGGCATCGGGCGGCTGAAGCGACGTCGATCTTGAGGCGGCATCCTGGGTGGTCGCCGGGACGGAGACCAGGTTCTCGGTGTAGACGAACCTTCGGCAGGCCTGCCTGAAGCTCTCCGGCGTCTTCTGCTCGCCGAACCCGAACACGTCGACGCCCTGCTCGCGGATGCGGGCGGCCAGACGGGTAAAGTCGCTGTCGGAGGAGACCAGGCAGAAGCCGTCGAACCGGCCGCTGTGAAGCAGGTCCATGGCGTCGATCACCAGGGTTATGTCGGAGGCATTCTTTCCCGTCGTATAGGCGAATTGCTGCTGCGGGATGATGGCGTGCTTCGACAGAATGTCGGCCCAGCCCCTGGACCGTGCATTGGAGAAGTCGCCATAGATGCGGCGGACGCTGGCCTCGCCGATCTTGGCAATCTCCTCGAACAGCCCATCCGCGATCTTCGCAGAGGCGTTGTCGGCATCGATCAGGACGGCGAGACGGGGCGAGCGAAGTTCCGACGGCATGGCGTTTCCTCAACGAGCTGGACGCAGCATTAGAGGACGCGCGCGCCGGGACGGCTAGTCCTCGTTCGCCTTGAAGCGCCCCATCCCCTTCAGCACGAACGGGGCCAGCAGCGCAACCAGCGCAATGCCGAGCAGCGTCGCCGAGATCGGGCTCTGGAGCAGCGTCATGGGATCGCCGAGGCTGATCGCGAGCGCGCGGCGCAGCTGGCTCTCGGCGATCGGACCGAGGATCAGGCCGACGACGACCGGCGCGATCGGAAAGTCGAACCGGCGCATCAGGAAACCGAGCACGCCGAAGCCGGCGAGCATCGACAATTCGACCACCGACGGCTTTGCGGCGATGGTGCCCATGGTCGCGAACACGAGAATGCCGGCATAGAGCCAGGGCTGCGGGATCGCGAGCAGCCGCACCCACAGGCCGACCAGCGGCAGATTGAGCACCAGCAACATGCAATTGGCGATGAAGAGACTGGCGATCAGGCCCCAGACAAGGTCAGGCCGCTCGGCAAACAGCAGCGGCCCCGGGTTGAGGCCGTACTGCTGGAACCCCGCCAGCATCATCGCGGCCGTCGCCGAGGTCGGCAATCCCAGCGTCAGCAGCGGCACCAGCGTGCCGGCGGCGGAGGCGTTGTTGGCGGCCTCCGGTCCCGCGACGCCTTCGATCGCGCCCTTGCCGAATTCTTCCGGATGTTTTGTCAGCCGCTTCTCAGTGGAATAGGACAGGAAGGTCGGGATCTCCGCGCCGCCAGCGGGCAGCGCACCGATCGGGAAGCCGAACATGGTGCCGCGCAGCCACGGCTTCCACGAACGCTTCCAGTCTTCTTTCGTCATCCACAGCGAGCCCCGCACCGGCTCGAGCTTTTCCTCAGTGTGGTGGCGGCGCGATGCGACGTAGAGCGCCTCGCCCACCGCAAACAGGCCGACAGCAAGTGTGGTCACCTCGACGCCGTCGAGCAGCTCGGGGACGCCGAACGCAAGCCGCGCCTGACCCGTCAGCTTGTCGATGCCGACGAGGCCCAGCGTCAGGCCGATGAAGAGGCTGGTCAGGCCGCGGACCGGGGAATCGCCGAAGGTTGCCGACACCGTGACGAAGGCGACGCACATCAGCGCGAAGTAATCCTCGGGGCCAAAGCGCACGGCGAAATCGACCAGCCACGGCGCGAGAAACGCAAGGCCGATGGTGGCGATGGTGCCGGCGACGAAGGAGCCGATCGCGGAGGTCGCAAGCGCCGGCCCGCCGCGGCCGGCCTTGGCCATCTTGTTGCCTTCGAGCGCAGTCGCCATCGAGGCACTCTCGCCGGGCGTGTTGATCAGGATCGCCGTGGTCGATCCGCCATACATGCCGCCGTAATAGATGCCCGCGAACATGATCAGCGAGCCGCCGGGGTCGAGCTTGTAGGTCACCGGCAGCAGCAGCGCGACCGTCAGCGCCGGGCCGATGCCCGGCAGCACGCCCACTGCCGTGCCAAGAAACACGCCGATCAGCGCGTAAAGCAGGTTCATCGGCTGGACGGCGACCGCCATGCCGTGGGCCAGCGCCGCAAAAGTGTCCATCACAGCAGTCGCTCCAGCGGGCCGGTCGGAAGGCTCAGCGTCAGCAGCCGGTCGAACGCGAGATAGATGAGAGTCGACATCACGAGGGCGATGATGCTGTCGACGAGGATGGCACGGCGCCCGAAAGCTGCCGACGTCGTCACGAACAGCGCCGACGTCGCCAGGATGAAGCCGCCGCCGAAGCCGATGATGGCAATGAGGAGCGCAAGGCCAACGAGGATCAGAACCACAGGCACGGGATCGGCGCTCTCGCGCGCCGGCAGATTGCCGCGCAGCGCGTCGATGAAATTGCCGATCGCGAGCAGCGCAAGGCCGGTGGCGACCACGACCGGCATTGCCTCCGGTCCCATCCCGTACATCGAAGTGGATTGTAGCCCGCGCGCGTCCCAGACCAGCACCGCGGCGAGACCTGCGAGCAATACAGCGATGACGATGCCGGCGCGATCGACGCGCCGCGGCTGGGCGGGATCGCCTGAGGTCATGACTTGACCAGGCCGACCGATTTCAGCACGTCGGTGACGCGCACGGTTTCCTTCTTCAGGAAGTCGACGAAGGCGTCGCCGCCGAGATAGGCATCCTCCCAGCCCTTCTGCTTGAGGATCTCCTTCCAGGCGTCCGACTTCACCATCTTCTCGACCGCATTGCTCAGCGTCTTGCGCTGCTCCGGCGTGATGCCGGGAGGCGCGACCACCGAACGCCAGTTGGCGATCACGAGGTCGATGCCTTGCTCCCTAAAGGTCGGGATGTCGCTGCCGGCGATGCGCTTCTCCGAGGTCACGCCGATCGCGCGCAGTTTGCCGGATTTGATCTGCCCTTCATATTCGCTCAGCCCCGAAATGCCCGCGGTGACCTTGCCGCCGAGGATTGCCGCCAGCGATTCGCCGCCGCCGGAGAACGGGATGTAGTTGATCTTCTTCGCGTCGGCGCCGACGGCGCCCGCGAACAACGCGGCCATGACGTGGTCGACGCCGCCGGCCGAGCCGCCGGCGAAGGTCACCTTGGCGATGTCGGCTTTCACCGCGGCGGCGAGATCCTGCGCGGTCTTGATCGGCGAATTCGCCGGCACCACGATCACCTGGATTTCCTCGGTGAGGCGCGCGATCGGCGTCACCTGCTCGAGCGTGACAGGCGATTTGTTCATGGCGAGCGCACCCACCATGACGAAGCCGTTGACCATCAACTGGTTGCCGTCGCCCTTGGCGCCGTTGACGAACTGCGCGATGCCGACGCTGCCGCCGGCGCCGGGAACGTTGACGACCTGCACGCTGCGCGCGACGCCCGAAGCGACCAGCGCCTGCTGCATCGAGCGCGCGGTCTGGTCCCAGCCACCGCCCGGGGCCGCCGGCGCCATCAGCTTGAGCTCGAGCTGCTGGGCGAAAGCGGGCGCAGCTGCCGCAAGGGTCAGCGCGACGGCTGCGCCGACAAGGCGCGCGGGAAATTTGAACATGGGGGGCATTCTCCAGGGCTCGTGCGGACGTCGTTGATCGGTTGCCGCATTGTGTCGTTTGGTCGCATATCAGCCAAAACGGCCGATGCTGTCCAGCGACAGGCCCGGTTCCTTGTTAGCCAGATTTCGGCATCACCCCGCCGAGCGCGACGGTCAACTCGCCGGCGACTTCGCGCACGATTTGGCCGATTTCCGGCAATCTGTCGTCGGTCAGGCGGCTGGTCATGCCCGAGACGGAAATCGCCGCGAGCGGCTCGGCGCAGTCGTTATAGACCACTGCGGCAATACAGCGCAGGCCCATACAGGCTTCTTCATCGTCGAGCGCAAAACCCTGCTTGCGTATCTTCTCGAGCTCCTTGAACAGGTCGCCCGGCCGCACGATCGACTTCTCGGTCAGGCGGGGCATGCCGTGATGGCGGATGACCGCGCCGACGTCCTCGTCCGAATAAGTCGCGAGCACTGCCTTGCCGACGCCTGACGTCACCATAGCGACGCGGCCGCCGACCTGGGTCAGCGAGCGCATGATCTCGCGGCTCTCCATGCGGGTCAGCACGATGATGAACTCGTCGTCGACGACAGCGAGATTGGCGGTCTCGCGAGTGAGATCGCGCAGCTTGCGCAAGTAAGGAATCGCCTGCGTGGAGAAATTACGCCGCCGGGCAAAGCTCGCGCCGACCGTGAAGCTGCGCACGCCGACATGCCATTTGGACTGGGCACGGTCGAACTGCACGAAGCGGCGGCTCTCCAGCGTCGCCAGCAGGCGGTGCACGGTCGAGGCCGACAGGCCGGTGCGCACGGCGAGGTCGCTGAGGCGATAGCCTTCGTCGTCTTCGGCCAGCGTTTCGAGGATCGATAGCGCGCGGTCGACGGACTGCACGCCGCCATCGCGCGCGTCGTGGTCGGCCTCCGATGGCGATCGAGGCTCGAGCGATTTGCGCCGGATCACGTTCTTGCTCATCGCGACCTGACCGTTCTCCCTCGCCCTATTCTTATTTCCCTCTCCCCGCTTGCGGGGAGAGGGTCAGGGTGAGGGGGAGTCTCCGCAAGGACGGTGACAGTTAGACTCGTGGAGAGTCCCCCTCACCCGAATTGCTTCGCAATTCGACCTCTCCCCGCGCGCGGGGAGAGGTGAATAACCACCCGCTCCGGATCATACCGAAGCGTCTTCGTCGTCTCAGAGCAGCCCCGCGCCGCGCGCCCACTTGTACTTGGCGCCGAGCACCTCGACCGGCAGCTCGGTGGAGTACGCGTAGGCCGGGATGCCGTTCTGGTAGAGATATTCGGCGGCTTCCTCGACCTCGACGTCGCCGGCGAGCGAGGCGACGATCGGCTTCACGAAGCCCTTGGCCTCCATCTCCTTCTTCACCTCGACCATGTTGCGGGCGAACACCATCGGGGGCGTGACGATGGTGTGCCAGTAGCCGAGGATCAGCGAATGGATCCGCTCGTCCGACAGGCCGAGCTTCACCGTGTTGACGTAGGTGATCGGCGGCTCGCCGCCGGTGATATCCACAGGATTTCCGGCCGCACCGAACGGAGGGATGAACTTGCGGAAGGCCGCATCCAGATCCGGCGGCATCGACATCAGCGACAGGCCGTTGTCGACGCAGGAGTCCGACAGCAGCACGCCCGAGCCGCCCGCACCGGTGATGATCAGCACGTTCTCGCCCTTCGGCGTCGGCAGCACCGGCACGCCACGGGCGAATTCGAGCAGCTGCCGCAGCGAGCGGGCCCGGATCACGCCGGACTGCGCCAGGACGTCCTCGTAGATCTTGTCGTTACCGGCGAGCGCGCCGGTATGCGACGAGGCCGCCTTTGCGCCGGCCGAGGTGCGGCCGGCCTTGAGCACGATGACCGGCTTCTTCTTGGAGACGCGCTTGGCGGCTTCCGCGAAGGCGCGGCCGTCCTTGAGGTCTTCGCAGTGCTGCGCGATCAGGTTCGTGTTCGGATCCTGCTCGAAAAAGGCGAGCAGATCGTCCTCGTCGATATCGGACTTGTTGCCGAGGCCGACGATCGCCGAGACGCCCATCTTGGCCGAGCGCGAGAAGCCGATGATGGCCATGCCGATGCCGCCCGACTGCGACGACAGCGCGGCGTGGCCCTTGACGTCATAGGCCGTACAGAAGGTCGCGCAGAGATTGGCCGGCGTATAATAGAAGCCGTAGATATTCGGCCCCATCAGGCGGATGTCGTACTTCTTGCCGACCTCGACGATCTCGGCCTGAAGCTCCGGCGCGCCGGCTTCGGCGAAGCCCGACGGAATCAGAACCGCACCCGGGATTTTCTTCTCGCCGCATTCGGTGAGCGCCGCCGCGACGAACTTCGCGGGGATCGCGAACACGGCCGTGTCGATCACGCCCGGCACGTCCTTCACGCTCTTGTAGGCCTTGTAGCCGAGGATCTCGGCGGCCTTGGGGTGGATCGGATAGATGTCGCCCTTGTAGCCGCCGTTGATGAGGTTCTTCATCACGGAGTTGCCGATCTTGCCGTCCTCGGCGGAGGCGCCGACCACGGCGACCGCCTTCGGCTGCATGATGCGGCTCATGGCCGCGACGATCTCTTCGGTCGGGCGCGGCTTCGGCTTGGGCACATAGGCGAAGTCGACGACGATGCGCACGTCGGCGGCGATCGCGTCCTTGGCCGTCGCGAACACCGGGTTGAGATCGAGCTCGACGATCTCGGGGAAATCGGTGACGAGCTGCGAGACCTTGACGATGACGTCGGCGAGCGCCGTACGATTCACCGCCTCGCCGCCGCGAACGCCCTTCAAAATCTCATGCGCCTGGATGCCGTCGAGCATCGACAGCGCGTCTTCCTTGGTCGCGGGCGCGAGGCGGAAGGTAATGTCCTTCAAGACTTCGACCAGCACGCCGCCGAGGCCGAAAGCGACCAGCTTGCCGAACGAGCCGTCGGTGATCGAGCCGACGATGACCTCGGTGCCGCCGGCCAGCATCTGCTGCACCTGGACGCCCTCGATCTTGGCATCGGACTTGTACTTCTTGGCGTTGGAGAGAATGGTCTCGTAGGCCTTCTCGGCATCCTCGGCCGTCTTGAGGCCGACGATGACGCCGCCAGCTTCGGTCTTGTGGAGAATGTCCGGCGAGACGATCTTCATCACCACTGGGAAGCCCATCGAGGAGGCCATTTTGCCGGCCTCACCCGCCGACCTGGCCACGCCCTCCTTCGGCACCGGAATGCCGTAGGCGTCGCAGACCAGCTTGCCTTCCGGCGCGGTCAGGCTGGTGCGGTTGTCCGCCTTGACCTGGTCGAGCACTTTGCGGACGGCATCTTTGGAATTGGACATATGGCTTCTCCCTTGACCTCAGTTCGTTCTTTCAAAGCGCGCGCGTGTAGCGGCTGCCCGTGATGCTTGCCATTCGCCGCGCTCTGTTCCATGTCGCGGAACGGAGTGGCATAAAGCCCACATTACTCCGCCGCTTTGGATCAAAAATGGCTGGCGATGGCATTTGGTATGCCAGAAGCCAACTTGTCAAGCTGCTGCATGACTTAGAACGCCGCAAAAAATAGCCAGCTTGACATTCTGGCATGTGGTATGCCAAAAACTTTCCAGTTAATAATCCTGTAAAAGACGACTCCCACTGGAGGAGATTCGTCGTGTCACTGCGGAAACCAACCAAGGCGTTGCCGAACATGACCGAGGCAGATATCGCAATCGTTCGTATTGCCCCGGAGAGCAGCTTCAAGAACAAGGCGTATGACGCCTTGAAGGAAGCCATCCTCAAGATGGACATCTACTCGACGCCCGAGCCGGTGATGCTCGACGAGCGCGCGCTGTCCGAACGCCTGGGTGTCAGCCGCACCCCGATCCGCGAAGCCATCGCGATGCTCGAGCAGGACGGCTTCGTGAAGACGGTTCCGCGCCGCGGCATCATGGTGGTGCGCAGAACCAAGAGCGAGATCGTCGACATGATCCGCGCCTGGGCGGCGCTGGAGAGCATGGCGGCCCGCCTGATCACCACCACCGCACGCAAGAAAGACATCACGGCGCTGCGCGACTACTTCAAGGATTTCGGCAAGGACCGCCTGCCCGAGGATCACGTCGAGGAATATTCGCGCGCCAACATCGCCTTTCATCAGGCGCTGATCTCGCTGTCGGAATCGCCGGTGCTGGTCGATCTCACCAACGACCTGCTGCTGCACGTGCGCGGCTACCGCCAGCTCACCATCGGACGCAAGGATCGCACCGCCACTTCGCTGCCCGAGCATCTCAGCATGATCGAAGCACTGGAAGCGCGCGACACCGAGCTCGCCGAGAAGCGCGCCCGCGACCACACCCTTGGCCTTGCCGCTTACGTCGAAGCGCACGGTCAAGAACTGTTCACCTAGCAACGTTCACCAGAAGGGCGAGCCATTCGCCCACAAAGCCTAAAACGGCATATGAGACCAGGGAGACAAGGCCCATGCTGAATACCGCGACCAAGTCCGAAGCACCGGGCACCGAGCAGGAATTGACGGATGGCTTTCATCTCGTCATCGACGCGCTCAAGCTGAACGGCATCAACACCATCTATAATGTGCCGGGCATCCCGATCACGGATTTGGGCCGCATGGCGCAGGCCGAAGGCATTCGTATGATCTCCTTCCGCCACGAGCAGAACGCCGGTTACGCCGCAGGCATCGCCGGTTACCTCACCAAGAAGCCGGGCATCTGCCTCACGGTGTCGGCGCCCGGCTTCCTCAACGGTCTCACCGCGCTCGCGCACGCCACCACCAACTGCTACCCGATGATCCTGATCTCGGGCTCCTCCGAGCGCGAGATCGTCGACCTCCAGCAGGGCGACTACGAAGAGATGGACCAGCTCGCGATCGCCAAGCCGCTGTGCAAGGCGGCCTATCGCGTGCTGCACGCCCAGGACATCGGCATCGGTCTCGCCCGCGCCATCCGCGCCGCGGTCTCGGGCCGTCCGGGCGGCGTCTATCTCGACCTGCCGGCAAAACTGTTCGGCCAGGTGATGAACGCCGATGCCGGCCAGAAGTCGCTGGTCAAGGTGATCGACGCCGCGCCCGCACAGATCCCCTCGCCCGCTTCGATCAAGCGCGCGCTCGACGTGCTCAAGGCGGCGAAGCGTCCGCTCATCATCCTCGGCAAGGGCGCGGCCTACGCGCAGGCCGATGAAGAGATCAAGTCGTTCGTCGAGAAGAGCGGCGTGCCGTTCCTGCCGATGAGCATGGCCAAGGGCCTCCTCCCCGACACGCATCCGCAATGCGCTGGCGCCGCGCGCTCCACGGTGCTGAAAGAATCCGACGTCGTGCTGCTGATCGGCGCCCGGCTGAACTGGCTGCTCTCGCACGGCAAGGGCAAGAGCTGGGGCGAGACCCCGAAGAAGTTCATCCAGGTCGACATCGAGCCGCGCGAGATGGACTCCAACGTCGAGATCGTCGCGCCCGTGGTCGGCGACATCGGCTCGGTCGTCTCCGCCTTCAATCAGGCGATCAGCACGGGTTGGACCGCGCCGCCGGCCGAATGGACCAAGGCCATCGTGTCCAAGCGTGACGAGAACGTCGCCAAGATGGCGCCGAAGCTCATGAACAACAAGTCGCCGATGGACTATCACGGTGCGCTCGGCGTGCTGAAGAACGTGATCAAGGACCATCCCGAGGCGATCCTCGTCAACGAGGGTGCCAACACGCTCGACCTCGCCCGCGGCGTCATCGACATGTACAGGCCGCGCAAGCGCCTCGACGTCGGCACCTGGGGCGTGATGGGCATCGGCATGGGCCAGGCGATCGCGGCTGCGCTCGAGACCGGCCATCCCGTGCTCGCGGTGGAAGGCGACTCGGCCTTCGGCTTCTCCGGCATGGAGGTCGAGACCATCTGCCGCTACAACCTGCCGATCTGCGTCGTCATCTTCAACAATGACGGCATCTATCGCGGCACCGACATCAACAGCGTCAATGCCGATCCGGCGACGACCGTGTTCGTCAAGGGCGCGCGCTACGACAAGATGATGGAAGCCTTCGGCGGCGTCGGCGTGAATGCCACCTCGCCCGACGAGCTCAAGCGCGCCGTCAACGAGGCGATGGCCTCGGGCAAGCCGACGCTCATCAACGCGGTGATCGATCCGGCCGCGGGCTCGGAGAGCGGCCGCATCGGCAACCTCAATCCGCAGAGCGTTCTGCAGAAGAAAAAGTAAGTCCTCCCCTTCAACCCTTAATTCCCTGCGGTTTGCGGGGGCAGACAGAGTATACGGAGCAACACGATGACCAAAGCGCTCAAGGGCGTTCGCATTCTCGACTTCACCCACGTCCAGTCCGGACCGACCTGCACGCAGCTGCTGGCATGGTTCGGCGCCGACGTGATCAAGGTGGAACGTCCGGGCGTGGGCGACATCACCCGCGGCCAGCTGCAGGACATCCCGAACGTGGACAGCCTGTATTTCACCATGCTCAACCACAACAAGCGCTCGATCACGCTCGACACCAAGAACCCCAAGGGCAAGGAAGTCCTCACCGAGCTGATCAAGAAGTGCGACGTGCTGGTCGAAAACTTCGGCCCCGGCGTGCTCGACCGCATGGGCTTCCCCTGGGAGAAGATCCAGGCGATCAACCCGAAGATGATCGTCGCCTCGATCAAGGGCTTTGGCCCTGGCCCCTACGAAGACTGCAAGGTCTATGAGAACGTCGCGCAGTGCACCGGCGGCGCCGCCTCGACCACCGGCTTCCGCGACGGCCTGCCGCTCGTCACCGGCGCGCAGATCGGCGACAGCGGCACCGGCCTGCACCTGGCGCTCGGCATCGTCACCGCGCTCTATCAGCGCACGCATTCGGGCAAGGGCCAGAAGGTCACCGCCGCGATGCAGGACGGCGTGCTCAACCTCGCCCGCGTCAAGCTGCGCGACCAGCAGCGCCTCGCGCATGGTCCGCTCAAGGAATACAGCCAGTTCGGCGAAGGCATTCCGTTCGGCGACGCCGTGCCGCGCGCCGGCAACGATTCCGGCGGTGGCCAGCCCGGCCGCATCCTGAAGTGCAAGGGCTGGGAGACCGATCCTAACGCCTACATCTACTTCATCACCCAGGCCCCGGTCTGGGAGAAGATCTGCGACGTGATCGGCGAGCCCACCTGGAAGACCGATCCGAACTACTCCAAGCCGGCCGTCCGCCTGCCGCGCCTCAACGAGATCTTCGCCCGCATCGAACAGTGGACGATGACCAAGACCAAGTTCGAGGCGATGGAAATCCTCAACAAGGACGACATCCCCTGCGGCCCGATCCTGTCGATGAAGGAGATCGCCGAGGACCAGTCGCTGCGCGCCACCGGCACCGTGGTCGAGGTCGAT
Organism: Bradyrhizobium sp. 956_D2_N1_4; assembly: GCF_052076025.1. Classification (NCBI taxonomy): domain Bacteria; kingdom Pseudomonadati; phylum Pseudomonadota; class Alphaproteobacteria; order Hyphomicrobiales; family Nitrobacteraceae; genus Bradyrhizobium; species Bradyrhizobium sp. 956_D2_N1_4. The sequence goes on along the minus strand of NZ_CP197237.1, from coordinate 1,489,810 downwards.
CACCCGACCCGCGGCAAGTACATCTCGGTCGGCAATCCGATCAAGCTGTCGGATAGCCCGAGCGAGGTGGAGCGCTCCCCGCTGCTCGGCGAGCACACCGACGAGATCCTGCGCAGCGTGCTCGGCTTCAGCGATCACCAGGTCGCCGACATCCACAAGTCCGGCGCGCTCGAGCCGCCGCAGAAGCAGGCCGCTGAGTAAGCCGCACCACGTTGAACGAGACGAAAGGGCCGCCCGAAGGGGCGGCCCTTTTTGCTTCAGAAGACCGTGCGGTCGCGGCTGTGACTAAAAAATGGAAAAACAACCCCATGCACAGTAGCTAACCTGTTGGCTTTAAACGATTTCGTATTTCACGAAACCTCTTTTGACACGTCGGGCAAAACAGGGGTATTATGCCATCATCCGAAAAGTGAATGTTTTGCGCGGCGACGAGCACTTCGCAGCACGATCGAGGTGATTATCTCGAGACAAAAGGCCGCCGGTTTCGTCGGCGAGCTCCGGCATAGCCTTCGGCTTTTTCAGAAAATTCATTTCATCGAAGGGATTTGGCCATGCTTGCTGAATTCATCGCACGGCATGCGGCAGCGCGAAACATCCATTACGGCTGGGTGATGGCTGCACTGGGATTTCTCTATTCGCTATTTGCAAGCTCGGCGCTCGGCGTGCCCAGCGTCCTGATGCGGGAGATCGCTTCTGACATCGGCGTCAGCATGAGCGAGTTGTCTGCATCGCAAGGACTTCGCTTCGCGCTGTTCGGACTGGCGGCGCCGTTCGCCGGCGGCTTGATGCTCCGCTACGGTCCGCGGATGATGCTGTCGATCGCCGGAACGCTGGCGCTGGCCGGACCGCTGCTGACGATCGTCATGACGAACCGGTTCGAAATGTGGCTCGGCCTCGGGCTTATTCTCGGCATCGCGCCGGGGCTCACGGCCCTGCAACTTGCCGCGGTCATCTCGGTACGCTGGTTCACGACCCATCGGGGATTGGTGGTCGGCCTCCCGAACGGATCAATCGCAACCGGCACTTTGATCTTCATGCCGCTGGGCGCGTGGATCGCCGAGAATTGGGGCTGGCGCGTCGCGCTTGTTCCGTCCGGATTCGGTCTTCTCGTCTCGCTCGTCCTCTTTCTGCTGCTCGGGAAGGACCGCCCCCAGGAATTGGGGCTGGCGCCACTCGGAGAGACGGCGATGCCGCCGGTGCCCGCAATTCCCGCGCAGAACTTTGCGGCAATCAGTTTCCGGGGCCTGCGCCTGGCATCAACCCGTCTGGTGTTCTGGGTGCTGGCGCTGACGTTCCTCATCTGCGGTGTATCCAGCTACGGGCTGACATCGACACACTTCGTGCCATTCTGCGGCGATCTCGGCTTGCCGGTCGTGACATCAGCAGGTTTGCTCGCCATGATCGGGGTGTTCGATCTGATCGGTACGATCGGATCGGGATTGCTGTCCGACCGCTACGACAACCGATGGCTGCTGGCGATCTATTACGGCTTTCGCGGACTTGCGTTGATCTGGCTCGTGGAGTCCAACGCAACGTTGGGAGCGATGAGCGCGTTCGCGATACTCTACGGCCTGGATTTCATCGCGACTGTTCCGCCTACGGTGAAGTTGACGGTCGGTACGTTTGGGCGGGAGATGGGGCCGGTGGTCTTCGGCTGGATTTTTGCCGCCCACCAGCTCGGCGTTGGCCTGATGGCATTTGCCGCGGGCGTCAGCAGAGATACGCTAGGGACTTATGTGCCGGCGTTTCTTCTCGCCGGGCTCCTCTGCCTTTTGGCCGCTGCAGCCTTTGCGCTGGTGAAGGATCCGGCGGTTCCGGCTCCCGCATAACGGACCTCTCTCGCCCCGCCGCAGAAGCAGGCTGCTGAGTAAGCGGGACCATCAGAGAAGACGAAGGGCCGCCGATTTCGGCGGCCTTTCTTTGTCTGGCGTTGGCTAGAGTCTTTCCCGTTCCGATGGAATCGGAACGGGGCTCTAGATTCTTGTTTTGATGCGTTTTCTTGACGCGAACCGGCATCCACTTCGCTCGAAAACGCTCTAATCCGGAAAGCGCACAGTGGCTTTCCAGAGGGATCACGCTTCAGAGCGCCTCCAGTCCGAGCCGGCGGAACAACTTTCGATCGGCTTCGTCCTGCGGATTGCCCGCCGTCAGCAGCGTGTCGCCGACAAAGATCGAGTTTGCGCCGGCAAAGAAGCACAGCGCCTGCATCTCGTCGGTCATCGCCGACCGCCCCGCCGAGAGTCGCACGAATGAGGCCGGCATCATGATACGCGCCAGCGCGACAATGCGCACGAACTCGATCGGACCTATCGGCGTCGCCTTCGCCATCGGCGTTCCCGGAATCGGGATCAGCATGTTGATCGGCACGCTCTCCGGCGCTTCCGGGAGGTTGGCGAGCGTGACCAGCATGTCGACGCGGTCCTGTTCGCTCTCACCCATGCCGAGAATTCCGCCGCAGCACACTTTCATGCCGGCCTCGCGGACATGCTCCAGCGTATCGAGACGATCGGCGAACGTGCGGGTGGAGGTAACGCTCGGATAGAAGCGCTCCGAGGTATCGATATTGTGATTGTAGTAATCAAGCCCGGCAGCACTCAGCCGGTCGGCCTGATCCCGGTCGAGCATGCCGAGCGTCATACAGGTCTCGAGCCCGAGCTCCTTCACGGCTCCGACGACCTCGACAATGGCATCCATGTCGCGCGGCTTCGGATTGCGCCAGGCCGCGCCCATGCAATAACGCGTCGCGCCGCTGTCTTTTGCCTTGCGTGCCTCGGCAACGATCTTCCCGACCTCCATCAACTTGGAGGCTGCAAGAGCGGTCGCATGATGCGACGACTGGCTGCAGTAGCCGCAGTCTTCCGGACAACCACCTGTCTTGATGTTCAGCAGCCGGCTCAACTGCACGCGATTTGGGTCAAAATGCTCCCGATGTACGGATTGTGAACGGAAGAGCAGATCGTTGAAGGGAAGCTGGTAAGCCGCCCATGCATCTTCACCGGTCCATCTTTGAGACCTTTGCGGCCTTTCCTTCGCGGGGATTGTCTCCCCGTCGTTCACACCGAGCATTACACATCTCCTGACATTGCGGCGGGACAATCGCACTATCGCAAACCTGGCGCCAGTCCGCAGGGTCCTTGGAACAAAAGCGGCGGCGTGCCATTGTTGTCTAAGCCGGCGTGCTATCCCGACGTACGAGCAACGCAGCCGCCAAGGCGAGTGACTGAAACACATCGCAAAAGCATCTGCGCAACGCTGCAGAATTGGCCTTCTTCTCGCCCCGAAAGGTAGCAAGCCTACGCACAGCGTTTGCGGTGGGAGGCGTCGGCCAGCACCTGTCCTGTCACAGCTTGTTGATCAAAACGAGGTCGAAATGTTGAGAGATCAATCCTCGGATCGGGCCAAGCGTGAAGCCAACAAGGCGTTCAAGCCTGTCAAAACGCAGAAGCCGATCAATGACTATGCGAAGGACCAGCACTCCTTCAACGAGAATCGCGAGCGGCTGAAAGCGGAGCGACTGGCCCGCGAGGCCGAGCCGAAGGACCGCTCTGAATAGGACGCGTTCCCTGCCGGGTCACGATGTTGCATCCGCGCGATGAAGGCTGGCGCTGAGCGCGTCGCGTCGAAATCGACGCCTGACCGAAAGCGCGATGAGATCGGAATGAATCGTCAACGCGCTTTAGGTTATTGTTTGAGCATGATCTTTTCGGAAAACCGCTTCGCACTTTGCGCTAACGCGGCCCTTCGGGTCCGGGTCATGCTTTAGAGCATCGAAAGCACGACGATCCCGTCTTCGAGCTCCCCGGAGGCCAATCGGCTCCGCGCGATGCGCTCGAATTCCGTCCGGTATTTCTGAAGATAGCTGAAGGCCTGCTTCTGCGTCTGGAACGTGGTCGCAAGGCGGCACATCTGCCGGCCTGCGCCAAGCGCGAGAAAGAAGGTGATTGTGCCGCCGCTGTCCGACTTGATCCTAGGCACGATCCGCACTCTTTGGCATGTGACCGGCCCTCTCCAGATTTTCGTCGACGCAGTTGAATTCGACTATCGCGTCAGCTTTCTCTTGCGCTTCGTCAGGGTTGGTGCCGGCAGCGATGCTTGAAGAGTTGCGTCGGCCGCTTCCTTGGCTTCGCGCAGTTCGCGAAGCCGCGCCATGTTCTTGCGAACATCGACGGCCTGTCTCTCGACGTCCGCCATTGCCCGCGTTCCCTCCTCGGCAGCCAAACGCTGACGGTTGGTACGCGCAATGCTTTGGGGTGACGGTTCAGCCGACTTCTTGCCGCTCATGCTTCACCCACTCCCGCAACGGACAAAACCCGCTCAATCCCTGGGATCGAGCGGGCAGCGTGGCCGTTTCAGTACATCCGTGAAACGGCGCAGGATCTTAGGCCAGCGATAGATTCTCTGCGCTGACCTTGCCTCGCATCTTGTCGGTCTTGGCCTCGAAGTTGACCTTCTGGCCCTCGGCGAGACCTGAGAGACCAGCCCGCTCGACTGCGCTGATGTGAACGAACACATCGTTGCCGCCGTCGTCGGGCTGAATGAATCCAAAGCCCTTTTGGCCGTTGAACCACTTCACGGTACCTGTCGTCATTATTCTTCTCCAAAGCGCATACGCGCACATTCCGCGTGACACTCACGCAGAACCAGATTCAATTCGTCGATGTCTCTGGAAAAGGAGCCCGCGGGCGCATTCAACAAGGCACAGCGGCTGAACGAACAGCACCAACGTATACCTCATCGGCGCCAGTTGCAAGGCTTGGCGGGATTTAATGCCTCATGGGCTTCGGCGGAACAATTCGGACTTTGCGAATTCAGGCCCGAAAGGCGCCTGAGGCAAGGTGAGTTGCGCGTTCGCAGCCGCGATTTAGTGTCGGCTAACTGTGCTGGCCCGAGAGCGTCGATGCGATGCCGCGCTATCGAGCGCACACCGTACGCCGCCGGCAAGTTGCTCGCGGAAGACCCGCACCACTCTCCCTCCAGCCAATCGACTGTGTGCACCGAAAGACTGCCAAGCTCCACACGTGCCGGCTCCGCCCCGAAGGGATAGCAGATCACACCTGACAGTACGGGGTCGGATTGGAAGCGTGAACGACTTGCTTCCTCCGTTGGCGTCAAGGCAAAGTGCTGGAAAACAGGGAGGTCAGCATGTCACTGCTTGGCAAGGCCGCCGTCGCGATGTGGTGGAGCGTCCGCCCCGAGCAGCGCGCGGAGTTCGGCGACTGGCATTCCCACGAACATTTTCCCGAGCGGATGAGCATTCCCGGCTTCCGGCGCGGATCGCGCTGGACCAGCACGACGGACACTGACGGCTTCTTCGTGCTGTACGAGCTGGAGCGGTACGAGGTGCTCACGTCGAAGGGATATCTCGACCGGCTCAACGCGCCGACGCCGTGGTCGACCAAGATGATGCCGCACCATCTCGGCATGGTGCGCAGCCAGTGCCGCGTCGCCGCCAGCTTTGGCGGTGGCGTCGCGACCTCGCTCGCCACCGTCCGGCTTTCGCCGGAGGCCGGGCGCGAGGTGGAGTTGCAGACACATCTCTCGGAGACGCTCGGCACATTGGCGCAGATGCGGGGACTGACGGGCGCGCACCTCCTCCTGACCGACACGCCCCGGACCAGCTCGCCCACCACCGAGCAGCAGATCCGCGGCAAGGACGGCGCCGCCGACTGGATCATGCTGCTGTCGGGTTACGATGCCGACGCGATCGAGCAGGTGACCGCCGACCGACTTTCGCCGGCGGCGCTTGGCGCTCTGGGCGCGCAGGACAATCCGACGATCGGCCGCTACCGGCTCGCCTTCACGATGACGCCGCAGGATGTGGCAACGATCTGACGGATCGGTCGTCCGGCCGGCCGCGAGGTAGATCTCGCACCAGGCGAGCTCGATTCAATTGAGCGCGCAAACGGCCAACCGTTGCACATGGGGGATGTGTTTCAGGTTCTCGCGTGCAGCACGAAGGCGGACAAGGCTCGCCAGGTGTGAGCTCAGCTCCCCTCGCCTGCATCCTCATCGCTGCCCTCCTCGCCTGCGACATATTCGAGGATGTCTCCGGGCTGACAATCGAGCTCGCGGCAGATCGCGGCCAGGGTCGAGAAGCGCATCGCCCTCGCCTTGCCCGTTTTCAGGACCGACAGGTTCTGGATGGAAATGCCGATTGCGTCGGCGAGGTCCCCGAGGCGGCGCTTCCGCTTCGCAAGCATGACATCGAGGTTCACGACGATCGGCACAAGCATTCACCTCAGATCGTCAGCTCGTTTTCGGACTGCAGCAGGATGGCGTGCTCGATGACGAATTTCAGCGCCATCAGGAACATCCCGCCCGCGATCGTGCCGATGTCGACGTTGTAGGACGGCAGGAAGAACTTGACGTCGCCGATCTCGTGCAAGGCATAAGCCACCGCGTTGCTGGTGATCAGGTCGATGAACGGCCAGATCACCAGAATGATCCCCATCCACCACACGCCCTGAAGCGTCTCGGACGCGAAGATCCGGCCGCGTGCGAATCGGTGCACCATACGGTGCAGGATGCCGATCAACACGGCGAAGAACGAGAGCTGAAGCGCAAATAGCGTCCAGAACAACAGCTGTCCCGGGCGCGACATCTCGAGTGGATTGGCGACAAGGCCTGCGCATTTCACCTGGTCGGGCCCAAGGCTCGCCGCGATCGAGGCGGAGGCGGTCGTGCTCCGGAGATAGGCGAGCCACACCACCACCGGCAGTGCCGCCCAGATCGCCCAGAACGCAAGATCGAGACGCCGGAACCAGCTCTGCCGGGCCTCACGTACCGATATCTCCACCACACCCATCTACAAGCACTCCGCAATTTCCAGGCAACCACCCACCCCCAATATGCATGTTCCGCGCGATTGACTCAACCTTAAGCGCGATATATTGATCGTTTATCATGAAATATTTCATGACAATTGATCCAATATGGAGCCCCCATGCGTTCCACCCTCGTCCGGCACCTGCTCGCAGCGCTGTTGTCCATCTCCCCGCTTGGAAACGCCGAAGCCGCAACGGCCAGCGGTCCCGCCGGCGTCTGGCTGACACAGTCGGGCGACGCGAGGATCAAGGTGAGCCGTTGCGGCAATGCGCTATGCGGCCGGGTCGTCTGGCTGAAGGAGCCGATCGATAAGAAGACGGGCAAGGCGCAGCTCGACGACCATAACGCCGATCCTGCATTGCGCGCCCGGAAGATCGTCGGCATCTCCCTGTTCATCGACATGCAGGCGGCCGGCGCCAATCAATGGTCGGGCAGGATCTACAATGCCGACGACGGAAAGACCTATGCGAGCACCGTCACCTTGCTGCCATCCGGCAGTCTCAACGTCCGGGGCTGCATGGGAACGTTGTGCGCGGGTGAAGACTGGACGCGGTGAGCGGCAAACCGATCCAAAACAACGTCCAAGATAAGTTCCAAGACGACAACAAAAACAGCATCAAGGGCCGCCGGTTTCGGCGGCCCCCGTTTATCTGCAACGCCATGTCGGATCGGCGGCATCCCGGTCGTCCTTGAGACATGAATGGGCCGTAGACGCCAAGGTCGGACCCATCGATGCAAGAGGATGAAGGAACATGCCCAGCACTGTACGTCTGCACCGCGTTCTCTCGACCAGTCCGGAGAAAGTCTATCGCGCCTTCCTCGAGGCGGATGCGCTGGCGAAATGGCTTCCGCCGAACGGCTTTACCTGCACCGTCCATCACCTCGAGCCCAAGGTCGGGGGCACGTTCAAGATGTCGTTCCGGAATTTCACGACGGGCAACAGCCACGCCTTCGGCGGCGAATATCTCGAGCTCGTCCCCGGCGAACGTCTCCGCTACACCGACAAGTTCGACGACCCAAATCTACCCGGCGAAATCCAGGTGACCGTGATGCTGAAGAAGGTCTCGGTCGGCACCGAGGTCGACATCACCCAGGCCGGCATCCCTGACGTCATCCCGCCCGAGGCCTGCTATCTCGGCTGGCAGGAATCGCTGCGAAGCCTCGCAAGGCTCGTGGAGCCGGAGATCAATCAGTAGCGGCGAAATCAGTATCGTAGGGTGGGCAAAGCGCAGCGTGCCCACCGATGCTCTCTCAACCTCGGAAAGATGGTGGGCACGGCGCTCCGCGCCATTGCCCACCCTACGGCACTGATGACAGCTCTCCGTCGTCATTGCGAGCAGCCAAGCAATGGCGGCTGTTGCTGGGCTACGCGCCCGCCTTCGGCGTAATCCCACCGCTTGCGGTCCATCGATCGGGGTCGGGGCTGTGTCCGATCAGCGCAAGGCCGTAGGCGATCGACTCGAACTGGTCGCCCGACATCAGCCGTTCGTTACCGAACCGCTCGGCAAACAGCTTTCTGACGGCCGGAACGAAGGAAGTCCCGCCGGTCAAGAACACCTTCTCCACCTCGCGCGCGGTGATGCCCGCTTCGCTTAGCACCTTGTCGACGGTGGCACCCAGCCGGGCGATGTCGTCGGCAATCCAGGATTCAAAATTCTTCCGTGTGATGGTCGCACCGATGTCGACGCCGCCCCCCTTGAAGCGGAAGTCCACCTCGTCCCGCGCCGACAGCGCGACCTTGGCGTCGGATACCGCGCGGTAGAGCGAAAAGCCGAGGTCGAGATCGACGATGGTGATGAAATCTTCAAGGAGCTTCGGCTTCAGCGCGCTGCGCGCAAGCTCCCGAAGCTCGCGCAGATCGCCATTGCTCTTCATCATCGCGAGCTGATGCCAGCGCGCGAGGTTGGTGTAGTGGCCGGTGGGGACCGGCAGCACCTTGTCGAACGAGCGGAAGCTGGAGCCTTTTCCCAGCCGCGGCGAGACGACGTGGTCGACGATGCGGTAATCGAAGGTGTCGCCGGCAATGCCGATGCCGGCGTGTCCAAGCGGCTCGGCGCGCAAGGCTCCTCCCGCGCGCGAAAAGCGCATCACCGAGAAATCGCTGGTGCCGCCGCCGAAATCCGCAACCAGCAGGGTGGCATCACGCTCCAGCCGTCGGGCGAAGGAGAACGCCGCGCCCACGGGCTCGTAGACATAGCGCGCGTGGCCGGCGCCGAGGCGTTCGAACGCGGCCCGATAGCGCTGCATCGCCAGCGCTTCGTCGGGATTGCCGCCGGCGAACCGCACCGGGCGGCCGACTGTGATGTTGGACGTCTCGAAGCCGAACTTTTCGCCGCCATGGCGCGCCAGCGTGCGCAGGAACGCCGCCAGAATGTCCTCGAACTTGAAGCGCTGCCGAAACACTTGCGTGGTGTTGAAGCTGGAGCTCGCCGCAAACGTCTTGAACGACTGCAGGAAGCGGTAGACGTGGCGGCCTTCGAGGAACGTCTCGATGGCCCATGGACCGCCTTCGGCCTGGGCGCCGGCGCCCGGCCGATCCTCCCAGAAGCACAGCGCCGAGACGTAGACGCTGTGGCGCTGGCCGCCGTGATCGAAGCGGATGGCCTCGACCCGGCGATCGTCCGCCGCGATCGCGACGACCGTGTTGCTGGTCCCAAAATCGATGCCGATCGAGACGGCGGGCGAGGCGCTCGACATGAACCACTCTGACAGTTGATTGGAAAAGGGGGCAGACCACTAACGGCTTTGGCTGGGCCTGCCAAGACCTTGAATGTTGCGGTGCGGTTGGATTTGGAACCCGCGCGCCGCTCTGTCCGCGCTCTTTTGCCTCCGTAATGGGGGCCTTTTGGGGCCGATCTCGCAATTCCAGCAGCCCGGCTGGCAATTTTGAGCTCGGTTCGGTCCCTTTAACGGATCACTATGCTGCAATGCGGGAGCATGCATGCTGCTATGCAATGGCATGCATGGACACTGGCATCTGGTATACGTAGATTGCCCTTCGAAATGAGACAGCATCACTGACCGTCTCGAGAAAGGGAATTCAGATGTCCAAGACCGCTTCCGTCGCGCTCGCCCCCTCCGCCTCGCTGTTCACCCGCTTCCTGGCCGCAGTCGATCGCTTCCTGATGGCGAGCGCCGAGATTTCGAATCACAACGGCGACCTGCCCCGCTTCGGCCTGTAAGCAGCGCCTCCCGCGCGGCAAGCGCGACGCGCCGGTTTCAGAACCGTCCACATACTACTTTTGATGAATGGCCCCGCAGGACGGGGCCATTTCTATTTGCGTTGTCCCGAGTCACAGCCGCAACCGATGAAGGTCCTGCGGCATTTGCGCACGGTGATCGGACCAGCGCTTGAACCTTGGCATAATGAATACAAGAATGCCCCTCCAGCGCTCGTAGAAAAATTAGAGGCGCCACGGGAGGCTTTATGACGGACATGGTGCAGGCAACGGTTCCAACCGCCGCGCGGGTTAGCGACACGTATCGCTGGACGCAATTGGCGGTCGGTGTAGCGGCGATGGTGATGATCGCCAATTATCAATACGGCTGGACGTTCTTCGTCCCCGACATCCAGAAAAAGTTCGGCTGGGATCGCGCCTCGATCCAATGGGCCTTTACGCTCTTCGTACTGTTCGAGACATGGCTGGTGCCGGTCGAAGGATGGTTCGTCGACAAATACGGCCCGCGCATCGTCGTGCTCGTCGGCGGCGTGCTCTGCGCCATCGGTTGGGCGATCAATGCGCAAGCCACCACGCTCAACGGCTTCTATCTCGGCATGATCATCGCGGGCATCGGCGCCGGCGGCGTCTACGGCACCTGCGTCGGCAATGCGCTGAAATGGTTTCCCGACAAGCGCGGTCTTGCTGCCGGCATCACGGCGGCCGGTTTCGGCGCGGGCTCCGCGCTCACGGTTGCGCCGATTCAGGCCATGATCAAGGACAGCGGATTCCAGACCACCTTCCTGTATTTCGGGCTCGGCCAGGGCATCATCATCTGCATCCTCGCCTTCTTCCTCTACGCGCCGAAGGCCGGACAGGTGCCTCCCGTTGTGCAGAACGCTGCGTTGCAACAGACCCGCCGCAACTATCAGCCGACCGAAGTGCTGCGCCAGCCGATCTTCTGGCTGATGTACTTCATGTTCGTGATCGTCGGCGCCGGCGGCCTGATGGTGACGGCGAACCTGAAGCCGATCGCAGTCGACTGGAAGGTCGACAGCGTTCCGGTGACGCTGATGGCGGTGACGATGACCGCGGTGACGTTCGCAGCCACGATCGACCGCGTGCTCAACGGTCTGACGCGTCCGTTCTTCGGCTGGATCTCCGACATGATCGGCCGCGAGAACACGATGTTCATCGCCTTCGGCATGGAAGGCTTCGGCATCTGGATGCTCTACCTCTGGGGACACGACCCGCTCTGGTTCGTGTTGCTGTCGGGCTTCGTGTTCTTCGCCTGGGGTGAGATCTACTCGCTGTTCCCCTCGACCTGCACCGACACGTTCGGCGCCAAGTTCGCGACCACCAATGCGGGCCTGCTCTACACCGCAAAGGGCACCGCCGCGCTGCTTGTCCCGATCGCCAACTACATGCAGCAATCGTCGGGCACGTGGGACAGCGTGTTCATCATCGCGGCCGGCGCCAACATCCTGGCTTCGCTGCTGGCGATCATGGTGCTCAAGCCCTGGCGCAAGGTCGTGGTCGCGAAATCGACCGCCGCCGCCTGACGCACTCCACCACTCCTTCAAGCACGACGCCCGGCCTCACGGCCGGGCGTTTTCGTTTTTGCAGAACCCGCCTTGGCTACCGCTGACGTGAAGGGAACCGCGCACTTTTCTTGCGCTGCGTCACAAGATTGGGCTTGCCTTCTGGAATATGGTATACCAATGTCCCCGCCGCGCTTGCGACGATAAGCCACAATATTTGCGACACTGGGTCATCTTGCAATCCCAGGTCGCATTCAATCAGGCGCGTTGGGAGGTTATTGATGATTTCCAGCACGGACGGCGCCGTCACAGCTGCGCCTCTTCGCACCGGTTTCCGTTGGTTCCAGCTCGCCATGGGCATCGTCTGCATGGCGATGATCGCCAATCTGCAATACGGCTGGACGTTGTTCGTCGATCCGATTGACGCCAAGTATCATTGGGGCCGCGCGGCGATCCAGCTCGCTTTCACCATCTTCGTCGTCACCGAGACCTGGCTGGTGCCGATCGAGGCCTGGTTCGTCGACAAATACGGTCCGCGCATCGTCGTCATGTTCGGCGGCGTCATGATCGCGCTGTCCTGGGTGCTCAACTCCTACGCTGACTCGCTCGCCCTGCTTTACGCCGCCGCGGTCGTCGGCGGCATGGGCGCCGGCGCGGTGTACGGCACCTGCGTCGGCAACGCGCTGAAATGGTTTCCCGATCGCCGCGGCCTCGCCGCCGGTGCGACCGCCGCCGGCTTCGGCGCGGGCGCCGCGCTCACCATTGTGCCGATCGCGACCATGATCGTAACGAGCGGCTACCAGCACGCGTTCCTCACCTTCGGCATCGGCCAGGGCCTGATCGTGTTCGTGCTCGCCTTCTTCATCCAGCCGCCGCGGATCTCCATCCCGCCGAAGAAGAAGCAGCTCAATCTGCCGCAGACCAAGATCGACTTCACCCCGCCGCAGGTGCTGCGCACCCCTATTTTCTGGGTGATGTATCTCGTTTTCGTCATGGTCGCCTCCGGCGGCCTGATGACCGCGGCACAGATCGGCCCGATCGCGCACGACTTCAAGATCGCCGACACGCCGGTGACGCTCGCGGGCTTCCAGATGGCGGCATTGACGTTCGCGATCTCGCTCGACCGCATCTTCGACGGTTTCGGACGTCCCTTCTTCGGCTGGGTCTCCGACACGATCGGCCGCGAGCACACCATGTTCATCGCGTTCGGCACCGCGGCGGTGATGCTGCTGACGCTGTCGGCCTATGGAAACATCCCGATCGTGTTCGTGCTCGCGACCGCGGTGTACTTCGGCGTGTTCGGCGAAATCTACTCGCTGTTCCCCGCCACCTGCGGCGACACGTTCGGCTCGAAATACGCAACCACCAACAACGGCATGCTCTACACCGCGAAAGGCACGGCATCCCTGCTCGTCCCGCTCGCCAGCGTGATCTCGGCAACGTACGGCTGGAAGGCCGTGTTCGTGGTCGCAGTGGCGCTGAACGCGACGGCGGCGCTGACGGCGCTGTTCGTGATCAAGCCGCTGCGCCGCTCCTTCATCCTCGGCAAGGAAGCCGAGAGCGCCAACGCCGCGACCGACACCGCCAAGACCGGCAACGCCAAGACCGAGACAGCGTAGCGACCACACGCCTTTCAATCGGTCGAAAGGGGCGCAGCGATGCGCCCCTTTTCCTTTTTGGCACGATGACAAACGTCAGTATTGCTGCCGCAAGAATTTTCGGATCAGCCAAATCGAATGCTTGACGATTGGCATTATGTATACCACACTTCCCCTGTCATTCACCTAGGGAGGTTGCAATGCTGGTCGGAGACATTCTGCGCAAGAAGACACCGCGCGTTGTCACGGTGCGAATGAACGAAACGGTGGGTATCGCCGCCAAGCTGATGCGCGCCAACAATATCAGCGCGCTGGTGGTCAAGGACGTGGTCCGCTCCGAAGGCAACACCGCGGTCGGCATGTTCACCGAGCGCGACGTGGTGCGCGCCGTCGCCGAGCATGGTGCCAACGCCATCAACGTCAAGGTCTCGCAGCTCGTGTCGGTGCAGCAGCTGGTGTCCTGCAGCTCCTCAGACACGATCGAGCACGTCCGGCATCTGATGAACCGCAATCACATCCGTCACCTGCCGGTCATCGACGATTACAGCCTCGTCTCCGTCATCAGCATGCGCGACATTGCTGCTGCCGTTGACGAAGCGATCAACGGCTCGCCGCAAGCAGCAGCTTAAAGCGTCACACTTCCCCTGCGACTACCGGCCCCGGCTCGGACCTCTCCGAGCCGGACCGGATCTTTTCGTCCCAAAATTCCGGACACCCGCGAGGATTTCATGAAGATCTGCATCTACGGCGCCGGCGCGATCGGCGGATATCTCGGGGTTCAGCTCGCACGCGCTGGCGCCGACGTCAGCCTGGTCGCGCGCGGCGCCCACCTTGCCGCGATGCGTGAGCGCGGGCTGACCCTGCTCGCGGGCGAGGAGAAGCACACCGTGCATCCGCGCTGCACCGACGATCCCGCCGAACTCGGCGTGCAGGACTACATCATCATCACGCTGAAGGCGCATTCGATCACCGGCGTGATCGAGAAGATGCAGCCGCTGCTCGGGCAGCACACCCGCATCGTCACCGCAGTCAACGGCATCCCCTATTGGTATTTCTACAAGCACGGCGGCCAATACGAGAATTCGACGCTGGAGAGCATCGACCCCGGCGGACGGCAGTGGCGCGAGATCGGCGCCGAGCGCGCCATCGGCTGCATCGTCTATCCCGCCACCGAGATCGAAGCGCCCGGCGTGATCCGCCACGTCTACGGCAACAATTTTCCGCTCGGCGAGCCCTCCGGCGAAATCACCTCGGACGTGCAGCGCCTCGCCGATCTCTTCGTCACCGCCGGGCTGAAAGCGCCGGTGCTCGACCGCATCCGCGACGAGATCTGGCTGAAACTCTGGGGCAATGTCTGCTTCAACCCGATCAGCGCACTGACCCATGCAACGCTCGACGTGATCTGCACCGATCCCTCCACGCGTGCGCTGTCGCGCGCGATCATGGTGGAGACGCAAGGCATCGCCGAGACGTTTGGCGTCAAATTCCGCGTCGACGTCGAGCGCCGTATCGAGGGCGCCCGCAAGGTCGGCGCGCACAAGACCTCGATGCTCCAGGATCTCGAGCGCGGCCGTCCGATGGAGATCGACCCGCTCGTCACCGTGGTGCAGGAGATGGGCCGCCTCACCGGCATCGCCACGCCCGCGCTCGACTCGGTGCTGGCGATGGTGACCCAGCGTGCTCGCATCGCCGGCCTCTATGACGGCGTCTCCGCGCCCGCCGATCCCCGTGCACTGGCGGTGGCGTGATGGCGGGCGAGATGAAGCAATGGCTGCGCTTCCGCCATGCCGGTGCGACCGGCTTCGGCACCCTGACGCCATCAGGCATCAGCGTGTATGAGGGTGAGATGTTCGGCCGCCATGCAGCCACCGGCAAGGTGCTGGCGCTGTCGGAGGTCGAGCTGCTCGCGCCCTGCGCGCCCAGCAAGATCGTCGCGCTCTGGAATAATTTCCACGCGCTCGCCGCCAAGCTGAACCAGCCCGAGCCGCCGGAGCCGCTCTATCTGCTGAAGGCGACCACCACCATCACGACGCCGGGCGCCGTGATCCGCCGCCCCTCTTACTACGACGGCAAGACCACCTATGAGGGCGAGCTCGGCATCGTCATCGGCCGGACCTGCGCCCGCGTCTCGCCGGCGGAAGCGGACAGCTTCATCTTCGGCTACACCTGCGTCAACGACATCACCGCCAACGACATCCTGACCAGCGATCCCACTTTCCCGCAATGGGCCCGCGCCAAGGGCATCGATGATTACGGCCCGTTCGGCCCCGTCATCGCAACCGGCCTCGATCCGGCCAAGCTTGTTGTGCGCACCATCCTCAACGGCGCGGAGCGGCAGAACTATCCGATCTCGGACATGATCTTCACCGCGCAGGAGCTGGTCAGCAAAATCTCCCACGACATGACCCTGCTTCCCGGCGACCTCATCGCCGTCGGCACCTCGGTCGGCGTCGGGGTGATGAAGGAGCCGGTGAATTCCGTGACCGTCGCGATCGACGGCATCGGCGAGCTGACCAACGAGTTTCGGCTGTAACTCGCTGCGTCATTCCTAGGCCGCAAATCCATCGTGGGCCCGGAATGAAGGCTCGCCGGCCATTTGCGCCGCAGCCCGGCAAAAATTGATCCTGCGCAAATCGGCGGTCGCGGCTGCCGCTATCCTTCCCGGCAACAGATCGATTTCTGATGCAAGGGAGGATGTCATGTCGAACGCCAGTAATGCACTTCTCTGGGCGGCTCTGTACTTCGCTCTTTCGTTCGCTGCGATCTTCGTGGTCTGGTTCGCCGACAAGATGCGCACGAACTTCCTCGGGAAATGATAGCCCGAGGCTCGCCGGCTCGCGCCGACGCCTGCTGCTAGCCTCCCCGAAAGGGGCCCACGCAGTGCCGTAGCCCGGATGGAGCGAAGCCTAATCCGGGACGGGCGTTTCTGCGCGCGCAGACCCCGGATTGCGCTTTGCTCCATCCGGGCTTACAGGCCTTGCCCCGCTCCCCGGGAAAACCTGGCACCCTGCTCTCCGCCAATCGACTGACGCAACCGGCAGTGGATCGCGCGACCGGAAACATCTGGCAACCCCGCCCGCCCCTTGATCTCGGTTCCGCTCTCCAATAGCAACTATGGCGAGAATGTGTCCCGGGTGGGGAAGTCACGATGTGGCTGTTTTTCGTGGTTGCCTGGTTTGTCCTGCTAGCCGCCATCGCGATCCTCGCCCAACAGGCGTTTGGTTATGACGTCGCGCACTTGCCTGCCCTGTTTGCGGACCTGCCTATGCCGCAGCGTATCGCAACCGGCGCGATCGTGACGCTCGGGCTGGCGCTGATCGGCGCCCCCGCCTGGCGGCTCTCGCGTCAGGATCGCCGCCTCAATACCCTGCGCGACCGCCTCAAGAAGACCCGCGAGGATGTCGTCGTCGCCCACGCCCTGCAAAACCACCTCGACGCCACCGTCCAGCACCTGATCGAAAGCGATCCCCGCGAGGCCGTCTCCGCCCTCCACGACAAGCTGGGCGAGACTGAGCAGCGCGCCCTACTCCAGCAGGGCCGAAACGAATCCACCGACATGCACGACCAGCTCGCCGAGATCCGCCGGCGCCAGCAGGGGGTGCGAGAGATGGTCGGCAAGGTCGCCGACCAGCGGCGCGCGGTCGAGCCTGTTTTCACCGAGATCCGCGACCGCCAGAACCAGCTCGAACGCTCCCTGCTCGACCTCGAGACCGACGACCGCAAGAATAACCTCGCCGACCGCCTGAAGGACGTGGCGCGCGACGTATCGGCGCTGCTGTCACGGGTGAACGCGGTCCAGGACACTTTCGTGACCCTCAACCAGTACAAGGAAGATCTGGCGAAATCCCATGCCGAACTGGTCCCGCTGCGCTCATCGGACGCCGGCATCAATGCCCTGATCGGCGAGCTCGGCCTCAGCCATGACCGTCTGGCCAAGAGCATCGACGAGCTCGAGACCGGCGGCGAGGCGCCGCTCGACACTCGCGTCGAGACGCTCTCGAAGAACAAGATCGAGATCGCGCAGCGCCTCGCCCGCATCGACGACAGCTTCAATATCCTGAAAGCGATCCGGCTCGATTTCGAGGAACTCGGCCAGCGCCAGGCCCAGCTCGAACGCTCGCTCGCCGACGTCGAAACCGACCCCGAGGGCAAGACCCTCGTCGACCGCCAGAACGCGCTGAACGATTTCGTCCTCCAGTCGCGCCAGCGGCTCGGCGCGTTGCAGGAGACGCTGGCGACGCTGAACGCCTTCAAGACGGAGTTGTCGAAGTCGCAGGCCGACCTCGTTCCGCTGAAGGCGCCGGTGTTCGGCATCGAGGCCATGATCGCCGAGGTCGGCGCCACCCGCGATCTCCTTGCGAACACCGTCGGCGAGATCGAGGCGAACGGCGACGTCACCCTCGCCTCGCGCGTCGATGCCCTCGCCAGGAGCAAGCGCGAGGTCGAAGACCGCCTCGCCCGCATCTTCGACAATTTCAACGCGCTCGATGCCTTGCGCAAAGACATCGGCGGCATCTTCTCGACGATCAGGAACAGCCTGAACCGAATCGGGTGAGAAGCCCGAGCTGCGTAGGATGGGTAGAGCGCAGCGAAACCCATAACCACGATCACCGTGGAAAGGGTGCGATGGGTTTCGCTTCGCTCTACCCATCCTACAGCCCGCAATCACGCCGCGCCGAAACATCCAGACACATCATATCTCCGCGCACCCGATCAATGCCGCCAACATGTCCCGCGGGTGCCGCAACTTGGACGCATTCGGCCGCCTTCTATGAGGCGTGTCTGGGGGCACGGCCGTGCCGTGTTTGGACCAAACCTTCTAGGGGTATGACTGTGAAGAAAATTGTAATTGCTCTGGGTGCGACGCTTGCTCTGGTGACGGCTGCGAACGCTGCGGATCTGCCGCGTCGCCAGCCCGTTCCCGTCTATCCTGCGGAGCAGGCGCCGATCGGCAAGATGCCGATTGGCAAGAGCCCGATTGGAAAGGCCCCGATCGGCAAGGCGCCCGGCCCGGTCGCTGCGCGCTACTGACGCGCAACGGAAATACGCGCAAGAAATCTGCGTAAGCGGCCGGTAGTCGAGGGGCACAACGTGACGAACACATCTGATCGATCGGGATCCTGCATCCTCGCGGGATTCGCTCTCGCGGCGATGCTCGCCTGCACCACCCCCTCGGCCTCGGCCCACGAAGCGAACAAGCGCGTTGCCGACGCCAATGCGCTTGCTACGACCGACGCCGCATCACGACCGGCGCCGCAATCGACGCGGCGCTCCGTCGCACGCGCAGAGAAAGGTCCCTACTACGTCGACTTCCGCGCGCGGACGGCGGCGAGCTGGGGCCATGCGTTCGTCTGGTACGGCAAGACCAGCGAGCGCGCCGTCGAAGTCGCGGGCCTCACGCCCGCCGGCGACACTTGGGCCTATGTGCTCGGTCACCTCACCTGGGTGCCAGCCGAAACCGGCGCGAGCTACGGCGATCTCGATCCGGACTATCTGACCGCGAACTACCGCGTCTATCTGAGCGAAGCCGACGCCAAGCGCGTCTTCGCCTATATCAAGAAATTGCAGGCGAGCTCGCCGGTCTGGAACGCTGAGACCACCAACTGCACCGGCTTCATCGGCGACATCGCCGAGTTCATGGGCCTGCAGGTCCCCTACCGCTGGCAGCGCCCGGAAAAATTCGTCAACAGCCTCAAGGAAATGAACGGCGGCCGCCAGATGGTGCGGCTGTCGGCGGAGTAGTTCTACCGTCATTGCGAGCGCAGCGAAGCAATCCAGAGTCCCTCCGCGGAGACAGTCTGGATTGCTTCGCTGCGCTCGCAATGACGGTGTTGAAGCAGCGGGGCTAAGAACCGACTCAGCGGTGCCGGCCTGACGGAAACCGGCGTCCAATTATCCGCCCTGCGGAATCACCCTCATCGCTCGCATGACGCCCCGCACGCCCGGCTGATAGACTTTTCCTACCCCCGGCGGCATCCTGCCGCCATCAACCGATAACAGAGCGCCACGCGAGGCGGGGGAAACAGATCATGCTGCAGACACGGTTCACAAAGCTCGTCGGCGTCGAGCACCCGATCGTCCAGGGCGGCATGCAATGGGTCGGACGCGCCGAGCTGGTCGCCGCGGTCGCGAACGCTGGCGCGCTCGGCTTCATCACGGCGCTGACCCAGCCGACCCCGGAAGACCTGACCAAGGAGATCGCGCGCTGCCGCGACCTCACCGACAAGCCCTTTGGCGTCAACCTCACCATCCTGCCCGCGATCAAGCCGCCGCCCTACGCCGAATACCGCGCCGCCATCATCGAGGCCGGCATCACCGTGGTCGAGACCGCCGGCAACAAGCCGCAGGAGCATGTCGATGAGTTCAGGAGGCATGGCGTCAAGATCGTGCACAAATGCACCAGCGTCCGCCACGCGCTCTCGGCCGAGCGCATGGGCGTCGACGCCATCTCGATCGACGGGTTCGAATGCGCCGGCCACCCCGGCGAGGACGACACCCCCGGCCTGATCCTGATCCCGGCCGCCGCCAACAAGATCAAGATCCCGATGATCGCCTCGGGCGGCTTTGCCGATGCCCGCGGCCTCGTCGCCGCCCTGGCGCTCGGCGCCGAGGGCATCAACATGGGCACCCGCTTCATGGCCACCAAGGAAAGCCCGATCCACCAGCTCATCAAGGAGAAGATCGTCGCCAATGACGAGCGCGAGACCGAGCTGATCTTCCGTACCATGCGCAACACCTCGCGCGTTGCCAAAAACGACATCTCGACCAAGGTCGTCGCCATGGAGAAGGAAGGCGCGAAGTTCGAGGACATCCGCGAGCTGGTTGCGGGCGCCCGTGGTAAGATGGTCTATGCGACCGGCAATTCGGACGAAGGCATCTGGTCGGCGGGCCAGGTGCAGGGCCTGATCCAGGACATCCCGAGCTGCGCCGAGCTGATCTCCCGCATCGTGCGCGAGGCCGAAGCCATCATTCGCAGCCGGCTCGAAGGCATGATCGCTCATCCGAGCGCACAAGCCGCTGAATAATCACTGCAAGAAGCGAGAGTAATTCATGAAGGCTTATGTCTACGGCCCTGACGGCGCTCAGATTTCCGACGTCGCTCAACCAAAGCCTAAGGGCACGCAGGTGCTGGTCCGCGTCCGCGCCTGCGGGCTGAACCGCGCCGACACCGGCATGCGCAAGGGCCACGCCCATGGCGCCGCCGGCGGTGCCGGCACCGTGCTCGGCATGGAATGGGCCGGCGAGGTCGCCGAGCTCGGACCGGATGCCAAGGGCGTGAAGGTCGGCGACCGCATCATGGGCTCGGGCGGCGCGGCGTTCGCCGAATACACCCTGGCCGATCACGGCCGGCTGTTCCGCGCGCCATCGAACATGAACTTCGAGGAAGCCGCCACCCTGCCCGTCGCGCTCGCGACCATGCACAACGCGGTCGTCACCGTCGGCGGCATTCAGCCCGGCCAAGCCGTGCTGATCCAGGGGGCGAGCTCCGGCGTCGGTCTGATGGCGATGCAGATTGCGAGGCTCAAGGGCGCCAAGCTCGTGATCGGCTCGTCGACCGATCCCTATCGCCGCGGCCGGCTTAGGGAGTATGGCGCCGACCTCGCCGTCGACTCCTCCGACCCCAAATGGGTGGACGAGGTGCTGAAGGCGACGAACGGCGAAGGCGTCGACCTCATCGTCGACCAGGTCTCGGGCAAGGTCGCGAGCCAGAACCTCGCCGCCACCAAGGTCAAGGGCCGCATCGTCAATGTCGGCCGGCTCGGCGGCACCCATGCCGATTTCAACTTCGACCTGCATGCCGCACGCCGGATCGACTATGTCGGCGTCACCTTCCGCACCCGCACCATCGAGGAGGTCCGCGAGATCTTCGACGAGGTCCGCAAGGACATCTGGGGCGCGGTCGAGTCACGCAAGCTGCAGCTGCCGATCGACAAGGTCTATGCCTTCGCCGACATCGACAAGGCGTTCGAGCACATGGAGGCGAACAAGCATCTGGGGAAGATCGTCGTGACGCTGTGATGCCTGGCCGGGCGACGAGCGCGCGGTCTCGTAGGGTGGGCAAAGCGAAGCGTGCCCACCACAGCGGTTGATCAGGAGACACTTGTTGGTGGGCACGGCGCTACGCGCCTTTGCCCACCCTACGAGACTGAGCCAGTGGCATAAGCGAGCATTCAATTCGGAAGCATTCGCAATAGTTTCGCTCCTGCAACTCACTCGCGACTACAGCTGTGGATCGTCGCTTGATGTTCAGCCCTAGGCTGCTAAATCCCCGGCCATGAGCGCACAGCACAACAAGACCTCGGTCGCCGCAATCTCGATCTTCGCCAGCGGCGGCATGGCAGCGGCCAAGTTTGCGGTCGGGATCGCGATCGGCTCGCTGGCGCTGATTTCGGAGGCCCTGCATTCCTCGATCGACCTGGTCGCGACCATCATCACCTGGGCGGTGGTGCGGGTGTCCGACAAGCCGGCCGACGAAGAGCACCATTACGGCCACGGCAAGCTGGAGAGCATCTCCGCGCTCGGTGTCACCGCCCTGCTCTACGTGCTGGCCGGGGGCATCCTGGTCGAATCCTACAGCCGCCTGCGCGAGGGAACTCCGCCGCCGACCATCTCGGCCGTACCGTTCGTGGTGCTGGTGATCGACATCGTCGTGAACTTGTGGCGTGCCCGCGCCCTGCACCGCGCCGCACGGGAAACGCGCAGCCAGGCGCTCGCGGCGGACGCGCTGCATTTCGCCTCCGACGTACTCGGCTCGTTCGCCGTGATCATCGGCCTGATCCTGGCCGCCCTCGGCTTCTGGTGGGGCGACGCCGCGGCCGCTGCCGCCGTCGCCGTGATGATCGCCCTGCTCGGCCTGCGCATGGCCGGCTCGACCGTGCAGACGCTGGTCGATCGCGCCCCCGAGGGCGCGCAGGAGAAGGCCACGGCCGCGATCCTTGGCGTGCCCGGCGTGATCGACGTCGAGCGGTTGCGGCTGCGCATGGTGGGCGCGACCATGTTCATCGACACCATCGCGAAGGTGCCGCGAACCTATCCGATCGACCGCGTCGAGGAGATCAAGCGCAAGGCGCAGGCGGCGGTCGACAAGGCATTCGGCGACGCCGACCTTACCTTCACCGCCGTCCCCGTCGCGCGCGACAACGAGACCGTGCGCGACCGGATCATGGTCATCGCACACAATTCCGGCCTCGCCATCCACCACGTCACGGTGCACGACCTCGGCGCCAAGCTCATCGTCGGCATCGACCTCGAGGTCGACGCCGGGATGCAGCTCGACGCCGCCCATGACATCGCCAACACGCTGGAGCGCAGCATCCAGGAGGAGTTCGGCGCCGACGTCGAGGTGGACGTCCATATCGAACCATTGGAACCGGAACTGCCGTTCGGGGTCGATGCCGTGCCGGAACGGGTGCGGGCCATCGCCTCCGCCCTGACGGAATATGCCGCCGGCGGCGAGATCTACGACATCCACAATGTGCGTGTCCGCAACACCGACGCCGGCGAGATCGTCAATTTCCACTGCCGTGCCACGCCCTCGATGAGCGTGATCAAGGTGCACGAGCATGTCGACGCGATCGAGCGCGCGCTCCGCCGCGCGTTCCCGAGCGTGAAGCGCGTGATCAGTCACGCCGAGCCGCCGCGGGCGTGACGCGAAATGTGCGGGGAGTCACATGTTCTCGTTTCGGACTCGCCACGCACGTAAGTTTGCGGACGCAAAGTGCGCGTTGGATAAGAATAAATTCGCGTTAACGATTCGTTGACTCTCGACAGCCTGCGAAAACTGGATTCAAATCGGTCATGATTCGGAAGCGATGTGGGGCTGCTTCCGAACTTAAGTTGCAAGCAGGTTTTCCAGGGGGCAGAAGGCATGTCGCGTGCAGACGCCGCGAACGTGCGCGTCCAATCCGATTCGATCAAGGGATTGGCGCAATCGATCGCGAAACCTGCCTATCATCGGCTCCTGATCGCGGAGCCGGCGCTGCGCCGCGCCGTGCCGACGCTGATCATCGCGTTCCTGGTCACGATCTGTCTCGGCGCGTTCGTGCAGGTCGTCGATCAGACGCGCCAGAAGCGGCAGGTGCTCCGCCACGACATCTCGGCGCTGGCCGACCTGCTCGCAGAGCGGATCGATCGCCTGACCTCGTCGCGGCAGGAGCGGCTCAAGAACATCGAGAACCTGCCGACGCTGCTGCCCGATCTGATCCCGTCCTGGGGCACGGCCTCCGGCCGCCACGTCGTCGTCACCTCGGCCGGCGTCGACCGCCGCATCCTCGCCCGCATTCCGATCGACCGCGACCCCTCAGGCAACGACCGCCTGCTCGATGCGATCACCACGGCGCAACTGGTCGCGGCGCCGCCGCGCGACAACAACGTCTCCGACATGACGCTGCCGAACGGCAACGCCGCGATGGTGACCTCGCGGCAGATCAAGTCGCTGCCGGGCCTCGTCACCGTGATCCAGGAGCGCAACGAGCCGATCTGGGGCTCGGACGCCGCGCTCTCGGTGACGCTGTCGGCGACCACCGGCTTCGTGGTCCTGATCCTCGGCTTCGCCTTCCACTGGCAGTCGACCCGCGCCCGCGAGGGCGACCTCATCAACGACGCCGTGCGCGGCCGCATCGACACCGCGCTCAACCGCGGCCGCTGCGGCCTGTGGGACTGGGATCTGTCGCGCGGCCGGATCTTCTGGTCGCAGTCGATGTTTTCGATGCTCGGCCTCGACGGTCGTAACGAGCTCCTCACCTTCGGCGAGGTCAACGCGCTGGTGAAGTCCGACGACATCGACCTGTTCGAGATCGCCGACCAGCTCATCTCCGGGAAGATCGACCATATCGACCAGACCTTCCGCATGCAGCACGTCGACGGTCACTGGATCTGGCTCCGCGTCCGCTGCGAGAAGACGCACGGGGCGACCGATTCCAGCGTGCACCTGATCGGGATCGCCGTCGACATCACCGAGCAGAAGAGCCTCGCCGAACGCACCGTCGAAGCCGACCTCCGCCTGCGCGACGCCATCGAGACCATTCCGGAGGCCTTCGTGCTGTGGGACGCGAGCGACCGCCTCGTGCTCTGCAACTCGCACTTCCAGCGCCTGCACAAGCTGCCCGACAGCGCCGTCATCCCCGGCACCTCCTACGAGACCGTGCTCGAAGTCGGCCGCATGCCGGAGGTGCGCACCCGCCACAACGAGACGGCCAGCCAGGGTCCGGGCGCACGCACCTTCGAGGCGCAGCTCGACGACGGCAGCTGGCTGCACATCAGCGAGCGCCGCACCAAGGACGGCGGCTACGTCTCGGTCGGCACCGACATCACCCGCATCAAGGAGCACGAGCAGAAGCTGGTCGACAACGATCTGCGCCTGCGCGCCACCGTCATCGACCTGAAGCGCTCCCAGGCGGCGCTGGAGCGCCAGACCAACGAGCTCGCCGACCTCGCCGAGAAGTATCAGCGCGAGAAGACCCGCGCCGAGGAAGCCAACCAGACCAAGTCGAAATTCCTCGCCAATATGAGCCACGAGCTGCGCACGCCGCTCAACGCCATCATCGGCTTCTCCGAGATCATGGGCTCGGGCATGTTCGGCGAGCTCGGCTCGGAGAAGTACCAGGAATACTGCCAGGACATCCTGACCAGCGGCCATTACCTGCTCGAAGTCATCAACGACATCCTCGACATGTCCAAGATCGAAGCCGGCCGCATGAAGCTCGACATGGAAGAGCTCGACCTCGGACAGACGCTCGCGGAGTCCCTCCGCGTCGTCTCCGGCCGCGCGCAGGACAAGCATCTGACGCTCGACGCCGGGATCGAGAAATCGATCTCGGTCGTTGCCGACCGCCGCGCGACCAAGCAGATCATCGTCAACCTGCTCTCCAATGCGGTGAAATTCACGCCCGACGGCGGACGCATCGTGGTGCGCAGCCGACAGCTCGACGACAAGATCGTGCTGTTGATCGCCGACACCGGCATCGGGATCGCGCCGCATTCGCTGGCACGGCTCGGCCGCCCGTTCGAGCAGGTCGAGAGCCAGCTCACCAAGACCTACCACGGCTCCGGACTTGGACTTGCGATCGCGCGCTCGCTGGCGCAGCTCCACGGCGGCTCGATGCGGCTGCGCTCGAAGATCGAGGTGGGCACCGTCGTCCGCGTGACCCTGCCGCGCGATGCGATCAAGGCGGCGTCCGGGATGTCGGCTGCGGCCTAGAGCATGGCGGGAAGCTCGCCTGCGGCCATCCTTCGAGACGCCCGCCTCCGGCGGGCCCTCAGGATGAGGGCAGAGTGCGCAGCAGCAGTTTCAGCGAACACCGATACAACGGAGCCTCATCCTGAGGAGACCGCGAAGCGGTCGTCTCGAAGGACGAGGCGCTTGCTCGGGCCCTGCCGAACCGGTATCCACTTCGCTCGAAAACGCTGTAGACCCTACAATTGCAGCGACGGCGCCACTTCGCGCGCGACGTTGACCAGCGCCGCGATCAGCGGCGTCATCGGATCGCGCTGCGGGATCACCATGCCGATGCTGTAATTGACATCAGGATCGGTGATCGGGATCGAACGCACCGTATCGGACAGGCCGAGCGTCTCGGCAAGCTTGGCCGGCATCACGCTCGCCCAGCGCCCCGTCTTCACATGCGTGAACAGCACGAGCAGCGAGTTCGAGGTCAGGGTTGGCGTCGCCTCCGCGCCGACCGAGCGGAGCGCGCGGTCGATGATGCGGCGGTTCTGCATGTCGGGCGTCAGCAGGCACAGCGGCACCTGCCCGACCTCCTTCCACGTCACCGTCTCGCGATCGCCGAACATTCCATCCGGCGCGGTCAGCAGGCGATAGCTCTCGTTGTAGAGCGGAATGGTGCGCACCTTGCCGATCGGCTCGTTCTCGATATAGGTCAGCCCCGCATCGACCTCGAGATTTTCGAGCAGCCCCAGCACCTCGGATGAGGTGGTGGACTGGATGCGAAATCGCACCTCGGGATGCTTGGCGCGGAACGGCGTCGTCAGCTGGGCGACCATGCCGAGCACGGTCGGGATCGCCGCGATGCGGATTTCGCCGGAGAGCTGATGCTTCAGCCCGTTGATCTCGTCACGCATGGCGCGGGCATCGCCCACGATCCGCCGCGCCCAATCCAGCGCGCGCTCGCCCTCGGGGGTAAAACCCTGGAAGCGGGAGCCGCGCTGGACCAGCATCACGCCGAGGATCTCCTCGAGCTGCTTGAGCCCGGTCGACATCGTCGGTTGCGTCACGCCGCAGACTTCTGCAGCGCGTCCGAAATGCCGCTCCTTCGCCAGCGCCAGCAGCAGTTCAAGCTTGTCGATCAACCGGTCGTCCCCTCGGATGCCATCGTGGCATGCAAGCTAGCACGGCAGGTCATTACCAACACGGAAAAACCGGCAAGCGGAACGCGATTAATTGCATTTCCGTATCGCCCGATTGCGCTTCCAGATCGATCAGAATTCGCAATCGCAGCATGAGACAGCTTTATTGATCTTCGAACGATTCCAAATAGTTTGCGATCAAGGGACGCTCAATCTGAGAACAAAGAATGACAGCGGTTTACGAGCCTTGGGACGAGACGCGCGGCGCAGAGATCATCGCCGAACATGCGAAGCAAGAGGGCGCGACGCTGGTCATCCTGCACGCCCTTCAGAAGGCGTTCGGCTATGTGCCGGAGGCGGCGATCCCCATGGTGGCGCAGGCGCTGAATCTGTCGCGCGCCGAGGTGCATGGCGTGTTCACCTTCTACCATGATTTCCGGCACAAGCCGGCCGGACGTCATGTCCTGAAGCTTTGTCGCGCGGAAGCGTGTCAGGCTGCGGGCGGCGATGCTCTCGCTGCGCGCGCCGAGGCGAAGCTTGGCGTGCCCCTCGGCAACACGACCGCCGATGATCGCGTCACGCTGGAGCCGATCTACTGCCTCGGGCTGTGCGCGACCGCACCGTCCGCCATGCTCGACGGCCGCCTCATTGGCCGGCTCGATGAGAAGCGCCTCGATGCACTGGTCGCGGAGGCACAGCGATGAGCATGCGTCTATTCGTCTCACGCGATGCGGGTGCGATTGCGGTTGGCGCCGACGAGGTTGCGCTGGCGCTGGAGCAGGATGCGGCCAAGCGCGGCGTTGCAGTCGAGATCGTCAGGACCGGCTCGCGCGGCATGTACTGGCTGGAGCCGCTGGTCGAGGTTGCGACGCCGCAGGGCCGGATCGCGTTCGGCCCGGTCACCGAGGCCGATGTGCCCTCCCTGCTCGACGCCCTCGCCAGCAACACGCCGCATCTGCTGCGGCTGGGCGCAACCGACGAGATCCCCTGGCTGAAGCGCCAGACCCGTCTCACCTTCGCCCGCTGCGGCGTGATCGATCCGCGCTCGCTTGACGACTACCGCGCCCATGGCGGCTACAAGGGCCTCGAGCGCGCGCTGTCGCTCGGCTCGGATGCGATCCTCGCCGAGGTCACCGCATCCGGCCTGCGTGGCCGCGGCGGTGCGGGCTTCCCCACCGGCATCAAGTGGAAGACCGTCGCGCAAGCGAAGGCCGACCGCAAATTCATCGTCTGCAACGCCGACGAAGGCGACAGCGGCACCTTCGCCGACCGCATGATCATGGAAGGCGACCCCTTCCTGGTGATCGAGGGCATGACGACCGCCGGCATCACCGTCGGCGCGACCAAGGGCTACATCTACATCCGCAGCGAATACCCGCACGCAGTCGAAGCGATGAACGCGGCCATCAAGGCAGCAAAGCGCGGCGGCTATCTCGGCGACAAGATCGGCGGCTCCACCTACAGCTTCGATCTCGAAGTGCGGGTCGGCGCCGGCGCTTACGTTTGCGGCGAAGAGACCTCGCTGCTGGAAAGCCTCGAAGGCCGCCGTGGCCTGGTCCGCGCCAAGCCGCCGCTGCCCGCGCATCACGGCCTGTTCGGCGAGCCGACCGTCATCAACAACGTGCTGTCATTCGCCGCCATCCCCTTCATCCTCGCCGAAGCAAGGCCTACGCTGATTTCGGCATGGGCCGCTCGCGCGGCACGATGCCGATCCAGCTCGCCGGCAACATCCGCCATGGCGGGCTGTTCGAGACGGCGTTCGGCGTGACGCTCGGCGAGCTCGTCGACGACATCGGCGGCGGCACGTTCACGGGCCGTCCGGTTCGCGCGGTGCAGGTCGGCGGCCCTCTCGGCGCCTACTTCCCGCGCGCGCTGTTCGACACCCCGTTCGACTACGAAGCCTTCGCCGCACGCGACGGCCTGATCGGCCATGGCGGCATCGTCGTGTTCGACGACAGCGTCGACATGCGCAGGCAGGCGCGCTTCGCCATGGAATTCTGCGCCATCGAATCCTGCGGCAAGTGCACGCCCTGCCGGATCGGCTCGACCCGTGGCGTCGAGACCGTCGAAAAGATCATCCGCGGCGAGCGCGTGAGCGAAAATCTCGCGCTCGTCGAAGACCTCTGCAACACCATGAAATTCGGCTCGCTCTGCGCACTCGGGGGCTTCACGCCCTACCCCGTGCTCAGCGCGTTGAAGCATTTCCGGGAAGATTTCATCCCGGCCCCGACCACGCTTCAGGCCGCGGAATAGGAGAACGACGATGTCTCTGATCGAAGAAATCGACTACGGCACACCGCGCTCCAAATCGACGACGATGGTGACGCTGACCATCGACGGCAACCAGGTCACGGTGCCCGAGGGCACCTCGATCATGCGGGCCGCGATGGATGCAGGCCACCAGATCCCAAAACTCTGCGCGACCGACATGGTCGACGCGTTCGGCTCCTGCCGTCTCTGCGTCGTCGAGATCGAGGGCCGCGCCGGCACGCCGGCCTCCTGCACGACGCCTGCCATGAACGGCCTCGTCGTGCACACCCAGAGCGAACGGCTGAAGAAGCTGCGCAAGGGCGTGATGGAGCTCTACATCTCCGACCATCCGCTTGACTGCCTCACCTGCGGCGCCAATGGCGATTGCGAATTGCAGGACATGGCCGGCGCCGTGGGCCTCCGCGACGTGCGCTACGGCTATGAGGGCGAGAACCACGTCTTCGCAAAATCCCATGGCGAGATCAACGCCGCCTGGATGCCGAAGGACGAGTCCAATCCTTACTTCACCTACGATCCCTCCAAGTGCATCGTCTGCTCGCGCTGCGTCCGCGCCTGCGAGGAAGTGCAAGGCACCTTCGCACTGACCATCTCGGGCCGCGGCTTCGACAGCCGCGTTTCGCCCGGCATGAGCGAGAGCTTCCTCGGCTCCGAATGCGTCTCCTGCGGCGCCTGCGTGCAGGCTTGCCCGACCGCGACGCTGACGGAAAAGTCGGTGATCGAGATCGGCCAGCCCGAGCACTCCGTCGTCACCACCTGCGCCTATTGCGGCGTCGGCTGCGCCTTCAAGGCCGAGATGCGCGGCGAGGAAGTCGTGCGCATGGTGCCGTACAAGGACGGCAAGGCCAATCGCGGCCATTCCTGCGTCAAGGGCCGCTTCGCCTGGGGCTACACCAACCACAAGGAGCGCATCCTCAACCCGATGATCCGCGAGCGGATCGAGGATCCCTGGCGCGAAGTGTCCTGGGATGAGGCGTTCTCGTTTGCCGCTGCCAAGATGCGCGGCATCCAGAAGAAATACGGCCGTGACGCCATCGGCGGCATCACCTCGTCCCGTTGCACCAACGAAGAAACCTATCTGGTGCAGAAGCTGATCCGCGGCGGCTTCGGCAACAACAATGTCGACACCTGCGCCCGCGTCTGCCATTCGCCGACCGGTTATGGTCTGTCGCAGACCTTCGGCACGTCGGCCGGCACGCAGGACTTCGACTCGGTGGAAGATACCGACGTCGCGGTCATCATTGGTGCAAATCCCGCCTCCGCTCACCCGGTGTTCGCTTCGCGCCTGAAGAAGCGGCTGCGCCAGGGCGCAAAGCTGATCGTGATCGATCCGCGCCGCACCGAAATGGTGGAATCGCCGCACGTAAAGGCGTTGCACCTGCCGCTGATGCCCGGCACCAACGTTGCCGTCGTGACGGCGCTGGCGCATGTCATCGTCACCGAGGGCCTCGCCAACGAAGCCTTCGTGCGCGAGCGCTGCGACTGGGCCGAGTTCGAGGAATGGGCCGCCTTCGTCGCCCAGCCGAAACACAGCCCGGAAGCCACCGCGATCCTCACCGGCGTCGATCCGCAGGTGTTGCGTGAAGCCGCGCGCATCTACGCCACCGGCGGCAATGGCGCGATCTATTACGGCCTCGGCGTCACCGAGCACAGCCAGGGTTCGACCACCGTGATCGCGATCGCCAACCTCGCGATGGCGACCGGCAATATCGGCCGCCCCGGCGTCGGCGTGAACCCGCTGCGCGGCCAGAACAACGTGCAGGGTTCCTGCGACATGGGCTCGTTCCCGCACGAGCTGCCCGGCTATCGCCACATCTCGGGCGACGCCGTGCGCGACCAGTTCGAAGCGCTGTGGAACGTCAAGCTCAACCCGGAGCCGGGCCTGCGCATTCCCAATATGTTCGACGCCGCGATCGAAGGCACGTTCATGGGCATCTACGTGCAGGGCGAGGACATCCTCCAGTCCGATCCCAACACCAAGCACGTCGTGGCGGCGCTGTCGTCGATGGAATGCGTCATCGTTCACGACCTCTTCCTGAACGAGACCGCAAACTACGCCCATGTCTTCCTGCCCGGCTCGAGCTTCCTCGAGAAGGACGGCACCTTCACCAACGCCGAGCGCCGCATCCAGCGCGTCCGCAAGGTGATGACGCCGAAGAACGGCATGGCCGACTGGGAGGTCACCATCGCCCTCGCCAAGGCCATGGGTTTCGAGATGAACTACAGCCATCCGTCCGAGATCATGGACGAGATCGCGGCACTGACGCCGACGTTTACCGGCGTCTCCTACGCCAAGCTCGACGAACTCGGCTCGGTGCAGTGGCCCTGCAACGAGAAAGCGCCGGAGGGCACCCCGGTGATGCATATCGGCGGCTTCGTCCGCGGCAAGGGCAAGTTCATCGTCACCGAATATGTCGCGACCGACGAGCGTACCGGCCCCCGCTTCCCGCTGCTGCTCACCACGGGCCGCATCCTCAGCCAGTACAATGTCGGCGCGCAGACAAGGCGCACCGAGAACGTGGTCTGGCATGCCGAGGACCGGCTCGAGATTCATCCGCACGACGCCGAGCAGCGCGGTGTGCGTGACGGCGACTGGGTGCGGCTCGCGAGCCGTGCGGGCGAAACCACGCTGCGCGCGGAGATCACCGACCGCGTCTCACCGGGCGTCGTCTACACCACCTTCCATCACCCGGACACGCAGGCCAACGTCATCACCACCGACTATTCGGATTGGGCCACCAACTGCCCCGAATACAAGGTCACCGCGGTGCAGATCTCGCCGTCGAACGGCCCGTCCGACTGGCAGAAGGCCTATGACGCGCAGGCGCAGCACTCCCGCCGCATCGCGCCGGCCGAGGCAGCGGAGTAACGGCATGCACGTGCCGGTCCAGGCCATCGACCGCGAGATCTGGCGCGACGGAGTCGCGTCCGAAGGCGCGCGCCTGATCCCGGAGGAGACGCCGCTGGCGCTGACCTATAACGGCGGCAGCTATGCCGTCATGATGGGGACTCCACAGAACCTCGAGGATTTTGCGGTCGGCTTCAGCCTGGACGAAGGCATCATCAGGTCGGTCGACGACATCAAGTCGCTCGAAGTGGTCCGCCTCGACGACGGCATCGAGCTGCGCATGTGGCTGGCGTCGGAAGATGCCGCGCGCATCAGCGAGCGGCGGCGGCACATTGCCGGCCCGACCGGCTGCGGCATTTGCGGCATCGATTCAATCGCCGAGGCCGTGCGGCCCGCGGCCGTCGTCCCACCAGGGTCCAGCTTCACGCCGCAACAGATCATGACGGCGATGCAGGCGATCGCGCCCCTGCAATCGATCAACATGCAGACGCGCGCGGTCCACGCTGCAGCCTTCTGGTCGCCATCGAATGGCATTGTGGCCCTGCGCGAGGACGTCGGCCGCCATAACGCGCTAGACAAGCTCGCAGGTTCGCTGGCGCGCAGCCGGACGGACGCTAGCGTGGGCATGGTGCTGCTGACGAGCCGTGTCTCGGTCGAGATGGTGCAGAAGACGGCCGCAATCGGCGCCCCGGTGCTGGTCGCCGTCTCGGCGCCCACCGCGCTCGCGGTTCGCACCGCGGAGGCCGCCGGCATCACGTTGATCGCGATTGCCCGCAGCGATGGGTTTGAAGTATTCACGCACCAGAGTCGCGTTACGGCTCATCGTGCTCAGGAGATTATCGATGTCGTCGCCTGACCGCCTCGTCTACATGGCCAACCAGATCGGTACCTTCTTCAAGAGCCAGGGCCACGACAAGGCCGTGCCGGGGATCGCCGACCACATCAAGAAGTTCTGGGATCCCCGGATGAAGCGCGCGATCTTCGCCCATCTCGACGCGGGCGGCGCCGGCCTGGAGCCGAACGTGCGCGAGGCTCTCACCTCGCTGAAGCAGACGACGTCCCTTCCAGCAGCGCCGTAAATACGCGCCTCACCTCGCTCTGCGTTTCCTTCACGCGCGCCTCCAGCGACGAGAAGTCGGGCGCATCGCCGGCGCGCGCCATCACGCGCTGAAGGTCGGTGCCGGCGGTCTCGGGCTTGAAGCCGTCGCTGACGCAGAGACGCAGGATCTGCGTCAGGTCGTGATAGAGCCGCGCCGCCGCGCGAAGGATCTCCGCCTCCGATTGCGGGAGCACGTTGAGCTTGGCGGCGTTGTCCAGAACCTGAAGGGTGCTGACGTCGAGAATTTCAGGCTTGTCATGGGCGTGCACGAGCTGGAGATATTGCGCGATGAAGTCGATATCGACCATGCCGCCTGCGGCGTATTTGAGATCCCAATGGTCGCTTTCGCCCTTCTCCTGCGCGATGGCGCGCCGCATGTCGGCGACGTCGTTGGCGATGGTCGCCCGATCGCGGCGGCGGGTCAGGACATCGCGGATGATACGCTCGATCCGCTCACGGAATTCATCCGAGGCCGATACCACGCGGGCGCGGGTCAGGGCCATGTGCTCCCAGGTCCAGGCCTCGTTGGCCTGGTAGTCCGCGAATGAGACGAGGCTCGACGCCACCGGACCGGCGCGTCCCGACGGGCGCAGCCGCATGTCGATCTCGTACAGCACACCGTAATTGGTGCGTGTGGTGAAGGCACTGATCAGGCGCTGGGTGAAGCGCGCGAAGTAGTGGGCGCCCTGAAGCGATTTGGCCCCGTCGGAGTCCGGATTGTCGCCGTCGAAATCGTACAGCAGGATCAGGTCGAGATCGGACGATGCCGTCATCTCGCGGCTGCCGAGCCGGCCCATCGCGATGATCGCGGTCTCCTGATCCTTGATACGTCCGTGTTGGGCGGCGAAGCGTTCGGCGACAAGATCGTGCACGGTGTGGACGATGCCTTCGGCGACATCGGCGAAAGCCGTGCTGGCCTGCTGCGCCGAGACCGTACCGGAGAGAATGCGCGTGCCGATCAGGAACAGGCTCTCCTGCCCGAACAGGCGGAGACGGTCGAGAAACTCCTCATAGGAGTCGGCGTCGCGCACCGTCGCGGCCAATCGCGCCGACAATTCCTGCTTGTCCGGCATCGCGCCGAAGAATCTGGGATCGATCAGGCCATCCATGAGCTGCGGCTTCCGCGCCAGCATCTCGCCGAGCCGCGGCGCCGCGCCGAGCACCAGCGCCACGAGCGCGACGAGATCGCGGTTCTGGCCGAGCAGCGTGATCAGCCGCCCGCCAAGCTGGAGTGCCTGGAGGAACTGATCGAACGCCACGACGGCGCGATCCGGCTCCTCGGCCCGCGCGAGGCCGTCGATCAGGGCCGGCACGAACTCGACGAAAGCGCTTCGCGTCTGGTCGTTGCGGAACACGCGGTAGTCGCCGGTGATCCAGTCACGTATGGTCTGCGCGAGCGCGGCCGGCTTCTTGAAGCCGAGCGTCGTCAAATATTGCAGCAGGCGCGGATCGTCAGGACCTGCACTGTAGTCGAGCGCCGGCAGCTTTGCTGTGCCGGTCGGGTCATCGCCCTCGAACAGTTTTTCGTAGTGTCCTTGCACGATCTGGAGCTGCCGCAACAGGTCGCGCGCAAAGGCTTCGCGATCCGGATAGCCGAAGAAGCGCGCAAAGCGCTCGACCGCCTCCTTGTCGTCGGGCAACGCATGGGTCTGCTCGTCGGCGATCATCTGGAGGCGGTGCTCGACACGGCGCAGGAATTCATACGCAATGGTCAGCTCGTCACGCGCGGCAAAGGTGATCCAGTTGCTGGTGGCGAGAATATCGAGCGCGGCGAGCGTCGGCCGCACCCGCAACTCCGGATGGCGACCGCCGGCGATCAGCTGCTGCGTTTGCGCGAAAAATTCGATCTCGCGAATGCCGCCGCGGCCGACCTTGACGTTGTGCCCCTCGACCGCGATCTCGCTCTGGCCGCGATAGGTCTGCATCTGCCGCTTCATGTCGTGGACGTCGGCAAGCGCGGCGAAGTCGAGATGCTTGCGCCAGACGAAGGGCGCGATTTCGGCGAGCAGCGCCTCGCCCGCTTTGGCATCGCCGGCGCAGGCACGCGCCTTGATCATCGCAGCACGCTCCCAGGTGCGCCCTTCCCGCTCGTAATAGTTCAGCGCGGCGTCTCGCGAAATCGCCACTTGCGTCGAGGACGGATCGGGACGCAGGCGCAGGTCGACGCGGAAGACGTAGCCGTCATAGGTACGCTGCTGGAGAATGCGCGCCACGCCCTGCGTCACCCGCACGAAGAACGGCTGCGGCTCGATGTCGGGCGCGAGCGTCGTGGCATCGGGATCGAAGAACACGATGAGGTCGATGTCGCTGGAATAGTTCAGCTCGCCCGCCCCCATCTTGCCCATCGCGAGCACGATCAGGCCGCAGCCCTCTTCCGGAGCTTCGGGATTGGGCGGCAGGATCTTTCCACGTGCGGCTTCCTGCCGCAGCTGGTACTGGAGCGCCGCCTGCACCGAGGATACCGCGACATCGGTCAGCGCCGCCGTCACCCGCATCACCGGCCAGACGCCACCGATATCGCACAGCGCAGTGAGAAGCGCCGCTTCGGCCTTCATCCTGCGAAGCAGCCGCATCACCTCGGCTTCGTCGCCTGCCGCGAGCACCGCGTCCCTCGCCTCCGCGATCAGCAGGGCGAGATGCGCATCCGGATCGCATTCCAGCAACCGGATCAGCCGCAGCGGGTCAGTGCGCACCAGATCGAACAAATAGAGCGAGAATTCTGCGATGCCGGCCAGAATATCCCGCGCGAAGGGATGAGCCAGCGACACGCCAAGACGGGCCGATTGCGCCGGCTCGAGCTCGGCCAGCCAGCTTTCAAGACGTCGTTCGTCGGTGGTGGAAGCGGCAATATGGGGAGCCTCCGCAAAGCGCGCGGCGAGGCTCTCACCAGTCTTGTCCGCGTTTCCCGGCGCGGAGTGGTTCATGCCACCTTCTGTGGCACATCCTGCATTGGCGGAGCAACCCTGTCGCCGGCGCGCGCCGGGAGCACCAGCGTGGCGACGAGGCCGGGCTGGGCATCACCCAGCCGCAATTCTCCGCCATGCAACGTCGCAACCGCGGCGGCAAGGCTGAGACCGAGGCCGGAGCCCGGCAGCGTGCGGCTGGCTTCAAGCCGCACGAATCGCTCGACGACATGCTTGCGGTCGGCTTCGGGGATACCAGGGCCGCGATCGGTGACGCTGAGCAGCACCTGGTCGCCCTCGCGCTTCGCCTCGATGATGATCTGCCTGGAGTCCATGCTGACCACGGTTCCACCGGTCTGCGCGACCGGCTTGCCGTACTTGATCGCGTTCTCGACCAGGTTGGCGAGCGCCTGGCTGATCAATTCGCGGTTGGCGTGAACCGGCGTCGGCTCGGCCTTGACCTTCAAGGTCATGCCATCGTCCTCGGCCAGCGGCTCGTAGAGCTCGTGGATGCCGCCCGCGACTTCGGCGGCGTCGAAATCATCCATGTTGCCGCGCGCCTGGCCGGACTCGGCGCGCGCGATCATCAAGAGCGCATTGAAGGTGCGGATCAAGCCGTCGGATTCCTCGATGGTCCGCTCCAGCGCCGCTCGGTAATCGGTCTCGCTGCCCGATTTCGCCAGCGCCTCCTCGGCGCGGTTGCGCAGACGCGTCAGTGGCGTCTTGAGGTCGTGGGCGATGTTGTCGGAGACTTCCTTCAGCCCCGCCATCAGCGCCTCGATCCGCTCCAGCATCGCATTGAGGTTTTCCGCAAGACGATCGAGCTCGTCGCCGCTGCGCCCCACCGGCAGGCGCCCGCTGAGATCGCCGGTCATGATGCGCTGCGCGGTGCCGGTCATCGCATCGATGCGCGTGAGCACGCGGCGCGCGACGAAGATGCCGCCGCCGAGGCCCAGCACGACCACGATCAGGATCGACCATTGCGCGGCCTTGGCGACGATCCCGAACAGGCGCCGCCGCTCGTCGAGGTCGCGGCCGATCAGGAGGCGGAAACCGTTTTCGAGCTCGGTGACGCGCACCAGCGCGCGATGGTCGCGCTCGTCGGCGTCCTCGATCCGCTTGTAGGCCGTCTCCGACCAGCCGCGCGTCGCCATTACGCCCGGCGCCAGCGAGCCGACATTGCCGGCGATCGCCTGCCCGGTCGGCGTGGTCACGAGATAGAGGTTGGCGCCCGGCCGCAGCGCCCGGTACTCGATCGCGAGCACGAGGCCGCGCAGGCCGCGACGGCCGTAGATCTCGTTGATCTCCGAGGTCTCGGCATTGACCGTCTGCGTGATTTCCTCGGTGATCAGCCGCCGCGTATTCCAGGCGAAATAGCCGAGCAGCGAGGCCGCGAAAATCGCAAACAGGAACAGGTAGACCAGCGTCAGCCGGAATGCCGTGGTGCGGACGAGTTTACCGAATGCCGTCACGGATCCGGTACCCAATCAGAGCGCTGCGCGTGCTATCACCGGTCATCGCAACTTCTCTTATTCCCTTTTGTTTCAAGCAGTTACCGCATCTTTTGCCGCCTAGTTCCCGGCCGTCTCTGGCGAAAAAGCGGCAAGTTGGCGCAACTCTCTTCCGAGGCATCTGGTCAGCAGAATGGAACGTTAAAGTGGCACTCAATTGGAACCAAGTTAAATCCCTGCAAGCTAGCGTTCATGCGGACGGCGGGCTATCTGGTCATGGGCGGGAGCGGCGATCGGGTGTGGCCTTCCGCTTCACTGACCTTGACGGTAAACGGCGCGCAAATGGCGTTCGCCAGGACCGGTGAACGCGATAGCACCGCCGCGGACGTACCGACGTTGAGCGGCGCGTCCAACCATGCCCGCGAATACAAGGTCACCCTGAAGTGCGATAGCGTCGTTCCGCGCGTCGAGACGCAGCCCGGCAAGACGCGAGGCATGGACCGCAAGCCACTGAACCTTGCGAGATCACGGAACGGTACCCGCCCCGGCCGATGCGCCATTTCCATGACATGCCGACGCGAAACGACGGCGCGTGACATCCGGCGTCGCCCGCCGCGATAACACATAACATATCGAACGACGCACCTACATCAGTTCATATCAAACTGTTGCAAATGTGTATTATTTGTTCGCTAGAGAAAGCCATCAACGTTACGGGGGCTGGCGTCACAACTCGGCGGGCCGGGCTCGGTCATGGCAAGACCATGAGTCGAGATACTCCTAGCTGGGTAGAGTTATGCGACGATCAATGCCTCTCCCGCTGCCCTTGGGACCAGACAGGGTGAGATGCCCCGGTCAGGTGGAATTTCGCTGCGGTCGTGGTAGCGCCTTTTTGCTCCGAGCAACCGCCCGCCCACCGAGGATGTGATCGACGATGGACATGCCGTTGCACAGAACCCGCGTCAACTATAGCGGTGGGCGGGAAGAAGCTTCGTCCTCGATGTCGGCCTTGATCGACCAACTGTCCGGACTGGCCCGGCGACAGTATCGGGTCATTCTCATCGTGCCCGCCGTGGCCATAGCCATCGGCCTGCTCTATCTGCTGGTCACTCCCTCGCAATACACCGCGACCGCTACGCTTTTGATCGACAGCAGCACGCTGCGGGTCCTGCAGAACCAATTGCAGCCGCAGGGGGATATTCCGCTCGACACGCTTCAGGTGGGCTCCCAGGTCGAAATTCTCGCCTCGCGCAAGCTGGGACTCGACGTTGTAAGAAGCCTCAAGCTCGCCGACGATCCGGAATTCGCCGGTGGCTGGAGCCTGTTCTCGCGTCCGGACGTCACCTCAAACACGGTGGAAGAACGTGAGCAGAAGGCGCTCGATGAGTTTCTGGCTCACCGCTCCATCACGCGCGGCGACAAGACTTATGCGCTGAACATCTCATACACGTCGCGTAGCCCCGAGACCGCGGCCAAGGTCACCAACGCGATCGCGGAGGCCTATATCGACGACCAGCTCGGCGCAAAATACCAGACAGTCACCCGCGCGGGCGCCTGGCTGCAGGACCGGATCAACGAGCTGAAGTCGAAGGCGGCGACAGCCGATCGCGCGGTCCTGGAGTTCAAGGAAAAGAACAACATTGTCGACCTCGGCGGACCGAACGTATCGGCCGGCAGCGCGAGCCGGCTCATCGGCGAACAACAGCTGTTCGAACTGAACAGCCAGCTCGCCGCCGCGCGCGGCGCCACCAGCGAGGCCAAGGCCCGGCTCGACCGGATCGAGCAAGTCCGGAAAATGGACGTCAGCGAAGGCGCCGTCGCAGATATCCTGAAAAACGAGGTCATTACGCGGCTCCGCAATCAGTATGTCGACCTGTCTGCGCGCGAGGCCAACATCTCGACGAGATATGGTGCGGACCATACGGCCGCGATCAACCTGCGCGACCAGATGGAGGAAACGCGCCGAAACATCCGCGGGGAGCTCGGACGGATCGCTGGCAGCTACAAGAGCGATTACGAGATCGCCAAGACGCGCGAAGAAAGTTTGGAGCGGTCGCTGGCCAGCCTGGTATCCGAGGGCCAGCTCACCAACCGCGATCGGCTTGGATTGGCCGAGCTCGAAAGCTCGGCCAAGGTATATCACACGCTCTACGACACTTTCCTGCAGCGTTATATGGAGGCGATACAGCAGCAGTCGTTTCCGATCACCGATGCACGCGTGATCAGTCCAGCCGTCGCGCCGAAGAAGAAGAGCAAGCCGGTGGCATCATTCGTCCTTGCCATCGCGCTCACAATGGGGCTGATGGCGAGCTTTGGAATTGCAGCCTGGCGCGAGGCGGTCGACGGCGTCTTCCGCACGGGATCGCAGGCCGAACAGGAATTGGGCGTCCGTTGTCTTTCGGTGATTCCGCTCGCGGCTGGACAGGCACCTCGTGCACCATCACCTCCGCGATCGATCGCGACCGGATTCGATGCAGAGGCCGGTCGACTGGGTCCGCCGCCGCAAACCGTGGAGAACGTGGCGGCTGATACACCCCATTACGCATTCATCGATCCGTTGAAGCGACGCGCAGTCGACGATCCGATCTCAGTCTTCACCGAAGCGTTTCGCGCAATCAAGATGAGAGCGTGGCTGGAATCCACCATCCGCGAGAACAGGCTGATCGGCATCACCTCGACCGTCGCGGGCGAAGGCAAATCCACTGTTGCCTCGAACCTTGCGTCGCTGTTGGCCGATGCCGGTCGACGCGTGATCCTGATCGACGCGGACCTTCGCAATCCTACGCTTGCCCGCTCGCTCACGCCACGGCCGTCAGCCGGATGGCTAGAGGTGCTGAGCGGCAAGATCGATCTCGCACAGGCCACGGGCCGAGACGC
Organism: Bradyrhizobium sp. 956_D2_N1_4; assembly: GCF_052076025.1. Lineage (NCBI taxonomy): Bacteria > Pseudomonadati > Pseudomonadota > Alphaproteobacteria > Hyphomicrobiales > Nitrobacteraceae > Bradyrhizobium > Bradyrhizobium sp. 956_D2_N1_4. Next base: position 1,449,937 of record NZ_CP197237.1, on the reverse strand, counting down.
CGCCACGGGACTGGCGCTGCTGCCTCTGCTGCTGACCGAAGCTCCGGTCCATTCCGACGAAGTGCTGGCCTCGCAGGGATTTCGAACCCTGCTTGATCGACTGCGCGAAAGCTATGATTATGTTATCGTCGACCTTCCGCCGATCGCACCCGTCGTCGACGTGCGTGCGATCGTCCCGGTGATCGACTCCTTCGTGTTCGTGGTAGAATGGGGAAGCACCAGGATCAAGGCGGTGCGGCGCCATCTGCTAGCCGAGCCGGACCTTCACGATCGCCTGCTTGGCGTGGTGCTGAACAAGGCCGATCTGAGGGTTCTCGAAAAATTTGAGCAGCCGGGTGTTTATCAGAATGGATACTACAGAAGTGGCAGCTAGAGGTGCCGTTGAATTGATGCTGAGAGGGCGCCGCGCCGGATCCCCGCTGCGGCGGGACGAGCCCTAGGATGAGCAAGCGGATCGCTCTCATCACCGGCGTGACCGGTCAGGACGGCGCCTATCTCGCCGAATATTTGCTGTCGCTCGGCTATGTCGTGCACGGCATCAAGCGGCGCTCGTCCTCGTTCAACACCGCGCGCGTCGATCACCTCTACCAGGACCCGCATGTCGGCAACGTGCCGTTCCTGATGCACTATGGCGACATGACGGACTCGACCAATCTGATCCGCCTGGTGCAGCAGATCCGGCCGACCGAAATCTACAATCTCGCAGCTCAAAGCCACGTCGCCGTCAGCTTCGAGAGCCCGGAATACACCGCCAACGCCGACGCCATCGGCGTGCTGCGCCTCCTGGAAGCGATCCGCATCCTCGGCATGGAGAAGGAGACGCGGTTCTACCAGGCCTCGACCTCCGAGCTCTACGGCCTGGTGCAGGAGATCCCGCAGAAGGAGACGACGCCGTTCTATCCGCGCTCGCCCTACGGCGTCGCCAAGCTCTACGGCTACTGGATCACGGTGAACTACCGCGAAGCCTACGGCATGTTCGCGTCGAACGGCATCCTGTTCAACCATGAGAGCCCGATCCGCGGTGAGACCTTCGTGACCCGCAAGATCACCCGTGGCGTCGCGCGTATCGAGGTCGGGCTGGAACAGACGCTCTATCTCGGCAATCTCGAAGCCAAGCGCGACTGGGGCCATGCCAGGGACTATGTCGAGGGCATGCACAGGATCTTGCAGGCCGACAAGCCCGACGACTTCGTGCTCGCCACCGGCGAGATGCGCTCGGTGCGCGAGATGGTCGAGCTGTCCTTTGCGCATGTCGGCCGCCGCATCGCATGGCGCGGCAAGGGCGTCGAGGAGACCGGCGTCGATGAGGCGAGCGGCAAGACCGTGGTAAAGATCGATCCGACCTATTTCCGTCCGACCGAGGTCGATCTCCTCGTCGGCGACGCCAGCAAGGCGCGCGAGGTGCTCGGCTGGACGCCGAAGCGGAGCTTTGCCCAGCTCGTCGAGGAGATGATGACGAGCGACCTGGCGGAGGCAAAACGGGATGCGGCCAGTGGCAAACGCACCGTTTGAGCTGAAGGGCAAGAGCGTCTATGTCGCCGGCCATCGCGGCATGGTCGGAGCCGCACTGGTGCGCCGGCTCGCGCGGGAGGACGTCAACCTCGTCACGGTCGACCGGCGCGAGGTCGATCTCTGCAACCAGGCCGCCGTGTTCGACTGGTTCGCCAGGACGCGGCCGCAAGTGATCTTCCTCGCCGCGGCCAAGGTCGGCGGCATCGTCGCCAACGACACGCTGCGCGCCGAGTTCATCTACGACAACATCGCGATTGCCGCGAACGTGATCCAGGCCGCGCATCAAAACGGCGCCGAGAAGCTGATGTTCCTGGGCTCGTCCTGCATCTATCCGAAGCTGGCGCCGCAGCCGCTGCGCGAGGACTCGGTGCTGTCAGGCCCGCTTGAGCCGACCAACGAGCCCTATGCGATTGCCAAGATCGCCGGCATCAAGATGGCGGAGGCCTATCGCAGCCAGTATGGCAGCGACTTCATCAGCGTGATGCCGACCAATCTGTACGGCCCCGGCGACAATTATCACCCCGAATTGAGCCACGTCGTCGCCGCCCTGATCCGCCGCTTCCATGAGGCAAAAGTCGGAGGCGCAAAGAGCGTCATCGTGTGGGGCACCGGCACGCCGCGGCGCGAGTTCCTCTATGTCGACGACATGGCGGATGCCTGCGTGCACCTGATGAAGACCTATTCGAGCGCGGAGCTGGTCAACATCGGCACCGGCGAGGACATCACCATCGCCGAGTTCGCGCGGGTCGTAGCCGACATCGTCGGTTACGGCGGCGAGATCAGCTTCGACACCTCGCGTCCCGACGGAACGCCGCGCAAGCTGCTCGACGTCAGCCGGCTCGCCAAGCTCGGCTGGCGCGCGACGACCTCGCTCGAGGACGGCGTGAGGCGCGCATACGAGGCGTACCTGTCGAGCCATCCAGCCGCGGTACGCCAGCTGTCTGAGATCTTGCGCTAGACGAGTGGGGATCGTAGGGCGGTTCTGGCACTAGCCGCTGTCGGGGCGCCGCAAGCGCGTGCCTTGGCGCGCCCGAAGTTCCTCTTCGTATTTCAGCTTTTCCAGCAGCATGTCGGTCACAAGACGTCGCAATTGCGCGTTTTCGAGCTCTAACCGCTTGATTGTGTCCACACTGCTGGCGTCCGACGAACCGAGCGGCCGGCCATCGGCCTCGCCGCGCCGACCACCGACCGGCTCGGACGAGTCGGGCATCTTCTTCCAGCGGTGGTAGGTCATGATGCTGACGCCAAGCGCCTTCGATATTTCCCGCTGGGTCTTCCCCTTGGCCGCAAGTTCGTTGGCTTGCGCCAGCTTGGCCGAAATCTCCTCCGAGGCATGCCTCTTGCCAACCATCGTGGTCCTCTCCGGCCAGAATCTTGCCAGTCCGGACTTAGTAAGCGCGAATCGTGAACGTTTTCAATAGGCCGGCGAGAAATCCTAGACCGGCTATCGGCCGGCAGACCCGTCAGCGCATGCGCCCGCCGATGCGACAAGACATCATAAAGTGCGGTCCCATGCTCCAACCGGTCGCGCCACCGAACAGATCATTCCCAAATGTACCAATGTTAACTTTTGCGACGACACCGCTTCGAGGCCGATTGCGGCCGGGAAGCTCTGGTCAATAATCAATTCGAACGCCGTCTTCAGCATGATATGAATATCCAATATCAGGCTCCAATTATCAATATACCATAAGTCGAGTGCAACTCTCCGTTCCATGAGCTCGAGCCGCGGCGTGCCCCCGCGATAGCCTTGAACCTGCGCCCAGCCGGTAATTCCCGGCTTGACGTGATGGCGGAACGCGTAGTTCGCGATCATGCTGCCGTATTCGTAGTCGTGCACCAGCGCGTGCGGGCGCGGCCCGACGATCGACATATGGCCCTGGATCACGTTGAGCAGTTGCGGCAGTTCGTCGATGCTGGTCTGGCGGATCAGGCGTCCGACCCGGGTCACGCGCGGATCCTGCTTCGTCGCCTGTACAACCGTGCCGCCGTCCTCCTGGACACTCATGCTGCGCAGCTTGTAGATCACGAACGGCTTGCCGTTGAAGCCATGGCGGCGCTGCCGGAAGATCACCGGCCCCTTCGACTCCAGCTTGATCGCGACTGCGACCAGGATCAGTGCAGGAGACAGCACGACCAGGGACGTTGCCGCCACGATGATGTCGAGCAGCCGCTTGGTCAGGCGATCGAGAACCGACAGCGGCGCCGGCTGCACCTCCACCATGTAGAGCCGTTGAGGCATCGAGGTCTGGTGGCGCAGCACGGTCGACACCGCACGATCGGGTAACAGGCGCACCGGAAGCGGAATGACGCGCAACCGGTCCAGCAAGGCCTCGATGTCGCGGGGACCGGACCAGGACAACGAGAGCACGATCTCCTCGGCAGCGGCCTCCCGTATGCGCTTCATCAGCTCGTCTTCGTGCCTCCCCGGAGCAGAGAGTTTTGGCGCTTCGTCCCTCGGCAAAACGATGCGCTCGACCTCGTGCAGGCCAAATCTGGCGAGCAGGTCGCTCCTTCCGAACTGGGCCAGCTCGCCTTGGGTTCCGATCACCACCACACGCCGCCCGCGGATCGTGCCGGCGACAAGCGCCGAACGAAGGCGTCGTTTGCCCAGCCAGCGCGCGACGAGAAGGCCGGCGCCGCCGATCGCGAAGAGGCAGACGACCGAGCCACGCGATGCGTCGCCGCCGGATTTGAACAGAAACAGCACGACCGCGAGGACGAGAGCAGCAAGACACCAGCCGGCCAGGACCCGTCCGCCGTCGAGCTCGTCGTCCAGCAGCTGGTTCAACCGGTAGAGACCGAGGAAATGCGCGACCAGGACATAGGCGAAACTCGCCACCAAACCGAGCCCGGCATAGAAGGAACCGTCGGCGGTGCCACCAAGCGCGCGCTGATAGGCGATGCCGCCGATGGCGCCCGCTGCGACGATGATCGAGCCGTCGACGGCCGCGAAAGGGCTCGATGAAGCTGAACGGGATCGCCAGACGGACCCGCGATCGGCCCTCGAACGCCGATATCGGCCCACCCGCATTGGTCAGATCGGTCACAATTCGCCCCCGGGGTCGGTTCGCGATCCGGATACCACGGGCATTGTACCATAATTATGATACTTTTACTGTCGATTAACCAATGCATCATCCGTGGATGACGGTGCATTCGCCTCGTCATCCGACTGACATGAATTTGCAATCCGCCGTGTGCTCAAGCGCGATGAGATCAGGCTGAATCGTCATCGCGCTTCAGGTGATTGCTCGACTAGCGCGACGGCGCAGCGTCCGGCTTGGCGTCGGGTTTAGGCTCGATCAGCCTGGACAGCGCGATCTCGTTGACCACGGGCGGGGTCTGCTTCAAGAGCTCCGCCACATAGGCGCGGCGGTTGGCCTCGATGCGCTCGGCCCTCATCCGCTGCACGAGAGCGTCTCGCACGTCCGCCAGCGGCCGCGTATGCGACGCCTCGGTGTCGAGCAGCTTCAGGACGTGCCAGCCGTCCTCGAGCCGGATCGGATCGGCGATGCCCGACTTCGGCAGGCCGGTGACCTGCCCACGGATTTCGCTGCGCATGTCGGGCTCGGCGACCCAGCCGATCTCCCCTTCCCGCCCCGCGGTTGCCGCATCGTCGGACGATGCCTTCGCGATCGGACCGAACTCCGCGCCGGGCTGCTTGATCTTCCGCACGATGTCATCGAGCTTTTTGCGCGCGGTGTCCTCAGCCGCCTTGTCGGCGTCCTTGGCGAGGTTGACCACGATCTGGGCCAGACGGAAGCGGCGGGGAACAAGGAACGCGCTGGCGTTCGCCTCGTAGACGCTCTTGATGTCGGCCTCGCTCGGATAGCTGTCGCCGAGCGCCGTGACCGATTGCAGGTAGCTCTCGACGATCAAGGTGTCGCGTGCGCGCGCAAGCTGCGTCACGACGGCCGGCTGCTGGTCCCACTTCTTGGCCGCGGCCTCCTTGAGCACCAGGCGGTTGGCGAGGATCGCGCGCACGGTCTGGCTCAGCAGCGCCGGATCACGCGCCATCGCGGCCTGCTGGCGCGCATCGAGAAGCTGGATCGTCGCGCGCACTTCTTCCGCCGTGACATCGCTGTCCCCAACCCGAGCGATGATCTCGCCGCCCTTCACGGCTGTCGTGTCCTGCGTCGAGGGGCCCGGCTGGACCGCCGCGGGAGCTGCCGGAGCAGGTGTCGCGCGCGGGACAGCGGGCTGGGGCGGATTGCGCGTCTGCGCGAGTGCCGACGATGACGCCGCAGCGTGGAGCGTACCGGCTAGCAGCAGGAGCTTGAAAACGTTCCGGGTCATGGCTTGGCCTTCTGTTCGATGATCTGGTCGCGAAGATCCTGGGCGGCGTTCTGATGCTCGACCCGCTTGAACCCGATCACGGGATCGTGGTGGATCACCTTCTCCAGCGGATCCATCTTCTCATATTGCTTGACGGTATCGTCAGCGATCCTGACGAGACGGACATTCCTGGCCTCGCAGGCCTTGGCGCTCGCCTTCCACGTCGTCGCCTCGCCCTCGAACTTGGAGCGCTCCGCGTCCTTGGTCCGCGCAACGCTCGCCGCCTCACCATAGGCGGCCTTCCATTTCTCCAGGGAATCGTCGCGCTCGGCGATCCGCTCGTTGAAGTCCTTCACCGCCTGGCGATAGGCCTGCTCGGCCTCCTTGACCTGGGCGCGATAGCCCTCGATCTGCTTACGCAGACGGTCGCGCTCCTGCTCGGCCGCGGTCAGCTTGGCCTGGACCGCGGCCCGTTGATCCTCGGCGGCACGCGCCTGCGCGGTGGCGCTGCGCAGCGCCTCGCGCAAGCGATCGCTTTCCTGGTCGGCATGGGCGGCCGAGGCGACGACGAGCGCCAGTGCAGCAATTGACGACAGACGCAACAGCCGCATGATCAGAACCTCGCGTTGAGATCGAGCTGGACGATGTCGACTTTGTACGGCAGGCCGGCGATGTTGTTCGCGCTCATCCAGCGCACCGAGCCCCAGATGTTCTCGCCGAGGCCGACATTACCGCCGATGAAATAGCCCTTGAGATTGGTGCCACCGAGGCCGAAGTCGGAATCGACGAACGCGTCAACCATCGCGTCGGACTCGAGGTACTTGTAGCCGACATGCGCGTTCCAGTCCCAGAGATGCTTGATCTCCTTGTTGCCGACGGTCATGCGCGCGAGCCAACCCTGATTGCCGCCGTTGTACACGCTCGCGCTGCCGTCTGTCGTTGAGCCCTTATTGTTCACGGCGACGGAGGCGACTGCTGCGCGATCGAAGGCGGTGTTCCAGATGTATTCCGCATCGAGGATGACGTGGATCGGATTGAACTGAGCGAAATCGAGCTGAGCGCTCGCAACGATCGGCCGGAAGTCGCTCGCAAGGCCATAATACTGATAGTTCAGCGTCCCCGTGTCCTTGGCGTTAAGCGGCAGGATGACGGGGATATTGCGCAACTGCATATAGGTATTGCCCTTCTGCGCGAAGGGCGGCCGAAGCAAGTCGGTATCGCACGCATCGCTCGCGGCATAAACGATGCACGGGCTCGACAGGCGTCCGCGAACGTTGGTGAAATCATAATAGGCGACCGCCAGCGTCAGGTTGGTTTCGGGATCGAATGTCGCACCGAGCCCGCCCTGGGCACCGAACAGCCATTTGTCACGGCTGGCCGACTTGATAGGACCGGAAAGGTCTATCGTATTAAGTCCCGCGTTCAGATCGGTGTTGAACACCGGAAACGCGCCACCAACGAAGAACGGCGTGAAGCCCTCCGCCACCTCCTGTTTGGCCTGAATTGCAAAGCCGTCGAAGCCGATATCCTTGTACCAGACGAGATCGGTTGGCGACCAGAATGGGTTGTCGAAGCGGCCGACGGAAGCGACGAAGTCTTGCATCGGCTGATACTTGATGAAGGCGCGATCGAGCCAGACTGCGTACTTCGAGAAGTTACCGCCGTTTCCACCGAACGTTTGATTTGTCGAAACAGGTGAACTGCTCTCGCCGGTCGCGATCCTCAAGCCTGCGCTGAACCCGTCGAACAAGTCGACGTCGGCTCCCAATCGAGCGCGGAAGCGGAAGCGGTTGCGGTCCTGGGTGGTGTTATAGCTCGGTGGAAAGTAGGGATTGAGCGGCGCGTTGGTGTTCTCCTCGAGGAACGGGTTGCCGGTATTGATGGCGTTGTAGTTCTGAAGCGGACCGCTCCCGGCCGGGAAATAATCTCCCTCGTACCGCGCGCGGATGTCGCCGTAGAACCGGATCCGCTGCGCCCATTCGGGGTATTTCGCGGGCGACGCCCAGTTCTCCTTGTGAGCGCGGTCCATCACCTCGGCCCTGATCTCCTCGCGCAGCTGCTTCTTGACGATCTCGGGCACGTAGGTGACGCGCTTGGTGCCGGGCGGCGACGTCGCATCGGCGGCGCTGGTCGCCTTCTTCTCCGCGCCTTCCGCCTTGGCCGCGGCATCGCGCGTCGCCTGGCGGGCGACATAGGCTTCGTCGTCGGCCTGCTTGACCAGGACTGCGGCCTGTTCCTCGCTCAGCGTTCCCTGCTTCACGAGCAGATTGATCAGGTTGACCGTCGCGTTCGATGAAGGCGGCGCGTCGCGCGAGACGGTCGGACGCTTGCCCTGCGGCATCCCGTCGTCCTGCGCCGCGGCGGGGACTGCGAACGCAAGCAGCACCGCTGCCGTTGCTGCCAGTTCTCGCGTCTTCATTTCACGCCGCATGACATCACCTCTTCTGCTCTCAACTCACTCACAGTCACTCGTCTCACCGCACTCACCCCCGGTTCTGGCCCGTGAGGCGGATGATCATCGGCATCGGCATGTCCTTCGGCGGCGGCTCGCGTGCGCGCAGGCCGCCGACCACCTGGTCCCGGATGGCCACGTCGAGCGCATTGTCGCCCGTCGAAGGCGACAACTGCACGCGACTGACCCGGCCGGAATTGTCGAGCCACACCCTGGCGACGGTGCGGAACGCGGCGTCGCGAGATTTTTCATTCGCCTGGAGTCCCGCGTCGATCTGCGATTGCAGCATGCTCGCGTACCAGCCGAAGCGGCTGTTGCCGCCGCCTCCGCCGCCCCCGCGTCCCTTGCCCTGTGCAAAGCCGCCGCTGCCCGGCCCGGTGCCGAGACCGAGATCCGGCGGGCCCGGCGTCGGATCCGGTCCGGCATCGGGCGGCGCGTCCTTTGGAATGTCGACCGGCTTCTCCTCGGCGACATCCTTGACCGGCGTCTGCTCCATCACCTTTTGCTCGGGCTGCTGTTCCGGCTGCTGCTCGGGCGGGGGCGGCGGTGGTGGCGGAGGCGGCGGCGGCGGAAGCACCATCGTCACCTGAAGCTCGTTCACCTTGCGCGGCGGATCCTTGTCGCCACTCATGACCATGATGACGACGCCGGCCACCAACGCGATCACGACCAGCGCCGAACCGCCGAGCAGCAGATAGCGCCGCCATGCCGGCGGGCCGTCGTCGTCGTTGCTGTCGTCGTCCCACGCCATCGTCCAGTCTCATCGCGCCGACGGCTTGGTCGCCATGCCGACCTGGGTGAAGTTGAGGCGGCCGAGCAGATCGAGCACGTCGACGACGTTCTGGTACTGGGTCTGGCTGTCGCCGCGCACGACGATCGGGAATTCGGGCGTCAGCGCACGCTGCTGCACCAGTCTTCGAGCTCGGGCAGCGTCACGGGAATGGTGTCGAGGAACAGCTTGCCGTCGTTGGCGACCGTGATCGCCTTGGTGGTCTGCTGTGCGAGGCTCGGCGCCGCGCTCGCCTTCGGCAGGTTCACCTTCATGCCCTGCACGGTCGCCGTGGTCATGATGATGAAGATCACCAGAAGCACGTAGGCGAGATCGAGCATCGGCGTGATGTTGATGTCGTCGTACGGTTTGCTTTCGGACTGGACTTGCATGGGTTCACTCCGCCGCCTGCTTCACCGGCTCTTCCGGCAATTCGTAGGACTCAGCGATCCGCGTGATGAACTCATCGACGAAGACCTGCATCTCGCTGCTGACATCCTTGATGCGGATGGTCAGGTAGTTGTAGGCAAACAGCGAGGGGATCGCGACGCCGAGGCCTGCGACGGTGGCGACCAGCGCGGCCGCGATACCCGGTGCAATCGCATTGACGTTGACGTCGCCGCTGGCTGCGATCGCCGCGAAAGTGATCATGACGCCGACCACTGTGCCGAGCAGGCCGAGGAACGGGCCGCCCGAGATCGCGATCGTCAACATCACCATCAGGCGATTGAGGCGCTGGCTCTCCCGCACGAAGCCGCTGTCGAGCACGGCGCGGATCGACTGGATTGCCTGCGGCGACAGCCGGCGGTAACCGCCGCCCGCAAAGCGGCGCCGGATCTCCTGCGCACCGGCCGCGAACAGGCGGTAGAGCGGCGCGGCATGGACCACCTTGCGCTGCTTCTTGCCGAGCTCGCCCCCGAAGCCGGGATCATTCTCCTGGCTGTCGAGCTGGAGCAGCCCGCCGATGTCGGTCGAGGTCTCGCGAAAATGCTTGAGGAAGATCGTGTTGCCGGCCGAGACGCGGTTCAGATACGAGATGCGATCGACCATGACGTACCAGCTGATCAACGCCATGATCCCGAGCAGGCCGATGACGACCCAGCCATCGAGCGTCACCGAGCGCAGGATCACGCCGAAATAGCCGCCGCTGAACCAGCCCGCATTCTCCTCGTCGACGCTGAACGAGATCAGCTTGGCCTGGTCGGGCCCCTGCCCGACCGCCGAGAGCTTGATGAAACCGGCCGAGCGCGCGACCTTCGCGATCGCAAGCTCGTCGACGTCACCGGCAAAGCCGGCGGCAGAGCCAGAAGGCGCGGCCGCGGGCGCCGTCGCCTGGGCCGCGTCAGCCGCGGGCGCGGCTGCATCCGCGGCGGGAGCTGCCGCGGCAGCGGCGCGACCGAGTTGCGACACGCCGGTCATGGTGGGCAGGGCCGCAGCAAGCGTCGCGACCTGGCTGCCGTCGACGTAAAGGATGATCTGGGCGCCCTTCGCCGTGAATGCGACCTGGTGCCAGGTCCCGGCCGCGATCGCCGCCCCGCCGGCGGCACGCTGCGTATTGCCGCCGCTCGTGACCTCCACGAACGCCACACCGTTGTCCAGCCCAACCGTCAGCCCGTTCGCGCCCTCGCTACGAGAGAACAACACTGCGCCCGGCTGCACCGCAGTCATCTTGATCCAAAGCGACCAGCTCAGTTCGCCGCCTTCCGCGGTCACGAGCGAGGGCGAGCCGGGAAGCGTAAGCGCAGTCTGCCCGTCGAGGCGCGCGCCCTGCCCGATGATGGCGCCGTCAGCAGCCGGGACCGCGTTCTGGGCGGTGTTCGCCCAGGCGGTGATGTCCTGCGCCGGCGTCGAGCGATCGTTGAAATGATAGACCAGCAGGGTGTCGGGATCGTAGGTGCCCTTCGCGTCGACCGCGGTCGGCGCCTTCTGGTTTCCGTAGTAGAGCCAGATGTCGTTCTTGGTCCCCGGCTTCAGGTCGGGAACGCCGACCCAGACCAGCGCTTCGCCGAGCAGCGAGTCGTATTTCTCGACATGGTGCTTGAGCGGCGTCTTGTCGTCGCCGGCAACGAAGCGAAGGTCGCCGCCGTCCTCCTTCGCCCCACCGAAGCGAAAATTGCCGACATGCAGACGCACGAGAATCGGCGTGGTGCCGATGGCATCGCTGATCCCTGCGCCGGACGGACCGGTGTCGATCGTGATCTTCTTGCGCAGCGTCCACTGATCGTTCCACCACGCCGCCGCGGGCGACGGCCACAGCGCGGCGAGGAAGACGAAGGCGAGCATCACCGGCGCGCTCAGGCGAAGTCCGGGGCGTGATCCAAAGCGAAGGAGCGACATCTAGAATTCTCCCCAGACCCGAAAGCTGAACCGTGGATGATTGGCGACGGTGACCTGCTGGCTGGTCAGCGGCATACCGACGAAAACAATGCTGTTGAGGTAGCGAAGGGTTTTCATACGCATGCCGACTCCGTAGCTTGCGAGGTCGAAATGCGATTCCTGATCGATGAGCGGCTTGTGGATTCTGGTATTGCCGCCGTCAGCGAAAGCGAAGAAACGAACATCGTCGAAGGCGTTGTACTTGATGGATTCGCCGAGCGGATTGGGCAGCTTCTGCTCGAGATATTGTGCGAGATTGGGCGTGCGCAGCTCCAGCGTCCCGGCGACGCCGTAATCGCCGATCACCTCGGATTCGAGATAACCGCGCACCGTGTCCTGTCCGCCGAGGCTGAATTGCTCGCTGGACACGAGCGGCTGATCCGCCGCCTGTCCCTGCAGTTTTGCGTAGAGCTGGAACCCGCCGGCGAAATCCTGAGTGTGCGAGATGTCGGCATGCAGCGTGATAAAGCTCGCGGTCGCGTCGAAACGCTTGGCGTCGAACTCGTCGCGGCTGGAGCCGATGCCGCGCAAGCCTGCCGTGATCGTTGCGTTGAGCTGCGTGAGCCGCCCCTCGCCCTGCCAGGTTGCACCATAGGTGCCGACGAGCGGCACATAGGTCACGGGCGAGTCGAAGGCATCGGAGCCGAGCTTGAGCGACTGCTTGAAATCCTTGTAGTCGACCCCGAGGGACAGCGTGTGGAACAGTTCGCCCCTGGACGGCAGCGTCAGCACCGCACGTCCACCGACCACCTGACCGGGGCCGACAACGTTCGAGCCGCCGACGGTCGCGACCGAGCTGTCCGAGGTCAGGCCGTAGACCAGGACGCTGAGCCAGTCGATTTCGGTTCGCGCCAGGTACGACCCCGACACGACCATGGCGTCCTTCGGGTTCATCGGCGAGACCTGGTATGTCCAGGTCATGGAGTGACCCAGCTGCCAGAGATTGTCGTAGCGCATCGAGATGCTGGTGCGCAGCGGTGTGGTGCTCGGGCTCTGCTTGTTGTTCAGCTCGATGCTGCCGTGGAGCGGAAGCGTGTCCTCGATGTTGAGATCGACGTCGACGGTGCCGGGCGCGACGCCAGCTCGCAGCGCCGGCGTGACGCGCCGGTCCGGCCAGCGGTTCAGCGCGACGATGTCCTTCGTGACGTCCTGAAAATTCGGCAGCGTTCCTTCCTTCAGTGATGGCGCGCTGCTCTTGACGTTGTCGAGGTCGAAATAACGCGAGCCCTTGACGCGGAGGCGTCCGACCCGGTTCTCGGTAACCTTGAGCACGACGAAGCCGCGCTGCGCATCCTGCTGCGGCACGGCCACGCTGACGGTCTGAAGGCCCTTGTCGTGATAGGCCTTCTCCACCGCGGCGCGGGCCTTCTCGACATCCTGCGAGCTCTTGTCCGGACCGAGGAAGGGATAGACCGCAGCCTCGATCTCGATCTGCGGCAGATTGTCCGCGCCCTCGACACGATACTCGTCGATATCGAAACGGGTTTCCGGTGCTGCCGGCTTGGCCGCCTCCGCCTCACTCTTGGCCGGCTTGGCGTTTGCGGGCGCAGCAGCAGCAGGCTTCGCCGCAGCCGGCTTGCTCGCGTCGGCCTCGGATTTCGCCGCGGCCGGCTTCGTGCAGATCGCGCAGATGATCAGGCCGCAGATGGCGAGACGCGAGGCACATGCCGCATCAGACCGACCACTCCGCACAGCGCGCAGCGGCGGCGGCGCATGACGGCGCGCGCCATTATGATACAGACGACGCGAATTCACCTCAGCCTCGATATCATGCTCGCATTGCAGACGCCCTTCGGCGACCGCAGCGTCCTTCGGACAGCCCGAAACCGACCGAGACGCCGGTCTGCGAGGGCCTTATCCGATAGACGTTGCGCGCGCAGGCGCAGCGAAAACTTTTTTACGATGCTCGCGACCCCGCTCGATCGTTCGTGTGATGATTTCACGCAACATAACGCCACTATCACTCGATGCCTGTTACTCGATAACAGTTCGTCACATTACCGTTGTGCGGCCTTACTACCGTCCGGCCACAAATTGGGGACTGAGTGAAGTGGGGCGTAGCATGACCATCGACAGCATCAGCAGCTTGCGGACGCTTCTGCTCGCAGAGTATGTCGACTTCGATCGCAGGTTGACGCGCCGACTGGGCTCCTCGGACCTTGCTTCGGAAGCGCTCAACGAAACCTACCTTCGTCTCGAAGGCATGCGCGAGCTTGGGCCGGTGCGCAGCCCGAAGGCTTATTTATTCCGCATCGCGCTCAATATCGCTGCGGACCGCCGCCGCGCCGAGAAGCGCCGCCTCACCGTCGACGAGGTCGATGCCCTGCTCGAAATTCCCGACGACCGGCCCGACGCCGCGCGCGTGATCGAGGATCGCTCCGAGGTCAATCTGCTCAGGCACGCAATCGCCGAGCTTCCCGAGCGCCGCCGACGCGTGCTGATGCTCTCGCGCATCGACGGCATGCCGAACCGAGAGATCGCGGCCCTTCTCGGCGTCACCGTCCGCACTGTCGAGACCGACCTCAAGCAGGCAGTCGAGCATTGCGCTGATCGTCTCAAACGTCCCGTGCGGACCAAATTCGGTTTTCAGCGTCCAGCTTCGTCTTACGTACATAGATATGCCGATCGCGAGCATCCGCTCACGCCCGGCGTGTGCGGGAAAGCGCTGGATCGTGACGAAGCGAAGCCATCAGGTCGATCACTTGGATCCCTTAATCCGTGAAGCCCTTTCATGGATCATGCGCCTCAAGTCGGGCGAGGCGACGCTTGCAGATGCCGAACAGCTTATGGACTGGCGCGGGCGAAGTTCCGCCCATGAAAATGCTTTCCGCGATGCGGTAAAGTGCTGGCGCGCCATCGGCCAGGCGCTTGCAACCGGCCGTCCCGCGCCGGCAAGCCGGCGGCGGCGCGCATCGAAGGGCAAAGCGCGCACCTAATGCCTCAGGCCTGACCTGCGAGCCGCAGGTTCCTGCTCCTGCAGCCTGTCAATGCAAATCAGACGGCGTCTTGCGGTCGGCTACGCTGCGCAGGCGCGTGTTCAGAGCAGCGAAATTGATCGTGCTCCCGCCCGTCAGGACGCGACCACGTGCGGGCGCGCTGCTTGCCGAAGTCCGTCCGAACGTCGGTGGTGGAACGGAGCCGGTGACGGCGACGCCGTTGGCGGCCAGATGCGCGCGGACGCGTGTGCAATACTCGACCGACAGATACGAGAATCGCGTCTCGCCATGGCCAGCGCGATATTTCATCGTAGCGGTGCAGAGATCGCCGTTGGCCCGGCGCCAGGCACCGGCGAGATAGCGGACGCCGTAATGCACGTTGACCTCGGGCGAAGCCAGCTCAGCCGGCGTCCCGGTAAAACCCATCATCCGTGCAGTCGGCAGCATCACCTGCATCAACCCGACTTCGCCGTCCATGCCGACCACGGCGGGATTGTATCGGCTCTCGACCGCCATCACCGCATCGACCAGCGCGGGCGGCAGGCCGAAAGCCAGCGCTTCGCGCTCGACCAGTTGCCGGTACTCGGCACGGCCGGCGCGCCAGTCGCGGCCGAACATGGCGCTCGTGCGGTACGTGAAATTGGCAAGCAGCGGATTTGCGGGAGGAAAATCGGCGGCGGTAAGCGGGCGCGGCGCAAACGGCTCGAGCGCCAAAGGCTCCACTGCGCCATCATCCGCATCGTCCACGGAAGCCGCGACGCGGCCGATTTCGGCCTTGCTGCGCTCGTCGTGCTCCTGGGCGCGCCCCTCGCCGCTCGCGACGATCAGCAGGCACAGCGTCGCGACCCGCCACGACCGGCGTATGCTTCGACTGGCTTGCAGGTGTGAAGTGGATCTAGGCATCAGCGGTGCGGCGGCACGATGGTGGGAGCGGATGGCCGAAAGGGAACGGCCGAACGACCGTAATTTGAGCCATATTGCTGGCGAACGGCCGCCTCGTTCGGGTTGCCGACACGGACATCGGACGAGCGCGCGTCGACCGGTGGCAGGTTGAGCGAAGGATTGACCTTGTTGACCTCGCGCTTGAGCTGCTGATTGATGCAACCGAACGCGCTCTCGTTTCCGATCTGCACATCGACGCAGCGCTCGTATGTGGGCTTCGTCCCCTGCCCGCCGATGATTGTGCCCTGCCGCTCTACCGGTGGATTGCCCTGATTGGCGGATTGCGCCCCCGCACCTCCCGCCGCCGCGAGCGCGACGAGACCGGCCGCGAGAGCGCGGCCCCCCGTACGCGCGGACCAATGCAAAGCTCGGCTCATAGCCCTGTTCCTCCACCAGCCGGCAGGTTCGTTGGCCGGGCCGCGGGCGAGCATTAACATAATTTGATATCGTCGGATCGGATCCTGCACGATGAATAACATTTGCGGACCCGCCGTCAAGATGCCTCCTCCGCCTCCATCATCAGAATGCCCGGCCCGGCTTCACTGCAGGACGGTGGTCGTCGAGGATGTCGGCCCCGGGAAGCGGATGTTGTTGACGAGGCTCACTCCGCTCTCTGCGGTCACGAGCGCCGTGTTGATGAAGGTCAGAACCTTCGTGACATCCACTTGCGCCGCGTTGGCGGCGTAGAGCACGTCGAACGGACGCATCGATAGCTTGGTGGCGATGAAATATCCGGCCGGATCCTGGAAGTTGACGTTGAAGACGATCGGCACGGAATCGCCGTCGAACCTGGAGCAGTCGACGCCGAGGCGCTGCGCCACCTCGCGCGGCTCGCGGCGATACAGGAAGACCGATGCCGGATCGGCCTGGAGGTCGAGCAGGCCGCGCGCCTTCGCGACCGCTTGCGTCAGGTTGATCCGCCAGGCATCGAAATTGAACTCGCCCTGCTGGCCGGTGGCGCCGAACGCGATGAATTTCATCGGCTCACGGTAGAGATAAAGGCGGTCTCCAGGCTGCACGAAGGCGTTGCTAGCCGGGAAATAGACCAGATTGCCGAACGGCACCGTGGCGCGCTTTCCGCCGCGCTCCAGCACGACCCACGTCTCCCAGCCGGCGCCGCTGATGCCGCCCGCCCGCGTGATCGCGTCGGTGATGCGGTCCTGCGCGCCAGCCGACGGCATGGGGAAACGCACCGGCGTCCTGACCTCGCCGAACACGCTGACGAGCGAGGAGCGCTGCTGGCTGGATGTCACCACGACCTGCGGGTCGATCGCGCGTTTCTTGATCTGCGCAAGAATGTCTTCCTGAACCTGCACATTGGTGCGGCCCGCGGCGCGGATCCGGCCGGCATAGGGCACCGTGATGTTCCCGTCGTTGTCGACGGCCTGATCGGGCAGATTCACGAAATTACCCGGGCGCACGCCGGCTTCCAGCGGCACATAGAGCCCGCCCGCCGCGGCCTCGAAGATCGTGACGCTGATGACGTCGCCTATGCCGAACTTGATGCTCGAGGGCGGACGCGTGTCCGCAAGATTTCCGGATAGTCCGTTTGGCTCGTATTTCTCGAGCACCTGCAGGACCTCGGGATTGAGCTTGACCACGGCAAAGGGCAGCACCGTCGTGTTCTCGTTCCTGATGTCGAGGCTTGCCGGTCCTGACATCGGAATGAACCCACAGCCGCCGAGCACGGCCGACGAGATCAGGCAGCATGCGATCAACAAGAACTTCGAAAATCGCATGACCGTTCGTTTCACACCAAGCTGACGCACACCTGGACCGGCTTGCGGGACGCCTCGCGGCGGAGCATGCCTCCCGCGCCGCGGGCGCAGGTGATGTGCGGTTCCTGCTGAGTAGACGCTCGGCGCAACGCATCTGCGAAAACGAGCACGGCATCCGACGAGACTTCAGGGCCACAAATCCCGCGGACGCCGCCGCGCGTTTCGCGCGCGGCCGATGAACCCGACGGAATCGGTCAACCGAACGTTTCAACGCCCCGCAACTGTCGCTCGGGTGCATCGATTGCTCAAATCGGCGAAGACGCGGCGCCCGGCGGCCGAAAAGCCCCGGATCACATCAGTTCGAGGACAACAGCTCGCGCAGGCGCGCGAGCTCGATCTGGGTTTCGGAGACCATACGCATCAACAATGCATTCTCGTGCTCGAGATCTCTGATGCGGCGAAGCCGGCCGTCCTCGTCCTGTTTCAGACCAAGATCGTAGACGTTGGCCTTCAATCTAGGCAGCGCGGACTCGGAGCAGACCGGTTCGGTCGGATTCGTCGCGCGCATTTCAACCCCCAAAAACAAAATTACAGACAGGCCGTCTCCAAAATGGGACGGACAGCAGCCCACTGCCCGTCTCCCAGAAGCCTGTTGCCGACCTTGTAGGTCTGTTTCTTATCGTTGCTGTGACCAATCCTAAACAAGAAGTCAGATTTCTGAACGAAAAGCGTTCATTCGGTGGCGGGTGTGCTCAGCTTGTCCGGCGTCTCGCTCAATCGTGATGGATGACGGCGACACGGAGCTGTCGACCGCGATCCCGCAAGCCGATCAATCTCGAGTTGAACGCGCAGACCATCACTGCTTGTCGTTCCCCGATGGCGTCGTATCGGACTCCTTCTTGTCAGTCGCCTGGTCATCCTGACCGTCGCCGCCGCCATAGCCGATCACCTCGACGATGAAGATCGAACCCTGTCTGCGGGCCCCGGTTGCGGTTGGCGTTTCCGCCGACTTGGCGGCCGCGCCGGCCGTATTCGAGCCTGCCGTGAGCGCGCCGATATTGGGAACGGATACGGTCGGAATTCCGGTCGTGCTCCCCTGCACCTGGAAATTGCTGGCGTTGGCGATGACGGGGGCGACGAAGACTGCGCTGCCCGAGGCGCGCACGCCGGCGGTGCCGAAATCGATCGTGCCGCGCGGTGCGAGAAGATAAAGCTGGGACGCAGCTGCTTGCGACGACGCCTGCAGCGTGCCGATACCCGCGCCGGTCACGAAGCCGCCAAGATCGATCGACTGGTAATCATCCTGATCATACAACACCTGCAGCGCCGGTGCCGACAAGGTCGTCTTGGAGCCGCGGCCGGCATCGAGATTGCCGTTGGAGCTCCACATCAGGATGTCGCCGCCCTGGGTCGTGAGCACGCGGCTCGAATTCACCAGCACACTTTGGTCTGTGAAGGTGTTGATCGCGCCGCCACCAAGGGTGAGGATGCCGATATCCCGCAGCTTCAGCGCCGAGTTGGGTTCGGCCGCAAGCGAGCCGACGATGATATTGCCACCCGGGCCGAACATCGAGATATCGCCGCCGAGCTGGGTCTGAACCGTGGCATGCAGCAGGTTCATGTCGCCAGTCTTGACCAGCTGGCTGGCGCCGTTGCTCCCGCTGCCGAGCACGTTTGCCGTGTAGCCCAGTCTCGCCGGGAACATCGTCTCGATCATGCGGTAGCCGCGCTGGGTGTCCGACGACGTGCCATCCTTCTGGCCGATGCCGACCGCTTTGAGCTCGGCAAAGAATACCTGGTCGATAAAGACGTGCTGGAGGTCGGTGGGCAAGGCCTGGAAGGCCGCGAACACGCTGGCATCGGAGTCACTGTCGCTTGCCGGCTTGCCGATCCGGCTCAAGAAGGAGCGCAGCTCGGACACATAGTTATGTTTGACGCTGCTGGCATTCGCCGGATCGATATAGGAAGCCGCCACGGCGGCGTAATCGACACCGAACTTGGTGCCGAACATCGTGATGATGTCGGCGCCCTGCTTGGTGCCGGCAGCGTCCGTCAGCGTCGCATTGCGCCGCGGATTATTCGCCGGGCCGAGCAGCGACTGGTTGTAGATGCCGACCGAACCGCCTCCCGTTTTTTCCGAAATATAGATGTTTCCGACCGGCGTCGGGCTGGAATTGCCCACCGACACGATGCCCTCCTGAACCGGAGCCTGGGTCGCATTGTCAAACGCGGCCGGGAGGAACGGGCCAATATCGCCGCCGGCCTGAACCACGAGGAAGCCGGGTCCGGCCACCTGCAAGCCACCGCCATTGTTAAAGCCGGTGTAAGTGATGTTCCGGCCGGCTGCGATCGTGCTGACGTCGCTGGTATGGATGTTCTGCACGATGATGTTGAGATCGACGATGTCGCGCCCCGCATAGATGCTGGTCGGGCGATTGATCTCGATGCGCTGATAGACATTTTCAGTCGAACTGGTGGTCCTCTTGCCGTAGCTTCCCGTTGCCTTGATATCGCCGGTCGCGGCGTAAATGCGGGCGGTCGTGTCGAGACCGTCGGCTACATCGTTCTCATGCGCAAGGATCGCACGGCTGGACGACTCGTCATTGCCGCTATTGGGACGGAACGGATCGAACGCAGCGTCGATCAGAGACGGCCCGGCGGAAATGAGCGGGCGTGAGATCGATTGCGACGTCGATGTCTGCGGGTAACCGAACGTGAGGTCGATGCTGCCCTGCGCCAACAAATTGAAAGTGCCGTGCTCGGATGGGCTGAGCACGATGCCCGGCGCTGGAACCGCAGCCGAAGCACCCGAAGCATTCTGATTCAGGATGTTGCTGATCCCGGTCGTTATCAGATTGCCCTGCAACGCGATGGCCTCGAAGCTCGCAGGATAAGTCGCCGGAGCTGCCTGAACATTCAGGCTGTTGGCGGGATTGATGGAGATCGCGGTGGGCGCGATCGCGATCGTCACGTCGCCCGACTGCGCCACCAACCGAACCTTGCTAGCGGAGCCGTAGGCATCGAAATACAGTGGTAGCGTCGGGTCGGGCTTCGGCTCCAGGGGATTCGCCTTGCTCGGTTGCTGGGCGTGCAGCGCAGCCGGGTTGACGACACCCGCCATCGCGATCGAGCCGTTTGCCGTCATCGTGATCTGGCCGGTATCGACAGCGAGCAGCGGAAGGTTCGGAAGCTTGAGCGTGCTGTTCGCGTACCTGTAGACATAATCGTTCTGGCCGATGTCGCCGCCCGCGACGATGCTGGCGTGGCCGGATCCCTCGTAGAACGAGCCGCCCCGGATGTCGCGGCCGGCGCGCACGACCATGTTCCCGCCGCCGTAGAGATGGGTCACTGGCGTGCTGTTCGCCGACAGGCCGCCGGTGACGCGCCCAGTCGTCGGAGCCGACACCGACACATCGAGCATATTGCGCCCGGCGAGAACGCTCACATTTCCGCCTGCGCTCAGGAAGCCTTGTTGGAAGCTGCCATACTGGATCCACCACGCGGTTTGCGAGGCGATCTGCGTTCCAACCGGCGCGAAGACACCGGCTCCGAGGATCGAAGCACCGGCGCTGGGCGTCACACCGGAACTGGATAGCAGCCAAGGCTGATAGTACTGAGGCACTTTCTTGTAGACCGTGTTGCCGTTCGCATCCTTTATTGCGACTACCTTGGTGCCGCCTACGACATCGCGCTGCGCGTCGATGACGACGTCCCCGCCCTTTTCAGGGAAGGCCGCCGCGGTTGGCGGTCCGTAGTAGAGCTCAGGCGCGGCGGTGGCAGCCGCGTTGCCGTACGCCATGAGGCGGGGCTCGAAGAAGCCGTTTGGATCGTTGACGGCGAGGCTCGGGCTGTACGGATTGGCGTAAGTTTCCGTATTGACGCCGGCTGCATAGATCACGCCGGGCGCGTCGGTGTCCTTCATGATCACATCGCGAGCGGCCGCGACAGTAATGCTGCCGGTGCCTGTCCGGATCATGGTCGGAATATTGACAGAAACAGGGGCGGTACTTCCCACCACCTTTTGGTCGTAGCTTGCGTGCTTGTCGACGATCACGTCGCCCTTGTCGTTCGCAAGCGGGACTCTGGCAGTCGGATTGGCGCTCGACACATCGGCGCCCGCGGTCAGCATGTAGGACCAGGACGATGGCGCCGTCACCGCCTTGATGTTCGCCTGGCTGCAATCGATCGTGCAAACCAGCAATTTGTGCGGGAACAGGTCAGCACTCGCAAGATCCTGCGAAGTCGGGCTGATGCCGTTGCCGACGTCCCCGGCCCTGTAGGGCGCGATCAGAAGCGTATTGCTGGTAGGGTCGTTCAAATAGATCGAATTGAAATCGATCGCGCGTAAACCGCTATTTGACGCGAAATAGTCGTTGACCTTGCCCGCGTAGACCGGGTCGAGATAGTTCGCGAACTGGAAGAAGCCGTCCGAAATCGAGGCGTTGACGTTGATGTTTCCGGCAGCGCGCAGCGAAAGCACGCCGGCGTCCAGACCGCCCCAGGGCGTTGCGAGACGGTAGGTGAAATCTATATAGTCCGAAGCGGGATTGAAGATGGTCGGCGATGGTTTGCCGCGATCGACCACGCCCGCCGCCAGATTCCAGTTGCTGCTGACGGTGATGTCGCCCTTGGAGTTCACCAGGTCGACGCCCGGCTGCACGTGCACGACGTCCGCGCCGAGGCTGTTGACCAATGGAGAAAGGCGCGTGAACAGGTTGGTGAAGCCGTAGCTCTGCCCGTTATAGCTCCACGTCCCCTTGGTGATCTGGGAGACCGTGTCGCCGAAGAAGGCATTGCCCGTGCCGGCGCCGCCGGTAAAGGAGGCAACGCCCGGCTTGCCCTGGTTGGCCGGATCGAACGCCGCGTAAACGCCGCTCGACGTCAGTGGAATGTAGTCGTTTGTGGTTGGCACGAACTGCAGGCTGCCATTGACCAAGGTGGTCGAGCCCGACATGTTCGATACTTTTGTGAATGTCGCTGTCGCTTGGCCGTTGTTACCGCTGACGCCGAGGGAAACGGATAGCGAGGTGCCATCGTAGCCGGTGGAGCCAGGCGCGAGCGACAAGGATGCTGAAACGATCTTGACGGTTGACAGCACACGACCGAACAATCCGGTCGCAGCCGGCACGTCCGTGACATTGCCGATTTGAACGCTCGTAACTCGCGTAAGGTAACCGGTACCAGCATCCGTGATGGTGACCGTAGCGTCTCCGCTTGCACTGAACGACACGCGGCCCTGGGCAATCCTGCCTCCAGGCGTAGCTGGCGGCGGGAATGTGATGGGAATATCGCTCTGACCGAAGTATTGCGACAGCGTCGTCGTGTTCGGCAGAAAAGTATCTATCCCGCCGGACACATTGATGGTCGCGATTTGGATTCCTGCGCTGTTTTTGACCGCGACGGACGTCGGCACGCTGGGAAGCCCCGTTCCACCGCTTATCGTCTTATCAAGCTGAAATCCCGTAACGTTGGTCCAGGTTCCGTCCGTGGCAGGGATCAGATTTCCGTTCTGGTCCACTCCCTTGTACCAGCCGGCCGGGTCGATCGTCCCGAACCAGCCGAGGCTCGACCCGTCGATGCCGTAGCGGCCGGCGGTGGTGTCGAACGCGATGAAGCCGTTCACGGCGACCGAGCGCGCGCCGACGATGCTGACCTTTGAGCGGTCGTTGACGTTGTTCGTGGCATCGATCACGGCAAGCGCGTCGAAGGTCTTGTCGCCGTCGGCGTAGAAGTTTGTGCCATGCGCGCCCGATGGGTTGGCGACATTGCTGATCGCGGCAATCTTGACGTCGTTGTTGCCATCCAGTGGGGCGCGGAACGTCACGGTGCCGCCGCTCAGGCCGCCCTTGGTGCCGCCGGAGACGTTGATCTGCGTACCCTGTTGCAGCCAGATTTTTGATTTGGCGTCCCAGCCGATGCCGATGGTGACGTCGCCGCCGCGCTCGTCGGTGTGCGTGGTCGAGGCGTCGATCACGCCGCTGCTTGCGAGGAACACCGAATTGGCGCCGTAGAGCGCGACCTTTCCGCCGGCCTGCCCGGTGCCGTCGAGCGTGCTGCCGCCATAGCCGGTGGCATCGATGCGACCGCGAATCTTGACCTGGCCGAACTGATTGCTTGCATCGCCGCTGTCCCAGGCGATGTCGTCGGCGGTCAGCGTGATGGCGTTGGCCTTCAGCGTGTGCCCTGCAGTCAATTCGAGATTGCCGGTGCGGGTGTGGATGTCGATCCCGCCGGTGAGGCCGCCTGCGAGCAGATTGTCCGCCAATGCGGTCAGGTCGGCCGCACCCTTGGTATCGAGCTTGAACCGGCCGCCGAGACCGGGCCCGCC
Source organism: Bradyrhizobium sp. 956_D2_N1_4 (assembly GCF_052076025.1). Lineage (NCBI taxonomy): Bacteria > Pseudomonadati > Pseudomonadota > Alphaproteobacteria > Hyphomicrobiales > Nitrobacteraceae > Bradyrhizobium > Bradyrhizobium sp. 956_D2_N1_4. The sequence goes on along the minus strand of NZ_CP197237.1, from coordinate 1,426,626 downwards.
GGTGCCGAGCAGCCGGCCGGCGAGCGTCGCGCTACCGCGGAGCGCGTCCACCTCGATCGTCCCGCCATAGCCTTGACCACCGCTCGTCGTCGCGACGTCGATGGTGCTGCTGGCGTCGGTGATGACCTGGCCATCGCCCGTGGCGTTCGCCCCGATGTCGGCATAAAGCACGACCTTGCCGCCCGACAGATACGTGTCGACGTCGACCAGCGTCTTCTTGTAGCCGCGCGCCGAGAGATACGCACCCGAATTGAGGGTGACGTTCCCCGCGATCGCACCGAGCGTAATCGTGCCGGCCTGCGCCTGAATGGTGCTGCCGACGGCAATGTTGGACGCCGTGACCGTGAGAATGCCGCCGGTCTCGTCGCTGTCGGCAGGCGCAGCTGCGGCCGAGCCGCGCGTCACCGGATCGACGATGGAGATGTCGCCCGACGCCGTCAGGGCAAAACCTTGGGGGGTCCCCGCGGTTGCGCCGGCGACAAGAATGCGCGGCGTGCTGACGGTGAGGTCGGTCTTGTCGCCGTTCGCACCGAGCGTCATCGTGCCGGGGCCTTTGACGACCACGCTGTCGTCGGCCGACCATTTGACCTTGGAGAAACCGGCAATGGTGAAGTTGCCGTTGACGACATTCCCATTGACCCGGCCGCTGCCCAGGTCGATCTCCTTTGCGGCCAGTTCGAGGCTGTTGCCGTTTGCCGCCGGAGCGCTGACGGGCGGGCTGGCCCCGGTGTTCTTGAGCGTGATGTTGTTGCTCGCCGAGATCAGACCGTCGCGTGTCAGGGTGGCGCCACCCGAACCCGCCACGGTCATCGTGCCGGTGGATGCGACACTGACCTTGCTGTTGGGATCGAGCGCGATCTGGGTGTTGGCGGCGTAGGTCGTGGCGACGCCGGCGGCGGATGTGACGGTGACGCCGACGCTGAACTGGACCGTTGCGGAGGAGGAAAACGCCAGCACCGTTCCCGCGCGCAGATTCAGGCTGGTGCCGGGATTGAGCACCTCGCTGCCGAGCGCGATGCCGGTGGCATCCAGCGACAGGCTGCGCGCGCCGGAATTGAAATCGCCATAGACCGTAACCGGACCAGACAGCGCGCGCAGGGCCAATGTCTGCACGTCGGCGAACTGAGTGCTGTTGGCCGGCAGCACCAGGCTCTTGCCGGCAACCGCCGTGGCGGCTCCGACGCCGATGCTCGGCGCGATCAGGTTGACCAGATTGGCGTGCAGGTCCGTCGTATTGAGGGCGATCGCATTGTTGGATGCGGTGGCTTGCAGTGTCAGCGTATTCGTCGAGATCTTGACGCCGTCAGCGATCGCCACCTTTCCGCTGTTGCTGGTGTCACCGCCCGCCAATGTCAGGCTTCCGGTCACCGGCCCGGCCGGCAGCGTGGCCGATGCGGTCGCGACATCCTTGAATTTGATCGTGAGCGCCGGCGCCGAAACTCCGGTCGCGCTCGGTCCCCTCACTTGCAGCGTCGGGTCGTTGCTCGCCACGAACAAGGCGCCCCGCCCCGGCTGTTGCGCGCCGCCGTTGGCGTAATAACTGAGAGCCAGCCGAGCGAGGCTGTTGGGGTCAAGGAGTTTTGCAAGATTGGCACCCACGATCTCCGTTCCGGAGAGCGTCCCGTCCAAGGCTGCGGCGAGGCTCTGGGCCGTGACGGGCGCCTGCCCGTCCGATACCACGATGTAATTGCGCCCGGGCCCGGCGTGAACGACGCCCGTGGTTTTGATGATGCTGCCGGAATTGATCGTCACCGTGCCGCTACCGGCCTCCGGCACATAGACCGGAAGATCCAGCAGCACGGACTGCGAACCGACCGTCACCGTTTGCTTGACTTCCTGCCATTGGCCGACCTGCTGGGCCACGAGCAGTATCTCGGGCGCGCTGAACGTCTCGCCCCGGGTATCCACGACGACATTGCTGGCGGTCGGCGTGATCAGCGTAGCCGCGGGGCTATCGTTGCGGCTGCCGCCGATGAGAATGCTCTCGAAGCCGTTGAGCTGGGTGAGGTCGACGCCGACATAGCCGGGCGGAATGTCGTTGTTGACGTATCCGGCATGACCGAGCACGGCCAGCTTGGGAGCGCTGATGTCGAGCTCACTGCCGCGGCCAATATTGCCGCTGCTGTCCTGCCCCGGCTGCGTCAGCGCCATGCCGTTCAGCACGATCGACCGCAGCGCGGAGATCGACAGCCGGCCCGCATCCATCGGCAGCCGCGGCGCCGTGACATTGTTCTTGGCCGCCAGTTGGGCATAATAGGCGTTGGCGCCGTTGAAGCTGTACTCGCTGTATTGCTGCCAGACCGAGCTTGTCTGCACCGCGAACACCGTCTGGCCGGACGACTGCTTTCCGGGCGCGGTCGACTGCGTGTAATGACCGGTCACCAGAACGGTGCCATCAGGCAGTTTGGTTCCCGTGGCAATGTTCTTGCCGGTGTTGTCGCTGGAATAGACGACGACACGCATAGCGCCCGGCAGCGTCGCATAGTGCGCTGGATAAAGCGTATAGGTCCCCGCCGGGATGCCGTTGCCGCCGTCGATCGTGATCCGGGTGCCGGCCAGCGGCACGGTGTCGCCGGCGGTGATGGTCTTGCCCGCATCGGCACTGCGCGCGGTCGCAAAATGGATGTCATACGCAGCGATCGGATCGGTCTGCGACGGCAACAGCGCGTAGACGGTCTGGCCGGAAGGCGTCGTGGTCAGGCTATCGCGCGAGCCGCCCTTGCCCGCAATCCATTCCATGGCCTGGATATCGCCGCCGCCGCGCAGGTCGATCGTCGAGCCATCGGCGCGCGTTACGTTCGATCCGGCCAGGATCAAACCCTTCGAAGGCGGTTGCGCCAGCGGATTGAGGTTGGCGTTGTAGTACCAGTTGGTGCCGTCGGACGTCGCACCGTAGGGAACGGTCGTGTCGGCCAACGACACCGAGGTGAGGCTCCCGGGCTCCAGCACCACCGACTGCGTGATGATCTTGGACACTGCGCTGTCGGTATTGCCGAGCGCGATCTTGCCGAGCGGCGCGAACAGATTGCCCGCTTGCTCGATGGTCCCGGCATACACGGTGATGCCGCCGCCGGCCGATAGCGGAATCCCGGTGTAGCTGTTGGCGGGCGCGGCGAACTTTACGTTCCCCGGCGTCTCGATCGTGAAGTTAACGGCGGAGACCGGATAGATTCGCTGGGCGGAGAGCAGGAGATCGCCGGCCGAGACCAGCTTGCCGGTGAAACTCGACTGCTCCGCCGTCGCGCTGGTGTCGTTTCCATTGGTCTTGAGACCGTTCACAACCTTGAGCGTGCCGAGGCGGAGGTCGCCGCTCGCAATCAGGTTGATCTGGCTGAAGCCCGAGAAGTCGAGGCCCGGCTGAGCGTCGCCCGGTTTGAAATTGGACGGTCTTCCACTCTCCAGATCGATCGTCTGTGCATTCACCGTCAATGTGCTGGTGCCGGCCACCGGCTTATTACTGGAGAAGCCGGTGAGCACGACATAGGGCGCCGCAATGCGTGCATCGATCGAGCCGGATCCCGGCGCGTTGATGTCACCTGCCGCAATGTGCAGACGGTTGGTCACGGTCCAGTTCAGCGAACTGGAAATCGTGAGCGCTTTCCATGACGGATCGCTGTCGCCGTGGGTGGTGCCGGGCAGGTCGGTGAAGATGCGCGCGGCACCGCCCACAGCTGCGGCTGCGTAGAGATAGACGTTGTCGAACGGCGCGAGCTGATCGGCCGAAACGGTGAGCGTCGTCGGCGCGCTGATGACGCCGGCGGCGCCCTGCTGCAGGGATATGTTGCCGCCGCCGAGCAGGATGGTCCCGCCATTGGCGCGCGAGTCAGCATGCACGGTGCCATCGGCGGCGACATAACGGCCACCGGCCGCGGCGAAGCTGCCGCCCCAGGAAAATCCGCTGACGTCTGCGCTCACTGTGCCGGCGTCGCTCCAGGACCATTGCGACGTGGTCGCGCCGCGCGCGCCTGCCACCTGGATATTGCCGGCCGCGCCGGAGACGTCAACCAGCGCCCCCGCATCGGCGACAAGGTAGCTTTGCTGCGGAGTGCCAGCGGAGCCAGGAGCGCCATAAGCGAAATAGAACTTGTTCTTGTTGGTATCTGTCGGGTCTGTGTAGGTGTTGACCGTAGTAATCGCTCCACCTTCCACCGCAAACGTGCCGCCGGCGATGTAGCTGCCGCTCGTCCTTGGACCGTTGACCGCTCCGAACAGGGAATTGGCGACGAATGTCCCGGACAGGTCGATCTTCGCGTCGGACGAAAGATGCGTCGCCAGCGAGTTGATGAAGACGGAGCCGCCATGGTCGATGATCGTGCCACGCAGCTCGACGGACGTCGCCGGCACGTTCCAATCCGGAGTGCTCGGTTTCGGAACGATTAACTTTGGATCAGTTGACGTGGCCCCGCGACGGTCGCCGGTGACCGCAGCCATAGTGATTTTCGCCTTGGGATCGGTGACGATCTTCGAGCCCGTATCAAGCTTGATGTTGTCGGCCTTCAGCGTGAGATCGACGGCCTTGCGCTGGTCGTCCGGTAGCAGCGCCAGTTGCGGCGCGGCCTGCTGCCCGAGCTTGGTGCCGGTCGACATTGCCGTGTAGTCGGCAAGGCTCGACAGATTTTTCTGCTGGAAAGTCAGGCTAGTACTGGCCGAGACGATGATGTTGGCGTCCACGATGGACCCATCGCCCTTCACCGACCAATCGTCCTTCACCGACTCGATAATGTAGGAGCCGAAGCCGCCGCCGGTCAGCAGCGACTCCGGCAGCGTGGTCGCGCTCCCGTTGATACGAATCGACGAAGTCTCACCATCCTGAAGCTTACCGCCGATCCGGATGGTGTCCGCACCGGCGAGCCTCAGGCTGCCGTTGTTCTCGAAGCCGTAGCCGCGCAAGGCGCCGTCGAGCTGAAGTACGGCGATTGGATTTCCAGCAACTGGGCTGGGCCTTTCCGGACCGGGGGTACTTGGACCTACCCATGCCGCGCCTTGATAGATGGCGAGTGAAATATTACCACCCTTGCCCGCCATCACGCCGGTGGCGACGATTTTAGCTTTGCCTTGTGACGAGACATAGCCACCACTCGATACATCAAGAACGCTGCCCGCAGCCAGCAATATGCTTCCTGTCGTGTCTCGGATGCCGGCTGTCCCTTCGCCTTCGCTGCTTTTGCCGGTGGCGATTGAGATGCTGCCGCCGTTGATAAAGGCCGGGCCGGTCGCATCAACACCAGCCGTGCGCCCGGTGTCATTAACAAACCGGCCGCTGACGTCGATTGTGCCCTCGACGAAGACATTCGCGGCAATCGACTTGCCCGAAGAGTCCTTGGGCGCCTTGAAAAGCGACGTGGTGAAACTGCTGCTGACAGAATCCCGGTCGGTAACGAGGCTAACGTTGCCTCCAGCCGCCGACACCGATCCGGCAATGTCAATCGCACCACCCGCCGTGACGGACAGGCTGCCGCCGGCTGCGAGATTGAGCGCACTGCCACCCGACAACACAAAATCGTTCGCCGTCACCTTCAGCGAGCTGAGGCCGTAACCCGACAGGATGTCGGCCGACAAATTCGTCGTATAGGTGCTTTGCGTCGTGAAATTGGCTGATGCCGTCGCGCCGATCTGCACGCTCGACGGTGTCGTCAGCTCGAGTGAGCCCTGCAACGGCAACTGCCCACCGCTGATCTGCCGCTCGCCGGCTGTCGAGCCGAAATACATCGTCCCGAGCAGCGCCGGATTGACGGTCACGACGCTTACGCGTCCGGCGTCATGCCCCTCGGTGAAGCCTGCCGAATAGATCTGGGTTGGCGTGGACCAGGTTTCCGTGACGCCCCAGCGCGCATGCTTGACGATGAACTGGCCCGCGATCCCGAGATAGGTCATGTTCGGGTCGGCGTTGGTCACGCTGTAGATGCGGCCGTCGCTGCCGATCAGACGCGTCGTGTTCACCATGCCGGGCAGGAACTTCACGCTGCCGCCCGCGACATTCATGATCGAGCCGTCGGTCTTGACGCTGGCAGCACCGTTGCTGGTGGAGAGGTCCGTCGTCAGCGACACGCTGCCGCCGACGGTCATCAGCTGGTAGATGCTGCGCGGGACCTTGGCGACATAGCCGCTGGCGTCCGCGAGCGGCGTTCCCACCCATGTGGTGCCGTCGCTGCGGGTGCCGGTGTTGCGGATGTCGATATACATCGTCTGGCCGTACAGCGCGCCGTTGCGCTGCAAGGGCATGTCGGCGAACTCGGCGCGCGGCTGGAACGAGATGATGTTGTAGCTCGCCGGCAGCTCGACGTTCTGGAGCCCGGCGACGTCGACCGTTGCACCCGGCGAAAGCAGGACGCTCTGCGCAGCGTTCGAGTTGGAAAGGACGCCGCCTTCGTTGCCTCCGCTCGTGCCGACCCTGCCCTGCTGGAAAAGGTTTGGTACGTCGCCCGTCGGAAAGAGCTTCGCGTTGAGCGACACCTGCGCCGATGGCGCCGAGATCAGCCCGTTCGATCCGACCGTGACGTTGGTTTGCGCCGACATCTCGATATAGGCCGGCCCGAAGCTCTGCGTGCTCGCCAGTCCCGCCGCGCCGTCGTCGACCGGAAGGCTCGAGATCACGCCGTTCATGGTGACGCTGGTCGCCGCGCGGAGAAGCACGAAGCTGTTGCGGTCGATACTTGTATCGACCGAGATTACGCCCTGGATCAGTTTTCCGGCGCTGTCGGCCAGAGCGTGACCGCTCGCATCTGTGGGATTGCCGATCGCAACCGTATCGCCGTTCATCACCACGATGCCGCGAGAGGCGTCGATCACACCGTCATGTTTGACCGCACCAGTGCCAGCCAGATAGGTGCCCGCAGCACCAGTTGGATAGCCAAAGGGTTTAAATGGATCTCCCGCTACGTCGTAGTACGACGACGCAAACTGCGACAGCCTGAATTCGGTGCCGCGGAACTTGATGGTGTTTCCCTTGTCATCCTTGCCCAGCACACTGTCGGGAAGCGCCGAATAGCCGTTCGGAACGACATCGATCGTTCGCGCCGCGACCATCGCGACCTCGCCACCCTGCGCCGTGATGGATCCGGAATTGTAGACGTTGGCGCCGAACAGATAGACCGAGCCGGGCGAGCCAAGCGAAACCTGGTCTGAGAGGATATTGCCGGTGATGGACGCGCCGCGCTCGACCTTGATGTCGCCGGCGATCAGCTTGGTCGCCGCGCCGCCGTCCTTGTCGTAGATCGAGAACGAGTTGAGATCGGCGATGCCGTTGTTGAGAAAAAACTGGTCGCGCGCCGCCAGATCGCTGCCGAGCTTGCCGACATCGAGGCTGGACGCGATCAGCGTGTGAACGTTGACCTGCGAGCCGGCGCCGAAGATGATGCCGTTGCGGTTGATCAGGTAGACGCCGCCGATGGCATTGATCTGGCCAAGAATGCGGCTCGGCGAGGCGCTGGGATCCTGCACCCGGTTCAGCGCGATCCAGTCGGACGCGGACTGCCTGAAATTGACCGTGGTGTTGGTACCGACGTTGAACATGTCCCAGTAAAGAATGCTCTTCTTCTGGGTCTGCTGGATATCGACCGAGACCTTCGAGCCGCTCGTCGTCTGCTTCGGCAAATTCGCGCCGAGCCATTTGGAGGCATCGGCCTTGATGCCCGCCAATGGATCGCCCGCGGTGCCGCCGAACGGCATCAATCCGCCCGGGGTCAATCCATTCGGGACGGACGACGCCGCGGCCTGGGCGGCGGCGGCAGCATCCGACTGGAGCTTGCGCGCGGCGGCAAGCGCTGCTGCCGCGCGGGCAAGCGAGGTCTGGGCCTGGGTCGCTGCGCCGGCAGCCTGCTGCGCGGCCAAAATCGCCGCCTGCTGCGCGGCCGCCGTCGGCACCACCGTGCTGGCGCCGGGCGTGAGGCTGCGCGCATGGCCGAAGCCGCCCGCGACCGACAGCGCCAGCAGGCTGACGCCGCAGAGCAGCGTCCGTTCAAACGCACGCCGCATCCCGGGGGGAGAAACAAGGATATCGCGATGGGGCACGCTGCGGCACTTTCTGATTACAAGTTCCAGTCGAGCACGCCGCTGATGCACGCGCATTCGCGCCTCGCATTTACTTTTCGTTTACTAACATTCATATGTCAGATTTGTAGCATTGAAGCACTATGTGCATCTGCGACATCACGTTCCGCCGGCCGAGGCGCGGCAAAATAGCTTCAATTTCAGCAGAGAAGCGTGCGATTAATTATGTTATTTTTTGTTATCAACGCGATATCGCGTCGATGCGAGCTGCGGCGGCCCGGCCAGAATGGCCCTAAAGCATGACGAGATTGGGCTGCCCTAGCGCTGGCCCTGGTTGGCAAACGGGCTAAGCAGACCCGGCGGCAGCTTGAAATTTGCCGGCTGCGCGCTCTTGTTGATCGTCAGGTTCTTGCTGGCGCCAGGATGGACGTCGGAAGCCGGGGTCGGCCCACTTCGCGGCGGCGGGACCGGCATGGCGACCGGCACGGGCGGCGGCCCCGCAAGCACTGGCCCGCCCGGAACCGCACCGGCCTTCATGTCGGGCGACGGGATGTCCAGCACGGTAATATCGAGTCCTCTTGCGAACTCCACCTGGCGCCGCTCGACCGCCCGAAGGGTCCATCCTTTGTGGTTTTCGCCTGCTTTCAGCCGGACCACGGACTTGCTGGCGGAATCAATGAACAAGCCGATCTTTTCGCTGCCGACGATGGTGCCCAGCAGAGAGAGCTGCGGCCTCTCGGGTTCGGCCGGCGGCGGCGGAGCTACCTGCACGGGCGCCGACACGGCAACCGGTGCAGGCGCCGGCGGCCGTCGCGTCGGCGCAAACAACGGCCGCTCACGGCTGGCCGTCAAACGCCCGAGCGGGATAGCCCACAGCGGGTTGTCGCTGAGCGCGCGTTGTGCCGGTGCAGGCGCCGGCGGCCGTTCGACAGTCGCGGGCGCCGGCACGACGGCGGGAGCTGGAGCCGGGCCGGCCGGCTTCGTGGCAAACAGATCGTCGCGTGACTCGGCGGGGGGAGAATCCATCGAACCGGGCGCGCTGACGGCAAACGCCTGGACGCTTCCCCCGGCAAGGACGCCAGCGAGCAAAGCAATAAATAGGCGCATCGACATGGCGCTGACCGTCCCTGATCGGACCCGAGCGATAACCGTCATGAATATCAATCATGTGACATTTGCGAGCAGGGAACCGATGCGCCAAGCCGGTCCGCGAAATCGCAGGGCATGGGGAGGGGAGATCAATGCGCGCGCCCTATCGTCCGCCGCCATCACATCTACTGGGGGCACGATGTTGGATCAAAGCCGGGCGCGCTTCAAAAAAATGCACCCGGCGCGAGCCGGGTGCAAAGTGTTGTCGATCGTCGATCAGGCTGAGACCTGATAGCGATCAGTAAGCGCCGACCTTGCCGGTGCAGCCGCTGGCGTTCAGACCGTTGGTCGGGTCGTTGAGGAGCGTGTAGATTTCGCCCTGCCACACCGCCGGAACCTGAGCGAAGCCGTTGTCGTTCATGATGGCGTTCGAGCCGCTGCCGTAGACGTAGTCGAGGAAGGTCTTGAACCAGATGAACGCGTTGTTGCTGTTCGCGTGCGTCTGATAGCACTGGTAGATTTCGAACCAGGAGAAGCCGGAGATCGGATACGAACCGGAAACCACCGGATTCGGATTGACACCCTGCAAGCTCCAGGTCAGCGGGTTCGCGCGGCTGACGCTGTCGAACTGCGGGATGGCGGTCGCCATCGCCTTCTGGGCACCCTGGAAGGTCGGCGGCTGGAACTTGCCGGTCGCGCCGGTGATGTCCCACTGCGACTGGAGGTTGGCGGTCTTCAGGCCACCGGCCTTGACAGGCAGCCAGAAGTCCTGGGAGGCGTAGCCGATCGCACCGTTCGTCGAGGTGACGAGGGTGACGAGGGCGCCGCTGCCCGAGGCGTTGGCGAACGTGCCGGGGCTGGTCACGGCGTTGCCGCACTGGTCGGTCGGGAACTGATCCGGCCAGTTCAGCTGGTTCGCACCGCGCGCGAGCAGCGGAGTGGTGCAGGCCTGCGAACGATCGGTCCAGGGGAAAGCGTACGACACGACGGTCGCATCGCTTTCGCTGTTCGGTCCGAACTCATAACGGCACTGCTCAACCAGCGCGTTGGAGAGCAGGAAGGTGGTGCCGCTGCCGTCCTGACGATGCACGAAGGTGATGTTGCCGGTGCCGAGCGTGCCACCGTTGAGCGTGGTCAGGATCGCGTTGTTCCACTTGGTGATGTGGCCCGACGCGATGCCGCAGAACGCGTTACGCGACAGGTTGAGGCCGCTGCTGCCGCCAGCCGGGGTCGCCGGCAGAATGTTCAGGGTAGCGCCGGCACCATCCTTGCCGTTCAATCCAAACGCAACGGCGCCGATGACCGCCGGAATCTGGATGAGATTGCCGAACTTCGACTGCGCGCTGCTGGCGCCGCCCGTGTTCCAGGCGGTCATGTCGGCGGCGTTGACGACGTCGTCGCTGCCGATGAACTGCACGCCATCATAGTCGGAGATGTTGTTGATGCCGAAGTTGCTGCTGGTGTAGGCGGGAGCGGAAGAGGAAGGCGTTCCGATCTGGGTCTTGTCGTTGGTGCGCAGCACGGTCTTGCCGTTGCCCGAACCGGTACCGGCATAGAGAATCGCGCCGCCGATGCCGCTGGTGTTGAAGCTACCGCAGCTCGCAGCCTTGGCCATCGGACCCGGCTTGCCGGGGCTGCCCTGCGCCTGGGTGTAGATGCAGTCCATCAACTGCCGATAGACAACCTGCGGGAACGTCGCGCCCGCGCCAAACGCAACCGACTGCGCCTGAGCAGACTCGGAAGCAACGCCCATCGCAGCGAACGCAACCGATCCCAAGAGTAAAGTCTTCAAGTTTCGCATAACCTCAGTCTCCCTGTTTGGATACCCCAAGCCTGCTACGATCAGCAGCCGGGCCCCGGAGCGAGGCGGACGCTATCGGCGGTATGTGAGACTTTGATTGTTGTTTTGTGAATTATGATACTCATCTCATCTACAATGAGATCGATCTTCGTGCCGACCTGACAACAAGCTCAGGATTTCACGAGCAGAAGCATGGAATTCTCGCCCTCGCCAAATGTTATCCACGCATCAAACGCCAATCGTAAAATATGTGGACGCCGTCGGATCGGATGCCTCTCACACATCCTGAAGCTTGAAGCGCGAACATCCGACGATCATCTCTTGACGACGCGCTGCGAGCAAATGCCGGCGGTGACGCCGCCGGCGCGCTTTCACAGACCTGTCTTGTCGACATCACATCACCGTTAATGTCGCATCGTTAAAAAGCACCCCGGCAATCCGGCCGCGCCGCACATGATGCCTCGTATCATAACCATATCGTTCGCCATCGTGTGAGTGCTGCGCGGATAAGACCAGCAAGCAAGAAGGATCTACGAAATGAACGCTCTGCCCGGTTTCCGCATGCCTTACCGTGCAATGACGGCACGCGCCGGCTTAGCTACCGTCTGGCTGGCCGTCATGCTCGGCGCCGGAGCACCGGCATTTGGTCAATCGCCGTCGGCCGATCCTGTTGTCGCCGTCGTCAACGGAAGCCCGATCCATGAGAGCGATCTGGAGCTGGCGGACGAAGTCATCGGCCGAAATCTGCTTGTTCAGGACCCCATCGAGAGGCGCGAAACCCTCCTGAAGATGGTGACCGACGCCGTGCTGCTCGCAAAGGTGGCGACCGATCGGCACATAGAAGACCCGGCCGATCTTCAGCGCCGCGCCATTTTCGCGCGCAATCAGGGCCTCACCAACCATCTTCTGACTGTCGTTGGTCAGCAGGCGGTGAGCGAGGAGGCCATGCGCAAGGCGTATCAGGAGGTCGTGCTCAATGGGGTGACAACCGAGCCCGAACTGCATCTGCGCCACCTTGTCTTCATGATCGCTCCGCCCGCGGACGATGCCGCGATCAAGGCGGCCGAACAGAAAGCCAAGGCGGCGATGGATCGGATCAACAAGGGCGAGGACTTCACGGCCGTAGTCGCCGACGTGTCCGAGGACCCCGTCACCAAAGCAAGGGGCGGCGACTACGATTGGCGGCAGCGCGGCGAGATGGGCAAGGAATACGCCGACGTGGCGATCAAGCTGAAAAAGGGCGAGGTTTCGCAGCCGTTCAAGACTGCAGTTGGCTGGCATATCCTCAAGCTCGAGGATACGCGTCCACGTAAACCGGCCGACTACGACAAGATCCGTGATCGCCTGGCAGCGATGGTCGCCTCTGCAGCGCAGATCGAGCTCGTGGATAAAGTACGCGCCGAGGCGAAGATCGAGCGCATGGACCAGATTCATAAAGCAGACAAGGAAGGCGCCAAAGTCAGGTAGCGCCCCTGCCCTGCCTGCCAACCCCGCGATATCCCGGCAGTGAGTAAGCGATGGGCCTTGCCGTCATCATCCTGACGCACAACGAAGAGCGCCACATCTTGCGGGCTCTCGCCTCGGTTGCCAAGATTGCAACCGAGGTTTTTGTTGTCGACAGCTTCTCAAGCGATCGAACGGTCGAGTTGGCGCGCGCTCAAGGCGCGACCGTATTGCAGAACCGGTTCGTCAACTACGCGAAGCAGTTTCAGTGGGCGCTCGAGAATGCCCCGATCACCGCCTCGTGGATCATGCGGCTCGATGCCGACGAAATCATCGAAGCCGATCTCGGCGCCAGAATTCGCGATGAACTGCCGCGCCTGAGCAACGAGGTCGTCGGAATCAACCTCAAGCGCAAGCACATCTTCCTTGGTCGCTGGATTCGCCATGGTGGCCGCTACCCGCTCCTCCTCTTGCGGATCTGGCGCCGCGGCCACGGCCGCATCGAAGACCGCTGGATGGATGAGCACATGATTCTGTGGGGCGGCCAGACTGTTACATTCGATGGCGGGTTCGCCGATCACAATCTCAACGACCTGACGTTCTTCACCGACAAGCACAACAAATACGCCACACGCGAGGCAATCGACGTGATCAACGAGCGTCATCGTCTGTTCGGGCGCGATGTTGATCTGATATCGGAGGAAGGCTCGCGCCAGGCAGCCATCAAGCGCTGGATCAAGGAACGGCTGTACAACCGTATCCCTTATCAAATCAGCGCGCCGGCCTATTTCCTGTTTCGCTTGATTTTCCAGCTCGGTTTTCTCGACGGCAAGGAAGGCCTTGTCTATCACGGATTGCAGGGTCTCTGGTATCGCTTCCTTGTCGGCGCAAAGGTGGAAGAGCTGGAAGCCGCCATCTCTCATCTGAAAGATCCGGCGGAAATGCGCGCGGAGCTGCGACGCCTGACCGGCCTCGTCATCGAGCTCTGATCAACATGCGCTCGAACGCCAGAATGATTTTCAATGAGCACGGTACATGACGCGTAGTGCCGCGGCCATCGTTGCCCTGTTTCAGTTGCTTTGGATGGCGGAGGCAACCGCACAGTCCGCGATGTTCTGGTTCAACGATCCCGTCGGTCCGGACGAAACAGTGCTCGTCACCGGCGCCGAGCTCGACAAGATTACATCTGTGACGGTTGCCCGAATTGGCGACGGCCCCTCCCGCGAGAGCGGACAGGAAACCTCCGTTCCGATTCTGCAGGCCAATCCCCTCTCCCTTAAATTCACGATCCCGGAGCAGTTCACGCCCGGGATCTACCGCTTCAGCCTGACCCACCCCCAGGGCACTCTCATTGGCCGCATCAACCTGCCAACAATCTATTGGACGCAGGGAAACCTCGGCGACGAGGTCTCGCCTTCGGGCTGGCTCCAGGTGTTCGGTCGCAACATCGTTCGCCAGTCAAGCCGTGCACAATTGTTGCTGCTGCCCGATGCCGGGAATGCACCTACGAAAGCCGTTTTGACCAAAGGCGACCTGTGGCGCGGTGCGTTTCGCATCCCTGATCAGGTTTCACCCGGCCGCTACAGGCTGCGCCTCTCCAACGGAGACGGCGGCGACGCCGAATGGGTCGATGTGGGCAGCATCGTCGTGCGCTCTCTCGAGGCGAACGCGGTGCAATCCTTCGATGTACGGGCATTTGGCGCGAACGGCGACGGCAAGTTTGATTGTACTCGCGCCGTCAAGGCCGCCATCGAAGCTGCGAGCCAGGCCGGAGGCGGGACCGTGTACTTCCCGCGCGGGCGCTATCTGATCTCGGACATGATCGTCATTCCACCTCGCGTCAAATTGCAGGGTGAACGCATCGATCTGGTCAATTTGGTCTGGCCTAGTCTGGCAACGCTTCCGGCCGCACTGATACAGGGAAGGTCGCAGTTCTCGGTCGAAGACCTCACAATCTACGCATCGAACCACCCGCACATCATCGCGGGGGGCTTTCAGTTCGGCGACGCCCCGATTCCTGACGCGGCCGATATCGCCATCCGACATGTCCGCATTCGCGGTTCGGCCTTCCGGGGTCTCATGGAGGCTGAAGCCACCCTGCAGCAAATGAACGACTTCCGCCGGATTTATCCCGATGGATCTCCCGACACCATTCGATTGAGCGGAAACAGGATCGAAGTATCCGATTGCGACATTCTCGGATCCGGACATTCGCTTCGGCTCTTCAAGGCAACCAACGCGATTGTGGCCCGCAATATCCTGACCAACGGCCGCTATGGCTCCTACTCGATCGTAGGATCGCGTCAGGTCGTCTTTGAAGGCAATACGGTCACTGCCGCCGATCTCCAGGGGACGGGCGGAGGAATATCGACGCTGTCAAAGTGGGTCAGCGCATCCGAGAATATTTTCGTCGGCGGCAATACGTTCAAGGCCATTTATGGCTGGGATCGGGAAGCCATGACGTCGGACGGGCCAGGCGGATTCTATTTCGGACACGCGAACAGCGCAGGTCCGGATCGGTTGTCGCTGCTGGATGCAGCGAATCCGTATCCGGCCGGCACGGACTGGACCGGCGCCGCCGTCATGGTGGTCAACGGACGCGGTGCCGGCCAATACGCCAGGGTCAAAGCATTCGAGAAAAAGCCGTCCGACATGTCGGTGGCGCTCGATCGACCGCTCGAGGTGACGCTGGACTCGAATTCGGAGATCACGATTACGCAGGCGCAGCAGAACTATCTGGTCATCGACAATGACTTCGAGGATACGGGCGTCGCCGCGCAGACGTACGGGACGGCGCTGGGGCATGTCATCTCCGGCAATCGATCCAACAGGACCAGCGGCTTTGCCGTCTTCGGACTGGCCTACGATAGTTTCCAGCCCGGCTGGCGGATTCAGATCCTCGACAATCACATACTCGAGGGAAACGTCTACCGGGCCGGACCCGAACGGAGCATTTTCTCCAATGAGGCTTCAATTCTTGTCCAGGCGAACCAGACCGCAAAGGCTCCAGGTCGGCCGCCAATGGTGCAGGCGGTGATCGTTCGAGGCAATCGCCTCGATCAGGACGCCCACATCGAAATCAAAGGCTTTGCCGCGACCTCGCCCGGCGTTCGTGACGTGGTCGTCGAAGGAAACACCATGGGACCATCACGGGTCGGTCTGATGATTGATCGCGGCGTCGCGTGGTGGCTCAGTCGAAGGAACGTCGAAGAACGGCGTATCCAGAAATAGCACTGCGAGCTAACGCCCCTGCCTCGCGCTCCCTCTCGATCAGTCACGGTAATGATAAGTTCCGTTGTTAGTTAAACCTCTGCTCTGGCTGCGATCTCCCGCTGTGGCCGAACGGAATTCCTCTCCGGCAGCCGCTTCACAACCTGAAAGACTGTACCGATGACCGCAATTCTCGGCCTCAACCTCAACCATCCCGATGCCTCCGCGGCGCTCATCATCGATGGCAAGGTGGTCGCAGCTTCGGCTGAGGAGCGCTTCGGTAAACGCATCAAGCATGATCCATCCTTCCCGCAGCAGGCGATCCAATCGGTTCTCGCCATGGGCGGCATATCGTCGAAGGATCTGGATTTCATCGCGGTCGCGCGCGATCCGTCGCAGAATCGCGCGGCCCAGGTCTCGTATGTATTGCGCAATCCGCTTTCGGGCGGCAAAGCGGCGCTCGAGCATATCCGGCGGGCCAAGGACGAGCTGAGCATCAGCGAGCAGGTCGCCGAGGCGTCCGGGCAGGCCCCGGACATGGTCAAGGCCAAAGTCGTCAACGTGGAGCATCATCTGTCCCACATTGCGAGCTCCTACTACTGCTCGCCGTTCGACGGGCTGACGGCCGGTTTCTCCTATGACGGCAGCGGCGATTTCACCAGCGCGATGGCGGCGCGCTGCGAGGGTACACGGATCGACGTGCTCGACCGCGTCAACCTTCCGAACAGCCTGGGCTTCTTCTACACGGCATGCTGTCAGTTCATCGGCTTCGCCGAATATGGCGAAGAGTACAAGGTCATGGGGCTCGCGCCATACGGCGTCGACAGCTATGCGGACACGATGCGAGAACTCGTCCAAACGCGGCCCGATGGCTGGTTCAAACTCGCCGATGGCTTCTTTGGCATGCACCGCGGCGGCGAAAGCGGAAAGATGGACGAGCGAAATCACGTGGAAATGCTGCGCTTGTTCACCGACAAATGGATCGAGAAATTCGGTTCACCGCGCCAGCGCGGCCAGGAGCTGACGCAACGGGACAAGGACATCGCCCGCTCCTGTCAGGTCCGCTTCGAGGAAGTGGCGGTGCATTGCTTCAACAAGCTGCACGATCTGGTCCCAAGCAAGCAGGTCGTTTATGCCGGAGGTTGCGCACTCAACGGCGTCATGAACGCGCGCCTGTTGCGCGACACGCCCTTCCAGCAGGCATATATGCAGCCGGCTTCATCGGACGACGGTCTGTGTCTCGGTGCGGGCCTGTGGACATGGCACAATGTCGCGGGCGGACGAGAACGATTCCATATGACGCATTCCTACTGGGGGCCGGCTCACTCGGATGAGACGATGCGGCGCGCAGCAGAATCGGCCAAAACTCCCATGCGCGAACTATCGCCCGGCAACGTTCCGAAGGCGGTCGCATCCCTGTTACACGCCGGGCTGGTGGTTGGCTGGTACCAGGGGCGATCCGAATGGGGCCCGCGCGCTCTCGGCAATCGCTCCATTCTCGCCGACCCGACCCGCGCCAACATGAAGGATGTCATCAACGCCAAGATCAAGCGAAGGGAAGGCTTCCGCCCGTTTGCTCCGACCATCTTGCAGCCGGCGGTATCGACCTATTTTGAACAGGATGTATTCAGTCCCTTCATGATGCATGTCGTCAAGCTTCGCCCGGAATGGCGTGAAAGACTTCCCGCCATCACCCATGTCGATGGCACCGGACGGCTGCAAAGCATCGCGCGGGACACCAATCCGCTCTACTACGACTTGATCCACAGCTTCGGCGAACTGTCCGGGATACCGATCGTGCTCAATACCAGCTTCAATGAGAACGAACCGATCGTCGACACACCCGAACAGGCCATGAGCTGCTTCCTTCGCACCGGTCTCGACGCCATCTGCCTTGGCAGGTACCTGGTGGTGAAAGGCGAGCATGCCAAGCTGTTGTCGGACGCGTAGGCCGCTGACGCCGTGAATTGGGGCGGTTGCGACGCCCCCCTTTTCGTTGTTCGGGTCAGGATACTCACGCCCAACCTTCGCGGCCGGGCGTCGGCCGCGGTCAGAACTGGAAGTAGATGAATTCGGCATGTCCAAAAATGCCGAACAGCACGATGTAATAAGCCAGCGCGACACCGGCAGCCGTTGGCAGCCAGCGCACCTCCCACAGATCACGAAGGCGCTGCGGCCGAAACGACAGGTGGAAGTCGATCACGAACAGCAGTGCGAGCGAGACGGCGAGCATCACCAGTTCGCCGCTCGCGAGATCCAGCATCTTCAGGGTGAAATAGGAGATGGGACCGACGTCGCCCAGGCTCCGCAGGGCGACGATCGCATTGGCGACGCTCGTCGACCGGAAGAAGACCCATCCCACGAGCACGACGGCTAGCATCCAGGCCCAACCGAGCAGCAGACGAGCCGACTCGCCGAGCCATGCTTCCGGTTTCGCAAGCCTGATAAAGGCTCGTTCGACAACCAGGCAGACTCCATGCAGCGTGCCCCAAGCGACGAAGTTCCACGCTGCACCGTGCCAGATACCACTGACCGCGAACACGATGATGAGATTGCGCGCGGTGGAGCCTTCGTTGCCGCGGCTTCCTCCGAGCGGAATGAACAGATAATCGCGGAACCAGGTCGACAAGGAGATATGCCAACGGCGCCAGAACTCGTTCAGGCTGGTGGCGAAATAAGGTTGCCCGAAATTGATCATGAGGTCGAAGCCCATGATGCGTGCCACGCCACGCGCAATGTCCGAGTACCCCGAAAAATCGCAATAGATCTGGAGGGCGAAGAGCACCGCCGCGAGCAGTTGATAACTGCCGGAATACTGCGCCGGATTGGCGTAGATCCCGTTCACCACCGACGCGACCACGTCGGCGATGCACATCTTCTTGAACAGGCCATAGCCGACGAGCAACAGGCCGGCGGTGACATTTTTGTAGGAAAGCCGATGCGTGATCCGGAACTGCGGCAGCATGTGCGCCGCGCGCTCGATCGGACCGGCGATCAGCTGCGGAAAGAAGCTCACATATTGGGCGTAGGTGATAAAGTCACGCTCAGCAGCAACCCTGCGATTGTACACGTCGAGCGTATAGCCGACCGACTGAAACGTGTAGAACGAAATGCCCAGCGGGAGCACCAGACCAAGGGCATAGTCCGGCACCACATACCCGAATAGCCCGACCACGCCGAGCACGTTCGAAATCAGGAAGTCCAGATATTTGACCGTTCCGAGTACGCCCAGATTGATCGACAGCGCGATGGTCAGCGCCGCCTTGCGTCCGCCATCGGTCCGAGCCCGCGCCATCATGAGTGCGGTCGTGTAGTCCACGATCGTCGTCAATCCGAGCAGAAGTCCGAAGGAAGGGCGCCAGCTCATGTAGAATATGTAGCTGGCGATCAGCAGCACCAGCGGCTGGGTTCGCCCCGGCAACGAGAAGAACACCACCAGGAACGTTACGAAGAACGCCAGAAATTCGAAAGAGTTGAAGAGCATCAGTCGAATGCTCCGGTGGCCTTCAGCAATTTGGCCAGATCGGCCGTGTAGGCGCGCGCCCCGGCCGGATTCATGTGCTGCGGATCGGCAAAGAGCGCTGGCGGATACATGAAATAGTCCGGCCCGAACACCCGAATGAGGGGCCGATCCGAGATCATCATCGACCTGGCGTCGTCAGCGGCTGGCAGCGGAGCAGCCTCGCCAGTGCGGAAGAAGCCCGGAACAATGATGATCTGGAAGCCATACTGGCTCGCCAGCCGTTCGAGGTGATTACGAGAGTGAGACTTTTCAGGGATCATCCGTAGCTCAATACGTGTGGGATGATCGGTCGGCAGGGCGTAGTCATCCGGAAGGCGATCGCCCGGGTAATGGCTCTGCGACTTGATGAAGTACCAGCCCCGATCGCGGAGCATTGCAGCGCGCTGGATCTCCACATCGCGGCGCGCGTCGGACAGTCGATCCAGATTCTGAAAAGCGAACAGCGCTGCTTCACGGGGCAAATTGCGAAAAGGAAACAGCGTGCTTGCCAACAAATTATCGTTGCGCAGGATATCAGCAAAATTATCGGATGCGCCCTTGTCGTCCCAAGGGATCGTCAACAGCACGTGCGTGGGAACGTTGCCGGCTTCCAACGCGGCTTCCAGAATCGGTAGGAAGTGAACTTCGCCGGGCAGGCCAAGGTTATACGATCGGAAGCCGGACCCGACGGCCGCATCCAGGTCGGATGGACGCAACGCGGAGAGAAGCTTGCTGTTGCCGAAGACCATCACCCGATTGCGGTCCTGCGGATCGAACATCCGGCCCTTCACAAGAGTATCCAATTTTGCGTACGCAATGACGACCGAGCCCGGCCTGATAAAAGGCAGCATGGCGTAGGCGGTGTACAGCGAGAGCCAGACCGCGCCGAACAACAGCCCGAAGACGACGACGGATTTGAACCACGGAGCGGCGATCGCGGCCGGCTCTTCTGCATTCACGGCCGATGCGGCCTCCGGAGATGGCAGAGGCGAGCGGACCGTGGCTGTAGCTCGTTCCGATATCTCTGAGGCCAGTGAAATCCGGTCAGAGAGTTGGCGCCGGCGAGGCTTGTACATATCCGACGGAACTCACGGGACAGAGCATTGGGATGATCGGGTGCCGGCGGTGGTGACGGGCCGTTCGCCGTGCCCGAACTGCAAGCGCGCGTGCGCCGGCGTGGTGCGTTCGGGAACGAAGAACATGCAGCCCTGTTATCATTCTGTTATGTTTCAGCCGAGGTCCTATCAAACGAACATTACAGTTTGACGATATCGCGGTCGCAGCACTCAATACGTGCAGCGCATTGCCGAAGACGGTAACATTGAGTAGATAAACCGGCCGCTGGTCCGGGCTTCCCCGTCACATTGCGCGAGGGCCTGCGCAGGGAGGATGATTCAAGGCGCCGTAACGCACCGTCGCACAATTATCATCGTGCATGACAACATTCCTCGCTGACCGAAAGCTGAACCATGTGTGGAATTGCTGGCGCCTTCGCATACCGTGCCGAGGCGCCCCTCATCGACAAAGCCGAGCTGCTGCGCGTGCGTGACGCGATGCTCGCGCGCGGTCCGGACGGCGCCGGCCTGTGGATGGCCGCCGACGGGCGCGTCGGCTTCGGACATCGCCGCCTGGCCATCATCGACCTGAGCGAGGGCGGCGCGCAGCCCATGCTTGATCCCGAAACCGGCAATTGGATCTGCTTCAACGGCGAAATCTACAATCACCAGCAGTTGCGCGCCCGGTTGAACCACGACGGCGTCGCGACGCGAACTCAATCGGACACCGAAGTGTTGCTCAAGCTCTACGCCCAGCGCGGCGAAGAGATGTTCTCCGACCTTCGCGGCATGTATGCCTTTGCACTCTGGGACGCGAGTCGGCGCGAGTTGCTGCTGGCCCGGGACCCGTTCGGCATCAAGCCTCTGTACGTGGCCGACGACGGCGCCACCATTCGCTTCGCGTCCCAGGTCAAGCCGTTGCTGCAGGCCCCGGTGGACCGGAGGCCCGAACCGGCGGGCCACGCCGGCTTCCTGCTGTGGGGCTCAGTACCCGAGCCATACACCCTGTACCGCGGCATCCGCGCGCTGCCGCCTGGGCACTGGCAGCGCTTCAGCGCCGCGGGCGCCGGACGGCCGGTCCGGTTTGCAAGCATCGTGGATGCGTTGGGTCGCCTGCCCACGGCCTCCGGCGCCCGCACCGACGACGCGCTCGATCAGATCGCCGCAGCGGTCAGGGACAGCGTCGCCGCGCACATGGTGGCGGACGTGCCTGTTGGCGTGTTCCTTTCGGCGGGGTTGGATTCAACCATGCTCGCGGCCTGTGCGGCGAGCGCCGGCGAGTTGCGCACGCTGACCTTGGGCTTCAACGAGTATGCCGACGGCCCCAACGACGAGGCTGGACTGGCCGACGAAGTCGCCGGCCTGCTCCACGCAAAGCATGCGCTGCATCGGATTTCAGCCCGCGACTTCGAGTGCGACCGGCAGCATTTGATCGACGCGATGGATCAACCCTCGATCGACGGCATCAACGTCTGGTTCGTCTCCAAGGCTGCGGCCGCGCAGGGCCTGAAAGTTGCGATCTCGGGGCTCGGCGGCGACGAGCTGTTCGGATCTTACCCGAGCTTCCGGCAGGTACCGCGCCTGGTGAGCCTGATGCGGCGCGCACCGGTCGGCGAACGAACCGGGCTACTGCTGCGGCATCTGGCCCAACCTTTCGCCTCGGCACTGCCGTCGCCCAAATATGCGGGACTCGCCGAATACGGCCACAGCCTGTCGGGGGCGTATCTGTTACGGCGAGCACTCCACATGCCGTGGGAGCTCGCGCAGCTGATGGACCCGGCCATGGCCAGAGATGGCCTGGAGGAGCTCGCGACCATGAACCGCCTCGATGCCAGCACCGAGGGTCTGGAGAGCGACCGGCTGGCGGTCTCCGCTCTCGAGATGCAGTGGTACATGCGCAACCAGTTGCTGCGCGACGCCGACTGGGCGGGTATGGCGCATTCGCTCGAGATCCGCGTGCCCCTGGTCGATCTGCAACTGCTGCAACACTTCGTGGAGCTTCCGGATTTCGACGCGAACAGCGAAAAGCGCACCATCGTCAGGCGCGTCGCGCCCGAATTGCCGGAAGGCGTGTTGAACCGGCCCAAGACCGGCTTTGCGGTGCCGATCCATCAGTGGCTCAATCCCGGCGCGAGCAGCGGCGTCACGCGGCATCGCGACTGGGCGATGACGCTGTATCGACATTTTGCCGCAGCCTGAGGAGACACCAGTGAGGCTGCTTCACGTCATTTCCTCCGCCGATCCCAGCAATGGCGGGCCCATCGAGGGCGTACGCCAGCGCGGCTTGCGACTGCTGGAGATGGGTCACCAGGTTGAAGTAGCGTGTCTGGATGATCCCAGGGCGCCTCATCTGGAATCCTTTCCGTTACCCGTGCATGCACTCGGGCCGCCGCGTGGCGGCTATCATTTCTCGACGTCGCTCCAGCCATGGCTGCGCGCCCACGCCGGCGGTTATGACGCAGTCATTGTGAACGGTATCTGGCAGTACCACAGCTTTGCCGTTTGGCAGGTCATGCGCGAGCTGAGGCAGCCCTACGTCGTGTTCACGCACGGCATGCTTGATCCGTGGTTCAAGCAGAACTATCCGCTCAAACATCTGAAGAAGTGCCTCTACTGGCCTTGGGCCGAATACCGGGTTCTGCGCGACGCTGCGGCTGTGCTGTTCACGAGCGAGGATGAGCGGTTGCTTGCGCGCCGCTCGTTTTGGCCCTACCGGGCGCAGGAGGTCGTGGTGTCCTACGGCACGCGATTGCCGCCGCAGGACGCGCGCCCGCTACGAGAGGCTTTCCTTGCCGCCCATCCCGAGTTGCGCGGCAAGCGGGTGCTGCTCTTTCTCGGGCGGCTGCACGCCAAGAAGGGCTGCGATCTGCTTGTCGAGGCGTTCGCCCACGTTGCGGCCGAGGAGCCTCGCCTGCATCTGCTGATGGCCGGGCCGGACCAGACCGGCTGGGTCAGTCAGCTCAAGGCCCGGACCCGCGCCTTGGGCGTGGCCGATCGCATCTCATGGCCCGGGATGTTGCAGGGCGACGCCAAATGGGGCGCGTTCCACAGCAGCGAGGCCTTCGTGCTGCCCTCCCATCAAGAGAACTTCGGCATCTCGGTCGCCGAGGCCCTCGGTTGCGGCCTGTCCGTGCTGATTTCCGACAAGGTCAATATATGGCGCGAGGTTCAAGCGGCCGGCGCTGGTCTTGTCGCCGAAGATTCGCTGGCGGGCACACTTCAAAACCTGCGCGCATGGCTAGCCATGTCTCCGGAAGACCGGGCAACCATGGGCCGACGGACCCACGACCTGTTCGCGGATCGGTTCAGTGTTGACCGGATGGCGACGGCATTGATCGATGTCGTGCGTGCGGTGCAAGCCTCCCCGCGCTCGTGACCCGAGAACCCGGTATTTGGTACGGTTCAGGCGACCGGATCGACGTCTGAAGTTGCCGATGGCCTGGCCCTGGCATGTCGCGATCTTTCGTCATCTGGAACGCGTGATCCAGATTGCCGAGACGCCGTAGCCGGCAGTGATGGTGCTGCCTCGCAGCACCTGCGACGCCCGGCTTCGCCGCCGCGATCCGCGCCCCGGCCCGATCTCGATTTGCCGCCCGCACGGAGCCAGGCTTCCGATCGCCGTGTGTTGCACCGATCGATCCAATTCTCGGGATCGCCGCGCCGCGCCGCTACTTGTTACTTGTCGTATCGTTATTACGATAACGTCACACAAGAAATGATATCAGGCATAACAATACGCAGGAGGATGCTCGCCGAGATCGATCCTATCCAGGATCATCTCGGACTCGGCTTCACCCCCAAGACACGCTCCGGCCTGCAGGCGCCACGACCGAACCCATAACCGGCTCGGCGGGCTGGGATTTGTCGCGGCCGGTCGAAGCCTTTCGCTTGGACCGAAAATGAGGACGGTCATGCGGGTGTTGGTGATAGGGATAAATTATGCTCCCGATCTGATCGGCGTGGCGAAATACAACACCGAATTCTGCGAGAGTCTCGCCAGTTGGGGACACGAGGTTCGCGTCGTCACGGCCCCGCCCTATTACCCCGACTGGAGCATCCCACCGGGATATCGTTCGAGATGGTATCGCCATCAACGTCTGAACGATGTGGACGTCATTCGGGCGCCGATCTACGTGCCAAGCCGGCCCTCGGGTCTCAAGCGACTGCTTCACCACGCCTCCTTCATGCTTTCGGCGGCCGTCCCCGTTCTGTCGAGCGCGTTCTGGTGGCGCCCCGATATCGTCTTCGTGGTGGCGCCATCCCTGCTTTCCGCGCCCATGGCGGCATTGGCCGCCAGGATGACCGGCGCATCCTCCTGGGTCCATGTTCAGGACCTCGAAGTCGACGCAGCCTTCGAGGTCGGGCTGCTCCGCAGCGGCGTCACGCGCAAGCTGATGCGTACGGTCGAACGGTGGATACTGCGTTCATTCGACCGCGTTTCGACCATCTCGATACAGATGGTACGCCGCCTCGAGCACAAGGGTATCGTGCCTACCAGATTGCGTGAGTTCCGGAACTGGATCGATACGAGCATCGTCGTGCCGGGAAGCAATCAAACGCAGCTCCGCTCGGAACTGCAGCTGGCGCCGACCGATATCGTGGCGCTCTACTCGGGAGCCATGTCGAACAAGCAGGGGCTGGAGCTGATCATCGAAGCTGCCGCAGCATTGAAGGACAGCCAGCCCTCGGTGAAATTCGTTCTCTGCGGAAATGGCCCGGTCAAACCGGCATTGGTTCAAATGGCTGCCGGTCTGCACAACGTCCGCTTCCTTGATCTCCAGCCGCTCGATCGGGTCTCGGAGCTGCTCAGCACCGCCGACATTCAGCTCTTGCCGCAAAAGGCCGAGATATCCGACCTGGTTCTGCCGTCCAAGCTGGCCGGCATGCTCGCATCCGGCCGACCGCTCATCGCGATGACCGAGCCTGGTACGGGGATCGCGTCCGAGGTGGAAGGTGCTGGCCTCGTCATCGCTCCAGGCGACGCCGGCGCGCTTGCTGCGGCTGTCACGATTCTGGCCGAAGACGAAGCACTGCGAGATCGCCTCGGCGCCGTCGCGCGCGCACGCGCCGAACAGAAATGGGATCGCATCTCGATCATCCGTTCGCTCGAACACGAATTCATGTCCCTTCCGCAACGGACCGCCACACCTGCTCCGCGCACCGCGCCATTGGCGACGCCGGTTCGCTCGATCGAACATGTCGCGACGGGCAGCCGCCGCCGGCCAGAGACGTCAGGGTGGCCGCCCTCAAGAGAGCCCTTGCGTCCGCGAGCCAGGGGCGTCGGCTCTGAACACTAGCAAGACTGGACGGGGATCAGTACCGATGACTTCCGCGCTGCCCAAGGGAGAAAGCATCTCCGCTCGGATGGAGTCCGTTGAGGGTCATTCAACAGGCTTCGACTACCTCAGGATACTTCTCTCTACGGCCGTCCTCTTCATCCATAGCAAGACGTTTACGCTGGGCGCAGATGTCCAGACCTTCAAGTCGCTGGTTGACTCGACGGTCCGCGTCGGCATGTTTTCCGTGGCGCAGCCCCCGATCTACCAGCCAATTCTCTGGGCAGTGGTGCCGGCTTTCTTCGCCCTTAGCGGATTCCTTGTTTCAGGAAGTCTGCATCGTTCAAAGACGACAATCGGCTTTCTGTTGCTGAGAGTGCTGCGTATTATCCCGGCGCTTTGTGTCGAGTCGCTTCTCGCAATGCTGGTGCTCGGTCCGCTCGTGACCAGCTTCACCTTGGCCGCGTATTTCAGTGATCCTCTGTTTCGGGCATATCCTCTCAATATCATCGGCGATATCCAATATTATCTGCCTGGTGTCTTTCTTAACAACCCTGTGCCGCGTGTCGTGAATCTGCAGCTCTGGACCATTCCGGCGGAGATGTACTGCTACGCAATCCTCGCTACCGTGCTCGTCCTGCAGCTCGCACACCTGCGCCGGACCGTTCCGCTCGTCACCGTGGCGACGTTCATCTGCCTGCTGGGAATGCAGGCCTTGGGAATTCATGCGCCGGCGGACTGGTCTGCGGGTGACGGGAGAGTGCAAATCGAGACTCTCGTCCTCGCGTTCTTGATCGGCGTGTCCTTGTTCGAGCTCAAGGACAAGGTTCCGCTGCGAGCTGACCTTTTCGCTCTGTCGGTCGTGCTTTCCTACGCCCTGCTCTGGGGAGGAGCGCTGCAATATCTGGCGATGATCCCGATCGCCTACGCCACCGTCTTCGTCGGGCTTTCCAACTTCCGCGAGACGTTCGTCAATCGGACGGGCGACTATTCCTACGGAGTGTACCTGTATGGACTGCCGGTACAGCAGCTCCTCGTCCACCTCTTTCCGGAGAACAGGAACTGGCTGCTCAGCTTTGCCATGGCTTATGTCCTCAGCTTGGTGTTCGCGGCGTTGTCCTGGCATCTGGTCGAATCGAAGGTCCTGGCGAAGAAGAGGATCATCGTCGAGGCTGCCGAAAATTTCCTGAGGCCTTTGTCATTCCGGTTGCCATGGGGGCCTGCAGCCAAGCCAGTCGCTCCCCCCATCGCGACGGTGCCGAAACCGGCCGACTTGAGCTGATATCACAGGACGACAAGATCGGGGCTCGGCCGTCCCGGCTCGTCCCTCAGCGGCGCAGATAACGATATCCGACATAGAGTCCAACCAGATTCAATACGACCTCTCCCGCCACGAAAGCATAGACGCCAAGCATGGAAACCAGCATGTAACTGACCAGCATTCCCGCCACCGAGCCGATCGCCAGAGCCCCGGCGGCGAGGCCATACGCGCCCGTCGCCGCCAGGGCCTGCATCATCATCAGCAACAGCGACATCGTGAATATCGTCGGCGCGAAGCCGGCGATGACAATCGCAGCCCGGTGCAAGCCAAAATCCGGCACCTGCGCAGCGATGCCGGCGACGACGGTAACCCCGACTGCAAACGTCGCCGCGCAATAGAGCGCCATTCTCTGCGCCCCGAGCATATTGCCGAGGCTCTGCTTTCCGGCTGCTGACAGTTTCTCGACGAGGCTTGGGAATTCCACCCTCAGCACGAACCCTACGATCTGGGTCGATGCCGTCACGATCTGCTTGGCGTACACGAAAAGGGCGGTCGTCTCGGCGCCGAGATAGACCGTGCTCAATACCAACTGAACGCGCATGTTGACCTGCCCCGGCAAGATCTGGAACGACAGGGCACAGCCGTCCGTCAGTGCCCTTGTCAGGCCCGCACGTGTCACCCTGTGAAATCGCGGGTACCAGCCCTTGCGCGCCAGCGTCGTCCATTGCGCGATCAACGTCACGAGATAGCCTATGGAAAAGGCGCCGCCCAGGATCGCGCCTGCTGCGGCAGCCGACTTGTGGGCCGCCAAGGCGAGGCCGGCGGCGGTGACCAGGTAAGCCACCGATCCCGTGATTCCGCTGATGCCACTCAGTCTCAGGCCGTCGAGCAGACCAACCCCGTTGACGGCCCACAGCAGCAATCCGGGGAGCGCAAGGGCGACGTACCATCGCGAAAACTCGTCAGTCGAGAATCGCCAGACATACAGGGCTGCAGCGGCACCGACGATCAAGGCCACCGTGATCCTTATCGCGCTCGTCTCGCAGAATGTCCGCCACACCTCGCCGCGTGCCTCTCGGCCGCTCGGCAAGCGGGCGACTGCCCGGGCGAGTGTCGTACTCGCACCGGCGTCAACGAGGACGATGCCCAGAATGGCAAAGGAATAATGCGTGCCGAATGCTGCGAGAAGCTCGTACTCACCTGCGGCCACGAGCACGGTCTGGACAATGAATATCGCCCCTTGACCGAGGCCGAACCCGACGACCAGCAGCCCGATATTGGCAATCTGCCTCCATTGGCCGTGGACGGCTCTCACCCAACCGGCGGCGCGCATTTGTGCAAGCCGGTATCGAGACGCCGCAGGGCTCCGCGTTCCATCCGAGGCGTTGGGGCTCGCGACACTTGTATCAAGCATGATGTTTTCCGGGGCGGGCGTCGTGACCTGAACCTACGGCTGGCAGCGCCGATGTAGACCAATGTTACACTAATTGATACCTCGCATAACCGGTCCGACGACAGCTCGCGGATCATCGCATAGCTCGCCGCTACAGCCGCCGATGTCACAGTCTTGTGCAATTCGGAACGTAAGGAGTGGGGTCGGGTCAAGCAGAGCGGGAGTTCGTCCCGGCCATCGGGCCTTTGAGGCAATGTGCGGTTCGAGCGATGCGTGACGAGCGACGGATATTGGATCGGGCGCTGTCCTTGCATGACAAGGGGGACATCGCCGCCGCCGCCAAACTGTATCGACGCATCATCGATGCCAATCCCAGTAATCTTCACGCCGTGCATTTCCTGGGCGTGGCCGAGGCAGCGGCGGGAAATATTGATCGCGCAAAACTGCTGATGACACGATCGTTGCAGTCGAAGCCGGTCAATTTGGAGTTCATTGAGAACTACGCGGCCGTGCTCCACCGGGCCGGCGAGCATGACGAGTTGGTTCGGCTGTGCCAGCACGGACTACAATTCGCGCCGACCAGCCTGGGACTTCTACATGGAAGCTCGGCCGGGCTGTTGGCTCTGAGCCGCCATCCCGAAGCCATCGAGCAACTGACACGCCTGTTGGCGCATCACCCCCGGCATTTTCCAGCCCACTTCATGCTGGGTTCGGCGCTGGCGAAGTCGCGCCAATATGAACCGGCCCTCGCCTCGTATGACCAGGCATTGCAGTTGAACCCACGGCTCGCGGAGGCTCATCTCGACAAGGGAACGATCCATTTCGCCACCTGCCGTTACGACGACGCGCTCGCGGCCTATGACAACGCCCTCACGCTGCGGCCCGATCTTGCGGCAGCGGCACTCGGCCGCTGCTACGCCCTGATCCAGTTGGGCCGGCGCGATGAAGCTTTGGCGGCCGCAGACCACACATTGAAGCTGCAACCCGACCTCCCCGAAGCATGGGTTGGCCGGGGCAACGCTCTCCTCGATCTCGGTCGCCTCGAGGACGCCGCGGTAGCCTACGACCGTGCACTCGCCATCGGGCCGCAACTCGCATCGGCCTGGTCCGGGCACGGCAATATTCTCCTTCGATCGGGCCGTCAGCGCGATGCGGAGGTCGCGTTCGATCGCGCCATCGCTGCGGATGCCGCTTTCGCCGAGGCCTGGCTCGGGCGCGGGACTGTGTTGCTGTCCCTTGGCCGTCACCACGATGCGGCGGCGGCTCTCGACCGCGCCACAGTCCTGAATCCCGGCCTGGTGAGCGCCTGGCTGGCGAAGGGTCAGGTCGCCTACCTCGAGAAACGTTACGACGACGCCTTAGTCGCCTGGAACAGGGCTCTCGACCTCAATCCGGATCAGTCCGCCGTGGCCGCCGCCTGTTTGCGCGTCAAGTTGCATCAATGCGATTGGACGGATTTCGAGAGTGGTTGTGCCTCGGTAAGGTCATCGGTCCGAAGCGGGAAGCTCGTCTCACCGTTCATGTTCGTCGCGATTCCGTCCACATCGGCCGAGCAGCTCCAATGCGCGCGCACATGGGCCGAGAACAACTTTCGTCTCCAGAGGTCGCCGGTCTGGCGCGGCGAGCGCTACAATCACGACCGTGTCCGCATCGGCTATCTCTCGGCCGATTTTCATCAGCACGCGACCTCGCAGCTGATGGCGGGCGTCTTCGAACATCACGACAGGACGCGCTTTGAAGTCACCGCGATCTCGGTCGGCCCAAACGACGGCTCGGACATGCGCCGGCGGATCGAAGCCGCGTTCGAGCGCTTTGTCGACGCCAAACCGCAAAGTGACGCTCAAATCGCCGAGCTTGTCAGGGCTCTGGAAGTGGACATCCTCGTCGATTTGAAAGGATATACCCAGGATGCACGCACCGGCATCTTCGCCATGCGTCCCGCGCCGATCCAGGTCAATTATCTCGGCTTTCCCGGCACCATCGGTGCAGGCTTCATCGACTACATCGTCGCAGACCGAAACGTGATTCCCGAGCACGATTACGATTGCTACGTGGAGAAAATCGCCTGGCTTCCCGAAAGCTATCAGGCAAACGATCGCGACCGTGCAATTGCGGATCTGATGCCTGTCCGCGCCGAGCACGGCCTTCCGGATGACGCTTTCGTCTTCTGCTGCTTCAACGACAACTACAAGATCACGCCCGACGTTTTCTCATCCTGGATGCGGATTCTCGCCGCGGTGGAGAACAGCGTGTTGTGGCTGTTCGAGGACAATCCAACGGCTGCGGACAATTTGCGTCGAGAGGCGCAGGCAAGGGGCGTGGCGCCGCGCCGTCTGGTTTTCGCCCAACGGCTCCCCACCTCCGCGCACCTAGCGCGGCATCGTTGCGCGGACCTTTTCCTCGATACAGTTCCGTACGGCGCTCATACGACCGCCAGCGATGCGCTCTGGACCGGACTTCTGGTCGTGACCTGCCTCGGCGAAACATTCGCGGCGCGTGTCGGGGCGAGCTTGCTCAATGCGATCCGCCTGCCCGCACTGATCACGACGACGCCGGCGGCCTACGAACAATTGGCGATCGAACTGGCGAACGATCCCGCCAGGCTCGCGGCGCTGAGAGCGAAGCTGGCCCGCGATCGACTGACGACACCTTTGTACGACACGGAGCAATACACGCGTGATCTGGAGACGGCATACGCGGCCATGATGGAGCGGCACATGGCGGGATTGCCGCCGGACCACGTCCGGGTGCCGGGAACCACCGTCTGACAAGCGCACCCGCAAGAGGGACGATTTCCTTGAACCTGCCAGCATCTTTCGTCGATCGATCGACGACCAACCCGGGCAAGCACCGATTGACCGCTGGTGCTGCCGCAATTTTCCGCGCTCGCAGCCCTTCAACGATTGCAGTTATCGGGTCTTTCTGGGCGTGGTGCGGCCTCCTTTCCTTCCCCATGATTGACCTGAACCCGGACTTCGCGGACGTTCCAACTTCGTTTGCCCTGGGCGGCACGGTTCTGATCGGACAGATTACCGGAATCGCGCTGTTCATCACGACGGTGTCCTTGATGCACGCTTCGCGGGCGTTCGCCAGCCTGGGGCGATTGAGCCTCGCCCAGGTCGCGATCATTGGCATCATCTACCTGTCTGTTGTCCTACAATTGCACGATGACGAGGCGGCGACGTTCGTTGGCGTTTTTTACACCATTCTGCTCATGCTGACTGCTTTGATGCTGTCTGTCGTATGGACGCTGCCACCGGACGACATCGAAACCTGCATGAAGGTGGCATCCATCATATTTTGTCTGTTCGGCATCTCCGCGCTGGCCGTCCTGGGATTACCGCAAGGCCGCAATGTCGGGGGTATTCAACCAAATCTCTTTTCCGCACCGTTACTCGCAGGCTTCATTCTGTCGCAGTTTCACGCTGGGAAAACGGGTATCGTCGTCAGAATCCTGTGCTTCTCGATGGCCGCTCTCGTCAGCTCGCGGTACGCCTTGATCGGCTGCATTTCCGCGCTTGTCGTGCATGACTTAACCTTCAATTCCCTGCGCCCGTGGAAGGTTGCCGCGGCGATCGTTGCGTTGCTGTTGTGCATATTCCTTTGGCCGCAGATTGCCACCTTTCTCGCGCTTGACGATTCAAGTCGAGATCTGTCTTCAGGATTCACAGGAAGGGATGAATACTGGTACGCGGCCCTGGCGACGATCATGGATCATCCGCTCGGCATCGGATTCAAGCGCGCATCAGCCTTTGAGGCCGGGCACAATGGCTACCTGAAGACGCTGGTGGAATTCGGAATCGTCGGGGGCGGATTGATAATCCTCTTTATCGGTTGCGTCATTGCCGCTGCACACGCCGAGGCGGTGCGATCAACGGGGAAGGATCGGCAGCAACGCCGCTTTGCCTGTGCCCGCTTGGGCGGATTGGTCGCCCTGGCGTTTGGGGCCTTCTTCCAACCCCAGTTGTTCAGTCTCGGCGACGCGTTCGGGGTCTCGCTCCTGTTGCTGCTGTTCAAACCTGAAATGAAGCCGGTATCCGGTCGCGCAGCAATTGCGTGAGCGCCCACCGCGCAACGATCGCGAGCTGATTTCGCCTCCACCCGAGGTCGCTTCGTTCACTTCGCGTTCTGTCGCTGCGCCGAGATGCCGAGGACCAGGCGCAACTTACTGTTGTCGGCGCTGCCCGAGGCGGCCTGGACGACCAGACCATCGATGAACAGAAAGGGCATGCCGGCCTCCAGGTCATAGAGGAGCGGCTGAAGAGATGCGGAAGCGAGCTCGATGTTGAAAGTCGCCGAGACGAAGCCGGATTTGGCGAGCGGTCCCTGGACATCGACCTGTGACGACAGTGTGTTGCCGTTCACCCGCTTGGTCGCCGCGAGCACCCGCTGGAGCAGCACGGCGCTTGCGACCGAGGCCGTCTGTCCTTCGAGGAACGCCGAGCCCGTGGGAACGCTGATATCGGCCCGGACGGCGGGCGGCGGCGTAGCACGCCGGGCCTCGAGCGTCTGAAGGATCTCTGCCGCTGACGCCGCAGCATCGCGGCTACCCAGGATCTCGATCACGGTCTGCACTGTCGTGAACGCGAACAGCACCACCAGCGCCACATAGGCCGCGACCGCTGCGACCGGTAAGCGCGTGAGATATCCTTCGAACTTCTGCATGCTGATCATGTGCCCGGCCCGAATTGCGGCTTGATCCTGGTCTCGATGTGGAAGCGCTCGCCCGCCTCGTTGGCGGCGCGCGTCGTCGGTGCGAAGAAGCCTGCGCTGGCGAAATGCGGTGACTGCTCCAGGATCTGGATCAGCGACGGGGCGTCGCTGGTCAGACCCGTGATCTGGAGCTTGTCGCCCTCGATCCTCAGCTCGGTCGCGTAGGTGTGGTCGGGCAAGAGGCCGGACAGCTCTTCCAGCACCATCACGGCCGACGGCATCGTCTGCTTGCGGCGCGCCAGGATTTCGAGGGGCGAGCTGCCCTGGCCGCCCTGCCCGCCGCGCGCGAGCGCGCGGCGCTCGGCGATCCGGCGCTGGGTCTGCTGCAGCTGGGCATCGTAGGAATCGGTGGCGATCCCGCCGAGCCCGACCGACAGCATCGCCAGCACGCCGGTCGTCGCGAGGACTGCGATCAACGCAAAGCGGAGCCGGCTCGAGCCGGTTTGCCCGCCGACGCGCTGATGATAGACGGCGACCCGCTCCATCCCGGGCGCAGAGGTCGAGATCTCGACGGCGGCCGCGCCTGCATCGAGGAGAGCTTGCGACAACGATGTCACCGCCGCGCGCGCCGTCGCGACCACCGTCAACTCGACCTGGTCGTCGGCGATCGCCCGCGGCGGCGTCCAGTGAAACACCGCTTCCGCCGGGCTCCAGGGTGTCAGCCGATCGATCTGGGCACGAATGATGCCGTCGAGAAACTCGACTGCACGTCCCGGCAACTCCAGCGGACGAAATACGAAGCGCGATGGCTGAAGCGCGAGGTCGACCATCGCACCCTTCATCGCCGCGGACCATTCGTCCGACAACGGTTCGCTGATCATGCCGTCGACGACGTTGATGCGACTGTGCGGCAGATCGGCATCCTTGCTCGTCGTCGAGGCAAGGCGCAGCGTCAGAGCGCCCTCCTCGTCCTCGCTGATCGCGATCTGCCGCGCACCGCGCGCTCGTTCGAGCCGCGCGCTCGCCGTGCGCGCAACGCTGTCGATCCACAGCGACAGCGCGGCGGCGATTTGACTGGGAATACTCATCGGCTCTCCCGCGGCCTCGGCCGCCCTCCTCGATCCGGATCAACCTCGTCGGTCCACGCCAGTACGCGGAAGGCCTCCTTCTCGCCCGGTCCCGGAATCCGGATCACCGCCTCGGGCGTTCGTTGCCGGCCGTCCCGCAGCGTGATCCGTATGCGCACCCGATAGGCGTCGCTCGCCGATATCGTGGCGCCCGGCTGCCGCCCGCCGAGCGCGCCGATGACGAACTCTGGATTGTCGGGCGGCAGGTCCGCGCGCTGATTGAGGAAGGCGTCGAGCCTGGCCGTCGTCATGTCCGGCAATGCCGCGATCACCTCCGGCGCGCCATCGAGCACGTTGACCTCCGCCATACCGCTGTAGACGGTCACGAAAGGCAACGCACGCTCGATCAGCTCGACCGGCAGGCCGAGCACCAGCCACAGCTCATCGGCGCTGGCGAATGGCGCTTGCCGCGGCACGTAAGCGAGGTCCGCCGCAGCATAGGCCGCCGGCTCCGTATCCCGCCCGTCCGGTCTCGGCGTGCGCCGCCAGGCGACGACGCGCGCGGCATATTCGTCGGCTGCTTCCGCCGGCGCGCCGAGCGCCCTGAACAGTCCCGCGATCATCGCACGCGGCGCCATATTGAGATTGATCCGTGCCGATTCCGACATGTACTCGACCCGCACGGAGGCATCCGCCAGGCGGAAGCCGAAGCCGCCATGGGTCGGACGCCGCATCGTCGCAGGCGCCGACAATTGGTAGGCGGCGAGCTCGACACCCGCCGAACCCAGCATCTCCCATTGCGTCGCCGCGTCCAGCGCCGAGAGCGCATTGGCCGATTGCGCGATGTAGACCGAAGCGACGGTCGCAAGCGCGGCCAATCCCGCGAGCAGCCACAGGGTGGCGACGACGATGAACCCGTCCTGCGCCGCAAGCTTGCGTCTCAGTCGAGCGGCCGGATTGGTCATTGCGTCGGCCCGTTACCGGGTTGCGTCTGCGTCGCCTCCTGCTCGGTCGACGGATCCGGCCGCGGCGCGCTTGTCTCGACATGGATCCGCGCGGCGCTCGAAATCACGGTTCCGCGCTCGACATCCCTGATGTCGAAGCGGACCGACATCGGCAGTTCGCCGGAGTTGAGCCAGCGGCTGCCCCATTTGCCGTCAAGGCCGGCATAGGCGAAGCTGATGCGATATGGCAGCCGCAGCAGCACGACGGGATCGACGAACGGAATCTGGTCTGCCCTGGGATCTCCCGCCTTCAGCAGCACGAACGGCGCGCGCATGCGCACCAGTGCCGGACCGTTTCTGTCGTTGATCTCGGAGATCCGCACGATCTCCAGCCCCGGCCGACCATTCGGGCCGAGCACGGAGCGGACGAACATCACGGCCTGCTCCCCGCCGCGAAACAACGGCAGATTGTCCGACCGCGTCACGTAGTCGGCCGCCGCCAGATCGGCCGTGAGCCGGTCGAGAGCGACCGCGACCTGCTCATTGCGCTGGGCACGGATGATGCCGCGATTCCAGCTCGGCAGCCATTGCCCGGTGACCGAGGCCAGCGCGCCCATGATCAGGCCCATCAGTGCCAGCGCAACCAGGGCTTCGAACAGCGTGAAGCCGTCTTCGGCGCGCCATTGCCGGGCGTCGGTCATCAGCTCCCGCCCCTGCTCTGCAAGCGGATCGTTTCGAACGACACCATCGCCCCGCCCGGCGCCTGCACGCGCAATTCGACGCGCTGCGGAACGAACCGCGACTCCGGCACGACAGGCACATCATCGAGGAATGGCGTCATACGCATCTGCCAGCGGTGGCCGGCGACCCGTCCGCGCAGATCATCAAGCATCGGCGCTCCGGCGCGCGGCAAGGTGGACACCACCACGCGCGCCGCATTGACGAGGGCGGCATGCTGCTCGAGCTTCCAGGCGCCGCGCGAATTGGTCGCGACCAACGTTCCGATCGCGGCGAGCACGATCGTCACCAGCGCGAGCGCCACGACGGCCTCGATCATGGTGAAGCCGGCTTCGCGCCGGCGGCTAGAGGACTTCCTGCGCGACAATGTCCACGCCTCCCGTCAGCCAGTTCACGCGCACCTCGACGGCGTTGCCGAGACGTGTCAGGCGGATCGTGCCGCCGCATGACATGCCGCTGGCAAAAAAACTGATGGTAGAGAACGCCGGCCGGCCGTTGCATCGTTGCGGCAGCAGCGCGTCGAACACCACGTCCTGCGGCACCTGGATGATCCAGGGGCCCGACCCCGACCTCACGGTACGCGCCCGCGCGTCCACAACGGCGCTGACCGCGCCGTAGCGCGACAGCGCGGCGTTGCGGTCGGCCT
This sequence comes from Bradyrhizobium sp. 956_D2_N1_4, assembly GCF_052076025.1. Classification (NCBI taxonomy): domain Bacteria; kingdom Pseudomonadati; phylum Pseudomonadota; class Alphaproteobacteria; order Hyphomicrobiales; family Nitrobacteraceae; genus Bradyrhizobium; species Bradyrhizobium sp. 956_D2_N1_4. The sequence continues at coordinate 1,390,559 of NZ_CP197237.1, read as the reverse complement.
TGAGCAGGGCCGCAACCTCGATCGCATAAGCCTCGAGCCGCGGCCGCGAGGTCTGCGACGGAAAGCGCGGCAGCAGCACGGCCGCGAGCATCGCGACGATGGCCAGCACGCAGACCATTTCGAGCAGCGTGAAGCCGGCCTCGCCCGTATCAGTTCGCTCCGGAGACGAGATCAGTCGACGTTCCCGTCCCGCCTTCCTGTCCGTCGGAGCCGAGCGAGCGAATTTCGTAGGGCGCGCGTTCCGCCGGCTGCTTGTAGACATAAGGATTGCCCCATGGGTCGTTGGGAACGTTGCCGCCCTTCAAATACGGGCCATTCCAGGACGCCACGCCGCTCACGGCATGCGCGAGGGCGCCCAGTCCTTCCGAGCTGGTCGGGAAGCGTCCGGCGTCGAGGTAGAACAGGTCGAGCGCGCTGCTGAAACTCTGGATCTGTATCTTGGCCGCCTTGACGCGGGATTCGCTGAGATAGTTCAGCACTCGCGGGCCGACCAGCGCCATGATCATGCCGATGATGGTGATGACGACCAGCATCTCCACCAGCGTAAAGCCTTCCTCGCCGCGACGCCGGCGCCGCCGCCTCGGCGCAGGGAACAGCCCCTTCTTGGAAACGCGGATCATGCGAACCCTCCCCTTCTCAACCGACAACTTGCGTCACTGACAACAGCGCCGTCATGACCGACACGATCAGGCCCCCGACCACGACGCTGATGAGGATGATCGCGGCAGGCCCGATGATGGCGACGACGCGATCGAGCTGCCGCTGCAGCTTCTCCTCGTAGAACTCCGCGACCCGGCCCGACAGCGTCGGCAACTGCCCGGTCTCCTCGCCAAGCCGCAGCATCCGCACCGCGACGGGCGGCAGCACGGCCGAAGCGGCCAGCGCCTCGGCGAGCCTGCCGCCATGGCGCACGCGGTCGGCCATCGCCGCCCAGGCCTGCACGTTGCCGGTCGCATTCATGATGTCGATCAGGATGCGAAGCGTCGCCGTCAGCGTCACGCCGCTGCCGAGCAAGATGCCGAGATTGCGCGAGAACAGCGCGGCGCGATGGAATTCGACCACGGTCGAGATCACAGGCAGCCGCGCGATCTGCGTCACGATGCTGGCGCGGACCGATGGCCTGCGCCACGCCAGCCAGCCGCCGATGACGGCGATCGCAACCACAGCGCCGACCTCGAAGCCGTGACCGCGCAGGATGTCCGACAGCGTCAGGAACACCTCGATGACGGGATCGGTCTTGGCGTTGAAGTCGCGCAACACCGCCGAAAACTGCGGAAGCACGAACGTGACGAAGAATATCAATACGCCGCCGGCCGCGAGCAGGACGAAGGCGGGATATTGCAGGGCGCCGGTCACCTTGCGGCGCAGAGCCTCCGCGCGCGTGCGCTCAGTCCCGATCGTCTCCAGAATGTGGTCCAGCGTGCCCGACATCTCGCCGACTCTGACCAGGGCGACATACATGGGCGGAAACAGCGTCGGCTCGCGCGCAAGCGCTTCGGCAAAGCTCTCGCCGGACATGATCGCGGTCTTGATGGTATTGACGACCGGACGCAGCCGGCTGACGTCCATGTCGCCTGCGAGCAGTTCGAGCGCATCATTCAGCCGGGCACCGGCCTTCAGGAGCAGAGCAAGGTCGCGCGTGAAGATCGTGACATCCGCGGGCCCCGGCTTCGACAACGTCAACGACGCCAGCGAGAGCGACCAGCCCTTGGCTTCCTCCTCGGGCCCGGCATCGATCGCGACTAGGCCGAGATATTCGATGCGTTGGGACACTTCGGCGAGGTTGGCCGCCGTGATCGAGCCGGAGACCACCTCTCCCTTCTGCGTCAGCGCACGATAGCGAAAGTTCGGCATCTCGTCACCGCACGGTGGTTACGCGCAGGATCTCCGCCGCCGAGGTCATGCCCGACAGGCATTTGGCGAGGCCATCCTCGATCATGGTCGTCATGCCGTTGCGGATGGCCACCTTGTCGATGGATTCCCAGTCGGACTGTTCCTCGACCAGCGCGCGGACTTCCTCGTTCATCTCGAGCACCTCGAACACGCCGATACGGCCGCGATAACCGACATTGCCGCAGCGCTCGCAGCCGACGGGTTCGAAGATGACATTGCCGACGGACAGACCGACCGCCGTGTAACGCGGATCGGCCTCGACGTCGGCATGGGTCAGCGGCCGACTGCTCTTGCAGCGGTCACAGAGCTGGCGGACCAGGCGCTGCGCGATCACCGCGCGCAAGGTCGAGCGCAGCAGGAACGCCTCGACGCCGAGATCAAGCAGGCGCGGCACGGCGGCCGCCGCCGTCTCGGTGTGCAGCGTGGTCAGCACGAGATGGCCGGTGAGCGCTGCGTGGATCGCGACATGAGCGGTCTCGGAGTCGCGGACTTCGCCGACCATGATGACGTCGGGGTCCTGGCGCACAAAGGAGCGCAGCGCGGTGGCGAAGGTCAGGCCGATCGAGGGCTTGGCCTGCGACTGGGAGATGCCGGGGATCTCGTATTCGACGGGATCCTCGATGGTCAGGATCTTTCGGGTCGGCTCGTTGAGCAGCGACAGCACGGTCGCGAGCGTCGTGGTCTTGCCGCTGCCGGTCGGGCCGGTGACGATGATCATGCCGTGCGGCAGTGCCAGCATGCGCCGCAATTTGCCCTGGTCGCCGGCCAGGAAGCCGAGCTTGTCGATCGACAGCAGAGCGCGGTCCCGCGGCAGCAGGCGGATGACGGCGGACTCGCCATGCTGCGTCGGCATGATCGCGACGCGCACGTCGATCTCCGAGCGCGCCGCCCGCACCCGCGCGCCGCCGTCCTGCGGCAACCGGCGCTCGGCGATGTTCAGTCCCGCCAGGATCTTGATGCGCGAGATCACCGCCGCCGGGGGCACGCCGTTCGGTGTCGCGACATTGCGCAGCAGCCCGTCGACGCGCATCCGTATCACCAGCGAGGTGCGGCCGGGCTCGATATGGATATCGCTGGCGCGCAGCTCGACGGCGGTCTCGAACATGTCGTTGACGGCGCGAACGACCGGCGCGCCGCTGGCGAGGTCGCGCAGATTGTCGATGTCGTCATCCTGCGCTGTGGCATTGACGGCGGTTTCGGCGCTCGCGCTCTCCTCCTCGCCGAGACGCTGGTCGAGCACGGTGGCGATATCCTCGAACGAGGCAACCTTGATGGTCGGCGCCGTGCCAAGCACGATTGCAGCCGCCTGTATCGAGGCCCGGTCCGTGGGGTCGGCCAGCACAAGCACTGGCGATCCGCCAGCGGGCTGACACGGGAACACCGCCATTTCGCGCAGGAACCGGCGCGAAAACTGCTGCGCGCGGGATTCCGTCGCCATCATCTCCTGAAGCGTGACGCGCGGAAGCTCGAAGAACAGCGACACCTCGTCGGCGAATTCGCTCGCCGACAATTCACTCATTTCCCACAGCTTACGCAGACCACCTTCGGCGGGGCGGGACCCATTCGGCCTGCCGAGCTTGTCCGCGTCCGGCTTCAGGCCAACCTTCTGGCTGAAACGAGCGACGAACTCGTGCGCATTCGGGGAGGCCATGAACGTCTACCGTAGTCACTCTGACGGCCGCAGAGCGGCGAGCGGGCCGTTTACCTTAGTTTTCCGATTGGAAATGTGACGGCATGATCGATCGCAATATCGTCCCCGGCCAGTCACAACATGATCGAACAGAACGTCCTTGATGTCCCTGCGCAATTTTCCGTCGCATCACATTCTCACAACAAGCTCGCGCGACGGGCGCAAGGCTAACAGAATTCGTAACACACGACTGTCATACGAGAGGGTTAAGCAAGCCGCATTCGGCCCGCCCCGCCTCGACGGGAACAACAGCGGGCGGCGCGTGAGTGAGGCAGTCCAGTGAGCCGAGCAACATTCCGGATCGGCTTGGTTGTCCAATGCGCTGCCATCTGCGTATTGCTCGGATCGTGCAACACGGTGAGCGGCATCGCCGATGCCGACACCAAGGATCCGGATGTCTTCGACAAGGTCCGCTCGGTTGACCTGTTGCCGCGCTATCCGAACCAGTTGCCGCAGCGCGAGCTCTCGACCGGCCCCCGCGCCAAGACCGCGATCTACGCTGCGGTTGCCAGCGACGATGCGCCAACCGCCACCTCCTCGCAGCAAGCGGCGGTCAGCACCGACCGGTTCGAGCTCAACTTCGACAATTCGCCGGTCGCGTCCGTCGCCAAGATCGTGCTCGGCGACATCCTCGGCGTCGGCTACGTCATCGATCCGCGCGTCCAGGGTAATATCAGCCTCTCCTCGGGCCGCCCGATCCCCAAATCAGACGTCGTCTTCGCGCTCGAAAACGCGCTGCGGATCGGCGGCGTCGCGCTGGTGCGGGACGATACCGGCTACCGGTTGATGCCGCAGGGCGACGCGGTCGGCGTCGGCGGTGCGGACGCCTCCGATCGCATGACACCGGGTTACGGTATAACGATCGTGCCGCTGCAATATGTCTCGGCGCAGACCGTCATCAAGCTGGTCGACAGTTTTGCCACCAAGCAGGGCATGATCCGCGCCGACACCAGCCGCAACCTGATCCTGATCCAGGGCTCCGGCAGCGAGCGCCGCAACGCGGTCGATCTCGTGCTGAGCTTCGATGCGGACTTCTTGAAGGGACAATCGGTCGGCATCTTCCCGGTGCAGAACAGCAATCCGGGACCGATCATCGCCGAGCTCGAAAAAATTGTCGATTCCGGCGAAGGCGGCATGACGCAGAACGTGATTAAATTCCAGTCGATCGCCCGGATGAACGCGGTGCTCGCGGTGACACGGAAGCCGGAGCTGTTGAACCGTGTCGAGACCTGGATCCGCCGCCTCGACACCACCAATACAGGCCGCTCCGCGGTCCACGTCTACCGCGTGAAGTTCGGCGACGCCCGGCAGATCGCGCGGGTGCTCAACGACGTCTTCGGTTCGAGCAGCTCTTCCGGCTCGTCCGCCTCTCAGCTCGACAGCCCCGGCGGACAGGTCGCACCAGGATCCGGCCTCGCCTCGAGCTCGAGCGGCGGCTCTGCGCTCAGCCGCCTGTCGGCCTCGCCCAATCAGTCGAGCAGCGGCTTTGGCTCGAATTCAGGCGGACGCGCCGCAAGCGCGGGTGCTTCCGACGCGTCCACCGGCAATCAGGCCGCCTACGGTTCATCATCCGCTTCGCAAGGCGGCGGCAGCCTGTTCGACAACTCCTCCACAGGACAGAATTCAGGCCGCGGCGGCACAGGTCCCGGCAACGTTCTCGACGGTGTCCGCATCACTGCCGACAGTGTCAACAACACGCTATTGATCTATGCGAGCCAGGAACAGTACCGGATCATCGAGCAGACCATCAAGGAGATCGACCAGCCGCAGCTCCAGGTCGCCATCGACGCCACCATCGCCGAGGTGACGCTGACCGACGATCTCCAGTACGGTATCCAGTCCTACATCATGAGCCGCGATGTCGGCCTGAAGCCCAACACCGGCTCGGTGGGCTTTAACGGCGCAACGTCGGTCGCCGCGGCGGCAGCCGATGTCGTGCTCCAGCGCGCCATCCCCGGCTTCAACTTCCTGGTCGGCTCGGCGCAGACGCCGCGCGCCGTGCTCAACGCGCTGCATGCGATCACCGACGTCAAGGTGCTGTCGAACCCGTCCGTGGTCGTGATCGATAACCAGGTCGCGACCCTCCAGGTCGGCGACGAGATCCCGATCCAGACCGGAAGCGCAACCGTGCTGACCGGCAACAACACCATCGCCAACACGACCGACTACCGCAGCACCGGCATCATTCTGCGCGTGGTGCCGCGGATCAATGCCAACGGCAATGTCAGGCTCGATGTCGAGCAGGAGATCTCCAATCCGGTCAGCAACTCGTCGTCAGGGTCGTCCTCGACGTCGACCAACTCGCTGACGCCGACGGTGTCGACCCGCAAGGTGCGCAGCTCGGTCGCGGTCGCCAGCGGACAGACGGTCCTGCTGGCGGGCCTGATCAGCGACACCCAGACCAAGAGCCGCGCGGGCATTCCGGGCCTCGACCAGATTCCCGGCCTCGGCGAAGCCGTGTTCGGACAGACGGACAAGCAGGTCAAGCGCACCGAGCTTATCATCTTCATCCGGCCGCAGATCATCCGCGACGGCGCCGATGCTCATTTCGTTGCCGAGGAGCTGCGCACCAAGCTGCGCGGTACGATCAACGCGATCGGGCCGAGGCCCGCGCCGACGACCTACCGCTGAGCCAGTACAAATTGCCCGAGGAGCGGTTCACATGATCAGGTCCAGCAGACTCTTGATTGCCGCCATCGTGCTGGGACTTGCCTCGACAAGCATCGCCCACGCAGATTCCCTCGGCGCTGGAACCGGCGCCTTCAACCGCGGCGACTACAATACCGCTGCCCGTCTGCTGTTGCCGCAGGCCGAGCGCGGCAATGCCCGCGCGCAAGGGATGGTCGGCTTCATGTACGCGACGGGACAAGGCCTGCCGCAGGCCTATGACGCCGCCGGCTACTGGTACAGGCTGGCCGCCGAGCAAGGCGACACCACGTCGCAATATCTGCTCGGCCTCGCCTACGACAAGGGCCAGGGCGTGCCGCAGGACGACGTCGCCGCCTACAAATGGCTGAACCTCGCGGCTGCGCATGCACCGAGGAAAACGCGCGAGAATTTTGCAAAGCTGCGCAATGCGGTCGCCTCGAAGATGAGCCGCGGCCAGATCGCGGCCGGCCAATGGCACGCGCTGCGCTGGCCCGGGGAGTCGCCGTTCTGATCGACGGCGGGGGCCGCAAGCCGCGGCGGAATGCCGTCATATCGATGATGTGACGGCGTAACGCCTGCCTTAACGAAAATCATACCATCACCGCCGCCGGCCCGGCCGACATCGCGCGGATCGGTACAATTTGAAGCAATAGCTTAGTCGGATCGCGAGCTGTCTCTGCCAACGTCCCCTGCACAGGGAGCGTCGGGGCACGACATGGCGGGAAATCGCAACGCAAAGCAGAGACTGACGACGCTGGCGGCCGCCGGCCTTGCCGCGGCCTGCCTGTCGATGGCGCTGCCGGCCCATGCTTTCCTGGCCCGCCCCACCCTGTTTGCTGCGATCGGCGCTGCGACCAAGGCACCGTCCGGCTGGCAACAGTTCTGCGCCGAGAATGCCGAGGACTGCCGGCCCGGCGCTGATCAGGCCCGGGACGTCGTGCTCACGCCCGAACTGCTTCAGCAGCTCTACGAGACGAACAAATACGTCAATGATCGCGTCGCCTGGACCAGCGATGACGCGCTTTACGGCAAGGCCGAACGCTGGACGCTTCCGCTCGATCGCGGCGATTGCGAGGACATCGTCCTGCTCAAGCGCAAGATGCTCGCTAAGTTGGGCTGGCCGCAGGGATCGCTCCTGATCACAACGGTCGAGGAGCCGGGTCCGGCCAAAGGTCGTCACGCCGTACTCACCGTCCGCTCCGACCGCGGCGAGATGATCCTCGACAACCAGACCCCGGAAATCCTGTTCTGGTACGAGACCAAATACCGCTACCTGTCGCGGCAAAGCGCCACCGACCCGAACGTCTGGGTGGCCTTTGGCTCCGAGCAACCGAAGCCGCCGGCTTTTCCCGTCGAGCGTTAATTCCCCGTAGAGCGACCCTGAAGACCAGCCTCTCGGCCACGGCGCGCCGCGCGGTCGCCGGTCATGCGCAACAGTCCGCATGACCTCGCAAGACGTCCGACGTTTCGCCGCACCTTCTTGTTCTGAACATCACTATAACATTATTCGCGCGTTATGATACAAAATATATCATTAGCTACGGAATGATTCCCATTCCGAGTTGTATCATCATCGCGACCATCCCCATTAGCGCTCATTTGAGGCATCAATGACCACTCAAGTTGTATTTGGCGGCACGACAACGATCTCCGCCCCCACCACCACGACCTACATCGTCGTCTCGGGCACGCTCGACGTCGCCAGCGGCGGCGTCGTGTCCGGCGCGACCGCGGTCGGCCCCGGCACTGTCATCATGATCGAGGCCGGCGGCACCGCCAACAACTCGACCATCGCCGGCGGTGTGCAGTACAATTACGGCACGGCCAACGGCGTCGTCATCTCCAACGGCGGCACCCAGCACGTCTATGGCGGCACCGCCAGTAACGTCGTGATCAGCGCCGGCGGTTACCAGGACGTCATGAACGCCACCGTCACCGGAACGACGCTCGCCGGCTTCCAGCAGGTGCATGTCGGCGGCGTGACCTATGCGACGGTCATCGTCAACGGCGGTAACGAGTTCGTGGCGGCCGGCGGCACCACCAATGGCACCATCGTCTCGTCGGGCGGCCTGCAATATGTCGGCACCGACGGCACCGCCAATGGCACCGCGATCAACAATGGCGGCAATCAATACGTGCTCGGCACCGGCAACGACACCGTCGTGTTCGGCGGCGGCGTCCAGGAAGTCGCCGGAACGACCAACAACACCACCGTCAACAGCGGGGGCATTCAGCACATCGTGCTGGACGGCACCGCGATCACGACGACCGTGCAGGCCGGCGGCTTCCAGCAGGTCAACAGCGGCACCGTGCAGAGCAGCCAGGTCAGCGGCGGCCTTCAGGTTCTCGGCACCGGCAGTTCGACCGACACGGTGGTCCTGTCCGGTGGCAGCGAATATATCGGCTCCGGCGCTTCGGCGACGGGAACGACGGTCAACGCCGGCGGCCTACAGTATGTGGACGTTGGCGGTTCGGCGGCCTCCACGACGGTCAACGGCGGCTTCGTCTTCGTGGCGGGCACCGCCTCGAACGCGACTGTCAACAGTGGTGAGTTCGATGTCGCGGGCACGGCGAGCAACACGCATCTCGCCGGCGGCGCCGAATACGTCTATGCCGGCGGCGTCCAGAACGGCGTCGATTTCGCAGGCACGGCTTCGACGCTCTATCTCGAGGACGCGTCCGGCCTGACCGGCACGATCTCGAATTTCGAGGTCGGCGACGTCATCGACTTCCGCAACCTCGCTGTGAGCTCGTACGAATTCGATGGCGCGACGCTCACGCTGATCACCGGCAATGGCTCCCTCGCCTATCAGTTCGCAGGCGTCGAGGCCGGCACCGCGTTGAACGTCGCCTCCGACGGCCATGGCGGCACGTCCGTGTCGCTGTCGCTGCTCTCGCAGTTCTCGGCGAGCCTGGTCCCGGATGCTGGCGAAGGCGCGATCACGCAGCAAAGCTCTGATCCCGAGAGCGCCTCGCTCGTTCACGCCCAGAGCTGACCTGAGACGACGTTGCTGTACCGGGACAAGTCCCGGTACAGCTTCCTCGGCTGTCGAGCCCTGCTCCGGCCAAGGCCATCGGCGCAAGCCTCGCCACTCTTCGCTCATCAAATCTCAGACGCAACAGGTCGCGCGCCATCGAGGGGCAGCGCGCGAGCACGTTCATCCGCAACGCGGGCCGTGCGACACGGCTCCAGTCACGCCTGCCTATGCGGGAGGCATGCCCAGCGCCAGATTGCATACCATTTGGAGCACCCGCCTCGGCTGCACCCGCGGAACCTCCTCATATCATTGATATAACGTTATTCCGGACAAAATGCCGCATACCGCGCAAAAATGTATCATAAAATATCATAAATAGATCGTTTAGAGCCCGTGCAGGTTCGGCGCATGCCTCCGCAACAGGCGGTCGCAGCGCGGAATTCAGCCCTTCAGCGCTTCTTTAGCATCACTTGAGGTATGTTATGACCACCGTCGTAAAAATAGGTACCGAATTTCAGGTCAATAGCCAGACGGCTGGCAGCCAGTGGTATCCCTCCATTACCGGCCTCACCAATGGCGGCTTCGTCGTCACCTGGCAGGACGGCCTCGCCGGCTCCACCAGCGGCAGCAGCACGCTCGGCGACGCCAGCGGCTCCGCCGTCCATGCCCAGCTCTATGCGGCCGACGGCAGCAAGGTCGGCGGCGAATTCCTCGTCAACACCCAGACCAACGGCTCGCAGGCCTCCCCGGTCGTGACCGGCCTCAGCAACGGCGGCTTCGTCGTCTCCTGGCAGGACCAGAACTCCACGAGCGGCGACATCAAGGCCCAGATCTACGGCGCGAACGGCGCCCCGGTCGGCGGCGAATTCCTCATCAACTCCGTCACCGCCAACAACCAGAATACGCCCGCCATCACCGGCCTGCCCAATGGCGGCTTCGTCGTCGCCTGGACCAACCAGGGCAGCGTCGCGCCCGACATCAAGGCCCAGGTCTATGACGCGAACGGCGCCAAGGTCGGCTCCGAATTCCTCGTCAACTCCACCAGCGCCAACTTCGATCAGGAGCGCGCCTCGATAGCAACGCTCAGCAACGGCGACTTCGTCGTCACCTGGAACGATTTCCGCACCGGCAATTGGGAAGTCCGCGGCCAGGTGTTCCACCCGGGTGCGAGCGGCGCGACCAAGGTCGGCTCCGAATTCACCGTCGATACCGCTTATTACAACAGCCGCATGGTTGCCGGCGTGACCGGTCTTGCCAACGGCAATTTCGTCATCAGCTTCGAGGACACCAGCGGCGAAATCCGCGCGCAGGTCTTCACGGCTGGCGGCAGCAAGGTCGGCTCGGAATTCCAGGTCAACACCCAGACCGGCGGCAACCAGGGCTTTTCGAGCATCACCGCACTGACCGGCGGCGGCTTCGTCGTGACCTGGTCGGACGAAGGAACTGCCGACGGCAGCGGCTCCGGCATCAAGGCGCAGGTCTATGATACGGCCGGCAACAAGATCGGCGGCGAGTACATCGTCAACTCGCAGACCAACAGCTATCAGTACTATCCGACCGTCTCGGCGCTCGCCAATGGCGGCTTCGTCATCAGCTGGCAGGACTTCAGCCAGACGCTTGGTGACAACTCCTCCTACGGCATCACCGCGCAGGTCTTCAACCTCTCGAACGCCCCGACCGCACCGACCATCGTGTCGGTCACCGATGACGTCTCGCCCAACAGCGGCGCGCTCGCCAACGGCGCCAGCACCAACGACACCAACCTGACGGTCCGCATCGCAACCGGCAGCAACTTTGCCGGCGACGTCGTGCAGCTGTTCGACGGCCAGACCGCGATCGGCTCGGCAGTCACGCTCTCGCTAGCCGACATCGCGCGCGGCTACGTCGACATCCAGACCGGCGTGCTCGGCAACGCGGCCCACGCCATCACTGCGAAGGTCACCGATACGACCGGCGCCGTGAGCGATGCCGCCTCCGCGATCAACGTGACCGTGGACACGGTTGCCCCGGCCGTCGGCGTCACCGGCGTGACGCTCGACACTGCCAACCTGCCCACCTTCACGGTGAGCGGCACCACCGAAGCCGGCCTTCTGGTCTCGGTCTACGACGGTGCGACCCTGGTCGGCACCACCACGGCTGGCGCCAACGGCTCCTGGAGCCTCGCCGGCCTGACGCTGGTGGAAGGCGCCAACAACCTGACCGCCAAGACCATCGATGCAGCCGGCAACGCCGGCACCTCGACCGTCTTCGCGGCGCCGACGCTGGTCTCGACCGGCGCGGTTTCGGTCACGGGCGCATCGACGACCTCGCAGGGCTATGTCGTGCTCGGTGACGGCACTCTCGATGTCGTCACCGGCGGTAACGTCTCCGGCCAGATCACGATCGGCAATGGCGGCGTCGTCGACGTCCTCAACGGCGCGACCACTGAGCATACCGACATCCGTAGCGGCGGCGTGCAGTACGACTACGGCACCGCGAACGATACCATTGTTCACGCGGGCGGCCAGCAGCACGTCTACTTCGGCGGCAGCGCGAACGGTTCGACCGTCGAGGCCGGCGGCTACCAGGACGTCTACTCGAACTCGACCGTCACCAACGTCAGCCTCAGCGGCAACCAGCAGGTGCTGGCGGGCGGAACGGCCATCGACACCACGGTCTATAGCGGCGGCTACCAGTATGTCGGCGATGGCGGCACCAGCGCCGGCACGCTGGTCAAAACCGGCGGCTTCCAATACATCGATGCCGGCGGGTCGGCCAGCGACACCGTGATCGACGGCGGCTTCCAGTATGTCGACGGCACGGCAACCGGTGGCTCGGTCGGTGGCGGCAACTCGCTGGGCGGCGGCGTCGCGACCGGTGTGACCGTCAAGAACGGCGGCGCGCAGCACGTCTACCACGGCGGCAGCGCGACCGGCACGATCGTTGCGGCTGGCGGCTTCCAGGACGTCTACCATGCCACCGTCTCCGGCACGAACCTCAGCGGCAACCAGCAGGTGCTGGACGGCGGCATCGCCGCGAACACCGTGATCGAGAACGGCGGCAATTCGTACATTGGCGCGGGCGGATCGGTGACGGCGACGACGGTCAACGGCGGCGGCCTGCTCTATGTCGACGCCGGCGGCTCGGCCGCGTCCACGACGATCAACGGCGGAGTCGGGTTCGTGATCGGAACGGCGTCCAACACGACGCTCAACAGCGGCGAACTCGACGTCGCAGGCACCGCCGACAACACCCACCTTGCGGGCGGGGTCGAGCATGTCTTCGCCGGAGGCGTCCAGAACGGCGTCGACTTCGCCGGCTCGGCTGCAACGTTGACGCTCGAGAACGCTTCCGGCCTGACCGGCACGGTGTCGAACTTCGAACTCGGCGACACGATCGACCTGCTCAACACGTCGGTCTCGTCGTTCACCTTCGACGGTACGACACTGACGCTCGCCACGAACTCGGGCAGCCACACCTACCAGTTCGCGGGCGTTCAGTCCGGCACCGAGCTCAACGTCACCGACGACGGCCACGGCGGATCGGCGATCTCGCTGTCCCTGCTGGTGCAGCAGTCGGCGAGCATCGTCCCGGACGCCGGCGAGAGCAGCCTCGTGCCTTCGGACACGACGCAGCAGCAGCCCACGCTGGCCAGCCACGGCTGATCGGCCAATACGATCTGCGCACCGGGGTCCCGCCCCGGTGCGTCATGCGATCGCGGCGGGAGGTCAACTTGCCTCCCGCCGTCCCGCATCCCGCCGCAGAACGCCAAATCCGACCGTTATGTGAGCGGTCCGACATAGTTATCAAACCGTAACATAGCCGCGTTAGCTATCGGCCGCCCTGCCGACCGGCGGGACCCCCGTCCGTGAAATCGTCCGGACCCGATGACCGCGGATATTTGCTTCCAATGAGCCCGAACGAGACCATTTCACGCGACCCGGCCGCCAAAGAGCAGCCGAAGGAGCCGCCGGTGCAGGCCGTGCCGAAGCCGCCGGCCGACCCCGGCCTGACCGCGCTCGTCATGATGCTCCAATTCCTCGGTGTGCCCGCCGAGCCGGAGCAGCTCCGCCATCAGCTCGGCGTCACCGTGATCGGCACCACCGAGATGCTGCGCTGTACCAGGCAGTTCAACATCAAGGCGCGCGTGGTGAAGACGAGCTGGGACCGGCTCGACAAGACGCCGCTGCCCGCCATCGTCCCCTTGCGCGACGGCGGCTTCCTGATCCTGGGCAAGGCCGGCGACGGCAAGGCCATCGTGCAATATCCGGGCTCGCCGCGGCCGCAGATGCTGACCAAGGCGCAGTTCGAGGTGCTCTGGGACGGCCGCATCGTGCTGATGACCAAGCGCGCCGGCCTCGCCGATCTGTCGCGGCGCTTCGACATCACCTGGTTCATGGGCGCGGTCAACCGCTATCGCGGCCTGCTCGGCGAAGTGCTGCTCGCCTCGTTCTTCCTCCAGATCTTCGCGCTGGTGTCGCCGCTGTTCTTCCAGGTGGTGATCGACAAGGTGCTGGTGCATCGCAGCCTCGGCACGCTGGATGTGCTGGTCGCAGGCATCGTCGCGATCTCGATCTTCGAGGTCGTGCTCGGCGCGCTCCGCACCTACCTGTTCTCGCACACGACCAACCGCATCGACGTCGAGCTCGGCGCGCGGCTGTTCCACCACCTGCTGGCGCTGCCGCTGTCCTATTTCCAGGCGCGGCGGGTCGGCGACACCGTCGCGCGGGTGCGCGAGCTGGAGAATTTGCGCAACTTCATCACCGGCTCGGCGCTGACGCTGGTGATCGACCTGTTCTTCACCTTCGTCTTCCTCGGCCTGATGGCGTTCTACTCGCCGCTGCTGACCGCGATCGTGCTGGCGTCGTTCCCGCTCTACATCGTCATCTCGGCCGGCGCCACGCCGCTGTTCCGCTACCGTCTCGACGAGAAGTTCAAGCGCGGCGCGGAGAACCAGTCGTTCCTTGTCGAGAGCGTCACCGGCGTCGAGACCTTGAAGGCGATGGCGGTCGAGCCGCAGATGCAGAAGCGCTGGGAAGAGCAGCTTGCCGGCTACGTCGCCTCGAGCTTTCGCGTGGTCAATCTCGGCAATGTTGCAAGCCAGGCCGTTCAGTTCGTCAGCAAGATCAACATGGCGATCCTGCTCTATTTCGGCGCCAAGCTGGTCATCGACGGTAACCTCACGGTCGGCGAGCTCGTCGCCTTCAACATGCTGTCGGGACGTGTCACCGCACCGGTGCTGCGGCTCGCCCAGCTCTGGCAGGATTTCCACCAGGCGCGGCTGTCGGTCGAGCGGCTCGGCGACATCCTCAACACCGTGCCCGAGCCGACCCATCGCCCGGGGCGCGCGGCGTTGCCTGCCATCCGTGGCGACATCACCTTCGAGCATGTCGGCTTCCGCTATCGCGTCGACGGACCGCAGATCCTGAGCGACATCACCCTGAAGATTCCGGCCGGCCAGATCGTCGGCATCGTCGGCACCTCCGGCTCCGGCAAGAGCACGCTCGGAAAACTGATCCAGCGGCTCTATCTCCCCGAGAGCGGCCGCGTGCTGGTCGACGGCAACGACCTTGCGGCGGTCGACCCGACCTGGCTGCGCCGGCAGGTCGGCGTCGTGCTGCAGGAGAACATGCTGTTCAACCGCTCGGTGCGCGACAACATTGCGCTGGCCGACCCCGCGCTGCCGATGGAGCGCGTCGTGGCCGCGGCAAAGCTCGCCGGCGCACACGATTTCATCCTCGAACTCCAGGATGGCTACGACACCGTCATCGGCGAGCGCGGCAGCACGCTGTCCGGCGGCCAGCGCCAGCGCATCGCGATCGCACGCGCGCTGACGACCAATCCGCGCGTTCTCATCTTCGACGAAGCAACGAGCGCGCTCGACTATGAAAGCGAGCGCATCATCCAGCACAACATGCGCGAGATCACGGCGGGCCGTACCGTTCTGATCATCGCCCACCGTCTGTCGACCGTGCGTACCGCGGACCGCATCATCACCGTGGAGCGTGGCCGTATCGTCGAGGACGGTTCGCACGACCAGCTGATCCGCAGCGGCGGCCGCTACGCCACGCTGCATCGTGTCCAGGCAGGCATCCATGAAGTCGGCTAAGGCGATGATGGCCTCGCTGCGCAGCCCGACGCGCACGCGCGACGAGCTGGCGTTCCTCCCCGCGGCGCTCGAGATCGTCGAGACCCCGCCTTCGCCGATCGGCCGCGCCATCTCCGCGTCGATCTCGGCGGTGTTTCTGATCGCGCTGGTGTGGGCCAGCATCGGCACGGTCGACATCATCGCGACCGCGACCGGCAAGATCGTCCCCGACGGCCGCACCAAGGTGATCCAGCCGTTCGAGACCGCGGTCGTGCGCGCCATCCACGTGCAGGACGGTCAGCGCGTCAAGGCCGGCGACCTCCTGATCGAGCTCGATCCCACCATGAGTCAGGCCGAGCTCGGCCATCTCCAGAGCGATCTGCTGGCGAGCGAGCTCGACATCGCACGTCTGCACGCCGCGCTTGCCGGCGGCGATCCAGCCAAATTCATCGCGCCCGCGCGCGCGACCTCCGATCAGATCCGCACCGCAAAGCGTTTCCTGGCCTCGCAGGCCGCCGAGCAGGCGTCCAAGATCACCTCGCTCGAATGGCAGGGCACGCAGAAGAAAGCGGAGCGTTCGACCAGCGAGGCCACGATCGGCAAGATCAGCGCGCTCATTCCCATCATGCAGCAGCGGGTCGATGTACGAAAATATCTCGTCGACCGCGAGTTCGGCTCCAAACTGCAATACCTCACGGAAACGCAGGACCTGGTCGCGCAACAGCAGGAATTGCTGGTCCAGAAGAGCCACTATGCCGAGGCGGATGCCGCCGTTGGAGGCATCGAGGAGACGCTGCGGCGCACCGAGGCGGAATATCAGCGCGGCCTGTTCGACGAGCTTGCGAAAGCCGAGCAGAAGGCGGCTGGCCTGCGCCAGGACATCGTCAAGGCCGAGCAGCGCACCAGCCTGCTCCGCCTTGCCGCGCAGGAGGACGGCATCGTCCAGCAGCTCGCCGTGCACTCGGTCGGCGGCGTGGTGACGCCGGCTCAGACGCTGATGGTGGTGGTGCCCACCAGCGGTGGCCTCGAGATCGAGGCGATGATCTCGAACCGCGACATCGGCTTCGTCAACCCCGGCGAGGACGCCGCGATCAAGGTCGACACCTTCAGCTTCACCCGCTACGGCCTGCGCCAGGGCAAGGTGCTCAGCGTCTCCCAGGACGCCATCGTCCGCCAGAAACCGCCGGAAAAGCCCGGCGACACGCCGGCCGGCACCGACACATCATCCAGTGAACCCAAGGGCCAGGAGCTGGTTTACTCCGCCCGCGTCTCGCTCGACCGCTCGCAAATGGACATCGACGGCCGCACCGTCAACCTCGCGCCCGGCATGGCCGTAACCGTCGAGATCAAGACCGGCACAAGGAAGATCATCAGCTATCTGGTGTCGCCGCTGATCCGGTATGGGCAGGAGAGCTTGCGGGAGCGGTGAGACGGCGGCGAATCCGGCGGAATGGTATCGGGATCTCTGGCCCAGCCCAACCGGCACATTTGACCTAAATCAAGCAGGTATCGGTTAGCGGTGACAGCCTCAACCCGCCAAATGGACTGCGGGAGGTCGGAATATGAAAATCCGTTGCCGCACCCTTGCGACCACAGCAAGTGTTCTCGCCCTCGGTTGCATCTCCGCGTCGGCTCAGCAGGTCACGGGTACCCCAGGCTCGCCCGCAGCCACGACGACAATTGACGGCAAGCTGCTTCCGCCGCCGCCTCCAGAATTCGGAGGGGTCATCAACGAGAGAGCCTCGGAGTCGAAGGCGTGGTGGGCACCGCGTGTCGTACCGCCGAAGGGCGCGCCCAATGTGTTGCTCATCATGACCGACGACCAGGGTTTCGGAGCGCCGAGCACCTTCGGCGGCGTTGTCCCCACGCCCGCGATGGATCGTATCGCTGCGCAGGGCCTGCGCTACACCAATTTTCATTCCACCTCGCTGTGCTCACCGACGCGGGCGGCGCTCATCACCGGCCGCAATCATCATTCGGTCGGCTTCGGAGTCGTCGGCGAAATATCGACGGGGTTCCCAGGTTACGACTCGATCATTCCGATCGAGAAGGGCACCATCGGCACCACCCTGAAGGCGAACGGGTACGCCACCTCGTGGTTCGGCAAGAACCATAACACGCCCTCATATCAATCGAGCCAGGCGGGGCCATTCAATCAATGGCCCAATGGCATGGGCTTCGAGTATTTCTATGGTTTTGTCGGCGGCGATGCCAGTCAGTGGCAACCGAATCTGTTCCGCAACACCACAGCGATTTATCCATTCCAGGACAATCCCAGCTGGAACCTGACGACCGCGATGGCCGACGAAGCCATCCAGCACGTGAAACAGCTCAAGGAGATCGCGCCCGACAAGCCGTTCTTCGTTTATTACGTGCCCGGCGGCACGCATGCGCCGCATCATCCGACGCCGGACTGGATCAAGAAGATCAGCGACATGCACCTGTTCGACCAAGGCTGGAACAAGCTGCGGGAGACGATCTTCGCCAACCAGAAGCGGTTGGGCATCATGCCCGACCACGCCAAGCTGACGCCATGGCCGAAGGAATTGCCGCAATGGGATTCTATCGGCGAGTTGGAGAAGAAGCTCTTCATCAAGCAGGCAGATGTCTATGGCGCCTACCTTGCCTACACCGACCATGAGATCGGCCGCGTCATTCAAGCCGTCGAAGACCTCGGAGAGCTCAACAACACGTTGATTATCTATATCGGCGGCGACAACGGCGCGAGTGCCGAAGGCATGATCAACGGTACGCCCAACGAGTTCACGACCTTCAATGGTGTCCCGGTGCCGGTGAAGGCTCAGTACCTCTGGTATCCGTTCTGGGGCTCGGACAAGACTTTCCCGCATTTTGCCGCGCCCTGGGCGTGGGCGATGGACACTCCATTCAAGTGGGTCAAGCAAGTGCCGTCGCATTTTGGCGGGACCGCCCAAGGCGTCGCCATGTCCTGGCCTGGCCATATCAACGATGTGGGAGGTATCCGTCGCCAATTCCATCACGTCATCGATATTGCTCCGACCATCCTCGAAGCAACCGGCATTTCGCAACCTGACACGATCGACGGTATCAAACAGAGCCCCATGGAAGGGGTGAGTATGGCGTACACATGGGACAAGGCGAACGCCAATGCCAAGACGACGCACACGACCCAATATTTCGAGATGCTCGGCAATCGCTCCATCTATCACGATGGGTGGGTGGCGGCCACGACGCCGATCACGCTTCCATGGGAGCTAAGCAGCGCGCCCCCGCCCGATGTGATCACGGGATACAAGTGGGAGCTCTATAACGTCCAGGAAGACCCCACCCAGTTCAATGATCTGGCCGCCAAAATGCCGGAGAAGGTCAAGGAGCTGCAAGCCGTCTTTGATGTCGAGGCGAAGAAGTACAACGTGCTCCCGCTCGATAACACGACGCTCGCGCGTTGGAATACGCCGCGCCCAAGCCTAACGGCCGGGCAGACGGTATTCACCTATTCGGGCGAACTGACCGGTGTGCCGGCTAGCGCCGCGCCGAGCATCCTCAACAAGTCCTATGCCATCACCGCCGAGGTTGAGATTCCCAACGGCGGCGCTGAAGGGATGATCGTCACCGAAGGCGGACGTTTCGGCGGCTACGGGCTGCTTCTGAGCAAGGGTGTGGCGGGCCTTCGGCGGGGTAAGCCCGTGTTCCTCTACAACCTGCTCAACCTCAAGCGCACGGTCTGGTCGGGACCGGAGTTGAGCGCGGGCAAGCACACCATCGTCTTCGACTTCAAGTCGGATGGGCCGGGATTGGGCAAGGGCGGTACAGGCGTACTTTCAGTGGATGGCAAAGAAGTAGACCGGAAATCCATAGAACACGGTACGCCGATCACGTTCCCCGAGGACGAGACCTTCGACGTCGGCCAGGACACCCGCACCGGGGTCGCGATGCTCGAGTATCGCTACGATCCTCCGTTCAAGTTCACGGGCAAGATCAACAAGCTGACGTTCAAGCTCGGACCTGAGTTGAAGGACCCGGCGCAAGCCAAGGCAGAACTTGGACCTATGCCGGCGCCGGAGCCGGATCCCATTGAAGAGTCGAAGTCTCAAAAGCCACCCGCGAACGTTGGGAAGAAATGAAAGGCGCATTGGCGTTCGCCGCCATCAGCGAAGCTGCAACGGGATTGGCGCTGTTGATCGCGCCGTCGCTGGTTGGCCAGTTGTTGCTGGGCGAGCAGCTTTCCGGTGTCGCAACGCCGGTCGCGCGTGTCGCCGGCATTGCGCTGATTGCCTTGGGGATCGCCTGTTGGCCGGGGTGGCCGCCACTGCCGGGCATGTTGATCTACAACGGAGCCATCACCCTATATTTGGCCTACCTCGGTTTCGCAGGTGGATTGAGCGGCGTCCTTCTGTGGCCGGCAGTCGTCCTTCATCTAATCCTGACCACGCTCTTGATGCGCGGCGGCTCGCAAAGCCGCGACCGCTGAATTTCTCATCGACCCCGCCGTTTCCGGGGAAGCTTCAAAATTCTTCTGGCTCAGTGCCTTGCGTATTGAAGAGTATCCAAAGCTTTAACGTATCCCATCCCGGATCATGTATCCGGCGCCGCGGATCGTGTGCAGCAGCGGCCGCTCAAAACCCTTGTCGATCTTGGAGCGCAGCCGCGAAATGTGCACGTCGATCACGTTGGTCTGCGGATCGAAATGGTAGTCCCAGACGTTCTCCAGCAGCATGGTGCGCGTCACCACCTGGCCGGCATGCTTCATGAGGTATTCGAGCAGGCGGAATTCGCGCGGCTGGAGCGTCAGCTCGTCCTTGCCGCGGGCGACGCGATGGGACAGCCGGTCGAGCTCGAGATCGCCGACGCGGTAGAGCGTGTCCTCGGCCGGACCGCCGCGGCGCCGTGACAGCACTTCGACCCGGGCCAGCAGCTCGGCAAAGGAATAAGGCTTCGGCAGATAGTCGTCGCCGCCGGCGCGCAGACCCTTGATGCGATCGTCGACCTGCCCGAGCGCGGAGAGAATCAGCACCGGCGACGAGTCGCCCTTGTCGCGCAACGCGCCGATCAGGGACAGGCCGTCACGCTTGGGCAGCATGCGGTCGACCACCAGCACGTCGTAATCGCCGCTCTCGGCCATGGCGAGGCCTTCCTCACCGTCGGCGGCGTGGTCGGCAATGTGTCCGACTTCACGAAACGCCTTCACGAGATAGTCGGCGGATTCGCGGTCGTCTTCGATGATGAGGAGGCGCATCGTGCGTTCGGCGGCGGTCAAGGGGGTCAACCTTCTCTGAACATGGCGCGAGCGGCAATCGCATGCAAGCCAAGCAAACGGGACTTGGGTAGGCAAAAAGGCGGGCGGTGAAGCTGGGGGGACCTCACCGCCCTAGGCCTTCCGACGGAGGGGGGCGTAATTCCACCGGAAGGTAGGCTGGGGGAGCGGGCCTTACGCTGCTCCCCCGAAGGGCGTCGGCGGCGGGGGCGACTGATGCCGGCGACACCCCTCATCTCGTAGACCTCCTGAAGGCTTAGCCCTTGGCGATGGGCACGGCGACGAAGCGCGACTGGCCGCCGCTCTTCACGCGCATCAGGACGCTGTTCTTGTTGTCGGTCCGCGCCGTGTTGATGGCGTCGCGGACTTCGCCGGCGGTGCTCACGCTCTTGCCGCCGACTTCGAGAATGACGTCGCCTTCCTTGAAGCCGCGTTCGGCCGCGGCGCTCTTCGGATCGACTTCGGTGACCACGACACCTTCCTTGCCGGCGCCAGCCACTGAGTCGGCGGGCGCGACGGTCATGCCGAGCTTGGGCACGTCGGTGCCACGGCTCGCACCCTTGCCGCTATCCTTGTCGGTGTCGGCCTTGGCCTCGATCGTGTTCGGCAGCTGGCCGAGGGTGAGGTTCACGACCTTGTCCTGGCCCTTGTGCAGCACGTTGAGCTTCACGGTCGCGCCGGGCGCCATGCCGCCGATGGTGCGGGCAAGCTCACGGGCATCCTTGACGGATTCACCGTTGACCGAGGTGATCACGTCACCGGACTCGATGCCGGCCTTGGCCGCCGGACCGTTCGCCTGCGGCTCAGCAACCAGCGCGCCTTCGGCCTTCTTCATGCCGAGGCTGTCGGCGATGTCGGAGGTGACAGGCTGGATCTGGACGCCGATCCAGCCGCGGCTGACCGAGCCCTTGTCCTTGAGCTGGGCCACCACGCTCTTCACGGTGCTCGCGGGAATCGAGAACGCGATGCCGACGCTGCCGCCGGAGGGCGAGTAGATCGCGGTATTGACGCCCATCACCTCGCCGTTGGTGTCGAAAGCGGGACCACCGGAATTGCCCTTGTTCACGGGCGCATCGATCTGGATGAAATCGTCATAGGGACCGTTGCCGATGTCGCGGCCGCTGGCCGACACGATGCCCGCAGTCACGGTACCGCCGAGGCCGAAGGGATTGCCGACCGCGAGCACCCAGTCGCCGATCCGCGGCTTGCTGTCGGCGAGCTTGGCGAACGGGAAGTTCGAGCTGCCCTCGACCTTGATGAGGGCGAGGTCAGTGCGCTGGTCGGTGCCGATCACCTTGGCTGTATAGGTCTTGCCGTCGTCGGTCGTGACCTCGACCTTGTCGGCGCCGTCGACCACGTGGTTGTTGGTCACGGCAAAACCGTCGGCGGAGATGAAGAAGCCGGAGCCCTGGCCCTGCACAACGCGGCCGCGGCCACCCTTCTGGCCCGGGAAACCATCCGGACCGCCGAAGCGGCGGAAGAAGCGCTCCATCGGCGAGCCCGGCTGGAACGGCGAGGAGGAATCATCGCCATCGTCGTTGCTCGCGGTCTTCTCCTTGATATTGACCTTCACCGAGATCACCGACGGTTTCACGCGCTCGACGATGTCGGCGAATCCGACCGGACGCTCAACCTTCCGGACCTCGTTGTTGACCTGCGCATGCGCCGGGCTGGAGAACAGCTCGCTCGGCGAGGTCGACGGGCTGAAGCCGTGGACGGCAATCCCGAGGCCAGCGACGACCGAAGCCATCAGCGCGATCCTGCGCGCGGAGAAAACCGACCGGCGGGGCGGCCGGTAGGACGGAAGGTTCGTGAGGTCGGGACGGTCGGTCATGCAGGAATCTCCAAGGCCTTGAATTCTTTCGGTGCCGGATGGCAGCACGTTACGGACATGAAGATGGGGGCTCCCGCCTTACCGTGCGCTGGCGGCGGGGTTAAACTTTTGTAATGAAGGGTCGCGCCGTTGCGGCAGTTTATCGCACGCCGAAAGTCGTGGCCTTACAGGAACTTAATCGAGTTCCCCTGACGAGCGTAGACCACGCCTTTGGCGAGATCAGCTCGCCCTCACGCTGACGATGAATTCGTCGACTTCACGCTTCAGGGTTTCGGCCTGCTGCGACAGATCGACGGCGGAATCGCGCGCTTCGGCCGCCATGCGGCCGGTCTCCGCCGACGTCGAGGTGATCTGGACGATGTGGTTGGAGACGTCCAGCGTTCCATGCGCGGCATCCTGCGCGCTGCGGGTGATGTCCTGCGTGGCGTTGCGCTGCTGGGCGGTGTCGACCTCGATGCCCGACATGATCGACGAGATCTCCGACAGCGTCTTCGAGATGCCGTCGATCGCGCCGCGCGTCTCCGCGGTGATGCCCTGGATGCTGGCGACGTGCGAGGTGATCTCCTCCGTCGCCTTGCTGGTCTGGTGCGCGAGGCTCTTCACTTCGGAGGCAACCACGGCAAAACCCTTGCCGGCGTCCCCTGCCCGCGCCGCCTCGATGGTGGCGTTGAGCGCCAGCAGGTTGGTCTGCGAGGCGATCGCCTGCACGAGCTGCACGACCTCGCCGATCTTGTCGGCGGCATCCGACAGCGTGTGGATGGTGTCGCGGCTCTTCTCGGCCTGCGTCGCCGCGCCTTCGGCACGCTGCGTCGCGTCGGTGACGCGGCGGCTGATCGTGCCGATCGAGTTCGTCATCTCCTCGGCCGAGCCCGCGACGATCTGCACGCTGGCGCTGGCGTGGTTCGCCGCGCTCGCGACCGCATTGGCCTTGGAGCTGGTGTCGTTGGCCGTCCGTGACAGCGTTTCGGCATTGCTCTTCAGGTGCGCGGCCGAGGACGCCACGCTGTCGACCACGCTGGCAACGAGATCGTTGAAGCGCTTGATCCGGGCGTCCAGGAATTTCGACCGCTCGGCCTGATGCTGCGCTTCGTGTAATTGCTGCTCGGTGAGGCGCCGCCGCTCCAAGCCGTTTGTCTTGAACACTTCCAGTGCACCGGCGAGCAGGCCGATCTCGTTGGTAACGCCGAGGCCCGGAACAGGCGTCTCGAATTTCTGATCGGCGACCTCACGCATGGCGTGCACAATCGCCGCCAGCGGATTGAGGATGCCGTTGCGCACAGCGAACCAGGTAGTGAGGCAGATCGCGACAGCGACCACCGTGATCACGCCGCAGGCGATCAGGAAATAGGAGAATGCCGCCTGCGCCTGCTGGTAGATCAGCATTGCATGCTCGCGCGCGGGGCCGCTCAGCGCGGCGAAATCCGACGACAGGCTGGTGATCTCGTTGTTGAGGTAGAGCACCGCGACGAAGCCGGTGCCGCCGCCGATGCCCAGCAGGAACAATAATGCAGCGACGACGGCGCCGATCAGGAAGCGGATCGTCAGATTGCTGTTCGTGAACATCGCTGAGGACTCAAAAATCTGGAATTGAATTTCGCGACAAGCTTCCAGACAAAGGTCAACAGAGCATGAAACACGCTGTGGCAGACGGCCTACGTATCATTACGTAGCCTAGGACGACTTCGTCTCGTCCGACATCAAGGCGGCGAGCTGCGACTCTTCATCCGCAGTGAGCGGCGGAGCTGGTAGGTCTGCACCGCTTCGCGCGCGCCGGCGGATTTGCAGCCAGAGCGCCAGGCCGCCGCTGATCAGCAGCAGCGGCGCGAGCAGCCACAACAGCATGGTCTGCCGCTCGAAGCGCGGCTTGAGCAGCACGAACTCGCCATAGCGCGCGACCAGGAAGTCGAGCACCTGCGAATTGCTGTCGCCGGCAGCGATCCGCTCGCGCACCAGCAGCCGCAAATCGCGCGCCAGCGGCGCGTCGGAATCGTCGATCGACTGGTTCTGGCAGACCATGCAGCGCAGCTCGCGCGACAAGTCGCGGGCGCGTGCCTCCTTCACGGGATCCGACATGATCTCGTCGGGCTGCACGGCGTGGGCGGCGGGCAAAGCCAGCAGCATGAGCGCAACGATCGTGACCATCATCCGCCGCATCGGATCACTCCGCCGGCTGAAGGCGCTGCTTGGCCCGCGCCGGCTTCGGTGCGCCGACCCGCAGGCGCCGGTCGGACAGCGACAGCATGCCGCCAAAGGCCATGAGCACCGGTCCCCACCAGATCAGCAGCACCAGCGGCTTGTGATAGATGCGCACCGCAATGGCGCCATCGGCAGTCGCGTCGCCGAGGGAAACGTAGAGCTGGCTCGCGCCGCGCGTCAGCAATGCGGCCTCGGTGGTCGAGGACCCGCGCGTCGTGAAGTTGCGCTTGGACGGCGTCATGACGCTGATCTTCTCACCGTCGCGGCTGACGTTGAACTCGGCGATCATCTCGCGGAAGTTCGGCCCCTGACGCTGGGACAGGCCGTCGAGCTTGAGATCATAGCCGGCGACGTGTGCAACGTCGTTCTGCTTCATGGTCGCGATATACTCGCTGTTCCAGGTGGTCTCGCAGACGATCCCGATCAGCGCGACGCCGAGGCCCGCATGGGCAAACACAGAACCCCAGGCCGAACGCGGCAGGCCGCGGGCCCGGTGCAGCGTCGTTGCGAACGGCAGGCGGAACAAACCGGTCCGTTCGGACAGATCGGTCACGGCACCGGCGATGACGAAGACTCCAAGCCCAATTGCCAATGGTGCCAGCGCACTGCCACCACGGGTCCAGGCCCAGACGATGGCGATCACAACGAGCGCGGCAACGCCCGCCGCAAGCAGCCGCTGGGTGACGCCGAGCAGATCGCCGCGCTTCCACGCCAGCATCGGCCCGAACGGCACCGCGAGCAGCAGCAACGCGAATAGCGGGGCGAAGGTGAGATTGTAGAAGGGCGCGCCGACCGATATCTTGAAGTCGAGCGCTTCCGTCGCCAGCGGATAGAGCGTGCCGAACAGCACGACCGCGCAGGCCACGCTGAGCAGAAGATTGTTCAACACCAGCGCGCCCTCGCGCGAGATCGGCGCGAACAGGCCGCCCTGCTTCAACGAGGTCGCGCGCGCTGCAAACAGCGAGAGGCTGCCGCCGATGAACAGGCAGAGGATCAGCAGAATGAACACGCCGCGCGTCGGATCGGTGGCAAAAGCGTGCACGGAGGTGATGACGCCCGAACGCACCAGGAAGGTGCCGAGCAGCGACAGCGAGAAGGTCAGGATCGACAGCAGGATGGTCCAGACCTTCAGCGCGTTGCGCTTCTCCATCACCAGCGCCGAGTGCAGCAGCGCCGTGCCGGCGAGCCACGGCATCAGCGAGGCGTTCTCGACCGGATCCCAGAACCACCAGCCGCCCCAGCCGAGCTCGTAATAGGCCCAGTACGACCCCATCGCGATGCCGAGGGTCAGGAAGATCCAGGCCACCAGCGTCCACGGCCGCACCCAGCGCGCCCAGGCCGCGTCGATCCGCCCCTCCATCAGCGCCGCGATGGCGAAGGAGAACGAGATCGAGAAGCCGACATAGCCGAGATAGAGCATCGGCGGATGCACGGCGAGGCCGATGTCCTGGAGCACCGGATTGAGATCGCGTCCCTCGATCGGCGGATTGGCGATGCGCAGGAACGGGTTCGATGTCACCAGGATGAAGAGATAGAAGGCGCTGGCGATCCAGGCCTGCACGGCCAGCACATGCGCGCGCAGCGACAGCGGCAGATTGTTACCGAAGGCGGCGACCATTCCGCCGAACAGCGCCAGGATCGACACCCACAGCAGCATCGAGCCTTCATGGTTCCCCCACACGCCGGTGATCTTGTAGATCAGCGGCTTCATCGAATGGGAGTTCTCGTAGACGTTGGCGACGGAGAAATCCGAGTTCACGTGAAGCATCACGAGCGCGATGAACGACGCACCGACGAACAGGAGTTGCGCCAGCGCGGCGGAGCGCGCCACGTTCATCAGCGCGGCATCGCGCAGACGCGCACCGATCAGCGGCACGATGGACTGGATCAGCGCCAGGCCGAGGGCCAGCACCAGCGCGTAGTGTCCGGATTCCGCGATCAACGCACTGCTCCCTGCGAGTTGCCCTGCGCGGTCGTCGCCGCGGGTTTGACGCTATCAGAAGCCTTGGCGCCGTAATCGTCCTTCCAATGCCCCTGCTTCTTCAGGGCATCGGCGACTTCCTTGGGCATGTAGGTCTCGTCGTGCTTGGCAAGCACGGTGTCGGCCTTGAACACGCCATTGGCGTCGAGCGCGCCTTCGGCCACCACGCCCTGCCCTTCACGGAACAGGTCGGGCAGGATGCCCTTGTAGGCGACCGGCAGCTTGGCGCCGCCATCGGCAACCTCGAAGGTCACGGCGAGATTATCGCCGCGCTGGAGCGAGCCGGGCTGCACTAGGCCGCCGAGACGAAACCGCTTGCCGGGCTCGACGTGCTTTTCGGCGACCATCGTCGGCGTCGAGAAGAACACGATGGAGTCGCGCAGAGCGTTGAGCACCAGCGCGGCTGCAAGCGCGAGCACCGCGAGGGAGCCGCCGATGATGGTCATACGTCGCTGCTTGCGCGTCATCGCGTATCCGTTCTCCGCTCGCCTCGTCCCGACATCGTCATCCGTCGAGCCCGAGAGTCTTGAGGCCTTCGTTGAGCTGGCGCAGCCGCGCGGCATCGTTGGCGACAGCCTGTCGGGCGTCGGTCGAAGCGCCCATTGCCCTGTCACGATCGCCCATCACGAGATAGGCGCGCACCAGGCGCAGCCAACCCTCGACATCATCGCCGTTCTGCTTCAGCCGGGTGGCCAGGCGTTCGACCATGCCGCGCACCATCGCGTTGCGATCGCCCTCGTTCATGTCCTTGGAGGCTGCGATCGTCTCGTCAGACAGCGCCGGCATCGTAGCGCCACCGCCGCCGACCCGCGCCAGCGAGGTCTGCACCAGAGGGCGCCACGGCGCATCCGCCGGCGCTTTCGCCAGCAGTGCGCGCCAGATGTTGGCGGCATCGTCCTTGCGGCCATCCTGCTCGGCGGCAAGCCCGAGGAAATAGTTCGCCTTGGGATCGTCCGCGTTCAGGCCATGCGCGCGCTCGAATTCGGTCTTGGCCTCGGCAGTCACCACGCCGCCGGCAGCAGCCGCGATCGCCTCGCCTAGATCGGCCCGGCGCTCCGAACTCTCGCCATTGTAGGTAAGCGAGTTGCGATAGGCGCGCACCGCATCGTCGAAGCGGCCGAGCCGCACCAGCACCGGCGCGAGCACGTTCCAGCCGCGCCCGTCGGTCGGATTCTTTTCCAGATGCTGCTCGACCTGCACGACGAGATTCTCGAGCGCCATGCCGGACCCGGCCCCGCGCTCCCGCTGCGCCAGGGGAAAGTCCTGGAGCCTGGGCGAGCCGAGCGGCATGTAGACGCCGATCGCAATGAGCGGCAGGCCGGCAAGCGCCAGCACAGCCGCCGCGCGGCGCCATTTGAGGCTCGATGTCGGTTCCGATACAGGCTCGCTCCCGGCCGCGGCAAGCAGCCTGCGGCTGATCTCGACACGTGCGGCCTCGGCTTCCGGCGCGGCGATCAGTCCTGCGGCGAGATCACGCTCGATCTCGGCCAGCTGGTCCTTGTAAACCGCGACCTCGCTCCCCTGATTTTGCGCGCGTCCGCTGCGGCCGAGCGGCAGAAGCACGGCGAAAATCGCCGCGACCGTCATCAGCGCGAACACGAACCATAGCGTCATCAGGCAAGCTTCCGGCGGCGCGCGAACCGCGCCCATAGGTGGCTTTACACCACGGCCGGACGATGCGGCAATTGACAATTGTCAATTCGGCGCGACCGCACACAGTCCCGAAACTGTGAAAATCCAACGGCTTAACGGATCTCGAAGTCCGCGCTTTGAGCGGCGTCCTCGCCGTGCCCGTTGAAGGCCCTCAGGAAGTATGTTCCCGGCTCGATTGCTTCAGGCAATCTGATGCGCAACGCCCCGACGGGAACGGTCGATGCGACCCTGGTGACGGTCTCAGGCAGTTGGCGGCCGCTTGCCTTCTCGATCAGCACCACCTTCGCGCCAACCATCAGCCTTTGGTATTTGGCGACAATGACGCGGTTTTCAATTTCGATGGAGCTGATAAGGGGTTTCATGCGCCCACAGATAGAAATTCCAAAATCTTGCACGGCGACCGTAGGGCCCGCCACCGGCACCGTCAACCACAAATTGTGATCACAAAAAAATGCGCTTGATCAGCTTGCCCGCGACGATTTGCGCTCGCCCGTGGCCGCGTTCTCTGCGGCGCGGCTCATCAGCGACGCGTAATCATCGCCGAACAGCACCTGGCAGAAGCGGATCGCGGCCTGCACCTGCTGCTGCCGATAGGTGCGGACCTTGTGATCGGCCGCTCGCAGCGACTGCACCAACTGCTCGGTCGAGCGTTCGACATATTGCTGGAGATCGGAATAGGTGCGCAACGTCACCTCGTTGATCGCAAGCTCGCTCGCGTAGTTGCGGCAGGTCGCGACGAAATCGATCAGCGCCGCGGTTTCCTCGACCTCGGTGCTGTCGATCCGCGCCCCCGGCGGAATGTCCTTCTCGGCGCGCTGGCGCAGGATGCGGCGAACGCGGCCGGGAACGCTGTCGATCTCCGATTGCAGCGCATTGGAGATGTCGGCCCGGATCGAGGTCAGCTGCTTGCCCCAGACGGAATCGTTGCGCAGATCGAGCTCCGTGCGAAGACCGCGCACGCCGTCATGCAGCGCCTTGAGATTGTCGGCGACGTTCTCGAAATGGCCGCGCTTGATGTCCATGCGCAGGATCGCGGCAACGCAGGACAAATCATGCAGGGCGATCGTGACGGCCACACCGTAGGGCGTGGCCGCGACGCGGATCTCGTCGTCGGACGCGGCAATCTTGATGGCGAGGCGGATGATCTGCCACGGCGCGGTCATCCGCTGCACGACCATCGACAGCGCGAAGGCCAGCATCTGCGGCGTCTGGAGCGCGGGGATGTTGAGTGTGGACGTCACAGATGCGATCTGGGCTTCGCCGAAGGTACGCAGGAAGCGCGGCAGCTTCTCGTTCAGCGTAGCGATGGCTTCCCGGACCTGAAGCACCGCTCCGATCGAATAGAGGTCCTCGATCACGTTGGGCGGGCCGACACGGGCGAGCGCGCGCGACTTGTCGCCGCCGCCGGGACCCGTCAACCCGAAGATGGCATCCGCGGCCACGGCCTGGAGCCTCGCCGCGAGGGCTTCGACCTGCCCTGCACTGTCTGAAGCCGGCATGCGCGCCAGCGCCGCCTCGAATTCGTTGACCTTGTCGGGGGCGCCATCGCGGCCGAGCCATTGCCAGATCGGATGCAATGAGGAGCGACGGATCTGGCCGACCCTGACAGGGGCGCCCGTCTCGACCAGGAACGGTTCCAGCACCTGGAACAACAGCCGCGACAGATCGTCCGTGCGCGGCGGCGCAGCCTCGTCGACTTCGGTCTTGCGGACGATCTTGCGCAGCTGCTCTAGCACGAGCGTCGCCACCGCCGTGTCCTGGCCGCGCTCGAGCGCGCGCTCGAACTCCCGCATCAGCAGCGCCTGCGACTGCGGCGGGAGCTGCGCGAGATATTCCCTCAGCCGCTCGATCGATGTCTGGCTCATGCGCCCGGGTGATGCACGATAAAATGGCAGACGTGGGATGCGTCCTGCGCGATCATAGATGGGGCCCACTTAAGAAGCCGTTTAGGAAGTCGCTCCGAAATAGCTCCGGTTTGGTCCGGATCGGTACCGGACCAGCCAAATAGTCGTGCCGGAACAAAGGATTATATTCCGGGGAGGACCAGCTCCGCCCGCAGGCCACCGGTCGGGGCGCCCGCGAGCGAGAGGCTGCCGCCATAGAGCGCGGCGAGGTCGGTCACGATGGACAGGCCGAGCCCCGAGCCGGGCTTGGACTCGTCGAGCCGCTGGCCGCGCCGGGAGACCTGGGCGCGCTCGGCCTCCGACAGGCCGCGGCCATCGTCGTCGACGATGATCCGCAGGCGCGGGCCGGCGCCCGTCTGGTGCGGCGCTTCCACCAGAACCTCGATGAAGACCTGCGAGGCCGCCCATTTGCAGGCATTGTCGACGAGATTGCCGACCATCTCCTCCAGATCTTGCCGCTCGCCGCGAAATTTTGCGGACGGATCGGCCTTGGCCTCGACCACGATGTCGCGATCGCGATGGATCTTCTCCATGGTCCGCCGCAGCGCCTCGATGACGGGCGCGACCTCCGTCACGGTCGCCACCACCGAGACGCGCGCCGCGATGCGCGCGCGCTCCAGATGATGGGCGAGCTGGTCGCGCATCACGTCCGCCTGCTCCATCACCTTGGCTGCGAACGGCTCGGTGGCGTGCGTGCCGGCCTCATTCACGATCACCGAGAGCGGCGTCTTGATCGCATGGGCGAGATTGCCGACATGGGTGCGCGCGCGCTCGACGATCTCGCGATTGGCATCGATCAGCGCGTTGGTCTCGCGCGCCAACGGCGCGATCTCGACCGGGAATTCACCTTCGAGCCGCTCCGCCCGCCCCGAGCGGATGTCGGCGATAGATTCCGAGATGCGCTTGAGCGGCGCAAGACCGAACCTCACCTGGAACACCGTGGTCAGCAGCAGCACGATGCCGAGCGCGGTGAAGGTGCCGCCGAGGTAGTAGTCGAAGCTCCGCGTCTCGTCGAAAATCTCGGTGTCGTCGCCGGCGACGCTGACCAGATATTTGCCGTCCGCGCCGAGATCGACCGGCCGCTCCACCATGCGGAGATTCTGTCCCTCCGGCCCGTCGACATAGGCGAGGCGAATGCCGGCGGCGGTGAGCTCGGTGCCCTGCTCCTCCAGCTTCGGCAGCTTCTTGTCCCAGAGCGAGCGCGACGAGCGCACCTCCGGCTTCTCGGTATCGGTCCGCGTGATCTGCCAGTACCAGCCCGACAGCGGCAGCTCGAACAGGGGCTCGCCGAGCGACTGGAACTGACGATCCGGCGGCTCGTCGGGGGTTGCGACCTCGGCGATGAGGGTGCGCAGATAGAGATTGAGCCGGCGGTCGAAGGCGCGCTCGGTGGCGCTCTTGTAGACCGACGACAGCACCACCCCGGTGATGGCCAGGATCACCACGAGCCACGCCGTCGCCGACAGGAACAGGCGATTGGCAAGCGAGCTAGCGGCCATCGGAAGGATCCCGGCAGGCGCAGGGGGGCGGGGCGTCGGACGTCATGACCGGACCAAGGCCCCTGTTCGGCCGGCCGTCAAGTCCTGACGCCTCAAGCGCCGGGAGCAGGCGGCGGGGTCAGGAGATAGCCGAGGCCGCGGACGGTCTGGATGATGTCGACGTCGAGCTTCTTGCGGATGCGGCCGACGAAAACCTCGATGGTGTTGGAGTCGCGGTCGAAGTCCTGGTCGTAGAGGTGCTCGACCAGCTCGGTGCGGGACACGACGCGCCCCGAATGGTGCATCAGGTAGGCCAGAAGCCGATATTCGTGCGAGGTCATCTTGACGGGATTGCCGGAGACGCTGACCCGCCCGGTCCTGGTGTCGAGCGTGACGGGGCCGCAACTCAATTCGCTCTGGGCATGGCCGGTGGAGCGGCGCAGCAGCGCGCGGATGCGCGCCAGCACCTCCTCCAGATGGAACGGCTTCGGCACGTAATCGTCGGCGCCGGCATCGAACCCCTGGACCTTGTCGCTCCAGCGGTCACGCGCGGTGAGGATCAGGACCGGCATGGTGCGGCCGTTGCGGCGCCAGGCTTCCAGCACCGAGATGCCGTCCTTCTTCGGCAGGCCGATGTCGAGCACAACGGCATCGTAGGGCTCATTATCGCCGAGATAATGCCCCTCCTCGCCGTCGAAGGCACGGTCGACGACGTAGCCGGCGTCGGTCAGCGCCTTGGTGAGCTGCCGATTGAGATCGGGGTCGTCCTCAACAACAAGCAGGCGCACGCTTCTCTCCAGAAATAGACTGCACAATCGATCGCCAGAGATGAGCAATTCCGGCGTGAACTGAATATGAACACGGGGAACCGGCCGCGTTACTTTTTGGTCATATAGAGCTTCTCAAGCGCCGACGCGACGGCGCCCGCCAGGCAGCCACCGGACGAGCCGGCGGGCGTGGCGGGCGCAATGTGCCGCGTTACGCGGCGAGTCGGAAGGTCCGAACCGTCCCGTCGATCGGCCGTCAGGTCCGGAAGAACACGAACCAGATGACGGCAAGGATCAGGATCGCGAGCCCGGTCGAGATGGTAAGCAGCGCCGCCACTGACGGCCCGGGTTCGCCCTGACGCGCCTCGGTGGCGGTTTCGACGATCTGATCGTGCTCTCGCGTGGCTGCCATAATGCCCTCAATCTCTGGATGTCGGCTGCGGTGGTCGCGACCTCCTCGCGGCCTGATGTCTTGAGCCAACGCGTGATTGGATATGATGTTCCGGTTTTTGCCGCTGCATCGGGCTGCAACCGCGCGCCGGGCGGCCGGTTAACGCAGTTGCAAGATTCCGCAATCCGCCTTGCTATGATTCGTTGTTCCCCGATGGTATCCTCGTCCTCTGTCCCCGTTGCGTTTGGAGTAGCCCATGGCCCCCCGCGCCAATTGGAAGGGTTTTCTGCGTCTGTCGCTCGTGACCTGCCCGGTCGCGCTGTATCCGGCCACTTCGGATACCGAGAAGGTCTCGTTCAACCAGATCAACCGCAAGACCGGCCACCGGATCAAGTACCTCAAGGTCGACGCCGAGACCGGCGACGAGGTGACCTCCGAGGACATCGTCAAGGGCTACAAGGTCGACACCGACACCTATATCGAGGTCACCAAGGACGAACTCGACGACATCGCGCTGGACTCCACGCACACGATCGAGATCGACGAGTTCGTGCCGAAGACCGATATCGACAGCCGCTATTTGATCCGCCCTTACTATCTCGTGCCTGACGGCAAGGTCGGCCACGACGCCTTCGCGGTGATCCGCGAGACCATCCGCAGCATGGACAAGGTCGCGATCGGCCGCGTCGTGCTGACCAACCGCGAGCACATCATCGCGCTGGAGCCGCTCGAGAGCGGCCTGATGGGCACGCTGCTCCGCTATCCCTACGAGGTCCGCAGCGAGAAGGAATATTTCGACGACATCCAGGACGTGAAGCTGACCAGGGACATGCTCGACCTTGCCAAGCACATCGTCGAAAAGAAATCCGGCGCGTTCGAGCCCGAGCTGTTCGAGGACCATTACGAGACGGCGCTGATCGACCTCATCAACAAGAAGCGCAGCGGTGCACCGATCGCGGCGAAGGCCGCGCCGAAGACCGGCGGCAACGTCATCAACCTGATGGACGCGCTGAAGAAGAGCATCGCCAGCGAGAAGGACATGGCGCCCGCGGCCAAGGCCGCCAAGGAGCCCGTCAGGGAGACCGTCAAGGGCAAGAAGCCGAAGAAGCGCGTCGAGGGCCAGCGCGAGATGCTGCTGCCGATCACCGGCAAGGGCGGCAAGACTGCAGCAGCCAAGGAAGCGCCGCCCAAGAAGGCCGACAAGCCGGTGCGCGCGCCGGCGCGGGCGAAGAAGGCCGGTTAGACGCAATCCGCGTCTGCCATCGCGCCGTGATGTCTCCCCTCGCCGATCGGCCGGCCTGACATGCCCTGGTCGACGGCGTTCGACGATCCTGTTCGCGTAAGCCACAAGCGCAAGCTGCTGACGCTGCAAGACGCGGCGGACTACATCATGCAGCTGCCTGAAGACTTGCAGCACGAGACGCACTGGCAGACCGCCATCGAGACCTTGATCAACGCAGCCGAGACAGGCGGCGGCTGGGTAATGTTCGCCCGCATCGCGATGTTGCGGGCGCTGAATGCGGACGGCCGCGGCCGATGAGCGCCTTGGTTGTCGTCCCTGGTAGTCATCCCGGGCAGGCATCCGTGCCGACCGTGACGAACAGGCTCAACAAACCGTTAATCGGCGCCCTCGTGTCCAGCACGACAGGGTATTCCTACGGGCGACAAAATTAACCGTTGGTTCCCCTTATGCGCAGCATGGTTCCGGCTCCGATCGAGCCAAGGTTCGCGTGCCCCCGTGCAGCAGGACGTCAGAAAGAACTACATCAGCATCGTGAACGACGCGCCTGATCACGAGCAGGCGGCGAGCACCGCGCCGCGGCCGCAGCCGCAGCCGGGCACGATGAAGGACTTCGTCGGCCGTCTCGCGACCGTGCTGAAGCGCCGCCTCCCCGCCGCACCGGGCCCGACCATCACGCCCTGACAGACACCGCGGCTTCCGCGCGTCCTTGCGGAGGGCGGTCGATTTGAATCCATTTGGATGGATCGATGGAACCTTAATTTAATGGATGCCATCGTATGTGACGGAGGCGCGGCCGCCCGGGCTTCATTCTTCCGTCGCGCAGAAAAATCTATTCGATCTATTTACCAGTCCGAAAACGACGCTGCCACACATTGGATCGGATGAAGAGGAGTTGGCAATGACTTTGCTTAGGTCTTTCCTTGCCGATGAGACTGGCGCAACCGCCATCGAATACGGCCTGATTGCCGCCGGCATTGCGCTGGCGATCGTGACCGTCGTGAACAACACGGGCAGCCAGCTCCTCAACAACAAGTTCAACTCGATCAGCTCGTCGCTGAAGTAACGGCCGCCTCGTAACGGCCGCCCTGGCCTGAGGCGACGTCCCTGCACGCGCCGGCTCGGGTGCGGCCGTCGGCGCATGCTCCTTCCGCGATCTCGTCATTGCGAGCGCAGCGAAGCAATCCAGAGTCCTCCCGCGGAGGAATTCTGGATTACCTCGCTGCGCTCGCAATGACGGTGGGTGGCCCGTAAAGCACTCAAAATCGTGTCCCGGACGCTACGCAACGTCCTTCAAGCAACCACATCCTCGCGCTCCCGCGCTTTGACGGCCTTTTGAGTCCTGATAGTCTTCGGCCCGGCGTGGTTCGACGGGCCATGCTCAATCATTGGGCCAGAGCGATTTGAAGGATTCGGATGAGAAGCGCGACGGTCTTGGCTCTCAGCCTCATGTTTGTCGGCGCCTGGTCGCACGACAGCGCGAGAGGACAGACTTCGGTCGCGCCTCCGGTTTCGCTTGCCCCGCCCAATGCATCGCCACCGCGCGCGAGCGCCAAAACTTCCAGAATTCCGCCGGCGACATCCGGCAGGGAGGCTTCGCCCCCTGTGATCGGCGGGCCTCCGCCGATGCCTAATCCGGCCGCCGACTACGATGGCTTCAGCGTAGGCACCGTCGACGACAATGACGCCTCAAGCCAGGTGACGCCGCCCGTGAGGTCACGCGCAGCAAAGGGCGCCAAGTCCAATTCCACGTCCAATCCCGATACAAATGGCCTCGGCGGCCAGTCATCGGTCGATCAGGAAGACGAGGCGCTGAAACGAAAGCTGACGATCTGCAAAAACTGCAAGTAGGACGTTTGTAGCCCGGATTGCGCTTCCGCCTTCGCTCTTCGAGCTACGGCGGACAAGTCGCCCTATCCAGGCTACGGCAGCTCGCTGCATGGCTGACCTACCGCGCCCGTCGCCCACCCGTGCTTTACCCTCCTGCAAATTCCTGATCCTCTCTCCCCAATCGGCCGGAGCAACCGGCCAAGCCTGAGGAGAGAGACGCCATGAAGCTCGGCACCGCCATTGCGGAAATCATGAAGCGCGAGGGGATCGAGATCCTCTGCGGCTATCCGGTCAACCATCTGATCGAGCACGCGGCCAAGGCCGAGATCCGGCCGGTGATGGTGCGGCAGGAGCGCGTCGGGGTGCACATGGCGGACGCGATCTCGCGGGTGACGTCGGGGCGATCGATCGGCGCGTTCTGCATGCAGCACGGGCCGGGCGCCGAAAACGCGATGGGCGGCGTTGCGCAATGCTACGGCGAATCCGTGCCCGTGCTGGTGCTGCCGATGGGCTATCAGCGCAGGCTTGCGCATATCGAGCCGAACTTCAATTCCAGCGAGGCGATGAAGGCGTTTTCGAAATCGTCCGAGCCGATCATCCTGGCTGCGGAGGTCACCAACATTTTTCGCCGTGCCTTCACCAAGCTCAAGAACGGCCGCGGCGGGCCCGTCATCGTCGAGATCCCCGCCGACATGTGGAACGAGGAGGTGCCGGAGCCGCTGAACTACACGCCGGTGCTGCGCACGCGCTACGGCGCCGATCCTGTTCATGTGAAGGAGGCAGCAGCTCTGCTCGTCAACGCGAAGCGTCCCGTGATCTATGCCGGCCAGGGCGTGCACTACGCGCAGGCCTGGCCGCAATTGAAGCGGCTCGCCGAGCGGCTCGCCATTCCCGTCACCACCAGTTTAGGGGGCAAATCATCGTTCCCGGAAACGCATCCGCTATCGCTCGGCTCGGGCGGCCTCGCGGTGCCGCGCGCGGTCCCCAAATTCCTCGCTGAGGCCGACGTCATCTTCGGCATCGGCTGCTCGTTCACGGAAACCAGTTTCGGCGTCGCGATGCCGAAGGGCAAGACCATCATCCACTCCACGCTCGATCCGAACCATCTCAACAAGGATGTGGAAGCCAAGGTCGGCCTCGTCGGCGATGCCGGCCTCGTGCTCGATGCGCTGCTGGAGGAGATCGGCAAGACCGTCACGAAGGATCGCGATGCATCAGCGGTCGCGGCCGAGATCGCCGCTTCGCACAAGGAGTGGCTGGCGAAATGGATGCCAAAACTCACCAGCAATGACGCGCCGCTCAGCCCCTATCGCGTGCTCTGGGACCTCCAGCACACCGTCGATATCAAGAACACCATCATCACCCACGATGCCGGCAGTCCGCGCGACCAGCTCTCGCCGTTCTGGAAGGCGGTCGAGCCCCTCACCTATCTCGGCTGGGGCAAGACGACGCAGCTCGGCTACGGCCTTGGGCTCGCGATGGGCGCAAAACTCGCAAAGCCCGACAAGCTCTGCATCAATGTCTGGGGCGACGCGGCCATCGGTTTCACCGGCATGGATTTCGAGACCGCGGTGCGCGAGCGCATCCCGATCATGTCGATCCTGCTGAACAATTTCTCGATGGCGATCGAACTGAAGGTGATGCCGATCTCGACCGAGAAATATCGCTCGACCGACATCTCCGGCGACTATGCCGCAATGGCGCGCGCCTTTGGCGGCCATGGCGAGCGGGTGACGCGGCCGGAGGACATCATCCCCGCGATCAAGCGCGGCATCCAGAAGACGAAGGAAGGCGTGCCGGTGCTGCTGGAGTTCATCACCAGCAAGGAGACCGAGGTGTCGCGGCCGGGCACGTGAGCCGTTTGCACCAAGGCGGGGGCACGGCGCTGGCTCCGGCCGCAGGAGATGTGATAATCGGGCTTGGTACCGCGTACGTCGCGGCGCTTAGCCGGATTATCAATGACCGCGCCTCCCCAGGACAAGGCCGCCGAGCTCGAACGGCAATTGCGATCCCAAGCGGGCGAGAATGCCCGCCTGCGAGCCGAGCTTGCCATTGCGCGCGACCGCCAGAACGCCAGCATGGAGATCCTGCGCACCATCGCCAACTCCTCGGGCGATGCGGAGAGCTCGCTGCAACAGATCGCGGAAGCGACCATGCATCTGTTCGGCGCGCCGAGCGCCACCATTCACATTGCGGAAGGCGACGGGTGGTCCAGGGTGATCCGGGTCGGCGACAGCTCCATGCGCGTCGGCGCCGGCGTGCCGCTCGCCCAGCTCAAGATCGGCGGCCGCAACATGCCCGGCACCATCGTGGCCGAGAACCGGCAGGTTCATGTTCCCGATCTCGACAATGTCGATCCGGCCATCGCCGACTGGCCCGGCATGCCTCACGCTCGCGCCGCCGGCACGCGTTCGATGTCCGGCTCGCCGCTGCGGCTTGAAGGCAAGGCGATCGGCGCGTTAATCGTCTACCGCGACCGCCTCGCGCCCTTCACCGATGATGAGATGGCGCTGCAACAGAGCTTTGCCGACCAGGCCGCGATCGCGATCGAGAACGCGCGCCTGTTCAACGAGACGCGGGAATCACTGGAACGGCAGACCGCGACCGCCGACATTCTGAAAGTGCTGGCGAGTTCGCCCTCCGACGTGCAGCCGGTGTTCGACGCCGTCGCCGCCAACGCCAACCGGCTGATCGGCGGCTTCTCCACCGCGGTGCTGCGCTATGTCGACGGCGCCGCGCACCTCGTGGCATTCACGCCGGGCGATCCGGCCGGCGACCGCGTGCTCCAGGCCTCGTTTCCGGTGCCGTTCGCGCAGTTCCCGGCGTACCAGCTCACGGCCCATGGTGAATCGGCGCAGCTGCCGGATACCGAGCTCGAGCCGGCGGCACGCGACATCGCGCGCGCCCGCGGCTTTCGCAGCATGCTGTTCACGCCGCTGATGAGCGAGGGCGAGGCCAAAGGCGTCATCATCGCCACGCGGCGGACGACCGGCGCATTCGCCGAGCATCATGTGCGGCTGCTGCAGACTTTCGCCGACCAGGCGGTGATCGCGGTCAAGAATGTCAGCCTGTTCAACGCCACCCGGGAAGCGCTGGAGCGGCAGACCGCGACCGCGGACATCCTCAAGGTGATCGCGGCCTCGCCCGCCGACGTCACGCCGGTGTTCCAGGCCATCTCCGACAGTGCCAAGGCGCTGGTCGGCGGACA
Source organism: Bradyrhizobium sp. 956_D2_N1_4 (assembly GCF_052076025.1). Lineage (NCBI taxonomy): Bacteria > Pseudomonadati > Pseudomonadota > Alphaproteobacteria > Hyphomicrobiales > Nitrobacteraceae > Bradyrhizobium > Bradyrhizobium sp. 956_D2_N1_4. Next base: position 1,351,567 of record NZ_CP197237.1, on the reverse strand, counting down.
TTCCTCCACCGTCACCCGCGTCATCAACGGCATGCTGCATCTGGCCGCCTTCACCACCGACAACGAGGCCGGCAACGCGGAGCTGCGTAGCTCGTTCCCGGCGCCGCTTGCGGCATCCGGCATTCACAGCCGGGTGGCGACGAGTGGTGACTACGCCTTCCGTAGCGACATGCAGAACGAGCCCGACCTCACGGAGGCCATGCGGGAGCTGGCGCGGACGCGCGGCTATCGCAGCATCCTCGTGATTCCGATGTTGCGCGATGGCATTGCGATCGGAACCATCGGCGTGACGCGCCGCGAGGCCGGCCCTTTCCCGGACAAGGCGATCAGCCTGCTCAAGACCTTTGCCGACCAGGCCGTGATCGCGGTCGAGAACACCCGCCTGTTCAACGAAGTGCAGGACCGCACGCGGGAGCTCGCCAGATCGCTCGACGATTTGCGCGCGGCGCAAGACCGTCTGGTCCAGACCGAAAAGCTGGCCTCGCTCGGCCAGCTCACCGCCGGCATCGCGCACGAGATCAAGAACCCGCTCAACTTCGTCAACAATTTCGCCTCGCTCTCGGCCGAGCTGACCGACGAGCTGAACGAGGTGCTTGCGCCCGTCCCGCTCGCCGACGATCTGCGCGCGGAGGTGGACGAGCTGACCGGGCTGCTGAGGGACAATCTTGGAAAGGTCGTGCAGCACGGAAGGCGCGCCGATTCCATCGTCAAGAACATGCTGCTGCATTCGCGCGAGGGCGGCGGCGAGCATCGGCTCAGCGACATCAACGCGCTGGTCGAGGAGAGTCTCAACCTCGCCTATCACGGCGCGCGTGCCGAGAAGCCGCTCTTCGACGTGACGCTGAAGAGCGAGCTCGACCCGGCGGCAGGTTCGGCGGAGGTGTTTCCGCAGGAGATTTCCCGGGTGCTCTTGAACCTGATCTCGAACGGGTTCTATGCGGTGACCAGGCGCCAGATGGGCAGCGGCGCCGCCGGTTACGAGCCGGTGGTGATCGCCGCGACCCGCGACCGCGGCGACAGCATCGAGATCCGCATCCGCGACAACGGCACCGGCATTCCGGAAGACGTGAAGGCGAAGATGTTTAATCCGTTCTTCACCACCAAGCCGGCCGGCGAAGGTACCGGTCTCGGGCTGTCGATGAGCCACGACATCATCGTGAAGCAGCACGGCGGCACGATCGACGTCACGACAGAGCCCGGCGCGTTCACGGAGTTCACGATCCTGTTGCCGCGAAAGAGCAGCTTTCCGGACACGACCGGAGGATAGCGTGGCTCGGGAGGTGCTTTCATGAATCCAGCTCGGTTCATTCGGCGACAATTGCTGTCGCTGTCCGGCGTCGGCCTCATGCTGGGTGCGCTGTTCTTCGCTGCCGCGCTGACGCCGACGCTGATCCCGCGCAGCTATCTCACGCAAGGCGCCCTCGCCGGCGGTTGCTTTGCGATCGGCTATTTCGCCGGAATCCTGTGGCGCCGGCTGTGGCACTATCTCGAACTGCCCGAGCCTTCGGCGCGCGCAAGATCAGTTGCGAATGCGCTTGTCGCAGTCGGGTGCTTGCTCGTCGTCATCCTCGCCCTCGCGCGCACCGCCGAATGGCAGAACTCGATCCGCACCGTGATGAAGATGGCGCCGGTGGAGACCGCCCATCCGCTCAAGGTCTGCGCCATCGCCCTGATCACGTTCGTCGTGCTATTGGCGCTGGGGCGGCTGTTCGCGCTTGTCGCCCGCTTTCTCGCCGCGCGCACACGACGCCTCGTTCCGCGGAAGGTCGCGAACGTGATCGGCGTGCTCGTCGCAGCCCTGCTGTTCTGGTCGATCGCCAGCAATGTCCTGATCCGCACGGCGTTCAACGCACTCGATTCCTCCTTCCGCGAACTCGATGTTCTGTTCGAGCCGGAGCGGCCGCAGCCAACCGCAGCCGACCGGACGGGAAGCCCGGCATCGCTGGTGAAGTGGACGGAGCTCGGGCGCATGGGGCGCCGGTTCATCGCCTCAAGCCCGACCGCAGCCGAGATCAGCGCCGTCACGGAAAGGCCCGCGCAGAATCCCGTGCGCGTCTATGTGGGGCTCGGCAGCCGCAACACCGCGCAAGCGCGCGCCAGGCTCGCGCTCGAGGAGCTCAAGCGCCAGCACGGCTTCGACCGCAAAATCCTGATCGTCATCACGCCGACCGGCACTGGCTGGATCGATCCGGCCGCGATGGATACGGTCGAATATCTCCACCATGGCGATGTCGCGAGCGTCGCGATGCAGTACTCCTATCTCAACAGCCCGCTGTCGCTGCTGTTTCAGCCCGAATACGGCGCAGAGGCGTCGCGCGCGTTGTTCGCGGAGATCTACGGCTACTGGACGACGCTGCCGAAGGACAAGCGGCCGATGCTGTATTTGCACGGACTGAGCCTCGGCGCCATGAACTCGGAGAAATCCGCGGAGCTGTTCGAGACGATCGGGGATCCCATTGGCGGCGCGCTGTGGAGCGGGGCGCCATTCGAGAGCCGCATCTGGCGCTCGGTCACTGCGAACCGCAATCCGGGATCGCCGGCCTGGCTCCCGGAATTCCGCGACGGCCGCCTCGTCCGCTTCATGAACCAGAATGGACCGACGGTGCCGCCGGATACGCCCTGGGGGCCGATGCGCGTCGTCTATCTGCAATATGCCAGCGACGCGATCACCTTCTTCGCCTACCGCGACGCCTATCAGGCGCCGGACTGGATGAATGCACCGCGCGGGCCGGACGTGTCGCCGGAGCTGCGATGGTATCCTGTCGTGACGATGCTGCAGCTCGCCCTCGACATGGCGGTCGCGACCGCGACGCCGATGGGCTTTGGCCATGTCTACGCGCCCGAGCATTACGTCGATGCCTGGGTTGCGGTGACAGATGTGAATGATTGGTCCGCCGAAGCACTCGCGAAGCTCAAGGAACAGCTCGCGGCGAAGGCGCGAAAGACGAGCGCAGGTGATGCCGACGACGATCCCGATCGCGGCGGCTAACCCCTACTCCGCCATCTCCACCTGCTGCGTGACGGAGGGGCCGGCGAGTGGCCGCTCCTCCATCATGATCAGGCAGAGCGCGGCGGTGGTCATCAGCGCGGTGGCGGCGCCGAAGACGTAGCGGAAGGCGTGGCGCATGTCGTCGGCGGGAATTGCGATGGCACCCGCGGCGTGATGCTCGCCGGCCAGCGGAACGTCGGTGCCGAGCGCGATCAGCAGGATCGCCGCGAACGCTGCGACCGTGAACGAGGACATCAGCGAGCGGAAGAAGTTCATCGCGCCGGTGATGGTGCCGACTTGCGGGCGCGCGACCGAATTCTGCAGCGAGACCACGCAGACCGGAAAGGTCGTGCCGAGGCCGAGCGCAAACGCGGCCATCAGCATCAGCAAGCCCCACAGCGGCAAGGTGGTGACCGTGAGCGCGAGGCCACACAGCGCGGCCCAGGACGTGCCGATGATGGCAACGCGCTTGTAGTGTTTTGCGCGCGCCATGGTGCGGCCGGCAATCGCCGCGCCGCAGGTCGAGACCGCCGCGAGCGGAATCAATGCGAGCCCCGCCTCGCTGGCGCTGAGATGGTAGACCGACTCGTAATAGAGCGGCAGCTGCACGGTGAGGCCCGTGATCGCACCGAGCCCGCAGCCACCGGCCGTCATGGCGAAAGGCGCCACCGAACCCGTCAATAGCTTCAACGGCAGGAACGGCTCGTCGGCCCGCCGCGCGTGCCACACGAAGGTGACCGCGAGCGCGACAGCGCCGCCCACCATCGCAAGCACCGTCGGCGAGAGCCACGGATAACGCGTGCCGCCCCAGGTCAGCACCAGCATGAAGACGACCGCAGAGGCCATCAGCAGCACGCCGCCGAGCCAGTCGACCTTGCGCTTGCGGTGGAACACCGGGATCTTCTTCATCTTCGGCAGCAGCATCGCGATGGCGGCGGCCGCGAGCGGGAGATTGATCCAGAAGATCATCGACCAGTGCAGATGCTCGGCGAACACGCCGCCGATGACCGGGCCCAAAATGCCGCCGACCATCCAGACGCTGGAGAAATAGGCCTGGTACTGGCCGCGCTCGCGCGGGGAGACGACGTCGGAGATCACGGTCTGCACGACCGGCATGATGCCGCCGCCGCCGAGGCCCTGAAGGCCGCGCGCCAGGATCAGCATCGGCATGTTCGGCGCGATCGCGCACAGCACGGAGCCGGCGACGAACAGGCTGAGCGAAATGATGATCATCACGCGGCGGCCGTAGATATCGCTCAGCGTCCCGAACACCGGTGCGACCGCGGTCGAGGCGAGCAGATAGGCGGTGATGACCCAGGAGAGGTTGGAGACGTCGTTAAACTGGCGCCCGATGGTCGGCAGCGCGGTCGCGACGATGGTCTGGTCGAGCGCAGCCAGGAACATCGTCAGCATCAGGCTGATCACGATGGTCCGGACCTCGTCCTGCGACAACGGCGCCGGCGGCGCGAGCGAAGGCGCGTCGTCGACGCTCAAGACCTCGCTGGGAAGGCGGGACAGCTCTTCGGCAATGTCGTCAGGCAAAGCCTGAATGTCGGCAGAACTGCTCTGCCGGTCGAACTTGTTCATCTCGATCGGAAGCCGTGAGGAGGCGCAAACGCCGCGGAGGATTCGTTCTATGCAGGCAATGTAGAGAGGAAAGTTCTTCTCAGGCAGGCACCGCGGCGCATGGGTGCATCCCGCCGCGGGGTCATCGCGATGACGTGATTCGACGTCGCAGGCGGGTCAGTCCTTCGGACGTCGCTTCAGGCGTGCCCGTTTCGGCAGCTGCGCCGGCCATTGCACGATGTGGTCCTCGAGCTCCTCGTCCGGGATCTCCTCCTCGCTGCCCTCGACCCGGCCGCGGACGGAGACGCCGGCTTCATGAACGGTGTTGGGATCGCCCGAGACCAGCGGATGCCACCAATAGAGGTCGCGCCCTTCGGCGACCAGCTTGTAGCCGCAGCTCGGCGGCAGCCAGTTCAGGGTGCGGACATTGGCCGGGGTCAGGCGGACGCAATCGGGAACCTTGGCGGAGCGATTCCGATAGTCCTTGCAGCCGCAGGTCCCGGCATCGAGCAGCTTGCAGCCGACATGGGTGAAATAGATATCGCCGGTATCCTCGTCCTCGAGCTTGTTCAGGCAGCAGCGGCCGCAACCGTCGCACAGGCTCTCCCATTCGGCCGTCGACAGCTCTTCCAACGTCTTGGTTTTCCAGAAGAATCCTTCCTGGCCTGAAGGTCGTTTGGGAGCTGCGGTCATGCGCCTCAACAAGGGTTCGAAAGAGCTACGGCTCGTTCATCTACGGCGTGCGGCCGGGACGCTGCAAGCAACGCCCAATTGAGGCCCGTAATGAACCGGGGTCAATTAGGCCTGTTGTTCAAAATCGCGAGCCTGACCATTGGTTTATGGGCCCTGCTCGGCTAGAAGGAACAGCAAGTCCCCTCGGACGCGAAACCGGCGCCTTGGGTTTGCCGTAACATTCCCTCAAGACGTCTCGGTGCCGCCCGGCCGGGTGCCTGAACGCTGTCGAACCGAGCCTCAAGGGTTCTAGGTGGTCCAGAACACACCATCCAACTGGAAGAGCCGCATCCGGAATTTCTTTCTGGACCTCGACGCGCGCATCGATTCCTCGCTGTTCTCCTCCGCCAAGGGCATCCGCGAGCTCTACGAGCGCTACTCGACCTTCATGGACCGCTTCTATGTCGGGCGGTGGAAGCGCTGGGTGTTCATCGAGCCGCTGTCGGAGGCCGCGACACTGGGCCTCGGCGGCCTGGTGGTGATGCTCACCCTGGCCATCCCCGCCTTCCGCGAGACCGCGGACGAGGACTGGCTGAAGAAGTCCGACCTCGCGGTGTCGTTCCTCGATCGCTACGGCAACCCGATCGGCAGCCGCGGCATCAAGCACAACGACTCGATCCCGCTGGAAGACTTTCCGGACGTGCTGATCAAGGCGACGCTCGCCACCGAAGACCGCCGCTTCTACGAGCATTTCGGCATCGACATCGCCGGCACCGCGCGCGCGCTCGTCACCAACGCCCAGGCCGGCGGCGTCCGCCAGGGCGGCTCCTCGATCACCCAGCAGCTCGCCAAGAACCTGTTCTTGAGCAACGAGCGCACCATCGAGCGCAAGGTCAACGAGGCCTTCCTCGCGGTCTGGCTGGAATGGCGCCTGACCAAGAACGAGATTCTCAAGCTCTATCTCGACCGCGCCTATATGGGCGGCGGCACCTTCGGCGTCGACGGCGCAGCCCACTTCTACTTCAACAAATCCGCGCGCGACGTGACGCTGGCAGAAGCCGCGATGCTCGCCGGCCTGTTCAAGGCGCCGACCAAATACGCACCCCACATCAACCTGCCCGCGGCGCGTGCCCGCGCCAACGTCGTGCTCGACAATCTCGTCGATGCCGGCTTCATGACCGAGGGCCAGGTGTTCGGCGCCCGCCGCAACCCGGCCTTCGCGGTCGATCGCCGCGACGAGGCCTCGCCGAACTACTATCTCGACTACGCCTTCGACGAGATGCGCAAGCTGGTCGACACCTTCCCGAAGTCGTACACCGAGCGCGTCTTCGTGGTGCGCCTCGCGATCGACACCAACGTGCAGAAGGCCGCGGAAGACGCCATCGAGAACCAGCTGCGCCAGTTTGGCCGCGATTATCACGCGACCCAGGCCGCGACCGTCGTCTCCGACCTCGACGGCGGCATCCGCGCCATGGTCGGCGGCCGCGACTACGGCGCGAGCCAGTTCAACCGCGCCACCGACGCCTATCGCCAGCCAGGCTCGTCGTTCAAGCCTTACGTCTACACCACCGCGCTCCTCAACGGCTTCACGCCGAACTCGATCGTGGTCGACGGTCCGGTCTGCATCGGCAATTGGTGTCCGCAGAACTATGGCCATTCCTATTCCGGCTCGGTGACGCTGACGCAGGCGATCACGCGCTCGATCAACGTCGTGCCCGTCAAGCTGTCCATTGCCATCGGCCAGAAGGAACAGCCGAAGGCGCCGAACCCGGCCAAGCTCGGCCGCGCCAAGATCGTCGAGGTCGCCCGCCGCTTCGGCCTCAAGGCACCGCTGCCCGACACGCCGTCGCTGCCGATCGGCTCGGACGAAGTCACCGTGATCGAGCACGCCGTCGCCTACGCCACCTTCCCCAACCGCGGCAAGGCGGTGACGCCGCATTCGGTGCTGGAAGTGCGCACCGGTGCCGGTGATCCGGTCTGGCGCTGGGACCGCGACGGTCCGAAGCCGCGACAGGCGATCCCGGCCTCCGTTGCCGCCGACATGGCCGGCATGATGAGCCACGTCGTCAGCGAAGGCACCGCGCGCCGCGCCGCGCTCGACGGCATTCCGACCGCCGGCAAGACCGGCACGACCAATGCGTATCGCGACGCCTGGTTCGTCGGATACACCGGCAATTTCACCTGCGCGGTGTGGTACGGCAATGACGACTATTCGCCGACCAACCGCATGACCGGCGGCTCGCTGCCGGCGCAGACCTGGCACGACATCATGGTCACCGCGCATCAGGGCGTCGAGGTCCGGGAAATCCCCGGCATCGGCATGGGCCAGAAGCTGCCGCCGCAGCCGATGGCAGCGCAGGCCAATGCGGCACCGAAGGTGCTGGAGACCAAGCCCGGCCCGCCGCCCGTGCTGACCAAGCGCGGCGCCGACGTGCTGGTGCGCGTCGAGAAGCTGCTCGATGACGCCGCCAGGACCGCGACCAAGGCGGCTGCCGACGACGACAAGCTGGCCAAGCCGGCCTCGTCGACGAGCGCGCTCGCCTTCCCGCAGAACTATGCGGAAGAGAATGCGAATGCATCCGTCCCGCGCAAGAACTGATCGAAACCCGTGCGGCTGATCCTGATCACATTGACGGCCCTTCTGCTCGCGAGCGTGGTCGGCGTCGGCGCGACCTGGATGACGACGACGCGCGGCACCGAGATCGGCGCGCTGACCATCGGCCCCTGGACCGCCCGCCCGCGCACCGGCACCGCCGACGTCGATCCCTATTCGCGCGCCACCATCGTGCGCAATGGCGAGCTGCCGATCGGCACCGGTGACGGCGTCGCCTTCACGGCGACCGCCGACGAGAAGAAGAAGGCGCTCGACGGCCGCTGCGACGTCGTCGTCTCCGGCGTGACGCCGCCGGCGCGGTTCTGGACGCTGACGCTGTACGACCGCAAGGGCCACCTCGTCGCCAATTCGCTGCAGCGCTATGGCTTCACCAGCCAGGAGATCGTGCGGCAGTCCGACGGGACGTTCGAGATCCGCATCGCCTCGCGCTCGCGCGCCGGCAACTGGCTGCCGACCGGCGGCATCGAGCGTTACGCGCTGATGCTGCGCCTCTACGACACCCCTGTCGGCGTTGCGACGCGCACCCAGCGCGATGCGCCGATGCCCACGATCAAGACGGTGGGCTGCTCATGATCCGCCTGATGTTCACCATCGTCGCGGGCGTGGTGCTGGGCCTCGTGGTCCATCTCGTCAGCGTGCTGGCGCTGCCGCGGATCGCGACACAGGACGCCTATTCGCGGCTGACGCCGATGACGAAGCTCAACGCCGTGACGCAGCTTCCCCTCGCCGATCCCAACAATTCGCCGATGCCGTTCATGGACCCGGCCTTCGCGATCGCGATCTGCCGCTATGATCTCACCGGCGGGCCGCTCAAGCTTACGGTGCCGGTGAGCCAGGCCTACACCTCGGTGTCGTTCTACACCCGCAACGAGATCGCCTATTACGCCATCAACGACCGCTCCGCCGGCAAGAAGGTGATCGAGCTCGACCTCATGACCGAGCCGCAGCATAACGAGCTGCCCGAGGACGAAGAGATCACCGCGGCCGACCGCCTGATCATCGATTCCCCTGCTACCACCGGCCTGATCGTGATGAAGGCGCTCGCCGCCGAGCCCGGCCTGATGCAGCAGGCGCAAAACTCGCTTCAGGCTGCGACCTGCGCGCCGCAGACAGAAGCGCCGGCCAAGGCGGAAGCGCCGCGCGGGCGGCGCTGAAACGCGGCCATTTCGGCGCCCTCAAAACAAGAACTGAAAAACAACCCCATGCACAGTAGCGGGGGCGTTGAAACTGTTAGCTAATCTGAACGACCGATCAGCAGCAGCGCGACCTCAGCGGCGAGACCATTTTGGCCGCCTTTGACACGTCGGGCAAAACACTGGCATGATGGCAACATCGAAAGTTCGTAACACCCGCGGCGGAGCAATCCGCCGCGTTTTTTTCATGTCGTAGCACAGGTTGCCGTGATCTAAGGATCACCGTCGTCCCCCGCCGCTCGAAAACGCAATCCACTGCGTCGGGTACCTGGCGGAAAGTCCCTGCCCCCAGTGTCAGTCCACCTAGCTCAATATCTCGGGCGGTGCGAGTGCGCCCACTCGCGGGCATGCGCAATGGGCGCGCGCGGCGGCAGGATCGCGCGCAGCTTCTGCGTCGTCGGCAGGCTCTCCATGCGCTCCCGCCATAGACAGAACGCCGGATATTTCGGGTACATGGCCTTGCCTTCCTCCGTCAGGCTGAACGCAAAGGTGCTTGGCAACAGGTAGAAATCCGCGATCGAGAGTTCTGGACCGAGGAGGTAGTCCCAACCATCGGCGAGCTCGCGCTCGATGGCCACGAGTGCGTTCTCGACCTTCGGCAGTGCGTGCGCCACCACCTTCTCGTCGGATGCAATCCCGAGCTCGGGAAACACCAGCCGCTCGTGGGTCACATGGTAGATCATGTAGGGATAGACGTAGGAATCGACGACACCGATCCATTGATTCATGCGAGCCCGCGCGTGCGGGTTCTGCGGCGTCAGCCGTGCTCCCGCGAACACCTCGTCGATGTAGCCGACGATGGCGCGCGTCTCGTAGACGGTGAAGTCGCCGTGCCGGAAGATCGGAACGCGGTTGAACGGATGGAGCGCGAGATGCTCGCTCCTGCCCATCACGGGCTCGAGGTCCTCGAAGCGGTAGGCCACGTCCTTGTGGGTGAGGACGAGCCGCACGATGTTGACGAACGTGCTGCGGGGAAAGCCGTAAACGATGGTCTCGGACATCTTTTCTCCTCCCGGTTCGCTTGCCGTCGATCGGGCTCGATCAGCGCCAGAACGGCTTGTTCGCTTGCTCCAAGGCCTCTTCCCGAGTGAGCCCGAGATCGGCAAGGAGATGGGGATTGTCGGCAATCGCGCGAAGATCGTCGCGCTGATTTACCCGCTCGATGCGGGCAAGCCATCCGCCGATCAACGCCTGCCATGAATTTTGCTTATGATCCGCAGCCGTCGCGCTGCGTCGAACTCGCGCCGGAAAACCGCGATCGGCAATAGGTATTGACATTTATTGCCTCCAAATCCCATGATTTCGTGTCGTGGCCGCCTGCATAGGGCCGGCAGGGCAAAGTCCGCAAAGCATCGTTTCTCGGCCAGCCCCAATTTTTCTCATGAAGTCCCTCAGGAAGGTGCGTCATGCGCCCGCGTTTGCCACCGCTGAACGCACTAAAGGCCTTCGAAGCCGCAGCCCGCCACGAGAGCTTCACGCGGGCCGCCGAAGAGCTGTGCGTCACGCAAGGTGCGGTGAGCCATCAGGTCAAGGCGTTGGAAACGGAGCTCGCCATCAAGCTGTTCAGCCGCGAGCGCCAGCGCCTGATCATCACGGAAGCGGGCCGCGACTATCTCGCGGTGATACGCGATGCGCTGGATCGAATTGCCACCGGAACGGAGCGGCTGTTGCAGCGACAGAACGCAGGCGTGCTCACGGTCAGCACGTCCCCGGATTTTGCCGCCAAATGGCTGGTGCATCGCCTCGGCCATTTCGCGGAAGCGCATTCGGGAATCGATCTCCGCGTCTCGGCAACGATGCATCACGTCGATTTTGCGCGTGAGGAGGTCGATCTTGCGGTCCGCCATGGCGATGGAAACTGGCCGGGCCTCGATGCCACAAGGCTCTGCACGGAACGGCTCTTCGCCGTATGCAGTCCCAAGCTGCTGTCGGGACGCCGCCGCATCGGCGGGGTCGCGGATATCCTGAGATTTCCCCTGATCCACCTCGACAGCAGATCCGACTGGGCAGATTGGCTACGTGGCGTCGGCATTGACGACGCCGATGTCACGCATGGTCCGGTGCTCAATCGCGCCAGCATGGTCATCGATGCCGCAATCAACGGCCAGGGCATCGCCCTGGCCCGCACGACATTAGGCGCCTGGGACCTGATCAATGGACGGCTGGCGCTGCCCTTCCCGGAGTCGGTGCCATTGTCGAAGAGCTATTGGATCGTCTGCCCCAAGGCGACCGCGTCACTTCCGAAGATTGCGACATTTCGTGACTGGCTGCTCGCGGAGGCGTCGAGCGACCTGCGCCTGCTTAAATCCGTCACCGGAACACCAAAGGCAGCGAGGCGGCGATAAGGCCTCTTTCCGGCGATTTTCTCGTCCGCGGAGAATAGTCCGAGGTGGTAAGCCGCCGGGGATTCGGCTGATATCAACGCAGTCCGAACGACAGCACCGATGCGATCAGCGACAATCCCGCGAGCAGCAGAAGCGCCAGCACGGTCCTGCGGAAGTTCTCATCGTTGATCTTGCCGAACAATTTGAAACCGGACCAAAGGCCGGCGACCATGAAGGGAACGCCGAGCGCATAGAGCACCAGCGTCTCCCTGGTAATGGTACCGGCTACGGCCTGAGAGCTCGAGATGACAACGAACGCCACGAACAACACCGGCTGAAATACCGCGCGCTGCACGTCCTTGGGCCAGCCACGCCATTGGCAGGAAATCGTCGAGATGACGCCGCCGAGCCCTGTCAGGCCGCCAAGCAAGCCGTTGGAGACGCCAATGGCGATATCGGCCCCGACTCCGATCTTTACCGGAGCGAATACGGGCTTCGTCAGGCCGTAGATTGCGTAGAGCACCAGCAGGACCCCCACACCAAATCGGAGGTAGCTGGGGTTCAGGTAAGCGAGAATGCTGACGCCGATCGGGATGCCGATGACAGTTCCGAGCGCGAGCGGCCAAGCCTTCCGAAGGTCGAGGAGACGTCGCAGCTTGAAGATGCCGTAGCCCTGCGTGAGCAAGCCGTAGCCCGCGATCAAGGTAGCGGTCTGCATCGGCGTGATGATGTGCAGCCATACGCCCGACACCACGAGGCCCATGGCGAATCCGGAAAAGCCGCTGACGAAGCCGCCAGCGAGCGCGGCAAGAGCGAAGAGAGCGAAGACAGGTCCTTCCATAGCTCGTCTCCCCAAGAACAATGCAGGCGAGCACTTGGATGGATATCCATCTGATGGGGAGGTCGCGGGTCCCCGCAGTCGATCGCTCGTTTGGCAATACCTCGGCGTCCTATCCCCCTCCCGCCTCTTTCAGGATTCCCCGGCGTATCGATCGTACAATTTGGCGGCGTTCTCCCAGCGAATGGCCTCCATGTAGACGTCGACATAGCGGGCGGCGGCAGCGCCGAAATCCATGTGATAGGCGTGCTCATACATGTCGAGCACCAGCACCGGCCGACCGCCGGCGAGCGTTGTGGTATGATCTGCGGCCCATTGATTGATGAGCCACCCGTCACGGGGTGAATAGGCAAGGATCACCCACCCCGAGCCGCCGCCTTCGGCCTTGCCCATGGCTGCGAATTCCGTACGCCAGCGCTCGATGCTGCCAAAGTCGCGCGCAATCGCATCGGCGAGAGCGCCGCTCGGCCTCTCGGATCCACCAAGACCGTCGAAGTAGATCTCGTGCAGGATCATCGAGTTCGTTGCGATCAACTCCTCGCGCTTCAGGCCGTTGATGAGAAAGTTCGGCGCCTTGGCGAAATCGAGCTCTGCGAGCTGAGCGCCAATCGCGTTGAGCCGCTTCACGGCTCCGCCGTAGTTGTTCTCGTAGTGGCTGACGAGCACCTTTTCGGAGATGCCGCTGATCGACTTTGGATCGAACGGCATCGGCTTGGGTTCGTAACGCATCGGGCGTCTCCTCCCTCGATCTTTGGCTCAACTCTTCGTGCTGGCAGTCTTGTCCAAGGCCGCGCGCAAGCCTTCGGCGAGCTTCACAGCATCGTCGTTCGCCCAGAAGTGCATGAAGAAAAGCCGCGGCTGCTCATCCAGCATGTGGCTATGCAGCGCGGTCACCTCGATGCCGTGCGCGCGCAGCGCCAGAATGACAGGGTTGACCTCGTTGCCCGTCAGTACGAAGTCGCCCGTGATGGCCGCCTTCCCGCCCTCGGTCGGCTGGAAGTTGATACCGATCGCAACGCCCATTGGAGCGACGGGGGTCAATGGCATGCCGTCTTGCGTGATCGGATCACGTCGCTTCACGTTGAATTGGTAGACGCCTCCGTTGGCCTGTCCCTTGCTGCCGATAATCTGGTCGAGCTTCGCGGTGTCGAGGTCCACGGCCGGCGGCGGGCTCGCCGGCGCTGCGACGGTCAATGGAGTCTTGCTTTCGGCGAGTGCATCGTGGATCGCAGCGGCGAGCTTGACCGGGTCCCCGTGCCCGGCAACATGCATGTAGAACGTCGCCGGACTCGCGCGCAGCAGATGATTGTGGATGGCCGTGATCTCGAGGCCGTTCGCGATCATCTTCGCCATCACAGGATTGATCTCGGTTTCGAGCAGCACGAGGTCGCCCATGACCATGGCGCCGCCGTGCCCAGGCTTGAACGCAACCCAGCCGCCGAGCGCCAGCGCCGGCTTGATCGTCACCCCGTCCAGCGTCACGGAGAGATCGCTGCGGGGAAAGCCGTAGCGGTGGACGTCGTCCGAAACGGCGGGCTTGCGGCCCAGCGTCTCGTCAACCTTCTGCCAGTCGATGTTCTGCGCTTGAGCCGTCGAGACCGAGCCAAGGAGGCAGGCGCCGAGACCGATGAACGCGAAGAGTGTGTTTCTCATTGATGTGCTCCTAGGTCTTGAAGCAGCTGCGGCTAATCACGCCCCGAGATCGATCGCATCGGTCCATCAAGCGGGAGGCCCAATCCTGGACGTCGCGCGAGCGTCGCCCGGCGCCGGGTATCAGGCGGGGGTCGGCTGAGACGTCCCCGTCAATGCGCGCATCGATAAGCGCCGGCGTATTCGCCGTGCCGATCAGTCTAGATAATCTGCCGGAAGAAATGGGGATGTATGATGCTGACATGCTGCGCCCTTGGTGATTAAGGACGCGATACTTGGGCATGTCGCCTCACGGGGAGATCGCACATCCCCGTAGCGGCGAATTAAAACCCGGATGGCCGAACTGTCAACCTGCTTAAGTCGGGGAATGCAGAAGTCATCGGAGGCACGTCACGAGGATTGCGCCGACGGTTTGGAACCTTTGGCACGTCGAGCAAAAGACCGGCATACCGGCAGCATCTAAAGTTCGTAACACCCGCGCGGAGCAATCCGTCGCGGTTTTTTTCATGTCGGAGCAAAGCGAGCCATGATCGAAGGATCGTCATCGTCTCCTGCCGCTCGAAGCCGATTGGACGTAAGTTTGCAACGCCCAAGATTCTAGACTAGCCTGTTCTTCAGCCCCACGCCCTGCCGTAAGCAGGTGTGAAGCTCCCCGCCACGACGGATTACGGGCAAGTCTAGTTTCGCGCACCAGCGCATTTTTTCCGTCGTGACCATGCGAAACAATTCCGCCGCGTTCGGCTCGGGCGCAATCATCGGTACCTTGGGCGGCCTCATCGGCCTCGGGGGCGCCGAATTTCGTCTGCCGCTACTCATCAGCTTGTTCAGGTTTCGCGGTCTTGAAGCCGTGGTCCTCAACAAGGCGACGAGCCTGATCGTGGTGGCCAGCGCGCTGCCATTTCGTGCCCGCGCCGTTCCCTTTGCCGAAATATATGCGCATTGGCCGGTCATCCTGAATCTGCTGGCGGGCAGCCTTGTTGGCGCCTATGCCGGAGCATCCTGGGCGACGCGCCTCAAGTCCGAAACGCTCTACAAGGTCATAGCCGTCTTGTTGCTGCTGATCGCAGGTGTGCTTCTGTTCGCACACAGCACTGCGGCAGCACCCGCCCCGGCGCTGACTGGCATGTACCTGATTATCGCGGGCGTAGCGGCAGGCTTCGTGATTGGCATCGTGGCGTCGTTGCTCGGCGTTGCCGGTGGAGAGTTCCTGATCCCCACCCTGATCCTGCTGTTCGGCGCGGACGTCAAGCTGGCAGGCAGCCTCTCACTCGCGGTAAGCCTTCCGACGATGCTGGTGGGCTTCGCGCGCTATAGCCGCGATCAGAATTTTTCAGTGCTCCGCGCCAACTGGCAGTTCATGCTTGCAATGGCGATCGGATCGATCGTCGGTACATTCATCGGCGGCTTGCTGCTCGGCGTTGTCCCGAATTCGATTCTTTTGCCGGGATTGGCTGCGATCCTGGTCATCTCAGCCGTGGAGATATGGCGGCACGAGTAGAGCTGGCTCAGCCGTGATGCGTTCGATCCATCCGCGCCCAGAGCAGCGCGAACGGACCGAGCGCAATGCCGGCCGCAAGAACGACGAACGCCAGCAGCCAGGCCGGTCGCGCTCTGTGGGCCGCCGGCGGCGTCGAGCGCGGCGCCGGTTCCCCAGGCTCCGACCGCCGACAGACCGAAGCCGACCGTCGAATGCAAGGCCAGGGTCGCGCCGCGATGTTCGGAAATCGCAGCGGCAGACATGCCGGCAGTCAACGCACCTGAATCGGCGGGCACGGTCAGGCCATAGGCGAGCAGCAGCAGTGCGAGCACCCATGCCGGCGCCGTCGCGCTGAGCCCGATGATAAGTGCGACACAGGCCGATGCGATCATGACGACCGTGATCGCCCGATGGCGGCCGAATTTCAGCGCGGCCTCGTTGCCGAGGATGCTTGCGGGCATCGAGATCACCGCGAAGCAGAAGCTCAGCACGACGGGACTCAACCAAGACGGCGCGCCCTGGTGCGCAACGACGAACGTCCAGAACCCGACCAGCCAGGTGCGGATGCCGTAAAGCTCGAAGCAGTGCGCGCCGTAGCCGAGGATGTAACCGAGCGCCTCGCGGTTGGCGAAGACGGGCGCGAAGTTGAGCAGACGCCCCGCCTTCGGCGCGGGCCGCTGCTCCCGCATCAGAAGGCACGCGATGACCATGGCGACGGGGCCGAAGCCAGTGACGAGGAAGGCGATCCGCCAACCCCAGCGGTCGGCGATCAGTTGCGCGACCAGGAACGAGAGGCCGACGCCGACGGAGAAGCTCGACGTATAGAGAGTAACGGCGCGCGAGGTGTCGCCGGCGGGAAGCCGGTCCGTCAGCGCCTTCAATCCCGGCATGTAGGCGCCGGCAAAACCAAGTCCTGCAAGGGACCAGATCGCGGTCGCCGACCAGAACCCTTGCGCGAAGATTCCGAACGCTGCGGTCGCGAGCCCGCTGACGATCGAGCCCCAGAGCAGGACAATCCGCGCGTCGATCCGGTCGGTCAACGTCGTCAGCACGGGCACCGCGAGCATGTAGCCGAATGCATAACCGCTTGCCATCAAGCCGCCTTCGGCCGCCGACAGTCCCCACTCAGGCATCAGGTGCTGCGCCAGATTTGCGGACAACGTCACATGCGGCAACAGGTTGCCGACCTGCCCTATGCACATCACCGCAATCAGAGACCGGCCGCCGAGCTTACGAATTTTGTTCTCCCACCTGAAGCGGCGCTGAGTTTGCCCGCTCCGTACGAAGCAGCAAGAGAGCGAAGAAGGCCGAGACCGAGACGAGCGCGCTGATCCACAGCGCACTGCTGCCGAAGTGCTCCACCATCAGCCCCAGTGCGAGCGGCGCGGCGGCACCCGTCAGTCTAGAAGGCAGCGAGATCATGCCGACCCGCTTGCCGAATCCGGCCGGCCCAAACAGCGCCAATGGAAGCGTCCCACGGGCAATGGTGATGATGCCGTTGCCCGCTCCGTACAGCACCGTGAAGGTCGACGCGAGCAAGGGTCCGCCCATCACCAGCGCAACGACGCCGATCGGATTCATCAGCATGGCCAGCCTCGCCGACAGCAGCGGGTGAAACCGGGCGAGCCATCCTGCTTCCAGCAGACGCGCGCCGACTTGTGCAGGCCCGACCAGCGCGCCCGCGAGCAGGGCCTGAGCCGGTGTCGCGCCGAACGCAACCAGCATGGTCGGCAGAATGGCCGAGATGCCCGAACTGACGAAGCTAGCTGCCGCGAACATGTAAGCCAGCAGCACCATCGCGAAGGTCTCGCTCTGGCGTCCGGATTGCTGGATTGCACCCGGCCCCGGTCGAGCCTGCTGGTCCAATGGGACGGCGCGCGGCAGCGAGAGATTGAGCGGCAACGCAACAGCGATATGGATCGCCGCCCATATCTGACAGGCGACGCGCCAGCCGTACTCCGACGCGAGCCAGGTCGTGAGGGGCCAGCCGAGCGTGCTGGCGAAACCGGCGATCAGCGTGATGCCGGTGATGGTTCGTCGTGCATTGGTACCGTAGATGCGCGCAAGCGTCGCAAAGGCCGCCTCATAGAGGCCCATCCCCATGCCGATCCCCAGCAGCGCCCAGGCCGCAATCAGCACCGCCATGCCATGGGCCACGGACAGCAGGAGCAAGCCTGCCACAAACACGAGGTTCGAGATTGCGAGCAGGCTGCGCCCGCCAAACGTATCGATGGCATGCCCCACGCGCGGGCCGAGCAGGCCAGAGATGACGAGCGCTCCCGACAGCGCGCCGAACACGTAAGTCGGCGCGAGACCGAGATCGCGCGCAATCGGCGCAGCCAGGATGGCCGGGAGATAATAGCTCGACGCCCATGCAACCGTTTGCGCGGTGCCGAGCGCGGCGACGACGCCGAGCGGGCCTCGGGCTTGGCCCGCGAGAACTCGCTTCATGAACAACCACACCCCGAACCGCCGGCCTTCTTGGCTGTTTCGTCGGCAGAACAGCAGGCGGACAAATCCTCCTTCGCCGGCCCGCCGCAACATCCCGATGCGGTCCCGGCGGCCTCGACACCGCCACGTGTGCAGACGCCGGTCTCCGGCAGCACAAGCTCCACCCTCGCCGCCGCCTCCTTGTCGCCAGCGAGATCGGCCGCAATCGAGCGAACCTGCTCATAACCCGTCATCATCAGGAAGGTCGGAGCGCGGCCGTAGGACTTCATGCCAGCCATGAAGAAGCCCGCTTCATCATGCGCGAGCTCGCGCGCGCCGTGTGGACGCACCGTCCCGCAGCTATGCTCGTTGGGATCGATCAGCGGCGCCAGAGCGACCGGTGCCTCGATGGCGGGATCGAGCCGCAGACGCAGTTCAGACAGAAAGGAGAAGTCTGGACGGAAACCCGTCGACACGATCAGTTCGTCCACGACCACGCTTCGCCCACCGCAACAGGACCCTGCCGCGATCTTGAGGCGACCTTCGGAGTCCGAGAGGTGCGTGACGCCGAATTCGGTTTCGACCTTGATCTTCCCGGAGGCCACAAGTGCGGCGAAGGCACTGCCGAGTTCGCCGCGTGCCGCGAGTTTATCGTTACGGCCGCCGCCAAAAGCCTTCGCGGGATCGGCGCCGCGCAACAGCCAGACAGGCTGCGTACCCGGCACTTCGCCGGCGAGATACACGAGATCAATGAGAGTACCAACCGCGGAGTGGCCCGCGCCCAAGACAGCAACGGTCTTGCCAGCATATCTGGAACGAGCGACACCCCGGACATCCGGCATGCCATAGGCGACACGGTCGCCGTATTCGGGCTCGCCGATCGCCGGCAAGCCATTGCGGCCGGCCGGATTGGGGGAGAACCATGTGCCTGAGGTATCGATCACGGCATCTGCACGCAGAACCTCGGGCCCCCTGCCGTTCTGGTAGCGGATTTCAAAAGGCGCCTGCTCGCGCCCCCTGGTCTTCGCCTTGTCGAAGCCGACGCGGCTGATGGCCGAGACGCGGCTGGAGGTCCGGATCACATCGCGCAGCGACGTTCGCGTCGCAAGCGGCGTCAGGTATCGATCGAGCAGTTCGCCGCCGGTCGGATAGGATTGCGGGTCCGGCGAATTCCATCCCGTCGGTGCAAGCAAGCGCGCGGCGGCCTTGTCGACATTGTACTCCCACGGCGAGAAGAGCTGGACCTGCTGCCACTGGCGGACGGCGTGTCCGGCTTCGGGTCCGGCCTCGAGCACAATGGGAGACATGCCGCGCTCGAGCACGTGCGCGGCCGCAGCCAGGCCGACCGGTCCTGCCCCGATAATGGCAACTGTCTTTCCGCCGCTCATTTCGCTACTCCGATTGTTCTAGAATCATCGAATAATTCGGCACAAAAAAATCAGGCCGCCGTCTTGGCATCCTTGCATTCGGTTTCGTCCGCACAGCACTCCGACACCAGGAAATCCACCAGGCCCCGCATCCCGTCGTAGTTCGCGTGGCAGACCAGGGTCGTGGATTCGCGGACCTGACTAATCAGCCCGACCGCAACCAGAGACTTGATGTGATGAGATAGCGTCGATGCCGGGATCTTCAGCTTGTCCTGCAAGCGGCCGACGGGCATGCCCGATCGGCCAGCGCGGACCAGGGCCCGATAGATCTGAAGCCGTGTCCGGTTACCCAGGGCTTCCAAGCGTGCTGCTGCGTCGTCGATCTTCATGACCATAAGATGCGCCGATCCGCCCTCGCCGTCAACCATATTTCTAGAATATTGGAAATATGGGAGAGACCGCCCCCCGGCGGGGCGGCTTCAGCAGCACTTTCCGTTCTGCTGGATCGGCGGACAAGGGACCGATCCGTACGAACAGAAGACGCAGCAATCGCCGCTCGTCGGCTTGAGCCGGGTCCCGCATCCCTTGCAATCGTAGAAGAACTGACAGGCGTCGGTCGGCATGGTTTCGGCTGACGCGTGATGACAGACCGGACACGTAATGACCGATTGGGTTTGCATTGCCGGCTTTCCTCGATCGCAAGACAGGATGCATTCTAAACGCGCCCAGTTCGGAAATTCAATTGACGCTTTATCATCATTTCTATAAATCTGGATATATGGAAACTGAAGAAGCAGTCCTCGCGCTCGCCGCCCTGTCACAATCGACCCGTCTGGAGGCCTTCCGGACGCTGGTCCGACACGAGCCCGATGGCCTTGCGGCCGGCGACCTCGCACGTCTGCTGGAAGTCCCCCCGAATACGCTTTCGGCTCATCTCTCGATCCTGACGCGTGCCCGCCTCGTCACCTCCGAGCGACACAGCCGTTCGATCGTCTATCGCGCCAACCTTGCGGAGTTCAGGGACGTCGCGGTTTTCCTGCTTCGGGATTGCTGCGGCGGCCGGCCCGAGGTTTGCGAACCGGTCGTCGAGAGCCTTCAAGCCTGCTGCTCGCCAAAGCGAAAGGAGCGAAGCCGTGCCTGACCAGATGTACAATGTTTTGTTCCTGTGCACCGGCAATTCGGCGCGCTCGGTCCTCGCCGAGTCGATCCTTCGCAAGGACGGAGCCGCCCGCTTTCAGTCCTTCTCCGCCGGCAGCACCCCGAAAGGGACGGTCCACCCGCTCGCGCTGCGCACGCTGGAAAGCATGGACTACCCCGCCGACGGAATGCGCTCGAAGAGCTGGCTGGAGTTCGCCGCTTCCGATGCGCCGGTGATGGATTTCGTCTTCACCGTTTGTGACGATGCGGCCGGTGAATCCTGCCCCATCTGGCCGGGACAGCCGATGACCGCACATTGGGGTATCGAGGACCCCGCCGCAGCCGAAGGTACCGATCTGGAGAAACAGGCAGCGTTCGTCACCGCATTCCGCTACCTCAAGAATCGGATCGACACCTTTGTGAGCCTGCCGCTCAGGAGCATCGACAAGCTCTCCCTCGGCACCAAGCTGCGCGAGATCGGACGCTCCCAGGGCGCAACACATTCAACGCCGAAGGCCGGCTGATGGACAATTTCGATCTTCCACGGCGCCTCGCAGCCGAAGCGCTCGGCACCGGCATTCTCGTCGCCACCGTCGTCGGCTCCGGCATCATGGCCGAGACGCTGACCAAGGACGTGGCGCTGGCGCTTCTGTGCAATACCCTGCCGACCGGAGCCATTCTGGTTGTCCTGATCACCGTGCTCGGTCCGATCTCCGGCGCGCATTTCAATCCCGCGGTGACCCTCGTCTTCGCCGGCAAGCGCGAGCTTCCGGTCAACGAAGCCGTGCTCTACGCGGTCGCGCAGATCGCCGGCGGCATCGCGGGAACGATGGCCGCGCATCTGATGTTCGGACTTCCCCTGCTCGATCTCTCGACGAAGGTTCGAACGGGCGGGCCGCAATGGTTCGCCGAAGCGGTCGCCGCCTTCGGTCTGGTCGCGACGATCCTGGCCGGCATCCGATTTCAGCGGACCGCGGTTCCCTGGCTGGTGGGCCTCTACATCACGGCAGCCTATTGGTTCACGGCCTCCACGTCGTTTGCAAATCCGGCGGTGGCCATCGCGCGGTCGCTGACGAACACGTTCTCGGGCATTCGTCCGACCGACCTGCCCGGATTCATCCTTGCGGAGCTCTGCGGAGCATTCGCCGGCATGCTGTTGATGAACTGGCTGCTCGGACAGTCGAAGTCGCGCGGCCCTGTCCCAATTGCGGAGACGACCCGATGAACGTTACGATCTACCACAACCCCGATTGCGGCACCTCGCGCAACACGCTGGCGATGATCCGGCAGAGCGGCGCGGAGCCCACTGTCATCGAATATCTCAAGACCCCGCCATCGCGCGAGACGCTCAAGCAGCTGATTGCAGCGATGGGCATTCCGGTTCGCGCATTGCTGCGCGAGAAGGGCACGCCGTACAAGGAACTCGGCCTCGCCGACCCCAAATGGACCGACGACCAGTTGATCGACCAGATGCTCGCGCATCCCATTCTCATCAACCGCCCGATCGTCGTGACCTCGAAGGGCACGCGCTTGTGCCGCCCTTCCGAAGCCGTCGTCGATCTCCTCGACAATCCGGTCGGCCGGTTCACGAAGGAAGATGGCGAGGTGGTCGAAGCGCGCCAGGCAACTCACCGCCCCTAACGCTCCTCAGTCGAAATCCGCCGCGGTTTTTTTCACGCCGGAGCGGCGGTCGCCATGAAAGACGATCTCCGCTGGCCCGCCTATTCGGCGGCTTGCGACGCGCGCACGGTCCATTCGTCGGCAGGAGCCGATCGCTCGCCCGATGGAAGCCCCCGTCCCTTCACCAAGCCGAAAATTGCGGGGATCACGACCAGCGTCAGCAGTGTCGATGACGTCATGCCGCCGATCATCGGCACCGCAATGCGCTGCATGATCTCCGATCCGGCCCCGGTGCTCCACATGATCGGCAGCAGACCGGCCATGATGGCAACCACCGTCATCATCTTGGGCCGCACGCGCTCGACCGCGCCCACCATGATGGCGTCGTGGAGATCCCGGCGCGTCAGTGGCCTCCCTTCGGCGCTGCACCTGGCTTTCACCTCGGCCAGCGCATGGTCAAGGTAGATCAGCATGACGACACCCGTCTCGGCGGCGACGCCTGCGAGCGCGATGAAGCCGACCGCGACGGCGACGGACAGGTTGAAGCCGAGCCACCACATCATCCAGATGCCGCCGACCAGCGCGAACGGCAGTGACAGCATCACGATCAGGGTCTCGGTCATCGCCCGGAAGTTCAGGTACAGCAGCAGGAAGATGATCGTGAGCGTCACGGGCACGACGATCTTCAGACGGGCGGCGGCGCGCTGCAGATATTCGTACTGGCCGCTCCACACGACGTAGGTGCCGGCGGGAAACCGGATGCTCTCCGTCACGGCGCGTTGCGCGTCAGCGACGTAGCTTCCGATGTCGCGATCCCGGATGTCGACGTAAATGTAGGTCGCAAGCTGGCCGTTCTCCGTCCGGATCGACGTCGGCCCGCGCGCGGGCTCGACCTTCGCCACCTCGCCGAGCGGCACGGCGCCGCCCGACGGCATCGGCACCAGGATGTCGCTGGCGATGGCCTTGGGGTTGTCGCGAAGGTCGCGCGGATAGCGCATGTTCACGGTGAACCGCTGCCGTCCCTCCACGGTCGTCGTGACCGTCTGACCGCCGAGCGCGGCCGCGATGGTGTCCTGGACGTCCTGGATCAGGATGCCGTAACGGGCGAGCGCCTCACGGTCGGGAACGATCTCGAGATAATAGCCGCCGATGCCGCGCTCGGCGTAGGCCGACGAGGTGCCGGGTACGGTCTTGATGACGCGTTCGATCTGCTTCGCGAGTTGGTCGATCTCGGCGAGGTCATTGCCCATGACCTTGACGCCGACCGGCGTGCGGATTCCGGTCGAGAGCATGTCGATACGTGCCTTGATCGGCATGGTCCAGGCATTGGAGACACCCGGAAACTGCAACGCCTTGTCCATCTCGGCGATGAGACTGTCGACGGTTACGCCGGAACGCCACTGCTCCTTCGGCTTCAGGTTGACGATCGTCTCAAACATCTCGGTCGGAGCGGGATCGGTCGCAGTAGCGGCTCGTCCCGCCTTGCCGTAGACCGAAGCGACCTCCGGAAACGACTTGATGATGCGGTCCTGCATCTGCATCAGCTCGGCCGCCTTGGTGACCGAAATGCCGGGCAGCGTCGTTGGCATGTAGAGCAGCGTTCCCTCGTTCAGCGCCGGCATGAACTCGGTGCCAAGCTGGCGCGCCGGCCAGATCGTCACCGCAAGCACGACGAGCGAAGCCAGGATGACCAGCGTCTTGGCGCGCAGAACCCCCTTGATCACGGGACGGTAGATCCAGATCGGGACGCGATTGATGACGTTCCTGCTCTCGGGGACGATCCTGCCGCGGACGAAGATCACCATCAGCGCCGGCACCAGGGTGACGGACAGCAACGCCGCGGCGGCCATCGAGAAGGTCTTCGTGAACGCCAGCGGGCTGAACAATCGGCCCTCCTGCGATTCCAGCGTGAAGATCGGCATGAACGACACGGTGATGATCAACAGGCTGAAGAAGAGCGCGGGGCCGACTTCGGATGCCGCGTCGATCAGAACCTGCACGCGCGACTGATCGGGCCTCGCCCGTTCCAGGTGCTTGTGTGCGTTCTCGATCATGACGATGGCGGCGTCCACCATGGCGCCGATCGCAATCGCGATACCGCCGAGGCTCATGATGTTCGACCCCAGCCCGAGCAGCTTCATGGCGCCAAACGCCATCAACACGCCGACCGGCAACATCAGGATCGCGACGAGTGCGCTGCGGACATGCAGAAGGAACACGATGCAGACGAGCCCGACGACGATGCTCTCCTCGAACAGGGTATGCTTGAGGGTATCGATGGCCGCGTAGATCAGGTTCGACCGGTCGTAGACCGGCACGATCTCGACCGATTTCGGCAGGCTGCTCGCGATCTCCCTGAAGCGCTTCTTGACGTTTTCGATGACGTCGAGGGCATTGACGCCGAACCGCTGCAGCACGATGCCGCTCGCAACCTCGCCCTCGCCATTCAATTCGGCGATGCCGCGCCGCTCGTCGGGCCCGAGCTCGACGCTGGCGACGTCCCGCAACAACACCGGCGTGCCGTTGCTCGTCTTCAGCACGATGTTGCCGAGATCGTTGATGCTCTTGATGTAGCCCTTGCCGCGGATGACGTATTCGAACTCGGAGAGCTCGACGGTGCGGCCGCCGACGTCGGCGTTGCTGGCGCGGATCGCCTCACGTATTTTCTGCATGCTGATGCCGCGGTCGCGCATCCGCTGCGGGTCGAGGACCACGTTGTACTGCTTGACGAAGCCGCCGACGCTGGCGACCTCGGCGACGCCTTCGGCCTTGGCCAGCGCGAATTTCAGATTCCAGTCCTGGATCGTGCGCGTGTCCGCCAGGTTCAATTCCTTCGATACCACGGCGTATTGGTAGACCCAGCCGACGCCGGTCGCGTCGGGTCCGATGGTCGGGGTGACGCCGGCGGGAAGCCTGGACGCCGCGCCGTTCAGGAATTCCATGACGCGCGACCTCGCCCAATAGATGTCGGTGCCGTCCTCGAAGATCACGTAGACGAAGGAAACGCCGAAGAACGAGAAGCCGCGTACGACCTTCGATTTCGGCACCGTGAGCATCGCCGTCGTCAGCGGATAGGTGACCTGATCCTCGATCACCTGCGGCGCCTGGCCGGGATACTCGGTGTAGACGATGACCTGCGTATCCGAGAGATCCGGGATCGCATCCAGCGGAAGGTGAACCAGGGCATAGAGGCCGGCGGCGGCCGCGAAGCCGGTCCCGAACAGCACGAGCAGCAGATTGCGCGCCGACCAGGCGATGATGCGGGCGATCATTTGTGATCTCCCGTTGCATTGCCAGGGCCGGCGTCGGTGGCCTGGGATGCCGCCTCGCCAAACCCCTTCAGCGCCGCCTTCAGGTTGCTTTCCGCATCGATCAGGAAGTTGGCGGAGGTCACCACCGCCTCGCCGTCCGCGAGACCATGGCGCACCTCGACATAGCCGCCGCCGCGACGGCCGAGCTTGACTTCCCGCGGTTCGAAACGCCCTTCCCCCTTGTCGACGAGGACGGCCTGCCGGCTGCCGGTGTCGAGCACCGCGCTGTCCTGTATCGCCAGGACGGGCGCGGCATCGGCCGTGTCGATATCGGCATCGACGTACATGTCGGGCAGCAGCACCGCGTCCGGATTGGCAAGCTCGATCCTGATGCGAACGGTTCGCGTGTCGCGGTTCACCTGCGGATAGACGACGGCGATTGTCCCGGTGAAGGTTCGGCCGGGGAAACTGCGCGCGCGCACCGCGACTGACTGCCCCACCGCGATGTTGCCGAGATCGCGCTCGGCCACGTCGACCAGCGCCCAGACCACCGAGGTGTCCGCGATCCGGAACAGGACGTCGCCGGGATTGGCCCGCATGCCTTCGATCGCGTTGCGTTCGAGCACGACCCCGTCGCGCGACGCAGACCAGCGTATGGCCACGGGCGCGGTGTGCGTCTTGTCCATCTCCGCGATGACGGACTCGGGAACGTCGAGATTGACCAGCCGCTGCCGCGAGCCGCGGCCGTACATCTCGACACCGCCGACCGTCCTGGAGGTGATCGTCGCGAGATATTCCGCCGCCGCGGACGCCACCGCCGAACTGTAGATTTCCATCAGCGGCTGGCCGGCCTTCACGCGCGTGCCGGTCGTCACGTCGGCGACCTTCTGCACGAAGCTCTCGGCGCGCATCGCGATCACCGACACGCGGCGTTCATCGAGCTGGATCGTGCCGGGCGCCTTCACCGAGACCCGGATCGGGCGCCGCGCGACGGGCTCGGACTTCACGCCCGCGCGCTGGATCTTGCCGGGCGACAGCTTCACCGTGCCGTCGTCGGTGTCGTCGCCTTCGTAAACGGCGACATAGTCCATCCCCATCGGATCCTTCTTTGGGACGGGCGACGTGTCGGGCAGCCCCATCGGATTGCGGTAGTAGAGGATTTTTCGCGGCGAAGCCGCTTGCGCCTTCGGTAGCGCCGGCGCGACGGCCGCTCCATCGTCGTCGTAGACCGGCACATAGTCCCGCCCGCGGTCGTCCTTCTTCTGACCCGCAGACCAGAGCGGCGCACCGCTTGGATCGCGGTAGTAAAGCGGCGTTCGCTCCGCGCCAGCCGCAGCCGATGATATGTCGGCCTCAGCGAGCCAGCCCGCACCGTTCGAATGCCAGTAGTAGCCGGCCAGGACCAGGCCACCGCCCAGCGCAAGAGCCGTCAGGAGACGCAGCGTTTTCATATGGTGTATCCGCGCGCCCGGGAGCGCGCGTCCGTGTGAAGGAAAAAGGGGAATGTCGGGCGCCGCCGGGCAGCGCCCGAACGCTCACTTGACCGCCGTGACGATCACCTTGCCGGTGACGGTCTCCGGTTCGCCCTGCACCTTCACGGACAGCGTCATCTGGTAGCGTCCAGCCATCGGCAGGTCCGTCTTGAAGGCGTACACACCCGGCTCCCTGGACGGCAGCGGCGCGACCGCCGATTCCATCTCGGCCATCCCGTCCGGGGCCATGTCGAGGCGGCTTTTGAAGATGACTGCGTCCGGTATCGGCTTGCCGGTCTGCTTGTTCGTCAGGCGAACGGCGAGCGTGACGTCTTCGCCCTTCTTCATCTGCGGAGTGACGGGCTCGAAGGCGTAGTCGCCCGCGCCCGCCATCGCGGCGGAAGCGGCAAGCGAAAGGGTGGCGGCGAGAGCCGCGGTGCTGATTTTGGAAAGCATTGTCCTGTCCTCATGAATTGATCTTTCGCCGTGGCGCGTGAAGCGCGCACGTCAGTCGTCGTCGCGAGCAGGCACGCCGCTCGCGTCTCGGGCTTTGCGAGATCAGATTCGAGGAGGTCGGAAAGGAGGACTGCCGCCGCGGAAGGAAACGACCTGATCCGGGGGAATAGCCATCGTGCTGGCCATGACGGCGAGACGTTCGAACGCCACGGGCCTGACATCACCGAGCGCGATGATCCCACCGACGCAGCAGAAGCCCATCCCGCACTTGTAGCCGCCGCTATGGGAGCCCGTTCCCTTCATGTCGGGACAACAATCGTCCATCGACATGTCGGCGTCGCCGCTCATGTGCATGGCCGTCTGCATGCCATCCGACGACATTGCGAGGTTCGCCGCGGACGCGCCAACCGGCAGCATCGCCAAGGATATGGCGATGGCGACTGCCAGGATGGTACGGACGAACTGCATCAATATCGACTTACCTTGTCGGGCCGGAACTCGGCCTCAGTAGCATACTCGGACACCAAAGGCAGTTATTGATCGTGGTCAAGCGTTCGTTACCCAGGCTCGTCCGGAGGCCGGGTTGGACGTTTCGACGCGGTCCTTCGGACTATCGTGCAAAACAGCAACACAAGGCCACCATCGACCGACCGGCCCGTCCAGCAGCCCGCGCGGATGTTGACGCGCTCATCCCCTGATGCCAGTTTCGTGATCGGTAGTGTCCGCAAGGACTCTTCAAGGGAATGCGGTGCGTCCACCTCAGTGGGCAATTCCGCGGCTGCCCCCGCAACTGTAGGCGGATAGCCGACGACCAAACGAACCACTGGAGCCCCGCTTGGGCCTCTGGGAAGGTGGTCGAAGGCGATGACCCGCGAGCCAGGAAACCTGCTACCAGCCATGGTCACGCGCGAACGCATTGGGCGGGGTGCCCTGATGTCGGACAAGTAGCCGGTGCATCCGCCGCCTGGGGCGAAGGTGGATGACTAAGGCAACCGCGGTGACGGTTTGTTTGCGTCGCCGCAGAGCGTTGTCGTGCAAAATCTTCATTTCCGTGCTGGCGCAAGGCCAGCGTTATCGCGTGCTTTCCTGATTACTCTGCTCTCGTCGGTGTCCTTGTCGTCCGCGGCGCTCGCGCAAAGCGCGGCGCAGGACAACCGCTCCCGGGAGGTCGGCCCGGTGATCGTGTCGCCGCCTGCGCCGCGACAGGCTCCTGCCGTCAGCCCCGGCACTCAGAAGCAGCGCGCGGCCCGGCGCGCCGCGGGACGCAATCGTGGCGCCCCTGCTGTCGCCGTTCCGGCCGCGCAAGCTCCGAGCGGGCCGGTACAGACGCCGCTCAATACGGCAGCCGTCACCGACGTCGGCTCCCGGCTCGGCATCACGGCGCGCGAGATGCCGGCGACCGTCGAGGTCATCGGTCAACAGACGATGCAGAACCTGGGCATCCGGACCACGACCGACGTCGCCAAGGCTGCAGTCGGCGTCACCGGCGGCGATGCGCCCGGCGCGCCCGCCATCTTCTCGATGCGTGGCTTTTCCGGCGACCAGATCTCCACGCTCTACAACGGAATCCCGATCGGGCCGTCGACCATGACCGGCCGTCCCATGGACGTGGCTGGTCTCCAGCAGGTCGAGATCATCAAGGGACCGGACTCGCTGGTGGCGGGCCTCGGTGCGACCGGCGGCGCCATCAACTACGTGAACAAGGCGCCGCACACCGGACCAATCGTCAACGACGCCTTCACTTCCTACGATTCCTTCAACGGCTATCGCGCCGGTTACGGATCGGGCGGCAGCACGCTGATCAACGGCCTCGACTACCGCTTCGACATCAGCCATTTCAACAACAAGGGCTTTATCGACGACACCTATTCGAAGCTCAGCAACGTCTCGGGCCAGCTGAACTATCGCGTCAACGAGAACCTGAGGATCTGGGGCGCGACCGAATACAGGCAGGACAACGACCGCTTCTACTGGGGGACGCCGCTGGTGCCGGCGAACGCGCCGGGCATCGTGCCGACGTATGGCGTCGTCTCCGGCCTCTGGAGCAACTATTACCTCGGCGGCGGCACGCCGGTCCCGGTCACCATCGACGCGCGCACGCTGACCACGAACTACAACGTGCTCGACAATCACAGCGGCGCCAACGAGCTCTGGCTGCGCAGCGGCTTTCAATGGGACATCACCAACAACATCTCGCTGAAGAGCCTGGTCTATGGCTATGACGCCCACCGGCACTGGTTCAACAACGAGATCTCGTCGTTTGACCAGACCGTAGGCAATTTCGCAGGCGCGCAGAGCATCTACCGCGAGCGCCTGGCGCTCGATCACGCGCAGCGGCTCTACGGCAACATCACCGACCTCACCGTCAATTCCAATCTCGGCGGAATGGACAATCGCTTCGTCGCCACCGTGGCGGCGAGCAGCAACCAGTTCAACGTCTCGCAGGACACGCTGTTCTTCAATGACTACGTCGACCTCCTCAATCCGGACCGCGGCCTCTACGGCCCGCGCAGCGACGAGAAGATCTACACCCATCTCGACACCGCCTCGCTGTCGTTCGAGGACCGGCTCAAGCTGACCTCGACCTTTGCGCTGATCGGCGGCATCCGTTTTGAGAATATCGAGCTGTCGCGGACCCGCTTCGACGAGAATGGCCTCCTGAAAGCCAACTATCCTTTCTCGAAGACGTTCAATCCGGTCACCGGACGCATCGGCTACACCTGGGACATCGCGCCCGGCGTGATGCTTTACAGCCAGTACGCGACGGCAGCCGACCCGACGGTGGCGAACATCTTCATCCTCAGGCCCACGACGCCGCTGCTGCTCACGACGTCGCGGACCTACGAGACCGGCGTGAAGCTGCTGTCGGCCGACAGGCGCGCGGAGGCCACGTTCTCGGCCTTCGACATCGAGCGCAAGAACGTCTACGTCCCCGAAAGCGGCATCCTCTTCAACGTCGCCGGCAAGATGGCCTCCAAGGGCGTCGAGATCGCCGCCGCGGTCAATCCGGTCGCGGGCCTGAAACTATGGGGCAACGTCGCCTTCGTGCAGTCGCGCTTCATCGACTTCACCTATGTCGACGGCAATGGCGACTTCCAGTCCTATTCGGGCAAGACGCCGCCCAACGTTCCCAACTTCATCGCCAACGCCGGCGCCTCCTATCGCTTCGACACGAAGCTGCCGGTCGAGATCGGCGGCCTCGTCCGTCACGTCGGCGACCGCTTCAACTTCCAGGACAATCTGGTCACGATGGACGCCTACACGATCTTCGACGCATACGCGTTCGTCGATATTCCAAAAGCCTATTTCCCGGGCGTCGACCAGACCCGGATCAGCTTTCGCGTGAGGAACCTGACCAACAAGCTCTACGCGGCCTGGGGCGATCCGGGTTACACCGACCAGATCATCCTGGGCGCGCCGCGCAGCTACGAGATCGCGGCTTCGTTCAAGTGGTAGTCGCGGATCACCTCGCCCGCGCCGTGGCAGGAGTTGTCACGCGACAGTAGGACGCAATCGCAAATCGATTGCGCCGTTGAAGCCGCAGGTCTCGAGAGCTATCGATCAACGAGACCTGTCTTCCATCGGGAGGAACGCATGAGCACCATCACCGGCGGTTGTCACTGCGGCGCGATCCGCTATCAGGTCGAGGGCGAAGCGATCGTGCACGCGCTGTGTCACTGCCGCGATTGCAGGCTTCACGCGGGCGCTCCCGTCGTCGGCTGGACGATGTACGCGGACGATGCCGTCAAGGTGACCAAGGGCGAGCCCAAGGTGTATCACTCCTCGGAAAATGCCCGGCGGCACTTTTGCGGCGACTGCGGAACCGGCCTGTTTTATGTCAATGCCGACATGTTGCCCGGGGTCATCGACGTCCAGAGCGCGACCTACGACGATCCCGATGCCGTACCGGCGACGATGCACATCCAGGTCGCAGAGCGCCTTCGATGGATGGAGCGCGCGCACGAACTGCCGACATTCGACCGCTATCCTCCGCCACCGTAGCGGCGCGCGCGAAGCGTTCGCCGTCTAGATGGAACCGCACAAGCACCATCTTGCAACGACCGGACGATTTCACGTACATTCATCGGCGTGGGGACGAAGCAGACTCCCCGTGAGACCTCGGTCCAAGCTCTGCGCAGCACGCCATTCGTGGAGCTTGCGCATGGATACCGAACGCCACCCTCCTCTCCGCCATACCGTTGCCATCCTCTCCCGCGGCGATGCAGCCGCGCGCCGGGACGCGACGGCGCAAAACAGCCGCTTCGTTCGCGTTTTCGAAGCACTCGCCGCGGTCGGCATCGAAGCCCGGCCGGTGATCTACGACGAGATTTTCGCCGACGCCGCGCGCGATCAACTGCTCGCCGTCGATGGCGTGCTCGTCTGGGTCGATCCGATCCATCAAGGCAAGACGCGCGAGGCCCTCGACCCGCTGCTTCGCGACGTTGCGGCGCAAGGGCCGTGGGTAAGCGCCCATCCCGACGTGATCCTGAAGATGGGCGTCAAGGACGTGCTCTACCGAACGCGTCACCTCGGCTGGGGAGCCGACACGCACCGCTATGACACCGCCGCAAGCTTCCGCGCCGAATTTCCTTCGCGCCTTCAGGCGAATGGTCCGCGCGTGCTCAAGCAAAATCGCGGCAATGGTGGCCAGGGGGTGTGGAAGGTGGAGGCCCTGCCCAACGTGGACGCCATGGTTCGCGTGCTGCATGCCCAACGCGGCAGTCTACCCGAGGACATTCCGCTCGATGCCTTGCTCGCCCGCTGCGAACCGTATTTCGGATGGGGCGGCTGCATCATCGACCAGGCGTTCCAACCCCGCCTACCCGACGGCATGATCCGCTGCTACATGAGCGGCGCCAAGGTCGCGGGCTTCGGGCATCAATTGATCAAGGCCCTGATCCCGCCGCCGCCGGAAGGCCCCGACGCACCCGAGGCTCAGCCGGGCCCACGGATCATGCACGGACCCGCTGCTTCGCAATTCCAGGCGCTCCGAAGAGCGATGGAGGACGAATGGACGCCGCAGCTGATGGGCACGCTCGGCATCGACGAGCCGTCGCTGCCGGTGATCTGGGACGCCGACTTCCTGTACGGGCCCCGCGACGCCGCCGGCACCGACACCTACGTCCTGTGCGAAATCAACGCGAGCTCATGCTTCGCGATTCCCGACGACGCGCCGGCGGCAATCGCCCGAACGGTGAAGCACCGCCTGCTCCGGACTCAAGCAGTGCGTTCGGGCGTATAACCGGCGGCCTGGCTTCGACACCCTAATGCGCAGCGCAGCGGCAGCTTTCATAGGCGACGGGATCGTGGCTATTGACGATGCTCACGCGGTCGCCGTGGTTGAGCTTCAGCGCGCGCAGCCGCGCCTGGTTGGCGATCCGCATCTTGCGATCCATGTCGCCGCGGCGCTGGAAATAACCCAGCATCAACGGCACGCGCGGCGATGGGTCGAGCTGGGCGTGGTGGAAATAGCTGTCGCCGGCATGCAACAGCCATTTGTCACCTGATCGCACCGCGATGCCGCAATGGCCGAGCGTGTGGCCGGCGAGCGGGATCATCAGGATGTCGGCTTCCTTGTCGCCGAGCGCGCGCACGCCCTTGAAGCCGAACCAGTCCTGGCCGGCCTCGCCATAGAAGGTCCAGCCCGGCCCATGGCTCCACTGCCCCGTGACATAGCGCCCTTCGGGCGGCGCGGGCTTGCGTAGCACCGCCATGTCGTATTCGGCGCGGTGGACGTGGATCGCGGCATGGGGAAAGTCCGGCACGCCGCCGGCGTGGTCGCGGTCGAGATGCGTCAGGAGCACGTGGCGCACATCGCCGGGTGAGTAGCCGAGCGCCTTCACCTGCTCGACCGCCGTCTCCGCCGGGTCCAGCCTCGGCGCGGTCTGGCGCAGCCATCGGCCACCCAGCCGATTGGGCGTTGCGATATCGCCGAGACCGATGCCGGTGTCGACCAGAGCGAGTCCGTCCCTCGTCTCGACCAGCAGGCAATGGCAGACCAGGCGGGCGCGCTGGAACAGGCCGCCGGTGCCGTTCACAAGGCGGCGGCCCATGGGGCACATCGTGCCGGTGTTGAGGTGGTGGATCTTCATGGCGCTTCCCTGCCTGTTGTGAGCAGGGCGCTGCTTGCCACCGGGCAATCCATAAGTAAAATATTGAATATTGATACTATCTCTAGGCATAACCTATGGACATCCGCGAGCTTCGCTACTTCGCCGCCGTGTATCGCGAGCGCAAACTGACCGCGGCGGCACGCGCTTGCTTCGTGTCGCAGCCGTCGATCTCGACCGCGATCACCCATCTGGAGGCCGAACTCGGCACCACGCTGTTCATCCGGCACAAGAAGGGCGTCGCGCCGACCGCCTCGGCCGAGCAGTTTCATGCGCTGGCCCGCCGCATCATCGACGAGGCGGACGCCGCACGCAGCCTCTTCAGGAAGCCGAATACGAAGACCACCGTCACGCTGGGACTGATGCGCACGCTCGACATACCCCGAACGATCGCGCTGCTGAAGCCGCTGACGGCGCGCACCGACATCGCGCTCCGCCTCGTCGGCAGCGACGAAGGCGCCGATGCGCGGATCATCTCAAAGAGCATGCTCCGCGCCGACGAGCATTTCGTCGCGCTGTGGAGCGAGCGCTATGTCGCCGCACTTCCGCCCTCGCATCCGCTGACGCTGAAGGAGAAGCTGCGGGCTGCCGATCTCGCCGGCGTCCCCCTGATCGACCGCTGCCATTGCGAGCAAAGCGAATTCTTCGGCCGGAGTTCACAACGAAGGCAGACCGCGGCGATCGCGCAATCGGAGGATTGGGCGATGGCGCTGGTCGCGGCCGGCGTCGGCATTGCGATCGTCCCGGAAGGCGTGGCGCGCGGCAATCCCGATGTCGCGGTGCGCGAGATCGAGGTCAGGGTCAAACGCGAGGTCGGGCTTGCCTACCGCGCCTCAGAGCCGCTGGCGGATGCGCTGAAGGATTTTGTCGGGAAACTTCAGAAGCAGCGGCGCAAGCCGGATCCGACCGGCCCACGGCGCAACAAACGCAGGAAGTCCTAGCCCTTCGAGATGACTGCGCGGCCATAGGGCGGCTGGGCCGCAACCGGCGGATTGGCGGTCTGGGCTGCGAGTTCGCCGATCAGGCGGTCGGCATCGGCGGCCATGCCGTCGGGCGCCTGGATCACCAGACGCTCCAGCGCCCAGCGATAGGACGAGACGCGCTGCTCGAGGCACAGCTGCACCCACTGGATGATCAGCGAGTTCTCCCGCATGCGCGCGACCGCATCCTCCCTCTCCCTTGGCGAGAGCTCGGAGACGCGCGCCATGGTCGCATCGCGCTTCCTGTCGAGATCGATGACGCGGATCGCGGAGCCGAAGAACGGCTCGAAACGGGTGATGTCGTTGCGCACGTCCTCGATCAGCTGCGCATAGCGCGAGGAATGCGAGCGATGCGGCTCGTCGATCAGCGTGCGCCCATACATAGTGCGGTCGAACACGACCTTCTGCTGCCAGGGCGACGGCAGCGCCTTGTAGTCGCCGAATACGCTCTTCCAGGCGGGCCGCGACAGCGGCGGCTCGATCATGGGATAGGCAAGATCGCGAAGCTGGCGCTCCGCGTCGGTGAGCTGGAATTGTGACGACTTCAGGCCAACGCTGCCGGTGGCCTCGGCCCCGAGCCAGCGATGCATGTCGTCGCTGCGCATGTCAGCGCGGGTGCGGCCGAAATCGCCGCCGCTGCACGCGCCGAGCGTCGCACCGACGAGTGCGAGCAGGACGGCCGTTACGACAGGCCGAATCTGGCGGATGGCATCCGGCATTGCAAAAGCCGGACGCTAGCGGCGACGACGACGGCGCCCCGGTGCTGTGCCCTGCTCCGGCCCGCGATCGCCGCTGGTTTCTTCCGTCTGGCGCTCGATGCGGATCACGGGGAGGATCAGAATCGTTCCCGTTTCCGTACGCGGCGTGGCATCCCCCGACGAGCCTGCCCGGCGACCGGCCGGAAATTCGATAATGGTCCCCATATCAGCTCTCTATCAATTGCCGCGCGACCGAGCGCGCTGGTGCAACGTGCGTTCATTAAGATCAGTTCATGGTTAACGGGGTGTAAACGCGCCTGCCGGACCGTAACTTCACGGGCGGCCTCCCGCGTCCCGTTGCGGGACGACAACACCTGAAATGATGGGGTCGACTTCACGCCTCGTTTTCCTTAACGAGCCTTTAAAGGAACCTGCGTTAGGCTCGCGGACGAGTATCTCTTCCAGGTCGCGTATCTCTCCATGACCAAGTCGCTGTTTCCCGGATTCGACGGGCTGATGAGCCTCTCCCGTCGCGAAGGCGTTGATGTTCGCCCGACGCTGCTGCGCGTGCTGACGGACCTCTATGTCCAGGCGCCCACCCACAGCGACGACGAGCAGCGCCAGTTCATCGAGCTTGCGACGCGGCTGATCGACCAGGTCGACGATGCGACGCGCGCGGCCGTCAAGGCGAAGCTTGCGATCTATCCGCAGACGCCCGTCCCGGTCCTGCAGAAACTCGGGCTGGTCGCGACCCAGGAAGGCCGCAGGGTTCCGCTCGCGCGCGAAATTCGCAGCTCGCAGCAGGCGGCTTCGCCTGCTCGCACGCCGACCGACGCCGAGTTGCGCATGGCCGCCAACATGGCGATGCAGCCGAAGGAAGCGGCCGAGATCCACGAGATGTTCTTCCGCGCCGATGCGACCCAGCGCGCGCTGGTCCTGCACAATCTGGGGCAGACCCCGCTGAGGGCCGCGCCGCGGATTCCGACCGTGCGTGCCAAGCGCGCGATCCAGATCCTGGAGATGGCGGCAATCGCCAACGATGTCGAGAATTTCACCTACGAGCTCGGCGACAGCCTGATCCTGCCCTCGCGCGTCGCAGCGCAGATCGTCGACGATGCCGGCGGCGAAGCGCTCGCGGTCGCCGCGCGCGCGCTCGACATGCCGAGCCCGAACTTCCAGCGCATCCTCCTGTTCTTCAAGCCGGAGATCGGCACGTCGGTCGATGCGGTGTACCGGTTGTCACGGCTCTACGACCGGCTCAGCGACCGCTCCGCGCTGGTGATGCTGGCGGCCTGGCGCGGCTCGACGCTCGCAGTCACGCGCGCAAAATACCAGTCGTCGCTGCATGAGAGCGAACGCCAGCGCGCGCGTGCGGGCGCCAATCAGACCCGGCCGGGCGTGCAGCCGGGCTCCGCGCCCGCGGTGCGGACGGGCACCGACGGATCGGACCGCTAGGTCTTCGCCAATTCGAGGAAGTGACGACCTTTGCGGTCCTCGGTCTCGACGATCCAGGCGTCCGGATCGAAGCGGATTTCCTTGGTGAGGCGCTCCTCGACCGCTGGCTCAGGCATCGGCTGCGCGGCAAGTGGCACGAAGAAGCGATCGACCGGCCGGCCGTCGTCATAGACGGTCTGCGGCGCCGGTACGTACAGCATCGCGTTGCCGTCGAGCAGCGACACCTTCACGAATACCGCGCCCGCCTCCTCGGCACCGCGACGACGCACCGCCCCGAACACGCCTTCGGTCTGGCACCGGCGCAGGTAGGCGGAAACCCAAATGTTTGATTTCAAACGCATGAAGAGCACGATAGGCCAGTGCTGCAATCAGCACCAGCCTTCGCACAACAATGACGCTTATTCGACGGGGTGGCCGATCGCGGCTCCGAGCTCGCGCAGCAGGCGGTCGGAGACCTGACCCGTCACCTGCATCTTGTGCTCGCGCTCGAATTTCTGGATCGCGGACTGCGTCTCTG
This sequence comes from Bradyrhizobium sp. 956_D2_N1_4, assembly GCF_052076025.1. Classification (NCBI taxonomy): domain Bacteria; kingdom Pseudomonadati; phylum Pseudomonadota; class Alphaproteobacteria; order Hyphomicrobiales; family Nitrobacteraceae; genus Bradyrhizobium; species Bradyrhizobium sp. 956_D2_N1_4. Next base: position 1,314,751 of record NZ_CP197237.1, on the reverse strand, counting down.
CGCCCATCGTGCCCGTGATCTTCAAATTGCCATAGCCGTATTCGGACAGCGCGCGCTGCACGCCGGCGATACGCCGCGCGGCCGGACTCTGCGCGACGGGAATCGGCGCCGGCGGACGCGCGATGGCGACGGATTGCGGCGGCGCCGACGTCGTTTGCTTGACCAGATTGGTCATCGGATCGCCCGCGCGCGGCGTCGATGCCGTCGCCTCGACCGGCTTCTCGGGGGCCTTCTCGGCGGCGCGCTCGACAGGCTTGGGCTCGGCGCGGAATTCCGTCGCTCTCGGCTCCAGCGGCGAGGTATCCGCGCCGACGGGGCGCGGACGCGGCAAGGGGTTCGACAGCGGCACGGACGACGGCGCGGGAAGATTGATCACGGTGCCGAACATCGGCGCCGGATGCCGGCCGGTCTGAAGGAACAGCGCATTCGCAACGATCGCGCTGACTGCGGCGACGCCGACGAGACCGGCCAGCGTGTCCTTGGGACTGTGCAGCAGGATGCGCATCGCAAGATTGCGCTCGGTCTCGACATCGATGACCGCGGCCTTGGCGCCACGGCGGCGCGGAGCGGCTTCGTCCTTGGCAGACTTCTTAGGCACTTTTCTTCACCAGAGCGGGTTGGTCGTGAGATTGGTCCTGAAGCTCCTGGCGCGGCACCGGTGTCAGCGTCGCGATCTTGCTCTCGGCCGCCATTCTATCGGACGTCTTGGCCTGCGGCGGCGTGTAGACGAGCGGCAATCTGACGGTGACGGAGGTGCCCTCGCCGAGCCTGCTTTGTACAGTCAATTCGCCGAGATGCAACGCCACCAGACTCTTGACGATCGAAAGCCCGAGACCCGTGCCTTCGTGACGGCGCTGATAAGTCTTTCCGGCCTGGAAGAACGGCGCGCCGATGCGCTTGAGATCATCCGCCGCAATGCCGACACCGGTGTCGCTGATGCGCAGCGCGAGCTGCGATCCGGACACCGCGGCCGATACGGTGACCTGACCACCGCGCTCGGTGAACTTGATGGCGTTGGCGACGAGATTGAGCACGATCTGCTTGAAGGCGCGCGGATCGCCGGTCATGACAGGCAGGTCCTGCGGCGCATCGGTGATGAGGTCGATGCCGTTCTCCCGCGCCTTCAGCGCCAGCAGATTGCAGCAATGCATCAGAGATGCGCGCGGCGCGAACGGTTCCGACGCAATCTCGAAATTGCCCGATTCCATCTTCGACATGTCGAGGATGCCGTTGACGACCGACAGCAGATGCTGGCCGGAATCGTTGATGAGCTGGGCATATTCCTTGCGCTGGGCCGCACCCAGCATCAGGGTCTGCTCCTGCGCGATCATCTCGGAGAAACCGATGATGGCGTTGAGCGGCGTGCGCAGCTCGTGGCTCATGGTGGCGAGGAAGCGCGTCTTGGCGGCATCGGCCGTTTCCGCGGCGCTGCGTGCCTGATCGAGCGCCTGCTCCGCGAGCTTGCGATCGGTAACGTCGCGCATCACGCCGACGACTTCCGCCTCGCGCGTGGCGTCACCGTCAATATCCTGGCGGCCGATATCCTGGTCGAGCGGCCGGCAGCGCATCTCGACCCAGATGAAATCGACCTGGCCACGCTCCGATCCGGCCGGCTCCCGCCGCAGTCGGAACTCGACGCTGCGCACGTCGCCGCGCGCGGCATCGGAGAGCGCGGTGAGATAGGCCGGACGATCGGCGACATGGACGCGGTCGAACAGGCCGTGGCCGAGCAGCTGCGCGACAGGCATGCCGAGCATGGCTTCCACCGCCGGCGAGATGAACTGCACCGCGCCGTTGCGCCGATGCCGCGAGATCACGTCGCTCATGTTGCGCGCCAGCAGGCGATAGCGCTCTTCCTCGCGCAACAGCAGCGCAACGCTGGTGCGCGCGAGCGATTCCGCGCCGAAGGCGAGGCCCGCGGCATAGAGCGTCGCCGAGGCGACGCCGAACGCCATCAGCACGCCGCGTTGTGCGGAGCTGGCGTCTCCGGCCGGCAGCCAGCCGAGCTGGCCGGCAAGGATCAGGACGCCGGCGCAGGACAGCGCAAGCAGGGAGGCGAAGGCCGCGACGCGGCGCGAGGCCGACAACGCGGCTTCCAGGGGAACCACGACCAGCCAGATCGCGGCGAATGATTCGATGCCGCCGGTGGTGCCGGCAACCGCCATGATCAGGCCGGCGAGCGCCAGCGACGACAGCACATGGGCGCCTTCATAGCGGCCGGTGCGCGACAGGAACCATGACAGGAGAATGGGGGCGATCAGCCACGCGAAGGCGGCGACCTCGATCGCGCTCGGCGCACCGCGCGTGGCGAGATAGACCGGGAATGCGGCAAACGCGGCCAGGCTGCCGAGCAGCCGCGGCGCCATGAAGGCACGATGGCGCGCTCGCGTCAGCGCGTCGTAACGCGCGGAGGGATGCAGCAGTGCATCGAGACAATCGCGGATGATACTCAAAACTGTCACGGGTCTCGCGCTTCGGCCCACTCGTCGAGAAGACGTGCCGGAACGCCTCCTTATCGTTGAGCCACCGTGTCAGAGCGACCTTAAACGAGTGCTAAGGCAATGCGGCCCGCCGCCGGACACTGTGTCATCGCGGAGATTTTTAAGCGATTTGACCACGTCATCATCGGGGATGGTGAACGCAGGGTTTCACCAGTCCCCGCATGGTTTCGAATTGGTGGACAAGCGGCGCCGGCGGAATCACGGGGCTCCGGCGTCAATCGAAAATTTACGACGTGGCGGTTCGGGAAGATTCTTGCGCAGATTTTCCGCGAATTAAGCGGAAGGCAATCACTTGCGATTTATCGAGAGTTGCTAGGTCCGGCGCCTCGCGGGCATCGCCGCGGCGGGATCTAACATACAGGTCGATAAGATGCGCTTTCTGCTCCGCATCACATTCTGGCTCGGGCTGGTGCTGGTGCTCCTGCCGCGGGACAAGACGCCCGAATCGGAGAAGCTGCCGCAGATCGGCGCCGCCGATGCGGTGCAGGCTGCGACCGCGGCCGTCTCCGACGTGACCCAGTTCTGCAAGCGCCAGCCGGCGGCCTGCGAGGTCGGCGGCCAGGCCGCGACCATCATCGGCCAGCGCGCCCAGGACGGCGCGAAGAAGATCTACCAGATCATCAACGACAAGAAAGAGCAGCTCGAGAAGACCGACAAGAAGGCGCCCGATCATACCGGCTCGATCGCGCTGGCCGGCGAAGGCGATGCCGCCTCGGGCGAGGCGCCGCGCGACACCCTGAGCCAGGACGACCTCGCGCTGGAATGGCGCGGCCCTGCGGCGGCGCCGGCGAATTAGCGCCCAAACCCTATCGATTTCGCCTCCTCGCATCCTTATATTGGCCTGAACGGAAACATTGGGCCAGCATGACGACGATCGACGAAATCAGGGACAATTTCGAGCTTCTGGACGAGTGGGACGACCGCTACCGGTACGTCATCGAGCTCGGCCGCACCCTGGAACCGATGCCCGAATCCGAGCATTCGGCCGAGAACAAGGTGAATGGCTGCGTCAGCCAGGTCTGGCTCCAGAAGCTGGTCGATCGCGATGGCGGCGCCCCGATCCTGAAATATCGCGGCGACAGTGACGCCCACATCGTGCGCGGGCTGGTCGCGATCGTGCTCTCGCTTTACTCCGGCCGCACGCCGCAGCAGATCCTTGCGACCGACGCGATCGCGGTGTTCAACGAGTTCGGCTTTCGCGATCATCTGACGCCGCAGCGTTCCAACGGCCTGCGCTCGATGGTCGAGCGCATCAAGACCGACGCGAAAGAGGCGCTCGCGGAAGCCACCTGAAGCGGTTACTTCCGCTTCCGCTGCTGCTGTCCCAGTCCCATCTGCTTTGCCAGTTGCGAGCGCGCCACCGCGTAGTTCGGCGCGACCATGGGATAGTCGGCCGGCAGGCCCCATTTCTCGCGATATTGCTCCGGCGTCATGTTGTACTGGGTGCGCAGATGGCGCTTCAGCGACTTGAAGCGCTTGCCGTCTTCCAGACAGACCAGATAGTCCGGCGCGATCGACTTCTTCAGCGACACCGCCGGTTTGGCCGGCTCGAGCGGCGCGGTCTCGGTGCGGCCTGACGAGACGCGCACCAAGGCGCCATGCACCTGGCTGATCAGGTTCGGGATATCGGCCGCCGGCGTCGGATTGTTGCCGACATAGGCGGACACGATGCTCGCCGTTAGCTCGATGAAATTCTTAGCCCCGTTATCCGACATGGGCCCGACCTCTCCCTGACCTTGCGTCTCGCCGGATTGACGACGCCGAAGTATTTCGTGTCAACAATACATTCGGCCGAAATAAGACGACTGACGAATATGAGCTGATTACTGACGAAGTGACAAGAACGATGGCGCTCTACTTGGACGCAGCGGCCTCAGGACCGCTGGTCGAGATGGGCGCGCAGTTCGTCGATCGAGGCGAAGCGCATCATGCCTTCCGGCATCTGCGCTTCGATCGAGCCATCGGAATAGAGCGAATAGGCCATGCCGTCGACGATACCCGATTTGAGCACGGTCACGGGCGCCTGCTCGACCGGCGTCGGTTCGGGCGGAGGCGGCGGGCCGGGCTCGGTAAAGATCGACGGCGAGCGCGGCGGCGGGCGACGCCCGGCGGCCGGCGGTTCCGGTGGCCGCATACGGTCCGGCCTCGGCCAGGCATCGTCGAAGCTCGCCGGCTGACTCTCCGGGCCGGCCGGTTCCGTGGGCTCGTCATGAGGCTGCGGCGGCAAGCTCTCTGTCGCCTTCGCCTCCGCGCGCTCGCGCTCCTTGCGGGAGGACGATGCGAACAACAGGTTGCGGCGGCGCGGCGCTTCCGGAGCCGCAGGCGGTGTCGGAGCTTCCGGCTCCGGCGGCGGTTCGGCGCGCGGACGCTCGCGCGCGGCGGCCTCGCTCTGCCACGGCGGCAGACCCGCGGCCGGTGGTGGCTCGGTTTTCGTCGCCGATGCCGGGAACGGCTCGGACACTGGCACGCCAGGCACCGCGAGGCCTGGCAGCACGGGCCTGACCCGAACCTCGCCCGGCGCGGCCGATCCGGCCAACCGGCGGGCGATGCCCTTCAGTTCCACGACCACGACGTAGAGGCCGGCCAGTAACATTCCGGAGCAGACGCCAATGGTGCCGGAGATTATGAGGGTGCTGCCGAGGCTGGCCTCCCTAACGGTGAAGCCGAACAGGATCGTAAGGAGGCCCGCCAGGACGGCGAAAATCCCCACAATCAACAATGCCAAGCTCATCGAACTCACCCCTGGTCGCGCAGCCGTGCGCGACACCCGTTGCGCCACGATACCGTCATACGGTGTTCCACGCCAACGGCGAATTAGAGCCTGCGTTCCTAAAGGGAAGGATATCAGGGACTTATTCACATTCCCTTCAGCTACGGCCCGCTACTTCTAACTTGCTCTCAACTGTCTGGATTTGCTGCGTCGCATCAGGATTTTAGCCATAATGCCCAATTACTTGGTAATGGAACTGCGCTATAGGGATTCCGGGGAAGTGGCCCGCGGGCACCAGCAGGGCCAAGAGGGGATTCCGGGTCACCAATAGCCATGACATCCATCACGACTTCGGCGATCGACACGCCTCTGCGGCGCTCGGTTGAACGGACTTGCGACGATCTCGCCATGCTGGTGCTGGCTGCGGTCGCCGTCATTGCAGGCTTGACCTTCCGCGACTACGGGCTCGGCTGGGACGATTACACCCACGCTGAATATGCCGACCTGCTGCTGCGCATGTTCGGTTCCGGCTTCAGGGACACCGCGGCGCTCTCCTTCGCGAATCTCTACATGTATGGCGGCGGCTTCGACATGGTCGCGGCTCTCCTGCACAAGGTCATTCCGCTCGAGCTGTTCGAGACGCGACGCCTGCTCGGCGCCACGGTCGGCGTGATCGGGCTTGCGGTGACGTGGCGGCTCGGCCGCCGCATCGGCGGGCCCCTTGCCGGTCTTGCCGCACTCCTGCTGCTCGCGCTCTGCCCGATCTTCTATGGCCACATGTTCATGAACCCGAAGGATGCGCCCTTCGCGGTGGCCATGATCATCCTGATGCTGGGCCTCGTCCGCCTCGCCGAGGAATATCCGCAGCCGTCGCCGCGCACGATCCTGATTGTCGGCCTGGGTGCCGGCCTCTCGCTCGGCTGCCGCGTCCTCGGCGGCCTCGCGCTGGTCTACGCCATGATCGGCTTCATGCCGCTGTTCCTGGAGGAGCTGCGCACCGAAGGCGCCCGCGAAGCAGCCCGCCGCTTCGCCCATGTCGTCTACGTGCTGCTGCCCGGCCTCGTGTTCGGCTATCTCGTGATGGGCCTGATCTGGCCGTGGTCGATCATGGAGCCCGGCAATCCCTTCGAGGCCCTGACCTATTTCTCGCATTTCTTCGAGAAGCCCTGGAAGGAGATGTTCGACGGCGCGATTGTGTCCGTGCCCGACATGCCCTGGTCCTATCTGCCGACGCTGTTCGCGCTGCAGCTTCCCGAGGTCATGCTGGTGCTGATGGGCGGCGCCGTGGTCAGCACCTTCGCGATGCTGCCGCGCCGCGAGGTTCCGGCGCGCCGCAAGACCATCCTCCTGATGCTGACGCTGGCGGCGACCCTGCCGCTCGCGATCGCGATGGTGAAGCGGCCGGCGCTGTACAACGGCATCCGCCACTTCGTCTTCGTGATCCCGCCGATGGCGGTGCTCGGCGGCGTCGCCTTTGCCTGGGCCATGGAGCGCCTGCGCACCAACCACCGCACCTGGCAGCCCGTCGTGCTCGCGACCTTCTGCTTCGGCCTCGCGCTCTCGCTGGCCGAGATGATCCGGCTGCATCCCTATCAGTACACGCACTTCAACCACATCGCCGGCACCGTGCGCGGCGCCGACGACCGCTTCATGCTGGACTATTGGGGCCTTGCGCTGAAGCAGGCCTCGGACGAATTGCGCGAGCAGATCGTCGAGCGGCAGGAAGTGGCGCCGGGCAACCGCAAATGGAAGGTCGCGGTGTGCGGTCCGCAGCGCCCGGCCCAGGTCGCGCTCGGGCCCGACTTCACCATCGGCTGGGATTCCAACGCGGCCGATTTCGCGATGACGCTCGGCGAGTTCTACTGCAAGGGCCTCACTGCGCCCGTGATGGTCGAGATCAAGCGCGACGACGTGGTGTTCGCCCGCGTCTACGACATCCGCGGCCGCAGCATTTCCAGCCTGCTGTCGATCCCGGCGCCGTAAAATTCTTCTCCCTTGTAGCCCGGATGGAGCGAAGCGAAATCCGGGGACAGCGGCCCCCGCATTACGTTGCGCTCCATGCGGGCTACGCGTGGCTGCTGCGATTTGACCGCCTTGCCGCCAGCCTCACCCGCGACTACGCTCCCTCCCCGCAACAACGATGTTCGGAGAGATAAGCCATGTCGCCAGCGGAAGCGCGCCTGAAGGAAGTGCCGTCGAACATGACGGAGGCGGAGTGGCAGCAACGGGTCAATCTCGCCGCCTGCTACCGCCTCGTCTCGCTGTATGGCTGGGACGATCTGGTCGACACCCACATTTCGGCGCGCGTGCCCGGCCCCGACCATCACTTCCTCATCAACCCCTACGGGCTGATGTTCGACGAGATCACGGCATCGAGCCTCGTCAAGGTCGACCTGCACGGCAACCAGCTCTCCGAGAGCGAGTACAGCATCAACCCGGCCGGCTTCACCATCCATTCGGCGATCCACGAGGTGCGCGAGGACGCAATCTGCGTGCTGCATCTCCACACGCTCGACGGCACCGCGGTGTCGAGCAGCGCGGAAGGGCTGCTGCCGCTCAACCAGACCGCCCAGCTCGTCACCCACGACCTCGCCTATCACGACTATGAGGGCATCGCACTCGACCACGACGAGCGGCCGCGGCTGCAGAAGGACCTCGGCGACCACAACCACATGCTGCTGCGTAACCACGGCACGCTGACGGTCGGCCGCTCGGTCGCCTCCGCGTTCGAGCGCATGTACCACCTCGAGCGCGCCTGCTCGATGCAGGTGCGCACGCGCGCGCTGGGCACGCCGGTCTATCCGGTCGAGGAGATTGCGATCGAGAAGAACACCGAGCTGCTCGCCAACCGCGACCGCGCCGAGCTGCGCGCCACCAACCTGGTCTGGCCGCCGCTGCTGCGCAAGCTCGACCGCGAGCTGCCGGGCTACCGGTCTTGAGATTTTCTGGATTTCGTGTAGGGTAGGTCTCAACACCCTCTACACGTTTCGGAATGAAACGCCGCCCAATTCCGGGCGGCGTTTTTATTTGGCCCCGCCGTCATTGCGAGGACGAAGCGACGAAGCAATCCAGACTGTGCCCGTGGAGGGATTCTGGGTTGCTTCGCTACGCTCGCAATGACGAGGAGAGAGTCTTCGTAGGGTCGGCAAAGCGACTTGTCCGCCGTAGCTCGAAGAGCGAAGGCGGAAGCGTGCCCACCTCTTCCATCGCGATCGCGGAGAGATGGTGGGCACCGCCTTTGCCCACCCTACGGCACCGCGCCTATTTCACGTCCGCGAGCGCCGCGAGGATCCGCGCCCAGGAGCGGATACCCTTCTGGAAACTGCGGAGGTCGTATTTCTCGTTCGGCGAATGGATGTTGTCGTCGTCCAATCCGAAGCCGACCAGCAGCGAGTCGAGCCCAAGCGTCCGCTTGAAATCGGCGACGATCGGGATCGAGGCGCCCGAGCCCATCAGCACGGTCTCCTTGCCCCACTCCTCGGTCAGCGCCTTGCTGGCGGCCGCGAGCGGTTTCATGTTCCAGTCGAGCGCCACCGCGGGCGCGGCGGAGTGATCGCCGAACTCGACCTTGCAGTCGCCGGGGATACGCGCCGTCACGTAGTCGCGAAAAGCCTTGCGGATCTTCTGGGGGTCCTGCCCTTCGACCAGGCGGAACGAGACCTTGGCCGAGGCATGCGACGGGATCACCGTCTTGGAGCCTTCGCCGATATAGCCGCCCCAGATGCCGTTGACGTCGCAGGTCGGACGCGAGGAGGCCTGCTCGATCAGCAGCCGGCCCTTCTCGCCGGCGGGGATCGACAGACCGATCGGCTTGAGGAACATCTCCGGCGTGAGGTTGAGCTTCTTCCACTGCTCCAGGATATCAGGCGGCAGATCCTTCACGCCGTCATAGAAGCCGGGGATGGTGATGCGGTTGTCGTCGTCGAACAGGCCGCCCAGGATTTTCGTCAGCACCCGGATCGGGTTCATCGCGCTGCCGCCGAACACGCCGGAATGCAGATCGCGATTGGCGGCGGTGATCTTCAGCTCTTCATAGAGCAGGCCGCGCAGCGACGTCGTGATCGCGGGCGTGTTGCGGTCCCACATGCCGGTGTCGCAGACCAGCACGTAGTCCGCTTTGAATTCGTCCTTGTTGGCCTCGATGAAAGGGACAAAGTTCTTCGAGCCGACCTCCTCCTCGCCTTCGATCAGGAAGGTGATGTCGATCGGCAGCGAGCCCGTCACTTTCTTCCAGGCGCGACAGGCCTCGACGAAGGTCATGACCTGGCCCTTGTCGTCCTCGGCGCCGCGCGCGACGATGATCTTGCGGCCGTCGGCATGGTCGGTGACGACAGGCTCGAACGGCGGACGGTGCCAGAGATCGAGCGGATCGACCGGCTGCACGTCGTAATGGCCGTAGAAAATCACATGCGGCCGTCCGCCCGCCCCGGTCTTGCCGACGATGGCGGGATGGCCGGCGGTCGGGCGGACTTCAGTGGCGACACCGAGGCTCGCGATGTCCTTGGCGAGATGCTCGGCCGCAGCCTTGCAGTCGGCGGCAAAGGCCGGATCCGCAGAGATCGACTTGATCCGCAACAGCGAGAACAGACGCTCCAGGCTGTTGTCGAAATCCTTGTCAATGTGATCGAGCACCGATTGAAGCTGCGCATTGGCCATGGTCGTATTCCTGACTTGTGAGTCTCAAGAGGTACCGGGTTTTAGCGCCGCCGCCGCCTCGGAGCCAGCCGCAACCGGCGGATGCCGGATGTGCCATGCGAGGCTACCTGCAAGAATGGCGGTCGCGACAAGGTTATTGCCCCAGGCCTGGATGACATTGGGAAACCACGGCAGCGACAGCAGCATGAGGATGCCGGCAGCGCCCAGCGCGAGCCAGGTTCCCAGCCGCACGCTCGGTCGCGCGTCGAAAGCGGCGCGATGCATCAGCACCGTCATCGGGAAGAACAGCCACATGAAGTAGTATTGCCGCGCCAGCGGCGATGCCACCGTCATCAGGCAGAACAGGATGCCGAGCTCCTCCGCATCCGAGCGCGCCGTTCGCCGCGCTTGCGACGGCATCACCGCGAGGAAGCCGAGCCCGAGCAACGCCGACAACGCCAGCACGATCAAGTTCGCCGTCTTGTAGTCGACGTCGATGACATTCATCGTGCGCGGTGACTTGCTGGGATCTTCCTGATTGTAGTTGATCGGCCGGACCAGACGGTGCGTGACGGCAATGAGGGACTGGTTGACCCACGACCAGTTCTGCTCGTCGCGCTGGCCAAAGCCCTTTTCCGAGCTCGTGCCGACCATGCCCTGGTACCAGGTCTTGAGCTCGGCCGCGTTGCGCTCGAAGCCGCGGATCGGTGCCGGCACGACATAAAGAAGGATGCCGGTGAAAGCGACCGTCGCGACGGTGGCCGCCCACTTCCTGCGCCAGATCAGATAGGGCAGCACCGCGATCGGAAACACCTTGATGGCGGTAGCGAGCGCGAACAGGAAGCCCGCGAGCCAGGACCGCTGACGCTGCAACAACCAGAAGCCCCACAGCATCATCGCCAGCAGGACGAGGTTCGGCTGGCCGAGGTCGAACATGTCGAACACGAAGGTCACGGTGACGATGGCCGGCAGCGCTTCGAGCCACGGGCCGGGCCTGCGGCCCGATCCCGTCATGGCATTGGAGAAGTTGCCCGTGTACCACCATGCCACCACGTTCAGGATCGACAGCACGACATAGAGCGGGATCTTGCCGAACCAGCTCGGGATCGCCAGCAGGATCGCCGGCAGCGGTGGATAAATGAATTCGAAATACTCGCCGATCTCGTCGGGATAGAGCGATCCACCGTGCAGCACCTGCTGCCCGGCCCAGTACCACAGCCCATAATCCTTGGTCTTGCCGTGGCCGAAGATCTCGGGAACGAGCACGTCGGCGGTCAGGAGGACGCAGCAGAACAGGAAGAGCAGATCGAGCGGCGCGCGCAGCGACAAGGCTCTGTGCGGGCCGAGTTTGTCTGATAGATTCGGTGATGTCACATTATGTCCCGTCGGAAACAAATAGCACGTAGCAGACCGACGGACGCTTGGAGAACCCCCCTCACCTGAATTTATGGTGTTCGGCCTCGCCCGGCGTGCGGGGCAATCGCATCCAAATACTCGCGAGATTTCGTCATGCCCGGGCTTGACGCAGTGGAGGCTTTAGTGCCTCAAATCCGGCTTCCCTGCCTACCTTCGCAGCAGCCCGCCGAGCGCGCCTCGCACCAGGGTGCGGCCGATCGAGCCACCGAGCTGGCCGGCGACCGACTTGCCGAGATTGGCCGCCATCCCCCCGATCACCTGGTTGGTGACCGATCGCGTCACGTCGCGCGCAATGACCTGGCCCGCCGACAGGCGGCCGCGCTTGACGTTGGTGCCGAAGATGGTGCCGACCATCGAGCCGATCTGGCCGAGGATGCCGCCGCCACCTCCGTCGGCCGCACCGGCATCGGCAGTCGCAGCCGTGCCGGCAATCCGCTTCTGGATCATCTCGTAGGCGGATTCGGCATCGACAGCGGTGTCGTATTTGCCCTTCACCGGGCTCGCATCCATGATCGCCTTGCGCTCTTCCGGCGTGATCGATCCGATGCGGGCCGATGGCGGCCGGATCATGACACGCTCGACCATCGTCGGCGTGCCGTTGCCTTCGAGGAAGGACACCAGCGCCTCGCCCTTGCCGAGCTCCATGATCACCTTGGCGGTGTCGAGCTTCGGGTTGGGCCGGAAGGTCTGGGCCGCGGCGGCGACCGCCTTCTGGTCGCGCGGGGTGAAGGCACGCAGCGCATGCTGGACACGGTTGCCCAATTGCCCGAGCACACGGTCGGGCACGTCGACGGGGTTTTGCGTCACGAAATAGACGCCGACGCCCTTGGATCGGATCAAACGCACCACCTGCTCGATCTTGTCCATCAGCGCCTTCGGCGCGTCGTTGAACAACAGATGTGCCTCGTCGAAGAAGAACACCAGCTTCGGCTTCGGCAGGTCGCCGGCCTCGGGCAGCTCCTCGAACAATTCTGACAGCATCCACAGCAGGAATGTCGCGTAAAGCCGTGGACTCTGCAGCAGCTTGTCGGCAACAAGGATGTTGACCATGCCGCGGCCGTCGCGGTCGGTCTTCAGGAAGTCCTTCAGCGTCAGCGCCGGCTCGCCGAAGAATTTGGTGCCGCCCTGGTTTTCCAGCACCAGAAGCTGGCGCTGGATGGTGCCGACGGTGGCCTTGGTGACGTTGCCAAAACCCTGAGCCTCCTTCTTGATGTCGGCAAGCGGGCCTTCCTCGGCGTCCGCCCCCTTCTTGCCGGCATCCGGCACGATGGCATCGAGCAGCGCGCGCAGATCCTTCATGTCGATGAGGGTCAGCCCGTTGTCGTCGGCGACGCGGAAGGCGACGTTGAGCACGCCTTCCTGCACGTCGTTCAGGTCGAGCATGCGCGCAAGCAGAAGCGGCCCCATCTCCGTGACGGTCGCCCGCACCGGATGGCCCTGTTCGCCGAACACGTCCCAGAACACTGTCGAGAACTGGTCGGGCTGGAACGTCAGCCCCATCTCGGTGGCACGCTTGACAATGAAATCCCTGGCCTCGCCGACCTCGGAGATGCCGGAGAGGTCGCCTTTGATGTCGGATGCGAAGACCGGAACGCCGGCGCGCGCAAATCCTTCCGCCATGACTTGCAGCGATACCGTCTTACCGGTCCCGGTTGCACCCGTGACGAGGCCGTGGCGATTGGCAAGCGCCAGCGTCAGCCATGCCTGCTCGTCTCCCTTGCCGACGAAGATCTTGTCGTCGGTGTCGCCGAGCTTGCTGTCCTGTGCGGTCATGCTTCTCTCTGATCTCTCTGCCGTGTTTCGCCTATTGAAACTCGAATGCACCTGCTCCGTAGTTTAACGCATGTCGCGTGCGGATTAAAACCGTTCAACGCGCCCCGAGCATGCGACATTGTCGGAAACATACCGCCGACATCAGCCGAAAGTAGGAATGACGCGTTCGCACCGCGGCAATTTTTCGCTGAATCCATCTCCGCTCTTGCATCGTTGCAACACTTTTCGCGCCTTCGAGAGTGAATCGGAACCTTGCGTACGTTCATCGCTTGTATTTCACATCGCTCCGGATCAAGATCATTTCGGAAGCAATACTCGGGCATGCAAACCGGCTGAGGGGCGGGCCTTATGGACGAGCTGATCGGGCGGCTGGCGTCGAACGCCAGCATAGATGGTGCTGTGGCTGAAAAGACCGTCGGCATTATCCTGGGCTTCCTCCGCAGCGAAGGTCCTTCCGAGAACGTCGAAGCGCTGATCGATCAGATTCCCGGTGCAGAAGCGGCGATAGAAGCGTCCAGGAGCGGCGGCGGACTGTCGCGGCTGATGGGCGGCGGCCTGATGGCCGTCGGCACGCGCCTGATGGGCCTGGGACTTGGCATGTCCGAGATTCAGAACGTTGCCCGTGAACTTTTCCGCTACGGCCGAGACAAAATCGGAGCGGATCAGATGGGCAAGATCATCGCGGGGACGCCGGGCCTCAGCCAGTTCGCCTGAGCGACGCTTTTCATATCGAGTATCATGACATATCCGATCTCCGAGATTGAGGGCCTGCCAGCCTTTGCCGCCAACAAATTGAAGGCGCAAGGAATCCGCACGACCGACGCGCTGCTCGAGGCGGCCTCGACCGTGAAGGGTCGCAAGGCGCTCGCCGCCAAGACCGGCATCAGCGAGCAGCAGTTGCTGGAATGGGCCAACGTCTCCGACTACATGCGCATTCCCGGGATGGGCCGGGCCAAGGTCGGCCTCGTCCGCGCCGCCGGCGTCACCACCGTGCGCGAGCTCGCCTATCGGAATCCGGCACGGCTGGCCCAGAGCATGCGGGAAGCCAACGTGAAGAAGAAGCTCGTCCGCATCCTGCCCTCGGAAAAATCGGTCGGCGACATCATCGCCAAGGCGAAGAAGCTGCCGCCGAAGATTACGTATTAGGGCATCTCCCTCGGCATACGACCTGCCGCGTTAGCTCTCGGTGTCATACCCCGCGAAGGCGGGGTATCCAGTACGCAGCGGCTCCTCCATATCACCGCACGGCCTCGGAATACTGGATTGCCCGCTTTCGCGGGCGATGACAGCGGAGGCGATCGATGCTCCGCGAACACATCGACATTCGCCCCCAATCCCACCTTGAATCCCCCCTCCCCGACCGCTAAAGCGGGCCGCATGAATGCCTCGCCCTCCCCATCCGTCCCGCCGGCCGGCTCGGCCGGGCCCGACGTGCTGCGGACGCTGCTGGAGCGGCCGATTCCGGCAGTGATGGGCGTGCTCAACGTCACCCCGGATTCCTTCTCCGATGGCGGTGAGTTCATCGCGCCCGAGCTGGCGCTTGCGCGGGTGCGGGCGATGATCGAGGCCGGCGTCGACATCATCGACATCGGTGCCGAGTCCACCCGGCCCTACACGGGCGCCCGGCCGGTGACGGCGGCGGACGAGCTGGCCCGGCTGAAGCCGGTGCTGTCAGGCGTGGTGGCGTTGGGCGTTCCCGTGTCGATCGACAGCATGAAGGCTGAGGTGGTGGCCTTTGCGCTCGACCAGGGCGCTGCGATCGCCAACGACGTCTGGGGCCTGCAGCGCGACACTGGCATGGCACAGCTTATCGCCGCGCGCGGCGTCCCCGTCATCGTCATGCACAACCGCGAGGCCGTCGATTCCGCCATCGACATCGTCGCGGACATGAAAGCGTTCTTCCTGCGCTCGCTCGATATCGCCGCCAAGGCCGGCATCGCGCGCGACAAGATTGTGCTCGATCCCGGCATCGGCTTCGGCAAGACGGCCGAGCAGAGCATGACCGCGCTGGCGCGGCTGCGCGAATTCGACACGTTCGGCCTGCCGATCCTGGTCGGCGCTTCGCGCAAGCGCTTCATCGCCTCGGTGTCGCCCTCGGAGCCGAAGGAACGGCTCGCCGGCTCGATCGCCGCGCATCTGATCGCCGCACAGCGCGGCGCCAAGATCATCCGCACCCATGACGTCGCCGAGACCTTGCAGGCCCTGCGGGTCGCGAATGCAATCGAGAGCAAGCAATGACCGATACGATCTTCGTCACCGGCCTGTCGATCCACGCCCGCCACGGCGTGATGGATCACGAGACCGAAGTCGGCCAGCGCTTCGTCATCGATCTCGAGCTCTATACCGATTTGTCGGAGCCGTCGCGTAGCGACCGGCTCGCCGACACCGTGTCCTACGCCGAAGTCGTGGCGACCACGACGGCGGCGTTCAAGAATACAAATTACAAGCTGCTGGAGCGAGCGGCCGGCGCGGTCGCCGATGCCATCCTGTCGCACTTCCCGCGCATCCGCGCCGTGAAGATCACCGTGCACAAGCCGCATGCGCCGATCGCCGCAATCTTCGACGACGTCGGCATCATGCTGACGCGCTCGCGGCATCCGTAAGATGGCGAGCGTGCTGATCGCACTCGGCGGCAATGTCGGCGATGTCCGCGCGACGTTCCGGAAGGCGATCTCGCACATCTGCGGCATGGCGCAAGCTGCGCTGATCGCGCGCTCCTCGGACTATGCGACGCCGCCCTGGGGTGACGAGGACCAGGATCCCTTCATCAATGCCTGCGTCGAGATCGAAACCAGCCTCGATCCGCATGCGCTCTTGTTCGTGATGCATAAGGTCGAGCAGAAATTCGGCCGCACACGGAACAAGGAGAGGCAATGGGGCCCGCGCACGCTCGATCTCGACATGATCGCCTATGACGATGTCAGCTTGCAGAAACCCGACCTGACCTTGCCGCATCCGCGCTTGTTCGAGCGCGCCTTCGTGCTGGTGCCGCTGGCCGAAATCGCGCCCGACCGCGTGATCTCAGGCATTCGTGTGCGTGACGGGCTTGCCAGCGCCTCGACGCAAGGCATTGAGCGGCTTCCGGATACCGGTTAACCAAAAACAACCGTTTGCAGCGACGGCCGGCCGTGGCAATTTCGCCCGCGAACAACAAGATTTTTGGGAGCCCTTGGCCGTATGACCTCCGTGACTGACGACCTGCCGCTGGCGGCGGATTTCCCCAAGGCCACGGTCAACGACTGGCGCAAGCTGGTCGACGGCGTGCTGAAGGGCGCGCCGTTCGAGAAGCTGGTCGGCAAGACTTATGACGGCCTCAAGATCGACCCTCTCTATCCGCGCGCCCGGGGCGTTGCGCCCGTGGTGGGACGGCCTGCCGCCGCGCCGTGGCAGATCATGCAGCGGATCGACCATCCCGATGCGGCGCTCGCGAATGCGCAGGTGCTGACCGATCTCGAAAATGGCGCGACGGGGCTCGCGCTGGTGTTCGCCGGCGGCAGTGGCGCTCACGGGTTCGGGCTGGAACCTTCGGCCGATGCGGTCGCCAAGGTTTTCAAGGATATTCATCTCGATGCCGGCATCGGCATCGAGCTCCAGATCGGTCCGCAATCGCGGATGGCGGCGATCCATGTCGCGGAATATGTGAAGAGCAACGGCCTCGATCCCGCCGCCTGCAACATCCGCTTCGGGCTCGATCCGCTTGCGGCCGGCGCGGTGTGGGGTCACAGCCCCTACACATGGGACGAGATCGTTCCGGCCGTCACTGGCGCCATCAAGGGGCTCGCCGCGCTCGGCTTCAAGGGACCGTTCGCGTCCGCCGACGGGCGCGTGATCCACGATGCCGGCGGCTCCGAGGTGCAGGAGCTCGCGTTCGTGCTGGCCTGCGGCGTCGCCTATCTGCGCGCGATCGAGGGCGCCGGCGTTCCACTGGAGCAGGCGCAGGACATGATCTATGCGCGGCTCTCTGCGGATGCCGACCAGTTTTTGACCATGGCAAAATTCCGCGCACTGCGGCTGCTGTGGGCGCGCATCGAGACGGCGTGCGGGCTGACGCCGAAGCCGCTGTTCATTGCCGCCGATACGGCCTGGCGCATGCTGACCCAGCGTGCCCCTTACGTGAACATGCTGCGCGCGACCATCGCGACATTCGCGGCCGGGCTCGCCGGCGCCAATGCGATCACCGTGCTGCCGCATACGCTGGCGCTCGGGCTACCTGATCCATTCGCGCGGCGCGTGGCGCGCAATACGCAAGCCCTGCTTCTGGAAGAAAGCAACCTCGCCAAGGTCAGCGATCCCGCCGCCGGCGCGGGCGGCATCGAGACATTGACGGCGCAGCTTTGCGACGCCGCCTGGGCGCTGTTCCAGGACAGCGAGAAAGCCGGCGGCGCCTTCGCCGCGCTTCAGCAAGGCCTGTTCCAAAGCAAGGTCGCGGCCGCGCGAAAGGCCCGCGACGCCAACATCGCAAAGCGCCGCGACGTGCTGACAGGCGCCAGCGAGTTTCCCAACCTGCATGAGCGCGAGACGGCGGTGCTGACGGCGACGCCGGTCAAGCTCGCTCCCTACGGCGAGCAGAAATACAAGTTCGATGCGCTGCCGCCGATCCGGCTGGCGGAACCGTTCGAGGCGTTGCGCGACAAATCCGATGCGGCGCTGAAGGCGCGCGGTGCGCGGCCAAAGGTGTTTCTGGCCAATCTCGGCACGCCCGCCGATTTCACGGCGCGGGCGACCTTTGCCAAGAGCTTGTTCGAGGCCGGCGGCATCCAGGCCGTCGACAGCGAGGGCTTTGCCGATCCGGCCAAATTGGCCGCCGCATTCAAGGCCTCCGGCGCCGAGCTCGCCTGTCTTTGTTCCAGCGACAAGGTCTATCCGGAACACGCCGACGCCGCGGCGAAGGCCCTGCAAACGGCGGGCGCGCGACATATCTATCTGGCAGGCCGTCCGACCGATGCCGAGGCGGCACTCCGTGCGGCCGGCGTCACGGGTTTTGTCTTCGCCGGAGGCGATGCGCTTGCGACACTGCAAGACGCCTACCGACGGATGGAGCAGGCATGAGCGAGGCGGGCAAACCAGTTTTCACCGGCGGTTGCCAATGCGGCGCGGTGCGCTTTGCGATTTCGGCAACCCCCAACAGGGTTTCGATCTGCCATTGCCGTATGTGCCAGAAGGCGAGCGGCGCGCCGTTCGCGTCCTTCGCCGACATCAACCGGACGGACTTCGCCTGGAGCAAGGGGCAGCCGGCGTTCTTCCGCTCCTCCTCGATCGCTGATCGCGGCTATTGCGCCGCCTGCGGCACGCCGCTGAGCTTTGGCCGCATCGACGGCGACCGGATCGAGATCATGACCGGCGCCTTTGACCGCCCCGACCAGCTGGTGCCGACGCGCCAATACGGATCCGAATCCCGGCTCGGCTGGGTGGTCGGAATCTCCAATTTGCCGAGCCAGACCACGCAACAGAATTACGGACCGGAGAAGATGGCGACCATCGTCAGCCATCAGCATCCGGATCATGATTGAGCGTCTAATGATATGGTTGAAACCATGAGCCGCATTCCTGATTTCGCCGACGTCGCCTTCGAGCGCATCGCTACCGCCGCGCCGTCAGGCAGCGCCGAGCCGTGGCTGACGCCCGAGGGCATTCTGGTGAAGCCCGCCTATGGCGAGGCCGATCTCGCCGGGCTCGATTTCCTCGAGACCTATCCGGGCATCGCGCCGTACCTGCGCGGCCCCTACCCGACCATGTATGTCAATCAGCCCTGGACCGTCCGGCAATATGCCGGCTTCTCCACGGCGGAGGATTCCAACGCATTCTACCGCCGCAACCTCGCGGCCGGACAGAAGGGCCTCTCGGTCGCCTTCGACCTCGCCACCCATCGCGGCTATGACAGCGACCATCCGCGCGTCGGCGGCGACGTCGGCATGGCCGGTGTTGCCATCGATTCCATCTACGACATGCGCACGCTGTTCGCAGGCATTCCGCTCGACCAGATGAGCGTGTCGATGACCATGAACGGCGCGGTGCTGCCGATCCTCGCGCTCTATGTCGCCGCCGCCGGCGAACAGGGCGTGCCGCCGGAAAAGCTCTCGGGCACCATTCAGAACGACATTCTGAAAGAGTTCATGGTGCGCAACACCTATATCTATCCGCCCGCGCCCTCGATGCGGATCATTTCGGACATCTTCGCCTATACCTCCACGAAGATGCCGAAATACAATTCGATCTCGATCTCCGGCTATCACATGCAGGAGGCCGGCGCGACGCAGGACCTCGAGCTCGCCTATACGCTCGCCGACGGCGTCGAATATCTGCGCGCCGGTCTTGCCGCGGGCCTCGACGTCGACCGCTTCGCGCCGCGCCTGTCGTTCTTCTGGGCGATCGGCATGAACTTCTTCATGGAAGTCGCCAAGATGCGCGCCGCGCGCCTGCTCTGGGCGAAGCTGCTGAAGCCCTTTAACCCGAAAGACCCGCGCTCGCTGTCGCTGCGCACGCATTGCCAGACTTCGGGCTGGTCTTTGACCGCACAGGACGTGTTCAACAATGTGATGCGCACGACGGTGGAGGCGATGGCGGCCACCCAGGGCCACACCCAGTCGCTGCACACCAACGCGCTCGACGAGGCCTTAGCGCTGCCGACCGACTTCTCGGCCCGCATCGCCCGCAACACCCAGCTGTTCCTGCAGCAGGAGAGCGGCACCACCCGCATCATCGATCCCTGGGGCGGCTCGTATTATGTCGAGCGGCTGACGCGCGACCTCGCGGCGAAGGCCTGGAGCCACATCCAGGAGGTCGAGGAGCTCGGCGGCATGGCCAAGGCGATCGAGGCCGGCGTGCCCAAGCTGCGCATCGAGGAGGCCTCGGCCAAGACGCAAGCCCGGATCGATGCCGGCAAGCAGGCGGTGATCGGCGTCAACAAGTACAAGCCGACGGATGAGGCTCCCATCGACATCCTCAAGGTCGACAACACCAATGTCCGCCGCCTCCAGATCGACAAGCTGACGCGGCTGAAATCCGAGCGCAACCAGACCGACGTCGACGCGGCGCTTGCCGCGCTGACGCGCTCGGCCGGCGAAGGCAACGGCAATCTGCTCGCGCTCGCGATCGACGCAGCACGGGCGAAGGCGACCGTCGGCGAAATCTCGGACGCGATGGAAAAGGTGTTCGGCCGGCACCGCGCCGAGATCAGGTCCATCACCGGCGTCTACAAGCGGGAGGCGTCCAGCATGGGTAACCAGGTCGAGAAGGTTCAGGCGCTGATCGACGCCTTCGAGGAGGCGGAAGGCCGCCGGCCGCGCATCCTGGTCGCCAAGATCGGCCAGGATGGCCACGACCGCGGCCAGAAGGTGATTGCCTCGGCCTTCGCCGACATCGGCTTCGACGTCGACATCGGGCCGCTGTTTGCAACTGCCGATGAAGCTGCGCGGCAGGCGGTCGAGAACGACGTGCACATCCTCGGCGTCTCCTCGCTCGCCGCCGCCCATCTCACCGCAGTGCCTGAACTCAAGGCCGCGCTGAAGAAACAGGGCCGCGACGACATCATGATCATCATCGGCGGCGTGGTGCCGCCGCAGGATTACGACGCGCTCTATGCGGCCGGCGCCGAAGCCATCTTCCCGCCGGGCACGGTGATCGCGGAAGCCGCCGAGGAGCTGATCCGCAAGCTGAATGCCCGGCTCGGGCATAGCGAGGCGGCGGAGTAGATGGTACGCTGGCCGTATCACCGGCCGGATTGTCTCCATGACACGTGATGAGGTCATCGCTGCGATACGCCAGAACGCTGATGCCATCAAAGCCAAGGGCGTCTCGAAGCTCGCCATCCTCGGCACGCGGGACGGCGACGATTATCACCCGCACAGCGACATCGATGTCCTGGTCGAGGTCGAACCGGAGGCCTCTTTCTCGCTGCTCAACCTGATCGACGTCGAGCAGATCATCGAGGATGCGACCGGCTTGCAGGCGCAGGCGACTGTCCGGCGCTCCGCCTCCCCCCACTCTGCGCAGCAGATCGCAGACCACATCCTCGAAATATTCTGACGCTCACGTAAGGAGCACTCCCATTGAAGTTCATGATCGGTTTGAGCGTCGCCATGGCGCTTAGCGCAACGTGCGTGATCTCCGCCCTCGCCGCGGACCCCAAGCCCGACGCCATCATCAAGACCAAGAGCATCGACGCCCGCGTCTTCCTCGACGACAGGATCAAGGCGGATGCGGCGCTCGCGGCGGATTGCCTGGCCGAAGGCAGGAAGTGGCTCGACAAGAACGCGGCCGAGGCCGCCGCCTCGCGCAAGGAAGATCCGCAGTTCTTCAAGGACGGCGGCTGGGATTTCGAGCGCAAATATGCGATCCGCTCCGTTGTTGCAGATCGCTATGTCAGCGTCCTGCGCAACGACTACATGGACACTCATGGCGCCCATCCCAACTCGGACGTGAACACGATCCTGTGGGACAAGAGCGAGGGCAAGCGCATCTCGATCCGCCCGTTCTTCACCGAGACCACCGACAACGGGGCAACTATGAAGGCGATGGTGAAGGCCGTGATCGCTTCGCTGAGAGTCGAGAAGAAGAAGCGCGACACCAGCGAGACCGCGACCGACGAGTGGTTCAAGAGCGTCGAGCCGAGCCTGCTCAAGATCGGCGCGGTGACGCTCGCGCCGTCAACCGAAACGGGCAAGAGTTCCGGGCTCACCTTCCACTATCCGCCTTACGCGGTCGGCCCCTACGCCGAGGGCGAATATGTCGCCTTCGTGACGTGGGAAACGCTGAAGACCTATCTCACGGCGGAAGGCATGCGTATCTTCGGCGGTGCGCGACCGAAGGGCGACGCGGCGGAGCCGCAGTGATGATGTTTTGAGCAGCGACACATTGCTCACAACGCTGTGGTAGCGCTACCTTGCAGCGGCGCCGCAAAGCCGACTAGAATGCCTTCATTGACAAGAGCGCCCGGTGTCACGGGCGCCGCTGGGAGGCATTGATGTCCAAGATTTCGCGCCGCACTTTTGCGGCCTCTTCCGCCGCGATTGCCGCATCCGCCGCATTCGGTCTCACACCCGCACGCGCACAGGCGTATCCGGCCCGGCCGGTCACCGTGATCGTGCCCTGGGGCGCCGGTGGCGGCACCGACGCGACTGCGCGCATTGTCGCAGCCCTCCTGGAAAAGGATCTCGGCCAGCCCTTCAACGTCGTCAACCGCACCGGCGGTTCAGGCGTGGTCGGCCATAGCGCGATCGCGACCGCGCAGCCGGACGGCTACACGATCGGCATGCTCACCGTCGAAATCTCGATGATGCACTGGCAGGGCCTCACCGAGCTGACGCCGAAGAGCTACACGCCGCTGGCGCTGATGAACGAGGACCCGCCCGGCATCCAGGTCTCCTCCTCCTCGCCCTACAAGACCGTCAAGGAGCTCGCCGAAGCCATCAAGGCGGCGCCTCCCGGCAAGTTCAAGGCGTCGGGCACCGGTCAGGGCGGCATCTGGCATCTCGCGCTGGTCGGCTGGATGCAGGCGATGGGCCTGCCCGCCAACCAGGTCGCCTGGGTGCCGTCGAATGGCGCTGCGCCCGCGATGCAGGATCTCGCCGCCGGCGGCCTCGACCTCACGACGTGCTCGGTGCCGGAGGCGCGCGCCATCATCGAGGCGGGCAAGGCAAGGAGCCTTGCCATCATGGCGCCGGCGCGCAACCCGATCTTCAAGGACGTGCCGACGCTGAAGGAGGCGATGGGCATCGACTACGCAACCGGCGCCTGGCGCGGCATCGGCGCACCGAAGAACCTGCCGCCGGAGATCGCAACGAAGCTCACCGCAGCGCTGAAGAAGGTCTACGACTCCGCCGAGTTCAAGGACTTCATGAGCAACCGCGGCTTCGGTACGGTGTGGGGCGATGCCGGTCAGTTCGCAAGCTTCATGGACAAGGGCGACGCCCAGATGGGCGAGGCGATGAAGGCCGCCGGCCTGAGCAAGGCGTGATCCGGACCTGCGATGCTCTGATCGCCTCCCCCCGCTTGCGGGGAGAGGCCGGAATTCGCGCGAAGCGCGGGTTTCGGGTGAGGGGGACTCTCTACGAGTCCAATTCTCACCTCCCCCGCGGAGAGCCCCCCTCACCCCAACCCTCTCCCCGCGCGCGGGGAGAGGGAGAATACCTCGCATAGGATTCTCACATGCGTCTTCCCGACTCCGTCACGGGATCGTTTCTCGTCGTGCTCGGCGCGGCGGCTGCCTATGGCGGCTGGATCCTGCCGCCGGTGCCGGGGCAGCCGGTCGGCCCCAACGTATTTCCGCTCGTGATCGGCATCGGGCTCGCGCTGTGCGGGCTCGCGATCGTGTTCGGCATCGGCCATTCCTTCGAGGAGGAGGAAGAGCTGGTCCCGCTCGAGGACGGCCAGGTGGCGGCCGCACCGCCGCCGCAGGGCAAGCTCTACGGCCTGCGCGCCCTGCTGCCGCCGGCGCTGCTGCTGTTCTACGTCGCCGCCGCCGACCGGCTCGGCTTCATCATCACCGCGGCGATCATGGTCTACGTCACCTCGACCGCGCTCGGGGCGAAGTGGAAGCTGGCACTGCCGCTCGCGGCGCTGTCGCCGTTCGCCATCCACCTCATCTTCGGCAAGCTGCTGCGCGTGCCGCTCCCCGCTGGCCTGTTGCCGACGCCCTGGTGATCCCATGCTCAAGACCCTCATTGAAGCATTCGCGCTGATCTCCACCTGGGAGGTCATCATCGCGATGTTCGCAGCCTCCGTGTACGGCCTCGTCATCGGTTCGCTGCCGGGCCTGTCGGCGACGATGGCGACCGCCCTGCTCGTCCCCGTCACCTTCTACCTCTCGCCGATCGCGGCGATCGCAACCATTGTCGCAGCCTCCTCGATGGCGATCTTCTCGGGCGACATCCCCGGCGCGCTGCTGCGCATTCCCGGCACCCCCGCCTCGGCAGCCTATGCCGACGAGGCCTACGCCATGACGCGCAAGGGCCAGGCTGAGCTGGCGCTGGGGGCCGGCGTCTGGTTCTCCGCCGTCGGCGGCATTGCCGGTGTGCTGTCGCTGATGATCCTGGCGCCGCCGCTCGCCGAGATCGCGCTCTCGTTCTCGACCTTCGAATATTTCTGGCTGGCGCTGCTCGGCCTGATGTGCGCCACTTTGGTTGCGCGCTCCTCGCCGGTGAAGGCGATCGCGGGCATGTTCCTCGGCTTGCTGGTGTCCTGCATCGGTATCGAGAATCCGGGCGGCGTGCCGCGCTTCACCTTCGGCATCACCGATTTGTTCGGCGGCATCGAGCCGATCCCGGCGCTGGTCGGCGTGTTCGCGGTGGCGCAGGTGATGCGCGCGATGCTGACGCCCGAGCCGCCGCCGCTGCCGCGGCGAAAATTCGGAAGCATCATGGCCGGCCAGTGGAAGCTGACCAAGAAATATCACTGGCAGATGACGCGTGGAAACATCATCGGCATCATCATCGGCGTGCTGCCCGGCGCCGGCGCCGACATGGCCGCCTGGGTCTCCTATGCGATGTCGAAACGCTTCTCCAAGGAGCCGGAGAAATTCGGCACCGGCCACGTCGAGGGCCTGGTCGAGGCCGGCGCGAGCAACAATGCCAGCATCGCCTCGGGCTGGGTGCCCTCGCTGCTGTTCGGCATCCCCGGCGACACCATCGCCGCGATCGCGATCGGCGTGCTCTACATGAAGGGCCTCAATCCCGGCCCGACGCTGTTCACCGAGAAGGCGTCGAGCATGTACGCGATCTATCTGATGTTCATCATCGCGAACATCCTGATGATCCCGCTCGGCATCGCCATGATCCGGATCGCCGCCTACATCCTGCTGGCACCGCGCTCCGCCATCATGCCGATCATCATGCTGTGCTGTGCGGTCGGCTCATTCGCGATCGGCAACAACATGTTCGGCGTCGTCACCGTCGCCGCCTTCGGCATCATCGGCTATGTCATGGAGGCGAACGGCTATCCGGTGGCCGCGATGGTGCTCGGCATCGTCATGGGCACCATGGTCGAGCAGGCTTTCGTGACCTCGCTGATCAAGTCGGACGGCAGCATCCTGCCGTTCTTCGAGCGGCCCGTCGCGGCGATCCTCGCCGCCATGGCGATCGGCGCGCTGCTCTGGCCGGTGCTGGTGTGGGTCTGGCGCAAGGTGAAGCCGGTGCAGACAGCGGCGGCAACGACTCGGTGATATCGGGCGAGCGGCCCTCGCCTGCCCCGCCGGGGCGTTGTAAAGCAGGGCATGACTGAGAAGAAGGCCTCGCTGGACATCAAAACCCTCGCCCGCGACTTGCGCTCCGGCAGTCGCGCAGCCCTCGCCCGCGCGATCACGCTGGTGGAAAGCCGGCGCGGCGACCATCAGGCGCTGGCGCGCGAGCTGGTGCAGATGCTGCTGCCCGACACCGGCAAGGCGGTTCGCGTCGGCATCACCGGCTCGCCCGGCGTCGGCAAGTCCACCACCATCGACGTGCTCGGGACGTATCTCATCGAGCAGGGAAACAAGGTCGCGGTACTCGCGGTCGATCCGTCCTCGGCGCGCAGCGGCGGCTCGATCCTCGGCGACAAGACGCGGATGGCGCGGCTGTCGGCCTCCAATGACGCCTTCATCCGTCCCTCGCCATCGTCAGGCACGCTCGGCGGCGTCGCCGCCAAGACGCGCGAGGCCATGCTGTTGTGCGAGGCCGCCGGCTTCGACGTCGTGCTGGTCGAGACCGTCGGCATCGGCCAGTCCGAGACCGCAGTTTGTGACATGACCGACTTCTTCCTCGCGCTGATGCTGCCGGGCGGCGGCGACGAGCTGCAAGGCATTAAGAAGGGCCTGGTCGAGCTCGCCGACATGATCGCGATCAACAAGGCCGACGGCGACAATCTCAAGCGCGCCAACATCACCGCCGCCGACTATCGCGGCGCGCTGCATATTTTGGCGCCGCGATCCGAGCATTGGCACCCGCCGGTCGAGACCTATTCGGCGCTGACCGGCGACGGGATCGCAAAACTCTGGCAGAAGGTTCTGGATCACCGCAAGGCGATGAACGCGTCCGGTGATTTCGCCGCACGGCGGCGCGAGCAGCAGGTGAAATGGATGTGGTCGATGCTGGAGCAGCGCATGCTGGCGCGGCTGCGCAGCGAGGCGTCGGTGCGGACCAAGGTCAGGAAGATCGAGGCTGAGGTGGCCGAAGGCCATCTCACGCCGGCACTCGCCGCCGAGCAGATTCTGGAGTTGCTGCAATGAGCGAAAAGCTCCGCATTCTCCTCACCGGCTTCGGACCGTTTCCCGGCGCGCCCTATAACCCGACCCAGCCACTGGTGGCGCGGCTGGCGCAATTGCGCCGTCCGGCGCTCGACGATGTCGCGCTCGCGAGCCACATCTTCCCGGTCACCTATGCCGCGGTCGACCGGCAATTGCCTGATGTGCTCGCGAAGGAACAGCCCGACGCGCTGCTGATGTTCGGCCTCGCCTCGCGTACGCCTTACCTCCGCATCGAGACCCGCGCACGCAATGCCGTCACCATGCTCTGGCCCGATGCCGCCAACACCCGCTCCAGCAAGCGCGGGATCGCCGGCCATGCGGACGCGATGACGTTCGGTCCGCACACGGCAAGACTGCTGCGCGCCGCGCGCCTCACCGGCATCGACGCGCGCGCCTCGCGCGATGCCGGCGCCTATCTCTGCAACTATCTCAGCTGGCGCGCGATCGAGAATGTGAGGGCGGGCGGACCGCAGCTTGCGGCGTTCATCCACATTCCCCTGCTCGCCCGCAGCGGCGCGGTGCGGCGCAAGGGCGCAGCCCGGATTACGCTGGAGGAGCTGGTGGACGCGGGGGAAGCGATGCTGATGGAGCTGGTGGGGCTGGCAAGGAAGCAGCGGAACACTCAGATTTCGTAGGGTGGCAAAGGCGCGTCGCGCCGTGCCCACCATACATCCGCATTCGTGTAACAATGGTGGGCACGCTTCCGCCTTCGCTCTTCGAGCTACGGCGGACAAGTCGCTTTGCCCACCCTACGGCACCGTCTTTGCGGTAAACATTTAACCCTACCGCGAACAATCCTCACCGCCCCAGCCACCCTGCGCTACCTAGTCGGTCGCGGACCTCCCGCGTCCGCCGAAGGATGCGTCATGGACCTCAATCGCCGTCATCTCATCGGAGCTTCGACCGCAGGCATCGCGGGCGCCCTCGCCATGCCGGCCGACGCCGCGCGCGCGGCGCCGCTGACGTCCCTGCTCGGCCGCGATGCCACGCAATACGGCGTGCGGCCCGGCAGCAGCGAGGACCAGACCCGCGTGCTCCAGCGCGCCATCGACGACGCTGCGCGGGCACAGATGCCGCTGGCGCTGCCACCCGGCATCTACCGCAGCGGATTGCTGCGGTTGCCGAATGGCGCCCAGCTGATCGGCGTGCGCGGCGCGACAAAAATCATCTTCACCGGCGGGGCCGCAGCGATCCAGAGCGACGGGTCGGACTCGATCGGCCTGACCGGCCTCATCTTCGACGGCGGCGGCATCCCGCTGCCGACGCGGCGCGGACTGATCCATGTCCTCGGCGGGCGTGACGTCCGCATCACCGATTGCGAGATCACCGGCTCCGGCGGCAGCGGCATCTGGCTCGAGCAGGTGTCCGGCGACATCTCGGGCAACATCTTCACCAACATCGCGGTGACGGCAGTCGTCTCGTTCGACGCCAAGGGCCTCAGCGTGTCCCGCAACACCATCATCGGCACCAACGACAACGGCATCGAGATCCTGCGCACCGCAATCGGCGACGACGGCACGCTGGTCACTGACAACCGCATCGAGGACATCAAGGCCGGCCCCGGCGGCTCGGGCCAGTACGGCAACGCCATCAACGCGTTTCGCGCCGGCAACGTGATCGTGCGCGGCAATCGCATCAGGAACTGCGATTACTCGGCGGTGCGCGGCAATTCGGCGTCGAACATCCACATATCAGGCAACAGCGTCAGCGACGTGCGCGAGGTCGCGCTCTATTCGGAGTTCGCGTTCGAGGCCGCGATGATCGCCAACAACACGGTCGATGGTGCCGCCGTCGGCGTCTCGGTCTGCAATTTCAACGAAGGCGGCCGCATCGCGGTGGTCCAGGGCAACATCATCCGCAATCTGATCCCGAAGCGGCCGATCGGCACCGCCCCCGACGACGATGCCGGTGTGGGCATCTACATCGAGGCTGACAGCTCCGTGACCGGCAATGTGATCGAGAACGCGCCGTCCTATGGCATCGTCGCCGGCTGGGGCAAATATCTGCGCGACGTCGCGATCACGGGCAATGTGATCCGCAAGGCGCTGGCCGGCGTCGGCGTCTCCGTGGTGTCCGGCGCAGGCACCGCGCTCGTCAACAACAACATGATCTCGGAAACCCCGCGCGGCGCCGTGGTTGGGCTCGATCACGCCCGTGCAGTGACGTCGGATCTGTCGGCCGACGGCGCACAGCGCTTTGCGCAGCTGGTGGTCGGCGGCAATGCGGTGCGGCGGTAGCTGCCGCCCTCATCCCGGAGCCCAAACGCTAGAACGCGTTCCTCAGCAGCGGGTACTTCGCTTGCAGGCCGTCGAGGCTGAAGGTGAATTCGACGACGCGCTCGGGAGCGGCGACAATTTCGGCGGCGGGCGGGGCGAACTGCGGCAGAAGCGTTGCCATTACAGCAGGTGTGGCGGGCGGCGCCTTCACGGCAGGTGCGGCGAACGCCGCCTTCACGGCAGGCGTGGTGAACGCCGCCATTGCGGCAGGCGCGGCAACCGGCGACCTCACGGCGGGTGCGGTGAGCGGCGCCCGCGCAGCGGGAGCCTTGAGCGGCGCGACAGCGGCGGGCGCAGTGAACAATGCCACCGTAGCAGGCGTCGCTCGCGGCGCGAGCGGGGCTTCGGTGATTTCGGCAAGGACCTCCGGCTTGGGCGCGAGCCTGACCGGGACGGCGGTCTCCGCGGCGATGTGGACGGCCTTCGGCTGCACGGTCTGGGCCTGCTGGTCGCGCGGAAACACGCGGGGCATGGTCGCCGGCGACCAGCCGAATACGGGCGAGACACTCGCGGCCGCCGCGGCCACGTCACTACCGGTCGCGAGCGCGCGCCAGGTCTGGACGGCGCGCTTGGCTTCCTGGATGTTTTCGAGGAATGCGAGCTCGGAGTGATAGCGGCGCCAGCGTCCGGTCTCGAACATTTCGGAGAGATGTTCCAGCCGCTGCTCGGCGAGAGCGCACCAGCGTGCCGCAATGTCGCGGCCACGCGCCACGTCGCGAACAGCCTCTTGGCGATGTGTCATAAACCAGCCCGTTGGGAGAAAAATACGGACGCGACGCAACGCACACGAATCAATTTAGACGCGACATGAATATTTTGTGGAAAAGTTTTGACTTGTCCAGCAACGACACGCCGGTCGTCGTCAATCACCGTAGTCGTGCGGACAATTGCTGTGTTTTCGAGTCAAGCTTCGCACAAGCATAACCGGCCTGCGGGGCGACTCCCGGACGCCGACAAGGGGCGCCGCCACGTTCGCTCAACCAGAAGCTGATCGTGCCGAGCGATTCAAGAAATCAGACGCCTGAAAAGAAAAGACCCGTCCGGGGGGACAACCGGACGGGTCGAGCCATATGGGCGCTTGGGGTGGATGGGCGCTCGCGCCTGATATGACTTATGGGGAGGGATGACCGCTCCCACATAATTTGGTCGTGGCAGCCGGCTGAACGTTCAATGCGGCGTTCGATTTCTTGGCCCTCGCACGGCGCGCAAAGTTGTCGCAGCCGCTATCGCGTCGCCGGCCTATCCGCCTGAGAAATCGTGGATTTATCGTCTGCGCTCGACAGCGAAGGTTGTTCGATCGCGCGGATGCCAGGCTCGTCGCGACGCTTCTCGGCATCTTCACGTTTTGTTGTACCGGACGCAGCCGCAACAGGCGTCGCGCTGTCGGCGGGAACGGCCATCACTGCGGCAAACGCGTCGGCCTCACCGTCGCCGAACAGATCATCACGGCCGGGTGAGCCGAGGTCGCGCGCGGTCTTCGCCAGCGTCATGCGCAGCGCCTCCGGCTTGAGCGTGTAATTGCGCTCGAGCAGCAGCGCGGCGACGCCGGAGATATAGGCGGCCGAGAACGAGGTCCCCGAGGTCATCTGGTACTTGCCGTCGGGCGCCGGCAGGAAGATGTCGACGCCGGGCGCGGCCAGCGCGATGTAATTGCCGCGGTTGGACGCCGAGAACAGCTTGTCCTGCTGGTCGGTCGCGCTGACCGCGATCACGTTGGGATTGGCGGCTGGATAGAGCGGCGGCGATTTCGCGCCGGCATTGCCGGCTGCCGCGATCAGCACCAGCCCGCGGGCGGCGGTCGCCGCGATGGCGCGCTCGATCACGGCATCCTTCGGACCGGCAAAGCTCATATTGACGATCTGCGCGCCGTGCTCGGCGGCGTAATTCAGTGAGCGCAGGACGATGTAGGACGAGCTCTGGGCTCCACCCGTCGAGCCGCCAAAGGCGCGGATGGCGATGATGCGCGCCTCGGGCGCGCTGCCCATCAGCTTGGCATGCGCCACGATGGCGCCGGCAATGCCGGTGCCATGGACATGCGGGCCCTCGGCGCTGCCGAGCGCATCAAAGTTGTCGGCGATGGAGTGGGCGAGCTCGGGATGTTGGGCGTCGATGCCGGAGTCGATCACGGCAACCGTCACGTTGGCACCGTGCGCCAGCGTATGCGCCTGCGGCAGGCGAAGCCTGGCCAGCGCGTATTGCGCGGGATCGCCCTCGGTCGGCACTGACGATTTCTGATCCTGGAGCACGTAGCGGAAGTTCGGCTGGAGCGAGCGCACGCTGCCGTCGGCGGCGAACTCACGCCGCACCGTCTCGGAAGGCCTGCCGTCCGTGATGCGGAACAGGCCGAACGTCGCCCCGATCAGCGGGAAATTCTCGGATGAGACACGCGTCAAGCCGTGGCGACGCGCAAGCTCGTCGGCTTCAGTCGCCGACAGCGCGCCGTCGATCTCGGCCACGAATTCGTTGGCGAAGGTGCGCAAGTCGACGGCGGCCGGCGTGCTGTTGCCCCGCCCCTTCCCGGCGCTCTTCTTGCCCGATTTTCCCGCGCCATCGCCGCCCGCGCCCGGCTGCGCCAGGCATTCGCCGTCGGCGTCGCGATAGGGGGCGGTGCAGGCCGGATAGAGGTTCGGCGAATAGCGCGCATAGGGCAGCACTGGGGTCGGTCGCATCCGCGCCGTGGTGGTGGTACGCGGGATAGCAGGGATAGAACGCGGGCCGGGGCCGACGCCGACAGCCCGCGCACCAACACCGGGGCTGACGCGCGCGGCGATGCTGGGAGAGATGGTCGGGGTGCGCGTGGGGACGCTGATCGTCGGCGTGCGCATGATCGCCTGCGCCTGCGCAACCTCGACGCCGAGACCGGCGAGCAGGAGTGCAGCTCCGACCGATGAAGCGTAGGCCCCGGCTCGCGACTTACTCTCGGACTTGCGCGTCATCGGTGCAGCGGCGCCTTACGGCGCCGCGACGGCGAGGTTGACGAACTTCTCGCGCGACATCCTGCCGAGCAGCGAGGCGAGCTCGTCCCGGCCCATCGCCTTGTCGAACTGGAGACGGAACATGCCGCCCTTGGCATCGCCGATGATCGAAGCCTGGTAGCTGTCGAGCAGCGCGGTGATGTCGGCGACGCGCGCCTCGGGCGTGAAGCGCACCAGCGCGCGCGCAGGTGGAGCTCCAAGCTCACGCGTGATCGGCGCGCCGACCGACAGCGAAGCGGTCTCGAAGGTCGCGGGCTGGGTCTTTATCAGCACGGCGCCGATGATGCCGGCCTGGAGCAGCAGCGCGATGGCACCCAGGCTCGCCGACCAGGCCAGCGTACGCGGCGACAGGCTCGAGAAGAAGGTCGCGATGCGCGCCGAGAGCGGCAGCGAACCGACCGGCCGCGCCGGCTCGGCGTCGATCGCGGCGAACAGCTTCTGCATCGCCCGCGCCGACGGAGCCCCCAAGCTCTCGTTCAGATGGATGGTCTCTTCGTACTCGCCGCGGATCGCGGCATATTGCTTTGCAAGCGCCGGATCACGCGCCAGCGCTTCCTCGACGCGGCGAGCGTCACGCGTGTTCAGCGTGCCGGCGGCGTGCCAGGGCAGCAGCAGTTCAATTTCACTGGGCTCTTGCTCCAGCATCTTTTTGCTCAATGCCATCATGGCCAGCCTCGCTCAACGCCGGCTGCCTTCAGCAGTTCGGCCAGTTTCTTGCGCGCATAGAACAAGCGCGTCTTCACAGTGTTCTCCGGAATACCGACGATTTCGGCCACTTCTTCCACGGATTTCTCGTGGTAGTAGACGAGATCGACGATTTCCCGATGGTCCGGCGAGAGGCCCGTCAGACACTCCCGCAACGCTTCACTGGTATCCTTTTTCTGCACCGCGATTTCCGGATCGTCAGACGAATCCTCGATCGCGTTGGCAGCTTCGTCGTCCAACCCAACGTCCTTCCTGCGCCGGAGCGCAGACAGGGCCTTGAATCGGGTGATTGCCAGCAGCCAGGTGGAAACGGCGGATCGACCCTCGAACTTGCCGGCTTGACGCCAGACGTCGAGAAACACCTCGCTGATGAGGTCTTCCGCCGCCTGCTCGTCCCGCACCAGCCTTAGCCCGAACCTGTAGACCCTGACATGGTGCCGCCCGTACAGCACCTGCATGGCGAGCCGGTCACCTTGAGCGATCCTGGCGATGAGGACCTCGTCCGAAGCCGCCTGTGTCACGCTCAATGCCCGTCTCGCAAAGTTGGTCGGGTCGGCGCGGCGGACGGTTCGACGGGCGGGGCGAAATTCTTCAGCCTACCGCAGTCACACGGGGGTCTGTGTGATCTACCCCACATACGCGAATTTTCCTTTTGCCACCCGCGGCGGTTGGCCGGCTCGCTCGATAACGGTAACATAGTAATGAAGAATTCCCTGCGCAATGCCGTCCGGCGCGGACGGCCCGACATGATGGAACCATAGCAGCCCTGCACGACGTATGTCTCACCAAGCCCTGCTTTGGCTCGACCCCGTCGCCAACGATGCCTAATCGCCGGCAAATTTCCCCGCCGGCCGCTGTCACCCTGTTGCGCGCTGCACCGTTTGGATTCGATTTCGAAGGATACCAAACCTAAAGGCTTGCCGCGTAGATTTTTGGGCGACATTCACCCTTGGCGGGACAATGAGCACGGCCGCGACGACCTTACCGGAGAGGAATGCCGCTGAGGTCGCGGATCTCGTTCTCATGCCCGACGCGGCTGCGCCCGAGGTACGAGCACGCCGGGTCCGGCAACGCCGGCAGATGTATGTCGGCCAGGTCGCAAGCTACTCGCTCGGCGCCTTCGTGCTGCTGATCTATGCCCATGACGGCGTCGTCCCGATGAACGTTCCGTCGCTGTTCTGGGTCGGCGGCCTGATGATCATCGGCATCTTCGTCGTGATGTCGGAAGCCGGCGTCGGCGACAGACACAGCGACCATTATCTCACCGTCTTCCAGATCTCGGCGCACATGGCGCTGCAGTTCATCTTCCTGGTGTCGGTGCCGACCCTCGGCATCGCCTTCATCAGCGTGCTGTTCCTGATCTTCGCCTTCGGCACGCTGCGCATGACCTCGGCGCAGGCGATGTTCACCTGGGCGATCGCGACGACCTGCCTCGCGGCCGTCTTCCTCGCCTCCGACCTGCCGATCGGCATGCCAGTCGCCACGAAGCTCCAGCGGACCGCCTCGATGCTGTGCTTCGTCCTGGTGATCGGCCAGTGCGCCTTCCTCGGCCTGTTCGGTGCCACACTGCGAAAGGTCCTGTACCGGCGCAGCATCGAGCTGAAGGCCGCCTATCAGCGCATCGAGGAGCTCGCCGAGCTCGACGAGCTCACCGGCTCCTACAACCGCCGCTGCATCATGCGGCTGCTCGATGCAGAGGTCGAAAAGTCGCAGCAGGCGTCCGCACCTTGCGCCATCGCGCTGATCGACCTCGACTGGTTCAAGCGCATCAACGACGCCCACGGCCACCCCGTCGGCGACGAGGTGCTGCGCACCTTCGCCATCACCATTTTTGCAAATATCCGCCCGGCCGACTTTTTCGGCCGCTATGGCGGCGAGGAATTTCTGCTGCTGCTGCCGGGCACCGACGGCGGCGCAGCTGGGCGCATGCTCGAGCGGCTGCGCGGCATCGTCGCCGATCTCGACTGGAGCGCATTTTCCCCCGGCATGCGGGTGACGATTTCCGCGGGCGTCGTGACGCTGCGCGACAACGATACTGCCGACACGTTTCTCGCACGCGCCGACAGCGCGCTTTATTCCGCCAAGGCGCAAGGGCGCAACCGTATTGCAACGAGCTGACTAATCCATTTTTTCCTGGCTGCGCAGAAGCCGCAGCCGGACCGAACGCTCCAGGACAGGGCCATGAGATCGAAATCCGACAAACCATCCGAGAACCTGCTTGATGAATTGCAGACCGCGCTCTCGCACGGCACCGTCGCGCGCCGGGTCGAGGCCCTGCGCCGCGTCACCGATCTCTTCATCAACAATGCGGTGGATTATTCCGACGAGCACATCAGGGTGTTCGACGACGTGTTCCAGTGCCTGATCGAGCAGATCGAGACCTCGGCGAGAGCGCTGCTCGCCAACCGTCTCGCGCCGATCGCGGCCGCGCCGCCCAGGATCATCCGCACCCTCGCGCTCGACGAGGTGATCGAGGTCTCCGGCCCCGTGCTCTCGAAATCGGAACGGCTGGACGAGGCGACCCTGATCGAGATCGCGCGCACCAGGGGCCAGGCGCATCTCAAGGCGATCTCGCTGCGGCGGGTGCTGTCGGAAGCGCTGACCGACGTGCTGGTGGCGCGCGGCAACGAAGACGTCGTGCAATCGACCGTCAGCAATCCGGGCGCGCAGCTCTCCGAGGGAAGTTTTACCGACCTCGTCACGCGCGCCGAACGCGACGATGACCTCGCCACCTGCATCGGCCTGCGGCCCGACCTGCCGCGCCATCACTACCTGAAGCTGATCGCCAAGGCGTCCCTGAGCGTGCGCAGGAAGCTCGAGACCGCGCATCCGGAGCTCGCGGACGAAGTGTCCAGCGTGGTCCAGGAAGCGACCCATCGGGTCCGCGCCGCCGCCATGACCAGGCAGACCGAAATGGCGCGCGCGCTGGTGAGATCGCTGCACGAGGACGGTCGTCTCAACGAGTTTCAGGTCACCAGCTTCGCCGAGCAGGGCAAGTTCGACGAGACAAATGCGGGGCTCGCAGCACTCGCGGGCGTCGCGGTCGAGACCGCCGAGAACATGATGATCGAGAGCCGCAACGAGGGCGTGATGGTTCTCGCCAAGGTCGCGGGCATGCAATGGTCGAGCGTCCGCGCGATCATCGCGATGCGCGAAAAGCTCTCGGGCGGCTCGAAGACCGACATGCTGACGCTGCGCGATGCCTACGAGGCCCTGCGCTCATCGACCGCGCAGCAGGTGCTGCGCTTCCACCGCATGCAGCAGGGCACGACGCCGGCGGCGTGAGGCCGCCGCCGCTAGTAGCGCAAAACTTTCGAACCCGCGTAGGCGCCGATCGCGGTCACGAGTGCCGTCGCGATCGTGTACCAGGTCGCGACGAACAGCGGCGAGTCGTCGGTGCAGTGCGAGGCGTAGAGCGTTGCGGCAAGGCCGGCCGACAGCAGGCCGGCGAGCGCGCCGGCGAGTGCAGGATGCGACGGCGCGCCGTGGCGCAGGCCGAACAGCGCGCCCGCAAGCAGCGGCAGCGACATCGCGGGGATCGCGAGCATGCACACCCGGGAGTTCTTGCCCACCAGCCGCATCGTCATCGGCATCGCCGGGGCCATCATGGTCTCGCCGCCGATCGCAACCGCAAGCAGGCCGACGGGAAGCAGCAGCAGCCAGCCCCAGCCGCGCATCAAGGCTTCGGGCCGCGACAGATGCAGGCTGACGATGATCGCGGGAATCGCAAGCGACAGCGTGACCGCGAACTTCGTGTCGAAGAACGGATTATGCATCGCGGTCATCACGTCGGGCCGCACGCCAAGGAAGCTGGCGAAGATCAGGATCGAGAACGGCGCCGCCACCAGCAGCGCCATCGTCAGCACGGCACCGACGCGCGGCGCGCGATGGGCGTTGTCGGCCGCGAGCGAGCGAATGAGTTGATCGGTATCCATGACTAGTGGTCCCGCAGTTTGGCAGTCAGCGCCGCAAGTCCGCGATGCAGCGCGACCCGCACCGCACCTTCGCTCATCGAAAACTTTGACGCCGTGTCCTTGATCGAAGCGCTGTCGACGGCGATCGACTGCAGCACGTCGCGCTGGCGCTGCGGCAGCGTGTCGAGCTGCGTTGCGACCTCGGCCGCCGAGGCCGTCTCCTGCGGTGCCTCGCCCGGCAGCGTCTCGGCGAAATCGTCGATGTTGACGAAGACCCGCCGGCCCCGCCGCCGGAGCGCATCGATCAGCTTGTTGCGCCCGATCGCAAACAGCCACGGGGCGAAGGGGGCTTCGCTGTCCCAGGTGTGCCGCTTCAGATGCACCGCCAACAAAATCTCCTGCACGATATCCTCGGCCTGGTCGGGAGGCTGCCCGGCCCGCGCCAGACCCCGCCTCGCGGCAGCGCGCAGCACAGGCGTGACCGCCTTCAACAGGCGATGATACGCCGCATCATCGCCTGCCATGGCCGACCGCATCAGGCCGGTCCACTCGTCCTCACGTCCGCGCACGCGCCCTCACCATGCAATTCGGCAGCTCTTTCAGTTTGTTACGCCGGCACCAGAAAGATCACGACTTCGTGATCTGCGCCGTGCCTCGCCACGCGATGCGGCCGTCGAAACCCGCGACGGCTCATAACACCGATCGGTCCCGTCCGCATCCGGCGGCCGGTTGCGAGGCGGCGGTTTGCCCCGCTTTTGCCCGGGATAGCCCGAAGATTCCCATTTTTTGCCCCGCTGTGGTCACGCCCCAGGGGCTCTGTTCGGTCCCGGGACAGGCGGAATTGGGGAGATCGTCAACATGATGAAAGCCAGCGGGCGCGCCGCACTGATTCTTCTTGCCGGCCTTTTCGTGCTGGTCGGAGCCGCTGCACAGGCGGCACCGAGTTCAGCCGCAAGCAGCCAATCGGACAGCGCGGGCAACCAGGCCGACGCAGTCAAGCCGAGCAAGCAGCGGCGCCATGCATCGCGCCACCGCGACAGCGGCAAGACGGCGCAGAAATCCGACGACAAGGCCGACAAGAAGGACGGCGCGGCGAAGGCCGAAAACGACGTGCCGGCCTTGAGCCAGATGCCGCCGGCAGTCGCCAACGCCAACGCGCAGATCGCCGCAGCCGATACGCCGACGGCTGCCGCGGCCTCCGCGTTGACCGGCCGCGCCAACGACAACGTTCAGGCTGCAGCCGATAATACCACCGCGCCGAATGACGAGGCTCAGGTGGTGGCGCCCGATCAGCTCAACGACATCGACCGCGCCCTCCAACAGGACCCGCCGGCACAGAAGGCGGTGATCGCCGCAACCGACGCGCGGCCGGCGCCGGTGATGGCGAGCAGCCACAGCTCGGCCTGGGACCAGAGCTCGCTGATCGGCAAGATCTTCATCGGCGTCGGCACGCTGCTGACGCTGGCGTCTGCCGCACGCATGTTCTTCGCTTGATGCTTGGCCTGGTTTTTGGCCTGATTTTGGGGTGAGGGACCTCGTCCGGAACGCGCGTCTCGCCGCGCGTTCCGGACGGCCTCGTTCCGACAGCTTTTCGGCCCTTGAAGCCCACCGCGCCAGCGGGCACATTGCCCGCCCAATCAAACGCGTGGGTGGAGCATGAGCACGTTCGAACACATCATCGTCGAGAGCAAAGGCGCGGTCGGCATCATCAAGCTGAACCGGCCGAAGATGCTCAATGCGCTCTCCTTCGGCGTCTTCCGCGAGATCGCCGCGGCCGTCGACGATCTCGAGGCCGATGACGCCATCGGCTGCATCGTCGTGACCGGCAGCGAGAAGGCCTTTGCCGCCGGCGCCGACATCAAGGAGATGCAGCCGAAAGGCTTCATCGACATGTTCTCCGAGGATTTCGCCGCGATCGGCGGCGATCGCGTCGCGCGCTGCCGCAAGCCGACCATCGCCGCGGTTGCGGGCTATGCGCTCGGCGGCGGCTGCGAGCTCGCCATGATGTGCGACTTCATCATCGCCGCCGACACCGCCAGGTTCGGGCAGCCCGAAATCACGCTCGGCACCATTCCCGGCATCGGCGGCACCCAGCGCCTGACCCGCGCGATCGGCAAGTCGAAGGCGATGGACCTCTGCCTCACCGGCCGCATGATGGATGCGGCGGAAGCAGAGCGCTCAGGCCTCGTCAGCCGCATCGTGCCCGCCGACAAGCTCATGGACGAGGTCATGGAAGCCGCCGAAAAGATCGCATCGATGTCGCGGCCCGCCGTCGCCATGGCCAAGGAAGCGGTCAACCGCGCCTTCGAGACCACGCTCGCCGAAGGCATGAGCGTCGAGCGCAACCTGTTTCACGCGACCTTCGCGCTGGAGGACCGCTCCGAGGGCATGGCGGCGTTCATCGAGAAGCGCAAGCCTGTCAACAAGAACCGGTAATGCCCGCGAGCGGTCAGGCTGGTGTAAGGCTTCGCCGCTCTGGTGCAGAAACCCTGTGACGCACCTGCAACAAGCACGGAATAGATGGGGGTTTTCCCCGCGGCAGTTTGCCTGCGGGACCCCGGCTGGTTAAACAGTTAAGAGGCCACCGTCGGCGGGGGCGGACAGCCGGGGTTTAGCAGGATTACATGATTGGGCGTGCCGCCAGAGTTGGTCGCGTGATGACGCGGCATCGATCGGGCGTGGGTCCTGTGCTTGCGACATGGACCACGCTGGCGCTCTGTTGCGCCCTGCCCTCCGCCGCATGGGCGGAAGCCCTGCCGGAGGCGCTCGCCAAGGCCTACCAGACCAACCCGCAGCTCAATGCCGAGCGCGCGCGGCAACGCGCCACGGATGAAAACGTGCCGCAGGCCCTCGCCGGCTACCGGCCGCAGATCGTGGCAAGCCTCAGCGCCGGCCTGCAATCGGTGCGCAATCTGCTGCCCGACAACACGATCCAGACCGCCAATCTGAAGCCGTGGATCATCGGCGTCACCGTGACGCAGACCCTGTTCAACGGGTTCCGCACCGCCAACAGCGTCCGCGCTGCGGAACTTCAGGTGCAGTCCGGCCGCGAGGCGCTGCGCAATGTCGGCCAAGGCGTGCTGCTCGACGCGGTCACCGCCTACACCAACGTGCTGGCCAACCAGTCACTGGTCGAGGCGCAACGCTCCAACGTCGCGTTCCTGCGCGAGACGCTCGCCGTCACCCAACGCCGCCTCAACGCCGGCGACGTCACGCCGACCGACAGCGCCCAGGCCGAGGCGCGGCTCAGCCGGGGGCTCGCCGACCTCAACGCCGCGGAAGTCGCGCTGGCGGTGAGCCAGGCGGTCTACGCGCAGGTGATCGGCAATGCGCCATCGCAGCTTCGGCCCGCCGAAGTCGTCGACCGCTATCTGCCGAAGAGCCGCGAGGATGCGCTGACGACGGCGATCCGCCAGCATCCAGCGGTGATGGCGGCGGGCTTCGACGTCGATGTCGCCTCGACCAACATCCGCGTCGCCGAGGGCGCGCTGCTGCCGAGCGCCAGTCTCCAGGGCAGTGCCAGCAAGAGCCGCAGCAACGACCCGACGCTGAGCACCATCGCCGAAGACCAGGCCTCGATCGTCGCCAACGTCACCGCGCCGATCTACGACGGCGGCCAGGCCGCCGCACAGACCCGACAGGCCAAGGAGATCACGGCGCAGAGCCGGCTCGTGCTCGACCAGGTCCGCAACCAGGCGCGCACGGCGGCGACCAGCGCCTGGGTCGCCAATGAGGGCGCCAAGATCACGGTCTCCGCTTCCGAATCAGAGGTGAAGGCGGCGACCGTCGCGCTCCAGGGCGTGCAGCGCGAGGCCGCCGGCGGGCAGCGCACGACGGTGGACGTGCTGAACTCGCAGGCCGATTTGATCCAGGCCAAGGCCCGCCTGATCGGCGCACTGCGCGACCGCGTCATCGCCTCCTACACGCTGCTCAGCGCCGTCGGCCATCTCGACGTCAAGACGCTCAGCCTCAACACGCCGGACTATCTGCCCGAGGTGCATTACCAGCAGGTCCGCGACGCCTGGCACGGCCTGCGCACGCCGTCGGGGCAGTAGTTTCAAATCGTCTGGCCTGATGCCGATGAAGAGCCGCCGCATCCATCTGATGGGAGCTTCGGGCTCCGGCGTGACGACGCTCGGTCGCGCGCTCGCCGGCCGGCTTGCGCTGCCGCATCACGACAGCGACGATTATTTCTGGCTGCCGACCGTGCCGCCCCACCAGACGACGCGCCCTGCCGCGGAGCGCCTGCGCCTGATGCGCGAGATGTTTCTGCCGCGTCTC
The DNA here is from genome assembly GCF_052076025.1 of Bradyrhizobium sp. 956_D2_N1_4. Taxonomy (NCBI): domain Bacteria; kingdom Pseudomonadati; phylum Pseudomonadota; class Alphaproteobacteria; order Hyphomicrobiales; family Nitrobacteraceae; genus Bradyrhizobium; species Bradyrhizobium sp. 956_D2_N1_4. The sequence goes on along the minus strand of NZ_CP197237.1, from coordinate 1,274,349 downwards.
GACTGGGTGCTGAGCGGAACCGTCACCGGCTGGGGCGACGAACTCGTCCCGTTCTTCGATCTTGTCGTCTTTGTGACGACACCGCGCGAGCTTCGCTTGCAGCGCCTGCGTGGCCGCGAGGCTACGCATTTCGGAGCTGATGCCGTCGCACAGGGCGGCTGGCGTCACGAGGAGACGGAGTCGTTCGTCGAATGGGCCTCGCGCTACGAAGCCGGCGATCGCGAGGGCCGCAGTCTCACAAAAGATGAAGCCTGGCTCGCGGGCCTGCCCTGCCCGGTCGTGCGCATCGACGGCTCACGCCGGCTTGCGGATCTTGTCGAGCAGCTATGCAGTGAAGCGGAGCGGCTACCCGGCTGATGTGATATTGTTCCGGTCCCACCTCAAAAATAACGAAGCAGGGAGAGAACCATGCTCAACCGACGCAGCGTCCTGCTTGCCTCCCTTGCCGCCGGAGTAGCCATGACCAACAAAGCTCACGCCCGTGCGGCGCAGCCCGCGACGCCGGTCGATTTCGACGTTCCGGCCCTTGCCTGCGATTGCCACACGCACATCCATGGTGACGTCGAAAAGTTTCCGTTCTTCGCGGGGCGCGTCTATACGCCGGAACCGGCAAGCCCCGAGGAAATGGCGGCGCTGCACAAGGCGCTGCATATCGAGCGCGTCGTGATCGTGACGCCGAGCGTCTATGGCACCGACAATTCCTCCACCTTGTTCGGCATGAAGGCGCGCGGCGCGACCGCACGCGGAGTGGCCGTGATCGACGACAAGACCACGGAAGCCCAGCTCGACGCGATGCAGGCGGACGGTTTTCGCGGCAGTCGCATCAATCTCGCCACCGGCGGCGTCAGCGATCCGAATGTCGGCCGCGCGCGCTTCACCGCCGCCGTCGAGCGCATGAAGGCACGCGGCTGGCACGTGCAGCTCTACACCACGCTGCCGATGATCTCGGCGATCAAGGAGCTCGTGCTGGCTTCGCCTGTGCCGGCTGTGTTCGACCATTTCGGCGGCCTCGAGGCGTCGCTCGGACTGGAGCAGCCGGGATTCTCCGACCTGATCGCGCTCGTCAAATCCGGTAAGGCCTATGTGAAGATCTCGGGAGCCTATCGCTCGTCGAACCTCGCGCCCGACTATCAGGACATGGTGCCCTATGCCCGGGCGCTGATCGCGGCGAACCCGGACCGCATCGTCTGGGGCACCGACTGGCCGCATCCGGATTCCAGCCCCGTCGAGGGACGCAAGCCCACCGACATCGCGCCCTTCTATCAGATCGAAGACGGCCGGCTCCTCAACCAGCTTCCGGTGTGGGCGCCGGATGCGGAGGTGCGCAAGAAGATCCTGGTCGACAATCCCGCGCGTCTCTACGGATTCTGAGGCGCGGCGACGGCGCGCGATCAGCGCGCGCGGCGGGAGAAGAAGGAGATCAGGACCGGCAAGGTCACGAGGATCACGACCGGCGCGAGCATCATGCCGGTGACGACGACGACGGCGAGCGGCTTCTGCACTTGCGAGCCGATGCCTTCCGACAGCGCCGCCGGCAGCAGGCCGACGCCGGCAACGACGCAGGTCATCAGCACCGGCCGGAGCTGCAACTCGCCGGTGCGTATCACCGCGCTCACGCGGTCCATGCCTTCTTCGATGAGCTGGTTGAACTGCGACAGGATGATGATGCCGTCCATGACCGCAATGCCGAACAGCGCGATGAATCCGATCGCGGCGGAGACGCTGAAGGCGGTGCCGGTGATCAAGAGACCGAGCACGCCGCCGAAGATCGCCATCGGAATCACGCTCATGGCGAGCAGCGTGTCGGTCATCGAGCCGAAATTGAACCAGAGCAGCACGCCGATCAGCGCCAGCGAGATCGGCACCACGATCGACAGCCGGCGGATGGCGTCCTGGAGATTGCCGAACTCGCCGACCCAGTCCATGTGCGCGCCGGGCGGCAGCTGCACCTGCTCGGCGACCTTCTGTTGCGCCTCGCGGATCGCGCTGCCGAGGTCGCGCTCGCGCACCGAGAACTTGATCGGCAGATAGCGTTCCTGCTGCTCGCGATAGATGTAGGCGGCACCGGAGACGAGGCTGATGGTGGCGACCTCGCTCAGGGGAATCTGCGTGACGGTGCCGTTGGGGCCAGGCGCGCCGATGCGCAAATTCTGGATCGCCTCGGCGCTCCTGCGATATTCCGGCGCGAGGCGGACGATGATCGGGAAGTGACGATCGGAGCCCGGCTCGTAGAGATCGCCCGCGGTATCGCCGCCGATCGCGACCTTGATGGTGGCGTTGATGTCGCCCGGCGCGAGCCCATAGCGCGCGGCCTTGGCACGGTCGATGTCAATCTGAATGGTCGGCTGCCCGAGCGAGGTGAACACCGCGAGGTCGGTGACGCCTTGCACGGTCGCCAGCACCGACTTGATCTTGTTGGCGGTGTCGGTGAGCGCCTGGAGATCGCTGCCGAACAGCTTGATGGAGTTCTCGCCTTTCACGCCCGAGACGGCTTCGGAGACGTTGTCCTGGAGATATTGCGAGAAGTTGAATTCGACGCCTGGGAAGCGATCGTCGAGCTGCTTCAATAGCTGCGCGGTCAACTCTTCCTTGTCGTGCGTCCCCGGCCATTGGCTCGCGGGCTTGAGGGGGGCGAAGAACTCGGCGTTGAAGAAGCCGGCCGCGTCGGTGCCGTCATCGGGGCGGCCATGCTGCGACACCACGGATTCCACCTCGGGCCGGGCACGGATCAGCTTGCGCATCTCGTTGACGTAGGTGTTGCCTTCCTGGAGCGAGATGGTCGGCGGCAGCGTGGCGCGGATCCAGAGATTGCCCTCTTCCAGCTTGGGCAGGAATTCGAGGCCGAGCAGGCGGCTGAGCGCCACCGTCATCAGCACGAGACCGACCGCGCCGCCGAGCATGATGCCGCGGTTGGCGACGGCCCAATTCAGCACCGGCATGTAGATCCGGTGCAGGATCCGCATGACCCTCGTCTCGGTCTCCTCGAGATGCGCAGGCAGAATGATCGCGGACAGCGCCGGGGTAACCGTGAAGGTCGCGAGCAGCCCGCCGGCGAGCGCATAGGCATAGGTGCGCGCCATCGGCCCGAAGATGTTGCCCTCGACGCCGGACAGCGTGAACAACGGCAGGAACGCCGCGATGATGATGGCGGCGGCAAAGAAGATCGAGCGCGACACGTCGGCGGCGGCGCTGAGGATGGCGTGGCTCTTCATGCCGAACAGCGTCTCGGGCGACATCTGCTCGGATTCCGACACCGGCGTGGTCTGCGTCAGGCGGCGGAAGATCGCTTCCACCATGATGACGGTGGCGTCGACGATGAGGCCGAAATCGATCGCGCCGACCGACAGCAGATTCGCGGATTCCCCGCGTAGCACCAGGATGATCACGGCGAAGAACAGCGCGAACGGAATGGTGGCGCCGACGATCAGCGCGCTGCGGAGATCGCCGAGGAACATCCACTGCAACAGTACGATGAGCAGGATGCCGACCACCATGTTGTGCAACACGGTGTGGGTGGTGAGTTCGATCAGGTCCCCGCGATCGTAGATGCGCTCGATGCGCACGCCGGGCGGCAGGATGCTGGAGTTGTTGATGGTTTGAACGAGCTGGTGGACGCGCTTGATGGTTGGCGAGCTTTGCTCACCGCGGCGCATCAGGACGATGCCCTGCACGATGTCGTCGGAATCGTCGATGCCGGCAATGCCGAGACGGGGTTTTTGGCCGACAGTGACGGTGGCGACGTCCTTGACCAACACCGGATTGCCGTTGGTCTGCGAGACCATGGTGTTGGCGAGGTCGTCGATCGAACGGATCAGGCCGACGCCGCGTACCACGGCCGATTGCTGGCCGATATTGACGGTGTTGCCGCCGACATTGACGTTGGAATTGCTGACCGCCTGGAGCAATTGCGGCAGCGTCAGGCCGTTGGCGACGAGCTTGTTGAAGTCGACCTGGAGCTCGTAGGTCTTGCTCTTGCCGCCCCAGCCGGTGACGTCGATGACCCCGGGTACGGCGCGGAAGCGGCGCTGGAGGATCCAGTCCTGGATGGTCTTGAGGTCGAGCACGCTGTAGTTCGGCGGGCCGACGAGGCGGTAACGGAAGATTTCGCCGATCGGGCTGAGCGGCGAGATCTGCGGCTGCACATTGCCCGGCAGCGGCGCGAGCTGCGCCAGCCGGTTCAAGACCTGCTGCTGCGCCTCGTCATAGGTGTAGGCGAAGGAGAACTGCAGTTTGATGTCGGAGAGGCCGTAGAGCGAGATGGTGCGGATCGTCGTGAGGTTCTTCAGACCCGCGACCTGGGTCTCGATTGGAATCGTGATGTAGCGCTCGATCTCTTCCGCCGACAGGCCCGGGCTCTGCGTCACGATGTCGACCATCGGCGGCGTCGGATCGGGATAGGCCTCGATGTTGAGCTGGTTGAACGCGATCAGGCCGCCGATCAGCACGGCGAAGAACATCCCGACCATCAGGAAGCGCCGGTTGACGGCAAGGGCGACGAGACGATCCATTCAGGTCTTCAATTTTCTTGGGTCGTCGATCAGCTACCGGACGCCGCGCGGTCGATGAACAGGCTGCCCTTGGTGACGACCTGCTCGCCTGGCTTCAGATTGCTGGTGATCTCGACGAAATTGCCATTGATGAGGCCGGTCTTGATCTGGCGAAGCTCGACCGACTTGTCCTCGCGCGCGACCCAGATGCGGACCTTGTCGGCCTCATAGATCAGCGCCTGCTTCGGCACCGCCGGCGCGGCACGGTCGCCGGCCGAATAGATCGTGACGTTGGCGAACATTTCCGGCTTGAGCAGGCCGTCCTTGTTGTCGATGGTCGCGCGAACCAGCAGGCGGCGGGTGGTGGGATCGATGGCGGCGGCGACGTAGTTGATCTTGGCGGTCAGGGGGTGGCCCGGCAGCGCCATCACGTTGACGCTGATGTCCTGCCCGATGCACACCGCGGCCGCATCGCTCTCGCGCACGAAGGCGGTGAGCCAGACCGTCGAGAGGTCGCCGATCACGAACACCGGATCGCTAGCGCCGGAATTGACGTATTGGCCCGGGCCGATCTTTCGCTGCACGACGGTGCCGGAGATCGGCGAGTAGATCGTGATCTCCCGATCGATGACGCCCTTGTCCTGGAATGCCTTGATGGTCTCGTCGGTGAAGCCGAGGATGCGCAGCTTGTTGCGCGCGGCTTCCAGCGCCGTCCCCGAGGAGCGCACGTCGTTCTGCGCCTGGACCTGGGTCGTTTCGGCCTGCTGATAGTCCTTCAGCGGAATGGCGCGGCCCTCATAGAGGTCCTTGGCGCGCCTGAACTGGATGTCGGCAAGATCGATCGCAGACTTCGCCTTGTTCTGCGAGGTCATCGCCGCGATGAAATCGTTCTGGGCCTGCACGGTGTCGGCGGCCTCGATCGTGAACAGCGGTTGACCTTGCTTCAGCATCTCGCCCGGCTTGGCGAGCAGCTTGGTCACCCGGCCCGCATAGGGCGAGAACACCGGCGTCGAGCGATCCTCGTCGACCGCGACCTTGCCCTCGGTGACATATTCGGCCCGGAAGGTCTTGGCCTTGACCGGCTCGATCGTCAGCGTCGCCCACTCGGACGGCGTCGGCGTGAAATTCTGCGCATTCCTGCGCGACTGGCTGGAGACCTCGGAGTGGCTCTTTTCCTTGGCCCCCGCACGCAGGAAGCCATAGGCACCGGCGCAGGCGAGTGCCAGTAAAACTACGGATGTGATCACCCGTTGTTTTGTAAACACCTGCAATCGCTTGGTATTTTCAACTACCATGGGGCCCGGTCAAGTCTGCGACGATCTCGGCAGACGCCTGCCTTATCGGTCGCGCTAATAGTGCTGAATTGGGATTTCAAACAACCTAAAAAACGCCAGCCACCTTTCCGTTTGCGTTAAAATATTGCATCGCGTCAGCTTCACGTCAGTTTCGCGCCGGCCATTGTGGCGGATGACTGCCGAGCGGCATCGCCGGGCGGCTCCATCGCGCCGGCGTGGTCGACAGCAGCGCGGAATGGCGCACCGCCTTCAACGTGCCGAAGCCAGATGGCATGGACTCGATGAATGCAGCATGTACGGCCTCGCCCGTAAGATCCGGGGTGTCCAGGCCGCCATCGAGCCGGCCGAGATTCCACAGCCAGCGTCCGGTCTGCGCCAGCGACACGCGCACGTGCCAGCTCCCGCCCTCGCGGGCCTGGCGTGCCTTGGCCATCATCGCGCCGAACGCCATCAGATAGCCGGTGGCATGGTCGAGCATCTGCGCCGGCAATTCCTTCGGACCGTCGATGCCCGCGGCCTGCCCCTCGGCGTGGTTGAAGCCCGTCGTGGTCTGCACCAGTGAATCAAAACCGCGCCGCTCCGCCCAGGGGCCGGCATGGCCATAGGCCGACAGCGTGACATAGACGATGCCGGGATTGATGTTCGCTGCATCCTCCGGCGCGAACCCGAGGGCTGCAAGCGCGCGCGGACGATAGCCTTGCGAGAAGATGTCGGCGCCCTTCAACAGCTCGCGCAACTGCGCCCTGCCCGCCTCGCTCTTCAACTCGACCAACGTGGTGAGCTTGCCGCGGCCGGTGTCGATGGTGAGCCAGGGAATGGCCGGCAGCTCCGGCCCCGAGACGAGCAGCACATCCGCGCCGTGCGCGGCGAGCGTGCGGCCGGCAACGGGGCCCGCGATGACGCGCGAGAGATCGAGCACGCGCAGGCCGGAAAGCGGACGATCGCCGTTCGACAATCCCTGCGGCCATGGCTTGGGTGGGGCCTCGCCGATCTTCTCGATCGAGACCAACGGCAGTTCGGCGAGCGCGCGCGCCTGCGGCAGCGCGGACCATTCGTCGTAGGAACGCATCAGGGCGACGACGCCGCCCGCGGCATAGGCCGCAGTTTCAAAATCCTCGCCCTTCCATTGCATCAACGCGGCCTGAACCTTGTCGCGCTCGGGCTCGCAGCCGAGCACGTTGCAGACGGCGTCGCGATGATGCGGGAAATTGGTGTGGCAGCGGACGAAGCGGTTGTCGCCGGTCTTGTAGACACCGGCGATGGCGTCCCAGGCTGGCGGCGGCGGCTTATCGTCGAGGCGCAAATAGCGCTCCGAACGGCATTCGGCGACGGCGTGGCGCATGTCGACGGAGACGTCCTGCGTCTCACCGCTGCGCAGTCTCCGGATTTCGGCGGCGGCAAGACCGGCGGCTGCGATCGTCGTCTGTCCGGCGACGGCGACGCGAAACGAGGACGGAATTTGCGGCTCCTCGCCGGTCAGCCGCACGCGCTCGAGCGCGGCCTTGTCGCCGCCGATGGAGGTCCAGAGATCCCTAAGAATATCGGCGGAGCTTTGCATGACCGCTTCTCTCCCTTTCAGATTTGAGCATGATCTTTTCGTAAATCCGCTGCGCATTTTCCGGATCATGCTGTAGTTTTCGCGACCATGTCATGATCGCAGAAAGGAATGCAATGGCCGCCGTAGATCCCCTCACCGCAGGCGCCGTGTTCATCGCAACGGCGGCCACCGACGCAGTCTATGTCATGTTCACCTCGGCCGTGATCGCGCGCAAGCGCGTGCCGGCGGCGAACTGGAGCGCGGTCTGGTACCTGCTCTCCTCCTACGCCGTGATCAGCTACACCGAAAACCCGTTCTATGTCGCTTTCGCGGCGATCGGCTCGTGGGCCGGCGCCTACGTCTCGCTGACCTTCCTGCACCGCCCGCCCGGCGGCCCGCCGGTGGGGGCGGCACCGGAGTGAGAGGACCGCCTCTCCGCGTCGTCATTGCGAGGAGCCCTTGCGACGAAGCAATCCAGACTGTCTCTGCGGATGCATTCCTGGATTGCTTCGCTACGCTCGCAAGGACGAATTGGAGAGTTCAGCATGTCTCCTGAAACGGCTACACTCTTTGCACCAACAAAAAGGAAAACCAAACAATGGATCTCGGTCTCAAAGCAAAAAACGCCATCGTCCTCGGCGGCACGCGCGGCATCGGGCGGGCGATTGCGGCGACACTGGCCGGCGAAGGCGCCAACGTCGCGGTGTGCGCGCGCAACGCCGATCAGGTTGCGGCGACCGTCACTGAACTCAAGGCAAGCGGAATCCGTGCCAGCGGCGGACCGGTCGACGTCACCGACGGCGCGGCGCTGAAATCCTGGATCGAGACTGCTGCAAAGGAGCTCGGCGGCGTCGACCTGCTGTTCGCCAATGCCGGCGCGATGGCGCAGGGCCACGATGCGGCGTCCTGGGAACAGAACTTCCGGCTCGACGTGCTCGGCGCCGTGCATGCGTTCGACGCCGCGCGGCCGTTCCTCGAGGCCAGCGGCGAGAAAAGCGGCGATGCCGCCTTCGTCATCATCTCCTCGATCTCGGCGGCGCAGGCCGATCTCGCCAGCTCCTACGGCCCGATCAAGGCGGCGCTGATCCACATGGCCAAGGGATTGGCGCGGCAATACGCAAAGAAGAAGATCCGCGTCAACGTGGTGTCGCCCGGCACGGTCTATTTCAAGGGCGGCGTCTGGAACATGATCGAGCAGAACATGCCGGAGCGCTACAACGACGCGATGAAGCGCAACCCGACGGGCCGCATGGCAACGCCGCAGGAGATCGCAAGCGCGGCGGTGTTTCTGGCAAGCCCGGTGTCGGGGTTCACCACGGGCTCCAATCTCGTCGTGGACGGCGCGATCTCGAACCGGGTGAATTTTTAGAGCGGGCACTCTGTCATCGCCCGACTTGATCGGGCGATCCAGTATTCCAGAGACAGCGCGGCTAGAACCGAGAAGCCGCAGCGTACTGGATACCCCGCTTTCGCCGGGTATGACACCGAGAGTATGACACGGCCCGGCTCAACAAGCTCGTCATTGCGAGCGCAGCGAAGCAATCCAGAGTCTTTCCACGGGCGGCAGTCTGGATTGCTTCGCTGCGCTCGCAATGACGGTGTGGCAGCATTCTGCGTCACATCTTCAATGGAAATCCCGCGATGGCGGCAGGATGCGGACGTTGCGGGGGTGGCGGATTTTTTGCGCCGGCATATCCGCGTGGGCCCGGGGATCGTCGTTGAGGGGCTCGATCAGGTCGGCGCCTGCCGGCACCGGATGCTTGCGGCTCAGCGCGTCGTTGGCGAGGCCGACCAGATCGTGCGAGCGGTCGACCATGCGCTGGGCGATGAGATGCGTCACCTTTTCGGGGCTGCTCTGGATATAGCCCTCGACCAGGATGAGGCGTGCGCCCATCACTTCCTTGCGGTACTGCTCCATGATCTTGGGCCACACCACGACATTGGCGATGCCGGTCTCGTCCTCCAGCGTCATGAACACGACGCCGCTGGCGCTGCCCGGCCGCTGCCGCACCAGCACCACGCCGGCGCAGCGGACGCGGCGCCGCTCGTTCTCATGGCTGATGTCCCTGCAGGCCACGACACGCTCGCGCGAAAACATCTCGCGCAAAAACTCCATCGGATGGCCCTTCAGCGATAACCGGATAGTCTGGTAGTCCGCGACCACCTGCTCGGCCAGCGGCATCTCCGGCAACGGTTTTGCATGCTCGTCCGGCTGCTCGCGCGCGGTCGCGGCCTCGAACAGCGGCAGCGGCACGTCGTCGGGCAGCCGCCGCACCTGCCACAGCGCCTCGCGGCGGTCGAGGCCGAGCGAGCGGAAGGCGTCGGCATCCGCGAGCAGGATCAGCGCACGCTTGGGCAGGCCGGTGTCGCGGGCGAAGTCTTCGAGCGAGGTGAACCGCTGGCGGTCGCGAGCCTTGATAATGCGGTCGGCCCAGTCTTCCTGAGTGACATAGACCTTGCCCTGCCGCTCAGCCTGCTGCCTCTTAAGCTCCTCCTCATCCGGATCGAGCCAGTGGAAGCCGTCGATCTGGCGAAAACCCAGACGCACGGCGCAATATCCGTCGTCCATATTCTCCAGCGTATTCTGCGCAAAACTGCAGGACACGTCGATGTCGCGCACCTCGACGCCATTCTTGCGGGCGTCGCCGACGATCTGCGCGGGCGCGTAAAAGCCCATGGGCTGCGAGTTCAACAGGCCGCAACAGAACACATCGGGGTGATGATATTTCAGCCATGACGAGATGTAGACGAGCTGAGCAAAGCTCGCGGCATGGCTCTCTGGAAAACCGTAGGAGCCAAAGCCCTTGATCTGGTCAAAGCAGCTTCTGGCGAAGTTGGGATCGTAGCCGCGCGCGACCATGTTGCCGATCAGCTTCTCCTCGTACTGGCCGATGGTGCCGACATTGCGGAAGGTCGCCATCGAGCGGCGCAGGCCGTTAGCCTCCTCGGAGGTGAATTTTGCCGCCTCGATCGCGATGCGCATGGCTTGCTCCTGGAACAAGGGCACGCCTTTCGTCTTGTGCAGCACCTTGTAGAGTTCGTCCGCGGGACCGTGTTCGGGTGATGGCGAGGGATAACTCACCTTTTCCTGGCCGTTCCGCCGTCGCAGATACGGATGCACCATGTCGCCCTGGATCGGTCCGGGCCGCACGATCGCGACTTCGATGACAAGGTCGTAGAAGGTCCGCGGCTTCAACCGCGGCAACATGTTCATCTGGGCGCGGCTCTCGACCTGGAACACGCCGAGGGATTCCCCAGCACACAGCATGTCGTAAACCTTGGGATCGTCCTGAGGGACACTCGCCAGAACCCAGCGCTTGCCCTTGTGGTGGTCGATCAAATCAAAACATTTCCGGATGCAGGTCAGCATGCCCAGCGCGAGCACGTCGACCTTCATCATGTTGAGCGCGTCGACGTCGTCCTTGTCCCACTCGATGAAGGTGCGTTCGTCCATCGCGGCGTTGCCGATCGGCACATAGGTGTCGAGCCGGTCCTGGGTGAGCACATAGCCGCCGACATGCTGGGAGAGATGACGCGGGAATTCGATCAGCTCGGTCGCAAGCTCGACCGCGAGGTTGATCATGGGATTGCTGGGATCGAGCCCGGCCTGCCTGACCTGCATGTCGTTGAGGCCCTTGCCCCAGCTTCCCCAGACGGTGTCGGCGAGCGCGGCGGTGACGTCCTCGGTCAGGCCCAGCGCCTTGCCGACGTCGCGAATGGCGCTGCGTGGACGGTAATGGATCACGGTGGCGATGATCGCGGCGCGGTGGCGGCCGTAGCGGCGATAGACATATTGCATCACCTCCTCGCGCCGCGAATGCTCGAAATCGACGTCGATGTCAGGCGGCTCCAGCCGCTCCTTGGAGATGAAGCGCTCGAACAGGAGATCGACGCTGGTCGGATTGACCGAGGTGATGCCGAGCACGTAGCAGACCGCTGAGTTCGCCGCCGATCCCCGCCCCTGGCACAGGATGTTCTGGCTGCGCGCATAATGTACGATGTCGTGCACGGTGAGGAAGTAGTGCGCGTATTTCAGCTCGGCGATCAGCGCGAGCTCTTTCTTCAGGGTCGTGCGCAGCTTGTCATCGATCTTGCCGCCGAAATATTTGTCGACGCCGGCCCAGGTCAGATCCTCCAGATGCTCTTGCGCGGTCTTGCCCCGCGGCACCGGTTCGTCCGGATACTGGTATTTGAGCTGGTCGAGCGTGAAATCGATCTTGCCCGCAAAGCGCATGGTCTCCGCGATCGCCTCGGGAAAATCGCGGAACAGCCGCGACATTTCGCGTGGCGTCTTCAGGAAGCGCTCGGCGTTGGCTTCGAGCTTCCTTCCGACCGCCTCGATCGTGGTTTTTTCCCGGATGCAGGTGAGCACGTCCTGGAGCGGACGGCGGCCGGGATCGTGATAGAGCACCTCGTTGGTCGCGAGCAGCGGCACGTTTGCTTTGGCGGCGAGATCATCGAGCCGCGCCAGGCGGCGGCGGTCGTCGCCGCGATAGACCAGGCTCGCCGCCAGCCACACGCCCTCGGCGCGGCTGTCCTTAAGCTTGGCGAGAACATCCAGCGCCTGCGCGGGCTCGAAGCGATGCGGCAGCGTCAGGATCAGGAGCTGGCCCTCGGAAAACTCAAGAAGGTCGGCAAAAGAGAGATGGCATTCGCCCTTCTCGATCCGCGTGATGTCGTCGCCGCGCTTGCCTCTGGTGAGGAGCTGGCACAGCCGGCCATAGGCGGCGCGGTCGCGCGGATAGACAAAAATGTCGGGCGTGCCGTCGATGAAGACGATGCGCGCGCCGATCAGCAATTTCGGCTTGTGCAGCACCTTGTCATTGTCGAGCTCCTTGTAGGCGCGCACCACGCCGGCGAGCGTGTTGTGGTCGGCAATGCCGATCACGGGAATGCCGAGGATGCTCGCCTGATGCACATAGGCGCGCGGATCCGAGCCGCCGCGCAGGAAGGAGAAGTTGGTGGTGATGCCGATCTCGGCATAAGCGGGCGTGGTCATGCGAAGAGACCGTGCACATACCAGTTGGGGGGAATGGGTTTGCCTTCGTCGTCGAACACCTCTCCTTCGTAAAGACCGTCGCGAAAGATCCAGAAGCGCAGGCCTTCGGCATCCTCGATGCGGAAATAATCCCGCGTCAATTGCTTGCCGTCCTGCCGCCACCATTCCATCGCGATGCGCTCGGGCCCTTCCACCCGCACCACCGCATGCAGCGCACGCCGCCAGGTGAACTGATGCGGCGGGCCGTCCGGCACGGTCGCGAACGGCACCTTGATCGGCTCCGGTCTGTCGAACAGCCGCAGGGGGCGCAGCGGCGGCTCGCTCTCGGCGCGCGCCGGCCATTCGGCCTGCATGGCCACGGCGAGATGGTGCTGGGCAGGCGCGGCCAGCACCGCACATTCGGGGATATGGGTATCCTCAGGCAAATGCACGACGACGCGCTTTCCGCCGATGCGCGCGGCGATGCGGTCGATCAGCGCGGCGAGCTCGTCATTGTCATGGACATGGGCGTCGAGATCGCGCTGCTCCTGCACCACGATCTCGGTGCGGCTCGCCGACAGCCGCACCATGTCGAAACCAAAGCCGGGATCCAGCGGATCGGCGAGCGCATCGAGACGTTCGCGAAACAGCCGGTCGATGACTTTGCTTTGCGTCACCGGCCGCCCGGTCTCGACCATGATCGCGCGCACCACGCCGTCGGTACGAAAGAAGGCGGCTTCCAGGCGCCGCGCGCCCTTGCCCTGCTTCTCCATGGACGCGATCAGCGTGTCGGCGAGCCGCGACAGCGTCAGCGCGATCATGGTGTCGGTGGCGATCGGTTCGGCAAAGCGCTTCTCCACGATATAATCCGGCAGCGGTTTGCGCGGATTGATCGGGGCATCGCCATGCCCCTGCGCATGCGCGAGCAGCGTGGAGAACCGCGCGCCGAACCGCGCCGTGATCTCATGCGGCTCGCGCGAGGCGACATCGCCGATGGTTTTCAGGCCGGCGCGGCGCAGACCAGTGGTGATGGCCTCGCCCGCACCAAGCGCGGATACCGGCAGCCGGCTGATCGCCGCCGCCTCCCCGCCATCGGCGACGATGGTGCCGGAGGCCTGCCGCGTCAGCGTGCGCGCACAGACCGAGGTGCCGGCGATCGCCGCGCTGACGGCAAAACCCTGACGGGCGAGCGCGCGGACGAAGGTCTGCAACAACGCAGCCTCGCCGCCGAACAGATGCGCGCAGCCGGTGATGTCCAGAAACAGCCCGTACGGCGGATCGAGCGCCACCAGCGGCGTGAAGCGGTCGCACCAGTCGGCGACGTCGCTGAGCGTCTTCGCATCGGCCACGACATCGGCGTCGAACACTTTCAAGTCCGGACACATCGCCCGTGCATTGGCCAGGGGCTGGCCGATGTGCAAGCCGAGGCGCTCGGCGGCTTCGTCCAGCGCATGGATCACCAGCGCATTGTTGTCCTTGATGACAACGATGCTCGGATCATTGGTCTTACCCAGCGCGCCGAAGAACCGCTGAATCCGATCGATGGGCAGGCGCGGCAGCCACAGGCTGAGGATACGTCGACGGTTCAGAGAACTGGCACTCATCACATTTCCATTCCATGATCCACCGGCCGCACGGGCCATGACGATTGCGCAAGAGTTCGGCATCGAAGCGCGGCGCGCCCCAGGAGCTCCATGCCGGGCCCGGCGGCGAATGCGCCGCGCGCAACATCCACCGCGTCTCCGCGGTCGAGGGCAGCGGCTGCGCGGCCATCCGCAACATCAGGCCGGTGACACCGGAGCCTTGCGCGGCCAGTGTCAGCTTGCGGCTCGCCACGAGATCGAACTGCCGCGTCTCACCCCAGAGCTCGAGCACAACGGCGCCAAGCGCGTCGCAGGCGAGCGCATCGGCCGAGGTCCGCAACGCGCTCTCGACATCGGCGGCGCGCACCATCACCACGCGGCGCGGATCGAGACCGATCTCGGCAAGCCCGCTCATCGACAGCGCGCCGGTCTCGAGTTCCGAAAAATCCTGCCGCACCCACAGCAGCGGCCGGCGCCGCGAGACACGCCCCGCAAGCCCCATGACAAAACCCGTCGCGGCGGTTCCCTGCCGGCCCTCGCAAAACACCTCGTGGATCACCGCGCGCGCGAGCCCGCCCTTCAGCGCGCTGTCGACCTCGTCGTGGCCGAGCGCGACGCGATCGTGCTGATGCACGACCTCCGCCGTCTCGATGCGCTCGATCTGGCCGCGCAAGGTCGCAAGCGCGTTCATCCGTGCGCCGCTCATATACGCCGCTCCTTCAGAGGTGATTGCCGAGGTTCTCAAAAATAAGAACCTACGGCTGGCTCATTTGTTCATGATATGTTCTAATATAAAGCTAACAGCGGCCGGGGAGTCAATCGAATTGGTGCTCATCCGGATTCGTAAGCTGAATCAAAGGGATTCCACGATGGACGTACAACGCAAGCTGGAGATTCTGGCTGATGCCGCCAAATACGACGCGTCGTGCGCCTCCAGCGGCACCGAGAAGCGGGATTCCAGCGATGGCAAGGGCATGGGCTCGACCGCGCCGGGCATGGGCATCTGCCATTCCTACGCGCCGGACGGACGCTGCATCTCGCTGCTCAAAGTGCTCCTGACCAACGCCTGCAATTACGACTGCCTTTATTGCGTCAACCGCGCCTCCTCCAACGTGCCGCGTGCCCGCTTCACCATCGACGAAGTGGTCAAGCTCACGCTCGACTTCTACCGGCGCAATTACATCGAGGGCCTGTTTCTCTCCTCCGGCATCATCCGCAGCCCCGACTACACCATGGAGCAGGTGGTCAGCGTCGCGCGCAAACTGCGCGAGGAGCATCACTTCCGCGGCTACATCCATCTCAAGACCATTCCCGAGGCCGACGACGCGCTGATCGCGGAAGCCGGCAAATATGCAGATCGCCTCTCCATCAACATCGAGATGCCTGAGGAGACGAGCCTGCAGCAATACGCACCGGAAAAGGATGTGCGCGCGATCCGCCGCACCATGGGCCGGCTGCGGCTGAAGCTCGACGAGGCCGAGGAAAACCGCAGCACAAAGACGAAGGCCAGGCCGCAGCGCTTCGCGCCCGCCGGACAGAGCACACAGATGATCGTCGGCGCCGACGCGGCCTCTGATCACACCATCCTGCACACCAGCTCCAATCTCTATGGCTCCTACCGGCTGCGGCGCGTCTATTACTCCGCCTTCAGCCCGATCCCCGATGCCAGCCGCGCTTTGCCTCTGGTACAGCCGCCGCTGCTGCGCGAGCACCGGCTTTACCAGGCCGACTGGCTGATGCGGTTCTACGGTTTCGACGTTGCGGAGATCGTTGACGACAGCGCGATGCTGCCGCTCGACATCGATCCGAAGCTCGCCTGGGCGCTGCGCCATCGCGACCGCTTCCCGCTCGACGTCAACCGCGCCAGCCGCGAGGAGCTGTTGCGCGTGCCGGGCTTCGGCACCAAGGCGGTCGAACGCATCATCGCGACGCGGCGCACCACCACGATCCGCCTCTCCGATCTCGCGCGGCTGCATGTGCCCCGCAACAAGGCGCTGCCATTCATCGTCCTCAGCGATCACCGGCCCGCGCCGCATCGCCTCGACGAGGCGCGGCTGATCGAACGGTTCAAGCCGAAGGCAACACAATTGGGGTTTGGCTTCTGATGCAGTACATCACCCTCGACACCGAAACCGATTTCGACGGCTGGCGCAAAGCCGCGCGTAGCCTCGTGCTGCATCATGTGCAGCCAACCGATGTCACCTGGACCGTACAAGGCGGCGAAGCCGAGCTGTTTGCACCGCCCTCCCCGTCTCCGATATTTGAGGTGAACGACAGCACCTTTAACGTCTCGGCAAAATTCGTCGATCTCGCCAAGGCCGCGATCCTGCATCGCGACGGCGAGCGCTTTGCGATCCTCTATCGCCTGCTCTGGCGATTGAAGGACAATCACGATCTCATCGAGGTCGCGACCAATCCTGATGTCGCGCAAGTCACCGCCATGGCAAGAGCAGTCCATCGCGACGAGCACAAGATGCATGCCTTCGTGCGCTTCCGCGAGATCGGCCGCGAGCGCGCGGCGCATTACGTCGCCTGGTTCGAGCCGGAGCATTACATCGTCGAGCTTGCCGCGCCGTTCTTTGCCAAGCGCTTCGCCGACATGCCATGGTCGATCCTGACACCCGATCTGTGTGCGCATTGGGATGGCCACGCGCTCTCGTTCACGTCGGGCGTGAGCAAGAGCGAAGCACCCGGCGAAGACCGGCTCGAGGAAACCTGGCGGCGCTACTACGCCAGCATCTTCAACCCGGCGCGGCTGAAGGTGAAGGCGATGCAGACGGAGATGCCGAAGAAATACTGGAGGAACCTGCCCGAGGCGTCGATCATTAAGCCCTTGATCGAGGACGCCGAGCGCATGACCGGCGCCATGATCGCCAATGCCGCAACCGATCCGCACAAGCCCCAGAAGCGGCCGGAGGCTCCGATGCCACGCAAGCTGGCTGCCGACGATCTCGAAGCGCTCCGCGAGGAGGCCGCGCACTGCCGCGCCTGCCCGCTCTACAAGGACGCGACGCAGACCGTGTTCGGCGAGGGCCCGAAAGACGCGACCATCATGCTGGTCGGCGAGCAGCCCGGCGACAAGGAAGACCTCGCCGGCCACCCCTTCATCGGCCCGGCCGGCCAGATGCTCGACCGTGCGCTTCAGGAAGCCGGCGTCGACCGCAACAAGGTCTACGTCACCAACGCGGTCAAGCACTTCAAATTCGTGCCGCGCGGAAAGATCCGTCTGCACCAGAAGCCGGCGACGCCGGAGATCCGGGCGTGCCGGCAATGGTACGAGCGGGAAGTTTCGGCAATCCAGCCCGAGCTCATCGTGGCAATGGGCGCCACCGCCGCGCAGAGCGTGTTCGGCAAGATCACCCCGATCGGCAAGACCCGTGGCCGGCTCATAGATATGCCCGAGGGACGCAAGGCACTGGTGACGGTGCACCCGTCCTATCTGTTGCGGCTGCCTGATCCGGAAGCCAAAGTGCTGGAATATCAGCGCTTTGTCGAAGACCTGAAGATTGCCGCCAGTTTGCAGAAGAAAGCCCCACGCGCCGCCTAAATACTGGCGAATACTGGTGGGAAAGCGACTTTAGGACGCAGTTGTCATCCAGCCTTCAAATCCATCGCGGACAATAGCCCCTTCAAATTAGTTAAGGGGCGTCCAAAAATGACAGACGTTGCATTCGACCGTGCGGTAGGCGATCCGACGCCCGTCCAGCCGGCTTCCAGGCCAAATCTCGACAAGGGTTTTAACCCGCTCACGATGATCCTGTTCTTCGGCATCCTTGCCGCAGGCCTGCTGTTCGTTGCCTACAGCATCTATGTCGACGTCAACGCGACCGGCACGAAGGTGACGACCTTCCTGCCCTACATCCTCTTGTTCGTCGCGCTGCTGATCGCGCTCGGCTTCGAATTCGTCAACGGCTTCCACGACACCGCCAACGCGGTGGCGACCGTGATCTACACCCATTCGCTGCCGGCTGAATTCGCGGTGATGTGGTCGGGCTTCTTCAACTTCCTCGGCGTGCTGCTGTCCTCCGGCGCGGTCGCGTTCGGCATCGTCTCGCTGCTGCCGGTCGAGCTGATCCTCCAGGTCGGCTCCAGCGCCGGCTTCGCCATGGTGTTCGCACTCTTGATCGCCGCGATCATCTGGAACCTCGGTACCTGGTATTTCGGCCTGCCCGCCTCCTCCTCGCACACGCTGATCGGCTCGATCATCGGCGTCGGCATCGCCAATGCCGTCATGCGCGGCCGCGACGGCACCTCGGGCGTCGACTGGAGCAAGGCCACCGAGATCGGCTACGCGCTGCTGCTGTCGCCGCTGTTCGGTTTCATCTGCGCCGCCGTGCTGCTGCTGCTGCTCAAGTTCATCGTGCGCAACCCTGCGCTCTATGCCGCGCCCGAAGGCAACAAGGCGCCGCCGCTCTGGATCCGCGGCCTGCTGATCGCAACCTGCACCGGCGTCAGCTTCGCCCACGGCTCGAACGACGGCCAGAAGGGCATGGGCCTGATCATGCTGATCCTGATCGGCACCGTGCCGACCGCTTACGCGCTCAACCGCGCGCTGCCGGAGAGCCAGGTCGCCCAGTTCCAGAAGGTCTCGGAGGCCGCCTCCAAGGTGATCGCGGCCAAGGGCGCCGGTCACTCGATCATCGGCGATCCTCGTCCTGCGGTGACGCAGTACATCACCTCGCACCACATCAGCGAAGGCACCTACCCCTCGCTGTCGGTGCTGGTGAAGGATGTCGGCGACCAGGTCGCGAAGTACGGCTCGCTCAACAAGGTACCGGCGGAAGTGGTCGGCAACACCCGTAACGACATGTACCTGACCTCGGAAGCGATCCGCTTCCTGATGAAGGACAAGGAAAACGACCTCAACAAGGAAGAGGTCGCGACCTTGAACGCCTACAAGGGCGGCCTCGATAGCGCCACGAAGTTCATCCCGACCTGGGTGAAGGTCGCCGTCGCCATCGCGCTCGGCCTCGGCACCATGGTCGGCTGGAAGCGCATCGTCGTCACCGTCGGTGAGAAGATCGGCAAGACCCATCTCACCTACGCACAGGGCGCCTCCGCCGAGCTGGTCGCCGCCGCCACGATCGGCGCCGCCGACGTGTTCGGCCTGCCGGTCTCGACCACCCACGTGCTGTCGTCGGGTGTCGCCGGCACCATGGCCGCGAACGGCTCGGGCCTGCAGATGGCGACCATCCGCAACCTGCTGATGGCCTGGGTGCTGACGCTGCCCTGCGCGATCGCGCTGTCGGCCACGCTGTATGTGATCTTCTCGCGGATCTTCTGAAGCCGATCACGCGCCTCAAAGACAAAGGGCCCGTGCGATGCACGGGCCCTTTTCGTTTGTGGTTCGGGGGGCGGCGTTAAGACGCCGCGAGCGATTCCTCGACCAGCTTGACCCAATAGGACGTGCCGAACACGATCGCCTCGTCGTTGAAATTGTAGGCTGGGTGATGCAGGCCGGCGCTGTCGCCGTTGCCGCAGAAGATGAACGCGCCGGGCCGCGCTTCCAGCATGTAGGCGAAATCCTCGCCGCCCATCAGCGGCGGCATCTCGTGCACATTGGCCTCGCCGGCAACGTTCCTGGCGATGCGCCGCGCCACCTCGGTCTCCGCAGCGTGGTTGTTCACGACAGGGTAGTTGCGCTTGTAGTGCAGGTCGATCTTGGCGCCGGTGATCTGCGCCACGCCCGCCACCACCTCGTGCACGCGCTTCTCGACCAGCTTGCGCACCTCCGGCGACAACGTGCGGATGGTGCCCCTCAGCGTTGCGGTCTGCGGAATGACGTTGCGGGCGTTGCCGGCGTGAAATTCGCAGATCGAGATCACGGCCGATTCCAGGGGATCGACGCTGCGGGCGACGATTGACTGCAGCGCGGTGATCACCTGCGCGCCGACCAGCACGGAATCGACGCATTTGTGCGGACGCGCGGCGTGGCCGCCGAGGCCCTCGATCATGATGTCGACCTCGTCGGTCGCCGCCATGATCGGGCCCGGCCGGATTGCGAACGAGCCGATCGGAATGCCCGGGCCGTTGTGCATGCCGTAGACCTGCTCGATGCCGAAACGCTCCATCAGGCCGTCCTTGACCATGGCCGCGCCGCCGGCGCCGCCTTCCTCGGCAGGCTGGAAGATTACGACAGCATCGCCGGCGAAGTTGCGGGTCTCGGCAAGGTAGCGGGCCGCACCGAGCAGCATCGCGGTGTGGCCGTCATGGCCACAGGCGTGCATCTTGCCCGGAGTCTTGGAGGCGTAAGGCAGGTTGGTCTGCTCGTCGACGGGCAGCGCGTCCATGTCGGCACGCATGCCGATCACCTTGAGCCCATCGCCGGCCGGCTTGCTGCCCTTGATCACGCCGACCACGCCGGTCTGCCCGAGGCCGGTCACGACCTCGTCGCAGCCGAACTCGCGCAGCCGGTCCGCAACGAATGCTGCGGTGCGGTGAACGTCGTACAGCAGCTCCGGATGCTGGTGGATGTCCCGGCGCCATGCCTGAATATCGGGTTGGAGGTCGGCGACTCGGTTCACGATGGGCATGGAGGGTCTCAAGCCTTGTTGGGAATACAGGACTGTCTACCATGCAAGCACCAGTCCACCTAACTCCCGTGGATCGAGGGTCCCCTGTGCTCTCGTCATGGCCGGGCCTGTCACCAGCTTGTCTTGGCCATCCACGTCTGACTATTAGGACGGAAAGCGCGTGGATGCCCGGGACGAGCCTGGGCATGACGCCTGTTTGGGTGGAAGCAGAATGCCGAGGCGGCTCGAAGGTGAGTTTGACTACATTGTCGTCGGGGCCGGCACGGCCGGCTGCATCATCGCCAACCGCCTCTCGGCCGTATCAGGGAATCGCGTCCTCATTCTCGAAGCCGGCGGCGACGACAACTGGATCTGGTTCCACATTCCGGTCGGCTATCTCTTCGCGATCGGCAATCCGCGTTCGGACTGGATGTTCAAGACCGAGGCCGAGCCCGGTCTCAATGGCCGCTCGCTGGCCTATCCCCGCGGCAAGGTGATCGGCGGCTCTTCGGCGATCAACGCCATGATCTCGATGCGCGGACAGGCCGCTGATTACGACCACTGGCGCCAGCTCGGCATGACCGGCTGGGGTTATGACGACGTGCTGCCGCTGTTCAAGAAACTCGAAGATCACTTCCTCGGCGCGAGCGAGCATCACGGCGCCGGCGGCGGCTGGCGCATCGAGGCGCCGCGGCTGTCATGGGCCGTTCTCGACGCCGTGGGCGACGCCGCCGAGGAGATGGGCATCAAGCGCATTCCGGATTTCAACACCGGCGACAACGAAGGCACCAGCTATTTCCACGTCAACCAGAAGCGCGGTCGGCGCTGGTCGTCCGCGCGCGGCTTCCTCAAGCCCGCACTGAACCGCCAAAATCTGCGGCTCGAGAAGAACGTGCTGGTCGATCGTCTCATCATCGAGCAGGGCCGCGCCGTCGGCGTACGCTTCATCCAGAATGGCGAGGTCATCGAGGCGCGCGCGAAGCGCGAGGTGATCCTCTCGGCAGGCTCCATCGGCTCAGTGCAGGTGCTGCATCGCTCCGGCATCGGTCCCGCCGACTGGCTGTCGCCGCTCGGCATCGACATCGTGATGGACAAGCCCGGCGTCGGCCGCAACCTTCAGGACCATCTCCAGCAGCGCGCGATCTACAAGGTCGAGGGTGTGCGCACGCTGAACGAGACCTACTACAATCTGTTCCGCCGTGGCCTGATGGGGCTCGACTACGCCTTCCGCCGCCGCGGACCGCTGACCATGGCGCCGTCGCAGCTCGGCATCTTCACCCGCTCCGACGCGACGCGCGCCCGCGCCAACATCCAGTTCCACGTGCAGCCGCTGTCGCTCGACAAGTTCGGCGATCCCCTGCACTGCTTCCCCGCGATCACCGTGAGCGCCTGCAATCTGCAGCCGACCTCGCGCGGCACGGTGCGGCTGCGCTCGGCGAGCTTGGACGAGAAGCCGATCATCGCGCCGAACTATCTGTCGACCGACGACGACCGCCAGGTCGGCGCCGACGCCATCCGGACCACGCGGCGACTGATGCGGCAGAAGGCGCTCGCGAAATATCGCCCGAGCGAATATCTGCCCGGTCCCACCGTCGGCGACGACGATGCCTCGCTCGCCAAGGCCGCCGGCGACATCGGCACCACCATCTTCCATCCCGTCGGCACCGCAAAGATGGGCGCGGCGAATGATCCGATGGCGGTGGTGGACGAGCGGCTGCGTTTCTACGGCCTGAGCGGCCTGCGCATTATCGACGCGTCGATCATGCCGACGATAACGTCAGGCAATACCAATACGCCGACAGCGATGATCGCCGAGAAGGGCGCGACGATGATTTTGGAGGACGCGAAGTAGCGTCCCGTCCCCATGATCAATCCACATCGCTTCTCCATTGGCCCCACTGACGCGCAGATCGCGATGCTGCAATGGGGCGAGAGCGGGAGGCCGCCCGCGCTGCTCGTGCACGGCACCGGTTTCGTCGCCGACGTCTGGGACGAGGTCGCGCGCGAGCTTGCATCGACCTGCACCGTTTACGCGCTCGACCGCCGCGGCCACGGCGCGAGCCACAAGCCCGATGCCTATCATTTCCTTGATTATGCCGAGGATGTCTGCCGGGTGATCGATGCGCTCGATCTGCGCGACGTCTACGGCATCGGCCACAGCGCCGGCGCGACCGATCTCCTGCTCGCGACGAAACTTCGGCCAGGACGCTTCACGCGCCTGTTCGTGATGGAGCCGACCGTGATGGACCCGCGCGCGGCGCGGCCCGGAGGCTTGAGCGAAGACTCGCTCACCCGCGTCCAGGGCACGCTGCGCCGGCGGGCCGAATTCGACAGTGCCGACACCGTGTTCGAGCGCTACCGCACAGCGCCGGCGTTTGCCGATTGGACCGAACCATCGCTGCGGGCCTATGTGCGCCACGGCTTCGTGCCGCTGGAGAATGGCCGGGTTCGGCTTTGCTGCACGCCCGAGATCGAATTCGCAATCCTGCGTCCGATCTACGAGGCGATGGAGCAGGTCTATGTCGGCGATGCCCGCGGCAATCCGTTTGTCTCGCTCACCGAGATCGACTGCCCGGTGCGCGTCACCACCGCCGCGAAGTCGGGGCCGATCTACAAGGAGATGGCGCGACGCGCCGTGTCGCTGATTCCGCGCGTCAGCACACTGGTCTTCGAGGGCGCCGGGCACTGCGTGGCGCAGGAAGTGCCGGAACGCGTGGTGGAGGCCGTGCGGGAATTCGCGAAATAAGTCTCGCGCCCCGGACGCGCTGCAGCGTGCAACGCTGCTGCGCAGAGCCCGGCCCAGACAATCCGAGCCGCGTGGGTCCCGGCTCTGCGGCGCACCGCCATAACGCGTCGAAGACGCGCGTGAACCCGCTCTTGGGCGCTGCACCGCGTCCGGGACACGAGACCCTACCACCTCACGAAAACGTCATCGCATCCGGGAATAAGTCTCCTCCGCCCCCAATCACCTCCCCGAAGCCCAATTCCGGGCGAAGTGGAGACGTGCGATGAGCGGACACGATCACGGGGACGGCGTCAGCCGCCGCAAGGTGCTGGAATGCATGACCTGGGCCGGCACCGGGGTGCTCTGGACCATCACGGGCGGCGTGCCGCGCTCGCTCGGCATCATCGATTCCGCGCAGGCCGCCACGGCAGCCGCGCCCGGCATGACCTTCCTCCAGATCAGCGACAGCCATGTCGGCTTCGACAAGCCGGCAAACCCCAACGCGCTCGGCACGCTGGAGGAGGCCATCAACAAGATCAACGCAATGCCGGCAAAACCCTCCTTCATGATCCACACCGGCGACATCACGCACCTGTCGAAGGCCGCCGAGTTCGACAATGCCGACCGCATCATCTCGCAGAGCAAGCTCGACGTGCACTACGTGCCTGGCGAGCATGACTTTCTCGACGAGGAGGTGAAATTCTATCGCGAGCGTTACGGCCGCGGCACCAAGGGTGCAGGCTGGTATTCGTTCGACGCCGGCGGCGTACACTTCATCGGCCTCGTCAACGTCGTCGACCTCAAGGGCGGCGGTCTCGGCAATCTCGGCGCCGAGCAACTCGCCTGGCTCGAGGACGATCTGCGCGGCAAGTCGAAATCGACACCGATCGTGCTGTTCGCGCATATCCCGCTCTGGACGGTCTATCCCGAATGGGGCTGGGGCACCGAGGACGGCGGTCGCGCGCTCGAATACGTCAAGGGCTTCGGCTCCGTCACCGTGCTGAACGGACATATCCATCAGGTGATGCAGAAGGTCGAGGGCAACGTCACTTTCCACACCGCGCGCTCGACTGCGTTCCCGCAGCCCGCGCCGGGGACCGCGCCCTCGCCCGGACCGATGAAGGTCGAGGACGCAAAGCTGCGCGGCATGCTCGGCGTCGCCAGCATCAACTTCAAGCAGAACGAGCAGCGGCTCGCGATCATCGACACGCCGCTGCAGGGTTGATCCAAGATTGAACGGAAAAAGGCTGAACGGAAGCTGACAATGAAAACACTCAATCGCCGCGACTTCGGTGTCGCCGTGGTCGCGGCCATCCTGTTGCCCGCAACGACGGCCCGTGCCGACGACATGGAAGTGCATATCGACAATTTCGTTTTCCAGCCGGCCGAGTTGAAGATCAAGCTCGGCACCACCGTGACCTGGACCAACCGGGACGACATCCCGCACACCGTGGTGTCGGCCGGCAAGTTCAGGTCCAAGGCCCTGGACACCGACGACAAGTTCTCGTTCACCTTCACCAATGCGGGCGACTACAAATATTTTTGTTCGTTGCACCCGCACATGACGGGGATGATCAAGGTTGAGTAACGTCTCAAACCAAGGCATCAACGTCTTGCCCGGCCGGTGGTCCCACGCCGGCCGGGCTCGTGTGCCTTCCGTCACACACGGAGACGAAACAAACAGGGACGAAACAACGCGACGCGCAGAACAAGAGGCAAAGCGAGGAGCGATGCCCGCCAACGACGATTTGCAGAAGGCGCAGCGCTTCCGTGAAGCCGCGCTGCCCTATCTCGACGACGTCTACACGCTCGCGCGCTATCTGCTGCGCGATGCCTCCGACGCCGAGGATGCGGTGCAGGAGTGCTATTTGCGCGCGCTGAAGCATTTTGACAGCTATCGCGGGCCGGCGATGAAGCCCTGGCTGTTCGCGATCCTGCGCAACGTCTGCAACGCAGAATACGCGCGGCGCGCGCACAGGCCCAGCGCGATCGAGGATACGCCCGGCGCCGCCGAGCAGACGCCGATCTGGCAGGAGAGCGAGGCGAGCCCCGAGACCGAGGTGCTGCGCAGCCGCGATGCCGGCGCCATCCGCAAGTTGATCGACGCGCTCGCCGAACCGTTCAAGGAAACATTCGTGCTGCGGGAGATCAACAACCTGTCCTATCGTGAAATCGCCGAGGCCGTCGGCGCCCCCGTCGGCACCGTGATGTCCCGCCTCGCCCGCGCCCGCGCCATGCTGCGCGCGGCCTGGACGGCGGAAGAGGAGCACTCGAGATGACCTGCGACGAAGCAAAAATCCTGCTTCACGCGCTGCTCGACAACGAGCTCGATGCCGGCCACGCGCGCGAGGTCGAAGCCCACATTGCCAGTTGCCCGGACTGCGCCGCGGAGTTTGCCGCACAACGCGAGATGCAGCGCGTGCTCGCCGACACCGATTTGCGCTATGCCGCGCCGGCTAGCCTGCGCGCCCGGATCGAAGCCGCGCTGCCGCAGCCGCAGCGCCGGCAACCGACCCGCCGCTCCGTGCTGCGCGGCTTTGCGATGGGCTCGGCCGTCTCCGCGCTCGCCGCCTCCGGCGTCGTCGCCGTGGTGCTGCGCCAGGACGACCAGCAGCGCATCCTGTCGGAGGTCGTCTCCGCGCATCTGCGCTCGCTTCAGGCCGGCCATCTCATCGACGTGGTCTCCACCGACCAGCACACCGTGAAGCCGTGGTTCAACGGCAAGCTCGACGTCGCCCCGCCCGTGATCGATCTCACCGCGCAAGGCTTCACGCTGGTCGGCGGCCGGCTCGACTATATCGACGCCCGCGCCATCGGCGCCGTCGTTTACAAGCGCCGGCAGCACGTGATCAATTTGTTCGTATCGCAGACATCGAACGCGGAATATCGCGCGCCGAAGACCGAGACCATGCAGGGCTTCAACTGCCGCCGCTGGGGCAATCGCGGCCTGAACTTCTGGGCCGTCAGCGATATCGGCGCCGACGAGCTCGCCGAATTCGTCGACAAGTTCGAGGCGGCGATGAAGGCGAATGTGGAGGGGTAGCTGGCGGAGCGAAGCAATCCAGCCCGCATCCGCAGAGGGATACTGGATTGCTTCGCTTCGCTCGCAATGACGACCGCTGAGATAGATCGGCGAATTTACGCCGACCGCCGCACCGCGTTGTCCACCAGCGTCTTGCCGAGCGACCAGATCGCGCCGGGGACCTTGTGGCTGCCGGCGATGACGTCGTCGAAGGCGCGCTCGATCCAGCCGCAATCTTCCTCGGTGATGGTGAGCGGCGGCAGCAGCTTGATGGTGTGGCTGCCGTGACCGGCGACTTGCGTGAGGATCTTGTGGTCCTTGAACAGCGGCACGGTGATGAGCTGGCAGAACAGGCCCTTGTTGGCAGCTTCCAGCACGTTCCAGGACGCCCGCAGCCGCAGCGACTTCGGCGGGCCGAACTCGACGCCGATCATCAGGCCCTTGCCGCGCACTTCCTTCATCAGCTCGTAGCCTGGCACCATGCGCGTCAGCGCGAGGCGCAGCTCGGCGCCGCGCTTGGCGGCGGACTCGATCAGCTTCTCGGACTCCATGACGTCGAGCGTCGCGATGCCCGCGGCCATCGCCAGATCGTTCTTGGAGAAGGTGGAGCCGTGCACCACGGCGCGGTCCATCTGGTTGAAGATCTTGTCGAAGATGCTCTTGCGCGTCAGCACGGCGCCGACCGGCACGTGGCCGCCGGACAGCGACTTCGACAGCAGCACCATGTCGGGCTCGACGTTCCAGTGCTCGACCGCCAGGAAGCGGCCGGTGCGGCCCATGCCGGTCTGGATCTCGTCGGCGACGAACAGCGTGCCGTATTTCTTGCAGAGCGCGGCAGCGCCCGGCAGGAACTCGTCGGTGGGCATGTTGACGCCCTTGCCCTGGATCGGCTCGACGACGAAGGCCGCAACCTCGCGCGAGGCCAGCGCCTTTTCGAGCGCGGCGAGGTCGTTGAACGGAATCGAGGTGCAGCCGGGCAGCAGCGGCTCGAAGCCGGTACGGAAGTTCGAATCACCCGTTAGCGACAGCGCGCCGTAGGTCAGGCCATGATAGCCGTGGGCGCAATAGACGATGCCGGGACGGCCGGTGGCGCCGCGGGCGAATTTGATCGCGGCTTCGACGCATTCGGCGCCGGAATTGGCGAAGAACGCCTTGTCGAGATAGGGGACGTATTTCAGCAGCCGCTCGGCGAGCACGCCGGCAAGCACCGAGACGTCGAACTGGACCAGATTGGGCAGGTCGGCATCGAGCACGCTCTTGAGCGCCTCGCGCATGACAGGGTGATTGCGCCCGATCGCGAACACGCCAAAGCCGGACAACAGGTCGAGATAGCGCGCCCCCTCGCGATCGTAGAGGTACTGCCCCTGCCCCTTCTGGAAGCCGACATCGTAGCCGATGGTCTTGAGAACCCGAACGAACTGCTCGTTCAGATACCGATTATGCAGGGTGCTGCGCTGGGCCTGACGGTCCGCGAATAGCTGAGACATGTCTGGATTTGGGCTGTGCATCCGCTACATACTTCGCTTGAGGGCCGGCTCGTCAACTGAAAAGGGACCGTTACCGAAAACGGTCTGTGCGGCCTTTTGCCCTTTTTCGGACCATCTTCGCAAGCACAGCTTTAAACCATGTTGCACTGCCAAGGAACTATCATGCGTTTAGCCCTTTACACCGGACTAATACTGGCTGGTGGTTACACCTGCCTGACACCCGCGCTCGCCGCCGATCCCACCGGCGACTGGCGGGTCGCCGACGCCGTCGCCAACATTCGTGTCGCCCAATGCAATGGCAGCATGTGGGGCGCGGTTTCCTGGGAAAAACAGCCCGGCGGCCGCGATGAATACAATCCGGATCCGTCGAAAAAGACCAGGCCGACGCTGGGCATGGCGACCCTGATCGACATGAAGAAGAAGCCCGGCGTCGATCAGTGGGAAGGGCAGGTCTACAACGCCAAGGACGGCCAGCTCTACAGCGCAACCATCACGACCGTCGGCACCGACCAGCTCGAAATCAAGGGCTGCGTGATGGGCTTCCTCTGCGGCGGCGAGACCTGGACCCGCGTCGCCCCGCCGATTCCTTTGAGCACCGCCAACGCCATGGCCAAGGGCGCACCGAAGCCCACCGGCGCGGCGCCGAAAGCCCAAGGCAACAACGGCGGCACCACAGGCGGCCCGACAACAGGCGGCACGACCGGCGCCAGCGCCACAGCGCCGGCCCCTGCCCCCGCAGCCCAGAAGACCGCTACCACCGCCAAGCCCGGTCAGAAGAACGCCGCCGACCCGGTCGGCGACATCTGCCTACTCCCTGAGATTGCGGGGTTTGCCCATTAGGGCCGGCTGGAACAGCAGCACTGCGGCAAGCGTCGTCACCAGCGAGAGTGCGAGTAGCTTGCCCATGCTGGACGTTCCGGGGTGGCTCGACAGCCACAGGCTACCGAACGCGGTCGCCGTCGTCAGCGCGCTGAAAAAGATCGCGCGTGTCAGGCTGGTCTGGAGCAGGTTTGTCCTGCCCGAGCGCCAGGCCACGACATAATAGATCTTGAAGGCGACGCCGACGCCGAGCAGCAGCGGGAACGCGACGATGTTGGCGAAGTTGAGCGGCAGCCCGATCAACACGCAGATTTCGAGCGTCACCGCGCCGGCGACCAGCAGCGGCACCAGCGTCATCAGCACGTCGACGAACCGCCGCAGCGTGATCCAAAGCAACAGGCCGATCACCAGCAGCGCGTAGATGCCGGCGTGGATGAACGCCTTCACCACGGTGTCACCGGATTTCAGGATCGAGACCGGCCCGCCGATCGCGGTCGGCTCGGCCGCGAGCACCGCCGCCGCAAATTTGCGCAGCGTGTCGTTGTCGTTGGGATCGCCCTTCGGCTGCGCCTCGACGCGGATGATCCCGTCCTTGCTCTTCCAGGCGCTGACGAGCTCGGGGGGCAGTGAGGCCAGGGTGACCGGCCCGGCCTGCATCGCGTTCCTGAGCTGGCCGAACGCGATCTTCAGCGGCGTGACGAACACGTCCTGCGCCGTGTTCCGCGTGGCCTCGTCGCCATTGGCGAGCTTTTCGAGCGCGTCCGCCAGCCGGCGCGAGGCGACGGCGCCCGGGCCCTTCGTGTCACCGGCGGTCCGGCGCAGATTGTCGACCGAGGATTTCAACGCCTCGACGTTTTCCTTGTCCGTTGGCGCAGCGTCGACCTGGTCAGGATTGAGCGCGGGGTTGAGCACCTTGGCGCCCTGCGCGAGCAGCTTCAGCTTTGGCGCCTGGTCGGTCGGCACGAAGCTGTCGAGCGACATCACGCGCAGCACCTCCGGCACCTTCTCCAGCTTCGCCTCGACCTGCCTCGCCTGCTCCTCGGACGTGGTCATCACGTTGATGGCATTGGCGCCGGTGTTCGGATCCTTGCGCAAATCGAGGAAGGTCGCGATCGACTCGGCCTTCGGGTTGCGCAGGTTCATCGGGTTGAAGTCGAACTTCAGGAAGTAGAGCAGCGGCAGGCCGGCGAGCGCCAGCAGCAACGTGCCGCCCACGACCAGCACACGGTGCTTCTCCAGAAAGTAATCGAGCGGCGCCAGGAAGGCATAACCGACGGGCTCCTGCTCACCGGGCGGGTTCAACAGCTTCAGCATTGCGGGCAGTACGGTGATGCTGGAGAGGAACGCCACCAGCATGCCGACGCCGGCGATCTGGCCGAGCTCGGAGATGCCCTTGTAATCGGTGGGCAGGAAACAGAGGAAGCCGGCGGCGGTCGCCATTGCCGCCAGCGACAGCGGCACCGCGGAGCGCTTGGCGGCAAGCACCAGCGCGCCGGAGAGATCGTTGTGCTTGTAGCGCTCCGAGCGGTAGCGGACGCTGTACTGGATACCAAAATCGACGCCCAGTCCCACGAACAGCACGGCGAACGCGATCGACAGCAAATTGAACGAGCCGACCATCATCAGGCCGGCAGCGGTCGTCAGCGCAAGGCCGACGAAGAGATTGACGAACACCGCGAAAATGATCTTCGACGAGTGCAGCGCCATCCACAGGATGAGCAGCACGACCAGCACAGTCCCGACGCCGTTGACGACGGCGCCCTCCTGGACGGTGGCGTATTCCTCGTTGGCGATCGGGACGGGACCGGTCAGTCGCACTCGTGCCTGGTACTTGTTCGCAAAATCCAGATCAACTGCCGCCTTGCGGATCGCGTCGGTGGCGCCCTTGCCGGGCTCCAGCGCGTTGTAGTCCAGGATCGGCTTGAACTCGATGAAGGCGCGCTTATCGGAATCCGTCAGCGGCTCGTCGCTGACGAGCTCACGCCAGGAGAAGCTCGCTTTGCCCTTGTTGAGCACGGTCTCGACGGTCTGCGCGATCTGATTGAAGGGCCGCGCGGTATTGTCGAGCTTGACCTGGCCGCGCTTGACGCCGGCAAGTCCCGTCTCCAGCGCGCCGGTCAGGCCGCGGATCGAGGGATCACCGGCCATGATCTCGACCAGGGGCGCTGCGGATTCGAACTGGCTGGTGATCTTGCCGACCTCTTCGGTCGGCAGGAACAGCAAGCCGTTCTTCTCAAAGAACTCGCCGGTGCCGAGCTGCTGCATCGACTGGAAGTCGGTCTTGTTGTCCTTCAGCTTGGCGAAGAGCGCATCCGCCGCCGCGGTCGCCATCTCCGGCGTCCTGGCCTCGACGACCGCGAGAATCGTCGCGTCGCGGTCGAAGGCACGGTCGAATTGCTGGTCGCGCTGGCGCCAGTCCAAATTCTGGGCAATCAGCGAATTGATGTCGGTGTTGATGGCGAAATGCTTAGACGTGTAATAGCCCGCCCCGACCGAAAGCAGGAGCCCGAGAACGACGACGAGGGAGGCAAACCGGGTGCAGGCCCTGACGATGGCAACGACTACGCTTTGCAGCATCTTTTCTTTCTGCGGTTAACAGCTTGCCGGAAACGCCCGCTGTTTATCGGAGTTCCCCGGCGAAACCTATTGCTGTTTTGAGTGGTTCTCGCCGCACGAAGGTTCGAGGTAAACGGCGACAGACCTAGGCAAAATCATGCGGGGCGGTCGGTATAGCCGGTGACTTGAGGCGGGAAAGTGGCGAAGCGGTGAGCACAAATGTCGCCATTTTGCTCAGAGCGCATGCCCTATTATAATACCGCGGATGCGCACGGTAACGGAACCAGGGTTTCATCCGGTCTTTCCTTTTTGCCGATTTTTTGACACAAAGTGCTGTGCCTCCATGCGCCGGGGCCCAGATAGGGTGGGCGGTTACCGCGTGCGCGAAACCAATGGTGCGGTTATTGCAACTCATTGGACAGTATCGAAGTGCCGCCGGGGACTTGAGAAGCGGATTGGTGCAAATTGCGTGATGGGCGTCCTATGGAAGTTTATCTAGCGCAGCCGCGCGGCTTTTGCGCGGGCGTGGTGCGTGCGATCGAGATCGTGGAACGGGCGCTGGAGAAGTACGGCCCGCCCGTCTACGTGCGCCACGAGATCGTGCACAACAAGTACGTGGTCGAGAGCCTGAAGAACAAGGGCGCGATCTTCGTCGAGGAACTGTCCGAGGTTCCGCCGAAAGCCGTGACCGTTTTCAGTGCCCATGGCGTCGCCCGCAGCGTCGAGGAAGAGGCTGCCGCGCGCGACCTTCCGGTGCTCAATGCCACCTGCCCCCTGGTCACGAAAGTTCACAATCAGGGGAAACGCTACATCTCCAGGGGCCGCACCCTGATCCTGATCGGCCATGCCGGCCACCCCGAGGTCGAGGGCACGATGGGCCAGGTTCCCGCCCCGGTGCTGCTTGTCCAAAGCGTTGAAGAGGTTAAGGCCTTGACGCTGCAGGCGGATACGCCAGTGGCCTACATCACCCAGACCACCCTGTCGGTCGACGACACCAAGGACATTATTGCGGCCCTCCAGGCCCGCTTTACAGATATTCAAGGCCCGGATATCCGGGATATCTGCTATGCGACACAGAACCGCCAATCTGCGGTAAGGGACTTGAGCAAGCTGGTCGACGTGATCTTGGTGGTGGGCGCTGCCAATAGCTCGAACTCGAACCGGCTCCGCGAAATCGGCACTGAGGCCGGCGTCGCGAGTTATTTGATTGCCGACGGCAGCGCGCTCAATCCGGAGTGGTTGAAAGATGCCAAGACCGTCGGCGTCACGGCCGGCGCTTCGGCGCCTGAGGTACTCGTGGATGACGTGATCGAAGCGATGCGGCGGATCGGACCAGTCAAGGTCTCGGTGCTGCCGGGCCGCGAGGAAAACATCGAATTCCGGCTTCCGGCCGAACTGGCTGCGAGCTGACCCACCCGAATTCCTAGCCCAGAAAGAAACTTGTAATGGCTATCCCCTTCTTCAAGGAAATGCGTATCGGCGGCTATTTGCTCAAGCAGAAACTGCTTGGCCGCAAGCGCTATCCGCTCGTGCTGATGCTGGAGCCGCTGTTCCGCTGCAACCTCGCCTGCGTCGGCTGCGGCAAGATCGATTATCCGGATGCGATC
The DNA here is from genome assembly GCF_052076025.1 of Bradyrhizobium sp. 956_D2_N1_4. Classification (NCBI taxonomy): domain Bacteria; kingdom Pseudomonadati; phylum Pseudomonadota; class Alphaproteobacteria; order Hyphomicrobiales; family Nitrobacteraceae; genus Bradyrhizobium; species Bradyrhizobium sp. 956_D2_N1_4. The sequence goes on along the minus strand of NZ_CP197237.1, from coordinate 1,241,741 downwards.
CTCAACCGCCGCATGACCGCCCAGGAGTGCTGGGACGCGGCCGACGAGTGCGGCGCGCCGATGGTCGCCATTCCCGGCGGCGAGCCGCTGATCCACAAGGAGATCGGCGAGATCGTGCGCGGCCTGGTCGAACGCAAGAAGTTCGTCTCGCTCTGCACCAACGCGCTGCTGCTCGAGAAGAAGCTCGACCTGTTCACGCCCTCCCCGTACCTGTTCTTCTCGGTGCATCTCGACGGCCTGAAGGACCATCACGACAAGGCTGTGTCGCAGAAGGGCGTGTTCGACCGCGCCGTCTCCGCGATCAAGGCGGCCAAGGCGCGCGGCTTCACCGTCAACGTCAACGCCACCATCTTCGACGGCCATCCGGCCGAGGAGATCGCGAAATTCCTCGACCTCACCGTCGAGCTCGGTGTCGGCGTCTCGATGTCGCCGGGCTATGCGTATGAGCGTGCGCCGGACCAGGAGCACTTCCTCAACCGCACCAAGACCAAGAAGCTGTTCCGCGACGTCTTCGCGATGGGCAAGGGCAAGAAGTGGAACTTCATGCATTCCGGCCTGTTCCTGGACTTCCTCGCCGGCAACCAGGAATACGAGTGCACGCCGTGGGGCATGCCCGCGCGCAACATCTTCGGCTGGCAGAAGCCCTGCTATCTGCTCGGTGAAGGCTATGCCAAGACCTTCAAGGAGCTGATGGACACCACCGATTGGGAAACCTACGGCACCGGCAAGTACGAGAAGTGCGCCGACTGTATGGCCCATTGCGGCTACGAGCCGACGGCTGCGACCGCTGCCATCAGCCACCCGCTGAAGGCGATGTGGGTGTCGCTGCGCGGCATCAGGACCACGGGCCCGATGGCGCCCGAGATCGACATGACCAAGCAGCGTCCGGCGCAGTACATCTTCTCGGCGGAAGTGCAGAAGCGCCTGTCGGAGATCCGCAAGGACGAGGCGGCCGCGGCGCAGGAGAAGGCGGCGCGGAAGGCGTCGACCGCCGCGTAAGCACGCAAGTCGGTACGAACAAAGAAGGCCCGGTCGCCACCGCGACCGGGCCTTTTCATCTTCGGCACGAACGCCCCGAGGCGACCGGAGGCAGATCCGCTGCCCCGTGAAGCCAAACGGCCCTGCGCGGCCACTCGTGCCATAAGGCAGATTGCCGACCTTCGTCAGGCTGATCGCGCTGAATCCAGCAAACCGACGATCGAGCCCAGCGTGTCCGGAACGAGCGTCGTGCGACGGCGATCTATCTGCGTCCAAGCGAGTCGGCGGCAATTGTCGAGGGCATGATGCGACGGACGCTGTGGGTCGTGGATCGAAACCGCATGGAAGCGACCGAGTGAGCAGGCACCAAAACGCAAAAGGCCCGGTCGCCAATGGCGACCGGGCCCTTTGCTTTATCGTATCAAGAGGTCAGGCCGCCTTGGAGACCAGGGCCTCGCTGTCGACGAGCTCGGTGCCGATCAAATAGTCGCGGCAGCCGCGCAAGCTACGCAGCGCGCGGTTGAAGTCGATGCCGGTCGAGACCAGCGCATGCAGCGTGGTCGGATTGCGCACGATGCCGCGCAGAACGGCGGCGAGATCGATCTGGCCGTTCGGCTTGATGGCGGCGCGGGCGAGCGCCGGCAGCGCGCGATGGGCGGGATCGCTGATGACGCGGACCGCGGCAAAGGGCAGCCCCGCCTCGGCGGCGTAGGCGGCCGCGATGTGGCTCTCCATGTCGACGGCGGAGGCGCCGGTTTCCGAATGCAGCGCCGCCTTGCAGGACCGCTTCGTAACCACCTCCTCGGCGCCGGCAAGGCTGCCGCGCACCACGCGGCGGCGGCCCGACGTCAGGCGGTCGATCAGGTCGTCGCCGAGCGACAGGCCCGCGGCCCAGCGGGTATCGCCGGAGAGCACCTCGGTCGCCAGCACGACGTCGCCGGAGCGCAGCGTCGGGTCGAGCCCGCCGGCCACGCCGAACGAGATCACGCCGCGAATCGTCTCGGGATCCACCACCGTCAGAAGCGCCCGCAACTGGGTCGGGCTGCTCGACGAGCAAATGACCGCCATTCCGGGCCCAGCCGCGATACGGGCCTCCTGAACCAGTCCAGTCACGATCAATATCGGCCGCGGGTCGATGGCATTACCCACGGTCAGATAGTCCCCCGTCCCCAAAGTCACATCCCGACCCCTACCACCCTGCTGTTGGTGTTCCGCAAGTTCCGATACCGCGCCAACGCCCACAGCGGGAAGAACTTCGGGTAACCGTGATAACGCAGATAGAATACACGAGGAAAGCCTGTGGCGGTGTACCGCTGCTCGTCCCACAGTCCTTTTTTGTTCTGTGTTGCAATCAGGTACTCCACCCCGCGGGCGACGGCCGGGTGATCAACCTCGCCAGCAGCCATCAGGGCAAGCAAGGCCCATGCCGTTTGCGAGGCGGTCGAGGGAGACGCCTCCCAGCCCTTGTAGTCGAGACGGTAGCTGACGGCGGCCTCGCCCCAGCCGCCGTCCTTGTTCTGGATCGAGGCCAGCCAGTCGGCGGCTTTCCGAATCATCGGGTCGTTATGGCGGACGCCGGCCATGTTGAGGGCACAGAGCACCGACCAGGTTCCGTAGATGAAGTTCATGCCCCAGCGGCCGTACCAGGACCCTTCCGGGTGCTGGGTCTTCCTGAGGTAGGCGACCCCGTCGGCGACATGCTTGCTGGTCTTCTCGGTCTCGCCGAGCTGGGCCAGCATGGAGATGCAGCGCGCGGTGACGTCCTCGGTCGGCGGATCGAGCAGCGCGCCATGGTCCGAGAACGGGATGTTGTTCAGATAGTATTCGAGGTTGTTGACGTCGAAGGCGGCCCAGCCGCCGTCGTCGCTCTGCATGCCCTCGATCCACTCCCGGCCGCGGTCGATTGCGGCGTCATAGCCGGTCGCACCGTGCTCGCGTCGCATGCGGTCCATCGACATCACCACCACCGCGGTGTCATCGAGATCGGGATAATAGGCATTGTTGTACTGGAAGGCCCAGCCGCCCGGGCGCACGTCGGGCCGCTTCACCGCCCAGTCGCCCTTCACCTCGAGCTCCTGCTTCGGGATCAGCCAGTCGAGGCCCTGCTTGGCCGCAGGCAGGGCTATGTCACCGCCGGCTTCGAGCAGCGCGTGGGCGGTCAGCGTCGTGTCCCACACCGGCGAGACGCAGGGCTGGCAATAGGCCTCGTCGCCGTTGAACACGAGCAGCTTGTCGATGCCGCGGCGCGTGACCGCTCGCGGCGGATAATTCTCGTCCTTGCCGAGCGCGTCATACATCATGACGATGTTGGCCATGGGCGGATAGATCGCGCCCATGCCGTCCTCGCCGTTGAGCCGCTCCTCGGTGAAGGCGAGCGCCGTATCGATCGCGCGCTGCCGCAGGCTCTTCGGAAACATCGGCTCGATCACGCGCAGAATGCCGTCGAGCGCGCGGAATAGCACGAACCAGGCCATGCTCTGGTGCGGCGCCTTCGCGGTCATGCCGATCGAGCGCGGATCCTGGAGAAACAGCTCGTCGATCCCGACGCCCTTCGGATTCTTCGCCAGCGGCTTCAGCGCGGCGAGAACCATCAGCGGCACCATGGTGGTGCGCGCCCAGTAGGAAATCTTGTTGAGGTGGAACGGCGACCAGAACGGCAACAGCACGATCTCGATCGGCAGCACCGGCACCGCGCGCCAGGTCACCACGCCGAACATCGCAAGCAGGAAGCGCGTGAAGACGTTGCTGTTGATCGCGCCGCCGCGGGCATGGATCGCCTCGCGCGCACGCACCATGTGCGGGGCGTCGACGGAATCACCGATCATCTTGAGCGCGAAGTAGGACTTCACGCTCGCGCTCATGTCGAACTCGCCGTCATGCACGAGCGGCCAGCCGCCATGGGCGCCCTGCACGCGGCGGAGATAATTGCCGAGCTTGGCCTCGAGCACGGCGTCCACGGGCTCTGCGAGATAATGGCGCAGCAGGATGTATTCGGCCGGAATGGTGCAGTCGGCCTCGAGCTCGAACACCCAATGGCCGTCGGATTGCTGGAAGCCGAGAACGCCTTGCGTCGCCGACGCAATGCTCGATTCCAGGACGCCCGATTCCAAGGCTTCGCGGCTGGTCGCGTTCACGGAATCCATGTCGCTCGATTGCTCCGATAGTCGATTGAAATTGACCGGGACTTTGCCCGTCAGGGCCGCTTTGCGGCCAAAACCAGATCGGCGGCGCGATCACCGGACCGCACCGATCCCTCGATGGTTGCAGGCAATCCCGTAGCAGTCCAGTCGCCGGCAAGAAACAGGTTTTTCAGCGCAGTGGCCGGCCCCGGACGCAGGGCATTCTGGGCCGGCGTGGCCGCAAATGTGGCACGGCGCTCGCGCACGATCTGCCAGGGGGGCAGCTCGCCGGAGACCCCGCCCGCCTTGCAGACGTCGTTCCAGATCGCCTGCGCGAGTTCCTCGCGCGGCATGTCGACCAGGCGGTCGCCATTGCTGATGGTCACGGAGAGCCGGTTCGGGAACGCGAACAGCCATTCCACGACGCCGCCGATCACGCCGAGGATCGGCGCCGAGCCCGGCGGCGGTTCAAAGCGGAAATGCGCGTTCACGATGGCGCGGAATTCGGTCGGCGTCTTCAGCCCGGGCAGCAGGCTCGCAGCGGCACGCGGCGGCACTGCCATCACGACGACATCGCCCTCACCGAGCTGGATCACATCCTCGCCGCCGAAATTCAGCGCGCTGGCCTTGCCGTCACCGGTCGTAAACGAACGCAGCTCATGGCCGAGCTGAACGGTGTGGCCGCGCTCCTGCAAGAACTTGACGGCAGGCTCGATCAGCACGGCGCTCAAGCCGTCGCGCGCAATCAGCGGCCGGCACGCCTGTCCGCCGGCAAGCAGCGTCTCGCGCACGATCGCGCCGGCAAGCCCGGCCGAGCCCTCGGGCGGATCGACGTTGAGCGCCGCAAGCAGCAGCGGCTGCACCAGCCGCTGATACAGGATGCCTTCGCAGGGAATGGACTTGCCGACCAGCGTCTCCTCCGACGCCCAGATCAGCGGCGCCAGCTTGAGATAATCGCTGAGCCCGGTGTCGGGAACGCGGCGGCTCTCGTCGAGCACCCAGGTCGGCAGCCGGCCATCGCCGAGATCGATCTGCCAGCGCTGCCCGGTCTTGATGTCGACGAACGGAAACTGCGCGCGCTCGGGGCCGACGAGGCCCGCCTCGGTGCCGATCGAGCGGGCATAGGCGCGCGCATGGCTGTTGCCCGACAGCAGCAGATGATTGCCGTTGTCGATGGTGAGATTGGTGGCGCCGTCGAAATAGGAACGGCAGCGGCCGCCGGCCTGGTGCGTCGCCTCGTGCACGGCGACCTTGAAGCCGGCATTGGCGAGCCGCACGGCGGCGGAGAGGCCGGAAATTCCAGCACCGATGATGTGAGCTGTCTTTTGCATCAGATGAAAGCGTAACGGAGCAGGATCAGGATGCGCGCGACCTTCGACACACGCACCGGCTCGCGCGGCGCGTTGAAGCCGCGTGCGATCAGGAGGTCCAGAATGGAATGGTAGTATTTCGACATGATCCGCGGCGCGCGCACGGCGCGGCGCTTGTTGCGGTTCATGATCTCGTCAGACTTCTCGAAATGCGCCTTCGCACGCTGCGTCAGCGGCTGGCAGACCTTCGGCAGCGCGCGCTCGGTGATCACGCGGTTCGGGTCGTTGGAGGTGATGCCGGCATGCAGCAGCGCCTCGCGCGGCAGATAGAGCCGGCCGAGGCCAGCGTCCTCGTCGATGTCGCGCAGGATGTTGGTGAGCTGGAGCGCGCGGCCGAGATGGTAGGCGAGCTGGATGCCGTCTTCCTCGGGCAGGCCGAACACCCGCACCGACAGCCGCCCCACGGCGCTGGCGACGCGATCGCAGTAGAGATCGAGCGTCGTCATGTCGGGCGCGCGGATGTCCTGCGGCACGTCCATCTCCATGCCGTCGACGATCGCAAGGAAATCCTCGCGCTTGAGGCCGAAGGTCTTCACCGAGGCGACGTAGTCCTTCAGCCGCGGCGGCGGATGGCCCTGATAGAGCGCGTCGATGTCGTTGCGCCACTCCTGAAGCGCGGCGAGCCGCTCGTCGCGCGGGCCGTCGGAATCGGCGATGTCGTCGACCTGGCGGCAGAAGCTGTAGATCTGGAACATCGCTTCGCGCTGGTCATGCGGCAGGATGCGCATCGCAGCGTAGAAGGAGCTGTTCGATGCGGTCGAGCCGTAATTGGCGCTGGGCGAGGTCGCCTCAAGCGTCATGTGCAGTCCCCGGTCTGGAAATGGCCTTGCGCCCGATCGCGCGGCGGCCGACTTCGCCGATCATGCCGGCGAGGCTGAAAGTGAGAAGCTCGAACTTGTTCAGATGCACGCGCTCGCGCAGGGGATCGCGCACCTTCAACAGGCGCACGATGCGATCGGCATAGGCCTGGATCACCGCGACGTCGACGCCGAGGCGGAAATCGCGGATCTCCGCGCTGAGCGACCGGCCCTCGTCGAGCAGGGCTGCGTTGCGCACGGCGAGCGCCTGAAGGCAGGCCAGCATCGCCGGCGGCGACTGCGTCAGCCCGAGCTGCTCGACCGAGGCGCCACTCGCGGCCAGCGCGTCGCGCGGCAGATAGACGCGATTGAGCTCGCGAAAATCCTTGCCGCAATCCTGGAGGTGGTTGTTGATCTGAAGACCTGCGCAGAGCGCGTCCGAGGCCGCCCATGTCGACGTGCTCTCGCCGTGGACGTCGAGCATGAAACGGCCGACCGGCATCGCCGAGTAGCGGCAATAGTGGATGACCTCGTCCCAGTTCTCGTAGCGCAGCTTGGTGACGTCCATGCGGAACGCGATGAGCACGTCGAGCGCGTGGCGCGGCGCCATGCCTCGCTCGGCCAGCGCCCGCCGCAGAATGACGGCTTCGGCCTGGGTGTCGCCCTCGCCGAGCAGTTCCGCCTCGAGCAGGTCGAGATAAGCGAGCTTCTGGTCGGGCGGCAGCGTCGCGTGATCGGCGATGTCGTCGGCGGTGCGGACGAAATTGTAGTACGCCAGGATCAGCGCGCGATGGCGCGGATGAATGATCCAGGACGCGACGGGAAAATTCTCGTCGCGGTCACCCTTGCCGGATCGCAATTCGCTCGCAGAGGTCATCGAGGGCTGGTTTACAATCGTTTGGACAGGAAGGGCTTTTTCGCTCGCGCGGGCTCATACCGGCGATGCCGCCGCGGCCCCCATATAGGGGAATACGGCCGCAAAACCAATCCTGTCTCTCGATGGCTGCCCTTCCGGATCCGGCCCGAAAAGGCGGCCCCGGGGCCGCCCTTGGTAGGCCAGTGGCCGAGCTTACTGGTTGTGGGTCTTCAGGACCTGGTCGCAGGCCTGCGAGATCTTGGCCCGGTTCTCCTTGAGGCAGGCCAGGATGGTGAAATCGCCCTGGTCGATGACCGGACGGCAGAACTTCTGCACATCGCGCGTGCAGGCCTTCTGTTCCGCGTCCGTGCCGCGTCCTGCCTGGGCGAATGCCGCCGTCGAAAGGGATGCCGACAGCAGGGTGAGAGCGACGAGAAGCTTACGCATTGTATTCCTTCATTCTGACGGCAGAATCGCACCAATCCCGGACAGCACAGGGCGGACGACCGGAATGGATTGTTCTGATGGCAAGTCGCCGCGGAACGTGCGGCCTCGGAGAAGGCACAAGCACTGGCAAATGCGGCCAAATTGGCGCCACAGCCACCAAATTAGGTCTTCCCTCGCTCTTCATTGGCAGATGTAAGAGTTTGATACTACGTCATAATTCTGGCACACCGCGTTTTGATGCGTACCTGTTGCAGAGCTGCATCTCTCCGCCCTGCTTTTCCCGCCAGAAACACACCGAAACAGAGAGAATCGCGCAGCCTGACCTGGCGCGAGGGCGTCGTGAACCGCCGTCCCCGGCTGTCAGACTTTGAACCAGACACAGCCTCGGAACACTAAACTTTCGATGTGGCGAGACGTTCATCCTAAGCGAACGTCGCTCGAAAACGGGATATTCAAAATGCAATTCTTTGGGCGATCTGGACAGGCAATCAAGGCGGCCGGCATCGGGGCTGCGCTGCTCTTCTCAGTCTCGGCAAGCCATGCTCAGTCGTCCGGACCGTTTGCAGGTTTCGACGGTGCGTGGAGCGGCACCGGCACGGTGTCGCTGTCCGATGGCAGCACCGAGCGCATCCGCTGCAAGGCCGACTACAAGGTCGCCGGCACCGGTCTCAGCCTCAAGCAGGCCCTTCACTGCGCGTCCGACAGCTACAAGTTCGACCTCACCAGCGACGTGACGAGCCAGGGCGAGCGAATCTCCGGCAACTGGAGCGAGACCAACCGCAACATCTTCGGCAATCTCCAGGGCACCGCCGGCGGCGGCCAGATCGAGGTGTTCGTCGAAGCCAACGGCTTCGCCGCCAACCTGTCGCTGCGCACCAACGGCACCAAGCAGACGGTGCAGATCAGCTCGAAGGGCGAGATCCGCGGCGTCAACATCACGATGACGAAGGGCTGACGCCCTTCCCAGCGGATAAGGAACACGCCCCCGGTTCTCGCGAGCCGGGGGCTTTTTGCTGACATTGTTGCGGACATGGACCCAATTCGCAGACATCTGCTCAAGGCCGCCGGGCTCTTCGTAACCAGCCGCGCCTTCGCCAATGACCAGCAGGGTACGAGCATGCAGCCTTCGTCGGTAAAACCGCGTCACGTGCTCTGCTTCCTCGGCAAGGACGAGAGCCTGCTGCACCCGTCGAAGGCGGTGGCCAAGACAATCGCGGATTTCAACTTCGAGATCGACCGCACCTATTCGCAAGCCAAACCCGATCCGCACATGGAGCGGTCGTTCGGCGTGTGCTGGGACCGCGTCTTCCCGAAAGCCTGGTCTGCCGCGGACGAAGCGACCGTGGCCAGCCACAAAGCGGTGCTCTATTTGCTGAGCCCGCCGCTGGAGCAGCAGAAGGCAGTCGCCTTTTCGGCCGCGGCCTTGCGCATCGTCGAGGAGATGATCGAAGCCGGTGCCACCGCCGTGAAGGGCGAAAGCGCCGGCATTGCCCACGGCCTCGAGCGGTGGCGCAGTCTCGGCGATCAGGCCCGCAAGGGCGCAAAGACCAGTCAGGGCCTTGGCATGACCCTCGCCGTCGCCAAGGCGTGTCGTCTTGCTTTCGCCAAGCGTCCGCTCGGCGGCGATCGCTATTACGAGACCGTCGGCTATCACCTCGTCGGCTTGCCGGAGATCTATGTCGCGAAATCGCGCGGCAACGAATGGTCGGCGGTGATGCTCATGGAGGAGCTTGCCAACGCGATGGCCGAGAGTGGCATCGAAGCGACGCTACGCGATCGCAAGCTTACGCTCTCGCGGGAGCAGGACTACGCCGAGGACGATTTCAAGTTCAATCCGTACGGGATCGTCCGGGTCGAGGCGTGAGCAAAGGGCGGCGTATGCCGCCCGCTCAGATCGCCGGCTTGTCAGGGCCCTGAAGCTTGGCGTGCAGGTTGATCAGCCACATCGCCGTCGGCCGCAGGATGAAGAGGTCGGCGACGAGGGCCATCACCATCGAGAAGGCGCTGAGCCAACCGAACAGCCGCAGCGACGGCAGGTCGGAGAACACGGTGACGACGAGACCGCAGGCCAGCACCAGCGTGGTCAGGATCAACGCCGGGCCGACCAGCACCGTCGCGCGCTCCACCGCGAGCGCCGAACCGACGCCCGGCTTGCTCTCCAGCCTGAGGCGATTGAGGAAGTGGATCGTCGCGCTCAAGCCCAGGCCGAACGAAACGGTCAGCGCCACGACACTGGCAAATTGCAGCCCCTCGCCCATCGCCCACAGCACCGTTCCCGACATCACCACCGGGAAGATGCCCGGCAGGATACAGGCGAACATCACGACCCAGGAGCGGAAGGCAAGGCCGATGAAGATCGCGACGAGCGCGAATTCGACAGTGAGCCCGCGGTTGAGCTTCTCGATCATGCCGGCCGAGTTGCGCGCGGCAATCGCGGCAAGACCCGTTACCGCGATCTCGTAGCCCGGATGCTTCTTGCGGACGGCGTCAAGTTCGGAATCGAGCTTGTCGACGATCGGTAGCAGCTGGCTGGAATCCTTGTCCGGCACGCGGCCTGCGACCACGACGGCGTCCTGCTCGGCGTCGATGAAGCGCCGGACCAGATGCTCGGGGATGACGTTGACATATTCCTTCAGCGTCGCGACGTCGGCGCTGCCGGCCTTGTCTGCGAGCCAGCGGCGCAGGGTCTCGAGCGACCAGACGTTGCCGACACCGGCCGCCTTCTCGACGGTCGCATGCACGTCCGCGATGGTCTGGAGCGTCTCCGGCGAGTAGAGCGTCTCACCCTTGGGGAACTGGACCAGCACGTTGACCGGATTGGCACCGGTGAGCTTGGCATCGAGCCGGTCGCTGGCGGCGACGGCCTGGCGCTTGTCCGGCACCTGATCCGCGAGCCGGTAGCGCGGTTCCAGATTGGCGTAGATGACGCCGAGGCCCGCGACGAACAACACTGCAATCAGGCTGAACAGGCCGGGACGGCCCACCATGCGGACCGCGATCCAGTAGCAGAAATTGCGCAGCGCCTGCACGCCGGCATCCGCGCTCTGGAACTTGGAAGCAAAGACTTTCTCATTGCGCACCAGCAGCACGCCGAACACCGGCACCAGCGACAGCACCGCGACCAGCGCGATGATGGTGGCGGCGAGGCCCGCCTCGCCGAACTTGCGGATCAGGTCGGAGTCGGAGAACTGGAGCGCGATGAAGGAAATGCCGGCGGTGCCGTGCGTCAGCACGCAGGCCGGGCCCACCACCAGCACGGCGTTCTTGAACGCGGTGAACTTGTCCTGGCCCGCGATCAGCCGGTCGCGCGCGGCGAACGTCAACTGCATCGAGTCCGAGAAGCTGATCACCATGATGAGCGGCGTCATCACGTTCAGGAACATGTTGAGATTGAAATTGGCCCAGCCGAGCGCACCGAGCGCCAGCAGGATCGCAATCATCGGCGGGAACGCCGCCGCGACCATGAACGAGATCTTGCGGAAGAAGATGATGGCGATAACGCAGCCGGCGAGGATGCCGAGGATGTTGTAGGTCAGCCCGTCACGCTCGACCGCGTTGCGGATCTCAAGCTGCATCACCGGCACGCCGGAGAGCTGCACGTTGAGGCCGGTATTGCCGAGGTCTTCCTTCATCAGCGCACGGATGTCGCCGACGGTCTTGGTCAGCTTGCTGGAGGCGACCACCTCCGGATCGAGCGAGAGCACGATCAGCGCCAGCGTGCCGTCGTCCGACAACAGCTTGCCGCGGATGATCTCGTTGTTCTTGACGGTCTCGACGAACTTGTCATAGGCCGCGCCCTCGGGCAGTTCGGGCGGGAACAGCGCCGCCGGCAGCCTGCCCGGCGCCGGCGCCTGCCGCGCCGAGAACAGCGAGACCAGGCCGCGCGTGCCTTCGACCAGCTGCATGTCGGTGACGAAGTCGCGCAGCTTCTCGAGGTTATTCCGCGCCAGGAGGGTCTTGCCTTCGACCACGACGAGGACGTCGAATTCCTCAGCCGGGAACTTCTTTGTCACCGCTTCATACTGGCGGAATTCCGGCGTGTTGGACCGGAACAGCTGGGACAGCGAATCGTCGATCTTGATCCGGTGAATGCCGAACACGGCACCGACGATCAGGGCGAGCAGAACGATGCAGGAGACGATCGGCGCCCGGACGGCGATCAGCCCGATGCGCTCGAGCCCGAAGGCGATCGAGGACGTCGGTCCCTGCTCGACCTTGTCGACATGAACCTCATTCTCGCGGTGCTTTTCGAGCATGCCTTGTCCAGTTCCTAATCGGCTCGGGTCTGTGAGCTTATTGCGTCCCGCGAACGGCTTGAAAATGCCATACAGATGGGAGGCTTGCCCTTTGAAAATGCGCGGAAAATCGCCGCGAGGGGTTTAGCAGGTCCAAACGCCCTCTCGCAAGCGCGCGCAAGCGCACAAATTGGATCAACATGCGGCGATTTCGACCCTTGATACCGGTCATTCCGGCCGGATCGTCCCGATTCGAGCGGGAGGATCGCCGCTCTCGTCTTTCAGCGCCACGCCGGTGGCCTCCCGCGCCAGCCCCTCGCGAACAAGCCAGGCGATTTTGAAGGCGGCCTCGTCATGGCTCAACCCGGCCTTGTGGACGTTCGAGACGCAATTGCGCTCGGCATCGGTGCGGCCCGGCTTCGGTGCGAAGGTCAGATAGGCGCCGAGGCTGTCGGGCGCGGACAGGCCCGGCCGCTCGCCGATCAGCGTCACCACCATGCGCGCACCGAGAATGGCGCCGATCTCGTCGCCGAGCGCGACGCGCGCGCCTGAGGCGACAACGAAATGTCCAATCGCGACGTCGTTCCCTTCCGCAAGCAGCGGCAGCAGGTGAGACACCAGCGCCACCGCATGGGCGTGGACCGCGGCCGACGACAGGCCGTCGCCGATCACGATGGCGAGCTGGCACGGCTCCGAGGCACTTCGCGCCAAAAGCTCCGCTGAACCGGCATCGAGCTGTCGTCCCAGATCCGGCCGCCGCAAATAATCCCTGCGGTCGACCGCCTGGCTCCGCGCCTCGGTGACGATAAGGCCAAGCGCGCGGAGATCTGCGACCAGACGCGGCGCGTCGAAGACTGCATGCACGGCATCGCGGGCGCGGGCATGGTCCAGCGTGAAATCCAGCAAGGCCCTTGTCGGCACGCTCGCGCCGCTGCGGCCGAGCGCGACGCGCGCAGGCGTCAGCGACCGCAGATCGAGGGTCGGGCGGCGCGGGACGGCCGGATCAGACATGTCGCGTCATTCGGCGGGAACGGAGGCCTCGCGCAGGCGGATCGAATAGTTCGAGGCGTTTTGCCTGCCGCTGGACGCCGCGCGCGCAAACGTAATCAGATGGTGCGCGATCAAGGTGCAGCCGATCAGCCCTTCGAGGTCGCCGCGCTTGATGCGCCCGAGCGCAAACTTCCAGAACACGCGCCTGTAGTCGCCGAGCACACCGACCTTCCAGAAGATGTTGCGCAGCATCACGAGACCGCGCCGGATGTTGGGCCAGGTCTTCATCTCGTCCGGCGTCGGCATCTTCAGGCGGTGCACATAGACGTTGTCGCATTGATACTGGAAGCGCGCGTAGACCTTCTCGGGCTCGTAGGCGACGCCCATGGCGTGCTTCCAGGATGCGACGACCTCATCATAGGGCAACAGGAAGTCGACGTTGGAATCGCGACCGTCATCCTCGATCAGGCGTCCCTCGCGCTCCAGACGGTCCCACAGCGGCGTCTTCGGCAGCGCCTGGAGCAGGTTGATCGTGAGCAGCGGAATCCGGGACTCCTCGACGAAGGCCAGCAGCGCCTCCGAGGTGTTCGGCTTGTCGGTGTCGAGCCCCATGATGATGCCGGACACGATCTCCATGCCGTAGGAGTTGATCGTTTGCACGCCCTCGAGGATCGGGACCATCATGTTGTGGTCCTTGTGCATCGCCTTCAGCGCGTCGGGATCGGGCGTCTCGATGCCGCAGAAGATGGTGATGAAATAGGCCTCGCGCATCTTTTCGAGGATCTCGGGCCGCTTGGCGATGTTGAGCGTCGCCTCGCAGGCGAGCCGCACCACATAGCCGGTCCGCTTCTGCCATTCGATCAGATGCGGCAGCAGGTCCATCGCCGCCTTGCGGTTGCCGATGAAATTGTCGTCGACGAAATAGACCGTGTCGGTCATCCCGCATTCGCGCAGGCGGTCGAGCTCGGCGATGATCTGCTCGGGCGACTTGAGGCGCGGATTGCGGCCGTAGAGGCCGGGGATGTCGCAGAACTCGCACTGATAGGGGCAGCCGCTGGAATATTGGATGCTGCCGAGGAAGTATTTCTTCACGTCGGCGAGTTCGTAGGCCGGGATCGGAAACTCCGTCATCGGCACGCGGTCCTTGGTGGTGAGCACCACCTGCTCCCCGGGACGCGACGTGTCGCGCGCCAAAATCTCGATCAGCCGATTGGTGGCGTCGCCGAGTTCGCCGACATGGAGATAGTCGAAGGACGGATAATAGTCCGGGCAGGCGCTGACGGAAGGACCGCCGAGCGCGACCGGGAGATCGAACTCATGGGCGCGGCGGCAGATGTCGTTCATCTGCTGGCGCTGGATGTGCATGCCACTGACGAAGACCGCCTCCGCCCACGCGAACTCTTCGTTGGTCGCGCGACGGAGATTCTCGTCGACGAATTTGACCTCCCACTCCTCGGGCAGATAGGCCGCGAGCAGCAAGAGCCCCTGCGGGGGCATGAAGGCGCAGACGCCGTCGGTCAATGGATAGGAATGCTCGAACGTCCCGAACGACGAGGTGTACCGGGGAAACACGCACAGAATCCGCCGGGCCGTACCGTTACTTTCAGCTCGCATCAAAGCTCCCCCGCCACGGTCGACATAGCTGCGGAAATTGCCAGCCAGACACATAGCGTAATGCTGTCGCCGGAATTTCTCAATATTGTGGCAGGACCATAATTCCGAGAGGGACCAATGGTTTCCTCAAGCCGCCGGGCGCTCCCGCCGCGTCACGCGATCAGCCGTGAGGCAAAATCGGGCAGCAGGCCTGCGTCGCCGGCAAGACGGAAATCGGCGCCCGCGATCCCCGACTGCACCAGCCAGTCGTCGAATTCCGGCGCGCGGCGCAGGCCGAAGACGTCGCGGACATAGAGCGCGTCGTGAAAAGACGTCGACTGGTAGTTCAGCATGACGTCGTCGGCCCCGGGGACACCCATAATGAAGGTGACACCGGCGGCCGCCAGCAGCGTCAGCAGATTGTCCATGTCGTCCTGGTCCGCCTCGGCGTGGTTGGTGTAGCAGATGTCGATCCCGAGCGGCAGGCCGAGCAGCTTGCCACAAAAATGATCCTCCAGCCCGGCACGGATGATTTCCTTGCCGTCGTAGAGATATTCCGGGCCGATGAAGCCGACCACGCTGTTGACCAGCAATGGCGCAAAGGCGCGGGCGACCGCATAGGCCCGCGCCTCGCAGGTCTGCTGGTCGACGCCGTGATGGGCGCCCGCCGACAGCGCCGAGCCCTGGCCGGTCTCGAAATACATCACGTTCTCGCCGACCGTGCCGCGCTTCTGCGAGAGGCCGGCCTGCTGCGCCTCCTTCAGGAGCGCGAGATCGACGCCAAAGCTGCGATTGGCGGCCTCGGTGCCGGCGACCGACTGGAAGACGAGGTCGACCGGCACGCCCTGCCCGATCAGCGACAGCGTCGTCGTGACATGGGTCAGCACGCAAGCTTGCGTCGGGATCTTCAGCCGCGCGATGATCTCGTCCAGCAGCCGCAGCAATTGCGCAATGACAGCGGGATCGTCGCTCGCCGGATTGATGCCGATGCAGGCATCGCCGGCCCCTAACAGGATGCCGTCGAGGATCGAGGCGGTGATGCCCCTGGCGTCGTCGAAGGGATGGTTGGGCTGAAGCCGCGTGCTCATCCGCCCCTTCAGGCCAATGGTGTTGCGAAAGGCGGTGGTGACCTCGCATTTCCGCGCCGCCAGGATCAGGTCCTGGTTGCGCATCAGCTTTGAGACCGCGGCCGCCATTTCCGGGGTGATGCCGCCTGCCAGCCTGCGCAAAACCTCGGATGTCGCCGCGTCCGACAGCAGCCAGTCGCGAAAGGCGCCGACCGTCAGCGAAGCCACCGGCGCGAATGCTCTGGCATCGTGGCTGTCGATGACGAGGCGGGTGACCTCGTCGGCTTCGTACGGGATGACAGCTTCCTGCAAGAACTGCCCGAGCGGGACGTCGGCGAGCGCCATCCGCGCCGCGATCATCTGCGCGGCACTTGCCGCGGCAATTCCGGCCAGCCGGTCGCCGGAGCGCGGCGGCGTCGCCTTGGCGAGCAGGTCGCGCAGGTCCGGGAACGTGTAGGTCGTGGCGTCGATGGTGTGGCGGTAGACCAAAGGCCCCTCCGGGGTTCATCGGCCAGTGGCCGACATCAGCGCGATCCCAAACTATACCCAGATCAAGACACTGAAATATCTTACCTTTCTTTCGACTAAGGACGAAGGGGCCGGGCCACGGCGTTAAGACGGCGTCCATCTTCATTCTGCATAGTTTTGCATCAATTTTATACGACCGCGCTCTCCGGCCACTGCCGGCCATTGGGGCCTCTGAAAAGCATGACAACCGACCGATCTGGGAATGCCACGGGGGTGGCAGGCCGTTTCACGCTTGCGACCAAGCTCTACGCGATCTTCGCGCTGTTCGCGCTGCTCACGGCGGCGATCGCGACGCTGTCCGACTACAACAGCCGCCGCAGCGCCGAGTTGACGAGCGCGATCGAGACGGCGAACGCCGCCGCGCTCAATGTCGAGCGAGTCAACTCGCTGGTCTACGCGGTCGTGATGGAATCGCGCGGCGTCTACATGTCGACCGAACCGGCCGTCGTGAAGAAATACGGCGAAGGCCTGCTCAAGTTCAACGCCCAGATCCTCGACGTCGTGAAGCGCTGGGAGACCATCGTCAAAGCCGACGATGCCGAGCAGTTCGCCACGTTCAAGAAGCGCATCGAGCAGTTCGTCGAGTTCCGCAAGGAGCTGGTGCGCCGCGGCGTCGAGATCAATGCGGCCGCGGGCCGCGAATGGGGCGACAACGACGCCAATCGCGCCGTGCGCTCGGCGCTGAACAAGGATCTCGAGGCACTGTACAAGGTCTATGCCGAACGCGCCAGACAGATCGCGCAAGAGACCGAGACCAATCGCACCCTCTCCTTCGTGCTGACCTGCCTCGGCGGCGTCGCGCTGGCCCTCGTCGTGATCGGCATCGTCATCATCGCCCGCTCGATCGCCCGTCCCCTCTCCGCCATCACCGCGACCATCGAGCAGGTCGCGGACGGCGCCGAGAATGTCGTGGTACCGCACTCTGACCGCGCCGACGAGATCGGCGCGCTGGCACGCGCCATCCAGATCTTCCAGGACGCGATGGGCCGCAACCGCAATCTCGCCTCGCAGGTCTCGCAGGACTCCGCCGCGCGCGAGCAGCGCGCCCGCCACATCGAGCAATCCGTCGACGCGTTTCGCGAGGCGATCGGCGCGATCATGCGCGGCCTCAGCGACAACGCCTCTGTCATGCGCGAGACCGCGCAGACGATCACCCGCGTCACAGCGGATGCCAACAGCCGCGCCGGCACCGCGGCGAACGCCACCGAGCAGGCCTCGCACAACGTCACCGCGGTGGCAGGCGCAGCCGAGGAGCTGTCGGCGTCGGTGGTGGAGATCGGCCGCCAGGTCCGGCAGTCCGCAAGCGCGGTCGAGCAGACCGGTCAGCGCACCGAGAAGTCGATCTCCGAGATCGAAAGCCTCGCGGCCGCCACCCAGCGCATCGACGGCGTGCTCAACCTGATCCAGGCCATCGCCGAGCAGACCAATCTGCTCGCGCTCAACGCCACCATCGAAGCCGCGCGCGCCGGTGACGCCGGCCGCGGCTTTGCCGTCGTTGCGCACGAAGTGAAGGCGCTGGCGGGTCAGACCGCCAAGGCGACCGCCGAGATCGGCGAGAACGTCTCGATGATCCAGGCGTCCACCCGCAACGCGGTCGATGCCGTGCGCGAGATCGGCGGCGCCGTGCGCGAGATCAGCGACGTCACCTCGGCAATCGCCGGCGCCATCGGCCAGCAGGACACCGCCACGCGCGAGATCTCGTCCAACGCCCAATCGGCCGCGCAGGGCAACGAGACCCTGGTCGCCAACATCACCTCGCTGCGCGACGCCATCGGCGAGACGGACACGGCGGCAGCCTCCGTGCTGACGGCGGCGAGCAGCCTCACGGAGACGGCGGACACGCTGTCGCGCGAGGTGGAAAAGTTCTTCCAGAACCTGCGTTCGGGAGCGGCCGACAGCCGTATCGCCAAAGCGGGATGATGAAGGCGAAATGATCCGGCGCACCGCGGCGCCATGAGGCCGGCGGCAGGCCTGCCAGAACCAAAACTGAAAAACAACCCCATGCACAGTAGCCGGGGCCAGCGATATCAATGGCTTGGCTTCGCGCTCGGATGACTACTGATTTTACGAAATCGCTTTGACTCGTCGGGCAAAACACTGGCATGATGTCATCGTGGCGGCGTCAGGCGCCATGGATGAGCTGGGTCAGCTTCAGTAGACTTGTGTTTGCGGAAGGAGGCGCCAGAAGCGGCTACCGACGGTCAAGCAGGCCGAGCGCTTCTTCCACGCACTGCTCGAGACTGCGCCGTGCTGTGTCGACCGTAAAATGATCGCGCTCCCACGGAGCGTACGCTCGGCCGGCGACCGCATTCCAGCCGGGCAACGACAGCCCGGCAATGTCGGTCGATCTCGTCTCAATCCTGCGTCGGTGCTCGTCTGCATCGCTGCACGCCACCTCGATCCAGGCGATCTCGGCGCCAGCCTTTCGCGCAGCGATTTGCCAGCCTTCCCGCGCCTCCTCGCAATCATTGACGCAGTCGGCAATCACGTCCAGGCCGAGGGCGAGGTTGTCTGTCGCGACGGCCTGAGCGGCGCGATAGGTCCAGTCCAGCAGATCAGCCGGTGCAGTACCGGATGCCCAGATCGCTTGATCCATCGAATCGATCCGCAGCCAGGCGGCTCCGGTACGCCGCGCCAGAACCCGGGCAATGCTTGACTTGCCGACCCCCGGCAAACCAGCAAGCGTGATGAGTCTCGCCATTGCACACCCGAATTGCGTTGGACCGGCCCCTTAGGGACGTGACGTCGGCCACCACGAATAAGCGGCCAAGCAAACGAAAGCGGCTATTAGCCACTGCAGCCCGGCAAGCACTGCCATCGACAGCTCACATCGAGCGAGACGGGACTATCATTCCGAGCCGGATGGATCGACCAAGATGCGAACGCGGCCGTCGGCATCCGCGACTTCACGATAACGGCTCAACTCCGCCTTGAGGTCGGGATCCGAATTGGCCCAGGCCAGCCAATCGAACGGCATTGAGCTCAGCAGATAGGTATCCACGAGAATCACATTCGGCCGACCGGCCCGCAGGTCCGCCAACAGCAGCCGCCGCTCGAAATTGATGATGCCGTCCAGTTTCGCTCGCTCACCCTCAGGCAGTTGCGAGCTCTTCTGTTGGAGCATTGAGCCGGCCGCCAACGCCTGCCCACACGTGTTGCCCGCCCAGGTCGCATTGATCTGACGGACGAGCGGATGCCCGAGAGCGACGTGATCGCCGATCGTGATCAGCCGCGGATGCTTTGCAAGGGCCAGGATACGCCCCTCCAGTGGCGGGAACGGCCGCACCTGAAGGGACAAACGGGAGCCGATGCACACAATCGCAGCAAGGGCGCAGATCATGACAGGCAGGCGCAACGTCTTCGTGCGAGCCTGCAGCAATGGCGCGGCACTCGCAAACATGCAAAGCGCAAATGCCGTGTAGGTCCAGCCCTTACCCTGGATGATGAAACTCGCCGCTCCGCCAACCGCTGCGGCCAGCCACGGCGTTGCGCCGCCTTCCCATTTGAAGTCCTGCGGCGCCAACAGGCGCACGAGGCCGACGGAAGCGACCAGCATAACGGCCGGGAAAAAAAGCAGATCGCCGAAATCCATCCTCAATGGCACATAAGCGGCAGTAACCATCGGGGCAAAGGTCAACAGATAAGCCGGAAAGAAGATGGCGAGCACCGCTCCATAGCCGATCACGACAGCAGCGGCCGCACACGCTTCGGGTGTGAACAAGGGTTTGATGGAGCGTTGACGGAGGACGCAGAGGATGATCGGCAGGCCGACCACGAGGGTAAGGTAGGGCTTCAGGCTCATGCCCAACCCGGCACCCAGTCCCGCCAGGATCGCAACCGGTCCGGGCGCAAGCCCGCGCCAGCGGATCGCAGCGATGGCGACGAAAGGCGTCATCGCAATGACGGCGATGTGTTCACGCTGTCCGAATACGGCGCTGGGAAAAATTGCGAACAGGAATGCTAGCACGCACGCCGTAATGCTCCTCTCGTCGGCTTCCAGCTTTGCCGCCGCAGCGGCACGATCGATGATGACGAGTGCGGCAACGATCTCGATCATCACCAGGATGATCACGATGATCTCGGGGGCAATGCCGGTGATGCGCGCAAGCTGCAACGCCGGCATGTACAAATAGACCGACAGCGGCGGATTCAGTTCGAAGACGTCGACGCCGAGCTTTCCGCCATCGAGAACTTTCTCGCCTTCGGTCAGCAGGCAGCTCAAATCCGCGTTGAGAACGACAGGCATTTGAACGAGCAAGGCCATCAGCAGGATCGCCGACACGATGATCCAGCGGTAGCTCATGCTAAACGTGCTTCCTGACATGGCCAGGGGCGTGACCGCCTCTTTTGACGCCGGCAAAGGCCCTCTCCTCGAACGGAAGCGGTCTGTTCTCTCTCACCCGTGCGCGAACCTGCCGCTGCGCGTACTCAGCGCCACTTTCAATCGAGAGTCGTTACTATTGTGCTACAATGATCTGAAACAATACGGTAACGACCTGAAACAGTGCCGTTTCATGGTTAAATGTCAGGTCGAATGGCGAGACGCCGGGGTTGCGCGCGGCATCCTGCGCGCCGCTATGAGCGTTCATCCCACATCAAGGTGCACGCGCTCCTGGAGAGGGTCAGGCCCTACCCCATCACTCCGCCGCGCTTGATCAGCTCCTTGCCGACCGCGGCAAGGTGCACCTGGTCGGGGCCGTCGCCAATGCGGATGAAGCGGGCATAGACGTAGGCGCGGGCGAGGAAGGTGTCCTGCGAGACGCCGGCGGCGCCGTGGATCTGGATGGCGCGGTCGATGACGCGAGCGGCCATGCTGGGCACCACGATCTTGGCGGCGGCGATCAGGTCGCGCGCGGCCTTGTTGCCTTCGCGGTCCATCTTGTCGGCGGCCTGCAGCGTGAGGAGCCGCGCCTGCGCGATCTCGCAGAAGGAGTGCGCAATGTCCTCGCGCACCGAACCCTGGTCTGCGAGCGGCTTGCCGAAGGCTGTGCGCGACACCGAGCGCTGGCACATCAATTCCAGCGCACGCTGGGCGCAGCCGATCAAGCGCATGCAGTGATGGATGCGGCCGGGGCCGAGCCGGCCTTGCGCGATCTCGAAGCCGCGGCCCTCGCCGAGCAGGATGTTCTCGGCCGGCACACGGACATTCTCGTAGACGATCTCGGGATGGCCGACCGGCGCGTCGTCGTAGCCGTAGGTCAGCATGTCGCGGACGATGCGCACGCCGGGCGTCGCCTTGGGCACCAGGATCATGGATTGCTGGCGATGGCGGTCGGGATCGTCGGGCGCGGTCTTGCCCATCACGATCAGGATCTCGCAATCCTCATTCATCGCGCCTGACGTGAACCATTTGCGGCCGTTGATGACGTAGTCGCCGCCGTCGCGCTTGATCTCGCACTGGATGTTGGTGGCGTCGCTGGAGGCGACCTGCGGCTCCGTCATCGAGAAGCCGGAGCGGATGCGCCCCTCCAGCAGCGGCTTCAGCCAGCGCTCCTGCTGCGCCGGCGTGCCGTAGTTCGCCAGCACCTCCATGTTGCCGACATCAGGGGCCGAGCAGTTGAAGATTTCAGGCGCCCAGAGGATGCGGCCCATGATCTCCTTCACCGGCGCATATTCGAGATTGGTGAGGCCAGTGTTGTCAGGGTCTTGGCCGTGCTCGCCTGACAGGAACAGGTTCCAGAGCCCCTGCTCGCGTGCCAGCCGCTTCAGGTCCTGGAGGACCTGCGGCGTCTTGTAGCGCGCGGCCTCCGGCTTGACCTGCTCGTAATAGAGCTCCTCGACCGGCTCGACATGCGCAAGCATGAACTGGCGAACGCGTTCCTGCAGCTCCAGCGAACGGGCGGAGTGTTGAAAGTCCATGGTGGTCTCCTGTTCGCTGCGCTTAGCTCTTCCCTTCTCCCCTTGTGGGAGAAGGTGGCGCGAAGCGCCGGATGAGGGGTTGTATCCACTCGCACAAGCAGTCGTGAGGAGAGACACCCCTCACCCGGCTGCGCTTCGCGCATCCACCCTCTCCCACAAGGGGAGAGGGTGCACCGTCTGTGTGGCCGCTTTGCTAGCGGTGTCGTAGGGTGGGCAAAGCGACTTGTCCGCCGTAGCTCGAAGAGCGAAGGCGGAAGCGTGCCCACGTTTCTGTTTCGGTGTTGGATCGGTGGTGGGCACGGCGCAAGTGCGCCTTTGCCCACCCTACGATTCCGAGTTCGCGGAGAGAACGCCCCCTCACGTCCCGCGCAAGAGCTCGCTCGCCACGATCCAGTCGTTGCCGTCGAACTGGAGCATATAGCCGTCCTTGATCGGGCGGAAATCCTGCGGTGTGGTGTTGAGGGTGATGCCGGGCATCAAGAGCGACAGCGGCACGTTCTTGAGGTTCGCCGCCTGCGCCATGATGTTCTCGCGCGTCAGATTGTCCTTGCACTGCTTGAGCAGGACGACCAGTGCCTCGGCGACGGTGTAGCCGTAGAGGCCGGCGACATTGTTGATGTCGGCATTGGGCAGGCGCTTCTTCATGAAGTCGATATAGGCCGTCATCGACGGGTCGTCCTTCGGCTGCTCGACAAACGGCTTGAGCGAGCCGAGCGACAGCACGCCCTTGCCGGCATCGAGGCCCGCAGGGACCATGACGGTCGCCTTGTTGGCGCAGCCGGAGGCGAGGAAGCGCGTCGGCTGCCAGCCGACCTCATGGGCCTTGCGGATCGCCTGCGCGCAGGCGCGCGGCGTCACCGAATAGATCATGAAGACATCAGCCTTGGTGTTGGCCAGCGTCAGCACCTGGGAATCGACGGTGGGATCGGTGACCTCGAAGCTCGAGGCCATCGCGAGCGCCTTGTCGGCGTCGGCACCAAGCGCTTCCTTGACACCGCGAAAATATTCCTTGCCGGCGTCATCGTTCTGATAGAGCACCGCGAAACGCGCGTTCGGGTTCTTGGCGCGGGCGTAAGCGACGTCGATCGCGGCCTCGCTGGTGTAGTTCGGCGCCCAGGGCAGCGCCATCGACCACGGCATGTTGGCGGGATCGTTCCACTTCGAGGCCGAGCTGATCAGGAACAGCTGCGGCACCTTGTTGCTGTTGAGGTATTTTGCGATCGCCGAGCTCGGCGCCGTGCCCATGGTCGCGAAGATGAAGGCGACGCCGTCGCCCTCGACCAAACGTCGCGCGGCTTCCATGGTCTTCGGCGGCGAGAAGGCGTCGTCGAGCGACAACAGGTTGAGCTTGCGGCCGTTGACGCCGCCCTTCTCGTTCACCTCATCGAAATAAGCGGAGATCACCCTGCCGGTGATGCCGAGCGGCGATGCGGGGCCGCTATAGGGCATGGTGTTGCCGATCTTGATCTCGGTGTCACTGACGCCGGGACCGTAGGACTTTTGCGCGGAGACGGGCGTGGACAGGCAGGCGGCAGCTAGCGCTGCGGCCAGGACCAAAGCGGCTCTCATGGTTTCTCCCCGGTGATGATCGTCCACGCGAGGCGACCGCGCGGCGTGCTGCTTTTTGCCAGCACGTCAGATCAGCGGAGTTCCGCAAGATGGTCTTGCGTCGAGTTGCTGGTTCATTCGACGTCTCGTTTGGAACCTGCGTATGAACGCCGCAGCAGGGCGAACAGGCTGCCGCCGGTCGCGGCTCCAACGAGATAGACAACGAGGGTTTGGAGCGCGAGCGGCAGACTGAGATTCATCTTGAAGAAGGAGATCGTGACCGTGTCGAGATTCTGCACGGCGAAGACGATGGTCGCTGCGGCGAAAAACACGATCACGGCAAGATGAAACCAGCGCATGACAATCCCTCAGCGTCGCCCGACGCGCGATGAAATCTGGATGAACCGTCATCGCGCTCTTGGGCGACCACGGTCCTTCTCCGGATCAAGCCTTAATGGCGCCGCCGCAGGCTAAAGCCCAGACTGACCCAGCCGGCGCCGGCCATGATCAGGTCGATGCCGAGGAACAGGCCGAGGATATAGACGCTGTTGACCGGCCAGCGCGCCAGGATCAAGAGCCCGAGCAGCAGGGTGATGACCGCAGACAGTGCCACCCACACCCACGGGCTTTCCCTTTTCATGCTGAAGGCGAGAAACAGCCTGACGGCGCCCGAGGCCAGCAGCGACGCGCCGAGGAACAAGGTAAGCAGCACCGCGGCGAACAACGGGTTCTCGAAGGTCAGGAAGCCCGCGACGATATAGAGCACGCCGAGCAAGGCCCAGATCAGGAACTTGCCCCAGCTCTTCATCTGGAACGCGCCGATCACCTCGGTGACCCCGGCGATGATCATCATCACACCAACCACGAGCACGCTCGCCACCGTCGCCATCATCATGCTGCCGAGCGCGATGAAGCCGGTGATGAGATAGACGACGCCGAGGGCGACGATCCAGCCCCACTTGGCGTGCAGCGCAGCAATGCCGGACCCAAGACCCAAGTTTGGAGACGTATCCGAAGCACTTGTCATGACGGCTACTCCTGCATGCGAAGTCCCAAGGCACATCTCAGGATAGCACGAGCCGCGCTGGGACAACAGCCAGTAGAGCAGCCCCCGCGGGAGCCCCCATTGACTTAAGTCAAGAGCGGACGGGGCGCCTCACGCGCGCGAGCGCTCCATGTCGAGCTCGGCCTTGAGACTATCGAGATCGCGATAGATCGAAGCAACCGCCAGCACGCGCCCGCCCTTGCGGTACTTCAGCAGGCAATCCCTGCCGTCGATGCTGCCGTCGGTCGCGATGTCGTCGAAGCTCTCGGCATGGCCGACATAGTTGATCGGAACGTCATAGTGCTGCGACCAGAAGAACGGCACGGCGTCGAAGCGTTCGCGCCTGCCGAGCATGTTGCGCGCCGCGGCCTGGCCCTGCCGCTCCGCCACCACCCAGTGCTCGACGCGGATGTTCTGGCCCGAATGGGGATCGGGCCAGCGCGCGATGTCGCCGGCCGCGAAGATGCCCGATGCGCTGGTCTCGAGATATTCGTTCACGCTGACGCCGCGATCGATGGCGAGCCCCGCCTGCTCGGCGAGCGCAAGGCGCGGCCTGACGCCGATCCCGACCACGACCAGATCGGCCTCGATCACGCTGCCGCTCTTCAGCGTGGCGCGTTTGCCCTCGAGTTTTTCCACGGTGTCCTCGAGGTGAAAGTGGACGCCGTTCTCTTCATGCAGCGCGCGGACGAAGTCGCCCATCTCGGGGCCGAGCACACGCTGCATCGGCCGCTTCTCGGGGGCAACCACATGCACCTCCAGCTTGCGCGCTCGCAAGGAGGCCGCGACTTCGAGGCCAATGAAGCTGGCGCCGATCACCAGCGCGCGCTTCGCGCTACCCGCCGCCTTGATGATGGCGCGGCTGTCGGCAACGGTGCGCAAGGTGTGCACGTGTGGCTGGTCCGCGCCCGGAATCTGCAATTTGACCGGCTCGGCGCCGGTCGCGAGCAGCAGCCGGTCGAACGGCAGCTTGTCGCCATTGCCGAGCGTGATGGTGCGCGCCTTCGGATCGATCGCTGCGACGTTCGTGTTGAGCCTGAGATCGATGCCCGCGTCCTGATAATAGTCCTCGCCCCGCAGCGGCAGCCAATCCTCGGGTGCACTGCCGGCGAGGTAATCCTTGGAGAGGTTCGGCCGGTCGACCGGCATCGCGCCATCATCGCTCAGCATGGTGATGGCGCCGGCAAAGCCCTCGCGCCGAAGCGTCTCGGCGGCCGCAAAGCCGGCCGCACCACCGCCGACGATGACGAATTTTTCCGGCGTCGGCGCGCTGCGATGTGACGCTGCAGGCTGCGGCATCTCGCGCTTGCGCTGAACCGAGATCCTGTCCTGGTCGCGCGTGACCTCCCAGACCGCCAGCGCGTTCAGCGCCGGCGGGCGGGTGGCTTCGCCCGTGCGCAAGGAGAAGCAGGCGTGATGCCAGGGGCAGCGGATCGTGTCGCCCACGACCAGCCCTTCGGCGAGCGGACCGTGATAGTGGCTGCAGGACGGCTCGATCGCGAAGACCTCGCCATCTGCGGCTACCAGTAGCACATCTTCCTCGCCGACATGGCCGAGCAGCTTGCCGTCCTCGAACGCGGTTAGCAACACGCCCCTGGTGAGGTCCGGCCCGCTCGGCGTCTTGTGCTCGGTCATGGTGTCGTCTCCTTCAGCTCGGCCCGCGCGGATCACGCGTCCGAATTGGCCAGCCCCAACAGCTCCTGGCGCGTCAACGCGTTGTCACGGAACACGCCCAGCATGCGGCTGGTGACGAGATCGGTCCCAGGCTTGTGCGCGCCACGCGTGGTCATGCAATGATGCGTCGCCTTGATGATGACGCCGACGCCTTCCGGCTTCAACACATCGTTGATCGTATTGGCGATCTGCGCGGTCATCTTCTCCTGGATCTGGAGGCGTTTTGCGTAGATATCCACCACCCGCGCGAGCTTGCTGATGCCGACGACGCGGCCCTGCGGGATATAGGCGACCCAGGCGCGGCCCACGATCGGCGCCATGTGGTGCTCGCAATGGCTTTCGAAGCGAACGCCGCGCAGGACGATCATCTCGTCATAGCCTTCGATCTCCTCAAAGGTCTTTTGCAGGATTTCGGTCGGATCCTGCGCATAGCCGGAAAAATACTCTGCGAAGGCGCGCGCAACCCGGTCCGGCGTGTCGTGCAGGCCGTCGCGGGCGGGATCGTCGCCCGCCCAGCGGATCATGGTCCGGACCGCCTGCTCGACCTCGGCCCTGCCAGGCCGTTCGCCCGGCAGCTGCGCCACCGCGACGCCCTCCAACCTGCGCGCATGTGAATTCATCAATAGCCTCCCTGCAATGGGCCGCGCACATCTGGCGGTCCCTCAGCTTGGACGGCTGCAATCGGAAAAGGTTCCCGAAGTCGCGAAAAATCGGGCGACCGGGCGGCGGGGCGGGAAAGCCGGGCTTTACGAGGCTGCTTTCCGCACGTCGAGCACAGCGCGCGCCCATTCGGCAGGCCGCTCCTGCGGCAGGTTGTGGCCGGCTCCAGCGAAGACACGCCGTTCGAACACGCCTTCGAATTTGGGCGCATGATGGGCGGTGCCGGGATTGACGCCGTCGCTGTCGCCGTCGACCGCGATCGTCGGGACACGGACCGGCGGCTGCGCGGCGAGCTTGGCCTCGATCGCGGCATAGGCGGGATCGCCTTCGACCAGCCCATAGCGATGACGGTAGGAGTGGATCACGACATCGACGAAATCAGGATTGTCGAACGCCACCGCACTCGTTTCGAACGTCGCGTCGTCGAAGCCCCATTTCGGCGACCACATCGCCCAGAGCTGGCGCGCAAAGCCGCGCCGGTTGCGCTCCAGCGCGCGGCGGCCGCGCTCGTTGTGGAAGAGATATTGATACCAGAGCGCCGCCTCCTCCGGTGGCGAAGCCGGCTCCATCGCACGCGCGATGTTCTGGATGTTGTAGGAATTGCCGGAGACGAGGGCGATCACGCGCTCGGGATGCAGCACCGAGACCACGCAGGCCGCGCGTCCGCCCCAATCGTAACCGCCGACGACCGCGCGTTCGATGCGAAGCGCATCCATGAAAGCCAGCAGATCGGCGCCGAGCGCCGCCTGCTCACCGGAGCGCAGCGTCGCTGCGGACCGGAACCGCGTCGGCCCGTAGCCGCGCAGCCAGGGCACAAGCACCCGCGCGCCGGCTTCCGCGATCAGCGGCGCGGTCTCGGCATAGGCGTTCACATCGTAGGGAAAGCCGTGGCCCATGATGCAGGGCCAGCCATCCGGTGCGCCGTATTCGAGATAGGCGATGTCGAGGATATCCGTGGCGATGGTTTTTTGTTGCATGATTTGCTCACGGAGTTGAGAGGCCGTAGCCTGGATGGAGCGCAGCGCAATCCGGGATTCGCGGATACAGGCGTCCCCGCATTCCGCTTCGCTCCATGCGGGCTACGGGGGCTATTTCTGCGGGCCAGACAGCGAGATCTCGCGTTCGGCGCGGAACACGTTGCTGTAGAGATTGGCGATCCACTGCCGGCCGATCTCGGTCTTGTTGAGGTAGCCGATCTCGGTCTGAATGTGCGGTGCGACGCTGTTCCAGTAGAATTGTGGATAGCGGTTCACGATGTCGGCGGGCGAGTCGTAGCCGAGCTGGCGATTGATGCCGACCTCTTCGAATTCGTAATAGAGCGCGTTGGCCTTGCGCAGATAGTTGGGATCGCCGAGCTGGCCGATGAAATCGGCGGCACGCAGGATCGAGGCTTCGTCGTCGTACTCCTGGCCTTCGCGGGCCGGGAAGCGAGTGCCCTCGATGGCGCTGGCGATGCGTTCCGGGTCCAGCCCCGGGATATGCTGCAGCCGCCGCATGACATAGAGCTTCGACCGGTCGACATGATACATCATCAGGCTGGCATCCGAGGCGCCGCGCGGCAATGAAACCTTGGTGCCCGCCGCGTCGATCACGAAGCCGTCATTGTCATCCTCCTCGAACAGGCCCCGGGCATAGCCGATGTCGTGGGCGAGGCACGCGATCAGGATGTGGACGTAATCCGCGGCCTCGAGGTGGGTGTGGAGATATCGGCCGCTGAGGATGGAATGGCCCGCCAGGGTCACCAGCATCGTGTGCTCGACATTGTGGTAGAGCGCGTCGCTGTTGCCAATGCACTCCATCGCGGTGCGCGTCGCGCTCTCGACGATGTTCGCGGGAGACTCGCCGTACCTGCGACGCATGAACGAGCCCAGCACTTTCTCCAGGGATTCAGCCGCCAGTCTCGGTAACGTCATCATGGATGCAGCCCCGCTCGTCGGTGGTGTCCCACGCCAGCTCCCGACGTCTCATTTCGTGTCTTCGACGCAACGGCCAGCATAGCCCATCTTGGGCCAAGTGACCAAACGCCGGGACGAATTTACGGAAATATGTTGCTGTTGTGCCCTGCGACATCACGGTTGCAGTCGGGGCGCGACACAGCCTGGCCGGGCCCGTCAAGACCGCTTTTATTCCACCAGCAGCACGTCCACGGCGACGCCGAGCTTCTGCTTCGGCGAGCCGACGATGATGCCGTCGACCGGCGAGACGTCGGAAAAGTCGCGGCCGACCGCGAGCACGATGTGATCGTTGGCGACCAGCAAATCATTGGTCGGATCGAAATCGACCCAGCCAAGCTCAGCCCCACACCACAGCGACACCCAGGCATGGGTGGCATCGGCGCCCTGCAAACGCGGCTGGCCCGGCGGCGGAATGGTACGGAGATAGCCGCTGACATAGGCAGCCGGAAGGCCGAGCCCGCGTAGCCCTGCGATCATCACATGGGCAAAGTCCTGGCAAACGCCGTGGCGCTTGTCGAAGACCTCGCCAAGCGGCGTCGAGATCACCGTCGCCTTCGGATCGTAGCGGAATTCGGTGCGGATGCGATGCATGAGATCGGTCGCACCGGCGAGGATCCCTGCGCCTGGCGCAAAGCTCGTGGCCGCATAGGCGCTGACGGGGTGCAGCACCGGCACCAGCGGGCTCGCGAAGACGTAGCCGACCGGCGAGGACGGCCCGAGGCTCGTTGCTTCAAACGCGATGTCGCGGATGCTTTCCCAGGGCGGGCTGACGGCATCGCGCGCCGGCGATTTGCGCGAGACGGACACGCGCGAGCGCGAGTCGATGCGCAAGTTTCGGTGCGCGGTTTCGATCACGACGCTCTCGGTGAGCGTGCCGAAGAAGTCGCGGCGGACGTGGCGCTCGGACGGGCGCGGCCGGATCTCGACCCTGTGCGAGATCAGCTCCTGACCGTCGCCGCTCTTCGGCTCCAGCCGCAGCGTGCAGCGGGCAAAGCTGACCGGACTCTCGTATTCGTAAGTCGTGACGTGACGGATGTCGTAGATCACGCCAGCCCCGTCAGCTTTTCCGGCCGGCTCGCATTGGGGCCGTGCGGGAAGTAGTGCAGCCCGATCGCCTCGGCGAGGCTGAGCAGGTCCTGCTCCAGCGAGAACAGGGTCTTGACCTCGAGCTTCTCGGCTTCCGCGGTGGCCAGCATGGACTGCACCGCCACCGCGAGCCGCTGCGGCTGCTCGATCAGGCCGTGCTCCTTCAGGCTCGGGAGCGAAGCGATGTGCTCGTTCAGCGTCGTCACCTGGAACGCGACCGAACGCGGATTGTAGCTGTCGAGCACGGCGAGATCGCGCACCGGCGCCAGGATCGGCGCCAGCAGATAGCGCGAGCGGTAGGTGATCTGGGAATCCACCAGCGTCAGCAGGATATCGAGGTCCTCGTCGCAGGCCTCGTCATAGGCGAACTGGCGCGCGAAGCGCGTGGTGTTGATGGCGCGCTCGGTGCGGCGGCCGATATCGAGGAAGCGCCAGCCGGCGGCGCGGTTCATGTTCTCCTGCGCCAGCCCCGCCAAGCTCGCAAGCTCCTGCAAGGTCAGTTCGGCCGCACTCAGCACGTCGTCGTCGTCCTCGACCTCGTAGGCGAGGCGATCGGCCATCTCGGTGATGACCTGCCAGGCGTCGGGCGACAGCCGCTCGCGCAAGGATGTCGCCGTGCGCTGCGCCGCGCGCACCAGCGACAGCGCCGAGCCGAAACGCTCCGGGCTCTGCAGTGCTTCGGCGACGATGCGCCCCGGCGCCGTGCGCGAGGCCTGCGAGATCGCGCCCCACGCCACCAGCAGGCGCTGGATGCGGTCGGCCGATTGCAGCGAGGCAGCGGTGCCCTTGTTGGGCCCGCTCGGCGAACCCAGCGCGCGCACCAGCCGCAGCGTTGCCTCGGCGCGTTCGAGATAGCGGCCGAGCCAGAACAGATTGTCCGCGGCGCGGCTCGGCAGCACGCCGGCGATGCGGCGGATCCGCACCTTGTCGGTCGCGGGCAGCAGCGTCGCGATCGAGACCTTCTTGTCCGAGACCACCCAGACGTCGGCGGCGCGCGCGCCGTCGCCCATCGACACCGCGCGCGCGTCCGCCTGCTCGGCGATCCGGCAGAAGCCGCCGGGCATGATAGCCCAGCCGTCGGCCGTCGCGGCCGCGAACACGCGCAGCACGAAGGGACGCGGCGTGAGCTGGCCCTGCTCCCACACCGGCATGGTCGAAAGCCGCACCATCTCCTGGCCGACATAGTCCATGCCGCGCGCGCTGATGGCGTCGACGAGACGCTGGCGCCCGGCGGCGTCGAGCTCACTCGCGAGCACCGGGCCATTGCTGTCGAAGCCGGGAACGCCGCGGCGATAGGCGCCCTCGATCGCGACCTCGTCGAGCCGTGACAACACCTCGTCGCGCGCGTTGCGCTGGCCGCACCACCAGGTCGCGATATGCGGCATCTTGAGCTCTTGCCCGAGCAGGCGGCGGCTCAGGGCCGGCAGGAAGCCGAGCAGCGCGCGCGCCTCCAGCACGCCCGAGCCCGGCATGTTGGCGACGACGACGCCGTCCTTGCGCAGCACGTCGATCAGGCCGGCCACGCCGAGATGCGAGGAGGCATCGAGCTCGAGCGGATCGAGCGAGTTGGAATCGACCCGGCGCAAGAGCACGTCGAGCCGCTTGAGGCCGGCGACGGTGCGGATGTGGATACGGTTGTCGCTGACGGCGAGATCGTCGCCCTCGACCAGCAGAAAGCCGAGATAGCGCGCCAGGGTTGCGTGCTCGAAATAGGTCTCGCTGAAGCTGCCCGGCGTGAGCACGCCGATGCGCGGCTCGTCGCGATCGGCGCGCGCACGCAGGCTGTCGCGAAACGCCTCGAAGAACGGCGCGACGCGCGGCACGTTCATCGACTTGTAGAGATCGGAGAAGGCGCGCGAGAGCACCAGGCGGTTCTCCAGCGCATAGCCCGCGCCTGAGGGCGCCTGCGTGCGGTCGCCGAGCACCCACCAGCGCCCGTCGGGTCCGCGGCCGACATCGGCGGCATAGAGCGAGAGATAGCGCCCGCCCGGCGGCGGCACGCCACAGACGGGACGGAGATATTCGGGACTGCCGGCGATCGCGGCGGCCGGCAGCGCGCCTTCCGCGACCAGCCGCCCCTCGCCATAGATGTCGCGCAGCACGAGCTCGAGCAGCTCGGCGCGCTGGGTGATGCCGGCGGACAGCTGCTTCCAGTCGGCCTCGTCGATCAGCAGCGGCAGATGGCTGATCGACCACGGCCGATCGGCGCTGTCGCCGGGCGCACGGTAGGTGACGCCGGCCTCGCGCAAATGGCGGTCGGCCATGCCGAACCGCCGTTCGATCTCGTCCGGCGCGAGCGCGCCGAAGGCGTCGAAGAAGCGGCTCCAGACCGCGCGGGGGGCGCCGTCGGGCCCCAGGAACTCGTCGGGGATGCCGGGCAGGCGGCTATAGTCGCGGACCCATTGCGCGAGGCGGCGCTGGCCTTCGCGCTGACCTCGCGCCTTACCCGTCTTGTCGTCCTGCTCGGCTGCGCCCTCGCCCATGCGCCTCTCCCTGCCCCACCATCATTCTCATTGCAGGAGCGGGGTCCGCAAGTCGAGGGTCAGCGGAAACTCATTTGTGCGTTCCTCGGGCGGGGGCTGCATCGGACCCGGCGTATGGCCGTGGTCCTGAAAGCGCGCCAGCCGCCGCGCCTCGGCCTCGTAGGTGTTGACGGGCTTGGTGTCGTAGCTGCGCCCGCCGGGATGGGCGACGTGATAGACGCAGCCGCCCAGCGAGCGGCCGTTCCAGGTGTCGATCAGGTCGAAGGTCAGGGGCGCGTGAACGGGGATGGTCGGGTGCAGGCCGGAGGCCGGCTGCCAGGCCTTGAAGCGGACGCCGGCCACGGCTTCGCCCGAGCGACCGGTCGAGGTCATCGGCAGGCGGCGGCCGTTGCAGGTCACGATGTGGCGGCCCTCGACAAAGCCCTCAGCTTTCACTTGAAGTCGTTCGACCGAACTGTCGACGTAGCGCACCGTGCCGCCGGCCGAGCCCTCCTCGCCCAGCACGTGCCAGGGCTCCAGCGCCTGACGCAATTCCAGCGTCACGCCGCCATGATGGACGCGGCCGAAGGCGGGGAAACGGAATTCGAGCTGGGCCAGATACCATTCCGGCTCAAAGGGATAGCCGGACTGCTTCAACTCAGAAAGCACGTCAAGAAAATCCTGCCAGATGAAGTGAGGCAGCATGAAGCGATCATGCAGCGCAGTGCCCCAGCGCACGAACTTGCCTTGTTGCGGCTCGCGCCAGAATTTTGCGATCAGCGCGCGGATCAGCAACTGCTGCGCCAGCGACATGCGCGGATCGGGCGGCATTTCGAGCGCGCGGAATTCGACGAGGCCGAGCCGGCCAGTGGTGCCATCGGGCGAATAGAGCTTGTCGATGCAGATCTCGGCGCGGTGGGTGTTGCCGGTGATGTCGACGAGCAGGTGCCGGAACAGCCGGTCCACCAGCCACAGCGGCGTCTGGTAGCCCGGTGGCGGCACGTGCGAGAGCGCGATCTCGAGCTCGTAGATGCTGTCGTGCCGGGCTTCGTCGATGCGCGGCGCCTGGCTGGTCGGGCCGATGAACAGGCCGGAGAAGAAATAGGACAGTGACGGATGCCGCTGCCAGTACAGCACGAGGCTCTTCAAGAGATCAGGCCGGCGCAGGAACGGCGAGTCCTGCGGGCTGGAGCCGCCGACCACGACGTGGTTGCCGCCACCGGTGCCAGTGTGGCGGCCGTCGACCAGGAAGCGGTTGGCGCCGAGGCGTGTCTTGCCGGCGTCCTCATAGAGCCCGACGGTGATGTCGACCGCCTCGCGCCAGCTCTTGGCCGGCTGGATGTTGACCTCGATGACACCAGGGTCGGGCGTCACCTTGATCACCTCGATGCGCGGATCGAACGGCGGCGGATAGCCTTCGACGTGAACCTGGATCTGCATCTCCTCGGCGGTCGCTTCGAGGGCCGCGACCAGCTCGAGATAATCCTCGATGCGCTCCACCGGCGGCATGAAGGCGCAGAGCACGCCGTCGCGGACTTCGACCGACATCGC
Source organism: Bradyrhizobium sp. 956_D2_N1_4 (assembly GCF_052076025.1). Taxonomy (NCBI): domain Bacteria; kingdom Pseudomonadati; phylum Pseudomonadota; class Alphaproteobacteria; order Hyphomicrobiales; family Nitrobacteraceae; genus Bradyrhizobium; species Bradyrhizobium sp. 956_D2_N1_4. The sequence continues at coordinate 1,207,921 of NZ_CP197237.1, read as the reverse complement.
GGTGCGGACGGGGACGGACGTGTTGAGATGCTCGGGCGCGACCTGCGGCGGCGATTCCGGGCGCGCGGCGAGGGTGAACACCGGCAGCTTGCCCCGCGGCTCCAACGGATCCTGCTCGACGATGTAAGGATATTGGTTGGGCGGGATGTAGCCGAGCGAGCCGATCGGCAGGCGCAAGCCCAGCGGTGAATCGCCCGGCATCAGGAACAGATGATTGCGCCGGAGTTGCCAGCGCTCGCTGCGCCAGCGCGGCGGCGCGTTCCAGCGTTGCACCGGCAGCACGAAGCCACGCGGCGTGTTGAGGCCCTCGTCGAACACGCGCGCCATCCGCGCGCGGGCTTCGGGATCGGATAATTTGGAGTCGGACGGATCGACGTTGAGGGGAAGCTCGGCTTCCTTCTGGAGCCAGTACGCGGTGTCCTCATAGGCTGGGATGACGTAGCCGGGATCAAGTCCGAGCCGCGCCGCCGCGCCCTCCACGAATTCCTGGGCGTCCTTGACCTCGGCGCGCCGCGGATTCTCGATCCTGGCGATCAGATCGGCATTCTTCCAGATCGGTACGCCGTCCTTGCGCCAGTACAGGCCAAAGGCCCAGCGCGGCAGGCTTTCACCGGGATACCATTTGCCCTCGCCGAAGTGCAGCAGGCCACCCGGCCCGAAGCGCGTGTGCAAGCGGCGGATCAGATCGTCGGCGAGCGCGCGCTTGGTCGGGCCGACGGCCTCGGTGTTCCATTCCGCCGCTTCCAGATCGTCGACGGAGACGAAGGTCGGCTCGCCGCCCATGGTCAGCCGGACATCCTGCGCGGCGAGATCGCCGTCGACCTGCTCGCCGAGGTCATTGAGCCGCGTCCAGGATTCGTCGGAGAACGGCTTTGTAATGCGCGGCGCCTCGCGGATGCGCTTCACGCTCATGTCGAACTCGAACTCGACCTCGGCAAAGCCGGCGCCGCCGGAGATCGGCGCCGCCGAACGATAGTGCGGCGTGGCCGCAACCGGGATGTGCCCCTCGCCCGCGAGCATACCCGAGGTCGCGTCGAAGCCGATCCAGCCCGCGCCGGGCAAATAGACTTCGGCCCAGGCATGCAGGTCGGTAAAATCGTTCTCGACCTCTGGCGGTCCCTCGATCGGATCGATGTCGGGGCGTATCTGAATGAGATAACCGGAGACGAAACGGGCCGCGAGACCGAGATGACGGAAGGTCTGGATCAGGAGCCAGGCGGAGTCGCGGCACGATCCGGCACCGGAGGAGAGCGTCTCCTCCGGAGTCTGCACGCCGGGCTCCATGCGGATGATGTAACGGACGTGCTTTTGAAGCTCGCGATTGAGATCGACCAGGAAGTTGACGGTGTTCGGGGCTTCAGGCGGGATCGCGTCGAGAAATTTTGCGAACAGGCGATCGGGCTTGATGGTCTCGAGATACGGCGCGAGCTCGGTCTTCAGATCCTTCGAATACTCGAACGGAAAGCTGTCGGCATAAGGCTCGACGAAGAAGTCGAACGGGTTGACCACGGTCATCTGCGCCGTGAAATCGACCTCGAATTTCAGCTCGGTCGTCTTCTCCGGAAAGACGTAGCGCGCGAGCCAATTGCCCTGCGGATCCTGCTGCCAGTTCACGAAATGATTGGCCGGAGTGACCTTGAGCGAATAGCTCAGAACCGGCGTGCGCGTATGCGGCGCCGGCCGCAGGCGGATGGTCTGCGGGCCAAGATCGATCGGGCGGTCGTATTTGTAGTGCGTGACGTGGTGTAATGCGACGTAGATCGACACGGGGTGCGGTGCTCCAGCAGCTTTTTTGAGCAGAACACCGGTTCCGGGTGGGATCAAGCACTAACAACGGGCACGGGTTGCCTACGCCGCGGGCTGAATTGCGAGTTACACTTGCCGAAGTGATCTACCTATGATCGAATGAACCATTGCCTGCACAAGCCGCGCCCGACGCGCCGCTTTGCGCATGATGGACTCTCCCGTTCGTAATGGTTGCCGCGCAACGTCTCGACGCGTGGCGCGGCCTGAAAGAGGAGATGTTTCCGATGAGCTTTCTGGTCAGATTCCCGCGGGCTTCCTATCGCGCCGACGCGCTCGATGGTTTCACTGTCACTCCAGGTTTCACACCGGAAAACGCGCAAGCCATGATGTGGTTGTCGCAGCTCGCCTACGAGACCGACGACCGCGACAAGGTAGACAATATCCTGACGGCACTGGGGCTAGAGATGCGCGGCTTCGGTGCCGACACTCCCGCTACAGGTTTGGTACCGCCAAAAGCCCGCTTCATTGTCGCCGTCGGACGCGGCGCGACTTTCGTCACACTCTCCGGCACCGATCCGCTCAGTATCAAGGATTGGATCACCGACTTCACCCTCGCACCAAGTCAAAATGTTCTTCACAAGGGATTTGCCGAAGCCGTCGATGCAGTCCGATCAGACATCGAAGTCGCGATCAGGAGTGGCGGCGCCGGACAGCCGCTCTTCTTTACTGGACACAGCATGGGCGGCGCCTTGGCAAATATCTCAGCACTGCGGGCGTTGGATGCTGGCCTACGGGCAACCGCCATTTACACGTTTGGCGGGCCGCGAACCGGCGGTCAGGATTTCTTTGAAGCCTACGAGCCTCTCAGCGAAAGCACGTTCCGGCTCGTCAACGGTAACGACATCGTCCCGGCCGTTCCACCCAGCCTGCGAGGCAACTTCCGCCACGTCGGCCGAATGCTGCGTTGCGCGTCTGGCTCGACCTTCGCAGGTCAGGTGCCGGCGTCGAAAGAGGGAAACGACCCCAGCTTCAACCTAGTCGGGCTTGGTACCCTTCTTACCGGAGGCAATTTCCACCTGAAGATCCCAAGCATCGAGGAACTCCGCAACATCGACCCGCGGACGCTCGACCAATCCGACGTACTGCCCGGCTTCGTGCGCGACCATGTTCCGGCAAGCTACTTCCGGGCGTTGTCGGTCACCATTCCGTAACTGCCGCGTAGCCTCACATAGTCGCCCCGAGCACCCAGGGCGCGAATTCGGCACCGCCGAAATCGAAGCTCTCGCTCTTGGTCGGCTGTCCGGACGCCGTCTTCAGGATGAGCTCGAAGATGCGCTGGCCGCATTGCTCGACGCTCTCCTCGCCTTCGAGGATGGTGCCGCAATTGACGTCCATGTCCTCCTCCATGCGCTTGTACATGGGCGTGTTGGTGGCAAGCTTGATCGAGGGCGCCGGCTTGCAGCCGAACACGCTGCCGCGGCCGGTGGTGAAGCAGACCAGATTGGCACCGCCGGCGACCTGGCCGGTCGCCGCGACCGGATCGTAGCCGGGCGTGTCCATGAAGATGAAACCCTTCTTGGTGATGGGCTCGGCATAGCGCAGCACGTCGACGAGATTGGTGGTGCCGGCCTTGGCCATCGCGCCGAGCGATTTCTCCAAAATGGTGGTGAGGCCGCCGGCCTTGTTGCCGGGGCTCGGATTGGCGTTCATCTCGGCGCCCTCGCGCTCGGTATACGCGTCCCACCAGCGCATGAGATCGACCAGCTTCTCGCCGACCTCGCGGCTGACGGCGCGGCGCGTGAGCAGATGCTCGGCGCCATAGGTCTCCGGCGTCTCGGACAGGATCACGGTGCCGCCGTGACGGACGATGAGATCGCTGGCAGCCCCAAGCGCCGGATTCGCGGATACGCCGGAATAGCCGTCCGAGCCGCCGCATTGCAGGGCCACGGTGAGTTCGCTGACGGGCACGGATTCGCGCTTGACCTTGTTGGAGTCCGCGAGAGCTTCACGCACGAAGGCAATACCCGCTTCGACAGTCTTGCGGGTGCCGCCGACCTCCTGGATGTCCATCGCGCGCAGGCGGCCGGCGAGCTTCTGCTCCTCCATCAGGCCGCCGATCTGGTTCACCTCGCAGCCCAGCCCAAGCACGATGACGTGGGAGAAATTGACGTGACGCGCATAGCCACCGAGCGTGCGGCGGAGCAGCGCCAAGGGCTCGTTCTGCGTCATGCCGCAGCCGGTCTTATGGGTCAGCGCGACCACGCCGTCGACATTGGGGAAGTCGGCGAGCGGATTGTCGCCGGTGAACGGATTCTTCTTGAAGACGTCGGCGACGAGGCTTGCGACATGCGCGCTGCAATTCACCGAGGTGAGGATGCCGATATAGTTGCGCGTGGCGACGCGGCCATCCGGGCGGCGGATGCCCTCGAAGGTTGCCGGCAGATCGAAGTTCGGCGTCGGCTTGACGTCGGCGCAATAGGCATAGTCCTTGGAAAAATCGCCCATGCCGCAGTTCTGCGTATGCACGTGCTGGCCCGGCGCGATCGGCACCGTCGCAAAGCCGATGATCTGTCCGTAGCGCCTGACCGGCTCGCCCACTGCGATCGGCTTGATCGCGACCTTGTGGCCGGAGGGAATGCGCTCGACCGTGGTCACGCCGTCGGCAACCAATGTTCCCGGCGGCAGGCTCGCGCGCGCGATCAGCACGCCATCATCGGGATGGAGGCGAATGACGGGGCTGATGGTCATGGCAGGTCTCCTGTATCAAAACTATCGTGCCCCGGACGCAGCGCAGCGTGAAACGGTGCGCTGCTGAGCCGGGGCCCCATGTGTCGTTTCTTTCGCAAGCAACTGGGTCCCGGCTCTGCGAAGCGGCGCTAGGCGCCGCATCGCGTCCGGGACACGAGATCAGGCCTTCCCGGCCGAATCCTTGCGGGTCGCGTTGACCTGCATCTTGGCGTAGGTCGTCATCAGGCCGACTTCGTTGGACAACGTCACCAGCTTGAAGCCCATGTTGATCGCACGCGCTGCGCCTTCCGCACCGCTGCAATGGATGCCCGGGTTGAGACCGCGCTTGGCGCATTCCTTGATGATCTTGTCGTAGATCGCGAGAATCTCCGGCTCGGTGCGGTCGAGCTTGGGCTCGAGGCCGTAGGAGAAGCCGAGATCGGACGGGCCGATATAGACGCCATCGATGCCCTCGACGTCGAGGATCGCTTCCATGTTCTCGACCGCGGTCCTGGTCTCCATCATCGGCAGCAGGATGGTGTCGGCATTCGCGGTCTTCTGGTAGGAGCCCGCGGTGCCGTACATGCCGGCGCGGATCGGGCCGTTGGAGCGGACGCCCTGCGGCGGATACTTGGAATAGGAAACGAGGTTCTTGGCCTCCTGCGCCGTGTTGACCATCGGGCAGATCACGCCATAGGCGCCGCCGTCGAGCACCTTGCCGATGATGCCGGGCTCGTTCCAGGGCACGCGGACCATCGGGGTCACGGGATGCTTGTCCATGGCCTGGAAGCACTGCACCATCGAGAGATAGTCCTGCACGCCGTGCTGCATGTCGACGGTGACGCTGTCGAAGCCGCATTGCGCGATCATCTCGGCGGAGAAGCCGGAGGGAATTGCGAGCCACGCGTTGACCACGGCCTTGCCCGACTTCCAGATTTCCTTGACCTTGTTCGCCACGTTGCCTTCCTTCTTTTGTTGCTTGGACCGTTGTTTGGACCTTCGTCACCATGACGAGCGCCGCGACAGCACGGCTCTGCTGTTACCGCGAACCGGGGCTCCGCGCTACGCTCGCAATGACGCAAGGCCTATGCGGTCGCCCGCTGGATGCTGACTTCGCTGACGCCGACCTCGCGGGCGGTGTTCACTATTGCCGCCCAGGTGTCATCCGGCAAGGGGATGCCGTTCTTGGTGCGCTCGGCCCGGGTTTTCCGCTCGGGATCGCCGGGAATCAGCACCTGATCGACCCCTGCCATCGGCTTGGTGGCACGGATGAAGTCCGTATAGCGCGATACCTCTGCGTCGAACACATGGGAGGTATCAATCACCTTCGGATCGACATAGAACGCCAGCATGCCGTTGGCAAAGCGCCGCCCGCCCGAGGTGGCCCCGGTTCCGGTCAGCGCGCCGCCGAGCAGCTCGCACATGAAGGCCAGACCCGAGCCTTTGTGGTCGCCGAAGGCACGGATCGCGCCGGTGCCCTTGGTGTGATCGCGCGGCCCTTCCGGCGTGAAGGGCCCGTAGAGCACGGTCGGGTCCTCGCTCAGGGTCCCGTCGGCATCGACCAGTGCGCCCTTCGGCAGCTTCTTGCCGCCGCGGCTCGCGACCAGCACCTTGCCTTCGGCGACGACCGAGGTGGCGAAATCCAGCACGATCGGATCCTGCCCCTCGCGCGGGATGCCGACGCAGTAAGGCGCGGTGGAGAGCCGCTTCTCGACGCCGCCGAACGGCGCCACCAGCAGCGAGCCGGCCGCATTGACGAAATGCACCGAGACCAACCCTTCGGCGGCAGCCATCTCGGCCCAGTCGCCGACGCGGCCGATATGACCGGCATTGCGCAGCGCAACCGCGGCAAGGCCCGCCTTCTTGCATTTCTCGATGCCGATCCGGACCGCCTGCGGCGTCACGGTCTGGCCATAGCCGAACTTGCCGTCGACCACCGCGAGCGAAGGCGTGTCGACAACCACCTCTGCGTTCTGGTTCGGGACCACGAAACCCGTCTTCTTCCAGCGGATGTAGACGGGCACGCGGATCACGCCGTGGCTGTCATGGCCGGTGAGATTGGCCGTGGTGAGATAGGTCGCGATCCGCTTCGCTTCCTCCGGCGAGGAGTCTGCGTGACCAAACACCTCGCCGACGAAGTCGATGAGGTTCTGGACCTGGATCGTGACCATCAAGAAACTCCCCGGTTAAGCATTCACCTTGGCATGGCCGCCGAGATAGGCGGCGCGGATCGCTTCGTTGCCCCAGAGCGCGTCGGGCTTGCCGCCGAGCACGATGCGGCCGGTTTCGAGCACATAGCCGTAATCGGCCACCGACAGGCCCATGCGCGCGTTCTGCTCGACGAGCAGCACCGTCGTGTTGCGCCGGATCTCCGAGATGATCTTGAACACGGCCTGCACGATGACGGGCGCAAGACCAAGCGAGGGCTCGTCGAGCAATAACAGCCGCGGCTTGGCCATCAAGCCGCGCGCAACCGCCACCATCTGCAACTGGCCGCCGGACAGCGTCCAGCCGAGTGCGTTGGTGAACTTCCGGATGTCAGGGAACAGGTCGAACATCGCGTCCGCCTCCCGCGAGATCTCCGAGGTCGGCGCGCGGCGATTGGACGCGCCGAGCATGATGTTCTCTTTCACGGTGAGACCCGGGAAGACCCTGCGGCCTTCCGGCACGTGCGAGATGCCCATGCGGACGATCGCTTCCGGACCAAGACCTGCGATCGACTTGCCGTCGAACAGGATGTCGCCGGAGGTCGGCTTGGCGAGGCCGGAGATGGCGCGCAGCGTAGTGGACTTGCCAGCGCCGTTGGCCCCGAGCAGCGTCACCACCTGCCCCTGCTCCACCGCGCAGGTCACCCCGCGCAGCGCTTCGATCTCGCCGTAGCGCACCACCAGATTGCGGATTTCGAGCAACGGCATCATTCGCTCCCGAGATAGGCGGAGACGACGTCGGGATGACGCAGCACGGCCAGGGATTCGCCGTCCGCGATACGGCGTCCGAAGTTGAGCACGGTGATGTGCTGGGCCGCTTCCGAGACCAGCGTCATGTCGTGATCGATGATCAGGATCGTCAGGCCCTGCGCCGCGATGCGCTTGAGCAGCTCGTGCAGTTCCAGCTTCTCGGTTGAGTTGAGGCCGGCAGCGGGCTCGTCGAGCAGCAGCAGCGTCGGGTTCGAGGCCAGCGCACGGGCAATCTCGATCAGCCGCTGATGGCCGTAGGAGAAGCTCGAGATCAGCTCGTTGGCCCGGCTGCCGAGCCCGACGAAGGTCAGCGCCTCCATCGCCCGCTCGGTCAGGGCGTCGTCGCCCTTCCCGACCATGGTGTTGCCGGGCCGCTCGGCGCCGATCTCGACATTCTCCAGCGCCGTCATCGAACGGAACAGGCGAATGTTCTGGAACGTGCGGCCGAGACCAGACGCCGTGCGCTGATGCGGCGGCATGTGGGTGATGTCGGTGCCGTCGAGCACGATCCTGCCGGCTGTCGCTTCATAGAGACCCGAGAGCACGTTGAGCGTCGTGGTCTTGCCCGAGCCGTTCGGCCCGATCAGCGCATGCACGCCGCCGCGCTTCACGGCGATGTCGACGCCGTCGACGGCCTTGAGACCGCCGAAATGCTTCGACAGGCCGGTGACTTCCAGCACCGTGTCGCCGCCGATCGTCGCCGGCTTCAATTGCAGGGCAGCCGCTGCCGGCGGCGCCTTGATCTTGGCGCGCCAGCGCGTGAAGGCGTCCGCAACAAAGCCCCAGATGCCGTCGGGCATGAAGCGGATGATCAGGATCACGAACAGGCCGTAGATCGCGAGATACAGGCCCGGCACGCTCTTGAGGAAGCGCAGCCATTCCGGGATCAGGATCAAGAGACCCGTGCCGATGGCAGAACCGATCGGCGAGGCCACGCCGCCGAGCAGCGACATGGTCAGGAACACGATCGATTCTGCAAAGGAGAACTGATCGGGGCTGACATAGGCGAAGCCGCCGGCAAACAATCCGCCCGCGAGCCCGCCGAGCAGCGCACAGAGCGCGAAGGCGTAGATCTTGGTGCGGAAGACGTCGATGCCGTTGACGCCGGCCGCAAGCTCGTTGTCGCGCACGGCGCGCATGGCGCGGCCGAGCTTGGTGTCGGAGAGATGCCAGACCAGGTAGCCGACGATCGCCAGCATCGCCACGCAGAAGGCGAGATAGCTCTGCGACGACTGGAACAGGTCGGGACGCTTAATGTTGGGGACGCCGTCGGGACCGCGCGTGAGCCAGATCGCGTTGATCATCACCAGCGTGACGATCTGCTGGAACGAGATCGTCACCATCGCAAGATAATGGCCGCCGAGCCGCAGCGTGGACATGCCGAGGAACGCGCCCGCGAGCAGCGAGATCACGCAGCCGCCGACGAGACACAGCCAGAAGCTGAGCTGCAGATCCGTCGTGCCCATGCCGACCGCATAGGCGCCGAGCCCGAAGAACGCCGCCTGCGCCAGATTGATCTGGCCGCACAGGCCGAGCACGACGGAGAGGCCGAACACCGCGATCGAGAACGTGGTGGCCTGCAGCAGGATGTTATGGACGTATCCGTCGAAGCGCATGTTGGCCGCGAGCGCGACCAGGATCGCCGCGCCGATGAAGTACGGCAGGTGCCGGATCACGAGCGGTTTCGAACGGATGGCGGGCGCCGGAATCGGCATGTTGTCGCTGGGTGCGCTCATGCCTTTTCCGCCACGCGTTCGCCGAAGATGCCTTGCGGCCGGAAGATCAGGAAGGCGACCAGCACCAGGAAGGCGAAGCCGTCCTTGTAGGGCACCGAGATATAGGCCGCACCAAAGGTCTCGATCACGCCGAGCGCAAGACCGCCGATGATGGCGCCGGCAACGTCGCCGAAGCCGCCGATGATGGTGGCCGCGAACGCCTTCAGCGCGATCGTCGAGCCCATCTGGATCGAGACGAACAGCACGGGTGCGACGAGGATGCCGGCAAGGCCGCCAAGCACCGCCGAATAGATGAAGGTGATCATGATCATGGTGGAGACGGAAATGCCGAGCAGCGAGGCCATTTCCTTGTCCTGCGAGGTCGCCTGCAGCTTCTTGCCGAGCAGCGTCTTCTCGAAGAACCAGAAATTGAAGATCACGAGGCAGATGGTGACGCCGATGATCAGGAGATACTGGCTGTCGAGATAGACCGGGCCGACTTGAATGCCGGGCGTTTCAAACCAGCCTTCCAGCACCTGCGGCTGCGGACCGTAGATCGCGAGCACGGAATTGGCGAGCAGGATCGAGGCGCCGATGGTGGCGATGATCACAGGCAGATAGGTGCGGTGACGCAGCGGATAATAGACGCCGAGATTGAAGATGACACCGAGCAGCGCCATGCCGAGCAGCGCGACGATGAAGGCCGCCCAATAGGGCAGACCGGCTTCGACCGCGACGACCATCAGATAGGCCGCGACCATGGAGAATTCGCCCTGGGCAAAATTCACCACGTTGGTGGCACGGAAGATCAGCACGAAGCCAAGCGCGACGAGCGCGTAGACGGCGCCGATACCGATGCCGGTAAAAAGGAGTTGTAGGGCGAGATCCATGACAAGCTTCTGTTGGAGGTCGGATGCGTTCGCCGAAAGACGGTTCGACCTCCCCGATCGAAATCGGGGAGGCCGTTTCAACGTCAGTCGTTGAACTCGATGTGCTTGTCGAAGACGATGCTGCCCTTCTCGTTCTTCACGATGTTGTAGCCGTGGAGACCATCGCCGTTCTGGTCGAAATTGTATTCGCCCTCGGCACCCGGGAACTTCTTGATCGCGAGGATGGCTTCGCGGACCTTGGCCGGATCGGTCGTGCCGGCCTTGTTGATGGCCGCCGACAAGACGCTGATGGCGTCGAAGGTCCAGGAGCTCTGGTTGTCGGGCGCGACCTTGACCGCATCGCGGTAGATCTTGCCGAATGCCTTCGAACCTTCACTGGAATCCTCGGCATAGTCCGCCACGCCATACGTGTTGTAGAGCGCGGGACCTGCGAGCTTCAGCGCGGTGATGTTGACGATCGAAGGCGAGCCGACCCACGGGATGTTGACGCCGAGCTGACGGAGCTGGCGGGCGAAGATGCCGAGATCGTTCTCGAACGTGAAGTAGGAACCGAGGATGTCGGCGCCGGACTGCTTGATCGCGAGCACGACCGGGGTGAAGTCCTGGCTCTGGTTGGCGTAGCCTTGGTCGAGCACCGAGGGGGCACCGAGCTTTTCGAGCGCGGCGGTCAACGCCTTGCCGCCGGCGGTGCCAAAAGCGTCGGTCGAGTGCAGCACGGCCCACTTTTTCTTGCCGAGCGTATTGACGCCGTATTCGGCGATGACGCGACCGGAATAGCTGTCATTGGGGCGGCAGCGGAACAGCCACTGATTGCCCATGTGGGTGAGGTTAGGATCGGTGCCGCCGATCATCACGGGCTTGCCAAGCTTGATCACGTCGGGCGCCATCGCGTGCACCTGGGTCGAACGGATCGAGCCGAGGAACCCGACGATGTCGGACTGCGCGGCGAGCTTGGAGAAAGCGAGCACGATGCCGGGATTGGTGGTCTGGTCGTCCTCGACGATCAACTCGCCTTGTTTTCCCAGGATACCGCCGGCTTTGTTCACAGCTTCGAGCGCGAGCTTGGCGCCCTTGATGGCGTAACCGCCGGATTCAGCGGCGGGACCGGTGACGGGCGCGCACATGCCGATCTTGATGGTGGCGCCTTGCGCATGCGCGCTCTTGATGAGGTATGGCGCGGCAATGCCGGCAGCAATTCCGGCCGCGAAGTCGCGTCTCGTCAGTCTCATTCATTCCTCCCTGGGGCCGGGCATCCTTGTCGGCCCTTCTTGGTCTTGGCTCTATCGCTGAATACAGAACCGGATGCTACTTACGAATTCTGCCGATACGAGTAAATTGATATTGCGCCAACATCGACTAACTGCGCAGAGCGCGCACCCAATAGTGATCAACACCCGCGACGGCTGTCTATTCTCAGCGATTTCTCACGGCATTTTCACGCATTTCGTGGCGATCGCGCTGCCCACGCATTATGCAATGATGACAGTCATGCGTAGTTGGAAAGTGATCATGCAAATTTGCCGTTACGTTTCATCCGTGACGTCACTCGCGCCCGTGGAAGCGAGACACGATTCCAACTGACCGAGCATCTCCTGCAACTCGGCGAGCTTGCGCGCGCCGAAGCGTTGCGTGATCTCGGCGTAGATCGCTTCCGAGGATGGGGCGACCGCGGCCATCAGCTTCACGCCCTCCTTCGAGATCGAGACCATGCTGCGGCGCTGGTCCGCCTTCGCGGTCTTGCGCTCGATCAGATTGCGCGCCTCGAGATCGCGCAGGATGCGCGACAGGCTCGGGCCGAGGAGAAATGCCGTGCGCGCGAGCTCTGTCACCTCCGCGGCCTCGATGGCTGCCAGTGCGCGGAGGATGCGCCATTGCTGCTCGGTCAGGCCGTGCTCGCGCAGCTTGGGACGAAATTGCCGCATCACCGCTTCACGCGCCCTGAGCAGCGACATCGGCAGCGAGCGCGAGAAGTCGCGCATCGGCACCTGCCGTGCGGCGGGCTCACTTCCGTTCGCGGGATCAGCCGGTCTCTTCGCCATGTCGTCCTTTCAAGCCGCAAAATGTTTGCAGTGCAGCAAACCCAAATTGTGTTTGACGCATTCACTTAACATGTTAAGTATCTCCGGGCACCACGATTTGTAAGATCACAGATGGCGCTTTCCAACGACGATATCCAAGCTTGCGCGAACCGTCTGCATCAGGCGGAGAAGACCCGCACCCAGATCCGGCAGCTCTCGCAGGATTTTCCAGGCATTACCATCGCTGACGCCTACGCGATTCAAAAGGCCTGGGTCGACCTCAAGCTCGCGGAGGGCCGCACCGTCAAAGGCCACAAGATCGGCTTGACCTCGAAGGCGATGCAGAGCGCGCTCAATATCGACGAGCCGGATTCAGGCGTGCTGCTCGACGACATGTTCTTTGCCGATGGCGGCCTTGTCCCGACCGAGCGCTTCATCGCCACGCGCGTCGAGGCCGAGCTCGCCTTCGTCATGAGCAAGCGCCTCGCGGGGCCGGACTGCACGATGTTCGACGTGCTCAACGCCACCGACTTCGTCGTGCCGGCGCTGGAAATCCTGGACACGCGCATCGAGCGCGTCGATCCCAAGACCAAGGCGACGCGAAAGATTTTTGACACCATCGCCGACAACGCGGCGAATGCCGGCATCGTGCTCGGCGGACGGCCGATCCGCCCGCTGGACGCCGACCTGCGCTGGATCGGCGCGCTCTGCTTCAGGAACGGCCAGCTCGAGGAGACGGGCCTTGCCGCCGGCGTGCTCAATCATCCCGCGACTGCGGTGGCCTGGCTCGCCAACAAGATCGCGCCGCTCGGCCTTGCGCTCGAGCCCGGGCAGGTCGTGCTCGCCGGCTCCTTCATCCGTCCGATCGAGACCCGCAAGGGCGACACAATTCAGGCCGATTATGGCGCCTACGGCTCGGTGAGCTGCTACTTCGCTTAGACGAACAAAAAAACAGGGAGTGAAACCGCGATGCCGCATTTCACCATCGAATATTCGGCCAATCTCGACGGCCGCCTCGACATCGGCGCCGTCTGCGAGGTGGTGCGGAAGGCGGCAGTCGAGACCGGCATCTTCCCGCTCGGCGGCATCCGCGTCCGCGCTGTCAGGTGCGAGCACTACGCGATCGCGGACGCGCGGCAGGACTACAGCTTTCTCGACATGGTCCTGCGCATCGGCGAAGGCCGCGACCTTCCCACGCGTCAGAAAGCCGGCGAGCACGTCTTCCAGGCGCTTTCAAAACATCTCGATCCCGTCTTCGCCGCCAGCAAGTTCGCCCTGTCGTTCGACATGCAGATCAACGACAAGGACACCAGCTGGAAGCGCAACAACATCCACGACGCCCTGAAAGTGGAGGCTGCCCATGGATAAGCCCACGCCGAAAGCCGATGTGTTCCAGGCCAATCGCGACCGCGCAGCACCGCTGCTGAAGAAGCTGCGGGCCGACGGCATCGGCCACATGATCGACGGCAAGATCGTCGCCTCGATCTCCGGTGAGACATTCGAGACGAAGTCGCCGGTCGATGGCGCCACGCTCGCGAGCGTCGCACGCGGCAACGCCGAGGACATCGACGCCGCAGCCACCGCCGCTGCGCTGGCCTTCAAGTCCTGGCGCGACATGGGACCGGCGATGCGGAAGAAGCTGCTGCACCGCGTCGCCGACGCGATCGAGGACAATGCCGAAGACATCGCGGTGCTCGAATGCATCGACACCGGCCAAGCCTATCGCTTCATGGCCAAGGCCGCGATCCGCGCCGCCGAGAATTTTCGCTTCTTCGCCGACAAATGCGCCGAGGCGCGCGATGGCCAGAACACGCCGAGCGACGAGCACTGGAACGTCTCGACCCGCGTGCCGATCGGCCCGGTCGGCGTGATCACGCCGTGGAACACGCCGTTCATGCTCTCGACCTGGAAGATCGCGCCGGCACTGGCCGCGGGCTGCACCGTCGTGCACAAGCCGGCCGAATGGTCGCCGGTGACGGCCGCCGTTCTGGCAAGGCTCGTCAAGGAAGCCGGCGTTCCCGACGGCGTGCTCAACACCGTGCACGGTTTTGGCGAGGAGGCCGGCAAGGCCCTGACCGAGCATCCCGCGATCAAGGCGATCGGCTTCGTCGGCGAGAGCGCGACGGGATCGGCGATCATGGTTCAGGGCGCGCCGACCTTGAAGCGCGTGCATTTCGAGCTCGGCGGCAAGAACCCGGTGATCGTGTTCGACGACGCCGATCTCGACCGCGCGCTCGATGCCGTCGTGTTCATGATCTACTCGCTCAACGGCGAGCGCTGCACGTCGTCGAGCCGTCTGCTGATCCAGCAAGACATTGCCGAGACATTCATCGAGAAGCTGACCGCGCGCGTGAAGGCACTCAAGGTCGGCCATCCGCTCGATCCCGCCACCGAGATCGGGCCGCTGATCCACGAGCGGCACCTGGCCAAAGTGTGCTCCTATTTCGACGTCGCGCGGCAGGACGGCGCGACGATCGCAGTCGGCGGCAAGGCCTATGACGGCCCGGGCGGCGGACATTACGTCGAGCCGACACTGGTGACCGGCGCAACCGGCAAGATGCGCGTGGCGCAAGAGGAAGTGTTCGGCCCCTTCCTCACCGTGCTGCCCTTCAAGGACGAGGCCGACGCCATCGAGATCGCTAACGACACCCGCTACGGCCTGACCGGCTATGTCTGGACCAACGACGTCGGCCGCGCACTGCGCGTTGCCGACGCGCTGGAGGCCGGCATGATCTGGCTGAACTCGGAAAACGTCCGCCATCTGCCGACGCCGTTCGGCGGCATGAAGGCCTCAGGCATCGGCCGCGATGGCGGCGACTACTCGTTCGACTTCTACATGGAAACCAAGCACGTCTCGCTGGCGCGGGGCACGCACAAGATTCAGAAACTGGGAATTTGATTGTCATTCCGGGGCGCGCGGAGCGCGAGCCCGGAATCCATTCATCCACCAACTCTGCTGCGCGATGGATTCCGGGCTCGGCTCTGCGAGCCGCCCCGGAATGACAGAAGACCGAGGGGAAACGCCGATGCCCGTACCGCAACACATCTTCGAACCGCCGTTCAACATCATCCGCTCCAGCCACGTCGTGCTCGACGTGACTGACCTGAAGCTCAGCCGCGAATTCTACGAGACCACCGTCGGCCTGCATGTCGAGGATGCCGACGACAAGGTCGTCTATCTGCGCGCAGCCGAGGAGCACCAGCATCACTCGCTGGTGCTGCGCAAGGCGGCGGTGCCCGCCTGCGCCCGGCTCGGCTTCAAAGTCGGCAACGACAAAGACCTCGACAAGGCCGCCTCCTTCCTTTCGGAGAACGGTCTCTCTTACGCCTTCGTCGACCAGCCCTTCCAGGGCCGCACGCTGCAATTCACCGACCCCTTCGGCTTCCAGATCGAGCTCTACGCCGCGATGGACCGGCGCCCGCATCTGCTTCGCCGCTACGATCTCTACAGGGGATGCCATCCACAGCGGCTCGATCATTTCAACGTCTTCGCCGCCGAGGTGCAGGACACCGTCGAGTTCTACGCGCGGCTCGGCTTCCGCCT
Source organism: Bradyrhizobium sp. 956_D2_N1_4 (assembly GCF_052076025.1). NCBI lineage: Bacteria > Pseudomonadati > Pseudomonadota > Alphaproteobacteria > Hyphomicrobiales > Nitrobacteraceae > Bradyrhizobium > Bradyrhizobium sp. 956_D2_N1_4. The sequence goes on along the minus strand of NZ_CP197237.1, from coordinate 1,192,324 downwards.
CACCGAATATGCCGAGGAGGACGGACCGAACGGGCGCATTGCGGCTGCCTGGATGCATCGCAAGGGCAATGTCCACGACTTCGCCATCACCAACGGCAAGGGCCCTCGCCTGCACCACTTCGCCTACTGGACGCCGACGGCGATGAACATCATCCATCTCTGCGACGTGATGGCCTCGCAAGGCTTCGTCAAGAACATCGAGCGCGGCCCGGGACGCCACGGCATCTCGAATGCGTTCTTCCTCTACGTGCGCGACCCCGACGGGCACCGCCTCGAACTCTACACCAGCGACTACTTCACCGGCGATCACGACCACGAGCCGCTGCGCTGGTCGCTGCGCGATCCGCGCCGCCAGACGCTGTGGGGCGCGCCGGCGCCGCGGTCCTGGTTCGAGCAGGGCTCGCCGTTCAGCGGGCAGGCCGTGCGTGAGCCGAAGTTCGTCGCCGACGTGCTGGTGGCGGATTAATGCCGATGACAGGCAAAGCCTCTCTCTTCGTCGTCCCTGCCTAGTGCGCAATTGCGCACGGGAGCAGGGACCCATAACCACAGGGAGGAGTTTGGTGAAGACCCGTTGTTCGGTACTCCTACCTCATCCAATCGATAGATTCCGCGGTATGGGTCCCGGCGTTCGCCGGGACGACAGGAAGTGAAGAGTCACCAATGAAGCTCCCTCGCCTCGCCACCTATTCCGTCAAGGGTGAAACCAAGTACGGCGCCGTCCTTGAGGGCGGCATCGTCGATCTCTCCGCACGCCACGCAAAAGACTATCCGACGCTGCGCGAAGTGATCGCCGCCGGAAAGCTCGTGGGCCTTGCCGAGGAGGCAGCCAGCCTGACGCCAGACCATGCGCTCGGCGACATCACCTGGCTGCCGCCCGTGCCCGCGCCGGAAAAGATCATCTGCATCGGCGTCAACTATCCCGACCGCAATGCCGAGTACAAGGACGGCCAGGAGGCGCCGAAATATCCGAGCATGTTCATGCGCTCGCCCCGCTCCTTCGTCGGCCACGAGACGCCGCTGGTGCGCCCGCGCGCGTCAGCGCAGCTCGACTACGAAGGCGAGATCGTGCTTGTGATCGGCAAGGCCGGCCGGCACATCGCGGAAAGTGCCGCGCTCGACCACATCGCGGCGCTCACGCTCTGCAACGAAGGCTCGGTGCGCGACTGGCTGCGCCACGCCAAGTTCAATGTCACGCAGGGCAAGAATTTTGATTCCAGCGGCAGCCTCGGCCCGTGGCTCGTGCCCTACACGCGGGAATCGCAGATCGCCGACATTCGTCTGACCACGCATGTCAACGGCGAGCTCAGGCAGGAGGACCGGACCAGCCGGCTGATGTTCCCGTTCCGCTATCTCATCAGCTATATCTCGACCTTCGCGACGCTGGTCCCCGGTGACATCATTGTGACGGGCACGCCGACAGGTGCCGGTGCGCGGTTCGATCCGCCGCGCTATCTGACGCCCGGCGATGTCATCGAGGTCGAAGCCGAAGGCATCGGCATGCTACGGAATGGCGTCGTCGACGAAGCCTGACAACAATCGAAATGGAATAGTGCAATGACCACCCTCACCGGCGGCGAAGCGATCGTAAGCGGCCTTGTCGCCCACGGCGTCGACACCGTGTTCGGCCTGCCCGGCGCGCAGGTCTACGGCCTGTTCGACGCCTTCCACCAGGCCCAGCTCAAGGTGATCGGCGCGCGGCACGAGCAGGCCTGCGGCTACATGGCGTTCGGCTATGCGCGCTCCAGCGGCAAGCCCGGTGTGTTCAGCGTGGTGCCCGGCCCCGGCGTGCTCAACGCGAGTGCGGCGCTGCTGACCGCCTACGGCTGCAACGAGCCGGTGCTGTGCGTCACCGGCCAGGTGCCGACGCAATTTCTCGGCAAGGGCCGCGGCCATCTGCACGAGATGCCGGACCAGCTCGCGACCTTGCGCACCTATGTGAAGTGGGCGGATCGGATTGAAACGCCCGGCAACGCGCCGACCACCGTGTCGCGCGCCTTCCAGGAAATGACGTCCGGCCGTCGCGGCCCCGCCTCGGTCGAGATGCCCTGGGACGTCTTCACCCAGCGCGCGGACACCTGTGCCGCGAAGGTGCTGGAGCCGCTGCCCGCGCCACTGCCCGATCCTGATCTGATCACCCAGGCGGCCGCGGTGATCAGGAGCAGCAAGGCGCCGATGATCTTTGTCGGCAGCGGCGCGATCGAGGCGCGCGACGAAATCCTCGAGCTCGCCGAGATGATCGATGCACCCGTCGTCGCCTTCCGCAGCGGGCGCGGCATCGTCTCCAACGCGCATGAGCTGGGGCTCACGATGGCTGCCGCCTACAAGCTATGGCCGAAGACCGATCTCATGATCGGCATCGGCTCGCGGCTGGAGCTGCCAACCATGTCGCGCTGGCCGTATCGTCCCGACGGATTGAAGAGCATCCGCATCGACATCGATCCCGTCGAGATGCGGCGCTTCATCTCCGACACCGCCATCGTCGCCGATGCCAAGACCGCGACCGCCGATCTGATCCAAGCGGTCAGCAAGGCCGGCTACGGCAAGTCCGCCGGCCGCCGCGCCGCGATCCGCGAGGCCACCGCGACCGCGCTGGCAGAGATCCAGAGCATCCAGCCGCAGATGGCCTATCTCAACATCCTGCGCGAGGTGCTGCCGGCGAACGCGATTGTCACCGACGAATTGTCGCAGTTCGGTTTCGCGTCCTGGTACGGCTTTCCGATCTACGAGCCGCGCACCTTCATCACGTCAGGCTATCAGGGAACGCTCGGCTCGGGCTTCCCGACCGCGCTTGGTGCCAAGGTGGCCAATCCCGACAAGCCCGTGGTGGCGATCACCGGCGACGGCGGCTTCATGTTCGGCGTGCAGGAGCTTGCCACCGCCGTGCAGTTCAACATCGGCGTGGTGACGCTGGTGTTCAACAACAACGCCTATGGCAATGTCCGCCGCGACCAGCGCGAGCGCTTTAACGGCCGCGTGGTCGCGTCCGATCTGGTCAATCCGGATTTCGTCAAGCTCGCGGAGTCCTTTGGTGTGGCGGCCGCGCGTGTCACCGCGCCGGACCAGTTCAAGGCGGCGATGGAAAAGGCGCTGGCCCATGACGGGCCATATCTGATTTCGGTGGAAGTGACGCGGGATTCGGAAGTCAGCCCGTGGGCGTTCATTCATCCGCCGAAGCCGTAGAGCTTCTCACGGGCTCTTCCCAGTCGCCGCCTCGCCCGGCGAGCCGATCATGTCATCGGCCACGCGAGAAATCAGGTCCTCGATACCGGTGGGAAAACTTATGCCGTGAGCATCCTCGTCAGCCATGTATACGATGGCGCGCTCCGGCCTGGAAGGTATCCAAAACTCGTACTTGGCGCGCCACAATACCAAATGAGCAAAAAGCGTCTGCAATCTTACTGAGAGCTCTTTGGCCTGTTGTTGTCTGCCTCCGCCTTTGAAATAATCGTCCTTCGAAAGCCAATCGATGATTTGCAAGTTCAGTGGGTACAAACAGTTGCTCGTATAATTGCGGATGACGCCATGCTCTAACTTCTGTCGGTCGTCCAAAGAGAGATATCCGTGGGCAAGAACGTTGTCATACGACCCATCTAGCTCCGGATGAGCACGAGTGATTTCGTCGCAGAGCCGCCGTGCCAGCGCGTTCTGTATAATGAAGGCCTTCCTCGTCGCCAGCAGCAGGGATAGCAGGTGAACAAGCTGAGCGCGCCGCGCAGTACGGGCCGCCCTCCATTGAAGAGCACTTTCGATCGCAAGCTTCGAGACATACCCCAAGGCTGCAATCACAGCACCGATCAGCGCCGTGCTCAGCCATCCCGGTATTTGCTGCATGGGCCCCTCGACTTTCGTACTCGGGTAGCCCCAAGTCTAGCCGATTTCCTGCGAGCAAGCACTCTGCTTGATTCACCGCGTCCTGCGGAACGTCAGATTGATCCGCTGCCGCCCGAGCAGGGCGTGCTCGCCATCGGCGAGCGGCGCGACGCCGTGATAGGCGAGTCGGCTCGGCCCGCCCCAGACCACGACGTCGCCATGGACGAGCCGGAAGCGGCGTGACTTGTCGCTGCGCGCCAGGCCGCCAAACAGGAAGGTCGCGGGCAGCCCGAGCGAGACCGAGACGATCGGGGCCGAATAGTCCAGCTCGTCCTTGTCCTGATGCAGCGACAGCCGCGTGCCGGGTTCGTAGCGATTGACGAGGCAGGCGTCGGGCGCAAAGTCGGTGAACCCGCCCTGCTCCGCCGCGCCTCGAGCCAGGTCGCGAAGCACCGTCGGCATCTGGGGCCATGGCGCGCCGGTTCGCGGATCGATCGGATCATAGCGATAGCCGGTGTGATCGGTGATCCAGCCGCGCTCGCCGCAATTGGTCATCGCCACCGACATCAGGTGGCCGCCGGGCGTGGTCATGCGGCGGAACGGCGACTGCGCCACGATCGCGCGCACGGCGGCGATCAGCTCGCTCTCGATCGGCCTGACGAATCCGCGCAGCAACACGGCGCCGTCGGCGATCTCCTCACGCGACGGCTGTGCCTCGGCGGCCGTGTCGAACAGATCACCCGTCAATCGCAGCGCTCATTTGGCATCATGGAAGATCACACCCAGCGTATGACGCTGGCCGGACCTGATCCGGCTGACGCCATGGCGGAGATTAACGCGGTAGGTGCCGCGTGTCCCCTGCACCGGGCGGTGATGCACGGCAAAGGCCACAGCGTCGCCCTGCGCCAGCGGCACGACCTCGGCGCGCGACTGCATGCGCGGGCGCTGCTCGGTCAGCACGAACTCACCGCCGGTAAAATCGCGTCCCGGCTCGGACAAGAGGATCGCGACCTGGAGCGGAAACACGTGCTCGCCATAGAGATCCTGGTGCAGGCAGTTGAAATCGCCGGTCTCGTACTGCAGCAGCAGCGGCGTCGGCCGCGCCTGGCCTGCCTCGTGGCAGCGCTTGAGGAACGCCGCATGCGCGGCTGGATAACGGATGTCGATCCCCATCGCCTCGTTCCAACGATTGGCAACGCCCTGAAGATGCGCATAGAGCGCCGGGCGGAGCTCCGCGATCAGATCGGGCAGCGGGTAGGAGAAATATTTGTACTCGCCACGGCCAAACCCGTGGCGGCCCATGACGATGCGGCTGCGGAAGCCCGCATCATCGGGATAGAGCGCGGCGATGGCGCGGCATTGGTCCGGCGTCAGCAGATCCTTCAGGACGGCGCTGCCCTGGGCATCGAGCTCGACGGTGATTTGAGGCCAGTCGAGGGCGTCGACGTGGGTGGCGAGGTCGACTGAGGGCTTAGGGGGTGATTTGCGTGCCGTTGCTGTCATGACTGCCACCTTCGCAAGACCGGCCCGCCCTTTGCCACCCGATTCCCGACTATCTCCTCGTCATTGCGAGCGCAGCGAAGCAATCCAGAGTCTTTCCGCAGAGGGATCCTGGATTGCTTCGTCGCAAGGGCTCCTCGCAATGACGGCGGAGGGGTATCAGCCTCGCACCGGCAGCGTCGTCACGTCGTACCCGTGCTTGATCGTCCGTTTCAGCACCGGATCCTCGAGCTCGAACTCGAACCGGTCCGCCGGGCGGATGCCGCCCTTGGCAGCAAAGGTGCCGCCGAACATGGCGCAGCCGTCGGGGAACTTGCCACCCTCAAAGCCGCGCGCGATGAGGTCGGCGACCGGCAGCATCGCGTCCAGCGTGCCCTCCTGGTAGAGCACGCGCTCGCCCTTGATGGTGGCGTAGGAGCGCAGGATCATCCTGTCCCAATGACCGATGACGTCCTCGAGCTCCCAGAGCGTGGATGCGACCGGCTTGTCGCACATCTGCTTGGAGACCGTGACGTTGTAGGCCTCGACCTTGCGGTCGGTATGGTCGGAGCCGCAGCCGACGAAGATGCGGCCCTGCCAGCCGATCAGCACGAATTCGACCTCGCCGGAGGAATCGCCGCCACAGCATTCGATGCCGTCTTCCTGGGTCAGCCGGCGCGCCGAGGCGCGGTAGTAGATCGGCGTCGAGGCCGGCGGGGCGATGCCCATCTCTTGCAGCTCGGCGATGTGCTTGTCGCGCGCGACGGGATCGCGGCCGGTCCAGCCCGCAATGACCATCTGGTCGATCGCCAATGTCAGCGGCGTGGTGGTGTCCTGGGCGTCAACGGTGAAAGTCAGGTCAAACACGAATTACGGCCTCCATGCCGGCAGCAAGCTCGAAAATACGACGGTCAGATCCGCCCGCGCCCGCCAGCATCAGGCCGACAGGAACGTCACCCTCGCGATGCGCGGGCAGCGAGATGGCGCAGCCGTCGATCATGTTGATGAGGGTGCAATTGCGCAGCGCCCGCAGGTTTTCCCTGGTGAACGCCTTGTCATCGGCGAGATCGGAAATCTTCGGCGGCGTGTTGGCGGTGGTGGGCAGCACCAGCGCGTCATAGGGCGCGACGCGCGCATTGACGCGCACGATCAGCGAGCGGCGCTCGTTGAGGAGATCGATGTAATCGGCAGCGCTCTGCGCCTCGCCGCGCATGATGCGCACGGAGACCCTGGGGTCGTAGACGTCGCCCTTGGCCGTAATGAGGTAGCGATGCCAGGCATAGCTTTCGGACGCCGCAAAGCCGCCCTTGGCGTTCATCGGGCCGATGTCGTGAAATTCGGCCATCTCGATCCGCTCGATGATCGCACCGTGATCGGCGAGGCTCTTGAGCGCGCGCTCGAACGTCGAGGCCACGTCCGCATCGAGATCGTCGAGCGCAATCGTGGTCGGCACTGCGAGCCGCATGCCCTTTACCGGCCGCGGCTTCAGCGGGACGATCGGCTCGTTCGCGAGCACGGCATCGAGAATGGCACAGCAGCTGACCGACCGCGCCAGCGGCCCGATGCTGTCGAGCGAGAAGGACAGCGGCACGGAGCCGTCCAGCGGCACGCGGCGCTGCGTCGGCTTGTAGCCGACGATGCCGTTGAAGGCGGCCGGAATCCGGCAGGAGCCGCCGGTGTCGGTGCCGAGCGCGCCATGCGCCATGCCGTCGAGCACGGACACCGCGGCGCCCGAGGACGAGCCGCCGGGCACGTGTCCCTCGGCTCGGTTCCAGGCGCCCTTCGGCGTGCCGTAATGCGGATTGATGCCGATGCCGGAATAGGCGAACTCGGTCATGTTGGTCCGCCCGATCACGACGAAGCCGGCCTTGCGCAGCCGCGCCACCGTCGCGGCGTCCTGATCGGCCGGCGCAGAATCGTCGAGCGCGCGGGAGCCGGCGCGCGTGACCTGGCCCTTGATGTCGAAGAGATCCTTGATCGAGACCGGGATACCGGCATAGCGCGACGGCGCCGCCTTGGCCTTGCGCAAGCCGTCCATCGCATCCGCGGTTGCGAGCGCGGCGTCCTTGTCGACGTGGATGAATGTGCGTTGGCCCTCGCCGGCCGGGTCGGCGATCCTGGCGAGGCATGCCTCGACCAGCTTGCGGGAGGTCGTGCGGCCGCTTTCGAGGTCGTCGGCGAGTTTCGCCAGTGTCGGAAAATCGGGCATGTCTGTCTCACGGAATATTGCGCGCGCAATCTATAGCGCCGCCTCGGTTCGACACAAGCATTGTGCGCATGATGGCATGCATGCGCATTGCTGGACCGTTGACGCGCGATGGTCGATTGTCGCATCAAGATCGAAACAGCCAGGCGTGAAGCCCAGGCATTAGCAAGAATTGCCTTTGGGAGGGTTTTCCGACATGGCCGAACCGCAGCGCGCGCGCCCGAAACCGACGCCGGAGACCCAGCATTTCTGGGACGGCACGAAAGCGGGCGAATTGCGTTTGCAGCGCTGCGACGCCTGCGCGCATGTCTATTTCCCGCCGCGCCCGTTCTGCCCGTCCTGCGCCTCGCGCAAGGTCAGCATCTTCAAGGCGAGTGGCAACGGTTTCCTCTACAGCTACGTGATCAATCATCGTCCCGCCGCTCCCGGCTTCACACCGCCTTATGCGATCGCGGTGGTCGAGCTTGCCGAAGGACCGCGGATGATGAGCAACATCATCGACTGTCCGCAGACGCCGGAGGCGCTGGAGCTCGACATGAAGCTCGAAGTCGCCTTCCAGGCGCTCGACGACAAGATCACCCTCCCCGTGTTCCGTCCGGCGAAGGGATAGGCCATGCGCAGCAACCAGGTTGCCGTCGTCGGCGCGGCCGAGACCACCGAGCTCGGTGTCATCCCCAATATGTCGCAGCTCCAGCTCCACGCGGATGCGGCGCTCAACGCCATCGCGGATGCCGGGCTGAAACTCTCCGACATCGACGGCTTTGCCACCGCGGTCGAAACGCCGCAGCAGGTCTGCCATTATCTCGGCATCAAGCCTACCTGGGTGGACGGCACCTCGGTCGGCGGCTGCTCCTTCATGCTGCATGTTCGCCATGCCGCCGCGGCGATCGAGGCCGGTCTCTGCAAGACCGTGCTGATCACCCATGCCGAGAGCGGCAAGTCGATGATCGGCAAGGCGCCGCGCTCGATCCCCGCCGACAGCCTGCAAGGACAGTTCGAGGCGCCCTACGGCATCTACGGGCCACCCAGCATGTTCCCGATCCCCGTGCTGCGCTTCATGAAGACCTACGGCATCACGCATGAGCAGCTCGCCTCGGTGGCGGTGGTGCAGCGGGAATGGGCGGCCAAAAATCCCCGCGCGATGATGAAGGACCCGATCACGGTCGCTGATGTCCTCAACTCGCGCATGATCGCCTATCCGTTCCGGCTGCTCCAGTGCTGCCTCGTCACTGACGGCGGCGGCGCGCTGATCCTGACCTCGGCCGACCGCGCCAAGGATTTTCCGAGGAAGCCCGTCTACATCATGGGCACCGGCGAGAGCGTGGAGACGCCGATGGTCAGCCAGATGGAAACGTTCAACTCCTCGCGCGCGTTCAAGACTGCCGGCCCCCTCGCCTTTAAGGAAGCCGGCATCGCGCACCGGGATGTCGACCATCTCATGATCTACGATGCGTTTGCGCATCTGCCGCTGTTCGGCCTTGGCGACCTCGGCTTCATGCCGCACGAGGAAACCGGCCAATTCATCGCGGATGGCAACACGCGCCCCGGCGGCAAGCTGCCGCTCAACACCAATGGTGGCGGCCTGTCCTACATGCATTCGGGCATGTACGGCATGTACGCACTCCAGGAGAGCGTACGCCAGATGCGCGGGATTGCCCCGGCCCAGGTGCCGAATGCGAAGATTTCGGTGTGCCACGGCGTCGGCGGCATGTTCGCGGCATCAGGCACGATCGTGTTTACGAACGAGAGGTAACGACTGTCATTCCGGGGCGTCGCGTCAGCGACGAGCCCGGAATCCATAACCACGATCGGGAGTATGGATTCCGGGCCTGCGCCTTGCGGCGCATCCCGGAATGACGGCGGAAATTGGAACGGCTAGCGGAGAACCCACATGAGCAAATCACTTCAAGACAAGGTCATCATCGTCACCGGCGCGGGCCGCGGCATCGGGCGCGAGATCGCGCTGCTCTGCGCGGCGGAGGGCGCCAAGGTCGTCGTCAACGACCCCGGTGTTGCCGCCGACGGCGCCGGTTCCAGCGCTTCGCCCGCCGAGGAGGTGGTCGACGAGATCAAGAAGCGCGGCGGCATCGCGGTGCCCAATTTCGAGTCGGTGGCGGAGGCTGTCCCCGCCAGCAAGATCGTGAAGACCGCGACCGATCATTTCGGCAAGCTCGACGGCGTCGTCAACAATGCCGGCATCTTGCGTGACATGATCTTCCACAAGATGAGCGTGGAAGCGTTCGAGGCCGTCATCAAGGTTCACCTGATGGGCTCGTTCTACGTCAGCCACGCCGCGGCGCGGATCTTTCGCGAGCAGGAGAGCGGCTCCTTCGTGCACTTCACCTCGACCTCCGGCCTGATCGGCAATTTTGGCCAAGCCAACTACGCCGCGGCCAAGCTCGGCATCATCGGCCTGTCAAAGTCGATCGCGCTCGACATGGGCCGCTTCAACGTCCGCTCCAACTGCGTCTCGCCGTTCGCCTGGACCCGCATGATCGGCACCATCCCGACCGAGACCGAAGCCGAGAAGGCGCGCGTCGAGAAGATCAAGCAAATGGGACCGGAGAAGATCGCGCCGATCTGCGCCTATCTGCTCTCCGATGCCGCCAAGGACGTCTCCGGGCAGATCTTCGGCGCACGCATGAACGAGCTGTTCCTGTTCAGCCAGAACCGCCCGCTGCGCTCGGTTCATCGCAGCGAGGGCTGGACGCCGCAAACGATCGCGGAACACGGCATGCCGGCACTGAAGGGCTCGTTCTACAAGCTCGACCGTTCGGCCGACATCTTCCCCTGGGATCCCGTCTAGCCGTTCTCCCAGCTATTGTTGCATTGCGATCTCCGGTTGTCCGGCCGGAGATCGCCCGCATTACGCCCGATTGCGGGCGAATGGTTTCCTTCCAACAAAAAACGGGAGGCGACTATGACAAAATCACTGACCAATTCTGCCGATACTGACGAGCCTTGCCTCGGGCGCCGCACCCTCTTGAAGGGCGCGGCGGCTGCAGTAGCCGCGACGGGCGTCACCATGAACGCAGCCCTGGCGGCCTCCGTCACGCCGTTCGGCCAGACCGGCACTCCGACGATATCGACGGCCCCGTTGCCCTTGGGACCGCTTCCCGGCAGCCGCTACCCGGACTCCCGTCTGGAATCCGCGAAGAAGGGGCCGCCAACGTTCGGGCCTGCCGACTTCCCGGCCTTCGCCGGCACCATGGCGGTCGAGCGTGTTGCAACCGGCTTCCGATGGGCCGAAGGTCCCGTGTATTTTGCAGCCGGACGATATCTGCTGTTCAGCGACATCCCCAACAATCGCATCATGCGCTTCTCGGAGGATGACGGTCATACCAGCGTCTACCGTCAACCCTCGATGAACTCGAACGGCAACACGATCGATCGCGAAGGACGCCTGATCACGTGCGAGCATAGCGGGCGGCGTGTGACGCGCACCGAACTCGACGGCTCGATCACCATTATTGCCGACAAATTCAATGGCAAACGACTGAACTCGCCGAACGATGCGGTCGTTACCGCCGATGGCGCGATCTGGTTCACCGATCCGGCCTACGGCATCGGTGGCTTCTATGAGGGCATCAAGGCCGACCCCGAGCAGGAGAAGAAGAACGTCTACCGCGTCGACCCGAAAACCGGCGACGTCAAGGTCGTCATCGACGATTTTGTGGAGCCCAACGGGATCACCATCTCGCCCGACGAGAAGAAGCTCTACATCTGCGAGACCGGGTTCACGGACGGACCGGACAACCCATCGCATATCCGCGTGTTCGACCTCGACGTGGCGGCGGGGAAAGTGTCGAACAGCAAGGTCTTCGCCGAGATGCCAAAGCCAAGCATCACCGACGGCGTCCGCTGTGACACCGAAGGACGGGTCTGGTGTTCGGTGGGCTGGGGCGATCCGAACGAAGACGGCGTGCGCTGCTATACGGCCAACGGCCAACTGCTTGGCAAAATTCACATCCCGGAAACCGTCGCCAACCTGAGCTTCGGCGGGCAGCAGCGAAACAGACTCTATATCTGTGGCTCGACATCGCTCTATGCTGTGTACACCGGTGTGCAGGGCGCACTAAAGCCGTGAACATCAACGAATAGCGAATGGTGAGTAGCGAATAGTCGGCAGCGGCACGCCTTCTGTTCGCTACTCGCCCTACTACCCCGTATTCCGCAATCCGGCCGAAATGCCGTTGATCGTGAGCTGAATCCCGCGCAGCACCTGCTCGTCCGGGTTCTGCGCGCGATGCTCCTTGAGCAGCTCGACCTGCACGTGGTTGAGCGGATCGAGATAGGGGAAGCGGTGGCGCACCGAGCGCTCCAGCAGCGGGTTGCCCTGGAGCAGCCGGTCCTGGCCCATGATGTCGAGCAGCGTCTCGATGCAGGAATGCCATTCGCGGCGGATCCGGCCGAAGATTTTTTCGCGCAAGGCTTCGTCCGGCACGAGCTCGGCATAGCGCGAGGCGATCGCGATCGAGCTTTTCGCCAGCACCATGTCCATGTTCGACAGCAGCATGCGGAAGAACGGCCATTCCCTGTAGAGCTCCTTCAGGAACGGCATGCCCTTGTCGGGATGCTCCGCGATCCACTGCTCGACCGCGCTGCCAAAGCCGTACCAGCCGGGCAGCATCAGGCGGCACTGCGCCCAGGAGAACACCCACGGAATGGCGCGCAGATCCTCGATCGCCCGAGTCTTCTTGCGCGAGGCGGGACGGCTGCCGATGTTCAGCGTCGCGATCTCGTTGATGACGGTGGAGGCCCAGAAGTAATCGACGAAACCGTCGGTCTCGTAGACGAGGCCGCGATAGGCCTTGAAAGCCAAATTTGAAAGCTCGTCCATCGCGGTGAGATATTCGCGGCGCGGCGCGCTCTGGCGCGGATGCAGCAGGCTCGCCTCCAGCGTCGCGGCAGCGAGGATCTCCAGATTGTTGCGGCCGACTTCGGCGTTGGAATATTTCGACGAGATGATCTCGCCCTGCTCGGTGATGCGGATCTGCCCGTTCACCGCGCCGCCGGGCTGGGCGATGATGGCGTCATAGCTCGGGCCGCCGCCGCGGCCGACCGAGCCGCCGCGACCGTGGAACAGGCGCAGTCGCACGCTGTGGCGCTCGAACACGTCGACGAGGCCGATTTCGGCCTTGTAGAGCTCCCAGCCCGAGGTGACGAAGCCGCCATCCTTGTTCGAGTCGGAATAGCCGAGCATGACCTCCTGCACGCTGCCGCGGCTGTCGACGAGGCGGCGGTAATCGTGCAGCGACAGCATGCGATCCATGATGGCGCTGGAGGCCTGCAAATCCTCGATGGTTTCGAACAGCGGCACAATGTTGATGGCGCTGCGCCCGGAGGGATGAACGAGGCCGACCTCCTTGAGCAGCACGGCCACCTCGAGCATGTCGGACATGCCCTTGCACATCGAGATGATGCATTGGGGAATGGCGTCCGAGCCGAACTTCGCATGCGCCTCCGCGGCGGAATGGAAGACGTTGAGCTCGCCCATGGTCTCGTCGCTGTATTTGACGAATGGCGAGACCAGCGAGCGCGTGCTGCGCAATTCATTGGTGAGCAGCGAGATGCGCGCGTCCTCGCCCAGCGCGAGATAGGACATGCCGGGATTGGCGGCGTCCATCAGCTCGGCGATGGTACGTTCGTGCACAGCAGAATTCTGGCGGATGTCGAGCCGCGCCAGATGGAAGCCGAAGCAATCCACCGCACGCCGCAGCAGCCGCAGCCGGCCGCGGGCGATGACGCGGGCATTGTTGGAGATCAGCGAACGGTGCAGCACATCGAGATCGGCCTGCAGCTCCCTGACGGTCTCGTAGGGCCTGCCCTTGCCGACCGGCCGGCGCGTGATCTCGACCTCGAGCTTTTCGGCCGTCGCCGTCAGGCGCGCATAGATGCCGGAGACCGCGAGACGATAAGGCTCGCCGCTCCGGTGCGGCGAGGTGTCGGGCGAGCGTTCCGCCAGCGTCCGCAGCTCCTCGGAGACGTCGGCGAGGTGCGCCGCGATCGACAGCTCCGAGCCGAGCACATGCAGCTCGTTGAGATAGAATTGCATCACCCGGCTCGACTGCAGCCGCAGCGTCCCGCGCATCACGTCGGCGGTGACGAAGGGATTGCCGTCGCGGTCGCCGCCGATCCAGCTGCCCATGCGCAGGAACGAGGCGAGCTCGCTTGCAGCCGCCTCGCCAGCCTCCTCCAGTCGGTCTTCGAGCACGTTGACCAGCCGCGGCACCTCGCGCAGGAAGGTGTAATCGTAGAACGACAGGCCGTTGGCGACCTCGTCGAGCACGGTGAGCTTGGTCCGGCGCAAGAGATTGGTCTGCCACAGCGTCAGCACCTCGCGGCGAAGCTGCTCGTCGCTGGCAGCGGCCTCGTCCGCGGTGAGCGCTACACGCTCGCGGCGGTCCAGCAGGCTGGCGACCTCCATCTCGCGGTCCATGGTGCTCTTGCGGCGGACCTCGGTCGGGTGCGCGGTCAGGACCGGGCTGACCAGCGCGGTCTTGAAGAAATTGCGCAGCACATCGGAGCTGATCCCGGCGTCCCTGGCATGGGCCAGCGTCTCCGCCAGCACGCCGGAACCAGAGCTCTGGGCGGCACTGCGGGCGCGCATCTGGCGAATGTTGTTCTGGTCCTCGGCGATGTTGGCGAGGTGGGAGAAATAGCTGAAGGCGCGGACGATCCGCACCGTCTCGGAGGTCGACATGCTGTCGAGGATCTGCTCGAGCTCGCGACGGGCGAGCCGGTCCTCGTCGCGGTGGAACCGGATCGAGGTCTGGCGAATGCGCTCGACCAGGTCGAACAACTCAGCACCTTCCTGGTCGCGCACGGTGTCGCCCAGGATACGCCCGAGCAGGCGGATGTCGTCACGCAGCCGCGCATCTGCCTCCAGCGCCTGGGCGTCCTCAGCGCGGTTCGCGCGGTTGTCGATGGCGTCGGGTGGCACGGTCTGGAGGGACATGGCTCGCTTCCTTGTTCGAGCTCGCTTCGCTGCCCGGCTCCGCCGAGTGTGCAAGTTTTTTGCCGCAGCGCAAGATGAAGTTGGGGGCGGCGCACACTGAAAGGGGCGATCACTCCTTGCGGCTAGGCCGGCACGATCACCTTGCCGATCGGCCAGAGCGCGATCCCCGCGAGCTTCAGATGGGCCCAGGCAAAGGGAATGCCGATGATGGTGACGGCGAAGATCACGGCTGTCAGCACGTGGCCGAGTGCCAGCCACCAGCCGGCCAGCACGAACCAGATAATGTTCCCGATCACCCCGAGCGGGCCGGTGCCGATATCGCCCATACCGGTGACCTCGTCGCGGTTGACCGCGCGCGAGCCGAACGGCAGCAGGGCGTAGACCGCGATGTTGAACGCCGCCCGCGCCCAGGGAAGGCCGATGATGGTAATGGCCATGATGACGGAAGCCACCAGCCAGCCGAATGCCATCCAGGCACCGCCGATGAGAATCCAGATCACGTTGAGCAGAATGGAAACGGGGGCCATTAGATTTAGGAACCTTGGGATGATCCGGGGTCAATGAGCCCTCTTATAGCACGACCTCCGCGGTCATAGTCCATGACGCCGGCTGCGTTCGGCACGCAGCGATGTGCCGACAAATCCGACATCCTCGATCCCGCGCGAAATTTCCCTTGCGCAGAGCCACAGCGTCACCGCGGCGGCACCGATCGCGGCCAGCCCCGAGATCAGAACAGGATTGGGACAGAATATGACGAGAAGATTATCGAGTGGAGCGGACCCGGTTGGCCAGCGCGGACTGCAAGAAGATGCCAGAGCCAAACCGCACAGCAGGACGGTGACAGCATTCGCTCCAGCCAGGGCGACCACGACGATCGCAAGACCCTTCTTCATGGAGAGGACGAGATCAACCACCTTCACGACCGCACAGCATGCGACCACGACAACGATGGCCAGGCCCCATCCGGAAATCCCGGCGGCGATGGCCTGACCGCTCCAAGCCCACGCAGCAGCAACACAGGCCAACAGAGTGAGATTGACCTTCACGGCTTCGGGAAATTTGCAACGAAGCGCGTAAGGATTCGCCTTCTCGATGAGGTCCAGCAATGCGCAGGCGATCAATCCGGCCGCAAAGCCGCCGAGATGGACGCCCCAGTCGATCCGCGAATTGCCGAGCGCAAACGCGATGTTCAATCCGATGTTGATGGCGAAGAAGTCGAACCTGACGTCGAGCTTGCCGAGGATCCACAGGCAGAGCAGCGCACCCAAAATGCCCGACGTGGCGCCGGACGCGCCGACGGTCAAATAGGGCGTGGAATGGATGCCATTGCCGATGACGGCGCCGAACACCATCGCGCAGAGATAGATGATGAGGAAATAGGCCGGTCCCACTCGCCGCTCGAGATGTCCGCCCCACAGCACGAGGCACAACATGTTCATGGTGAGGTGGACGAAGTTGACATGCAGGAAGCCATAGGCGAGCAGGCGCCAGTACTCATGCCGCGCGATTGCGCCCGAATACATGCCGCCATAGCGATACAGCAACTCTGCCGGCGCCGCCGGACTGCCTGCCTGGATGAAGCAGAATCCCGACGCCAGGACGGTCACCGTCATTAGCGCGTAAAGGGCCGCATGAGGAACTTCGAAGAAGCTGGCGCGGTATGAGGGCATCGGCGATCGCAAGCGGTTGGCGTGGGAACGTCAACCTAGCCGAGCCGATTACTGATTGC
Organism: Bradyrhizobium sp. 956_D2_N1_4; assembly: GCF_052076025.1. Lineage (NCBI taxonomy): Bacteria > Pseudomonadati > Pseudomonadota > Alphaproteobacteria > Hyphomicrobiales > Nitrobacteraceae > Bradyrhizobium > Bradyrhizobium sp. 956_D2_N1_4. The sequence goes on along the minus strand of NZ_CP197237.1, from coordinate 1,176,142 downwards.
TACTCCAGCGTGCGCGATCAGGCGGCGCCTACCGCCCCTCGAACTTCGGCTCACGCTTCTCCATGAACGCCTTCATGCCCTCGGCCATGTCCTGTGTCTTGAACAGCGGCAGAAGCTGGAGGTAGACGTGGTGAACGTGATCGGAGAAGTTCTCGTTGAGGCCCATCCGCATCATGCGCTTGGAGGCCTGCACCGCGAGCGGCGCGTTGGCTGCGATTTCGCGGGCGATGGCGCGGGCGCGGCCCATCAAGTCGGCATCCGGCACGACCTCGTTGGCGAGGCCCCATTCCAGACACTCGCGGGCGCTGAGCGTCCGGCCGGTGAAGATCAGCTCGGAAGCCTTGGCCCAGCCGAGCATCCGAGGCAGCAGCCAGGTGCCGCCGGATTCCGGCACGACGCCGCGCTTGACGAAGGCCGCCGCAAGCTTCGAGGACTCCGCCATGATGCGGATATCGCAGCCGAGCGCGGTGTCCATGCCGTAACCAGCGGCGCCGCCGTTGACGGCGCAGATGGTCGGCTTGTCCATCGCCTGAAGCACGGTCGGCGGCGTGTTGCGCAGATTGATCGTGGTCGGCGAAGACGCGGCGCTGAGGCCATTGCCGTCGCGCTCCTTGCGCAAATCGAGGCCGGCGCAGAATGCCCGCCCCTTGCCGGTGAGGATCACGACCCGGACGTTGCGGTCCTCATTGGCCTCGGTCAGCAGCCGCGCCAGATCGTTCAGCATCGGGCCGGAGATCGTGTTCATGCGCTCCGGCGCATTCAGCGTGATCACCGCGATGTGGTCGGCGACCTCATAGAGGACTTCGTTTGCGGCGTCGGTCATGATCATTCGTTCCTGTGTTCGTAGCCCGGATGGAGCGAAGCGAAATCCGGGGTCTTTCTGACGCGAGCACCGCCCCGGATTGCGCTTCGCTCCATCCGGGCTACAAGGCTTTCAAATCTTCCGCCCCGCCTGCTCCCAATAGGGATCACGCAGGCGGCGCTTGAATATTTTTCCGGAGTCTTCGCGCGGCAGGCTCGTGCGGATCTCGATGTGCTTGGGCACCTTGTAGTCGGCGAGCGAGCCCTTGAGCCGGGTGCGGATATCGCCGGCATCGAGCGTGACACCTGGTTGCGGCTCGACCACCGCCATCAGCGCCTCGCCGAACTCGGCATCGGGGATGCCGAACACGGCGCAATCATGCACGCCGGGCACGGCGTGGAGCACGGATTCGATCTCGGCCGGATAGATGTTGACGCCGCCTGAGATCACCATGTCGCGCTTGCGGTCGCAGATGAAGACGTAGCCGTCCTCGTCGATATAGCCGACGTCGCCGGAGGTGATGAAGCCGTCGCGGTCGATCTCGGCGCGCTTCTCCGGCTTGTTGTGGTAAGTGAAGTCAGCCATTTCGGCCATGCGGGAATAGATCTCGCCGATCTCGCCCACGCCCAGCACGCGGCCGTCGTCGCCGATGAAGCGCAGCTCGGCGCCCGGCGAAATCCTGCCGACGGTGCCGGGCTTTTTGAGCGCATCCTCGGGGGTCGCGAAGGTGACGGCGCTGGATTCAGTCGAGCCGTAGAATTCGTAGATCACCGGCCCCCACCACTCGATCATCGCGCGCTTGACGTCGGCCGGACATGGCGCGGCGGCGTGGATGATGTGGCGGAGCGAGGAGACATCATACTTCCTGCGCACCGCCTCAGGCAGCTTCATCAGGCGAATGAACATGGTCGGGACCATGAAGATGGTGTCGATCTTGTATCGTTCGATCAGGTCCAGAAATTCTTCGGCCTCGAACCGTGGCATCAGCACCAGTGCGCCGCCGAGCTTGCCGGCGCGGATGCCGAACGAGTTCGGCGCGGAGTGATAGAGCGGGCCCGGCAGGATCGCGCGGGCGCCGGGCTTGAGCCCATAGATCATCGCACGCATGCGCTCGCCGGCCGCCGCCTGTTCCGGCGTGGGCGCATTGCGCCGCACGCCCTTTGGATGGCCGGTCGTCCCTGACGTGTAGATCATGTTCATGGGCTGCGGCACGACCGGGCCGTCGTAGGGCGGGTACTGTGCGAGCCAGGATTCGAAATCGATCGCGAAGTCCGGCGTCTTCAGGTGATCGGGGTCGATCTTGTAGTTGGACAGGATCTCCAGCGGGGTCGGCACGCTGAGCACGGTGACGCCTTTCGGAATGGCATCGCGCAGGGCGTGCAGCATGTGGGCATGTCCAATCAGCACGGACGTGCCGGTATCCCCGAGGATGTAGTTGATCTCCTCCGGCTTGAAGTGCCAGTTGATCGGCACGCCATAGGCCCCGAGCCGCATCGCGGCGTAGGCGGCTTCGAGGAAGGCGATATCGTTGCGCATCAGCATGCAGACGCAATCGCCCTGCTTGACGCCGATTTTGGCGAGGCCGCTCGCGATGCGATCAGCGCGGTTGGCGACTTCGGCATGGGTGCGGCGGCGCTCGCCGGAGACGATGCCGAGGAATGGGGACGTTTCGCTCATTTTTGTTTTTCTTTGTTGTTTAGCGACGTTGCCAGTTAGTCGTCATCACCGGGCTTGTCCCGGTGATCCACGTTCTTGCTTGCCGCTTCTGACCAAGAACGTGGATGGCCGGGACATCTAGCGCGAAGACGCGCTTCGCGCTTCTGCCCGGCCATGACGGAGAGCCTGTCAGTCTACATACCTCGCCTCGCGCTTCTCCAGATTGGAGCGCACCGCTTCGGTCTGGTTCGCACTGCCGATCAGCTTCTGCTGCTCGACCGACTCGGCGAGCAGCGCCGGGCCCGGATCGACCGAGAGATTGTTGAGCAGGCGCTTGGCGGCGCGGATCGCATCGGGGCTCTTGCCGGCGATTTCGCGCGCGACTTCGAGAGCCGTGGCGCGCGGGTCGTCGCAGATGCGCGTCGCGAGGCCGTAGCTCATCGCCTCCTGTGCGGAGAAGATGCGGCCGGTGTAGGTGAGATCGCGCAGGATGTCGTCGCGCACGAGCGAGGCCAGGATCGGCGTGCCGGCCATGTCGGGCACGAGGCCCCATTTGATCTCCATCACCGACATCCGCGCATCCGGTGAGAGAAAGCGCATGTCGGCACCGAGCGAGAGCTGGAACCCACCGCCGAAAGCGACGCCGTGCACGGCCGCGATCACGGGAACCGGAAGCTGGCGCCAGCCCCATACCGCCTGTTGCGGAAAGTTCGCCTGGCCATGCGTACGTTTGGTGAGATCGCGATTTTCGCCACCCGGAATTCCGTTGCCGCCTGTCTCCTTCATGGCGGCAAAACGCCCCATGTCGAGACCGGCGCAGAAGGCGCGGCCTTCGCCCGAGAGCACGACGACACGCACGCCCTTTTCCTTCGAAAGCCGGTCGGTTGCGGCAACAAGGGCTTCGAACATCGCCTGATCGAGCGCATTCATCTTGTCCGCGCGCACCAGGCGCACGTCGGCGACGCCTTCCGAGATCGAGATCGAGACGCGCTCTTCCATGGATGAATTCTCCCCTGTTCTTGTTCAGTGCCGCTTTACAGGAAGCCGGCGGCCGGATTTAGTCAATCGACCAATTAACTGACAATGCCTGCGGAGGAAACAGCCATGTTCAAGGAAAATCTTCTGGCCGGCCGGAACATCCTTGTCACCGGTGGCGGCACCGGGCTCGGCAAGTCGATGGCGGCGCGCTTCCTCCAGCTTGGAGCAGAGGTGCACATCTGCGGCCGGCGCAAGATCGTGTGCGACGAGACCGCGACCGAGCTGATGGCTGAGTATGGTGGCCGCGTCACCAGCCACGGCGTCGACATCCGCAACGCGCTCGCGGTCGAAGAGATGATCGAGACCATCTTTCGTGACGCTCCCCTCACCGATCTCATCAACAACGCGGCCGGCAATTTCATCTCGCGCAGCGAAGAGCTCTCGCCCCGCGGCTTCGATGCCGTCGCCAACATCGTGATGCACGGCACGTTCTATGTGACCCATGCGGTCGGCAAGCGCTGGATCGCCTTGAAGCAGCCCGGCAATGTCGTTTCCATCACCACGACCTGGGTGCGCAACGGCTCGCCTTACGTGGTGCCGTCCGCGATGAGCAAGTCGGCGATCCACGCCATGACGATGTCGCTCGCGACCGAATGGGGCCGCTACGGCATCCGCCTCAACACGATCGCGCCGGGCGAGATCCCGACCGAGGGCATGAGCAAGCGCATCAAGCCCGGCGACGAAGCCGGCGCGCGCACCAAGGCGATGAACCCGATGGGCCGCGTCGGCACCATGGAGGAATTGCAGAACCTCGCGGTGTTCCTGATCTCCGGCGGCTGCGACTGGATCAGCGGCGAGACCATCGCGATGGACGGCGCGCAGGCGCTGGCGATGGGCGGCAATTTCTACCAGCTCCGCGACTGGAGCGACGACGACTGGAAAACCGCGCGCGAGAGCATCATGGCGCAGAACGAGAAGGACCGGGCGAAGCGGGGGTGATGCACCCACCGCTGTCGTCCCGGGGCGCGCATAGCGCGAGCCCGGGACCCATAACCCCAGGATGAGGTTTGGCGAAGACTCACAACCCGATCTCGCGCCACACTCCTCCCTGTGGCTTTGGGTCCCTGTGTCTTGGAAGCCTGTCATGATGGAGTGGGCGGGAAGCCGTTGGGTCCTTGGCGCTTGACGCCGTGATCCGGCCCGGTCTCCCGCCCGTTCCATCTATCAACCTGAACAGTTGCACGAGGCTGCGGCAACAGACCTCGCATCACAGGGACAGGCACCGTGATCATACCCCTTCGTTACGTCGGAATCGACGTCTCCAAACAACATCTCGATATCTTCGATGAGGGCTTGGGTGTGCCGGAGCGCATCGCCAACGCGCCGCAGGCCATCACACAGATCGTGGCGCGTTGGCGATGCGACGTGCTGGTCGTCTTCGAGGCAACGGGTGTCTATGATCTCGAACTTCGCGAGGCGCTGGGTCAGGCCGGTATCCGCTTCGCGCGGATCAACCCGGCCCGGGCTCGCGACTTTGCGCGCGCCAGCGGCCAGCTCGCCAAGACCGACCCGATCGATGCGAGGATGCTGGCGGCCTTTGCGCGGGCCCTGAAGCCAGCCACCGAGCAAATTGCCAATCCCGCCCGCAATGCCTTGGCGAGGCTCGCAAAACGGCGGGATCAGCTGGTCCTCATGCGTGCGCAGGAGAAGAACCGGCGCAGCGAGGCCGACGACCGTGCCATGGCCGATCGTATCGGCCGTCTCATCGAGGTCCTCGACGGCGAGATCGCCGAGATCGAGGCCGACATCAGCACGCTGATCAAGACCGAGCCGGAGATCTCGGGCGATGCGCAGTTGATACGTTCACTTCCTGGCGTGGGTCCCGTAACCTGCATGCAACTGATCGCGCAGATGCCGGAACTCGGAAAAGTGGGACCGAAGCAGGTGGCAGCGCTAGCCGGCCTGGCTCCCTTCAACGTCGACAGCGGGGCTTACCGTGGCAAACGTAAGATCGCCGGGGGCCGAAAGCGCGTCCGTGATGCCCTTTACATGGCTGCTCTCAACGCGGGCCGCCGGGCCGATCCGTTCAAGGTCTTTTACGTACGATTGCGACAGGCCGGCAAACCAGCCAAACTCGCCCTCATTGCCGTCGCCAGGAAGCTGCTGACGGTCCTCAACGCCATGATGCGCGACAGGAAGCCCTACCTGAACGTCAAGCCGACATAACAGTTGCCGGATCGGCGCTTCGCTTGTCCGGGACGACAGCAGGGCCTCTCCCATCTTGTCTTCACCCGCGGATGACGCCACACTCCCAGACATAAAAACAAGACGCCACGGGAGAGACATGTCCACCACACAGCCATTGGCGAATCTCGCCGACATGGTGCGCGAGCGCGCGACCAGCCGCGGCAACGCGACCGCCTACGAGTTCGAGGGCCGCCTCACCAGCTTTGCCGGGTTTGACGTCAAGACCAACAAGGTCGCCAACGCGTTGATCGCGATGGGTGTCAGACGCGGCGACCGCATCGCCTATCTCGGCAAGAACAGCGATCTCTATTTCGAGCTGCTGATGGGCGCGATGAAGGCCGGTGTGGTGATGGCGCCGGTGAACTGGCGGCTTGCCGGGCCCGAGATCGCGTTCATCGTCGCGGATTGCAAGGCGCCGGTGCTGTTCGTCGGGCCGGAGTTCATCGCGCAGGTCCGCCAGATCAAGGACCAGCTGCCTGGCGTGCGCACCGTCATCACCACTGAAGGCGGCGCGCCGGAATGGCAGGATTTTACGGCCTGGCGCGATGCGCAAAGCGGCGACGACCCGAAGGTGCCGATCGACACGAAGGACATCGCGATCCAGCTCTACACGTCGGGCACGACAGGCAAGCCGAAAGGCGCGATGCTGTCGCATGCGAACTTCCTCAACCTCGTACAAACAGGCAATGCCGAGGACAAGCCGGAGTGGAACCGGTGGTCGACCGACGACGTGTCGCTGGTGGCGATGCCGATCTTCCACATCGGCGGCTCCGGCTGGGGCGTGATGGGACTCTATCACGGCGCCCGCGGCGTGATCGCGCGCGAGTTCGATCCGACCAAGGTGCTGGATTTCTTCGAGCAGTCGGGCATCACCAAGCTGTTCATGGTGCCGGCGGCGATGCAGTTCGTGGTACGGCAGCCGCGCGCGAAGACGGTCGATTTCTCGCGCCTGAAATACATGCTGTATGGCGCCTCGCCCATTCCGGCGGCGCTGCTGAAGGAATGCATCGAGATCTTCAAATGCGGCTTCGTGCAGATGTACGGCATGACCGAGACGACAGGCACCATCGTCGCGCTGCCGCCGGAGGACCACGTCGAGGGCCTCGAGCGGATGCGCTCGGCCGGCAAGGCGCTGCCGGGCGTCGAGATCGCGATTCTGGATGCGGACGGCAAACCGCTGCCGCCGCGCGAGGTCGGCGAGATCGCGACGCGCTCGGGCTCCAACATGGCCGGCTATTGGAATTTACCGGAGGCGACCGCCTCGACCCTGCGCGGCGATGGCTGGCTGCGCACGGGCGACGCCGGCTACATGGACGAGGACGGCTATCTCTACATCCACGACCGCATCAAGGACATGATCATCTCCGGCGGCGAGAACATCTACCCGGCCGAGGTCGAGAGCGCGCTGTGCGATCATCCTGACGTCGCCGAGGCCGCCGTGATCGGCGTGCCCGACGACAAATGGGGCGAAGCCGTGAAGGCCGTCGTGGTGATGAAGCCCGGCAAGCAGGCGACCGCCACCGACATCATCAACTTCACCCGCGAACGTATCGCTGGATTCAAGACACCGAAGAGCGTGGAGTTCTTGCCGGCGCTGCCGCGGAATCCGTCAGGCAAGATCTTGCGGCGGCAGCTGAGGGAGCCGTATTGGGTAGGGAAGGACCGACGGGTGAATTAGCCCCGCTCTATCCGCGTCGTCGTCCCGGGGCGCGCGCAGCGCGAGCCCGGGACCCATAACCACAGGGTGGAGTTTGGCGAAGACACGGAGTTGCCGTCTCGCCTCAAACTACTCCCTGGGGTTATGGGTCCTCCCCGCATTCGCGGGGACGACTCGGGGAGAGATCGCAGCGTCTCTCTAATGCTTCCCCGGCCCCATATACCCGAACAAGAACCCCGCCACCTTCCGCATCTGGATCTCCTCACTCCCCTCCGTGATGCGATAGCGGCGGTGGTGGCGGTAGATGTGCTCGAACGGCTTGTGGCGTGAATAGCCCATGCCGCCGTGGACCTGCATGGCACGGTCGGCGGATTCGCAGCAGAGGCGGTTTGCCCAGTAGTTGCACATGGAGACGCGGTCGGAGAGCGTGCGCTCGATCTGCTCCTCATTGAGCTGGTCCATCTCCCAGGCTGTCTTGCGGATCAACAGGCGCAGCATCTCGGCTTGGGTCGCGAGCTCGACCAGCGGAAACTGGATCGCCTGGTTCTCGGCGAGCGCCTTGCCGAACGGCTTTCGCTCGCGCGCGTACTTCACACTCTCGTTGATGCAGTAGACGGCGGCGCCGAGCGAGCTTGCCGCCTGGCGGATGCGGTTCTGGTGGACAAAGCACTGCGCCAGCGACAGGCCGCGGCCGACTTCGCCGAACAGCGCATCCTCAGGCACGAACACGTCCGTAAAGCTGACGCGCGGATGGTCGGTCGGCATGTTGAAGGTCCACATGTACTCCTCGACCTTCACGCCATGGCTCTTGGCCGGCACCAGGAAGCAGGTGATGCCGCGGGCATCGCCGTCATTGCCCGAGGTGCGCGCGAACAGCGCGCAATGCGTGGCGACGTGCATGCCGGTCGTCCACATCTTCTCGCCGTTGATGATCCAGCCCTTGACGTTGTCGCGGGTCGCGGGCACCGCGCGCGTCTCCATGTGCGTCGCGTCCGAGCCGTGATGCGGCTCCGTCAATCCAAAGGTGATGCGGTACTTGCCCCTGATCGAGCCGTCGATCATCGCCTTCTGGTCGTCGCGGCCATAGCGATCGAGCATGGTGACAACGGGAAAATTGCCGACGATGGAGTGCTCGTTCTGAAGATCGTTGTGCAGGCCGAGACCCTTGGCGGCAAAGTGCTCGCGGATCACAGCCATCCAGAGGTTGGAGCCGTCCTTGCCGCCATATTGCTTCGGCACCGGAAAGCGCAGATGGCCGGCGGCGTCCGCGAGATCCTTGGCCTTGCGCAGCAGCGCTTCCCACTCATGGCGCGGCAGGCCGCCATTGTCGAAATCGGTGCGCGCCCATTCGCGGCGATGGTCGAAGAAGCGGATGTTGTCGTCGGCCTGTTCGAGCGGCTTGATCTCGCGTTCGATGAATCGATCGAGCTCTCCGAGATAGGCGACGAGATCGGCAGGCAATGAGAAATCCACGGCTCTCTCCCGGAGTAGTTTTGTCGTTTTGCGTTAAGGCGCTAACCGCGCTTTTGCTTCGCGCGATTAAGGTGAGAAGTGCGCGCGCAAGTCAAGCAAGGCAAGGCGTGTGACGGGCGCAAGGCGCGCCCGCGCAATTCGATGGTGTCGCGGCGCTGGCACGCGCTAGTATGACGCCAATATTCCTTCACGAGAAAATGCGGGAGCGCGCGATGGATCTGAAATTCTCAAAGGTGGAACGCAAGGGGCCGATCACGATCGTTACGCTGTCGCGGCCCGAGGTCTACAACGCGCTGCACACCGACGCGCATTTCGAGCTCCAGAAGGTGTTTGACGATTTCTCAGCCGATCCCGAGCAGTGGGTCGCGATCGTCACCGGCGCCGGCGACAAGGCGTTCTGCGCCGGCAACGATTTGAAGTGGCAGGCGGCGGGCGGAAAGCGCGGCTGGGACAAGGGCGGCTTTGCCGGCCTTACCTCGCGCTTCGATTGCGACAAGCCGATCATCGCCGCGGTCAACGGCGTCGCCATGGGCGGCGGCTTCGAGATCGCGCTCGCCTGCGACCTGATCATCGCCTCGGAGAATGCGACCTTCGCCCTGCCCGAGCCGCGCGTCGGCCTTGCCGCACTCGCCGGCGGCCTGCACCGGCTGCCGCGCCAGATCGGGCTCAAGCGTGCCATGGGCATGATCCTCACTGCGCGCCATGTCAGCGCCAAGGAGGGCCATGAGCTCGGCTTCGTCAACGAGGTGGTGCCGCAGGGTGAGGCCCTGTCGGGCGCGCTGCGCTGGGCGGAGATGATCACCAAGAACTCGCCGATGTCGATCCGGGCGTCGAAGCAGACCATCCAGAAGGGCCTCGCCGTCTCGCTGGAGCAGGCGATCGAGGAGCAGCGGGAATATCCAGCGGTGAAGGCGATGGTGGCCTCGCAGGATTATATCGAGGGCCCGAAGGCATTCTCGGAGAAGCGGCCGCCGAAATGGGTGGGGAAGTAGAGCGCCGCTCTCCTCGTCACGACGACGGATGCCCCAACACCACAGGTGTCATGCCCCGGCTTGACCGGGGCATCCAGTACGCCGCGGCTTCAACGCATCTCATTGCCGTCTCTGGAATACTGGATCGCCCCCCCTGTGCGCAATTGCGCACTAGGCGGGCGATGACAGCGGAGAATATGGCACCGTCTACCCGCCTCGCCCCAGCTCCCGCTTGTATGAGGCATAGTTCGGCTGGTCGACCGCTAGCTTATCCATTGTGGTCTGCCAGAGATGCTCGGCGAGCCCCGGCGTTGCCAGATCAATCTCACCCTTGGCGATGCGATCGGCGAGCGCGCGGTTGAGATCGGCCACCGGGCCGTCCATGCCGAGCAGCGCGCGCAGCCGCTCCACCTCCTTCGCGTCGCTCCTCTCCTCCTGCGTCAGCTGCCGCGTCACGAGGTCGAGGATGTTGATGGCGACGCGCAGCTTGAAGGCCTGATGGCCGGAGATCAGCGGCGTGATGTCGTTGCCGAGGAAATCGGCGACCGCCTTGGTCAGCTCGGTCGGTGTCGGTTCGTCCTGCATGTGTCAGCTCCCGCGCGGCGCCAGCAGCCGCAACAGATCGATCTCGGTCTCGCTGGCGCGGCGGCCGATCATGGCGCGTTCCATCGAATGATCCGGCCCCTCGCGGAACCGCTGCATCATGCCGCCGCACATGATGCCCCAGCGCAGCGTGCCCATGACTTCCCAGAATTTGACGCGCGCAGGATCGCATTTGCGGCCCGCGGCCTCATAGCCGGCGAACAATTCCTCGCGTGTGCCAAAACCGCCCACCGGCTTGTCGATCTCACCAAAGCGCCAGGAGTTGACGCAGACCCAGCCGAGATCCTCCATGGGATCGCCGAGATGGGCGAGCTCCCAGTCGAGCACGGCGCGGACGCCGTCGGCGCCGATGATGAGATTGCCGTTGCGGAAATCGCCGTGCACCAGCGTGGTCTCGGCCGAGGGGCCGGGATCATGGTCGCGCAGCCAGCGCAGCGCCAGCTCGAACACGGGCTTTGGCCAGTTCAGGCTGCGATAGTCGCGCTCGAACTCGCCGATCTCCTGGGTCGCGGACCGGCTGCGCAGCTCGGGCAGCTTGTCCTGTGGCAGTTTGTGCAGGCCGGCGAGCACGCCGCCGATCTGCCGCGCGAGACGCGGCCGCGCCGCCGCGTACTCATCATCGCGAAGAATCTTACGGGCGATGGTCTCGCCCTCGACCCGCTGCATGATGAAGCCGGTGCCGAGATTTTCGTCGGGCGTCAACACATGCATCACGCGCGGCGACGGCACGCCCGCCTCATAGGCAAGCTGCATCAACTGGGCTTCGGCGGCGAGACCTGCCGCGCGCGTCGGCGCGGCGCCATAGCCCTTCGGCGAGCGGCGCAGGATCGCGCCGATCGGCCCATCGGGATGCTCGATGTCGAAGCGCCAGGTTTCCTGGCTGGCGCCGCCGGACAGTTTTGCCGCGCCGGTGACGCCAGTCGCCCCTTCGCACCAGCGCGCGACGCTGCGGGAGAGCTCGGCCTCGATCATTTGCCTTTGAACTGCGCCGGGCGCTTCTCCAGGAACGCGCCAACGCCTTCACGGAAATCGTCCGTGTCGCCGGCACGCAGCTGGCACTGGAATTCGAGATTGAGCTGATCCTCGAACGAATTTTCGGGGCTGTCCCAGTAGAGCTTGCGGATCAGCGACAGCGCGACCGTCGGGCCGCTGGCGAGATCGCGCGCGAGCTTCATCGCCTCCTCCATCAGCACGCCGTCGTCATAGACGCGGTTGACGAGGCCCCATTCCAGCGCCTTCTCGGCCGGCAGGCGCTCGCCCATCAGCGACAATTCGACCGAACGCGCCCGGCCGATCAGGCGCGGCAGCAGCCAGGTCGAGCCGCAATCCGGCACCAGGCCGATGCGGCGGAAGGCTTGAAGAAAGTAAGAGGACCGCGCGCACAAAATCATGTCGCCGAGCAGCGCGAAGCTCATGCCGGCGCCGGCGGCCGGGCCGTTGACGGCAGTGACGATCGGGCAATGCAGATTGCGGATGCGGCGCAGGAAGGGATGAAAGCCGGTCTCGAGCGTCAGGCCGGCCTTGGTCTTCTTCGACTGGTTGTTGCGCCCTTGCAGATTCGCGCCGGTGCAGAACGCCCGCCCCGCGCCAGTCAGCACCACGCAGCGCACCTCGCCCTTCTTCTCCTCGATCGCGTCGAGGGCATCGGAGAGGCCGCCCAGCATGTCCATGGAGACCGCGTTCATCACCTCCTGATGGTCGAGCCGGAGGATCGCGACCGAGCCATCGAAATCGAGCGTGACGTGTTTGAACTGCATGGTTTCCTCGTCAGTTGGTACTAGCGATGTTTCGCAGACCGGAATTAGTTTTGCCGGGGCGCATATTTGATTTTTGTCGCGGCCTTGTCCATGGTGGTCCGAACATACCTTGTCGTCGTATCGCACAATCTTGCGCGCACAGGCTGGCGCGCGCCCGTGCCAAAAACAGGAAACGCGCCATGAACCTTTTCGACCTCAGCGGCCGCGTCGCCGTGATCACCGGCGGAAATGGCGGTATCGGGCTCGGCATCGCGCAGGCGCTCGCCGGCCAGGGCTGCAACGTCTTGATCTGGGGCCGCAATCCTGACAAGAACAAGGCTGCTGCCGCGAGCATGACGGGCCTCTCCGGCAAGGTCGACACCCGCGTCTGCGACGTCACCGATCCGGCTTCGGTCAATGCCGCGATGAAGGCGACGCTCGACATTTTCGGCCGGGTCGACGGCTGCTTTGCCAATGCCGGTATCGGCGGCGGCGGCCGGCGCTCCTTCATCGAGCGCACCGAGGAAGAGTGGCGCACGATGTTTGCGACCAATCTGGACGGCGTGTTCCACGCTTTCCAGGCCGCCGCAAAACACATGACCGAGCGCGCCAATGCCGGCGATCCCTTCGGCCGGCTGGTCGCGACATCGAGCCTCGCCTCGATCTTCGGCACTGCGCGCAATGAGCACTATGCCGCGACCAAGGCCGCGATCAACGCGCTGGTGCGCGCGCTCGGCGTCGAGCTGGCGCGTCACGGCGTCACCGCGAACGCGATCCTGCCCGGCTGGATCAAGAGCGACATGACCGCGGGCATCATGGCCAACGAGAAGTTCGTCGCCAATGTGATGCCGCGCATTCCGATGCGGCGCTTCGGCGAGGCCAGCGATTTCGGCGGCATCGCGGTGTATCTGATGAGCAAGGCGTCGTCGTATCACACCGCGGATACGTTCGTGATCGACGGCGGCTATACGGCGTTTTGAATCTCGTAGCCCGGATGGAGCGAAGCGTAATCCGGGATTTTCAAAAACAAGCAAGACCCGGATTTCGCTGCGCTCCATCCGGGCTACAAACTCTGAGGGGAATGGGCAAATGTTCTCACACATCATGATCGGCACCAACGACCTGGACAAGGCCAAGGCGTTCTACGACCAGCTGCTCGGCACGCTCGAGGTGCGCCCGGCCAGGGTCGACGGCCATCGCATCTTCTACATCACCAAGACCGGCGTGTTCTCGGTGACGAAGCCGATCAACGGCGAGGCCGCCACGTGTGCGAATGGCAGCACCATCGGCTTTGCCGCCAACTCGCCTGAGCAGGTCGACAAGTGGCACGCCACCGGCGTCGCCGCCGGCGGAACGCCGATCGAGAATCCACCCGGCATCCGCGAGGGCGCAGGGAACAAGCTCTACATCGCTTATTTGCGCGACCTCGACGGCAACAAGATCTGCGCGATGCATCGGCTGCCGAACTGATTGCTCCAGGACGGTGTCATTCCCCGCCTTGTGCGCAATTGCGCACTGGAGCGGGGAATCCAGTACGCCGCGGCTTCTCCGTAAATCGCTGACGTCACGGAGTACTGGATCGCCCGGTCAAGCCGGGCGATGACAACAGTGAGTGCGGCCCGCACCTGCCTCCTCACGCCGTTCAAACAACATTTCAAACACTCTCGCGATATTCCATCGCATGGCATGGGTCGCCTGAAAAAATGCGCGCTCGCGCTTTGGCCGCGCTGCGACTATTCTGCGGCCCAACGCGATCTCAGTGACCCCGGGAGGAACAATGACAAAGCACGCCTACATACCCCGCACCACCAACTACACCCTCAATCCCGGCGACGAGCTCAACGATCTTCGCATGTCGGACCAGGTCCGGCCGCTCTACGATCACGTCAGGAAATTCATCCGCGACACCGTCGAGCCTATGTCGATCGAATTCGCCAAGGCCGGCGAAGGCAAGCAGGATCGCTGGAGCTTTACGCCGAAACAGCTCGAGGTGCTCGAGGTCGCCAAGAACAAGGCCAAGAAGGAAGGCCTCTGGAATTTCTTCCTGCCCGACGACGAGACCGGTCAGGGCCTGAAGAATCTCGACTACGCCTATATCGCCTCCGAGCTCGGCAAGAGCCCGCTGGCCTCCGAGACGATGAACTGCTCGGCGCCGGACACCGGCAACATGGAAGTGCTGGAGCGCGTCGGCACCAAGGAGCAGAAGGAGAAGTGGCTGAAGCCGCTGATGAACGGCGAGATCCGTTCGGCCTATGTCATGACCGAGCCGAACGTCGCCTCCTCCGACGCCAAGAACATTTCGACGACCGCAAAGCTCGTCGGCGACGAATGGGTCATCAACGGCGAGAAATATTACATCTCCGGCGTCGGCGATCCCCGCTGCAAGATCCTCATCGTGATGGTGAAGACCAATCCGGATGCGGCGCCGAGCAAGCAGCAGTCGCAGATCCTGGTGCCGCGCGACACGCCCGGCGTCGAGGTGCTCGGGCCCATGTACGTGTTCGGCCAGGACCACGCCCCGCGCGGCCACATGCACATGCGCTTCAACAACGTCCGCGTGCCCAAGGAGAACATGCTGCTCGGCGAAGGCCGCGGCTTCGAGATCTCGCAGCTCCGCCTCGGCCCGGGCCGCATCCATCACTGCATGCGCACCATCGGCAAGGCCGAGAAGGCGCTGGATCTGATGGTTCAGCGTGGCCTCACCCGCGAGGCCTTCGGCAAGAAGATCGCCCATCTCGGCGGCAACATGCAGATCATCGCGCAGGCGCGCTGCGAGATCGAGGCGATGCGGCTGATGGTGCTGAAGGCCGCCAAGGCGATGGACGTGCTCGGCAACAAGGAGGCCCGCGTCTGGGTGTCCATGGTCAAGGCCATGGTGCCGGAGCGCGCCTGCAAGATCATCGACCAGTCGATCCAGATGCACGGCGCCACCGGCATCTCGCACTGGACCCCGCTCGCGGAGATGTACCAGGACGTCCGCCATCTGCGCTTCGCCGACGGTCCGGACGAGGTGCACTGGATGGTGGTGGGACGCCACGAGTTGAGCATGGCGTAAAAGTCTCTGGCCTCTCCCCGCTCGGGAAGAGCCGTAGGGTGGGCAAAGGCGCGCTCTTCGCGCGCCGTGCCCACCATCGCGGCTTCGCAAGAAGTGGTGGGCACGCTTCGCTTTGCCCACCCTACGAGAGTTTCACTCCTACGGAGCCACCATGGAATACGCCGCCAGCGACCTGACGCCACGCGAGCGCTACAAGGTGCTGACGTCCTTCATCCTGCCACGGCCGATCGCGTGGGTGACCTCGGTCGGGCCGACCGGCGTCGTCAACGCCGCGCCGTTCAGCTTCTTCAACGCCTTCTGCGAAGATCCGCCGCTGTGCATGTTCGCGGCGAACCGGAAGCCCAACGGCCAGGACAAGGACACGTTTCTCAACATCCAGCGCACCGGCGAGTTCGTGGTCAACCTCGCCGACGAGCCGCTGGCGAAGGCCATGCACGAGAGCAGCGGAGATTTTCCCCCTGAAGTGGGCGAGCCTGACTATCTCGGGCTGAAGCTCGCACCGTCGGCGAAGATCGCCGTGCCGCGGCTCGCCGACACGCCCTGGGCGATGGAGTGCAAGCTCTGGAAGATGATCGACGTCAACGACGATCGCCGGCTGATCATGGGCGAAGGCATCCACTTCCATATCCGCGACGAGCTCTGGGACGACAAGGCGATGCGGGTGCACATGGACCGCTATCACCCGATCGGCCGCATGTTCGCCGACCGCTACTGCCGCACGGATGATCGCGTGGTGTTTCCGGCCGCGGAGGGGGCGAAGAGGAAGTAGGCCGCGCCATCGCGCTCCCTCGCCCCGTTCTTACGGGGAGAGGGCTGGGGTGAGGGGCTGCTTCCGAGAAAACAGTGTGAGTTGGACTCGCGGAGAGTCCCCCTCACCCGAATTCGATCTTCGATCGAATTCGACCTCTCCCCGCAAGCGGGGCGAGGTGAAGCGAGCACCGTTTACGTCGCCGCCGGCTCGCCGATCTTGTCCTGCGTCTTGGTGTCGAAATCGCCGGCGTCGTGCCGCTCGTGGAGCTGGCTGGCGGGATCGCCGGAGACGCGGTTGACCATGCGGCCGCGCTTGACGGCCGGGCGCTTGGCGATCTGATCGGTCCAGCGCTGCACGTGCTTGTAGTCCTGCACCGACAGGAATTCGCCGGCGCCATAGACCAGCCCCTTGGCGAGCGCGCCATACCAGGGCCACACCGCGATGTCGGCGATGGTGTACTCATTGCCCGCGAGGTACTCGTTGTCGGCGAGGCGCCGGTCGAGCACGTCGAGCTGGCGCTTGACCTCCATCGCAAAACGGTCGATGGCGTATTCGATCTTGGTCGGCGCGTAGGCGTAGAAGTGACCAAAACCGCCGCCGAGATATGGCGCGCTGCCCATCTGCCAGAACAGCCAGGACATCGCTTCGGTGCGACTCTTGATATCCTTCGGCAGGAAGGCGCCGAACTTCTCGGCGAGGTAGACCAGGATCGAGCCGGATTCGAACACCCGGATCGGCTCGGGACCGGAGCGGTCCACTAGCGCGGGAATTTTCGAGTTCGGGTTGATGTCGACAAAGCCGCTGCCGAACTGGTCGCCATTGCCGATCCTGATCAGCCAGGCGTCGTATTCGGCGCCCTTGTGGCCGAGCGCCAGCAGTTCCTCCAGCATCACCGTGACCTTCACGCCGTTCGGCGTCGCCAGCGAATAGAGCTGGAAGGGATGCTTGCCGACCGGCAGCTCCTTGTCGTGGGTCGCGCCGGCAATGGGGCGGTTGATGCTGGCGAACTGCCCGCCGTTCTCCTTGTTCCAGATCCAGACTTTGGGCGGTACGTAGGCGGGGGCGTCGGTCATGCGGGGGCTCCGGCGAAAAGATGCGCCTGCATTAATTAGCCCGCGAATGGCCGATGGCAAGGGCGCAGAAATGCATTGCCGGGCGGGGCAACTCTACGTTTCGTCATGGCAGGCCACTTCCCCGCCGTCGTTCCGGGCCCGCCGCTCTACGGCGCCCCGGAATGACGATCGGAGCGAGGCTCAGGACGCGGCCGCAGTCAGCCCCTGCTCGGCCCTCTCCAGCAAAAACCCCTCATATCCCTTCGCCGCGACCTCGTCGCAGATCCGGCGGTAGACGCCGACGCCGCCGATATAGGGCATGAAGATGCGCGGCTTGCCTGGAATGTTGGCGCCCATGTACCAGGAATTGGCCTGCGGATAGAGCGTGCCGTGGGCGACCTCGTTGACATGGGCGACCCACTTGTCCTCGGCCTCCCCGCTTGCCTCCATGGTGGCAACACCCTGCCTGCGCATGTGAACGAGGCAATCGGCGATCCAGTCGACATGCTGCTCGATCGAGACGATCATGTTCGAGAGCACCGACGGGCTGCCGGGGCCGGTGATGATGAAGAGGTTCGGAAAGCCCGCGCTCATCAGCCCGAGATAGGTCTTCGGGCCTTCCGCCCACTTCTCGTTCAGCGTCCGTCCGCCCGGGCCACTGATGTCGATCTTCGCGACCGAGCCAGTCATGGCATCGAACCCCGTCGCCATCACCAGCGCATCGACCTCGTGGTCCTTGCCTGCGACACGCACGGCATTCGCGGTGACCTCCTCGATTGGATTGGTCTTGATGTCGACCAGCGAGACGTTCGGCCGGTTGAAGGTCGCGAAATAATCCGTATCGATGCAGATGCGCTTGGTGCCGATCGGATGGCTGTTCGGCTGCAACAGCTTCGCGGTTTCGGGGTCCTTCACGATCTCGGCGATCTTGCCGCGCACGAAGTTCGCCGCGGTATCGTTCGCCGATCGCTCGAGGCCGAGATTGTTGTAGACATACATGAAGGTGAGCCCGCCGCGCTCCCAGCGCGCCGAATATTTGCCATTCCTGGTCTCATCGCTGTCGTCGAGTGCGCCGCGATCGGGTTGCTCGGCGAAAATGCCGTTGCGTGCGATTTCGCGGGCGAAGCGGCGGATCTCCGGATAGGTTTTGCGGACGTTGTTGCGCTCTTCGTCGGTCAGCGCGGCGTTGCGCGCGGGAATCGAAAAATTCGCCGTGCGCTGAAACACGGTGAGATGTCTTGCTTGTTCGGCGATGACGGGCGTCGATTGGATGCCAGACGATCCCGTCCCGATCAAGCCGACGCGCAAGCCCGTGAAGTCGACGTCTTCATGCGGCCAACTGCCAGTGTGGTAGACCGGTCCCTTGAAGCTCTCGAGGCCCTTGATGTCGGGCTTGCGCGCGTTCGAGAGGCAGCCGGTCGCGAGCACGATGAACTGCGCCTCAACCGTCTTGCCGTCGGACGTCGTCACCGACCAGCACTTCGCCCGCGCGTCGAACGCCGCGCGCTCGACGCGGGTGTCGAACTGGATGTCGCGGCGAAGATCAAAACGGTCGGCAACGTGGTTGGCGTAGTTCAGGATCTCCGGCTGCGGCGCGTAGCGCTCGCTCCAGTCCCATTCCTGCTGAAGCTCTTCCGAGAACGAGTAGGAATACTGCATGCTCTCGACATCGCAGCGCGCGCCGGGATAGCGATTCCAGTACCAGGTGCCGCCGACGCCACCGCCCTGCTCATAGACGCGCGCCGAGAAGCCAAGACCGCGCAGGCGGTGCAGCATGTACATGCCGGCAAAGCCCGCGCCGACGACGACCACGTCGTAGGCCTTCACGGTTCGGGCCGGACTCGCTTGCGCTTGCGACATCGGTTGGCGCTCCCTCGCTGTTTTCTCTTTGTTTGCGCCAGCATTCTCACAGACCCACAAAAGCGCAAGAGGCAAATCGGCGGGCTCCGGTCTGTTTATTTTGTGCAGCGGAATGGCTCATCCGCCGCGTGGCGTCTGCACGCAAGATGCGCGGCCAAATCCGGATTGGCATCGCTAGCGACGATGGGCTAGCGTCGAAGCGCCTTCGCTCAAGCAAAGCAACAACAGCAACGCGACGGCTGCCGGGAGAGAGCCATGAAATCGCCGATCTGCGACATGCTGGGCATCGAGTTCCCACTGCTCGCCTTCAGCCATTGCCGCGACGTCGTTGCCGCCGTCAGCCGTGCCGGCGGCTTCGGCGTGTTGGGTGCCACCGTGCACACGCCCGACACGCTCGAGCGCGAGCTGAAATGGATTGACGAGCATGTCGACGGCAAGCCCTACGGCATCGACGTGCTGATCCCCGAGAATATCTCGACCGCAGGCGAGAAGGACGTCACCTGGAAGAGCCTGGAGGCGCGCGTGCCGCAGGAGCACCGCGCCTACACGCGCGACCTCCTGAAGAAATACGACATCGAGTTGACGACAAGTGATGTGGCCGACAACCAGCCGCAACCGTTCGACGCGAAGACCGCACTTCAGCTGCTCGAGGTCTCCTTCAACCATCCGATCCGATTGATCGCCAACGCGCTGGGCGTGCCGCCGAAGGCGATGATCGAGATGGGCAGGAAGCACGGCGTGCCGGTTGCCGCCCTCGTCGGCGCCAAGGAGCATGCGTTGCGCCAGGTCGCCGCCGGCGTCGACATTCTCGTGGTGCAGGGCACCGAGGCCGGCGGCCATTGCGGCGAGGTCTCCACCCTGGTGCTGGTGCCGGAGGTGATCAAGGCGATCAAGAATATCCGCGACGTGCCGGTGCTCGCGGCCGGCGGCATCATGACGGGACGGCAGATGGCCGGCTGCATGGCGATGGGCGCGGCCGGCGCCTGGACCGGCTCGGTGTGGCTCGCCACCGTCGAGGCCGAGACCACGGCGATCTTCCGCGAGAAGATGATCACGGCGTCCTCGCGCGACGCGATCCGTTCGAAGGGGCGCACCGGCAAGCCAGCACGCCAGCTCCGCTCGGTCTGGACCGATGCCTGGGACCGCGCGCCGGAAAGCCCGGGCGCGCTGCCGATGCCGCTGCAAAGCGTCATCAGCCGCGACGCCTTCAACGCGATCGATCGCGCGGCGGCGAGCGGCAACGCAAAAGCGCGCGACCTCGTCAGCTATTTCGTCGGCCAGGGCGTCGGCCTGATCGACAGCGTGAAGTCGGCGGGCGCGGTGGTGCAGGAGTTCAAGGAAGAGTTTGCCGAGGCCGTCGAGCACATGAATGCGCTGGTGGCGGAGTAATTGCCTGTGGCCGGAATAGAGTCCGTGGCTCATCCTTCGAGGCTCGCCAAGCGCCGCAAGCGTCGCTCGGCTCGCACCTCAGGATGACGCTTCATCCGTAGCCGTCACCCTGAGGTGGCCGCTTCTTCAGCGGCCCTCGAAGGGCGACGGCGTGCCGAAGACCCAGAAAGTGAACCAAGAAGAAATGACCAAGACCTCTATCCCGGAAGACCTCATCCCCGTCATCGTCGGCATCGGCGAGATCGTCGACCGACCCAAGGAGATCACCGACGGCCTCGAGCCGCTCGATCTGCTCGAACAGGCGCTACGGCGGGCCGAACAGGACGCCGGCGCAAAACTGCTTGGCGAGGTGCAGTCGCTCGACGTCGTCAACTTCCTGAGCTGGCGCTATCGCGATCCGGAAAAGCTTTTGGCGCAGCGGCTCGGCATTGCGCCGGCGCATTGCTATTACGGCCCCGTCGGCGGCGAGAGCCCGATCCGCTACATCCACGAGGCGGCAAAACGCATTGCGCGCGGCGAATGCACGGTGGCGGCTGTCTGCGGCGCGGAGGCGCAGTCGACCGCGACCAAGGCGGAGCGCGCCGGGGTCAAGCTACCCTGGACGCCGTTCGCCCACGACGTCGAGGAGCCCAAGCGTGGGGCGGCATTCCAGAAGCCGCTGGCGGTGAAGCTCGGCGTGTTCCGTCCCGTCACGGTTTATCCATTCTATGAGTCCGCCTCCTCCGCCCATTGGGGCCAGACGCCGCGTGAAGCCATGGCAGAGTCCGGCACGCTGTGGTCGCGCTACTCCGAGGCCGCCGCCGAAAATCCCAACGCCTGGCTGAAGCGGCGCTATGCGCCGGACGAGATCACGACGCCGACGGCGGACAACCGGCTGATCGCCTGGCCCTACAACAAGCTCATGGTCGCCAACCCCAGCGTCAACATGGGCGGCGCGCTGCTGCTCACCAACCTCGCCAAGGCGCGCGCGGCCGGCATCGCCGAGGACAAGCTGGTCTACCCGCTTGGCGGCGCCTCGGCCGAAGAGCCGCGCGATTACCTCCTGCGCGATCAGTTCCATGAAAGCCATCCGCAGAATGCGGTGCTGAAGGCGGCGATGGATCTCGCCGGCGGCGACGGCAAGAAATTCGACGCGATCGAGCTCTATAGCTGCTTCCCCTGCGTGCCCAAGATGGCGCGGCGGACGCTGGGCCTCGGGGCCGACGTGCAGCCGACCGTGACCGGTGGCCTCACCTTCTTCGGCGCGCCGCTCAACACCTACATGACGCACGCGGCCTGCGCGATGCTGCGGCGTGTGCGCGATGGTGCCAAGCTCGGGCTGCTCTACGGCCAGGGCGGCTTCGTCACCAAGCACCACGCATTGGTGGTGTCGAAGACGCCGCGTGAGGCGCTGGCGCAGGAGACGAGCGTGCAGGCAGAGGCCGACCGCAACAAGCGCGCGGTGCCCGAGTTCGTCACGGAGGTCTCAGGCAGGGGCAAGGTCGAGAGTTTCACGGTGCTCTATGGCCGCGGCGGCGAGGTCGAACACGGCGTGGTGATGCTGCGGACGGAAGATGATCGACGTACGCTGGGGCGCATCGCGGCCAGCGATACGGCGACTCTGGCGCACTTGCTGAACATGGATCGCACGCCGGTGGGTTCGCTCGGCGAGATCGCGATGGCCGCGGATGACGTGCCGGAGTGGCGGGTGACGTAGCTTTCGTAGAGTGGGCAAAGGCGCTCTTGCGCCGTGCCCACCATTCTTCTTCCAATCACGTGAAGACGGTGGGCACGCTTCGCTTTGCCCACCCTACGAGATCAACCTAGCCCTTCGGCGCCTGCTTCTCCGACGCCGTCGCCGGCTTGCCCTTGGCACCGCCGGCGACGCGAACCTGGTCGCCGTCGGAAAGGCCATCCGGCGGGGCAGTGATGACGCGGTCGTCGGGTGCGATGCCCGAGGCGAGTTCAATCTCCTTGCCGAGATCGCGTGCGATGGTCACGGTCTTGAACTGCACCTTGTCGTCGGGACCGACGGTCGCAACACGCAGACCGCTGCCGTTGAAGATCAGGGCACTGGCGGGAATGCTCAGCGGCGCGGTGTCGCGCTGAAGGTTGAGCTTCACGCTGGCATAGCCGCCGGGCATCAACTCGCCGTTGGAATTGTCGAGCCGAAGCTGCATGCGGGTGGTTCCTGAGGCGACGTCGACGGCCTGCGAAGACGCCTCGACCGTCGCCTGGAATGTCCGGTTCGGGTATTCCGGCATGACCATGGTGGCCTTGGCGCCGATCTTGATCGCAGGCACGTAGTTCTGGGGAACGTTGACGTAAACGCGCAGCTTGGTGATGTCGGAGACCACGAACATCGCCGGGCCGGAGCCGCCGCCGGCATTGATCAACGCGCCGACGTCGGTATCGCGCGCCGTGACCACGCCATCGAACGGCACCGTGATCTTCTTGTAGCCGGCCAGCGCTTCAAGCCGTTCGACATTTGCCTGGCCTGAGTGGACGGCCGCGTTCTTATTGGAGAGATCGGCGGTGCGCTCGTCGATCTCCTGCGCGGAGACGAAGTTGGAGGCGACCAGCGTCTTGCGCCGGTTGAGCGTTGCTTCCGAGAGCCTGGCACTGGCCTGCTGGCTGGCGAGGTCGGCGCGGGCCTGAAGCAGTTGCTGGTCGAGGTCGGGCGCCTCGATCTCGGCGATCACCTGCCCCGCCTTGACGCGCGCGCCCATGTCGACGCTCCAGCTCTTCAGATAGCCGGAGACGCGTGCGAAGATAGGCGCGCGGTAATAAGCTTCGAGCCGACCCGGCAGGTCGATGGTGCCGTTGAGGGATTTTGCGTTCGGCAGGGTCACCGCAACGCTGGGAACGGCCTGATCGTCGGTCCATTCCTTCAGCTTGGAGCCCTGCTCCTCGCGGGCACGAATGCCGGTACCCACGACGAGGCCTGCCGCAATCAGCGCCACCACGCCGAAGATGCCCAGTTTCCGGTGCGACACCGGGGAGCGGGGTTCAGTGGGCGACATGCGGAGTCTCCAATGGGGCGGCGGCTTTGGCGCCTTGTTTCTTGTGTACCATACTGAACACCACGGGAACAAACATCAGCGTGGCGAAAGTTGCAAAGATCAGGCCGCCGATCACGGCGCGGCCAAGCGGCGCATTCTGCTCGCCGCCCTCCCCGAGCCCCAGGGCCATCGGCGCCATGCCGATGATCATGGCGAGCGCGGTCATCAGCACCGGGCGGAACCGGACGAACCCGGCCTCGAGTGCAGCGGCGATGGGGTCACCGAGCTCCTCGTAGCGCTCGCGGGCGAAGGAGATCACCAGCACGCTGTTGGCGGTGGCAACGCCCATGCACATGATCGCGCCGGTGAGCGCCGGCACCGACAGCGTCGTCTCGGTCATGAACAGCATCCAGACGATACCGGCGAGCGCGGCCGGCAGCGCCGTGATGATCACGAACGGATCGGACCAGGACTGGAAGTTCACGACGATCAGGAAGTAGATCAGCACGACGGCACCGAGCAGGCCGAACAGCAATCCGGTGAAGGCGCTGTTCATGGTCTGCACCTGGCCGAGCAGCACCACGGAGGAGCCCTTCGGCACGTCCTTGGCGGTGTCGGCGATCACCTGGCGGATGTCGGCGGCGACCGCGCCGAGATCGCGGCCCGAGGTCGTGGCAAAGATCTGCACCAGCGACTGGATGTCGTATTGCGACACCACCGCGCTCGAGGTCGAGCGCTTGATGTCGGCGATGCCGCCGAGGATCGGCGATTGGGAATTGCCGGTGGCCGTGATCGGCAGCGTCTGGAGCGCGCTGAGCGAGTCGATCTGGTATTGCGGCGTCTGCATCACGATCGAGTAGGACACGCCGTTGTCCGGATTGAGGTAGTAGGTCGGCGCCACCTGCGAGGAGCCGGCGAGATTGACCACGAGGCTGTTGGTGACGTCGCGCTCGGTCAGGCCGACATATTGCGCGCGGGTGCGGTCGACATCGATGTTGAAGGTTGGGTTGTTCGGCGACTGCTGGATGCGCGCATCGGCAACGCCCGGGATCTTGCGAACCCTCGCCAGCAAATTGTTGGCGTAGGCAAAGTTGGCGCCGATATTGGCACCACGGATTTGCAGGTCGATCGGCGCCGGCGCGCCGAAGTTCAGGATCTGGCTGACGATGTCGGCCGGCAGGAATGCGAAGCTGACGCCGGGGAACAGGCGCGGCAGCTGCTCGCGCAGCACGCGCACGTGCTCTTCCGTCGGCTTGTGGCCCTCTTTCAGCTTGATCTGGATGTCGCCGTCCTGCGGGCCGATCACGCCCGTGTTGTTGTAGGTCATGTTGATGCCGGAGATCGGCATGCCGATGTTGTCGGTCAGCGTCTCGATTTCGCCGGGGATCAGCTTGCGGATCGCCTTCTGGACGTCGGCGAGCTGGTTGGCCGTCTCCTCCACGCGGGTGCCGACCTGGGTGCGGACATGCATCAGGATATTGCCGGCATCGACCGCCGGGAAGAAGTTGCGCCCGAGGAACGGCACCAGCGCGAAGGACGCGCCGACCACGCAGAGGAAGCCGATCACGAACACCGCGCGGTGCACCAGCGCCAGTCCCAGCAGATTATGGTAGCCGCCGCGGATGCGCTCGAACCGCTTCTCGAAACCGCGCTGGAACCACACCAGCGGATTGCGCGACTTCGGCGGCGCGCCCTCGTGATGGACGTGCGCCTGCAGCAAATAGTTCGCCATGGTCGGCACCAGCGTGCGCGACAGGATGAACGACCAGATCATCGCGAACATCACGGCTTCGGCCATGGGCACGAACAGGAAGCGGGCGACGCCGGAGAGGAAGAACATCGGCACGAACACGATGCAGATACATAGCAGCGAGACGAAGGCCGGCGTCACGATCTGATTGGCGCCGTCGAGGATCGACTGCTCGACCGGCTTGCCCTGCTCCAGATGGTAGTTGATGTTCTCGATGGTCACGGTGGCATCGTCGACGAGGATGCCGACCGCGAGCGCAAGGCCGCCGAGCGTCATGATGTTGAGCGTCTCGCCGATCGCCGACAGCATGATGATGGCGCCGAGCACCGAGAGCGGGATCGAGACCGCGATGATGACCGTGGAGCGCCAGCTGCCGAGGAACAGCAGGATCATGACGCTGGTCAGCAGCGCCGCGATCACGCCTTCGATCGCGACGCCTTGAATCGCACCGCGGACGAACACCGACTGGTCGCCGATGAAGCCGATCTTCAGCGCGTCCGGCAGCTGGTCCTTGACGTCGATAACCTTCTGCTTGATGCCGGCGATGATATCGAGCGTCGAGGTCGCGCCCGCCTTCAGCACCATCATCAGCACCGAGCGGTTGCCGTCGACGTGGACGATGTTGGTCTGCGGCGGATTGCCGTCACGCACGGTCGCGACGTCGCGCACATAGACCATCGCGCCGTTGACGGTCCTGATCGGCAGATTGCCGAGCTCGTCGATCTTCAGCGGCGAGTTGTTGAGCTGGATGTTGTATTCGAACTGGCCGATCTTCTGGGTGCCGACCGGCGTGATCAGGTTTTGGGCTGCGAGCGCGTTGGCGACGTCCTGGCCCGACAGGCCACGGGCCTGGAGCGCGGTAGGATCGAGGTCGATCTGGATTTGGCGCTGCTTGCCACCGAACGGATACGGGATCGCCGCGCCGGGCACCGTGACCAGCGGGGTGCGCAGATTATTGATGCCGATATCGGCGAGGTTCTGCTCGGTCAGGCCATCGCCCGACAGCGCCACCTGGATGATCGGCACGGTCGAGGCGGAGTAGTTCAGGATCAGGGGCGGCGTTGCGCCCGGCGGCATCTGCTTCAGCAGCGTCTGCGAGATCGCGGTGACCTGCGCGTTGGCGGTGCGGATGTCGACGTTCGGCTGGAAGAAGATCTTGATGATGCCAAAGCCGTTATAGGAGTTAGCTGTAATATGCTCGATGTCGTTGACGGTCGTCGTCAGCGCGCGCTGGAACGGCGTGGTGATGCGGCCGGACATCTGGTCCGGCGGCAGGCCGGTGTACTGCCAGACCACGCCGATCACGGGGATGCGGATGTCCGGGAAGATGTCGGTCGGCGTCCGCAGGGCCGCGAGCGGCCCGATGATCAGGAGCAGAAGCGCGAGCACGACAAACGTGTAGGGTCGGCTCAGGGCAATACGGACCAGAGCAATCATTGGTCAGGCAATTCCAAATCGGGGACAGGGAACACGCCCCACGGGTTCCTAGGGCTGATTTACCCGAACACCGTGGAAATGGCCAACGACAGCGCCGCCCCGTCCGGTCACTTCCCTGCTATCGCACTGCGAAATCGCATTCCAGATATGCAGCCTGCGGCCGGAAGATTACGAAAGCGGCTCACCCCCACGTAAAAAAGCGGCGCCCGCAGGCGCCGCCTTCAGAACTGCGAGCGTGTCCCGGCTTAGGCCGCGCGGACGTTGGTCAGGAACTTGCTGACCTCGGTCTTGAGGCGGCTCGAGTCGTTGGACAGCATCTGCGCTGCCGACAGCACCTGCGAGGAGGCCGTGCCGGTCTCGGTCGCGCCGCGCTGCACGTCGGTGATGTTGGAGGAGACCTGCTGGGTGCCCTGCGCCGCCTGCTGCACGTTGCGGGCGATCTCCTGGGTCGCTGCGCCCTGCTCTTCCACCGCAGCCGCAATCGCCGAGGAGATTTCGGAGAGACGCTCGATGGTCGAGGAGATCTCCTTGATGGCGCCGACCGAGTCGTTGGTCGCCGCCTGGATGCCGGAGATCTGCTGGCCGATCTCGCCGGTCGCCTTGGCGGTCTGCTCGGCGAGCGCCTTCACCTCGGAGGCGACCACCGCGAAGCCGCGGCCGGCTTCACCGGCACGCGCCGCCTCGATGGTGGCGTTCAGCGCCAAGAGGTTGGTCTGGCCCGCGATGGTGTTGATCAGCTCGACGACGTCGCCGATGCGAGAAGCCGCCTTGGACAGCTCGCTGACGCGCTCGGTGGTGGCACGGGCCTGGCCGACGGCGTCGCCCGCCATCCGCGCTGATTCCTGCACCTGACGGCTGATCTCGCCGACCGACGAGGCCATCTCCTCGGTGGCCGAGGCCACCGACTGCACGTTGGTCGAGGCTTCCTCCGAGGCCGCGGCGACCGTAGTCGCCATCCGCTGGGAGCGGTCGGCAGTCGAAGTCAGCGTCGAGGCGGAGGCCTCGAGCTGGGTCGAGGCCGACGACACGGTCTGGACGATCTCGCCGATCATCGTTTCGAAATCGCGGGTGATGCCGTCGACGCGGCGGCCGCGCTCGATCTTGGCTTCGGCATCGGCGGCGGCGGCCTCGTCGGCGGCTTTCTTGGCGATCAAGGCTTCCTTGAAGATCTGGAGCACGTCGGCCATGGCGCCGATCTCGGTCTTCTCGCCGCGATGCGGGACTTCGGCGGAGAGGTCGCCCTTGCCGAGCGCCTGCATCGGTTGGATGATCGAGTTGATGCCGGCGGAGACGTCCTGGACCAGGTAGAAGCTGACGCCGATGCCGATGATCACGGCGGCGCCGAGGATGATCGAGACCAGCATGAAGGCATAGAAATAGCTGTCGGCGGCATCCTGGGCAGCCTGGTCGCCGCCCTTGGTGTTGAGATCGATGTCCTTCATCAGGACCTCATCCGACGCAAGGCCGATCTTGTTGACCGTCTTGGTGTTCAGCTCCTGGGCGTCATGCGGGACCTTGCCGGCCTCCTTGCGCGACAGCGCCATGACGTCTTCGGTGCCCTTCTTGTAATCGTCCCAGAGCTTGGCCCATTCGTTGTACAGCCGGCGCTCCTCGGGTGAGGTGATCATCGGCTCGTAGGCCTTGCGGGACTTGGCGAGCGCCTCGATGACGGTGCCGGCCGTCTTTTCGTTGGCGAGCTTCTCCTCGAGGGTCTCGGACAGCATGTGCTGGCGAACGACGTTGCGGTAGGTGATGACGCTAGCGCGGAGTTCGCCGAGCACCCGGACGCTGGGCAGCCAGCTCGTGGTGATGTCGGTGGTGTTGGCGTTCATCGACCGCATCTTCGTGACGGCGAGCAGGCCCATGCCGGTCATCGCGACCAGCAGGAACGCCACGACACTGATGATCTTGGCGCGAATGGAAATGGTGGCGAACATAATCGGGTCTCGTTGTGCTGGCGCGGGCGCGCGTCCGGGAGGTCTTAACAATCAACCAAAAGGAGCGACGCCGACATCAGACAACAGAGCGACTGAGCAGATGTTAACTACGACTCCGTTCGAGTACGGAGCCTGAAAGAAATGAACAGGCAGCTAAGAACGCCCTGCGCTCAGCGCATGAGCCCAAGCGCGTCCGCGAAGAATTCCGGCCCGCCGAAATTTCCGGACTTCAGCGCGAGCAACATATCGCCTGCTTCAGCGCCGACGGCGCGCAGCACCGGGACGCCCGCAGCGATCTCAGCGCCGACCAGAAAGCCGGGAATCCCGAGGCGATCGACGACGGCGCCGGAGGTCTCGCCGCCAGCCACGACCAGCCGCCGGACGCCTGATTTGACTAGGTTTTCCGCAATGTCGGCCATCGCCTGCTCGATGGCGTGACCGGCTGCATCGCGGCCGTGGCGCGCCTGCAAGGCGGCGACCTGATCCGGTGTCGCGCTCGACGCGATCAGGACCGGACCGTCGGCTAAACGCGGCTTGGCCCAGGCGATCGCGCGCTGCACTTCGTCCGCTCCCGTAAGAATACGGTCCTGATCGAGATGGAGCACCGCCATGACGCGTTCGGCATTGGCGATCTGCTGAAGCGTCGCCTGCGAGCAGCTTCCGGCGAGGCAGGCCGCCGGTCCGCCGACGGCGGCGTCCGCCCCGCCGCTGCCAGCGGCCGACTTGACCTTGCCCGTCGAGACCAGAGCCCGCGCCAGTCCGAGGCCGATGCCGGAGGCGCCGACCGACAGCTGATGCTGGGCAGCGACGAGGCCGATGGTCTCGAGGTCGCGGTCGAACACGGCATCGATGATCGCGGCACCGGTGCCCTTGCCTGACAATTCGGCAAGCCGAGCCCGCACGGCCTCCGCGCCGCGGGTGACGGTCGCGAGGTCGACGAGACCCACCTGCGTCTTGCTCTGGCGTGCCAGCACGCGCACCAGGTTGGAATCGCGCATCGGGTTGAGCGGATGGTCCTTGAGCGGACTCTCGTTCAGCGGCACGGCGCCGACGAACAGATTGCCCTGATAGACCGTGCGACCGGTCTCCGGGAAGGCCGGCGTCACCAGCACGACGGCCTCGCCGCTATCGGCGCGCAGCGCGTCCATCACCGGGCCGATATTGCCCGCATCGGTGGAATCGAAGGTCGAGCAGATCTTGAACAGCACATGGCGCGCCCCGCGGTCACGCAGCCATTTCTCCGCCGCACGCGAACGCGACACGGCAAGGCCTGCCTCGATCGAGCGGCTCTTCAGCGACACCACGACGGCGTCGACCTCGGGCAGCGTGAGATCGTCCGCGGGCACGCCGATGGTCTGCACGGTACGCAGGCCCGCGCGCGTCAACGTGTTGGCGAGATCGGAGGCGCCGGTATAGTCGTCGGCGACGCAACCCAGTGCGAGCGTCACGGCTTCACTCCCGCATAAGGCTTGAACCAGGCGAGGCCATCGGTGGTCTTGCCGCGCGGATTGTATTCGCAGCCGACGAAGCCGGTATAGCCGAGCCGGTCGAGCTCGGTGAACAGGAACGGATAATTCAGCTCCTCGCCGTCGGGCTCGTTGCGCGAGGGGACACTGGCGATCTGGATATGCCCGATGATCGGCATCATCTCGCGCAGGCGCATCGTGACGTCGCCGTGGATGATCTGGCAGTGATAGATGTCGAACTGGAGCTTCAGGTTCGCCAGTCTCAGCTCCTGGATCAGGTCGCGCGCGAAGCCGAAATCGTTGAGGAAGTAGCCGGGCACATTGCGCGCATTGATCGGCTCGAGCACGATGTCGATGCCGTGCGGAGCAAAGAACTCCGCAGCCCACGCCACCGACTTGTAGAACGCCTCGATCGCGACGCGCTCGCCGCGGTTGGCAATGCCGGCCATCAAGTGCAGCCGCTTGACACCGGTCGCCTTGGCGTAAGGCAACGCGGTCTCCAGGCTCGCCTTGAGATCGGAGAATCGCGCCGGCAGCGCCGCAAAGCCCTTCTCGCCGGCGTTCCAGTCGCCCGGCGGCAGGTTGAACAGCGCCTGCGTCAAACCGTTGCGCTTGAGCCGCTCGCCGACCACCTCGGCCGGATGCTCGTAGGGAAAGAGGAATTCGACCGCGGTGAAGCCCGCTTGCGCAGCGGCGTCGAAACGGTCGAGGAACGGCACCTCGGTGAACATCATCGAGAGGTTGGCGGCGAAACGGGGCATCGGAATCCTCTTGGCTCTACTTGTCGCCGGGAAGTTTTACGCCGGTGACCTGCGCATACATGCGCGCCACCGAGGCGTCGTCATCGCGGCCCATGCCGGCAGCTGATGTCATCAGGAACATCTGGAGCGCGGCGGCCGAGACCGGCACCGGGAAGCGGGCGCTGCGCGCCATGTCCTGGATGATGCCGAGGTCCTTGACGAAGATCTCGACCGCGCTGCGCGGCGTGTAATCGCCGTCGAGCACGTGCGGCATGCGATTCTCGAACATCCAAGAATTGCCCGCGGAGGCCGTGATCACCTCATAGACCTTGCGGATGTCGAGACCCTGCTTGGCGGCGAACGCCATCGCTTCGCTGGCGGCGGCGATATGCACGCCGGCGAGCAACTGGTTGATCATTTTGAAGGCGGCGCCCTGCCCTGCGGCATCGCCGAGCTCGTACAGTTTTGCCGCCATGGCATCGAGCGCCGGCCGTGCCTTCGCAAAGGCAGCGGGACTGCCGGAGGCAAGGATCGTCAGCTCGCCTTGGGCCGCGCGCTGCGCGCCGCCGGAGATCGGCGCATCCAGATAGTGACGGCCGGTCGCCTCCAACTGCTTCGCGAGGCGACGGGCCACATCCGGGTCCATGGTGGCGGAGGACAGGAAGACGCTGTCCTTCGGCAGGGTCTCGGCGGCGCCATCCTTGCCGAACAGGATGGTCTCGGTCTGCGCGGCATTGACGACGACACTGACGACGATGTCGGCGCCCTTGGCCGCTTCCGCCGGCGTGCTGGCGCCCGCGCCACCGTCCTTCACGAAACGCGCCACCGCGTCAGCCGAGACGTCGCAGCCGGTCACGGCATGACCGGCGCGCTTCAGCGAGGTTGCCATGCCGAACCCCATCGAGCCGAGCCCGATGACGGCGATACGCTGATTTTGTGACGTGGAGGCGGACATGCAACTGACCCTTGCGAACGTTTCCTGGACGGCCGCCCTTTGCGGCGGCTCACTGATCCGAATAACACGGCTTGGCCGCGCTGCCAAAGCGTGAGACAAGCGGGCATGACGGCTATGAGCAACGAGACCCGGCTGCGTGAGGATATCTGCCGCTTCGGACGGTCCTTGTTCGAGCGCGGGCTGACGCCGGGCTCTTCCGGCAATATCAGCGTCAAGATGCACGACGGGGGTTGGCTCGTCACCCCCACCAACGCCTCGCTCGGCTTCCTCGACCCGGCGCGACTGTCACGGCTGGACGCACGGGGGCGCCTCCTCTCGGGCGATGCGCCGACCAAGGAAGTTCCGCTGCACACCGCGCTCTACGACACGCGCGAAAGCGCGCGGGCGATCGTGCATCTGCACTCCACCCATTCGGTCGCGCTCTCGATGCTGCCCGAGATCGACCCGCGCGCCGCGCTGCCGCCGATGACGGCTTATTATCTGATGAAATGCGGCGCCACCGCGCTTGTGCCCTATTACCGCCCCGGCGATCCCGCGGTTGCGGATGCGATCAAGGGACTGGCGGGCAAATATTCATCCGTGCTGCTCGCCAATCACGGCCCGGTGGTCGCCGGCGACACGCTGGAGGCCGCGGTGTTCGCGACGGAGGAGCTGGAGGAGACGGCGAAGCTGTACCTGCTGCTGCGCGGGATGAACCCGCGGTATCTGTCGCCGGAGCAGGTGAAGGATCTGGTGAAGGTGTTCGGGGTGGCGCTGCCGGAGCATGGGCACGAGCATTAGGCTTCGTGCGGTCGAGAGTCGGGCAGGACCGCCCCGCGCAACGCTGTCATTCCCCGCGAAGGCGGGGAATCCAGTACGCCGCAGCTTATCCGTATCTCTCTGACGTCTCTGGAATACTGGATCGCCCGATCAAGTCGGGCGATGACACCGAGAGTGTGGGACGCGCGCGCCCAACAATTTGCAGCTACAGCCCCAGATACGCCTTCCGTACGTCCGGGTTCCCCCTGATCTCCGCGGCCGGGCCCTGCATCAGCACGCGGCCGGTTTGCAGGATGTAGGCGCGGTCGGCGATCTCCAGGCACTCGGCCATGCGCTGCTCGACGATCAGCACGGTCATGCCGGCGTCGCGGATGCGCAGTACCGCCTGGAAGATTTCGTCGACCAGCTTCGGCATGATGCCTTGCGAGGGCTCGTCCAGCATCAACAGCCGCGGGCGCGTCATCAGCGCGCGGCCGATCGCGAGCATCTGCTGCTCACCGCCGGACAGCGTCTCGGCGCGCTGCTCCAAACGTTCCTGGAGACGCGGGAACAGCGTGAACACGAGATTGAGCGGCCCCTCGCGGTCGGCGTCGCCGCGGTACAGATAGCTGCCGAGGCGCAGATTGTCGCGCACCGACAGGCGCGGGAACAGGCGGCGGTTCTCCGGCACATAGGCGATGCCGGTGGCGGTGATATGATGCTGCGCCATGCCGTCGAGGCGCTTGCCGTCGAACGTCACCGTGCCCGAGCGCGGACGCTCGGCGCCGGCGATGGATTTGAGCAGCGTCGACTTGCCCGCGCCATTGGCGCCGGCAACGCAGACGATCTCGCCCTTCTGGACCTCGATCGAGACCGCGGAGATCGCGACCAGACCCTGATAGGCGGTCGTGACTTCATGCACCGACAGCATGACGATCTCCCAGATATGCGCTGATCACCTTGGGATCGCGGACGACGTCGGAAGGCTTACCCTCGACCAGCACCTTGCCGAGGTCGAGCACGATGGCGCGGTCGACCAGCGGCATCACGATCTCCATGACATGCTCGACCATCAACACGGTGATGCCGGCATCGCGCACCTTGCGCACCAGCGCGACGCCGGTCTGCGCTTCGGTCGGCGTCAGGCCGGTGAGGACCTCGTCCAGCAGCAGCAGCTTTGGTTCGGTCGCCAGCGCACGGGCGACTTCGAGGCGGCGTTTCTCGGCCGGCACGAGGTCGCTCGCGAGCACGTCGGCGCGCGCGGCAAGGCCGGTGAATTCGAGCACCTCATGCGCCTTGCGGCGTGCCTCGCGCATCACGGTGTTGCGCACGAGAGCACCGACAATGACGTTGTCGATAACAGTCATGGTCTCAAAGCTCTTGACCACCTGGAAGGTGCGCCCGACGCCACGCTGGCAGCGCTCGGCCGCCGGCATGTTCGTGACATCCTCGCCGTCGAACCAGATCGACCCTTGCGTCGGCGGCAAGACGCCGGCGATGAGATTGAACAGCGTCGACTTGCCGGCACCGTTCGGCCCGATCAGACCGACGATCTCGCCGCGGCCGACCGAGATCGAGACATCGCTGTTGGCGACGAGGCCGCCGAACCGCTGCCAGACGCCGCGGGTTTCAAGGAGCGCAGTCATCGCGTGGCTCCTCTTGCTTTCGAACGGGAGAACAGGCTCACCAAGCCGCGCGGCAGGGCCAGCGAGATCGCGACGATCAGGGCGCCGTAGACGATGAGGTCAACGCCACGGCCTGAGCCACCGATATAAGAGCGCGTCAGCTCCGTCATCGGGATCAGGATGGCAGCCCCAAGCACAGGCCCCCAGAGGGTGCCGATGCCGCCGAGCACGGCCGGCAGCGCCATCAGCAGCGAGAACTGGAAGCCCATCACGCTTTCGGGGTCGATATAGGCGAGAAACTGCGCATAGAAGGCACCGCCGATGGCGACGAGGAAGGCGGAGACCGCGGCCGCGCCCATCTTGGAGTTGAACACGACGACGCCGAGGCTCTCGGCCGCTTCCGGATTGTCCTTCACCGCGCGCCACCAAAAGCCCCATTTGGAGTCCTCCAGCCACCAGGTGACGAACCAGGCGAGGCTGCACAGCACCAGCGCGAAATAGAAGTACGGCAGCTTGCTGCGCATGAACTGGAATTTCAGCCAGCTGTCGCCGCGCACGGGAACGGTGATTCCCATCGCAGCCCCCGCCCATTCCCAGTTCTGGAACAAGAGCAGTCCGATCTCGGCGATGACGATGGTCGCGATCACGAAGTAATGGCCGCGCAGGCGGAAGAAGGGATAGCCGAGCCCCATTGCGATGATCGCCGCAATCACGCCGCCGGCGAGCATGCCGAACCAGGGCAGCACGCCGAACTTGGTGAACAGCAGCTCGGTGGTGTAGGCGCCGATGCCGAAATAGAGCGCGTGTCCCAGCGAGATCTGCCCGCAATAGCCGGACAGGATGTTCCAGCTCTGCGACAGCGCCGCATACATCAGGGTCAGGATCAGGATGTTCTGGACGTAAACATCCTTGATCAACAGCGGAGCCAGCGCTGCGAGCCCGGCCAGCACTGCGGCGATGATGAGGTCGCGGCGGCGCCGCGCTGCAAAAGCCTTGTCCATCACATCGACCCGAACAGGCCGCGCGGCCGGATGAAGACGACGAGGAGATAGACGGCATAGATGCCGACGGACTTCAGCGATGGCGGCAACACCAGCGCGGTCACCGCTTCGACCAGGCCGACAATGATGCCGCCGGCGAAGGCGCCGAACACGCTGCCGAAGCCGCCGAGCGCCACGGTCACGTAGGCGATCAGCGCGAACGACGCGCCGACATCGGGATAGATGTAGAAGAACACCGCCATGATCGCACCGGCGAGACCGACCAGCGCGGCGCCGAGGCCCCAGCCGAACGCGAACACGCGGTTCTTGTCGATGCCGACGAGCGCGACGGCGCCGGGATCCTCGCGGGTGGCTTCCAGCGCGCGGCCGAAGTCGGTGCGGTTGATGAAGAGGTAGAGCCCGGCGAAGGCCGCGATCGAGACCAGCGCACCGATGAGCTGCGGCTCGGGCAGGAAGATGCCGGCGACCGAGATGGTTTTACCGCCAAGCCAGGACTGTGGAATGCTGCGATAGTCCGGCGTGAAGAAGTACTGCGCGAGGCCGCGCATCACGATCGCAAGGCCGAAAGTCGTGAAGATCTGCACCATGCCGGCATTGGCCTTGGCCCGCATGGCGAAGCGTACAAGGAGTAGATAGACCACCGCTCCGAACACGAACATCGCCGCTGCGACCAATGGGGCCGACAGCAGGGGATCGATCGCGAAGAACGCGAACAGAAAGAAGGACAGGTACATCGCGAGCATCAGGAATTCGCCATGGGCGAAGTTCGTGACGTCCATCAGGCCGAAAATCAGCGCGAGGCCGACCGCGATCAGTCCGTAGAGCAGGCCCATCAGAAGGCCGCTCGCGAGACTCTGGATAATGGCTTGAGCTGTCAAAAGTCGTCCCCCGAAATAGATCCTCATCCTGAGGAGCGCGCACCAGCGCGCGTCTCGAAGGATGGCCCAGCCCTCGTCCTTCGAGACGCGGGCTACGCCCGCTCCTCAGGATGAGGGCGGGAGCTACGTCCGAGCTCCCGCTTCCCAATCTTACTTCATCGGCCAGGTCGCTTCGGCGATCGCGGCCTGCGGCGGGAAGATGGTGACGAACTTGCCGCCGATATATTGCAGCAGCACCGGGTCGGCGTCGTTGTTCTGGCCGGCCTCGTCGAACTTGACGCGCTTCCAGGGCATGATGGTCTGCTCGCCCGGGATGTCGGTCGCGGCCAGTGCATCGCGGATCTTCTCGCCGTCGGCCGACTTGGCGCGGTTGACGGCGTCGGCCAGGATGATCAGGCCCATGAACTGGCGCGAGGTCAGGTCGTTGAAGTCCTTACCCGAGCGCGCCTTGAACATCTCGTTGATCTTGCCGACCATGGGACGCTTCTGCGCGAGATCGAGCGAGAAGGTGCCGCGCGAGATCACGCCTTCGAGCTTGTCGCCGACGGCATCATAGAGCGCCTTCTCCGAGAAGCCGGCGTCCTGCGCCACGATCGCGTTCGGCTTGTAGCCGAGCTCGCCCATGGTCTTGACCAGCAGGATGCCGTCGGTGGTGTAGCTCGAGGGCATCAGCACGTCGGCATTGGCGCTCTTGAGCTGCTGCACTTCGGCCGACAGCGACGGCGAATTGGCGCGATACTTGATGTCGGAGACGATCTTGTAACCGCGTTCTCCGGCGATCTTGGCCTGGGCGTTGCCGGAATCGGTGCCGAAGATGGTGTCCTCGTGGAACAGCGACAGCGTCTCGATCTTGGTGCCCTTCTTCTTCAAGGCATCGAAGAAGTCGAACATCGCAGCCGAGTACATCTCGTCATGCGGGGCAGCGCGGAAGTAATATTTGAGGCCGCGGCGATGCAGGCTCGGCGAGGAGTTGTCGGCGGAGACGAACGGGATCTGGTAGCGTTCGCAGATCTGGCTGACGGTGACGGCGACCGCGCTTTGATAGGTGCCGATGATCGCGGAGACCTTCTCCTGCGTGATCAGGCGCTCGGCCTCGGCGCGGCCCTTTTGCGGATCGGCCTGGTGGTCGGCGAACACGAGGCGGACTTTTGCGCCGCCGAGGCCCGGCAGACCCTCGCCCTTGGCCAGCGGCAGATCGAAATCGGTGTCCTTGTTGATGACCTCGAGCGCGGTCTCATAGGCCTTCTGCGCGTCGACGCCCTGCTGCGCGCTGCCGCCGGAGAACGGATAGATCACGCCGATCACGACCTCGGAGGTCTGGGCGCGTGCAGCGAGCGGCACCAGCGCGGCAGTGGCTGTGGCACCAAGCAGCACGTCGCGGCGAGAGATCGTCATGGCAAAGTCCCCTGTTACTAAATTTCGACTGATCGAATGGAGCGATTGATGGACGCGGTAAAGCCCGAAGAAGCAGCAAACGCTGCCTACTAAATCACGGCCATGTTCCGGTTCTTCAGATCCGTCACCAGCATCAGGCCGGGCGAATGCGTGATCGCGAACGGCAACCTGGCGGCGTTGATCACCGATTGCGGCGTCACGCCGCAGGCCCAGAACACCGGGATCTCGTCGTCGGCGACGGGCACGGGATCGCCGTAATCCGGCTTGGCGAGATCCTTGATGCCGATCAAATGCGGATGGCCGAGATGCACGGGGGCACCGTGCACGGCGGGATAACGCGAGGTGATCTGCACCGCGCGGATCGCATCGGCCGGCTTGAACGGACGCATCGACACCACCATGGGACCGGCGAACGGACCGGCCTCGCCGCAGGCGATGTTGGTGCGGTACATCGGCACGCGCACGTTCTGCTCGATGTGACGGATCGGCATGCCCTCGTCGAGCAACGCCTCTTCGAACGAGAACGAGCAGCCGAGCACGAAGGTCACGAGATCGTCGCGCCAATGCTTGGTCACGTCAGTCGGCTCGTCGACCACCTCGCCGTCGCGCCAGATGCGGTAGCGCGGCACGTCGGTGCGGATGTCGAGATCGGCGCCGAGCGCGGGGATGTGCGGGCTGCCGACGTCGGACATGCCGATGATCGGGCACGGTTTCGGATTGAGCTGGCAGAAGCGGTGAAAGGCGCTGGCGTATTCGGCCGGCAGGATCGCCAGATTGCCCTGGACGAAGCCGGGGGCGACGCCGGCAGTAGATCCGACCTGGCCGCCGCGATAGGCGAGCCGCGCCTGGCGGCTCGGGAGCGTGTCGGGCGTTTCAGTTTGCTGCGCTGCCACCAAAACAGTCATTTGATCGACCTGCCTATAAACTCGACAAAGACAGCCAACACCAAGCATGCTATAAAGTCTAATCTTCCTTTCTAATCGATCTTGATAAATTAGATTTATCGATCGGGAAAATCCTTCTCATGCTGGACTTCAGGTCGATCGAAACCTTCCTTTGGGTTGTGAAGCTCGGCAGCTTTCGCGGCGCCGCAGCACGGCTCAATACGACCCAGCCGGCGATCTCCCAGCGCATCGCCCAGCTCGAGCGCGAGATGGGCGTAAAGCTCCTCAACCGCGATCATCGCGTTGCTTCGCCGACGCCGAGCGGCCGGCAGATGATGGTCTATGCGGAGAAGTTGATCGGTCTGAGGGCGGCGATGATCGCCGAGATCGGCGACCGCTCGGCGATGCGCGGCGTGATGCGCCTCGGCGTCGCCGAGACCATCGTGCACACCTGGCTGCCGCGGCTCGTCAAGAGCATGAACGAAGTCTATCCGAACCTGTCACTGGAGATCGAGGTCGACATCACGCCGAACCTCACTGCGCGCCTGCTCGCGCAGGAGATCGAGCTTGCCTTCGTGGTGGGGCCGCTGTCGGCCTCGGGCGTCCACAATCGCGTGCTCGCGGATTATCCGATCGGCTTTCTCGCAAGCCCCTCGCTCGGGCTCGGCAACGGCCCGGTGACGCGCGCCGACCTCGCGCGGTTTCCGATCATCACCTTCCCGCGCAAGACCAGGCCTTACGAGGTCGTGCGCGAAGTCTTCGACCGGCCGGAACTGCCGCCGATCCGGCTGCATGCGTCCGCATCGCTGGCGACGGTCATCCACATGGCGGTCGAAGGGCTCGGCATCGCCGTGATCCCCGACGCCATCGTCGAGAACGAGCTCGCCGACGGGCGGTTGCAACTGCTCAAAACCGATCTCGCCATAGCGCCGCTGACATTCACGGCGAGCTGGCTCGCCTCGCCTGACGTCGTCGCGGTGGAGCGCGTCGCCGAGCTCGCACGGCAGATTGCGCAGAGCAGCCTCGCGGTTGACGAGTCCGCGCCGGCGCGTCATTGAAAAAGGCGCCGGACAACCGAGAGACCGACCGCATGAGCCGAGCCGCCACCAATCTGCAGATCGATTCCGCCCGCCTCTGGGGCTCCATCCACGAGACCGCGCAGTTTGGCGGGACGGCCAAGGGCGGCGTGCGGCGGCTGACGCTGAGCAGCGAAGACAAGCAAGTGCGCGACTGGTTCCGCAAGGCCTGCGAGGACGCCGGCCTCGAGGTGCACGCCGATGCGCTCGGCTCACAGTTCGGCCTGCGCAAGGGCCGCGACATGTCGAAGCTGCCCGTCGGCATCGGCTCGCATCTCGATACCCAGCCGACCGGCGGCAAGTATGACGGCATTCTGGGGACGCTCG
Organism: Bradyrhizobium sp. 956_D2_N1_4; assembly: GCF_052076025.1. NCBI lineage: Bacteria > Pseudomonadati > Pseudomonadota > Alphaproteobacteria > Hyphomicrobiales > Nitrobacteraceae > Bradyrhizobium > Bradyrhizobium sp. 956_D2_N1_4. Next base: position 1,136,722 of record NZ_CP197237.1, on the reverse strand, counting down.
GCGCGCTGGAAGTGATCCGCACGCTGAACGACGCAGGCATCGAAACCGAAGCGCCGATCTGCGTCGTCAACTGGACCAACGAGGAAGGCTCGCGCTTCGCACCGGCGATGATGGCGTCCGCCGCTTACGTCGGCGATTTCACCACCGACGACATCCTGTCGCGCAAGGATATCGACGGCACGACCGTCAGCCAGGCGCTCGACAGCATCGGCTATCGCGGCGACAAGCCGGTCGGCTTCCAGAAGCTCGGCTGCTTCGTCGAGCTGCACATCGAGCAGGGTCCGATCCTCGAGGCCGAAGGCAAGACCATCGGCGTGGTCGATTCCGGCCAGGGCGTGCTCTGGTACGACGGCAAGATTTCCGGCTTCGAGAGCCATGCCGGATCGACGCCGATGCCGCTGCGGCGCGATGCGCTCGCGACGCTCTCCGAAATCGTGCTGGCGATGGAGGCCATCGCGAAGAAGCACGGGCCGAAAGCAGTCGGCACCATCGGCGAGGCCGTGATCGCAAACCCCTCGCGCAACGTCATTCCCGGCGAGATCGCCTTCACCATGGACTGCCGCAGCGCGGATGGCGCCATCATGGACGCGCTCGATCGCGATCTGCGCGCCGCCACTGCCGAGATCGCCGCGCGCCGCAAGGTCGAGGTCAAGATCGACCTGGTCTGGCGCAAGCCGCCGACGCATTTCGATCCCAAGCTGATCGCGGCGGTCGAGAACGCAGCGAAGACGCTCGGCTATTCCTCCCGCCGCATCACCTCCGGCGCCGGCCACGATGCCTGCAACCTCAACACCGTCATGCCGGCGGCGATGGTGTTCGTGCCCTGCAAGGACGGCATCAGCCACAACGAGCTGGAAGACGCCACGCAGCCCGACTGCGCCGCGGGCACCAACGTGCTGATGCATACCGTGCTGGCGATCGCCGGCGTCGCGTCCTGATCGGAGAGAGCCATGCGCGGAGTTTTCGTCGACGCCAACGAAGCCCTCGCCGTGATCATGGAGCGGCTGGAGAAGCCCGGCGACCCCAAGGTGCGGATCCACAGGGATCCCGACATCAAGCCGGAGCAATATCCTGAAGTCCTCGATGGTGCCGAGATCGCCATCGTCGATCACACCGCGCTGCCGACCGAGGTCGCGAAGAAATGCGCGGGGCTGAAGCACGTCGTGTTCCTCGGCACCGGCGCGCGCAGCTACATGAATCCGGAAGAACTCGCCGAGCTCGGCATCTCCGTGCACCTGATCAAGGGCTATGGCGACACCGCCGTCGCCGAATCCGCGATTGCGCTGATGTGGGCCTCCGCCCGCGTCATCGCGATGATGGATCGCGAGATGCGCGGCGGCAACTGGCTGCGCGAGGATGGCATGCAGCTCACCGGCAAGACGCTCGGCCTGATCGGCTTCGGCGGCATCGCCGCGGAAGTCGCACGCATTGCGGTCGGCTCAGGCATGAAGGTGATCGCCTGGAACCGATCGCCAAAGAGCCATCCTGGCGTCGAGTTCACCGATCTCGACACGCTGCTGGCGAGAAGCGACGTCGTGTCGCTCCATCTGCTGCTCAACGACGAGACCCGCGGCATGATCACGCGCGAGAAGATTTCTGCGATGAAGCCCGGTGTCATCCTGATCAACACCGCGCGTGCCGCGGTCGTCGACGAGCAGGCGATGATCGACGCGCTGAAGTCGGGGCATATCCGCCATGCCGGCCTCGACGTCTTCAACATCGAGCCCCTGCCCGGCGACCATCCGCTGACAAGACTGCCGAACGTGACGCTGTCGGCGCATTCGGCCTTCCGCACGCCGGAAGCGAGCGAGAACCTGATTGAAGCGGCATGGGTCCATTGCCGCCGGATCGTGAAGGGATAAAAGCAACAACAATGGCCGACTATCGCACCATCAAGGCAGAGCCGCTCACCAACGTCGTCCGTGCCATCGTCAAGGCGGGCGGGTCTACGGACCGCGAAGCCGAGCTCGTGTCCACCAACCTCGTCGAGGCCAATCTTAGAGGACATGACTCGCACGGCGTCGGCATGATCCCGCGCTATGTCCAGAGCGTCACCACGGGCGGCCTCGCCGTGAACGCGCACGTCAAGGTCGTGCTCGACACCGGCCCGCTTCTCACCCTCGACGGCCTCACCGGCTATGGCCAGGTGATCGGCCATGAAGCGATGGAGCTGGCGGCAGAGCGCGCCAAGCGCAACGGCGTGTGTCTCGTCGGCCTCTCCAACTCGCACCACATCGGCCGCATCGGCCATTGGGCCGAGCAGTGCATCGACCACGGGCTGGTCTCGATCCACTTCGTCAACGTGATCTCGCGCCCGATCGTGGCGCCGTGGGGCGGCAGCGATGCGCGCCACGGCACCAACCCGTTCTGCGTCGGCATCCCGCGCAGGGGCAAGGACCCGATCGTGCTCGACTTCGCCACCAGCAGGATCGCGCAGGGCAAGACCCGCGTCGCCCACAACAAGGGCGTCGAACTCGAGCCTGGCACCATCATCGATAATGAAGGCAAGCCGACCACCAACCCGCGCTACACCGTGATCCCGCCGCACGGCGCCATCCTGCCGTTCGGCGAGCACAAGGGCTCCGGCCTCGCACTGGTGTGCGAAATCCTCGGCGGCGCGCTCTCCGGCGGGCAGGTGGTCAAGGGCCCGTCCGACGGCAAGTACAACGTCCTCAACGGCATGCTCTCGATCGTCATCGACCCGAACAAGCTCGGCACCGGCGACAACCTTGCGAGCGAGGTCGAGAGTTTTGTTGCCTGGCACACCGGCTCGCCGCCCGCTCCCGGCGTCGACAAGGTGAAGATCGCCGGCGATCCCGAGCGCGAGACCAGGAAGAAGCGTCTGGCCGAAGGCATTCCGGTCGACCCGACCACCTGGCAGGAAATCCTGGAGGCCGGGACGAAGTTCGGGCTGGATCAGGCGGCGATCGAGAAGATCGCGGGCTAGTCGGGAACGAAGCGCATCGCTGAGAATAGCCCGGCCAAGTGCACTATCGCGCAACGAGGTCTGGACTAAAGCGAAGCATCACCGCACTCGTGGAACGGATTTGAACCGGCCCGCGTCGTCTCGCGACAACGCGGATATCCCGGTCCACATCCGCCCTCGAGGTTCACATGTTCTCCCGTCTTGCAAAGCTCATGTCCGGCTCGAGCGAGCCGTTACCCGAAACCGACTTCTACCGGCACCGGCTCGCGATCTATGAAAGCGAGCTGGGCGAGCCCGAGCACAGCTTCACCGACAGCGCGGAGCGCCGCATCGACATCCACGCCTTTGGCCGCGATTTCGTGCCGGTGTGCGAAGAGGGATCTGACGAAGGTTATGTGCTTCTGACCAACGGCATGAGCGAACAGCGAATGCCGGGGGTGCATGGCGACGCAAAGCCACGTGCCGAGCTGATGTGGTATGTCCGGGAGCCGACAGAGGAGGTTTGCGCCAATCTGCGCTGGCTCGCCAATCTGCCGTTCATCGACACGACCTGGTTCGGTTTTGGTCATCACGTCGCGCTGCCGTGTCCGCCGGTTGCAGGAACGGACTTCCAGACGTTCCTGTTTCTCACACCGATCATCGGCCCCGATAAGCAGATCGCCGAGGCGCTGGAGATCGCGAGCGATCCCGTGGAGATCCTGACCGTGAACCTGATCTCGCATCAGGAGCTCGGGCTGATCAAGTCCAGGGGGCTCGATCCGTTTCTCGATCTACTCGACGAGAACGACTATCCGCCGATCTTCGATCCAACGCGGAAATCGTATGTCTAGGGTGCGCCAAAAACACCGCTGCCCTTCCCTTCTCCCGTTGTGGGAGAAGGTGGCGCGAAGCGCCGGATGAGGGGTTCTCTCCGCGAAGAAAAACTTCTCGGACGGGAGGCCCGTCTCTGCGGAGACAGACCCCTCACCCGCCTCGCCGCTACGCGGCGAGCCACCCTCTCCCACAAGGGGAGAGGGGAAGATCTGCCGCCTCAATCCACCATATCCGCAACCGCCTTGCCGCAGGCGGTGGTGTCGGCGTTGCCGCCGAGATCCTTGGTGCGGAGCGTGCGTTCGGCGAGCGTGCGCTCGATCGCATCGACGATCGACTTGCCGGCTTCCTTCTCGCCGAGGTGCTCGAGCATCATCGCGCCGGACCAGATCGCGCCGATCGGGTTGGCGATGCCCTGCCCCGCGATGTCGGGTGCCGAGCCGTGCACCGGCTCGAACACCGAGGGGAAATCGCCCTCGGGATTGATGTTGCCTGATGGCGCGATGCCGATGGTGCCGGTGCAGGCCGGGCCGAGATCGGAGAGGATGTCGCCGAACAGATTCGAGCCGACCACGACGTCGAACCAGTCCGGATGCAGCACGAAGTTCGCGGTCAGGATGTCGATGTGGTACTTGTCCCACTTCACGCCCGGAAACTTCTTCGCCATCGCCTCCACGCGCTCGTCCCAATAGGGCATGGTGATGGAGATGCCGTTCGACTTGGTCGCCGAGGTCAGGTGCTTCTTCGGCCGCGACTGCGCGAGCTCGAAAGCGAATTTCAGGATGCGGTCGACGCCGATGCGGGTCATCACCGTCTGCTGCGTCACGAACTCGCGGTCGGTGTCCGGGAACATGCGGCCGCCGACGGAGGAATATTCACCTTCGGTGTTCTCGCGCACCACCCAGAAATCGATGTCGCCGGGCTTGCGGTTCGCCAGCGGCGACGGCACGCCGGGCATCAGCCGCACCGGGCGCAAATTCACGTATTGGTCGAACTCGCGGCGAAACTTGATCAGCGAACCCCACAGCGAGACGTGATCCGGAATCTTGGCCGGCCAGCCGACGGCGCCGAAATAGATCGCGTCATGCTTGCCGATCTTTTCCTTCCAGTCGTCGGGCATCATCTGGCCGTGCTTCTCGTAATAGTCCCAGGACGAGAAGTCGAAATGGTCGAAATGCAGGGACACCCCGTGCTTCTTCGCCGCTGCCTCGAGAACGCGCAGGCCCTCGGGCATCACTTCCTTGCCGATGCCGTCGCCGGGAATGACTGCAATCCGGTACTGTTTCTTGCTCATCGAGAACGTCCTTGGTTGGTCCGGCAGCCGCCGCCTTTTTGACCGCACTGCAATGGACCAAACTCGGCAGCAGTGCAACGCTGCACTGCAATGTTGACCGTGGCGCGGCCGAGCGCCTACTGGTTTGATCCTGATGTTCCCACCGAGCGAGTACCCTTCATGGATCTGCATCTGCGTGGCAAGCGCGTCCTGATCACGGGCGCGTCCAAAGGCATTGGCGCAGCCGCCGCCGAGGCGTTTGCCGAGGAGGGCGCAAACCTCCTGCTCGCCGCCCGCAGCGGCGACCAGCTCAAGGCGCTGGCGGACCGTCTGCGCTCCGCGCACCAGATCGATGCCGCGACGAGCATCGTGGACCTGCGCAAGGCCGAGGATTTGGCGCGGCTCGCGACGGAAGCCGCCGATATCGACGTGCTCGTCAACAATGCCGGCGACATCCCCGGCGGCTCGATCGACAAGATCGACGAGGCGACCTGGCGGCACGCCTGGGAATTGAAAGTGTTCGGCTACGTCAACCTGACGCGGCAGATCTACGCGCAGATGAAGGCGAAGGGCGGCGGCGTCATCGTCAATGACATCGGCGCGGCCGGCGAAAAATTCGACGCCAATTACATCTGCGGCAGCGCCGGCAACGCCGCATTGATGGCCTTCACCCGCGCGCTCGGCGGCAAGAGCCTTGCCGACAACATCCGCGTGGTCGGCATCAATCCCGGCCCGGTCGGCACTGATCGCCACGTCACCCTGCTCAAGACGCGGGCAAAGCACCAGTTCGGCGATGAGAGCCGTTACAAGGAATTCCAGAAGAGCCTGCCGCTCGGCCGGCCCGCGCATGCGCGCGAGATCGGCGATCTCATGGCGTTCCTGGCGTCTGATCGCGCCGGATATACGTCGGGGGTCATCTATACCGTGGATGGCGGCATCAGCGCGGGCTGGGGTTAGTTTTTTCCCGTCATTGCGAGCGCAGCGAAGCAATCCAGAAATGCATCCGCTGTGGCAGTTCTGATTGCTTCGCTGCGCTCGCAACGACGAATGAATAAGCACAGGAGTAAAATAGTTGTCTCAAGACCTGATCCGAGAAACGGCCTGCACCGTCGTCGACAAGCTGCGATCCGGCGACGTCTCGCCGCTCGAGCTTCTGGATGTGCTGGAGAAGCGCGTCGGTGAGGTCGACGGCAAGGTCAACGCACTGCCGACGCTATGCTTCGATCGCGCGCGGGACAACGCCAAGGCGCTGATGCAGAAGCCGGCCGGCGCGCGCGGGCTGCTCGCGGGCCTGCCGGTACCGATCAAGGACCTGACCGATGTCGCGGGCGTGCTGAATACGCAGGGTTCGCCGATCTTCAAGGACAATGTGCCCAAGCAGTCCGATCTCATGGTCGAGAACCTCGAAGGCAATGGCGCGGTCGTCTACGCCAAGTCGAACACACCGGAATTCGGCGCTGGCGCCAACACGTTCAACGAAGTGTTCGGCGCGACGCTCAATCCCTGGGATACGACGAAGTCTGCGGCCGGCTCCTCCGGCGGCGCGGCGGTGGCGCTGGCCACCGGCATGGCCTGGCTCGCCCAGGGCTCCGACATGGGCGGCAGCTTGCGCAGCCCCGCGGCCTTCTGCGGCGTGGTTGGCATGCGGCCGAGCATCGGCCGCGTCGCGCATACGCCCAAATCGGCGATCGACCGCAATCTCGGCGTGGTGGGGCCGATGGCGCGCAACGTCGAGGATCTTGCGCTGCTGTTGGATGCCATGAGCGGCGACTATGCGGACGACCCGCTGTCGCTGCCGGCGCCTGCGACCTCGTTCCTGTCGGCGGCGCAGTCAGGCAAGAAGCCGAAGCGCATCGCCTATTCGCCCGATCTCGGCATCACGCCGGTCGATCCAGAGGTCAAGGCGATCACGCGCAAGGCCGCGGAACGCTTTGCGGAGGCCGGCGCGATCGTGGAGGAAGCGCATCCGGACTGGCGCGAGGCGCATGAATGCTTCCACGTCCTGCGCGCCTTCGATTTCGCGATCACCAAGGCCAATCTGCTGCGGACCAAGCGCGACCTCCTGAAGCCCGAGGTGATCTGGAACATCGAGGAAGGCCTCAAGCTCACCGTCGAGCAGCTCGCGCGCGCCGAGGCGCAACGCGTCGGCATGACCGCGCGCGCGATCGAGTTCTTCAAAAACTACGACCTGCTGTTGACGCCAACCACGATCGTGCCGCCCTTCCCGATCGAGCACCGCTATGTCGCCGAATGCGCCGGCAAGAAGTTCGAGAACTATGTCGAATGGCTCGGCATCGTCTACGCTATCACGCTCGCCTGCTGCCCGTCGCTGTCGCTGCCCTGCGGCTTCACGGCGTCTGGCCTCCCGGTCGGCGTACAGGTCGTCGGTGCCCCGCGCGCGGATGCGCAGGTGATCGCCGGCGCGAAGGTATTGGAAGATATTCTGGGTCTGCGCGGCTCCACGCCGATCGATCCCAAGGTGAAGGCCTGACGCGGGCCGCACGGCGGAGGCTTGGCCGTCCCCCGCCGTGCGCCGGTCAGACCTTAGTCGTTCGCTTTCGGCCCGCCGTGATACCGATGCGCATCGTATCCGGCCTCATCCGTTGGAGCGGCGAAGGCGAAGGAGTTCGGATGCGTTTCCGACATCTGGGCGGTGGCCGCCGAAGCCATGTGCGAGTGATTCATTGCCTCGTGGGCAGAGGCGGCGGAGCAAAGCGCGACCAGCATGGCCGACGCTGCGAGAACTGATTTCATCATGATGTGACGTGCCTCTTGTGAGTGCCACCAGCAAATTGCAGATGGATCTCGCCGCGTAGGATTGCCAGTTTGAATCCAGGCACGCGATATAGGCGCGGCATAAGCATTTCGCGCTCCAGTATGGGCTTCCAGCGCTTCTGGCCCGCTCCCGCGGCGGGGAAAGCCGCTCACCTCGAGGCGGTATTCGCCTCCAGGCCGCGACTGTACCGCGACATCGCAAAGCAAAACACAAAGTAGATCGCGGCAACGAAGATGTAGACCTCGACCGAGAATTGCTGCCAGGCGGGATCGATGATCGCGGTCTTGGCCGTCGTCAGCAGGTCAAAGATGCCGATGATCAGGACCAGGCTGGTGTCCTTGAAGAAAGCGATGAAGGTGTTGACCAGCGGCGGGATGACGTGGCGGATCGCCTGCGGCAGGACGATCAGGCGATGCTTGCGCCAGTAGGACAGCCCCAGCGCATCGGCGGCCTCATATTGCCCGCGCGGCACGGCCTGGAGGCCGCCACGGATGACTTCGGCAAGGTAGGCGCCCGCGAACAGGATGATGGCGATCTGCGCGCGCAACAGCTTGTCGATGTTGAATCCACTCGGCATGAACAGCGGAAACATCACGCTCGCCATGAACAACAGACTCACCAGCGGCACGCCGCGGATCAGCTCGACATAGAGCACCGAGAGCGAGCGGATCGCCGGCAGCTTTGAGCGCCGGCCGAGTGCGACCAGGATTCCGAGCGGGAAGCCGAACGCGAGACCAAACGTCGCCAGGATCAGCGTCACCGGCAATCCGCCCCAACGGTCCTGCGACACAAAGGAGAGCCCGAACACGCCGCCCCACATCAGTACGCTGATCAACGCGAGCGCGCCGATCCAGATATAGGCCAGCTCGCGCCGCCACAGGGCGCGGCGGGTGGAGAGATAGAACAGCGCGATGAACAGCACCACCGACAGCGCCGGCCGCCACTGCTCGTCGAACGGATAGGTGCCGAACAGGATGAAGCGATATTTTTCGGGGATGATCGCCCAGCAGGCACCGAGGCCGCGCGCGGCGCGGCAGGCGCTGGAGTCGTTTGCCGGCGTGAGCCACACGGCATTCGCGATGCCCCACTGCACGAAGCTGAAGATGCCCTTGGCGAGGATCGCCAGCAGCACGACCGAAAGAACGGCGTTGGGAATCGACGAGAACAAATTGGTGCGCAGCCAGCGCAGCACCGGATTGCCCATCTGCGGGCGGCGGGCAGCGCGCGGGGCGTCCGGAATGTCGGTGATCGCCGTCATGATCAGCGCTCCACCAGCGCGATGCGCGAATTGTACCAGTTCATGAAGAAGCTGATGCCGAGGCTGATGGTCAGGAACACCGCCATGATCAGCGCGATGGCCTCGATCGCCTGCCCGGTCTGGTTCAGCGTGGTATTGGCGACAGACACTACGTCTTGGTAGCCGATCGCAACCGCGAGCGAGGAGTTCTTGGTCAGGTTGAGATACTGGCTCGTCATCGGCGGTACGATGACGCGCAGCGCCTGCGGCAGGATGATCTGGCGCAGCATGAAGCTGCGGCGCAAGCCGAGCGCATTGGCGGCATCCCATTGTCCGCGCGGCACGGACTGGATGCCGCTGCGCACGATCTCGGCAATGAAGGCCGAGGTATAGGTCACGAGCGCGATCAGCAGCGCGAAATACTCCGGCGCGAGCGTCAGCCCGCCGACGAAGTTGAAGCCGCGCAGCTCCGGCCATTCGATCTTCCAGGACACACCAAGCGCCACGGACATTGCCGCCGGCAGCGCGACGATGAGGCCAACCGCAAAGGGCCACGCCGGCCGCGGCTTGCCGTCGCGCATCTGCTGCGCGATCAGCCATCGCCTGATGAGATAGAACACGGCAAGCCCGAGCACGGCTGTACCGAGCACCCAGAGCTGCGGCGAGCCCAGCGGGATTGCCGGCAGGATCAGGCCGCGATTGGACAGAAATACGCCCTCGACCGGCCGCCAGGCCGCGCGCGCGGCCGGCAGTGCCTGCATCAAGACGTACCAGAACAGGAGCTGAAGCAGCAGCGGGATGTCGCGGAGCGTTTCGACATAGACGGCGGCGAGCCGCGACAACAGCCAGTTGGCGGAGAGACGCGAAATGCCGATCAGCGTGCCCAGGATCGTCGCGAGCACGATGCCGATCACGGCGACGCGCAAGGTGTTGGCGATGCCGACGACGAAGGCCCACAGGTACGTGTCTCTCGGATTATAGGCGAGCAGGCTGTCGGCGATCGGCATGCCGGCTTCGCGGCCGAGGAAAGCGAAGCCGGTGGTGATGCGGCGGGCCGAGAGATTGGTGACGGTGTTGGACCAGAGGAAGGCGACAACCCCAAGCACGATCCCGACGACGAGCACCTGCCAGAACAGGCCTTGCAGCTCTCGGCGCCCAAATCCGCCGAAGAAGCGACGGCAGGGCGGCGGTCTCGGACTGTCTGAAGTCACAGCACAAAAACCCTTCTCAAGAGCAACGATTTCCGGCGGCGCACGTCAACTGTTGCACCAATCTGAAAATCGTGCAACAAATGTTTCATGGCCGAGCCCGCGAAATCCTCGCCCTTGAGCGAACTGCGCATTGCGTTGCCATCGCTCCCCCTGCGCCTGCAGGAGGTCGGCCGCTTCGTTGCCGCCAATGACTACGACGCCACCACCCGTTCGATGCGCGATCTCGCCGCCGAGGCCGGCGCCGACCCGGCCGCATTCACGCGGCTTGCCAAGGCCATCGGCTATTCCGGCTGGGACCAGTTGCGCGCGGCGCTCACCGAAGCGCGGCGGCCATCGCAGATCTCACCTTTCTCCGGCCGCGCCAAGAGCCGCCGTCACGGCCCGAACGCCGATGTCGCGCTCGTCACCGACAAGCTCGAGGCCGAGGGCGCCGGCCTTCTGCGCATTCCGGCCCAGCCGATTGCGGATGCAGCCCGCGCGCTGCACGACGCCAAGCGGATCTGGATTGCCGGCTACCGAAGCTGCCGGGGCGTCGCGGAGCTCTTGAACTACGAGCTCCGGCTGTTCCGTCCCGAACAGGTGCAACTCGTCGGTGCATCCGGCCCCGACGATCTCGATCTCGGCGCCTTTCGTCCCGGCGAAGCCGTCATCGTCATCGGCTTCCTGCCCTACACGCATGCGAGCGTCCGTGTTGCGCAGGCCGCCCATCGTGCCGGCGCAGCGCTGATCGCGATCGCGGACAGCCTCTCGGCGCCGATGGCCGAAGGCGCCGACCACGTGCTGCTGTTCGAGGCGGCCTCGTCCCCCGGCTTCTTCCCGAGTCTCACGGGTGCCATCGCGATTGCGCAATCGCTCGCGGCGGTCACATTCTCGCTCGGTGGCACGGCCGCCAAGAAGCGCCTGGAAACCACCGAGGCGCGGCTCGCCGCGGCCTCCACTTACGTCCCAGAGAAAGGTTGACCCATGGCCGCTCGCACCAGCCGCGTGCTGCACCGTTCGTTGCGCGAAACGCCGCCCAAGGCGATCGGCGGCGAAGGCGTCTATCTTTTCGCCGAGGGCGGGCGGCGCGTGATCGACGCCTCCGGCGGCGCAGCCGTCTCCTGCCTCGGCCATCAGCATCCGCGCGTGATCGCGGCGATGACAAAACAAGCCTCGACGCTGGCCTATGCGCACACCGCCTTCTTCTCCTCCGAGCCGGCCGAGGTGCTGGCCGAGACGCTGGTCGGGCATGAACCCGGCGGTCTCGCCTACGCCTATTTCGTCAGCGGCGGATCGGAGGCGATCGAAGCCAGCATCAAGCTGGCGCGGCAATATTTCATCGAAGGCGGCGAGCCGCAGCGGCAGCACTTCATTGCGCGGCGGCAGAGCTATCACGGCAACACGCTCGGCGCGCTCGCCGCCGGTGGCAATGCCTGGCGGCGCGCGCCCTATGCGCCCCTGCTGTCCGGCGCCTTCAGCCATGTGACGCCGGCCTTTGCCTATCACGAGAAGCACGAGGGCGAATCCGATGCGCAGTTCGTGGCGCGACTGGCCGCGGAGCTCGAAGCCGAGTTTCAGCGGCTTGGACCGGACACCGTTGCGGCGTTCCTCGCAGAGCCTGTTGTCGGCGCCACCGCCGGTGCGGTGACGGCACCGGACGGCTACTTCAAGGCGGTGCGTGAGATCTGCGACCGGCATGGCGCCCTCCTCATCCTCGACGAAGTCATGAGCGGCATGGGCCGCACCGGCACGACGCACGCCTGGGAGCAGGAGGGCATTGCTCCTGATATCCAGGCGATCGCAAAGGGCCTCGGCGGCGGCTACCAGCCGATCGGCGCGATGCTCGCGAGCGGCAAGATCATCGACACCATCCGCGCGGGCTCCGGCGCGTTCCAGCATGGCCACACCTATCTGGCGCATCCCCTCGCCTGCGCGGCCGCGCTCGCGGTGCAGGATGTGATCCGCGAGGACCGCCTGCTCGACCGCGTCAAGGAGCGCGGCAAACAGCTCGAGCAGCGGCTGACCGAGCGCTTCGGCAATCACCGCCATGTCGGCGATATCAGGGGCCGCGGCCTGTTCTGGGCGATCGAGCTCGTCGCCGATCGCGCCGGACGCACCTCGTTCGATCCGGCGCTCAAGCTGAACCAGAAGATCAAGGCGGAAGCCTTCGCCAACGGGCTCAGCTGCTATCCCGGTGGCGGTACCGTGGACGGCGTCCGTGGCGACCATGTGCTGCTGGCGCCGCCCTATATCGCTTCGGCTGCCGAGATCGATCTGATCGTCGACAAGCTCGGCACCGCCGTCGACAACGTGTTGCGTAGTGTCAATCACTGAGGGGAGAGTCATATGATGAGGAAAGTGGTTATCGTAGCCGGCATGCTCGCGGCATCGACGGTTGCCGCGTCGGCGGCGACGCTCGACACGGTGAAGAGCCGCGGCACGCTGATCTGCGGCGTCAGCGCCGGCTTTGCCGGTTTCTCCGCGCCGGACTCGCAGGGCAATTACAAGGGTCTCGACGTCGATTATTGCCGCGCGCTCGCGGCCGGCGTGCTCGGCGACGCCAGCAAGGTGCGCTACGTCTCGCTGACCGCGCAGAACCGCTTCACCGCGCTGCAATCGGGCGAGATCGACGTACTCTACCGCAACTCGACCCAGACCTATCTGCGTGGCGTGACGCTGGGCCTCCGCCAGGGTCCGGTCAACTTCTACGACGGCCAGGGCTTTGTCGTGAAGAAGGACCTCGGCGTGAAGGAGATCAAGGATTTGAAGGGTGCGACTGTCTGCGTCGCGCAGGGCACCACGCATGAGGTCACGCTCGGCGATTACGGCCGCGCTAACGGCATCGACTGGAAGCCACTGGTATTCGACCGTGTCGACACCATGTACCAGACCTTCTTCGGCGGCCGCTGCGATGCCATGACCCAGGATGCCTCCGCGCTCGCCGGCGCCGTGACGACCGCGGCGCCGAATCCGGCCGACTACGTCGTGCTGCCGCAGACCATCAGCAAGGAGCCGCTCGGGCCGTTCACCCGCAACGGTGACGAAGTCTGGAGCGACATCATCACCTGGTTGCATTACGGCCTGATCGAGGCCGAGGAACTCGGTGTCACGCAAGGCAATGTCGACGAGATGGCGAAGTCACAGACGCCGGCGGTCCAGCGCCTGCTGGGTGCCTCCGGCGACCTCGGCTCGCGGCTCGGTCTCGACAACAAATGGCTGGTGACGGTGATCAAGGCCACCGGCAATTACGGCGAGATCTACGAGCGCAATGTCGGCAAGGCGAGCCCGCTCAAGCTCGACCGCGGCCTCAACGGCCTCTGGAGCAAGGGCGGCTTGATGTACGCGGTGCCGTTTAAGTAAACGGTGCTTCACCTCTCCCCGCCTGCGGGGAGAGGTCGACCGCGCAGCGGTCGGGTGAGGGGGAGCCTCCGCGAATTCATCCCTCACCTTCAACGTGGATAGAGCCCCTCACCCCGCCCCTCTCCCCGTAAGAACGGGGAGAGGGAGAAGAGACACCGATGCGCATCGCCCTGATCCACGCCCTCAAGCATTCCATCGCGCCGATCGAGGCCGCGTTCGCGAAGGCGTGGCCGGAGGCGCGGCTGATGAACCTGCTCGACGACAGCCTGTCGGCGGATCTGGCCCGCGACGGCGTGCTCAACGATGCCATGACCGAGCGCTTCCTCGCGCTCGGCGACTATGCGGCAGCTACGGGAGCGAACGGAATCCTGTTCACCTGCTCGGCCTTCGGCCCCTGCATCAAGGCCGTCGCGCGCGCACATGCGCCGATGCCCGTGCTGAAGCCGAACGAGGCGATGATCGAGCAGGCCGTGACCATGGGCAAGCGCATTGGCCTGCTCTCGACCTTCCCGCCGACACTGGCCTCGATGCCACCGGAGTTTCCGGCCTCCGCCCAGGTCGTGCCGAAACTCGCTGAGGGCGCGCTGGCGGCGCTCGATCGCGGCGATCGCGCCACGCACGACAGGCTGATTGTCGAGGCTTCAAAGGACTTGCGCGATTGCGACGTCATTGCGCTCGCGCAATTCAGCATCGCGGCAACCGCTCCGCTGGTCGCCGAAGCCACCGGCCGCCCGGTCGTGACGACCCCGGACAGCGCGGTCGACAAGTTGATGAGGCTGCTGAAAGCGAAGGCCTAGGCGCCGGCCTTTTTCCGACGACGCGCATCCTTGATCGCAGCAGCAAGCGCGGCCTTCGTTTCGTTCACAAAGTCCTCGACCAGTTCCTCGCGCGTGGCATGCGCGGCCTCGCCGGTGAACAGGCCCTGCTCGGCCAGCATCACGACGCCATGCAACGCCGCCCAGATCTTGAGGGCTTGCCGTTCGCGCAAGAAGCCGACCGCCGGTGCCTCGAGGGCTTCGATCACCAGCGCAAAAGTCTCGCGCGTGGCGTCGTGCAGCTCGCTGCCCTTCGCCGCGCATGACACGGTGCGGGAAGCGAACATCAGGCGATAGATGCCGTTGCGGCGCAGACCGAAATCGAGCGTCGCCTGCGCCAGCCGCGACAGTTTCGATTGCTTCGACGGCTTCGCCATCGCCTCGCGCAGAAGTGCACTGAGCTGCCGGAACGCCTCCGCCGTCACCGCAGTTAGCAGCGCATCACGGTCGGCAAAATGCCGATACGGCGCCGGCTGCGAGACGCCGAGCTGTTTGGCAAGCGCCTTGATGCTGATCGCCTCGGCACCGCCCTGCTCCGCCTCGCGCAGCGCAGCCTTGATCAAGGCGTCACGGAGATCGCCATGGTGGTAGGTATTCTCCGGCTTACGGACGAGTTGTGAACGCATGTTGCGTCAAGCCTATAAGTTTGCCCTTGACAGGGGAAGCCCGCCGCGAATGTAATAGGATATAACTTAAAGCGGCGACAAATGCCGCCGATAAAATTGACATGAGGAACGCGCGGCCTTCGTCCCGCGCACACGACCGAGGAAGCCGCCATGACAGAGCGACTGAGGGTTCACGTCGATCCCGATAAATGCCAGGGCCACGCGCGCTGCAAGGCGCTCGCGCCGGAGCTGTTCGAGCTCGACGAATACGGCAACGCCCATGAGGCCGGGGACGGCACCGTGCCGCCCGGCCTCGAAGACAAGGCTTGGCTTGCCAAATCCAATTGCCCGGAAATCGCAATCGATGTGATCGAGGAGTAGCGCGGCCCCTGCCCGCTTGCGTGCTTTTAGCGAACACGAGCCCTGAGGGATTTCCTGCCATGTCCGACGTCAGCCAGCCTGTCGCCCACCCGCCCGTCACCGACTGGGTCAACGATTTCGACCACACCGATCCGCAATGGACGGAGGATCCGTTCTCGATCTGGGAGGAGCTTCGCTCCGCGAGCCCGGTGGTGCATACAAAGCGCTTCCTCGGCTGCTACATGCCGACGACTTATGAGGCGGTGCGCGAGATCGCCAACGACACCGAGCATTTCTCCTCGCGCCGCATCATCGTCCGTGACGTTCGGCCCGAAGTCGCCAGGAACGCCGCTCCGCCGATCACCTCCGACCCGCCCGTGCACAAGCCAGCCAAGCAATTGCTGTTGCCGCCTTTCACGCCGGACGCGATGAAGAAGCTGGAACCGCGGATGCGCGCGATCTGCAACGAGCTGATCGACGGGTTCATCGCCGATGGCAAGGTCGATGCCGCAGCGCGCTACAGCAAATATATCCCGGTTCAGGCCATCGCCCATATGCTCGGCATTCCCGAGAGCGACAGCGATCTGTTCATCGACTGGATCCACATGATCCTCGAGCTCGGCATCAAGGACGAGAACAAGCTGCTCCAGGCCGTGCAGGAGATGAGCGCCTATTTCAGGACGCATATCGAGGAGCGCAGATCGAAGCCGACCGACGACCTGATTTCCTATTTGATGAACGCCAAGGACAAGGAAGGCCAGCCGCTGGAAGAGTCCCATGTGCTGGGTTCGCTGCGGCTGCTCCTGATCGCCGGCATCGACACCACCTGGAGTGCGATCGGCTCCTCGCTCTGGCATCTCGCCCGGACGCCGGCCGACCGCGAACGGCTGATCGCCGAGCCCGGGCTGATCCCGATCGCCGTGGAGGAGCTGCTGCGGGCCTATTCGCCGGTGACCATGGCCCGCGAGGTGGTCAAGGAGACCACGATCTCGGGCTGCCCGGTCAAGGCGGGCAACATGGTGCTGCTGTCGTTCCCGGCCGCCAACCGCGACCCCAAGATGTTTCCGGACGCTGACAAAGTCGTGATCGACCGCCGGGAGAATCGCCATGCCGCCTTCGGCCTCGGCATCCACCGCTGCGTCGGTTCCAACCTTGCACGCATGGAGATGCAGGTTGCGCTGGAGGAATGGCTGAAGCGGATCCCGGACTTCTCCCTCGATCCGGCAGGCACGGTGACCTGGTCACAGGGCACGGTGAGAGGCCCCCGCCAGTTGCCATTTCTGTTCGGAAAGGCGATGTAGGCCTTTCCAAGACCAACGGAGAGAGGCCGGACGTGACAGAGCAAGCAACCCTACCGGCCTCTGATCACATCGATATCGACATCGACATCGCCGACGCCAAACGGCGGATCAAGGCGATCTTCATCGGCTCGATCGGCAATCTCGTCGAGTGGTACGATTTTTACGCCTATACGGCGTTCGCGCTCTATTTCGCTCCGGCCTTCTTCCCCGGCAACGACCCCGTCGTCCAGCAATTGAACGTCGCCGTGGTGTTCGCGGCGACCTTCCTGATGCGCCCCTTGGGCGGCTGGCTGTTCGGCTACATCGCGGATCATTTCGGCCGGCGTATCTCGCTGACGTTATCCGTCGTCTTCATGTGCTTCGGCTCGCTGATCATCGCGCTGACGCCGACCTATGCGACCATCGGTTTCGCCGCGCCGGTGATCCTGGCGCTCGCCCGCGTCATCGAAGGCCTGAGCCTCGGCGGCGAATATGGTGCCAGCGCAACCTATCTCAGCGAGGTTGCCGATCCCAAGCATCGCGGCTTCTATTCGAGCTTTCAATACGTCACGTTGATCGGCGGCCAGCTCACCGCGATCATCGTGCTGCTGCTCCTGCAAAAGGTCTTCCTCACGCCGGAGGAGCTGAGGGCCTGGGGCTGGCGCATCCCGTTTGCGATCGGCGCGGCGCTGGCGATCTTTGCCGCGGTGATGCGGCGCAATCTGCACGAGACTGAGGCCTTCGAGGAAGCCAAGAAGGTGGTGAAGCCGACCGGCTCGCTGGCCAATCTGCTACGCTACCCGCGCGAGTTGCTGCTGGTAGTGGGCCTCACGGCCGGCGGCACCGCGGCGTTCTACACCTTCACCACCTACATGCAGACGTTCGTCAAGCTCTCGGTCGGCCTGACCGAGGACCAGACCACTTTCGTGATTTTCGGCACGCTGATCTTCGCGACGATCCTGCAGCCGATCTACGGCGCGATCTCCGACAAGATCGGGCGCAAGCCATTGCTGATCTTCTTCGGCGTCGCGGGTACGCTCGCGACCGTGCCGCTGCTGATGACGCTGAAGGAGACCAAGTCGCCTTTCATGGCCTTCATCCTGATCTGCTGCGCCTGGTTGTTCGTCGCCGGTTACACCTCGATCAACGCCTTGGTGAAGGCCGAGCTGTTCCCGACCAATGTCCGCGCCCTCGGTGTCGGCCTGCCCTACGCCATCACGGTCTCGATCTTCGGCGGTACGGCGCCGGCGATCGCGCTCTATTTCAAGAGCATCGGGCATGAGGAGTGGTTCTACTACTATCTCGCCGGCGTCATCTGTTTGTCGCTGATCATCTATTCCACCATGCGTGACACCAAGCACGCCTCCGCGATGCACCGCCACGAGTAGCTCATGGCCGACGACAACGAGCCGCCCGACAGCAAGCTGACGCGCACCAAGGAGAAATGGGCGCGCGAAGGCCGCTTCCTCACCGGCCGCGTTACGCGACCGGAGGATCAGCGGCTGCCGCCGGGCCAGCATCTCACCAAGGACTGGCCGGTGCTCGATCTCGGAGTCGTGCCGCCGGTTTCGCGCGAGCGCTGGCGGCTCGACGTCTACGGTGCGATCGAGACCCCCGTATTCTGGACGTTTGCCGAATTCGCAGCGCAGAAGCAGGCGCAGTTCACCTCCGACATTCACTGCGTGACGACCTGGTCGCGCTACGACAATCAATGGGAAGGGCTCGCCACGCGCGAACTGCTGGCAGCCTGCCGGCCGCGCGAGGACGCGCGCTTCGTTGTCTTGCATTCCCATGACGGCTACACCACCAACCTGACGCTGGAAGACTTTGCCGCCGAAGACGCGCTGCTCGCCCACAGCTGGTCGGGTCAGCCGCTGACCGAAGAGCACGGCGGCCCGGTACGGCTCGTCGTGCCGCATCTGTATTTCTGGAAGAGCGCCAAATGGCTCCAGGCCATCGAGTTCCTGACCGAGGACGCGCCGGGCTTCTGGGAAGTCCGCGGCTATCATAACCGCGGCGATCCCTGGGCCGAGCAGCGTTATTCAAGCGATTAAGTTCAAGCAAGGACGGGGGAAACCCATGCCGACCGAACGCTTTCAATTCACCGGCGAAGGTGGCCATCAACTAGCCGCCGCGCTGGAACTGCCCGATGGCGAGCCCGCGGCCTACGCGCTGTTCGCGCACTGCTTCACCTGCGGCAAGGACACGCTGGCAGCAAAACGCATCTCGGTCGCGCTCGCCGCCACGGGCATTGCGGTGCTGCGCTTCGACTTCACCGGGCTCGGCTCCAGCGAAGGCGATTTTGCCAATTCGACGTTCACCTCCAACGTCGCCGACCTCGTGCGCGCCGCCGATCATCTGCGCCAGCTCCGCACGGCGCCATCGATCCTGATCGGCCACAGCCTCGGCGGTGCCGCGATCCTCGCCGCGGCCGGAAGGATTCCGGAAGCCAAGGCTGTCGTGACCATCGCGGCGCCGTCCGATCCCGCTCACGTCACCGGTCTGTTCAGCGAGCATCTCGACAGCATCCGCGCGCAGGGCGAAGTCGAGGTCTCGCTCGCGGGGCGCCCGTTCCGGATCAAGCGCGAATTCCTCGACGACATCGCCGAGCAAGAACTGATGAAGGACATCACCGGCCTGCACAAGGCGCTGCTGGTGATGCAGTCACCTGTCGACGACACCGTCGGCATCGACAATGCGACCAAGATTTTCGTTGCGGCAAGACACCCCAAGAGCTTCGTCTCGCTCGACCACGCCGATCATCTCCTGACCAAGCCGGCCGACGCCCTCTACGCGGCCGACGTGATCGCGGCCTGGGCCAGCCGCTACATCGACACCGCGAAGCCCGCGAAGGCGATGGATCTCGCGGAAGAGCCGCGCAAAGTGGTGGTGCAGGAAACCCGCAAGAGCAAGTTCAACCAGGCCATCACCGTCGGCCCGCATCACCTGGTGGCTGACGAGCCGGTCGCGGCCGGCGGCGAGGATGCCGGCCCCGGCCCTTACGACTTCCTGCTCGCCGGGCTGGGTGCCTGCACCTCCATGACCATGCGCCTCTATGCCGATCGCAAATCGCTGCCGCTCGATCGCGTCACGGTCACGCTGAAGCATTCGAAAATCTACGCCAAGGACTGCGCGGAGTGCGAGACGCGCGATGGCATGCTCGACCAGATCGAGCGCGACATCGCGATCGACGGCGCGCTCGACGCGGAGCAGCGCAAGAAGTTGATGGAGATCGCCGACAAATGTCCGGTGCACCGGACGCTGACCTCGGAGATCCGCATCGTGACGAAGGCCGTGGACTAGCGCGTTATTGTTTAAGCATGATCTTTTCAGAAAACCGCTTCACACTTTTCCGGATCATGCTCTAGAAGCACGACGCCATCGTCCGCACCGCCGCGCTGATCTCATTCTCGCGCCAGGCCGCGAAGCCGAGCAGCAGGCCATGGTCGCGTGGACGGCCGAGCGCCAGGCTGGACAGGGCCCGCGTTTCGACGCCTGCCTCGACCAGCCGTTGTACCGCCGCCTGATCGGCGCGACCGCGCTTGAGGCGGGCGACCAGCTGGATGCCGCCCGACGGCACTTCGGCGGACAGAACTTCGCCCAGATGGCACTCCAGTCCCTCGACGAGGTGATCGCGGCGCGCGTGATAGAGCCGCCGCATCCGGCGCAGATGCGCGAGAAAATGCCCGTCGGCGATGAACTCCGCCAGCGCTTCCTGGATGTGGCTGGAGGCGATCAGCCCGATGTGCCGCTGTGCGATCTCGAGGGTGCCGACCAGCCCTGGTGGCGCGACGACATAGCCGAGCCGGATATCCGACGTCATCGCCTTCGAAAACGTTCCGACATAGAACACGCGGCCATGGGCGTCTAACCCCTGCAAGGCCGGCACCGGCCGGCTGTCATAGTGGAATTCGCCGTCGTAATCGTCTTCGACGATCCAGGTCTCGCCTGGCCTGCTCATGCCCAGGAATTCGGTGCGGCGCGCGAGCGACATCAGCCGCCCGGTCGGATGCTGATGCGAGGGCGTCATGAAGATGAGCTTTGGCGCGGTCATGCCCGGCATCCGCTGCATGCCCTGCTCATCCAGCTTCATCCCCATCACGCGCGCGCCGGAGGCGCGGAAGGCCGCCGCAGCGCCGGGATAGCCGGGGTCCTCGACCCAGACATCGTCGCCGGGCGTGATGAGCGCAGCCGCAATCAGGGTCAGCGCGGCCTGCGCGCTCGGCAGGATCAGGATCTGGTCCGCGGCGGCGCGGACGCCCCTGCTGGCGGCCAGATAATGCGCCAGCGCCCGGCGCAGGCGCGTCCGGTTGACCGGTCCAAGCTCACGCTTGGCTGCGCGCACCGCGCTGCGGCGCAGGCAGCGGGCCCACACTTCGTGTGGAAACTCCCGCGCATCTCCATGCCCCGGACGCAGGGGTTTTAGCGGCGCCTGATAGGACATCGGCCAGTCGGTCTGCTTGAGCTTCGACGCCCAGGGCGAGAGCCGCGGCTTGCCCGAGCGGACGCTCGGTGCGACCGCGCCCGTCCCTTCGTTACGGCCGCCGTCGACCGTGACCATGGGACGACGACCGTGCGACGCCTCGAGATATCCCTCGGCGGCGAGCTGCTCGAAGGCATAAGTAACGGTGTTGCGCGAGACGCCGAGGTCGCTCGCGAGCCGGCGGCTCGACGGCAGCGCGCGGCCTTTGCCGAGCCGACCGGTCGCGATCAGGTTTCGCAGCTGGCTCGTCAGCTGCGCCGTCAGCCCCTCGTCGTCGGTCCGCTTCAGCTCGATCAGGGCGGAGATCACACCTTCCGAAACTGGCACCTTATTCCTTTCCGATCTGGCACTTTTTCAGGTGCCACTCCGGATGCTATCCGCCGGACTGGACTGCTTCAAGGATTTTGCGATGAACTCCCTCTCCTCCCGCGCGGCCGTCGGCCTGTTCCTGATCGTCGTGCTGGCCTGGGGCGTGAACTGGTCGGTGACGAAGCAACTCGTCCAGTTCCTTCCGCCACTATGGACTTCGGCGATCCGGAGCTGGATCGCGCTGGCCGGATTGTTCGTGATCCTCGGGCTGAGCAACAATCTGATGATCCCGGAGCGGCGCGACATTCCGGTGATCCTCAGCGTCGCGCTGCTGCACATGACGGTGTTCTCGGTTCTGGTTGCGGCCGGTGTGCGCTTCCTGCCCGCAAGCAAGGCGATCGTGCTCGGCTACACCACGCCGCTCTGGGTCGCGATCGCCGCGCCCTTGCTGGGGAAGGATACGCTGACGGCGCCCAAGCTCGCCGGCGCCTTGCTCGGGCTGATCGGCCTTGCCGTGATCCTGAACCCCACGTCGATCGATTGGACCAATACCAACGTCCTGCTCGGGGCCGGCATGGTCGTCCTGGCCGCGATGTCCTGGGCCGCGAACATCATCTATATGAGCGCGCATCGCTGGATTGCATCGCCGCTCCAGCTCCTGCTCTGGCAGGTGCTCGTGGCGACGATCGTACTGACGGGATCGGCTGTTATCATGGAGGGCCCGCCGCACGCGGAATGGTCGTGGAAGCTCGTGCTGCTTTTCCTGTATTCCGGCCTGATCGGAACGGCGCTGGCCTATTGGGCGATGTCGATGGTCAACAAGAGCATCTCGGCCCTGACGACGTCGCTCGGCACCACCGGGACGCCGCTCGTTGGCATCGCCAGCGCGGCGATCCTGCTGGGCGAGCCGATCGACATGAGCCTTGCCGTCGCGGCCGGACTGATCGTCACCGGCATCGGTCTTGCGACGCTGGGCGACCGGCTGCTGCGCGGTCAGGCCACCGCGAGCGGCTGAACCCGCAGTGCGCCGCGCAGGCCGGCCGTCGTGCCGAGCAGGATGCCGGCGACCGCGACGAACGAGCCCAGAGCGAGCGTCGATACGCCGGTGAGCCCCTGCCCGATCGAGCAGCCGAACGCCATCACGCCGCCGATCCCCATCAGCGCGGCGCCGCCGGCAGACCGCAGCATGTGGCGCGGCGAGGAATAACCTTCGAGGTGGAAACGGCCTGTGGCGAGCGCGGTGACAAGGCTGCCGGCGAGAACGCCGGCCACGGTAGCAATGCCGAAGTTGAGCGTCAGACCGGTCGAGAGCATGGCGTATTGCAGGCTATCGGCAATCGGCGCGACGAAGGTGAGCGAGGTCACCGGGACCGGATTGAAATCGTCGGCGCCGAGATAGCCGGTGACGAACCAGCCGCTGGCGACCAGGAGGCCAACGACGACACCGGCTGCAATCTGGCCGGGCGAACGCCGGAACGCCGGGTGCGCGAACGCAAACAGGATCAGCGCAACGACGATTACGGCAGCGCCCAGCGCGCGCGATGCCGCTTCGCCGGGGCCGAATGTCGCCAACAGTGACGGCAGCGAATTGGCGTTGACGGTCGTTTGCGAGGCCTGAAGCAGCGCGATGCGCGCCGGCGCGATCAGGCCCTTGAGCGTCATCTGCGCGGCGATGGCGAGCACGATCACGACGACGAAAGAGCGGAGATTGCCGCGGCCGAGCAGCACCAGCGCCCGCGAGCCGCAGCCGTTCGACAACACCATGCCGTAGCCGAACAACAGGCCGCCGAGGAACAGCACCGGCACTGAAAAGGATTGTTGCAGATAGATCGACTTGCCGAGATCGACCATGCCGCTACCGGCAAGGAATTGGCTCGCAGCAACCGCAACAGCAATCGCCATCGCAAAGGTTCGCACCAGCCGCCCGTCTCCTTCGACCAGCCAGCCGCGCATGCTGCTCATCAGGCAGAAGCCGCTGAGCAGGCCCACGGCGCCATAGATGAGCCCGATGACGAGGCCGGCAAGGATGACGAGTTGGATGGACGAGTCCATGATCAAGGCTTCAGGATCACGCGATCCCGCGACGAACCGGCGACCGCGACATAGGCCTCCTTGGCGCGCTCCAGCGGATAGACGGCATTCGCCTTGATCGGAAACGGTTTCAGGTGCCCGCTCGCAAAGCCGGGGCCGAGGTCGCGCAGCACCGCGCCGGTCGCGGCCGAGGACAGCCCGAGCGTGTCGATGCCGACATAGGTGTGTTGCCCGCGGTAGAATTCGAGGATGTTGAACTGCACGATGCGGTCGATCGCGGCGATCAGGATCTGGCGGCCGCGCAATCCGAGCGATTTGTGCGCGGCCTGGAAATAGGGATCGCCGACCGTGTTGAAGACGATGTCGGCCCCCTTGCCGCCGGTCAGTTCGCGCACGCGCGTGGCGGCATCGGTCGCCGAGGCGTCAATCACCTCGATGGCTGCGTTGGCATGGCCCTCATAGGCTTCCGCCTTGCGCACCACGCCGATGACGCGCGCGCCCTGCCACGTCGCGATCTGGACCGCGGCCTGACCGACCTTGCCGTTGACGCCGAACACCAGCACGGTTTCGCCGGGCTTTGGAACGCCGGCGCGGCGAAAGCCTTCCATCGCGGTGACGAAGGGCACGCCGACGCCGGCGGCCTCCTCCCAGGACACCGTCTTCGGCTTCTCCACCACGGCGTCGGCTTCGACGACGAGATGGCTGGCATGGGTGCCGTCGCGGCGGATGCCGAGATCGCCGGAGGAGCCGAACACCTCGCGGCCGATCGTATCGGCCGGCCCGTCAATCACCACGCCGGCATAATCGCGGCCGGGCGTGCGGGGGAAGACCGCATAGGGCATCAGCCCGGTCGCGGCCTTCACATCGGAGGGGTTGACGGCGGCGGCCTTGATCTCGATCAGGAGGTCCTTCGGACCGCGCGTGAGCATATGACGCTCGATCAGCGGCGCGATCGCCGCAGCATTATCGGCCTTGGCATCGAGGCGGACGCAGTGCGCTTCGACGGTTTTGCGATCGGCTGATGACATCGAAAGACCCACGATTTCTCGCGGGCCTTGTCGCCTTTGGGACCGGTCAAGTCAACCGCCTCCCCTCATCCTGAGGAGCCGCGCGAGCGGCGTCTCGAAGGATGTGGGCCCGCGCTGCAGCATCCAGGCCTTCATGGTTCGAGGCGCGCCTTTGGCGCTCCTCACCATGAGGAGCGACGGCTAATCCTTCGGCCGCTTGTCGTAGAGGCGTTTGGCTTTGCCGAGCGAGCGCTCCAACGTGGCCGGCGCGACCACCCGCACGTTGGAGCTGACCCCGATCGTGTTCTTGATGTGGGTCGAAATGCGATCGGCATGATCGACCAACCCCCGGCCGTCCCAGCTTTCCGGCCGCGCCTCGGCAATGATGGTCAGCTCGTCCATGCGGCCTTCGCGGGTGAGTTCAAGAATGAAATGCCCGCCGCACCAGTCGGTCGCAAGCAACACCTCCTCGATCTGGGTCGGGAACAGATTGACGCCGCGCAGGATGATCATGTCGTCGGAGCGGCCCGTCACCTTCTCCATCCGCCGCATGCCCGGCCGCGCCGTGCCCGGCAGCAGCCGCGTCAGGTCACGGGTGCGATAGCGGATCACCGGGAAGGCTTCCTTGGTCAGCGAGGTGAAGACCAGCTCACCCTTCTCGCCGTCCGGCAGCACTGCGCCAGTCTCCGGGTCGATCACCTCGGGATAAAAATGGTCCTCCCAGATGTGCAGGCCGTCCTTGGTCTCGATGCATTCCTGCGCAACGCCTGGACCGATCACCTCCGAGAGGCCATAGATGTCGGTCGCGTCCATGTCGAAGGCGTCCTCGATCTCGCCGCGCATCGCGTTGGTCCAGGGCTCGGCGCCGAAGATTCCGACCTTGAGCGAGCACTGGCGCGGGTCGAGCTTCTGGCGCTTGAACTCGTCGAGGATCGCCAGCATGTAGCTCGGCGTCACCGTGATGATGTCGGGTCGGAAGTCGTTGATGAGCTGCACCTGCCGCTCGGTCATGCCGCCGGAGATCGGCACCACGGTGCAACCAAGTTTTTCGGCGCCGTAGTGCACGCCCAATCCGCCGGTAAACAGGCCATAACCATAGGCGTTGTGGATGATCATGCCCGTGCGGCCGCCGGCGGCGCGAATCGAGCGTGCCATCACCTCCGACCAGGTGTCGATGTCGCGTTGCGTATAGCCCACCACGATCGGCTTGCCCGTGGTGCCGGACGACGCATGCACGCGCACCAGCTTTTCGCGCGGCACGGCGAACATGTTGAAGGGATAATTGTCGCGCAGATCCGTCTTCACGGTGAACGGGAATTTCGCGAGATCGGAGAGTTCGCGAAAGTCGGACGGATGCACGCCGGCCTTGTCGAAGGCCTGGCGGTAATGCGCGACGTTGTCGTAGGCGTGCTTCAGCGACCAGGCCAGCCGCTGCTTTTGCAGCACCATGATCTCGTCACGTGAGGCGCGCTCATGCGCGTCCATCTCGGCACGATAGGCGTTGCCACCTTCCTTGAGCCTCGTCAGAGCCATCCTCGTTTCCCCACATTGGTTGGTTCTTTTTATTGGTTGGTTCTTTTTATTGATCTTGCGTCGGCAGCCACGTGCCGGGAATGACACGCGAATGCCCCCGGAATTCCGCGATGACGGTGTCGCCGGCTGTCACGCGCACGTCGTAGATGCCTGAGCGTCCGCCACGGCTGACCTCGCGCGCCCTTGCAACGAGGCGGTCACCAAGCTTGCCCGGCTTGATGAAGGTGATCTGGCCCTGTGCCGCCACGACACGTTCATTGTGCGAATTGCAGGCAAACGCGAAGGCGGAATCGGCGAGCGTGAAGATGAAGCCGCCATGGGCGATGCGCTGGCCGTTGACCATCTCCGGCCGCACATTCATCGCCAGCGTCGCAAAGCCCGGACCAATCTCGACGATCTCCATGCCGAGACCCTTGGAGGCATCATCCTCGGCCCACATCGCGTCGGCGCAGGCGCGGGCAATATCCTCGGGCGACAGGTTGGCTTTGACGTTCACGCGCTTCTCCCGGCCAAATGTTTGGCCACAATGCTCTGCTGCCCGGCCATAACTGTCAAACGTGATCGTAATCGACCACGACCCGCTCCGACGACGGCTTGGCCTGGCAGGTCAGGACGAAGCCGGCCTTCAATTCCCAGGGCTCCAGTGAATAGTTGATGTCCATCGGCGCCTCGCCCTCGACCAGCTTGGCGCGGCAGGTCGAGCACATGCCACCCTTGCAGGCGAAGGGCAGATCGACGCCGGCGCGCAGCGCGGCATCGAGGATCGCCTCGTCCTCGGCAACCGGCACGTCGCGGCGCTTGCCGTCGATGATCAGCGAGGCGATCGCCTTCGGCGGCGCGTCGGGTGCAACGATCTTCTTCGGTCGCGGTTTGCCGCCGAATTCGGAGACGAAGCGCTCGACGTGGATGCGCTCTTCCGCGATGCCGAGATCCCTGCAAGTCACCTCGATCTCCTCGCTCATGCCAAGGGGACCACAGATGAAGACATGATCGACACTCGCGGCCGGCACCAGGGAACGCAGCAGCACTCTCACCTTATTGCCGTCCAGCCGGCCATGCAGGATCGGGATGTCCTGCTCCTCGCCGGAGATGACGTGGAAGATCGAGAGGCGATCGATGAAGCGGTCCTTCAGCTCCTCGAGTGCCTCCAGGAACATGATGTTGTCGGTGGCGCGGTTGCCGTAGAACAGGAAGAAGCGGCTGTGCGGCTCGCGCGCAAGCACGCCCTTGACGATCGACAGGATCGGTGTGATGCCGGAGCCCGCGGCAAAGCCGACATGGATGCGTCCGCTATCTGCCGGCGGGATCACGCCGAAGCGCCCGGTCGGCGTCATGACGTCGAGCTCGTCGCCGCATTTGAGTTCATCCGCCGCCCAGTTCGAAAATGCTCCGCCGTCAATCTTCTTCACGGCAATGCGGATCTCGCCATCGTCAGGACCCGAGCAGATCGAATAGGAGCGCCGGACTTCCTCGCCATCGAGCATGGTGCGGAGCGTGAGGTACTGGCCGGGCGCGAAAGCGTAGTCGCCCGCGAGTTCGCCGGGGACCGCAAAGGTCATCGATACGGCATCGGCCGCCTCGCGGCGGAGGTCGTTGACGGTCAGGCGATGAAAGCGCGGTGCGGCTGCGGACATGATCAATGACACTTGAAATAATCGAAGGGTTCGCGGCAGGCCTTGCAGCGCCACAGCGCCTTGCAGGAGGTCGAGCCGAATTCGGACAGCAGCTCGGTCTTGTCAGAGCCGCATTTCGGGCACGCGATGGCCTGCTCGCCGAACAGCGCGCGGCGGGAGCTTGACGCCTGCGGTGGCGCGATGCCGTAGGCGTGCAGCTTGCGGCGGCCCTCCTCGCTCATCCAGTCGGTGGTCCAGGCCGGCGACAGCACGGTGCGGACTTTTGGCTGGCGAAAACCGGCGCGCTCCAACGCAAGCTCGATTTCGAACGCAATCATGTTCATGGCCGGGCAGCCCGAATAGGTCGGGGTGATCGCGACCTCGACATGATCGCCGTCGAGCACGACATCGCGCAGCACGCCGAGATCGGCGATGGTCAGCACCGGGATTTCGGGGTCAACGACGCCCGCCGCGGCGTCCCAGGCGCGCCGGCGCAGCTCACTGTCGCGGTCCAGCACTGTCACCATGTCAGCCCCGGAAAAGTACGCTGCATCGACTGAAGCTCGGACAGGAGATGACCGAGATGCTCGCTGTGGCGGCCCACGCGGCCGCCCTGCTGCATCCAGTCATTCTGCGGCAGTGTGAGTGTTGCTTCGCTGACGACATCGGAGAGCGTCTTCAGCCAGCGACCGCGCAAGGTCCCGGGATCAATCGCGATACCGGCATGGATCAGGGCGCGCTCTCCGTCATCGACGGCGAACATCTCACCGGTGAAGGCCCAGAGGTGATCGATCGCGGCCTGCGCCCTGGCGTGACTCTCACCGGTGCCATCGCCGAGCCGAATGATCCATTCGGAGGCGTGGCGCAGATGATAAGCGGTCTCCTTCTCGGACTTGGCGGCAATGGCCGCGAGCGTCGTATCGCGCGAATTCATCATCGCGCGCCAATAGAGGTCGGCGAAGGCAGAATAGAAGAACTGCCGCACCAGGGTCTGGGCAAAGTCGCCATTCGGCTGTTCGACCAGCAGCAGGTTGCGGTACTGCCTGACGTCGCGCAAATAGGCGAGCTTGTCCTCGTTGTTGTCCTTGCCTTCGGTTTTGGCTGCGTAGGTGTAGAGTTCACGCGCCTGGCCGATGAGATCGAGCGCGATGTTGGAGAGCGCCATGTCCTCTTCCAGCATCGGCGCATGTCCGCACCATTCCGACAACCGATGACCGATAATCAGCGCATCGTCGGCGCGGCGCAGCGCGTAGAGCACCAGCGGTGTTTCCGCGACCTGGATGTTGGCCACAAGCATCACATGTGCCCCACTTCTTCCGGCACCTCGTAGAACGTCGGATGCCGGTAGATCTTCGATTCCGCCGGCTCGAACATCATGCCCTTCTCGGCCGGATCGCTCGCGGTGATCGCGGTCGACGGCACGACCCAGATCGACAGCCCCTCGCCGCGCCGGGTGTAAATGTCGCGCGCGGCCTGCAGGGCCATGGTGGCATCGTTCGCATGCAGCGAGCCGACATGCTTGTGCGCGAGCCCGTTGCGGCTGCGAATGAAGACTTCCCACAGCGGCGTGTTTGGCGTGGCCATCGTGATCTCCTTATTCCGCGGCTTGTGCGGTCTGACGCCGCGCCCGCTTTGCGGCATAGCTAGCTGCCGCCTCACGCACCCAGGCGCCCTCATCGTGCGCCTTGCGACGCGCGGCGAGCCGATCGCGGTTGCAGGGGCCGTTACCGGCCAGCACCTGCTTGAATTCGGTCCAGTCGATCTCGCTGTAGCGCCAGTGGCCTTCGGCGTCCTGCGTCATGCCGGGATCGGGAATGGTGAGGCCGAGATATTGCGCCTGCGGCACGGTGGCATCGACGAACTTCTGGCGCAGCTCGTCATTGGAGAAGCGCTTGATCTTCCACTTCGTCGATGTGTCGCTGTGCTGGCTCGTCGCATCGGGCGGACCGAACATCATCAGCACCGGCCACCACCAGCGGTTCAGCGCATCCTGCGCCATCGCCTTCTGCTCATCCGAGCCGCGGCACAGCGTCAGCATGATCTCGTAGCCCTGGCGCTGGTGGAACGATTCCTCCTTGCAGACGCGGATCATCGCGCGTGCGTACGGGCCGTAGGAGCAACGACACAGCGGGATCTGGTTCATGATCGCGGCGCCGTCGACCAGCCAGCCGATGGTGCCGATATCGGCCCAGGTCAGCGTCGGATAGTTGAAGATCGAGGAATATTTGGCCTTGCCGGCAAGCATGGCGTCGACCAGCTCTTCGCGCGAGGTGCCGAGCGTTTCGGCGGCGGCGTAGAGATAGAGTCCGTGGCCGCACTCGTCCTGCACCTTGGCCAGCAGCGCCGCCTTGCGGCGCAAGGTCGGCGCGCGCGTGATCCAGTTGCCCTCAGGCAGCATGCCAACGATTTCGGAATGGGCGTGCTGGGAGATCTGGCGGGTGAGCGTCTTGCGATAGGCCGCCGGCATCCAGTCGTTCGGCTCGATGCGCTCCTCGGCATCGATGCGGGCCTGGAACTGCGCAGCCTTCGCCGCATCCTCGAGACCGCGGTCGTCGGTCTCGGCCGTATTCAGCGCCTGGGTATACATGCGCATCCTCCCGTTTATTGGGAGGCAATATATAACAAAAATTACTTCATGCAATATATTTCTGTAACATATAAATCAGACCTCGAACCTCCGCTCCAGGAGCTTTCGAGCCGGCGGCAGTGGCCCCTTCTCATTGGTTCCATGGCTATCAAGCCATTGTTCCGACGGCGCAAGCAGCGCGCGATAGACCTCGCGGCAGACTTCACGTGC
This sequence comes from Bradyrhizobium sp. 956_D2_N1_4, assembly GCF_052076025.1. Classification (NCBI taxonomy): domain Bacteria; kingdom Pseudomonadati; phylum Pseudomonadota; class Alphaproteobacteria; order Hyphomicrobiales; family Nitrobacteraceae; genus Bradyrhizobium; species Bradyrhizobium sp. 956_D2_N1_4. The sequence continues at coordinate 1,106,317 of NZ_CP197237.1, read as the reverse complement.
TGCCCTGCCAGGCCAGTCGCCGGGCAGCAGGCTCTCGGGCAGCAGCGGATCGCGCAACACGACGCGGCGGTAGTAGTGGATCAGCAGGATCCGCGCGGTGAAGGCGTCGGCCTCGGACAGATCCGCACCGCGCGCGATAGCGGCACGGAGCGGCTCGAACGTCTTCATGAACTTCAGATAGGCGTCGGCGGTGCGGTCCAGCGGCCAGCTCGCGCTGAGCAGACGGCGCCCGCTGTCATCTTCAGCCGAGACTTCGAGACGGATCGCCCCGGCAGCCTCGTCCGGCACCGGCACGCCTGATGGCGCGACCCACACGCCGGGCAGCGGACTGCCGAAGCCGGCGTTGCGCAGCGCTTCGCGCGAGACGTCGCGATCCTCGCCGTTGCCGATCAGGAGCAGCTCGAAGCGCCCGGTCCAGTCCGACGATGGCGGATCGTAGATGTGGCGCGTGGCGGCCTCGAAGGTCTGACTTCCCTTGTCGGCCAGGCGATAAAAACTGTTACGGCCAACCTTTTCGCGCATCAGCCAGCCATCGGCAGCAAGGCGCGACATCGCGGTGCGCACCACGCCGGCATCGATGTCCAGACTCTCGAAGAACTCCAACAGCGTGCCGAGCCACACCGAGCCGCCGCGCGGCACGATGGCGTCGCCAAACACGGTGATGACGATGGAGCCCGTGCGTGACGGCTCACGCTTGAGCTGGTCGATGATGCGGGACAATGGATGCGCCATGCGCGAGGCATAGCGCGTTTGGTGCGGGCGCGACAATGGACGGGGGCGACAATCAAAGCGAGAGCCGGGCTCGATCCTTCGAGACGGCGCTTCGCGCCTCCTCAGGATGAGGTCTGATCGCTTTCGCGCGGCGTCACTAGCTCTCAGTCCTCATGGTGAGGAGCGCGGCAAAGCCGCGCGTCTCGAACCATGCAGGCCGCGCTTACCGATGCGGATCGGGATAGATCATGCTGCGCCAGCCGCTGCGGTCGAACGGCCGCCACTGGCCTTCCTTCTGCGCGAGGCGGTCGGCGACCGCATAGACGGCTGCGGGATGATGGCCCATGCCGCAATGGCTGCTCTCGACCTCGATGCTCTCGGTCTGCGCGCCCGTCTTCTCCATACAGCCCTGCCAGGCGCAGACGCCGTCGGTGCGGCTGAAGACGGCGGTGGTCGGCACCGGCGGCGGGACGGCGAGCTCGCCGCCGAACTGCGGATCGACCTCGTCGGACTTCCGGCCGCTCGCCCATTCATAGACGCGCCAGGCATTGGTCGAACGGGGATCGCCCGCGAAGGGGCTGCCGAGCGTGATCACCTGGCGCACGCGCGCCGGCATCATCTTGGCGAGCTGGCGCGCATAGAGGCCGCCGAGGCTCCAGCCGACCAGACTGATCTTGCGGCCATGCTTGTCGCTGAGCTCCTGCACGAGATCGACCATCGCATGCTGCACGCCCTCGCGCAGGCCGTAGTTGCGGCCCTGGCGCCAGCCGCTTGCCGCGTAGCCCTTGCTGGTCAGAAACGAGCGCAGCGCGCGCGTCGACGCGTCGGAGGCCACGAGGCCCGGGAACACCAGCACCGGATGCCCATCGCCGCGGGGCGCAAGGCTCAGCAGCGGCAGTGCGCCGAGGAATGCGCCGAACTCGTGGATCGCGCGCCCTTCCAGGAACATCAAGGTGCGGGACGGCGGACGCAGCGTCTGGGCAGTAGCAGTCATCAATGGTCCCCTGGGCAGAATTGCTGAAAAGGCTACCGGTTGCGATGCCGGCAAATGGGTATGAATTCCAACACTCCGGCTTCTCGAACGTTCCGCAACGCAGCATGAATCAGCTAGGCGGCCGATGCCCGACATTCAAGCGGGTGAAACCCAAGGCGACAATAGGCCCGCGCGTGAATGCCAGCGTCCGTGACGCAAAAGTCACAACCACCGAAGCAGGAATTCTACGGAGTAGAGAGCAAGACCTGCGAGCCCGCCGATCAGCGAGCCATTGAAGCGGATGTATTGCAGGTCGCGGCCGATGTTGATTTCAATCAGCGAAATCAGCTGCGCCATATCCCACGCCTTGACCTGGTCGGAAATGAAGGTCGAGACGCCGCTCTTCTGATCCGCAACGAAGCTGCGCAGCACCGCCACCAGACCCTTGTTGATCTCGCCGCGGAGCTCGGCATCGCCGGCGAGCGCCTCGCCCGCGGCGACGAACATCCCGGCGAGATGATGCTGCAGCACCTGCGTCTCGCCGCTCGCGCTGCGCTCGATGAAGGAGCGCGTGTTGGCCCAGACGGTGCGGGCGAGATCGGCAAGCTCGGGCCGGGCGAGCAGATCGCGCTTCAATCCGTCGATGCGGTCGATATAGGCCTGATCGGTGCCGAGCCGGTCGACGAAGCCCAGCACCATGCGATCGAATTCGCCGCGAAACGGATGTTTGGGATCGCTGCGCACCTCGTTGAAAAAAGCCGTGGCGGACGCCACGATCTTGTTCACCAGAAACTTGTCGGCGCGATAGAGCCTGAGCAGGGTCGGCAACTCCGCGCGCACCTTCTCGCGGATCATCGCCATCGTCTCGGTCTGATTCAGCGTCTCGTGCATCACGCGCAGGAGATCATCGAACAGGATCTGATGCCGCCCTTCCGCGACGAAGCCGCGCAGCGTGCCGGCCGCGAGCGGCGCAAGGTCGATCGCCTGGAGCTGCGAGGACATGCGGCGAATGATGAAGGTCATCAGACCCGAGCTTTCCGTCGCGGAGACGGCCTCCGGCAGCAGGCGCAGCGCGAAACGCGCGAGATCATCGCTGCGCTTGCGGTCGCGCAGCCAGTCGGCGACGAAGGAGCCGAAATCGATCTCCCTCAGCTTGGCCTCGACGGGGCGGGCCTCGAGGAAATGCACCTGGATGAACTCGCCGAGCTTGTCGGCGATGCGGGCCTGATTGCTCTGGATGATCGCGGTGTGCGGGATCGGCAGGCCGAGCGGCCGCTTGAACAGCGCGACCACCGCGTACCAGTCGGCGAGCCCGCCGATGGTCGCAGCTTCTGCGAAGGCCGCGATGAAGCCGAACACGGGATGCACTGGCAGAAGCCATTTCGCAACGACGAACAGGGCAAGCGTCGAGGCCAGCACCAGCGTCGCCAGTGCTTTGACGCGGCGAAGCTCCGCCGCGCGTTCGGCGTCACCGGGGGTGTCGAAGGAGAAGGTAGCGGGCGGGGTCATCACTGCATCACCCTACTCGTCATTGCGAGCGAAGCGAAGCAATCCAGAGTCTTTCCACGGAGACGGACTGGATTGCTTCGCTTCGCTCGCAATGACGGCAGCGCAAAAAACAAAGGCCCGCCGAAGCGGGCCTCAAATTTCAGTTTGTACTCAGGGTGCCGTATCAAGCGGTCTTGGTGTAGACCTTGGCAAAGTTGTCCTGAGCGGACTTCGCACCGTTGGCAGCGAGCTTGCCGACATAGTCGGCGGTCGCCTTGGCGCGCGAGACGAAGACTTCGCCGCGGGCGCGGAGCAGGCTCGACTGGATCTCGACGGCTTCGCTGACCGACTTGGCGGACGCGAGCTTGTCGATGCCCGAGAAGAACGCCTCGGCGTCTTCATAGATCGCCTGCTGGATGTTGCGGCTGATCTTGCCGGCCTCGGTGACGGACTCGGTCACCGCGTTCTCGACGGCGGCGGTCACGCGCTCGGAGCCAGCGAACACCTCGGCAGCACGGTCCTTGGCGGTGTTGGCGGACTTCTTGACGAAATCGCGAGCGGCCTCGGGAACTTCCAGGTTCTGGATGTTCTTGAAAGCGTCCTTGAAGCCCTCGAAGGCAGTGTTGGTTTCGGTGGTCATGGGGTTCTCTCCATCCTCATTGGGTTGAGCTATGGGCTCACCCCGTCCTCATTGGCCCGGGGCACGGCTTGTATGACATAATTAATGGTGCGATGCAATATTCGTATTGCACTGCGATATCACGAAATCGTGAAAAGCCTTAATGGAAGGCAATTTGCCGCCTCCCTGGCCAGACGGGTTCCGGATAACGAGCCGGCCGCCCCTAATGCTGGACGGCACCCGGCAGCCCATAGGCCTCCATTTGGGCCTGCACCTGCGCAATATTGTGCCCGAGCACGACAATGTCGTGGGTCTTGCCGTCGACGTCCCGGACATGGTCCCGCAGCAGCGCCTCGGCCTTGAAGCCGAGGCTCTCGAACAAGGCGATCGCCGCCTGCTGGTCGACCGTCATCTGGACCGAAAGCTTTTCCAGGCCGGCGCCGAGCGCGAGCGCAAAGGTCTCCTGCGAGAGCGCCCGCCCGACCCCCTTCCCGCGCACGTCGAGGGAAACAACCATCCGGATCTCGCCGACATGGGGCGACCAGGAATGCGGATCGCGCACCAGCGTGCCGCAGCCGACGACCTTGGCGTCCCTGACCGCGAGCAGGCTGGTAATCGCGCCGCGCTCGATCTCCTTGACCCAGGCCGAGAGCACCTTCGGCTCGCTGATGTTGCGCGGCAGGAACAACAGATCATGGGTCGGCAGGCCCTTGCCGAAGGCCAGCATCGCGGCCTCGTCCGCAGGCGACATCAGGCGGATCTCGATATCGCCAGCGTCGGTCTTGACCTGACGCGGATAGGAACGCTGCTCACTCATGTCGATCTCTTCCCCAGCCAGGAATCCAGTTTCGGCCACAGCCGTTTCACAGCGTTGGCGCCGGCGACAAGCGAGACGTGACCGCCCTTCAGCATCACCTCTTCCTTGTCATCGGATCCGATCTTCGCGATCAGGTGTTTTGCGGCGTCATACGGCACGATGTGATCGTGCTCGGCGACCGCATGCAGGAACGGCACCTTGATGTCTTCGAGCTTCGCCGCGCGGCCGCCGACCGACATAGTGTCGTTGAACAGTTTGTTGTCCCACATCAGATCCTTGGTGATCGTGCGGAAATACTCGCCCGCAAGCGGCAGCGTGTCGGTCGCCCAGCGGTCGAACATGCGATACGATTTCACGAACTCATCGTTCCAGATGTTTTCCCAAAGCTGGATCTGGCTCGCCGTGCGCGAGGCCGGGCGCAGCATCTCGAACGAGGACAGGATCATCTCCGGCGGCACGTTGCCGACGCTGTCGACGAGGCGGTCGACGTCGAAATAGCGGCGGTCGGAGAAATTGGAGAACAGCTTCATCTCGCGAAAGTCGATCGGGGTGGTGAAGCAGATCAAATTCTTCATCGGCCCGTCCTTGTGGATCGAGCCGTAGAGCAGCGACAGCACGCCGCCGAAGCAATAGCCGATCACCGAGACGTCCTGCTCGCCGGAATCCGCCTGCACGCGGCGGACACAATCCGGGATGAAGTCGAGGACGTAGTCCTCCATGCGCAGGCTCTTCTCCTCCGGCCGCGGCGCGCTCCAGTCCAGCATGTAGACGTCGTAGCCGCGCTTGAGCAGGAACTCGATGAAGCTCTGACCAGGCACGAGATCGAGGATGTAGCCACGATTGGTGGTCGCCATCACGATCAAGACCGGTACGCGGTAGATCTCGTCGGACATCGGCCTGTAGTGATAGAGGCTCATGGTGCCGCGCGAATGCAGCACGTCCTTCGGCGTCGAGCCGAGCGAAGGGCCCGAAGTCGAGAAATATTCGACGCCCTTGATGCTGCGCTGGATGGCGCGCTGCACCTCGGACTGGATGCGATCCGGGATCGATGCGAGATCTAGTCCGGTGGCTGCATTCATGTCTGCTCTCCGCCCTCGGACGGCGGGCGCCTGGTGCGCGGCGGTCGCAATGCCGTATCGGAGCCCTGAGATACGCCGGAACGTGCCGCCATCTGGCTCAGCATCCACTTGATCTCACCGATCTGGCCTTCGATGGCTTGCAACCTTTCGGCAAGGCCAGTGACCTGATCGCGGCTGGGCAGGTTCATGGAGACCAGATATTTTTCCATGAGCTCGCCGAGTTGCTTCTGAGCACCTGCAGCAACCCCTCCCGCGCGGTTCATCGCCTGTGAAAACTCGGGCGACGACATGGCCTGGTTGGCGAAGGAGTTGAACCCCTTCTCCATCTCACCAACCATCTTCTGCCACATGGCGACGGGGTCATTGGTCTTGTCGGTCATCGGCGTCCTCCTGATATCGAGAGCTGCGATGCCCTTCTTTTTTCGCCATACCACACCGTTGCGAGGGAGCGGTCAACCGGCAGGTCGCGCGGTGCGGCGCACACGGCTTCTTTGCGGCGGCAAACCGTGCGATACAGCATCGATCAGCAGGAGGGAACGCGCCCGTGACCACCCATCAGCCGCCCCAGAGCATCCGCGCCAACGGCATCGACATCTGCTACGAGATCTTCGGCAACGACAATGCCGAGCCGCTACTGCTGATCATGGGGCTCGGGGCGCAGATGATCCACTGGGACGATGCGTTCTGCGAGCAGCTCGCCGTGCATGGCTTTCGCGTGATCCGCTTCGACAATCGCGACATCGGCAAGTCGAGCCATCTGACGGGCGGCAAACGCCTGACGCCGCTCGAGCTGCTGAAGCTGCGCTTTCTCAAGATTCCCGTCGCCGCGACCTACAAGCTGATCGACATGGCGAAGGACACGGTCGGCCTGATGGATGCGCTCGGCATCAAGTCGGCGCATCTGGTTGGCGCCTCGATGGGTGGCATGATCGCGCAGGAGGTGACGCTGTCGTTTCCAGAGCGCGTGCGCTCGCTCACCTCGATCATGTCGACGACAGGCAATCCGCGCGTGCCACCGCCGACACGCGAGGCCTCCGCGATGCTGATGGCTCCGCCGCCGCAAAGCAAGGAGGAGTTCATCGTCCGCTTCGGCGAGACCTGGAAGGTGCTGCGCGCCGGGTCCTTTCCGGAAGAGGAAGCGCTCGACCCCGATCGTGCCGAGCGCGTGTTCGCGCGCGGCCTCAATCCGGCCGGCGTCGGCCGGCAGCTCCGCGCCGTACTCGCCTCCGGCAGCCGCAAGGAGCGGCTGCATGGCGTGAAAACACCGACGCTGGTCATTCACGGCACCGTCGATCCGCTGGTGCGGCCCGAAGGCGGCAAGGACACCGCAGAGTCGATTCCCGGCGCAAAGCTGTTGATGATCGACGGCATGGGCCATGCGCTGCCGATGCGCTTCTGGCCCGACATCATCCGCGCCATCGACAAGCACGCTCATGGGGCGGCGGCGCAGGCGGCGTAAACGCGACCGGTCTCCTCGCGGTGACCATGTGAGCTTCCGGTTACTCTCTTAACGTGAGCCGGCGCGAAAGCTATACAGGCCTCCCTCAATCGCAAGACAGAGGCTGCGGCCTCTCGGAGTTCACATGCATCTCATCGTCCGGCCCGTCGCAATGATTGCGGCTTCCATTCTCATGCTGTCCCTCAGCAACGGCGCTGCGCTGGCCGCCAGCGCGCAGGAAGAAGCCAACCGCGCCGCCGTGCTGGCCTTCTACGAGAAGGGCCTTAACCAAAAGGACGCCGACGCCGCCCTCGCCTATGTCGGCAACCGTTATGTCCAGCACAATCCGAACGCGCCCGATGGTCCGGACGGTTTTCGCAAGTTCATCGGCTTCCTGCGCGAAAAGTTCCCGAGCTCGCACAGCGAGATCAAGCGCTCATTCGTCGACGGCGACTTCGTCATCCTGCATGTCCACTCCGTTCGCGAGCCCGGCAGCAGGGGCCGCGCGATCGTGGATATCTTCAAGCTGGAAAACGGCAAGATCGTCGAACACTGGGACGTTGTTCAGGACATCCCGGAAAATCCGGCGAACAACAATACGATGTTCTAGAGCCGTAGCCCGGATGAAGCGCAGCGTAATCCGGGACCACTCTTTGCGGATCGACCGCCCCGGATTTCGCTTCGCTCCATCCGGGCTACAAATCGCCGCCTAGCTCTTCCGCGCAATCCAGATTACATGGCGCGCGCCGCCGCCTCGTCCGGTGGCCCGGACATTGACTTCGTTCACATCGAAGCCGGCGCTGCCGAGGCGCTTGGTGAAGGCCGGGTTGGGTCCCGACGACCAGACGGCGAGCACGCCGCCCGGCCGCAGCGCCACCTTCGCCGCTTTCAACCCGCTCGCATTGTAGAGTGCGTTATTGCCCTTCCGGGTCAGCCCCTCCGGCCCGTTGTCGACGTCGAGCAGAATGGCGTCGAAGGCCGACCGCTGCGCGCGGATGATCTCGCCGACATCGGTTTCCCGGATCTTCACCCTGACATCATCGAGACTGTCGCCAAAGACCTCGGCCATCGGGCCGCGCGCCCAGGCGACCACCGCCGGCACGAGCTCGGAGACCACGATCTTCGCCTTGCTCCCGAGCACAGTCAGCGCCGCGCGCAGCGTAAAGCCCATCCCGAGGCCTCCGATGAGGACAACGGGCTTTGCGACCTTCTCGATCTGCTTCGCCGCCAGTGTCGCGAGCGCCGCCTCAGAGCCCGACAGGCGGTTGTTCATCAGCTCGTTGGTGCCGAGCTTGATGGAGAACTCCTTGCCGCGCCGCATCAGGCGGAGCTCCTCGTCGGAGCCGGGGATTTTTGCGGTGTCGATCTTTTCCCAGGGAATCATGGGAAAGCTTTAGCACGATCGGACGAACAATCACCCTCCCGCCCAGACGTCCAGCACATAGCGGTTCTTCGCGCCCATCTCCTCGATCCAGCGCACAGCTGTGGCGGCATCGCTGCCGCTCTTCTCGCGATGGATCGCAACGAGCGCGGCCTTCACGTCGGGCTCCATCTTGCCGCCATCGCCGCAGACATAAATGATCGCGCCCTGCTCGATCAGCGGCCAGACCCTGTCCTTCTGCGCGGCAAGCATGTGCTGCACATAGGTCTTCGGTCCATCTGCACGCGAGAATGCCGTGAAGAGCTCGGTGATGCCGCTTGCCGCCAGCCCCTTCAGCTCCTCCGCGTAGAGAAAATCCTGGTCGGGATGGCGGCAGCCGAAGAACAGCATGGCCGGACCGAGGGCGGCGCCTTTCGCCTTGCGCGCAGCGCGCTCCTGGAGGAAGCCGCGGAACGGCGCAAGCCCGGTGCCCGGGCCGATCATGATGATCGGCACCGATGACTCATCCGGGAGCCGGAAGCCGGCCTTGGTCTCGCGCACGGTGGCATAGATCGCATCGCCCGCACGCCGGTTGGAGAGATAATTCGAGCAGATGCCTTTGTAGACACCGCGCCCGGAGGCGGCCGGCCCTTCGACCACGCCGACCGTGACGCTGCATCGCGCCGGGTCGACCGACGGCGACGACGAGATCGAATAGTAGCGCGGCGCCAGCAGCGAGAGCATTTCCAGGTAAACGTGGAACGGCAACTCGCAGGCCGGATATTCGAGCAGCATGTCGAACACCGATTTGCGCCCGGCCAGAATCTCGGTGCGATAGCGCTCGAGCGGCTCGGCCTCCTCGCCAACGAAGGCCAGCAGCTTAGGCTTGGTGACCGGGCAGCGGGTGTGCTCTGCCATGATCTGGATCTGCTTCCGTGTCGCCACCTGCTGCAGCTCGACGAACTCGCTGAGCAGGCGTCCGACCGAGACGGCATTGCCGACCGGCAGCTGCGCGCGGCGGCCTTCGGCGACCTGAAGCCTGATCTGGTCCGCCGGCAGGAAGCCGAAGCGACGGGCAACCGAATCCACCAGCGTCGGATCATTGCGCGGGACCACACTCAGATGATCGCCGACGCGGTAGGTGATGTTGGACGGCAGCTGCACCTCGATATGGCGCGTCGAACGCTCGGACGGATTGGCGCTGGACTTGTTCTGAAGCTCGTCATTGACCAGCACCTTCATCGCGACAGCACCGCCCTGCGCGACGATGGTGTTGACGGCGGTTACTGCGACAGGCTCGATCGCATAGAGCGGATCGTCCTCCGCGGTGCGGGTGAAATTCCAGTCGATGCCGAATTCCTTGGTGGCGACCTGCGCGGCCGCAGGGAACCATTTCTGGAACTGGCCGTCGAGATCGCTGCGCGCATCGCCTTCGCCGCGCGGATAGACCGCGCGCGCACCATGCTTCGACAATTGCTCGTCGATGAAGCGCGGCACCGATTGATAGGTCGCCGCCCAATCGCTGTTGCCGCAGCCGAACACAGCGTAGCGCACATTGGCAAAGGCATCCTTCGGCAGATCGTCGCCGAGCCATTTGACGAATTGCGTCGCATTGTCAGGGGGCGCGCCGTTATAGGAGGCGCAGATGATCAGCACGCCACCCTCCTGCGGCAGCTTGCCGACGTAATCGTCGAGCGGCCCGAGATGCACGGCAAAGCCGTTGATCTCGGCAAGGTCGGCCATGCGCGTCGCGAGCTCCTCGGCCGTGCCGAGATTGGAGCCGTACAGCACCAGCATCGGCGTATTGTGGCCGGGCCGCGTCGTCGGCTGACGAGGCGCCCGCGGCCCCGAGGACGCAGCTGCGACAGGACCGCCATAGGCGCCGCGCTCGCGATCGGCGCGCGGACGTACCTTGATCTTGAAGCCTTCCGGCTTCATCGTCAGCGTTTCCTTCAGATGCATCTGATAGCGCTGATGGTCGATCAGCTTGAAGCGCTGGAGGATCATGCCGAGCGCGAGTGCCGCCTCGTGCATCGCAAAACCGCGGCCGATGCAGGCGCGCTGGCCATTGCCGAACGGCTTCCAGGCGTTGATCGGCCGCTTGGCCTCCGCCTCGCGGCTGAAATTCTCGGGATCGAAGGCGTCCGGATTCGGACCCCAGACCGAGGGATCGCGATGCAGCGCCGTCACCAGGATGGTGATGAAGGTGCCCTTCCTAAGCCTGTACTGGCCGCCGCCGATAGTCTCGTCGTTCAGCGGCGAGATGCCATAGGCCGGCGCCGGCGGCCACAGCCGCAGAGCTTCCTTGAGGATCTGCGTGATGTAGGTGAGCTGCGTCACCTGCTGGTAGGTCGGCTTCGCGTTGACGTCGGGGCCGAAGACGCGGTCGACCTCGTCATAGGCCTTCTTGAGAATGTCCGGGTGCTTGAGCAGAGCGTAGAGCGTGTAGGACAGCAGGCCACTGGTGGTCTCGTGCCCCGCGATCAGGAACGTGTTGATCTGGTAGCGGATGTTGATGTCGTCAAGCTGCTCGCCGGTCGAACGGTCGACGCCGGTCATCATCGCGGCGAGCATGTCCTTCTTGTCGTCGATCCCTTCGGCGCTCTTGCGGCGCTCGGCGATGATCTCGTCGACCATCTTGTTCATGAAGGCGACGTCTTCGGCGAGCGTCTTCCGGCGCTTCTGCATCCAGAGCTGCTCGAACGGCAGGCCGCGCGTCATCATGATGGTTTCGAGCGAGCGCACCAGCGACTCGACGAAGGGATGGTAGTCGCGTCGATAGAAGGAATTGAAGCGGTACTCGAAGCCGCACAGGCCGATTGTGTCCAGCGTCAGCGCGGTCATGTCATGGACGACGTCGATCTCGTCGTCGGCGTTGAGCCGTTCCCATTTGTTGACGAGCTGCTCGGCGATATCGACCATGCTCGGGTGATAGGACTGCATGGCGCGGTTGCCGAACGGCTGAAGCAGGATGTTGTGCGCCTTGCTCCAGTTCGGCTCCCTGGTGTCGGCCGTGAAAAGGCCGTCGCCGCCGACCGCGCGCACGCGGCGCAGCGCACCGCGCACCGTCTTGTCGAAGCGCTTCTCGTCGGACAGCTCGTCGACGAGATCATGGCCGGAGACGACGACGATCGGCGAACCCATCATGTCGAGCCAGAAGATCGGCCCGAGCTCCTTGGCAAGCCGGGTCAGGTGCTGCACCGGCGCGGCCGAATCCAGCGACAGCATGTTGCCGACCACCGGCTTGGTCGGCGGCTGCGGAATCGGGTCCAGACGGTTCTTGGATGACATCGAAATGTAGTCCCCCTGCCTCAATGTCGTCATTGCGAGCGAAGCGAAGCAATCCAGAATATATCCGCGGAGGCAGTCTGGATTGCTTCGTCGCTTCGCTCCTCGCAATGACGCGTTCGCAACGACGAGCGCTAACCAAACCGCCTTCTACGCCATTCGATCAGCTTGGCGCTGACCTCTTCCGGCTTCTCCTGCTGCGTCCAATGGCCGCTGTCGCGGACCAGGTATTTTTCGAGATCGGGAATCAGCTTGTCCATGCCATCGGCGGAAGACGGCGGCAACACCGCGTCGTTCTCGGCCATGATCATCAGCGACGGCACCCGCACCGTATGATCGAGCCCTTCGGCGCGCGTCCAGTTGCGCGACATGTTGCGGTACCAGTTGATGCCGCCGGTGAAGCCCGTTCTGGTGAAATTGTCGACGAACACCTTTTTCTCTTCCGGCGACAGGATCGGCGTGCGCGGATCGTGCTTCGCGTCGTAAGCCGCAATCATCTGCGGAAACGCCAGATTGACCCGCGGCGAAGCGCCCACGCCGGCAATCACTTCCTCAGCCGGCGCATCGGGCGGGCGCGGCGCCGGCTTGCGCATGAACGCATCGAATGTCTGCTCGACGCGACTGCCGAAGATCCTGTCGGGTTCACGCGCCGGATCCTGAAACTGCACGATGTACATCTTGTCGCCGAAGCGAGCGCGCAGCAGCTCGATCGGATCGGCCCAGGCACGGTTGGTGTGAGGCGTGTTGATGCCGACCACCCCCGCAACCCGGTCGATGTGCCGCAGCGGCATCTGCCAGACGATGAAGCCGCCCCAGTCGTGACCGACGAAGATGGCCTTGTCGATCTGGAGATGATCGAGGAGCCCAACGAGGTCGCCGGTCAGATGTTCGATGTCGTAGGCCTCGACCGGCTCGGGCCGGTCGGTCGCGCCATAGCCGCGCTGGTCCGGCGCGATCACCCGGATGCCGGCCTCGCTTAGCGCCTTGATCTGGTGACGCCAGGAGAAGGCGAGTTCCGGCCAACCGTGGCACAGCACCATCGGCGGCTTGTCGCTGACCGGGCCCGCCTCGTAGTAGCCCATGCGGATTCCGTTCGTCTGCACGAACTTGAGCGGTGGCATCTCAATCATCGCAATATTCCTACTCTGCGGCGCCCTTGACGTCGGCCGCCGGCGGCGCGTAGGCCGCCTCCAGCGCGGCGAACTCCTCCGGCAGCATGTCGCACATCACCTGCACGTGCGGAATGATGTTGGCGCCGACGATGAAGCCGAAGTCGAGCTGGTCGCGATAGCTCTGCACGGTGATGTTGAGCGCCTGTCCATGCGTCGAGATCGACACCGGGAAGATGTGCAACAGCTCCGCGCCGGCGGCATAGAGCGTCTGCCGCGGCCCCGGCACGTTGGACACCGTGATGTTGGCCGCCGGCGGCAGCACATCCGACAGGTTCGAGCGGCTGTAGAGCAGCGCCAGAACCTGCACCATCATCGGCGCACCCAGCATCGAGATGTTGGAAATCTGCGGCATCAGGGCCCGCAACGGATGCGACATCTCCTTGGACTTGGTCGACTGCGCGATGATCGCCTCCAGCCGCGCCTTGGGATCGTCGATATTGGTCGCGATCGAGCAGATCATGCCGAACACCTGGTTGTTGGCCTCGGTGTTGCCTTCCTCGCGCAGCGAGATCGGCACGGCGGCGGTCAGCGATTTCGCCGGCAGCGTGCCATATTGCTGGAGGTAGCGCCGGACCACGCCGGAGGCGAGCGCCAGCACCACGTCGTTGAGCTTGCCGCCGGCCTGCTTGGCGAGCGCCTTTGAACGCGACAGCGAGATCGAGACGCCGGCAAAGCTGCGTTCCGAGGAAATCGTCTTGTTCAGCATGGTCGGCGGCGACACCATGCTGGCGAGGCTTTCCCGGGATTTCGGATCGGAGATTTTGCCGAGCACGTCGGAGACGCTCTTGACCATGGTCGGGATGTTGCCGGCGAAGCGCACCGCGCTCTCGATCTGATACATCGCATTGTCGAACAGGATCGAGCCGATGTCGCTCTTGCCCGTGCGCGGCAATTGCAGGTTCTTCGCGGCGGCCGAGGCATCGAGCGGCTGGGTGAAGAGCTGCTGATAGGAATCGAGCAGGTTGGCGGCGATGTCGCGCGGCTCCTGTCCGGGCTTGCTGCCCGCCGTCGGCGGATCGACCTTCCGGGGGGTGGGCGAGATATCGTAGATCATGTTGGTCAGCGCCGCCCCGGCGCCGCCGTCTATGGCGGCATGGTGCATCTTGGAATAGAGCCCGACCTCGTTGTCCTTCATGCCCTCGAACACGTAGAACTCCCAGAGCGGCCGGGCGCGGTTCAAGAGCTTGGCGTGCATCCAGCCGACGATGCGTTCGAGCGTGGCGCGGTCGCGCGGCTGCGGCAGGCTGGCGCGGAAGATGTGGCGGTCGATGTCGAACTGGTCGTCCTCGACCCAGGAGGGATGATCGATATCGAGCGGCGCCTTCTCCAGCCGTGCCTTCAGGATCGGTGCGATGTGCAGGCGCGAGACGATCATCGCCTTGAAGTCTTCGAAGAAGTCGCCCTTGTAGTCGTCAGGCAGGCGAAAGATCGCCATGCTGCCGACATGCATCGGCATCTCCGGCGTTTCCAGATAGAGAAATGATGCGTCCAGCGACGACAGCTTCTTACCGTCAGCCATAGTTCCCTCCGCTCGTTTCGACGGGCGCCTTTGCCGGCGCTTCTCGTCAGGCCGATACTGCCCGTTCCGGCGGGGCATATGCAATGGCAAACGGCCCTGCCCGGTCGAACGGCCAGAATTCCCCCTCCGGTTGCGCCAGGCGGTCCGCCACGGCCCACAGCGCCGCGGGGTTCACGCCGAGCCCGATATGGCTCGCCAGGTGCACCTCGATGTTCTCGGCGCGGTCGGAGGGACGCAACAAACAGGTTCGCCAGTTCACGACACCGTCGGCGCGCGAATAGATCGACGTCGCCGGCACCGGCAGATCGCCGGCGATCGCCTCGCGCAGTTCGGCGAAATCCTCGACACGCTCGCCGGTCAGCGCTTCGTACAGCCGCGTGGCGTTGGTCGCCCGCACGTCGTTGGCAAACGGGCTGCCGAGCGTGACGACGTAACGGACCATCTCGGGCGCCTGGAGCGCGAGATCGCGGGCATAGACGCCGCCGAGACTCCAACCGACCAGGCTGACCTTGCGTCCGCTCGTGGCGTGGATTTCGGCAAGGCGCTTGCGCAGGGCTTCCCTCATCCGTTCCAGCCCACCGAGATTGCGCCCCATCCGCCAGGCATGCGCCTCATAGCCGAGCTCGCTGAGATAGCGCCGCATCGGCGCCATCGAAAGATCGCTGGCAAGAAAGCCCGGCAGCGCCAGCACCGGATGGCCGTCGCCCCTGGGCGCGCGCATCAGGAGCGGCGACAGCATTACGCTGGCGTTGAATTCGAAAAGTCCACGGGCTTCGGCCAGCAGCAGGCCGAGGCTCGGCGGACGAAGCCGGCCCGACCCCTGCGGCTCGTCCGGCCCGGGCGACATTTATTTCTTCTTGTCGCCGCTGCGCGGGCTGCCGAGACCGGCCATGGTGACGAACATGTCCTGAAACCGCTCGGCGATCTTGGGATCGAAGGTGAACCAGCTCTGGATCAGCGATTCCGGCGAGACCTTGTCGATATTGGACATCATCTGCTGTTGCAACTTGTCCATCACGGCGGTCTGCATCGGCATCACGTCGGGTAGTCCGAAGAACTGGCGGGCTTCAAGGGGGGTGCAGTCAATTTCGATGTTAACTTTCATGTCCCCTCCAGATGAGATTCGAGCGGCCTGTCGCAGTATCGCCGCGAGACGGTGTGCAACGCAAGCGACCTGAGGCTGGCGGCCGGCCTTGCTTCCGCGATCGGCGGATATGGTCAATGAAATCGCGCCCGCCATGAGCCCGCTTCCTCGGCGCCCGGCGGGGCACGAGGGCCCCGCGGCCGGGGACTTCACCGATCGAAAGTCGAATATCGCCCGCGAACCCCTCGCCGCCAGATTGTCGGCCAGCATTGCTGCACAGCGGCGCAACTTGGCGCGTTCCTTGCTGGAATGGCGCTTGCACGGGTCGTGGACTCTGGGCAACATGGATTGGGACGCCCGCCGAACAATCAAAAATCACGGCGCGGCAGAGTGGAGAGGGTCAAGAATGTCAGTCGGTCGAACTCTGTTTGCGGCGACGCTCGCCGGTACGTTTGCGTTGACGGTCTCGTCGGCGTCGAGCCAGACGCTACGTTATGCCAACCAGGGTGACCTGAAGTCGCTAGATCCCTATACCCTCAACGAGAGCACCACTCACGCCCATCTCGGTCACGTCTATCAAGGCCTCACCGCGCGCGACAAGGACCTCAAGATCATTCCGGCGCTGGCGGAAAGCTGGGAAACCCCGGAGCCGACCCGCTGGCGCTTCCATTTGCGCAAAGGCGTGAAATTCCACAACGGCGATCCCTTCACCGCCGACGACGTGCTGTTCTCGGCCGATCGCGTCCGCAAGAAGGGGTCCAACATGCAGACCCGCCTTGCTCCGGACGTCAAGGTGATCAAGGTCGACGACTACACCGTCGATTTCGTCCTGCCCTCGCCCAATCCCATCCTGCATAACGCGTGGGATGTCTGGTACATCATGGACAAGAAATGGGCCGAGGAGAACAACGTCGTCGACCCGACGCCGGTGGCGGCGACCACGCCGAGCTACGCCTCGCTCCACGAAAACGGCACCGGTCCCTTCATCATCGAGAGCCACCAGCCCGGCGTGAAGACGGTGTTCAAGGCCAATCCCAATTACTGGGGCAAGGTCGAAGGTAACCTGAAGGAGATCATCTTCACCCCGATCGCCTCCGACGCCACCCGCGTCGCCGCGCTGCTGTCGGGCGAAGTCGACGTCATCGAGCCGGTGCCGATCCAGGACATCTCCCGCGTCGATTCGAGCCCGAACGCCCAGGTGCTGAAGGGGGCGGAGCTGCGCACCATCTTCATCGGCTTCGATCAAGTCCGCGACGAGTTGCTCTACTCCAGCATCAAGGGCAAGAACCCATTCAAGGACATCCGCGTCCGCGAGGCCTTCTACAAGGCGATCGACATCGAGCTGATCAAGACGCGCGTGATGCGCGGGCTGTCGACGCCGTCGGCGTTGATGATCGCTCCGGAATTGTTCCTGCTGTCCAAGGAGTTCACCCGGCCGAAATTCGACCCTGAAGGCGCCAAGAAGCTCCTGACCGAGGCCGGCTACCCCGACGGCTTCGAGGTCACCATGGATTGCCCGAACGATCGCTACGTCAACGACGCCGCGATCTGCCAGGCCGTCGTCGGCATGCTCGCCCGCATCGGCGTCAAGATCAATCTGCTGGCGCAGCCCAAGGCGCAATACTTCGCCAAGGTGTTGAAGCAAGGCGGCTACCAGACCTCGTTCTACATGCTGGGCTGGACGCCGAGCACGATGGATTCCCACAACGTGCTCTTTGACATCATGGGCTGCCGCGACGATGCCAAATCCTCGCGCGGCGAAGCCAATCTCGGCGGTTACTGCAACAAGGAGTTCGACGCCATCACCGACAAGGTGCTGGTCGAAACCGACACCGCCAAGCGCAACCAGCTGATCAAGCAGGCCTACGAAATCGGCAACAAGGACTGGTCCTACATCCCGCTGCACCAGCAGGCGCTGGCCTGGGGCGTATCAAAGAAGGTCAACCTGCCGCAGCGCGCCGACAATCTGGTCATGTTCCACTGGGCGACCAAGAAGGAATAGCGACAGTTGAACACGAGGTCCCGGCAGCGTCAGGCTTCCGGGACCTTTCCTTTTCCGGCTGACAAAGACGTCAGCCAAACGCACACCCAAGGATAGTGGAAGGCATGCTCGCTTTCACTCTTCGCCGCGCCCTTCAGGCCATCGGCGTCATGTTCGCCGTCGGCATCATCGCGTTCTCGATGTTCCGCTTCGCCGGCGACCCGGTCAACCAGATCGTCTCGATCGATACGTCGGCGGCCGAACGCGAAGCCGTGCGCAAATCGCTCGGCCTCGATGATCCCGTGCCGGTGCAGTTCGTCCGCTATTTCGGCAACGCCGCGCAGTTCAAATTCGGCGTCTCCTATCAGTTCCGTCAGCCGGTCTCTACGCTGTTGATGGAGCGCATGCCCGCGACGCTGGAACTGGCGATCTGCGCGACCGTATTCGCAATGGTGTTCGGCATCCTGATGGGCGTCTATTCGGCGCTCAAACGCGACACCGTGCTCGCCAAATTATTCCAGGCGGTTTCGCTGATCGGCATCTCGTTGCCGACTTTCCTGATCGGCATTCTCCTGATCTATCTGTTCGCGGTGACATTGGGCTGGTTGCCCTCGTTCGGTCGCGGCGAGGTGGTCAAGCTCGGCTGGTGGACGACGGGGCTGCTCACGCTGTCGGGCCTGAAGGCGCTGATCATGCCCTCGATCACGCTCGGCCTGTTCCAGATGACCCTGATCATGCGGCTGGTGCGCGCGGAAATGCTGGAAGTGCTTCGGACCGACTATATTCGCTTCGCTCGGGCCCGCGGGCTGACCACCCGTGCCATCCATTTCGGCCACGCACTGAAGAACACGCTCATTCCCGTCATCACGGTGGCCGGACTACAGTTTGGCTCGGTTATTGCATTTTCGATCATCACCGAAACCGTATTCCAATGGCCCGGCATGGGACTTCTGTTCGTGCAGGCCGTGCAAAACGTCGATATCCCGATTATGGCCGCCTACCTGCTGATGGTCTCTCTGATTTTCGTCACCATCAATCTGGTGGTCGACATCCTCTACACCGTGGTCGATCCGCGCCTGCGCTCGACCATCGGCCGCGCCGCATGAGGCAGCCTCCATGTCCGACGTAGTCGCCTCAAATTCCGACAAGCAGAGCACGCTGCCGACGCATGCCGCCCGCAGCTGGCTCAGCCGCGCGCTCGACAGCGACATTTTCTATTCGTTCCGCCGCTCCAAGCTGACCATGGTGGCGGCGGCCATTACCGTGCTGTTCTTCCTGCTCGCGATCTTTGCATCGGCACTCGCGGTGCAGAACCCGTTCGATCCGGCGCAGCTGCAATTGATGAACTCGCGGATCTCACCGCTCTGGACCGCCGACGGCCAGAGCCCGTTCCTGCTCGGCACCGACGAGCAGGGCCGCGACGTGTTCTCCGCCATCCTCTATGGCTTGCGCATCTCGCTCGCCGTCGGCGTCGCCGGCGTGGTCTTCGCCGGCGCGCTCGGAATCGCACTCGGCCTGACCGCCGGCTATTTCGGGGGCGCGGTCGACGGCGTGATCATGCGGATCGCCGACGTGCAGCTGACCTTCCCCGCCATTCTGATCGCGCTGCTGATCAACGGCATCGCGAAATCGATCCTCGGCAACCGGCTGGATGCCAACAGCATGCTGGTGGTGCTGGTGATCTCGATCGGGCTTAGTTTCTGGGTCGGATATGCCCGGACGGTGCGCGGTTCCGTGATGGTCGAGAAGAACAAGGATTACGTGGCCGCAGCGCAGCTGATCGGCCTGCCCGCGCCAAAGATCATGCTGCGACACGTACTGCCCAACACGATGGGACCGATCCTGGTCATCGCCACCATCAACCTCGCGCTTGCCATCATCACCGAGGCGACCCTGTCCTTCCTCGGTGTCGGCCTGCCCGACACCATGCCGTCGCTCGGGACGCTGATCCGCATCGGCAACAACTATCTGTTCGCGGGCGAATGGTGGATCGTCGCCTTCCCCGGGCTTGCGCTCGCCGCGCTGATCCTGTCGATCAACCTGCTCGGCGACTGGCTGCGCGACGCGCTCAACCCGAAACTTCGATGAGCAAAGCTTCGATGAAAACGCCTCGCCCATGACCGAACCCGTTCTCTCCGTGCGCAATCTTCAGGTCGAGTTCGCCTCTCGCCGCGGCACGCTGCGCGCGATCGACGGCGTCTCGTTCGACATCGCCAAGGGCGAGGTGCTCGGCGTGGTCGGCGAATCCGGCGCCGGCAAGTCCGTCACCGGCCTGGCGGTGATCGGCCTGATCGATCCGCCCGGTCGCATCGCCGGCGGCGAGATTCGTCTCGCCGGCCAGCGCATCGACAATTTGCCCGCCGAGCAGATACGCCGCATCCGGGGAAAACGGATCGGCATGATCTTCCAGGATCCCCTCACCTCGCTCAATCCGCTGTACCGCGTCGGCGACCAGATCATCGAGACGATCAAAACCCACCTGAACCTGTCCGAGACGGCCGCCCGCCGCCGCGCCATCGACCTGCTCGCCGAGGTCGGTATTCCCGCGCCGGAAAAGCGCATCGACGGCTATCCCCACGAATTCTCCGGCGGCATGCGCCAGCGCGTTGTGATTGCGCTGGCGATCTGCGCCGAGCCCGAGTTGATCATCGCGGACGAGCCAACCACCGCGCTCGACGTCTCCGTGCAGGCGCAGATCATCTCGCTGATCAAGCGGCTCGGCCGCGACCACGGCACCGCCGTGATGCTGGTGACGCACGACATGGGCGTGATCGCGGAGACCTCCGACCGCGTCGCGGTGATGTATGCCGGCCGCGTCGCCGAGATCGGCCCGGTACAGGACGTCGTCAGGAATCCGCTGCACCCTTACGCCAAGGGCCTGATGGGCGCGATCCCGACGCTTGCCGGGGACGACAAGCGCCTGGTGCAGATCCCCGGCTCCATGCCGCGCCTGTCGGCGATCCCGCGCGGCTGCTCGTTCAATCCGCGCTGCGCCTTCGCCTTCGATCGTTGCCGGGTTGAACGGCCGGAGCCACTATCGCGCGGCACACAGTCCGTTGCCTGCCATCTCTACGACACCGTGCCTGCGGAGAGCGCGGCATGAGCACGCCCTTCGTCCAGGCCACAAATCTGCGCCGCGTCTTCGACGTCTCAAAACCCTGGCTCAACCGCGTGCTCGAAGGCGGGCATCTCGAATATCTCAAGGCTGTCGATCACGTTAGCTTCGACATCAGGAAGGGCGAGACCTTTGCTCTGGTCGGCGAGTCCGGCTCGGGCAAGACCACGGTGGCGCGGATGGTCGTCGGCCTGTTGCCGCCGAGTTCCGGCAACGTGCTGATCGACGGCATCTCGATGACCGATCCACGGCAGGCGCAGGCGCGGCGAAAACTGCGCCGCCGCATCCAGATGATCTTTCAAGACCCCTATGCGAGCCTGAACCCGCGCTTCCGGGTCGATGCCATCATCTCCGAGCCGATCCGCGCCTTCGACCTGATCCAGGGCGAGCGCGACATCCAGGCGCGCGTCGGCGAACTGCTCAGCCTTGTCGGGCTGCATCCCGACGACCGGTTGAAATTTCCACACGAATTCTCCGGCGGCCAGCGCCAGCGCATCGCGATCGCGCGAGCGCTCGCCTCCGATGCGGAGTTCATCGTTTGCGACGAGCCGACCTCGGCGCTCGACGTCTCCGTGCAGGCGCAGATCCTGAACCTGATGCGCGACCTCCAGGACAAGTTCGGCCTGACCTACATGTTCATCAGCCACAACCTCGCCGTGGTCCGCCACATGGCGAGCCGCGTCGGCGTGATGTATCTCGGCCGCATCGTCGAGATCGCGGAGGGACGCGAGCTGTTCGCCCGACCGCGCATGCCCTACACCAAGATGCTGCTGGGCGCCGTGCCCGATCTCGCAATGTCGGGCCGCCAGCGTATTCCAGTGAAGGGCGAGATCCCGAATCCGATCAATCCGCCGCCCGGCTGCGCCTTCAATCCGCGCTGCCCGCTGGCGTTCGATCTCTGCCGCAAGGAAGCCCCGGAACTGATCGCCGGCGTCGCCTGCCATGCGGTGAACACCGCGCCGGTCCCGGCGTGACGCGCGCGTGCCATGCGGCCTGCGCATTGGCGGCACGGCATTGCCTGTGATCAATTGCGCGCGCGACAAATAAGGTAGCGAAATCCCATGGCCAGCAACGTCAATCCCGATCCCTTCACGACGCGCCCCGAGATCGAGGGCACATTCGGGGTCGTCGCCACCACACACTGGATCGCGACCGCGGTCGGCATGGCCATCCTGGAAAAGGGCGGCAATGCCTTCGACGCCGGCGTCGCCACAGCGTTCACGCTCCAGATCGTCGAACCGCATTTGAACGGCCCCGGCGGAGACGTGCCCATCATCGTGCATGACGTCAAACGCGCACGCACCGAGGTGATCTGCGGCCAGGGCCCGGCGCCGGCGCGCGCCACCATCGCGCATTACAAGAGCGAAGGCCTCGACATGGTGCCGGGCACCGGCCTGCTCGCGGCCTGCGTCCCCGGCACGTTCGAATCCTGGATGATGCTGCTGCGCGACTACGGCACGATGCGCGTGCGCGACGTGCTGGAGCCGGCCATCTCCTACGCGCGCGACGGCTATCCGCTGGTCGAGCGCGCCTGCGCCACGATCCAGACCGTCGAGCAACTGTTCCGCAAGCATTGGCCGACCTCGGCGGCGGTCTATCTGCCCAATGGCGAAGTGCCGAGGCCCGGCACGCTCTTCACCAACAAGACGCTGGCTGCGACCTACGCCCGCATTCTCAGCGAAGCTGAGAGCGGCGGCGGTGACCGCGACGCCGAGATCGAGCGCGCGCGAAAGGCCTGGTCGCAAGGTTTCGTTGCGGAAGCCATCGACAAGTTCTGCCGCACCCAGGAAGTGATGGATGTCAGCGGCTCGCCGCATCGCGGCGTGCTCTCGGCCGACGACATGGCGCGCTGGCAGCCGACGATCGAGGCACCGCTGACCTACGACTATGGCCGCTACACCGTCTGCAAGGCAGGCGTCTGGAGCCAGGGTCCGGTGACGCTCCAGCAGCTCGCGCTGCTCAAGGGCTTTGCGCTCGACGGGCTAGATCCGACCGGGCCGGAATTCATCCACCTCCAGATCGAATGCGCCAAGCTCGCGTTTGCCGACCGCGAAAAATTCTACGGCGATCCCAAATTCAGCGAGATCCCGATCGCGACGCTGCTGTCGGATGCCTATAACGACGAACGTCGCAAACTGATCTCAGAGAAGGCATCGCTCGACTTCCTCCCCGGTTCGGTCGAAGGTTTTGGCGGCGTGGTCAAGCTGCGCCGCGCCGAGGGGCAGCGTGAGGCGGTCGGCGCGCTTGGCGCGGGCGAGCCGACAGTCGGGCGCTTCGGCGAGGTGCGCGGCGACACCGTGCATTTCGACATCATCGACAAGGCCGGCAACATGGTGTCCTCGACGCCATCGGGCGGCTGGCTGCAATCCTCGCCGATCATTCCGGAGCTCGGCTTCTGCCTCGGCAGCCGCGCGCAGATGTTCTGGCTGGAGGAAGACCATCCCGCCGCGCTTGCGCCGGGCAAGCGGCCGCGCACGACGCTGTCGCCGACCATGGCGCTACGCGACGGCGAGCCGTATCTGGCCTGGGGCTCGCCCGGCGGCGACCAGCAGGATCAGTGGATCACGCAGTTTTTCCTGCGGCACGTCCATTGCAACCTCAATCTGCAGGAAGCGATCGACGCGCCGGCCTGGCACTCCGAGCACTTCCCGATCTCGTTCTGGCCGCGCACCGCGCGCCCCGGCGTGCTCGTGGTCGAGAACCGCGTGCCGAAGGCGACGATCGAGAACCTTCGCGAGCGCGGACACATTGTCGAGGTCGGCCCCGACTGGTCGGAAGGTCGCCTCACCGCGGCCTCGCGCGTCGGGGTGCGCCGCCGCGCCGCCGCCAACCCGCGTGGCATGCAGGGCTACGCCGCAGGGCGCTGAAGGCAGCACATGACCTGGTCGATCATCGCGCGAGACCCTGCCACCGGCCAGTTCGGCATCGCTGTAGCTACCCGCTTCTTCGCCGTCGGAGCGCGCGTGCCCTACATCGCGGCCGGTCTCGGCGCCATCGCGACCCAGGCCTTCGTCAATCCCTATTACGGCATCGACGGCGTCAAGCTGCTGCGCGAGGGCCTGAATGCGCATAACGTTCTCGCCACCCAGCTCGCGACCGACGACGGCCGCGAGAGCCGCCAGATCCACATCATGGACGCCAGCGGCGCGATCGCCGCGCATACCGGGCGCGACTGCGTCGACTGGTGCGGGCACATCGCCGGCAGCGGCTTCTCGATCGCCGGCAACATGCTTGCCGGCGCCGACGTGCTCGACGAGACCGCGAAGACCTATATCGCCAATGACAGCCTGCCCTTCCCGCGCCGCCTGCTCGCCGCCATGCGCGCGGGCGAGGCCGCCGGCGGCGACAAGCGCGGCAAGCAATCCGCTGCGCTCCTGATCCACGGCGAGGAGGAATGGCCGGCGCTGGACATTCGCGCCGACGATCATCTCGATCCGCTGGGCGAACTCGAACGGCTGGAGCGCGTCAGTCAGGAACTCTGGGTGCATTTCCGCTCTTCCATGCCGACGCGGCAGAACCCGGCAGGCAACACCGATCGCAGCGTCATCGACGCCAGCATTGCTGCGAGCCGAGCAAGGCAATCATGAGCGCAAGTCCTCTCATCGAGATCAAGGATCTGCGCATCCGCTTCCACGGCGACGACGGCCGCGTGACCCACGCCGTCGACAGCGTCGATCTCAGCGTCGCCAATGGCGCGACGCTCGGCCTCGTCGGCGAATCCGGTTGCGGCAAGAGCGTGACGTCGCTGGCGATCATGGGGCTTTTGCCGAAGCAAAGCGCGGAGATCTCCGGCGTAATCCGCTTCGACGGCTTCGACCTGCTGAAGACTCCTGACCAGACGCTGCGCGACCTCCGCGGCAACCGGCTGGCGATGATTTTTCAGGAGCCGATGACGTCGCTCAACCCGAGCTTCACCATCGGCGACCAGATCATCGAGACCATTCTGCGCCATCGCGGCGGCTCCCGGCGCAGCGCGCGCGAGCGGGCCATCGAGCTGCTGCGGCGCGTTCACATCCCCTCGCCCGAGCGGCGGATCGACGAATATCCGCACAAGCTCTCCGGCGGCATGCGCCAGCGCGTGATGATCGCGATGGCGCTGGCCTGCGACCCGCGGCTGCTGATCGCAGACGAGCCGACCACCGCGCTCGACGTCACCCTGCAGGCGCAGATTTTGGAGCTGATGCGCGAACTGAAGGCGGCGAGCGGCGCCGCTATCATCCTGATCACCCACGATCTCGGTGTCGTCGCCGAAGTCTGCGACGAGGTCGCGGTGATGTATGCCGGCGAGATCGTCGAGCGCGCGCCGGTCGACGAGCTGTTCGCCATGCCGCAGCATCCCTACACCGTCGGCCTGCTGGGCTCGATCCCGCGGCTCGATCATCGCGCCGAGCAACTGGCCACGATCGAGGGCATGGTGCCGAACATGGCGCAGCCACCCGCTGGCTGCCGTTTCGCCGCGCGCTGCCCCTTCGTGCTGGACGCCTGCACCAAGGCGCCGCCACCGCTGGTCGAAGTCAGCCCCGGCCACCTCTCGCGCTGCATCCGCGCGCCGCTCGAACTTCTGGTGTCGTGATGGCGCTTCTCGAGGTCGAAGGCCTGGTCAAGCATTTTGTCGCCGGGCGCTCGCTGTTCGGCCGGGCACTGGGGCATGTCAAAGCGGTCGATGGCGTCAGCTTCTCTCTCGACGCCGGCAAGACGCTGGCCCTGGTCGGCGAATCCGGTTGCGGCAAATCCACCGTCAGTCGCCTGGTGCTGCGGCTGATCGAGCCGGATGCAGGCACGGTGCGTTTCGCCGGCCGTGACCTGCTCTCGCTGGACGCCGGGGCGCTCCGCGCCTTCCGCCGCGAAGCACAGATCATCTTCCAGGACCCCTACGCCTCGCTCAATCCGCGCATGACGGTCGGCCAGATTCTCGCCGAGCCGCTGGCGCTGCACGATCTGGTACCGCCGGCGCAACGGCGCGAGCGCGTCGCGGAAATCCTGCGACTGGTCGGCCTCGAGCCGCGGCTCGAGCGGCGTTATCCGCACGAATTCTCCGGCGGCCAGCGCCAGCGCATCGCCATCGCCCGCGCGCTCGCGGTCGAACCAAAACTGATCATCTGCGATGAGCCGGTCTCGGCGCTGGACGTCTCGATCCGCTCGCAGATCCTCAACCTCCTGCGCGAGCTGCAGGACCGGCTTGGGCTGGCCTACATCTTCGTCTCGCACGATCTGGCTGTGGTCAAGCACATCGCCGACCATGTCGCCGTGATGAATCTCGGCCAGATCGTCGAGACTGCCGAGGCGGACGCCCTGTTCGCGGCACCCCGCCATCCCTACAGCCGTGCGCTGCTGTCCGCGATCCCCATGCCTAAACCGCGGGCAAAGCGCAGCCGGATTGTGCTGCAGGGAGAGATCCCGAGCGCGCTCAACCCGCCGCCGGGATGCCGCTTCCACACCCGCTGCCCCTACGTCGTCGACCGCTGCCGCAGTGAAATGCCGCAGCTGGTGCCGGATGGCATCGGACATGCAACGGCCTGTCACCGAACGTCGGAACTGCCGTCCTCCGCGGCGATCGTCCCGTCCGACGGCGGCTTTTCGCCGGTCCTTGAAAAATTGGTCGCCGCCTTCAGCGGCGGCCCGGAAGCAGTCCGCGGCAGCGGGGTTAGTTCATTGGGAACGGACCCGGCATAGCCGCAAAACAGAGGTTGAGAGCGATGAGTTTCATGCGTTTGACAATCCTGGCGTCGGCTGTGCTGACGTCGCTCGCGGGCGCAGCCCAGGCTCAGACCACGCTTCGCATCGGCATCGCCGAAGACCCCGACATCCTCGATCCCAGCATCGGCCGCACCTATGTCGGCCGCATCGTCTTCTCCGCCTTCTGCGACAAGCTGTTCGACATCGACGAGAAGCTCAACATCGTGCCGCAGCTCGCGCTGTCCTACGAGACCTCGGCCGACGGCAAGGAGATGACGATCAAGCTCCGGCCCAACGTCAAATTCCACGACGGCGAGCCGCTGGACGCCGAAGCCGCAAAATTCTCGATCGAGCGTCACATGACGCTGCCGACCTCGTTCCGGAAGTCCGAGCTTGCCAGCGTCGACCATGTCGAGGTGGTCGATCCGCTGACCATCAAGCTGGTGCTGAAGACGCCCTACTCGCCGCTGATCGCCCAGCTCACCGACCGCTCCGGCATGATGGTCTCGCCGAAGGCGGCGAAGGAAGCCGGCGACAAGTTCGGCCTGCATCCGGTCTGCGCCGGTCCCTACAAATTCGTCGAGCGCGTCCAGCAGGACCGCATGGTGTTCGAGAAGTTTGCCGACTACTGGAACAAGGACAACATCCATATCGACCGCGTCGTGTTCCTGCCGATTGTCGACGCGACGGTGCGCCTTGCCAACCTCAAGTCCGGCGGGCTCGATCTGATCGAGCGCGTGCTCGCCACCGACATCAAGGACGTGCGCGCCGATTCCCGCCTCGTGCTGTCGACCGCGCCGGAGCTCGGCTATCTCGGCCTGACCGTCAATATCGGAAACGACAAAACCAAGGGGCCGCTGAGCCAGTCGGCGAAGGTCCGCCAGGCACTCGATCTCTCGATCGACCGCGAAGCGCTCAACCAGGTCGTCTTCAACGGCGAGTTCACGCCTGGAAATCAGTGGGTCAGCCCGAAGCATCCCTATTACCAGAAAGCGTTCCCGGTTCGCGGTCGCGACATCGCGAAGGCCAAGGCGCTGCTGAAGGAAGCCGGCGTCACCACGCCGGTGACGGTGGATTACATGATCCCCAAGGGCGCGGAGAACGAAGCCGTCGCCCAGGTCGTCCAGTCCATGGCCGCGGAAGCGGGTTTTGACATCAAGATCCGCGCGGTCGAATTCGCGACGACCTTCAAGCAGGCTCAAGCCGGCGAGTTCCAGATCTTCCAGATCAACTGGAGCGGCCGCATCGATCCCGACGGCAATTCCTACATCTTCATGCGCAGCAAGGCGCCGCAAAACGACGGCGTGTATTCGAACCCCGAGGCCGACAAGCTGATGGAAGATGGACGCATGACGTCCGACGTCGAGGAGCGCAAGGCGATCTACGAAAAGCTGACCAAGATCCTGCTTGACGATTTTCCGATCATCTACATCTACCACCGCACACTGCTGATCGCGCACACGAAGAAGCTCGACGGCTACAGGCAGATGCCCGATGGGCTGGTGCGTGTGGTCGGATTGAAGTTCAAGTGATCACGGCAGCGGTTGGGACGCGCGTGGAGCCATGCTGAACTTCCTCGCCCACCGAATCGCGCAGATCGTGCCGACACTGTTCTTCGTGTCGGTGCTGATCTTCTCGCTCCAGCAATTGCTGCCGGGCGATCCCGCGCTGGTGATGGCCGGCGAGGAGCGCGATCCCGCCGTGATCGAACAGATCCGCCAGCAGTACAAGCTGGATCAGCCGATCCCCGTGCAGTACGTCTATTGGCTCAAGGGCGTTCTCTCAGGCAATTTCGGCGAGTCGTTGCGCAACAAGATGCCGGTGCGCGAGCTGATCGCACAGAAGCTGCCGGTGACGCTCCAGCTCGGCTCGATGGCGATCCTGATCGCGTTCCTCATCGGCATTCCCGCCGGCATCATCTCCGCGGTGAAGAAGGGCACGGTTTGGGACTATGGTGCCAACCTGTTCGCGCTGTGGGGTATCTCGACGCCGAATTTCTGGCTCGGAATCCTCATGATCTTCCTGTTCTCGATTCACCTGGGCTGGCTGCCGGCCTCAGGCTACGTGCCGCTGACCGAGGACTGGCGCGCGAGCCTGGCAGCCACCATCATGCCGGCCTTCGTGCTCGGCAACGCAATTTCGGCGGTCCTGATGCGGCACACGCGCAGCGCCATGCTCCAGGTTCTGGAGAGCGACTATGTCCGCACCGCGCGCGCGAAAGGTCTCTCCGAGCGCTCGGTGATCCTCAAGCATGCGATGCGCAACGCGCTCACGCCGATCATCACCCTCGGTGCGCTCGAGCTCGGCACGCTGTTGTCGGGCGCGGTGCTGACCGAGCAGATCTTCTCCATTCCCGGCTTCGGCAAGCTGATCGTGGATGCCGTCTTCAACCGTGACTATGCGGTGGTGCAGGGCGTGGTGCTGGTGACGGCCACAGTCTACATCACACTGAATCTCGTTGCCGACGTCGCCTATGTCCTCGTCAATCCGCGGCTGCGAGGTTAGACGATGACCGACGCCGCACTGCCAGCCAGTCCCGCCTCCCAGGCCTACGAGCTGGACAGCCCGGCGCGCCGTGCGCGGCGGCGCCTGTTCAAGCGCAAGGCTGCGGTCTTCGGGCTTGTCGTGATCACGGCCTTCATCCTGCTTGCGGCCCTTGCGCCGCTGGTCGTGCCCTATGATCCCATTGCGACGAGCTGGAGCCTGGTGCGCAAGCCGCCCACCGCCGCTCACTGGTTCGGCACCGACGATCTCGGCCGCGACATCCTGAGCCGCGTCATCTACGGCGCGCGGGCCTCGCTGATGGCGGGTCTGATCTCGGTCGCGATCGCGCTCGGGATCGGTGTCCCTCTTGGCCTCCTCGCCGGCTATCGCGGCGGATTTGTTGACGCGCTGATCAGCCGGATCACCGATGCAATGTTGGCCTGCCCGTTCCTGATCCTGGCGATTGCGCTGGCCGCCTTCCTCGGTCCCAGCCTCGGCAATGCCATGATCGCAATCGGCATCTCGGCCACGCCGATCTTCATCCGTCTGACGCGCGGGCAGGTCTTGAGCGTCAAGGCCGAAGACTATGTCGAGGCGGCGCGCGCGCTCGGCAATCCGCCGTGGCGCATTGCCTTCTCGCACATCCTGCCGAACATCCTTCCCGCGCTATTGGTGCAGGCGACGCTGTCGATCGCCGCCGCCATCATCGCCGAAGCCGCGCTGTCGTTCCTCGGCCTCGGCCAGCAGCCGCCCGCACCGTCCTGGGGCAGCATGCTCAACGCGGCGCAGCGCTTCCTGACCCAGGCGCCGTGGATGGCGATCTGGCCGGGCCTTGCGATCTTCCTCGTGGTGCTGTCGCTGAACCTGCTCGGCGACGGCCTGCGCGACGCGCTCGACCCGCGTCAGCGCTAGATCACGGTCTCGCGCATCACGCGGCGACAATCCATCTCGTATTCGAGATCGACCACTGGCGGACGGGCAAAATGCCAGGTCAGGCCGGAGCGCAACGCGCCGCGGCGGACCAGTTCGTCGACCAGCGCGTGGTGGAAATCGTGCACGGAATAGGCCTGCACGCCGGTGGTGTCCTTCCAGCCGAAGCCGAAGGCCGTCATCCGGTTTTCCATCTGCGACGTGGTGGTGAAGCGCACCTTTTCGCGCAGCCCCTCCGGACTGAGGTCGCGGTAGCGCACGGTGCGCTCGACATAGGTCCCGCCGCCCTCGCGCGTCTCGGCGCCACCGGCGATCACGAAACTTGGCGCCTTCGATGTCGTCGGACGCGTGAAGGAGAAGGCATAGAACGACGGCTCGGACGGCGGATCGATCTCCGGACAGACATTGCTGCGCGCCACCGGATTGGTGGTGCCGTCGAAGATGCCCCATTCGGACAGCGTCTTCACATAGTGCAGGTTGAATGCGCGAAAGCCGTCCTCGCTGAAGGCCGCCGGTGAGCGCAACTCGCAGGCACAGAACGCCGTCAGCGGCCGGCCTGCTTCCTGGATATACTTCGCCGCGAGCGCAAATCCCTCGGCCAGCGGCACCAGGCGGTCGAACCGAACCCGCTCGATCTCGTAGCCGTCGTCAGCGGCGGCACCCGCCGAATACTGGAACACGGACGGAATGAAACGATAGTTGCCGGCGGAGAAATCACCAATCATGTCGAACTCCTATTCCAGTTTCATGCGGACACCCTTGGCGCCGTTGAGCAGGCGCTTCAGGTGAAAGCCGGCCAGGGAATCGTCGGCGTGGATCCCGACCAGCGCGGCAAAGGCCGGCATCGCCGCGACGTCGCCGGCTTCCATCTTGGCAAAAGCCTCGGAATATTGCGCCGTCCTTGGCGCTTCGAATTTTTCCTGCAGCAACGGTTCGAACGCGCGCAGCGGTTCGCTGCGTCCGCGCAGCATCAGATCACCCACGGGACGGCCTTGAAAATGCTCGGCCGCCTTGGCGACGCTGGCACTGGCGCAGATGCGTGTTCCCAGATGCTTGTTGGCGGCCTCCAGTCGCGCCGCGATGTTGATGGTGTCTCCATACGCGGTGTAGTCGAAGAAGCGGTTGCCTCCGAAATTGCCGACCAGAGCCGGCCCGGCGTGAATGCCGATGCGGGTGGTGCCGAAGTTCACGCCCACGGCCCTCTGGCGCGCGCAGAAATCCTGCGCCCAGGCATCGAGGTCATGGGCGCAGGCGACCGCACGCGTCGCATAGTCCGGCTGATCGCCGGGCGCATTGAAGAGCACCTGGATCGCATCGCCGATGATTTTTGCGACCGTCCCCTCATGCGCGAAGATGGTTTCGGTCATCCCGCCAACATATTCGTTGAGGAGCGCGCCCAGCGTCTCGGGCGGCGCGCTCTCGACCAGGGAGGTGAACCCGGTGATATCGGTGAAGATGGTGGCGACATCGCGCCACTGCACCTCGATCCCCTCACCCTCGCCGCCAGCCACCAGACGCTTGGCGAGCTCGGGCGAGAAATGGCGCGATAGCGCGGCATGGGCCCGCTCCGCCTCCATCTGACGGCGCCGTACCTCGCGCAGCATCTCGATATGGCGAATGGTCTTCTCGATCGTGGCTTCCAGGTCGGCGAAGTCGATCGGTTTGGTGAGGAAGTCGAACGCGCCGCGGTTCATGGCGGTGCGGATGTTGCTCATGTCGCCATAGGCCGAGACGATGATGGTCGACTTCTTGTCCTCGGCCTCCTGGAGCTTCGCCAGCAGCGACAGCCCATCCATCCGCGGCATGTTGATGTCGGAGACCACCATGTCGACATGCGGGTTCTGCTCGAGGGATTCCAGCGCCTCGACGCCGTCGCGTGCAAACATGATGTCGACGAGCCCGTCGCGGATCTGCCTGCGAAACTTTTGCAGGATCAGCGCCTCGAGGTCTGGCTCGTCATCGACGAAGAGGATGGTCGAAGTCATGCGGCTTGCTCGAGCCTCGTGTCGATCTCCTGCCGCAGCAGCGCAAAATCGATCGGCTTGGTGAGGAGCCCGATGGCGCCACGCTCGATCGCCTTCCGGCGCGTCTCGGCGTCACCATAGGCCGTGATCATGATGACGGGAACGTCCGGATGCTCGGCGCGCACCTTGGGCAGCATGTCGAGCCCGCTCATGCCGGGCATGTTGATGTCGGACAGGATCAGGATCAACGAGGGGTCGCGCACCTCGGAGGCGAGCCTGAGCGCATCGGACGCGGACGGCGCGAATTCCATCTGGAAGCGTCCGGCGCGCAGGTCACGCCGGAACTGCTGCCGGAACAGCGCCTCGACGTCGGGCTCGTCATCGACGACCAGGATGTAAACGTTCAATTCTTGCCTCCGGGAGTATCGTCCGCCGCCATCTGGCGCGGCAACGTGATGATGAATTCGGTGAATACACCGGGTGTGGTGTTCACGTCGATCGTGCCGCCGTGCTGTTTCACGACGATGTCATGACTCATGGACAGGCCAAGCCCGGTGCCCTCGCCGGCCGGCTTGGTGGTGAAGAACGGATTGAACAGTTTCGCCTTCACCTCGGGCGGAATCCCTGTGCCGTTGTCGCGGATCCGGATCTCGACCTTGTCGCCGAGGTTTTTGGTGGCCGCGTTCAAGGTGGGCTCGAAGCCGTCCGTCGCGCTCTCCTTGCGCTTGGCCGCAGCATAGAAGCCGTTCGAGATCAAATTGAGCAAGACGCGCGCGATCTCCTGCGGATAGACATCGACCATCCCGGCCCCGGGATCGAACTCGCGCTCGAGCGTGACGTTGAAGGCGGGCCGTTCCGCGCGCGCGCCGTGATAGGCGAGATTGAGGCTTTCCTCGACGATGGCATTGATATCGCTGGGACGATGCTCGCCGGAACCCGCGCGCGAATGCAGCAGCATGTTCCTGACGATGGAATCGGCGCGCTTGCCGTGCTGCACCACCTTCTCGAGATTGCTCTTGAGCATGCCGGTCAGCTCGTCGACCTCCTCCTTCGTCTTGCCGTCGAGCGAAGCCGATTGCAGGGCCTGGTTGAGTTCATCGATCAGCTCGGTCGAGACCGAGGAGAAATTGTTGACGAAATTGAGCGGGTTC
Organism: Bradyrhizobium sp. 956_D2_N1_4; assembly: GCF_052076025.1. Classification (NCBI taxonomy): domain Bacteria; kingdom Pseudomonadati; phylum Pseudomonadota; class Alphaproteobacteria; order Hyphomicrobiales; family Nitrobacteraceae; genus Bradyrhizobium; species Bradyrhizobium sp. 956_D2_N1_4. The sequence continues at coordinate 1,073,468 of NZ_CP197237.1, read as the reverse complement.
TTGATCTCGTGGGCGATCCCCGCCGTGAGCTGGCCGAGGGAGGCGAGCTTCTCGGTCTGGATCAGGCGATCCTGCGCGGTACGCAGATTGTCGAGCGACTGCGACAGCTCCGTGGTACGCTCACGAAGCTGCTTGAGCAGTCGAGCGTTCTCGATCGCAATCACAGCCTGTTTGGTGAAATTCTCAACCAGTGCGATCTGCTTGTCGGCGAACGGACGGACCTCCTTGCGATAGACCGCGATCGTGCCAATCAGCTCGTTCTCCTTCAGCATCGGCACGATGACGATCGTACGGGCGCCGGCGACGTCTGAGATCGCGCGAACGGCAGGCCCACCAGCAAGATAGGCAGGTGTGTTTCGCACATCGTGAACGTGGACGACCTCACGTGTCCTGACGACCTCGGCGAGCGCGCTGTTCGGACGAGGTCGGATTTCCACATCTTTTCGCGAAGCAGCGAACGCAGCCGGCACATTGTAATCCGCCGCAATCGTGAAGCTTTCACCGTCCCAGAGATTCATGACGCCGAAACTTGCGCCACAGACCCGCGTCGCATTTTCGAGCATTTTGTAGAACACGGGAGCGAGTTCGCCCGGAGAGGAACTGATGACCTCCAGCACCTCAGAAGTCGCCGTCTGTTGCTCGAGCGTTTCGGACAATTCAGCCGTCCGCCGCTCGACCTTGTTTTCCAAATCCGCATAGGATTCCTGCAATCGCGCGCCCATGTCGTTGAACTGGTCGGCGAGTCCTTCGAGCTCGTCGCCGGTCTTGATCGAGATGCGCTGCGAGAAATCGCCGCCGCCGATCCGCTCGGCGCCGCTGCGCAGGGCCTGGATCGGTCCGACCATGCGGCGTGCGAGAAAAATCCCGGCGAGCACCGCGAAGATCGACGCTGCGAGCAACACGATCGCCAGCCGCTGCAGCGAAGCATAGAGCGCCGCATAGGCCTCCTCGACCGGCAGCTCGACGAGCATGGTCCAATGCAGCGGCTCGATCGGGGCCGATGTGGTCAGCACCTTCTGCCCCTGGATATTGCGCGCTTCGGGGAGCGCGTCGGACAGGGTGCCGCCTCCAGCCTGCGCGGCGCGCACCTGCGCGAGGCCCGACATGTCGGTGTTGCGCAGCACCAGGCTGATGTCGGGATGCGCGATCAGGCGTCCCTCCGGGCCGACCACATAGGCGTGCCCGTGTTCGCCGACCTTGATCTGGGACACGACGTCCCAGATCAGCTTGAGATTGACCTCCGCGATGCTGACGCCGGCATCCTTGCGCGCGCCGGCCAGCGCGAGCGTCATGTAGGGCTCGGACTCCCTGCGGAAATAGACCGGGCCGTAATAGACCTTGTGCGCGACCGCCTCGGTGAACTTCGGGTCGGCCGACAGGTCGATCCCGCTGTCGATCGCGTCCATGGCCAGCCGCGAGACCCGCAAGCGCTCCTTGCCGGTCGCATCCACCTGGGCGAGCTCTGTGACCGCGGGCACCTGGCGCAGCAGCCGTTGTGCGTCGAACCGGCGCTGCTCGATCGAGCCCGCCGACCAGGGCAGCTGCGTGGTCCAGCCTAGCTGGCTCTCGATCTCCTTGACGAACTGGCCGATCTTGGCCGCCGCCGCCTCCGCCTGCTCATGCTGGACCCGGATCAGCGCGGCCTTGTGCTCGCGATAATAGAAGAAGACCTCGAACAGCCCGTTGGCCAGCAGCGCAATGGCGACGACGGCCACGAAGAGCGCGACATATTTGGTGAAAAGCCGGGTCCTGATCCCGCGCCCCGCCGCCTCGCCGGGCACGACGCCAGCCGCGGCCGCGCTCGGCGCCGTCCTGGCTTGCGGGGTGTCGGGGTGGAGGGAGATGCTCATCCCGGCGAATCTAGCAAGAAGGCCGGAACTTGTCTCTCGCCAACGCGGAAAGGGCTCCCCCTAAGCCTGACGGCGTCCGCAGGCTGCGGGGCAAATGAAAAGGGCGGCAACGGATGCCGCTGCCGCCCTCTGGTTCGCTGACCTGCGGCTCAGGTCGGTCGCAGCGCCTTGGAATTGAGGTCGAGATCGTTGACCTCCTTGTTCCGCTCGGAATCGGCCGCCGCGCGGTGGTCGGTTGCCAGCACGACGTAGACTGCGGGCAGCACGAACAGCGTGAACAGCGTACCGATCGACATGCCGGCGACCACCACGAGGCCGATCGAGAAGCGGCTGGCCGCGCCCGCGCCGGACGCAGTCAGGAGCGGGATCAGGCCGGTCACCATCGCGGCCGTGGTCATCAGGATCGGCCGCAGACGAATGCGGGCCGACATCTCGATGGCCGAGCGGCGGTCGAGCCGCTCGTTGACCTGGAGCTCGTTGGCGAACTCCACCATCAGGATGCCGTGCTTGGTGATCAGGCCGACCAGGGTCAGCAGACCGACCTGGGTGTAGATGTTCATGGTCGCCATGCCAAAGAACAGCGGGATCAGCGCACCCACGATCGCCATCGGCACCGAGATCATGATCACGAACGGGTCACGCAGGCTCTCGAACTGCGCCGCCAGCACCAGGAAGATGATGATCAGCGCAAAACCGAAGGTGATCGCAAGCTGGTTGCCCTCCTGCACGTATTGCCTGGAGTCCGCGAGATAATCGTGGCTGAAGCCGGCCGGCAGCTTCTTGGCCTCGCCTTCGAGGAAGTCGACCGCCGATCCGACCGTCACGCCGGGCATCGGCACAGCCGAGAACGTCGCCGAATTGAGCTGATTGTAATGCGTCAGCGAATTCGGATCAGTCTTGGTCCTGACCGAGACCACGGTCGACAGCGGGAGCTGCTGGCCCGTGTTGGTCGTCACATAATAGCCGCCGAGCGATTCCGGCGAGAGCCGGCTGCTGCGCGGCACCTGTGGGATCACCTGGTAGGACCGGCCCTCCAGATTGAAGCGGTTGATGTAGTTGCCACCGAGCAGCACCGCGAGCGTAGAGCCGAGGTTCTGCATGTTAACGCCGAGATCCTGCGCCTTGGTGCGGTCGATCGTGACCTCCACGTTCGGCTGGTTGTAGGCGAGGTCGCTGTCGGAGACGATGAACATGCCGCTCTTGCGCGCGGCGTCCTTCAGCTTCTCCATCTGCTCATAGACCGTCTGGAAGCCCGCGGTGGAATTGATCACCATCTGAACCGGCAGACCGCCGGGGCCACCCGGCAACGGCGGCAGGTTGAACGCGAAAGCCTGCACGCCCTCGATCTTGGAAAGCTCGGCCTGCACCAGCGGCTTCAACTGGATCGACGAGCGCTTGCGCTCGTCCCACGACTTCAGCAGCATGCCGGCGATGCCGCCCTGCGGGCCGTTGATGCCGTTCAGCACGAAGCGCAGATCGGTTTCGGGGAACTTCTGGAATTTCTCGTCGAGCTTCTCGCCGTAGAAATCGACATAGTCGATGTTGGCGTATTTCGGCGCCTTGGTCACCGCGAACACGATGCCCTGGTCCTCCTCAGGCGCCAGCTCTTTCGAGGTGTGCATGTAGAGGAAGCCGACCAGCCCGAGGATCGTCACCGCGAACAGACCGGTGATCGCCTTGTAATCGAGCGAGCGGTCGAGCCTGCGCCCATACCAGCGCGTCAAAGCGCCGAACACCTTGTTGACCAGCTTGGCGAAGCGGCCCTCTTCGGTATTCTTGAGCAGAATAGAGCACATCATCGGCGACAGCGTCAGCGCGATCACACCTGACACGATCACCGAGCCCGCGAGCGTAAAGGCGAATTCGCGGAACAGCGAACCGGTCAGGCCGCCGAGGAAGCCGATCGGCGCGTACACCGCCGCGAGCGTGATGGTCATGGAGATGACCGGCCCAACGATTTCGCGCGCGCCTTCCAGCGCCGACTGAACCGGCGTCTTCCCCTCCTCCAGATGGCGATGGATGTTCTCCACCACGACAATGGCGTCGTCGACCACGAGGCCGATCGCGAGCACCATCGCGAGCAGGGTCAGAAGGTTGAAGCTGAAACCCAACGCCAGCATCAAGGTGCAGACGCCGATCATCGACAGCGGAATGGTGACGACGGGAATGATGACCGAACGGAGCGAGGCCAGGAACAGGAAGATGACCACGATCACGATGATCACGGCTTCACCCAGCGTCTTCTCCACCTCGTCGATCGAAGACTGGATGAACTTGGTCGAGTCGTAGGCGACCTTCATCTTCATCGACGGCGGAAGATTGCGCTCGAGTTCGGGGAACAGTGCGCGCACGCCCTTGACCAGCGTCAGCGGGTTGCCCTGCGGCGTCGCGTTCACGCCAATGAAGATCGCATGCTCGCCATTGAAGGCGACGCTGGCATCCGTGCTTTGGGCGGCGAGTTCGACTGTGGCGATGTCCTCCATCCGCACAAAGCCGCCGTCCTTGGCCTTGACGATCATCTTCCTGAACTGGTTGACGTCAGTCAGGCTGGTGTTCGTCGAGATGTTGGAAACGATCAGATAGCCCTTGGTCTGCCCCGCTGCGGACTGGAAGTTGTTGGCGGCGATCGCGGCGGCGACATCGGCCGGCGACACGTTGCGGCCGGCCATCTTCATGGGATCGAGCCACAGCCGCATCGCAAAGGTCTGGCCGCCCAGAATGTCGGCCGAGGCCACGCCGTCGACCGTCGACAGCACCGGCTGCACCACACGCGTCAGATAGTCTGATATCGCCGAGCCCGACAGCTCTTCGGAGGAGAAGCCGAGATACATCACGGCCGTGGTCTGGCCGGTGGTCTTGGTGACGATCGGGTCGTTGGATTCCTTTGGAATCAGGTACTTGACCGAGTTGGTCTTGGCGAGCACCTCGGTGAGCGCCTGGTTCGGATCGAAGTTCAGCTTGATGTAGACCTGGATCGTCGAGGTGCCGAGCACCGAGGACGAGGTCATGTAGTCGACGCCTTCGGCCGAGGCGACCGCCTGCTCGATCGGCGTCGTGATGAAGCCCTGGATCAGGTCTGCGGACGCGCCGGGATAGACGGTCGTGATGTTGATGACCGTGTTCGACAGCTTCGGATATTGCCGGATCGGCAGCACCATCGCCGCGCGCAGGCCGATCAGCAGGATCAGCAGACTGACGACGACCGACAGGACCGGTCGCTTGATGAAAATATCGGTAAAGCGCATCGCGGCGATCTCGATTTCTTTGTCTCAAGAAAAGTGACCCGGCGAGGCCGGATCACCTGGATGTATTGGATCAGTAGCGCGGCGGCTGCGCCGGGATCTGCGGCGCCGGATCGGTCGAGATCGCAACTGGGGCGCCCGATTGCAGCTTGAGCTGGCCGACAGCGACGACCTTGTCGCCCACCTTCACGCCCTTGATGATTTCGACGCGACCGTCGACCCGGCTGCCGGTCTGCACGAACGTGCGCACTGCGGAGAGGCTGGTCTTGCCGTCCTCTTCCTTCTTCTCGGTGATCACGAACACGGAGTCGCCGTACAGCGTGTAATCGACCGCCGTTTCCGGCACGGTGATCACGGCCGGCTTCGCCGGCAGCACCACCGTCGTGGTCACGAACATGCCCGGCTTCAGGATCTTCTCCGGATTGGCGACCGTCGCCTGCACGCGGATGTTGCGGGTGTCGGCCGCGACCTGCGGCTCGATCGTGGTGATCTTGGCATCGAAGGTGCGGCCGGGGTAGGCGTCGACCTTGAGCCGGACCGGCTGGCCGACCTTGAGGTTGCCCGAGTCCTTTTCGGTCACCGTGAAGTTGGCCCACAGCTCCGACAGATCGGTCAGCGAGACGATCGCCGTGCCGGCCGTCAGGTACTGGCCGACTTCGACCTTGCGGACGCCGAGATCGCCGGAGAACGGCGCACGCACCAGCTTCTGCGAGATCACCGCCTCGGTCTTGGCGATGCCGGCCAGCGCCTGATCGTAGGCGGCCTGCGCGTTATCGACGGTCGCCTGCGGGCCGAACTGGCGCGATGCCAGCTGCTTGGCGCGGTCGAGCGAGAGCTGTGCGACGGTTGCCTGCGCCTTGTAGTTGGCGAGGTCGCCCTGCTCCGGCATGTCGAAGAACTGCACCAGTGGCGTGCCGGAATCGACATGCGTACCCGGCTCGAACTTGATCTCGGTGACGCGGCCGTTGACGTCGGCGCTGACGTCGACCTGGTGCACGGCGGCAAGGCCACCGACTGCGGTGAGCAGGTTCGGCACCACCTCGGACTTCGCCTCGGCCGCGCTGACCGCGGTCGGCGGCGGCTTGTTGTTGGCGAAGAACTGCTTGATCATCTGGCCGCGGAAGTAATTGAACCAGACGAGGCCGCCAACGAGCACGCCCAGGAGCGTGCCGACGATGATGAACCACAGCACCGGCCTGACCGGACGCTTGGGAGCCTTGGTGTCGATCGGTTCGCCCGAAATCTTGTGTTCGGTTACGATGTTCATGTCATGCGCTTTCTGCAATCGCCGTCTTGCCCGCATCCGCGGCCTGATCGCGGCCCAAATGCGAAGCAATTGCGGCGTCGTTAAGTCCGATACCCCTCAGGAGAAACTCACAGAGCTGCCGCTCCAGATCGTTCGCCTTGCCGTAGACGAGGCAGGGCGTGGCCGGCAGCCTGGTCAGCGCAGCCATCATCACCGAATGATGCGCGAACCAGAACAGGTTGAGCGGATCGCCGCTGAACGGCCGCGCGTCACCGCTGGCAACCGCGCGCTCGAGCGAGGCGAGGAAGACCGCCCCGATCAGCTTCTCGATCTTGGCATATAGCAGACGGGCGAATTCGCCGTCATCCAGATGGCTGGTGGCCATCAGTCGCAGGCGCTGCGCCTCCTCCTGATCGGGCCCGTCGGCGATGTGGAGGAAATGCTGGACCATGCCGCGGATCAACTCGACCAGCGTGGCCGTCGAGGGCTCCCGCTCGAGCAGGTCCGTCAGTGCCGGATCGGCTTCGCACTCGTCGCTGAGGATCTCGGCGTAGAGCGCCGCCTTGGACGGAAAATGCTTGAACAGCAGCGCCTCGGAAATGGCAGCGGCGGCCGCCACGCTCTTGGTCGTGGTGCCGGTATAGCCGTGTCGGGCAAAGCAGCGTTTTGCGGCACCGAGGATCAATTGACGCCTCAGGTCGCTCGTCATTCGCAGTGAGCTCATGTTAGTGAGTAAGCACTCACCCACGCAAAAGTCAAGCAGAATGCTGCGACGCAACCTACGTGGGTGCAAACTTGTTGGAAAATGGTCACACTTCCCCGCCCGGAGGGCCCGGAACGTTGCTCAGGACGGAGCCAAGCAGGGCTAGATCGGCTGGAAGCCGAGATCGCCACGGATCCGGTTGACGATGTAAGTCCCGTCCCGGACTGGGAGAATCCGGTCCAGGCTGGCGCTATCGATCTTCACATTGGCAAATCGCGGCCCCGCCGAGACGTTGTGGACGGCTTTGGCGAAGGCCTCGACCTCGGCCATGGTCGAGATCGCGCGGGCGTCCCCGATGCCGCAGGCCCTGGCGACGCCGACGAGGTCGGCAGCTGCGGAGGTGTGGCTGGTCTGGCCACCGGTCTCGCCATAGGCCTCGTTGTCGAGCACCACGATCGAGAGGTTGGACGGCTTCTGCAGGCCGATGGTGGCAAGGCTCCCCATCCCCATCAGCATCTCGCCGTCGCCGGTGATGACCAGCACCGGCAGTTTTGGTTGCGCCAGCGCCAGACCAAGCCCGATCATCGCCGCGCCGCCCATGCCGCCCCAGAGGTAGAAGTTGCGCGCGTGGTCGCCAGCGGCACACATGTCGTTGGTGGAGGCCCCGAGGCCGCCGATTGCGACGACGTTCTTGCGGTTCGCAAGCAGGGTAGACACCACCTGGCGGCGGTCGAGGAGATTGGCCTTGCTCATTTGGTGAAAACCTTGGCGCCGATCAGGCGCTGCGACAGCAGGACGGCGGTGGGCGTGAGCGCGTTGTAGGCCTGCGCTGCGGCCGCCTCCAGCACGGCCGGCACCTCGGCCGCATTGGACGCGCGCAGCACCTGGACGCCAGAGAGCTCGAACACGCAATGCGTGGTCGATCCCATCGGCACCTGCCATGGATTGAACTCGCCCCACTCGCCGCGCATGGTCACGAGCGTCAGGAACGGAAAGCGCAGGATCGGGATCAGCGACAGCATGTTGATGCAATTGCCGACCCCGCTCGACTGCATCAGAAGCACGCCGCGCTGTCCGCCGGTCCAGGCCCCGGCCAGGAGCGCGACGCCCTCCTCCTCCGTCGTCAGCGGAATGCCGCGCATCGTGGTTGAGGCCAGCACGCGCTGAATCAACTTCGAATGGCCGGCGTCGGGCACGTAAGGCGCCTGCCGGACGTCGAAGCGTTGCAATGTCGCGAAAATATCGTCGGGCCAATGCGGGGCCGTGTCGGCAGCGTCAGCGCGGGCGTGCATTTTCCTGTCCGGTCGGCTTGCAAATCACGACACGACTGTAGACGGTGAGCCGAGCCGCTCGAAAGAGCGAAAACAGCATATCGGTCTCAACCGGCGAGTATGGCGGCGATGAACGCAAGTGCGAAAGAACTGGCGGCCAATTTCGATCTGGAGAAGCTGACACCCGAATTCTACGACGATCCCTACCCGACTTATCGTGCACTGCGGGAAAACGAGCCGGTCAAGCGCCTCCCCAACGGCACTGTGTTCCTGACCCGCTATGACGATCTCGTCACCACCTACAAGAACACAAAGTCGTTCAGTTCGGACAAGAAGCGCGAGTTCGCGCCGAAATACGGCGACACCCCGCTTTACGAGCACCACACCACGAGCCTCGTCTTCAACGACCCGCCCGCCCACACCCGCGTGCGCCGCCTGATCATGGGCGCGCTGTCGCCGCGCGCGATCGCGGGGATGGAGCCCGATATCGTCAAGCTGGTCGACGGCCTGCTCGATGCCATCGCCGCCAAGGGGGCTTGCGAGCTGATCGACGACTTCGCCGCGTCGATCCCCATCGAAGTGATCGGCAATCTGCTCGACGTTCCCCACGACGAACGCGAGCCGCTGCGCGACTGGTCGCTGGCGATCCTCGGTGCACTCGAGCCGGTGGTGTCGCCCGAAGTGGCTGCGCGCGGCAACAAGGCGGTAAAGGACTTCCTCGCCTATCTCGAAACCCTGGTCGCGCGCAGGCGCCAAAAGCCCGGCAATCCCGAGCGTGACGTGCTGACGCGCCTGATCCAGGGAGAAGGCAACGGCGAGGAAAACGGCGAGCGGCTGACGGAGAAGGAGCTGCTGCACAACTGCATCTTCCTGCTCAACGCCGGGCACGAGACCACCACCAATCTGATCGGCAACGGCCTCGTCGCGCTGCACCGGAATCCGGACCAGAAGCAGCGGCTGATCGAAAACTCCGACATGATCAAGACTGCCGTCGAGGAGATGCTGCGCTACGAGAGCTCGAACCAGCTCGGCAACCGCATGACGACAGAGAAGATCGAGCTCGGCGGCGTCATGCTCGACGCCGGCACGTCGGTGACGCTGTGCATCGGGGCGGCCAACCGCGATCCCGCCCAGTTTCCGGAGCCCGAACGCTTTGACATCGCGCGCACGCCGAACCGGCATCTCGCCTTCGCCACCGGCGCGCATCAATGCGCCGGCATGGCGCTGGCGCGACTCGAAGGCGCGATTGCGATCTCGCGCTTCCTGGCGCGCTTCCCGAACTATGCCGTGAGCGGCCATCCGGTGCGGGGCGGACGGGTGCGGTTCCGCGGCTTCCTGAGCGTGCCCTGCTCTATAGGTTGAGGCCCGCGGGCATCGTTTCGAACGAGCGACGCATTATCTGTTAGAATGCGTAAGACACGTGAGCTGGAGTGACGAATGAGTAGTCCGCCAGTCGCTGATTTCATCTCGAGGGAGGCGCGCTTCGGCGCCCGCAATTACGAGCCGCTTGGCGTTGTCCTGTCGCGCGGCGAAGGCGTTTTCGTTTGGGACACCCAGGGCAACCGATATCTGGATTGCCTCTCCGCCTATTCGGCGGTCAACCAGGGCCATTGCCACCCGAAAATCCTGGCCGCCATGGTCGAGCAGGCCGGCCGATTGACCCTGACCTCGCGTGCATTCCACAACGACCAGCTCGCTCCCTTCTACGAGGAGATCGCGGAACTCACCGGCTCTCACAAGGTGCTGCCGATGAACAGCGGAGCCGAAGCCGTTGAGAGCGCGATCAAGTCCGTGCGCAAATGGGGCTATGAGGTGAAGGGGGTGCCCGACGGGCAAGCCGAGATCATCGTCTGCGCCAACAATTTCCATGGACGCACCCTCGGCATCGTCGGCTTCTCGACCGACGCGGCCACGCGCGAACATTTCGGCCCCTTTGCGCCGGGCTTCAAAATCATTCCCTTCGGCGATCTCGCCGCGCTGGAAGACGCAATCACGCCGAACACCGTCGCCTTCCTGGTCGAACCCATCCAGGGCGAAGCCGGAGTCATCATTCCACCGGCAGGCTATTTCACGGGGGTGCGCGAGCTCTGCACGGCGCACGACGTGATGCTGATCCTCGACGAGATCCAGACTGGACTCGGCCGCACCGGCAAGCTGCTTGCGGAACAGCACGAGGGCATCGAGGCGGATGTGACGCTGCTCGGCAAAGCTTTGTCCGGCGGTTTCTATCCCGTCTCGGCCGTGCTTTCCAACAACGAGGTCCTCGGCACGCTGAAACCAGGTCAGCATGGCTCAACATTCGGTGGCAATCCGCTCGCCTGCGCGGTGGCGCGGGCGGCGCTCCGCGTTCTCGTCGAGGAAGGGATGATCGAGAACGCTGCGGTGCAAGGTGAGCGCTTCCTGAAAGGCCTCAGAAGCATCCGCGCCAACACGGTGCGCGACGTGCGCGGACGCGGGCTGATGCTGGCGGTCGAGCTCAACCCTGAAGCCGGCCGTGCGCGCCGCTACTGTGAGGCTCTGCAGACCGAAGGCATCCTCGCCAAGGATACCCACGAGCACACGATCCGCTTCGCCCCGCCGCTGGTGATTACCAGTGACCAGGTTGATTGGGCCTTGGAGAGAATCGCTGCCACCCTGACGCAGGATTTCGCCTGAGCTCTGCCTGCGTCGGAAGACCGCAAGGCCGCGGGCAGTCAACAACGAACGATTTCGCCACCTGCGCGTTGAACGGTTCCGGGCGACTGGGACGAGCGTGGAGTTGCGATCATGCTTCCGCGTGCCGTGTGCCTTTCGGCGTTTTTGGTCGGTGTGTCGATGCTCACGGCGAGCGTCGGTGCGTCCGCCCAGGACCATCATGGTCGGGGTGGGCCGCCGGGAGCGGCTGCCCGACCGGCAGCGCCGCCTGCGATGGCCCGACCGGCGGCGCCACCTGCGATGGCGCGTCCCGCTGCGCCGGCATTTCATCCTCCGGCCATGCCGCAGCGACCGGCCATGGCGCCGAGTCCGGCGCCTCGCATGGCCTCACCGCCACCGCGCCCGGCCCCGCACTTCGCGGCACCACCGCAGCGAGCTGCCCCGCACGTGGCGGCACCGCGACCTGAATTCCATCGCGCGCCGGCAGCTCCGCAACGTCCGGCGATGGCACCGCCGCCGACGCCGCATATTGCCGCCCCCTCACACCCCAGCGCGCCGCCGGCCGTGAGCGAGCGGCCGGAACGGCCGCGCGAGACGCTGTCGCGCCAAGCCTCGGAACGCCAGGGCCGCATCGACCGCTTGCAACAGCGTGTGCAGACATTGCAGTCGCAAAAGCCGGAAGGCGCGGGAGCGCAACGCGAGCAGCAGCGATTGCTGCAGTCGCAGAATAGGCTGCTGGAGCGCGAGCAGCGCGTACAACAGCGTGAGCAGCACGTCGAGCAGGGACAGCGCGAGATGCTGTCGCGCCAGACCGCGGAGCGCCAGACCCGCATCGATCGCCTCCAGCAGCGTGTGCAGACGTTGCAGTCGCAAAAGCCGGACGGCGCACGCGCGCAACGCGCACAAGAACGCGCGCTGCAGGCGCAGAACCGTCTGCTGCAGCACGAGCAACGGGCGCAGCAAATCGATCTGGCGCGCCAGCAGAGGCTGGGGCTGCAGGCCCCCGCTGCATCAGTTGCAGCGGCGGCCGCCGCGCGCGGGCGGTTTGCCGCGCACTTCCGCGAGCGGGCGGCCGGACAAACCCAGGCGGCCCTCGTCGCCCGCCACAGCGGCTGGGCTCCCCGGCAGGCCTGGCGACACCGCCATCCCGCGGTGTTCGTGGCATGGCTTGGGCCCGTGTTCTGGCCTTACGCCTATTCCGACATTTTTGACTACACGTTCTGGTCCTATGCCTACGAGCCCGGCTATTGGGCGTACGCGTATGACGACTTCGTCGACACCATGTTCTGGGGCGATGACAGCCCCTATTCCGCCTATGCCAGCACCAACCCGAATGACTATCCGCAAGCCGGCGGCGGCACCCGCGCGCGCCAGCGCGCCAGCGTGAGCCCGCAAACGCTGCAGCAATTGTGCGGCACACCGGACAAGGGCGTCACCGCTTGGCCGCTTGACGATATCACGCGGGCAGTGCGGCCGACGGCGGAGCAACGCGCGCTGCTCGACGCGTTGAAGACCGCGGCGGCCAACGCCGCCGGTGTTTTCAAGGACTCCTGCGCAGAGACATATGCACTGACGCCGCCTGGCCGCTTGCGGGCGATGATGAACCGCGTCAGCGCGACACTGGATGCTGTCAAGATCGTGCGACCGGCACTGGAGACTTTTTACAACTCGCTCAGTGACGAGCAGCAGGCCCGCTTCAACGCGCTCGGCCCCAAAATCGGCGACCGCTCGCCTCGGCAGCAGGAAGCCAATGCCCAGGAAGCCAGTGCCGAAGGCTGCGGCGATCCGAAGTCCGGCCTGACCCAGTTGCCGATCCAGAGGATCGAGGCTGTCCTCCACCCCGCGGGCAAGCAGAAGGAAGCGCTCGACCGCCTCGGCGAGGCGACGGCGAAGGGCGTTGAGGGCCTACAGGCGGCCTGTCCGAACGATGTACCGCTGACGCCGGTCGGACGACTAGAGGCGATGCAGCACCGGCTCGAGGCCATGCTTCAGGCCGCCAAGCTGGTCGAGCCCGCCCTGGACGAGTTCTATGCCACGCTGAGCAGCGAGCAGAAGGCGCGCTTCAACACGCTGCAACAGCTCGCAGGCCCGTGACGGCAGCAGCGTCGCATTCCCTCGTTGCAATGTGCGCAGCGGCCGAGCGACGCGGGGTGCCATCATCGCCCTGCTCCACAGTTCGGCCAGAACATACGTGTCCGGGCCGCTTCTCTCTGTGAGAAATGCGGTGGCACGGAATGCAAACAACCGCCTCGCCTTGACCTCACGCGACGGAAATCGTCTTCGGTCCAGCGTCAGTCGCGGTTGGGATCGCTTGAGGCCGCTCTTTCTCATCCGAGCTGATGGCGCTGCATTGCTGGGAGTGAGCAGACAACTCAAGATCGGCCAGGTGGTCCCAGTATTCTGCTTCTGCGAGCAGCTTCCATTTGTTCATGCTGTTGTACGCGGCCTGTTGGCGGCACAGCGAACTCATCGCACGCAAGCGCTGCACTCTCTCCACTGCCTCCACTGCGAACCTCCCTTCGCGCCAGCTTGTTTACAAGCGCACTTATGTTGTCACAATTTCGCAGATTGAATTGACGAGTGATAGTCCGGTGTTTGACGGTCAATCGATGATAGCGCAATCGTCTGACTTTTCACCGACGTGAGCAGCTCCAGCCTGAGAGCTAGTCGAAGTTCTCAGCGCCGTAGCCCCTTCGGCCAGCGCTGTACGCAGGCACGCAACAAGACTCGCGTCGGACGACGGGTTCCCAAGTCGCTGGTGCATTCCATTTCAGGACTGAAATCTTAATTGTCAGCGGCCTTCCCGGGATAGTGGTTAGCTGGCGATTAGACCGGGCCGGACAAGGTTTGATCCCGAAACTATTTTGGCCCGGCACATTGGACTGCAAGACCGCCTTCGGGCGGTCTTTCCTTATTGCCGCAATAGAACGGGCCTGGGGCTGGAACACGCCGGGGCCTCCGGCAAAAGTCGCTAGCCTTGCCCCGCCGATCACAACAATGGCCCCGACGATTGCGCGCCGGGGCCATTCAAGATCATCAGGCGTGGGTACATCCGCCGTGCCTGCCGATCGTTGATGCCACTGATTACCGCATCCGATCTGGCGCAGACCGTGGCGAGGCTGCGGCATCGGGATGATATCATTCTGCCTGAAAGCTGACGGCTGTCCACCTCTCGTTGGTGGTACTCCAACCGGCTCGCTGAGCGAGCCCGCCGCTTCGGTGCCGTGAAGGGGAAGGCGCGCTTCAACACGCGGCAACAAGTCGCAAGCCCGTGAGGACAGCGCGCGTGGGAGCTAGACCACCGTCCTGTGCCGCGTAATGCACGTGCGCAGCACCTCGTCCATCGGCTTGCTCCACCAGTCGTTGGAGAAGATCTCGATCTCCGAATAACCGGCATAGCCTTGCGCTTCGACAGCGGCGCGCGCCGATTTGATGTCGATCACGCCGTCGCCCATCATGCCGCGGTCGTTGAGGATGTCCCTGGTCGGCACCAGCCAGTCGCAGACATGGAAGGCCAGCAGGCGATCCTTGCCGGCACGCGCGATCTGGGCCATCAGCTCCGGATCCCACCAGATGTGATAGACGTCGAGCGCGACGCCAAGCATGCCGCTGCGGCCCGGGTCGAGCCGATCGCAGATGTCGAGCGCCTGTTTCGTCGTGTTCACGCAGGCGCGGTCGGCAGCGTAGGCCGGATGCAAGGGCTCGATCGCCAGCGGCAGCTTTGCCTGTCTGGCATAGTCGAGCATCTCGGCGAGAGCCTCCTCGACCTGACCGCGCGCTGCGACGATGTCCTTGGACGCCTCGCTGCCCGGCCGCGAATATTGCGGCAGACCGCCGACGACGAGAACGATGCAGGGCGCGCCCAGCGCCTTGGCTTCGTCGACGCAGCGGCGGTTGTCGTCGCGCACTTCGCCGCGACGCGATGCGTCCGAGGTGAACATGCCGCCGCGGCAATAGCCCGACAGCTCGAGGCCGGCGTCGCGCACCGCGCGTGCGGCGCGGTCGAGACCGACGGCAGCGACCTGATCGCGCCAGGGGTCGATGGCGCGGATGCCATGCTTCGCACAGGCGTCGATGATCTCGACGAGGTCACCCTGCTTGCGGACCGTCGCCGTGTTGAGCGACAGCCAGCGATGGTCGGACGAAAAATCGCGCATCAGGAGTCCAGCCCGTGAGAGGCCAGCACTGTTTTCATGCGACGGGTCGCCAGTTCGGGGTTGGCCAGCAGCCCGGCCTGATCGGCGAGGCGGAACAGCTCGGCCAGATGCAGCATCGAGCGCGCGCTCTCCTGTCCCCCGACCATGGTGAAATGATCCTGGTGGCCGTTGAGATAGGCCATGAACACCACGCCGGTCTTGTAGAAGCGCGTCGGCGCCTTGAAGATATGACGCGACAGCGGCACGGTCGGCCCCAGCACGTCGTGGAAGCCGGCCTCGTCGCCTGCCGCGAGGCGTGACAACGCATAAGAGGCAGCCGGCGCGATGGCATCGAAGATGCCGAGCAGTGCGTGCGAAAAGCCCTGGTCGTCGCCGGCGATTAGCTCCGCGTAGTTGAAATCGTCGCCGGTGTACATCTTGATGCGCTTGTCCAGGCGCCTGCGCATGTCGATCTCGCGCTGCTTGTCGAGTAGCGAAACCTTGACGCCGTCAACCTTGGCCGCGTTGTTGTTGATGATGGCCACCGCAACGTCCATCGCCTTGTCCAGGTCCTTGGTGCCCCAATATCCGGTCAGAGCGGGATCGAACATATCGCCGAGCCAGTGGATGATCACGGGCTCGCGGACCTGCGACAGCACGCGGTTGTAGACCTTGGCGTAATCGTCGGCGCTGCGGCCGAGTTTTGCGAGAGCACGCGACGCCATCAGGATGATGCGGCCGCCGACCTTCTCGACGGCCGAGAGCTGCTCCTCATAGGCGCGAATGACGTCGTCGAGGCTCTTGGCATCCTCGACCGCAAGATGATCCGTACCTGCGCCGGAGAACACCAGCGCATTGCGCCGCTTGGCGGCACCGACCGAACGTGTGATCAGCTCCAGCGAGGTCGGCCAGTCCAGCCCCATCCCACGCTGCGCGGTGTCCATGGCTTCGGCGACGCCGAGGCCGAGGTCCCAGACATGCTCGCGGAAGGCGATGGTCTTGTCCCAGTCGATGGCAGCCGAGAGCCA
Organism: Bradyrhizobium sp. 956_D2_N1_4; assembly: GCF_052076025.1. NCBI lineage: Bacteria > Pseudomonadati > Pseudomonadota > Alphaproteobacteria > Hyphomicrobiales > Nitrobacteraceae > Bradyrhizobium > Bradyrhizobium sp. 956_D2_N1_4. The sequence continues at coordinate 1,057,358 of NZ_CP197237.1, read as the reverse complement.
GGGATCGTTGTCCGCAAAGGGATCGACAACCGTGTGCACGGCCGAGAACGCGATGCGGTTCAAAGGTCCTTCGAGCTTCGCGGGGAACGTTCGCGACGCCGCGAGCCGGTAGGTCTCGATCGAACGATCCGCTTTCGGGAGCTTGAGCGACAATGACGACATTGGTTGGACGGGTTTGTTCATGATTTCAGACCTCTCCCCGTCATTGCGAGGAGCGAAGCGACGAAGCAATCCAGACCGTCGCCGCGGAGGGACTCTGGATTGCTTCGCTTCGCTCGCAATGACGGCTTGGTAAACATCGCGGCTTATCCAACTGACCTCAGGCCTCGATCGGGGCGACGTCGATCCAGCGCCGCTCCTTCCAGCTCTTCAGCGCGCATTCGGCGAGTTGCACGCCCTTGACGCCTTCGAGCAGCGTGAACTTGTAGGGCGCGTCCTCGTAGACGTGGCGGATGAACATCTCCCACTGCTCCTTGAAGCCGTTGTCGTAGGTGACGTTGTCAGGCAGCTTCTGCCAGTCGCCGTAGAAGTCGTGCAGCCGCTTCTCGTCGGGATTCCACACCGGCCGGGGCGTTGCCTGCCGCGCCTGGATCATGCAATCCGACAGGCCCGCGACCGCCGAGCCGTGTGTGCCGTCGACCTGGAAGGTGACGAGGTCGTCGCGATAGACGCGCGTCACCCAGGACATGTTGATGTGCGCGATGACGCCGCCCTCGAGCTGGAAGGTCGCGTAGGCGGAATCATCCGCGGTCGCCTTGTACTTCTTGCCCTGCTCGTCAAAACGCTCGGGGATGTCGGTGTTGCCGATGCAGACCACGCTCTGGACGTTGCCGAACAGGTTGTCGAGCACGTAGCGCCAGTGGCAGACCATGTCGAGGATGATGCCGCCGCCGTCCTCGTCGCGGTAGTTCCAGGACGGCCGCTGCGCCTCCTGCCAGCCGCCTTCGAACACCCAATAGCCGAATTCGCCGCGCACCGAGAGGATGCGGCCGAAGAAGCCGGAGTCGCGCAGGAAGGCGATCTTCTTCAGGCCCGGCAGGAACAGCTTGTCCTGCACCGTGCCATGCTTGACGCCCTTTGCGTTGGCGAGCTTGACGACCTCGAGCGCCTCCTCGAAATTCGTCGCGATCGGCTTCTCGCAATAGACGTGCTTGCCGGCGTTGATGGCCTGGGTCAGCAGACCGGGCCGCGCCTGCGTGGTCGCGGCGTCGAAGAACATGGTGTCGTTCTTGTCCGCGAGCGCAGCATCGAGATCGGTGGTCCAGCGCGTGATGTTGTAGCGCTTGGCGAGGGCTTCGACCTTGTCGGCGCTGCGGCCGACCAGGATCGGATCGGGCATCACGCGGTCGCCGTTCTTCAGCCGGACGCCGCCCTGCTCGCGAATCGCGACGATCGAGCGGATCAGATGCTGGTTGAGACCCATGCGGCCGGTAACGCCGTTCATGATGAGGCCGAGGCGTTGGGTGGTCATGCCAATTACTCCCAAGGTGATTTTGGCTGTTCGAGCGGGCGGAGCGCCGACCAGTCCGGATGGACCGACGTCGCAAAGCCCGTTGCATGGAGCGATCCCGTCAGGAGATCGCCGTTTTGAATGGAGAGGCGGATGCCCTGCCCGGCATCGGCGTAGAGATCGGGATGCGCGAGCGCGAAAGCCTGCGCTTCAGCGGTCGGCGTCTCGCCAAATCCGTCGACATAGTGATGGCCGTTGCGCTCCGCATGGGTGACGCCGATGAAGGCGCCGAGCGCGAGATCCTGCTGCACGGCAAGGCCGGCCTGGCAGGTCAGGTCCTCGCCCGTCACGAAGAACCGCGCGCCGCCCGCGCTCCATTTCGACGCGCGCGTCGCGTTGACGATGGATTTGTAGAGGCCCTTGCAGGACTTCGAGGAAATGCCGCAATAGCCGCGCGCACGCGCCGCCGGGAAGGCATCGTAGGAATCGTCGGCCTCGTCGATGATGAAGCCGTGCGCGGCGAGCGAGCCGAGCGGGCATTGCCGGGTGATGTCTCGCGGCATCGGCTGTTCGACATAGAGCAAGCGCGAGGCGATCGGGCGCAGCGCGGAATCACGATCAAGCCGATCCATCAGTGCCTGTAGTGCGGCAAGATCGGCGTACTGCTCGTTCGCGTCGAGCGTCACCTTGTAGTCGCGCCCGAGCGTGTCGAGTTCCTTGCCGATCCGCGCCAGCCGTCCTGCATCGGCAGCGGGATCGCCCGACAGTTTCAGCTTGAAGTAATACGCACCGGCGTTCTCGCGTGCATCGGCAACACCGCCCTCACCTTCGACGGTATCGTCGAGGCCCACGGTGTGCCTGATGGCAACGCGCGGCAGCGGCTTCCGGCCGGCGAGAAACGCCGTGAGGTCCGCTTCCTTGAGGTCCGGCGAAAGCCGTGCATCGATGCCGGCAATGTTGCCGGCCATCCCGTCGAAAAAGTTGGTCTCGCCTGCGCGGAGCAGTGCGTCGAGGATCGCCTTGTCGATCTCCGCCGGGCCATAAGCCGCCGCAAGCGCTGGAATATTCTTCTTTGCACAAGTCGCGACCTGGGCACCGATGCACGAGGCATGCAGATCGAACGCCGTCAAGAATCCAGTCCGCGCAAGATAAAGGCCCCGCGCAATTTCCAGCGAACGCCGCAGGCCGTCGACCGTCTGCGCCGGCGACAGCTCCGGCCGCTTGTCGAACCATTTTGGCACCAGCAGCTCGGCACTGGCGCCGACCGCATTCCCGCTGCCCTCGACCTCGATCTCGACCCGCACGAACAGCTGCGGCGTTGCATTGATGGTGATCGCGCCAAAGCGGAACGGCCGCGCAAAATGCACGGGACGTTCAAAGAACGCGATGTCTCGCAGCTTCAGGCGCGGCGCCATGACTTTAATCCAGCGAACCTTGCGAGAAAAAATGCCTGCGGATGCGTTGCACGAGCTCGGTGAAGACAGGATCGGCCATTACATCGAGCGAGCGCGGGCGCGGCAGCGGCACGTCGTAGATCGCCGCGATCGCGCCGGGCCGCTCGGTCATGACCAGCACGCGGTCGGCGAGGAACACGGCCTCGGGAATCGAATGCGTGATCAGGAGCACCGTCTTCCTAGTCTCGCGCTGGATCCGCATCAGCTCGACATTCATGCGCTCGCGCGTCAACGCGTCGAGTGCGCCGAACGGCTCGTCCATCAGCATGATCTTGGGATCGTGCACCAACGCGCGACAGATCGAGGCGCGCTGCTGCATGCCGCCCGAGAGCTGCCAGGGCAGCTTCTTCTCGAAACCTTCGAGGCCGACCAGCTTCAACAGCGCCTTGGCGCGATCGAGATAGTGTTGTCGCGGCAGCCGCTTCATGTCGATCGGCAGCATCACGTTCGCGAGGATGTTGCGCCAGGGCAGCAGCAGCGCGTTCTGGAAGACGATGCCGACATTGCCGTGCGGCTTCGTCACCTTCTCACCCTCGACCAGGACCTCGCCTGATGTCGGCGGCAGCAACCCCGAGATCAGCTTGAGTAGCGTGGACTTGCCGCAGCCGCTTGGGCCGACCACGACGAAGAACTCGCCGTCATTGATGTGGAAGTCGAGCGGACGCAGCGACGGCACGTCGCCGTCGCGCGTCCGGTAGGTTTTCGACACGCCGGACAGTTTGATGCCCGACGCATCGCCGGCAGCCCGGTCGCTCACCAGTCTCAGATGCGCGGCGTGCTGCACGATTTCGCTCACGACTGCGGCTTGCTTCACGATCCGCTCTTCGGCAGATAATCGTTGGTGTAGAAGGCCTTCGGGTTCTCCTTGGCCTTGGCATCCAGTCCGCCATATTCGACCATCAGATTGACGGAGTCCGTCATGTTCTGGTCGGTGACCTGGAACGGCCGCTTGCTCTTGGTCTCCGCGGTCCGGTAGAGCGGAATGGTCAGCTCAAAGCCCTGCGTCAGGGTGTCGATCTTGCCGCCCTTGGGGTTGGCATCGAGGATCGATTGCGCAGCCGCTTTCGGCTCCTTCTCGGCGGCTTCGACCGCCTTGGTCGTCGCCGACATGAAACGGCGGACGAGATCGGCATTGGCCTTCACATAGTCGGCGTTGGCGATGATGCCCGAGGAGACCATGTTGATGCCGTAGTCAGCGAACTTGATCGGATAGACGTCCTTGCCGGTGGCGTCCTTGATCTTCATCGACTGGTCCATGACGTAGCCGAGCAACAGATCGGCCTGGCCGTTGATGACGGCGTTGAGCTTGGTCTGGCCGTCGCCGGCAACGGTCTGGAAGTCGCTTTCCTTCAGGCCGGTCTTCTTCAGGAACAGCGGCCAGATCTGGGTCATGGAATCGGCCGGCGTGATCGCCACCGTCTTGCCCTTGATGTCCTCCGGCTTCTTGATGTTCTTGTCGGCAAAGCCCATGGCGGACATCGGGCTGGTCTGGAGCAGCACGCCGGTCGCGACGACAGGTGCGCCCTTGATCGCGGCGCGCATCATGGTGGGGACGTCGACATAGCCGAAATCGGCGGTCTTGGCGGCCACGGCCTGCGTGGTCGCAGCCGAGCCGCGGCCTTCCTGGATTTCGAGGTCGATGCCTTCGGCCGCGTAAATGCCCTTGGCTTTGCCGTAATAGAACGGCGCGTGCTCGCCATAGACGTACCAGTTCAGCATCAGCACGACCTTGTCGGCGGCCTGCGCGGGCATCGCCGCAAACACCATCAGCGCAGCCGAGACAGCTCCTATCCACCGCTTCATCGTTTCTCTCCCTTGCCCTTGTTGCGTCGGCCGTTGATGGCCGTTCGTTGCCTTAGTTTTTGTTACGAGGCGAAAATCACGTCTTCACGCTGGCTGACATGCCAGGGAATGACCAGCTTCTCGATCCGGTCCACGATCCAGAACAGGATCACGCCGAGCAGCGCCAGGATCACCAGCGCCGCGAACATCGTCGGCAGATCGAACGTGCCGATCGAGCGCTGCATCACGTAGCCGATGCCGGAATTGGAGCCGACGAACTCGCCGACGACGGCGCCGACCACGGCAAGCGTCACCGACACTTTGAGGCCTGAGAAGATCGCCGGCAGCGCATGCGGCAGGTTCACCGCGAGGAAAACCCGGAACCGGCTGCCCTGCATGGCGCGGGCGAGATCGACCATATCAGGATCGACCGATTTGAAGCCCTGCACGGCGGAGACCACCACCGGGAAGAAACCGAGCAGGAAGGCTGAAATCACTTTGGGAATGATGCCGAAGCCAAACCAGACCACGAACAGCGGCGCGATCGCGATCTTCGGCACGGATTGCGAGAACACCAGCAGCGGATAGACATAGCTCTCCACCGTCTTCGAGCCCGCGATCAGCATCGCGACGGGAATGCCGAACAGCGCCGACAGCAGGAAGCCGCAGACGGTGGCATAGGTGGTCGGCCAGGACTGGCGCAGCAGTTCCGGCCATTCGGTGCGCAGCACCGCGACGACGTCGGCCGGCGCCGGGATCTGATAGGCGGGAATTTTGAACAGCCGGATTGCGAGGTCCCAGGCGACGACGATGAAAACCAGGAACAAAAACGGCCGGACCCAGGCCGCATTCAGCATCTTGGATACCGCACCTTGCGGCTTCAACTCAGCCACGTCTCACTCCCGGCATTCTTCTTCGTTCGGGGGAGAAATTAACTCGTTGGATAAATACTGTCCAGAGCTTTCCCTGTGACGTTTTGTGCCGGTTCCTGGCCTCCTCTCGTGTCCCGGACGTGCTGCTGCGCTACGTCCGGGGCACGAGACCGCCTCACCCTCGGTGTCATTCCCCGCGAAGGCGGGGAATCCAGTACGCCGCGGCTTCTCGGTTCAATCTCAACCGTCTCTGGAATACTGGATTGCCCGCCTTCGCGGGCAATGACGGCGGAGATTGAGGAAACGACGGACGATTGGTCCGCCAACGCGCGGACTAGGCCGCTAAACCGTCTGCGCGACCGCGCTGCGCGACTTCGGCGCCTTGGCGATCTCGAACAGCGCGGTCGATCGGCCCGTCAGCGCGGCCAGCACGAGGCCGACCATGTGCGAAAGCCGTTCGTCCTTGGCTTTCTTGTCCAGCAGGTCGCGGCCGAAGATCACGCTCAACGTGGCCGAATTGGAGAGATAGAAGAAGCAGAGCCCCGCGATCGAGATGTAGAGCTGCACCGGATCGACCGCGACCTGGAAGTCGCCGCTGTCGACGCCGCGCAGCACCACGGTGCGGATCATCTCGACGAAGGGCGAGTGCATCGACTTGACCTTGGTCGAGCGCTTGAGGTGCTTTGCGCGCGCGAGGTTCTCGGTCTGGAGCAGCGACAGGAATTCCGGGTTGCGCAGGAAGTAGTTCCAGGTGAACTCGATCAGGCGCCGGATCGCTTCGGGCGGATCGAGATGCTCGAGATCCAGCCCCCGCTCCTCGCTGCGGATCTTGTCATAGGCGCCTTCGAGCACCGCGAGATAGAGCTCGTCCTTGTTGCCGACGTGATAGTAGAGCATGCGCTTGTTGGCGCCGGCCTTCGCCGCGATGCGGTCGACACGCGCGCCCGCGAGCCCGTGGGTGGAGAATTCCTGCTTGGCAGCCTCGAGAATGCGCAGCCGCATCCCCTCGGGGTCGCGCTGCCATTTCAGAGTTCGCTTTGCCGTTGCTTTCGCCAAACCGGGTGCCCGCTGGGTGATCGTCCAGATCGCATTTATCATGCGCGAGGCCCGCCGCATAGTTTCGTCATTGCGAGCGCAGCGAAGCAATCCAGACTGCCACCGCGAAGACAGCCTGGATTGCTTCGTCGCAAGAGCTCCTCGCAATGACGAACGGGAGGCCGCCCCCTCAATCCGCCGGCTTCGGCGAGCGCTCCAGCAGCACCGTCTGGATCCCGCAGGTCCCATTCCGCACCGTCATGATCCGCGTGCCCGGCTTGCGGCCGTTGCGCACCTCGGTGACGTCGAGGCCGGCGGCGAGCAGGCGGGCGCGCGTGGCGTCGATGTCGGCGACCCGCCAGCTCAGGCCCCAGAGACGGTCATGCACGGAATCCCCGCCCGCCACGGGGCGGCGCACCACTTCGACGATGAGGTCGCCGCAGCGGAAGAACATCAGCTGGCCCCAATCCTGGTGCGAGCGGTCCAGTGCGAGATCAAGGCCGAGCCGCGCGCCATAGAGCGCAGCGGCGCGGTCGGAATCCTCGGTGGTGACCACGACGTGGTCGAGCCCATCGATCGGCGCGATGTCGGTCGCAGTCGACAGCGGCCGCTCCTCGGCGAGCTCGAGGAAGAACATGCGCACGCCGCGCGTCAATTCGGTCGCGGCACGCGTGCGTTTCCAGTGCAGGACTGCGCCGCTCGCGACGTCGCTGCTTTCGACCTCGGCGACCGGATCAGGCCTCAAGGCCACCCGCTCCAGCCGCCGGTGCATCTTGCCCATGTCTGCGACACGAAAGCACAGGCTGGCGAGCACGCCCTCGCGGTCGTCGAGCAGCGCGCGGATCCGGTCCGCCGCAACGTTAAAGCCGCTCGGCGCCATCAGCTCGATCGTCACGTTCGCAAGCGTGAACAGCACGCGATCGGCGCCCTCGCCGGAATTCTGCCAGGCCGGCGCGCGCCCGAGCAGCGTCTGATACGCCGCCTTGGCCGCACCGATATCGCTCACCAGGGCAACGATGTGATCGAGGCCGGTGATCATCATTCCCCCCTTTGATCGACCTGGAACCATATTCCGAAGGACGGCGTTTGTCCGGGCTTGGCATGGACCGGTGATGGTCGTATTCCGGCCCCATGCCGACCTCAAGCGCTCGGGCGGCAGATTTGCGAATAATTTCAGCGTCCCCAGAGCGGAACCGGTGTTAGAGTAAGCCCGCCGGCCGGGACCACCCAGCGCATCACGGACAACCAATGCAGGCTCTCTTTATCGGTCAGACCTATATCGACGTCGTCTTCATCACCGACCACATGCCGACCGGCGACGAAAAGCACGTGGCAACCGACTACGCGGTCTCCTTCGGCGGCAACGCGGTCACGGCGGCGTTCTGCTGCGCCAAGCTCGGCATCGTGCCCGATCTCATCGCCACGGCGGCCAATGACTGGCTGGGGCGGATGTTCCAGGACATGTGCGCGAAATACGCGATCTCGCTGCACGGGCGGAAGGTGAACCAGTCCTCGCTGTCCTTCATCATGCCCAAGGACGGCAAGCGCGCCATCGTCCGCTGCCGCGACGACGAGCACATCCATCCGTTCCCCATGCTCAATCTCGGCGGCTGCCGCGCCCTGCACATCGACGGCCATCAGCCCGATGCCGCGATCCACTATGCAAAAGTCTGCCGCGAGGCCGGCATCCTGACCTCGCTCGACGGCGGCGGCCTGCGCACCAACACGCATGAGCTGCTCGCATTCATCGACGTCGCCATCGTCGCCGAACGCCTATGCGAGCAGATGGACCTGACGCCCGAGAAGATGCTCGACTACCTCAAGAGCCGCGGCTGCAAGATCGGCGGCGTCACCATGGGTGAGAAGGGTCTGCTCTGGTACAATGAAACGGGTGCGGTCGAGGTCATGCCGGCGATGCCGATCCCGCGCGAGCGCGTGATCGACACCAACGGCGCCGGCGACGTCTTCCACGGCGCCTATGTCTATTCCTACCTCGCCCATCCCGGCAAAAGCTGGCGCGAGCATTTTGATTTTGCCCGCGCCGCCTCGACCTTCAAGATCCAGCGCCTCGGCAACGAGGCCGGGCTGCCGACCCTTGTGGACATCGCCAAAGTCAGGCACGAGTTCGAAGTCAGGGTCTAGGGTTTTGTAAGGGCATATCATGGGGCGCGTCTTTATCGCCGGCAGCATCAACATGGATGTGGTGGCGACCGCCGATCGCCACCCCAAAGTCGGCGAGACCGTCGCCGGCCGGCAGGTGCTGTATTTTCCTGGCGGCAAAGGTGCAAACCAGGCCGTCGCGGCGTCGCGACTCGGCGTGAAGACCACGCTGATCGGCCGGCTTGGCAAGGATTCATTTGGCGCTGAGTTGCGGATGTTCCTCGGTGCGCAGGGCATCGAGCTCGGCTCTGTTCGGGACGCCGACACGCATAGCGGCACCGCGATCATCACGGTGGCGGCCTCCGACAACACCATCGTCGTCATCCCCGGCAGTAATGCGCTGGTCAGCGCCGACGATGTCGCGAACGTTCCGCTGGCGAAGGGCGATGTGGCCGTCAGCCAGTTCGAGATTCCGCTGCCGACGATTGCCGCCTTCTTCCAGCGCGCCCGTAGCGCCGGCGCCACGACGCTGCTCAACCCGGCACCGGCGCAAAAGATGTCCGCCGAGCTGCTGGCGCTCGTCGACATCCTCGTGCTGAACGAGACCGAGCTCGGCTTCCTCGCAGGCGTGGAGCTCTCCGACGGCGACGAGGCCGCAACAATCATCGACGTCGCGCGACAACTTCAGGCACGCGAGGACCAGATCATCTGCGTGACGCTCGGCAAGCGGGGCGTGCTCGCGCTCGCCGGCCGCGAGGAATTCGCGGTGCCCGGCCGCGTGGTGAAAGCGGTCGACACCACCGGCGCCGGCGATTGCTTCGTCGGCGCGCTCGCGGCGCAGCTGGCGAAGGGCGTGTCCTTGCGTGCCGCGCTCGCCTTCGCCAACGCGGCCGCCTCGATCAGCGTGCAGCGGATGGGCGCCGGGCCGTCGATGCCGACGGCCGCGGAAGTCGCCGCGGTCGTCAAGGCCAGCTGATCAGGCCAGCGCGCTCTTCAGGTCGAAGCCTTCGTCCGCGGCCTGCTCCGGCGTGATCGAGCGCTCCAGTCCGAACAGGCGTCGGCCGAACATGTGGTCGCCGGCACGGTTGACCGACTCGATGCCGAGCAGTCTGTCGCCCTTGTAGCAGAACGCCGAGAACGCTTTCTTCTCGGGATCGCCACGCAGCACGACGCGGTCGTAGCCGGTGGTCAGCCCCGCCATCTGGAGCTTGTCGTCGCCCTGGTCGCTCCAGAACCAGGGATGACTGTCGTAGGCCTTGCGGTCGCCGGTCAGCCGCGCCGCGAGGCAGCGGGCGTGATCGGTGGCGTTCTGCACCGATTCCAGCCGCTGCGATCCGCCGAAGCGCGGACTGGCGAACAGCGCGCAGTCGCCGATCGCGGAGATGCCAGGATCGGACGTCGAGAGATATTCGTCGACGATGATGCCGGCGGCGACGGCAAGCCCCGCCTCCGCCGCAAGCTCGATGTTCGGCAGCACGCCGACACCGACCACGACGAGGTCGGCCGGCAGATGCCTTCCATCGCTCAAGGAAACGCCGGTGACCTTGCCGCCCTCAGCCTCGATCGAGGTTGCCTGCACACCGAGGTGAATGCGGATGCCGGCCTCGCGATGCCGCGCCTGAAAATACTCCGAGACCTCCGCCGTCACCGCGCGCGCCATCACGCGCGGGGCGAGTTCGAGCACGTCGACCTCGAGCCCCTTGATCCGCGCGGTGGCCGCGAATTCCAGGCCGATGAAGCCGGCGCCGATGATCACCGCGCGCTTCTTCGACGGCATGATCTTCCGCAGCGCCTCGCTGTCGTCGAGGATGCGTAAGTATTTCACGTCGGGCAAATTCGCATTCGGCAAATCAAGCAGCCGGTTGCGCGCGCCCGTGGCCAGCACGAGGTGGCCGTAAGGCAGCGTCTCGCCGGATGCGAGATGCACCTTGTGGCCGGCGCGATCGATCGACACTGCGCGGCCTGCGATCAGCTCGATCTTCTGATCCTGGTAGAATTTCTCCGGCCGGAACATCAGGCTCTCCGGCCCGGCCGAGCCCTTGATATAGGCCTTGGACAGCGGCGGCCGCTGATAGGGCAGATGCGCCTCGTCGTTGATCAGGCAGACGCGGTCGGAAAAGCCCGCCTGGCGCAGGGATGCCGCGACCTGGTAGCCGCCATGGCCGGCTCCGACAATGATCACCGGACCACCCGTCATTGGAACAGCCCATTTCCGGAGACACGAGCGTCACCCATGTCGTCTCCTCTCTCGCTGATATTGGCTTGGCTTGCCCAGGAGGAGCCGGCGCTCGTGTCCGTTCCTAAACGAAGGCGGCCCATTTGAGCCCATCATTCCGTCCTGCGCAAGAGCGGCATGCGGGGATTGTCACCCCCGACCTTCTGCGATTTAGTTGCAGCAACGACCTCATGCCGGGGATATTCCAGATGCCAGCTCCCGTCTCCAAACCCGACGATCCCGCCCTGCTGCGGATCGACGGCCCGATCGCAACCATCACGCTCAACCGCCCCGCCGCGTTCAACTCGGTCAACCTTGCAATCGCGCAGAAGCTCGAACAGCTCGCGGCCTATCTCGAAGGCGCCGACGACATCAGGGTCGTCGTGCTCGAAGGAGAAGGCCGCGCCTTCTCGGCCGGCGGCGATCTGCAGACGATCGGCGCTGCGGCCGAAACCGGCACGGTCACGCCGGTCGTTGGCGAGCTGCTGAAGCATTATCACGCCTTCATCGAGATCATCCGGCGCATGCCAAAGATCTCGCTGTCCAGCGTGCACGGCTCGGCGGCCGGCGCCGGCATGGGCCTCGCCTTCGTCACCGATCTCTGCATCGCCGCGGAGGATGCCAAGTTCACGCCGGCCTATGCCAAGATCGGGGTATCGCCGGACGGCGGCTCGACGGTCGGGATCGTCGGTACGGTCGGATCGAGACGTGCGCTCCAGATCTTCCTGTCGGAGGACAATTTTACCGCGCAGCAGGCCTATGAATGGGGCCTGGTTGCGAAGGTCGTCCCCGCCGCGGAGTTGAAGGCGGCCACGCGAAAACTCGCCGAGCGCCTGGCGCAGAATCCGCCGGCGGCGATCGCCGGCACCAAGTCGCTGGTCTACCAGGCCGCGACCACGCCGGTGAAGCAGCAGCTCGATGCCGAGGAGCACAAGATCATCATGGCGATGAATACGGAGGATTTCCGCGCCGCCGTGAAGAAATTCACGAGCAAGGGCAAGTGAGCGTGCCGGCACCGGCGCGCTCGTTCTGCGGCCTGCGCCACGGCGCGACCGACTGGAATAGGCAGGGGCTGTTTCAGGGACGAACCGACAACCCGCTGAACGCGGACGGCCTTGCGCAGGCGCACGAGGCCGCGGACATGTTGCGCGGGATCGGCATCAGCCGAATCGTCGCGAGCCCGCTGGTGCGCGCGGCACGAACGGCCGAGATCATCGCAGACGCCATCTCGGTGCCGCTCTCGATCGATGACGGCATCATCGAGTTCGATTTCGGAAGCTTTGAGGGCCTCCCCGTCCGCGACCTCATGATCAAGCACGGCGTCAACTCGGCGACGGGCCTCGTCTCGATCCTCCCCGCCGACGGCGAAAACTGGGACGCCATGACGGAACGGTCGCTGGCTTGCGTCTCCGCATGGCTCGACCGTCATCCTGACGACGATTTCCTGTTCGTCTGCCACGACGCGGTGATGCAGGGAATTGCGAAGTCACTGTGCGGCAGCTATTTCAAGAACAGCCACGGCACGCCGTTTCGCTACCTCCGTGAAGGCGGGCAATGGCGCGTCGAGTAGCTCGTCACTTAGGACAGATGTAGCCTGTCCCCGCCAGCGACTTGAAGCAGCCGACCGATTCCGGCAGCACTTTCTGCGGCAGCCACAGCACCACGCTCGGGAAATAGATCGCGAACGCGATCGTGGCCAGGAACACCACATAGATCGGCAAGGCGGCGCGTAAGGCCTTGGCAAAACTGATGCCGACGAATTTCGAGGCCATCAGCAGCACCAGGCCGTATGGCGGCGTGATCAGGCCAAAGGCGAGCGTGGCGATCAGCACCACGCCCATGTGCACGGCGTTGATGTCGCCGGCCTCGGTCAGCGCGTTGACCAGCGGCATGAAGATGATGATGGTCGGCACCGGCTCGATGAAGTCACCGACCACAGTGAAGAGCAGCACCATCAGCAGCATGATCAGATGCGGATCGTTGCCGGCAATCGAGGTGATCATGTCGGCGATGTAACTCGCACCGCGTAAGTAAGCGAGCATCCAGCCGAAGGCATTGGCAGCGCCGATCGTGATCAGCGGCAGCGAGAAGATCAAGCCTGCAAGGCAGAAATCATATGGGATCTTTTTGATATGCCCGCGGTTCAGCGCGGGGATCACGACGACGACAATCCAGACCACCGCAACGACGCCGGCTTCCGTCGGCGTGAACCAGCCGGTGAGGATGCCGCCGAGCAAAATGACAGGGATCATCAGCGGCAGGGCGGCGTCACCCGCGGCGAACACCACCTGCCGCAGCGGCGCGCGCGGCTTGCGCAGGCCGGAAGGGCCGAAGAAGTAGCAATAGATCATCAACCCGAAGCCGATCATCAGCCCGGGCACCACCCCCGCCATGAACAGGCCGGCGATCGAGACGTTGCCGACCGCGCCATAGACCACCGCCGTAATGCTCGGCGGCACCAGTGCAGCGATGGTCGAAGCGGACGCGATGATCGCCGCAATGAAGGCGGGCTCGTAGCCCTCGCGTTTCATCGGGCCGCCCAGCGCACGGCTCATCACGGCGACGTCGGCAGTGGTCGAGCCCGACATTTCCGAGAAGAACATGCTGAAGACAACGACGACCTGCGACAGCCCGCCCCTGATGTGTCCGACCAGCGATACTGACAGGTTGGCTATTCGTACCACCACGTTGGCCGAGCTCATGAGCTCGCCGACCAGCAGGAAGAACGGGATTGCCAGCAACGCCTCGGAGTCCACGCCGTCAAATATCTTCTGGATGATCGCGGCCAGCGAGACATCGGAGAGGAGCGCACCAATGAACACGCCGGCCATCAGCGAGAACGGCACGGGCACGCCGAGATAGCCGAACGACAGGAAGCAGATCGACATCAACGCCAGGACAACGGGTGCGCTCACGGCTGCGCCCTCATCTGCACGTCCGTGATGACGGGCGCTCCGTCCTCTTCGGGCGGCTCGTGATGGTCAAAGCCGTTGCGCAAGCCGTTGACGAGCTGCTCGATGGTGAACAGGCCGATCAGCACGCCGGACAGCGGGATGATCGCATAGAGCGAGGCGATCGGAGTGCCCGACGGCAAGCGAAAGCTGCCGAAGCCGCGAAGATAGTTCTGATAGCCGTACCAGATCAGGCAGAAGGCGACGCCGAGCACGACGAGACGAATGATCACTTCGACGATCAGCCGCGCCGTGCCGTGCATCGCTTCGGAGATCGCGGTGAGATAGAGGTGATCGTTGCGCCGGGTCGCGACCGCGGTCCCGACGAAGATCGCATAGATGAACAGCGTCGAGGTGACTTCCTGGAGCCACAGCCAGGGGTGGCCGATGGTGCGTGTGACGATGTCGGCGGTGACCGACAGCGAGAAGCCGAAGCAGAGCACGCCGCAGAGGACCATCAGCGCAAGCTCGAGCCAGTCGAGCCAGCGCCATTTCAGGTGGCGTTGCCGTTGCACCAGCAGTTTGTCGGCGATGGACATTGTTGCTCCCGGCTGCAGCTTTCCGTCATGGCCGGGCTTGTCCCGGTCATCCACGCACTTGGTGCGGGCTCGAAGGAAGAACGTGGATGCCCGGGACATTTGGCGCGAAGGCGCGCTTCGCGCTTCTGCCCGGGCATGACGACTTTGCTGTAACTAGTTCACCGACCGGATCAAATTCTTGATCTTCTCGGCATGCGGGCCGAGCTCCTTGGCGAGCTTGTCGAGATAGGGGTCGGCGATCACCGTGAAGCTCTTCTTGTCGACGTTGTCGACGATCTTCACGCCCATCTTCTTCAGCTTGTCGGCCGCGGTGCGCTCGAGGTCGAACGCCTTCTGCGGCTCTTTCGTGCTGACCTCGTTGGCCGCCGCCTGCACCCACCCCTTCTGCTCCGCCGATAGGCTCTGCCAGAGCTTGTCGGAGACGAACACCAGCGCGTTGTTGGCCTCGTGCTCGGTGATGTTGAGGACCGGGGCGACCTCGTAGTGCTTGTTGACGAGGTAGACATTGATGCTGTTCTCGGCGACGTCGACGACGCCGGTTTGCAAGCTGGTGTAGACGCTGCCGAACGGCATGTGCACGGTCTGGGCGCCGTAGGCCGGGAACATCATGTCCTCGGTCGCGGTCGCCTGGACGCGGATCTTCAGCCCCTTGATGTCGCCGACATTGTGGATCTCCTTCTTGGAGTACATGTGGCGCACACCTTGCGAACCGGTCGCAATCACGTGCAGGCCCTGCGTGGTCTCGTCGATCATGGTCTTGAGCGCTTCGAACACGCGGGGATCGGCCAGCCCCTTGACCACGTGGTTCTCGTCGCGGAACAGGAAGTGCAGCGACATCACGCCGGCCTGCGGCGAAATCGTCGCGGTGTTGGCCGAGGAGATGATGGCGAATTCGATGTCGCCGGCCTTCACGAGCTGGAGCACCTGCGGCTCCTGCCCGAGCTGCGCGCCCGGATACTGGTCGATGATCATGGTGCCCTTGCTCAATTCCTTGAGCTTGTCGGCAAAGAGGTCGCCCGCGATGGAATAGCCGGTGTTGCGCGGCTGATCGTAGGCAAAGCGATAATGCTTCACCTCCTGTGCCCCGGCCCCGGTGACGAAAAGTACGGCGGCCATGGCCACCAACCCACGCATGGATCGTGCAATCATCGTTTCCCCCTGTTTTATCGCCCGCCGCTTGTGCGGTCTGAGCGCTCGTTCGGGTGGTTCGTCACCCCTTCTCAGTCTGCTTCCCAGTCCTCTGCATGAAATCGAAGTCGCAGCCCTCGTCGGCCTGCATGATGGTCTCGTTGAACAGCCAGGCGTAGCCGCGCCGCGCCTCATCGGGTGCTGCCGCCGGCTTCAATGCGGTGCGCCGACGCTCCAGCTCGGCGGCATCGACCAGCAGCTCGATGCTGCGCTTGGCAACATCCAGCCGGATCATGTCGCCGTTCTTCACCAGCGCGAGCGGTCCGCCGACGGCGGATTCCGGCGTGATGTGAAGCACGATGGTGCCGAACGCGGTGCCGCTCATGCGCGCATCCGAAATGCGCACCATATCCTTGGTGCCGCCGCGCGCGAGCTTCTTCGGGATCGGCAGATAACCCGCCTCCGGCATGCCCGGCGCGCCCTTGGGGCCGGCATTGCGCAGCACCAGCACGTCGTCGGAGTTCACGTCGAGATCGGGATGGTCGACCCGCAAGGTCATGTCCTCGACGGATTCGAACACCACCGCGCGCCCGGTGTGCTGCAACAGCTTGGGGCTCGCGGCCGACTGCTTGATGACGGCACCGCGCGGGGCGAGATTGCCGTGCAGGACGGCAAGGCCCCCTTCCTTCTTGATTGGATTGTCGCGCGGACGGATCGCATCCTGGCCAGGCACGTCCTCCGCATTCGCGACGACATCGCGCAGCGTCTGGCCGCTGATGGTCTTCGCGTCGAGATCGACGAGATCGCCGAGCTGCGCCAGCAATTTCGGCACGCCACCGGCGTGGTGGAAATGCTCCATGTAGTGTTCGCCCGACGGCTTGAGGTCGACCAGCACCGGCACTTCGCGGCCAATCCGGTCGAACACCTCGAGATCGAGGCGGTGGGGCGAGCGGTGCGCCATCGCCGTCAAATGGATCAGGCCGTTGGTCGAGCCGCCGATCGCCTGGAGCACGACCTGCGCATTCTTGAAAGACGCCGGCGTCAGCAATTCGCTCGGCTTCGGCCCCTTGGTCTTGGCCATCTCGGCGGCAACCCTGCCGCTCGCTTCGGCAAGGCGAAAGCGTTCGGCATGCGGCGCGGGAATCGTCGCGCTCATCGGCAGCGACAGACCCATGGCTTCGATCATGCAGGCCATGGTCGAGGCCGTGCCCATCACCATGCAGGTGCCGACCGACGGCGCGAGGCGGCCATTGACCTCCTCGATCTCGGCATCATCCATTTCGCCGGCGCGATACTTGCCCCAGAGACGGCGGCAATCGGTGCAGGCACCGAGCACCTCGCCCTTGTGATGGCCGACCACCATGGGACCGACGGGAATGACGACGGTCGGCAAATCAGCACTGATCGCGGCCATAACCTGCGCAGGAAGGGTCTTGTCGCAGCCGCCGATCACGATCACCGAATCCATCGGCTGGGCCCGGATCATCTCCTCGGTGTCCATCGCCATCAGATTGCGCAGATACATCGAGGTCGGATGCGCAAAGCTCTCGGCGATCGAAATGGTCGGAAACACGAACGGCATCGCGCCCGACAGCATCACGCCGCGCTTGGCGGCCTCGATGATCTGGGGGACGTTGCCGTGGCAGGGATTGTAGTCGCTATAGGTGTTGGTGATGCCGACGATCGGGCGCTCCAGCGCGTCGTCGGAATAGCCCATGGCCTTGATGAACGCCTTGCGCAGGAACAGCGAGAAGCCGGCATCGCCATAGCTCGTCAGACCCTTGCGCAAACCACTCGTCATCATACCGCTCCTTCTCGCTTGCCATTGTGCTACAGCCTGCCCCCTGATTGTCAATAAGATTGGGCCAGATCGTCGCGCTTTCTGCCCCAGACACCGCCTTCCGACACAAATTATTGACAATCCGGGTTCTCCCTGCTCCACAAGGCGGACCGGCATGAGCCGGAGGCTGAGGGCATGTCCGACATCCGCACCGCAGACGCCATGCCGGTCCGGCGCGACGATCCGGACGATGTCGTCGCGCGGCTGGAAGAGGACATCATCTTCGGCCGCCTGCCGCCGGGCGCGCGCCTCACCGAAGACGCGCTGATGTCGCGCTACGGCACCTCCCGGCACTTCGTGCGGCAGGCCTTGGTCGATGCCGAGCGCCGCGGCATCGTCCGCCGCGAGAAGAACGTCGGCGCCACCGTGCGGTTCTACTCGGCCGAGGAAGTCCGGCAGATCTACGAGGTCCGCGAGATGCTGACCCGGCAGGCCGCGCTGATGATCCCCCTGCCCGCACCGCAAGGCCTGATCGACGAGCTGACCGCACTGCAACGGCAATATTGCGCGAAGGCCGATGTGCAGGATCTGCGCGGCATCCACGAGGCCAACGACGCCTTTCACCTCGCGCTGTTCTCGGCCTGCGGCAATCCCTATCTGGTGCGGTCGCTCCAGGACTACATGAGCCTGACGCTGCCGATGCGCGCCAAGAACCTCGCCGACCGCGAGGGACTTGCGCAATCGCGGCGCCAACACGAGCTGATGATCGAGCTGTTGAAGGGCCGCGACAGCTGGGCGTTGGCGCAGCTGTGTGTGGATCACATGCAGTTCAGCAAGTCGGATTATCTGGCGAGGATTGCGGGTGAGGAGAGCTGACGCTAGACCAAGGCAACGCTACAGGTCTTACAATGCCGCATGATGTGAGCACGCCACCCCTGCTTGTTGACGTCGCCATCGAAGCGAAGTCCAGGGCCGATCATGAGAAGCTCGTTGCTGCGCTCTTGAAGCTCACCGCCAAGGACGGAGCGCTCGCCGTGTCGGTCGATCAAGACTCTGCTCAGATCATCCTGAAGGGAACGAGCGAAACCCGCATCGAGAGCGCGATCGACGCCCTCAACCGGACCTCTGGAATAGCCGTCAATATTGGTGCCCTGCAGGTGGCATTTCTCGAGCATCCGACCAAACGTGCGGAGGCGGAATACACTCACAAAAAGATCTACGGGCCCAAGGGGGAGTTTGCCGCCGTCAAGCTTGCCATCGAGCCGAATGAGCCTGGCACGGGATACCAGCTTGAACGCAAGACTGGTGTGGATGCGCTACCGAACAAATATATGCCCGGGATCGAGAAAGGGCTCGAAAGCGTACTGGCCTGCGGCGTGATTGCGGGCTTTCCGGTGGTGAACGTCAGGGTCCAGCTGATCGACGGCAAGTATCACGACGTCGATTCTTCACCGCTCGCCTTCGAGATCGCGGCTAATGCCGCGTTCCGCAGGGCGCTGCAAACGGCAGAATCGGTCTTGCTTGAGCCGATCATGAAGGTCGAAGTGGTGACACCGACGCCGTTCGCACAATCGATCGTTGACGACCTGACATCACGGCGTGGGACCGCCCACTCCAGGGTCGTCGACGATGACACGGTCGCGATCGATGCGACGGTACCGCTCATAGCGATGTTCGGCTATGCGAACAGCCTGCGCGTGTTGAGCCAGGGGCTCGCCAGCCACACAATGCGCTTCGACCGCTATGCCGCCGCACCGCAGCCCTGGGACGGCCCGCCATTTCGTCCGGCGATCGGGATGCGTGCCTGACACTCATCGCGATAGAAGAGGCCGCCAACGCAGGCGGCCTCCCAAAATTCTGAACTGACCCGCGCTCTTATTTGAGGTCGAGAGCCCGGCAGTAGTAGCCGCTCTCAACGCCCGTCCAGCCTCGCTCCATGCGGTTACTGCGGCACTCGTAGTAGGACTTGAAGTTGAGGACGTTCTTGCAATTCGCAACCGCGCCGCCGGAGAGCGAGCATCCCGGACCTTGGTTTGGGTTCAGGTGAGCCGCGGGACCGATCGGTGCGGCGCTCACCGGCGCGATCGACAAGGTAGCAAGGATCAACGCTGACATCGCTAACGTCTTCATAGCCATCCTCCCTGTTCTTGTTGCCTGGGACGGCAATGCACGTCCCGGAACAGACGATAGCATGACGCGAGTGACAGGTCCTTCTCAATCAGAGCTTGTTCGCGTTCAGTACCGCCTCAGCAAACCGCGGTCCACGCTGGCATCGCCGTAGTCAGCGCAGCCCCTTGTCGGGTTCTTGATCAAGTCCGTCCGGACGCGCCTGAACGTTTTGCCGGCCGCCTCACGCACCTCGGGGCGGAATTTACCGGGATCGTAGGTCTCGCCGTCGCGGGCCTTGATGGCTGCAGCATAGGCGTCGATCATGGCCATCGCCGCCTCAGGGCTGCCGAGAAGCCGGGCGCCGAGTTGAACGCCGCCGGCGCCGTCGACCTCGTAACCGTCGCATCGCTGCTCCAGCACCACCGATGCGGTGACGAGCTGGTCAAGGAACGTCGCCTCGGCATCGCTGAGGGCTGCGGCTCGCGCCGATCCTGACATGACTCCCGGTACGATCGTCGCGAGCATCGCGACGACTGACAATTTGATTTTCATGCGCAGCAAGATCATTCGGGTCGATCAGGCGCGGCCCTGACGACCCATAACAAGCCCGTACAGGAAGAGGAGAATGATGGCGCCGACCACGCTGCCGATGAAGCCGGCGCCCTCCCCGAACTTATACCATCCCACGGCCTGACCGAGCCACGTCGCGACGAACGCACCGACGATCCCCAAAACCGTCGTCAGGATGAACCCCGTGGGCTCGGATTTGTCGCCGGGCATGATGAATTTCGCGACCACGCCGACGATAAATCCAATGATGATCGTCCAAAGGATACCCATGTCCATCGCTCCATTCGGTCGGTTTGCACATCAACGTCTGAAGGAATGCGTGATCGCTTGATGGGCCAGACGATCCCGGGAACGACGTTGATCTAGATCAATGGGCAGCAGCGGCCGAGCCGAAAGCTGGTCCCTGCTCTTTCTTGTGCGGAAGGTGCTCAACGAGCCCCGCAATGCGAAGCGGATCGATGCATGGCGATCATAGGCGAGATCACGCACACCACGACCTACCGCTATGCAAAGCCGGTGAGGTTCGGCACGCACCGGGCGATGTTCCTGCCGCGGCGCGGCGCCTCGACCCGGCTGCTTCGCTGGTCCGCTGCTACCAGCCTGCCATCAAAGGTGCATTGGGTAACCGACTCCCGCTCCAATGCCGTCACGGTGATGGACTTCAGCGAACCCGGCAGCGAGCTGACATTCACGTTCAGGGTTCGTGGCGTCTATTTTGGCATCAAGGGTCTGGAGACATTTCCGCTGGACCTCCGGGCCGAGGAGGTCCCCGTGCAGTACACCCCGGACGAATGGACCGACCTTGCCGGTTACCTGCGCCCGCATGCCGACGATGCAGACGGCAGCCATGCGGCGTGGACCAAGAGCTTCGTTGCCGGCGATCAGGATCGGACCGCCGACGTGCTGCGCCGAATGCTCGGCAAGTTTCGCAGCGACTTCAGCTATTGCGGCAGAGATGCCGAAGGCACACAGTCACCCGGCGAAACGCTGCGCACGAAATCGGGCACCTGCCGGGACTTCGCCTGGCTGATGATCGAGACGTTGCGCCGGCTCGGCTTTGCCGCGCGCTTCGTCAGCGGTTATCTCTATGATGCGGCGCTCGATGGCGGCGCCGTGGGCATGACCGGCTCCGGCGCGACCCACGCATGGGTGCAGGTATTCCTGCCCGGCGCCGGCTGGCTGGATTACGATCCAACCAACAGTTTGAGCGCTGGCTTCGACCTCATTCCGGTGGCCATTGCGCGGCATCCGGGCCAGGCCGTGCCGCTGACTGGCTCGTGGTTCGGCGAACCCGGCGATTACCTGGGCATGTCGATCAATGTCGCCGTCAACAAGATCGGCGAAATGCTCGATCCTTCGGAAGCATAGGCTACCGAGATGCGCGGCGGTCGCTGACCATGGCATTTTATCGCAACAGTACGAAGGGACATGGGCCGCTCGACGCCGTCGCCGTCCCATTCGAGGCCCTGAAGGGCAGGATCCGGCAACTTTACGAAGGCGACACGTTCGGCTGCATAAAATTCCGATACGCCCTGCTCGCGCTGGACATCGTCACGGTTCTGTTCATCATCGCGACCTCGTTCCTGCCTCGCAACAGGGCCATCGAGTCGCTCGATGTCGTGTTCGGCGTGCTGATCCTTGCGGATTTCGCCGCACGGATGATCATCAGCCGTCAACCGCTGCATGACCTGGCGCGACTTTCGACCTGGACTGACATCGTCGTCATCATCTCGTTCCTTGCGCCGCTCGCCGGAGAGGCCGGCGGCTTCCTGCGCGCATTTCGAACATTGCGGCTGCTGCGCGACTACCAGATGGTGGCGCGGCTCCGGGTCGACAGCCCCTTCTTCCGGCGAAACGAGGAAGTCGTCTTTGCCGTCGTGAACCTCGGCGTGTTCATTTTCGTGATGACCGGGATCGTCTACGAGACGCAGAAGTCTCACAATCATCAGATCGCCAACTATGCCGACGCGCTCTACTTCACGGTCACCGCACTGACCACGACCGGCTTCGGCGACATCACCTTGCCAGGGACCGTCGGCCGCCTGATCACCGTCGTCATCATGATCTTTGGCGTGACCCTTTTCCTGAATCTCGCCAAGGCACTGCTCGCGCCCTCCAAGGTACGCTTCCCCTGTCCGGTTTGCGCCCTGCAGCGCCACGATGTCGACGCGGTGCATTGCAAAGCGTGTGGCACCGTCTTGAACATTCCCGATGAAGGCATGGACTAGGCTGCATGCCGGCACGAGTGCCGCGGAGAGGCCCCCTCACCTCATAACTGTGGAGAGGGGGTATGGCATTTCAGCGCTTATTCCAATCAATGATCCGGCTCGTGTCGCCGTCGAACTCGTTGCTGCAGAACGCGCCGCCCTGGTAGTGGTCGCCGACCGGATCCGGCTTCAGCTTGGTCTGCTCGGCCATCGCGTGCTCGCGGAAATCCTCGGCGCGCCCCGTCGGGCGATAGCCGAATTCGTAGGCGCGGTGGTTGTCCCACCAGGCGCGCTCGTTGAGGGAGGCGCCGTAGAAGACCTCGAAATGGATGTCGGGATGTTCGAGCCCGATGCGGCAGAGCTGCACGAGGTCGTCGGGTTTCAGCCAGATCGAGAGCCGGCGCTGGTCGAGCGGCATGTCGCCGAAATTGCCGATGCGCAGGCAGGTCACCTTCAGGCCGTGCTTGTCGGCGTAGAGCGCACCGACGGCCTCGCCGAACACCTTGCTGACGCCATAACGCCCGTCGGGGCGCGGGGTGACGTCGGTCCCGATCTTGTGATGGCGGGGGTAGAAGCCGACCGCGTGGTTGGACGAGGCGAACACCACGCGCTTGACGCCCTTGCGGTACGCGGCCTCGAACAAATTGTAGCCGCCGATGATGTTGGCCTGGAGGATTTGGTCCCAGGTGCCTTCGACCGAATAGCCGCCGAAATGGATGATGCCGTCGACGCCATCGCAGATCGCCTCGCACTGCGCGAGATCGGCGAGATCCGCCGCTTTGAATTGTTCGTTCGCGCCGAGATCGGCGGGCGGCTTGATGTCGGAGAGCAGGAGATCCGGATAGATCGGCGGCAGCAGCTTTCGCAGGCTCGTGCCGATTCCGCCCGAAGCTCCCGTCATCAAAATACGCGGCATGTCTTCCCTCGCCTGTGGTGACCGATTTGCGGCCGTAGATAACTGATGCTAGCAGACTTGGACAGAGGGAACGCAACAAAGAGACCTGCACATGAACGATGCATCGCCCCACACTCAAGGCTGGCGGCCGGCGACCTATTACCCCGATCCGGCGATAAAAGCACTGGACCCCCGCTTCGAAAAATACTGGCTAAAGCTGTCGGCAGTGGAGCGGCTGGCGACCGGCCTGCGCTGGGCCGAGGGTCCGGTGTGGTTCGGCGACGGACGCTATCTCCTGTGCAGCGACATCCCGAACCAGCGCATCATCAAATGGGAGGAGGAGACCGGAACCGTTTCGGTCTTCCGAAAGCCCTCGAATTTCGCCAACGGCAACACCAGGGATCGTCAGGGCCGGCTCGTCACCTGCGAGCATGGCGGCCGCCGCGTGGTGCGCACCGAATATGACGGCAGCATCACCGTGCTGATGGATTCGTTCGGCGGCAAGCGGCTGAACTCGCCGAACGACGTGGTGGTGAAGTCCGACGGCTCGATCTGGTTCACCGATCCGACCTTCGGCCTGCTTGGCAATTACGAGGGCTACAAGGCGGAGCCCGAGATCGAGCCGAACGTCTATCGGCTCGATCCTGCAACGGGCAAGGCGACCATCGTCGCCGAAGGCGTGCTCGGTCCGAACGGGCTGTGCTTCTCGCCCGACGAGAAGATTCTGTATGTCGTGGAATCGCGCGGCGTGCCGAACCGAAAAATCCTCGCCTATGACGTCTCGCCCGACGGCACCACGATCTCCAACAAGCGCGTCCACATCGATGCCGGCCCGGGCACGCCCGACGGCATGCGCTGCGACATCGACGGCAATCTCTGGTGCGGCTGGGGTATGGGCGATCCCGAGCTCGACGGCGTCGTCGTATTCGCGCCCGACGGCGTCATGATCGGCCGCATCGCGCTGCCCGAGCGCTGCGCCAATCTCTGCTTCGGCGGCGTCAAGCGCAACCGCCTGTTCATGGCGGCAAGCCAGTCGATCTACGCGCTGTATGTGAACACGCAAGGCGCGGTCGGGGGATAGGCGTTCCGCAGAGACGGTCTCGTAGGGTGGGCAAAGCGAAAGCGTGCCCACCGCTTCTTGTTCGTCGCGGAATGGTGGGCACGTCGCTACGCTCCTTTGCCCACCCAACGAGGTCCCTCCTCCGTCATTGCGAGCGAAGCGAAGCAATCCAGACTGTTTTCGCGGAGACAGCCTGGATTGCTTCGTCGCTGCGCTCCTCGCAATGACGACGGAGCAAAACGAAAAACGCCGGAGCGGTTTCCCGCTCCGGCGTCATGCTTGTTCAGGCGAAAAAACTTACGCCGCGTTGAAGCCCGCAACGGCCTTCACTTCGAGGAAGTCCTCGAGGCCGTACTTGCCCCACTCGCGGCCGTTGCCCGACTGCTTGTAGCCGCCGAACGGCGCGGTGCGGTCGTTGGGCACGCCCTGGAGATTGACGTTGCCGGCGCGGATCTGGCGACCCACGCGCTTGGCGTCCTCAACCGAAGCGCCCGAGACGTAACCCGCGAGACCATAGGGCGTGTCGTTGGCGATGTGCACGGCCTCGGCTTCGTCCTTGGCGCCGATGATGGTGAGCACCGGTCCGAAGATCTCTTCACGGGCGATCGTCATGTCGGGGGTGACGTCGGCGAAGATGGTTGGACGGACGTAGAAGCCCTTGTTGACGCCTTCGGGCAGGCCCGGGCCGCCGGCAACGAGCGTTGCGCCCTCGTCGATGCCCTTCTTGATCAGGCCCTGGATCTTGTCCCACTGGCCGCGGTTGACGACCGGACCAATGGTAGTGCCTTCAGCGCGGGGATCACCGGCCTTGGTCTTATCGGCGACAGCCTTCGCGATCGCGGCGACTTCCTTCATCTTCGACAGCGGCACGATCATGCGCGAGGGTGCGTTGCAGGACTGGCCGGAGTTGTTGAACATGTGCATCACGCCGCCGGTCACCGCCTTGGTCAGGTCGGCGCCTTCGAGGATGACGTTCGGCGACTTGCCGCCGAGCTCCTGGCTGACGCGCTTCACGGTCGGCGCGGCGCGCTTGGCCACATCGATGCCGGCGCGGGTCGAGCCGGTGAACGAGATCATGTCGATGTCAGGATGCTCGCTCATAGCGGCGCCGACCTCGGGGCCGAGGCCGTTGACGAGGTTGAACACGCCCTTCGGCACGCCGGCTTCATGGAGGATTTCCGCGAAGATCAACGCCGAGGTTGGGGTGAACTCCGACGGCTTCAGGATCATAGTGCAGCCGGCGGCGAGCGCAGGCGCAACCTTGCAGGCGATCTGGTTCAGCGGCCAGTTCCAGGGCGTGATCATGCCGACCACGCCGACCGGCTCGCGCAGCACCATGGCGGTGCCGACCGGTTCCTCGAAATGATAGTTCTTGAGCACGTCGAGCGTGGTCATGAGGTGGCCGAGGCCGGCGCCGGCCTGGAGCTTCTCCGCCATCGGCAGCGGCGCGCCCATCTCGTCGGAGACGGCGGCGCCGATCTCCTTGAGGCGGCCCTTGTAGATCTCGATGACTTTCGTGAGCAGCGCGACGCGCTCCTCGCGGCTGGTCTGGGAGAAGGTTGCAAAGGCGCGCTTGGCAGCAGTGACGGCCTTGTCGACGTCAGCCTTGGAGCCCAGCGCAACCTCGTACATCGCCTCTTCCGTCGCGGGATTGACCACGGCGGTGGACTTCTTGACGGCGGGATCGACCCAGGCGCCGTCGATGTAGAATTGCATGCGATTGACCATCGTTAACCTCTTCTTGGGGGCTTGGAGGGGGCGTTTCGGCAGGCATCCTTGCACGAAAGCGCCGGCAATTGAACCCGCCATATGCGGGGCCAGCGTTGCTGCGGACGGAGGATATATGAGCCGATGGCGGGAACGAGGCAAGGCTCCCTCAGGTGTCATTCCGGGACGCGCTACTTGGCGCGGGCCCGGAATCCATAACCACGATCGGGAGTATGGATTCCGGGCTCGACGCTACGCGTCGCCCCGGAATGACAGGGCAGTTACCTCAACTACACCGCCATCTTCCGGTGCAGCACCGGTGCGCCGGTGGTGAGGCTTTCGGCCGCATCGATGATGGCGTTCGCATCGATGCCGTAATGGCGGTAGAGGTCCGCGATGGTGCCGGTCTGGCCGAACTGCTCGACGCCGAGTGCCTCGACGCGATGACCGCGGACGCTGCCGAGCCAGCCGAGCGCGGAGGGATGGCCGTCGATCACGGTCACGATGCCGCAGTCGCGCGGCAGCGGCGCGAGCAGCTTTTCGATGTGGCTGAGATGCTGCACACCCCGCCGATCGCGCCGCAATTTCCGCGCAGCGGTCCAACCCGCATGCAGGCGATCCGCCGAGGTGATCGCGAGCAGACCGATGTCACGGCGGCTCTCGCCGATGAAGCCGGTCGCCTCGATCGCTTCGGGCGCGACCGCGCCGGTATAGGCGATCACGAGTTCGGCATTGGGCCCCGGCTTGCGCAGCCAATAGGCGCCGTCGGTGATGCCCTGCGCAAGCTCCGGCGTCATGATCCGCTGCGCCTGCTCGATGCTGCGCGTCGAGAGCCGCAAATAGACCGAGCCGCCCTCGCCCGGATCGCGCTGCATGTGATTGAAGCCCCACGCCATGATCACGGCGAGCTCGTCGACGAAAGCCGGCTCGAACGAGGCGAGCCCGTCCTGCGCCATGCCGATCAACGGCGTCGCGATCGACTGGTGCGCACCGCCTTCAGGCGCCAGCGTGATGCCCGAGGGCGTCGCGGCCACCATGAAGCGCGCATCCTGGTAGCAGGCGTAGTTCAATGCATCGAGGCCGCGCTCGATGAAGGGATCGTAGAGCGTGCCGACCGGCAAAAGCCGCTCGCCGTTGATCTGGTGCGACAGACCGAGCGCCGAGAGCATGATGAACAGGTTCATCTCGGCGATGCCGAGCTCGAGATGCTGCCCCTTGGGCGAGAAGTCCCAATTGAACGTGGAGGGAATTTTCTCGCTGCGGAATAAATCCGCCTTCTCGCCGCGCGCGAACAGGCCGCGCCGGTTCACCCACGGACCGAGATTGGTCGAGACCGTGACGTCGGGCGAGGTCGTGACGATGCGCCTCGCCAGCTCGCTGTCGTCGCGCGCGATCTCGTTCAGCACGAGGCCAAAGCCCTGCTGGGTCGACATCTGCGGCGACGGCTTGAACGCGAGTTGCTGGGGCACCCCGACCACGGGCGCGGTCAGCCGGCGGCCGTCCTGGTTGAACGGCACGCGCGCGAGGAAGGCGTCGAGCTCGGCGGCGTCCTGCGCGAGGCCCTCGTACTTGTCCCATTCATGGCCCGCACGAATGTTCTGGCTCTCGCGATATTTCTCCATCTGCGTGACCGTCATCAGGCCGGCGTGGTTGTCCTTGTGGCCCTGGAACGGCAGGCCGACGCCCTTGATGGTGTAGGCGATGAAGCAGACCGGGCGATCGTGATCGATCGACTCGAACGCCTCCAGCATGCTCGCCATGTCGTGGCCGCCGAGGTTCGACATCAGCGCCAGCAGCTCCTCGTCGCTGCGCCTGTCGATCAGCTTGGTGATCGGGCCCTGGTCGCCGATCTCGTCGTGCAGATGCTTGCGGAAGGCGGCGCCGCCCTGGAAGCACAGAGCCGCGTAGAGCGCGTTCGGGCAATTGTCGATCCAAGCTTTAAGCGCCTCGCCGCCGGGCTCGGCGAAGGCCTCGCGCATCAGGCGGCCATATTTCACGATCACCACGTCCCAGCCGAAATTGCGGAACATGGTCTCAAACTTTTCCCAGAGCCCCTCGCGCACAACGGCGTCGAGCGACTGCCTGTTATAGTCGACCACCCACCAGGTGTTGCGCAGGCCGTGCTTCCAGCCTTCGGCGAGCGCTTCGAAAATGTTGCCCTCGTCCATCTCGGCATCGCCGACGAGGGCAATCATCCGCCCTTCGCGGCGATCCTTCATCCAGCCATGCGCCTTGACGTAGTCCTGCACCAGCGATGCGAACAGCGTCTGCGCGACGCCGAGGCCGACCGACCCAGTCGAGAAATCGACGTCGTCGACATCCTTGGTGCGCGAGGGATAGGACTGCGCGCCCTTGAAGCCGCGAAAGTTCTCCAGCTTCTCGCGAGTCTGCCGGCCGAACAGATACTGGATGGCGTGGAACACCGGGCTCGCATGCGGCTTCACCGCAACGCGATCCTCAGGGCGCAACACGCTGAAATACAGCGCCGACATGATGGTCGCGAGCGAGGCAGACGAGGCTTGGTGTCCCCCGACCTTGAGCCCGTCCGCGTTGGCGCGGATGTGGTTGGCGTGATGGATGGTCCATGACGACAGCCACAGCGCCTTGCGGGCCAGCGCGGTCAATGTGTCCAGACGGGCGGTATCAACGGGCATCGCAATGGCTCCCGGAAACAGGTTGGACGATGATACGCCCGCGGGCGGCGCCAAACTTCTCAATTTTTCGCGCCATACCTCCAAATATTGGGATACTTTACCAATGGATCAGCACTTCAGACAGGTTTCATCCCAATGCCAGACCTCGACGCCATCGACCGGAAAATCCTCGCTTTGCTCCAGAACGACAGCCGGCTGACAATGCAGGAACTCGCCGACAAGGTCGGGCTCTCGGTGTCGCCCTGCCATCGCCGGGTCAAGCTGCTGGAGGAGCGCGGCGTCATCAGCCGCTACATCGCGACCGTCGACCAGAAGGCGCTGGGGCTGCATGTCAGCGTCTTCATCTCGATCAAGTTGGCGCGGCAGAAGGAGGAGGATCTGAATCGTTTCGCCCGCGCGATCTCGAAATGGGACGAGGTGCTGGAGTGCTATCTGATGACCGGCAACCGCGACTATCTCCTGCGCGTGGTGGCGGCCGACCTCGCCTCCTACGAGACCTTCCTGAAGACCAAGCTGACCCGGCTGGACGGCATTGCCTCGATCGAGTCGAGCTTCGCGCTCAGCCAGGTCAAATATTCGATCGCCCTGCCGGTCTGACGGCCCCGCCGGGCTATTTCGGAACCGGTGTCACATGGGCGCAATAAACCCCGCCGATGGTCACGGGCGACAGGCACCCTGCCGAAAGAAGGACCCATGACCGCATCCGACCGCACCCCTGAAATGGCCAAACGCGAGCGCATCATCCGGGAAATGACCGACGATCTCGACGAAGAGCTGGAGATGGAGCTCGATGACAGCAGGCTCGACGAGCTGCTGGACGAGACCGACGCGCTCCGCCCGACGGTTGATCGCAGGCTCTATTTCCGGGAACTGCTGCGGCTCCAGGGCGAGCTGGTCAAGCTCCAGGACTGGGTGCAGAGCGAGAAGAAGAAGGTCGTGGTGCTGTTCGAGGGCCGCGACTCCGCCGGCAAGGGCGGCGTCATCAAGCGCATCACCCAGCGGCTCAATCCCCGCATCTGCCGTGTCGCGGCGCTTCCGGCACCAAGCGAGCGCGAACGCACGCAATGGTACTTCCAGCGCTACGTGTCGCATTTGCCGGCCGGCGGCGAGATCGTGCTGTTCGACCGCAGCTGGTACAACCGCGCCGGCGTCGAGCGCGTGATGGGCTTCTGCACCGAGGAGCAATACCAGGAGTTCTTCAAGACGGTGCCGGAGTTCGAGCGGATGCTGATCCGCTCCGGTATCACTCTCGTCAAATACTGGTTCTCGATCACCGACGACGAGCAGCAGTTCCGCTTCAGCATGCGCATCAGGGATCCGCTGAAGCAATGGAAGCTGAGCCCGATGGACGTCGAGGCGCGCAGCCGCTGGGAGGCGTACACCAAGGCCAAGGAGACGATGCTGGAGCACACGCATCTGCCGGATTCGCCGTGGTGGATCGTCGACGCCGTCGACAAGAAGCGCGCCCGCCTCAACTGCATCGCGCATCTGCTCAGCCAGATGCCGTACCAGGAGGTCGCCCGCGTGCCCGTGGTGCTGCCGCCGCGCGTCCGTAATCCCGACTATCACCGCGGCCCGATTCCGCCGGAGATGTACGTGCCTTCGAAATACTGACGGCACCCGCCGCGCCTGCCGTCGGGCGAGCTTGCCGATGAGGAAAGCGAGATGCCCGTGCCGAGCGATCTGAGCGTGAGGAGAGACGCGTCGTCTCGCCGCCGGAATCGCTTTGGCCCGTGGCTCGCGCTCGAAAGCGTGCTCTCGGTGCTCACCGTCGTTCTTGCCCTCGCCTATTGGCTCTGGCAGCCGGCGACGCTACGCATCGCGGTCGGGCCGGCCGGCAGTGACGACCAGGCGCTGATTGCGGCGGTGGCGAAGGCGTTCGACGCCAGGGGTGGCGCGGTGCGGCTCGTGCCGATCGAGACCGACGGCACACTGCAAAGCCTCAATCTGCTCGGCGCCGGCAAGGCCGACCTCGCGGTGGCTCGCGGCGACTTCGCCATGCCGGCCGACACCAATTCGGTGGCGATCCTGCGGCGGAATTTCGTGGTGTTGTGGGCGCCAGCGGCGCGCAAGGGCGCCGCCAGGCCGAAGATCATGGAGATCGCCCCCCTCACGGGGCGCCGCATCGGTGTCGTCGGCCTTGGCGATGCCAATCTCAATCTGCTTCGTGTCATCCTCGCCGAGTCAGGCGTCAACCCGCAGAAGGTCACGATCGCACAGTTCAGTATCGACCGCATCTCCGAGATGGCCCAGGACTCAACGCTCGACGCCTTCATGATGGTGGGCGCACTCGGCGACAAGGCGATCGCAAGCACGATCGCCACCACCGCACGCCTGCGCGGCGAGCCCAAGTTCCTGTCCGTCGACGTCTCCGACGCCATCGCCGAGCGGCACCCGCTCTACGAATCCGAGGAAATTCCCGCGAGCGCATTTTCCACGACGCCGCAGCGGCCGGACGACAAGATCGACACCATCGCCGTCAATCATCTGATCGTCGCGCCCGCTTCACTGTCCGAGGACACGGTCGCTGCCTTCACCCGCGAGCTGTTTACGGTCCGTCAGTCGCTCGTGAAGGACTTACCCGGCGCCAGTCACATCCAGAAGCCTGACACCGACAAGGACGCCGCGCTGCCGGCCCATCCAGGAGCTGCCGCCTTTATCGACGGCAACGAGCGCAGCTTCATGGACAAGTACAGCGACTACATCTGGGGCGCAGTGCTGCTGCTCTCGGGCTTCGGCTCGGTGGCCGCGTGGCTGCGGCACTATCTACGGCGCGAGGAGCGCAGCGAGAACGCGCTGCATCGCGACAGGTTGCTGACGGCGATCTCCAGCGTGCGGGAGGCGACGTCGCTCGACGATCTCGCCGCCATGCAGAGCGCAGCCGACGACATACTGCGCGAGACGCTGGCCTGTCACGAGGACGGCGCCATCGAAGACGGCGACCTCACCGCCTTCGGTCTCGTGCTGGCGCAATTCCATCAGGCGATCGTCGACCGCCGGGCCGTGATCGCCCAGATGAGCGATGCCGACGTCGCCGCGAAACCCGATGGCGGCGTGCTTCAGCCGTTCCCTATTTCCACGGCTGCACGATGATCTTGGTGTGCGCCTCAGGATTGGCGAGATCAGCGAACGCCTTTGCGACGCCGTCGAGGCCGACCTCGGCGGTGACCATCGCGGCCGCATCCACCTGCCCTTCTGCGATCAGGCGCAGTGACGCTGCGAACTCATCCGGCGTGTAGCCGAGCACATATTGGACATTGAGCTCCTTCATGATGCCGAGCATGGGTTCGCTCCTGTCGGTCTCCATGCAGACGCCGACCACCACGATGCGCGCATCACGCGGGGCGCCCTCGAACACCTGTTGCAACAGGCCGGGCACGCCGACACATTCGAAGATGATTGCGGGCTTCAGTGCCGGCAGCATGGCCTGCAACGGCGGGCGCGCCGCCTTCTCGGCCTCCGACATCTGCGCGTGCTCGGCCCAGGTCGCGTAGGGCTGCGTCACCCTGGGATCGACGACGATATCGGCCCCCAGCTTTGCGGCCAGTGCACGCCGCGCCGGCGAATAGTCGGCGGCGACGATCGGATGCAGGCCCTTGATCCTCAGCGCTGCGATCACCGCGAGCCCGACCGGGCCGCAGCCGATCACGAGCGGTACCTCGCCGCCCCGGATGTTGGCTTTCGCCACGGCGTGGACACCGACGGCGAGCGGCTCGGTCAGCGCCGCATGTTCGGACGCGAGACCGTTGGGCACCTCAAGCAGCAGGGGCTCGCTGAGCAGCATCGCCTCGGCATAGCCGCCGATATTGTCGTTGGAATAGCCGATGCCCTCGATGCCTTGCGGCGTCACGAGCGCTGGGAGCGAACAGACGCGGGTGCCGGGCTTGAGCTTGCGCGCGGTTCCGGGACCGTAATCGACGATCTCACAGCAGAACTCATGGCCGAACACGACGTCGCGGGCGAGGTCCATCGGCTTGCGGCCGGTCTTCTTCGCCATCTCCACCATGCGGGGGGCATGCTGGCGGGCATGAAGGTCGGAGCCGCAGATGCCGCAGGCAAGCGTCCTGACCAGCACCTGACCGTTACCTGGCTTTGGCTCGGCCATCCGGTCGACGACAATCTCACCGTTCCTGAAAATCGCAGCGCGCATCCGGCTCCTCCCGTGTTGTTGGAGCCGTTGATAGCACGAAGCGGGACGCGCGAACTTGCGTCAGGGGTTCGGGGAACGCTCTTCCAGCACCAGCAGCTGGGCGCGGCGGATGCGCTCGCGATGGGCGATGTAGAGACCGCTGGCGACGATGAAGGCAGCACCAGTGACGGTCCAGACGTCAGGCACTTCGCCGAACAGGAAGAAGCCCAGAATGCTGACCCACAGCAACTGCGTGTACGAGAACGGCGCCAGCACCGAGGCATCGCCGTAGCGATAGGCCAGCACGATGATCCACTGGCCCACGGTGGACGCGACGCCGATCACGATGCCGAGCCCGATCGCGGTCCAGCTCGGCGTCACCCAGACGAACGGCACCATCAGGCTGAGGATCGCAACGCCCGTGAGCGCCGAATAGGCCATGGTGGTGAGGACGGCTTCGCGCCCGCTCATCATGCGCGTCAGGATCAGCGCAGCAGCCCAGCAGAATGCCGAGATGATCGGGAAGAACGCGGCGGCGTGGAACGCATTGGAGCCCGGACGCAGGATGATCATCACGCCGATGAGACCGATCGCGGTCGCGATCCAGCGGCGCATGCCGACCGTCTCGCTCAGGAAGATGATCGACAGCGCGGTGACGAACAGCGGCGAGACGAAGCCGGTGGCCGAGGCTTCCGCGATGGGGAGGAAACGGAGACCGGTGATGAAGAACAGCGAGGAGCCGAGCAGCGCGACGCCGCGCATCAATTGCAGGCCGAGGCGATCGGTGCGCATCGCATGCAGCGGCGAGCCCGGCAGCATCACCGGCGTGAACATCAGCGCGAATGTGACGAAACGGATCCAGGTGATCTCGATCGACGGCAGGCTCGTCGACAGATACTTTGCGGTGACGTCGGAACAACCGAGGAATACCGTCGACAACAGCACCAGCGCGATGCCCTTGAAGGGATGATCGACGCGCGCAGGCGCGCGGCGAACCTCCTGCTTCTTCTCCGGCACGGGCATGGGAATACTGTCGAGCCTTGCGGCTACGGCGGGCGGCGGTGTCACGGCTGGAACCTGGGAAAACGACGATTCGGGAACGATCGTAAAAAACGACAAATGCGCCGCTTTCACAACTTCCGAAAACAGGATGCCGATATGCGCTGACGACCCCGCGCGTCAATACTCCATTAATAATAGGCGTTTGTGCACTACAACATGGGTAGGCTGCGCGGCTTCGGACCGCGCGGAAACGCCGCATCGAGCGCCGAAATCTCCTCTTTCGTCAGCACGAGATCGCCGGCCGCCGCATTCTCGCCGGCATGTTCCGCGGACGAGGCCTTCGGGATCGCGAACACCGTAGTCGCACGGGTAAGGAAGCTCAGCGCGACCTGCCGCGGTGTCATACGACGCGCCTCCGCGATACGTGCCAGCACCGCGCCTCCCTTGCTGTTGCTTGCGGGAAAATCGTCGTGGCCGAACGGAGAGTATGCGACGACAGCGACGCCACGCTTCTCGCACCACGGGATCACCGCATGCTCGATCGCGCGCTCCTTGAGATGATAGAGCACTTGATTGCACGCGATGCGGCCTTCGCCGGAGACGTCGAGAATTTCGTCGAGATCGTCGGCGTCGAAATTGGAGACGCCCCAGGATTTGATCTTGCCGGCCTTCACCAACTCTTCGAACGCGGCAACCGTGTCTTCGAGCGGATAGGAACCGCGCCAGTGCAGCAGATAGCAGTCGAGACGATCGGTCTTCAGCCGCTTCAGCGAGCGTTCGCACGCCGTGATGGTGCCGCCGCGCGAGGCGTTGCTCGGCAGCACCTTTGAAACCAGGAACACTTCATCGCGGCGGCCTGCGATCGCATCGGCGATGACGAGCTCGGCATCGCCGTACATCTCGGCGGTGTCGATGTGGGTCATGCCGAGATCGAGCCCGCGCTGAAGCGCCGCGATCGCGCGCTTGCGGTCGCCATGGTCGAGATACCAGGTGCCCTGCCCGATGACGGAGACGTTCGCGCCGGTCTTGCCGAAGGGTTTTGTGTTCATGTCAAAGCTCACAGTCCGCTGATATCCGCAACCAGCACGCTGCCGGTCCCTGACTCCGTGATATAGAGCCGATCTTTCTTGGCGCCACCGATGGCGACATTGGTGCAGCTCGGACCCGCGCACGACTTGATCCGCGCGATCAGCTCTCCGTTCGGCGCGAACACGAAGACGTGGCCGAGCGAAGCGTGGCCGACGAACAGGCGACCGGCCGCGTCCATGGTCATGCCATCAGGACCGCTGGTGCCGAACAGCGAGCAGAAGCGGCCGACCTTCGACACGCTGCCGTCCTTCATGAACGGCAACCGCCACACCGCATTGTCGCGGGTCATGGCGACGAACAGCACCGTTTCGCTGGGGTCGAGCACCAGGCCGTTCGGGCTGATGCCGGTGTCGAGCAGGCAATCGAGCCGGCCGCTCGGCGTCAGGCGATAGACACGGCCGCTTGCGTCGTGCAGGCCGGTCTGGCCCTGATCGGTGAACAAGATGTCGCCGTTGGAGGCGAGATGCAGATCGTTGCAGCCACGGAACGATTCCGAATTGCGCGCGGTCAGGATGGGCCTGATGCGCCCTGCCCCGGCGTCGAGTTCCATGATGCCGTGCATGTAGTCGGCCACGAGGATGCGGCCGTCGGCCGCGATCTTCAATCCGTTCGGCCAGCCCTCATATTCGATCACGAGCGACCACGCGCCATCAGGCGCGATGCGGAAGATGCGGCCGAAGGGAATGTCGACGATATGGAGGTTGCCGTCTTTGTCGAACGACGGCCCTTCGATGAAACTATCGGTCGGCACACCCGGCCGGTTGGCATCGGCCCAATCGGTCCGCACGCCCTTGCGGCGGAAATGGTCGGGCATGGCGGAGAAGATCTTGGTTTCGATCAGGCGCGGCGGCGTTTCCAGGTACATCATTGTTGTTTTTGTGCATGTGGAGGGGGATCGCGGCAACATAGGGCACAATCGTTGGCGCGTCGATTGGGCGAAGGACATGGCTGCGTCCACGTCACTCTCGTGTCCCGGACGCGCTGCAGCGTGAAACGCTGCTGCGCAGAGCCGGGACCCAGAAAGGCCAAACACTCTGCTGTGAGATGGGCCCCGGCTCTGCAGCGCATCACTTCGTGCTGCGCAGCGTCCGGGGCACGAGACAGTCTCCCAGTCTGGAGAGATCCCCTACCCCGCAGCCGCCGCGACCTTCGCCTGCTTCGCCGGCGCCACTTCCGTCGTCGCGATCAACTGCTTCAGCTCGGGGATACATGACCCGCAATTGGTGCCGGCCTTGAGCTTGGCGCCGATCTCGGCCGCCGTGCGCGCGCCGCTCGCGATGGTGTCGCAGATGGTGCCGCGGCCGACGCCGAAGCAGGCGCAGACGATGGGGCCGGTCGAGGCCGCGCCCTCCGTCGATTTGCCTGACAGCAGCATGCGGCGCTGCTCGTCGGTGACGTGATCGGCCACGAACAGGCTCTTCACCACCTCCCAGTCGCCGGCATCATGCGCGGGGCCGACGAATAGGCAGGTCTCGATGCGGTCGCCCGCGAACGAGGCCGCGCGATAAACGCCGCCGCCGAAGTCGCGATAGTCGGCGACATCCTCGCCGGCGACACCGTCGAGCCAGGCCGGCCAGCGCGACAGATCCGCATTGTCGGCGAAGAGATAGCCGAAGCCGCCCGAAACCGTGACACGGGTCCACATCAGGTTCGGCGGCAGATCGAGCTGCTTGCGCGACAGCGCAAAGCCGCGGAAGACGTATTCATAAGGCGAGATCGCCGCCGGCGTGGCTTTCGACTCCGGCTGGCCCGAGAACGGATCGGTGAAGGACTGCACGAGCGCCCCGACGCGGCCGTGCGAGGCGCTCATCGCACTCCAGTGGATCGGCGCGAACAGCGTGCCGCGCTGCTGACGGTCGCTGACGACGACCTTCAGGATGCACTGGCCGTAATCGGTGGTGATGCGGGCGTAGCCGTCATGCGCGATGCCGTGTTTGCTGGCATCATCCGGGTGGATCTCGACGAACGGCTCCGGCAGATGCGCGCCGAGACGCTGGCTGAGCCCCGTGCGCGTCATGGTGTGCCACTGGTCGCGGATACGTCCGGTGTTGAGCCGCAGCGGGCGCGACGGGCCGGTTTCGCCGCGCAGCGACGGCACCTCCGGCGCGACGAAGCGGCCTTTGCCGTCATTGGTGAAGAAGCCGCCGTTCGCGAAGAAGCGCTCGCCGGCCGCCTCGCCTTCGCGCGCCGGCCATTGCACCGGCTTCAAGGCGTCGAAGGCCTCGTCCGAGAGCGCGGTCAGCGCGCCGATGTCGAAATCGCGGCTGCCATCGTTCTCGAACGCCGAAAGCGCCGCGTGCTCGCGGAAAATATCAGCGGCGGATTTGTAGTTGAAGCTGTCGCCGAAGCCGAGCCGCTTTGCGGTCTCGCTCAGAATCCACCAGTCCGGCCGCGCCTCGCCCGGCGCCGGCAGGAACGAGCGCTGGCGCGAGATGCGGCGTTCGGAGTTGGTCACCGTGCCCGACTTCTCGCCCCAGGCCAGCGCCGGCAGCAGCACATGCGGGCCGGCCTCGACGGTGTCGTTGGAGAGCACGTTCTCGGACACCACGAACAGCTCGAGCTTCTTCAGCGCTTCACGTACGACGTCCGCGTCCGGCAATGACACCGCCGGGTTGGTGCCCATCACCCAGAGCGCCTTGACCTCGCCGCGGTTGATCGCCTCGAACAGCTGCACCGCCTTCAACCCTTCATGGGTGGCGATGCGCGGCGCCTTCCAGAACCGCCTGACACGGTCGATGTCGGGCGGCGTGAAGTTCATATGCGCGGCGAGCTGGTTGGCAAGGCCGCCGACCTCGCGGCCGCCCATCGCGTTGGGCTGGCCGGTGAGCGAGAACGGCGAGGCGCCCGGCTTGCCGATGCGTCCCGTGGCAAGATGGCAGTTCAGGATCGCGTTGACCTTGTCGGTGCCCTGCGCCGACTGGTTGACGCCCTGCGAATAGAGCGTGACGACTCGCTCGGTGTCGCGGAACATCTTGAAGAAGGTGGCGACGTCCTGTTCGGACAGACCCGTCGCCAGTGCGGTCGCGGAGACACTGCCGGCGATGTTGCGCGCGCGCGTCAGCGCGTCATCGAAGCCCGACGTGTTCTGCGCGATGTAATCCTGGTCCAGCGCGCCATTGTCGGCGAGATGGACGAACAGGCCGGAGAACAGCGCGGTGTCGGTGCCGGGCTTGAGGCCGAGGAACAGGTCGACGTCGCTGGCCGTGTCGGTCCGGCGCGGATCGATCACGATCATGCGCGCGCTGCGTTCCTGCCGGTTCTTCAGCATGCGCTGGAACAGCACGGGATGGCACCAGGCCGCGTTCGAGCCGACGAACACGAGCAAGTCAGCCTGGTCGAGATCCTCGTAGCAGCCGGGCACGGTGTCCGCACCGAAGGCGCGGCGATGGCCGGCGACCGAGGACGACATGCAGAGCCGCGAATTGGTGTCGACATTGGCCGTGCCGACAAAGCCCTTCATCAGCTTGTTGGCGACGTAATAGTCCTCGGTCAGGAGCTGGCCCGAGAGATAGAACGCGACCGCATCGGCGCCGTCGCGCGCCACGATGTGCTGCATGCGATGGGCGACGTGATCGAGCGCGTCGCTCCAGGCGACACGCTCCAGCACGCCCTTGCAGCGGATCATCGGATAGAGCAGCCGGCTCTCCAGCCCGACGGTCTCGCCGAGCGCGGAGCCCTTCGAGCACAGCCGGCCGAAATTGGCGGGATGATCCGGGTCGCCCGCGATCGCCGCGCCACCGTTGCCGTCGGGCGTCGCCAGCACGCCGCAGCCGACGCCGCAATAGGGACAGGTCGTCTTGGTGGCGCGGAGCGTGGGATCGATCGCCGTCATATCGAGCTGCCTTATCAAGCCGCCTTGGAAGGACGCGCCAGCGCGCGGCCGAACATCATGTCGGTGCGGATCGCCGTCACCTTGTCGCGATTGCGGATCAGCTCGAGATACCAGAGCGCATCGACGGTATCGCCGATCAGCACCGCGCCGGTGAGCCGGCCGTCGGCGATGACGAGCTTCTTGTAGGTGCCGCGCCTGCGGTCTGACAGCACCAGGCTCTCGCTGCCGTCCCCACCCATGAAGTCGCCGGCGGAGAAGACGCTGACGCCGGAGACCTTCAGATTGGTCGAGACCACGCTGCCCTGATAGGCGGCGGGACGGCCGGCGAGATGCCGCGCCAGCACGCGCGCCTGCTCGTAAGCGGGCTCGACCAGGCCGTAGCAGGTGCCGCGATGCTCGGCACATTCGCCGAGCGCGTAGATGTCGGGCGAGGCCGTCTGCATCTCGTCGTTGACGACGATGCCACGGTTGACCGCGATGCCCGCCTCTTTGGCAAGCGCCACATTCGGCCTGATGCCGGCGGCGAAGATCACGGCATCCGCCTCGATGCGCGTGCCGTCGGCGAGCTCGACGGCTTCGACATGGCCCTCGCCGTGAATGCGGGCGGTGGAGGCGTTAAGCAGGATGCGGATGCCCTTGCGCTCGACCAGCGTCTTCAGCAGGTCGGCCGCCGGCAGATCGAGCTGGCGCTCCATCAGCCGGTCCATCAGGTGCAGCAGCGTCACCGGCGCGCCGGCTTTCGCAAGGCCATAGGCCGCTTCGAGTCCGAGCAGGCCACCGCCGACCACGACGACACGCTTCTTCGCCGCAGCGAGCGTCAGCAGCAGATCGACGTCGCGCGTATCGCGAAAGGTGTGCACCCCGGTGAGATCGGCGCCCGGCACGTTGAGCCGCAGCGGCGTCGAGCCGGTGGCGAGCACGAGCTTGGAATATTCGACGCTCTCTTCACCTTCGATCTTGAGCTCACGGCGGCCGGTGTCGATCTCGGTGACGCGATAGCCGTAGCGCACGGTGACGCCGCGATGGCGCCACCAGTCAGCCGGCCTCAGCTCGATCTCGTGCGAGCCGGTCTCGCCGGCCAGCACGGAGGAGAGCAGCACGCGATTGTAAGCGAGCCGCGGCTCTTCGCCGATCACCGCGACCGCGTAGCGGCCGAGCGAGGTCTTGGCGAGCTCGTCGACCAGACGCGCGGCCGCCATACCGTTACCGACGATGACCAGCGGTTCACTCACAAGGCATCTCCTATTCGGCGGCCTGCGCCTGTGCGCCATAGGCCTCGGAAATCATGTAGCCGGACAGGACGCCGTAAGCGTCGGTCCAGGCCGTGGCGAGTTCGGGCGTCCAGGCCTCGCCGAGGCCCTTCTCGAGGGTCCAGAGCAAGGTCGCGCCGACCACCGGATAGTGCTCGGCCTTGGCGCCATAGGCGACGTGACGCTTGGCGAGCGCCGAGGCCGCGGGAAGAATCGTCTCGAGCTTCGACAGGCCGCCGACGACGGCCGCGAGCATGCCCATCAGCTTCTTGCGCTGCTCGGTCATGTCCTCGGGAAACATCGCGCGCACGGACGGCGCCACCTCGAACAGGCGATCGTAGAACAGCACCGCGGCCGCCTCTGAAATCGGCGCGACCTTGGAAAAGCTCTGCTGGACGAGGGCAATCTGTTCTGAAGTCATGATGTTCTCCTGTCTGTTTCGGTCTGCCTTTGTCCGCGCCGTTGCGAACAAGGTTCATGGGTCAAACGTCATCAGAGAGTCTTCTCCCCGCGTACGGGGAGAAGCGACATTCGTGCCAAACTCAGACTCGCGCTTCCGCGAGGCTTGACGCGCCCTCACCCTGCGGGCTGCGACGCAGGTAGAACCACCAGGTCAGTCCGAGGCAGGAGGCGTAGAAAGCGAGGTAGATCGCGAGCGCGAGCGAGGGACCACCGGTCATGGCGATCGACTTGCCGAAACCGGTCGGGATCAGATAGCCGCCGACCGCGCCGATCGCGCCGATGAAGCCGACCGCCGCACCGCTCTCGATGCTCGCGGTCTTCAACGCCGCCGCGCGCGCCGCATCGCCCTTGCCACGCACCCTGAACAGGTTCTGCTCGCGGAAGATCGAGGGGATCATGCGGTAGGTCGAGCCGTTGCCGATGCCCGTCGTCACGAACAGGATCAGGAACATCGCAAGGAAGCCGGTGAAGTCCTTGTGCCCGACGAAGTAGAGCACGCCGACGGTGGCGCCCGCCATCGCGATGAAATTCCAGAAGGTGAGGATGGAGCCGCCGATCTTGTCGGCGAGCAAGCCGCCGAGCGGTCGCGACAGCGAACCGACCAGCGGCCCGAGGAACGCGATCGAGATCGAGATCGCCGGAAACTGCGTCTTGATCAGCAGCGGGAACGCCGCCGAGTAGCCGATGAAGGATCCGAATGTTCCGATATAGAGATACGCCATGATCCAGGTGTGCTTGCGCTTGACCACCGCAAGCTGGTTCTTGATCGACGACTTGGCCGTGGTCAGGTTGTTCATGAAGAACACCGCGCCGAACACCGCGATCGCGATCGGCAGCACCCACATCAGGCCGGCGTTCTGGAGGAAGATGCCGTCGACGGGGGACGCCTGGAACAGGTTGATGACCGCGAGCGTCATCAGGATCGGGGTCAAGAGCTGCACGCTGGAGACGCCGATATTGCCGCCGGCCGCGTTCAGCCCCAGCGCCCATCCCTTCATCCGGTCAGGGAAGAAGAAGGAGATGTTGGTCATGCTGGAGGCGAAATTGCCGCCACCGAGACCCGCGGTCGATGCGATCAGCAGCATCAGCCAGAACGGGGTGTCGGGCTGGCCGACGAAATAGGCGAGCGACAGCGTCGGGATGAACAGGACAGCCGCGCTGAAAATGGTCCAGTTGCGGCCGCCGAAGGTCGTGACCGCGAACGTATAGGGGAAGCGCATCAATGCGCCGATCAGCCCGGGCACCGCGACGAGCTGGAACAGCTGGTCGGTGGTGTAGTGGAAGCCCGCCTGCGGCAGCTTGGTGGTGACGATGCTCCAGATCAGCCACACCGAGAAGCCGATATGCTCGGCCACGATCGACCAGATCAGGTTACGCCGGGCGATCACTTTGCCGCCCGCATTCCAGAACGCCTCGTCTTCGGGGCGCCAATCAGAAATCCACGTCGGATTTCGAGTCGGATTCGTCGTCATTGATAATCCCTTCTAGGCTCACCGCTGCGTCGTTGCAGGCTCAGCCTCCACGCGGAGGCGCGCGCCGAGGCCATGCCCCGGTGGCGAGTTCACGATGCTGATTGATGATGTTGAGGGACGTCGTCGTTGGCGTCGGAAAAGGTATTTCAATTTCCGTGCCAATTGCGCGCGTTCGGGAAATACAGGGAATTCAGGGGCTTGTTCGCATTGCCCGAAATTCTTCCAGGTGTATTTCGCTCGCAAATTTTGCGATTCGCTCAATCCTTGTGCGGCGCACAAGGATTGAGCGAGGTGTCGATTATTTAGGCGCGTTTATCATCCACGTTAAACCTTGGTTTACGCGGCCTCGACGAATCGATGACGCTCGTAGAGGAACTCGAGCACGCGGTGGCGGCACTTCAAATAGGTGGAGTTGGTCGCAAGATCGAGCCGCTTGCGGGGACGTGCGAGCGGCACCTCCAGCACCTCGCCGATGCGCGCGCTCGGCCCGTTCGTCATCATGACGATGCGATCGGATAGCAGCACCGCCTCGTCGACGTCGTGGGTGATCATCAGGATGGTGTTGCCGAGCTTCTGATGCAGCGCCATCACCGAGTCCTGCAGATGCGCGCGGGTCAGCGCGTCGAGCGCGCCGAACGGCTCGTCGAGCAGCAGCACCTTCGGTTCCATCGCCAGCGCACGGGCGATGCCCACGCGCTGCTTCATGCCGCCGGAGACTTCCGAAGGACGCTTGTCCCTGGCGTGGGCCATCTGCACCAGGTTGAGATTATGCATGACCCAGGCGTCGCGTTCGGCGCGGGACTTGGTCCTGGCAAAGACCTTGTCGACGCCGAGCTTGACGTTCTCGTAGACGGTCAGCCACGGCAGCAGGCTGTGGTTCTGGAACACCACCGCGCGATCGGGCCCCGGCGAGTTGACCTCGCGGTTCTCGAGCAGCACGCCGCCGGTGGTGGCGCCGGTCAGGCCTGCGATGATGTTGAGCAGGGTCGACTTGCCGCAGCCGGAATGGCCGATGATCGAGACGTATTCGCCCTTCTCGATCGTGAGAT
Source organism: Bradyrhizobium sp. 956_D2_N1_4 (assembly GCF_052076025.1). Classification (NCBI taxonomy): domain Bacteria; kingdom Pseudomonadati; phylum Pseudomonadota; class Alphaproteobacteria; order Hyphomicrobiales; family Nitrobacteraceae; genus Bradyrhizobium; species Bradyrhizobium sp. 956_D2_N1_4. Next base: position 1,014,565 of record NZ_CP197237.1, on the reverse strand, counting down.
TGATGTCCTTCAGCACCTCCGTGCTGGCGGCACCGCGGGTAAAGACCTTGTCGATATGGTCGAGCTTCAGATAGGCGGTCATGTGCCCTTCTCCCTCAGTTCTGCGCCGTGCCGCGGGTGACGATCTTGCCGAGACCCGCGATCAGGCGATCGAGCACGAAGCCGACGATGCCGACATAGAACAGCGCAAGGATGATCTCGCTGATATGCGAGGAATTCCAGGCGTCCCAGATGAAGAAACCGATGCCGACGCCGCCGATCAGCATTTCGGCTGCGATGATGGCGAGCCAGGACAGGCCGATGCCGATGCGAAGGCCCGTGAAAATGTAGGGCGCCGCCGCCGGGATCATGATCTTGCCGAAGAACTCGAGCGGATTGAGCTGTACCACCGCGGCGACGTTGCGGTAGTCCTGCGGGATGTTGCGGATACCGACCGCGGTGTTGATGATGATCGGCCAGATCGAGGTGATGAAGATGACGAAGATCGCCGATGGCTGGCCGTCGCGGAACGCAGCGAGCGACAGCGGCAGCCAGGCCAGCGGCGGGATGGTGCGCAGCACCTGGAACAGCGGATCGAGCCCGCGCATCGCCCAGACCGACTGCCCGACCAGCACGCCGAGCGCGATGCCGGCGATCGCCGACAACGAATAGCCGAGCGCGACGCGCTGAAGGCTTGCAGAGAGATGCCAGAACAGGCCCTTGTCGATGCCACCATGATCGAAGAACGGATCGAAGATCAGTTCCTTGGTGTCCTTGAACACCTTTGACGGCGGCGGCAGCGCCGAGCCGGCGCGGCGGCACACCAGCTCCCACACCAGCGTCAGCAGCGCGATCACGACCAGCGGCGGAATCACGCGCACGGCGGTCTCCCTCGCCATACGCGCGTAGGCCTCTCTGCGCGGCGGACGCTTGAGCGTCATCGCGACGACCGGCGCGGAAGCACCCGCAGGCGTCGCAGTCTCAACCTCAATCTTCGTGGCAGGCATGTTCATTGAAAATCCCTCTCCGGCTTCAAAGGACGACGCGGCCGCCTGACGGCGGCCGCGGGTTCCATCAGACTTCGACGCGCTTGATCGCGAGCGATTTCAGATAGGCAGCCGGATTTTCGGGATCGAACACCTTGCCGTCGAAGAAGGTCTCCTTGCCGCGCGAGGTGGAGGCTGGAATCTCCGAGGCTGCGACACCGAGGGTCTTGGCCGCATCGCGCCACATGTCTTCGCGGTTGACCTTGCCGATCAGGGCCTTGCTGTCGAAGGAAGCTTCATATTTGCCCCACCGGATGTCCTCGGTCATGAACCAGAGATCATGGCTCTGGAACGGATAGGAGGCGAAGTCGCGCCAGTACTTCATGATATGCGGTGAGTTCTCGACCACCTTGCCGGCATTGCCGTAGTCGAACTTGCCCTTGGCGCGATCGGCGATGTCCTCGACCGGGCAGTTGATCCACTGCCGTTTCGCCATGATGGTCGCGAGCTCTTCCTTGTTCTCCATCTTGTCGGCCCATTGCTGCGCCTCCATCACGGCCATCAGGATTGCCTTGGCAGCCTTCGGGTTCTTGTCGACCCAGGCCGCGCGCATGCCGAGCGACTTTTCGGGATGCTTGCTCCAGATCTCGCCGGTGTTGACGGCGGTGTAGCCGATGCCCTGATGCACGAGCTGCCCGGGCCAGGGCTCGCCGACGCAGAACGCGTCCATGGTGCCGACCTTCATGTTCGCCACCATCTGCGGCGGCGGCACGGTGATGGTCTCGACGTCCTTGTCGGGATCGATGCCGCCGGCGGCGAGCCAATAGCGGACCCAGAGGTCATGCGTGCCGCCCGGGAAGGTCATCGCGACCTTGGCCGACTTGCCATCGGCCTTCTTCTTCTCGAACGCCGCCTTCAGCACCGACGCGTCGGCACCGACCTTGAGGTCGGCATATTCCTTGGCGACCGAGATGCACTGCGCATCGAGATTGAGCCGCGCCAGGATGTACATCGGGGTCGGCTGGTTGTTCTGCGTCACCTTGCCGGCGGAAATCAGATACGGCATCGGGGTCAGGATGTGCGCGCCGTCGATGCCGTTCCCCTCCGAGCCGAGCACGAGATTGTCGCGCGTGGTGCCCCATGAGGCCTGCTTCTGCACGTCGGTGTCGGGCACGCCGAATTTGGCGAACAGGCCCTTGTCCTTGGCGACGAAGAGCGGACCGGCATCGCTCAACGCGATGAAGCCGAGCTTGGCGCCCTTGACCTCGGGGCCTGCGTCCTGCGCGAAGGCGCCGGCGGGGAAATTCAGCTTGGCGGCGGCGAGAAGAGCGGCGGTGCTGCCGGCGGCCTTCAACAATTGACGGCGGCTCAGGCCCGAGGGCTGGCGGGTGCGCTTGGTCATAGGCAGTGTCGTCCTTTGCATCGTTGCAGAATTGATGGCGTCAGTGCGCGCGAGTGGCCCGTCCGTCCGTGACGCCAGAAACAGGCGCATGCGAACGCATGGCGGGGGAGACCCCCGTCTGGTGGCGTCGGCAAATCGGATGAGAAGTCTCGCGGGACGGCTTCAATGGCGTCGGCTTGAATGATTCAAGCTTCATGCCAAGCCCGCCACTCCGAAAAATGTCGAAAAATGAATGGGTTATTGACGCCGCGCCAGACTGTCGCAGGCCTGCTGCGCACGCGGATTTTGCGGATTGCTCATTCCTTGTGCGCCGCACAAATCTTATGCAGCCGCCCAAGCAAAAGGCCGCGCGTCCGCAAAAGTCAGCTGAACGCGTGCGGCATCTGATTGATATCGCTAGCCTTTTCCAACACACCCACACGGCACGCAACTTGCTTCTTCACCGACGTCAACGAAGACTGCGGCTTGCCGCATTGTTGCAGCCTCTGGCGGCTGCATCCCGGAAGCTCAACTGCTTCGCGGCCCTCCCGGCTCAGTCCTCGTGACGCGATTCCCAAGGCTTCCAGACCTTCCATAGCCCTCGTGCGCGGCAGAGCTGTCCGCACGGCCAATGATGTTCAGCTGCGCTCTCTCGGGCGTGTCGATCTCACTTACGAAGCAAAAGGAACCATTGATGTCGTATCTCGCGCCTTCGGAATTCGTCACCAAGATGGTGGATGCGGGCGAGTCCAAGATCTTCATGTCCACCCGGGATACTGCCATCCGCGCCTTCATGGCCGGCGCCATCCTCGCACTCGGCGCATGGTTCGCCATCACCATCAACGTGAACACCGGCCAGCCGCTGATCGGCGCGATACTGTTTCCCGTCGGCTTCATCATGCTGTACCTGCTCGGCTTCGATCTGCTCACCGGCGTGTTCGTGCTCTCGCCGCTCGCCCTGATCGACAAGCGTCCCGGCGTCACGCTTGGCGGCGTGCTGCGCAACTGGGGCCTCGTCTTCGTCGGCAACTTCGCCGGCGCCTTCACCGTCGCCTTCATGATGGCCTTCGTGACGACGTTCGGCTTCACGCAAGACCCCGACAAGGTCGGAGCGGCGATTGGAAACATCGGCGAAGGCCGAACGCTCGGCTATGCCGCGCACGGCGCGGCCGGCATGGCGACGCTGTTCATGCGCGGCATGCTGTGCAACTGGATGGTCTCGACCGGCGTCGTCGGCGCCATGATCTCGACCTCGGTCCCCGGCAAGGTCATCGCGATGTGGATGCCCATCATGCTGTTCTTCTACATGGTGTTCGAACATTCCGTCGTGAACATGTTCCTGTTCCCGTCGGGCCTGATGCTCCATGCCAAATTCTCGATCATGGATTATCTGATCTGGAACGAGATCCCGACCGTGCTCGGCAACCTCGTCGGCGGCCTCGCCTTCACCGGCATGACCCTCTATGCCACCCACGTCATGACCAAGCCGAAGCGCCAGGCCGGCAAGGCTGCGCCGACCCGCGTTGCGGCCTGATACGTCTCGACAGAGGAGCCTCGCCCGACCAGGGTGAGGCTCCCTTCGCCTGGTGATGACGATGACCCGCGGACTCCTGATCTCTGTCGGCCAGCACTCCGACAAGGGGCGCAAGCCCGTCAATCAGGATTTTCACGGCGTCCTGATTCCGGAAGAGCCTCTGCTCAGCCTGAAGGGCATCGCGGCCGTTCTCGCCGACGGCATCTCGAGCAGCACGGTGAGCCAGATCGCCAGCGAGTCGGCGGTCAAGAGCTTCCTGATGGACTATTACTGCACGTCGGAATCCTGGACGGTGAAGACCTCCGCCCGCCGCGTGCTGGACGCGACCAATTCCTGGCTGCACGCGCAGACGCGCAAGAGCCAATATGCCTATGACCGCGACAAGGGCTATGTCTGCACCCTGACCGCCATGGTCATCAAGGCGACCACGGCGCACATCTTCCACGTCGGCGACTGTCGCGTCTACCGCGTCGCCGGCAAGGCGCTCGAGCAGCTGACCGACGATCACCGTATCATCGTGTCGTCGGAGCAGACCTATCTCGGCCGCGCGCTCGGCATCAATCCGCAGATCGAGATCGACTACCAGGCTTTCGAGATCGAGGCCGGCGATACCTTTATCCTGGCGACCGACGGTGCCTATGAATTCGTCGACCAGCGCTTCATCACCAGCGCACTCGGCGAGCACGCAGCCGAGCTCGACGGGGCGGCAAAGGCGATCGTCGAGGAAGCCTACCGGCGCGGCAGCGACGACAACATCACCGTCCAGATCCTGCGCATCGACGCGGTGCCGCAGCGCGAGCCGGCCGGCATCTTCAATCAGACGTCACAGTTGCCGCTTCCGCCGCTGCCGGAGCCGCGCGCGATCTTCGACGGCTACAGGATCATCCGGGAAATCCACGGCAGCAGCCGCAGTCATATCTATCTCGCCGTCGATGTGGAGACCGAGGCGCCGGTCGCGCTCAAGCTGCCGTCGATTGATCTGCGCGACAACGCCGCCTATCTCAAGCGCTTCCTGATGGAGGAGTGGATCGCGCGCCGGATCGACAGCCCGCACGTGCTGAAGCCGCTGTCACAGTCGAGACGGCGCAGTTATCTCTACGTCGCGACCGAATTCGTCGAAGGGCAGACGCTGAAGCAGTGGATGACCGACAATCCGCGCCCCGATCTCGAAACCGTCCGTGGGCTGGTCGAGCAGATCGCCGCGGGGCTGCGCGCCTTCCACCGCATGGAAATGCTGCATCAGGACCTCAGGCCCGATAACATCCTGATCGACAAGACGGGCACCGCGAAGATCATCGACTTCGGGTCGGTCAGGGTCGCGGGCGTCGCGGAAGCCGCGCCGCGAGACGAGGCCGACGACATCCTGGGAACGGTCCAGTACACGGCGCCGGAGTACTTTCTGGGGCAAGGCGGCTCGCCGCGCTCCGACATGTTTTCGCTGGCCGTGATCTGCTACCAGATGCTGACGGGAACGCTTCCCTATGGCACCCAGATCGCCAGGATCCGGCGCAAGGCAGACGTGCGGAGACTTCAATATCGCCCGGCCGGCGACGATCGCAACGTGCCGGCCTGGGTCGACGGCGCGCTCAGGCGCGCGCTCCATCCGGATCCCTACAAGCGGCACGAGGATCTGTCCGAATTCGTCTTCGAGCTTCGCACGCCCAATCCGGCCTATCTCGACACACGGATCACGCCGCTCTTGGAGCGCAGCCCGCTGATGTTCTGGAAGCTGACCACGGCAGCGCTTGCTTGCGCAGTCGTCGTGCTGCTGGCGCTGCTGCACGGGCGATAGGGCGCAGACGTCCACTTCTAGCGGCCAAGTGGAACCATTATCGTTCGCCAGAGCATTGCCGCTGGTGACCCATATGCGACATCGGCCAAATAGCCCAAACATCGCGCGATTAGCCGGGTTTAAAGGTTGATTGCGGCTAGACGTTTTTGCGCTCGACTATGCCGTCGTGACGGCGTTGAATCCGCTACGCGGGCTCTTTTGTTTCAAGGAGGGAGGACCGAAAAGTGAAGACAACGATCATCGCACTTTGTGCCGCCGCTCTCATCGCCGCCGCACCAGCCGCGCTTGCGCAGGGTGTACCAGGCAAAGCACTTGGTCTGCAGCATAAGATCTCTAAGAGACATCACCCGGGCGTCCCCGGCTACGCTCCGCTGCATGAGCTACAAACAATGGGATCGAAGAAGGGCTATCCGGGAGCTTTCGGTTACGCGCCTAATGAACCCAGTCGTTTAGACAGAAATCTCGAAGCGTCCAGACAAGCTGGTGGTGGCGGCGGCGGTGGCGGAGGGAGTGGCATGTGAACCCACGCGCTGCACGAACAGGCGGTATCCGTCCTGCTTGATCGGGACGCTCCGGGGGCGTTAAGGCCGGCTCGCCTCGCGTCTTCTTTATGTTCGCAGTATGTTTGTTGTTGGCCCAACTCGGACATCCAGTGAGGTCCGCTGTTGCGCAGCTACCAGAAGCACAGCGGACGTCGCACGCGCCCTGACTACCGAGCGGTCTAGAAGCGCGCTCTAGCGAGAATTCCTCACGCCGGCTCCGCAGCCTTCACCCCCAGCGGCTTCGGCGCCATGCCGCCGCCGGGCTTGAGGTGGAATTCGTAGGTCATCAGGTGCCACTGCCCGTTTGCCTTGGCGCCGTCGGGCATCTCAGGGTCGTTGCGCGGCTCGACCTTGGCGACGAGGTCGTCCTTGACGCCGAACACCACGTCGGAATCGAGATATTTGTCGCCGTCCATGAAGACGTGGGTGATCAGCGGCTCATAGCCTTTCGCATTGACGAGGAAGTGCACATGAGCGGGGCGCATCGGATGGCGCTTGGTCTGCGTGATCATCTCGCCGACAGGGCCATCGGTCGGGATCGGATAGCTGCACGGCAAAATGGTGCGGAAGAAGAAGCGGCCGTCGGCGTCGGTGATGAAGCGCGCCCGCGCCGAGGCACCGACCTCGTCGTAGTTCGGTTTTTGTGAATCGTAGAAGCCGTCATCGTCGGCATGCCAGACGTCGACGGGAACGCCCGCAAGCGGCTTGCCCTTGAGGTCGGTGACGCGGCTCTGCACGAACATCCGTTCGCCGGTCTGATTGTTCGGCGAGATGTCGGTGCCGTGCGCGGTGACCTTGTGCTCGCCGACATAGAACGGGCCGAGCACCGTGGTCTGGGTGGCGCCCTCGCGATCCCTGTGGTTGACGGCGTCGACCAGCATGGAGACCCCGAGCACGTCGGAGAGCAGGATGAATTCCTGCCTTGTGTCGGTGCATTTGTGGCCGGTGCGGGTCAGGAAATCGATGGCGTATTCCCATTCCTCGAAGGTGAGACCGGTCTTGCTCACGTAATCGTGCAGCGACTTCACCAATTCCTGGAGCAGGAATTTTGCCCGCGCATCAGGCGTATTGTCGAAGCTCTTGACGACGGCTTCGGTGAGTTCGGTCTCGTTGAACTGGGTCATGGTGCGTTTGCCCTGAATTTTCTCGTTGGCCCGGATGGGCTCCTTGGAGGCGTTCCACAGTGCAGCCTACACCAGCAGGCCCGGCCGCGTTAAGCGCAACCGGCTTGGAATGGGGCCGGCATTTCGCTATCAACTTTCCGACAAAACGCCCCGGAGGAACTGATGCTCGCCCCTACCCCCGCCTCGCCCGAATCCGTGGGCATGTCCAAGGCCGCGCTCGACCGCGTCGATGCGCATCTGAAGAGCCGCTACATCGATGCCGGCCGCTTCCCGGGCACGCACCTGCTGGTCTATCGCCGCGGCAAGGTCGCCCACAGCTCGGTGCAGGGCTTTGCCGACGTCGAGCGCAAGGCGCCGGTCAAGGACGACACCATTTACCGCATCTATTCCATGACCAAGCCGCTCACCAGCGTCGCCTTCATGATGCTGGTCGAGCAAGGCCTCGTGGCGATCGACGAGCCCGTCGCCAAATACATTCCGGAATGGAAGGATCTCGGCGTGTTCGTCGCCGGCACCGCGCCGGCCTTCCTGACCCGGCCGCCGTCCCGGCCGATGCTGATCGTCGACCTGCTGCGGCACACCGCCGGTCTCACCTACGGCTTCCAGCAGCGTTCCAACGTCGATGCCGCCTATCGCACCGAAAAGATCGGCGAGGTCGAGAAGTCAGGCACGCTGCAGAGCATGATCGAGGCGCTGGCAAAAATTCCGCTGGAGTTCTCGCCGGGCGAATCCTGGAACTACTCGGTGGCGACCGACGTGCTCGGCTATCTCGTCGGAAAAATCTCCGGGATTCCCTTCGAGCAGTTCCTTAAAACGCGCATCCTCGATCCGCTCGGCATGACCGACACTGATTTTCACGTGCCGGCCGCCAAGGCGCATCGCTTCGCCGCCTGCTACTCCGCCGACCCGGGTGGCGGCATGACCTTCCATGCCGGCCAGCGCCGCGAGGGCCTGACGCTCCAGGACGACCCGACCAAGAGCTCGTTCCTGTCGCCGCCCTCGTTCATCTCGGGCGGCGGCGGACTATGCTCGACGGTCGCCGACTATCTCACCTTCTGCCGCGCGCTGCTCAATGGCGGCGAGCTGGGCGGCGTCCGCCTGCTCGGGCCGAAGACGCTGGCGCTGATGACGAGCAACCACATTCCAGGCGGCCGCGCGCTGCCGGAGGTGTCGCGCTCGCTGTTTTCGGAAGCCACCTATAACGGCATCGGCTTCGGCCTCGGCTTCGCCGTGACCATGCGGCCGGCGGAGACGCTGATCGCCGGCAGCCCGGGCGAATATAATTGGGGCGGTGCGGCCACGACCTCGTTCTGGATCGACCCGGCCGAAGAGCTGATCACCATCTTCATGACGCAGGTGCTGCCGTCGAGCGCCTATCCGCTCCGGCGCGAACTGCGCAGCATGGTCTATGCGGCGATCACCGAGAGCAATCTCTGAGCTGCGTCTCAACAAGAACGGGCCCTCGCGATCGATCGCGAGGGCCCGTCGTTGTAGTGCATATGGCCGACCAGATAAATTCCGCCGCCGAGCACCAGAACGGCGGGCACGGCCCACAAAATCAGAACTGCGTCATCCTCCTCAGTTGGACGTGCAGACCTGACGGTCTTCATGCCGCTTTCAGCCTCGGTGCGCGACTTGACGCCCGCGACCGCGCTGCAAAATCTCTCCCTGACGTGCTCGCCGGACGCGAAAATCGTGGCGCGGTGGAAGTCTCACCCGTATGGTCTCCCCAAAATCATAATCCGGCGCCGCTGCGCTGGAACCGGGACGCCCGCGTTTGTCAAAGCTCACTCTGCCGGTCCGGCTCGCTCTTCTGGTCACGGGAACGATGTTGCCGCTGATCGTCTTTGCGGTCGGTATTGCCTATTCCAACTATCGCCAGGACCGCAGCGACGCGACACGACGCGTGCTGGAGACGGTGCGAAGCATGCGCCTCGTGCTCGATTCCGAAGTGCAGCGGATGACCGGCGGCTTGCAGGTGCTGGCGCTCAGCAACGCCCTGCAAAGCGGCGACTTCGACGACTTCCGCCGGCTGGCAACCGGGTTCATCAGCCAATATGGCGAGGACAGCGTCCTGCTGGTGGCGGACGGGAGCGGGCACCAGCTGTTCTCGACCGTCACGAGTGAAACGACAAACCTGCCACCCCGCAACAATCGCGAGATCGTCGAGCGGGTATTTGCGAGCAAGTCACCGCAATATTCCGACCTGTTCACCGGCTCGACCAAGAACCGGCCGATCGTGACCGTCGAGGTTCCCGTGCTGCGCAACGATGAGGTCGTCTACGCGCTCTCCTTCAGCCCGCCGATCGCGACATTCCAGAAACTGGTCGAGCAGCAGCGGCCGAACGATCAGTGGACGGTGTCGCTGCTGGACACCAAGGGTCGCGTGTTCGCGCGCGCGCCCAATCCGGCCGAGACGTTCGGCAAGCAGGCCTCCGGCGCACTGAACGATGCGATGGCCCGGACGCCGGAGGCGACCCTCTCCACCGTTTCGCTCGACGGCGTCGCGCTGTCCTCCGCCTATACGAGATCGCGGCTGACCGGCTGGACGGTCGTGGCCGGTGTCGCCGAGAGATCGCTGATCGCCCCGCTCTGGCGCGACATCGCGATCACCAGCCTGATCGGCGGCATCCTGCTGCTGACCGGCCTGACCTTCGCGGTGCGGATGGCGACCACGATCGCGCGCGGCGAGATGCTGCACAATCTGCTGATCGAGGAGCTCAACCATCGCGTCAAGAACACGCTGGCCTTGATGCAGGCGATCGCAGTGCAGACCTTCCGAAGTTCAAGCCGGGACGAGCGGACCAAGTTCGAGGGACGGCTCGGTGCGCTCGCCGAGGCGCATAATCTCCTGAGCCAGGAGAAATGGGCGGGCTCGGAGCTGAGGGACGTGATCGCGCGCGTGCTCCAGCCGTTCCTGCTGAGCAATCCCGATCGCATCCGCATGGCCGGCCCCACCGTGCCGCTGTCGCCGCGGCTCGCCGTGGTGCTGTCGATGATCGTGCACGAGATCGCCACCAACGCCGCGAAATACGGCGCGCTGTCGAACGAGACCGGCCGGGTCACGCTGGAATGGGAGGTCATCGCCGACACGCCGAAGCCCCGGCTGCGGCTGATCTGGAGCGAGATCGGCGGACCGCCGGTGACGGAGCCGGTGCAGCGCGGTTTCGGATCGCGCCTGATCGAGCGCAGCGCGCGCGACCAGCTCGGCGGCGAGGCGACCGTCGACTTCCTGCCGCGCGGCGTCGTCTGCACGGTGACGTGCGTGCTGGACGAGGCGCGGTGAACGGATTGAAGGAACATCGGCGATGAAGATCACCAAGGTGCGCACGCACATCCTCGAAGCAAAGCTCTCGCAGCCCTTCGCCTATTCGCGCGCCTGGTACGACACGCGCACCGCGATGCTGGTCGAGATCGAGACGGATGACGGCCTGACCGGCTGGGGCGAATGCTACGGGCCGGCGCGGATGACGGCGGCGGTGGTGCAGAGCATCGCGCCCTTGCTGATCGGCGAGGATCCGCTGCGCACCGACGTGCTGTGGCAGATGGTCTACGCACGCTTGCGCGATCACGGCCAGAAGGGCGTCGTGATCCAGGGCCTGAGCGGCATCGATATCGCGTTGTGGGACATCAAGGGCAAGCATTTCGGCGTGCCAGCGCATCAGCTTCTCGGCGGCGCCGCGCGCAAGGAGATAGCGGCCTATGCGACCGGGCTCTACCGGCGCAAATCAGGCGATCCGCTCAAATACCTGCCGGAGGAAGCGGCCGGCTACGCCGCGGAGGGTTTCCGCGCCGTGAAGCTGAAGGTCGGCTTCGGCATCGCCGAGGACGCCGCGGTCACCCGCGCGGTGCGCGAGGCGATCGGCCTGGATGTCGCGCTGATGGTCGATGCGAACCACGCCTATGACGCAGTGGCGGCGATCCGGCTCGGCCGCATGATTGAGCGCTACGACATCGGCTGGTTCGAGGAGCCGGTGCCGCCGGAGGATGTCGCGGGATATCGCGCGGTACGATCCGCGCTGACGATTCCCACGCCGGCGGCGAATGCGAATTCACCCGTTTCGGTTTTCGCGACCTGTTCGCATCGCATGCGCTGGACATCGCCCAGCCCGACACCTGCGCCGCGGGTGGCCTCTCCGAATGCAAGAAGATCGCCGACATGAGCGAGGCGTTCGGCATCCGCTACAATCCGCATGTCTGGGGCACCGGGATCGCGATCGCGGCCTCGCTCCAGCTCCTCGCCGTGCTGCCGTCACACACGCCGACCTCGCTTGCGCCGATCGAACCGATGCTCGAGTTCGACCGCACCGAGCATCCGATCCGGCAGGCGATTTTGAAGGAGCCGATCGAGCACGAGAAGGGTTTCGTGCGGGTGCCTGACAGACCGGGGCTAGGTATCGATATCGACCGCGAGGCGCTCGCGCGCTTCGCGGTTCAATAGAAAAAGCGGTCGACGCCGTTAATTCGGCGGCACGTCGATCGGAACGAGAAACGCGAAGCCATATTTGGCGTCCTCGCCGCGCGCCTCATCGAGGCCGCGTCCGAGTTCCACCGCGGCAATCTCCGCCGGAAGCGCGAGCCTGACGTGTCGGACATGATCCGGGCACAGGAGAGGACGCCCACCTGAACACATGCTCTCCAATTCCTCGACGAACCAGGCTTCCTGCACGCGCGCCCGGGCGGATCGCAGTGAGCTGGCCGAGAACGCCAGAACCGGTCTCTGGTTGATCTCCAGCACGAAGCAGCGCTGTCGCGCCGCCTGTGCGGCGCGATTGCTCTTGCGTGCCGTCGATCTGCCTTCAGCCCGGCCACTCGCGCGTGTCATCTCAACACCATCAGAAGTTCGCCGTGGCTGACAATCTGAACACACGTGGAGACCCCGGCGTGATGTTGTTATTCCCGTCCGCGGTCGAATAGTACTTCCGGTCGAGGAGATTTTCGATGTTGAGCTGGGCGCGCCAGGTCTCGTTGAGCCTGAAGAACACGGCGGCGTCCACCCGCGTGAACTCCGGAATCAGCACGGTGTCGTCGGACGATGCGAAGAAGTTCGAGTAGTGGATCACACCGAGGCCCGCGGCCCACTGCTCCGTGAACTGATACCTGTTCCAGAGGGAAAAGGTATTGTACGGCACAAGTCCCACGCGGTTGCCGGCGACAATGGTCGCGGAGTTGTTGCTGGTGATCCGCGCATCCGTGTAAGCGTAGCCGCCCGTGATCTGCCAGGCGTCCGTCACGTAGCCTGTCAGAGACGCTTCGAGGCCGCGGGTCTTGGTGGCTCCGCTCAGGATGAAGAATCCCGCATTGTTGGGATCGGCAAAGCGCTGATTGGTCCGGTCCAGTTCGTAGATCGCCGTAGCGAACTGCAGGCTCGGGAAGATGTCGTATTTGAGCCCGACTTCCTTGTTCACGAACTTCTCGGGCGCTGCGATGGCCAGGCCCGGTGTCAGAGCGCTGAACTGGTCGCCGGCGCTCGGCAGATACGAGATGCTGTAGCTGCCGTAGATCGACAGGTTTTCGAGCGGCTTGAACAGGACACCGACGCGTGGCGACACCAGATCATCGACCCGGTTGAGCTCGACGAATGTGCGGCGGTCTCGCGACGTCAGGTCGAAGTGATCGAACCGCAGGCCGCCGATCAGCTCCAGATAGCGCGTGATCTCGACCTGGTCCTGGACGTAGACGGCGCCGAGATTGAGCTTGTAGGTGTTGTTGGCATCGGTCCCCCCGTTATTGGCGAAAGTGACCGGAACGTACGACGTCGGATTCCTCGGATCGATCGTGATGGTCGACGATACGCCATTGAAGAGCCCGCTCTGCCGGTAGTTCAGGCCGTTCTGACGGCCCAACTCGGCGCCGAAGACGACGGTGTGACGAATTGGGCCCGTCCCGAATTTGTAGGTGAGATCGGTCTGGTTGAAGTAATTCGTCCGGTCGGTCTCGTTGTTGTATGCTTGCAGATTGCTCGAGGTTCCGGCGGCATTGACGGCACCGGAATTGGCTCCTCCGCCCGGATAGATGTTCTGGTAGAACTTGTCGTAGTTGGCGATCTGCGACGAATTCTTGATCGTCCACCCGTTCTCGAAATCGTGCTCGACGACAGCGGTTCCGATATCCACATCGGCGAGCGCATAGTTGAGGTTGGGGTTGCCGAAGAACGCAGACGGCGACGTATCGTAGGGATAGCGAGGGAAGGCGTTTCCGGGGCGGATCTGCGAAGGGATGCCGCGATCGACGGTACGCCGGTCGTGCAGATGCTCGTAGCTCAGCTTGACCGTCGTGGTGTCGTTCGGCGCAAAGGTCGCGGTAGGATTGATCGCCCAGCGTTCGAGGTTGACGAAATCGCGATAGCTCTGCGTGTTTTCGTACATCGCGTTGAGGCGGAAGGCCCAGTTCTCGTTGATCGCCTGGCCGACGTCGGTGGTCACGCGGGCGCCGGGATAGGAATTGCCGCCGACCGTCACCTCGCGAATGGTCGTACCGTCGGCCTCCTTGAGTACGCGGTTGACGACGCCACCGCCGCCGCCGCGGCCGAAGATCATCGCGTTCGGCCCCTTCAGGACCTCGAGCCGCTGAATGTTGTAGAAGTCGCGAAAATACTGGACGTCGTCGCGGATGCCGTTGGTGTAGAAGTCGGCGTTGCTGCGCTGGCCGCGGATGACGAGGTCGTCGCGATGCGATTCGCCCTGGTGATAGATCACGCCGGGCACATAACGGGTCGCCTCGCCGATCGAGGTGAAGGCCTGGTCCCTGATGAAATCCTTCGTCAGCACCGTCACCGACTGCGGCACGTTGAGGAGAGCCGTATTGGTCTTCGTCGCGCTGGTCACGCTCCGCGTGATATAGCCCTTCTGGCCGGTACGCGCGTCCTGATTGTTGACGCTCGGCGGCTTCTTCTCGACCGGTGCGACGGTGGCCGTCCGACGATTCGATCGCGCTGCGCGCGAGGTGGTCGCGGTCTGCGCCCGGCGGGCGCGCTGCTGCGGGGCTGAAACGACGACTGACGGCAAGGCTCCCGCCGCCTGCCCCTGCTGCGCAGAGGCCGGGCCGGCCTGCATCGTCAGCCCACCACTGAATGACAGCGCTGCCGTCGTCGACAGCAGAAAACCACGCAACGCCTTGCGGCCAGCCCAACAACCCAATTCCATCTGCAACGCCCCAAAAATTTCGCGTGCCGCTCTGAAAGACGGCTTCGCGGTCCCGAACCGGGGCGCATCTGCAATGCGAAGAATTAGATGAGGATTAGATCGGATTTAGAATAGGTCGAGCCTCTCTCCGCTCACGCCCAAATTTGTAAGAGTTCTAAATTGAGGCGCAGGCGGTTGACCATTTGGCCGCGGTGTCGAATGTGGCGCTTGGTGCTGCGACGCGCCACCACTCCAACACAGCGATTTTCCCTGAATCAATGCGCCTCCTGCTGATCGAAGACGATCTGATGTTCGGCAAGGCGCTCGTCCGCGGATTGAAGCGAAACGGAATGACCGTGGACTGGACCCGCGACGGACAGGACGGCTACGCCGCGCTACAACGCGCCGAGCACGCGATCACGCTGCTCGATATCGGACTGCCCGGCATGACTGGCTTCGAGATTCTCAAGGCTGCGCGCAGCAGGAAGGCTTCGCCCATCCTGGTGATCACGGCCCGCGACCGGGTCGAGGACATGGTCGCGGGACTCGATCTCGGCGCCGACGACTTCATCGTCAAGCCGTTCGAGTTGCGCGCCCTGCTCGCGCGCATCCGCGCGGTCATGCGCAGGGTCAACGACCGCTCCAATTCGCTGATGAGCAGCAAGGAGATCACGCTCGATCCATCGACCCATGTGGCGACCTTCCGCGGCATCCAATCGACGCTTTCCGCGCGGGAGTTCTCGGTGATGTACGCCCTGATGGAGCGTCCCGGAACCATTCTGTCGCGAGGCCAGATCGAGAGCCGGATCTACGGCTGGGGCGACGAGGTGCAGAGCAACGCCGTTGACGTCGTCATCCACGGCTTGCGCAAGCGGTATGGCAAGGACGTCATCCGGAACATCCGCGGTGCCGGGTGGATGGTCACGAAGTCCGGATCATGAGCTCTCTTCGCAAGACGATCATCACGCGTGCGACGCTGTTGCTGGCCGCCATCGGCCTCCTGGCAACGGCAACATCGTTCGGCCTTGTCGCCTATGAGATGAACAAGTTCCTCGACGCGCAGTTGCAGGAGATCGCCGTCAATGTCGGTCCAGGCGACCGCAACGGTGCGGGTCCGCTGCTCGAAAGCGAAGACGAGGATCAGTTGGTCGTCCGCATCTGGGATCGCTCCGGCGCGCTGGTGCATCGGGCGGGTCCTCCGATCGATATTCCCTGGCAATCAGTGCCGGGATTGTCCGACGTGACCGCCGACGGGCAGGATTGGCGCGTCTATCGCTGGAGCCACGCGCAGCACGATATCCAGATCGCGCAAGCGTGGAGCGCCAGGCACGAGATCGCGCTGCACGCGGCGACAGGCGCCGCGCTTCCGCTGCTGCTCGCCATCCCGCTGGTCTGGGCCGTTCTGGGTTGGTCGATCAGCCGCACGATGAGCGGTCTGCAACGGCTGTCGGCCGAAATCGGCCAGCGCAGCGTCGATGCGCAGGAGCCCCTGCGTCCGGTGGGCGTACCGGCGGAAGTGGCTCCGCTGATCGTTGCCATCGACAAGCTCGTCGATCGTCACCGGTCGGCACTCGACGCGCAGCGCCGCTTCGTGGCGGACGCGGCGCACGAACTGAGGACACCTCTGGCCGCGCTCCAGATTCAGGCGGAAAACCTGATCGCCGCAGAACTGTCCGGACAGACTCGCGAGCTTGCCGACGAACTTCGGGACGGCGTGCGGCGCGCATCGCATCTGGCGAGCCAGTTGCTCGAAATGGCCAGAACGGAAGGCGCCTCGATCCGGAAGCGCGACGACGTCGATCTTGCCGCGCTCGCGACATCGTTGCTGGCCGACTTCTATCCGCTGGCTGAGGCGCGCAACGTCCAGCTCGCGATGACGGCGGAGACACCGTGCAGGTTCCTCGGCGATCGCAACGCGATCGCCAAGCTCATCGCCATCCTGCTGGACAACGCCATTCGCTATTCAGGTTCAGGCGGCTCCGTGGAACTCAGGGTCGTCAATGACGGCAAGATTTGCGCGCTGGAGATCGTCGATGACGGCCCAGGCATTCCCGAGGATGCAATGCCGTTCATCTACGACCGCTTCTTCAGGGCTGCGCCCCAGGGCGTCGAGGGGACCGGGCTTGGTCTTGCGATCGCCAAATCCACCGCCGACCGGCACGGCTTCAGGCTGATGCATCAGAACCGGAGTGGCGCGACCGGCATCGTCGCGCATGTCCGGTTTGACCTGACTGCCGTGCCGACAGCGTGAGCTAACCGATCGTCTGCAGCGCCGGAAACGTCTCGAGCAGCCAGATGCTGACATTCGAGACCGTGCCGGTGAGGAAGCCGATGCCAGTGATCACCATCAGGACGCCCATGGCGCGCTCGACATTGACGAGCTGGCCCTTCATGCGCGCGAACAGCTTCGAGAACTGCTCGATCATCAGGGCGGCGATCAGGAAGGGAATGCCGAGGCCGGCCGAATAGACTGCGAGCAGGCCCGCCCCCTTCGTCACCGTCGCCTCCGCCGCGGCGATCGAGAGGATCGCGGCGAGGATCGGGCCGATGCAGGGCGTCCAGCCGAAGGCGAAGGCGAGGCCCATCACATAGGCGCCCCACAGGCCGACAGGCTTGGGCGCGGTCAGGCGCCCCTCGCGCATCAAAAGGCCGATCCGCGTCAGTCCCAGGAAGTGCAGGCCCATGATGATGATGACGATGCCGGCGAGGATCGACAGCTCGGCCGACCAGGCACGAATCAGCCCGCCGATCAGCGAAGCGCTGGCGCCGAGCGCCACGAACACCGTGGAGAAGCCGAGCACGAACAGGAGCGCCGACATCATGATGGCGCGCTTGGACGCCGAGGCCGGCTCCTTGTTCTCGACATGCTCGATCGTGGCGCCCGTGAGATAGATCAGATAGGGCGGAACCAGGGGCAGAACGCAGGGAGAGAGGAAGCTGACGAGGCCGGCAATCAGGGCCGCCGGGATCGAGACATTTTGCATGATGCAGTCGGAGCCATCTCAGGCTCTTTGGCCGCGCACCGGGAATGCGCGCGGGCGGGAGCCGAACCGGCTCTGGTGTAGCCGATGCCGGGGAATGCGCACAACAGAGGCGCACGAAACCAGGCTCCTCCCGATGCCGTCTGCGATCACAGATGCGGCATCGGGACGCGCACAAACCTCGCCAAAAAGCGAGACTCGGCGGCGCGGCTACTTCACCACGCGGAGCAGCGGACGCCGGGGCTGGTCCTGCGTCTGCTTGGAGGGGGGCTGCGGTTCGCTTCCAGCGCTCCGCAACATTTCGTCGCACAGCGCCTTGAGATCGGCACTGTCAATTCCTTTGAGCTTCATCCGCACGTCGAGGATGACGATGGACAGCAGCTCGGCCGACTCGCGGTTATTGCTCTCGTTGAGAACCTTGCGGCACTCCTCAAGCGTTTCCAGCACCGACTGCAACTGTTCGTCTGAATGCGACACCGGCGTTCTTTCCGTTAGTTCGGCCTGCGAGACGTGTTTGTGGAAATCCCCTCGGCCCCCATGGGATACCGAGAATAACACGAGGCGCCGACGCCTCCGAACATGATTTCAGTATGATTTTGCCGGGAAACCGTGGCTCCCGCGAACATCGACCCGCTGCGCGGGACGCCATTATCGTCGTGGCCGGGAGTCGAACGCGCGGCACTGGATGATCGACCCATTCCGCGCGGCGACAGCTCGCGCGCAAGGACTTCCGTGACGGAAAACGCCGACAATCCTGCAGCCATTTCAGGGCTCGCAACGGAACTCACGCCACACCCCTCATTCCAACGTTGGTCGGCCGATTCGATTCTCAGCCTTGGTAACACTCGGATACCGCCCACGAGGCAGTAACGATGGCGTTCAAAAGTCGCCGTTCCCCAACCCGCAGTGGTTGTGGTTTGCGCCCAATTCTGCCAGTTTAGCAACCCGAAGGGACTTGTATGCACTCCTTGGCGGAAAGGGGCGTTCCACAGGAGGAACGCCCAAAGATCAACATCAGCGGCCTCTCCGATTGGGATGCGGCCCGCATATTCCTGGAAGTCGTTCGATGCGGCAGTTTTCGCTCGGCGTCTGAACGCCTGTCGCTGTCGATCAACGCCGTCCGCCGCCGGATTGATGATTTCGAGCGCCAGACCGGCACCACCCTGTTCACCCGCGACGTCCACGGCACGCATCTGACCGATGAAGGTGCACTGGTGGTCTCCGCAGTCGAGCGCATGGAGGCGGCCGCCTTCGACGTGCTGCGCACCAGCGATTCGACGGCCAACGCCCTGTCCGGCGAAGTTCGCGTGGCCGTCACCGAGGGTCTCGGGACGTTCTGGCTCGCCCCGCGGCTGGTCGAATTCCAGCAGGCCTATCCGAAGATCCTGGTCGACCTGCATTGCGCGATGCGCTCGGCCGATGTCTCTCGTCACGAGGCCGACGTCGCCATCCATCTGTCGCGTCCCTCCGCGCTCGACGTCAAGCTGGTGCGGCTCGGCCGCATGCACCTGATGTTCTGGGCTTCGGAAAAATACCTTGAAAAACACGGCACGCCGCGCTCGGCGCTCGAATTGATCAAGCACCGCCTGGTGCTGCAATTCGCCGACCAGCTTGCCGCCAAGGAAACCTTCGAGAGCTTCTTCCCAGGCGTTCCGGAACGTGACCTGCTGGTCATGAAGACCAACGTCTCAAGCGCCAATTATTGGGCGGTCGCGAATGGCGCCGGCATCGGCGTATTCCCGAGCTACGCCATTGCGCTTGGCGGGAAGTTGATTCCACTGGAGGTCGAGCTGAACAGGCCGCTGGATATCTGGTTGTCCTACCACCCTGGTAGCGGCCGGATTCCACGTGTTCGGCACATGATTGACTGGCTGATCGAGGCTTTCAATCCGGCGCGATTCCCGTGGTTTAAGGAAGAGTTCGTGCATCCGCATGAATTCAAGGACGAGTATATGGGCGAACCCCTGACCCAGCTCTTCGGGGGATTTTCAACCGAAGAACAAAGGTGAGAGTATGAAAGCAGCGGCGAAAAGAATGAAGCAGCGCAGCGCCGGCAAGCCGGACATTGAGCTTGGCAAGCGGATCCGTCTGCGGCGCGTCGAGATGAAGATCTCGCAGGCCGAGCTCGGCGAGAAGCTCGGCGTGAGCTTCCAGCAGGTCCAGAAATACGAGAAGGGCGTCAATCGCGTCGGCGCGGCTCGGCTTCAGCAGATCGCCACCGCCCTCGATGTGCCCGTGACCTTCTTCTATGACGGCGACAACAAGGCGCGCGAAGTCGAGAGCCTGCTGTTCCTCGATTCCGCCTTCAGCCTCCGCCTGCTGCGCGCCTACAGCAAGATCAAGGACCAGACGGTGCAGCGTCAGCTCGTCTCGCTGATGGAATCGATCGCAGCGAACGAGGCCTGAGCCGATCGGGCTCCGACCTTTACGGCCGATGTTCAATCCGCCGCGTCACGGGGGCGCGGCCGGATTGAACGAGACCCAGTCCGCGCGCTTGCGCGCGGCTCTCCTTTCGGGGCGGCCAAGCCGCCCTTTTTTCTTGCGGATTTCTTGCTGCGGGTTTCCCGGCAATTTTGCCCGCCATCGCCGCGGATTTCGCGAACCCATCCCGCCCCTGCTGCGACCCAATCGAGACGCCCCGCCGCGAACGCGCGGGCTTTCGACTGCCGTGCTTAATGGGACCTCAACTCCGGGGCTCTAGCTTCCCGCCGATTTTTGCGAATCGGCGCACGCAGCGCGGCGAGCGGGAATTGCCAATGCGAGCGCCCGTCCGGGCCTCGTCCTCGTGGGGAAAATGGGACACATGTCGAAACGCCATGCGATGATCGTTGCCGTCGGCGTGCTCGCGAGCGCTTCCGCGCTGGCGCAAACCGAAACCACGGGACAGGCAAACCCGAGGCCGGCAACGGCGGCCGGTACGGTGCCCGCAGCGGCGAACCCGGCCCATGCTGCCGCGCCGAAGGCTGCCGCACCCGCTTCGACGGCGGAGAGCCGCTCCGCCGCGGCGCTCGCGCTGACGCACGAGCCAACCTATGACGAGGGCTCGGCCCAGCGCATCAAGGATGCCGCGCTCAGCTACTCCGATCTTGCCGTACGCGGCGGCTGGCCAGCCATCCCTGCCGATGCGAAGTTCGCCCTCGGCGTCCAGGGCGCCAGCGACGAGCTGCTGCGCAAGCGTCTGATCGTCTCCGGCGATCTCGCCGCCGACAAGGCCAGTGGCGCTTTCGATCAGGATCTCGCCGACGCCGTGAAGCGCTTCCAGGCCCGCCATGGCCTGGCGCCGACCGGCACGGTGACGCCGCGCACGGTCGCGGCGATGAACGTCTCCGTGCAGAAGCGCATCCGGCAGCTGGAGGCTTCGCTCCAGCGGCTCGAGAACATGAATTTCGGCTTCGGCCAGCGCTATGTCGTGGTCAACATCCCCGCCGCGTTTGCCGAAGCGGTCGAGAACGATGTGGTGGTACGGCGCTATCGCGTGATCGTCGGCAAGACCGAAAAGCCCTCGCCGACCCTGACGGCCCAGATCACCAGCGTCGTGCTCAATCCGACCTGGACGGTGCCGTCCTCGATCGCCAAGACCGAGATCTCGGCGCATATGCGCAAGGATCCGACCTATTTGTCGCGCATGCACATGGAGGTGCTCGACGCCCACGACAATCCGATCGACCCGCATTCGGTCGACTGGTCGGGCACGCACACGCCGAACTTCACCGTGCGCCAGCACAACGGCACCTTCAACGCGCTCGGCGCGGTGAAGATCGACATGCCGAATTCCTATTCGGTCTATATGCACGACACCAACCAGCGCAATCTGTTCAGCGACGACTACCGCTTCGATTCCCATGGCTGCTCGCGCGTCGACAATGTGCGCGATCTCGCCGCCTGGCTGCTGAAGGACCAGCCGAAATGGAGCCGCGCCGCGATCGATACGGAGATTGCGAGCGGCCAGCACCTCGAGGTCGCCATGGCGAAGAAGGTGCCGGTGGCCTGGATCTACCTCACCGCATGGATGACCAAGGACCAGACCGTCCAGTTCCGCAACGACGTCTATGATCAGGACGAGCAGTTGCTGGAGGCCACCGCCGAAGAGGCGGCGTTCTTCAGCAATGCAGGCAGCCATCCCCTGACCGCGCACATGCACGCAACGCAGTAGAGCATGATCCGGAAAAGTGTGCAGCGGTTTTCCGAAAAGATCATGCTCAAGGTATAACCGCTTCTCGCGCCATGCAATCGCGGCACAGGCGGATGCAAAGCCGCGTCCCTCGTCGCGGTTGACCCGGGCCGCGCCCCGGCCGCACATTGCGCCCGGCCTACGACAGCGAGCGCGCAATGCCTGACATTTCCAGCACGACCGAAACACCCCATGCCGACGGCAAGATCCTCAAGCAGGTCATCGACGGCGTCGGCGTGATCACCTTCAACAATCCCGACAAGCGCAACGCAATGTCGCTGGAGATGTGGGAGGGATTTGGCGAGGCGCTGACGAGCCTGCGCGATGACGAGACGGTGCGCGTCGTGATCCTGCGCGGCGCCGGCGGCAAGGCATTCGTCTCCGGGGCCGACATCAGCCAGTTCGAGAAGACCCGCCACAACGCGGCGGCGTCCGAGGAATATGCCAGGCGCAGCGCCGCACAGCGCGCGCTGCTCGCCGACTATCCCAAGCCGACCATCGCCTGCATCGAGGGCTTTTGCCTCGGCGGCGGCATGCAGGTCGCGATGCTCGCCGACATCCGCCTCGCCGCGCATGGCAGTCAGTTCGGCATTCCCGCGGCAAAACTCGGCATCGCCTACGGCTATGACGGCTTGAAGCATCTGGTGTCGCTGGTCGGTCCGTCCTGGGCACGGCTTCTGATGTACACGGGCATGCGGATCGATTCCGCCGAGGCGCTGCGCATTGGCCTCGTCGAGCGCTTGTTCCCGATCGACGAGTTGTGGGGTGAGACGATGACGATCGCGCAGACCATCTCCGAGAACGCCCCACTCGCGATCAAGGCCGCCAAGATCACCATCGCGCAGGTGTTGAAGGACGAGAGCCAGCGCGACCTGGAGGCAATCAGGGCGATCGGTCACGCCTGCATGGACAGCGCGGATTTTCGCGAGGGCCGGCAGGCCTTCATGGAAAAGCGCAAGCCGCAGTTTACGGGCAAGTAGCCTCGGCGTCCGGGCTCAGCAAGGCGCGGGCGTCAGCTTCTGATCACCAAACACCTCGATCAGGCGAAAGCGCTCGCACATCAGCATCATGTCCTCGCTGAATCGCCCGAGCCGGCCGAAATAGGTCCGATGGGCGCTGCGCCAATAGGCGAGGCTTCGATCGCCTTCGCCCTCATCGTGCGCAAACGCGGCATCGACGTCATTGAAGCGCCGATAGGTGATCTCGACGGATTCGATGACGCAGCGCGGTTCTCCCCGTCCGTCAAGCACGACCCAGAGTTCACCGGGCGTGGACGTGTTCGGTTCGTCCTCCGTGCTGCAAGTCGCGGTCTTGACGCCCTTGACGACGAGTTCGACCAATTCATCCGCGAGCGCAGGATTGTCGCCGAAGGCGAAGGTCCTGAGGTGCCGATAGTGCTCGGGAACCGGATTGCTCATTGACTTCCGGCTCCTCCGATATCGACCGCCTGCGGTAACTACAGCGCAGCGAGCACCGCTTTCGTAATGTCAGCCGTGCCATTGCTGCCGCCGAACTCCATCGGCTTGATGCCGCCGGCGTAGATCTGATCCACTGCACGCTCGATCTGCTCGCCGGCTTCCGCCGCGCTCTCGACGCCGTGCTTGTCGGCGAGCCAGTCCAGCATCATCGCCGCCGACAGGATCATGCCGGTCGGATTGGCCTTGCCCTGCCCCATGATGTCTGGTGCGGTGCCGTGGCAGGGCTGGAACACGGCATATTTGTCGCCGATATCGGCGGACGGCGCCATGCCGAGGCCGCCGATCAGGCTCGCGGTGATGTCGGAGACGATGTCGCCGAACATGTTCTCCATCACCATCACATCGAAATCCCAGGGACGCTTCACCAGCATCGCCGAGCAGGCATCGACATAGAGCCGGTCGGTCTTCACGTTCGGATGCTTCTTCTCGATCTCGTCGAAGATGCCGCGGAAGAATGCAAAGGCCTTGAACACGTTCGCCTTGTCGACGCAGGTCAGCATCCCCGGCTTGCCGCGCGCCTTGCGCCGCTCGGCGAGCCGAAACGAGAACTCGAACAGGCGCTCGGAGGTCTTGCGCGTGATCACCATGGTCTCGCGCGCGTCCTCATGGGTGACGATGCCCTTGCCCATCGAGGCGAACAGGCCTTCGGTGGATTCGCGGATCACGACGAGATCGATGCCGCGCTGGTCGGCGCCGACGATCGGGCTCGGCACGCCCGGAATGAGCCGCGCCGGGCGCACGCCGGCATAGAGATCGAAGATGAACCGCAGCTCGATCTGTGGCGCGATCTCGGTATTATCGGGGTAGCGGACCGACGGCAGGCCGCAAGCGCCGAGCAGGATCGCGTCGGCCTCCTCGCAGAGCTTGATAGTGGAATCCGGCATCGACTTGCCGGTCGCGAGATAATTGTTGGCGCCGGCGGGCGCCTCGGTGAAGCGGAAGCTCAGGCCGGACTTCGCCTCGATCTTGCGCAGGACTTCGATGGCCGGTGCCATGACTTCGGGACCGATGCCGTCACCGGCGAGCACGGCAATGTGGAAGGCGTTGTTTGCGGACATTTGAGAGACCTTAGGAAGGACGAGCCAAGGACGTCATTGCGAGGAGCGAAGCGACGAAGCAATCCAGACTGTGTCCGCCGAGGGATTTCTGGATTGCTTCGCTTCGCTCGCAATGACGGAGGAGAGAGCGTTTATTACGGCGTCAGCACCGTGCGACCGACCACCGCGCCCTGCTGCAATTGCACCAGCGCGTCGTTGGCCTTGTTGAGCGGCTGGCGCGTCACCGGGATCGGCGGCACGTTCTTCGCGCGCACGAGGTCGAGCAACTCCTGGGTCTCGCGCAAATTGCCGACATAGCTGCCCTGGATCGTCACCGCCTTGATCGGGATCAGCGGCAGCGCCCAGGTCGCGCCGCCGCCGAACAGGCCGACGATGACGAGCTTGCCGCCCTTGGTCAGGCAATCGAAGCCGAGTTGCGTGGTCGCGGCGTTGCCGACGAGATCAATCACGGCGCGGATCGGCCCGCCCGCCTTTTTGGCAAGCTGCTCCAGCGCGTCCGGCGCCTTGGGATCGACGGTCGCGAGCGCACCGGCCTTTTCCGCGGCCTCGCGCTTCCTGGCGTCGATGTCGACCATGATCGCGCCTCTTCCGCCCATTGCCTTCAGCAGCGACAGCGCCATCAGGCCAAGGCCGCCGGCGCCGAACATCACGATCGGCGTGTCAAAATGCTGCTCGACCTTCTTCAGCGCGCTGTAGGTGGTGACGCCAGAGCAGGCGTAGGGCGCCGCCGAGGCGGGATCGAGCCCCTTCAGGTTGAGCAGATAGCGCGGATGCGGCACCAGCATGTGGTCGGAATAGCCGCCGTCGCAATAGACGCCGAGCGAGCGCGGCGTCAGGCACATGTTCTCGTCACCGGCCAGGCACGTGGCGCACTTGCCGCAGCCGATCCAGGGATAGACGAGGCCGACATCGCCGAGCCTGAGATCGCCCTGGTCGGTCGGCTTCACGTCGGGGCCGAAGGCTGCGATTTCGCCGACCGTCTCATGGCCCATGGTCAGCGGCAGATTGATGCCGCGGTCCTTCAGCGACAGCGGCTTGCGGCCGTGGCCGAGATCGTAGCCACCTTCCCAGATGTGGAGGTCGCTGTGGCAGACGCCGGCGGCCTTCACCTTGATCAGCACCTGCGTGCCCGACGGCTGCGGCGTGGCCTCGTCGAACTCCTGCAGCGGCGCCTTGAAATCGGCGACCTTGAAACTCTTCATCGGCGTCCTCCCGGCATACTTCTTGTCGTCGCCACCATGCCATGACCGGCGGGGCGAAACAAATCCGGGAGCCGTCTTACAGCGTTTTCGAGCGAAGTGGATACCGGTTCGCGTAAAGAAAACGCGTCAAAACGAGAATCTAGAGCCCCGTTCCGATCACATCGGAACGGGGCTCTAGTTTAGGCCAGCGGATGGTGGCAAGCCGCGAACTGGCCGGGTGCGACCT
Source organism: Bradyrhizobium sp. 956_D2_N1_4 (assembly GCF_052076025.1). Lineage (NCBI taxonomy): Bacteria > Pseudomonadati > Pseudomonadota > Alphaproteobacteria > Hyphomicrobiales > Nitrobacteraceae > Bradyrhizobium > Bradyrhizobium sp. 956_D2_N1_4. The sequence continues at coordinate 988,987 of NZ_CP197237.1, read as the reverse complement.
CGCGCAACTCCGGTATCTCCGCGCTGCACCGCTGGTCGGCCCGCGGGCAGCGGGTGCGGAAGCGGCAGCCGGACGGCGGCGCAATCGGCGATGGTGGCTCGCCGGTCGCCACACTCTCGACGGGACGCACGTCCGGATCGGGCACCGGGATCGCCTGCAACAACAGGTCCGTGTAGGGATGCGCGGGCCTTGCGAACAATTGCTCCGACGGCCCGACCTCGCAGAGGCGGCCGAGATACATCACCGCGACGCGGTCGCTGACCGCTTTCACCACCGCGAGATCATGCGCGATGAACAGCAGCGTCAGGCCGAAGCGCGCTTTCATCTCCTCGAGCAGATTGAGGATCTGCGCGCGGATGGAGACGTCGAGCGCCGAGACCGGCTCGTCGCAGACGATGAATTCGGGGTTGAGCACCAGCGATCGTGCGATGCAGATGCGCTGGCACTGGCCGCCGGAGAATTCGTGCGGCAGGCGGCCCGCCACGATGTCAGGATCGAGCCCGACCGCGGACAACACCTCGTGAACGCGCCGCTTGCGTTCGGCGGCATCCTTGACGCCGGCGATGATGAGCGGCTCGGCGACGATATCGCCGATGCGCCGGCGCGGATTGAGCGAGGCGATCGGGTCCTGGAAGATCAATTGCACGCGGCGGCGCATCTTGCGCAGCGCCTCGCCTTCCATCGCGGTGAGGTCCTCGCCGTCGAACAGCACGCGGCCGGATTTGGCGCGGCGCAATTGCAGCACCGCGCGCCCCAGCGTCGACTTGCCGCAGCCGGATTCGCCGACCAGGCCCAGCGTCTCGCCGCGCGCGACCTGGAGGCTGACGCCGGAGACCGCGTGCACCGTCTTGTTGCCGAGACCATATTCGACGACGAGATTGTCGACGTTCAGGAGCGGCTCGGCGGGCATGGCAAACTGCATCATGCGTCAATCCCCTCCGTCATCTGGATGGGGTTGAAGCAGGCATAGAGATGCCCCGGCATCTCCGCGCCCTTCAATTCGGGCTTGGCCTCGTGACAGCGCCCTGCGGCATAGCGGCAGCGTGGCGCAAACGAGCAGCCTTTAAGTGGCCGGGTCGGATCGGGCGGACGGCCGGAGATGGCGGGCAGCGGCGTATGCGGCGCGGTCTCCAGCTTCGGGATCGCCGCCAGCAGCGCCTCGGTATAGGGCATGTGCATGCGCTTGAACAACGCCTGCGTCGGCGCGCGCTCGACCACCCTGCCCGCATACATCACCGCGACCTCGTCGGCGCGGCCGGCGACGACGCCGAGATCGTGGGTGATGATGATCATCGCCATGTGGCGGCGGCGCTGCTCGCGCGCCAGCAGATCGAGGATCTGCGCCTGGATCGTGACGTCGAGCGCCGTGGTCGGCTCGTCCGCGATCAACAGTTTCGGCTCGCAGGACAGCGCGATCGCAATCGCGATGCGCTGGCGCATGCCGCCGGAACATTGATGCGGATATTGCGCGAGCCGCTGCTCCGGCGCCGGAATGCCGACGGCGGCGAGCAGCTCGATGCTGCGCTTCCGCGCCGCCGGCGCATCCAGTTCGAGATGCTCCTGGATCGTCTCCATCAGCTGGGTGCCGATGGTCAGCACCGGGTTGAGCGAGGTCATGGGGTCCTGGAACACGACCGCGAGGTCGCGCCCGCGCAGGCGCCGCAGGCTTTCGGCATCGAGCCGCACCAGGTCCTGGCCGTCGAACATCACGCGCCCGGTCAGCTTCGCCTTCTTCGGCAAGAGCTGAAGCACCGCGCGCGACAGCATGGTCTTGCCGCAGCCGGATTCGCCGACGATGCCGAGCGTGCGGCCCGCCTCCAGCGACAGATCGACATGATCCACAGCGCGCAAATTGCCGCGGGGGGTCGGCAGTTCGACCGCCACGTCCTCGATGGTCAGAAGCGGCGCGCTCACAGCGCCCCCTGACGCGGGTCGGTCAGCGCCCGCAAGGTGTCGCCGACCAGGTTGAAGGCCAGCACGGTCAAGAACAGCGCCGTTGCCGGCAGGAAGGCCAGCCGCGGCGCGACGTCGAGGCTGTCGCGCCCCTCGCCGATCATGCTGCCCCAGCTCGCCATCGGCGGTGGCACGCCGAGCCCGAGGAAGGACAGCGCGCCCTCGACCACAATAGTGACGGCGACGCCGAGCAGGAAGAAGGCCAGCAGCGGCAGGATCACGTTCGGCAGCAGCTCGCGCAGCAGGATGCGCGCATGGCTGGCGCCGAGCGCCTCGGCAGCGATCACGAACTCGCGCCGCGCGAGCGTCAGCGTGGCCGCGCGCGCTACCCGCATGAAGGCGGGAATGCCGAGCACACCGAGGATCAGGGTGAGATTGGGAATCGACTGGCCGAGATAGGCGGTCACCGCGAGCGCGAAGATCAGCGGTGGAAACGCCAGCAGCACGTCCATGCTGCCGACCACCAGCGTCTCGAACCGGCCGCGGAAATAGCCGGCGAGGAGACCAAGCGCGCCGCCGAGCGCAAGGCCGATCATCGGCGCGATCAGCCCCACCGTCAGCGACACCCGCGCGCCAAAGATCAGGCGGGCGAATTCGTCGCGGCCGAGCCCGTCGGTGCCGAGCCAGTGTTCCCCGGAGAACGCCGCACGGCGCTCCGGCATGTCCATGTCTACAGGATTCTGCAGCGGCAGCACCGGCGCGAGAATCGCGAGCGTCAGGACAATCGCGAGCCAGGCACTTGCCGACCAGAACAGAATGCCGAGCTTGCGCCGGCGCCGAACCGGCTCGGAGACCGCCTCGTCCTGCATCGACAGCTCAAGCGTGGCCATGGCGGATCCTGGGATCGAGCACGGCGTAGAGCATGTCGACGATGAAATTGACGAGGACGAAGCCGCAGGCGACCAGCAGCACCACGCCCTGGAGGATGACGAGATCGCGGGTGTAGATCGCGCCAACCAGCAAGCGGCCGATGCCCGGCAGCGCGAAGATCGATTCCACGATCAGCGTGCCGCCCAGCAGGCGACCGATGTTGATGCCCGTCACCGTCACCAGGGTCAGCGACGATGGCTTGAGCGCATGCACAAACAGGATGCGCGCGGGCTTGAGGCCTTTCGCCTTGGCGAGCGCGATATAGTCCTCCTGCAAGGTCGCGATCATGTCGGAGCGCAGCACCCGCATGATTCCAGGCCATTCCGCCAGCGCCAGCGTCAGCGCCGGCAGCACGAAGAAGCGCAGGTTCGACAGCGGCTCCTCGGTGAACGGCACATAGCCGGTCGCCGGCAGCCAGCGCAACTCGACCGCGAACAGATAGATCAACAAAATTGCCATCAGGAAGGACGGCATCGACAGCATGGCGAAGGCGCTGCCGGTCATGAAGCGGTCGAAGGCGCCACCGGCGCGCGCAGCGCAGGCGATCGCGAGCGGAACGCCGATCAGGAGCCCGATGAATTCGGCCATCAGCATCAGCTCGAGCGAGACCGGAATGCGCTCGGCCACCGCCTGCAACACCGTCTGCCCGGTGCGGAAGGAGCGGCCGAGATCGCCCTGAAGGACATGGCCGAGCCAGCTCAGGTAACGCCACCACAGCGGCTGGTCGAGCCCCATGTCACGGCGCAGCGCCGCGACATTCTCCGGCGTCGCCTGATCGCCGAGGATGACATAGGCAAGGTCGCCCGGCAGCAACGCGGCGATCAGGAAGGTGAGCAGCGAGACGGCGAGCAGCACCGGCAGGATGGCAAGGAGCCGCCGCACGACGAAGTTCAGCATCGCGCGGTCATTCCAGCCAGGTGGTCGAGACGTCGATCACGCCGTTGTAGATTTTCGGAAAGCCCTTCAGCTTGGCGCTCGACAGCGCGTAATAGGTGTTCTGGAAGGTCCAGAACCAGATTGCCTCCTTGTTGATCAGGCGGCTGATCGCGCAATAGTCCTCGATACGCGCGGCGGGATCGGCGGTGACGCGGGAGTGGTCGAGCAGCCGATCGAGCTCCGGATCGGCGAAGTTGGCCAGCGCCAGCGGGCTGCCGCTGCGGAAGTTCGCATACATCTGCGGATCGGGATCGGCGAGGTCGACGATGCGCCAGGGTATGAGCTGGAACTGACGCATGAAGGCGCGCGGCGGGATGGTGGCCTGGTCGACCTGCTCGATCTCCATGTTGGCGCCGGCGCGCTTCCAGAATTGCTGGAGCACCTGGCCGATCATGCGGCCGCGGGGCGTCGCAGTCACCATCGTCTTGAATTCGACCGGCTTGCCATACTCCTTGATCAGCGCCTTGGCCTTCTCGACGTCGAACGGCAGCGCGCCGTCGTCCTTGCACTTGACCCAGGAGCCGTCGCCGTAGGGATTGGTCGCGGGCCGGCTCAGGCCGTTGCTGATCGCCTGCGACATCTTCGGGCGGTCGATCGCCATCACCAGCGCCTGCCGCACGCGGACGTCGTCGAACGGCGCCACCTTGGTGTTGAAGGCATAGACCTGCGCGCCCGAGCCTTTATAGGTGTGCACGGTGAGCTTGGAGTCCTTCTGCGCCTTCATGATGTTGTCAGCGTCGTTCTCGTCGTCCCAGATGATGTCGGCCTCGCCCGATTGCAGCGAGGCGAAACGCGACTGGGCGTCGGGCAGCGGCTTCAGGATGATGCGGTCGAGATAGGGACGGCCCTTGTCCCAGTAGCCCGGGTTCTTCTCCAGAACCATGCGATCGCCGGCCGTCCATGATTTCAGGATGTAGGGACCGGTGCCGACGGGATTGCGATTGTAGTCGTCGCCCTTGGTCTTCCACGCCGTCGGCGAATGCACGACGTTGTTCTGGCTCTGGATGGTGTTCGTCGCCGGCAAATTCACGGAAGGATCGGTGAGATTGTAGACGACAGTATATTCGTCGGGCGCCTGCACCTCCCTAACGTTGGTGATGTAGAAGGCGCAGCGGCACTTGTTGGCGGGGTCCTTCTGCCGATCGAAGTTCTCCTTGAAGGCTTGCGCATTGAACGGCGTGCCGTCGTGGAATTTCACGCCCTGGCGCAGCTTGAAGGTCCAGGTCTTGTAATCGTCGGAATGGGTCCAGGACACTGCCAGCTTGGGCGCGGCCTCGCCCTTGTCGTCGAGCGTGGTGAGCGTATCGAAGATCGCGGCCGCAGCGGTGAAGGTCGAGGTGTCGTAGACCCCGACCTTGAGCGGATCGAAGCCCGTAATCTCCAGCTCCTGACCGACGGTGATGCTGCCGCCCGCCTTCTGCGCCTGTGCCGGCTCAGCCGGCGGAAGGAGAGCAAATGCCGCAACAAGGAAAATCGGCGCGTGCTTGCGCGCCGCGGCAGCAAGGTTCGTCATGGTTCCTCCCGGGATCCCTCGTCCGATGTTTCGGATCGTTGAATGACTCGGGCGAGATTGGCGATAAATGTTCGCCACGGCAAGAGGAACACGCGAGTGATCAAACGCTGTAGTGGTGCTGCGATGCGCTCAGTTTGTCGCAGCCGTTTTGCCTGACGGAATTGGCGCATCGCCGGCGAGGCCGATCTCCTCGCACAATTCGTCCGTGTGCTCGCCGAGCACGGCCATCGTCTTGGCGGGCGTGGTGTCGGCGCCCGACATCCGGAACGGCAGATTGAGCACCTGGAACGAGCCACCCTCGTCCTCGACGGACGAGAGCGCCTGCCGGTGCGCGAGTTGCGGATCGGCCAGCGCCTCGGACGCGGTGCGATAGGCCGAGGCCGGCACACCAGCCGCGCCAAGCGCGACAAGACACGCGTCGGTCGTGAGCGGCCGCGACCAGGCCTCGACGCCGTCCATCATGTCGGCCCAGTTCTCGCGGCGCGCGGCGTAGGTGGAGAAGCGCGGATCGGAAATCCATTCGGGACGGCCGATCACACCCATCAGGCACTGAAACGTCTTCTCGCTCGCGACCGTGATCATGACATAGCCATTGGCCGTCTCGGTCGGCCCGAACATCGGGCGCGGCGGTGGCTTCACCGCGAATTGCGAGCTCTGCAGCTCGACCACCGTCAAGGTCAGCATCGATTCCAGCATCGAGACGTCGATGTGCTGGCCCTGCCCGGTCACCGTGCGCTGATAGAGCGCCGACGCAATCGCGCCGAAACCGTAAGTGCCGGTGACGACGTCGGCATGGTAGATGCCGCAATAATCCGGCCGGCTGCGGCCGGGCTGATAGGCGAGATGCGCCATGTCGTAGCCGGAGGCCGCATGGATTACCGGCGCGTAGGCCGGCAGCTCGGCCGAGGGACCGGTCTGGCCGTAGCCCGAGATCGAGCAATAGATCAGCTTGGGATTGACCGGGCGCAGGCGGTCATAGTCCAGCCGCAGCCGGTGCATCACGCCGGGGCGAAAGTTCTCGACCAGGATATCGGCGGTCGCGGCGAGCCGGCGCACCGCCTCCTTGCCCTCCTCGGACTTGAGATCGAGCACGACGCTTTTCTTGCCGACGTTGAGCTGGCCGAATACGGTGCTGCACCCCTTGCGCAGCGGCGGCCGGGTGCGCATCGTCTCGCCGCCGTCGGTCTCGATCTTGATGACCTCGGCGCCCATGTCGGCAAGCATCCGCGCACAGTGGGGGCCGGCGATGGTGGTCGAAAAATCCAGGACCCTGAGGCCCGCGAAGGCCTTTGTCGTCGTCCCCTCATGCTTATCTGCTAACGGCATGCCTGCTGCGCCCCTCGGCCTCTTAGGAACTATCGAAGTTCTCTCTTGTTGATGCGCCGACCCTAGAGGGCGGCGGGTGCGTAGGAAAGTCTTTACCGAACGGACGCGTCTCACGGGCGGGCTTGGGAATTCCAGGACAACTGGACCCGTTCTTGCATAGCAACAGACGGGATCGGAAGAGGGCAGCTGTTCTTGAGGGTCTTGTTCGTCACAACCGAGATGGACGATTTCGTCCGCGTTGGCGGACTCGGCGCCGTTTCCGCTGCACTTCCCAGGGCGCTTCGCCCTCTCGCCGATATCCGGGTCATGTTGCCCGGCTACCGCGACATCATCGAACAACTCACGCATATTCAGATCGTTGGCCGCTGCCCGGCGTTTGCGGAGATGCCGGCCTGCTCGCTCGGGCGGGCTGCGACCAAGGACGGGCTGCCGGTCTATGTGCTGTTGTGCTCACAACTCTACGACCGGCCCGGCAATCCCTATGGCGACGAGTCCGGACGCGACTGGCCGGACAACGACATCCGCTTCGCGCGCTTTGCCTCGGCTGCCGCTGAGCTGGCCATGGGCAAGCTGGACAAGAATTGGGCAGCAGACCTGGTCCATGCCAATGACTGGCAGGCCTCGCTCGTGCCGGCCTACCTCGCGTGGCGCGGGGCCAGGCTGCCGTCGATCCTGACCATCCACAACCTCGCCTACCAGGGACTCTTCCCGAAGGACTCGCTGCGGCGGATCGGCGTCCCCGAGAGTTCCTTCCATATCGACGGCGTCGAATTCTACGACCAGCTCTCCTTCCTCAAGGCCGGGCTGGTCTATGCCTCGCACCTCACTACCGTGAGCGGCACCTATGCACGCGAGATCACGACGGAGGAATTCGGCTGCGGCCTCGAAGGCCTGCTTCGTGTCCGCTCCGACGCGGCCGAGCTCACCGGCATCCTCAACGGCATCGACGAGAGCTGGGACCCGCGCTCCTGCTCCCAGCTGGCCCAGCAGTTCGGCGCCGGCGACTGGGTCGGCAAGAAGGCCAATGCGGATTATATCCGCAAGCAGTTTGGCCTGGCGGTCTCGCGCGGGCCGATGTTCGCGATCGTCGCACGCCTCGTGCACCAGAAGGGCATCGACCTCGTGCTGTCGGCCGCCGACGAGATCATCGATGCCGGCGGGCAGATCGTGGTCACCGGCTCCGGCGAGCCGGCGCTCGAGCAGGCGCTGATCGACGCGCATCGCCGCCGCCCCGACGCGATCGGGGTCACGATCGGCTTCAACGACGCCCAGGCGCGGCGCATCTTCGCGGGCAGCGATTTCACATTGATGCCGTCGCGCTTCGAACCGTGCGGGCTCAGCCAGATGTACGCCCAGCGCTTCGGCTCACTCCCGATCGGTCACCAGACCGGCGGCTTGGCCGAAACCATCACCGACGGCGAGACCGGCTTTCTGTTCTCGCAGCCCTCGCGCGCGTCCTTCCTCGGCGGCGTCCGCCGCGCCTTCTCAGCTTTCGTGGCGCATGACCAGCTCGACTCCATGCGTCGCAGCGCGATGGGACGTTCGTTCTCCTGGAGCATCTCGGCCGGCAGTTATAGCGCGCTGTATAGGAGGCTGGCGTCGGTGTGAGGCGACCTCCCCGTCATTGCGAGGAGCGAAGCGACGAAGCAATCCAGACTGTCTCCGCGGCGACAGTCTGGATTGCTTCGCTGCGCTCGCAATGACGATGTGGAGAGAGGCGCGCCACTCTATCGCCCGTCACTCCAAGAGCTGAGAACCTCACCCCTTCCCGCGCACATCCATTTGCGGCCGCCCGATCCAGGCGCGATTGAGACACCGGGTCATCCAGTCGGGCTGCGGCTCGCCCCGCAGCCGCGCCTGCGCTTCCTGGTAGGGACCGACATAGCGCAGCCGGTCTGGCAGTTTGGGATAGACGCGCCTGATCCATCTCAGCGCATTGTCGGCTGCCCGCTTGTCGCGCTCGTCGAATTCAAACCCGAAGCCCGCTCGCAGGCGCTCCGGCAACAAGCTCGCCGTGAGCGCGCGATACCATCGCGGTGGTCGCAACCACGGACGGGCGCCGCCAAGGATCTGCGCGGCGATCTCGCGCGCCGCCGGGCTGACGGTCAGCGTATCCGACTGCGCCATCGCCGCGGTGTAGGCCGCAAAGCCGGACCAGTCCGCGGGCAAATCGTCGGCCGTCAATCCGAACAAGGCGCCGAACATCCGGCTCTCGCTCCAGTAGCGCTCGCGCTCCTCCGCCGAGAGCGGCGGAAGGACCAGGTCATGTGCCATCACCGCGGTCTCGACCAGCGTCGCATGAACCCAGCGCAGCGACGGAATGTCATTGGCGCAGTAGCGCGAGCCTGCCGCGAACGGACCGACGGCCTCGGGCATCGCGCCGACGATCATGCTGTGGCGCCGATGCAATTGCCGGGACGACAACTGCGCCCGGTCGAGCGAGCCGAACACCATCGCAAAGACAATGTCGAAGGTACGATGGAAGCGACCGATCGGATCGGCAAGGGTCCGCGAATGCTCCGCGATGGCGGCAGCGACCCAGGGATGCGCCAGCTGCAACAACAGCGCACGGCCGGCGCCAAGAAAGATGACGGCCTCCCGGTCGATCTGCCAGGTCACCGTGTCAGGGCCGAACACGCCCGCAACCGGTCCCGCCGCGTCAGCGCGGACCTGATCGAGGGCCAATTCCAGATCGTTCCCGGATACCAACTGCAAGGCCTCTCAAAAGCGGACGACGACCGACAATCCGCAGGGCCTGTGGCAATTCGATGAAAGCGGACGCGGCCCTACTCCGCCGCCATCGGCATCTCGTCCATATGCTCGTGCAGCACCACGCCGGCGAGCGGATCGAATTCGCCGATCCACGGCTTTCGCGCGAGCACTGATTTCGTGTGAACATAGCCAGCATGCCAGCGCCGCGTAATGCCTGACGGACTGAAGTCGATATCCTTGGTATGGGTTTCGCGATCGAGCTGGGGCGCCAGCAGTCGCACCACATGCATGCGGGTCGGACAGCCGTAGCTCACCAACTCCCTCACCGCGGGATCGTTGCGCTCGGTCTCGGGCAACCGCGCGGCAAGCTGGTTGATGACATGGCGCAGGCGATGGGCCTGCTGCTGCCGCACGATCTGGCTCGCGATGCGGCTGGAGTACTGCACGTCCTTGTGGCGGTTCAAGACCTCCGCCATCGTGATCGGCTCGGCGCCGACGGGATTCCATAGATGCACGGAGAAGATCAGCGAATCCCTGCGTGGGTTGTCGTCGAATACGGCCTCCGTCGGCGTGTTCGACAGGATGCCGCCGTCCCAATACAGCTCGCCATCGATCCGCACCGCCGGGAACGCGGGCGGCAGCGCGCCCGAAGCCATGACATGCTTCACCGTCAGCTCGCCGTCGCGGCTGTCGAAATAGCGCATTTCGCTGGTGCCGACATGAGCCGCACCGACCGTCAGTCGCGGCGCGCAGCGATTGGCCAGATCGAAATCGACCAGCTCGCTCAGCGTCTTCTCCAGCGGTGCAGTCGAATAGAAGCCGGCATGATCGGCGCCGAGCGGAAAGGAATCTCCCGCATGCGCCAGCGGGGTGGGCCGGAAGAAGCCGGGAATGCCGTTGGTGACAGTCGACAAATAGGCGAGCTTCTCGCTGAAGTCGGGAAAGGCGCCGCCCAGAGCCCAGACCGGATTCTGCTCCATCCGCTTCCAGAACTCCTTCAGGCGCGCGAGCCTGTTTTCCGGCGCATTACCGGCGATCAGGCTCCCGTTGATGGCGCCGATCGAGGTGCCGATGACCCAGTCCGGCTCGATCCCGGCCTCGTGCAGGGCCTGATAGACGCCCGCCTGATAGGAGCCGAGCGCACCGCCGCCTTGCAGCACCAGCACGACCTGTCCCGGCAGATCGTTAGGCCCGCACACTCCGAAATTTTTCTGCATGCTCGTCACGCTCCTGCTCCGGAGAGCCTGCCCCGTCGCTTCTACGCAAAATCTTCCGGCATTGTTACGCCCGGCGACCGCCGGCCGTCCAGCGACCATGTCCGAAAAGGGCAGCGCGGAACCAACGGAGCGTTAACGCTTGACCGGGGCGTCCTGCGGCGGCTCGTCGTCGGCGATAGCCCGCCACGCCGCGCCGTCGAGATCGTCATATTGGCCGCTCCGCAGCGACCAGAGGAAGGCGACGAGACCCGCACCGCCGAGCATCAGCGCCAGCGGCACCAGGATGACCAGGATTTCCATCACACGATCTCCCGCGCAGCTCCGCGCGCGCGCAACGAATTCAGCATCACCAGGATCGAGGATCCGCTCATGGCCGCCGCCGCGATCAGGGGCGTCACCACGCCGCTGATCGCGACCGGAACTGCGAGAACGTTATAGCCGATCGCCAGCCAGAGGTTCTGCCGCATCAGATGCAGCGCCTTGCGCGCGGAGTCGATCGCGGCGACGACAGGCGCCAGCGGCCGGCCGAGGAAGACGAGATCGGCGGTCGCCTGGCTGAGATGCGCGGCCGAGATCGGCGACATCGAGACATGGGCCGCCGCCAGCGACGGCGCGTCGTTCATGCCGTCGCCGACCATCAGCACTTTTGCGCCGCGCCGCTTCAGTTCCTCGATCCGTGCGATCTTGTCGGCCGGCGTGACACCGGCGCGCCATTCGGCGATGCCCAGCGCATGGGCCGCCGCGATCACCGCGGGCTCGCGGTCGCCGGAGAGAATCTCGATGCCGATATTGCGCGCCTTCAGCGCCGCGATCACGGCCTGCGCGTCCGGCCGCAGGCCCTGGCGCACCGAGAGGATGAACTTTTCAGTCCCTTTGCTGAAAGCCACGATAGAGGCCTCGGGATCGAGCGTGGCGCTGCCGACCAGCGCTTCGGCGCCGCAGAATAACGGACGGCCAAGGCGAAGCTCGACACCGTCCACCACAGCGCGCACGCCCTGCCCGGCCTCCTCGACCGCGCCAACGATCGGCGACCTTGCACCGGCGGCCTGCGCGACGGCGGCGGCAACGGGATGGTGGCTCGACAGCGCGAGCCGCCCGGCAAGTGCAAAAATGTCGGCGGGAATATCGGCCGCGTTCATCACTTCGAGATCGGGCAGCGTCAGCGTGCCGGTCTTGTCGAAGATGACGTGGTCGGCCTCGGCGAGCCGCTCGATGGCGTCGCCGGAATTGAGCAGCACGCCAGCTTTGAACATCGCGCCCGAGGCCACCGTCTGCACGGTCGGGATCGCGAGCCCGAGCGCGCAGGGACAGGTGATGATCAGCACGGCCACGCCGGTCACGATCGCATCGTGCCAGCCGGCGCCCGCGATGACCCAGCCCAAAATGGTGATCAGCGCGGTCGCATGCACGACTGGCGCGTAGAGCCGCGAGGCGCGATCTGCGAGCCGCATGTAGCGCGAGCGTGCCTGCAGCGCGTTGTCGAGCAGCCGCGTGATCTCGGCGAGCAGCGTCGCCTCCGACGCAGCCGAGACCCGCACCCGCAGCGTGCCGGAGATGTTCATGGAGCCCGCATAGACCGCCGTGCCCTGCTCCGCCGTGACATACAGCGTCTCGCCGGTGATCAGGCTCTGGTCGATCTCGGAACGCCCCTCGATCACGGTGCCGTCGACGGCGCAACGCTCGCCGGGCCGGAGCAGCACGATGTCGCCGGGATGGATCGCCGCGACCGGCACCTGCGAAATCTCGTCGGGCCCGACGAACTTGGCCGCGGTCTCCGCCTTCAGCGCGGCGAGATTGCCGGCGACCGCGCGGGTCCGCCGCCGCATGTTCTGGTCGAGGACGCGGCCGACCAAAAGAAACGTGAGCAGCATGATCGCCGCGTCGAAATAGGCGTGCTCGGCGTGATGGATGGTCTCGACCACGGACATGCCGAGCGCAAGGCACACCCCGATCGAGATCGGCACGTCCATGTTGGTGGTCTTGGCCGACAGCGCGCGCCAGGCCGAGCGGAAGAACGGCTGGCCGGCATAGGCTGCCGCCGGCAGCGCGATCAGCGCCGACAGCCAGTGGAAGAAATCGCGCTGCTCCGGCAGCATGTCGGAGACGTTGCCGGACCAGACCGGGATCGACAGCATCATCACGTTCATGGTGGCGAACGCGGCGACGCCGAGGCAGCGCAGCAGGAAGCGGGATTCCGCCACTTCCGTCGCTTCCGCGCTCTCGGTCTCGTAAGGATAGGCCTTGTAGCCGAGCTCTTCCAGCCGATCGATGAAGCGGGCCGGGTCGAGCGTGCCCTGCTTCCATTCCAGCGCGACGCGGCGGTCGGTGAGGTTCACGCGCGCCAGCGTGACGTCGGGGATGGCCGACAGTCCGCGCTCGATCTTGGCCATGCAGCCGGCGCAGTGAACGCCCTCGACCGCGAGATCGATGTGCTTGATACCCTCGCCCGCGGCCCGGACGTAATGCGAAAAATCCCGCGTGACCTGCATGACGAATTCCCTCAGTTCAGGATCACGCGGTTGCGCGACATGAACACGCGTGTTCCCCGCGCCGCGCCTTCGATCACGAGATCCCACTGGCCCGGCGCAACCGACGCGGCATTGCCGCGATAGATGCCGATGCCGGCTTCCGACAGCTCGACTGCGAGATCGGCGCGCTTGTCGGTCGGCCGCTCCAGGCGTCCGCCGAATTTCAACCCGCTCATCGGCTGGCCGCTCGCATCGCGCGCCTCGACCTGAAGCGAGGCAGCGCCATCGGCGCGGCGCTCGATATGGGCGTTGACCTTCCAGTTGCGCGCGGCCTGGTCCTGTGCTGCCGAGATCTCGCGGTCATAGGTGAGGCCCGCGGCATAGGGGCTGTCGACGTCGGTGCCGGGCAGCGTCGCGATCGCGAGCTTCATCATGGTCACGTTCACGCCGATCACGAGCCCGAAGAAGGCGACCAGCATCAGGAACACTTTTGTTCCGGTCAGCGGCTTGGTGGCCATGGCAGTCTCCTGATCCTAGGGCGAGACGAAGTTGTCGGTGGCGGTGGCGACCTCACCGAGCCCGATGTCGGTGACGTGGAAGCGAACGGGAACCGACTTTTCCGGATTGCTCTCCGCCGGCGCAGTGACCAGCAGGCGCAGCTCGCTGGTGGAGTCGCGCGGGATCACGATCATCGGCCTATCCGGCGTCACGGAATCAATGCCGACGACGTGCGTGGTCAGGTTGGCCGGACCGTTCGCGTCGATCGCGATGACGCGGTCATAGCCGCTCTTGTTCAAGAGCCGCACCGTATAGGCATTGCGGATCGAGCCATCGCTGAGCCTGACCGCGACCGGGTTGCGGTCGTGCAGCACGTTGACGTCGAGCAGGCTGCGGGTCGCGAGCGTGTAGATCATGATGCCGCCAACCGCCGCGATGATCGCGCTGTAGGCGACGGTGCGGGCCCGGACGATGCGGTAGAGCGGCGCCTTGCCTTCCTGGCGGCGCTGGATGTTGATGTCGTTGTCGTAGCCGATCAGCCGCTTCGGCCGGCCGATCTTGGTCATCACGTTGTCGCAGGCGTCGATGCAGAGCCCGCACTGGATGCATTCGAGCTGCGGCCCGTTGCGGATGTCGATGCCGGTCGGGCAGACCGCGACGCATTGATAGCAGTCGACGCAGTCGCCGACGTGTTCGCCGAGCGCGCGCAGCTCGATCGCCTTCTTCACCGAAGTGCGCTTCTCGCCGCGGTCGTAGCGATAGGTGACGTTGAGCGCCCATTCGTCGGTGAGCGCGGCCTGGATGCGCGGCCACGGGCACATATAGGTGCAGACCTGCTCGCGCATGAAGCCGGCCAGGACGTAGGTCGTCGCGGTCAGGATGCCGATCCAGATATAGGCGATCATCGGCGCCTGGAACGTGACGAGCTCCTTCACCAGCGTCGGCGCGTCGTTGAAATAGAGCACCCAGGCGCCGCCGGTCCACCAGGCGATCAGGAGCCAGAGCGAATGCTTGAGCACGATCTCGGAGATGCGCTCCAGCTTCATCGGATCGGACGACTTGTCCTTCTTCATCCGCTCGCGCCGGTCGCCCTCGACCAGCCGCTCGACCGCGTAGAACAGATCGGTCCACACCGTCTGCGGACAGAGATAGCCGCACCAGATGCGGCCACCGACCGAGTTCATCAGGAACAGCGCCACCGCGGCGACGATCAGCAGGCCGGTGAAGTAGTAGATCTCCTGCGGCCACAGCTCGATGAAGAAGAAGTAGAAGCGGCTGTTGGGAAGATCGATCAGCACCGCCTGGCTGGGAGCACCGATGCCGCGATTCCAGCGCACGAACGGGAGGAAGTAGTAGACGCCGAGGCAGAACGCCATCAGGCCCCATTTGATCCGGCGGAACGTACCGGAGACGCTCTGGGGATACACCTTCTTCTGGGCTACGTAGAGCGGCCCGTTGTCATCGTTCGATGTGAGGTCGTTCGGGTTCACGGTCTTGTTCATCGCCAAGAAGCTTCTCGAAAAGGTGCGATTAAACCTAGACCCGACGCGAGCGCGTCAGTTGATCCAGCTCAAGCGGGGGCACTTTATGTTCGCCCCCGCATGTCGCGAGCAGGCTATTTTCCACCGCCCAGCGAGTGGACGTAGACCGCCATCGCCTTGATGGTGGCGGGATCGAGCCGCCCTTCCCAGGCCGGCATCACACCGGCGCGGCCCAGGCTGATGGTCTCGACCAGGCTCGCTTCGTCCGAGCCGTAGAGCCAGATCTTGTCGGTCAGGTTCGGGGCGCCCATCTCCGGGTTGCCCTTGCCGCCGTCACCGTGGCAGGCGACGCAATTCTCCGCAAAGATCTTCTCGCCCTTGGCAGCATCAAAGCCCTTGCGGGTCGAGAGGCCCGACAGCGACCGCACGTAATTGGCGACCGTGACGATCTCGTCGCCCTTCAGCACGCCGTCCTTGCCGAAGGCGAGCATCTGGCCCTCATGCGCCTTGGCATGGCCGGAACGCGCGCCGAACTGGATGGTCTGCATGATCTGGTCGAGCGTGCCGCCCCACAGCCAGTCGTCGTCGTTGAGATTCGGAAAGCCCTTTGCGCCGGCGCCGCCGGAGCCGTGGCATGGCGCGCAATTGTCGCCGAACACGGTCTTGCCCTTGGCCCGCGCAAGCGCCAGCAAGGCCGGGTCCTTCTCGATGTCGGCGAGCGAAGCGGCGCCCAGCGCCGCCATCTTGTCACCCCGGACCTTCTCGAGGTTGGCGAGCTCGACCGCGACGTCGGCACGCGAGGAATAGCCGAACAGGCCCGTGGTATTGCTGGAGATCAGCGGCCAGGCCGGATAGACGATCCAGTAGCCGATCGCCCAGACGATGGTGAGGTAGAATGAGATCACCCACCAGCGCGGCAGCGGCGTGTTGAGCTCCTTGATGCCGTCCCACTCATGTCCGGTCGTGGACTTGCCGGTGACGGAATCGATGTCGCTATGATGGTCGGTCATGATCTCTTACTCCTCCCGCAACGGCAGGCGCGCCGCTTCGTCGAAAGCGGCCTTGTTGCGGGGCCATAATGCGTAGGCGATGATCGCGAGAAAGATCGCGACGAACACCGGCGTCCAGATCGTGGTCACCAGACCAGACGCGAGATTGTCGAGTGTCAGGATGGCTTTCATCGGTGATGCCTTCTCAGCGAAGATTGGCTTTCTCGTTGTAGAGCTTGAAGTCGACCAGCGTGCCGAGCATCTGCAGGTACGCGATCAGCGCGTCCATCTCGGTCGGCGTGCCGGCCTTGCCGTCGAAATTGCGCACGACGGCCTTGGCGTAGCGCTTGCCGAAGGCGTCGGAGCCGGCATTGTCGGGATCGGCCTGGGCCTTCAGATCGGCGCCTGCGTTCGCGATCTGGTCGTCGGTGTAGGGCGTGCCGATGGCCTTGAGCGTCTTCATGTGGTCGGCGATCGTATCGGGATCGACCTCGGTCTGGCTCAGGAACGGATAGCCCGGCATCACCGACTGCGGCACGATCGCGCGCGGGTTGGTCAGATGGGTGACGTGCCAGTCGTCGGAATATTTGGCGCCGACGCGGGCGAGGTCCGGACCGGTACGCTTCGAGCCCCACTGGAACGGGTGGTCGTACATGCTCTCGGCGGCGAGCGAGAAGTGGCCGTAGCGCTCGACCTCGTCGCGCAGCGGGCGGATCATCTGCGAATGGCAGAGATAGCAGCCTTCGCGGACATAGACGTTGCGGCCCGCAAGCTCCAGCGGCGTGTAGGGCCTGACGCCGTCGACCGCCTCGATCGTGCTCTTGAGGTAGAACAGCGGAGTGATCTCGACGAGACCGCCGATCGCGATCACCAGCAAGATGCCGACGATCAGGACGATCGAGTTCTTTTCGAAGATTTGATGGCGTGTCCAGAACGACATGGAAGGCTCCTCATTCCGCCGGCTGAAGCGCGACGGGCATCTGGACTTCCACTTCGCCGACGCGAACGGTCATCCAGAGATTGTAGGCCATGATCAGCGCCCCGATCAGGAACAGGCCGCCGCCGGCGGCGCGGATGATGTAGAAGGGATGCATCGCCTCGACGCTCTCGATGAAGGAATATTCGAGGAAGCCGAGCGAGGTGTAGGCGCGCCACATCAGGCCCTGCAGGATGCCGGACACCCACATCGCCGAGATGTAGAGGACGATGCCGAGGGTGGCGATCCAGAAGTGCCAGTTGACGAGCTTCAGACTGTAGAGGCCCTTGCGATTCCACACCCACGGCACCAGGCAGTACAGCGCACCGAACGAGACGAAGCCGACCCAGCCGAGCGCGCCGGAATGCACGTGGCCGATGGTCCAGTCGGTGTAGTGGCTGAGCGAGTTGACCACCTTGATCGACATCATCGGGCCTTCGAAGGTCGACATGCCGTAGAAGGCGACGGAGACGACGAGCATGCGCAGCACGGGATCGGTGCGCAGCTTGTCCCAGGCGCCCGACAGCGTCATCAGGCCGTTGATCATGCCGCCCCAGGAGGGCATCCACAGCATGATCGAGAAGGTCATGCCGAGCGTCTGCGTCCAGTCAGGCAGCGCCGTGTAGTGCAAATGGTGCGGGCCGGCCCAGATGTAGAGGAAGATCAGCGCCCAGAAGTGGATGATCGACAGCCGGTAGGAATAGATCGGCCGCTCCGCGCGCTTCGGGATGAAGTAGTACATGATGGCAAGGAAGCCGGCGGTCAGGAAGAAGCCGACTGCGTTGTGGCCGTACCACCACTGGAACATGGCGTCCTGGATGCCGCCCCAGGCGACATAGGATTTCGAGCCGAACACCGAGACGGGGAGCGCGGGATTGTTGCCGAGATGCAGGACCGCGATCGTCACGATGAAGGCGAGATAGAACCAGTTCGCGACGAAGATGTGCGGCTCCTTGCGCTTGATGATCGTGGCAAGGAAGACCAGCAGATAGGCGACCCAGACGATGGTGAGCCAGAGGTCGGCATACCATTCCGGCTCGGCATATTCCTTCGACTGGGTGACACCGAGCAGATAACCGGTGCCGGCGATCAGGATGAAGAAATTGTAGCCGATCACGACGAACCATGGCGCGAGGTCGCCCGCAAGGCGCACCCGGCAGGACTTCTGCACGACATAGAGCGACGTGCCGATCAGCACGTTGCCGCCGAAGGCGAAGATCACCGCGGAGGTGTGCAGCGGACGAAGCCGGCCGAAGCTGGTCCAGGGCAGATCGAAGTTCAGTGCGGGCCACGCCAGCTGCGAGGCGATGATGAGGCCGACGAGGAAGCCGGCAATGCCCCAGAACATCGCCATGACGGCGGTGAACTTGATCGGACCCATATTGTAGTTGGGGCGGCCGTTGATCTCCGTCGGCGGCAGCGCCGCCGGACGATCGAAGTAGCGGTTGATGATGCCAAAGACCACAGCCAAGCTCGCCGCTGCGCTGAGCGCGGCATGGAAGGCAAAGGCCGAATCGAGCGCCTTGGCTGAGGCGATCACGCAAAGGAAGGCGGTGACTGCGAACACGATAGCCAGGCCGCTTTCACCGATGGTCATGGATTTGGAGATGGAGGGCTGGCTCATGCGGATTCTCTCTGAAAGAACACGCCGCCAGAAACCACATTCGACCTCGCGGCGAATTGATTGAAATCAAGACAGGTGGATTTCTATTCGGGTGAGTGACGCGGCGCCCGTCAGTTGAAGTGCCCTCTCCCCTTGTGGGAGAGGGCAGCGAGGACGGTGCCGCGCACTCACTTGGGTGAGGGGTTGGCTCCGCACGGAGAGTCTTTCGGTGGAGAGAACCCCTCATCCGGCGCTTCGCGCCACCTTCTCCCACATCCGCCTTCGCCAAGGCTTCGGCGGACATGAGGGGAGAAGGAAGAAGTCACTCCTGCGCCGTCGCCTTGAGCGCCTTGATGACGTCCTCGCGGGCGATGATTCCGACCAGCTTCTCGGCGCCGTCGAGCACGATGATGCTCCTGATGCGGTGCTCGACCATGATCTGGAGCACGCGCGTCAGCCGCGTGTCGGGGCTGACATAGATGAACTCGGGCGTCATGACGTCGCCGATCCTGCGGCTCATCAGGTCGCGATAGTGCGGCAGCATCTGGCTCGGCGAGAACGCGAAACACTTCAGGATGTCGAACTTGGTAACGATGCCGACCACCTGCCCGTCGTCCTCGACCGGATAGGAATTGAAATCATCACGCTCGAACATCTCGCTGAGCGCGAGCAGGTCGTGGTCGCGCCGCACCGTCGTGACGTTGCGCGTCATGTAGCTGTCGACGGTCTCTTCAAGAAATTTGTACACGGCGCGTCCTCCTCGATTAGCTTTTGGGCCGGGCGGCCGTCAGTGCGACAGCAGCACGCTGCGGGCGGATTGGGTGACCAGATATTCGGTGACGCCGCCGAGGATCAGCTCGCGAAAGCGCGAATGACCATAAGCGCCCGCCACGATCAGGCCGGCCCCAAGGTCGCCGGCGACCTGCTCCAACTGCGCGGCAGCGGTTGCGTTCCGCACGGCCTCCGAGACGCGTGCGCTCGCGGTAACGCCGTGACGGGCGAGCCAGGCGGCAACGTCGGTGACGCCGGCCATCACCGCCGAACGGTCGTCATCGCGCTCCGGGATTTCGACGATGGTGACGTCCCTCGCCTTGCGCAGCATCGGCAGCGCATCCGCCACCGCGCGCCGCGCCTCCGGCGTGTCCTTCCACGCCACCAGCACGCTGCGCAGGTCGAGCCAGTTGACCTTATCGGGAACGACGAGAAGCGGGCGGCCGGCCTGCATCACCAGGTCCTTGGGGCTCGCGAGCGCGAACGCGTCGGAGAAGGCCGGGCTGTGGCCGCCGCTGACGATGATGTCGGCACATCGTGCCTGCGCCAGCACGAATCGCGCCGGAAAATCCATCGCGCCGCGCCACTCCACGCGGCCGCCGCGCGCCTTGGTGGCGGCGCGGAATTGCGCCTCCAGATCGGCAAGGCGCTTCCTGATCGAGGCTTCCTCCTGATCGATCAGGCTCTGGGCTTCAGCGCCGTCGGTGAAATAGAGCGGCGGCGCGAACTGCCCTGCGGCAACCCCGATAATGGCCGCCTCGAATCGCTCGGCGAGCTCGCCCGCGACCTGAAGGCGCGCCTCGTTGGACTGATCGAGCGCCAGGCTGACCATCACGGTCGCGTAAGTCATTGGGATTCTCCGCACAGCTATGAACTGGCGCGAAATCTAGCCTCGCCGTGACGGGGCAGGATGAGGTAGATCAAATCGCCGGGCGCGACCTTGCGGGAAATCCGCCAATGGAATCAGACATCCGAACTTGCCTCGGGCCGGTCCATGGGCGAAATTGCGGTCATGTTCGCGGCACCACGCCCGCCGCGCGAAGATGGGAGTCATCGATTGTCGCCGACCCGCGTAACGCATCCGCCAGACGACAGTCGCGGCGAGCATTTCCGGGTCCGGATCGAGGGATTCGGCGTCGGCACCTGGGATCTCGACCTCACGACGCGCGAGCTGGAGTGGTCGGAAACCGCGAGGACGCTGCTCGGTATCGAGCGGGGCCAGCCGGCAAGCTACGACCTCTTCCTGTCGCGCCTCGAGCCCGGTGACCGCGCGCGCATCGAGAACGCGATCAAGCAGGTCTCCGAGCATGGCGGCGGTTTCGACGTCTCCTTCAGGATTTCCGCCAATTCCGGCCGCGGCAAATGGATCAGGGCCCGCGCCGGCTTGATCCGAGACGAATCCGGCGTCGCTCGCCATCTCAGCGGCATCTTCCTCGATATCGACGAGGAGAAGCAGGTCGAGGAAGCCCTGCGCACGCGTGAGACCCACCTCCGCTCGATCCTTCACACCATTCCCGACGCCATGATCGTCATCGACGGTCGCGGCATCATGCAACTGTTCAGCACCGCCGCCGAGCGCCTGTTCGGCTGGTCCGAGCAGGAGGCGATCGGCCAGAACGTCAGCATCCTGATGCCGGAGCCCGACCGCACCCGCCACGACAGCTACATCGCGCGCTATCGCAGCACGAACGATCCGCACATCATCGGCATCGGCCGCATCGTGACCGGCAAGCGCCGCGACGGCACGACCTTTCCGATGCACCTGTCGATCGGCGAGATGCAGTCCGGCGGCGAGCCCTATTTCACCGGCTTCGTCCGCGACCTCACCGAGCACCAGCAGACCCAGGCGCGGCTCCAGGAATTGCAGTCCGAGCTCGTCCACGTCTCGCGGCTGACCGCGATGGGCGAGATGGCCTCGGCGCTGGCCCACGAGATCAACCAGCCGCTGGCGGCGATCAGCAATTACATGAAGGGATCGCGGCGGCTGCTGGCCGGCAGCACCGACCCCAACACGCCGAAGATCGAAAGTGCGATGGATCGCGCCGCGGAGCAGGCCTTGCGCGCCGGCCAGATCATCCGCCGCCTGCGCGACTTCGTCTCCCGCGGCGAGTCCGAGAAGCGGGTCGAGAGCCTGTCCAAGCTGATCGAGGAGGCCGGCGCGCTCGGGCTTGCCGGCGCGCGCGAGCAGAACGTGCAGCTCCGCTTCAGCCTCGATCCCGACGCCGATCTCGTGCTCGCCGACCGCGTGCAGATCCAGCAGGTGCTGGTCAATCTGTTCCGCAACGCGCTGGAAGCGATGGCGCAGTCGCCGCAGCGCGAGCTCGTCGTCGCCAACACCCGCGTCGATGACGACATGATCGAGGTCGAAGTGTCCGACACCGGCTCCGGATTTCAGGGCGACGTCATTCCCAACCTGTTCCAGACCTTCTTTACCACCAAGGAAACCGGCATGGGCGTGGGACTGTCCATCAGCCGCTCGATCATCGAGGCTCACGGCGGACGCATGTGGGCCGAGAGCAACCCATCGGGCGGCGCGACATTCCGCTTCACTCTCCCGGCAGCCGATGAGAATTGATCCATGACGACCAAGGGACATGTCTACGTCATCGATGACGACGAGGCGATGCGGGACTCGCTGAACTTCCTGCTGGATTCCTCCGGCTTCGGCGTCACCCTGTTTGACGATGCGCAAGCCTTCCTCGATGTCCTGCCCGGCCTTGCCTTCGGCTGCGTCGTCTCGGACGTGCGCATGCCTGGTATCGACGGGATCGAGCTGTTGAAGCGGATGAAGGCGCAGCAAAGCCCGTTCCCGATCCTGATCATGACCGGCCATGGCGACGTGCCGCTCGCGGTCGAGGCGATGAAGTTGGGGGCGGTCGACTTTCTCGAGAAGCCGTTCGAGGACGACCGCCTCACCACCATGATCGAGACGGCGATCCGCCAGGCCGAGCCGGCGGCGAAGAACGAGGCGATCTCGCAGGACATCGCCGCCCGCGTCGCCTCCCTCAGCCCGCGCGAGCGCCAGGTCATGGAAGGGCTGATCGCGGGCCTCTCCAACAAGCTGATCGCCCGTGAATACGACATCAGCCCCCGCACCATCGAGGTCTACCGGGCCAACGTCATGACCAAGATGCAGGCCAATAGCCTCTCGGAGCTGGTCCGGCTAGCGATGCGCGCCGGGATGTTGAAGGATTGAGGCAAATCGGATTGAGGCAAGTCAAAATCATTCTCCCGGGCCGTGCTAGCCAGATGGGATGATCGAGATCGGCTCGCACCATCAGCGGCTTCCAGTGACGTCATCCGCAAAGCCCACCGTCTACGTGGTCGACGATGATGCCGCCGTGCTGGGATCCCTGCAATTCCTGCTGGAAACCGACGGCTTTGCCGTGCGGACCTTCAGGAATGCCACGGCCCTGCTGAATGCCAGCGGCGCGCCCGGCGCGGACTGTTACGTGATCGACTACAAGATGCCCGACATCAACGGCATCGAGCTGGCCGGCCGGTTGCGCCAGTCCGACGAGGGCACGCCCGTGATCCTGATCACCGGCTATCCCGATGGGAATATCTCGGCCCGGGCGGCAGCCGCAGGCGTCAAGGACGTGATTTTGAAGCCGCTTCTCGACGAAACCCTGGTCAAGTCCATCCGCCACGCCATCCAGGGCGGCCGCGGCAACTGACCTACGGGGTTCTACGTAGGTAACCTCCCTTAAGATATCTCGCGAAATTTTCGAAGCGCCCGAACCCGCGTACCAAAGCGTCATCACAACGGAGATGGCGCAGATGCTGACCGAGACACTCAACACCCAGGCGATCAACACCCAAGTTCGTGCCAAGATTGCCCCTGCCCATCCCGTCTCCGACCAGTTCGGCGCGATCGCCGGCCTCGTCGCCACGGAGTTCTCCTACCGCAAGGACGAGGAGATCTACGGCGAGGACGAGCCGGCCGAATATGTCTACCAGGTCATCACCGGCGCGGTGCGCAGCTACAAGCTGCTCTCCGACGGCCGCCGCCAGATCGGCTCCTTCCATCTTCCCGGTGACGTGTTCGGCCTCGAATCCGGTCCCAGCCACCGCCTCGCCGCTGAAGCCATCATCGACACGACCGTGCGCCTGGTGAAGCGCGCGAGCCTGGAGAAGGCCGCCGGCACCGATGTGCAGGTCGCGCGCAAGCTCTGGGCCATGACCGCCGGCGAACTACGTCACGCCGAGGACCACATGCTGCTGCTCGGACGCAAGACCGCGATGGAGCGCGTTGCAACCTTCCTGCTCGAGATGGACCGCCGCCTTGCGGTAGCCGGCATGATGGCACTGCCGATGTGCCGCCGCGACATCGGCGACTATCTCGGCCTCACGCTGGAGACCGTGTCGCGCGCGCTGTCGCAGCTTCACGCCCAGGGCATTTTGGGATTTTCCGGCGCCCGCCAGATCGTGCTGCGCAACCGCCAGCGCCTGCACAATCTCGACGCCTGATTTCTGTCTTCCCCACCCAATTTGGCCGGCTGAATTCGTTCAGCCGGCCATTCTTTTCGGCGCGATCATGCCGGTGCGCCGGGTTTCCGGCATCACAAAGAGGATCAGCAAAAGCCCGGTCGCGGCGACGCCGGACAGCCCGATGAAGGCGGTGGCATTGCCGAACTTGTCGCTGACATAGCCGCCAAGCGCCGTGCTCAAGGACGCCCCGATGCCGGTCGCCGTCCCGACAATGCCTTGCGCCAGATTGAAATGGCCGCTGCCGAAGGCGACGTCGGCCACGATCAGCGGGATCATCACCGCGAACACCGCCGCCGTGATGCCGTCGAACACCTGCACCGCGACCAGCAGATAGGGATCGCGCACGGTCGCAAACAGAAGGCCCCGGATCGTCAGCGCAGCGAATCCGATCAGCAGCAGCGGGCGCCGGCCCCAGAGCTGGGCCTTGCGCCCGACCGTCGGCGACAGCAGCGCCACAATCGCCTGCGGCACGACGATGCAGAAGGCGACGAGCACGGTTGCCCACTGGCTCGACCGCGCCGTCACCGCGCTCGCCATCAGCGGCATCATCGCGGCGTTCGCCAATTGCAGCAGCAGCACGCTCAGCGCGAAGACGATGAGCGGGCGTTGCCGGATCAGGTGCCAGAGATTGGTGTCGCCTGGAACCGGCGCCTCGCGCGGCATCTCGCCGTGACAGCGCGCGATGTCGACTTCCTCCTCGCGGATGCGCGACAGCGCGATCAGGGTCGGAATCGCGAGCAGGAAGGTGACGAGGAACACCGAGCGGCTCGACAGGAGATAGCCGGCCGTGCCCATCACGGCGGCGGCGACGCCGTTGCCGAGGGACGCAAAGCGCGCATTGCGGCCGAGCCGTTCGCCGATCGCAAGCGGACCGACCAGGCCGAGGCTGATCGCCGCGATCGCCGGCCCCAGCACGCAGCTCGCCGCCGCATGCAGCGTGGCCGCAGCAACCACCACGGGGAAGATCGGCATCGCCGCATAGGCGAGCGCGCAGAAGCCGATGGTCGCTATCGCAAGCGCTGCGACCAGCCGCTCGGACTTCGCGGCATCGATGATCGCGCCACCGGGCATCTGTCCGATCAGCGCGACGATGCCACCGATCGACAGCACGAGGCCGATCTCGACCTGAGTCCATTTCTGCGTCGTGAGGTAGACCGCGATGAAGGGACCGAACCCGGTCTGAACGTCGGCGAGGAAGAAGATGAACCAGTCGAGGCCGCGCAGGCTCTGGCGCGACGGCGCCGGAAGGCCCGCAGGCGGCGGCGCGGCAACCTTGTACCGTTCAACGCGGCTATCGCGATCTGCGTGGTTCCGCTTCCTCGACAACAGCACCGGCGGCCATCCCTCCCCGCGCCTCACTGAATCGCTTGCAGCGGCTGCAGGCTGCCGGACGCGCCGAGCACCACCATCGGCGTGTCTTCCTTGTATTCCGGCGCGGCTGCGACCTGCGCCTTGGTCAATTCCAGCGTGATGCTGTCCTTCTTGTTGGCAATCTTGCCGAACCGCATCGCGTTCCAGTCCACCACGATCTTGCGGCTGCCGACGCCGAGGAAACCGCCGAAATCAATCACGGCGGCGCGCACACGGCCGGCGCGGTCGACGATGATGTCGACAATGCGGCCCATATCCTCGTCGGCGGCGCTGCGCACGTCACGGCCGAGCACGCCATGGGCGTCGCTCGCACCGATGATGGTCACGGACGGCGGCGGAGCGGCGTCCTTCGGCGTGACCGGCACGGTTGAAGCCGGCGGCTGCACCGTGGCCGGCGCGTTCGCTTCGCTGGGGGGCGTCGTTGGGCCCGCGGGCGGCTCCTCCGCGGCACGCGATGCGGCGACCGTCAATCCCGCGACGATCGCCGCGCTCAGAACCAACCATCCGGCGGTACGCATGAACCCTCCTCCCGGCGCGCCGCTAGCGCGCCAGCACGATCGAGACCTGGATCTGGCCGCGCGTGCGCAAGACCTCCAGCGCGACGTCGTCGCCGTGACGGCTGACGCGCAGATCCACGCTGGAACTGCCCAGGCGCAGATCGCGCAGGATCACCTCGTTCAGGAACGCCGGCAGATGCGGATTGCGCAGGCGAATCTCGCCGCGCGCGACGTCGAACTCGATGCCGAGCGCGGCCTCCAGCAGCGTGAATGGCGTCGCGCTGGCCCAGGCCTGCGGCGCGCAGGCGACCGGATAGAGCGTCGGGCCGCGCCGCTTCTCGCGCCGGAAGCCGCAGAACAATTCGGGCAGCCGCCGCAGGTCCATGTAGGTCGCCGCGTCGAACAAACCCTTGAAGAGATGTGCCACCGAATGCTTGAGCCCGTAGCGCGCGAGCCCGAGCGCGATCAGCGCATTGTCGTGCGGCCAGATCGAGCCGTCATGATAGGACATCGGATTGTAGCGCACCTCGCCTTGCGCGACCGTGCGGATGCCCCAGCCCGAGAAGAAGTGCGGCGCCATCAGATCGGCGGCGACGAGACGTGCGCGGTCCTCGCGGATCATGCCGCTGAACAGCACCTGCCCGGCATTGGACGTCCGCACCTTGCAGGGCCGCTTCCTGCCGTCGAGCGCGAGCGCATAGGTACCGAGCTCCTCGCACCAGAATGCCTTCTCGAACCGCTCGGCCAGCGCCTTGGCCTCGGTCTCGAGCTTTCTGGCGAGGTCCGGCTTGCCGAGCCGCAGCGCACAACGTGCGGCGAGCTGCTTGGCAGCAAAGACGTAGCCCTGCACCTCGGCAAGGGCGAGATTGCCTTCCGCAAGCTGGCCATCGGCATGGAAGATCGCGTCATAAGAGTCTTTCCAGCCCTGGTTGGCGAGGCCCTTTTCGGTGGCGCGCTGGTATTCGACGAAGCCGTCCCTGTCGGGGTCGCCCGGGCCGTCGATCCAGGCCAGCCCCGCCTCGATCGCCGGCCACAGCTCGGTCAGGGTCTTTTCGTCGCCGGTGCGCTCGAAATAGCTTCCGGCGAGCAGCACGAACAAGGCGGTCGAATCCACGCTGCCGTAATATTGCGCGAACGGCACCTCGCGGAGCGCAGCCATCTCGCCGCCACGCATCTCGTGCAGGATTTTTCCGGGCGCCGCATCGTTCAGCGGATCGACCGTCTCTGCCTGAAAATGCGCGAGCCGCCGCAGCACGCCCTTCGCGACCCGCGGATCGATCCACAGCATCTGGAGCGCGGTGATCAGGCCGTCGCGGCCGAACGTCGTCGAGTACCAGGGAATGCCGGCATAGGGATAACGCCCCTGCGGCGTCTCCGTCATCAGCATGTTGAGGTCGGCCATGGCCTGGCACAGCACCTGGTTGAAGATGTTGTTCGACGTCTCGATGTTGGCCATGCCCATCGTCGACCGGCGCATCTCGCGGCGATGGGCGAGCAGGCCCCTGAAAAAGCGCGCGGGCTTCTCCGCGATCGGCCGGTTGCAGGACACCGCCACGAACAGGGATTTCGACTGGTGCGGGTCCAGATCGAGCTGCCAGGTCGCGGCATTCACCGACAGCCGCGTCGGACGCGGGTCGAAATGCAGGCCGGTGGTACGCACGGCATCGTCAAGGCCGCGATAGTGGAACAGCACGTCGGTCGGCCCGAGCAACTTGCTGGTGCCGGTCCCGCGGTGCGGGCGCCGCTCGCCGCGCACCTCGAACAGATCGGCAAAATCGCAGTCGAACAGCAGCGTCAGCTCCAGGCTGGCGCGACGGTCGCCATGGTTCTGCACGCCGATGCGCTGATAGGCCGTGCCGCGCCACAGGAAGATCGTGCGCACGATGTGCAGCAGGTCCTTCTGGAGCACGATGCGGCCCTGCCGATAGATATCGGGATTGGTGAGATCGACGGTCAGGGCCGAATTGTCGTCGCGCAGATTCGAGCCGAGCAGCAGCGGCTGGAGGTCGTCCAGCACGAGCTCCAGCCGCGCCAGATAGCGCGTGTCGTGGTTGAACAGGCCGTCCGGCCCGCCCGCGGAGGCGCCGATATCGCCATGGCTGTCCAGCACGATGAAGGTGTCGTCGTGCTTGAGCGACCGACGGGGCCGCGCGGCGGGCCCCGTCATCGGAATGTAGAACGCCTGCTCCGCGACGGCCTCCTCCGTCTGCGCTACCGAGATGATCTGGGTTACGGCTTCGGCTGCCATGAGCTGCTCCCCTGCGGCCTATTTTTCGAACGCGACCAACGCAAACGCAACTGTTGGACTTACGCGGCGAACTTCGCCAGCCGGCTCATCTCCTGCGTCACCAGCTCACGGTAGGGACCGTGGCCCTGCATCAGGCGGTCGGGCGCGCCGTCCTCGATGATCTTGCCATTCTTCAGCACCAGGACGCGATCGAAATTGCGCAGCGTCGCCAGCCGGTGCGCGATCGCGATCACGGTGCGGCCGCGCATCAGGCGCAACAGCGCCTCGCGGATCGCCTCCTCGGATTCGCTGTCGAGCGCGGCGGTGGCCTCATCGAGCAGCAGGATCGGCGCGTCCTTCAGGAAGGCCCGCGCGATCGCGATGCGCTGGCGCTGGCCGCCGGACATTTTCACGCCGCGGTCGCCGACCATGGTGTCGAGGCCCTCCGGCAGGCTATCGATGAAATCGCAGCGCGCCGCGATCGCCGCGCGCAGCACCTCGTCGTCGGTCGCGTTCGGACGGCCGTAGCGGATGTTCTCGCGGATCGAGCGATGGAACAACGATATATCCTGCGGCACGACCGAGATGGCTTCACGCAGGCTTAGCTGGGTCACCTTGGAAATATCCTGGCCGTCGATGGTCACGCTGCCTTCATCGACATCGTAGAACCGCTGCAGCAACGTGAACAGGGTCGATTTCCCTCCGCCCGACTGGCCGACCAGGCCGACGCGCTGGCCGGGCTGAAGCCGCAGGCTGAACCGTTCAAAAATCTTCTCGCCACCGGGATAGCCGAAGGTGACGTTGTTGTATGCGATCGCGGCGCCGCTCTTCATCAGCGGCTCGGCCTCGGGATGATCGCGCAATTCATGCGGCATGAGCAGGGTCGCGATCGCCTCGGTCAGGCGCGCGACGTGCTGGGTGACATCGACCAGCGCCACCGCGAGGTCGCGCGTCGCGTTGAGAATGGAGAGGCCGAGCGTACAGACCAGCACGACATCGCCGGTGGTCGCCTCGCCCTGCTGCCAGAGCGTGATTGCCCAGGCCATCAGCGCCACCGTCAGGACGACCGTTATGCCGGCATGCGTGAGCCGCAGCTTTTCCAGATAACGCAGGCTACGGCCGCGCGCGGTCAGTTCCCGGTTCACCGTCGCGTCGAACCGCTCGTGCTCATGGCTGATGCCGCAGAAGGCGCGGACCAGCGGCATGTTGCTGATGACATCGATCATCTCGCCGTCGACGACGGCGGCCTTGTCGGCAAAGTCGTCATGCAGCGGCTTGCCGGCCGCGGCCAGATGGAACATCGCTATCACCATACCGCCCGCGACCACGATCAGGCCGAGTGCCATATAGGGACTGACGGTTCCAATCAGCCCGATGGCCGCAATTGTGGCGATGCACGGCGGCAACACATTCCAGACGAACATGTTCTCGACCGTGAACACCGCGTTTGAGGTCGCGGTGATACGGCTCGTCAGCATGCCCGGCATGCGATCCGAGAAATAGCTCGGCGCGTGTCCGGTCAGATGACGAAATATGTCACGGCGTAAATCACCCGTGACACGAACGAAGGTGAAGCTCGCGGTCCAGCTCGCGATCCGCCACAGGAAATTGTCCGCCGCGATCAGCGACATGAGTAAAATGAATGCCAGCCATACGCTGCCACCGTGCGAAGTTCCAGCGGACAGGCTGTCGACCAGGGATTTGACGCCGTACTGCGTGCCCACGGAACAGGCAACGGCTGCAACGACAGCGGTCAGGATCACGAGATGCGATGCCGGCCGTCGTCGCAGATAGCGCAAGACAAAGGCAAATGGCCTGCGCGCGTAACCAGAAAGATGATCCATGTGACTGCGACCCCGTCGTATTGATTTCGATTTTTCTATTAGCCGATTGAACATCGACCGCTTCGCCTCGGTTCCCGGGCCGGGCCATCACGACATGCGGATGCGGACGATGTGAGAAGAGGAGATGGCAGCATCGCGGCCGACTGAAGTGTGTCGAAGAAGTAACGTTCGTTGAAGGAACTTCGCAATTGCGAGAACGTTCCCTCGTCTGGCATGCCGGTGCCGAGACACGGCGGGGGTTTAACTTCTATGATCACAGAGGAGATGGCGAGATGCGCATCGCGCAGGTAGCTCCGTTGACTGAGGCTGTTCCACCCAAGCTGTATGGCGGCACCGAGCGGGTGGTGCACTGGTTGACGGAGGAGTTGGTTGCCCTTGGACACGATGTAACCCTGTTCGCCAGCGGCGACTCGCAGACGTCGGCGAAGCTCGACGCACTTTGGCCGCGGGCGCTTCGTCTCGACGGTTCCGTGCGCGATCCCAACGCGCTGCATATGGTGCTCCTGGAGCGCGTGCGGCAGAAATGTGACGACGAGGAGTTCGACTTCCTCCACTTCCATCTCGATTACTATCCGTGGTCCCTGTTCCACCGGCAGCCGACCCCGTTCGTGACCACGCTGCACGGCCGGCTCGACCTGCCGGAGCATCAGCCCGTGTTCAACACCTTCTCGAAAATGCCTGTCATCTCGATCTCGAACGCGCAGCGCAGGCCGGTGCCGCAGGCGAACTGGGTGACGACGATCCACCACGGCCTGCCGGAGAACTTGCTGACGCCGAAGCCGGCGAAGCAGGAATATCTCGCCGTGCTCGGCCGCATCGCGCCCGAGAAGGGCGTCGACCGCGCCATCAAGATCGCGATGCATTGCGGCATCCCGCTGAAGATCGCGGCCAAGGTCGATCGCGCCGACCAGGACTATTACGACGAGCTGATCAAGCCGATGATCCAGAACAATCCGCTGGTCGACTTCATCGGCGAGATCGGTGACCACGAGAAATCCGACTTCCTGAGCGGCGCGCTCGGCCTCCTGCTGCCGATCGACTGGCCGGAGCCGTTTGGCCTCGTGATGATCGAAGCCATGGCCTGCGGCACACCGGTCGTCGCTTTCAACCGCGGCTCGGTGCCCGAGATCATCGATGAGGGCCTCACCGGCTTCGTGGTCGAGGACATCATCAGCGCTGCCGGCGTCGTCAAGCGCCTGCCGCAACTCGATCGCGCGGCCATCCGCAAGCAGTTCGAGAAGCGCTTCACGGCGCGGCGGATGGCGCTGGATTATCTCGCGGCCTATCGCAGCCTGACGGAAGCGCAGGCGCCGCGGATCAAGCTGGTGAGCAGCGCGGAGTAAGGGCCGCTTTCACCTCACGACACACTGTCATGCCCCGGCTTGACCGGGGCATCCAGTACTCCGCGACTTCTCGGCTCAAGCACTGCGGTCTCAGGAATACTGTCATCGCCCGGTCAAGCCGGGCGATGACAGCGAGCGTGCGGAGGGCGATGCCAGCAAGAACGTGGCGGCGGCGGCGCCCTAACTCACCACCGCCCGCTTCGGCTCGACGATCTCGAACATGCGCGGGAATTCGTCCATCAGGCCCATCAGCTCGGCAAGCCGCATCGGGTTGCCCGCGAGCTTGATCTTGCCGGCGGCGACCGCTTCCGGAAAGCTCGTCAGTTTCGCGATGACCTCATCGAGCGTTGCGCGCGCGAGCGTGAAACTGGCGTCCGCGCCTTCCGCCTGCACGCCCTCCGTATAAGTCAGCGCGCAATTCTCCAGGTTGAGCACGAAGATCTCGCCGGTATCGGAAAAGCTCCAATTCAGCACGATGTGCTTGCCCTCGGCCTTGGGGCCGTTGAGCCGAATGCCGAGCACGTCCCAGAGCTGCTCGGTGCGTAGCGCGGCCAGCGTCTCGCGCGGCATTGGCGGACGCGGCGGGGTCTTGGGCATGCCCTGACGCAGCTCCTGCGCGCCGAACAGATAGGCGTTGCGCCAGGTCGAGCTCTCGGCGGCATAACCGAGCTGCTCGAGCGTATCCGCGAGCAACAGACGCGCCGCTTCATTCTCCGGCTCCGCGAAGACGAGATGGCCGAGCGCCTGCGCGACAAAGCGGAACTCGCCTTTGTCGAAGTCCTTGCGTGCGCGCGCGAGGATGGCCTCGGCGCCGCCCATGTACTCGACATACTTCTTGCCGGATTCCACCGGCGGCAGCGGATCGAGATTGACCGGGTTGGCATCGTACCAGCCGAGATATTTCTGGTAGATCGCCTTCACGTTGTGCCGGATGTGGCCGTAATAGCCGCGGCCGTGCCAGGCGCCCTCCAGGCTCTTCGGCAACTGGATCGTCTCGGCGATCTCGGCGGCGGTGAGGCCGTGGTTCATCAGGCGGATGGTCTGGTCATGCGCGAACTTGTAGAGATCGCGCTGCTGGCGGATCATCGTGCCGATCCGCTCGCGCCCCCACACCGGCCAGTGATGCTGGCCGCACATCGCCTCGGCCTTGCCGTCCCAGAGCCGCAAGGCCTCGTTGAGGTACTTCGACCACGCCAGCGCATCGCGCACGTCGGCGCCGCGGAACGGCAGCAGATTGTGGAAATTGTGCGTACAGTTCTCGGCGAGGTTCAACAGTCTGTAGCGCGGGATGAAGAAGTGCATCTCCGCCGGCGCTTCGCTGTTCGGCGCCATCTGGAATTCGAATTCGACGCCGTCGATCACGCGCCTGTCGCCGGTCGCCATGATCAGGTCGGTCGGACGCAGCAGTGCCACGGCGCCCGCCGCCATCGACTTGCCGAGCCCGTTGTCGACCTGCCCCCGCACGCCTTTGGCGAGGAACGGCCCGAACTGGTATTGTGCCCGCCGCAGCATCGCCGGCCCCGCGATGATGTTCTCGGAGACGGCATGCTCCATGAACAGGTTCGGCGCGATGATCGGCACGGCGCCGGTTGCCAGCGCGTCCTCCTCCAGCACGCCGCGCGCGCCACCCCAATGGTCGGTATGGGTGTGGGTGAAAATGACGGCGGCCACCGGCTTCTGGCCACGATGCCTGTAATAGAGATCGAGCGCGGCACGTGCGCCCTCGATCGACGTCAGCGTGTCCACGACGATGACGCCGCTGTCGCCCTCGATCAGCGTCATGTTGGCGATGTCGAGCCCGCGCACCTGGTAGACGCCGGGCACCACCTCGAACAGGCCGTGATGCATGTTGAGCCGCGCCTGTCGCCACAAGCTCGGATTGACGGTCGGCGGCGCCGTCTCGCTGGAGAGGAAGCCATAGGGCTTCAGGCTCCACACCGTCCGCCCCTGCGGGTTGGCGATCTCCGCATTCTCGATCGTACCAAGGAAGCCACGTGCGGCATCGTCGAAATCCCGCGTGTCGGAAAACGGCAGCGCATTCAGCATCGCATCATGCTGCGCGGTGACGGAGGGTGTTGCGTCCTTCGGCTCGTTGCTGGTCATTCTTGTTTCCTCCCGGCCTGTGCGAACATCTAACCGCATCTCGCGGGTGATTGCTATCGGAGGAGACTGCCGAAATCGAGCGAGATGCCTCTTCCCTTCTCCCCTTGTGGGAGAGGTGGCGCGAAGCGCCGGATGAGGGGTATATCTCCGCCCGCAAGACTGTTTGTGCGGAGAGAAACCCCTCACCCGCCTCGCCGCTGCGCGGCGAGCCACCCTCTCCCACAAGGGGAGAGGGTGCACCGTCCGCGTGGCTTACGCAGCGAGCTCTTCCGCCAAGGTCTGGCCCGATGCGGTCGCATCCGCCATCCGCAAATCCCGCGCCAGCACATAGCCGCCGCGTTCCTGCTTGGCCCGATATAGCGCCTTGTCGGAGCGCGACAACAGCGCCTCGGCAGTGCGCCCGTCGTCCGGCGCGACGGCGACGCCGACGCTGACGCCGAGCTCGATCATTTGTCCGTCGATATCATAGGGCGCGCTGATCGACTGCACGATGCGCTGCGCCATCGCTTCCGCATCAGCCGCCGCACGCTGCACCAGGACGAACTCGTCGCCGCCCATCCGGACCACGAGGTCATCCTGCGCGGCGAGCGCCTTGAGCCGCCCGGCGACCTGCTTCAGCAGTGCGTCACCGACGGGATGGCCGAACCGGTCGTTCGCCTCCTTGAAGCGGTCGAGGTCGAGCGTATGGACGGCAATCATCCCGGCCGCCAGCATCTGCGGCAGGTCCGTGGCCAGCACCGAACGATTGGACGCGCCGGTCATCGGGTCCAGGCGCGAGAGCTGCTCGAACTGCCGCTTGAGCGTGATCTGGTTGATCGAGGCATTGAAGCTCAGCCGCACCATCTCGAAGCTCGCGGCCACATACATCAGGATGAGGAGCCCGAGCCCGACATGGCGCAGATCGGGTTGCATGAAGGTCACGATCGCAGCAGGCGCTGCGATTGCGACGAGATCGAGCAGCGCCGCGACGGGACGCAGCGCCAGCCGCGCCACCACGCCGGCGCCAAAGCCGAAGCCGATGCCAATCGCCATCACGGAACAGAGTGCATCACCCAGCACGATGCTGCGCGCGGCAAACACGCCGAGCACGGATGCCGTTGCAACGGTGCCGGCAACATAGCGCCGCTCCCAGCGCGCGGCCTCGGCCCGACCGAGCTGCGGCGGACATGAGAGGCGGCGACGGAAAGCGAATATCTCGAACAGGCGGACAATGGCCACCACCACACCGGCAACCGTCAGGCCGGCCGTCACGATGTCGCCGGTCTCATAGGTCGTGATCGCACCGACCATCGCCTGGCAGGCGGCCGCAAGAATGGTGGGCATCGTCGTGCCGTGAAGGCCCGTGATGACTTCCATATAGACGGCGTCCGAAATCGACGCCCGTCCGGATTCCATTCTGTTGAAGAACATGCCAGCCCCATCCGCTGGCATGCTTCTACCGCAGACCCGTAAAATGGGTTCCCAGCACAGCGATGGCATTTGAGTGTGCGGGTTTACCGCGCGTTAGCCATGTCCCGGTCGTGCATAGGCTAATGCATCCCCAGCACCCGCGGCAGCCACAGCGTCAGATCGGGCCAGTAGGTCACGATGACGAGGAAGCCGAGCATGGTGATGAGCCACGGCAACACGGCGACCGCGAGCTCGGTTATTCGCATGCGCGCTATCATCGAGGCGACGTAGAGATTTAACCCGACAGGCGGATGGCAGAGGCCGACCTCCATGTTGACGTCCATCACGATGCCGAAATGCACGAGGTCGATGCCGAGCTTCTTGGCCGCCGGCGCCAGGATCGGCGCCATGATCAGGATGATCGAGTTCGGCTCCATGAAGTTGCCGGCGAGCAGTAAGAGGATGTTGACGACCAAGAGGAAGCCGACCCAGCCGAGGTTCTGCGCCGCGATCCAGTCGGCCAAGGTCGCCGGCAGGTTCTCGTTGGAGAGCACGAAGGAGAACAGCACCGCGTTGGTGACGATGTAGAGCAGCATCGCGCTGGTGTTGGCGGCGCGCAGCAGCACCCGCGGCACGTCCACGATCTTGATCGCCTTGTAGACAAACACCGCGATGACAAAGGAGTAGACCGCAGCCATCGCGGCCGCCTCGGTGGCGGTGAACAGGCCGCTGTAGATGCCGCCGATGATGATGACGACCAGCATCAATCCCCAGATGCTCTCGCGGAAGGTGCGGACGGTCTCGCCCCAGCTCGCCTTCGGCAGGCGTGGATAGTCGCGCTTGCGTGCGAGCCACCAGGTGACGATGCAGAGCATCGTCGTCAGCATGATGCCCGGCAGCAGGCCCGCGACGAACAGCGCGCCGATCGAGGTATTGGTGGAGACCGCATAGACGATCTTCGGTATCGACGGCAGCATCAGGATGCCGAGCGAGCCGGCAACGGTGATGATGCCGGCGCCGAAATGCATGGGATAGCCGTGGCGGACCATCTCCGGCAGCACGATCGCGCCGATCGCGGCAACGGTCGCGACGCTCGAGCCGCAGACCAGCGCGAACATCGCGCAGGCGACGATGCCGGCAAGGCCGAGACCGCCGTGCCAGTGGCCGATCAGCGAGGTCGCGAAATTGATCATGCGGCGCGCGACGCCGCCATGGGTGAGGAAATTGCCGGCGAGGATGAAGAACGGGATCGCCATGATCTCGAACCCCTCGATGCCCGTGAAGAGCTTCATCGAGACGGCTTCGATCGGCACTGTGGTCAGCGTGAACAGGAACGTCATCACGGTGAGGCCGAGCGCGATCGAGACCGGGATGCCGGTCAGCATCAGCGCGATCAGCAGCGCGAACACGGTCGCGGCACGCATCCAGTGCGGCAGCACCACAACGCCGAACTTCTCGGCGAGACACATCGCGAAGATCAGGATCGGCGCCATGATCAGGATGACGCCGAGCGGCGACACTTTTCGCGCGGCCGCCCTGGTCGCCGCGCCGGCGGGCTGCGGATGCAGCGCGGGCGAGACGTCGGCCTCCACGCCCTCGACATGACTCTCGTCATGATGCGGCAGATGGCCGGTCCAGTAGTAGGACCACGAGACCTGGAGGAAGCGGAAGCACATCAGGCCCGAGCCGAGCGGGATCGCCAGATAGACGAACCACATCGGCGCTTCCAAATCATTGGACTGCTGGCCGGTCTTGAACATCTCGGCGACGAAGGAGGCGCCGAAGGCCGCGATCATGCCCGTGAACAGCGCGCCGCACAGCAGCGAGAACAGGATCACGTGCTTGCGCGAATGTTCGGGCAGGCGGTTGACGAGCAGGTCGACGCCGACATGGATGCCGGTGCGCACGCCATAGGCTGCGCCGAACTTCGCCATCCAGATGAACATGTAGATGCAGAGTTCCTGCGCCCAGGACAGGTCGAGCTCGGACAGGAAGGTGAACACCGCCATCGACAGCGTCGCGAGCCAGTTCATCCCGTGCGCAGCCGCCCATCTGGAGAGGACGATCGATTCGCCTGCGCCGTAACGGTGCACCACGGCGATGAAGATCAACCCGGTTGCAGCCGCGATGAGCGTCGCGATCAGCCATTCTTCGAGATGGTTGAGCGCCTGATTGAGCACGCGAAGCAAATCAAAGTCCCCCTATCGATGCGAAACGGCCGGAAGTGCGCACACTCCCGACCGTTCGTATTGTCCTTGCGGAAAACGCGTCAGTTCATCTTGACGTCGAGTTCCTTGGCGACGAGATCGAGCACCTCCTGCCCGACCCGACCCTTTGCCCATGTATAAGTCGGCCGCATCGATTCCTGCCACGCCTTGCGGTCGGCGTCAGTCAGATAATGCAGCTTGGTCTTGCCCGCCTTCTTGATCTCGGCCAGCGCGTCCTCGTTCTCCTGGTGCGCGATCTGGTTGGTGTACTCGGTTGCATCCACCATCGCCTTCTCGAGCTGGGTGCGGATGTCGGGCGGCAGGCCGGACCAGAATTTCGAGTTGACGATGACCGCATATTGCAGATGCGCGTGATAGGACACTGTGATGTCCTTCTGCACCTCGTAGAACTTCTGGGTCAGGTAGTTCGACGCGGTGTTTTCGCAGCCGTCGACCACGCCGGTCTGGAGCGCCTGGTAGACTTCGGAGAACGCCATGATCTGCGGGATCGAGCCCATCAGGCGGAAATACTGGTCGGCGATCTTCGATCCGGAGATGCGGAATTTCAGGCCCTTGAAATCCTCAGGCTTCATCAACGCGCGGTTCGACGACACCATGTGGAAGCCGTTGTCCCAATAGGCGAGCCCCGTGATGCCCTTGGCCTCGAGCTTCTGGAACAGCCATTTGCCGATCGTGCCCTTCATCGCGCTGGAATAGGTCTCGTCGTCCTTGAACAGCCAGGGCAGATCGAGCGCCTCGAACTCCTTGATGCCGAGCGGCGCGAATTTCGCAGTCGAGGGCGCCAGCATCTGCACCGAACCGAGCTGAAGCGCCTCGATCTCCTCCTTGTCCTTGTAGAGCGAGGAGTTCGGATAGACTTCGATCTTGACCTTGCCGTCGGTGTACTTCTCGGCGAGTTCCTTGAACTTCAGCGCGCCCTTGCCCTTCGGGGTGTCGTTGGCGACGACGTGGCTGAACTTGATGACGATCGGGCTCTGGGCCTGTGCCACCGCTGGGGTCACAAGAATAGCTGCGGCGGCGACCGCAAGAAGCAGCTTGCGCATGAAGTAACCTCCCAACAACCTCTAAAACCGGGTTCTTTTTGTTTTGCAGCCCGGTTTGCAGCCCAGTAGTGGCAGCAATCCACCACCCGAACAACTAGACCTAAGCCCAATTTGCCGCAGGCAAGCTAGCTTGATGGCTGTTGTCCGCGCAACCCGGGACCCGCTTCCAGTCCCGGGTTGCGAACGGTTTATGTCGCATTGCGGCAGTGCGATCAGCCCTTGCGCTGGGCGACCATGAACAGACGCCGGAACGGAAACAGCGTCTGCCCCGCCGCATTCTTCGGATAGGCCTTCGCCACCCGCTCGCCATAGGCGGCCTCGAACGCGGCCTTCTCGTCGCCCTGCAGGATGTCGAGATAGCGCGTCAGCCAGGTCCCCTTGGTCCATTCCTTCACGGGATTGTCGCCTTCGAGCACCTGCAGATATTCGGTCTCCCAGATGTCAACGTTCTGGGAAAGCGGCGCGAGCAAATCATGATAGAAGGCCGGCCCTTCGACCGGCGGCGGGGTAACGAGATGCTCTACCTTTGACCGCCACGGACCGTTCAGCGCCGTCTCGCCGATCAGCACATGCGATGGCGCGAGGAAGTTGCGCGGCATCTGCACCGCAAGCATGCCGCCGGGCGTCACCTTCTCCATGACCGACGGAAACAGCGCCGCATGATTGGGCAGCCAGTGCAGTGCGGCATTGGAATAGATCAAATCGTATTGCCTGGCGGGGCGCCAATGGCCGAGATCCTCGTGCGACCATTCCACATCCGGCGCCGCCTTGCGGCCGGCGGCCACCATCTCGGCCGAGCCCTCGACACCGGTCACGGTCGCGTCCGGCCAGCGCTCCTTGATCAGTTTTGTCACGTTGCCGGCCCCTGCCCCGAGATCGGCGATCGCGCGCGGGGCGAAATCCGGAATCCGCATCAAGAGGTCGACGGCGGGCCGAAGCCGATGGCCGGAGAATTTCAGGTATTGCTGCGGATCCCAGACCATTGCTCAACGCCTTTTCTTTTTCGTGTTTCCTTCGTCGAGGCTCTTGGTTACCACTGCTCGTCCCGCTCAGGCAATTCGCGAAGCCGGCGGGACGGGCAGGAAACGAACGACAAGAAGCAAAAAGCAAACAAGAGAGCGTGTGACCATGGACCTCGGGCTCAAATCGAAAACCGCAGTCGTGACAGGAGCGAGCATCGGCATCGGCCGCGCCATCGCCAAGGGCCTGGCTGCCGAAGGCGTCCGCGTCGTCGGCGTGGCGCGGCGCACTGATCTCCTTGCCGAGCTGGTGAAGGAAGTCGGCTCCGGCCTGATCACGTCGTTCGAGCAGGACGTGATGGCGAAGGACGCCGCGGAGAACATCGCGGCCTTTGCGCAAAAGGAGCTCGGCCATGTCGACATCCTCATCAACAATGCCGGCGGCAGCCGCCCCCTTCCCGTCGATGCGCCCGACAGCAAATGGGACGAGGCGATCGCGCTGAACTTCACCAGCTACCGCCGCATCGCGCATGCGCTGCTGCCGCAGATGATCGAACGCAAATGGGGCCGCATCGTCAACATCACCGGCAAGTCCGAGCCGGAGGGACTCAACGCCGCCTTCGCCGCCAAGGCCGCCGTGCACGCCTGGGCCAAGGGCCTGTCGCGCGAGATCGGCGAGCACGGCATCACCATCAACTGCATCCCGCCCGGCCGCATCATGAGCGAACAGATCCGCCGCAACTATCCGCCGGGTTATCGCGAGCGCTTTGCCGAAGAAGAAATCCCGGTCGGCTATTGGGGCGAGCCGGAGGATCTGGCAGCGCTCGCGGTGTTTTTGGCGTCGCCGGTGGCGCGGTACATCACGGGGACGGTGATCCCGGTGGATGGGGGGCTGCGGCGGTATCAGTTCTGAGGGCTTGCCCTGGCTTCGCATACATTGCGCCCCGCCGCTCCGCTCCTGCGGGAATAGCGCGCGACGAACCCCATCGACAGCAACCAGAGAGGTCTCGATGATTGAGAGATACTCAGACCACGCGGCAAACGAGCGGACTTTTCTCGCCTGGGTCAGGACGGGCATCGCAATCATCGCGTTTGGCTTTGTCGTCGAGAAATTCAACCTCTTCGTCCGAACTATCGCTGAAGCCAACAGGACGGAGATCGGGTCCCGACTGCAATTCGATCGCTTCACGGGAGCGTTCAGTCACTATGACGGCCTCGCGCTGATCGCGATCGGGATCGCAATCATCGTGATTTCGCTCTTTCGCTTCATCAGGACTGGCCGAATGATTGACGACGCACAATCTCATTCCGCCGGCGGCATCAAGACAGAACTGGTGCTCGCCGTTGTGCTGGGCCTGATCGTTACAGCGATGACCGTCTATTTTGCGCTCTGACTTTGGACCTAGCGGTGGCGCCGGCTTCCATCGACAACGTCTGGAGATCGCTTTGCATCACCATACGGGTCTGGGCATCGAGAGCGCCGAACGGCTCGTCCATCAGGATCACATCGGGGCCGACCTCGGTGTTGACTGACGTGATGTTGCGGCCGCGATGATGGACCGCATGTCTATACATATTCCAAGCCGCCGAAATGAGCAAGCCGAGGCCAATGGTGAGAATTTGGGCTTCGCGGGTTGAATGAAAGGCAGGGCCGGCTGCGGCATCGCCGCGGCGGCGCGTTGGGGTTGCGGCGTTCGCCGCACACTCGTCCAAATCTACTGGCGTCGCCGCCGTCAATGACGCAGAGGCGGTCCCTTTAAGAAACACGCTCGGAAGGTCGGCGGCCGGGCTCTCTGGTCATGCATCAGTCGACGTGACTGCATTTCCTGCCGTCGACAACGCGCGTGGATGAGAGGCAAGCCGGATGATGTGCGGCGAGGCTGCTCCGCTATAGAGACTGTCGAGAATGGCGGAACGGTTCTTCAGGACCCCGCGCTGATTGATGTAGCCCTTGTCCGTTGTCTCGCCTGCCGCGAGCGACAGCGGCTGGATCTGGATGGCAACGGCCGATATCCGCGCGTTGGTCGCTGCCGCTAGGTTATGCTCGGTCAAGACCCGATGGACGTATGCGCGAACGCCGGAATCCAATGAAAGGGTGTCACCGGAATCCGCGCCTGCTGCGCCGTTAGCATGTCGCCTTGCACGGTCCGGATTGAGCCATACCAGCGCGACGAGAGAATCGCGGCCCTCGCCTCCGATGACCAGATCCTGCAGCACGCCGCCCATCCGGTCCAGGATGGCGGCACGCAGCTCGCCGACGAGCACCCACGTGCCTGTCATCATTTTGAAATTCTCCGAGAGACGCCCGGAAAACCTCAGGCCGCGGCAGAGATCGGCGGGATCGATGAACGAGACCGCGTCGCCTACCCGATAGAAGCCCTCTTCGTCGAATGCCGCCGCAGACAATTCGGGTAATCCGAGATAACCGGGCATGACGTTCGGGCCACGGACCCGCGCCTCGTAACCGTCCATCGCCGGAACCAGCTTGAGTTCGATGCCGGGTGCCGGCAAGCCGATCTCTCCCGGCGCTTCGCACGGTCGATAAGACACGCAGATGGTCGGCCCGGCTTCCGTGGCGCCGTATCCGGCCAAAATCGGAACTCGCTCGCCGCGGACTTCGATTGCATATTCCTGAAGCGTTGCCATTACGGCCGCCGGGATCGCCGCGCCCCCGAAAATCATTCTGTCGATGCGATGGAAGAACTTCCGCCTCAGGTCTGGATCCTCGCCGAGCGCGGCGCATAACAACGCGTAACCGGTTGGGACATTGAATGAGGCCGTCGGAGAGACGTCGTGCAGATTGGCGATTGTTCGATGAAACGCTTCGGGCGTCGGTCGGCCATCGTCGATATAGAGAGAGCCGCCGTTCTTCAGAATCCCATTCAGTATGACGTTGCAGCCCATGGTATGATGCCAGGGCAGCCATTCGATCTGAACCAGGGGCTGCGAGACCGGCGTGACCTGAGCGGCCATCTGCAGCACGCTCGACATCATGCGATGGGTATTGATCACTCCCTTGGGAGAGCCGGTCGATCCCGACGTGAACAGGATTTTGCCGACGGTCTCCGGTCCGAGTGCTGCGAACGCCGCCTCAAACGCGTGACCCGGTGTCGCGGCGGATAGCTCCGACAGCGGCGTGGTATCCGCCGCCTCTTCCGCCGTTATCCATTCGGCCTGCGCAAAGCCGGGGATGGCACGGGCTTGCACGAAGGGATCCGCCTTCTGGGCAAACACAAACTTCGGCGTGAGGACCTTCGCGATGTCTTCGATGCGGCTGAGGCCACCTGGCAGAAGACTGTAGCTTGGCGAGATCGGCGCAACCTGCAGACCGATCGACATCGCGGCGAACTGGATCACCGCATTCTCGATCGAATTGCCGGACAGGATGGCCAGCGTATCGCCCGCTGCGCCACCCCGATCAATCAGCGCCTGCCCGACCGAGCGCACTCGAGACCAGAATTCGCCATAGCTGATCGACTGCCATGCATTGTCGCGGGTTCGTTGCGCGAGAAAGACGCGGTCCGGCGTTTCCTGAGCCCAGTGGGGAAGGTATGCGCAAATCGTCCCGCTCACTCCAGCGAGCATAATCCGCGATCGCAATATCAGGGTGCCGTCATCCCTTCTCGTGACCTCGATGTCGGTCGGTGGTGAAGGCATAGAACAATATGGCGTGGAAGCAGGATGGTCGAGAGCAGGCTGCACAGGCGTTCTCCTTTCGATATCCGCGAAGGCCCGGCTGAGGCGGCGGCGATCGATGCAAACGATCTGTAGTCCTCACGCGCAATGAGGCTCCTGCAGAACGTCGGGAGGGCAATATCTCGATGCTACGTTGCGTGAGAATTTCATCTTCGCGAGGATCGCGTTGCATTTGCAATGTCGCTGATCCGGCGTCACGGACACCAGTGAGGGTTCCAATGGGGGATTCACGGGTGCCGAGAGTTCGCGCAAGACGTCCGCCCGTGAGTTCACGCGCGATGCCCGGAAGCAGCCCCGCTGCTAAACGCGCTCGTCTGCTATGGACCAGTTGCCAGAGGCTGCGACCTATTCATGCAGCAGCGATTGCCAGTCCGGAGGCACCGCGCCGTCCGGCCCGGGCACCGGCTGGTCCAACGGATGCGCGTGCGGGCCTTGCAGCTTCGGGCCCGCGAAGGGCTGTCCCGTGCGATAGTCGTAAAACCACCGTTCGCCCGGCTCGAAGCTCGTGATGATCGGGTGACCCGTCGCCGCGTTATGCTTCGTTGCATGCTGATTGGGTGACGTATCACAGCAGCCGATGTGACCGCATTCGACACATCTGCGAAGATGAAACCACCATCCGCCAGCAGCCGAGCATTCCGCGCAACCCGTTCCGCTTGGCTTGGCCGCGAGGTTGATGCCATCCCTGTCAGACTTCATCGATCCACT
Organism: Bradyrhizobium sp. 956_D2_N1_4; assembly: GCF_052076025.1. Lineage (NCBI taxonomy): Bacteria > Pseudomonadati > Pseudomonadota > Alphaproteobacteria > Hyphomicrobiales > Nitrobacteraceae > Bradyrhizobium > Bradyrhizobium sp. 956_D2_N1_4. Next base: position 945,775 of record NZ_CP197237.1, on the reverse strand, counting down.
CACTGAAAGTGATTGCGGTCATCGCAAATCTTCGCCGCCATCGCATTTTGCCAGTGTTTCGCCCGACGGGTCAACCTCGCGACATCAGGGAGCATCTCGCGGGAGAATTGGAGAGGCGTTCACACAAAGTTGCGGCGGCGATGCACAGGCGTGACGCGAGGCATCGTTCGGCGACGAAAAATCGGCGTATTCCAATCCCCAACAATCATTGCCCCGCTGCGGCCGCACCACAGACAGCGGAGGGACGAAACGTTCTGCCGATAGAAGCACCACAGGCCTTGGCTTTGCCAGTTCGTCACGGGAGACGTGCAACATGAACAAATGGGATCAAAAATCTCGAGGGCATCACGCCTGCCCCACCTGCTACGGCCCGCCCTCGTCGCGCCGCGGCTTCCTCGCGGGCGTTGGTGCACTTGGCCTGGCCGCGGCCGTCCCCGCCGTTGCGGTGCACGGACAGACCAAGCCGGCGCTGATCGATACTCACCTTCATTTCTATCCGCCTGAGTATCAAAAGCTCTGGCTTGGCTACGAAGACGCACGCAAGCAGCCGCACTTTCCCGGCCAGGTGGCCTGGACCCGCGAGAAGCTCGTCGAGGACATGGACCGCAATGGCATACGCACAGGCATCCTGTCGGTCGCCTCCACGCCAGGCGTGTGGTTCGACCTCGGGCCGGCGGAAGCCGGCCGGCTCGCGCGCGCCTGCAACGAGTACGCGGCGGACATGATGCGCGACCATCCGGGCCATTTCGGCCTGTTCGCGACCTTGTCGATGCAGGACGTCGATGCCACGCTCAGGGAGATCGAATATGCGTTCGACACGCTGAAGGCGGACGGGATCGGGCTGCAAAGCAGCTACGGCGACAAATGGCTCGGCAATGCCGCTTACAGGCCGGTGTTCGAGGAGCTGAACCGTCGCAAGGCGGTCGTTTATGTGCATCCGCTGGTCGCGAGTTGCTGTAGCGCGCTCAGTGTCGGCACGTTCCCGGCGGTGATCGAAGTCCCGCACGACACCACACGGACCGTGACGAGCCTTCTGCTCAGCGGCGCATTCGCCCGCCACCGCGACATCAAATGGCTATTCTCGCACGCCGGCGGCACGATACCGATGATGGCCGGGCGCATCAATTCATTCTATGGGGCGCGGCCCGACCTGAAGGAGTTTGCGCCGGACGGAATCGAAGGCGAACTACGCCGGCTTCACTACGACACCGCGAATGCGACTTTCGCGCCGTCCATGGCCGCGCTGCTCAAGCTCGTGCCCGCCTCGCAGATCACCTATGGCAGCGACTATCCGTACTTCAGCCTTGGCCAGTTCGCGCAGTTGCAGAAGCTTGGCCTCTCGACAGACGATCTCGATGCGATCGGCCATCGGAACGCGACACGTCTCGTTCCCCGGCTGCAGGGTTAGAGGATCATCCCGAAAAGCGTGGAGCGGGCTTCGGAGCCCGATCGGCCTGCGAAATCATGCTTCATTGCGCGATCGTTTTTGCCGGATCGGCCCATGACTGCGGCGCCGGAGGCATGGTGCCATAGACGCTGATACGGCCTGCTTCGCAGTGAAGGAATGTTGTGGCGACCGCGTCGGAATACAATCGCGCCGAGGTCCGGCTCAGCCGATCAGCCGACAACAGCGCACCCGTCGCGACCAAAGCGGACGACAATGCGTTGAACAGCCCCTGAGAGGCAATCGGATCGAACGCCATCGCCGCATCGCCCACTGCAATCCAACCTTCGCCCGCGGCCTCCGAGAGGAGGCAAGCCGACGCGTCCACGCTGAGCAGCGCATCTCCAGCCGGTGTGCCGGATCTGCGAATGCGCCAAGTCTGCACACGCCCTCGCGGCCCACTGATGCGGTAAGACCAGGTCGGTCCATCGCTGCTGTATTCGAGCCACGATGCGGAACCGGCCGTCGCGCCGTCAGCCGCATCCTCGACCAGTTCGGCGACCATGCGATCCCGGGCGGCCACGCGCGCGCCCCGGCGCCGCGCAATCGCGGCGGCGCGCCCCGTTGCATCGACAACGATCTCCGCAAGGACGAGCTTCGTCCGAGCGCTATCGCTCGCACGACAGATAACGCCGCGGTCCGGCGTGACGCCGATTGCGCGCAGCCCGTAAAATGTAACCCCGACGGCGACAGCCTCGTCGCGAAGGCGCTGGTCGAAACGGCCGCGATCGACCACATACCCGACGCGGCAGGGATGACGCAGAAAGTCCTCGTAGTCCGACGCGCCCGAACGGTGTGTTCGTCGAATCCCGAGACAGGCTCGGGCGATCGCCGGATCGTCGAGCAGATGTTCAAGTCCCACCGCCGCGACAGTGACGAGCGAGGCCGGAGCAAGCAGCTCAAGCCGCGTCGTCGGCGTGACGCCGGAATCTGCGACAATGACCGTGCGGCCCCTAAGGGCCAGCAGGCGTGCGGCGGTCAAGCCGGCAGGCCCCGCGCCGACCACGAGACAGTCGGTGCGCAGCACGTCCAAGGTCAGATCTCGCCCGGGCGATAGGTCCGCTTCGGCGGGGGAGCCGTCTTGCGTGCACCGCGCCGCTGCGCCAGGCCTGCCGTCGTCTGCGGCAAGAAAAGGCTCTCCATGTCTTCGACCGCGTGGTACTTCGGATCGGCCGTGACATCGATCGGCCCGCTGCTGTCGCGGCGTCCCTGCTCGACCCGCAGATCCTGCACCGGCAGAGATGCAGGCGCGTTCTTCACCGGCAACACCATGCCGAGCTCGGACCATTCCGCAATCATGTTCGACAGGCGGTCATAGTAATCGTTGCCGCGGATGTCGCGCAACCAGTCGACCCGGTTCATCAGGTGCTTGAAGGTCTGCTGTTGCGTCGCCTGGCCGAGAGGCGCGATGGCGGCCGCACGCAGATAGTTTCCGTCTGCCAGAACCTGATCCGGGGCACGCGGTCCCCAGAACGTCGGCATCGACAGGAACGTCGACGGGAAGTAGTCGGCCGCCGAATTGCACGAGGTATGATCAGTCTGCCACGGCACGCCAAGGAAGCGGGTGAGGCAGCCGGCTGCGACACCATCGTGCGGACCATTCGCGCCGGTGCAGACCGCCGGAGTGAGAGTACCCCCGAAGTCCTGCCGCGCTGGTTGCTCACCGGCCAGGACCTTCAGCCGATACGCCGATGCCCACATCAGCGGAATCCGCATCACCCATGTCATCTCCATCGCGGGATGGAATGGGCCGCCGAGACAATCGTGCAAGGATGCGCGCTCGAGATGCTTGACCTGGACCTCGGGAGGCAGGGCATCGAAGTCCTGCGCCTGCGGCGGCTGGTGCGACGGCCCGTCGGCGTCGAATGTTCCAGCAGCCCAGCGCTTGAGGTGCGCGTACTGGGTCTTCGTCACGGCAAGCAGCGAATTCGAAGGCTTCGGCGGACCTTCGAAGAATTGGTCGACCGCATCGCCGAACACCTGCGCTATCTGATCTTCGATCAGTGCGCCGCTCGCGCCTGGATCGCGAAACAACGCCAGCACGGCCGCGCGCCACGCCGCATTCGCAGCAGACGCGTCGTTGAGCTTGGCGAGGACTTGCGCATTCTGCGCGTCGAGCGGCGAGCCAAAACCATGAACGACGAAGAGCCCGTGGTTGACCCATTGCAGTCCGGTCAGGCGCTGAAAGATTGGTTGCACGTCGTTGACGAACGAGGTCTTGACCGGTCGTGGAATCCAGCCCTTGTCGTAGAACACTTCCCGCACCACGTCGTCCATCGTGACGAGACCGAACAGCCCCGGCGCGTAATTCGGCGGCGTAACGCAGACATAGCCGGGCTCCGCATCGATCGGTGCATGCCCCGCAAATGTCACTTGCGCCCGCACCGGCCCGTCGCTGACGTCATCGTGCCAACCTGGATTGTTGGCGAAAGTCAGGGGCCGGGTCCCTTTGCGGAAAGGCCGCGAAACTCCATTGCCGCCGAGGAAGATCAGCCGCCCCTCCTCATCGGTACGAAGCTCGCCGAGATAGACCGGCGAAGCCCAGAACGCGCCATCGTCCAGCCTGATCGGGCCAGCCCCCTGCCCCGCGATGCTTCGCGGGGTTGGCGTGATGTCGAGCTTCCACCTGGCGTCCGGCAAAACCAGCTCGCGATTTCGCTGCAACGCGTTCTGGCTCAGCGGGCCGAGGTCCATTGCCTGGTTGAACTCGTACCAGCCGGCCTTGAGGTTTGCGATGCAGACGCGCCACTCGATCTTCGCGGATGCAGCGGTCACCTCCTGCACGCTGCCGTCCTTCATGTGGGCGTAGATGCGGAAGCGCGCGGCTTGCCGCTTGATCTCTCCGTTCGCGGTGCGAAAGTCCTCGACAAAGCGAGCCGGCTGTTCCGGCGTCGTGCCGGGCAAGGTCGACGCACCGCCGATCATCTCGGGGCCGATGACGTAGTCGCCGGCGCCTTGCGCGTTGCCAACGCGGGCGACGCCGATGGGCGGATAGACTTTCAACGCTGCAATTGCGTTTGGATCGATCATCGTCTGACCTCGATATCAAAAGGGATTGTCCAAAAACGGAGGCGTCGCACGAGACTTGCCGCGAGGCCATCAGCGCGGATGGTCCGGCTCGTCGATCGGCTGTCCGTTCAGGCTGCGCCTCAGGGCGGCGGGCTTCTCGCCGGCCTCGATCCGCCGCCTCTGGAATTTGTCGATGAACGAGGCGCGGATGTCCTCGATCGGCTCGAACTCCGAACGTGGCGGCGCGGTGCTCTGCGGAGCAGCTGCCGCGCCGAGCCCACGCGACTGAAAGCGATGCAGCATCGAACGTCCTCCGCGCAAATAATTCGCCGCAGAACTTGCTGTGCGGGGGCCTTTCGCAACCGGCTCCGACAACAGGCTATGTCAACCGCGCTGCGTCCAAATGACCGATCCGCAGGGTTGGCTTTGTTCAATTATAGCGAGTAGTATAGTATCAATGTAGACCTAAAGTCCACGCGACAAAGCGAAGCTCGCGTTACGGGTCATCAAAGCCGGAACAACACCATGTGCATGATGTGCGTGCATCGCGGCTCGGGCGTTCCCAGACTCAAACCTCGCAAGCGCCGCCCGCTCGGCCTCGCTCAGCCGCAGACCGGCGTGCAGGTGCGCGGCGTCGAGATCGTCCAGTGCGTTCAGGACGTGACGAATTCGGTGCCGCTGGTCGCCGATAAGGCGACGCTCGTTCGCCTCTATCTTGAGCCGACTTCGGTGTCGCAGCCCGGTCAGATCACCGCGGAAATTGCGTGGAGCCGGAGCGGCGGAGGCGACACGTTCCTCCCGGCCCTCAACTCGCTTCGGGTAGACCCGGGCTCGCCCTTCAGTCTCCGCGAACAGCGGGAAGACATCGACAAGAGCCTGAACTTCCGCCTGCCGGCCGCGGCCATCGGCGCGGGCACACTCAACTTGCGCATCAGCCGCATCTTTCAGCCCGGAGGCGGCGACCTTCCGGCGGCGGCGTTCAACATCGCGCCCGTCACATTCGCGGCGGCGCCGCCGCTGCGCATCCGGGTGATCGGCCTTCGATACAAAGCGGGCACGACGACCGTCACACCCGCTGCGGTCCACTTTTCGTATCTCAGGTCGTTTCTCAATCGCGCCTATCCTGTCGCCGCGCTCGAATGGTCCCACATGGTGGTGGACGCGGATTTTGCCGCACCGTTCGACGACTCGACGGTCGATCTCGCCAATGCCCAGATCGCCGCGCTGCGAAGCCGCGAGGTGAGCAGCGGCGTCGACCCGCGCACGCACTATTACGGTCTCGTCGACGATAACGCGTCCAACAACTTCATGCGAGGAAAGGCGTTCGCGATTCCGGGCACGCCCCAGCCGGACACCGTCGCTTCCGGACCCGCGGGCGTGCCGAACGGATTTGCCGGCGATCGCGACGCGTCGTACGCCGACTGGTACGGTGCTCACGAACTCGGACATACGTTCGGCCGGTTTCATCCGGGATTTCCCCCCGCCGCGCAGGACGCGAGCGATCCGACATTCCCTTATGAGAACGGCTGTATCAGCAAGCCGGACAACAAATATGTCGGTGTCGACACCGGGGATCACGAACTCGGCCTGCCGGCCGCTGCGTTGCCGGGGCTCACATATCACGACGTGATGACCTATGCAGACAACCAGTGGCTATCGGCGTACACTTACCAGGCGATAATGACCCGGCTTTTGGAAGAGGACGCCCTCGGTCCGCCGGTCGCCTAGGAGGATCCGATGAAGACCGAAATCAAGACCGGATCATTCGTTCACGTCGTCGCCACCATCAACAAGACCGCTGGTGACGGCAAGATCATGTATGTGAACCCGTCGGTCTCCACCATCGCGTCGGACGCCGCCACCGACAAGGACGTGGAACTCGTAGCCTACGACGGCACCGGCAAGGAAGTCTACCGTGAGCCAGTCGTGATCCGCCGGTCATCTGCTGAACCCGACCGGCCGAACGAAGTCGGTCTGATTCAGGCGGACCTTCCGCGGGTGAGCGGCATGAAGTCGGTAAGCCTCCAGCTCAAGGGGAAGGAGATCAGCCGGTACGAGGCCGGGGCGGCACCCTCCGGGCCGACCGCAGGCGCCACCTTCGGACTTGAGCTTGCCGGGGCTGCAGCAGCCAGCCGGCGGCCATTGAGGATCGACCAACTCGGCGGTTTGCAGCCCGTCGCCGGCGTAACCTACTCGGTCCAGGTCAAGCCGGACAACAAGTCGACGTGGGACACGATCGCAGTGAGTCGTCCCACCCCGGAGGTGGACGTCGATCGCAATCAGTTCGCCGGCGCCAAACGTGCCGCGGTACGCGTGTTGCGGACGACCGGATTCGACGAAGAAATCATCGCGGAAGATACGGTCGACTTGAAGTAGTCGCCCGCCACGAGCCTGCGCGTGCTTACCGACGGCATCGCACATTGATCCCGTCGAGGTCCAGGCCGGATACGCCGTCGACGCTTGATCTGGATCAAACCCGCCGCGGCATTGCCATCCCGGAATGGGTACGGCCGCGCAGAAAGCGCCGCCCGTAAGCCAAGGAGATGATCGATCATGACATCCTCGAATTCCCTGCGTACCTTCGTTCTCGCCGGAGCCGGCGCCCTGCTATCAGGCACAATCGCTCAGGCCGGGCCGATCCCGACGCATCTTTCGACGATGAAATCGATGGTCGATCAGACCACCACCGAAGTGCGCTGGGTCGGCGGCTGGCGCGGCGGCGGCTACGGCTATCGCGGCGTCGGCTGGGGCTACCGCGGCGGCTGGGGTTATCGCGGCTACGGCTATCGCGGCCTCGGTTACGGTGTGGTCGCCGGCGCGGTCGTCGGCGGCGCAATCGCGCGGAGCGCCTATTACGGCGGCTATGGCGGGTACTACGGTGGCTACTCTGGCGGTTATCCCGCCTATGGCTATGGCTACCCGGCCGCATCGTATTACGGTTATGGCGGCGGCAACTACGGCTATGGCTACGGCGGCGACAATTGCCCGCCCACCGGCAGCTACTGGGCCTACTAGCGGGAAACGTATTCGCCGCTTCGGAGGATGGCTCGCCACGGGCCGCCATTCTCCGATGAGCCAATTCACCCCTGTGCCCGCGGGCGAGTGCACCTCATCCCTCGCCCGCCGGCGGGACGACATACAGCGTCAGCGCAAACACCGCATAAATGAAGATCATCAGGGCGCCGACGAACCATGCCGAGCGTCCACTGGTGGTGATGAAGGTCGCCGTGACTGTTGCGATCATCACCATGGTGACGGCGCCAGGCCAGAACTGAAGGTTCATTGGCGTCGGTCCCACGACATAGCTGAGCAGCACGAGCGCGGGTGCAACGAACAGCGCGATCTGGGAGGCGCTGCCGAGCGCAATGCTGACGACCATGTCGAGGCGGTCCTTGCGCGCAGCGGCAAGGGCAACTGCAAATTCGGCAGCGGCGCCAACCAGCGAAACGATGATGAACCCGACGAAAGCCGGACTCATGCCGAAGGTCTCCGCCGCCTTCTGCACCGATTCCACGAAGATCTCGCTCACCAGCGCCACCAGCACGGTGACGGCCAGCAGCGTCCCAACGGCTAGCCCGATCGGCCAGTGCGCTTCCTCCTGCTCGCCGTGATCGGCGCTTGCGAACAATTCCTTGTGCGTCCCGAGCGAGAACCACAGGCCAAGCGCGTAAGCCGCGATCAGCAGGACTGAAATGCCGACGCTAAGCTTGTGAATGACGCCTCCGTCCTGCGGCAAATGCTCGAGGTCGGCGACTGCCGAGGGGGCCAGCAGGGCGACTGTCGCCATCAGCAACAGGCCGGACGACAGGCGCGCGCCGGCACGGTTGTACTCCTGCACGTGGTAGCGCAGGCCGCCGAGCAGCAGGCAGGCGCCGAGCATGAATGTCGCGTTGGTGACGATGGCGCCGGCAATCGAGGCCTTCACCAGCATGTACTCGCCTGCCCGCAGCGCCGTGATGGCGATGATCAGCTCCGTCAGATTGCCGAGCGTTGCGTTGAGCAGTCCACCCACGGCATCGCCGGTTCTGGCGGCGACCGCTTCGGTGGCGTGGCTGAGCAGCGCCGCCAGCGGCACGATCGCAAGCACGGCGAGCACGAACAGCAGCGTGTGGGAATGCGGGGCGACCGCGTCCGCCACCAGCACGATGGGCACGAAGACCAGCATCCAGAGCAGAGGTGTATCCCGGATTTCCCTGAGCAGGGTTGTCATATGGGCCGCCCTTTCCATGGATGCGTTGATGGAAAGGTCCGGCGGCGCCGCGGGGTGAGTCTTGATCTGGCTCAAGCGGGCCAGAGGAGACGGGCCACTGGACGTCAGGAAACGGACGTCGCGCATGATGAGAATGCGCCCTTGTCCCCGACCGCTGGCACGATAGCATCATGCCAGTGTTTTGCCCGACGGGTCAACGTGATCACTGTCACGAAGGTCGTCGCGACGCGCTCCGAAAATCCCTTATCGATCAAGGAGCCTGCTACTGTGCATGGGGTTGTTTTTCGAGTTTTTGTGTTGGCCCCCAAAAAAATCGCAGGCATCCGCGACGATGGCTCACTCCGCCTGCAAGATCTCCGCGATCGCAGCACCTGCCGCGATGGTGCCGAGCTTGCCGCCGACGTCGCGCGTCGCTCTGCCCTCGCCGATCGCTTTCGCCACCGCGGCTTCGATCGCACGCGCCGCTTCCTCGTAGCGGACGGCGCCGCTCTTCTCGCCGTGCCAGGCCAGCAGCAACGCGGTCGACAGGATCAGCGAGACCGGATTGGCAACGTCCTGCCCCGCGATGTCGGGCGCCGAGCCGTGCGCGGCCTGCGCCATGGCGAAGCGATCACCGACATTCAGCGAGCCGCCGAGGCCGAGGCTGCCGGAGAGCTCGGCCGTGAGATCGGACAGGATGTCGCCGAACATGTTGGTGGCGACGATGACGTCGAAGCGATCGGGGTTGCGCACGACATGCGCCATCATGGCGTCGACCAGGATGTCGTCGACTTCGAGGCCGGGATAGCCCTTCGCCGCCGTGCGGCAGATGTCGAGGAACATGCCGTCGCCGAGTTTCAGCACATTGGCCTTGTGCACGATGGTCAGATGCTTCCGCCGCTTCATCGCCAGACGACAGGCGGCGTGCGCGATACGCTCGCAGCAGAGGCGCGTGATCCGGCGCAGCGAGATCACGACGTCAGGCGTGACCAGCATCTCGCCATTGCCCTGCTCCATGTTGCGGTCGGCGTAAAACCCTTCGGTGTTCTCGCGCACGACGACGAGGTCGAACTCGCCGAGCCGGCCGGGCCGCCCCGCATAGGTGCGCGCGGGCCGGACATTGGCGTAGAGGTCGAGACTCTTGCGAAAGTGCCTGGACGGGTTGATCTCGCCATGCGCCTCGTCCTTGAAGTCAAAGGTCGCGGTTGGCCCCAGGATCAGGCCGTCGGCGGCGCGGACGATGTCGAGCAGCTCGGGGCGTACCGTCGTGCCTGATAGCTTCAGGCTCGCATGCCCGACCGCGTGCTCCTCGAGCCGCAGATTGAGCTGGAAGCGCTCGGAGGCCGCACGCAGCACGCCCGATGTCGCGGCCGTGATCTCCGGTCCGATGCCGTCACCGGGCAGAACGACGATTTGCATGGTGATCCCCCAAGATTGCAGCAGCTGGCGCAATCATACGCCAGCCGCCGGCCGCATCGCCTCACCTTCGCGCATACACAGCATGCAAGCATATGCCTGTGGAAGCGGCCTTCGGCGTAGTACATGCCGAAAGTCCCCTTTCACCACGCCGCCGGAGCAACGCGCCAGGCAATGACAATCACGTTACCTGCCGCCGCGCGCGAGCCCGATCATCCCATTGCCGACGGCCTTCCGGCCACGCAGCGGCGCTGGGCGATCGCCGCCATCTTCACCGCGCTGGCGATGGCCTCCCTCGACACCGCGATCGCGAATATCGCGCTGCCAGCCATTGCCGCCGATTTGCACGTCACGCCGGAGCAATCGGTCTGGGTGGTCAATGTCTACCAGATCGCGCTGGTGGCCACTTTGCTGCCGCTCGGTGCGCTCGGCGAGATCGTCGGGCACCAGCGGATCTATCTCGGCGGCCTGATCCTGTTCACCATCGCCTCGCTGTTCTGCGCGGTGGCGTGGTCGCTGGACAGCCTGCTGGTCGCGCGCACGCTGCAGGGCCTGGGGGCCAGCGGCATCATGAGCGTCAATACGGCGCTGGTGCGCTTCGTCTATCCCGGCCGGATGCTCGGCCGCGGTTTTGGCCACAACGCGCTCGTGGTCGCGACCGCCTTCACCATCGGTCCATCGATCGCCTCCGCCATTCTCGCAGTCGGCCCATGGCCCTGGCTGTTCGCCGTCAACATTCCTTTCGGCCTCGTCGCGATCGGGATCGGCTTTGCAATGCTGCCGAAGACGCCGCGCGCCGATCATGGCTTCGACTTCCTCGGCGCAGTCCTTGCGTCCGCCTGCCTCGGCCTGTTCATCACGGGAATCGGCAGCGCCGCGCACAATCTGTCGCCTGTTGTCGTGGGCATCGAGCTGATCACGGCCCTCGCACTCGGCTTCATCCTGACGCGCCGGCATGCCGACCATCCCGCGCCGATGCTGCCGATCGACCTGTTCAGCCGGCCGATGTTCGCGCTGTCGGCAGCGACCGCGGTGTGCTCGTTCGCCGTGCAGGGCCTCGCCTTCGTCTCGCTGCCGTTCTATTTCGAGGACGTGCTCGGGCGTTCGCAGGTCGAGACCGGCTTCTTCATGACACCCTGGCCGCTGGTGGTCGGCATCATGGCGCCGATCGCAGGGCGCCTCTCCGACCGGCACGCGGTCGGCCTGCTCGGCGGCATCGGGCTCGTGCTGCTCGGCCTCGGCATGGCATTGCTCGCGATGCTCCCGTCCAATCCTGCCATTCCCGACATCATCTGGCGGATGGTGATCTGCGGCATGGGGTTCGGCTTTTTCCAGGCACCGAACATGAAGGCGGTGATGTCGAGCGCGCCGCCGCACCGCAGCGGCAGCGCCTCCGGCATCGTCGCGACCGCACGCCTGACGGGCCAGACCACGGGCGCGGCGCTAGCCGCCCTCTGCTTTGCGCTTGCCGGCCACGACGGCGCAACCGTCGCGCTGGCCCTCGGCGCCGGCTTTGCCGCGCTCGGCAGCGTGATGAGCTTCCTGCGGCTGGCGGTGAAGTAAGCCTTCAGGCCAGGTGCCGGGCTGCGGTGGTGTCGAGCGTCGCAGCGGTCGGGATGACCGTCTCGTCATCGAGCGCAGCGAGGCGCCCGTCGATGGCTTCGATGATCTTGCGCGAGAACGGCCCGAGATGCGCATAGGCGGCAATCATCTGCACCGCGATCCGTGCCGATGACGTGTCGCGCTTGGCGCAGTTCATGAAGGTCTGCCACAGCGGCCCGCGCGCTTCGGGAAGGGCGGTGACAACGCGGTGCACCGTCTCCATCGCCCCGACCCGCGAGCGGATGTCGCCCTCGGCGAGCTCGGGGCGCTGCCTGGATCGGTCGAGCAGCGTCATCAGGCGGTCGACGCGTCCTGCGTAGGCGGCGGGGCTGTAGATGTGCTCCAGCACCCGCTTGTAGTCCGTCAGGATGTCGCGCAACGGGCGGACCGGATCGAAGTTGATGCCGTCCGTGCACTGATCGGCGCCGATGGTCGGCGCCAGATCGTGGCCCGGATGCAGCCGGCCTTCACGCTCGAGTCGGCGCGTGAGCTGCGTGTTCGGCAACGCATAGAGCAGGCCGACCATGGCGACGGGAATCGCGGCCTCCTCGATGAAATCGATCATCGCTTCCGCCATCGAGACCTTCTCGGTGTCGAAGCCGACGATGAAACCCGCGGTGACGAGCATGCCGGCGGCATAGATCTTGTGGATGCTCTCGGCGATGTTGCGCCGCGTGTTCTGCTTCTTCCGCATCGCGACCAGCGTTGCAGGGTCCGGACTTTCGATGCCAACGAAGATGCCGAAGAAATTGGCCGCGCCCATCAGCTCCAATAGCTCGGGATCGTCGGCCAGGTTGACCGAGGCCTCGGTGGACAATTCGAAGGGATAGCCGTGCGCGCGCTGCCATTCGGCGAGCTGGGGCAGGAACTGCCGCAGCGACTTCTTGTTGCCGATGAAATTGTCGTCGACGAAGTCGAGATGGCCGCGGTAGCCCATCCGGTAGAGCGTCTCGAGCTCGACAAACATCTGCTCGACCGTCTTGGTGCGCGGCACACGGCCGTAGAGCTCGATGATGTCGCAGAACTCGCAGGTGAACGGACAGCCACGCGAATATTGCACACCGAGGTAGAGATAGTCCTCGAACTTCAGGAGATCGAAGCGTGGCACCGGCGTCTTTGTTACGTCGGCCTGGAATTTCGGCGCAGTGAAGACGCCGGCGCGGGCCCCGCTTTCCCAGGCCGCGATGAACTCGTCGATGACGCTTTCGGCCTCGCCGAGCACCCGGAAGTCGGCCCGTTCGTAGACATGGGGGCTCGACGTCGGATCGGGTCCGCCGACGACCACCGGCTTGCCGGCGGCGCGGCAGAGTTCGATCAGGCGCAGCGTATCGGCCTGCTGCGGCAGCATGCCGCCGGTGAACACGACATCGGCCCAGGCGAGATCCTCGTCACCAAGGGGCTGGGTGTTGCAGTCGATCAGCCGGACCGTCCAGTCCTTCGGCAGCATCGCGGCCACCGTGATCAGGCCGAGGGGGGCCGCGGGTCGCTTCACACCCATCAGCTCGCAGGATTCGCCAAAGCTCCAGAACGACTCCGCCAAGAACAGCGGATAGAGCATCAATACGTTGCAACGCTGCGGTACGTTCATGGAATCCCTTTTTGCTTCGTCCCAGTGTACCAGAGCGCGTTCGTCTTGCACCCCGGTAAAAAGGACAAACTGTCGCCGCAATGCAGCGCCGACGGGGCCTGGAACCGGCAATCACAGCCGAAAGTCGTCTCAAACCGCGTATCTGGCGTTTAGGGCTGGAACCCGGTCCTGGGCAGAGCGGGCAATCAGCCGCGCTCGCTGGCAAGCATCTTCCGGCTGCTCGCCAGGACGTCGCTGCACCAGGCGAAGAACGCGCCGAGAAACGCCCGGCCGGCCGCATCGGTGCGGGCGTGCTGCCGCAGCGTCTCGAACCCCTGCTCCATCCGCGACGCATTGCGCGCGAGCAGCGCGCGGATGTCGCTGCGAACCTGCGGGTCGTCTTCCTGCTCCAGCATGTGCACGTCGAGCTGGGTGACGTGGATGAACGAATATTGTGCGTGCAGCACTGCGGTCATTGGACGCGGCCGGTCGACCACGATCGGGCTGGGATAGAGCTCGTCCTGCGGATTGCTGATGATCCGGATCGCATTCTCGTTGGCGACGCCGAATGCCCTCAGCTTGTGATGGGCCATTTCATGGACGATCGCCTGCGCGGTCGCGAGCGGGCAATTGACCGTGAGGCCGATGACGCCGAACCGCGCGTCGACCGAGTGGCTGGCCGAGCCGAGCCGACCGGGCCCCTCGGTCGGCTGCTCGGTGTCGTGATAGCACTGGATGGTGTGCACGATATCAGGCCATTGTTTCGCAGCGAGCGGCCAGCGGCGGACGTAGTGCAGCGCCTGCTCCAGCGCCCGGATGGCTTGCGCGTCGGGGACAAACCGCGGCGCCGGCAGCAGCGGATCCTCCGTGCGCAGGGCAACCCTGCCATCCGCAATGGCCGGCGCACCGTTCACCGGGGGACGCTGCGGCGGCAGCGGCCGCCACGGCGTCGGCTCGGTGTCGATCAGGCCGAGGGCGACGGCGGTATCGTGGCCGTCGGCCTGCGGTCGTGCCGTGCGTTCCCAGTCAATCGACGTCGCGTCCATGGCGATCTCTCCTTCGAACCGGTCAGTGCGGACGACCACTCGTCGTCGAGAGGGCCGCGGAGACGCGCCCTGCGCGTCCAGGCAGCAAGGCAAATCCCATCGATGCCGCAAGGGTGTCCATATCCCCAAGCCGGTGCAGCGATCGGTCGGTGCCGATCACGATCACCGATTTCGCGATCGCGCGGACAGCGGCAAGCGGTTCGCGGCCGCCAAGCCGTTCCGCATCGACGAAAGCGAGGTCGACGCCATCAGGTGCAAGACGCGACAGCGCCGCAATCGCCGCGATGCTGGTCCCGCCGAGTACCGGCAATGACGCACCGAGGCGCCGGCGCGCGGCTTCAGCTAGCGCGGCATCTTCCTCGGCACCGTATAATCTCAGCTTTGGCCTCGTCTGCGCGATCAATTCCAGCAGCAATCCATCGCCGCATCCGACATGCACGGCCGATCCCGCGCGGCGCAGCGCAGCGGTCTGCTCCCAGACCACCGTGCTGAAGCGCGAGCGCATGGCGAAGGGGTTTTCGAAACCGGCCGCTTCAAATCCGCCGCCGAGTTCGGTGAGGATATCGGCGCTGTCCGCGGGCTCGACCGCTGCGGCCTTTCGCTTGTCCAGGTGCGTCGCCGCCGCGCGTTGACGAGGCCGCCGATGCGACGGTGTGCCCTCATCGGACAGCCATGTGCAGCGGAAGGTGGCCGTCGCAATCTCGGCAACGCCATTGACAAACGACGCACACACCGTCCAATCCGCCATCTCTTCGAGCCAACTCATTTCCGCGGCCAATCCCAGCTGGCGGCCGAGATCGATGAACTCACGCGAACGATCGCGCGTAGCGGAACAGTCCGCAGAACAAGGCCCGTGTCTCACCGGCCCCAGTCCCAGAACCGCGAGCGCGACATGGGCAGGCACGGCCGCTTTCTCCTCGCGCGCGAGGATGCCGGCCAACGGATCGCTTCCGCCACGCCGAAGATGGTCCGCCCAGGATCTTGCGCAGCATGCGGGATAGCCGAACCGTATCGCCGCCTGCTCCTGGCCGTCCGCCGCCGGCTCGGCGATCGATGTGTCGAGCGGCGCGGCGCCGATCAGGAACGCATAGTCGAGCAGCCGCTTCGGTTCGGCGATCGATGCCTCAAGCGGCCAGTCGACGGCATAGCCAAGCGACGCCTTGACCGGCTTGGCCTCCAGGCCAATCGCGCGCGCCCGCTCGGTCAGGGCGTCGATGCCATCATAGCCAGTCCACACCAGCGTGGCCGGGATGCGCTTCCGGCGCACCATCTCGAATTCGATCGCTAGCGCCGCATGCCTGAGGCGATCCAGACGCGGCTGCCAGAGCGCGCGCGCCTGCGGTCCGGTGAAGCTGATGCGCTGAGTCGCTGCCTTGGCGACGGCTGGCTCCCGCGGCGCGGCCGCGAGCGGAGGACGGGGCCAGGTCAGCCAGCAGGTCGGCCAGGCGGACGTCATGGTGCGTCCGCCTGCTGGAGCAACGAATGCAGGGTCGGATTGTCGCCGATCGACCAGGCGGCGATCATCTTCGCTTCGAGATCGGACCGGCGCTCCAACCGGCTGATCGCGACCTCATCGTTCGCCTGAAGCTCGGTCTCGATGTCCTCGAACAGGCCGAACCACACCGGGCAATCGATCGAGCGCATCCGCCAGTCGCCGTCGATCGCGGTGCCCGGACAATTGCCCTTGCACGCCAGGAAGAACCGGCACCCCTCGCATCCGCCATCGGCCTGCGGCGTCCGGTAAAGCGAGAGCTGGCGCTCGAAGGCCTCGCGGCCGGCACGCAGATGGGTCACGCCATCCTTGTTGGTGCGGCCGCAATTGCCGAGCCGGCCATCGCTCTCGACGCCCACCACGGCGCGCGTTGCATAGGGATCGCAGGCGTGGAAGACGCATGAGGTCTGCGCGTCATCGCCCCTAAGCATCGCGGCCATCTCGGCGAAGATGTCGAACTGGACTGACAGCAGCTCCTGTTCGAGCCGGCGCAGTCGCCTCAAGGCCGCAAGGTTCTCCTGCGCGGTGAGCGCGAGACCCTCGCCCCCTTCCGTTTCGTCCTGCTCCAGCAGGTGCAGGCGCAGCTTGCGCACGCCGAGGCTACCGAGAAACCCGATCCACTCGCACAGCACGCCGAGCCGAGCCGGCGCGGCATTCATCCGGTTGAGCGTCACGATCACGTTTGGCGGCATGCCCTCCCGGCACAGCGTCTCGATCGCCGCCTCGATGCGCGCCGTCGCACGCCGCGTCGCCGCCAGGCTGCCGGCCCAGCGAGCATCGTTGAGCGGTCCCGGCCCGTCGATCGAGATGCCGACGCGCACGTGGTATTTCCTGAAGAGCTCGATGTCGCGCTCCTCGATCAGCGTGCCGTTGGTCTGCATGCCGACGCCGCCATGGCGGTCGAAGCCCAGCTGCATCAGGCGTTCGAGATCGGGCCGGCGGGTCAGCATGATCTCGCCGCCGAACAGGCTGAAGGGTTCCGCCAATCTGTCCAGCGTCGCCATGATCGCGTCGAGATCGTAACGCGTCGGCACGTTGCCGGCGGTGCGGATGCCCTCCTGATAGCAGTAGCGGCACTTGATGTTGCACTTGTCGCCGAGGGGGCGGACTTCGACGGTCATGGCTGCACCCGTTCGAGGCCTGCCGGTTCATCGCTGGCGTTCATCAGGGCCACGTGCAACCCGTTTTCTTCCGGCGGGGCGATACGCTCGCGTGGCAAAACGAATCCAAGCGGAAATTCGGCACGGGCGTCGGCGTCAAAAATCTCGCGGCCGGCCTCGGTGACGAGCGACAACACTCTGCCGTCGATCTCGATCGCAAACCGTCGCGCCAGAATCGCATCCAGTGCGGCCTCGACTGATGCCGCATCCAAACGATCGGCAAGCTGTTCAATGACGCTCAGTCGCGTGCAGGGATTGCGCAGCAGATTGAGCACGGCGATCTCGGCCGGTGTCGGACAATAGAACGGCTGGAGCGCGCATGCCCGGGTGTCGCTGACGAGATGCGCCGTGCCGACCGCCGTCATCGTCAATTGCGGCGCAAAGGGCTGATCGAACCAGCGCGCACGCCAGGCCGCACTCGCGGCCTTGAGCGACACCAGATCCTGCTCGCGCGCGGCATCGGGTGCGTCGCCCTCGAAGAAATAAGCGAGATCGAAGAGATCCTCGTCAGGGACATCGTAGATCGCGCCATAGGCCGGCATCGGCGTGACGTTGCGGAATCCGATCTCGGCGGCGCGCTCGAAATTGGGGCTGAACCGGTCGAGCCGGATCCGGCCGCAGCCGACCGGCGGCTGAAGGTGTTCGAGCAGCGGGACCATCTTGGCGACGGCGTCGTAGGCGTCGCGTGGCTCGCCGGGAAATCCGTACAGGATCGACCAGACCAGCCCGACGCCGAGCTCGCGGCAATTGCGCAGCAGGCGCAGGTTGAGCAAGGCGCTCACACCCTTGCGCATGAGATGCAGCACCGGATCCGACAGGCTCTCGATGCCGGGCTGCAACCAGACCGTCCCGGCAAGCGCCAGCTTCTCGAGCTGCGCCTCGTCCATATTGGCCTTGATCTCGTAGAAGAAGCGAAAGCCGTGCGCCGGGCGTTCGGCGAGCCTGCCCAGCACGCCCTCGATATGGGACATGCCCAGGATGTTGTCGGTCGCGGCAAAGCGGCCGATGCCGAACTCCGCATGCAGGGTCTCGATCTCGCTGAGCACGCGCGGCGCCGACTTGGCCCGGAACGCCATGCCCTCGCCGTTGAGGCCGCAGAACGTGCAATGGTGCTTCTGCCCCCACCAGCAGCCGCGCGAGGACTCGAACGGAATCGAGGGACGCACGCGCGCAGCTTCAGACATCCAGGGCAGTTGCGCGAAATAGTCGGCGTAGTCGGGGATCGGCAGCGCATCCATCGCGGTCGGACCGGCTGCTGCGCCAGCAGCCGGCTGGTCGCGGGACAGGCATCCCGGTAGGCCGCGAGGCTCTTCGCCGCGCAGGATTGCCTCGACGGCCGGCCCGAACACGGTATCGGCCTCGCCGTTGAAGACATAGTCGATCTGCGCAAAGTTCTTCAGCAGCACCGCGCCCATCGGCCCATGGCAATTGGCGCCGCCGAAGCAGACGACGACGGACGGATCACGCGCCTTGACCGCGGCCGCGATCGCCAGCGAAGCGGCCGTCTGCTCGAACATCGAGGTGAAGCCGATGATCTTGGGGGTGCGTTCGAGCAGCCGGTCGGCCGCTTCCGCCACGAAGGACGGGATCAGGTTGCGGCGGATCTCGTAGAGCTGGTCCAGCCCCTTGCGCTCTATGGCGGCGCTGAGCTCGCTGAGGTGGCGCTGCGCCTGCGGCCGTCCGGGCCGCGTGCCCAGGCAATCGCCGAACAGCCAATCGCCGGCGAGGAGATGGCTCGGCAACTTCTCCGCAAGCTGCTCGTTCAGATCGAGCCCGATGCGGTCGGCGAAGAGCAGGTTCAGATAGAGCGTCTCGGCCCGAATGCCCTTCTGCCGCAGCAAGGCCTGCAACAGGCCGAGCGCCGCCGACGGCCGCACCACCGACATCACCGGCGCCGAGCAGAAGAGGACATCGACGCTCATTGTGCGGCCACGAGGTTGGCAGATGCGGCTTGTCCGTCCAGCAGGATCTCGCAGGTCTCGATCTGGCCGTGGCGCGCCTCGGCGGCTTCGCGCACGCGCGCCAGCAGCTCTGGCGAGCGGAAGATGCGGTCGCAGGCGGTGCAGATGCCGTCGAAATCCTCAACGCGCATCGGCACGGGATCGGCGGCCGTGACTGCGGCGAGGATGGCGACGGGTCCCTCCAGCCTGATCCATCTGTAGAGCGGATCGTCCGCGGCCGCCTGCATCGCGGCTTCGATCCCTTCCTTCGCGATGTGGCCCACCTTCAGCGAGTCGTAATGGGGAAGCACGCCGCAGCAGGGCCGGATGCCGCCCTCGTGATCGACCGTGACGGTGTGGAGAACGGACTCGCAGGGACCGCGATAGGCGGAGGCGTGGTGAACGCGGCCCGCCTGCGTGTCCTCGTCCGTGCCGTCGCCGCGACCGGTCGAGTTGGCGACGGTCTCATAGATGTTGATGCCGGGCTCGTCCTGAAGACCGAGATCGGCGCGCAGGCTGGCGGCGGTGATCTTCGAACCCGCCTCGACCACCACGGCGATCCGAAGCAGCAGGCCGCATTCGCGCGCAGCGGCGACCGCGTTGGCAATGAAATTCAGCGGCACGAACTCGGCGTGGGGATCGTCGTAAGACAACGTCATTTCGGTGAGCCCGGCCGCGCGCAATTGCCGAACAGCCGCCGTTGCGCGCGCGGGCGACTTGGCCCAGAACGCGCTCGTGGTGATGCCCGCGCGCAAGCCCAGCGACGCGGCCAGTGCCACGGCGTCGGCAACGATATCCGCATGCAGCATCGGATCACCCCCGACGAAATGGATGATCTCCATCGACGGATCTGTGCGGCCTGCTGAATACAACGATGAACGTCCGCGGCGGACAGGTGCCCGCCGTGAAACATGTCAGATGAAAAGCAGCAATGCGAACATTTGAGCGGGCATTTCAGAGTGACGTTCAGAACGAGATTGGTAGGCGTCACCCTGGCCGCGCGGAAATCGGATAAAAATTGTGCGCCGAACGCCATGGCCGACGACCCCATATCCCGGCTGCCCGGCGAACCGGTCAGCCGGCCATCGTGATCTGCAGATGCGGGATCAGAGGATGTCGATATGGATCGTACCGGCCTGTACGCCGCCGCTACGCGTGGCCAGCTTGTTCCGCAGCATCGACGCCGTCTGGTCGTCGAGCTGTACGCCAACGCTGCTCAGATAGGAGACCGGGTCCTTGCTGACGTCGCTGGCGAGGCTGAGCAGATCGGCGTGGGTAGTGAGTCCGGACGGTGACTTGGCTTTGAGATCGTTACCTGACGCGAGAACTTTTTCGAGATCGATCGTGACGATGCGGCCCATGGCGATTCTCCCTTAGGATGGACTAATGATCCATCAAACCAAAGGTTGTACAATACCCTCAGATAGTCAAACGAATTCGATGCGACCAAAGGCTGCGGATTTGCACCGCCGTTCACAACGCAACACCGCGCTCCCGACATTCTTCCCCGCGCATGCCAGCCTCGCTGTTGGCCACCCCTCGGACTATTGATTTGAACAGTTCCAATTTGCCAGACACATTGCGCCCTGAGTCCGATCGGTGGATTGGGCCAATCAGGGGACTTGCGATGGCAAACCTAACAATCAACGGAAAAACCTTCACGCTCGACGTCGAGCCGGATACGCCGCTGCTCTGGGCGATCCGTGAGAATGCCGGCCTGACCGGCACCAAATATGGCTGCGGCATTGCGCAATGCGGCGCCTGCACCGTTCACATGGACGGCGTCGCCATCCGTTCCTGCGGGATTTCGGTCAGCGAGGCCGAAGGCAAGAAGATCACCACGATCGAGGGGCTCGCATCCGGCGACACGCTGCACAAGGTGCAGGCAGCCTGGATCGCCAAGGACGTTCCGCAATGTGGCTATTGCCAGAGCGGCATGATCATGGCGGTGGCCGCACTCCTCGCCGAAAAGCCGAAGCCGACCGACGCCGATATCGACGAAGCCATCACCAATATCTGCCGCTGCGGCACCTTCCAGCAGGTGCGCGAAGCGATCCACACGATCGCCAGCGCCTGAGGAGCCGCCCCATGAACAAGCATGTTTCTCCCAAGATGAACCGTCGCGCCTTCGTCATCGGCACCGCCGCTGTCGGCGCCGGCCTCGCCATCGGGCTCGATCTCCCCTTCGGTGGCCCCGCCGCGGTCCGCGCGGCCGACGGCTCGCCGGAAGTCAACGCCTGGGTCGTGGTCAGGCCCGACGACACCGTCGTGATCCGCATCGCCCGCTCCGAGATGGGCCAGGGCTCGCTCACCGGCCTCGCCCAGCTGGTCGCCGAGGAACTCGAATGCGACTGGTCGAAGGTCACGACCGAATACCCGACTCCCGGCCAGAGCGTCGCCCGCAAGCGCGTCTGGGGTGATTTCTCGACCGGCGGCAGCCGCGGCATCCGCAGCTCGCAAGACTATGTCCGCAAGGGCGGCGCCACCGCGCGCGTGATGCTGATCGAGGCCGCCGCGAATGAGTGGAAGGTGCCGGCCTCCGAATGCACCGTCGCCAAGGGGGTCATCACCCACAAGGCGTCGGGCAAGACGACAACTTACGGCAAGGTCGCCGAAGCCGCCGCCAAGCTGACGCCGCCGGCCGACGTGAAGCTCAAGGATCCCAAGGACTGGACCATCGCAGGCAAGGGCCTGTTGCGGCTCGATACCGCCGACAAGACCACCGGCACGATGATCTACGGCATCGACGTCAAGCTGCCGGGCATGCTGAACGCCGCGATCAAGGACTGCCCGGTGTTTGGCGGCAAGCTGAAGAGCTATGACGAAGCCAAGATCACCGGCATGAAAGGCGTCAAGAAGGTCGTCAAGGTCGGCGACACCGCGGTTGCGGTCGTTGCCGACACCTGGTGGCACGCCAAGACCGCGCTGGAAGCGCTGCCGATCGTCTGGGACGAGGGCGAGAATGCCAAGGTCTCGAGCGAGTCGATCGCGAAGTGGCTGGCCGAGGGCCTCGACGATTCGCAGCCGGCCTATGTCGGCAACAAGAACGGCGACGTCAAAGCCGCGATTGCCGGCGCAGCGAAGAAGGTCGAAGCGGTCTACAACTACCCTTACCAGAACCACGCCACGATGGAGCCGATGAACGCCACCGCGCTCTACACGGCCGACAAATGCGAGGTCTGGTGCGGCACGCAGAACGGCGAGGCCGTCTTCGCGGCGGTGCTGGAGGCCTCCGGCCTGCCGGCTGAGAAGTGCGACATGTACAAGGTGATGCCCGGCGGCGGCTTCGGCCGGCGCGGCCAGACCGACTACGTCCGCCAGGCGGTCATGATCGCCAAGCAGATGCCGGGCACGCCGATCAAGCTGTTGTGGTCGCGCGAAGAAGACATGGCGCACGGCAGGTATCACCCGATCACCCAGTGCAAGATGACCGGCGCGTTCGACGCCAACAACAATCTGGTCGCGCTGCACTACCGCCTGTCCGGGCAGTCAATCCTGTTCTCGCTGCGCCCCGAAGCGCTGCAGAACGGTATGGATCCGGCCGCATTCCAGGG
Organism: Bradyrhizobium sp. 956_D2_N1_4; assembly: GCF_052076025.1. NCBI lineage: Bacteria > Pseudomonadati > Pseudomonadota > Alphaproteobacteria > Hyphomicrobiales > Nitrobacteraceae > Bradyrhizobium > Bradyrhizobium sp. 956_D2_N1_4. The sequence goes on along the minus strand of NZ_CP197237.1, from coordinate 923,356 downwards.
CGTCGCCCAGTCCGGCGAAGCCGCGTTCGGCTATTCGGTGCCGAACCTCCTGATCGAGCATGCGATGCGCAACCCGCACGTTCCGCCCGGCTTCTGGCGCGGCGTGAACGTCAATCACAACGCGATCTACATGGAATGCTTCATGGACGAGCTGGCCCAGGCCGCAGGCCAGGACCCGCTCGAATTCCGCCGCAAGCTGATGGGCAATCATCCCAAGCATCTGGCGGTGCTCAATGCCGTGGCCGAGAAGATCGGCTGGGACAAGCCGGCACCGCAGGGCGTCTATCGCGGCATTGCGCAGGTCATGGGCTATGGCAGCTATGTCGCCGGCGCCGCCGAAATCTCGGTGACCGACGGCAACAAGATCAAGGTGCATCGCATCGTCGCCTCCACCGATCCCGGCTACGTCGTCAATCCGGCGCAGGTGGAGCGGCAGATCGCCGGCTCCTTCGTCTATGGCCTGTCCGCGTTGTTCTACGGCGGCTGCACCGTCAAGGACGGCAAGATCGAGCAAACCAACTTCGACACCTACAACTCGATGCGCATCAACGAGATGCCGAAGGTGGAATCGGTGATGGTGCCGAGCGGCGGGTTCTGGGGCGGCGTCGGCGAGCCAACCATCGGCGTCGCGGCGCCGGCGGTGCTCAACGCCTATTTCGCGGCGACGGGCAAGCGCATCCGCTCGGTGCCGCTGCGCGACCAGAACATCACCTTCGCCTGAGAAACGCCGCGGCGGCTGCAACGGCCGCCGCGGCATTTTTGCCTGGATGATCCTGATGACCACGCGCCCGGTGACACGGCGGAATGCCGTGCTCGGCATCACCGCGGCCGCCGCAACGCTGGCGCGGCCATCGGTCCTGCGTGCGCAATCGGCAGCACGTATCGTCGTGGTCGGCGGCGGCTTTGGCGGCGCGGCCTGCGCCCGCGCGCTGAAACGCGCGCAGGAAAACCTGCAAATCATCCTGATCGAACCGAACGCGGTCTTCACCTCCTGCCCCTTCAGCAACGAGGTGATTGCGGGCCTGCGTGAGATCGACGCGCAGCAATTCGACTATGACAAGCTCGCCGCCGAGGGCATCACCGTGATCGGCGAGGCCGTGACCACAATCGAGCCGCAGCGGCGCAGCGTCGTGACGACCGACGGCGTCGCGCTGCCCTATGACCGTCTCGTGCTCTCCCCTGGCATCGACTTCCATTTCGAGGCCCTGCCCGGCTATGACGAAGCGGCATCCGAAAAAATGCCGCACGCCTGGAAGGCCGGGGCGCAGACTCTGCTGCTGCGCAGGCAGCTGGAGGCAATGGCGGACGGCGGCACGGTCGCCATCGCGATCCCGGCCAATCCCTCGCGCTGCCCGCCGGCGCCCTACGAACGCGCCAGCCTGATCGCGCATTACCTGAAGACGAAGAAGCCGCGCTCGAAGGTGCTGGTCCTCGATGCCAAGGACAATTTTTCGCAGCAGCGGCTGTTCGAGAAGGCGTGGAAGGAGCTCTATGGCGACATGATCGAGCGCATCGCGCTGTCGCAGGGCGGTCGCGTCACCTCGGTCGATCCTTCGACAAGGACCATCATCACCGAGTTCGGCAACTACACGCCTGATGTCGCCAACGTCATCCCGCCGCAACGCGCCGGCCGCATCGCCGAGATCGCGGGCGCGGCGGATGCGACCGGCTGGTGCCCGATCGATCCCGTGACCTTCGAGTCGAAGCTCGTCCCGAACATCCACGTCATCGGCGATGCCTGCCTCGGCGGCGGCATTCCCAAATCGGCCTCGGCCGCGAGCGCACAGGGCAAGGCCTGCGCCGCCGCCATCGTCAACCTGTTCGTGGGCCGCGCGCCGGAGACGCCGCGGCTGACCGGCGTCTGCTATACAACCGCCGCGCCCGGCTACGGCTTCTCGCTCGCCGGCAACTACCAGCCCAGGGGTGACATCTTTGCCGAGGTCGAAGGCGGCGCGACCAGCCCGGTCGATGCACCACGCGAGCTCCGCGCCCGCGAGGCGGCTGAAGCCGAGCGCTGGTTTCAAACCATCACGGCAGACACCTTTGGCTAGAGCATTCCTTCATATCGCGGCGCTGATCGCCGCCGGCCTTGCCCTGGCTTGCGGCGCAAGAGCCGACGAGCTCGTGCGCTACAAAATCATCGGTGACACCATCCCCGAGCCGCTCACGGGCGCGCCGGCCGATCCCGCGCGCGGACGCGCGCTGGTGGTGGTGCGTTCCACGACCTGCATCCTCTGCCATTCCGGTCCGTTCCCGGAGGCGCGGTTCCAGGGTGACCTCGCACCCGATCTCACCGGCACCGGGAACTGGTGGTCGGCTGGCCAGTTGCGGCTGCGGCTGGTCGATGCATCGCGCTACAACCCGCAGACCATCATGCCGTCCTATTATCGCAACGACGGGCTGGTCCGGGTCGGGCGCAATTTTGCCGGCAAGCCGATATTATCCGCCGCGGAGATCGAAGACATCGTGGCCTTTCTTGTAACGCTTCGGAACTAGCTTCATGCCAACCACGCGACGACAATTCCTGAGTATTGCAGGCGGCGCGACGGTCGCCGGGACGATCCCGATCGTCACGTTGCGACCGCTGGAAGCGACGCCGGCGATGCTCAGCACCGCGATCCGCAACGTCGTCGGCGAAGCCCAGATTCACACCGGCAAAGTCAAGCTCGACATTCCGCCGCTGGTCGAGAACGGCAACACCGTGCCGGTGACGGTGAGCGTCGCAAGCCCGATGACGGCGACCGATTACGTCAAGAGCATCCACGTCTTCAACGAGAAGAACCCGCAGCCGAACATCGGTAATTTCTATCTCAACCCCTCCTCCGGCCGCGCCCAGGTCTCGACCCGCATGCGGCTGGCCGACACCCAGAAGGTGGTGGCAATCGCACGCATGTCCGATGACACGTTCTGGCAGGTCGCCGCCGACATCGTCGTGACGCTGGCCGCCTGTACCGAGGAGATGAACTGATGGCCGCGCTCATCAACGTTCCGGCAAAGGCCAAACGCGGCGATGTCATCGAGATCCGCACGCTGACCTCGCACATCATGGAGACCGGCTTCCGCCACACCGCGGACGGCGCGCTGGTGCCGCGCGACATCATCACGAGTTTTACGTGCCGCTACAATGGCACCGAAGTTTTCCGCGCCGACCTGTTTCCGGCGATCGCGGCCAACCCATACCTCTCCTTCTTCACGGTCGCGAAGGAGAGCGGCAAGTTCGAATTCGAATGGATCGGCGACAACGGCTATTCGTCGACCGCATCGGCCTCGATCACGGTCGAATGATCTTTTGGCGCGCGATAGCGGCGGCAACATTGTTGGCCGCGGCCCCTGCCCTGCTCGCCGGCGAAATTCCGCCGGACGCGCGCCGCTCCGGCTATTCGTTCATGGGGCCGGACACGCGCGCGATGCAGGATGACGACACGTCCAATCCGGGCATGCTTTTCGTGCTCGACGGCGAGGCGCTCTGGGCGAAGAAGGCCGGCAGCGCCGACAAGGCCTGTGCGGACTGCCATGGCGATGCAACGACCAGCATGAAGGGTATCGCGGCGCGCTATCCGGCCTTCGACAAGGCGCTGGCGCGCCCCGTCACCCTCGACCAGCGCATCAACCTCTGCCGTGCCAATCATCAGCAGGCGCCGGCGCTGCCCTACGAGAGCCGCGACCTCCTGGCGCTGTCCGCCTTCGTCGCACACCAGTCCCGTGGCGTCGCGATCACGGCTGGCGATGATCCGGAACTGAAGCCTTTCGTGGCGCAGGGCCGCGACCTCTTCATGCGGCGCGAGGGCCAGCTCAACCTCGCCTGCACCAATTGCCACGACGACAATTTCGACAAGCGTCTTGCGGGCGCGCCGATCACGCAAGGGCAGCCGACCGGCTATCCGCTCTACCGCCTGGAGTGGCAGACGCTGGGGTCGATCGAGCGAAGGTTGCGCAGTTGCATGACCGGCGTACGCGCCCAGGCCTATGATTACGGCGCGCCCGAGCTGGTCGCGCTTGAACTCTACCTGATGTCGCGGGCGCGCGGCCTGCCGATGGAGACGCCTGCCGTGCGTCCCTGAGTCCCCAGATTAGGACTAGGCAGGCGTGGCACGGCCGTTAGTATCCCTCCCAAAGAAAATGAATCAGAGGGAGGGATTTGACGTGGCCAACCATAACATCTCGCGCCGCACGCTGTTGACGGGGACCGCCGCGGCTGGCGCGCTCAGCCTGACCGGACTACCGGCACGCGCCGAGGTCAACTGGAAGAAATACGCCGGGACCAAGCTGGAGGTGATCCTCGCCAAGGGTCCGCGCGGCGACAACCTGCAAAAAAACATCAAGGAGTTCACCGAGCTCACCGGCATCCAGGTGGAATCCGAACAGATCCCGGAGCAGCAGCAGCGCCAGAAAGTGGTGATCGAGCTGACCTCGGGCCGGCCGAGCTTCGACGTCGTCCATCTCAGCTATCACGTCCAGAAGCGGCAGTTCGAAAAGGGGGGCTGGCTCGCCGACCTGACGCCCTTCATGAAGGATCCGACGCTGACGGCACCCGATCTCGTCGAGAGCGATTTCTCGGCCGCCGGCCTGCAATACGCCAAGAACGACAAGGGCCAGATGCTGTCGCTGCCCTGGTCGGTCGATTACTTCATCCTCTACTACAACAAGGAGCTGTTCCAGAAGAAGGGCGTCGCCGTCCCCAAGACCCTCGACGAGATGGTCGCGGCCGCCGAAAAACTGACCGACACCAAGGAAGGCACCTACGGTTTTGTCGGACGGGGCCTGCGCAACGCCAACATGACGTTGTGGACCAACTTCTTCCTCAACTATGGCGGCGAATTCCTCGACGCCAAGGGCAACATCCTGACCGACGGTCCAGAGGCCGTAGCCGCGACCAAGCTCTACCAGACGCTCCTCACGAAGGTCGCCCCGCCAGGCGTCGCCGGCTTCAACTGGATGGAGTCGATGGCCTCGTTCACGCAAGGACGTTCGGCGATGTGGATCGACGGCGTCGGCTGGGCGCCGCCACTGGAGGACCCCGCCGCCTCGCGCGTCGTCGGCAAGGTCGGCTACACCGTCGTGCCGGCCGGACCGAAGGGGCAATATTCGGCCACCTATGGCGACGGCATCGGCATTGCCGCGGCGAGCAAGAACAAGGAAGCCGCCTATCTGCTCTGCCAGTGGGCGGTCTCGAAGCAGCAGGGCGCGCGGCTGTTGCAGGCCGGCGGCGGCGTCCCGTTCCGCAACTCGATCCTCGGCGATCCCGAGGTCCAGAACGGCGTGAAGATGCCCAAGGAGTGGCTGCAGTCGGTGATCGATTCCGCCAAGATCAGCAAGCTCGGCCTTCCCGTCGTGATCCCGGTCGCCGAATTCCGCGATCTCGTCGGCGCGGCCCTCACCTCGACACTATCGGGCGCCGATCCCGCGACCGAGTTGAAGAAGGCTCACGATCAGTACCGGCCGATCCTGGAGCGCAGCGAAAAAGCGTGAGTGCGTTGACACAATCGACTCCGGCCGCGGCACGGTCCGATGCCGCGCCGGAGAAGGAATTGCGGCCGCCGTCCTACTGGCCGTTCGTGGTGCCGGCGCTGGTCGTCGTGCTCGCGATCATCATCTTCCCGTGGGTCTTCACGATCTGGATGAGCCTGAACGAGTGGAAGGTCGGCTCACCGACCACCTTCGTCGGGTTCTCCAACTATCTGCGGCTGACGAGCGATCCCCGCTTCATCGAGGCGGTGGGCCACACCATGGTCTACACTTTGCTGTCGGTGCTGCTGCCGCTGATCCTCGGCACGTTCGCGGCCGTCGTGTTTCACCAGAAATTCGCCGGCCGCGGCTTTCTGCGCGGTATCTTCATCATGCCGATGATGGCGACCCCCGTCGCGATCGCGCTGGTCTGGACCATGATGTTCCACCCGCAGCTCGGCGTGCTGAACTACCTCTTGTCGCTGGTCGGGATACCTGCGCAGCTCTGGGTCTTCCACCCCGCGACCGTCATTCCCTCGCTCGTGCTGGTCGAGACCTGGCAATGGACGCCGCTGGTCATGCTGATCGTGCTCGGCGGCCTCGCCGCCATCCCGACCGAGCCTTATGAAAGCGCGCAGATCGACGGCGCCAGCTTCTGGCAGGTGTTCCGCTTCATCACCCTGCCGTTGATCATGCCGTTCCTGTTCATCGCCGGCATGATCCGCATGATCGACGCCGTGAAGAGTTTCGACATCATCTTCGCGATCACGCAGGGAGGACCGGGCTCGGCGTCGGAGACGATCAACATCTATCTCTACAGCGTCGCCTTCACCTATTACGACCTCGGCTACGGCTCGGCGATCGCGGTGGTGTTCTTCCTCCTCATCGTCGCCCTCGCGGCCGTGATGCTCTATGCCCGCCAGCGCATGCTGTGGACCGAAATTGCGAGCGGCGCATGAGCCCAAGTCAAGTCAACCCAAGTCGAATCAACCTACGTCAGGTCATTGGCAGGATCGGTCTGTGGCTGTCGGTGTTCGTCATCGTGTCGCCGGCGATCCTGTTCTTCCTCTGGATGGCGTCGCTATCGCTCAAGTTCGAGGTCGACAATGCCGCCTACCCGCCGGTGTTCTTCCCCGATCGCATCGCCTGGAAGAACTATGCCGACGTGCTCGCTTCCAACCGCTTCCTGACCTATTTCGTCAACAGCCTGATCGTCACCGGCGGCGCGACCACGCTGGCCCTGCTCGTCGGCGTTCCCGCCGGCTACGGCATCGCGCGCATGGCCGCGCACAAATCCGCGATCGTGATCCTGATCGCGCGCATCACGCCCGGCCTGTCCTATTTGATCCCGCTGTTCCTGCTGTTCCAGTGGCTCGGATTGCTCGGCACGCTGGTGCCGCAGATCATCATCCATCTCGTCGTGACGGTGCCGATCGTGATCTGGATCATGATCGGCTATTTCGAGACCACGCCGCTGGAGCTGGAGGAAGCCGCGCTGATCGACGGCGCCACGCGGTGGCAGGTCTTTCGGCACGTCGCCCTGCCGATCGCCAAGCCCGGGATCGCGGTCGCCTTCATCCTCGCCGTGATCTTCTCCTGGAACAATTTTGTGTTCGGCATCGTGCTGGCCGGACGCGAGACGCGCACCCTGCCCGTCGCCGTCTACAACATGATCTCGTTCGACCAGTTGAGCTGGGGCCCGCTCGCCGCCGCCGCGCTGATCGTCACCCTCCCGGTGCTGCTGCTCACAGTGTTCGCCCAGCGGCAGATCGTGGCCGGGCTGACCGCGGGCGCGGTCAAGGGCGGGTAGCAAATGAAGCAGCCGGGCGACACGACATCGCCCGGCTGCGTTTCATGTTTTCCGATGCCTACTCCGCCGGCGCGGCGTGCATCTCCGGATGGGTGGCATAATGCTCGGTGGCGCCGAGCCTGCTGGCCGCGAACAGTCCCGCCGCCATCACCGCGTAGGCGAACGCCACCGCGGGCGTGACGCCGAAGCCGCCGCCGATACCGACGGCTTCGCCATGCATGAAGCCGAAGTAGGTGAGCACGGCACCGACCAGCGCGAAGGCCGAGGCCTTCTCGAAGTCGCGCTCGATGATGAAGACACCGATCGCACCGAGGATGAGGCCGCCGAGGATGGAACCGCCGCCCATCACCTCCAAGCCGTGATAGAACACGCCCTGCTGCGGCAGCGCGGCAATCGCCGCGGCCTTGACCGCGTCGGCCTTGTCGGCGGCGAGACCGCCGACAGAGGTCGCCGCCATCATGGTCGAGCCGAGCATCGTGTCGATCTGGAGCTTGGCCCAGGCGGCAAGATGCGGCGTCAGCGCCAGCACGATCGCGGGCGCGTGCTTGACCGGCGTGGTCTGGAACGCCTGCGCACCGATCAGCATGCCGATATAGAGCAGGATCGGCGAGATCGCGACGACGGGCACGAGTGCCAGCAGCACCGAGATGATGCCGAACCAGGCCAGCACCACCACCATGATGCCGGTCGCAGCCGAATAGCCGATGCGGCCGCCCATCGCCTTCCAGCCGGGATGACCGATATAGACGGCGTTGATGAAGGGGTTGCCCATCAGGCAGCCGATCAGGCTGACGACGCCGTCGGCGGTGAGCACCCGCGTGGTCGGATATTCGTCGCCCGCCGCTTCCGCGCTCTCGACATTGTCCATGGCCTCGACGAGGTCGTAGATGCCGAAGGGAATGGCGGTAACCAGGATGATGCCGAGGAATTCGAAGCCCGAGAAGACGTAGCCCACCGCCGGGATCGGCACCGAGAAGCCGAAGTTCGCGAAAGCGTCGCCGACTCCCTTGACGCTCAGCCCACCGAGACCGAGGCCGAACAGGTTTGAGCCCCAGGCGATGACCATGCCGACCGCGATCGCGACGAGGCCCGCGGGAATGCCGCGCCAGTATTTCACGCCGCCGAACCAGCTCACCAGGATGATGGCGAAGCAGACGAGACCAATCTGCGGCGTCATGTACATCTCTAACGCCGGACGCATCGAGATGAAGGTGACGGAGACGCCGGCGAGCGTGCCGAGCAACGCCGCGCGCGGCGTGATCTTGCGGATGAACGGCGCGATGAAGCCCCCGATCATCAGGATAAAGCTCTGGAAGAACACCCAGACGAGGCCAGCCGACCAGCCCTTGAGCGGATCACCGGTCTTGATCGTGATCGGCAGCATGATCACGAAGGTGACGATGAACATGTGCGGTACGCTGACGCCCGAGGGCAGTGCGCAGACATCGTTGCGGCCCGTCTTCTGCGCCAGCCGATAGGCGAGATACGCATAGTAGAAGGTGGAGAGGCACATCATCAGCCCGAGCGCGGGCAGGATGCGGCCGAACACGAGACTATCAGGCATCTTCAAAACGAAGCGCAGCAGGCCCGTGAGCACCAGCATGTTGACGAGGATGTTGGTGCCGAAGCCGAAGAACGCGTTCCAGTCGCCCGATGTCCATAGTGCCGGCTTGAACTCGGACTTGCTCAGATCAGATTTGCCGGCCGTCCCCGTCAATGTGCTCATGATGCTACCCCTGTGTGGTCGAAGTCTTCATTGCCTCCAAGACTGCGGCTGAGTCCGCGACCCAGCCGAAGATGCCGCCTTGGGCCTTGATCATCTTCAGGCCCATCTCGTGAAATTCGGGGAAGTAGGATGCGCAGCCGTCGGAGATGACGACGCAGCGATAGCCGCGGTCATTGGCCTCTCGCACGGTGGTGTTGACGCACACTTCCGTGGTGACGCCGCAGACGAGCAAGTTCTCAATGCCGTATTTCTCCAGCACGTCCGTGAGCTCGGTGGCGTAGAACGCACCCTTGCCGGGTTTGTCGATCACGACTTCGCTGTCGAGCGGATAAAGCTCGGGAATGATGTCGTGGCCGGCCTCGCCGCGAATGAGAATGCGCCCCATCGGGCCGGGATCGCCGATGCGCAAGGACGGGGCGCCGCGCTCGACTTTTGCGGGCGGCGCGTCGGACAGATCAGGCAGATGCCCCTCGCGCGTGTGGATCACCAGCATGCCGGTGTCACGTGCCGCCTTCAGCACCGCGCCGATCGGCTTTACCGCGCGCGCGAGCTGGCTGACATCGTTGCCCAACGTCTCGCCGAAGCCGCCCGGCTCCATGAAATCCCGCTGCATGTCGATGATGAGAAGCGCGGTGGCAGGCCAGTCGAGCCTGATCGGCTCGGGCTCGGCGCTGATGACGCCCAGTGTCGGCTTGGTCGAGCTCAACATGACTCAAGGCCCCCGCGAGAACTCTCTTTGCCAGGAGTTCTGCAAACGCCGTGCCATTGTGTACAATAGCGGTGGGGCACAGGCCGCGAGAGAATTTGCTGCGTACTCAGAAGGTTACGCCGGCGATCGGCGCCTGCTTATTCCCTGTGCGACGGCTTTGCGACGTGCAGTTGCTTAAAGGATGAGCGGGCGGCGACGGACTCGCTCGCCGTCATTCCGTGGCGACGCGACAGCGTCGAGCCCGGAATCCATCGGGCCGCAGTACGCGAGGAAAGTGGATTCCGGGTTCGCGCTGCGCGCGCCCCGGAATGACGGCGGAGGCCGTAGCGCTACCGCCCCGTGCCGTACAGCTGCCGATACTCCATCTCATACGGCGCATACGAATCCTTCAGCGTCGCCATGTTGAGCAGCATGGTGGCCACCACCGCGCCCGTCTTGCCGAACACGCGCGTTTTAATCCAGGCACTCTCGGTGCGGCGGCTGCCGGAGAGTGCGACAACCTCACGCTCGATTTCGTACTCTTCGTCGACGAAGAGCGGCCCCTTGATCAGCCTGATCTCCTGATCCGCGAACAGGCCGACCGCCGGCCCCTTGGCCGGCAGCGGGTCGTCCTTGGAGCGGTACTGGAACAACACGCTCAGCATCTCCATCGGGATGATCGCTCTGCCCCAAGGATTGTCGGCGCCGGAATAACACGGCGAGTTCTCGGTGATGACGGCGAGCTTTTGCCTGAGGGAGAACGGATAGAGGTCGCCCATGTTCTGGTCGAACGCCATCCGCACCGCCTGCCGTTTGCTCGTCTGCGCCACCTTCACATCGCGCAGGATCACGGGATCGGCGAGCGGCTTGAGCTCGGTGAGGCGCGCCTCGAGCGCGGTCGCCGCATGCGGTTCGCCGACCGAGGCCGTGCCCCGCAGCACCTCGGTGCCGTCGCGCTTGACCATCTGGATCTGGCACTGGCTCGTGCCGGGCAGCGGCTTCGATAGCATCGCCTGCACCTCCTCGCCTTCGAAGCAGGCGTTGCGGTAATGCGCGGACAGGCAACCGCTCTCGAACCAGGCCTGCCCCCACAGCCGCGCGCCGAGCGGGGCGAACTGGCTGAAATGCGTCGGGCCTTCGATGGTGCCGCCCTTGAAGCCGAGCTTCTGCGCGGTGGCATCGTCGTGGATCGAGGCGTGCGCGTCATAGACTTGCGCGTGCAGCATCTGGCGCGGCTGGCGCCACGGCCCGATCAGCGCCTCGGCCGTCTCTGTAATCTCGGTGTCGAATGCGTTTGCAGCCATGGTGTCCTCCACAGGCAGCCATGACTAGCAGGAGCGCCACGGATGCGGCTAGCCGTATTGACTTCGCCGGCCCATGCTCTTGACTGTCACAATTCGCGTCGCGCCGCCGCTATCCCTCCCGCAGCGCAAACCCCCACGCCGAACGAGAGACGAGGACTCCTGAAATGACGCTGATGCAGGTCGAGCTGGACGACAAATACCGGCTCGAATCGAAGCGGATCTTCCTGTCCGGCACGCAGGCACTGGTTCGGTTGCCCATGTTGCAGCGCGAACGCGACCGGCTCCAGGGGCTCAACACAGGCGGTTTCATCTCGGGCTATCGCGGTTCCCCGCTCGGCATGTACGACCACGCGCTGTGGCGCGCGAAGTCGCACCTCCAGCAGCACGACATCGCCTTCGTCCCCGGCCTGAACGAGGACCTGGCTGCGACCGCCGTCTGGGGCAGCCAGCAGGTCGGCCTGTTCCCCGGCGCCAAGGTCGATGGCGTGTTCGGCATCTGGTACGGCAAGGGCCCCGGCGTCGACCGCTCGGTCGACGCGCTCAAACATGCGAATGCGGCCGGCACCTCGCTCAATGGCGGCGTGCTCGCGCTTGCCGGCGACGACCATGGCTGCCAGTCCTCGACGCTGGCGCATCAGAGCGAGCAGGTGTTCGCGGCGGCGCTGATCCCCGTGATCAATCCGGCGACGCTCCAGGATTATCTCGACCTCGGCCTCTATGGTTTTGCGCTGTCGCGCTTCTCCGGCTGCTGGGTCGGCTTCAAGGCGATCAGCGAGACCGTCGAGAGTTCGGCCTCGATTGACAGCGATCCTGAGCGTATCAAGATCGTACTTCCAGACGATTTCGAGATGCCGCCTGGCGGCCTCAACATCCGCTGGCCCGATCCGCCGCTGGAGGCCGAGCGACGTCTGTTCGGCCCGAAGATGGCCGCCGTGCAAGCCTTTGCCCGCGCCAACCAGCTCGACCGCATCGTGCTCGATTCCAAGCCGGCACGGCTCGGCATTCTCGCGACCGGCAAGGCCTATCTCGATCTGCGCCAGGCGCTGGCCGATTTGGGCATCACCGACAAGGACGCGCAGGACCTCGGCCTGCGCATCTACAAGGTCGCACTGACCTGGCCGCTGGAGGAAAGCGGCGCCAGGCGCTTCGCCGAAGGTCTTCAGGACGTGCTCGTGGTCGAGGAGAAGCGCGGCTTCATCGAAGACCAGCTGATGCGCACCCTCTACAATATCGCTGCGTCCAGGCGCCCGACCGTCACCGGCAAGCGCGACGAGCGCGGAGCACCGCTGTTGCCGAGCGAGGGCGAGCTGACGCCGACCATTGTCGCAGGGGCGCTGGTGGCACGCTTGCGCAAGCTCGGGCATCACAGCCCGGTGCTGGAGCAACGCCTCGCCCGGCTCGAGGCCTTCGACAATCCCGTCACATCAAGCACGCAGATCAAGCTCGCGCGCACGCCGTTCTTCTGCTCGGGCTGCCCGCACAACTCCTCGACGCGCGTGCCCGAGGGCAGCCGTGCCATGGCCGGCATCGGCTGCCACGGCATGGCCCTGAGCATGCCGACCCGCCGCACCGATCTAATCTCGCATATGGGTGCCGAGGGCGTGAACTGGATCGGCCAGTCGCCCTTCACCACCGAGAAGCACATTTTTCAGAATCTCGGCGACGGCACCTACACCCATTCCGGACTTCTCGCCCTTCGCGCGGCATCGGCCGCGGGCATCAACATCACCTACAAGATCCTCTACAACGACGCCGTCGCGATGACCGGCGGCCAGCCGGCCGAAGGCGCCTTCAACGTCGCGCAGATTGCGCACCAGGTCTGGGCCGAGGGGGTCAAGCGACTCGCGATCGTATCGGACGATCCGACGAAGTATCCGGAAGGCAACTACTTCCCGCAGGGGGCGACCATCCATCACCGCCGCGAGCTCGACGCCGTGCAGCGCGAGCTGCGTGACATCAAGGGCCTCACGGTCGTGATCTACGACCAGACCTGCGCCGCCGAAAAGCGCCGCCGCCGCAAGCGCGGGCTCTATCCCGATCCCGCCAAGCGTGCCTTCATCAACGAGCTCGTCTGCGAAGGCTGCGGCGATTGCTCGCAGGCCTCCAACTGCGTCTCGGTGCAGCCGCTGGAGACCGAGTTCGGCCGCAAGCGACAGATCGACCAGTCGAACTGCAACAAGGACTTTTCCTGCGTCGAAGGTTTCTGCCCGAGCTTTGTCACCGTGCATGGCGGCAGCCTGAAGCGGTTGAAGACGTCGGCGGTCGATTCCGGACAGTTGTTCGCCGACCTGCCGCTGCCTCCTGCCCGCGAGCTCGAGGCGCCGTACAACATCCTCGTCACCGGCATCGGCGGCACCGGCGTCATCACCATCGGCGCGCTGCTCGGCATGGCCGCCCATGTCGACGGCCGCGGCTGCTCGGCGCTCGACTTCACCGGCCTGTCGCAGAAGAACGGCGCGGTGATGAGCCATGTCCGCATCGCGCGGAGGCCGGAGGATATCTCCGCGGTCCGCATCACCACCGGCGGCGCCGACGTCATCCTCGGCTGCGACATGATCGTCTCGGCAGGTCCCTCCGCGCTCAGCCGCGCCGAGCGCGGCGTGACCAAGGCCTACATCAACGCCGACCTGCAGCCGACTGCGAGCTTCGTGCAAAACCCCGATCTCGACTTCGAGATGGGCACGATGCAGACCGTGCTGCGTGACGCCGTCGGCGACACGAACCTCGACATCATCGACGCGACAGGCATTGCCTCAGCCCTGATGGGCGACTCGATCGCGACCAATCCCTTCATGCTCGGCTTCGCCTTCCAGAAGGGCGCGATCCCACTGTCGCTGGAGGCTCTCCTCCGCGCCATCGAGATCAACGGCGCGGCGATCGAGATGAACAAGCTCGCCTTCACATGGGGACGGCTGGCCGCCCACGACATGTCGCGCGTGCGCAGCGTACTGCAGTTCAAGAGCCGCGCTTCCGCGCCGACGAAGTCGCTCGACGACGTGATCGCGACCCGCGCGGAGTTTCTGACCGGCTATCAGGACACTGCCTACGCCGACCGTTACCTCGCGGCCGTCGCCAAGGTGCGCAAGGCGGAGAGCACAGTCTCGCCCGCCTCCACCGAGTTGACCGAGGCGGTCGCGAAAAACCTGTTCAAGCTGATGGCCTACAAGGACGAGTACGAGGTGGCGCGGCTCTACACCGACGGCAGCTTTGCCAAGAAGGTGTCGGAGAAGTTCGATGGCGACTTCACGCTGAAATACCACCTCGCCCCGCCGATCTTCGCGCAGCGCGACAAGACGACCGGGCACCTTCAGAAGAAGGAATTCGGCGGCTGGATGGTCCACGCCTTCCGCGTTCTCGCCAAGCTGAAGTTCCTGCGGGGCGGCGCGTTCGACCCGTTCGGCCGCACCGAGGAGCGCCGGACCGAACGTAAGCTGGTCGCGGATTATCTCGGCATGATCGACCAGCGGATGGCCGGGCTGAAGGCGGAGCAGATCCCGCTGCTGGCGCGGCTCGCCCGCGTGCCCGAGACGATCCGCGGCTTCGGCCACGTCAAGGAAGCCAACATCAAGCTCGCAGCGGCCGAGACAGCCCGGCTGGAAGCCGAGCTGGAGAACAGCCGCTTTGCGGCGGCGGCGGAGTAGCGGTTAGGACGCAAACTCTCTCCACGTCATTGCGAGGAGCGAAGCGACGAAGCAATCCAGAGTCCCTCCGCGGAGGCAGCCTGGATTGCTTCGCTGCGCTCGCAATGACGGAGATTGTGGGACGAGCTCGCCACACACTCAGCGTCATCGCCCGGCTTGACCGGGCGATCCAGTACTCCGAGGCGGCTGTGATTGAACGGATGGGCCGCGGCGTACTGGATTCCCCGCTTGCCGCCTACGCTAAAGCTTCGGCGCCCCTGGACCTCAACCCCGGCGAAGCCTTGGCGTAGCCGGGTCGCGGGGAATGACAGCGGTGGAGATGGCTAGACGGGAGTCCCTGCAACCGCAGACGTCGCCGTCACAACACTCCCCTCCGCCAGATGCCGCCCCGCGATATACCCGAACGTCAGCGCCGGCCCGAGCGTGATCCCCGGTCCCGGATAATTCCCATTCATGATCGACCCCATGTCGTTGCCGCAGGCGTACAGACCCGCAACCGGCGTGCCGTCCTCGCGCAGCACGCGCGCCTGGGCATCCACCTTCATGCCGATGGCCGTGCCGAGATCGGCCGGATAGATACGCATCGCGAAGAACGGCGCGCGGAGGATCGGTGCGACACAGGGATTGGGCTTGTGGGTGGCATCGCCGAGGTGGCGCTGATAGATGGTGCTGCCGCGACCGAATTCGGGATCGCGGCCCTGCTTCGCATCAACGTTGTAACCTGCGATCGTCGCCGTGAGCACGGACGGATTGACGCCGATCTTCGCCGCGAGCTGCGCGATGTCGGGAGCCTTGAGCAACTCGCCGCCCGCCACATAGCGCCGGAGGTTGAGCGTAAACGGCTTGATGTGACCGAGGCCGTAGCTCCACAGGAACTGACGGTCGCAGACGAGATAAAACGGCCGGTCCGGCTCGCCATTGCAGTCGCGCAACATCGCCAGCACGAACTCATGGTGGGACAGCGCCTCGTTGACGAAGCGACGGCCGGCCGCGTTGATGGCGATCACGCCGGGCTTGGCGCGGTCGGTCACCGTATGCGGAAAAACGCCTCGGCTGCCATCGTCGCGACGGAACAGCGAGGCCGGCACCCAATAGGCCGGACTCGTCGCCTCCGTGTTGAGCGCGGCACCGGCCGTGGCCGCAAGCCGGAGCCCGTCGCCAGTGCCAGCGGTGCTGGCCGCCGAGACGAAACCAGCCGCGGCCGGGAAGAAGCGTTTGCGCAACACAGCGTCGTGCGAAAAGCCGCCGGTCGCAACCACCACGCCGCGACGCGCGGCGATCAGGCGGTCACGGGAGCCGTGGCGGATGACAACGCCGCCGACGCGATCGCCCTGCATCGACAGGTCCTCGACATCGGCGCAGAAGAGAATCTCGACCTGCCGCGCCAGCAGCGAGGCATAGAGCCGCGCCGCGAGCGCGTTGCCGAGATGCAGCGTCGTGCCGCGCCGATTGCGCAGCCGCTGCAACGCGTATTCCGAAACGAGCCGCGCCGCGCGCAGGGTCGAACGCAACGATTTTCCGGCCCGCCGCAGATGCGGGACGTCGAGGCGGTTGACCATCATCCCGCCGAACAGCGTGAACTCCGGCAGCGGCGCGCGCAGCCGCGCGAAAGGCGCGCCGAGCCGGGTGCCGTCGAACGCGACCGGCTCCAGCACGCGCCCGCCTGATGTCGCGCCCAGTCGCTCCGGATAACAGTCCGGACAGGCTTTCACCGGCTGGAGGCGCACTTCCGTGTTGGCTTCGAGATAGGCGACCGCCTCCGGCCCGCGCGCGAGGAAGGCGGCGCGCAAGCCGGCATTGGCAGGCTCCGGCACCGTGCTCGACAGATACCGGACCGCGTCCGTGATGCTGTCGGACAGCCCTACATCCTTCATCTTGGGATTGGCGGGGATCCAAACCATGCCGTCGCACCAGGCGGTGGTGCCGCCGACGAACGCCGTCTTCTCGATCACCAGCACGCGCAAGCCTTCAGCGGCGGCCACCGCCGCGGCCGTCATGCCCCCGGCGCCGGCGCCGACGACAATGACATCGTAGATCTCATGCGCAGGCATCATGCGGCAAGGGTCCGGGAACGAGGCATGACACCGTCATACCTCGCCCGGAGGCACCAACGCTAGCGCGCCGGCTTGCGCTCGATCGGGTCGATATCGATCGCCCGCAAGCGGCCGAGCCGCAGCACGTCCATGGCGAGCCGCCGGCCGATCCGGTCGCGGTCGAGCACGCGGATCAGATCGTCGACGCCGTTGATATCGACACCATCGAGCTTGATGACGACGTCGCCGGGCAACAGGCCCGCCTTCGCCGCCGGTCCGTCCGGCTCGATCTGCATCAAGAGCGCGCCCATCTTGTTGTCGACGCCGGCCAGTACCGCGTGCCGCCGCGGGACCGGTGCAGTCTGCCCGGCGACGCCGATAAAGGCGCGGCGGACATAGCCGTGGCGGATGATCTCCGACAACACGAACTGCGCGGTGTTGCTGGCGACCGCGAAACAGATGCCTTGCGCGCCGTTGATGATGGCCGTGTTGATGCCGATCACCTCGGCATTCGACGACACCAGCGGACCGCCGGAATTGCCGGGGTTGAGCGCAGCATCGGTCTGGATCACGTCCTCGATGGTGCGCCCGCTCACCGAGCGGATCGAGCGCCCCAGCGCCGAGACCACGCCGGCGGTCACGGTCGATTCGAAGCCGAGCGGATTGCCGATCGCGATCACGAGCTGGCCGCGGCGCAGGGTCTTGGAGTTGCCGAGCGCGGCATAGGGCAAGTCGCGCACGCCGTTGGCGCGGAGCAGCGCCAGATCGGTGTCGGGATCGACGCCGAGTACGCGGGCCTCACCGACGTTACCCTCGACGTCCCGCAGCCGGATCTCCCTGGAGGAACCGACCACGTGGCTGTTGGTGAGCACGAGCCCGTCCGGCGAGATCACGATGCCGGAGCCGAGCCCGCCGCGCTCGCGACCGTTCGGCACCTTTGGCCCGGTCTCGACGCGCACGACGGCGGGACCGACACGGTCGGTCACGTCGATCACGGCGTTGGAATAGGCGTCCAGCAGGGCTCGGTCATCGACCGGGGCAGACGCTGTCGCTCGCGATGACGCGGCGTCATCGACGATGTCTGAGGTAAAATCCAGCATGGCAAGAGTCCTTGAGGCTCACACAAATGGTGGCCTGTTCCTGCCAGCGCAAGGGACCCGCCTGGGGCGCAAGGCTGGGCTGTCAGGACTTGACCTACCAAGGTGGCTAGGGCGCGCGCCGCAGCGTGCCCGCCCTCGCCTTAACCGGGTCGAGCAGCGACCAGTCGCCGTCCGGGAGCACGTAACCCTTGGGGAACGGCGCGCGCAGCTCGATCCCGAGCGAGCGCAGCACCCGGTCGTCGCGGTAATAGCATTGCAGGACGACGCGGACGAGCGTTGCGGCGGCGCCGCCGCCGGAGCTGCGGAACTCCTGCGCCACCGCATCGCGCCTGGCGGCATCGAGCTCGGCGAACGGTTGCCCTGCGAGCCGGGCCAGATGGTCCAGCGCCGCCGCCACCAATTTGGTGTCGCGGCCCAGCGTCGTCAGAATATCGGCCTGGATCGCGGGGTCGTCGGCGCCGGGCACCTTGTACTCGTCGCTGGCGGGAACGATCATCGCAGCGATGGTACGGAGGTCATCGCGTTGGGCGCGGGTGAGTTGATTGTCTGCGGACATGGCGGCCTCAGTCGAACAAGTTTGCGAGGCGCTGCTTCATCTGGTCGGCGATGTAGAGCGCGAGGGCCTGGATGGTGGACGTCGGATTGACGCCGCCCGAGGTGACGAAGATGCTGCCGTCGACGATGAAGAGATTTTTCACGTCGTGCGTGCGGCCCCATTCGTTGACGACGGAGCGTTCGGGGTCGGTGCCCATCCGCACGGTGCCGAGCAGATGCCAGCCGCCCCACGGGATCGGCGAGTTGACGCAGATGTCGGTCGCCCCCGCCATTTCCAGAACCTCGCGGCCGCGCGCGAGCGCATGCTCCATCATCTTCCGGCTGTTCTCGCTGATGGTGTAGTCGATCCTCGGCGCGGGAATGCCGTGGCTGTCCTTCAGGACAGGATCGAGCGTGACGCGATTGTGCTCCTCCGGCAGGTCCTCGCAGATCGCGGAGAATCCCAGCCGATGGCCATTGAGCTTGCGGAAGACGCGGTGATGATCCGCGCCCCACGGTAAAATGCCCCTCTGCTCGCTCACGACAGCCTCGAACACGGGCCCTGCCCCGCGCACGAACTGGACGCCGTAGCCGCGTACGAAACCGCGCGACAGGTCGGTGTCATACCATTCCTTGCTCCACAGGCAGGTCGGCGGCGCGCGGTTGCTGTCGGTCGGCTCCTTCACATAGCCGTAGATCTGCGCATAGGGATGGAACATCAGGTTCTTGCCGACGAGGCCCGACGAATTGGCAAGACCGTGCGGGAAGCGGTTGGATGCCGAGTTGAGCAGCAGCCGGGGCGTGCCGACGCCGTTGCAGGCGATGATGACGACATGCGCCGGCTGGAACTGCTCGACGCCGTCCTTGTCATAATAGACCACGCCCGAGGCCATGCCGTTCTCGTCGGTGGTGATCTCGCGCACCCGGCAATGCGTGCGAAGCTCGACGCCGGCGCGGATCGCGTGCGGCCAATAGGTAATGTCGGTCGAGGATTTTGCACCTTGGGCGCAGGCCGGCGTGCAATGGCCGAGATTGATGCAGCGCGCGCGGCCCTCATAGTCTGTGGTCGCGACCGTCGTGTCCGACGGCCACCAGTGCCAGCCGAGCGTGTTCATGGCCTTGCCGATGATGGCGCCGGACAATCCCATCGGCTGCTGCGGCATCGGCGGATGCGTCAGCGGCGACAGCGGATCGCCCGACAAGCCTGACGTGCCCATGATGCGATCGTTCTCTTCGAAGAACGGCGTCAGCGCGTCGTAGTCGATCGGCCAGTCATCGGCGACGCCGTCGAGCGTCTTGACCTTGAAATCGGAGGGATGCAGCCGCGGCCAGTGCGCGGTGTACATCACCGTCGAGCCGCCGACCGCGTTGTAGTTGACGACCTTGATCGGCGAATTGTCGTCGTTGATCGGATAGTCCTCGGGCCGGCCGCGGACATTCGGGCTCGACGACCACTCCCCGTAGAACTTGGCCTCCCAGTCGCGGCCCGTGCTGGGATATTCCGCTGGGTTCATCCAGCCGCCCTGCTCCAGGCAGAGAATGTGCATCTTGGTCTCGGCCAGCGACCACGCGATCGCGGCGCCTGAAGCGCCGGCGCCGATGATCAGGACGTCCACGGGGTCTTTCATCGAACTTTCTTCCTCCCGCCCTCGCCGCTTCAAGGGCGATCCGGTCTACGCAGGTTTTTGATCGTGCCGAACGATAGGGGCAGACCGGCCGGTCAGTAAAGGCTGGCACGCGAATGTCGCACTTCGCAGGGCGCAGACCATTGGTATCGCGACTTCCGGATGCTAGGAACGAGGCGCCAGAGCAATCGATAGCGAGACGTTATGTCCTTTAGGAATTCATTTGCCGCCGCCCGCGCCTTCGCGCTTGTTTCGTGTCTCGCTCTGTCCGGGTTTCTGGCCTCGTCCGGGCCGGCCTCCGCGCTGACGGCGGCCGCGACCGTCCGGGACGCCAATTCGATCCAGCTCGGCGACGTCACCTACCGCCTCGACGGCGTCGACGCGCCCGAATTGGACCAGGTCTGCATCGACGATCACGCCGATCCCTGGACCTGCGGCATCGAGGCCCGCGACCAGCTGGCGAAGCTGATCAACAAACGCAGCGTGCGCTGTGACGATGTCGGGCCGGAAAAGAGCTTCGGCAAACGGCACCGGGCGATCTGCACCGCCGAGGGCGACAAGGTCTCGTTGAACGAGCAGCTGGTCAAGCTTGGCTATGCCATCGCCCGCGAGCCGATCAAGGCGAACGTCAAGGCTGCCGCGGCCGATGCCAAAACCGCGTCAGCCGGCATCTGGAAGGGCTGCTTTGTTGCACCGCAAGAATTCCGCATGGGCAAGAAGGACGGCGCGCTGCTCGGCGCCGCCTGCCGCGCCGACCGCGACAAGGAAATCCGCGCGGCGCTGTTTCCGGAGGAGCTGACCATGCCGCCGAGTTGCAGCATCAAGGGCAAGCTCGCCGTGCGCGCACGCGTCACCGGCAATATCGGCATCTATCACTTAAGGGGCTGCCCGAGCTATCCCGCGACCACCAAGCCGGACCGCTGGTTCTGCTCGGAGGACGACGCGCAGGCCGCCGGCTTCCGCAAGGCCTACAATTGCCGCCGACCGAAATGAGGAAGCCCGTCACGAGCATGTGAGCGGTAGCCGGAGACAGTATTGATCCGGAATTGAACTCTCTCGGTGGTTGCTACATCTAATATGTACGCAAGCGCTTTGCGCGAGCGTTCCTTGGCAGCAATCCGGCTTCGGTCCGATTGCTTTGCTCGGGCGTTTCCTCCCTAGACTTGGGCCGCTTGTCACAACAAGCGGCTCTTCTTTCTTGTGCGCCCTATTTCCGCATCGGCATGATCTGGTCCATCGGCGGCATGTTCGCATTGAGATGCCCCATGATCCAGACGGTGCCGCCGACGACCAGGAAGACGACCAGAAGGCCGAAGGCGAGCGCCAGCACGTTGTTGGTGTTGTCAGGCCCCGTCGTGATGTGCAGGAAGAACACGAGGTGCACGCCCATCTGCGCGATCGCCAGCACGATCAGAGCGACGGGGATGGATGGCTGCCAGACCAGGTCGGTTCCGGCGATGAAGAATGACGTTGCCGTGAGCAGCAGCGCGAGGCCGAGACCAACGACGTAGCCGAGCACCCGCTCGCCGACGCTGTGTTGCTCTTCCTCGCCCGGTGCGAGATCGTGTCCGGTCCGCACATGCGTCTGATCGCTCATACGGCACTCCCAAGCAGGTAGACGACGGAGAAGACCCCGACCCAGACGATGTCGAGCGCATGCCAGAACAGCGCAAAGCACATCATCCGGCGCAGGACGTCGGCGCGAAAGCCTTTTGCAAAGACCTGGGCCATCATGGTGAGCAGCCACAATATGCCGGCCGAGACGTGCAGGCCGTGGCAGCCCACCAGCGAGAAGAACGACGTCAGGAACGCACTGCGCGACGGGCCATAGCCGCGTGCAACGAGGTCGGCGAACTCGCGGAACTCGATGGTGAGAAAGATCAGTCCGAGCACGCAGGTCACGGTCATGCCGAGATAGAACCAGAACCGGTTGCGCACGTCGGCGGCAATGCTGGCCATGCCGCAGGTGAAGCTCGACAGCAGCAGGCAGACCGTCTCGATCGCGACGTTGCGCTGCTCGAAGATCTCCGAGCCGCTGGGGCCACCCGCGGTCTGGCCGGACAGCACCGCATAGGCCGCGAAGAAGCAGGAGAACATTACGATATCGGAGAGCAGGAAGACCCAGAAGCCGTAGGCGGTCACGATGCGCTTCGATGCCGGGCCTGGATGCTCGACGACGAGCCCGATGTGGTGGGGGTCGGCATGCGCGCGGCCGGCTGTCGCCGTCATCGACATCAGAGCGCTCCCGCCATGCTGACGAGGCTGCGCCGTTCCTCGAGATTGATACGATCGATCGCTGCGACCTCGTCGGCCGGAATGACGTATTCGTCATGATCGCGCCAGGCGAACACGACGAAGGTCGCGAATGCGCCGATGCCGCCCAGGATCACCATCCACCAGATGTGCCAGATCAGCGCGAAGCCCATGATGGTGGCGAAGAACGCGCAGATGAAACCGGTCGGTGAATTCCTGGGCATCTCGATATCCTGATACTCCGGCCGATCATGCTCGAGCTGCTGCTGCTTGGCATGGGCCTTCTGATCCCAATAAGCATCCTCGCCGCGCACATCCGGATAGAAGGCGAAGTTGAACACGGGCGGCGGCGACGAGGTCGCCCATTCCAGCGAGCGCCCGTCCCAGGGATCGCCGGTGCGGTCGCGCAGGGCCTCGCGGTTGCGGATGCTGACCACGAGCTGCACGATCTGGCAGATCACGCCGATCGTCAGCACCGCCATGCCGGCGGCCGCCACGAACATCCATGGCCGCCAGGCCGCGACGTCGTAGTGCTGCATGCGCCGGGTCATGCCGAGCATGCCGGCGATATAGAGCGGAATGAAGGTGACGTAGAAGCCGAGGAACGTGAACCAGAACGCGGCCTTGCCCCAGCGCTCGTCGAGACGAAAGCCGAACGCCTTCGGGAACCAGTATTCGAAGCCGGCGAAGGCGCCGAACAGCACGCCGCCGATGATGACGTTATGGAAGTGCGCCACCAGGAACATGCTGTTGTGGAGCATGAAGTCGGCCGGGGGCACCGCGACCAGCACGCCCGTCAATCCGCCGATGATGAAGGTGACCATGAAGCCGACCGCCCACAGCATCGGCGTCGCAAAGCGGATGCGGCCGCCATACATCGTGAAAAGCCAATTGTAGATCTTCACCCCCGTCGGTATCGCAATGATCATGCTGGCGATGCCGAAGATGGCGTTGACGTCGGGGCCAGCGCCCATCGTGAAGAAATGGTGCAGCCAGACCATGAAGGAGATGACGCAGATCGCCATGGTCGCGAGCACCATCGAGCGGTAGCCGAACAGCGCCTTGCCCGAGAAGGTCGACACCACCTCGGAGAAGATGCCGAAGGCCGGCAATACGAGGATATAGACCTCCGGGTGCCCCCAGGCCCAGATCAGGTTCATGAACATCATGACGTTGCCGCCGGCTTCATTGGTGAAGAAGTGGAAGCCGAGGTAACGGTCGAGCAGCAGCATCGCGAGCGTGGCGGTGAGGATCGGAAAGGCGGCGACGATGAGCAGGTTGGAGGCCAGCGTGGTCCAGCAGAACATCGGCATGCGCAGATAGTTCATTCCCTTGGTGCGCAGCTTCAGCACGGTGGTCACGAGATTGATGCCGGCGACCAGGGTGCCGACGCCGGAGATCTGGAGAGACCAGGCGTAGTAGTCGACGCCGACGCCCGGCGAATAGGACAGTTCCGACAGCGGCGGAAAAGCCAGCCAGCCGGTGCGCGCGAACTCGCCGACCACGAGCGAGATATTGACCAGCAGCGCGCCGGTCGCTGTCAGCCAGAAGCCGACCGAATTCAGCGTTGGGAAAGCAACGTCGCGCACACCGAGTTGAAGCGGCACGATCAGGTTCATCAGCCCGATCACGAACGGCATCGCCGTGAAGAAGATCATGATGGTGCCGTGCGCCGAGAAGATCTGGTTGTAGTGCTCCGGCGGGAGATAGCCTTGTGACTGGTAAGCGACCGCCTGCTGGAGCCGCATCATGATGGCGTCGCTGCCGCCGCGCAGCAGCATGACCGAGGCCAGCAGGATATACATGACGCCAATGCGCTTGTGGTCGACGCTGGTGATCCACTCGTGCCAGAGATACGGCAGATGTCCCTTAACGACGACCCAGATCAGCACGCCGAGGATCGCGACCAGCACCACGGCACCCGCAATGAGGGGTATCGGCTGGTCGAACGGGATCGCCGACCAATCGAGCTTACCGAGCATCGTGGCCTCCACTGTGCGGCCTGCCGGCATCGGAGAGCAGCTCCGGGCCGGGCCCTGGCGGAATGTGCTGGGTTGCGATCAGGTCGAACAGACGGGGATCCGCCAGGCGAAAGGTCAGCCTGTTCTTCTCGATGCCCTGCTGCATCAGCTTCTTGTAGCTGTCCTCGTTCAGCACGGCATCGGTCTTCGCCGTGGTCGCGACCCAGTCTGGGAAGGCGAGCGGCGAGATCACGTTGACGTCGAACATCATGTCGGGAAAGCCGTCGCCGGAGAAATGCGCCGACAGGCCCTGCAACTTGCCCTCATTGTCGGCGCGCAGGTTCAGCTTCGTCACCATGCCGTTCATGGTGTAGATCATGCTGCCGAGCTGCGGGATGAAGAACACGTTCATCACGCTCGACGACGTCAGCTGGAAATTCAGCTCGGCACCGGCCGGCACCGTCAGCGTGTTGACGGTGGCGATGCGCTGGTCCGGATAGATGAAGAGCCATTTCCAGTCGAGCGAGACCGCCTGGATGCGGACTGGACTGCCGGTGCCCGGCACGGGCGCGGCGGGATCGAGCTGGTGCGAGCCGATCCAGGCGACGCCGCCGAGCAGGATCACGGTGAGCGCGGGGATCGCCCACACCACCATCTCGACGCGGCCGGAATAGACGAAGTCAGGCTGGTAACGTGCTCTCGGATTGGACGCGCGAAACCAGAACGCAAAGGCCAAAATCGCGAAAATGGTCGGCACCACGATCACGAGCATGATGAAGACGGAATCGACCAGGATGGTGCTGTTGGCGACAGCCACCGGCCCTTGTGGATCGAGCAGATTCATCGGCAAGCCACTGACGATTGGGAAACCCCAGGCGAGAGCCTAGCGCGGAAAAGCCCCCGCAACAAACGCAAGCTCGGCAGAACGGTTCCGCGACATGCCCGCTTAATCGCGCGCCGTGCCGCCCGGCGGCATGCAATTCCATGCGATGTCAATGACATCTGCGCGGGACCATCGGCCTTCTCTCCTGTCAGGGCGATTGCTAATCTGCACGAAAATAATTGGGATGAAACGACATGCAGGGCCCCGAGGACGATGCCGGCCTCGCCGGCAAGGTGGCGCTGATCAGCGGCGGTGGCGCCGCTGGCGACGGCATCGGTAACGGCCGCGCTGCAGCAATTCTGTTGGCCCGCGCCGGAGCAAAAGTGCTGGTGGCCGATCGCGACCTCAAGCTCGCCGAGCGCACCGTGGAGATGATCCGGGACGAGGGTGGCACGGCAGCGGCGCATGGCGGCGACGTCACCAGCGAAGCCGATTGCAAGACACTGGTCGAAGCTACACTCGACCGCTGGGGCCGGCTAGATTTCCTCGACAACAATGTCGGCATCGGCAGCCGTGGCAGCGTGGTCGACGAGACACCCGAGCAGTATCGCCGTGTCATGCAGGTCAACGTCGAGACGATGTTCCTGCTCTCCAAGCACGCGATCCCCGCGATGATCAAGACCGCCAAGGGCGGCGCGATCGTCAATATCTCCTCGATCTCGGCGCTGCGGCCGCGCGGGCTCACGACCTACACGACATCGAAGGCCGCCATCATCGGTCTGACGCGCGCCATGGCTGTCGATCACGGCCGCGACAACATCCGCGTCAACTGCATCTGCCCCGGCCCGATGTACACGCCGATGGTCTATGCCCGCGGCATGAGCGAGCGGGCCCGCGCCAACCGCGCCAGGGCCTCGCTGCTGAAGACCGAAGGCACCGGCTGGGATGTCGGCCACGCCGTCAAATTCCTGCTCAGCAACTTTGCACGCTACATCACCGGCCAGGTGTTGGTGGTCGACGGCGGCGTGACGCTGCAAGCGCCGGAACGTGAATCACAGGAACACTGAAAGGAACACGGATGGCCCGCCTACCCTATCTCGAGGCCGACCAGGTCGCGCCCGAATATCGCGACATGCTCAAGCGCAACACGAACCTGCACAAGCTGCTGGTCAACTCGCCGGAGATGGCGCGCGCCTTCAACGGCATCGGCAGCTATATTCGCTTCAAGAGCAAGCTCGACCCGCGGCTGCGAGAGCTCGCGATCCTCCAGGTCGGCTGGATGGAGAAGTCGGAATACGAATTCACCCACCATGTGAAGATCGGCAAGGAGTTTGGCGTCACCGACGAGGACATCACAGGCCTGATGGCGGAGACCGAGGGCAAGCCGTCGAAGCTGGAGCCGCTCGCAAAAGCGATCCTGAAAGGCGCCCGCGAGATGGTGCGCCAGCTCGCGATGTCGGATGCCACCTTCGCCGAGATCAGGCAGCATCTCTCCGACGAGCACATGGTCGACCTCGTACTCACCATCGCCTTCTATTGTGGTGTGGTGCGGGCGCTCGCCACCATGAAGATCGACAACGAACCGTATTACAAAGAGGTACTCCAGCAGTACCCGATCCCGGGAGTGAAGTGACATGCGCTTGAAGGACAAGGTCGCCATCGTCGTCGGCGCCGGCCAGAGCCCCGGTGAAGGCATGGGCAACGGCCGCGCCACCGCGCTGACCTTCGCGCGCGAGGGTGCCAAAGTGCTGTGCGTCGACCACCACCTGGAATCGGCGCAGGAAACCGTCGATCTGATCGCAGCGGAGCAAGGCACCGCTGCGGCCTTCAAGGCCGACGTGACCAAATCCGCGGACATCAAGGCGATGGTCGTGGACGCGCAGGCGCGCTGGGGCCGCATCGACGTGCTGCACAACAATGTCGGCGTCAGCCTGTCCGGGGGCGATGCCGAGCTGCTTCAAATCACCGAGGAGGCGTTCGACCGTGTCGTCGCCATCAATCTGAAGAGCTGCATTCTCGCCGCGAAGGAAGTGATCCCGATCATGCGCGCGCAAGGAAGCGGCGCCATCATCAACATCTCCTCGATGGCCGCGATTACGACCTATCCTTACGTCGCCTACAAGGCGACGAAGTCGGCGATGATCGCCTTCACCGAGCAGCTCGCCTACCAGAACGCCGAATACGGCATCCGTGCCAACGTCATCCTGCCCGGCCTGATGAACACGCCGATGGCCGTCGACACCCGCGCCCGCGAGTGGCACAAGACCCGCGCCGAGGTCGAAGCCGAGCGCGACAGCAAGGTGCCGCTGCGCAAGAAGATGGGCACCGGCTGGGACGTCGCGAACGCCGCGCTGTTTTTGGCGTCGGACGAAGCGAATTTCATCACGGGCGTGACGCTGCCGGTGGACGGTGGCGCGAGTGTGAGACGGGGGTAATTCGAGCGCGCTGCTTACCCTCCCCTGGAGGGGGAGGGAAACAGCGTCACTGCGGTGCGCGCGTCGCCCGCCAGATGGTGCCATTGCCGTCCTCCGACACCAGCAGCGATCCATCCTTCGCCACGGCGACACCAACCGGCCTTCCCCAGACCTCCGTGTCACTCACGACAAACCCCGTGACGAAATCCTCGTACTCGCCGGTGGGCTTGCCGTCCTTCATCCTGATACGGATCACCTTGTAGCCGGTGCGCTTGGAGCGGTTCCAGGAGCCGTGCTCAGCGGCGAAGGCATCGCCTTGATAGTCGGACGGAAACTGCGTGCCCTGATAGAAAGTCATGCCGAGCGAAGCCGAGTGCGGCTGGATCAGCACGTCGGGCACCGTCACCTTGTCCTTGAGATCCGGCCGCGCGCCGGCGTGGCGCGGATCTTCGTTGCCGCCGATATAGAACCACGGCCAGCCGTAGAACGCGCCCTCCTTCACGCTGGTGACGTAATCGGGCACGAGATCGTCGCCGAGCCCGTCGCGCTCATTGGTCGAGCACCAGGGCAGCCCGCTCTGCGGCTCGATCGCAAGACCGACGCAATTGCGGATGCCGGTGGCATAAATCTTCCGGTCCTTGCCGTCAGGCGTGAATGCCATCACGGTGGCGCGCTCGAGCTCACTGGCCCAGGCCGCGCCGAGCGGCTGCGTCTTCGACCAGCCATCCAATCCGCCCGGCGGCGTCCCCATGCCCTCGGCGACGTTGCTGAGCGAGCCGACCGAGACCAGCATGCGCTTGTTGTCGGGCGTGAAGACGATGTCGCGGGTGGAATGGCTGCCGTCCTGCGGCAGGCTTGCCACGATCGTCTCCGCCCTGCCGCGCGCCTTGAGATCGCCGGCCTGATAGGGAAACCGGACGACGCTGTCGGTGTTGGCGATATAGACCCATTGCGGATTGTCGCCGTTCGGAAAGAAGGCGATGCCGAACGGCCGTCTCAATCCGCTGGCAAACACCTCGTTGGTCGCGGCCTTGCCGCCATCCCCGGCGCGCAGCACGCGGATGGCGTCGGCCCGCGTCTCCGCGACGAAGACATCGCCGTTCGGCGCGACCCTCACAATGCGCGGCGCGCGCAAGCCTTCGGCGAACAGCTCGATCTTGAAACCCGCCGGCACACGTGGCGTGGCCTCCGGCGGTCGCGACGCCACACGCGCGGTGCTCGCAACCGACCGTGTCGCGCCGGGCCTGACGAGGTCCTGCGGCCGGATCAACCTGACCGTGCCGGGCTTGTCGGCCTGCCAATCGCCATAGGCGTCCTTGCCTTGCAGAACCGGCTCGGCCTGCGCGCTGGCAGCAACCGCGACCAGCAATCCCGCAGCCGTTGCTGCGGACGAAATCCTGCTTTTCACGTCGTCTTCCTCCCAGCCTGCGCGTCCTGAACGTCGACGCTTATAGGTCCGCAAATGTTCTACGGCAGTTCAAACACCTGCCGAATCCCACGTCAGCTCATGCCCGCACGATGTGCATCGGCCACGGCCCATCGTACTGGAAAATGCGGCAGATCGGTGCGACACATTGTAAGGGCGCGACCGCCGGTTGCGGTCATCAAAGCTGCGGCATCCAGGTCGCAATTGATGGGGTGATCATGTGGGGATCCATCATATCGGAATGGGCGAGCCTGCTGCTGCGCTGGCTGCACGTGGTGGCGGCGATCGCCTGGATCGGCAGTTCCTTCTACTTCATCGCCCTCGATCTCAGCCTGAAGCCGAAGACTGACCTGCCGGACGGCGTGCAGGGCGAAGCCTGGCAGGTCCATGGCGGCGGCTTCTACCGGATCATGAAATATCTGGTGGCTCCGAGCCAGATGCCGGAGGAGCTGACCTGGTTCAAATGGGAGGCCTACACCACCTGGCTGTCCGGCTTCGCGCTGATGGTGGTGGTGTACTATCTCGATGCCGACCTGTTCCTGGTCGACAAGTCGATTCTCGACCTCACACCGATCCAGGCCGGGCTGTTCAGCTTCTGCAGCCTGGCGCTGGCATGGCTGCTCTATGAGGCGGCCTGCCGCACCGGGCTTGCGCAGCGCGAGCTGCCCTTTGCCATCGGCGGCTATCTGTTCCTGGTCGCGCTCACTTACGCCTTCACCCACGTCCTGAGCGGGCGCGGCGCCTTCAACCAGATTGGGGCGATCATCGGCACCATCATGGTCGCCAACGTGTTCGCATTGATCATCCCGAACCAGAAGAAGATCGTGGCCAGCCTGATCGCGGGACAGGCGCCCGATCCGAAGCTCGGCAAGGCCAGCAAGGAGCGCTCGGTTCACAACAACTACCTGACCTTGCCCGTCGTCGTGCTGATGATCAGCAATCACTATCCTCTGCTCTACGCGACGCGCTTCAACTGGATCATCGTCGCGATCATTCTGGCGCTCGGCCCCGTGATCCGCCACTTCTTCAACGAGCGGCACGCGGGGCACAAATCGCCGTGGTGGGTGTGGGGTGTCGCCGCATTGGGCGTGATTGCGATCCTCTTGCTCTCCGCCGCAGGCCCGCGCGAGGTCAAGACGGGCGCGCTGTCGGCACAGCCGACGCGCGCCAATGTCGAGGAGATCGTGATGTCCCGTTGCAGCATGTGCCACGCGGCAGAGCCGGTCTGGGCCGGCATCGTGACCGCGCCCAAAGGCATCTTGCTCGACGCGCCCGAGCACATCCATCGCAACATCCGCCTGATCGGCCGCGTGGCGGCGTGGTCCAATGCGATGCCGCCGGGCAACATCACCGACATGACCAGCGAGGAGCGCGCCATTCTCGCCGCCTATATCGAGCAGGCGCAGTGACGCCATCGCGCGTCGATACCGCATTTCGCGAAATGAAATTCCGCATCTAGCGCCGATTTGAAAATGACTTGATCGCCTATCCGGCGTAGACAGGGCCAGCGGCCGCTGGCGCGGTCCAGATCGAAATTTGCATTTGCTGCGGGGAAAGAACAGTGGCCCTCAAGAACATCATCGGTATCGACCACGCCGTGGTCATGGTTCGGGACCTCGACAAGGCCGCCGAAAACTACAGGCAGCTCGGTTTCACCCTGTCGCCGCGCGGCACCCACAGCGCGCATATGGGCACCGGCAACTACACCATCATGTTCGACCCCGACTATATGGAGCTGCTCGGCGTGCTGGTGGCGACTGAGCACAACGCACCGGCCCGCGCCTTCGTCGACAGGCACGGCGAGGGCATCGAGCGCATCGCCTTCACGGCGATCGACAGCGCAGCCGGCGCCGAGGAGATCCGTGCGCGCGGCCTGACGCCGATCGGCCCGACCGATTTCGAACGGCCGGTGACGCTGCCCGATGGCACGATCTCGGCTGCAAAATTCCGCACCTTCATGTGGCCGACCGCTGAGGCGCCCGGCGGCGTGCGCATCTTCGCCTGCCAGCACAAGACCCGCGAGACGGTGTGGATTCCTGAATTGATGAAGCACGCCAATGCGGCGAAGCGGATCAGGCAGACGCTGATCGCAACGCCCGAGCCCGCGCAGGATGCGGCGCATCTCGGCCGCCTAATCGACCGCGAACCGAAGGCGGAAGCCGACGGTGCAGTCGCCGTGCCGTCCGGCGGCGACCGCGCCGACTTCGTCTATCTGACGCTGGACCAGCTCGGCAGACGCTATCCCGGCGTGCCGCTCACCGGCCTTTCCGCGCGCGGTGGCGCCGCCCTGGTCCTCGTCAGCGGCGATCTCGCAGCCACCGAGAAGGCGTTGGGTCCGGCTGCGTTGCGCAGCGGGGCCGCGATCTGCGTGCCACCGGCCAAGGCCAACGGCACCCTGCTCGCCTTCGTTGCCGGCTGATTTGAACTAATTCTTTAACAAGCGTTTACCGGGCAAGCCTAGGCTTTTCGGGCTTTTCACGCCGCCCGAGGCCAAGCGCATGTTCAAAGAGGAATCGCCGATCGCCTATGACGCGCCGGCCGAACTGAAGAAGTGGCCGTCGCTGAAAGGCGAGAGACAGAAGGACCGGGGTCCGCCCTATCTCGTCTACAACGGCACGCTCGCCGACTGCGTTCGCGTGCTCATGGATAAGCCGATCAAGGGCATTTCGCTCTATGACATCATGACGAAGCCGCAGCCGGCTTTTGAGCAAACGGTGCTGTCGCCCGGCGACGCCGCCGAGATCGCGATGCGCAAGGATTTTCCCAAGGACTAGCTCGAAGCCCGCTTCGCGGCCGGTTTTCCCTGCTGCTTTAATGAGGATTCCGTCGGCGCATCGAGGAAGACGACCGGCGCGAAGGCCCGCGCCGTGCGCCTCGCATCGAGCGAGCCCTGATCCGCTACCGCAAGCAGATCCTCTCGCGTGACGCCCCCTACTCCGCCTTGATGTTCGCGGCCGCGACGACCTCGGCAAGATCCGTCGTCTCCTTGGCGATCTTCGCGGCGTAGTCGGCCGGGCTGAGCACGCTGACGACGCCTTGCGACTCCAGGCGCTCCTGCAACGCCGGATCCCTGGCGGCGGCGACGATCTCACGGTGCAGCGTCTCGCGGATCGGCGCGGGCACGGCCTTCGGCATGAAGAAGCCGACCCAGAACGAGATATCGAAGCCGGGATAGCCGGCCTCCGCGACGGTCGGCACGTCAGGCAGCGCCGGCAGCCGCTCGGCCGATGACACCGCAAGCGCGCGCAGCTTGCCGGCCTTCACCAGCGGGACGGCGGACAAGGGATCGAACACCGCCAGGACCTCCTGCGCGAGGATGCCGACCTCGGATGCCGCGCCGCCGCGATAGGGCACGTGAATCAGCTTGATGCCGGCCTTCTGGCTGAGCAGCTCCATGGCGAGATGGGCAAGGTTGCCGTTGCCGCCCGAGCCGTAGGCGAGCGCGCCGGGCGCGGCCTTCGCCGCCGCGACCAGATCGGCGACGGTGTTGATGTTGGCCGTTTTGGGATTCTCGGGATTGACCACCAGAACGAGCGGCGCCGAGATGACGGTGGTGAGCGGCGCAAAATCGCCTTGCGGATCGTAGCGGGCGTCCTTGAACAGCGTCTTGTTGAGCGTGATCGTGGACGAGTTACAGGCGAGGATGGTGTAGCCGTCCGCGTCCGCGCGCGCCACGCCCTCGGCTGCGATCATGCCGTTGGCGCCGGCGCGGTTCTCGACCACGAAGGGTTGGCCGAGCTTGTTGCTCAGCCGGTCGCCGACGATGCGCGCGACCACATCGACCGGGCCGCCCGCGCTGAAGCCGACCATGATCTTGACCGGACGCGTCGGATATTTCTGCGCGAGAGCCTCGGTCGTCACGCACAATCCGGCGACAATCGCCAGCAGGCGAAGCGTTCGTTGCATTCGTTCTCTCCCCGGACCCGCGCTGCCGCTTTTGCATGGTGCGGCGCCTCTGGAGATCATGATTAGCGGTCGCGCCGGATTTCGCAATCGCGTTTGCACGCCGGCATTCCGTCGTGCGGCACGCGAGAGCCGCATCCAAACAAAAAATGCGAAAACAACCCCATGCACAGTAGCCGGCCCCTGTCAGGACAAGGACTTGCGCAGGACAAGAACCTTCGGATACCACGAAATGCAGTTTGACACGTCGGGCAAAACACCGGCATGATGGCATCATCGCAACAATCGCCAGCGTCCAGGCCGCCCGCTCCTCGGGCGACTCGCCGCGATCGCGCGCAAGCCTCTCATCGACATCTCAAAATTCGTAGCCGCGCAGCACGCGAGCGGTCGTTCGCGCACCTGCGCCGGTAAAGGACACGACACATGACGACATCCCCCGATCGCCACACCACGCCGCCGGTTGCGGCAAACGATCGCAGCGACCCGGCTGCGAGCCCGCGCGTCAAACTCTACAGGCGGCGCATTGCCATCGATCATCCCGACCCGAGAACCGGCGAACGGCTGCTAGCCGACGCGCTCGGTGCCGTCGACCGTGACGCGTTGCAAGGCATCCTGAAGCAATTGGTGAAGGCCAGCGTGACTGCGCAGAAGCCGGACGAGGCCAATCTCGCCTTCATGATCTCGATGATGAAGAGCATCGCGCCGCGGGACTCCATCGAGGCCATGCTGGCGGCACAGATGGTCTCCATTCACGTCCTGGCGATGCGCTGCGCCCATCGCCTCGCCTTCGCTGACGACATCCCGCGGCAGGACAGCGCGTCACGCGCGCTCGCCAAGCTGGCGCGAATCTTTCCGGCCCAGGTCGAGGCGCTCAACCGGTACCGCAACAATGGCGAGCGGGCGATCACGGTGGAGAGTCTGACGGTGCAGGATGGCGCAGGAGCCATCGCGAGCCACCCCGTCCAGCACACGGGCATGATCGTAACGGAGCAAAGCGTCGCGGACACGCCGATGGGAGCAGGATCGGTCTCGCCTCGCGAAGCCGGCGAAGGCGAACATGAACTGGTCGATGCCGCACAAGGTGCCACCGCATGAGCGGCGATCACCCCCGCAACATGGCTGCGATGCTGGCGAGTCCGCGCTGCGGCGCCAGGACACGCAGCGGCAGCGCCTGCCTCGCGCCGGCGGTGCACGGCAAGACCCGCTGCCGCATGCATGGCAGCGCCGCGAGATCAGGCGCACCGAAGGGAAATCAAAATGCGCGGAAGCATGGGCTATTCACGCAGGACCGGATCGCAGAACGAAGGGCGATACGGGCGTTGCTGGGCGAGACGCGGAAGCTGCTGCAGGAGCTGGGCTAGGCCGTGTGCCCATAAACCCCGCGGCGTGATGCGAAGGCTACGTCTGCGTTGCCCCAATAGCGACCAGGTTCGTGCGGCAAGGCAAGAGGTCGCGATGGGCCAGAAGGCGACATTTATTCAGATCAACTCGGGGATGCACTTGCAAAACCAAGAATCGCAACCTTAGCGCCGTTTGCCACGAGCATGAGATCGATCAGCTCAACGGGATGCTCTAGATCGGCAGGCTCTCGCGGCCGAGCGCGAGCGGCTGATCAAGTCGGTTGAAATGATAGCGCGGAGATAGTGTGGTGGATTGTGCCTTCGGCCATCTACACGAAAAACGACTCATTCACCGAGGAGCTTGAAAAAGCCCTTCGAGAAGGAATGAAGCGGTTCGGAACGGCGTTCGAGTTTGGCGCGAAGAACCGCGCCCTCCCAACCGATCCAGAAGAACTCGGCAAGCCAGTCGCAATCTTGGTTGGAAGAGATTGCACCAGTAGCCTGGGCAGCTCTCAAGCACTTGGCAGTGCGCTGCTGCCAGTCGATGAACACATCGAACAGCTGCTGGCGAAATGATTGTGGAAGTACGCTCATCTCCTGCCCAAGATTGCCCACCAAACAGCCTCGCGCATAACGGAAGCGCTTCATGGCGGACGTAGCATCGTCGGTAAAACTTCTGAGCCTTTCGAGCGGGGAATGCTGCTCGTTCAGGAAGAAGCTGTCGAGCTTTCGCGAAAAGTAGCCAGCGTAGCTGTCGATCAGCTCCGCTCCAAATGCCTCTTTGCTCGGAAAGTAGTGGTAGAACGACCCCTTTGGCACGTCGACGCTCCGCAAGACTTCCTCGATCCCCGTCGCGGAATAGCCCTTCTCCGTCAGCATAACGACACCTGCACGGACAAGCGCGTCACGGGTCGCGCTGGTGCCGGCAAGTTCCTTAGGAGGTCGCCCGCGACGGCGGCGAGGCAGCGTCTTGCTCATGCAAATCGTAATAGACCGATCGTCTAGAAGAAGCAAACTGCCCGTGATGCGGCGTTCTGCAGGTGGCGGAAACCCTCTCACTCCATCCACCAGTTCGGTGGTAGGCCTAGGCTCCGGCTTGGCTCACTCAACGTGGCTCGGCATTCGTTGGTGCGGGCGCGAACAGGTTAGTCGACGCGGCTTCCTGAACGATCACTGCCGCGTCTTCCGGCAGCAGAAACCCACGCGCTAGCAGATCCTGGGCGGCGATCCGGATCCGGTTCACGTAATCGTCGCGGCCGTGATAGCGCTCTTCGATCGACGGGCGGGCGTCACCGGTACGCTCTCGTTCCGCTTTCGTCGCTGCGAATGGCGAGAAGGACCCGATCAGCATGCAGGTGAATGTCTGCGGCTGGTTCTGGGCGCCATTGGTGCCGGTCGGCACCGCGACATCCGGCAGCCGCACGCCGCCGAGCGCATTGCCGTCCTGATCGCGCTTTGGCACTTGTATCACTGCGGCGGAAAGCCGAGTCGGGGCGCGCAGCGCAGGTGGCTCGCCGCCCGCGGCTTCAAGCGACATCAGCTCGCTGGCGGGCGGCTTGGTGCCGCGGCTTACCCAGGCATCAAGGTGCAGCAGGAGGGCCCGCGACAGCGGCGACCAATCGAGGCGGCCTGGCGTCAGTGTGCAGGCCGGTGCCTTGGGGGCGGGTATATGCGGGCCTCCCGCGATATCGTACATCCGCACATTGGCGGGCAGTGGCTGATCCGCGGTTCCGGACGCGCCCGTGCGGCCAAGCGAAGCGCGCAGCGAATAGTAGTCCGTGGTGGAGCTCACGAGTATCATCCTCGGAGGCACCTCGCCGCGCGCCTCGACCTTGGCCGTGATCTCCCCGATCGTGAGCGGTCCGTCATTCACGCCGGGAAAATCCGGGTTGTCGAATGTTGGAGCCCCCTCGGCGCTCGACATTGGTCCAAGGCCCGTCTGCAGGATCGGTAGAAGGCCAGCGGCCGAGACGAACACATGCATTCCGTCGAAGACGCGCCGGTTGCCCATCATGTTGAAGCCGTTCAGGAGAAAGGTCTTCAGGAATCGTCCATCCTGCGACCTGCCGCTCGCGAGCACGCGGTTGATCGCTCCCTTGAGCGGGTTGGGCGTTCCACCCTTGTCAGAAGCTGCATGCGCGAAGAAATCCGCGGCATCGCGGACGATCGCAAAGCCCACTCCCTCGACGAACCGTGTCTTGCCATCGGCGTCAGCGAACGAAGGCAGGTCCGCACTCTGTCCAAGCTCCCAAAATACCTCCGCAACCGCGAAACCATGGTCTTGAAGAAAGCCGGTGCCCTGCTCCAGCGTGCCCGGGAGAAACCGCACGTCGCGTGGCGAGTTGTAGATCGCCTCGGCCCAGACTTGCCCGCGGTTGGGTACGTCTACCAGCAACGCGCCGTTTTCCCCGCGCGGAGCCGCCGGCATCATGAGAATGACCTTCGCCGCGTAGTCGACGCGCCCGCGTTCATTGCGCGGCGCCTTGTTGATCCCAGGGATGGCTTCTTGCGGCGATAGGTCGCCGCGGATCTTGCCCTGCCAGATCACATAGTCGCCGGCGCGAAATGTGCCGTAAGGCTGCTTCGACGTGAACTCGATCCGGGTAACTTCTGCGCTCACTGGCCGCGCCGTAGAGATCAGGCTGAACAAGCAAAACAAGAACATCACAATTCGCCCGTTTCGACGGTGCGGCATGAGAATTCTCCATAGGGGATAGCGGCTGGTTTCGAGCATTTTTTGATCACGACACGCCGTATCAGAACGGACATGATGGACCGGCAACTTTTTCACCGGTCCATCGCCTATGGCGAAGGCCTTCTCACTCCATCCAATAGTCGATGTCCGTCTGATTTGCATTGGTGCCGGCCTTCGGCTCGGACGGGCCATGACTGCTGATGATGCCACGCATTCTGGCGAGGCTACCCGTGCCACCGGTAATGACGCCCGATGTCATGTTCGTAAGTTTCCCATCTCCACTGCTTTGAGCGACCAGAGATGTCCTGACAAAAAACTTCTCCCCGTTCTCCAGTATCCAAACGTTGTAGATGAGAGCCGGACCGTTGTTGTCGATGTAGTCCGACATGCCGCGTGTCCACTGCTCCTTCAACCTCGATCCGTTGATAAGGGGGGCATCGTCACCATAGGTCCGCCGAATTTCGAAGAGCCGAGCTTGATGTCCCGGAATGTCGCCAACGTCGATGACGTGTTGTTGGGTGTATACCGTCTGAGTTGCCGGCGTATCATAGCTGACGTGGTGCTTTTGCTGCGCAATGGCCACCGGCGCGGTTAGAGCCATTGCGAGAGTGATCATCATTCCAAGCGCGATACTGCGAAACATGCGTGACCTCTCATGCTGAAATCCACCCAACCATGAAGATATGGTCGGACGATGTTTGTTGAAGATTCCCTCATCAACCAGTCAGCGCTCGGTAGCGACCGAGCCCCAACCAAAGCTGATTTCACCGCGCTTTTCCGAGGTGCCATACATTAGACCGATCGTCTAGTATTCGGCTTGGCTGCAAGCGATTTCGCCCATCAATCTTTTTTGACAGCGCTTTGTCGGACAAGGCCGGCGGAGCGCTCCATTCGCGCCGCGCAGAGGGCTGCGCGGGGTCAAATCGGTTCGCTGCGGGTGGGCTTTACCAACTCGGCACCATTTAATCCCGTTGTTACCTCGACAATCCGATCGTTTCGCCGAGCTTATCCCGATGTGGATCTGACGCTGGAGGAAGCAAGCACATCCCGCCTCCTTGCGGGCCTTCGGGAAGGAGAGCGGGACGCGGTGTTCCTGCGCCCCGATGAGGGCGAGGACGATCTACAGTTTCGGCGTCTCTCCAACGAGCCGATGCTCGTCGTATTGCCCGCAAGCCATCCGGTGGCGAAGTCGACTGAAATCGATCTTATCAGGCTGAAGGGGGATCCGCTCATTCTGACGCCGCGCGGATCGGCCTGGGTTGACACAGTCATCGCGGCCTGTCGGCGGGCGGGCTTCGAGCCGACCCTCGGGCAGTCCGCGCCGCAGATCAGCTCTGTCGTCAGCCTGGTGGCAGCTGAGCTTGGCTTTTCGCTCGTGCCGGCGTCAATGCGCCAGCTTCATGTAACCGGCGTCACCTATCGTGAGGTCAAAGGGATCGCTCCAATCGTGCGCTTGGCTCTGGCGTTCCGGCGTGGCGAGACCTCGAAGATCGTCCGCAACTTCATTGCCCAGGCGGTGGCGTGAAGCAGGGGGAGACTGTCAGACGGAAGCTGAAATGCTGATCGTCAAACGGTCCGACAATCACGAAAATCAGGTACAACCAGTCCGAATTTGCGCATGGTTAGCCGCCGCGCGTTGGCCATGCATACATGAGCCAGATCGCCGCGCTCGCCGTCGTCGGCGCGGATGTCAAACAGTCATTCTGCCGCAAAGACCCTTGATTTCTTCGGGTCCAGCTTTTCGACGACGTCCAGATCGCCGTCGTCGACAACGTCCTCTTCCTGAGGATCGCTTCCTGCGTGTGGTTTCGGACTGAACCATTGCGAGACACGGTCCAGATAAAGATAGACAACCGGCGTGGTGAAGAGCGTCAGGACCTGGCTGACCAAGAGACCGCCGACCATGGCGTAGCCGAGCGGTTGACGCAGCTCCGAGCCGGTGCCGTGGCCGAGCATCAGCGGCACGCCGCCGAGCACCGCCGCCATCGTGGTCATCAGAATCGGACGGAAGCGCAGAAGGCATGCCCTTCGAATGGCCTCAACCGGCGACAGGCCCTGATCCCGCTCCGCCGCGATCGCGAAGTCGACCAGCATGATGCCGTTCTTCTTGACGATGCCGATCAGCAGGACGAGGCCGATCAACCCGATCAAACTGAAGTCGAAATGGAAGATGAGGAGCGTCGCCAGAGCACCGACACCGGCCGACGGCAGGGTCGACAGAATCGTCAAGGGGTGAATGTAGCTCTCGTAGAGCACGCCGAGAATGAGATAGACCACGATCAGCGCCGCCACGATCAGCAAAGGCACAGAGGAGAGAGACTCCTGGAATGCCTTCGCCGTGCCTGCGAAAGTCGAGGTGATCGCGGCCGGCACGTTCATCTGCTGTTCCATCGCGTCGATCGCCTGCGTCGCCTGGCCGAGCGCGACGTTGGGCGCGAGATTGAAGGAGATCGTCACCGCAGGAAACTGGCCCTGGTGATTGATGGCCAACGGCCGCACTGGAGCCGTGGTCCACTTGGTGAACGCCGACAATGGCACCTCTCCCCCCGTCGTCGGTGAGCGGAGGTAGATCTGCTCCAGCGTGGACGGATTCTTCTGGAGCGAGGGCAGCACCTCGAGGACGACATAGTAGGTCGACAATTGGGTGAAATATGTCGCGATCTCCCGCTGCCCGAATGCGTCATACAGGGTCGCGTCGATCACGTCGGGCGTGATCCCGAAACGCGCGGCCTGATTGCGGTCGATCGACAGCGTCAGCGTGGTGCCTGACGTCTGCTGGTCGGACGCGACGTCGCGAAGCTCGGGCATCTCCTTCATCTTCGCGAGCAGCTTCGGGGCCCATGTGTTGAGCTGGTCCATGTCGGTCGACTGCAGCGTGAACTGAAATTGCGTCCGGGAGGCCCGGCCGCCGACACGAACGTCCTGCGCCGACTGGAGATAGAGCCGCGCGCCCTGGACCTTCGCCGTCTGGACCTGCAGACGACGGATGACCTGGTCGGCCGAGTCGGTGCGTTCATCCCGCGGCTTCAACGTAATGTACATCGTGCCGTCGTTGAGCGTATTGCCGCTTCCGCCCATCCGCATCGCCATGTGGTCGATCGCAGGGTCCTTCAGCACGATCGCGCCGATCTCCTGCATGTGCTTCGCCATATCGGCGATCGACACGTCCTGCGACGTTTCGACGACTCCGGTGATCAGCCCGGTATCCTGCTGCGGAAAGAACCCTTTGGGGATGATCACGAAGAGATAGACCGTCAGCGCGATCGTCGCGAAGAACACCATCAAGGTGATGAAGCGGAAACGCAGCACGAGGTCGAGGCCGCGCGCGTAGCCGTTCACGAGGGCCTGGAACATCCGCTCGCTGAGCATATAGAGCCTGCCGTGATGCTCCTCGTCGTGCGATTTGAGGAAGCGCGACGCCATCATCGGCGTCAACGTCAGCGATACCAGGGCCGACACGGCGATCGTCATCGCGAGCGTCACCGAAAATTCGCGGAACAGGCGGCCGATGATCCCGCTCATCAGCAATAGCGGAATCAAGACCGCGATCAGCGAAACGGAGATCGAGATGATCGTGAAGCCGATTTCGCTGGCGCCCTTGAGCGCGGCGGCCATCGGCGTCTCGCCCTCCTCGATGTAGCGGGTGATGTTCTCCAGCATCACGATGGCATCGTCGACCACGAAGCCGACCGCGATGGTGAGGGCCATCAGTGACAGATTATCGAGGCTGTAGCCGGCTATCCACATCAGCGCGCAGGCGCCCAGCAGCGCGAGCGGAACCGTGATCGACGGGATGATGGTGGCCCAGACGCTGCGCAGGAAGACGAAGATCACCATCACGACGAGGCCGATCGTCAGCAGCAGCGTGAACTGCACGTCCTTCACCGCCGCGCGGATCGTCTGCGTGCGGTCCGACAGCACCGAGACCTTGATGGCCGGCGAAATGCCGGCCTGCAGATGCGGCAGCTGCTTCATGACGCTGTCGACGGTGTCGATGACGTTGGCGCCGGGCTGCTTGAAGATGACCAGGAACACCCCGGGCTTGCCGTCGACCCAGCCGTACTGGGTATTGTCCAGCGGCGCACTGACGGCATGGCCGATGTCGCCGACACGGACGGGACTGCCGTTCCGATAGGCGATGACGATGTCGTTCCAGGCCTCGGCCTTGGTGAACTGATCGTTGGCATAGACGGTGTAGGTGCGCGTGTCGCCGTTGAGGGTTCCCTTGGGATTGTTGACGGTGATCACCGAGAGCGGGGTGCGCACATCCTCCAGCGACAGGCCCTTGGCGACCAGCTTGGCGGGATCGATCTGGACACGGATCGACGGCGCCTGCTGTCCACCGACACTGACCTGGCCGACGCCGCTGATATGGCTGATCGCCTGCGCGAGCTTGGTGTAGGTCTCGTCGGACACCTGCGTCATCGGCAGCGTCGTCGAGGTGGCACCGAGCGTGAGAATGGGCGAGTCGGCCGGATTGACCTTTCTGTAGGTCGGCGGGGCCGGCATGTTCTTGGGCAATTGCCCGCTCGCGGCATTGATGGCGGCGAGCACGTCGGAGCCGGCGCCATCGATGTTGCGCGAGAGATCGAACTGCAGAACGATCTGGGTCGAGCTGGTCTGGCTCTGCGACGTCATCTCCGAGACGCCGGGAATGAGCGCAAACTGCGATTCGAGCGGTTGCGCCACCGAAGAAGCCATCGTTTCCGGATCCGCGCCGGGAAGGTTGGCGGAGACCTGGATGGTGGGGAAGTCGACTTCCGGCAGCGGCGCCACCGGCAATTGCGGATAGGCGATGATCCCGACGAAGACGATGCCGACCATCAGCAGCGACGTCGCGATGGGGAGGCGAATGAAGGGAGCCGAGATACCGCCAGCCATGTCAGTCAGCCGATCCGGTGGTCTTGGTTCCGCTATTGGCCTGAGCAGTGCTGGCGCTCGCATCCGCCGTCGGCGCGGCCTGGGGCTTGTCGTCGACCAGTGCGCCATCGAACAGGCGTGACTGTCCGGCCACCACGATCCTGTCTCCGACGTTCAGGCCTTCGGAGACCACGGCATTTGCATCGCCGCTCTGGCTGACCTTGATCGGCCTCGCGCTGACCTTGCCATTGTCGCCTATCACATAGGCGAACAGACCCGACGGCCCGTGCTGCACGCCATCCTGCGGCACGACGATGACGTCCTTGCGCGTATCGATCAGCATCCGCGTGGTCACCGACAGGCCGGGCCACAGCGCATTGTCCTTGTTGTCGAAGCGCGCTTTCAGGCTGATGGTCCCGGTGGCCTGGTTCACCGAATTGTCCATGACCACGAGCCTGCCTTGCGACAGTGTCCTGGTTCCGTCCGAGGTCAGCGCCTCGACCGGCACCTCGCCGGTGTCAAAGGCCTTGTCGATGGCCTGCAATTGCTCTTCAGGCTCCGTGAACTGCACTGCGATCGGCTGCAGCTGGGCGATGGTGACGATCCCCGTCGTATCCGCGGCATGCACGATGTTGCCGGGGTCAACCAGCCGGAAACCCGTTCGTCCGCTGATCGGCGCCTTGATCGAGGTGTAACCGAGATTGGTCTGCGCATTGTCGATGGCGGCCTGGTCGCCCTTCACCTGCGCGATCATCTGATCGACCAGGGCCTGCTGGGTATCGAGATTTTGCTGGGTCTCGAATTGCTGCTTCGCGAGCTTCTGAAAGCGCTCCAGGTTCAAGCGGTCGTTCCTTAGATTGGCCTCGTCCTGGGCCTTCTTCGCCACCGCCTGCTCGAGAGCCGCGGTAAAGGGGCGTTGATCGATCTCCAGAAGTGGATCGCCCTCCTTCACCATCTGCCCCTGTTTGAAGAACACCTTGATGATCTGACCGTCGACGCGGCTCTTGACCGTCACCGTCTTGAACGGCGAGACGACTCCGAGACCGTAGGCGCGCACGGGAAAGTCGGCCTTCTTCACTACGAACGAGGTGACGGGAATCTTCGCCGCGGCCTGACTGGCAGCGCTTTGGGCGGCCGCTGCGGCTGGCTTGACGCCCCCGAGGAGCTCATACCACACGCCATAGGCCACCGCGGCTATTGCAAGGATTCCAAACAGCGCAACGCTGAGCTTCGGTCGCGTTGACAAATTGATGGCCCTCTAACTGTTTGTACCTGCCTACGGGTGACTCGACTGATTGCAGGTGAAACCGCCGCCTCTGATTGGAAGTATCGCGGACAAAATCCCAGCGTCAAAATGACGATCGCGTGCGAAAATCTGTACAAATTTTCATGTTCGCTCGTCGCAAAACGCAGTCGCTCGATCAAAGCCGTCCAACGAAGGACAGGCAGAAACAAACAGAAACGAAATGGAGAGACGTGAGAGGTCACCGCGGCATCACGCTGAATTGCGCCAACAATCGCGAATTTCAGGACCGCTCGCCTCAAGTCAGGCCCTATCATTGAAATTCAGCAAGCGCTGCTTGATGGGAACGAGGCGCGGGATGAAGGCTGATCAACCGAACCACCGGGGAAATGTCGTACCGTTTCGAACGCGATCGGGAGGCGGCCGAGATCCGGCTGATGATGCACGGCCCGACAACATCTTGCGCATGCTGGACCTCTCGAAGTTCGAACACCATCGCGCCACTGTCGAGAACCGCCCCAGCATGCGTTCCAACATCGCAGCAATGGTTCTGCTCGGACTTCTCGTATTCATTGC
Organism: Bradyrhizobium sp. 956_D2_N1_4; assembly: GCF_052076025.1. Classification (NCBI taxonomy): domain Bacteria; kingdom Pseudomonadati; phylum Pseudomonadota; class Alphaproteobacteria; order Hyphomicrobiales; family Nitrobacteraceae; genus Bradyrhizobium; species Bradyrhizobium sp. 956_D2_N1_4. Next base: position 879,956 of record NZ_CP197237.1, on the reverse strand, counting down.
AACAGAGGACTTTTCCAGGCTCGAGCAATCGAACCTGTGCTTCGATAAATCGGAATGCAGGAATTGAACAGCGCCCGTCATCAACTGGCGACGTAACGACGAATCGCAATTTCAGCGGCATCGACGCGGGGCATGGCTCGATCAGCGGGGCTCCGGAAGACACAAAGCATCGCGCACCGGATCGGCCCTCCCCCATTGGCACCGTCCCGCCAATCGTGTAACCCGGCCGAAACCCTCGCCGGGACGGGACGCTGATGAGTGCGGTTGCTACTGATAACGCGGGAGATGGCACCCGCGCGCTGATCTTTGCGCTGCTTGCGCTCGCCTGCGGGCACATGCTCTCGACCTTGCTGCGCACGATTCCCGCCGTCAGCCTCGACCTGATGGCGGCGGATTTCCACATCGAGCCGCAGGCGCTGGCGAGCCTCACCTCGGTCTATCCCTTTGCCTTTGCCGCCGCGCAGATCCCGGTCGGTGCGGCGATGGATCGCTTTGGCGTGCGGCCGGTGTCGCTGAGCCTGCTTATGGGAACCGTGATCGGCGCCATCGCGTCGGGATTCGCGACGGGGCCGGAAAGCTTTGCGGTCGGGCAGGTGATGCTGGGCATCGCGACGTCGGGCATGCTGATGTGCCCGATGACGCTGGCGGCCAAGCAATTGTCGGCGGCGCGGTTCGGGCTATGGTCCGGCGCGATCCTCTCGATCGGCAATATCGGCATGCTGCTGTCGTCGAGCCCGCTCGCCTTCGTGGTCGATCATTACGGCTGGCGCGCCGGATTCTGGATCTCGGCGCTCGGCGGCGTCCTCGTCGCGCTCGCCGTGTTCTTGCTGGTGCCGAGGCAACCGGCCGAGCACAAGGACGAGTCCTCGCCGCTGTCGCAGATGATCGAGGTGCTGCGGCTCGGGCTCTCGCGCCCCCTGCGTGGCCTGATCGCGCTGGCGCTGGTGTCGCTTGCGACCTCGCTGGTGCTGCGCGGCCTGTGGGGCGGACCTTGGCTGATGGAGATCAAGGGACTGACGCGGGTCGAGGCCGGCAACCAGCTCGGCGCATTCACGCTGGCTATGATCGCAGGTCCCCTGTGCATCGGCATGATCGACCGCAGGCTCAGTCGCCGCCGCGAGCTGGTGGCGGGCACGCATATGGTCGGCGCGCTGCTGCTGGCGCTGATGGCGCTGGGGGCGCCGCATTATGCGGTCTCGATGCTGTTCGGCGTGCCCGTGATGCCGCCGCAATATGATCTCGTGCTGTTCGTGCTCATCGGCCTTGCGACCTCCGCCCAGCCGCTGCTGTTCGGCATGTCGCGGCAGCTGGTCGATGCGCAAACCGCGGGCAAGGCGCTCGCGGCGATCAACCTCGCCTTCTTCCTCGGCGCCGCCCTGATGCAGTCGATGACGGGCGCGGTGGCGGCGTTCGCGGGGCTGCCGGCGGTGCTGCTGTTCATGGCGGCGGCGCTTCTTCTGGGCGCGCTGATCTTCCTGGCCTATACGCGCACTGCGTGAAGCAGCCTCGTACAACAGCGTGGCGCAGGGGATGCTCCCGATTCGTCCTGTCGCGCCAGCCTCTGTGAAAAGTCGCAACCTGCAGTGGCCGTTATTTCCACTGTGACCCGGTGGTTACAGCCGCCGCATGACTCGCCGGATATTGTGACCGGATCGCGAAGTCGGACAACTCACCAGATGAAGTCGCTGGCCTGTGCGATGCCGACACGCACGATGCGCCTCAGGCGCCATTGCCGTTAGTTGAAGGAAGATCCTCGCATGACCACCAAAACCCTTTTCAGCGCCATTGCGCTGGCCGTTTCGACGTTGACCTCGGCCATGGCGGCGGACGTGTCGATGCCGTACAAGGCGGCGCCTGCGGCCCCGGCGTTCTCCTGGACCGGTTGCTATGTCGGCGGCAATGGCGGCGGTGGCCGCGGGGTCAACGAGCAGCAGCCCATCGTCGGGCAAACATTCAATGCCGATCACAACAGCGGCTGGCTCGCTGGCGTGCAAGGGGGCTGCGACTATCAGGTCGGCTCCCTGGTGGTCGGCCTCGAAGGCCAGTTCGATTGGGCCGACATGAAGGACACCAGCACGACACTGATTCCGGGCGGCGCCGCCGGCTTCCTGCTGACGACCCAGCTCGATCGCGTCGCCACCGCGACCGGCCGCATCGGCTACGCCTTCGATCGCGTGCTGTTTTACGCCAAGGGCGGCGCCGCCTTCGCTCACTTCAATTATCAGATGACGCAGACCGATTTCGCCGCCTTCTCGGTTGATTTCAAGGGGTCGCGCGATGTGACGGGATTCGTCGTCGGCGCCGGCCTCGAATATGCGCTGCTGCCAAACCTGTCGTTGAAGGCCGAATACAATTATTTCGACTTTGGAACGAACGGCTACACCCTGAACTGCACCAGCAGTCCCGGATGTGCTACTCCCTTCTTCCCGGCGAGCGTCCGGCAGAACATGCAAACCGTCATGCTCGGCGTGAATTGGCGATTCAATACGGCTGTCGCCCCGCTCGTCGCGCGATACTGATTTTTGTGCCGAAAGCGTCGGCGGCGCGTCGTGTTCGGCGCGCCGCCGCCAACAGCCGCCGTGGCTTTGATGCGGTCGTCCCTGCCCCGCCCTAAAACTCACCGGACTGTCCGAGAGGCCTTGCGAAACACGGCGCAGCGAAGGATGCTGACGCGTACCGTGCATCAAAGGACCATCTCATGCCTGTCGATACCAAAGCCGCCACCGATCGCCTCATGCGCTTCCTCTCCGTCGAGGGCGTCACCGGACAGGAGGCGGCGATCGGGCGTGAGCTCACCGCTGCGCTGAAGGAGAGCGGCGTGCCGTCCAAGGCGATCCGGCTCGACGACGCCAACACCCGCATTCCCGTGCCGACCGAGACCGGTAACCTCATCGTCGACCTGCCCGGCCGCGGCGCGCTGCACAACCAGCCGCGCATCATGTTCATGACCCACATGGACACCGTGCCGCTGTGTGCCGGCGCCAAGCCGAAGAAATCCGGCCGCAAGATCGTCAACGAGGCCAAGACCGCGCTCGGCGGCGACAACCGCTGCGGCTGCGGCGTGCTGGTGACGCTGGCCGCCGAGCTCGCCAAGCAGAAGCTCGATCATCCCCCGATCACGCTGCTGTTCTGCGTGCGCGAGGAGAGCGGGCTCTACGGCGCGCGCCACGTCAAGCTGGACGAGCTCGGCTCGCCGGCGATGGCCTTCAACTATGACGGCGGCTCGGCCTCCAACGTCATCATCGGCGCCGTCGGCGCGGACCGCTGGAATGTTGAGATCTTCGGCCGCGCCTCGCATGCCGGCGTTGCACCGGAGCGCGGCATCTCCTCGACCATGATCATGGCGCTCGCGCTTGCAGACGTGAAGTCCAGCGGCTGGTTCGGCAAGGTCGTGAAGGGCAAGAGCCAAGGCACCAGCAATGTCGGCCCCGTCACCGGCGGCGAGGGCCGCCCGGCGGGCGATGCCACCAACGTCGTCACCGACTACGTCCATGTGCGCGGCGAGAGCCGCAGCCACGACGGAAAGTTCTTCAAGGAGATCACCAAGGCCTACAAGGCCGCGTTCGAGAAGGCCGCCAAGAAGGTGACGAACGCGCAGGGCAAGTCCGGCAAGATCAAGTTCAAGGCCGAGACCGACTATTTTCCGTTCCGCATGAAGGACAATCTCCCCGTCGTCAAACGCGCGGTCGAGGCGGTGTCCGCGGTCGGCGGCACCCCGAACGTCCGCACCGCCAATGGCGGCCTCGATGCCAACTGGATGGTCCGCCACGGCGTTCCCACCGTGACCTTCGGTGCCGGCCAGAACGAGGCGCACACGATCGACGAGTGGATCAACCTCGACGAATACGACCGCGCCTGCGCGCTGGCCGTGCAGCTCGCGACGATGCGGTGAGGCGCGTCGCGCGTGAGCTCAGAGAGATCATTTGTCGCCAATGACGGCACCGTCATTGGATATCGGCAACTGGGCTCAGGCCCCGGACTGGTGCTGCTCCATGGCGCGCTGCAGAGCGCAGCGAGCTTTACTGACCTTGGCGCAGCGCTGGCCGACCGCTTCACCGTTCTCATCCCGGACCGGCGCGGTCGTGGTCTGAGCGGACCGTTCCGGCCCGACCACTGCATGGCGACCGAGATCGATGATCTCGGCCGGCTTCTCGCCGAGACGGGCGCACAAAATGTGTTTGCATTGAGCGCCGGGGCCTTGGTTGCCATGCACACCGCGCTCGCCAATCCGGCGATCGCGCGCCTCACGCTTTACGAGCCGCCGCTCGAATTCGGCGGGGTCCAGCCGCGCTACTGGGCCGCTGGCTATGAGGCGGCCCTGGCGAAGGGGGATCTGCCGGGCGCCCTTGTTGCCGTGCTCAAAGGCACCGGCGACAACGAGATCATGACAAGGCTCCCTGCGCCTGTCCTTAAATCGTTCTTCGCCATGATGATGCGGCTCCGTCCCAACGCGGCCGTTGGCAACGGGCCGCCTCTGGCCACGCTCATCCCCACGGTCCACTACGACATCGAGCTGATTGCGGAGAAAGCCGGCGACCTTGACCGCTTCAGGAGCTTGAGCACGGAAACGCTGCTGCTTGGCGGCGATCGGAGCCAGGGCTATCTCGCCACCGCTCTCGATGCTCTCGCCGCGATCCTGCCGAACGCGACGCGCGTTGAATTCAAGGGCGCCGGACACATCGCGGCAGACAACGAAGGCGACCCGATTCGCGTTGCGGCGGAGCTGCGTCGTTTCTTCGCATGAAGTCGTCCGCAGGATGGGGAGAGTGCAGCGAAACCCATCGCCGCGGTAACGAAGATGATGGGTTTCGCTTCGCTCTACCCATCCTACAGAACTGCCCTGCATCGCCCGCGGTTGCCCGCCGATGCCTGTCGGCCTAGCCTGCAAGGAAAAGCAGGAAGGAAACATGGCACGCATCTCGACAATCGAGACCGGGTTCTACCGGATCCCCCTCCCCGTCACGCTGTCGGACTCGACGCATGGCGAGATCGCGGCGTTCGAGCTGATCACCTGCCGCATCCGCGATGCCGACGGCGCCGAGGGCGTCGGCTACACCTACACGGTCGGGCGCAATGGCGGGGCGACTGCCGACATCCTCAAACGCGAGATCCCGCCACTCGTCGAAGGACGCGAGGCCGACGACACCGAGGCGATCTGGCATCACGTCTGGTGGGGCCTGCATTATGGCGGGCGCGGCGGACCGGCGGTGCTGGCACTGTCCGCGCTCGACATCGCGTTGTGGGACCTGAAGGCGCGGCGCGCGAAATTGCCTCTGTTCCGCCTGCTCGGCGGCTTCGATGCGCACGTGCCCTGCTATGCCGGCGGCATCGACCTCGATCTCTCCGTCGAGGCGCTGCTCGCGCAGACCGACGGCAATCTCGCCAAGGGCTTTCGCGCCATCAAGATGAAGGTCGGCCGGCCCGATCTCAAATCCGACGTCGCGCGCGTCGCGGCCATGCGCAAACATCTCGGCGACGGCTTTCCGCTGATGGCGGACGCCAACATGAAATGGACGGTCGAGGACGCGATTCGCGCCGCCCGCGCCTTCGTCCCCTACGACCTCACCTGGCTCGAGGAGCCTGTTATCCCCGACGACGTCGCGGGCCATGCCCGCATCATGCAGGCCGGCGGCGTGCCGATCGCGGCCGGCGAGAATCTGCGCTCGCTGTGGGAGTTCAAGAACTACATCGTCGCGGGCGCGGTATCCTATCCCGAGCCTGACGTCACCAATTGCGGCGGCGTGAGTGCGTTCATGAAGATCGCGCGGCTGGCGGAGGCGTTCAATCTCCCGGTCACCAGCCACGGCGCGCACGACATCACGGTGCATCTGCTCGCGGCCTGTCCGAACCGCTCGTATCTGGAAGCGCATGGATTCGGGCTGGACAAGTATATCGAGCACCCGCTGGTGCTCGCGGACGGCAAGGCCGTGGCGCCGGACCGGCCGGGCCATGGCATCAGCTTCGACTGGAAAGGACTGGCGAAGCTCTCGCCGTAGGGCAATCCGTCATGGCCGAAGCAAGACGTGGATGGCCGGGTCATAGGCGAGCGGAAGCGACGCCGTCCTTCGGACGGCTATGCCCGGCCATGACGATGTTGCTGCACGCGAGACACTCGCAGGCGCTTGACGGGTCGGCTCAATATTCGGCTATGCTGGCATTAGCCGGCCCTCCTTACGAAAGATCCCCGCCTTGCCCCCCGAGCTGCACCAGAAACTGACCCAGTGGCGCCGGCATCTGCATGCGCACCCGGAACTGGGCCTCCACGAGAAGGCCACCTCGGCCTTCGTGCAGGAGAAGCTCACCGAGCTCGGCATTCCCTTCGAAGCGGGCATCGGCGGCCACGGCGTCGTTGCGACGCTGACGCGAGGGGCGGCGCAGGGCCGCGTCGGCCTGCGCGCCGACATGGATGCGCTGCCGATCACCGAGGACACCGGCCTGCCCTACGCCTCGACGACATCAGGCGTGATGCATGCCTGCGGTCATGACGGGCACACCGCCTCGCTGCTCGGCGCGGCCGCGCTGCTGGTGGCCGACACCGGCTGGAGCGGCACCGTCGACTTCATCTTCCAGCCGGCCGAGGAAGGCCTTGGCGGCGCGCGCGCGATGGTCGGGGCGGGCCTGTTCGACCGCTTTCCGATGACGCGGGTGTTCGGCTTCCACAACTGGCCGGGGCTCGCAGCCGGCACCATCGCGGTCCACGACGGCGTCGTGATGGCTTCCGGCGGACGCGTCAGCATCACCATCGACGGCCATGCCGGACATGCCGGCATGCCGCATCTGACCCGCGATCCCGTCATGGCGGCGGGACACCTGATCGTGGCGCTGCAATCGGTCGTGTCGCGCAGCATCGATCCGCTCGACACCGCCGTGCTCTCGCTGTGTACGCTCGAAGGCGGCACGGCGCGCAACCAGATCGCGGGACGCGTCACCATCGGCGGCACGCTGCGGTATCATCGCGACGCGGTGAAGGACGTCATCCTGGCGCGGATCGGAGAGGTCTGCGCAGGCATTGCAACGACCTTCGGCGTCAAGGTCACGCCCGAAATCGTCATGGGCGTCGGCGTGGTGGTCAACACGCCTGCCGAGGCGGGCCTGGCGCGCCTTGCCGCGGAGAGGGTGCAGACCGAGGTGCGACGCGATCTCGCGCCGAGCATGGCCGGCGAGGATTTTGCCTTCTTCCTCAAGCAGTGCCCCGGCGCCTTCGCCTGGATCGGCAACGGTGAATTGCGCGACGGCGCCGAGCTGCACGGCCCGCGCTACGATTTCAACGACGCGATTTTGCCCGTCGCGTCCAGCTGGATGGCCGAGGTCGCCAAGGTGGCGCTGAAGTCGAACTGACCCCGGAACGGCAGGACCTCGGATTCCCTGCGCATGACGTCGGCCGTGCGCCGACCGTCCCGCCGCACTGTCCCACCGACACTTTTTTCTTTGGCCTGCAACCCTTTGAACATGCAGCGGCGATGACTGCCCGACCGGGCGCGTTGCAGCACCGCACCGCTGCGCGCGCTTGACGCGGGACGTGCGGGCAGGAATAATGAAATTAAAGAACAATTGTTCGCATTCCGAACAAACTGCAGCGGGACCAAGCGGGCTCACAACACCGCATCCGCGCCACCAGAGGAAACGTCATCGATGCAAGCCATCCTCAATGGCGACAGCACGCTCATCGTCGCAATGATCGTCGCCTACATCGCCTTCACGTCCTGGCTCACGTTCAAACTGCGCAGCAGGACCAGCGATCAGTTCATGACGGGCGCACGCGCGATGCCGGCGGTGGTCGTCGGCGTGCTGATGATGTCCGAATTCGTCGGCGCCAAATCGACCGTCGGCACGGCGCAGGAAGCGTTCCAGTCGGGCATCGCGGCGGGGTGGGCCGTGCTCGGCGCCTCGATCGGCTTCCTGCTGTTCGGGTTCCTGATGGTGAAGAAGCTCTACAGTTCCGGCGAATACACCATCTCGGCGGCGATCGCGCAGAAATACGGCAAGTCGACCATGCTCACGGTGTCGGTGATCATGATCTACGCGCTGCTGCTCGTGAACGTCGGCAACTATGTGAGCGGCGCAGCCGCGATCGCCACCGCACTGCATGTCAGCATGCCCGTTGCGATGTGCATCATCGCCGTGGTCAGCACCTTCTACTACGTGTTCGGCGGGCTGAAGGGCGTCGCCTGGGTGACGATCCTGCACAGCGCCATCAAGGTCGTCGGTATCGTCATCATATTCTCGGTTGCGATGTCGCTGACCGGCGGCATCGCGCCGATCCAGGCCAAGCTGCCCGCCTATTACTTCAGCTGGGACGGCAAGATCGGCTTTGCGACCATCTTCGCCTGGACCTTCGGCACCGTCGGCGCGATCTTCTCGACCCAGTTCATCGTGCAGGCGATCTCCTCGACGCCGAGCGCTGATGACGCGCGCAGGGCCACCTTCTATGCGGCGGCGTTCTGCCTGCCGCTCGGATTTCTGCTCGCCCTGATCGGCGTCGCGGCGAAATTCCTCTATCCCGACATGAACAGCCTCTACGCGCTGCCGGTGTTTTTGGAGAAGATGCCGCCGCTGGCCTCGGCTTTCGTGACCACCTCGCTCGTCGCCTCGATCTTCGTCAGCGTCTGCACGGTTGCGCTCGCGATCGCCTCGCTGGTGGTGCGCGACTTCTACGTCCCCTACTGGAAGCCGACGCCCGAGCGGGAGCTGAAGATGACCCGCCTGTTCTCGGTGGCGATCGGCATTGCACCGCTGGTCTTCGTCTTCTTCATCCCGGAAATCCTCAAGCTGTCGTTCTTCACGCGCGCGCTGCGCCTGTCGATCACCATCATCGCGATGATGGGATTCTATCTGCCGCTGTTTGCCAGCAACCGCGGCGCCACCGCGGGCCTGATCGGCGCCGCGATCTCGACGACGGCCTGGTACATGCTCGGAAACCCCTTCGGTATCGACAACATGTATGTCGCGGCCGCGACACCGCTGGTGGTGATGGCGGTCGAGCGCCTGGTGATGGGCCGCGCTCCGGCCGCCGCCGCGACGTCGCAGCCAAATGCATTGATGGAAAGGACTTCGACATGATCATCGATACCGAGATCGTGACCACCGACATCGGGACCGCCGCCGACGGCGTCGTTCGCCCGGCCGCCGGCGATCCCGACCGGTCCGACGCTTTCATTCCCTCGCCTTGCGTGCAGAACCACGCCGCCAATCTGATGCCGCTCGCGAACGGCGATCTGGCCTGCGTCTGGTTCGGCGGCACGCAGGAGGGCATGTCGGACATCTCGGTCTATTTTTCGCGCCTGCCCCGCGGCGCGACGCAGTGGTCTCCGGCCGAAAAGCTGTCCGACGACAACGGACGTTCGGAGCAGAACCCGGTGCTGTTTCCCGCACCTGACGGCACGCTGTGGCTGATGTGGACGGCGCAGCTGGCGGGAAACCAGGACACCGCGCTGATCCGCCGCCGCCTCTCCCGCGACAACGGCAAGAACTGGGGCCCGATCGAGACGCTGTTTCCCGAGCAGCGCGGCCGCGGCACCTTCATCCGGCAGCCGATCGTCGTGCTCGACAATGGCGACTGGCTGCTGCCGGTGTTCTATTGCCACAGCACCCCGGGACGGAAATGGAACGGCGACGAGGACACCAGCGCGGTGAAGATCTCGTCCGATTCCGGCGCGACCTGGCGCGACGTCGACGTCCCCGGCAGCCGCGGCTGCGTGCATATGTGTATCGCGCGCCTCGACGACGGCTCGCTGATTGCCCTCTACCGCAGCCGCTGGGCGGACAACATCTATCAGAGCCGGTCCACCGATCACGGCCGCACCTGGTCGGCGCCGGTCCAGACCGTGCTGCCCAACAACAACTCCTCGATCCAGGTCACGCGACTTGGCAACGGTCATCTCGCGCTGGTCTTCAACGATTCCAGCGCCAGGGATGCGACCGGGCGCCGCCTCTCGCTCTATGACGAGATCGAGGACGATTTGCCGCCCGTGCTCGCCGGCGACGGCAAAAGAACGGATGAACGCACCGCGTTCTGGGGCGCGCCGCGGGCGCCGATGACGCTGGCCGTCTCCGCCGACGGCGGGCGGACGTGGAGCAAGCGCAATGTCGAGACCGGTGACGGCCTTTGCATGACCAACAATTCACGCGATCAGACCAATCGCGAACTGTCCTATCCTTCGGTCAAGGAGACCGCCGACGGGGCGATCCACATGGCCTTCACCTTCCATCGCCGCGCGATCAAATATGTGCGCGTGACCGAGCCATGGGTGAAGCGCGCCATCCGGGACTGAGAGCATGGACAAGAGGCCGCACGCGCTAGTGACGGGCGCAAGCTCGGGGATTGGTGCGGCGATCGTCGAGCAGCTGCTGCGCGACGGCTGGCGCGTCACCGGGATCAGCCGCCGCCTTGCGACGTTCGACCATCCGGCGTTCGATCATTTGTCGCTCGACCTCGATGATGTCGACAGCATTGCCGACGCCTTGGCAGGCTTCACGCCGACCGCGCTGGTTCATGCCGCGGGCCTGCTCAAGGTCGGTGCGCTCGGATCGCTCGACCATGACGACGGCGCGGCGATGTGGCGGCTGCATGTCGACGTCGCCGGGCGCCTCGCCAACGCGCTGGCGCCGCGCCTGCCGAACGGCGGACGCATCGTCTTCATAGGCAGCCGCACCGCATCGGGCGCCGCGGGCCGCGGGCAATATGCCGCGACCAAGGCGGCGCTGGTCGCGCTGGCGCGGTCCTGGGCGCTCGAGCTCGCACCTCGCGGCATCACCGTCAACGTCGTTGCCCCCGCCGCAACCGAGACGCCGATGCTGAAGGATCCCTCGCGCGCCAATGTCATGCCAAAGCTGCCGCCGATCGGCCGCTTCATCCGCCCGGAGGAAGTCGCAGCCGCCGTGGCCTTCCTGCTCTCGACGGAAGCGGCCGCCATCACTGGACAGCAACTCGTCATCTGCGGCGGCAGCTCGCTCTGAGTTCGACCCGTGGCTACTCCAAATCGGTTGTTGTACGATGGATCTCGTTCAAGCAAGCGAGATCCCAATGGACCGACGCGAATTTGTTTCGGGACTGACCCTTGCGACTGCCGCGGCAGGCCTGATGCCGACCGGCGCCGCGGCGGAAGGCAGGCGCGTCGCGCTGGTGATCGGCAACGGCGCCTACAGGAACGTGCCCACGCTGCTCAATCCGCCAAACGACGCCGGCGACATAGCTGCAGCGCTGAAGCGGCTCGGCTTCTCGGTCCGTCTGGTCACCAATGCCAGCTTCGACGAGATGCGTCGCGGCCTGATCGCATTGGGGCGCGACGCCGCCGGAGCCGATATGGCGACCGTGTATTTCGCGGGCCATGGCATGGAGATCAATGGCGAAAACTGGCTGATCCCGATCGACGCAGAACTGAAGCGGGACACGGACGCGGCAAACGAAGCCATCAGCCTGCAGAGCGTGATGTTGCAGGTTTCCAATACCACGAGCCTTGGCCTCGTCATCCTCGACGCCTGCCGCAATAATCCATTTGCCGCCAGGATGAACCGCACGCTCGCCACCCGGGGGACGCCGACCGGCGGGCTCGGTCGCATCGAGCCCGTCGGCAACGTTCTGGTCGCTTATGCCGCACGAGACGGCACCACGGCGCTTGACGGCGACACGCGTAACAGTCCGTTTGCAGCGGCGCTCCTTCGCAACATCGAGACACCGGGCGTCGAGGTCACGTTCATGTTCCGCAACGTCCGCGACGAAGTGATGGAAGCCACCCGAAACGAGCAGCAGCCGTTCGTCTAGGGCTCGCTGTCTCGCAAGGGATTTACCTGGCCGGGCAACCAAAGGGCGGCGCCGAGGGAGCGGAACCTGTCGCCCCGCTTCCGGCTGTCGCGTCCCCGGCACCGTCAGGCGCGTCGATGTCATCGACGATCGATCCTGCGTTGGTGGGCACCTGGGAGATCATGGTACCGGGCCGCCGCGGACAATCGCGTTGGATCTGGCAGATCATGAACGACGGCACTTACAAATTCCACGCCGTGCCGCAGCGCTCGGCCCATCCGCACGAAGGCACGATGATTGCTGCAAATGGCCACTGGACCCTACAAGCCCGAAGGGGCCTTTCGGGTTATAGCGATGGCGGCGCCTACGAGATCCGCGATACACTCGCGGTGATCACGGGCAAGCTGGGCACCGGCGCCTGGAAGCGCAGCGCGGAGTGAGGGCACGAGCCCAGTACGCATCCGATAGATGGTGCCGCTCTGCCGCAGTCACGCGACGATCGCCCCATATCATCGAGATTTGCGAGAGCCGCGATCAGCGCGTGGCCGCGATCCTTGCGCGGAAGCTCGCCTGCCCCTGCATGATCTTGTCGAGCAGTGCATCGAGCGCCCAGAAGCGCTCACGGATGTCGAAATCGATGGTCCGGCTGTGGGCGCAGGCGAACGTGCCGAGCCTCTGATGGTACAGCTTGGCCAGCTTGGGATATCCCATCGGCTCGGCCATCGCCGCGAGGGCGAGATAGACGGAGAGATCGTCCGCCAGCGCCGGATGCCGCGCGCTATCGGTCAACAGCCATTTGTAGAGATCGGGATGGAAGTTCGTGAACACGCCGGTGAAGCCGGCGGATCCGCTTCTGATGGCGTCGAAGGCGATCGCCGCATTGGCGTTGACGATGGCGAGCGAGGAGTTTTTCGTCAGCGCCACGCGACGCTTCACCGTCTCGAGGTCGCAGGACACGTCCTTGAGGATCGCGAAGCGCCCGCTCTCGGCGCAGAACGCCAGCTCGTCGTCGGACATGAGCCGCCGGAACGGCGCGGGACATTCGTAGAGGCCGAGCGGAAGATCGGCGGGCAGCGCATCGAGCAGATGGCGCAGATGATCCATGAAGACGGTGCCGCCCTGCCCCTTCGGATCGAACCGGTTCGTCACCAGCACCAGTCCGTCCACGCCGGTCGCGGCGATGGAGGTCAGCTCGGTCACTTGATCGTCGCGGGATTCACTGACGTGGCCTGACGCGATGACGGGCACCCGGCCCGCCGCCTGCCGCACGACGAAGCGCGCCAGCGCGACCCGCTCCTCGAGGCTCAAAAACTGCATCTCGCTCGACTGGGCCACGGCGAACAGCGCATCCGCGCCGTTGGCAATGTACCATTCGACGAGGTTTTCGAGGCCCGCATAGTCGATTGCGTCGGCTTCGGTGAACGGCGTCAGCATCACCGGAATGATGCCCTTGATGGTTGCGGTCACAAATCGGCTCCCAGGCGTTGAAATTGTTGACAGGCAGGAGCCTGCCGCTCACGCGTCTTGCAACGCGTGAGCGTAGCTGTTCGGGCCGGCGATCAGTTGCCGGCCACTTCCTTGATGCGTGCGATCATGTCGTCGACGGCCTTGTCGACCGGCACCTTGTTGGTGACGATGGCGTTCACGGCCTTCATCCAGACGTTCTCGTTGTTGAGGGTGGTGAACTTGTAGTTCTTGCTCATCTCGTAGCCGCCGACGCCGGCGAAGAACTGGTCGCGCACGGCGCGGCGATGAACGTCGCCGTCCCAGAAGGCGGACTTCTGTGCGGCCGTCTTGACCGGGAACCAGCGGCCGAGCGCGCCTTCGACATAGGGCTGGAGGTTCTCGTCGCGCAGCAGGAACGAGACGAACTCCTTGGCGCGGTCCTTGTTCTTGGCCTGCTCGAAGATCAGGCCGACCACCACGGAGGCGCGGGTGTGGACCGGCGTACCATCCGGCTTGTTGGGCCAGACCATGGTGCGGATGCGGTCATTATAGTTCTTCTTGGCTTCGTCGCGCTGCTCGGCGGTGAGCGTCTCGTTGCCGGCGTCGTCGAGCCATTTGCCGGGGAGCGAAACCGTCGAATTGTGGGTCATGATCGTCGTCTTGTTGTGGAAGGCGACGTTGTTGTCGGGATCCTTCCAGCTCGTCGCCGATTGCGGCGTGCAGCCTTTCGCGGCGAACTCGACATAGTCCGTCATGGCGGCGACGAGGCCCGCCTTCACCTTGGGATCGTCGACCAGGAGCTTGCCGTTGTCGTCGACCAGCACGACGTTGTAGGCGTCCATGAACACCAGGAACGAGATGAAGCTGTCGGTGGCGTCGACGCCCATCGGATGGCCGACGCCGTAGATTCGCTTGCCGGACGCCTTGCGCACGGCCGGTTGCGCCTTGTCACACCAGAACGACCAATAGCCCTTCCAGTCCTTCGGGATGTCGGTCTCCTTGAGACCTCCCTCCTCCAGCATGTCCTTCCAATAATGCAGATGCAGCGTCGCCTGCTTCAGCGGGAAGGCGTAATAGGCCTTCGCCTTGGTCTTGTCGTTGTACAGCATGACCGTTTCGAGCGACTGCGGGGAGAACTCGCCCTTGATCGGTGCGAGCACGGAGCCGAGATCGACCAGCTTGCCCTCGGAGGCCCACTTGCCGGCGCCCTGGAAATGGTAGGTGTCCGCATAGGTCACGTCGGGCGGACTGCCGGCATCGAGCGCCGCCACCAGCTTCGGCATCATGTCCTGCGTCGCATATTGCGACAGCTCGACCTTGACCCCGGTCTTGGCCTCGAACTTCTTGATGACGGCGAGCAGCGCGTCTTCCTCGGCCTTGTAGTAGCCCTTGTTCCACCAAACGACGAGCTTCTCCTCGGCGGCCGCGGGGCTCGCCGTTCCCATCATCGGCAAGAGCAGCGAAACCGCCATCGAACAGTTTCTGGCCCACCGCAAAACGCTATTCCGCATTGTCGTTTCCTCTCCGTCTCATCCGGCGAGGGGCCCGCCGGTTGCGCTCATGGCGTTTAAAACGCGGTTATGTAAGCGCTTACATATGAGGAGTCAAGCGGCCCTTTTGCGCGGGAAGCCGCCCTCTTGGCGGGACCAGGCGCGCTATCGAAGAGACGACCGCTCTCTGCGGGATCAGGCGCCCCTCGCGTGACCTGCGCTGTCGCGGATTTTCAGAACAGGCACGACTTCGCGCGACTGCGCCTGCGCTTGCCGGCCCGCGATCACGGCGAGGAGCTCGTTGGCCGCCAGGACACCGATCTCCTGATTGTCGACCTTCATCGTCGTAAGCCCCGGAGAAAAGCGCGATGAAATCGCAAGATCATCGAAGCCGGTGATCGAAAAATCCCCGGGCGCGTCGAGGCCGCATTCCCGCGCGGCCATCAACGCACCGAGCGCCAGATTGTCGTTGCCGCAAACGATCGCGGTCGGCCGGATGTCGACGGCTTGCGTCATCAATCCGGCAAAGCTGGCCGCGCCGAACTCCAGCGTCGAGGGACCCATCATCAGATCCTGCGCCGCAATTTCCAAACCCGCGGCCGCGAGCGCTTCGCTGACGCCGCGAAGCCTTTCCTTGACGCGGTCGTTGTTGGTGTCCGGCTGGAAGATGGCGGCAAACCGGCGATGGCCGAGCGACAGCAGATGCTCCGTCATGCGGCTGAACGCGGCGCGATTGTCAAAGCCGATGCACGGATGCGGTGACAGCTTGTTGTATGAGTATGTCACGACATAGGGAATGCCGCGCGAGTTAAACGCGTCAAAGAGCTCGGGGGGATGATTTTCACCGACCACGGCAATTGCTTCCACGCCGCGCGCAAGCATCGCTTCGGCCTGCCGCAAGCCCTCGTCCGGATCGTAGTTCGAGCAGCCCAGGAACAGCGTGAAGCCGCGTTCGCTGAAGACGGTCTGCATGCCGCCGATCTGGTGGGCGAAGATTTCGTCGTCCAGGGTCGGGATGATGGCGCCGGCGATATGCGTCCGGCGCGAGGCCAGCGCCCGTCCCGCAGCATTGGGAATCCAGTTCAGCGCGCGTGCGGCGTCCTTGACCCGCTGCCTGACCTCTTCGGAGACCTTGTCGGGTTCGTTGAAGGCGCGCGAGACGGTCGCGGTCGAGACATTGGCCTTGCGGGCGACCTCCTCGAGCTTGACGCGGCCGCTGCCTCCACGCGCTCTCTTTGAACCTGCCACCATCCCCGCCACGTCGGTCGAACGCTTGATCGATCAATACCTTGCCATGGTATTGACGACCACCGGAGTCCTCAATGAAAATCTCCTAGCGTGAGGCGCGCGCGCTTCCTAGACGATCCCGCCCTGCCGAAGCGCCGCAATCGCAGCCACGTCGTAGCCAAGCTCCGTCAGGACGAGGTCGGTATGCTCGCCGAGCGTCGGCGGACGCGATGCGATCTCGCCGGGCGTTTCCGACAGCCGGACGGCAGCGCGGGCCACGGGTGCGCGTTTCGGCAGGCCGGGATACTCGACATCCTGCATGAAGCCGGCGGCGCGAATATGCGGATGGTCCAGCGCCTGTTGCGGGCTGAGGACGGGCCCGGTCGGAATCATGGCCTTGCCCAGCGTGTCGACAGCCTCCTGCGTGGTGCGCTCGGCGCACCAGCGCGCCATCCGCGCGCTGATGACGGGGCCGTTATTGCCGCGGCTGATGTCGTCGGCAAAGCGCGGATCGTTCAGCCACTGGTCCTCCTCACCCATCAGCTTCGCCCAGCGTTTGAACAGCGGATGCCCCGTGACCTGGCACAGCACCCAGCCGTCTTTGGTGCGGTAGATGTCGGCCGGTGCTGCAGTCTGGCCGAGATTGCCCGTCGGCACGCGATTGACATTGATGACGGCCTGCTCGATCAGCGTGGCATTGGTGAAGGACAGCGCGGTGGCGAGCAGCGCGCCCTCGACGATCTGCCCGCGTCCGGATTTGCCGCGCTCGATCAGGGCTGCAAGCGTCCCGAACGCGCAATGCAGCGCCGTGCCGAAATCGACCCAGTTCACCGCGGCCCGATATGGCGGGTCGCCAGCACCGGTCATGTACACCGAGCCCGACATGACCTGGCCGACGCCATCGAAGCCGACGCGGTCGGACCATGGCCCCGGCCCGCCGAACGCGGTGGCGGTCGTCAGGATGATGTCGGGCTTGATCGCCTTCAGCGAGTCGTAGTCGAGCTTCATCGCGCGCAGGGTCTGCGGCGGCAGATTGGCGACGACGACGTCCGCGGTCGCGATCAGGCGGCGCATCACCTCCTGCCCTTCCGGCTTCATCGGATCGAGCGTGATGCACTTCTTGTTGCGGTTGACCTGCAGGAACAGCGCGCCTTCGCCGCCCTCGCCGACCGGCGCCACGAAGCGATCCTCGCTGCCGTCGCGCTTTTCCACGCGGATGACCTCGGCGCCGAATTCGGCCAGCAAGGTCGCGCAATAGGGCCCTGCGATATAGCGCCCGAAATCGAGGACGCGCACGCCCTCCAAAACTCCTCCCATCGATCCCTTCCCATATTCATATGTTCTGGCCAGATTACAGGGACTGGCTGCCACGGCAAGGCGGCAACGGACATCATGCCCCTGCCCTCAAGATGTGATCGGCGAACAGTTTCGGCCGGCGGAAATTCTGCTCTAGTATCGATCTCTCAGTCCCCCCAGCCAGAGCACATCCATGCCGCAACAATTCGATCGATCCGCAGAAGATCTCGGCAACGCGATCCATTTCGAGCACGTCAACATCCAGGTCCCCGACCAGCGCCTCGCCACGCTGTTCTACGTGACCGGGCTTGGACTGACCCGCGATCCCTACCTGATGGTGTCCGACACCAACATGTGGATCAATGCCGGACGGAGCCAGTTTCACCTGCCGAGCGGCAGGCCGCAGGTGCTGCGCGGCCATGTCGGGCTGGTCATCGAGGGCCGCGAGGCGCTGCTGGCGCGGCTCGCGTCGGTCGCGAAGAAGCTCGAGGGCACGGCGTTCGCATTCGCCGAGCACAACGATCATGTCGAGGCGATCTGTCCGTGGGGCAACCGACTGCGCTGCTACGAGCCGGACGCCGCACGCTTCGGCCGCATCGCGCTCGGCATTCCCTATGTCGAGTTCGACGTGCCGGAAGGCACCACGAAGGCGATTTGCGCCTTCTACCCCGAGATCATGGGCATGCCCGCAAGCTTGCGAAACGGCGACGGCCAGGTCGCCGCCGTGAAGACCGGCCGCGACCAGCATCTGTTGTTCCGCGAGACCGATCGGCCCCAAGGCGACTACGACGGCCACCACGTGCAGATGTACATCACCGACTTCTCCGGCCCTTACCGCAAACTGCTGGCGCGCGACCTGATCTCGCGCGAGGACAATCAATACCAGTACCGCTTCTGCGACATCGTCGATCTCGACAGCGGCAGGCATCTCTTCACGGTCGAGCACGAGGTCCGCAGCGCGACCCATCCGATGTTCATGCGGCCGATGGTCAATCGCAATCCGGCGATCAACAACCGCAATTACGCATTCGGCCACGATCAGTCGCTCTGGGCGATGGGGCCGGATCAATACGAGGGATAGGAGATGGCGAACGCGCGCCTTACGGCGCGCGCCATCCGTGACCTCGGCCGGCCATCAGCAGCCACGGCAGATGATCAGCCGGCGGTCGATCTCCCTGTCGAGCCGCTGCAGCTCCGCGTCTTGGGGCGAGGCTTGCGTCGACCCGGGCACGTCGCTGCGTCGCGGCTGCCGGTGACCGATGGGAGCCTGCCGGGACAGGTCCGCGAACTTCATTGCGTCCACACTGCCAGGCGAGGACATGGTCACAGGCGCGCTTGCGCCTCCGGCAGCCCTGAGGCTGGAAACCGATCCGAACAGAAACGTAGCTGCGACGACGGTCACGCCAAGTCTGATTGACATCATCATTCTCCTATCGCGGTGACGTTGCGACGATGCGCATGCGATGGATAGGAGGTCCCGGCTACTCGACCATTTCGCCCGCGGCGACATCGCGTTACCATTGCAACCGCGATCGCCGATTGTCGTGCGCCAGCTCTGGATTCCTGTTTTGACGCGCTTTCTTCGCGCGCGCCGGTATCCGCTTCGCTCGAAAACGCTCTACCGCGCCGCGGCGGACCGCCTCACGCGTCGTCGTGCGGCCGACGAGGCGACGCTCCGCGCCAGGACGCCGGCGAGCTCCGCCGATATCAGCGGGTGATGAACGAGCTCGGTGATCCCTGACGTCTCCAGCGACGGCACCGCCAGCTCGCGCGTCGATGGGCTCGCCAGAATCATCGGCAAGGCCGGCGCTGCCGCGTGCAATGCCGCAGCCAGCTCGATCGAGGAGCCTCCGGGCATGTGACACACCAGCGCCGCATCGAAGCGCGTTTGCGCGGTGCGGCAGGCAGTGATCGCCTCCGCCAGCCTGGTGAACCCGACCGGCTCATAACCCAGCGCCGCGAGGATTTCCTCATGGCGCAACAGGCGACGGCGATCGGTGTCGAGCACCAGCACCGTCTCGCCCGCGCCACGGAACGCAAGATCGGGGCTGTGCTGAACCGGCACCGCCTCGTCGGGATCGCCGGATGGCAGCCAGACGTCGAAGCGCGTGCCCGCATCCGGCTCGCTCTGCACGGCGACGGCGCCGCCATATTGCTCCGCGATCTCGCGAACGGTTGCGAGCCCGATGCCGTTGCCGTCCGGACGCGTCGTGAAGAAGGGCTCGAATATCCGTTCCAGCGTCGCCTCGTCCATTCCCGGCCCCGGATCGGTGACCGAAATCACGGTGAAGCGGCCGGGGCCGACCTCACTGCGTCCGATCGACAATGGCTGTTGAAGATCGCGCACCTTGATGCCGAGTTCGATGCAACCCGGCTCCGTCATCGCCTGTGCCGCATTGTTGCAAAGATTCAGGATCACCTGCTGCAACTGGGCGGGCTCGCCCATCACGGTGGCCTCTTCGGCCGACTCATTCACCTCGAACTGGACGTGCGAAGGCAACGAAGCCGCCAGCAGCGATCTGGTTTCGTCGATCAGGGTCCTGACACAGACACGCTCCCGCCTGCCCTCGCCGCGGCGGCCGAAGCCGAGAATCTGTTCGACCAGTTCGCGCGCCCGCTCGCCGGCACGGCGAATCTCCGCAAGGCTGCCGGCCGGCCGGCCTCCCGACCGGATTCGCGCTTCGGCGATCTCGGCATAGCCGAGGATCGCGCCGACGATATTGTTGAAGTTATGGGCGATACCGCTGGCAAAGGTGCCGAGGGTTTCCATGCGGCGTGCCTGTTGCAGGCTCGCCTGCAAGCGCTCCTTCTCGCCTTCGAGCCGGACCCGGCGGATCGCGTTGCCGATGGCGTCGAACGCCATGCGAAACAACGAGACTTCGGACCAGTATGCGAGCGCCCCGGCCGGCACGGTATCGAAGCCGAGGATTTCATCGCGATGTCCCCTGACCGCCGTCACGCACAGCCAGCCGCCGACGCCAGCGTCCTCGAGCAGGTTCATCGTGTCGTCGGGATGGGCGGCCTTGACCTTGGGAATATAAACGATACCGCCTTCGCCACTGTCGAAGCGTGGCGCGAGGCTCAGCGCGCGATCCGGCCAACCCGGCTCGAATGCGATCCCGTCGCGGGACCACCGATAGGTGCTTGTCGTCGTCCCGGTCGCGCCGACGAAATAGGCGCGATCCGCACCGATGCATCCGGCGAGCTGTTGCAGCGCGGTCTCGACGTCAGCGGTGATCCTCTCGCGGCTCGAATCGATGAACCGCATCGAGATGCCGGCCATGACGTGCTCGAACGCCGCTCGGCGGCGCAGCGTGACCGCGCGCCGGTGCAATAGCAATCCGAAATAGACCACGCCGCAGAGCAGCAGCAGCGACGTCATGAACTGCAACAGGCGTACCCGGCGCGCCGACGCCCGCGAGGCGAGCTGACGCCTGGTGATCAATGCCAATACGGCATCCTGCTCGCGGTTGTTCGATTCGGCGACGAGCGTCTTCACGATCGTGTCGATGTCGGGCAGAAGGTCATGCAGCATCTCCCCGTGCATCAGCAACGCGCGGACCGAATCCATGTCCTGCGGCGGCGTTTGCACGAGCGCCAGCTCTTCCAATCGACCCTGGACCTGACGCGCCACGACGTCCGACGTATCGAGCGTCAGGCGCAGCATCGCCGCCGCCAATGCGGAGGCGGCGGTGACCAGCGCCCGCTGATCCGACTCGGCCAACTTGTCGCTGAACAGACCGAAATAGGCAAAGGAGTTCTGGAGCAGCGCGTTGCGGCTCTTGAACCGTTCGACCAGATCCTCCTGCCGGAGGGCGCGTGCCGACAGCACATCGATGGCCCTGGTCTCTTCGGCATTGAGACCCGGCGTTTCGCGCAGCCGCGTCAGGGCGTCGTCATAGGCATCGGTCATCTGCACCAGCTTGTCATAGTTGCGCGACAGGCCGACGCGCGCGGTCAGCACTTCCCTGGTCATCGCGCGTTCGAACCGGGTGAAGTCGCCAAGCGCCTGGAGCTGACGGTCGTAACGCACCGAATTGAAGTTCAGCCCGTTCAACAACAGCCAGGTCAGCAGGGCGAGCACGCAGGTTACGCCGATCACGGCGGGGGCAAATTTCATGGGGAGCCTCCGACAGTCGCGCCGCGATAGGTGCCGGTCAGACTGTTCAGAAAGGCGACGAGCGCCTTGACCTGCTTCTCCGTCAACGTGGCGTTCAATTGGGCAAAGGCCATCTTGCGAACCGCGTCATCGAGCGTCGGCGCGCTGCCGTCATGGAAATACGGCGGCGTGGTCGCGACGTTGCGCAGGCTCGGCACGCGCAGAATTTTCGGCTCGGGCGATGCGAGCGGGTGGAATATGCCGTGGCGCTGGAACAGATTGCCGCCGACATTGACGCCCTGATGGCAGGACGCGCAGCCCAGCGATTTGAACAATTGGTAGCCGCCCAGCTCGTCCTCCGACAGCGCCGCGGCGTCACCCGCCAGCCAGCGATCGAACTTGCCGCCCGGCGTGACCAGCGTGCGCTGGAAGTTCGCGAGCGCGTCGACGACATCGCCGCGCTCCGGGCGGTGGCCGTAAGCCGCGAAGAAGCTCTCGCGCATGTCGGGATCGGCATTGAGCTTCTCTGCGATCTCGACCGAGCTGCTCGCCATGGTGCGCGGGCTTTCCAGCGACGCCCTGGTATCGGCTTCGATGTTGCGTAATTTTCCTTCCCAGCCGAAGCGAAAGCTGAGCGCCGCATTGAAGACGGTGAGCGTGTTGAGCGCGATCGCCGCCCCGTCGGGGCCGACATCGTGCTGCCTCGGGCTCGCGCCGTTCGTCGCGATATCGTGACACGATGCGCAACTGCGTGAATTGTCGTGCGACAGCCTGCGATCGGAGAACAGTCGTTCGCCGAGCTTGACCTTCAGCGGATTGATTGCCGGCGGTGCCGGAATGGGCGTGATGGGCTCATCCTTGCGGACCGACACGAAGGCAGACGGCGACTGCGACGGTGCCGGAGAGACCTTCAGAGAGCACGGCACCAGTGCGCAAATCACGATCGCGCAACGTCGAAGGCCGGCACCTCGTCCGGCCCCGAGAAATCTGGCGAACTGCTGCACGCCCAGCAATGTGGGGGTGAAGCGAGAATTGTCGCGGCTGCTCAAGGAATTTTGATCGAAGCTGGATGATTTCGCGAAGGTGGCCGCCACATGCTCCGGGCGATGGTGTCAGCAATCACGGCAGTACCTCACCACCCGCTCGATGTCCGACCTGCCGGAAATCCCGAGGTCCCGCAAGGTCCGGTCATCGAACTCCATCAACGCAGCGACGGCCTTCCTGATCTCACGTTCCCGACGCCAGTGCGCAGGCAGGTCCATCAGAGTCCCGAGGGTCGCGCCGAGCGACCCCAGCCGATTCCAGCTCCGCTCCAGTCGCGCATCGCGTGGCTCGGCGCGATCGAGCCTGACGATATTCCCATTATTGTCATTCCCATTGTTGTCGGCTCCATCGTTGCCGCGCTTCTCCGCGGGCTCGCGACCCGCCGAGGGCGACCGGCAATCTCTCGTGGCCTCCAGCATCGCCTGAACCGGCGCGGCTGCTGTCGGATGCAAGGCCGCCCCGTAAAGGGCAAAGCCTTCCATCAAGGAGGCGAAGACCGCCCACCAGAATGTGGTGACGGGCTGATCCTGCCCGGCAGGCGGCACGTCCGGTGGCGAAGCGATGTCCGGCGCGCGATGCCTCGCGGCAATCGCACCGAGACGGACCATGCCACGACCGTCAGATCGTGCGACCCAGTTCGCCCTGTCGAGTTCCATGTGACCCGGCAAGGCAACGCGGCTCACACTGTGAGAATACTTCTCCATCGTAAATCTCCCACACGCTGTTGGTGGGAGGCAATCTGACGGCCCGCTGTTACGCCAAGGTCACCGCCATCGGCAAATTGGCTACAATTGCAATCCGCCAATTGCTTCTAGAACGGATCGACCGGCACCGCGAAGACATAGCCGACGCCGCGCTCGGTCTGAATGACGCGCGGCGCGCTCGGATCGGTCTCCAGCTTGCGCCGCAGCCGCAGCACCTGGACGTCGATGCTGCGATCGAAAATATCCTCATGGATGCGGGTCGCCTGCAGCAGATGCTCGCGGGTCAGGGCACGCTGCGGCGCCTCGAGAAAGGCCAGCAGCAGCGCATATTCTCCCTTGCTCAACGGCACCGGCGCTTCGTCGGGATCGGTCAGCTTTCGGCTGCGGCGTTCGAGCTTCCAGCCGCTGAAGCGATAGCCCCCGCGCTCGGGATCGCGGGCGCGCGCGGCCCGTCCCATCTCCTGCCGCCGCAACACCGCGCGGACGCGCGCCAGCAGCTCACGCAACGAGAACGGCTTGATGATGTAGTCGTCGGCGCCAAGCTCGAGCCCGACGATGCGATCGATCTCGTCGGGGCGATGGCCCGTCGTGATGATGACCGGCACGTCGGAATGCGACCGGATTTCCCTCAACAGGTCCAAACCGTCATCCTGACCAAGCCGAAGGTCGAGGATGATCAGGCTCGGCTGGCTGCCATCGAGATAGTGGTTCAATTCCGATCTGTTGGAGGCCGCCCTTGTCGGGATATTGTGCTCCTCGAGATATTTGATCACCATTTGCCTTAACGTCGGATCGTCATCGACGACGACGATGTGGCCAATATCTGCAAGCATTCCATACTCTCAAAATTCGCCGTCCGCCGAGTGAGCTGTACTTAAAAATTGCGAACGTCAACGTCCGGCTGTGGTGAAATGATATTGATGTCGTCCGAATTGGAATCGCTCAAAATAGAACGGGATATCCGCGGTCATCGGCACACACTGAACCTATCTATGATGCCGTGATGACGCCGCAACAGGGTAATTCTGCGGCTAATTCCACCGGATGTCGCATACGTGAATAATTGTGATCCCAACGCTTACTACTTTGGGGCGATAGGAAGCCTGCGGCCTGCGCTGTCGTTCAGCGACTGCGATGTGCTGCGCAGGCTGTTGCCCGGCCCCGCAGGGCGCGGGCGTTTGCGGGCTTCACGGACTCATCAGGAGCCCGGCAGAGCCAACAGGTACTGGTAGATCGCGGCGAGATCGTCGTCATCCATCCGCCCGATCGGCCGCCACGGCATCTGCTCGCCGAGCCGATGCCCGTTCGGATCAACGCCTGTGCGCATGGTGTCGACGAATTGCGCAAGGCTCCAGTTCTTGACGATACCGAGGTCCGGTCCGAGCGGCGGCAATTGTCCCGGCACGCCGCCGCCGAGATCCCTGCCGTGGCATTCGCGGCAATCCTGATAGGACAGCAGGTACTTGCCATAGAGCGCCGTCGGCGCCTTCGGCGGCGCGGTGATCACGCCGGTGAAGACGGGCTTCGCATCCGGCAACAGTCCGGCGCCCAGCATCACGATGCCCAGCAGGCTGAAGCGATCCGGCGGATCCGGGGTCTGCGCACCGCTCGCGGGCAGGCTGCGGATGTAGGCGATCACGGCCTTGGTGTCGTCGTCACTGAGCCGGCCGGCATTGGTGAAGGACATGATCGCCAGCCAGCGCCCCCTCGCGTCGATCCCGTTGCGAATGGCTCGAAAGATCTCGGCATCGGACCAATTCTTCAAGACGCCGGCGGGCGTGAGATTGGCCGGCACGAACGCGCCGATGGGAATCGGGAGATCCTTGGCCACATCGCCGCCGCCGGTCAGCGTCCCGGTCTGCGAGTGACATGCGGCACAAAAGCCGTCGGCCACGGCCATGCCTCGGGCAATCTGGTCCGGTGTCGCCTCGATCTTCACATCCGGGACCGGTGCAGAACGGGCGTGTTGCCGGACGATACCGACCGCGGTCAAAGCGGCGACGCCGAACACTGAGACGGCCAGCACGGCCGTCAGCACCATGCCGCTCCACTTCGCCAGAGCAGATTTCGTCCGGGCGGCGCGAACGCCCAGCCAGGCCAGAAACGCGATGAACGCAACCATCGCAATCAGGGCGACAATATTTTCCATGCCAGTCCTCAATGAATTGGGTGCGACCGATGCCGCGCGACATCCGGATCGTCAAAAATGAATTTCGGCCGACGCCAACGCGCCAATATCTGCGAAGGTGTGCCATGCGGAGGTCTGCCGGATTAACAGCGCGGTGTTTCCGTGCCGTTTCATCGCCCGCCGCTCGCGTTACAATTGTAATCCTGTGCCAGCATTATCGCTGCTGGCAGGATGTCACCGGTTTCGCACCGAACTTTTTTTGCCCGGCCTTGGCAGCGCCACGATGCGTTGCCGCCGTAACCATTTTCGCTGCCGCCGGAAGTCTTGGCGTAACGGCGATCGCTTCAATTGCCTCTTACTCGACCGGACGCTCTGGGGCGACCGTGCATCGATCATCAAGAGGTCAACTCACATGAAGATTCTTATCGCTTCGACACCTGCGACGGGTCATCTCAATCCGATGCTGGCGATCACGCAAATCCTGCGTGGAGATGGTCACGAGATCGCTTTCCTGACGGGCACCGCCTTTCGTGCCCGCGTCGAAGCCAGCGGCGTGAAGTTCTTTCCCCTTCCCGAGGACGCGGACTTCGATCCGAACGACGTCTTCTCGCGATTCCCCGAACTCAAGACCATTCCGCCGGGACTGGAGTGGTTCCGTGTTGCTTGCGAGCGCATCTTCGTCGACGCCATTCCGGCCCAGCACCAGGGGCTGCTGCAAATCCTGCGGCAATTCCCCGCCGACATCATTGTCGCCGACGACATGCTGTTCGGTGTGCTGCCGATGCTGCTCGGACCGCGCTCGCAGCGGCCTCCCATCGCGCTCTGCGGGACCTCGTTTCTGCATTGGGCGCGCGAGGACGGCGGGCCCAATTTCCTCGGTCTGCCGCCGGCAAAGACCGACGAGGAGCGCGATCGCTACGCGGCCATGGCGCGGGAATTTGATGCGGCAGTCGATCAGCCGGTGTCGATGCGCCTGAACCGGGCGTTGAAGTCTCTCGGGGTCGGGCCGATCGCGATGCCGATGTTCCATTCCGTGGTCGCTCTCGGGGATGCCTATCTGCAACTGTCGGTGCCAAGCTTCGAATTTCCTCGCGAGATTCCGCCCTCAGTGCATTTCGTCGGCACCCCGCCGATCATCGCCAACCAGGTTCCGCCGCCGTCCTGGGCCGAAGAGCTCGGCGGATCGCGCAAGATCGTTCTGGTGACGCAGGGAACGGTGGCCAATCACAATTTCAATCTGCTGGTTGCCCCGACGCTGGCGGCCCTCGCGGACGAGGAAGACATCCTGGTGATCGTGACGGCAGGCGGCCGCCCGATTGACGCCATCCCCGGCAAGATCCCGTCGAACGCGCGCATCGCCAGCTATCTGCCGTTCGAATGGCTGCTGCCGAACGTCGACGTGCTCGTCACCAACGGCGGCTATGGCAGCGTCAACCAGGCCATGAGCTTCGGCATCCCGCTGGTCACCGCGGGGCTGACCGAAGACAAGGCCGACGTCAACGCGCGGGTCGCATGGTCCGGGGTCGGCATCAACCTCGCGACCAACGAGCCAACACCGAAGGCATTGCGCGACGCGGTGCGGACGGTGCTCGATCAATCCCGCTTCCAGTCGCGTGCCTCGCAGATCGCCGACGAATTCGCCGGGATCGACACGCGGGCCGAAATCCTCCGGGTCATCGGCGAGCTCGTGGCCGACGAGAGCTCGCACACCGGCGCGATGGCGGCAAGCCGGGGGCGGCGCGCCGAACGGCGCGCGTAATCGCCGAACGCGACGATGGAGGGCGGGCGACCGCACCTCCATCACCTCATGCACATCGAACAAGCCGGAACCGGATAACCGTCCATGCAAATCGACCCCGCATCCTTCGCCTTCACGTTGCTGCTCGGTTTTCTGGCGGCCGTGCCCTATTCCGGCATCGACATCAATCTGCCGGCGCTGGCAGCGACCGGCGCGACGCTCGACGCGAGCGCGTCGGATGTCGGGCTGACCATGAGCGCCTTCATGCTCAGCCTCGCCACCGCGCCGCTGATCTACGGACCAATCTCCGACCGCCTGGGCCGCAAGCCGATTCTGGCATTCGGCCTCGTACTGTTCGTCGCCGCAAGCCTTGCCTGCGCGAAAGCGTCCTCGCTGCCGGTTCTATTGCTGGGCCGCTTCGTCCAGGGCATCGGCGCCGCCGCCACCGCAACGACCTTTGCCATCATTCGCGATCTCTTCGACGGCAACGCCGCGCGAGGCAAGATCGCCAACGTCATGGTCACGGTCAATGTCGCGACCGTGATCGCACCGACGGCCGGAGCCGCCCTGCTGGCGATCGCCGGCTGGCGATCAATCTATGCCGTCCAGGCGGGGATCGGTCTCATGCTGCTGGTCGTGGTGATGTTTCGCTTCGCGGAGACTGCGACGACCGACCGCGCCGGCCGCCTGGGGCTTTCGGCCGTCATCGACAGCTACCGCCAGGTGCTGACGCATCCGGTGTCGTTGCCTTTCATCCTGGTCGGCGCCGCGGGCGGCGCGACCGTGTTTGCCTACGTCACCGGCGCCTCGCTGTTCTTCGTCGGCGCCATCGGACTGCGCCCGGAGCAATATGGCCTGATCTTCAGCGCATGCTCGGGGGCCGTCATGGTCGGCGCCTTTCTCGACGGCCAGCTCGGCCGGCGCGGCGTAGAGTCCGCCCGCATGCTCGCAACCGGGCTGACGCTGTCGGCCGCCGCCAGCACCGCCCTGCTCGCGATGACGTTGGCCGGGTGGATGCCCACGTCACTCGTGGTTGCGCTGCTGATGGCGGTCGCACTCGGCTTCGGGTTCAGCGTGCCGAACGTGATGAGCGCGACGATGCAGCGTCTCCCGGAGATCGCGGGCGCCGTCAGCGCTGCCGCCGGAAGCATTCAGCTGACCGCCGGCGCAATATCGAGCGGATTGGTCGCACTTCGCTTCGACGGGCGGACCGCGTTGTCGATGACGGCGGTGATGGCGGCAACGTCGCTGCTCGCTCTGGTTCTCTATCTGCTGGTCGCGCGCCCCGCCGAACGCCGCCTACCGTCGCAGACGATCGATCCCGGCGTGGCGGTCCGCAGCCCCACGAAGTCCTGAGTTGGCCGAATCCAGCTGGCAGCCCGGCGCATCCGTCGGGTTGCCAGCTGACTAGGCCTGTGAGGGATCGAACCTCCGCATGGCGGAACCAAAACCTGTTTGATTATTCGACGATTTCAATCCGCATTTGGAACAAGCGGCGTGGCGCGCCCCGCCCTTATTCTCGCCGCCATCATCATTCAGGAACGCGCGCAGGGGGCGGGCTCCTCCAGGGGGCAGTTCCCAAAGGTTCTGCGTGATCATCCGACGTCTAGTGCAACACGAAGTGACTGCGTCCCGCCGTGCGCTCCTTGGCGGGCTTGCGTCCTCAGCCTGCGTCGTCGCGTTGGGCGGATGCGCCAGCCTGGGTGCTACCGGCGCACGGTACGACGCTTCGTCGCTCTCGGTCGACCCTACGTTGCTCGTCGTAACCACGCGCAAGCCAGTGAACGGCGGCCGGTCGAAGCCGTGGTTTGGGCCGGAGCGGGCTTCTACGATGACCGTCGCACGAGCGAAGCTTGTGGCGCCTGGTGACAGCCGTTTTTCTCTGGCTGCAGCCGGACTTGACGATTGGCGTCTTGATGGGATCGAGCCGGTATCGGGCGATGTCGGCAGTCTTGTCGCGCAGGCCGGCGGCGGACCAGACGTCCTGATCTACGTGCACGGCTTCAAGCAGACGTTCGAGACAGCGGCGCTCGATGCCGCGCATCTCTCCGATGGCATCAGGTTCCGCGGCCAGACGATGGTATTCTCCTGGCCCTCGAAGGCTGGACTGTTCGACTACGCCTATGACCGCGACAGCGCAATGTGGTCCCGCGATGGCTTCGAACGCGTGCTGCAATCCGTCGTGACGAGTTCAAGCGCCGGCCGCGTCCACATCGTCGCGCACAGCATGGGAACCATGCTGACGCTCGAAAGCCTGCGCCAGCTCTATGCGCGATCCGGTGACGCCGTTGCGGGCAGGATCGGGGCCGTGGTGTTCGCCGCGCCGGACATCGACATGGACGTGTTCTCGTCGTCGATCAACCGCATCGGTCCGCTTTCGCGCAAGATCACCGTCATCGCCGCAACGAACGACCGCGCGCTGGCGTTGTCGGGGCAACTCGCTGGTGGGATGACACGGGTCGGCGCTGCCGAGAAGACCGCCATCGAAGGGCTCGGGGTGCGCGTGGTCGATGCGTCCGAGGCAGGCTGGGGCGTTATCAACCACGACCTGTTCCTGTCGAATGCAGAGGTGCGCCAGGTGATACGCCGCTCGATTGATACCGTGGCCGCGTGAACCCGGCGTGGCGGAAACGATATCGCTGATAGAGAGGTATCTTAGGGCTAGCTCTGACATCCCGTTGACAGGTTCAATGCCTTGAACAGGCCATCGAAGACACCTGACCGGCAGGGCTTGACCTCCGCGACTGGCTTGGCGCGCTTGGCATTCGCAAATGCCTTGGACGTTTCCTGCACGGGCCGAGGTCTGGGCAGCATGACCGCGAATTTTCTCCCGCTTGCGGTGCGCTGGTGTGGCGCGATGATCTTCAAAGGCTCTGGCGCAACATTCGCCGTTTGATCCGGCGGAGGCATCGGTTCGCTCAAGGAGACCAGCTGCGGAGGCGCTTCAAATTGCATGTGCATGTGCGGGGTCCCGAGCCGGTCTGCCGTCGTCAGCGTATCGGCTGAGACGCGTAACCCGACGGTCGCCTGAACAGGCGGCGCGTTCACGGGCTTGGTCATGCGGGGCGCCGTCTCAAGCTCCATCACCGCGAGTGTACTGAAGCCAACGAGGATGAGAGCCGCCTTCATCTGATTTCACGCTTCCCGAACGAGACGCCTCGTTCAAAGCCGGAGACCAATTGCAGACATCCAATAAGGCGGCTTGGCGGCAGAACTAAACCAGCCGGCGCGGCGACCGGACAAGATCAGAGACAGGGTTAACGCGGGTCATGCGAACTGGTCCCTTATGCGGAGTGCTCGGTGTCGCCTAACGACCGGCACCTGAGGCCCCCCTCGAGCGCGCAATGTGCTAGTCTGAGCCGGCACTCAGCCCGGACGGTGCACCGTGACCGATGGTCGTCACCCGGCATGGACCGAGGAAAGCCGCTTTCGCGGTGCGCTCGACGATGTGATTATCATCCCACTTGTTGTTGTCGCGCTCGTCACGAACAAGATCCTGCGTTTCGTTCTTTCGATCTTGATGCGGATGCTCGACTACGCCTTCCCCTTTGCGATGCAGATTGTCTGGCTGCCGCTCTTCGCGGCCAGACTTGTCGGCGATGTCATCTTGACCGTCATCGATGGCGCGGTGCGCTTCCTTCCCCTGTCCGCCGCGAAGCGTCGACAGTGGGGTAGATCGATTCGGCGCAACTGGTTGTGGTTCCGGCGGAAGATCAGCTATCGGGCGTTCGAACACGCTGTGCATGATGCCTTTGAAGGCGGCATGGCATGGGTGTTCAGAACATGCCGGCATCTCACGCCGAACGCCGCATTGCTCGTGATCCTGTGCGCGGTCCTTTGGCTGCCGATCTCTTTCGGTGCGGCAACGGCGATGCACGCGGTATTGTTTGCCAAGGTCACATCCTGGCCAGCCTGGATGCAACTCCTGCATCCGCTCGCAACGGTCATCGCGAAGAGCAAGCTTCTGGTGCTACCGGTCTATCCGGCAGCCTGGCCGCAGGCCAGAAAGCATCCACTCGTTCAGCTCGTCTTCAAGGGCTACGACATCATCAAGCGCGTGCATGTGATCAGAAAATTCGGCCTTCGCTATCGGCAGGCAGAGATCGCCGGGACCGCGGCGGTTGAGAGGCTCGAGCGCATCGCCGGTCTCACATCGGCGGTGCGATGGTTGCGCGAGGCGCATGTCGCAGAGCATTTGGGCGTCGAGAAGCCCACTCAGGAATTGCGTTCGTTCTTCGCGCGATGGTCCATCAAGTTCTCGGCCGAATATTACGAAGCGAAGGAACGGCAAGCATCAGGCGGCCCATCATCAAACAGCAGCAAGCCGCGAACGCCGAGTTGATCATCAATCGCCAACGGCCCCACCGTGCCGCCGTCGCTGCCCGATCTCTCTTCAACGGGCAGCGGACTGCGCCATTTCCAAATGAAGCAAGGACAGCTTGTCTTACCATCCGGCAGCGAATCCCACTGGTCGATAGATCAGAAGCTTGGGTGCGAACCAGCGCCGGGACGCGATTACGGTGTTTCTGTCTGTCAGCATCATTGCCGCGCCTGAGGGATTGGTCGGACGCTGCCGGGCGCGTGCTCCTCGCCGCCAATTGCTGCCGACTCCATCGCTCGCAACTACGATGTCGTCGAAGATGGCAGTGAATTGTTTCTGACTACAATCCGCTACAGCGGCTCTTTTGCCGCGCGGCACGATTGGACGCACGGCAAAGCGATCCGTGCGCTCCTTTGGCAATCTTATTTATGCCGAGGGCTCGCTATTCATCGCTTCGATCCCCACATTCAAGTCCACCTTGGTCAACCGTCGAGATTGGCCGGAGTGCGCGGAGACTTCCAACGAAAGGGCTCTGCATATGTCCAAATCTCAGCAGCATCGCGCAAGAGCGACCGCGTCCGGCGAGCTCGTTAAGGATTCGGCCAGCGCTGAGGGAAGCTGTAAATTCAACACCTGGCGGGCCGGCTTCGTCTTTTTGACGGATCACAGGCGCAACAATGAAATCGGTCGCAACAAGCTGCCTTTGAAAAAGGACACGCCTGGCGATGCGAGATCGAGCGCAACCGCTCTGTCACGATGGGAGAACGAGGGAGGCTCGGTCCGCGACGAACTGCCGCCCTGATCCGCTATTCGAGTGGGCTAATGTCCCGCGTTTGGCCCGGCGCTCGGTTTGGCCGCGCGGCGGTCAGTTCTTCCGGTCTATCTCGGGTTTGTCGCGCAGAACCGCGTTCAGAAGCGAGCTATGGACCTCGATCTTTCCATTGTAGCTGATGAAGCCAAGCTTCCGGAACTTGTTCATGAAGAAGCTGACCCGTGACCGGGTCGTACCGATCATTTCGGCCAGCGTTTCCTGGCTGATATTGACGCCAATGGGCTGCGAGCTGGCTTCCTTGCCGAAGTTCGCCAGCAGAAGCAGCAGGCGCGCCAAGCGTTTCTCGCTCGAATTGAAGAGTTGGTCGATCAGGTCTTCTTCAATCCGGCTATTGCGCGCGAGCAAATACGCCATGAACAATTGAGAGAACTTCGGCTTGCCTTCGAGCGCCGTAGTCATCGCCGTCTTCGATATTCTCGTGATGACACAGGACTCCATTGCCGTAGTCGTGGCAAGACGCAATGGATGACCATTGAGGCAGCCCTCGCCAAAGAATTGTCCGGGCTCCAAAATCCCAACGACGGCTTCCTTGCCTTGGTCCGAAACGACCGTGAGCTTGATCTTTCCCTCTTGAATGTAGAATACCGCGTCCGCGGCATCTCCCTGCACGAACACGCTCCGACCTTTGCCAACTTTCGAGATCGATTTCCCGGCCCCGACCTTGGCAAGGAATGCTCTGGGATCAAAGTCCTTCGCCGCTTTCACCAAGGCAGGACTCTCGTTCGCTGGACCATTAACACGCAATCATACTACCACAATTGAAAGGATGTTCACCCGTTGGAAGGCCGCGTGGCGTGCGGCAAATCGGGAACTGAAATGACGAGGGGAAGCGCTCGGCTCGACCTGGGCTTCAGGGATTTCGTCCCATCGAGTTCTCCGTTCAAAGTAGATACGACGAATTTGATGCTTGACCATCTGGCGACGACTGCCTGGTCTGCTTTGCAGGAGCCCCCTTCCACTGCGCAAGATGCAGACGTGTCGAGGGGCCGGCGCGTCTATGCGCAGATTTCCGCCGCGCGACTTGCCTGACTATCCGCGCAGCTCCACAGCTTTCTTGCTACCAAGCGATTCGGCACAAGCTTTCGCAACGGCTGAATTTGGCTCAGTGCTTCCCGGCATCGTGGCCCAACCGCCTTTTTCGACGAACTTGCTCTGATCCCACGCATAGGTCGTCTTCTTCATTGCGACCAGGTTTTCCGAGGCATCAGCGGCTTGTTGAAACTTCTCAACGCAGATGGGTGTGAGAGCTGCGACGACAGCCGTCGCAGCACTATTCCTCGCGAGCGTCTCGGCGGCCCCACCCGTCACCCAGCCGCCCCAGCTGAAACCCACGATTGCCAGAGCAATTGCTCCGGCCGCGGCTCCCCACAGTGCCGGCCGCACGGCAGCTTTCGTCTCGCTGGAGATTTCCATGATTTTCGCCTTGATTTGGAGGTATGTTGAGCTTCACCGGTTAAGGAGGCTAGACACGTCGAGGGATCGGCGTCTGTACCAAATTGCTCACTACACTCGCGTAGGGATACCTTCGGGATGGCTTGATGCGCCGGCTCGCTGCAGTCTGATGCCAGCGCGCCACGGCGAGTATCTGCACCCTTGATGCTCCTGGAAATGCAGGGCCTTTGTGAGATTCTCCGCCTTTCGCAGTTGAGCGCGGGCGGTACCAATAATCGGTTCAGGTGTTCCTTTTCGAACAGACGGCGACGCCTCTCCCCGCTTTATTCCTGCATTGCCTGACTTGAATATATTACCGATCAGCCCGGCCCTCGCGGCCGGGCTTTTCGCTTGGGAAGGCCGTTCGCAGTCGAGGGCGATAGAACAGCAGTCTCACCTCGGCGTCTCGGCAAACGAGGAGAAGCTTCCCTGGAAGGGTTTGCCGGACTGCGGAGTGCGCATGCGGTTCTCAACTGACCCTTTCCTGTGAGCAGATCGTCGCTTCTGCCTCCTGGAAATCGGCCATCCCTTCCCTTGTCTGCCGTTCGGCCATGAGCGGTTTGACCTAGAAATCCATACCGCCCATGCCTCCCATGCCGCCGCCACCCGCAGGCGCGCCGCCGCCGGCGTTCCTCTTCGGCACCTCGGCCACCATGGCTTCGGTGGTGATCAGGAGAGCCGCAACCGAGGCCGCGTTCTGGATCGCCACGCGAACCACCTTGGTCGGGTCGATGATGCCCTTGGCGACCAAGTTGCCATACTCACCGGTCTGCGAGTCGAAGCCGTAGGCGTACTGTTCCTTTTCCAGGATCTTGCCGACGATCACCGAGCCGTCTTCACCGGCGTTGATCGCGATCTGGCGAGCCGGCGCGGACAGCGCCTTGCGCACGATCTCGACGCCGGTCTTCTGGTCGTCGTTCTTGGTGCGCAGCCCCTTGAGATGCTCGGAGGCACGGAGCAGGGCGACGCCGCCGCCCGGGACGATGCCTTCCTCGACCGCCGCGCGGGTCGCATGCATCGCGTCATCAACGCGATCCTTGCGCTCCTTCACCTCGACCTCGGTCGCGCCGCCGACGCGGATCACCGCGACGCCGCCTGCGAGCTTGGCGAGACGCTCCTGGAGTTTCTCACGGTCGTAGTCCGAGGTGGTCTCCTCGATCTGCGCCTTGATCTGGGCCACGCGCGCCTCGATGTCGGCCTTCTTGCCGGCGCCGTTGACGATCGTGGTGTTCTCCTTGTCGATCATCACCTTCTTGGCGCGACCGAGCATGTTGAGCGTGACGTTCTCGAGCTTGATGCCGAGATCTTCCGAGATCGCCTGGCCGCCGGCCAGGATCGCGATGTCCTGCAGCATGGCCTTGCGGCGATCGCCGAAGCCCGGAGCCTTGACGGCCGCGACCTTCAGGCCGCCGCGCAGACGGTTGACGACCAGGGTCGCAAGCGCCTCGCCTTCCACGTCTTCGGCGATGATAACGAGCGGCTTGCCGCTCTGCACGACTGCTTCCAGGAGCGGCAGCAGTTCGTTCAGGCTGGAGAGCTTTTTCTCGTAGATCAGGATATAGGCGTCGTCCATTTCAACGCGCATCTTGTCGGCGTTGGTGACGAAGTAGGGCGAGATGTAGCCGCGGTCGAACTGCATGCCTTCGACGACTTCGAGCTCGGTCTCGAGCGATTTGGCTTCTTCAACCGTAATGACGCCCTCGTTGCCGACCTTCTTCATGGCGTCGGAGAGGAACTTGCCAATCTCCGCATCGCCGTTGGCCGAGATGGTGCCGACCTGGGCGATCTCCTCGTTCGAGGTGACCTTCTTGGAGTTCTTGACGAGGTCGGCGACGACGGCGTCCACTGCCAAGTCGATGCCGCGCTTGAGGTCCATCGGGTTCATGCCGGCGGCAACCGCCTTGGCGCCTTCCTTCACGATCGCAGCCGCGAGCACGGTGGCGGTGGTGGTGCCATCGCCGGCCGCGTCAGCTGACTTGGAGGCGACTTCGCGCACCATCTGTGCGCCCATGTTCTCGAACTTCTCTTCGAGCTCGATCTCCTTGGCGACGGTGACGCCATCCTTGGTGATGCGGGGAGCGCCGAACGACTTGTCGAGCACGACGTTGCGGCCCTTCGGACCGAGCGTGACCTTCACCGCGTTATTGAGAATTTCGACGCCGCGCAACATGCGGTCGCGGGCATCGACGCCGAATTTGACTTCTTTGGCTGACATGGCGATCTCCGTTTTCAACTGGTCAGATCCCAAAGGCCGCGCAACTGGCGAGCTCTTGAGGGATGAGATTTGAATTGCGGGCCTCATCCTTCGAGAACCCGGCTACGCCGAATCCTCAGGGTAAGGAAAACCGGCTGGCGCTTACGCGGCCTTCTTCTTGGCGGCCGGCAGATCAGTGAGGACGCCCATGATGTCGCTTTCCTTCACGATCAGCAGGTCGACGCCGTCGATCTTGACTTCAGTGCCGGACCACTTGCCGAACAGCACGCGGTCGCCGACCTTCAGGTCGATCGGGATCAGCTTGCCGGCTTCGTCGCGGCCACCGGGGCCGACGGCGATGACTTCGCCCTGGGAGGGCTTCTCCTTGGCGGTGTCCGGAATGATGATGCCACCGGCTGTCTTGTCGTCGGCCTCTATGCGCTTGACCACGACGCGGTCATGGAGCGGACGGAATTTCATGCGATCCTCCCTGGCTTTTGTGATTATTCTGGATTGGCAGTCGTAATGAAGCACGTGCCGTAAACGAAGTCTTCCGCGTCCATCAAGACGTGAGGCTTCGTCTCAAAAATTGGCGGCGACCAGATCGTAAGAGCCCCTGCTGCCGCGGACGTACACCCTGGCAGCGGCGGCACATATCACATCACGATTGGAATCGAATGCGCTCAGGAAATCCGATTCATTGTTGGAGTGAGCGCCCGGTTCAAGTCGCCTCAGCGCGTCTTCCTCTATGAAGAACGATGCCTCTAACGCGCTATCGTATCCCCAAAAACGCACGGCGTGCCGCGTTCGGTCATATGAACGACTGAAATTCGGAAACTCGATCATGGTTGGGTCCGATCAAGTTTGCGCAACGGGAATAGGTTCTGAGAGCGATCCGGCTGCGCTAAACCATAAATGGCTACTCTGGAATCGGATTACAACTGCCCACGAAAATTAAGTGCGACCAGCCTCGTGATCTTCTTCGGGCTGTTGATCGTCGCTGCAATAAATTTTCAGTGGTAGTCCTCTCGGCTCACCCGCGCTATCGGCTCAAGCCAACAGCTAGTTGGCTCCGCTGAAATGACTCACGAGCTCAGCCCGGCGGCAGTTGATACGATCCTTTCACAAGGTACGACCGTCACTCGTACTGCGCTCAGTCCTACAGGTGGTCAGCTTATCTTCAGCGACCCGCGCGATCGTTGTGCG
Source organism: Bradyrhizobium sp. 956_D2_N1_4 (assembly GCF_052076025.1). Classification (NCBI taxonomy): domain Bacteria; kingdom Pseudomonadati; phylum Pseudomonadota; class Alphaproteobacteria; order Hyphomicrobiales; family Nitrobacteraceae; genus Bradyrhizobium; species Bradyrhizobium sp. 956_D2_N1_4. The sequence continues at coordinate 843,060 of NZ_CP197237.1, read as the reverse complement.
GAATTCGCGAACACCGTCCGGGTAACTGATCTCGAGTTTCTGGAAGATGTTCTGAGTGAATGGTGGCGAACAAAAACAGCAACGTCTCCAGCGGACAGCGCCATCCGCTCTCCAAATGGGGCAACGATGACGTCGATTTGGTAAGCAATATCAATTGGCTGGGGCGGGAGGGATCGAACCTCCGAATGGCGGAATCAAAATCCGCTGCCTTACCGCTTGGCTACGCCCCAACAGGCGACCAGGGAATGGGCGGAAGAACCGGCTACCGCAGATTCCCGCTGGTCGCAGCCGGTCTATAGGGAGCGGCGCGGCATTTCAACCGCCTGGAAGGGCAAAATACCTGAGGTCCAGGACCGGGGCCGGCGCTGGCCGTGCCACCCTTTATTATTAGCCCGGCGGCGGCGCCGTTCCGGGCCGGCGCAGTCCCGGCGTTCGGGCAGTTGAGACCTCCCCCGTTTCATGGGAATACGGCGCCAATACCTGTCCACGGGAGTGAGCCATGACCTACCGCGCGCCGATCTCAGACATGCTGCTGTCGCTCAACCATGGCGCCGGCCTCAAGGCTGCCGTGGAGGCCGGCCATTACGGCGATTTCGACGGCGACATCGTGAGCGCCGTGCTGGAGGAAGCCGGCAAGTTCGCAACCGACGTGCTGGCGCCGCTCAACCAGGTCGGCGACGAGCACGGCATCAAGCTCAGCGATGGCAAGGTCACGACTGCGCCGGGCTGGCCGGACGCCTACAAGCGCTGGACCGAGGGCGGCTGGAACGCGGTCTCCGGCCCCGAGGATTTCGGCGGCCAGGGCCTGCCGATCGCGATCAACGCCGCCTGTACCGAGATCTGGAGCGCCTCCAACGTCGCCTTCGGCCTCTGCCCGCTGCTCACGGCGTCAGCAATGGAGGCGCTGGATGCGCATGGCAGCGACGAGCTGAAAAAGATCTATCTGGAAAAGCTCGTCTCCGGCGAATGGACCGGCACGATGCAGCTGACCGAGTCGCAGGCCGGCTCCGACGTCGGCGCGCTGCGTACCCGCGCCGAGCGGCAGGCCGACGGCACCTATCGCATTAAGGGGACGAAGATATTCATCACCTATGGCGAGCACGACATGACCGACAATATCGTGCATTTCGTGCTGGCGCGCCTGCCCGATGCGCCCGCCGGCACCAAGGGGATCTCGCTGTTCCTTGTGCCGAAGTTCATGGTCAATGCCGACGGCTCGCTCGGCGCGCGCAATGACATCTATGCGTCGGGCGTCGAGCACAAGCTCGGCATGCATGCTTCCCCGACCTGTACCATGACCATGGGCGATCATGGCGGCGCGATCGGCTTCCTCGTCGGCGAAGAGAACCAGGGCATGCGCTGCATGTTCACGATGATGAACCAGGCCCGCCTCGGCGTCGGGCTGGAGGGCGTCGGCGTCGCCGATCGCGCCTACCAGCAGGCGCTGGCCTATGCGCAGGAGCGCAAGCAGGGCCGCGCCATCGGCAAGACGGGTGACGGTTCGGACGCGATCTTCGTGCATCCCGACGTCAAGCGCATGCTGATGCGGATGCGGGCGCAGACCGCGGCCGCACGCACCATCTGCTATGCGACCGCGGTCGCGATCGACGTCTCCACGCGCGCCAGGGATCCGAAGGTCCGCGCGGACGCCGCCGCACGCGCGGCGCTGCTGACGCCGATGGCCAAGGGCTATTCCACCGATATCGGCAACGAGGTCGCCTATCTCGGCGTGCAGGTGCACGGCGGCATGGGCTTCATTGAGGAGACCGGCGCCGCGCAGCACTACCGCGATGCGCGCATCACCGCGATCTACGAGGGCACCAACGGCATCCAGGCGATCGATCTCGTCACCCGCAAGCTCGCGGCCAATGGCGGCGCTGCGGTGTGGGCGCTGCTCGACGAGCTCTCGGCAACCGTGAAGCAGGTCGAAGCCTCCAACGATCCCGCTTTCGGCACCACAGGTATCAAGCTGCGCGAGGCGCTGGAGGCGCTGACGCGCACCAGCAAGTGGCTGCTGGAGCGCGTGACCTCCGCGCCGAACGAGGCGCTCGCCGGCGCGACGCCGTACCTCCAGCAGTTCGGCTCGACGCTCGGCGGTTGCATGCTGGCCTCCGAGGCGCTCGCCGCCAAGTCCGACGGCAACACCGACGCCGCGCGCTACGTCTCGCTCGCGCGCTTCTTCGCCGAGAACATCACGGTGCAGGCCGGCGCGCTGGAGCGCACGGTGACGGAGAGCGCGGAGTCGGTCGCGGCGGCGGATGCGGTGTTGTTGGGGTAAGGGTGGCTACGACGCCGCAAGCTTCGCGCGTCGGCCCGGCCGCCACAGCACGATTCCAGCCGCCACGAGATCGAGCATCACACAGATCGCAAACGCGCTCGTGTAGTTGCCGGTGAAACTCCGCACGAGGCCGATGATGCCGGGGCCGAAGGCGCTGACGACGCCGCTGATCGACGTGCCCAATCCCATTGCGGCGGCAAAGGCGGCAGCACCGATCTCGCGCTGGATGATCAAGGGTGGGAACGTGATCATGTTGCCGATCGAGAAGCCGTAGACGGCGCAGCAGACGAGCAGCACGGTCGGGTTCGTGCTTTGGAGAAGCACGAACAGCGCCACCGCCTGGCTCGTCATCGACGCCGCACAGGCGAGCCGCGGATCGAGCCGGTCGACGAACAGGCCGAGCGACAGGCGGCCGACCACCGCCATCGCCGCCATGATGGTGACCGCAAGGCCTGCGGCATAACGCCCGATCAGCGGCTCGAGGAACGTCACCTGGTGGATGATGAATCCCATCTGTGCCAGCAGCGCGATCGCGATCGGCAGCACCATGGTCCAGAACGCCGCGTTGGCGAGCAGCGTCTTGCGGGAATGGGCCGGCGCGGCCATGCCAGCGGACGAGCGGCCGCCCGATGCCGGCGATATCTGCGTCGGCCAGCCGATGAAGATGACGACCACCGGCAGCACCAGCACCACCATCGCCATCGTGGCGGCAAGCATGGCGGACTGGAAGCCGATGCTGCCGGTCAGCGACAACAACAGCGGAACGAGGACGATGCCGCCGCAGGTCGCGCCGTTGAAGGCGAGGCTGAGCGCGAGCCCGCGGCGCCGTTCGAACCAGGCGTTCAGCACGGTGGCGATCACCACGGTGCCCATGCCGGTCCAGCCGACCGACATCAGCGCATAGGCGAGATAAAGCTGCCAGGGCGTCTGCATCAGCGCCAGCAGCACGGTCGAAGCGCCGAGCGCCGACAGGCCGCTCAGGATCAGCGCGCGCAGCCCGATGCGGGCGAGCAGATCGTCGGTGAAGATGACGAGCACGGAGGTGAGGAGAAACGAGAAGGTGCTCGCCGCGGAGACCAGCGTGCCCGGCCAGCCATGGGCGCGCTGGAGCTCGGCGAGATAGACGCCCTGGCCATAGAGGCCGAAGCCGAACATGAAGAAGGCCATCAGGAAACAGGCCAGCACGACGCGCCAGCCGCGATAACGCAGCGAGGATTCGTCAACGCCCGTTGCGGCAATCATCAAACGAACAATCGGCCAAAGGAACCGGCATTGGGCAATCGTGCCCTACAACCCCCGGTTTTTCAAATGAAACATTGTAGCCATTTGTTGCAATGCGCAACTGCATGTGCGAAGCAATACAACCGGCATGATCCGGTGCGGTGCGGTTCCCGATCAGAAAAACGACAGCGCGCCATGCGGCGAACTCACGGGGACGTTCTCGAAAAGGTCGAGCGGGCGGATTGGCACGCCTGCAAGATGATGTAGGCTGAGGCTTGCGAGACTCGCCAAGGCAAGCGTCGCGGCGACCGCAGGGGGCTCTCATGCCGAATGGCAACATCGTCGTCACCGAAGAGCGCGGAACACGCGTCATCACCCTGCGCCGCCCGAGCAAGAAGAACGCGATCACGCAGGACATGTATCGCGAGATGAGCCGCGCGATCGACACCGCGCAGAACAATCCCGACATCCGCTGCATGATCATCACCGGCGGCTCCGGCGTATTCACCGCCGGCGACGACATCGACGACTTCATGCAGGCCGAACCGAATTCCGAGACGCTGTCGGACGGCGCAAAATTTCTCTATTCGCTCGCCCTCAACGTCAAGCCGATCATCGCGGCCGTCGATGGCGCCTCGATCGGCATGGGCACCGTGATGCTGTTTCATTGCGACTATGTGCTCGCCTCGAACGCCGCGACCTTCTCCGCGCCCTATATCCATCTCGGGCTCGTTCCGGTCGGCGCGGCCAGCCTCCTGATGCCGAACACGATGGGCTACCAGCGCGCCTTCGCGATGCTGGTGATGGGGCGGACTTTCACCGCCGCGGAGGCGCACGCGGCAGGCTTCGTCAACACCGTGGTCTCGCCGGGACATACCGAGGTCGAGGCGCGCAAGGTGGCGCGCGATATCTGCCGGCTGCCGGCCGAGGCGGTCGCGGCCTCGCGCAAGCTGCTGCGCGCCGCGCCCGAGGAGCTCACCCGCCGCATCGACCAGGAGGCCCATCTGTTCGGCGAGCGGTTGAAGTCGGACGAGGCGATTGCCGCGTTCAAGGCGTTTGCAAACCGGAAGAAGAGGTAGGGGGCGGCCGGCGCCCAGCCAATGGTCGTCATTCCGGGGCGCGACGAAGTCGCGAGCCCGGAATCCATCGTGCGGCAGAGTTGGTGGATGAATGGATTTCGGGCTCGCGCTACGCGCGCCCCGGAATGACAGCGAGAACGTTCGTGAAATCTTCGCGGGGAACGACTAAACTTGTTCCATGCGATACGCCTTCCTATTCCTCCTTGCCGCCCTCGCCATCGCCCTCCCCGCCTCGGCCCAAACCGCGGCGCCGGTCGAGCTGCGCATTCTCGCCATCAACGATTTCCACGGCAATCTGCGTCCGCCGCCGGGCGGCATCCGGATCAATGATCCCGAAGACAAAAGCAAGAAGGTCATGGTCGTGGCCGGCGGCGCGGAGTACATGGCGACGCTGGTCAAGCAGCTGCGCGAGGGGCATACAAACACGATCTTCGTTGCCGCCGGCGACCTGATCGGCGCGAGCCCGTTCCTGTCGGCAATGTTTCACGACGAGCCCTCGGTCGAGGCGCTCTCGATGATGGGGCTTGCGATCACCTCGGTCGGCAATCACGAGTTCGACGAGGGCAAGACCGAGCTCTTGCGGATGCAGAACGGCGGCTGTCATCCGGTCGACGGCTGCCAGGGGCCGCATCCCTTCACGGGCGCCAAGTTCCATTATCTCGCGGCTTCCACCATCGAGACCGCGACCGGCAAGAGCGTACTGCCGCCCTACGAGATCAGGGAGTTCGAGGGCATCCCCGTCGCCTTCATCGGACTGACCTTGAAGGAGACCGCGGGCATCGTCTCGCCCTCAGGCATTGCCGGGCTCGAATTCCGCGACGAGGCCGAGACGGTGAACGCGCTGGTGCCGCAGCTGAAGGCGCGCGGCGTCGAGGCAATCGTGGTGCTGATCCACCAGGGCGGTGAGCCCTCAGGCGACTACAATGAATGCCCCGCCATTACGGGGCCGATCGTCGACATCGTCAAGAAATTCGACCGCGCCGTCGACGTCGTCGTCAGCGGCCACACCCACCGCGCCTATGTCTGCGACATCGACGGGCGGCTCGTCACCAGCGGCGACAAATACGGCACGCTGGTCACCGCGATAGACCTCAAGCTCGATCCTGTAACCCGCGACATCGTCAGCGCCAAAGCCGAGAACGTCATCGTCGCCAATGCCTCGCTGGCGAAGGATCCCGAACAGACCGCGTTGATCGAAGCCTATGACAAGCTGTCGGCACCGATTGCGAATCGCCCGGCCGGATCGGTGACGCAGACGCTGTCGCGCGTGCCGAACGAGGCCGGCGAGAGCGCGCTCGGCGACGTCATCGCGGACGCGCAGCTCGCCGCGACGAAGGACGCCAAGGATGGCAGCGCTGTCATCGCGCTCACCAATCCCGGCGGCATCCGCACCGACATTGTTCCGAAGGAGAACGGCGCTGTGTCGTTCGGCGAACTGTTCGCGAGCCAGCCGTTCCGCAATCGCCTCGTTACGATGACGCTCACGGGCAGCCAGCTCAAGGACATGCTGGAGCAGCAATGGCTCGATCCGAAGCGCCCGCGGATTCTCCAGGTCTCGAACGGGTTCAGCTACACTTGGGATGCGACGAAACCGTTCGGCGAGCGAATCAGCCTTGAGAAGATGACGCTCAACGGCAAGCCGATCGAGCCTGGAAGCGGCTACCGCGTCACCGTCAACGATTACCTCGCCGTCGGCGGCGACGGTTTTACGGCCGCCAAACAAGGCACAGCACAGCAATATGGCGGCTACGACGCGGACGCGCTGTTCGCCTTCTTCAGGGCACACGGACCGATCGGTCCGCTGCCGCCCACCCGCATCCTGCGCGTGAATTGATCCGGATCAAACGGACTTGTCCGGAACCACCCTTTGCCATTCCCGCCCAAGCGCTTAGATTGCTTTTTGCATTTGCGTTTTGGCTCGGGATGCGCCAAGCGACGTCAAGAGCCCGTTCCCTGTGAGGCCGACCTGATGAGCACGCTTCTCCTCTCCCACAAGGCCTGCCTCGACCACGTCACGCCCCCGGGACATCCTGAAAGGCCCGACCGCCTGCGGGCGGTGGAGGAAGCGCTGTCGCAGGAGCGCTTCCAGTTCCTGGCGCGCGACCTGGCACCGGAAGGCGATCTCGATCTCGTGACGCTCTGCCACAACGAGCACTACGTCACCGAGCTGCGCCACATCGCGCCGACCAGCGGTCAGGTCTATATCGACGGCGACACCTCGATGTCACCAGGCACGTGGGAAGCGGTGATGCGCGGCGTCGGCGGCGCGGTGGCTGCGACCGAAGCGGTGATGAATGGCGAGCATCGCAACGCCTTCGTCGCGGTGCGCCCGCCCGGACATCACGCCGAGATCGGCAAGCCGATGGGCTTCTGCTTCTTCGACAATGCCGCGATCGCGGCGCGTCATGCGCAGCGCAAATACGGCATCCAGCGCGCCGCCATCGTCGATTTCGACGTGCATCACGGCAACGGCACGCAGGACATCTTCTGGTCCGATCAGACCGTGATGTACTGCTCGACGCATCAGATGCCGCTGTTTCCGGGTACCGGCGCGAAGGGCGAGCGCGGCGACCACGACACCATCGTCAATGCGCCGCTCGCTTCCGAAGACGGCGGACCAGAATTCCGCGCCGCGTTCGAGCAACTGATCCTGCCGCGCCTCGAAAAATTCAGCCCCGAGCTTCTCGTCATCTCCGCGGGCTTCGATGCGCATTACCGCGATCCGCTGGCCTCGCTGAATTTGCGCGCGGAGGACTACACGTGGGTCACGCGCAAGCTGATGGACCTTGCCGACAAGTCCGCAGGGGGCCGCATTGTTTCGGTGCTCGAGGGCGGCTATGACCTGCAAGGATTGAAAGAATCTGTTACGGCGCATGTCGGCGCCCTGATGGGCGCTTGACGCACCCGCCACATTACGCCCGCAAAACTGCGCTTTTTCTCACGTGAAGCGGGCAATCGGAAACGGATATGGCCGAAAATACCCAAGTCGACGTCTCCAGGCTCACCTTCGAACGCGCCATCGAGGAGCTCGAAACCATCGTGAAGCGGCTCGAGGACGGCAAGGTGCCGCTCGAGGAATCCGTGACGATCTACGAGCGCGGCGAGGCGCTGAAGCGCCGCTGCGAGGAATTGCTGCGCCAAGCCGAGGCACGCGTCGACAAGATCACCACCGATGCCAGCGGCCAGGCCACCGGCACCGCACCGCTCGACGTGCAGTAAGGTCCCCGTTTCAAGCCGCCCGCCTCAAGCATCGGCCATCTGCAGTTTTTCATGATCGCACGCCGCTGTTTGGGCTTACAGCCCTCGGCGGCCAGGCACTGACATCGAAGAGTTCCCCCGGCCAGGGCCTCTCGGGCTCGCGAATCTGGCCAAAACGGCCTTCCTCTCGCCCAAAATGCAGGCGAGGAACCGGGCAAGACTGGAACCCATCCGCCGGCGCCAAGATTAACCAAGCTGGCCCGCGGGTTGCAGGTGCATACCCCTAAACGACCCTGCGGGTTGGCTTTGGCCCAAGCTTTGGTGTAAAGCTGCGCGGAGTGTGGCTTTTTGCAAGCCTTGCGTGGGCACAAATTACCGACGACAAGCGCTTCAAACTGCTAATGAAATTGGCTGGGACGGACGAAGCCGATCTAAGTGACAGGGATCACAGGGACTGAACCGGAGCGCACCTAGGCTCACCTAAGCTTGAAGACGGGGCCCTGCCCCATGCAGGTGGCTCCGACGGTTTAAGGACTCGCGCTGCGCCGATATTGTGCAAACCCATCGCGCACCGGAACGATCTTCCGGCGCTGACAAATTGGAAATCGCCGTGAACGCATACAGTAAAACGCCGCTTCTCGACACCATCCATACGCCGGATGACCTGCGCAAGCTCAAGATCGAGCAGGTTCGCCAGGTCGCCGACGAGCTGCGGCAAGAGACCATCGATGCCGTCTCGGTGACCGGCGGTCACTTCGGCGCCGGCCTCGGCGTGGTCGAGCTCACCACCGCGATCCATTATGTCTTCGACACGCCGCGCGACCGGCTGATCTGGGACGTCGGCCATCAGGCCTATCCGCACAAGATCCTCACCGGCCGGCGCGACCGCATCCGCACGCTGCGCACCGGCGGCGGCCTGTCCGGCTTCACCAAGCGCAGCGAGAGCGATTACGATCCGTTCGGCGCGGCGCATTCCTCGACCTCGATTTCCGCCGGCCTCGGCATGGCGGTCGCGCGCGACCTTTCCGGCGGCAAGAACAACGTTATCGCCGTCATCGGTGACGGCGCGATGTCAGCCGGCATGGCCTATGAAGCCATGAACAACGCCGGCGCCATGAACTCGCGCCTGATCGTGATCCTCAACGACAACGACATGTCGATCGCGCCGCCGGTCGGCGCCATGAGCGCCTATCTGTCGCGCCTCTACTCCGGCAAGACCTATCGCACGCTGCGCGATGCGGCCAAGCAGATCAACAAGCGCCTGCCCAAGATCATCGCCAACCGCGCCAACCGCGTCGAGGAATATTCGCGCGGCTTCATGATGGACGGCGGCACGCTGTTCGAGGAGCTCGGCTTCTATTACGTCGGCCCGATCGACGGTCATAACCTCGACCATCTGCTGCCCGTGCTGAAGAACGTGCGCGACATGGAGACCGGCCCGATCTTGGTCCACGTCGTGACCCAGAAGGGCAAGGGCTACGGCCCGGCGGAAGCTTCCGCCGACAAGTATCACGCGGTCGTCAAGTTCGACGTCGCGACCGGCACCCAGGCCAAGGCCAAGCCGAATGCGCCGGCCTACCAGAACGTGTTCGGCCAGAGCCTCGTCAAGGAAGCGCAGAAGGACGACAAGATCGTCGCCATCACCGCGGCGATGCCGTCGGGCACCGGCGTCGACATCTTCAACAAGGCCTTCCCCGACCGCACCTTCGACGTCGGCATCGCCGAGCAGCACGCGGTGACGTTCGCCGCCGGTCTTGCGAGCGAGGGCTACAAGCCGTTCTGCGCGATCTACTCGACCTTCCTGCAGCGCGGCTACGACCAGATCGTGCATGACGTCGCGATCCAGAACCTGCCCGTCCGCTTCGCCATCGACCGCGCCGGCCTCGTCGGCGCCGACGGCGCGACGCATGCTGGCTCGTTCGACAACGCCTATCTCGGCTGCCTGCCGAACATGGTGATCATGGCCGCAGCCGACGAAGCCGAGCTCGTGCACATGGTGGCGACCCAGGTCGCGATCGACGACCGTCCGAGCTCGCTGCGCTATCCGCGCGGCGAAGGCCGCGGCATCGAGATGCCCGAAGTCGGCGTTCCGCTCGAGGTCGGCAAGGGCCGCATGATTCGCCAAGGCAGCAAGATCGCCTTGCTCTCCTTCGGTACGCGCCTCGCCGAATGCGAGAAGGCGGCCGACGAACTCGCCGCCCACGGCCTCTCCACCTCGATCGCCGATGCGCGCTTCATGAAGCCGCTCGACACCGAGCTGGTTCTCAAGCTCGCCCGCGACCACGAGATCCTGATCACGATCGAGGAAGGCTCGGTCGGCGGCTTCGGCTCGCATGTCGCGCAGTACCTGACCGATCAGGGCGCGCTCGACGGCGGCATGGTCAAGTTCCGCTCGATGGTGCTGCCCGACGTGTTCCAGGACCACGACACGCCGGCCGCGATGTACGGCCGTGCCGGTCTCGACGCCAAGGGCATCGTCGCCAAGGTGTTCGAGGCGCTGGGCAAGGACGTCAAGACCGAGACGGTCAAGCTCGCCTGACGGCGAGCTTCGACCTTCGCGAACCAGCGCGACCTTCATGAAAATCTATCTGGCAGGGCCCGACGTGTTCCTGCCGGATGCGGTTGAGATCGGCCGGCAAAAGGCTGCGATCTGCGCGGCGCACGGGCTCACCGGCCTCTATCCCCTCGACAACGCCATCGATCTCACCTCGCCCGACGCCTCGCGGCAGATCTTTTGCGGCAACGAGGCGATGATGGACGAAGCCGATGCCATCATCGCCAACCTCACCCCGTTCCGCGGTGCCGGCGCCGACCCCGGCACCGTCTATGAGCTCGGCTACATGGCCGGCCGCCGCAAGTTTTGCCTGGCCTATTCCAACGACGGCGCCGTCTATGCCGACCGCGTCGGCCGCTTCATGGACGTGACCTCCGAGGACGGACGGCTGGTCGATGCACAGGGGCTGACGGTCGAGGATTTTGGCCTCGTCGACAACCTCATGATGATCCATGCGCTGGAGCTGCACGGCTGCCCGCTGGTGACGCCGGCGCAGATGCCGATCGACGTCTGGCACGATCTGGCCGCGTTCGAGGCTTGCGTCCGGATGGCGGCCGCGCGATTGATCGCTACATAGACGCTTCGACGCTTCAGTCGCCTCCGGAGATCCGATGTCCCCTGCCCGCAAGCGTGCGGATGTTCTGCTGGTCGAGCGCGGCCTGTTCGAGAGCCGGGCGCGGGCGCGCGCGGCGATCGAGGCCGGGCTCGTCACCGCCGACGACAAGCAGGTCGCCAAACCCTCGGAGACGATCGCCGAGGACGCGGTGATCGTGGCCGAGCCTGCGCATCCTTATGTGTCGCGCGGCGGCGTCAAGCTGGCCGGCGCGCTGGAGCGCTACCCCATCGAGATCGAGGACCATGTCTGCCTCGATGTCGGCGCCTCCACCGGCGGTTTCACCGAGGTGCTGCTGGCGAACGGCGCCAGCCTGGTGTTCGCCATCGATGTCGGCACCAGCCAGCTGCATCCCTCGCTGCGCGACCATCCCAAAATCGTGTCGATGGAGGAGACCGACATCCGCAGCTATGACGGCAAACGGCTGCCGGCGCGGCCCGACGTCGTCGTCATCGACGTCAGCTTCATCTCGCTCAAGACGGTGCTGCCCGTGGCGCTGTCACTGGCAGCCGCGCCGATGAGCCTACTGGCACTGATCAAGCCGCAATTCGAGGCTGACAGGAAGCACAACAAGAAGGGCATCATCCGCGACGCCGCCGTGCATCAGGAGATCTGCGACGACATCGCGGTCTTTGCCGCTTCGCTCGGTTGCACCGACATCGAGGTGTTCCCCTCCCAGATCACCGGCGGTGACGGCAATATCGAATTCTTCCTGGGCGCGCGCCGTGGTTGAGCGCGTGAGGATCGATCACGTCGGCCATCGCGGCGACGGCGTCTCGCTCGCAGCGGGCGATGCCGTCTATGTGCCCTACACGCTTGGCGGCGAGACCGTCGAGGTCGACCACGTCGCCGGCAGCCATCCCGACCGCCGCAAGCTGCTCGCGGTCGATGTCGCCAGCCCCGATCGCATCGAGCCGTTCTGTCCGCATTTCGGCGTCTGCGGCGGCTGCGCCATCCAGCACTGGGCGGCTGAGCCCTATCACGCGTGGAAGCGCGGCATCGTGGTCGAGACGCTGGCGCAGGCCGGCATCGATTGCGAGGTGGCGCCGCTGGTCGATGCCCATGGCGCGGGGCGCCGGCGCGTCACGCTGCACGGCCGGTTCGGCACGCATGACGTCCTCAAGGTCGGCTTCTCGGCGGCGAGCTCGCACGACGTCATCCCGATCCATCGCTGCCCGATCCTCGATCCCGGGCTCGAGGGTGCGCTCGATGCCGCCTGGGCGCTTGCCGAATCCCTGATGTCCAGAATGGCGGCGACGAAGCCGCTGGACATCCAGGTCACCGCGACCGCCAACGGCCTCGATGTCGACGTGCGCGGCTCCGGCCCGCTGCCGACGGCGCTGGTCACGGCGCTCTCGCGCGTTGCGGAGCTGCATCGGCTGGCGCGGCTGACGCGGCACGGCGAACTGGTGCTGCAACGCTTGCCGCCGACGGTACGGATGGGCCGCGCCGAGGTGACGCTGCCGCCGGGCTCGTTCCTGCAGGCAACGGTCGCGGGCGAGGAGACGCTGGCGTCGCTCGTCGCCGAGCGTGTCGGCAAGGCCAAGGAGGTTCTCGACCTCTTCTGCGGCGTCGGCCCGTTTGCCTTGAGGCTCGCCGAGAAGGCGCGCGTCACCGCCTATGACAACGACGCCGGCGCCGTCGCCGCGCTCGTGAAGGCTGCGCGCACACCAGGGCTGAAACCGATCAAGGCCGAACCGCGCGACCTGTTCCGCCGCCCGCTGGTGCCGCCGGAGCTGCGCGACTTCGACGCCGTGGTGTTCGACCCGCCGCGCCAGGGCGCGCAGGCGCAGGCGCTGAAACTCGCTGCGAGCAAGGTACCCGTCGTGATCGCGGTGTCGTGCAACGCCGCAACCTTCACTCGCGACGCCCGGCTCCTCATCGACGGCGGCTACAGGATCGAGACCGTTGTCCCGGTCGATCAGTTCCGCCACACGCCGCATGTGGAATTGGTGGCGCGGTTCACGCGCTGACGCGCTACCTGCCGCTCACCGTCCGAACCCTTCCAGACTGCTATGCCGACGGTTCGAATTGCGGCTGCCATCGCAGCAAGTAGGACTGCAGCGAGCGCACCGCGATCGCCAACAGGATTCCGACGAACATCATGACGAAGATGGCGACCATCATCTCGCTGGCATTGGCGCGCGCCTCGGCTTCGATGATGAGCTTGCCGAGCCCGCGCTCGGCGCCGATGAACTCACCAACGATGACGCCGATCAGCGCAAAAGACACCGCCGGCAACAGCGACGCGAACACCCAGGCCAGTGCGGAAGGGATCACGACCGTGCGCAGCACGATGAATTCGCTGGCGCCGAGCAGACGGGCAGCGGCGATCTGGTCGCGGTCGACCGCACGCGTTCCCTCGAAGGTGTTGAAGAACACCACGAAGAACACGACGAGCCAGGCAGTGGCGATCTTGGAGAGATCGCCGAGGCCGAAGATCAGGATGACGAGCGGTACCAGCGCGATGCGCGGTATCGAGTTGAGCGCCACGACATAGGGCCCGAACACGCGGGCCAGGAAGTCCGAACGGCCGAGGACCAGGCCGGCCGCGATTCCGCTCGCGGACCCGAAAAGAAAACCCCACCAGGTGTTCTTCAGCGTGACGAGCGTGGCGAGCCACAGATTGTTGTCGTTGCCGTTGATGCAGGCGGCGAAGCCGGCGGGATCGGCAAAGCAGCCGAGCCGCAGGAAGCTCTGCCAGATCAACGACGGCTTGGCGACGAAATACGGATCGAGGATTTTCGGCACATAGGCCTTCGGCAACAGCGCCTTGCTCCATTCGAAGCCCCACTGCCAGACGACGAGAACCACCACGAGAATGGCCACTTGCCAGAACAGGACGGCGCTACGGCTGTTGGACATGATCATTCGGCCCTGGTGCGGCGGAATTCTTCGCCGAGGGAATGCCAGATGTGAGAGTAGAGGCGGCCGAATTCGGCGGTCTCGCGGACGTCCACGGGATCGCGCGGCCGCGGGATCGCGACGTCGAAATCTTCCTTGAGCCTCCCGGGCCGCGCCGAGAGCAGGATGATGCGGCTCGCCAAGGTCAAGGCCTCGCCGAGATCGTGGGTCACGAACAGCACGGTCTGCCGCTCGCGTTCCCATATCTCCAGCAGCGTCTTGTGCATCTCGAGCTTGGTGTGGGTGTCGAGCGCGCCGAACGGCTCGTCCATCAGCAGGATCTCGGGCTCCATGATCAGCGTGCGCATCAAGGCGACGCGCTGGCGCATGCCGCCGGACAGCGTGCTGGGGAAGCTTTGTGCAAAGCTGGAGAGCCCGGCCTTCTCGACGGCCGAAGCGACGCGCCCGGCGCGCTCGGTCCTTCGCAGCCCCGCGATCTCCAGCCCATAGCCGATGTTCTGCTCCACGGTTCGCCAGGGAAACAGTGTGTCGCGCTGGAAGACATAGCCGACCCTGGGGTTGACCTTACCGGTCTCAACCATGTCCTCATCGATCAGGATGCGTCCGCCTGAGCGCGGCAATAGCCCCGCGACCATGTTGAGAATGGTGCTCTTGCCGCAGCCGGACGGACCGAGCAGCGCGACGAACTCGCCCTGCTTGACCTCGAAGGAAACGTCATCGACCGCCACGAACTCGCGGCCCGACGCGTTGAAGCGCTTGGCGAGACCTCGCACCGCGATGCGGGTTCGCGTCTCCGCTCTCTCAACCTCGTCTCGCGCGAGCGCGAATCCCGGGCTTGGCGCGGCGATCATTTGTATTTCGCTCTGGCCGCCTGGAGGAAGCTCATGTCGACGACATCCTCGTATTTCGTCTCGGGAATATCCGTTCCCTTGCGGTACCAGGGCTTGGCTCCGCGTTCGAACGAGGACTTGTCGATGACGCCGTCATAGGCCCAGGTCGATTTGTCGAAGCCGAGCTCGGCGCTGACCGCATCGGGGTCGATGCCCGAGAAATATTTCGGCGTGACCAGTGCCTGCACGTCCGCGAGCGGCGTCGCCTTCACGAAAGCCATCGCGCGGTGGATCGCATTCACATAGGCCTGCACCGTCGCCTTGTCCTGCTCGATCGTGTCCTGGAGCGTGTAGATCACCAGCACGGGCAGCGTTCCGCCGAAATCCTTCTCGAATACGCCGGGCTTGGAGGTGTCGTAGATCGTCCTGCCAAAGCCCTTCTTCTCGACCTCGACGATCCAGCTTGGCGGCGCCATGATTGCGTCGAACTGCTTGGTCTGCAGCGACGGAAACATCGTGTTGGGCCCGCCGCCGGCGACCCAGTTCACCCTGTCGCCGAGCCCGCGCGTTTCGAACACATAGGTGCCGAACACCCAGGTGCCCGACCCGATCGCGGTGGCCGCGACGATCGGCTTGGCGCCGTCAGGCCGTTTGTGCTCCGCGAGCTTCTCGACCGAATTGATACCGCCGTCGTAAAGGTCCTGCCGGACCACGATGTTGGCGTAGGAGCACACCATCTCCGTCGCGAGCAGGATCTTGCAGGGCTTGCCGCGCGCACTGAGCTGGAGCGGGTGGCTGGCATCGCCATGCGCGAACACGGCTTGTCCCGCCGCCAGCGTCTGACGGCCGAACGTGCCGGCGTTACCGGTGACGAGCTTGGAGTCGAGACCTTCGTCCCTGAAGTAACCCTTCAGCTCGGCAATCATGCCGATGGCGTAGACCGGCGACACCGGCCCGAAGGCGAGCGATACCTGCTTGGTCTCGGCGCGGAGCTGCCCGGGCAGCATCGACGCGCCGGCCAATGTGGAGCCCGCGATCAGCGCCTGGCGCCTGGTGATGTTCATGTGCCTCCTCCGTTGATTCTTGTTTGATCGATCCGTTCGTCAGGACGGCCCAGGCGCGATCCGAATGGTTCCTGCCTTTCGCAGCGTTTCGATTTCGCTCGACGAAACGCCGATCTCACCCAGGATCTCGCGCGTCTGCTCGCCGATCTGCGGCGGATCGTAGCGGTTGGGCAGCCGGCGGCCGTCCATGGAGATCGGCAACAGCGGCGTTTTTGCCTCGCCGCCGTCAGGCAGGTGAATGTTGGTCAGCCCGCCCGACTGGTTCAGATGCGGGTCGTCGAAGAGATCGCCGGGCTTGTTCACCGGCGCGTAGGGCAGATCGAGCTGCTCGAGGCGCGCCGCGAGATCGGCCTTGTCCCATTGCTTGAAGATCTTCGCGATCTCCGGAATCAGCCAGCCGCGATGGTCGACGCGGTCGTTGCTCGTCGCAAAGCGCGGATCGGCAAGCCAGGATTCGCGATCGAAGGCGCGGCAGAACGCCTCCCACTGCTCTTCACCGACGATGGTGACGAACAGCTTCGAGCCGTCCCTGGTGTCGAAGAGATCGTAGACCGGCCAGGGGCTGTCCTTGATCGAATAGGGGATCGAGGGCTGGCCGCTGACCACCTCGCACATCATGGCCTGCGCCATCAGGAACACGTTGTTCTCGTAGAGCGCGCTCTGGATGTAGCGACCGCGGCCGGTGCGCTGCCGCTCGGCCAGCGCAGCCTGGATCGCGATCACGCCGAACATGCCACCCATGATGTCGTTGACCGAGGCGCCGGCGCGCATCGGCCGGTCCGGCAGGCCCGTCATGTAGGCAAGGCCGCCCATCATCTGCACGACCTCGTCGAGCGCGAGGCGATTCTCGTAGGGGCCGGGCAAATAGCCTTTGAGCGAGCAGTAGATCAGGCGTGGCGCAAAAGCGGCAACCGACTCGTAGTCGAGACCGATCCGCTTCAGCAGGCCGGGTCGGAAATTCTCGATCAGGACGTCGCTGCTCTCGATCAGCCGCCGCGCGATGGTCTGGCCTTCCGCGGTCGACGTATCCAGCGCGATGCTGCGCTTGTTGCGGCTGTAGGTGGCGAAGAAGCCGGCAGCCGGTCCCTTGAAGTAGCGGGTGCGGTCGCCCTTGGGCGGCTCGACCTTGATCACGTCGGCGCCGAGATCGGCGAGGATCAAGCCGCAGCTCGGCCCCATCACCATCTGGCTGAACTCGATGACCCGAAGGCCGGCGAGCGGACGGAGCTCCGTTGCCGCCTCGGGCGCCGCCGCCGTCATGCCGCCCTCCGCAGCACCTTGGGAATTCCGGCCTCGTGCAGGTGCCCGGTCAGATGTTTTGCCGGGATATGGCGGGCCAGAATCTCGCGCGTCTGCATCAGGCGATCGAGGTCGATGCCGGTCGAAAGTCCCATGCGTTCCAGCATGAACACGAGATCCTCGGTGACGATGTTGCCACGGGCACCAGGCGCGAACGGACAGCCGCCAAGTCCTGATACCGCGGCGTCGAAACGCCGGATCCCGGCGTCGAGGCCGGCGACGGCATTGGCGAGGCCAGCACCGAGCGTGTCGTGCAGATGCAGCCGCAGCGTCATCTGCAATCCGACTTCACGCCTGACGGCTTCGACGATCTGCCTGACCAGTTTCGGGGTGGCGTAGCCGACGGTGTCGGCGAGCCCGATCTCGTCGGCACCGGCCTCGGCAAAGGCGCGCGCGACCCGGCACACCGCCGCTTCGCTCACCTCGCCCTCCAGCGAGCAGCCGAAGGAGGTGGCGATCGCGCCCATCAGGTGCGGCCGCCGGCCCGCCGGAGAGGCGTCGATCGCGGCGCGGACCGCGCGAAACCCGTCGAGCTGCTCTTCGATCGAGCGGCGCACATTGGCGCGGTTGTGCGTCTCGCTGGCGGAGATGACGAAGTAGACGGCGTCGACACCGGCGGCGATGGCGCGCTCGGCGCCCTTCACGTTCGGCACAAGTGCACCGATGGTCGCGGTCCTGTGCGCGAGCGCGTGCGCCATCACCGCATCGACATCGGCGAATTGCGGCACGACCTTCGGCGGCACGAAGGATCCCGCGTCGATCTCGCGCATGCCGGCGGCGGCGATCGTATCAATCAGCGCGCATTTGGCTTCGGTGGGAACGAACACGTCCAGGTTTTGCAGTCCATCGCGGGGGCCGACCTCGCAAATCAGGACATCCGGCGCATGCGCCATCAGGCTCTCCCTGGTTCGATTGTATATTATTGCGTAAAAGAACAATCCGTGGGACAATCTGTCAAGCTCAAAATCCGCGTGCACTGCAATGACCGCCTCCGACAATTCCCGACCGCCCGCTTCAAGCAAAGGCGGTTCCGAGCGCGCTGAGCACCTCGCCGGGCTGATCATGGCGCTCGCCCGACGCGAAGGCATGAAGGCTGGCGATCGCTTGATCGAACAGCGGCTTGCCGATGCGCTCGATCTTTCACGCGCGCCGATCCGGCTCGGCCTCAAGGCTCTGGAAGCGGCAGGGCTCGCGCGCGGCGAGCCACATCGCGGGTTCGTGCTGGCCAAGCATCCGACCAGCGGCGCAGCCCAGCCAGCCCTCGCGGCGGTCAGGCGCAGCGAACAGGTTTATACGTCCATCGCAGGCGACGTGCTCGCAAGCCGACTGCCGGCTGACGTCACCGAGGCGGAGCTGATGCGCCGCTATGGCCTCAGCCGGGCCGAGTTGCAGCGGCTGCTTGACCGGATCGCTGCCGAGGGCTGGATTGCACGCCTGCCGGGCTATGGCTGGCGCTTCGCGGAGACGGTCTCGAACCCCGAAGCTCACGCCAAGGCCATGGCGTTTCGCGCGGTGATCGAACCTGCGGCAATCGCCCAGCCCGGCTTTGCGCTGCCGCAGGAGGTGATTGCACGCTTGCGCGAGCGCCAGCTGCGCGTGTTCGAAGGCGAGCTCGAGAAGATGACGATCGGCGAGGTCTTTCTTTCCGGTTGCGAATTCCATGAGGAGATCATTCGCGGCGCCGGCAATCCCTTCTTTCTTGAATCGCTCCGGCGCGTGAATTCAATCAGACGCCTGTTCGCCTATCGCAGCTTCGCCGACCGCGACGGTATGCGGCGGCACGTGCGCGAGCATTTGCGCCTGCTCGAGGTTCTGGAAACGCGGCGTTACGCCGAGGCGGCAGAGCTGATGGCGAAGCACCTGCAACGCCCGCTGGTGGCCGGCTTGTCGTAGGCCAACGCGGCCGCGGTCAAGCGGGCGGCGAAACGGACGTGTGAGCGCTCAACGCCGCAAGCCGCCCAACGCCGGTGACTCGCCGGGCAGCATTGACGAATTGATGTCGCTGTCCATGCGTCCCGATTGCTGCTGGGTGAAACCGGCGCCGAACGACAGGCTGAGGTTGGGGGTCGGCTTGAACTCGACACCCGCGAAAGCGCCGTAGCCGGGCGAGGCGCCGGAGGTGAGCGGGGCGAGCGAGCTGCCGATGCCGCCATTGTATTTCAGCGTGTCGAACCCGGCAAAGAACGTGACGGGCATGCCGCCCGCGGTCTTGTAGTTGTAACCGAACTGCGTGCCATCGTAGGAGAGCGCGCTGAAATTGCCGGCCGGCGCAGGCTGGCTGAGTCCGCCCAGGCCTAGGTTGCCGCGTTCGCTTCCGACGAAGAAACCGGGACGAAAATCATAGCCCGCGTTGGCATCGCCACCCTTGAAGCTCGGAAAATTGCCGTAGCCATCGGAGCTCTGGCCGGCGCTGCCGCCAAAGCCGAAAGGCCCGCCCGGGATCCAATATTGCAGCGGCGCGACTTGCGCATGAGCCGGCGCTCCGCCGAGGCAGAGCACCACGAAGAGAGTTGCGAGACCGCAGGAACGTGCAAGGCTGAACATTCAGGTGACCGTCAAAAAAGTGCGGAAATTATACGCCGGGGACCACGCGAATACCAGTGACGCGATGCCGGTGGTCGCGCCATCGAGTTCCAAAATTACGTTATCCCGACGTGTTGAACCTCCTGCGCGACGGATTGACCCACATAGAGGACGCGCGAACGCGAGCCGTCGCCTCGATCCTGATCGGCCGGGGCAGTCCGGCAAGACGCAATTGCGCAGACCTTTGAAAATGCCAGACACAACATGGAGGCTGTCATGGAGGTCGATTCCGACAGGTTGAATGCCTTTATGGGCAAGATGATCACCGAGGTCGGTGCGGCGATGAACGCATCGCTGGTCCTGCTGGGCGACAAGCTCGGCCTCTACCGCGCCCTCGCCGCCAAGGGACCCATGAACTCTGCCGAACTCGCAAGCGCCACCGGAACGAACGAACGCTACGTCCGCGAGTGGCTGGCGAGCCAGGCGGCTTCTGGTTACGTCGAATACGACTCCACTTCCGGCAAGTTCTCGATGCTGCCGGAGCAGGCGTTGGCGCTCGCCGATGAGGACAGCCCGGTCTTCCTCGGCGCGGTCGGCAATGTCATTGCCGCGGCGTTCCTCGACGAGCCGAAAATTACGGACGCATTCAAGTCCGGCAAGGGCGTCGGCTGGAATCGTCGCAGCGAGTGCCTGTTCTGCGGCACCGCCCGGTTCTTCCGCACCGGCTACATGCATCATCTGGTGCAGGAGTGGCTGCCCGCGCTCGAAGGCGTCGTAGACAAGCTGAAGCGCGGCGCCAAGGTCGCCGATGTCGGCTGCGGGCACGGCGTCTCGACCCGGCTGATGGCGGAGGCCTTCCCGAACTCCCGCTTCTACGGCTTCGACTATCACGAGGGCTCGATCGCGGCCGCACGAAAGGCGGCCACTGAGGCGAAGCTGGGCGATCGTGTCAGCTTCGCGGTTCACTCGGCGAAGACCTATCCGGCCGAGGGCTACGATCTCGTCTGCTTCTTCGATTGCCTGCACGACATGGGCGATCCCGTCGGCGCCATCAGCCACGTGCGCGAGACCATGGCCAAGGACGGCACCTGCATGCTGGTCGAGCCGTTCGCAGGCGACCGCCTCGAAGACAATCTCAATCCTGTCGGGCGGGTCTACTATGCGGCATCGACCATGATCTGCACGCCGGCCTCGCTCGATCAGGAGGTCGGCCTCGCGCTCGGCGCTCAAGCCGGCGAGGCAAGGCTGCGCAAGGTCGCCAGCGAAGGCGGCCTGTCGCGCTTCCGCCGCGCCGCCGAAACACCCTTCAACCTGATCCTGGAGGCCCGGATCTGATGCAACGGCGGACGCGCGCGGCCGGCGATGTCAGGCCGCGTCGTCCGTTCCCATACCGAACGTGAGCTGATTGCCGTCGGCGTCGACGACGTCGAAATCGCGCATACGATAGTCGCGGTCCTCCGGCCGGTTGAGCAGCCTGGCACCGCGTCCCGATAGTTCGGCATAGACCTGATCGACGTCCCTGACGAAGATGCAGATGCCGCCGTGCCCGGGCAACCGCTTCGTTACCCCCGCCGCAAGCAGATGCAGGCCGACCTCGTCGCGGCAGAGGCAGGCGTAGGACGGAGGCTGACCGTATTCGAAGGTGACCTCGAAGCCGAGCACATCGCGGTAATAGGCGAGGCTGGCTGTGATGTCGGACACGACGAAGACGGTGGCGGAGCCGGCCATCATCGGGTGTTCGTCGGTCATTGGTCCCTCCATCCGGCAAGCAATCTCATGCACGCAGTCTAACATGCGCGCTGGAGGTCTTGCACGGCCCAAGCCGCACCGTAAGCTGTCGCCGAACAAGGCGGAAGCGCCGAACGACAGCGTCCCGCCGCTGCCGCCGCTCGACGCGAAATAACCGCGCCACCACCGCGATCGATGCCGCACGTTTCCCGAAAGCATGGAGAACCCGGTGACATCTGACAATCCAGTCGCCTACGAACGCGCAGGCAACATCGCCCGCATCACGCTGCGCCGCCCGCCTGTCAATGCACTGAGCCTCGAAGTCATCCGTGCGGTGGTCGCGGCCCTGCGTCGCGCGGCGAACGATCCGGAAGCACGCGTTGTCGTGCTGGCGAGCGCGATCGCCAAGCGCTTTTCGGCCGGCCTCGACCTCGACATCCTGCTGGGGAAATCCGGCGCCGAGATCCGCGAATTCCTCCAGGCGCTCTATATCGACCTTTACGACGCCCAGTATGGGCTCGGAAAGCCATCGATCGCCGCGGTCGGAGGCGCGGCGCGCGGCGGCGGCATGACCATGGCGGTGTCCTGCGACGTGGTGCTGGCAACCGAGAGCGCGACGTTCGGCTATCCCGAGATCGACGTCGGCGTCATTCCCGCGATCCACTACGCGCATCTGCCGCGCATCGTCGGACGTCATCGCGCTTTCGAGCTGCTGTTCACCGGCCGCGTCTTCACCGCCGCGGAGGCGCGCGAGCTCGGCGTGGTGAACCGCGTCGTTGCCGATGCCGAGCTCGACGCCGAGGTGATCAAGCTCGCGGCGCAATTCGCCGGCAAGTCGGCCGCCGTGCTGCGGATGGGCCGCGCCGCCTTCATGCGCCAGATCGATCTCGACTACCGGCGCAGCATCGCAAGTGCAGTGGACGATTTCTGCAATGTCGCGACGTCGGACGAAGCGCAGGAGGGTTTGAGGGCGTTCGTGGAGAAGCGGGCGCCGAAATGGTGAGGGGGCCGCCGGCCGCCCAGGGAGGCTGACGTTCAGGCCGTCCTGTCCACCGAGGACGACGAATCCGCAGGCGGATATTTCGTCACCGGCACAGTGAAGGATTTGGAGCCGACCTGATAGATGATCTTGCCGTTTTGTCCGTTGTCGGTCGATATCTGCGACTGCCCGAACATGATGACGTTCCTGTAGACGTAGCCGGTGCCCTGGCGGGTGATACCGTCGGTGGTGACGCTGACCGTCGCCTCCTTGCCGTTGATGGCCAGCACGCGAAAGCTCGCGCTCTTGCCGATGTCGGCGGAATAGCCGCCCCAGCTTCCCATGAGGATGCTGTCGGAACCTGCCGGCGCCTGTTTCTGCAAAGTCGCGCTCTGCTTGCCAACGCCCGAGGAGAACAGGAGCACCAGGTTCTTGCCGTCCTTGGTGCCGACCGTGACGTTGCCGTAGCTTATCGTTGCACCATTGACCTCGCCGATACCGCGCTCGGTGTGCCCGTTATGGGTGTACTCGATCTGGGCCCTGGCCCCGCGGATGTTCACGACCTTGAAGCCGACGGCCTGGTTGTTGCCTGCCCAATTGCCCTTCCAGTCACCCACCAGACTGCTCTGGTGATACACCCGCTCGTTGGCGGGCGAAATCTGGCTGGTGCTCGATGTGACGATGGCCATTGGATTGCTCGGCGGATTTGTCTGACAGACCCGCTTCTGTTCGCGCGCCGGACGGCGAAGTCAGAACTTTATCCGGAAACAACCGGAAGCAGGCCGATTAGGGCCACGCAGCAGTTAACGCGTGGTTAAATTCGACCGCGGGCGGGACAGGGCAAAAGGTCTCATTCGGGGTGGTGCGGATCAGCGCCCCCAGCGGTCCGACCAGATCTTCTCGCCGATCAAGCAGCTGACCCGTGGCTCCTTGTCGGCAACGCGCCTCACGGGGCGCTCCGGCATGCGGCCCGCGACCTCCATCAGGAGCTTGGTGCGGATCGCTTCCTTGAACTTGTCGCGATCCTTGATCGTGATGACGAAGGAGCCGGGACCGCCGATGACGCAGTCCTCGTAATAGTAGTCGAGATTGTCGATATCCATGGTCGAATAGGACGGCTCCTTGACCATGATCGGCAGGCCGTTGATGACGATGCCCTTCTCGAGCGCGGCGTCGCGCGCCGCCGTGACCGGGCCGCCATTGTTGTTGGGGCCGTCACCGGAAATGTCGATCACGCGGCGCAAGCCGCGATAGGGATCCTCGTCGAACAACGGCATCGCGAACGTGATCGCCCCGGAGATCGAGGTGCGCGAGGCGCGCCGGATCGGCGTCTTCAAGATCTCGGCGGCGACCGCGTCCGCCGTCTCCGGTCCGTCGACCAGCCGCCACGGGATGATGATCTTCTGATCGCTGGAAGCGGCCCATTCGAAGTAAGTCACCGCGATCCGGCCATTCGGCCCGAGCTTCAGCGCCTGGAGGAATTCCTTCGACTGGATCGCCTGCGCATAGCCTTCGCGCTGGATCGCGAGTTCATCCATGTCCATGGAGTAGGAGACGTCGACCGCGAGGACCAGCTCGACATCGACCGTCTGCGCGTCCCGATCGGCCGCTAGCCGTTGTGGCGAACTCTTGCTCGGTTCAAATTTGGGCCCTGGTGCCGCGATGCCCGCGACATCCCCTCCGGCGAGTACGCCGGCCACCAGCACAGCCCCGATCGAGAACAGCATGCGCATCGCAGTCTCCCGTCGTATGACGCGATGGTGACATGCAATCGCCTTGCCGCAAAGTCCGAAGATCGCTTGCGCTTCACATTCCAGTTAGGAATTCGCGAGTTGGGAATGCGCACGTCACGCAAAGCTGCCGCCGTGTTGCCGCGCTTGCGCCACGGGGACATGCGCGATCGCTCACGCCATCATTCCGGAGCGTCCAGCAGCATCGAGCCGAAGACAGACGTTCCCCGCCCACTTGTCCGGTGCGATTTCCATGCTAGGTTGGATGTACAGATGGGGATGGAGTCCCCCGACAACCGCCCGTCGGCCTGCGACCGTAGTGGGCTGATGACTCCTGCTCGAGGAGGGGCAATCTCAAAAGCCTCGGCCTTTGGCGGGAGCATGGACAAACCCGCCGATGGCGGGTTTTTTGTTGCCTGAAGGCGAAGGTCAGGGCGTGACGACGACGACACCGAATGCTGCGCGTGCGGGGCTGCCCAGGGGGATCTGGGTGCTCGGCTTCGTCTCGATGCTGATGGACGTCTCCTCCGAGATGATCCACGCGCTGCTGCCGGTCTATCTCGTCACTGTGCTCGGGGCCTCCACGCTGACGGTCGGCTTCATCGAGGGCATTGCGGAGGCGACCGCCTCGATCACGAAGATCTTCTCCGGCGCATTGTCCGACTGGCTCGGCCGGCGCAAGCTCCTCGCGGCGCTCGGCTACGGCCTAGCCGCGCTGACAAAACCGCTGTTCCCGCTTGCCCCCAGCGTCGGTTGGCTGATTGCCGCGCGCTTCATCGACCGCGTCGGCAAGGGTATTCGCGGCGCACCGCGCGATGCGCTGATCGCCGATATCGCACCTGCGGGTCTGCGCGGCGCGAGCTTCGGCCTGCGGCAGTCGCTCGACACCATCGGCGCATTCGTCGGACCGCTCGTGGCGATCGGCCTGATGTGGTGGACGGCAGATAATTTTGCCCTTGTCTTCTGGGTGGCGGTGCTGCCGGCCTTCCTGTCTTTCGGCCTGATCGCATTCGCGGTGAGCGAGCCGGAGCCGGACCCAAGCCGGGAGACTACGAAGAATCCGCTGAACACCTCCGCCATGCGGCAGCTCGGATCCGTGTACTGGCGCGTCGTCTCGGTCGGCGTGGTGTTCACGCTCGCGCGTTTCAGCGAGGCCTTCTTGATCCTGCGCGCGCAGAACATCGGTCTCTCGGCGATGTGGGTGCCGGCGGTGCTGGTGCTGATGAACGTGGTCTATGCGCTGTCGGCCTATCCCGCCGGCGTGCTGTCGGACCGGATCAACCGGACCGGCCTGCTCGCGCTCGGCCTCGTCTTCCTCGCGGCCGCCGACCTCGCGCTCGCGCTGCTGCCTAGCCTCGCGGGCCTCGCGCTCGGCGTCGTGCTGTGGGGGCTGCACATGGGATTGACCCAAGGCCTGCTGTCGGCCCTCGTCGCCGACGCCGCGCCGCCGAGCCTGCGCGGCACCGCATTCGGCTATTTCAACCTGTTCACCGGACTGGCCTTGCTGGCAGCAAGCGTGATCGCCGGCGCGCTGTGGGATGCCTACGGTCCGGCAGGCACGTTTTTGGCCGGGCTCGGCTTCGCGCTGGTCGCGCTCGCAGGGCTGCTCGCCGTCGGCAATGGTCTGGCAGCGGAGGACAAATGATGATGGAGGGGCGTTCGTCGTGTTGAGCGGAGTGATCGCAATCGTGATCGGCAGCGTTCTCGGCGGCTGCGCGCGCTATTTCGTCTCGGGCGCGATCGCGCGGCGGCTGGGCGAGACCTTTCCCTGGGGCACCATGACCATCAACATCACCGGCGCCTTCCTGATCGGCATTTTCGGCGCGCTGGCAACCCATCCCGGCTCGATCTTCGCCTCCCCCAATCCCTGGCTGTTCGCGGTGACCGGGTTCCTCGGCTGCTACACCACGGTATCCTCGTTCAGCCTGCAAACGCTGACCTTGGCGCGCAACGGCGAGCCGATGCATGCGCTCGGCAATGTCGCGCTCTCGGTCGGGCTTTGCCTTGCCGCCGTCAGTTTCGGCTTTGTCCTCGCTGACGGTCTTGGAGGCTAGAGGCGGATGACCGTTCCCTCCTCCACCGACCGCTGGCGCAGCACGATGCTCTATGCCTGGGTTTCCTTCGGCAGCGTCCTTGGCGGCCTCGCGCGCTACTTCGTCTCCCTCGTGCTCGACACCGGCCCGGGCTTCCCCGTCGCGACGCTGTTCATCAATGCCACGGGATCGCTCATCATCGGCTTCTACGCAACGCTGACCGGCCCCGACGGCCGCATGCTGGCGCGGCCCGAGCACCGGCAATTCGTCATGACCGGGTTTTGCGGCGGCTACACCACCTTCTCGGCCTTCAGCCTGGAGACCTTCCGCCTGTTCCACGGCGGCATGAAATACACGGCACTCGCCTATATCGCGGCATCCGTCATCTGCTGGCTGGTCTCCGTGTGGCTCGGCCATATGATGGCAAGCCGCTACAACCGCTTGACGAGGAGCTGACCATGCAAATCCCCAATCAGGCTGTTTCGCTCCGGATCTTCATCGGCGAGAGCGACCATTTCGACGGCAAGCCGCTTTACGAAGCGATCGTGATGACGGCGCG
Source organism: Bradyrhizobium sp. 956_D2_N1_4 (assembly GCF_052076025.1). Classification (NCBI taxonomy): domain Bacteria; kingdom Pseudomonadati; phylum Pseudomonadota; class Alphaproteobacteria; order Hyphomicrobiales; family Nitrobacteraceae; genus Bradyrhizobium; species Bradyrhizobium sp. 956_D2_N1_4. The sequence goes on along the minus strand of NZ_CP197237.1, from coordinate 816,507 downwards.
CGAGCGGCATCTCGCGGGCGCCACCGTGCTGCGCGGCCCGATGGGGTTCGGCAAGTCGAGCCGGCTACACACCTCGAAGATCCTACGGCTGTCGGAAGACCTGCCGCTGCTGATCGAGATCGTCGACAGCGAGGACAGCATCAACGCATTCCTGCCCATCCTGGATGGCATGATGTCGAGCGGCCTGATCACCTTGGAGAAGGTGCAGGTCCTACAATATGGTGAGAGGACCGCACACTGAGCACCGCGGCTGAACCGAGCCCGCCGTTTCCGGGAGGCGGAATGAACGACACCGTTACCAAGCCTAAAACCAGGACGAAGACCAAGGTCGAGCGGCCCAAGCTGCACAAGGTCATCCTGATCAACGACGACTTCACGCCACGCGAATTCGTCACGATGATCCTCAAGGCCGAGTTCCGCATGACCGAGGATCAGGCCTACAAGGTCATGATCACCGCGCACAAGCTGGGCGCCTGCGTGGTCGCCGTGTTCACCAGGGACGTCGCCGAAACCAAGGCCACCCGCGCCACCGACGCCGGCCGCGCCAAGGGCTATCCGCTGCTGTTCACGACGGAGCCCGAGGAATAGGGCTTCGCTGCTCGCGAGCCACGCCTGAGGCTGCTGTGATGATCTGGTCGCAAGCTACTTCAACCTGGCAAAGACCTTGCTGAACTCCGGAAGCTGCAGCCTCCGCTTCTCCTCCAGGTATTCAGATTCAGTGAAGGGGCCGCTCACGAAAACCCGCACCGCAACGTCCCATTCGTTTGCTTTTCGCGAGATGTAGTAAAACTCCGTGACGGAGCGGTCCGGTCGCTTTCCCGATGTCCATGGATGGCGAGCGAACACGATGTACTGGGCGTTCGCGCCGGCCTGAAAGACCGTAGGCTCCGGGAGGCCGTCGCCAACGCAAGTTCCATCCGTGCCGACGGAGCGGCAAAGCGTCATGTCGTCATCCGTGTCGACGGCGACGAGACGATAGGGACCGTCAATCGCGTCGTCCTGAACGAACCCGCAGGCTGCCAGAAACAGGAAGAGTGCCAAGCATACCCATCGTCTCACATGCGGGATCATGCATCGACTTTCAGGCCATCACCACCGGCGTCTCTTCGGCAAGCCCATACACGCGCTGCGCCTTGGAAAATCCCGCGATCGGAAATTCGCCGAGCTCGCGCCAGTCATGGCGGCAGGCGTTCGCGAAGACTTCCGAGACCACGACGGTCCGCCCCAGCCGGCCCGTGATCTTCTCCAGCCTTGCCGCGAGATTGACGGCGGGGCCGATGCAGGTGAAGTCGAGCCGGTTGCCGCCGCCGATATTGCCGTAGAGGATGTTGCCGACGTGCAGCGCGACGCCGAAGCGGAAGCGCTCGACGATGTCGCCGACCGGGAAAGCGAGCGCCTCGACGCTGGCGCGGGATTCGCGCGCGGCCTCCAGCACGCGGGTGCAGACATGGGCGGCATCGCCGACATATTCGTCGATCGGGAACACCGCGAGCAGGCCGTCGCCCATGAATTTCAGCACCTCGCCGCCATGGCCCCGGATCGCGGTGACCTGGCAGTCGAAATACTGGTTGAGGATCTCGACCACGGTCTCGGCCGGCAGCCGGTCCGACAGCGCAGTGAACCCGCGCAGATCCGAGAGCCAGATCGCGGCCTGCATGGTGTCGTTGTGGCCGCGGCGGATCTGGCCGCCGAGGATGCGCGCGCCGGCACGGTTGCCGACATAGGTGTCGAGCAGCATCTCGGCGGTGCGGCGCAGGCTGATGATCTCGCTGACGCGCGCAAGCGGTGCCCCGAGGGTCCGGATCGCCGCGATGTCGTCGTCGCTGAAGCCGCCGGGCTGCCGCGTGACCCAGCTCGTCGCATGGATCGAGCCGTCGAGATAGTGCATCGGCATCGCGAGGTAGTCGGTCACGCCTTCGGCGCGCATGTCGTCGAGGAACGGAAACCGCTTGCTGTCCGGATCGTCCATCCGTCCCCGGACCTCCAGCCCCTCCTCGAACACGATCCGGAGCGGGCTCCGGGCGAACTCGGGCGTCTCCAGGATCTCGAAATCGACGGTGCCGATCTCGACCTTCTGGCCCTGCCGCCAGATGAAGTTGCGGCCGAAGATTTCCGGATGCAGCGTGCGAATGAAGATGCCGAACCGCGACAGCGGCAGGCCGGCCGCGACCAGATGCTCGCAGACCTCGGCGATCATCTCGGAAGGGGTCCCGGACGACCTCGCACCGTCGATCAGCCAGTTGGTGATGCGCTGGATCTCGGAGTTTTGCATGTCCGCATTTGCGGACGAAGTTGTGGGGACGTCAAGCTGCGCGGTGGGCTAGTACCGCGACACGAATGCCCTACCGGCCGACCTGCCCGCGATCCCGAATGAAATGATCGGCGAGCACGCAGGCCATCATCGCCTCGCCGACGGGCACGGCGCGGATGCCGACGCAGGGGTCGTGGCGGCCCTTGGTGAAGATCTCGGTGTCGGCGCCCTTGCGATCGACAGTGAGGCGCGGCTGGAGGATCGACGAGGTCGGCTTCACCGCGAAGCGCACCACCACCGGCTGTCCGGTGGAGATGCCGCCCAGAACGCCGCCGGCATGGTTGGAGAGGAAGCGCGTGCCATCATTGCCTGTGCGCATCTCGTCGGCGTTCTCTTCGCCGGTGAGCTCCGCCGCGCCAAAGCCGGCGCCGATCTCGACGCCCTTCACCGCGTTGATGGTCATCATCGCGCCCGCGAGATCAGAATCGAGTTTTGCGTAGATCGGGGCACCAAGGCCTGCCGGCACGCCTTCGGCGACGACCTCGATCACCGCGCCGATCGACGAGCCGCTCTTGCGGATGCCGTCGAGATAGGTCTCGAAGAACGCGGCCTTGTCCTTGTCCGGACAGAAGAACGGATTTTTCGCAATCTCGTCCCAGTCCCATTTGTCGCGGTCGATCTTGTGCGGGCCGATTTGCACCAGCGCGCCGCGGACCTTGACGTCGGGCAGCACCTTTCGCGCGATCGCACCCGCAGCGACGCGCATTGCCGTCTCGCGCGCCGAGGAGCGGCCGCCACCGCGATAGTCGCGCAGGCCGTATTTGGCCTCGTAGGTGAAGTCGGCGTGGCCGGGACGAAACTTGTCCTTGATCTCGGAATAGTCCTTCGAGCGCTGATCGGTGTTCTCGATCAGCAGGCCGATCGGGGTGCCCGTCGTCACCTGCACGCCGGTCTCCGGATGCGCCATCACGCCGGACAGGATTTTGACCTGGTCCGGCTCCTGGCGCTGGGTGGTGAAGCGCGATTGGCCGGGCCGGCGGCGGTCGAGATCCTGCTGGATATCGGCCTCGGTGAGCGGGATCATGGGCGGACAGCCGTCGACCACGCAACCGATCGCTACCCCATGGCTCTCGCCGAAGGTGGTGACGCGGAACATGTGGCCGAAAGTGTTGAAGGACATCGCTGCTCGCTGGGTCGGGTCCGGCGTGTGGTAACGCGCGGGGGGCCGGGGGTCAAACCCATAGCCACCGTGGATGACGGCGAACCGGCCTAACTAAACTTCTCCAGCCGCCCGTCGCGGAAGACGTAGACGGCGCCCTGCTCGATATAGAGCTCGGCGGCGCTGGCCGGCGTCTCAAGGCCGAGCGAAACCATCAGGGCCCGGCAAGTCCCGCCATGGGCGACCGCAACGGTATCGGTCCGGAGCTCGTCGTACCAGGCCCGCACGCGGACCTGCACATCGGCGTAGGTCTCCCCGTCCGCGGGGCCGACCGTCCATTTGTCGGCGAGGCGCCGGGCGTAGACGTCCGGATCGGCCGCCTCGCTCTCGGCCAGCGTCAGCCCTTCCCAGCTGCCGTAGCCGATCTCGCGCAGGCGATCGTCGAGCGCGTAGTCGGCCTGCGGCAGTTCGAGCTTGCCGCGCGCGAGTTCCATGGTCTGGCGTGCACGCCCGAGCGGGCTCGACACATAGGGTAACGCCGCCTTGTCCTTGCCGTCGCGCTTGAAAAGATCCGCCAGCACGCCGCCGGCCTGCACGGCCTGACCGCGTCCACGCGCGTTCAGCGGAACGTCCTTGGTGCCCTGAAGCCTCCCGAGCGCGTTCCACTCGGTCTCACCGTGGCGAAGATAATAGATCGTGGGCACGGGCATTCCAGATTTATAAGCTAGTCCTTGCCGCCGAACGAGATGTCCGGCGCGTCCGGGCGCTTCATGCCGAGCACGTGATAGCCGGAATCGACGTGATGCACCTCGCCGGTGACGCCGCGCGCGAGATCGGAGAGGAAATACAGCGCGCTGCCGCCGACGTCTTCGATCGAGACGTTGCGCCGCATTGGCGCGTTGTTCTCGTTCCACTTCAGGATATAGCGGAAGTCGCCGATGCCGGATGCCGCGAGCGTCTTGATCGGGCCGGCCGAGATCGCGTTGACGCGGATGTTCTTCTCGCCGAGATCGGCCGCGAGATAGCGCACGCTGGCCTCCAGCGCAGCCTTCGCCACGCCCATCACGTTGTAGTGCGGCATCCACTTCTCGGCGCCGTAATAGCTGAGCGTGATGAGCGAGCCGCCATCGGTCATCAGCTTCTCGGCGCGCTGCGCCACGGCGGTGAACGAGTAGCAGGAGATCAGCATCGACTTGGAGAAATTCTCCGGCGTGGTGTCGACGTAGCGGCCATCAAGCTGCTCGCCATAGGCGATCGCGTGCACCAGGAAGTCGATCTTGCCCCACTTCTCCTTCAGCACTGCGAAGGCGGCGTCGATGGTGGCAGCATCGGTGACGTCGCAATGGCCGAGCACGAGACCGCCGATCTCGGCGGCGAGCGGCTCGACGCGCTTCTTGAGCGCATCGCCCTGATAGGTGAAGGCAAGCTCGGCGCCGGCTGCGTGGCATGCCTTGGCGATGCCCCAGGCGATCGAGCGGTTGTTGGCAAGGCCGAGGATCACCCCGCGCTTGCCTTGCATCAGTCCCTGTATCAGACCTGAATCCTGCGACATTTTTGAGCGTCCCGTCGAGCTCTCGTTGAGGTCTGGAGGTACACCAGCCCTCCTTCGCGGTACAGTCCTAATACGCGGCGTTAACGCTGTTTCAAGCGCCGGAATAGCCGTTCCGTTCGGGTGTTATGATGATTGAGGCGCTCGCGCCGGACACCAGGACGTCAAGACGGCATGAGTGCGTTTCGCCAGAGTGTGGAAGCCATGATCCCGGCGTTGCGCCGCTACGCCCGCGCGCTCACGCGCGATGCGGATGCGGCCGACGACCTGGTGCAGGATACGCTGGTGCGGGCGCTGCGTTCGGAGCGCCTGTTCCTCGGAGGCGATGTCAGGAGCTGGCTCTATACGATCCTGACCAACCTCAACAAGAACCGGCGGCGCTCGCTGGCAAGGCGCCCGCAATTCACGCAGCTGACGGAGAACAATCCGGATGCCAGCGGGACCGAGGCCGAAGGGCGCGACATCGAGAAGGCGCTGGCGACGCTGGTCGAGGAGCAGCGCTCGGTGCTTCTGCTGGTGATGCTGGAGGGCATGAGCTACCGCGAGGTCGCCGACATCCAGGGCGTGCCGATCGGCACCGTGATGTCGCGCCTGGCGCGGGCGAGAGCCCACGTTAAAGCATCGCTGGAAGGTGAGCGCCCGGCGCTCAAGCGGGTGAAGTGATGGCAGTGTTGATGCATCGCGCGGGTCGCTTCGCCTGCATGGAGCGGGAAGCAGCGCAGTTGAACCGCGAAAGACATTTTGGGCCGCAGAGCCAGAGACGATCGATATGAACGACCATAATATTCCCATTACCGAAGACGAGCTGCACGCCTATGTCGACGGCGAGCTGCCGGCCGAGCGCCGCGCCGACGTCGAGGCCTGGCTTGCCGCACACCCTGACGATGCCGGACGCGTGCAGTCCTGGCGCGCCATGGCCGAGATGCTGCACGCGCGTTACGACTCTGTCGTCCAGGAGCCGGTGCCGGCCCGGCTGGAGCTCGAGCGGCTGGAGCGCCGTCCCCGGCAATGGTTCTATGGCGCCGCGGCGGCTGTGCTGGTCGCCTTCGTGGCCGGCGGCACCGCCGGCTGGGTGGCGCACGGCGCCGCCAACGCCCCCTCGACCTTCCAGAGCTTTACAGCGGACGCGCTCGACGCCCACCGCCTCTATGTCGTCGAGGTTCGCCACCCGGTCGAGGTCGGCGGCAACGAGCGAGACCATCTCCAGGCCTGGCTGACCAGGCGCTGCGGCTGGACCGTGTTCGCGCCGAACCTGGAGGCGAGCGGGTTGAAGCTCGTCGGCGGCCGGCTCTTGCCGGGGCCGAACGGTCCGGCGTCGTTCCTGATGTATGAGGGCGCCTCGGGCGAGCGGTACACGATCTACACCGCCAAGACCGAGACCGGCGCGACTCAGATGCGCTACGCCAAAGCCGACAAGGACGGCGCACTGTTCTGGGCCGAGCGCGGCGTCGGCTACGTCGTCAGCGGCGGCAGCGATCGCGATCGCCTGACCAAGGTCGCGCAGGCGGTCTACGACCAAGCCGAGAAAAACGGTACCTGAGCAACCGCTTGAAGGCGGTGCCTCGATTCCGACATTGAAAATTTGGAATCAAGACATGGGTGCGTCTCATTATCGCACCGGATGCTCACGAGAAAATGAGTAGCGTTCGATCCGCCGATCGACGCGGGCGGCCTCGATTGGGGTTTTTGGTACCGCGCTGGTCCCCCTCTCGAGGCCGCACCTATTATCGACTGCCCCGCCGGACAGCCGACACGTCGAACCACATGGGCCGAGAGGCGCTCTCACGCCTCAGGCATATGACGAGCATCATCTGTCGAGAGATGCTCTGGACTTCTGGGAGAACCCCCTTCAGTTGCGACTTCGCCCTAAAGCGCGATGGCTCACGCTTCAGCAGTTTTCTCTGCGCATGATCTTTTCGGAAAGCCGCTGAACGCCAAATGAACGCCTCGCGCTCACGCGGCCCCCCGGGTCCGGATCATGCCTTAGCCAAGCCCGCTACGTGGATTGTAGGGGTGTTGGTCCCGCCACTTCTCCATCAATGCCTCAAGCTCGGCGTCGTTCCCGTCCGGTAGCATAATCCTGATGGTAACGAAGAGATCCCCGGTTCCGCCGGCTTTTGGCAATCCCTTGCCCTTGAGGCGGAAGGTCCGGCCGCTGGAGGTGTTTTTCGGGACCGACAGTTCCACGGCATTGCCGAGGGTCGGCACGCGGACCTTGCCGCCGAGCACCGCCTCGTAGAGCGTGACCGGCAGGTCGATCCTGAGGTCGGCGCCCTCGATCTTGAAGTACGGGTGCGGCGCGATGCTGATCGTGATCAGGAGATCGCCCGGCGGATGGCCCTGAGCGCTCTCGCCCTGCCCCCGCAACCGGATCTGCTGGCCCTCGGTGACGCCGGCCGGAATCTTGACGTTGAGCTCCTTGCCCGTCGGCAACCGGACGCGCTTCTCGCCACCCTTGACCGATTCTTCCAGCGAGACTGACATCGCGACATTGACGTCGAGATCGAGGCCGATCCCGCCGGTGTCGAATTCGAACTGCCCGGCGCCGCCGGCCCCGGGCCGCGCACCACGCGTCCCGCCGAACATGCTGTTGAGGATGTCCTCGAACGCGCCGCCGCCCTGGCCCGGGCCCGCGCCGCCACTGCGGAACGTATAGCTTTCGAACCCGCCGGGACCCGCACGGCCGCGCGGCCCGCCGCCGCCCGGAAAACCCTGGAAGCGCGGCTTGCCGTCGGCGTCGATCTCGCCGCGGTCGAACTGCTTGCGCTTGTCCTCGTCGCCGATGATCTCGTTCGCCGAATTGATCTCGGAGAAGCGCTCGGCGGCCTTGGGGTCATCCTTGTTGCTGTCGGGATGGTGCTTCTTGGCAAGCTTGCGATAGGCGCTCTTGATCGCGGCAGCGTTGGCGCTCCGCGGCACCCCCAAGACCTCATAGGGGTCGCGCATCCGTCACGTCTCCTTCAAGAGAAATCGAATTGTTCAAAGGGCTCCCCGCCCCATCTGCTGGTCATGTGGGAGGCGAGTGGCATTTTTGCAACTAGCCGCAGAGCCGATTCCTAGCTCCGCCACGGCTTTAGCGTATGAATCTCCCAACGGCCACGGCTGCTTTGGCAGCCGGCGCCCTGGAGCCAGCTTTCGGTGCTGCCATTGACGTAGCTCGCCAGGAAGTCCCGGCACTTGCGGCCGTCCTCGGCGGCGTAGGACTGCGCGATCGGCGTCACCGAGCCACGCGCTCCGGTTTCCGGATTCTCCCAGTGCTGGCTGGAATCCTTGTCGCCCTTGCTCAGGACGTCGGAGGCGGCGTTACGGGCGAAGGCAAGATCGGTGTCGGTCGGCGGGGCGTCCTTTGCCGGCCGCGCGATCGAGCCGGTCAGGTCGCTGTCGTCGGCCTTGGCGTAGGCACTGGTGTCGTTGCGGGAAAAGCTGCAGCCGCCGGAGCCGAGCCCGATCAGAATCATTGTCATGACAAAGCCGGACGGCCGGATCGCCGATAGGCCAACGCGTCCCCATGCCCTATATAGGGCGGTAGCGGACAACAACGCGTTTTGGGCCGCGGGACGCAATTCGGACTCCGGACATGACCGACACGACCTCGATGAAACACCAGACACCCTTAACATCCGGTGATTTCACCGCCGCCGACGAACCGTTTGCGCTGTTCGAGGCCTGGCTGAACGAGGCGATCAAGAGCGAGCCGAACGATCCGAACGCCATGGCGCTCGCAACCGTCGACCCCGACGGGCTGCCAGACGTGCGCATGGTGCTGATGAAGGGCTTCGATGCCGACGGTTTCGTCTTCTACAGCCACATCGCGAGCCAGAAGGGCCGCGAACTCGCCGCAAATCCTAAGGCGGCGTTACTTTTTCACTGGAAGTCGCTGCGCCGTCAGGTCCGCATCCGCGGCAACGTGACGCCAGTGACCGACGCCGAGGCAGACGCTTACTTCGCCACCCGTCCCAAGCAGGCGCAGATCGGCGCCTGGGCGAGCAAGCAGTCCGAGGCGCTGGAAAGCCGCTTCGCCTTCGAACAGGCCATCGCAAAGGTCGCGGCCAAGCACATCATCGGCGAGGTGCCGCGGCCGCCGGGCTGGAGCGGCTGGCGCATCACGCCCTCGCGTATCGAGTTCTGGCACGACCGCCCGTTCCGCCTGCACGACCGTATCGAATTTCGCCGTGACGCGGCCGGCCAGCCATGGTCCAAGACGCGGATGTATCCCTGAGCTTAGGCCGACCTGAAAGATGTCCATGCCGCATTCGTCCAATGCGCCGCGCCGCACGCTGCTCCTGACCGGAGCGAGCCGCGGCATCGGCCACGCCACCGTGATCCGGTTCTCGTCGGCGGGCTGGCGCGTCATCACCTGCTCGCGGCATCCCTTCCCCGAGGACTGTCCGTGGGACGCCGGCCCCGAGGACCACATCCAGGTCGACCTCGGCAACCCCCTGGACACCGCGCGCGCGATCACCGACATCCGCAACCGGCTCGAAGGCGGCATGCTGCATGCGCTCGTCAACAACGCCGCGATCTCGCCGAAGGGTCCGGGCGGCTCGCGGCTTGGCTCGGTCGACACCGACCTCGACACCTGGACGCACGTCTTCCACGTCAATTTCTTTGCGCCGATCATGATCGCGCGGGGATTGATCGAGGAGTTGAAGGCGGCCAGGGGCTCGGTCGTGAACGTCACCTCGATCGCGGGCTCGCGCGTGCACCCCTTTGCGGGCGCCGCCTATGCCACATCGAAAGCCGCGCTTGCATCCCTGACGCGCGAAATGGCCTCCGATTTCGGCCGCGTCGGCGTCCGCGTCAACGCTATCGCGCCGGGCGAGATCGACACCTCGATCCTGTCGCCGGGCACCGAGAAGATCGTCGACCAGCAGATCCCGATGCACCGGCTCGGCACGCCCGACGAGGTCGCCAAGATCATCTACGTGCTGTGCACGGACACCAGCTCTTACGTCAACGGCGCCGAGATCCACATCAACGGCGGCCAGCACGTGTAAGGCCAGGCAGGCGAAGCATGGGCCGGTTCGCGAGCACTGCGTCACTCTACGAGCATTTGCGGCCGCCCTACCCGAGCGAATTCTTTCGCAGCGTCGCGCATAAGCTTGGTCTTACCAAACAGAGCAGCCTGATAGACCTCGGCACCGGACCCGGACTCCTGGCGCTCGGCTTCGGCCCCTATGTCGGCCGCATCGTCGGCGTCGACCCTGAACCTGCCATGCTCGATGCGGCGCGACGCGCGGCTGCGAGCGCAGGCCACGCACTCACGCTGATCGAAGGCAAGGTCGAGACGCTTAGCCCCGACATCGGCGCATTCGACGTCGCGACCATCGGCCGCGCGCTGCATTGGATGGATCGTGAGCCGACGCTTGCGCGGCTCGATCGACTGGTCGCGCGCGATGGGGCAATTCTGATCTGCGCCTCGTTCTCGGCCACCGACGGCAGCAACCCGTGGCTCGATGGCTACAACGACGTCCGCCGCCGCTGGTCACCGGCCAAGCTCTGGGAGGAGGCAGGCATGGGCACGCGCACCCATCGCGACTTGCCGGCGTTCTTTCGCGGCAGCGCCTTTCAGCCCACCGAGCTCGTCACGGTTGAGACCAGCCACACAATCAGTGTGCAGGACCTGACACGCCGCACCCTCACCTACTCGTCGTCATCGCCGGAAGCGCTTGGCGAAAATGCCGACGCGATGCTGCGCGACGTCGGGCAGCATCTCGCTCCCTTCAGTCGCGACGGCGCCATCGCCGAGACCGTCGTCTCGACGGCCCAGATCGTGAAGCGCTAGATGATTTTCCCGCTCGAAGGGCGGGAAGCAAGGCGATCCAGACAACGCCGCCGCAGGACCTGGATCGCCTTTACCCTTCCGTTCCTCAATCGACTCGAATCCGACGCGACCGATCGCGCAGCCGCGGAGCGGCCGTGCTGAACGCAGTCGAGCAGTCGTCGTCGTTCTCACCGTCGAGCAGCGGAGCACCACAGTGCCGGCACATGCGCGCCGACATCGACAACGCCTTGCCGCTCGCCAGGACCTGACGATAATTCGCCAGATCGATGACGTTGCGGGGCGACGTTATGTGTTTTTCAACCATGGCTGTTCCTCGCGGCTAACATGCTGCTTATCGCAGACAAGTTTCGCGCAAACGTTCAGCCCACCGCTCAAATTTTACCGGAGGAATTGGGGCGGCGGGCACACATCACGGCGCGGCCTCAATCCCGCTCTATTCTGCGACACCAACCACCGTGTCTCGTTGAACGGCGTAAGGTCTCGGTAGGTATCAAAGCCACTTCTTCCACTTGAAGAGCCAGTACGGGACGATCGCGGCGGCGAGCATCATCACCAGCGCCATCGGATAGCCGTGGACCCATTCGAGTTCCGGCATCGCCTTGAAATTCATGCCGTAGATCGAGGCGATCAGCGTCGGCGGCATCAGGACAACGGCCATGACCGAAAACAGCTTGATGATGTTGTTCTGCTCGAGATTGACGACGCCGAGCATGGCGTCGAGCACGAAGGTGATCTTGCTGGAGAGATAGGAGGCGTGGTCGGTCAGCGAGGCGACGTCGCGCTGCATGGTCTTGAGCTGCTCGCGCATGTCCTTCGACCATTTCACGCCCTCCACCACCGCGGAGAGGAAGGTGACGACGCGGCCGATCGACACCAGGCTTTCGCGAACCTTCGAGGTCAGATCGCCCTTGCGGCCGATCGAGATCAGGATCTGGGAATATTGCTTGGCGTGGCCGTGGCGCTCGCTCTCCGGCTCGAAGATGTCGTGCGAGACCTGGTCGATCTCGGCGCCGCAGCGCTCCAGGATGTCGGCGCAGCGGTCGATCACGGCGTCCAGCAGTTCCATCAGCACCATCTCGCCGGTGATCGCGGGCGTGCAGGACCGGGCCAGCTTGGCCTCGACCAGCGCAAACGGCTTGGGCTGGTCGTAGCGCACCGTCACCAGGCGATGATCGCCGAGAATGAAAGTCACAGCCGTGGTCCGGGGCATGTCGGTGTCGGACTGGCACATCAGCGTCGCCGTCATGTAGCGCGCGCTGTTCTCGATATAGAGCCGGCTGGAGATCTCGATCTCCTGCATGTCCTCCCGGGTCGGGATCGCAATACCGGAGAGCCGCTCCACCGCCTTGTCCTCAGCCGCGGTCGGGTTGACCAGGTCGATCCACACCGCATGCTCCGGAACCGCCGCGAGGTCTTCGACAACCGCTTTCTTGAGGGAGGAGTCGGAGGGAACGAACACAGAAAACATGCACAACTCCAGCAGGGGCCTGCGACAGACTGACAGCCCTTAGCGCGATTCTGACAAGTTCATGATGACAAGCACATTAACGGAGCGTTTGCATTTGTGGCGGCGCCGTGGCCCAACCGTGGCACGGAATCGACAGTCGGGCGTGCTTTGCCTAAAAACCAGCACAGGAGCGCAAAACTTGCGGCAAAAAAGCCACAGCTCGGCTCTTGCAGCGCGGGAAAAGGTCCGAAACGCTGGAATTGTGGCAGATTTCAACGATAATAGGGCCCAACGGAGTCGTGGTTTGGGCGCGTCTCAAGCCCCGCGAAAGCTAGTTGTTGTCGATTGGAATCAAATCATGTCGTCGCTGAAAGTTATGCTGGGTATTTTGGCCGCTGGCCTGATGCTGTCGGGCTGCATGCAGGCCACACATTTTGAAGCGACCGACACCAAGGCCTTCAAGCCGAAGGACAAGGAACTCCTCGCCAAGGTCCGGTACGAGAACACCCCCGTCGCCGAGCCGTTCCGCCGCGCCATCGTCGATTACCACCGCAAGGAATCGCCGGGCTCGATCGTGGTCGATTCCGACAACCATTACCTCTACTGGGTCATGGATGGCGGCAAGGCGATCCGCTACGGCATCACCGTCGGCGAAGAAGCCATGGCCTGGTCGGGCATTGCCAAGGTTGGCAGCATGACCGAGTGGCCGGCCTGGCATCCGACCCCGGGCGAGATTTCGCGACTGGGCGTGCCGACCTACGTTGCACCGGGTCCGGACAATCCGATGGGCTCCCGCGCGATGTATCTCTACTCCGGCGGCAAGGACACGCTGTTCCGCATTCACGGCACCAACCAGCCGGAATATATCGGCGCCTCGATCTCGTCGGGCTGCATCCGCCTAACCAACGAAGACGCGATCGACCTCTATGGCCGCGTCAAGGTCGGCACCATCGTCGTGGTGCTCGAGCCGAAGCATGGCGACTCGCCCTACAATTCGCGCCTCGCGCTCGGCGGCAGCCAGACGGGCCAGGCGGGCAGCTACTGATCGCCTCCTGCTCTCGGACATTCAAAAGCGCCGGTTTTACCGGCGCTTTTTTGTTGCCGGCTTGTGCGGCTCGGCTTTGGTGCCATCGGCGGCCGACTTGTCCGCCGGCGCAGGGGATTTCTGCGCCGGCTCGTCATCAGCTCCGTCCTTGGCCCCATCCTTGGCCTCAGGCCTGGCCGCGACCTCGCGCGGCGGCGCCTCCTCGGGCCGTCCCGCCGGCAGCAACGGGGCGACCTGCGGCAGGGGATCCCAGACGTTCCACTGACAGATCCGGTAGTCGTTGCGCCGCTGCGCCAGGTCGAGATGGATGTGGTCCTCGTGATACCAGTCCGAGCCCGGACCGAGCACGGTGGAAAAGCGCGCGCAGACTGAATGCAGCACGCGCTCGCGCACATCGCGCGGCATGCCGCGGTCGGTCAGGCCGATCGACCGCCCGTTGGCGAGCTTGATGGCGCGGACGTCGAGCGCGTTGGCCTTGCCGTGCTCGGACAGCATCGCGCCGGCGATGCGGTTACGGCCTCGGCATTCGAAACTGTCGAAATTGTCGAGATCGCTGATGGTCGAGCCGAGGCTCGCCGCCAGCGGCACCATGTCCTTGCGCACCCAATCGGCGATCGCGGAGGCCATGGTGCAGCGGAGGATCGCCGCCGGCTTGACCGCCACCTTGCGCTTGTCCGGCAGCACGATCGCCTCCAGCCGCACCAGATCCTCGCCGCCGCAGGCGCCGGGGCCGCGAATATCGGGAATGGACGGCGCGACGGCGATCTCCTCGGTCAAGGCGAGCCGGCAGACCGAGAGCTGCTTCTCGGGCGGCGGCGCGGCCTCGACGGGCTTGGTCGCGCTCGGCTTGTCTGCGGAAGGCTTCCCCTCTGCCTCCGGCGCGGCCTCGTCCGTTGCTTGGGGGGCCTCCTCCGGGCGGGGCTTTGGTAGCGGTATCCTGGCGGAGTGCACCTTCGCGCGCGGCCGTGGTGTACCAAGACCGAAGATATCCAGCGGCGTAGCATATTTTCGCGCTTCTGCCCGCTCCGCCAGCACAAGCGACAGCCCGAGCGCAGCGGTAACCATTGCCGCGCCTGCGGACATATAGCCGCGACAAGACCATTTGCGGCGAAAGTCCGGCAGGCTAAAACTCATGACAATTCTTTGGCCCAGCGCTGAGAGCTATAAAAAGTCCAGCCCACCTCGGAGGAATGTCTGAATGCTTGGTTTGATGCAAGATTGGCCCCTGCTCTGCCACCGGATCATCGAACACGCCGCCAAGATTCATGGCAAGCAGGAGGTCGTTACGCGATCGGTCGAGGGACCGATCCATCGCACCACCTACGGCGAAATCCACAAGCGGGCGCTCAAGGTCTCGCAGGTGCTGGAGCGAGACGGCATCAAGCTCGGCGACCGTGTCGCAACGATCGCCTGGAACACCTGGCGCCATCTCGAGGTCTGGTACGGCATCATGGGGATCGGCGCCATCTGCCATACCGTCAATCCCCGCCTTTTCCCCGAGCAGATCGCCTGGATCATCAACCATGCGCAGGACCGCATCGTGATGACCGACCTCACCTTCGTTCCGGTCCTGGAGAAGATCGCCGACAAGCTGCCAAGCGTGGAACGCTACGTCGTGCTCACCGACAAGGCGCATCTGCCTGAGACCACGCTGAAGAACGTGGTCGCCTACGAGGACTGGATCGCGGAGGCCGACGGCAAGTTCGAATGGAAGGACTTTGACGAGAACACGGCCGCCGCGATGTGCTACACATCCGGCACCACGGGCGATCCGAAGGGTGTCCTGTATTCGCATCGCTCCAACGTGCTGCACGCGCTGATGGCGAACAATGTCGATGCGCTCGGCACCAGCGCGTCCGAGACAATGCTGCCGGTGGTGCCGCTGTTCCATGCCAATAGCTGGGGCATCGCCTTCTCGGCCCCCTCGCAAGGCACCAAGCTGGTCATGCCCGGCGCCAAGCTCGACGGCGCCTCCGTCTACGAGCTGCTCTCGACCGAGAAGGTGACGCACACGGCGGGCGTGCCCACGGTGTGGCTGATGCTGCTGCAGCACATGGCCGCCAACAATCTGAAGCTGCCGGCTTTGAAGATGGTGATCTGCGGCGGCTCGGCGATGCCGCGCTCGATGATCAAGGCCTTCCTCGACATGGGCTCGAACGTGCGCCACGCCTGGGGCATGACCGAGATGAGCCCGATCGGCAGCGTCGCGGCGCTGAAGCCGCCGTTCCAGAATGCGACCGGTGAGGCGCGGCTCGACGTGCTTCAGATGCAGGGCTATGCGCCCTTTGCGGTGGAGATGAAGATCACCGACGATGCCGGCAAGGAGCTGCCCTGGGACGGCAAGACCTTCGGCCGTCTCAAGGTCTCCGGCCCCGCCGTTGCCAAGGCCTATTACCGTGTCGACAGCAACATCCTCGACGAGGAAGGCTTCTTCGACACCGGTGACGTCGCGACCATCGACGAGGCCGGCTACATGCGGATCACCGACCGCTCCAAGGACGTGATCAAGTCCGGCGGCGAGTGGATCTCCTCGATCGACCTCGAAAACCTCGCGGTCGGCCATCCCGCCGTGGCGGAGGCCGCCGTCATCGGCATCTATCATCCCAAATGGGACGAGCGGCCGCTGCTGATCGTGCAGCTCAAGCAGGGCCAGCAGGCCAGCCGCGAGGACATCCTGAAGTTCATGGACGGCAAGATCGCCAAATGGTGGATGCCCGACGACGTCGCCTTCGTCGAAGGCATTCCGCACACCGCGACCGGCAAGATCCTGAAGACCGCACTACGCGACCAGTTCAAGGATTACCGTTTCCCGAACGCGGCGGCGTAACCCTCGGTACCGCCCTCCCCTGGAGGGCGTGAGCGCTCGACGCATTGAAGCCTCCATAACGACATGGCCGGGCCTGTCCCGGCCATCCACGCCTTGCCCCGCGGCACGGAGAACGTGGATGCCCGGGCATAGGCGAGTGGAAGCGACGCCGTCCTTCGGACGGCTATGCCCGGGCATGACGGTCTGGGCGCATGCGGAACCCTTGAATTTGCCCCCGGGCCGTGGTCTCAACGGCCCATCGTCGCGCCAAATCGGCCGACATCGCCCAAAACCCCGGCAGAGCTTCACCCGATGGCCCGCAGGTTTTCCGCTCCCTATCAGTCGGAGCCCGTGTCCAGCCTCGCGAGCTGGGCGCGTAATCTGGCCGTGTTCGCGGTGGTGGCGGTGGTGGTCTCGATCATCATCGTCCGCTTCGACTTCCTGGAGATGAAACCGGCGCTGATGACGTTCTTCGGCGGGCTCGCGATCGCCGGCCTCTCGATCCTGTTTGGGCTCGCGGGCTTTGCCGCGATCTGGCAGAACGGCTCGCGCGGCATGGGGCGCATCCTGCTCGCCTTCCTCATCAACGGCGCGATCCTCGCTTATCCCGCTTATCTCGCCCTGCAATACCGCAAGCTGCCGCCGATCTACGACATCACCACCAACCCGATCGACCCGCCGCGCTTCGACGCGCTCGCGCACCTGCGCACCGGCGATGGCACCAACACCGCGGTCTATGCCGGCCTCTATTCGGCCGAGCAGCAGCGCCAGTTCTACCCGGACATCGAGCCGATCGAGCTGGAGATCCCGGTCGATCGGGCCTATGCGATCGCGCGCCAGCTCGTCATCAAGCGCAAATGGCTCGTCATCGACGAGCGCGAGCCGCAGCCACCGCGCCGTATCGGCCGCATCGAGGCGGTGGCACGGACGCCGATCATGGGGTTCCGCGAGGACATCTCGATCCGGGTCGTGCCCGATGGTGACGATTCCCGCGTCGATATCCGCTCGGCGTCGCGCTATTTCGACAGTGATCTCGGCAGCAACGCCGCGCGCGTCAAAAAATTCATCGACGATCTCAACACCGCCGCCGACGCCGACGCGCTGAAACCGGTGAAGAAGACGCCGGTCGCGCCACCGAAGGCACCGGCGAAGACGGTGAAGAAGTAGCCCCGCTGTCATTCCAGGACGATGCGCAGCATCCAGCCCGGAATGACGAGAAGCTAGGCCCCCGCCATTCGATACGTACCGCCGATCACGGGATCGCCATCCGTCGCCACCACGCCGCGCGCGACCAGATCTTCCAGATGCGCCAGGACCGAATAGCCGGCGGCCGTCGTCAGCCTGGGATCGATGCCGATATAGATCGCGCGCACCATGGTCGGGATATCGGCCTCGCCCTTGGCCAGGCGGTGCAGGATCGAGGCTTCGCGCGCCTTGCGGTGGCGGATCAGGAAGCGCACGAAGCGCTGGCCGTCCGGGATCTCCGGGCCGTGGCCGGAGAAATACAGATCCTCCTCGCGCGCGGCGAGGCGGTCGAGCGACTCCATGTAGTCGATCATCGAGCCGTCGGGTGGCGCCACGATCGACGTCGACCAGCCCATCACGTGATCGCCGACGAATTTGAATTTCCGTTCGGGCCAGGCGAAGGCGAGATGATTGGCGGTGTGGCCGGGCGTCGCCACGGCCTCCAGACGCCAGCCGGCACCCTCGACGACGTCGCCATGGGCGATCCTGATATCGGGCGCGAAATCGCGGTCGGCGCCGGACTCCGGATTGTGCTTCTCGCTCTCGAAGCGCGGGCGCGAGGCACGGTGCGGGCCCTCGGCATAGACGGGCGCGCCGGTCGCCTGCTTGATCCGCGCGGTGTTCGGCGAATGGTCGCGATGGGTGTGGGTGACGAAGATATGGCTCACCGTCTCGCCCCTGACGGCATCGAGCAGCGCCGCCGCGTGCGCCTCGTCGTTCGGACCGGGATCGATGATCGCGACGTTGCCTTGGCCTACGATGTAGCTGACCGTGCCGGTGAAGGTGAACGGGCTCGGATTGTTACAGAGCACGCGCCGCACGCCGGGACGGACTTCCTCGACGACACCGGCCCTGAGCGGAAAGTTGCGGTTGAACGGGATGTCGTCGTTGTCGGACATGGGACTTCCTGTGCACTGCAGCCCCAACCCTCGCCGTCATACCCCGCGAAAGCGGGGTATCCAGTACGCCGCGGCGCCTGAGGCGAAGGCGAGGTCTCTGGGATACTGGATCGCCCGCCTTCGCGGGCGATGACAGCGGAGCAAACTAGCCGCGGCCGAAGAACGCTGCGACTAGAAAAACGCCTGGATGCCCGTGATCGCACGTCCCAGGATCAGGGCGTGGACGTCGTGAGTCCCCTCGTAGGTGTTGACGGTCTCGAGGTTATGGACGTGGCGCATCACGTGGTACTCGGCCGAGATGCCGTTGCCACCGTGCATGTCTCGCGCGACGCGGGCGATATCGAGGGCCTTGCCGCAATTGTTGCGCTTCATGATCGAGATCATCTCGGGGGCAAACTTGCCCTCGTCCATCAGACGGCCGACGCGAAGCGAACCCTGGAGGCCCAGCGCGATCTCGGTTTCCATGTCCGCCAGCTTCTTCTGCACGAGCTGGGTCGCGGCGAGCGGCTTGCCGAACTGCTTGCGGTCGAGCGTGTACTGGCGGGCGCGGTGCATGCAGTCCTCGGCGGCGCCGAGCGCGCCCCAGGAGATGCCGTAGCGGGCGCGGTTGAGGCAGCCGAACGGGCCCTTGAGGCCGGACACGTTGGGCAGCAGCGCGTCCTCGGGAACCACGACGCCGTCCATCACGACCTCACCGGTGATCGAGGCGCGCAGGGACAGCTTGCCGCCGATCTTCGGCGCGGAGAGGCCCTTCATGCCCTTTTCCAGCACGAAGCCGCGGATCTGGTTGTCGTGCTCGGCCGACTTGGCCCAGACCACGAACACGTCGGCGATCGGCGCGTTCGAGATCCACATCTTGCTGCCGGTCAGGCGATAGCCATCCGAGACCTTCTCGGCGCGGGTCTTCATGCCGGCCGGATCGGAGCCGGCGTCGGGCTCGGTGAGACCGAAGCAGCCGACCCACTCGCCGCTGGCGAGCTTCGGCAGGTACTTCTTGCGCTGGTTCTCGTCGCCATAGGCGTAGATCGGGTACATCACCAGCGAGGACTGCACCGAGTTCATCGAACGATAGCCGGAATCGACCCGCTCGATCTCGCGCGCGACGAGGCCGTAGGCGACGTAGCTCGCATTGGCACAGCCATATTCCTCAGGCAGCGTAATGCCGATCAGGCCGAGCTCGCCCATCTCGTTGAAGATCTCGCGGTCGGTCTTCTCCTCGAGATACGCCTTGGTGACGCGCGGCAGCAGCTTGTCCTGAGCATAGGCGCGCGCGGTGTCGCGCACCATCCGCTCGTCTTCGGTGAGCTGCTCGTCGAGCAGGAACGGATCGTCCCATTGGAAAGAAGCCGCAGCCGGCTTGTCCTTGGTCTGAGGGCGCACGCTCATGAAACGTCCTTTCGTCTGGTTCCGTCAAAATTTGCCCGACAAAGTAAAGCGCCGCGGCAACAAGTGCAATTGCGTTGCAGATGGATGGCTCTGCGTGGACCCCGGGGATGCGCAGCGCGCGCCCCCGGAATGACAGCGCTAGCTTTCAAGCTGCTCGTTGGCAACGATCTCGATGCCGAAGCCTGACAGGCCCTTGTAGTCGTGCACCGACGAGGTGAGGTGGCGGATCGAGGTGACGCCGAGATCGCGCAGGATCTGCGCGCCGACACCGACCTCGCGCCACTGGCGGTTGCGGTCCGCCTCGCTCGCGCTCTCATCGGGTAGCGGGGCAACGGGGACACCGGCGGCTCCGTCACGCAGGTAAACCAAGACGCCACGGCCGGACTTCTTGAAGTGCTCGAGCACTGCCGCCATGCGCTTATGGCCGGTGAAGATGTCCTTGACGATGTTGGGCTTGTGGAAGCGCGTCAGCACGTTCTTGCCGTCGCCGACGCCGTTATAGACGAACGCGACGTGGGCGATGGAATCGAACGGCGAGCGGTAGGCATAGCCCTGAAGCGGCCCGATCGGGCTGTCGGTGACGAAGGTCGAGACCCGCTCGATCAGCTTCTCGCGCACCTGGCGGTAGGCGATCATGTCGGCGATGGTGACATGCTTGAGCTTGTGCTGGGCCGCAAAGCGGGCGACCTGCTCGCCCTTCATCACGCTGCCGTCGTCGTTCATGAGTTCGCTGATGACGCCGACCGGCGGCAGGCCGGAGAGCTTGCACAGGTCGACCGCGGCCTCGGTATGGCCGGAGCGCAAGAGCACGCCGCCGTCCTTGGCAATCAGCGGGAAGATGTGGCCCGGGCGGGCAAAATCGTTGGCGCCGACATTGGGATTGGACAGCGCGCGGCAGCACGAGGCGCGCTCTTCGGCCGAGATGCCGGTGCCGCCGTCGGGCTTGTAGTCGATCGAGACCGTGAATGCGGTGGTGTGCGCGGAATCGTTGTGGGCCACCATCGGATCGAGCCGGAGGCGGCGCGCGTCCTCGGTGGTCACCGGCGCGCAGACGATGCCGGAGGTATGGCGGATGATGAACGCCATCTTCTCGGCGGTACAGAGCGAGGCGGCGACGATCAGATCGCCCTCGCCCTCGCGGTCCTCGTCGTCGGTGACGACCACGAGCTCACCCCGGGCAAAGGCCTGCAAGACTTCCTGAACGTTATCGGGCATTTCCCAATCTCTATCGGTTATGGCCGGGAGGCTTCGCCGGACGCCTTAGCCGGACTTGGCCCCAAGCGCTAGTGTCCTGGACGCAACCGCATATGCCTGATGGCGGGCCGGCCCGCGGGTCTAAGGCTTGCACCGAAGATACCAGGGATATAGGCGCACACGGCCCGGACGGAAAGCGGCCGCGCCGCCTTCAGGGCAGCACTTCGCGCCGCTCGCCGAGCCGGACATCGAGCTCGGCCCGCTTGTCGGCCAGCAGGCCAGCCTGGGCCGCTTCGATCACGGTAAACAGCTCATGAGCGTCGCTGAGCCGGGTCACCGTGACGTAGCTGGCGCCGGCCGCGTAGAGCTCGCTCACATCCGACAAAAGATCGGCCGTGGCCACGATCATGGCGGTCGGGTTGAGGGTACGGACGTGGCGGACCAGCTTCTCGTTGCTGGCGCCCTTGAGAAGGGCGTCCGGCACGCTGAGGATGATCATCTCGGACTTGCCGACGCCGGCATGGAGCAGCGTGTCGGCGCTGCTGATGTCACCATAGATCACGTGCAGGCCGCGCGACAGCAGCGTCTTGTACACATTGGGATTGAAGTCGATCACGGTGATCTGCTCGAGCAGCACCGGCGCCTGCCGTTCGATCTCGGCCAGCAGCGCGCTCGCCGCACGGAAAAAGCCGAGGATGACGATGCGGCGGGCCTCGCCGTGGCCGCCCTCGTGCCCCTCCTCGGCGTGGCCGTTGCCATGGTCGAGGTCGCGCAGGCCGATCCGCTTCAGGGGGCCGATCGCCCAGCGGGTGATCTCGTCGCTGCGGGTCATCACGAAGGTCGAGAGCACCGCCAGCACCACGAAGGCAAAGGAGGCCGCATTCGCCGTTTCGGCCGCGATATGATGGTCGGCGACGCCGGTCTGGATCACCACCAGCGAGAACTCGGAGATCTGCGCGAGGTTAAGGGCCGGCAACAGGCTGGCGCGCAGGCCCTGCTTCATCAGGTAGAGCGGGGCGAAGGTGGTGACGAGGCGGCTCACCACCGTGAACGCCGCGATCATCAAGGCAAGCCCGATCACGGAGAGGCCCGGCACGGGAATGGTCATGCCGAGCGCGACAAAGAACAGCGTGATGAAGAAGTCGCGGAGCGTGGTGACCTTGGCGGTGACGTCGAGGGCGTAAGGGAAGGTCGACAGCGAGACGCCGGCGATCAGCGCACCCATCTCGCGCGACAGTGAGAGCCGCTCCGCGGTCTCGGCGACGAGGAAGCACCAGGCGAGCGCGCCAAGCAGGATCAACTCGGGGCGACGGGCAATCTGATGGAATAGGCGCGGCAGCACATAGCGGCTGACCAGCAGTGCGGCAGCGACCAGCACCGCGACACGGCCGATCGACAGCAGGATGACGCTGACCTCGAGATTGGCGAGGCTCGGCTGCACCGCCAGGAACAGGATGGCGAAGATGTCCTGGAGCACCAGCACACCGAGCGTGATGCGGCCGGGCAGCGTGTCGAGCTCGCGCTTCTCGTAGAGCACCTTGACGATGATCACGGTGCTCGACAGCGCGCAGGCGACGCAGAGATAGACCGCATCGAAATGCCCACCGCCGAGCGACAAGCCGATGCCGACGAAGAACAGCACCCCGAGCAGGCAGCCGCCGATGAGCTGGCCGCCCGCCGCGAACAGGATCACCTTTCCCGCCCGCACGATTTTCTTCAGGTCGATCTCGAGCCCGATCATGAACAGCATGAAGATCAGGCCGAGCTCGGAGATGACGCTGATCGATTCCTGCGATTTGACCCAGCCGGCACCGAATGGACCTATGCAGAAGCCGGCGATAAGGTAGGCCAGGATCAGCGGCTGCCGGGAGAAATGGGCGAGCAGGCCCAGCATCCAGGCAAACAGAATACAGAGAGTGATGTCGCGAATGAGTTCGTGCATACCAAATTGGTCCGTTTTGCCGCACCCTAGGGCCAGGTTGCGGCGCGGCAAGCGAGCAATTCGTCACATGCGAGCAGGGCTTTTCGCAGCAATGCTGCTATGTCCCCTCGCCTCTGCCGCGCCCGCAGCCGCGCAATCCAAGGTCAATATCGAACAAAACTTTGCCGATTCGCTCACCACACTGCCGAAGGAGGAACTCGCCGTCTCCGGCGGGTTCTATGTGCCCGCCTATTCCAGCGTTGCGATGAGCCAGGGCAAACTACGTGTCGACTTCTCGGTGACGCTGAGCGTTCACAACGCCTCCGAGACCCAGCCGCTGATCGTCAAACGCATCGCCTATTTCGACACCGCAGGCAAGCAGGTCGAGACCTACCTGAAGGGCCAGGTGGCGCTGAAGCCTCTGGCCACCGTCTCGATCTTCATTCCGACCGACGATGTGCGCGGGGGGACCGGGGCCAATTTCCTTGTCGACTGGGCCGCAACAGGCGAGATCGCCGAGCCCGTGGTCGAGGCCTTGATGGTTGGCGGCGTCGCCAATGCGCATTACGCTTTCATCAGCCAGGGCCGTCCGACCCGGACGGCCACAAAGAAGTAGAGGCCGTCCGACGAGGACGGCCGGCAAGAAGTAAGGCACGCCGGCGCAAGGCCGGTCGCTCAACAAGAACAAAACGAGGAACGCTCCCATGACGTCCAGCTTCGATTTCGCGCCCCTGTTTCCCGCAGGGCTGCCGGCCCCTTCCGCGCGCTGGACGGGCCTCGCCAAGTACAGTTTTGTCGGTGGCAACAACGACTCCGAGCAGTTGCCGCTCGACGGCCTGATCGAGGCGACCAATTCCGCCTTGCAAAAGGAAGGCCGCTCGCTCGCGACCTACGGCCTGGCGCACGGGCCGCAGGGCTATTTGCCCTTGCGCGAATTCCTGGTGACAAAACTGAAGCGCGACGCCGGCATCAACTGCACCGTCGACGACCTCCTGATCGTCTCCGGCTCGCTCCAGGCGCTCGACCTCGTCAACGCAACGCTGCTGACACGCGGCGATACCGTGATCTTCGAGCAGGACAGCTATCAGGGCTCGTTGACCCGCCTGGCGCGGCTCGGGGTCAACGTCGTCGGCATCCCCCTCGACAAGGACGGCATGCGTATGGATGTGCTGGCCTCGACGCTGGCCGATTTGAAGAGCCGCGGCATCCGGCCCAAGTACATTTACACCATCCCGACCGTGCAGAATCCCACCGGCAGCATCATGCCGGAGAGCCGCCGCGCTGAACTGGTACGGCTCGCGGCCGAATATGGCGTGCCCATCTTCGAGGACGATTGCTACGCCGATCTCGTCTGGTCGGGACAGCGACCGCCGGCGATCCACGCGATGAGCCCGAACGGCGGCGTGATCCATATCGGCTCGTTCTCGAAATCGATCGCACCGGCGCTGCGCGTCGGCTTCATCGTCGCGCCCTGGGATGTGATGTCGCGGATGCTGGCGCTGAAGACGGATGCAGGCTCAGGCGCGCTGGAGCAGATGGTGCTGGCCGCCTATTGCAAGCCGCACTTTTCGACCCACGTACCGGCACTGACGAAGGCGCTGCGCACCAAGCTCGATACGCTGATGGAGGCGCTGAACGAGCAGTTCGGGACGGCGGCCGAGTTCGAGGAGCCCAAGGGCGGCATCTTCCTGTGGGTCAAGCTGCCCGACCAGGTCGATACGCTGAAACTCTATCAGGCCGCGCTCGCCGCCGGAGTCTCGATCAATCCGGGGCCGGAATGGTCGACCAACAAGCCCCATTCCTCCTCGCGGCTCAGGCTGTGCTTTGCGAGCCCCTCGCATCAGCAGATCCGTGAGGGCGTCGCCGTGCTGGCCGAGGTCTGCCGCAAGGAGTTCGGCGTGCCGGCCCGCAGCGCCAACGTGGAGAAGCGCGCCTAAGGCTCGCTCTAGGCCACCTGAGGCTGGCTGCCGTGGATCGCGGAGGCCAGCCGCAGCAGCAGCACGATCGAGACGTTGCCCTTGCCGGCCTCGATCTGGGCGATGTAGCGCTCGGAAATCCCGGAGCGGCGGGCCAGCTCCCGGCGCGACATCTCGCACCGCGCGCGCGAGGACCTCAAGCGCTCGCCCAGCTCGGCCAGGAACGCGGTCTCGGAATAAGGCGGCACGGCACAGCTCCCCGGCAGTACCTCGCCCGCGAAATCCACGACTTGATTCAGCATCGGTCTCACCAACTTCGCCTTCGGGAGCGCCATCCTACCCTTGATACGACCGGCCTCATTGACGCGGATCAAATTCGCGCGCGATTGCCAGCTCGCGTGGACGATCGCGCGCGGGATGCTACACTTGGACTTGTTCGAGGCGGGGTTTTTCAGGACATGACGCGTTGTCTGGGCTGCTGGATCGCGGCGGCGATGCTGTGGATTGCGTTCACGCCAGCGGCCGGCGCCGAGACGCTTGCGGCGACGGTCGAGCAATGGGGCCTGCTGGGCTCGTGGGCAGTCGATTGCGCGGCCCGGCCGGACCGCGACAAGGGCTCGCTGTTGACTTACGAGATCAGGAAGGACGGCCGGGTGATGTACCGGCGCGATTTCGGCGAGGCCAGGGACGAGAACGAAGTGGTGTCCGCCACGGTCGAAGCCGAGGGCCTGCTCAATGTGATGGTTTACTTCCCCTCGCTGCACCAGGCGCGTGAATTCGGGCTGCTGCTGGCGAAGGATGGCAGCCTGCGCGCGATCTACAATCGCAGCGAGCGCGGTGTGTACACGATCAGGGACGGCAAATACGTCGCGACAGGCGCGCCGACACCTTCACAGCAACGCTGCGATTGAGCATCACGTTTGAGCATGATCGCTCGGAAAGCCGCTTCGCACTTTTCCGAATCGTGCTCTGTCTGAACATCCATTCAGAATTCTCTTCCAGTTCCTCCGGAACGTTCGCACACATGCGCCGTTCTCATGTGCATTGCATTGGAGGAGGACATCTTGAAGAAGCTTGGTTATGTGGTTGCGGCTCTCGGCGCGCTCGCGATCGTTGCACCGACGATGGCGAATGCCGAAACGGTGGTGATCAAGAACGGCTACCATCATGGCTACGGCGCCCGCGCCGAAATGCGCGAGCATCGCGACCACGGCTGGCATCGCGGCTGGCACCATCACGACCGGGTCGTCGTGGTCAAGCGCGGTCACCGTCACCATTGGGATTGATGCGTAACACATCATGGAAATGGCCCCTCGCGGGGCCATTTCTTTGCGCTCTTTCTTCCTTCTCCCCTTGTGGGAGAAGGTGGCGCGAAGCGCCGGATGAGGGGTTGCTTCAGCGCATTCAATGAGAATTGGACTCGCGGATGGAGACCCCTCACCCGTCTCGCCGCTACGCGGCGAGCCACCCTCTCCCGCAAGGGGAGAGGGTAAGGGCGGTGCGTTCAGCGTCGAGTTTTAATCCCACACCGGCGCAAAGCCTGGATTGACGCAACGCCTGTCCTTGGGCAACGCCGCGATCTTCTTGCGGTCGGCATCGTCGAGCGTGATCTTCAGCGCATCGAGATTGGCCTGCTGGCTCTCGCGGCGCGAGGCCTTCGGGATCGCAGCGACACCGTTCTGGTCGAGCAGCCACTTCAGCGCGACCTGCGCGGCGGTCGCGTTGTGCCTGGCGCCGATCTCGGCCAACGCCGGATCTGACGCGATGCGTCCTTGCGCGAGCGGGCAATAGGCGACCAGCGGGATCGATTTGGCGTTGAGATAGGCCAGCACCTTCGATTGATCGAGCATGGCGTGATATTCGATCTGGTTGCAGGCGATCGGCGCCTTGATGTCCTCGACCGCGATCTTGAGCAGCGCCGTGGTGAAATTGGCAACGCCGATCGCCCGCGTACGCCCTTCCTCCTTCAGCTTCATCAGGGTCTCGAACACCGCGCCCCAGTTCGCGGATTTCGACGGCCAGTGCACGAGGTAGAGATCGACATGGTCGAGCCGGAGCTTGGTCAGGCTGGCGTCGAAGGCGCGGCGGATCGCATCGGGGCTGAGATTCTCGTGCCAGACCTTGGTCGTGACATGCAGCTCGCCGCGCGGCAGCCGGGCCGCGGCGAGCGCGGCACCGATCGGCTCTTCATTGGCGTACATCTCGGCGGTGTCGATGTGGCGATAGCCGATCGACAGCGCGCTCTCCACCGCCGCGCGGCAGGCATCGCCCTGCATGCGGAAAGTGCCGAGGCCGAGCTTGGGCATGCTGATGCCCTGTGTCTTCAGATGATCCATGAGCTAACTCCTGACGTATTTCAGCCGCCGAACACGCGGTGGGGCCGCAAGGGCAGACTCTTCGGTGATGGAAAAGAAGTGGCGGGAATGGAGACTATAGCGCAGGAGACGCGAGGCGGCCAATCAAGATCGGGTTAGTGCTGGGATGCGCGATCCGTCCCCACCGTCATGCCCGGGCATAGCCGTCCGAAGGACGGCGTCGCTTCCGCTCGCCTATGCCCGGGCATCGACGTTCTCAGGGCCGAGCAGCAGGGCGTGGATGGCCGGGTCAAGCCCGGCCATGACGACGGAGAGAGTTGCCCACTCACGAATGCTGCGCGACCACGGCCGGGCGCGCCTGCGGCTGCGGCACGATGTCGACCGACCAGAGGTCGCGGTTGTCGACGTCTTTCAAGGTCACGGTCATCACGCCGCTCGCACCGTCGATATCGACCCTGCCGAAGAACTGCAGGCCGAAGCACGGCGCGAGGTTCTCCCCCTGCGCCTCGCTGCAGCCGTTCTGGTACATCGCGACCGGGCCAAACGTATTGTCGAGCTCGCCCGGACCCCAGGTGCCGGCATGGAGCGGGCCGGAGACGAACTCCCAGAACGGCTCAAAATCCTGGAATTGCGCCTTGTTCGGATCGTAATAATGCGCGGCGGTGTAGTGCATGTCGGCGGTGAGCCAGACGATGTTGCGGATGCCGGCGCGCTTGATGGAGCTGAGGAGGTCGGCAATTTCATGCTCACGCCGATCGGGCGCTCCATTGCCGAGCGCGACGGCATCGAGACTGACGAGGCCGATCGGCAGGTCGGCCGCGATCACCTTCCAGGTCGCACGCGAAGCGGCAAGCTCCCGCTTCAGCCAGGCGAGCTGCTCGGCACCGAGAATCCAGCCGCGATGGTCCTCGCCCTTGTTCCAACTGTCGTCACGGTAGCTGCGCATGTCGATCATGAAGACGTCGAGCAGCGGACCGTAAGCGATCTTGCGATAGACGCGGCCCTGTCGCGCGCCGACGTCGCGGATCGGCATGAAATCGAAGAAGGCACGGCGGGCGCGCGCGACCAGGCGCGGCGTGCCGTCGTCCTCATAGCCGGCGTCGTCATAGCTGCCGGTCGGCGACCAGTCGTTGGTGACCTCGTGGTCGTCCCACTGTGCGAACATCGGCACCTCCGCATGGAACGCGCGAAAATGCTCGTCGAGATGGTTGTATTTGTAGTTGCCGCGGAATTGCGCCAGCGTGTGCGCGGCCTCGGCTTTTTCCTCGGTCACCAGATTGCGCCAGGTCTCGCCGTTCGGCAGCTTCTGCTCAGAGGGAATCGTGCAGTCGGCGTAGATGTGATCGCCGGAGTGGATGAAGAAGTCCGGGCGATTGTCGAGCATGGTGCGATAGCTGCGATAGCCGCCGCGCGAGATGTCGATGCCCCAGCCCTGCCCCGCGACGTCGCCTGACCACACGAACGAGATCGATTGCCCTGCGGCCGGCGCTGTGCGGAAATGGCCGACGCGGCTTTCGCCGGCAATGCCGGTGGCGATGTCGTCGAAGCGCACGCGATAGAAGATGTCCTGCCCGGACGGCAGATCGTTCAGCAGCAGTTTTGCGGTGAAGTCGGCATCGGGCAGCGCGTCGCGCGAAGCTGACGCCATGATCGTCTTGAAACTCTCGACGGTCGCGCATTCCACCTGCATCCGCGCGGGCCGGTCGGCGCGCGCCCAGATCACGGCGGAGCCATCCGAGACATCGCCGGACTGAATGCCACCCGCGATCTGCGGGCGATCGGCGGCGCGGCTGATGGATGGCTTTGCGAGTGTGCCGAGCGCGGCAACGGCGAGGCTTGAAGTCGAGCGGACCAGGAACTGCCGCCGGGTCCATGCGCGCGAGGCGCGGAGCGTTGCCATTCAGGAAACCTTCGTCGAATCACGACGGAAGGTGCCTGCGCTCCTTGACTCCTATCCTGACGGTTTCTTGACTCCGCGCCTACGGTTTTGCGACGCCCGGATGACGCGAGAGATCCGGCTAGTGCTTCCAGTTGCAGATGCCGCCGGTGCGGCACGGCCAGGTCTGGATGCGGGTGTCCATCGCCTGCGCGTCCAGCGGATTGCCGCGACGATGTGCAAGCTTGGTGCGCGCTGCGCCGCGCGGCTGGGCGCTCCTGGCATGAACAACCTTCGGCCCGGTCACGTGCACGCGCTCGGCGGCAACTTTCTTCGGCACGTCGATGGGTTCGCCGCGCGCCTGCGCCTCGTTGCCACCCTTCGCCTCCAACGCGACCGGGGCGAACTGCGTCTCGGGCCCAAGCCGCTTCGGCGACAGCACCGCCTTGGAGAGATCGAGACCGAGATATTCGTCGGGCTTGTAGTCGTCAGCGCGCGCAATGCCGCCCCATGCGAGCACGAGGGCAACGGCAACTGCAAAAGAAACGCTCTTCAGGACCACGGACGCCTCCTGAAATCACTTATTTCAAGGGGTAATTTACCTCTATTTAGGAGGCGTCACGCGCAATTCCAGCGGCCAAGTGCCGCCGTGGTTAAGAAGTTTGGCGGTGTCAGGCGACCTTTCGCGCCGCACCCGTCCCGTCCAGGAACCCCATCAGGCGGCTGCGGATGATCTCTTCCGCCTCATCCATGATGCGATCGACGAGCTCCTTGCAGGAGGGGATGTCGTGGATCAGCCCTGCGACCATGCCGCAGCTCCAGGCACCCGCGTCCATCTGGCCGTCCAGCATGATCTTCGGATAGACGCCCGCGACCTGGTCGTGGATGTCGTCGATGCTCAGCTTGGCGCCCTTCTCGCGCTCGATCTCGAGCAGACGATCGACGTTGGCGTTCTTGAGCACGCGCTCGGTGTTGCGCAGAGCGCGCATGATCAGGCGGGTGTCGAGCTCGGTTGCCGCAACAAGCGCGTTCTTCACGTTCTGATGCACCGGTGCTTCCCTGGTGGCGATGAAGCGCGTGCCCATGTTCATGCCGGCCGCACCCAGCGACAGCGCTGCGACGAGGCTGCGCCCGTCCGCCATCCCGCCGGAGGCGACGAACGGGATCTTCAATTCCTCCGCCGCGCGCGGCAGCAGGATCATGTTGGGAATGTCGTCCTCGCCGGGATGGCCGCCGCACTCAAAGCCGTCGACGCTGACGGCGTCGCAGCCGATGCGCTCGGCCTTCAGGGAGTGGCGCACGGACGTGCATTTGTGGATCACCTTGATGCCGGCGGCCTTCAGCGCAGGCATGTATTGTTCGGGGCTGCGCCCCGCCGTCTCCACCGCCTTGATGCCGCCTTCGACGATGGCCGCGATGTATTCCGGATAAGGCGGCGCCGCGAAGGTCGGCAGGAAGGTGAGGTTCACGCCGAACGGCTTGTCCGTCATGTCGCGGCAGCGCGCGATTTCCTTCGCGAGCAATTCCGGCGTCTTCTGCGTGAGACCCGTGATGATGCCGAGCCCTCCGGCATTGGAGACGGCAGCGGCGAGTTCGGCAAAGCCGACGAAATGCATGCCACCCTGAATGATCGGGTGCTCGATGCCGAACAGTTCGGTGATCGCGGTCTTCACGTAGGGGCCTCCCGGATTTCAGTTTGTATTGGGATCAGTCTAGCCGCAGTCTTGCTCCGCGGTCACCATTTCTCTCCGAAGGGACGGATCTCCATCTCGAAGGTCCAGGCGCTCTTCGGCTGCTGATAGAGCTGCCAATAGGCATCCGCGACAGATGACGGCGGCATCAGAAGATCGGGATTATCAATCGCATTCGCCCCGAGCGCTTCGAGCCGGCGCTGCCGCACCCACTCGGTGTCGACGCCGGAATCGATGATGAGATGGGCGACGTGGATGTTGTTCGGCCCGAGCTCGCGCGCCATCGCCTGCGCCACTGCGCGCAGTCCGAATTTTGCGCTGGCAAAGGCAGCAAAGCCGCTGCCGCCGCGCAAGCTCGCCGTCGCACCGGTGAAGAAGATGTTGCCGCCACCGCGCGGCAGCATCAGCCGCGCCGCTTCTCTGCCGGCCAGGAAGCCGGAATAGCAGGCCATCTCCCACACCTTCCGGAACACGCGCTCGGTGGTGTCGAGGATCGGGAAATTGACGTTGGCACCGACGTTGAAGATGCAGACTTCGAGCGGCGCATGCTGGTCGGCGTCATTGAGGAAGGAGATGACCTCCTCCTCTTTGCGTGCATCGAGCGAGCGCGCGTGAATCTCGCCGCCGGCGGCCTCGATGTCCTTCACCAGCGGCGCCAGCTTGTCGCCGTTGCGGCGCCCGGCAAAGACCGTGAAACCTTCCGCGGCAAATTTCTTGGCGATCTCGGAGCCGATGAAATCGCCGGCCCCGATCACGGCGGCTGTCGCGTTTCGCTTGGGCAAGGTCACCTCCTCCTGTGGGAACGGCATGTGATTGAGCCGGAGGCTATAGTTCTAAAATAGAACTGTCAAACTACAGGGGTGAATGGTAGCCTGCAGCGAGAATAGCGCTGATCATTCAAGTCAGTTCCTTTTTCTGACTTACTACCCTTTGCCGGAGATCGCTACATGAAGTGGGACACGCTGGATGAAGAGCCCTGCTCGCTCTCCCGCACCATCGCCGTGGTCGGCGACCGCTGGACGCTGCTGATCCTGCGCGAATGTTTTTTACGCGTGCGCCGGTTCGAGGGATTTCAGTCCTCGCTCCAGATCACGCGGCACCTGCTCTCGGAGCGTCTGAAGAAGCTGGTGCGGTTCGGCATCCTGCGCCGCGTCCCCTATTCCGAGGCGCCCAAGCGCTACGAATACATCCTGACGCAGAAGGGCCTCGACCTCTACCCGATCATCATGGCGATGGTGCATTGGGGCGACACCCACATGGGCGACGAGCGCGGCCGCCCGCTGCTGCACCAGCACAAGACTTGCGGCAAGGAGTTCGACCCCGTGATGGTCTGCTCGGAATGCGGTGAGCCACTGCATGCGAAACAGGTGCATGTGCATGCGGGGCCGGGGCGGAAGGAAGCGGTGGGGTAGAGTGGCGCCAAGCAAAAGGTGTCGTGCCCCGCCTCGACCGGGGCATCCAGTCGGTGGGCCGTTCCTTGCTCATCGGAGCTCGCTTTCCATGGGAGCTTACGCGAAGGGAACGCCGTAATACGAGTTGATGCCGCGGACTGCCGCGTCGTCACCCCAGTTCCAGTCGCTTCGTTCGTCGTATTTCGGCGCGCCTTCGAGCGTCTTGGCGGTAATCCCGGTGACATAGCCGCCGAGCTCCGTATCGTATTTCAGCGACTGCCAAGGCAGCGGATAGTGGTCGTTGCCGAGGCCCAAGAAACCGCCGAAGCCGAGCACGACGTAGGAGACCTTTCCGCTGACCTTGTCGATCATCACGCGTTCGATCGAACCGATCTTGTTGCGATCGGCGCCATAGACCGATGTTCCCTCGACCTTGTCGCTGCCGATCAACCTGCCCATCTCGCTGCGGTCCAACTCGTCTTGCATCAGCATCCCAATTCTCCACTCAGCCAACGTGTGAACCAACCGGGTCTGCGAGCGAACGTTCCGGCGCATGTTCTGGTGGTCGCATCAGACACGGAGCACGGTCGCCAGGGGCGATCAGCGAGCGGCCGCGGCCTCCGGTAGCATCAGGAAATCATGCATCGCGGCAGCAGTCTGAAGCTGATCGATGCGCGCCATAACAGAATCGCGCTGCTGTCCATCCGGCAAGCACGACAGTTCGTGCTCGAGCCGCAGCTGCTCTGCCTTGAGACGTTGTTCGAACGTGTGGGGCTCAGATCGTCTTCGCATCTTCCGTCCTCGGTGGTTGCAGCCCCGAGCTGTTGGCCCAGCGCTCGACTTGCTCGATGACCTTCTGATGGCTCGGACGCACCGGTTTGGGCGCCTCGGGCTCTTCGGAAAGCTTACGGGGTAACCTGACTTCCTCCGTCATGGCCTGTTCTCCCTCTCTTCCGAAAGAATGCGCCACCGCCAGAGTTGTTTCAAT
The DNA here is from genome assembly GCF_052076025.1 of Bradyrhizobium sp. 956_D2_N1_4. Classification (NCBI taxonomy): domain Bacteria; kingdom Pseudomonadati; phylum Pseudomonadota; class Alphaproteobacteria; order Hyphomicrobiales; family Nitrobacteraceae; genus Bradyrhizobium; species Bradyrhizobium sp. 956_D2_N1_4. Next base: position 783,643 of record NZ_CP197237.1, on the reverse strand, counting down.
AATAACTTATTGATTTCACTGATTATTTTTACTAATCTGACGATTTTTCCGACTCTTGTGGAACTCGCGCCAAACTCGTTCGTTGAGCAAACTACTCAACTTACTCACTTTGCGTGATCGACCATGAATGACCTTCGCGCCGAGCGCCTCCAGGTTATGCTCTCGCCGGAAGAGCTGGCCGCCGTCGATGATTTCCGATTCAAGCACCGCATGCCGACGCGCGCTGCGGCGGTCCGAGAGCTTCTCAAGTTCGGGCTCGCAGCCGCGGGCATCGAGACGAGCATCGACCCGTCGGCAGGCATCAAATCAAGCGAGTTTGGTGTCTTTGGTCGCGGTCCCGAAGGACACGCGCCGGCGAAGCCCGAGGGCGACACCGAGGATTGAGTCTCTCCCAAGCAAAAACGACCCCGGCACAGTGGCGTGCCAGGGCCGTCCTTGGAGATTGCTTCCGGCGCACCGGGGGCATGACAGCCGGAAGCAATCCGTCGACTCGTCGCGAAGGGATTCGTTCCTCGCGAGAACTAGCCGGTCGGCGCGTCGCCGGAATCGTCCGGCATCACGCCGGAGCCCGGTGTCTTGGTGTTGTCGTTGAGCTTGGGATCGCGCGTTGCTTCGCGCGACGGCGAGCCCTTCGAATCCGTCTTGTGCACGGCTTGCGCGCGCTGCTTGTCGCGCGGTTGATCTTCCGCCCGCTTGTCCTTGACGATGCCGTGGTCGGAATGCGCCATGATGTCCTCTCGCCTCTCCAGATGTCCTGAAGCGCTTACGCGCCGGCACAACGAATGTTCCGGCGCGCGAGGCCCGCAGCGCTAACTATGCGTGGCGTGGATCGCCGCCGATGCATTCTCCAGATGCACCTGCCGCACCGTCGTCACTGTCGCGAACGCGACCGAGACGCCAAAGGCGAGAATGAGCGAGAGAAGAGCCAGACGTGGAGCCATCGCAAAACCTCCTTCTGGAATCGAAATCAACGCGATCGACCGTTCGTGGATGATCCTGGATTGGTTGCTTGCATTCCGTGAGCGGTCTCACACGCAGATTCACAGAGATGAGAGCGCTCACGCATCCTGCGTTCGGAGGACGCGGACCTTTACGGGCGGGATTTCACCGTCCAGCCAGTCCTGCTCGTTCGCCAATGCCGTCCAGGCAGCCGCCATGCGCAAATAGCGTTTGTGGGTGGGCTGCCCTTCCGCGCGCTCGGCGAGCTGAAGGCAGTTGTCGGCGTTATCCCTGAAGATGTCAGACTGTTTCATACAGAAGATGTGGGAACGGAACTCTCGCTCCGCAATCGCCCTTACCGGATCGTAACGCCGGGGGAACTTCGCACGCCATCGGTCATTGGAGATGCATGAGGATTCTCGTCGCGATCATCCTGGCTTTCATCAGCACCTCGGCGTTCGCCGACAATATGGGTGAGCGAACGGCCGGCGACCGCGTGCCGACCGCAACCGATGTCATCACCGGCCTCTATAGCTTCAGCCGTTTCCAGCAGGGCCTGCTGGAAAGCACCGACCTGAAAGGCAATGCGGAGGTGAAGAATCTCGCGGCCCTGCGCGCCGAGGAGGCGGGCAAGCGCGACAAAACCCTGAAGCAGATTCAGGACGCGATCGGTGCGGAGCCGCACGCCGGCAAGACGACGTCAGTGAGCGCAAGCCTCGTCGAGCCCGAAAATGCGGATGGACCGACTTACGTCAGAAGCTTCTATGCCGCGCAAATCCCCGAATATGACTCCGCCATCAACCTGCTCGAGCGCTATCTGAAAGCGCCCGACAATCCTGCGCTCGCCGCCTTCGCGCGCGAGCAATTGCCGATGCTGCGCACGCAGGTGAAAGATGCGGAGCGCACCATGGCGGATAAATAGCAGCCCTATTTGTCTTCCGGATGATGCTGCTGGCTCTCCGGCCGCTGGTCGCGGTCCCCGTGGTCAGCGAATCAGCGCGTGACGTGGCGGAGCTTGCGGCAGGGTCGCCAGTCACAGCCCCGCGCCCGCTGGGCGCGCCAGCCCCCTCTCCTAGGACGGCTCGGAGCTCTGGTGCAGCGGCCGGCCGGCTTTTTCCTGAACGGGATGGAACCATCGTCACTCCTCACCGTTATTTTGGCCGGGCTGAGCACGGCAGGTTCCAATTCCAAGCGCTGCAACGTTGGCGCTTGATTTCGAATTTGGCTGACGGTCTATTTTGACAACTGCGTCACGCCTTGGATTCGGCCGACGCCGCGGGGGAATCAGTATGAGCGACCTCGATCCCGGAACTGCATCACGCTCCGGTCGTCGCGTCCCAAAGCCAAAAACCAATGGTATGTCGGACCCGGATTCGCGGCCGGAATTGCTGCTCGCCTTGCAGGCGATGCGCAGCGGCGATTTTTCGGTGCGGATGAGCGGGGACTATCTCGGCATCGACGGCAAGATCGCCGACACTTTTAATGAAATCATCGCCGCCAACCAGCGCATGGCGCAGCAGCTCGAGCTGGTCGGTCAGGTCGTGGGGCGCGAGGGCAAGACCCGCCAGCGCGTGAAGTTCGGCCTCGCCAGCGGCTCCTGGGCCGACATGGAAGGCTCCGTCAACACGCTGATCGACGACCTCCTGTGGCCGACGCGCGAAGTGACGCGCGCGGTCGCTGCGGTGGCGCAAGGCGACCTGCTCCAGACTGTCAAGCTGGACGTCGACGGCCGCCCGCTGCGCGGTGAATTCCTGCAGTCGGCGACCATCGTCAACACCATGATCAAGCAGCTCGGCGTGTTCACCTCCGAGGTGACGCGCGTGGCGCGCGAGGTCGGCACCGAAGGCAAACTCGGCGGCCAGGCCCAGGTGCCGGAAGTGACCGGCGTCTGGAAGGATCTGACCGAGAGCGTCAACTCGATGGCGAACAACCTGACCAACCAGGTTCGTAACATCGCCGAGGTGACGATCGCGGTCGCCAACGGCGACTTGTCCAAGAAGATCACCGTCGACGTCCGCGGCGAGATCCTTCAGCTCAAGGAAGCCATCAACACGATGGTGGACCAGCTGCGCTCCTTCGCCTCCGAAGTGACGCGCGTGGCGCGCGAGGTCGGCACCGACGGCAAGCTCGGCGGACAGGCGATCGTGCCCGGCGTCGCCGGCACCTGGAAGGACCTGACCGACTCCGTGAACGCGATGTGCGGCAACCTCACCGCCCAGGTCCGCAACATCGCCAACGTGACGACCGCCGTGGCGCGCGGCGACCTGTCGCGCAAGATCACGGTGGACGTGCGCGGCGAGATCCTGGAGCTGAAGGACACCATCAACACGATGGTGGACCAGCTCAACTCTTTTGCCTCCGAAGTGACGCGCGTGGCGCGCGAGGTCGGCACCGAGGGCAAGCTCGGCGGCCAGGCCCAGGTGCCCGGTGTGGCCGGCACCTGGAAGGACCTCACCGACAACGTCAACTTCATGGCGTCGAACCTGACCGCGCAGGTCCGCAACATCGCCGACGTCGCGACCGCGATCGCCGGCGGCGACCTGTCGAAGAAGATCACGGTGAACGTCTCGGGCGAGATCCTTCAGTTGAAGGAAACGCTCAACACCTGCGTGGACCAGCTCAATGCCTTCGCCGGCGAAGTCACGCGCGTGGCGCGCGAAGTCGGCACCGAGGGACGGCTCGGCGGCCAGGCCAACGTGCTCGGCGTCGCCGGCACCTGGAAGGACCTGACGGAAAGCGTCAACTCGATGGCGTCGAACCTGACCGCGCAGGTCCGCAATATCGCCGAGGTGACCACGGCGGTCGCCGGCGGCGACTTGTCGAAGAAGATCACCGTGGACGTGCGCGGCGAAATTCTGGAGCTGAAGGACACCATCAACACCATGGTGGACCAGCTCAACGCCTTCGCCGGCGAAGTCACGCGCGTCGCGCGCGAGGTCGGCACCGAAGGCAAGCTCGGCGGTCAGGCCGTCGTGCGCGGCGTCGGCGGCACCTGGAAAGACCTGACCGATTCCGTCAACTCGATGGCCTCGAACCTCACCGGTCAGGTCCGCAACATCGCCGAAGTCGCGACCGCGGTCGCCAAGGGCGACCTGTCCAAGAAGATCACCGTGAATGTGTCGGGCGAAATCCTTCAGCTGAAGGAAACGCTCAACACCATGGTGGACCAGCTCAACGCCTTCGCCGGCGAAGTCACGCGCGTCGCGCGCGAGGTCGGCACCGACGGCAAGCTCGGCGGCCAGGCCGACGTGCCCGGCGTCGCCGGCACCTGGAAGGACTTGACCGACTCCGTGAACTCGATGGCGGGCAACCTCACCGCACAGGTTCGTAACATCGCCGAGGTCGCGACCGCCATCGCCGGCGGTGACCTGTCACGCAAGATCACGGTGGACGTCCGCGGCGAGATCCTTCAGCTCAAGGACACGCTGAACACGATGGTCGACCAGCTCAACCGCTTCGCGGGCGAGGTGACGCGCGTGGCGCGCGAGGTCGGCACCGAAGGCCGCCTCGGCGGCCAGGCCAACGTGCCCGGCGTCGCCGGCACCTGGAAGGATTTGACCGACAGCGTGAACTCGATGGCGGGCAACCTCACCGCCCAGGTCCGAAACATCGCCGAAGTGACCACCGCCGTGGCGCGCGGCGACTTGTCCCGCAAGATCACCGTGGACGTGAAGGGCGAAATCCTCGAGCTCAAGAACACCATCAACACCATGGTCGACCAGCTCAACGCCTTCGCCGGCGAGGTCACGCGTGTGGCGCGCGAGGTCGGCACCGAAGGCAAGCTCGGCGGTCAGGCCGAGGTGTCCGGCGTCGCCGGCACCTGGAAGGACCTCACCGACAACGTCAACTTCATGGCCTCGAACCTGACGGCCCAGGTCCGCAACATCGCCGAGGTCGCGACCGCGATCGCCGGCGGCGACCTGTCGAAGAAGATCACGGTGGACGTGCGCGGCGAGATCTTGCTGCTCAAGGACACCTTGAACACGATGGTGGAGCAGCTGCGCTCCTTCGCCGCCGAAGTGACGCGCGTCGCGCGCGAGGTCGGCACCGAGGGCCGGCTCGGCGGTCAAGCCGTCGTGCCCGGCGTCGGCGGCACCTGGAAGGATCTCACCGACAACGTCAACCTGCTGGCCGCGAACCTCACGACGCAGGTCCGCAACATCGCCGAGGTCACCACCGCCGTCGCGCGCGGCGACTTGTCCCGCAAGATCACCGTGGACGTGAAGGGCGAAATCCTCGAGCTGAAGAACACCATCAACACCATGGTGGACCAGCTCAACGCGTTTGCCGGCGAAGTCACCCGCGTCGCGCGTGAAGTCGGCACTGAAGGCGAACTCGGCGGCCAGGCCCAGGTGCCCGGTGTGGCCGGCACCTGGAAGGACCTCACCGACACCGTCAACTTCATGGCGGCGAACCTGACCGAGCAGGTCCGCGGCATCGTCAAGGTGGTGACCGCAGTTGCGAACGGTGATTTGAAGCAAAATCTCACTGTGAAATCCAAGGGCGAGGTCGCGGCGCTCGCCGACACCATCAACAACATGACCGAGACGCTCGCGACCTTCGCCGATCAGGTGACGTCGGTGGCGCGCGAGGTAGGCGTCGAGGGACGGCTCGGCGGCCAGGCCGACGTGCCGGGTGCAGCCGGCACCTGGAAGGACCTCACCGGCAACGTCAACCTGCTCGCAGCCAACCTCACCTCGCAGGTGCGCGCGATCGCGGAAGTCGCGACCGCCGTGACCAAGGGCGACCTGACGCGGTCGATCCAGGTCGACGCCCGCGGCGAAGTCGCCGAGCTGAAAGACAACATCAACACGATGATCACGAACCTCCGTCTCACGACGGACGTGAACACAGAGCAGGACTGGCTCAAGACCAACCTCGCCAAATTCACCAACATGCTCCAGGGTCAGCGCGATCTCACCACCGTCGGCCGGCTGCTGCTGACCGAATTGTCACCCCTGGTGAACGCCCATACCGGCGTGATCTACCAGGTCGAGAACGAGGATAGTCCGCGGCTCCTGTTGCTCGCCTCCTATGCCGGCGACGGCGTCTATCCCTATCAGCGCGTGCTCCCGCTCGGCGACGGCCTGATCGGCCAATGCGCCCTCGACAGACGGCCGCGCGTCATTGCCGACATTCCACCCGACGTGGTGCCGATCAACTCGGCGCTGTTCCGCGTCGCGCCAAAGAACCTCGTCGTGCTGCCGGTGCTGTTCGAAGGCCAGGTCAAGGCGGTGATCGAGCTCGCCTCGCTGACCTCGTTCACGACCTCGCAGATGACATTCCTCGAGCAGCTTACCGACTCCATCGGCATCGTGCTCAACTCGATCGAGGCGACGATGCAGACCGAAGGCCTGCTCAAGCAGTCGCAGCAGCTTGCCGGCGAGCTTCAGACCCAGCAGCGCGAATTGCAGCAGACCAACGACCAGCTCGAGCAGAAGGCGCAGCAGCTCGCCGAGCGCAACGTCGAGGTCGAGCGCAAGAACCAGGAAATCGAGCAGGCCCGCCGCGCACTGGAGGAAAAGGCGACCGAGCTCGCGCTGACCTCGAAGTACAAGTCCGAATTCCTCGCCAATATGAGCCACGAGCTGCGCACACCGCTGAACTCGATCCTGATCCTGGGACAGCAGCTCACCGACAATCCGGATGGCAACCTCTCGGCCAAGCAGGTCGAGTTCGCCCGCACCATCCATGGCGCCGGCACCGACCTGCTCAACCTCATCAGCGACATCCTGGATCTCTCCAAGATCGAATCCGGCACGGTGACGGTCGACGCCGAGGAGATTCTGACTGCAAACCTGCTCGAGACCGTCGGGCGGCCGTTCCGGCACGAGGCGGAAAACCGCAACCTGTCGTTCAAGATCGACGTCGACCCGAACCTGGCCCGCAGCATCGTCACCGACTCCAAGCGCCTGCAGCAGGTTCTCAAGAACCTGCTTTCCAACGCCTTCAAGTTCACCGCCGAAGGCGAGGTGCGCCTGAAGGTCGTCGCCGCGGTCGGCGGCTGGGGCACGGATCATCCGGTGCTGAACTCAGCGCCGGCGGTGATCGCGTTCGAAGTGACGGACACCGGCATCGGCATTCCCCTCGAGAAGCAGAAGCTGATCTTCGAGGCGTTCCAGCAGGCGGACGCCGGCACCAGCCGCAAATACGGCGGCACCGGTCTCGGACTTGCGATCAGCCGCGAGCTCGCGAGCCTGCTCGGCGGCGAGATCCATCTGCGCAGCGCGCCCGGCAAGGGCTCGTCCTTCACGCTCTATCTGCCGCTGAAATATTCCGGCCCGACGCTCGCGCCGCGTGCACCCGCGCCGCAGCAGTACAGTCAGCCACCGGCGTTGCAAGCGGCTGCGCCCGAACAGCAGCGCGTCATCGAGCAGATTGCCGACGACCGCCTCAACCTCGCGCCCGGCGATACCATCCTGCTCATCGTCGAGGACGATCCGCATTATGCCCGCGTGCTGGTCGATCTCGCCCGTGACAAGGGCTTCAAGGTTCTGGTCGCCGCGCGCGGCGCGGAGGCGCTGGAGCTCGCCAAGCAGTATCAGCCGCGGGCCGTTTCGCTCGACGTGTTCCTGCCTGATATGCTGGGCTGGACGGTGCTGAGCCAGCTCAAGCACAATCCGCTGACCCGCCACATCCCCGTGCAGATCATCACGCTCGACGAGGACCGCCAGCATGCGCTGGCCCGCGGTGCCTTCTCCTTCGTCAACAAGCCGACCACGACCGAGGGCGTCTCAGCCGCGCTGACGCAGATCAAGGAATATGCGCGGCCGCGGCGCAAGCGGCTCCTGATCGTCGAGGACAACGAGGCCGAGCAGCTCTCGATCCGCGAGTTGCTGCATCACGACGACATCGAGATCGTGACGACGGATACCGGCGCCGGCGCGCTCTCGACACTGCGCGAGGCACCCTGCGATTGCGTGGTGCTCGACCTGCGGCTGCCCGACATGAGCGGCTTCGAGGTGCTGGACCAGATCCGCAACGACGAGGCGCTGTCGAACGTTCCGGTGGTGGTCTTCACCGGCCGCGAGCTCTCGGCGGAGGAAGATGCGGAACTCCACACCATGGCGCGCAGCATCGTGGTCAAGGGCGTGGAATCGCCGGAGCGCCTGCTCGACGAGACCGCCTTGTTCCTGCATCGCGTCATCACGGAACTGCCGGTCGAGAAGCAGCGCATGCTGGAGAAGCTGAACAGTTCCGACGAAGACCTGATCGGCAAGACCGCCCTGCTCGTCGACGACGACGCCCGCAACATCTTCGCGCTGTCGAGCGTCTTGGAACGTCGGGGCATGAAGGTGCTGACGGCCACGACCGGCCGCGAGGCGGTAACGCTGGTCGAATCCAATCCGGAGATCGCCATCGTGCTGATGGACATCATGATGCCGCAGATGGATGGCTATCAGACCATCGGCGTCATTCGCGAAAATCCGGCCTTCGCCCGCCTTCCGATCATCGCGCTGACAGCCAAGGCGATGAAGGGCGACCGTGAGAAATGCCTGGAAGCCGGTGCGTCCGACTACCTCGCCAAACCCGTCAACACCGATCAATTGCTGCTTGCAATCCGCATGTGGCTGCACCGCTGAGTTTGGATCCGCGAATGGACCACGAAAAGGTCAACATCCTCCTCGTCGACGACCAGCCGGCCAAGCTGCTCGCCTACGAGGTGATCCTGAAGGAACTCGGCGAGAACCTCGTGATCGCATCATCGGGCCGCGAGGCGCTGGAGGTGCTGCTCAAGACCGAGATCGCGGTGATCCTGGTCGACGTCTGCATGCCCGAGCTCGACGGATTCGAGCTGGCCGCGATGATCCGCGAGCATCCGCGCTTCCAGAAGACCGCGATGATCTTCATCTCGGCCATTCAGGTCAGCGATATCGACCGCTTACGCGGCTACGAGATGGGTGCCGTCGACTACGTCCCGGTGCCGGTCGTGCCGGAGGTGCTGCGCGCCAAGATCAAGGTGTTCGCCGAACTCTACCGCAAGACACGCGAGCTCGAACGGCTGAACCAGGAGCTCGAAGACCGCGTTCGCGCACGCACGGCCGAGCTGGAGAATTCCACCGCAAAGCTGCGCGAGAGCGAAGAGCGGCGCAGCATGGCGATCGCCGCCGGCAAGATGGGATCGTGGGACTGGGACTGGGTCAACGGCGACTGGATGTGGGACGAAGGCCAGTACCGCATCTTCGGCGTGACGCCGGAGACCTTCAACGTCACCTCAGCCAACATCCAGGCGCTGCTGCACCCTGATGACGTCGACCAGTTCGGCCAGGCGATTGCCGCGTTCAACACCGGCGCGCACGCCTATGAAGGCGAGTTTCGCGTCAGCCGGCCCGATGGCGAGGTGCGCTGGTGCGTCGGCACGGCAGCCGCGACGGTGGACCAGGGCGGCCGCGTGGTGCGCGTGAGCGGCGTCACCGTGGACATCACCGAACGCAAACGCGCGGAAGAGAGACAAAACCTGCTGGCGCGCGAGGTGGATCATCGAGCCAAGAACGCGCTGGCGCTGGCGCAATCGATCGTGCGCCTCACCCGCGCCGACGAGGTCAAGGCTTACGTCAACGCCGTCGAGGGGCGCATCAACGCGCTGGCGCGCGTGCACACGATCCTGTCGCTGTCGAGCTGGCAGGGCGCCGAACTCTCAAGGCTGATCGACGAGGAGCTCGCGCCCTACTCGCTCGGCGGCCAGATCAAGCTGGCCGGTCCGGAAGTTCAGCTGGCGCCGGCGACAGCGCAGACGCTGGCGCTGGCGCTGCATGAGCTTTTCACCAACTCGGCGAAATATGGCGCGCTCTCGACGCGGTCTGGGCGGCTTGCGATCGGCTGGCAGGTCGAGGACGACCACCTCACACTGACCTGGGACGAAACCGGCGGTCCGCTGGTGAGGACGCCGAAATCCCGTGGCTTCGGCACGCGGAGCCTGCTTGCCAGTGTGGAATCGCAACTCGGCGGACAGGCGGAATTCAACTGGCGTGCCGAAGGCCTGTTGTGCCGCCTTGAGGTGCCGCTGACGCGGAAGACCGTAGCGCCGCCGGCCGCGAGCAAGTTCGACGTGGCTCCGTCCGAACCCCTTCAGCGGGCCTCAGGCTAGCGCGTTTGCGAGCGAAGTGGGCTCCGGTTCGCGCGTAAAGATAGGAATCTGGAGCTTCGGCCCTGATTCACTCAGAACCGATCATGATCTAGCGCGTCGCGGCGACCCTCATGCTCTGCATCGCCTGCGGTTCGTCAGCGACACGTCCTTCCAGCCAGGCTTCCGTTTGCGAAAGCTCGCGCAGCGCCCGCGCGTAACGGCGGGCTGCGCTCCGCTCGGCGCCGCGCGGCAGCCTGCGCGCCTTGCGCAGCATGTCCGCAGCCGCGTTGCGATAGGCCAGCGAGCGATAGAGAAAGACGACCTTACCCATATCGAATGTTCCCGTGTTGATGGCATTCATCCTCGCAAGACCGCCATGAACGTCGGATGAAGCGGGGAATGACAAAATCGTCATGACAATGGAACCCGCAATCGTCGCATGCGTTTTATGCCACACCGCGAGGCGGTTCCATGCGCGGGAAAAAGTCGCCGAGCCTCATCTCTCCGACCGGCGTCATCAAGCTGATGACGCATGCGATGATGGGCGCAGCCCTCGGCCTTGTCTTCGGTCTCGCCCTCGTCCTGTTCAATCCGGCCGTCGCAAATTTGTTGAACCACGGCGGACATTCGGCCGGCATGGTCTTCATCATCACACTGGTGACGACGTTCGCGATCGGCGCAACGCTCACGGGCCTCGTGTTCATCCTCGCCGAGGACAAGGAATTTTGAAGCGCGCGTGACGCGCACCGGGCGATTTCGTTCGGAACTCCTGCAGCAAATGGCGGTTGGCTGCCTGCGTCAATTCAACTCAGGGAGTTCCCGCGCATGAAAACCACCAAGCTCGCTCTTACCGTGATGTTGGCAACCGGCCTCGCCGCCGCTCCGTTCGCCGTGCAGGCCAAGTCGCATAAGGCCAAGCATGGATCCGCTATGTCCTCGTCGCAGACCACGGGTGCCAACACCAAGTCCTCCAAGGGCGCTGATCCCTCCGGTCAAGGTGGTTCTGGCCCCGGCTCCGACCAAGGCGGCACCATGACGAACAACAAGGGCGGCATGAGCAACACCAAGTGAGCTCCGGCCGACAATCAAAGGCCTCGCGGCGACGCGGGGCCTTTCGCTTTGGAGCTGGAGTTTGGAGCTAGATTGGGAATCCTTCCAGCGTCGCATCGCTAAAGCGGCCGTCCCGTGGCATTCGCCTTCACGAGATGCTCCAGCCGTGCACGTTTGCGTGCGATCAGGAGCTGCGCTGCGGCATCGTCGAGACCCTCGCGCTGCAATTGCCGGATGGCGGAGCCGAGTTCGAGAATTTCGGCGCGCAGTTTTAGAATCCGGTACGTGTCCGGGTCTTCTTCCACCGCACGCTCCCAAAATTCTCAGCGGCGCGCGATCACGCGCAGCGGACTACCGGATGTCGTTGCAGGACGAAGGCGGACCCGCTCGCGGACGTCAGGCAAGACATCGCCGCCACCGGCCGCCTTCCATTCGCCGATCAGCAGGTTGATTTTCCGGCGCAGATCCATCTGCGCCAGGGCCTTTTCTGTGCAGTCGCGGTCGCGATCGACGAGGTCGCGCACAGACACCTCGATGTCGGCCATCTCGAGCCTCAAGGCGCTGATTTTGCGTCGAATTTCATTAATTCTGTTGTCCATGGCTTGTTAGAACAAAATAAGAACATATAGTCAAGTGACGATTTGAGAACGGAGAGGCCAGATGCAGGTTCAGGGTAAATACGACGCCAGGGTTTTCCTCACGGAGCAGATGACGAGAGCGCAGGGGCTGAGGCTGAAGCGTCTGAGCGAGGAAGCCTATCAGCCCACTCAATACGATCGGGCTCTGTCCTCCACTGAGGCTGCGCGCCGCATTCGAGCGCTGGAAGACGAGATCGAGTTGGCGAACTCCTTCTGAGGAACGCGGCCAGCGCATTTGGAACGTAGGGTCAGTGATGCGGTTCTTTCCCGGGCCAAGGGAGAGAGTTGATGGCACGCAAGGCAAAGAAACGCCGCTACTCACGCAGCGCCAGCAGTGATGTCGAGCGCGAGATGCGCGGTTATAAGAAGGGCACCGCGAAAAGCGGCCCCGGCGGTCGTGGCGGACGCGTGAAGAGTCGCAAGCAGGCGATCGCAATCGGCCTGTCGGAAGCGCGCGCGAAGGGCAAGAAAGTCCCGAAGAAGGCGTCGAAGCGGAAAACGTCCAAGAAGAAGACAGCCAAGAAGACGGCCAGGAAGACGACCAAGACAACGAAGAAGACCTCGAAGCGCAAATCCAGCAAGCGGTAACGCCCACCCGCGTCAGATCATGCTGCCCGGCATGAAGCAGCGGATCGAAATCCCGAACGCAGTCTTCACCGGCCATACCATGGTGTGGCCAGCCCGGTTTGGCTCGGTGATGACGGCCTCATCAGGCACATCCACCCACTGCCCGTCGAGCCGCACGCGATAGTGCCCATCGTGCGATTCCCAATCGGGGTCGGATACAGCAAAGCCATCTGCATCCGAGCAGCAGGGCCCAAGATGGCTGCGCAAGCTGTCGAACCAGGGTTTCAGGGGCGAGTTGGCGTAGCGGCCATCGTCGCGCCCCAGGGCGCTTCCGGTCGTCAGGACAAGCGGCGCCACAAGCAGCGCACACCTCAGCGAGAGCTTCAATCGATCCATGTCGGCACCGATCAAATGCGAACCACCGGTTCCACAAGAAGGCCGGGCGTTCGAAGTTCCACTCCTGCAATTCGCCTGGGCGTCTTCATTGACGCCAAAGCCCAACACGTGATTCCGAACTGTGACGAGCGAACGCGGCTTTTTCGGACGAACCCGTCATCAACGCTGCCGTTAACGAGAATGTTATCGGCACCTGTGGGAATCTTCCAGACGCGCACGAAAAAGGCGGCCCGCAGGCCGCCTTTTGAGTTTGCCGCGGGAAGCGCGAGGCTTAGGCCAGCGGCACCGCGACGAACCGCGTCGCTTCCTGGCTCTTCACCTGCAACAGCACGCTGTTCTTGCCGGACGATTTGGCCTGCGCCAGCTCGGAGCGGACGTCACCGACATTGGCAACGGCCTTGCCACCGACATTGAGAATGACGTCGCCGGTCTGGATGCCGCGCTGCGCGGCGGGTCCCTGCGGATCGACCTCGGTCACGACCACGCCCTTTTGGCCCGCGCCCTGGACGTCGCCTGCCGGCGCCAGGCTGAGACCGAGGCGCGGCGTGCCGGTGTTCGGCTGCGCCTTGCCCTCGCCGGCCTTGACCTGCCGCTCGTTCGGCAACTCGCCGAGGGCGAGTGTCACCGTCTTGCTCGCGCCTTTGTGGAAGACGTCGAGCTTCACGGACGTGCCCGGCGCCAGGGTGGCAATGGTGCGGGCGAGATCGCGGGAGTCCTTGATCGCGGTACCGTTGACGGCGGTGATGACGTCGCCCGCCTCGATGCCGGCCTTCGCCGCGGGGCTGCCGTCCTGCGGATTGTCCACGATCGCGCCGCGCGCCTCCTTGAGGCCGAGGCTGTCGGCGATCTCGGCGCTCACCGGTTGCACCTGCACACCGAGCCAGCCGCGGGTGACCGAGCCCTTGTCCTTCAGCTGCGCGACGACGAGCTTCGCGGTCGAAGCCGGAATGTCGAAGCCGATACCGACCGAACCGCCGGAGGGTGAGAAGATCGCGGTGTTCACGCCGATCACGTTGCCGTTCATGTCGAAGGCCGGACCGCCGGAATTACCCTTGTTGATCGGCGCGTCGATCTGGATGAAGTCGTCATAGGGACCGTTGCCGATGTCGCGACCATTGGCCGAGACGATGCCGGCGGTCACGGTGCCACCGAGGCCGAAGGGGTTGCCGACCGCGACCACCCAGTCGCCGATGCGCGGCTTCTGGTCGGAGAATTTGACGAACGGAAAGTCCCTCTTGCCATCGACCTTGATCAGCGCGAGATCGGTCTTCGGATCGGTGCCTACCACCTTCGCGGTGTAGCTCGTGCCGTCATCCATGGTCACCTGTACCGACTCGGCGTGATCGACGACGTGGTTGTTGGTCACGGCATAGCCGTCGGCGGAGATGAAGAAGCCGGAACCCTCGCCCGTGATCATCTGGTGGCGCTGGCGCGGCATGCCGTTCATGCCACCCGGGCCGCGGAAGCCGAACTGCCGCGAAAACTGGTCGAACGGCGAATCCTCGTCCGAATCCATCCGGTTCTGTTGCAGCATCGCGCTCTTGTCATTGTCCTGGTCGATCCTGACCCGCACCGAGATGACGGCGGGTTTGACCTTGCTGACGAGATCGCCGAAGCCCGGCGGCGTCGCGGCGGCTTCCGCCGCCTGGGCCGGCCCGATGAAGGAATTCAGACCGAACTGCGAAGAGGCGGGAGAGGCAGCGAGCACGGCCACGCCAAGCGCGGCCACGGTGCCCAGCAGCGCAAGCCGGCGCGGCTTCAAGATCTTGCGGGACGTGGTGGTGTCGGAATTGACGTGATCGTTCATGTCGAAATGTCCATGTTGGGTAAGTCGCCTTGCAACCAACATGGACATCGTCACCTTACGGCGTCCCGTCCGTCCGATTAAATCTTGGCAAAGGTGCCGCGAAAATCAGGGCTGCACATTTGATGCGGCTCAACGCAGGCCCCGTGCGCCGTGATAGACTGCGGCCACTGGATGATGTCCACCGGAGGCGCGCCATGTACAAAGACATTCTCGTCCACATCCCGACCGAGCGCCCGATGAGCGCGGTGATCGACGGCTCGATCTCGCTCGCGGCGAGACTCAACGCACACGTCGACGCGGTCGCCGTCGGGTACGTCGCGAGCAGCACTGCCTATGTCCTGGATGGCGGTGCCGCCGTAGCGGCGGTGTTCGAGATGGAGCGCGAGCGCGCGGTGGAGCGTGCCGAGGCCGCGTTGGCGATATTTCGGAGCGAAGCCACGAACGCCGGCATCTCCTGCACCTGCCACCCGCTCGGCGCAATCCCCGCGGACGCAGCCGGCTCGCTCGGCGAGATGGCGCGGCTCCACGATCTCAGCATCGTGCTGCAGCCCGATCCGGCGCAAGGCTCATTCGACAATGATATGCCCGGCGAGATCCTGTTCCAGGCGGGCGGACCGGCGCTGTTCCTGCCCTACACCTTTCGTGGGTCATTCAGGGCGAACCGGATCGGCATCTGCTGGGATGGCAGCCGCCTCGCCGCTCGCGCGATGCGCGACGCCGCTCCCTTCCTGGCCCGCGCCGAGGAGATCGTGATCATCACGATCAACGAAGCCGACGCGGTTCCCGACGAGGTCTCAGCAAGCCATCTGGCAAGACACCTCGGCCGGCGCGGATTGTCGACCCGCACCGTCAGCCTGTCGGCGGCGCGCTCCGACATCCAGCCGACCATCCTGTCGCTGGCCGCCGACGAGAGCCTCGATCTCCTGGTCATGGGCGGCTACGGCCACTCGCGGTTGCAGGAACGCTTCCTCGGCGGCGTCACCCGCGCCATGCTGGAAGCCATGACGGTCCCGACGCTGATGTCGCATTGATCGAGAGATGATCCGCAACGGACCGACGCGCTCACGCCGCGGCGGGGGTCTCAAATGGCGCGGTGGCGATGGCGTCGTCCTCGGGTTGCGCATTGCACGCGTCGAAATGCGCCTTCAGCGCAATCTCGGCGAGGTATTCGAAATGTTCGGCTTGCCCAAGGAGTTGCCAGTTCTGGAGCGGCCGATAGGCCGCCTGCTGACGACAGAGAGACGCCAGCGCCCGGTAGCGACGTACGTTCTCCATGAGACCCTCCCTCGCATTCACTGAGCTTATTGCCCTGATTTACGTCAGGCCGATGGCGGTTATGCAAAACATTTACTGCGTGCGAGGCGCCCCGCGCAACCTGGGTTAACGTCTGGGAAACGCGCAGGCCTCCATTGGTTCCTATCGGAGAACCCCACGTGGAACTCATTGGCCAGGCGTAGCGCTGGCGCGCGACGGAGATGCCGATCAGATCAAGATACCGTTCGATCGATTCCGGCCACCCGATGAGATTGCCCTGCATTTCTGCGCAGAACTCTAGCGCGAGGAAGGCCCGCTGCGCCGTGCAGCGTGCCCTGTAGAACCTCGGACGGAATGGCACGCCATGGTACAACCAGTGCGACGCCGGCTCTGCCACGCCGGTATGCCGTATTCTACCGGGTGAGCGCGGTCTCGCCGGCCCGGATCGTCTGCGCCGAACCATGTTGCAGCTTCGGAACCCTGCCGGCCTCCGCAGCAGCGCGGATGGCGGCGATGTTGCCCGCATAATCGGCGCTGCTCTTGCCGCGGAACACGGCCGATCCTGCCACGAGGGTGTCGGCGCCCGCGGCAGCCACAGCGGCGGCATTGTCGCGCGTGATGCCGCCATCGACCTCGAGCCGGATCGGCCGGTCGCCGATCATGCTTCGAATGCGCCTGATCTTCTCGATCTGGGAGTCGAGGAAGGACTGGCCGCCGAAGCCGGGATTGACCGTCATCACCAGCACGAGGTCGAGACGATCAAGCACGTATTCGATCGCGGCTTCCGGTGTAGCCGGACACAGGCTGACGCCAGCCTTCTTGCCGAGCGCACGGATGGCCTGGAGCGAGCGGTCCAGATGCGGGCCGGCTTCGGCATGAACCGTGATGACGTCGGCGCCTGCCTTTGCGAACGCCTCCAGATAGGGATCAACAGGCGCGATCATCAGATGCACGTCAAAGATCTTCGCCGTCGCCGGCCGGATCGCCTTGATGACGTCGGCGCCATAGCTGATGTTCGGCACGAAATGTCCGTCCATGACGTCGCAGTGGATCCAGTCGGCGCCGGCAGCATCAATAGCCCTGATCTCCTCGCCGAGGCGCGCGAAATCGGCGGCCAGGATCGAAGGCGCGATGAGGATTTCTCCCGTCATGACTTCGCACTCCTCTGCGCGTCCGCACCACCGCTGAAAACGCGGCTCGCAAGGACATCCGTCGGATCGATCGTTTCGAGATCGGCGACATCGAGCATGCGGTCGAGATCGGAGACGAGGCGATCGGCCTGGCGGAGGCGGATACGATCGACCGCGTTGCGGATCGAGCGCGCGTTGGAGAAGAAGGGCTGGGTCCGGCGCAGTGCGATGTATTTTTCGAAGGCCCCGCGCGCCGCCGCCGAGAAGCGGTATCCACGCTCCTTCAGCATCAGCTCGGCGATGACGAGAAGCTCGGCTTCCGCATAGTCCGGGAAGTCGATGTGATGGGCGATGCGCGAACGGAAGCCCGGGTTGGAGGCGAAGAAGCTCGTCATCCGCTCGCCATAGCCGGCGAGGATCACGACGAGGTCCTCGCGCTGGTTCTCCATCACCTGGAGCAGGATCTCGATCGCCTCCTGGCCGTAATCGCGCTCGTTGTCAGGCCGGTGCAGATAATAGGCCTCGTCGATGAACAACACGCCGCCCATCGCCTTCTTCAATATCTCCTTCGTCTTCGGCGCGGTATGGCCGATATACTGGCCAACGAGATCGTCGCGCGTCACCGAGATCACCTGCCCGCGCCGCACGAAACCGAGGCCGTGCAGGATCTTTGCCATGCGCAGCGCCACCGTGGTCTTGCCCGTGCCCGGATTACCGGTGAACGACATGTGCAGTGTCGGGGGCGACGATGCCAGTCCCGCACGCTGGCGGATGCGCTCGATCAGCAGCAGTGACGCGATCTGACGCACGCGGTTCTTGACCGGCCGGAGGCCGATCAGCTCCTGCTCGAGCTGTTGCAGCGTGTCAGTGATTCCGGCCGCCTCGGCCTCCTTGCGGAGATCGAAGCTGGTCTCGCTGGTTTCAGCGGTCGTCGCATGAGGGACATCAAGCATCGGCACCTCGAAGAAAAGAGCTTCGCCGCGGGGGGAGCGGCGAAGCAGTGGTCCGCCAAGGAAACGGAGCAGGGAGTGCTCCGCGCGGAGAGGAATGACTAGGTCGACGCGTGCGCGGCCGGCCGGCGCACGGTGGTGTAGCGGATCGCACGTCCGCCGACCTCCTGCCGCACCAGGTCGAACTCGGCTTCCTGCGGCGGGCGGTTGACGAGGAACGAGATCCGCACCGATTCCCAGCCATGGCTGGAGTCGAATCCACTGATGCGGATGTAGCGGTCGCCGTAGACCCTGCGGCACTCGGCGAGCTCCATCATCACGCCGGCGGCGTCCTGGAGGTCGAACATCGGCAGGCCCCACATCTCCCAATAGGTGTTGCGGGGATGCGGATCGTCGGTGAACTCGATATTCACCGCCCAGCCATTGGCGAGGCAATATTGCAACTGCTTCGTGATCTGGTCGTCGGTCAGATCAGGCAGGAACGAGAAGCAGCCCTGGGTCAGTTTCATATCTCATCTCCTCAAACGGTTTCCAACGCGGTCGGCACGAAGTCCGGCGTGTCGGTGGATTGATAGTTGAAGCTGACGTCCTTCCAGACCTCGAGCGCAGCCTTCAGCGGCGTGCAGGTCTCTGCCGCCCTGGCCAGGATCTCTGGACCTTCATGGACGTAGTCGCGCCCCTCGTTGCGGGCGAGGATCATCGCTTCGAGCGCCACGCGGTTGGCGATCGCGCCAGCCGCAATGCCCATGGGATGGCCGATGGTGCCGCCGCCGAATTGCAGCACGACGTCCTCGCCAAGGAGATCGAGCAGCTGGTGCATCTGGCCGGCATGGATGCCGCCGGAGGCGACTGGCATCATCTTGTTCAGGCTCGCCCAGTGCTGGTCGAAGAACAGGCCGTGCTCGAGCTTGGTCGGGTTGAAGTCTTCGCGGCAGACGTCGTAATAGCCGCGCGTGGTATTGGGATCGCCCTCGAGCTTGCCGACCACCGTGCCGGCGTGGATGTGGTCGACGCCGGCGAGCCGCATCCACTTCGCGATGACGCGGAACGACACGCCGTGGCTCTTCTGCCGCGTATAGGTCGAGTGACCGGCGCGATGCAGATGCAGGATCATGTCGTTGCGCCGTGCCCATTTCGCCATGGACTGGATCGCGGTGTAGCCGATCACGAGATCGATCATGACGATGCACGACCCGAGCTCTTTCGCGAACTCTGCGCGCTCGTACATGTCCTCCATCGTCCCCGCGGTGATGTTTAGGTAGGTGCCCTTCACCTCGCCGGACGCCGCCTGCGCGCGATTCACGGCCTCCATGCAATAGAGGAAGCGGTCACGCCAATGCATGAAGGGCTGCGAGTTGATGTTCTCGTCGTCCTTGGTGAAGTCGAGCCCGCCCTTGAGCGCCTCGTAAACCACGCGGCCATAGTTGCGCCCGGACAAGCCGAGCTTCGGCTTCACCGTCGCGCCCAGCAACGGCCGGCCGAACTTGTCGAGCCGCTCACGCTCGACCACGATGCCGGTCGCCGGCCCCTGGAACGTCTTCACATAGGCGACCGGGAAGCGCATGTCCTCCAGACGCAGCGCCTTCAGCGGCTTGAAGCCGAACACGTTGCCGATGATCGAGGCCGACAGGTTGGCGATCGAGCCGGGCTCGAACAGGTCGAGGTCATAGGCGATGTAGGCGAAGTACGAGCCCGGCGTGCCGGGCACCGGATCGACACGGTAGCACTTGGCGCGATACTTCTCCGCAGCGGTCAGGCGATCGGTCCACACCACCGTCCAGGTCGCGGTCGAGGATTCGCCGGCAACCGCCGCTGACGCCTCGATGGGGTCCACGCCCTCCTGCGGCGTCACGCGGAACAGCGCGATGACATCGGTGTCCTTCGGCGTGTAGTCGGGCTCCCAATAGCCCATGCGCGCGTATTCCATCGTGCCCGATCGATAGCGCTCTTTGCCCCGGACGGTTCCTGCGTGTGCATTCATGGCTCTCTCCTGCTCTTCTCTCTCTGAATGATTAGGCGGCGACCGACTCGCGGGCGCCGATGCGCGGATCGAGCTCGCCGGCGCGATAGCGCCGCGCCATCTCGCTCAAGGGAATGACCTTGATCTTGCTGGCGTGGCCCGCGGTGCCGAACTGCTCGAAGCGATCGCGGCAGAGCTCGCGCATCGCATCCATCGCAGGCTTGAGGAATTTGCGCGGATCGAACTCGGAGCGCGTTTGCGCGGCGACCTTGCGGAACACCGCGGTCATCGCCAGGCGACAGTCGGTGTCGATGTTGACCTTTCGTACGCCGCTCTTGATGCCGCGGACGATCTCCTCGACCGGCACGCCCCAGGTCTGCGGCATCTCGCCGCCGAACTGGTTGAACATGTCCTGGAGCGGCTGCGGCACCGAAGAGGAGCCGTGCATCACGAGATGCGTGTTCGGCAGGCGGCGGTGAATCTCCTCGACAACCCGCATCGCCAGGATGTCGCCATCAGGCTTGCGGCTGAACTTGTAGGCGCCGTGAGACGTGCCCATCGCGATCGCGAGCGCATCGACCTTGGTGGCGCGGACGAAGTCGACGGCCTGGTCGGGATCGGTGAGGAGCTGGTCGTGGCTGACCTTGCCCTCGACGCCGTGGCCGTCCTCCTGCTCGCCGCCACCATGCTCGAGCGAGCCGAGCACGCCGAGCTCGCCTTCGACGGAGGCGCCCACCCAATGCGCGAGATCGACGACGCGGCGGGTGATGTCGACATTGTAGTCGTAATCGGCGGCGGTCTTGGCGTCGGCCTTGAGCGAGCCGTCCATCATGACCGAGGTGAAGCCGTGGGCGATGGCGGAGGCGCAGGTCGCCTCGTCATTGCCGTGGTCCTGGTGCATGCAGAGCGGAATGTCCGGATAGGTCCGCTCCAGCGCGTCGATCATGTGCGAGAGCATGAGATCGCCGGCATAGCTGCGCGCGCCGCGCGAGGCCTGGATGATCACGGGCGCATCGACCTCGGCCGCGGCCTGCATGATCGCAATACCCTGCTCCATGTTGTTGATGTTGAACGCCGGCACCGCGTAGCCGTGGTTGGCGGCGTGATCGAGCAGCTGACGAAGGGTGATACGGGCCACGAAGATTCCTCCTGTTATGGCTTGCCGGCGCGGGTGATCGCCCGCCGGGCGGCTTCGGCAATGCTTTGCGGCGTGATGCCGAATTCGCGGTAGAGCACGGGCGCCGGCGCAGAGGCGCCGAAGCCCCGCATGCCGACGAACTCGCCGTCAGTGCCGATCCAGCGATGCCAATCGCCGACTACGGCGGCCTCGATGCCGACGCGCGGGGCGGTGCCGAGCACACAGGCGCGGTAGTCCTCCGGCTGTTCCTCGAACAGCGCGAAGCAGGGCGCGGAGACCACGGCGGCGCGGATGTGTTCCGTCGCGAGCAGGCGAGCGGCTTCCAGCGCGATCGAGACTTCGGAGCCGGTCGCCATCAACGTGACGTCGCGACCGCCGTCCGGCGAGACGATGAGGTAGGCGCCGCGCGCGACACGGTTCCTGCCGCGCACGTCGCTGCGGAATGTCGGCAGCGCCTGACGCGACAGACACAGCACGGAGGGGCGATCTTCCGCCTCAAGCGCGCAGTCCCAGGCTTCGAGCGTCTCGACCGCGTCGGCGGGGCGGAACACCAGAAGATTCGGGATGACGCGCAGCGCCGCGAGATGCTCGACGGGCTGATGCGTGGGACCGTCCTCGCCAAGACCGATGGAGTCGTGGGTCATCACATGGATGACGCGCAGCCGCATCAACGCCGCAAGACGGATCGCCGGCCGGCTGTAGTCGGAGAAGGCGAGAAAGGTGCCGCCATAGGGGATGAATCCGCCATGCAACGCGAGGCCATTCATCGCGGCGGCCATGCCGTGCTCGCGAATTCCGTAGTGGATGTAGCCGCCGGCGAACGCACCACGCGCCACCGGAGTCTGCGCTTTGGCATGCGTGAGGTTCGAATGCGTCAGGTCCGCCGAGCCGCCGACCAGTCCGGGAATTGTCCCGGCAATGCCGTCGAGCACCTGTTGCGAGGCTTGCCGCGTCGCCAGCTTCGGACGCTCGCTGGCAAAGCGCTCGCGCAATTTCGCCGAGGCCTGGGCATAGGCCTCCGGCAGGGCAACGGCCTTGCCCTCGATGAACAGCTCACGCTGCGCGGCCGTCGCGCCTTCGTAGCGGTCGAGCCAGGCAAGACGCTCGACCTGCCCGCGCTGTCCGATCATCCGCCATGCCTTGAGGATCGGGATCGGTACCACGAAGGGCTGGTAGTCCCAGCCGAGCGTCCGGCGCGCCGCTGCCGTCTGCTCAGTGCCGAGCGGCGCGCCATGCGCCTTCTCGGTGCCCTGGCGGTCCGGCGCGCCATAACCGATGATGGTGCGGCAGGCGATCAGCGACGGTTTTGTGCTCTCACGCTCTTCGGCAATCGCTTGCGCAACCGCTTCGGAGTCGTGGCCGTCGACATGGCGGACCGACCAGCCGGACGCCGCAAAGCGCGCGAGCTGATCATCGGAAGTGGCCAGCGAGGTCGGCCCGTCGATGGAGATGCCGTTGTCGTCGAACAGCACGATCAACCGGCCGAGCTGGAGATGACCGGCGAGCGAGATCGCCTCCTGGCTGATGCCTTCCATCAGGCAGCCGTCGCCCGCGATCACATAGGTGAAGTGATCGACCAGGCCGTCGCCGTGCCGTGCATTGGCCATGCGCTCGGCGAGCGCCATGCCGACCGCGGTCGCGATCCCCTGCCCCAGCGGGCCGGTCGTGGTCTCGACACCCGGCGTGTGGCCGTATTCCGGATGGCCCGGCGTCTTCGAGCCCCACTGCCGGAACGCCTTGATGTCGTCCAGGCTGACGTCGCCGCCGGTGAGATGCAGCAGCGCATAGAGCAGCATTGAACCGTGCCCCGCCGACAGCACGAAGCGGTCGCGATCCGGCCAGTTGGGGTGCGCGGAGTCGAACTTGAGGAACCGCGAGAACAGCACGGTCGCGACATCGGCCATGCCCATGGGCAGACCGGGATGGCCGGACTGCGAGGTCTCGATCGCGTCGACCGCGAGGAAGCGGACGGCATTGGCGAGATCGTTGTGTGTGACTGCCGTGATGTCGGCTTCAGCGTGGACGGAGATGTTCATCGAATTCTCTCCCTGTTCACTTCAGATTTCGCTTGCGCTCGATCAACTGCATGATCAGCGGCGTCAGGATCAGCTGCATCGCCAGATCGAGCTTCGCGCCGGGACACACGATGGAGTTCGCGCGGGACATCCAGCTGTGGGGAAGCATCGACAGCAGATAGGGAAAGTCGATGCCGCGCGGATTCTTGAAGCGGATCACGACCATCGATTCGTCCGGCGTCGGGATCCAGCGCGCGATGAACGGATTGGAGGTGTCCACCGTCGGCACGCGCTGGAAGTTGATGTCGGTCTCGGTGAATTGCGGGCAGATGTAGTGGATGTAGTCGGGCATCCGCCGCAGGATGGTGTCGGTGACGGCCTCGGTCGAATAGCCGCGGGCGCTGCGGTCGCGGTGCAGCTTCTGGATCCATTCGAGATTGATGACCGGCACGACGCCGATCTTGAGATCGGCGTAGCGCGCGACATTGACCTTGTCGGTGACGACGGCGCCGTGCAGGCCCTCGTAGAACAACAGGTCCGAGTTTTCCGGCAGCCGCTCCCACTCGGTGAAGGTCCCGGGCGCCGTACCGTGCAGTGCGGACTCCTCGGCATCATGGACATAGTGCCGCGTCGTCGCGGTGCCGGTCTCGCCATAGTCGCGGAAGGCACGCTCCAGCTCCTCGAACAGGTTGGTCTCGGGGCTGAAATGGCTGAAATGCTTGTTGCCGCGTTCGGCCTCCTGCGCCATCTGCGTGCGCATCTCGGCACGATCATAGCGATGGAAGGCGTCGCCCTCGATGTAGACGGCGTTGACCTTCTCGCGGAAGAAGATCTGCTCGAACGTCTTCTTGACCGAGGTGGTGCCGGCGCCGGAGGAGCCGGTGATGGAGATGATCGGATGCTTCCTGGACATGGGTCGCCTCGCTCACAGCCGGAAGAAGCCGCGCCGCGCGAACAGCGGTGCGGAGATGCTGGCGACCAGCAGCGGATCGCAATGCAGTTCCTCGACGCGCTGCACCTCGTTGCTCGAGCCCATGATCAGCGGCACGCGCTGGTGCAGGCTCTGCGCCGATAGCTCGAGGATGCGCTCGCGCCCGGTCGTGGCGGAGCCGCCGGCCTGTTCGATGATCATGGCCATCGGGTGCGCCTCGTAGGTGAGGCGCAGGCGGCCGTCGCCATAGCCGGGGCGCGCGTCCGAGGGATAGAGGAACACGCCGCCGCGGGTGAGGATTCGGTAGGCCTCCGCAACCAGCGAACCGATCCAGCGCATGTTGAAATTGTGGTTGGCGGGCCCTTCGACGCCGGCAAGACATTCGTCGACGAAGGCGCGGACCGGCGTATCCCAGTGGCGGCGGTTCGACGCATTGATCGCGAATTCTTCGCAC
Source organism: Bradyrhizobium sp. 956_D2_N1_4 (assembly GCF_052076025.1). NCBI lineage: Bacteria > Pseudomonadati > Pseudomonadota > Alphaproteobacteria > Hyphomicrobiales > Nitrobacteraceae > Bradyrhizobium > Bradyrhizobium sp. 956_D2_N1_4. The sequence continues at coordinate 759,347 of NZ_CP197237.1, read as the reverse complement.
GTCTCGGAGATCTGCACGGCGTTGCGCGCGAGGCGGAAGCAGCCCGCCCTGCGGTCGAGCGTGAAGATGTCGACGCCGTCGCCGAGCGTGAGCACCAGTGAGGTCTGCGGCCCATAGGTGACGAACCCCGCAGCAAGCTGCGCCGAGCCGCGCTGATGGAAGGCGAGAGCCAGGTCATCCGGGGCAGGCAGGATCGAGAAGATCGTGCCGACGGTCATGTTGATGTCGATGTTGGAGGAGCCGTCGAGCGGATCGATCGCGACGCAGATTTTTGCCTCGCGGTCGCCGATTTGCGGCTCGCGCATCTCCTCCGACGCGAGCGCTGCGATCGGCAGTCTGCTGAGACAGCGGCGCAGGATCGCATCCGCCTGGACGTCGAGATCGCGCTGGAGATCGCCGTCGCTGTTGCGGCCCGTGGTCAGGCCCGATGCGTCCGCGAGATCGCCGGTGGCAATGAGGTCGGCGATCTCGATCGCCGCCGCTGCGATGGCGTCGACTGCGGCTGCCACTGCCAGCGCATGCGGCGCCGTCTCGGAATACCGTTGAAGGTGGTCGTCCAACCTGAGTTGCCCGGTCATCTGCGTCCATCCCCTTGCGGGCGCCGCATCCAGTTCCCTCCCCGCTGGAGGTCGGTGCGGTCGGTCCTAACGCGAGGAGATTGACAGGGGCGGCTTAATAAGGAAAATTTCTATTCATAATGAGCGCCAAAGAATTTTCTTATAATGGCCCCGGCCATGCGGCGGCCCAGCTCCGGCATCTGACGATCCGGCAGCTGCGCTCGCTTGCGGCGCTCTCGGCGAAGGGCAGCGTCACCGCGGCCTCGAGCCAGCTCGGCCTGACCCAGCCTGCCGTCACCCAGCAGCTCCGGCAGCTCCAGGACCTCGCCGGCCTGCCGCTGGTGCAGCGGACCGGCGACGGCATGCTGCTGACGGAGGCAGGCAAGGAGGTGCTGGCGCTCGCCGAACGCGTCGAGGCCGCGATCATGGACTGCCAGGGCGCGCTCGATCTGCTCGCTGGACGGACCGGCGGCACGGTGCATCTCGGCGCGGTCTCGACCGCGAAATATTTCGTGCCGCATGCGATCGCGGCGTTCTCGAAGCGGCATCCGAAGATCGAGATCAAGCTCACGATCGGCAATCGCGAGGAGATCCGCGAGGCCATGCACGGCTACGATCTCGATTTCGCCGTGATGGGTCGGCCACCGGCCGACGTCAGCGTCGACGTGCGTCAGCTCGGGCGCAATCCGCACATCATCGTCGCGCGCAAGGGACACTGGCTGGGGAAGGATTCCGGCCTCAACCTGACCGACCTCGTGCACGAGACCTTCCTCACCCGCGAGCCGGGATCAGGGACGCGCACGCTGATGGAAGGCATGTTCCAGAGATCGGATCTCGAGCCGATCATCGGCATGGAGATGAGCAGCAACGAGACCATCAAGCAGGCCGTCATCGCCGGGCTCGGCATCGCCTTCATCTCGGCCCACACGGTGGCGCATGAGCTCGCCGAAGGTCGTCTCATCGTGCTCGATGTCGCGGGCCTTCCGATCGTCCGGCAATGGTACGTGATCCGCCGCAGCGACAAGGTGCTGCTGCCACCGGCGCAGGCGATGTTCGATTTCCTCGGCTCCGAGGGCTCGAACTATTTGCCCGACGTGCCCGAGTTCGGCGGACAATAGCCCGCCGATACTCACCCCATCAGCTTCATCGCGATCGTCGCGGCCAGAACGACGATGATCTGGAGCAGACGCTCCGTCGTGAAGATGCGGTTGAAGGTGGTCATCGCTTGGCCCGGCCGACGCAGGAGATCTCGATCGGCCTGTTGCTAGCACACGCGGGCGCCGAGATAACTCCGTAGTCGCCACGGATCCTGCCGGCGCGCCGAAACATGTGACCGCCTGGAACCCGACAAGTTTCGAACGATTCAAATCATCCTGCGCGGAATGGCCGCACGGTCACTTTGTTCATGCACACAGTGACTTCGCGTGCACGGATGCTCCTTGCCCCGCATCCGGCCGTGCAATGGGGAATCCGGGCGAGTTTTGAAAGAGTCAGGGAGGGCGCGATGAGCCACATCGCCGCCGCGGGAGAGCTTTTGTCTGCCGCAAGCTACATGTCCAAGCGCAATTTTTCGGGTATCGGAGGCGTGTTGACCGCGCTGATGACGTCAGCTGCGTTCTTCGCAAGTCCGCAGGCCTTTGCGCAATCCACGCCCGCACAAGGCGTGACGATTCCATCCGTCACCGTGACCGCGCCGGAAGCACAGCGCCGTACCAATCCCGCTTCGGCCGTACGCCGGTCGAGCGGCACGCGGAGCCGCCGGACGCAAACGGCACGGCGGCCGGGGACGACCGCCGCGCCACAGCCCTTCATGCCATCGCAGGACGCGCGCACCGGCACCGTCGGCTATTTCGCCAACAGCACCTCCGTCGCCACCAAGTCGAACACGCCGATCGTCAACATCCCGCAATCGCTTTCCGTCATCACCCAGCAGCAGATCCGCGACCAGAATTATCAGGGCTTGACCGATGTCACGCGCTACGTCCCGAGCGTCGCCGTCCACCAGGGCGAAGGCAATCGCGACGAGCTCGTCATCCGCGGCGTCGATTCCAGCGCCAACTTCTTCGTCAACGGCTTTCGTGACGACGTGCAATATTTCCGCGACCTGTACAACGCGCAAAGCATCGAGGTGCTGAAGGGCCCGAGCGCCCTGACCTTCGGCCGCGGCGCCGGCGGCGGCGTGCTCAACCGCACCCTCAAGGAGGCCGATGGCACCCGCATCTACCAGGCGACGGGGCAGACGGGCTCGTGGGGCGACCGGCGCGTCACGCTCGACGCGGGCCAAGCCGTCAACGACAACGTGGCAGCCCGGCTGAACGTGTTCTACGAGGGCAGCGATGCGTTCCGCGACTTCAACCATCTCGAACGCTACGGCATCAACCCGACCGTTACGCTGAAGCCCGACGACTTCACCAAGATCAAGCTGTCCTACGAATATTACCACGACGGCCGCACCGCCGATCGCGGCAATCCCTCGCAGGGCCTTCCCGGCGGCGTCACGCGCTTCAATCCGACGACGCCGTTCGCGCCGAACGGCAATCTCCAGACGTTCTTCGGCAGCCCCAGCCTCAATACCGCGCAAGCCACGGTGCAGACCGGCATGGCGATCATCGAGCACGACTTCCAGAACGGACTGTCGGTGCGCAACGGCACGATGGCGGCCGACTACCAGAAGTTCTACCAGAATGTCTATCCCACCGGCGGGCCGCTCGCCGGTGCCGTCAACGCAGCCGACACCGCGGTCAACCTTGGCGCCTATCAGCACACGACCAACCGCGACAATTTCTTCAACCAGACCGACTTCACCTACAAGGGCTGGACCGGGCCGATCGCGCACACCGTGGGCTTCGGCACCGAGTTCGGCCGCCAAACCGGTGTCGACATCCGCAACACCGGCGTCTTTCCGAACGGTACCAACACGATCGTGCAGAACCCGTTCGCTCCGACCTATTTCGGACCGGTCACCTTCGTCCACCACTTCACCGGCACCAACACCGATGGCGTCACGACACCGGATTCGAACAGTAAATATGCGCTGAACGTCGAGTCCGGCTACCTGCGCGACACCATCGAATTCTCACGCGCGCTCCAGCTCATCGTGGGCACGCGGTTCGACCGCTTCGAGATGTCGGCGCTGGACATGAACACCAACCTCAACCGCAACCGCACCGACAATCTGGTCTCGCCGCAAGCGGCCGTCCTCCTCAAGCCGATGGAGACGATGTCGGTCTACACCGCCTACAGCATCTCCTATTTGCCCGCCTCCGGCGACCAGTTCTCCTCGCTCAACGACGGCACGCTGATCCTGCAGCCGCAGAAGTTCGAGAACACCGAGGTCGGCATGAAGTGGAACATCAATCCGAGGCTGCTGTTCTCGACCGCGATCTACAACCTCAACCGCACCAACCAACCGATCGCGGATGGCAACAATCCCGGCTTCTTCCTGCCCTCCGGCAGCACGCTGACGCGCGGCTTCGAGGCGAGCCTCGTCGGCTACGTCACCGAGCAATGGCAGTCCACGCTCGGTTATGCCTATACCGATGCGAAGATCACCAGCGCGACGTCGGCGACCGTGGTGCCGGGCAATCGCGTGCAGCTCGTGCCGTACAATCAGTTCGCCTGGTGGAACAAGTACCAGTTCACGCCGATGTGGGCGGCCGCGCTCGGCATCATCTATTTCGGCGATTCCTTTGCATCGTCGGATGACACGGTGAGACTGCCGAGCTTCGTGCGCTTCGATGCCGGCGTCTACGCCACGATCGATGCCAACTGGCGGGCGCAGCTCACGGTCGAGAACATCTTCAACCGCGGCTATTGGGCGTCCGCCGACGGCAACAACAACATCTCGCCCGGCCAGGGCCGCACCGTGAGGGTTCAGGCGAGCTACCGGTTCTGACGGCTATGGCGCGAACGTCTGCGTCCCATCGCGTGTCGTTCGCGCCGTTCGTCATGGATACAAAAACCTGTGATGGTTAACGATCAGGCAGCGCGCTGGACGGCGGCGTAATCCGTGCGCGCGGCGAAATAGGCTTCCAGCTCCGACAGCGCCCGCGCTTCCCATTCGCTCGCCTGCTCCAGAAGCGACCAGCTCTGGCCCGGGCGGAATGCAGCGGTCTGGCGATAGAGCGATGCGATGCCGCGATAGCGGCGCACATTCTCAAAGATGGCGTGACCGTTCATGTTCAAAAACTCCCTCGTCATTCCCGGGGGAGAAATTGCGGCCAAATCTTTTTCGAAAAGTTAGCGGCGCGCGCCAAGCTCGCGGATGGTTGCCGGACTGTTGCGCCGGCGCAACGCGCCGCTTCCGCGCGAAGCGGATTTATTGCGAATTCGTTGCCGTGCTCTCGCCCGAGGGCTTCAGTCCACCGCGGCTGATCATTGCCATCGTCTCGCGGCAGAGATCGGCAAGGCCGATCAAGAGCACCGCGAGCAGGCAGAACAGGTTGATGGAATCCGCGCCCGCGCTGGAGAGCGGCATGAACTGGAAGAACGGCGGGATGAACGCCCACCACACCAGCGGAACGGTGAGCAGCGCGGCGAACGCCGCTGCCGGCGCGCCCGCGACGATTCCGAGCACGAACAGGCTGGGCAGGAACGCCGCGAAATAGAGCTTTGCGCCGAGTGCGACGCAGACGCCTTGAAGCGCGGCCGACACGGCGACGACGACAAATCCGAGCAGAAACGCCTGCCACGACCATGGCCGTACTCGCGGTACGCCAACCAGTCCCGCACGCCTCATCAGCCTCCCCCTGCCGCCCGTTAACCGGGCTCGCTTGCGACCAAAGTACTACAGCCGCAGGGAAACCGCGAGACGGAAATCGCACGGTGCTAGGCTACGTATCCAGGGCTTGGTAAACGGCCGCGGGCACGATCGTACCGCTACTCTGTCGCCGCATAGAGCAAGCCGGCGACGGGCAGAGCAAGGCCAATGGCCGACGCCAGCGTCCAGCCGCCTTGCGCGAAGGCCCAGGCGCCGACCGCAGAGCCGGCAGCGCCGGCGGCGAAGAACGTCGCCATATAGAGGCCGTTGAGGCGGCTGCGGTGCTCATGCCCGAGCGCGAAGATGGCGCGGAAGCCGAGCACGACGTTCCCCTGGACACCGATATCGATGGCGATCGCGGCCACGACCAGGCAGGCGAGATTCAGCATCGAGCCGGCCGCGCCGATATAAGTCACCAGGAAGCCGGCGGCCGCGAGCAGCATGGCGACCAGCGTCGCGATGCGGCTATGGCCGCGATCGGCGAGCCGTCCCGCGATCGGGGCGGCGAACACGCCGGCGACGCCGGCCAGCGCGAACAGCGCGATGCCGCGCTGGGAGAAGCCGAATTCGCTGGCGAGTTGGAGTGGCGCCACCGTCCAGAACAGGGTGAAGGCACCGAACAGGCTCGCCTGATAGAGCGCGCGGCGCCGGAGCAGCGGCGTGGTCCGGGCCAGATGCGGCATCGACAGCAGCAGCGTGCCGTAATGCATGCGCGCAACCGGCTTGCGCTTCGGCAGCGTCGTCCACAGCGCCGCCGCGAGCACGATCATCAGCGCGGCGGACATGAAGAACACCGCGTGCCATGACAGTGCTGCCGTGACGAAGCTCGACACCGGTCGCGCCAGCATGATGCCCAGCATCAATCCGGTCGAGACATTGCCGACGACGCGGCCGCGAATGGCTTCCGGCGCAAGGTGTGCCGCGTAGGGAATGATGATCTGCACGGCGACCGAGCCGAGGCCGATAAACAGCGCGGCGATCAGGAACGGCAGCGCGTGGGTGGCGAACGCGGCGGCCAGCAGCGCCGCGGCGCCGAGCGTGATGACGGAGCAGATCAGCGCGCGGTTCTCGACGAGGTCGCCGAGCGGCACGATGAAGAGAAGCCCCACGCCGTAGCCGATCTGCGTCATGGTGACGATCAGCCCGGCCGCCGCATGCGAGAGGCCGAGCGCGGCGCTGATCGGCGCGATCAGCGGCTGGGCGTAGTAGATGTTGGCGGCGACCATGCCACAGGCCGCGGCAAGCACGAAGGTCAGTCGTTGCGACACCGCATCCGGCCCGGGTGCGGTCTCGATCGTGGCATTCATCGTCATTCCAACAGACTCCAGATATCGGGAATGATCATTCCCTAATATGACACAAATTCAGGCGAGCAGTTTCATCGCGACGCCGACCAGGCGCTCGCCGTCGAGCGGCAGGCGCGCCTTGCCGACGACGCGCATTCCCTGCGTGATGCAGATCATCAGCCGCGCGGTGTCGTCGGTCGCGACATGGGCGGGAATCGAGCCATCGGCCTGGCCCTCGCGAATGAGGCCGGCGATGAAGGCCTCGTTGGTCTCGAGCTGGGCGTTGACGCGGGCGCGGACGTCCGGATCGAGCGCGGCGAGCTCGACCGCGCCGCCGACCACGATGCAGCCGCGACGGCCCTCGATCCCCTGGGAGTGCTCGACATAGGACAGCAACATATGGCGCAGTCGCTCGCGACCGTCGGCGCCGCGCGCGGCCGCGCTGCGGGTCTGCTCCCGGCGCACCACGGCATAGCGCTCGAAAGCGGCCAGGAACACGGCCTGCTTGTCGCGAAACGCCTTGTAGACGCTGCCGGTGGCAAGCCGCATGGCGGCGGTCAGGTCGCCGATCGAGGTGGCATGATAACCCCGCTCGCAAAATACGCGTACGGCGCGGTCGAGCGCAGTGTCCATGTCGAATTCCCGGGGACGGCCGGGTGGACGAGCAGCAGGCTGGGGACGGCGCGCGGCTTTTTGCATTGCGGGATAATAGGGAATGATTGTTCCCGAATCAAGGCACGTGGCTGTGAATGGGGGTGGATGGAGGGCACGCTCTCTCCCCATCGTCATTGCGAGCGTAGCGACTTGTCCGCCGAAGCTTCAGCGAAGGCGGAAGCAATCCAGAATCCCTCCGCGGAAAGGCTCTGGATTGCTTCGCTGCGCTCGCAATGACGGAGCAAGGGGCATCGGCGTCGTCCTCCAAATACCACTGTCATTCCCCGCGACCCGGCTACGCCAAGGCTTCGCCGGGGCTGAGGTCCAGGGCCGCCGAAGCTTTAGCGTAGGCGGCAAGCGGGGAATCCAGTACGCCGCGGCCTCTCGGCTCAATCACAGCCGTCTCTGGAATGCTGGATCGCCCGGTCAAGCCGGGCGACGACAGCGAGTGCTGCAGACGCACCATCGCCTTCTCGCGGCGCATCTCGCCCGAGCTTTGCTTCGTCGTTCCACCCTCGAAGCCAAGAGGGCGCAGGGAAGGCCGGGTGCTGACCTCGCACCCGCGGTCCGCTGCGCGAAAGGTAGCGCAAGGAAACCGCACAGCAGCATACAGGTGGTGCCGATCACTCGGCCTTCCCTGCGCGATGGTCGGACGGCTTATGCCGTGCTCTCCCGGGAGCCGAGTTCCTTCTGGCCTCCCTCACGCTTGCGAAAGTCACCGACACCGCGCCGGTTGACGCGACTGCCGCATTCGCAAAGCACTTGACCGTAGCAACGACGGCCAGGACCACACGGTTTTGCCGTACGCACGGCCCGCCATTTTGCCGCAGTTTTTCCAGCCCTGTCGACGGAGCCGGAAACTTACAGACGAGACGAACCTGACAGCGCCGCTCATCCGGCACGAAGCTTTGGGCTCACGGAGAGCAATCCGCCCTGCCCGCACTTTTCGCGCCCAACGCTGCCGCGTCCACCGCAACCCGGCTCGCGACAGTGACGACACAAGATCGCCCCTCTTGGTGAGCCGGGATGGGCAGCACATACGCCAATTCCGAATTTCGGTAAAGTGGAATATTCTTGCAAGCGCAGCTTGACACCGGCGCAGATCGGAATGACCCGGTGTTTTGCCCGACGGCCGGGGTCAGCGGGGCGTGACTGGCAGCACGCCTGTGCGAAGTGGCGGCGGCATGCCCCACCGCATCAACACCATCCTGCGTCTGTGTTGCGGACGACCGGCGCAGGATAGTCGGGAAACACGCCGGGCATCGGTGCGAGGTTGCCGACGTATCGGTTGGCGACGCGAAACAGTGCGGCGACGCAGCTTGGTTCGTCGCGATGCTGTAGAGGTTGCACATGCGGTTCGCGGGCTAACGCTTTTTAAAGTCCGTTAGCTTGCGCAGGTAGTAGCCTTGTCGCTGAACGGCGAGCTTAATGTTCTCACTGACGCTCGCTACTTTTTTCTTCTTATGCCATCTGCCTGACGCGTCGGGAAGCGGAATTGGCAAACCATTTCGCACAACCAACAGATCTCGCCTGGTGTTAAGATACACATCGAACATTCTAAGGCCCCCAGCCGATTGTCAGAGTATCGCGGGGAGCAGAAATAGCAAACAACTCCGCCCGGCCTACGATGGACAAGCACGCCGCTACAGATTGCGGTGGATGGCGTGCCGGCACGCCGGCACAACGGAGGCGACGTAGGACCTGTGTCGCGACTTGAGCGGCGGTCATCATGTGTCGTCATCCAGTGGCGGCTCACCTCACTTGTCGGCCATCTCCTGTTAGACCTTGGCAATCTCTGTGCGCACCTCGAACACACACGCTCGATGGCGCGCCGGGTCGCAAGATCGCTACGTCGCGCACCATGCAGGATAGATGCCATCAAAACGGTGCCAGCAATGCCGCTTTTGCCACACTTACCGGTGAGGACCTGATCTTGAAACGTAGGAGAGTACGTCATTCCGCTGACCGATCAGTCGCGAAATTATGTTGGCGAACTGAACGAGAGAAAAAATTGCGAGGAATTCCAAAATCATTTCGAAAAGCCTCCGGGTTCGAAAATTCGCTGTCGTAAAACACGCCCCAGCCCGGAGACCGCAAATCTAAAACTGTTTGTTGCGGCGTAAACGCAAAATGGAACAGTTCAACGAAGAAACAATAAATCAGTTGCCTTTCGGCAACAGCATGAGGAGATTGCAGCGTTCTCGAAAACACGCTGTCATTGCCGCGCCGTGCGCAGCATCGGCTTCACTGCGCGACGATTGCCGCCGCTCGCGCCGCAGGTATCGCAGATAAGCGACGCGGCTCTGATCGAGCGGGAAGCCGTCACCTTACCGCTGGATTACGCCTTCGGCTTCGAGCTTGCCGATGTAGGTCCGGCTGCAATCGAGGTGCTGCGCCAGCGCCGACGCGCTGACGGTCTCGGCGCTTCTGGATCGCGGTCGAGGAACAGGCTTGGCGACGGGCGCGACGGTTTCGGTCATCAGCGTCATTCCTGCTGCATCGCGGCGGGATAGCTCACTTTCGCTTCCGGCGGCAGAGCGGACCATATCCAGATTTGCTGCTGGTCGACCTTGGGCGCGATTGCGCCTAACCGGACCTTGCCATGCGGTCTTGAACTCATTCGTTGACGAGGGCGTGTATTGCCCCGTGACCCAAATCCCTTATGTTTATTCGTAGCAGTGATCGGAGCCGGCCCATGTTTCCGTTAATTGTTGCTGCAATCCTTTATCTCAGCCTCATCTCTGCGTGCGGGCACTATACTGCGAACTATGCCGAACAGAGGGGACGCTCTAGGGCCGCCTGGTTCATCTGGGGCGGATTGTTTTATCCACTCCCCTACATTGCGTTGGCACTCTTACCGCCAGTCCGCCGGGAGACGCCGGTCTAAGTCCGCCTCGCTTGGCGGCTTTTCTTGAGTGTCGCCTTTGGGCCCATCGCGTCATTTCGCTGCAAAGCGCTCGCTGCTCGCTATCGGCGCATAGCGAACGTTCCGGCGTCCCCTGCAACTGCAACCACGCATTTTCTCGCACCAGATATTCTCAATAGGTGCGGTGGCGCGGTCCCCGCGTTTCTTTTTGCCCTCTGAAGAACCCTGACGACCGATTGCGGAGGGACCGCCCATCCTTCGACGGTCGCCGCCAGCCATTGCGGACATCACGTCATCACCACGACACGGTGCGAGCCATCGACGATGCCGCGTTCGGGGCCGACATTCGCTGGCTTTCTGACCCAAAACAACCGTAGGCATGATTCCGAGAACCGTGTAACCTCCCCGCACCGTCACGCTCTTTGCTTGCCGGAAGCTGCTGCCCACAAAACGGAGAAACGCCGAACTCTCCGCTTCTCTTCAAATTGCAGCCTTGGTGCCATTGGCAGGCGCGATCTTCAGAACCAGCCATTCACAGATCACCAGCGTGCGCGTCGCATAGGCGCGCCCGACTGGCGGACACGATCAGATCAAAGAGGGCAAAGTCATGAGCAAAAGCTTATCGCTGCTGCTGGTGCTGTTGTTCGTCACTATCGGCCATGCGCGGGCGGACCCGCTCACTGAGGACATGACGAAACTCAATGCGCAATGGGATGCAGCGATCAACGATCCAAATTTCGATGCCTTGCTGCCAATGTATGCCACCGATGCCAGTCTAATCCCGCCCGGCGCACCGCCCGTTTCGGGTGCGACTGCGATACGCGACTTCTTTGCCAAAAGGGGAACGAGCGTCAGAAATCACAAGCTTGAACTTGTTGAGGTTTTGCCAATGGGGAACTACACATACGTGACCTCCCGCTTCAAAGCTTCCTTGGTCAAAGGCGAGGAAACGACCAAGCTGTCCGGAAGCACCGTTAAGCTTTACGAACACCAGTCCAACGGCGAATGGAAGGTTAAGTCCCACATTTTCGTTCGGGAATAGCCAGCCAAACATTACGAGCCGAATGAGCCGGGATGGGCTACACATACGCCATTTCCGAATTTCGGTAAAGTGGAATATTTGGCGCGATTGGGTTGACAGCAAAGCGAAACACCCGGGCATGCCACCGTCATTCCGGAGCGCGGCGAAGCGGCGAGCTATGATGCGCAATTGCGCATCTGAGATCCCATGTCGCCGCGCAACTGCGGCCCGATGGATTCCGGGCTCGATGCTGCGCATCGCCCCGGAATGACGAAGGGGAGAGTGTCACCCCTTCGGCCGCCCGGCAGGCCTTCGCCCTCAGCCGGCGCGCTGGCACTCTCCTTGCTGCTCGTCCGCCAATCCCTCAGACCCGCAGTGGGTCTGTTTCATAGTGAGGCGATCCTATGCAATCGACGTCCCGTTTCGAAGCGACCATCCCAACACAGCTCCACGTCCTGATCTCCGATCTGCGTTGGCGCACGCAGATGCTCGACGCCGACATTCTGGAGGAAGAGCGGAGGGCCGGGATCTCCGATCCAAACAATCTCGCCTACCCGATGCTCGCGCAGAACCTGAGAGCCCGGCGCGACAATCTCCAGGTGAGCATCGCGATCCTGGAAAGCCGCATTGAAAAGCGATCAACCGGGTGGCCGAGCGCCGCCTGACGCGGATCGTGCCGGGCCCGACTAGGCAACGCGACGGCATCTACAGAAGGGCGCGGGCGATGGGCGATAGCTCTGTCCGCGCCGGTCAACGCGCGGGAACCCGCGTTGCCCTTTTGCAACGGTTCCCCACCGTCTGAAGCCGGACAAAAGAAACTCCCATTCCAGCCACGAACCCCGCTCACAACGCCGTGAGACTAGCAGGGGAACTACGATGCGTGCACAGCGCGTTTGGAAAGTGAATGGGGCCGCCAGCATCGGGCAGCTCCAATCGAGACTGGATGACCTGAACAAACGTCTCGGTCAGCTCGAAAGCCAACATCCGGCGAGCTGGAGGCTCGAAGAACTGAGATCCAGCGCGCTCAGCCTGTCGCGCGAGATCGACGACATCCGCTGCGCCGAGGCGACGGCGGCCTTGAGCGAGCTCTTGCGGAAGTAGAGCGTCGGGCGATTCGAGCGACGCGCGAGGAACCAACCTTCCTCGCCGCTATTGCCATGCAGAGCATGGAGCAAGATCATGACCAGGCACCTGACGCGAGCCCATCTCGCGCGCGGGGTGGCCGGCGCGGTATCCACGCTGGTCCTGTGCGCGACGGCGGCATTCACCATCGCGCACCACTTCGCGCTGTGAGGGATTTTGCATGACATCCGATCCCGAGGAATCGGTGAGGCTGCAAGGTTTTGGTGAGATGACGTTGCGCACTGCTGTCGCGACGCTGATGGCGCTCGCGCCGCGCGAGCGATCCGACGCCGCCATCTTCCGCGTCCGCGACGGCGTGCGTTTGGCCTCGAGCGAGATCGCCGAACTTGCCTCGGACTGGGGCATGACACCGATGGCTGAAGTCAGGTCTCCAAGCCTCGTCCCGGACCAGCACTGGCCGGACATCGTCCGCGGCATGGTGCGCGAGGCGCCACTGCCGGCACTGATGGTGGCGTTCTTGGTGGGCGTGCTGGTGGCGCGGCGGTAGGCTACTGACCTACTGTCCAGCATTGGACCATCGGCCGGCGAATGTAGAGCCATGCCGCCGCGGCAGATGCCCCTGCCCGGCCAAATCGGCCGTGGACCCGCTCCGAAAATCGTTGCAAAAAGGCGCTCCCGAGGCGCTGGCGGCCGGTCCGCCAAGCCTCTGGAAAACGTCGACTTTTGGAAGAATGGTCGGAGTGGCAGGATTCGAACCTGCGACCCCTGCGTCCCGAACGCAGTGCTCTACCGGGCTGAGCCACACTCCGACAAGAAGGCGGCTTATAGCGTCGGGTTTGACGCACCGCAAGCGGCCGGCATGAGGAATTTTGTCCCTGTGAAAACGGGTCTTGAAACGCTGATTTTACCGGCCGGCGCGGCCGGCGCGGAAGCTGCCGCCCGGATTTTGGCCGCCGGCGGGCTGGTCGCGTTTCCGACCGAGACGGTCTACGGGCTCGGGGCGGACGCCGCCAATGCCACCGCGATCACCCATCTTTACGCCGCCAAGGGGCGGCCGGCCTTCAACCCGCTGATCGCCCATGTCGCCGATCTCGCCGCCGCGCGCCGGATCGGGCGTTTCGACGCGCGTGCGTTGAGGCTTGCGGAAGCGTTCTGGCCGGGGCCCCTGACGCTGGTGGTGCCGAAGACGGATGACTGTCCGGTGGCTGAGTTGGCCACCGCCGGGCTCGACACGGTCGCGATCCGCATTCCTGCCCATCCGGTGGCGGAGGCGATCCTGCGCGCCTTCGGCGGGGCCGTGGTGGCGCCGTCCGCCAACATCTCCGGCCATGTCTCGCCGACGCTGGCAGCCCATGTCGAAAGCGACCTTGCCGGGCGGATCGACCTGATCGTGGACGGCGGGCCTGTTACGGTCGGCGTCGAATCGACCATTGTCGGCTGTTTCGACGTCCCGATGCTGCTCCGCCCCGGCGGGCTGTCGCGCGAGCGGATCGAGGCCGTGCTCGGCGCGCCGCTGGCGCGGCCACCCGTAGAGGCCGAGAGCGACGACAGCCAGCCGCTGGCGCCGGGCATGCTGGCCTCGCATTACGCGCCGCGCGCCAGCGTGCGGCTCAATGCGCGCGATGTGGCAGCTGGCGAAGCGCTGCTGGCGTTCGGCCCCGATCGCCTGCCGGGCCTGGAGGCCGCCGCCGCCGTCATGAATTTGTCGCCCGCGGCTGATCTCGATGAAGCCGCCACCAATCTGTTCGGCTATCTTCGCGCCCTCGATGCGAAGAGCCCGCGAGCGATCGCGGTGATGGCGGTGCCGGAAGAAGGACTTGGCGAGGCCATCAACGACCGGCTGCGCCGGGCCGCGGTCGCCCGATAGCGCATGATCCGGAAAAGTATGCAGCGGTTTTCCGATAAGATCATGCGCAAGAGATAAGAGCGAACAAGAGACAAGAGCATGAACGTCAATAAATCTGCCACCCCGCCGCTTGCGCCAGAGCTGATCGAACAATTCCGCAAGATCGTCGGCGACCGACATGCCATCACCGACGCGGCCGACATCGAGGCCTACGTTACCGAGGAGCGCAACCTGTTTCACGGCCGCTCGCCGCTGGTCCTGCGCCCGGGCTCGACGGCGGAGGTCTCGGCGATCTGCAAGCTCGCCTCCGCGCACGGAATCGCGCTGGTGCCGCAGGGCGGCAACACTGGGCTCGTCGGCGGCCAGACGCCGCACAACGGCGAAGTGGTGGTGTCGCTGCGCCGGCTCGACAAGATCCGCGAGGTCGACACTGCCTCCAACACCATGACCTGCGAGGCCGGCGTCGTGCTCCAGGTCGCGCAGCAGAAGGCGGCCGACGTGGACCGGCTGTTTCCGCTCTCGCTCGGCGCCGAAGGAAGCTGCACCATCGGCGGCAATCTCTCGACCAATGCCGGCGGCACCGCCGCGCTCGCCTATGGTGTTGCGCGCGAGATGGCGCTGGGGCTCGAGGTGGTGCTCGCCGACGGTCGCGTGCTCAACGTGTTGTCGAAGCTGAAGAAGGACAACACCGGCTACAATCTGCACAACCTCTTCATCGGCGCGGAAGGCACGCTCGGCATCATCACCGCGACCACGCTCAAGCTGTTTCCGAAGCCGCGGGCGATCGAGACCGCCTTCGTCGGGTTGAAATCGCCGGCGGCGGCGCTGAAGCTGCTGACCATCGCGCAAGGCGAAGCCGCGAACGCGCTGACGAGCTTCGAGCTGCTGTCGGAGATGGCGGTCGACTTCTCGGTCCGCCACGGCATCGACGTGCGCGACCCGCTCGAAGCAAAACATCCCTGGTACGTGCTGATGGAATTGTCCTCGCCCGGCGACGATGCCCGCACGCCGCTGGAGACGATCCTGACCCGCGCCATGGAAGACGAGATCGTCGACGACGCCGTGATCGCGGCCAACCTCACCCAGCGCAACGGCTTCTGGAAGCTGCGCGAGGAGATGTCGTCGGCGCAGAAGCCGGAGGGCGGCTCGATCAAGCATGACATCTCCGTTCCGGTCGCCGCCGTGCCCGCCTTCATCGACGAAGCCAATGCCGCCGTCGTGAAACTGATCCCCGGCGCACGGCCGGTGCCGTTCGGCCATCTCGGCGACGGCAATCTGCACTACAATGTCAGCGAGCCCATCGGCGCCAACACCGCGGATTACCTGGCGCGCTGGCACGAGATGAACGCGGTCGTGTTCGAGATCGTGCTGCGCATGGGCGGCTCGATCTCGGCCGAGCACGGCATCGGCGTGCTCAAGCGCGACGAGTTGCCCGAGGTGAAGGACAAGACCGCGATCGAGCTGATGCGGTCGATCAAGGCGATGCTCGACCCGCTCGGCATCATGAATCCGGGGAAGGTGCTGTGAGCGTCTCACTTACGATCGATGCGATCACCGACGCCGATGTCGAGCCCCTCGTCGCGCTGTGGCAGCGCTGCGGCCTGACGCGCCCTTGGAACGATCCGCATGCCGACATCGCGCTGGCGCGGCGGCGCGACAATTCCACCGTGCTGATCGGCCGCGATGGCGGCGCGATCGTCGCCACCGCCATGGTCGGCCATGACGGCCATCGCGGCTGGGTCTATTACGTCGCGGTCGATCCCGATGGGCGCAAACGCGGTTATGGCCGCGTCATCATGGTCGCGGCCGAGGACTGGCTGCGGCAGGCCGGCATTTTGAAGCTGCAACTGCTGGTCCGCCGCGAGAACGCGCAAGCCAATGCGTTCTACCAGTCGCTGGGTTTCGAGGAATCGACCTCGGTGATGTTCCAGAAGTGGCTCGACGGCCGCGCTTCCACAACGTAGCTGGAAAACAGCAATGACCATTTCCGACCGCGTCCGCATCAAGGACGTCCGCGTGCTCTCGGACGGCTGGACCACGCTGAAGACCACGACGTTCGAGTACCAGCGCGCCAATGGCGAGTGGCAGACGCAGCACCGGGAAACCTATGAGCGCGACAACGCCGCCGCCGTGCTGCCGTATAACCGCGCACGGCGTACGGTGATCCTGGTGCGCCAGTTCCGCCTGCCGGCCTTTATCCGCGGCTACGACGATCTCCTGATCGAAGCGGCCGCCGGCGTGCTGGACGATGCCTCCCCCGAGGTGCGCATCCGCGCCGAGGCCGAGGAGGAGACCGGCTATCGCCTGCACCACGTCCACAAGGTGTTCGAGGCCTTCATGAGCCCCGGCGCCATCACCGAGAAGCTGCATTTCTTCGTCGCCGAATACGAGCCGGAGATGCGGGTCAGCGACGGCGGCGGCCTCGAGCACGAGGGCGAGGACATCGAGGTGCTGGAGCTCTCGATCGACGAGGCCTTGGCGATGATCGCGGATGGACGCATCATCGACGCCAAGGCGATCATGCTGCTGCAATACGCGGCGCTGCATATTTTCAGGTGAGTTACGCTTTCTTCCTTCTCCCCCTGTGGGAGAAGGTGGCGCGAAGCGCCGGATGAGGGGTATGCGTCCGCAAATTCAGAAAAAGCGGGCTCGCGGAAAGATACCCCTCACCCGTCTCGCCGCTCCGCGGCGAGCCACCCTCTCCCACAAGGGGAGAGGGGAAGACAGCGCAATCGGCTCCACTAAGCCTGCAATTCTGCCCTGCGCCGCCCCGCCCCGGTTGAGCTACCCCAAAACTATCTCTAGTCTGGTCCCAACCAAGAACCAGGAGACGCGCCCCATGTCCGCTTCGCGCGACGACGAATTCGGCTTTGCGCCCGACTATGACTCCCCCGTCCCCTATATGCAGCGCACGCGCGAATATTACACCGCGATCGGCTACACCACGCCATATCGCTGGGCGCATTACACCGAGGCGCCGTTCCAGCCGCTGAAAAAACCGCTGGCGCAATCGCGCGTGACGATCATCACCACGGCCGCGCCTTACGATCCCACCAAGGGCGACCAGGGCCCGGGCGCGGCGTATAATGGCGGGGCGAAATTCTACCAGGTCTATGACGGCGACACCTCGAAGCAGCACGATCTGCGCATCTCGCACATCGGCTACGACCGCAAGCACACCACGGCGACCGACAACGGCACCTGGTTTCCGTTGCCGCAGCTCTTGAAGGCATCTGCCGCAGGCCGCATCGGCGAGGTGAGCCAGCGTTTCTTCGGCGCGCCGACCAACCGGAGCCATCGCGTCACGCTCGACACCGACGCGCCGGAAATCCTGGCGCGCTGCCTCGCTGACAAGGTCGATGTCGCCGTGCTGGTGCCGAACTGCCCGGTCTGCCATCAGACCACCGCACTGGTGGCGCGGCATCTCGAGGCCAACGGCATTCCGACCGTGGTGATGGGCTGCGCCAAGGACATCATCGAGCATGCCGCCGTGCCGCGCTTCTTGTTCTCGGACTTCCCGCTCGGCAATCCGGCGGGCAAGCCGCACGACGTCGCCTCGCAGGCGCAAACACTCGAGCTCGCGCTGACGCTGCTGGAAAGCGCGAGCGGGCCGCAGACCACGATGCAGTCGCCGCTGCGCTGGAGCGAGGACGCGTCCTGGAAGCTCGACTACAACAATGTCGCGCAGCTCTCGCCCGAAGAGCTGGCGCGCCGCCGCGCCGAATTCGACAAGCAGAAGGAGATCGCGCGCGGCAACCGCGCCGCCTGACGTCCTCCGACAACAACAAACAATGGGGAGAGCGACGTGACGCGACCGTTCGAGGGCGTGAAGATTCTCGACTTCACGCAAGTGCTGGCCGGCCCCTATGCGAGCTACCAGCTCGCGCTGCTGGGGGCAGATGTCATCAAGGTCGAGCGGCGCGAGGGCGAGGACATGCGCCGCACGCCGCTCAGCCGCGAATGGGCCGAGCGCGGACTGGCGCCGGCGTTCCAGGCCATCAACGGCAACAAGCGCAGCCTGACGCTCGATTTGCAAAAGCCCGATGCGATCGCGATCGTGAAGAAGCTCGTGATGCAAGTCGACGTCGTCATGGAGAACTTTCGCCCGGGCGTGATGGACAAGCTCGGGATCGGCTATGAGGCGCTGTCGGCGATCAATCCAAAACTGATCTATTGCGCCGTGTCCGGCTTCGGCCAGACCGGCCCGGACCGCCTGCGGCCCGGCTATGACGGCAAGATGCAGGCGCTGTCGGGCATCATGGCGATCACGGGCCATCCCGAGACGGGGCCGACGCGCGCGGGCTTTGCGGTGTGCGACGTGCTCTCGGGCGCCACGGCCGCATTCGGCGTGTCGAGCGCGCTGTATCAGCGCGACCGCACCGGCAAGGGACAGCTCATTGACGTCTCGATGCTGGAGGCAACGATGGCGTTTCTCTCGGGGCAGATCGCGGACTGGTCGGTCGCCGGCCATCGCCAGCAGCTGTCGGGTAACCAGGCGGTGAGCCGTCGGACCACGGCAAATCTGTTCAAATGCGGCGACGGCCACATCCTGCTCGCCGTCAACAACGAGAAGCAGTACCGCGCGCTGATGTCCGCGCTCGGCCGCGAGGACACGCTGTCGGACCCGCGCTTCACCGACTGGTTCGCGCGCAACGAGAACGAGAGCGCATTGCGCGCCATCATCGAGGAGGCGCTGGCGGCCAGGCCTGCGCGCGAGTGGGAGACAATCCTGGAAGATGCCGGCGCGCCCTGCGCCAGCATCTGGAAGGTCGAGGAGGTCATCGATCATCCGCAAATCCAGGCCCGCGGCGCGATCCAGGAGCTGGATACGCCCTACGGCCGCCTGCGCTTTGCCGGCAGCGGCTTCAAGCTCGCCCATGGCGGCGGCCGGCTGGACCGGATGGCGCCGGAATTGGGTGCGGATACGGATGCTGTGCTGGGCGAGCTGGGATTTGATGCAGCGGAGATCGCGGCGCTCAGGGCAAAAGAGATCGTGTAGATCGCGTAGGGTGGGCAAAGGCGCAACGCGCCGTGCCCACCGTCTATCCACTTGCTTGAAACACGATGGTGGGCACGCTTCGCTTTGCCCACCCTACGGCACCGCCGCCTAGAACAACGACCCCTGCCCGTCATCTGACGAGCTAGCAGCAACCTTCCGCGCGACCTTCTTCGGCTTCGCAGCCTCTGCCTCTGCCTCGGCCTCCATCTCCTCCGCGCTGATCGGCAACACGAGCTGATCGTCGTCATTGGCGACGCGGTTGACGCGGGTGGAGACCGGGTGCCAGGCGAATTCACCGATGCGCGGGGTGGACATCAGCGGCAACACCGCATCGACATCGTCGCCGCGGCTGTCGAGCCAGCGCTCGAAATCGCGCGGGCTGATGGTGACGGGCACGCGGTCATGCAGCGCGGCGAGATCCTCGCCCGCCGCCGCCGTGACGATCGCGACGGTGTCGAGCTCCTCACCGTTCGGCCCGACCCAGGTCTCGAATACCGCAGCGAAGCCGAGCGGCTCGCCATCGGCGCGGTGGATGAAGAAGGGTTGCTTGCGGCCGCCCTCCGTCTTCCATTCATAATAGCCGTCGGCGGGAATCAGGCCGCGGCGCCTCCGAATCGCGTTCTTGAAGGCGGGCTTTTCCAGCACCGTCTCGGAGCGCGCGTTGATCAGGAGCGTAAATCCCTTGGGATCCTTGACCCAGCTGGGCAACAATCCCCAGCGCATCAAGCGGAAATGGCGCGCGCCGTTCTCGAGCAGCACGACTGGAATCGGTTGTGTCGGCGCGACGTTGTACCGTGACGGGAAATTCGGCTGCTCGATGTAGCCGAACAGTTGCCGTAAAGCCGCGGGGGCCGAAGTTATGACGAAGCGTCCACACATCCTTGGCGATCTATATAGGGTCCGTTCAGGTCGTTTTAACCCCGAACGCTAACACTGCGGCAGATGAGCTCAAAGGCCTCCCAACCCGCGCGGACGCATGTACAGACGGGCCCCGAGGCCGCCGCCTGGGCCGAGCGGCTGCGCGTGGCCAACATCAACCCGCGAACCGGGCTTGCCACCGACTATCTCAACCATTTCAATGAAGCCGTGATGCTGCTGGAAATGGTCCCGGACATGCCGGAATGCGCCGAAGATTTTTTGACCTGGTCGCCGCTGTCCTATGCCGAGCATTTCACCGCGTCGAATTTCAAGGCACGGGATCTGGCCATCGAAGCCTATGAGAAGGCCGATCCGAACGTGCGCGCCCAGTTCGACCACATCACTGATACCATGACCTCGATCCTGACAGCGGTCGGCTCGGCCATGCGCGAGGTCGAGAAGGATACGACCCGCGTCCGCCTCGCCGAGCAGGCCACGCTCTGGGTCAAGCCGCTGATCGCGGCCTGCGGCGGCATCATCAATGGCGGCGCGGAAGCCGACGTCGACACCATCATGGCGAATTGAGCCAAGGGCTGTTGAAGGGTCGTTGAAGATATGCCTGCGGTCATCCAGCCCACCCACCCCCAGATCGCGGTCAGCGCCGCCATCTTCCGCGACGGCAAGGTGCTTCTGACCCGCCGCGCCCGCTCGCCCGCCAAGGGGTTCTATTCGCTGCCCGGCGGCCGGGTCGAGTTCGGCGAATCGCTGCACCAGGCGCTGGCGCGCGAGGTCGACGAGGAGACCGGGCTCGCCATCGAAATCATCGGCCTCGCCGGCTGGCGCGAGGTGCTGCCGACCGCCCCCGGCGCCGGCCATTACCTGATCATGTCCTTTGCCGCCCGCTGGGTGGCCAAGGAGCCGGCTCTCAACGACGAGCTCGACGATTACCGCTGGATCGCCCCCGGCGCCCTGGCGAGCCTCGGCGACCTCAAGCTGACCGGGGGGCTGGAGGAGGTCATCCTGTCGGCCGCCCGGCTGATCGGGCCCTGACTGCCCCGTCTTGCGTCCTCCGCCCCGAGGGGGCATACACCCCGCCGATGTCCACGCGATTTCTGGCCATTTTTGCCCTGATTCTCGCCTGCGCCTCCGTGCCCACGAGGGCCCAGGACGTGGCGGCGCCGTTTGACGCCGATTTGCAGCGGCTGGCGGAGATTTTGGGCGGCCTGCACTATCTGCGCGGCATCTGCGGGTCCAACGAGGGCAACAAATGGCGCAGCGAGATGCAGGCGCTGATCGATGCCGAAACCCCCTCGGGCGAGCGCCGCACCCGCATGATCGCCGGCTTCAACCGCGGCTATAACGGCTTCCAGCAGACCTATCGGAGCTGCACGCCGGCCGCGACGGTGGCGATCCGCCGCTATATCGAGGAAGGCTCGAAGATCTCGCGTGATCTCACCGCGCGTTACGCGAACTGATTTCTCTTTCCGTCATTCCGGGGCGCGCGAAGCGCGAGCTACGATGCGCAATTGCGCATCTGAGAATCCATCGGGCCACCAACTCTGACGCACGATGGATTCCGGGCCCGCGCCTGTCGGCGCGTCCCGGAATGACGAGAGATGAACGCGAACGCGCATCTGGAACCCTGTCATCGACTTTGTTCACAGCCGTTAACCGTTCCTAAAGATGTGGCCTAGCGGGCGTTAATACGCGTGCTACACCTTTCGTACAGCGCATCGCCGTGGATCGCGCCCCAGCCCTGATCGAGTTTCATGAGCCATTCAGTGTCCTACGCCCCCGCCCGCGCGCCGCTGCCCGATCACGAGCAGAAACAGGCCGCGCTGAGCTATCTCAACGAGGCCTGGGCCGAAGCGCGCCATGATGGCGTCGACGGCGACTGCCTGGCGCAGGCGAGCCTGTTTGCGGCATTCGCCGAGCTCGTCGGCACCTACGGCGAGGATGCGGTGGCGAAATTCGTCGAGGGCTTTCCGGGCCGCATCCGCAACGGCGAATTCTCGGTCACTCTCGCAAGGCAGTAAGCTGCTTGCGAAAAATGACCCCGCCACACGGGCGGGGCCAGTCTACGGATGAATGACCTGGCGAACGGGATCTGGCGAACAGGTTCGCGAAGTCTGCTGCGTTTATCGCACGGAAGCCGCCTCCCCCGGACTAGCATTAGTCTCGCGATGACCGGGAGATATTCCCACTACGATCGGGAATGCACTCCCTCCTCCCTCACGGCGCGACCTTGAGCGTCGCTTTCATGTTGGGATGATAGCGGCAGTAATAATCGACTGTTCCCGCCTTATTCAGAACAAACGTTGCCGACTTCTTCGGTGGCAGCATTACGTCGAAATCGCCGTTCTTCGCCGTGGCGGTGTGCGCGAACACGTCCTTGTTGATCCATTCGATGGTATCACCGACCTTCGCGGACGTTTCGGCCGGTGAAACCACGAGATTTTCCATTGTGATCTGAATGGTCGCGGCGCGCGCCGGGACGACGATCGACAGCAAGACGACCGCAAGCGCGATCGAAGCGAGGTGTCCCGGCTTCATCCCACACCCCCTATTTCAGCTCGGCCGCGACATGCTCGGCGTGCTGCTGATGGCCCTGAAAAATCTTCAGGCCGGTCTGCAACAGGCTCTTGAGCTCGGCATTGCCGGCGGACGGGATGAGCTGGGTTTCCAGCGCGCCGTTGACCGCCTTGTGGTAGGCGACCTCGTTCGCGACATAGGCCTTGTCGAAGGCCGCGCCGCTCAGCTTGTCGAACTCAGCCAGCTTGTCGCTCGCCTGCTTCGACAGCGCCTTGCTGGTATCGTTGTCTTCAGGCGTAACGTTCAGCTTCTTGACCAGCGCCAGCGCCTGCTTGTTGACCGCCTCGTGGTCGCGCAGCATGTCCTCGGCAAACGCCTTGACGTCCTTGTTCTTGGCCTTTTTCTGCGCCTGCTTGGCCGCGTTGATGTCGATCACGCCCGCTGTGTAGGCGATGTGAGCGATCTGCGGATCGGTGGGCTTGTCGGCTGCGCCGGCGCCCCGAAGCAGCGCGGGGCTCGACAACAGAATTGCCGCGGCGATCGCCGCGCTCCATCGGGTGGACATGTTTGAAACTCCTGTGCTGCCGGACGGTTTGCCGGCGTTGCTTCACAGGCATTGGATGGGATTTTCGCGCAAACGTTCCCGAAAAACTTCAGCCGCCGCTGCCGAGCCGCTTCAGCACCGATACGGTCAGCCGCTCGCAGCGCCACCCGGCGAACGGGAAGGCATCCATCACCACCGGACCGATCTCCTTCTCGACGTTCTCGCGCAGCATGGTGCGCGCACGGTGCAGCCGCGTCTTCACGGTCTCGGGCTTGACGCCGAGCAGATCGGCGGTCTCCTCGATGTTCATCCCCTCCATGACGCGCGCGACGAAGACCATGCGGAAGACATCCGGCAGTTCGTCGATTGCGCGTTCGACGACGCGCTGGATTTCACGTTGGGCCATGGTCCTTTCCGGATCGCCTGCGGGAGAAACGGGAAATTTTATGATCTGCGCGTCGAGCGCCTCTTCCGGCAGAGCGCTGAGCTCGACATGCGGCTTGCGGCTTCGCGCCCGGCCAAGCGCCTCGTTGATGGCAATGCGCGACAGCCAGGTCGACAGCCCGGACTCGCCGCGAAAGTCGTCCAGATGGGTAAAGGCCCGGACATAGGTTTCCTGCACCACGTCCTCGGCTTCGCTGTCGCTGCGCAGGATACCGCGCGCAAGACGGTAGAGCCTGCGGTTGTTGGCCTGCATGATCTCGCGCAACGCGGCCTCGTCACGGCCCCGCGCGCGGTCGATCAGTTCGGCTTCCGATGCTCTGGCGCCGGCGGACAGGCCGGCTGCGGTCCGCTGCATGGTGGTCACCTGTTTCCATTCGTTCCGGACATTGGATGCGGGCCCGCGATAAAGGTTCCCGACTTTCTTCCTTACACTCCCCCTCCTTCCTTACCCTCCCCTGGAGGGGGGAGGGTAAGAGAGTCCTCTAGTCCGTCTCGATCGGCAGTGCCGGATCCCTCGCCCATTCGCCCATGGAGGCATCGTACAGCGTCAGCTTGTCGTAGCCGAGTTGTGTCAGCATGAGCAGGTCGATCGTCGCCGAGATGCCGCCGCCGCAATAGCAGATCACATTCTTGTCGCGCGTAACGCCCTGGGCCGCGAATTTCGCTTCGGCATCGGCGAGCGTCGTCAGTGTCTTGTCGGCCTGGGCGAGCGTGGCCGCGGGCACGTTGACGCTGCCGGGCACGCGGCCGGGCCGGCCGTAGCGGCTCGGCTCGAGGCCTTGATGAAATTGCGGCCCGAGCGCGTTGACGATCACGGTCGAGGGATCGCCGATCCGCGCCTTCACGGTGGTCTTGTCGACGAAGAAGCCCGCGCGCGGCACGGCCTTGAAGGTGGTGGCGGGATAGCCCTTCGGCGCGCCCGTCTCGACCGGCCGCCCCTCGTCCTTCCATTTGTCAAACCCGCCGTCGAGCACCTGTGCATCGACACCGAGCGAGCGCAGCATCCACCAGAATCGCGTCGACCACATCATGGTGCCGATGCTGTAGAGCACGATGGTCTTGGATGCGTCAGCGCCGTGGCGACCGAAGGCGGCCCCTAGCTGGGGCACGCCAGCCATCATGAAGAGCTGTTGCGCGGAGGTGTCGGAGAACTCGCCCTGCAGGTCGAAGAAATCCGCGCCGGGGATGTGGCCGGCCGCGAACGTCTTGTCGCCCGGGACAGCGCGATACGGCACGTCGCTGCCGGGCGGGACAGGCTCGTTGTAGGTCGTGCAGTCGTAGAGGCGGAGGTTGGGATCGCCGAGAATCGCGGCGAGTTGCACAGTGGTGATGAGGGGTTGGGTCATGGACTACTCTCCCTGTCGAGGGATTGTAGCTCTCTCCCCTCGTCATTGCGAGCGCAGCGAAGCAATCCAGACTGCCTCCGCGGAGAGATTCTGGATTGCTTCGTCGCTGCGCTCCTCGCAATGACGAGGCTAAAGAATGCCCCTTACTGCTTCAGCGTCTCCAGGAACCGCACCGGCTCGCCCTGCGAGGCCGTCACCAGTTCGCCCTGCCACATCACGCGGCGGCCGCGGATGAAGGTGCCGACGGGCCAGCCCGTGACGCGAACGCCGTCATAGGGGGTCCAGCCGGCCTTCGACGCCACCCATTTGTTGGTAATGGTCTCGCTGCGCTTGAGATCGACGATCGTGAAATCGGCGTCGTAGCCCGCGGCAATGCGGCCCTTGCAGGCCATGTTGTAGAGACGCGCGGGGCCGGCGCTGGTGAGATCGACGAAGCGCGCCAGCGACAGGCGGCCGGCGTTGACGTGGTCGAGCATGAGCGGCACCAGCGTCTGCACTCCGGTCATGCCGGAGGGCGAGGCCGGATAGGTCTTCGACTTCTCTTCCAGCGTATGCGGGGCATGGTCGGAGCCAAGCACGTCGATGATGCCCTGCTCGATGCCGCGCCAGATGCCGGCGCGGTGATCGGCCCCGCGCACCGGCGGGTTCATCTGCGCCAGCGTGCCGAGCCGCTCGTAGCATTCGGGTGCGACCAGCGTCAGATGATGCGGCGTCGCCTCGCAGGACGCGACATCCTTGTGGTCGCGCAGGAACTCGATCTCTTCCTTGGTCGAGATGTGCAGCACGTGGATGCGCTTGCCGGTCTCGTGCGCGAGCTTGACCAGCCGCTGCGTCGCCATCAGCGCCGCGGTCTCGTCGCGCCAGACCGGATGCGAACGCGGATCGCCCTCGATGCGCAACGACTTGCGGTCGTTGAGGCGGTATTCGTCTTCGGCGTGGAAGGCGGCGCGGCGGCGGATCACCTGGAAGATGCGGCGCAGGCTCTCGTCGTCCTCCACCAGCAGCGCGCCGGTCGACGAGCCGATGAACACCTTGACGCCCGCGCAGCCGGGCGCGCGCTCCAGCACCGGCAGATCCTGCACGTTCTCGCGGGTGCCGCCGATGAAGAAGGCGAAATCGCAATGCATGCGATGATGGGCACGCTTCACCTTGTCGGTGAAGGTGGCCTCCGTCACGGTCAACGGCGACGTGTTCGGCATCTCGAACACGGCGGTGACGCCGCCCATCACGGCGCTGCGCGACCCTGTCTCGAGGTCTTCCTTCTGCTCCAGCCCGGGCTCGCGGAAATGCACCTGGGTGTCCATCACGCCGGGCAGGATGTGGAGGCCCTTGCAGTCGATCACCTCAGCGGCGGAGGCCTGCGACAGCGGGCCCAGCTCCGCGATGCGGCCGTTGGTGATGCCGATATCGCGAACACCCTCGCCGTCCTGGTTGACGACGGTGCCGCCTTTGAGGATCACATCGAAGCGCTGGGTCATGGCTGAAGGCCTCTCTCATCCCCAAGCGCGGGGCTTGAGGTCTTGTCGTTTATGCCTTGCGGGCTTACGTTCCGGAGCAACATGTCGCAAGAGATTTTCACATGAAATCAGCGTTTCTTCCCGACCGGAGCGTGGTCAAGGTCGCGGGCGAGGATGCGCGCAACTTCCTCAACGGCCTGATCACGACCGATCTCGACAGGCTGAAGCCGGGCCTGGGGCGATTCGGTGCGCTGCTGACGCCGCAGGGCAAGATCATCGTGGATTTCCTGATCACAGAGGTGCCCGCAGGCCATGGCGGCGGGTTCCTGATCGACTGTCCGAAGGCGCTGGCCGAGGGCCTCGCCACCAAGCTGAAATTCTACAAGCTGCGCGCCAAGGTCACGGTGGAAAACCTCGATCTCGGTGTGCTCGCGGCCTGGGACGGCCAGCTTGCGGCGCAGCCGGACCTTGCATTCGCCGATCCGCGCAATGATGCGCTCGGCACTCGCATCCTGATCCCCGAAGATCTCAAGCAGAAGCTGTCCGATCTCATCGGCGCCGAGCTGGTCGATGCCTCCGCCTATGAGGCGCATCGTATTGCGCTTGGCGTGCCGCGCGGCGGGCTCGATTTCATGTACAGCGATGCGTTCCCGCACGAGACCAACATGGACCGCCTCGCCGGCGTCGATTTCGACAAGGGCTGCTATGTCGGCCAGGAGGTCGTCTCGCGTATGCAGCATCGCGGCACCGCGCGCACCCGCAGCGTCAAGGTGCTGCTCGATGACCTCTCGCCGGAGGCCGGCGTCAGTGTTATGGCCGGCGACAAGCCGGTCGGCACGATGGGCTCGTCCGCCCAGGGCAAGGGCATCGCGCTGGTGCGCATCGACCGCGTTGCGGACGCGCTCGATGCCGGCCAGCCGCTCACCGCCGGCGGCCTCGCCGTGCGGCTCGCCGAACCCGACGTCGTCCGCATTCCCCTGAAGCAGCCCATCGCATGAGCCGAGCCCCCCGCCTGCATCCCGACGGAAAGACCCGCTGCCCCTGGCCCGGCGAAGACCCGCTCTATGTCGCCTATCACGACACCGAATGGGGCGTGCCGGAATATGACGACCGTGCGCTCTACGAAAAGCTGATCCTCGACGGCTTCCAGGCCGGCCTCTCCTGGATCACGATCCTGCGCAAGCGGGACAATTTCCGCAAAGCCTTCGATGATTTTCAGCCGGAGAAGATCGCGCGCTACAACGACAAGAAGGTGCACGCGCTGATGAACGATGCCGGCATCGTGCGCAACCGCGCCAAGATCGACGGCGCGATCCTGAGCGCGAAATCGTATCTCGACATCATGGAGAAGGGCCCGGGCTTCTCGAAGCTGTTGTGGGACTTCATGGACGGCCGGCCCAAGGTCAACAATTTCAAGACCACTGCGAGCGTGCCGGCCTCGACGCCGCTGTCGACGCAGATCTCCAAGGAACTGTCCTCGCGCGGTTTCAAATTCGTCGGTCCGACCATCGTCTACGCCTTCATGGAGGCGACCGGCATGGTCAACGACCATCTCGTCGACTGCCATTGTCACGCGAGCTGCGGCAAGACGCAGCGCAAGCCGCGCCTCAAGGCCAAATGACCGCGAAGAAAACGGCACGCGACGTGGCATCCCGCGCCTGGCAACGCATGTTGTCGGGCCGGCGGCTCGATCTGCTCGATCCCTCTCCGCTCGATGTCGAGATCGCCGACATCGCGCATGGGCTCGCGCGCGTGGCGCGCTGGAACGGGCAGACCACCGGCGCGCACATCTTCTCGGTCGCGCAGCATACGCTTCTGGTGGAGACCGTGATGCGG
Source organism: Bradyrhizobium sp. 956_D2_N1_4 (assembly GCF_052076025.1). NCBI lineage: Bacteria > Pseudomonadati > Pseudomonadota > Alphaproteobacteria > Hyphomicrobiales > Nitrobacteraceae > Bradyrhizobium > Bradyrhizobium sp. 956_D2_N1_4. The sequence goes on along the minus strand of NZ_CP197237.1, from coordinate 731,259 downwards.
CACGAGATGCCGCGCGTCGACGAGCGCATGCGGCTGGCCGCGCTGCTGCACGATGCGCCCGAATACGTGATCGGCGACATGATCTCGCCGTTCAAGGCCGTGCTCGACGGCCATTACAAGGCGGTGGAGAAGCGCCTGCTCGGCGCCATCCACATCCGCTTCGGCCTGCCGCCGGCGCTGCCCGAGGAGATCACGCAAGCCATCAAGGCCGCCGATCGCGGGGCGGCCTATCTGGAGGCAACCGAGCTCGCCGGCTTCAGCGAAAGCGAGGCGAAGCGCCTGTTCGGCAGGGACCCCGGCCTCTCCGACAGCGTCCGGCGCGACTACCTCACGCCCTGGACCGCGGCGCGGGCCGAGAAGCAGTTTCTGGAGCGGTTCAACGCGGTGTTCGCGTAGCATCATCCCTTCGTAGGGTGGGCAAAGCGAAGCGCGCCCACCAAACTAGCCGCAATGTGCGCGGTGCGAAACGGTGGGCACGGCGCGATGCGCCTTTGCCCACCGTACGAGCGCTCGCTATAATCAGCGGCAAAAAGGTCCGCCATGATCCACGTCTGTTCCCTCGCCGCCCTTCCCGAAACCGTCCGCCTCACCAGGGCCAGCCATGTGCTGACCGTCATGGCCAATGTCGAGCAGGTGGCACGTCCGGTGTCGGTGCTGCCGGCCAACCATCTCAAAGTGTCGATGGACGACATCACCGAGGAGATGGACGGCTTCACCGCACCATCCGAAGCTCATATCGACCAGGTGCTGAATTTCGTGCGCGGCTGGGACCGCAGCGCGCCGCTGGTGGTGCATTGCTATGCCGGCATCAGCCGCTCCACTGCGAGCGCGTTCGCGGCCGTCTGCGCCCTCAATCCGGATCGCGACGAGATCGAGATCGCCAAGAAGATCCGCGCGGCCTCGCCGATAGCCTCGCCGAACCGCCGCATCGTCGGCCTTGCCGACCGCGCGCTTGGGCGCAACGGCCGCATGCTGCGCGCGCTCGACGAGATGGGCCCGGGCGCGATGATGGTCGAGGGCCGCCCCTTCGTGATCGAGCTCGAATGACAACTGCGACATCAGCCGCATGAGCGACACGCAGCTGACGCCGATCGAGATCGGCCTGACCGCGGCGATCGTCGCGATCGAGGATCATGAGCCGCTGATCCTCACCGCGCACAGCAGTGATGGGCTGGCGGGCCTGCCGTTCGGGCCGTTCGATGCGCCGAGCCATCGCACGTTCGAGATCGGCCTGCGCGCCTGGGTCGAGGCACAGGCGGGCTTGCGGCTCGGCTATGTCGAGCAGCTCTACACGTTCGGCGATCGTGGTCGTCATGCCGAGGCCGGCGACACCGGTGCGCATATGGTGTCGATCGGCTATCTCGCGCTGACGCGCGCGGTGGGCGGCGAGCTCGCAGCGACCGGCGCGAGCTTCGAACCATGGTATCGCTTCCTCCCCTGGGAAGACTGGCGCGAGGAGCCGCCCGCGATCATCGCCCGTGACATCATCCCGGCGCTGACGCTATGGGCCGAGGAGGAGACGCCGGAGACCACACGCGCATTGCCGCGCCGGGATCGCGTGCGGTTCTATTTCGGTCTCGACGGCGCGCCCTGGGACGAGGAGCGCGTGCTCGACCGCTACGAGCTCTTGTACGAGGCCGGGCTGATCGAGGAGGCGCGGCGCGACGGCCGCCCTGCGGCATTGGCGCGCAAGGAGCTTCCCGCGCTCGGCACCTCGATGCGATTCGATCACCGCCGGATTCTCGCGACCGCGATCGCGCGGCTGCGTGCGAAACTGAAGTATCGTCCTGTGGTGTTTGAACTTTTGACCGCGGAGTTCACACTCACTGAACTGCAGTACACGGTGGAGGCGATCTCCGGCCGGCACCTGCACAAGCAAAATTTCCGCCGCCTGGTCGAAACCGAAGCCCTGGTCGAACCGACCGGGGTGATGTCGACACAGACCGGCGGACGGCCGGCGGCGCTCTACCGCTTCCGCCGCGACGTGCTCCAGGAACGACCCGCGCCGGGCTTGCGCGTACGCTCCCGGCGCTAGATCCTAGGATTTGCGTGACCGGCCCCTGCCCGCCGGTTGCCTGGAGGCTTTATGTTCGACGGCCCGTTTGACGTCTTTGCGCTGATCATTGCGATCATCGCTGTCCTGATCGCGATCAAGGCCTCCAGCCAGGCGACCGAGCTGCGCCGCCGGCTCGCCTCGCTCGAAGAGATGTTTTACGCGCAGCGGCAGGTGCAGCCACCGCCGCTGATGCCCACGCAGGTGCAGGCCGAGGCGCCCGCGACGACGGCCGCCGAGCCGCCGCCGCTCGCGCCCGAAGTCGAGGCAGCACCGCCTCCGCTCGTCACCGAAGAGGTTTCACCGCGGCCGCTCGCAGCGAGCACTGAAGCCGATGCACCGCCGCCGCTTGCGGCGAGCACCGAGGCCTACGCACCGCCGCCTTTGCCCGCGCCGGCGCCCGGCTTCGAGGAACGGCTCGGCACGCGCTGGGTGGTCTGGATCGGCGGCCTCGCGCTCGCGCTCGGCGGCTTCTTCATGGTGCGCTATTCGATCGAGGCGGGCCTCGTCGGCCCCGGCGTGCGCGTGTTCCTCGGCGGGCTGTTCGCAGCCGCGCTGCTGGGCGCCGGCGAATGGTCGCGACGCAAGGAGAGCATCTCCAACATCGCGGCGCTGCCGATCGCCAACATCCCCGCGATCCTCACCGCGGCCGGAACGGCCGTGGCGTTCGCGACCATCTACGCCGCCTATGCGCTCTATGGCTTCCTCGTGCCCGCCACCGCTTTCGTGCTGCTCGGCATCGTCGCGATGGGCACGCTCGCCGCGGCACTGTTGCATGGGCCCGCACTCGCGGGCCTCGGCGTGGTCGGCGCGTTCGTGACGCCGATCCTCGTCTCCAGCGGCAAGCCGGATTATTGGGCGCTCTATGTTTATCTTGCGATCGTCACCGCCGCGAGCTTCGGCCTCGCGCACATCCGGCTGTGGCGCTGGCTCGCGGTGACGACCATCGCCTTCGCCGTGCTCTGGATCTTCCCGGGTCTCGATACCAGCGAACTGCAGGTCGCGCCGCACGCCTTCCATGCGATCGCGGGCTTCGTGCTCGCCGCTTTGCTCGTGGTCTGCGGCTTCATGTTCGGCCCGACCATCGAGGACGGCGAGATCGAGCCGGTGTCGTCGAGCTCCCTCGGCGCCTATCTGTTCGGCGCGATGCTGATCGTGCTGTCGAGCGCGCATGCGGACCTTGCGCTGATCGCCTTCACGCTTCTGGTTGGTGCGACGCTGTTCGTCGCCTGGCGCGCGCCGGCGGCGACCGGCGCGCTGGGCGCGGCCGCAGCGACCGTCTTCATCGTGTTCGCCGAATGGGCGGTGCGCGCCAATCCCGACATGCTGGTGCTGCCGGGCGGCCCCATGCCCGGCGTCGGACCGACAGCGATCGACGGCGCGGTGACGCTGCATCTGGTGATGGCCGCAATCTTCGCTGCCGGCTTCGGCATCGCGGGCTTTCTCGCGCAGGGCCGCTCGAGCTCGGCGGTCATTCCGGTGGTGTGGTCGGCGGCAGCCGTTGCGACGCCGACCGCGATCCTCGTTGCGCTCTACGCGCGCATCGCCCATCTCGACCGCTCGATCCCGTTCGCGATCCTCGCGGTGCTGCTCGCCGCGGCCTTCGGCGCTGCGACCGAAGCGCTGGCACGCCGCGAAGATCGGCCGGGCGCTGCGACCTCCGTCGCGCTGTTCGCGACCGGCACGCTCGGCGCATTGGCACTGGCGCTGACCTTCGCCCTCGAAAAGGGCTGGCTCACCATCGCGCTGGCCCTGATGTCGCTCGGCACGGCCTGGATCTCGCTGCAGCGGCCGATCCCGGTCCTGCGCCGGCTCGCCGCCATCTTTGCCGCGATCGTTACCGCGCGCATCGGCTATGATCCACGCATCGTCGGCGATGCCGTCGGCACCACGCCGATCTTCAACTGGCTGTTGTGGGGCTACGGCCTGCCGGCGGCCTCGTTCTGGGGCGCGAGCATCTTCCTGCGCCGCCGCGGCGACGATCCGCCGCTGCGCATCGTGGAGGCCGCCGCGATCCTGTTCACCGCGCTGCTCGCCTTCATGGAGATCCGGCATCTTGCCACCGGCGGCCGCATGACGTCGCCGCCCTCACTGCTCGAATTTGCCCTGCAAGTCTGCGTCGCGCTCGCCATGGCGATCGGGCTGGAGCGGCTGCGGCTGAGGAGCCACAGCATCGTTCACAATGTCGGCGCAATCGCGCTCACCGCGATCGCCGGGCTCATCAGCGTGTTCGGCCTGCTGATCCTGGAGAATCCGTGGCTGCTCTCCAGCGTCGATGTCGGCGGTCTCGTCTTCAACCTGCTGCTGCTCGGCTACGCTCTCCCGGCGGTGCTGATGCTGCTGCTGTCCTATGCGGTGGCCGGACATCGCCCCGTCGCCTATGCGAACACGATTGCCGGCGCTGCGCTGGTGTTCGCGCTGACCTATTTGACGCTGGAGATCCGCCGCTTCTATCACGGCCCGGTCCTGCTCTACGGCGCCACCACGGGCGCGGAGCAATACACCTATTCGATCGGCTGGCTCGGCTTCGGCGTGGTGCTGCTCGGCGTCGGCATTCTCGTCAACTCCGAGCGGGCACGGCTGGCGTCGGCCGCGGTGATCGCGCTGACGATCCTGAAGGCCTTCGTGATCGACATGTCGACGCTGACAGGCGTCTACCGCGCGCTGTCGTTCATGTGCCTCGGCATCGTGCTGGTCGCGATCGGCTGGCTCTACCAGCGCATCCTGTTCCGGCGGCAGGTCGCACCGCCGCCGGCTCCGCAGGCGAGCACTTGAGGATCAAGCCGCGCGGACCGACTCCAGGAACTGCGCGACCTCGACTTTGAGCCGCGTGCTGTCGGTCGCCAGCGATTTCGCCGCCGACAGCACCTCCGTCGACGCCGAGCCGGTCTCGATCGCACCACGCTGCACGTCCGTGATGTTCATCGAGACCTCCTGCGTACCGACCGAAGCCTGCTGCACGTTGCGCGAGATCTCCTGCGTGGCCGCGCCCTGTTCCTCGACGGCGGCTGCGATGGCCGCCGCCACCTCGGACAGCCGCTCGATGGTGCCGCCGATCTCCTGGATGGCGCTGACGGACTCCTGCGTCGCGGCCTGGATCCCGGAGACCTGCGCCCCGATCTCGCCGGTCGCTTTCGCGGTCTGCTCGGCCAGCGCCTTGACCTCGGAGGCGACGACCGCGAAGCCGCGGCCGGCTTCACCGGCACGCGCCGCCTCGATGGTGGCGTTGAGCGCCAGCAGGTTGGTCTGACCGGCGATGGTGTTGATCAGCTCGACCACGTCGCCGATGCGGGATGCCGCCTGCGACAGCGCGTTGACGCGGTCGTTGGTCCGCGTGGCCTGCTCGACGGCCTCCGCGGCCATCCGCGCCGAATCCTGCACGCGGCGGCTGATCTCGGTGATGGAGGACGACAGCTCCTCCGAGGCGGACGCAACCGCCTGGACGTTGGTCGAGGCTTCCTCGGACGCCGCAGCGACCACGGTCGCAAGCTCCTGCCCGCGCTGCGCGGTGCTGCTCAGCGTGGTCGCGGAGGCCTCGAGCTCGGTCGAGGCCGACGACACGGTGCCGACGACCTCGCCGATCATGGCCTCGAACTTGCGGGTGATGGCGTCGACGCGGCGGCCGCGTTCGATCTTGGCCTCGGCGTCGGCAGCAGCGACTTCGTCGGCGGCCTTCTTGGCGATCAACGCCTCCTTGAAGATCTGGAGCGCATCCGCCATCGAGCCGATCTCGGTCTTCTCGCCGCGATGCGGCACCTCGGCGGAGAGGTCGCCTTCGCCAAGCGACTGCATCGGATGGATGATCGAGGCAATGCCGCGAGAAACGTCACGCACGAGATAATAGGCGGCACCGATCGCGATCACGACCGAGAACACGATGATGCCGACCAGCACGCGGAAGATCGTGGCGTAGCTGTCGGCTGCCTGCTTCGTCTCCAGCTCGGCGCCCCGGTTGTTCATCTCGATGCCCTTCTGGAGCAGCGGGTCGGCGGCCTGGGCCATCTTCGCGACCTTGGTCTGCAACAGCTCGTTGGCATCGGTCGGGAAGCGACCGACGCCCTTGCGCGACAGCGCCATGACGTCCTGCACCCCGTTCAGGTACTCGGCCCACGCCTTGCTCCACTGCTCATAGAGCGAACGCTCCTCGGCCGAGGTGATCAGCGGCTCGTAGACCTTGCGGGTCTGGTCGATGCGCGCCTGCAGCGAGGCGAGGCGCTTCTCGGCGGCTTCCTTGCCCTCGGCGGTGTCCTGCATCAGGTGCAGGCGCAGCGCGACGCGCAGCTCGTTGATGTCGGCGCGAAGCGAGCCGAGCGCACGCACGCTCGGCAGCCAGCTCTCCGCGATCTCGACGGTGTGGGAATTGATACTCTGCATGGTGCCGATCGCCATCACGCCGACGCCGGCGAGCGACAGCACGAGGACCGACAACACGGTCAGAAGCTTGAACACGATCGACAACTTCGACATCACAGCAAATCCCGATGAGACCTAGCAACGCGCAAATCACCTGCGCCGCCATCGTCACGACGGACGACAGGGCGGAAGTCAGTTCAACAATGCTGGCTGATTTTTATCCCGTAAGATTGCGCTCATAGTTGCAAACAGGCGTTAACAGGAACCTACGTGAAACTACGGAATTCGCTGTCGCCGCCGTTATATGTTCCGCAATTATTAGTTGCAGTGCAGCAGACATCGCGCGACGCCACACCGGCGCACCGCGATGCGCGGCTCGAACGGAGCAACTGACGACCTCAGGCCGCCCGGACCGACTCCAGGAAGCGCGCGACCTCGCTCTTCAGCCGGTTGCTCTCCTGAGACAGCGATTGTGCTGCCGAATGCACCTGGGCCGACGCAGCCCCGGTCTCGCCTGCACCGCGCTGAACGTTGCCGATATTGGCGGAGACCTCCGAGGTGCCGTGCGCGGCATGCTGGATGTTGCGGGAGATCTCCTGCGTCGCGGCGCCCTGCTCCTCCACCGCTGCGGCGATGGCCGAGGAAATTTCCGACATCCGCGCGATGGTGTCGCCGATCTCCTTGATCGCACCGACCGAATCCTGCGTCGCGGTCTGGATCGCGCCGATGTGCTGGCTGATCTCGCCGGTGGCCTTCGCGGTCTGCTCGGCGAGCGCCTTCACTTCGGTCGCAACCACCGCAAAGCCCTTGCCGGCCTCGCCCGCCCGTGCCGCCTCGATCGTGGCATTGAGCGCCAGCAGATTGGTCTGGCTGGCGATCGTGTTGATCAGCTCGACCACGTCGCCGATACGCCCTGCCGCCTTGGTCAGCTCCGCGACGCGCGCGTTGGTGCGCTGGGCCTGCTCCACCGCGACGTCGGCGACGCGGGCCGATTCCTGCACCTGGCGGCTGATCTCCGAGATCGATGTGGTCATCTCCTCGCTCGCGGACGACACCGACTGCACGTTCGCGGACGCCTCCTCCGAGGCCGCCGCCACCGCCGTGGCGAGCCCGTTGCCGCGCTCGGCGGCCTGGGTCAGCGTATTGGAGGACGCCTCGAGCTCGGTTGCCGCCGACGACACCGTGTCGATGATCTCGCCGACCGCGCCTTCAAACCCGTCGGCGAGGCGGTGCATGTCCGCCTTGCGCCGTTCGCGCCCGCGCGCGTCAGCCTCGGCCTGCTCCGCACGCAGCCGCTCGGCCTCCGCCATGTTGGTCCTGAACACCTCGACCGCACCGGCCATCTCGCCGATCTCGTCCTTGCGCCCGACGCCGGGGACGGAGATCGAAAGCTCGCCGCGCGCCAGCCGCGTCATCGCACCGACCATGCCGGACAGCGCCTTCGAGATCGAGCGCCCGAGGACAAAGCCGACCACGGCGAGCACGACGACGGTGAGCGCGAAGGCGATCATCATCCACATGCGCACGGCATCGCGCGTTGCGGCCTCCGCGGCGTCCGCCTGCTTGTACATGGCGTCGACGGCGGTCCGCACCTCGACCATGGAGGGTTCGAGCTCGCGGAATGTCTTCATCATGCTAGCGTCCAGCGTAGCGCTCTGCTGCGCGGTCTCGGCCCAGGCCGCGAGCTCGGACTGGTATTTCTGGAGCTTGGCCGTGATGTCGTTCATCACTGCCATCGGGACTGCGACCACCTCGATCGCCTTGGAGAATTCGACCGCGGCCTTCTTCACTTCGGCAATGTATTTGGGGTCGCGCCGCAGCATGAAGTCCTTCTCGTGCCGGCGCATCATCAGCATCCAGCTCGTCGTCCTGGGATCGTCGATCTCCTTGAGTTTCACCTCGATGTCGTGCACGGCGGCGCGGAGCGAGCCGGACAGGCCAAGCGTCTCGTTCAGCCCGAGTCTGGTCTCGGCCACGACGAGCGCCTTGAAATCCTCGGCATAGCGTTTGAAGCCGTCATGCGCCTGCCTGGTCTTGTCGGACAGCGCGCTCATACCGCCGGCCGCCATCAACCGCTCGACCTCGTCGAAATCGCGGTTGATCGGTCCCATCAGCTCGGCATGGGCCTTGGCGTAGCTTTCGTTGCGGCGCTGCTGAAAATTCTTCTCGTTGCGGCGCGCCTCCAGCATCTCGATCGTGAGCTGCTTGTTCAGGTCAGCGATCGCGCGGGCGCGGTTGGCAACGGTGCGGGAGGCGTCCTGAGAGAGGCTGCCGATCTCGTAGATCGCGCCGAAGACGACGAGACCGACAAGGCCGAAGAGTCCGATCGCCATGACCTTGTGGGTGAGGCGAATGGAGAAGCCGCTCATTGAATGTGCTCCGATACGTTCGATACGCAATACAGGGAGGGCGACTCGGCACCCGAATATTGCGAGATCATGACTGCATCGGTTTTCCGGAAGGTTAACCGTGCAGACCTTCTCACCGCGGCATCGGCTGCGGACGCATGCGAACCGCCACGCGTCCTCGCGCGGCGGTTGCAATCGGCGGACGATGGGGTGAGGACGGCCGCCCTCAGGCGGCGCGCACCGTGGTGAGGAACTTGCCGACCTCGAGCTTGAGGCGGTTGCTGTCGCCGGACAGCGACTGCGCAGCCGAAAGCACCTGCGACGACGCCGAGCCGGTCTCGCTCGCACCGCGCTGCACGTCGGTGATGTTGGACGACACTTGATGGGTGCCTTCCGCCGCCTGCTGCACGTTGCGGGAGATCTCCTGCGTCGCCGCGCCCTGCTCCTCCACCGCCGCCGCGATCGCCGAAGAGATCTCCGACAGCCGTTCGATGGTGTCGCTGATGTCCTTGATGGCGCCGACCGACTCCTGGGTAGCAGACTGGATGCCGGAAATCTGCTGGCCGATCTCGCCGGTGGCCTTCGCGGTCTGCTCGGCAAGCGCCTTCACTTCGGAAGCGACGACGGCGAAGCCACGGCCAGCTTCGCCTGCACGCGCAGCCTCGATCGTGGCGTTGAGCGCCAGCAGGTTAGTCTGGCCGGCGATGGCGTTGATCAGCTCGACGACGTCGCCAATCCGCGTTGCCGCCTTCGACAGTTCGCTGACACGTTCGGTGGTGGTGCGGGCCTGGCCGACGGCTTCGCTCGCCACGCGCGCGGATTCCTGCACCTGGCGGCTGATCTCGGTGATCGAGGACGACAGCTCCTCGGTCGCCGAGGCCACCGACTGCACGTTGGTGGAGGCTTCCTCAGAGGCCGAAGCGACCACCGTCGCAAGCTGCTGCGCGTGCTCCGCGGTCGAGGTCAGCGTCGTCGCGGAAGCCTCGAGCTCGGTCGAGGCCGAGCTCACGGTCTCGATCACCTCGCCGACGGCGGTTTCAAACTGGTCGGCAAGCCGGAGCATGTCCTGGCGACGCTGCGCCGCGCTGCGCTGCTCCATCTCCTTCTGCTCGGCTTCCATCCGGATCTTGGCAAGGCCGTTCTCCCGGAACACTTCCGCGGTCTTGGCGACTTCGCCGACTTCGTCCTTGCGATCAAGGCCGGCGATCTCGACCTGATAGCGGCCGGAGGCAAGCTCCTGGAGCACACCGACGATCATGCGGATCGGCCGCGCGATGCCGTACTGACCGATGATGAAGCCCAACGCGCCGCCGATGATGACACCGAGGCCTGCGAGGATGATCAGGAAGCGTGACGTCGATTCATACTGCTCGCGCGCTTCCTTGCTCTTCTCCTCGACACGCGTATTCAGCCGATCGGCGAGTTCGCGGATCTTGCCTTGAAGGTTCTCCGCAGCGGTCCTGCTCTTCATCGCGATGTCGCGCAGCTTGTCTGCGCTGTCGCTGAGCTTCGCCGACTTCTCGGCATCGACGGCCGCGAGCGTCGTGTCCATCTGGCTCTTGTAGGCCGAGAACGCCTCACACACGCCCGGGAGCAGCGTCTTGGCCTTCTCGTCCGGGGTCTGGCTGACCTCGTCGAAACGCTCCTGATACTGCTTGAGCTGGGCGTTGATGACATCACGCGCGGCGAGGCGATTGTCGTCACGCGGATCAAGCGCACTGCGGAATTCAGCGCGGTTCAGCGCGATGACGTTCTGGTTGGCGCGCGCGGCGAGCAGGGCCCGCTTGGCCGCGGTCGACATCACGTCGGCCTTTTCGCTGAGATCGCTGAGGGCGGAGACGCCGATCCAGGCGATCGCGGCGCCGATCCCGCACAGCAGGAGGACGATCCCGAGGATCTTGCTCAGGATGCGGAAGCGGCCGAGAAAATGCATGACTGGAATCCTTCATGGACGTTGCCGCTCAAGCGGCTGAATTCCCATGAACTTCGTCCAAAAACCATTCCGCTTCCCTTAACCACGTTTGCCGTAGAAACACGGAGTTTTCACCGCGATCGACGCCGCTCTTGCGTTCCGAGAGTTGCGCAGGGAGCAAGGCTCTCCCTGCGGTTTTGGTCAGGCCGCGCGAACGGTACCCAGGAACTTGCCGACCTCGAGCTTGAGGCGATTGCTGTCGCCGGACAGCGACTGCGCCGCCGCCAACACCTGCGAGGACGCCGAGCCGGTCTCGCTCGCGCCGCGCTGCACGTCGGTGATGTTGGACGACACTTGATGGGTGCCTTCCGCCGCCTGCTGCACGTTGCGGGAGATTTCCTGCGTCGCGGCGCCCTGCTCTTCGACCGCAGCGGCGATCGCCGAGGAGATCTCCGACAGCTTCTCGATGGTGTCGCTGATGTCCCTGATGGCGCCGACCGAATGCTCGGTCGCGGCCTGAATGCTGGCGATCTGCTGGCCGATCTCGCCGGTCGCCTTCGCGGTCTGCTCGGCGAGCGCCTTGACTTCGGAGGCGACCACGGCAAAACCGCGGCCCGCTTCGCCGGCGCGCGCGGCCTCGATCGTGGCGTTGAGCGCCAGCAGGTTGGTCTGGCCGGCGATGGTGTTGATCAGCTCCACGACGTCGCCGATCCGCGTCGCCGCCTTCGACAGCTCGCTGACACGGTCGGTCGTGGTGCGGGCCTGGCCGACCGCCTCGCTGGCGACGCGCGCAGATTCCTGCACCTGGCGGCTGATCTCGGTGATCGACGACGACAGCTCCTCCGTTGCCGACGCCACCGACTGCACGTTGGTGGAGGCCTCTTCGGAGGCCGCCGCGACCACGGTGGTGAGCTGCTGCGTGCGCTCCGCGGTCGAGGTGAGCGTGGTGGCGGATGCTTCAAGCTCCGTGGAAGCCGACGACACCGTACCGACGATCTCGCCGACGGCGCCTTCGAAGCTGTCGGCGAGCCTGCGCATCTCGGACTTGCGCTGCTCGGCCGCGAGCTGATCCTGCCGCGACTTGGCTTCCGCGTCCTCTCGCGCCTTCTGTTCGGACACGATCTTGAATTTCTCGACGGCACCGGCGACTTCGCCGACCTCGTCCTTGCGGCCGAGGCCCGGCAGCACCACGGAGAAATCGCCGCCGGCGAGCTTCTCCATCGCCGCCGTCAATGCGCGCATGGGCCGCGCAATGCTGAAGACGGAGAAGATGCACGCCCCGATCAAAACCAGCGCGACCAGCACGCCGGCGACGAACGAGGTCCGCGCGACGGACGCGGCCTCAGCTTCGGCTTCGGCGCGGGCTTCGGAACTCTTCTGCTTGGCAAAGTTGATGATCTCGTTGGTCAGCTCCGAGATCTCTTCGTTGATCGGCGCCAGCATCTCCTTGCGGATGCGGTCGACCTCGGCCACGAGCTTTGCGAGCGGCGCTGCGGCTTCACCGTCCTTCTTCGCGCTCAGGGCGAGCTCCTGCTTGCGGATCGCTTCGATCTGCTGTTGCCCCTTGCTGAAATTGCCGACCAACACGATCAGGCGGTCGATCCGCTTGTGATTCTCCGGCGAGCGCGACAGCTTCGCCATCTCGTCCGCGAATTTCAGGGCCGCGGTCTGCCGATCGTTGAAATAGGTGACGGCCTTCTGCAACTCGGCCGGCGACGTGGAGCTCAGGATGTCACGAATGCCGATCTGCATCCCGCGGACCGACGCCTTGGCTTCCGCGGCGCTTTGCGCGATCGACTGCTGCCCCGATGCCCCATTGCTGAGCTTCTGAACCGCAGCGTCGCCGTTCATCTGGAGGACGATCATCAGCGCGACGAGCGCGATGGTGAGTGCCGAGGTCACAGCGAGCTTGGTGCCAATTCGCAGGTTCTGAATGAACATCATCGACATAATCCCCGGATACGCATTGCCGCGCCGACGCGCGTGAACAGTCCGGGAAGGCTAACCGCGAGGTTACTCATTAACGTTAAGGGTGGCCGCGGCAGCCTGGGTAGAAATACTGAAATCGTGCTTAAACTACTGCAGTTGCACACTTTTCACGTGCAATGAAATGGAACTCGCGGATTTGCACGCGCTGGCGTCCGTTAACGGTTGCCCGTTCGCGGTCATCAGCACACGGTCTCACCGACCAGGCTGACGCGGAAGACCGGCTTCTTGTTCTCGTCGAGCAGCTCCATGCTCCACTTCGCGTTCGGCTTCAGGTTGCGCGCGATGCTGCCGAGCAGGTTGGCGCAGACCTCGCTCATCTCGGCCCAAGCGGCGGCGCGATCCTCGAACTCGTACGGCTGGTCGGCGGCGCCGGAATAACGACCGGTGCTGATGCGAAAGAAATACAGCGACATCGTAGTACCCTTGCACCCCCCGGCCCTGCGCAAACTGGGACGCGAGTCGCTACCAAGGCATGAAAGCCGCCGTCCGTATGACTACGGCGCGGCGGCTTGGTGACCGATGAATATTTTCAACGACAAAATGCGCGGGCGGTCCCGCGCAGCCAGCTCACTGGGTCGAGCGGCGCAATTCCAGCGGAGCGTCGTTCCTGGCGGGCTCCGATCTGGCTTCGGACTTCACCGGCTCGAGCCGGCTGCTCTCGACACGCGGCGTCTCGACGCGCGCGGCGACTTCAGTATTGGACGCAGCGACCGAACCGGTGCGCTCCGAAGAGCGCAGCGAACGCGGACGCGCCACGGCGCGCGCCATCAGCATCTGATTGCCGCCCTGGTGGTGGAAGTCGCAATAGGCGAAGCCCATGCCCGACACCGAGCCGCGGAAGCTGCGATCGTCGGTCTTTTCCAGGTTGAAGCAGGGCTCGAACGGAATGCCCTTGATCGAGGCGCAGACGTTCTGCCCGCGGATCTGGAGCGTGTTGCCGGGCAGGCGGAGATGCTTCACCGGGCCTGCGCCCGAGAACTGCACCGCGCCGGCGGCGCCAAGGTCGTCGAGGATGCGGCCTGCGCCGCGGGTACCGTCGAAGCAGGTGAACGCGAACACCTTGCCGGCAACGAAGCGGCGCGCCTCGTCGGCGTTCATGCTTCCTGCAATGGCCGGCACAAACGTCGCTGCCGCCGTGACAGCCCCCAACACAATACGCGCAAGCATGCTCAACTCCGAACCAACCCCAGCGCGGGCGATGCCTTATCTCTTTACCCGCTGCTTACCATACTAACCAAGGCAACATTGAAGCAGCTTGGTTGGTAAAGTCTGAACGCCGTTAGACAATTTTTACCACGATGCGGCCGCGGACCTGGCCGGCGAGTATTTTCGCGCCCCATTCCGAAACTTCCTCGATCGGAATTTCATGAGTAATTTCAGATAGTTTTGTCCGATCCAGATCCGAGGCCAGACGCTGCCAGGCGGCTTTCCGCGGCTCGATCGGGCACATCACGGAATCGATGCCGAGAAGGCACACCCCGCGCAAAATGAAGGGTGCGACAGAAGACGGCAGGTCCATGCCGGCCGCCAGGCCGCACGCCGCGATTGCGCCGCCATACTTCGTCATCGACAGGAGATTCGCGAGCGTGGTCGAGCCGACGCTGTCCACGCCGCCCGCCCAGCGCTCCTTGGCGAGGGGCTTGGCCGCCGCCGACAATTCATTGCGGTCGATGATCTCGGCCGCACCGATCTCTTTCAAATAGTCGGCTTCCGAGGCGCGGCCGGTCGAGGCGATGACGTGATAACCGAGCTTCGAGAGCACGGCGGTGGCGACCGAGCCGACGCCGCCGGCCGCGCCCGTCACCACCACAGGGCCGCTCTTCGGCGACAGGCCGTGCTTCTCCAGCGCCAGCACCGACAGCATCGCGGTGAAGCCGGCCGTGCCGATCGCCATGGCGTCGCGCGCCGACAGGCCCTGCGGCAAGGCGACCAGCCAGTCGCCCTTGACCCGCGCCTTCTCGGCATAGGCACCGAGATGGGTCTCGCCCACGCCCCAGCCGGTGCAGACGACCTTGTCGCCCGCCTTCCATTGCGGATGGGAGGAGGTTTCAACCGTGCCGGCGAAATCGATGCCGGCGATCATCGGGAAGCGACGCACCACCGGCGCCTTGCCGGTGAGCGCGAGGCCATCCTTGTAGTTCAGCGTCGACCATTCCACGCCGACCGTGACATCACCGTCCATCAGTTCGGCGTCGTCGAACTGCGTGAGTGCGGCGGTGGTGCCCTTGTCCGCCTTGTCGATCCGGATCGCCTTGAATGTGGCCACGACTGAACTCCCTGGACTTGTTTCAGGGGATGTTTAGCCGATCAGGCAGGCTGCGCAACCGCTCGCTGAACCGGTTTCTCGACGATCGGAAGATTGATCAGCGCGGACAGCACGCCGAACAGGATCGAGAGCCACCAGATCGGCGTATAGGAACCGAACTTTTCGAACACGATGCCGCCGAGCCAGACGCCGAGGAAGCCGCCGACCTGATGGCTGACGAAGGCGAAGCCATAGAGCGTGGCGAGCCAGCGCGTGCCGAACATCAGCGCCACCAGCGCCGAGGTCGGCGGCACCGTCGACAGCCAGGTCAGACCGGAGACCGCACCGAATGCGATCGCCGAGAACGGCGTGATCGGGAACGAGATGAAGGCGAGCGTCGCAAGCGCGCGCGTGAAATAAATCGCGGAGAGGATGTAGCGCTTCGGCAGCGAGTTCTGGAGATAGCCGACGCTCAGCGATCCCATGATGTTGAACAGGCCGATCGCCGCGATCACCCAGCCGCCGGTTTGCGTCGAGATGCCGCGATCGACCAGGAACGCCGGCAGATGCACGGTGATGAAGGCGAGCTGGAAGCCGCAGGTGAAGAAGCCGAGCACCAGCAACACATAGGAGCGATGGCCGAAGGCTTCGGCGAGCGCTTTCGTAAAGGTCTGCTCATCCGCCGGCGCCGTGTTGGCCGTGGTTGCCACCGGCGGCGTCGAGAGCGCCAGCGACAGCGGGATGATCAGCAGCATCAGGAAGCCGAACACGGTGAGCGCCTGCTGCCAGCCGAAATTGTCGATCAGCGCGACGCCAATGGGCGCGAACAGGAACTGCCCGAACGAGCCCGCCGCGGTGCCGGCACCGAGCGCGAGGCCGCGCTTCTCGGCCGGCAACAGCTTGGTGAAGGCCGACAGCACCAGGTTGAACGAGCAGCCGGCGAGACCAAAGCCAACCATCACGCCCGCGCCGAGATTCAGCGACAGCGGCGTCGAGGAATAGCGCATCAGCAGCAGGCCGCCGGCGTAAAGCAGCGCGCCGACACACATCACCCGGAACAGGCCGAAGCGATCGGCGACCGCGCCGGCAAGGGGCTGGCCCAATCCCCACAGCAAATTCTGGAAAGCGATCGCGAGGCCGAACACGTCGCGACCCCAGGCGAATTCGTGGCTCATCGGCTGCACGAAGAACCCGAGCGCCGAGCGCGGGCCGAAGCCGAGCATGCCAATGGCACAACCGCAGAGAATGATGATCGCCGGGGTGCGCCAGGTGGAGGAACGCGAGACCGGACCGAGTTCGCCCGCTTGAGTGGACATGGGTTCCTCATCAGTCGCTGGCGGATCCGGAATAGGCAACCGCGAGTCAGGCGTTTAATGCAAATGCATGAAGATCCCAAGTCAAAAATGATTGCGTTCCACGAAGGGCTGCCGCCGGAGCATTGCGTTTCATCGCGGCCCTCCCCGACGCGCCGGGCGCGATTTGACGGGAATGTGTGCGGCTGGGGCTAGCGGCCTGCTCAGGCGCGTGTTATCTTTGATTTACTCAGATTGAGTATATGTGAGCTCTAGCGAAACCCACCGGCCCTCTCGGCCGGATTTCTCAGACCCTATATATACTCACATGGAGCATAATTAGCATTCACGGGAGGCTTCGATGCCCATCACTGGAATTTACGGCCCCGACGACTTTGCCAACCGGCCGCAGGGCCAAGTCCCCGCCCCTCCGCGCGCCATAGCAGCGCGAACCGGCCCCGCGCTGCCGAAGCCCTCACTGGAATGGACTGCGGACGTCGAGCGGGCCACTGCACCGCTCTATGAGCGCGTGAAGCACGTGATCCCCCCGATCGAGTGGCCGCTGATGGCGCCGACGATCAAGGCGATCAACGAGCTGAAGCAGGCCCGGGGCGCGGTCATCCTCGCGCACAACTATCAGGCGCCGGAGATCTTTCATTGCGTCGCCGACATCGGCGGCGACTCGCTGCAGCTCGCGGTCGAAGCGACCAAGGTGAAGGCCGACATCATCGTGCAATGCGGCGTGCACTTCATGGCGGAGACGTCAAAGCTGCTCAACCCGGACAAGACGGTGCTGATCCCAGATAGCCGCGCCGGCTGCTCGCTCGCGGACAGCATCACGGGCGCGGACGTTCGCCTGCTCCGCGAAAAATTTCCCGGCGTGCCTGTCGTCGCCTATGTCAACACCTCCGCAGAGGTGAAGGCCGAGGTCGACATCTGCTGCACCTCGTCGAACGCGGTGCAAGTGGTCGAGAGCCTGAACGCACCGACCGTGATCTTCCTGCCCGATCGCTACCTTGCAACGTATGTCGCCTCGAAGACCGACGTGAAGATCATCGCCTGGAAGGGCGCCTGCGAGGTGCACGAGCGCTTTACGGGCGAGGAGCTGCGCGCCTATCGCGACGCCGACCCGTCCGTGCAGATCATCGCGCATCCCGAATGTCCGCCTGACGTGCTGGCGGAAGCCGATTTCACCGGCTCGACCGCGCACATGATCAACTGGGTGCGCGAGCGGCGGCCACGGCGGCTAGTCATGATCACGGAATGCTCGATGGCCGACAATGTCCGCGCCGAGCTGCCTGACGTGGAGATGCTCCGCCCCTGCAATCTCTGCCCGCACATGAAGCGTATCACGCTCGCCAACATTCTGGACAGCCTGCTCACGCTTGGCGAGCAGGTCACGATCGATCCCGCGCTCGCGAAACGCGCGCGGCGTTCGGTCGAGCGGATGATCAATCTGAAGAATTGAGCGCAGAACATGCAAGACAACATCCACAATCTCACCCGCAGCACCGATGACGTCGTCATCGTCGGCGGTGGCCTCGCCGGACTCTTTTGTGCACTGAAGCTCGCGCCGCGGCCGGTAACGCTGATCTCGGCCGCCCCGCTCGGACAAGGGGCGTCGTCCGCATGGGCGCAGGGCGGCATCGCTGCGGCCGTGGCCGAAGGCGATAGCCCGGAGGCGCACGCCGCTGACACCATCGCCGTCGGCGGCGGTCTTGTCGATGAAGCGGTCGCACTCGGCATCGCGCGCGAGGCGGCGCCACGCATTCATGACCTACTCGCCTATGGCGTGCCGTTCGACCGCGACCTCGAAGGCAAGCTCGCTGTCGGCCGCGAGGCCGCGCATTCGGCGCGGCGCATCGTGCATGTGCGCGGCGACGGGGCCGGAGCCGCGATCATCGCGGCACTGAGCGAGGCCGTACGCCGCACGCCGTCGATCCGACTGATCGAAGGGCTCGTCGCCGAAGCGCTGTTGACCGAGGACGGCGCCGTCACCGGCCTTAAATTGCGCGAGGCCGGCAATCCCGCTGCACGTCCGCTCCTGCTGGCCTCTCGCGCGGTGGTGCTGGCGACCGGCGGCCTCGGCCATCTCTATGCCGTCACCACCAACCCGCCTGAGGCCAGCGGCTCCGGCCTTGCGATCGCCGCGCGCGCCGGCGCAGTCATCGCCGACCCTGAATTCGTGCAGTTCCACCCGACCGCCATCATGGTCGGCCGCGATCCGGCGCCGCTCGCAACCGAAGCGCTGCGCGGCGAAGGGGCAACGCTGATCAACGGCGATGGCGAGCGTTTCATGACGGCGCTCCATCCGCTCGCAGAGCTCGCTCCGCGCGACATCGTGGCCCGCGGCGTATTCGCCGAAATCGCGGCCGGGCGCGGTGCCTTTCTCGATGCCCGGCAGGCGCTCGGTGCGCGCTTCGCCGACAAATTCCCGACCGTGCATGCAAGCTGCATCGCGGCCGGCATCGATCCCGCCACGCAGGCCATCCCGATCGCGCCGGCGGCGCATTACCACATGGGCGGCATCGCAGTGGACGAGCGCGGCCGCAGCTCGATCGACGGGCTCTGGGCCGGCGGCGAAGTGTCGTCCACCGGCGCGCACGGCGCCAACCGGCTCGCCTCGAATTCGCTGCTGGAGGCCGTGGTCTACGCCGCCCGCATCGCCGACGACATCGCCGGCCGCGCGATCCCCTCGCCTGCCCGCCTTCCCGATGCGTTGGTGACATCGCGTGGCGGCACGCCGGACGCTGCCACCGTGAAGCGGTTGCGAACGATGATGAGCGCGCATGTCGGCGTGATCCGCAACAGTGACGGGCTTGCGGAGGCCGTGCGCAGCTTCGCCGCAGTCGAACGCGGGCCCGCAAGCATCGCACTCCGCAACATGGCGGCGTCAGCCCTGCTCGTCGCAGCTTCCGCCTGGAGCCGGCGCGAGAGCCGCGGCGCGCATTTCCGCTCCGACCATCCGGCCGATGTCCCGGCGCTGGCACAGAGAACGACGACGACGCTCACGGAGGCACGTGAGATCGCGGAGAGCCTGAGCGAGCGTCCGCTGCCACGCACCGCCCGACCGATGACCGCCTGATGGAGTCCCCCATGATCACCCCGACGTCACTGCTCTATCCCGACGCCTTCCTGTCGCCGCTTGCGATCGACGAGGCCGTGCATCGCGCACTCGACGAGGATCTCGGCCGCGCCGGCGACATCACCTCGCTTGCAACGATCCCGGAGACGACCAAGGCGCAGGCGATCCTGGTCGCCCGCCAGTCTGGCGTGATCGCCGGCTTGCCGCTGGCGCTGGCGACGCTGCAAAAGCTCTCACCCGACATCGAGGTGCGCGCACATGTCCGCGACGCCGCACGGATTGCCCGCGGCCAGCACGTGCTGACGATCACGGGCCCGGCGCGCGCCATCCTCACGGCGGAGCGGACCGCGCTGAATTTCGTCGGCCGCCTCTCGGGCGTCGCGACGCTCACGGCGGACTATGTCGCGCGCACCGAAGGCACCAAAATGCGCATCTGCTGCACGCGAAAAACCACGCCGGGATTGCGGGCGCTGGAGAAATACGCCGTGCGCTGCGGCGGCGGCTTCAACCACCGCTTCGGGCTCGACGATGCGATCCTGATCAAGGACAACCACATCGCGGTCGCCGGCGGCATCCGCCCGGTTCTGGAGCGCGCTCGTGCCCATGCCGGTCATCTCGTCAAGATCGAGATCGAGGTCGATACGCTCGCGCAACTCCGCGAGGTGCTCGGCACCGGGCTCGCCGATGCCGTGCTGCTCGACAACATGGACCTCGCGACGCTGCGCGAGGCCGTCAGGCTCAACGAGGGATGCCTCCAGCTGGAGGCATCCGGCGGCGTCACGCTGGACTCGATCGCGGCCATCGCGGCGACCGGCGTCGACTACGCCTCATCCGGCGCGCTGACGCATTCAGCGCCGAACTTCGACTGCGCGCTGGATATCGAGGCGTGAGCCACACCGTCATGGCCGGGCTTGTCCCGGCCGTCCACGCCTCGCCTCGCAACACAAAGAACGTGGATGCCCGGGACAAGCCCGGGCATGACGAACTTCCGTGAATGATTACCTTCGCTCGCTCACACCCATCTCGGCGGAGCTCTTGGCTTCCTGGGCGAGCTCGGCGGAGAGCGCGGCGGTCTGGGCCGGGGTGCCCCAGCTCGGTTCTTCGCTGCCGTCGCCCCAGGCGCGCGGGCGATAGAAGGTGTGGACGCCGGTCTTGTACATCTTCTTCATCTCGGCGACCCAGGACGGACGCACCCAGTAGGCGTGGTAGTGCGTGGACTTGCCCACTTCGGGCAGCCAGATCTGGCCGTCGAGCATCGCCTTCGAAATCTTTTTCGCGCGCTCCCACATCTCGGGCTCGCGGATCACATCGGCATTGTTGTCGCAGGCGAATGTGAACTGACACGCCAAATGGCGGTGCTTGTTCTGATAGACCGCGCCGCACACGGTGTCCGGATATTTGCCGGAGAAGACGCGGTTCATCACGACTTGCGCAACCGCCATCTGGCCACGCACGGCCTCGCCGCGCGATTCGAAATAGACGGCTTCGGCGAGACACTTCTCGGCCTTTGCGCGCGACTTGTCGTCGAGCGCGAGCCGCTCCGCCGGCGATCTGGCGCGCTGGTTGTCGGCGTTGACCTCGCCCTTCGGCGCGACGCTCTCGCCGCTTTCGATGTCCCTGGCGATCTCGGCCGACGGCGGCGACAGCGCGGCCGTCACCTTCATATCAGGATCGGGCATCACGATCAGCGGCTCGGCGCCGGGCTGCCAGCTCTCGATGCTCTCGAGATTGCCGCCGAGCGAGGAGCTCCCGAAAAACAGGTTCGAGGTCTTGACGCGGAAGGGATCGCGCGGCGCTGCGTCCGGAAGGGTCGCCCGCTTCAGCGCCTCGAGCGGCTGGACCGCGAACGCGCGCGCTGCGTCGCTGGCTTGTGGCGGATTGGCATATTGCGGCAGCGGCGGCGCACGCAGCGCTTCCTGAAGCTCGGGATCGAGCGCCGCCGCGGACTCCGGCGACATGATTTGCGGCAACGCGGCGGTCTTGGCGCCGAACACCGAGCTGTTCGATGTCGCGGGATCTTGCTGTGCCGGCGCGGCCGATGGTGCGGTCGTCTCGGGAGCCTGCGTGGGTGTGACGCTTGCGAGGCGATCCCCCTTCATGGAGCGATCGACCTTGGGAAAATCGGCGGCCTGGTAGCGCGGCGGCGTCTGAAGCGCAGGATTGCGGCCGATCGCGCCGGTGACGTCGCGACCATCGAGGCTCGCGAGGCGAACCATCGCGCTCTGCGGAAGCGACGTGCCGATCGGACGGGAAAAGCTGTAGGTGGCGAGCTGGATCGAGGACGCGGCGGAAAACACCTGCTTCTGCCAGCGCTCGGCGACGCCGGGCTGACGCGCCAGCAACGACGCGATATCCTGATAGCCGGTCTCTCTCGGCATCAATGCGAAGATGCAGAGACCGATTCCGAAGGACGCGAACCGCGCGCCCTTCGGATGGTTACGCAACACTGACATCGACACGCTCACGCTACGCTTACGCCAGAAAAATCGAACCGCAGTACGTCCGTACAATTCGATCTTTATCGTCAATATCCAATTTAGGTTGCCGGGGCGTTAATCGGCGTTGCGCGTGCGGCACACTCAAGCGATTGCAGGTGTTTTCACGGGCAATGATGCACGTTGGTAAACGCCGCCTCTCGTAAAGCGGTAAACATTCGGTCAACGCGAATGGTGAAGGAACTCTTGCGCGCGCGTATCATTACGGGACGCGTGACGAGTTCCGTTGTTTTTGCGCAGTGTGTCCGCTTCATCGGTGTCATGCCCCGGCTTGACCGGGGCATCCAGTACGCCGCGGCCTGTCCGCTCAACCACAACGGCCTCGGCGTACTGGATCGCCCGGTCAAGCCGGGCGATGACAGTGAGTGTGGGCGCTCGCAAATGAAGTGTGGGTGGAGTGTCGCCTCAAATGAAAGAGGCGGGGCCTAGCCCCGCCTCTTCGCATTCAACATTTCAAATCGGCTTACGCCTGGCTCGCGATCGCCTTGCCGAGCGCCGCCTGCGCCGCGGCGAGACGGGCGATCGGCACGCGGTAGGGTGAGCAGGAGACGTAGTCGAGGCCGATATCGTGGCAGAAGGCGACGGAGGCGGGATCGCCGCCGTGCTCGCCGCAGATGCCGACCTTGAGCTTCGGGCGCGTCTTGCGGCCGCGCGCGACGCCGATCTTGACGAGCTCGCCGACGCCTTCCTGGTCGAGCGCGACGAAGGGATCGACCGGGAGGATGCCCTTGGACACGTAGGTCCCGAGGAAGCTCGCGGCATCGTCGCGGCTGATGCCGTAGGTGGTCTGCGTGAGGTCGTTGGTGCCGAACGAGAAGAACTCCGCGCTCTCGGCGATCTCGGCCGCGAGCAGGCAGGCGCGCGGCAGCTCGATCATGGTGCCGACCTGGTAGGCGATCTTGGTGTTGGTGTCGCGCATCACGGCTTTCGCGGTGGCATCGATGCGCGCCTTGACGAGGTCGAGCTCGGCCTTGGTGGCGATCAGCGGCACCATCACCTCGAGGCCGACGGCCTTGCCGGTGCGCTTCTCGGCCTCGACTGCGGCTTCGAAGATCGCACGCGCCTGCATCTCGGCGATTTCAGGATAGGCGATTGCGATGCGGCAGCCGCGGAAGCCGAGCATCGGATTGAACTCCGAGAGCTCGCGCGCACGGTCGGCCAGGCGCCGCGGGTCGGTGTTCATGGCGCGCGCCACTTCCTCGACCTCGGCATGGGTGTGCGGCAGGAATTCATGGAGGGGAGGATCCAGAAGTCGGATCGTGACGGGCAGGCCCTTCATGATCTCGAACAGCTCGACGAAGTCGGCGCGCTGCATCGGCAGCAGCTTGGCCAGCGCGGCGCGGCGCGACTGCTCGTCCTCGGAGAGGATCATCTCGCGCACCGTGCGGATGCGCGTCTCCTCGAAGAACATGTGCTCGGTGCGGCACAGGCCGATGCCTTCCGCGCCGAACTTGATCGCGGTGCGCGCATCCTCCGGCGTGTCGCCGTTGACGCGCACGCCGATCTTGCGGACCTGGTCGGCCCATTTCATCAGCGTGCCGAACTCGCCGGACAGCTCCGGCTCGATCATCGGCATGCGGCCGGCGAGCACCTGGCCGAGCGAGCCGTCGATGGTGATGACGTCGCCGGTCTTGAAGGTGCGGGAGCCGATGCTCATGGTGCCGCGGCCGTAATCGACGCGGATGGTGCCGCAGCCGGAGACGCAGGGCTTGCCCATGCCGCGCGCGACCACCGCCGCGTGCGAGGTCATGCCGCCGCGGGTGGTCAGGATGCCTTCGGCGGCGTGCATGCCGTGGATGTCTTCCGGGCTGGTCTCGATGCGGACCAGGATCACCTTGCGCCCGTCGGCCTGGAGCTTGGCCGCCTCGTCCGAGGAGAACACGATCTCGCCGGAGGCAGCACCGGGCGAGGCCGGCAGGCCGGTCGCGATCACGTCGCGCTTGGCGTCGGGATCGATGGTCGGATGCAGCAGCTGGTCGAGCGAGGCGGGATCGATCCGCGTCACCGCTTCCTTCTTCGAGATCAGCCCTTCATTGGCGAGCTCGACCGCGATGCGCAGCGCCGCCTTGGCGGTGCGCTTGCCGCCGCGGGTCTGGAGCATCCACAGCTTGCCCTGCTCGACCGTGAACTCCATGTCCTGCATGTCGCGGTAGTGCTTCTCGAGCAGCGTGTAGATCCGCGTCAGCTCCTTGAAGGCTTCCGGCATCGCCGCTTCCATCGACGCCTTGTCGGAACCGGATTCCTTGCGCGCTTCCTCGGTGATGTCCTGCGGCGTGCGGATGCCGGCCACCACGTCCTCGCCTTGCGCGTTGATCAGGAATTCGCCGTAGAGCTTGCTCTCGCCGGTCGAGGGGTTGCGGGTGAAGGCAACGCCGGTCGCCGACGTCTCGCCCATATTGCCGAACACCATGGCCTGCACGTTGACCGCGGTGCCCCAGGATTCCGGAATGTCGTGCAGCCTGCGATAGGTCACCGCACGCGCGTTCATCCAGGATGAGAACACCGCGCCGATCGCGCCCCAGAGCTGGTCGTGCGGGTCCTGCGGGAAATCCTTGCCGGTCTCGCGCGCGACCGCGTCCTTGTACTTGCCGACCAGCCCGACCCAGTCCTCGGCGCTGAGGTCCGTATCGAGCGAATAGCCCTGGCTGTCTTTGAAGGTGTCGAGGATTTCCTCGAAGTGATGATGCTCGAAGCCGAGCACCACGTCCGAATACATCGTGATGAAGCGGCGATAGCTGTCATAGGCGAAGCGACGGTCGCCCGACAGTTCCGACAGCGCTTCCACGGTCTCGTCGTTGAGGCCGAGATTGAGCACGGTGTCCATCATGCCCGGCATCGAGGCACGCGCGCCGGAGCGCACGGAGACGAGCAGCGGGTTCTTGACGTCGCCGAACACCTTGCCGGTCAACTTGCCGACATGGTCGAGCGCCTTCTCAACCTGCGACTGCAATTCCTTCGGATAGGACTTGTCGTGTGCGTAGAAGTAGGTGCAGACCGAGGTCGGGAGGGTGAAGCCGGGAGGCACGGGAAGGCCGAGATTGGCCATCTCGGCGAGGTTGGCGCCCTTGCCGCCAAGCAGGTCGCGCATCTCCGTCCGGCCCTCGGCTTTGCCGTCGCCGAACGTGAACACCCATTTGCCGGCCTTGGCCGCGGCTGGCGCCGCCTTGGCGGGCGCGGCCTTTTTGGGGGCGGGCTTCACGGCAACCTTCGGCGCAGCCGACTTGGTCGCAGCCTTCGCCGCGGGCTTCGGAGCGGGCTTTGCAGCCGACTTTACAGCCGCCTTGGCGACCGGCTTCGGGGCGCTCTTCAAGGTGCTCTTGGCGAGCGCCTTGCGAGCCGCCGGCGCGGCTTTCGCCGCGGCGGAGGACTTTGATTTCGCTGGCGTTTTCGCTGGAGTTTTATTGGGCTTCGAGGCGGCTTTGGCCATAGCTTGCACACAACCTGCGAGAGGAAAGGGAAATCGCGCGCCTTACACCACTTTGGGCAGGCCCGCGCAAGTCGAAGAGTTCCGGAAAATGAAGGCCTAGAGATGGAGCCACTTCAACAATCCGAGCCCGATCGCACCATTTATGATGAGAAAGATCGCGACGATCAGGTTGAGAAGGCGCGGCATGATCAGGATGAGCACGCCCGCAAGCAGCGACAGAAGCGGCGAGATGTGGGCGACGGTGATGTGCATGAATTGTCTTTCCGTGACGTGAGGCGAATCGCGGCTGGATCATACCGGACCGGGTTCCGCGGGTAGAGACGCACAAGGCGCGAACAGGTTCCCGGCTTCGCGAAAACTGCCCGAAATTGCCGCTGATGCGGCAGGGCTTTTCCCGGAACATTGCGAAGGGGACATGCATTGGCAACCGGTCGCGCCAGTAGCGCCGGCTGAAATCAGTTCGAAGGAGTTGCCCATGCGGAACAGGATTCTCGCCCTCGCTGCGCTTGGCGCCGCGCTCGGCTCGCCGATCGCAGCGTCTGCGCAATCCGGTCTCACCGTTGGCCGCGCGCCTGTTGTCGTCGACAGCGGCCCGACGATTGCGGTCGAACAGAGGCCGGCATTCCGCGAATATGTCGTCGAGCAACGTGTGCCGGCCTTCCGTGTCCCGGATCGCGTGGTGGTCGGCGCCACCTTACCTGAAAGCGGCGTCACTTATTATGACGTGCCGCAACGTTTCGGCGCCACCACCTACCGCTACACCGTCGTAAACGGCGCAACCGTGCTGGTCGAGCCGCGCTCGCGGCGCGTCGTCGAGGTGATGGATTAGATTCTCGTCTGAACGCGTTTTCTTCACGCGAACCGGTATCCACTTCGCTTGAAAACGCTTCCGATCAACTCGATGTCCGGCGTGTCACTTCAATCAGGCTGGCGCGCATCGCGAAGTACGGACATCAGGCCCCGCCCGGTTCTCCCCCCGCCGGGCGGGGCTTTTTTGTGTGGTCGTCATTCCGGGGCGCGCCACTTCGCGCGAGCCCGGAATCCATTTCTCTACGTCACGCGCGGCTCAATGGATTCCGGGCTCGTGCTTCGCACGCCCCGGAATGACACCGTTGTTGTGGCCCCGCCTCAATCCTGGATCTTCGAGAAATCCGCGACCGCACGCGTGGCGCTGCGGATCTCGTTGAGCAGCTTCAGCCTGTTTTCACGCACCTTCGGATCGTCGTCGTTGACGCGAACCTTCTCGAAGAACGCATCGACCGGCGGACGCAGCTTTGCCATCGCGCTCATCGCGGCGGCAAAGTCTTCCCTGGCGACGGCAGCGCTTGCTTCCGCCTGCACCTCGCCGATCGCCTTCGCCAGCGCCTTCTCCTCATCGAGGCCATAGAGCGCAGCATCCGGCGCACCGTCGAACGCGCGCTTGTCCTTCTTCTCCTCGATGCCGAGGATGTTGCTGGCGCGCTTGATACCAGCGAGCAAGTTCTTGCCGTCATCGCTCTCGAGGAACTTGCCGAGCGCCTCGACGCGGCGGACGATCATCAGGAGATCGTCCTGGCCGCCGAGGGCGAACACGGCGTCGACGAGATCGTGCCGTGCGCCCTGCTCGCGCAGCTGGACCTTCAGGCGATCGGCGAAGAAGGCGAGGAGATCGCTTGGAAGCTTCTCCGTATCGGCCGACTTCACCGACAGGCCCGCGAGTGCAGATGCTGCCACCTTCATGAGCGACAGACGCAGGTTGTTCTCAGCGATCAGCCTGATCACGCCCAGCGCCGCGCGCCGCAGCGCATACGGGTCCTTGCTGCCGGTCGGCTTCTCGTCGATCGCCCAGAAGCCGACGAGCGTGTCGATCTTGTCTGCAAGTGCGACCGCAACGCTGACCGGATCGGTGGGTACGCGATCCGCGGGGCCCTGCGGCTTGTAGTGCTCCTCGCACGCGGCGGCGACAGAGGCATCCTCGCCCTGGGCCAGCGCGTAGTACTTGCCCATCAAGCCCTGCACTTCCGGGAATTCACCGACGACTTCGGTCAGCAAATCGGCCTTGGCGAGATGCGCGGCACGCGTGGCCTTCGCGACATCGGCACCGACCAAAGGCGCGATCTCGGCGGCGAGACGTTCGATGCGTTTGATGCGCGCAGCCTGAGTCCCGAGCTTCTCGTGGAACACGATCTGCTCGAACTTCGGCAGCCGATCCTCGAGCTTCGTCTTCAGGTCCGTCTCATAGAAGAACTTCGCATCCGACAGGCGCGGACGGATCACGCGCTCGTTGCCTGATACGATAGTCTTGCCGCCGTCGGCCGCCTCGATATTGGCGGTGAGGACGAACTTGTTGGTCAGCTTGCCCGTCTTGGAATCCCTGACGACGAAGCACTTCTGGTTGTTGCGGATGGTGGCGCGGATCACCTCTTCCGGGATCGCGAGATATTCCGGCTCGAACGATCCCATCATGACGACGGGCCATTCGACGAGGCCCGAAACCTCGTCGAGCAGCACCTGATCCTCGACCAGCTCAAACCCTTGCGCGAACGTCAGCTCCTTGGCGTCAGCGAAGATGATGTCCTTGCGCGCCTGCGGATCGAGGATGACTTTGGCGGCCTTCAGCTTCGCTTCGTAGTCCTCGAAGCGGCGTACGTTGATCGCCGCCGGCGCCATGAAGCGATGACCGTAGGTGGTCTGGCCTGTCTCGATGCCGTCGATCGAGAATTTGACGACATCGGGATCTTCCGTTTCGGGCCCGAACGTCGCGGTGATCGCGTGCAGCGGACGCACCCAGCTCAGCGATCCCGGTTTTCCGGAGCGCGCGCCCCAGCGCATCGATTTCGGCCAGGGGAAGGTGCGGATGATGACCGGCAGAATCTCGGCGAGCACGTCGATCGCGTCGCGGCCGGGCTTTTCGATCAGCGCGATGTAGAAGTCGCCCTTCGGGTCGCGCTGGATCTTGGCTTCGTCGAGCGAGTTTAGACCCGTCGCCTTCAGAAAACCCTGCACGGCCGCATCGGGCGCGCCCATTTTCGGACCGCGGCGTTCGGTCTTCAGGTCAGGCTGACGCGCGGGGATGCCATGCACGGTCAGTGCAAGGCGGCGCGGCGTCGCGAACGCTTTCGCACCCTCGTAGACGAGGCCCTCGGCGACCAGCTTGTCGGTGACCATGCGGCGCAGATCGTCGGCCGCCTTGGCCTGCATGCGCGCGGGGATTTCTTCCGAGAACAGTTCAAGCAAAAGATCGGGCATCAGGCCGCTCCGCCCGCTTCAGTATGGATCCAGGCCTCGCCGCAGGCCTTTGCCAGCTCGCGCACGCGAAGAATGTAGCTCTGCCGCTCGGTCACGGAGATCACGCCGCGCGCGTCGAGCAGGTTGAAGACATGGCTCGCCTTGATGCACTGGTCATAGGCCGGCAGCGCCATCAGGTGCGCCTCGCGCTTGCCGGACTCTGAGTTTTTTTGCCAGCCGGCGTCGAGGTACTTCCGGCAGGCGGCTTCCGCCATCTTGAACTGCTCGAACAGCATCGCGGTGTCGGCGACTTCGAAATTGTGCTTCGAATATTCACGCTCGGCCTGCAGGAACACGTCGCCATAGGTCACCTTGGCGTCGCCCTCGCGGCCGTTGAAGTTGAGGTCGTAGACGCGATCAACGCCCTGTACATACATCGCGAGGCGCTCGAGCCCATAGGTGAGCTCGCCGGCAACAGGCGCGCACTCAAATCCCGCGACCTGCTGGAAATAGGTGAACTGGCTGACTTCCATGCCGTCGCACCAGCATTCCCACCCTAAGCCCCAGGCACCCAGCGTCGGGCTCTCCCAATCGTCCTCGACGAAGCGGATGTCGTGCACGGCGGAATCGATGCCGATCGCGGCGAGCGACTTCAGGTACAGCTCCTGAAGATTCGGCGGCGACGGCTTCATGATCACCTGGAACTGGTAGTAGTGCTGCATCCGGTTCGGATTCTCGCCGTAGCGGCCGTCCTTGGGCCGGCGCGAGGGCTGCACATAGGCGGCGTTCCAGGGCTTCGGCCCGAGCGCGCGCAGCGTGGTCGCCGGATGGAAGGTGCCCGCGCCCATTTCCATGTCGTAGGGCTGCAGGATCACGCAGCCCTGCTCGGCCCAGAACCGCTGGAGCGCGAGGATAAAGCCCTGGAACGAGCGTTCCGGGCGCATATGGGCGGGCAATGAGGCGTCCATCGTCAGATCAGGCTCTCGCGGGGGGTTGAATCGCGCGGGACCGTATCGACGGCGGGGATGGGAATCAAGGCAAAGGGGGCCTGGAAAGCGGCCCTGTGCTCCGTCATGGCCGGGCATAGCCGTCCGAAGGACGGCGTCACTTCCGCTCGCCTATGTCCCGGCCATCCACGACCTTGGTCGCGGTACGAAGAACGTGGATGCCCGGGACAAGCCCGGGCATGACGCGAGTGGCGCTACCTAGCCGGGCCGATACGCTCCGGTCACGGGGTCACGTTTCAGCTTCTGAATATCCCCGGCATGGGCGGCTTCAGCGACGCGCGACAGGCGCATCTCCTCCAGCTCATGGTTGATCCGGACAGCGGTCTTGTAGGCCCAGCGGACCACGGCAAGCCCGCCCAGGACGCCCGCGAAAGCGACAAACGGCGGCATCGGTCGATCCTTGTCTAGTGCTCAGCCCCCACAGACATTCTTGCGCAGACCGGGCCGCGCCGCAATTGGCTCGGCCCGGACCAAATGGCGCGGGAGGGTGTCGCCTAGAACCCGAATTTCGCCCAAATCGCCCGCGTCTCGACCGCCGAGATCAACTCGTCCGGCAGGCCGGCCATTGATTCCATGGCCGAAAGCTGGCCCGCACCGGGCGATTTCCGCCCCAAAAGGCCCGAGAGCAGACCGGTCGGCGGCGCAATCACAGGGGTGAGAACCTTCTCGCCATAGCGGGCACGAAGAGTTGAGCGGAGATCGCCGATGCCGTCAGCGAGCCCCAGCGCGATCGAACTCTCGCCGGCCCAGTATTCGCCGGTGAACAGGGTGTCGTCGGCGCCTTTCAGCCGCGCGCCGCGGCTCTCCTTCACCAGCGCGATGAAGATCTGGTGGATCTCGCGCTGGAGCGCCTTCAGCTTCGCCACGTCGTCGGGGTTTTCCGGGAGGAACGGATCGAGCATCGCCTTGTGCGCGCCGGCCGTGTAGAGCCGCCGCTCGATGCCGAGCCGCCTGATCGCCTCCTGGAAACCAAAACTGCCGCCGACCACGCCGATCGAGCCCAGGATGGAAGACGGATCGCAGATGATCTCGTCGCCGGCGCAGGCGATCATGTAGCCGCCGGACGCCGCGACGTCCTCGACGAACACCAGCACGGGCAGCTTCTTCTCCGCCGCGAGCTGCTTGATGCGCAGATAGATCTGGCGCGACTGCACCGGCGAGCCGCCGGGCGAATTGATCACCAGCGCCACCGCCTTGGCGTTCCGGTACGAAAACGCCCGCTCCAGCACCCGCGCGACGCCCGCAAGCGTCATGCCCGGGCGCAGCGGCGTCACCGCACCGATCACACCGGACAGCCGCACCACCGGCACCACCGCCGTGCCGGGACGGAAGCGCGCCGGCAGATATTGCATGAGCTTGTCGGCCAGGCCGGAACCCTCACGATCGTTCAATTGTTCGGCCATGCCGTTACCTCTGCTTAACCATTTCTTATCACGCGACTGTCATTGGAAGTGCCCGGAACGTGTTTTGCAGATTCCCCGTTAGGAAGCTGCAATGAGGCAGCGGAGAACACCATGAAAATCTATCTGCTGTTGCTGCTGGTCGGTGCGCTGTTCATGGCGATCCGTCTGACGACCCCGCAAGAGCAGCAGTCGGAATCGCTTCCGCAGTAGGCCGTCGCGGCTCCGCCAGCGGCAAGAACGCCCTCCCTTCCAGAATCTCCCTCACCTGATTTTTAGGCACGCCTGACTCGTCGTTGAGCATGAGGCCCGGCAGCAGCCGCGTCGGAGCCCGGCCGCCTTTGATTGCGCGCACCAGCACGCGGATCGCGGGCCGTCCTGCCTCGCCGTGAACCGGCAGGATCGACAGGCTTCCAAAACCACGTGACAGCGCTGCCAAAACCTCCTCGATTCCATCGGCGCGCCAGATCAAGGTCAGCGCGCCACCCGATCGGAGGATGCGCCGCGCCGCATGCACCCATGCATTCAGCGTCTCCTCGCTCGCAACATGCGCGGTGCGGCGCGTCTGATCGGACGAACCGCGATGGCGTGCGGGATCGTTGAAGGGTGGGTTCATCAGCACCACGTCGACGCTGTCGGGCGCGAGGCCATTAGCCGCAAACGCCTGTGCGTCGGCCGTAACGTCGAGCACGATCGTCTCCGCGGCGATCGCATTCGCCGCCGCATTGGCGCGCGCGAGTTCCGCCAGTTCCGGATCGATCTCGACCTGGCTGAGGCTGATTCCCGCGACGCGCCGGCCAAGCGCCAGCCCGGCGGTGCCGATGCCGGCGCCCAGATCGACGACACGGTCGCCCGCCTGCGCTTCCGTCGCCGCCGCGAGCAGGATGGCGTCATGCCCGGCGCGGTGGCCGGACCGCTTCTGCTTCAAGCGCAATTGCCCGCCGAGAAAGGCGTCCTCGGTGAAGTCTGTGACGACGTCAATCATCGCCGCGCAGTTCATGACTGAGGCCGGCCTCGGTGAGGAGCTCCCTGGCCTCCTGGGCGTCATCCTCATGGACCAGGATCCGCCGCGGCAGGATACCCAGCGAGCCCTCGATAATGCTCATGTTCTGGTCCAGCACCAGATGATGGATGTTGGCGCCGTCGAGCAGCGCGCCGATCGCCGACACCAGCACCATGTCGTTGGTCCGAACCAGTTCACGCAAAACGCAGGTCTCCTGCCTGAAAGGGGCTAAAGCGGCAAATGTCAATGGTTCCGCGGCACTTGCCGCATCCGCTGCCAGTTTCTATTGTATTTGCATCAGAATAGCCCCTCCGGGGCAAATATTGGAGACCGGCGTGGCCGTCATCGTACCTTTCGAAACTCCCGGCGCGTCGATCGAACAGCTGGTTGCCCTTGTCGCTGGTGACATGGAGCGCGTCAACGCCACGATCCTGTCGCGGACCGGGTCGGATGTCACCATGATCCCGGAGGTCGCCAACCACCTCATCTCCTCCGGCGGCAAGCGCCTGCGGCCCATGCTGACGCTCGCCATGGCCAACCTCGCCGGCTACGCCGGCGACGGTCACATCAAGCTCGCTGCAAGCGTCGAGTTCATGCATACCGCGACGCTCCTTCACGACGACGTGGTCGACGAGAGCGAGATGCGCCGCGGCAAGCTGTCGGCGCGCATGCTCTGGGGCAATGAGGCGAGCGTGCTGGTCGGCGACTTCCTGCTCGGCCAGGCGTTCCGCATGATGGTCGAGGTCGGCTCGCTCCGCGCGCTCGACATCCTCTCCGCGGCCGCCGCCACCATCGCCGAGGGCGAGGTGATGCAGCTTGCCGCCGCCAAGAACACCGCGACCACCGAGGACGAATATCTCGCCGTGATCCGCGGCAAGACCGCCGAGCTGTTTGCGGCCGCCTGCGAGGTCGGCCCCGTGATCGCCAACCGCCCGAAGGCGGAGCAGACCGCGTGCCGCTCGGTCGGCATGAATCTCGGCATCGCCTTCCAGCTCGTCGACGACGTGCTCGACTATGGCGGCAAGAGCGCCAAGCTCGGCAAGAACACCGGCGACGATTTCCGCGAGGGCAAGATCACGCTGCCGGTCGTGCTCGCCTTCCGCCGCGGCAACGACACCGAGCGCGCCTTCTGGATCCGCGCGCTGGAGCGCGGCGAGATCGGCGACACCGACCTCGACCACGCCCTGGGCCTGATGAACAAGCATCGCGCGCTCGAGGACACGCTCAGCCGCGCTCAGCACTACGGCGCCATGGCCGTCGACGCGCTGGCGCTGTTCCCGTCCTCACCGATGAAGAGCGCGCTGGAGCAGGTGGTCGCGTTCTGTCTGGCCCGGTCGCACTAGGCGACAAAGGCTGACGCTCTTTCCACGTCGTCATTGCGAGCGCAGCGAAGCAATCCAGAATCCCTCCGCGGGAACAGTCTGGATTACTTCGCTGCGCTCGCAACGACGGAGAGCTAGGCAACGGCGCATTCCCTCTCTTGTCCCGGACGCGCTGCAGCGGGAAACGCTGCTGCGCGGAGCCGGGAAGCGACACGCAAGGCTCTCCGCAACATGGGCCCCGGCTCTGCAGCGCACCGCCAAGAGGCGCTGCGCTGCGTCCGGGGCACGATAGCGGCTATCCGGCGGCTACCTTAAATCCCACCACCAGCCTGCTTTCACATACTCACCGCTCGCCCGCTGCGCACCTCACCGCCAGCCCCGCCTCCGCATCCTCACCGCTCACTCTACCTGCCGCCGCCTGCCCAGTGACTTGCATTTTGCAAGCCACTCTCCTACGCTCCCGCCATGCAGCCGAAATCCCCCTCCATCCTGGAATGCCCGGTCGGCCGCGCCGTGGAGACGGTCGGCGAATGGTGGAGCATCCTGATCTTGCGGGATGCCTTCCAGGGCGCGACGAAGTTCGACGAATTTTCGCAAAGCCTCGGCATCGCGCCGAACATCCTGTCGCGGCGCCTTGCCCATCTCACCGAGAGCGGCATGTTCATCCGCCGCCGCTATCACGAACGGCCGCCGCGGTACGAATATGTGCTGACGGAGAAGGCGCGGGATTTCTTCCCTGTGGTCGTGGCACTGCTGGCCTGGGGCAACAGGCATCTCGCGCCCAAGGGCGAATCCATCATGCTGGCGAATCGGAGCGACGCTCGCCCGTTCGATCCGATCGTGGTCGATGCCGCCGACATGCGTCCGATCACCCTCGCCAATGCGGTCGTCGTCCCGGGTCCCCGCGCCAGCCGCGGGATGCGCAAGCGGCTCGGCTCGCTCAAAGCCATGAACCCGGCCGTTGCGCCGGCTGGAGACTGACATGCGTCGTATCGTCGTGACGGGAATGGGAGCGGTGTCGCCGCTCGGCTGCGGTGTTGAACTGTCCTGGCGCCGGCTGCTCGCCGGCCAGAGTGGGCTGCGCCCTCTGCCGGAATGGTCGCAGGCACTGCCCGCGCGCATTGCCGGTCTCGTGCCCGACAAGGCCGACGATGCCGAAGGCGGCTTCGACCCCGCGCAAGCTGCCGCGCCAAAAGACCAGCGCAAGATGGACCGCTTCATCCTGTTCGCCCTGCTCGCCACCGCAGAAGCGGTCGCGCAGGCCAGATGGACGCCGCAGGACGCGGCGACATTGGAGAGAACCGCGACGATCATCGCTTCCGGCGTCGGCGGCTTCCCGGCAATGGCGGAGGCGGTGCGCATCACCGAGCAGCGCGGCGCGCGCCGGCTCTCGCCCTTCACCATCCCCTCGTTTCTCGCCAATCTCGCCGCCGGCCACGTCTCGATCAAATACGGCTACAAGGGCGCGCTGGGCACACCGGTCACGGCCTGTGCCGCCGGCGTCCAGGCGATCGGCGATGCCGCGCGCATGATCCGTGCAGGCGAAGCCGATGTCGCGATCTGCGGCGGCGCGGAGGCCTGCATCGATATCGTCAGCATCGGCGGCTTTGCCGCGGCCCGCGCACTGTCGAGCGGATTCAACGACGAGCCCGCGCGCGCCTCGCGCCCGTTCGATCGCGACCGCGACGGCTTTGTCATGGGCGAAGGCGCGGGCATCCTGGTGATCGAGGAGCTGGAGCATGCACTGGCGCGCGGCGCCTCCCCGATTGCGGAAATCGTGGGCTACGGCACGACGGCGGACGCCTATCACATGACGTCGGGCCCGCCCGATGGCGACGGCGCCCGCCGTGCCATGGAGATCGCGCTCCGCCAGGCGAAGCTTGCGCCCGCGGATTTGCAACATTTGAACGCGCATGCGACGTCGACGCCGGCCGGCGACGAAAGCGAGCTCGGCGCGATCGCCGCGCTGTTCGGCCGCAACCGGAACATCGCGGTGAGCGCGACGAAATCGGCCACCGGCCATCTGCTCGGCGCTGCCGGCGGACTCGAGGCGATCTTCACCGTCCTCGCCTTGCGCGACCAGGTCGCGCCGCCGACGCGCAATTTCGAAAACGCAGATCCCGGCGCTGATGGCATCGACATCGTCGCAGGCAGCGCGCGGCCGATGCCGATGCTCAACGCCATCTCCAACGGATTTGGCTTCGGCGGGGTGAATGCCAGCGTGATCTTCCGCCGGATGGGCTGAACGAGAGGCCTTGTAATCGCGGCACGCTTCGTTACCAAACCGGGATGATCGAAACGAATTTCTGGCTGTTCCTGGCCGCAGCGTGTCTCATTGCCGCCGTTCCCGGCCCCGGCATCTTCTACGTCGCGGCACGGACCTTGTCCGAAGGACGCGCCAGCGGCTTTGCGTCAACCGCGGGCACCGCGCTGGGCGGGCTGGTTCATGTCGTCGCGGGCAGCCTCGGCGTCTCCGCGATCATCCTTGCCAGTGCGGAGCTGTTTGCCGTCGTGAAATTCATCGGCGCGCTCTATCTGGTCTGGCTCGGCATCAAGACCTTCCGCAGCGCCGGCCGCGCGCTCTCGCTGGAGAACGAGCCCGTCGGCGACAGGCGCGCGTTCCGCGACGGCGTGCTGGTCGAGGCGCTGAACCCGAAGACCGCCGCATTCTTCCTCGCCTTCATTCCGCAGTTCCTCGATCCCGCGGGATCGAGCCCCACGCTGCAATTCATCGTGCTCGGCGCGATCTCGGTGATCCTGAACACGCTCGCCGATGTCGTCGTCGTGCTGATGGCAACTGCAACGCGCACGCAGCTGATTGGCAGGCCACATCTGATGCGGCGTCTCACGCAGGGCTCGGGCGTCTTCATCGCCGGCCTTGGCCTCTCGCTCGCGCTGGCGCGGCGGCCGGTGCAGGGCTAGCTCGCGTCATTCCCGACGGGCATCCACCGAAAAAAGAAAGGGGCCGCAGCCCCTTTCTCAGATTTCACCAGTGGTGCCAATGATGCCAGCGGTGCCAGCGAGCCCAATGATGCCAGCGCCAGCCGTCACCCCAATGATGGTGCCAGCCGTAACCACCCCAGTAGTGCGGATGGTAGTAGCCTCCATGGTAGTGGCGTTGCCAGCAATGGCCCCATTCATTGCAGACATAGCCGGTCGGCACCTCGATCGGTGCTGCTGACGCAGCCCCGCTCGACAGCGTGACCCCGCCAAGTGCGGCAAGGCCGACAAACGCAGATACAAGTTTCATGATGTTCACCTCCTAACATCCGTTGGAGGCGATGAGTGCGTCCTGCGTTCGGCGCCTTACGCAGGTTTAATACCGATGAACGATTTCGATGAAGCGATCGGCTCGCGATGACGGCGTGCGCGCAACATTGTCGCCATCGCCCCGAAACACTTTCCAACCCGTAATGACCAAGATGTAACGCGTGGAATTCGAACGACCCATCGCTCGCGGCTCACCCATGGTTGTTGCGATGGAGAGTTCGATGAGGATGATGTCCTGGTCGCGTTATCGCCTCCTGACAAGGTCGTTGTCGCGCACCGCGCGTCGCTGTCACGACGCGAAGATGCGCAAGACCCGGCAGCGCCGACGCGCCATGCGCCGCCTAGGCGGCACGAGCTCGCCGCCGAAGCGCCCGTGACCTGCGGCTTGCTTGTGGAATGGGCGGCAGCAGGCTACTCCAGTCGTGCTGCTATCTCGTCCGGCATTTCGAAGGATCGGCGCCCGATGCTTGCCCCGCAAAGTCGCACATACGAGTCCCACGGCCTGCGGCTGCACTATGCCGATTGGGGCAATCACGGCGCGCCCGTCGCCATCCTGGTCCATGGCGGCCGCGATCATTGCCGGAGCTGGGACGCCATCGCCCGCTCGCTTCAGCCGCACTTTCACGTGCTCGCGCCCGATCTGCGCGGCCATGGCGATTCCGACTGGACCAAGGGCGGCAGCTACGCGCTGACCGAGTATGTCTACGACCTCGCCCAGCTCATTCGCAGCATCGCAGCGCCTCAAGTGACTCTCATTGGTCATTCCATGGGCGGCATGGTGAGCCTGATCTTTTCGGGGTCGTTCCCAGAGCTGGTCACGAAGCTCGTCGTCCTCGACGGCGTCACCATGTTGCCGGACACCCCCAAAGCGCCGACGCATGAGCGCATCAGCAAATGGGTCAGCCAGCTCGACAGGCTGCACGACCGCACGCCGCGCCGCTATGCGACCCTCGAAGACGCCGCCGCGCAGATGGTGCTTCACAACAAGCGCCTCGCCCGCGACCTCGCGCTGCATCTTGCAACGCACGGCTCGCGGCGGAATGAGGACGGCACCTATAGCTGGAAGTTCGATCCCTACCAGCGCGCCTCTGCGCCGCACCGGCTCTGGCCGGACGATCACGTCGCGCTGTGGTCGCGCATCACAAGTCCGACGCTGCTGCTGAATGCCGGAGAAAGTTTTCTCGCGGGTGCCAGGGCCGCAGGCCTGGAGCGCTATTTCCCGCAGGCACGCATCGAGACCATCGCCGGCGCGGGGCACTGGCTACAGCATGACAAGCCGCAAGAGGTGTTGAGTGAGATCCGGCGGTTTCTCGGGCTCGCCGAAGACGGCGGCTAGCTCCACTGCCGTAGCGTGGGCAAAGGCGCAAGGCGCCGTGCCCACCACGCAGCCAGATTGCGAGAATAAGTTTGGTGGGCACGCTTCGCATTGCCCACCCTACGGCAGAATCGTAGCCCGGAAAAACCTAGCTCAACGTCCCCGCATGCACCCACCAACCGGGGTGGGTGCGCCGGATCTTTTCCGCGCCGGCATGCGCATCGCTCGCTGCGCCATAGATCGCAAAGCAAGTCGCGCCGGAGCCGGACATGCGGGCCAGCTTGACGCCGGCGGAGTCACGCAAGGCTTCCAGCACCTCGCCGATCACAGGCTCGATGCGCAGCGCAGGGGCTTCGAGATCGTTGGCCACGGTTTCGAGAACGTCGACCCAATCGGCGATCGACTCACCCTCTTCGGGCCACGCCGGAGCGTCGAGAACGGACGTTGCGCCGACCAAGAGTTCGCCGTTGCGCAGGCCCAGCGCCTGGAACACGTCCTTGGTGGCAACAGGCACGCGCGGATTGACCATCACGCAGGGCATGCTCGGCAGCGCCAGCGGCAGGAGCTGCTCGCCGACGCCGGTCATGTCGCAGGCGCGCGAGAACAGGCACACCGGCACGTCGGCGCCGGTGGCGAGCGCAACCTTCTGCAGGCGCGGATCGTCGAGCGAGAGATTGTTGAGACGTGCGAGCAGCCGCAGTGCCGCCGCGGCATCGGCCGAGCCGCCGCCGATGCCGGCCGCGACGGGAAGCACCTTGTCGAGCGCGAAGGCCCCGAGCTTCAGGTTCGGCACGGCCTCGGCCAGGAGCCTGGCCGCCTTGACCACGAGATTGTCCGCGGTATCGCCGCAGGCCGCGGCCAGCGGCCCGGTGGTGACGAGCTTCAGCTCGCCGCCCGGCTCCAGCGTCAGCTGGTCCGCGCAGTCGGCAAACGCGACCACGCTTTCGAGATCATGATAGCCGTCGGCACGACGGCCGACGACGCGAAGGCTCAGATTGACCTTCGCGCGCCCTTCTTCAATCAACGCCGACATTGGCGATCAGCCCCCAAACGCGCTCTTAGCCGCCCTTGCCGTCGTCCTTCTTCTTGTCCGCCTGCGCGGCCGAAGAGTTCGAATCGTCGGTCATACCGTTGGCGATCTTGGCCTCGATCTTCGGAAGCTCCTCCGGCTCGGGCTTGAGATCGCGGGCGTGGGCCCACTGGAATTTCGCTTCCAGCGTACGGCCGACGCGCCAATAGGCATCACCAAGGTGATCGTTGATGGTGGGATCCTCGGGCTTGAGGTCGATCGCGCGCTCGAGGTTCTTCACCGCCTCTTCGTAATTGCCGATGCGGTAATAGGCCCAGCCGAGGGAGTCGACGATGTAGCCGTCGTCGGGACGCTGCTCGACGGCACGCTTGATCATCTTCATGCCTTCGTCGAGATTCACGCCCTGGTCGATCCAGGAATAGCCGAGATAGTTGAGGACATGCGGCTGGTCGGGCTGGAGCTCGAGCGCCTTCTTCATGTCGGCTTCGGCCTTGCTCCACTCCTTGGAGCGCTCCTCGCAAATGCCGCGATAATAATACCAGACGCTGTTGGCCTTGTCGTTGCCGGCCGGCAGCACGTCGATGCCCCGCGAATAGGTCGCGCCGCAATCGCCGAACTTCTTGCGGCCGCGCTCGATATTGCCGAGCGCCATGATGGCTTCGAGATCCTTGGAATCGTCCGATGTGACGCCCTTGAGGATCTTGATCGCCTCGTCGGTGCGGTCGGCGGAATCCAGATCGATGGCGAGCTGGATCTGCGCGTTGCGCTTCAACGGCGAGGTCGCGGGCACCCGCTCATAAACCTTGATCGCCATCTGCGGCCGCTTCACCGATTCATAGAGATCGGCGAGCGAGAGCAGCGCCAGCGGATGGGTCGGCTGGAGATAGAGCGCGAGCTGAAGATAGACCAGCGCCAGATCCTCGCCGCCGCGGCGGGTCAGCGTGGCACCGATGCCGTAGAGCGCTTCGGCGGCACCAGCTTGCGCGGAGTCGGCCAGCGGCGGCATCTTCTTGCCGGCCTTGGTGTCGCGCAGACCTTCCACGATCAGCGGATGGCGGGCGAGCTTCTTGTCGAAAGCCAGGTAGACGGTGGTCGCGGCCGCGGAATCCTTGTTGCGCGACAGCCAGCGGGCATAGGCCTCGGTGACGCGCAGCATGGAATCGTCGAGCTTGT
This sequence comes from Bradyrhizobium sp. 956_D2_N1_4, assembly GCF_052076025.1. Lineage (NCBI taxonomy): Bacteria > Pseudomonadati > Pseudomonadota > Alphaproteobacteria > Hyphomicrobiales > Nitrobacteraceae > Bradyrhizobium > Bradyrhizobium sp. 956_D2_N1_4. The sequence goes on along the minus strand of NZ_CP197237.1, from coordinate 691,333 downwards.
AGGCGCGCTCGAAGCGGACGCCGGCGTCCTTCTCCTTGCCGGAGAGCTCGAGGATCATGCCGGCATGGAGGTCCTTGAACAGCGGATACCATTCCGGACCGGCGAGCTTGTCGATGGTGGCGACGCCGCCCTTGGCATCGCCCGCGCCATAGGCGGCCCAGCCCGACAGCAGCGTGGCGACGAGATCGGTGATCGGACCGCGGATCGACTGGTTGATGTTGGTTTGCGCGGTCGCGTATTTCTTCATCTTGAGATCGTGCACCCCGACGACGAGACGCGCGACGCGGTTGGTCTTGTCGATGGTCAGGACGCGCTCGGCGAGCTTGACCGCCTCGTCGATGTCACCGTCGGCAACCGACGAGATGAAGGCGCGATCGAGCAGCTCGTTGTTCTTGGGATCGGTGCGGAGCGCCGAGCGGTAGAATGCGGCGGCCGAGGCCGCGTCGCGCTCGACGCTGGCGTGGCGGGCGGCGAGATAGCTGCCGGAGGTCGTCAGCGACTTCAGATCGTTCCGGGTCGGGAATTGCGCCGCCGTGTCGGACGGATGGTCCGGCGTCTGCGCCAGGACCGCGCCGGGGACCGTCGCGATCGCTGTGCCCATGAGGGCGATGGCGGCAACAGTCCAGCGGTTGAAACGATTTGAGAACATCAGGGGCTCGCCTTGAGTTGTAGTGCCTGGGTTTGCAGCGGTAGGCCGTATCGCATGCGAACGCGGCCGGTGGCATGGGGACCCGGAACCGTCGGGCCGACAATGCCGCTTTTGGCGCTTCACCGCAAGGATTCGGGCATGCGATCCCCTCCGCACGCCCCAAATCGGCCGACTACGCCCCAAGACGCTGCCAGTATGGCCTTATCGTGGCCGCGGACCGCTACCCCGGGCCGGTTCTCACGCGAACGTGCGTCACAATGCCGGGGGCACGTCACATTGGCCCCGGCTCGATCGCTTTGGTCCAATGATCCCGGCTTGCATGGCCTAGCTTACATGGCCTCGTAGTTCGGACCGCCGCCGCCCTCCGGGGGAACCCAGGTGATGTTGCCGTTGGGGTCCTTCACGTCGCAGGTTTTGCAGTGGACGCAGTTCTGGGCATTGATCTGGAAGCGCGGGCTCGCGCCTTCCTCGACCCACTCATAGACCCCGGCCGGGCAATAGCGATTCGAGGGACCGGCGAAGACGTCGTGCTCCGAGGTCTTCTGCAGGTTCATGTCGGCGACCTTGAGATGGACCGGCTGGTCCTCCTCATGATTGGTGTTGGACAGGAACACCGACGAGAGCTTGTCGAACGAGATCTTGCCGTCCGGCTTCGGGTAGTTCTTCGGCGCGTGGCTCTTCGCCGGATCAAGCGTGGCGCGATCGGGCTTCGCATGCGACTGCGTGCCGAACAGCGAGCCACCGAACAGCGTGTTGCACCACATGTCGAAGCCACCGAGCGCGACGCCGAGCACGGTGCCGAACTTCGACCATAGCGGCTTGACGTTGCGGACCAGGAACAGGTCCTTGCCGACCGCCGAGGACCGCCAGGCGTTCTCGTAGTCGACGATCTCGTCATTGGCGCGATCGGCAGCGAGCGCGGCCGCGACATGCTCTGCGGCGAGCATGCCGGTGCCCATCGCATTGTGCACGCCCTTGATGCGAGGCACGTTGACGAAGCCCGCCGCACAACCGACCAGCGCGCCGCCGGGGAAGCTCAGCTTCGGCACCGACTGATAGCCACCTTCGGTGATGGCGCGCGCGCCATAGGCGAGCCGCTTGGCGCCCTCGAAGGTGCCGCGGATCGAGGGATGGGTTTTGAAGCGCTGGAACTCGTCGAACGGCGACAGATACGGATCGTCGTAGTTGAGATGCACGACGAAGCCGACGGCGACGAGATTGTCGTCATAGTGATAAAGGAACGAGCCGCCGCCGGTCTTCAGGTCGAGCGGCCAGCCGAACGAATGCTGGATCATGCCCTTCTGGTGCTTGGCGGGATCGATCTGCCAGACTTCCTTGAGGCCGATGCCGAACTTCGCCGGCTCGCTCTTGGAATCCAGTGCAAACTTCGCGATCAGCTGCTTGGTCAGGCTGCCGCGCGCGCCCTCGGCGAACAGAGTGTACTTGCCGAGCAGTTCCATGCCGCGGGTAAAGGAGTCCTTCGGCTTGCCATCGCGGCCGATGCCCATGTCGCCTGTGGCGATGCCCTTCACCGCGCCCTGCTCGTCATAGAGCACCTCAGCGGCGGCAAAGCCCGGATAGATCTCGACGCCAAGCGCCTCGGCCTTGCGCGCCAGCCAGCGGCAGACATTGCCGAGCGAGCCGATATAGCAGTGATGATTGTCCATCAGCGGCGGCATGATGAAGTTCGGCAGCTTGATCGCGCCGCCTCCCGTCATCCAGTAGAAGCGGTCGTCCTTCACCTGCGTCTTCAGCGGACAGTCGGAATCCTCGCGCCAGTCCGGGATCAGCTTGTCGAGCCCGGCCGGATCGATCACGGCGCCGGAGAGAATGTGCGCACCGACCTCGGAGCCCTTCTCCACCACGACGACGTTGAGATCGGCATTGAGCTGCTTCAGCCGGATCGCGGCCGCCAGGCCAGACGGGCCGGCGCCGACGATGACGACGTCGAATTCCATGGATTCGCGCGGGGGAAGTTCTTCGGTGCTCATCTGATCTCAGCCCTTGAGACGGTTCCTCGTCATTTGCGCCCCCTTGTTTCCGATTTTTCCGGGTAGGACAACCACGGAAATGCGTTCCACTGGGATGCAAGGCACCCCAAACTGATATAGTAAAAGTCTGACTTTCCAAATGATCCCCGAGCCCGCACCCACCGTCCGAGAGCTTCTCGCCTTCTATCTGGAGGCCGGGGTCGATTGCGCGCTCGCGGAGGAACCTGTCGACCGCCTGGCGGAATTGGATGCTCCGCCGCCGGCCCCGCGCGCCGCACCTCCGGTCGAGGCACCACGGCCTGTTGCCGCGCCCGCGGTGATGCGCGGCGAGGCCGCACCTGCGCCGGACATTGCGATCGCCTCCGCACGCGAGGCCGCGCGTACCGCGCCGACGCTCGAGGCACTGCGCGAGCTGATGCAGAATTTTGAAGGCTGCGCGCTGAAGCATACCGCGACGCGGCTGGTGTTCGCCGACGGCAATCCGCAGGCGCGCATCATGTTCGTCGGCGAGGCGCCGGGCCGCGACGAGGACATCGAGGGGCTGCCCTTCGTCGGGCGGAGCGGCAAGCTGCTCGACCTCATGATCGGCGCGATCGGGCTCAACCGCACCACCGCCTACATCGCCAACGTGATTCCCTGGCGGCCGCCCGGCAACCGCACGCCGACGCCGCAGGAAACGCAGATCTGCCTGCCCTTCATCCAGCGCCAGATCGAGCTGGTGAATCCCGACGTGCTGGTGACGCTCGGCAATCCCTCAACGCAGACGCTGCTGTCGACGCGCGAGGGCATCATGCGCACCCGCGGCCGCTGGTTCGACTACGAGACGGGTGGGCGCACCATCCGCGCGCTGCCGACGTTCCACCCGGCCTATCTCTTGCGCTCACCGTCGTACAAGCGGCTGGCCTGGCAGGATCTGCGCGCGATCGCGAAGGTGCTGGCGGGATAGCGAGCTGTCGTAGGGTGGGCAAAGCGAAGCGTGCCCACCATCACTAGGTCGACGACGGATAGACTTGATGGTGGGCACGGCGCTTTGCGCCTTTGCCCACCCTACGATTTCAGCGTTTGTCGCTACGTCCCCTTCGGCCGTACGATGGCCCAGCCGATGCGCAGCAACTGCTGGCGGCCAGTCACCAGCCATTCGAACGCGCGCGGCACTTCCGGAACGATGCCGGGAAAGCGCGCGAGGATTTCCGGCGGCGGGGTGCCGGCGGTGTCGGAGGCGCGCCAGACCACGACGCCGCCGGTCTCGCTGAATTTGGCCTGATTGATCCACGGCGTGCGCGCGGGCTGAGCATCGATGAAGAGATGCGGCCGGCCGGAATGCAGCGTGATCAGGCTCGCGAGCTGGGTCTCGCCGGCGACCGCGCGCAGGCGATGATTGGTGCGGCGGGCAAAGCTCTCGTCGAAGAAATCCGAGATCGCGCGCGCCGGCATCGAGGTCGCAATCTCGTTGGCGCCGGTCAAGGGCAGAAACAGCACGGCGAGCACGACGCCGGCTGCGGGCGCCAGGACGGCGGCAGCCCACACCGTCCGCAGCACCCGCGCGCGGCGCATCGCGATGAGGTCCCCGGCCGTCACGACCACGGCAAGTCCCGACATGACCAGTACGACACCGGCACCGCCGACGACGGCATCGAGCCCGAGCAGCCCGGAGATCAGGACCGCGCCGAGCGCAGGCGCCAGCGCGAAGAAATAGACGAAGTTGTGCGCGAGCGGCTCGACCGGCGGCCGGTAGATGATCGGCGCTTCCTCGCCCTTGGCGACGAACAGGCCGCTATTGAGAAAGGTCAGCGCCGGGATCGCCGCCGCGCCAAGCACGAGCCCGCCGAGCAGCCAGGCCGCGTGCAGCGCGCGGGCGTTCAGCGCGGCGACTTCAGGCAGGGTCGGCATGACAAGCGTCTCGGCGCGCATCAGCCAGACCGCATAGGGCAGCGCCAGCACGGCGACGACGATCAGCGCGAACAGCGGATCGAGCGCGCGTAGCGTCCGGCGTCCGCCGGCGGTCGAGATCGCGAAGACGACGAGCAGGAGGAGAAGGAAGATCGCCGCGGGCGTCGTCAGCAGCAAGAGGCCCGCCTCGATCGACCAGGCGAACCAGGCATTGCCGCGGCGCTGGCCGATGATCTGCCAGGAATGCAACAGCAGCAGCGCCCAGAGCGGCCGCGCCAGCACCAGCGGGCCAAAGTCGAGCGCCGGCGAGGAGAAGGCCAGCACCGTCATGGTCAGCAGCACGGCGAGCACCGCCTGCTGTGAGCCGACCACGGCGCGGGAGAGATGATAGAGCGCGATGAAGGTCGCGACCTCGCAGAGCTGGGCGAGGACATAGACGCCGAACATGTGGCCGCCGGCGGCGCGATAGGCGATGTCGGCGAGCCAGACCGGGAGCGGCGGGCCCAGATCAGTACCGACCTGGTACTCGCGCCCGAAGGCGAGCAGGGTCGCGAGGGTGCCGGGCGGGCTGCGATAGAACACCAGCGCCACGAACAGCCACATCGCGGCCTGGAGCAGCACGGCGATCCACACGATCAGCCGCGGCCGGGCGCGAATGAGCTCGATGACCAGGGAGGTAAACCGCATACAACGTCCGAAAGATGCAGCCAACCCGTCCAGCCGGCCCTATTCGCTCACATCTGTTTTGATAAAGGGCGCTGCGCGTTGTGGCAACGACCGTCTGCCCTAGAGGCCCGCTGGCGCATCAATTTCAACGCTTGCTTCCACCTGCACGTCCATCTCGGTCACCGCAAACAAGTCCCGCACCGGCTCGACCGTCCAGGGCATGTGCTTGGCGCGGGCGGCGGCGACGGGGGCGAAGAAGCTGCGGTGGTGGACGGTGGGGCCGAGGCGGTCGAGCGCGTCGAGGTGCTCGGGAACGGCGTAGCCCTTGTGCTGCTCGAAACCGTAGCCGGGGCAGTCCTGCGCCAGCGCGCACATCAGCCGGTCGCGCGTTACCTTGGCGATGATCGAGGCGGCGGCGATCGACAGGACGATGCCGTCGCCGCCGATCACGGCCTCGCAGTCGCAGGCGGTGTCGAGCCGATCGCGGCCGTCGACAAACACATGACGCGGCGTGTCGGGCAGCGCCACCACGGCGCGCTTCAACGCCCACAGCGAGGCACGCAGGATGTTGTCGCGGTCGATCCGGGAGCGCGAGGCGACGGCGACCGACACCTGCGCGGTGGCGCAGATCTTGTCGAACAGTCTTTCCCGTTCCTCGGCCGTCAGGCGCTTGGAATCGTCAATGCCGCGCGGAATGCGGTCGGGATCGAGAATCACGGCGGCCGCCACCACGGGACCAGCCAGAGGCCCGCGGCCGGCCTCGTCGCAGCCGGCAACCGGCCAGATGCCACGCTTGATCAGCGCGCGCTCGCGGCGGAAGCTCGGCGAGGCGACGGCGATGATGGCGCGCTGCCTACCGGCCGCCCCCTTGGCCGCCTTCGCAAGCGCTGCCTTCTTGGCGGCATTCTTCTTCGACGCGCCCTTCTCTGGCGCGTCTTTGGTCGGCTTCCTGGTCGACTTGTCCCGAATCATGGCCGGGATCGTGCGCAAGCGGCCCGGCCGGCGCAACCGGGAACCCCGGACAATTCCCGTTATTCAGACCAGCCGCCTACTCTGCCAGATGCACCCGCCGGTCCTCACCGACCTCGATGCCCGGCGCGACCACGACCTCCCAGGGATGGCTGTCGGGGTCGGCGAAATAGCCGGAATAACCGCCGTAGTCGGTCTCATGCGCCGCTTTCAGCAGTGCCGCGCCCTTGCCGACGGCGAAGGCCAGAACCGCATCGACCTCGCCGCGCGTGGCGCAGTTCCAGGCGAGCGTGATGCCGCGGAAGGTCGCGGGCCTCGGATTGTCCGGCAACTTGGCATCGGCCGCGAGCTTATCCCAGTGAAACAGGGCCAGCACCGGACCACCGGTATCATAGAAGGCGACGGCCTCGCCGGTCCCCTTCAGCCGACGCGAGAAGCCGAGCGCGTCATAGAAGGCGATGCTGGCGCGAATGTCGCTCACACCCAGTGTGATGACGGTGAGCCGCGGCACCGGCGCGGCAAGTTCCTGGCTCATGCTACGCCTCTTTCGCTTCCCGGTCAGAACAGGCTGAGCTGATCGCCGTTCCGCTTCGGCCTCGCAAAGTGATCCGTCGTCAGCTTGGAGCGCCGCTTGTTCAGCCCAAGCCTGTCGCAGGCGATCTCGAAGCGGCGGCCGATGGTCCAGGCCATCGGTCCGGTGCCCTTCATCCGCTCACCCCATTTCGCGTCGTAATCGCGGCCGCCGCGCATGTCGCGGATCAGGGTGAAGACGTGGCGGTAGCGGTCCGGATAGTTGGCCATCAGCCATTCGCGGAAGAGATCACGCACCTCCAGCGGCAGCCGCAGCAGCACATAGGAGGCTTCCTTGACGCCGGCATGGGCGGCGGCATCGAGAATGCGCTCGATCTCGGAATCGTTCAGCGCGGGGATCACGGGCGCGACCATCACGGTGGTCGGAATGCCGGCCTCCGAGAGCTGCTTCAGCGCCTCCAGCCGCTTCGGCGGCGTCGCCGCGCGCGGCTCCATGGTCCGCGCGAGTTTTGGATCGAGCGAGGTGACCGAGATCGCGACCTTGGCGAGGTTGCGCTTGGCCATCCGCGCGAGAATGTCGATGTCGCGCACGACCAGCGCCGACTTGGTGACGATGCCGACCGGATGGCCGGCGCGCTCCAGCACTTCGAGAATGCCGCGCATGATCTTACGCTCGCGCTCGATCGGCTGATACGGATCGGTATTGGTCCCGATCGCGATCATCCGCGGCTCGTAGCCGGTCGCGGCCAGCTCCTTCTCGAGCAGCGAAGGCGCCTCGGGCTTGGCAAACAGCTTTGACTCGAAGTCGAGCCCCGGCGACAGGCCGAGATAGGCGTGCGTCGGCCGCGCGAAGCAATAGACACAGCCGTGCTCGCAGCCGCGATAGGGATTGATCGAGCGGTCGAAGCCGATATCGGGGGATTCGTTGCGGGTGATCACCTTGCGCGAGGTGTCGACGCCAACGGTGGTCTTGAACGGCGGCAGCTCCTCCAGGCTCTGCCAGCCATCGTCGAAGGCGACGCGGGCCTCGGCCTCGAAGCGGCCGCTGGCATTGGACTGGGCGCCCCGCCCTCGCCTGCGCTGTTTGTCGATGGCGACCGCCAGTTCGGGAAAATCAGAGTCCGCACCCGCCGGCTCGGAGGGCGCCGTGACCGGCGGGTGCTTGAGAGCATGAGAGGATGCTGGACTCATGAAGCCAAGATAGCACGCCAAAGGAACAAATCAAGAACACAAACAAAAAACTGAAAAACAACCCCATGCACAGTAGCCGCCCAAATTTCGGGCGCGGTCCTTTGACCTCACGCAACACACCGGTCGCGGCGATCCTGTTCGATGCCGGACAGGGATCAATCGCACCGGAACAAAGTTGGTGACGATCGCTGGGTGAAAGTCAGCAGGAACATGACAAATCAACGACAATCGGCCTCAGGGAGCAGCGAGCTCGATCTGCTCGATCGCTATTGGCGCGCCGCGAACTACCTCTCCGTCGGGCAAATCTATCTGCTCGACAATCCGCTGCTGCGCGAGCCGTTGCGGCCGGAGCACATCAAGCCGCGCTTGCTCGGACATTGGGGCACGACGCCCGGTTTGAACTTCATCTACGCCCATCTCAACCGCGTCATCCGCGCGCTCGATGTCAGCGTGCTCTATATCTGCGGTCCCGGCCACGGCGGCCCGGGCATGGTGGCCAACACCTATCTCGAAGGCAGCTACAGCGAGATCTATCCTGACGTCGCGCGCGATACGGACGGATTGCGAAAACTTTTCAGGCAGTTCTCCTTCCCCGGCGGCATTCCGAGCCACGCGGCGCCGGAAACGCCGGGCTCGATCCACGAAGGCGGCGAGCTCGGCTACGCGCTGGTGCATGCCTATGGCGCCGCATTCGACAATCCCGACCTGATCGTCGCCTGCGTCGTCGGCGATGGCGAGGCGGAAACCGGCCCGCTCGCGGCGTCCTGGCACTCAAACAAGTTCCTGAATCCCGCCCATGACGGCGCCGTGCTGCCGATCCTGCACCTCAACGGTTACAAGATCGCGAACCCGTCCGTGCTCGGACGGATGCGCGACGCGGAGATCCGCGACCTGTTCCGCGGGTTCGGCCACGAGCCGCTGTTCGTCGAGGGCGACGATCCCGAATTGATGCACCAGGCCATGGCGGATGCGCTCGACGTCGCGCTCGCCAGCATCCGCTCGATCCAGCAGCATGCCCGCGACGGCCGCAAGAGCGTCGAGCGGCCGCGCTGGCCGATGATCGTGCTGCGCAGCCCGAAGGGCTGGACCGGCCCGAAGGAGGTCGACGGCAAGAAGGTCGAGGGCTTTTGGCGCGCACATCAGGTTCCCGTTGCGGGCTGTCGCGAGAACCCGGCGCATCTGAAAATCCTCGAAGACTGGATGCGCAGCTACGAGCCCGAGAAGCTGTTCGACGGCAGCGGCGCGCTTATTCCCGAGCTCCAGGCTCTGGCGCCCGAAGGTAACAGGCGCATGGGCGCCAATCCGCACGCCAATGGCGGCCTGTTGAAGAAGGAGTTGAAGCTGCCGGACTTCCGCAGTTTTGCGTTGGACGTGCCGCAGCCCGGCGGCGTCACCGGCGAAGCGACGCGTGAGCTCGGCAAATTTTTGCGCGACGTCATCCGCCTCAACGCCGAGGCGCGCAACTTCCGCATCATGGGTCCGGACGAGACCGCGTCAAACCGGCTCGACGCCGTGTTCGAGGCGACCGAACGGGTCTGGATGGAGCCGACGGAGCCTTACGACGTGCATCTCGCCCAAGACGGCCGCGTGATGGAGGTTTTGAGCGAGCATCTCTGCCAGGGCTGGCTCGAGGGTTATCTGCTCACCGGCCGCCACGGCTTGTTCTCCTGCTACGAGGCCTTCATCCACATCGTCGATTCCATGTTCAACCAGCACGCCAAATGGCTGAAGGTGACGCGGCATCTGCCCTGGCGGCGACCGATCGCCTCGCTGAACTATCTCCTGACCTCGCATGTCTGGCGGCAGGACCATAACGGCTTCAGCCATCAGGATCCCGGCTTCGTCGATCTCGTCGCCAACAAGAAGGCCGACATCGTCCGCATCTACTTCCCGCCCGATGCCAACACGCTGTTGTGGATCGCCGATCACTGCCTGCGCACCTATGACCGCATCAACGTGATCGTTGCCGGCAAGCAGCCAGCCCCGCAATGGCTATCGATGCAGGACGCCGCCACGCATTGCGATGCCGGCATCGGCATCTGGACCTGGGCCGGCACGGAGGATGCGGATGGCGAGCCCGACGTCGTGATGGCCTGCGCCGGCGACGTGCCGACACTGGAGACGCTCGCCGCCGTCGATCTGCTGCGCAAGGCGCTGCCCGACCTGAAGATCCGCGTCGTCAACGTCGTCGACCTCATGACGCTGCAGCCGAAAGACCAGCACCCGCACGGCCTGTCCGACCGCGATTTCGACAGCCTGTTCACATCAGACAAGCCCGTGGTCTTCGCCTATCACGGCTATCCCTATCTCATCCACCGTCTCACCTATAACCGCACCAACCATGCCGGAATGCATGTGCGCGGCTTTGCCGAGGAAGGCACCACGACGACGCCGTTCGACATGGTCGTGCTCAACGGGCTCGACCGCTATCACCTCGCGATCGAGGCGATCGCGCGCGTGCCGGGTCTGGCGACCAGGGCCGCGCAGGTGCAACAGCAGTTCCGCGACAAACTGATCGAACATTCGCACTATGTGCGCGAACACGGCGAGGACATGCCTGAAATCCGCGACTGGGTCTGGCCGGGCAAGACGGGTTGACGTCATGACGGTGTCGGTCCTCGTCCTCAACTCGGGCTCGTCGAGCATCAAGTTCGGCCTGTTCGACATCGCGGCGGCCGAGCCTGCCCTGCTCTGCAAGGGCCTGCTCGACGAGCAAGAGGCGAAGCCGCGGCTCGTGGTGAAAAGCCCCGCGGGCGGAGACCTTTTCGAGACGCAGAGGGAAGCATCCGATGCGGACAGCGGCCATCTGTTCGCGGACGTGCTCGGCTTCATCGAGGAGCGTTTTGCCGACCACCGCCTGCGCGCCGTCGGTCACCGCATCGTTCATGGCGGGCCGGATTATTCGGGCCCGGTTGAGCTGACTGACGACGTCTACGCAAAGCTGGACGCACTGACGCCACTGGCGCCGCTGCACCAGCCGCGCTGCCTTGAACCTGTCGGCATCATCAGCACGATCCGGCCTGAACTGACGCAGATCGCCTGTTTCGATACGGCCTTCCATCACAGCATGGCTCCACCCGCGAGCCGCTTCGCCATCCCGCGGCGCTATGAAGAGCGCGGTATCCGGCGCTACGGCTTTCACGGCCTCTCGTTCGAATATGTCGCGGGGCGCCTCGCGAAAATCGCGCCGCAGTTCATTGCCAAGCGCACCATCATCGCGCATCTCGGCAATGGCGCCAGCCTGTGCGCCTTGCGCGATGGCCGCAGCGTCGACACCACGATGGGGCTGACGCCGCTCGATGGCCTCGTGATGGGCACCCGGAGCGGCACGATCGATCCCGGCGTGCTGCTCTATCTGCAACAGCACGAGAGGATGCCGGTCGAGGATGTCCAGCACCTGCTCTATCACGAGTCAGGCCTGCTCGGCGTCTCCGGCATCTCTGCCGACATGCGCACGCTGCTGGCGAGCCGTGAGGCGGCGGCGCGGCAGGCGGTCGAGCTCTTCACCTTCCGTGCGGCGCAGCAGGTCGCGGTGATGGCGACCACGCTGGGCGGGCTGGACTGTCTGGTCTTCACCGGCGGCATCGGCGAGCATGCGAAGGAAATCCGCACCGCGATTGGTGAGCGGCTCGGGTGGCTCGGCGTGCATATTGACGCGGGTGCGAATGACGCGGCACGCGAGCGGATCAGCAGCAGTGGCAGCACCGTCAATGTGTTCGTCATTCCGACGAATGAGGAGCTGACGATCGCTCGGCATTGCGCGGCTGTGCTGCGAGTGAAATGAAAGCCCGGTCGACCGCTGCATCTTTCCCTTCTCCCCCGTGGGAGAATTTCAGCGGGCCATGACTTCTCGGGCCATGACTTGTCGGGCCATGACTTGTCGCAGCGCTGCTGCGCCACTGTCGAAATGACCATGGTGCGCAAAGCAAACGATTTCGCCAGCGCTTCGAGCACCATGGGCCAACTACGTCGCTCCGCTCAGTACGGAGAGTACCCGCCCGGGCAAACATAGTTTCCGTAAGCGTCATAGCCGCAGCCGCTGCGGTAGTAGGCCCCCGTCGCAGCTGCGCCGATCGCCGCGGCCCCCACTGCCGCCGCACCGACGCCGTAACGATATCCGCGATACCCTGCATAAGCGCCCCGATAGCCGTAACGCCCGCCGCGCACGGCGACAGCACCGCCCCGATATCCACGCGCCGCGACCGCGCCCCCGCGGTAGCCTCCTGCCCGCACGGCACCGCCGTGGAAACCTCCTGCGCGCATGGCGCCGCCGCGACCGCCGCGGGCAGATGCGTCATCGGGAGTGAAGGCGACAAGCAGCATAGCTGCGGCTGCCGAAGCGATGAGAGCTTGACGCAACATCAGCGTACTCCTTCTTCGAGGGAGGAAGCCGCGGACAGCTGCACATCGCGTTGACCGCGGGTCCGATCGAAGTCTCGTGCGCTGGAGCTTCGTGCCTTTGATTTGGATCAACGTTCATCTACATGAACGACGGTTCCCCGCCCGCACAGTGGCGTGCAGGCCGATCTCAGGCCGGTCTAATGCGTGCCCGACAGGATCTGGATGCACCCGATCACGACCTCGATCACGATCAGCACCACGACTGCGATTTCCAGACGCAGCGAGCGCTGGGTGTCGATGATGTCGGTCAGCGCGTTGGCGGTTTCCGAGACCGCGGTGAGCTTGCGCTCAAGCGTGTCAAGGCGCTCCTTCAATTCGTACTCGTCTTCGAGACGGGCATAGAGGCGGTCGAGCTCGGGCTTCTCCCAGAGCACGTCCGGTTTCTCGGCCACCGCGACACGGCCGGCGACGCGCTGCTGGACCAGAAGCGCATTGCCGATCAGTTGCAGGATGCCCTTGCGCCGGGGCGGCGTGCGGCCCTGCTCGGCGAGCCCCCGCGCGAAGGGCTCGATCACGTCGAAAACCGCGGCGACGCGGCGCTCGTCGCGGGCGAGCGAGGTGCTCTTGGCGAGCGCGTCCGCAACGATCAGCAGCCGATCGTCGGAGAATTTGGCGAGGCAGATCGGCCCGCCGGGCTGGATCGCCTCGGCGTTCTCATCCTTGCAGAGCTGCGCCTGTGCGATCTCCTCTTCAAAAGGGCTGAGCTCGCCGGTCACCCGCGGTTTCAGGCTGTCGATCAGCACCTTCTCCTCCGAAGGGAGGAGGCCGATCAGCACCACGACGCCGTAGCGGAAGATCACGACGAGCCCGGCATGGACGCGGAAGGCAGCAGGCGTCGAGGAGACAGGTGCGCCAAGCTCGAGCCCGGACGGATTGATGCGTTCGCCCAGCATCACGGCGCGGATCCGCAGGGTCGGCGCGGCCTCCGGCTTCGGCGATGTTGGCGTGGTGCCAACGGGAAGTTGATCGGCGTTCACTGGACTATCTCACTTTGCGCGGCGAGCGTTGCACGTTTTTCCCGTCACAAGGTTTGTGTCAGACTGCCGGTGCAGCCTTGCGGAACGTGCCGTCCTCGCCCCGATCATATCGGCAGAGAAAGCCCCCGTTTGAAGCTCACGGAAACGACATTCGCGGAAACATTCGGCAACAGGGCCACCCCGCGCACGACATATTCGGCTGCGATAGACCGGCGGCGATCTACCATCGCATGCCGGAACACCGGCGAAAAGTTGCACTCGGCGACGCCGCGTGTTTATGACACATTCATAACAAGCTACGCTTCTCCCGAAGTGCAGACATCGAAGCCTCAATCATGCTGAGCGTCATCATACCGACCGAAGGCGTCGAGCAGACGGCGGTCGCAACCCTCGCCGCGCTGGTGCCCGGCGCCGCCGCGGGCGTCATCCGCGAAGTGCTGCTGGTCGACGGCACCCGCAACGGCGTCATCGAGCGCGTGGCGGACGTTGCAGGCTGCCGTTTCATCGGCTTCGAGGGATCCTCGCAGGGCGCCGCGCTTGCCGCCGGCGCGCTCCAGGCCCGTTCGCCCTGGCTGATGTTCCTCCCGGCCGGCGCCGTGCTGGAGACCGGCTGGATCGAGGAAACCACCCAGTTCATCCAGGCTGTCTCGACCAGCGGCAGGGATCGCGCGGCGGTGTTCCGCTACACACGGTCGCCTTATGCCGATACCGGGTTTCGCGACGTCCTCTGGGCCGTGGTGCGCAAACTGGTCGGCCCCCTCGGCGATCAGGGACTCTTGATCGCGCGCGATCATTACGACCGGATCGGCGGCTACCCGCCCCAGGCCCGCCGTTCCGAGGCGCGGCTGCTCCGGCGGCTCGGCCGCTCGTCCCGGACCATGCTGCGCAGCCGGATCGTCATGGTCGGCTGACGTCACCGATCTAATACTTGCCAAAGTCAAATAATTGTTTGACAATGGCAATTATCGAGGTGACCCATGCCATCTGCCCTTTCGTCATCCAGCCCGTCGCCATCCTGCCCCGCTTCGACCGAACAGGTCGCTGACGACCAGGTCCAGGCGGTTCGCGCCTTCAACCGCTTCTACACCCAGAAGCTCGGCGTGCTCGACCAGCAGCTCCTGAAGAGCCCGTTCTCGCTGAGCGAGGCGCGCGTGCTCTACGAGCTGGCCCATGGTGGCGAGCAGTCGGCCAAGGAGATCGGCATCGCGCTCGGGCTCGACGCCGGCTATCTCAGTCGCATCGTGCAGAACTTCGACGAGAGCGGCCTGATCGCGCGCAAGCCGCTTCCGAGCGACCGCCGGCAGGTTCAGTTGAGCCTGACCGCGAAGGGCCGCCAGGCGTTCGCCAGGCTCGAACGCTCGTCCCAGGACGACGTCGCCGCGATGCTGCGGCCGCTGCCGGATGAGGAGCGCAGCAAGCTCACCGGTGCGATGGAGACGATCGAGCGGCTGCTCGCTATGCCGCGGACGCCATCCCCGCGCGCGACCCTGCGCGAGCCCCGCCCGGGCGACATGGGCTGGGTGGTGCAGAGCCACGGCGCGCTCTACGCCAGCGAATACGGTTTCGACTCCGGCTTCGAGGCGCTGGTGGCCGAGATCGTCGCCAAATACATGACCTCCTACGATGCCTCGCGCGAGCGCTGCTGGATCGCCGACATCGAGGGCCGGCCGGTCGGCTCGGTATTTCTGGTCAAGGCCAGCGACGACGTCGCCAAGCTGCGCCTGTTGCTGCTCGATCCGGCCGCACGCGGACAGGGGCTAGGCCAACGGCTGGTCGCCGAATGCGTCTCCTTTGCCCGCGCCTGCGGCTATCGGCGGATGACGCTGTGGACGCAGAGCAATTTGGTCGCCGCGCGAAAAATCTATCAGGATGCCGGCTTCAAGCTGACCGCCACCGAGCCGCATCGCAGCTTTGGCCAGAACCTCACCGGCGAAACCTGGGAGCGCGATCTCTGATGCGGCGGCACGCGCTCATCACGGGAGAGCTCGTCGATCTCTACAAGCGCCGCGCACGACGGCTGCACGCGGAAGCGTGCCGGACTATGTGGCGCGTGGTGTGGGGCTCGCTGCGGCGGAAGAGCTAGTCGCTATCGCTGTCGCAGCGGGCGCGATGCGCATGATTGTGCCCTCGCCCCTTGCGGGAGAGGGCAGCGACGCCAGTAGATACGAACTCGCTTGGGTGAGGGGTATGTCTCCGAGCGGTCCGTGCGGATGGAGACCCCTCACCCGTCTCGCCGCTCCGCGGCGAGCCACCCTCTCCCACAAGGGGAGAAGGGAAGAGGTCCGCGCCTAGCTCAGCAAAGCAGCGTCAAAGCAACGCACTCACACCGTCGCGCCCTGCGCCTTTGCCCTTCGCAGATGCTCGTCCAGGCGCGGCATGATCTCGACGAAATTGCAGGGACGCGTGCGGTAGTCGAGCTGGGCCGCGAGGATGCCGTCCCAGCCGTCGCGACAGGCGCCGGGTGAGCCCGGCAGGCAGAAGATGTAGGTGGCGCCGGCGACGCCGGCGGTGGCGCGGCTCTGGATCGTCGACGTGCCGATCTTGGCGTGGCTGAGCATGTGGAAGGCGATCGAGAAGCCGTCCATGCGCTTCTCGAACAGTGGCTCGATCGCCTCCGGCGTGACGTCGCGTCCGGTAAAACCGGTGCCGCCGGTGGTGATGACGACGTCGATGCCGGCATCGGCAATCCAGCGGCGGACGACGGCGCGGATCGCCTCGACGTCGTCGGTGACGATCTCGCGCGCGGCGAGATGATGGCCCGCCGCGGTGAGGCGGTCGGCCAGCGTCTGGCCGGACTTGTCGTCGGCGAGCGCGCGCGTGTCAGAGACGGTGAGCACCGCGATGTTGAGCGGGATGAATTGTTTTGACTCGTCGATCGAGGCCATTGGTCCTTCCTCTCGTGTCCCGGACGCGATGCAGCGCGTCAGCGGTGCGTCGCAGAGCCGGGACCCAGAGCTGAGAGACCGGCATTGTGGGCCCCGGCTCTGCAGCGCACCGCTGAAGAAGCGCTGCGCTGCGTCTGGGGCACGAAGTCCTGGCGACTACGACCCGCTGCCGAACGTGTTGCAGGCCTGGACGGTCCCTTGCTGGTAGCCGGTCATGAACCACTGCTTGCGTTGCGCCGCCGAGCCGTGCGTGAAGGAATCGGGCACGACGCGTCCCGTGGCCTGGCGTTGCAGCGTGTCATCACCGATCGCGCTCGCCGTGGTCAACGCGGCGTCGATGTCGCCGGGCTCGAGGAAGTTCGGACGCTTTTTCGACTCGCGATTGACCCAGACGCCGGACAGGCAATCGGCCTGCAATTCGACCTTCACCTGGAGCGCATTGGCCTCGGCCTTGCTGCCGGCCTGCTGCTGCAGCCGCGTCACGCGCGGAATGATGCCGAGCAGGTTCTGGATGTGATGGCCGGCCTCATGCGCGATGATGTAGGCGGTGGTGAAGTTGCAGGCGGACTTGCCGGAGCAGCCGCGGAAGCGCGTCTCGACCTCGCGGAAGAAACTGGTGTCTAGGAAGATGGTACGATCCGGCGGACAGTAGAACGGCCCCATCGCCGACTCTGCCCGGCCGCAGCGGCCGCCATTGGTGACGTTGCGGAACAGCACGACCTTCGGACCGGTGTAGGACTGGCCGCTGGCCTGGAAGATTTCGCTCCAGCGGTCGTCGATCTCGCCGAGGATGCCGGAGATCATGCTGCCCATCTCGTCGGTCGGCGCGCCGCGCTTGGCGGAGGTCGACTGACGATCGGTCTGGTAGGAAGGCGCCTGGCCGCCGCCGGTGAGGATCTCGGCGCCGCCGATCAGGATGCGCGGATCGATGCCGAAGGCATAACCGACCAGGCCGAGCACGATGATGGTGCCGATGCCCAGACCGCCGCCGCCCATCGGCAGGCCGAACCCGCCTCCGCCGCCGCCCATGCCGCCACCGCCGTCGCGGCGATCCTCAATGTCGTCGCTGCGGCGGAAATCATCATAACGCATGGCGGGTTTCCCTCAGTCCTCAATTGGCGTCATTTGGGCGCATAAGCGCGAAAGCTCAACGCGCCACACACGTAAAATTTCCAATGCGTTAATCAATATCCCGCTCGGCAATTATTGCCTAGTGCGACAGCATGCCGATGCCAGCAATTTTTTCCGGGGTCGTGCAATTTTTTCCGAGAGAAATTTGGCGACCTGACTGCTCCCGCAACGCGAAGAAATACGAAATACACTGGAAAACACGACGAATGCGCAGAGCGAAACGCGCACAATGCGTGATGCGAGGGCTGCTCACCAAAGCGGCGGGTTAAGTCGATTTTTACTTTGCCGCTCCATTGTAACGGTCAGTCGGTTGTTTGGTCCCGCGTCGCCGACAGCGTCGCCTGAGTCAGAGTTCTTGAGTCATGGTAGTGTCGCGTCGCGGGGCGTCTGCAAGGGCGCCCCGCACAAATTTTGAGTCCGCTTCGCACAGCATCATCCTCGGTGATTGCGTCGCCGAGATGTCGAAGCTTCAGGCCGGTTCGGTCGACCTCGTGTTCGCCGATCCGCCCTACAATCTCCAGCTCAAGGGCGATCTGAAGCGCCCCGACGAATCCCATGTCGATGCCGTCAACGACGACTGGGACAAGTTCGATTCGTTCTCCGCCTATGACGATTTCACCCGCGCCTGGCTGCTTGCCGCCCGCCGCGCGATGAAGCCGTCGGCGACGATCTGGGTGATCGGCTCCTATCACAACATCTTCCGCGTCGGCGCGATCATGCAGGACCTCGGCTTCTGGCTCCTGAACGACATCGTCTGGCGCAAGTCGAACCCGATGCCGAATTTCCGCGGCCGCCGCTTCACCAACGCGCACGAGACCATGATCTGGGCCGCGCGCGACGAGAAGGCCAAGGGCTACACGTTCAACTACGAGGCACTGAAGGCCGCCAACGAGGACGTGCAGGCACGGTCCGATTGGCTGATCCCGCTCTGCACCGGCGAGGAGCGCCTCAAGGGCGCCGACGGCAAGAAAGTGCATCCGACGCAGAAGCCGGAAGGCCTGCTCGCGCGCGTGCTGCTGTCGTCGTCGAAACCCGGCGATCTCGTGATCGATCCCTTCAACGGCACCGGCACCACCGGCGCGGTCGCAAAACGTCTCGGCCGCTCCTATATCGGCTTCGAGCGCGACAAGACCTACGCGAAGGCCGCCGAAGCGCGCATCGCCGCGGTCGAGCCGCTGCCGGAGGAAAGCCTCGCTCCGTTCATGACCGCGCGCGAAGCGCCGCGGGTCGCGTTCTCCGAGCTGATCGAGCGCGGCATGATCATGCCCGGCACGAAGCTGTTCGACGCCAAGAAGAAGCTCGGCGCACTCGTGCGCGCCGACGGCGCCATCATGCTGGGCGACAAGGTCGGCTCGATCCACCGCATCGGCGCCGTGGCGCAAGGGGCGCAAGCCTGCAACGGCTGGACCTTCTGGCATGTCGAGACCAAGAAGGGTCTCAAGCTGATCGACGAGTTCCGCGCCGAGATCCGTGCGGGGATCGGGGCGGAGTAGTTTTCTCCGCGGTCCCGTAGGGTGGGCAAAGCGAAGCGTGCCCACCACCTTGGAATATGCCGCAAGCGACGCGGTGGGCACGGCGCTTCGCGCCTTTGCCCACCCTACGGCTCCTTGAATGCCGCCACAGCCAGGACTAGATTTCACCGATCAGCCCCGTCCTGACCGGTCCGGCTCCCATGCGACGACAGTCCGAGACATTGCTGCTGGTGCCGCTGCTGCCGATCTTCCTGCTCGGCATGTTTCCGATGTTCCTGATCGCCCTGCTCGGCTTTTTCGGCCTCGCCATCTTCGGCGTGCTGGTGGTCTGCGTCGGGCTGGCCAGCAGCAACGAGGCCCACGACAATTTCAATCACGACGTCATCGTGCACGGCTACGCGCGCGGATCGGAGCGCAAGGCGCGGGCCTCCAGCATGCACGCCGCAACGCGGCTCGCGATGCGGCTGGACGCTGTCGGCGCCGGGATGATCGTCATCGCCGTCGTCGGCCTGCTCTATTCCAGTTGAGCGTCGAGGCGCGGCCTCACGGCGCCAGACGGGCGATCAATCGATCGGAGGCATCCATGAGCGCCGTCGCATAGGATCGCTCCGCAGACGAAGGGCTCGGCAGGATCGCCTCAGCCTTGTTGTTGAGCATGACACCGCTGCGGCCGTTGAGATCAGGCGACACCAGGAGCGGCACCAGTCGCTCGGCATAGGCGTCCGGCTCGACCATCATGAAGCTGGTCAGCCAGTTGATCAGCGAGACGAGCGCACGCGACCCGAACAGATTGGCGCGAATATCGGTCTTCACGAAGCCGGGATTAAGGCCGAACACATCGACATCGGCAAAGCGCCTGGCGGCCTCGAGGACGAGCACTTCGTTGCCCGCCACGGTGTTCGAGTGGGCTGCGAACCGCTTGTAGCGCCGCTCCGAATTCAGATCGGCGACATCGGCCCTCTGCTCCGTCCCGGGGAATCCCATGACGAATATCCGAGACTTGAATGTGGCCGTGGCCCTGTCCCTTCCAAGACGAGAGGCGATCGCGTTCAGGATGACGAAGCGGCTCAGATAGCTGACGGCAAGATCGCGTTCGATGCCTTCCGCCGTCACCTCACGCCTGGGCCCCGCCATGATGCCGGTCGTGAAGACGACGATGTCGAGCGTCTCGGCGGGAAGCTCACGGCCGATCCGCCTGGCTTCTCGCATCAGGCTCAGATCGGCCTGCATGAATGCGATGCCCGGCACGTTCTGATCGCGGAACGTCTGGCCGACGACGAGGACACGCGCCCCCTTGGCCGCCAATTGGCGGCTGAACGCCCGGCCAATGCCGCCGGTGCCGCCGATCACCGCCACATTCAATCCAGCGAGCCTGAGGCCTTCGAGCGCCGGCGGATTCACCTTCAGGTTCTTGTCGAGTTCTACGCGTTTCATGGATGGCTTGCCCTGCAATGTCAGCAAAGGGCAGATGGACCTTCCACTCAATGGAATAAATGCCGTAAAATGGAACTGATTGATCCACTGATGGAATAATGAAATGGCGTTGTTGAACGATATGGCGCTGTTCGTGGAGGTCGCGAAGGCCCGCAGCTTCCGTCGCGCCGCCAAGACCCTCGACATGCCCAATTCGACGCTGTCGCGCCGGATCGATCTGTTGGAGAAGGAGATCGGGCTTCGCCTGTTGAACCGGACGACCCGCAAGATCGAATTGACCGAAGCCGGCCAGATCTACTTCGAGCGCTGCAAGCGCATCGTGGACGAGGCGCGCCTGGCGCATGAGCAACTGGACGGGATGCTGGCGCAGCCGAGCGGCATGCTCCGCGTCTCGCTGCCGGTGGATTTCGCGAACACCTACCTCGCACCGTTGATCGCCGAATTCGCGCGGCAATATCCCGACATCGATTTCGAATTCGACCTGACGCCGCGACGTGTCGATCTCGTATCGGAGCCGTTCGATCTGGCGATCCGCGTCGGAGAATCAGAGCCATCCCACATGATCGCGCGGCCGCTCGCCCGTATGCCGGGATATCTCTACGCCTCGCCGCGCTATCTCGAGACCAACGGCGAGCCGCATGAACCGGCGGACCTCACCCGTCATCAATGCTTGTGCATGACGAAGGTGAGTGCGTGGACGTTACACAGGGGCACGCAGATGGAGCAGACCGACGTCGGCGGCCGTTTTCGGCTCAACAACGTGGGACTGATCCGCCGCCTCGCAACGCTCGACACGGGCATCGCCTTTCTTCCGCAAGAGATCGTGGCCGACGAAGTGGCGGATGGCCGGCTGCGTCGCATCATGCCGCAATGGCAGGGCTCGCCCGTCACCGTCTACGCAGTCACCGAGACGCGCCTGCTGCCAGCCAAGACGCAGCGCTTCATTGAATTCCTGCGGGAACGGCTCAGCCGGACTTGAATCGTCATTACGGCGGCGATCGGCCTTTGTTACGCAGGCTGATCTGCGTACCGCGCAGACACCGCCCGGCAAACTCGCCGGTTGCTCTCCCCGGCCATGTTCAGGCACAGAAGGCCGCGACGCTGCATTCATTCTCTAAAAAGGGAATTGGGGAGACAAACATGCTCAAGTTCTATTTCAACGGTTCGCCGAACCCGACCAAGGTCGCGCTTTATCTGGAAGAGGCCGGCCTGGCGTTCGAGCCGGTCAAGATCGACACCCGCACGGGCGAGCAGTTCGCGCCGGACTATCTGAAGATCAATCCGAACGGCAAGGTGCCGGCGATCGACGACAACGGCACCATCGTGTTCGACTCGAACGCCATCCTGCTCTACCTCGCCGAGAAGACCGGCAAGTTCCTTCCCGCCGCCAACGTCCGCGGCGAGACGCTGTCATGGCTGATGTTCATTGCCACCGGCGTCGGGCCGTATTCGGGCCAGGCCGTGCACTTCAAGCATTTTGCGCCGAAGGACCAGAACCACGACTACGCCCATAACCGCTACCAGTACGAGACCGATCGCCACTACAAGATTCTCGACGGTCACCTTGAAGGCCGCTGCTACATGGTCGGCGACAGCTATTCGATCGTCGACATGGCGCTGTGGGGCTGGGCGCGGATGGTGCCGTTCAAGCTCGGCGACGATGCCTTTGCGCGCTATCCGAACGTGAAGCGGCTGGTGGACGAGATCTCGGCGCGGCCGGCGGCGGCGCGCGCGATCGCGCTGAAGGACAAGTTCACCTTCAAGGCCGAGATGGACGACGAGGCGCGCGCCAACATGTTCAAGCACATGACGACGAAGGTCGCCTGATCGCGCGACGCAGCTTTTGGAGGCCACGCGCATGCGCGTGGCCTTTTGCGTTTGCGGCTCAGGCGGCGTGGACCGAGCTCAGGAATTTTGCGACTTCCTGCTTCAGCCGATTGCTGTCTGAAGACAGCGAGCGCGCCGCCGAGAGCACCTGCGAGGAGGCCGAGCCGGTCTCGGAGGCTCCGCGCTGCACGTCGCCGATATTGGTCGATACGCGCTGCGTGCCGTGAGCGGCCTGCTGGACGTTGCGGGAGATTTCCTGTGTGGCAGCGCCCTGCTCTTCCACGGCCGCCGCAACCGTCGACGAGATCTCCGACAGCCGCTCGATGGTGCCGCTGATCTCCCGGATCGAGCCGACCGACTCCTCCGTCGCGGCCTGGATGCCGGAGACCTGCTGGGCGATCTCGCCCGTGGCCTTCGCGGTCTGCTCGGCCAGCGCCTTGACCTCGGAGGCGACCACGGCAAAGCCGCGACCGGCCTCGCCCGCACGCGCCGCCTCGATCGTCGCGTTCAGTGCCAGCAGATTGGTCTGGCCGGCAATCGTGCTGATCAGCTCGACCACGTCGCCGATACGGGCGGCGGCCTTGGACAGTTCACCGACCCGTTCGTTGGTCCGCGTTGCCTGACCCACAGCCTCGCTGGCGATGCGGGCGGATTCCTGCACCTGGCGGGCGATCTCCGAGACCGAGGAGGACAGTTCCTCGGTCGCCGAGGCAACGGCCTGCACATTGGCCGAGGCTTCCTGGGAGGCGCTGGCGACTTCCGTCGACAGATCCTGGGCGCGGCTGGCCGTCGTGGTCAGGGTGCCCGCGGAAGCCTCGAGCTCGTTTGATGCCGACGACACGGTGTCGACGATCTCGCCCACCGCTCGTTCGAACTGATTGGCCAGGTTTCGCATGTCGGCCTTGCGGCTCTCCGCCTGCCGCGCCTCGACCTCGACCTGCTCGTGGCGCAGGCGGTCGGTCTCGACCATGCTCTCCTTGAACACCTGGATCGCCTTGGCCATCTCGCCGATCTCGTCGCGATTTCCGCGGCCGGGGATCTCAACCTTGAGATCGCCACCGGCGAGGGCTCCCATCGCCCGGGTCATCGTGGTCAGCGGTCCGACGATGCTGCGCGCGATCAGGAAGGCGACGAGGCCGCCGAACAGGACCGCAAGGCCGCCGGCGACTTCCTGAATCCAGGTCGTGCTGGCAATGACGCCATCGGCGGCCGCGCGCGACTTCTGGTAGTCGGCCTTCAATCCGGTCTCCGCCACCTTGAGCCTGTCGACGCTATCGCTGATCAAGGGGGCGATCTCATTGCGGTAGATTTCATCGGCCTGGAGGATTGCGGCGGATGTCGTCTCGAAAGCCCCCTTGTAGGTCGAAAGTGAACTCTTGATCGGCCCGAACGCGGCCTTGACCTCGTCCGGGAGACCGGCCCCCTCAAGTGACTTGAGTGCTTGCTGCGCCCGATCGACATTGGTCCTGAAGGTCGCCGGCCCCTTCGCGTCCCGGACGGCGAGGAAGCGCCAGTTTGAGACACGAACAAGGAGGATCTTGGATTCGAGATCGGCGACGGGGGCGGTCACGCTGGTGTCGCCGGTTGCACCCGCGGCCTCGACCAGCTTGCCGGTGTTGGCGGTGAGCTCGTCGCCGCCGGCGAGCAAAGTGGCCTTGCCTTTCGTCGTCTCGTTGACGGCAGCGCCCATGCGCTCGCGCAGGGACTTCATCTTGTCGACGTCGCCGACGAGGCCATTGTAGATCTTGAGCCGCTCCTCGGAGACCGTCGACTTGGCCGCGGCCCTCAACAGCTCGGCCGTCGCCGCCTCCCGCTCCGCAGCCTCCTTGAAGGCCGGCTCGTTGGCGTCATAGATGTAACGCAGATTGGCACGCCGCAGCGCCTGGAGGTTGATCGAGATTTCCTGCACGCGGGCGGTGTTGTCCGAGAGCGCGGAGAGCCGCGCCATCTGGCCCTGGACGGCCCACAAATTCCAGACCGCAACCGCGGCCATGATCAAACCAACGACCACGAGAACCGAAAATCCGGCGTAGAGACGCCCCCGAATTCTCAAACGCAAGCTCGGCATCACTGTCCACCCATTGCAGCAGAAAAGCAGAAGCAGCCGACGACCTTGGCGCGATTGCAACGACTGATCATTGCAGCCACGCCTGCGAGAATCGCGCTGCGCTGCCGTACAATGCGGAACAATTGTTAATTGCGGCTGTATTTTACCGGTGTCGAATACGGAGAAGCCGACGAAGACACCACCGTATTCCGGACATCAAGCGGTGGCGCGCGCGAGCGATGTCCTCATCCCACCACGCCGCCATGGCAGGTCCACGCGCATGCGCGTGGACCTTTTGCTTTTGCGGGTCGGCGCCGATCAGGCAGCGTGGACCGAGTCCAGGAACTTCGCGACTTCCTGTTTCAGCCGGTTGCTGTCTGAAGACAGCGAGCGCGCCGCCGAGAGCACCTGCGAGGAGGCCGAGCCGGTCTCGGAGGCGCCGCGCTGGACGTCGCCGATATTGATCGAGACGCGCTGCGTGCCATGGGCGGCCTGCTGGACGTTGCGGGAGATGTCCTTCGTCGCCGCGCCCTGCTCTTCCACGGCGGCGGCCACCGCCGACGAGATTTCCGACAGCCGCTCGATCGTGCCGCTGATCTCCCGGATGGAGCCGACCGACTGCTCGGTCGCGGCCTGGATGCTCGAAATCTGCTGGCCGATCTCGCCGGTCGCCTTCGCGGTCTGCTCGGCCAGCGCCTTGACCTCGGAGGCGACCACCGCAAAGCCGCGGCCGGCCTCGCCGGCGCGCGCGGCCTCGATGGTGGCGTTCAGCGCCAGGAGGTTGGTCTGGCCGGCAATCGTGCTGATCAGCTCGACCACGTCGCCGATGCGGGCGGCCGCCTTGGACAGCTCGCCGACGCGCTCATTGGTCCTGCTTGCCTGCCCGACCGCCTCGTTGGCGATCCGGGCCGATTCCTGCACCTGGCGGGCGATCTCGGTGACCGAGGAGGACAGCTGCTCGGTCGCGGACGCCACCGCCTGCACATTGGCCGTGGCCTCCTGTGACGCCGACGCCACCTCGGTCGACAGATTCTGCGCGCGCGTCGCGGTCGTCGTCAGGGTGCCCGCCGACGCCTCCAACTCGTTCGATGCCGACGACACGGTGTCGACGATCTCGCCGACCGCCTGCTCGAACTGGTCGGCGAGCCGGACCATGTCGGCCTTGCGGCTCTCCGCCTGCCGCGCCTCGGTCTCGGTCTGCTCCGTGCGCAGCCGTTCGGTGTCGATCATGTTGGTCTTGAACACCTCGATCGCCTTGGCCATGTCGCCGATCTCGTCGGCCTTGCCGCGCCCGGGAATCCCGACCTCGAGATTGCCGCCGGCCAGCAGCCCCATCGCTCGCGTCATCGACGTCAGGGGACCGACGATGCTGCGGGCGATCAGGAAGGCGACGATCAATCCGAACAGGGTGGCAAGGCCGCCCGCGATCGCCTGCACGGTGGTCGTGCCGTCAATCACGGCTTCGGCCTGGCTGCGCGACTCCTTGTAGTCCTTCTTCAAGGCGGCTTCCGCGACCTTGAGCTTGGCGATGCTGTCGACGATGAGGGGCGCGAGGCTCTTGTGGTAGATCTCGTCGGCCTGCAGCATCGCGGCCGACGTCGTCTCGAACGCGGATTTGTAGATTCCGAGCGAGGTCTTCACCGGCGCGAGCGTCGTACGCAGTTCGGTCGCCTGCGGGCTCTTTTCGAGCGCCGAGAGGCGCTGCGACGCCCTGTCCACATTGGTTCTGAAGTTGGCGGGCCCCTTGCTGTCGCGCAGGGCCAGGAAACGCCAGTTCGCGATCTGGACGAGCAGGAGTCTGGATTCGAGGTCCGCAACGAGGGCCCCGGTGTCTTCGTCGACGGCTGCGCGCGCCACATCGACCAGCTTGCCCATCTTGACAGTCAGCTCGTCACCGCTCGGCAGCAGCGTCGCCTTGCCGGTCCGCGCCTCGTTGACGGCGTCGCCGAGATTGTCACGCAGGCTTCGCATTTTCGCGATGTCGGCGATCAGATCGTTGTAGAGCTTCCGCCGCTCCTCGGAGAGCGTTCCCTGCGCCCCGACCTTCAACAGCTCGGTCGCCGCGGTTTCACGCTCTGCGGCCTCCTTCATTGCGGGCTCGCTGGCGTCGTAGATGTAGCGCAGATTGGCGCGCTGGATCGCCTGAAGATGGGTCGAGACCTCCAGGACCCGCGCCGTGCTGTCCGAAAATGCCGAAGCCTTTGCGACCTGGTCCTGCACGGACCGCAAATTCCAGATGGCGACCACCGCCATCACGAGACCAACCGCCACCAAGGCCATGAAACCCGCGTACAGGCGTCCCCTGATCCGCAAACGAAAGTTCGGCATTCCCACTGTCCACCCAGGTGCATGTGAATTCGGGCGGACGAACGACCCCGGCAATCGTCACGGCCACCCCCGGCAGCCGCGAGTCGCTTTTCGGCACCCACGCTGCACCGCGGTACAATGAGGGACACTCGTTAATTGAACCTTCCGATTTTTCGCGCATGTGTGTGCCGGCCCGCACAGGACCTGCTGATTTTATCGGCAGTTGCGCAGGTTTCGGTGCAAAGCCCGCAGCCGCTTGCAGAGCGCTGCACGCGTCGCCGGGATGGATGTCTATTGAGCGACCGTCCCCTGCAATTTGCCGAGCGCGTTCTCGACGACTTCCAGCGTGTAGGGCTTCTGGACCACCGGCGCGAACGCCAGCTCTTCCGGGATCGGCGCGCGCTCGCCATAGCCGGTCGCGAACATGAAGGGCACGCCGATCTCCTTCAGCTTCTCGGCCACCTTGATGCTGCTCTCGTTGCCGAGGTTGAGATCGAGCAGCGCAAAGCCCGGACGCGTGCGCTCGATCGCGCGCAACGCCTGGTCGACGCTCGCCGCAGTGTCGACATGGCGGGCACCGAGATCGAGCAGGATGACTTCGGCCGCCATGGCGATGATCAGATTGTCCTCGACGATCAGCGCGGTCTCGGAAATTCGCGGACGGGCGGGTTGCTGCTCCTCGACGCGCATGGCGGCTCCTCCGATTGATGGCACCAGTTCGACAAAATTGGGCGGGATGATGAACTTGGCCTGCACCCCGAGCAGGTCGAACCGGATTTCGGCTTCGCCCTTAAGGTCGAAGGGGACGGAACGCTCGATGATGGTGGTCCCGAAGCCGCGGCGCGACGGCGGCTGCACCGGCGGCCCGCCGCTCTCCTTCCATTCGATGACAAGGCTGGAAGATGGATCGAGGCGCCACACCACCTCGACGCTGCCGGTGGAATCGGCCAGCGCGCCATATTTGGCGGAATTGGTCATCATCTCGTGCACGACCAGCGCCAGCGTCGCGAACGCCTTGGGATCGAGCGCGACGTCGGGCCCGCCCATCTTCACGCGGCCGGCGCGCGCGCCGAGATAGGCGCCGGCCTCGGACTCGACCAGCGAGCGCAGCGCAACCGGCGCCCAGTTCAAATTGGTGATCTGGTCGTGGGCGCGGGCCAAAGCCTGGATGCGGCCACCGAGCACGCCGGCAAACTCCTCAACCGAAGTTGCAGTGTCCTTGCTCTGCGCGACCAGCGCGCGGACAAGGCTCAAAATGTTGCGGACGCGGTGATTAAGCTCGGCGATCATCAACTCCTGCCGCTCCTGCGCGCCGCGACGCTCGCGGGCGGCAAGGTCGGACAGTTGCAGGATCACTTCGAGCAGCGTGACGCGCAGGCTCTCGGCGATGCGGATGTCGGCCGTGGACCAAGGTTTCGACTGGCCCGCCACCGTTTCCTGCCAGAGCTCAAAGCTCTTGCGCGGCGTCAGGCGCGGTCCGTTCGGTCCCTCGTCATAGACCTTGTCGGGCGCGCCGGCCCAGTTCACTGAGCGCACGACCTCGCGCCGGAAGAAGATCAGGCAATCGCGCGGAGTCCGCGAGATCGGAATGGCGAGAAATCCGGCTGCGCGGTCGCGAAAGGACTGCCCGGCAGCATAGACCTTGGCAATCTCGGCACTGGCGAAAATCCGTCCCGGCGAGGTCCGGTTGATGAAGGCGACCAGCTCCTTCACCTCGTCCTCGGTCGGCGTCTGGCCCTGAAGCGTGATCTTGTTGTCGGACCATACCGCCACGCCGTCGCAATCGATCATCCCGCGATAGTCGCCG
Organism: Bradyrhizobium sp. 956_D2_N1_4; assembly: GCF_052076025.1. Classification (NCBI taxonomy): domain Bacteria; kingdom Pseudomonadati; phylum Pseudomonadota; class Alphaproteobacteria; order Hyphomicrobiales; family Nitrobacteraceae; genus Bradyrhizobium; species Bradyrhizobium sp. 956_D2_N1_4. Next base: position 663,158 of record NZ_CP197237.1, on the reverse strand, counting down.
AGGAAGTCGACGATCGCGCGCCGGCTGTGCTCGTGCGAGGCCGCGGTCTCGATCAACCGCTCCTGCACCTGGTGAGCGCGCATCTCATAGGCGACATTGCCCTCGCGCTCGCGCCCCTCCACGATCCAGGAGAACATCTGCCCGAACAGCTCGGACGCGGTGCGCTTCTCGAACGAGATGTAGCGCGGCGAATAATGATGGCAGGCGAACAGGCCCCACAGCTTGCCGTCGCGCAGGATCGACACCGACATCGAGGCCCCGACGCCCATGTTGCGCAAATATTCGATGTGAATCGGCGAGACCGAGCGCAGCACGCTCATGGAGAGATCGAGCAGCCCCGCATTGTGCGTTGCCGTCGAAAACAACGCGGCTGGTTTCGAATTGATATCGGCGATGATGCGCAGCCAGTTGCGCTGATAAAGGATGCGGGCCTGCTTGGGGATGTCGGAGGCCGGATAGTGCAGGCCGAGAAACCGTTCGAGGCCGGCTTCCGCAGCTTCAGCGATCACCTCGCCCGATCCGTCCGGATGAAATTGATAGACCATGACGCGGTCGAAGCCGGTCAGGACCTTGAGCTGGCGCGCCGCCTCGCGGGCGAGCTCGGTCATGCCGCGCGTCTTGCGGATTCGCTCCAGCATCAGGCGGACGAGCTCGCCGGAATTGACGCCGGGCTCGTTGACGCTGGGCTCTGCCTCGATGACCAGATAGGCGCCGGAGAAGTGGATGGAGAGATCGTAAGGCGGCTTGCCCGCCTGGAGCTCGACACCGAACAGGCGCTCGGTCGTATCCGGGCCGGTGAGATGATCGACGCGGCCGCGAATGGTCTCGACGGCGGCTTCCGAGATGACGCGCGACAGCGGCTGCTGCAGCAGGTCGGCGACGTCAGTCCCAAGAAAGCTGCCGACATTGTCGGAGGCCATGCAGATCGTGAAATCCGACAGCACCGTGAGCAGGAAGCCGAACGGCTGGACGCTGCCGGGAATGTGGATCGGCTCGCGATCGCAATTGGTGAGATTGACCGCCTCGTTCATGCGCGGTCCGCCGCCTGCTCGAAGGCCGCGAAAGCGACACGTGCCGATTCGATCGTCTCGTCCGCGTCGCAATCCTCTTCGTTTTGAAGCTGCGCCAGAAAGCTCTGCCAGAGCCGCTTGCCCGCGCCATGACTGAGATACGCGGTGGCCTCGCCGATGCGCGGATCGCCCGCATCCGCGACCGCCTTCAGCAGAAACTTTGCGCCGAGACGGGAGCCCTCCAGAACATACAACGTGCCGAGCATGCCACTGCGCGTCAGCGGCGGCACGGATACGGTGGATTGCGCGGCGCTGCCGAGCTGCCCGAGATCGGCCGCGATTGCGGCGCTACGCGCCCGCTCCAGCCAATCCGGAAACATCGTGGCGACGCCAGCCTGCACAAGCGCAGCTTCGAGCGGAAGAAGTGCGCCGGCGCTGGCTTGCAGGAAACGGCGGTAACCGGACAAGACCGTGAGGTCGAACGACGAAAGCTGCGCATCGAGCTCGCGGTGCGCATTCGCAGTCGCATCTCTCAATCGTTCGCGGAGTCCGGGAAAGCTGCGGCCCACCTGTGTTGAAACGTCCGAAACCCCAGCCAGCATGAATTTCCCAAACGCGTGCAATGCCGGGGGCGCGATTGCCCCCGAACCGAGCAAACGCCCGGCGGAACCCGAAGGTTCCGCCGGCTCCGATAAAATGGGAGGCAGGCGGCGGCTGGATCTCGTCCGTTCGTCTAACTCCGTCGCACCGGTCTCCTCAGTTCGTACGCGATCTCCGCCCAGGTCATGCCGCAGTCCTGAAGCTCCCGTTCGCTCATGGCGGCGAGCTGGTACCGGGCCTGGGACCGCTCGCGCCTGACAACGACGATCGCTATCAGCCTGCGCCAGATCGACACGACCATCGCCGAACGGGGCCGACGGCACCGGTCGGCGGACGAGATGGTCCTCAATCCGGTCAGCTCGCGGCCCTCACGGGCGTCTGCGGAAACGGACCAAGCGCCCTCTCGGTCAGGGTCGAGTCGCAATATTCCCGGATCTCCTTGATCTTCCCGTCCTCGAGGCGAAACACCAGGCAGTAGTCGTTGTCATAACGAACGCCCTCGGGCGTGACGTTGTCGCCCTTGGCTTCCACCACGACCACGTCGCCATCGGCGATGAAACGGTGAGCTACGGTGCGGGTCCGGTTGCGCAAGCGGGTGCGCACATAACCGTGCAGATCGTTGAGGATCGCCTCCTTGCCGGTGAAGGTGCGGGACCAGGAATACTGGCCGGTCACGACCCATCTGGCATCGTCGGCAAGGCTTGCGGTGAACAGGGCCCGGTCGCGTGCGGCCGGATCGGGGCTGGCGGCGGCGGCAAAGATATCCTGCATCAGTTTCTTGTTGGCGCTCGCGCTCATGGCGGCATCTCCGTTTGGTGGCAACACGGAGATCATCCCTGCCGGATAAGAATTCTTCAAATCGATAGTGGATATGATATCTATTCGCCTCATGAATTTGAATTCGCTTGACCTCAATCTCCTGACCGCGCTCGACGCGCTGCTGCGCGAGGCCAATGTCAGCCGGGCCGCGCTTCGGATCGGGCTGTCGCAGCCGGCCACGAGCCATGCGTTGCAACGCCTGCGCGACATCTTCGGCGATCCGTTGCTGGTGCGCACCGGCGCGCGCATGGAGCTGACGCCGCGGGCGCAAGCGCTCCGCGCGCCGCTGGCCCAGGCGCTCGACCAGGTGCGCGGGCTGTTCATACCTGACGACTTCGACGCCGCGCGCAGCGAGCGGCAATTCCGCCTGATGATGCCTGATCTCGCGGTCGAGCTGCTGATGCCGCCCCTGATGGAGAAAGTCACCCAGGCCGCCCCCAACGTCCGCATCGACGTCGTGCCTTGGCGAGGGTCGACGATCTTCCACGCAGAATTCGCCCGCACCATCGATCTCGTGATCTCGATCGGCAACGCCTTCAAGGGTTTTCACCGCCAGCTGCTCTACACCGACAGCGACGCGCTGGCGGTGCGGCGCGGCCATCCCATGGCTGCGAAGCTGAAGCGGCGCGAGACGTTCCTGGCCGCACGCCATGTCGGCGTGATCATCCGCGGCAGCAGCGAGGATTTGATCGACACCTGGCTGCGCACCAAGGGCATCGAGCGACACATTTCGCTGGTGGTGTCAGGCTATCTCGAAGCGCTGCACGTCGCCGCCCGCACCGACCTCGTCGCCTTCGTGCCGCGCCGGCTGATCGCCGCGCTGTCGAAGCAGCTCGGCCTCGTCACGGTGACGCCGCCGCTCGACCCCGGGATCGACGAGCAGTTCATGTTCCATCCGACCCGCGCGCAGATGGACCCCGGCTCGATCTGGCTGCGGCGACTGATGCTGGAGACGGGACGTGAATTGGAGCAAGCCAAGCGCAAGCTATCGTAGGGTGGATTAGCCGAAGGCGTAATCCACTAACTTTTGCATCTGCGGAGACAAACAGAGGTGGGTTACGCCGAGCAGATACGCTTCGCGCATCTGCTCGTCTAACCCACCCTACGAGAGCTACGTTCCTACGCCTTCTGCGCGTCCATCACCTTGCGCACGGCGGGACGGTCGGACATGCGCTTGAAGTGGTCGGCGATCTTCGGCGTGGCGTTGATGTCGACGCTGTCGCCTTCGAGCCAGGTCGACAGGGTATAGAGATAGGGGTCGCAGATTGTGTACTGCTCGCCCATCACCCACGGTCCCTTGAACATCTTCTGTTCGATCAGGGAGAAGCAGGCGCCCATGGTCTTCGGAATCATCGCCTTCATGTCGGCGAACGAGCTCTCCTCGGCAGCCCAGCGCGCGCCGCGCATCTTGTGGGCATGGTTGATGTGCACGGTCGAGCAGAGATAGGAGTTGAACGACTGCACCCGGGCGAAATCGAAGGGATCGTCGAGCGGCGCGAGCTTCGCCTTGGGGAAGGTCTGCGCGACATAGGCCAGCATCGCGGGCGTCTCGGTCAGCACGCCGCGATCGGTCACCAGCGCGGGCACGCGGCCCTTCGGGTTGATCGCGAGGTAATCCGGGCTGTTCTGCTGGTTGGTCTTGAAGCTCAGCCGCTCGGCCGTGTAGTCGGCACCGGCCTCTTCCAGGGTGATGTAAGTGGCGAGCGCGCAGGTGCCGGTGGCGTAGTAGAGCTTGAACATGTCGGACCTCATGGGAAAGCTGGAAGTTAACGGCTGTCGTCCCCAAGGTCCATAGCACGACGTTCTCCGTGCTTTTGCTCTTCGCAGTTGCCCACCGCCGCCCGCCTGTGCCAAGACGCCCGCAATCGGAGGGGTTTTGTCATGACGGTACTCATCGCCGGTGGCGGCATCGGCGGGCTGACGCTTGCGCTCAGCCTGCACGGAATCGGCGTTCCCGTAAAAGTGTTCGAGAGCGTCGCCGAGCTGAAGCCACTCGGCGTCGGCATCAACGTGCTGCCGCATGCCGTGCGCGAGCTGATCGAGCTCGGGCTGATGGACAGACTGGACGCCAGCGGCGTGCGGACCTGCGAACTCGCCTATTTCTCCAAGCACGGCAAGCCGATCTGGAGCGAGCCGCGCGGGCTGGAAGCCGGCTACAAATGGCCGCAATTCTCGATCCATCGCGGCACCCTCCAGCAGCTCCTGCTCGACACCGCGATCGAGCGGCTCGGCCGCGAGAATATCTTGACCGGCCACCATCTGACCGGCTGGACCGAGACGGAAAACGGCGTGCGCGCCGACTTCATCGACAGGGCGACCGGCAAGGCTGCCGGCAGTTACGACGGCGCGATCCTGATCGCCGCCGACGGTATCCATTCCGCCGTGCGAGAAAAGCTCTATCCGCAGGAGGGACCACCGATCTGGAATGGCCGCATCCTCTGGCGCGGCGTCACGCCGTCAAAAGCCTTCCTCACCGGCCGCACCATGATCATGGCCGGGCACGAGATCCTGAAATTCGTCTGCTATCCGATTTCGAAGGCGCCCGATGCGGCGGGCAACCATCTGATCAACTGGGTTGCCGAGCGCCACATGCCGCCGACCTATCAGTGGCGGCGCGAGGACTATAACCGCACGGCGCGCCTGGAGGAGTTTCTGCCCTGGTTCGAGAGCTGGCAGTTCGACTGGCTGGACGTGCCCGGCCTGATCAAGAACTGCCCGCACGCCTACGAATATCCGCTGGTCGACCGCGATCCGGTGTCGCAATGGACCTTCGGCCGCGTCACGCTGATGGGCGACGCCGCGCATCCGATGTACCCGATCGGCTCGAACGGCGCCTCGCAGGCGATCCTCGATGCCCGCACCATCACCCGCGAGATCCTGGCGCATGGCCCGACGACCGCGGCGCTGCTCGCCTATGAGGCCGAGCGGAGGCCTGCGACCACCGACCTCGTCCTGCTCAACCGCAAGAACGGCCCCGAGCAGGTGATGCAGCTCGTCGAGGAGCGCGCGCCCGACGGCTACGACATCGTCACCGACGTGCTGTCGCAGCAGGAGTTGGAAGACATCGCCGCAAACTACAAGCGCGTCGCCGGCTTCCAGGTCGAGGCGCTGAATGCGAAGCCGCCGATCGTGAGCGCGGATGCAAAGCGGATGGGAGCGTGAGCTCGCGCAAGAAGCGAGATGCGCATTAATGTGCCCTCGCCCCTTGCGGGAGAGGGCAGCACCACTGGCAAACATACACTCGCTTGGGTGAGGGGTCCGTCTCCGCGAGTCCAACTCGCATTTGAGTTCGCGGAGAGAAACCCCTCATCCGGCGCCATAGCCGAAGCTTCGCTTCGGCGTTCTCTTAAGAACGGCGGCCCGAAGGCCGCCTATGCCACCTTCTCCCGCAAGGGGAGAAGGGAAGAGGAATGCGCGGCTCGACTATTTCCCCACCACCCTCGCCGCCTCCAGCAGCCGCTCGCTGGCGCTCGCCGTCGCCAGCACCGTGCCGTCTTCCGCCATCAGCTTCGCCTCGACGAACGCAATCGTCTTGCCGAGTTGCGTCACCCTGGCCTCACCGATGATCGGGCCGGGCCTTGCGGGGCTGAGGAAATTCACGGTCATGCTGATCGTGGTGGTGTAGAGCCGGCCCTCGCTCATCACCAGCACGGCCGGCCCCATGGTGTCGTCGAGCATGGCAGAGAGCATGCCGCCCTGGATGAAGCCCGCCGGATTGCAGAACTCGGGCTTGCCCTCGAAGGCGAGCCTGATCCAGCCCTCCTCCGGACGGGCATCGAGCAGGCGCCATCCGAGCAGCTCGGCGCAGGGCGGCCTTGGAAAGTTGTTGAGTGCGGTCTTGACCATTGGCAGCCTCCGTATCGGGCGCTGATAGCGTAGCGCTGCTGCCAGCGTGCTGTCAGGAAGGTGGGGCCCTTGAAGGGTCCAGCGCGTGTGCGATCACCTTGCGCATGACGTTGGGCAGCGCTTCACCGGCGAGGGTCGCGATCGGCACCCAGCGCATGCCCTCGGGCGCGCGCGTACGCGCTTCGGCCTTCGCCGTGTAGACCACCAGCTCCAGCGGAAAATGCGTGAAGACGTGGGTGACGACGCCCACCTTGCGCTGCCAGCGCGACAGCCCCTTCAGGTCCGGTGCCTGCTGCTTCGCCGTCGCGTCCTCCTGGCCGGCCAGCCAGTCCGAGCCCGGCACCTCGGTCATGCCGCCAAGGAGGCCTTTTTCGGGCCTCGAGCGGACCAGCAGCTCGCCGCCGCGCGTCACGACGAAGGCAGCCCCGCGCCGCAACGTTCCGCTCTTCTTCGGCGCCTTGCGCGGAAACGTTTCCTGCGTCGCCAGCGCACGCGCGGTGCAATCCTCATTGAGCGGACAGAGCGAGCAGGCCGGCTTCTTCGGCGTGCAGATCGAGGCGCCCAGATCCATCAGCGCCTGCGCGCTGTCGCCAGCACGAGACGTCTCGTCGCCGGCGCGAGCGTCCGCAAGCAGCGTCGCCGCCAGTTGCTGGATCAGCGGCTTGGCCTGCGGCAGCTCCTCCTCGACGGCGAACAGGCGCGACACCACGCGCTCGATGTTGCCGTCAACAGGCATGGTGCGGCGGTCGAACGCGATCGCGGCGATCGCGGCCGCCGTATAGGGCCCGATGCCCGGCAGCGCGCGCAGCCCCTCTTCCGTGTCCGGAAACACACCGCCGTGCTCGCGCGTCACGGCCACCGCGCAGGCATGGAGATTGCGCGCGCGGGAGTAATAGCCGAGCCCGGCCCACATCCGCAGCACGTCATCCTGCGACGCCCGGCCCAGCGCCGTGACATCCGGCCAGCGCGCGACGAACTTTTCGAAATAGGGGCCGACGGCTTTCACGGTGGTCTGCTGGAGCATGATCTCCGATAGCCAGACGCGGTAAGGGTCCGAGGTCTCGCCGGGCATCGCGCGCCATGGCAGACGGCGGCGATGGCGGTCGTACCAGGCGAGCAACAGCGTTGGGCGAGCCGATGCCTCCGACTGAATTGGTTCCGACTTGGCCATTAGTGCCGATTTGGGGCTCATGCCCTCACTGTAGCGGCAACGCGCCGGCCTCTCCACGTCATGGCCGCGCTCGTCGCGGGCATCCACGTCTTTCTTCGCGGAACGCTCCCCAATGGTGAGGCCTGCGCTCCAAGGTGCTATAAGGGTCCATGTCCAAATTCCCTCCCAGACCCGGTCCCATCAGCGCCAAGCCGCTGTCGCTGCTGCTCAACGACGTCTTTGCCGAGGCCTATGCCAAGCAGGGTTTTGCGGCGCGCGAGCTGGTGACCCGATGGGCGCAGATTGCCGGGCCGGAGATTGCGGCCCATGCCGAGCCTTTGAAGATGCAATGGCCGCGGCCGGTCGAGGGCCAGCCGCAGGAGCCGGCGACCCTGGTGCTGCGGGTCGAGGGGCCGATGGCGCTGGAGATCCAGCACTCCGCCGACGTGATCCTGGAGCGGGTCAATCGCTTCTTCGGCTGGAGCGCGGTCGGCAAGCTCGCCTTCCGCCAGGCCCCCCTGTCGCGCGCCCGGCCGCCGGTCCGGCCCGGTCCGCCGGATCCCAAATCGGTGGCCAAGGTGGCGGAGAGCCTGGGGGACATCGAAGATGAAGAATTGAAGACAGCGCTGGCGCGGCTCGGGGCCGCCATCAAGCGAAATTGAGCCTCATTCCGCCGGTAATCTGAACCCGTCCCTGTCGCTCGCCATTGCCTCGAACTACGTTTCAAGCTAGCGACAGGCCGCCTGAACGGGAACTTTGATAAGAACCTTGGGGCGAGACCACACCAATCCGGGAGCCGACCTTGATCATCACCCGCCGCGCCTTCAACACGATGCTGTCGCTGACCGGTCTTGCCGCGCTCGCCGGGCTGTCGCCGCTGCGGTTCATCTCCGAGGCGATGGCGCAGTCGGCCGCCGATGTGGCCAAGCCCGTGTCGCTGCCCGACATGGCACTCGGCGCCAAGGACGCCCCCGTCACCATCACCGAATATGCCTCGATGACCTGCCCGCATTGTGCGGCGTTCAACGAGCAGGTGTTCCCCAAGATCAAGTCGGAATACATCGACACCGGCAAGGTGCGTTACATCTTCCGCGAGTTCCCGCTCGACATCAAGGCCGCCGCCGGCTCGATGCTGTCGCGCTGCATCGCCAAGGACGACGCGTCGAAATATTTCGCGGTCACCGACATGCTGTTCCGCCAGCAGAACGATTGGGTGCTGAAGAACACCACCGAGACCCTGACGCGGATCGGCAAGCAGGCCGGCCTCACCCAGCAGCAGGTCGAGGCCTGCCTGAAGGACCAGGCGCTGCTCGACAAGATCGCCGCCGACCAGAAGTACGCCAGCGACGTTCTGAAGGTGGATTCGACGCCGACGTTCTTCATCAACGGCGAGAAGATCAAGGGCGAAGCCTCGTTCGATGAATTCGCCAAGAAGATCAATCCGCTGCTGAAGAGCTGATTTTCCCCGCTCAACGCCTGATTCGCATCTCGAAAGCCGTATCTTTCCCGGCATAAATCCCTTGGGAAAAGCGGTTTTCGCCGGTTGCCCTCGCGGCGCACCGCGGCCATTGTCCGACCGCATGAGGCGCCTCGCGCGACTCACCCAGAGAGTGACATTGCCTTCCATGGTATTGTCCCGGCAGGGGGATTCGCGCCTGCCAACAGAGATGCGTGCTTATGAAAATCACCCGCCTGCGCCTTCACGGCTTCAAGTCCTTCGTTGAGGCCACCGACTTCGTCATCGAGCCCGGCCTGACCGGCGTGGTCGGACCCAACGGCTGCGGCAAGTCGAATCTCGTCGAGGCGCTGCGCTGGGCGATGGGCGAAACCTCGTACAAGTCGCTGCGCGCGGCCGACATGGACGCGGTGATCTTCGCCGGCTCCGGCAACCGTCCTGCGCGCAACCACGCCGAAGTGACGATGACGATCGACAACACCGATCGCACCGCGCCGGCGGCGATGAACGACAGCCAGCTGCTCGAAATCTCCCGCCGCATCGAGCGCGAGGCGGGCTCGGTCTATCGCATCAACGGCCGCGACGTGCGTGCGCGCGACGTGCAGATCCTGTTCGCGGACGCCGCCACCGGTGCGCGCTCGCCCGCCCTCGTCCACCAGGGCAAGATCGGCGAGATCATCCAGGCCAAGCCCGAGCAGCGCCGCCGCGTGCTGGAAGACGCTGCCGGCGTCGCCGGCCTGCACGCCCGCCGCCACGAGGCCGAGTTGCGGCTGAAAGCCGCCGAAACCAACCTCACCCGCGTCGAGGACGTGATCGGCCAGCTCGCCGGCCAGATGGAAGGCCTGAAGAAGCAGGCCCGCCAGGCCGTGCGCTATCGCGAGGTCGCGGCCAAGGTCCGCAAGGCGGAAGCCACGCTGTTCCACCTGCGCTGGATCGGCGCGCATGCCGACGTCAACGAATCCGGCCAGACCCATGATCTCGCGGTTCGCGAAATGGCCGAGCGCACCCAGCACCAGGCCGAAGCCGCCCGCATCCAGGCGATCCGCGCCACCGAAATGCCGGCGCTGCGCGATGCCGAAGCGCGCGCCGCGGCCGGGCTGCAGCGCCTGACCAATGCACGCGAACTGCTCGACCGCGAGGAAGAGCGCGCCAAGGAGCGCGTCGCCGAGCTAGAGCGGCGCCTCGCCCAGTTCGAGGGCGACATCTCGCGCGCCCAGCAGCAGACCATGGACGCCGACGTCGCGCTCCAGCGGCTCGACACCGAAGACGCCGAGCTGAAGGAAGAGATCAAGTCGCGGGTCGAGAAGCGCTCCGGCGTCGACGAGCGCGTCGGCGAAGCCGAGGCGGTGCTGACCGAAACCGAGCACCAGTTCGCCGAGCTCACCACGGCGCTTGCCGACCTCACCGCCAAGCGCAACCAGCTCGAAGCCAATGTCCGCACCCACCGCGACAAGCTCGCCCGGCTCGACCAGGAGATTTCGAACGTCGCGGCCGAGGAGCAGAAGCTTGCCGACGAGACCGGCGGCTTCGGCGATCTCGACGAGCTGACCGCAACGGTCGAGAACGCGGAGCAGACCCTTGCCGCTTCGGAAGCCGCGGCCCAGGCCAGCGAAGCTGCGCATGTTGCCGCGCGCCAGACGCTGGAATCCTCACGCTCGCCGCTCGTCGAAGCCGACAAGCGCGTGCAGCGCCTCGATACCGAGGCGCGCACGATCTCCAAGATCGTCAACGGCGAGACCAAGAATCTGTGGCCGCCGATCATCGACGGCATCACCGTCGACAAGGGCTTTGAGAAGGCGATCGGTGCCGCGCTCGGCGACGATCTCGACGCGCCGGTCGATCCGTCCGCGCCGATGCGCTGGACCAATGCCGGCGTGACCGACGGCGATCCGGAGCTGCCCGAGGGCGTCGTGCCGCTCGCGAGCCACGTTCAGGCGCCCGCCGAGCTGGCGCGCCGCCTGGCGCAGATCGGCGTGGTGCCGCGCGAGCGGGGCGCCGAACTGGTCTCGCAGCTCAAGACCGGCCAGCGGCTGGTCTCGCCCGAAGGCGACGTCTGGCGCTGGGACGGCTTTGTCGCCGCGGCCCACGCCCCGACCGGTGCGGCACGGCGCCTCGCCGAGCGCGCCCGCCTCGTCGACATCGAGAACGAGCTGGAGCAGGCCCGCATCGACGCGCAGATCAAGCGTCAGGCGCTGGAGAACGCCGAGTCCGAGCTGCAGATGGCCGCCAGCACCGAAGGTGCGAGCCGCGAGGCCTGGCGCGCCGCCCAGCGCGAGCTCAACGTCGCGCGTGAGCGCCATGCGACGGCCGAACGCGAGATCAGCCGCCGCGCCGCGCGCAAGGCGACGCTGTCGGAAGCCCATAGCCGCCTCGCCGCCGACCGCGCCGAGGCCGAGGCCGCGTACGAATATGCCGAGGCCGGCATCACCGAGCTGCCGTCGAGCGAGGACACGGAGACCCGTCTCGCCGCCGTCCGCAGCGACATCGAAGGCCATCGCCGCATGGCCGCCCAGGTCCGCGCCGAGGCGCAGGCGCTGGCGCGCGAAGCGGAGCTCGCCGACCGCCGCGTGCAGGCGATCCTCGCCGAGCGCACCGAGTGGCAGAACCGCAAGGAGAGTGCGGCCTCACACATCGACACCATCCAGACCCGCATCACCGAGGTCTCGATCGAGCGCAGCGATCTCGAAAACGCGCCCGCCGTGTTCGCCGAGAAGCGCAGCGCGCTGATCACCGAGATCGAATACGCGGAAAACGACCGCCGCATGGCCGCCGACGCGCTCGCCTCGGCCGAGACCGCGATGGCCGAAACCGATCGCGTCGCCAAGCTGACACTCGAAGCGCTGTCGAGCTCCCGCGAAGCAACCGCCCGCGCCGAGGAGCGCATGGAAGGCGCACGGCGCCGGCTCGAGGACATCGAGCGCGAGATCCGCGACATGCTGGAGGTCGAGCCGCAGGCCGTTGCCGGCCTCGCCGAGATCGAGCCCGGCGCCGAGCTGCCGCCGCTGCACGACATCGAGGAAGACCTCGAAAAGATGCGCCGCGACCGCGAGCGCCTGGGTGCGGTGAACCTGCGCGCCGAGGAAGAGCTGCGCGAGGTCGAGACCCAGCACACCGGCCTCGTCACCGAGCGCGATGACCTCGTCGAAGCCATCAAGCGGCTGCGCCAGGGCATCCAGAGCCTCAACAAGGAAGCGCGCGAGCGGCTCCTGACCTCGTTCGAGGTCGTCAACAACCACTTCAAGCGCCTGTTCGTCGAGCTGTTCGGCGGCGGCGAGGCCGCGCTGCACCTGATCGAGAGCGACGACCCGCTCGAAGCCGGTCTCGAGATCATCGCAAAGCCGCCGGGCAAGAAGCCGCAGACGCTGTCGCTGCTTTCGGGCGGCGAGCAGGCGCTGACCGCGATGGCGCTGATCTTCGCGGTGTTCCTCACCAACCCCTCGCCGATCTGCGTGCTGGACGAAGTCGACGCACCGCTCGACGACCACAACGTCGAGCGCTACTGCAACCTGCTGCACGAGATGACCAGCTCGACCGACACCCGCTTCATCATCATCACACACAACCCGATCACGATGGCGCGGATGAACCGGCTGTTCGGCGTCACCATGGCCGAGCGCGGCGTCTCGCAACTGGTGTCGGTGAGCCTGTCAGAGGCGGTGGACATTCTCGACCAGAACGTGGCGTGAGCCTCCGGTCGTTCCACACCTATTGACGTCATCATCCGCGAAAGCGGATGATCCAGTACGCCGCGGCCTCTCGGTTCACGGCGCCGTCTCGGAATACTGGATGCCCCGCCTACGCGGGGCATGACGATGAGAAAATGATCTCACCCACCCTCCCCGCCGAACTGAAAGCCGCCCTCGACGGCAAGCTTCAGGGCTTCTCCCGCACCGACGCCGCACAGCGCTCGCAAAAAATCTCGACCGCCTATCGCGCAGGCGGCACCTCCGGCACCATCAAGTCGGAGGCCGATGCGCTCGCCTACGCGCTGGCGCGGATGCCAGCGACCTATGCGGCCGTGGCCGCCAGCCTGAATGCGCTGACCGAGATGGCGCCGGACCTCGCCCCGGAAACCCTGCTCGACGTCGGCGCAGGCCCGGGCACCGCGAGCTGGGCCGCTGCTGAGGCCTTTCCGTCGCTGCAGGATTTTACCCTGCTCGACGCCAACGCCACCCTCAGCCGTCTCGCGCTCGAACTGGCGCATGACAGCACACGTCTCGCCGATTGCCGCTATCTGCCGGGCGACGCCGGTGCCAATCTCGCCGAGGTCTCGCAAGCCGATCTCGTCGTCGCGAGCTACGTCATCGGCGAGCTCAGCGAGACCGATCAGCGCAAGCTTTCGGAAACGATGTGGGCGAAAGCACGCCACGCGCTGGTCGTGATCGAGCCCGGCACACCGGCCGGCTACGCGCGCATCCTCGCGCTGCGCCAGCAGCTGATCGCGCTAGGTGCCTACGTCGCCGCGCCCTGCCCGCACGAAAAACCCTGCCCCCTCGTAGCGCCCGACTGGTGCCATTTCAGCCAACGCCTGCCGCGCTCGCAGGCGCACCGGCAGATCAAGGGCGCCGACGTGCCGTTCGAGGACGAGCGCTTCATCTACACCGCCCTGACCCGGACAGCGCCCGCAACACGTGCCGCGCGCGTGCTGGCGCCGCCGGATGTCGGCAAAGCCGAGATCACCGCAAAGCTCTGCACGGAGGGCGGCCTCGCTATCACCAAGGTCCCGCGGCGCGACAAGGCCGGCTATGCAAGCGCCCGGCGCTGGCGCTGGGGCGACGCGGTCATTGCCGAAAGTTAACTTCGTCGGACGCTTTTGCCTTGAACTCGGATGGTTCCCCATTCGACCAAGTCTTACCTTCCTCTGCGCCGGGCTCTCGTCCTGTGCCAATTTGGTCTAGGCTGCGCCCGCCTGCTTCCCCCTTCAGGAGTTCTCCATGTCGACCGGCTGGATCGTTCTCGGCGTCATCGTCGTCCTCGTGTTCCTGGCGTTCAGCGCCTACAACCGGCTGGTGGCGCTGGGCCAGCGCGTCGGCCAGGCCTTTGCCGACATCGACGTGCAGCTCAAGCAGCGCCACGATCTGATCCCGAACCTGGTCGAGACGGTGAAGGGCTATGCTTCGCATGAGCGTGGCACGCTCGACGACGTCATCAAGGCGCGCAACTCGGCGATGTCGGCGCAGGGACCGGCACAGGTATCCGCCGCCGAGAACCAGCTCTCCGGCGCGCTCGGCCGGCTGATCGCGCTGTCGGAGGCCTATCCGGACCTCAAGGCCAACGCCAACTTCCAGCAGCTCGCCAGTGAGCTCTCCGACCTCGAGAACAAGATCGCGGCGAGCCGCCGCTTCTTCAACAACGCGGTCCAGGAGTACAACACCGGCATCCAGCAGATGCCCGCCGCCCTGTTCGCCGGCATGTTCGGCTTCACCAAGAAGGACTTCTTCGATCTCGGCGCCAGCCGCACCGAAGTCGAGGCCACTCCGCAGGTGAAGTTCTGAGTTGAGCCGATAGGCCGGCAGGGCATCGCGTCATGGCCGCGTATGGTCTCTACACGCACATCGCCTCGAACAAGTTTCGTTCGATGCTGCTGCTCGCCGGCCTGTTCATGCTGGTCTACGTGCTGGTCTATGCCGGCGCGCTGGTCGCGGAAGTCGTCATCAACAGCAATGGCACTGTCGCCTACTATCTGAGCCGCGCTTTCCACGACCTCATCGTCGCCGCGCCGTTCGCGACGATCGCGGCGGCGGTCTGGATCGTCATCGCCTATTTCTTCCACCAGTCAATGATCGATGCCGTGACCGGCGGCCACGACGTCACCCGGCAGGAAGAGCCGCGACTCTACAATCTGCTCGAAAACCTCTGCATCTCGCGCGGCATCACCATGCCGAAGCTGAAGATCATGGAGAGCCCGGCGCTGAACGCGTTCGCGACCGGCCTCAATCCGCGGCAATATTCGATCACCGTGACCACGGGTCTCCTCAATGCGCTTGATGACAAGGAGATCGAGGCGGTGCTGGGCCACGAGCTGACCCACATCAAGAACGGCGACGTCCAGCTCATGGTCGTCGCCGTCATCATCGCCGGCGTGGTCGGCTTCTTCGGCGAGTTGTTCTTCCGCCTGTTCACGAGCTTCAACTGGAGCTCCGGCTCCGGCGGCTCGTGGTCGTCGGGCTCGTCCTCATCGTCGCGATCGTCCTCGTCGTCGAGCGACAGCAAGAGCTCCGGCGGCGGCGCGGTGATCGTGATCATCATCGCGGTCGTGCTGATCGTGGTGGCGTGGCTGTTGTCGCAGGTGGTGAAGCTCGCGCTGTCGCGTTCGCGCGAATATCTCGCCGACGCAGGCTCCGTCGAGCTGACGAAAGATCCGGACGCCATGATCTCGGCGCTGCGCAAGATCGAGAACCGCGGCGAGCTGCCGGGCGCGACTTCGGCGGTGATGGAGCTCTGCGTCGACAATCCGCGCGAGGGCTTTGCCGATTTGTTCGCGACCCATCCCTCGGTGCAGTCCCGGGTCGACGCGCTGGTCAAGTTCGCCGGCGGCCATGATCCCGGCCCGCTGCCGCCGCCCGACGAGGCGGACGAGCCTGAGGCACAGGTGAAGCGGCAGGACGGCCCGCCGCCGTTGCGCCAGGGGCCTTGGGACGATGCAGGCAGCTCGGCCGGTCCACCGCCCGTGCCCGCCCCCTCCGGAACTGCAGCCGGCAATCCGATGGGTCCATGGGGCCGTCGTTAAGGGCGGGATTTTAAGCGACTTGCGAAGGGTTGCGTTGCGATTGGGAAAAACCTCGGAAATTGCCACAACCAGAGGCCGAGGATTTGAATTCTCCCTTGTTTCTGCCATGTTCGCGCCCAACAGCAGACTTGGGACATCGATTTGGGGCCCGACCGATTGCAAGGCGCAATCGGAGGGCGCGTTAGGGGACAGCAATGGCAAAGCCGGCAGTGGTTGTGGTGGGCGCGGACAAGGGCGGGGTGGGCAAGACCACGGTGTCGCGCACCTTGCTCGATTATTTTTCCGCCAACAACGTACCGACGCGCGCCTTCGACACGGAGTCGCCGCGCGGAACCCTGAAGCGCTTTCACCCCGAGATCACCGAGATCGTCGACATGATGACGACCTCGGACCAGATGAAGATCTTCGACACGCTCAACGCGGCGAGCCCGTCGGTGACCGTGATCGACGTCCGCGCCGGCCTGCTCTCGCCGGCGCTGGCCTCGCTGCGCGACATCGGCTTCCTCGACGCAGCCAAGGCCGGCCAGATCACCTTCGCGGTGTTCCACATCCTGGGCCCCTCGATCGCGTCGCTCGACGAAATCGCCGAGACCGCAGGCTTCATGGGCGGCGCAAAATATTTCCTGGTGAAGAACTTCATCAACGACACCCAGTTCTTCCAGTGGGACCAGGCGACCTACAATTCCTACTTCCACCGCATCAAGGACGCGACCGAGCTGACCATCCCCAAGCTCAACGAAATGGCCTATGAGCAGGTCGAAGTGTCCTCCGTCCCGTTCCTGAAATTCGTCGCCAACAAGGGCATCAACGACGAAGCCGCGAACTATTCCTTCGTGCTGCGCGGCTATGTCCGCCACTGGCTGGCGAATGTCTGGAGCGAGTTCGACCGGATCCGGCTGACCGACATCGTCGGTTCGAAGCCCGCCACCCGCAACAGCGAAAAATAGTTGCAGAGCCCGGGCGGATACGGCTGGATTGGACGGTGAGTTCGCCTGATATAGCTGTCGATGCCCGCGACGCCCCTTTACATCATCTGCTCGCCCCGCCCGCAGGTCGGCAAGACGCTGCTGGCGCGGCTATTGAGCGAATTTTTGCTGCTCAAGAACGGCGACGTCGCGGCCTTCGACGTCAACCTGAAGGAACCGTCGCTGCTCGACTATCTGCCGAAGGTCACCGAAACGGCTGATGTGATCGACACCTACGGCAAGATGCAGCTGATGGACCGCGTCATCGTCGATGACGGCCTAGCCAAGGTGATCGACCTCGGCTTCCACGCCTTCGACGAGTTCTTCAAGATGACCGACGAGATCGGCCTGTTGAAGGAGGCCGCACGCCGGCACGTCGCGCCGATGATCCTGTTCGTCGCCGACACCGACCGCGTCTCGGCCCGCGCCCACGAGATGCTGCGCGGACAGATCCCGCGGATGAACCTGATCACGGTGGACAATGAGCACATCGTGCGCGGCGAGCTGCCGGCCGCGATGGCGACCGGGCGGCTGTTCCGCCTGCCCGCGCTACCCGGCTTCCTCAAGACCTATATCGACCGGCTCAACTTCTCCTTCACCGGCTATCTGCGCCAGGAGAAGGACGCCTCCACCGAGCTGCACCAGTGGACCCGGCGGAACTACCTCGCCTTCCGCGAGCTCGAGCTCAGCCTGATCCTGCAAAGCTCCTGAGGCGATAATTTTACCCGGATAATATTGACTGCGGGGCTGACCGCGCCTATTGAGGCGGAGATCGGTATCCCTCTCAGCAAGGTCCCACCCCCGTGAGCATCGACCGGAAGGCAGCCATCGCCGCCTACAAGGAGCGCAAGACCATTGCGGGCATCTACGTCGTCCGCTGCGCGGCATCGGGCGAGGCCTGGGTCGGCCAGGCGCCGAACCTGCAGACCATCCAGAACCGCATCTGGTTCTCGCTCCGCCAGGGCAGCCACACCTGCCGTACCCTCCAGGCTGCGTGGAACGCGCATGGCGAGGCGGGCCTGACGTTCGGCGAATGCGAGCGGCTGGAAAATGAGGAGACTGACTACGTCAGGAACGCGCTCCTGAAGGAGCGCATGCTGCATTGGCGGTCCGCATTGAAGGCCGAGGCGATCTGACGATCGCCGGGGTGGCGACGCGGCTCAATGCCCTTCGAACGTCATCAGCGTTCGCACCGGCACGTCCATCGCGCGCAGCTTGGCGGCGCCGCCGAGATCGGGGAGGTCGACAATGAAGCAGGCGGCGACGACATTGGCGCCGATTTGGCGGAGGAGCTTCACCGCGCCTTCCGCGGTGCCGCCGGTGGCGATGAGATCGTCGACCAGGATGACGCGCTCGCCGGGCTGGATCGCGTCGACATGCATCTCCATCTCGTCGATGCCGTATTCGAGCGAGTAGGCAATGCGCACGGTGGTGTGCGGCAGCTTGCCTTTCTTGCGGATCGGCACGAAGCCGGCGGAGAGCTGATGCGCCACCGCGCCGCCGATGATGAAGCCGCGCGCCTCCATGCCGGCGACCTTGTCGATCTTGTTGCCGGCCCAGGGATTGACGAGCTCGTCGACCGCGCGGCGGAACGCGCGCGCATCCGCGAGCAGCGTGGTGATGTCGCGGAACATGATCCCCGGCTTGGGATAGTCGACGATGGTGCGGACGCTCGCCTTCAGATCGTGGTCAAAGGTCATTGGTGCCTCTCAATCAACGCGCGCATCCAGCCGGAACGCATTCTCGACAATCCTCAGGCCCACCTCGCCGCTGAGCGACATCAGCGATTCCGGATGGAACTGCACGCCGGCAACCGGCAGCGTCTTGTGCTCGAGCGCCATGGCGACACCGTCCTCGGTGCTGGCGGTGACATCAAGCACCTCGGGCATGCTGTCGCGCTCGACATAGAGCGAGTGATAGCGGCCGATCACGATCTCGTTCGGCAAATTGCGCATCAGGCGGCCGCCGCGCACCTGCACCCGCGAGGGCCGGCCGTGCGCGGGATGCGTGAGTTGACCGAGCTCCCCGCCGAAATATTCGCCGATCGCCTGCACGCCGAGACAGACGCCGAACACCGGCAGCTTCTTCTCCAGCGCCGCATCGATGGTCTTCTTGATCCCGAAATCTTCGGGCCTGCCTGGTCCGGGTGACAGCACCAGCAAATCCCACCTCTTCCGCTTGAGCATGTCGAGCGCATGCACATGGCGGACCACGGTGACGTCGGCGCCGACCTGGCGGAAATAATCGGCCAGCATGTGCACGAAGCTGTCGTCGTGATCGATCAGCAGCACCTGCTTGCCCGAGCCGGTCGCATCGGGCGCGAAGGCCGACAGCGGCTTTGGCGGATCGCCGCGCAGCGCCTGGAACAGGGCTGCGGCCTTGACCTGGCACTCGCGGTCTTCGGCCGCGGGATCGGAATCGAACAGGCAGGTGGCACCGACGCGCACCTCGGCGAGACCATCCTTCATGCGGATGGTGCGGATGGTGAGGCCGGTGTTGATGCTGCCGTCGAAATTCACCGCGCCGATCGCGCCGGCATACCAGCGCCGCGGCGAACGCTCGTGATCCTCGACGAACTGCATCGCCCAGAGTTTTGGCGCGCCCGTCACCGTCACCGCCCAGGCATGGGTAAGGAAGGCATCGAGCGCGTCGAAGCCGGGACGCAGCATGCCCTCGACGTGATCGACGGTGTGGAACAGTTTTGAGTAGGTCTCGATCTGGCGGCGCGCCAAGACCTTGATCGTGCCCGGCACGCAGACGCGCGCCTTGTCGTTGCGGTCGACGTCGGTGCACATGTTGAGTTCGAACTCGTCCTTCTCCGAGTTCAGGAGCTGGCGGATCTGCTCGGCATCGCCGATCGCATCGGTGCCGCGCGCGATCGTCCCTGATATCGGGCAGGTCTCGACGCGGCGTCCGTCGGAGCGCACGAACATTTCCGGCGAGGCGGAGACGAGGAACTCGCCCTCGCCGAGATTCATCAGCGCGCCGTAGGGCGACGGGTTGATGACGCAGAGGCGCTGGAACACTTCCGCCGGCGAGCGATCGCAGGGCTCGGCGAAGAGTTGTCCGGGCACCGCCTCGAACAGATCGCCGCGCGCGAAAGCCGCGCGCGCGGTCTCGACCGTGGCCTGATATTCACCAGGCGCGTGATCGGCAAAGCCCTGGCGCGGTGTCTTCAGGTACGGGCTCTCGACGGTCTCGCGCGGCAGGCCTTCGGTGGACTTGCCCTTCCACGCAAAATCGTAACTCAGCACCACGCCGCGGCCGGTCGCACGGTCGTAGGCGAGCAGGCGATCGGGGACGTAGAGCACGATATCGCGCTGGTCCTGCTCGCGTGCGCGCTTCTGCACGAGGTCCTCGATCTGGAACACGAGGTCGTAGGCGAAGGCGCCGAACAGGCCGAGCAGCCCGTCATCGTTGGCGGAGAAGGCGGCGACGAGATCGCGCACCAGCGACATCACGCTGGCGCGCCGCGTGCGCTGGTCTTCCTCGACCGGCGCATCGCCGCGGATGATGTGGCCGGCAAGCCGCGTGGCGGTCTTCTCGGAGATCACGACGCAGGGCTCGTGCAGCACGTCTGCGAGGAAGGCGATCAGCACCTGGCCGCGTTCATTGAGCGCTTCCAGCTTGAAATTGACGCCTGTGGTCTCGAGCTTGAGCGGCGGGTCGGAGAAGCCGAGGTCAAAGCTCTCGTAGCGGCCGGGCACGGTCGTGCCCGAGGACAGCACCACGCCGCGGCGGCGGTCGAGCAGGTTGATGAGATCGTCGAGCCTGTTGGCGCCGCCAGTGAACTGCTCCGCCACACGCGTGATCGCGAGACCGCCGCGGGTCACGTAGTCGCTTCGAGCCGGGAGGGCAAAGACTGTCCTGTTCATGTCGTCCTCTTACGAAACTTGCCGAGGAAACGCCACACAGGACAAACGATCAGGCCGCCGCACTGCGTGGCGACCTTCGACGATTTTGAGAAATGAAATCGCACCGGCCACCTCTTTAGGAGGTGCGCCACCAAAGACGGGCTGGGCGGACGGCGGTGCTCATGGGGCGGATACTCACCATGGCGCGGGGACGGCGTCAAGGGTGGGCGGGCGCCGTCCGAGCTCCAGGCGATCAGCCGAGATGCTTCCGGAAAAACTCCGTCGCCCTGCCCCAGGCGAGCTCGGCGGCTTCGCGGTCGTGCACGGCTTGGCGCTGCTCGTTGACGAAAGCGTGCTCGGCATCATAGCGGAACAGCTCGAGCGACTTGCCGGCGGCCTTCATGCCGCTTTCAAAGGCATCGACCAGTTGCGGCGTGCACCAGTCGTCCTTGTTGGCGAAATGGGCCTGGAGCGGGATCTTGACGTCGGCGGGCTTGGCCGCCTGCTCGGGCGGGATGCCGTAGAAGACGACGCCGGCCGCGAGCTCCGGAATCTTGGTCGCGCCGATGATGGTGACGGCGCCGCCGAGGCAGAAGCCTGTTAGCCCGACCTTGGCGCCGTTGCGCGACAGATATTGCGTGGCGCCGCGCACGGTCTGCGTGGTGGCGTCCATGAAATCGAGCGAGTTCATCTCTTTGCCGGCGGCGTCCGTGTCGTGATACGGCACCACCTTGCCCTTGTAGAGATCGGGCGCCAGCGCATCGAAGCCGGCGAGCGCAAAGCGGTCGCACAGGCCCTTGATCTGATCCGACAGGCCCCACCATTCCTGGATCACGACCACGCCCGGCGCGTTGCCGCGCGCGGCGTTGGCGAGATAGCCCGAGGCGTCCTTGCCGTCCGGGCGCTTGAAGGTGATGGTGGTTCCCATGGTGTCCTCCGATGAGTTTCTGGGGGAGCGGTTGGCGGTATTTTGGCGTTTGAGCGAGCGATAGGCAATCGCGCCAAACAACACACGCTCGTGTCCAACAAAAAAGCCCCCTTGCGGGGGCCTCTTCATTTTCGTCTCGATCCGCTCAGTGGGAGTCGGCCCAGACCTTTTTCTTCGTGAAGTACATCAGGCCCGCGAAGATGATCAGGAACACGAACACCTGGAAGCCGAGGCGCTTGCGCGCTTCCATGTGGGGCTCGGCGGTCCACATCAGGAACGTGGTGACGTCCTTGGAATATTGCGCGACCGTGGTCGGCGAGCCGTCGCCATAGGTTACCTGGCCGTCGCTGAGCGGCTTCGGCATCTTGATGGCGTGGCCCGGGAAGTACTTGTTGTAGTAGGAGCCTTCGGGGATGGTGACGCCTTCAGGCACCTTGTCCTCAAAGCCCTGGAGCACCGCCGCGACATAGTCCGGGCCCTGCTCCTGGTACTGGGTGAAGAAGTCGAAGATGAACCAAGGGAAGCCGCGGCCGTAGGAGCGCGCCTTGGTGATCAGCGACAAATCGGGCGGCGCCGCACCGCCGTTCGCCGCACGGGCCGCCTGCTCGTTCGGGAATGGCGAGGGGAAATAGTCCGCCGGCCGGCCCGGGCGCTCGAACATGTCGCCCGCATCGTTCGGGCCGTCCTTGACCTTGTAGTCGGACGCAAACGCCGCTGCCTGCGCCACCGAATAGCCGGGGCCGCCGGCTTCCGCGAGGTTGCGGAAGGCGATGTAGGACAGGCCATGGCAGCTCGAGCAGACCTCCTTGTAGACCTGCAGGCCGCGCTGGAGCGCGCCGCGGTCGTACTTACCGAAAGGGCCGGAGAACGACCATTTGTTGCCCGGCGGCCTGTCGCTGCCTTCGGAGGCGCGAGCGTCCTGAAGGCTGCCGAGGAACAGCGCGCCGGCGGCGACGAGCGCGATGGCGACCGAAGCCACCGCCTTGCCGCCCTTGGCCAGGATCGCCTCCGAGATCGAGTTCGGCACCGGCCGCGGCGTCTCGATGCGCGAGAGCAGCGGCAGCACGATCAGGAAGTAGGCGAAGTAGCAGACCGTCAGGACCCGGCCGGCGATCACGTAGATGCCTTCCGGCGGCTGCGCGCCGAGATAGCCGAGCAGGATGCAGACCGCGACGAAGATCCAGAAGAACTGCTTGGCCAGCGGCCGGTACTTCGACGACCTGGTCTTGGCGGCATCGAGCCAGGGCAGGAAGCACAGGATGATGATCGCCGAGAACATCCCGATCACGCCCGCGAGCTTGTTCGGGATCGAACGCAGGATCGCGTAGAACGGCAGGTAATACCATTCCGGCACGATGTGCGGCGGCGTCACGCCCGGGTTCGCCGGGATGTAGTTGTCGGCGTCGCCGAGATAGTTCGGCATGTAGAAGATGAACCAGGCGTAGAGCAGCAGGAAGCAGGCGACTCCGAACCCGTCCTTGATGGTCGCGTGCGGCGTGAACGGCACCGTGTCCTTTTCCGTCTTCGGCTCGACGCCGTCAGGATTGTTCTGGCCGGCGACATGCAGCGCCCAGACGTGGAGCACGACGACGCCAGCGATCAGGAACGGCAGCAGATAGTGCAGCGAGAAGAAGCGGTTCAGCGTCGGGTTGCCGACCGAATAGCCGCCCCACAACAGTGTCACGATGCTCTCGCCGACATAGGGAATGGCGGAGAACAGATTGGTGATGACGGTGGCGCCCCAGAAGCTCATCTGGCCCCACGGCAGCACGTAGCCCATGAAGCCCGTCGCCATCATCAGGAGGTAGATGATGACGCCGAGGATCCACAACACCTCGCGCGGCTCCTTGTAGGAGCCGTAATAGAGACCGCGCAGCATGTGGACGTAGACCGCGAAGAAGAACATCGACGCGCCGCAGGCATGCATGTTGCGCAGCAGCCAGCCGTAATTGACGTCACGGACGATCAGCTCGACCGACTTGAAGGCGAGATCGGCGTGCGGCGTGTAGTGCATCGCCAGGACCACGCCGGTCAGGATCTGCATCCCCAGCATGAAGGAGAGGATGGCGCCGAAGGTCCACCAGTAATTCAGGTTGCGCGGGGTGGGATAGACGACGAAGGAGGAATGGACGAGACCGATGATCGGCAGACGTCGCTCGATCCATTGCAGGGCCGGATTGCTCGGCTGGTAGTCGGATGGTCCGCTCATGATGCGATCCTGAGGAAATATAACGACGAGACGGCGCGAAGCTTCGGGCGAAGGCCCGAAGCTCAGCCGATCTGGATTTTGGTGTCGGAAACGAACTGGTACGGCGGCACCGGCAGGTTCGCGGGCGCGGGCCCCTGGCGGATGCGGCCGGACGAATCGTACTGCGAACCATGGCAGGGGCAGAAGAACCCGTCGTAATTGCCCTCATGAGCGATCGGGATGCAGCCGAGATGGGTGCAGATGCCGATCACGACCAGCCACTGCTCGTGGCCCGGCTTGACCCGGGCCTCGTCGGACTGCGGATCGGGCAGGCTCGCCACGTTGACGGCGCGCGCCTCGTCGATCTGCTTCTTGGTGCGGTGGCTGACGTAGATCGGCTTGCCGCGCCAGAACACCTTGATGTCCTGCCCCTCGGCGACCGGGCTGAGATCGACCTCGATCGGCGCACCGGCGGCGATGGTCGACGCATCAGGATTCATTTGAGAGATGAAGGGCCAGAGCGCAGCTGCGCCCCCTACTGCTGCAGCTGCCCCCGTTGCAACGAATAAGAAATCACGGCGTGTCGGATGGTCCGCCGAAGACGCTGTCGTCACGATTCCAACCCTTTCTTCTTATGCTGCCGACGGAACCGTTCCGGGAGCCCCCAAGGTCCCCAAAACAGTGTGCCGGCGCCCGCGGCCCCCCGCGGCGGCAGAACTTCACTTGTCCCCACCGAAACAAGGCGAAAACAGCAGTCCAGAATCGTTCTATTGGCACCCTTGCCGGGCGAGCGCAAGCCCGCTAACGGCGTGGGGGCGTGCAATGCACGAATTCCGCAGCCAGCGATGTTTTATTGAGACATTTCCGGCCCGCACCGACCCCGATACAGCCCATGCAGATCGCGCTTTTCCAACCCGACATCGCCCAGACCACCGGCACGATTCTCAGGCTCTGTGCCTGCCTGGGCATGGCCGCCCACATCATCGAGCCGGCGGGCTTCCCGTTCTCCGACCGCTTGTTCCGCCGGGCGGGAATGGACTACCTCGATCATGTCAGCGTGACCCGCCACGACTCCTGGTCGAAATTCGAGGAATGGCGTGCGACACAGGGCTACCGCCTGCTGCTGTTCACCACCAAGGCCGCCACCGATTACCGCGATTTTCATTACCAGACGTCGGACATCCTGCTATTCGGGCGCGAGAGCGCCGGCGTCACCGACGCGGTGGTCGAGGCTGCGGACGCGCGGCTGGTGATCCCGATCACGGCGGGGCTGCGGTCGCTCAATGTCGCCATGACCGCGGCGATGGCCGCAGGCGAGGCGCTGCGGCAGCTCCGGAACCCGTAAGTTTGAGATGTTGAGGAGAGATCATTGAGTTACGCGGTCAAGGAAATCTTCCTGACCCTGCAAGGCGAAGGCGCCCATGCCGGGCGCGCGTCCGTGTTCTGCCGCTTTGCCGGCTGCAACCTCTGGAGCGGCCGCGAGGCCGACCGCGAGGCCGCGACCTGCAAATTCTGCGACACCGACTTCGTCGGCACCGACGGCACGCTCGGCGGCCGCTATGCCTCGGCCGCGGAACTCGCCAACACCGTCGCCGCGCAATGGACGGCTGCCACCGACAGCAACCGTTACGTGGTGCTCACCGGCGGCGAGCCGCTGCTCCAGGTCGATGCCGCCCTGATCGACGCCCTCCACGCCCGCGGCTTCGAGATCGGCGTCGAGACCAACGGCACGATTGTGGCGCCTGAGGGGCTCGACTGGATCTGCGTCAGCCCCAAGGGCGGCAGCGAGCTCGTCCAGCGCCGCGGCCACGAGCTGAAGCTGGTCTATCCGCAGGCCCTCGCCGCGCCCGAGACCTTCGAGGGTCTCGCCTTCGAACGCTTCTCGCTGCAACCGATGGACGGACCCGAGGTTGCCCAAAACACCGTGCGTGCGATCGACTATTGCCTGCGCCATCCGCAATGGCGGCTGAGCGTGCAGACGCATAAATCGCTCGGCATCAGATAGGATTGGTTTTCGAACAGATGTGGGAATTGACGAAATCGTTCCGCTTCGAGGCGGCGCACTCATTGTCGGGGACGACCTTTGGCGCCGCAAGCGAAGAGATCCACGGCCACTCCTTCCGCGCCGAGGTGACGTTGCGCGGCACGCCCGACCCTGCGACCGGCATGGTGGTCGATCTCGGCCTCGTCCAGCGCGCCATCGAGGACGTGCGGCTCACGCTCGACCACAAATACCTCAACAAGATCGAGGCGCTGGGCACACCGACGCTGGAAAACCTCTCGCGCTTCGTCTGGGAGCGGCTCCAGCATATCGGCAAGCTCACCCGCGTCAGCATCCACCGCGACAGTTGCAACGAGAGCTGCACCTATTACGGTCCGCAGGGTTAGACTTCGTAGGGTGGGCAAAGCGAAGCGTGCCCACCAATCAAGACGACAGTGAATATGGTGGGCACGGCGCAAGAGCGCCTTTGCCCACCCTACGAGACCGGTTTTGGAATTGGACATGGACATCTCGACAATCGAAGACCGCAAGACGCGCGCCCGCGCCTGGTTCGAAGCTTTGCGCGACGACATCTGCGCGAGCTTCGAGCGGCTGGAGGATGACGCCCCCCAAAGCCTTTATCCGGGCGATGCCGGCCGCTTCAAACGCACGCCCTGGCAGCGCACCGATCATACCGGCGCGCCCGGCGGTGGCGGCGTGATGTCGATGATGTCCGGCCGCCTGTTCGAGAAGGTCGGCGTGCATTGCTCGACGGTGCACGGCGAATTCGCGCCCGAGTTTCGCGCCCAGATCCCCGGCGCGGCAGACGACCCCAAGTTCTGGGCCTCCGGCATCTCGCTGATCGCGCATCTGCGCAATCCGCACGTGCCCGCCGTGCACATGAACACCCGCTTCGTCGTCACCACAAAAGCCTGGTTCGGCGGCGGCGCCGATCTCACGCCGGTGCTCGACCGCCGGCGCACCCAGGACGATCCCGACACGCTCGCCTTCCACGCCGCGATGAAGGAGGCCTGCACGGGCCCGAACGGCGTTGCCGACTACGACAAGTACAAGAAATGGTGCGACGAGTATTTCTACCTGCCGCACCGCAAAGAGGCGCGCGGCATCGGCGGCATCTTCTACGACTGGCACGACAGCGGCGACTGGGACGCCGACCTCGCTTTCACCCAGGATGTCGGCCGCGCCTTCCAGAAAATCTACCCTGACATCGTCAGGCGCAATTTCGCGAGCGCCTGGACCGCTGAGGATCGCGAGGAGCAATTGATCCGGCGCGGACGCTATGTCGAATTCAACCTGCTCTACGACCGCGGCACCATCTTCGGGCTCAAGACCGGCGGCAACGTGGACTCCATCCTGTCGTCGCTGCCGCCGGAGGTGAAATGGCCATGAGCACCGCGATGCCTCCGCTGCCGCGCGCCATGCTGATCGACATGGACGACACCATCCTTTCGGCCTACGGCCGGCCCGAGATCGCCTGGAATACGATCGCAGAAGAATTTGCCGACGAGCTCGCGCCGCTGCCGCCGCAGCAGGTCGCGACCGCAGTTTTGGCCTTCGCACGAAACTTCTGGGCGAATGCGGAAGCCGCGTGGCGGATGAAGCTTGGCGAGGCACGGCGGCTCACGGTGCGGGGCGGCTTCGCCGCGCTCGCCGCCGACGGCCACCGCGCCCTCTCCGACGATCTCGCCGATCGCCTCGCCAACCGCTTCACGACCTATCGCGAAGAAGCGATCTTCGTGTTCCCCGGTGCGCATGATGCGATCGACTCTTTCAAGGCACGCGGCGTCAAACTCGCGCTGGTCACCAACGGCGCCGCCGACATGCAGCGCGCCAAGGTCGAGCGCTTCGAGCTCACGCATCGCTTCGATCACATCCAGATCGAGGGCGAGCACGGTTTCGGCAAGCCCGAGGAGCGCGCCTATCTGCACGCGATGGAGGCGCTCGGCGTCACCGCGAAAGACACCTGGATGATCGGCGACAATCTGGAATGGGAAGTCGTGACGCCGCAGCGCCTCGGCATCTACTCGATCTGGATCGACGTGCATGGCGACGGCCTGCCCGAAGGCTCGGCCGTCAAGCCCGACCGCATCATCCGCTCGCTGACCGAACTCGTGCCGGACCAGCCGTAACCCAGGCGAAAACAAAACATCGAAAACAACCCCATGCACAGTAGCCGGCTGCTGCAATTTCAACAGCTTGCCGCAAACGCAATGCATTGCTGATTTTACGAAATCATTTGACGCGTCGGGCAAAACAGGCGCATGATGCCATCATCGCCGCGCCTGGGACGGAATAGCCCCTGGTGACCTCGAGCGATCCCCCACTCGAACCTCTGCCATCGACGTTTCGGCAGTCTGTGCAAGCCGCAGCCAATTCACGGGTCCCATAGCCCGTGATCGGCCTGTCATGACGGCTTGCTAGCCTCCCCTCTCGTCGATCAACCCCGAAAGGACCATCCATGGAACTGAAAACCGGCGACGTCGTGATGCTGAAATCCGGCGGCCAGCCGCTGACCGTCGCAGAGGTGAAAGGCGACGACATCCTCTGCCTCTGGATGGGCTCGGAAGGCGATCTGTTCCGCGAGACACTGCCGCTGGCCGCGCTCGACCGCCTGGAAGTGGAAGATCACGACGAGGATGAGGACGAAGACGAGGATGACGAGTAGGCACGCCTAAGCGGCCTGCGATTGCGAGAAAGGGAGACCTGAAGTCTCCCTTTCTTCACGTCTTCAGATCCGCTGATCAGAAGCGATAGTTCACACCAACGCGGGCGATGTCGAAGCTCGGCTTGATATCGACGTGAGTCGCGATGACGCCCGTCAACCCGGCCGGCGATTGAAGCGAGCCGGTCAAGTTGTAGCCTTTCGTGCCGAAACCCATGTGCAGATACTCGCCCTTGACCGACCACCCTGCCCCCAGAGCATATTCGAAACCGCCGCCAACCGCGTAGCCGATCAGGACGGCGCTGTCAGAAGCGCTCATGGAGCCCAGCGGTCCCAGGGTTGGCGGGAAGAGGGCAGTGACGATACTGCCCGTAGCGTTCGCACTGACCTTGGTATCGGCCAACGCAATACCGCCGGTCGCGTAGAGCAACGCCGGCCCAAACGCATAACCCACTCGGCCACGGAAGGTCGCATACCAATCGGTGCTGACGGACGTGCTGCCGCTGAAATTGCCGCCGATGAAGACGGGAACAGCAATAGCCGAGTTGCCGGTGCTGGCCTTTGAATTGAGATACTGCCAATCAGCCTCGATGCCGAGCACCGTCTGCTCAATCTGCCAGTTGTAGCCGGCCTGGATGCCGGCGGTGACCCCATTACCGTTGCCGGACACGGGGTTGAAGGCATAGATGCCCGAACCGCCATTCGAGTTCACGATTGTCCCGGTGGCGTTCGACGCACCGTAGCTGCCCCAGCCATAACCAACGTTGCCGCCGATATAGAATCCCGTCCAGTTGCCCACCTGAGCGGGAGCCTTCGACGACATACGGACCGGCGCCAGATCCGCAGCCTGGGCTGTGATCGGGCCGAGAGCGACTGTCGACAGCAATACAAGCGAAAACTTCCTCATTTCAACACCCCCCTTATTGAGCCGCACTGGCGGCCTGCCAATCATCATGAAGCAAAACCAACGCAGCATCAAAGCGCGATTGAATGCGCGAATCAGATCGCCCAATCGTTGCGCTCGGAGCCGGCGACGCCCTTCGCTGCTCGGGGCGGACAATGCGACGCCGTGTCTGCTCTGTTTGGTGAAGCGGACCTCGAGGGACTGCCTCTCCCGGCTTCCTAATCTAGCGAGAGGGAGCTCGTGCCAAGTGCAAGGCGGCCTCAACGCCGCCTTCCAGGATCTGCTCCGCCTGCGCAGCGTTGGGCACGGCCCGCGCGAACTGAAGGGTGCCCACCATGAGGCCGAAGATGGCGGTCGCGCGGCGGCGGCTCGCTGATGCATCTGCGTCAGGAAGCAGTGCGGCCAATGTCGCAACGTAGCTTCGCAGCCCCTTCTCGTAATCTCTCCTTGTGGACAGGGGCTGTCGGGCGATTTCGGGGAGCAACGCCGCCGAGGGGCATCCGCCCGTCGGGTCTTCGAGGTGAGCACGGTTCAGGTATCTCCGGATCGCGCCCTCAAGGTCCGGGCCGCTCCGCTGATCCTCATCGAGGCGATGTTGCTGGTCGTCGAGCGCGCTCGCCAGCGCCTCGCGAACGAGCGCATCTTTGGATTCGAAGTGCGGGGAGAATGCGCCTTTGGTCAGGCCGGCCTCGTCCATGATCCCGGCGATCCCGGTGGCGGAGATGCCGTTCCGGCGCATGCACTTCGACGCCACATCGATGATCTGCCGTCGCGTCGCCGCCTTATGACCTTTCTCGAAGCGCATCTTCTCTCCTCTCCACCAATATCCCGCAGCCCTTACGCTGCGGCCGCTTCCAGCAAAGCTTGGAGGTCGCGATCAAGTTGCTAGGCCACTGGATCGACATCATCGCGGCCAAACCGACTGAAAACGGATGCTGGTCGATCACGACGTTAGATCGCACTCGACTCTGCGCCCAAGATGCCCTCGATGCCGCGGGCAAGGTTTAGAAGCCCTCGGTCGCTCCCTAAGGGGGCATCCAGCTCAAGCCCAATCGGCAGCCCCGCGCGAGACAAGCCAACAGGAAGGCTGACACCGGGCAACCCCACGCTGCTTGCCGACACGGTGCGGTTCGCCAAAGCGAGGTAGCTAACTTCCTGCCCCCCGATATGGACGGTCGCCTGCTCCTCGATCAAAGGCGCCGTGCAGGGCGTGGTCGGTTGCAGAATGACCAGCGCCCCATGAGAGACGAACGCCGTGTTGAGTCGGCGCTGGATTTCCGGCCGGCTCACGTCGAGCGCAGTCTGATAGGCCTCTGCCGAGGTAGCACCTGCGCCACCCGGCAGCACGATGTGCCCCCACGCCTGCCGAAGTTGGGGCTTAAGGCCCTCATAAATGGCCTCGAACGTGGTCGGAATGTCATGGCGGCGAAGAAATTCCGAAATTTCGCCCATCGTCTCATGAGCGAAGATGCCCCATGTTGCGGTTTGGACGAGGGAATTGAAATCGTCGCCAAGATCTACTTCAACGATCTCGGCGCCGGCGTCCTGCAAGCGCCGAACCACCTCGCGGAAGCGGGTCTCGACTTCCGAGTCCACCAGATCCAGGAACTGTCGCGGCGCGAAGGCCAGCCGGACTCCCTTCAGGTCGTAGCCGCCGTTGGAGAACTCCGCAGCTTGTTCACCGGTCACGACCTGATCCACCAAAATGCAGTCCTCGACGTTTCGGGCGAACACGCCCGTCGTATCGAGCGTATGGGAGATCGGCGCAACGCCGTCGCGTGGCCAACGTCCAGTGGTTGGCTTGAAGCCCACGACCCCACAGAACGATGCGGGTACCCGGATGGACCCAACGGTGTCACCGCCCAAGGACGCGGGAACGATGCCGGCGGCCACGGATGCGGCGGAGCCGCTCGAGGAGCCGCCCGACACGCGATCTCGTGCGTGCGGATTCTTCACCTGGCCATAACGTGCGTTGTGACCAGTCAAGCCGTATGACATCTCGACGAGGTTGTTCTTGCCGAAGACCAAGGCGCCTGCCCCCTTAATGGCCCGGACAGCGTCGGCATCTTCGCGCGGCACGAAGTGAGCGAGGCCTTCGACGCCCAGGCTGGTAGGTAGCCCTTTCGTCAAATAACTGTCCTTCACCCCAAGCGGCACGCCAAGGAGCGGGGCCGCCGATCCGGCCGCACGCGATTTGTCTGCGGCCCTCGCGGCCGCGAGCACCCCGGCCTCGTCGATAGTGATGAAGGCGTTCAGCTCGGCAAGCGCTCGGGCGCGCTGTAAGAGCGCCGCGGTGTAGGCCTCCGAGGTGATGTCGCCGTTGCGAATCGCTGCTGCAGCGGTTGCGAGCCCAAGCGAGTCGACATCTGTGGTTTGTCGCGATGCGACGTGGCGTGAGGCCGTGGTCGTGTCGTCCATGAAATCCTCGCTAGGAGCTGTTTGGCGGCACCCGGCCGCCGCCCAACAGCGGCTCAGCTCGATGCCATTACGGTCACAATATTAAATTACGATCGTAATTCAATAGAATTGGTGGCCTCGCCGGGGACACATGAGCGTGAGGTGCCGATGGATTACGGGCAATGATTGGTTTCAACGGCGATTTCTGCTTTGGGTCACAAGCCGGCATCGACCCAGGGCGCTGGAACGTCTGCTAAGGGGCTAAAAGGCGACATGCGGCCTGTGGAGTCGGCACCGCTCCACGCCGGGTAGCGGCCAGCTCAAAGCTCGGAGACCAATTCCACCAAGATCTGACGCAGCCACGCATGAGATGGATCGTGATCGTAGGAAGCGTGCCAGAGCAGTGAAACAGCTACGTCCTGCAAATCCACCGGAGGCTGGCTCAGGCTAAGCTTGAGTTCTGTGGCGAACAACCGAGCGAGCCGCGCGTGCATTGTCACGACGACAGGTGCGCGTGCCACCAAGGCAGGGACAGTGAGGAAGCGAGGCGTGGTCAGGACAACCGTCCGCCGCAATCCAAGTTTCTCAAGGGCGTCGTCTACCACGCCGCGCACAGTCCGGCCCGGCCGCAGGCTCGTGAGAACATGAGGTAACCGCACATAATCTTCGAGCGAGATTTGGGCGTCGGTGATGCCCGTTATCTCCTTGTTGAACATGCACAGATAGCTCTCATTGAACAGCAGACGCCGCTTGTGGTGGATCTGGCCCTGAGGAAAGACGTCATAGCCAATAGCGAGGTCCAGTTCGTCGGCATCGAGATCATCCAGAAGTCTCGACGAGTCGATGTTGTAGAGCCGCAGATGGACGCCAGGCGCGACCTCGCGCAGGCGTGCGAGGAGAGCGGGAAGGACCAGGATTTCCATGCTGTCTGGGAGTCCGAACCTGAAGGTCCGCTCTGCCGTCGCTGGATCGAATGCGTCGTCGCGTGAGACAATCGTTTGGATTTGAGACAGCGTAGCCCGCACCGGCTCTACCAGCATCACTGCACGAGGAGTGAGGCGCAAGCCGTCGGGCCCTCGCGTCAGAAGCTCGTCGCCGAACAGGTCACGCAGGCGGGCGAGGTTGTGGCTCATCGCCGACTGACCAATGCCTACACGGCCCGCAGCTCGCGTGACGCTACGTTCGCGAAGCAAGGCATCGAGGTGAACCAGTAGGTTTAGGTCGAGATGGCTTAGATTGACGGCATCGATACCCATCATCGATCCAATCTGTTTGATCAATGAGCATAGGCCGCCCATCTTATGTGGCAAGGGAACGGAGGGCGTGGCCCACCGCCCAGCTAAAGGAGATCAACATGTCAATCCGCAGTAGCCTTTTAGCCGCCACACTAGCCTTAGCCGCTTTTGGAACCGCTCATGCAGATAGCCTCAGGCCAATTCAGGCAAAGAGCATCGATCTCGGCGGGGTGTCCGGCGTCGCCTATTACACCGTTGAGCGCGATGGGTTCCATGTCGTGACGACCCTTGCTCAGGGCGAGACGGGAACGCCAATCCGCGTAGTCTCTGTTCTTGCGCCAGGCCAAAGCGTTGTTCTCTCAACGTCCCAGCAGCCACGTGCGCTTGAAATCAGCCGGGCGGGCAACGAAGTGTTGGTCCGCAAGGCGGCGCCCGTCACAAATTAAGGTTCGAGCCTAGCGGGCGCGGTAATTTTCGGCGCCCGCTCTAACCCCGGAAGGCGTCAGGCGGCCCTCACGCCGGCGATGGTGAAGCGCACCAGCAGGTGATAGCTCGTCGGCATGGCGTCGGACCCGGTGGTGAGATCAGCCGAGAGTCTTGCGACGTTCCGCGTCGACTTGAGCCCGCCATTGCTTGACGAGATCGCGACGGCGACCGGGATAGCGTTCCGTCCTGAGCTTGATCTTTTCTATCCGATCCGCCCGGAATGAGCGGAAGTCCTTTCGCATTTCGCACCAGCCGGCAATGATGCGCCGGGAATCGAAAAAGCCGACGCCAATTGGCCAGATGATCCGCGTGGTCTTCGCGCCTTGCGGGTCGCGATACACAATGGAAAGCTTGTGTTGGTCGCGCATGGCTTGCCGCACGACGCGAAGGTCGACGGCTTCGGGTTGCTTCGGTCTGCGCCCTACGTGAAAGGCACTGTCGTCCAGCTTGTGTTGCAGCTCCGAGGGAAGGACCGCGCCAATTTTAGCGAGCGCGTCACGCGCCGCCAGCGCGAACTCATCATCAGTCTGGCGAGATACCCATTGGGCGCCCAGCGCCAAGGCTTGGATTTCCTGTTCCGAGAACATCAGGGGAGGAAGGAGGAAGCCGGGTTGCAAGACATAGCCAAAGCCAGGCTCACCGTCGATTTGTGCGCCCAAGCCCTGCAAGTCGGCGATGTCGCGATAAATCGTTCGCAACGACACACCCGCCTCAGCCGCAAGGTCGTTGCCCGACACCGGGGTGCGGTGCCGCCGCAAGATCTGCATGAGGTCGAATAATCGTTGGCTCTTCGACATAGACCAAGTCTAGCACGAATCCTGCCAAAAAATGGCAGTAGGCGTCGCGGGCGACGGGCGGCGGGGCTTTACTGGCCCAGACGGCATTTACATCGCTACCAGAGCCTTTCCGGCGAGCATGTGCCCGGCTTCAAGCGCCGCGATGAGCGGGATCGCATCGTTCAGACGCACGGTCTCAGCAACTGGCAAGCGCAGCTTTCCATTCGCCGAAGCGACGGCAAGGCCGTCAAGGATATCAGCCCGCGCGGTGCAGACGATCGGCTTGAGTTTCCGGTTGAAGATCGCACGGATGAACTTGATTGGCGCTGGATTGATATCGAGATACACGCCGCCTTCGCGAAGCAGGCCAACCCCGGCAGCAACCGCCATCGTTCCCGCCGTGTCATACACTACGTCGAAGCGTTCACGGATCTTCGACAGATCGGTGGCCCGATAATCGAAGAGAGGCTGGACGTCCAAGTCACGGGCTCGCTGCATCGCCTGCGCACTGCATGTCCCCGCGACGGTCGCCCCGAACATCTTTGCGAGCTGCACCGTGGCCTCGCCGACAGCGCCGGTGCAGCCGTTGATGAACACCTGGCTGCCGGATTTCAGGGCAGCCTTGTCCACGAGGCCGTTCCATGCGGTGACCCCCGGCGTAGCCAGGCAAGCCGCGTCCTCGAACGAGACTGAATCCGGCCTCCTGGCGACGAAGGTTTGGGGAGCGATGACGGCTTCCCCAAGCGCGCCGCCATGCTTTATCTGCGCCATGCCGAATACGGGATCGCCAATCTTGAAGCGCGTGACACCAGCGCCGACAGCGGTCACGATGCCGGAAAAATCGCTGCCCATGGCACGCGGAAATTTCTTCCCCGTCACCATTTTGAGATAGCCATTGCGCACCTTCCAATCGATGGGATTGATGGCGGCGAACTCGACCTTGACCGCGACTTCGCCGGTCCCCGGAGCCTTCAGCTCGAAGGCTTCGAGCTTCATCGTTTCAGGGCCGCCGTAGCTGTAATATTGAATCCGTTTCATGGTCGATCGTGCCTTAGTGCGGTTGGACGGTCGCCGTGTAGGCGGCGAACGGAGTCGCGTCGTAGATCACTTCGGTCGACGCGATCTTGCCGTTCTTCACCTTGAGGAGTTCCGCGACGACGGCGTTGGCAACCGGATGGGTGTCCGCGCTGTAAACGACGACAGCCTGATCATCGTCGCCGTAGACGGCGAGAACCGTGACCTTCTTGATCATGCGGGCGAAACCCTCGTGGAATTCGCGAAACTTCTGCATGCCGGCGATCCGCCCGCGTGGCGACGTGCAAACAACGTCGTCCGCCGACACGGAAGTAATCGTATCCACGCTCCTGCTGGCGATGGCCTCGATGTAGGTCTTGGCGATCTGCAGCGCCTGGCCGTTGCTCTGGGTTTTCATCGTCTTCCTTTCAGTAAAAATGCCCTGAAAGAAGACCTAGCGCAGGCCAGTGACAGATTCTGGCAGTAGGAAATCGGCGCAGCCGAAGGCGCCTTCGCGCCGCGAGCGGCCTGCCTCGCCTGTGCTGTCCACTGCCCCGGACCTCGCGCTCCGCCAACCTTCATTTGAATGATGACGAGACAATTGGTCGCAACCACTTTCCACCGAAAGGCCTGAATGAGGTCGGGAGAGATGAGCACCTGTCCAGCATGCGGCAGTGGATCAACTGCCAAACTGTTTGAAGTGACCGCAGATCAGGCCTCTCGATCCTTCGTCAGTCCGCGCCAGTATCCGGATCGCTCTCGAAAGTTAATAAGCCACCTGTCGCTGCTCTGGGGCCGCGACACCTGCGATATCCGCAAATGCGCGGATTGCGGATTCGGATTTGCAGATCCGTTCGTCGCGGGCGGCGCCGAGTTTTATAACCTGGCCGCGCCGCACCCTTCCTATCCAACCATGAAATGGGAGTATGAGAGGACGATCGAGGAGCTGAGCGGCCTCGGCACTGCCGGAAAAACGGCGATCGATGTCGGGGCCGGGTTTGGCTATTTTCTCGATCACATCAAGGACAAACTCTTTCGCGCGTCCGATATTTACGCGGTCGATTACAACGAAGCAGCGCAACAGGCCTTGCGATCGAAAGGCTACAAGACCTTTTCGGTCGACCTTCGGGAGGA
The DNA here is from genome assembly GCF_052076025.1 of Bradyrhizobium sp. 956_D2_N1_4. Taxonomy (NCBI): domain Bacteria; kingdom Pseudomonadati; phylum Pseudomonadota; class Alphaproteobacteria; order Hyphomicrobiales; family Nitrobacteraceae; genus Bradyrhizobium; species Bradyrhizobium sp. 956_D2_N1_4. Next base: position 627,002 of record NZ_CP197237.1, on the reverse strand, counting down.
TGGCTTCACTCCGATGAAGGAGGCCTTCGACATCATCTTCATGTTTCAGGTGTTCGAGCACATGGACCGGGTGGATGACGTCTTCGCGCGATTGAAATACCTTCTCAAGGCGCAAGGCTCTGTCTTCATCGCCGTGCCGAATGATATCCGAACGCACTACATGGAGGGCCACGGATCGCTCATCGACATGCCGCCGAACCACATTGGCCGCTGGACGAAGGACGCGTTTGACGCGGTATGTCGACGACACGGCCTGCAATTGAGCATTTGCGAGCGGGAACCATTCAATCTCCTGAAGTTTCTCAGGGAAGACATCGTGGACAGCTTTTTGCGCAGTGCAGAGAAACCGGGCAGCGTCAGTGAGTTCGTGCGCGGCCTGCCGCGAAGCAAAGCGCAGCGGATTGGGCAGGCCGTGATCGCACTTGCGCTTGCACCATTGCGCTTGCCGGCATGGGCCTACGCGGCCAGGAACTCATCGACGCTCGGCAGTGCGCTCTGGGTGAAGATCGACAAAGGCGCGTGATGAGCGGCCACGGTCGAACGGGCCGCTCGCCGCCGCAGCGCCTGCTGACTCATCACCTGCTCTTCGGTCTGATGGCGTCAACAGTTCCCTGTATGAAGGCCTGGAGTTTCCCGACGTCCCCTTCCGTCAACTTGCCGCTGAAATCCGGCATGCCCTGGTCGCGGAATGGACCGTGGAAGAGGATATGCCTCAGATTGGTGATCTCTTCGGCGCTGGCGTAGCCGAGATTGATGATGTTGCCGCCGCGGCCGACGCCAGGCACGCCGTGGCAGGCGACGCAGGCTGCCGCGACATAGATCTCGCCGCCTTCCCTGATGTCCTTCGGATCATACTTCACGCCCTGCAGCAGACCTTCGGTCTGATATTTGACGAACGCTGGCAGCTTCGCCGTGCCGCCGAGTGCGTATGTGTAGATCGTTCCCGGGTTCTGGTACTCGGTCGCGCGGTGCGTCAGGCCGTAGGATCCGCCCCAGCCGACAGCAATCGAGATGTATTGCCTGTCGTCGACCATGTAGGTTGCGGCGGCCGCCACCGCGCCGGTGCCGGTCGGCATTTCCCACAGCTTGGTTCCGTTTGCTGCATCATAAGCGACGAAGCGGCCATCCGCCGTCCCCTGGAAAACCAGGTTGCCGGCGGTGGTCAGCGTCCCGCCGTTCCACGGCGACACGTGCTCGACGCGCCAGACTTCCTTTTGATGCACCGGATCCCAGGCGAGCAGACGTCCGAATGGGGCCGACTTCGGAGGGTTGAAAACGAAACCGATATTCCCGCCCAGCAAGCCGCCGAGCTTGCCCGGCGCAGCAGCATTCTGCGCGAACGACTTTTCCGGCGACAGATTGACCGGGATGTGCTGCGCCGGAAGGTAGACGAGGCCGGTCAGCGGATTGAACGACATCGGCTGCCAATTGTGAGCCCCGTCCGGTCCCGGAATCGACTCGTATTGATCTGCGTCGCGCGCCGCCGGCAGCTCAATCGGCCGTCCGTTGGCGTCGTATCCCGTCGCCCAATTCACATCGACAAAATTCTTCGCCGAGATGAACTTGCCGTTGGTGCGATCGATGACGAAGAAGAAGCCGTTTTTCGGCGCGTGCAGGATCACCTTGCGCGGCACAACGTCGATCTTGATGTCGGCCAGGATCATCGGCTGGGTCGATGTATAGTCCCAATTGTCGCCGGGCGTCTCCTGATAGTGCCAGATATACCGGCCCGTGTCGGCGTTGAGCGCGACGATCGAGCCCAGATAGAGATTGTCGCCACCCGACGGACTGCGAAGCTTGCGATTCCAAGGGCCGCCGTTGCCAGTGCCGACATAGACCATGTTCAGATCGGGATCGAACGTGATCGAGTCCCATGGCGCGCCACCGCCGCCGTTGATCCAATACTTCCCTGAGGGATCCCAGGTCTTCGCCGCGGCTTCCATCGAGGCGTCTTCAAATGGCTTCGATGGATCGCCGGGCACGGTGAACCAGCGCCAGAGCTGATGACCGGTCTCGCTGTCGTAGGCCGTGACGTAGCCGCGCACACCATATTCGGCACCGCTCTGGCCGATCACGACCTTGCCGTTGAAGACGCGCGGCGCGCCGGTGATCGTGTAGGAATGATCGTGATCGATCAGCGTGTCCGTTTCCCAGATCTTGGCCCCGGTCGCTGCATCGAGCGCGATCAGGCGCCCGTCATAGGCGGCTTCGAAGACCTTGCCCTTGTAGAGTGCGAGGCCACGGTGACAGCGTCGCAGCACCCGCGATAGGTCTTTGACCGGTCAACACCCGGATCGAACGACCAGATTTTTATTCCGGTCCGCACGTCAATGGCATGGACCACATTCCAGGGGGCCGACTGATACATGATGCCGTCGACGACGAGGGGCGTTGCCTCGATGCCGCGCGATGATTCCAGATTGTAACTCCAGACGAGCCCGAGATCCCTGACGTTGTCAGTGTTGATCTGATTGAGCTTGCTGAACCGCGTTTCGGCGTAGTCGAGGCCGACGGTCGGCCAATCCCTGGATCTCTTCGTATTGGCTTCAATGAAGTCGCTGTCGACTCTCGAGATATTCGCCTTGATGCGGTCCGGCTTCGCCTCGGTCCCACTCTGCGCCCATGCACTGGAAGGGAGAGAAAGACCCAGGAGAGCAGGAAAGAGAACAAGAACAGCACTGATCTCCCGGAAGGCAATCTGAATCCTGGACCGATTGCTCGACTTTTTTTCAGGCCATTGGCACTCTGTGTTGGATCGTCCCATGCCTCACCTTCCTCCGTGCATGTCGAGACCACGATGCGTGCGCATGCCTGCGCCCGCTTCCGTTGATATGAAGTCTCAAACCTGCCTCGACGGTGCTACTGAAGCATTTCAGTCCTGACATGCCCGATTGCAGTTGTAAGAAAGCGTCCTGCTTGGCCCACCGGCCGACGGCCGTCATCGGCGGAAATCTTTTCAACCCTCGGCAGTCAGGATCGGCCGTTTCGGCTAGCATTTGGTGGCGTGCAAGCATCGGGACGGAATGTCCGTCCTTGAAAGGACATCGCGAACGCCAATCGGACCGGAGTCATCTATGCGATCAGCGACCTTGCCGCCGCCGAGATCATCACCAGCCCGCCGGTGATGACAGCGACATCGAGGATCGCCGTGTGGATATGCACCGGCATGCGTTCGACAAAAGCCTTTGCGAGGAATGCGCCGGGGATCGCAATCGCGCCGATCAGCAGCGCGAAGGCGAGCACCTGTGCGGTGACGGCGCCGGCCAGCCCGAACACCGAGATCTTGATGAGGCCGGTGCCGAGCGAGATCATCGCGTCGGTCGCGATCACGGCGGCGCCTTCGAGACCTGCGGCCATCAGCAGCGAGAGCAGGATCACGCCGGAGCCGGAGGTGCCGCCGACCAGCACGCCATAGCCGACCGAGCCGGCCGCAAGGCCGGTGTCGCCGATCCTGACCTGGCGGCGGCGGAGCACGCGGCGCAGCGGCACGCTGAGGATCAGCATGGAGCCGATCACGAGCGCGGCGCCCGCATTGGTCAGCCGCGTGTAGCCGTAGGCGCCGAGCGCGGTCGTCAGCGCCGCACAGGCGAGCACGATCAGCGCGCGGCGGCGGTCGGCATAGCGCAGATAGGCGAGCGCACGGCTCGAATTGGTGAAGATCGCGGAGATCGCGATGATCGGCACCACGGGCTCGGCGCCGACCAGCGGCACCAGCACGAGCGGCATCAGCGCGCCGGTGCCGTAGCCGGCGAGACCACCGATGATCGAAGCAAACAACGCCATCAACGCGACCAGCAGGAGCTGAAGGATCGAGATGTCGGCGAAGCCTGAGACGATGGTCACGTTCTCTCATCGCGGCTGACGCGTGCCGCTGCTTGATCGGCGATGGAAGCGAGCGCGGCTTCCTCTAGGGGAAAATCCGCCGCAAGCCAAGCGTCCTCGGCAAGCGTCAGCACATGCCCGAGCGCGGGTCCTTCCGCCATGCCGCGGGCGATGAAGTCGGCGGCGCGAAGCGGAAATTTCGGCGCAATCCAGCGCTGCGGCAGCTCGGCGAGCGCACGCCAGCGCGACGATCCGACGTCGCCGCCGGCCCGCGCCCAGCCGAGCAACACGCGATCGTGATAGCGCTCCGCGCCGAGCCGGTAGAGCAACCGTCGCGCATTGGCCTCGTCCTTGGTGGCGAAGCGCCACCAGCGATGCCCCATCGAATCCAGCGCCTTGCTTTCTACATTGGAGAGCCGCAAGCGCGTGGCGACGCGCTTGGCATCTTCGGTCACGGCGACCGTCAGCGCGGCGAGCCGCCGCGTGCTGCTTGCCGGCAAGCCAAGCTCGCCCTCGATCGCGATCATGGCCGACAGCGGCCCGGTATAGACGACGCCTCCGCTCAGCGCTTGCAGCAACCCGCCATCCGCCATCGCGACCGCAGCGTCAGAGGCACCGTGAGCGACCAGCAGCTTCAGCATCTCCATGCGCACCCGCTCGGCCGACAGGCTCGCAAGACCCGCGCGGCCGCGGATGCAGGCGAGATAGCCGTCGCGGTCGGGCTCGCCGGCCCCGAAGGCGGCGTGGATGCGGAAGAAGCGCAGGATGCGCAGGAAATCCTCGGCGATGCGCTGGTCGGGATCGCCGATGAAGCGCACGCGTCGCGCGGCCGCATCCGCGATCCCGCCGACATAGTCGTAGACGACGCCCATCGCATCGGCCGAAAGTCCATTCATGGTGAAGTCGCGGCGCTCGGCGTCCTTCACCCAGTCGCGGCCGAACGCGACCTTGGCCTTGCGGCCGAAGGTCTCGGTGTCCTCGCGCAGCGTCGTGACTTCGTAAGGCGTGCCGTCGATGACCAGCGTGATGGTGCCGTGGTCGATGCCGGTCGGCACGCTCTTGATGCCGGCAGCCTTGGCGCGCCGCATCACCTCGTCGGGCCGCGCCGTGGTCGCGATGTCGATGTCGCCGGGCACGAGACCGAGCAACGCATTGCGCACGGCGCCGCCGACCACGCGCGCTTCCTCGCCGTTGCCGTTGAGCAGCGTCAGGACGCGCGCCGTCCCGCCAGAGGTCAGCCAGGGCGCATTGGCGAGTAACGGCTCTGCGCTCATGGTCCAGCCCCTATTTTTCCACGCCCGGCACGAGCCTGCCGTTCTCGATATGGGCGGGAACGTAGGTCGAGTCCGGTGCGGCGCCGGAGAAATGCGCGAAGCCGATCAGCCCCGCGATGACAAGCACGAGCGCGGCCAGGACAAGGCGCGCGACGACGGTGACCGGCCAGGACGATCGCGCGAACAGGCCGGAGCGGGTGGCGGCCAGGAACAGCGCATAGACGGCAAAGGGGATGAGGAAAATTCCGATCTCGGTCAGAACCGGCCGGATCATGATGAGTAGATCCGCTCATACAGCACACGCAACATTCCGGCCGTCGCACCCCAGATGTAGCGTTCCGCGAACGGCATCGCGTAGTAAAAGCGCTCCATGCCGCGGAATTCCTTGCTGTGCACCTGGTGGTTCACCGGGTTCATCAGGAAGGATAGCGGCACCTCGAAGGCATCATCAACCTCCGAATGGTTGATGGCGAGCTCGAAGCCGGGCCGCACCTTGGCGACCGTCGGCAGGATGCGGAAGCCGAAAGCGGTGCCGTAGAGATCGAGATAGCCGATCGGCTCGACGAAGTCTCTGGACAGGCCGACCTCCTCCTCGGCCTCGCGCAAAGCCGCATCGAGCGGCGAGGCGTCGGTCGCGTCGATCTTGCCGCCGGGGAAAGCGATCTGGCCGGCGTGGTCGTTGAGATGCGCCGAGCGCTGCGTCAGCAGGATGGTCGGCTCGGGACGGTCGACCACGGCGATCAGGACCGCAGCCGGCCGCACCGGCTGCTCGCGCGCGACGATCTCGAGCATCTTGTCGGTGCCGGGATCGCCCGAGGCGGGGATGACGTTCGGATCGTAGAGGCCGGGCGGCACGTCGAAGCCGAGCCTCGCCCGGGATCGGGCGAAGAAATCGGCCGCGCCGATCACGACCGGACCGCTCTTCAGGATAGGCTTGTTCAAAGTGCGGCCCTCACCTGCTCCGCGTCGGCCATGGCGAAGAATTCGCCGGCCGACTCGACGCCGAACATCGGCTGGCCATCGACCATCCGCTCCTCACCCATGTCAACCAGATCGTAGTAGAGCGCGCGGGTAACCTTGGCCCAGAGATCGGCGCGGACATGCAGGTATGGTGTCAGCCCGCCCTCCCTGGCCTGCTCGAAGCGCAGCCGGTGCGCGGCATCGCAGGTGACCCAGTCGTCGACATTGGTGCGGAAGCGGAGCACGCGATGGTTGTCCTCGCCGTCCTGCTGCATCTCGACCGCCATGAACGGCGCGTCGTCGACGCGGATGCCGACCTTCTCCACGGGCGTGACGAGGAAATGCTTGCCGCCCTCGCGCTTCAGGATGGTCGAGAACAGGCGGACCAGGGCGTGTCGTCCGATCGGCGTGCCCATGTAGAACCAAGTACCGTCAGAAGCGATTCGGATGTCGAGATCGCCGCAAAACGGCGGATTCCACAGATGCACCGGCGGCAGGCCCTTCTTGGCGCCTTCGGCATCGGCGGCACTTTTGGCGGCGGCAGTCAGCCCCTCAAGACCTCGATCGGCGCTCTGCCCTTGGTTCGCCATGGTTTGCCCTGACTTTGTCTGTTGGCACGATTGGTGCAGGTTTTACGTTGTACCCGGGTGCGCGGTTCCACACCGGATTAACCCGGTGTGGAGGTCGCCACTTCGTGATGCCCTACATATCCCTAAGCCGATAAGGTGGGGATAGGTTAATTCAACGAATACATGGCCTTCCTGCAAGTCTAGCATAGGGCCCATGTGCGACTTGTGATGATCTGACGACGCAAGCAGGCCGCGTGGCGGACTTTAAGGAGCTGACGGATGGCGGAAAGTGTCGAGAAACTGGAAGACGGAATCGTCCGTTCGGCCGAGCAGGTGTCGAGCCAGATTCGCGCGGCGAAAGACGCAATCGCGTCCGTCATCTTCGGCCAGGATCGGGTGATCGAGAACACGCTCGTCACCATCCTCTCCGGCGGTCATGCGCTGCTGATCGGCGTGCCCGGCCTCGCCAAGACCAAGCTGGTCGAGACGCTCGGCATCACGCTGGGCCTCGACGCCAAGCGCATCCAATTCACGCCCGATTTGATGCCGTCGGACATTCTCGGCGCCGAAGTGCTCGACGAGAGCACCGCCGGCAAGCGCTCCTTCCGCTTCATCTCCGGTCCCGTGTTCGCGCAGCTGCTGATGGCCGACGAGATCAACCGCGCCAGCCCGCGCACGCAGTCGGCGCTGCTCCAGGCGATGCAGGAGCAGCACATCACCGTCGCCGGCGCGCGTCACGACCTGCCGAAGCCGTTCCACGTGCTCGCCACGCAAAACCCGCTCGAGCAGGAAGGCACCTATCCGCTGCCGGAAGCCCAGCTCGACCGCTTCCTGATGGAGATCGACGTCGACTATCCCGATCGCGACGCCGAGCGCCGCATCCTGTTCGAGACCACGGGTGCCGAGGAGACGCTGGCGAAGGGATCGATGAACGCAGATGCGCTGATCACTGCGCAGCGGCTGATCCGCCGTCTGCCGGTCGGCGATTCCGTGGTGGAGGCGATCCTGTCGCTGGTCCGCTCGGCCCGTCCGGGCGAGGAGAGCGGCGAGACCGGCAAGTTCATCGCCTGGGGTCCCGGCCCGCGCGCCAGCCAATCCTTGATGCTCGCCGTGCGCGCACGCGCGCTGATCGACGGACGCCTGGCGCCCTCGATCGACGACGTGCTCGACCTCGCCGAGCCCATATTGAAGCACCGCATGGCGCTGACGTTCCAGGCGCGCGCCGAAGGCCGCACGATTCCGGACGTGATCAAACAATTGAAGGCTCGGATCGGTTGATGGCCGCAGACAACGGGCACACAGCGAAGGAGATCATCGCGATCCGACGTGCCGATGGCGAAAGCCGTACGCTCGCCGCTTCGCTGCCGCGCCTGGTGCTCGAAGCCCGCCGTATCGCCGCCAACGTCATCCACGGCCTGCACGGAAGGCGCCGCGCCGGTTCCGGTGAAAATTTCTGGCAATACCGCCGCTTCGTCTCCGGCGAGCCGGCGCAGAACGTCGACTGGCGCCGCTCGGCGCGCGACGACCATCTCTATGTGCGCGAGCTTGAATGGGAAGCCTCGCACACGGTCTGGATCTGGCCCGATCGCTCGCCCTCGATGGCGTTCGCCTCCAAGACCGCGCGCGAATCCAAGCTCGAGCGGACGCTGATCGTCGCCTTCGCGCTGGCCGAGCTGCTGGTCTCGGGCGGCGAACGCGTCGGCATTCCCGGACTGATGGCGCCGACCGCGAGCCGCAGCGTCATCGACAAGATGGCGCAGGCGATGCTGCATGACGATGCCGACCGGCTGAGCCTGCCGCCGTCCTTCGTGCCTTCCGCGCTCGCCGAGATCATCGTGCTGTCGGATTTCTGGTCGCCGATCGCGGAGATCAAATCCACGCTCGCGGGCCTGTCCGGCTCCGGCGCGCATGGCACGATGGTGCAGGTGGTCGATCCCGCCGAAGAGTCGTTCCCTTATTCCGGCCGCGTCGAGTTCGTCGAGCCCGAGGGCTTCGGCGTGATCACGGCGGGCCGCGCCGAGAGCTGGGCGCAGGACTACACCGCGCGGCTCGCGCTGCACCGCGACCAGATCCGCGCCGAGACCAGCAGACTCAACTGGCTGTTCACGACCCATGCGACCGACCGCTCCGCCGCCGAGCTCTTGCTGTTCCTGCATGCCGGCATGCAGGTGAGCAAATCGGGCACCCGCACCACGACGATCAAGGTGGGGCCGGCCGCATGATGGGATTGCCGCTCGCCTTCACCGAACCGCTGCTCCTGATCGGCCTCGTCAGCCTGCCCGTGCTGTGGTGGCTGCTGCGCGTGATGCCGCCGCGGCCGCGCCGCATCGAGTTTCCGCCGACGCGCCTGCTGTTCGACATCGCACCTCGCGAAGAGACGCCCTCGCGGACGCCGTGGTGGCTGACCGCGCTGCGGCTCCTGGCTGCGGCGCTCGTCATTTTCGCCGCCGCCGGCCCGATCTGGAATCCGCAAACAGGCGCCGCCGGCAGCAAGGCGCCGCTGATGATCATGTTCGACGACGGCTGGAGCGCCGCATCGCACTGGGATGTCAGGGTCAGGGCCGCCGACGAGCTGATCGCCAATGCCGACAACGACCGCCGCGCAATCGCGCTGGTGCCGCTGTCCGAGCCGAACCGCGACATCACCCTGATGCCGGCGGGTGCGGCGCGCGTCGCACTGCGCCAGCTCGCGCCAAAGCCCTACTCGATCGATCGCGTTGAAACCCTGACCGCCATCGACCGCTTCCTGAAGGCCACCGGCGACTGCGAGATCGCCTGGCTGTCAGATGGCGTCGATACCGGCCGTGGCGAGGATTTCGTGCAGGGCCTGGGCAAGACCATCGGAGATCGCAGCTTGACGGTGTTCGAGGGCGGCACGTCCTCCCCGCTGGCGCTCGTCGCCGCCGAGAACGCCGCCGCCAAGATGACGGTGAAGGTGCTGCGCACCGACAGCGGCATCGCCGTCGGCACCGTGCGCGCGCTGGACCAGAAGTCCTCACCGATCGGCGAAGCGCGTTATTCGTTCGGCCCGCAGGACAAGGAAACCGAAGCCTCGTTCGACCTGCCGGTCGAGCTGCGCAACGACATCACGCGGCTCGATATATCGGGCGAGCGTTCGGCCGGCGCGGTGCAGCTGCTCGACAAGCGGTGGCGCCGCCGCGCCATCGGCATCGTCACCGGCACGACCAGCGAGACCGCGCAGCCGCTGCTGGCGCCGACCTTCTACCTGACCCGTGCGCTGGCGCCGTTCGCCGACGTGCGGCTCGCCGACCGGGGCTCGCCGCAGCAGGGCATCACCCAATTCCTCGACCAGAAGCTGCCGATGATCATCCTCGCCGATGTCGGCACCGTCGCTCCTGAAATCCGCGAGCGCCTCAACGCCTGGATCGACCAGGGCGGCGTGCTGGTGCGCTTCGCCGGTCCAAGGCTCGCGCAGGCCGAGGACGATCTCGTGCCGGTCAAGCTGCGCAAGGGCGGCCGCACGCTCGGCGGCAGCCTGACCTGGGAGAAGCCGCAGCATCTCGCCGCCTTCGCGGCGAACGGCCCATTTGCCGGCGTCGCCGTCCCCAAGGACGTCACCGTGAACCGCCAGGTCCTGGCCGAGCCCGACGCGGTGCTCGCCACCAAGAGCTGGGCCTCGCTGGAAGACGGCACGCCGCTCGTCACCGGCGAGCATCGCGGCAAGGGCCTGGTCAGCCTGTTCCACGTCAGCGCTGACATGCGCTGGTCTGACCTGCCGATGTCGGGCACCTTCGTCGAAATGCTGCGCCGGGTCGTCGACATGTCCGGCTACACCGCCAAGCCCGGGCCCGGGGTCGCGGCCGAGGCGAGCACCGAGACGGTGGCGCCGCTGCACATCCTCGACGGCTTCGGCGCGTTCGGCCCGCCACCGGCCACCGCAAAGCCGCTGCCTGCGGATTATCGCGACCGCGCTACGCCTGATCATCCGCCCGGCTTCTATGGTCCGGCAGAAGGACCGCTCGCCGTGAACACGCTCGCCGCTTCCGACCGCATCGCCGCGCTGAACACCGCAGGCCTGCGCGCCCGGCACGCGACCTACACCAATGCCGAGCCGCGCGACCTGCGCGGCTGGCTGCTGTCGACGGCGCTCGCACTGTTCCTGATCGACGCCATCATCGTCGCGGTGCTCGGCGGCGGGATCGCCGCGCTGCTGCGCCGGCGCGCCGCGACAGCCATGATCGTCGTCGGGCTGGCGCTTGCAGGCCTGGTGTCGCTTGCGCCCGCGCCGTCGCGCGCCGATGGCGCGTCCGACGAGTTCGCCATGAAGGCGGTGTCGCAAACCCGCCTCGCCTATGTCGTCACCGGCAATGCCGACGTCGATTCCATCGTCAAGGCCGGCATGTCCGGTCTGACGCAATTCCTTGCGCAGCGCACCGCGCTGGAAGCCGGCGATCCCGTCGGCATCGATCCCGGACGCGACGAGCTCGCCTTCTTCCCGCTGATCTACTGGCCGATCGTGCCGGGCGCGCCCAAGCCGCCGCAGGATGCCATCAACAAGATCGACGCCTACATGAAGCAGGGCGGCACCGTTCTGTTCGACACCCGCGACGCGATCGAAGCGCCGCCCGGCGAGAACGGCGCCGCACAGACCCCGGGCATGCAGACGCTGCGCGAGATCCTGTCGTCGCTCGACGTGCCTGAGCTCGAACCGGTGCCGCGCGAGCACGTGCTGACCAAGACTTTTTATCTGCTGCGCGACTTCCCGGGCCGTTTCAGCACCGGCCAGACCTGGGTCGAGGCCTTGCCGCGCGATGAGGACGACGACAGCGCGCAGCGGCCGGCCCGCGGCGGCGACGGCGTCTCGCCCATCATCATCACCTCGAACGATCTGGCCGGCGCCTGGGCGCAGCGGCTCGACGGTCAGTTCATGCTGCCGATGTCCGGCGGCGACGCCCGCCAGCGCGAATTCGCCTACCGCGCCGGCGCCAACATCGTGATGTACACCCTGACCGGCAACTACAAGGCCGACCAGGTGCACGCACCGGCCCTGATCGAACGGCTGGGGCAATAGGATCGACATGAATTACGGCATTGCGTTCACGCCGCTTGTTCCCACGATCGTCCTGTGGCTCGCGCTCGCCGCGATCGTGGTCGTTGCGCTCGTGCTGCTGGTGGCGCGTGCGCGCGGTGCAGCCGTGCGCGTGGCCGCGCTGGCGCTGTTCCTGCTGGCGCTCGCCAATCCCTCCTTCACCCGCGAGGACCGCGATCCGCTCACCTCGGTCGCCGCCATCGTGGTCGACAAGAGCCCGAGCCAGAATTTCGGCAACCGCAATCGCGAGGCCGCGCAAGCGCAGGAAGCGCTGGTCGACAGCCTGAAGAAGATCAAGGGCCTCGAGGTCCGCGTCGTCGACGCCGGACAGGCCGATGGCGAGACCGACGGCACAAAACTGTTCGGAGCGCTGGCCACCGCGCTGTCGGACGTGCCGGTCGACCGTGTCGCCGGCGCGTTCCTGATCACCGACGGCCGGGTCCACGACATCCCGGCCAACACCGCCGGGCTCGGCTTCCAGGCGCCGGTGCACGCACTGATCACCGGGCAGAAGGACGAGCGCGACCGCCGCATCGCGATCACGGCGGCGCCGCGCTTCGGCATCGTCGGGCAGACCCAGACCATCACCTATCGCCTCGACGACCAGGGCGTCACCGGCGAGCGCGCCAAGGTCACGATCCGCAGGGACGGCGAGGTCCTGGGCGAGCGCACGCTGGGAAGCGGCCAGAGCGCAAGCGTCGACGTCGACATCAAGCATGCCGGGCCGAACATCGTCGAGATCGAGGCCTCGCCGCTCGAGAAAGAGCTGACGCCGGTGAACAACCGCGCCGTCGTCGCCATCGACGGCGTGCGCGACAAGCTGCGCGTGCTGCTGGTCTCGGGCGAGCCGCATTCCGGCGAGCGCACCTGGCGCAACCTGCTGAAGTCCGACGCCAGCGTCGACCTCGTGCACTTCACCATTCTGCGTCCGCCGGAGAAGCAGGACGGCACGCCGATCAACGAGCTGTCGCTGATCGCGTTTCCGACCCGCGAGCTGTTCCAGCAGAAGATCAACGAATTCCAGCTGATCATCTTCGACCGCTATGCCCGCCAGGGCGTGCTGCCGATCGCCTATTTCGACAACATCGCGCGCTATGTCCGCGCGGGCGGCGCGGTGCTGGTCTCGGCCGGCCCGGACTATGCTTCCAACACCAGCATCTGGCGCACGCCGCTGGATTCGGTGCTGCCGGCAGAACCCGTCGGCGTGACCGAAAAGCCGTTCTATGCGCATCTGTCGGAGATCGGCAAACGCCATCCGGTCACGCGCGGCCTCGAAGGCTCCGCGAGCGAACCGCCGCGCTGGAGCCGGTTCTTCCGCACCGTCGACACCCGCAATGCGGTCAACCCGCCGGTGATGACGGGCGTCGACGGCAAGCCGCTCCTGTTCCTCTCGCGCTTCGGCGAGGGCCGCGTCGCGCTCTTGCTCTCCGACCATATCTGGCTGTGGGCGCGCGGCTATGAAGGCGGCGGCCCGCATCTCGATCTCTTGCGGCGGATGTCGCACTGGCTGATGAAGCAGCCTGACCTCGATGAAGAGGCACTGCGCCTCCAGGTGCAGGGCAAGGACCTCGTCGTGGTACGCCAGACCATGTCGGACAGCGTCCAGCCGGTCAGCGTGACCTCGCCGTCGGGCGTGTCGCAGGACCTGACGCTCGCGCCTGCCGATCCCGGCGAGTGGCGCGCCAGCCTGCCGGCCAGCGAGCTCGGCCTGTGGCAGGCGACCGACGGCACGCTGAAGGCGCTGATCAATGTCGGTCCGACCAATCCGAAGGAGTTTTCGGAAGTCACCTCGACGACCGAAACCCTGAAGCCGCTGACGCAGGCGACCGGCGGCAATGCCGTGCGCGTGGTCGACGGCACCAGCGTCGAGCTGCCGCGTATCGTGCCGGTGCGTTCGGCGAGCGTCTTCGCTGGCGATGGCTGGATGGGCGTGCGGATGCGCGACGCCAGCGTCGTGAAGGGCGTCGGGGTGCTACCGATCTTCGCCGGCCTGATCGGCCTGCTGCTGCTGCTCGGCGCGTTTGCCGCGACCTGGGTCCGCGAAGGGCGCTGAACTCCCGAAGCGAGATGAGACTCGCCTAGCACCGCGACGGCGGTGCGTTCCCTCCCCCCTTGCGGGGGAGGGCTAGGGAGAGGGGTGGCCCAGCAAAAGGTGCCGATTGTTAGCGATGCATCGCGTATGATTGCGCGACGGAAAGAGTCCCCGTGCGGCACCCCTCTCCCTGCCCCTCCCCCGCAAGGGGGGAGGGAACGGACAGAGCCCGCTGTTGGCCCAACTCGATTCAACTTCAACCCATCGCGCTCTAGTTGCCCGAACGACACATCGGTTCGGCTGCCTGCGCGCGTTGGTCCGCTCGCTGTTGACATCCGCTGATCGATGCTGCGATGTTACATTATAACATCACGAGATCAGGGGAATTGATCCTCGCGATGTGGGGTGGCTTTTCCAGATGAAGTGGTTCCGGTCGAATATCAGGCACGGCGCCCGGCTCGCGTTGTTCGCGATGCTGGTGCAGTTCGCGTTGACGTTCGGCCACAGCCATTGGTTCGCCCAGGCCACCCCCCTCGCCCTGTCCTCGCTTCAGCAGACCGACAACGGCAAGAGTATCGCTTCGAGTGACCGCGCCGCGGTCCAGAAGCAATCGCCCGCCGGCCCTGACCGGGAGCAGCCGGGCGAGGACAATTGCGCGATCTGCGCCGTCGTCGCGATGGCGGGCACCGTCGTATCCGCGACGCCGCCTGTGCTCCTGCTGCCGCAGGCGATCGAGCTGCTTCAGCTCACCACCGATGCCGAGTTCGTCCATCTGAAATCGGCCGGCACGGCGTTCCAGCCCCGCGCCCCTCCCGCGTCCTGACTCCAGACATCACTTGATCACGCCCGGCTCGCCGCTTTCAGGCGAACGCACGGGAGAAGCTGAAGTCGAATTCCGTCGCGCTGCGACGGCAGGCCGCCTCCGATCAGCACCAAATCTTGCGGACGGCGCCTGACTGGAATCAGGACTATGTCATTTGAATTGCGACGCGCGCAGCGTCTGGGTGGAGCAAGCCTGCTCCTGCTCGGCGCCGCCGCCACATCGGCGCTCGCCCAAGAGCCGGTACAACAGACTGCGCAAGATAAATCGTCGACCGAGATCCCCGCCGTCACCGTGACAGCGCCGAGCCCGATCGTGCGCAGGGTGGTGCCGACCCGCAGCCCGGTCCATGTCGCGCGCACCGGACGGTCGCGCGGCCAGCAACGCACGGCGGAAGCAACGCCGGCGGCGCCAGCGACGGCCGCCACGCCCCAGCAGGGCGTGCTGCCGATCGTGACCAACCAGTTCGCCACCGTCACCGTGGTGCCGAACGAGGAGATCCGCCGCGAGGGCGGCGGCCAGCTCGGCGATCTGCTGTTCTCCAAGCCGGGCATCACCGGCTCGAGCTTTGCGCCCGGCGCCTCCAGCCGGCCGATCATCCGGGGCCTCGACGTCAACCGCGTCGGCATCGTCGAGAACGGCACCAATGCGAACGGCGCATCCGATCTCGGCGAGGATCACTTCGTCCCGATCGATACGCTCGCGACCAACCAGGTCGAAGTGGTGCGCGGGCCGGCCGCCTTGCGCTACGGCTCGACCTCGATCGGCGGCGTCGTCAGCGCGACCAACAACCGGATTCCGGACGCGCTGCCAACCTGCGGTGCCCAGCCGTTCCAGAGTTATGGCATGCCGGTGAAGGCGCCACTCGCAACCGCCGGGACATCGCCCTGCGTCACGGCCGAGACACGTTCCGCGTTCAGCTCGGTCGATCGCGGTGTCGAGAGCGGCGTGCTGCTCGACACCGGCGCCGGCAATTTCGCGTTCCATGCCGACGTCTACGGCCGCAACACGACGGATTACGGCATCCCGAGCTACCCCTATTTGACCGACCAGACCCGGACCATCACAAACGGGCGCCAGCCCAATTCGGCGTCGCGCACGGACGGCGCCTCGATCGGCGGCTCCTACTTCTTCCAGGGCGGCTATATCGGCGCGTCGATCACGCAGAACGACTCGCTCTACCATATCCCCGGCATCGACGGCGCCGACTACAACACCCGGATCGACGCGCACCAGACCAAGATCAACGTCAAGGGCGAGTACCGGCCCGATGCCGCCGCGATCGACACCATTCGCTTCTGGGCTGGCGCCACGGATTATCGACACAACGAGATCGGCCTTGCCGATCCCGCCGATCCCAACACCGACGGTGTGCGGCAGACCTTCACCAACAAGGAGCAGGAGATCCGCACCGAGGTGCAGTTGATGCCGTTCAACGCGCGCTTCGCCGAGGTGACGACGGCGCTGGGCTTTCAGGTCGGCCATCAGGAATTGACCGCGCCGAGCCCTGACAATCCCGGTACGCTGTTCAACGGCCTGTGGGACCCCAACAACAACACCCGCGTTGCCGCTTACGCCTTCAACGAGTTCAAGTTCACGGACGCGACGCGAGCCCAGATCGCCGGCCGCATCGAGCATGTCGAGCTGCACGGCACGACGCCGAACTTCCCGCCGGATTATCTACCCGACGGCACGCCGCAGGTGGGCATCGCACGCAATCCGTCCTTCACGCCGAAGAGCGGCAGCATCGGCCTGTTGCAGGACCTGCCGGGCGGCATGGTCGGCAGCATCACCGCACAATATGTCGAGCGCGCGCCGAAGCCGGCCGAACTGTTCTCGCGCGGTGCGCATGATGCGACCGCGACGTTCGACATCGGCAATCCGAACCTCACGATCGAGACCGCTGAGTCGGTCGAGGTTGGACTGCGCAAGGCGACGGGGCCGTTCCGGTTCGAGGCGACCGTCTACTACACGCATTTCGACAATTTCATCTTTCGCCGCCTCACCGGCGTGATGTGCGACGACAGTTTTGCGTCCTGCGGCACGCCGGGCGCCGAGTTGAACCAGGCCGTCTATTCGCAACGCAATGCCAATTTCCGCGGCGGCGAATTCCAGTCGCAGCTCGACGTCGGCGCATTCCAGGGCGGCATCTGGGGCATCGAGAACCAGTTCGACGTGGTGCGCGCCACCTTCACCGACGGCACCAACGTGCCGCGCATTCCGCCGCTGCGGATAGGCGGCGGCGTGTTCTGGCGCGACGACAACTGGCTGATGCGCGTCAACCTGTTGCACGCTTTCGCGCAGAACAACGTCGCCGTGATCGCGGAGACGCCAACGCCGGGCTACAATCTGCTGAAGGCCGAGGTCAGCTACAGGACCAAGCTCGATCCGCGTCTGTTCGGCGCGCGCGAGATGACGGCCGGCATCGTCGGCAACAATCTCCTCAACGAAAACATCCGCAACTCGGTGTCCTACACCAAGGACGAGGTTCTGATGCCCGGCATCGGCGTGCGGGCGTTCGCCAACTTCAAGTTCTAGTCGCGACTCAGTCGGGGCCTGCGGGCCCCGGCACAGGCGCGTTGAGTGAGCCGTAGCCCGGATGGAGCGGAGCGAATTCCGGGCTACGGGCTGCGCGTCAGCCGCTTCTCGAAGCGCCACTGATCGACGGGGAACGGCCCGTTCGAGGTGTCCGTCATCATCACGAAGGTGCCGGCGTTGCGCCAACCGCTCTTCTCGTAGAACCGCGCAGCGCGCGCGTTGCCGACGGCGCAGGCGAGCCACGCCAGCTCCACGCCGCGCGCGGCAAGGCGGGCCTCTGCGTCGGAGATCAGCGCCGCGGCCACGCCCGCGCCGTGCGCCTTCGGCGATACGAAGAGCTGATACAATTCGTCAGCCCTGACTGCGCAGAAGCCGAGCGGCGCGCCGGCCGGGCCGACGACGCGGATGTCGGGAAGCATGACCGCCAGCCGATCGCGAAAATTCGGGAGCGTGCGAAGGCGGACCAGTTCTGGCGGCGCAAGCGAGGCATGCGACCCATGCCAGGCATCGTGCCACAGCTGAGCGATATGATCGACTTCACCGGCATCAGCGGGCCGCACCTGCATCATGGATACTCCGCAAGAGGTATCGTAGCCCTAGCCTCGCGCCTTGCTCCAGTCGGGCGTTACCTGCCCCGACACGCCCTCGAAAGCGCCGTCGACGAGCTCGAACACCAGGATGCGCGCGGCGTCGACCGGGCCCGGCATGGTGACGCGGCCCTTCGGCACCGGCTTGAAGCCGACACGGCTGTAATAGGGCTCGTCGCCGACCAGCAGCACCAGACGGTGCCCCTTCTCCTTGGCGTCCTTCAGCGCGCGCTCCATCAGGAGACGGCCGATGCCGCGGTCGCGGAACGGCGGCTCGACGGTGAGCGGCCCGAGCAGCAGGGCCTGCGTCTCGCCGACCAGCACCGGCAATTGCCTGACCGAGCCGACCAGCAGCGTGCCGATGCGGGCCGTGAAGGACACATCGAGCAGATGGTCGACGTGCTCGCGAATGCGGTAAGCGCTGAGCACGAAACGGCCGGGGCCGAAGGTGCGCTCGTGCAGCCGTTCGATCGCCTGGGCGTCGCCGGCGGCTTCCGGAAGGATGGTGAGCGAGAGATCGGTCATGTCGGCATGCGTCTTCGAGCGAAGTGGTTTCAGGTTCGCGTCAGGAAAACGCGTCAATGCGAGATGCGGGATAACATCTCAGACGGCCGCGGTCCATCGGCCTCGTGGGCGATAAAACCCTGTGCCGGACCGCGGCTGAGGACGGCCGCGAACAGCAGCGTCCAGAGCGACAGCATCAGGATCGGGATGACATAGTACTGCGTGAAGACCGGATGCGTGGCAAAGAACGCCAGATTCAGCGCGAGATTGCCCGCCACCAGCAACGCGAGTTTCCTGACGCCGCCATGGCCGGCGAAGCGCCACAACAGCGCGGTCCCGACGCAGGCGATCACGATCAACGGGAACTGCGTGTCGCGGAGATAGGCCAACAGCACGGCCGGGTCGAGACTCCGCGGGGCCGTATCCTGGCCGCCATAGGCCGAGACCAGCGGATTGCCTGAGTTGACCAGGTTCGCCGCGAACACCGGCAACAGCCCGACGAGGAACGAAAGGCCGAGCGCGAGTCCTGAAACGAACGTCTCGCGGGTACGCCAGATCAGGAACGACAATCCGAAGAACAGGAAATAGCCGGCCGACAGAACCACGTTGGCGATCCGAAAGCTCGCGGACAGGCCGAGCAGCACGCCGACGGCAGCGACCATCAGCAGGCGGCGCCGGCCTTCATCGACGAACAGTCTTGCGGTGAACAGACCCGCCAGCGCGCAGACGACCATGGTCGGCGCCATCGAATAGCTCGCCTTGGTCGGATTGATCATGAAGTAGATCGAGAGCGCGCCGAGCAACGCGGCGAGCGTCAAGCCGACCTTCTCCTGCGCCCGCCACATGCCGAACAGCGCAAGGCCAGCGACGATCGCGTTGGCCAGCATATAGAGCGGAACGACCTGGAACCCCTCCGGGAACAGCGCCAGCACGAAGCCCGTGCCCGGCGGCGGCGTCATCACCCATTTGCTGCCGTCGGCAGTCTGGGTGTGGCAGGGTGCCCGCGTCGGTTCGTTCCAGTTCGGAAAATCGATACTTCGCAACTTGGCCGCGAGATAGCCGTCGGTTTCACGGGCGAGGCTGGTGTCGAGCCCTTGCCAGCCGAAGCGCTGGAACAGATGCGCCTGCCTGAGATAGCAGATGTCGTCATAGACGCCGCGGCTCTCGCTCCAATGCGAGGTCAGCCTGATGTTGCTGGCCAGAATTGCCAGAAACACAATTGAAAAAAATACTTTGACAGCTCTCATCGGCATTCGCCGGGCGGCCCCCGCAGCTTGAAATGGCCCGCCGCCTGTACAGGAAAAGCACCGGCAAGTATAGCAAAGTGGGGATTCTGGAGGTGAGGCAGACGTGGCCGATACGGGACTGGGCTTGGGTTCAACTGACACGTGCCGCAGCGGTGCTGCCGCACCGCAGCAGGGCTCGTCGCGAGTCCTCATCATCATTCCCTGCTTCAACGAGGAGGCCTCGGTCGGCGGTCTCCTGAGCGAGATCGCAGCAACCGGCCGCGGCTACCACACCCTGGTCGTCGACGACGGCTCGTCGGACGCGACATCCGCGGTGGCAAGCTGCCGCTCGCCGGTCGCCCGCCTCGCGCAGAATCTCGGCATCGGCGGCGCCGTGCAGACCGGCATCAAATACGCGGCGCGTCAGGATTTTGATTTCTGCATCCAGATCGACGGCGACGGGCAGCATGATCCGCGCGCCATCGAGACGCTTCTGGAGGCCTATCGCAACGACCCGACCAACATCACCATCGGAAGCCGCTTCATCGACCATGCCGGTTTCTGCTCCACGCGCATGCGGCGCGCCGGCATCAGGCTGATCGTGCTTGCGCTCAACGGCCTGTTCAGCGGCGGCCGCATCACCGATCCGACCAGCGGCATGCGATTGCTCGACCGTTCCGCCATCGCCTTCTTCGCAAAAGCGTATCCGACGGATTTTCCGGAGCCGATCTCGCTGGCCTGGGCCATGCGCGCAGGCCTCACGGTCAGCGAAGTTCCGGTCGAGATGCGGGCGCGCGAGACCGGCGTCAGCTCGATCGACGGATTGAAGTCGGCGAGCTACATGATCCGGGTGCTCGGTTATATCCTGCTCGCGCGCCTCGTGAGGGCGTCATGACGCCGAGCGTCCCCGTTCCGATTTGTGGTCTCATCATCTCGTCGAACATTCTGAGGAGGCAGCCGTGACAGATGCCCTTCCAAGTCCGGAGACGGTCGTCGTCGTCTCCGCCTTTGCGCTGATCTACATGCTGGTGCTGCTGCGCAAGACGATGCAAGGCAAGTTCGATCTCTACGACTTCCTGATGCTGTCCATGGTGGCGATCATCCCCGCGGGCTTCACGCTGTTTCCGACACTGGCCTATCTCGTCAGCCATCTGACCGGCGTCGTGTTTCCGTTCGTCGTGATGTTCGGCGCCCTGTTCCTGGTGGTGTTCGCGTTCATGCACAACATGACGGCGCGACTGCACCGGCTTGAGCGGCAGAACTGCGCGCTGATCCAGGAGCAGAGCCTGCTGGTGCTGGAGCTGCAGGCGAAGGAGGGCCGTCGGGGCGTCGAGTCATGAGCGCGTAGCCGAGGAAATCCAGCGTCGTCGCGAGGCAAAGACAGGGAGAGCGGGCATGCTGAAGAACGCGAAGGTGGCAACCCGGCTTCCAGCCAAAGACCTCGACCGCGCGCGGGCGTTCTATTCGGAAAAGCTCGGGCTCGAGCCGGTCGAGCAGCGCGAGGGTGGGCTGCGCTACGTCTGCGCGGCCGGCGAGTTTGCGATATTCGTCTCGGCCGGGACGCAATCCGGCACGCACACGCAAATGGGGTGGGAAGTCGAGGATATCGAGGCAACCGTGCGCGAACTTCGCACACGCGGCGTGGCGTTCGAGGACTATGATTTGCCCGGCTTGAAGACCGTCGATGGAATTGCGGAGATCACGGGCAACTATCCGAGCAAGGGTACTGGCGAGCGAGGTGCCTGGTTCCGCGACAGCGAAGGTAACTTGCTGGGGATCGGGCAGCCGGTTCGGGCTTGAGGATTCGGCCGGATCGCTTCAACGCCAAGTCGCGGTCGGCGGCTTGCCGTCCAGCACTTCCGCGAGCCTTTGCCGCGTGCCGTGTGTGGTGCCCTCGGGCAGCGCATTGATCGCGAAGAACCCGCATTCGACGATCTCGTGGTTGGGCTCAGGGACGCGATCCTGCTTGAACTGCCTGACCACATAGACCGCGACGTGGTCGCGGCGGGAGACGTGGCTGTTGAGGAAGATGCCGTGCAGCACCGCGTCACCGGTGAGATCGATGTCCCCTTCCTCCTTGAGCTCGCGCCGCATCGCCTGCTCCATGGTCTCGCCGAGATCGACGCCGCCGCCGGGCAGATACCAGCCGGTGATGTAGCTGTGCCTGACCAGGAACACCCGGTTCTCGGAATCCAGCACCACGGCGCGGACGCCGAGCGTCATGCCGCGGACAAGCAGGAAATAGGCGTGGAAGATTCGCCGCAGCAGCGGTTCGAATGTCCGTCGGACGCTGTTCAGACGATCCCCCATCAGGCTTCCAAGAAAACTCCCAAGAAAACTGCCATGAGGCCCCGGTCCGGGCCCCGCTTGCACAGTTCTCGCGACCTTGCCATTACAGCGGACGAATAGCGAGGCAATCGCGCGCCATGGCCCCCTTCACGCTCGCCCATCTGTCCGACCCGCATCTGCCGCCGTTGCCGAAGCCACGGCTGATCGAGCTCGCGGGCAAGCGCGCGCTCGGCTACGTCAACTGGACGCGCAACCGCCACAAATACCAGCGCCGCGAGGTGCTCGACGCGCTTGTCGCCGACGTCCAGGCGCAGACGCCCGACCACATCGCGGTCACCGGCGATCTCGTCAATCTGGCACTGGAGGCGGAGTTCGCGCCGGCGCGCGCCTGGCTCGACGGCGTCGGTCCGCCCGACCGCGTCACCACCATTCCCGGCAATCACGATGCCTATGTCCGCGCCACCTCTCACCGCTTCGGCGAGACGTTTGCGCCTTATCTCACTGGCGATGACGGCAGTGTCGGCTTTCCGGGCGTACGCCGGCGCGGGCCGCTCGCGCTGATCAGCCTGTCCACGGCGGTGCCGACCCTGCCGCTGATGGCGACGGGCACGCTCGGCCGCGATCAGCTCGCGTCCCTCGAAGCGGTCCTCGACCGCCTCGCCGCCGAGGACGCCTTCCGCGTGCTGCTGGTGCATCATCCCCTGAAGTCCGGCGCGCGCCAGAAACGGATGACCGATGCGGCCGCGCTGCTGGCACTGATCAAGCGTCACGGCGTCGAGCTGATCCTGCACGGGCACGACCACATTCATTCGACCATGTGGTTCGAAGGCCCCAACGGCAACATCCCCGCGGTCGGCGTGCCGTCGGCCTCCGCGCTCGCCCACGGGCGTTACCCGGCGGCAGCGTATAACCTGTTCACGATCGAGAAAGACAATTCCGGCTGGCGCTGCGAGCAGACCGTGCGGGGCCTCGGATCCGGATTTCAGATCCGGCAGATCAAGCAGGCAAGGTTGATCTAGTTCGCCGTCATTGCGAGCGAAGAAATCCAGAGCTTCTCCGCGGAAAGATTCCTGGATTGCTTCGCTGCGCTCGCAATGACGACGGCGAGCGTCTCACCAGCTCCGCAGGGCCGCCAGCACGGCGAGGCCGAACAAGGCGGCCGCGCCGAAAATGAATCCGAACACGAACGGCCAGAGGCGCGAGCGGCGCGGCGGCTCGGCGGCCGCGGGCTTCGGCTCTGATGGCACCACCATGGCGTGCTCGCGCTCGATCATGCGGCGGGCGACGTAGTCCGTCACGGCTTCGACGATCGCTGCGGTGTCGTGCGATTCGGCGAGCACGATACGGCCGAAGCGGGTGTCCTGGACGAAGCGGTACATCCGCTTGTCGCGCCCCATCATGATGTGTGCGACGACATCGATCCAGAGTCTGGGCGTATCGCCCTGGCTGATGCCGCGATCGAACAGGTCGATCTGGTCAGGCACCTGCGCGAACAGGGGATCGAGCGCGTCGTTGAGGATCTCCAGCCGCGCCACCTCCGCGTCGCGCAAATCGACGACCACACCGGTCCGGTCGGCGGCCTCGATCCGTGCGCGCAGCAGCGCGTCGCGCAGCCGCACCGGGCGCGGCTGGCTGGGATGGGTCCCGCTGGTCTCAGGCTCTGACATTGTCGGCCTCGTCCTCGACTTTCCGCCATTAACCTATCAGCAACCAAACGGTCCGCAAAGGGCTCACAATTCCAGAGACTTACGGCGCCCACAGCCGATTGACCTGTACCAAAAACAGACGATCCCACCCGGCTTGCGCCGGATGGGACCCTCCGTCCTTGGACGTCTTCTTAATTAGTCAGGCAGCCGTCAGGCCGAGACCCGCGACGGCTCTTCCACGATCGAGAAGCGGACGCCGGCCTTGTGGCGGTTCTCTTCCGAGACCGAGCGCCAGGCATCCTCGGCTTCCTTGCGGGTCTTGAACGGACCCTGCACCTGGGCGGAGCCTTCCACGAGCTTGTGGAAGTTCATCGAACCGAACTCGCCGCCGATCACCCAGAAATTGCTGCCTTTGGTCATTGTCAGTCTCCTCTTGGATAGCGTGGTGCGTTAGCCGAACTGGTTCATCGTGTTGTGGGCGCCGCCCGCCTTCAGGGCAGCCTCGCCGGCGAAGTATTCCTTGTGGTCGTCGCCGATGTCGGAGCCGGCCATGTTCTGATGCTTGGCGCAGGCGATACCCTGGCGGATCTCGGCGCGCTGCACGTTCTTCACGTAGCCGAGCATGCCCTGGTCGCCGAAATATTCCTTCGCCAGATTGTCGGTCGAGAGCGCCGCCGTGTGGTAGGTCGGCAACGTGATCAGGTGATGGAAGATGCCGGCACGCTTGGCTGAGTCGGCCTGGAAGGTGCGGATGCGCTCGTCGGCTTCCTTCGCCAGCGGCGTGTCGTCGTATTCCGGCTTCATCAGCTCGGCACGGTTGTACTTGCTGACGTCCTGGCCGGCTTCCTTCATCGCGTCGTAGACCTGCCAACGGAAGTTGAGCGTCCAGTTGAACGACGGCGAGTTGTTGTAGGCCAGCTTCGCGTTCGGAACCACCTTGCGGATCCGATCGACCATCTTGGCGATTTGCTCGATATGCGGCTTCTCGGTCTCGATCCAGAGCAGGTCGGCGCCGTTCTGCAGCGAGGTGATGCTGTCGAGCACGCAGCGGTCTTCGCCAGTACCGGGACGGAACTGGTAGAGATTGGAAGGCAGCCGCTTCGGACGCATCATCTTGCCGTTGCGGTTGATGATGACATCACCGTTGCGGGCGTTCTCCGGCGTGATTTCCTCGCAATCGAGGAAGCTGTTGTACTGATCGCCGAGGTCGCCGGGCTTGTGGCTGACGGCAATCTGCTGCGTCAGGCCGGCGCCGAGCGAGTCGGTACGGGTCACGACGACACCGTCTTCGATGCCGAGCTCGAGGAAGGCGTGGCGGCAGGCGCGGATCTTCGCCAGGAACACCTCGTGCGGCACGGTGACCTTGCCGTCCTGGTGACCGCACTGCTTCTCGTCCGAGACCTGGTTCTCGATCTGGAGCGCGCAGGCGCCCGCTTCGATCATCTTCTTGGCGAGCAGATAGGTCGCCTCCGCGTTGCCGAAGCCCGCGTCGATGTCGGCGATGACGGGCACGACATGGGTCTGGAAGTTGTCGATCTTCTCGATCAGCTCCTTCTCCCTGGTCTTGTCGCCTTCCTTGCGCGCCTTATCGAGGCTGCGGAAGATGTCGTTCAGCTCACGCGAGTCGGCCTGGCGCAGGAAGGTATAGAGCTCTTCGATCAGCGCGGGCACCGAGGTCTTCTCGTGCATCGACTGGTCGGGCAGCGGGCCGAATTCGGAGCGCAGCGCCGCGATCATCCAGCCGGACAGGTACAGATAGGTGCGATCGGTCTTGCCGCCGAAGTGCTTCTTGACCGAGATCAGCTTCTGCTGGGCGATGAAACCGTGCCAGCAGCCCAGTGACTGCGTGTACTTGGTCGGATCGTTGTCATAGGCCGCCATGTCGGTCCGCATCAGCGCCGCGGTGTAGCGGGCGATGTCCAGACCGGTCTTGAAGCGGTTCTGCAGGCGCATGCGCGCGACGGCCTCGGCGGACACCCCGTTCCAGGTCGGCTGGGTCTTGAGGAGCGCCTGGGCTGCCTCGATCTCGCTCTGATACGAGGCCGGGCTCTGCAGGGCGTTGATGCCACGGGGCTGGTAATTCATCTGCTCGATCCTTTCGCTGATGACAACTCAACTTGTCATCGACATTTTTGACAGTGCATTGCGAAATGCGTGTCATGAGCTAAACGCCAGAAAGCGAAGTTCGTACAGGGGCCTTGTATTCGAATGGTGATGTCATGTAACATCAGAACATGTAATAGATGTTATTTTGTAAATCTTGTAAAGAATATAGGTCAATAAGCCTGTCCTTGATGCGCTTCTCGTACCCTTGGGAGATCTGAAAATGCCCGCCGTCTCGGGGAAAAAGCTGTTCGTCGGCCCGCGCTTCCGGCGGATCCGGCAGCAATTGGGGCTGTCGCAGACCCAGATCGCCGAGGGGCTCGGGATCTCGCCGAGCTATGTCAACCTGATCGAGCGCAACCAGCGCCCGGTGACGGCGCAGATCCTGCTGCGGCTGGCCGAGACCTATGACCTCGACCTGCGCGACCTCGCGACCGCCGACGAGGACCGCTTCTTCGCCGAGCTGAACGAGATCTTCTCCGATCCGCTGTTCCGCCAGATCGACGTTCCCAAGCAGGAACTGCGCGACCTTGCCGAACTCTGTCCCGGCGTCACCCATGCGCTGCAACGGCTCTATGCCGCCTATGCCGAGGCCCGCCAGGGCGAGACCTTGGCCGCGGCGCACATGGCCGACCGCGACGTCGGCACGCGCTATGAGGCCAATCCCGTCGAGCGCGTGCGCGAGCTGATCGAGGCCAACCGCAATTATTTTCCGGAGCTGGAACAGGCCGCGGAGACGCTTCGCGACGAACTGAACGTGCCGGCCGAAGGGCTCTATGCCGCGCTCGCCGCACGCCTGCGCGAAAAGCATTCGATCCAGACCCGCATCATGCCGGTCGACGTGATGCGCGAGACGCTCAGGCGTTTCGACCGCCATCGCCGCCAGCTCCTGATCTCCGAGCTGGTCGATCCGCCCGGCCGCGCGTTCCAGCTCGCCTTCCAGCTCGGCCTGGGCGAATGCGCGCAAGCCCTGGAGACCATCATCGGCCGCGCCGGCCCGCTCGACGACGCGCCACGCCGCCTGTTCCGCATCACGCTCGCCAACTATTTTGCGGCGGCCGTGATGATGCCATACCCGGCCTTCCTCGCCGCGGCGGAGGCCTTGAACTACGACATCCACGTGCTGGCGCAGCGCTTCAATTCCGGCTTCGAGCAGGTCTGCCATCGCCTCACCACGCTGCAACGGCCGAACGCGCGCGGCATTCCGTTCTTCCTGCTGCGCGTCGACAATGCCGGCAACGTGTCGAAACGCTTCTCCTCCGGCACGTTCCCGTTCTCGAAATTCGGCGGCACCTGTCCGTTGTGGAACGTGCACTCGACTTTCGACACGCCGGATCGCCTGTTGAAGCAGGTGATCGAGCTCTCCGACGGCACGCGCTATTTCTCGATCGCGCAGATGGTGCGACGCCCCGTCGCGCCGCATCCGCTGCCGCAGCCGCGCTTCGCCATCGGCCTCGGCTGCGAGATCCGTCACGCCGCCCGCCTCGTCTACGCCTCCGGCCTGGATTTGGAGAAAACGGAGGGCACGCCGATCGGCGTCAACTGCCGCCTCTGCGAACGCGAAAACTGCGCCCAGCGCGCCGAGCCGCCGATCACGCGCACGCTGATTTTGGATGAGACGACAAGGCGGGTGTCGAGTTTCGCGTTCTCGAATGCACGGGAGCTGTGAGGGGGCTCCGGTGTCATGCCCCGCGAAGGCGGGGCATCCAGTACGCCGCGGCCCATCGGCTCCATCACTGCTGTCACGGAGTACTGGATCGCCCGCCTTCGCGGGCGATGACAGCGGAAGATGTGGCCCGACTGACCCGCCTAACACCTACGCCAGCGTATGCACGATCACCGGCCCGGCTGCGGCGCTCGCATGCCCTGCAAGCAGCGGCCCCAGATCCTTCTCGATCCAGGCGATCGCGCGCCGGTTCGCCTCCTCCGCCTGCTCGAACTTGTCGAAGATGGAGATCGCGGTGACCGTGTCGTCGCCGGCATAGACGACGTAATAGGCACGGAAACCGTCGACGTCGCTGATGATCGGAACGGCGCCGTCCTTGATGCGGCGCGCCAGCTCTTCGGCGCTCCCGCTTTTCGCCTTGGCCTGACGGATGGCGGCATACATGGCATCCTCCTCCGGCTATTGCTGTCGGGCATGTGCCCGGCTTCGATCCTACGCCGAAGCGCGCGACCAATCCACGCTTGGTTAACCCGGCACTAATCCATTCCCGCGATCTGCAACCAACGGTTAAGCACGCCTCAACATCGGTGCCTTAGTCTCGCCCCACTCACTTTTCGCAAACGGCGGCGGCCTATTCTGCCGGGTGAAGTGACATCAGGGGGTTCATCATGCGCGTTGCGCTGCTGCTGACCGCGACCGTTGTGGGCGCGCTCTTCGCCAATCCATCCCATGCCGGATCGCTCGACGCGTCGGCCGGGGCAGCGCAGGCGCTGCCGCCGGGCTTCCAGAGCTACCGCGGCTACATGTTCGACCTGACGGAGAATTCCGAGCGCAAGGACGTCGACAAGCTCACCGACAATCTGAAGCAGCAGATCGACGTCGTCGAAGCTTCCGGCCTGTCGCCGCGCGTGCTGCGCTTCTTCCATACCGTTCCGATCGTCGCGAGCGAGCTGGCCTGCCTCGACGAAGGCGCCGCGACCGCATGCTACGGCCGGGTCACGCCGGACATCCAGCGCACCGCACCCCGGACGCTGACGGTCTGGGACCCCGACAAGCAGCGCTGGACCAATCCGAACGCCGTCGACCTCGCGGTCGATTCGGGCCTCGGCGTGATCATGCTGCGGCCGGACATGATGCGCTACGAGAAGGAAGCCGTGCTGCTGCACGAGCTGCTGCACGCCTATCACGCGCGGCTGCTGCCGGACGGCTACGCCAACAAGGGCGTGATCGGCTATTACGCCCTTGCCAAGTCCAAGGATATGTTACCCAAGGAATCCTATGCGATGAAGAATCCCATGGAATTCTTTGCCGTGACAGCCAGCATCTTCCTGGCCGGCAAAAGTGAATTCCACGACCCGAAGTCGCGCGAGGCGCTCAAGGAGAAGATGCCGGACTATTACAAATATCTGGTCGGCGTGTTCGGCTTCGACCCCGATCCAGCACCGGCGAGCGGTCCGGTTGCCTCGCTGAAATAAGGCGTCTGCGCCAAGCCACCCCAGAAAGCCGCGCAAAAATGCGCGGCTTTTTTGGTTTGGTAACCGGAAGCTGCGGATGACGCGCCGCCGGGAATTGCCAAGGCGGGGCCCGATCTGCATAGTCCCGCCCGCATCGATACCGTTTTAAGAGGATAGAACAACATGGCGGACGCCGACCTGGATGTCGTGATCCGGCAACTGGCCAGACAGCTGCATACGGGCCTTTTGACCCGCGCCAAGGAGCGCCGGGATCGCTTCAACGGCCTTGCGGCCAAGGCCAAGGGCAAGGAGACCGGCGACCGCTTCAAGATGATGGCCAAGGCCACGATGGAGCAGGCCACCGCCGCCGCCAAGCGCCTCCAGATGTCCGCCGACAACGTCGCCGACAGCTACGCCCGCTCGATGCGCCTCGTCGCCAGCACGCCGATCCCGGCGAAGGTGGAGAAGAAGACGAAGGAGAAGCCGGTGAAAAAGGCGAAGAAGGCCAAAGCCAAGAAGGCGAAGTAAGCGCGCACTTTCTTCCTTCTCCCCTTGTGGGAGAAGGTGGCATAGGCGGCCTTCGGCCGCCGTTCTTAAGAACGCCGAAGCGAAGCTTCGGCTATGGCGCCGGATGAGGGGTTCTAGCCGCGTACTCGTCTGCGAGAGGATCAATCGTGGAGAGATACCCCTCACCCGTCTCGCCGCTATCGCGGCGAGCCACCCTCTCCCGCAAGGGGAGAGGGTTGCAGCGGCGAATGCGGCTCTAGATATCTCACCGCCTCGGCGCGGGGGCCTGGTTCGGCTCGGCGCTCGCGAGCTCGGCGAGCTTGGCGCGGGCCGCGTCGCGAGTGCGGCCGTCCTTGCCGGCCGGCAGCGCGAGAGCAGCTTCGAAATCGGCGCGGGCGTCGTCGGCCTGGCCGCGGGCGAGGAATGCGAGGCCACGGTCGAGGCGGGCCTGCGCATCCGACGGGTCGAGACGGACCGCCGTGTTGTAGCTCAGGATGGCGCGATCGAGATCGCCGGTGGCGGCGAGCGCGAGACCGCGTTGGTGATAGGGCGCGGCGTGCCTGGGATCATGCGCGATCGCCTCGTCGTAATCCTCGATGGCAAGCTCCAGGTCGCCGTTCTGCCGGCGCGCCTGCGCCCGGTCGCGATACAGCGAGGCGCGGTTGGGATTGAGGTGGATGGCCTCGTCGAAATCCGCGATCGCCCGCCGCCAGTCGCCGTGGCGCAACGCGATCCGTCCGCGCCCTTCATAGGCGAACGCGATCAGCGATCCCCGCAGCGGCGAGAATCCGATCACCGCCGAGCAGATGTCGGGCTCGTCCTCGTCCCCGCAATTGACGACCGTGTGCGTGGACAGGCCAATGAGCACGCCCAGGACGATCAACAATGGTACCGCAGCTTTGGTCATCTTCGACCGTGGCAGGCAGAGGACCGGCCACGCATCCCCTTTCGAAGGAACAGTCTCGCCATGGTGTTAACACCGGCCGGGACCATCCTGTGTGCGCCAGGTCACAAAAGCCGGTCACAAAGCCGGGCGCGATTCCGGCCGGTTCCGCATCAGCCCCAAGGGCCACGGGAAGGACCGGGTGAAGGGCCGCGTGAGGACGACTGCCCCCACGGGCTCCGCGGCGGATAGTTTTCGTTGGCGCCGACCGACGGAGATGCCTGCGCGCCGAGCTCGGCCGCGAGCTGCTGGAGCGCCGCGATACGGTTCTGCGTCGAAGGATGGGTGGCGAACAGATTGTCCACACCATGGCCCGACAGCGGGTTGATGATGAACATGTGCGCGGTCGCGGGGTTTCTCTCGGCATCGTAGTTCGGGACCTGGTGCGCGGCGCCTTCGATCTTCAGCAGCGCCGACGCCAGCCACATCGGCTGGCCCGCAATGCGCGCGCCGAGATTGTCCGCGGCATATTCGCGGGTGCGGCTGATCGCCATCTGCACCAGCATGGCGCCGATCGGGGCGAGGATCATCATCAGGATCGAGCCGACGATGCCGGGGCCGTTGTTGTCGCGATGGCCGCCGAAGAACATGCCGAACTGCGCCAGCATCGAGATCGCGCCGGCAATGGTCGCGGTAACAGTCATCAGCAGCGTGTCGTGATGCTTGATATGCGCGAGCTCGTGCGCGATCACGCCGGCAAGTTCCTCGCGGCTGAGCTGATGCACAAGGCCGGTGGTGACGGCGACCGCGGCATTCTGCGGGTTGCGCCCGGTCGCGAACGCGTTGGGCTGCGCCTCGTCCATCACGAACACACGCGGCATCGGCAGCGAGGCGCGGCCCGCAAGCTCGGCGACGAGCCCGACCAGCTCCGGCGCGCTGGCGCGGTCGACCTCATGGGCGCCGTACATGCGGAGCACCATGCGGTCGGAGTTCCAGTAGGTGAAGAGATTGGTCGCGGCGGCAATGACGAGCGCGATCATGGCGCCGGCGGCGCCGCCGATCAGATAGCCGACGCCCATGAACAGGGCGGTGAGGCCGGCGAGCAGCATTGCGGTACGAAGATAGTTCATGGCCGTCTCCCAGGGCGGCCGCGGGCAAACCTCTGGCCGGCGCCATTCAGGTAGGGATGACCCCGGCCCGGGTGCAAGGTTTCAAGGTGCGTCGCGGGGCCGCGGCTATGCCCAACATTGCATTTCCGTCATGCCCGGGCTTGTCCCGCCTGCGCGGCCGAAGCCGCTTCGGCGCGGCGAAGGCCCGGGCATCCACGTTCTTCCTCTACACAAGCCCCGAAAGGCGTGGATGGCTGGGACAAGCCCGGCCATGACGAAGGGATGGTTTGAGGCGCTCAATTCACTTAAGCTTTAGCAAGATTCCACACGCGCCCTTCTCCCCGCCGGAAAGCTCATGCTCCAGACCCGATTTGCGATCGCGGCCGCCGCTCTGCTCGCCTTCGCCCTCCCCGCCTCCGCCCAGTTCGCGCCACCACCCGCCAAGCCCATCGCGCCCAAAGCCGCAACCCCGTCGCCGCGCGCGGCTTCGTGCCACAATGGCGCGAGCTTCGATCGCTTCCTGGCCGACGTGAAAAAGCAGGCCGTTACCGCCGGCGTGTCGCAGCGGACGATATCGGAAGCCTCGCCCTACCTCGTCTACGACCAGGGCATCGTCAATCGCGACCGCGGCCAGCGCGTGTTCGGCCAGCTCTTCACCGAATTTGCCGGCCGCATGGCCGCGCCCTATCGCATGCAGAACGGCCAGCAGCACATCAAGAGCCACGCGGCTGCGTTCGCGCGCGCCGAAAAGGAATACGGCGTGCCGCCGGCGGTGATCGCTGCGTTCTGGGGCCTCGAGAGCGATTTCGGCGTCAACATGGGCAATCTGCCGACGCTGAAATCGCTGGTGTCGCTGGCCTATGACTGCCGGCGCTCGGAGATGTTCGTGAACGAGACCATCGCCGCGCTGAAGATCATCGACCGTGGTGATCTCACACCCGACGAGATGGTCGGCTCCTGGGCCGGCGAGCTCGGGCAGACGCAATTCCTGCCCGTGCATTACGTCAACTACGCCGTCGACTATGACGGCGACGGACGGCGCGATCTCTTGCGCAGCGAGGACGACGTGATCGGCTCGACCGCGAACTACATCGCCAACGGATTGAAGTGGCGGCGCGGCGAGCCGTGGCTCGAAGAGATCAAGGTGCCGCAAAACCTGCCCTGGGATCAGACCGACCTCACGGTGCAGCAGCCGCGCTCGAAATGGGCGCAGTTGGGGGTCACCTATCCCGACGGCCGTCCGCTGCCGAACGACAATCTCGCTTCGTCCGTGCTGCTGCCGATGGGGCGCAACGGACCTGCCTTCATGGCGTATGCGAATTTCGCGGCCTACACCGAGTGGAATAATTCGCTGATCTATTCGACCACCGCGGGTTATCTCGCCACGCGCATCGCGGGCGCGGCTCCGATGCGCAAGCCGGCCCAACCGGTCGCGCAACTGCCGTTCAACGAGCTCAAGCAATTGCAGCAGCTCCTGGTCCAGGCCGGCTTCAACGTCGGCAAGGTCGACGGCGTGCTGGGCCAGCAGAGCCGTGCCGCCGTGAAGGCGATGCAGATCAAATACGGCCTGCCCGCCGATTCCTGGCCGACCGCCGAGCTGCTCGCGCGGATGCGCGGCGGTACGGCCCAGGCGCAGCCGGCGGGGATGATCCGGTAGAATTTTCGCACCGCACAAGCCGCTCTCGCGATTGTAATTTTCCGTGATGCTCCCATGTGAGTGGCTCAGGTTTCTCCTGAGATCTCCCATTCACAAGCGAGCATCACATGTCCTTTCACGACGCCGTCGTCCCCGCGTACTTGCAAATGCTGAACAGCCTGACCGGTCTGCTCACGAAAGCCGAGGCGCATTGCGCGGCCAAAAAGATCGACCCGGGCGTCCTGCTCGGCTCGCGCCTCTTCCCGGACATGCTGCCGCTGTCGAAGCAGATCCAGCTCGCCAGCGATTTCGCCGCCAAGGGCTGCGCCAGGCTGACCCATAGCGAGGTGCCTTCGATGCCCGACACGGAAAAGACGTTTGAGGAGCTGAAGCAGCGGCTCGCCAAGACGATCGACTACGTGAAATCGTACAAGCCGGAGCAGTTCGAAGGCGCCGACACCAAGGACGTGACCTTCCCGGCGGGCCCGGACCGGACCATGACGCTCAAGGGCCAGCAGTTCTTCAGCGGGGTCTCGCTGCCGAACTTCTATTTCCACGCCACCACCGCTCACGGCATCATGCGTCACAACGGCGTCGAGATCGGCAAGCGCGATTTCCTCGGCGCGAACTGAGAGATCGCGGGCCGTGGCAGCGCAAATCCGCTGTCATGGCCGGGATTGCACATGAATCATGCTACGCGGACCAGGCCGCGTAGCTCGCCTGCACTTTCCGTATGGCTCCTCCCTTGCGCCTGATGTCGCGATGCACAAGTGTTCGTGATCTGTCACCGCCTGGAAGCATTCCCATGAGCCGTCCGACCAAATTGCTAGAGACCTACAAGCTCGGCCCGATCACGCTGGCCAACCGCCTCGTGATGGCGCCGCTGACGCGCAACCGTGCCGCGCCCGGCACGTTCGTGCCGAGCCCGCTTGCCGCCGATTATTACGGCCAGCGCGCCTCCGCGGGTCTCCTGGTCACCGAAGCGAGCCAGATCTCACAGCAGGGCCAGGGCTACCAGGACACGCCCGGTATCTACAGCAAGGACCAGGTCGCCGGCTGGCGCAAGGTCACCGACCGCGTGCATGAGCGCGGCGGCAAGATCTTCATCCAGCTCTGGCATGTCGGCCGCATCTCGCATGTCGATCTCCAGGCCAATGGCGCAGCCCCGGTGGCGCCGAGCGCGATCCGCGCCAAGGGCAAGACCTTCGTCAACGGCACCTTCGCCGACGTCTCCGAGCCCCGCGCGCTCGAGCTGTCTGAAATTCCCGGTATCATCGACGACTTCAAGCGCGCCACGAAGAATGCGATCGAGGCCGGTTTCGACGGCGTCGAGATCCACGGCGCCAACGGCTATCTGCTCGACCAGTTCGCGAGGGACGGCGCCAACAAGCGCACCGATGCTTACGGCGGCTCCATCGAAAACCGCGTGCGGCTGATGCTCGAGGTCTCCAAGGCCGTTGCCGCCGAGGCCGGCGCCGACCGCACCGGCATCCGCATCTCGCCGGTGACGCCGGCCAACGACCTCTCCGACTCCAATCCGCAGGCCTTGTTCGATCACATCGTCGACGGCCTCAACGCACTCAAGCTCGTCTATCTGCACGTGGTCGAAGGCGCCACCGGCGGCCCACGCGACATCGCCCCGTTCGACTATGCGGGCCTGCGCAAGCGCTTCACCGGCGCCTACATCGCCAACAACGGCTACGACTTCGACCTCGCCACCAAGGTGCTGGACGCGAACGCTGCCGATCTCATCGCCTTCGGCAAGCCGTTCATCTCCAACCCCGACCTCGTCGAGCGGCTGAAGACGGGCGCGGCGCTGAACGATTGGGACAAGAACACGTTCTACGGCGGCGGCGCGAAGGGCTACACGGATTATCCGACGCTCGCGACCGAGCCGGCGGAGTAATTTCCTCTCCACACATGACGCTGTCATGCCCCGCGAAGGCGGGGCATCCAGTACGCCGCGGCTCTTCGGTTCAATCACGACCGTTTCTGGAATACTGGATCGCCCGATCAAGTCGGGCGATGACAGCGAGTGTGTAGTCGGCACAATCGCCATTCTCGACATCCGCCAGAAAAAAGGCCGGGATCGCTCCCGGCCTTTCGTGTTTGATGACGCTACGTGCCGCTTACTTCGCTTCCGCGCGCTTGGGCGGGGATGCCGGCCACGACTTGATCAGCGTGTCGTAGTCGACCGTCTCACCCTTCGGCTTCTCGTTGGCGAGCTTGCGCTGCGGCGCGATGGTGCCGTCCTTCTGGGCCTTGGCGTACCAGAACTCGGCGGTCTCCTTCTTGTGCAGCTTCGGACCGCAGGCGCCCTGCACGCCGGACTTCTCGAGGCGCTCCATGACGGAGTCCTGAGCGGCCGCGAGTGCATCCATCGCAGCTTGCGGCGTCTTCGCACCGGACGACGCATCGCCGATGTTCTGCCACCAGAGCTGCGCGAGCTTCGGATAGTCAGGCACGTTGTTGCCGGTCGGGGTCCACTGCACGCGCGCGGGCGAGCGGTAGAACTCGATCAGGCCGCCGAGCTTCGGCGCACGCTCGGTGAACGACTTGTCCCAGATGTCGGATTCACGAATGAAGGTGAGACCGACATGGCTCTTCTTCAGCGACACCGTCTTGGAGACGATGAACTGGAGATAGAGCCAGGCCGCCTTGCGGCGGTCAGCCGGGGTCGACTTCAACAGCGTGAGCGAGCCGGCGTCCTGGTAGCCGAGCTTCATGCCTTCCTTCCAGTACGAGCCGTGCGGCGACGGAGCCATACGCCACTTCGGCGTACCGTCCGCGTTCATCACGGCGATGCCGGGCTTCACCATGTCGGCGGTGAAGGCGGTGTACCAGAACATCTGCTGGGCGATGTTGCCCTGCGCCGGCACGGGACCGGATTCGGAGAAGGTCATGCCCTGAGCCTGCGGCGGGGCATACTTCTTCATCCACTCCAGATACTTCGTGATCGAGTAGACCGCGGCCGGACCGTTGGTGTCGCCACCGCGATCGACCGAGGAGCCGACCGGACGGCAGCCTTCCATGCGGATGCCCCATTCGTCGACCGGCAGACCGTTCGGAATGCCCTTGTCACCGTTGCCGGCCATCGACAGCCAGGCGTCGGTGAAACGCCATCCGAGCGACGGGTCCTTCTTGCCATAGTCCATATGGCCGTAGACCTTGACGCCGTTGATCTCCTTGATGTCGTTCGTGAAGAACTCGGCGATGTCTTCATAAGCGGACCAGTTCACGGGCACGCCGAGCTCGTAGCCATACTTGGCCTTGAACTTGGCTTTGTAGTCCGGGTTGGTGAACCAGTCGTAGCGGAACCAATAGAGGTTCGCGAACTGCTGGTCGGGCAGCTGATAGAGCTTGCCGTCCGGCGCGGTGCCGAACGACTTGCCGATGAAGTCGTTGACGTCGAGCTGGGGATCGGTGACGTCCTTGCCCTCGCCGGTCATGTAGTCCGACAGTGCGATGGTCTGGCCGTAGCGGAAGTGCGTGCCGATCAGATCGGAATCGTTGATCCAGCCGTCATAGACGTTCTTGCCGGACTGCATCTGGGTCTGCAGCTTCTCGACGACGTCACCTTCCTGGATGATGTCGTGCTTGAGCTTGATGCCGGTGAGCTCGGAGAACGCCTTTGCCAGCGTCTGCGACTCGTATTCGTGGGTCGCGATGGTCTCGGAGACGACGTTGATCTCCATGCCCTTGAAGGGCTCGGCGGCCTTGGCGAACCACTCCAGCTCCTTCTTCTGCTCGTCCTTCGACAGCGTCGAGGGCTGGAATTCCGCAATCCACTTCTGGATCGCGGCGTCGTCGGCGGCGCGGACCGGCGCCGAGACGGCGAACGACACCGCAACGATGGCGGCGGCGCTGGACATGGTCAGAAAGCTATTCTTGGTCAATGGACCTTTCCTTCTCCTAAACTGTCGCATGTTGTTCCTCCGTTGCAGCGACAAAATTTTATACAGGCCCGGGTTGCCCCCGGATCTGGCCGTCCCTTCGCGAGCTTCAGACCGTGCGAAAAATGAGCACGGCCGTGGCCAGCGAAATTCCACTTGCGAGCCAGAGGCTCGAAATCTCAAAACCTTCCTCGCCGATCGGCAGGGTGGCGAGTGTATCGGTGCCGGCGAAGGCAATCCACAGAAGGTGGATGACGGCCGCCGTGATCAGGGAGATGAAGAGGCGGTCGCCCCGCGTCGTCGGAATGCTGAGCACGCCGACGCGCTCGGCTTCCGGATTGACCGCGGCGAGGTACGTCATGACCGCGAGGGTGCAGGCGAGCGCCACGAAGAAGATCGCGGTCGGCAGCGTCCAGGCCATCCATGCAATAGATTCCATCGATGCCTCCCTAGACCCGACCGAGCGCGAAACCGCTCGCGATGTAATTGCGGACGAACCAGATCACGAGGGCGCCCGGGATGATGGTAAGCACGCCGGCCGCGGCCAGCAGGCCCCAGTCCATGCCCGCAGCCGACACCGTACGCGTCATGATCGCCGCGATCGGTTTTGCCTGCACCGAGGTCAGCGTCCGCGCGAGCAGGAGCTCGACCCAGGAAAACATGAAGCAGAAGAAGGCGGCGACGCCGATGCCGCTCGCGATCAGCGGCACCAGGATCCTGATGAAGAAGCGCGGAAAAGAATAGCCGTCGAGGAAGGCGGTCTCGTCGATCTCGCGCGGCACGCCGGAGACGAAGCCTTCGAGGATCCACACCGCCAGCGGAACGTTGAAGATGCAATGCGCGAGCGCGACCGCCCACGGCGTATCGAACAGGCCGATCGCCGAATAGAGGTTGAAGAACGGCAGCGCATAGACTGCCGCCGGGGCCATGCGGTTCGACAGCAGCCAAAAGAACAGGTGCTTGTCGCCGAGGAAGCGGTAGCGCGAGAACGCGTAGGCCGCGGGCAGCGCCACCGAGATCGAGATGATGGTGTTGAGGACAACGTATTTGAGCGAGTTGATGTAGCCGGAGTACCAGCTCTCGTCGGTGAAGATGCGCTTGTAATGCTGCAGCGTCGGGGAATGCGGCCACAGCGTCATCGTCGAGACGATTTCTGCGTTGGTCTTGAAGCTCATGTTGACGAGCCAGTAGATCGGCAACAACAGGAAGATCAGAAACAGCGCCATGATGACGCGGCGGCCGGGAATTGAGTGCATCAGGCCACTCCTTCCTTTGGCTTGAGTGCAGTCACGGGCTTGAGCACGGCCGAAGGCTTGGGCTCCGTCGCCGGCTCGGTCTCGGCCTGGACTTTGCGTTCGGCGCCGGCATTGGTCATGACGGTATAGAAGATCCAGCAGACGATCAGGATGATCAGATTATAGACCAGCGAGAGCGCCGCGGCCTTGCCGAGGTCGAACTGGCCGAGCGCAATCTTGACGAGTTCGATCGACACGAAGGTCGTCGAGTTGCCGGGTCCGCCACCCGTCACCACGAACGGCTCGGTGTAGATCATGAACGAGTCCATGAAGCGCAGCAGCACGGCAATCAGGAGCACGCGGTTCATCTTCGGCAGCTGGATCGCCTTGAACACGGCCCAGCGCGAGGCGCCGTCGATCTGAGCTGCCTGGTAATAGGCCTCGGGGATCGACTTCAGGCCGGCGTAGCACAGCAGCGCGACCAGGCTGGTCCAGTGCCAGACGTCCATCACGATGACGGTAACCCAGGCATCGACGGCGTTGGAGACGTAGTTGTAGTCGATGCCGATCGCATTGAGCACATAGCCCATCAGACCGATGTCGGGCCGGCCGAAGATCTGCCAGATCGTGCCGACCACGTTCCACGGAATCAGCAGCGGCAGCGCGAGGATGACGAGGCAGGCCGCCACCGTCCAGCCCTGACGCGGCATCGACAGCGCGACGACAATGCCGAGCGGCACCTCGATCGCGAGGATCACCATCGAGAAGAACAGATTGCGACCGAGCGAGGCGAGGAATCGGCCGCCGAGATCGGTCGAGGGATCGAGCAGCTCCTTGAACCAGCCGACGCCGTTCCAGAAGAACTGGTTGTTGCCGAAGGTGTCCTGCATCGAATAGTTCACGACCGTCATCAGCGGCAGCACCGCCGAGAAGGCCACGACCAGGAACACCGGCAGCACCAGGAACCAGGCTTTTTGGTTGACGGTCTTGTCCATCAGGCGGCTCCCTCCACCAGAAGGCTGTCGGCATAGACGTGGACGTGCGCCGGATCGAATTTCAGCCCGGCGGTACCGTCCGCGCTGGTGAAGCCCGCCGGCGCGCGCGCCGCGATCTTGGCCTCGCCGATGCGGACGCGTGCGAAGCGGATGCGGCCGAGGTCGTCGATGCGGTCGATCTTCGCACTGAGCAATCCGGGTGCGGGCGCGACGGCATCGACGAACTCCGGACGCACGCCGATCTCGATCTTGGCGCCGGCAGGCAGGTTGTCATAGCTGCGGTTGAGCGCGATGACATTGCCGCCGATGCGCGCCTCGCGACCCTTCACCTCGGCCGGCAGGATGTTCATGCCGGGCGAGCCGATGAAATAGCCCACGAACGTGTGCGCCGGCTTGTCGAACAGCTCGGCGGGCGTGCCGCTCTGCACCACGCGGCCGTCATGCATGACGACGACGGTGTCGGCGAAGGTCAACGCCTCGGTCTGGTCGTGGGTGACGTAGATCATCGTCAGGTCGAGCTCGCGATGCAGCGCCTTCAGCTTGGAACGGAGCTGCCATTTCAGCTCGGGATCGATCACGGTCAGCGGCTCGTCGAACAGCACGGCGGCGACGTCGGAGCGGACCAGGCCGCGGCCGAGCGAGATCTTTTGCTTGGCATCCGCCGTGAGGCGCGTCGCCTTGCGATTGAGATAGGGCTCAAGGTCGAGCAGGCGGCCGATCTCGGCGACGCGCTTGTCGATCTCGGCCTTTGGCACGCCGCGGTTCTTCAGCGGAAACGCCAGGTTCTGCCCCACCGTCATGGTGTCGTAGATCACCGGAAACTGGAACACCTGGGCGATGTTGCGCTTCTGGGTTGACAGCGGTGTGATGTCCTGGCCGTCGAACAGGATTTTCCCCCGCGACGGCGTGATGATGCCGGAGATGACGTTGAGCAGCGTGGTCTTGCCGCAGCCGGACGGGCCGAGCAGCGCGTAAGCACCGCCCTGCCGCCAGGTCATGGTCACCGGCTTCAGCGCAAAGCTTTCCTGCGGCGCATCATTGCCGCCGTAAGAGTGGGCGAGATCGACGAGGTCAATGCGGGCCATGTCGCATCTCCCCCTTACGAGCTCGGCGCGGCGACCAGACGGTCGGCCGCGTCGAAGACGAAGACATCATTGGGATCGAGCACGGCATCGATGGTCTGGCCAGGCTCGAACTCGTGCACGCCGTGCAGCACTGCCACCCAGTTCGATCCGTCGCGGGTCAGGTGCACGAAACTCTCCGAACCGGTGATCTCGGTCACCGTCACCGTGGCATGGAAGGCGTGGCGGTCGGTCTCGCCGTTGGCGAGGGCGAGCTGATGGGCGCGGAAGCCGACGCGATAGGCGCCGTCGGCGAGCGATGAATAGAGACCGGAGGCCGGCGCGGCGATGCCGCCCGCATATTGCACAGAGCCGTTCTTCTTCTCGATGCCGACGAGGTTGAGCGGCGGATCGGAGAACACCTGGGCGACACGCAGCGTCTGCGGACGGCGGTAGACGTTCGGCGTCTCGCCGATCTGGAGCGCCTGCCCCTCCCACATGCAGACCGTGTTGCCGCCAAGCAGCAGCGCTTCGGTCGGCTCGGTCGTGGCATAGACGAAGATCGCGCCGGACGCCTCGAAGATGCGCGGCAGCTCGGTACGAAGCTCCTCGCGCAGCTTGTAGTCGAGATTGGCGAGCGGTTCGTCGAGCAGCACGAGATCGGCGCCCTTCACCAGCGCGCGCGCCATCGCGGTGCGCTGCTGCTGGCCGCCGGAGAGCTGGAGCGGCGTGCGTTTCAGGAACGGCTCGAGCCGGAGCAGCCGCGCGGCTTCCGCCACGCGCTTCTCGATCTCTTCGCGCGGCTTGCCCTGCACGCGCAAGGGTGAAGCGATGTTCTCGTAGACCGTGAGCGAGGGGTAGTTGATGAACTGCTGATAGACCATCGCGACCGAACGCTTGCGCACGTCGACGCCGGTGACGTCCTTGCCGTTGACCAGCACCTTGCCCGTCGTCGGCTTGTCGAGGCCGGCGAGCAGCCGCATGATCGAGGTCTTGCCTGACAGCGTCGGCCCCAGCAGCACGTTGAGCGTGCCGCTCTCGAGCGTCAGCGAGACGTCGCGGATGTGCGGTATCCCCTCGACGGTCCGGGTCACATGATCGAGCGTCACGGTCATGGGCGTCCTCCCGCTTCCAGCAGGGGACTTTGCGGCACAGCGTGGGTTGCAATCCAGTCGTTCAATGCGGCAACCTCGTCGGCAGATAGTCGCAGGCCAAGTTTGGAGCGGCGCCAGACGATGTCTTCCGCCGTGACCGCCCATTCATTGGCCATGAGGTAGCGGACCTCGCGTTCGGTCAGTGTCGCGCCGAAGGCCTGGCCGAGATCGGCGGCCGACTTGGCATCGCCAAGCAGCTTGATGGCGCGGGTACCATAGGCGCGCGCGAGGCGCCGCGCATGCTCATGGCTGAGGAAGGGATAGCCGCGCTGGAGTTCGGCGATCAGGCCGTCGACGTCGGACACGCCCATGTCGCCGCCGGGCAGCGGCCATTTGCCGGTCCAGCCTTCGCGCGCTTTCGCACTGCGAAGATAGGGTGCGAGCCGTTCCAGCGCCTCTTCGGCGAGCCGGCGGTAGGTCGTAATCTTGCCGCCATAGATCGAGAGCAGCGGCACGCCGCCGGGTGTGTCGAGCTCGAACACGTAATCGCGCGTCGCGGCCTTGGCTTCGCTGGCGCCGTCGTCATAAAGCGGTCGCACGCCGGAATAGGTCCAGACCACGTCAGCTGAAGTCACCGGCTTGGCAAGATACTCGCTCGCGGCGGCGCAAAGGTACTCGATCTCTTCGGGCGTCGCCTTCACCTTGGCGGGATCGCCGTCATAATCGCGATCGGTGGTGCCGATCAGCGTGAAATCGTCCTGGTACGGAATCACGAAGATGATGCGGCCGTCCGCGTTCTGGAACATGTAGGCGCGGTCGTGGTCGTAGAGCTTTTTGACCACGATGTGCGAGCCCTGCACCAGGCGCACCTTGGCTTTCGCGTTCACGCCGGCGCCGCGGCCGAGCACATCCTCGACCCAGGGGCCGCCGGCATTGACCACCGCGCGGGCCTGGACCTG
The DNA here is from genome assembly GCF_052076025.1 of Bradyrhizobium sp. 956_D2_N1_4. NCBI lineage: Bacteria > Pseudomonadati > Pseudomonadota > Alphaproteobacteria > Hyphomicrobiales > Nitrobacteraceae > Bradyrhizobium > Bradyrhizobium sp. 956_D2_N1_4. The sequence goes on along the minus strand of NZ_CP197237.1, from coordinate 585,090 downwards.
CGAACGCTCGCCGGTCAGCGTGTTGACCATGCTGACGGTCCAGATGCCGCCGGACTGCTTGATATCCGTCGCGCGGGTGCGGGTGCGGATCTCGGCGCCCTTGTCCGCGGCATCGCGCGCGTTGAGCACGACGAGACGGGCGTCGTCGACGAAGCAGTCGGAATATTCGAACGCGCGGCTGTAGCGGTTCGGGATCAGCGGACGGCCAACCTCGTCTCGCCTGAGATCGACCGAACGCGTCGCCGGCAATAGATGACGGCCGCCGATATGGTCATAGAGGAAGAGGCCGAGGCGCAGCAGCCAGGCCGGACGCAGGCCGGCGTGATGCGGCAAAACGAAACGCAGGGGACGGATGATATGGGGCGCGATGCCCCAAAGGATCTCGCGCTCGATCAGCGCCTCGCGGACCAGGCGAAACTCGTAATATTCGAGATAGCGCAGGCCGCCATGCACCAGCTTGGTCGACCAGGACGAGGTCCCGCTCGCCAGATCGTTCATTTCGCACAGGAAAACCGTGTTGCCCCGGCCCACCGCGTCGCGCGCGATGCCGCAGCCGTTAACACCGCCTCCGATAATGGCGAGGTCGAAAATACGCTCCAATAGACGCATCCCCCGGCGACCGCTCGTTCCTTCGAGCGACTACTTTCGTTTTTGATTAGATCACACCGAAAAGCGAAAGCAAGATGAAAGAGAGGCGAAAGGAAGTGAAAGAGGAACTTTCTGGTGGGCAATCAGCCGTGGAAATGGGCAGTTCGGACGCCAATCGAAACCGCAATACGATCTTGAATAGTCACGTAGAGCCAATATAGTCATAATAGTCACATTAGTTATATTCGGCATGACAGACCGCAGCACCGCCCCCGATTCGCCCCCGACTGACACGTGGACGCTCGCCAATGCCAAGGCACGCCTGTCCGAGGTGGTCGATCGCGCCCAAACTGGCCCCCAGATCATCACCCGACACGGCAGGCCCAATGCGGTGGTCGTTTCCGCGGATGAATGGGCGCGAAAGACGGCACGCAAAGGCACGCTAGCTGAATTCCTGCTAGCTTCGCCGCTGCGCGGTGCCGACCTCGAACTTGAACGGGTGCAGGACGAACCGCGCGACGAGATGCCGTGAACCTGCTCCTCGACACCAACGTGCTGTCGGAGGTTCAGCGGCCGGCGCCTTCCGCGAAAGTCTTGGCATGGCTCGATACGGTCGATGAGGATCGCGCGTTCATCAGCGCTGCCTCGATCGCCGAGCTTCGCCGCGGTATCGCCCTGCTGGATGATGGCCGTCGGCGCGCCGCGCTGGCCGCTTGGCTCGCCCACGACCTGCCGGCTCGGTTCGCGCAGCGCATCCTGCCGATCGACCACGTGGTCGCCGAGCGCTGGGGCGACCTGATGGCGCAGAGCCGTCGCAATGGCGTTGCGTTGTCCGTGATGGACGGCTTCTTTGCGGCCACCGCGCTCGCCAACGATCTCACGCTCGTCACACGCAATGTGAAAGATTTTGCGGCCTTCGGCGTTCCGCTGCTCGACCCATGGAGCGACGCCTAAGCCGCTATCTCAGCCGGACCACCGGCGCGGCTTCGGGCGCGGCATCCTGCGCTTCGGCCTGCGCATCATCGATATCCGCCGCATCCTTCGGCATTGCCGCCATCACCTCGATGCCCTTGCTGTGGCAGATGGTGGCGAGGCGCTCGGGCAGTTCCTGGTCAGTCACGAAGGTCTGGATCTGGGTGATATGGGCGATGCGCACCGGCGCGCTGCGGCGCAGCTTGGTGGAGTCGGCAACCAGCATGACGCTGCGGGCATTGGCGATGATGGCTTGCGCCACCTGCACCTCGCGATAGTCGAAGTCGAGCAGCGCGCCCTCCTCGTCGATCGCGGACGCCCCGATGATGGCGTAGTCGACCTTGAACTGGCCGATGAGCTGCGTCGCGGTCGAGCCGACCACGGCACCGTCGGCGCGCCGCACCGTGCCGCCGGCGACCACCACCTCGATGCGGGGATGGCGATAGAGCAGCATCGCGACGTTGAGATTGTTGGTGATGACGAGGAGGTCCTCGTGCGAGGTCAACGCGCTCGCCACCTCCTCGGTCGTGGTGCCGATATTGATGAAGAGCGAGCAGCCGTTCGGGATCAGCGAGGCGGCCGCGGCACCGATCGCCTTCTTTTCGTCGGCGGCGACGAACCGCCTCGCCTCGTAGGCGAGGTTTTCGACGCCGGAGGCGATGATGGCGCCGCCGTGGATACGGGTCAGCGAGCGGCGCTCGCAGAGATCGTTGAGATCCTTGCGGATCGTCTGCGCCGAGACCTCGAACCGGCGCGCGAGCTCCTCGACCATGACGCGCCCCGAGGCGCGCGCGATGTTGAGGATTTCGGCTTGGCGATGGGTCAATCCGGTCACGGCGATGGCCTCAAATCAGGAAAGCGCATGGTGCGGCGGTTCGCACGTTCGGTCAATGCGCTCAGCGATCACGGTTAACGGACAAAGCCTCTCACCATGCCATCGCGGCGGCGAGACGCGCGAGCAGTTCCGGATCGTCGAACGCGCTGGCGGAGGCAACCGCGCCGGCGCCAACAAGGTCGGCATGGCTGAGGCTCGTCCGGATGCCGATGGTCGGAATGCCGGCGGCCGTCGCCGACTGCACGCCGGAGCGGGAATCCTCGAACGCGATCGAAGCCGTCGCGCTGCCGCCGACGAAACGCAGCCCCTCCTGATAGGGCAGCGGGTGCGGCTTGCCGTGCGGCAGCTCGTCGCCGATCACAAGCGCCCTGAAGCGGTGCGTGATGCCGAGACCGGAGAGCAACAGCTCGGCATTCAGACGCGGCGCGTTGGTCACGGCGACCATGGGAATGCCGGCGGCATCCGCGCGGTCGAGCAGCGCCATCAGACCCGGAAGCGGCTCGATCTGTCCGGCGACAAGTGTGCGGAAGACGACCTCCTTCTCTCCGAGGATCACGGCGCGCCGTTCCACGGTTTCGTCGGGCAGAAAGCGCTCGCCGATCGACGCATTGGCGAAGCCTTGCAGCTCCCTCGAAAAGCGCGCGTGATCGAACACATGGCCCAGCGGCCCAAGCACCTGGTTGAACGCCTTGAGGTGCAGCGGGTCGGTGTTGGCCAGCGTGCCGTCGATGTCGAACAGCAGCGCCCTGCCCGTCACTTGCCCCCGCGCCTGCCCTTTGGCCTCGATCATTTCCGTACTTTCCCGAATGCACGATGCATCAATGCGAAACACGTATCAATGCAGCCCTGATCGCGCAATGACGCATCGACATGACCGCCACGCGACACTCGACAAAGTCGCGCGCGACTGCAACACTCCGCGCAAGACCAAAAAGGAGGAAACGATGACGATCAACCGACGCGATCTGGCTCTCTCGACTCTTGCCGTCTCAACCCTTGCCGTCTCCGCGCTTGCTCTCACAGCACCGGCGTTGGCGGCCGCGGCGGATGAGGAAGCCGTGGCGAAAAAGGTCGAGGCCTTCCGCCTTGCCCAGATCGCGGCCGATCCCAAGGCGCTCGGCGCGCTCTGCGCCGACGAGGTGAGCTACAGCCATTCCAACGGCAAGGTCGAGGACAAGGCGACCTTCGTCACCAACGCCACCGACGGCAAATCAAAATTCCTGTCGATCGAGTACAAGGACCCGACCATCAAGGTCGTCGGCCCCGCCGCGATCGTGCGCTTCCACTGGATGGGGGAACAGGAGATGGCGGCCGATGGGAAAAAAGTGTCGACCAATCTTCACATCCTGATGAACTGGCAGAAGCAGGGCGACGATTGGAAGCTGCTGTCGCGGGCTGCGACGAAGTTGTGATTGCGATTCTTTCCCTCTCCCCCTGTGGGAGAGGGTGGCTCGCGGCGTAGCGGCGAGACGGGTGAGTCCCTCCGCGAGCAGACCTCTCACAATTGAATTCGCAGATTCAGGCTCCCCTCATCCGACGCTATAGCCGAAGCTTTGCTTCGGCGTTCTCTTAGCATAGGCCGCCGAAGGCGGCCTATGCACCTTCTCCCACATCCGCCTTCGCCAAGGCTTCGGCGGACATGAGGGGAGAAGGAAAAGGCAGCGGTATCAAGGGCTGCAAAAAATTCCGACCACGCTTTGCGCGTCAGAAATCGCGCCGCCTGGCGCAATGCAGCGTATTGCGACGACGATTGCGACCTGGCGCTCGACACAATCAAGTGCGGCTGCAACAGTGGGCGCAAGATCAAGGACGGAGGATATGATGACACTGAATCGCGACCATGCTGCCACGACGGACCACGAGGCGGTGGCAAGAAACGTCGAGGCATTTCGCCTCGCCCAGATCGCGGCCGATCCGAAGGCCCTCCGCGCGCTGTGCGCGGACGATCTGAGCTACAGCCATTCCAGCGGCTTCCTCGAGGATAAGGCGGCCTTTATCGCCAACGCCACCGACGGCAAGACGGAGTTCCTGTCGATTACGTACAAGGACCCGACCATCAAGATCGTCGGCCCCGTCGCGATCGTGCGCTTCCATTGGCTGGCCGAGATGATGACCGGCGGACAGAAAGTGGCAAACAGCCTTCATATCCTGATGAACTGGCTGAAGCAGGGCGACGATTGGAAGCTGTTGTCACGCTCCGCGACGAAGTTGTGATCGACGCTCTTACCCCCTCCCCCTGTGGGAGAGGGTGGCATAGGCGGCCTTCGGCCGCCGTTCTTGAGAACGCCGATGCTTTGCATCGGCTATGGCGACAGCGGCGAGACGGATGAGGGGTTGCCCTCGCGGGCGACCCTCTCACGATTGAATTCGCGGAAACAACCCCTCATCCGGCGCTTCGCGCCACTTTCTCCCACATCCGCCTTCGCCAAGGCTTCGGCGGACATGAAGGGAGAAGGAAAAGGCAGCGGCATCAAGGGCTGCAAAAAATTCCGACCACGCTTTGCGCGTCAGAAATCACCAGCGGAAGGCGCCTACGCCGCTTCCTTCACATCGCCGTTAACCAGCTTGCGCGCGGCACGCTCGGCTTCGCGTGCGTTGCGGAAGAGCTGGCCTTCAAGGCGATTGAAGCGGTGCGACGAGGCGAAGAAACAATAGCCTCCCTGAGAACGAACGACGATACCTGCGGTTTGCGAGTCGACTTCAATAATGTAGCTGTCCGGCATGGTCCGTAGATTCCTCAGTGCGGGCAAATAACGGCAATCCTGCCCAAAGGTTCCTGAGCATTTGAGGCCGTTTCCACCCCGAATCGACACGCAATTGAGTACGCCGGGACCTCATCCGTTTTATGACTTGTTCTTGGCGAAGCCGCGACGCGGTGACTCAGTCGCGCCGCGTTTGGCGTGCCGCAAGTTTGCGTGAGATAGGGCAGAGCGTCGCGCGCGATTACGTCGCGATCGGCGGATCGTTGCGCTGGATCGCTTGCGGACGGCCGTCATCATCGATCGAGACGTAGGTGAAATGACCGTCGGTGACGAGGATCGGCTGGAGCTCCCTGCGCCGCAGCGCCCAGGCTTCGAGATGCACGGTCATCGAGGTGCGGCCCACGCGGACGAGATTGGCGTAGACCGAAACGAGATCGCCGACATAGACCGCTTTGCGAAAATTCATCGCCTCGATCGCCACGGTGACCGTACGCGACCGCGCGAGCTTTGATGCGAACACGCCGCCGCCGACATCCATCTGGCTGAGCAGCCAACCGCCGAAGATGTCGCCGTTGGCGTTGGTGTCGGCGGGCATTGCCAGCGTGCGAATGCAGAGATCGCCGCGCGGCTCGGTGTCGGACGTTTCGGTCATGTCGGTCTCACCTAAAATTGTCCCAGCCCGGATCGGGCGCAAAGCGCCCGCCGAATCGCTCGGCCAGCGCGCGCAGGGTGGATACGACATTTTCCACGCCGCGCATGCGCGCGTAGTTCAGCGGACCGCCGCGGAACGGTGCATATCCGGTGCCGAAGATCATGGCGCCGTCGACCGCATCGGCATCGTCGACGATACCTTCGCGGAGTGCCGCGACGCAGACATTGGACATCGGCAGCACCAGGCGGTCGATCATCTGGTCGGTGACGCGCGGGCCGGTCTCGGACAACGGCGCCTTCTCCGCCTTGCCGTCCTTCCAGGTGTAAAAACCCTTGCCCGTCTTGCGGCCAAGCTCGCCCTTGGCGACCTTCTCGCGCAGCCAGGCCGGCGTCGGCGGGAGCAGATCGCCGAACTTGGTCCGTAGCATGTCGCCGACGTCGAGGCAGATGTCGAGCCCGACCTGGTCGGCGAGCTCGATCGGCCCCATCGGCATGCCGAACTGCTCGGCCGCCGCGTCGATCAGGCGCTGGTCGATCCTCTCATCCAGCATCACCATCGCCTCCAGCATGTAGGGCGTCAGCGCACGGTTGACGAGGAACCCGGGCGAGCTCTTCACGGAGAGCGGCAGACGGTCGATCGCGCCGACGAAGGCGAGCGCCTCCTTCAGCACCTGCGCGTCGTTGCCGTCATGGCTGACGACTTCGACCAGCTGCAGCCGCGACACCGGGTTGAAGAAGTGCAGGCCGACGAGACGATCGGGCCGCGCCAGCGTGGTGCGCAGATCCTGGAGCGGAATGCTCGACGTGTTGGTCGCAAGGATCGCGCCCGGCTTCATCTTCGGCTCGAGGCCCGCATAGACCTTCTGCTTCAGCTCGAGCTTTTCCGGCACCGCCTCGATGATGAGATCGGCGTTGCGGACACCCTCGCCGTCCATGTCGGGGATCAGACGATCCAGCGCGTCGCGCACCTCGGTCGGCTTGCGGATGATCTTGCCGTAAAGCTCAGCGGCGCGCTTCAACGCGCCGGCGACCGGCTCCGCCTTCATGTCCGCGAGCGAGACGCGCAGCCCCTGCCCCGCACACCAGGCCGCGATATCACCGCCCATGGCGCCGGCGCCGATGACGTGAACATGTTTGACCGAATTGCCGCCGCCGGCCGTCTTCTTCATCTGCTCACGCAGGAAGAACACGCGGATCAAATTCTGCGCGGTCGGCGTCACCATCAGCCTGGCGAACGAGGCTTGCTCGGCCTTCAGCATCGCGGCCTTGCTGCCGCCATGGGTCTCCCAGAGATCGATCAGCGCGTAAGGCGCCGGATAATGCTCGCGGGGCGCGGCCTTCGCCGCCTCCGAGCGCATGCGCCTGGCCAGCAGCCCGCGCACGGGACCGAAATTGGCCGCGTGAGTCAGAAGGTCCGGACGCGCCCGCTTCAGACGGCCGAACAGTGCATCCTTCACCGCGTTGCGGACGTGCCGCTCCTGCGTCACGGTATCGACGAGGCCGAGCGATCTGGCGCGGCGCGCATCGATGGTGCGGCCGGTCAGCATCAGCGCCATCGACTGCGTCGGATTCACCAGCGCGGTGAAGCGCGCGGTGCCCCCGAGGCCGGGATGCAGGCCGAGCATCACCTCCGGGAAGCCGAAGCGCGCGCCGTCGATCGCAATGCGCGACTGGCAGGCCAGCGCGACCTCCAGCCCGCCGCCGAGACAGAAGCCATGGATGACCGCGACCGTCGGCAACCTCAAGGCTTCCAGGTGATCGACCACGGCATGCGCCGCGCGGATGCGTGTCTCGACCATCTCGGGATCGCTGGCACCGCGGAATTCGTTGACGTCGGCGCCGGCAATGAAGCCGGACGGCTTTGCCGAGCGGATCACGAGGCCCGCGGGACGCTCGGTCTCGATCGCCGCGAGCACGGCATCGAACTCCTCCATCACGTCCGCGGACAGCGTGTTGGCGCTGGCATCTGCGCGGTTGAACAGCAGCCAGGCGACGCCGTCGGCATCGCGCGTCAGCTTGAAGTGCTTGTAGGGGCTGTCGGTCGCGGGCCTGGGCCCAAGCTCCAGCACGCGGTCGCCGAGCGCGGTCATGATCCTGGAATCCATGGTCACACCGCCTCGATCAGCATGGCGCCGCCGAGCCCGCCGCCGATACATTCGGTCGCGACGCCGCGGCGCGTGCCGAGCCGCTTCATCGCGTTGACGAGATGCAGCACGATGCGGTTGCCGGAGGTGCCGACGGGATGGCCGAGCGAGATGGCGCCGCCATCGACGTTGAGCCTGTCACGGTCGATCTCGCCGGCCGCGCCGTCGAGGCCCAGGATCTCGCGACAGAATTTGTCGTCGTTCCAGGCGGCGAGACAGCCGAGCACCTGCGTCGCGAAGGCCTCGTTCAGCTCCCAGGTCTCGACGTCCTTGACGGTGAGGTCATTGCGTTGAAGCAGCGGCGTCGCGGACATCACGGGTCCCAGTCCCATGATGCTGGGATCGAGCGCGGCCCAGTGGCTGTCGACGATGACAGCCTTCGGCGTCAGTCTGTGCTTTGCGACCGCCGCGTCGGAGGCGAGGATCACCCAGGAGGCGCCGTCGGTGATCTGCGACGAATTGCCGGCGGTGACCTGGCCCCACGGGCGCTCGAACACCGGCCGCAGCTTTGCGAGCGTCTCGGCCGTCGAGTCCGGCCGCACGCCGTCGTCATGGTCGAAGAATTTTCCGTCGCGGGAGAACGCTGTCTCGACCTCGCCCTTGAGAAAACCTTCGGCCTGCGCATGCGCGAGCCGGCGATGACTCTCGGCGGCATAGGCGTCGGACTGTGCCCGCGTGATGCCGAAGAGATGGCCGACGACCTCGGCGGTCTGGCCCATGTTCAAGTCGGTGATGGGATCGGTGAGCCCGCGCTCGAGGCCGATGATCGGCTTGAGATAGCGCGGCCGCAGCTTGAAGGCGGCAGCGAGCTTCGCGGCCACGCCCTTGGCGGTGGCAAGGCCGGCGAACCAGCGCACACCGGAGTTCGGCCAGACCAGCGGCGCGTGGCTCAGCGCCTCGGTGCCGCCGGCGAGGACCATGTCGGCATGACCCTCGCGGATGTAGCGGTAGGCCGTGTCGATCGACTGCATGCCGGAGCCGCAATTGATCTGCACGGTGAAGGCGACCATGTCCTCGCCCATGCCGAGCCGGAGCGCGGCGACGCGGGCCGGGTTCATCTCGTCCGCGATCACGTTGACGCAGCCGAGGATGACCTGGTCGAAATCATCGGGTGAAAACGGCTGACGCGCCAGCAGCGGCCGGCCGCATTGCACGGCGAGATCAACCGGCGTGAACGGCCCCGGCCCCGAACGCGCTTTGAGAAACGGCGTCCGGCTGCCGTCGACGATGAAAACCGGTCGTGCCATCAGCTCGCCGCCCTCTGTTCACCGAGTTCCTGGAAGAACTGATGCACATCTCCGGTTTTCTTGTAAATCGGCGACAGCGCTTCGGGCGCAAAATCATCGACCTCGATCACTTTTGTGACGGCTTCATGAGCGGCCGCAAGCTGCTCGCCTTCGGCCTGCGTGATCACGCCCTTGGCGACGCCATCCTTCCAGTCGCGGATGTGCGCGGCCCGCATGCGCTTGGCGATCGCATCGGTGCCCGCAACGAGCTTGAACGCGCGCTCCAGCCGGGCAAAGCCGCCGTCGTCGTCGACATGGGCGAGATCCGGCGTGAGACGCTCGCGCGCGGCCGATGGCTCCAGCACGAGACTTGCGCATTGGTGCACGACACGGTCAGACGGGCCGAGCACCCGCGCGCCGAAGGGCTGGACCACGAGCTTGAGGATAACAGCGACAAAACGGTTGGGCAGATTGGCGAGGATCTCGGCAAGCCGGTTCTCGATGGTCTTGAAGCCGGTCGCCATGCACCATTCCAGCGCAGCAAAATCCTCCTTCTGCCGGCCCTCGTCCTGCCAGCGTTTCAGCGCGGCGGAGAGCAGATAGAGCTCGGAGAGGATGTCGCCGAACCTCGCCGACAGCATCTCCTTGCGCTTGAGCGCGCCGCCGAGCGTGAGCAGCGCCATGTCGGCGCAGAGCGCAAAGGCCGCAGAGTAGCGCGCGAGCTGGCGGTAGAATGGCGTTGCATCGCCCGCATCCGGCGCAAGCGCGAAGGCGCCGAAGCTCCAGCTGCGGCCGAACGCACGCAACAGCGTCTGGAAGCTATGGCTGACATGTTTCCAGAACGCTTTGTCGAACGCGGCGAGCCCGCGCTCGCGATTCGTGTCCGCAAGCGCGTTCATCTCGTCGAGCAGATAGGGATGCGCGCGGATCGCGCCCTGCCCGAACACGATAAGGTTGCGGGTCAGGATGTTGGCGCCCTCGACCGTGATACCAACAGGCACGGCGCGGTGCAGATTGCCGAGATAGTTTTGCGGACCGTCGATCACGGCCTTGCCGCCATGGATGTCCATGGCGTCGTCGACCGCGGTGCGCATCCGCTCGGTCGCGTGCAGCTTCATGATGCCGGAGATGACGGCGGGATGGATGCCGGCATTCAGCGCCGCGCAGGTCAGCCGGCGTGCCGCGTCGAGCTGGTAGGCGGTGGCGACGATGCGCGCGAGCGGCTCCTCGACGCCCTCGAATTTGGAGATGGAGATGCCGAACTGCTCGCGGATGCGGGCATACGCGCCGGTGGTGCGGGCGGCATAGGCGGCACCGGCCGCCGATAGCGACGGCAGCGAGATGCCGCGGCCGGCGGCAAGCGCCGTCATCAGCATCTTCCAGCCCTGCCCGAGTCTCTCCTTGCCGCCGATGACGTAGTCGAGCGGGATGAAGACGTCGCGGCCCCAGTTCGGGCCATTCTGGAACACTTGCATCGACGGCAGATGACGATGGCCGATCTTGACGCCGGGCAGATTGGTCGGGATCAGCGCGACAGTGATGCCAAGCTCTTCCTGGCTGCCCACGAGATGATCAGGATCGTAGGCCTTGAAGGCGAGCCCGAGCAGCGTCGCGACCGGGCCGAGCGTGATGTAGCGCTTGTGCCAGTTGAGCCTTAGGCCAATGACCTCGCGGCCCTCGAAATCGCCCTTGCAGATGATGCCGGTGTCGACCATCGAGGCGGCGTCGGAGCCGGCTTCGGGGCTAGTCAGGCCGAAGCACGGAATGTCGCGGCCGTCGGCGAGGCGCGGCAACCAGCGCTCCTGCTGCTCTTTCGTGCCGAAGCGCATCAGAAGCTCGCCGGGCCCGAGCGAGTTCGGCACCATCACGGTGACGGCCGCCGCAATCGAGCGGGTCGAGATCTTGCGCACCACTTCCGAATGCGCATACGGCGAGAAGCCGAGGCCGCCAAACTCCTTCGGAATGATCATGCCGAAGAATTTTTCGCGCTTGACGAAATGCCAGACCTCCTGCGGCAGGTCGCGCCATTCCCAGAAGATCTTCCACTCGTCGAGCATGGCGCAGAGCGCGTCGACCGGGCCGTTGAGGAAGGCCTGCTCCTCGGGGGTGAGCGTCGCCTGAGGCACCTCCAGCAGCTTCGACCAATCCGGGTTGCCGGTGAAGAGATCGGCATCCCACCAGACGTCACCGGCCTCCAGCGCCTCGCGCTCGGTGTCGGACATCGCTGGCAGCACGCCGCGCGCCCAGGAGAAGATCGGCTTTGTGATGGTGTCGCGGCGGAAGCTCATGGCTGACCTCATGCATCGGCGCGGTTATCGGCATTTTAGCGGAAAGTGGCCGGGGTAAGTGAACACTTCGCGAGCAAAAAGACGCGAATTGACGCGGCCGGGCGGCCGCCCCGGGGGCCATAACGGCCGGGGCGTGGGGGCAGTTCCGGGGAGGGGAATCGGGCTGAATGCCCTGTCGTCATTCCGGGGCGACGCGCAAGCGTCGAGCCCGGAATCCATAACCACCATCGGGAGTATGGATTCCGGGCTCGCGCCTAACGGCGCGCCCCGGAATGACGATGCGGAGAGAGTGGCTTAACCCGGATCAGATCAGTCCGGCCGCACCATCTCGAACATGTTTTCCGGCTTGATCTCGAAGTAGTCGCCGCGACGGCCGGCGCGGACGATGGGGCGGGCGGCGGCGGTCTGGTAGACGCCGTCCTTGATCATGGCCTTGTCGATATGGACGGCGACGACCTCGCCCAGCGTCAGCCAGGCATCGGCCTCCTTGCCATCGGCGCCCTTGAGGCGGACGATGTCGGACACCTTGCACTCGAAGGCAACCGGGCTCTCGGCCACGCGCGGCACGTTGACGAGCTTGCCGGGGACGGCGGTCAGCCCTGCGAGCTTGAACTCGTCGACCTCGGGGCCGACATGCGCGGCGGTCGCGTTCATGTGCTTGGCGAGATCCATGGTCGTCAGATTCCAGACGAACTCGCCGGTCTGCTCCATGTTCGACACCGTGTCCTTCCAGTTGGTGGAGGAAAACCCGATGATCGGCGGCACGTAGCAAAAGGCGTTGAAGAAGCTGTAGGGCGCGAGGTTGACGTGGCCCTTGGTGTCGCGGGAGGAGATCCAGCCGATCGGCCGCGGCGCGATGATGGCGTTGAAGGGATCGTGCTTGAGGCCGTGGCCCTTGGAGGGCTCGTAGAAATAGAGGTCTTTGTCGGTCACGGCGAGGTCTTCCCCTGATCCAGGCTACGTCGGCCTGCTTATAGGGGAAATTCCAGCGCCCGTCAGTGGCGCGGCGACAGACCGGCGATGACGAAATCGATCATCTGGTCGATGGTCGGGCCCGGCTTGGTAGCGCACTGGGCGATCATCTGGGGGTGGAAGAAGCGCATCATCGCGGTGCAGGCGCACATCGAGGCCAGTTGCAGGTCCGGCGCCTCGAACTCGCCGGACGCGGTACCTTGCGCGATCACCTGGCCGATGACGCCGGCAATGCACTCCATATGGGCGACGCAGACGTCCCAGTCCTCCTGCATCGCGATCTCGACCATCTCATGCAGCTTGTTATCACCGACATAGCGCTCGGTGTTCATGCGGTGGATGGTGGTGAGCAGCTCGCGGAAGCGCGGGAGCACCGGACCAGGCCTCGCCACGATCCGCTGCGCTTCGATCTCGACCTCGCCCATCAAGGCCCGCGCCACCGACTGGTGGATCGCCTTCTTCGATTCGAAGAAGCGATAGACATTGGCGGGGCTCATCCTGAGCTCCTTGGCGATGTCCCCGACCGTGGTCTTCTGGTACCCGATCTGGCGAAACAGCCGCTCGGCCACCTCGAGGATACGATCCCGGGTGTCGCCTTCGATATGTTCCGCAACCAGTGTCATGTGTCAGGACTCGTCCATCAGCAGTCTTCTCATTTATTCAGCCGCTTCAGCAAGCGGAATTGCGTGCTGGTCATCGCTCCCATGCTGCGGCGCGGCAGGCTGCTCGGGGGTGCCCGCCTCGTCCAGGCTCTTCCTGAACCACAGGGCGTAGAGGCCCGGCAGGTACAGCAGCGTCAGGAAGGTCGCGACGAACAGGCCTCCCATGATCGTGATCGCCATCGGGCCCCAGAAGGCCGAGCGCGACAGCGGGATCATGGCCAGGATCGCGGCGAGCGCCGTCAGCACCACCGGCCGGGCGCGGCGGACGGTTGCCTCCACGATCGCCTCGCGGCGGGTCAGGCCGTGGGAAACGTCGGTCTCGATCTGGTCGACCAGGATGACCGTGTTGCGCATGATCATGCCGGCGAGTGCGATCAGGCCGAGCAGCGCCACAAAGCCGAACGGGGCATTGGCGACGTTGAGGCCGAACGAGGCACCGACGATGCCGAGCGGCGCGGTGAGGAACACCAGGATCAGGCGCGAGAAGCTCTGAAGCTGGAACATCAGCAGCGTCAGCATCACCATGACCATCAGCGGGAAGAGGATGAAGATCGAGGCGTTGCCCTTGGCGGATTCCTCGAACGCCCCACCCGGTTCGATACGGTAGGCCGGCTCGAGATTGTCCTTGATCGCCTTCAGCTTCGGCGTGATCTGGCTGGTGACGTCGGGCGCCTGCACGCCGTCGACGACGTCGGAGCGCACGGTGATCGCCATGTCGCGGTTACGCCGCCACATGATCGGCTCCTCATGGGCATACTCGATCTTGGCGATCTGCTGGAGCGGCACGGCGACGCCGTTCTTCGAGGTGATGGTCAGATCGCCGACGCCGCCGAGATCGAGTCGTTCGGACGGGACCGCACGAGCGACCACGGCCACCTTCTCGATGCCGTCGCGAATGGTGGTAACCTGCGCACCCGAGATCAGCATCGACAGCGCCTGCGAGACGTCCTGCGGCGTCAGGCCCATGGCGCGGGCACGATCCTGGTCGACGACGAGCTTGAGGTAGGGCGACTGCTCGTTCCAGTCGAGCTGGACGTCCTTGACGCTCTTGTTCTGCCGCATGACGTCGCGGACCTGATAGGCGATCTCGCGCACCTTGTTGGCGTCGGGGCCGATCACGCGGAACTGGACGGGGAATCCGACCGGCGGACCGAAGTTGAAGCGGTCGACGCGCACGCGCGCCTCTGTCAGCATGCCCTCCGCAGCCGCGTTCTCGATCTTGGCCTTGATGCGCTCGCGCGCCTCGACGCCCTTGGCGACGATGACGATCTCGGCAAACGCCTCGTTGGGAAGCTGCGGATTGAGGCCGAGCCAGAAGCGCGGCGAGCCCTGGCCGACATAGGACGTATAGGTCTCGATGTCCTTGTCGTCCTTGAGCAGCGTCTCGGCCTTCTTCACCGCCTTCTCGGTGACGTTGAAAGCGGTGCCCTCGGGCAGGCGAAGCTGGAGGAACAGCTCGGGCCGCTCCGACAGCGGGAAGAACTGCTGCTGGACATGGCCGAAGCCGACGATCGAGGCGATGAAGACGCCGACGGTCGCGGCCACCACGGTGATGCGGTGGTTGACGCACCATTGCACGATGGCGCGCAGGCCGCGGTACATGCGGGTCTCGTAGACCGCGTGCGGATCGTGATTGTGGTGCACCTTGATGTTGGGCAGCAGCATGACGCCGATATAAGGCGTGAAGATCACCGCCACGAACCAGGAGGCGACCAGCGCGATCGCCACGATCCAGAAGATGCTGCCGGCATATTCGCCGACCGCGGAATTGGCAAAGCCGATGGGGAGGAAGCCAGCGGCCGTGACCAGCGTTCCCGTGAGCATCGGAAACGCAGTGGATTCCCAGGCAAAGGAGGCCGCGCGAAAACGGTCCCAGCCCTGCTCCATCTTCACCACCATCATCTCGACCGCGATGATGGCGTCATCCACCAGCAGGCCGAGCGCGATGATCAGCGCACCGAGCGTGATGCGGTGCAGATCGAGCGACATCATGTTCATGACGACGAAGACGATACCGAGCACCAGCGGCACCGACAGCGCGACCACGATGCCGGTGCGCCAGCCGAGTGCCAGGAACGAGACGAACAGCACGATGACGAGGGCTTCCATGAAGGAGTGCACGAACTCGCCGACGGCGTGCTCGACCACCTTGGGCTGGTCGGCGATGAGCTTGACGTCGATGCCCTGCGGCACCGCCTTCATGAACTCGGCGGTGGCCTTCTCGACCTCCTTGCCGAGATCGAGGATGTTGGCGCCCTTGGCGGTGACGACACCGATGCCGATCGCGGCCTTGCCTTCCTGGCGCACGATGAAGCTCGGCGGGTCGACATAGCCGTGGGTGACGGTGGCGATATCGCCTAAACGGAACACGCGGCCGTTGCTCTCGACCGGCGTCTCGGCGACGGCCTTGGCGCCATCGAGCGCGCCGGTGACGCGCAGCGGCACGCGCTGCGACGAGGTCTCGACCGTGCCGGCCGGAGTCACGTTGTTCTGCTTGGCGAGCGAATCGAACAGCGCCTGCGGCGTGATGCCGAGAGTGGCGAGCTTGGCGTGCGAGAATTCGACGAAGATGCGCTCGTCCTGGTTGCCGTAGACGTCGACCTTGGTCACACCCGGCACCTTCAACAGGCGCTGGCGGAAGCCTTCCGAGACCTTCTTGAGCTGGGCATAGTCGGCGCCGTCGCCGGTCATCATGTAGAGGATGGAATCGACGTCGGAGAACTCGTCGTTGACGACGGGTCCCAGAATGCCCGACGGCAACTGGCCCTGCACGTCGGCGAGCTTCTTGCGCAGCAGATAAAACAGATACGGCACGTCCTTCGGCGGCGTGGAATCGCGGAAGGTCACCTGGAGCGCGGTGAAGGCCGGCTTGGAATAGGTCTGCACCTTCTCGAAGTAAGGCAGCTCCTGGATCTTCTTCTCGATGGGATCGGCGACCTGCGTCTGCATCTCCTGCGCGGTCGCGCCCGGCCAGATCACGGAGACGTTGACCACCTTCACCGTGAAGAACGGATCCTCGGCTCGCCCGAGCTTCTGATAGGAGAAGAAGCCGGCGACGCCGAGTATGATCATCAGGAACAGGACCAGCGTCGGATGGCTGACGGCCCAGGCCGAAAGGTTGAAGCGCTTCATCGCACTCTCCAAAGATGGTCCAATTGCAAAAAAACCACAGCCACTCTGTTCAAACCGTCGTCGCGAGGCAGCGAAGCAATCCAGGGGGCTGGGCAGGTTCTGGATCGCTTCGCCGCTTCAGCCCCGGCATTTGCGCTTGGGCCGAAACTCACCTCACACGACGTGACTCGTAAACTCTAGAAAGACAGCGACGAGACGATCCGCACCCGCTGGCTCGGATCGAGCTTCTGCACGCCGAGCGCCACGATCTTGGCGCCCTCTTCGACACCGCTGGTGATGATGACGTCGTTGCTCTCGTAGGACTTCACCACGACCGGCTTGAGCGTGACGGCGCCATTGTCGTCGACGACATAGAAGGAGGGCTTGCCGCCTTCGTTGAACAGCGCCGACAGCGGCAGCCGCGCGACGCGCTCGGTCGCGGCATCCGACAGCGTCAGCGTCGCGGTCATGCCGAGCGAAACCTTGTCGTCGGCCTCGGGCAGCGAGAACTTTGCAAGATAGGTGCGCGTCGACGGATCGGCCGTCGGCGCGATCTCGCGCAGCTTGGCCGCATATTTCTTGTCCGGCTCCGACCAAAGAGTGACGCTGGCGGCGCCCGACTTGGCACGTCCGACCAGCGTCTCAGGGATCGCGACGACCGCTTCCTTCTCGGCAAAGCGGGCGACACGGATCGAAGTCTGGCCTGCGGCAACCACCTGGCCGGGCTCGATCAGCGTTGCGGTGACGACGCCACGGGCGTCGGCGTTGAGCGTCGCGTAGGAAAGAGAATTCTTGGTCAGCTCGACTGAGCGCACGGCCCGGTCCAGACGCGCGCGGGCCTCGTCGGCGGCGGCGCGGCTCGAATCCATCGCCGCATCCGTAGTCCAACCCTTGGCCTTCAGATCCTTGGCGCGCTGCTCGGCAGCGGCGGCCTGGGCCAGCACGCCGGTCGCGGCGGTCTGCTCGGCGACGGACTGCTCGGCCTGGAGCTTCAGATCGACCTCATCGAGGGTCGCGAGCGGCTGGCCGATTTCGACGGTCTGGCCGACCTCGACCAAGCGCTTGGCAACCTTGCCGGCAACCCGGAAACCGAGATCGCTCTCGATCCGGGGCCTGACGGTGCCGACGAAGCTGCGCTCGGGCGTTTCGGCATCATAATGAGCTGTTGCCACCAGAACCGGCCGCGGCGGCTCGGCCTTTTCAGCGACGGTGTCATTGCACCCGGCCAGCGCAGCGGCCATGAGGGCCAGCGACACACCCGCCAAGAGCTTGGAATAGCTGGACAAAACTGACCGAACGAACATCGGAGGACACTCCCGCGACTGCAATGAGAGGAATGTCGACTAATCACTGATAAAAGTCAATAATCGTCAGTCATCAGGAAAGCGTGATCGTTAAGGGGTGGTAAGGATTTGGATGGCGGTTGCCGGGAGGGTGCGATCGTAGGGTGGGCAAAGCGGAGCGTGCCCACGATGCCTGCCGGAATCAGGAAAATGGTGGGCACGGCGCGAATCGCGCCTTTGCCCACCCTACGAGAGCCCGTAGCCCGGATGGAGCGGAGCGCAATCCGGGGCCTGCAGGCTGTAGCTCGGAGCGCCCCGGATTTCGCTTCGCTCCATCCGGGCTATGCAGCGGTGAGTGCTGCTCTACCGCCCCTGCCCGGCGAACTCGTGCTTGCTCTCGTGGCCACCGACAAAAACCAAAATGCCGGCGATCAGGGGCAGGACCGCCAGCACCAGCAAGCCGGTCGAGGTCTGGCCGGTGGCTTCCTTGACCCAGCCGATCAGGTACGGCCCGCCGAAGCCGGCGAGATTGCCGATCGAGTTGATCAGCGCGATGGCGCCGGCCGCCGCCGTGCCGGAGAGCCAGGCGGTCGGCAGGGTCCAGAACACGCCGAAGCAGCAGAACACGCCGATCGCCGCCACAGTGAGCACCACCATCGTCATGGTGGGATCGGTGAGATAGGAGGAGACGGCAAGCGCGACGGCGGTGAGCAGCAGCGGCGCGCCGACATGCATCACGCGCTCGCGCGTCGCATCGGAATGCCGCGCCCACAGGATCATGGCGATGGTGCCGAACAGATACGGGATCGCGGTGACAAAGCCGGTCTGGGCGTTGGTGAGGCCGAACGCCTTGACGATCTGCGGCAGCCAGAACTGCATGCCATAGAGCGCGCCGACGAAGCCGAAATAGACGAGGCTCAGCATGATCACCTTCGGCGACGACAGCGCCTCGCCGAGCGACAGATGCTTCACCGTCTGCTTGGCCGCGATTTCCGAATCGAGCCTGGACTTGAGCCAGGCCTTCTGATCGGCCGAGAGCCAGTCCGCCTTCTCCGGCCTGTCGGTGAGATAGAACCAGGTGACGATGCCCAGCAACACCGAGGGGATGCCTTCGATGATGAACAACCACTGCCAGCCCTTCAACCCCATCGCACCGTCGAGCCCGAGCAGCAGGCCCGAGACCGGCGCACCGATCACGGTGGAGACCGGGACAGCGATGGCGAAGGCCGCGAGGAAGCGGGCGCGATACTCGGCCGGGTACCAATAGGTGAGATAGAGGATGATGCCGGGGAAGAAGCCGGCCTCGGCGACGCCGAGCAGGAAGCGCAGCACGTAGAAGCTCGTCACCCCGCTGACCAGCGCCATCAGCGCCGAGATGATGCCCCAGGTCACCATGATGCGGGCGATCCAGCGGCTCGCGCCGAACTTCTCCAGCGCCAGATTGCTCGGCACCTCGAAAATGAAATAGCCGATGAAGAAGATGCCCGCGCCCCAGGAGAAGATCAGCGGCGTGAACTTCAGCTCCGCGTTCATGGTCAGCGCGGCGAAGCCGAGATTGACGCGGTCGAGATAGGAGAAGAAGTAGGCCAGCACCAGGAACGGAATCAGGCGCCAGGAGATGGCGCGGATCGTCGAGGTCTCGATTTCCGACTTGGCTGAGCCGGCGGAACCGGCATAGGTCGTGGTCTGGCTCATGGCTTTCCCCCCGGGGTTGTTGCTCTTATGGGCTGGTTGCGGTTTTGAGCATCGCGGGCAAAGAGTCAATGGAGCGAGCAATGCACGGGGCGCAACCGGATAAACCTGTTGCGCCGCTACAGACATCACTGATCCGCGCCGGCCTTGCTCTTGCGGTCATCGCCTGCGGGCTGTCGTTGCGTTGGTACGGCTTTCCGCTCGGGCTTCCCGCCTTCGTGGTGAAGTATGGCGGCTCGCTGCTATGGGCGACGATGGTGTTTCTGCTGGTCGGGGTGTTGCTGCCGGGGATGTCACGGAGCCGACTTGCAGCCATCGCCGTGGCGATCGCGATCGTCGTCGAGTTCTCCCGGCTGGTGCATGCGCCCTGGCTCGATGCGTTTCGGCTCACCACCGCGGGCGCGCTGCTGTTAGGACGGATCTTCTCGCTGTGGAATCTGGTGGCGTATGGGGTGGGGATTGCGTTTGGCGTTTGGGTCGATGGTCTTGTAGGGTGGGCAAAGGCGCGTTAGCGCCGTGCCCACCATTCTCCTTCGCGGACCACGATGGTGGGCACGCTTCCGCCTTCGCTCTTCGAGCTACGGCGGACAAGTCGCTTTGCCCACCCTACGAGACCGAAGCCGTGGCGAGCGCGCTTCACTCCGCCAATTGAAACCGCTCAAAGCGATCGAGCTCCTCCTCGATCACGCGCTTCAGCTCCTTGCGCCCCGCCGTCTTCTTCCCCTGCCCGACCCAGGTCCATTTCTGCATCAACAGCTTCTTCACCTGCCTATCGGTCTTGAGGTCAAGCGCCGCGACGATCTCGTCGCCCACCAGCACGGGCAACGCGAAATAGCCAAGCTTGCGCTTGGCCTTCGGCACATAGGCTTCGAACAGATGGTTGTAGCCGAAGAACAGATTGGTGCGCTTGCGCTGGATGATCAGGGGATCGAACGGCGAGAGGATGTGAACGAGATCGGGCGCGGCGCCCTCACCCGGCTCCAGCGCCGCGGGCGCGGCCCAATGCTCCTGCTTGCCGGCGCCCTCGATCGCAACGGGCACGAGCTCGCCGCGGCGCACGCGCGAGGCGACCAGCTGAGCGATCGCCTTCTTGCTCGGCGCA
Source organism: Bradyrhizobium sp. 956_D2_N1_4 (assembly GCF_052076025.1). Taxonomy (NCBI): domain Bacteria; kingdom Pseudomonadati; phylum Pseudomonadota; class Alphaproteobacteria; order Hyphomicrobiales; family Nitrobacteraceae; genus Bradyrhizobium; species Bradyrhizobium sp. 956_D2_N1_4. The sequence continues at coordinate 564,862 of NZ_CP197237.1, read as the reverse complement.
TCGAGGTGGCAGATCGAATCCAGGCTGACCACGCCCTGCGACCGCAGCGCGCGGTCGAGCAGATAGGCCGTGATGTCTCTCGCTGACGCCGGCCTCGGCAGCTTGTCCCAGCCGAAGTGCCGCGTCATCAGCTCGTAGGTCTTGAGCATACCCTGGCGCGCGCTGACGGTCGCGACGCCGGTGTAGAAGGCGAGCTGCAAAGCCCGCTTCGAGGGTTTTCGGCTCTGCCAGAGATGCTCCTTCTCGGTGAGCACGTCGTCCTCGATGTCGCGGATCGTCAGCGGACCGGCGCGCAGGAGCCGCATCACCTTGCGCGTATCGGCCGGCTTGACCGAGGCGTACCATTTGTGCCCCTCGCGCCGGTGCTCGCGCATCGCCGGCAGGAAGAAGCGAAAATCGTTCGCTGGCACGTAGGACAGCGCATGGGTCCAGTATTCGAACACGCTCCTGTCGACGCTCTGGGCCTGGCGCAGATCGGCACGCCGGTAGGACGGAATGCGGCTGAACAGGATGTGGTGGTGGCTGCGCTCGATGACGTTGATGGTGTCGATCTGCACATAACCGAGATGGTCGATCGCATCCGCCACCGCGCGCGCCCCCTCCCCGAACGGCGCGCGCTCGTCCAGCCGCTGGGCATGCAGCCAGATCTGCCGGGCCTGTGTCGTGGGGATCGGAAAGGGTTTGGGCGCGCGTGACATTGCAGGAGGCAATGTAGCCGGATTCGCGCCAGGAAGAGAGACGCCAAAGAAGCTTTCTCAAGAAAAAGCCGCGCTGCCAACTGCTGACAGCGCGGCCGAACCGTGCGCGCCTCACTTCATCGACATGGCCTTCTGCGCCTTCATGTAATGCGTGCAAGCGCTCTTCATCTTGCCGTTGCTGATATCGGTGTTGGCCATGGCTGCGCTGCGAGGGTGCAAGGCCTCAATTGCCGTTCTTTTGCACCTTGGGCCGGTCACCGACGCTGCCTGTGGCGACATCGGGCTCGCAGGACGCTTTGCCACGCCCCTCCGCCTGGCAGCGATAGACGCTGCCGGTGAGGCGGTCGACCAGCCACATGTTCTCGTCGTTCGGACCGTCGAGGCCGACATAACGGCTGCTCAGCCCGGTGATCAGCGTGGACAGCAGGATCGCCACCGCGATCATCGCCGCACCGACATAGATGGGCATTGAGCTCAGAAAGACTGTCCGATCCTGCGGCCCGCCACGATAGAACTGGTAATCACTCGGCCTGGGCACTGGACTGAACTCGGCTCCCTTCCTCGGCGGTTGTTGGACGCGGAGTCCTGCTAGGCGCCCAACTGGCCGAATTCTTGTTCGCACGCGGGCCATCACGCGACGGCTTTGCGACGATCGGTGAGCAAGGGTTTCCGGAACAAATTGGCGGCCCGAACCGGGCCGCCTGTTGCTTGCCTGCCGGCTCAGCGGCGGCCGAACAACCCGCCCATCATACCGCCGAACAGACCGCCGGGGCCGCCTGGCGGACCGGCACCGCCACCGCCGTAATGGCGCCGGCCGCCACCGCCGGAGGACCGGCGACGCGCGGGCTCGTCGTCTGCCTGCTCGGAGGAGGCCGCGCGGGTCGAGACAATCTCCGACAGCAGGGCCTTGTGCTGGAGCTTGTTGAGATAACCAGTCGCAGGATAGCCACGGGCAGCCTGCCACCGCCTCATCACGGAACGGGTCTCATCGTCGAACTTGCCCGTCGCCTTGACGTCGAAGCCGAGCCCGGTGAGGCGGCGCTGCACGTCGCGGCGCTGGTTCTTGTCCAGACCGATCTGGTCTTCAGACACCTGGTTGGCTTCTTCCGTAAAGGTCGCGGGATCGATCCCGGCCGAGAGATTGCGGGTGGTGATGGATGGACCATCCTGCAACGCCGCGATGCGGGCGAGTGCGATCGATTTGAACGTGCCGTTGGGATAGCTGGTGAGATAGGCGTTGAGTTCCTCGACCTTGTTGGAGTCCCTGATCGAGCGCCAGAACTCGAGCTCGACGTCGGAGCCTTGCTTGCTCGCGGCCGACACCGGTGCGTTCGACGGATCGGTCGTGGCCGCGGCCGGCACACCAACCGGATTGAGATAGACGTTGCCCGTGAGGTTGGTGTGCCCCCAGGGCAATTGCCCCTTGCTGGTCTCGTCACTGACCTGGGCACGGACCTTGGTCATCGCCTGCTGGATCTCGATCCCGGGCTGGGCAATGTTGGCGACGAGCGCGCGGGTGAACGGGCTGTTGGTGCCGGCCTCGCCGTCGAGCGCGGTCTGGCCGGGGCCGGTGGCAAAGGCAATCAGCGTGCCCTCGCCCGACTTCATCTCGGCAAGACCGGTCTGGACGTTGACGGAGCGGGTGGCCTTGGCCGAGCGGATCTTTGCCGCGAACGGATTGTCGCGGCAGGCGTCCAGGAACACGAGCTTCACCTTCGCGTCCGACATGGTCTGATCGAGCGTGAGGTCGACATTGATCGCCGCGCCCAGCTTGACGTCCATCTCGGATTTCAGGTCGGCGTCGACCGGCAACAGGTAGTTGACGCCGTTCACGGCAATCCCGTGGCCGGCATAGAAGAACACCGCGACGTCGGCGCCTTCGCTCTTCTTGCCGAACTCCAGCAGCTTCGCGGTCATGGCATCGCGGGTGAGGTTGGCGCCCTCGACGACGTCGAAGCCGACATTGCGCAGCACCCTGGCCATCGCCTTGGAGTCGATCGCGGGGTTGGGAAGCTGCGGGACGTTCTTGTAGGCGGCGTTGCCGACCACGAAGGCGACGCGCTTGTCCGCGAAGGCCGCGTTGCCGCTGACGAGAAATACTGCGATTGAAATTGCTGCGATCAAGAAGCGCATGATCATTCTCCCCTGATCCAAACTTCCTCGCTGCTCTCGGTTCGACCTGAGCCGATCCGATGAGAGCAATCTGATCCAATTCACAACGACGCACTGTGATCTGGATCACTCGGGGATTTCTGCTGCTCGAACCGAGCTGAGAGTCGCTGCGACGGTCGCTTTTTGGGCTGCTGACGCAGCGGGCAATACGGCTGGTGACGAACAATGGCCAAAAGATTGTACCTGCGCGGGCTGCGAGTCCAGCCGGTTCAGCTGTCGATGCCGAATGAGACGGCGCTTCTTCCCGGTGGCAGGGCACCGCCGCTGGCCCGACATGCCATGGATTCCGATCGGCGCCGGCGCGAGGATGCACGGGTCATTTCGGTCGTCTGGAATGTGACCCGCATCACATCGAGGCTGTTGAACCTTCCCTACGCTCGCAACATCAAATCGCCATCAGGCGTAACAGCGAGGATTCGACAATGACCCGTTTTGATAAGTTTTTTGGACTGAAGGCGATTACCCTCACGGCCGCGCTGTCGATGACGGCGGGCCTGGCTTTCGCCGGCGATAACGTCTCCGCCAACCAGATTCTGGATGCGCTGAAGCCCAAGCCGGCGACCCGCGGCCTGTCCGTCGGTCCGCAGGCCGATCCGGCGGTGCAGGCCAAGGAATCGACGTTCCTGAACACGGTGCGCAACCGCTCGACCCGGTCGCTCTCGACGGGCGAGCGCGAGCAGATCGCCGAGCTCGCCGCGACCAAGCCGAAGATCGATCTGGAGATCCAGTTCGACTACAACTCGGCCGACATCGCCAAGACGTCGGTGCCGTCGGTGCAGGCGCTCGGCAAGGCGCTGTCCGATCCGTCGCTGAAGGGCTCGACCTTCGTGGTCGCCGGCCACACCGATGCGATCGGCGGCGAGGAGTACAATCAAGGGCTCTCCGAACGGCGCGCCGACACCATCAAGAAGTACCTGGTGCAGAACTATGGTCTCAACGGCACAGATCTCGTCACCGTCGGCTATGGCAAGACCAAGCTGAAGGACACCGCCAACGGCGCCGACCCGATCAACCGCCGCGTCCAGGTCGTGAACATGGAAGCCAAGACGACGGCGTCCAAGTAAAATTGTCCAAGTGAAATTCAAGTCATCGCCGCGTGAAACACGCCGCCTGCCACGATCGTGACAGGCGGCGCTTTCATATCCAGCTCTGGAACAGCATCAACCGGTTGAACGTCTGCATGGACGTGCCGATGAAGGCCGCCGAGATCGGCAGCATCACCGCAAAGCCGATCGCCGCGACCCCGACATAGGCCCACAGCAGCCAGCGCGGCAGCCCCTCTCGTCGCAGCACATAGACCAGCGCAAGCGACGCCACCGTTGCGGCCGGCAGATAATAGTAGAGGAAGCCGAGCGTGCGCGGCAGCAAAGCCCAGGCGAGCCACGAGCCGAAATAGAACGCCGCGATCAGGAACGCGTCCCAGCGCCGCGCGACGATAAAGTCGCGCAGCACGACGGCGAGCGCGAGCAGCGCCGGCCACGCGACCAGCGGATTGCCGAGGAAGACGATCGCGGAGACATTGTTCTCCGAGGTCTTGTCGAACAGGAACCACACCGGGCGCGCGAGCAGCGGCCAGGATGGCCACGCGCTCATATAGGTATGGCCGGCGATCGCGGTCGTAGTGTTGTCGGCGAATATCCGGCGCTGCGCCTCGATCAGATCCGGCAGCGACGCTCCGTAGAGCGGCACGAAAGCGGCAAGATATGTCAGCGCCGGCAGCACGGCAAAACAGAGCGCGACATGCTGCACGCGAAGATCGGGCCAGAGATCGGGCCGATACCAGTCGCTCGGCGTCGCGCCGGCGAACAGCGTGCGCCAGCCCTGCATCAGCCGGATCACCGCAACCATCACGATGCAGATGCCGAGCGGAAACAGGCCGCTCCATTTGCAAGCCGCCGCGAGGCCAAACAAGGCGCCCGCGAGCGCGAACAACGCATGCGGGCGCTCTCTTCGAAAGCCGTGCATGAAGGCGGCAATCGCGAGCAGGCCGAACCCGAGCGCGTAAATGTCGAGCATGGCGATGCGCGCCTGCACGTAAAGCATCTGGTTGAAGCCCGCGATCGCCGCGGCGGCGATCGCGGGCCCTTGCGCGGAGAACAGCGCGAGCCCGCACAGATAGATCGCGACGATCGCCAGCGCGCCGAACAAGGTCGACGGATAGCGCCAGCCCAGCGCATTGTCGCCGAAGGCGGCGATCGATGCCGCGATCAGCTCCTTGGCCAGCGGCGGATGCATCGGATTGAGCATCGGTTGCGACATCGTGGGTGCCAGCATCTGCCGTGCCGCCGGCACGTAATGCACCTCGTCGAAGACGAACTTCTCCGGCGCCGTCAGGCCGATCAGCAGCGCGAGATGCGCGACCAGGAAAATCGCGACAGCGATCACTGCGCTCTGCGACACCTTCGGAACCGCGGGCAATTCGAACGGCTGCTGTGGGGCTATTTTGCGTGGCAAATCTGCTTCACCGCGGAGAAAAACAAAGACGGCACTTTTCATTGAACGCATTCTGCCGCAACTGTCACTAAGCATAACGCACGTCCAGCACCGCTTGTGATAATTTCGCCACATCAGAAGCGCGCACGATCCGGTACGATCAGGGACATATCGATCGGTTGCGAAATGAATTTGCGTTTCTGGCTTTTCCCCACTCTGTTGTCGGCCGCGTTGTGCGCGGCGCACTGCGCGCAGGCGCAGACGCGCGTCGGCGAAGCCGTCGTGATCCAGAACGACGTGGTGCGCGTGGCCACGACCACGACGCCGATCAGTGTCGGCGACAGCATGCTGCGCGACGAGACCGTGCGCACCGGCGCCGACAGCGCCGCGCGCTTCGTCATGGCCGACAGCACCAACCTCTCGCTTGGCCCGAGCGCCACGCTGAAGCTCGACCGCACCGTCTTCAACGACGAGCACAGCTATCGCGACGTCGCGATCCGCATGACCACAGGCGCATTCCGTTTCGTCACCGGCCATTCGGAGAAGACCGCTTACAAGATCACCACCCCGCTCGCGACCATCGGCGTGCGCGGCACCACGCTCGACATCCTCTCCCAGCGCGGCCGCTCCGTCGTCGTGCTCCAGGACGGAGCCGCCAGCGTCTGCACGACGAACTCCCAGTGCGTGCAGCTCACCCAGCCCGGCGACACTGCAATCATCACCTCGGCCGGCGGCAAGGTCAGCATCACCAAGACCAACACGCCGCCCTGGACCTTTGCCGCCAATTGCGCCGCAAGCGCCGGGCTGTGCTCGGTCAACCAGTATGCGGACGCCTCGCCGACCATCACGCCTGCCGTCCACGACGACGGCATGCTGTGCGGGCGGTGATGATGGCGAAACTCGACGTCAGACGCCTCGTCCTCGCCGCCGCGCTGACCGCAACCGCTGCGTTTGCGTTCTTCGCGTTCAATGCGCGACCGGCGGCAGCGCAGGCGACTTGCGAGTCCGGATGCGGTGGGCCGACGCCCTCACCGTCACCGACCTATTCACCGTCGCCGTCGCCGTCGCCGACACCCACACCGACCCCCTCGCCTTCGCCGAGCCCCTATCCGTCGTCCTCGCCGAGCCCGTATCCACCGCCTCCACCTTCGGGCCCGACCGGCGCGGACTCCAGCGGCAATTCGATCGGCGGCCTCGCCAACCAGCGCTTCAACCAGATGATCACCAACCGGGTGCTCGGCACGGTGCTGCTCGGCGTCAACGAGCAGGTCAATTGCAGCGACTGCATCAGCGCATTCGGCTCCGCCGGCTCGTTCTCGGCCGGCATTCACGGCCGCAAGGAGCTGACCAACAACCTGTCTCTGCTCGCCGGCATCGCCTACACGCAATACAGCGAGGGCGGCTACAATATCACCAGCGCGCCGATCGGAGCGTTCGCTCTGCGCTATGACTTCACCAACTGGGGCTCGTCGCGCCCGTTCTTCGACGTCGGCACCATCCTGACGCCGTGGGAGAAGGCGCGCTACACCCGCAACTACAACACCAGCCTCGGGCCGGTGAGCGTCACGGGCTCGACCAACGCGTCGAATTACGCCGTCTATGGCCGTGCCGGCTGGATGAGCCGCGTGTCCCCGCGCGACGAATTCGCGGCCTCGATCGAAGTCTGGCAGCTCTGGCAGCGCGTCTCCGGCTATTCGGACAGCGCCGTGGCGTTCAATCCGTTCGACGCCTCCATTGCGACCGGCACCGACCGCACCAGCCTGGTCAAGATCGGCGGCCAGTGGACGCACCTCTTCGGCAGCAACATCGAGACCAACATCAATGGCGGCTGGGTGCAGTCCTTCGCCAGCCATGGCGGCATCGTCGCCACCGTGACCGGCGACGGCCTGGTGGTGCCGACCATGGGCAACCAGGGCTGGTTCGAATATGGCGGCCGCCTCGGCTTCCGCGTGCAGAAGGGCTGGATCGTCGACCTGTTCGCCAACGGCACGCTGGGCCCGCAGCCGGTGGGGAACACCATCCATGGCGGCGTGGGGCTGCGGATTAATTACTGAGGCCTCTAGGCAAGGTTTCGTAGGGTGGGCAAAGCGGAGCGTGCCCACCAACTCTCTCAATCGTCGATGAATGGTGGGCACGGCGCTTTGCGCCTTTGCCCACCCTACAGCACCTGTGTTGACGTCACGCTGCCGACTTGCCCTCGAACGCGCGACGCAGCACTTCCACATCGAGCTTGACCATCTTCATCATGGCTTGCATCGCGCGCGCAGCCGCAGCCTTGTCTGGGCTCGACAGGAATTCGAACATCACCTTCGGCACCACCTGCCAGGATACGCCCCAGCGATCGCTGATCCAGCCGCACTGCTGCTCCTTGCCGCCATGAGCAAGGAACGCGCTCCAGACGCTGTCGACCTGAGCTTGATCGTCGCAATGGATCATCAGCGAGATTGCGTGGGTATATTCCACCTTCATGCCGCCGTTGAGCGCGACCAGGGGCTGCCCGGCCACCGTGAACTCGACGACGAGCACCGAGCCTGTCTTGCCGGACGGGCCGTCCGAAACGTTGCGCTGGACGTGCGTGATTTCCGAGTTCGGAACGAGCGACACGTAGAACTTCGCGGCTTCCTCGGCATCGCCGTTGAACCACATGCAGGGCACGAGCTTGGACATCGTGAATGCTCCTCTTGGGATGGTCGATATTCGTTGGCTTCGGTCAGGCGTTCGCCATGTCGGACTGCGCGGCGAAGGCCGCCATGTCCATCCAGTTCACGCCCCACATATGACCATCCGGATCCTCGAAGCTGCGGCCGTACATGAAGCTGTATTCGTCCTTCGGGCTGGGATCGGCCACACCGCCCGCGGCCTCGGCCTTGCCGACGACGTCATCGACCTCGACGCGGCTGTCGGCCGAGAGGCAGAGCAGCACCTGGTTGGAGGTCTTGGCATCCGCGATCGGCTTCGGCGTGAACTTGCGGAATTTGTCGTGGGTCAGGAGCATGGCGAAGATGGTCTCGGAGAAGACCATGCAGCTCGCCGTCTCGTCGCTGAATTGCGGGTTCCTGACCGCACCGACCGCCTCGTAAAAGGCCGTCGCGCGCTTGAGGTCGGTCACCGGCAGATTGACGAAGATCATTTTGGGCATCGGAGGCTCCTTGGGCGGGGTTCTGCCCAAGGACGGATGGCCCGACGGCCATCCGACACGGCTTCCGAATATTTTTTGAAGGCCGTGCCTGCGTGGTTCTGTCGCACAGAACCAGCAGGCTTTCAGGCCCTTACTTCTTCTCGTTGGGATCCCGGTGCACGGGGTCGATCCACAGCACGGTCTCGGGCTTCTCGACCGGCTCGATGTCGAGGTTGATCGCGACCGCCTCGCCGTCGCTGCGCACCAGCACGCATTCCAGCACCTCGTCCCGGCTGGCGTTGATCTCCTGATGCGGCACGTAAGGCGGGACGAAAATGAAATCGCCGGGGCCGGCCTCCGCGGTGAATTGCAGGCTCTCGCCCCAGCGCATCCGCGCCTTGCCCTTCACCACGTAGATGACGCTTTCGAGATGGCCGTGGTGATGCGCACCGGTCTTGGCGTCCGGCTTGATGCTGACCGTGCCCGCCCACAATTTCTGCGCGCCGACGCGCGCGAAATTGATCGCGGCCGCGCGGTCCATGCCGGCCGTCGACGGCACATTGGTATCGAGCTGATTGCCGGGAATGACGCGCACACCGTCATGTTTCCAGCGATCGTCATGATCGTGGTCATGGTGGGAATGCGTGTGGTCATGGCCGGTCATGGGACTTGCTTTCTGTTGGTTCCGTGCGCGGCAAGCTAACCAAAGCGGGCCTATCAAGCCATACCCAAAATCGGAACTCTCGTAGTCGGCAGGCGTTGTTTTCGCGAGCCAACTGGAAGGAGAGTTTCATGGGTAGCACGAGCGACAAGATCAAGGGCACCGCCAACGAGGCCATCGGCAAGGCCAAGCAGGGCATCGGTGAAGCCACCGGTTCCGATCGCCTGAAGGGCGAAGGCGTGGTCCAGGAAGTGAAGGGCAAGGGCCAGCAGGCCATGGGCGACGCCAAGGACGCCGCGAAGGAAGCAATCGATCGCGCCGCGGCTGCGGCAAAGCGCGCGGCGGAGTGACGCGCGTCAATCTGAAAGCGAAGAGACCGGCCGCGAGGCCGGTCTTTTTGTTTTGCGCTGATCTCTATCCGTCATGGCCGGGCTTGTCCCGGCCATCCACGTCTTGGCTGCACGAAGGAAAGAACGTGGATGCCCGGGACAAGCCCGGGCATGACGACGTAGGTTCACTTCACCGCGAGCAATTCCACGTCGAACATCAAAGTCGCGTTCGGCGGGATCACGCCGCCGGCGCCGCGCGCGCCATAGCCGAGCTGCGGCGGGATGATCAGCGTGCGCTTGCCGCCGACCTTCATCGTGGCAACGCCCTCGTCCCAGCCGGCGATGACACGGCCCTTGCCGATCGGAAACTCGAACGGCTCGTTGCGGTCGACCGACGAGTCGAATTTCTTGCCCTTCTGGCCGTTCTCGTAGAGCCAGCCGGTGTAATGCATCACGCAGATCTGGCCGGGTTTCGGCGAGGCACCGGTGCCGACAACGTTATCAATGGTCTGCAAGCCTGAAGCTGTGGTCATGGGTTTTCCTGCGGTCTGGGCCGAGGCCGTGGTGGAAACGAATGTCGACACGCTGCCGATCACGGTGATCGCAAGTGCCGACATGATGGCGAAGAGTGCGCGCTGGAAACGCTGCATAAGAGACCTTCCGTTTGAGGCGGAAGGTGTCTAGCGCAACGAAGCAATCGTTTCCAGCCCTCGGCCCTTAATAGCCCAGTGCGCAGCCGTCCTTGCGCGGATCGGAACCGCCGGTGAGCGTGCCCTTGTCCCAGTCGATCCAGATCGCCTGCGCGCCGCCGAGCGGGCCGACCACGCTGGTGGTCTTGTGGCCGAGCTTCTTCAGGCCTTCGACGATATCGGCAGGCACGCTGTCCTCCAGCTGGTACTGGCCCTCGTAGTGCAGACCGCGCGGCATGTCGATCGCCTCCTGCACGTCGCAGCCATAGTCGAGGATGTTGGTCACCACGTGAGTCTGGCCGACCGGCTGATATTGTCCGCCCATCACCGCGAACGGCATCACGGAGCGGCCGCCCTTGGTGAGCAGGCTCGGCATGATCGTGTGAAGCGGACGCTTGCCGCCGGCGATGCAATTGGGATGGCCGGGCTGGATGCGGAACCCACCGGCGCGGTTCTGGAACAGCACGCCGGTCTTGTTCGAGACGATCGCCGAGCCGAAGGAATGCGCGATCGAATTGATGAACGAGCAGACGTTGCGGTCCTTGTCCACGACCGTGATGTAGATGGTCGAGGGATTCATCGGCGGCGCGACGTTCGGCAGGTCGAGCATGCCGTCCATGCGGATCTTGCTGATGTACTCGTCGGCAAAGCCCTTCGCGAGCATTTCGGCGACGTCGATCTTCATATGCTCAGGGTCGGCGACATGCATCTCGCGGTTCATGTAGGCGATGCGCGCGGCTTCGGCTTCGAGATGGAAGCGCTCGATGCTGAGCGGCGCGTACTTGGTCAGGTCGAACCGCGACAGGATGTTGAGCATCAAGAGCGCGGTGACGCCCGGGCCGTTCGGCGGGCACTGCCAGACGTCGTAACCCTTGTAGTTGGTGCCGATCGGCGTCGTCGTCTCGGTGGTGTGGGCGGCGAAATCGTCGAGCGTGTGCAGGCCGCCGATCCCGCGCAGGGTCTCGACCATATCCTCCGCGATCGCGCCCTTGTAGAAGGCGTCGCGGCCGTCCTTGGCGATCGCGCGCAGCGTCTTGCCGAGTTCGGCCTGGCGGATGATGTCGCCGGCGACCGGCGGCTTGCCACCCGGCAACAGGTAACGCACCGTGTTGGTGCCACCCTTCAGCTTCTCGAACTGGTTCTTCCAGTCGAAGGCGATGCGCGGGGCGACGACGTAACCCTCTTCCGCCGCCTTGATCGCGGGCTGGAGCAGGCGGTCGAAGCCGAACTTGCCGTGATCGCGCAGCACGGTCGCGAAGGCGTCGATCACGCCGGGGATCGAGACCGCATGCGCCGAGGTCAGCGGCACGGAATTGATCTTGCGCTCGAGATACCAGTCGGCGTTCGCCGCCTTCGGGGCCCGGCCGGAGCCGTTATAGGCGATGATCTTGCCCTCGCCGCGCGGCTGGATCAGCGCAAAGCAGTCGCCGCCGATGCCGGTCGATTGCGGCTCGATCACGCCGAGCAGCGCCGAACCCGCCACCGCCGCGTCCACCGCCGTACCGCCCTCGCGCAGCACCTCGATCGCGGCCAGGGAGGCCTGCGGATGCGAGGTCGCGACCATCGCGTTGGTGGCGTGGACCGTGGACCTGCCGGGGAAATGGAAGTTTCTCATCGAAGTTTTGCTCTCTCAGGGCTCTCTTGGGGGGCTCTCTTGGGCGGTCGACGCGGAGGGCGCGCCGTCTCGGAAAAACCGGGCCTACATGACACATTCCAGCCCGCCGGGGCAATGCTGGCATACCAGCGAAATAGCTGCCATCCGCTGGGCGTATAGACCTTTTGCCGTCCGGGGCCATGCGGGTTTTCTGGGCGGCGGCCGCCTGCTAAACGAGCCGCCATGATCCACAAGGTCGCCGCCTTTTACCAATTCGCCGCCCTGCCCGATTACCGCGAGCTACGCGAGCCGTTGCGCGCGTTCTGCGCGGGCCTCGCGCTCAAGGGCAGCGTGCTGCTCGCCCAGGAAGGTATCAACGGCACGATTGCGGGTGCGCCCGAGGCGATCGACGCCTTCGTCCACGAGCTCGCGCACGGCGCCCTGTTCGGCGGCCGGCTGAACAATCTCGAGCTGAAATTCTCGACCGCCGAGGCGATGCCGTTCGGCCGGCTCAAGGTGCGGCTGAAGAAGGAGATCGTCACGCTCGGCGACGAGGCCGCCGATCCAACGCGCCAGGTCGGCACGTACGTCGAGGCCGCCGAATGGAACGCGCTGATCGCAGCACCCGACACGCTGGTGCTCGACACCCGCAATGCCTTCGAGGTGGCGATGGGCACGTTCGAGGGTGCGGTCGATCCCGAGATCAAGAGCTTTGGCCAGTTCAAGGATTTTGCCGCCGAGCAGCTCGATCCGGCAAAGCACCGCAGGATCGCGATGTTCTGCACCGGCGGCATCCGCTGCGAGAAGGCGAGCGCGCATCTGCTCGCGCGCGGCTTTGCCGAGGTCTATCACCTCAAGGGCGGTATCCTCAAATATCTCGAAGAGGTGCCGGAGGCGCAGAGCCGCTGGCGCGGCGAATGTTTTGTATTCGACGAGCGCGTCGCACTCGGTCATGGCTTGCGCGAACGGGGCCTACGCGAACAGGAATTGGGGCACGACCGTGACGAGTGACATCAAGACGCTGGGCGAACGCATCGACACGCTGGAGACGCGCATCGCCTATCAGGACGATACGATCGAGACACTCAACCAGACGATCACCGCGCAGTGGAAGCAGATCGACGCGCTGACGCGGAAGATCGCAGAGCTCGGCGAGCGACTTCAGGAAGCCGAGACGAATGCGCCGGGCCCCGCCAACGAGCCCCCGCCGCATTATTGAGGATGATGAGCTACAGCCCTGACGCTTTCGGCAGCAGGCTCGCCACCTCGACCGACATCATCAGGCGGTCGCGCCCACCCTGCTTCGCCGCATAGAGCGCCTGATCGGCTGCCTCGACGAGCGAGCCCACGCCGGCGGTGCGTTCCAGCGCGGGCCGGCAGGCCGCGCCGCCGAGCGAAGCGGTGACGCAGCCCGACGCGTGATTGGTGCTGTGGACGAGGCCCGCCTCGCGGATCGCCCGGCGGATCCGCTCGCCGATCCGCGCGCAGCCGGCGGCATCGGTGTTCGGCAGCAGCATGGCGAATTCCTCACCGCCGTAGCGCGCAGCCAGATCTCCGGCGCGCTGCATCTCGGCCGCGATGACCTTCGCCACCACGCGCAGACAGGCATCGCCTGCGGGGTGGCCGTATTCGTCGTTGTAGGCCTTGAAGTGATCGACGTCGATCATCAGCAAAGCGAGGCTGGAGCGGTCGCGATAGGCGCGCGCCCATTCCTCCTTCAACCGTTCGTCGAAGCGGCGGCGGTTGGCGAGCCCGGTGAGGCTGTCCTCGATCGCGAGCGTCTCGAGCCTGGTCTCCAGCTTCTTCTGCTCGGTGATGTCGCGCGAGATCGCGACCACCCCGTCGACGCTGCCGTTTTCCTTGCGCGTCACCCGCATGGTCGATTCGAGCCAGACTTCCGAGTTTTGCCGGTGCGCGTTGCGATAGGTGACGCGCGCCTCGTCCTTTTCGCCACGCTTCATGGCATCGACGAGCGCCTGGACCTGCGGCCGATCATCCGCATGGATGCCGGCGAGCGCCGGCGTTCCGATCAGCTGATTGGGCCGCCAGCCGACGACGCGAACCGACGAGGGCGAGACATAGCGCAGCCGCTCGTCGAGCCCGATGCGGGTCACCATGTCGCTGGAGCCTTCCGCGAGCAGGCGGAAATGCGCCTCTTTCTCGACCAGGGCCGCGGCCATGCGCTGGCCCCGCTGCAACTGCCGCACCAGCACCGCGCCGATGACCGCGATCAGCACGACCAGCGCGAGCACGTAGAGCATGCGAGAGATCGCCGCGGCTCGCCAGGGCGCCAGCAGCTCGGCCTTGTCGACCATGGCAAGCAGGACGAGCGGATAACGGCCAGAGCGCTTGAAGAAGCTGACGCGCTCGGCGCCGTCCAGCGGCGACCTGAAATGGTATGCGCCGCCCGGCTGCTGCAGGCTCGCGTCGCGGAATAGCGGGGTGTCGGCGACGCTGCGGCCGACGAACCTGTCGTTGCTTGGATTGCGCGCGATGATCATGCCGTCGCCATGCACGAGCGCCACGGAGCTGTTGCGGCCGAGCTCGAACTGCTCGTAGAAATGCGCGAGATAGTTCGCGCTGATGGTCGCAAGCACGACGCCGCCGAAGCTGCCGTCCTGCTTGTTGAAGCGGCGCGACAGGGTGACGACCCATTCGCCATCGAGCTGGCTCCGCACCGGATGGCCGACATGAGGCTCCCGTTTCGAGGACAGCTGGTGATGACGGAAGAAAGCGTCGTCGCTGAGCGTCGAGCCGATCGTGCCCGGCGAGGTCAGCCAGTTGCCCTGGTCGTCGATAATGGCGAGGCTGTGAATGCGCGCGATCGCCTTCTTGCGCGCCTCCAAGAGGTTCCTGAGCTTGGCGATCGTGGCGGGTTCGGCGCCGTCCATCTCCAGCCGGCTGACGACGCCGACGACGCCGGAATCCAGCAGGTCGAGGCTGTCCTCCGCATGCTGCGTCAGCGAGCGCGCAACATTCGCCATCTCGGTCTCGGCGCCCTTGAGCACGGCATCGCGCGCGGCCCATTCACGCCAGCCGCTGACGCCGAGGATGGTCGCACAAGTGAGCACGACGAACGCCGCCGCGCGCAACGGCAGGCGGCTCCATCCGGCTCTTTGTGAGGCGACGGTCATGCGGCAGAAATCTCCGATCGCCGGAACTTCCACCGCTTCTGTTATTGAACCCTGAAACGCTTGAGGACATTCGCAGCGTTATGCGGGTTTTCCCGTACTCCTACGGACTGGAGCGTCGCTGGATCGCTAACAATGCGTTAGCGACCCTATCGGAAACCGAGCGCCCCGGCGCTCGCTGAACGTCGGCCTTAGCTGAAGATCGACTTAACCTTGTCCCAGAGCGAGGGACTGTCGGCGTCCGCATCGGCCTTCGACGGTGTCGGCTGCGCAGCGCTGACCGGATCGGACGCAGGGAAACTGTCCTCCAGCCCGGCTTCAAGCCTGGTATGGCGATCGGCGGCCAGCGCCTTGCCAAGATCATCAGCGTGCTTGTCGTGCGGCGCGGGATTGAATGTCTCAGCCATGGAGTCCTCCTCGATTGGGAGGTCAACGCGGTGCATTTGCGCTGGTTCCACTGTTCCGCTCCGGCTTCCGGCAGTGTATCAGGAACCTCAATCTTGATAGGACCGTCCGTGCCCCAGTCTGCGACAAAGCCCTTCATCGACGTGCTCTCCGGCCAGCGCCAGGCTACCCCGCCCATGTGGATGATGCGGCAGGCCGGGCGTTATCTGCCGGAATATCGCGAGGTGCGAGCCAAGGCCGGCGGCTTCCTCGATCTCTGCTTCAACCCGGAGCTTGCCGCCGAAGTGACGCTGCAGCCGATCCGCAGGTTCGGCTTCGATGCGGCGATCATCTTCTCGGACATCCTGGTGATCCCCTATGCGCTCGGCCGTTCCGTGCGGTTCGAGGTTGGCGAGGGTCCGCGGCTGGAGCCGCTGGATGATCCCGCAAAAGTCGCGACACTCGCCGCGCACGCCGACTTCAGCAAGCTCAAACCGGTGTTCGAAGCGCTCAGGCTCGTGCGCGGTGCGCTCGATCCCAAGACCGCACTGATCGGCTTCTGCGGAGCGCCGTGGACGGTGGCGACCTACATGGTCGCAGGCCAGGGCACGCCCGACCAGGCGCCGGCACGGATGATGGCCTACCGGCATCCGGAGGCGTTTGCGAAAATCATCGACGTGCTCGTGGAGAACTCGATCGAATATCTGCTGGCGCAACTCGCGGCCGGTGCCGATGCGTTGCAGATCTTCGACACCTGGGCCGGCGTGCTGCCGCCGGCCGAGTTCGCGCGCTGGTCGGTCGAGCCGACCCGGCGCATCGTCGAAGGCGTGCGCGCAAAAGTGCCCGATTCGAAGATCATCGGTTTTCCGCGCGGCGCCGGCGCGCAACTGCCCGGTTACGTCGAGGCGACCGGCGTGAATGCCGTCAGCATCGACTGGACTGCCGAGCCGGCCTTCGTCCGCGAGCGCGTGCAGAGCCGCGTCGCCGTGCAGGGCAATCTCGATCCGCTGGTGCTGATCACAGGCGGCGCTGCGCTCGATCGCGCTGTGGACAACGTGCTGGCGAACTTTGCGCAAGGGCGCTTCATCTTCAATCTCGGCCACGGCATCCAGCCGGAGACGCCGATCGCCCATGTCGAGCAGATGCTGAAGCGCGTGCGGGGCTGAGGCTCCGCGCCGTCATTGCGAGCGCAGCGAAGCAATCCAGAATCTCTCGGCGGTGACAGCCTGGATTGCTTCGCTACGCTCGCAATGACGGATGCTGTACGTACTGCGCTCTCAAAATTTAGCGCGGCCGGCTGCGCTCGATGATCTCGGCGGCGCCCTTCGTCAGCAGCTCCAGTCCCACCGCACGGCCGAGCTCGCGCGGGCGGTTGGCGGGGCCCGTGTGCGAGGCTTCGATGATGGTGTTGCCGGAGAGGTCGAGCACGGACGCCGTCAGCGACATCTGATCGCCTGCGATGGTCGAAAAACCCGCCACCGGCGAATTGCAATGGCCGTTGAGCACCCACAGCACCTCGCGCTCGGCATCGGCAGAAGCGTGCGCAGAGGGATCGTCGATCGATGCCAGGATCTGCCGCGTCTGCCAGTCCTGCGCGGCACATTCCACGGCGACGATGCCCTGCCCTGCCGCGGGCAGCATCTCCGCCGCGGAGAATTCATAGGCGATACGGTGCGAGAGGCCGACGCGGTCAAGACCGGAACGCGCCATGATCAGCGCATCGGCGGGACCAACCGCGCCGCCATCCGGCAACTTCTGCTTCTCGCCATTGTCGAGTTTTCGCACGCGGGTGTCAGCGGCGCCGCGGAAGTGGATCACTTCGACATCGGGAAACAGCCGCCGCGCATAGGCGGCGCGACGCACGGCGTTGGTGCCGATCTTGAAACCCTTGCCGCGCGACTGGCGCAGCGCTTCCAGCGTCACCCCATCGCGCAGCACCAGTGCGTCACTCGGGGGATCGCGCGATAGCGTAGCGCCGATGACGAGGCCGGGCGTGTCCTCGTTGCCAGGCATGTCCTTCAGCGAATGCATCGCGGCCTGCAATTCGCCGGAGAGCACGGCAGCGCGGATCTGCGCCACGAAGGCGCCGCCCTTGCCGCCATGCGGCAGCAGCTTGCCGGTCTGGTCGAGATCGCCCGTGGTGTCGAACTTGACGATCTCGACATCGAGATCGGGCATGGCGGCGGTCAGGCGGCGCGCGATCTCTTCCGTCTGCGCCAGCGCCATCGCGCTCTTGCGTGTGCCGATCTTCAGTCGCGTAGCCAAGTCGAATGTCCTTTCAGCGCAATGTTTATCGCGCATCCTCCAATATCATGTCGGAGGCCTTTTCGGCGATCATGATGATCGGCGCGTTGGTATTCCCCGACACGAGGTCCGGCATGATCGAACCGTCGACGATGCGAAGGCCTTCGAGCCCCCTCACCTTCAGCCGCTGGTCCACCACCGCCAGCGCGTCATTGCCCATACGACAGGTCGAGGTCGGATGGTAGATGGTGCTGCCGCGCTCGCGGCAATAATCGAGCAGCTCTCCATCCGTGGATACCTTTGCGCCAGGATCGTACTCGCTGACCACGAACGGCTTCAGCGCCGGCGCATTCAGGATCTTGCGCAAGATCTTCAGGCCTTCGACATTGGTGGTGCGATCGGTCTCGGTCGACATGTAGTTGATGCGGATCTCCGGCGGCGCGGTCGGGTCCGCGCTTTTGATGCGCAAGGTCCCGCGGCTTTCGGGCCGGAGCTGGCACACCGACGCCGTGAACCCGGAAAAATCATGCAGCTTCTCCCCCATCTTGTCGGTCGAGAACGGCAGAAAGTGCACCTGGATGTCGGGCGAAGCGAGGCGAGGATTGGTCTTGAAGAACGCGCCCGCGGTGCCGGCCGCGATGGTCAGCCAGCCCTTCCGGAACAGCGCATAGCGCGCGCCGGCCAACGTGCGGCGAAACGGATTATTGACGGTGTCGTTGAGCGTGATCTTCTGCGAGCAGCGCATCACGATGCGGACCTGCATGTGGTCCTGGAGATCGTGGCCGACGCCCGGCGCGTCCAGCACGACATCGATGCCGTGCTTGCGCAAGAGATCGGCAGGGCCGACGCCGGAGAGCTGAAGGAGCTGCGGCGAGTTGTAGGCGCCGCTCGACAGCACGACCTCTTTGCGCGCGCGGGCCCGGCGCACGGTTGTGCCTTGCCGGTATTCGACGCCGACCGCGCGGCGTGCCTCGAACAGCACGCGCTGGCCGAGCGCCTCGGTCTCGACCTTGAGATTGCTGCGCGTCTTCGCGGGTCCAAGATAGGCCACCGCCGTCGAGGCACGGCGGCCGTTGCGCGTCGTGGTCTGGAACAGGCCGACGCCCTCCTGCGTGGCGCCGTTGAAATCGGGGTTGTAGGGCAGACCGGTCTCGACCGCGGCATCCATGAAGGCCTTCGACAGCGGATCGGTCACGACCATGTTGGACACCGGCAGCGGGCCGCCGCTGCCGTGATATTGATCGGCGCCACGCGCCTGGTTCTCGGCTTTCTTGAAATAGGGCAGCACGTCGTCATAGCCCCAGCCGGCATTGCCGTGCTGGCGCCAGCGATCGTAATCCTCGTGCTGGCCGCGGACATAAAGCAGGCCGTTGATCGAGCTCGATCCGCCCAGCGTCTTGCCGCGCGGCTGGAACACCTGGCGCCCCTTCAATTCGGGCTCCGGTTCGGTCTGATACATCCAGTTGACCGTCTTCTCCTTGAACAGTTTTCCGTAGCCGAGCGGCACGTGGATCCAGATGTTGGAATCCTTAGGTCCCGCCTCGAGCAGCAGCACGCTGTGCTTGCCGTTCGCAGACAGCCTGTTGGCGAGCACGCAGCCA
Organism: Bradyrhizobium sp. 956_D2_N1_4; assembly: GCF_052076025.1. NCBI lineage: Bacteria > Pseudomonadati > Pseudomonadota > Alphaproteobacteria > Hyphomicrobiales > Nitrobacteraceae > Bradyrhizobium > Bradyrhizobium sp. 956_D2_N1_4. Next base: position 545,808 of record NZ_CP197237.1, on the reverse strand, counting down.
GCGGAGCCGGCGCCGACGATGATGTAGTCGAACTCAGGATCGGACGGCGCGAGGGAGGAATTTGCGTTCATGCGCTACTGTTCTTTTTGTTGGTGTGGGCGTTTCCGGTTCGTCACTAGCACAATCATGCGCGTAGACGCAGCGCCTCGACCAGTGACTTGAACGCACGGGCATATTCCGCCCCTGCCCTTGCGATATCCGTGCGCCCGGCGCAGGCGACCGCCGCCTCCGTCACCGCGCCGAGCAGCAGCCGCGCCAGCGGCTCGACCGGTTGCTTTGCGATGAGGCCGGCCTCCATCGCCACCGACAGCGCGCGCGGCATCTTACCGCCAAAATGCTGCGCGTCGATCTCCCGCCAGCGCTCCCAGCCGAGCACGGCCGGGCCGTCGCGCAGGATGATCTGACCTGTCGGGCCCTTGGCGGTCGCCGCAAAGTAATGCTGCGTGCCGGCGACCATCGCGGCGAGCACGTCCTTCTCGGCGCGCGCGGTGCGGTCGATCTCGGCGACGAGATCGCGCGAGACAGAATCGAACACCGCTTCGAACACCACCTCCTTGGTCTTGAAGTGATGATAGACCGCGCCCTTGGCAACGCCCGCGGCCGCCGCGATGTCGTCCACGGTGGTCGCGGCAAAGCCCTGCGTCCCGAACAGGCGCCGCGCCTCCGTCAGGATCGCCTCGGATGTCGCCGCCCGCCGCTCCGCCTGCTTTGCCATCGCTCCCGTCTAGTCCAATTCGTCGCACCCGGCCAGTTGACTTTTCGACTACCGGTCGGTATTTACCGACTATCAGTCTGTTTTAATCGTGAGGTGCGCCATGCCGAGCCGTGACGTCGTCGAAGCTTTTGCGAAGCGGTTGGAGGATGGGGAGTTTGTCGAAGCGATCGAGCAGTACTACACGTCCGATGCCGCGACCTATGAGAACAACGCCGCCCCGACAGTCGGCCGCGACAAGCTCGTCGCCAAGGAGCGCGGCGTGCTCGCGGCCTCCAGGAAGGTCAAGGCCGTCCGCGTCGGGCCGAGCCTGATCGAGGGCGATCACGTCGCGACACGCTGGCGGTTCAGCTTCACCAATGCCGAAGGCGTCGTCCGAACGCTGGATGAGATCGCGTGGCAGACCTGGCAGGGCGATCAGCTGATCGAAGAACGGTTCTATTATGATCCGAAGCAGCTCGGGCGGTGACGTTCGGCACATTTGGCAACAGAGCGGGCTGGCAGCCTCCTCGCGGCCATCCTTCGAGACGCCCGCCTTCAGCGGGCTGCTCAGGATGAGGCCTGCTCCGCGGCAACATCTTAGACCCTCATGGTGAGGAGCGCAGCCTTGCGGCGCGTCTCGAACCATGAAGGCCGAGCGCGTTCTGCGATCGGCCCACTGTTACAACCGTAACGCGGGGCGCCGCATTTGTATCGATTTGTTATCGATACCCTCGCTTGAACACGCAGAAGTGGCCATGGCGATCGTGGCCAGCGGGGATAATTCATATTTCGTCAAAGGTTTGCAGCGAATCCTCCTGATCGAGCCGGACAAACGGCCCATGCTGCTAGGCCCTGGAATGCGGACTCAAACGACCAGCTATTTCGCGCGGCTGTTCGCCGGCGATCTGTCGGCCTTTGGCGGTCCTGCAACCGACGAAGCCGTCGCCGGACATATCCGCGCCGATCAGATGTCACTGGTGCTCGGCTACTCCGTCGGCATCATGCTTGCCAATGCCTGCAACGCGGCCGTACTCGCCATCGCGCTCTGGCATTCGCCGGACTGGAAGTTTGCGTTGGCCTGGGCCGCGATCGTGGCCGGCGCCGCGATCGCGTTCGGCCTGCAATCCCACGCCTCGCGCCGGATCACAAAACCGCAATTCGTTTCGCGTCGGGCGATGCATCGGCTGGTGCGCAACGCCTTCGTGCTCGGCGTTGCCTGGGGCATCGTCCCGGTCGCCTTCTTCGCGAATGCCGCGACCGGCGGCCAGCTCGTCATCACCTGCCTTTGCTCGGGGATGCTGGCCGGCGGCGCACTAGCCTTCGCCACGATCCCGATTGCGGCCATCGCTTTCACGAGCCCCATCTTCGTCGGCATCGCCATCTGCCTCGGCCGCGACGGCGATCCCGCCTATGTGCTGATGGCCATCCTGGTGGTGGTTTACGGCAGCGTGCTGCTGCGTGCGGTGTTCGTCAATTCATTCGCTTTCGCGCGGCGCGTGATCCGGCAGATCGAGGCCGAGCGCACGGTCCGGCAGGATCCCCTCACGCTGTTGCCCAACCGCTTCGCCTTCAACGAGACGCTCGAAGCCGCGCTCCGGCGGATGGCCCTGTCCGGCGAGGAATTCGCGGTGCTCCTGCTCGACCTCGACCGCTTCAAGGAAGTCAACGACAAGTTCGGCCACCCCGCCGGCGACGAATTCCTGATCCAGGTCGCAGGCCGGCTGCAACGCTGCACGCGCGCGGCCGAGCACGTCGCGCGAATTGGCGGCGACGAGTTCGCGCTGGTGATGGCCAATCTGGCACGGCCGGAGGATGCGCTCGAGATCGCCGAACGCTTCGTCGCGGCCTTCGACGAACCGTTCCAGATCGAGGGCCGCCAGATCGCCGGCGCGACCAGCGTCGGCATCGTGCTGGCGCCGCGCGACGGCACCACGCAGCTCGACATCATGAAGAATGCCGACGCGGCGCTGTATCGCGCCAAGAAAGCAGGTCCCGGCACGGTCTGCTTCTTCGAGGAAGCCGATGACAGGGTGTCACGCGATCGCAAGGCGCTGCAAGCGGACCTCGAAGGCGCCATCGCCAGAGACGAGCTGTTCCTGGTGTTCCAGCCGTTCCTCGATCTCGGCGAGAACCGCATCACCGGCTTCGAGGCGCTGCTGCGCTGGCAGCATCCCCGGCGCGGACTGGTGCCGCCGAGCGAATTCATCCCGATCGCCGAGGAGACCGGGCTGATCCACGAGATCGGCGAATGGGTGATCCGGCGTGCCTGCGCGACGCTTTCGGACTGGCCGGAGGACATCAGGGTCGCCGTGAACTTCTCCGCCGCGCAGTTTCACAGCACCGGCATCCTCCAGACCATCGTGCAGGCGCTCGCGGACGCGAAGGTCGCCCCGCACCGGCTCGAGGTCGAGATCACGGAATCGATGCTGCTGTCGAAATACGGCTCCGCGGCGTCAATCCTGAACGCGCTGCTCGAGCTTGGCATCACGGTGGCGCTAGACGATTTCGGCACCGGCTTCTCCTCGCTCACCTATCTGCGCAAGCTGCCGTTCAGCCGTATCAAGATCGACCAGTCCTTCATCCGCGACATGCTGGTGCAGCCCGACTGCGCCGCGATCGTGAAGTCTGTGATCTCGCTGGCGCGCGACCTGCGCATCGGCGTGGTTGCGGAAGGCGTCGAGACCGCCGACCAGCTCGAGTTTCTGCGCCAGTTCGGTTGCGACGAAGCGCAGGGCTATCTGATCAGCCGGCCGGTGTCGGCCGATGGCGTTCTGGCGCTGTTGAACACGAAAAAGCAGCGGGCGACTTACGCGGCGTAGGGAAATACTCGCAAATGTGAGGCGGTCCGCTTCCAGGGGTGAAGCAGACTCGCGCAGGGCAGAATTTCTTCAAGCCACCCTTTGCAAATGAATCACTGCCAGGCAGTTCTGCATCCCGCGCCAGTCTTCGCGGTCATAGGGTTGGTCTGCATCCCTGACCTAAGGCTGTCCGCTGTTTTGAGAGCGTTTCCGAGTGTTTCGGCGCGCTACCACTCTCAAGACGGCTTGCCGTGTCGGCCCCATTAAGCAACACTTGCCTCATTTCAAAGTAATTATTTTTGAGGGGCATCATCATGCCTGAGATATTTGAAGTCGTGCTGTGGTGTGCCGCGCTTGCGACATGGTTGATGCTTCTCTTCGCCCTCGTGAGCAAGACCCTGAAACAGCTCTCAAAGAGCATCCGCCGCGCGATAGAGGAAGCTTTCAAGCCCGACTTGAAGTGATCTCGGCTACGATGCCCGATCGAAACTGAACCGGCCCGCCCCGGTGACGAAGATCAACATCGCGCCTCCCATGATCGAGACATTCTTCAGGAAGTGGTTGTATTGACCGATCTGCTGCGCACCCGCGGGATACTCCCAGTAGCGGTGCGCAATAGCCGTTGCCGCCAATACGAACACAAACGTCAGAATTGCGCAGTAGCGCGTACCGACGCCCAATATCAAACCAACGGATATCAATACTTCCAGTACGATGTTCGTCATCGTGAACAGCTCGGGTGCTGGAAGATTCAGGGACCTGAAATACCCCACAGAGCCGCTGAAGTTGGATATTGCTCCATACGCGCTTCCGACGAATACCCACGCGAGGAGAATGCGGCCGATTAAAATCAGCGCGTCAGCTCGCCCTGTGGCGAACGCATCGACTGCCAGCGAGACAGAATTGGATTTCATGGCAGAACCTCCACCCTTGCTGTCCAAGACCGGCTGAACGCATCTATTGCCGAGAGCAAACCTATCATGATTGGTGGACCGCACGAAGCGCTCTTGCCGGCCCATTGACGCTGCAAAGCCCGCTTCGTCACCGCCCTTAGCTGCCTCGCCAGGACGACCTGCACCCGCCCGCTCCGAAAGTAGGGCGGATGCGCGAGCCTTCAGGCTGATCGCGGTTTCCGAGTACGCCTTCCAGCTCCGGTCAGACCGCATCTTCCCGGAGCAGCGTGTCCACGGTGATGGTACCGCGGGCGCGGGAGACGCAGGCGCAGATCTTCTGGTTGCTTTGCTTCTGGTGATCGCTGAAGAAGACGTCGCGATGATCGATCTCGCCGTCGACCTCGACCACGTCGATCGCGCACAGGCCGCATTCGCCGCGCTTGCAATCGTACATCACGTCGTGTCCGCTGGCATTGAGCACATCAAGCATCGAGCGCTCGCGCGGGATTTCGAGCTCGACATCGGTCCCCTTCAGGCGCACGCGAAACGTCTCGGTCGGCAGCGTGCCGCTGGAGCCGAAGGTCTCGTAGCGGAGATCGGGAAGCGGATGGCCGGCGCCGATCCAGGCGTGGCGCGCGGCATCCAGCATCCTCATCGGGCCACAGAACAGCGCCAGCGCACCTTGCGGCAATGATCCGAACAGCGCATCGAGGTCGAGTCGCCGGCCCTCGTCGCTCGCGTGAACGAGCAGGCGCTCACCGAGCATTTTGGCGAGATCGTCGAGATAGGCGGCATCGGTGCGCGAGCGCACGGCATAATGCAGCGTGACATCAACGCCGCGACGCGCCAGCGCCTGTGCGGCGCCAAGGATCGGCGTGATACCGATGCCGCCAGCGATCAGGCAATAGTTTTCGCGCGTCCAGTCGACTGCGAGCAGCGAAGCCGGCCGGGTGATGTCGAGCCGAGCCCCGGGGGTGAGCTGCCACATGTAGCGCGAGCCGCCGCGGGAATCCTCGGCGCGGCGCACCGCGATCCTGAATCCGCGCGAGGACGCCTCACCGACCAGCGAATAGGATCGCGTCTCCGGCAGGCCGTCGATGGTCACGCTGATATTGATGTGGCTGCCGACCGGATAGGCCGTGCCGTCGAACTGATCCGGCAGGATCAAGAATTCGCGGATGCCCGGCGCAAGATCGCGCGTCGCGACCAGCGTTGCCGGAATCCAGGTTTCGATGAAGCGCATGGCGATTGCCCTAGTCGGTTGCGGTCCTGATCAGCGCGAGCGCCGGCAAGAGGTCGAGATGGGTGCGGTTGCGCAGCGCAAGCCGCAGGTTTCGCACTGCGAGGCGCGCGTGCTCGCGCATCACGGCCTCGGCGCGGGCGCCTTCGCGGTTCTCGATGGCGTCGATCACGACGCGATGGTGCTCCTGCCCGATGATCAGAATCTGCTGCGCCTCGGGCAGCGCCGATTGCGCCATCACGAAACCGCTTGGCGAGGCGAACGGCAGCGCCGAAGCGCGGTCGATCTGCCGGATCAGCGGCGGGCTGCGCGACAATTCCGTGAGCAGTGCGTGGAAGCGCGCGTTCAGCGTGACATAGGATGAGAACGCGTCGACCGAGATCGGCACCTGGCGCAGCAATTCGTCAATTGCGGCAAGGCACTCCTTCAGCGGCTCGAGCTCGCGCGCGGAAACGCCGCGCTCGGCTGCGAAGCGCGCGGCGAGCCCTTCGAGCGTGCCGCGCAGCTCGATGGAATCGGAGATGTCGCGCTCGGAAAACGCCTTCACCATGAAGCCGCCTGAGGGAATCGCCTCCAGCAGGCCTTCCTCCTCGAGCCGCACCAGCGCCATGCGCACCGGCGTGCGCGAGGCGCCGGTCGTCTCCACCGCCTGCAGCTCGGAGATGCGCTCGCCGGGCCGTAAGCGACCCGACAGGATCTGGTCGCGCAGCGCGAGCTGCGCCTTCACGGTCTGCGAGACGGAGCGGTCGACCTCTCGCTCGGGCGCTGCTTTCACCTGGCCTACTCCGCGGCCTGGAGCTGCTGCGGCGCGCTTTCCTTCGCCACCATCCTGTCGATCAGCTTGCGCGTCCACATCGCACCGGCATCGATGTTGAGGTTGTAGAAGATCCGATCGGGGTTCTCGTCCATGGCGCGCTGCTGCGCCTCGAGGATCAGTTCGTCCTCGTGGAAGATGCCGGAGACGCCTTCGCGGATCTCGGTGGTGATGCGCTGCTCGCCGATCTGATAGTTGCGCACGAAGGCCCAGAAATAGTGGCAGGTCTTCTCGGTCTCCGGCGTGATGGTGTTGAGCACGAAACCGTTGACGCCCTGCGAGCGGTCGCCTTCGGGCGCGCCGGTACCTGTCGGCGCCACGCCGACATCGATCGCGATCGTGCACGGGGCTTCGAAGCGGATGATCTGCCAGCGGTCGACGAGGCCGGGCTTGCCGAGCTGCTTGGCCCAGAACGGCGGCGCCTCGATGCCGCGCATCCAGCGCGTCACCGTCACCGTCTTCTCGCCATGGGTGACGTCGAACGGCGCCTCGGCGACCGCATCGTTGCCGATCGACGAGCCGTGCACAAAGGTCTCGTGGGTGAGGTCCATGAGATTGTCGAGCACGAGGCGGTAGTCGCAATTGACGCGGATGGTCTTGCCGTCGCCGGCCCAGGCCGGATCGTGATTCCAGTGCATGTCAGGGACGAGCGCGGGATCGGCGAGCGCAGGGTCTCCCATCCAGAGCCAGATGTAGCGATGACGCTCGACCACGGGATAGGCGCGGACACAGGCCGACGGATTGATGGTCTCCTGCGAGGGCATGAAGGTACAGCGCCCCTGCGCATTGTATTTCAGGCCGTGATAGCCGCAGACGACGGTGTCGCCTTCCAGCCGGCCCTTGGACAGCGGCACCAGGCGGTGCCAGCAGGCATCCTCCAGCGCGGCCACCGAGCCGTCGGCCTTGCGGTACATCACGACATGCTTGCCGCAGATCGTCCGCGGCAACAGCGCCGGCTTGACGTCGGCGTCCCAGGCCGCGGCGTACCAGGCGTTCATCGGAAAGGGTTTTGTCACGGGTCGCTCTCCCAAGCGCTTATGAATACGTTATGTATACAATAGCGGAGAGGTAGAATCGTTCAAGGCTAAATATGGCGTATTTGGATACCTATTATCTTGGTTATGTATACAACTATACCGGAAGTCATTCCCCGCGAAGGCGGGGAATCCAGTACGCCGCAGCTCCTCCGCATCACGGCACGGCCGCGGCGTACTGGATCACCCGCTTTCGCGGGTGATGACAGCGGAGAATGCGGCAAACACTTCCTCGGAGCAGCAACCGAAGAGTCGTCCTGGGCTCGGCGCCCTACGCCCCGAACACCTTCTTCAGCCCTGCCTGGGCCTCTTCCTGAATCCGCTTCAGGTGCTCGGTGCTGCGGAAGCTTTCCGCGTAGATCTTGTAGACGTCCTCGGTGCCCGACGGCCTTGCGGCGAACCAGCCGAAATCGGTTTCGACCTTGATGCCGCCGAACGGCTGGCCGTTGCCCGGCGCCTTGCCCAGCGTGGCGCGGACGGGATCGCCGGCGAGGTCCTTGAGGCCGAGCTGCTCGGGCGTGACGGACTTGAGGATGTTCTTCTGGGGCGCAGTGGCGGCGACGTCGATGCGCGCATAGTGCGGCACGCCGAGCTCGGCAGTGAGGTCGTTGAAGAGCTGGCTGGGATCGCGGCCGGTCTTCGCCATGATCTCGGCTGCGAGCAGGCCGAGGATGATGCCGTCCTTGTCGGTGGTCCACACCCCGCCGTCGCGGCGCAGGAACGAGGCCCCTGCACTCTCCTCCCCGCCGAAGCCGAATCCGCCCGTGAGGAGGCCGTCGACGAACCATTTGAAGCCGACCGGCGTCTCGACCAGCCTGCGGCCGAGCTTCTTGGCGACGCGGTCGATGATCGAGCTCGACACCACGGTCTTGCCGATCGCGGCATCCCTGCCCCAGTTCGGGCGGTTCGCGAACAGATAGGAGATCGCGGTCGCAAGGTAATGGTTCGGATTCATCAGGCCGCCGGTGCGCGTCACGATGCCGTGGCGGTCGGCATCGGTGTCGTTGGCAAAGGCGACGTCGAAGCGGTCGCGCATCGCGATCAGGCTCGCCATCGCGTAAGGCGAGGAACAATCCATGCGGATCTTGCCGTCCCAGTCGACGGTCATGAAGCGGAAGGTCGGATCGATCGCCTCGTTCACGACGGTGGCCTTCAGGCCGTAGCGCTCGATGATCGGATGCCAATAATGCACGGCGGCGCCGCCGAGCGGATCGATGCCGATATTGATTCCGGCGGATTTAACCAGATCGAGATCGACGACATTGCCGAGATCGGCGACGTAGGGCGTGATGAAGTCGTAGGCGTGCACGTTCGCGGATTTGCGCGCCTTGGCGTAGTCGATGCGCTTCACGCCCTTCAGGCCGTCGGCGAGATAGGCGTTGGCGCGCTTCTCGACCACGGAGGTCGCGTCGGTGTCGGCCGGGCCGCCATGCGGGGGATTGTATTTGTAGCCGCCGTCCTCGGGGGGATTGTGCGAGGGCGTGACGACGACGCCGTCGGCAAGGCCGCTAGCGCGGCCCTTGTTGTAGGTCAGGATCGCGTGCGAGATGACAGGCGTCGGGCTGTAGCCGCCGTCCTTGTCGATCATGATGTCGACGCCGTTGGCGGCGAACACCTCGACGGCGCTGACCAGCGCCGGCTCGGCCAGCGCGTGGGTGTCGATGCCGATGAAGAGCGGACCGGTCAGGCCCTTTTCTGTCCTGTAGTCACAAATTGCCTGCGTGGTCGCGAGGATGTGGCCCTCGTTGAAGCTGTTCTTGAACGATGTGCCGCGATGGCCGGAGGTTCCGAACGCCACCCGCTGCGTGGGATCGCCGACATCGGGCTTGCCGGCGAAATAGGCCGTCACCAGCCGCGGAACATTGGTGAGCGCGTCCGGCGAGACCAGCTTGCCCGCCGCGGGGTCAACATCAGCCACTGAAATATCCTCGTCCTGTCGTGCAGAGTTTGTGGATTACCATAGCATCGGCCGGGCCCCCGCCAAGGGCACAACACGCGCGGTTGGCTGGCCGTTCCTGAGATCATGCTATGGTCTTTCAAATCGGGGCTTTTTCGAGTCGGGGCATGACGCTGTTTCACAGGCTCTTGGTTGTGCTGATGGCCTGGCTTGCGACCGCTGGCATCGTGACCAATGCGACGGCCGCGGAGTTCTACACGGAAGACCTGCGCATTCCGATGGCGGAGGCCGGGCCGCAGGGGCTGGAGGCCTTTCTCGTCCGGCCGGCCGGAACGAAGCGCTATCCGCTCGCGCTGCTCAACCACGGCTCGCCGCGCAGTTTCGACGACCGCGCGACCATGTCGGCGCACAAATATTACGGGATCGCGCTCGAATATGCCCGGCGCGGCTTTGCCGCGCTGATCGTGATGCGGCGCGGATATGGCACCTCGCCCGGCGGGCGCGTCGACAGCGTCGGCGTTTGCGCGAATGCCACCTATCTGCCGGCGGCGGCGGTTGCGATCGCGGATTTGCGCGCGGCGATCGATGCGATGGGGCGCAGGGCCGACGTCACGACATCGGGCATGATCGCGGCCGGCCATTCCGCCGGCGGGCTTGCCACCGTCGCGCTGACCGCGCAGGCACCGAGTGGTCTCGTCGCCGCGATCAGCTTTGCCGGCGGCCGCGGCTCGCGCGATGACGACGACGTCTGCAACAAGGACGGGCTGGTGCAGGCGTTCGCCACGTTCGGCAAAACCTCGCGCGTGCCGATGCTGTGGGTCTATGCGGCCAACGATTCGTTCTTCGGTCCCGATCTCGCGCGCCGCCTCTATGACGGATTTCGCGGCAATGGCGGTCACGCGAAATTCATTGCGGCGCCGCCTTACGGCGATGACGGCCACTATCTCTATTCGGTGGTGGGCCGCCCGCAATGGACGCCCTATCTCGACGCCTTCCTGCGCGAGCGCGGGCTCGGCCATGACATCCTGAGCCTTCCCGATCCGCTGCCGCCGCCGGGCCAGCTCAACGAGGCCGCGCGCGCCGAATTCTCCCGCTATCTCGCCAGCACCATGCCGCACAAGGCTTTTGCGGTGTCGCCGAACGGCGGTTACGGCTGGCGTTCGGGCCGCACGACCGCCGACGACGCCCGGCGCGATTCGCTTAGCGCCTGCATGAAATGGTCGCCGACCTGCACGCTGTATGCGGTCGATGACCAGCTGGCCGGGGCGACGCAAAGGACATCGACGGATCAGAGCGCCCGCGCGCGATAGGCGCGAGGGTGATCGGATCTTTCGACGGATAAGGCTAGAGCCGCTCGCTGAGCGCGAGCTTGTAGCCGACGCCGGTGACGGTCGCGATCACGGGCGTGCCGCTGCCGACGAGCTTGCGGCGCAGCCGCGCCACCAGCGCGTCGACCGTCCGGATATCGACCTCGGCCTGGCGGTTGCTGACGACCTCGATCAGATAGTCGCGGCTGAGCGGCCGGCCGTCGGCGCCGACCAGCGCCGCGAGCAGATCGAACTCGGCGCGCGTCAACGCCACCGGCTTGCCGTCGCTGCCGAGCAGCTCGCGCCGGGTCAGGTCGATGATCCAGTCGCCGAAGGCGATCGAATTGTGGTTGCGCGCGGCCTTGCGGTCGATCGAGCGCCGCCGCAGCACGCTGCGCGCGCGCGCGAGCAGGTCGCGCAGATTGATCGGCTTGGTGACGTAATGGTCGCCGGCGATCTCGAGGCCGAGGATACGATCGACGTCGGTGTCGCGGCGCGTCACGAAGATGATGCCCGCGTTGCTGGTCGCCTGGATCTCCTTGGCGAGCTCGAAGCCGTCGCCGTCAGGCAACTGCACGTCGAGGAAGACGAGATCGGTGCGCGAGCGCAGCGCCTGGCGGCATTCCGCGCAGGAGCCGGCGCCGACCACGTCGAAATTGTTCTCGCTGAAATAGCCGACCAGCATCGTCCGCGTCACGGGATCGTCTTCGACGACGATCAGCCGTTCGCGGCCGGCAGGCCTCAATTCCTGACGTGCGGAATCAACCACGTTGTTGGATGTCCTGTGTGCTTGTGGCGCGGCTTGAAAGTTCAAGTCGTCGCGCAGCGCACTGTCCTGTGAACGAACATTCACGACTTATTCGAGCCCCCGAGATTGCCTGCTGGAATACTAGGCGTGTTGTGCTGCCCGAACAATATTGGTCATGGTATTGGCGTATTAAGTATGAATTGCCCCACAATTCTCATCGCGCGCATCATCATGCCGGCGTGGCGCGTGCGAGCGACGACCAGCCCCCTCGACACCGCCGATCCCGTACATTCGGCATCAGACTCAACCGCTGGTTAACGTAAAGAAAGGCTTCGGCTTCGAAACAGCCGGCCGCGCCTCTATGGTCTCCGCTTGCAGATGCGAAACCACGGAGCAGGCGTGATGCAGGGGCAGGCCCGGTTGGCCGCCGAACGAACCGAGCAAGGTGCAACGCCTTTCGGCCGTTCTCACACGCTCGACCTCCTGCGCGGCCTCGCCATCGTCGGCGTGATGGCGATCCACGTCTCACAATCCTTTCCTTCAAAGATCCACGCCCTCGACTTCGCCTTCATGTGCGGCTGGACCGGCGTCAACGTGTTCTACTTCGTCAGCGCCATGACGATGTGCCTGATGTGGACGCAGCGCACCGAAACCGACCCGACGCGCAAATTCTACATCCGGCGCTTCCTGCGCATCGCGCCGCTGTTCTGGCTCGCGATCCCGGTTTACCTCGCCGTCAACGGCACGGGTCCCAGCTACAACGCGCCCAACGGCATCGGACCGCTCCAGGTGATCCTGACCGCGACATTCCTGCACGGCTTCTGGCCGGACAGCGTCAACAGCGTCGTGCCGGGCGACTGGTCGATCGCGGCGGAAATGACGTTCTATCTCGTGTTCCCCTTCGTGATCACGGCCTTCGGATCTCGCCGCCACCTCTATCTTGCGCTCGCGATCGCGCTGCATCTCGTCAATGTCTGCCTGTTCAAGCCGTGGGCCTTCGCACTGTTCTCGGCCTATTATGGTCCCGGCCACGAAGCGTTCGTGTGGAACGCATTGCACATCAGCTTCCTGAACCAGTTGCCGGTCTTCCTCGTGGGCTGCGCGCTGTTCTTCTCGCTGCGCGACGGCTTTGCGAAGTCGGATGCCGCGATCTTTGCCGCCTTCATCGCGCTGTCCTTCATCGCCGACCGCGCGACCGGCTCGCATGAATTCAACTATTTGATGATCAACCTCGTGCTCGGCGCGCTGGTTGCAGGTTGCATCCGCCTCGCGATCCGCTGCCGGCCGATCGAGGCGCTCGGCCGCAACTCCTATTCGATGTACCTGTCGCACTTCGCGGTGATCTACGGCCTGCGCCAGATCTGGCCGCTTACGGACGGACTGGTCTCGCTGCTGATCGCCTATGCCGTCACCGCCGCGCTCAGCTATCTCGTCGCACGCGCCACCTGGCATCTGGTCGAGCGGCGCGCGCAGGATTTTGCGCATCGCCTGACGTCCGCGGGATCGGACCGGTCAACGATCCGGCCAACCATCGCGGCCACTGTGGCCGGTCTGCACTGACGCGCGACTTGTCTAGCTGACGCCTTCGAATCTAAAGTACGCCACGAGCGATCTTCAGACACGCTGGGGCGGCGTGATCAGATCGACCGGCTTCACGCTGGAGTAGGCGCCATGGAAGTCATACTGCTCGGCACCGGCGGCCCACGCCCGGACCCGCGCCGCATGGCGACGACCACGCTGATCAGGCTCGGCGAGGAGAATATCCTGTTCGACGCGGGCCGCGGCGTCATGGTGCAGCTCCACAAAGCCGGCGTGCCGCTCGGCGCCATCGACACGGTCTTTCTCACCCATCACCACTTCGACCACATCGGCGACCTCTATGATGTGATGCTGAATTCGTGGATGCATGGGCGCAAGGACGATCTGCGCATCTACGGTCCGCCCGATACCGAACGGCTCGTCAACACGCTGATCACACAGGTCTACGACAAGGACATCGCTTGGCGGGATCAGGGCGAGCCGACCTTTGGCGGATGGAAGCCGGTCGTCGCGACGGACATCATTCCCGGCCCCGTCCTCGACACCGGTCGCTGGAAGATCAGCGCCGAGCTCGTCTCACATGGCGACGGTCTCGACATGTCGCCGGCGTTTCTCGCGCGCTGGATGTGTCTCGGCTTCCGCTTCGAAGCCGAGGGCAAGGTCATCGCGATCTCCGGCGACACGGTCCCCTGCCCCGGTCTCGAGCGGCTGGCTGAAGGAGCCGACCTACTGGTGCAGTGCTGCTTTCTCGCAACACCTGAAATCAACAACGACCATCTCCGCCGGCTCGCGAAATACACGATCGCCTGCGGCGATACGGTCGGCAAGATCGCAGCCAAGGCCGGCGTCAAGAAGCTTGCGCTGACCCATCACCGTCCGCGCACCGACGATGCCATGCTGGATGCGTTGCTCGCGGACGTCAGGAAGGACTATTCGGGTCCCGTCGTGCTCGGCGAGGATCTCACGCGAATCGAGGTCTGAGGACTGCGCGATGCGCCGTCCGGTTTCAGGACGATCCAACCTCGATCCGGTACGACAGTTCTTCGTTCGCGCCGGCCGCGATGTGCATCAGACCAGGCTTGTCGCTGAACTCGCCTTCGAAACCGACGGGACTGGCATAGCCGCGCCACGGCTCGATGCAGAGGAACGGCGCGCCTGTCGGTTTCGACCAGACGCCGAGCTCGCGAAAGCCGCGCCATGACATTTTGAGCCAGGGCCCGCCCCCTTGCCCGGCCGCATAGCGGACCGCATGGCTGTTGACGGGGTCGAGGATGACGGCGTCATTGGTGAACAGGGATTCCGACAAAGGAAGCACGGTGCCTCTGACGGGGCTCGGATCCGTTGCCGCGAGCAGGAGTCCGCCCTCGACACGGCGAACCGGAGACGGCTCCTCGTTCGTGAACGTCAGCGCGTAGCTCTCCTTCGACATTCCAGGCTGAAGCGGCCAGTTGAAGGCGGGATGGCCACCGAGCGACACCGGCAATGTCTCCTTGCCAGTGTTCACGACCGTGAGCGAGAGATCGAGACCAGCGTCGTCGATCGCATAGGTGGCGGTCAGGCGAAATGCGAACGGATAGAGCGCGCGCGTTGTCTCGCTGTCTTCGAGCGCCAGGGTGCAACGGTTCTCGCCGCGCTCTACCCACGCGAACCGGCTGTCGCGCGCAAAACCGTGCTGGGTCATCCGGTAGGTCTTGCCCCGGTGCCGCATTTCGTCATTGGCGAGACGCCCGACGATCGGAAACAGCAGCGGCGCGTGGCGTGGCCAGGCCGGCCCTGCCTGCCAGACAAATTCGACACCGCTGCCGTTCTTCAACGAGCACAGCTCGGCGCCGTGTGCCTTGATGGTCGCGGTGAGCCCGCCACTGCGGATCGTGTGCGTGTCGTCGGTCATGACAATCTCCATCGCGGCAACGAGGCCAAACGCGGCGACCTGATGCGACCGGATCATAACGCATCAGAAACGATTTCGCCCGCCCCAGGATGAGGCGGGCGAACCCGAACTTCAAACGACTGGCTTAGGCCTGGGACGATCGCCCGATGCTCTCGTAGGTGAAGCCGGCGGCTTGCATCTCTTCGGGCGGGTAGATGTTGCGGAGATCGACCACGACGGGCTGGGTCATGGCCGCCTTCAGCCGGCCGAGATCGAGCGCGCGGAACTGCACCCATTCGGTGACGATGACGAGCGCATCGGCGCCTTGCGCGCAGGAATAGGCGTCCTCGCAATAGGTGATGTTCGGCAGCTCGCCCTTGGCCTGCTCCATGCCGACGGGATCGAAAGCCTTGACCGTCGCGCCCATGTCGATCAGGCCGGTGACGAGCGGGATCGACGGCGCATCGCGCATGTCGTCGGTGTCGGGCTTGAAGGTGAGGCCGAGCACGGCGATGGTCTTGCCGCGCAAGCTACCGCCGAGCGCCTGGCTGACCTTGCGCGCCATCGCGCGCTTGCGGTTCTCGTTGACGGCCAGCACGGATTCGACGATGCGCAGGCTCACGTCATAGTCCTGCGCGATCTTGATCAGCGCCTTGGTGTCCTTCGGGAAGCAGGAGCCGCCGAAGCCGGGCCCCGCATGCAGGAACTTGGTGCCGATGCGGTTGTCGAGGCCGATGCCGCGCGCGACCTCCTGCACGTTGGCGCCGACCTTTTCCGACAGGTCCGCGATCTCGTTGATGAAGGTGATCTTGGTCGCGAGGAAGGCGTTCGCGGCGTATTTGATCATCTCGGCGGTGCGGCGCGCCGTGAACATCAGCGGAGCCTGGTTCAGCGACAGCGGGCGATAGACGTCGCCCATCACCTTGCGGCCGCGCTCGTCGGAGGTGCCGACGACGACGCGATCGGGATACTTGAAGTCGCGGATCGCAGCGCCCTCGCGCAGGAATTCGGGGTTGGAGGCGACGACGACGTCGGCCGCAGGGTTGGTCTCGCGGATGATGCGCTCGACCTCATCGCCGGTGCCGACCGGGACGGTGGACTTGGTCACGACGACGGTGAAGCCCGACAGCGACTGCGCGATCTCGCGCGCGGCGGCGTAGACATAGGACAGATCGGCGTGACCGTCGCCGCGGCGCGAGGGCGTGCCGACCGCGATGAAGACGGCATCGGCGTCCGCGACCGGCTTCGACAAATCGGTGGTGAAGTCGAGCCGCTTGGCCTTCACATTGGTCGCGACCAGCTCGTCGAGGCCGGGCTCGTAGATCGGAATCTCGCCGCGATGAAGCGCCGCGATCTTCTTCTCGTCCTTGTCGACGCAGGTGACGTCGTGACCGAAATCCGCAAAGCAGGCTCCGGACACCAGTCCCACATAGCCCGTTCCGATCATCGCGATTCGCATGAAAAACTCTTTCCGTTGAAGACGGATGTTCCACTGAACACCCTAGACCATTTCTGTATCCGGCCGCACGCCCAACATTAGGGCAGGTTGCTTCGCGAACCGAATAAACCTTAACCGCCGCGCGTGACAGGCGTTGCGGTCATCTCCTGAAATACGCGACATGCATTGGTTGCATTCTACGTATGCGAGAGATACGCCGCGTAAGCGCGTCTCACGCCGTCCTCGAGCGAGGTCGTCGCGCGCCAGCCGAGCTTGGCGAGCCGGCTGACGTCGAGCAGCTTGCGCGGCGTTCCGTCGGGACGCGAGGTGTCGAAACTGATCTCGCCGCTGTAGCCGACGATGGCGGCCACGACGCGCGCGAACTCGGCGATGGTGATGTCCTCGCCGGTGCCGATGTTGACCAGCTCCGCGCTCGAATAGGTCTTCATTAGGTGCACGCAGGCATCCGCCATGTCGTCGACATAGAGGAACTCGCGCCGCGGCGTGCCGGTGCCCCACACGATGACGCTCTTTGCTTCCGAAACCTTCGCCTCGTGGAAGCGGCGGATCAGGGCGGCGACGACGTGGCTCAATTCAGGGTGATAATTGTCGCCGGGGCCGTACAGATTGGTCGGCATCACGCTGATGAAGTCGCTGCCATACTGGCTGCGATAGGCCTCCGCCATCTTGATGCCGGCGATCTTGGCAATCGCATAGGGCTCATTGGTCGGCTCCAGCGGGCCTGATAGCACGGAATCCTCGCGCAAGGGCTGCGGCGCCAGCTTCGGATAGATGCAGGACGAGCCCAGAAACATCAGCTTCTCGGCGCCGTTGAGATGCGCGGCCTGGATCACGTTCGCGGCAATCGCGATGTTGTCGTAGATGAACTCGGCACGCAGCGTGTTGTTGGCGACGATGCCGCCGACCTTGGCCGCGGCGAGGAAGATCACTTGCGGCCGCGTCCTGGCGAACCAGTCGAACACGGCGGCCTGGTTGCAGAGATCGACCTCGCGCCGGTCGACCGTGACGAGGTTGACGTCCTCCCGCGCCAGCCGGCGCACCAGCGCGGCTCCGACCATGCCGCGATGGCCGGCGACGTAGACGCTCTTGCCCCTCAGCTCAAACGGTGCGTTTGCCACTGGCCGCATCCCGTTTTGCCTCCGCCAGGTCGCTCATCATCATCTCCTCGACGAGCTGGGCAAAGCTGCGCTTCGGCGTCCAGCCGAGCACCTCGCGCGCCTTGCTGGCGTCGCCGACGAGGAGATCGACCTCGGTCGGGCGGAAATAGGTCGGATCGATCTTCACCACCGTCTTACCGCTCGTCTCGTCGACGCCGGTCTCCTCGACGCCCTTGCCACGCCAGGCGATGCGGCGGCCGACATGCGCAAAGGACAGCTCGACCATCTCGCGCACCGAGCGCATCTCGCCGGTGGCAAGCACGAAGTCGTCGGGCTTGTCGGCCTGCAGGATCCTGTGCATGCCCTCGACATAGTCCCTGGCATGGCCCCAGTCGCGCTTGGCTTCGAGATTGCCGAGATAGAGCGTCTGTTCCAGCCCGACCTCGATACGCGCGACGCCGCGAGTGATCTTGCGGGTCACAAAGGTCTCGCCGCGGATCGGGCTCTCATGGTTGAACAGGATGCCGTTGCTAGCGAACATGCCGTAGGCTTCGCGGTAGTTCACCGTGATCCAGTAGCCGTAGAGTTTTGCAACGCCATAGGGCGAGCGCGGATAGAACGGCGTCGTCTCCTTCTGCGGGATCTCCTGCACCAGGCCGTAGAGCTCGGAGGTCGAGGCCTGGTAGAACCGCGTCTCCTTCTCCATGCCGAGGATGCGGATCGCTTCCAGGAGGCGCAGCACGCCGATGGCGTCGGCGTTGGCGGTGTATTCCGGGCTCTCGAAGCTGACGGCGACGTGGCTTTGGGCTGCGAGATTGTAGATCTCGGTCGGCCGGATCTGCTGCACCAGGCGGATCAAATTGGTCGAATCCGTCATGTCGCCGTAATGCATCAGGAACGGCACGTTGCCGACATGCGGGTCCTGGTAGAGGTGATCGACGCGCGCGGTGTTGAACGAGGACGAGCGCCGCTTGACGCCGTGCACGACATAGCCGAGCGACAGCAAATATTCGGCGAGATAGGCGCCGTCCTGACCGGTCACGCCGGTGATGAGAGCGATCCGCTCAGCCATGGGCCCGCGCCTGGTTCGGGGTCAAAGAGGTTCAGAGGGACGGGATAACCACCGTTCGCGCCCGCTGACAAGGCCGCCGGCGGTCAAAAGCGCAAGAACCAGCGCAAGAACCGGCTTAAGAGCCGGCATTCCCGGGCGACACGCAGGTGCCGTCGCCCGCGGGATCAGACGCCGTGGTACTTCCGATACCATTCGACGAAGCGGCCGAGGCCATCCGCGATCGACGTGGACGGCGAGAAGCCGACGTCGCGCTGGAGCGCGGAAATGTCGGCGCGCGTCTCCAGGACGTCGCCGGCCTGCATCGGCAACAGCTGGCGGATCGCCGGCTTGCCGATGATCTTCTCGAGCGTCTCGACGAACTCCATCAGGTTGACCGACCTGTTGTTGCCGATGTTGTAGACGCGATACGGCGCATAGCTCGACGAATTTTCCGGCCGCTCGGCATTCCACGCGGGATTCGGCGCCGCGGGCCGATCGAGGGTGCGGATCACCCCTTCGACGATGTCGTCGACATAGGTGAAGTCGCGCCACATGTCGCCTTTATTGAAAATCCTGATCGGCTCATTCGCGAAGATCGCGCGCGTGAACAGATAGGCGGCCATGTCGGGCCGGCCCCACGGGCCGTAGACGGTGAAGAAGCGAAGCCCGGTCACCGGCAGCTTGTGAACATGCGCAAAGGTATGCGCCATCAGCTCGTTGGCTTTCTTGCTTGCGGCGTAAAGGCTGACCGGATGGTTCACCGAATGCTCGGTCGAATACGGCAAGGTGCGGTTGGCGCCATACACCGAACTCGACGAGGCGTAGACGAGATGCGCCAGACCATGGCGCCGGCCGGCTTCGAGCACGGTGACAAAGCCGTCACAATTGGCCCGGATGCTGGTGATGGGATCGTCGATCGACGCGCGCACGCCGGGCTGCGCCGCCAGATGCACGACGCGATCGGGCGAGACCTCGTCGAAGACGCGCGTCACGGCGGCGAAGTCTGCGAGATCGATCTTGTGGAATTTGAACCCTGGATGGTGTTCGAGCGTTGCGAGACGCGCACGCTTCAGCGCGGGATCGTAATACGGAGTGATTGCATCGATGCCGACGACCTGCTCGCCACGTGCCAACAGCCGTTCACAAACATGCATTCCGATAAAGCCGGCAGCACCGGTAACGATCACTGGCCGCAAAGTTGTCATCTCGTTCATTCCGCGGAGCATTGCCAGACCAGGACATGAGAGGCAAGGTTTGGACAGTCACGACAATCATCAAATCAGTCCGCCCATGCAAGCGCATCGAAATGTGTAGGAAACATGATGGCGTCATGCACCATCGCATGCTATCCGCCTGCAAGGATGCTCGGACGATAGCGCCACATGTGCTAGACGTCATAGGACGTATATTCGGCGCCTGATGCTCAGTCTTCGGGCATTGTTCGCGCAAGAACCCGCAAAGAAAAAGATCGACTTTGAAACTCTCCATCAACGGCAGGTTCCTGTCACAATCGCTCACGGGCGTGCAGCGCTACGCCGCCGAGATCGTCAAGGCGATGGACCGCTTGCTCGCGAGCGGAGAGG
The DNA here is from genome assembly GCF_052076025.1 of Bradyrhizobium sp. 956_D2_N1_4. NCBI lineage: Bacteria > Pseudomonadati > Pseudomonadota > Alphaproteobacteria > Hyphomicrobiales > Nitrobacteraceae > Bradyrhizobium > Bradyrhizobium sp. 956_D2_N1_4. The sequence continues at coordinate 525,784 of NZ_CP197237.1, read as the reverse complement.
CTCCGCAGCAACTGCTGGATGCAGAGTGGCAAATCCTTGCGCCGCCGAATGCGCAGACGCTTCCAGGTCTTCGCCGCATTGCCATCAAGCAGATCGGATCTTTGCAGGGGCACGCGTGGGACCAGATCGATCTGGCGCGCGCCGCGGCCGGCACCCGTCTCGTCAGTCTCGCCAATTCCGGCCCCGTACTCCACCGCGACCATCTCGTCGTGATTCACGACGCGCAGGTTTTCCGGCGGCCGGACTTCTTCAGCTGGCGCTACCTCGCCCTGCACCGGACGCTCGGCCATCTGCTGGCGCGCACGGCAACGATCGCAACAGTTTCGGCGTTTTCACGCAACGAACTTGCCGAGGTGCTGTCGCTGGATCCGGCTTCGATCCCCGTCATTGCGAACAGCGCGGAACATTTTGCGACCGTCGCGCCCGACTTCTCGATCATCGACAAGCTGCGTCTTGCGCCCCATCAATTCTTCCTCTTCGTCGGCTCGATGACGAAGAACAAGAATGTCGATACGGCCATTCGCGCCGCCGAGCAGCTTGGCCGCGCCGATTTTCCGCTGATCGTGGTCGGCGGCGATAACAACAAGGTGTTCGGGGGCGCGGCCGCGGAATCGAGGGCCGGCGTCGTCATCGCCGGGCGCCTGAAGGACGAGGAGATTGCCGCGCTGTTCTCCCGGGCCGCCGCATTCGTGTTTCCGAGCCTTTATGAGGGATTCGGCGTGCCTCCCCTGGAGGCGATGTTCTTCGCCTGTCCGGTGATCGCGAGTTCCGCCGATGCCGTGCGCGAGACCTGCAACGATGCCGCCGTCTATTTCGATCCGCTCAACGCGGACCAGCTGTCGGCACGGATGCGCGAAAGAATTGAACTCGGCAGGATCTCGCCGGTGGAACAGGAGAAGCAGCGGCAGCGCCTTATGACATATTCCTGGGCCAAGTCCGCCGCAGCGATGCTCGAATTCCTCGCCAAACCGGCATCCCGATCCACATCCGACCGTGCGAAACAATGACGCGGCCCGATTATTGCTGCTTAGCGAGGTTAGACGTGCGCCTGCAAGATCCGGCGTCTCCAGTATCTGGCGCCTTCAAGACAAGGAAGGAATGACCGTTGTCCAGCGGCCTGAAGATTCTGCATGTCGCCGAAACGGTCCGTGGCGGCATCGCGACCTACCTCAACGAGCTGCATCCGCACCAGAGCGCGAGCTTCGGCCCCGGCAACGTCAACTATGTCGTTCCCTCCGACCATCGCAGCGACCTGGTGAACATCGAGGACGACGCGGTCACCACTTTTCCGCGCGACGGACGCAACGCGGTCGGCCTGTTTCGCATGCTGTTTGCAACCATGCGCGCAGTCCGGCAGCTTCGTCCTGACGTCATCCACCTGCACTCGTCGTTCGCCGGGCTCGTGGTGCGCCCGGTGCTCTGGCTCACCTATCGGCGCTCGCGCATCGTCTATTGCCCGCACGGCTGGGCCTTCGGCCGCGAAACCGGCCGCCTCAGCCGCGAGGTGACGAAGTTCACCGAGCTCGTGCTGTCGAAATTCACCCATCGCATCGTCTGCATCTCGGAAAGCGAGCAGGCCGACGCCAAGCAGGTCGGAATCGCGGCGAATCGCCTGGTTCTTGTGCACAACGGGATTTCCAAGCAGCGTCCTGCGCTCGACAAGGGCGCAGCGCAATGGCGGTCGGAGAAGATCAAGGTCCTCTTCATCGGGCGTCTCGACCGTCAGAAGGGCTACGATCTCCTGATCGAGGCGGCGCGCGCACTCGGAGACAAGCTCGACGTGCGCCTGATCGGCGCCTCGGTCGTCAGCAAATTCCGCAGAAGCGATCTGCCCGCCAACGTCTCTTTTCTGGGCTGGATGAACCGCAACCAGATCGAGGCCGAGCTCGACCAGGCCGACATGGTCGCGATTCCCTCACGCTGGGAGGCGTTTGGCCTGGTCGCCATCGAGGCGATGCGGGCGGCCAAGCCGATCATTGCCTTCCGCATCGGAGCCCTGCCGGAAATCGTCGAAGACAATGCGACGGGCGTGCTGTGCGACGAAGTCTCGGCCGAAAAGCTGGTTGAAGGTTTTCAACGCGCAACCAGGCTCGACCTGGCTGCGGTCGGCCGTGCCGGATATGAGCGTTTCACCCGCCTCTACGACATCGAGCAGACCCACCGCACGCTTAGTCAGGTTTATGCCGACGTCGTGCATGTGCGGATGAGCGAATCCGGGCAGCAAGCGAAGTTGCAGTCCGATTTCCCGAACAATCTGCGATCGTAGCGACCGGCTGATCAGGCCAGCCGGCGGGCATCGCCCTGCGCGAACTCGCCGTCATTCACGCGTTTATCGGAGAACGACCACGCAATGGCCGACGCGACGATCATCGCGCAGGTGAGAAAGCCGGCCGCGAACAGCAGTGATCCGGTGTGCAACATCGTCTTCGCCTTCCTTTTGTTTGGCCGACCACTAGCCGGATCAGGATTAGGAAGACCTTACGGACGCCAGCGTGACGCCAGCTTCCAAATCTAAGCGTTAACGGAGGTGGAATCCCGTCGCAGAAACATTGGTCCGATGACCCGGCGAGAACGTCCGCTCTGGCGCCATGCCCGCCGCAGGACGACGAAAACACAACGCAGGATCACTCAGGACGGGATCCAACACTTGAAGTTCATGGCGATGTCATCTCGCGACAATGCCGTCGCATCTGCATGTCCGTCGCCGCGCGCTGCTCATTGGTTCGATCGCAGTCTCAATCGTGACATCGAGCTGACACGTGTATGTATGGTTTGCGAACTGCTTATTTAAGAGGATGTTCCGCACAAATTTTGGACAGAGATTTCGGCGTGTATCCGCGTTCACAAGTGGCAATAAGGTCACAGCCACAAGTGCTTTACCATAAAGTCGAAGACGTAGCAGTGACTCCGCAGCACGGGATTTGTACGGTGATTCCGATTTTAGATGAGTGCGAGGGAATAGTGGTGGCTAAGACCGAACGTTTTGATTTTGATTTCGGTATTAGCCGAATCCTGGCCGCTGCTGCGATCAGCTTCTCCTTGACGGGTTGCGGTAGCTTCATTCCGTTAGACGCTCCTGATGCCGTCGCGACGCAAACAAATGCAGCGCTGATCACCGAGCCGACCGCGCCGCTCGCCTATGCCCTGATGCCGGTCAATCCGGCGATCCTGCAGGCGACCAACGCGTTCACGGACTCCGCCGGAATGGTGTTCTCCCGCCTCCCCGGCGGCAACTACCGCGACGTCACCATCGGCATCGGCGACATCGTCACCGTGACCGTATATGAAGCGCAGGCAGGCGGCCTGTTCATTCCGCGCGAAGCAGGCGTGCGGCCGGGCAACTTCGTGGACATTCCGCGCCAGCAGGTCGACCAGTCCGGCAACATCAACATCCCCTACGCCGGATCGATCAAGGTCGCAGGGCTGACGCCGCGCGCCGTTTCGAACATCATCCGCGAGCGTCTCAAGGACCGCGCCATCGATCCGCAGGCCGTCGTGAGCGTGGCCGAACAGCGCGGCAACCAGATCAGCGTGCTCGGCGAAGTCAACTCGCCCCTCCGCTTCCCGGTCGATCCGGGCGGGATTCGCCTGATGGGCGCGATCGCGCGCGCCGGAGGCCCGAAATATCCGTCCTACGAGAGCACGATCACGATCAAGCGCGAGGGCCGCACCTACAGCGAGACGATGTCCTCGGTCGTGCACAACCCCAACGAGGACGCGCTGCTCGCTCCAGGCGACGTCGTCTTCCTGACCCGCATTCCGCGCGTCTACATGGTGTTCGGTTCGACGCCGTCTCCGGGATCGATCGGCGGCACCAACAACCGTCGTTTCACATTCGAGAACGACAACATGTCGCTGGCTGAAGCCATCGCGAAGGCAGGCGGTCTCGACGGCGCCCGTGCGGACTCCAAGTCCATCTACGTCTACCGTTTCGAGCCCAAGCCGCTGCTGGAGAAGATCGGCATCGCCGTATCCCAGTTCCCGACCAAGTCGGTCCCTGCCGTCTACAAGTTCGACATGAGCAAGCCGGACGGCTGGTTCCAGGCGGATACGTTCAGGATGCGCGATCACGACGTGATCTCGGTGGCGGAATCGCCGTCGATCGAATTCATCAAGCTCATGGCCCCGCTGAACGCGGCAACCGCCAACGCGGACAACATCAGCTCGGTGGTCGTGAACTCCAAATAGCCCAACTCAGCGCGCTCAATGACGAGCGTGCAGACAAGGCGGCCCCACCCCATTGGGGCCACAGAAGAGTATTAGCCTTGTCGGGTTGACGCGAGCAGGAGTGGACACGAGCGTGACCGAGCAAAACAGGAAACGCGCCCTGCGTCGTTTCCGGATGTTGATGTGCGGGCTCTGCGTCGCGGCCGGCCTCTCATATCCTGCAGACGCACAGAATGCGCAGCCGCTCGATCAGCGCTTCCTGCTGGGCGTCGGCACGCACCAGGGCCTCGGCGGCGTCACCAGCGCCCGCGGCTATGTGCCCGCGACCGCCATCAAGCAGATGAAGGAGCTGGGGGTCACCTCGTTCCGCGACGACTTCCCCTGGTCGGATTTCGAGCTGCCCGGCAAGCGGCTCGGCTTCAATGCCCTGAACGGCCGCCTCGAGAACCAGATCAGGTCCGGCGTCGGAATCCCGCTGCTCATTCTCGGGACCGGCCATCATCTCGTCCCGAATTCCGATCCGCCGACGACCGACGAAGCGCGCCAAAGATTCGTCACCTATGCCACGGCAGCCGCGCAAGCGGTCGCATCACGGCAGCCGATCTTCGAGTTGTGGAACGAGTACAATCTCAGAGCGCGCGCGGAGCCGCTGTTCACCGTCGAAAACTATGCGACGCTCGCCCGATCGGTGCAGCCCGCGGTCAAGCAAGCGGCGCCGTCCGCGCCTTTCGTGGTCGGAGCGCTGGGCGACGATCCCGGCTGGAAATGGACCGACGCCCTGCTGAAGACCGACCTGCTTCGTATCGCGGACGGGATGTCCATTCACATCTACAACCATTGCCTGTCACCGGCCGGGCGGACCGCAGCCGAGGCGATCGAACGGCTGCAAAATCTTCATCAACGCGTCGCACAGGCGACCGGCAATCCCGACTATCCGATCTATCTGACCGAAACGGGCTGGCCGACACCAAGCGCGAAATGCGGCGTGACCGAGCAGCTTGCCGCCGACAACATGGCGCAGATCATCCTCTGGGCCTCGACCGCCGGTCCCTGGCTCAAGGGGATATGGCTCTACGAGCTGAAGGACAGTGGGACGAAGCCTGGTGAACTGGAGGACAATTTCGGCATTTATCATTTCGACAATTCGCCGAAGCCTGCCGTGTGTTCCATTCGCGAAAGCTGGGCCTTCATCCGCACCAGCCTGAAGGCAACGCGAACCACGCCGGCGCCCGGCGTCGTGCAGATTCGCAGTGACAGTGGATCGGAAACGAAACTCGCGCTTTGGTCGGAGACTGCGTCGAAGCGCTTCGAAGTTCGATTAAAAAATGCGGAACCGAATGCCGAGATCAGATATGTATGTCAGCAAGCGCCGGGCCCTGCCGCCGGCGCCTGGACGGCGTTATCGACAACGCCGTTGCTTGTCAGCGTCAAGGGCACGGCCGTGCCGGATTTCGAGATCCGGCCATCGAACTGACGCTGCGGCGGGCTGCTAATCCGAGGCTATCCTTGAAAATACTGATCGTTAACACGCTCTATCCGCCCGAGATCATCGGGGGCGCCGAAGTGTCTGTGTCGCTGCTCGCGGAGGCGTTCGTCCAGCGCGGCCATCAGGTGTCCGTGGTCTGCCTTCAGAACAAGCAGGAGCGCACGATCGACGAACTCAAGGGCGTGCGCGTATACCGCGTGCCGATGGACAACGATTACTGGCCGTTCGGCAACGACAGGAAGCCCTCCTCGGTCCAGCGCCTGAAGTGGCATCTCAAGGACACATGGAATCGCAAATCCGCGGTGCGGTTCGCCGAAATTCTCGACATCGAGAAGCCCGACGTCGTCCACACCAACAACCTCACGGGCTTCTCGGTCTCGCTGTGGTCGGAAGCCAGGCGGCGCAACATCAGGATCGTGCACACCCTGCGCGACTATTCCCTGCTCTGCAAACGCTCGACGCTGTTTCGGGGCGATGCGACATGCGCGCAGCGCTGCACCGTCTGCGCCGCCATGACGTCGCCTTATCTGCTGGCCTCGCGTATGGTCGATGCGGTGGTCTCGAACAGCCAATTCGTGCTCGACCAGCACACCAGGCTGAAATATTTCCCCGGCACCGATGGCCGCGTCATCTTCAACATCGCCGATCCGAGCTCCGTGGTGCCGTCACCAGCTTCGAGCTCGGATGATCTGATATTCGGGTTCATCGGGCGGCTCGAGGCTGAAAAAGGTATTGAGGTAGTCCTCAAGGCGGCCGAGCAGCTTCCCGACGAGGGCTGGCAACTGAAAATTGCCGGAAAAGGGCTTGAGGATTACGTGCGGGGGCTAAAAAGCCGCAGCGGAAAGAAGGTCGAATGGCTTGGCTTTGCCAAGGCAGCTCAATTCTATGCCAGCATCGACGTCTGCCTGGTGAGTTCGGTCTGGCCGGAGCCGCTGCCGCGCACGTTGATCGAAAGCATCAACGCCGGCCGGGCGACGATTTGCTCGACGGCCGGCGGGATTCCCGAGATCGCGGGGTTTTCCAATATGGTTGGGTCCTACGAGCCCAGCGATCATAAGCGACTGGGAGAATTGATGCTGAAGGCCGTCAACGAAAGGTCACACTGGAAAGTCTCCCGGCCTCCGCAGCCAGGATTTGCCGAGAGGTTTTCGGCGGATTCAGTGACAGGACAATATTTGGACGTCTATTTGAACAACAATCGAACCAACCGGCAATAAGCCGAAACGGAGATTTCAGCAAAGCCATTTGGCAGGATAGCTGGACAGACCTTTTCGATGAAGATCCTTATCACGTCATCCCTCTATCCAACGCCATTGGCACCGAAGGTGGTCGGGGGCGCGGAAACGTTCGTCCGCCGCCTCGCCGAGACCCTGGTCGGGCAGAACGACGGCGTGGAAGTGATACGTGCCGCGTCCGCATCGAACCAGCAGATGGAGACCTGCAACGGCATCGACGTGTATTCGGCGCCCGTACACAACATCTATTTCCCTTTCGCCAAGCAGCACAGTTCGCCGGTGCGCGGCATCTGGCACGCGATCGAGGACTGGCAGACAATGTCGGAGCTCGTTGCGGCGCGCATCAAGGCCTTCAAGCCTGACATCCTGCACTCGAATAATCTCTCCGGCCTGACGACCGCGGTGTGGCGGACCGCCGCCGAGCTCGGCATTCCGGTCCTGCACACGCTTCACGACTATTATCTCACCTGCCCGCGCTGCTCGCGCTTCTCGGACGGACATGCCTGCGAATCGAGCTGCATGAGCTGTCAGATCCTGACCCTTCGCCGTCGCGGGGCGACGCGACATCTGGATGCCGTCGTCGGCGTCAGCCAGCGCATTCTCGACATCCATACCCAGCTCGGCCTGTTCACGCAGACACCGCTGAAGATCGTCATTCGAAACGCCTCGACCGCCAACGTCGGCAACGCAGACACCGCGATGGTCGACGGCACCGTCACGTTCGGCTTCATCGGACGCCTGACCGAAGAGAAGGGCATCTACAATCTCGTGCGCGCCATCGCGACGATTCCGCCTGACCGGTTTCGGCTCGTCATCGCAGGCCACACAACCGAGAGCCAGCAGAAGCAGCTCAAGGCGCTCGCTCCGAATGCACGGATCGAATTTCTCGGCTTCGTACAGCCGAAGCAGTTTTACGAACAGGTGAACGTGGTGGTCGTCCCCTCGGTCTGGGAAGATCCCTGCCCGCTCGTCGTCGCCGACGCGCAGGCCGCCTGCAAACCCCTGCTCGGCACGCCGTTCGGCGGCATTCAGGAGGCGATCAAGCCTGGCGTGACCGGCTGGCTGACGTCGCCCGATCCCGCCTCGATCGCCAAGAGCATTTCGGCGATCATCGAAGCGCCGCAGCAGATCGTGGAGATGAGCGAGCGATTGAAGTCCGGCATCGACAAATGGGTTTTTGACGACGTCGTCGCCGGCTATCGCAACGTCTACGACGAGCTCACGCGCGGCCGCGGCACGCCTCGCACATAGCCGAAGCTGACGCAGATGCCGCCAATGGCCCTCAACCATCCCGCCATGTTCTTTCTCACGCATTGCCAGACATGATCAGCCTGCTCGCATTCGGCAGCTATATCTACCAGAGTGCGTCCGCGATCATTCTGATCTTCGCCGTCAGCCATATCCTCTCGCCGGCCCAGTACACCTCGTTCTCGCTGGCGCTGGCGACGAGCCAGTTGTTCTGCGTCTTCGTGTTCGAATGGCTGCAACTGGCCGGCGTTCGTTTCCTCGCCGCAGCTTCCGGAGAAGAAGCCGCGCGCCTGCGGTTCTCGCTGTTCAGCGCCGGGCTGCTCAGCGCGCTGGTGCTGCTGCTCGTCGGCGGCGTGGCGGGACTGCTGGGCACGCTCGAGACGAGCGTCGTCGCCCTCGCGCTGGCGATGGCCGTGCTGCAAGGCGCCACCGACCTCTATTTCATGATCGTCCGCGTGTCCGACCGGCTGGGGACCGCGTCCGTCCTCCTGATCCTGCGTGCCAGCGTGCTTCTGGCCGGCGCCATCGCGGGCGCGCTGCTCCACGGCACGGCTGCAGCGACGCTGTGCGGCATGGCCGCGAGCTACGGCGCGGTGCTTCTCCTGAGCCTGGTCGTGCATCGCACCTCGCTACGGCGCGCGTCGCGACGCGCCATGCTGACCGACTGGGGCAATTTCTGCCGCTATGGCATCATGGCTGCGGCCGCCTCCGTCATTCATCTCTCCGTACCCGTCACCTTGCGCCTGATCGTGATCGCCACGCTCGGCCGCGCGTCGACCGGAGCGGCCGGCTTCTCGATGGCGATCGACCTCCTGCAACGCCCGTTCTCGGTCCTGGTGGCCGCCATTCACACCGTCTGCTATCCCAATGTCGTGGTCCAGTTCGAGCGCGGCGTCGACGGCGAAGCGCGCAGGGCCAGCGCCCGCATGCTCGAATTCATCCTCTGCGCGACGATCGTGATGCTGGGCGGGCTGATCGGCCTCCTGCCCGACGCGGCGCATCTGTTCGTGCCCGCCGATCTGCTGGTCGATTTCCTCAACGCGGCGCCGGTCGCGGCGATCTTCTACTTCCTCCACACCCACCTTCAGGCCACGCTCGCGATCGTGCCGCATCTAACCAAATCGGCGACGAGACTGGTCGTCGTCGCGGCGTGCCAGCTGCTGCTGGTGTCGGCGGCATCCTCGATCGGCGCGTTACTGCACATATCGGTGGCGGGACAGATCGCGAGCGCGGCCTTGGCCACCGCGCTCATCATCCTCTTCGCCAGCGGTCCGCTGATCCGGTTCAGGGCGGCGCCAAGGGCGCTGCTGATCCTGGAAGCGACCGTTGCGGCCGCCGCGATCGCGATGCTAGCGGCGGCTCCGTCGGACTCCCTGACCTGGCTCGCGGGAAAGATCGTCTTTGCCGGCCTCGCCGTCGTTCTGGTGACGTGGCGAGGCGATCTGCTGGCCTCGGCACGCAGTTAGGATCAGGCCTTCACCGCGTGAGCCAGCGCGTTGCCGCTGGTATCGCCGGTCAAACCGTAGATCCTGAGAGTCTCGTCGACCATCGGCCCGACACCGAAATATTGTTGGGCGCGCGCAAGAGCATTGCGCGACAGCGCGGCGCGCATCGCGGGGTCGGCCACCTTCTCGAGCGCACCGACGAGCGCGTCGACGTCCTCGAACGGGACGATGAAGCCGGTCTGGCCCTGGATGATCTGATCAGTCGCGCCGCCCGCCGGAGTCCGGACCGGAATGAGGCCCGTCGCCATGGCTTCGGCAACGCCGAGCGGGAATCCCTCGAACCGGCTCGGCAGCGCGAACACGTCGGCGGCCCAGAGGATTTCGCGGACGTCGCCCATGAACCCGAGGAACTTGAAGGTGTCCTTGTCCTTCTCGCCAGCATAAGCGAACGACTTGATTTCCTTCTCGCGCTCGGCTCCGCCGCTGCCGACAAAGTAGCATTTGATGTCGATCGGCGGAGAACTGGCGCCGTCGCGGATCTTGCGCGCCGCCTTGATGAGGAGGTCGTGGCCCTTCACCCAGGCGAGACGGGCTGCCAGCAGGCACATGAACTCACCGTCGGCAACGCCGAATTTCGCGCGCGCATCGCGGCGCTCGGCATCCGAGGGCGGCCGGAAATGAACCGTGTCGACGCCGCCATAGACCTTGGCGATCCGGTTCTTGCCGAACAGCACGTAGCGGCGCAGATGCCGGAGCGATTCCTCCGACATCAGAATGAGGGTGTGGGGAAAGAAGAGGTTGAAGAACAGGACCTGGACCGGGCTGAAGGTCGATTGCGGCGCATTCTGCACCTTCTCGATGTTCCCGAGCACCGAGGGATGATAGGTCGCAACGCAGCGCGCGCCGGTGAGCAGCGCGAGCAGCCGGCCCCACATCAGCATGCCCAGCCCGTGGACGTTGATCACGGTGATGTTGTTCTTCCGGATCAGCTTCAACAACCGCATGAAGATCGACAGCGAAGGCAACTTCCGAAGTCCCGGAATGACGTGCCATTCCTTGACGGCCGCCGCCAGCTTCTGACGCTTGTATTCGGACTTCTCGTCCGAGCGCACGGCACCGGAGACCAGGTGGATCTGCACGCCCCGGCCATGCAATCCCGTGGCCAGGGTCTCGCAATAGGATGCAATCCCGTCATTGCAATTCACGACCTCAACCAGAAACATGACATTCGGGGCGGGATCTTGCATGGGAATGGCCTTACTCCGTTCAATCGACGACATTTCGGTCAGTGCTTAGCGGCAAATTCCATGCCGTGCCAGCGGTTTGCCCGCAACAGCGTTGCGCGCCTAACATATTGACGTTGCGGATCTGCGACACTCCGCCCCGGCACTGCAGACGACGTCCGAAGTCCGCTTCTCGGGTTCGCGCCTTCCGCCGGAAGTCGGCGTTCCCTTCAAATTCCGCAAGCAACGCCCGGTTGAAACGTCCCCCGGCCCCTTGCCCGCCGGGTCCGCGACCGATTGTCCCGCCGTCAACGCACCGATCGCCGCACCTCGTGCACACAGATTGGACCTCTCATCTGGTCGGCGTCGTTCGTTCGACTGGCCCTGCACATCAACGAGGGGTTTCTTCATCGGCCAAAGACAGACTCGATATCCTTCTGCATTGACGTCGACACGATGTCGCAGCGACCAGGAGAGAAAACAAAACTCCGGTGGCGAGTTCCATAGATTTACTTTCTCGCTTCCCGACTGCACGCGGGAAAATTCGGAAGCGCGCTGCAAGCCTTCAACGCCCGAACAACTGTCACATTCGAAGTTCGATCGATATTTTTTGCGGTCGTGACTCGCAGGCAACTCGATCCGCCCACGCCACAGGCTTAACGGCGCTTAACACAATAGATTCGAAGCAAGGCTGCTCGCGCGACAAGCAAATGCGTTTCGATTAGGCACCGGCACAACATCGATCGAACATCGTCGTTGCATCGCCATTCGAACGTCACGCTGCAAGCACATTGCCGTGGTCTTCATCGATCAATCTCAGTCCACGCAGATTCGTGCGCTGTGGGCGTCGCGCAGGAAGCGTCGGTGAGAAAATCTCCGGGTGCTTCCATTTTTACCGATCTCACCAACTCGAAAAACAGAGATTGGCCGATACGACAGACGCAGGCGGCACCGAACTCTCGCGTTTCAGAAAAGGCTCCGAAATACCGATGACTACCGCATCACCAGATCAGACGATCCTGTCGGCGAGCACCTTTGTCAGTTCCATCGGCGTCAATGTTCACGTTGGATATTCCTGGGGCGCCTACGACAACCTCGCCCTCGTCGAGGACAATCTCAATTATCTCGGGGTGACGAAACTGCGGGGCGGACTCGCCACGAGCCCGGAAGCGCAACCGATCGTCGAGGGACTTGCGAAGGACGGTTACAAATTCGACCTCGTGGTTCCGTCGGGCGTTCCGGCCGGCGGCGCGGCTGCGCTCCAGTCTTATCTGGAATCCGTCAAGGAGTTCGCGGCCAGCCATCCCGGCAGCGTCATCGCGCTGGAAGGCCTCAACGAGGTCAACATCCAGGGCTTCAGCTATAATGGGAGCTCGAGCGTCTCGGCCGCAGCGCAGTTCCAGGCTGTCTATTACAGCGCCATCAAGGCGGACGCCGCGCTCAAGGATATCCCCGTCTACAATTTGTCGATCGGCTATAATGACTCGGCCGACTACGCCAATCTCGGAAACATGTCGGGGTCGACCGACTACGCCAACTCTCACGCCTATGTCAGCACCGGCCTGACACCCGAAACCGCCCTCGAGCAATTGCTCGGTAACGCCACGTCGGTCACCGGCGGCAAACCGGTCGTGATCACCGAGACCGGATATACGACCAAGAGCGATACCCCGTATGTCGGCGCCAGCGAGAACGTACAGGCGAAATCGATCCTGAACACGCTGGTCGATGCCTACAAGGACGGCGTCAGCACCACCTATCTCTATCAATTGCTCGACGCCTCGGCGAGCAACGACCCTACGGATCCCGAATCGCACTGGGGCCTGTTCAACGCCGACGGAACCCCGAAGCTCGCGGCGACCGCGGTCCACAATCTGACGACGATCCTGGCCGACGACGGCAAGGGCGGCCACACGCCGACTGCCTCGCTGAACTATACGCTCGACAACATGCCGGCGAGCGGGAACAGCATGGTTCTCGGCAAGAGCAACGGCGCCTATGAGCTCGTGGTCTGGGCGGAACCCAAGGTCTGGAACGACGCCACCGACACCGAGATCGCGAATCCGACGATATCGGTTACCGTCAACCTGGGCAGCGTCCACCACCTGATCAACGTCTATGACCCGCTAAAGGGCAGCTCGCCGATCGCGACCTACACCGATGTCAGCCAGATCGTGGTTCCGATCACGGACCACCCGCTCATCATCGAGATCGACGCTCCCGCAGGAGGCGGCTCTGCACCGCCCGCCGTGACCGACGTCAGCGGAACCGCCGCCGACATCGTGTCGCAGATGTCCGACCTGAACGCCTCGGATTCGCTTGAGACCATCACGCTCACCGACACCCACGTGCTTCCGGTCGCCTCCGATGCCACCATGGCGTACATGATCTCGCATTACGGGAAGGCGCTCGCGGCCATCCAGGGCGGCTACCAGTTCTCCGTCACCAACTCGACCGACACCTGGAGCGTCACCAGGGTCTACGACTCCTCCGCAAAGCTTCTGTCGACCAGCACGTCCAACTTCACCGACGGCGTCATCACCAGCAAGGTAACGCTCAATACCGACGGCTCGTCGGAGAACATCGCCTATACCGGCGGCAAGATGGTGCGTGACGTCACCGTCTCGGCGATCGGCGACAAGGACACCAAGACCTACGATACGAGCGGCAATCTCACCGCGGACCTCGTTCAGAACAAGGACGGCTCGTCCTCGAACACGCTCTATTCGAACGGCGTCAAGACCAAGGTCTACGTCACCAATGCCGACCGCACCCACGACAACTACTATTACAACATCACCGGCCAGTCCTATACCAGCGAGCACGACCAGCTCGACGCGGGCGGGAGGCTTCTATCAGTCGTCCGGATGCATGCCGACGGCTCGATGGCCTACAGCCAAGTCTACAACAGCGACGGCAGCAAGGTCACGACCCAGTACGACGCCACGGGCCACAAGACCTCTGTCGTCACCGTGACATCGACGGCGACCAGCACCGATTTCTACACCACAGCCGGCGTTCTCAAGCAGACCGTCGTGCAGACGACCTCCGGCAACGTGACCACCACGAACTACAATGGTTCGCTGCTGGTGTCCGTCTACGTCGTCAACGCCGACGGCTCGAAGGACTCCAAGCTGTACGACGCCAAGGGCGTCATCGCGAGCGACGTGGTCCAGAACGCGGACGGCTCGTCGTCGACCACGCTCTATACCGCAGGCGTCAAGACCAAGGCCTACGTCACCAACGCGGACGGCAGCCGCGATAACTATTATTTCAACATCACCGGCCAGTCCTATACCGGCGAGCACGATCACCTCGACGCGAGCGGCAAGCTGCTGTCGGTCAGCCGCACCCATGCGGACGGCACCATGGCCTACAGCCAGGTGTTCAACAGCGACGGCAGCAAGGTCACGACCCAGTACGACTCGACCGGCCACAAGACCTCGGCCGTCACCATAACGTCGACGGCCACCACGACCAATTTCTATACCATCGCGGGCGCGCTCAAGCAGCAGGTCGTGCAGACGACCTCCGGCAACGTGACCACGACCAACTACAACGGCTCGCTGCTGGCGTCGGTCTACGTGGTCAACGCCGACGGATCGAAGGATTCGAAGCTGTACGATTCCAACGGCATCATCGCGAGCGACCTGATCCAGAACAAGGACGGCTCGTCCTCGAACACGCTCTACACGGCCGGCGTCAAGACCAAGGTCTATGGCACCAATGCCGACGGCAGCCACGACAACTACTATTACAACATCACCGGCCAGTCCTATACCAACGAGCACGACCACATCGATCCGAGCGGAAAGCTGCTTCTGGTCAGCCGTACCCATGCCGACGGCTCGATGGCCTATAGCCAGGTGGTCAACAGCGACGGCAGCAAGGTCACGACCCAGTACGATTCCACAGGCCACAAGATCTCGGTCATCACCGTCACGTCGTCGGGCACGACGACCGACATCTACGATGCATCGACCGGCGCATTGAAGCAGGAGGTCTCCAAGACGAGCTCCGGCGACACCACGACGACGAACTACAACGGCGCCAAGCTGGCGTCGGTCTACGTGGTCAACGCCGACGGGTCAAAGGACACCAAGCTGTACGATTCCAGCGGGATCATCGCCAGCGACCTCATCCAGAACAAGGACGGTTCGTCCTCGAACACGGTCTACTCCGCCGGCGTCAAGACGAAGCTCTATGTCACCCATGCCGACGGCAGCCATGACAACACCTTCTACAACATCACGGGCCAGAGCTATACGACCGAGATCCAACACCTCACCGCCGCCGGCGCACTTACGGCCCTGACCCGCCTTCACGCCGATGATACGCTTGCCTACAAGCAGGTGATCAACAGCGACGGCAGCAAGGTCACCGACCTTTACGACAGCACCGGCCACAAGATGAGCGAGATCCTGAATGCCGCCGATGGATCGACCACGACGGACACGTACAACTCGTCGGGAGCTCTGGTCCAGGACGTTCACAAGACGGCGGGCGGCGACGTGACGACGACGAACTACGCGAACGGATTGAACTCGTCGATCTACGTCGTCAACGCCGACGGCACCAAGGAAACGAAGCTGTTCGACGGCAGCGGCAGTCTCACCAGCGACTACGTGCTGAACAAGGACGGCTCAAACTCGACCACCGTGTTCACGTCGGGCGTCAAGACCGCGGTCTACGCCAACAACGCCGACGGCTCGCACGACAACACGATCTACAACATCACCGGCAAGAGCTACGTCACGGAGCAGCAGCACATCGACGCCGCGGGCAAGATGACCTCGATCACCCGGTCGCACGCGGACGGTACGCTCGATTACACGCAGGTGGTCAAGGCGGACGGCAGCAAGGTCTCCGATGTCTACGACAGCACCGGGGTCAAGACGACCGAAACCATCAACAACGCCGATGGAACGTCCGACGTCTTCAAGTTCAAGGTCGCCGGCCTGCCGGGCGCCGTCGAGCACGACAGCTACAATACCAGCGGCTCGCTGCTCTCGATCGACGTCCTCAACACCGATGGGACCCACGCCGTCACGGCGGTGACTGCGGGACTGACACTGGCCGGCGGCAGCGGCAACGACGTCTTCTCCGCGGCGCCGGGCACGACCACCGTCATGTTCGACGGCGGCAACGACCAGATCAAGAGCTTCCACGCCGGAGCCGCGGCGAACCACGACACGATCGAAATCCTGAAATCACTGGTGGCCGACTACAGCCACCTGCAGATTTCGCAATCAGGTTCCGACACGCTGATCCAGCTCACCTCGGCCGATTCCATCCTGTTGAAGAATGTGAATTCGGCCAACCTGGATCACGGCAACTTCCTGTTCGTCTGACGCCGAACCAGCTGGCAGGTCCCCCTGCCAGCTGAACGGGGACGACGGGGGAAGCAAGGTCAGTGCGGCCGCGCGGGTGTGGCCGCACCGATGAAGATGATATCCTCGGCCAGCAGCGGAAGCCGCCGCAGCAGCATCGACTTCAGCTTTCCGGCGCGCATGAAGGTGGCCATCTTCACCTCGACCGGCGCATAGCCGGCGTCGATTGCGACCTTGGCGATGGTATAGGGCGTGAAGAAGAACCGGTGATCGCTGTTGATCGTCTCGACGTTCTTCAAGATGCCCTTGATGTTGCCACCCCTGAAGGCGTTCGGAACGGTGATCACGATCTGATCGACGACGTCGCCGTAATTCTCCCTGAAGCGCGACAGGAACGAGACCGGATTCGGAATGTGCTCGACGACTTCGCCAAACACGGCGATGTCGAACTTCCGGCCGGATATTGCATCGATCTTCTGGCCGGACGTCACGTCGCCCGCGACCATGTTGTCGAGCCCGGAAATCCGCGACGCCTCCCGCACCGCATCCGCATCGATGTCGACGCCGACGGTGTATTCGGAACACTCGGTGATCAGGCCGTGCAGCCAGTCCCGGTTGTCGATCTTTCGTTTGATGAGCGGCAGATGATCACAGCATCCGACATGCAGGACGCGCTTGCCCCGACAGATGTCCACGAGGACGTCGCATCTGTATTTGACGTCGCCATCGCCCCGATATTGCACGACGATGGTGTCTTTGAACTTCGAGCCGTCGAGATAGGGATAGACCTGCGAAAAATCGGTAATGATCGACGACATGGGCTTGCTTCCTGTGTCCGAGACGTTTCCGGACACAACTATACATGGCAAGCAATCAGAATTGTGACCGGGTTGAACCGGCGGACCAAACGCGGATCGCCGGGAACCTCGCCGTCGGTTCGCGGGCCGTCAGGCGCGCAGGCGACCTGGTGCTTCCGAGCGCACGATCCGCGCAGGTGCTCCCGCGGCGACGGAATGCGGCGGGACGTCACGCGTCACGACCGCGTTGGCGGCAACGTTTGCTCCCGCACCAATCGAAGTCGGGCCAACGATCACGGCACCGGTGTAGATGACGGCACCGTCGCCGATGGTCGGGCAACCCGGTTCATCCCAGGCACGCCGGCCGAGCGTGACGTTGTGATAAAGCATCACGGAGCGACCGATCCGCGCCCCCTCGCCGATCACGACGCCGGTCGGATGCGGCAAGATCAGCCCTGGACCGATCTCCGCGAGAACCGAGATGTAGCAGCCGCGCCGCATCAGCGCCCGCACGAGCAGCCAGGTGATCTGATGTCCCCAGCGGGTCTGGAATCGCAGCATCCTGGCGATGCGCCAGGTCGTGATCACGGCAAAGCCCGGGCTCGTCAGCATGGCGACGAAAGCGGCAGCCACACCGGACCTGCCGGTGTTTGCCATCAGGTCCTCGCGCCACGGAATTCCCGCTTGGGACTTGCCGCTCATTCCCTCAACTGATGACATCAAACGATCTCTACTAACCTGCCGAGGAAACATTCGCCTGGATCGACGGAACCGAGCCGCCGAGCAGCGATTGCATGCTGTTCCAGATGCGACGCCTGAATATCACGTAGCTGCCAAGCACGATCAGCGCATAGACGGCCGTCGCCAACAGCCAATGTGACAGGCTTGCGACGTCTGCCTTCGTGGCGACGAGTGCACACAATGCGCCGAGTGCGGTGGCGACGGTGGCCGGCATCAGGGCGCCCAACAAAGAGGCATAGGAGATCGCGCAGTTGCGGGCTCCAATCATCAGCATCAGGACGCAAACGAGGATCGATACGATCAGGTACACGACCGCCACGGCCGTGAGCCCGAACGGCAACGCCACGACAAAGGCGAGGATCATGCTGGCACTGTTGGCGGTGCTCACCCAGAACTGGAGCCGGGCCTTGTTGTGAGCGAGCAGAATCGGTCCGGCATAGGCCGCAATCGACTGCGCCGCGCCTGCCGGCGCAAGGATGGCAATCAGCGGCAGGACTTCCTGCCAATGCGGCGAGAGGAACGTCGCAACGGGATATTTCAGCCCGAACGTCAGGTAGATCATTGCCGGGAATGTGATCATCGCGGTCATGCCGAGCACCGCGCAGATCGCCGCCCTGCGCCGTTCCTGTTCCCGCTCGCCGTTCATCCGGCTCAGGGTGGCCATCAGAACGCCGCCGCCAGGCCACGACAGGATCATCAGCGGAAGCGTCATGAACTGGAAGGCGAGACCGAACAGACCGACCGCCGCTGCGCCCAGCTTGGCGCCGATCATGAGATTGCCGACGTTTCTCGCAGTGAAGTTGAGGACGTTCGAGGCCAGCACCCAACCGCCGAACGACAGCATCAGCGCGACGCCGCGCCATTTGAAGGACAGATGGATATGGCGCCTGGTGTTCACATAGAAGGCGACGGCGCGCACCGCCTGCATCAGGACATAGTATGCGATCAGCGCCCAGATCCCCCATCCGAGCAGGGCTCCGGCCACGCCCACCGTCGCGGAAGCCAGAGCCGCGCCGGCTTCGATCAAGGCGATGGTCTGATATTGCAGGGAGCGCTCCAGGACCGCGCGCGGCCCCATCGCGGAAATGGACAAGACGACCGAACCGGAGAGAGCGGCGAGCACGGACGGCAGCCCCTGCATGTCGACGGCAGCCCCCAGCGGCTTCGAGGCGGCGGCCAGCACCAGGGCACAACCAATCCCGATCGCGACCATCAGAGTCGTCGCCGCGCCGGCTTCCTCCCTGGTGAGCGACGTCCGCTGGATCATCGCGCTCGACAGCCCAAGGTCGGTCAGCATGGAGATGAAGGCGATGAAGGGCAGCGAAAACGCCACGAGCCCGAATTCCGTGGGCGTCACGAAATAGGTGATCAGCAGCGTGATGAGGAACTGAACGGCCGACTTCACGACGTTCACGCTCGACATCGAGAGCAGGTTCTTGATGATCATGACGTCTCTCGTATGTGATCCGGCTGAAACGATTGCGAAAGGACGCGCTCAGGCGACATAGCGAGCTTCACGGCGCACTCCAAACAACAGGCCCCGCAGCGCCGGATCGAGCAAGCGGCGGAGTCTCACTTCGATCAGCTCGTAACTGACAGTTCCCGCTATCAGTGCGGCAATCAGGCCGAGGCCCGCGAACCCGGCCCAGAGGAGCCAGAGATTGACGCCATGCGCGGCCAGCTTCACTCCGATGACCTGCAACGGAAATAGCGCAAAAGGGTGGACCAAATAGAGGCTATAGCTGATCTTTCCGAGGAACTGCAGGAATTTGCCGCTCAAAGCGACGGCAATACCGGAGTCCGGAGCAAGGACCATTCCAAACAGCAGCGCGCCCGGCAACAGCCCGACCAGCGGATGCGCATATTCGATCGACACGTACATCGCGATCCCGCAAAGGATGCCCGCCAGCAATCCGGGCCAGCCGACGACGCGGATCCGCAAATCGATCAGGCTGAACAACAGCCCGACCAGAAAGAACGCGGCGATCGGCCGAAAGGCGATGCCCGCGAGACCGAGCAGGATGAACGGCGCCGCCAGCAGCCAGTTCCTCCGCCGCACCAACATCACGAAGATCACCGCGAACAGAATGTAGAACGCCCATTCGTAGCTCAGTGTCCACGCGTTCTGCTGGCCGATCGGCAATCCCAGCGCGTCCGGCAGGAACGCCAGATTGACGAAGAACAGCTTGAGATAGGTCGGCAGATCGATCCCCTTGAAGAACTTGTAGCCAACCAGGGGGCCTGCCGTGAACAGGATCAGGTGCAGGATCACGAACACGGGTAGGATTCGCAGGGCGCGATCGAGAAAGAACTTCCCGACGCTGCGGTGACGCATCAGGCTCGCCGGAATCAGGAAGCCGCTGATCATGAAGAACAGCTCGACCCCGTGCCCGCCCATGTTGACAGTCGCTTCCAGCCACGGCCAGATCGGAGGCAGGAAGCCTGCCAGAAGCGGCATGTCCTGAAGATGGACGATCAGCACGGTGAGCGCGGCGACGCCGCGCAGCCCCTGGATCGCCTCCACGAAATTCTTGCTGTCTGCGCTCACCGCCGCGATCCGATATCAAGATGAAGGAAAGTTCCGGACCAGCGCCCGTGCTGCGCACTGCAGCTCATTGCATGCGGCAACATCGCGATCATGCCGGCCGAGAGACCAGATCGTCGACGTCAGGCGCGAGTGGCACCGCGTCCGCGACGGTCTCGTCACGTCTCTCTCGGGCGAAGACTTCGCTGAAGGCGACGCCGAGCATGATCAAGCCGCTTGCCGGACCATAGGCCAGCACGGTGATGGTGAAGAGGTTCATGGCGACCGCGAAAGACAGCTTGTAGATGTCCCTGGTCCTTGCGACCGCGAGGATGACCATGACCATGAACAACACGAAGATCGGCCCGAACATCAGGTAGGTGCCGAGGTAGAAATTATCCACCGGAACGTAATAGCTGAGCTTGTTCGAGAACAGCAGCTGCGGATAGTTGAAGCAACCGAGGCCGCAGCCGGTGAAGAAACCGACCGGCATAAGCTCAGCCATGTAGACGAACGGCAACTGCCAGCTGTTGTTGACGCGGTCCTGCAGGCTGAACAGGCCGCGCGACATGCTGACAAGCCCGTTGCCGGAGAACAGGGCGATCAGCACCGCGGGCACGAGGATCGACAGGAACGACAGCAGCGCCATGCGCCGCAGCATGGGAAACTTCTCACGCTCGGGAACGAGGCGAACGATGATCAGGCAAGCGACGTAGATCACCATCACGCCGAGCGAGGTCTTGTTCGTGGTCAATTTGATGGCGTAGAGACCGATCGGGGCCCAGAACAGGCACCACAGCAGGCTCCGGCGCACCGAGCTGATCGTGAACGAAATGAACACGAAGAATGCGGCCATCGTGCTGTCGGCGGCAAGTCCGGCGAGGCGCGTCTCGGACGCCGACCACCACAGCCGCGTCGCCTGCCGCGTCGTGCCGAAAGTCTCGTAGGCATATCCCACCCAGGGCAACTGCATGCGGGACGACAATATGATCCCGACGATCGTCAGGTAGAAGATCGGGTGAAGCCACCGCAGCAGTCGATCGTAGTCGCCGAAATTGCGCCCGCAGAAGCAGAAGCCGACGAACACCGGCGCGATCATCTTGAACGACGACATCATGCCGCTGAAATAGCCCAGGAACACGTATCCGAGGTAAAGCGCAAAGCAGATGTAGAACAGCGTGAGGATCGCGACGAGGTTACGCCCCATCAGGACGTAGCGCTGCACGAAGGCAAAAATGCAGACCAGCGCGAAAATGTCAGGCAGGAACCACAGCGGGCTGATCTTGAGAACGGCCAGATAATAGCGCAGCGCGCCTGCGAGCGCATCGCGGTAGAAATAAAGCAAGAGCGCGATAGCCTCGAGACTGAAGAATGCACTGCCCTCCTGCTGGTGATGCCGGGGCAAGGCCGCCGGATCGACCATGCGCCAGTCCGACCTCGGTAGAGCCGAAGAGCTGCTGGACATGCCCGTCACTCCGCCGCGACCACAGCGGGAACGGCGCGGCGATTGAAAAGCCGAAGCACGAACCGCGACCCCGGCATCTCGACCCAGAGGTAGGTGAGGTTGGAGAGCACGAGCACGGCGGCCACGAAGACGGCGAGCAGCAGTGAGGCTGCTAGTCCGGGAAGAATGTTGTCCACGATTTGCAGGCGCCCGGTGCCCACGCCACGCGCGAAGTACTGGATGAGGACAAGTATCAGCGCATGCGTCATGTAGATCGAATAGGAGCGCTTGCCCAGCCAGACCAGCGGACGGACGGACAGCAGCTTCGGCAGGAGCCGCTCCGGAAACGCCATCAGCGAGCCCAGCAGGGCGCCGAAAACGATCGGCGCCACGAAGCTGAGCCGTTCGTCGAAGCCGACGACGGAAACCAGCACGATGGCGACGACGGCCGCACCGATCTGGCAGGCCGACTGAACGAAGGGGCTCACTGAACGACCTTTTCCCGAGACGAAACGAAGCGTGAGCACGCCGACGAAGAAGCCCAGGAAGCATCGGGTGAAGGCGTTGGTCTGGAAATCGAGCGTTTCATTCTTGAGCACGAAGATAATGAGAGCCGCGCCCATCACCGCCAGCACGGCGCTGAAAACATAGACGAGCCTGATGTAGCCAAGGCGCTGCGACAGGACGACGACGGCGCCAAACACGAGATAGGTGTAGAACTCCGCGCTGATGCTCCAACTCGGGCCGTTCCAGCTCAGATAATCGAGCACGCCCATAGCATGGAGCAAGAACACATTCGCGACAAACGAGTACACATTGTTAACCTGGAGATCCGCCGTCTCGTTGGTCGAGAAGTGCAGCAGGTCCAGTTCGGTGAGCGTGAGCCGCATCAGCCGAAACGCCAGAAAGGCGAACAGCATGACGATGTGCAGCGGATAGATGCGTGCGATACGACGCAAGGTGAACGTTCGGAAGTCGAACCCGCTGAATTCGGACTGAACATAGCTCATCGAGATCACGATGCCGCTCAACACGAAGAACAAATCGACGAAGAGCCAGGAATTGTGAAAAAACGCGACGTCGATCCAGGCGCGATGAGGCAGCGCAGCGGCGAGCGGATCCGATCCGACGAAGTGATGGACGACCACGCAGAGGGCGGCGAGGCCACGAACGCTGTCCAGCGGAACGTAGTGCGCCTTTGTTTGATGAGCTAGCACTTGATAGAGGCTCTACGATTCGACCAAAGCGAAATGCTGCGGTGCAATATAATGCCTCCACCGGGTGGTTTATTCAACTGAAAAGAGCCGCGAAGCGCCGATCTCGACCAGGACAGTGCACGACAGATGCGGCAGCAAGACGCCGGTCGGCATCTTTGCTCCGACGACATGCTCATAGACTTCAATTCAGCTTTCGTGAGGCAACGGGCATTGCGTTTGGAACAGATCAGGGCTGCACGCGCGAGCTGCGGCCTTGTTTGCAATGTTGCGAATGGCCATCAACGACCTAGCCTCGCATTAACTTGATCTCGCGCGAAGTTCTGATAGCTCCATCGCGGCTGAGTTGAATGACAGAGGGGCCTTTGGGCGCGATATCGCGATTTTTCGCCACAGCCGTGTTTGTGCTGGCGCCACTTCCGCTCGGATCCCTCGACCTCGCGTGGATTTGCTTCTGGAATTTTCTGCTCGTCTGCAGCCTGCTGACCGCCGATCTTTCGGCCGTGAGCCGTCGCAATGCCATGTTGCTCATTCCATTGGCAGTGGCGATCGCGGCGGTGGTTGTCATCGTGGCGTTGCAAACGTGGAGCGATCCGTCCAGTGAATCAGCAGCGGTCTGGGAACTGCCGCGGCGTTTTTTCGGCCTCGTACTGCCTGACCGTCTCTCGGTCACCGCACGCGGAACGTGGCTGGCGTTCGGATCGGTCTTGCTGCTGTCGCTCGCCTTCACGCGCGCCGTGATTCTTGCAAGCGATGCGGGAGCCGCACGCTCGCTGCTACGCATACTGGCATGGGCGGGATGCCTGTATGCATTGTACGGAATTCTGGCGGAGCTGATCGCACCGGACATGGTGCTGTTCAGGCAGAAAGAAGCCTACCTGGGCTTTGCCACAGGGACCTTCGTCAATCGAAACACGGCGGCGACGTTCTGGGGCAGCTGCGCCCTGCTGTTTCTGGTGCCGCTTCTGCGCACCATGCACCGCCAGGAAGGCGGGCCGCCGGAACAACCGGATTGGCGATCGCAGCTCGAGCAAATCCTCTCCGCGCCGGTGGCGCTCGGTGCGGGATTCGCGATCTGCACGATCGCGCTTGCCATGACCGGATCGCGGGCGGGTCTGCTGCTGTCGGTTGGCACGTTCGTGCTGGCCATCATCCTTTATCTCGTGCCGCTCGAGCTCGGCAGATCGCGGAAGTGGCTGGTCCTCGGCGGCTCAGCGGCAGCAGGGCTCGTGCTCTTGCAGCTCGTAGGCGGCCTCGTGGCGGGGCGAATCGTCGAACACGGGCTGATCGATCCGCAGCGGCTTGCTGCGTACCAGGCATCATTGGGGATCATCGCTGATCATCGGCTGCTCGGTGTCGGGCTGGGCAATTTCGAAGCTGTTTTTCCCGCCATCAGACCCGCAACGCTCGGCAGTCTCGGCATCTGGGACCGCGCTCACAGCACGCCGCTGGAAATTGCCGTCGAATTAGGCATCCCCGCCTTCGCCGTCATCGCGCTGGCCTGCCTCTGGTATCTTTACCATCTGTTTACCGGAAGCTTGCGCCGAAAACGCGACCGCTACATACCCGTGATCGGCGCCAGCGTCGCTGTATTGGGAGTTGCACATAGCTGCATCGATTTCTCGTTGCAGATACCCGGTTACGGCGTGTTTTTCGCAGCCATCGTCGGGTGCGGCCTCGCGCAATCGCTACCATCACAGGTGCGAAAAGAACGTGGCAAATCCGTGCAAGTCGAGCTAAAGTCAAATTAATTGAAGTTTAAAGCCAAATTGATTGAAGTGGGCAGGGCAATGAGCTGGAATTCTGGTAGGCGCTTCACCGTGATCGTCGGAGCGCTGGCAATTTTCGCCGGAATGCCGGCAGCATTCGGCGCAACGGGCGTCAGCTCGGGCTGCGTTGCCAACACGGGCGTTGTTTCAGCCGAGCGCGCCACCGACTTTCTGGCCAATCCCGGCGGGCTGCTCCACCAGTTCAAGGACGGACAAGGCGGCCTCGCCTCGGCTGTGCGCGACCTCCTGACCGCGCGTCCCGAGACAGTCGATGGCATTGTCTCGCTGGCGAAGGCCAGCAGCACCGATCAAAGCCGCGCCATCGGCGCTGGTCTCGGCACCGCCGCTTCGGTTTGCGTCCTGTCGCAGCCCGGCGTTGCCCAGCTGATCCAGGAGGCGGTTCTCAAGACCGAGAATCCCGACCTGATCCAATCGTTCACCAGCATCACCGGCGATATCCCGACCGAAGCGACCAACGGCGCCGATCCGACGGGCGAGACCACAGCCGGCGGCGGACCTGGTTCGACCGCGGCGGAGGCACGCGGTGGCGGAGCAAGCTCGACCGCACCCACGGTCGTGAACCAGAGCGGGCCCGGTGCGGCGTCACAGACGCAGACGCTGTTTGCGGCGACGTCGACCGCCGTTCTGACCTCGGTAAGCCCGTCGCGCTGACGGCTGGAACCGTTAACCACCCCTCCCAGGCCGGTCCCGTGACCGGCCTATTTAGCTACAATTGTAAATTTCCGCGGAACCAAAGCTCAAATCGTTTGTGAGATACCCGTAGCGTCAAAAAAGAAAACGCGAGACGGGGATGTCATGAGCTGGATTATCAAATCGCTGGTCGCGATCGGGATCGCGTCGACCGGCACCGCCGCCAAGGCCGAGATGTTGAACGACAGTTCGCTCAATCAGGCGAAGAGCGCGTTCATCCGCGAGTACGACAATGCGCTCGCGCCGCTGCAATTCGTCAAGTTCTGCATGAACAACGACGGCGAATGCGCGAGCGACGCCGCCGACCGGACACTGCCTTCGGGCGACCGGGCGATGAGCATGCTGCGCGAGGTGAACAGCTCGGTCAACGCGTCGATCACACCGATGCAGAAATCGACCAATCCGATGGTGGCGCGCTGGAGCCTTTCGCCGTCCGCCGGCGATTGCAACGACTACGCGGTCACCAAGCGTCATCAACTGATCGAGATGGGCTGGCCCAAGTCGGCACTGCGCCTCGCAGTGGTCCTGACAAATGGCGGCCAGGGCCATCTCGTGCTGGTGGCGCGACTTGCCGACGGCGATTTCGTCCTGGACAATCTTTCCGCTTCGGTGCGCCCCTGGAACGCCGCGGATTACGAGTGGATCTCGATGCAGTCCGGCGGAAATCCGCGCTTCTGGGTCGCGATCAACGAGAATGGCGAGCGCCTGCGCGCCACGCGTCTCGCGATGTTGCGGACCTCCGAATAGACCGCGCGAAGTTTCGCTCTACCGCCCTCAATCGCAGGTTGCGACAGGCGCGAGGCGATGGTCTGCCAGACCGTCCCTCGCGCCTTTGCCTTGGCATGGTGCTTGCCTAAAATTCATGCTTATCGCATACGAGCGCGCGCAACCATTCGCCGAATCCGCGCCTGATCGCAGCAAGAATTTCGTTCATGCGAAACGGGGATGCAGAGCGGGCAAGGATGGCAATTTGGTCCGTACTGGTTTATATTTTGCGCCGCACAAGAATTTGACATAGTTTTGGGTCATCAAGGACCTAGGGCCTAAATCCATACGTCATCGCTAGTTTGCAACGAGATATGAGCGCGATCCTAATCAAACTCGATAGCTTGTTGCGTGGCTCCCTGCCGGTTTTACGGATCGCGGCAGTGATCGCCGTTGCCGTGTCTGCGACGCTGTCGGCGCCGGCACAGGCTCAATGCGTCGATCGCGCCGAACGAGCGCCGTCGTCCGCGGTCAGCGCATTCGTCTCGGACCCCTCGGTTTTGTTGCGACAGTCGAAGAACGACAGGGACAAGCTTTCGGGCCGGCTCACCGGATTGCTGGTGACCGACATAGCCGCGCTCGATCCGGTTCGGGACATGCTGCGCCAGGCGAGCCAGGCCGACCGTGTCGCAATCGGCGCCGGGCTTCACCGTGCCGAAGAGCGCTGCATCGCGACCAAGCCCGACGTCGCGCGCCGGATCAGCGAATTCGTTGCCAAGCTGCACGACGGGTCCGTCCTCAAAGGATATCTCACGGATCAGGACGCAGCGGCTGCGCCCGTTCCGGGAAGCCCGGCTCCCGCCACGGCCAGCAATGCACCGGCGGGTCCGGGTGCAAGCGCCGGTCTGATGTCGGGTGAGTGGAAGACCGAACTCGCCGACCCGTTCAAACCCGTTCCCCTTCCCGAGTGACAACCTCAAGATTCCCAGAGATGTTTCAGCCACGAGATCAGTTTCCGCAACGCCCGAGATATGCCATCGAGGTCGGTGGCACGACGCTCAGCGCCGAGCGCGCTCTGGACATCGTACGCCGCCAATGGCCGCTGATCGTCGCCATCGTGGCCGGTACGCTCGCGATCGTTCTCGTCTACCTGATCGTGGCAACGCCGATGTACACGGCAAATGCGCGCATCCTGATGGACACACGCCAAACCCAGGTACTGGACAAGGACAGCGGAACCGCCAACGCGCTGATCGACCCGGGCTTCGTCGACAGCCAGGTCGAGATTCTCCAGTCTGACGACCTCCTCCTGTCGATCGTCCGTCGCCTGAAGCTCACCGAGGATCCGGAGTTCAACGGCTCGGATCCCGGGTTGATTCCGCTGGTCATCGGCAAGGTCATCTCGATGTTCGGGTCGGACGGTCCTCCGAGCAAAGAGCGGGTCGAGCGCGGCGCGGTCGAGCTTCTCCAGAAGAACCTTAAGGTCGAGCGCGTGCTGACGACCTATGTCCTCTCGATGAACTACCGTTCGATCGATCCGAACAAGGCTGCGCAGATCGCCAACGCGATTGCGGACGCCTACATCGTAGGCGCGCTGGAGGCGAAATATCAGTCGACCAAGCGCGCCGGCGAGTGGCTCCAGCAACGCAGCGCCGAGCTGCGTGAACAGGCGACGGCGAGCGACCGCGCCGTGCAGACGTTCAAGGCGCAAAACAACATCGTGGGCACCAGCCGGGGTCTGATGAGCGAGCAACAGCTTGCGGACGTCAACTCTCAGCTTATTGCCGCTCATGCCGCGACCGCCGAGGCCAAGGCCCGCCTCGACCGGATCGAGGCGCTGCTCGACAAGGATCTCGTGCAGCCGACCGTGACGGACGCACTCAACAACACGGTGATCACGCGCCTGCGCGCCCAATATCTCGACCTGGCGGCGCAATATGCCGACTGGTCGAGCCGTTACGGCAAGACCCACCAGGCGGCCGTCAACCTCGCCAACCGAATGGAAGAGCTGCGCAAGGCGATCGCGGACGAGGTCCGTCGTATCGCGGACGCATATCGCAGCGAGTACGAGATCGCCAAGAGCCGCGAGACGGCGCTTGAGGAGAATCTCAAGAATCTCGTATCCCAGGCCGGCAGCACGAGTCAGGCGCAGGTCAAGCTGCGCGACCTCGAAAGCGCGGCGGATACTTATCGTAACCTCTACAACAACTTCCTCGAGAAGCTGCAGAACGCAACGCAGAACCAGAGCTTCCCGATCAGCGAAGCGCGCATCATCGGCACGGCGGTCAAACCCGACAAGAAGAGCTCGCCCAAGACGCTGCTGGCGCTGGTCGGCGGCCTGCTCGGCGGTCTCTGTTTCGGCTTCGGGGCGGCCTTCACGAAGGAACTGATGAGCGACGTGCTGCGATCTCCGAGCGACGTCGAGGATCAGCTCGGGGTGAAATGCCTCGGCGTTCTTCCCGACATCCGCGCGGCGAGGGCTTCGGCAGATCATCCGGAAGGAAACATATCCAGCTACGTCGTCGAGCACCCGTTCTCGCGGTTCGCGGAGACGCTGCGGAACATCAAGGTGTCAATCGACGTCGCGCGCCTGTCGCGCGAGGTCAAGATCATTGGAATCCTGTCGTCCTTGCCGAAAGAGGGAAAAACGACGGTTGCCGCCAATTTCGGTCATCTGACCGCGTTGACCGGACATCGCACGCTACTGATCGACGGCGACCTCCATACCCGCTCGCTGACCAGGGCGCTGGCCCCCCATTCCAAGACCGGCCTGGTCGAAGCCCTCAAGGATCCGCGCTCGTTCGGCTATCATATCCAGCGCAGCAAGGAGAGCGGGCTCGACTTCCTGCCCTCCGTCGTCGCATCGCGCATGGTGAACTCGGCAGATGTCATCGCCTCCAAGGCGATGGCTGACCTGCTTGCAGTGGTGCGAGAGGAATACGAATACATCGTCATCGATCTGGCGCCGGTGATGCCGGTCACCGACGCCAAGGCTGTCAGCCATCTCGTCGATGCGATGGTTTACGTCATCGAGTGGGGCCGTACGACCCGCAACGCGCTCCAGGAGTCGATGGCGAGCTCCGAAGGCATTCAGAAGAAGCTTCTGGGCGCCGTGCTCAATCGCGCCAATCCGAAGATGCTCAAGAGGATCGAGGCGTATAAGGGCTCGCACTACAACAGCTACTATGTCGAGGGAGCCTAGCGCCACCGAGCCGGCGGCACAGGCAACGGGGATCGCCTATCGCTGGCTTCTGCGCGGCTCGACCATCGCGCTTGCCGCAGCCGCGCTGGCGTGGATCGCGGCTATCGCCCCGGATGTGACCAATCCCGCGGTTCCGCAGATTGCAGGACGCGTCGCGCGCGGCGAGCGATATGAAGTCGATCGCCTGAGACGGATCGTATCGGACAATTTGCCATCCGCCCGTCGCCTATGCAGCGCCAAGACGCTGCGCGAGCTCCTGCTGCTCCAGCTCGCAATCGCCGACGAATCGACACGCGCAGGCGACCTGAAGCAGATCGATCTCGATGCAGACGCCGTCGCGTCGACGAGCCGTGCCTTGCTGGCATGCGCGCCGACTGAAGCACTGGGCTGGTTCGGCAGCTACTGGGCCGAAATTCGCCAGGCCGGCTTTGGGCCGCGAACAGCGGAACTGCTGAGTCTTTCCTATCGCTTCGCGCCACACGAGGCCTGGCTCCAACTCATCCGCGCGCCACTGGCGCTTCGCGCCTTCAATGCGGCCTCGCCCGAGCTCAGGGATTACGCCACCCAGGACTTCGCCGATATCTTCCAGGCCCGCCTGTTCCCAAGCGCAGCTACGTTCTATCAGGCGGCCGGCGCCGAGGCGCGCGTCGCTCTGCTCGAACGTACCTGCACCGCGCCCGAAGCCGATCGGGAATTGTTCTCGCATTTCGTCGCGGAGAAGGGCCTGCGAATTCGCCATCGCTGTTATCCAGTCGATGGCGATGGCTTTCGGATGAGCCGCTAGGCTATTTCAGCTCGGTTCGCGGCACGCCCTGCGAGGGATTTTCGGGCAGGTATTGCAGGAAGAATTTGGTCAGGCCGCGACGGCTGCGCAGGATCGGCGATTCGAAGTACTTCCAGGACACATGCGCGACAGCGTACGAGATGACGAAGCCGATGGCTGCGCCCGCGGTAATCTTCACGCTGTCGGGCACCGACATCCCGCCATAGAGCGTGAGCGCCTTGCCGAGCGGGTTCGGGATGAAGTTGTGAACGAGATAGAAGCCGTAGCTGATCTTCCCGAGATGCTCGAGCGGCTTCCACTCCAGCGCTTGAACAAAGATACTGTCCTGGTTGGCGCGAACCCACCAGATCAGCGCGACCAGGCACAGCCCGATCGCAATGTCGATCGCGGGGGAAAGATACGAAGGGGCGTCGTAAATCACGCCGTTCGAGCACAGCATGAACCCGACGATGAGAAGGCAGACGAACGTGCCGTTGCCGTTCGGAGCCCATTCCCGTCTCTGGAGATGCAAGATCGTCAGCGCGCCGCCAAACGCGATGAGGCTGAAATTCCACGGCGACAGGGTATGGATGGCCGTGTGATTGAAGCCCGACGAATACATCAGGAAATGGCTGATCACACCGAGAACGACGACGCTCATGCAGGTGACGAAATGGCGCTCCAGAGGAAGCAGGATGAACAGGAAGGGCGCGATCACGTAGAACTGCTGCTCGACCGAGAGCGTCCAGAGCACGCCGAAGGGACCAGCGGTCCCGCCGATGACGCTGCCGATCCAGTAGTTGGACAGGTACACGACGTGATAGCGGAAGCCGAGATCGGGCCCCGCGTGCTGAAAATAGGACCGGGTCAGGAACAGGATGGCGAGAAGCGCATAATATGCGGGAAAGATGCGCGTCGCCCGCTTGACCCAGAAGGTGACGATTTCCGCCGCGGGCCGGGATGCGGCCGTCCCGACCTTGCCTCGCTGCCTGTTGAGCTCGCCGATGATCAGGAAGCCGCTCAGGATGAAGAATATCCAGACGCCGACGCTGCCCGAGTAGAACTGCAGTCCGCACTTGTGATTGAGATAGACCAGGACGACCGAGAGACCGCGCAGCCCGTTGAATCCCAAGATGCTGCCCGACTTCTCGGTGTTGACGCGCTCAGATCCAGGTAAAGGCATTGCAGGTTCTTTTCTTCGCACGGAGACCGAAAGCTACAGTCCCCTGGTTCTCAACTCAGTCGATTCTTCAGCCGACAGGCGGCCGCCGGCAAATTCCGAAAGAAGGAAGAGCGCAACCTTGGGCCTGTCGATCTCGTACATCAACCCAAACCTGTTCTCCGGCGGCTTCTTCTGCGGCTCGTCGAACAGCTCGTAGACCATCACGCTCTCGATCTCGACGTCTTTCTGGTTCTTCAGATATTGGAAGGTGTCCCGCAGTGACCGGAGGCATTGCTCCGTCAGGGGATCGCCAGGCCGATTTCCATAGGCCGGCTTGTAGATCTCGGCGCAATTGACCTCGTTGAACGTCACCGGGCGGTGATAGGACGCCAGCTTCTTGAAGAGGTCGAAGGGCGGATTGCGTCCATTCCAGTGCCGATGCGGATTCTGCCCCGCCACCTCGTAATAGTGGTAGGAGATCACGTCGTATTTCACGCCCCGGGACTCCATGAAGTCGAGGAAGCCCAGCATCGTCGACGTCGTGTTCAGCACCTTGCGCAGACGACTTCCGGTCTCGCGGTTGATCTGGTCGATGGCATCGGACGCGCCGTGCAACACCTGGGCCCAGTCTTCCATCACCGGCATTTCGAAGTCTGCCGCGGTCATGCCGCGCCCGAACAGCTTCTTCCCGTCGGAATCGACCGCGAACAGGTTGATCTCGTTCTCAAGCTCCCAGTCGGACACATCGTCCTTGAATTGCCGGACGAACGCGTAGGTGCGGTCGTAGCCCTGCCTGTAGAGCGCGTCCCGGTCTCCTTTGGGGTACCGCCCCTTGTCGGTGCGGTCACCGTAGCGGAAAGGGAAGTTGACCAAAGGGTGAAGCGTGATCGAGTATTTTCTGGCAAGCGCAATGGTTTGCCGGAACATCGCGGCTTCGCCCGGCTCGGCATCTTGCGTCAGATTGAGACCGGTCCTGTATTGCGTGAGCCCGCGCTCCCTCATGAGCTGAAAGATCGGCGCGAGATCCCTGCGCTTTTGCGGCGGTCCGCCGACCCCCCACTCCAACGCGTTCGCATGAGAACAGGCGGCAGCGATCGCCCAGGTGACGAGCAACGGCAAGGCGACGAACTTGGCGAGGCGATGGCTCAATCTGCAAGGCTCGGCGTTTTTTGGGGGGGGCAAATCGTCAAAGGGGCAGCAACGAATCACATGCTGCAAAATGCAGGCCGTTTCCCCTCTGCACGGGCGGCGTGCGGGTCGGGCGCGGCAACGCGCGCCCGACGTCGGCCTGGCTCAGTAGGCTTCCTGATGAATCAGCGCCAGCGCGGTCTTCAGGATGATCCTGAAGTCGAGCCAGATGCTCCAATTGCTGACGTACCAGATGTCGTATTCGACCCGCTTTTCCATCAGATCGATGGTCGGCGTCTCGCCGCGGAAGCCGTTGACCTGGGCCCAACCGGTCAGGCCCGGCTTCATGTGATGCCGGTACACGTAGTTGCTGATGATCGGATCGTAGTAATTGTCGTGCGCGAGCGCATGCGGGCGCGGCCCGACCAGCGACATCTCGCCGCGCAGAACGTTCCAGAGCTGCGGCAGTTCGTCGATGCTGGTCCGCCGCAGCGCACGGCCGACACGGGTCACCCGCGCGTCGCTCTTCGTCGCCTGCGTGACCACATGACCGTTCTCCGCCACCGTCATCGAGCGGAACTTCCAGATATCGAATTGCTTGCCGTTGAAGCCGCGCCGGGCCTGCTTGAAGATCACTTTGCCCTTGGAATCGAGCTTGATCATGATCGCAGCCGTGATCAGCAGCGGCGCCAGCAGCAGAAGCGCGAACGAGGCAAGGCCGATGTCGAGGCAGCGCTTCTGCGCCTGCTCGAACACGCTGAGCGGCGCGCGCTGGATCTCGATCGCGACCGTGCCGCTGACGGGCTGGAACGGACGCGAGACCAGATCGGCGATCGGGAAATCCGGCAGAAGACGGATCGGCTGGGGGACAACGCGCAGATGCTGGCTCAGCTTCTGGAGAAGCGGCATCTCGTCCCAGTCGATGACCAGGAGATATTCTTCCACATCCGCCGTGCGCGCTTGACGGGTGATGTCGCGAATCTCGTGATCCCAGCCCGCGCCCTCTTCAGACGGATCGAGCACGAAATGTCGCACGACGTTGAAGCCGTGCTTGCGCAGATCCTTGAACCGGGTCGAGGTGAAATCGAGAGGCTTGAGGCTGAGCAGCACGACCTTGCGGTCCACCAGACGGCCCTTGGCGTAGCTCGAGGTCAGCGCCAGGCGCCACAGCACGCGCAGACCGCCCAAGGCGACGCCGCCGGTCGCGGCGAACAGCAGCGTGGTTCCGCGCGACAGGTCCGCGGACGATTTGAGCAGGAACGCCTCGACGGCGAGAATAGTGAGCGAGATCAGCCAGACCGCCAGGGCCTTGCGCAGCTGCCAGACCGTGTTCAGCAGACGATGGTGATCGTAGACGCCCTGGAAGTAAGCGATGGTCACGAACACCGCGCCGACGACCAGGCCTGCTCCGACGGATGAGTCCTGCTCGATCACGAGCACGCGATACAGGCCGCTCGCCACGAAATAGCTGAGCAGTACGGCGACGAAGTCTCCGGCGATCAAAGCCACTTGCAGGGGTCTTTGGAGGGCACCGCGTCGGTTCGAGATAACCGAATAATAGTTTTCCGAACCGTAAGTTGCTACAGCCATCCGAACCTCGCTGCCTCGTCACCACTCGCAATCAGAATTGCGAGCAAATCGATCTAATTTTTTCGATGTGCGCCGAAGTATATCTTAACTAAACAAAGCGACATTGCGGCAGTGCACCGAAAAAATCAAATCGATTTTCATGCAATGCAGCGTCGCAGCAAAACAATGCTCAAACTACTGTCACACGCGTGACAATTAAGCAGGCATCACGCCGCGTTTCACACCAAATCGCGTCATTTTCGCACAGCATTGTCGCGCGCATTTGAACGGCTGTTCAACCATGCCGCTTAAGCCGTTATTAGGCCGCGGCCATTAACACTCGTGACCAATTCGAGGAGTTGCGTCGTGAGTACGGTTGCCATTTTCAGTCTGCTGATCGGATCGTTGCTGGGAGGCCGATTCCGAATCTTCATCCTGCCGCCCGCCATCGTTCTCGGCGCCACGATCCTCGGTGCGGGCTCCGCCTGGCGGGGACATGATTCAGCTCACATCGTTGTGACGATCCTCGTTTTCGCGTCGGTGCTCCAGCTTGGCTATTTCTGCGGCGCGGTTCTGGTCCGCGCGCGAGAGGCCGCCTATCGCGGCAAGGCCGCACCATCGTTCGACAGCGGCAACTCGGCCAGCCTCGCGCAAGCTTGGGGACGGGTGATTCGCAACGCTGGTGAATGATCGAGCAGGCGCAGGCTTGCCGGCAGGGGTAGAAAAAAACCTGCTCGGACACCCAAATTCGCCGATAGCATATTGACATCCCGGGCGAAGCTCTTTGAAAGAGTTGCACCCCATGTCCATGATTGCGCCCCGAAATTCGCCCCGGCCGAAGCTACCGAACGGCGTGCGCATCTATGCGATCAGCGATATCCACGGCTGCGCCCATCTGCTCGAGCAGATGTTCGCCGTGATCGATGCGGACATGGCGAACAGCCGGCCGTATCGCGCGATCGAGGTCTTCCTCGGCGACTACATCGATCGCGGACCGGACTCGCGTCATACCCTCGATCTCCTGATCAACCGCAGCCGCCGCCGCAACACCGTCTTTCTCAAGGGCAATCACGAGGCCTATTTCACCTCGGTGCTGGAAGATCCCGCCCGCGCCGCCGAATGGTTTCAGTTCGGCGGGCTCCAGACCCTGATGTCGTACGGCGTATCGGCCGCGCCCGGCCTTGGCAAGGACGAGTTGCCCGATCTGGTTCGCGAGCTCACATCCGTGATGCCGCCGGAGCACATCGCGTTCCTGCGCCAGTTGCGGCCGACCTTCACATGCGGCGACTTCTTCTTCGTCCATGCAGGGGTGCGTCCGGGAATTCCGCTCTCCGAGCAGCGCGAGCAGGACCTGTTGTGGATCAGGGACGAGTTCCTGCAAAGCAATAGGCGCTTCGGCAAATACGTCGTGCACGGCCATACGCCGGTGAAGCAGGCCGAGCTGCTCGAGAACCGGGCCAACATCGATACCGGGGCCTACGCCACCGGAAACCTGACGCTGCTGTCCATTCAGGGCAACAGCATGCTCGCGATCTAGCGGTCTCGCTCGCGCGCCGTACCAGGCGTCAGTTGGTGGGGCTCGCCGGAGGCCGGTAGTCCGGGAAACGGCTCAGCATCGCCGCCTTCAGGAACTTGAAATGGGCGATCGAGGCGCCGAGCTCCTTGAGCCGGCGCTGGCCGTTCAGGATTTCCTTGTCGAACAGGTCCTGGTGGTGATTGTCGAGCGCCTCGCGCTCGAGGTATTCGTCGTCGCCGTTGCCGATCGTCACGGCGGCGCGCGCCAGCACGTCCTCGACCCGGCGGTTGAGACCTGACTGCTCGCGCTCCGCCGCATGCAGGGCGTCATCGATCGCAACCATGATGGCTTCGATGCGGGTGCGATCGGTTTCGGCGTCGCGCTCGGGCGAGCGCGCGCGGAACACCTGCTCTCCGCCGAAACGGTCTTTCAGGAAGTTATGGGTGCGGGCCCGCAGGAAGAGCTGAAACATGCGTGCATTTTCCGGTTCGAGGCGCCAGACCAGAAAATGGGCCTGCGATGGTTAATAAAGGTTGAATCCTTCGCGCCGTTCGGTGCGGCTTTGCGCCATCCAGGCCCTCCAGGCCCCCTCGTGCTTCTCATAGAGCTCGAGCCTGCGCCGCTCGCCGGCATCGGGCGCGACCTGCGCCTGCTCGCTGTCGAGCCGCTCGAACTCGAACGTCTCCTCGGGCGTCAGGCCGATCAGGACGCGGCGACCTCCCCCATCGACGAAATACCGCCGTGGCGCGTTGTACGTCGGGCTCGTCATGGCGTCTCCCCGAAATCCCGTCATGATTCACTCCCCTCCACCGCCATGCGAGCCGCAACGCGAGAACCGCACGCCGGTTGTAAATCCTCAGAATGCACGCCGCGCCCTCGCCAATGAACTGTTCTGCCGGAACGCGGTGGGACTGTAGGGACGGTGGAACGGATGACGCTCCGCGCGCTCGCGGGGCCGCAGCGCGCGTGTCGCATAGCCTGCGCCAAAGCCAGCGAGGAGCGAGACCAGGATCGCGAGCAGCATCATTCGTAATTCGTTCCAGTGATACTGGCAGTCTCATCCTCGAGTTGTGTCGAGATCATGATCACCGCCGCTGATTTTCTCGTCATGCCAGGGATTTTTTGGGCAGCACCCTGCATGCGAAGTGATCGGCTCGTGCGTCAGCCGAAAAACCAGAGGAACAATCGCACCAGCAACAGCGTGATGAAATACACCCAGCCCGCCATCGCGATCAGCGCAACGCTGAAGAACGCGCCTTCAAACGCCCGCTCTCTGAGCTTGGTGAGAGGAAGTGCCGCTCGCGCCTTTTGAAGCATCTCGGTCTTCTTGATTTTGTTGATTTTGATTTGTTCGTGCGCGCGCACCATAGCCGAACGAATTCGACGATCTCGTGACGACTCAACCGAGAGAAGCATAATACTGCTCGTCAAACCGCTGCCGCATGCATCGCGATTGGATTTTTTCTCGTTCGAAGCCGTTGCGACCAACCGGCGCCGATTCAATTCAAGTTGATCGCTCGAATCGACGTCGTGATTTCGAAGCAAACAATGTCGTGATCCCGAAGCATCTAATTCCTAATCGCGCACAAGTGCTGACGCCGCAACGCCGTGCCATCCATTATCAAGGGGAGATTGCCGCCTGAGCTTGGAGGACATTGAGCGCGCAGGGAACAAGTTCCCTGCTCGCCTCCATCGCCAGCATGGCGTCCGAGCAGCTCCTGCCTGTCTTCGGCAAGCCGATGATCCCGTGCCTGCGATCCATCCTGACGTTCGCCGACGTCAGGAGAATCCTCACCACCACCACGCGGCAGGACCAGTCGCTGTTTCGACGGCTGCTCGGCGACGGCTCGGGGATCGGCACTTCTTCCATGCTGATCAGAACAGTCCGCGCGGATTGGCGGAGCTGCTGAGTCTTGCCGCAGCGTCGAGACGCGAAGTCGGGTCTCGGATATCGGCAGGCGCCCCCCGCGAGGATTTCGAGTGCGGACTTGCGAAGACCGTGCGCCGGTTCTGCGACAACCGGACGTGGTGGCAGAACATCCTCGATCCCCACCATCACAGCGTGCAGATCGATCTTGGTTAGCGAAACTCCGTGGTTATACGGAGCGCAACGCGCCGATTTCATCGCGGTAAGGTTGAGCAGTTAGCTTAATCCGCGTTGTTTGTTGCGAACCTTAGTGGATCGCATATCCATCTTCTCACCGGGCTCCCCCAGGCCCGGCCCCACCCAAGCAAAGCCGTCGAGCGAACGTGGGTCCGCTTGGCGGCTTTGTCTTTGTCTCGACGAGAGGATGATTTCGGTTATGGCGCGCAGGCCCTGGTCGTTCAAGGAAGACCGCCGGCTGATGGAATTGGCCAAGTCTTCGACTTCGCTGGAAGAGGCAGCAAAACTTCTCGGGCGCTCGCCCGATGCGATCAAGCGTATGGCCTTGCGCCTCGGCCTGTCGCTCAAATCCAAGGGCGCCAAGAAGGGCTAGCGTCGGCCGCGCGCGACACGTCATGGACGGGTGTGTCCGCCTCATCGATCGATGAATGGCAGCCGCCAGTCGACATGGGCCGATCGCTTCAGCACTCTCGATCTCTCCGCACCCGGATGTTAGACTATCCAACGATGAAGATTGAACATCGTCCCTTTTCGGCGCAAAACGGTCGCCGGACCGGCTTCGGTCTCAGTTTGATAGATTGTTGGAGGAATGCACCATGTTGTCCCGCGCGCTCGCCGTAGCTCTGCTCCTGGCTTTGCCCTCAGTAGCGTCGGCGCAAGTCCCCGTGGGGTTCGGATTTCCAAACGGCGCGCCGTGGTGCGCCTTCGGTTTCGATTGCCGATTCCTGAATTACCGGGAATGCGCCGACTGGATTTTCGATCCTGCGCGCAACTGCCTCAAGAATCCGTACTTCGCAGCCCACTACCCGACCAATGTCGACAAGGGCTGGTCCTACAATCGGCGCTGAACGTCGGTCCCTGCGAACGGCTTGGTCATGCGGTCAGGCGCGTTGCTTTGTGCTTGACCGGAGGCCAGGTTTGTCGATGACGAGAATTTGGGCAGGTGCGATCGCCTGCCCGTTCCCCTGACGGCGGAACTCTCGGCGGCGCTCCGCATTGCTTTCGAAAGAAAGCGGGAGGCGGAGCCGTCATGGCAAGCTCTTTCCTTATCGTGATGTCGATCTGGTTCGGCATCAACATCCTGTTCTTGGCAGTCCGGCTTTGGGTCACCAGGCGGAAGAACTGGCAGATGAATGCCTGCCCTCGCCAACTCAGCGCCGTCCGCGTGAGATCGCGACTGCACCGCCACGTTTGACGTCAAGTGAATGCATGCGGATTGGGCCGTAGCCACAGCTCCGCGGCTCGCCCGTGAACCTTGGTTCATGCCCTCGAGGGTTTGTGAACCTTAACGATGTTCTTGGCTTTCGAAAGCGGCCAGCCGGTCGACCGGCTATGTTGGCGCAATGCGCCGCAACCATCTCATCGCAGCCGCGGTTATCTGTCTCGTGCTCATCGTCTATGCGACGCTGGCCAAGCTCGCGGGCCGGCCGGCACTCATGGGCCACGCGGAGGCCTACTGGGTCGTCGTGATTGAGCGCTTCAGCGCCTACGGCCTGTTGGGCTTCCTGCTGTCCTTCCTGCTACCGGGGCGCGTCAAGCTGGCTTGCGCGTTCGTGGTCGCCGTCGCAGTCGGGTTAGAGGTCTTGCAGGCCGTGACGCCGGATCGTGATCCACGATTCATCGATGTACTGCAAAAGGCCGCCGGCGGCACCGTCGGCGTCCTTCTGGCCCAGACCATCCTGGCATTCCTGCCGAGGCCGCCGTCCTGAGGCGGCCACCGGCGCCGCGAGAACTTACGCCACTCCGCGCCGCAAGCTCGGCTGACTGGTCGAAAGAACCCCGGACATCTGCCGATGGGCATCGCGCAGCGCCCTGATCGCGTCATCGAGGTCGAATTCGGCTTCGCGAACGGTCTCGAAGAACCGGGCCATCAAGGCGAGGTT
This sequence comes from Bradyrhizobium sp. 956_D2_N1_4, assembly GCF_052076025.1. Lineage (NCBI taxonomy): Bacteria > Pseudomonadati > Pseudomonadota > Alphaproteobacteria > Hyphomicrobiales > Nitrobacteraceae > Bradyrhizobium > Bradyrhizobium sp. 956_D2_N1_4. Next base: position 486,418 of record NZ_CP197237.1, on the reverse strand, counting down.
CAGCTTCACGCGGGTGTTCCCGTCGCGGCTCTTGCGGCGATCGAGCGAAAGATGCAGCGCCTGCATCCTGGCCTCGGCAGCGCTGCAGCCGCTGAGGGTCGCGAGTTCGTCATATGTCATCCAGATCTGAGGCATGTCCCTGTCCGCCTTTTGTTATGGGCCCCAACCTAGATTTCACCTCTAAAACTAGTGTTGCCGCAGTCCAGTCGCGCCGTGATTTCGCGACAACAGCGTCAATGCAAAGCTAAAAGCCCGCACCCTACGACACAGGCGCCTTGGGCGGCGTGAACGGATGACGCGGCCGGGAACGGTTGTCGAGGCCCTTGGGCAGCTTGTCGGCGTTGAGCTTCACGACCGCGCATTTGGCGTCGGTTGCCGGCGCATCTTCCTGGCTGTAGATCAGCGTCGCCTCGAACTTCACGTCGGGTGCTTCCTTGGCCGTTCCCGAACAGCTCGCCACCAGGCCGTTGCACACACCCGAGAGTTTGACCTCGACCTCATCGGGCCCAAACACGCTCAGCGGGCCGTCAGCATGCCGGTTCACGGTCAGGACGGCCGAGAAGTGCTGCTCATCGACCCGGTAGGAACCACCATAAGTAAAGAAGCTGTCGCGGCCCGAGATCCGGCCCTCGGCCAGATCCACGATGCCGGTGCCCTGACCTCGTGGGGTCCTGAACCAGGCAGCGTATTTACCGTCTCTCAGCATGGGGAATTTTCCGAGGTGAAGATCGCCCTGTATTTGCGACCAACTCTGGGGCGCGACAATGACCTAACGGCCAGCCCTTCGGGCAAGGTTAATGCTCGGAAAACCCAATCCGTCGAATTGCCGCCGACGCGCGACGCCGGCGGCGAACGTCAGAACAACTCTATGCCGTCATCCGCGGTCTCGACCGCTTCGACGCGGCGCGTGGCGGCGATCGACGCAAGGCCAAGCGTTTGCAGGAATTCCCGGTGAACGTCCCGCTCGCGCTCCATCGTGTAGCGCGCGAAGAGATCATCGAGCATCGCCTGATCCTGCGCCTCCGGCTGCGGCCGCCGCGCGCCGGCGCTCGCGGTCTCGAGCCGCGCAGCAACCGCAGGCAAGGCTGCGGAGCTCTCGCCTAGCGAGCTCATCAGACCTTGCGCCGAATTCATCAGGCCCTCGAATTCCGCGCCTTCATCGACGAGCCGGCTCATCAGCTTGCCGAGCCGTTCGTTGCCGACCTCGACCTCGCGCAGCGCCTGGAGGATCTGCGGCTCGAACTTGGCGAGCTGCGTGGGATCGCCCCGGACGCGGAGCTCCTTCAGCTCGTTCGCAGAGCGCTCGATGCCGTCGAGCACGGGCCGCAAGCGCCCCGCGCCCACAGAGACCTGGTCGGCGGTCGCCTTGAGCTCGTTGGCGATCACGACGAAAGCGCTGCCGCGGCTGCCCAGATGGCTTGCCTTGAGGCCGGCATTCATTCCGATCAGGGTGATGTCGACGGTGGCCTCGGCGAGCCCGGCGATCGCCTGGCGAAACTTTGCCAGCGTGTCCTCGACGATGGCGAGCGCCTCGTCGACCGAGCGGCCGGCGCTCTCGCAGGTGGCGATCAGGGTCGAGGCATGTGCCAGTGCCTGCTTGATGCGCGCCAGGAACGATGACGAGCCGCCATCCGCGCCGCCGAACAGCGTGCGGCCATGGCCGACGACACTGCCCGCATCGTGCAGGATGGCGGTGAGCGCGCGAACGATCTGGCCGATATCGCCGCCGAATTCGCGCTGGGCGTCCCTGAGCAGGGCCGCCTGCAACTGGCAGATCGCGCGCGCGCCGTCCTCGCTCGCACCCCGTTCGGGAACGAGGCCCGGCACAGCTTCCGACACTTGGCCGAGGCCATGACAGACATGTTCGAGGCGCTGGCGCGTGCTGTCGCCGGCCTGCAAGGAAATGATCGCGCCGCCAACCGCCTCGGCGATCTTCCTGGTGCTGGTGCTCGCGAGGTCGGCGAGCTGGCTGCTGTCGCGGCGCTGGCCGCGCAATCCGGAATAGGCTGCGCCGAGCTCGGCGCTCTCCGACACCAATTGATTCCGATAACGGCTCTCGAACTCCTTCTGCCGACCGGCGGCAGTAGCAACGGCCTCCGACAGGCGCTGCTGGTCCCGCGCGCAGCTCTCGATCGAACCTTGTACCGCCTTGCCGAGATCGTAGGCTTCCTGCGTGAAGGCGAGAAAGCCCTCGCGATCGCCATCCAGCGAGGCCGCCTCGATCCGCGCGCTGCGCGCGATGATGGTGATCATCTGGATATGCTTGAACAGCGGCTTGAGCAGCGCGGACGCCTCCGCCGTGCTGGTGCCGATGGTCGCAAGCAGCGCGCTCTCGGACGGCAGCGCCTCTGCCAGCTCGCTGAGCCGCGCGGCGATCTCCTGTAGCGCGGTGGCCGCGCCCTCGATCTCGGCGCCGGAGAGTTCCTCCGAGAGCGTCGCGAGGCCCTGGTTCAGTTCCTTGAAGATGAGGTGGCCGCGACCGAGCTCGTGACCGACGCGCGCGAAGACGTCCTCGATCCGCGACGAGACATCCTCGATCGCGACGATCGCCTCGGTGAGCGTGTTGGCTGGAATGGCGGACATCGCAATCAACCTGCCACCGCAACGTGTCCGGCCTGATACCAGAGCATGATCTCGCGCGGGATATGATGCAGCGAGACGACCTTCTCGACACCGCCATGCGCGATGGCTTCCTTGGGCATGCCGAACACCACGCAGCTCTCCTCGTCCTGCGCGCGGGTCGAGGCGCCGAGCTTGCGCATCTCCAGCATGCCGCGCGCGCCGTCGTCGCCCATGCCCGTCATGATCACGCCGAGCGCATTGGCGCCGGCATGCTGGGCCGCGGAGCGAAACAGCACGTCGACCGAGGGGCGATGCCGCGACACCGGCGGGCCGTCCTTGATCGCGATCTGGTAACGCAGGCCGATGCGCTGGAGCAGCATGTGACGGGCGCCCGGCGCGATATAGGCGCATCCCGGCAGCACCGGCTCGCCGTCCTCGGCTTCCTTGACGCGGACCTGGCAGACGCTGTCGAGACGCCTGGCGAAGGCCGCGGTGAACCCTGCCGGCATGTGCTGGACGATGACGATGGGAGGACAGTGCGGCGGCAGCATCTCGAGGACGTCGTTGAGCGCTTCGGTGCCGCCGGTCGATGCGCCGATGCATACGATGCGCTCAGTCGTCGGCCGGACCTTGCCCTGCACCGGCGGCGGGATGATGGCGTCGGCGGTCAGCTTCCTCTCGATCATACGGCGCTCCGCCCGCGGACGCACCCGCGCGCGCGCTGCCGATTTCACGGCCTCGCGCAGCCGCGTCGAGCATTCGAGCAGCGCCTGCCGGGTGTCGATCTTCGGCTTCGGCACGATGTCGACCGCGCCCGCCTCGAACGCCTCGAACATCACGTTGGAGCCTTCCTCGGTGAGCGAGGAGCAGATGATCACCGGGATCGGGCGCTGCGCCATGATCTTGCGCAGGAAGGTCATGCCGTCCATGCGCGGCATTTCCAGGTCGAGGATCATGACATCGGGGATTTCGTTCTGGAGGCGGCGCGCCGCCGCGAACGGATCGGAGGCCGCCCCCATCACCTCGATGTCAGGATCGTCGTTGAGGATCGTTTGCAGGATTTGGCGCACCGACGCCGAATCGTCCACGATCAGTACGCGAACTTTCTCCCTCGGCATTCTGGTTGCGCTCCGGCTAGACCTTGAAAATGGTTGGCTGAACTTGCTTCAGACCCGGCACTGCACTGTGAATCATCGATTCCGAATGACCGACCAGAAGATAGCCGCCGGGCCGCAAATGGCTGCACAATTGCTCGATCACCTTGCGCTGGGTCTCGCGCTCGAAATAGATCAGGACGTTGCGGCAGAAGATGATGTCGACGTCCCGGTCGACGGGGTAGGACTTATCCATGAGGTTCATCCTCATGAAATGCGTCATGCGCCGCAATTCCGGCACCACCCGCACTTCGCCGCGCAACTTGTCCCGCGACGACAGGAAATAACGCTTCACGAAGGGCTCCGGCACCGGGGCGAGCACGTCGCGGGTGTAGATCGCGGACTTGGCAAGTCGCAGCACCGCGGTCGAGATGTCGGTCCCGAGGATGCGGTACTGAAACCGCGAGCCGTTCCGCGTCATGTCGTCCAGCACCATGGCGGTGGTGTAGGCTTCCATGCCGGTGGAGCTCGCCGAGCTCCAGATCTTCAGGTTCGCGTTCTTCCGCCCGTGCGACTTGAGCAGGGCCGGGATCGCGACGTCCCTCATGAAGGTGAAGTGCTGGGGCTCCCGGAAGAAGTCGGTCTTGTTGGTCGTCACCACATCGATGAGATGGGTCAGCTCGGTGTCGAAATGATCGGCCTCGAACAGGTTGTCGACATACTCGTTGAGGTCGGAGAAGTTCAGCGCGCGCACGCGCTTGTGCAGCCGCCCCTCCAGCATCAGCCGCTTGCCCTGCGGCAGCTTGATGCCGACCTGGCCCTCGATCAGTTCGGCTATGGTCCGGAAGTGGCGGTCGGACAGATGGACGACCGTATCCTGCACGGCGGGCATCATGGCTGAATGCCCCGATCCGCGATGGCCGCCTGCACTGAATATTGGGCCGAACGGGCCATCTTGAATCCCACGCGTTTACACGATCACTGACGGCGGATCGGCCCACCGGTGAAGGATGGGCCGACCTCTTGACCGCTCTCAGCGCTGGAAATCGGCGTCCCGATCGTCCTCGCCGTCGTTCATGTCGAAGGCGAAGCCGCCGCCACCGGCCGCCTTCACCGCGCGCGCCGGCCTCGCCTGCGGCTTCTTGGCCGGCCGCTCGACGGCCGCCATTGTCGCCGCCTTGGCGCGGAGCTGGGTAACCGCCCGGTCGATCGGCGCAGCGGCCTGGCTGCGTCCCTGCTCGATGCGGAAATAGGCGATCGTCGACTGAAGCTGCTCGGCCTGCGAGGCGAGCTCCTCCGAGGTCGAGGAGACCTGTTCGGACGCGCTGGCGTTCTGCTGGCCGACCTTGTCGAGCTGCTGGATCGCCTGGTTGATCTGGGCCGAGCCGACGTCCTGCTCGCGGCAGGCGGCGGTGATTTCCTCGACGAGCTCTGCCGTCCTCTTGATATCAGGGACGAGCTTGGAGAGCATATTGCCGGCTTCCTGCGCGACCTTGACGGTTTCAGTCGAGAGCGTGCCGATCTCGGCGGCGGCCGCCTGGCTGCGTTCGGCGAGCTTGCGCACTTCGGACGCAACCACGGCAAAGCCCTTGCCGTGCTCGCCGGCGCGCGCGGCCTCGACCGCGGCGTTGAGCGCGAGCAGGTCGGTCTGGCGCGCGATCTCCTGCACGATCGTGATCTTCTCTGCGATGGTCTGCATCGCGTTGACGGCGCGGCCGACCGCGGCGCCGCTGGCCTCGGCATCCTTGGCGGACTGCGCGGCGATCTTCTCGGTCTGGTTGGCGTTGTCGGCGTTCTGCTTCACGTTCGAGGCCATCTCTTCCATCGAGGAGGAGGCTTCCTCGGCGGACGAGGCCTGCTCGGTCGCGCCCTGCGAGAGCTGCTCGGCACTGGCCGAGAGCTCCTGGCTGCCGGCGGAGACGTTCTGCGCCGCGGTCAGGGCTTCCGACACGATCTGGCGAAGCTTCTCCACCATGCGCTCGAGCGCGAGGCCGAGCGTATCCTTGTCCGACAGCGGTTTGGCCTCGACCATGAGATCGCCCTGCGCGATCTGGTTGGCGAGCGCCGCCGTCGCGTTGAGGTTGACCGTCATCGCGTTCAGCGACTTGATGAGATCTCCGATCTCGTCATTGCTGGAGGACTCGATCTTGTGGCTGAGATCGCCGATCGCCACCGCATCAGCGAGGCCCACCGCCTGCGCCAGCGCACGGCTGATGTTCAGCGCAATCCAGGTCGCCGCGACCGCGGCGATCAGGAGCGAGGCAATGACCAGGCTCATCAGCAGCATCTCGGCGCGCGCACCGTCCTGCTTTGACTGCTCGGCCTGCTCAGCCATGTTCTTCTTGACATTCTTGATGTAGACATCGGCCGCTTCGATCGCGTCCGCAACGACCTTGCGGCCATCATGCATGGAGCGGTCCAGGGCCTTTGGCTTGTCGGTCTTCGCGAGCCGGACCGTCTCGTCCTGATAGGCGTTGAGCTTGGCGAAAGCGACGTTGAAGACCTCCATCAGCTTCTTGCCGCTTTCGCTGGCAGCCGCGTAGATCTCGTCCTTCGACTTGGTGATCGCATCGCGGTTCTTGATGAGGTCGGCCTGGAACTGCTCGTGCTCTGCATCGGACGCTGCGAGAATCGCGTTCTTCTCCGCGCGCACAAGGAACAGGATGCCTTCCTTCAGCTCCGCGGCCTTTTCCATCCGGCCCGCACGGCTGACCAGAAGCTCGGTGGTGCTGACCATGTCCGCCAGCTTCATATAGCCGACCGCACCGGCGATCATGGACAGCAGGATGACGACGCCGAAGGCGCTGGCAAGCTTGGCTTTGACGGTGAATCTCATGTCAGTCTCGTTGGTTCGAATTGGGGTGCTTACGCTTGACCACGCTTCACGCTTGCAAATTCAGGCGGCGCGAGAGGTATCGCGCCCTTCCGGGATCTCGTCGTTCGCCATCAGCTTGGCGAGATCGAAGATGACGACGAATTTCTCGCCCTTGCGGCCGATCCCGGCGGCATAGTCGGACTGCCATTTGCCGCCGACCTCGGGGATGGGCTCGATCGCCTGCTCGTCGATATCGGTGACCTCGAACACGCAATCGGCCACAAAGCCGACGCCGACCAGGCGATCCTTCATCGGCACGTCGAGGATGATGATGCGGGTCGCTTCAGTCGCTTCCACGGCCGGCAGGCCGAGCTTGGTGCGGAGGTCGACGATGGGATAGCCGCTGCCGCGCACGTCGATCATGCCGAGCAGGAAATTCGGCGCATGCGGCAGCCGTGAGATCGGCCGCATGTCGAGAATTTCCCGGACATTGCGGATGCTGATGCCGAACGTCTCGCCGGCGAGCCCGAGCGTCAGATATTGCGAGGTTGCGGCCATGGTACGGTCCAGGGTCAGATTGTTTTCAAGTTGCGGTCAGCGCTGGAATTCGGCGTCGCGGTCGTCTTCGCCGTCATGCATGTCGAAGGCGAAGCCGCCGCCATTGGCGACCTTCATCGCGCGCGCCGGCTTGCGGGCGGGCGCGGGCTTCTTGACGCCGCGGTCCGCTGCCGCCATGTGCGCGGCCTTGGCGCGGAGCTGGGTGACGGCGCGGTCGATCGGCGCGGGCGCGGCAGCCTCGCCGCGGCCGGCATGCTCGATGCGGAAGAACGAGATGGTGGACTGAAGCTGCTCGGCCTGCGAGGCGAGCTCCTCGGAGGTAGAGGACACCTGCTCGGAGGCGCTGGCGTTCTGCTGGCCGACCTTGTCGAGCTGCTGGATCGCCTGGTTGATCTGGGCCGAGCCAACGTCCTGCTCGCGGCAGGCCGCCGTGATCTCCTGGACCAGCTCGGCGGTCTTCTTGATGTCGGGCACGAGCTTGGACAGCATGTCGCCGGCTTCCCGCGCGACCTTCACGGTTTCCGTCGACAGCGTGCCGATGTCCGCCGCTGCCGCCTGGCTGCGTTCGGCGAGCTTGCGCACTTCGGACGCGACCACCGCAAAGCCCTTGCCATGCTCACCGGCGCGCGCGGCCTCGACCGCGGCGTTGAGGGCAAGCAGGTCGGTCTGGCGCGCGATCTCCTGCACGATCGTGATCTTCTCGGCGATGGTTTGCATCGCATTGACGGCACGCCCCACGGCGACGCCGCTGGCTTCCGCGTCCTTGGCCGACTGCGCGGCGATCTTCTCGGTCTGGTTGGCGTTGTCGGCATTCTGCTTTACGTTCGAGGCCATCTCCTCCATCGAGGACGAGGCTTCCTCGGCCGACGAGGCCTGTTCGGTCGCGCCCTGCGACAGCTGCTCGGCACTGGCCGAAAGCTCCTGGCTGCCGGCCGAGACGTTCTGCGCCGCGGTGAGTGCTTCGGCGACGATCTGCTTGAGCTTCTCGACCATGGAGTTCAGCGAGGTAACGAGATCGCCGATCTCGTCGTTGCTTGTGACCTTGATCGACTGGCTGAGATCGCCATCGGCAACCGCGCCGGCGAGCCCGACGGCGCGGCCGAGACCGCGGGAGATGCTCAAGGAAATCCAGATCGCGGCGATCAGGCCGATGACAAGCGAAGCCAGCACGGCCGAGATCAGTAGGAGCTGGGCCCGGTTGCCGTCCTCGTGAGCCTGGGCCGCCTGAGCGGCCATGTTCTTCTTGACGTTGGTGACGTAGACGTTGGCGGCTTCCATGGCCTCGGCGACCGCCTTGCGGACCTCGGTCATGGAGCGCTCGGCGGCTTTCGCCTTGTCGGTCCGGGCGGTCTTGAGGGCGTCGTCCTGAACGGCGTTCATCCGCGCATACGCGACGCCGAAATTCTCCATGAGTTTCTTGCCTTCGGGGGAAGCCGCGGCCTGGATCTCTTCCTTCAACTTCGAGAGCGTCTCGCGCTGCTTGGCGATTTCGGCGATAAAACGATCCGCCTCGCCTTCAGGCGCGAGAATGAGGTTCTTCTCGGCGCGAACCTGAAGCAGGATACCCTTCTCGATCTCCGCCGCACGGTCCATCCGGTTGGCACGCGACACCAGACTGTCGGCGGTGTCGATCATCTCGCTCAGTTTCACATAAGCGAGGCCGCCCGCCGCCATCGACAGCAACAGGACCACACCGAACGCGATGGCAAGCTTTGCCTTGACCGTGAATCTCATTTCCAGCCCCTACCCCAGTCTCGCCCCGAGACCTCATTTCAATTCAGGATGCGTTCCATGTTGGGAACGATGACAAACTCTTCTCGCCACTTGGCGATGAAACGGATGAATTCCGGCTTCCAGTGCATGCCGACGCGCGGCGTCTGCTGCACGTCGGCCTGCGATATCTCGGTGACCTCGTAGACCTTGTCGGCAGTGACGCCGACCAGGACCGGCTCGCCGTCGAGCGTGAGCTCGATGACGACGATGCGCGTGTCGGCCGAATTGTCGAGCTGCGGCATGCCGAAGCGGATGCGCAGGTCCGCAAGCGGAATGACGTTGCCGCGCACGTTGATGACGCTCGGAACGAAGGCCCGCGCGCCCGCCACCTTGGTCACCGGCACGGGATCGATGATCTCGCGCACGAGGCCTGCGTCGAGCGCGAACTTCTCCTCGCCGAGGCCGATCATTACGACCTGCATCGCGTCGGCGTGATGCTCGCCCGTCAAACCATCGTTCATCAGGCCGCCTCGCTGATATGCTGTTTCTCGACCTTCGACTGCGCCAGCGTGACGAGCTGCGCGACATCGAGGATCAGCGCCGCCGTGCCGTCACCCAAAATCGTCGCGCCGGAGAAGATCGTGACGTCGGAGTGCAGCTTGGAGAGCGACTTGATCACGGTCTGGTGGTTGCCGATGATCTGGTCCGCGACAAGACCGACGTGCGTCTCACCGGTCGAGATGATGATCGTCTTCTGGTGCCGGTCGGGCGTACCCGACGCAGTCATGATTTCGCGCAGCCTGAGGAAGGGCACGAGATTGCCTCGCACGTTGAGGAAGTTGCGGCCGCGGGAGCGCTCGTCCTCGGCGGTCAGCTCGATGCATTCCTCCACGGCCGACAACGGAATGATGTAGCGGCCCTCGCCGACACGGATCAAAAGACCCTCGATGATCGCAAGCGTCAGCGGCAGGCGCAGCGTCACCGTGGTGCCCTGGCCCGGCCGGGTCGACAGATCGATCGTGCCGCGCATGTTCTCGATGGTGCGCTTGACGACGTCCATGCCGACGCCGCGGCCCGACAGCGCCGAGATGGTCTGCGCGGTCGAGAAGCCCGGGTGGAACAGGAACTGGTGGATCTCGTGATCGGTCAGCACGGCGCCGGAGGCGATCAGCCCCTGCTCTTCCGCTTTCGCGCGAATGCGCGCGGTGTTGAGGCCGCCGCCATTGTCCTTCACGGTGACGAGCACCTGCGCACCGGAATGAACGGCGGCGAGTTCGATCCGGCCCTGCTCCGTCTTGCCGTTGGCGGAGCGGGTCGCGGTGTCTTCGATGCCATGGTCGATGGCGTTGCGGATTAGGTGCACCAGCGGATCGGCCAGGCACTCGATCATGGTCTTGTCGAGTTCGGTATCCTCGCCCGTGGTGACGAATTCGACCGGCTTCGACAGGTCGCGCGACAAATCGTGCACCAGGCGGCGGAAGCGACCGAACAGCGAGCCGATCGGTACCATGCGCGCGCCCATCGTGGTGTCGCGCAGGGAGGAGGCGAGGCGCTCGATTTCCTCTGCGATCATCTTGATCGAGAGATCCGAACCGGACGAGGCGAGCTGCGTCAGCCGCGCCTGGGCGATGACGAGTTCGCCGACCCGGTCCATCAACTCGTCGAGACGCTCGGCCTGGACGCGGACGGTGGCGATGCCGCGATCGTCACGCTTGGCCTCGGGTTTCGGTTCAGACTTGGATTCAGGCTTGGCTTCCGGCTTCGGCTCCGCCTTTGCGACGGGCTGCGCGGCGACAGGCGCAACAACAGCCTCGACCGCCGGCGCGGCCATCTCGGCCACAGGAGCCGGCTCCTCGTCGAGGAGCTGGAACAGCGGCAGCGGCGCGGGGGCTTCGACCTGCTCAAGCGGCGAGAGGGTCAGCTTCATCTCGTCCTGGACGAACATGAATACGTCGTCGATCGCGTCCTTGTCGCAGGCGGCGTGCAGCTTGACGTCCCACTTCAGATAGCAGTCTTCCGGCTCCATCTCGTCGAGGAACGGGATGCCGTCGGTCACGGGCACGACGAAGCACGGGCCGAGCTTGCAAAGGTCTTCCAGCAGATCGAGCGGGTTCGAGCCGTTGCGCAGGATGTGGGATTCAAATTCCAGATACAGGTGCCAGCCGGCCTGCTTGCTTTCACCGGGGGCCAGCGGCGGCGCTTCGGCGATTTCGGCGACGGGCGCGGCGGACTGGTCGGGAAACACGAAGCGCTTGAGGTCGTCGAGGATGGCCTCGCCGATGATGTCGTCGGTCGACTGCGGATCCTCGATCAGCGCGCGGATATAGTCCTTGGCCGCAAGCGCGACCGAGATCAGCTCCTGCGTCGGCTTGATCTCGCCCTTGCGGACGCGGTCGAACGCGGTCTCGAATTCGTGGGTAAAGGAGGCGACCTTGTCGAAGCCGAACATGGCGCCCGAGCCCTTGATCGTATGCAGGGCGCGGAAGGCGGAATCGACCAGCTCGCGGTCGTCGGGACGCTGGCCGAGGTCGAGCAGGGCCCCTTCCAGGACCTCGAACAGTTCGCTGGCTTCCTGGCGAAAGACCTCTGTCGGGTCCATCGCGTTCATGCACGCACCAGCTTGCCGACCACGGCGAGCAGCTGCTCCGGCTTGAACGGCTTGGTAATCCAGCCGGTGGCGCCGGCGCTCTTGGCTTCCTGCTTCACCGTGTCGTTGGATTCGGTGGTCAGAAACACGATGGGCATGCCGACCGCGCTCGGCAGCTTGCGCAGCGCCCGGATCAGCTCCAGCCCGTTCATGACGGGCATATTGAGGTCGGTGATGACGAGGTCGAGCTTGCCGGCCTGCGCCTTGGCGAGCCCTTGTGCGCCGTCGCCGGCCTCGATCACGTTGTGACCGGCCGGCTCGAGCACGACCTTGATCATCTGACGGATGCTGGGGGAATCGTCGACCGTGAGAATCGTGGCCATCAGGTGCCATCTTTCTTTTGCGGGAAGTGCTGATCGATCATCGCATCGCTGGCGAAGCCGGCGCGGCGAAGGGTGTTGCGCAGAGACTGGGAGAACGATGTGAGCACCACCGGGCGGCCTTGGGCCTCGCCCGTCTTGGCGGTCGACAGCAGAAGCTGGATCGAGGTTACGTCGGCCTTGTCGACGCTCGAACAATCGATCTCGAGCCGATCCTGCCGGCCGAAAGCTTCGCGGATCAGGTCATAGACACTGCGGATCGCAGCGATGCTGCAATCTGCAGGCAGCCGTAGGGACCACTTCGGCTCAGTGACGTCAGACGGCATTCGTCCCCCAGATTTCCTCGGGATTCGCTGCACGCATGACGCGAATCTCGCGCGACGACTATTCGCTTGGGAGAGTGTGCAAACCCCTAATAGGCATCACCGTACAACTACGGGTCACAAACCGAAGAACTTCGCGTATGCATGCAGGCGTGCATGGTTCGCTCAATTCGCATGCGCTGTGCGCAGTCTTGAGTCAGTTCGCCGCAGCCCGGGCGTTTGCTCCGCGTTAAATCGCAAAGACTATTCGTGGAGGTCACGCCTCGCATCCGAACGAGACCGGCCGCCGATGCTGACCCAAGCGCTTCTCGTTGATGACAGCCGCTCTGTCCTCAATTTCCTGAAACGTCATATCGAAGCCGAAGGCCTGGTCGAGGCCACGACTTTCCTCGATCCCGTCGAGGCGCTGGCTTGCGCGCGCGAGCGCGTCTTCGACCTCGTGCTGGTCGACTACGAGATGCCGCATATGGACGGCATCAGCTTCATCCGCGCCTTCCGCACCCTGCCCGGCTGCGCCGACATCCCGATCGCGATGATCACGTCGCGACAGACCGATGACGTCAAGATGGAAGCGCTGCAGGCTGGTGCAACCGATTTCTTACCGAAACAGCCACAGAGCGTGGAGATGACGGTGCGCCTGCGCAATTTGGTGCGCCTTGGTGCAGCCGTGCGCAAGCAGAACGACCGGGCCGCGGATCTCGCGAGCGCGGTCGCGGCCGCGACCCAGAAGCTCGGCGAGCGCGAGGAGGAGATCATCTTGCGGCTCGCGCTCGCGGTCGAATACCGCGACAACGACACCGGCGAGCACACGCTGCGGGTCGCCCGCTACAGCCGCATCATCGCCGAGCAGCTCGGCCTGCCGCCCCGGCTCTGCCGCGACATCTATCTGGCCGCGCCCCTGCACGACGTCGGCAAGGTCGCCATCCCCGACCATATCCTCCTCAAGCCCGGCAGGCTCACCGACGAAGAGATGGCGGTGATCCGCACCCATGCGACGATCGGCGAAAAGATTCTGGCGGACTCCAGCTGCGAGCTGATCCAGCTCGGTGCGCAAATTGCCGCAGGCCATCACGAGCGTTGGGACGGCGCGGGCTATCCGAACGGCCTTCAGGCAGACGAGATCCCGGTCGCCGCGCGCGTCGTCGCGGTCGCCGACGTCTTCGACGCCCTGACGACGCGCCGGCCATATAAAGAGCCGATGCCGCTCGACGTGGCGCGCGACTATCTGGTCGAGAACCAGGGCCGGCAGTTCGACCCGGCCTGCGTCGAGGCCTTCCTGTCGCGCTGGGACGAGGTCGTGGAAATCGCCGCCGGTCAGCAGGCGACGCCGTATCAGAAGACCGAAGCCCCTCTCGCGCCTATTATAGAGTGTGCGGCAGAGAGCCCTGCGGTCGAGGACCGGTTGCCTGAGCCCGTCCCGGCCGCCTGACATGATCCATCCGGCAAATAGCTTGCTGCGGCTTCGCTTTTCTCCGGTCGCAGGTTTGAACCTGTTCCTGCTAGAGTGCACCAACAACCAAGAGTGATTCCGGTCACATTTGTCTGGACGCGCCGCTGCTAAGCATCGGACCAAGACGGGGACCGGCGATATATCGGTCGAATTGGATGAGAACTCCCATGAGAAGCCTGATCGGCGCTGGTGTCGGCGCGTTCTGTCTTGCGGCCCCCGCTTTGGCGGAGACCCCGGCCGCGATCGTCGAGGACGTCCAGGGCAAGGTCGACGGCATCGCGTTCATGGACTATGTGGCGCCCGGCAAGATCATCAAGCTCGGGCCCAAGGCCAGCATCACGCTCAGCTACCTCAAATCCTGCCAGCGCGAGATCATCAGCGAAGGCGTCGTCCTGGTCGGCGCCGAGCAGAGCACCGTGCAACTCGGCGAGGTCAAGCGCGAGAAGGTGCCCTGCGATACCAATGCAGCAAAACTGTCCGAGCGCGAGGCCAACCAGAGCGCCGCAACGACCTTCCGCACCATGCGATCGGACGCCAAGGGAGCGCCGCCGGCCAAGCTGCCGACGCTCTATGGCGTCGCCCCGCTGATACAGGCCAAGAGCGGCAGCACGCTGGTGATCGAACGCACCGACGGCAAGGAGCCCACGATCAGCGTGCCGCTCAAGAGCGAGATCATGGTCGGTGGCAAGTTTTATGACTTTGCCAAAGCCGGAAAGACACTGACCCCGGGCGGCAGCTATCTCGCCATCCTCGGCGCCAAGCGCTACGCTTTCCAGGTCGATGCCAGCGCCACGTCATCGCCGACGCCGATCGTCGGCCGGCTGCTGCGGCTCGAATAGGCGGTCTGCGACGGGGCGATGCGACGGATCGGGGGACGGGACATCGTTGCGGCGATCCTGATTGCGCTGGTTGCGGGCGCGGTCTTCACGTCCCCGCCGCTTCAGACGCTGCAAGGTCTCTCGCTCGATATCCTCACGGCGCTGCGCTGGAAGCTCGTCGGCGATCGCCGCGATCCCGCCGATTCGCCGGTCGTCGTCGTGGCCATCGACGGCGAGACCTACGACACCCCACCCTTCAAGGGATCGCCGACGCAGACCTGGACACGCGAGATCGGCCGTGTGCTCACCGGCATCACCGACGGTGGCGCCAAGGTGATCGGCTTCGACGTCATCTTTCCAAGCTCGATCGAGCAGTCGGAAATCCCCTTCGGCGAGGTGCCGCTCGGCGCGCGCATGAGAGGGTTTGACCGGGATTACCTGATAGCGTTGCGGCAACTCTCCGACGGCGACAAGCTCGTGCTCGGCGAGATCCTCAGCAACGACCATCCGGAGAGGCCGTATCGTGCGCAACAATTGGCGGTGCGCACCAACATCCGCGCGCTCAATGTCCATACCGACGCGGACGATGTCATCCGGCGAATGCCACTCAGCTTCTCCATCGACGGCAAGCCGGCCCCCGCGATGGCAGTCGAGCTCGCCGCGCGCGCGCTCGGCGGAAAGCCCGCGATTGCGCCGTCCGGTGCGACCGAGCTATCCGGCTATTCGGTCCCGAGCGCGGTGCCGAACACGCTGACGCTCAACTTCCGCGGAATGGGCCGCGACGTTCCGACCTATTCCTTCGCCGATCTGCGCGCCTGCGTCGAAAAAGGCGACCGCGATTTCTTCCGCCACGCCTTCGACGGTAAGGTCGTGCTGCTCGGCACCGCCCTGAACTTCGAGGACCGCAAGCTCACCTCGATGCGCCTTGCGGGCGGATATGACGGGGCGCCGGCCGCGCGCTGTGCCCTGCCCGCCCCGGCAAGCACCGCACAGAAGGCCCGGAGCGATATCGCCGGCGTCTTCGTGCACGCCACCGTCGTGCGAAACCTGATCGAGCGCGACGCCGTGACCGAGCTCGGCTTTCCCATGCGGACCGTTCTTGCGATCGTGTTCGCGGCGATCATCGCCTGCGCGGCCTCCATGCTCGCACCGGGCGGCGCGATGATCGCATGGCTCGGCCTCACTGCCGCTTACACAGCCGTCGCCGTCGCCGCGTTCGTGCACGCGCTGGCGCTGCCGCCGACCGAGCCTGCGCTCGCAAGTCTTGCCGCCCTCGCGATGATGATCGGCTACCGCTTCGTGCTCGCCGATCGCGACGAGCGCTTCCTGCGCCAGAGCTTTGCCTTCTATCTGGCGCCCGAAGTGATCAACACCATGGTCGCCTCCGGCAAGATGCCGGCGCTCGGCGGCGAGATGCGCAACGTCACCATGTTCTTCTCCGACCTCAGCGGCTTCTCCTCGATCGCCGAGACGATGACGCCGGGCGAACTGGTGACGCTGATGAACGAATATCTCTCGGCCATGACCGACATCATCGAGAGCCATGGCGGCTATGTCGACAAATATATCGGAGATTCCATCGTCGCGATGTTTGGCGCGCCGGCCGACGATCCCGCGCACGCGCGCAACGCGGTTCACGCCGCGCTGAAGTGCCACGAGAAGCTCGCGGAATTGAACGTCAGCAATCCCGCCTTCGCAGGCCATGGCCTGTCGCACCGCATCGGGCTCAACAGCGGCGAAGCCGTGGTCGGCAACATCGGCTCGCGCCGCCGCTTCAACTACACCGTGATGAGCGACACCGTGAACGTCGCCTCGCGCCTCGAGGGCGCCAACAAATATTACGGCACCGCCATCATGGCCTCGGAAACGACGATGGCGCAGACCGGCGACACTTTCGCCTGGCGTGAGCTCGATGCGATCAGGGTGCTCGGCCGCGGCGAGGCGATCCAGGTGTTCGAGCCGCTCGCGGACAAGGGCGCGGAGGGCGCCGAGCAGACGAAGGTGGCCACAGCGTATGCGGAGGGGCTGGCGTGCTGGCGGGCAAGGGAGTTTTCGAAGGCGGCCGAGGCGTTCGACGGCGTCGCGAAGATCGACCCGGCGTCGGCGCTGTTCGCCAAGCGCGCAAAAGCCCTCGCCGCAAATCCACCATCGCCAGAGTGGACGCCGGTCAATACGCTGGAAGGAAAGTAGCGGTTGTTTACTCTTCGTCAGAAGGCTCAAGGAATGACGTTCGCGGCACGCAACCTGCTGAAGAGATCGAAAAAACTGTCGTCCGTCGCCTGATATTCAGGGAAACCGAGCTTACGGCTCTTGCTCATATCGGTGACGACTTCGATAGGTCGGCCCAAGTCGGCATCGGTGTGCCATGCCGACGAAAGGACGGAGAGGTCTCTTTCGACGAGATCATACTTGAGCGCGATATCAGCCCATATACGACCTGAATCGGCAAGCTGACGCTCAAGCGGCGAAATTTCCTCTGGAAAGGGCGCAGGCTGCAACCCGAACCAGCCGGCCAGTCGCGCCCACATCCAGCTCCATCGGAAGACATCGCCATTTACGACGTTGAATGCCTGGTCTCGCGCGACCGTCGTCGTCGCGGCCCATTCCAGGTGCCGCGCCAGCAATCTGGCATCCGTCATATCCGTCAGGCCGGTCCATTGCATCGCCGAGCCTGGAAAGAGAAATGGCCGCCCCGTTTCTCGACAGATCGTCGCGTAGACGGCAAGCGTCGTTCCCATGTTCATGGCGTTGCCTATCGCATAGCCGATGATCGTGTGCGGGCGGTGAATGCTCCAGCTGAAACCACCGCGCCTGGCCGCATCGAATAGTTCGTCCTCCTGAGCGTAGTAGAAGTTCTCGACATCGAGCCGCGGTTGCTCCTCGCGGAATGGCGTCGCGGGCAGCCTGCCTTTACCGTAGGACTCGAACGGTCCCAGGTAATGCTTTAGCCCGGTGACCAGCGCGACATGAGAAAGCGTATCTGCGCCGGAAAGTGCTCCCAACACGTTGCGCACCATCGCAGCGTTAACGCGGATATTTTCCGCCTCGGTCGGCTGACGTAGCCATGTGGCGAGAAACACGTGAGTGGGACGAAGGCTCGCCAGGATGTCGCGAAGCGAGGCCGGATCCTGCAAATCGGCCGCGATGGGACGAACACCATCGAGGCCGCTTGGCGGGCGCCTTGCGAGCCCAAGCACCTGCCAGCCGCGATCGCTGAGATGGCGGGCGAGATTGCTGCCGACAATACCGCTGGCGCCGACCACAAGCGCTGTATTCGTCATCGCTGCGCCCTCCTGTTCGGTTGAGGAGGTAGGAACTATCGCACAAGGCAACAGAGCATTTCGGCGTCCGTCACCACTTATTGAAAGGGAACCGGCCTGACGGGCGAACTCGCCTCGTGCCGCGAGGAGAGCTCCCCTTTGGAGCGGCAACGTCAGCTGAGCGGTCACAAACCGTCGCTAAAACGGCAGACCCACGTAATTCTCCGCGAGCAGCCGCTGCGCCGTCTCGGACGAGAGCAGGTACTCGAGCTCCGTCTGCTGAAGCCGGTCCTCGTATTCGGAACGGTCGGGAAAACGATGCAGCAGCATCGTCATCCACCACGAAAAACGCTGCGCTTTCCATATCCGCGCAAGCGCCTTGGCGGAATAGCCCGCAAGGCCGGAATCGTCGCCGTGCTGATAATGCGCAAGCATGGCGTGGTAGAGATAGTAGATGTCGGACGCCGCGCTGTTGAGCCCGCGCGCGCCGGTCGGCGGCACGATGTGGGCGGCATCGCCGGCGAGGAACAGGCGGCCGTAGCTCATCGGCTCGGCGACGAAGCTGCGCAAGGGCGCGATGCTCTTCTCGATCGAGGGCCCGGTAATCAGGCGGCCGGCGACCTCGTCCGGCAGACGGCGCTTCAGCTCCGTCCAGAATGCATCGTCGCTCCAGTCCTCCACCTTGTCGGTCAACGGCACCTGGACGTAGTAGCGGCTCAGCACTTGTGAGCGCAGCGAGCAGAGCGCAAAGCCGCGTTCATGCTTCACATAGATCAGCTCGGGCGACACCGGTTTCGTGCGCGACAGCACGCCGAGCCAGCCGAATGGATAGACCTTCTCGTATTCGCGCAGCACGTCCTTCGGGATGGACCTGCGGCTGACGCCGTGAAAGCCGTCGGCGCCAACGACGTAATCGCAATCGATGCGGACGATCTCGTCGTTTGATCGATAGGTCACGTAGGGCCGGTCCGACGTCAGATCGTGCGGCGTCACGTCCTCGGCGTTGTGCACGACCTTGCCGTCGAGGCGATCGCGCGCCTCGTAGAGGTCGCGCGTCAGCTCGGTCTGGCCGTAGACCAGCACCGAATTGCCGCCGGAATGCTTGTGCAGGTCGATATGGGAGAGCACGCCGTCATGCGCGATCTCGAAACCGTTGTGGATCTCGCCCTCGCGGTCCATCCGCTCGCCGCACTGCGCCTCGCGCATCAACCTGGCGAAGCCGTGCTCGAGCACGCCGGCACGGATGCGGGCGAGCACGTGGTCGCGGCTGTATTTCTCCAGCACGACCGTATCGATGCCCTTCAGGTGCAGAAGCTGGGACAACAGCAGCCCGGACGGCCCACCGCCGATGATGCAGACCTGAACTTTCATTTTTACGTCCTCCCGTCGCCGCGTTTTTTGCAGATGGGGCGCCGCAAACCGATGGAGGGTTTCGTCTTTGTCTTGTACTATTCGAACATGAGAACCGCAGCCTCAGCCCCGGCAATCCGGGTCTACAACCTCTTCGGCGAGTCCGGCGATCTGCCCGACGTCGTGCATTGCGAGACGATCGCGTCGCGCTCGGTGCTGCACGACTGGACGCTGGCCGTGCACCGCCATGCCCGGCTGCACCAGGTGCTGCTGATCGAGCGCGGCGGTGGCGAGGCGACGCTCGACGGGCGCGTGGTGCCGCTCCGGCCGATGCAGGTCGTCAATGTGCCGGTCGGCCATGTCCACGGCTTCCGCTTCGAGCCCGATACCCAAGGCTGGGTGCTGACCATCGCTGCGGAAATTCTGGACGAGGCACTGCTTGCCTCGGAAGGACTGCGCGGCACCCTGTCCCGATCGGCCGTGGTGCGCGGCACGCCGCAGATCCGCACCACCATGAAGCAGATCTTCGCCGAGCACGCCGCACGCGATTTCGGCCGCGCGCACGTGCTGCGTGCACTGTCGGCGGCCATGATCGGGCTGGTGGCCCGCGCGCTCACCAGCGAGAGCGGCGGCAACGGCACGGCGGAAAGCGGGCTGTTCCGCCGCTTCGAGGCGCTGCTGGAACAGCATCATCTGGAACGCTGGAGCGTTGCGGACTATGCAGGCGCGCTGTCGATCACGCCGACCCATCTCAACCGGCTGACGCGGGCGGCGACCGGCGACACCGCCTCGCACCTGATCCTCAACCGGCTGATCCGCGAGGCGCGTCGCAACCTCGTCTACACCAATTTGCCGGTCTCGACGATCGCCTACGCGCTCGGCTTCGAGGATCCCGCCTATTTCAGCCGCGTCTATGCCGCGGCCACGGGCCTGTCGCCGCGCGCCTTTCGCGCCCAACTCCATGGCGGCGAAGCTTGAGGCCATTCGTGATCGCGCCGGGCTGTCGAGATCCGAACCAGCGCGCCACTTACCTTCGTATAGAGCATCCAACCCTTTGGATACGCGCCGTTTACCTCCGTACAATTGAGCGTGGCATGTGCACGCCTTAACGTGACTACATTCGGAATCCTGGCGCTGATAGCAGCAACCTCCCTTAACTGGCGCGGGACGGCCCCCCCTCCGGCCGTCTGCGCCGCCTTTTTTCCGCGGGCCATCGGCGACTTCGGCGTTTTCCGGCCGGCACACAGCCCTGGCGGCTGAACCTGCCGGCTTCAATGCGGAACTGGGGATTAGTGCATAATGTCTTCGCTTGAGAAGATTGCGGTCTTCATCGATGGCCCCAATCTCTATGCCGCCACCAAGGCGCTCGGTTTCGATATCGACTACAGGCGCCTGCTCGGCGAATTTCACGGCCGAGGTACGTTGCTGCGAGCCTTCTACTACACGACCGTGAGCGAGGATCAGGAATACTCGTCAATCCGCCCATTGATCGATTGGCTCGACTATAACGGGTACACCGTCGTCACCAAGCTCGCCAAGGAGTTCGTTGACGCCACGACCGGCCGCCGCAAGATGAGGGGCAGCATGGATGTGGAACTCGCCGTGAATGCCATGGAACTCGCCGAGCACGTCAATCAGATCGTGCTGTTCTCGGGCGATGGGGATTTTCGTTCACTGGTGGAAGCCGTGCAACGCCGGGGCGTCCGCGTGACGGTCGTCTCCACGCTTGCGAGCCAGCCTCCCATGGTGGCCGACGAACTGCGCCGGCAGGCCGACGTCTTCATCGATTTGACGGAGCTGAAGCCAAGAGTGGGGCGCGCCCCGGCCGAGCGGCCGGGATCGCGCGAGATGCGCCAGCAACCACCGCAAGCCACCACGCGCGGATCGATCAATCGAGGCGACCAGGTGGAATGATCCTGCGGGGCGATCGGCGGATCGTCAGACGTCGAAGAACACCGTCTCCTCCGCCCCCTGCAGATTGATCGTGAAGGAGTACACGACCTTGCCGGCGCGCTCACCGCGCGTGGCGATCAGCGTCGCGCGCCGCACCGGCGGCTCGACCAGGTTGAGCACGGGGTCGGCGGCATTCGCGGCTTCTTCGTCGGAGAAATAGAGTCGCGTATTGAGACCGATGTTGATGCCGCGCGCGACGATCCAGATATTGACGTACGGCGCGCATTTGCGGCCTGCCTTGTCCGTGATCGCGCCCGGCTTGATGGTCTCGAAAGTGACGAGGCCGCTGTCGAAATCGGAGCCGGCGCGGCCCCAGCCGCGAAACTCCTCGTCCACCGCGCCGGCCAGGCGATCGGCCGGATGGTTATAGCGGCCGGTTGCGTTGGCCTGCCAGATTTCGAGCAGCACATCGCGCAGCGGCGTGCCGCTGCCGTCGAACACCTTGCCCTCCAGCGTGATGCGCTCGCCTGGCGTGTTCGGCGTCACCAGCACGTTAGAAAAGTTCTTCTCAAAAATGTCGAAGCCGGCCATGGCAGGGATCAGGCCGATATGGACGTAGGGCCCGGCGGTCTGCGAGGCGGTTTCCTTGAGATAGTCGAGCGGCTGCGGCATTGGCTCAATTCCCCGCGGTGCGATTTTCGAAATAGGTGGAACGCTGGCCGCGCAGCACGATGTCGAAGCGGTAGGCGAGCGAGTCGAACGGCGTCGAGGCGTTGAGGTCGAGCGGCGCCACGAGGCGGTCGAGCGCGTCCTTGTCCGGAATCGTCGTCAGGATCGGACAGACCGGGATCAGGGGATCGCCCTCGAAATACATCTGGGTGATCAGCCGCTGCGCAAAGCCCGAGCCGAACACCGAGAAGTGGATGTGGGCGGGACGCCAGCTGTTGACGAAGTTGCGCCAGGGATAGGGGCCCGGCTTCACGGTGCGGAAATAATAGTAGCCGGTGTCGTCGCTCAGCGCGCGGCCGCAGCCGCCGAAATTCGGATCGATCGGGGCGAGATAGGTATCCTTCTTGTGCCGGTAGCGGCCACCGGCATTGGCCTGCCAGAACTCGACCAGCGTGTTCGGCACGCCGCGGCCGGTCTCGTCGAGCACGCGGCCATGGACGATGATGCGCTCGCCGACGGGATCGCCGTCCTTGGCGTAGTTGCGGATCAGATCGTTGTCGAGCGGGCCGAGATCGTTGTGGCCGAACACCGGACCCGTGATCTCCGAGACCGAGTTCTCGATCGACAGCAGCGGCTGGCGCGGCGAGCGCAGCACCGAGGACTTGTAGCCGGGCGCATGCGCCGGCGGATGGATCGAATGGTCGCGCTGGAAGAAGCCGCCGTCGCGCGGCGTGAACGGCTCGGGTCGGTTGAGGCGGGGATCCTGCAAGGCTGGCGCCTGGACGTTCATCGGCGTTGTCTCTCCCTGTGGCGCCCGGGTCCGGGGGCGCGGCTTATCGGGAGATCATGGGACGATCTATTCTCAAGATAAATAGATCGATTATAATGAATTACATGAAGGAAATCGATCATTTGGCGCTCGACGGCCACGCCCTCGAACTGTTCCTTGCCGTGCTGGAGGAAGGTTCGGTCACGGCGGCAGCGACGCGGCTTGGTCTGACGCAATCGGCGGTCAGTCACGGGCTGAACAAGTTGCGGCGGATCGCGGGCGATCCGCTGTTTGCCAAATCCGGCCGCGGCATCGTCGCCACCGCCCATGCCCAGGCCTTGGCCGCGAAAGCGCGGGCGCTGATCGACGAGATGCGCAGCTTTGCCGGCGGCGTCACCTTCGAGCCGGCGCGCGCGCAGCTTTCGCTGACGATCGCCGCCAACGACTTCCAGCGCGATCTGCTGTTGCCGCGGTTTTTCGACCATGTCGCGGGACAGGTCAGGAGCCTGAACCTGCGCGTGATCCCCTCGCAGTCGCCGTCGCCCGCCATGCTGCGCGAAAACCGCTGCGATCTCATGGTCACGCCGCTGCCGCCATCCGGCGTGGACATCGTGCAGAAGCGGCTGCTCAGCGATCACTACGTCTGCTACTTCGATCCCAAGGTGCGCACAGCTCCGGCCGGCCGCAGTGCCTATCTCGCGGCACGCCACATCACGGTGGTCTATACCGACAACGAGCGGCTCGACTTCGACCGCCGGCTGGCGGCGAACGGCTTTCTGCGTGACATCGCCATCTCCGTGCCGAGCTTTTCCGGCGTGCCGCCCTTCCTGCGCGGCTCGCAGATGCTGGCGAGCATGCCGAGCCTGCTCGCCTCCGGTGTGATGCGCGGTTTCGCGCATGTACCGATTCCGCTAGCGTCGCGGACAAAGACGCTGGCCGAGCTGCCGATGTTCATGGTCTGGCATCAGCGCTATCAGAAAGACCCGGCCCATCGCTGGATCCGCGGCCAGCTCGAAACCGTGGCGGCAACGGCGGCCGGAGACTGAGCCTCGGTTACGGCTTCAGGGAAGTCTGCCCTTCGCCAAACCCACTGGTTGCGCGAGGGCCGCCACGCTAGAATTGTCCCATGACAGTGACCGATATTGCGAGCCGGACCTACAATCATAGCTGGCGGCTGGACCCCATCATCCGCAGCCTGCTGGATACCGACTTCTACAAGCTATTGATGTTGCAGATGATTCGGGAGGACTATCCGAATCAGCAGGTGACCTTCTCGGTCATCAACCGCTCGCGCCATGTGCGGCTGGCCGAGATCATCGACGAGGGCGAGCTGCGCGCCCAGCTCGACCACGCCCGCACCATCCGCTTCGCCAAGAAAGAGCTGATCTGGCTTGCCGGTAACACCTTCTACGGCAAGACCCACATGTTCTCGGCGGACTTCATCCGCTGGCTGGCCGAATTCCGGCTGCCCGAATACGAGCTGCGCAAGGTCGAGGGCCAGTACGAGCTGCATTTCCACGGCCCCTGGACCCACACCACGATGTGGGAAATTCCGGCGCTCGCCATCCTCAACGAGTTGCGGTCGCGCGCCGCGATGAAGGGCCGCGGCCGCTTCGAGCTCGACGTGCTCTATGCCCGCGCCAAGGCCAAGCTGTGGACCAAGGTCGAGCGGCTGCGCCAGCTCGAGAATTTGCGGCTCTCCGACTTCGGCACCCGCCGCCGCCACGGCTTCCTTTGGCAGCGCTGGTGCGTCGAGGCGGTGAAGGAAGGCCTGGGCCCGTCCTTCATCGGCACCTCCAACGTGCTGCTGGCGATGGACAATGATCTCGAAGCCATCGGCACCAATGCGCATGAGCTGCCGATGGTCGCGGCTGCGCTTGCCAAGGACGACGAGGAGTTGCGCTGGGCGCCCTATCGCATTCTCGACCAATGGCGCCAGACCTATGGCGGCAATCTCCTGATCGCGCTGCCCGACGCCTTCGGCACCAAATCCTTCCTGCGCGATGCGCCGGAATGGGTCGCCGATTGGACCGGCTTCCGCCCCGACAGCGCGCCACCGATCCAGGCCGGCGAGGAGATCATCGCCTGGTGGGAAAAGAAGGGCCGCAACCCCAAGGACAAGCTGCTCGTCTTCTCCGATGCGATGGATGTCGGCTCGATCGAGGAGACCTATCACCACTTCTCCGGTCGCTCGCGGCTCTCTTTCGGCTGGGGCACCAACCTCACCAATGATTTCGTCGGCTGCCCGCCGGACGGCTCGTTCAATCTCGATCCCATCTCGCTGGTCTGCAAGGTGTCGTCGGTTGACGGCCACCCGGCCGTCAAACTCTCGGACAATCCGGAGAAGGCGACCGGCATGCCCTCCGAGATCGAACGCTATTTGCGCGTGTTCGGCGACGCTGGCCGCGTGCGCAAGCCGGTGCTGGTCTAGCGCCGGACCAAACTCTCTCGATCAGGTAAACCGCGCAGGACGAATGCGAGGCATCGGTTCGCTACGACCGTATCGGTTCCGGTTCGTCGGCATTTGCAACGATCTGCGGGCATCCGCTTCACGACGCTTTCACCCTGCAGTGCAGTCGCTTGCGTCTTTGGGGTCGAGTTAAGCAACTTTCCCCTCTACTTGGCGTTGCAGGCGCGACGCTCCGGTGGGGTCGTTGATCGATTTGGGGAATGCAGGGTGTTTCGCAGAACAGCGACGTCGACGAAGGGGCGTAGTTTCCTTCACGTCATCAAACTTGTCTCGCCATTCGTGATGGTCGTCGTGCTCCAGGCAACGATCGCGGGATTCAGCCTCGAAGTGATGTCATCGGTCCGCGCCTATGTCGCGGGCGAAGCGATGTGGTCGCGGTCACAGAAGAACGCCGTCTATTTCCTCAATCTCTATCTGCATTCAGGCGAGGCGAGCCAGTTCACCCACTACCAGGCGTCCCTTGCCGTTCCCATCGGCGATGAGTTCGCGCGCTGGGCACTCGAGCGCGATCCGGTCGACGTCGAGGCCGCCCGCGTCGGGCTTCTGCAAGGCGGCAACCATCCCGATGACGTTCCGGGATTGATCTGGCTGTTCCGTTATTTCAGCCGCGTCAGCTTCCTCCAGGAAGCGATCCACGAGTGGGCGGCCACCGATCCCATGTTGCTGGAGCTCAGCGTCTTCGGCGAGGTCATCCGGTCCGAGTTGGCGCACGGACCCATTGAGGACCGCGACCGCCTGCGGCTGCTGTCGTCGCGGCTCTCGGAACTCAACACGCAGTTCACGGTGCATGCAAAGCGGTTCTCGACCGTCCTCGGCGAAGGCTCCCGCGCCATCAAGGTAACGCTGACGTGCATCAACATCGTGGCGGCCGCGACACTGATCCTGCTCCTGATCTGGCACACGCGGCGCTTGATGCTGCAACGACAGGCGTTCGAGGATGCGTTGCATGCCGAGAGGGAGCGCCTGGCATGGCAGGCATCGCACGACTGGTTGACCGGCCTGTCCAACCGCCGCGCCTTCGAGGCGCGCCTGCAAAGCGTGCTGGACACCACCGCGGCGGGCTCGCTGGGCCTGATCCTGCTCGACCTCGACCAGTTCAAGAGCGTCAACGACACCTGCGGCCACCTCGCCGGCGACCGCCTGCTCTGCCAGGTCTCGCGCCTGCTGCAACAGGACCGGGGGCCGCATGATCTGGTGGCCCGGCTCGGCGGCGACGAATTCGGCCTGATCCTGCCGCAATGCTCGCCCTCGACCACCGTCGATATCGCCGAACGCCTGCGCAGATCGCTCGAGCTGTTCACCTTCGCCTGGGATGATCGTTGCTTTGCGGTGACCGCCAGCATCGGCGTCGCCTGTATCGCGGACGGCAACACCACGCTCGAGGACGCCATGCGGCGCGCGGATGCCGCCTGCTACCGTGCCAAGGAAAAGGGGCGCAACCGGGTACAGGTCGACAACGGCAGACCGGACGTCGTCGTCGTTGCAACCCGTCCGCGCGAAGCCGTCGCGGCGCGAGGCTGATAGGCGCCGGCGCCCTCTCAACCCCGGCATCCGATTGCAGACATCGTCCAACGGCGTCGCGACGGCGAAGCTGTGTGACGCCGCGGCCACATTGCTCCCGAAAAAACTGCGTCTTTCGCTTTCCGCCACACCGCCTTGCGCGCTGATCCACGATGGCCGGAACCTCCCCCGCTAAGCATGGCACCAGCCAACGTTGCGGTCCGAATTCCGCCCGGACCGTGCCGAAAGAGGAGTTTGCAGGTGCCCTGGAATGGTTTGTTGCCCCCGCCCCAGATCCGTCGCGCGAAGACGTGTCGGCGGCATGCGTTTCTCTTGAGCACCGCGATCGGCGCCGTTGCCGCAGGTAGTGCGCTGCCGTGGCTCGCGACGCCGGCAGAGGCGGCCTGTGTGGTGACCGGAAGCGGCGCGCAGGCAGCGCTGCAGTCAGGCGATTCGATCACCTGCACCGGAGCGGGCAACACCCAGGTCAAGACGGCGCCCGTGGTCAGCGGTGTCACCGTCAACATTGGCGACGGCACCGCGACCTCCGTGAACGACCCGACCTTTGCCAGCGTTGTCCTCGAGGCGGCATCCAATAGTGCGGTCAAGGTCTTCGGCAACGCAACCGTCACCTCTGCCAACAGCGACGGCATTGACGTGATCGGCGGTGGCGGCAACACGATCACAGTGG
The DNA here is from genome assembly GCF_052076025.1 of Bradyrhizobium sp. 956_D2_N1_4. Lineage (NCBI taxonomy): Bacteria > Pseudomonadati > Pseudomonadota > Alphaproteobacteria > Hyphomicrobiales > Nitrobacteraceae > Bradyrhizobium > Bradyrhizobium sp. 956_D2_N1_4. The sequence continues at coordinate 459,516 of NZ_CP197237.1, read as the reverse complement.
ATGCCGGCGCCATGGTTGGGTCATCGAGCCTCGCCACGTCGGGGCTCGCACTGGCCAATTCGAGCAACAATATCATCGTGATCGGAGGTACGGTCGGAAACGGCGTGACCGGAGCCATCAGCATCAGCATCGGTGCCGGGTCGGCGAACAATCAGGCGAACATCCTGTCGAGCGGCTTTGTCCATGCCATCAATGTCGCGGCCGTCGATCTGAGCGGCGCGGCCGACGGCAACGTCGTCAGCAACGCCGGCACGATATCAAGTGCCTCGGGCACGGCAATCATCGGCTCGGCCAATCAGGACACCATCATCAACTCAGGCACGATCATCAGCGGTGGCGTCAGCACGGCTGTCGACCTGAAGGGAGGCAACGACGTCTTCGAGTTGCGAGCGGGATCGAGCATCACGGGATGGGTCCTCGGCGGCAACGGAACGGACACGCTGCGCCTGGGCGGTACTGCCAACGCAGCGTTCAATCTCAGCATATTCGGCGCGGCCGGTCAGTTCCGGGAATTCGAGGCGCTGGAAAAGACCGGCAGCTCCACCTGGACGATGAACGGTTCGACGACCGAGATCGCGAGCATGAATATCCTGGCCGGCACCCTCGAGGTGAACGGCTCGATGCCCAACATCGCCACGACCGTCAGCGGGGGCATTCTCAGCGGCAACGGCGCCATCGGCAATATGACCGTGCTGTCAGGCGGCACGGTCTTGCCCGGCAATCTCGGTACGCTGACGAGCAATGGCAACGTCACGTTCAACGCCGGTTCGACCTACGCGATCTCCGTCACCGCTACCGGACAATCCGAGAAGATCCTCGCGGTCAACGCAACGTTGAACGGCGGCACCGTCGCAGTCAACACGATCGCCGGCGCCTATAACCCCTCGACGCAATACACGATCCTCAGCACGACGACTGGCGTCATCGGCAGCTTCTCGGGCGTCACTGTCAGCGGATACAATCCGCAGCTCTTCGCTTCCTCCCTCAGCTATGACGGGTTCAGCGTCTTCCTGACGCTCAACTACAACAACGCCGCATTCCTCTCCATCGCCCAAACGCAAAACCAGAAGGCCGTGGCCGGCGCCTTGAGCGCGTTCGGTCCCAACCTGCCTTTCCTCTCCTCCTTCGCAGGCGAGAGCGACGCCCAGCTCCGTTACAGTCTGGACCAGCTTTCGGGTGAAGCGGCCACCGGCGCGCAGCAGGGCGCCTTCCAGTTCACGAGCCAATTCCTCGGCCTCATGCTTGATCCGTTCGTGGGTGGACGCAGTGGCATGAGCACCGGCGACACGGCGCTCGGCTTCAGCCCCGAACGCGCCGCGCTGCCGGACGATATCGCCCTCGCCTACAACAAGGTGCTGGGGACGCCGGCCATGAAAGCGCCGGCCTTTGCGGAGCGTTGGACGGCTTGGGGCACGGCGTTCGGCGGCACCAACCGCACCGGCGGCGACCCCGTCGTGATCGGCAGTCACGACCTCGGCGCGCGCGCCGGCGGCGTCGCGGCCGGCGCCGATTATCATTTCGGCCGCGATGCGCTTGTCGGTTTCGCGCTGTCGGGCGGCGGCACCAAATGGGATCTCGCGCAGGCGATCGGCGGGGGCAAGAGCGATGCAATCCAGGCCGGCGTCTACACCGCCGTGCGCACAGGGCCAGCCTATTTTGCCGCCTCTCTCGCCGTGGCCAATCATTGGATGTCGACAGATCGGCTCGCACCGTTCGGCAACCAGCTCACCGCCAAATTCGACGCGCAAACCGTCGGAGGCCGCATCGAGGGCGGCTATCGCTTCGCCACGCCGATTGGCGGCTTCACGCCATATGTGGCGGCGCAGGCGCAGGCTTTTCGCACACCGACCTATACCGAGGCCGATCTGGCCGGCAGCGGCTTTGGCCTGACCTATCAGGGACGCACGGCCTCCGACACACGGAGCGAGCTCGGCGCGCGCTTCGATCGCGCGACGCTGGTCACGCCGAATTCGGTCCTCACGTTGCGCGGCCGCGCGGCCTGGGCCCATGATTGGGTGAGCGACCCGACGCTCGTCGCCGCATTCCAGGCGCTGCCCGGCGCGAGCTTCATCGTCAACGGCGCAACGCCGGCAAAGGACACCGCGCTCGCATCTGCCGGTGCCGAGCTGAAGTTTTCGAACGGCGTTGCCCTGTCGGCGAAGTTCGACGGCGAGTTCGCGGCGCGCAGCACCACTTATTCCGGCACCGCGAGCCTGCGATACGCGTGGTAGCCGCTTGGTCTCCTCAAGACGACCGCGCGCCGACCGGCACGATCCCGAGGCCGGCAAGATGCGTATCGAGGAATTGCTCGACCTGCTGGCGCAGCATCTGGGGCGGCACCGCCACCATGCGCTCCTCCAGGCCGAGCGAGATGATTCCATGCACGGCGGAAAACAGCGTGCGCGACAGCAGCGCGATCCTCACGTCGTCCGCAGCCGGTAGCAGCCGCACCAGGGCTGGATGCATCAGCGCGAAAGCGTCCATCACCATCTGAAGGATGTCGTCGGGATAAGGACGATCGTCCTCCATCCGATGCTCGAACAGCGAGCGCAGCAGGTTTGCGTGCTCGGCGAAGAATTCGAGATAAGTCTCGGCAAACCCGTAGAGCTGGCGAACGGGGTCCTCGGCCGGAACCTCGGCGAGCCGTACCGTCAGCGCCTGAACGGTCTCCCGGTTCACCGTCAGGATCACCCCGTCGAAGTCGCCGAACTCGTTATAGACGCTGCCCACCGAGCAACCGGCGGCCTCCGCAACGTCACGAACTTTCAATGATCTCAGTCCCTTAGCTGAAATGATGCCGCGGGCGATCTCCAGGATCTGGAGCCTCCGCCGATTTTTTTTCTGGTCGCGTGGCGATTCTTCTTGAACATTGTTCATTTTCAAGCTACTCATGTGAACATTGTTCAAATTAACCCGGAGATCTGCAAAATGCAAACCCTCGCTGTTGATATCGCCTCCACCTTCGTCGACGACGCCGCGGCTCTCGTGACCGGCCTTGGCCGCACCCTGCTGCGGTTCGCGATGGCGCCGATCGATCGCATCGCAAATGCCTGCGACATTGCCGGCGTGCTCACCGAGCGCCGCGCGACCTTCCGGATGTGGCGGGCGAGCCGCGCCCGTGCCCGTCACGCGGGCCGCCGGTTCAGCCTGCTCGGCCGCCTCTCGCCCTTTCGCCACCTCGCTCATCTCACGTGAGGCGGGCGCACCCGGGACGTTCCGGTCGGCTCGAATGCAAGACCCGGTTGCAAGGAAGGACTTACCATGTCCCGACATTCGCAGCCGATGTCGCGGCCTTTGGCGATGCGGTTCAACATTTCCTCATCGCCCGGCGCGGTATCCGGGACAGCGCGGCCGGTCCGTCCGAACCACGGCTGCGACCAGATATTTGCGAACCTAACGAGACCATTTGGAGACCAACAGGATCGGAAGGGTCGAGGGGACAGAGCAGGCCGGCGACCGTCGTCATCCAGCCATCGTTCGTCCCGTAAGCTTCCGGTCGTGACGCCTCACCGACAACCTAACAATCTCAGGCTGCCTTCCCAAAACAGGACTTGTCATGATCAGGGAATTGATGTCGTCACGCCGCTTCGCGCCGCTGTTCTGGGCGCAATTTTTCTCGGCGCTCAATGACAACGTGCTCAAGAACGCACTCGTCATCATCCTGCTTTACAGTGCCGCGACCGGTCACGGCGACGCGCTGGTGACGGTCGCAGGCGCCGTCTTCATCTTCCCCTATTTCATCCTGTCGGGGCTCGGCGGCCAGCTCGCCGACAAATACGTCAAATCCGTCGTCGCGCGGCGGCTCAAATTCGCGGAGATCTTTGCTGCGGCCTTTGCCGCCGCCGGCTTCTTCCTGCACTCGGTGCCGCTGCTGTTCACGGCGCTCGCGCTGTTCGGCACCATCGCCGCCCTGTTCGGCCCCGTGAAATACGCCATGCTGCCGGACCAGCTCGAGCTCGGTGAGCTCGCAACCGGCAACGCGCTGGTCGAAGGCGCGACTTTCATGGCCATCCTGCTCGGCACCGTCGCCGGCGGCCAGTTCGTGGCCGGCTCCGCGCATATGGGCTGGGTTGCATCGGCCGTGGTCGTGCTGGCCCTGCTGTCCTGGGCCTTCGCCTCCCGCATTCCGCAGACGACGCCATCCGCCCCCGACCTGCCCGTCAACGCCAATCCCTGGACCTCGACGGTCGGCCTGTTGAAGACGCTCTACGCGGACAAGCGGCTGTGGGACGGCACCGTGATCGTCTCGTGGTTCTGGCTGGTCGGCGCCATCGTGCTGTCGCTGCTGCCTGCGCTGGTCAAGGACGTCGTCGGTGGCACCGAAGGCGTGGTGACGCTGTGCCTCGCGACCTTCGCGATCGGCATCGCCATCGGCTCGCTGTTCGCCGCCAGCCTGAGCCATGTCCGCCCGAACCTCGCGCTGGTGCCGATCGGCGCCATCATCATGGGCTTTGCCGGTCTCGATCTCGCCTGGGCCATCGGCGTGACCACCAGGGGCCAGGACATCGCTGCGGTCGACTTCGCGACCTCGTTCGCCGGGCTGCGCATGCTGATCGACTTCGTCGCCTTCGCGTTCGGCGGCGGCCTGTTCGTCGTTCCCTCCTTCGCTGCCGTGCAAGCCTGGTCGGCACCGTCCGAGCGCGCCCGCATCATCGCCGCCGGCAACGTGCTGCAAGCCGCCTTCATGGTAGCAGGCTCGCTGTTCGTCGCGCTGTTGCAGGCGGGCGGATTGCATGTCGGCTGGATCTTCTTCGGCCTCGGCGTCGCCAGCTTCGGCGCAGTGTGGTTCGTGCTGACCAAGTGGGGCAAGGAAGGCGTCCGCGATTTCGGCGGGCTGCTGTTCCGCGCGCTGTTCCGCACCGAGGTTCGCGGGCTCGAGAACCTGCCGCCTCCGGGCACGCGCATGCTGATCGCGCCCAACCATGTCAGCCTGATCGACGGCCCGCTGCTGCACGCCGTGCTGCCGATCGATGCGAGCTTCGCGGTCGATACCGGCATCTCCAAGGCCTGGTGGGCCAAGCCGTTCCTGCGCGTCGTCAAGCACTACACCATGGACCCGACCAAGCCGCTGGCCGCGCGCGACCTGATCAAGCTCGTCGCCGCCGGCGAGCCGGTGGTCATTTTCCCTGAGGGACGCATCACCGTCTCCGGCTCGCTGATGAAGGTCTATGACGGCACCGCGATGATCGCGGACAAGGCCGACGCGGTGGTCGTGCCCATTCGCATCGAGGGCGCGCAGCGGTCGCATCTCAGCTATCTCAACGGCAGCCAGATCAAGCGCTCCTGGTTTCCGCGGGTGACGGTCACGATCCTGCCGCCGGTCAAGCTTCCGGTCGATCCGGCGCTGAAGGGCAAGGCACGCCGCAATGCCGCGGGCGCCGCGCTCCAGGACGTGATGATCGACGCCATGGTCAAGAACGCCATGCTCGACCACACCCTGTTCGAAGCACTCGGACATGCCTATCGCGACCGCGATACCGGCAAGGTGATCATCGAGGACGCGCTCGGCACCAAGCTGACCTATCGCAAGCTGATCCTCGGCGCGCAGGTCTTGAGCCGCAAGCTCGAGGCCGGCACCACGGCCGGCGAGAATGTCGGTGTGTTGCTGCCGAATTCCGCGGGTGTCGCCGTCGTCTTCATGGCGCTGCAAAACATCGGCCGGGTCCCGGCGATGCTCAACTTCTCGGCCGGCCCGGTCAACGTCCTCGCCGCCATGAAGGCCGCGCAGGTCAAAACCGTGCTCACGTCAAAGGCCTTCATCGAGAAGGGCAAGCTCGACAAGCTGATGGCCGCGGTCTCCGCAGAGGCGCGCGTCGTCTATCTCGAGGACGTCCGCGCTTCGATCGGTACGGCCGACAAGATCAAGGGCCTGCTCGCAGGCACTGCGCCGCGCGTCGCCCGCCAGGCCGACGATTCGGCTGTCGTGCTGTTCACGTCGGGCTCGGAAGGCACGCCCAAGGGCGTGGTGCTGTCCCATCGCAACATCCTTGCGAATGCGGCGCAGGCGCTGGCCCGGGTCGATGCCAACGCCAATGACAAGGTGTTCAACGTGCTGCCGGTGTTCCACTCGTTCGGGCTGACCGGCGGAATGATGATGCCCCTGCTCGCCGGCATTCCGATCTACATGTACCCCTCGCCGCTGCACTACCGCATCGTGCCGGAGCTGATCTACCAGACCGGCGCCACGATCCTGTTCGGCACCGACACCTTCCTCACCGGCTACGCCCGTTCGGCGCACGCCTACGACTTCCGCACGCTGCGCCTGGTGATCGCCGGCGCGGAGGCGGTGAAGGATCGCACACGTCAGGTGTTCATGGAACGCTACGGCATCCGCATCCTGGAAGGCTACGGCGTCACCGAGACCGCGCCGGTGCTGGCGATGAACACGCCGATGGCCAACCGTCCCGGCACCGTCGGCCGCCTGTCACCGCTGATGGAAAGCCGCCTCGATCCGGTCCCCGGCATCGAGGAAGGCGGACGCCTCTCGGTGCGCGGACCGAACGTGATGCTCGGTTACCTCAGGGCCGAAAATCCCGGCGTGCTCGAACCGCTCGCCGAGGGCTGGCACGACACCGGCGACATCGTGGCGATCGACGCGGCCGGCTTCATCACCATCAAGGGCCGCGCCAAGCGCTTCGCCAAGATCGCGGGCGAAATGGTCTCGCTGTCGGCGGTCGAGAGCATCGCGACGACGCTGTGGCCGCAAGCCGCCTCGGTCGCCGTGTCGATCCCCGACCAGCGCAAGGGCGAGCGCATCGTGCTGCTGACGACGGAGAAGACCGCCGAGCGCAGTGCGATGCAGGGCCAGGCCAAGGCGATCGGCGCGTCCGAGCTGACCGTGCCCGCGGCGATCATGGTGGTCGACAAGGTGCCGTTGCTCGGCACCGGCAAGACCGACTATGTCACGGCAACGACGATGGCCCGTGAGCAGGCGTCCTCGCCGGAGCGCGAGGTTGCGTAAAGACGACAAGTCCACGGCCGTCGCTCCGGCGGAAGCCCGGTGCGACGGCGTGGTCCTGCTTCACGGCATCGGCGTCGGTGCCTGGACGCTGAAGAGGCTGGATCGGGCGTTGCAGCGTCACGGCTTCGCCACGCTCAATCTCGACTACCCCAGCCGCAAGAAGCCGCTCGAGGAGCTTGCGGAAGACATCCACGCGCCGGTCGCCGCGTTTGCAAAGCAATGCGACGGCGCGATCCACTTCGTCGCCCATTCCATGGGCGGGCTGCTCGCCCGGGTTTACATCGCGAGATATCGTCCGGTGCGGCTCGGCCGCGTCGTGATGCTGGGCACGCCCAACGGCGGCAGCGAAGTCGCCGATCTCCTGAAGGACCTCTCGCTCTACCGCGCTGTTTTCGGTCCAGCCGGCTCGCAGCTTTCGACAGCCCAGCCCCCTGTGCTCGCCGCCCTGCCGCCTCCCGATTATGCGATCGGCGTCATCGCGGGATGCCGCACCATCGCGCCGATCGCCTCGGCCTTTGTCCTGCCGCGGCCCAATGACGGACGGGTTTCAGTCGCAAGCGCGAAGCTGGCCGACATGGCCGACCACATCGTCGTCAAGGCATCGCACACCGGACTTCCACGAAATGCCGTCGCGATCGAGCAGACGATCGCGTTCCTGCACGACGGCCGCTTCAATCCGATCACTTGAGCAGGAGATAGCGAACCGGGTTGTCGTCGCACTGCCCCGCGCCGCACTCCAGCACGGTGGACAAGAGATTGGCGGCGACCAGCAACGCAAAGATCGCGAAGACCGTGTTCGATGCCGCACCGTTCAAAGGCGCGTCCCCGTCTCGCTTGCCGGTCACATCCTTCAGGATGAAGACGAGCGCGACATAACACACGATCCCGATCGCCGCGATCAGCGCCCAGGTATAGAAGTGCAGCCCGAACAGTGCCGAGCCGTATCCAGGATCGCCGGGCGCAAGATGCAGTGACACCTGCCGCATCGAGATGAAGCCGGTGACGAGGCTGGAAACGAGGATCATCGCGTAGTGAGACCCGCGTTCACCGAGGCGCATGTTGAACAGGAACCCCATGCCGACCGCGATGAACCCGGCCCTTTGCAACAGGCAAAGCGGACAGGGCAGCTCGCCGAGCGCAAGCTGATAGGTGAACGCCACCGTCAGGATCAACGAGATCCCGAGCAGCCCAAGCATGTTCAGGATCGCGCCGACCGGCCGTTGCTCGCTCATCTCTGCAGTGCCCATCTCGACACCGTCAGAACGAGAATTTGAGTGGATCGGTCGCGTGGTGGAAGAACCATGCGACCGTGACCACGACTGTTGCGCTCCAGAGCGCATAGCTTAGTCCCGCGCGCGAACGCCAGGCACTCGCGCAGCCCGCGAGCGCCAGCAGGAAAGGCAGAAACATGTACATGAGCGCGGGCTCCCTAAGCGATTCGCGCTGTGCGCGAACGGCCCAGAAATACGTCAGCCGCGCATGCCTCTCAAGAGCCGGCTTCGCTGCGCCGCTCCTGCGCATAACGCACCAGCGCCACCAAGCGATAGATGCCGTGCACGAACTTGCCATAGGGCATGGTGATGAACAGCGCGAACACCGCGCCGAGATGCAGGGCCAATAGCGGTCCCATGGCAGCGGTCTCGCGCAGGACAAGCAGCGCCATGCCGGTGAAGCCGGTCAGAAACAGCATGGCGATGAAGCCGACGTCCATGCCGTAGCGCTGCTCGTCGAGCAGTTCCGGTGCACGCCGCGTTTTCGCGACGAACAGGCCGATCGGACCGACGATGAGACCGATGCCGCCGAGTGTCCCCAGCACCACGGGCAGATCCCACCACGGATACGGCGCCTCGCGGCTCCAGAGGTAGTGATAGAGCGTCGCCACCGACGTCGCGGCGAAGCATAGCAGAAAACCGTAGAACGTCAGGTGATGGAAAAGCTTGCGCCGGTCGGTCGGCTTGTCGTCCTCGTTGTAGCAGCCGACGCCGCCACCGTGGAGATAGCGCAGCTCGCCGGCATCGCGGACAGCCTGGAAGATCGAGCCGCCGTCGGCGCGACCGCCAATGGGAGCTCCGATGTCGCGCCAGAAGGCACGCACGCTCATCACCAGCGCGAGGATCGCGTAGAGGAAGGCGGCGCTGAACAATGCGGCCATCGCGTTGTGCGGCATCAGCTTGTAGAAGGCACCAGGGCCGGTGTGCACACCGAACAACACGCTGTGGCCGTTGAGGGCCGCAAAGCCGAGGATAAAGGCGGCCATGCTGAGCGCGGCGATGACGCTGATGACGAGCCCGTTGCGGGCGAAGGCACCGGACAGCGCCTGCGGCCAGGCATAGGCCGCATAGGACTCGGCGCGCGCAACCGCAAGCGTCTTCGGAACGTTGACGTTGAACTCGTGCGGCGGCGAGAACTGACAGTCGACGTAGCAGGCGCCGCAGGAATGGCAGAGGTTTGCGAGATAGTTGAGATCTCCGTCGGAGAAGGCGCGCCGCATCTCCATGGCGGGAAATACCGCGCAAAGACCCTCGCAGTAGCGGCAGGAATTACAGACCGTCATCAGACGGTCGGCTTCGTCCAGAATTCTAGTTCCGTGCATGTTTCGCCGCTTCCCGTCCCGCGATCCGCCCGAACACGCTGCCGATGGTCATGCCCATGCCGGCCGCATAGCCCTTGCCGAGCACGTTGCCGGCCATGATCTCGCCGGCCGCGAACATGTTGGCGGACGGCTTGCCGTCAGCCATCAGCATCCGCGCCTCCTTGTTCACGCGCGTGCCGAGATAGGTGAAGGTGATGCCGGGCCGCACCGGATAGGCGAGATAAGGCGGGGTCTCGATTTTGCGTGCCCAATGCGTCTTCGGCGGCGTGATACCTTCAGTCACGCAGTCGTCCAGAATGGTGTGATCGAAGGTGCCGGGCCGCACGGCCGCGTTGAACTCGGTGACGGTCTTCTCCAGCGCAGCCGGATCGAGCTCGAGCTTGCCGGCCAGCACGGCGACGGTCTGCCCGGCGATCGGCGGGAACAGCGTCGGCATGAAGCTGGTGACGACGGTGGAATCGAAGATGATGTAGGCGATCTGGTCGGGCTGCGCCGCGACCAGCCGGCCCCAGATCGCATAGCGCTTCGGCCAGATGTCCTCACCCTCGTCGTAGAATCGCTGGGCATGCTTGTTGACGACGATGCCGAACACGACGGAGTCGTGGCGGGTGATGATGCCGCCGTCGAATTTCGGCGCACGGGCGTCGATTGCGACCGCATGGCACTGGGTGGGATCGCCGACCTCCTGCACGCCCTTGTCGAGCAGCATCTTCAGGATCGATCCGCGATTATAGGGCGTGCCGCGGATCAGGAAATTGTCCGCGGCTTCGCCCCAATATTGCTTCAGCCATTCGATGTTGGCCTCGAACCCGCCGGCAGCGGCGACCAGCGACGTCGCGCGGATCTCGGTCTCGCCCTTGATCGGCCGCTTGAGGCGCGCGGCGAGGAACATGCCGTCCTCGATCACGAGATCGGTGACCTCGGCGTCGTACTCGACATCGACGCCGAGCCGCTCGGCGGTCAGATAGAGCGCGTTCAGCATCGCGCGGCCGCCGCCGAGAAAGAAGGAGTTGGTACGGCCGAGGCTCAGCGTGCCGCCGAGCGAGGGTTGCCAGCGCACGCCCTGCTCCACGATCCAGTTCAGGATATCCTTGGACTCCCGGATCATGTGCCGGGCGAGCACCTCGTCGGTCTGGCCGCCCGTCACCAGCAGCAGATCTTGCCAGAATTCCTCTTCGGTGTAGGGACCGGTCAGGATCTCAGTCGCCGCATCATGGGCGCAGCGCATGTTGCGGGTGTGGCGGGTGTTGCCGCCGCGATAGAATTTTGGCGCGCCCTCCAGCACCAGCACCGAGGCACCGCCGCGGCGCGCCGAGATCGCCGCGCACAGTGCCGCATTGCCGCCGCCGATCACCAGCACGTCGTATTTGCTGCTCATCCCGTCTGCCCGATGCGACGAAGTTAGAGACATTCTGCCGCCGAGGACCCCGATCGACCCACGGCAGCCATTGCGTACGTTTGTATACAAAGATATACATCGGCGCGGCAAGTGCCATCTCTGCATGGGCAGGATGCGCCGTGAGGGAAGATGGCCAGGCGCGTGGCAAAGTCAGGCGGATCGATCACACGCGGCGGCGGCGTGGCACTGGGCGAAGCCGTGTTCCGCTCGCTGTGCGAGGCGCTCCAGGCCGGCAGTTACCGTGCCGGAGACCGGCTGCGCGAGGAAGAGGTCGCGCAGCGGCTCAAGGTCAGCCGCACGCCGGTCCGTGAGGCGCTTGGCCGTCTCGCGGCCCGCGGCTTCGTCGAGCCCGCCGGCGGCCGCGGACTGATCGTGCGCGACCTCGATATTTCCGAGGTGCTCGAGCTCTACGCCATGCGGGAGATCATGGAAGGTGCTGCAGCGCGCCTGGCCGCCGAGCACACCTCCACTCCCGAAGTCCACGCGCTCAGGGATATCGAGCAGGCCTTTGTCGAGGCGTCGGCGTCAGACGCTGCCGAGATGGCGCGGCTCAACCGCGCCTTCCACGAAGCCATCTGCCGCGCGGCGCGCAACCGCTATCTCGACAACGCCTCGCGCGAATTGCAGGACTGGATCGCGCTGCTGGGCCCGACCACCTTCACGGTGACGGGCCGTCCCTCGACCAGCCACGGCGAGCACCAGGCCATCATCGACGCCATCGCCGCACGCGACGGCGACAAGGCCGAGCAGCTTGCGCGGGCGCATATCCGCGAGGCGTTGCGCTGCCGGCTCAAACTGCTGCAGAAGCAGTAACGCGCGGCGCTCACGCGAGCACATCCGCGACGACCGCTTTGAGGACATCGCGCACATCGCCCGGCTTCAGCCGAACCTGCAAGCCGCGCTGGCCGCCGTTGAGATAGACCTGATCATGTGCGAGCGCGCTCTGCTCGATCACGGTGCGCACCGGCTTGCGCTGCCCGAACGGGCTGATGCCACCGACCTTGTAGCCGGTGACGCGCTCGGCCTCCGGCGGCTTCATCATCTGCGCCGACTTGCCGCTCGCGGCAGCGGCGAGCTTTTTCATGGAGACTTCCTGGTCGGACGGGACGACGACGCAGATCGGCTTGCCGTCCACCAGCGCCATCAGCGTCTTCAGCACGCGCGCGGGGTCCTCACCAAGCGCAGCGGCGGCCTGCAGGCCGATGCTCTCGGCGTCGGGATCGTAGTCGTAGGTGTGCACGGTGAAGGCAACGTCGGCGGCTGCAAGCGCGCGCGTGGCTGGGGTGACTTTGGACATGGGTCACGTTTACCACCGTCATTGCGAGGCGCGAAGCGACGAAGCAATCCAGAATCTTACCGCGGAGGTAGTCTGGATTGCTTCGCTACGCTCGCAATGACGGTGTGGGCGCGGATGCCCGCCACAGCCGTCGTCCTGGCGAAATTACTCCGCCGCGTCCCGCATCTCCGCGCGCTCGGCCCTGGCCGCGCAGAACTTGAACTCCGGGATCTTGCCGAAGGGATCAAGCGCCGGGTTGGTCAACAGGTTGGCCGCCGCCTCCGCGTAGCAGAACGGCATGAACACCATGTTCTCCGGCACGTCGCGATCGGAGCGGACCTTGACCTCGACCGCACCGCGGCGGGTCTCCAGCCGGATGAAATCGCCGGGCGCGAGCTTCTTCCGGTGCATGTCCTTCGGCGACATGAACGCGACCGCCTCCGGCTCGATCTGGTCGAGCACCTGCGCGCGGCGGGTCATCGAGCCTGTGTGCCAGTGCTCGAGCACGCGACCGGTCGAGAGCACCATCGGATATTCGGTGTCGGGCAGCTCATCCGGCGGGATGACCTTGGCCGGCACGATCTTGCCGCGGCCGCTCGCGGTCGGGAAGCCCGTGGTGAAGATAATCTCGTTGCCGGGCTTGTTCGGATCATCGGCCGGATAGGTCACGGCACCTTCGCGCACCAGCCGCTCCCAGCTGATGTTCTTGAGCGAGGGCATCAACTCCGCCATCTCGGTGTAGACGTCGCCGGGGCCGGAATAATTCCAGGGCAGGCCCATCCGCTTGCCGATCTCCTGGATGATCCAGAGATCCTGCCGCGCATCGCCCGGCGGCTTGATCACCTGGCGCGCGAGCTGCACGCGGCGATCGGTGTTGGTGAACGAGCCGTCCTTTTCGGCAAAGGCCGAGGCCGGCAGGATGACGTCGGCATGGAACGCGGTCTCGGTGACGAAGAGATCCTGCACGACGAGATGATCGAGCATGGCCAGCGCCTGGCGCGCATGCTGGAGATCGGGATCGGACATCGCGGGATTCTCGCCCTCGATATACATGCCCGTGATCTCGCCGGCATGGATCGCGTTCATGATCTCGACCACGGTCAAACCGCGGACGGGATCGAGATCCTGCTGCCACAGTTTTTCGAAATTGCCGCGCAGATCGTCGCGGCTGACCGGCTGATAATCCGGCAGGAACATCGGGATCAGGCCGGCGTCGGAGGCGCCCTGCACGTTGTTCTGGCCGCGCAGCGGATGCAGGCCGGTGCCGGGACGGCCGACCTGGCCGGTGATCAGCGCCAGCGCGATCAGGCAGCGCGCATTGTCGGTGCCGTGGACATGCTGGCTGATGCCCATGCCCCAGAAGATGATCGACGACTTTGCCCGCGCATAGGTGCGCGCAACCTCACGCAGCGTTTGCGCCGGGATGCCGCAGATCGCCTCCATCTTCTCCGGCGTGAACTCCTTGATCTTCTCCTTGAGGTCCTCAAAACCTTCGGTGTAGCCGGCGATATACTGGTCGTCGGTCAGGCCCTCGGTGATGATCGTGTTGATCATCGCATTCAGCATGGCGACGTCGGAGCCCGGCTTGAATTGCAGATGCTTGGTCGCGTGGCGCGACAGCGTCTGCCGGCGCGGATCCATCACGAACAGCTTGGCGCCATTCTGCTTGACCGCGTTCTTGATGAAGGTCGCGGCGACCGGATGGTTCACGGTCGGATTGGCGCCGATCACGATGATGACTTCGGCATCCATCGCAGCCGAGAACGGCGCCGACACCGCGCCCGAGCTCAGGCCTTCGAACAGCGCCGCCACCGACGAGGCGTGGCAGAGCCGCGTGCAATGATCGACATTGTTCGAGCCAAAACCGGTGCGCACCAGCTTCTGGAACAGATAGGCCTCTTCATTCGAGCCCTTGGCCGAGCCGAAGCCGGCCAGCGCCTTCACGCCCTTCTCATCGCGGATCCTGACGAGGCCCTTGGCCGCGATGTCGAGCGCTTCTTCCCAGCTCGCTTCGCGGAAATGCGTGAAGGGATTAGCGGGGTCGACCTGGTCGTTGGAATCCTTCTTCGCATTCGGCAGCCGCACCAGCGGCTTGGTCAGACGATGCGGATGGTGGATATAGTCGAAGCCGAAGCGGCCCTTGACGCAGAGACGATTGTGATTGGCGGGCCCGTCGCGGCCTTCCGCGTAGATCACCTTCTCGTCCTTGACCTCGTAGGTCACCTGGCAGCCGACGCCGCAGAACGGGCAGAGCGAATCCACCTTCTTGTCGGCGTAGACGACACGGGTCTGCTTCTCGTCGAGCATGACGGCCGGCATCAGCGCGCCGGTCGGGCAGGCCTGCACACATTCGCCGCAGGCGACGCAGGTGGACTCGCCCATGGGATCGTCGAAGTCGAACACGATCTTCGAGCCATGGCTGCGATACGCCATACCGATGACGTCGTTGACCTGGACCTCGCGGCAGGCACGCACGCAGAGGCCGCACTGGATGCAGGCATCGAGGTTGACACGCATCGCCGGATGGCTGGCGTCGGTCGCCCAGCGCTCGGCGGCGGGGAAGCGGCTCTCGGTGACGCCTGTGGTCTCGGCCCAATGCCAGAACTTCGAATCCGGATCGTGCGAGGTCTCGCGCGCCGGCTGGTCGGCGACGAGCAGCTCCATCACCATCTTCTGCGCGGACACCGCACGCGCGGATTCGGTCTTCACCTTCATGCCGACCGACGGTGTGCGCTTGCAGGAGGCGGCGAGCACGCGCTCGCCCTCGATCTCGACCATGCAAGCGCGGCAATTGCCGTCGGGGCGGTAGTCGGGCGCCGGCGAATAGCACAGATGCGGAATCTCGCGGCCCTGGCGTTTTGCAACTTGCCAGATCGTCTCGCCGGGTTTGGCCTCGACCTGCTTGCCGTCGAGCTCGAACGTAATTTTGGTCATTCGGCCGCTTCCTTGAACTCGTCAGGGAAATATTTGATCACGGTAGACAGCGGATTCGATGCCGCCTGTCCGAGCCCGCAGATCGAGGCATCACGCATCGCCTGGCTCAATTCTTCCAGAAGTGCGCGGTTCCAGACGGGCTTCTGCATCAGCTGCGCCGCCTTCTGGGTTCCGACACGGCACGGCGTGCACTGGCCGCAGCTCTCGTCCTCGAAGAACTTCATCAGGTTCAGCGCGGCCGCGCGCACGCTGTCCTTTTGCGACAGGATCACGATCGCGGCCGAGCCGATGAAGCAGCCGTATTTCTCCAGCGTGCCAAAATCGAGCGGGATGTCGTCCATGGACGCCGGCAGGATGCCGCCCGACGCGCCGCCCGGCAGGTACGCGTAGAACTGGTGCCCGTCGGCCATGCCGCCGCAATATTCGTCGATCAATTCGCGCACGGTGATGCCGGCGGGTGCCAGCTTCATGCCGGGGTTCTTGACGCGGCCCGAGACCGAGAAGCTGCGCAGGCCGTGACGCTCATGGCGGCCGTTGCCCTTCCACCAATCCGCGCCCTTCTCGACGATGTCGCGCACCCACCACAGCGTCTCGATGTTGTTGATCAGCGTCGGCAGGCCGAACAGGCCGACCTGAAACGGATAAGGCGGCTTGTGCCGGGGCAGCCCGCGCTTGCCCTCGATGCTTTCGAGCAGCGAGGATTCCTCGCCACAGATATAGGCGCCGGCGCCGCGGCGCATGTGCAGCGTCGGACCGCCCGGAGGAAGCTTTGCGATCTCGCGCTCGAGGATCTCGCGCGATGCCGGATATTCGTCGCGCAGATAGATGTAGACGTCGGAGGCCTGCACGACATGCGCGCCGAGCAGCATGCCTTCGATGAAGCGATGCGGATCGCTTTCGAGATAGACGCGGTCCTTGAACGTGCCAGGTTCGCCCTCGTCGCCATTGATCGCCATCAGCCGCGGGCCGGGTTCGCCCAGCACCGCGCGCCATTTCCGGCCCGTGGGGAAGCCGGCGCCGCCGAGGCCGCGCAGCGAGGCGTCGTCGAGCGCCTTCAGCAGATCGTCCTTCGGCAATTCGCCCGAGCGCACGCGATTGAGCAGCTTGTAGCCGCCGCCGGCGACATAGGCGTCGTAGTCAACGTATTCAGGCAGATGCGCGTGGGTATCGCCGGCCTTCGCGGCCGCCATCACATTAGCCACGGTCGCGTGATCGACGAAGTTGTGACCGACTTCAGCCGCCGGCGCGGTATCGCAGCGGCCGACGCAGGGCGCGCGGACGACGCGGATGCCCGGACCCGATGTGCTCTGCAGGTCGGCGAGCAGCTTGTCGCCGCCGAGCATTGCGCAGGTCAGTGAATCGCAGACGCGGATCGTCAGCGGCGCGATATCGGGCTCGCCTTCCTTCACCACGTCGAAATGCGCGTAGAAGGTCGCGGTCTCGAACACCTCGGCGAAGGCGAGCTTCATCTCGTCGGCAAGCGCGGCGAGATGAGCGGCCGAGATCTGGTGATATTTGTCCTGGATCAGGTGCAGATATTCGATCAGGAGGTCGCGCCGCCGCGGCCTGTCGCCGAGCAGCTGCTCGATCTCGTGCGCGGCGGTGGGATCGACCTGCCGCCCCTTGGGCGTGGCCTTGGCTCGCTTCCGTCCCTCGCCCGGGTGTTCGAACGAGCGGACCTCGTGCACGTCGTGACTCATCGATGCGTCTCGTATCTCTTCTTTAGAACGAGTCCAACTCTAGCCTGTGGCATACCAGATGCCAAGAGAATTCATGCGTTCCGATAAGCATTTAAGGGGCATGCAGCCGCCCGGCTCCATGCCCCTTCATCGACCCGATTTGTGGCGCGGCCTCACGTCTTGCTCATGCACTCTTCGATGTAGAACCAGCGGTCGTCGCCAGCGAGGCCCTTGGACTTCACGTCGGCGCGGCAGGCTTTGAGCTTCGGCTTGTTGGCCGCCCACTTCGCCTTCATGTCCTTCAGCTTCTGCATGGTGAGCTTGATCTTGCCCGGCTTGGCTTCGGTCGTTGCGGCAGGCGCCGCCGGCGGCGTCGTCTGCGCGGATGCGGCATGAAGGCCAGCGACAAGCAACACGGCCACAAGGCAAATTCGGGTGCGAAGCATTTCAATCCCCCTAAGTCCCACTCTTGATTAAGTCCGACTCTTGATGATGTCTAAAAGGCGAACGCCGCGGGACGCCGATGATCAGCATCCCGCGGCAGTCTCGACGGCGATCAGAAGATCTTGACCGCGCTCTCCAGCGTCTTCCAGACACCCCAAAGCAGGGGCACGCCGACGAAGGCCCAGAACAGCGCCGCCTTGACGTCAAGCCCGCCGAATCCGATGCCGTAGGAGCCGTGCGGCCCCGCGGCAGCGGCGCTGGCGCTCGCCGCTTGCAGCTTGGCGACGTCGGCGTCCTTCATGTGCCACTTCGAATCGACCGGCTTGATCAGGTAGTTGCAGATCAGGCCCGCGATCAGCATCGCGCACAGGATGTACATGGTCGTGTTGTAGAGCTGATCGCGCGGCACGCCCGCCGCGAGCTGGAACTCGCGGATGTAGTTCACCACGACGGGGCCGATGATGCCCGCGGTGGACCACGCCGTCAGCAGCCGGCCGTGGATGGCGCCGACGAACTGGGTCCCGAACATGTCGGCAAGGTAGGCCGGCACGGTGGCGAACCCGCCGCCATACATCGACAGGATGATGCCGAAGCCGAGCACGAACAGGAGCTTCGAGCCCATCGCCGCAAACGTCGGCGCCAGCGCGTAGAGCACGATGCCGAGGATGAAGAACGTGTAATAGGTGTTCTTGCGCCCGATCTTGTCCGACAGCGATGCCCAGAAGAAGCGGCCGCCGATGTTGAACAGCGACAGCAATCCGGCGAAGCCCGCGGCGATCGCGGCGATCTGCGCCTTCTGCCCGGCGTCGAGCGCGTTGAAGCCGACTTCGGGCAGGCCGATCAGCTTGCCGGCGAAGATCTCCTGGAGCATCGGCGAGGCCATGCCGATCACGCCGATGCCGGCCGACACGTTCAGGCACAGCACCCACCAGATCAGCCAGAACTGCGGCGTCTTGTGCGCGTCGTTGAGATGGACGTTGCTCTTCGAGATCATCGCGTTGGCCTTGGACGGCGGGGTCCAGCCCTCGGGCTGCCAGCCGGGCGGCGGCAAGCGATAGCGGAACGCGCCGATCATCATGAACACGAAGTAGATGACGCCCATCGCGACGAAGGTCTCCCAGACGCCGACCGAAGTCGGGGTCTTGAAGTAGTTCATCAACAGGTTCGCCAGTGGCGCGCCGATCATGGCGCCGCCGCCGAAGCCCATGATGGCCATGCCGGTCGCCATGCCGCGGCGGTCCGGAAACCACTTCACCAGCGTCGACACCGGCGAGATATAGCCAAGGCCGAGACCGATACCGCCGATCACGCCCGAGCCCAGCCACAACAGCCAGAGCTGATGGGTGTAGACCCCGATCGCACCGAGGAAGAGGCCGCCGCACCAGCACAGCGCCGAGACGAAGCCGGCCTTGCGCGGACCGACGCGCTCCAGCCAGCCGCCCCAGACCGCGGCCGCGATACCGAGCAGCACAAAAAAGAGCGTGTACATCCAGCCCATGCTGGCGACCTTCCAGTC
The DNA here is from genome assembly GCF_052076025.1 of Bradyrhizobium sp. 956_D2_N1_4. Classification (NCBI taxonomy): domain Bacteria; kingdom Pseudomonadati; phylum Pseudomonadota; class Alphaproteobacteria; order Hyphomicrobiales; family Nitrobacteraceae; genus Bradyrhizobium; species Bradyrhizobium sp. 956_D2_N1_4. The sequence continues at coordinate 440,714 of NZ_CP197237.1, read as the reverse complement.
GCAGCTGGTCGTGAACAGCTCCTGAAACAGCGACATGTCTGCGCACGCCTTCGGCGCGGTCACCCCGATCGCGCGCGACAGCGGCAGCCAGAACACCGAGAAGCCGTAGGCCATGCCGATGCAGAGATGGATGCACAGCGCAGCCGGCGGCACCAGCCAGCGATTGAAGCCGGCGGTCGCGATGGTTCGCTCGCGATCCAGAAAACCTGCGCCGGCACCCGAAAGTGTTCCAGCGCTCTCGATTGTTGCCATGTAGTCCTCCCCTGCAGTTGCCCTTCTGAGCAAGCCTGCCGCTGCAATCCTGGTCCTCAGCCCTTGCGGCGCAGCCACGGTCCCTGCTGCTCCGCACAATCATTGACGCGCGCCAGGATCGTCACGCGCATCCGAGTCGTTAACCCCTCGAGCGGGGCTCTATGCCGATACACCGTGCAGGCTTCGTGAGCTTGGCCCGTTCATCCGCGTATCGCAGACAAGACTCAACCTCCGCGCCTGCACGGAGGTTGTCAATTGGGGCAGAAGCCACGATTGATGTCGATAGACAAAAGGTAGGTATCAGTAGAGTGACCGTGCACTACGAACGCAGCGCACCATTGGTTTTCTCTATCGATCCATTGACCTTTTCTATCAAGAACACGATGCGCGCCTCGTTGCGCTCGGTGATCTCCACCGTGTCGCCCGTCTCGCGGATCAGGTTCGGAATGTCAATCACCGACAATGGGTCGGTGCAGTGCACCTCGAGCTGATCGCCCGGCTGTAACGGTTTGAGCGCCTTGCGCGTCTTCAGGGCAGGTAGCGGGCATTTCAACCCGGTGAGATCGAGCGTGGTTCTGGTCATGGGCGCAACATGGCGGGGTGAGGCGATGGCGTCAACGCGAGGTTCAGAGCAAATCCGCATAGGGCAGGAAACCCACGCTCTGGCCCGGCTCGACGCGCGTGATATCGTCGCCGAGTTCGATGAGGCCATCGGTCTCGACCAGCGACGACAGCAGGCCTGCGCCTTCGCGCGGAAACTTGACCGCTTCCAACGCACCGTCCTCTCCGCGTCGCAACGAGCTGCGAACATATTCGCGGCGGCCGATCTTCTTCTTGTAAGTGAACGCAGCGCGCACCGGAATCGGCAACAGCGGCTCCGGCAGACTGCCCGCAAGCGCCAGCACCGTCGGCCGCACCACGTGGACGAAGGTGACGAAACTGGCGACGGGATTGCCGGGCAGGCCGATCAGCGGCGTGCCGCCGATGATGCCCATCGCCACGGGACGGCCGGGCTTGATGGCCATCCGCCACAGCACCAGCGAGCCGATGCTCTCGACCGCCGCCTTGACGTGGTCCTCCTCGCCGGTCGAGACGCCGCCGGTGGTGAGGATCAGATCGTGGCTGCCCGCAACCTGCTTCAATCCATCCGCGAGCGCACTGCGTTCGTCGCGCAAGATTCCGAGGTCGGAGACCTCGCAGCCGAGCCGGCGCAGCATCGCCATCAGCATGAAGCGGTTGGAATCGAACAGCTGTGAGGCCGCGCGCGGCTCGCCGGGCGAAGCCAGCTCGTCACCGGTCGAGAACACGGCGACGCGGATGCGCCTGACGACGTCGAGCTGGGTCAGGCCGAATGCTGCAGCAAGCGCGACATGCTGCGGCCGCAGCCGCTGGCCGACCCGCAGCGCGACGTGCCCTTGCGGAATGTCCTCGCCCGCCGGGCGGACATTTGCGCCGGGCTTCAGCCCCGGCGGCAGCACGATTCTGCCGGCCTCATCGAGGCGGACGTCTTCCTGCATGAAGACGGTCTCCGCGTCAGGCGGCATCGGCGCGCCCGTGAAGATGCGCGCAGTGTGGCCTGCCTTGATCGGCGCCTGCGCAAGACCGCCGGCCTGGATGCGGCCGTCGAGCGGGAATGCCCGTTCCGCGCCTTCCGGAAGGTCGGCGTTGCGCACGGCGTAACCGTCGACGGCGGAGTTGGTGAAGGGCGGCAGCGGCAGGGGCGCCGCGATATCGCGCGCGAGCACGCGCCCATCGGCGTCAACGAGTGCCACGGTCTCGATATCGGCGATCGCATTAACGCGCGTGGTGATCAGACCAACGGCCTCGTCGACCGACATCATCGGTCCGCCGAAGGCAAAGCAATCGTCCGACAGTTGCGCCATGGTGCCTCGTCAGCGTATCGCGGCGCTTTTTGCCACCGCTTCCTCGACCGGCATCGCCGCACGCAGCAGCAACGCCGCGGCAGCCTCGATATCATCGAGATGGACGGTCGGCAGGCGGGTTTCAATGGCAATGTCGGTCGCAATCCCGACAATCCCGGGATCATCGGGAAACAGCAGCGGCTTGCCGTTGCCGGCGCGATGCACCTCGATCTTGCGGTGCGGCTCGCGCTTGAAGCCTTCGACCACGACGAGATCGACGGCCGACAGCTTGCCCAGGAGCTCCGGCAGCCGCGGTTCCTCGGCGCCGCGCAATTCATGCATCAGGGCCCAGCGGTTCGACGACGCAACCAGCACCTCGGCCGCGCCGGCCTCGCGGTGGCGCCAGGAATCCTTGCCGGGCACGTCGACGTCGAACTGGTGATGGGCATGCTTGATGACGGAGACGCGCAGGCCTTGCGCGTTGAAATGCGGGATCAGCCGCGTCAACAGCGTGGTCTTGCCCGCACCGCTCCAGCCCGCAAGGCCGATGACTTTCATGTCCGTTCGATCTCCGCCAACGGCTCGTCAGCCGATGGAACCCCTGGCCTCTCCCCGTCATTGCGAGCGCAGCGAAGCAATCCAGACTGCCACCGCGGATATAGTTCTGGATTGCTTCGCTTCGCTCGCAATGACGAACGGAGGCATTTCGTTGTCTCCACGGCATGCTTATATCGGCTTGACCCGAATGTCATGCTAACGTCGCGGCCATGATGAAGATCGACAAAGCCCCGGTGCCCCTGATCGTTCCGAACCCTGACGACCCGCGGCTGACGGAGCGCGTGACCGGCACCGACCAGACCGGCGCCAAGGTCGAGATCAAGGTGCCGATGGAACGGCCGCTGACGCTCTACCTGAATTCGCAGGAGATCGTCACCATGATGACGATCGGCGACTACCCGGAATATCTGGCGCTGGGCTATCTGCTCAACCAGAACATGCTGAAATATAATGACGAGGTCACTGAGGTCGAATACGACGACGACCTCCAGGTGGTGGTGGTGCGCACCGGGCATCACACCAATTTCGAAGCCAAGCTGAAGAAGCGCACCCAGACCTCGGGCTGCGCGCAGGGCACCGCGTTCGGCGACCTGTTAGAGGCGGTCGAGAGCGTCGCGTTGCCGAAGGCCGAGCTGCGCACCTCCTGGCTCTACCAGATGACGCAGACCATCAACACCATGCCCTCGCTTTATCTGGAGGCCGGCGCGATCCATGGCTGCGTGCTGTGCAAGGAGGGCGAGCCGCTCTGCTACACCGAGGACGTCGGCCGTCACAACGCGGTCGACAAGATCGCGGGCTGGATGTACCGCCACGGCGTCGATGCCTCCGACAAGATCCTCTACACCACGGGACGGCTGACCTCGGAAATGGTCATCAAGACCGTGCGCATGGGCATTCCGATCCTGGTGTCGCGCTCCGGCTTCACCGCCTGGGGCGTCGATCTTGCCCGCCAGGTCGGACTGACGCTGGTCGGCCGCACGCGCGGTAAGCGCTTCATCGCGCTCGCGGGCGAAGAGCGGATCGTCTACGACCAGAACCTTGCTTACGTCGAGGAGGAATCGACGAAGCACAAACGCAAGGGTGAAGGTGGTGACGACTGACTTTCCGGCAACGCAGGGCGTGCTGCTCGCAGGCGGCCTCGCACGGCGCATGGGCGGCGGCGACAAGCCGATGCGGACCATCGGCGGCCGCACCATCCTTGAGCGCGTGATCGCGCGATTGACGCCGCAATGCAGCGGATTGATCCTCAACGCGAATGGCGATCCCGCACGCTTCGCGGCGTTCGGTCTGCCCGTTGTCGCCGATGACGTACCCGGCTTCCCCGGGCCCCTCGCCGGCATCCTTGCCGCGCTCGACTGGACGGCGGCGAACCGGCCTGACATCGAATGGGTGCTGAGCGCCGCAGGCGACTGCCCGTTCCTGCCGCGCGATCTCGTGGCGCAGTTGCACGAGGCGCGGGAGCGCGAGAACGCCCAGCTCGCGGTCGCCGCATCAGGCGATCAATCACATCCGGTGATAGGTCTGTGGCGCGTCGCCTTGCGCGACGAGCTGCGTCACGCGCTGGTCGTCGAAGACCTCCGCAAGATCGACCGCTGGACCGCGCGCTATCCGCTGGCGACGGTAACGTGGCCGGCCGAGCCGCTCGATCCGTTCTTCAACGCCAACACGGTCGAGGACATCGCCGAAGCAGAGCGGCTGGCCGCGCTGGATGCGGCCTCCTGACAAGAAGCGTCGGCGCAAGCGCGAGCAGACGGTTCAAGCCGCCAGCGGCACTTCCCAGGGGTCGTAGCCGTAAACCCAGCTCGTATCGGTCCTCTCCTTGAGCCAGATGTTGGCGCGCGAGGTCTCCTGCACCCGCGTCGTGCGCACCTTGCGGGTAGCCTCGAAGCGGCGGAACGCATTGGCGACGCCGTCGCGGCCGACACCGTCGAGGCAGCGCGACAGCACGGCGGCGTCCTCGATTGCCATCGCCGCACCTTGCGCCATGTAGGGCGTCATCGGATGGCAGGCATCGCCGAGCAACGTCACCTTGCCGTCGGCCCAGTGCTCCAGCGCGTCACGGTCCATGATCGCCCATTTGTGCACGTCGGGACAGGCGGAGAGCACCCGAGTGACCTGCGGATGAAAGCCTTCGAATGATGCGCGCAGGTCGCGCACGTCGCCCCTCGCCGACCAGGACTCGATGCGAAAGTCCGGCTCGGGCTGGCTGGTGACGAGATAGACCTCGCTGCGATCAGGCTTGACGTAATAGATCACGATGTGGCGGTCCTCGCCCCACCATTTGGTGCAGTCGTCGATCCCTGCGCCGCCGAGCAGCGCGGCGGGATAGGTGGTGCGATAGGCGACGCGGCCGGTGAATTTGGCCGGCGCGGTGTCGAACAGGAGATCGCGGACCGTCGAATGGACGCCGTCCGCGCCGACCACGGCATCGGCGATGGCACGCGTACCATCGGCAAAGGTCAGCCAGACACCACCGCCGGTCTGGTCGAGACCGACGAGCTTGTGACTGAGCCGCACAAATTCGTTCGGCACCACGCTCGCCAGCGCAGCGTGGAGATCACCGCGATGGGCGAGCAGATAGGGCGCGCCGAACTTCTCTTCCGCGCTCTCGCCGAAGATCATGTCGAACTTGATGTCGCCGCTCTTCCAGTCGCGGTTGTTCCAGGAGCGTGGATAGAACGAGTGCTCGCGCATCCGCGCCTCCAGCCCCAGCGCGCGCAGCACCTTCATTGCGTTGCAGCCGATCTGGATGCCGGCGCCGATGCGGGCGAACTGGGAGGCCTGCTCGTAGACCATCACATCGATACCGACGCGCCGAAGCGCCGCGGCCGTCGCGAGCCCGCCCATGCCGGCACCGACGATCGCAACCGAAAGCGGCCTTGCCATCGCGTCCCCCACCCCGTCGCGCGGCTTGAACGCCGCGTCGTCGATCTACGCAGGCCGGAAGCCCGCCCGCTCCAGCGCCGTACGCGCCTCGTCCGAGCCGAGTGCGTCGAGAAAGGCCTGGACGGCCGACCGCTGCTTGCGCGCTGTCACCAGCGCGAAATCATAATGCTCTTCCGCGAGCGGAATGAAACCGAGACCGACCGCATGGGCGACCGGCGCAATGGTCATGCCCCAGTCGGCACGGTGCTGCGCGACAGCCGCAGCCACGGCATTGTGCGAGCGCGGCTGGTTCCAGTAACCTTCCGGGCGCGCACCGCCGAGCAGCCGGTCGATCAGGATGCGCGTGCCGGCGCCCTGGTTACGGTTGACCATGATGCAGGCGGGGTCCGCGAGCGCGGCGGCAACTGCTTCCTTCGCGCCGAGCCCCTCGAAACGTTTGTCGCCCTTGCGGAACACGATGCCCTGCATCCGCCGCCAGCCCGGCACGAGCTCGAGCCCCTCAACGAGGTAAGGCGTGTTGTAGGTCTCGCTCTTGTCGTCGAACAGATGGATCGGCGCGAGATCGCATTCGCCCCGCTTCGCCGCCGCGAGTCCGCCGAGGCTGCCGACCGCGATCGAGCGCACGGTCAGCCCCGCATGCGCGAGTTGCGCCGTGACGAGATCGAGCCCGGTGCAATGGCTGCCGACGATGACGAGATCGGGCACCCGCACATGCGGCGTGAACAGCGTCACCTCGGCGTCGGTCCCTGCCGGCATCTGGTCGGCGAGCGCGTCGATGCGCAGAAAACCGTCGGCCTGCGCGAACGACGTGATCGCACCGGACCCCTTGCCGGAGGGATAGGCGATCAGGCCGTCCTTGCCGCCGACCAGCGAGACCATGACGAACTCGGTGCGGCCGAGCTCGGAGGCGATGCGCACCGGCACGGTCGCGCTTACCTTGGCATCGGAGCGTGGCGGCAGCCCGGCCATCCGACGCAGCACCGGCACGATCATGTCGTGGAAGGTGAACATCGCCGAGGTCGGGAAGCCCGGCAGGATCACCACGGGCTTGCCGTCGCACACCGCAAGGCACAGCGGCTTGCCGGGTTTAAGTGCGACGCCATGCGCGAGGATGCCAGGCTGGCCGAGCCGGCCGATGATGCGATGGGACACGTCACCCGCGCCCTTCGAGGTGCCGCCCGAGAGCACCAGCATGTCGGCGTCCGCCAGCGCGCGGCGCATGGCGGCTTCGAGTTTTGCCTCATCGTCGGGAATGGCGCCGAGGAACACCGCCTCGCCGCCATTCTCGTCGATCGCGGCAGCGACGATGGCGCCGTTGGTGTCGTAGATCGCAGCCGGCGCGAGCGCCTCGCCGGGCTGAACCAATTCGTCACCGGTGGAGATCACGGCAACACGCGGCTTACGCGCGACAGTCACCTCGGCGATGCCGCAAGCCGCCAGCATGCCGATCTCACGCGAGCCGATGATCGTGCCGGCGCGCAGCAGCGCCTCGCCGCGCGCGATGTCGGAGCCTGCGTAGGACACGAACTGTCCCGGCGAGACGGCTCGCCGGACGTCGATCGCATCGGATCCGGCAGGCTGGGTGTGCTCCACCATGACGACGGCGTCGGCGCCGCGCGGTAGCGGCCCGCCGGTTGCGATCGGCGTTGCGGTTCCTGTCGCCACTTGCAGCTTCGGCGCGGTGCCGCAGTGAATGGTCTCGCCGTTCAGCGCAAGGCGAACGGGCGCGCCTTCGCCGGCCGCGGCGAGATCGGCCGAGCGCACGGCAAAGCCGTCAACGTTGGAACGGTCGAACGGCGGAACGTCGAGGGGCGCCGTGATGTCTTCGGCCAGCGCCGCGCCGAGCGCATCGGCAAGCTTGCGCGTCTCGCTCGGGACCGCGCGCGGGAACAACGCAGCTTCAAAGCGCGCCAGCGCGTCCTCGCGCGAGAGGATCTGGAGGAACTGCTCCTGTTCGAGCGCGCTACGGTCTTGCGATTGCGGGATCATCGTCATGCCAAACCCATATCATTCCCGCATCAGATAGGCATCGACCGGCGTTCCTGCCGCAAATCCCTCGTGGCTGGCGGGAACGAGCAGCCATGCATCGGCCCGGGCAATGGCCTGAAGCGGCCATTCCCCCACCGCAAGCGGGAGCCACGCATGATGTTCCTCGGCCAGCAGGGCGATTTCGGCGATGCCGACACTGGATGCGATTTTTCGCGCAAGCGGCAAGGTCATGCGGCGGCGTAACTGCCGCGCCGACAGCCGATCGACGAGCGGCAGCACGAGCGCGAGCCAGGCGGCAAGCGCATGATCGGGCGAGCCGGGCAACGCGACGATTGGAACCGGTCCGAGCCGCCCGACCGCGGCGGTGCGTCCGGGCTGGAGCGCGAGGCCATGGGCGAGCACGTCACCATGCCGGGCCAGCGCGCTAACCGCGGCATCCCGGCGGCCTGCGCCGCTGCCGCCGACCGTCACGACGAGATCGCAGGCGAGATCGCCGAGCGCTTCCGCGATCGATGCCGCATCTCGCGCGGCAGCTTCGCGCGCTTGCACCTGCAGCCCTGCCGCGCGCGCGATCTCGGCAATCATGTGCGCCGTCACGGCCGCACCCGGCACGTTGACGATGCCCAGCCGCGGCCGCCGTACGCTCAGCTTTTCAACACCGGCGGTGCGCGCGAGCAGCAAGGCGGCAGGATGGATCAAATGCCCTTCTGCCACGGCGGGCGCCCGCCCGGCAATGTCGCTTCCGGCACGCCTGACGCCCCGTCCGGGCACGCCCTCCGCCAGCACTTGGGCGAGTGGACCCGACACCTCGACTGCGTCGGCATCGAGCACACAATCACATCCCGGCGGCATCGCGTCGCCGGCATCGACCCAAACGGGCGCCGTCGTCAGAGGCAGCGGCGAATAGGCGGACGCGCCGACAATATCGTTGGCGCAGAGCGCCCAGCCATCCGCAGCGGCGATGTCGCACGACGGACAGGCCGCAAGCAGCGGCGTCCCTGCCGCGATGCAGCCGGCGGCCTCCGCCAGGGGCAACTCGATCGTCGCGATCGGATCAACGCCTCGCAGCAACGCGGCGAGCGCAGTGTCGAGCGGCGTCAGTGCTGGCGGCAGGCGCTGGGTCATGCGCCATGATGGACCATGCATCGCCCGGTTTGGCAACCGCTGGCAACGCGAAGCTCAGCCGCCGGACTTGGCCGCATTGGGGAAGAACAGCTGCTGTCCGTCGACCTTGTAGCCGGCGATCGCCGCCTGCCCCTCCGGCGAAATCAGCCAGTCGACGAAGGTCTGCCCCAGCTCCTTCTTCACGTCCGGAAACTTTTCCGGATTCACCAGCATCGCGCCGTACTGATTGAGCAGCCGCTTGTCGCCTTCCACGACGATGTCGAGATCGCCGCGATCCTTGAAGGCGATCCAGCTGCCGCGGTCGGACAGCACATAGGCGTTCGCCGTGCGCGCCGCGTCGAGGGCTGCGTCCATCCCTTGCTTGACTTCGCGATACCATGCGCCCTTGGCAGCGGCGATATCGATGCCGGCGACGATCCAGAGCGCGAGCTCCGCGCCATGGGTGCCCGAGCGATCGCCGCGCGTCACGAACGGCGCGCCCTTGGCCTCGATCGCCTTCAGCGCGGTGGCGATGTCCTTGCCTTTCACGGCGGCGGGATCGTTCTTCGGTCCGATCAGCACATAGTCGTTGTACATCACGTCAAAACGCTTCACGCCAAAACCGTCGGCGACGAATTTCTCCTCCTGCGGCCGTGCGTGCATCAGCACGACGTCGACTTCGCCCCTGCGCGCGCCGTCGAGCACTTCATCGGCACGCCGCGCGATCACCGTCACCTCGATGCCGGTCTTCTCGCGGAAGATCGGTAGCAGATGATCGAGCAGGCCGGACTCCTGTGTCGCCGTGGTCGAGGCCAGCACGATCGCGCGGTCCTCCGCAAATGACGCCGCCACGCCCGCGGCGAGGCCGCAGAGAAGCGCGAGTGCAACGGACAGGCGGCGGACGACCATGATCGGGTTCCCATTGGCTAAGACGCGATCATGATGATGATCGATTGCGCCACACTCGTGACGCGTTTGCGCGTTGCGCTCCCCACTCGGGACATTTCGGCAATGCGGCTCGCGCGGTGCGCCCATTGCAATTGCGAGCGCGACGGCCGCAAGGCCCGCGCCACGCGGGTGCTTCAGGATCGTTCACCAAAGCAGAGATCGCGCGTGAGGATGTGTTGCAAAGCAGCGAGATGATCGGGCATGGTCCTGCCGGACGTAAATTGAAATGCAGAATTCCACCTGCGTCGAACGCCAAAAAGAAGCAAGAATTTGCATAGGAATGCAGGATGGAATTCCTGACGACCAGCGAAGCCGCCGACTACCTTCGGCTCGGCGAACGCAAGCTCTACGAACTCGTCACCACTGGCGCGATCCCCTGCACCAAGGTGACCGGGAAGTGGCTCTTCCCGCGGCACGAGCTCGACCTCTGGGTCCTGTCGGGACTGGCGCGGCCGGCCGGCATGCTGACTGCGGAGCCGCCGCCGGTCGTGGGCGGCAGCCAGGACGAGCTTTTGGACTGGAGCCTGCGTGAATCCGGCTCGGGCCTGGGATCGATGAGCGAGGGCAGCGCGCGCGGGCTCGAGCGCTTGCAACGCGACGAGGTGATGGCGGCGGCGGTGCACTTCCACAGCCTGGAGGCCGACGGCAATCTTGCTTCCGACGCCAGTGCGACGACGCTGCGTGACGCGCCTGACCTGCATGATGCGGTGCTGGTCGCATTCGTGCGCCGCGAGCAGGGTCTCGTGCTGCCGCCGGGCAATCCGAAACGCCTGCGCGGCCTCTCCGACGTGCTTGCGCTCGGTGTCAGGATGGCGATGCGACAACAGGGCACAGGCGCGCAGATGCTGCTCGACGTGCTGTTGAAGCGCGCCGGCGCCTCGACGCGCGATCTGCGCCGGATCGAGACACCGGCGCTCACCGGGCCGGATCTCGCCGAGATCGTCCGCGCGGGACAAGCCGATTGCGGAATCGCGACGCGTGCGGCGGCGCGCTCGGCCGGGCTCGATTTCGTGCCGCTGGTCTGGGAGAATTTTGATCTCGCAATGCGGCAACGCAGCTATTTCCGCCCGCCGATGCAGGCCCTGATCCGGTTCCTCAGCGAAAGACGGCTGCGACAGCGCGCCGAGGAGCTGACCGGCTACGATCCCTCGCCGGCGGGACAGATCCGCTTCGCGGCCTGACGTTGACGCCCGCCCCCAAATAGTTGCAAAAGAAACCAATTCAGCCGGGCCATACCCGGGCAACACCGGCCAACGAGCCGGATCAGGGGAGGACAAGCGTGAATCCAACGAGATTTGGACTTCCGGTCGCGGCCGGCTTTGCAGCGACGTTCTTGGCGGCGGCGCTGCTGCCGGGTACGGCGTCGGCGCAGGTTTCCGACGACATCGTCAAGATCGGCGTGCTCACCGACATGAACGGCCCCGCCTCCGCGCCGACCGGCCAGGGTTCGGTGACGGCGGCGCAGATGGCGATCGACGATTTCGGCGGCAAGGTGCTCGGCAAGCCGATCAGCATCGTGATCGGCGACCACCAGCTCAAGGCCGATATCGGCGGCGGCATCGCGCGGCGCTGGTACGATGTCGACCAGGTCGACCTGATCGTCGACGTGCCGGTTTCCGCGGTCGGGCTCGCGGTGCAGAACGTCGCCAACGAGAAGAAGCGGCTGTTCATCACCCACTCCACCGGCACGGCGGATTTCCACGGCAAGTTCTGCTCGCCCTACGCGATCCAGTGGGTGTTCGACACCCGCGCACTCGCGGTCGGCACTGCGGATGCGGTGGTGAAGCGCGGCGGCGACAGCTGGTTCTTCATCACCGACGACTACGCCTTCGGCCATTCGCTGGAGCGCGACGCCTCCAGCGTCGTCACCGCCAATGGCGGCAAGGTGCTGGGCTCGGTGCGGCCGCCGCTGGCAACCCCCGACCTCTCCTCCTTCGTGCTGCAGGCGCAGGCCTCCAAGGCCAAGATCATCGGCATTGCCGCCGGTCCCCCGAACAACATGAACGAGATCAAGACCGGCTCGGAGTTCGGCGTGTTCAAGAGCGGCCAGCAGATGGCGGCGCTGCTGGCGCTGATCACCGACATCCACGGCCTCGGCCTGCAGGCGGCGCAAGGGCTGTTGCTGACCACGTCGTTCTACTGGGACATGGATGACAAGACCCGCGAATGGTCGAAGCGCTATTTCGCCAAGATGAACAAGATGCCGTCGATGTGGCAGGCCGGCGTCTATTCGAGCGTGATGCACTATCTCAACGCCATCAAGGAGACCGGCACCGACGATCCGCTCAAGGTCGCGGCCAAGATGCGGGAAAAACCGATCGAGGATTTCTTCGCCCGCAACGGCAAACTGCGCGAGGACAATCTGATGGTGCACGATCTCTGGCTGGTGCAGGTGAAGACGCCGGAGGAGAGCAAATATCCGTGGGACTATTACAAGATCCTCACGACCATCTCGGGCGACAAGGCGTTTGGCCCACCGGACCCGGCGTGTCCGCTGGTGAAGAAGTGATGCTGTAGCGAGAGGTCGTCGTCATGGCCGGGCTTGTCCCGGCCATCCACGATCTTTCGTACGGCGCCAAGAACGTGGATGCCCGGGACAAGCCCGGGCACGACGATTGTCGATGCAGTCGCGTCCTATTTCATGACACCGATTTCGCGGAAGTATTTTTTCACGCCCGGATGGATCAGCTCCGGCTTCGGCGCTGCCGCGACCGTGTTCGACGCCGTGGTCTCGCAGGCCTGCGCGAGCTGCTTGCAGAACGTCGCCTCGGCGCCGTGCAGCGTCTTCGCGAGACGATAGGCGACGTCATCGGGCAGGTCTTCGCGCGTGAGGACGAAACTCCACGAGCCGAGCGAGGCGATCGGCTCGGCCTGCTTCGGATAGGAGCCGGCCGGCACGGTGAGCGGCTTCAGGAACGCATGCTTGGCGCGAATGCGCGTGATCTCCTCAGCGGTCGGCGCAATGAAGCGCGCGCCTGACGCACTCGATGCCACCGCGGCAAAGCCGGGCCAGCCGATGCCGGCACCCCACAACGCGACGACGCGGCCATCCTCGACCATCGCGGGGCCATCGCCGGCGCGGTCGAGATAGATCGCCTTGAAATCCTCGTCCTGCTTCAGGCCGAGGCCATCGAGCACGTAGCGCGCCAGGATCGGCAGGCCCGAACCTTTGGCGCCGAACGCGACGGGCTGGCCGACGAGATCGCGAATGGTCTTGTACGGACTGTCCGCCCGCACCACGAACATGCCGGGGTTGGAATAGATCGCGGTGAGTATCTTCAACCGCACAGGCGCGCGGCCGATGCCGGCAAAGGCCTCGTAGGCCGGCTCGCCCGCGACCAGCGCGAGATCGAGCTCGCCCTTCTCCAGCAGCGGAATGTTCTCGTTGCTGCCCTTGGTGTTGCGGGGCGCGATGGTGATTTGCGGATCGGCCGCGTTCATCGCTTCCGCAAAGGCATTGCCATAGAGCGGAAAGCCGCCGCCGGGCGTCGCGGTGCCCAGGCTGAGTGTCGTGGTCGGAATGGCCTTGCCTCCGGTTTGAGCAGCGGCGGGGCTTGCGAGTGGATTTGCGAGCAGCGCCGCGCCGAGAAGGATTGTGATTGCGAATCTCATGATGAGTCCCGACCGCCCCGCGTCAACATCGACTTGCGGCGATGTAGGCAGCGGGCGGTTTTTGTGAAAGCATGCAGCCCAACGACAATAGAACAATGGGAGACGTCATGTTGCGAATTTTGCGTAACACTGTTTTTGGGCTGCTGTTCCTTTCAACTCTTCTCAACGCCTCCCCTCCCGCCTCCGCCGCCGGCTACCCCGACCGCCCCGTGCACTGGATGATCGGCTTCGCCGCCGGTGGCCCGGTCGACATCGTGGCGCGGATCATGGCGCAGGCGCTCTCGGATCGCCTCGGCCAGCAATTCATCGTCGAGAACCGCGCCGGCTCCGGCGGCAACATCGCGGCCGCCGCCGCGATCAACGCAGCGCCCGACGGCTATACGCTCTTGTTTGTCGCACCCAACAACGCGATCTCGACCTCGCTCTACAAGAAGCTGCCTTACGACTTCCTGCGCGACACCGTGCCGGTCGCGAGCATCATGCAGCTCACCAACATGCTGGTCGTCTCCAATGCGATGCCGGTGAAGACGGTTCAGGAGTTCATCGACTACTGCAAGGCCAATCCCGGCAAGATCTCCTTTGCCTCGTCCGGCAACGGCACCTCGGTGCACATGTCGGCGGAGCTCTTCAAGGTGATGACCAAGTGCGACATGGTGCACGTGCCCTATCGCGGCTCGGCCATCGCCTTCCCCGACATCATCTCCAACAAGGTGCAGCTGATCTTCGACAACCTTCCCTCCGCGCTCGAGCAGTCGCGCGGTGGCACTGTCCGCGCCATCGGCGTCACCTCGCCGCAGCGCTGGCCAACCGTGCCCGACGTGCCGGCGATCGCCGAGACCGTGCCGGGCTTCGAATCGGTCGGCTTCTACGGCATCTCCGCGCCGAAGGGCACGCCGCCCGAGGTGATCGAGATCCTCAACAAGGCCGTCGGCGAAGCCCTGAAGGACCCGAAGGTCATCGCGCGGCTGACCGAGAATGGCGGCATCCCGAAGCCAATGACGCCCGCCGAGTTCGGCAAGCTGGTCGCGGATGAGACCGAGAAGTGGAAGAAGGTGGTGGAGTTCGCCGGGGTTTCGGTGGACTAGGCAGACCTCGCGGCCGGCTTCGTCCGCCCGCTGGCAAGACGTTCGGGGGACCCAAGGGTCTCCCTCAACACAATAACTGCGAAAACAACCCCATGCACCGTAGAACAGGCCAGCGATTACAAGGGGTTACGCACGATGAAAAATGGCTCCTCGCGAGGGCCATTTGACTCGTCGGGCAAAACAGGCGTATGAGTGCATCATCGCCAGTTTCGGTTATTCAAAAATTACACGCGGTACTGCTTCGGCGTTCCCTTACGCCAGAGCCAGCATTGCACCCCCGCCTCCATCCCTGTAAACGAACCGCGCACCGTTGCCGGCCGCGCGTTTCCGCGGCCGTCTCGCGGCGGGGCCTGTAGCTCAATGGTTAGAGCCGGCCGCTCATAACGGTCTGGTTGCAGGTTCGAGTCCTGCCGGGCCCACCAAGCAAATCAACCACTGTCGCGCCAAATTGGGTCCGATTCGATTCCAACGATTCACGAGTCGAATTCCAAAGAATTGTGGTGCGATCTCGCGGGATTCCATTGAATCGCGAGTTGATTTGGCTGATTTCCAAGGAATCGCGGATCGATTAGTTCGGAGGGGCGCCTGAAAGGAGGCCATTGGTTACGGGATTTTTTTTCGACTCAAATGGGCCCATTCGACCTATTTGCGTGGCGGCAGCGCTCCAACCTGATGAAGAAGCGCAAACCGGTCCGGCACCCCCCAGCGCTCAACGAGCTTGCCGTCGGCAAAGCGGCAGATGTCCATGACATCAATGGCGACTGGCTTGCCCGAGCGTGGATCGACGCCCGTTGCCTTGCTGCGTGCCCACACAGTATCGCCAGCCTCCACGACCGCTTCGACCGCAAGTGTCAGATCCCTGATGCTACGCCTCGCATCCTCGATTTGCGCCTTCAGGATTTGCGGACCGGGAATATCGGTGGGCGACAGATACTCGCGCTCGACGAGGTTCTCGGCGCAGATTTCGTCCGCGTCCGTGAGGTCGCCTTGGGAAAAGCCGCGCTCTATGATGGCATTGAAGCGCGCCAGATTCGTCAACATGACAACCGCTCTCCCGCAGCTCGATTGACGACAGACCTAGCGCGAGGACCCAGAAGTGCGCTTGTAAATTTCAGTCATCCGCCGGAAAAAAGATGTTGTCCCACTCGCCGACGAAGCCGCCAGGCGGCAGACCGGCAAAGGCGTGGCGTTCGCGGATGAAATCGGCCTGGTCGAAATAACCGAGTTCGTGGATGATATCCTTCCACGAACGGCTCGGGGTATTGCGACGAGACGCCAGCGCCCGGTCGAACCCGGATGGTGCGTGCGAACAGCTTTGGTGCCATTCCGACTTGCGTCGCAAACCGGCGCTGGAATTGACTGGCTAAGGCCGGATTTTGCAACACAGTCCTTGATCCGCGCGCGGCCGCCGGCGGCGACCATCATCCGGGACGAGAGGCCGATCGCGCAGTCCTGCGTGCCGCTTTCGAGCATCGACCCGACCCAGCGCTCGACAATGTCGACGCGCTGAGCAAAATCACTTGCCATCCGCACCGCATCGCCAAGCGCCTCGGCGGATTTGCCTAGTCTAGCGGGCAACATGTTTGCTACTGCGGCGGGTGTGGGCGGACGCAGCTGCGCTCTTGGATCGATGCGGTTGGATCGATGCGGTGTTCATCTGCATCGACTGCGTGAAGCAAGGTCGTCGACTTCCAGAGAACGGTCCGGTGCCCCGAGCGGCAAATCAATTTTGCCGGGGGGCCCGGGCAGGCGATCTTCGCCAGCGCATCGATCAGCAATTCGCTGGTCCGAGGTCCGCGCGGGCACGGATTCGGCAAACTGTCGGAATAGCGCCCGGGCCTGCTCCATGTCGAGCGTCGGTACGTCATGCATTGATTTGTTGGTCCTCTATACCAATCGCTAGCGCACAGGGCGGGCATTCAGGGCTCGATTGGTATCGCGATTCCGCGCCCGTGAGGACGTGCTTTCGCGGTCTTTCTTGTGTAATCTCTTTCTGTAGTCGTCGGGCCAACACTTAGATAGGCGACGCACGGATCACGGTGACCGCGGTGCAACAAATTGCGGACTGGCTCAAAAAGCTCGGCATGTCCGAGTATGCGCAGAGGTTCGCCGAGAACGACATTGATATGGCCGTTCTCCCCGACTTGACCGACCAACATCTCAAAGACCTTGGCGTTTCGCTCGGCCACCGGTTGAAAATGCTGCATGCGATCCGCGATCTCAGCAACGTCTCGGCTGCCGTAACGGCACCTTCTGCACTCGTGGATATCGAGCCAACTCGGCGAGACGACGCCGAGCGTCGCCAACTGACGGTGATGTTCACCGACCTCGTTGGCTCGACCGCGCTCTCGACCACGCTCGACCCAGAGGATCTGCGTTCGGTAATCGGCGCTTATCATAAGTGCGTCGCGGAGACGGTCGCCCGGTTCGACGGCTTCGTGGCCAGGTACATGGGCGATGGGGTGCTCATCTATTTCGGCTATCCCCACGCTCATGAGGATGATGCCGAGCGTGCCGTCCGCGCAGGACTGGCGATCATCGAGGCGATCGGCAATCTGGGTATCCAGGAGCCGCTCCGGGTGCGTATCGGGGTCGCGACAGGCTTGGTCGTGGTTGGCGATCTCGTTGGTGCCGGCGAGGCCCAGGAACGCGGGGTGGTGGGCGAGACGCCGAACCTGGCGTCTCGTCTGCAGGGGATCGCTGAGCCGAGCACGGTTGTCATCGCCGAAGGCACCCGAAGGCTGCTCGGAAACCTCTTCGAGCTACAAGACCTCCGGCCGCAGGACCTCAAGGGCATCGCCGCGCCAACGCGGGCCTGGGTGGCGTTGCGGGCGAGCTCCGTGGAGAGCCGCTTCGAGGCGCTACACGCGACTGGCCTGACTGCCCTCGTCGGGCGGGAGGAAGAACTCGAATTGCTTCTACAGCGTTGGGCCAGGGCAAAGACAGGTGAAGGCCAGGCGGTCCTGATCGCCGGTGAGGCTGGGATCGGCAAGTCGCGTCTCACTGCCGCGCTTCTGGAACGACTCACCGGAGAGCCGCATACGCGTTTGCGCTATGTCTGCTCGCCGCAGCACACCGACAGCGCGCTATATCCGATCATCGGGCAGATGGAACGTGCCGCCGGGCTGGCGCACGACGATACACTGCACGCGAGGCTCGACAAGCTTGATACCCTGCTCGCTCAGACCTCGACCTCGATCGGGGACGCTTCGCTCTTTGCCGAGATGCTGTCGCTTCCGAATGATGGACGCTATCCCGCCCTCAAATTGACCCCGCAGCAGCACAGGCAGCGAACATTCGAAGCGCTCATCTCACAATTAGAAGCGCTTACACGGCAAAGCCCAGTCTTGATAATCTTCGAGGATGCGCATTGGACCGATCCTACGAGCCTAGAAGCTTTCGGCCGGATCGTGGCCAGGATTGAGACCCTTCGCGCGCTAATGATTGTGATATTCCGCCCGGAATTCGATCCGCCCTGGATCGGGCGGCAGCACGTGACCGCCATGACGATCAATCGGCTGACGAAACACCAAGTCGGCGCCATGATCGACGGCGTAGTCGGCAGCAAGCTGCTGCCGGCGGGCATCAGGCAGGACATCATCGAACGTACCGATGGCGTCCCCCTGTTCGTGGAGGAGATGACGAAGGCAGTGCTGGAGGCGGAGGGCCACGGCGCAGTCGAACGCACGATTGCCGTCATTCCGTCCCCGGCCTGGGCAGTCCCCGCAAGTTTGCACGCCTCATTGATGTCGCGGCTCGACCGGCTCGGCCCCGCCAAAGAAGTGGCACAGATTGGCGCGGCGATCGGCCGGGAGTTTTCGCATGCTCTCCTGGCGGCGGTGGTGCGCGTGCCAGCGGCGGAACTGGGATCAGTGCTGAACCGTCTCATAAAGGCTGGTTTGCTTTTCAGGTTAGGCTCGCCGCCGAATGCAACTTACCTATTCAAGCATGCTTTGGTGCGGGACGCGTCCTATAGCACGTTGCTGCGCCAGCCCCGCCGCGCGCTCCATGCACGCATTGCCGAAGCAATTGAAAGCCAATTCGCCGAAACAGCCGAGAGCCAGCCGGAACGGCTAGCACATCACTGCACTGAGGCCGGGCTGATCGAGAGGGCGGCGGCCTTATGGGGCAAGGCGGGACAGCGGTCGCTAGCGCGTTCAGCGCTAGTAGAGGCGACGGTTCAGCTAATCCGCGCTCTTTCACAGATTGCGACGCTGCCGGGCACACCAGCGCTGCGTGGCGACCAGATCAAACTGGAGGTCGCGCTTGTGAATGCCTTGATGAACACCAAGGGCCACGCGGCCCCTGAGACTATCGCATCTCTCGATCGAGCCCGCGCCTTCATCGAGCAAGCGGAGTCACTCGGAGAGCCCCCTGAAGACCCGTTGCTCCTGTTTTCAGTCCTCTATGGGTTCTGGGTCACGAACTATATAAAGTTCAAAAGCGACGCTCTCCTCGACCTTGCGACAGAGTGCTTGGCGCTTGCCGAGAAGCAGGGAACAATGGTTCCGCTCATGCTTGGGCATCGTATTATGGCTACGTCTCTGACGTGTACGGGCGTCCTTGCAGAAAGTCTGGCACATTACGATCAGGCGATCGCGATCTACGAACCCGCCGAGCATCGTACGCTGGCGGCTCGATTTGGCCAGGACATTAGGGTCGCAGCCCTATCCTATCGGTCCTGGGCTCTATGGCTTCTTGGCTTCCCGGAGGCTGCAGGCAGAGACGCTGAACAGGCGCTCAAGGAAGCGCGCGAGATCGGCCAAGCAGCCACTTTGATGTATGCCCTGTTCCATACATCCTTTACGCATATCTGCTGCGGAAACTATGCGGCAGCAAGCGCCGAAGCTAATGAACTTGTCCCCCTGGCAGACGAGAGAGGTTCATTGTTTTGGGGGTCGCTCGGAATGGTGGTCCAAGGTTGCGTCTTGGCCCTCACTGGGAAGGCCTCAGACGCGGTCCATGTGATCGACTCGGGTATCATCGCACGTCGGTCAACGGCGGCAACAGCGCTAGTGCCATTCTGCTTGTCGTATCTGGCGGGCGCTCATGCTGAACTCGACCACTTCGATGATGCACGGGACTGCATTCGCGAAGCGATGACCCAGGTAGAAACAACCAAGGAAAGTTGGTTTGAGGCCGAGATCAAGCGCATGGCAGGCGAAATCGAGCTATCGTCGCCCAACCCAAACGCAACGAAAGCGGAAGAATATTTCGAACATGCGCTGGCGGTCGCTCGTCAGCAGCAGGCAAAGTCCTGGGAACTGCGTGCGGCTGTGAGCATGGCGCGGCTGTGGTACGATCAGGGCAAACGACAGCAGGCCCACGATATTCTCGCCCCGGTCTATGGTTGGTTCACCGAGGGTTTCGACACGCTGGACTTGAAGGAGGCCAAATCGCTGCTGGAGCAGCTCAAGGCATGAGCGAGAGCAGCGAAACGTCGCGCAATTGATCGCTCGAACAGGCGCGCGCATCGATGCCGCCATGACCGCAACCATCGATTTCAAAGGATCGCCGCGCGATGTCGGCGGATCGAGCTTGGCCGCCAAGCCTCGCAAACCGGCCGCGCTCGTTCGGCGTGATGCCGGTGCAGCGGATCGCGATCAAGGCCAATGCGCCGCCGTCAAAGGCGAGTATGCCGCCACATACCGTGCGTCGCGCCGCCACGAAAATACATCACCGGAATCGCATAGTTCGGAGCAAGTGCGAACCGATTGCTGCCTTTGCGACAGGCCCTATCAGGTGACGAACGGGCCTGGCCTTGCCGTCCCAAGTGGCCGCTGCTTGCGTAACTTTTGCGAACATCTCGCGGATACGGGGCTGGAGCTCGATCAGTTCTACGATCTCGCAACCCCCCGCGATGGAATTGCGCACTGCATTTGCTTTTTCAGGCGCCACCTCTCCAAGACGAATTCGTTCCATCAGAGGACCGGCGCGAGCAGGCAGGGAAAAATAGGTGAAGCGGGCGCCCGAAAAAGACATCATCTGCTGGATCGTCGCGCCACACGCCTTGGTCTGCGCGACGGACCGCTGGTAATCGTGCGGCTCGACGCAAAAACCGCAGTGCTGAAGACCGCTCCTTCCGGCCGCAAGAAAGGCGCGCCAGCTTGACGGCTCATTGTCGAGCGGCTGAATAAGCTCCAGCTGCACCCCGCCGACCTGGCAGAATCCGAACATGATCAGCGGGCGTGAGGGCCTCTCCAGATACTTGTTATCAGTGACCACCACCGGACCAATCGTGAGCCAGGGCCCGATACCCTGGTCTATCCAGCCCTTGATGGCTTGCTCAAGATCGGGCACCACATAGCCGAGCTGATCAGCGCTTTTCTCAAGCAACGGGATGTCCGCATCGATTGGCTTGCTGAGGCGCTCCATACGATTCTCCGGTGCTGCCGAACGTTGTCGCGCAGACGTTCCGCGACAACCTACTATAACCCTGGAAAATTGCAGTAGGACGGCTGTGCCGCGGTCGCGCGCAGATGCAGCTTTCCTGGCGGGACTCAATCAAGGGATCTAAGAGCAATCGGGTTA
Source organism: Bradyrhizobium sp. 956_D2_N1_4 (assembly GCF_052076025.1). NCBI lineage: Bacteria > Pseudomonadati > Pseudomonadota > Alphaproteobacteria > Hyphomicrobiales > Nitrobacteraceae > Bradyrhizobium > Bradyrhizobium sp. 956_D2_N1_4. The sequence continues at coordinate 419,887 of NZ_CP197237.1, read as the reverse complement.
CGATGCCCCCATTCATTCCAACCTGAACCCGATTACGCGTCGCGCTGGGTCAGGAAGTTTATGCAAGTGCGCAGCCATTCGAGGTCTGGACCTGCAGGCACACCGGCGAACGCCGAGTTGTGGAATTCGCGCGCTGCAGCCTCTGCAAATTCGGCTGCCGCTCGCTGCGCCCATGGGATGCTCCCGCCGTCCGCGATGATCTGATGTAGCCTCAGCACTTCGCGCGGCAAACGTCGCTCGCGGGGCCGCGCCAGAAAGGTGCTAATCCACGCACGGTCAGTGGGATTCGCCCGACCCAGGGCGTGCGCGAGCAGAAGCGTCCGTTTGCCTTCCCAGAGATCTCCGTCGATCTCCTTGCCGTAACGCCCAATGTCGCCAACCAGGTTAAGAACATCGTCGGTGATCTGGAAAGCCAGTCCAAGCAGATAGCCAAACCGATCAAATCGACCGAGATTCTGGTCCTCGCCGTTGGCAACGAGTGCACCAATCCGCATGGGGTGAATGAAGCTGTACCAGGCCGTTTTCTTGAGCACGAGCCGCAGATAATCGTCTGTCGTAACTGTGAGATCATTGTCTCGTACCCATCCTAGTTCGTTGGCCTGCCCCTCCAAGGTCTCGACGACCATGTGATCGACTTCGTCGAAGATGCGCAGCGCCGTCACCGGGCCGAGCCGCTCGCCGGTCTTGCGGAAAAGGCGCATAGCGAGTGCGTTCATGGAATCGCCGGTGTTCACGGCAATTGGAATCCCGGCGCGGCGATGCATTGTCGCAACGCCACGCCGCCAGTCGCTACCGTCTTCAATATCGTCGTGCACGAGAAATGCATTGTGCAGCATTTCCAGGCCGGCGGCGGCAGGAAACGCATCCTCCGCGCGGCCGCCCAGCGCTCTCGCGGTCGCGATGCAGAGGGCAGGACGAAGGCCCTTGCCTGACCGGCCCATGAAATCCGTCACGAGCCCATACAGGTGGCGCTGCGGTTCCCACGTCGGTACACCTTCTGTGAGCATATCGGCCAGCATGTCGCGATACCACACCAGGCGGTCCAGAAAGCCGGCCGGGCCTACGATCTCGCCGGCCAATGGCACAGTATCCGCGACCTTGATCAACGCATCCTGCAGGGTGGGCACATCAACCAAGCGGCGCGCCATCGTCGCCGGGTCGACCGCATCAAGCGCGCCGACATCATCCGCGGCGGCACTGTGCGAGTCGAGCGTGTCGGCGACGGCATGGGTGAACGGCGATACCTGCTCGAGCAGGGAGCTCGCCTGCTCCAGCAGCGGCGACGCACCGCGTAAGGCGTGGGCAGCTACCTGCGCGAGTGAAGCGTCCCACGGCAGGCCGGCCTGGTATCGCGCAGCATCGCGCAGCCGCCATGGCAGGAGGATTTCAGGTTCGTGCAGCGGCCACAGCTCACAGCGGCTTCCGTCGAATTTCACGGCGTCAAGCAGGCCATTCACTGCGCGCCGAGCTGCCTCATTGGCTGCCTCCATCGTCGCGAGGTCGGTATGCGTGCGAACGTAGTCCGACGCCAGAAAAAGGTTTGGAATGGCGGTGGTCGCCTCGGGACGCAAGGCCCAGGTTTCGACTTGGTTCACCAGAAGCGGCTCGGAATTCCGTAGCCAGCCCGGGCGTGCGGGATCGTTCTCAATGTTTGCGCTGAGGAACCACGAATGCAAATCCTCATCGCGCAGCACCTCATCACCGGCATCATTGAGCGAGCGCTTGAGTTGATTCCATGTCTCGCGCACCACCTCTTCACGCGAGCACCGCATGGCTGGGCGTCCGTCCGATCCCGGCGCCGTCCAATCAGAAAGATCGACCGAGAGGATGCCGTGCACATCGCTGTCTCGGAACAGCTCAGACGGCACATCACGCCAGAACTGAAGCTGCGAGATGCTCGTGAGCGCCCATTCGGTGTCGATGTGAATCACGTGCCCGTGCGCCGACGGCACCGCGCGGTGCAGATAGAACTGCACGCCGTTCATCCACTCCAGGTTCGGAGCCAGCGCGCGCAGGTTGGCGAGCGTCGGGTCGGCTGCCGCCAGGCGGTCGCTCACCAGGGGGGCGATGTCCTCGAGCGGGAGCGCCGCCACGTAGTGGTCGCCATGCACCATGATGCGCTGGCCGTGCTGGCGAGCGACGACGCCGGTGATCCGTCCGCTCTCGTAAAGGATCTCCTCGACCCGTGCGTTCTTGACGTACCGCACCCCTCTCGATTCGAGATACGCAAGCCACGGGTCGATCCAGACGAGATTCGTCGGCCCATCGAGCACGCGATCAGTCGATCCCGCGATCGGATTCAGGATCGTGAGCACCAGCTGCACAAAGATGTCGCCGATAGTGCGCGCACTGGCCTTGCGCGCTTTGGACGCCACCAGCGAGCGCGTTATGCCGGTGGCGAGGAACTTCTGGTATGACTCCGACCGCTGCTCGGCGCCGACGAACTCCCACCAGCTCGTGCGTTCGTATTCTGCGAGCCGGCGCTGGGGGCACGACGTGAGTATCTGCCAGACGCGCGCACCGAAGAATGCCAGATCGTCGGGTGTGAGGCCGGTGGAGTGTTCGAACAACAGCAGGATGTCCCGCAACGTGGTGCCGGCATCGCGGGGCGAGAGCGGAAAGCCCGCCGGTACGACGAACGGGGGCTCGTCGTATTGCGTGAACTCCAGTCGCGTGGTCGGCACCAGGTGATCCGCCACCTTGCTCCCGTCAAACGACGGTATGCGGCGCATGGTCTCGATTACGTGCTTGTAGAAACCTGGGAAGAATCGAAACCCATGCTCGCCGGGCACCCGATGCTGGATCGAACTCCCAGCGCCATCGGCGACCTGATGTCCGCTGGTGTCCTCGCCCTCGTGGAAGACGGGAATGCTGCGGGCCTTGCCTCCCGCAATATCGCCGCTCTCGAGCACCACGACATCAAAGCCGCGCTCGACCAACTCGTGCGCGGCACTCATGCCGGCGACACCGCCGCCCAAGACGATAACCTTAGTAGGCATGCTTCACCGAGCCATGACCACTTAGTCCGACTTTTAGCCAGCTTTGGAGGCGTCACCGAGCGCGCGGGACGCGATACATCGGATCATTTTCGACGATCTCACGAGCACTTTCAAGCATGAGCTTCATTGCCCAAAGTTGCCAAACGTACGCCAGCGGCCATCTGTATTTGACCAAGTAGAAAAGCTCGAAGCGATCCGTATTAGGAATTGGGCGTAGCTGTGCGATCAGATCTGAACTACGGCGTTCAACTATCACATAAGCGCCGCTTCGCTGCGATTTTCGTGCCTAAATCTCGTTACGGCATCACGCGGGAAACCGCCGATGCACATTTTTTGATTACGCCGTCGGTGAGTTTGCTGATTTGGCCTTAACGCTTTCTTCGTAGGAGTTGCTCTTCTGGCTGACGGAATTTTCTTCTTCTTGCTGACGGAATTTTTTTTGCGAAGCGGCATCGCGCAGTACGAGATAGAGTCCCTGCGCGTTTGCTTTCACATCATATGCGAGGGTAATGATTTTCCCCCAGCGTTCGTTAATTAAGTCAATGACAACCAATAGACCTTCACCGAGGTCGGTCGGCGCCTGCACAGTTATTTTTTGGTTTTTCAGTGTCACGTCCTTTAGCGTGATCTCATCGACCACATTGATCTTCACTCTTTTGGTTTGCACAATTATCTGCAGGGCGTCTTTCTCCGTCATCGCACGGACAGATCTCAAAACTTCAGTGCCTATTTCGATTGGCGCTACCACGCCTTTTTTTTCTTTTACGTCCAGCTCTGCCATACGCGCCTTAATGGTAGCCAGTTCTTTGCCTGCCTCAGGCGCACCTTCCACCTTGGCCCATAGCGCATCCAGCTTCATTTGCTGGGCCGCTACCAGCTCGCGCAAGTCCGCCAGGTTCTTTTCCGTAGCTTTATCCATTGAGATCTCTCCAATTGGTTTCGAGATTCCCGTCTTTGTTCACTGAGACAATGACCCATGGACCGCCACCTTAGCCCCGAGACATTTGTCCGCACACGCCGCGATCGCCGGATGTCAATCGCTACGGTCCCCTCAGCGGTATGATCGCTTCGGATTCCTTGATGCGGAGCGCCATCTTCTCGCACACACGGAAGACGAAATTTGGATCGGCTGTGACTTGCAGGAACTGGACACATACGTCTGTGGCGATGACTAGCTCGACTGGCTCGCCGCCAAGTGCCACTACCACGCCGGACCCAACGCCGACAGCGACGTCAAGCGTGGATGAGCGGAGCAGCGGACCGCCGCCCAGAAACGGGAGGATGCGATCTTGCGGCAATACAAGAAGCGCCGTTGGAGTCTGAGCGACAAGAAACAGATTCTGGTCAAGCACCACCGCGAACGGTCCGAAATGGCCCTGCTCTTCCAGGCGGCCAATGGCGCCGGCTATCGCGCCCACCAGGTCCAGGCGCGGCGGCAGCCATGGAATACTAACAACCTGCTGCGCCGGTAGGTTTCTCCAAAGTCCAGGGCTTACCTGCCCGCCGGTGATTTCCCAGACCCTATTTGGGAACGCAGGGCCGACATCTATAGGGGGGGCAACCCTATTCTGTCCCGGGAATGCTGCGTTGTATGCTACGTCTTGCCCTAATCCCCTGAAGACGACGGCGTCCTCAAGGCGAGCCAGTACGTTGGCAGCGCGCCGAAATAAGGCCAGCACGCTGGTCATCTCCGGATCGGCCATCTGCGCACCGCGCACGGTCACCCTTACCTGTAACGTCGCCAACTGGATGACATCCCTGTCCTGAATAGCTATCGCATTCGGCGAGATAAGTTCCTTCCTCACGAAGTCGGTATCCCCGGGCAGCGGTCCAAGCAACGGAAGGAACGTCGCCGCAATCCGTGCGCGGCTAGCTTCCTCTTGAACGGCTTTGTTGACGCGAGCCCACTGCTCGTCGGTCCAAGGCACTTGCGGATTATCGGTTGTCATCTCAGAGGCCCCCCTAATTAGATACATCGGGAACGAGATGTCGTTTGTGCTTGCGCACGAACGCAAATATCTTGAGCTCAAAACACCGTCGGCGCGCACTCCACGAGTGCGGCTTCGAATGAGTCTTCAGTCTACATGTTTTGCTGCCCCCGCCGTTACGACGTATATGTCGTACGAGGCGCGAAGCGTCTTCATGTCCACTCTGCCAACGCCAATACACTGGGCGCGGTTGAGCCAAGCGAGTTCTTTGTCAGCGGTCGCGTAGGTTGGAGCAAGAACGAACGGCGGCAGTATACCGAAATCTCCGCGGATGGCACGTGCGTAGCCGTCCGCACCCAGGTCAAGGATGCCATCATACAAGCAGTCGATCCGCGCGCCAGACAGCGTCTGCAGACACTCCGTCACGTTGACTATTCCAACACCATCCTTGCGGATGCGCAGCCAGTTGACCCCGCCGGGCCGGACGATCCCCTCGAAGCGCGGCCCAACGAAGCGTCCTTCCGTGACGTGCAAGTTGATCCGCAGTCCATCCGGCACAACGCCTATTACCTCCGTACGGATGGCCACCGTGCCGGCCCAGAGGAACGTGGTATCCCAGTCCCAGCGGAGCTCGCCTGCAGGTAGAGCAGCGGTCTCGACCGGTGCCGCTCCGCAGCCCACCTGATACCGGGGACATTCGGCGGACTCCCGTAGGCGCGGAGAGATCGGCTGGCCGGCAAAGCCAAGCACCGGCAGAAACTCCACCGTTCCGCCGGATTGGCCCGGCAGGAGCGCCCGGAATAGCCGACCGTTCGCACCGTGGACGCGCGGCGCGGATTGCCCGATTGCCTGGCGGACCGGGCCTCCGTTCACCCGGTACTCCACCGTGACGGCGTGACCCGGCCGCACTGGAGAGACCGCTACCGTCACAGATGCCGGGGTTCCCGGAGAAATCACCGCGGGGGGCACGGGCGTATCCGCCTCGCCCCATCGCAACTCCGAGCCGTCCCAAGCGCGCTGCATCGAAGGCATGCATGCTGCCGTAGCTGGAGCTTCATCCGTTTGCAGCGTCAAAGAAGGCGCCGGAAGAAACCGGTCACACGCCGGAATAGGTAAGGGCTTTGCCGCAGCTTCCGCGAAAACGCACGGCCGTCTATTGACGAATCCGCGCGACGGGGAATTCATCGGACGCTCCGCGGCGTGAGATCGAGGCCCCGGCGCACCCGCCATGCTTCGTCTTCCTCGGCGAGGATTTCGAGTGCGCGCGCAATGAGATCGCCGGGATTGGTCACCATGGGGGGTGTCCAAGCCGCCGCCTGCCGCACCGAGGGGTCTCCCAAGCGCGCAGCGCTTTGGCGTGCTGATCGAAGCGCGTCAAAAGGTTGTCGAAGAAGGCCGCGCTTTTGGGCCGCCCCGGTCTGGACGCCAGCCGCATCGGCAAGTCCCGGTAAACGCGACAGCGGCGACGCCCCCGGAGGAGAGAGCCCCGAGTCTTCGACCGCGCTTTTCGATCCATAGCATTTGCCTTGCATTTGCTCGACCGACTTCGGATCCTGGTTCTGTCTAATAGACTACATTGTATTGCGTGTACAGGACAGGGGCTGCTGCCGGTAGTTGGGCGACTGGCGGATCTCAACACGCCGGCGCCAGCCCACTTAGGGCGACGAAAAACCGCTTGCCAGCGGCGCGATACCCTATCGCAAGGCGGATCTGTAGAACCCGATATCGTCTTGGATCACCGCGTCCAGTCCGACTGGTACGCGAGCAGGATTCGCCAGATCAAGCTTCCGAAACGCGATCTTGTCGCGCCAGACCTTTCGCAAAAAATCCTCAAATACGAGAATTGTCAGTCGTTCACCCGCACATCGTCGGTATCCAAAGCCGAACGGAGCAAAGCCGGCATAGTCACAAACCGGATAGCTTCGTTCGTCCGCAACGACAAATAACGTGCCGAAGCCGCTATTTGTAATACGGGCGTTTCGTCCGTCCTTGATCTTGAAACTGGTGATGTCAAAGGGACACCGTGCCAGGCCGATCTGCCGACATTTGTCATCGTTGATCTGCGCGCTGGTCGGGACGCGGAGATATCGTTGCGGATCGAACGTATTCGGATCCGTCCAGTGAACCGGATCCAGGCTGGTGCTGGCATGCGGTGTGGATACATAGCTGTCCCTTTCAAACGGCATGTCGAGCTTTTGCTGCGGAGCCTCCCCGCGGACGCTTGATCTCGCATCATGGATGGCGGAGACGCTGCCACCGTTCGGCGAAATCACGCGAAACAATTCCATTACGAATAGCTCAAGTGGCGAGAAAGACGCACCTCCGGCAGTGTCGAAATTTCCGCCCATTGTCTTCTGAAATGATGCTCGCACGGCCTGGTCGCCGCGGTCTTCCGACAGGAGCGACATGACCCGGAAAATCGCATTGCCCCATTGGCTTAGCGCGACGAAATCGTGGAGGCACTCAATGACCATGTCCTTCTTGCTGAAATGACCGCCGTCCTGGGCATTCTTCAGCCAATGCCAGGCCATGGTTCTCTCGGGATTTTTGATTTTGCCCGATTGGATATCGCTGATGCGTTTGCCGATCCACGATTTGAGAAAATCCTGAAGCTCACGAACCTTCATATAGTTTTGGTAGGTAACTGGCAGCAACGGATCCCGATAGGCAAAGACCGTATTGAACGCCTTTCCTATTTCACGAACCTCACGGGGAATATCGCTGCCAACAAGTCCAAGGTGAAGGTCCCAATAGAGGTCGAAATAGTGGTCGAGGTAGTGCTGCATGAATGGCCTGTCAGCAAATTTCTGATCTAAGAGCTTGTCAAAAAAAGCTGTAACTTTGGCGCGGTACATCGGCTTATAGAGATCGGGCGTCACCGCCGAAAAATAAATTCGCTTGCGAAGATTATTCTCACCCCGCTTCTCGAGACCTTGCAGGAAAACCATCACGCCCTCCTCAGGGGTCGGTTTCCAGTCACGATAGATGAGACCAAAACGATCACGAGGGAGTGCATTCTCCTTACTGAAATTAAGGTCAATCATTGGCAACAGGGGCCGCTCCCCTTCGTAAACGTTCGTCAGGAAGAACGGTATGACGACTTTCTCGACGTAGATCGGATCGAAATTGGCAGGAATCGCGGCGCGAAAACGTTCAACCGCGGTGATGATCTGCTCCGGTATCGGTGACTGTGCTGCAGCGCTGGACGCCTCTTGTGCTCGCTCCCCCACCCGCACCACGTACATGTCGAACTGCGCGCGAAGCGCGCTCATGTCCACCTTCCCCACACCGATGCACTGGACGCGGTTGAGCCATTCGAGCCTCGGATCCGCAGTCTCATATGTCGGTGTGACCACGGCGGAGATTTGCTGGTCATACTCACCGCGCAGCGCCCGAGCGTAGCCGTCGGGACCAAAATCGGCGACCCCGCCGTAGGCGCCGTACACGCGAACGCGGTCCCGCGTCTCGAAACACGCCCGGACGTTGACGATCGCAATTCCATCCGGGCGGATATGCATCCAGTCCGCCGCGCCGGGTAACACGACGGCATCGTGACCCGGCCCAACGAAGGTCCCTTCCGTGATGTGCCAATTGACCCGGAGGCCGTCGGACATTGGGCCGACCAATTCTTTGCGGAGCACCACCTTCAATGATCCGAGGAAGCTCGTATTCCAAGCCAAGCGGAATGGGGCAGAGGCGGCCTCTTCGGATGCCCCCCAACGAAGGCGCGAGCCGGCGTTTGCCATTCCCTCGCATGCAGCCGAACTGTCGCGGGCGCAACGCGGGGTCTGATCCGCCAGGCCGGTGATCACCCCCCTCACCTTGGGAAAAAAACCCAGCACTTTGGGCGTGAAGCCCCATGCGAGAAGGGTCCGACCTTCTTCCGAGCTCCGGTCGAAGTGCAAAGATCCTGGCATCACCGGCTGCAGCCGAGGGGCGACATCGCTTCGCCACTGCCAGCAAACGACCGGCCCCTGCCCGATGCGCGCGACCGCCGGGTAGACGCATTCGGCACCGCGCGGAAGCGCCTGCAGCGTGACGCCGGCTGTTTTGGCCGCCTGAGCTACCACTGACTCGTATGCCGTCGGATCCCCGGTAAGCGCCAGGTCTCCCTGGACGACGCCACGTCTGTGCTGGTCTTTGATCGACAAGTGAAGCCGGCGACCGATGCACGCCATATCGATGGTCCCGGGCCGCTTGTCGGTACCCATGCGCTCGCGGCCGACGTCGATCGCAACCTGGGTCGTATCGAGCAGTCGGAACATGTACATCCGCGCTTTGTTCTCATACACCGCTGTTGCGGGATCGAACGATCCATCAAGCATCACAAGCACGCTCGATGCGCCGTTGGAGGCCGCCTTCAGGGACGCCTGGCTTTCGGGAGCGTTGTCCGCCACGGCAGCAACCACTATGAACATGGCGGCATACGGCCGGATCGAGGTGTCGGTGAACTTATTCGACCAGAGCTGTGCGACAGCCGCGTGCCTGCCGTCCGCGTACTTCAAGGTTATCGGCCTGTAGCCACTGCCGGCCAATGCGGCATTCACGAGAGGTACATTGGAGCACTCGCCGTAGAGGTGCACCATTTGACCGTTATAATACTGAAGCTCATTCGGCACGACTGCGCCGCTGGCGGTCGTATAGGTCTTGCCCGTGATGATGTACTTGTCGAAGAGTGGTTCGTACCGCTCATTATCGACATCGGACGGTGGCGGCACGAACGCGTCCAAAGTCAACTTGCTCTTCGCTTCTCGGGACAGTTGCTGCTCGAAGGTGCGAAGGACTTCTTGAACGTCCTCTTTGCTATGAGGAATCTGCAAGAGTCGAATGACATCCGAATTTCCGAGCTCGCCGGCTGCGGCGAGCCGAGTGGCCTCGCGGATCATTCCGCTGCTACGAATCGCTGTGCCCACGCTGGTCTCCCTTGAATAGAATGAACCGCGCCAGGAGCCGCGCCGCTTTGTCCGTTCGAACCATTATTCCTGAGCGCGAATGTCGGAATTTATAATATCCTGCTGGTCCTTGCGAATGCCACACTTATCCACCTCCTGGAAGTGATCCGACTTGAGGTATGTGTTGGGCCTCAAGGAGGACTACAAACGGCAAAAACGCTACATGCCCGAAGAGATCGTCGCGAAGCCTGCGGTAGGTCGAATGTCCTGGTCTCGCAGGGCAAAACATGTCCAGGCGATCGGCCAGATCGGCGTGGGCCCTTTCGTCGGCGAGGAATTTCTGGAGGTGTAAACAGCACGCCGCCAGCGCCAACAGAAAGCCTAGCCCGCAAGTCCGCGCGGGCGGTGGCTTGCATTAGCGGCACATGAGGTCGCGGCCGCGCGCGAAGTATCGAACAACTGCCGATCGAGGGTCATTGCATCGGTCAGGGACCCCAATGGTGTGCTCGAAAAGTTGCTGTTGCCGCTCGATGCCCAGCGAAGAACGGTGGCCGGAAAGCCGCCATTTTGCGTTTGAGAAGTTCTTCGCGTGAAGGGTTCGGAAGTTGTGCCTGCCGTAAATCACATCCGGCCATATTGATGGTGCAGTCCGCCCAAGATCGGGCGGCAGACGACATTCCCGGCCCACTCAACGCCGCGAGGGACTGGGGCATCCTTGTTCAATGATAAATGAGTGCGCGTGCCGTTGGAGCTTGCTCGCTACGCAATCGTCAGGTGGATCGATCAGACGGGTCGCAGCGATGTGCTCGTTTTTGGCCCGGCTGGGAATGGGACGGTGCGAGGGACGGAAATCGGCGATCTGTTCGAAGAGAATCCGTATCGCGGGTTGCGGCGCGTCATCGACATTTCCGGCGATGGGTCGAACAACGACGGAGCCCCCCGTAACCGGCGCGCGCGACGCTGCCCTGGAGAAAGGCATCATCATCAACGGCCTCCCGATCATGATGAAGGAGCCATCCCTCTCGGCGACCGATATCGAGAACCTCGATCTCTATTACGAGGACTGCGTGATCGGAGGGCCGGGCGCCTTCATCATGACGATCAAAGATCGCGAAAAATTCCAGGCAGCGATCCGGACCAAGCTTGTTCGCGAAGTTGCGGGCCTCACGCCAGAGAGCGGGATCGTCCCAGCCGCCGAGAAAGAGCCCCGGGTGCCCTGTCTGATCGGCGAAAAAAATCGCAGGAGCGCGGCCGGAGGTGAGTGTCGAGACGATCATTCAGAGCCGCCGGGCGAACAAACTTTAGACAGCAGTTTATCATGGTCGCAGCCCCACGCGTCGGGACATTGGAGCTGCTAACGTCCGTTCGTGGCCTACACCGACGAAATCCCGCGCTCGTCCCAATGACGGCTGTTAAGGGGCGACCGGAAATGGCTAACATATGGCCAAAACAACGCGACTGGCGAGTAGGCTTTGGAAACTGTGCCCCAGCAGGCCGTAGTCAGCATATATTTGGGCACAAGGAGGTGCGAAATGGCGACAGCAGCTACCCAAGTCGTTCTTGATACGCCGGCGCCCGTGTTCCAGCTTCCGGCCACCGACGGCAAGATTTACGCACTGGACGACGTTGCCGGCGAAAAAGGCACGGTCGTCGTCTTCATCTGCAACCATTGTCCCTATGTCAAAGCGGTGATCGACCGCATGGTTTCGGACGCCCGCGTGCTGATGTCGGGGAGCATAGGCTTTGCGGCGGTTTGCTCGAACGATGCGGCGAACTATCCCGAAGACTCATTTGAGAATATGAAGCGTTTCGCGAAGGCTCATGATTTCCCGTTTCCATATCTCCACGACGAGACCCAGACAGTCGCTCGGGCGTATGGGGCGGTCTGTACGCCGGACTTCTTCGGTTACAATGCCGACCGCAAGCTCAAGTATCGCGGCCGGCTCGACGATGGGCGTGCAACTCCGCCTCGCGCGGGGGCGCCCCGAGAGCTTGTCGAGGCCATGCGCGCGATTGCGACCACCGGTCTTGCGCCGGCTGACCAAAAGGCGTCTATTGGCTGCTCGATCAAATGGAAGGACGAATGAAGCCGATCCCTGTCAACAGGTTTCGTATCTGAGACCGCCGCGTACGGCAGCATTTGCTGCACATGTGCGATTTGACTAGCGGCATCACGAGGACCCTGCGGCTGCTGCCGGAGTCGCGTTCGCCCCTTCTCCTTCAGGTCTGCTTCCGGGGCAACACGAGGCTTCGGCTCCTGCAATCCGACCCGTCAGTGCTGCGTCGCTTTTGCGACACCGATCGACTCCTGTCGAGCGCTTGGACCAGATTTGCTCACCCTGAGTTCTTCCGGTGTTGGCCCGTTTGGGGCACGCCAACCGGCCCGGAAACTGTCCGCTTGTCGAGGGGAAGACGGGAAGTGGCTCGCCCGCGGTCAAAATGGCGTGTTGACTCCAACCGGTCGTTGCGCACCCCAAGACAGGAACTGTGGTATCCTCCGTCAAATGCGATGGGACGGTTCAACGAAAGCGGCTGCCCCCTCTAGTGGCACTTGCTGCGCGTCCTCGTGTCCTCGCCGGGCTCCGGGACAGCACAAAATGGCCTGGCATCCCCACCTCTTAGGCGCCTGCTCGGCCCGCGCCGACGAGGTGATCGAATGAGCGCGCTAGGCAAGCTGGTGCGATCCTGCCGGCGGAAGACCGGTCCGAGTAAGGGGTAACGCCCTCCCGGGTTCGAGGAGGACCAGCGTCGTGAAGCGGGACTTCGACCTCATCGTCTATGGCGCGACGGGTTACACCGGCCGTCTCGTCGCCGAATATCTGACGACGTCCTATCGCGGCGACGATGCTCCGTCCTGGGCGATCGCGGGACGCTCGACCGACAAGCTCCAGAAAGTGCGTGCCGACATCGGCGCACCAGACGATTTGACTTTGGTGAAGGCGGATGCCGCCGAGCCGGCCAGCCTGCGTTCGATGTGCGAGCGTGCGGCCGTGATTATCACGACGGTCGGGCCTTATCAGCTTTACGGCCCCGAGCTTGTGGCGGCCTGCGCGGCCACCGGCACTGGCTATGTCGATCTGTGCGGCGAACCGGCGTGGATGCGGCGCATGATCGACGCCCATCACGAAGAGGCGAAACGGACCGGCGCGCGCATCGTCTTCTCCTGCGGCTTCGATTCCATCCCGTTCGATCTCGGCGTGCTCACGTTGCAGGAGAAGGCGCGCGAGAAATTCGGACGCCCGGCGCGGCGGGTTAAAGCCCGCCTGCGCAAGGTGAAAGGCGGCATGTCGGGCGGCACCGCAGCGAGCGCCCAGGCGACGTTGGCGGCCGCGGCGCGCGACCCGGCCCTGATCCGGCTGCTGACCGATCCCTTCGCGCTGACACCCGGGTTCACCGGGCCGTCTCAGCCGTCCGGCCTTATCCCCGAATACGACCCGAGCATGAACGTGTGGCTCGTGCCGTTTCCCATGGCGCCGGTCAACACCAAGAACGTACACCGCACGAATTTCCTGTTGGGTCATCCCTACGGCACGGACTTCGTTTACGACGAGATGATGGTCGCGCCCGGATTTGGGGAAATCGGTCGCGTGACGACGGAGACCTTCGCCACCATATTTTCCCTGCTCGGGACCGGCGGTCTCAAACCCGGTGCAGGCCCGACTCGGGAAGAGCGCGCGAAGGGCTTCTACGACATCCTCCTCCTGGGCGAGCTGCCGGATGGCCGACGGGTCGAGGCGGTCGTCACGGGCGACCGCGATCCGGGCTACGGCTCGACCAGCAAGATGATCGCCGAGAGCGCTCTCTGCCTCGTGCGCGACGTGCAGGGCGAGGGCGGCACCTGGACGCCGGGCGCGCTGATGGGTCCGGCGTTGCGCAAGCGTCTAAGGGAGCGCGCCGGCCTCACCTTCAACGCGCGTTGAGGTAACGCTCGGAACTGCAGCGGCGTGCTGGACTACGTGGATCGTAACCAACGAAAAGCGCGGATTGGCGTGCGCGGCCTCAAATCCGGTTCAATGGCCGCTTTCGGCCCGTTTGAGACATTCCCCCTGGCTCTGAGAATGTCCGATTATCGAGACAGCGACGAGCTCCATCGCAAGGTTGCACGATGAAGAAGGTAATCAACTCAGGACTGTCGCGCCGCCACTTTTTGCGGCTCACGTCAGTGGCCGCGGCGTCAGCTCTGACTCCAACGGTGTTGTGGGCCGAGCAGCAACAAGCAGCGGATTCGGCCACATCCCAGGCCGTGCCCGCACGCATCGCCACGTTCGAGGAGGTATGGCGGACCGTGCGAGATCGTTTTTACGATCCGCACCTAGACGGGCTCGATTGGTCTGCCGTCCGGGAACGTTACTTGCCGGACGCCACGCGGGCGAGTTCCGAAGAGGCGCTGGCCGGCGTCATTAATAGCATGCTCTCTGAGCTGCATGCTTCGCACACCCGCTACTACACACCGTACGAACCAGAGTACTACCAGCTTTCTGATATCTTTGCTGGTGCGTTAAGGCGGCGCGGACTGGAACGTGTTTTTCCGAATGGCCGTATCTCCTATCCCGGCATTGGCATCCTCTCGCGTCTCGACACGCAGGGTCGCAACATGATCACCGGTGTTATAGAAGGCACGCCAGCCCAACAAGCCGGCCTGCTCGCTGGCGATGCGATCGTCTTCGCCGATGGTGCACCGTTTGAGCCGGTACAGTCATTCCGTGGCAAGGTCGGCAAGGAAGTTGTGCTGGGGCTGCGTCGTGCCGGCGCGTTTATGCAAATATCGGTTACTCCGGTCGAAATTGAGCCCAACAAGATGTTCTTGGACGGCTTGAAGGCCAGCGCCCGTATAATACCGGCCAACGGCCGAAGCATCGGCTATGTTCATGTCTGGTGCTACGCCGGCTCCGTGTATCAGCGGACGCTCGAGCATCTTCTATCGCAGAGTCCCCTGAACGGCGCCGACGCACTGATCTGGGACTTGCGCGATGGCTGGGGCGGCGCGATCCCCGGATATCTTGATTTGTTCAACACGCGAGCGCCGACGATACAGGTCACTGATCGCAATGGCGCCAGCGAACTCGAG